>CAWHVG010000004.1:0-21536 GCA_963832725.1 uncultured Pseudomonadota bacterium
ATACGGCCGTCGGGCGCTCGCGCGCCGCGGCCGTGATGGCGTTCGCGACGTCGAAGGCCGACACCTCGGTCTTCAGCGCGTCCCGCAGGCTCTGCGCGGACCCCTTCGCTGGCAACAGGTGCCGCTCCGCGGCCAGCGTGCGGCCAACCGACTGCGTCTCCGAGGTGGTGAGCCCGAACCCGCGCAGCGACTCGATCTCCTCGAGCGCAGAGTCGAGCAGGACGTCCACCGCCCGCTGCCAGCGCTCGATGTCGCCACGGGCCTCCGCGAACGCCACCGGGATCGCGTCCCGGAGCTGCTCGTGGAGGCGCAAGGAGATCCGCGATGTGCGGCAACGCACCCCGGCCTCCGAGCGCCAGGAGCGCATGCCATTGGTGCAGATCAGCCGGTAGGTCACCGGCGTGAGCTGCACGCTGCGCAGCCCGAGCTCGGAGTTGCCGATGTCGATGCCGTGCTCGATGACGTCTCCAACGCGCACGGCCTTGCCCTCTGCAGGCAGGGTGATGCGCATGACGGTGTGCGGGCCCACGGCCGCGGCGCGGACGAGCGCGTCGGCGCGGTAGCCCGTGCGGTCGAGGCAGTGGAGACCATGTCGAGCAGCATCTCGTCATCGGCCGCGGCGTAGCGGTCGCTGAGCACCGCGCGGACCTCTCCGCCCGCGAGACGGAGTAGGGCGGCGCCGGTGTCGCGCGAGAGCCCGTAGTTCATGCAGGCGATCTGGAGCTTCGGCGGGAGCGTGCGGATGTACGGCGCCGGCGCGCCGAAGCGGGAGCAGAGCTGCGAGAAGGCCTGCTCGCGGAGGGCCATCGGCTCGCCGACCTCGCGGCCGGCGAAGGGCACGCGGACGAGCTGCATGGTACGCGAGTCCGTGGACCCGAAAGCCCACGCCCGGAGATCGGTGGCGATGACATCGTCGCGCTCGCCGTCGGTGCGGTGCGCGTCGAGGATGCGGGTGGCGGCGACGTCGAAAGGCACCGGCTTCGAGAACGCGTGCCATTGCTCCAGCTGATCCGGACGCGGGACGAGGGGCTCGGTGGACGAAGCGATGCGCTCCGCTGCGGTGGCGGTGGTCATGAGATCCTCCTTCTGGACGCGGCCGAGCGGCATGCCCGGCTCACCAATCTGATAGGAGGTTCCCCCGAGTGTTTCGCGTGCAGGATTCCGCGGCGGCGGCCTCCGGGGCCTGTACCTTCATCGCAGCGCGCATGCGGGTCAGGATCTGCTGATGACGCACACCATCGAGTGGCAGGAGCTGTACTCGGCGATCTGGTCGGAGCCGGCGACGACTGTGGCTGCGCGGTACGGCATCACGAGCACGGCGCTGTCGAAGAGTCTGCGAGAAGCTCCGCGCCCACGCCGCGGGTCTCTCACGTGGAACAGCGCGAGAGCCTCGAATCGCTCCGCCTCGCGGTTACCAAGGCGCTCAACTCCGTGCTTCGACGGGCCGGCCTGGCGGAGATCCGCGTGTCCGCCTGATCCGGGCCACTCTAACTCCCCCGCCAAGGCCGCGACGATGAGCACCGCGCGCGCGCTGAGCCCGATGGCGACGAGGCCCGCCGTCGGATAGAAGTGGCGCCTGTTCGAGTCGAACTGTGAGCACTTCGTTGCCGAGGTCTTCGGGGAGCCGGTCGTGAGCCCGCAGCTCGCGGCGACCGTCGGCGCCGTCGCAATCCTCGGGCTCATTGGGCTCGTCGTCGTGCTCGCGGCCCGCGGCTAGCTCGACAACCGGAACCTCGTCGCAATCGCTACGGAATCTTGGTAGCGTCGTCCCTCCCGACCATCAGGGGGACAGTTCCGCATGAGCCAGACGCTGCCGCGCAAGGCCATGATGGCGACGGTGCGCAACCGGCGCTCCGTCGTCGCCAGGGTGAAGCCCTGCGACACGCTAGAGGGGCGGCTCCGACTCGTCGGCCTTCAGTACACGGACCTCGACGGTGGCAAGGCCGAAGACTCGATAATCTGGGAGCGCGAGGTCGGCGCTCGGCTGGTCGAGCGGGGCGCTACCTGACGTGGGTGGGGCCGCGCAGATGGCGCCGCGGGAGTTCGATGCCCTCGTGCGCGCGAGCCGCTGGACGGCGTTGACGCCCTATCTCGCCATCGATGGATCGAACGGGGTGCGGGTCGCCGCCGAGTTCGACGATGCTGCACGCGCGGTGCTCGGCCTCGCGGTTCCAGTCCGTCTGCGGACGATCGCCGACGCGCGTCGAATGTACCTGGGATGGCACCGCGACCACCGGTTCAGACCGCGAGAACGCCATGGCTGAGCGGAAGTGGGGCGTGATCACGAGCGGCGCCGAGTTCGAGGCGCTCGCGACGACCTTGGTCTTCTTCGAGGATGCCAAGGCCGCCCTCTTCGGGCGGCGCGGGAAGGATGGAGGACAGGATGCGCGATCCGGCGACGGCACGCGCGTCTTCCAGGCGAAGCATCACCAGGATGAGTCGGCCTCCAAGGCGATCGCGGATGCGAAGAAGGAGGCCGCCAAGATCGCGGAGTACCGCAAGCCTGGACACGCGCGCCACGACCAGTGGACGGGCGTAACCCCAGTGGCGGCTCGTGACGAACGCGACGTTCAACCCAACCAATCGCGCGGCCTGGGACCGGGACGTTGTTCCGCTCTTCGCCGCGCAGGGCCTCGCCGCCGACTATTGGGAGCAGGCGAACCTCAACGCTCTCCTGGACAAGCACGCCGAGGTCGATCGCGCGTTCTTCCAGAACGAGACCCGAGCCTCTGAAGTCCTGACACGCCGCCGAAAGCGCTGGCAATTCCGGGGTCCGCGGCCGCGGCAAATTCCCGATGCGCGGTGAATTTCGTAGAATGTACGACGTCCAACGCGGATGGGTGGACGAACGCAAGATTTGTTGTCAGCGGCGGACCTCGCGGGGGTTGAGCGGCTCGAGCTGGATGGCGTAGTACGCATCCATTATCGCGGGGTGCCGGTGCTCTCGTACGATGCGGACGACCCGGTCGCGCGCGACTTCGTGATCGCGACTCTGCTGCGGGTTGGACTGTCGGGGAAGTCGGCGGCCGCGCTGTGCAAGATGAGCCAGGCGCACGTGACGGGGGTTCGCCAGCGCGTTGCCGCGGGCGGGACGGAGGCGCTGGCGGTGCGGGGCAAGGGCGGAACGCCGCGCAAACTGACCGGGCGCAAGCTCACGAAGCTGCGGCGGCTCGATGATGCGGGCTGGAGCCTGAACAGGATGGCGAAGGAGCTCGGCGTGAGCTGGGAGACCGTGCAGCACGCGCTGCAGCGGCTCGGGCGGCCGACGCGGCGCTCGGAACGCGCACAGCGGGCACTGTAACGCGGTGCGTCCGGCCAAGGCCGTCTACGATGCGGAGCAGATGGTGGTCGCGCTCGCCTGCGCGTGGATCGCGGGACACGGCTCGCTGGAGTCGATGCACGAACGTGACGCACGCGGGCTGGGCGTGGTGCTCGGCCTCGAGCGCAGCCCGAGCGTGCGCACGGCACACCGCGCGATCGCGCAGATGGTGAACGTCTTCGACCCGATCGCCCTGGGCACGGGCCTGATGGACGGGCTGCGTAGCGCGGCGGTGGACATGCCGATGCTGTTCGGCATCGACGGGCATCACAAGGCGTACACGGGGGCCGCGCCAATCGACAAGGGGTGGAACAGCAAACGGCGCATGGCGACGCGGGGTTTGGCCGATGTAGTCGTGCACGATGCGAGCGGCGTGACGTGGATGACAATGGAGGTGCCTCCCGGCGATGCGCTGAGCCAGCACGTCCTGACGGCGGCGCGCCGGCTGCGCCACGTGCTCGGTCCCGGCCGGCCGATCGTGCTCGGTTTCGACCGCGGGGGCTTCTGCTTCGAAACGTTGTGCAGGCTCGACCGCGAGGGCTTCGGCTACGTCGCGTGGGTGCCCGCGAACGCGAAGATGCCGGAGCTGGCGACGGTCGCGCCGGCCCAGGATGGCGTCGGCCAGGTCGCGTGGGAGCACGAATCGCTCGACCACATGAGCCGTCTGCTCGTCGAGCGCGACGGCGACGCGTTGCTTCCCGCAACGACGAACCTCCCGCCGGAGGTCAGCGCGGAGGACGCCATGCAGATGCTCCGGCGAGTGCGCGGCGCCGAGGAGAACGCCTTCAAAGCGGCGCGCGCGAGCGTGCACATCGACCACCTCGTGGACCGCGGTGCGGACAGAGAGCAGGCCGATGATCGACCGGTGGCGAACCTGGAGCGGCGACGGCTTCTGGATGCCCAACGCGACGTGACCCAGCGCATCCAAGCGCTCGAAAACGAGCAGCCGCGGCCCGGGCGAGCCCAGCGCACCATCGACCAGGAGGCGTTCATCGTCGACTTGGAGAAGGCCGTGCTGGATGCGCGCCTGCGAGAGACGCCGGCCACGTTGCCGCGCAACGTGATCGAGCCGGATGCCCGTCGTGCGTGGCTCAAGACGAAGAACCGCGCACTGCTCCAGCCCCTCAAGCTCGCCGCCGACAATGCGCGACGGTGGCTGCTCGCCGCGCTCGCAGCGGCCCTCGCGCCCACCGACCACGACTACGACGCGAGCGCGATGCCGCGCACCCTCATGGCGCTCTTGCGCGCTCCGGGCACGCTCCGCTTCGGCGAGCGCGAGGTCGTGGTCACGATCGAGCTGCCGCTGCCGCCGACGGCCCACGCACGTCTGGACGAAGCCCTCCGCGCGCTCGACGACGCCCAGCTCGCGTTTCCCGACTCGCGCCCGCACTCGCCCAAGCTCTCGCGCTGTTCGCTTCCGCCTCGCCGCGCGGCCGACCCGCGCCGCGCTACCCCACCGCGACGCGCCGCCCGCGGAGTCCGGGATCTGATTCAGAAAACCGTTGGCGGCGTGTCAGGACGTCAGAGGCTGTGCGCACGGGCGCGACGCGCGCGGCGAGCTGCTCGCGCGTGAAGCGGCCTTCCTTGAAGTCGAGCCAGTAGGCGAAGACCACCTTCGTGGCGTCGAGGAGCTCACGCCCCATCGTCCGCGTTGGACCGTCACGCTCGGCGAAGGAGACGAATTTCCGCAGCAGATGGGCCCAACAGATCTGACGCATGGGCATCGCCCAGAACTTGAGCGCCGTCGCGCGATTGCTCACGAGGATGCCCTTCCTCTCGGGCAGGACCTCCCGTTCGAGCGTGTTGCGCTGTCCGTTGGCGAGGATCTTGAACACGGTGACGCCCACCGCCGCGACGGTCCACAGCGCCAGCATCACGCCCGCGCGCAGCCACGTCGTCCCGTCGGTGTGCTTGACCGGCGCCGCGCGCGCTCTCTCCCACGCTTCGTCCACGGCGGGCTCGACCGCTGCGCTCATCCGGCGCTCGATGTTGCTCACGCTCCCGGTCGAGATCCGCAAACCCAGCAGCTCGCGCAGCAGGCTCACCGTGTCGCGCCGGCCCAGGTGGTACACGCCGGTCAGTAGCGCGACGACCGCCATCACGCGCGGGCCGAACGCGTACCCCGGGATGACGTCGTCGTCGTAGTGCGCGCGCGTCGCGTGACCGCAGGCCGGGCAGGGCACCTCGTGGCGCCGCCACTCCGTGACCCGCGGCACGAACGGGTCGAGCTCGGTCTGCTGATGGCGCTTCGGGCGCGGAATCCACCGTCTTCGGGAGCCGGCCGTGGCAGGCGTCGCAGCGCGCAGGGAACATGTCGACCACCTCGTCGACCTGCTCCGCCGGCACCAGCACGCGGTGCGAGCCCTTGTGCCCCTTCTGGCCACCGCGCTTGCAACCCTTCGGCTTCTTCCGCGGCTTCGAGGACGCGCCACCCGGGCCGTCGCTCGACGGCGGGAAGTTCGAGTTCTTCGAGTTCCGCCCCAGCAGCTCGGCCTGCTTGACCACCAGCGCTTCGAGCGCCTCGACCTTTGCCGTCAGCGCCGCATTCAGCTTGGCCAGCTCCTCGATCGTCGCCCTCGCGCGCGCCAGCTCCGCGCGGAGTTCGTCGACGTCGGTGAGCTCGGACACGCCCCACGTAGATCACGATCGCGATCCGCTGTCGATCCCCAGTTCAGAACGCCCCGGAATGATCCAGCTTTCAGGGGGCGTGAACGGTTACGTCCCGACGATGCCTCTCTGCGGCTGCGGCGGCCGCGGCAGCTTCCTCCGCCCGGCGTGCCGTCTCGTAGTTCGAGATCGCGCTTATCACGGCGAGGACAGCGACGAGCCCGGACACGACGACCAAGCCAATGCCGAGGGGCCAGCGTGCGCGCCAAGTACGTCCGACCTTGCCGGTCATCACTACGACGCCGCCCGCGGCTCCGAGCGTCGCGACGACGAACATCGGCCACGGGATCGCCACGGCCATGGCACCACCGATGCAGAGCAAGATCAGCGAGCCGAGGAGGACCAGGGCTGTCGGACCACTCGCGCCCGATCGCTTCACCTTCGCCGGCCGTGGTGGTCCCGGAGGTCGATACGTACCGGCGTTTCCGCAGCGCGGACAGACGATCGGTACGCCGGGTGCCGTCGAATCCGGCAAGTCGATCGGACACCCGCACTTGTGGCAGACGATTCGCATCTCGCTCCTGCCCTCGCGGCGCCCGGCGCCTCGGCAGCCCTGGCTCGGCAACGAGGCACAGACGCCGGGCTGCCCGCGGAACTGACGAAACCACCCAGTCCGGCCCAAAGAACCCATGAGAGCATGGCATGACCCCTCCCGGGTGTGGAGCCTGATCCCGCGCGCCTGCACGCCGCCGTCAACAGACGTTGACAGTGCGGGGCCACATGCGTGAGTCCCCCGATCAGCCGGGACTCTTAGCCGTCAGTGCCGCGATCGTCTCCGCCGTCTGCGTGTCCCTCGTGATGAATGCGTACATCGACTCGTCGCGAAGTGAGCGATGGTCCGCCCTACCCCAGGAAGGCTTCGTTCCGGTGCCACGCGAGTGCGCTGTGATCGGGCCGGAGCGCTGCGTCGGCGGGCAGCACGAGCCGCCGGCCTTCGAGCGCGTAGTACGTCCGCCCGTTCTCGAACTCGTCCTTGAGCCGCCGCCCGACGACCAGCCGGTCCTCCTCGTCGACGGTGATGTAGCCACGGTCGAAGAGGCGATGCAGATCCGATCGCAGCACGAGACCGTTGCGGACGGTGTGTGCGCCACCTTCCGCGTACGGCTTGATGTGCGCGGCATCGAGGACCGGAAGGGAGTGCTCGGTCGTGACGGCGCAAGCGCGCCCGTAGGCGTCGAGCACGCGAACCCGGAAGATCGACTGCCCGAGGCGTGGCGTGTGAAGGACTGGCGCGCCGTACCGGGGGGCGTCTTCCCGAACCGCGACCACCGACGTTGCTGTGGCGCGCTCGGTGCACTCGCGCCAGATCCGTCGGCCCTCCGCCGCAGCGAGGTCGAGGCGTGCGCCGGTCTGAGTACGCGGCGACCAGTCGCTCGGAGGCGCGACCCACTCCGCCTTCGGAAAGAACGTGGCCTCGGCGATCAGACAGCACCCGATGCGACCGCCAGGATCGGCGTGGATGCGAGCGCCGGACTGGATTCGCGACAGCCTCGATCTCAGAGCGGCGAGGCTGGTGACGCCGTTGGCGATGCCGAACGTCTCCCACGCCAACCAGTCCGGCAGCACCGAGAAGCCGGCGAAGTAGCCGAACCCGGCGATGTCGTTGTGCGGCGCCTTGAGCTTGAAGAAGAACGGCGTCCCCACCGCGAGCCGGAAGGCGCGGGCAGAGGGCCGCCAGGAGTTGGCGTCCTTCGGCCCGGGCTCGCGCGAGAGCTGCCCCCACCAGCCCGGATCGGTCACGGCGACGAAGCCGTCCATCGCGGTCGATCGTAGCAGACGGCGCTGTCCGCCGCGGCTCGCGAGTATCGCGATGGCGTTCTTGGAGGGGGCGGCGACCGGGCCGTGGCGTCCGCGTGGTTCGCGTCGACGGTCACGCTCAGGCGCGGGCGTCCAGCATCGCCGTGAGTGAGCGCCTCCGAGAGTGCCGCTTGCGGAAGTCGCCCACGTAGCGCTTCGCCAGCACCGAGTGCCCGGCTGTGAGGAGCGCGTCGCGACCGCGGAGGATCAGCTCCACCGCGATCTCGTACTCTTCGGGGTGGCCCCGCTTGCAGTGGGAGTCGGCGATTTCGCCGTACAGCGCCGCGGCCTCCCGCGGCTTCTTCGCGGCGACGCTGTCCGCGATCTGCGCCGCGGCTCGCAGTGCTCGGGCGTCCCGCTCCTTCACGTGGCGGAACTTCGTGAGCGCTTCGCGGTGCTTGTTCTCGGCCACCAGGATCTCGACGAGGAGGAGATGCCTACCCTCGGCTGCGAGGCGATGGCGAAGCTCGACTCGGCGGCTCTCCTTGGAGGCCGCGCGGAGCTTCATCCAGTTCTCGACGGTGGGCTGCTCGCAGAAGAGCTCCTCGGCCCAGCCGGCGGATTGGTGGCGGCCGAAGTAGATGCGCTGCGGCTTGGCGTGTCGGGTGAGCCAGTCGAGCGCCATCCACCGCCCGACCGAGCGCCGCTGCTCTACGATCTCGGTGAGGACCGACTCCGCCTCGCCGGCGTAGCCGTGCCGGACGAAGAGGTCGGCCGCCTCCACCAGCGCGTGCCATTCCTCGACGCTCGCCAGCGCGTCGCGGGCCTCACGGACGCGGTGCAGCTGGAGCAGCTGATCGATCAGCTCGAGGTGATTGTCGGTCCGGCGCAGCATCGCGAGCCGGGCATTTTGGTCGAGGGCATCGCCGCGGAGACGAACGAGGAGCGTGCCGAGCCTCTGGCGCGAATACGATGATGTCACCGACGTGAGCGCCGGCTCTGCCCGAGCTGCGAGGTGCTGGCGCTCCTCCTCGGTGGTCGGATCGACCACGACGTCGCGAGCGCGCACGCCGACGCCGTAGCCGCCGCTGGCCGCGTCCCAGACCGCGACGTCCAGGAGCGACTCGAGCGCGCGCTGGCGGGGCATGCCGGCGACGCGGTCGAGGCAGGCCTCCAGCTGGTCGACGCATTCGTCGAGCACGCGACCGATCTCGCTCTCCTCGTCATGGATCTGGTCGTAGCGGACGCGAATGCCTGCCGAGAGCGCCGCGAAGACCGTGATCGCGCTCTCGACCTCGCCGGAGTCGAGGAACGAAGCGCCCCACGCCGCGATCTCCTCGACCTCCCGCGCGGCCGCCAAGCTCTCGCGCCATCCGCCGCGCTCCGCGGGCCGCAGCGCGAGCTCGACTCGTCGACCGACATCTTCCGTGCGGACCGCGCGGCCGCGCCCCGCCGTGGGCGTGTCGAGAAGCGCGACCAGGTCCGGATCTCGATTCGAGCATGCGCTCGACGAGGGCGAGTAGCTCGCCGGGGTCGAGATCTCGGAGCTTGTCACGCGTGGACGCCATGCCGGGCGAGCGTACCCCGCGTGCGTCGAACAGGGCACGCACCGTGGCGGTCCGTCCTCCTCGTCGGTCAACATCCGATGCGGGCTGGTGTGGGCCGCGCAGCCTTGCGTTGACGTCCGAGCCCCGCTCCAACACGATCTCGTCCGCTCTCAGCGCGTCTCCGCGCCTCCCCTCATGAACCCATGAACCGCGGGAAATCAGCCGTCTTCGTGCTCGTCGCGCTCCTCGCGGTCGGCCTCTTCATCGCGTTCGGTTCGGCTCCCGATCCCCGAGACGAAGTGCTGACCATCACGACCGAGGAGGCCGCTCGGGTGTACGAGCAAGCGAGCCGAAGCGTGCCCGAAGCGAACCCCGTAATGGACCAGATGGTGGCGGACATCATCCGGTGCGACCAAGGGGGGCTTCCGCTCGACGATCTCGAAGGTCGGTACACCGATGCGCGGGGAGGGGATTCCCGGCTGCGAATCTCGGGTGCGGTCATTTACTACACGTCACCGAGCGAGAGAATGGACCCACCGCCTTACGTGCCGTGGGAGGAGCAGTACTGCGTCGTCGAGCGGCTTCCGGGAGCGGGCGATGGGCAGGTATATCGAGCCGTGCACACGCTCGGGCCCGACGGATCCCGAGGGGTTCGCAGCGCACAGCTGCGCATCACGCGCCACCAAGACGGCATCACGATCTGGGTCGTCGATCTCCCGGATGGCGAGGAGCAAGAGCTGGGGCCATTCGCGTCGACCTCGAGGTAGCGCGCCGCGGCCCTCGGCGTTCGACGTCCTGCCCATTGCGCCGCTATGGCGCTCTGCGCATTCCAACGGAGACGCGCTGCTGCCCTGAGCAGCGGTGGGGGCCGACCCGACAGGCCAATCGGCTTCCTCCGCAGCGGCAACCGTCGACAGTGCGATCCACGTTCCCGTGGAAGCGTCGCTCGACTACCGTGCAGGTGTGCATCCGGTCGTCGCAACGACTCCGACGCAGTACGCCTTCGGCATCTGCCTCCTTCTCGTCGCGCCCGCGCTCGCGTTCTTCGCCGCGACTACGCAGCGGGCCCGAGAGCAGAACCCTTGGCTGGGCGCGCTGTTGGTCGGTGGCGCCAGTTGGGCGGGATGGATCGTCAGCGGCATCACCGCGGCGGCGCTCTTTCCGAGATACCCGCTGAGCGGAGCTCCGCCGGAGCCCGTCGCGATGCTCTTCGTTCTGCCGGGATGGATCACTGGCGGCGTTGCGCTGCGAGGGCTGGCGACCCGGAGGATGCCCGTCCGCACGAGCGGCAGGCGGCAGCGGGTGGCCGAAGCTGCGGTCGCCATGACCGCGGTCGTCCTCGCCAGCGTCGCGGTACCTGCACATCGAGCACTGACGGAGTGGCCGGCAAGAAGGGTACTTCCCGATGGTGCCCAGGTGCTCGAGGAGCAGGCCTACGAGGATGGCTTCCTCCCCGACTTCGAGTACGAGTTGCGAGCGCGCATGTCCGAGCAGGGGTTCCGCGAGTGGATGCGACGCCTCGATGTCGCACCCACCGACGATCCTTCGCGGTACGGCGTGCCCCACGACTACGTCGAGCAGGAGTGCGGTTCGCAGGGCACCTATCGACGGCGTCGGCACCTTCCACGCCTGGTGCGAGAGGTCGCCGGCCAGCGTCGCGGACAAGGCCGAGAATGGCGCCAACCGCGTCGAGCGAAGTCGTCCTGCAGCGAGATCGACGTCGAGCAGCAACGGAGGGGTGGAGTCCGTGGTGATCACCATCCGCTCGCCGTCGACTGCCCAGCCGACGACGTCACCGCTCCCGCTCGCTTCCTCCGGCAGAGGGAGGACCCACCGGTCTTCGCCCGATGCCTGAGCCAGCCGCCGAAGCGCGCCGTCCGCGAACACGACCAGGTCGTTCCCCACCTGGAGCATGGGCGGATAGTGCGGCCACGATCGGCTCCATCGAGGCTCTCCTCCGAGCAATGCCCTCACGCCATCCTCGTCGGCGACGATGGCGAGCTGGTCGGCGAGGAACCTCGTACCGGCTGCGACCGGCACCGGCTCGCCGCCGGCGAGAGGGATCCTCAACGAGCGTTCATCGGCGCCGAACGTGACGACGACCTCGCTGTCGTTCGCCATCCGAACATAGGCCCGTTCGCCGAACCGGTGACGCGCGACGGTCGCTCCCGTCTCGGCATCGAGGATCCACACGACCATGGGTGCGTCGTACTCATCGGGGACGACCACCGCGCGGCATCCTTCGACCGCGAGGATGCGCGCTCGCCCGGGCTCGTAGTCGCGCTGCCAGAGCTCCTGGCCCGTCTGCGCGTCGAGCCCGCGCACGCCGCCCTCATCCGATTGGATCACGCGGCCGCAGCCCGAACCGTAGACAGACTGCCGGCCGACGCGCTTCCACCGGAGCGCGCCCGTTCGGATATCGAGTGCTTCCGCAGCTGTTCTATCCGCGCGGATGAGCAGGTCTCCGGCAATCCATGCGTCATACATGGTGCCGCGCCTCCGCAGCACGACCCCGCTCCGCGGCAGGGTCTGCCAGTCCACCGGGAGCGTGACCGTCGAGGTCTCGGGACGCGACGGGTCGGCAACGAAGGGGCCCACGATCGGATGGAACAGTGTCTTCTCGGCGATGGGCCAACCGACGGAGCAGGACTGGGGCGTGCGATGCGTCCGCGGAGCCCCGCATGCGGAGATCACGGCGCTCAGGAACGCGAGCTGTGCTGAGCGTCTCACGGCCTCACGTTCTACTACGGGAACGCGCGCTGGCGGCGCCGTGTCTACTTCACGGCCAGCTGCTCCACTCGCGCAGCGGCCGCGTTCTTCGAGAGGCCGCCCTCATTTGCTGTTGGATTGCCGACGGCCCCTGCCGCGGACCCGACGCGGTTCACCGGTAGAACGTGATGAGCACTTGCGGCATCGACCGGTCGACTGCGTCGCAGGCGATGATCGCGATGGTCCCATCCGTCAGCACGGCGACCTCGTCGTTGTTGTACCCACCGGGCAGTTGGCGCGCCCAATGCGGCTCGATCGTCCGTTCGTCCGTAGCGACGAGGACGGCGCTGGCGGGCGCACCGCCGCTCGAGAACGTGCGACCCGCGATGGTGATCATCCCTGCGAACGGTCGCGCGATGAGCAGCTCGTGACCGTGGAAGGCTGCGTAGGGCCCGTCGAGGTACTGTGTCTCGAGGGCGTGCACGTCGGCTCCGACCTCCACCTGCAGCGTCGTGGAATCGCCCATGGTCCCGAGCAAGACGGGGACGCCGTCGGGGTGCCAGAGCGCGGCGTACTCGGAGTACCAGTCGTGGTCGCCGGGGTTCTCGAGCGAACCATCGGGGAGGGTCATGGTGCGAACGAACTGGCCCCCGGCGGCCGCGAACACGCCGCCCTCGATGTCCTGGCCGAAGTAGAGGGCGACGCCGTTGTCGTTGACCGCGAGCTGATGCACGTTCGCGAGCGATCCGCTCGCCTCGACGGTCGCGCTGGCCACGACGTTCACGATTGAGAGGTCGTCGCGCGCGAGGACTGCGGCGAAGGGGCCATGCGCCTCCGTGTCGCCCATCGTGGTGGGAGCACGTGCCGTCCCGACCACGACCGCGTAGTCGGCCGACGCGGCGATGTCGGAGAAGTACACGGGCGGGTTCGTGGTGCTCGTGAGCGTGAGCACGGCCTCGGTCGCGAGGGTCGAGCTGATGCGCTCGACGTGCGCGGCGGGTAGCGGTGCGAAGCAGCCGTCTCCGCTCGCGATGTACAAACCGCCGTTCGGATCTGCCCCGAGGCGCTCGACACCAAACCCTGCTGGCCCCTGACACGGCCAGGATCGGGCGCGGGTGACTCCCGAGGGATTGAAGCAGGCGACGAAGGCATCGTTCTGTGCCACGTCCGGAAGCAGCGGGCTGGGCGTTCGGCCCTTCCGTATTCCGCCGATGCACACGTCACCGGCCGGCGTGCTCGCCGAGTCTAGGATGAAGAAGCTGGACGGGAGCTCGAATCGCCCCACTTCTATGACCGGCTCGGCGCCGGCGTCGTTGCCCGCATCGACGCCGGCGTCGATGCTAGCGTCGAAGCCGCGCATCCCGCCCGCATCGGCGCGGTCGCTTCGTCCGTGATCCGCGGCGCAGGCGAGTAGTAGAGCAGCGAAACAGCAGAACCGGAGACTCGTCATGCACGTCAGGGTAGCGCGGGCAACGATGATGATCGCGAGGTCTTGGGGTGGGTGGTACAGATGGTAGGCGTCAGACGTGGAGTTGCCTGATTCACTGCTGCTCGCCGCACAGTCCATGGCAGCCGTCGACCGTGTGCGCCGTTGCCGGGATGTCGGCCGCTGGCTTCGCCCATAGCGCAAGTCCCAGGGGCCCGACCCCATCACGATCCGTGTTGCCGGCCTCCGAGCTGTCCGAGCAAGGCCGTCGCTTCGTAAAGATCATCGGGGCTGACTTTGAGAAAGAGGTCCGGCTCTCGCCATGGCGCATCGAGGTCAGGCGTCGGCACGCCCCAGAAGTCGTCGCCATCGATTCCGACGACGTCCACGAACCACGACATCCGACTCGCGAGCAGGAACGCGTCGAGGGTGGTGATCCGCAGCGCTGCCCCGACACGGACTGCGGAGCCAGCACGGCTGTGCGCGAGCTTCGCGAGGATGACCTGCGACATGCGCTCGCCGGGGTGCGGCACGTTCCGCCGGATTGGAGGAGCCGCGAGTAAGGATCCCCCGCTTCCGTGGACACCCCCGAAAGCGCGAGAATGCGCGAGGAGTGTCCCATGCCGAGAAGAAAGCGAAGGAAGTTCACCCCGGAGTTTCGGGCCGAGGTCGTGGCGCTGTGCCAGGCCGGGGACCGGAGCATCGGGCAGGTCGCGAAGGACCTGGACCTGACGGAGACGGCGGTGCGCGAGTGGGTGCGGCGGGCGGAGGCCGACGCCTGCCGCGGTCGCCCCGGCGAGCTGACGAGCGCGGAGCGTGAGGAGCTGACGCGACTGCGGCGGGAGAACAAGCAGCTCCGCGTGGAGCGCGAAATCCTAAAAGCGGCGGCCACCTTCTTCGCGAAGGAGAACGGATGAAGTACGCGTTCATCCGGGCGAAGTCGGTGGCCTTTCCCGTCGCGCTGATGTGCAAGCTCCTGGGCGTCTCGAAGAGTGGCTTCTACGCGTGGCGGGACCGGGCCGAGTCCGAGCGCTCCGTGGACGACGCGCGGCTGGCGGTCGAGATCGCCGCCATCTACAAGCGCTACCGCGGCCGGTACGGCAGCCCTCGCGTTCACGCCGAGCTCCGAACGCGCGGCTCCCGTGTCGGGCGCAAGCGCGTCGAGCGGCTGATGCGCGAGCAGGGTCTACGTGCGCGGGGGCGCCGCCGCTTCCGCAAGACAACCGATTCGCAGCACACCGACCCCATCGCGCCGAATCTGCTCGAGAGGAACTTCGGCGCGACGGGCCCGAACGAGGTCTGGGTGACCGACGTGACCTACGTCTGGACGCACGAGGGGTGGCTGTACCTCGCCGTCATCCTCGACCTCTACGCGCGTCGGGTCGTGGGCTGGGCGGCCAGCGACGCCAACGACACGAAGCTCGCGCTCGCTGCGCTCTCGATGGCGACGACGTCGCGGAGGCCTCCCCCTGGCCTCATTCATCACTCCGATCGCGGCAGCCCCTACGCCAGCGCCGACTACCGTCGCGCTCTCGACGCGCACGGCATCGTCCCGAGCATGAGCCGCAAAGGGGACTGCTGGGACAACGCTGTCGCCGAGAGCTTCTTCGGCACGCTCAAGGTCGAGCGAGTTATTGTCAAGAGTTGTGGATACGGAGCTGATCAGGCGGCGTCCTTTTGCTCACTCTCGTTCGTGTCCCTCTTCGACTTCCCCGCTGACTTGATGGGCTTTGCTCTGGGGCGCTCCTTGCGCGCCCCGTCCTCGAACGTGACGCCTGCACGGACGAGCGGGATGAGTTCGTGGCCGTCCAGCTTCCGCCATCGGCGCTCGGCCATAAGGAGGAGCTTGAAGGCCATCGCGAGTCCGGCGTTGCGGGAGCCGGCCCCCTTCGTGACCCGCTGCCGGAGCTTGACGGTGGCGAAGGTGGACTCGATCGGGTTGGTACTGCGCAGGTGCTTCCAGTGCTCCGCCGGGAAGTCGAAGAGCGTCGTCATCCGGCCGAAGTCGGTCTGGAGGCACTTGGTGGCCTTTGGATATTTCGCGCGGAACTCCTTCACAAACGACGCGGCCAGCTCCTCACACTCCGCCTTTGTCGGCGCCTTCATCATCTCGTGGAGATGGGATTTTGCGCGCGGCTGCACGCTCTTGGGAAGCTTGTCGAGAACGTTCGCGATCTTGTGAACCCAGCACCGCTGTTCGCGCGTCTCCGGGAAGACCTCGCGCAGCGCCGCCCAGAAGCCGAGCGCGCCGTCACCGACCGCCAACGCCGGCGCGCGCATCCCCCGCGCCTTCACGTCGCGCAGGAGCGACAGCCAGCTCTCGGTGGACTCCCGGTAGCCGTCTTCGATCGCGATCACCTCCTTCGTGCCGTCCGGTCGGGCCCCGATCATGACGAGCGCGGCGAGGCGTTCGTCCTCGAGGCGCACGTTGAAGTGCACCCCGTCGACCCAGACGTACACGTAGTCGCGGTCCTCCAGCGACCTCTTCCGCCACGCCCGGTACTCCTCCTGCCACGCGCTCGTGAGCCTCGTGATCGAGCTCGGCGACAAGCCCGCGGCGTCCGGACCGAGCAGCGTGGGAAGCGCCTCCTGGAAGTCGCCCGTCGACAGTCCGCGCAGATAGAGGAGCGGAAGCACCTCTGAAACGTTCTTCGAGCGCCGCATGTAGGGGGGCAGGATCCTGCTCGTGAAGCGTTGCCGCTCCCCGTCCACTACCCGCTTGTCGTTCACACGAGGCGCCCGGAGCCCCACCGTCCCTGCGCCGATCGTCACCTTCCGCTCCCGAGCACGCCCGTTGCGAACCACCAGCGCGCGGCCCTCCTCGTCCCGGCTCGCACCATGCCGCGCCAGATACTCCTCGACCTCCACCTCCAGAGCCGCCGCGATCATCCGCCGCGCTCCCTCGCGCGCCAGCTGATCAAGCGCGCACTCCATCGGCTCGCCCTGAACGTCCTTCTCCTCTACCTTCGGCATCGGCGTACCTTTCCCCGGCCTACAAGCCGGTCTCGTGTTTTCCAACTCGGAAGGGTACGCCACCCTCTTCACCTCACGTCGATCCACAACTCCTGGGCATATCTCAGGTCGAGCTCGTGCACGATGCTGACTACGACAGCCGCCGCACCGCCATCGGCTCCATCGGCGACTACATCGAGCGCTTCTACAACACCGAGAGGCGGCACTCCCGTCTCGACTACCTCAGCCCCATCGAGTTCGAATTGAAGAGCCTGCTCGCCGCGCTCGCGGCATAGTCAACCTGTCCACGAGAGCGGGGGAAGGTCACGCTGGAGGACCGCGACTACGTGTACGTCTGGGTCGACGGGGTGCACTTCAACGTGCGCCTCGAGGACGAGCGCCTCGCCGCGCTCGTCATGATCGGGGCCCGACCGGACGGCACGAAGGAGGTGATCGCGATCGAAGACGGCTACCGGGAGTCCACCGAGAGCTGGCTGTCGCTCCTGCGCGACGTGAAGGCGCGGGGGATGCGCGCGCCGGCGTTGGCGGTCGGTGACGGCGCGCTCGGCTTCTGGGCGGCGCTGCGCGAGGTCTTCCCGGAGACGCGCGAACAGCGGTGCTGGGTTCACAAGATCGCGAACGTTCTCGACAAGCTTCCCAAGAGCGTGCAGCCGCGCGCAAAATCCCATCTCCACGAGATGATGAAGGCGCCGACAAAGGCGGAGTGTGAGGAGCTGGCCGCGTCGTTTGTGAAGGAGTTCCGCGCGAAATATCCGAAGGCCACCAAGTGCCTCCAGACCGACTTCGACCGGATGACGACGCTCTTCGACTTCCCGGCGGAGCACTGGAAGCACCTGCGCAGTACCAACCCGATCGAGTCCACCTTCGCCACCGTCAAGCTCCGGCAGCGGGTCACGAAGGGGGCCGGCTCCCGCAACGCCGGACTCGCGATGGCCTTCAAGCTCCTCCTCATGGCCGAGCGCCGATGGCGGAAGCTGGACGGCCACGAACTCATCCCGCTCGTCCGTGCAGGCGTCACGTTCGAGGACGGGGCGCGCAAGGAGCGCCCCAGCGCAAAGCCCATCAAGTCAGCGAGGAAGTCGAAGAGGGACACGAGCGAGAGTGAGCAAAGGGACGCCGCCTGATCAGCTCCGTAACCACAACTCTTGACAATAACTCCGGCGGCGGCGGCGCGCTCGCCAACCTCGTAGAGGAAGGCGTCGAGGCAAGCGAGGTCCACACGAGTGCGCACCGCACCGCACCGGCAGGCGCCGTCATCGGCATCACCGATACGTTCACTGCCATCGGCGGCTCCGTGAACGCCCAATGCGCCTCGTCCGCCTTCTTCCATCGCTCCTCGAAGATGCTCGTCGAGAGGCTCGACGTGTAGACCTCGGGTGCGCTCGGAGCCGCATCGAATTTGGCTTCCAGGGCGAGGAGTTCGTCCACCGTGGGGCATCCGCGGGAGAGACAACGTCTTCACCGCGGTGCCGCAACAGATGGTCAGGGTGCGCGCTGTCACGAGCACGGCACCTCCGGCTTCGGCGCAGATCGTCGCGAGGTCCGACACGGCGGTCACCGGGAAGGACGGGTGCGCTCGGAACGGATTGACCGGAGCCCTGCCCGGATCACGTGCAGCAGCGCGTCGGTGCGGGAGCGGATCGCAGGATCGCTGGCACGGAGCTTCTTGAGCGCCACCGCATATGGCCGCGGCAGCAGAAAGGTGACTCGGATGGCCTTGCTCGTGGGCCCTCCATACCACGCGATGTGCGTGTTGGGCAAACATCGGCTAACATCGGCATATGGGCTGCGCTAGCATGGGGGCCAACATGATGAAGCGCCCGAAGAAGACGAAGGCGAACGACGCCCCCGCGTTGCCGGAGCTCGGCCACGTGCGGCAGCTCGTCGACGCGGGACTCTGTGTGGACGTGGTCGCCGCGGAGTTCCTCCTGGCTGAGCTTGGTGTCCGCCAGGTTCGCGGCGTGTTCTCGCGTCAAGCCTTGGTAGCTGCGCTGGAGGGACGGGACGGAGACGAGCCCGACCCTGGGGACGGTGCCGCGGCCACACTTCACGAGGGACTCGCTCGGTTCGGATTGCGCCTGGTCTCGATGACGAAGGGCCGAACGACCACCGGGAGCATCGCAGCCATCGACAAGCCGCGCGTGGTCACGGTCGAGACGGTCGGGAGCCCGCTCGTGATCGACTCGGAAGGCGCAGTTCCGGCTAGAGTCTACGTCGCCGCGCAGCGGCGCACGGGGCAGGCATATTTCCTCGCCGCGCTCGACGAGAGCGTAGCGCTCTACCTGTTCGTGCTGTCCGCGGAGGGGCGATTCTGGATTGCACGGCGTGAGGATTCTGGAGACCTACGACGCCGAGCTCAGGGCCGCGGCGAAAGGACAGCGCGGCCGGCGCCGCTACGACGGCCACCCCGGTTTCGCCCCATACACCAAGCGCTCCGGGTACATCCGCGTTTGGGTCGGCCTTGGCGGCCTGCCGGCGATCGAGCCGCACCTGCGGATCGCCGATGCCACGCAGCGACTCTTCTCCAACCGTGAGAGCTGGATCGGAGGACGGCCTTGAGTCTTGAAAGCGGACGCCGTGGGAGCGCGGTGATCTTCTTGAGCCGCGGAGGCGTCTCGATGATCAAGTCTGTCGGCGGCGGCGACCCTGCCGACGCCGTGCTCGATGCCGCTCGTCGGCGCGATGCTGCGTCGACGACGACCATGTTGGGTCCGGTGAGGCTCGTGGGGCAGGCAGACGGGTCGGAGGTCTTCGATGCCTCCTGGACGGCGGGCCCCGCGGTGCGCACGCTCGATCTCGTCCGTCGCGGGTATCTCGCGCCTGAGCTGGTGAGGAGTCAGGGCCGGCTCACGCCGGCGGTGCAGCTCCTGGTCGAGCGCATCGCGGACTTCATCATGGGTGGGCCCGAGCACGTGGAGCCAAGGTGAGGAGAGGACGAGCAGAACCGATCCGCTGGGCCATCTACGCCCGCAAGTCGACTGACGAGCAGCTCGCGTCGACGGAGGTCCAGGTGCGCGAGGCACGGGCGGCGATCGAGCAGCGCGGTGGTGAGTGCGACGACGCCCACGTCTACATCGACGACGCTCGAAGCCGTGCCGAGTTCAAGAATCGCCCCGCGTTGTGGCGGATGATGGCTGACGCCGTCGCGGGCCACTTCGACGCCGTGATCGTGCGCGACGAGACCCGCCTCGGTGGTGACATGCATCGCACCGGGCTGCTCATGCCTGCCAGCGGTCATGCGCGGCCTGCCGCCCGTGCTCGTGGAGAGCGGGAAGAAGCAGCCGGCACTCCCGTTCCCGGCCTTGGCGGCCTGCCGGCGATCGTCGAGCCCGAGGCGCGAGCCGAGCTCGTGAACACCCTCGCCAGCCTCGTGCCGGCCACGGTCGGGAAGGCGATCGGATGACCCGGAAGGGTCGGGGCGCCGCGATCGCAGCGGCGGAAGACGTCGACCCGGGCGTGGATGACCTCGTCGAAGTGCGAATGCTCGTCCCTCGGCGGGCGCTCGTCCAAGAGGCACCGGCGGCCGAGATGGTGTCGCAGGAGAGCTCGCTCGAGCTCTTCGGCGTGCCGCCGCGCCGGTTCCTCGAGCTCGTCCGCTCGCCGCGGTTCCCGGGGCGCGTGCTGCGCCTCGGGCGCCTCCGGCGGACCGACCTGCTTTCGTTCCTCGAGCAGGCCGACGAGACTCCGGAGGTCGTGGACGAGTCCCCGCGGCCCACACCGGCGACGTCGCTGGTGGAGCGCCTCGGGCTCGAAGAGGTGCCGCGGCCCCGGTCGCGGCGAGGGCGGAAGGGCTGAGGGATGGCGCGACGCACGACCGGATCGGCGTTCTTCGCCCGTGGGAAGTTCTACGGCCGGGTCACGCTCGGCCCGGGCGATCGTCGCGCCTTCCACCTCCCGACCGCGCAGAACGAGGACGACGCTCGCGAGCGGGCCCGCATCCTCGCCGAGATGGCCGCCGAGCTCCGGAAGGCCGGACACCTCGGCTTCGCGCCGCAACTGCTCGAGGCGGCCTCCGGCGCCGCCGACGGCGACGAGCTGGACGAGGTGATCGCCACCACACGCCGGCTGTGCGCCGGCGAGCTCGCGATCAAGCCTCACTCGACGATGACCTTCCGCGAGCTCGGCGAGATGTGGACGCGCGGCGATCTCGCGGACCGGTGGCCCGACCACGTGCGCCGGAAGAAGACGGCCCACCGTGACGCGGCGCTGCTCGAGGCGCGGGTCTATCCGCTCGTCGGCGCGATCCGCCTCGCGGACTTCCGCCTCGAGCACGCGGAGGACGTGATGCGGGCGCTTCCGCCCGGCCTCGAGCCCGCGACGCGCCGGCAGCACGCCCAGGTGATCGCTCGGGTGATGAGCTTGGCGGCGTACCCGGTGCGCGCCATCGAACGGAGCCCGATCCCTCGCGGGTTTGTACCACCCCAGCGGTCCGCGAAGGCGCTGGCCTACCTGTACCCGGACGAGGATCGGGCGCTGCTCGCGTGCACCGAGGTGCCGATCGGGTGCCGCGTGCTCTTCGGCGTCCTCGATCGCGAGGGCATGCGGGCGAGCGAGGCGCGCGGGCTGACGTGGGCCGACCTCGACCTCGAGCGCGGCTCCGTCCGGCTCGACGTGAACAAGACCAACGATCCCCGCGCGTGGGTCCTCGACCCGAGCGTGACGCGCGCCCTTCGCGCCTGGCGGGCGCTCCGCGGGAGCCCCGCCGACGACGAGCTCGTGTTCGCCGAGGTCGGCCTGAACTGGAATCAGGCCGCGCCCATCTTCCGCCGGCACCTCCGGGTGGCCGGCGTGACCCGCTCCGAGCTCTTCGAGCGGACCGCGACGCGTCTCCCCGTGCGGGTGCATGACCTCCGGGGTACCTTCGTCGCGCTCGCGACCGGACGGACCGAGTCGTGGGTGGCGGACCGAACCGGGCACAAGTCGAGCACGATGATCAACGGCTACCGACGGCAGGCACGCCACGCGACCGAGCTCGGCCTCGGCTGGCTGACCCCGCTCGACGTGGCGATCCCGGAGCTCGCGGCGGCCGCCGCCGAGGGCGGACCGGGGGGCAGCCCGGAGGGAGCAAACGGCAACGAATCGGCAACAGGGGCCGTTTTGGCCCCGATCGGAGGGGTTGGCGGCAGCGCCTATCCCCTGAGAATCACTCCACTTAGGC
>CAWHVG010000005.1:0-3222056 GCA_963832725.1 uncultured Pseudomonadota bacterium
ACCGTCACTGCGCACCCGTCGTTCCACCCGAATCGATGTCGGAAGCGCTCGCCCGGAGCTTGCAGAGCGCATCGACGCACGCCTGTCTGGCTCGAGCACGCGTTGCCGCAGCTCCCGCAGTTCGAGTCGGAGCTGCGCACGTCCGTCTCGCACGGAGTGCTCGGATCGCCATCGCGCTCGAACCCTGGTAGCAGGCGATGGGAGCGACGCACGTTCCAGGCGACGCACGACGCGCCGACGGGGCACGTGCTCGACGCGGTTCCGTCGTCCACGACGCCGTCGCAGTCGTCGTCCACACCGTTGCGAATCTCTGGCTCCGAAGGGTTCACCGTCACATCCGTGTCGTCACAGTCGTCGCCGCGAAGCGAATGGCCGGGCGGCGCCGCGCAAGCCATCACCGGCGCGCCCGCTCCGAATCCGTCCATGTCCTCGTGACCACGTAGAACGTGCCGGTGACGTCCTCGTCGACCGCGATCGCACGTCCGCTGGATCCACCCGTCGCACAGCTCGGGCGCGCTCGGATGGCGAGCAGGGTCCTGCGTCGATCGCAATCCGTTCCGCAACGGGAGCCGTTGCAACGGCCATGTCGACGTATCCGTCGGCGTCGTCATCCGCGAACCGACAGTGCTGGGATTGCAGTCCTCGTCGTTCCCCGCTGCGTCGCCGACCTCGGTTGCCCTCGCGAGCGGAGCGGATCGCCATCGTCGCCGTCGTCGCCGCCGCACTCCATCGCGACGTAGCCGTGGCCATCGCGCGTCCTTCTGGTCGCACGCGGTCAAGCACGCGGACGCGGACTCCTGGCAGGTTCGCAGGACGCCGTCGCATGGCGGGGCCGAGGCGGGCAAACAGCCGTAGTCATCTGCCGATGCGTCGCCGGGCATGCGCCGCTCTCCCCGTTGCAATAGAGGCCGTCGCTACAGTCCACTGCGCTGACGCACGTCACGGTGGCGTCTGTCTCCGCATCGATCGAGGGCGGTCCGGCGTCGGTACCGGCGTCTGGCGAGGACGCGTCGGCTCGGGGGGCTCCGAGCCGCCACACCCGACCACGAGCAGGATGAGGCTCGCGCTGACGGCGAGTACGGCGAATGGCGCAGCACGAGCTGCGCGCGAGGAATCCAATGCATGCGGGCCGCGTTGCGCGCGTTATGCGCTCTGCGCAAAGGGTCATACTGGGGCGGGCGCTACGTGGGTCTCGGGGCTCTAGCGCATCCAGTCTTCGCCCTCGTGCGTTTCGACACGGTCGCTCGCGAGAAGAACGGCCGGTACGGCGTCGAGCGCGCCATGTTCGGCTAGCGGATCTCGAGCTGGCGCATGCCGCCGGTGCTGCAGAGGCCAGGAACGACTCCCGCTGGAACGAACCGTTTCCCGAAGCGCGAGCTGTCGAACGGAAGAAACTCTGCCACCGTGACACCAAAGGCTTCCATCGGCCTTACCCTGAGGACAGTACCGGCATCGCGCCGCCAGCGAAGACGTCCGCTTCCCCGTGGCCGCCGAGCATCAGCCCGGCGAAGCCGTCCCCATCGACGTCCCCATCCCCGCGACCCAGGGCCCAAGCCCGGGTCTCGAGGCAGACCATGCGGACTCGCGTCGCGTGCTTCGGCTCGGACGGCGGGACCACCTCCTCCACAAGCCACTGGCGATGACGGGCAGGCCACGATGTCGCCGGGGTGCGGCGCGTAGCCCGGTGGCTTGCCTCGCGTGAAGAGCGGAGGCGGTGGAGCGGAATCGACCGCCTCGCCGCGCGCCATGAGCAGACGGGCTTGCAGGTCGGTGCGCGCGCGGCCGGAGTAGTGGAGATCGTGCGCGCGGCAGGCCGCCTTCGTCGTCGCGCTGGAGCTGCGAGAGCAGGCCGCGGAAGTCGACGCGGCCGGTCCCGACGAGGTGCTGGACCTGGTCGTCCTTCTTCGCCTCGGGCAGCGGCACGCCGATGCTGCGGCCGACGTCGGCGAGGCGGCTCTTGGTCAGCACCGGAGAGGACCTTCGTGGTGGCGGTAAGTCGCCTGCGTATGCCATTCCGCCAGCCCGGCTTTGTTGTGTGATCGCGGCATCTTGCGCGATGCCGCCTCCGTCGTCCACCGCCCCGGCTGCCCATTCGGCTGCCCATTCAGCAATTTCGGGCACCGCTTCGTCGAGCGGCGCGAGCGCTCCGAGGCCGAGCTCCGAGGCCGTTCGAGCCTGGCGGCGGTAGGTGTTGATCATCGTGCTCGCGCGGTGTCCCGTCCGGTCTGCCACCCATGCCGCCGCGCGCCCGTTCGCGAGCGAGATCGTGACGAATGTACCGCGCAGGTCGTCCACGCGAATCGGAAGACGCGACTTCGTTCGGACGAAGAGCTCGGAGGTCCTCACGCACGCGGCGCGCAGGTGCGACCGCAGCACGCTCGCGGCATGGCTCCCCGACCTGCCTCAGCCCCAGACGTCGTCCTCTGCCAGCCCGAGTGCGGCCAGATCGTCCGCACGCAGGTGCGCCTCGCCAGCGCAGAAGAACTCGTCGAGCTGCGGCGGCGACTGCTCGGTCGACGAAAGCATCGCGTGCATCTGCCCGCGGTGATGGATCTGGTGCTGGAAGAGGTGCGCCAGAAGGCGAGGCGCGAGGTCGACGGATTCGCCGCGGCGGCGTCGGATGCGCACGGGCTGCCGGAGCAGTCGCTCGTCGGTCAGCGTGCGGCAGAGCTCTACGAGCCGCCGGTCCACTTCGCGCTGTGCGGGCACGAGGCGCTCGCAGGTGGCGAAGGGCTCCTCGGGCTCGAAGAAGCGACCCGGTTCGTCGTGGGGCTCCCGCCCGGCGAACGCGCGCTCGAGCGCGTCCACGTAGAACCAATCCACCGTGATCAGGTGGTTGGCCGTCGCACGCAGCGAACCGAAGAAACCGGTCCTCGGTGCGCCGAACTCCTCGTCCGAGAGTCGGCTACAGACACCGAGGAGGCGGTGATTCGCCCAAGCGTTGTTGCACGCCATCGCGAACAGATGCTGGGAGAGGGCGTCCGTCGGGTGCATCGTCGAGCAGTGTAGCCTCGTCCGGCGCGCGCGAGCGATCGGCGCTGCGGCCGCGTGCTCGGGCGCGCTGCGCTTGCGACCGGCCGACCGGCCGTGGACGATCGTCCGCATGATCCACCTGCACATGGACGGGGGCCAGGAAGGTCCGTTCACGGTCGAGGAGCTCAGCGAGCTCTGGAACCTCGGCGAGGTGCGTCCCGACGCCCTCTACTGGCACCGAGGGATGTCCGCATGGGGGTCCGTCGCCGACTTCAAGCCACCGAGCCCCGAGTCCATGCGCACGCCCGCAGGCCAGATCCGGCTGACGACGGCTCCACAGGTGGCCGGGGCCGACGTCGAGCGAGAGATCGACATCATCACGGCCGAGTGCGTTCTCGGGATGAGCTTCCTGACCGACTTCTTCGCGCAGGTCCGAGACGTGGCAGGTGGACGGAGCAAGTCGATGCAGGCCGCGCTTCGAAGCGCCCGCGTCACCTGCCTCGCGGAGCTCCGGGAAGAAGCGCACGCTGCGCGCGCGGACGCGGTCATCGCGATCGACCTCGACTACTCGGAGATCAGCGGCCAGGGGAAGAACATGCTCTTCTTGGTCGCCTCGGGCACCGCGGTTCGCCTCGTCGACGTTCCGCCGCCGCTCGCCTGACCGTGGAGCCAGGTCTCGCACCAGTAGCGCGCTACGCCCAGTGCTCGACGCCCTCGTCGGGGATGCCGAGCCAGGCGTGCTTGCGGTCCTCGTAGACGGAGAACGTCGGCGCGGGGAAGGTGGGGTCGGCGAAGGCTCCGACGGGGATGGCGACGTGCTCCTCCTGGCCGGCGAGCTCGTACCAGAGCGTCGCGCCGCAGGTCGGGCAGAAGTGGAAGGTGATGCGCGTGCCCTCGTCGCCGGCACGGAACCAGGTCGCGTCCTGGCCCTCGAAGGTCACGCGAGCGCGCTCCCATCGGGCCTGCACGGCGACGATGCTGCCGGTCCGGCGTTGGCAAGCGAGGCAGTGGCACATCGAGATCCGCACGGGGTCGCCCTCGCAGGTGGCGCTCAGCCCACCGCAGCTACACGTCGCGCGTCGGGTCATCGCTCGCGACGGTAGCAGGTCTCGGCGACGTGCTCGCGTAGGTCACGGGTGAAACGCCAGCGCCATGCCCACGCAAGAGTGGACCACGTTCACGACTTTGCCGACGCAGCGGCCGAGTAAAACCGTTAGATATCCAAATATTACACGAACAGCGCGAACCGTGTTCACGTTCGTACCCGCCCAGGCGGACGGCCGCATCGGACGCTCGCGGCGTTCGCAGCGGCGTGCGGCGCTCAGGACACGAGGTGACGCGGTATGGCCGGACCGGGTCGCTCGCTCTCCACGGTGCGGACGCGGTTGTCCTCGTCGAGGAACACGACCTTGGGTTGGTGCGCGCGCGCCTCGGCGTCGTCCATCTCGCCGAAGGTGGCCAGAATGACCAGATTGCCGGGCCGGTTGCCGTGGGCCGCGGCGCCGTTGATGCAAATCACGCCCGAGCCGGGCGGGCCGGACAGGGTGTAGGTCACGAGCCGCGTTCCGCGGGTCACGTTCCAGACGTGCACTTCTTCGTGCTCGAGCATGCCCGCGGAGTCCATCAGGTCGCGGTCGATCGTGACGCTGCCCTCGTAGTCGAGGTCTGCGTGGGTGATCCGCGCCCGATGGATCTTCGAGAGGAACATCCGTCGCTTCATGGCTTCTCCTCGCTGCGTGGCGTCCCGGAAGCCGGGTACACCCGCTCGCGACGAAAGATAGCAAGGCACCTCATCATCGGCAGATCGTTCGCGGCGCTCGCACGTCGCACGCAGAGACAGGAGGTTTTCCAGCCATGCGAACGATCGTCACCACCCTCTCCGCCCTGAGCCTCAGCGTGCTCCTCACCGCCACCGCCGCCGCCCAGGATCACGACGCCGCGCCCGACACCAACTACACGTTCAACGACGACGACGTGCTCGGTAACCGGGTCGATCCCAACGGGGAGGTCCTCAACGTGCGCACCCGACACGGCCGCGAGTCCCTCGTCCGGCCCCGCGTGCACTTCGTGCCGGAGCTGCTCGAGTCGGTCGAGCGGATTTGACGGGGCAGGCCGTCCAGCACGTCGCTACGCGGCGGATTGGGCTGATCACCGGCCCGTGATGTGCCTCGGACCGGCTCCCGTTCGAGCGGATGACGCAAAGACGAAACCGCGTCGACTCACGCGACGGCTTGACCGGGGGGGGGCGAACATCGGATCACTGAGGGGTATCTCCCACCTGGAGCCCCGATGTCTCGACGTGCATCCTTCCTTCTGGCCGTGCTGACCGCGCTGGCCCTCACCAGCTGCGACAACAAGCCCAAGCCCGCCGACGGTGGCAGTGACGATGGCGGAGGTCCGCTCCCCGACGGGAGCGTCGGCCCCGACGGGCAGGTCACGACCGACGGCGGCATGGGGATGCCCGGCGACATCTTCACACCGCCGACCATCACCACCTGCCCGGGTGACACCCTGCCGCCCGCCAGCTCGGGTCGCTGCGACGTCACCAGCGGCACGGCCGGGATGATCCTGACCGGCGACGTGCTCACGCCGGGCGAGGTCTTCCGCGGCGGGCAGGTGCTCGTCGGCGCCGACGGGAAGATCGCGTGCGTCGGCTGCGACTGCAGCACGGCGACGGGCGCGTCCGATGCGACGCAGGTGGTCTGCCCGCACGTGGTCATCAGCCCCTCGCTCATCAACGCGCACGACCACGTGACCTACTCGAACGCGGTGCCCTACCCGGCCGACGGGCTGCTCACGACCGAGCGCTACGAGCACCGCAACGATTGGCGCGAAGGCATCGAAGGTCACACCAGGCTCTCTGCGGCCGGCGGCCGCGCGACCACCGAGTCGATGCAGTGGCTCGAGCTCCGACAGCTCATGAGCGGCACCACGTCGATCTTCGGCAGCGGCGGCCCCGATGGTCTCTTGCGCAACCTCGACAACATGTCGCGCGAGCAGGGCCTCGGGGAGCCGGAGGCCGACTACGACACCTTCCCGCTCGGCGACTCCAGCGGCACCAAGCTCACCGACAGCTGCAACTACAGCTACGCCGCCACGACCGCGAGCGTCGCGGCACAGCACGCGTTCGTCCCCCATCTCGCCGAGGGCATCGACGACGCGGCCCACAACGAGGTCCACTGCGTCGAGGGCATGGACCCGACGGGCCAGAACTACATGGTCCCGCAGACGGCCATCATCCACGGCGTCGGCCTCAACCCCTTCGACATCGCGCAGTTCGCGGCGAACGAGGTCGAGCTGGTCTGGTCGCCTCGCTCGAACATCACGCTCTACGGCGACACGGCTCGGGTGACCGAGTTCGCCTACGCCGGCGTGTCGATTGGCATGGGCACCGACTGGGTCCGCTCCGGCTCGATGAACATGCTCCGCGAGCTGGCCTGCGCCGACTCCTTCAACCACAACAACCTCGCGGGGTTCTTCCCCGACGAGCAGCTCTGGCTCATGGCGACCCGAGGCGGCGCGCGCGCGCTCCGCATGGACGACACCATCGGCGTCCTGGCGGAGGGAATGGTCGCCGACATCGCGCTCTACGACGCGTCCACGATGCACGATCACCGCGCGGTGATCTCGGCCACGCCGGACTCGGTGGTGCTGGTCATGCGCGGTGGTCAGGTGATGTACGGCGACGCCGACCTGGTCGACTCGCTGCAGAGCGGTTGCGACATGCTGCAGACGGCCTCCATCACCGACGTCTGCGGCGTCCAGAAGCGCGTCTGTCTGTCGGAGCTGAGCACGACCTTCGCCGCCCTGGCGGGCACCGACAGCGGTGAGTACCCCCTCTTCTTCTGCGGGGATCCGGAGAACGAGCCCACCTGCCTGCCGGCGCGCATGCAGATGAGCGGACCGGACGCGTCCGAGAACGGCTCCACCTACTACTCGGGCATGAGCATGGCCGGCGACATGGACGGCGACGGCATCATGGACGGCGACGACAACTGTCCGATGATCTTCAACCCGATCCGGCCGATGGACGGCGGGATGCAGGGCGACGCGGACGGCGACGGCATCGGCGACGCCTGCGATTCGACGGCGTTCGACTCGACCGACATCGACGGCGACGGAGTCGCCAACGACAGCGACAACTGCCCGAACATCTCCAACCCCGACCAGGCGGACATGGACAGCGACGGCATCGGGGACGCGTGCGACCCCTGCCCGACCTACGCCGTGTCGGCCGGCACCGAGACCGTCTACGGCGTGCGCTGCGGCGCGATCGCCGCAGGCGACATGGCCACCGTGTCCGGGCTCGTCGTCACAGCGCTGGCGGGCAACGGCTTCTACGCGCAGCAGCTCGAGGGCAGCACCGACTACGACGGCGTCGACTACAGCGGCATCTTCGTCTACACGGGCGCGGCGCCGACCCAGGCGCGCGGTGACGTGGTCGACGTGATGGGCACGCTCGCCGACTACTACGGCCTCGCGCAGCTCACCTCGCCGATGGTCACCCAGACCGACAGCGGGATGGAGCCGGCACCCACGGTCGTCTCGACCTCCGACATCGCGACCGGCGGCCCGCGCGGCGAGGCGCTCGAGAGCGTCCTCGTCCGCGTCGAATCCGTGACCGTGGCGAGCGTCGACACGGCGAACTCCGAGTTCTCGGTCGACGACTCGCTGATCATCGGGGAGTCGCTCTACGCGCCGGACCCGCAGGCCGCGGCGGACGACATGCTCTCGTTCATCCAGGGGCCCCTCGGCTACTCCTTCTCGAACCGGAAGATGCTGCCGCGCGAGGCCGCCGACCTCGGCTTCACGCAGCTCCGCATCGCGCCGACCACCATCCACGTCGGGCCGAGCGAGACGACGATGGTGACGGTGCTCTTGCCGATGGACGCGCCGACCGGAGGCGCGACCGTGACCATGACCTCGACGCCGACCGACCTCTTCACCGACCTCGCCGACATCGTCGTGCCCGCGGGCATGCGGAGCGCGACGGTGACGTTCACCGCGGGCGCCACCGAGCAGATGGGCACGATCACCGCGAGCTACGGCGGTGACATGGCGATGGCGAACGTCTCGGTGGCCACGGCGCCGAGCCTCATCTTCAGCGAGTACGTCGAGGGCACCGCGAGCAACAAGGCGCTGGAGATCTCCAACATCGGCGGCGGGGCGGCGGATTCTCTCGGCCTGCACCATCCGCCGCTACACCAACGGCGCCGCCACTCCGAGCTCGACGGTCGATCTAATGGGATCGCTCGACGCCGGCGCGCAGTTCGTCATCTGCAACGGGAGCATCGCGGACGCGAGCAACTGCACCATGACGAGCGGCACCATCAACCACAACGGCAACGACGCCTACGATCTCTTCTGCGGCGGCGTGGTCATCGACACCTTCGGTCAGATTGGCACCGACCCGGGCACCGCCTGGAGCGGCGGCGGGCTGAGCACGATGGACTACGATCTGCGGCGGGCGTGCAGCGTGACGATGGGCAACCCGGACGGCTCGGGCGCGTTCGATCCCTCGGCCGAGTGGATGGGCTCGGCCTGGGTCGACGCGGCGACGAGCCTGACCGGGCTCGGCAACCGCAGCGAGTGCCCTTGAACGAGCGGAGCTGACGCCAAAGCTGACGAGCCGCGCGGCCCCGGTCGCGCGGCTCGTTTCGCTTTGGAGTCTCGGGGCGCGCGCGAACGCGGGTCACGGACGACGATGGACGACGAGCTCGGCAGCTCACGCCGAGCCGCGGGTGGATGAACTCCGCGTCGAGCTCGGGGCCCGATACGAGACGATCAGCGCTCGAACTCGAGCCCGACGATGCAGCCGTCCGGCAGCTCGCGGCTCCAGACGACGTGGACCTGCTCGCGCGCGACGTGGTCGTCGTCGAAGAGGACCTCCAGCTCGAGCACATCGCCTTCCTCGAACGACTGGTCGAGCGCGACGCGCAGGCCCCCCGCGCTCCCGTTCAGGACGGTGCCCTCGGCCTCGCGCGGCGCCAGGACGCGCACGTCGGCGTGGATCGGGTAGCGCGTGGCGCGGCGGCGCGCGCCGCGATGGGTCGACGCGTCCTCGGGGCCGACGGGAAGCAAGCTGGCGATGCGGTCCATGATCGTCTCCGTGTCCGTGCAGAAGCAGTGGACCGAGAACCCGGCGGCGAGCGTCACACCTCGGTCGTTGCAGTCCGAACGCACGAGTCACGCCAAGCATGCGACGAAAACGCCACGGGGCGTCTCCGAACGGGGATCGGCACCAACCGTGTCAGCAGATTCACGATCCGCGTGCCGCTGCGCCACTGCGGCGCGCAACGTCACGCGATCATTCCGCTCACAGCACGACCCGCCCGCGTTCCCTCGGGGGCTGCACCGATCTCTCGACGCGACGGCAAACGGCTCGCAGCCCGAGCACGCGCCAGATGAGAGGCTCAACGCGAGCGGTGTCGATCCACCAGCGCGCGGAGCCGAGTCGACGCGCCGATCGTGCGGACGCCGTACCAGAAGAGGTCCTTGCCGCTGACGAGCTCCACCGCGGCGCTCAGCGGCCAGCCGCGGATCTCGTCGGCGTCCGCCTCACCGAACGCGTAGGGCTCGTCCGGCAGGAGGATCAGCGCCGGCGACCGGCCGACGATCTCGGCTTCGCCGGTCCGCGGGTAGCGGGTGTCGCGATCGCCGGCCGGGAGCGCCTCGACCTCGCCGAGGTCGGCCGCCAAGGGGAAGCGGCGCGGCCAATCCGCGAACACGTTGGCGGCGCCCGCAGAGGCCAAGAGATCGTTCGCGTAGGTCCGGCCGTCGAAGGTCATCCACGGGTCCTTCCAGATCGGCACGAACACCGGAACGCGTGTTTCCGCGGTCGGCGCGGGCCACTCGGGCGGCGCGTGCTCGAGGCCGAGCAGCGTCGCGAGCGAACGGAGGTAGGAAAGCGATTCGCGAACGCTCCGAGGGAAGCTCACGTGCACCGGCACGCCGGCGGCCATGATGCGCTCCACGTCGCGCCGCCCGTTCTCTTCCTGATTGGCCAGCACCAGGTCCGGCTTCAGCGCGAGCACCGCGTCGACGTCGACCTTCTTGGTGCCGCCGACGCTCGGGATCTGCTCGATCGCCCCGCGCGGCTCCTCGCAAAAGGAGGTGCGACCGGCCAGCCGCTCGAGCCCGGCCAGCGCCGCCACCGACTCCGTCTCGCTCGGCACGAGCGAAACGACGCGCGCCGGTGGCCGCGGGAGCCGAACCTCGCGGCCGAGCGCGTCCGTCACTTCGAGCATGCGACGACCTCGCTCATCCGATTGCACCGTCAGGCATCTCGCTCGGCATCCGCGTTCGAACGCGAGTCGCCGGGCGCCACAGCCGATCCTCGCCACCGCACGTGTGGATGATCTCGATCGTGGGGCTCCGCTCGTTCATCGCCGTGCGTGGTGAGCCGAAGGTCGCGGCCCGGGCGAGAGCAGCGGTCGCGCGTCGAAGGGCCGACCGACATCGCAACGAAGCGCGCGGGGGCCTTCGAGCTGCCGACGCTCACCCGATGCCGATCGCGCTCGGCGCGAAGCGCGGGTGCTCCGCCTCCTCGCCCGCCGCGTCGATCGCATCCGGATGGCGCAGCGTGATGCCGTGCAGCGCGAGGTCGCGCGCCAGCTTCGGATACGAGGCGCGGATGCCGTCGAGCGTGCTCTCGTACGCGATGTCCGCCACCTCACGCCGGTAGAAGTACTTCATCGGCGAGCCGGCCAGGATGCGCATGTCGTCCGCCTCCGGCCGGAAGAGGTGGAAGGCGACGTTCGGGTGCATCTCCGCGATCGCGCCGACCGCCTTGTCGAAGCGACCGTTGATCAGCGCTTTGAGCGCCTGCGCGGCGCCATAGATCCCGCCGCGCGCTCGCACGTAGCCGGGCTCGTCGGCGCGCACGGGCACCAGCGGATCGACCAAGAGGACCAGCGTGGCCCCGCGCTGGGCGGCGACGCGCATGTTCGTCGTGCGCGAGAACGCGCCGTCGATGTACCAGCGGCCGTCGATCGACACCGGCGGATAGAAGGGGACGAGCGCACAGCTCGCGCGCACGGCGCGGTGGAGCGGCACGTGCCGGCGCGCTTCGTCGCCGAAGACGACGGCCCTCGAGGTGTCCTGGTCGGTCGCGCCGACATAGAGGGGCCGGCGCAGGTCATCGAAGCGGTTGGACATGCCGGGCCGCTCGAGCTGACGCTCCACCCAGCGCATCAAGCGGCGCCCCGAGAAGGCGGCGGTGGGGACGGCGCGGGCGAGCGAGCTGAGGGCACCTCGCGGCCCGCTTCCGCCGCGCAAGAGCTCCCCCACCAGGACCGCCAGGCGGGACACCAGCTCGCCCGCGTTGGGCTCGAAGAGATCCCAGCGCCCGATCGGATCGAGACGATTGCTGGTGCCGTCCAGCGCGCGGAGGATCTCCTCGGGGCCGATGCCGTTCGCGAGCAGCGCGCCGAGGATGGCGCCGGCGCTGATGCCGCAGAAGAAGTCCAGGTCGACGACGGATCGGTTCGCCATGCAGGCGTCGAGGGCGCGCAGCACGCCGAGCTCGTAGAGGAGGCCTTCAATCCCGCCGCCGGCCAGGCAGACGGCGACCTTGCCGTGGCCACGGCCGCTCAGCATGGACTCGAGCCGAGCGTCGAACGTCGACGCCGTCGGGTCGATGACCACGCCGGCGATCGCGTAGTTGCCCAGCGCGAAGGCCGCCGCGGCACCGTCCGCGCCCGGGTCGACGACGCCGAGCACCCGGCTCCGCAAGAGCGGTCCGCCCATGCTGCCGTGCGGGAAGAGCCGATCGAGGAGCGCGATCGCCTCGTCACGATCGTCTCCGCGCGCGTCGAGCACGAGGGCGTCGACCGGTTGACCGGAGAGGAGGGCTTCCGCCGATGCGACGTCGACCGGCACTACCCGTCGCGTCCAACGCAGGCTGGCCTGGCGGGTGGCGTAGCGAATCGACCCACCCTCGCCGCGCTGGGCGTCCTTCAGCGTGTCGAGCGCCAGCTCCTCGAAGCGCGACCCGACGTAGACGATGGTGTCCATGCAGCTCCAGGGAACGTCCTTCGAGGGCGGTGACCATTCGAAGGAGCCGTTCTTTCCCCGCCGGTTCGACCTTATGAGTCTCGACGCGCTGCGGCAAGCCGCCGCCGCGGCGCGTCATGGCTCGCATCGCGTTGCCCGATCCGGGTGGGCGATGGTAGGATGCGAGCCCGTTTCAACCCATAGGGGAGAACGACGCTCGTGAGCAGTGCTGACCTCAAGCGGGTCAAAGAAGAGCTGATCAAGGCCGGGCTCGAGATCTGATCGAACCCGGCCTCCGACCGAGATCCAGGTGGCGGAGCGCGTGCGCCTCCACATCATGGACTCGGGCGTCCGTGTGCGGCTCGGAGAGGGCCTCACCATCGCCTTCACCGCGAGAACCCAACGCTCCGACTTTCCGACGGTGGCGCCGGAGCAGCTCTTTGCGCGGGTCCGCGACACGGTGGGACAGGAAGCCGCGGCGCGAGGCTACACCGAGGACGGCTCGCAGACCGTCGAGGTGAAGGACCCGATGGACGACGAGAAGATCCTCGACACGTGGCACGAGGTCACCTACGCGAAAGCGACCGAATCCGTCGAAGCCGCCCTCGACGAGGTTCGCTGGGCGCTCGGCATCGAGAAATACGTCGCGCCCTGACCGGTAGCGCGGTCACCCGCCAGGAGGGCGGGACCGAGTTGCGCCGATGACGCGGCACCGATGATCGCCGGAGGGCGGCCGAGGTCCGGCTTGCTCCGCGAGTCGCCGAGCCGAGCCGCGCCCGGCCGAGGTCCGGCTTGCTCCGCAAGTCGCCGAGCCCGCGCCCAGCCGAGGTCCGGCTTGCTCCGCAAGTCGCCGAGCCCGCGCCCAGCCGAGGTCCGGCTTGCTCCGCAAGTCGCCGAGCCCGCGCCCAGCCGAGGTCCGGCTTGCTCCGCGAGACGCCGAGCCGAGCCCGCGCCCAGCCGAGGTCCGGCTTGCTCTACAAGTCGCCGAGGCGAATCGCCGAGGCGAGCCCGCGCAAGAGTCTGGCGTGCGACGCGACTCGCCGAGAAGGGCCCACTCCAAGCCACGCGGCGAGCAGCCATCGACCCGAACGGCACCCGATGCCGTCCGGACGACCGGTGCGGAACGCGCGAAAGCGCAAATCGTGCTCCGGCCCGGCAGTCCGTGGAAGTACCGAGCTCGAACGATCTTGGAGCGCGACGGCCCGGCTGGATGTTGGGGCCGACGAGCGAACGCAGTTGCGAGGAGGAACGGACGCACAGACGGGTCGTCCCGCCCGAAAAGCCGAGAAGCGAGGTTCTTCCGCGGACTGCGAGCGCCCGGCCACGCGTCGGCCCCCATAGCCGAAGAGGGCCGCGATTGACATCGCAGCCCTCTTCAATCGTGGCGATCGAGGGTCCTCAAAGGACCTTCGACACCTCTTCGGCGAGCGGCCCCTTGGGCCCCTGCCTCAACTCGAACTCCACCGCCTGGCCCTCACGCAGGGTGCGGAATCCGTCTCCCGAGATCTGGGAGTAATGCACGAAAACGTCCGGTCCCTCGTCCTGCCGGATGAAGCCCCAACCCTTCGCGTTGTTGAACCACTTGACGGTACCGACTGTCATCACCCCTCCAATACGGGCTGCCTGCCCGCTCGGCCCGAGAGCGAGAAGGCACGTCCCAACCAGCAATCGCCGACCGTACGGTGCCGTTCATCCCCCCGAGGGCTCGGCTAGACTAGAACGGTCGAAATGGCAGTCAAGACCTTCGGGGACAGAATTCACCACGTTCACTGATTGGTGCTGTACACCTGTTGAGGCTCGTCCGCTCGGGTTGAAGCATTCTCACGAGGTCGCGTCTTCCAGCACGATCCCTTGCGCCTCCAGGGCGCGCGCGAGCGCTTGGCGGTCGACACCGGGTCGTACGAGCAGGCCCTCGGCGGGCGATCGTCCCACGAAGAGCCCTCCGATCTCCGCGTCGTTCAATAGCCGCTCTCGAAGCTCCGGGTCGTCGATCGGCACGAATGCGCTCGCCGCGATCATGGCCACGTGGGGCCGCGCCGCCTCCCGACCGCGGGCCAGCGCGCGCTCGGTGGCGTGATCGAGCGGCCCGCCGAGCTCCTCGAAGCGCGCCCGCAGCGCTGCCTCGTCGAGGCCGCGGGCGAAGGCCGAAGCGACGCTGGCTCCATCGACGCGCAGCGTGAGCGCGCCCGCCGAGGCGATGACGTGCGCGCCCTCGGCGGCCGCGAGCACGGTCCGTATGCGCGCGCCGCCCGGCACTTGGATGCGGCCGCCTTCCCAGCGACCCACGGCGGCTCCGACCGACGCTCGCTCGCCCTCGATCCAGCGACGCGCCCTCGCGCTCAGCCGCACGACCTCGGCTCCGTCGACATTCGCGCGATCGGCGAGGCCCAGCACCGGCATCGAGTCGACGAGCACCCGCCGGGTGACCTCGGGGGCGTCGGTGACCACTTTCCCGGGCGCGCGTCGGGAGGCCCGCTCGAGCAGCCGCGCGGCACCGCTGGCCCGCAGGTCCTTGGTCGAAGCGCGTGCGACCTCGTCCACCGGCGCGAAACGCGAAGCGGGCATGGCCTCGAGCAGGTCGAGCGCGATCTCCCTCAACGCCCGCGTGGGCGTCGCCACCTGCGCCAGCACGTCGCCGCCGCGGTGCACGTCCGGATCGGTGCGCGCCTCGTCCCACACACCGGTGTCGCGCCAGGTCGCGAAGAGGATCGCGCCAGCTCCGGAGAGCGGGCCCCGGTCGAGACGCGCGCCCGCCGCGCGGGCGATGGCGACGAGCAGCTCCGCGGTGGCGACGGGCACGCCCGCGGTGCTCGCGGCGGACTTCAGGTCGGAGCGGCGCACCCCGCGACCGTCCGGCGGCAACGCGTCACGCTGGCGCAGGGCGGCCAGGAGCGCGATCGCCAGCGCGCCGGGATCCTCCGCCAGCCGCGCCCGGGCCGGGCTGAGGTCCTCGTCGTCGGCGACCCGCGCCAGGAGCCGCTTGCGCTCGGCGCGCTCCACCGCGCGGCGGGCCGAACCGACGTGCGCGGCCACCTCCGAGGGCACCGTCCACAGCCCTCGAGCGCGCGGCAGCAGCAGCCCACGGACGAAGAGCTGATACGACGCCGTGCGCGTCGGCAGGGACGCGCCGCCCGCGATGGTCACCCGCATCGGCGAGCGCTCCAAATCCAGGAGCTCGTCCGTCTCGAGCTGAGCGCCGCGCGCCTCGATCGCCTCCAGCAGCCGGCGCTGCTTGGGCGAGAGCCCGGACGCGATGGACTCGATGCCGCGCGGACTCTCCAGCGCCTCGAGGAGCTGCCCCAACCACATCGGCGCCGGTCCGACCGGGCGCCGGCCGAGGAGCTGGGTGCCCAACGTCACCCACACGTCCTCGTCCTGCACCGCCAAGAGCGCCCGCGCGCTGGCGCGGTCCTCGCCCGGACCGGGTGGGAGCTGCACGCGGAAGTCGGCCGGCATCGCCACCTGCGACGGCGCGTCGGGAACCGAGAAGACCAGGTCGCGCTCCATCAGCGGCAGCGCGCCGCCGCCGAGCTCTCGGCGCGGGGCGCCCTCGGGCGTGATCGCCAGATGCCAGAGCACCCGTCGCGCCGGATCCGGCAGCCTGTCGAGGTCGGTCCGGAGCGGCAGATCGGCCAGCTGCCGGGCCGCTTGCTCGGATGGTGTGAGGCGCTTCTTCGGATCGATCGCGACGCCCCGGCGGCGGCAGAGCCGCTCCAGCGTACGGGCGTCGAGCGCCGCCAGCGCGTCCGCGAGGCGCATGGACTCTGCCTTGAACGAACGGCGCCGGGTTGTCGAGCACGCGCCGGCACCGTATTTCTGCTCGTCACGGAGGTGAACATGCTCGAGAAGCTGACCCGCGCCCTTTCCGACCGGAAGAATCGGGACCTCGCCCTCGTCGCGGGCGGGATGCTCGGGATCATGAGCGGCGCCAAGGCCACGCCGCTGGCGATGTTCGCCGTGGGCGTCCGCGGCCTGGAACGCGAGTGGCGGAGCGCGCACCCCGAGGTCGAGGGCTTCGCCGAGCGCTGGCAGCACGCCATCGAGTTCTACGACGCCACCCACCAGGATCCGGTGAACCGGGTGCTGCACGTCGTGGGCATCCCGATGATCGTCGGCGGCGTGGTCGGCATGATGGCCTCGCCCCGCTGGACCCCGCCGTGGTGGATCGCCAACGGGAGCTGGACGGCCGGCTGGATCCTCAACTTCATCGGCCACGGGCTCTACGAGAAGGGCGCGCCGGCGTTCGCGGACAATCCGCTCTCCTTCGTCGCCGGCCCGGTGTGGGACTTCATGCAGCTCCAGAAGAAGCTGGAGGGCATGATGGGGCGTGCGAGCGAAGAGCCGCCCCAGGCGCCCGAGACGCCCGTCGAGTCCTCGGCCGCCGCGTGAGAGCGGCTGCGCTCATCCTCGCGCTCGCGCTGGTGGGCTGCGGAGGAGCACGGCCGGCGCCGCGTTCGGAGGAGGACACGAGCGCGGACGCAGCGCGCTGGACGAGCGAGGCCGCCGAGGCGTGGGGCTCGTTGGATCCGGAGCGAGCGGCGAGCCTGGCCGACCGCGCGCTCCAGCTCGGCGCGGGGGACGAGGCGAAGGAGATCGCCGCCCGCGCGCAGCTCGCGCTCGGCCATCCGGATCGGGCCGAGAGTCGATTGGCCGGCGTCGACGATCCGGTGCTGCTCCGGCTCCGCGCGCGCGCCGAGATGGCCCTCGGCCAATTCGACGTGGCGCTGGCGACGCTGGAGGCCGCGCGGCGCCACGGTGAAGAAGATCCGTGGACGGAGTCGGTGTTCGGCGCGGTCCGCGCGGCCGCGGCGGGCGAGCCCTACGCGCTGGAGGGCGACGCGGAGGCATCGCTCCCGCTGGAGCCGCTTCCGCTGCCGGTCGTCCGCGTGCGCGCTGGTACGGTGGACACGCTGGCGCTGATCGGCTCGAGCACCGACCTGATGGTCCTCGATCCCTCGATCCGCGACGCCAGCGGCGCCCTCGACGAGCTGGCGCTGGGCGGGGTGCGCGTGCGCGACGTGCCCTTCGTGGTGCGGACGCTGGAGCCGGTCCGGCAGGGGCTGGGCGCGGAGGTTCGCGCGGTCATCGGCGCGGAGCTCTTGCTGCGACTGAGCGCGACCATCGACGGCCACGAGAGCCACACGCTGACCGTCCACCGCACGCCGCCGCCGGGCGAAGAGGCCACCAGCGCGCCCATCCTGACGCCGAGCGCCGCGTTCCTGGTGGTGCCGGTACGGGTGGGCCAAGACGGGCCGGGAGGCTGGATGACGCTGGACACGGCGGGGCTCTTTCCGGTCGCGCTGACGCCGGGGGCCGACGAATCGCTCGGGCTGTCGGAGCTGGAGTGGCGCGAGGGCGAGGGCGGCGTGGCGATGGCGATGATCCCCGCGCTCCGGATCGGCGACCTCGTGGTCCAGGAGATCCCGGCCGTGCGCGGCTTGTTGACGGACGCGCACGCGCGGGCGGTCGGCGCGCCGATCGCGGGGAGCATCGGCTGGGCGCTGCTCGGTCAGCTCACCATCTCCTTCGACCCACAGACCCGCCGGCTGCGCTTCGAGTAGCGTTCAGGGACGCTCACGTCTCTCCTCGGGCGATGTGGGCCCACCGGCCCTCGGTCGGTTCCTGGTCGGCGCTCTCGGGCGATTCGATCGCCGGGAGGGGATCCGGCGGGAACCTTCGCGTACGCTCGTTGTCTGGGAGAGACGGCCATGCACGATCCCTTCTCCATCCTCGGGCTCCCGCCCCACGCCACCACCGGCCAGATCCGCAGCGCCTTCCGCCGGTTGGCGCTGAAGCATCACCCGGATCGCAATCCGGGCGACCCCACGGCCGGGGACCGCTTCAAGCGGGTCCTGCGGGCCTATCGCGAGGCGCTGCGCGGGCCGAGGACCGCCGCCCCGCGGCCGCCGGAGGCCGGACCTCGGCCCGATCGCTTCGGCTGCGCGTCGTGCGGCGACACGTTCCCCTTCCCCGAGCAGTGCCCGCGCTGCGGGATCGGGCTCCAGGACCGGCACGCGGGCGATCCTGTCCACCGGGAGGACCCGCGCGTGGCCGAGTGGGTGAAGCGCATGGAGGAGCGCCCGGTGCGTGAGCCCATGGACGAGCGGATGCCCGCGCCCGGACTGCTCGCAGCGGGCTTCATGCTCGCCGCCGGGCTGATCTGGACGCTCGGCGGACCGATCGGCCCGGCCCTGCTCTTCGTCGGCTTCGCGGCCTACGTCGTCGCGATCGAAGGCCCGCGGGGGCTCCAGCCGGCCTGGGCCCGCCGGGACTGATCGCCATCGAGACGGGTCGCGCGGCGCCGTGAGGAGGGAGCCGGGCGGCGCCGCGCACCGACTGCTCAGCTCAGTCGGACGGCGCGCGGAGCTGCCGGCTGTTGAAGAAGCGGTGCCCCTCCACCGGCTGGCGGCCGACGAAACCGGCCTCCAGGTCGTGGAAGAAGGCGATCTCCCGCTCCCCGAGCGTCCAGCAGAGGAAGATCTCCCGCTCTCCGTCGACGACGGAGCGGAAATCGACCAACCCACGCTCGACGTCCCGCACGACGATCCCCAGCGCCTCCAGGCCCGCGACCTCGTCCCGGATCGTCTCGGCGAGCATTCGCGCCACGCCGAGCACCTCCAGCAGGTCCGGCCGGTCGGCCAGCTCGTCGGCGTCCGGGAGCTGGCCCGGTCCGCTGGGACCGAATCCCTCGTCCGCCAGGCGACGGACGTGCGCTCGCAAACGGCCCAGCATCTGGGTGGTGCGGCCGAGGACGGCCGCGACCCGAGGCACGAGCGCGTTTGCTTCCTGCAACGTGAAAAGGCGCGTCACGACCCATATCGATGACAATCGAAAGGCGCTTCGGCAAGACCCGAGCTCGCCGTTTCGTGCGCGCGTCGGCTGCGTCGGTGGCCGAACGCTCGTCGAGAAGGCCGGACCGGGCCCGGTGGATACCCGCGGCTCGGCGTTCGGAGACGACGACGCGGTCGGTTCAGCCCACCGGCACGAGGCGTCCGTCGGGGAGCGCGCGGATGCTCACGGGCGCGTCTCGCTCGCGCGGCGTAGGTTTCGCGCGTGTCCGAGTCGCTCGCCGATCCCATCGCGATCTTTCTCTCCTGTCGCGCCGCCGCCGTCGAGGCCGGAGCGCCCTTCGACGGCACCGCGGGTGTGCTGGCCACCGCGAGCGCCGACGGCGCTCCCTCCGCGCGCTTCGTGCTGGTGAAAGAGGTCGGGCCGGACGGCTTCTTCGTCTACACGAACTACGGGAGCCGCAAGGCCCACGAGCTGGACGCGAACCCGCGGGCCGCGCTCTGCTTCCACTGGCCGGAGACCGGCGTGCAGTTTCGCATCGAAGGAAGCGTGGAGCGGGCCGGCGGCGAGCGGAGCGACGCCTACTTCGCTCGCCGCCCGCGCGAGAGCCAGGTCGGCGCCTGGGCCAGCGACCAGAGCCAGCCCCTCGCCTCCCGCGAGGCCCTGGTGCGCCGGCTGGAGGAGGCCCGGCAGCGCTTCGAGGGCGGCCCCGTGGCGCGACCCGAGCGCTGGGGCGGCTACCGCATCGTGCCCGCCCGGATCGAGCACTGGGAGAACGGCGAGTACCGCCTGCACGACCGCTTCCTATACGAGCGGAAGGGCCCCGGCTGGCGGGTCACGCGCCTCTTCCCCTGAAGCGCCGCGGGACCGTTCGGTGGCGCGCGCTTCCGTGGTACGTTTCCGCCGCTCGAATGGACGCCACCGCGCAAGAGCTCGTCGCACGCCTGCGGCGCAACCCCGACGACGCCGAGGCATTCGGCGCGCTGCGCGCGCACTACGAGCGCATCGGCGACTATGCCTCCCTCGCCAATCTCCTGGAGGGCTGGGCGGGCCGCGCGCGCGACAAGAGCGCGGCCGCGCGAGCGCTCTACGAGGCCGGCGAGCTGGTGCTCGGCGCGCTGGCCGACCGAGAGCGGGCCATCGGCATCTACGAGCGGGCGCTGGGCGCCGACCCGCGGCACGAGGACACGTTCCTCCGTATGCGCGGCCTCTTCGAGGACGCCGGAGAGATGCGGCGGCTGGCCGACCTCCTGGAACGGCAAGGAAACGCGCTGCAGAAAGCCGGTGGCGACCCGCGCGACGTGGCGCTGCTCTTCCATCAGCTGGGCGAGCTCTGGCAGCACCACTTCAACCGCGTGGACAAGGCCGTCCAGCACTACCGCCGCGCATTCGAGCTCGACGCGCATCTGGTCCCCGCCCTCTACGCCGCCCGCGAGATTCTATCGCCAGGCCGGCAACATGAAAGCCGCCGCGTCGCTGCTGGAGAAAGAGGCCAAGGCCGAGGTCGACTCCGGCCGGCGCATCGCCCTCTGGCGCGAGCTCGCCCACGTGCAGGCCGAGCAGCTCGACGACACGGAGGGCGCCGCGCGGGCGCTCAAGCGCGCGCTCTCCGACGCGCCGGGAGACCTCGAGGTCATGAACGACCTCGCCCGCGTCTACCTCGGTCGCGCCGAGCGCGCCGAGGACCCGCTGATCGCAGCCTCCGATCGGCACCGCGCAGCGGATCTCCTCTACCAGATCGCCCAGAAGGTCCCGCCGGAGCACGGCCTCGGCTATCTGGAGACGGCGCTCGACGCCAAGCCGGACCACGACGGCTCGCTCGGGCTGCTGGAGCGCATCGCCGACGAGCTCGGCCAGCCGCAGCGGCTGCCGGCCCGCTGGGTGGCCTTCCTGGCTCACGCCTCGGACCGACCGGAGGCCGCGTACCGGCGCAAGCGGCTGGCGGAGGCGTATCTGCAGGCCGGTCAGATCGACTACGCGATCACGTGTCTCGAGTGGCTGCTGGAGGAGGGCGACGCCGAGGCGGCCGAGCGCCTCGTCGATCTCTACCGCAAAGCGGGGCGCGAGGAGGACGCGCTGCGCGCGCTCGGCGTGGCCGTGCGAGGGCTCCCTCCGAACGAGCGGCTCCCGCACCTGCGCGAGCTGGTGGCCGCGCTCCGCGACCGAGGCGACGTCGAGGGCGCCGCGCGCCACGCGCAGGAGATCCTGGCGGTGGATCCCGCCGACCCAGAGGCGCTCACGCTGATCGAGGACGCCTGCCGCCAGAGCGGCGACTACGCGCCGCTGCGCGAGGCGCTCCTGGTCTCGTCGCGGGTGAGCGGGCTCTCCGCCGACGCGCGCAAGCAGCGGCTCAAGGAGGTCGCGTCGCTCAGCGAGTCCAAGCTCGACGACCTCGACGGAGCGATCAGCGCCTGGCGCGGCGTCGCGGCGCTCGATCCGGCGGATTGGGAAGCGCGTGTGGCCCTCGAGCGGCTGCTCACGGCCACGGAGCGCTGGGACGATCTCGTCACGGTGCTGGAGCGGGAAGCGCTCTCCATCACGGACCCGCAGCCGAAGGCGGAGGTCTACCGGCGCTTGGCGACGATCCACCGGGATTCGACGCGGGGACGTCGACAGCGCCATCATCGCGCTCCGGCATCTGCGCGAGCTGCTCCCGACCGACGCCGCCGGCCGCGACGCGCTCGCCGACGCGCTGCTCCACGCGGGCGCCGCGCTCGAGGCCATCCCGCTCGTCCGCGAGCAGATCGACGAGCGCCGCGGCCCGGCGCGCGCCGAGCGGCTGCGGCTCTTGGCCACTCTCCTCGAGGAGCACATCGGCGACGAAGAAGGCGCGTTCGAAGCCTGGGCCCGGCTCCTGGACGAGAACCCGACCGATCTCGACGCGATCGCTCACATGGAAGCGATCGACGAAGCGACGGGTCGGCACGAGCGGCTCTTGTCGACGCTGAGCTACCGGGTCGAGGTCAGCGCGCCCGAGGAGCGCGCGGCGGTGCTGACCCGGATGGCGCAGATCGCCGACTCGGCCCTCGGCGATTCTCGATCGCGCGGCCGAGCTCTACGCGCGGGCCCTCGAGCTGGCGCCGAGCGATCCGGGCGTGCTCGACCCCCTCTGCGAGCTCTACGATCGGGCCGAGCGCTACCGCGACCTCGTCGTCCTCCTCCGCCAGACCGCGCAGGCGGAAGCAGACGTGGTCCGCCGGGCGGAGCTCTACCGGCGTATCGCCCGCACGCTGGCCGACCGGGTGGGCAACGACGAGGGCGCCGCGGAGGCCTGGCGCGAGGTGCTCTCGGCGGGCGAGGACGAGGAGGCGCTCCGCTTCTTGCGACGTCACGCGACGCGCGAGGACGATCCAGCCGCGCTGGAGGAGGCGCTGCGGCGGCTCGCGGCGCTGGTCACCGACTCGGGCGAGGTCCGCGAGATGCTGCTCGAGCGCGCCGAGGTGCTCGCCGAGCGACTCGATCGCGCGAACGACGCGATCGAAGTGTTGCGCTCCGTGGCGAACGAGCTCGCGCCGGAGGATCCGACGGCGCTCTCCCGGCTCGCCGCGCTCACCGAGCGAGTGGGCGATCTCGCCGGTCTGGCCGACGCGCTCTGGCGGCAGCTCGCGCAGCTCGAGGATCCGGGCCTGGTGCTGCCGGTCGCCCAGCGGCTGAGCGATCTGCACGAGCGTCAGGCGCCCGACGCGCCGCGCGCCATCGACGCGCTCTTCGCGTGGGCGGAGGCCGATCCGAGCGACGAGGCGCCGCTGCGCCGGCTCGTCCCGCTGCTGGAGCAGGCCAATCGATGGGCAGATTTGCCGCCGGTGCTCGATGCGCTCGCCGGGCTCACGATCGACGACGCGGAGGCGTCGAGCCTCATCCGCCGGAGCGCTGACGTCGCCTACCGCCAGCTCGGCGACGTGGACGGCGCCTGGAAGCGTCTCGAGCCGCGCGTGCGGGAGGACGACGCCGACGCCGAGCACGATTTGCGCGAGCTGGCCCGCGGTGCGGGCGCGGGCGAGCGCCTGGCCGAGCTCTACGTCGCGCTGGCGCAGGCCGAAGGCCAGACCGAGCCGCGCCGCCGGTGGATGGACGCCGCCGGCGTGTACGAGAGCTACTCGAACGACGCGCAGCGGGCGCTGGAGGCGGTGCTGCGCGCCTTCGCCATCGATCTCTCGGATCACACCTTCCTCGACGAAACGGATTGCTTGGCCGGCGCCGCGCAGGCCTGGCCGCGGGTCGGCCAGGTGTACGAGACGCTGATCCGGCGCGCCGAGAGGGCCGACGAGAAGGTCGCGCTCCTGCTCCGACACGCAGCGCTGGTGGACGAGCACGGGAACGACGTGAGCGCGGCGCTCGACCAGACGCTGCGGGCCTGCTCGCTCGCGCCGCTCGACGACGCCGTGCTGGCGCTGGCCGAGGAGCGCGCTCCCCGGGCCGGCCGCGCGGACGAGCTGCTGGTCAGCTACGACAAGCGGCGGCTGAAAGCCGAGGACGACAGGGGCCGCATCGAAGCGCTCTTGCGCAGCGCGCGACTGTCGGAGATCACCCTCGAAGACCGCCAGCGCGCCACCCAGTACCTGGCTCAGGCGGTGGCGCTGACGGTGCGCTCGCCGGAGCTGACGGAAACGGTGGAGGCGACCGCGCGCGATCTGGACGCGCGGGACGGCGCGGCGGGCACCGCGCGGCGCGCGCTGGTCGGCATCGAGCTCGCCCTCGCCGACGACATGGAGGAGGATCCGGTCGGTGGCGCGGAGCTCTTGATGCGAGCCGCGCGCATGCTGGCGGACGAGCTCTCCTCCGACGACGACGCGTTGAGCGCGCTGAAGAAGGCGGCTAGCTTCGCGCCTTCCGAGGACCGGGTGCTCGACCGGCTCGACGAGCTGTGCCGGCGACTCGACCGCCTGCCCGAGCTCGACACGCACCTCGAGCAGCTGGTCGAGGACGCGCTCGACAGCAAGACGGCCGCCGGGCTCTTGCGGCGCCGCGGCGAGCTCCTCGAGCAGCTCGGACGCCACGAGGACGCGGCCGAGGTGTGGACCCGGCTGACCACCGTCGCGTCGAGCGATCCGGCGGCCCGCCAGCGCCTGCGCGCCGCCCTCCGCAAGGCCGGCAAGCACCAGGATCTGCTGGTGGCGCTGCAGCGCGATTCTGCGACGCGCCGACGAGCCGGGCGAGCGCCTCGAGCTGATGAAGGAGATGGCGTCGGTCTGGGAGCGGGACATCGGCAACCGCTGGGAGGCCGTCGACGCGTGGAAGAAGGTCGCGCGCGAGGCGCCGGAAGACGCGAACGCGGCGGAAGCGCTCGCGCGGCTCGATCAGGGCCGGCGCGCCCGGGACGACTCCGACCTGGTGGCGACGCCGCCGGACGAGCACGTCTCCGCCGACGTCTCGGCCCATGACGTCTCGGACGAGGCCATCTCCGCCGACGAGGCCATCTCCGCCGACGACCTCTCCTCCGACGAGTTCACCGACCTGACCGAGCCGGCCGAGGACGAAGACCTGGACGCCGACTCCTCCGAGACGACGATCGACCCGGGCCTCTACGAACAGCTGCTCGATGCCCAGGCGCAGGTCGACCGCGCCGCCCGCGAGACGGCGCAGCTCGACGATCTGCCGCCGCGGCGCGAAGAAGACACGCGTGATCTCCGCTCTGCCGGACGTGTCCGACGCGGCGCCTCGTCCGGCGACATCCACGCCGGACAGACCCACGCGCGAGCTGAGCCCGGCAGCCCTCGCCGGAGCGCGCCCGACCGCGCCCCAGTCCTCGGCGCCGCCCCCTCCGCCGCCCCGGCCGCCGGCGGCCCCCGCGACGATTCCGCCTCTCTCGGCCGACGACTTCGACGACGAGTACACCGCGGTCGGCGACGACGACGTCTTCGATCAAATCCGCGATCTCGTCGCGAACCAGGGCGACGACGACCCGCGAGAGGCTGCGTTCGAGGCGGTCGACGAGCTGCACACCGGCGATATTCAGCTCATCGACGAGCTCGACTCCGAGGTGCAGGAGCTCGACTCGATGGAGGTGATCGCCGACGTCGACGAGCTCAGCGGCGTGGAGGAGCTCGACGACGCCATCGAGGAGTTCGAAGAGCTCGAGGAGCTCGCGGCCGCGCCACCGGTCCGCAGCATCCCGCCGCCTCCGCCCGGCTCGTCGCCGCCCCCGCGCAACGACTGACGCGACGGGGGCGACTCGCTCGCCACGACGGCCGTGATCGCCGATTCCGCGCGGACACGGCTCACGTCCTCGTTCGCGCGGCTCGACGGCGCGCGAGACGAAGCGGACCCCCGCGAGCTCAGCGCGGCGGGCTCAGGTGCCTGCGGGCGATGTCCGCCCAGGTGCCCTCGGGATTGAGCGTGAGGTAGCTCTCCCAGTGGGCGCGCGCTTCCTCGCGACGTCCGAGCTCCTCGAGCGCCATGGCCAGGTTGAAGTGCGCGTCCGCGAAGCCGGGATCGAACTCGACCGCCGACGCGAAGAGCACCGCGGCCTCGTCCATGTCGGTCCGCTCGAACGCCAAAAAGCCGAGGTTGTAGTAGGCCTCCGGCTGCTCCTCGTCGAGTCTCGAGCGCGCGCCGGTAGAGCCGCTCGGCCTCCTCCGGGTCGCCCCGCCGAAAGCGGAGGTTGCCCCAGTTCGTCAGCGCGTTGGCCAGCGAGGGGATCGAGCGTGATCGCCTCGCGATAGCGCTCCTCGGCGCGATCGAAGGTCTCGGGATCCTCGTCCCAGCGGCATCCGTCCAGGTAGGCCTGGTAGGCCTTGCGGCGGCGCTCGGGATTCGACCGCGTCCGGCCTCAGGACGCGCACCACGTCGTCGCGCAGCGAGCGCACCTCGAAGTCGAGCTGGAGCTGCCCGGTCTCGGCCTCGAAGACCCGCTCGTTCTCGTAGACGACGATTGACTGCCCTGTTCGTCCGCACGCGCAGCTCGTTCAGCGGGCGCGTCACGTTCGGGAGCGTCCGCCTCAGATTGTCGAGGCTGCGGCGGACGGTGGAAAGCGGCACGCCGCGGGCGAGCAGCTCCTTGGCGGCGCGCACGCCGATGAGATCCTGGAAGGTGTAGAAGCGGCGGCCGCCCACCCGGCCCGAGGGCTGGATGAAGCCCGAGCGGTCCCAGTAGCGCAGGCGCCCCTCGGGCACGCCGAAGAGCCGTGCCACCTCGGTCCGGCGAAAGAGCTCCGCGTAGGGCTCACCCTGCCGGCCGTTCGTCGGCGGCGAGACGTTGGGCAGCGCGCTCCCGCTCGCGACCTCGTCGGGGTCGACGCGGCGCCCGCCGCCCGGGCCGAAACGAACGTGGATGACGTTGTCGGTCATCGCGCTCTCCGATGCGTCGAAGCTACCTCGACCGGGACCTCCAGATCGACGTCCATGAGCAGCCGCTGGCCAGTCCTGGAAAAGCGGGTCTCGATGTGCGCCGTGCCCACGTGACGATCGGGATAGCGCTCGTAGACGCGGGCGCACGCCATGCGGTGGGCGCGGATCCGGACGCGAACCAATCCGACCACCGCGTCCACCAGGCGGTCGAGCGCCTCGGCCTGGTCGAGCCCCCGGCAGCGCTCGAGCAGTCGGTCGAGGTGAAAGGTGAACATGATCGAGCCGTACCAGGTGGGCAGCTCCGCGTCCTCCGCGAGGCTCCCCTCGGTGAGCACATCCGCCGCGCGGAAGAGCTCCTCGATGGCCTGCGGTGTGAGCACCACGTGCTCGGCGTGACGGCGCAGCGCGGGCACGCGACGCGCACGCACGGGAGGCTTGAGCGGCAGAGTACCCATCGCGAGAACGATCGTACCTTTCCCTACATACCAGGGCCAAATTTACGAGCAGCGGGTCGCCATCGAATGCGACCAACCCATCGGGATCACGAGCGAAACCAACCCGATACGGAGGGAACGCGGCGGCGGGTCGCGCGCGTGTGGCTGGTGATCCTCACCAGCCGCGGTTTCGCATCTGCCAACCCCATCGCGCGGGCGCACCGTTGTCGGGCACACTCCCCCCAGCCGAGAGGCCCAATCGGGAGGAAGAGATGGGACGACTGCGAGAGCGCGCTCTCACCGCCGCCGTCGCGCTGGTCGTGATCGCGTGCGAGGGCCCGAGTGGCCCCGCGACCGATACCTACACGCTCCGAGACGACGTCGAAGTGCTCCGCGACTCGATGGGCGTCGTGCACATCTACGCGAAGAACGACGAGGACCTCTTCTACGCCTCGGGCTACATGCAGGCGGTCGACCGCCTCTTCCAGATGGATCTCACCCGCCGGCAGGCGCTCGGGCGGCGGGCCGAGGTCCTCGGCGCGGACTACGTGAGCGACGACGCGATGGTGCGTACCGTCGGCATCGAGCGGTGGGCTCGCGAAGCGGTGGACTCGACCCGGCAGGAGCGCCCCGACGACTACGGGCTGCTCATCGCGTGGACCGCCGGGGTGAACGCGCGCATCGAGGAGGTGCGCTCGGGCGCGGCGCCGCGCCCCTACGGCTTCGGCCCGGACGAGCTGGACTACCAGCCCGAGCCCTGGGAGCCGAGCGACGCCTTCGCGGTCGGCAAGCTGATCTTGTGGGGGAACGCCAACCAGCTCGAGCTGGATCTCTTGGCGACGGTCCTCCGCGATTTCTTGCCCGATGCGTTCGCGAACATCCCGATCATGCAGCCGCTGACCGACGCGTTCGTGCTCCCGCCCGAGGAGCGGCCCATGGAGTCGACCAACGCGCCTCTCGTGGCGGCGCCGCCGTCGATCTCGCGCGACGCGATCTCGCCCGAGCTCGCCGCCCACCTGCGCGAGGCGATCTTCCGCTTGGTCCCGAGCCTCACCGCGACCTATGCGAGCAACAACTGGGCGCTCGACGGTCGCCACACCGAAAACGGCCGTCCGCTGATCGCCGGTGACCCGCACCAACCGCTGCGGAGCCCTTCGCTCTTCTGGGCGCAGCACCTGAACAGCGCGGACATGGGCGGCACCCTCGACGTGGCCGGCTTCTCGTTCGTGGGCACGCCGGCCGTGCAACTCGGGCACAACCGCCACCTCGCCTGGACCGCGACCACCAACTACCCGGACATCTCGGACGTGTGGTCGGTGCGCGTGAGCGGCGGCTCGGCCCACGTCGGCGACCAGACGATCGCCATCGACGCGCACGACGAGGTGATCGAGGTGGCGGGCGCCGATCCGATGACGATCACCGTGGAAGAAGTGCCCGGCTACGGCGTGCTGCTGCCCGACGACATCCTCCCGATCCCGGTCGCCGGCGCGGGCCGGCGCCTGATGTACCGCTGGACCGGCTTCACGCCGACCCACGAGGCGTCGGCTTTCTTGGCCATCGATCGGGCCGAGACGCTGGAGGACTTCGAGGCCGCCGTCGACTCGATGGAGATCGGCTGCTTCAACTTCGTGGGCGCGACCGCGGACGGAATCGCCTATCGGAGCTCGCCGGTCGTGCCCGATCGCGGCGACGGACCGCAGACGCGCGCCTACTTCACGATGCTCGACGGCGATGACGCCGGCTCGTTCTGGACCGGCGACGTGCTGGGACCGGAGCGCCTCCCCCACAGCCGCGGCGGCGAGCGCGGGTGGCTCGCCAGCGCCAACGACGACCCCTTCGGGTTCACGGCGGACGGCCGCGTAGACGACAATCCCTGGTACTTCGGCGTGTTCTTCGACCCCGGCACCCGCGCCCATCGGATCGAGCAGCGCCTCGGCGAGCTGACCGCCAGCGGGAGCGTCACGGCCGAACAGATGCAGGCGCTCCAGATGGACGACCACAGCGTGGTGGCCAATCGCCTGCTGCCGCTCCTCGACGAAGCCTGGGCGGCGGTGCCGACCGACGACGCGCTGGCGGAGTTCCGCGACCGGCCCGAGCTGGAGTCGCTCTACACGCTCCTCCACGACTGGGACCACGAGATGCGCCGTGACGAGTCGGCGCCGGTCGTCTTCGACATGCTCAGCTTCTACGCGACCGAGCTGACCCTGTCCGACGACACCTCGCTCGTCTTCGACGCAATCCTCGACGAGAGCCCGATCTACGCGATGAAGTGGGCCATCCTCGCGCTCCTCGGCGAGACCCCGAACGCCGAGGCGGTGGTCGGTTCGCTCGGCGCACACGCGATCGTGCTGCGGGCGCTCGACATGACCGCGTCGCAGCTCCAGACGCGCTTCGGCGGCGTCAATCCCTCGCGCTACCGCTGGGGCGACGAGCACGGCGCGCGCTTCCGCGCCGAGTGGGGCGACCGGCTGCCGAGCGACTGGATGCCGACCGACGGCGGCGTGGGCACGGTCAACGTGAGCTCGGCGAACTTCCTGCACGGCGGCATGCCGGTCGATCAGCTCGAGGCGCACAGCGGCCCGCTCTACCGGATGGTGGCGGGCTTCGGCGACGACGGGGTGCCCCTGGCGCAGGTCACGATCGCGCGCGGCAACGCCGGCGACCCGGACAGCCCCTTCTTCGGAAACACCACCGAAGACTGGATCGAGGGTCGCTACCGCCCGCTGCACTTCACGCGGGCCGACGTGGAGGCGGACCTGGCCGAGCACCGAACGCTGAGCCCCTGAGGCGCGACACGGCGGCGAGCGCGCCGCGTCCGATGCAGCGCCAGCCGCCGGGCAGGCGTCGGTCCCCTCGCGTGTGCGAAGTGCCCCTCCGACACGGCCCGGGGTGCGGGTGCTTCCCGCACGGCGGTGCGCCGGCGAGGCGTGCGCGCTACATCTCCGCGCATGAACGGACTCGATGGCCGCCCGAGGGCGGATCGCAAGACCTCGGACCGAGCATCGCCGGGCGCGATGAGCCCCGGCCGCAGCTCGTCGCGAGCTGGCGACGCCGCGTGCCAGACGGCCCCCCTGTCGCCGGCGCGGCGACACGAGAGGGCGCGCGATGCCCACTAGGCCCGTATCGGCGCCGATGGCGTTCTTCTCCGACGTCCACGGCAACCTCCGCGCGCTCGACGCCGTGCTGGCCGAGCTCGAGCGGCAGGGCGTGAAGGACATCTACGTGGCCGGCAATCTCTTGCTCGGCGGCGCGGAGCCGGTGGAGGTCTTCAAGCGGCTCTCGCAGGTCGGCGCCAAGTGCGTGCGCGGCGTCAGCGACAACGCCCTGATCGAGGTGCGCCCCGAGGCGCTCCAGCCGGCCGACGAAGCCCAGCGCCTCATGGCCGAACGCTTCCGCGAGACGCGCCAGGCCATCGGCGAGCTGGCGCTCAAGTTCCTCGAGAAGCTGCCCGAGAAGCGACGCATTCCTCTGGTCGACGGAAGCGAGAATCGTCATGGTCCACGGCTCACCGGCGGACCCGATGGTGGAGATCTCCCACGACCTCGAGGACGAGGAGATCCTGGCGTTGCTGGCCGGCAATCCCGCCGACATCATCGTCTGCGGCGCGTCGCACGTGCCCTTCCAGCGCGATCTCGAGGAGCAGCGCGTCATCAACGTCGGCTCCGTCGGTGCAGCGCCCGAAGGCGGGATGGCCCACTACGCGGGTGATCACGCCGCGCTCGGACGGGACGACGCTGATCGAGCAGACCTTCGTCGAGTACTGAGGCGCCGTCGAGCACTGAGGCGCCGTCGAGTACTGAGGCGCCTCCGGAGCGCGCCGTGCGCTCAGCGCACCGTGGCCCAGACGATGCTCGTGCCCGACGAGTCCGAGAGCTCGCGGCCCCGCACGTCGACCAGCCCCGCGATCAGGAGCGCCTCGCAGAGCTCCTCGAAGAGGACGGGCTTCTTGCGCCGGAGCATCCCGATGAGCGAGCCGGTCGCCCCCTTCAGCCCCTGACGGGTCGTGGGGAGCGCGAAGGCGATCACCCCGCCGGGCCGCACGACGGAGAGGAGCGCGCGCGCCATCGAGAGCGGCGTGGCGGCGCCCAGCCCGCCGACGATGGCCACGTCGTGGATGCCCTCCGGCAGCTCGGGGACCTCCCCCTCCGGTGCGGCCAGCTCGCGTACCTCGGCTCCGAACGCCGCCACCCAGGGTCCGGCCTCCACAGCCAGGACAGCGCCGCCGAGGGAGGAACCCAGCAGCGCGCCCAGCTCCTCTCGACTCTCCCCCGCTCGCAGCACGCCCTACTCCGCCGCGACGTGCACGGCGCTGCTCGCCTTCTTCGCCTTGAGGATCTCGACCCGCGTCACGTGCCGCTCGTCGGCCTCGCGGACCGAGAAGTCGAAGCCGTGCGCATGCACCGACTCGCCGACCTGCGGCACCCGGTCGGCGAGCTCGATGAGCATGCCGCCGAGCGAGTCGAAGTCGCCTTCGTCGTCCTCGAAGTCCACGTCGAGGATCTCGCCGAGGTCGTAGATCGAGATGCTCGCGTCGACCAGCCAGCGGCCGGTGGAGATCTCCTGCAGCATCGGCTCTTCGGTGTCGTGCTCGTCGCGGATACTCGCCGACAATCTCCTCGAGGATATCCTCCAGCGTGACGATGCCGCTGGTGCCGCCGAACTCGTCCACCACCACGGCGAGATGAAAGCGACGTGCCTGCATCTCCCTGAGGAGCTGCCCGATCTTGTGGGACTCCGCCACGAAGAAGACCGGCCGCCGGATGATCCGGTGCAGCGAGCGATGCCTGTCGCGATCGCCATTCTTCAGGATGCGGAAGAGGTCCTTGGCGTAGAGCACGCCCTCGATCTGGTCCGGGCGATCCCGATAGACCGGATAGCGGCTGTGACCCTCGCGCACGATGATCTCGAGCACCTCGTCGATGGTGGTGCCGATCTCGATCGCCTTCATCTGCGTGCGCGGGACCATCACCTCGCGCGCCACCGTGTCCTTGAACTCCAGGACGCTGAGCAAGAGCTCGGCGAAGTCTTCGGGCAGCGAGCCGCTCTCCTCCCGCTGCTCGATCATGTGCTCGACCTCGCGCACGGCGTGATCGTCATCGCGCTCGGGCTCCGCGGCGGGGAAACGACGGTCGAGGAAGGTCGCCAGCGCCGCCAGTGGCGCGGCCAGCGGCCACACCGAGAGCTCCAGCGGGCGTAAGAGGCGCAGCATCGGCAGCGTCCACGTCACCGCGCGGGCGCGCGCCACGGCGCCGAGACCGACCGCCAGCGCGGCGTAGAGCAGCGCCACGCCGGCGAGGCCAATCGCGGTGGTCCACCACGGCGCCGTGTGCATCGTGTCGACCGTCAGGCCGACCGCGACCACCAGCGCGACGATCCGCCCCGTGAGGAGGCGGGTGGTCAGCCGGGTACCCTCGTCGAGCACGCGCGACGCGACCCGACCGAGGGCGCCGCCTTCTTCCTTGGCCGCCAAGAGGCGCACCTCGCCGAATGCGGCGAGCGCTCCCTCCAGCGCGGCCAGCGCGGCTCCCCCGATGATCGCGACGAGGATCGCGATCAGCTCGAGACCTGGACCTTCGAGTGGCTCTGGCAATTCGTTATCACTCCGTCCGCCCGTTTGCTCCGCGCCGCCGTGCGACGCGCCCTCCCCCATGCACCGGTTCCGGACACTGTCGAGATTAATCCCGTCGAGAGAGCGCCGCAAGCGGGGAACCACCCATCACAAACCTTGGAAATCAGGAGCGTTTCTCGACACGGCAAGAGAACGACGGGGGGCGGTGCCCCATCCGCCGCCGCGCGGCGCCACACGCGGGTACCGATCGAGATGCGGGTCGAGGAGGCCCGACGCCGCACGATCGGGCGCTCGACGTCGAGCGGCCGGCCAACGTGGACCGGCGACGTCGAGCTCAATCGGCGAACCGAATCGCGCCCAGCTCGAGCAACTCGACCAGCGTCTTCAGCGCCTCCACGCGCGGCATGCTGCTGACGTCGACCAGCTCGGCGAGGGTGTGGTCGCCGTCCACGCGAGAGAGCAAGAACGCGGCCCGGTGGTCGAGCCCAAGCCAGCGCACCTGCGCGTTGTCGACGGCCACCCGGGGCACCCGCGCCAGCGAGCCGAGGCGGGAGCGGTAGAGGGCGAGCAGGCGCTCCCGGCAGCCCTCGGCGGTGCGGTTGGCGAGCTCGTCGTCGGGGTTCTTGCCGATCAGCAGCTCCGCGATCCGGAGCGCCGCCGTGTAGTCGCCGAGCGCGTAGCGATCGCTCATCTCCACGGCGAGGTCGCCGACCGGGATGGCCGGCCGCGAACGCCAATCCACCAGATCGAGCGCGCCCCCTTCGTCCTCCTCGAGCAGCGGCGGAGGCACGGACGAGGGCGGTCGAAAAGGCGGGGGCGTCAAGGTCGGGAGCTGGCGCTCCCACGCGTCGACACCATCCACGAGCTCCGGCGGCGCCACGGAAGGAGGCTTGGACTCGACGCGAGAGAGCGCCTCGGCGTCGGCCTCGGGATCGATCACCGGCAGCGCCAGATGGCTCGACTCCACGCCGGGCACGGGTGCGACGCTCGGCTCCGGCGGCACGGCCTCGCCACCCGGCTCCTCGGGAAGAGCGAGCGGGGACGCATCCCACTTGAGCGTGACCCGAGGACGCTTCGGAAAACGGGAAGTGGGTCGCTCCGGATCGTCGCCCTGGCTCATGCGTCCGTCCAATCAGGCGATCTTGCCCACCACGCCCTTGAACATCCGCTGGGTGCGGGCGAGCGCATCAATCTGCTCCTTGAGCCCGTCCGAGTCCCCCTGCGTCATCAGCTGCTGAGCGCGCTCGACCACCGCGCGGGCCTTCTCGATGGCGTCGCGCCCGAAGTCGCTCCCAGCGACTACTTCCTCGACCTTCGGGAAGAGCCGCTCGATGTCGGCGATGAGGGTCTCCGCCTCCTGCTTGGCCCGCTCGAGGTCCTCGTCGGCCCGGCGCGCCACGGCGTAGTCGCGCGCGTCGGTCATCATCGACGACAGCTCGTCCTCGGTCAGGCCGCTCGTCGAGGTGACGGTGATCGACTGCGCCTTGCCCGTCTCGAGGTCCTTCGCGTGGACGCTGACGATGCCGTCGGCGTTGATCTCGAAGGTGACCTCGACCTCGACCTGCCCGGCCGGCGCGCGACGCAGGCCGGTGAGGATGAACTCGCCGAGCAGCTCGTTCTCGTCGGCGCGCCGCGACTCGCCCTGCATGACCAGGATCTTCACGGCGGTCTGGTTTTCCCGGACGGTGGTGAAGATCTTCGAGCGCGAGGTCGGAACGGTGCTGTTCTGCGGGATGAGCTCCTCGAAGTAGCCGCCCACGACCATGATGCCGAGGGTGTGCGGCGTGACGTCGAGGAGGACCATGTCGTGGGTCTCGTCGACCAGCGCCGCGCCTTGGATGGCGGCACCGAGCGCGACCACCTCGTCCGGGTGGACGCCCTTGCAGGGCTCGCGCTCGAAGAAGTCGGCGACCGCCTGCTGCACGCGCGGCATGCGGGTCATGCCGCCGACCAGGACGACGTCCTCGATGTCCTCCTTGTCGAGGCCGGCTTCCTCGAGGGTCATGTCGCAAATCTGCACGGTGCGGGCGACGGAATCCTCCGTGAGGTCCTCGAGCTGCCCGCGGGTCAAGAGCCGCTGCAGGTGGAGCGCCTCGTTGCGGGCGCTGGAGATGATGAAGGGGAGGTTCACCTCCGTCTCCACCACGCTCGAGAGCTCGCACTTGGCCTTCTCGGCCGCGTCCTTGAGGCGCTGCAGGGCCATTCGGTCCTGCCGCAAATCGATGTCGTGCTCCTCGCGGAAGCCCTCGACCAGCCAGTCGATGATGCGCTGGTCGAAGTCCTCGCCGCCGAGGAAGGTGTCGCCTGCCGTCGAGACGACCTTGAACACGCCCGTCGAGCTGATCTCCATGATGGAGATGTCGAAGGTGCCGCCCCCGAGGTCGTAGACCGCGATGGTGCGGTCGATGTTCTTGCCGAAGCCGTAGGCGAGCGCCGCCGCCGTGGGCTCGTTGATGATGCGGATGACGTCGAGACCGGCGATGGCGCCCGCGTCCTTGGTGGCCTGCCGCTGGCCATCGTTGAAGTAGGCCGGGACGGTGACGACGGCCTTCTCCACCTCCGCGCCGAGGTAGTCCTCGGCGATGATCTTCATCTCCTGGAGGATCATCGCGCTGGCCTCCGGGACGCTGTAGACCTTGTCCCGGAGCTGAATGCGCGGGTCGTTGTGCGGGCCCTCCACGATGCGGAAGGGCACCGACGCCATCGCGTTCTGCACCTGGCTGCTGTCGAACTTGCGGCCAATCAGTCGCTTGGCCGCGTAGACCGTGTTCTCGGCGTTCGTGACGGCCTGGCGCTTGGCGATGTGCCCGACGAGCCGCTTGCCCGCCTCCGTGATGGCAACCATCGAGGGCGTGGTCTTGTAGCCACCCCGGTTCGCGATGACGATCGGGGTCCCACCCTCGACCACCGCCACGCAGGAGTTGAACGTCCCCAAGTCGATCCCGATGACCTTCTCCATCCGGGTCTCCTACTGCCGCGGTCGTCCACCACGGAGCGACGACGCGCCCAGCGGCTGTGTCGAAATCGTTGCGTCGTCGGCGTGTAAAGGCGTCATGCCAGGCTAGCGGTCCAGATCGCGGAGGAGATTCTCGACCATCTCGTCGTCCGGGTCCAGCACCGCGGCGCGCTGTAGCACGCGCCGTGCATTGAGGGCGAGCCCCGCCGCAATGTACACCCTCCCCAGCGCGCGCAGGTTCTCGACGTCGTCGGGGGCGAGGTCGGAAGCGCGCTGCGCGAGCTCCTTGGCCTTGTGCAGGTCTCCTTTGGCCTCGACCAGCGCCTCGGCGGCGTTGCGCGCGGCCCGGGCGTCGTCGGGACGTCCTTCCGCCACCTTGACCCACGAGAGCGCCGCCGCGGCCCACTTTCCGTGCCGCTGTTCGTAGAGCGCCTGCTCCTCGTAGGAGGTGGCGAGCGAGGAGGCCAGCTCCCCGTTGATGCGCGCGTACTCGGCGCGCAGGTCTTCTCGCTCGGGCGCCAGGGTCATCGCCAGGCGCAGCTCGGCGGCGGCCGCCGCCAGGTCTCCGTCCCGCTCGGCCCGGCGCGCGGTCAGGACGTGGCGCTGCGCCCGGTCGAAGCCTCCCGTGTGCGAGGCGCTGGCTCGCAGCGAGCTGGCCAAGCTCCGGAGGACCTGCCCCTTGTCGACCGGCTCCTTCGCGCGCTCGGGCGGAGGCTCGGGCCGGGCGGTGTGGCTCGCGCCGTGGGACGCACGGGCCGCGTGGCGGAGCTTCTTGGCCATCAGCTCGCGGGCCAGCGCACGCCCGCGCTCGGTCGGCTCGCTCCTCTTGGCCGGCTGCGAGGGCGGCTCGGCGGCCGGCTGGGGGCTCGGCCGCGCCTCCTCCGAGCTCGGCGGTTCGGGCTCCTCGGTCGCCTCGACGCTCGGGCTGGGCTCGTCGTGGAGGGTCGCCTCGACCGCGCGGGTGCGGTCCTGCAACGCGAGGTAGCGGTCGTACTCCTGCCGCGGGCGCTTCTTGCCCAGGACCTCGTACGCCTCGGTGAGGCGCTGGAAGATCGCCTCCATCTTGGCTTTGTACGAGCCGAGGCGCTTCCGAAACATCGTGTCCGGGTGGAAGACCTTCGAGAGCTGGAAATAGGCCGCGCGCACCTCCGCCCGCTGGGCATCGCGCTGGATCCCCAGCACCCGGTAGTGGTCGAGCAGGTCCAACGCGACGTAGAGGTCGTCGATGCGCTTGCGACGGTCGGCGTCGAGGTCGAGATCCGCTTCCTCGCGCCCGACGGTCGGGGACGAAGGCCCCCGGCTTTGGCCGGACGGGGGAGCGCTCGGGCGCTCGCTCGGCCGACCGGACGGAGGCGCGCTCGAAGGAGGGCGCGCGCTCGCCGACGGAGGCGCGCTCGAGCGCGCGGCACCCGCCGCGGGAGGCGCGCTCGGAGGCTCGCTCGCGCGACCGGACGGAGGCGGACTCGGACGCGATGATGGCGAGGCCGCCCCCGGCTCCCGCGGACGCTCGCTCACGCGGTTGGCGCTCGGAGGCTCGCTCCCGCGACCAGACGGAGGCGGACTCGGACGCGATGATGGCGAGGCCGCCCTCGGCTCCCGCGGAGACTCGCTCACAGGGTTGACGCTCGGAGACTCGCTCCCGCGACCGGACGGAGGCGCGCTCGGACGCGATGATGGCGAGGCCGCCCTCGGCTCCCGCGGACGCTCGCTCACGCGGTTGACGCTCGGACGCTCGCTCCCGCGACCGGACGGAGGCGGACTCGGACGCGATGATGGCGAGGCCGCCCTCGGCTCCCGCGGAGACTCGCTGCCCCGGCTCGGGCGCTCGCTGGCCCAGCTCGGAGGCTCGCTCGCGGCCGACGAGGGCGGGATGCTCGAGCCGCCTGCCGGCGGCGGCGCGCTCGACCGTACCGACGCGGGCGGCCGCTCGCTCCCCCGCTGGCCCGAGACGGCCCAGGCGTAGGGATCGACACCCGCGCCGTTCGACGCTGGCGGTGGGGTGGCCGGGTGAGCCGTTTCACTCGCCGGGAAGTCGCTCTCCACGGGCGGATCGAAGAGCGGCTCGGGCTCGGGCGGCGGCATGGTGTCCGCGGCGCCGAGCTCCTCGACCTCTTCGAGCTCGCCCACGGGACGGCGCGTGCCGGTGTGCGACGCCCGCGGGATCGCGCTCGGCAGAACGGAGCTCCGCGACGTGTCGACCTGCTCCGCGGCCGTGTCTTTGCCTTTGTAGGCCCCCACGGGCGACGGGCTCCGCGGCCGCGCAGGGCGGATGGGGCGCGGCACGTTCACGCGCGCGGCCGGCATCCCCTGGCGAAGCGACGTGGGCACGGTAACCGGCGCGCTCGGCGTGAGCGTGGCCGCCCGGCCCGTCGCGCGCGGCAGACTGACCGACTCTCGCACCCACTCCGCGGCGCCCAGCTCGATGAGGCGCGCGACGATGCCCTCGACCTGGCTCTCGTCCAGGTTCGTCAGGTCCGCGAGAACGGCGAGCGGCGCCATCCCGTCAATGCGGGAAAGGACGAAGCCCTCCAGCGGAGAGAGCGGGAGCTTCGTGAGGTCCACGCCGGCGATCAGCCGTGGGACGCGGGCGCTCGGGAGGGCCATCGGATCGAACGACTCGGGTGGGAAGGAGCACCCGAACCTACCACCGATACGCACATGGCCGGAAGCCCGAGCTGGACGTGTAGCACCAGTGAATTACTACCCCACCCGTGCCGACGCGCCCACCAGCCACTCGAGCAGCGCTTTCTGGCCGTGGAGCCGGTTCTCGGCCTCCTCCCAGACCCGCGAGGCCGGGCCGTCGATGACCTCGGCGGCCACCTCTTCGCCACGGTGCGCGGGCAGGCAGTGGAGGAAGAATCGCGTCGTCCGCCGCGTGCGCCATCAGCGCGGCGTTCACCTGATAGCCGGCGAAGGCCCGCAGGCGGATCTCGTTCTCGGCCTCCTGTCCCATGCTGGTCCAGACGTCGGTGGTCACCACGCGAGCGCCCTCCACCGCCGCGCGCGGATCGCGGACGACCTCGACGTCGGCGCCGAGCTCCTGCGCCCGGGCGACGATGGCCGGCTCGGGCTCGTAGCCTTCCGGGCAAGCCAGCCGCAACGAGAGCCCCGTCCGCGCGGCGGCGAGGATCCACGAGTGCGCCATGTTGTTGCCGTCGCCGATCCAGGCCGCACGCACGCCCTCGAGGCGGCCTTCCGTGTGGGCGCGCACGGTCATCAGATCCGCCAGGAGCTGGCACGGGTGGTAGGTGTCCGAGAGGCCGTTGATCACCGGGATCGAGGCATTCTCCGCCAGCTCGGCGACCCGCTCGTGGCCGAAGGTGCGAAACACCACGCCGTGCGCGTAGCCCGAGAGCATCCTGGCGGTGTCGGCGATGGGCTCGCCGCGGCCGAGCTGGCTGTCCTTGGCCAGCATGGTGATCGGCTGGGCGCCGAGCTCCGCGATGCCGACCTCGAACGAGAGCCGAGTGCGGGTCGAGGCCTTCTCCAGCAGGACCACCACGCTCTTGCCCGCCAGCGGGCGGGGGTGATCCGCGGTGCCGCGGAGGCGGGCCAGCTCGGCGCCGCGCTCGAGCAGCCGCGTCAGCTCGGCGGCGCTCGTGTCGAAAAGCGTCAAGAAGTGCTTCGTCACGCCTCGATCTCCAACATCAGCGCACCCAGCCGGGCCAACGCGTCGTCGACCTCTTCCGCCGTCACGTTCAGCGGCGGCGCGAGTCGGATCACCGTCCCGCCCGCGATCGACGCCAGCATCCGCTTCTCGTCGCGGAGCCGGCCGAGGACCGTCCGCGCGTCCACGCCGTCCGCGAGCCGGATGCCCCGCAAGAGCCCCAGCCCGCGCGCCTCGACCGCCGCCGGCGCCGCCGGATCGCCGGCGATGGCCAAGAGCCCCTCTCCGAGCCGCGCGCCCATGCGCTCGGCGTTCTCGATCAGCCCCTCGTCGTCGATGATGCGGAGCACCGCCCGGCCGGCCGCGCAGGCGAGCGGATTGCCGCCGAAGGTGCTCGCGTGGCTGCCGGGCGGGAGGCCGTCGGCCAAGGGCTCGCGGATGGCGATGCCGCCGATGGGGAAGCCTCCGCCCATGCCTTTGGCGAGCGCGCAGCCGTCGGGGACGACGCCGCTGTGCTCGCGGCCGAGGAAGCGACCGGTGCGCCCGTAGCCCGTCTGCACCTCGTCGAAGAAGAGGAGCGCGCCGTGCTCGTCGCAGATCGCCCGCGCGCCTTCCAGGTAGTCGGTCTCACCGATGATCAGGCCGCCCTCCCCCTGCATCGGCTCGAGCAGGACGGCGGCGGTGCGCTCGGTCACCGCGGCGCGGAGCGCGTCGAGATCGTTGTAGGGGACGTGCCGGACGCCGGGGACCAGCGGCTCCATGCCGTTGTGGTACTTGGGCTGCCCGGTCAGCGAGAGCGCGCCCATGGTGCGGCCGTGGAAGCTGTGCTCGGCGGCGACCACCTCCACGCGCTCGGGGCGGCCGTGCTCGTAGTGCCAGCGGCGGGCGAGCTTGAAGAGCGCCTCGTTGGCCTCGGCGCCGCTGTTGGCGAAGTAGACGCGGTCGAAGGGCGTGCGCGCCGTGATGGCGGCCGCCAGCTCGATGGCCTCGTCGTTGTAGAAGAGGTTGGACGTGTGCAGGAGCTCCGCGGCCTGCTCCGCGATCGCCTTCGCCAGCACCGGGTGCGCGTGGCCGACCGAGAGCACCGCGATCCCACCCGAGAAGTCGAAGTACTCGTTCCCTTCCACGTCGCGCACGCGGCAGCCGCGCCCTTCGGAGAGCACGAAAGGCGGCGGCCGGTAGTTGGGCAAGAGGGCGTGTTGGGCTTTGTCGAGCAGCTCGGCGTTCGTCGTCATCGGGGGCGTTTTCTACCACAGCGCCCCGGCGCGTGCCTGGACCGCTTGGAGGGGCGCCAGAGGACCGATCGACCGCGCCGGACGGCCCGGAGCCGAAGCGGGCCGCGGATCCGCTCAGGCCGCGATCTCGGTGCCGACGCCGCTGTCCGTGAAGATCTCGAGCAGGCAGGCGTGGCGGGTGCGGCCGTCGATGACGTGGACCTTCTGCACGCCGTTCGCGATGGCGTCGAGGCCGCAGCGCACCTTCGGGATCATCCCGCCCTCGATGACGCCCTCCTCGATGAGCTGCTCGATCTCGGCGCATGTCCGCGACGACGCCACGTTGCCGTCGCGGCCGCGGATGCCCTCGATGTCGGTCATCAGCACCAGCTTCTCGGCGCCGAGCGCCGAGGCGACGGCGCCGGCGACGGTGTCGGCGTTCACGTTCAGCGAGCGGCCCTCCTCGTCGACCGCGACCGGCGCCACGACCGGGATGAACCCGCCCCCGACGAGCTGCTGGACGATCTTGGGATGCACCTCGCGGACCGCACCGACGCGACCCGGATCGACCTCGCGGCCGCTCTTGGTGCGCATCGAGTCGACCTTGTCGGCCAGGATGAAGCCGTCGTCCTTGCCGCTGAGCCCGACCGCGTGCCCGCCGTGCTTGCAGATGAGCGACACGATGGCCTGGTTGATCTTGCCGCCGAGGACCATCTCGACGACCTCCATGGTCCGCTCGTCGGTCACCCGGAGGCCGTCGATGCGCTCGGACTCGACGCCCATCGTCTTCAGGAGCTGATCGATCTGCGGGCCGCCGCCGTGCACCACGATCGGGTTCAGCCCCACGAACTTCATCAGCACGATGTCGCGCGCGAAGCTGTCGGCCAGCTCCGGGTCGACCATGGCGTGACCGCCGTACTTCACCACGAACGTGCGCCCGTGAAAGCGCCGGATGTAGGGCAGCGCCTCGTGGAGGATGGCCGCCTTCTCGATCAGATGCTGCATGATGGCGGCGGAGTATGGCCCAGAAGAGCCCGCCCCGCCGCCGGTCGGTGCTCGGGGCTCAGGAGCGCGCGTCGCTCGAGACACGGCGCGTCGCCAGAACCACGACGTGGGTGGGCCCGCCGCCACGGACGAGCTCGCGCTTCACGTCGAACCCGACCTCGCGCAGCCGCCGCTCGAACGCGGTGTCCGGCGCTTCGCCCCACACGGCGTAGACACCGCCGGGCCGCAGGGCTTCGAAGGTGCGCGCCAGGATCTCGGCGCCGTAGAGCGGGTCGACCGTCCCGCGGGGGATGGGGCCCGGGCCGACGTAGAGGTCGAGGAGGATCGCGTCGAGCGCGCCCTTCCCGGCGCGGATGGAGTCGGTGACGTCGCCCTCGACTACGTCCACGCGCGGGTCGGCCAGCGCGTCGCCGCTGAGGATGGCGGCCGGCCCCCGACACCAGCGGACGATGACGGGGTTGAGCTCGGCGACGGTGACCTTCGCCGACGTCGGCAACACATCGAGCGCGGCGCGGAGCGTGAACCCGAGGCCGAGCCCGCCGATCAGCACACGCGCCTTCTCGTGAAGCCGCCGGCAGGGGAGCTCGGCCAGCGCGATCTCGGAGCGCGTGTGCGTGCTGGTCATCAGCACCCGCCCCGCGACGGTGATCATGAAGTCCCGCGCGCCGCGCTGGCGGAGCTCCAGCCGCCCTTCCGGCGTGTCGGCGGCGTCGACGAGGGTCCATGCTCGCGGCATCCCCGCCTTCTGCCACGCGCCGCGGGACCGGTCACCCGCCCCGCACGGCGCCGGCTCGACCTTCGGGACGCTGGGGCGCTTGCTCCCACGGAACCCGAGGTCGACCGTGAGAGGATTGCTCGAGGTCAGCCGCATGGGGACGCGTTCGCCGGGACGTCGACCCTCGGAGGTGCGGGTCCCCGCTCGGCGGGGAGCGCGGTTGCCGTGCGGCGTCGGCGTGCAGGGCATCGACCCAGCCGAGGTGTCCTCGCGTGCAGTCGCCGTGGGTGATTCGACCGGGTACGCGTGACGTTTTCTGGCGTGGGCTGCCGTTGGCGGCCATCGTTGGCGGTCATGTTCCGGGCGGCCTCGCGATGCGCTCTACTCGGCGCGGCCGGCGCGCTGCTGGTCGCGCTCGCGGATTTCGGCGCATCTTGGCTGTGGTTGCCGGCGCTCTCCGATCGTGCGGCGCTGGCGCTGCGGCTCCTGGCGCTGGAGATTCCGGTCGGCGCGCTGGCCGGTTCGCTGCTCGGCGCCGTGGACGCTGCCTCCGAATCGCCCGTCCGCCGGCTGGCGACGCGGCTCGGTTCGGAGGAGCGCTGGGCGCCGCGTCTCTGGCCCACTCCCTTCTTGCTGCTGGCCAGTCCGGCCATCCTGGCGGTGGCGTGGCTGCTCTTCACGGGCGGGAGCGCGTCGCGGCTGCCGATGCGGCCACTCTGGGTCGCGCTGGCCGCGCTCTGCCTCTTCGCCTGCGGCTACGTCGCGCTCCGGGCCGGACGGCGTCTGCTCTCGTTCGGCGCCGGCGCATCACGCCGGAGGGCCGGCCTCGTCGTGGCGGGGCTGCTCGCCTTCGCGTTGTCGCTCTCGACGATCGATCAGGCGGTCCTCCCCGGTCACTACGAGTACCTCCACGGCGTGCTGACGCTGGCCGCTTGGCTGAGCGCGTCGCTCGCCGTCGCCATCGTCGCCGTGGGCTCGCGGCGCGCCCGGCGTTGGGAAGAGCAGGCGCCCGCCCTCGGCCTGGCGGCGATCGCGCTCTTGACGGGCGTGCTCGTCCTCGACGTGATCACCCTCGACACGAACCAGACGGTGCGCGTCGCGCTGCTCTCGCCCCGCGCGCCGGCGTCGCGCTCGCTGATGCTCGCCCTCGGCCCGGCGCTGGCGCGGCGCCGCAGCCACGCATCGACGGCGGAGGTGGACCGCGCGCGTCGCGCCCGGCGAGAGCGCCACGCGTCGGTGTCGGGCACGGTGCTCGAGGACGCGCACGTGCTGCTGGTCACCATCGACGCGCTGCGCGCCGACCATCTCGGCCTCTACGGCTATCGGACTCGTCCGACCTCGGCCGCGCTCGACCGCTTCGCCGCCGAATCGGTCGTCTTCGAGATGGCCTACGCGCAGGCGCCGCACAGCAGCTACTCGCTCTCGTCGCTGATGACGTCCGGCTATCTCTACCAGCGCGCCGATCTCGGATTGCCGCTGCCGGAGGAGACGGTCGCCAGCGTGCTGCGCACGGTCGGCCGGCACTGCGCTGCGTTCTACACGCAGGGCATCTTCCACACCGACGGCGCACGGCTGGCGCGCTATCGCGACGGGGAGTTCGGTTTCGGCCGGCTCTCGCACCGCAACACCTCCGCCGAAGAGAAGACCGACGAGGTGCTCTCGGAGATTCGATCGAATCGTCGAGGCGGGCGAGCCTTCGAGCTTCCTCTGGGCGCACTACTTCGACGTCCACGAGCCCTACCGCGACACCTCGTTCGGGACGAGCGACGTCGAGCGCTACGACAGCGAGATCCGCCACGTGGACCGGGCGTTCGAACGGCTGGTGCGCGAGGCGCGCGAGAAGCTCGAGCAGCCGCTGATCATCATCGTCACCGCCGACCACGGTGAAGAGTTCCGCGATCACGGCGGCGTCTATCACGGCTCGAGCGTGTATCAGGAGCAGATCCGGGTGCCGCTCATCATCGCCGTGCCGGACCTCGCGCCGCACCGGGTGGCGGAGCCGGTGGAGCTCGTCGACATCGCGCCGACGATCCTCGGACTGGTCGACGTGCCGGCGCCGCCGACCATGCAGGGCCACGATCTGAGGCCGCTGCTCGACGGCGCGCCGGAAGAGCTCGGTCCGGCGTTCGCCTCGGCCGGCACCAAGCACATGGTGGTGGCCTGGCCGAACAAGCTGATCGCGGATCTGCGCTTCGGCACCAGCGAGCTCTACGATCTGGTCCGCGATCCGCGTGAACGGGAGAACCTCGCCGACGATCGGCCGGAGGGGGTCCGCGCGCTGACGGGGGAGCTCCACGCGTGGCTCGATTCGCTGGCCGACGCCGACGACGATCCCTACGCGTCGGCGCTCTACCGCGGGCGGCTGGCCGATCGCTCGGCCGCGCCCGAGCTCGCCACGCTGATGCTCGACGAGCAGGCGCCGCCGGCCATGCGCACCGAGGCGGCGCGGCTCTTGGCCAGCCTCGCCGACGCGGACGTGGTGCCGAGTCTCTCGCGGGCGGCGCGCTCGCCGGTCTCCGAGGTGGCCACCGAGGCGAACATCTCCCTCGGCTGGTTGGGGCAGCGGCGCGTGCGGCCGGCGTTGAGCCAGGCGATCGACGAAGGCCCCTTCGAGCGGCGGGTCCGCGCGGCGATCGGGCTCGGGCGCCTCTCGGATCCGGCGGCGGTGCCGGTGCTGATCGAGGCGCTGCCGGACACCTCGCTCGACATCCACCTGCGCTTCGAGGCGGTGAGGCTGCTCGGGCTCGGCCACGACGAGCGCGCGGTGGACCCGCTCTTGGACCTGCTCGAGGACATGCGACTGCGTCGCCGCGCGGTGTTGGCGCTCGGCCGGCTCGGCGATCCGCGCGCGTTCGAGCCGCTGGTCGACCAGCTCGCCCACGCGCGGCACAGCACGGTCCGCGAGTCGAGCGCGCGGGCGCTGGGGCAGCTCGGGGACCGCCGCGCCGTCGGAGCCTTGGTCCGCGCGGCGGCGACGGACCGACTGCCGAGCGCGGGGGAGTCGCTGGTGAGGCTGGGCGCGGTCGGGCACGCGGCCGGCGGGCTGGACGTCGGACCTCGCGGGCGGGGCCAGGGGCTCCGTCACTGCCGGTCGCTGCGGCCCGGCGACGAGGACTCGCAGTTCTTGAACCGGACGTTCTGCGAGACCGCCGCGCCGCGCGTCGTGCTCCGGCTCGCCCTCCCCGCGGCCGTACGCGACGCCACCGAAGTGGTGGTGCTCCTCCGCGCGCGCCGGGTGGACGAGGGCTACGCGGCCGAGGTCCACGCCTCGCTCGGCGAGCACGCGCTGCCGCCCGTCCACGTCGACGGCGAGTGGGCCGAGCACCGCTTCACCGTTCCCTCCTCGGCGCTCGCGCCGTCGATCACCTTCGACATCGAAGGCGGCGCGCGGCTGGCCCTCGATCACGTGCTGCTCTTGCCCGCGCCAGCTGCGGCCGACGCCGGGACGCGCTGAGCCGCGGCTCCCTGCGCGGCGGATCACTGCCCGGCGGATCACTGCCCGGCGGATCACTGCCCGGCGGATCACTGCCCGGCGAGCTCAGGGCGCGGGCGGGGCCCAGCCGGTGGCGGACGTGCCGTCTTCGTAGAGCCAGAGGCGCTGGTCGGCGTCGAAGGGGCCGCTGAAGGAGACGTGGCCGCCGCCGGGGAAGTCGACCTCGATGGCGTCGACGACGGTGGTGTCGCCGAGCCCGAAGTGCAGGTACATGGAGTCCTGGCAGCCCTGACCGGTCCCGCCCTCGACGTAGCGGAGCTGGGTCTGGCCGCCGCTGGTCACCGAGACGATGGCGCCGATGGCGGCGCGGTTGGCGGCCACGTTCCCGACCACCCGCACCGAGAGGAAGTGCCCACCGCTCGCGCCGTTGGTGTAGAGCGCGCTGGCCGCGAGGTCGGGGTCGCCGTCGTGATCCCAATCGCTGGTGGCGACGCCCCAGCCGTTCAGGGTGGTGATGCCGGCGTGGAAGACGTCGAGGCGGAAGGTGCCGTCGCCGTTGCCCCAGTAGAAGTCGGTCGGGCGCCCGTCGTAGATGCAGGTGATCACCATGTCGAGCGCGCCGTCGCGGTCGAAGTCGGCCAGCGAGGGCACCGAGTGGGTCTCCTGGTAGCGGAGCCCGTTGTCGCCGTGGGGGAAGAGCCAGCGACCGCCGTTGTCCATGTAGTGGCCGCTGCCGTCGTTGAGCAGCACCTGCGTCTTGTTCGAGAAGTTGTAGAAGCGCGGGTGCGCGAGGTTGGCCTGCACCACGTCGAAGTCGCCGTCGGCGTCGAGGTCGCCCCAGGCCACGCCGATGGTGTGGCCGTACCAGGTGGTGCCGCCGATGGTGGTGCCGATGCCGCCCAGGCCCACGTCGAGCGCGTCCTCGAGGAAGGTGCCGTCGCCCTGGTTCTCGTAGAAGGAGTTGCGCTCCAGCCGGTAGCGGTTGACCAGGATGTCGATGTCGCCGTCCCGGTCGTGGTCGATGGGGGCCGCGCCGCGGCTGGCCTGCTGCTCGCTGGTGAAGCCGCGCGTGCCGGTCCACTCCTCGAAGGTTCCGTCGCCCAGGTTGTGGAAGACGGTGTCGACGTAGGTGTTGTGGGTCGTCCAGCAGATGAAGTTGGCGAGGTAGAGGTCGAGCAAGCCGTCGGCGTCCAGGTCGACCCAGGCCGCGGCCGGCGTCGGCGCGCGCACGTTCGCCGCGTCGCCGCCGCAGTCCTCGTAGCTCTCCATGTCGACGATGCCGGCGGCGGCGGTGACGTCGGTGAAGGTGCCGTCGCACTCGCTGTGCATCAGGGCGTCGGCCACGGTCGTGGACTCGTCGAAGAGGAAGAGATTGAGGCAGCCGTCGTTGTCGTAGTCGCCCCACACGCCGGCCGCGCCGGCCGCCACGCCGGCGATGCCGCTCGCGTCGGTGACGTCGGTGAACGTGCCGTCCCCCTCGTTGTGATAGAGGATGGGCCCGGTGGTGATGAAGTCGTCCCACCCGTCGGCGTCGAAGTCGCCGAACGCGACGCGGTTGGCCACGTCGACGCCGTCCACCGGCGTGAACACGCGCTCGCTCGGGTCGAGCTCGGGCTCGGTGTACTCGACGAGGAGCTCGACCATGTAGTCGAAGGGGACGGCGAGGGTGACGCCGTTGAAGAACGCGCCGCGCTCGGCCTGCGGCATGTTCACGGAGCTGCGGCACTCCTCGAAGAGATTGCAGGCGCCCATCGGGTCGTCGGTGCTGCCGTCGAAGAGCCAGGCCGGGTCGCCCGGAGCGCGGAAGTGGCCGACGTAGACGAGGCCGGGCTGCGCGACCTCGACCGGCGAATCGAAGACGTAGGTGAGCCAGCCGTCCGAGTCGATGTCCTCCTCGCAGCGGGTGCCGATCCAGAGCGGGTTCTGGCTCCACATGTCGAAGCCGTTGTGCCCGAAGTCTTCGTAGAGGCCGGCCTCGAGCTCGCCGGCGGGCGGGGTGTCGCCGAGCTCGGCCCACTGGACGCGGAAGCCGTGGATGCGGGCCGGGCGGGCGATCTCGAAGCGGCTCTGCTCGAAGGTCTCCTGGTCCGGGATCCGGTACATGTTGCCGTTGACGGTGACGGTCCACGTCTGGGCGCCGATGGACGCGACGCCCGTTCCGTCGTGGTAGGCGATGGTGGTCAGTCTCGTCCGGGAGCGAGCCGGACGCCGTGCCGCAGGCGGGGTGACCGGCGTCGGTCGAGCCCGCGTCGGGCGCGCCGGCGTCGTCGGGCGGACCGGCGTCGGACTGCCCCGCGTCGGTGGCCGCCGGTGTCGAATGACACGCGGCGAGGGTGAGGGCAGCGAACGCGGCGAGGTGTCGGCGGAAGAAGGACATGGTCGCGGCCAGCATACCGCGCCGCGTTCTGCCTCGTCCGCCCCGTCGCGAGATGCGCTCGGCGACGCGGCGAACCTTCGAGCTCCTTCAGTCGGCCGCGGGCATCTGTGAGTCGGTCGCGGGCATCTGTGACTTTTTCGGTTGCGGGCATCTGTGAGTCGGCCGCAGGGACGCGCGGCGGTGACGGCTCGAGCGGCGCCGCGCGGCGACCGGCCCGCGATCAGCTCCGCTCGACCGGCGTGCGGGGCGCGAGCAGATCCTCGAGGAAGAAGGCGGCCAGCTCGGCGCGCCCGGCGAGGGCGCTCTTCTTGTAGATGGCGCGGGCCTGCTCGCGGGCCGTGCGCTCGCTGGTGGAGCGGACGATCGCCACGTCCTTGAGGCTCAGCCCCTTCAACAGCAGCAGGCAGACCTCGCGCTCGGCGCCCGTCAGGCTCCAGCGGTCGAACTGGTGGTCGATGGCGATCGAGAGGCCCTCGACAGCCTCCTTGGCCTCCGTGCGCCAGCGCTCGACCTCGGCGCGGCTCGCCGAGAGATCGGCGCGCAAGGCCTCGACCTCGCGCCGGCCGCTCCGCCACATCATGACGGCGCCGGCGACCGCAGCGCCGATCACGACCAGCTCCAACGCCGCGTGCACGAGGTCGGTTCCGGACGCGAGATCCGTCGCTACGTCCACGGCGACGAGGATCGCGATCACCACCAGGATGACGCCGACGGTGGTGCGGCGGCCTTGGCCATTCGACATGTCCATGGGTGAAACGTCTCGTCCTTCCGGTGCCTTACGCCAACACCCGTCATTCGGCCGATGGTGGCGAGCTGCCCCGATCGTCACGTTGTCCCGCAGGAGGTCTCGCATGTTTGGTCTTCCCCTTCACCCCGCCATCGTCCACATCCCGCTCGGGCTCGCGCTGGTGATCCCCTTCGTCGCCGTGGGGCTGGCCTGGGCGGTCTGGCGCAAGAAGGCGCCCGCCGGCGTCTTCGCCGTCGTCGTGCTGATGCAGGCCGTCGTCGTCGGCTCCGGCTTCGCCGCCATACAGCTCGGCAAAGAGGACGAGGAGGTCGTCGAGTCGGTGGTCCCCGAAGAGGCCATCCACGAGCACGAGGAGGCGGCCGAGCTCTTCGAGATCGTGAGCGGTGTCACGCTGGCGATTGGCATCGCCGCGCTGGCACTCGGCCGCGCCCGCCCCGGTGCGGCGAGCGGGTTGATGGCCGCCACGGCCCTCGCCGGCGTGGTGGCAGCCGGACTGGGCGTCCGGGCGGGCCACGAGGGCGGCAAGCTCGTCTACGAGCATCAGGCGGCGCGCGCCTTCGCACCGTCCGACGAGCCCGCGGCCGTCGCGGCGCACGCGTCTCACGACGACGACGACGACGACTGATCGGTGGATTGCCCGAGCGCGGTGGGGCCGTTCACTCTCCGCGGAGCGCTGCGAGGTGGGCCGCGAGGTCCTCGAGCATGGCCGCGAAGAGGAGCGCGCCCTTCTCCGGCGTGGCGAGGGTGGCGTCACCGTAGATGCCGCTCGGCGAATGGCTGGGGCTCTCGGGATCATCCGGGCTCCATCGCCCGGGCCGGATCTCCCGCGTCCAGGTGACCGCCCGGCGCATGTCGACGCGCTCGGGGTGCAGGTACCGCAGGATGGAGGTCTCGGCCTCGTCGGCGTGCCCGCCGCGCGCCTGCTCGCTCACCTCGGCCAGCGCCGCGCCGTAGCGACGGCCGCGGTAGACGTGGGCGGCGCGCGCGCGGCCGCCGGCCAGCCCCATCGCGGATTGCAGCGCCCGCTCCACCGGGCGGATGGTGCTGATCCCCGTGTTCACGATCAGGGTGGCGCGCGCTCCCGCCCGGGCGAGATCGCCGAGCAGCTCCCGCACCGCGCTCGCGAAGGTGGCTTCGGACAGGCTGGTGGATCCCGGATAGTCCACGAACGCCGGGTAGAAGCCGTAGCCGAGGGTGGGCCAGACCACGACCTCGTGACGCTCGGCCAGCGCGCGCCCGAGCGCCTCGGCCGTCAGCCAGTCGGTGGCGAGCGGCAGATGCGGACCGTGCTCCTTGGCGGCGGCGCCGATGGGAAGGACCGCGACGTCGCCCCGCGAGAGGCGCGGGCGCACCTCGGTCCAGCTCAGCTCTTCGATGCGCGCGCCCGGCACTGCCCCGGAGTATTCATCATCTGGCCCGCGCGACCGAATCCTCCGCTCGGCCACCCGGGCCGCGCGATCAGAGCGCGCCGCGGACGTGGGCCAGCGCGAGGAGGTGCGCCGCCAGATCGGTGGCGCCGGCGTTGCTGGTGGAGATGGTGGCTTGCTTGCTGGTGCCGGTGCGGCGGACGGTGGTGGCGCGGCGCCGCTCGGTGAGGAGCCGCGTGTCGAAGGGCACGTTCGGGGCGCGCTCGCGCAGCAAGAGACAGAGCGCGCGAAAGTTCTCCGCCGTGGTCGGCGCGAGGGGCACGCCGAGGGTGTCGTAGCGGAGCCCGTGCTCGCACAGGAGCAAGGGCGTGTCCCCGTCGCGGAAGACATAGAGGACCTGCTCGCGCTCGCTGGCGACCTCGTGGTGCTCGCGCGTCTCCTTCTTGCTGAAGCTGAGGCCGCCGGTCAGCGCGGCGCGGCCCAGGCTGAGCTTGCGCTTCGTGGTGACGGTGCGCTGGTCGGTGTCGCGCTCCAGGACCGCGTGCACGAACGCGACGATGGACGCCCAGGGCACGCGGAGCTCTCCCTTCCCCACCGGCGCCACCAACGCATCCGGCGACAGGCGCAGCGTGCGCGGAGCGATCATCGCGCCGGAGGAGACGACCGCCGAGGCGTCGCAACCCACGACGCCGTGACCTCGCTCCCGCAGCCACTGCATCAGCGCCTTCGCCTCGCCGGCGTCGGCGGTGCGGAGGGCGACGACCGGGATCGGCCCCGCCAGCCGCAAACGCGCGTCGTAGACGACGATGCCGAGCCGCGCCGCCAAGGCAGGAAGCTCCTCGTCGAAGGCTGCGCCCCAGCGGGTGATGGCCACTACGTATGCGCTCTCGCCATCCACGCGCGTCACATCGTAGCAGTCGCGCTCCCCCGCTCTCGGGCGGATACGCGGATTCCCCGGAGACCGCGCGGCGGGCTATCGTCCGCCCTTCGCGATGGCGAACGCGGCGACAGCGGAGCGCGCAGTGCTCGAGCTCGCGGACGGGTGGATCGACCTCGACGCCAGGATGGTGGTGCGGGCTTCGGGGCGCTCGCGACTGTCCACCAACGAGGCCGAGCTCCTGCGCCGGCTGGCCGGTACGCCGCGGACCGACGTCTCGCGTGACGTCCTCCACCGCGAGGTGCTGGGCATGTCCGAGCGCGTCGTCACCCGCGCCGTCGATCACCTGGTCACCCGGCTGCGGAAGAAGATCGAGCTCGACCCACGGCATCCGCGTCATCTCGTGACCGCGCACGGCATCGGATATCGCTTCGTGCCGGCCGCGCGGGCGCCCGCGCGCCTCCCCTCCGCCGGCGGCGCGCTCCTCGGCCGCGAGCGCGAGTTGGCCGCCATCGACACCGCGTTCGAGCGCGGGACGCGGGTCACGCTGGTGGGAGGAGCGGGCGTGGGCAAGACGCGGCTCGCGCTCGAGCACGCGCGGAGGGTCGCAGCGGCGGGGGAGGAGGCGGTGTTCGTCAGCCTCGCCGAGTGCCGGACGGCCGCCGAGCTGCCGGCGGCGCTCGCGCTGGCGCTCGGGGCGCGCCAGCCGGATCTCGGCCACGCGCTCGACGCGCCTCGCCTCGTCGTGCTCGACAACGCCGAGCATCTGCTCCCCGACGGCGCGCGGGAGATCGCGCGGCTCGCGGCCACGGGCGCGACCCGCTGGCTCGTCACCTCGCGCGAGGCGCTGCGGATCGCCGGTGAGCAGCGCATCCAGATCGGCTCGCTGGCGGAGGCGCAAGCGCTGCGCCTCTTCGTGGAGCGGGCCCGCACGCTCGGAGTCGACATCGATCCGGCGTCACCTCGGGCGCGCGAGATCTGCGCCGCGCTCGAAGGCCTGCCGCTGGCGATCGAGCTCGCGGCCGGGCGGCTGCCGGTCCTGGGCCTCGATGGACTGGCGACGCGCCTCGGCGATCCGCTGGCGCTCCTGCGCGCCCGGAACCGCGACGCGTCCGACAGGCACGCCAGCATGGAGGCGGCGCTCCGCGGCTCGTGGGAGCTGCTCGACGAACAGGAGAGAGAGGCGCTGGCGGCGTGTGCCTGCTTCCGCTCCGAGCTCTCGCTGGACGCGGCCGAAGCGGTGATCGCGCCTCCGGACGCGCTCGATCACCTGACGCGCTTGGTGGACCGCTCGCTCGTCCAGGTGCGGGGGACGGCCGCGTCGCGTCGCTTCGTCGTGCCGTGGGTGGTTCGCGAGCTCGCCCTGAGCGAGGCGGCGAATGCTTCGGCCCTCCACCTGCGCCACGCGCGCCATGTGCTCGCCGAGGCGCGTCGAAGCGAGCCGTGTCGTGCCGAGCCCTGGCCCTCGCTCGTCCACGAGCTCGACGCCGTCGTCGAGCGCTTCCCGACGGGCTCGAAGCACCATGCGCTGGCGATCGAGGCGGCCTTGGCGACGCTGGAGCACCACGCGCACCATCTCGGGCACGAGGAACGAGAGACGCTCGCAGACCTCGCGGCCGGCGCCACGGAGCGCGCGGCGCAGCTCCGCGCGAAGCTGATCGCCGCGTCGCTGGCCACGGTGGAGGGCGACGCCGAGCGGGCCCTCTCGCGGATCGACGAGGCGACTCCGCTCGCCGAGGAGCCCATCGAGCGGGCGCGCGTGGAGCTGGCGCGGGCGCGGGCGGCCCGTCACCGCTGGCCCGACGAGGCGAACGCCGCCGCCGCCCGGGCGCTCTCGCTGGCGGAGCGCGCGGGCGACGCGCGGGCGAACGTGGAGGCGTGGTGGGCGCTCGGCGTCCTCGCGCGGGAGCGCGGTGAGCATCACGAGGCGCGCGTGTCGCTCCAGCGCGGGCTCTCGGTCGCGGAAGAAGCCGGAGACGCGCGCGGCGAGAGCGTGCTGCTGACCGAGCTGGCGACGACCTTCCTCGAGCGGGGCGCGCTTCGCGAGGCGGCGGCGGCGTACCAGCGCGCGATGACCCTCGATCGCGTGCTGGAGGACGCGGCGCGGGAAGCGATCGCCGCCACGAACCTGGCGCTGATCGAGCACCTCGAGGGCGAGCTCGACGTCGCCGCGGCCCGACAGGCGCGCGCGCTGGAGGTGCACCGGCGGGTGGGCGATCGCCGCCTGATCGGCTTCGCGCTGGCCTGCCTCGGCGCGCTGGCCTTCGAGCGCGGCGAGCTGGCCACGGCGGAGCGGCGGCTGCTGGAAGCCGAGGCGAGCGTGAAGGAGGTGGATCCGCTGCTGCACGCCTACGTCCACGGCGGGCTGGCTCTGCTCTGGACCGAGCTCGGCGACACGGCGCGCGCGCAGGAGGCGGTCCGGCGCGCGGCGGCCCAGGGCGAGCGACCGGACGGCCGCTTCGCCACCCTCGCCGCCGTACTCACCGGGAGCGAGGGTGCCGGCGACGACGAGACCGCCGACGCGTTGATCCGTCTCGCCCGCCGCCTCGTCCGCGCCCGCCGCGCTCGCGCATGAGCCCACAGGGGGAGACCGAGCGCTCGTCTCGCGCGTGTCGTGAGCAGCCCCGCGGAGTACCGATCGATCGCCGGACAGGGCCGCGCTCGCCTCGCGCGTGTCGTGAGCAGCCCCGCGCCGCGTACCGATCACCGGACGGGACACGCGACGCTCGCGCATCGCTCCGCTCGCCAGCACATCGCTGCGTCGCAGAGCGAAACGGCCGGGATCTCACCCTCGGCGCGACGCGGCCTCGGGCGGAGCCCAATCCGGATTGATCCGCGCGGTGATCACGTGGTCGCGCCAGGCGCCGTCGATGAAGAGGTAGTCGCGCGCGTAGCCGATGGGCGCGAACCCCAGCCGGCGCAGGAGCCCCGCGCTCCGCATGTTCTCCGGCCGGTGGTTGGCCTCGATGCGGTGCAGGCGGAGATCGTCGAAGGCCCACTCGATGGCGCGCTCGAGCCCCTCGCGCATCACCCCGTGGCCCTCGACGGCCGCGTCGACGCCGAAGCCGAGGTGGCACGAGTGAAAGGCCCCGCGGACGATGTTGCTGAAGCTGATCTGGCCGACGGCGCGGCCGGGCGTGTCCTCCGGGAAGAGGAAGAAGCGGTAGCCCCGATCCTCCGGGATGGCGCGCGCGTCCGCTTCCAGCCGCTGCCGCCACCACGCGCCGGTGTAGAACTCGGCGGCGCGCCGCGGGTCCCACGGCGCGAAGTGCGCCCGATTCCGCTCGTAGTAGTCGGCGATGGCGTCGGCCTCGTCGGGCGCGGCCATGCGGACGGTGAGCCGCGGGGTCGCGAGCGCGATCGGGCCGTCGGTCACTCCGCCAGCTCGTCCGGCACCGGCGCGGACGGCGCGGCGGGCGCCGGCGCGGCGGCGGCGGGCGGCGCCCCGCTCTCCTCGACCGGCGTGAGCGCGGACTCCGGCACGAGGCCCCGCAGCGCGACGTCGTCGTCGACGGCGACGAACACGTCCACCTGATCGCCCTGCATGCCCAGCTTGCGGGCCCAACCTTCCGTCCGCAGCCGGCCGATGACCTGCTGGCCGAAGCTCACGGGCGTGTTCGCGGCGACGCGGAAGAGCGGCCCGCTCTCCTCGTTCATCCAATAGGGCATCCCGCCTTCGCTGGCGGGCGTCATCGGTGTGGGCGCGGGCCGCGGACCCGGGCAGGGAGTCAGGTTCGCCTGCACGTAGCCGACGACGTAGGGACCATACCCAGCGCGGACGCCGTACCAGGGCGCGCGCTCGCGCAGCACGACCACCGAAAGAGGCGGATCCTGAGCCGGGAGCGAGGCGACGGGCTGGCCGCCCGGCCGGTCGTACACGGGCACGGTCTGGCCGGGCGGGAGCTGGTAGCACTGCCCTTCGGTCGGGCTCTCCACCGTCGCGGGATTGACCGTACGCGACGCGAGCTGATTGGCCGGGAAGGTCCCGACGTGCGGGTCGAGGAAGGTGCCGTCGCCGAGCCAGGGCCGGACGGCGACGCGCATCTGGCCCTCTCCGTCGGGACCGAGGACCGTCACGTAGTCGTTCGGGCCCAGATAGAACGGAGTCCCGCGGACGCGCCCCCGCTGCTGGGCGATCGCCGAGACGCGGTCGAGCGGGATCCATCCCTTGGTCGGAAGCGGTCCGGCGACCAGGGCCTCGATCCGCCCCTGCTGCGGCCCGCTCTCGAGGCGGATGCGCACGCCGGGGTTCACGTAGCCGAAGGCGGGCGAGTCCGCGTCGGGACCGAGGTAGAGCGCCGGGTTGCGGGCCGGCGGGCCCACCACCAACACGCGCGGCCAGTCCGCCGGCGGACCGGCCTGGGCCTGCTCGTCGCCCCCGACACCGGGGCCCGGAGCCCGTTCAGCCTGCGCCGCCGTGCGCATGCACCCCGCGGCCGTCGCGCCCGCCAGCACGAAAACGAAGAGCGCGGCCAACCCATCACGCCAAGATCGCATGGCACGCCGAATAGCAGATGGCGCCCCGGACACCAAGATCCGCGCGTCGAGCTTCAGCGGTAGCGGAGGCGCAGCTTGATGCCGAGGAAGTCGGCGATCTTCTGGGCGACGGCCTTCGGGATTCGGCCCAAACGCGCCTCCACGGTGGCCCGCGCTCGCGCGTGCGGCTCGCCCTTCAGCGCCGGAAGCACGATCTCCGTCCACTTGAGCAGCGTCTTGGCGTCGGCCTCGTTGAGCGCCTTGTTGAGCACCGCTTCGAGTCGCTTCTGATAGGCCACCGACGCCGTGCAGAGCGCGGCAAAGGTCCGCACCAAGCCGTCCTTGCCGACCAGCGTCGAGGAGTCGAAGCTCTCTTTGAGCCGAGGCAGGTGACGCGCGACTCGGGCCGGCGCGATGCGGGCCATGATCGGCAGCGCATTCGCGGCCGTCTGCGCGGGGCGCTTGTCCTGTCCCGCCACGGCGTTGACGAAGCGGTCGATGATCGGAACCAGCGCCTCCGCCTTTTGATCCAGGATCGCGTCGATGACCCGCGCCGCCTGCGCGGCGACGGACTTCTTTCCCGAGATCAGCTCGTCGCCGAGCTCGACGACGGCGCGGTTGCCGTCGGACTCGAGCACCTCGGCCGCCCGCTCGGGCGCGGGCCCCGTCTTGCTGGCGGCCTTGCTCGAGCCGGCCTTGCTGGCGCTGGCCTCGCTCGAGCTCGGCTTGCTGCCGTCCTTGCCGGGCGCGGTCTTGCTCGCGCGCTTGGCGGTGGTGCTCTTGCGCTTGGCCGTCTTGCTCGCCGGGACCTTCGCGCTCGCACGGCTCGTCGCCTCCGCGACGGCTCCGGGCTCGGTCTTCGTGCTCGCTTTCTTCTTGGCAGCCATCTGGGCTCCTCGTCTTCCGCGGCGAATGCCGCCAACGAGTTTCGCGCGTTCGGCGGAGGATACGCGAACCGGGGCATCTTGCCCACGGGTTCGCGCGGGAGGCTCACCGGTCGGACTGGCGCTCGAGCGCAGCGACCAGGAGCGGGATAGATTGATCGTAGCGGTACGCCGTGCCGCGGTGGCCGCCCGGGAACTCCTCGTGGACGAAATCCACGCCGCGCTCGCGCAGGCGCTCGGCCATCCTTCGGGCGCCGAACTGCAGCCCGTGCTCGTCGCGATCGCCGGCGTCCAGGAAGACCTTCGCCGCGCTCTTCAGCGCGTCCGGATCCCGCTGCAGTCGGATCAGCGGATCGTGATCCAGCCAGCGCTGCCAGATCGCGTCGACGGGCATCCCGGTGCGGATGTCGAAAGGCAGGGCCGCGTGCGGGAAAGGCGCGTCGGGCTCGGGCGCGTAGGCCGCGGCGGTGGCGATCGTCATGATCGCCTCGAAGTCGCCCGCGCCCTGCGGCCCGCGCTCCTCGAAGCGCTCGAGGAACGCCGCCACCCCACCGGCGCGATCGAAGGTGATCGCCGCCGAGGTGAAGCTCGGGCGGATGCTGACCTCGAACGCGCTGTCGCCCGCGTGGCTGCCGTAGGCCGCGAACGCCTCGGGGCGGTCCAGGGCGAGCCGGAGCGCGCCGAAGCCGCCCGACGATTGCCCGAGCACGGCCCGGGCCGCGCGCCGCGGGATGGTCCGGTAGCGTCCGTCCACGAAGGGCAGGACCTCGTCCACCAGGTAGCGCTGGTAGGGGCCGGTGGCGGCGGAGTCGACGAACTGACTGCCGCCCCAGCGGGTCATGCAGTCGGGCGCGACCAGGATCGCCTCGAAGGCCTCCCCCTTCGCCAAGAGCGCCTCGTAGCGCGCGAAGAGATCCGGCTCCCAGAGCTTGTAGTTGATCAGCGACCGATGCCCGGCCGCGTAGGGCGGCAGCACCATCACCAGCGGGAAGCGCGCGCCCTCGTCGTAGCTCGGCGGCAGGTAGACCAACACCTCGCGCTCGCTGGGGTCGCCGAGGACGTTGCCGGCGAGAAGGCGGCTGTCGAAGCGGGGGAGCTCGATGCGTCCGCGAAGCATGGTCGGCCGGTGTAGCACACCCCCGATGTTTCCTCGCGGCTCGACCGGGGCCGCCATGTATACTCGGCCCCCGCACGCACGACGGCCCGAGTAGAATCTTGCTTGCCTCCCGCTCGTCTGCTCCCCAAGGGTCGCGCGTGCCCACGACATGACCGAACGTCATCATCGACTCGCCGTCGCGATCTGCGGCGCAGGGCACTCTGGCTCGACCTTGCTGGGTTTGGCCCTGGGCAGCCACTCGCGCTGTTTCTACGCGGGCGAGGCGAAGAAGAGCACGTTCTTCGGCGACGCTTCCGTTCCGCGGAGGAAGCGGGCCTGCAAGCTCTGCGGCGAGGAGTGCCCGGTGTGGGGAGGCTTCACACCTCCGCCCGAGCCCGATCTCTACGAGATGCTGGCGCGGGTGACGGGCAAGCCGGTGATCGCCGATTCGACCAAGGCCGTGAGCTGGATCCGCGAACGGGCGGCGGAGCTCGCCCGGGTCGGCGTCCCGCAGAAGCGCCTCTTCGTGACCCGCGACGGCCGGGCGGTGGTCAACAGCCGCCTCCGCAAGTACAGGGGCTCCGATCCGGGCGAGGTCGTCGACCGCTGGCTCGATCGAATCCGCGCCACCGAGGCCTTGATCGCCGAGCATCCCGAGGACGTTCTGCGGGTCCGCTACGAGGCCCTGGCGACCGAGCCCGAGGCCACGCTGCGCTCGGTCTGCGCGTTCCTGGGCCTCTCCTTCGAGGAGCGGATGCTCCACTACGAGCAGGGCGAGCACCATCCGCTCGGCGGCAACGCGGGCACCCAATCGGTCGTCGCCCGGGCCGCCCACGCCGACGACGCGCTGGTCTCCGTGCCGGCGCGGAGCCGCGATTTCTATGCGCCGATCGAGGGCGGATTCCGACTCGATCTGCGGTGGCGAGACGAGCTCCCGGCGGCGGTCCGGACGCTCTTCGAGGAACGCGCGGGGGCCGTCAACGAGCCCTACCGCTGGGAGCCATCCGAGCCATGACGACTGTCGCGTTGGTGTTCCGGACCATCGGTGAGCGGACGAGCGAGCTGGCGCTCCAGCTGGCGAAGGAAAACATCCAGCCCGAGGAGGTCCACGTCCTCGAGAACTGCCGGCCCTTCACCGAGACGGTCCGCCGGATGGTCGAGATCGACTACGGCACCGATCAGATCGTCGCCGTCGACGCCGACTCGCTGATCGTCGAGAACATCCGGCCGTGGCTGGAACAGAACCACGAGGCCTACGTCGACTGCTACGTCTTCGATCGCTTCCGCGGGCGCATCCACTGCGGGGTGCACATCACCCGGCGGGACGTGATGCGCGCGATGCGCGACGTGGCGCCGCCGGTCGACGAGGAGGCCTACGTGCTCCGGCCGGAGTCGCGGCTGCGCAAGCTCGCGCTCAACCGGCTAGGGCATACCAAGTCGTTCAAGAGCTTCCGCATCTTCCACGATCACTTCCAGTACCTGCGCGACGTGTGGGCGAAGTACGCCCTGCGCGAGCTGCGCAGCCGAACCCCCGAGCAGCGCCGCAAGCTGGACGCGGCTCTGGCCCGCTGGGATGGCAGCGACGTGGTGGAGATGCGGGTCGCGGCGGCGGCCGTCCACTGGGCCCAGCGCGAGCTGCCGGAGGGCACCTCGCCCGCCGAGCTGAGCCGGGCGATCGCGCGCCTGCCGGAGATCGGCACCGAGCAGATCCCGCTCCTCGGCCTCGAAGAGCGAGGGCCGCTCACGCGCGACGAGGTGCGGGGGGAGATCGCCACCCTCGACCACGACTTCCCTCGCTGGGATCACCGCTTCCGCGTGTTCGGGCTCGGGCTGAGCCGCACCGGCACCCGCAGCCTGACGGCGGCGCTCCACGTGCTCGGCATCGACACGGTGCACTACCCGATCGACGAGGACACCTTCCGCGCGCTGGCCAGCGGCAAGCTCGACTTCCGGGTGCTCGACGCCTTCGACGGCATCACCGACATCACGGTCTCGCCCTACTACGCCGAGCTGGAGCGCCGTTACCCGGACGCGAAGTTCGTTCTCACCATCCGTGACGAGGACGATTGGCTACGCTCCTGCAACAACCACTGGACCGGCCGTGAGGCCTTCGCCGAGCCGGACACGCCGGCCGCCGAGACCCACTTGAAGATCCGCCGCTTCCTGCGCGCGGCCGTCTACGGGACCTACGACTTCGAGCCCGAGCGCTTCCGACGGGTCTACCGCAAGCACATCGAGGACGTGCGCCGTTACTTCGCCGACAAGCCCGGCAAGCTGCTGGAGCTCGACGTCGCCGGCGGCGACGGATGGGAGAAGCTCTCGCCTTTCCTCGGGCGGCCCGTCCCCGAGCAGCCTTTCCCCCACAAGGGCGGCGTCCTCACGGCGAAGCTGGTGGACGAGGTCGGCGACCCGGACGATTGAAGGTGTGTCGATAACTCTCCGGTCGCCCCGCGGCCCATCCTCGCGAGCGATCTATGGCAATTCGTCACAGGTCGCGACAGGCGAGGAGCGCATCCACCACCGCTTCGGTCCGGCCGCCTTCCTCCAGCGTCGGCCGATGGAGAATGTAGAGCTTCGAGCCCTCGATCCCGCTCATGGGGATGCGTCGCAGGCCCGCGCGCTCGGCGACCCGCCACGGCAACACGGCCAGATAGCGACCGCTCGCGCAGGCGTCGACGCCGGCCTGCATCTGGCGAACGTAGAGGTCGACGCGCCGTGGTCGGTCGCGGGGCCAGAGGTCCGGCACGCGTCCGTCGGCCAGCGGGATTGGGGCCACGAACCCGTGCTCTTCGAGCTCTTCGAGCGAGGGCGTCTCGTTCACCGTGGCGAGGGGGTGCGTGGGCCCGCAGCAGAGCGCGTGCTGCACGCTGCAGAGCTCGCGCAGGGTGAGATTGTCGGTCGGGACGGGATCGTCGAGCACGGCGACGTCGATGGCCCCCCGGAGCAGCGCGGTGTTGACCGAGGCATCCGAAACGCTGGTCACGTGAGGGACCAGATCGGGGTGACGATCGCGGAGCAGCTCCAGCGCCGGCAGGAGATACAGCGGCACGAAGGGGCCCGGCATCGAGATGTGAACGGGGCCGACGAGGCGGCTTCCGTCGACCCATCCGATCGCCTCGTCGATCCGTCGCATCGAGTCGCGGGTGGCCCGGAGCAGCTCTTTTCCCGCGGCATTGAGCACGATCCGCCGCCCTACCCGATCGAAGAGCGGACGGCCGACGTCGCTCTCGAGCTGGTGGAGCGCCCGTGAAAGGCTCGACGCGCTCACGTGCAGTGCCTCGGAAGCCGTAGGAAGGTGCTCGGTCTCCGCGATGGCCCGGAACGCGGGGAGCCAGGCCCAAAGGTTCCGGATTCGATTACTGCGCTCCACTGCGGTAGTCTTCCGAAGCCGGGAATCATTCGCAACGGCGCAATGGATCATCCCGCTATTTGAAATGGCTGGCGTGTAATGTGAGCGGCAGCTTCGCATACTCGAGCCGACCGGCATCTTCGGTCGGTGGAGCAAGTAAGAAGGATAGGTGCTTATGGAACGAGAGCTGATGGACATCCTCAAGGTCGCCATCGTCGCCGGTGCGGTGGCGGTGGGCGGCGGCGGCTGCGACAACAACGGCAGCGGCTCGGACGCGGGCGGCGGCTCGGACGCGGGCTGCGGCTCGACGGGCGACGCAGGCTGCGGCTCGACGGGCGACGCGGGCTGCGGCTCGACGGGCGACGCGGGCTGCGGCTCGACGGGCGACGCGGGCTGCGCCAGCTGCGGCTCGGACGCGGGCGACGCGGGCTGCGCGAGCGACGCGGGCTGCGCGAGCGACGCGGGCGACGCGGGCTGCGCGAGCGACGCGGGCGACGCGGGCTGCGCGAGCGACGCGGGCGACGCGAGCACCGGCGGCTGATCCGGTCGGGGACCGCATGGAGCCCGAGGGAATCGGCATCGGCCTGCGCCGCTCGTACGCGGAGGATCTGCTCCGCACCGAGCGGCGCGTGGACTGGCTGGAGATCATCCCGGAGAATTTCCTGGGGAAGGACGGCCCGTTCACCCGCGCGCTTTTGCAGTGTCACGAGCGGTGGCCGATCGGCGCGCACGGCGTCTCCCTTTCCCTCGGGGGTCCAGATCCCTTCGACGAGGTGCGCCTGGCGGCGTTGCGCGGGCTCTTGGACCGCCTCGACATCCGCCGCTTCACCGAGCACCTCTGCTTTTCGAGCGCGCACGGGGTGCACACGCACGACCTGATCGCGCTGCCCTACAACGACGACGCGGTCCGGCACGCCGCCGAGCGCATCCGCGAAGCGGAGGAGCGCTTGGAGCGGCCGATCGACGTGGAGAACGTCAGCACCTACGTGACGATGCCGACCAGCGTCATGTCGGAGGCCGAGTTCGTCCGCGCCGTGGTCGAGGAGGCCGGCTGCGGCCTGCTCCTCGACGTCAACAACGTCTACGTCAGCGCGCACAACGCGGGCTTGGACCCCTTCGAGATGCTGGCCACGCTGCCGGTCGAGAAGGCGCGACGCATTCACATCGCGGGGCATCTCGACCGGGGCGACGTCTTGATCGACGACCACGGTCACCCCGTACACGAGACGGTGTGGGCGCTGCTCGAGGCGGCGCTCGTGCGCTGTGGCGACATCCCGATCCTGTTGGAGTGGGACACCCACATCCCGCCCCTCGACCGCGTCCTCGACGAGGCCGACCGGGCGCGCGCCGTGCGCGACGCGGCGCTCCGATCCGAGCGAGAGGCGGCTCGGGAGGCGCGATGACCCCCGAGCTGGCCCGCTTCTTCGACGCCATGGCCCCGCTTCTGCGCGGCGACATCGACGCGGAGACCGCCTGCGCGCAGATCGGCGGCACGCCGAGCTCGATGGACCGACTGAGCATGGTCGCGTCCATGGTCCGGCGCGCCCGCGAGCACCTCCTGGCGAACGTCTACCCGGCCACGCGCGCGGCGCTCGGCCCCGAGGCGTGGGAGCCGCTCGTTCGCCGGCACCTCGCGGCCGAGGCGAGCGGCGAGCCCGACTACCCGCGGATCGCGCTCGGCTTGCCCGAGACGCTCGCGGCCGATCTGCCGGCGGACCGCGCGTTCGCCCACGAGGTCGCCGACTGGGAGGAGGTCCTGCACCGCCTGAACGTGGCGGGCGCGCCCTCGCCCCAAGGGGCGGTGCGGACGCCCGTGATCGTGCGCCGCTACACGTTCGACGTGCCGGCGTGGGTGCAGAAGGTCCGAGGTGGGGCGAGCGCAGAGCCGCCGGGCGAGGGGCCGATCCTCTGCATGGCCTGGCGGGACCCGAGCACCGGTCGCGCGCGCCGTCATCGGCCGGGCGCCGCCGAGCTGGCCGCGCTGGCCGTGGCGACCGGCGACGCCACCGAGGAGGCCGTCGTGAGCGCCGGCGTGGACGCGGCGGCGCTGCGAACCGCGCGCATCGAGCTGACGCGGCGAGGGATCCTCGGAGGGGACTGATGAACCGCTACGTCGTACAGATGGCGCTCGGCTTCGCCGTCGTCGCCCTCGGCGCATGGGCGGCGACGCGCTTCGTCGGGACGGAGCCCGCCTGGAAGCAGCACGCGGCGAGCGACGATCCGGATCTGATCCCGATCCGCATCGACGATCCGGCCCGCCACTACCGCGAAGGCGGCTTCGTCGAGCTGATGACGCCGATCGCGCCGCCGACGAAGCGGGACGGATCGGACAAGATCGAGGTCTTCCTGCGCATCCCGGACGGCGAGGCGATCGATCCTTCGCTCCGCCTCCCCCCCGGGAGCGTGGCCGACCGGGTGGAGAGCCTGGCGCTGCGCGGCGGGGGATGGACCGTCGGCGACATCCGCGGGGCGCGCATCGGCGAGGACGGGACGCGCTGGCTGCGTCTCCTTCGTCCGGAGCGGGCGGGACCCGGCTCGCCGCTCGTCGGCTACGAGTGGCCCGAAGATCGCGCGGATCTCGGTCGCCTGGCCCACGCGCGGCTGGCGGGACTGATGCGCGCGGGCGGGGGCGCGGTGAGCCCGCGCGGCGACCGCGAGAGCATGGCCTCGCTCTTCATGAGCCGCGGCGACTGCCTCGAGTGTCACGGGCGCGATCGGCCGCTCCACCGCCGCATGGGCCAGCCCGGACCCTTCGGGCCGACGGACCCGAACGGCTTCTACACGCCGGCCGCCGTGCTGCGCGATTGGGCGCCGCTCGAGCGCTACCGCCCGCGGGACCTGAACCACCTGCGCGAGCACGTGCGCATCGACTGCGGCGGCGAGCCGGCGGCGCGGCGCGAGGACGGTCGCGGCGCGGTGTGGTTCGAGTGCCAGGACGGGAGCGTGCCAATCGGGCGGATCGACCTGGCGGCGGCGCTGGCGGCCGGCAATCGTCGCGCCGCGGGGACGTGCCGCGCGCGCCGATATCTGCTGGACCGGATGAGCCCGGAGGCGCGACCCCGCTTTTCGGCGCTCGCGACAGAGTGTGCCGACCGAGCAGAGTAGTTCCGAAGGGCCGAAGTCCGTTCCGGGCTCGCGGCAACGCAGACACGGGGACGTCGGGCATTCGGTGCGCCGAGGCCCGAACGAAGTGCAGGTTCGTGCTACTTGCACGAGAATCCGGAACGGAGCGCGGGCCGGACTGGCAACGCGCCGAGGAGACGACGATGAAGAGCCGAAGGTGGGGGTTTGTGATCGTGGCCGTGCTCGCGAGCGCGTGCGGGAGCAGCCCGACGGGCGATGACGGCGGAGCCAACGCGACGCATGATGGCGGCGGAGGGGGCGGGATCCCGCAGGACCAGATCGTGGCCCGCATCGCCGCGTTCGACACGAGCGGGGACTTCACCCAGGTGAACGCGACGCCCTTCGTGTCGCAGCACGCCTCCGCGGCGGCCGTGAACGTCTGGGCGTCCAGCGAGGCGCTGGATACCTACACCGGCATCGATCCGACCGACACCAGCGCCACCGTGGACTCCTTCCCGGCCGGCTCGATCCTCATCAAGGAGATGCTCGACGCGTCGGGGACGCGCACCGGCCTCACGGCGATGGCCAAAGGCGGCGAGGGCGGCAGCCCCGACGCCGGCAACTGGTGGTGGGGCCGCCTCGACGCGAGCGGTGCGCTGGTGCAGGGCGGCACCATCTCGTTCTGCATCGACTGCCACGGCAACGCCAGCAACATGCTGCAGCGCACCGACTGGGTGAACGGCGTCGCGCTCGACAACCGCATGTAGCCCGGCTCTTCAGCGGCGCCTCGCCACCGCGAAAGTGAACGAGGTTCACGAAACGCGAGGCGGGGCGTCAGCTAATTGTCATTTGTTCTCAGTGGGTTGCGAGCCTGACGTGAAGAACGTGCACTTTTCTCGCGCCCGGCGAGGGCGAGCCGCGGCTCACTGATAGGCGCTGGCCTGCGTCTCGAAGAGCTGCGCGTAGATGCCGCCCGCTGCGATCAGCGCGTCGTGGCTGCCGCTCTCGATCACGCGCCCGCGCTCGAGCACCAGGATGCGATCGGCGATGCGCGCCGTGGCCAGCCGGTGGGAGACGATGACGCCCATCCGGCCGTCGAGGATCGCGGCCAGGCGGTCGTCGAGCTCGGCCTGCCGCTTGGGATCGGCGGCGCTGGTCGGCTCGTCGAAGATCAGGAGATCGGTCCCTCGCTTGACCAGGGCCCGGGCGAACGCGATGCGCTGCCACTCGCCGCCGCTCAGCTCCTGACCGCCGCGGAACGACTTGCCGAGGCGGGTGCGGAAGCCCTCCGGAAGCGACGCCACGAGCTCGTCGGCCATCGCGGACTGCGCCGCGCGCGTCCAGGCCTCTTCGTCGTCGAAGCGCGCCGGATCGCCCGCGCCCACGTTCTCGCCGACCGTCAGCTTGTAGCGGTTGAAGTCCTGGAAGAGCACCGACATGCGCGCCCGCAGCGCGTCCTCGCTCCACTCGCTCAGCTCGCGGCCGTCGAGCATCACGCGCCCCTCTGCCGGCGCGTAGCGTCGGGTGAGCAGCTTCACCAACGTCGACTTTCCGCTCCCGTTGTGGCCCACGATCGCAAGCACCTCGCCGGGCGCGACGTGGAAGCTCACGTCGGAGAGCGCGTCGCGCTCGCTGCCGGGGTAGCGGAAGGTGAGAGCCTCCACCCGCAGCCCGTCGTCCGGGCTCAGCCCTTCGTCCGCGATGCCGCCCTCGGACGGCACCGGATGCCGCAAGAACGCGTCGAGGTTCTCGAGGTAGAGGGCGTCCTCGTACACCCCGCCGAGCGCCGTCAGCGCGGCGCTCACCGCCGACTGCCCCTGCCGGAACACCACCAGGTACATCGTCATCTGGCCGACGCTGAGGATGCCGCCGATCGTGTCGACGACGATCCAGAGGTAGGCGCCGAAGAACGCGCCCGCCGCCAGCAGACCGAGCACCAGGCCCCACACGTGGCGCCGGATGGCGATGCCCCGATCCTGATCGTAGAGGCGGTGGAAGGTCTCGTCGTAGCGCGACAGAAGGAGCCCGCCGAGGCCGAAGAAGCCGACCTCCTTGGCGCTGTCCTCGCGGGTCAGCAGGGTCTCGACGTAGTGCCGCTCGCGGTTCTCGGGCGTGTGGCGGCGGAAGAAACGAAAGGCCTCCTGGGAGAAGCGCGCCTCGGCCACGAACGAGGGCACGCCCGCGACGATCAGCACGACCACCGCCCACGGCGAGAGCTGCGCGAGGATGCCGACGTAGCCGACGAGCGCCACGCCGTAGCGGGCCAGCGTGAAGGTACGCGTGACCAGGCTGAGCGGGCGGACCGTGGCCTCGCGCCGGGCCTCCTCCATGCGGTCGTTGAGGGCGGGATCTTCGAAGTCTGCGAGCCCGAGCGTGATGGCCTTGTCGAGGATGGAGCGCGTGACGGCATGGGCGAGCCGCGCCTTGAGCAGGCTCTGGCTGAACGCGAGCCCGCGGTTGGCGGCGACCAGCGCCCCGGCCAGGACCGCTTCGGCGCCGATGGCCCAGAGCGCGACGGTGCGCGCGCCCGGCGTCCCGGCCGCAGCCGCGATCACCTGGTCGACCACGATGCGGGCCACGTAGGCCGCGCCCGCCGGTGCGATGCCGGCGACCAGGGTCGAGATGGCGAGCAGCGCGGTCAGCCCGGGGCTCGTCCGCCAGACCAAGCGCACGCCGGCCAGCGAGTGGATCAGCGCGCTCCACGGGCGCCGCTCATCGCGCGCCATCGCCCTCCCCTTCCCAGCGCCGGCCATCCTCGCTGACGAACGCGCCGCCCGCGCAGGGGGCGATGCGGAAGCGGCTTCCTTCCGTGCTCAACGCGCCGCGCGCCACGGCCACGGGATCGCTCCACGAGAGTCGCCCGTGCTCGCGCCGGAGCACGCGGGCGAGCGGCAGATCGGTGCGCCGACCGCGCCCGACGGCCAGCGTCGTCCCCGCCACCGCGAGCTGCAGATCGGCCGCGCCATCGAGGGGCGGCATCGCTTCGCAGCGGCCGTCGTCGCACACGGCGCCGCGCCATCCCTCGTCCTCGATCCACGCCACGGCCAACGTGCGGTCGTCGCAGGCCACGATCGGGCTCGAGCCGAGCGCCGGCATGGGGACGGGCTCCACCGCATCGCTCGCGCCGTCCCAGCGCGCCCAGAAGCGCCGCGCGCCACGCGAGAGCACGAGGTGCGCCTGGCTCCTGCCGCGGCAGAGCGCGAGAGCATCGAAGGGCGCCCCGTCGCCGACGGACACGCTCGGTCCGTCTTCGTCCGCGTCGAGCGCCCGCCGCGTGACGCGAGGGGCATCGGCGGCCAGCCAGAGCAGCGTGTGCGCGTCCCAGAGCACCGGCTGGCCTGCGCCCAGGCGCGAGAGCGCGCGCACCTCCGTTCCTTCGGCGGAAGCCGTCGCGAGCTCGAACGCGCCGTCCGGTCCCGCGCTCAGCCTGAGGCTGCGCTCGCCCTCGGTGAGCTCGTCGACCAACGACGCGCCGGGCGCCGGGAAGGGCCGCCGGGTCCCGCTCACCGGCGGGCAGGCGAGCGAGTCGAGGACCGTCCCTGCCGGCATGCCCGTGTCCGGCACGGCGTACTCCTCAGCGTCGTACTCGGCGCCGGAGGGCATCACCGCGTCCAGCCGCGCGATGGGCTCGATCAGGGCGCGCGCCCGAGCGCGGGTCTCGCCGACCGCGAGCTCTGCCGGTCCGGGCGGGCCTGGCTGCAGCACGCGCGGGGCCAACACGTCGAGCGTCTCGATCGCGTCCTCGGGATCGCCGTTCAGGATCGAGCGGTCCGCGCGCAAGCTAGGGAAGAGGGCCGCGCACCGACCGGGCCAGAGCGCGTCCGGATCGGGCTCCTCGTCCGCCTCCGACGCCGCGGCCAGCGTCTGTACCAGCTGCCGGTCCAGCGCGCCCTGGATCGCGCCGGCCGCCTCGCCGCGCCCGATCGGAGTGCCCAGCAGGCAGTGGCGCGCCACGTCCCACTGTTCACCCACCCACTGCCGCGAGAGGGTCGCGGTCTGCTCGTTTTGGTGCGCCGCGTCGAACGCCAGCATCGCCGCCACGCCGCCGATGACCACGGCGCCGGCGAGGAAGCGGTTCCGGGTCGCGGTCGGGCTCGTGGGCACCGCCGGGGTATGCCCCGCTCCCGCGCCCTTCACAAGAGCCGCCGCGTGTTCCGGCCTCCGCCCGGCGCCCGCTTCGTCAGAGCACTGCGGCCCGAGCAGCTCTGACGAGCCACCCCCCGGGACCTCGGAGTCGGGAGGCCCCTCCGGTAGACTCGCGTCATGAAGGCGACGACGACCTCGCTGGCGCTCCTCTTCGCGCTCTCGCTCTCGGCCTGCGGCGGCGGCGGCGACGGAGGCGACGCCGGCCACGGCGGGCAACCCGATCATCCTCTCGCGTGCGTCGAGCATCCACATCAAGATGCGCTCCGACACCATGGGTGACGTGAGCGGCCTCGTCGTCGAGAACAACTACTTCGTCGAGGGCGAAATCGGCGTCTCCCTCGGGGGCAACACCAGCGATCCCTTCCGCTTCACGTCGAGCATGATCCGGCGCAACGTGCTGAGCGACATCGGGCGGAGCCAGCCCACCGGTCGAACGCTGGCGTGGGGCATCGAGCTGACGGACAACGACGGCGCGACCATCCAGGACAACCTCCTGCTCGACCAGGACACGCCCGGGGTCGGGAACGCGTACGCGATCCGGATCGGAGGCGGCACGGAGCGCGACGTGAGCGTGGAGACGAACCTCTTCTACCGGATCCAGACTCACGCGTTGATCGCCCGCCCGGACAGTGGACACGAGTCCATCACCGTGTCGAACAACCGCTTCGTCGATCCCGACCAGGGCTCCTGCCTCGTCGACCACAGCGGCGCGTTCGACGCCTACACGTACTCCGGGAACACGTACTTCAGCTCCGCCGACGCGGCGGCGTGGTTCTGCCTGAACGGGAGCACGGTCGCGCTCAGCGATTGGCAGAGCGCGAGTGGCGAGGCCGACGCGACGGCGCTGGCGTCGCCGCCGAGCTTCGCGGAGCCGGATCGAAGCGTGGAGACCTACGCAGGCACGATCGGCGTCGGGAGCACGCTCCCGGACTTCCTGGCCGTCGCGCGGCTGCAGAGCCGGCTGACCTGGCGTGACGATCTCACGGCGCCCGCGCTCAACGACTACATCCGCGCCGGATTCGAATGAGGTCGTGCGCAAGCGGTGACGCGCTCCGGCGGCTCGCGGGAGAGCTCGAGACCGCGGCGATCGGGATCCGCGATGGGCTCGCAATCCGCGGGGCCATCGCCGTGAAGCTCCCGCGGCGCCGCGACATGCAGGAAGCGCGATGGGCAGCGACGCGCGTTCTCGCAGACTCGAGCACTTCTGACCGTCCCGCCGGGGGATGACGCACGTCCACCACGCACGTTCATGGACGAGCGGTCGCGCGCGCTACGCGGTCGGGAGCCCGGCGGCGATCTCGAACGCGCGGGCCAGGGCCTCGGCGTTGCCGAAGCGCCCCTCGCGCGCCTTGCTCATGGCCTGCGCGATGACGTCGGCGACGTCCGGAGGGACGGAGGGCGCCAGGCTTCGCAAGGGCGGCGCGTTGCCCATCACGATGTCCATCATCAGCTTGCCGGGGACCTTGCCCTCGAAGGGCGGGCGTCCGGCGAGGCACTGGTAGAGCAGGACCCCGAACGCGTAGGTGTCGATGCGCTCGTCCAGCTCGCCTTTGCCGGTGAGGAGCTCCGGCGCCATGTAGGCGGGCGTCCCGATCAGCTCGCCGGTCCGCGTCAGGCGCTCGAGGCCCAGGACCTTCGAGAGCCCGAAGTCGAGCAGCTTGACGACGGAGTCGCCGTCCTCGAGGAGGAAGACGTTGGCCGGTTTGAGGTCGCCGTGGATCACGCCGTGGGCGTGCGCCGCCCCGAGCCCGGACGCGACACCGCGGGCGATGGCCGCGACGTCCGCGACGGCGAGCGCGCCCTCTCGGGTGATGCGCTCGTGGAGCGTCTCGCCGCGCAAGAGCTCGATCACGGTGAAGAGCAGCTCGTCGTCGTCGGTGCCGACGTCGAAGATGCGGACGATGGACGGATGGTCCAGCGCGCGGAGCACCGACGACTCGCGCCGGAAGCGCCGCCGGACGTCGCGGTCTTCGGTGAGCTCGGGGTGGAGGAGCTTCAGCGCGACTCGGCGGCCGTCTCGCGTGTCCTCGGCCTCGTACACCGCGCCCATGCCGCCCGCGGCGATCGAGCGGGTGAGCCGATAGCGGCCGCCCATCGTCGCGCCGACGGGCGGGAGGCTCTGTCGTCCCGGCCCGCTGGAAGAAGCGCTCATCCTCGGACGGCATCGTTTCGCGCCGACGCACACCGAGTCAAGCGACTGGCAACCTCGGGGCCTCCCTGCCCGAGCCTGCGCGTTCCGGTGGAGGCGGGCCCGCGCCCAGTGCCCGCCCAGGATGACGAAGCCCGACCACTCGCGGCGAGGCGTTCGGGCCGACGGTGCGCGCACGGCCCAGCAGTCCGTGAAGTACCGAGCCCGAAGGAAATCAGCGCGCGACGGCCCAGCGGGTGTTCGGGCCGACGAGCGAGCGCTTCCGCATTTGCGAGGAGGAACGGACGCACAGACGCGTCGCCCCCCCGAAAGCCGAGGAGCGACATTCCTCGACGGACTGCCAGCACGATCGAACCGGCGCACGAGCTGATCGCTTCGGGGCACCTTTCGAGAACATGCAAATGGAAGCGAGAAAGTGCCTTGACTGAGTCGAGACCGTGCGCTACCTCGTGAAACAAGGTCGAAGCCATGTTCTCGTTCGAGCAGACGCGTAAAGCGAAGGTCCAGGACCAGCCGGTGCTCCGGTTCGGGTCGATGGGGCTCGAGCGCTCATCGCTCGCGCGGCTGGTGCCGGGCAAGCAGGTGTTGGATCGGCTAGCGCTGCGTGGACTGGCGCTGCGTGGACTGGCCCTGCGTGGGTTGGACGACGCGCTGCTTCTCGATACGGAGGTGGTCTCGTGATCTAGAGCTCTCGTCGCTCTGGACCCGCGGGACCGCCCAGGCCATGGCCTCGGGCGGTTTTTTCGTGTCCGGAGCCCGCGTCTGCGGAGCGCCGTGGTCGCTGCGCGGGTCGCGAGGCCAGCGCCGTGTCCACGGTCGGCGGACTGGCCGCCGTGTCGGGCGCTCGCTCGGCTGGGCTCGCTCGACTGGGCTCGCTGGGCCGGGCTCGCTGGGCCGGGCTCGCTCGGCTGGGACGGTCATCCGCGTGTAGGGCGAGCCCGGTTCCTCGGAGCGTTCTGTCGAGCGAGTACGCGCAAGCACAACCAAGAAGAAAAAGAGGTCCGTGACGCTGCTGGGTGGCGGCCCGACTGTCTATCGGGTGGGACGGGTTCGATTCCCGTACGGACCGTGCTCTACATTCAATTCGCGACATGCGTATCTCGCTCGGCTTTGGCGCATTCAAACGCATCACAGCCACGCGGGCTCATCGTACGCCGCACACCTCGCGCTTCACCCAGGTAGCCCAATCGGCAGGAGGCACCGGATGGAGAGTCCGGACAGTGTCGGTTCGAATCCGACCCTGGGTACTCGCTGGCCACGTAGCCCAATCGGCAGGAGGCACTCGGCTCAGAATCGAGGACGTGTCGGTTCGAATCCGACCGTGGCCATGATCTCCACGCTCGACTTGGTCGGGCGGACCGGCCGTGCTCGACTTCGGGCATGCCGGAGCTGCCCGAAGTCGAGCACGCACGCCGCCTGCTCGAGCGCGCCGCCGTGGGACGACGGATCGACGACGCCTGCTGTGCGGACGACCCGTTCGTGTTCGCGGATGGCCCGGCCCGCGTGGCGGAGACGCTCGAGGGCCGGCGCATCGAGGCCGCCTGCCGGCACGGGAAGTGGCTCTGGCTCGTGCTGGACCGACCGCCGCATCCCCTCTTCCATCTCGGGATGACGGGAGGCTGGCGGACACGCGAGGAACCGCCGCTCCGCCTGCGGACCGCGCCCGAAGTGAAAGACGCCGCGCGGTGGCCGCCCCGCTTCGCGAAGCTCGAGCTGACGCTCGACGACGGTCGTTCCCTCGCCTTCACCAACATCCGCCGCCTCGGTCGCGTCCTCCTCCGAGACGAGCCGCGGTCCGCGCCACCGCTCTCGGAGCTCGGGTTCGATCCGCTGAACGAGATGCCCGCACTCGCTGCGTTCCGAGGGCTCTGGGCGCGCCGGCGCGGCGCGATCAAGGGCGTCCTGCTCGACCAAGGGTTCGCCGCGGGCGTCGGCAACTGGGTCGCGGACGAGGTCCTCTACCAGGCGCGCCTGGACCCGCGCCGGCGCGCCGAGTCCCTCGACGACGCCGAGGTGAAGCGACTGCGCGCGAAGCTCGCCCACGTGATCGGGGTCGCGGTCGACGCTGACGCCGACGCCGAGCGCTACCCGCGCGGGTGGCTCTTTCACCGTCGGTGGGAGAAGGGGCAGCGGACGAACGCGGGCGAACCGATCGAGCACGTGACCATCGCCGGCCGCACGACCGCCTGGGTTCCGACCCGTCAGGGCTGAGCACGCGGCGCGCGGCACCCGGGGCAGTGCCTCTCCGCTGGGCCGGCGCCGAGGCGTTCACGGAGCCTCCGGTAGGTGGTGCGATGGCGCGCGGGGTGGGCGATACTCGCGGCCGCTCCATGCGGACCCTCCGGCCGGCGTTCGGGACGCGCGCACTCGCCACGGCGCTGGTCGCGTCCGCGCTGGCGCTCTCGTGCGGCCACCCCGAGTCGGGCCTCGAACGCGTCCGTCGCACCGGCGTGCTGCGCTGGGGCGGCGACATCCAGGGTGGCGAGCCCTACGTCTACGAGGATCCCGCGCATCCGGAGCGCCTGGTCGGGTTCGAGGTCGACCTCGCCGACGCCATCGCGCGGCGGATGGGCGTGCGGGCCGAGCTCGTGCAGCAGGACTGGTCCAACCTGTTGCCGGGGCTCGAGCGCCGGAGCTACGACATCGCGATGAACGGCCTCGAGGTGACGCCCGCGCGCGCCGGCACCGTCCTCTTCACCAGGCCCTACTTCATCTTCAGCGAGCAGCTCGTGGTCCGCCGAGACCAGACCGACGTGCGCGACCTCGAGAGCCTGCGCGGCCGGCGCGTCGGGACCCTCGCGGCCTCGCTCGGCTGGGATCTCCTGCAGCAGAGCGGCGCCCGTCCCGTCGCCTACGACGGGGTCGAGGAGCCCTACTCCGATCTGATGGTCGGGCGCGTGGACGGAGTGCTCCTCGACGACATCATCGCGGGCCGCTACGGGCTGGTCCGCCCCGAGCTGCGCCTCGCTTCGGAGGTGGCCGACGGCTACTACGCCGTCGCCGTGAAGCCGGGCGACGAGGCGCTGCGCGACGCGGTCGACGACGCCATCGCCGAGCTGGCGCGGAGCGGCGAGCTCCGAAGGATCCTCGCGCGTTGGGACATCGACTCGCCACGCCAGGCGCGCCTCGCCCGATGGACCGACGAGGACACCGAGGCGATGCTGCGAGCGCGCTCCACCGCGACCTTCGGCTTCGGGCACGTGCTCCTCTTCTTGCAGGGCGCGCTGGTCACGTTGCTGGTCTCGCTCGCCGCGATGTGCATCGCCGCCCTGCTCGGCGTCGCGTTGGCGCTCGGTCGTCGCTACGGACCGCGCTGGCTCTCGCTGGTGGTGACGGCCTACGTCGAGCTCTTCCGCGGCACGCCGGTGCTCTTGCAGCTCTTCCTCCTCTACTACGGCGTCATGCACTGGCTGCGCGCGGCCATCGGCACCGATGCGGGCGTGGAGTACGAGGCGCTGGTCGCGGCGGTGCTCGGCCTCGGTCTGAACTACGCCGCCTACGAAGCGGAGATCTTCCGCGCCGGACTGAACGCCGTGCCCGCCGACCAGCTGGAGGCGGCGCATACGCTCGGAATGTCCACCCGCCTCGCCGTGCGGCGGATCGTGCTGCCGCAAGCCGCGCGCGTCGCCCTCCCCGGCGTGACCAACGACTTCATCTCGCTGCTGAAGGACAGCTCCCTCGTCAGCGTGATCACCGTGGTCGAGCTGACCAAGCGGATGCAGATCACCGCCATCGACGTGCGGAGCTGGGCGGTCCCCGGCCTGCTCTGCGCCGCGCTCTACCTGGCCATGAGCTATCCGCTCTCGCGACTGAGCCTGCGCCTCGAGAAGAAGCTGGAGGGCGGATGATCGAGGTACGCGACCTGCTCAAGCGCCGGGACGATCGCGTGATCCTCGGCGGCGTCTCGTTCGACGTCGCGGCGGGGCAGACCGCGGCCGTGGTCGGTCCGAGCGGAGGCGGGAAAACGACGCTGCTCCGTTGCCTGCACGGGCTGACGTCCTTCGACGCCGGACGGGTGCGGATCGGCGACGCGGAGCTCGGGCCGGGCGCGCTCGATGGACAGCGGAGCGCGCTAGCGGCCGTGCGCGCCAAGGCGGGGTTCGTCTTCCAACAGTGGCATCTCTTCCCGCACCTGAGCGCGCTCGAGAACGTGATCGAAGCGCCGATGCAGGTGCGCGGCGTGCCCAAGCGCGAGGCCGTCGCACGCGGAGAGGCGTTGCTCGATCGCGTCGGACTGATGCACCGCAAGGACGCCGCGCCGCGCTCGCTCTCGGGCGGCGAACAGCAGCGCGTCGCCATCGCCCGGGCCCTGGCGATGGAGCCGGAAGTGCTCTTGATGGACGAGCCGACCAGCGCCCTCGACCCGCAGCGCATCGGCGCGCTGATCGAGCTCCTGGCGGGCCTGACGGCGGGAGGTCTGACCCTCCTGATGGTCACCCACGACATCGACTTCGCACGGCGCTTGGCCGACCGCGCGCTCGTGCTCATCGAGGGCGAGATCGTCGAAGCTGGACCGGCGAATGCTGCGCTCGAGGACCCGGCGGATCCCCGCGTGCGCGCGTTCCTCGGACGGTGAGCGGCGGAGAGCTCGCGGCGCGCGAGGGTCCTGCCGGCCAGCAAGTGAGCGGCGGAGAGTGTCCTGCACCAGCCAGCAAGTGAGCGGCGGAGAGCTCGCCGCTCGCGGCGCGCGAGGGTCCTGCCGGCCAGCAAGTGAGGGGGTCCCGCGGATTCGAGGTCGCTTACAACCCGACGCGCGACGCCGCCCTGGACGGGGTTCGAGCCCAGCGCAAGGGAAGCTCCGTCAGTCCGGGCGAGCTCGCACCGTCTCGATGAAGGTCCGATCGCGGACCCACCGGAAGCTCGCACCTCGTGACGATCCAAAAGGCACCGCACGACACCTTGTTTCGCCTCGCGTTCGAGCAGGTACAGAACGCGGCGGGATTGCTGCAGGCGCTGCTGCCCGAGGAGCTGGTCGCGGCCGTCGACTGGAGCAGCTTGGCGCTCACCGACGGCAGCTACGTCGACCCCGAGCTGCGCACCCTCGAGAACGACCTCGTGTTCTCGGCTCGATTGCAGGGTCGGGAGGCGCTCTTCTACCTGCTCGTCGAGCACCAGAGCACGGCGGACTCGTGGATGGTCTGGCGGCTCTGGAGGTACGTGACCCGGACGCTCGAGCGCTGGATTCGCGATCATCCTGAAGCGCGGCGGCTGCCCCTGGTGATCCCGCTCGTCATCTATCACGGCGCCCGTCCGTGGAACGCGCCGCGCTCCATTGCCGAGCTCTTCGACGTGGGCGCCCTCGAGGTCGAAGCGTTGGTGCCGCGCTTCACCTACATCCTCGACGACCTCACGCAGCTCGCTCCCGAAGAGCTCCGCGAGCGGGCTTTGCCGGCCTTCGGCGCGCTCGCCCTGTGGGCCCTGCAGAACGCCGCCACCGGAGAGTTCGCGCGCACCGTCGGCCTCGTCCGCAATCTCTTCGACGACGTCCACGCGAGCCAGAATGGGGCAGAGGCGTTGGGCGCCATCTTCCGCTATCTTTCCATCGTCATCGGAGACGACGACGGCAGCGTCGTCGACGAGGTGCTCGCCGAGCTCAGCGAGCCCGTTCGGGAGAACGCCATGTCACTCTACGACAAGCTCATCCAGCAGGGCGAAGCCAAGGGACGCGCCGAGGGAGAGGCAAAGGGGCGCGCCGAGGGAGAGGCCAAGGGAGAGGCAAAGGGAGAGGCAAAGGCACGCGTCGACGTCCTCTCCAAGCTGCTCCAGCTCAAGTTCGGCGCCCTGCCCGACGACGTCGCCGATCGCATCCGGGGCGCTTCCATCGAAGAGCTCGACCTCTGGGTCGAGCGCGTGCTCGCCGCCGAGTCCCTCGACGACGTCTTGGCGTAGGCGTCGAGCGACCGGCGGCCGCCGGCGGATCGGCGGAGGGTTCGCCGATCTCGGCGCCTAAGTGTGCGGAACTACGTGCGGCCGATCCGGAACGGGCCGTGATGACGGGGGCGGGCATGTCTCACCCCCGTCTCATCCGCCCCAAGGCCATCTACGCCATCTGCCGCCGCATCGAAGGCCGGCGCTTTCTGCTCCGGCCCGACGACGAGCTGAACCAGCTCTTCACCTACCTGCTCGCGATCAGCGCGGAGGAGTTCGACGTCGAGGTGCACGTCGCGACCGTCATGTCGACGCACTTTCATCTCGTCGCGACCGTGCCGGACGAGAACGTGAGCGACTTCATGCACCGCCTCGACCTTCGGCTCGCGCTCGCCCTGCAGGTCTTGCGTCGGTACGTGCGGGGCGTCGTCTGGGAGCCGGGCGCGCTCAGCATCGTCGAGCTGAAGACGACCGAGGCCGTGGTCGAGCAGATCGCCTACGCGATCACGAATCCGGTCAAGGCGGGGCTCGTAAAGTCCGCTTCATTCTGCCTCCTTTGGGGAAACGTCCGGAATCATTAGAGTCCGAGCATCGCGTGTATTTCGACACGGGCGACCGCGACGGCGCGGGCGTGTGCGGACGGCGTCCTGCACGGCGGATTGCTCGAGATCGGCGGCAAGGATCTGCCATGGAGCGTCAAAGACGACTTGGCGTGCCGGAAGAATCCCACGCTTGATAAGCCCTCGGATCACATGATTCGTGACGCCAAGCTTCTCCGCCGCCTCGTTCATCGTGAGACATTCGCCGGTCTTGATGGCGGAGTCGAAATTTGGGGATCTTGTTCTTTATTCGGAACGATGCCACTCGCTTCGACGTCCATGTATTGCCTGTGCCGGTCTTTACGCCACGGCGATTCAGCGCTCGAGCGATTTCCTCATCGCGCCAACGGTTTGCCATCTCCCGGATGAGCTGCTCCGCTTCGACGGGCGTCTGCCTGCCGTGCTCGCCCGCACGAAGCAAAGGAACACGAACTTTGGAGTGTTGGCCGCCACGCCAATGGATCACAAAAGACACCTCACCAAGTTCGCGGTCCGTACTGACCACGATCTCATCGATGAGTGCTCGCACGAGGCGCTGCTTCGTACGCATATCGACCGCTGGCGAGTTCCACACAGCCTCAAGGTCGCTTGCTAGGGTCAACAGTGACTCGAACGAGATCGCGCTGGTCTGTTTCTCGACGGGCGCCGCAAGTCGCGCTTGACATTCCTGCAGTCGGGTAAGCGCCGCATTCCAGCGGGCCTCGAGCTCGGTCGCCACGAGACGATTGGCCGGATCGACGGCCTCGTACCGGCGGGCGGCGAGACCCGCCTCGTATTCCGCCTGCTGCACCTCGAGCTCAAGCGCCCGTCGTCTCTCGTCGAACTGCGCCTGGATTTCTTTCTGCGCCATGACGGCAGCTTCCACGGCGGTCGGCTGAACGGCAAGCAGCAACTCCCGCGCGATCGTCTCGTCCGGGCGACGGATCCCAACGGCGAGGCAGAGGGTGCCCTGCCCGGTGGAAGCCCGCAGCCTGCACACATAGCGCGCAGCGACTCCGCCCGCGTACGCGACGGTGAGCATCCGTCCGCAGCGGCTGCACCGCAGCATGCCCGACAGCAGAGCGCGGCCGCCGCGCCCTGACTTCGCGCTGCCGGCGGGTTTGCAGTACGTATTTCGCGCCAACTTGTCTTGATTTAGCTCGAACTGATCCCATGTGATATAGGCGTCATGATGATCGCGAATTAGAGCCGTCCATCGGTCACGGTCCCTTCGGTGTCCATTTGTCTTGCGTACAACGCCGTCCTTCAGAGCTGTTCGTGTCTCGGTCTTACCGTACGCGTAAGCGCCGGCATAGAACGGATTCTTGAGAATCGCTAGGATGCTATCCTGTACTGGAGTTCGCCACAGCAACGAACCGTTCGCTTTCCCCGTTCGACGTGATGGCAACGAGATTCCCTCTCGCTGCATGTGCAACATCACTTGGCGGCCGCTTCCAAGACGCGTAAACAGTCGAAAGACACACCGCACTGCGTCTTGCACCCGAAGATCGGGATCCATCATCAGGCCGAGATCACTCCAGATGTAGCCCACAGGCACAGCAACGCGCATCTCTCCGCGTCGCACCTTCGCGAGAGCGCCCTCCTTCATACGACTCCGGAGGAGTGTCAGCTCGAACTCGCTCATCGTTCCCTTGAGCCCGAGCAGGAGTCTGTCGTTAGGCGCCGCTGGGTCGTAGCAGCCATCATTGTCGACGACGCGCACATCCATGAGCCCACAGAGTTCAAGCAACTGATGCCATTCACGCCCGTTTCGGGCCAGCCGCGATGCCTCGAGACAGAAGACGGCCCCGATTGCGCCGTCGCAGATCTGCGCGATCACCGCGCGGAAGCCCGGACGTTCGGTCGTTCCGCCGGCAGAACGTCCCAAGTCTTCGTCGACGACGGCCACGTCCCGGAAGCCGTAGGCGCGCGCGAGCTCGACGAGCTCGTACTGGCGGCGTGTGCTCTCTAGATTCTGCTCTACTTGCGCCGTCGTGGACTGTCGCACGTAGACGAGCGCGCGACGGTCCAACACGCTGGCAGGCAGGTCACCTCGCGTCATCGATCGCCTCCTCGGCGTTTGAGCGATGGGCGGCCAACAGAACCTGGGCGACAGCCGCCACGGCGCGCGTCCGTGCGTCAGCGTCCATGTGCTCCATCGGCCCCTCCTCGGTCAGCGCCAGCGTCAGCTGGTCTCGCGACCGGGGTTTCCGTACACGTTCCTGCGTTTTCATGGCCAACCTCCGGCGGTCCCTCTGATGGACCGCCGGCGCGATCAGACGCCAGCGCTCGCAACAGATCACGAAGATCTGCAAGCGCCGCGAGCGACGCACACCTCGCGCCGAGCTTCATCTCGGCACACTTGACCCGATCGAACATCCACTCCGGGATGCATGCTCGGTCGCCCGGCGCGATCTCGCAGACGAACACGGCTTCGCCGTCGCGCAGCTCCAGCCGCTCTATGAAGAGCTCTTCGCCGTGCGCGGGGTGCCAGGGGTAGTGAACCTTGGCGCGAAATCCGACACGGGCACTATGCCGGGGGTTTGGTGTTCGCGGCCCGCGAATGGCCGGGCGTGACCGCGGCCGTCGAGGACATCGGGCGGCGCGTGCTCGCGGCGAAGAGGCCGACCTTCTTCTTCAGCGACAAGTGGCCCGAGCGCGCGTCCGTGCGGCTGGTGCTGCCGGCGTGCCTGCGGGCGCTGGGCGAAGAGGAAGCCTACGAGCGGCTGTCGGCGGAGCTCGAGCTGCAAGAGGAGCTGGCGCGCGAGTACGTCAGGAAAAACGGCTGGAAGGTGCTCGGACGGGTCGGCGCGAAGAACGTGTCGCCCTACCGCTGCGCCAAGAGCTGGCGGGAGCTCGGCAAGCTCGTCCCGCACATCGCCGCGGGTCGCGGGCAGAAGGAAGCGCGGCTCGCTGCCATCGCCGAGCTGAAGCGCCTTCCGCGCCGCTCATCGGGAGGCCAAGCGCCGGTGGATGGACGGCGACCGCGAAGCCGTCTTCCCGGCAGGAACGTATTGGATGCGGGTCCATCACGGCGCCACCGTCGCCGCCTTCTGCTGAGCGCCGGTCCAATCGCGAATCAGGGCCTGGGAGCTCGCGCTCCCGGGCCGAGCTGCGTCCGTCGGCGTCCCCCAGGTGTATCGATACGCTCACGCTGCACGAGAACACGGCCTGGCAGCGCCCGTCGGCGGCCTTGGGGCCGCAGATGGCTGTGCCCACGCCGTCTACTGACGGATGTCAGCATCCATCCACCTCTCATCTCCAAGACAAACCTGGGGAGGGTTGCTCGGTTCAATCGCGAATCACGGCCTGGGAGCTGGTGCTCCCGGGCCGACGTGCGTCCGTCATCGGCTAGCGGGTGTAGTAATCCGTTCGCTGTGCAGGGAGCGCCCGCTCGTAGCCTTGTCTCCGAGGGTGAACGACCGCCAACAACCGCATCCCCGCTCGCGCTGACGCCCGTCAGCCGCCAATCTCTTCCTCTTCTCCAAAACGGACCTTGGGCAGGGTTGCTCGCCTCGAGGCGATCCTGAAGCTCATTCGCACTCTGATCGCGTGGGTCGCCTCCGGCTTCGAGTGCCGTCCGCTGACCCGTACGAGCCCTTGGCACTATTCCCCGGTCGCGCTCACATGGGACCCGCGCTCCGCCAGGGCGGGTACTTCAACGGGCTGCTAGGCATGTTGCCTCGCTGTACGGATCGGCGGGATCAGAGGCCCTGTTTCCATAGGGCCAATACCCTGATGCGATCCCTGGGCGCTCTGGCCGCGCCGCCTCGAGTCCCGTTCTCTTCTCATCTCCAAAACGGACCTGGGTAGGGTTGCTTGCTCGCAGGCTTCTCTCCGGGGCTGAACGAACGCCAAGACCTGCATCGGCGCCCTCGCTGACGGGTGTCAGCCGCGCATCTTCCTCTCATCTCCAAAACGAACCTGGGTACGGTTGCTGAACCAACCCGGATCGCACTCTGGGCCCCGGGTACTAGCCAACCCCAAATTGTTCAACAAAATCCCCAAAAGATGCCGAAAGAAGCGTCCAGCGACCTCGGCCTGAAGTCCACTTGAGGTATTTCACGGCGTGCGCACTTGCGCCAGAGCAATCAACCACTACCGGAGAGTCAGAGCCAACCCCAAAGTCACCGATTATGATAGAACTATCAAGGTCGATGCCTCCAGGATCAGAAGCCGGGCGGAATCCAAAACGTATCCCCATTCGCAACGAGTATTTGTGGGGTGTAGAACGGCGCCGGATGGAGCCTAAGAGGCGTCTCACAGCCACACAAGGCACGCACACAATCAATTGACACAAGCGGCGAACTATTCTGCCTATCAATAGAATCGCCCCCCGCCGGCCACTTTCCCCTGGCAATCAAATCAACCAAAAGCCCAGGTAGAACTATTTCCCTATTCATCGATGATCCCCAAACGTATCCAGACAGCGGCTTGAGAGCAGCGTCGCCCCACCCAGCCAACACAGTGCACCCTACGGCGCCTGTAGCGCACCAAACGCGTCGCGGATAGCTTGCTGCAACCCTTCGGGGACGGCCTGTTGCCCGTGAGTAACGCCGTTGACTGAGTTGGAATTGAACCGCAACTCCCAACCCGTCTGCGTCCGAACTGCCGAGAAGCCACTCAGCCGGCCGGTACCTCTAAGTGATTCGCTCAACTCCACCCACCTCTGGCCCCCGACCGTCTCGGATGTGGTAAAGTTCTCACCCGTAGCAGCGCCCAAGTCGTCGGCTACGTTGACGTGTCCACCATATTGGGCTACCGAACCAGCTGGTGCGGATCCCATTTGGGAGTTCGGAAAGCTTCGTCTCAGCAAGATATTTCCCGTCGCGTGATCGTAGACTCCCGACAGCCCCTCGTCTACGCCGACCTGGCTCAACACGTCAGAGTTCCTGACGGCGGCGTTGCGGCCGAGATTCGACACCGCATATCGGGTCTCTGAGGTACCGGCGGTCGTCGCAGCAGAGACCCCGACGAGGGCGACGAGGAGGGGAACCTCGAGTGTTCGCAGGGCCGACGCCAAGGCCCCCTGCCGCATGAGCACGGCCATCCGTTCATGGTAGGCGTCGCCAACGGCATGCGCCAATCCGGGCACCCGGCCAAGCATCGACTGGTATGCGGCCGACTCAAGAACCGTCGAGCGCCACTGGCCCGTCGACTGGTCGTACCTTATGTAGCCCGCCTGCACGAGCCGATATGCCTCCGCCCCAGAAGGACGGGCCGTCGTCCGACCGTTGATACTCTGGGCTACAAAGTCCGCTGCCGCGTGTGCATGACCAATCCGTTCTGCAAGCGAGCGCGAGGGCGAGAGACCTTCGGTTTCGTACCTCCCCATTGCGTCCTCAGAGACGTGCGCTTCTCTGAGACCCTGTGGGGTGAGCCCATACGTCATGGCGGCGGTCGCCAGCCCGTCGCATCCGCGCGAGCCATCACAGAGCCCCAATGGGTCCCTAGCCGCCAGCACATTGCCGCTCACGTAGTGATACGAGTTCAGAGCCTCGCCACCTCCCGCGGCATGCACATGCAACGGATCGGCACTCGCCCACCTTCCCAGCCTCGGGATCAGATACCGCTCACCAAAATAGACGAGCCCGACCTCCTCATCGCCTTCCTTCGCCCGTAAACCCGTTCACCTCGGGCGCCGTCAGCGTATTACTGTCGACCTGGTACGTCTCCCGCGCCCCGTTCGGGTAGTACGTGCTGCTCTCGATGAGCTCGCCGGTCCGCACGTCGACCACGGCCGCGGTGGTGCCAATCAGGTCCGAGAGCCCGATGGTGAGGCGGTCCGTCCGGTCGTACGAGCGTGCTCGGCGTGTCGTGCTGCCACACCGTCCGCGCCCCCGCGATGACGTACTGCGTCTCGGTCCCGAGGTCGCCGTTGGCCAGGTACTCGACCCCGTCGCAGGTGAGCCCCCGGCGCTCGAAGTCGCCCGGGTAGATGTAGAGCGCGATGCGCTCGCTCGGGATCATGCCCGCTTGTGGGGGGTCGACCCCTTCCTCCTGGTCCAGCGTCTGCTTGACCGTGCGCTGGTTGCTCGCGTCGTAGCGGTAGCGCTGGCGCACCGCAGGGTCCAGGCCCCGACCGGTGCCGCCGGAGCGGTCGTAGCGGCGCGCCTCGTCCAGCCGGTTCAGCTCGTCCCAGCGGTAGACGTAGTGCTGCTCTTCGGCGCAGGAGCAGCCACTGCGCAGCGCGCTGCGGCGCGCGTCGATGTCCGTCCCGCCCGGGTCCGCGCATGTCGTGACGGCCGAGCACTGGCTGTGCACCGTCATCGCAGCCACGTTGCCGCCGTCGCCGTAGTCCAGCTCGACCCAGCCGCTGCCGCCGTGGAGCGTCCCGCCGTCGAGGTTGCTCGCGAGGTAGAGCGCGCTCGGCCTTAGCGCGCCGTCGCTGTTCGTGTTGCCGTCCCCGTTCGCGATGCCGCCGATCGACCGCTCGTAGAAGCTCGACGCGTCGTCGGTCATCGACGTGGTGTTCGCCAGGTAGTCCCAGCTCCACGTCAGGCTGTTCACCCGGTCCGTCGGCTGCGACGAGACCATCGACGCCGGCGACTGCCGCATCGGGTCGACGTTGCGCGTCGCGCCGAAGTCGTCACGCCAGTCGCGTTCCGACGTCGCTCGGAATCCGCCGCCCGTCGCTCTGCGTGTAGTCGTACTCGGCGCCGATCACCCGGTAGAGCGAGTCGTGGCGGATGGTGACGGTCTGCGGGCGGTGGCCGGCCGGCCACTCGGCGGGGTCGCGGTGGTCGATCTGCGCCGTCAGGTTGTTCGCCGCGTCCCAGACGAGCTGCTGGGCGACCACGGTCGACACGGCGGCGAGAGAGGGCGCCGCGGCACCGGAATCCGCCGTCCGCGTCGTCGTGAACAACGTCGGGCGGCGGCGGATGTCGTAGACGGTCGAGCTCGTCGCGACGTTGTCGCCGTAGGTCATCGAGCTGACCAGGCCGTCGCGCTCGTACTGGATCGAGCCGACGATTGTGTGGACGGTACCGCCGATGCTCGCGATTGCGCCCGCGGGCAGGCCACGCCGGTTGTAGCTGAGGCTGCCAGCCACCAGCGGCGCGGTGCCGACGTAGTCCGGGTCCGACGGGAGCCCCATCTTGATCGGCCGGTTCGCGTGGTCGAACGAGGCGGTGCGGATGTACGGGTGGGTCTCGTCGTACTCGACCGTGCCGGCTGCCGGCGCGACCTCGTCTGCCGCCACGCTCGGCCGGCCCGTGGCGTCGAGCGTTGGCGTGCCGCTGAAGTCCCCGAGCGCGCTCGAGATCACCGCCATCTGGCGCGCGGTCCACGTGACGTTGCCCCGGGCGTCATACGCGATGGCCGCTCGCTGACCGCGGTCGGTCACCCCGGTGGCGCGCCCTGCGACACCACCGCCGGGATGGATCGTGGAGGCCCAGGAGGGGACCGCGTCGTAGTGGTAGACGACGTCGAGCGAGACGGGCGTCGCGTCGTAGCCGGTGGAGATCAGGTCGCCGACCGAGTTGTCGCCGTTGGGCTGGTCCGCCGCGTGGCTCTGCGCTTCGCCGCACGCGACGTACTGCTCGCCGACGAGGCGGCCGCCGAAGTCGTAGAAGAAGTTCTGGCCGCAGCCGCGCGGGTCGCGGACCGCCACCAAGTCGCCGACTATGTTGAAGAGGTAGCGCCAGTGCCTGGTCGCCTCGTTCGCGTTGATGGCGGTAGGGGTATCCGTGTCCGGGTCGTCGCTCGAGATGCGGCGGCCGGCCGTGTCGTACGTGAAGGTGCGCAGCGACGTGCGGGCTCGGCAGCGGGTCCGTCCAGGTCGCCGCGGGCATCGTGCTGGTGTCCGCTTGCGTCCGCACCAGCGCCAGGACCGCGCCGTCCGCGCGGTAGTACGTCCACAGGCGATAGGTCTCGCTCGCGCCGGTGTCGGGGTTGCGGTTGCGGAGGACCTGATCAATCACTCTTCCGTGACCGTCGGTGCGCGACGTGGTGCAGGTGCGGAAGTGCTCGCTCGAGGGGTCGTTGTCGAGCGGGTCGCAGACGTCCGTTCGGAGGGCGTGGTAGCTCGTCCAGGTGACCGCGCCGTCTTCGGCATGGACGCCCCGCGCGCGGCCGAACGCGTCGTAGCGCGTGACCGCGTACGGGATGTCCGTCGGGAGCGCGACGACGGAGCTGAACGAGGTCTCGCTGCCGTCGTAGAAGTCGGTCTGGTAGGTCCGGCGGACCGTGCCCTTCTGGTCCAGCGTGGTGATGCCGCCGCGGACCCAGGCGTGCGTGTCGTCGCCGGTGGCGAGGGCGGCCCGAGCGCGGCCGAGGCCGTCCACGTAGCCGATCGAGACCAGCTCGTCGCTGTTGGTGCAGCTCAGCGCCTTGTGCGTAATGACTCGGCTGACCGGCTGGCTCGCCGGGTTTGTCGTCAGCTCGTAGTCGATCGTCGTCGTCGGGTTCGCGCCCGAGCAGCTGCCCACGTTCGGTGGCGTGACCGACGTGAGCCGGCCCAGACCGTCATAGGTGACGGTCGTCGTGTTGTCGTTCGGGTCGGTCGAGCTGAGGATGGCGCCCAGGCCCCGGTCCCAGGTGCCAGTCGTCGTCAGCGTCGAGGAAGGACCGGTCTGGACGCTCTCGCTGGTCGCGAGCTGCGCGAAGGTGCCTTCGTAGCTGACGGTGCTGAAGCGCAGGCACGCCGTGTCGAACGTGGTCGAACCGGCCGCGAGGACCGCGCCGGCGCAGCTCGCCAGCGCGTTCCCCCAGTCGTCGTAGGCGGTCGAGGCGGTGACCGTCTGCGAGCTGAGCGTCGCGCCCAGGTCCGCGGCGCCGCCTTCGTTCAGACTTGGGGCCTCGCCTCCAAACGTGTAGCTCGAGGGCGCACTCACCGTCTGCGTCGCGCTCGTGAGGTTGCCGACCGAGTCGTAGGTGTTCGTCGTGTCGCCGAGGTTCGTGCTCGCGCCCTCACCGGTCACGTAGCTGCGACTCGTGCGCCAGATCCAGCTCGAGCCGTCTCCCAGAAGCATGGGCTCGGTGTGGCTCACGATCAGCCCGTCGATCGCTGCTCCGGTGGTGACACCGACGGCGCCGTGCGCCGTCTGCTGGTGCACGTGGCCGAGGTTGTCCACGACGTCGAAGGTGGTGCGGATACGGGCGGCACTCGTGGTGCTGCCGCGAACGAAGACAGTGCGCGATTGCTCCGTGAGCTGGAGCTGCTGACCGCTGGTGTCTGGGATCGCGTCCCGAGCCCACCGCTCGAGTCGACGACCTCGCGGATCACCGCTGGGGCAGAGATGGAGCCCGTCCCCGCCGTAAAGGGCGTCGTGTCGTAGCGAAGCTCGTTCGTCTCGCTCACGAACGCGTAGTGGACCGTTCGGCCGTCCAGGCCCGTCAGGAGCTGGCGGTTCGTGATGGTCGCGTACGAGGTGCTGAGGAAGGCGCCGTCGTCGTCGAAGACCTCCGTCATCACCTCCCGGCCCTTGAGCGACTCGTTCGGGTTGTCGGCCAGGCGGTCGTCCTCGATCGAGCTCGGGCGGCGGCCCTGGAGGAAGTGCGTCCGCGAGTAGACCGTGGGGTTGTTCCAGTCGCCCACCGTCACTGCGTCGGCGGCGCCGAATCCGCGGAACTCCTCCTCGATGCCTTCGTAGTAGCCGTCGTGGTAGGCGAACTGGCTCTCCGTCACCTGCGCCTGGCGGCCGAGCGCGTCGAAGCGGTCCGTCGTGCTCACGCCCCGCACGACCGTGCTGATGACCGGGCTGCCGTTTGCGCGGATCATCCACTGGTCCTGCGAGCCGGTCGCGGTCGAGTCGCACTTGGCGGTAGGCCGGTCTGACCGCTCAGGGTGCAGAGCCGGTCGTCCGGACCGGTCGGGGTGGACGTCCAGGTGAAGCGGTCGCACGAGCCGTCGGTGCACTCGGACGCGGCTTGCAGGTCGGCCACGTAGTCCTCGGCGCTCGAGCCGTAGGTGATGGTCGTGAACGCGCCGAGGCCGTTGTCGACGCCGACCAGGAGGCGCGGGCGCCGGCCGCCCGCCGGGTCGATGAACTGCCAGTTCGACGCGTTGCCCCAGACGATGTCCGTCGTGCCGCTGCCGTCGATGTCGGCGAAGCGCACGCGAGGCGCGAAGCTCGGCGTCGCCGGCGTACTGCCGATGGTCACCCGGTCCGTCCAACCCTGGCCGGCGCGGTTGAACCACACGTCCACGTTGCGGAAGCGCACCTGGACGATGTCCGAGGCGCCGTCCATGTCGACGTCGCTCAGGTACACGCCGTCGAGATCGATGGCCAAGTCGGCCGGCGGGGTCGCCATCTCGATGTAGCGGCCGGCGCCTTCGCCCGGCGCACAGTCCGCGAGCCTTCGCCCCAAACGCCTTCGCCCCGGCCGGGCCAGTAGATGATGCGGCCGCGGCGGAGCTTCGCGATGTCCTGCAGGCCGTCGCCGTTGACTGCGGCCGCTCCGCGGCCTCGTCGCTCCTCCCGAACTCTGCGGCTCCGTGGACTGCGTCCACTACGCTCGCACGAGTTCACTCGGAGGCATGTCGGCGAGGCGGACCTCCGGGTCCTCGAAGTCGATCGGGGTCCCCGCGTAGAGCAGGCAGCTCTCGAAGGGCTGCGTCGAGAGCACGTACTGCGCGAACTCGGGTAGTCGTGGTGGGGAGTCCTGTGGGTGATCCAGCGGCTGCTGGAGCTGGCGATCGAGACGGGGATGCGCGGGGAGGCGAGCTGGCTCCGGCAGCTCGGGTGAGTGCCTCTCGACGTCGGTCTTGCTCTGCGAAGGGAACGCGGCGCCATTCGCGCTCGCTCGCGCCGCTGGCGCGGAAGGGCGGTCGGGCCTGTCTCCCTGGCCAGCGTTCGTTGCGGGGGAAGCGCGTATGTAGCCGGGACGAGCGGCGCCCGCAGCACCGAGCACGGGAGGAGGGAACAGAAGCCCGTCGCGCGACGGCGCCCGGCGGGGTTCGCTCCCAGCGCGTGGGAAGCTCCGTCAGTCCGGGCGAGCTCGCACCGTCTCGATGAAGGTCCGATGGCGGACCCACAGGAAGCTCGCACCTCGTGACGATCCAAAAGGCACCGCACGACACCTTGTTCCGCCTCGCGTTCGAGCAGGTGCAGAACGCGGCGGGGCTCCTGCGAGCGCTGCTGCCGCCCGCGCTGGTCGCTGCTGTCGATTGGAGCAGTCTGGAGCTCACGGACGGCAGCTACGTCGACCCCGAGCTGCGCACCCTCGAGAACGACCTCGTGTTCTCGGCGCGGCTGCAGGAGCGGGAGGCGTTCTTCTACCTGCTCGTCGAGCACCAGAGCACGGCCGACCCGTGGATGGTCTGGCGACTCTGGAGGTACGTGACCCGCACGCTCGAACGCTGGACGCGGGAGCATCCCGACGCGCGGCGGATGCCGCTGGTGATCCCGCTCGTCGTCTATCACGGCGCTCGGCCCTGGAACGCGCCGCGAAGCATCGCCGAGCTCTTCGACGTGGATGCGGAGACCCTCGGGGACGCTGCCGATGCGGTCGTCCCGCGCTTCACGTACATCCTCGACGACCTCACTCAGCTCGCCCCCGAGAAGCTCCGCGAGCGCGCGCTTCCCGCGTTCGGCGCGCTGGCTCTCTGGGCGTTGCAGAACGCCGCCACCGGACAGTTCGCGCGCACCGTCGGCCTCGTCCGCGATCTCTTCGACGACGTCCACGCGAGCCAGAATGGGGCAGAGGCGTTGGGCGCCATCTTCCGCTATCTTTCCATCGTCACCGGAGACGACGACCGCAACATCGTCGACGAGGTGCTCGCCGAGCTCAGCGAGCCCGTTCGGGAGAACGCCATGTCACTCTACGACAAGCTCATCGCGCAAGGGGAAGCCAAGGGACGCGCCGAGGGAGAGGCCAACGCACTCGCCGACGTGCTCTCCAAGCTGCTCACCCTCAAGTTCGGCGCCCTTCCCGAGGACATCATGGCCCGCATCGGCAGTGCCTCCGTCGACCAGCTCGACCGATGGGTCGAGCGCGTGCTCACCGCCGAGTCCCTCGACGACGTCTTGGCGTAGGCGCCGGGGGGACCCGAGCGGCTCGACCGGCGCCCGCTGGCGGATCGGCGGAAGGTTCGCCGATCTCGACGCGCAAGTGTGCGGAATCAGGCGGTGCCGATTCGGAACGGCCCGTGATGACGCCGGAGGGCATGTCTCACCCGCGCCTCACCCGGCCCAAGGCCGTCTACGCTATCTGCCGCCGCGTCGAAGGTCGGCGGTTTCTGCTCCGGCCGGACGATGAGCTCAACCAGCTCTTCACGTACCTGCTCGCGATCAGCGCGGCGGAGTTCGACGTCGAGGTCCACGTCGCGACCGTGATGTCGACGCACTTCCATCTCGTCGTGACCGTGCCGGACGGGAACGTCAGCGACTTCATGCACCGGCTCGACATGCGGATGGCCAGGGCGCTGCAAGTCTTGCGGCGGTACGTGCGGGGCGTCGTGTGGGAGCCGGGGGCGCTGAGCATCGTCGAGCTGAAGACGAGAGAAGCGGTCGTGGAGCAGATCGCATACGCGGTCGCCAACCCTGTCAAGGCGGGACTCGTGTTCGCAGCTGGGGATTGGCCGGGGGTGACCGCCGCCGTCGAGGACATCGGGCGACGGGTGCTCGAGGCCAAGCGGCCGGACTACTTCTTCAGCGACGAGTGGCCCGAGGAGGCCTCGGTCCAGCTGACTCTGCCGCGGTGCTTGCAGGAGATGGGCGAGGCGGAAGCGTACCAGCGGCTCACCGCGGAGCTCGAGCTGCAGGAGGAGCTCGCGCGCGAGTACGTGAAGAAGAACGGCTGGAAGGTGCTCGGTCGTCTCGGCGCGAAGAACGTCTCGCCCTACCGCTGCGCGAAGAGCTGGCGGGAGCTCGGCAAGCTCGTCCCGCACATCGCCGCGGGGCGCGGGCAGAAGGAGGCGCGAATCGCCGCCATCGCCGAGCTGCGCGCGTTCCGTGCCGCGCACCGCGAGGCCAAGCGCCGGTGGACGGGCGGAGACCGAGACGTCGTCTTCCCGGCCGGCACGTACTGGATGCGCGTTCATCACGGCGCCGAGGTGGCTCCCTTCACCTGAGCGAGCCGCTCGATCGCGAATGACGCGCCTCGGAGCTCACGCTTCCGGGCCGAGGTGCGTCCGTCGTCGGCCGCCAGGTGTAGCAATCCATTCGCTGTGCACGGAGTGCCTGCTCGCAGGCTTCTCTCCGGGGCTGAACGAACGCCAAGACCTGCATCGGCGCCCTCGCTGACGGGTGTCAGCCGCCCATCTTCCTCTCATCTCCAAAACGAACCTGGGTACGGTTGCCGAGGGCGAAGCCAAGGGAGAGGCCGAGGGAGAGGCAAAGGGGCGCGCCGAGGGAGAGGCAAAGGGAGAGGCAAAGGCACGCGTCGACGTCCTCTCCAAGCTGCTCCAGCTCAAGTTCGGCGCCCTGCCCGACGACGTCGCCGATCGCATCCGGGGCGCTTCCATCGAAGAGCTCGACCTCTGGGTCGAGCGCGTGCTCGCCGCCGAGTCCCTCGACGACGTCTTGGCGTAGGCGTCGAGCGCCCGGCGGCCGCCGGCGGATCGGCGGAGAGTTCGCCGATCTCGGCGCGTAAGTGTGCGGAACTACGTGCGGCCAATCCGGAACGGGCCGTGATGACGGGAGCGGGCATGTCCCACCCGCGTCTCATCCGCCCCAAGGCCATCTACGCCATCTGCCGCCGCATCGAAGGCCGGCGCTTTCTGCTGCGGCCCGACGACGAGCTCAACCAGCTCTTCACCTACCTGCTCGCGATCAGCGCGGAGGAGTTCGACGTCGAGGTGCACGTCGCGACCGTCATGTCGACGCACTTTCATCTCGTCGCGACCGTGCCCGACGAGAACGTCAGCGACTTCATGCACCGGCTCGACCTTCGGCTCGCGCTCGCCCTGCAGGTCTTGCGTCGGTACGTGCGGGGCGTCGTCTGGGAGCCGGGCGCGCTCAGCATCGTCGAGCTGAAGACGACCGAGGCCGTGGTCGAGCAGATCGCCTACGCGATCACGAATCCGGTCAAGGCGGGGCTCGTGTTTGTGGCGCGCGAATGGCCGGGCGTGACCGCGGCCGTCGAGGACATCGGGCAGCGCGTGCTCGAGGCGAAGAGGCCGACCTTCTTCTTCAGCGACAAGTGGCCCGAGCGCGCGTCCGTGCGGCTGGTGCTGCCGGCGTGCCTGCGGGCGCTGGGCGAAGAGGAAGCCTACGAGCGGCTGTCGGCGGAGCTCGAGCTGCAGGAGGAGCTGGCGCGCGAGTACGTCAGGAAAAACGGCTGGAAGGTGCTCGGGCGGGTCGGGGCGAAGAACGTGTCGCCCTACCGCTGCGCGAAGAGCTGGCGGGAGCTCGGCAAGCTGGTGCCGCACATCGCCGCCGGGCGCGGGCAGAAGGAGGCGCGACTCGCCGCCATCGCCGAGCTGCGCGCGTTCCGCGCCGCCCACCGCGAGGCCAAGCGGCGGTGGACGGGCGGAGACCGAGACGTCGTCTTCCCGGCCGGCACGTACTGGATGCGCGTTCATCACGGCGCCGAGGTGGCTCCCTTCACCTGAGCGAGCCGCTCGATCGCGAATGACGCGCCTCGGAGCTCACGCTTCCGGGCCGAGGTGCGTCCGTCGTCGGCCGCCAGGTGTAGCAATCCATTCGCTGTGCACGGAGTGCCTGCTCGCAGGCTTCTCTCCGGGGCTGAACGAACGCCAAGACCTGCATCGGCGCCCTCGCTGACGGGTGTCAGCCGCCCATCTTCCTCTCATCTCCAAAACGAACCTGGGTACGGTTGCCCGGTTGCCTGGTTTACCAACGCGGAGATACGCAGGCCTCCCAGGTTCCTGGGCAGTCCCTTCGCTGCTTGCTCGACGCTACGACCCCGGCGGGGAGCCCGCGCCTTGCCATGCGCCGCGTGCTCTTTCGCCTGCGCCTCCAGGTAGAGGCTCGGCCACCGCCACAATCCCTCTTTCGGAGCTCAACCGTCGGGCCCGTTCGCTCGCTGTCTACGCTTCGCAGCCGAGGTCGCCCTCGCACCACGCAAGACTCGCTTCCGGCTGGTGGCCAACCTTTGCCGGGTGGGATTCCAACCCACTGGACTGCATCACGAGGTTTCCACCGATGGCTATGTCATAGGCTTCCTCCTCGTCCAGGCTTCTCCTGGCGCACACCTGGGCAGGGTTGCTCGGGTTCGTGCAGGCCCAAGAAGACGCACTGGCTCTGGGTCGCCTGCACCTGCACGGTCAGCTTCTTCCTCATCCAGGCCGGTCGCTGCACCGACGGGGCGAAGCGCCTGCTCGGCGGCTTCGACGGGACGCTCGTCGTCGACCGGCTCGCCTCGTACGGCTTCCGCGAGGGGCCGCAGCAGACGTGCTGGGCGCACTTGAAACGCATGTTCCAGGGCCTCGCGGACCGAACCGACGGGGACTGCGCGAAGTACGGCGTCCCCCTGCTCGAGCAGACCCGGAAGATGTTCAAGCTCTGGCGCCGCGTGCGCGACGGGACCCTGCAACATCGAACGCTGCAACGCCGGATGGTCCCCATCCGCACCGAGATCGAGAGGCTGCTCGACGAGGCGGCCGAGTCTCCGTGCACCCGCACCCATGGCAAGGCCAAGGCGCTGCTGAAGTACCGCGACGCGCTCTGGACCTTCGTCGATGTCGAGGGCGTCGCGCCGACCAACAACGAGGCCGAGCGCGCCCTCCGTCACGCGGTCATCCTCCGAAAGTTGTCGTTCGGAACGCAGAGCGACCGTGGGAGCCGCTTCGTCGAGCGGATGCTCTCCGCCGTCGACACGCTCCGCAAGCAGGAGCGCGACGTCATGGGATTCCTCATGGACGCCCTCGCCGCGAAGGACACGTCCGCTACGCCGCCGTCGCTGCTGCCCATCGCGGCGTGACCCCGTGAACGGTTACTCCTGGGCAGGGTTGCTCGCTACGGCGGACAGCGAACTTGAACTTCGCTTGAATCGCCGCGACGAGCAACACCGCTTCCAGAACCGCAGTAGACAAGACACCCGTCCACCAAACTCGCAATTTCACGAGGCAGATAACCATCAGCAAACAGGTCCTCTAGCAACGGACACCGACCCGGATGCTCCGCAGAATATGCGATAGCCGCTGAGGTCACCTGCGACACGAAGTCGCTCCTTCGCAAAGGAGGATCCGAGATCGAACAAGATTCCCGCCAGAAGTGCCAGACAACCAGGAGCAAGAGCGTAGCAGCTCCAACCACAGCCATCCCAGAAACAGCGACGATGAACTCGCGGCCACGCATAACAATCACGCCGTCTACTCTCGCGGAGGAACACCACCACACCGAGACGTCTCACTCAGCCCGACCCGAGGACTGATGAGGATCAGGCGACGAGTCACCGGAGCCCCGTTCACTCGACTGACGTCCCTCATCGGACTGTTCGCCGGACGCGTGATGGACACCAAGATCATCAGCAAGCCCGCTTAGAGTGGGATCGTCCTCAAAACGATCATGAATTTGATTGCCAAGCATCTCTCTGTCAGCAATGTGCCTAAGATGAGACTCTATCGCCTGCGCAGTCCTGACCTGCTCAGTAAAGACAGCGCCCCGGTTTTCATACCCTTGCACCAAGTCCATGACGTCACTGTTGTACCGGCGCGCAATGTCGTGCACTCGGCGTCGACGAGCAGCGGGATCCGTTTCCGTGCGACGTACCCTCTCAAGCGCTTCGCGCGCGGTCCACCAGGATTCTATTCGCTGACGCACATAGTTTGCAATAGCCTCATGAGCCAGGCGTTCTGGGTCTTCTGCCCGTGTCCCGTCACCGTACGACCGTGCGCGACTAACAAACCGACGGATCATCGCCTCTGTACGAGGCTCCAAGCCGACTCGGTCACTGGCGCCGAGGAGATTGCCAGCTACGTAGTGGTAACTCTTTAGTGGCCTCCCCTCCCCCACTCCCGTGCACCTGCAACGGATCCGGACTCGCCCACCTCCCCAGCCTCGGGATCAGATACCGCTCACCAAAATAGACGAGCCCGACCTCCTCATCGCCCTCCTTGCCCGTAAACCCGTTCACCTCGGGCGCGGTCAGCGTACCACTGTCGACCTGATACGTCTCCCGCGCCCCGTTCGGGTAGTAGGTGCTGCTCTCGATGAGCTCCCCGGTGCGCACGTCGACTACGGCCGCGGTGGTGCCAATCAGGTCCGAGAGCCCGATGGTGAGGCGGTTCGTCCGGTCGTAGGGCGTGTCAAACGTGGTGTCCTTCCACACCGTCCGCGCCCCCGCGATGACGTACTGCGTCTCGGTCCCGAGCACATCGTTCGCGAGGTATTCGAGCGTGGCTTGGTCGGACGTCAGCCCCCGGCGCTCGAAATCGCCCGGGTAGATGTAGAGCGCGATGCGCTCGCTCGGGATCATGCCCGCTTGTGGGGGGTCGACGCCTTCCTCCTGGTCCAGCGTCTGCTTGACCGTTCGCTGGTTGCTCGCGTCGTAGCGGTAGCGCTGTCGCACCTTCAGCACCCACGCGCCGCCGGTGCTCGTGTCGCGGTCGTAGCGGCGCGCCTCGTCCAGCCGGTTCAGCTCGTCCCAGAACATCCGGCACGACTCGCTCTACCGTGTGATCGGCGCCGAGTACGACTACACGCAGAGCGACGGGCGGCGGATCCCGAGCGACGTCGGAACGGACTGGCGTGACGACTTCGGCGCGACGCGCAACGTCGACCCGATGCGTCAGTCGCCGGCGTCGATGGTCTCGTCGCAGCCGACGAACCGGGTGAACAGCCTGACGTGGAGCTGGGACTACCTGGCGAACACCACGTCGATGACCGACGACGCGTCGAGCTTCTACGAGCGGTCAATCGGCGGCATCGCGAACGGGGACGGCAACACGAACAGCGACGGCGCGCTTCGTCCGAGCGCGCTCTACCTCGCGAGCAACCTCGACGGCGGGACGCTCCATGGCGGAAGCGGCTGGGTCGAGCTGGACTACGGCCAGGGCGGCAACGGTCTGCGGGCGGTGGCCTGCTGGCCACTCGGCGGGGTCGCGGTGGTCGATTTGCGCCGTCAGGTTGTTCGCCGCGTCCCAGACGAGCTGCTGGGCGACCACCGTCGACACGGCGGCGAGAGCGGGTGCCGCGGCACCGGAATCGGGCGTCCGCGTGGTCGTGAACAACGTCGGGCGGCGGCGGATGTCGTAGACGGTCGAGCTCGTCGCGACGTTGTCGCCGTAGGTCATCGAGCTGACCAGGCCGTCGCGCTCGTACTGGATCGAGCCGACAATCGTGTGGACGGTACCGCCGATGCTCGCGATTGCGCCCGCGGGCAGGCCACGCCGGTTGTAGCTGAGGCTGCCAGCCACCAGCGGCGCGGTGCCGACGTAGTCCGGGTCCGACGGGAGCCCCATCTTGATCGGCCGGTTCGCGTGGTCGAACGAGGCGGTGCGGATGTACGGGTGGGTCTCGTCGTACTCGACCGTGCCGGCTGCCGGCGCGACCTCCTCTGCCGCCACGCTCGGCCGGCCCGTGGCGTCGAGCGTTGGCGTGCCGCTGAAGTCCCCGAGCGCGCTCGAGATCACCGCCATCTGGCGCGCGGTCCACGTGACGTTGCCCCGGGCGTCATACGCGATGGCCGCTCGCTGACCGCGGTCGGTCACCCCGGTGGCGCGCCCTGCGACACCACCGCCGGGATGGATCGTGGAGGCCCAGGAGGGGACCGCGTCGTAGTGGTAGACGACGTCGAGCGAGACGGGCGTCGCGTCGTAGCCGGTGGAGATCAGGTCGCCGACCGAGTTTGTCCCCGTTGGGCTGGTCCGCCGCGTGGCTCTGCGCTTCGCCGCACGGCGACGTACTGCTCGCCGACGAGGCGGCCGCCGAAGTCGTAGAAGAAATGCTGCCCGCAGCCACGCGGGTCCCGGACCGCTACCAGGTCGCCGACTTTGTTGAAGAGGTAGCGCCATCGACGGCCCCACCTCCCGACTGTGCAGATTTCGAACCTCTCCCTGGGCTGCCTCGTAGGCCCTGCGATGACCGAAGCGCTCGCGCAGGATTCGGACCGGCGCCCGGACCCGCCGGGCTCCTTCGTTCCCGTCGCGCCGCTGGGCGCGGGGCCCGACGGGACGGCGGTGTTGGCTCGCACGCCGTCGGGCGAGGTGCTCGAGCTGCGTACCTTGACCTGCGCGCGGCACGATCCGCCGCGCTGGGCGGAGCTCTCGGCGCGGTTGCGCGTCCACGCGATGCTCGAGCATCCGTCGATCCGACTGGTCCAGGATGTGATCGAGGCGGACCCGCCGGTGCTCGTGCTCTCCTGGCCGGGCAGGCTCACGCTGACGCGGCGCATCGCGCAGGGGCCGCTCATCGCGCGCCACGCCATCACGGTGGCCGAGCAGCTCGCTCACGCGGCCGGCGCGGCCCACCGCATCGGGCTGGTGCACGGGGCGCTCTCGCCGTCGCTGGTCCGGCTGGACGCGGACGGGCGGCCGCAGATCGAGCTGACGGGCACCCGCACGTGGGAGACGGCGTCGCTCTCGATGCTGGACCGCGCCTGCTTGGCCCCGACCGAGGAGCTCGCGCATCCGGACGCGCGCACGGATGTGTATGGGATCGCGACGATGCTCCTCGCGATGCTGCTCGGGCGAGTGCCGCAGGCAGCGGATCGTGCAGATGTCCGGCGGGTGGTGCCGGGGACGCTCGGCACGCTGCTGCACACGATGCTCGACTCCGACCGGGATCTCCGTCCGAGCGCGGCCGAGGTGGTGCTGGCGCTCCGGGAGATCGCGACGCCTCGGATCCAGCCGGCGTCGGAGCGCGAGACGATGGACTCGGGCGCGCCAGCGACGGCGCCGGCGCCCACGACACGCCAGACGGCGCCGGGTCAGCAGCTCGGGCGCTTCCGCATCCTGCGCCGTATCGGCGAGGGCGGGATGGGCCAGGTCTTCGAGGGCCTCGATCTGGCCGACGGAACGTCGGTGGCGCTCAAGGTGCTCCGCACCGAGCTGGCGTCCGATCCGCGGCTGCTCGCACGCTTTCGCAAAGAGGCCCGCCTGCTCGAGCGGGTGAAGAACCCCTACGTGGCCAACGTGGTCGACATCAACGTCGACGGAGGGACGCACTACATCGCGCTCGAGCTGGTCGAGGGGCCGACGGTGGCCGACTACCAGGACGAGCTTCCCGAAAAGCGGCTCGGCGAGGCGCAAGCGCTGACCATCGTGGCCGACGCCTGCCGCGCGCTCGCGGCACCGCACCGGGCGGGCATCGTGCACCGCGACATCAAGCCCGAGAATTTGATGTTCGTGCGGCCCGACGGAGGGCGCTCGGACGCGGGGCCGATGGTGAAGCTCTGCGACTTCGGGATCGCCCGCACGATGGAGGGTGCCGAGCGAAAAGACACGATTCAGGTCACGCAAGAAGGGGTGGTGATCGGGACGCCGGAGTTCATGGCGCCGGAGCAGTGTCAGGCGCGCCCGGTCAGCCCGGCGACCGATGTGTACGCGCTCGGCGCGACGCTCTACCTCTTGCTCAGCGGCCGGCCGCCTTTCGAGGCCGACGATCCGGTGCAGCTCCTGATGATGCACGTGCGCGAGACGGTGCGGCCGCTTCCATCGGATCTGAGCGAGGCGTGCGCGGAGATCGTCAGCCGCGCCCTGGCCAAGGATCCGAAGGACCGCTACCCGGACGCGGGCGAGCTGCTCGACGCCATCGAGAAGGTGCTCCGGGGTGAGCCGGCCGCGATCGAGGCGCACCCGCAGCTTCCCGAGGCGCCCGCGAAGAAGCTCGACGTGGTCCGGGTGGAGATGGATTTGGCGGCGTCACCGGAGGCCCTCTGGCCCTACGTCTGCAACTCGGAGCGGCTCAACCGCGCGGTCGGGATGCCGCCGCCTCGCTTCGAGATGCAGGGCCTGAGCGAGGCCCCCGAGGACGTGCTGGTGACGGCCCAAAACCGGGTCGGTGGGACCACGTTGGCTTGGCGCGAGGCGCCGTTCGAGTGGGTCGAAGGCCGCCGCTGGGGCACGTACCGGGAGTTCGACTCCGGACCCTTCTACTGGCTCTTGGTCGACGTGGACCTGACGCCGCGGCCGGAGGGCGGGACGCACTTGGTCTGGCGGATGCGCTATCGGAAGCGCAACTGGCTGATGGGATTGGCCATCGCGCTCGAGATGCGCTTCAAGCAACTCCCGACGCTTCGGAAGGTGTTCTCGCGCATCGACGCGCTCTTGGCCGGCAAGCTCGCCAAGGCGCCGGAGAACGATGTCTTCGAGGCGTCGGCGGCGAAGCTGCCACGCGCAGCCGACGAGAGAGTGCAGGCCATCGCAGCCGAGCTGGTCCAGGAGGGGCTCGACGCCGGGGTGGTCGAGCACGTCGCGTCGTACGTGCGCTACGGCTCGGAGCACGAGATGGCGCGCATCCGTCCGCTCGAGCTGGCCGAGCGTTTCTCGCTCCCTCCCGACGAGACGATCGCCGTCTTGGTCCACGGGGCGAAGAGAGGGCTCTTCGAGCTCGGCTGGGATGTGCTCTGTCCGCTCTGTCGCGTCCCGAGTCAGTTCGAGGACTCGCTGGCCACCATCCAGAGTCACGCGCATTGTCCAACCTGCAACCTCGACTACGATCTGGACTTCGCGCGCTCGATCGAGCTGGTGCTCAGGGCCTCTCCGTCGATCCGGCCGTCGGAGCGCAAGCGCTACTGCGTCGGCGGGCCTTTCTTGTTCCCGCACGTGGCGGCGCAGGTGCGGCTCGAGCCGGGCGAGCGCTTCGTGCTCACGCTCGGGCTGGAGGCGGGACAGCACCGGATCCGCAGCCCGCAGCTGCCGAACATGATGGAGCTCAAGGTGTCGCCCTCCGGGCGAAGCCACCGGCTGGATCTGGAGCTCGGCGCCCACTGTCCGGGCGCGGGCGAGCGAGCGGATTCTCTTGCCCGGCGAGCAGCACCTCGTGCTCACGAACACGCTGGACCGCCCGATGATGGTGCGGGTGGAGCGGATGGCCGCCCGCGCCGATGCCCTCACCGCCGCCCGCGCGTCGTCGATGGCGCTCTTCCGAGAGCTCTTCCCGGAGCAGGTGCTGGCGCCGGGGCAGCTCGTGTCGGTCGCGAGCGCGGCGCTGCTCCGGACGGAGCTCGAGGGCGCCGAGCGACTCTTCGCCGAGCTCGGCGACGGGCCGGGGTTCGAGCGGGTGATGCGGCACGTGCGCGGGATGGACGCGCTCGTCCGCAAGCACGGGGGCGCGCTGGTGAAGGTGATCGGCACCGGCGTCGTGGCGTCGTTCGAGTCGGCCGAGGAGGCGGCGCGCGTCGGATTGGTGCTGCACGAGCAGGGCGACGAAGTGCGCGCCGCGGTTCACCGCGGGCCGGTCATGGCCACGACGCTCAACGACAAGCTCGACTACTTCGGCCGCACGGTGTCGATCCTGGACGCGCTGCTCCGCGCGAGCCCGACCGGCTGCACGACGCTCGGCGCGCCCATGCTGGACGAGCCCCGCGTGCGCGCGCTCCTGCGCGAAGCGGGCCATCGACACGGCGCGGTGAGGGTGCCCGCGACCGAGCCGGGCTTCTACGGGTTGGTGGTCCGCTGCGCCGGCCGAGAGGAAGCCCAGAGCGCGCCGGTCACGCCGCTTCCGACGGCGCGCGCCTGACGCGCCGGCAGGACGCGGCTCGTCTTACATTGGCCACGACATCGAAGTGGAAAGGCCACGGGGATGATCGTGCCTGGCACGCCGTGGAGGCCGAGACGCTCGGGAGCCGCACTCCAACAGTAGACGGGCTCTCCCGGCTCGCTCCGGAGAACGCGGCCCGCCGCGTCAGCTTCGGACGTCCTGTGAGATGACCACGGCGCCGGTCGGGTACGGGCTCGGCGCGCTGGACTCCGCGGTGACGAGCATGCGGAAGTTCTCGTAGGGGGTGACCGTGGTCAGGCGGCCGCGGCGGTTGCCGGCGTCGTACTCGAGCTTGCCGGCGGGGATCGGGTTTCCGCCCGGCGGGATGATCCACACGGCGTACGACGAGTAGTCCTGGCCCAGGCGCTGCGGGGGCAGGAGGTGCTGGACCTGGAGATCGACCTTGCGGTTGTTGGCGTAGACCGGCTCCACGCTGATGCGGGCGTCGGCGGCCAGTCCAGGGCCACGACCGGTGGTGACGTAGCTGGAGCCGCCGCCGCAGCCTGCGATCGTCGATGCCACGGCGAAGAACGCCACGACTGCGCTGTACGAGATGCTTCGAACCATGTGCATTTCCTCCTCTCGGGCAGAGCTGCAACACACGTTCCCGCTCACGGAGCCGCCACGCGCGTGGCGAGGCCGGACGCCGCGAGTGCGCCAGTGGGCCGCGAGCCCGACAGCGGAGGGTCGCGCGTCCGATCACAGGTCACGACCTGGCGGTGCGACAGCGCCGAAGCCCGTCAGGCCGACGCCGTGCCACGCAGCCCACGCCGAGAAGCGCCAGCAGCGAACGGCCGGGGCGACGCCGAACGTGGCGGGTCAGCCGGTCTGGAGCTCGAGGCGGGTCAGGCGGACGCCCAGCCACGCGGTCCAGGCCAAGAGCGCCAACAACGAGACGCGCTGGGCCATCGGCAAGAGCGGCGTGGACATCGCCGCCGCGACGTAGAGCGCGTACACCGAGAGCGTGAAGAGCGCCGTCGCGAGGGCGAGCACGCCGAGCAGGGTAAGGTCGCGATGGGCGCGCGTGCCGACCACGACGCCGACACACGCCGCCAGCCCGAGCGGGCCCGCGACGAGCACCGACGCCTCGTGCAGCCACGGGAGGTTCAACACCGACGAGAGCGGCACGCCCAGCGTGACGAGGGTGCACCAGGCTCCGGTCGCCTTCACCCACTTCGCCACACGCGGCCGGTCCGGGAAGAAGCGCGGCGCGCCGGCGAAGAGCATGGCCAGCGCGACCACCATCGAGATCATGCCGAAGCGGCCGAAGAGCGCGCCGGGGTTGGGTTGGCCGCTCCGCGCTACCTCGTCGGTGAGGTCGCAGAGGTAGTTGGTCCAGAAGCCGTGACCGGCCGCGCCGGAGTCGAACTGGGTACCGCCCGGATAGAGCATCGCCGCGCGCACCCAGCAGAGGACGGCGACCAGCTCGGCCGCCAGCACGCCGCGGCCGTAGCTCGCCGTTCGCTTGCCCTCCTTCTCGCTGTCGCTCACGGCCGCCACACTCACTGGGCGAACATCTGGTCGGCCCGTTCGATTCGGATTCGCTCGCGCGGGATGCCGAGCGGGTAGTGGACGATCTCCCGATCCTGCTCCAGCACCTCTTCGGGCACGCTGGAGCGGTAGGTCACGGTCGACTCCGCGTCGCTGGCGATGGTGTCGGCCAGCGCGCCGGCGTCCGAGGCGATCAGCGCGATCTGCAGGTGCGCGGGATCGAGGTGCCGCCGGATGGCCGCGTTCAGATCCTCCGGCGTCATCTGGCGCCAGGCGGCGCGCAAGCGCTCGAGGTAGGCCTGGTCGACGCCGTAGAAGGCGTCGTCCATCGCGAACCCGAGCCGCCGCGACGAGGTCTGCAGGTAGAGCGCGTAGTAGGCGTCGGCGAAGGTGCGGATGTGGTCGAGCTCGGCCTGCGAGAGCCCGTGCTCGTAGAGCTGGTGGAGATCGCGGACGGCCAGACGGATCGCGAAGTGCGCGGTCTCGGGGCGCAGCGGCCGCAGCCAGACGGAGAAGTACTGCTGGCGTCGCGCGTCGTTGGCGACCGGGAAGCGCGACCAGTCCTCCTGGGTGAAGTGCTCGGCGTAGGCGTAGTCGCCGTAGTTCAGGCCGCGCTGGCCGCGGATCTCCTGCATCAAGCGGCCGACGAACTGCCGGTGCTGTCCGAGCCAGGCTGCGGCCAGAACGAGGGCCGGGTAGTCCGGATCGTCGCGCTCGACGTCGATCGGGAAGCCCATCGACACGGCCACGGCCTGCGCGCTCGGCTTGTCGACGATGAGCATGCGCGGCGCATCGACGGTCTCGGCCGCCGGCAGCGCCTCGCGGCCGAGGCAGGCGTCGCTGGTCAGAGTGGCGACGTCGCGGGTCACCCGGTCCTCGAAGCCCTCGGGCAAGTGCCCCGCCACACCGACGATGGCGCGGCCGGCGCAAAAGACACGGTTCCGGTGCGCGCGGGTGTCATCGACGCGGATGCGCGCCAACCCCGCCTCGGTGCCGAGCACGGGGTGGCCGTAGGGCTGACCGGCGTACATCAGCGCCTGCAGCGCTTCCTTGCCGAGCTCCTCGTCCTCTGCGCTGCGCAGGTCGACGGTGAGCTGGTTCGACACCTGATCGCGGATGCGCCCGAAGTCTTCTTCGCCCATCCGCGGGCGCAGGAGCACATCGCGGAAGAGCGCGTAGAAGTCCTCGAGGTGGTCCTGGTGGACCTGACCGACGAAGACGGTCTCGTCGCGGCTGACGTGGACGTCGATGGAGCCTGCCATGGGGTAGAGACGCTGAGAGAGCTCGGCGAATGAGAGCTCGCCGGCGCCGCCCTCGGCCATCAACCGCGCGGTCAGGTTCGTCAGGCCCTCGCGGCCCGGATCGTCGGACGCGGAGCCCGCCTCGAACGCGACCCGGAAGGTGAGGATCGGCGACGCGTCGCGCTGGACGATGACCTGCGGCCCGTCGCGGAGCGGCTCGCGCTGGGCGGTCGGCGGCTGCTCCCGGCCCGTCGACTGCTCGGGCAGCCGCGGGTACTCACCGGGGGCCTGCGCGGGCAATCCGCAGCCGGCCAGAGAGGCGCAGAGCGCGACCGAGAGGCCGGCGCGCGAGAACGAGTCGAAGTGCTTCACGACGGGTCTCCTTCGTCGTGCGAGAGGGTGACCACGAAGCGGCGCGAGGGCGTGAGGTACTCGCGGGCGACGCGGGTCACGTCCTCGGGCGTCACGGCCGCCAGCGCCGCCAGGTACGCGTCGAGCGACTCGAGCGAGCCGCCGACGGCGACGGTGCGGGCGATGAGATCCGCCACCGCCGAGGGCGTCTGCAGCTCGGTCAACATCGCGTAGCGGATGTGCGATTTGACCGCGTCCACCCGCGCGGCGTCGACGTGGCCCTCGGCCAGCCCGTCCAGCTCGCCCTGGATGGCGCCGAGGATGTCGTCGAAGGACTGCCCTTCCGCGAGCGTCGCCTGGATGACGAAGAGGTGCGGGTCGCGGGAGAGCTCGCCAGCCCAGCTCCCGAGCTCCAGCACGCTGCGCTCGTTCACGACCAGCCGCTGGTAGAGGGGGCTCGGCTCACTGAAGGCCAGGCCGTGCACGACCTGCAGCGCGGCGGTGTCGCGGAGCGCAGCCTGCCGCTCGGCGGGCCTTCGTCCGTGCACGAAGCCGGGCGTCCGGTAGCCCATGAAGATGCGCGGCGAGGCCTCCGCCGGCCAATCGATGTGCCGCTCGGCGCCCTCGGTCGGCGCCGGCTCGGTGGGGATGTGCGGTTGCGCGCGATGCCCGCGCCAGCTCCCGTACTCGCGGCGGACCAGCTCCATCAGCCGATCGTGATCGACGTCGCCGACCGCGATGATGGTCGCGTCGTCCGGCGTGTAGAAGCGGCGAAAGAAGCTGCGCGAGTAGGCCAGCTCGTTCGGCATCCGGTCGATGTCGGCGAGGTAGCCCATCGTGGTGTGCCCGTAGGTGTGCTCGGAGAAGCTGATCTCGCTCAGCGCCTCCCACATCTTCAGGAAGGGGTTGCTGGCGTGGGTGTCGTACTCGCCGCGCACGGCGCCCGTCTCGGTGCGGTAGGCGTCCTCGTCGTACGAGAGGTGCTGGAAGCGATCGGCCTCGATGGTGACGACCTGCTCGAGCGCGGAGCTCGGCGCCGTCAGCGTGTAGAGCGTGAAGTCCTGCGTCGTGTAGGCGTTGTTGTCGGCGCCGAAGCTCTGCAAGACGGACTCGTAACGCTCCTGCGGGTAGTCTTCGGTCCCGCGGAACATCATGTGCTCGAAGAGGTGCGCGAAGCCGCTGTGACCCGACTCCACCTCATCGCGCGAGCCGACGCGCATCAGCGTGTAGTAGGAGACGATGCCGGGGCTGTCCCAGGGGACAGTGATCACCGTCAGCCCGTTGGGCAGGTGATCGACCCGCGGCGGCGTCGGAAACACGCCCGCACCGGCCGGCGCGTCCTGCGCCAGGGCCGACACGGGGAGCGCGAAGCTCAGGGCGAATGCCCCCGCCAAGGCGCGCCGAAGCATCTTCATCGTCCTCCTCCCAGGTCCACGATGGACGGCAAGTAGCCCTCGGGCGCCGCGTAGCCCATCAGCGAGAGCAGCGTGGCGGCCAGGTTGGCGAGGCCGGGCGACTCCACGCTCGGGTCGATCGCCATCGGCACGCTCGGCGCGTACACGTAGCAGGGCACGCGATTGAGCGTGTGGCTCGTCTTGGCTTTGAAGCCGCCCTTCCCGTTCGGGAGGGGCGCGCCGCTCTTCTTGTCGAGCTCGAACATCTCGTCGGCGTTGCCGTGGTCGGCGGTGACGACCAGCGCGCCTTCGAGCTCGCGCACGACCGGCAAGAGCCGCCCGATGCAGAGATCGACGGCCTCGACGGCGATGATGGCCGACTCGCGCACGCCCGTATGGCCGACCATATCGCCGTTGGCGTAGTTCACCCGCGCGTGCCGGTAGCCCCCTTTGCGGAGCTCATCGATCAAACGGTCGGTGATCTCCGCCGCCTTCATCCACGGCCGCTGCTCGAAGGGGAGCGTGTCGCTCGGGATCTCGACGTAGGTCTCGACGCTCTCGTCGAACTTGCCGCTGCGGTTGCCGTTCCAGAAGTAGGTGACGTGCCCGAACTTCTGGGTCTCGCTGATGGCGAGCTGCGGCACGCCGGCCGACGCGAGGTACTCGCCCATGGTGCGGTCGATGTGCGGCGGCGCCACGAGGAAGTGCGTCGGCAACCTCAGATCGCCGTCGTACTGCATCATCCCGGCGTAGAAGACGTCCGGCCGCGGGCCGCGATCGAAGCCCGAGAACCCGTCCTCCTCGAACGCGCGGGTGATCTCGATGGCGCGGTCGCCGCGGAAGTTGAAGAAGATGACCGCAGCGCCGTCGCGGACGGGACCGACGGGCTTTCCATCGTCGGTGATGACGAAGCCGGGCAGGTACTGATCGATGACGCCGGGCTTCTCTTCGCGGAGCGTCTCGATGGCCTGGCGGAGGCTCGAGAAGCCGCGCCCCTCGCCGCGCACGTGGAGCTGCCAGCCGCGCTCGACCATGCCCCAGTCCGCTTCGTAGCGGTCCATGGTGACCTTCATGCGGCCGCCGCCGGAGGCGACGCGGTAGTCGCGGTCGGACTTCTGATCGATCTCGCTCAGGATCTGCTCGAGCTGATCGACGTAGGTCAGCGCGCTGGTCTCGGACACGTCGCGGCCGTCGAGGAGCGGGTGCACGCGGACCTTCTGCACGCCCTCGGCGTCGCAGCGGCGGAGCATGGCGAAGAGATGCGCGATGTGGCTGTGGACGTTGCCGTCCGAGAGCAGGCCGATGAAGTGCATCGGCTGACCGCTCTCCTTCACGCGGGCGACGGCGGTGCGCCAGGCGTCGCTCTGCCAGATCGAGCCGTCCTCGATGGCCTTGTGCACCAGCTTGGCGCCCTGGTCGAACACACGGCCGGCGCCGATGGCGTTGTGCCCCACCTCGCTGTTGCCCATGTCGCCGTCGCTCGGCAGCCCGACGGCCGTGCCGTGTGCGCGCAGCGGGACGGATGGGGCGTTCGCGGAGAGCCAGTCGAGGCTCGGCGTGCGGGCGAGCCACACGGCATCTCCTTCGTCGTGGCGACCGATCCCGACCCCGTCCATGACCACCGCAAGCACGGGGCCCTTCACGCCGGGGAAACTCGGGTGCTTCTTCAACGCGAGCCTCATGAGGCCGGGTTCTAGTCCACCGACCCTCCGCCGCCAACCGCGTGGGCGGCGCGACGGCTCCGCCGCGGGTGCGCTCGAGCCTCACCTGTGCGCTCGACGCGGCAGGTCATCGGCCAAGCGCGGCAGGTCCGCGCTCGCCCACGCCATCGCGGCGCGCTCGTTGCTGGAGAGCTGCTCGGGGAGACGCCGGGACCGACACGGGAGCATTCATGGCCGACGAGCGATATCGAGCGAAGGGCGAGCCGCTGGCGAGAGGCCTTGGCTGGCTGAGCGTGGGGCTGGGGCTTTTTGCGCTCGGCGCGCCGAGGCGGGTGGGCAGGCTCATCGGAGCGGGCGACGACCGCGCCACACGCACGATGCTGCGGGCGGTGGGCGTGCGCGAGCTCGCCAGCGGGGTGGGCATCCTGACCCAGCATCGACCGGCCGAGCTGCTCCTCGCGCGGGCGGCGGGCGACGTGATGGATTGGGCGCTCCTCGGGGCCGCGGCGAGCGCCCGGCACACCGACCGGGGCCGCCTGGCCGTCGCCGCCACGGCTGTGGCCGGCATCGCGGTGCTCGACGTGGTGGCCGCGCGTGATGTGAGCGTCGACCGCCGGCTGGTGCTTCCCCGACGACGACCGCCTCGTTCAACCGGACGTCGAGACGAGGCGAGGGCTGCGCCCGCGAGCGGCGCTCAGGACGTGATGCGGTAGACGAGCATCATCTCGGAGCCGCGTCGCACGACCCGCACGAAGAGCGCGTCCGCATCGCGAAGGCGCGCATAGGTCTCCAGCGCCTCGCCGGGAGACGTGAGGGGAGCGCCGTTGATGTCGCGGATCAGATCGCCGTTCTGGATCCCCAGCCGGCCGAGGAGCGAGAGGCGGCGGATGCCGTAGAGCTTCACGCCGATGACCTCTCCGTTCTCCTCGTGAGGGATGACCCGGGCGGCGCGCATCAACATCGGGCGGTTCTCGATCAGCTCTTCGACCAGCGCGCGGTCGATCTCGTACGCCTGCGGGGCGATCCAGCGGATGTGCGCGTCGAGATCGGCCGCGCTCGGCGAGGTTGGCGATGCCGGGCGCGGATCGATCACGGCCTGGCCGAGCATGTCCGCGATGCCGTCGCCCTCGCTCGAGCCGGCGCTCTCCGCGCTGGCCGTGCGCAGCCGCCGAACCTGGACCCGCGGCGCCGACTCGCGCTGCGTAGGCTGCACTTCCGCCGGCCTCGGCACCCACGGCGTGACCAGCCGCGGCGACGCGGTGATGGCGGCCGCCGCGCCCGCGCTGGCGCCGAAGATCACGCCCGCCGTCACCATCCTGAACGCGCGCGCCGCCGCGCTCGGCTGCTCGCTCGGGCAGTCCGCCGTCACGACCCTTCCGTCCGGACGGCGGCGGAGCCGCACACAAGGCGTGCGCTCGGCGCGGGCGAAGAGCGCCTCGATCTCCGGGCGCGTCATGCGGGAGAGATCGTAGACGTCACGATGACAGCGGCCGCAATGACGCACCACGTCGTCGCCGCGCATGGCCTCCCAGCGCGCGCGGCACGGGGTACGGATGGTGATGGCGTCGATCGTGGGCGTCCCCTGATCGTCCAGCTCGTCGTCGATGACCTCGAGGTGCCGGGCCAGCCGATCGCGCCGCGCGGCGGCCTTCTCGGCGTCCTTCAGCTCGCGCGCCAGATCCCGGCGGCGCGCGATCAGCGTCTCGCGCCGGTCGCGGTAGGGATGGACAGCTTTTCGCGCGCCGGCACCCCCGGCTGACAACCTGTCAGTCGAGGGAGCCGGATCGTCGGTGTTTTCGCCCTTTCGTCGCCGCATGCGGCTCGTTCGAGCACGTCCCGTGCCGACCGCGGTGGGGGCAAAATTGTGAACGCGGTTCACAAGTCCGCGGCAACCTACTGATTCCAAAGAGGAATTCGTCGATGCACGGGGCACGAAAGCGTGAACCCGGTTCACTCTCGAGCTCCAGCGCCCACGAGCGTAGCGAGCGCGGGCGAGGCGCCGCGGACCTCAGCGGGTGAAGCGCTCGACGGGCGCGTACTCCGCCTTCTTCCCTCCGGTGTGGTGCCCCAGCCACCGCGCCCGCTGTGCGCGCGCCATCCGGTCGGCGAGCTCGTCCAGCGCCGGCACGTGCCGGCGCAGCGTCTCGGCCGAGAACAGGAAGGGAAAGCACGCCAGCGGATAGAGCGCCCACGGGCCGGCGGGCGGGAGCCGGTTGGCGCGGTAGATCCGCGGCGGCAGGAAGTAGCGCGCGTAGCCTCGGTGCACGCCGTCGCTGAGCGCGTCGCGCAGCCGCTCGAGCGGGCCGCCCTCCCCTCGCGGCGCGAACGCGTCGACGTAGGACTGGCAGAGGCGCACGCCGTCCTCGCCCGCGTTGTTCGCCGCCTTCACGTTGGCCACGAACGCGAGCTGCAGCGCCTCGCGGATCGACGCGGGATACCAGCGCGGGCGGACGCCCATCAGGTGCCCGACGTAGCGCCAGAAGTGCATCGTCGCCTCGATGTCCAGGGCCGAAGGACGGTAGCCCATCGCCTGCAGCGCGAGCCCGGGCGCGACGCTGCCGCCCATCAGCGTGAGCAGCGCGTCGGCCTGCGAGATGGGCACGCCCCAGGCGTCGAGATCCCACTCGGGGTGCGAGCGCAGCCGCGCGCGGACGAAGACGTGCATCAGCCGCACGCGCAGCGCCGACGCGCGTCCGGCGCCGCCCGGACGGAGCCCGTCCGGCTCCGAGACCGCGATCCAGAACGCGGCCGTCTCGAGGAAGCGGTGCTTCGTGGATGCGCCGGCGTACGCGCCCGTGAGCGCGAGCGGCTTGGCCACCGAGCTCTCCGAGTAGGCCGCGAGCGTGACCGCACCGGCAAAGTGGAAGACCGACGTGCCCCAGCGCCGGAACACGCGCGCGCCGTGCTCGACCCGCTCCCAGTCCACCCAGTCCGGGTCGTGCTCGATGTCGTCGAAGAGCCGGACCAGCGACGCGGGCGGATCGTCCATCCCGCCGACACCGACCGCGAGGGCCTCCTCCAGCATCCCGCGCCCCACCTTCGTGCCGCGCGCGAGGTGCACCTCCTCGACGAACGCTTCCGCCAGCGGGTCGGCGTCGTAGTACATCGACGCGAACGCACGGACGACCTCGTCGGGCGGCGCCGGATCGAATCCGAAGAGCGCACGGCAACCGCGACGCAGCGCCTGCGCCCACGGACGCTCCACCCGCTCCCAATACCGGAACTCGCTCGGCACGCGCGGCTCGGACACACCGGGAGAGTAGCGATCCTCCCCGCCGATGGAAGAGCCGCGGGCGACGGGCGGCGATGCGCCGACGCGCGGCACGGCGGCAGCTCGAGCGGCCGGTCGACGACGCCCACGGCGCCCGCCTCGCTCACTTCCGCAGTGACCGCCACCGGGCCTCGACATCGCCTCGCTCGCGGGTCGTGTCAGCGACCGAGCGCGATCGGGGCCCGCGAGCTCTGCTCCACCGGCGGTCGGCGTGGCGGACTTCCGACTGCGGGCGGCCGCGGACGGTCCGTCAACTCGGTCCTGCGGTGACGCACGCACCGAGTGCATGGGGTTCGGGTACAACGAAGACTGCACGTTCAACCGCGGGTACATCTGCGAGCTCCCCGGAGCGGGCCCGGCTGCGGGAGGCGCGCCCTATCGATCCGACCCGCCCCGCCGGGGCTGCGCTTCGCGCGCGCTGGCGAGAACGCGCTGGCGAGGCGGTGAGGCGGCTCGCCGCGCTCCCTGGCCCACACGTCGCCCGATTCCGAGCACGGCATTTCGCGCTCTGCTAGTGTCAATCGCCCAAGCGCGACGGTTGATATTCGTTCTCAATCGAAGAGCTTGCCGCTTGCGTGTGGTTCGGGGGAGAAAGGTGTCCCGTGTCAGCCCCCTCCGCGACCTCGGAAGAAGACAGGCTCGTCGAGACCATCGAGCGGGCGTTCGATCGCGTCGCCGGCGACGACGCGCGCATCGACGCGGCGCATCTGCAGAAGGCGCTCGGGCTGGGCAGCGAGTACCTGGCCGGCCGGGTGCTGGCACAGTTCGATGCGGACGGCGACGGCTTCGTGTCCCGGACCGAGTTCCTTCAGGGCGTGCAGGAGCTCTTGCTCGGAAGCGACCGGGAGAAGCTGAGCTTCGCCTTCCGCCTCCACGATCACGACGGCGACGGCAGCATCGGCTTCGACGAGCTGCACCGGATGATCGCCATCAGCCTGGCCGAGGTCGACGTCCGCCCGCGCGAGTCGCAGCCGCCGGACGCGCTGGCGCGGGCGCTGATGATCGCCGCCGACACGAACCAGAACGGCAACATCTCGTTCTCCGAGCTCGAGGCGGTGGTCAAAGAGCGCCCCGAGGTGATGCGCGCGATGACGCGCGCGCAGGCGCTGTGGATTGCGCCGAGCGAGGAGATCCTGCCACCCGTCTCCGGGCCCGCGTCGCCGACGGCGCGCGCGTCACGTTGGCTTCGCTTCGTCGAGAACCGTTGGCAGACGGGGCTCTGGCTCACGCTCCTCGCCGCCGCCAACGTCGCGCTCTTCGTTTGGACCTGGATGAGCCCGCCGGGAGGCGTGCGCTCCGGCGCCGCCATGCAGCTCGCCCGCGCCACCGGCGCCTGCATGGATCTCGACGGCGCGCTGATCCTCATCCCGGTGCTGCGCCGGCTGCTCACCCGCGTGCGCGCGAGCTTCCTCGGCCGGGTGATCCCCGTCGACGAGATGATCGAGCTCCACAGGCTCGCCGGCCACACGCTCTTCGCGCTGGCGCTCGTGCACTCGGCGGCCGCGACCGCCGCCTACCTCGAGGGGCACCACGCGTCGCCGCTCTTTCTGACGACGACCTTGCGCGGCGGCACCGGGCTGGCGCTCCTCGCGGTCTTCGCGGTCATTTGGGTCGGCGCGTCGTCATGGGTGCGGCGATCGAAGCGCTTCGAGCTCTTCTACTTCACGCACATGCTCTACGTGGCGTGGCTGGCGCTGGCCATCGCGCACGCGCCGGGCTTTCTGCCCTGGGTCGGGCTGCCGCTGCTCGGACTCGGCATCGAGATGGTGGCGCGGCGCGCGCGGCGCGGACGACAGACGACCATCCAGCACCTCAGCCCGTTGCGCTCGGGCGTGACGCGGGTCGAGATCGATCGGCCGGTCGGGTTCCAGTTCAGCCCTGGCGATTACGTGTTCGTCCGCATCCCGGAGATCGCGCGCTACGAGTGGCACCCCTTCACCATCAGCAGCGCGCCGGAGCGGCCGGGGGTGATCACCCTGCACGTGCGCTCGCTGGGCAACTGGAGCGGCGCGCTCCGACGGCTGGCGGAGGACCGCGAGGCGCGCGGCGACGAGACGCCGATCGCCATCAGCGTCGACGGGCCCTACGGCTCGCCGAGCGCGGGGATCTTCCGCTCTCGCTACGCGATCCTCATCGGCGCGGGCATCGGCGTGACGCCCTTCGCCAGCATCCTCGAGAGCTTGATCGACCGCGAAGAAGGCGACGCGCCGACCGTGCTGGAGAAGGCGCACTTCTTCTGGCTGAACCGCGATCAGCACTCGTTCGAGTGGTTCACCGAGCTCTTGCGCGAGATCGAAGAGCGCGACCACGGCGACGTGCTCGACCTGCACCTCTTCATGACCGACGGCCGCGCCGACGGGACGGCCATCGCGCTTCAGATGGCGCGCGAGGTGACCCGAGCGTGGGGCCGCGGCGACGCGGTCACCGGGCTGCGGGCGATGACCCAGTTCGGGGCGCCGGACTGGAAGAGGGAGCTGCGCGAGATCGCGCGCTCGCACGCGCCGGAGAAGGTGGAGGTCTTCTTCTGCGGGCCGCCCGGGCTCGGCTCGAAGATCCGCCGCATCTGCAAGGACATCGGCATCGCCTTCTACGAGGAGCGCTTCTGATGCGCGCTGCTTCCATCGCCCTCGTGCTCGCGCTCACCGCCTCGTGCGCCGCCCCTTCGGACGCCCCCGACGCGGGCCGCGTCAGCCCCTCGGAGCGCTGCGCGTCCTGCCACATGCAGGACTTCCTGAGCGCCAGCGATCCGGTGCACGTCGGTGAGAAGCCGACCGCCTGCGGCGTCTGCCACACGCAGCGTCATTGGCATCCCGACGTGCTCAACCACGATTGGGAGCTGGTCGGCGCGCACGCGCGTGGGCACTGCTTCTTCTGTCACGAGGGCGATCCGCCGGTCTTCGAGGGCACGCCGACCGAATGCAACGGCTGCCACGCGCGGGACTATGCGCGGGCGAACGCGTCGCTGCCTTTCCACTCGCGCTTCCCGACGACGTGCGGGAGCTGCCACGACACCGTCCGCTGGGACGACGCGCAGCACGAGGGTCGAGGGGGCAGCGGCCCGACCGACGCAGGGGCCGAGGCGAACACCGAGGAAGTCGAGGTACCCGACACGGTTCGGACGGACGCGCCCGCCGAGGTTCCCAGCGAGACTCCCGCCCAAACGCCGCACGGGACGCCGGCGCCGGCGCGGCATCGCACTCGCCGCCGTACGCGCACGACCTCGCCGGCGCGTCCTCGCGAGCCCGCCACCAGCCCCAGCCCGGCGCCGGAGCCGACACCGACGCCGGAGCCGGCACCCCAGCCGAGGCCGCGCCGGCCCACACCGCAGCCGGCTCCCGATCCGGCGCCGCGCCGACAGCCCGACGAGGTCACCCGGCCTTCTTCGCGCTACTGAGCCGTGCGTCGGCTCGAGCCGCGGCTGGGTCCAGGCCGCCGGCGGCCCCAACGGGTGGATGTCGACTGCGCGCCCCCTCGGCACGCTCGTCCTGGGTGAAAACGTGCGGCTCCGCGGACTGCGTCCGCTCCGCTTCGGACGATTTTCACCCCGGACGCGCCACCGACCTCGGCCAGCGGGCGTCGCGCTCGCGCTCCGTGCGGCGCCACCGCCGGCCCGGCGCTCGCGCACGCTCAGTCTTGGATGTAGCTCGCGTACGCGAGCCAATCGTGCGGCGCGTCGGCCATCGGATCGATCTCGTCGGGGTAGGTCTGGAAGTCGAACGTCCCGGCGGCTTCCGTCACGGAGTCGCCCGGGAACGCCGTCCAGTTGCCGTACACGAGACCGCACTCGTTTCGCCCGTAGAACTCGAGCCTGACGTTTCGGATCGGGACGGCGACGCGCGCGGTGCCAGCGACCACCCAGCCCGTCGACGTCGACTGGAGCTCCGACGACTCGATCACGGGAACGCCGCTCGTATCGAAGGGCGGGTAGGTGCCCTGCCCGTTCATCGCGTACTGCACCGACGTCAGCGGCGAAACGATCGACGGTGAGACGTCGTCCACGATCCCGAACACGACGCCTCGTTCGCCCGGCGGAATGCACGCCTCGCTCACGGTTCCGGCGACGATCGCCGCCGGTCCCGACGCCACGGCATCGAGATGCAAGTCCCCGACGTAGAGATTCGGGAGCGGCGTGCACTGGATGCTCGTTCCGGTGTTCTCGATCTCGCCGAAGACGACGAGCGCGTTGGTCGAGCTCCCGTCGACCACGGTGACGTGTGCGGTGCGAAGCACCAGCGGCCCACCGAGGTTGGTGAACGTCGCTTCGGGGTGGTTCGTCAGGACTCCGTCGGCGCTCATGGAGGCGGTGCACGCGGGTCGACCCGCGTCGTGTCCGGAATCGGGCGAGGGCGTGTGTGCGTCCGCGGCGCCGGCATCCGGCCCCACGATCATCGCGGCGTCGAACTCGAGCAGCCCCGCATCCGGCGCGTCGGTGGTCACGCGTCTCGAGGAGCACCCCGAGGCGAGCGCGAGCGCGACGACGAGGGACACCACCGAGGCGATCGCGGACGGGCGGACTGTACGAGGATCACCCGCGCGTGCGCGATCGAGCGATACACGGACGGCGCCGCGAGGCAGGGATCGGGAGATTCGATGTCGCATGGCTCACCTGGATGTGCGAAACGGGAGTCGTGATGGGCATCGCCGAGCGATCGGCGGCGAGCTCGGGGCCGGATGGGTCACCGGGGAACTGGTTCGAATCGCAGTGCGTTCCCTACTCCCGATGGGCGGGAGCGCATTCGCGTGAGCGAAGCACGCCGGCAGCGTCGGTCAGGAGCGAGTCCGCGACCAGATCCCGGTGCACTCCGGCACGCGACGCCAGCCGCGCTCCCGGACGGTCGCGGCCATCGCATCCCCGAAGAACGAGCCGAGGACGTGCGCGGCCTCGTCGACGCTCTCGAACGCGTAGTCGGTGCGAACCCAGCGGCGCGCGAAGCCGAGCGCCTCGAGGTGCGCGAAGTACTCATCGAGCAGAGCGTGGCGGCGTGGCGTCTCGTAGCCCGTGCCGAGCGTCTCGACGACGAGCACTTGCCCGCCCCGACGCACGACGCGGTTCATCTCCGCGAGCGCGGCGTCGACCTCGGCCTGCCAGCCCTCGGGCATCCAGTGGCGGAAGTGACCGAAGACCCAGCCGGCGACCGCTCCGTCGACGCTCGCATCCGCCAGCGGCAGCGCCCTCGCGTCGGCGAGGTGGGCCTCGAACGGGACGCCGAGGGCCGTCAGCCGCTCCCGCGCCACGTCGAGCATCGGCGCGGCGCGCTCCACGAGGTGGGTGTGCTGGGCGTGGCCGGCGAGGACGCGGCTCACTCGCCCCGTGCCTGCCCCCACGTCGGCGATCGTCGCCGCGGGCAGGAGCTCCCGGAGCGCCCGCCCCAGCTCGCCGTTCGCGTCCTCGGCCGAGACGAGCTCGTCGTACCCCTCGGCACGCGTCAGATAGACGTGCGCCTGATCGTCCGAGATGCTCCGCATGGCGCGCACGGTATCCAAGCCGCCCGGTCGGTCAAGGCGAGCCAGACCCGTGACGGCCCATTCAGCCGAGGAGATGGCGCAGCGCGGGCGGATGGGACATGCGAGGGCGCGTCGCCCAGCAGCTGCACGCACTCGCCGAGGCCCGCGCAGGCCGGCGCGCAGCCAGCCGACGCGATCAGCCGGCCATCCTCGCGCCGGTGAGCGTGGCGTGCGCCGGCGGCGAGCACGCGGTACGTCCAAGGGACGGCGCGCCAGCGCCACCTGTGCGCACTCGCACGGGAGGGGGGTAGGCGCGGACGGTACCGTGGCTCGAACATGCACGCTTCCGGCGCGGGACGGCTCGACCGACCGCGAGGCTTCCCGGGGGGAAGAAGAGGGCGACGAACGACGATGGCACGACCCGACCGGATCCGTTTCAGCGGCCGCATCCTCTACCTGACCGAGGATCTCGACCTGCTCCGAACGCAGCTCGAGGGCGAAGACCTCCCCTTCGATCCGGGTAGGAAGCTGATGGACAACATCAGCACCGACGAGATCACGCCCGGCTGGGTCTGCTTCTACTACGACGAGACGCTCGGCGAGTACTCGATGGTCGGCCTCCGCGGCGGCCTCTTCGAGCACATGACCCTCAAGAAGGGCGGCTTCGACGTCATCGTCAGCGGCAAGAGCAAGGGCTGCGGCTCCTCCCGCGAGACGGCGCCGTACAGCGAGCTGACGGCCGGCGTGAAGCTGGTCATCGCCGAGAGCATCGAGAAGATCTACGGCCAGAACGCGCAGAACATCGGCCTGCTCACGTCCACCGACTTCGGGCTCATCCCGCGCATCCTCGCCGGCGAGGAGATCCCGATCAGCGAGTTCACCGACGGGCTCGATCCGATCAGCGCCGACATCGTCCGGGCCGGCGGGCTCTTCGAGTACAACGTGGCGCGCATGGCCGGCGAGCTGACGGCGCCGACGCCGGACACGCCCGCGCGGCCGATGACGATGGTCGAGAAGATCATCGCCGCCCACGCCATCGTGGACGCCAAGACCGGCCGCCTCGGCGTGCCCGCCGTGCAGCCCGGCGACGCGCTCTTCGTCCGCACCGACATCCGCTTCAGCCACGAGTACGTCACGCCGATGGCGGACTCGCTCTTCCGTCAGGGCTTCGGCGAAGGCGCGACGATCACCGATCCGGAGAGCGCCTTCACCTTCCGCGATCACCTCACTTTCCTCGGCGACGTGATGCCGGAGGCCAAGCGCAAGATGGGCCTGCTCGGCCACGCGGAGGGCCTGGCGACCACGCAGGAGGGCTTCGCCAAGAAGCACGGGCTCAAGCTCTACGGCGAGGTGCCCGAAGGCGGCTCGGAGGCCATCTGCCACAACGCGGTGATCGAGGATCTGGCGCTGCCCGGGCAGATCGTGACCGGCACCGACAGCCACACCTGCATGGCGGGCGCGCTCGGCTGCTTCGCGTTCGGCGTCGGCAGCACCGACATGGCCAACGCCTGGTTCACCAAGGACGTGCGCGTCCGCGTGCCGGAGACAGTGCGCTTCGTGCTGACCGGCGAGCTGCGCCCGGGCGTCGCGGCCAAGGACGTGATGCTCCACCTCTTGAGCCAGCCCTTCTTCCGCACCAGCAAGGGCATCGGCAAGGTGCTGGAGTTCGCGGGCGAAGGGGTGACGCGGCTCCCCTTCGACGAGCAGGCGACGCTGACCAACATGGCGGTCGAGGCGGGCGGCTTCACGGGCATCATCGAGCCGGACGAGGTCGTCGTCCGCTACCTGCACGAGATGCGGGGGCTGGACGAGGACGCCATCCGCGCCCGCATCGTCAAGAGCGACCCCGGCGCGAGCTACCTGGAGGTCTTCGAGATCGATCTCGGCGACGTGCAGCCGATGATCGCGACGCCCGGAGACCCGCGAAACGGCGTGCCGCTGTCCGAGCTCGACGACGTGCGGATCGACATCGCCTACGGCGGCTCCTGCACGGGCGGCAAGAAGGCGGACATGGACATGTACGCCGCCGTCTTCGCGCAGGCGCGTGCCAAAGGGCGGAAGGTCGCCGAGGGCGTGCGCTGCTACATCCAGTTCGGTAGCCAGCACATCCGCCGCTATGCGGAGGAGAAGGGCTACGTCGAGCTCTTCCGCGAGGTGGGCGTCGAGCTCATCAACCCCTCCTGCGGCGCCTGCATCAACGCCGGGCCCGGCGCGAGCGACACCCGCGATCAAGTCTCGGTGAGCGCCATCAACCGCAATTTCCCGGGTCGCAGCGGCCCGGGTCAGGTCTACCTGGCCAGCCCGCTCACGGTGGCCGCCAGCGCCATCGCCGGCCGCATCGTGGGCCCCGAGGAGCTCGCCAGCCGCGCCGCCTGGACGTTCGTCGTCGCAGCTGTGAGCTCTGCGACTCGGACGTGTTCCTGCCGGCGGAGCTCCGGCACCGGCGGCACTCCGTCCGCGGGCGACGCGCGTTCTGCCTGCGGTCGCGCCGAGCGGCGCCGCCACCGGGCGTCAGGGAGCTCCGAGCGGGATGCGCGGTGGCTTCACCGAGTCGAGCAGCGAGGCCGCGGGACGTGCTGGATGTCCGAGGCGGAAGTCGCGACCGGTATGGCCGAGCAATCGGCGTCGAGATTGGGGGCGCGCCCCCGCAGGAAGTGCAAAGCACTTTCGAGGAGGCTCGCCAGAGAGATTGGCGTCGAGGGCCGGCCAGAACGTGTTGCAACTTCCGCGGAGGACATCTAGGGATGCCGTCCCATGGAGGTCGTGGTCACCGGTGCGTCGGGGCACGTCGGAGCGGCTTTGCTGCGGGCGCTCGTGGCGCGCGGCGATCGGGTGAAGGCGCTGGTTCACCGCGACCAGCGCGCGCTCGAGGGGCTCGACGTCGAGGCGCGCCGCGTGGACGTGCGGGACCCGACCGCGGTGCGCGATGCGGTGCGCGGCGCCGAGCTCGTCTTCCACGCCGCGGCGAAGATCTCGCTCGACGCAGAACACGATCCGGAGGTCGAGGCGACCAACGTGGAGGGCACCCGCAACGTGATCGCGGCGTGCCACGCCCACGGCGTCCGGCGGCTGGTGCATTTCTCGAGCGCGCACGCGCTGCGGGCCGAGGGAGGCGGGCTCCTCGGCCGAGACGAAGGGCTCGCGTACGAGCGGAGCAAGGCGCTCGCCGAGCGCGAGGTCCGGGAGGCCGTCGCGCATGGGTTGGATGCCGTCGTCGTGAGCCCCTGCGCCGTGGTCGGCCCCTTCGACTTCAAGCCCTCGTACATCGGGCGCGTCCTCTTGATGCTCGCCAAGGGCCGGATCCCCGCCACGGTGCGCGGTGGGCAGTCGTGGGTGGACGTCCGGGACATCGCCGACTCGTCACTGGCGGCTGCCGAGCGGGGCGTCTCCGGCGCGCGCTACGTGCTCGGTGGTCACTGGCGGCCGATGCAGGACTTCGCGCGGGCGGCGAGCCGCGCGGCCGGTGCGAGGCCGCCGCTCGGCGCCGTGCCTCCGAGCCTGGCGAAGGCCTTCGCGCCCCTCGCGATCGGCGCGATGCGCGCGATGGGGCAGGAGCCGCTCTTCACGCGGGCGTCGATCGACGCGCTCGAGTCGGCGCCGCGCGCGACCGACGGAGAAGCGGAGCGGGTGCTCGGGCACGCCCCGCGGTCGCTGACCGAGACGCTGGACGACACCTACGCGTTCTTCCGGACGCGGGGCCTGATCTAGATGCCCGAGGCAGTGACCGGTACGGCCGAGCGCTCGCCCTCGAGATTGGGTGCGCGCCCCCGCAGGAAATGCACGGCACTTCCGAGGAGGCTCCCGCCCGGGATCGGCATCGAGTGCCGACGAGACCGTCTTGCGATCTCCGCGGCGGACATCCAGGAGAGGAGAGATTGATGCGCGCGCTGGTGACGGGCGGAAACGGGTTCGTGGGGAGGCACCTGGTGCGGGCGCTGGCCGCGCGCGGCGACGAAGTGCGGGCGTTGGATCTGGCCGACTGGGCGGGCGGCGACGCGCCCGAGATCCGATTCCGTCGTGGCCGATCTGCGCGACGGGGACGCGCTCGAGCGAGCCTGCGAAGGGGTCGACACCGTCTTCCACGTCGCGTCCCGGGTGCAGACCCGCAAGACGGGGGCGGACGAGGTCTTCGACGTGAACGTCGGCGGGACGCGCAAGCTGCTCTCCGCCTGCCGCGCGAGGAACGTGCCGCGCCTGGTCTATGTCTCGAGCGCGAGCGTGGTCTACGGCGGGCAGGACATCGAGGACGGCGACGAGTCCCTCCCCTACCCGGCACGCTTCCACGCGCCCTACGCGGAGGCCAAGGCGCGCGCGGAAGAGGATGTCCTCGGGGCCAGCGACGCGAATCTCGCAGCCTGCGCCATCCGCCCGCACATCGTGTTCGGCCCGGGCGACACTCGCTTCTTCCCGGCCGTCCTCTCGCGCGCCCGGAGCGGACGGCTCAAGGCGTACGTGGGCGACGCCGACAAGCGCAGCGACTTCACGTACGTCGACAACCTCGTGGACGCGCTGATCACCGCGGGCGACGCGCTGACGCCCGACGCCGCGCTCGCGGGCCAGGCGTACTTCGTCACCAACGGCGAGCCGCTCGCATTCTGGGAGCTCATCGGCCGCCTGCTCGACGGGCTCGACCTCGATCGCCCGACGTGGCGGGTCCCCTTCCCGATCGCCTACGGTGCGGCCTCCGTCCGCGAGGCCCTCGACGCCGCGCGCGGCATCGCCACCAGCGAAGAGAGCCTGACCCGCTTCACGATCCGCTACCTCACGACGCACCACTACTTCTCGTGCGCGAAGGCGGAGCGAGACTTCGGCTACCGGCCCCGCATCGGGCTGGACGAGGGGATCGCGCGCACCATCGAGTCGCTGCGCGCTCGTCCCTCGTGACCCCGTCACGCTCGGGTGACGGGTGCGAGCTGCGCGCGGGTTCGATGGCGCACGCCTCGTCGTAGCAGCAAGGACGCCCGAGCCGCTCGAATCGCGACCGCGAGTGGCGGCCGTGCAACCCCCGAGCTCCGAGCACGCCGGCCGCAGTCGCAGCGCTCAGGGCGGCAGGCCGATCGACAGCATCAGACGCGCGGAGCTGACCGTCGCGCCGAACGCGAAGGGCTCGGTGCCAAAGGCGGTCAGTATGGTCAGATCGCGGGCGTGGTGGAGCGTCAGCGCGATGCCCGCCGAGAGCCGGAGGCGACGCACGTCGAAGTCCCGGAGGTGGGCGGCGAAGACGTTGCCGATCTCGGTGAAGAGGTTCGCCTCGAGAAACGCGCCGAGGGCGTAGCGCCAGCTCAGGCCGAGCTCGCACGCGCTCAGCCCCATGAGCCGCCCTGCCAAGAACCCCGGCATCCTGCCCAGCCGCCCGCCGAGCCAGACCTGCTCGGTGAAGGGCACCAGCGTTCCGTTCAGCGGCTCGACCATCTCCACCAGTCCGTAGACGTGCAGTGAGCGGTAGGGCAGCACCTCCAGCGCGAGCTCGGCCGACGCGCCGGTGCGGATCCAGCGGGACGGAAGGTCGTGCTCGAGGTTGGCACCGAACGACGCGTGGACGTCGGCGCGGACGCCGCTCGCGTGGGCGAGTCGCTTCTGGTCGCGCGAGTCGACCACGACCCGCGCCCAGGGCTCCACGGCGGTGTAGCCCGTGGCGTAGCCCGGCGGCGCCGTCAGACCGGCCAAGGTGTTCGCCTCCGGGAGAGAGACGTCGCGGTCCTGACGGAAGCTGCTGTTCGAGAAACGGTGGAAGCCGAGCCGCGACCCCAGCGAGAACGCGCTGCCGCGCCAGAACCGGTTCATCAGATAGAGGTTCCCGGCCGCGACACCGTGGGCGTAGCGAGCGCGCGGCCAGGACGGCGAGCTCCAGCCGAGGCCGTCGAAGATCGCGTCGTCGCGGAAGCTGCCGATCAAATCGAGCACGAGCCAGGTGTCGTCCAGTCGCAGGCTCCCAGTGACGGTCCCGCGGACCAGCTCGACGCCCCAGAACGCGAAGCCGACGCCGAGCTGCGCGCGCCGCTCCTGGTCGTGCGCTTCGAACCCCAGGCCAATCGCCGGGAGCATCCCGTAGTCGATGCGCAGGATGGGCGAGAAGCGGTAGAGCGCCGGCGGGCTGTCGACCGCATCGCTCATGGCGTGCGCGAAGATCGAGCCGAGGTCTCCGTGCTCGACGTGCTGGGCCAAGAGCGCCAGCGGGCGACGGACGCCGTACTCGAGCACGAGGTGCACCGGGAAGAAGAGCACGCGGGGGATCCAGACGAGCACGTCACCAACGTCGGTGTGCTCGGGCGGGGCGCCGTAGTCGGGCACGCGGCGCCGCACCCCGTCCGGCAGCGGTGTCTCCTCGGCGGTCGCGGGGCGTGCGGGGGCCGCCGCATCCTGACCCGCCGCCGGCGACACGGCGAGACCGAGCACGGAGACCAAGGCGAGGATCGGCCCGAACGCGCGCCTCATCGACTGTCCTCGGTTCGGGTCGCGACGTGGGTAGGCTCTTCCCGAGCACGGAGCGCGCATGGCACGAGGTCCAGCACCGAACGGGAGCCCCGCGCCTCGACCGCAGGGCCGCATCGGTCGACCGCGCCCGAGCGACCGCGCACCCGAAGATGAAAGGCGTGCACTCACCTCCCGCCCGACCGGCAGACGCGACGCGCGATGAGGCCCGCAGCCCGGAGCGAGCAGGACCGCCCCGGGCACGTTCGCGAGCGTGGAGCATCGCAGCATGACGGGTGGGGCTCGGGCCCGAGGTAGCCCCGGGCGAGCGACGGCCCAAGACGCCGTCGGCGACGTCACCGGCGGGGGCCGACGGCGGTCCCGTACGAACGCGCCCGTCACCGCCCAGCGGGAGGGCGCCTCGTCGACGCGGCGCTGCCTGACTGGCGTCGACGCTCGCGCACGGCGGTGCGCTCACCTCCCGGACACCAGCTCCCGTTCATCCTTCCCCAGGCTTGCCTGGCGTACCGAAGTCGGCGCTCAGGCGAAGTGGGGCTCGTCCTTCAGCGGGATGCGCTCGACGTCGTCGCCAGGGACCTTGGGGAAGCGGTCTTCCTTCCAGTCGCGCGCGGCCTGCTCGATGCGCTCCTTCGAGCTCGAGACGAAGTTCCAGAAGATGTATCGAGGTCCCTCGAGAGGCGCGCCGCCGATCATGACCAACCGGGTCGGCTCCCGTGCCTCCAGCGTCGCGTTCGCGCCCTTCGCGAGGACGGCCATCGTGCGGGGCGCGATCGTCGCCATCCCGGCCCGCACCTCGCCACTCACCACGTAGACGGCGCGCTCCTCGTGCTCCTTCGGCACCTCGACGCGCGCGCCGGGCTCGAGCTGCACATCGACGTAGAAGAGCGGTGAGACGACGGGGACGGGGGATTCCAGACCGTACGCGCTCCCGGCCAACACCCGCGTGCGCATCCCCGGCGCCTCGAGCTCCGGCAACGTGTCCGCCGGGTGGTGGGAGAAGCCGGGATCCATCTCTTCGTGGGTGCGCGGGAGGGCCACCCAGAGCTGCAAGCCGTGCACGTTCGAGACGCCCGCCCGCGCCTCGTCGGGCGAGCGCTCCGAGTGGGTGATGCCGCGGCCGGCGGTCATCCAATTGATGGCGCCCGGCCGGATCACCTGCGCCGAGCCGACGCTGTCCCGATGCATCACCGCGCCCTCGAAGAGGTAGGTCACGGTGGACAGGTGGATGTGCGGGTGCGGGCGGACGTCCATGCCGGATCCGGCCGCCAGCGTGGCCGGGCCCATATGGTCGAAGAAGATGAAGGGCCCGACGGTGCGGCGCGCCGGCGAGGGGAGCACCCGGCCCACCTCGAACGCGCCGATGCTCCGCGTTCGGGCGTCGATGCCCAGCTCGATCGCCGCCTCCGCGGCTCCTTCCTCACACAATGGCGGTGACGCCGGGGTCCAGCTCACGTGTCCTCCTCGGGTGAAAGCGCGTGAAAGAGCGTGAACGTACTTCATCGCTTCACCCCTCGCCGCAAGGCGCGAGCCGTGCAAGCCTCGGCTCGATGACCGAGCCCGAGCGCTTCACCCTCACCGCCCCCGACGGGCTGCCCATCCACTGCACGAAGTGGGTCCCGTCCGGCGAGCCCACCGCCACCGTCCAGCTCGCCCACGGGATGGCCGAGCACGTCGGCCGCTACGACGGGCTCGCCCGCCGTCTCACCGAGAAGGGCTGGATCGTCTACGGCAACGACCACCGCGGACACGGCCGCTCGGTGCCCGAAGGCGAGGTGCCCGGCCACATGGGCGAGGACGGCTTCGACCACGCCGTCGAGGTCGTCCACCGGCTGGCGCAGACGATCGCCGAGGCCCATCCGGGCACGAAGCACGTCCTCTTCGGGCACTCGATGGGCTCGTTCATGGTTCAGCGGATGCTCTACGCGCACCCGGACGACGCCGACGTGGCCGTCCTCTCCGGCTCGAACGGCAAGCCGCCCGCCCTGGCCACCGCCGGCCGCTACGTCGCGCGCCTCGAGCGGATGCGCCTCGGCCCGCGCGGAAAGAGCAAGGTCCTCGACGCGCTCTCGTTCGGCGACTTCAACAAGAAGTTCAAGCCGAACCGGACGGCTTTCGACTGGATCTCCAGCGACCCGGCGGAGGTCGATGCCTACGTCGAGGATCCGATGTGCGGGTTCCTGTGCACGACGCAGACCTGGATCGACCTGCTCGACGCCCTCCCCTCGCTGACCGCCCCCGAGAACGTGGCGCGGATCCCGAAGGAGCTGCCGATCTACGTCGTCTCCGGCGGCGCCGATCCGGTCGGCGAGAGCGGGCGCGGCGTGATGCGGCTCGTCGACGCCTACCGCGGGGCGGGGCTGCGCGGCGTGGAGGTCCGGCTCTACCCGAACGGCCGCCACGAGATGCTGCACGAGCGGAACGCCGACGAGGTGATCGACGCGCTGATCGGTTGGCTCGAGGGAGCGCTGGCACGCTGAGGGGCGCCGCGCGGTCTCGCGTAGAGAACGCGACGCCGCAAGCGGAGCCGGGCCGCGCGCGGGAAGCAGGCGGCGCGCTGGCGTATGCTCGGCTCGTCCCACGAACACCCAGTCACCCGGAACAGCAGTGAGTGGTAAATCCCGGCGAGCCATCGGCGTGCGAATCAAGGAACGACGACGAGGAATACCAAAGGTATTTCGAGGAGGAGTGACGCTGAGTCGCGCGTCGAGGGCCGGTGGGGTTTTGCCACGAATCGCTGAGACGGGTGACTAGTTTAGGAGGAACGATGCGCGTCATCCGCGACGCTTCGCTCTCGTTGGTCGCCTGTCTGCTCTCTGCCTGCGGCGGTGCGCCGCCGCCGACCCCGGCTCGCGCGGCCGGGCCGCCCGCGCCCAGCGAGCTCGCGCAGCGTTGTGATGCCGGTGAGGCCCAACGCTGCCTGGAGCTCGGTCGACACTACTTCCACGGCGCCGGCGTGCATCAGGACCTCGAACGTGCCCGGGCGCTCTTCCAGCGCGCCTGCGACGCGGACATCCCGCAGGGCTGCGGCGACCTGGGCGTCATGCTGGTGACCGGGCACGGCGGCGCGGAGGACCTCCAGCGCGCGCAGCCCCTGCTCCAGCGCGGATGCGAGGGCGACGACGGGCGCGCGTGCGACAACCTCGGATTCCTCTACGCGTCGGGCCGAGGCGTGGCGCAGGACTTCGCGCAGGCGCGCGACCTCTTCGATCGCTCGTGCGAGGCCGGCACCGCCGAAGGATGCACGGATCTCGGCGTGCTCTACTTGAACGGCGAGGGCGTGGCCCAGGACGTCTCGCACGCCGCCGAGCTCTTCGACCGCGCGTGCGACGGTGGAGTAGCGCGAAGCTGCAGCGCCCTCGGCATCCTCTACGCGCACGGTCAGGGCGTCGATCGCAACGTCAATCGGGCACGCGAGCTCCTCTCGCGCGCCTGCCGCGAGGGCGTGGCAAGCGCATGCGAGCACGCGCAGCAGCTCCCGGGCGGCGCCGAGAGCCCGGAGGCGAGCGGGGCCGGCGCGAGCAACGCCGACGGCACGACCGGCGGCGCTGGCGCGAGCACCGGCGCTGGCGCGAGCACCGGCGCTGGCGCGAGCGACACTGACGCGAGCGACACTGACGCGAGCGCGAACACCGGCGGCACCGAGACCGGCGCGAGCACCGGCGAGACCACCCCCGAGACGGGTACGGGCGGTCCGAGCACGGACGGATCGCCGCCATCGCGAGCCGAAGAAGACGCCCCGGCCGACGGCTGAACGCGCCGCGCGCTCTCTCTCCCTCACCCCGCACGTCGGTGGGTCGACACCGAGGCCGAGGAGTGGGCGGCGCCGCAGCCATCGCGTACGGCCGACGCCCTCGCCTCGGCCGCGAGGCGCATGGCATGGTCGCCCGGTGGAGGCGCCCAAGGATTTGCCGCGCGGCGCGTTCGCGACCCTCGCCTGCGCGCTACCGCTCGCGCTCTTCGCGCTGCACCACGACCTCGGTCATCGCGGGGACCTGGCGTTCTTCCACGACTGGTATCTCGCGTTTCGCGCGTCGCCGGCGTTCTACCCGGATGGTCCCGGGCTGAACTATCCGATCGTCGGCGTGCTCATCGTGTGCGGTCCCGCCGCGCTCCTCGATCGCCTCTCGGGCGCGCCGCTCGATCTCCCGGCTTTCGTCCTCGTGCTCAAGGTCACGCTCATCGCGGGCGAGATCGCGTTCGTCTTCGCGGCCGCCGCGCTCGCCCGCGCGCTCGGCCAGCGCCGCCCGCGCCTTCTGGCAGTCCTGCTCTACCTGCTCCCGTCCTCCTGGGCGGGAGGCGCGTGGTTCGGTCAGATCGACGTCTTCGGCAACGTCTTCCTGCTCACCTCCGCCGCGGAGCTCGTCGCGTTCTCGCGACGCGGCACGACGCGGCGGCTCGCGCTCGGCCTCGGCGCGCTCGCGATGGCGTTGCTCACGAAGCAGCTCACTTTCTTCGCGGCGCCGGCGCTGCTCGCCCTCGCCGCGCGCGGGCTCGTGTCCCCACTCCGACCTCCGTTCCGCGCTTTCGTCGAAGCAGCACGAACCGTCCCTCCGTCCGGAGCTCGAACCGTACCGGCGTCCCGAAGCTCGTGCTCGGACATGCCGAAACCCGGAACGAACGTCGAGCGGCCCGCACCAGGGAGGCATCCCCGACCGAGCGCGATCGTCGTCGCCGCCATCACACCGCTGCTCCTGGTAGCAGCCGATCCGTTCCTCACGCTGCCGGACGGGTTCCGCTCTCACCTCGCGTTCGTGCTGGCGCGCGGCTCCTCGCACGGCGAGCTGGCCGTCGCCAGCGGCGCCAGCATCTGGTCGCTCTTCGTGCCGGGCGGCACGCCCGCCGCCGACGTCCGCGTGCTCGGGCTCTCCAGTCAGGGTGATCGGCTGGATCCTGTGGGCGCTCGTCATGGCGTTCGCGACGAAGCGCGCGCTCGACCCGACGGAGGAGCCGAACGAGCCGCGCGCCGCGGAGCGCCGGCTGGTGGCGCTGGCCGGGATCGGCGAGCTGGCGATGGCGACGCTCCTCACGGGAGTCCACGAGCGCTACCTGGTCCACGCCGTGGCGCTGCTCTTGTTGGCGGCGCAGCCGGGCTGGCGACGCGTGCTGGGCTGGGCCACGGGCGCGCTCGCGGGGACGTTCGTCCTCGCCAGCCTCCACGACGACGCGCTCACCGGCCCGCTCCGCCTCCTGGGCCGCCCCGAGCCCTTGGCGGTCGTGAGCTCGCTCTGGCTCATCGCCTGGCTCGTGCCCCAATCTCCGGCGCGCGCCGCTCCGGAGCCGGTGGCGCCCCCGCGGAGTTCGGGGTAGTAAGGGCTTCGTTCGCGTTTTGACTATGCTCGAGCCCGAGCCAGAACAGAAGCGGCTCCCCCTCGAAGAGCTCGCGCGCCTCGTCCGAGGCCCCCGCGATCTGCTCTACACCTGGCGGGAGCTGGACATGAAGGCCCTCGGCCGCGTGTTGTGGCACGCCATCCTGGTGGGTGCCGCGGCCGGGCTCTTGTCGGCCGGCTTCTACTGGGCGCTCGAGTGGTCGCAGTGGCTGCTCCTCGACAAGCTGGCCCACGTCTCTCTGCCGAGGCCGCTCGGCGAGTCGTCGATCATGCCACCCGTCGCGGACGGCCCCAGCCGCTGGTGGGTCGTCGCCCTGCTCCCGGCCACCGGCGGCCTGGCCTGTGGCCTCTTGGTCTACTTCTTCTGCCGCGACGCGGCCGGTCCCGGCGGCGACAAGTACATCCAGGCGTTCCACCAGAAGAGCGGGAACATCCCCTGGAACGTGCCGGTGGTGAAGGCGCTGGCCAGCCTGGTGACGCTCGCCACGGGAGGCGCGGTCGGCCGCGAAGGCCCGACCATGCAGATGGCCTCGGGCGTCGGCTCGCTCTTGGCCCGGCGGATGAAGCTCAGCGTGCGCGAGCGCCGCATCCTGGTCGTCGCCGGCGCCTCCGCCGCGACGGGCGCCATCTTCCAGACCCCGCTCGGAGCGGCAATCTACGGCGTCGAGCTCCTCTACCGCGACGACTTCGAGACCGACGCGCTCATTCCCTCAATCCTGGCGTCGGTCACCGGCTACTCGGTCTTCACGACCATCCACGGCCAGGGCCACCTGCTGGCCACCGCGCACACCTACGCGTTCGACGCCCGCGCGCTGCCGCTCTACGCCGTGATGTCGATCGGCCTCTCGGTGGCCGGCGTCATCTTCGTGAAGGTCCGGCACGGCGCGCAGGACAAGGTCTTCACGCCGATGCGGATCCCCCTCTGGGCCAAACCGGCGCTCGGCGGGCTCTTGCTGGGCGTGCTGGCGATCCCGGTCCCGTGGGCGCTCGGCGCTGGCTACGGCCTGGTGCAGGGCGCGATCCTCGACGCGGACTGGATCCAGCCGGGCGTGTGGGGCGCGGTCACGCTCATCGGCCTGGCGGCGGTGCGCATCCTGGCCACGGCGTTCAGCCTCGGCTCGGGCGGCTCGGGCGGTGAGTTCGGCCCCACCTTGGTCATCGGCGGCCTGGTCGGCGGCGCCTTCGGCGCCCTCTTCCACCTGGCGGCGCCGACGGTGGTGCCCGATCCTGGCGCGTTCGCGCTGGTCGGCATGGGCGCCTTGATCGGGGGCATCGCGCACGTACCGATCAGCTCGCTGATCATGGTCTGCGAGCTGGCGGGCAGCTACGACCTCCTCGTCCCTCTGATGCTGGCCGAGGGCATCACCTACGTGCTCCTCCGCCGCGTCTACCTCTACCGCGAGCAGCTCCCGAACCGCCTCGCCTCGCCGGCGCACCGCCACGAGCAAGGCCGGGACATCCTCGAGTCGATCAGAATCGGCGAGGTCTTCGAGCGCGGCGTCAGCCTGCACGCGGTGCGGCCCGACTGCACCATCGACCGGGTGCTGTCCAAGCTCGGCCGCTCGCCGCACCCGGCGCTGATCGTCTCGAGCGAGCGAGGGCGCCCGCTCGGGATCATCCCGCTGGAGGCGGTGCAGGCGGTGCTGGCCGAGCCCAACCTGCAGGGCGTGGTCGTGGCCGCCGACGTCATGGTCCCGGTGGTGCGGCTCACCGCCGACGACGATCTGCACGCCGCGCTCCACGCCTTCCTGGAGACGCAGTCGCACGCGCTCCCCGTCCTGGAGGGGCTCGGCGAGCGCGAGCACGTGGTCGGGCTGATCACCCAAGACGATGTGACGGTCGCCTACGAGCGCTCCGCCGCCGAGCGCCTCTCGCTGGCGCCGGTCGAATAGGCTTTTTCGCCCTCCAGAGCACTCCGGCTCCGGGCAATCGCAACCCTCGGAGCTCGATTCGCGTGTTCCGAAGACCGAGCCGGATCGCGCGCCGCCCGGACGCCGGACGGACGGGCTCGACCGAGTGGCGTGACCGGGCACACGAGCGAAAGGCGCTCCAAACGTCGCTCATCCTGTAATGTTCGACTGTGACCGAGCTGCCCGTAGCTGCGGTGATCTGCGTGGCGGCCGCCAATCTCTTGATGGCGGGGGTGTTCGCGATCCTCGCCCTCCGCGAGCCGCGTCCCGGCCTCGGTTGGTTCGCGGCCGCGTGGATGCTGGAAGCGACGCGCCACCTCATCTCCGTCACCCCGGACAGCGTCGTCAGCTTCTTTGCCGGCGGTTTCGCCTTCTCCATGGCCGTCCTGGCGCTGGTGGAAGGCTCGTTCCGCTTCGCCGCGCGTCCGCCGAGCCGGATCCTACGCGGCGCGATCGCCGCCCTCCTGATGTGGCAGTGCGTGGTCTTCGTCTGGGGTCCGAGCTTCGTCGTCTGGCATCTACCGGTCTCGATCTTCATCGCGGTCATTCGTTTGGTCGTGGCGCGGATGCTCTGGAAGAGCGGCGGCCCTTGGCTCGGCCGTGGCGTCGCCACCACCGCGATGACGCTGTGGGGTCTGCACGCGCTGAGCTATCCCTTCCTGGCCAACGTGCCGAGCGCCGCGCCCTGGGGCTTTGCGCTGAGCGCGTTCCTCGGCTTGGCCACCGCGCTCGGCGTCGTGATGGCCTACTTCGAGCGCGCGCGGGAGGAGACCGATGCCAGCGAGACGCGTTTGCGCTCGGTCTTCGACGGCGCCTCGGACGGGATCGCCACCCTCGACCGCAGCGGCCGGCTGATCACCGCCAACCCCGCCCTCGTCCGGATGCTCGGCCTTTCGAGCGTGGACGAGCTCGTGGGCGAGCGGCTCGGACGGCTGGTCCAGCGCGAGAGCTCGTTCACCGATCGCACCGTCAACGGCGTGGAGACGTGGCACCTGCCCAACGGCGAGAAGCGGGTGGTCTCGACCTCGATCTCGAAGGCGCGCAGCGGCGATCGCCTCGAGCGGGTAGACGTCTTCGTGCGCGACGTGACGCGCGAGACCCAGCTCAAGCTCGAGCTGGAGGAGACGCGGCGGCTGGAAGCGCTCGGCAGACTGGCCGGCGGCGTCGCGCACGACTTCAACAACCTCCTGCAGATCATCTCCAGCGCGGCGGAGGTGGCCCGCAGGACCGAAGACGACGAGCGCCGGCACCGCAACCTCACCTTCGCCCTCGACGCGGCCTCCCGCGCGGCGGAGCTGACGCGCCAGCTCCTCGCCGTCGGGCGCCGGCAGACCGTGGAGGCGCGCAACGTCGACCTGACGACGGTCGTGCGCGAGTTCGGCACGTGGGTCGGACGGCTCTTGGGCGACGAGGTCGAGCTCGACATCGAGCTCGACGAGCGCGAGCACATCGTCTCCGCAGACCGCGGACAGCTCGAGCAGGTGCTGGTCAACCTCGTCACGAACGCGCGCGACGCCATGCCGGAAGGCGGACGGATCACGTTGCGGGTGCAGGGCGAGGGCGACCACGTGGAGCTCTCGGTCGAGGACCAGGGCACGGGCATGGACGAGGAGACCCGCTCGCACATCTTCGAGCCCTTCTTCACCACCAAGGAGCGGAGCCGCGGCACGGGCCTCGGCCTCGCGACCGTGCACGGCATCGCCACCCAGCACGGCTGGAAGCTCGGCGTCGACAGCGCGCCGAGCGAAGGGACCCGCTTCACGCTGCGGATCCCCTCCAGCAGCGCGGAGCGGGAGAGGACCCCACCCCCGCCCGCGCCGACCGCGCTCCATCCCTCCGGCCAAGTGCTCCTCGTCGACGACGACCCGATGCTCCTCGACGTGTCGACGGAGCTGCTGCGCGCGGCTGGCTACGACGTGCGCGCCCTCGGTCCCGAGGACGTGAGCGCCAGCGAGCTCGAGAGCGCTTGCGACGTCCTGGTCACGGACGTCTCCATGCCCGGCGAGAGCGGCCCCGCTCTGGCTCGCCGCGCCCGACTGGCCCGCCCGGGCCTGCCGGTGGTCTTCGTCTCCGGCTACGCCGCAGAGGAGCGCCTCGCCCTCGACGACCACACCGCGTTCGTGGCCAAGCCCTTCCGCGCCGACGAGCTCGTCACGGCCATCGAGACCGTCCGCGCGAGCTGAGGCGCCGTCCGGTTCGCCCGCGCCCTCGCGCCGGCCGGCAGCGTCCCGCCCGAGCGCGGCAGACCGGGCCTGGGGAAGGCGCTCGGCGCGAGAGGACCGCGCCGAGCGGCCTGGCTCAATCCCGCCAGCCGGAGCGTGAGCGACGAGGCCGCGCCGAACGCGCAGCCTCATCGCGGCTCCCGGATGGCGCGAGGATCAGCGGTGCACCGTCAGGGGTGCAGCTCGTACTTGATGTGGTGGAATCTGATCCACCTCCGGCGTGTCGGTCGGCGCTGCGAGCTCCTTGACGCGACGCTCGCGGATCAGCTCGCGGAGCGCCTCGGACACTTCGGCGTGCGCATAGGTCCCGCCCATTCCCAGGGCTCGCAGAAGCTCGGGGAATGTCAGCGCGCCGTCTTGCAAGGCGTCTTCGATTCGTTCACCGAGCGCTTCGGGTTCGTTCGTCGTGGTCATGAGCCCTCCGGTCCCGTGGAGCATGTACACGAACCGAGGCGCGCGTTCACGCTCTCGAGCCCGTTCGCCATGGCGACCCACATATGCACCGCGGCAAGTCCCGCCTTCGAAGGCGGATGCTGCCGCGCGTGGATGGGATGGAGCGCTCGCCGGGCACGCTCGTCTGCGTCGGGCCGGAAGGCCGGTTCATCGAGGTGACGCCGGGCGGCGAGCAGGTGTGGACCTACACCTACCCCGGCGCGATGGCCTCCGTGTTCCGGGTGACCAGCTACCCGGCCAGCTACCCCGCATTCACCGGTCGCGACCTGACCCCCGCCGGACCGATCGCGGCCGGCGCGGCGCCCTGATCGCACGTCCGGATGGGGTCGGAGTAGGATCGTGCGACGTGCACGAGCCCCGGAAGGACCGCTTCGCGCTTCGGCAGGCCGCGGCCTCGACACACGGCCGCGTAGCAGTCCGGCCTTTCCTCCTCGGCGGGCCGCGCGCCCCGTTCGAACGGGCACGCTCGAGCGTCGTCGAGGGACACGGCGCCGGAGCGCCGCGGATCAACCCGGTCCGGGTGCGCGCACGGTGCTTCCCCGGCCGCGCTGGTTCGCTCCGTCGGCGACGGGGCCAGCGGCTCTGCTCGAGCGACCCTCAGGCCCTCGAGCAGAGCGGTGTCGGGCGGGACTCAGACGCTGAAGAGGAAGCTCGCGACGATCATCCAGAGGCCGACGCCGATGGCCACCAGCCCGAGCATGCCCTGGTACGGCGCGAGCTTCGCGATGGTCTGGTCCATCTTCTCGTTGGCCGTCGGATCCTTGATGAACTGCTTCATGACACCGACGCCGAGGAGCAGGCCGAGGACGACCTGCAGGCCCCCGTCGGCCAGGTACGTGATCCAGTAGATCGGCGCGACCGTGAGCCAGCCGATGTTGAGGATGCTGGAGATGACGGTCCAGACGCCCCCGATCGCCGAGAGCGCACCGAACCAGCCCTGGTACGGAGCCAGCTTGCCGATCATTTCCTTCGCGTCGGGTCGCTTCGCGATGATGATCGAGGAAGCGCCCAAGACGCCGAGCACGGCCAGCCAGAGCCCAGTGAACAAACCCATGTCGTAGCCCCCTTCGAGGATGGGGCTCGGGTCAATCCCGTCCCCCGTCGGCCGACCCTAATCAAGCCGGAGCGGCGTCGCAAGGCCGCTCTGGCGCAACGGGGCTCTCAATCACGCGCGCCGATCAGCGCGGGAGAGGCTCGCGCCGATCAGCGCGGGAGAGGCTCGCGCCGATCCCGCCACGCGCGCGGAATGGAGTCGATCCCCGCGCTCATGACGACGATGCCACCGACGATCGCGCCCGTGGTGCCACGGTCCCCGAGCGCGCTGACGGTCTGCCAGAGCGCGCGCTCCGCCCCACACACCTCCGTGATAGCCTCCGCCGCCGTGGCATCGCGACTCGGGGGCCGGCGTTGGCTCGGGCGGCTCGCGCTCATCGGCGGGAGCACGCTGGTGGCGCTCGCGCTCGCGGAGCTGACCTTGCGCCTGATGGGGATCGCGCCGGCGCGCTGGGCTCATCCCTGGCACGTCGAGACGGAGGACAAGCGGGTCGGGCTCGACCTCTATCCGGACGATCCGCGCGACTACTTCCCGCTCGATCTGCGCGACGAGGACGTGCGGCGTCGCTACCGCGAGCGCGGGTTGACGGAGGTGGACGAGCGCTGGGAGCGGACGCCGGACGCGGTGCCCTTCGTCTACACCGCCGAGCTCTGCCGCGGGGAGTCGATCCCAGAGCTGCCGGAGGGCTCGGCGCGCGTGGTCGCCGTCGGCGACTCCTTCACCGAGGGCCAGGGCGTGCGCGAGCGCGATACGTACGCGGCACGCGCTCGACCGGACGCTGGAGCGAGCGCAAGTCGTGAACTGCGGGCGGCGCGGCTACGACTTCCCCGAGCTCCACGAGCTCTTCACCCGCAACCTGGTGCTCGAGCCCGACGTGGTCGTCTACGCGATGATCCTGAACGACCCGGAGCAGTCCGAGGCCTTCCACGCACGGCAGCGCTACATCGACGACTGGATCCTCGACCGGCGGCGGATGGTGTTCGAGGGCGATGGATCGCCGCCGCCGTGGGAGCCGCGGCTCTTCAGCGTGGTCGCGGACCGGATCGAGGGGATGCGCGTCGGTACCGAGACGACGCGCTGGTATCGCGAGATGGTCGAGGCACCCAACCGCGAGGGATGGGACGCGACGATCGAGCACATCACGGCCATGGATCGGACGATGCGCGAGCGCGGCGGCGAGCTCCTCGTCGTGCTCTGGCCGCTCATGGTCGGGCTCGACGGCGACTACCCCTTCACCGCCACACACGCGACCATCGGCCGGGCGCTCGAGGAGCGCGGGATCGCGTTCCACGACACCCTACCGGCGTTCCTCGGGCTGGATCCGAGCACGCTCCGGGTCCATCCGAGCGATCGGCATCCGAACGAGCGCGCGCACGCCATCTTCGCCCGCGACATCGAGCCTCGGATCCGCGACGCCGTCGCGCGCACGAGGGAGCGCTCGTGAGGGTGCGTTCGGATCCTCGCAGCGACGCGACGGCTGCGAGCGTCCCGTACGCCGCCATGCACGCCGTCTCCCTGGCGCTCAGCGAGGCACGCGTCGCGTCTTCATGGATCGTGACCGGGCGAGCCGCGAAAGAGGCGTGGGTACACCGTCGGCCGTCGCCGGCGGGATCCTCGCTGGCGGGATCCTCACCGTCTCGTTCGCGCGGAAGCGGTGCGCGCGAGGCGCTCGCTCCGCGCGGAAGGTCCATCGGGCCGTGAAGCGCACGGGCGCACGACTCTTGCTCTCCCTGGTGTCTGTGCTGGTCGCGCTGGCGGCGGCGGAGGCGATCTTCCGCGCGCGCCTGGCGACCGACGACGCACCGGACGGCGGCGACGACGATTGGCGCGCGCGCTACCGCCGGATGAACGAGACGATCTACCGGCGGAGCGACGATCCGATCCTGATCTACGAGCCCGTCCCGTCGAGCTCGGTGCCCATGGAGTACGGGCTGGCGGGCTTCGACGCCCAGTCGATGCGCGACGACCATGAGCATTCGGAGACGCCCGCGGGCCCGCGGCTGGCGCTGATCGGCGACTCGTTGGTGTGGAGCGAGTTCGTGGCGCTCGAGGACGCGCTCGGACGGCGGACGGAAGAGGCGCTCGGGCCTCGCTGGGAGGTGCTGAACTTCGGCGTGACCGGCTACGACACGACACAGGAGGCGCGCTGGTACGAGCACGCGGCGCGACCCTTCTCGCCCTCGGCGGTCGCCGTGGTGTGGTGCATGAACGACATGATGATCATGAGCGGCCCCTTCGAGCGCTACGCGAACGAGGAAGAGCGCGCGCGAAAGGACGCACAGGAGGCGCTGCTCGAACGGGTGGCGCCGGTCCGCCGCGAGACGCTGGACGGCGTGCTGGCCCAGCGGGAACGGGAGGCGTCGTTCGAGGTGCTGGCGCGGGCGCTCTCGCTCTTCGCACGCCGGCGCTTCGACGCCGACTACGTGGACGAGTACCTGGTGATGTTCCGGCAGCAAGAGCGGCGCGAGCGGACCCGCGCGGCGCTGACGCGGCTGGCCCATGACATCCGAGCCGACGGCGCGCGCCCCATCCTGATCATCTCGCCGGTGCTGGAGGACTGGGACGACTACCACTGGAGCGCGATCCACGATTTCGTCCGCCGGGCGAGTGAGCAGGCCGGGTTCACGGTGGTCGAATCCCCTCGCCACCTGGCGCGAGACACGCTCTCCCGAGGAGCTGCGCATCGGCGGCGACAACCTGCACTACTCGCCCGACGGGCTGCGCGTGCTCGGCGCCACCATCGCCGAGGCGGTGAGGGCCGGACGATGAGCCGGAGCGGTGCGGTGGCCACGGGCGCGGTGAGCAACGCTGCGAGGCGGGGACGTCGAGCGCGCGACCGAGAGCTCGAGGCTGGTCTCCGTGTTCGGCGCGCGGAGACGGGTCGATGAGCGATCCCATTCGACCCGGCCGGCCGGACGCGGCGGCGGCGATCTGGCGCTGGCAGGACGGCGCGATGATGGATGCGGCGCGGCGCGTGCGCGCGGCGCGGCGGGGCGCGTTGATCCGCTTCGTGGTGGCCTCCTCGGCCGGCGCGCTCTTCTTCCTGCTGCACCGCCCCATCGCGGCCGCCGCCGCCGGCGCGCTCGGCGTGCTGGGACTGGCGCTCGCCATCGCCTCACCGCTCGGCGCGTACGCGGCGCTCGAGCGGGCGGTGGCAACGCTCGGGCGTCTGATCGGCACGCTGCTCACCTGGCTGCTCTTGGCGCCGGTCTTCTACCTCTTCTTCACGCCCTTCGGCCTGCTCTTCCGGCGCGGCCGGCGCGACCCGATGAAGCGCGCCCTGGAGCCGGATGCGAAGACCTACTGGCAGCGCCGAGACGACGATCGACCGAACCTGGAGCGCCCCTTCTGATGCGCGTGCTCGGGATCAGCTGCTGGTATCACGACTCGGCGGCCTGCCTGGTCGAAGACGGCGAGATCGTCGCCGCCGCCCAGGAGGAGCGCTTCACCCGCAAGAAGCACGACGACGGCTTCCCCGCCAACGCCGTGCCGCTATTGCCTGGCCGAGGGCGGGTCGACGCGCGACGGGCTCGACGCGGTGGCGTTCTACGACAAGCCGATCGCTCAAGTTCGCACCGCATCCTGGAGACGTACTTCGCCGTCGCGCCGCGCGGGCTGCTTGCCCTTCATGATGGCGCTGCCGCTGTGGCTGAAGGACAAGCTGTGGATCGAGCCGCGGAGCTCGAGGACGCGCTGGCGAGCCTGCGGAGTGGAAGGCACGCCGGAGATGTACTTCCCCGAGCACCACGAGTCGCACGCCGCCAGCGCGTTCTTCCCCTCGCCGTTCGCGCGCGCCGCCATCCTCACGCTCGACGGCGTCGGCGAGTGGGCGACCGCCACCATCGGCGCCGGCGAGAGCGGAACGCGTCGACATCGTGGAGGAGCTCCGCTTCCCGCACTCGCTGGGCCTGCTCTACTCGGCCTTCACCTACTTCACCGGCTTCAAGCGTCAACTCCGGCGAGTACAAGCTGATGGGGCTCGCCCCCTACGGCGAAGCCGGTCTACCGCGACCGCATCCTCGAGCATCTCGTCGACCTCAAGACGGACGGCTCCTTCCGCCTCGACATGCGCTACTTCGGCTACCTGGACGGCCTGACGATGACCAACCGGCGCTTCGCCGAGCTCGTTCGGCGGCCCGCCGCGCGCGGCCGGAGTCGCCGATCACCCGAGCGCGAGATGGACCTCGCCGCCTCGATCCAGGAGGTGACCGAGGAGATCGTGCTGCGCATCGCCCGCCACGCCCGCGAGATCACCGGCGAGCGCCATCTGTGCCTGGCGGGCGGCGTGGCGCTCAATTGCGTGGCCAACGGGCGGCTGCTGCGCGGGAGGGCATCTTCGACGACATCTGGATCCAGCCGGCGGCGGGCGACGCGGGCGGCGCGCTCGGCGCGGCGCTGCGCGGTCTGGCACAGCGCTCTCGGCGGCGCGCGCGACAGCGGATGGCGACGCGCGACCGGCATGCAGCGGCGCCTACCTCGGGCCCGAGTTCCCGCCGGCGAGATCCGCGCCTTCCTCGACGCGCGCGGCTACCCCTACCGAGAGCTGATCGAGGACGACGCGGAGTGGGCGCGACGAGGTCGCGCGAGCTGATCGCGGACGGAGAACGTCGTCGGCCTCCTGCAGGGGCGGATGGAGTTCGGCCCGCGGGCGCTGGGCGAACCGCTCGATCGTCGGCGACGCGCGCTCGCCGAAGATGCAGTCGATCATGAACCTGAAGATCAAGTAGCGGGAGAGCTTCCGCCCCTTCGCGCCGAGCGTGCTGGAGGAGCGGGTCGAGCGACTTCTTCGAGCTCGACCGACCTTCGCCCTACATGCTGCTGGTGGCCGACGTGCGCCAAGGAGCGGCGCCGTCCACTGGACGGCAAGCGCGGGCGGCCGACTGCTCGAATGGGTCAACGAGGTGCGGTCGCGACGTGCCCGCGATCACCCACGTCGACGAATCGCGCGCGTCCAGACGGTCAGCCGCGAGCACCAACGCGCGCTACCACGCGCTGCTCACCGCGTTCGAGGAACGGACAGGCTACGGCATCCTCATCAACACGAGCTTCAACGTCCGCGGCGAGCCCATCGTCTGCACGCCGGAGGACGCCTACCGTTGCTTCATGCGGACCGAGATGGACGTGCTCAGCCTCGGCCCCTTCGTCCTCCACGCCGAGGGCCAGCCCGGCTACGCGAAGCGCGCAGAGCTCCGGCGCACCTTCGACCTCGACTGACGCGACGCGTCCGAATCCCGGCCGTGCGCCCTCGGGCGTGGCCGAAAATGACAAGCGATTGGACCGACCCCGACCTGGCGCTCTCGGCGCGGCAGGGCCCATAACGAAGGGGTCCGCCCAACCGTTGATGAGGGAGACCATGGTCAGCTCCAGTTCGACCGCACCGACGAGCACATCCGACCGCCGCGAGACGATCAAGGTCCGGGGGATGGACTTCGACTTCGCGGACGCGGTGCCCACCTTCTGGTTCGACGACAACCCGCTCTTGACGTCCGTGCTCGGGGCGCTGGCGGTGTCCTTCCCTCCCGGCGAACGCTACTTCATCCGCAGCGTCCGGCACTTCCTGCCTCGCATCGAAGATGCCGCGCTGCGGAGCGCGGTGCGCGCGTTCGTCGGGCAGGAAGCCACGCACACCAAGGCGCACGTCGCGTTCAACCGCTTCCTCGACACGCGCGGCCTCCCGGCGTCGACGATGGAGAAGTGGGTGGCCGATCGCCTCGACAGGATCGAGAAGGCGTCGACGCCGGAGGCGAACCTGGCGCGCACGGCGGCGCTCGAGCACTTCACCGCCATCCTCGCCGGCGCGCTCTTGGAGCACCCGGAGATGGGGGAGCGCATGAGCCCGGAGGTCGCCCGACTCTGGATGTGGCACGCGATCGAGGAGACCGAGCACCGGTCGGTCGCCTTCGACGTGTACAAGGCCGCGGTCGACGACGAGGAGCTCCGAATCCGCACGATGGTCGCCGTGACGGCGGTGTTCATCCTCGTGAACACGATCCGGACCGCCCTCCTGATGCAGGCGTCCGGAGGGCTCCACGACGTCCGCTCGTTCGTGAAGGGGCTCGACGTCCTCTGGGGCCGGCCGGGCCTCTTCCGCAGCGTAATCCCTCGCTACCTCGACTACTTCCGCAAGGACTTCCATCCCTCGCAGCACGACAACCACGCGGACGTCGCGCGGGCGCGAGCGCGCTACCTCGGCGAGACCGAGTAGCACCGGCGGCCCGAAGTTACACGGTTGCTGCTGCATGCCTCGCCCGGCTCGGCGCGCGCGCGGCGGTATTGGCTGGGTGACTGCCCCGTCCAGCGGCGGAAGGCGCGGGTGAAGTTCGCCGGATCCTCGTAGCCCAAGAGCTCGGCGATCCGGTTCGCGGGGAGGCTCGGGTTGTCGAGCAGGCGCAGCGCGTCTCGCCGCCGGGCCGCGTCGAGCATCGTCGAGTAGCGCGTGCCCTCCTGCTTCAGGTGTCGCCTGAGCGTGCGCGGCGCCATGCCCAAGCGGCGCGCCATCTGATCGAGGGTCGGATAGCCGTCCGGCCCCGGCTTCCGAATCGGCCTCCACGCGCCCCGCGAGCCCGCCCTCCGCCAGGCCTCGCTCCCGCTCCTCGCGCTCGCACCACTCACGCGCCGAGCGCATCGCCACCGGATTCGCCATGGCCAGCGGACGGGTCAAGAGCCGGGTGGGAAAGCGGAATTGACAGAGCGGCATGTCGTAGCGCACACGCCCCAAGCGCTCGCGCACCCGAGGTGCCTGAACCGGCTCCGGAAACTCGAACCACACCTCAATCTCTTCCGCGGCCTCCGGCACCAGCGCGAGCATCCCGCGGTACATGCTCACGAGCGTGATCTCCTCGACCATCGCTCGCTGCCGATCGGTCATCGCGACGCGCAGAGCGAGCTCGACCCAGCTCGTCTCCCCGCGTGTGTCCAGGGAGATCATCGACGCGCGCCCGACGAGTCGCCAGAAGCGCTGCAGCACCTCGAGCGCATCCGCGACGGTGGCGCTGGCCAGGACCGCGTAGCCCACGCTGCCCAGGGCCGTCGGCGGGAGACGCCAGCCGATCTCGACGCCGAGCGCCGGGTCGCCGTCCAGCGCGTGCTCGACAACCTCCATCAGCTGAATGTGCTGCGCGAACGTGAGCCCGGACTCGAAGAGCTCGCCCGGGGCGAGCTCGATGCCCGCGCGAGACAGGAGCTCGACCGCGGCGAGCCCTCGGTCGGCCGCGACGTCGAGGACGGTCATGGGGACGACCCCCGGGATGAACCATCGTCTCCAGTCTTCGGCGCTCCGGCTCATGATCGCTCGGCGCCCTTCACTCTGCCGCCGCTGGCCTGTGATGACAAGGACCGAGCTCGCCGCCGGCGCGCGTCGAGCTCGCCACGCTCTCGGGCGTAGCCACGTGCGCACGCCGGGCCGCATACCCCTCGAATCTCTCGCATCGGTCGGCGCCGAGTGCAGAGCGGACGCCTGCTGCGAGCGCTCGGGCCGAGGACGCGCGGCCTGCTCACCCCGAACTCGCAGCGCCCCGTCGCACGCTCGACGAACTCACCGGCCCGCCAGGTACGCCGTCCACACTTCCGCGGCGCGGCCATGGGCGTCGAACGCGCAGTGATCCCAGTCGCCCGCGGGCAGGACGTCGACGTCCACCGGGAAGTCGAGGCCCTGGTAGTACGCGGTGGTCGACTCGATGTCCGCGCGCAGCATCTCGTTCTCGTTGTAGGTGAAGTAGAGCTTGCTCCCGCGCGGGTCGCTGGCGTCCCAGGCGAGCGAGCCGTCCCACGGGGGCTCGCCACCGCAGGCGAGCGAGAACGCGCCGGGATACCGGTCGCCGAAGCGCGGGATGAAGCTGGCGGTGAGGAAGATCGAGCCGCCCGACGAGCCGTAGTCGAAGATCGGCGCGTCCTCGATGTCGTAGGCGGCGCGCAGCGCGCGGAGCGCCTCGTCGAGGGCGGCGGCGTTCTGATGCGTCGTGTCCCGCTCGGCCGTCGTCGAGCTGCAGTCGTGCGAAGGCGGCTGCCACCACGCGCATCCGTTCGGGGCCAGCGCGGCGGCGATCAGCGCGTGGTGGGCGTCGGCCCACGCGGTGAGGACGCGGAGCGCGGAGCCACTTTGGTACGCCGCAGCGCCGTCGCCGTGCAGGTAGAGCCCGAGCCGTAGCGGGTCCGCCCCACCTTGCGGCTCGATGAAGCGCACCTGCACCGAGCCGAGGGTGACCTGGCAGTAGCTCCGGCCGTTGCCGACGTCCCCGGTCTGCTCGCAGGTGAGGCCGCCGCTGCCTCCGGAGCTCGAGGGGCCCGCGTCGCCGCCGGCGCTCGCATCGTCGGCGACGACGCGCGCGTCCGGTCGGACCCGTGCATCGCCGGGCGCGCCGCCGTCCGAGCCCGACGTGGAAGGGCCTCCGTCGCAGCCGGAGAGGACCAGCAGCAAGGAGAGCGCAACCGTTCGTAGGCGGAGCATGCACGCTGCGCATGTCGGATCCCCGTCGGACGGTCAAGCGGGAGGCGCGCCGCGGCGGGCCCGTTCGCGCTACCATGCGGCCCGATGGGTCGGCTTCGGTACACGGGCAAGCTCTTCGGGCACATCTGGCGCTTCGCCGCCGAGAACAAGGCGTGGTGGATCGTCCCCCTGATCCTCGTGCTCGGCCTGCTCGCGTTCGTGATCTTCACCGGCCAGGCGTCGACTCCCTTCATCTACACGCTCTTCTAATCCGCGAAGCGCCGCGGCCCCGATGCGGCGTCCCGCGCCGTTCCCGGCGTGACGAGGTGACGAATGTCCGGCGTCGTTCGGACCGCGACGCCGCGACTGGTCCTATGAGGCCGGCGCGGGTACGTTCGACGGCCGATGACCGCCCTGCCCCGCCAAGTCCTCTCCGTGCTCGGCCCGTGGCGCTCGCTCGACGAGGTCGCGAAGGTGATCGAGCGCGCCCCCGGATTCACACTCGACCGGGAGGCGTCGGCGCTCTCGAACGACGCGAGGATGGAGGCCGCGTTCGAGGCCTCGGCCGACCGCGTGACGCCTTCGATGAGCGACGAGGATCTGCGCGCCATCCGCGAGCACGCGGCGGTGGCCTACGTGCTCTCGCCGCCGATCGAGGCGGCCGAGGCGATGGACATCGCCCGGGAGACGCTGGCGCTGATCGTGCGGCTCTTCGAGGCGGGCGCGGCGGCGGTGAAGAGCGAGAGCGCCGGCATCGCTCACGGTCGCGAGCGCTGGCTGGAGCTGGCGCGCGAGGCGGCGGGCGACGACCCCGAGGACTCGGCGGTGGCGATCTATCTGGCGTTCGTGCGGCGGCCCCTGCTCGACGAGCCGGTCTACTACACGTGCGGCATGCATCTGCTCGGCGAACGGGACGTCGAGGTCCCGACCCGCGAGAAGGTGCTGGACGCGGTCGACCTGCTGGACACGCTGGCGATCTACCTGCTGACCGAGAAGCCGCCCGACGGCGTCGAACAAGGGCACACCTTCCGGCGGAGCGAGAAGGACCCGTTGCGCGAGCTGCGCGCCCATCCTTGCGCGCGCTACCCCGAGGACGACTTCTTCTTCAACGCCCACGGCTACCTGCGGATCGAGCGCTTTCACCGACCGAAGCAGCGCTAAGAGCGAGCACGGTTCGCGGCCTGGACGACATCGGGCGCAATTCCGCGGAGACGTCACCCTCGCGTCGAACCCTCGGACCGTTCCCCATTTTCGCCGGCAATCCCGGGCGAACCCGTTGGCCGTTCCCCATTTTCGCCGGCGATCCCGGGCGAACCCTCGGACCGTTACCCCAGCCCCGCCGGCGATCCGCGGAACCCTCCGACCGTTCACCCCGAACCGCCACGGGTTTTGCGGAACCCTCCGACCGTTCACCCCGAGCCGCCACGGGTTTTGCGGAACCCTCCGACCCTTCACCCCGAACCGCCACGGGTTTTGCGGAACCCTCCGACCGTTCACCCCGAACCGCCACGGGTTTTGCGGAACCCTCCGACCCTTCACCCCGAACCGCCACGGGTTTTGCGGAACCCTCCGACCGTTCACCCCGAACCGCCACGGGTTTTGCGGAACCCTCCGACCGTTCACCCCGAGCCCCCACGGGTTTTGCGGAACCCTCCGACCGTTCACCCCGAACCGCCACGGGTTTTGCGGAACCCTCCGACCGTTCACCCCGAGCCCCCACGGGTTTTGCGGAGCCCTCCGACCGTTCGCGCGAGCGGCCACGGGTTTGTTGGAACCCTCCGACCGTTCCACCGAGCCGCGTTCCGGGTCGGTGGAACGGCGGACCTCAGCCGAATTCGGTCCGGCAGTTCGCGTCGCAGCCATCGCCCGGCGTGGTGTTGCCGTCGTCGCACTGCTCGTGGGCGGCCTGGATGATCGCCGTCGCCGCAGCGCGGCCCGGGGGTGCAGCTCGGGGTGCAGTGCCCGTAGGCGCCGTCGTCAATCCCGTCGTCGCAGGTCTCTTCCGGCGACTGCACCATCCCGTCGCCGCAGCGAGGCCCGAACGTGCAGTCGGCGTCGCAGCCCATGTAGCTGCCGTCGTTGACGCCGTCGTCGCACTGCTCCTGCGGCATCTGCCGGACGCCGTCGCCGCAGCGCGGGCCCACCTGGCAGCTCGAGGTGCAGCCGCCGTAGCGGCCGTCGTTCACGCCGTCGTCGCAGGTCTCGGCCGGCGACTGCACCATCCCGTCGCCGCAGCGGGGCGCGAAGCTGCAGTCGCCGTTGCAGCCGCCGTAGCTGCCGTCGTTGGTGCCGTCGTCGCACTGCTCGTGGGCGGGCTGCACCATCCCGTCGCCGCAACGCGGGCCGGGCGCGCACATCGGCGTGCAGCCCCCGTAGCGGCCGTCGTCGAAGCCGTCGTCGCAGGTCTCGGGCGGGTCCTGCACCGTGCCGTCGCCGCAGCGGGGGCCGAGACCGCAGCTCGGCGTGCAGCCGCCATAGCTTCCGTCGTCGACCCCGTCGTCGCAGGTCTCGTACGCGCGCTGCAAGACGCCGTCACCACAACGCGGTCCGGGCGTAGCAGTCGGGGTTGCAGCCGTCGTAGCTGCCGTCGTTCATCGCCCCCGCGTCGCAGCTCTCGTGCGCCGGCTGCACCGTGCCGTCACCGCAGCGCGGGCCGCGCGACTGGCAGTCGGCGTTGCAGCCGCCGTAGCTCCCGTCGTTGACGCCGTCATCGCAGACCTCGTGGGTCGGCTGCACCGTCCCGTCGCCGCAGCGCGGCCCGAGCACGCAGCCGGGCGCGCAGCCGTCGTAGCTCCCGACGTTGAACCCGTCGTCGCAGCTCTCGTGGGCGGGCTGCAGCGTCCCGTCGCCGCAGAAGGGAGCGCGCATCGCGCAGCCCGGCATGCAGCCGCCGTAGCTCCCGTCGTTGACGCCGTCGTCGCAGACCTCGTCGGGCGTGACAATCCCGTCGCCGCAGATGCTGGTGCACGAGGTGTGGCCGGCGAAGAAGTTCTGGAGCTGGAGCCGGTAGTTCGATTGAGTCGTGTGCCGCTCGGCCTGGAAGACCGCCGCCTCGTAGATGCCGCCGTCGACCAACCCGAAGGTGCTCGCGGTGCCCGCGCTGACCGTCACGCTGCCCGCCGTCGCGCTGTGGATGCCGCCGATGTCCACCGCCAAGACGCCGTTGATGAACACCCACACGTCGTCGTCACCGCGGAACGAGAGCGTGGCCGACTGGCTCGCGTCATAGCGGAACCAGAAGCGCACCTCGCTGGTGAAGTGGAAGTTGTGCCCGTAGGGCTCGGGCTCGCCGAGCGGCGTCCACCCGCGTCCGTCGAGCGGGAAGAAGCTGCTGTCGTCGAAGACGTAGGTGTAGTTCCCGGCCGTCCCCGTGCGGGCCAGGATCAGCCGGTCGGGGATGGTGATGTTCGTGCCGGAGACGTCGTTGTACCACTGGTCGTAGGTGGCCGCGCTCTGGAAGCAATTCGGCGGGCTGGCCGGCACCGGCTTCCGATCGCTGCCCCACATCGTCTCGACCATCCCGGTCTGATTGCCGCAGACGCTCCGCTCGAAGTCGGGGTGCGAGGAGCGGAAGTCCCGATAGACGATCGGGAGATCGAGCGTCGGCGGCGGATCGCTGGTGACCACCGTGCAACTGAACCCGGGCTCGAGCGCGCAGGTGGACGAGCAGCCGTCCCCGTCGCGCGTGTTGCCGTCGTCGCAGGCCTCGCCGGGGAAGATCTGCCCGTCGCCGCAGACCGGCACGCAGCTCCCGCCCGAGCAGTCGGGCTCGCGCTCGCAGAAGGGCGTGCAGCCGTCGCCGATGTCGAGGTTGCCGTCGTCGCACTGCTCCGAGCCCTGGGCCACGCCGTCGCCGCAGGTCGTCATCATGCAAGCGCCGCCGCCGGTCCCGCACACCCAGCCGTCCTCCAGCGCGCAGGTGGACGAGCAGCCGTCGCCGCTGGCGGTGTTGCCGTCGTCGCACTCCTCGGCGCCGACCGCGATTCCGTCGCCGCAGGCGGCGGCGCGGCAGGCGGCGCCGACGACCGGACAGGTCCAGCCCGCCTCGAGCTGGCACATCGAGTCGCAACCGTCGCCGCTCGTGGTGTTGCCGTCTTCGCACTGCTCGCCGGCGCCGATGCGGCCGTCGTTGCACATCACCAGCGACACGCAGGGCGCGCCGGGCGTCGGGCACGCGAAGTCGGTCTCCACCGCGCTGCAGTCGGCCGGGCATCCGTCGCCGCTGACGGTGTTGCCGTCGTCGCAGGCCTCGCTGCCGGCCACCAGCCCGTCACCGCAGGCGGCCGCGATGCAGTCGAAGCCGGGCGTCGGGCACACCCAGCCGGGCTCGGTCGCGCACATCGCGCTGCAGCCGTCGAGGCCGGTCCGGTTTCCGTCGTCGCACGCTTCGCCGACGTTGAGCATCCCGTTGCCGCAGAGGTCGAGCACCACGCAGGGCGAGCCCGGCGTCGGGCAGGCGTAGTCGGGCTCCACCGCGCAGCTCGACGAGCAGCCGTCGCCGTCGGTGGTGTTGCCGTCGTCGCAGCCCTCCATCCCGGCCACGATCGAGTCGCCGCAGGCGGCCGCGTCGCAGGGCGCGCCGGGGGTCAGACAGCGCCAGCCGGACTCGATGGCGCAGTGCCCGTCGCAGCCGTCGCCGCTGGCGCGGTTTCCGTCGTCGCAGGCCTCGCCGGTGTTGAGCGCGCCGTCGCCGCAGAGATCGAGGAGCGTGCAGGCCACGCCGGGCGTCGGGCAGGTGTAGTCCATCTCCACGTGGCTGCAGTCGCCCGCGCAGCCGTCGCCGTCCATCGTGTTTCCGTCGTCACAGGCCTCGAGCCCGGCCACGATTCCGTCGCCGCAGGCGGCGGCCTGGCAGGGGCGCCCGAGCTCGGGGCAGCTCCAGCCGCCCTCAATCTGGCAGTGCGTGTCGCAGCCGTCGCCGCCGTCGGTGTTCCCGTCGTCGCAGCTCTCGCCCAGATTGAGCATGGAGTTGCCGCAGAGGTAGAGCACCATGCAGGGCATGCCGGGCGTCGGGCAGGCGTAGTCGGTCTCGATGGTGCGGCAGTCGGCGCTGCAGCCGTCGCCGTCCATCGTGTTTCCGTCGTCGCAGAATCTCGCGACCGGCGAGCAGCCCGTCACCGCAGGCGGCGGCCGTGCAGTGCGCTCCCGGCGTCGGGCAGACCCAGCCGGGCTCGAGGCGGCAGAAGCAATCGCAGCCGTCGCCGTCCATCGCGTTTCCGTCGTCGCACTCTTCGCCCTCGGAGGTCACCAAGAGCCCGTCCCCGCAGCGGCGCGAGTCGACGCAGTGGCCGCCCTCCGGCGGGCAGTCGAAGCCGGGCTCGACCATGGTGCAGTCGGCGCTGCAGCCGTCGCCGTCGTCGGTGTTGCCGTCGTCGCAGACCTCGGGCGGCGCCACCCGGAGGTCGCCGCAGACGTTGGGCACGAACGCGTCCACCTGCGCCTGCATCGCGTCGATTTGCGGACCGCCGTCCATCCCGGACGCCCCTCCGTCTCCGCAGCTCAGGCAGTAGCCGACGTACTGGCAGCCGCTCAGCGAGAGCGCGAGCAGCGCGAACGCCGCGAGACCGAGGTGTGCGAGGCGGAAGTCGTGACGCAGAATCGCGGAGCGCGATGGGGTCCAGCCGACGGGGAAGGCGTGCTGGTGCAGCGCGCGTCCTGCTCTCTCGTCGCGCGCGGGCCCGCCGCCGGAGCACCGAGAGCGCAAGCGGAGCGAGCAGGAGCCAGAGCGGAGCGGGCGCGCCGCGGCCGGGCGAAGCGCTGCAGGCCATCCCGCCGGCGGCCACCACGAACCCGTCGCGGGGCGTGCCCTCGTTGCCGTCCGCCGCTGCGCCGTCCTGAAGCGCGGCAGGTCCGCCGTCCGGAACCACCTGGCGGCCGCCGTCCTGACCGGACGCGCCACCGTCGTGGACCGACGTGCCGGCATCCGGAGCAGACCCGCCGCCGCCGTCGACCGAAGCGCCGCCGTCATCGCCGGACGCGCCACCGTCCTGAGCGCGGGCGGAGGGAACCAGACAAACCACCAGTCCGAGGGTGGCCACACCGAGGAAGCGCCGGGGAAACATCGCCGACCATCTTACACCCATTTTGGATCTTTCCGGTGAGCGGTGTCTGAGTGAGCAGAGCCTGAGCGAGCAGAGCCTGAGCGAGCAGCGCCGGGAGAAGCGAAGAAGGACACCTTTCCGCGGAGGTCGAGCGGCTGCACCGACCGAAGCGGCGTTGAAGCGAGCGCGCGATCGGCGACGGCGTCAGGCGATACGGGCCAGGAAGCCCTCGACGCCGGGATCGTCTGCCTCGAGGGCGGCGCCGTCGACCGTCACGTGGGCCATGGCCTGGTAGCGACGGTCGCGTGCCGCCAGGAGCGCCTCGTAGCAGCGCGGCAACGCGTCCTCGGGGCGCTCGCCCGGCCGGGCGTCGAACGCACCGGCCCACACCACCGGCTTGGGCTCCTCGAGGTAGCGCCGCAGCATCGCCTCTCGCCGCGCGTCCGGCGTGCGCAGGTAGACGACCCGGCAGGCCTCGCGGAGCCCCTCGCGGACCTCGTCACCGAGGTGGATCACGCTGCCGGTGGCGTCGATGACGTGGTCGCCGGGCTGGGCGCGTGCCGCGTCGAGGGCTTCACCGGTGACCTCTTCCTCCAGCGCCAGGTAGCGCGCTTCACGCGCGGCGTACCCCTCGCTCCAAGGCATGCCCATCCAGCGGCCGAGCGCGTGGACCGGCTCCTCGCCGGGCGCGGCGACCAGCGATGCGAAACGCGCGCCGATGGCGCCGTCGCAGTCGTGCCGCGTCCAGCCGCGGTCGACGAGCCGCTTCGCCCAGAAGCTCTTGCCGACGCCCGACATGCCGATCAGACAGAGCCGCACGGGGTTCACACCGGCCGCTCGACGCGACCGTCCGCGTGCCGCGCGAAGCGCTCGCCCTCGGCGCCGTGCACGGGCTCCTCGCTCGGCCACGGCCAGCCCCCGAAGCGCGTGCGCCGGTAATCGGCGAAGGCCTGCCGGAGCTCGCTCTCGGTGTTCATCACGAAGGGACCGTAGTGCGCGACGGGCTCGCCGATGGGCCGGCCCTGCAGGAGCAGCATCTCCGACTCTTCACGGCCGTTGGCGAGGGTCACGGCGGCGTCGCCGCGCAGGTCGACGAAGGAGTCGGCAGCGATGGCGCGCCCTCCCGCGCGGATGCCGGCGCCGCGGAACACGTAGAGGCGCCGCTCGGTGCCGCGGGAAGCGGGCGGCAGCGTCCAGCGCGCCTCGGGCGCCATGGCCAGGGTCCAGATGGCCACGTCCGCGTCCGGTTTGTGCGCCCACGAGCTCGGCGGCGGCGAGGGCGGGGTCGCGTCGCCGAAGCGCCCGGCCACGAGGGTCAGCTCGGTCGTGGCGCCGCGCTCGTCCGAGAGCGTGCGCTTGGGGATCGTGTCGCCCCAGAGCATCGAGAAGTGCGGCCGGGCCATCTTGTCGGCGCGCGGCAGGTTGAGCCAGATCTGGAAGAGCTCGACCGGGTTCGGCGCGTCGCGGTCCAGGAGCGGGAACATCTCCGCGTGCTGGATGCCGCCGCCCGCCGTCAGCCACTGCACGTCGCCGCGGCCGTAGCGCGCGGCCGCACCGAGCGAGTCCGAGTGATCGAGCAGCCCGCGCCGGACGACGGTCACCGTCTCGAACCCGCGGTGCGGGTGGGACGGGAAACCGGGCACGCGGCGGCCGTGGTACATCCGCCAGCCGTCGATCCCCTCGAAGTCCATCCCGATGTTGCGCCCGGCGAGCGGCGCGTCGGGACCGAGGACGCCGTTGCCGGCCGGATAGTGGTCGTCGTGGTGGACGCAGAAGAGGAAAGGGTCGCGCGTCGGCCACTGCGTCCCGAGCGAGCCGACCTGCTCGATGGCCTCGGCGCCGGTCGTCGCCGGCTCGGACGCCAGCCGCGCCGCCGGGCGCTCGGGTGTGCAGCCCGCCGCCGCCACGCCGGCGCCCGCGAGCAGACCCAAGAGCTCCCGTCGGGTGATGTCGCTCATGATGGATCCAAGCGTAGCAGCCCGGCCGGGAGGGGCCCCGCCCGGCTCGACGCGGTCCGTACGAGCTCGACACCCGGAACCTCACCGTCGTCCCTCACAGCCGGCCCGAGGACCGAATGCAGCCGCATTCGCCATCAGGAACGGGCAGAGAGACGCGTCCTCCGGCCCCAAGCCGAGGCGCGAGGTTCTGCCATAGCGAGCCGGCGCGGTGGGGACCGTCCTCCACGATGTCGCTCGCCGCCGCTGCGGGCATTCCGAACCCGTTCGGCGTACGACTGGTCACCGTTTCAAGTGGGGCAGATGGCGGCACGGTCCGCGAGCTCAGTGTGACATCTCCGTGACGGGACACTCGACGACGGCTATTCTCGCCCGCGTGTCCGGTGTCTTGATCGTGGATGACAACCCCCTCGTGCGAGAGCTGCTGACGCAGCTTCTCGAGGACGAGTACGAGCTCCGAGTGGCCTCGAACGGCGCGCTGGGCGTGGCCGCCGCCGAAGAGGCGGTGCCCGACATCATCCTGATGGACCTGACCATGCCCGTGATGGACGGCTGGACGGCCATCGCCCGCCTCCGCGAGCAGTGGGCGACCTGCCGCGTCCCCATCATCGCGCTCAGCGCGGTGAGCGACGAGGGCGAGATCCAGCGCGCGCTCGACGCCGGCGCCAATCGGCACCTCACGAAGCCCATCGACCAGGACGAGCTCCTCCGGGTCCTCGAGCACTACACCGGCGATCGTCGCACGTCGGGCGTCCGCCGCCGCGACGTGGTCCAGGTACAGGTCGACGCCTTCGAGCGCCAGCGCGCCGCCGACGGCGAGGACTGACTCCTCGCCGCAGCTCGGACTGCGAGCTCGACGTTCGCGCCGGCCAGCCCTGCGCCGTTCCAATCCGACCAGCGAGACCGCCGGCTCACACCGGTTCCCCCGACCCACGAGGACGCTCGGGCTCCGCAGCGGGCTCCGCTTCGCTTTCGGTCGAGCCCGACGGTCGCGCCGGCTCCGCCGACGCTCGGCGCTCGACGCCGGCACCGCTCACGTCCGGCGGCGGGTACACCGGCACGGCGTCGGCGCGGCGACCTTCGCCCTCGTCCGGGTACGCGTCGTAGGGCGTCCCGGTGGCGTAGGAGGAGCCGTCGGAGGGGCCGTACGCGTAGCTCCCGGGGTAGCCGCGGTAGGACCAAGCGTCCGGCTCGTACCGCTTGGAGGTGTCGTGGTACGAGTAAGGTGCGTAGACCTCGCCGTAGCTCCCGTAGGTGCCACACCCGCTCGCGAGCGCCCCGAGGAGCGACGCCAGCACCAGCGCGCGATGGGTCATGCTGCCTCCCGTCAGGCGCGGCCGCGGGGGTAAGGGCCCGCGAACGGGTAACTCCTGCATTCGGGCGCCACTGCATCCTCGCTAGCGGCGTTGCTCCTCCCTCAGATACTTGCGTATCTTCGGTCGTCGCGCCTTGCCAGCGAGGCGCACCGGCGCCCTCGATGCGACGAACTTACCCATTCGCGGGCCCTAAGCGGTCGCGCCGTCTCCCAGGGGACGTAGCCCCCGTTCGAGGACGCGAAGGGGCGCTACTGTAGCGGGAGCTCGTGCAGCGCGACGTGATAGCGGCCGGCCATGGCGCGATCGTTCTCGCCGTCGACGACCACGTAGTAGATGCCCGGACGGAGCTCGGCCGTGACGCTGGACTCCCGCGTGTCGCCGAGCAGCCCCATCACGCTCTGACAGCCTAGCTCCGAGCCCTCCGACGCGAGCAGGTAGAGCGCGGAGTCGAAGCGGCTCTCGAGGCGGACCGAGACGAAGGAGGGGCGGTCCAGCCGGAACCAGTAGACGTGCTCGGGCGCCTCGGCGCCGCCGCAGCTCCCTTGGTAGCTCGACCTGGCCGGCACCAGCTCGCCGTCGAGGCTCTGATGGTTGCCAATCTCGTCGCGCGGGACGGGCGTGAACGCCCGCGGGTCGACCGGATCCTCGAAGGTCACGAGCCGGTAGCGGCCGTGCGTGCCCGTACCGTCGACGGCGACGTAGTAGACGCCCGCGTCGAGGTTGATGTCGAAGGTCTCGAGCTGGGCGTAGTCGTCGCGACACGCAATCTCGGGACCGTGGCGGGAGCCGGCACGCACGTAGAGCGCAGCGTCGAACTCGGACACCAGGCGGAGGTTCAGCCGGGTGGGCCGGTCGAGCCGCACCACGTACCACTGCTCGGGGCCTTCCTGACCGCCGCAGCTCCCGTAGTCGTCGGAGAGTCCGCGCGTCATGGTGGCGCCGCGATAGACCCGATCCGGACGCAGCTCGATGACATCACCACGCTCGGGCGCCGGCTGCGGCCGCGCGGGCTCCGGCTCACCGCACGCGAGCTGCACCGCCTGGCGCAGCACCACGTCACCGCTCTGGCGGTCCACGATCTCGTACTCGAGCCGCACGCTGCCCGAGCGGATGGTCCAGCCTTCGCCGCGCGCCTCCACCAGCGCGCCGGAGCCGACGGGCCTCAGCTCGAAGCGATCCGGCGTCGCCCGTACGCGCCCACCGGTCGCGAGGTCGACCAGATAGGGGCGGACCGCGAGGCTGCAGCGGAGCTCGGTCTCTGCCGTCAGGTGTGCGCCGCCGAGCGCGCTGGCGTGCCGCCGCTCCACCGCCGCGATGCCGATGGCGCGCGGATGCGCGACCACGTCGCCCCGCTCGAAGAGCGCCATCCGGTCGACCAAGCGGAGCGCGGTCGCCTGCGTGGAACGGTCGCAGCCCAGCACGTCGAAAGCCCGCGAGCCCGAGTCGTCGAGCATGAGCTGGTACTCGCCGCAGGGCGCGCGTCGGCCCTCCTCGTCCTGCACCACCACGTGCACGACGTGCCCTCGCGAGCGCAGAATCGGTCTGCAGCGAGGCGACCTCGTCCGACCACTCGCCGTGCTCCAGCGTGCGGACCGCGAGCCTCCCCTGCGCGCTCGCGGGAACCGCCCACGCGAGCGTCAGAACCAGCCATGTGACGAAACGAGCCGTCGGAACCCTCATCGGACCCCCGGTGAAACGGTCGTCCTCCATGCTGGCTCCGTCTGCGCCGCCGCGCCACGGTCTCGCCGGCGCGAGTCCGCGATCGGTGCCCGAAACGCGGCCGGCGACGCTATCCTCGGCCGGTGACCCTCCGTCTCCTCGTCCCGCTCCTCGGCGCTCTCGCGCTCGCCACCTGCGGCGCGCGCCGCATCGCGATGGTCCAGGAGCACCACGGCCACGAGTTCCACTGTGACCGCCGCTATGTCCGCGTCGAGCATCGGGAAGGTCCGCGCTTCGTGAGCCGCGGCTGCGGGTTCGAAGCCGACTGGGAGTGCCGCGACGGCGAGTGCGAGCTCCTCGACGCGCGAGCCCACGGCATGGGCGCGCCCTGAGCACGGCCGTCCGACGTCAGCGCGGGCCACAGCAGCGGCGGGCCTCCTCGGCCGCCTCCAGCACGCGTCTGGCATGGACGAGGAAGCGCTCCCCGTCTGGAAGGAGCCTCATGCCGCGCGGGTTCCGTTCGAAGAGCGCCGCGCCGATCTCCTGCTCCAGCATCCGGATCTCGGCGGCTCAGCGGTGGCTGCGAGATGTGGAGGCGCGCGGCCGCGCGACCGACGTGGCCTTCCTCGGCCACGGCCACGAAGTACTCGAGCTGCGAGAGGCTCATCTTGCTCCACCGATGCTCGGACCTGCCGTGGGGCGGCGTCCAATACCCAAACGGTATTGGATCGCATCGTGAGCGCGCCACAGCATTCGCGCATGGGCATCGAGCGGCTCGGGCCGCGTCAAATCGCGCGGATGCGGGCGGCGGGCCGGGTCGCCGCAGAGACGCTGGCCGTCGTCGGATCCAAGCTGCGGCCCGGGATCACCACCGCCGACATCGATCGCTGGGTCCGTCTGGACACGGCCGAACGCGGCGCGCGACCGAGCCAGCTCGGCTACCAGGGGTTCCCGGCCGCGGTGTGCACCAGCCGCAACGACGTCGTGTGCCACGGCATCCCGCGACCGAACGAAGGGCTCGAGCCGGGCGACATCGTCGCCGTCGACGTCACCTCCGAGCTCGAAGGGTGGCACGGCGACAACTGCGCCACGTTCGCCATCGGCGAGGTGAGCCCCGAGGCGCGCCACGTCATCGAAGTCGCGCGGCGCGCCAGGGACGCCGGCATCCGAGCAGTGCGGGACGGTGTCCGCCTGGGCGACATCGGCTCCAGCATCGAGACGCTCGTCCGCCGAGAGGGGTGCGCCGTCGTGCGCGAGGTGGGCGGCCACGGAATCGGCCGCGCCATGCACCTGCCGCCTCACGTCAATCACTTCGGAGCCGCGGGTCGGGGCGTCCGGCTCCGGGCCGGCATGGCGATCACCATCGAGCCCATCGTGGTGCTCGGCGCTCCCCGCCTGTCGATGGACCGCGACGGGTGGACCATGCGGACCGTCGACGGCCGTCTCGCGGCGCAGTTCGAGCACACCGTCCTGGTCACGCGAGAGGGATGCGAGATTCCTCACGCGATGTTGAGGGACGAGCACGCAGCCCGCGTCGCCGCGAAGGCGGCCGACGACGAGGCGGTGGGCCTCCGGCCGAAGTCCACATCGAGAGTGGTCTCGAGCCGGCCTCTGATCTAGCGTCGCGCCATGACGCTGCCGGACAAGGCCGCCGTGCGCGAGGCGCTCCGTTCGGCGCTCGCGGCGGCGCTGGAGGCGATGGCGAACGCCGCCCGCGAGACCCGCGAGGGCGCGGTGCACGAAGAGAACCGGTCGGAGGGCAGCAAGGACATGCGCTCGACCGAGCAGAGCTACCTGGCGCGCGGCCAAGCCATGCGTGCCGAGGATCTGGCCGAGGAGCTGACCCGGCTCGATCGCACGCCGCTGCGGAGCTTCGCGGAGGACGATGCGATCCAACCCGGGGCGCTGGTCCGCGTGCTCGTCGATGACGCTCCGCGGGTGCTCTTCGTGACGGCGCAGGGCGGCGGAACCGAGCTCGAGGTGGAGGGCGTCCGCGTCACGGTGGTCACGCCGGCCTCGCCCTTCGGCCGCGCGCTGGTCGGCCGCCGGCTGGGCGACGACTTCGAATCTCGTGCTCCGGGGCGCCACGCGCGAGTGCGTGGTCGACGAGCTCGCCTGAGCGCGGGCGGAGACCGCCTCGCCTTCACTCCGCGGGCTGCACCAGGCGCAGGGTCTGGTTGGCCGGCACGTCGGTCCGGCGCGTGACGACGCCGTTCGGCCAGCGCACCTCGACCTCGGCGACCCGCGCGACGCTCGGGCCGAGCCCGAAGTGGGCGATTCGCTCGCTCTGCCCGAGGAAATGGCTCGTGGACGCGATCTCCCGCACCTGCGTGGGGCCTGACGACTCCACCCGGATCCGCACCCGCGCGCCGAGCGCCTCGGCCCCGCTCGCCCGCCGCGCGTCGACCCGCAGCCAACCGGCGCCGGCCGCGCTCTCGTTGCGATAGAGGTGCGGCAGCGCGCCGTTGTCGACGACGAAGACGTCGAGGTCGCCGTCGGCGTCGTAGTCGAAGACGACGAGGCCCTTTCCGCTGCCCGTGTCGCTCAGGCCGGCCAGCAAGCCGCGCTGGATCATGTGCCCGCGTCCGTCGTTGACCCAGAAGCGCATCGGCATGGCGTCGAAGGGATCCTCGTAGTGGGTCTGCGGCAGGATGAGCCCGTTGGTCGCCACCACGTCGAGGTCGCCGTCGTCGTCCGCGTCGAAGAACGCCGCGCCCCAGCCCCAGCCGTCATCGCGCACGCCCGCCTCGTCGGTGGCGTCCTCCAACGTGCGACCGCCCGCGTTGCGATAGAGCCGGTCGCCGCTGTCGCCCCAGGTGCAGGGCAGGAGGGCGCAGGTGGAGTCCGGATCGAAGACGGAGGTGACGAGCCAGTCGAGGTCACCATCGCCGTCGATGTCGCCGATGGTGCTGCCCATCCCGTTCTCGTCGCCGCCGATCGTGTTGGTCCGCAGCCCCAACCTGAAGGTGCCGTCGCCGCCATTCCAGAAGAGCCGGGTGAGCCCGAAGTCGTTGACCACGACGAGAATCCGGCCAGCCGTCGTCGTCGAGATCGGAGAACGCGCTGGCGAACGTGTAGGAGCTGCAGTCGGTCTGGCCGCTCCAGCAGCGGTCCGAGTAGATCGACGCGCCGGAGGAGGCGGTCACATCCTCGAACACGCCAGGCGCGGCCGCGCCGCGGTTGTGGAAGAGGCGCGTGTGCGGCTGCGAGCTCGGGCTCGAGATCCACTCGCCGACGTGCAGGTCCGGATAGCCGTCGCGGTCGTAGTCGCCGACTGCGACGCTGGTGCCGGCGTGGGCCCGGCCGTCGTCGAGCGCCACGCCGCGGGCGACGGCGTCCTCGGTGAAGTGGGCATGGCCGTCGTTGACGAAGAGGTAGTAGCGCGCGTTCACCGGATCCCGCGAGCCGCCGATGGAGGTCACGTAGAGATCCAGGTCGCCGTCGTCGTCCACGTCGGCGAACGCAGCGCCGTTGGAGTGGAACGACGAGCCGGAGAGGCCCGCCGCGAACGTCACGTCCTCGAACGTCCCGTCGCCGCGGTTTCGATAGAGATGATCCGGGCCCACGAGATCGGTCACGTAGAGGTCCGGCCATCCGTCCGCGTCGACGTCGCCGACGGCCGCACCGCCGGTCATGTAGTCGAGCTGGCAGTACGCGGGCGGGTCCAGGATGCAGTCGGGGCCGAGGTGATGCGGGGTGGCCAGCCCGGCCGCGCGCGTCACGTCGGTGAACACCGTCAGCGGGAGCGAGGGCTCGGTCGCACCGTCCGGAGAAGGAACGGACGCGTCGCCCGTGTCCGCGCCTCCATCGAACGCGGCATCGGAACGCGCGGAGGCGTCGGCGCGGACGCCGCGGTCGTCCACCTTCGCGATCGAGCAGCCGGCGAACGAGGCCGCCGCGAGCGTTCCGATCGCGAGCGAGCCCACGGTGAGAGCGCCCAGCGCGCCGAGGATGCCGAAACCGCGCGCTCCCACGCCGCCGCGCCGGGGTCGACCGACACGCCGAGGAACGCGGCGCACGCTCAAAGAGGCACGCGCGAACGGCGCCCGGCGTCCCAGCCCGCCGGCGCGCGGCCCGGCTCCAAGCGCACGTCGGACGCATCGCGGAAGGGACTGACCGCCGCGCCGAGCTCGCGCTCGAGCTGTCGCATCGCCGCGTCGCGGTCGGGGTGCGAGGTGTCGCCGACCGAACGCCCGCGCGCGTCGCGTCGCTCGAGGATCACCGCGTCGCGTCGCACCTCGAGCACGACCCAGCTCGGCTCGAGCGCACGGACGGAGCGGCCGCCGAACGCGCGCGGCAGCCCCGCAAAGCAGCGCGGCTCCCGGCCACGGCCCTGCACCTGGGCCACCTGCGCGTCGAGGACCTCGGCCGGGCGGGGCGGCGGCGGCGCCACGAGCCCGTTCACGCGGAAGCTCGCCAGCGTCTCGCCCGTGCTCGGATCGAGCTTCTCCCAGCGCACCAGCGCGTCGCCGAGCACCGCGCGCAAGCGCCGGCGGCCGTCGGGCGACGTCCAGGTACCCGGCGTCACCACCACCTCGCGGGCGCCGAAGAAGCGAGCGAGGGTGTCGCGCCGGCGGCGGCCGCGAGCGGATTGCACGAGCTGCGCCGCAGCGGCGAAGGCGCCCGCACCGGCCAGCGCCCAGAGCTCCACCTGACCGGCGGCGACGGCCGTCGCGCCCGCGAACGCCGCCACGGATCCGAGCGCAGCCATCCGGTGCGGCTCCTCGCCGATCAGCTCGTCGAGGCTCGCGACGCGCCGCACGCGCGCCGGCTCGCGGTAGGTGACGGGTGCGCTCACCGACGGACAGGATACCGCGCTCGGCGCCGATGACAGCCCTCGGCGTGGACATCGACGGGAAAACCAGCGCGTCCCGGGTCGGGAGCCACCGCGCGCGGGCGGTCGCCCCGCTGGCAAGGCCGCCGTTCCGAGCGCATGATCGGGGCCGACGAGGAGACAGGGATGGAATCGACGCATCAGACCACCAGCCGCGGCGAAGCCCAGTCGGAGGAGCGCCGCTTCGAGAAGACCAGCCCCGTCACCGGAGAGCCGCTCGGCAGCTACCGCGTGTCGACGCGCGCGGACGTCAAGGCCGCCGTGGCCCGCGCCCGCGCCGCGTTCCCGGCCTGGCGCGACACCTCCGTCCGCGACCGGCTGAAGATGCTGGCGCGGATCAAGGACGTCGTGCGCACGCACGGCGAAGAGTATGCGCGCCGCATCAGCGAAGACACCGGCAAGCCGCTCGTCGACTCGCTGCTGACCGAGCTGATGAGCGTCCCGCTCTTCATCGACCACTACCGCCGCACCGCGCCGAAGGTGCTGGCGCGCAGGCGGACGCGGACGCCGATCCTCTTCCCCGGCAAGACGAGCTACGTCGAGCACTTCCCGATGGGCGTCATCGCCGTCATCTCGCCCTGGAACTTCCCCTTCCAGCTCGCGATGGTGCCGGTCGTGTCGGCGCTGGTCGCCGGCAACACGGTGGTGCTCAAGCCCTCCGAGGTCACGCCGATCACGGGTGAGATGCATCGACGAGATCTTCCGCCGCATCGGCCTGCCGCGCGGCGTGGTCGAGGTGGTGCAGGGCGACGGCTCGACCGGCGCGGCGCTCAGCGAGGCCGAGGTCGACAAGATCTTCTTCACCGGCTCGGTCGCCACGGGCCGCAAGGTCATGGCCGCTGCGGCGAAGAAGCCGATCCCGGTCGAGCTGGAGCTCGGCGGCAAGGACGCGATGATCGTCTGCGCCGACGCGAACCTCGAGCGCGCCGCGCGCGCCGCCGTGTGGGGCGGGCTCGTGAACTGCGGCCAGGCCTGCATCTCCGTCGAGCGCATCCTGGTCGAGGATTCGGTCCACGATCGCTTCCTGGCCCTCCTCGAGCGCTACGTGGACCAGGTCAGGGTCGGCGGACCCGAGGAGCACGCGGAGATGGGCCCGCTCACCTTCGGCAAGCAGCTCGAGACGGTGGAGCGCCACGTGAAGAGCGCCATCGAGGCGGGCGCGCGGATCGTGCGGGGCGGCGAGCGGCTCGATCGGCCCGGCCAGTTCTACGCGCCGACGCTGGTCGCAGACGTGACGCCGGAGATGGACATCTATCGCGAGGAGACCTTCGGCCCCGTGTTGCCGGTCATTCGCGTGCGGAACGCCGACGAGGCCGTCCGCCTGGCCAACGAGCACCAGTACGGGCTGACCGGCAGCGTGTGGACGAGCGACGTCGACGAGGGCCTCGCCCTCGCCTCGCGGATGGAGTGCGGGCAGGTGATGGTCAACGACGTCATCGCCGTCACCGGCAACCCGGCCCTTCCCTTCGGCGGCGTGAAGAACAGCGGCTTCGGGCGCTATCACGGCCCCGAGGGCTTGCTGAGCTTCACCCACACCAAGGCAATCATGGTCAATCGGGGCAAGCTCGACTTCGAGCCGTTCTGGTTCCCCTACCGGGACAAGTACGACGCCATGAGCATGGCCTTCCACGGCCTCATCGCCGGCAACCTGCCCAAGGCGCTCGTGGCGCTCACCAAGCTGCGCAGAATCACCGCCAAGGGCTGACGATCGATCGCCGAGCCTGCCGTCGGTCCGCCGACCCGAGCCCCTCCGCGTAGCCGCGCGGCGCGTGCCTCTTCGTCGCCTCGCGACCGGAGCCCTCTCGATCGAGGCCTGACCGACCCCTCTCCAGGGGGCCGCGCCATCGCCGGAGAAGCTCGCCGGAGGAGCTCCGCTGGCGGCGCGACCGGCTTCGCGAGGATCTGCATGGCCCCGCTTGCTCGCGTGCGCGGCGAATCTACGTGACCCTCTCCGACGTGAGCACGAAAGAGAGAGTCATCCTGTCCTGGAGCAGCGGCAAGGATTGCGCGTGGGCGCTCCACACGCTGCGTCAGCAACCCGACGTCGAGGTCGTCGGGCTGCTGAGCACCATCAACGCGGACGCCGAGCGGGTCGCGATGCACGCCGTGCGGCGAGAGCTGCTCCATGTGCAAGCGCGCGCGACCGGGCTACCACTGACCGAAGTGCCCATCCCCTACCCGTGCAGCAACGCGCAGTACGAAGCGGCGATGGGCGAGGCGGTCGCCATGCTGCGCGAGCGGGGCGTGACCGCGTTCGCGTTCGGCGACCTCTTCCTCGAGGACGTCCGCCGCTACCGCGAAGAGCGCCTGGAGCCGGCCGGCATGAAGGCGCTCTTCCCGCTCTTCGGGGCCGACACGGCCGAGTTGGCGCGAGAGATGACCGCGGCCGGCGTGCGCGCAATCGTGACGGCGGTGGATCCGCGCGCGCTCGACCGGAGCTTCGCCGGGCGGGTGTGGGACGACGCGCTCCTCGACGCGCTGCCCGAGGGCGTCAATCCCTGCGGCGAGAACGGCGAGCTCCACACCTTCGTCTTCGCCGGACCGATGCTGGATCACCCGATCGACGTCGAGGTCGGCGAGAATCGTGGAGCGGGACGGATTCGTGTTCGCCGACGTGCGAAAGGGAGCGCCCGCATGAGACGCGCGCTCCTCGTGAGCGCGCTTCTCTTCGTCTCCCGCCCCGCGGCCGCACAGGACGTGCACAGGCTCTACTGGTCGCCCCGCTGGGCCCGTGCCCATCCGGCCTCCTACGCCGTCACCGGCGTCGCCATCGGCGCCACGCTCTTCATGGAGTACCTCTGGCGCTCCCCGCCCGAAGCGCGCATCCGCGGTCCCGTGCTCTTCGACGCGCCGGCGCGCGAGGCGCTGATGGCCTCGACCGCCGAGGGACGCCGCAGCGCGGCGCTGGCCAGCGACATCCTCCTCGGCGGCATGTTGGCCTGGCCGCTCGTGGACTCGCTCGCCGTGGCCGGCATCGGCGACCAGAACCCCGACCTCGCCTGGCAGCTCACCATGATGACGGCCGAGTCCTACGCCGCGAACCTGCTCATCGGCACCCTGGTCAAACGGCTGGTGGGCCGGGAGAGACCGCTCGGCGCGCGCTGCACCCTGGAAGATCGGCTGGAGGATCCCGAGCGCTGCGGTCCGGAGAGTCGCCTGCGCAGCTTCTACAGCGGGCACAGCTCCACCGCGTTCAACTCGGCCGGGCTCGTCTGTGTCGAGCACCTGCACCTCCCGCTCTACGGCGGGGGCGCCGGAGACTACGTCGCGTGCAGCTCGGCCCTGCTCACCGCCGCGATCATCGCGACCCTGCGCGTCGTCGCCAATCGCCACTACGCCACCGACGTCCTCGTCGGCGCCGTGCTCGGGCTGGCCACCGGCTTGCTCCTCCCCTACCTGCTGCACTTCCAATGGGACCCGAGCGATCACCACGTGCCCACGGTCGGCGCCACCGCCACCGGACTGGTAGCCGCGCCGATGCTCTCGTTCGGCGGCTCGTTCTGAGCACGATCGTCGCCACCCCCAGAACCGCTTCCAAGGCGAGCACGGACACGCCCTCTTCGCGCTCGGCGCGCCACCGACTGCGCGCTGTCAGGGCGTGATGCCCGCCGGCGCGGGACGGCTCGGACGCCACGAATCCGGCCCGAACGACCACATCACGCTCGCCTCGATCGCGACCGGCGCAGGGGCCCTTCGATACTCGCACTCGGCGAGTGTCCGACACGGACCGGAAGTTCGGTCCGTCGTACGGTGTGGGGTGGGGGCCCCGCTTGCGGGGAGGGGACCCTGCCCCATCGACAAACATCCTAGGACCGGCGCCCGACCCCCACCTCGTCGGACGGTTGCCAGATGCTGCGAGGAAACCCGGATCGGACTTCCGGCGGGCGGGTCTAGGACTAGATTTGGAGCGGATCGGTCGCGACTTCGACCAGTGCGGGCCCCTCGTGGTTCAGCGCGTCAGAGAGCGCATGGCGCAGGTCCGTCGCCGAGCTCACGCGGAATCCGAACGCTCCGCACAGCTTTGCGTATTCGGCGAAATTCGGGTTGTGCAGGTCGGTCTGCCAGACTTCCCAATCACCCGAGCGTTGCTCCTTGCTGATCTTGCCGAGCTCGCCGTTGTTCAGCAAGACGTGGGTAATGTTCATGCTGTACTTCACGGCCGTGGTCAGCTCGGCGAGATACTGCCCAAACCCTCCATCGCCGCTGATGGCGATCACCGAACGGCCTTCGTGCTCGGAGCCCGCCTCCTGCGTGGCGGCCCAGGCACCCATGGCGGCGGGAAAGCCGAACCCGATGGACCCGAGGTAGCCGCTCATGAGGACCGTCTGTCGCTTGCATTCGAAGTATCGGCCGAAAGAATAGGTATTGTTCCCGACATCGACGGCGATGATGGCATCGTCGGGCACGAGCTCGCTCAAGCCTCGGAAGAGCTCGGCCGAGCTCATGCCGCCGCTGCCCTGCACCGCCCCGCGGCGATCCTTCTCCTGGCGCCAGAGCTCCCAGCGGACGGCAATCTCCTCGGCTTGATCGGGAGGTCGGTGGGAGCCCAGCTGCTCGAGCAGCGCTCGCGCGCACAGCCCAGCGTCTCCGAGCACACCCACCTCGACCGGATGGAAGCGACCCAGTCGGTCGAGGGCGTCGTCAATCTGAACGATGGGCTTCTTGGGCTCGATGCCGGTGTGGTTGCTGAAGCTCGCGCCGAAGACGAGGAGCAGGTCGGACTCGTTCATCAACCAGCTCGCGATCGGTGTGCCGCTCCGGCCCAGCACGCCTCCGGCCAGCGGGTGGGTGTCCGGAAGCTGGCCTTTCGCTTTGAACGTCGTGACAATCGGGCAGCCGAGGTGCTCCGCCAGCTCGATGATCGCCGGCATGGACTCGCGCGCGCCGTAGCCGACGATGATCAGGGGCCGAGAAGCTCGTCGCAGATGCTCCAGCGCGCTCTGCACGTGGCGGGGAGCGGGAGGCCTCGGCTCCGGAAAGAGGCGCCCCGCGGGCGAGCCGGCCTTCACGTCGGGGACCTCGAGCGTCTGGACATCGTCGGGCAGGACGAGATGGGAGACACCTCGCTCGGTCGTCGCGTGTTTGAACGCGAGGTTGCCCAGCTCGGCGAAGTCCGAGTGCTCGTAGAGGACCCCGGTGTACCCGGCGACGCCTCCGAACGCGGCCGCCAAATCCACTTCCTGGAAGGCGCCGCGACCGATGAGGTGCGTGGGGACCTGGCCCGTCAACGCGAGCACGGGCGCGCCATCGACGCGGGCATCCCACAGCCCGGTCAACAGGTTCGTCGCGCCCGGCCCGGCGATCGCCAGGCACGCCGCCGGCCGCCCCGTGAGCTTCCCGTACGCGCTCGCGGCGAAGGCGGCGGCGCCCTCGTGACGGATGCCGTAGTACGAGAGGCTCCCGTCCTCGACCTTGCGCCGGACCGCGTCGGCCAAGCCGAGGTTGCTGTGCCCCACCATGCCGAACACCTGGCGCAGGCCCCAGGCGACGAGCGTCTCGACGAGCACATCGCTGCTCGTCCGCACGTGCTCGGCCTCTTCGTCGAACGCCACGTAGACCCCGTCGTCACGCACGTCGACGTCGTAGGTCTCGAGCCGGTCGCCGTGGCCTTCGGGGGATTCGCCCGTGAGAGGATCGAAGTCCCAGCCGTGCCAGGGACACCTCAACCAGCCGTTCTCGATCGAGCCTTCACCGAGCGGCCCACCCTGGTGCGGACACTTGGCCTGAAGCGCTGCGTACTCGCCGCGATGGTGCGACATGCACACAGTGGCCCTGCCACAGGTCACCGACTTCACGCCGCCTTCGACCAGTTCCTCCAGGCCGAGCGCCCTTCGCCAGATTCGCTTGCTGCTCATGCGGCCTCCGTATCGAGCCGGGTCACGCGTTCGACTTGAAGCCGATCCTCTGGTGGCTCCCGTCGCAGTAGGGCTTGTTGCCCGACGCGCCGCAACGGCAGAGCGCCATCTTGTTCCCCCGCTTGAGCGTCCTGCCGCTCGCCGCGACGACCTCGACGGGCCCGTCGACGAGCAGCGGTCCGTTATCGAGTGGTGTCACTTCGAGCGGGCCTGCCCCTTCGGCGGCGCCCACGTCGTCGGGCGGGGCAGGCTCGCCGGTCGCCTGGAAGCCCGCGGCGTGATGGGAGCCGTCACAGTACGGTTTGTTCTGGGACGCGCCGCAGCGGCACAGCACGCGTCGCCCGCCGTCGGACTCTCCGCCCAGCACCATGTCGGCCCTGACCGCGAGAGGGCCGTTCTCCGTGAGCTGCACGACGTTCTTGTCGGGTCGCCGCTCCTCCCCGCCTCGGCTCGCGCGGAACGTGAGCGCGCCCGACGGGCACTGCCGAATCAGCGCCGCCAGCTCCTCCGGGTCGGCGTTGTCGGGCTCGATCCAGGCGCCGGGCACGTTGGCTCGAAAGACCGCGGGGAGGCCCAGCACGCAGCGCCGCGCGTGGATGCACCGGGCGGCATCGAACTCGACGGTGATCGCTCGGCCCACGTAGGACTCTTTCTTCGACATGACCTGTTCTCCCAAAGTGGTCGGACGAGAAGTCGGCGCGAGTCCATCTTGACAAACTTGCCCTGACGCAACAACAGTGCACACGCGCAACAGCGTGTTGCGTATGCGCAACTCATCCGGCGGCCCGAAATGGGGGGCACGAGTGACGATCAATCTGAACGATCTGGCAACGTTCGTCCGCGTGGCGGAGCTCGGAACCTTCAGCGCGGCGGCCGCAGCCGAAGGGGTGCCCAGCTCCACCATCAGTCGCCGGGTCGCGCGCCTCGAGGACGATCTGGGTGTGGAGCTGCTGCGTCGAGCGGCCCGCTCGTTCAACCTGACCGAGGACGGGCGAAGCCTGCACGCCAGGGCCATCGGCGGGCTGCGCGAGCTCGAGGAGGCGGCGAAGGCGCTGACCGACCGACTGGAAGAGCCCAGCGGTCGCCTGGTGGTCACCGCACCGGAGGATCTCTGTACGGCACCGGCCGTGGTGGACCTGTTGGCCGCGTACACGGAGCGACACGACGAGGTCGAGCTGGAGCTGCGGTTGCTCGACCGCTTCGCGGACCTCGTCGCCGAAGACATCGACGTGGCGTTGCGGGTGCACCTGACCGAGGTCGTCCCCGGGGATGGCGCCCTGATGGCGCGCAAGCTCGGCGTGCTGCAAGCGGCGCTCTACGCCGCCCCGAGCTACGTGGACAGACACGGTGCTCCGGATGCACCGGAGGGCCTGGCGAGCCACCCCTTCGTCGTCCACAGCACCTTGGCAGGACCGACCGTCGAGCTGAACCGCGACGATGGACGCACGGAGCGGCTCGACGTCGCCAAGACCCGGTTCGCCAGTGGCTCCATGCACGTGGTCGCGGCGATGATCGAGCGCGGTCTGGGGGTGGGACCGCTCCCGAGGTTCGCAGCGGAGGCGGCCGTCCGCGAGGGTCGGCTGGTGCGCCTGCTGCCCGCGTGGTGGATTCGGGCCGCCACGCTCACGCTCCTCTGGCCCTCGAGTCGAAATATGGCACCGCGGGTGCGCGCGTTCCTCGAGTTGGCGAGCGAACGACTGACGGTGGGCCGCTGGATGTGCATCGAATGAGGATCGCCTCGCCGTGGGGCGTCGCGGAGATGGCCGACCGCCCAGTCGCCCCCAATCGGACGCCGTGAGCACCCCTCGGGAGGGGTTCGGGCCCGACCCGAGCAAGGGAGATGGACACCCGCGCGAACGAGGACGACCGCATCTGGTCCTCACACGCCCCACGCGGGAAGATCGCTGATAGAATGGCGACCCGGGCTGTCCACTGACCGGACGCCCGTCTCGGGGACCTGATGCACCATATCGATCTTCATCCGCCGCGCCTGATGCTCGTGGGCCTCGAGCCGCCGATCGACATCGCCGAAGCCCGCCAGGCCGTCACCCAAATCCGCGACGGGTTCGTCCAGTTCGCGCCGACCTATACGGTCGTGTGCACGACCGTGCGATCGACGGCCGCGTGGCCCGGCGAGGTGGTCGACATCTTCTTGGCGATGATGAAGGCCGACAACCCGCTCCTCGAGTGCAGCGCCATTTGCTATGACGAGGGTGGTTCGATGGGGCTCCAGCTCCGACGGATGACCATCGAGGCCGGTACCCGAGACCGGCGCTTCGCGAGCGGTAACCCCAGCGAGGTCGCCGCGTTCGCGGCCCGTTTCGCGAGCGATGGGGAGCTCGCGCGGATCCGTGAGCATCTGGGGCTCACCTGAGGCTCGTATCGTCGAACGCCGTTTCGGGCGGGGCATCCTGCACGAGGTCGAGCTGCATCCACCGCGCCTGATGCTCGTCGAGCTCGCACGATCGCGATCGCCGAGGCGCGCACCGCCACGACCGCGGATCGCGACGGCGTGGCCGAGATCGCGCCCGAGCACGCACTGACGAGATCGCGCCCGAGCACGCACTGATCTGCACGACTGTCGAATCGACGAGCGTGGCCCTGGACCGCGCTGCTCCTGCTCCCGACGGGGCTACTTCACTCGTCGCGCGGCCGCGATCATCGCGACCCTCGCATCGTGGCCGATCGCCACGACGCCACCGACGTCCTCACCGGCGCGGTCGAAGCTCGACATCGGTTTCCTCCTCCCCTATCTGCTGCACTTCCAATGATGGGACCCGAGCGATCACCACGTGTCCACCGTCGGCGCCACCGGCCTCGTGGCCGCGCCGGTGCTCTCGTTTGGGGGCTCGTTCTGAGCGCGATCGTGGCCGCCGGCTGCGAGAGCGTCCTCGGCATCGACCGAGAGACCCTCTTCCAGCCCGAGCGCGTGCAGCCCGACGAGCAGGTGGCGTCCCGGGTCGACGGGCTCGAGCGCTGGTGGGTCGACGACGGCGACGCCCACGTCGAGGCCTGGTACCTGCCCCCGCTGGTCGAGCACGACGGTCCTGCACCTGCGGTGATCTTCGCCCACGGAAACCGCGGCCTGATCGAGCGCGAGGTGATCGATCTCGAGCCCTACCGGCGCCTCGGCCTGGCGGTGCTCCTCCCCGAGTACCGCAGCTACGGCCGCTCGACCGGATCGCCCTCGGAGCAGGCGATCCTCTACGACTTCGAGCGCTTCTACGACCGGCTGGCGGCCCGGCCCGACATCGACGCGACTCGGATCCTCTTCCACGGTCATTCGCTCGGCGGAGGTGTGGTCGGAGTGCTGGCCTCACGCCGCACCCCGGCCGCGCTGGTCCTGGAGTCGACCTTCACCAACGTGCCGGACCTGGCGAGCCAGTGGATGGTGCCGGCAGGGTTCATCCGCGACCGCTTCGACACGCGCGGCGTGCTGATCCGCGCGTCGATGCCCGTGTTGATCGTACACGGACTGGCCGACACGCTGATCCCCTTCAAGCACGCGCGGGAGCTCGGTCGCGTGGCGTGGGACAGCCGCGTGTACGCCATCCCGCACGGCGGCCACATACTCCTGCACGACGTCCAGTACTGGCAGCACGTGCGCGAGTTCCTCGCCGAAGCGCACGTGCTGAGCGAGGCGGACCTGATCGAGCTCGAGTCCGCCCGCCTCGCCGCGCATCAGCGCGACTGAGCGGGCGCGACGGAGAACGCGCCCTCGGTCAGTCGATGTTGACCGGCACGTCCATGGTCGCGCCGCCCTGGAAGATGATGCCGTTGACCTCGATGTCGTCGCGACCGAGGTGCAGCGTGGCGTCGTAGCGGCCGGGAGTGATCGGGATGTGATCGTTCGACGAGTGGAGGGTCAGCGGCTCGGTGTCGCTGCCCTGGCGCCGGACGTCCATCGTCCAGCGGGCCACCGGCCGGCCGTGACGCGTCACCCGGATGCGGACGCGCGAGATCGGAAAGTCGATGTCGACCGTCTGCTCCTGCCCGGGGATGACCGTCACCGCGCCGTCGTCCTCGTGGGTGGGCGTGTCGATGAGCACCGAGTCGTCGGTGATGGTGCCGACCACGCGGTAGCTGCCGGAGGGGACGGTGAAGGTCTCGCCCGACGTCCCTTCCGCGACCACCTCGCCGGCGTCGCTCAGGACCTGCACGGTGCCGCTGGCGTCCTGGCCGCCGACGCGATTTCGCACCTGGAGCTGGCCCGGCCCGCTCGGAGGCGGCTCCTCGGGCTCCTCGACCGCCACCTCCTCTTCTTCCTCTTCCACGACGACGGGCTCCGCGGCGGACTGCTGTTCGTCGTCGGCGACCGTAGTACTGCTACCCGAAGCGGCGCTGCCGCCTCCGCAAGCGCTCACGAGACCGGAGGCGATCACGACCAGAACGAGATGACGCATGGCATCCCCCTTTCGTGTCTTCGTGGCAGCTATACCAGACTCCCGGCGGCCAGGGGAGGCGGGGCCTCCCCGACTCGTTGCTCTCGATTGACACATCCCGACTGGCGTCTTAGGCATCGACGGCGGGTGGAGCGCGAGCGCGCAGGGACCTGGAGGAGACCGACCGATGGTGGACAAGAACGTGGTCGAGGACCGAATCCGAGCCGGAATCCCGGACGTCGAGGTGATCACCATCGAGGATCTCACCGGAACGCAAGACCACTACCGGGCGGTGGTGGTCAGCGCGTCCTTCGAAGGCAAGAGCCGCATCGAGCAGCACCAGGCCGTCTACGCGTCGCTCGGCGAGCTCATGGCCGGGCCGGTGCACGCGCTCTCGCTGTCCACCTACACGCCGGCCACGTGGTCGGCGAAGAAGGCGGATTGACTAGTAATCCCGGTCCGAACGCCGTTCCGGATTTTCGTGCAAGTAGCACGAACCCGCACTTCGTTCGGGCCTCGAGCCGTACCGTCGTCCCGAAGTTCGAGCCTTGGTCTCCAGAAGCCAGGATCGAGCTTCGGAACGACGATCCTAGAAGACGAGGACCAGAGCCATGGACGACGCGCTTCGCAACCGAATCCAGTCGACGATCGACGAGCACCCGATCGTGCTCTTCATGAAGGGCACCAAGCACTTCCCGCAGTGCGGCTTCAGCCACCGCGCGGTGGAGCTCCTGCGCCGCTGCGGCGTGGAGTTCCACGAGGTGAACGTCCTCGAGGACCCGGACATCCGCCAGGGCATCAAGGAGTTCGGGAGCTGGCCGACCATCCCCCAGCTCTACGTGAAGGGGAAGCTCGTCGGCGGCAGCGACATCCTGATGGAGATGTTCGAGAGCGGCGAGCTCGAGTCGCTGGTGAAGGGCGCCACCCCACCATCCTGAGCGCGACGCAGGGCTCAGCCGGTCGCCGCTTCGTCGGAGGGCTCGTCCGTGCCGCAATCGATGGCGACGAGGATCTGCTCTTCGGCGATGCCTTTGAGCGACGCCCGGAGCTCGCGCGCCGGACGGCCTTCGACGAGTGACCGCACGGCCGGATCCGCGGCCTGCTCGCGGGTCAAGACGAGCTCGCTGGCTCCGGCCCTGCCTTGCAGGCGCGCCGCCATGTTGACGGTGGTCCCGAAGTAGTCGAGCCGGTCGTTCGCGCGCACCGCCAGGCACGCGCCGGCGAAGACGCCGATCTTCACGCCGAGCTCGTGCTCGCGACCAATCGTCTCGTGCGCGGCGATCATCGCCTTGGCGGCATCCACCGCCTCCGCGAGCGACGGGAACGACGCCATCACCGCGTCGCCCATCGTCTTGACGATCGCGCCGCCCGATGCGGCGATGACCTCCCCGGAGAGCCGGAAGTGCTCCTCGACGATGGCGAACGCCCGCGCGTCGCCGACCCGTTGGTAGAGCGCGGTGGAGCCGACCAGATCGCTGAAGAGGAGCGCCATCTGGCCGACCCTGAGATCCACGCCCCGCGCCGGCGCTTCGGTGGCGAAGAGATCGAGGAACTCGGGGAAGCTGGCGATGACCGAGCCCAGCACCACGTCGGCGTTCCAGCCGGCGCGCTCGACGAGCACCACGATCGTCTCGCCGGTCTCGTTGTCGATGGCCAGCGTGTCCGGCTCCGCGCCCGCCTCGGCGGTGAGCGCGTCCTCTGCGACCCGCACCCGCAGGCCGGCGCCGGGCTCCACGTCGACGCCACCCCGGCGGCCGAGCACCCGCACGTGGAGCCTTCCGGACGGCAGATCGATCGGCTCGGCCCGCGTCGCGCCAGGGCCCACGTGGAACTGGGCCAGCACGTGGGGCACGAACGCCGGGCTCGACGCGCAGTAGAGCATCGGAGAGACCCTTCGGACGGCCTCGTTGCACGGAAAGACCGCCTCCACGTGCTGCGCGAAGTCGGTCTCGTAGTCGATCTGACAGGCGTCGCAGTGGCTCGTCTCACCCACCTCCGAGAGCTCCCCCGCCACGCTCGCGCCGACCCGGCACACCGGGCAGTTGATCTGCCAGCGCAGGTCGGTCAGCCCGGCCACGGTCGCCAGCAAGAACGCCCGCAAGACCTCGCGGCGCGGCAGCCCCCAGCGCCGCGCCAGCTCGAAGGGGCGCATCTGCGAGACCTCGTCGTCCGGCCTCCGCGTCAGTTGCGCGACCAGCCGCTCGACCAGCTCGCCGCGCACCCCCGAGCCCGCGAGCGCCGCCGCACGCCGCGCCAAGAGCGCCTCGTTGGCCGGCGTTCGGGCGCCGATGGCCAAGGGATTCCTCACTCGAGCCCAGCAGGTGCCCGGCGATATCTGCCGTCCGACCACGCTCCGGAACGCGCTCTCGCCAACCCTCGAGGAGCCGCTCGAGGGCGTCGAGGTAGCGGGCGAGCCCACGTCGGAAGCGTGCTCTTTGCAACGGGCCGACGACGAAGCGAGCACCGCCGTCGACGTAGACGTAGCCGCAGAGATGGATGCGCGTCTTCTGGTCATCGGCGTCCTCGATCCGTATCTGGAACCCGCCCACCGACACCGGACCGAGGAGAAAGTCGCGGCGCCCCTCGAGGAATCGGCCCTCGACCCACTCGTACGGCGGCTCGACCCATTCGAGGGCGATCCCGAGCTCCTTCGCACGCGCCACCCGCCGCGCGGTGCCATCCTCGCCGATGTCCCAGCGGTACTCGGCGGCGGCCAGACCGAGCGCGCGGTCCGATCGGTTGGTGTCACAGGCCAGCGCCCACACCAACGAGCGCGGCGCGTCGAGCACTCTGGTGGCCTCCGCGGCGTACCGCCTGCCGGCCGTTCGCTCCGGTTCACCCGCCACGGCCGGACGGTATCACGACGATGGCCGGCTCGATGCGCTCGGGACGCGGAAGAGCTCCTCCAGCTCGCCGACCGTGGTCGACGCCTGCGGCACGCGCGACGCGAAGACGTCACCCGACTGCGGTCCGAATACCCGAAATCAGTAGGGAAAGCGTTGGAATCCGCCGTCCTCGACCGGGTCTCGAGCCCCGAGCTCAGCTTGACCCGGGAGCTTAGGAGTCGACGAGCGACCGCAGGAAGGCGGCGACGGCGGGGGATTCGGTCGGCCTGAAGGTCGCGCGGACTCACTCGCTCCGAGGGTCCCATCGAGGATGAGGATCGGAGGGGAGAACAGCGGGCCGTCGGTGGACACGAGCGCGGGCTCTTCACGTGGCCGCGGCGCGCGCTCGGACTCACCCAAGGCGCGCACTGGCGAAGCTAGCGCGGAGCACCATCCGCGTCGTGGAGGAACGGATTCCACAGGCGTCGCGAACGCAGCCGACTCCCGCATGAGCAACCGCTCCCGACCCATGCGAGAACGGCCACACCGAGCTACGCGACGACGACGACCATCACCACGGCAAGGGTCCGATGCGGTTGGGCACCGGCCGCAGCCACGCCGACCGCTTCTGGGCCACCGTCCCTCGAGAAGCCTTCGATTCGAGCGAATTTGAGCGGCGTTGAGCGAGGCGTGCGCCAGGCTGGGAGAACGAACCTGGGAGCCTGAAGATGAGCCACTTCGAAGACCTCCGATACCGCGCGGTACGCCTGCGGATCCTGCCCTACTGCGCCGCGCTGCTGCTCGCCACGATCGGCTGCGACGGCGAGCTGGCAGGACCGCACGCGACAGAGCCAGACGCTGCTGTCACCCCAGACGCTGCCGTCACCCCAGACGCTGCCGTCACCCCAGATGCGGCAGCCTCCGATCACGTGATCACCTCGTTCACCCTCCGTGCCGTCGACAACCCGGAGCTGGCGTCGGACATCGTGGGTGACGTCTCTGCGCTGGAGATCACACTGACCGTGCCAGGCGGGATCGATCTCGCGTCGCTGACACCGACCGTGACCTACCTCGGCGAGACCCTGACACCCGCGAGCGGCATGGCGCAGGACTTCTCGAGCCCCGTGCTCTACACCGTGACGGCTGCGGACGGCTCGATCGGAGCCTATCGCGTGTCGATCACGCCAGAGTGTGCAGCCGGTCTCACCCTCTGTGGCGCGGACTGTGTCGACACTCAGTCCACGGATGCACAATGCGGCGCCTGCGGACACGCCTGCCTCACCGGCGAGCGCTGCAACGCGGGCGCCTGCGTGGACGCGAACGGATGTGACCCACTGAGCTTCCCCAGCGTGAGACTGCGAACTGTCCCTGGGCCGGCGAGCTTGCTCAGTGAGTATGCGGCCATCTCGGACACGACCTGCTTTCCGATGCCGCGATGTTTCATCGACACGAACAACTTGATCGATGCCGACACCGGCGCGCGCCTCGACACGAGCGTCCACGTCGCCCCCAACTTCGCGCTCAGCGAGTTCGTGGGCGGTGAGCTGCGCTACGGACCCTATGTCCTTCTCGCGCCTTCGCTCGTCGAGAAGGTCCAGCACATCCGCGAGCTGTCCGGTCGCGCACTCAGGATTGCTTCCGGGTACCGATCACCAGCACATCAGCGCGCGACCTGTCAGAGCATCTGCGGCGGAAACTCCTGCCCGGGCCCGCACCCCTGCGCTCGCCGCTCGCGTCACTCGTGGGGTGACGCGGCCGATTCTCGGAATCTCCGCGGCGAGCTACGACGAGTACGTGCGCTACTCGATGGACTCGCACATGCCGGAGTGTTTGGTCGAGGCCGGCTCGTTCCACGTCGACACCAACTCGTGTCATTCCGTCGGCTGTCCATACCGATTCTGAGCCACGTCGGTCTCTTGCCCGATCGCGTATGACGCCCACGCGACCTTTCCTTCGAACCCCCGAATGATCGAGAACACTTGCGCCCTCCGGCAGCGCGCGTAGCTCCGGCTCCGGCGATGCCGACGGCAACTTGGTGCTGGCGTGGGTCATGGTCCGAGCCCCTTCATCGGTGATGAGGTCGCGTCCGGTGGCGCTCGATCGCCCGGAGCTCCTCGCGCTCGTCCCGCGGGCTCGGCTGGCACTCCACGCGGACCCTCGGCTCAGCCCAGACAGCGCGCCTGCAGCGCCGCGAACGCGCGCGCTCTCGGGTCGTCGCGATGCTTGTCTGCGCGCGGCATCTCGCCGTAGGTCCGCTCGGCGCCTCCGGGCACGAAGATCGGCTCGTAGCCGAAGCCGAGGGTTCCGCGGGGAGGCCAGACGAGTCGGCCGGACACGCGCCCTTCGAAGACCTCCGTGTGGCCGTCCGGCCAGGCCAGCGCGAGCGCGGTCACCATCTCCGCGCTCGGGTCGCGCTCACCCAGCTCGCGATGAACCCGCTCCATGGCCTGCGCGAAATCACGGCCCGACCCCGCCCAACGCGCCGAGCGCACGCCCGGCGCGCCGCCGAGCGCCGGCACCACCAGCCCCGAGTCGTCGGCCACGGCCGGCAGCCCGGACGCGAGCGCCGCCGCCCGCGCCTTGATGCTCGCGTTCTCGCCAAAGCTCGGCGCCGGCTCCTCCGGCTCCGCCAACCCCAGCTCGGACGCAGAACGGATCACCAGCACGTGTGGCGCGAAGAGCGCGCGCATCTCCGCGACCTTCCCGGCGTTGTGGCTCGCCACCACCAGCTCCCCGGCATCGAGACTGCGCGGCATCGGCGGAACCATAGCGCGCGCCGGCGTCCGGCACGGAAAAGCGCGGGTCGCAGCCGCCCGCGTTATCATCCCGGCTCGTGGCGGCCGATCGAGAGCGCGGTGAGCGACGGGCTGCGCTCGCGGCGATCGCCTCCGCGGCGTTGATGATCGCCGCGCAGGTGGGCAGCAAGGCCACACGCGACGCGCTCTTCTTGTCGAGCTTCGCGCCCGAGGAGCTGCCGGAGGTGGTGATCGCGGCCGCCGGCGCCGCCATGCTCGCCGTCTTCGGCGCCGCGCGCGCGTTCGGTCGCTTCGGTCCGGCCCGCATCGTGCCGCTGGCGTTCGCCGCCAGCTCCGGCCTCTTCGTCGCCGAGTGGGCGCTTCAGCCGCGCGCGCCCGCCGCCGTGGCCATCACCCTCTATCTGCACACCGCCATCTTCGGCGCGCTGGTGATCAGCGGCTTCTGGTCGGTGGTGAACGAGCGCTTCGATCCCCACAGCGCCAAGCGCGTGGTCAGGCGCATCGGCGTCGGCGCGACCTTCGGCGGCGTCCTGGGCGGCGTGCTCGCCGAGCGAATCGGCGCCCTGGCCCACGCGCACGACATGCTCGCGGTGCTGGCCGGGCTGAACGCCGTGGCGGCCGTCGGCGTGCAGCGTATCGGCGGCCTGGCCCACGCCCCCGAGGAAGAAGAGGACGAAGACGCCGCGTCCGGCATGGAGGTGCTCCAGCGAGCGCCCTACCTGCGGGCGCTCGGCGCCCTGGTCGTCTCCACCGCCGTCGGCGCCGGCCTGCTCGACTACGCGTTCAAAGCCGAAGCGGCAGCGCACTTCTCCCAAGGCTCACTGCTCTCGTTCTTCGCCATCTTCCACACCGCCGCCGCCCTCCTCTCGCTCCTCTTGCAGACGGGCCTGGCCAAGCCCGCCCTGCAGAAGCTCGGGGTGGCAGGCACGGTCGCCACGTTGCCCACCGTCGTGCTGCTCGGTGCGAGCGCGGCGGCGCTCGTCCCGCGCCTGCTCACCATCGTGATCGCGCGCGGCGTCGAACTGGTGCTGGCCAACAGCATCTTCCGGAGCGGCTACGAGCTGCTCTACACGCCGGTCGCGCCGGAGCGGAAGCGGCCGACCAAGGCGTTGATCGACGTGGCCGGCAACCGCCTCGGCGACGCCCTCGGCAGCACGCTCACGCTGGCGGTGCTCGCGCTCGCGCCCGGCTCGGTCATCGTGGTGGTGCTCGCGTTGGCCGCCGTGGTCAGCGCCGGCAGCGTCGTCCTCGCCCGCCGCCTGCACCGCGGCTACGTCCGGGCGCTGGAGGAGCGCCTCGCCATCGCCATGCCGGCCACCTCGACCGTCGGCCTCGACCGGGAGGCGCTCTTCGAACAGGTCGCGGCGCAGCAGTCGTGGAGCGAGCGGGGCTCCCATCCCTCGCTCTACGCCGACGAGACGGTGCCGGACGAACCTCGCGCCATCGACGCGCCGGCGGGCGACCCCGTCCACGACGCGGCGCGGACGCTCCGCCACGGCGACGCGCCGGCCATCCGGGCGCTCCTCCAAGACGCGCCACTCGACGCTCGCCTGATCCCCTACGCCGTCGCGCTCCTGGCCCGCCACGACGTCTACCCGGCGGCCATCGACGCGCTCCGCTCGGTGGCCGGAAAGGCCACGCCTCGGCTGACCGAAGCGCTCCTCAATCCCGCGCAGCCCTTCGCCATCCGGCGGCGCATCCCGCGAGTGCTGGAGGTGGCGACCGGTTTGCGCGCGGCCGACGCGCTCCGTCGGGCGCTGCAGGGCGACCCGCGCTTCGAGGTGCGCTACCACGCCGCGCTCGCGCTCTCGCGGATGGCTCGCCGTGATCGATCGATCACGCCGACGCCGGACGAGGTCCAGGCCGTGGTGCGGCACGAGCTCGAAGCGGGGCGGCGGGTCTGGGACGCGCAGCGCATCCTGGACGAGGACGCGAGCGCGCCGCTCGGCGACGCCACGATCCGCGAGCGCATCCACCGCAGCCTCGAGCACGTCTTCACCGTGCTCAGCCTGGCCTACGACCCCGAGCCGCTCCGCCTCTCGCTCCGCGCGCTGGCCAGCGACGATCCCGCCCTCCGCGGCACCGCCCTCGAGTACCTGGAGAACGTCCTCCCCGACGGCATCCGGGAAGGCCTCTTCGCGATGATGGACGCCCGCGTCCAGCTCGGCCGGAGGCGCAGCCCGGAAGAGCTCCACGCTGAGCTGGTCCGCTCGCTCGACGACACCCGACCGTGAATCGACCCGCGGTGGCACGCATTACGTCGCGAAGCGAGCGGGGAGCGGCCCGCGGATCAGAGGCCGGCGGCGCCCGCGTCCTCACCGACCCGCCGTCTTACGCGATATTCAGGCAGACGCTCCAGCGGCAGGTCGCCGGGGCAGCGCTGGACGAGGTCGGCTACCCGACTTCGCGCCGCTTGGAAGTCGTCGAGGAAGCGGGGGAGCACGGTAGCGGACTGGAGGTCGGCATCGGCTTCGTCCGGCGCCAAGGTGAGGGCGAGGAGCACCTCCGCAGCCTCGTTGGCAGCCTCTCCGTAGTCGCTCGACGCGGCCAGCGACTCCTCGAACGCGTCGGCGTCCATCTCGTCATCGCTCTCCTGCAGGATCTCTCGCGCAGCTTGGCCGAAGTCCCGGGCAATCTCCCACCACCGCTCCGCCTCCTGCAGACGCTCCCGTGCGCAGGCATCGTGAACGGCCGCTCCGAGCACCGCCTCCCGGTCGCGCCGGGCCCGCGGCCGCACCGCGTAGGTGGCCTCGACGAATTCGTGGATCGCGGCGCGCAGGTCGCGAGGGACGGGAGCCAGCTCATCGGTCTCCATGACCGTGAGGATCCGGTCCGTGAGCGCTTGGCTCGTCGACTCGAGGTTCTGGATCCGAAGCCGCTCGGGAACCGCGACGGCACACGCATCCCGGATCTCGTCGAGCGTCTCGAGGGCGACGAGCGCATCGGAACGGGCCTCGACCCCCAGGACCGCGGCGGCGAGGGGAGTGGCCAAATCGGCTGGACGCTTCGTCGCCCGCACTGGCGCACCCGCCGGGTGCCGATGAGCTCCAGAGGGCGGCCCGCTGTGGGCACGCTCCGCGCTCACGGTGGCAGTGACTGCGCGACGGGCCAACACAAAGGGCGACGGCACGAGGACGACGCGCGCGCGGCGCCCCCAGAGCACAGCCCTCGTCTCAGCCTCTGAGGCGCGCCAGATGCCGGCGGGCGATGTCGGACGCCGGGTCGCGCTCGAGCGCGCGCTCCCACGCCTCGGCGGCCGCCTGCCTCTCGCCGCTCCGCTCGTGGAGCAGCGCCAGGTTCATCAGCGGGTTCGGGTCGTGTTGGTCGAGCTCGCTCGCCCGATTCGAGCGCCCGCACGGCTTGGTGCGTGTGGCCGAGGTGCATGAGCGAGGCGCCGAGGCCGTTGTACGCCGCGGCCAGCTCGGGCGCGCGGCGGATGGCGGCCCGGAACGCCCGCGACGACTCGTCGTAGCGCTCGAGCAGCGCGAGCACGTTGCCGAGCTTCAGCCACGACGCCGCGTCCGCGTCCTCGCGCGAGATGGCGGTCCGGTAGGTGTCCACGGCCTGCGTGTACGCGCCGAGATCGCGTTGGAGATCGCCGAGCGCAAGGAGCGGCTCGGCGTCGTTCGGCCCCAGCTCGGCGGAGCGCTCGAAGTCGGCCCGCGCGCCCTGCACGTCGCCGAGCGCCGCCCGCGAGAGCCCGCGGCCGAGGTGGGCGTCGGGATCGGTGGGCGCCCGGCGCACGGCCTGCTCGAACGCCTCGAGCGCCTCGGCGTGACGGCCGGCCAACCGGCGCAGCCGACCCACGTTGATCCACGCGTCGAACGCGCGCGGGTCGAGGCGCACCGCCTCCAGGTAATCCGACTCGGCGCTCTCGATGCGCCCGGCCAGCTCGCGCGCCAGCCCGCGCCGGTTGCGGAGCGGTCCCACCCGGGGCGCGTCGTGGACCAGGCGGTCGAGGTGCGTCAGGGCGGCCTCCCCGTCGCCGGCGTCGAGCGCGATGTCCGCCGCGAGCAGGTGCCCGTGCACGTTCTCGGGATTGAGCGAGAGCGCGTCGGCGAGCAGCTCCTCGGCCCGCTCGGTCTGGCTCCGGCCGCGCGCCACGGCCGCGGCGAGCACCTCCACCTCCGCGTTCCGCCCGAGCCGATGGCGGGCCGACGTCAGCTCGCCCTCCGCGAGCACCATGTCGCCCCGCTGGTAGTCCTCGAGCGCCTGCGCGTACGCCGCCCAGCCGTCCAGCGTGTAGTCGGTGTGGCCGAGCTCCGCCGCGCGGGCGAGCAGCGAGGCCGCCGTCGACGCCTGCACCCGGTCCAGGCCCGGCGCCTCCTCGAGGGGGGCGTGCAAGCGCTCGAGGGCCTCGGCGACCAGCGAGTCCGCCTGCACGTCGCGATAGGCGACCCAACCGACGATCAGCGCGCAGCTGAGCCCGGCGAACGAGAGCGAGACCAAGAGGAGACGACGGCGCATGACCCCGGAGTCGACGGCCCCTCGCGCGCGCGGTCAAGTTTTCGGGGCATCGCGATCGGCGGATGGACGCGGCCCGCGCAGCCCGCCCGTCGGCCGGAAGCACTCCGCAGCGCTCGCCCCGATCCGAGGCTCCGCCCGCGGCGCGCTCACGGGCATTTGTGAGTCGGTCTGGACGAGCTGGGAGTCGGTCGGGACGAGCTGGGAGTCGGTCGGGACGAGCTGGGAGTCGGTCGGGACGAGCTGGGAGTCGGTCGAGACGACCTGTGAGCCGGTCGGGGACGAGCTGTGAGTCGGTCGGGGACGAGCTGTGAGTCGGTCGGGACGACCTGTGAGTCGGTCGGGGACGAGCTGGGAGTCGGTCGGGACGAGCTGTGAGCCGGTCGGGGACGAGCTGTGAGCCGGTCGGGACGAGCTGTGAGTCGGTCGGGACGAGCTGTGCGTCGGTCGGGACGATTTGTGAGCCGGTCGGGACGGCTCGTGCGTCGGTCGGCGGGACCTTCGGGTCGGTCGGCGGGACCTTCCCAACGCTCGGGCGCACCATGGAAGCGGTCGCGCGGCTCATCGAGCGCGTCGGGGGAACCCTCGAACCATCGCGCATCCTCGAATCGGTCGGACGCATCCTCGAATCGGTCGGACGCATTTTCGCAGCGGCCGGACGCCTCTTTGCAGCGGCCGGACGCCTCTTTGCAGAGGCCGGACGCATTTTCGCAGCGGCCGGACGCATCTTTGCAACGGTTGATCCCAATGAATTCGAGGGGTTACTGACGCGGCGGGCGGCGCGCGCCGCGGCGGCGAGCGTGCGGCTCGCACTTCGGGCCGCGGGACTAGAGACCGAGTACGAGGGCGCGGAGCGTGATTTCGGCGGGCCCGAGGCCATGGAGCGGAAGAGGCCGAGGCGGATGATTGCGGTGTGACGCGCGGGGTGAGGACACGGAGGTGAGCGATGTCGAAGACCGTCCTCGTGGTGGATGACGACGACGACGTGCGCGAGGCTCTCGAGATCCTCATTCAGCAATGGGGATTCGAGGTGGCCACGGCCGCCAGCGGGCGCGAGGCGTTGAAGGCCATCCGCGCGGAGGCCCCAGCGCTCGTGCTGCTGGATTTGACCATGCCGGACATGAACGGCTGGGCCGTGCGTGCCGAGATGCTCGCCGATCCGGACCTGGCGGCCATCCCGGTGGTGCTGCTCTCCGGGGTGTCGGACGCGTCGATTCATTCCCGCGCGCTACAGACCCAAGACGTGCTCCAGAAGCCCGTCGCGCTCGACCGCCTGCGCGATCTCCTCGAGGCGCACCTCGGCCCGGACTCGCCGATCCATCACGTCCACCACCATCACTGAGGTCGACGAGCCGCCTCGAACGAGCCGCCGCTCACGCTCGCGCCGACGATGACGCGAGCGTGGGCGTGGGCGTCACTGCACGAGGAGCAGGCTGACCACCGCGAAGGTCGTCGGGTCCTGATGGGCGAGCAGGATCCGCCCGCCGCCGCCGGCCGCGCGGGCGGCGGTGAAGGTCCCGTCGCTGACCAGCACCCTCGGATCGGAGAGCGAGGGCGCACTGCCGTCGGTCTGGAGCGTGTACGAGGTCATGGGCATGCCGAAAGGCGTCGTGACCAGCCGCCCGGGCACCCCGGCGAAGCTGGACGGGACGGGGTTGCCGTCGGGGTCGAGCAGCTCGCTCCCTTCGCTCGATGCGTCGACGGTGGTGCCGCCCGAGATCGCGGCCTCGTAGGTGGCGGTGTCGACGGCGTAGACGTGGTCGGTGAACGACGCGTCCGCGCCGCCGGCGAACAAGAACGACGCGTCGACCAGGATGGAGCCGCCGTAGTCGCCGAGCCCGGAGACCAGGAAGCCGGCACCGGCCGGGTCGGTCGAGAGATTGGCGACGTAGAGGCCGGTCCCGGAGCTCACGCCGAGCAGCCCGCCCGCGTTGACGACGAAGCGGTTCGCGTCGAGCCACGCCGCGTCGAAGTTGCCGGGCGCGTCCAGCTCGGTGGTGCCACCGTCGGCGACGCTCACCTTCACCACGCTGCCCGGGTAGCCGTCGGCGGTGGTCGTGTACCCGAAGAGCGCGGTGGCGCCGCTCGGATCGAGCGCCACGTACCCGCTGGGGAAGCTCATCACCGAGCCGTCGCCGGTGTCGTGGGTGAGCGTGGCGACGGTGGTGGGCGCCGGCGTGGAGACGCTCGGATTGAGGGTCCAGCGCGAGAGGGTGAAGGTGGTCGACGTGCCCGTTCCGTCCGTGGTCAGGTCCCACACCTCGGCCGCGCTGGCGTCGACGCGGACCGTGAACGCCGCCGGGCCCGCGGCAGAAGTGCGCGACCGGCGTGAGCGCCGGATCGAGCGCCGTGTCGAACGCCGACAGATCGGCGCCGCAGGTCGCCACGCACACGCCGCGCAGGCACCCTTCCCCGTCGCCACAGCCGCCCGCGCAGCCTCCCCCGCCGCCGTCGGCGATCGTTCCTCCGTCCGGCACTGCACCGTCGGGCACCGCAGCGTCGGGCACCGCAGCGTCCGCAGCCGCATCCGTGACGAGGCCTCCGTCCTCGCTCGTGCTCGCGTCCGCGCCGCCGTCGCTCATCGCGCCCGACCCATCGCACGCGGCGAGGATCCACAGCGTCGAAGCGAGCGCGGCGCCGCGCTTCATCTCGTTCCAGCTCATCGTCTCGGCTCCCTCCGCCTCGCTCCCCGCGAGGCCAGTAGGAGGGCGGCGCCGAGCGCACGAGCGCGCCGGTTCGGAACCGCGTCCACGCCCCGTGGAAGCTCGGTCCGCCCTCGCGCGTGTGGCAGGTCTCCTGGCTCCCGGATCGTCCTCGCCTGGGCTGCCTTCCCGATCTTCGCGATCAGTGGCTGTTCACCCAGGGTCGTCCCCGGTCACAGTGGCGGGGGCCGCGCCGGCATCGCACCGGCTTCCCTCTTCGGACCCTGCTCGCTCACGAGCGAGAGAGGGTCTTCGTCGTCGCTCTCGGCGACGACCGCACGCGCTCTTCGGTTGTCATGCCCCGCACCGGCGCGAGGCCGGCCCTCGATACTCCGCGCCGCCGCACGGGTCAACGCGGCGGTTGAGTCGCCCGTCACGGCCGCGCATCATCTCTCGCGATGCTGCGCTGGATCGCCGTCGCCTCGTTCTTCGTCGCGGGCTGCTCGCCGCCCTGCGAGGACACGCCTCTCTCGTCGCTCTCGACCGCACCCCGTTTCGTGGTCGAGGTCGATCGCAACGCCCTGGCCACGCCGGACGCGGGACCGGTCGCCTCGCTGCTCGCCGAGGGCGGCCTCCTCGACGGCGGGCTGCCCGAGAGCTCGGCCCCCACCACCGTGTACGCGGCGCTCGCTCTCTACGCGAGCGACGGGACGCTGCTGCACGATGACTGGGTCGACACCACCACGCGTTGGCCCGGCGCGCGCGACACCTTCGACGCGCACGATCTCGTGCCGTGGATCCAGCCGAGCGGGCGGCTGATGCTCTTCCTCCGCGACACGGCCTCGCTGGTCGCGTTCACGTACGCGAGCGGCGACGTCGCCTACGCCCCCTACGTGCCCGGGCTGGACACGGTCCACGTGACCGGCGTGCTGGAGCTGAGCGGTGATCGAGCGTTGGTGGCGGTCTCCGGTGGCAGCCTCTGGCTGATCGGCGTGAACGACGCGTCGATGCAGGGACAGATCGATCTCGGCACGCAGGTCGGCGCCGCGCGCGCGGGCCGCATGGTGCCGCTTCCGAACGACACCTCGGGCCGCGTGGTGGTCGGCCTCGGCGGCGTGGTCGGCTCGAGCGGCGGCGTGGCCGTCGTCGACGTGACGAACGCGACCGCGAGGCTGGTCACCGTCCCGGCGCTGCACGAGTGCCTCGAGGTCAGCGCGCTGGCCGACGGGAGCATCGCGGTGCTCTGTGCGGGGACCGGCGACGCGATGACCGACGCCGGGCTCGCGCTGCTCGAGGCCGACGCTTCGGCCCAGGTCCTGACGACGACGGCGACGCAGACCTCCGCCTCCATCTCGGCGACGTACCCGCCGACGGAAGGGCTGGTCGGCATGGCCGAGGGGTGGGCGGCGGTGATTTCGCGGGGTGACGCGAGCGGACAGCGGGACGCGCTCTTGGCCGTCCATCTCGCCGACGGGACGACGCGGGTGCTGGAGGAGGAGTACTGGGACGTCAACTGGGGCGCGGCGCTCGGAGAGGGCGCCTTCGCACCGGAGATTGGCGATCAGGGCGAGCTCTGGTGGCCTTCGGTGCGGAACGGCATGCTCCGCTACCGGATCCAGGGCAGCGGCGCAGACGCCACGTTCGCGTCCCAGCCCGCCGTCGCGCTCCCGCCCTGCCTGGCCCGCATGCCGGTCCGCCGCGTCCGCGCGGCGGCACCCTGAAGCGCGCGAGCTCGGCCGGCTCGATTGCGGTTCCAGCGCGAGTTGCGACAGTCTCCGAGGTGACGATGCGCATCTTCTTCCTCAGCGACTTCGGCACCTCGGACGTCTACGCGGGCGTGGTGGAGGCGGTCATCGCCGGCATCGCGCCGAGCGCGCGGGTCGTGCACCTGACCCACGGGATCCCGCCCCAGGATCTGCGCAACGCGAGCTGGCAGCTCTACGCGGCCGCGCCGCACCTGCCCGAGGGCTCGATCGTGCTGGCCGTGGTCGATCCGGGCGTGGGCTCGGCGCGGCGGGCGGTGATCGTCGAGACGGCGCGGGCGCGCTTCGTGGCGCCGGACAACGGGCTGCTCGAGGCCGTGTGGACGATGGATTCCGCCGCGGCGGGCGTTCGCGCTGGAGAGCCCGCGCCATCGGCGCTCGCGGGTGTCGTCGACCTTCCACGGCCGCGACGTCTTCGGGCCCGCCGCCGCCCACCTGGCCGCGGGCGTGAACCCGGCCGAGCTCGGTCCCGAGGTGCCGCTCGACGCGTTGGTGCACACGGATCTGCGCCCCACCGACGCGCCGCGAGGCGAGGTGTGGACCTTCGACCGCTTCGGCAACGCGATCACCACGCTGCGCGCGACCGAGACGCCGAGCGAGGTCCGCGTCGCCGGCCGCGACCTCCCCTACGCCACCCACTACGCCGCGGTGGCGCGAGGCGAAGCGCTGGCGCTGGCCGGGTCGAGCGGGCTCGTCGAGATCAGCGTCCGCGACGGCTCGGCCAGGAGCACGCTGGGGCTCTCGGAGGGCGACGAGATCGAGCGCCGCTGAAGCTCAGGTCCACACCCGCGCGAGCGCGAAGCCGACCACCGCGCCATCGTTCGGATCGACGCCGCCGATCAGATGGATCGCGAGCACCGCTTCTTCCGGCGCGGAATGAACCGCGACGATCGCGGGCCGCTCCATGTGGCGTCGCAACGCCGCGAGGATGGACGTTCCCGAGAGCGTCGCGCGCCACACCGGGCGTGCGTGGGGCGTGCCCGGATCGAGCCAAGCGCCGTTCGAGCCGTCCACGTCGCTGGCGATCGCGTCGAGCTCGAGGTCCTCGATCCAGCCGCGCGTGGGATCGTCCTCCACCAGTCGGCCTTCGAATCGGAGGTTCCATGCCGCCGTCTTCGAGCCAGACCTCGGCGTGCTCGCGGATCCGCGCCGTCAACGTGGCGTCCTCGCGCGCGTGGTCGAGCAGCGCCGCGCGCACGTCGGCCGCGTCGCCCAGCGGCCGGCGAAACGTGTGCACGAGCCCGGGCCCACTCTCGTTGCCGCTCAAGCTCAGGTCGAGCCCGCGCGCCGAGAGCGCGTCCAACCAGGCGGAGAGACTGGTCGGCTCGGGCACCTCGTCGAAGTCGAGGATCAGCGCGGCCGCCTCGGCAGCGGGCGCGCGCTTGCCGAAGACGCGCGAGAGCAGCCCGGGCTCAGGCGCCGGCGGAAGGTCGGTCAGCTGCGCGAGCAAGGCCTCGCGATCCTGCGGCGCGCGCTCCGGAGAGCGAGCCGCGCCGGCGAGGGCCACGAAGCGGCCGGGGCGCACCTCGAGCTTGGCCCACGGGAGATCGCCGGTCGGCGCCCCGGCCAGACCGCGCTCGACCGCCACCGGCACGCCGTCGGCGAGCACGCGATCGCCGGCCACCCAGAGCTCGCCGTCGTGCCAGCGCGCGGCCACGATCGAGCGCGCACCGTCCACGTACCAGCCCTCGCCAGTCGTCTTGTCCGCGAAGGGCCAGCCGCGCCGCGCTCCCGGCGGCCCGATCACCCGATAGCTCTCCCCTGCGCGCAGCATCGGAATCGCCGGCGCGGTCTACGCGGCGCTGCCCATGGTGATCGGCGCCGTCTCGCGGAACGTCCAGTCGGGGTTGTCCCGCTGCAGCCGGTCGAGCTCCCACTGGTCGCGCAGCAGCGCCACCGGGCGGCCGTCGATGTCGGCGACGGCGAGCGGCACCCGCTTGTCGCTCAGCGCCTTGGGCGACTCGGCCTCGATGACCCAGCGGGCGAACCCGTATCCGAGCCGATCGAGCGCGACCATCGCGCCGTACTCGTGCTCGAGCCGGTAGGCGAGCACCTCGAACTGGAGCTGGCCGACGACGCCGAGGATCGGGTCTTTCTCGCGCCCGGGCTCGAAGAAGAGCTGCACGGTGCCCTCCTCGGCCAGCTCGGTCAGGCCCTTCTGCATCTGCTTGCGCTTCATCGGGTCGGTGAGCCGGATGCGCGCGAAGTGCTCGGGGCTGAAGCGCGGCACCGAGTCGAAGGTCAAGGGCGCCTCGCTCGCGAGGGTGTCGCCGATCCGATAGAGGCCGGGATCGTGCAGGCCGACCACGTCGCCGGCCCAGGCCTCGTGCACGGTCTGGCGCTCGTCGGCGAAGAGCTGCTCGGCCCGCGCCAGCCGGATCTTCTTGCCCAGCCGGTAGTGGAAGACCCGCATCCCGCTCTCGAACTTGCCGCTGACGATGCGCATGAACGCGATCCGGTCGCGGTGGGACGGGTCCATGTTCGCCTGCACCTTGAAGACGAACGCGGTGAACGCGGGATAGCCGGGCTCGACCACGCCGGCGCTGGTCTCGCGCGGGCCGGGCCACGGGCAGATGTCCGCGAAGTCCTCCAGGAAAGGCTCGACGCCGAAGTTCGTGAGCGCGCTGCCGAAGAAGACGGGGGAGATCTCGCCGGCCAAGAAGCGCTCGCGATCCCACTCGTCGCCCGCCCCTTCGAGCAGCTCGATGGCGCCGCGCAGCTCGCCGGCCTCTTCGTCGCCGAGGATGCGGTCGAGCTCGGGATCGTCGATGCCACCGACCTTCTGCGGCACCTTGTTGGCGTTCTTCGCCGTGCGCTCGAAGTGCAGGACCCGCTTGCCCTGCCGGTCGTAGACGCCCTGGAAGAGGTCGCCGCTGCCCACCGGCCAGGTGATCGGAACGGTGGCGAGCCCGAGCACCTCTTCGACCTCGCTCATCAGCTCGAAGGGGTCGCGTGCGGGCCGATCCAGCTTGTTCACGAACGTGACGATCGGCGTCCCGCGCATGCGGCAGACGTGGAAGAGCTTCTTGGTCTGCGCCTCCACGCCCTTGGCCGCGTCGATCAGCATGATCGCGCAGTCGGCCGCGGTCAGCGTCCGGTAGGTGTCCTCGCTGAAGTCCTGGTGGCCCGGCGTGTCGAGCAGGTTGTAGCGGATGCCGCCGAGCTCGAACTGCAAGACCGAGCTGGTCACGCTGATGCCGCGCTTGCGCTCCAGCTCCATCCAGTCGCTGGTCGCCGACTTCTGCGCCCGCCGCGCTTTCACGGCGCCGGCCGAGTGGATCGCGCCTCCGTAGAGGAGGAGCTTCTCGGTCAGGGTGGTCTTGCCCGCGTCGGGGTGCGAGATGATCGCGAAGGTCCGACGTCGCTGGTACTCGTTCTTCATGGGACGGCCGTGCTGCGAGAGCGGGGATGTGGCATCCCTGAGGACCGAGAGCAACCCCGTGCGCTTCGCGACAGATCCTGCGCCCGCGTGGATCCGGCTGACGGACGAGGAACGGACACGCGTGACCGAGGCGCTCGTCCGCTGTGGCGTGGGGCCTCGCGCGCTCTGCGCCGAGGCGGCCTCGGACGCGAGGATCGTCCCGCGCGCGCCAACGCTGAGCGAGGTCCGCGGCGCGCGCTCGTTGATCGCGCACGTCGCGCTGGCCGGGCGGGCGGACGGCATCGCGCTGGGCCGGCGGGTGTTCGTCCGCCGCCACCTCGTCGTCGACGGCCGCGTTTCGCTGGCGCTCGCCGCCCACGAGGTCACCCACGTCGCGCAGTACCGCCGCGATGGCGTCGTGCCCTTCCTCCTCCGCTACGCCGCCGCGTATCTGGCCGGCCGCGCCCGCGGGCTCGACGACCACCGCGCGTACCTGGCCATCCCCTACGAGGTGGAGGCGCGAGCCGTCGCCGCGAGCCTCGAGCCGGGCGGAGCCCAGGTCCGCGTCCTCCGCTGACTCGGCGCCAAGCGATCGCGCCCCGGATCGACGAACGGCCCGCGAGCCTACGCACGAGCGGCCCGAGCGCCCGGCCGGTGGCGCGAGATCGTGGGACGCCAGGCGGGCGCGCTCAGACGCGGAGCTGCTCGAGGACGGGCGGCTCGGCGACCTTGCGCGTGAAGTCGAGCAGGTACTTCGCCAGCGAGTCCGGGTGGCTCATGTGCGGCACGTGGCCGTACTCGCGCAGGCGGAGGATCTCCGCGTGGCTCGGCAGGTGCGCCTCGAAGAAGCGCCGGTCCGCGGGCCGCAGGATGCGGTCGGCCTCACCCCAGAGCACCGTCACCGGCATCGTGAGCCGCTCGAGCTCCTGGGGCTGCAAGAGATCCTCGGGCCGCACGCTGCGCAAGAGCTCTTCGATGCCCTCCCGCCCGAACTGCTGGCGGACGCCCCAGGCCATCAGGTGACGCCACGCGGGCGGGCGGTGGAAGAGGCGGTCGACGAACTCGAGCGCCTTGTCGTGGCAGTCGAGCATGAACGCCTCGACGAAGCGGTCGAGCTCCTCCTGCCCCATCGGCGCCCCACCCGGCGCGGCCAGGAAGAGGCCGAGCGCGCGGTCCGGGTTCTCCGCCGCCCAGCGCACCGCCGCGGCGGCGCCCAGCGAGTTGCCGAAGACGACCACCGGTTCGGTCACGAGCTGGTCGAGGGCCTCGCGGAAGCCGGCGGCGAGGGTGTCCTGGTCCAGCCCCTCCGGCGGCAGCTCGCTGTACCCGTGCCCCGGCATGTCGGGCGCGATGACCCGCGACACGTGCGGTCGGACCCGCCGCATCAAGTTCTCGTAGTACTGCCCCGCCGCCGAAAGCCCGTGCAGCACCAGGATGGGCGGCAGCTTGCCGGAGCCGGGCGCTTCGAGCGCGTGGCAGGCTCCGACGGAGGTCGGCACGCGCCGGCTCACGTACCCGCGCAGGTAGAGGCTCTGGAGCAGGAAGCGATCTGCGATGCGGGGGAGGTGTTGCAGCACGGGTGTAGCCTTGATGTGCGATCCTACCTCGCCATCCTCGGCTTCACCAACCTCCCGCTTGCCGCCGAGGACCACCGGGAAACGCCACCGCGCCGCTGTCGTCACGACGGAGACATGATGCACGGGACTCTTCCTGACCAGGGGGCCCCTTGCAGTGACGCAGCCGCGCCACATATGGGAACAAGCGGCGCGTTTGGGCGGTCGTGTCGGCGGCCCTATGATCTGGATCGGAGCTCCTCTCCGGACGAGGTGCGAGGGGCATCGTCCTCTACTTCGTTCGGAGCGCGCCAGGAACGTCTCCTCGAGGCTCGCGGCCGAGGCGCGCGACCGGGATCGAACTTCGGGACGACGGTACTAGAGTCGATGCTGGGACGAGCGGCGGTGGACGAACGAATGGCAGAGGAGCCGGCGCCACGCGCGCCACAAAAGGACGCTCCGGCGCCGGGCACGAAGCGGCACGAGGAGAAGTCCTCCGTGCTCCGCTGGCTGCACCCCGAGGGCGTGGCCTGGGGCGTCGACCCGTCCGAGCTGGACCCAGCGGCGGTCGAGCACGCGCGGCGCTGGATGGGCATGCTCTTCGGCGAGCGCCGCTACTTCCGGATCGACGTGCGCGGCTGGGAGCACGTCCCGGCGTCGCCGGCCATGATCGTCTCGAACCACTCGGGCGGGACGCTCATCCCCGACGTCTGGGGCCTCTGCTACGCGTGGTACACGCACTTCGGCACCGAGCGGCCCATCCACCCTGCCGCCCACGAGATGGTGCTGGGCAACCGCTTCACCGGCGCGTTCTTCGCCCGCCGCGGGGTGGTCCGGGCCGACCGGCGCATCGCCCGGCGTGTCTTGACCCGCTGGCGCGAGGACCTCCTGGTGATGCCCGGCGGCGACCTCGACACCTGGCGCCCCTTCACCAAGCGCTACCAGGTCGAGTTCGCGGGGCGGACCGGCTACGCGCGGCTGGCGCTCTCCTCGGGCGTGCCCATCGTGCCCGTGGCCAACGTCGGCGCGCACCACACGCTGATCGTGCTCACCGACGGCCGGCGGCTGGCGGAGTTGCTCCGGCTCCCGGAGTTGGCGCGCGCCTACATCTGGCCGGTGCACCTCTCGATGCCGTGGGGGCTGGCCGTCGGGCCCTGGCCGCACCTGCCGCCGCCCGTGAAGCTCCAGTACCGCTTCGCGCCGGCGATCCATCCGGAAGAGGTGGGAGTCGAGCCGGGCCAGGAGCCGAGCGACGAGCAGGTGGCGGAGCTGGACCGGCGGGTGCGCGCGTCCATGCAGGCCCAGCTCGACCGGCTTCGGGAAGAGCGCCGTCAGGGCTGATTTCGCGGAGATGTCCGAGGCGGAAGTCGTGACCGGTATGGCCGAGCGATCGGCGTCGAGATTGGGTGCGCGCCCCCGCAGGAAATGCAAAGCATTTTCGAGCAGGCTCGCGCCCGAGATCGGCGTCGAGAGCCGGCCAGATCGTGTTGCGAGTTCCGCGGAGGACATCTAGAGCGGTCGCAGGCTCCGCGCCGGTCGGCCGCTCAGCGGGCACCGACCGGCGCAGAAGTCCTGAGAACGAGCCCCAGCAGTCCCGGCCCGAGCTCCGCGCCGGTTTTTCGCGCAAGTCGCACGATCCTGCACTTCGCTCGGGCCTCAGCGTGCCGAACGCCCGAAGTCCCGGGACACGTGCTCAGGGTGCGCTTCCGCCGTCGCTCGCACCGGCGTCGCCCGCGGCAGAGCCGCCATCGACCGTCGAGCCGCCGTCGCTCGAGCCGCCGTCCGTCATCGCTCGAGCCGCCGTCGGGCGCCGACCCCGCGTCGCTCGTGCGTCGAGCCGCCGTCGGTGTGGGTCGTGGATCCCGCGTCGCGGTCCCGCCGTCCGGACCGCCCGTGGTGACGCAACCCTCGTCACAGATGCAGTTGCCGAGACCCCCACAGGCGGCGGTGCAGCCGCCCGCGGGCGAGCACATGACGTCGCAGTTGCCGCTGTTCGTGCAGGTGGTGTCGCAGTTGCCGCCGGAGCAGTCGAGGATGCAGTTCCCGGTGTTCTGGCAGGTCGTCGTGCAGCCGCCACCTTCGCAGTGGAAACTGCAGTTGGTGATGCCCTTGCACTGGAACTCGCAGTTGCCGTCGGGGCAGGTTCGGTCGCAGTTTCCGATCCCGTCGCAGACGCAGGGAGTCGACGACGTGCACGCCGCGTTGCTGTTTCCGATGTGGCAGCCGCTCGCGATCAGGAGCAGGCCGGCGATCACCAAGCCATGACGCTTCATCGAGTCACCTCCAAGGCCCGTGATCATGCCTGAAACGGGCACAAAGGTGAAACGGGGGCGCAGAATTCCCGCTGCGCGTCACTCCGGGTCGTCGAAGCGGGGCGCGCGCTTCTCGAAATTGGCCTGCACCGCCTCGAGCTGATTCTTCGAGCCGAGGAGCGGCACCTGCAGCGCGCTCTCGAGCTCGAACGCCTCGCGCACGCCCAGCGCCGGCGCCTCGTTGAAGAGGCGCTTGCCGGCCCGGATGGCGTGCGGGGACTTGCTCGCGATGGTGCGAGCCGTCTCCAGCGCCGCCTCCACCGGGTCGTCGGCGAGGCGCGTGGCCAGCCCGAGCTTCAGCGCCTCCTCGCCGGAGACGATCCGTCCCGTGAAGGTCAGCTCCTTGGCCACGTCGAGGGAGACCAGCGACAGGAGCGTCTTGCTGGCGCTCATGTCCGGGATCAGCCCCACTTGATCTCCATCACGCTGAGCTGCGCGTGGGGGTGGACGTAGCGGAGGTCGGCGCCGAGGGCAATCTGCAGCCCACCGCCGAACGCCACCCCGTGCACCGCGGCGATCACCGGCACCGGTACCTCCTGCCACACCCAGGCCACGCGCTGCGCCAGGTTGGCGGGGCTCTCTCCGCGCTCGGCCAGCAGCCGCGGCGCCGCGTCCGCCTGGCTCATGAACGCCATGAAGTCCAAGCCGGCGCAGAACGCCCGCCCCTCGCCCGAGAGCACCACCGCGCGGACGCCGGCGTCCTCCGCCAGGCTGCGGCCGGCCGCCACCAGCTGCTCGAACATCGGCAGGTCCAGGCCGTTTCGCTTGTCCGGTCGGTTCATCCGGACGTGGGCCACGGCCCCGTCGCGGGTCACGAGAACGCGCTCTTCACTCATGAGCGGGAGGGTGGGCCGGACCGGGCCGCGCGACAACCGGGCTCGGTGATCATGGACGCTCGGGCGCCCCCGTGGAACAACCGCCGTCGTCATGATGTCCCGAATCGCGTCGCTCCTCGTCGCCCTCGCCCTCTTGGCGGGCTGCGGCGCGGTCACCCGCTACGTCACCATCCGCCACCCGCTGCAGGTGGGCGGCGTCGACCCGAACGAGGTGCCCGTCGAGAGCACCCGCGGCGAGCGATCCCGCTCCATTCCCCGCGGCACGTTGGTCGACCGCGCCCAGCTCCTGACGCTCACGCCCAATCAGAATCTGCGTCCGCGTCTCGCTCTGGGCCGACCAGCTCCACCCCGAGCGGGCGCGCTTTCAGGGCTACCGGATCGCGCTGCTCGGCGACCAGCAGGGGGTGGAGAACACCTCGGAGCAGGTCCAGCTCGAGCAGGCCACCGTGGCGCAGTATCAGGGCAGGCGCCGGCGCACGCGCTACACCGGAGGCGTCACCGTGATGCGGGGCGTCGCCGTGCCCTTCATGTGGCAGATCACCCAGCAGCCGGCGACCATCTGCTTCCAGAACGGCGGGTTCATCACGCCCGAGAGCCGGCACCTCGTGGTCGAGCTCGCGGACGCCGGGTCCGGAAACCGCATCAACTTCGAGTGGGAGCTCGACTCCTCGGTCGCGGCCCCGCGCCAGTAGCGGCGCCCCCGAGGTCCGCCTCCTTCCGTCTCGCGGCCCCCCGGCAGTCGCGGCGCCCCCGAGGTCCGCCTCCCTCCGTCGCGGCCCCGCGGCGGTAGCGGCGCCCCCGAGGTCAGTCTCAATCCGCCTCGCACCGAGCCCCGCGAGCCTCGTCGAGCGGTAGCCGCGCGCGCCTTTCCGATCCAAAACCCCGGCCATGGTCTCCGCGATCTTCAATCCCGCCCGTTGGGCCCCCGTCGAGGGCTTCGACTTCAGCGACATCACCTACCACCGCGCGCTCGACGTGGGTGCGGTGCGCATCGGCTTTCACCGGCCGGAGGTGCGCAACGCGTTCCGCCCCAAGACGGTGGACGAGCTCTACACCGCGCTCGACCACGCACGACAGCTCAGCGACGTCGGCTGCGTGCTGCTCACCGGCAACGGCCCCTCGCCCAAGGACGGCGGCTGGGCGTTCTGCGCCGGCGGCGACCAGCGGATCCGCGGCGCGGACGGCTACAAGTACGAAGGCGCCGAGGGCATCGACCCGGCCAAGCTGGGACGCCTGCACATCCTCGAGGTCCAGCGCCTGATCCGCTTCATGCCGAAGGTGGTCATCGCGGTCGTGCCGGGCTGGGCGGTCGGCGGCGGACACAGCCTGCACGTGGTCTGCGACATGACCATCGCCAGCCGGGAGCACGCCATCTTCAAGCAGACCGACGCCGACGTCGCCAGCTTCGACGGCGGCTTCGGCTCCGCATACCTGGCGCGGATGGTCGGCCAGAAGCGCGCCAGAGAGATCTTCTTCATCGGCCGCGACTATTCGGCCGAGGAAGCGGCGCAGATGGGGATGGTCAACGCGGTGGTTCCCCACGCGGAGCTGGAGAGCTTCGCCCTCGACTGGGCGCGGGAGATCAACGACAAGAGCCCGACCGCGATCCGGATGCTCAAGCTGGCGTTCAACATGGTCGACGACGGCCTGGTCGGACAGCAGCTCTTCGCCGGCGAGGCCACTCGTCTGGCCTACGGCACCGACGAGGCCAAGGAAGGCCGCGACGCCTTCGTCGAGAAGCGCCCGCGGAACTTCTCCAAGTTCCCCTGGCATTATCTGATCCCGCTCCCACGGCCGTTCCGGGAGCACGAACCCTCCGCTTCCGTCGGAGCTCGAGGTCCGTTCCGGGCCCGTGCAACTAGCACGAACCCTCCACTTCCGTCGGAGCTCGAGGTCCGTTCCGGGCCCGTGCAACTAGCACGAACCCTCCGCTTCCGTCGGAGCTCGAGGTCCGTTCCGGGAGCACCCCCTCCCTCAGGGAGGGGGCCGGGGGGTGGGTGGCAAACGAGAGAGATACCACTCGGACTCCGACGGCAGAGAGTCGCCCTTTCGGGCCAACCTCAGCCGTAAAACCGGTCTCCGCTCTCGGCGAATGGTCGCGTGCGGCGCGGGGCTAGAAGCTCGGCTGTCGCGCGCACTGTGCGCGCGGAGACCGGAGACGAACATGTCCAAGAAGCACGGTGCCAACGAACAGCGCAACCCCAAGAACGAGAACGAATCCGCGCAACCGCGAGAACCGCCGGCCGCAGTCGACCCCGCAGCAGCCCGGATCGCCGGAGCGGCAGAGCCCGCCGCGGCCCAGCGAGCGCAAGCACTGATCGCGCACCCGTCGCCGCCGGGACACGCTCCCGGCGGCGGCGATCATCTCACTCGGGGCAGCTCGGCATGCACTCCCCGTGGGTGCCCGGATTCTCGGGCGGCCCGTAGCAGCAGTAGAGCCCGCGCTGGCAGGTGAGGTCCGCCGCGCCCCCGTAGTCGCAGCGCGCGCCCTCCCGCGCCCGCCGGCGGCCGCCCTCGCTGGGATCGTCCTGCCCCTGCGGTGCCTGCGCCTGCGTCGTCGTCCCGCCGCCACCGCCATCACTGGCGGCGCCACCACAGCCGACGAAGAACACAGAAGCCAAGAGAACCAAGATAGAGCCCGTACGTCGTATCTCGAGCATCCCTCGATTCTGCCACGCACCTACGGCACGGATCCATCGAGTCCTTCGCGCCTCAGCGCGTTCACCCGCTAGATGTGCTCGCCGGGAGTCGCAACGCACCTCGTGGGCGGGACGGGGCCCAGCTGCGGCGCGGGCCGACGAGGCGATACTCGGCATCGCCCATCCCTCAGGTGTGGCTGTCTCCGCGGCGTGCCACGACCCGCCTCCCACGTGAAGCGCGCAACCCGCCGCCCGCGAAGCCTCGCCTACTCGTCGCGGGGCGGGGCTTCGTGGCCGAACATGGTTCGGAGCGGGTCGCGGCTGACGTGGTTGCTGCCGTCGAGGCTGTTGGCGTCGCTCTGGCTCAGGTCGATGCGGGGCGCGAACACGCGCTCGTGGAAGAGGCGCGCCAGGCGGGCGGTGTAGTCGTCGCGATCCTCGTTCGCCTCGGGCGGGCTGTCGCCGCAGGCCAGCACCGAGCCGGAGCGATCCGCCAGGCACGCGCGGTCCGGCCCGACCTGCACGGTCATCCCCCAGCCGGACACGTCGAAGCGGGCGCTGTCGTCGATGGCGTCGGCCAGCTCTTCGCCGCCGGCCGCGACCTCCATCCGCACCGGCACCGGCCAGCCCATCCGCCGGAACACGCCGGGATCGGACTGGAACGCGTCGCCGTAGGCTTCGCTGGCGCGCTCCGCGTCGCCCATCCGGCGCGAGGCCTCCGCGACGATGGCCGTCACCCGCGCCCTGAGCATCGCCTCCGCCGGCTGTAGCGTCGCCAGCGCCCGGGTGGCCAGCTCCCGCGCCCGCTCCGGATCGTGCGAAGAGAGCGCGGCCTCGGCCTCGAACGCGTCGTAGTAGGCGTCGGACTCGGGTCGGTCGTCCTCGGCTCGCGCCCGCCGCACGGCCTCGTGGACGACGCCCGCGCCGAGCACGTCGGTCAGCTCGCCCACCAGCCACGGCGGCATCACGGCGCTCCGATGCGTGCCGATCATGAAGGTGCCGACCAGCCGCTCTTCGTCGGCCAGGTTCCGCGCCGCCACCCGGCCGCTGAGCCAGCCGTCGAAGCGATCTTTCTCGGCCCGCACCCAGGCCCAGGCCCGCTCGTAGATCGGCTCGCCGATCGCTTCTTCCATGCGCTGCTCGGCCCGGAGCCTCAGCGCGGCGCGGTGAAGGAGCGCGGCGATGGCCCGATCCTGCGCCGGATCGCGGCTGTTGTGCCCGCGCCGGTCGGGCGCCGACAACGCCTTGTCGGCATAGCGAACGGCCTCGTCGGAGCGGCCGATCACCAAGAAGAACGAGGTCAGCGCCCGCCGCCCCTCGTTGCGATCGGCGTCGCGCACGTGGGGCGGCCGCTGCTGCCGGTACTCCGGGACCTGTTTGAGCGCCTCGAGCGCCTCGACGTAGCGGCCCTCGCGCACGTAGAGCTCGCCGAGCTCGACGTAGGGGTTTCCGTACCAAGACACGTGGGCCTCGACCGAGAGCTGATCGACTCGCTCCGCTTCGTCGAGCCGGAACACGCTGCGCGCGGCCTCGGCGAAGTTCGTGAAGTCGACCGCGTCCTGCGTGGCGGGATCGCCGCCGTGCAGCATCATCGCTTCGCGGCAGGCTTGGTAGCTCGCCTGGTCGGCGCCAGCCTCGAACTCGATGGCGCAGCGCGCGTTGAGCGCGATCTCTTCTTGCCGCGGGTCGCCGGACGCCAGCCCCAGGTTCGCGGCTTCCCTCGCGTCGTCGAAGCGGCGCATCTTCATGAAAGGCCACGCCCGCTCGGCGATGAAGTCCGGCTCGTAGAGGCGGCTGTAGAGCACCATGTAGTCGATCTGCTTCTGGTAGTGCTCCAGCTCGGCGTGGGTCCACACCAGCTCGCGCAAGATGCGCGCGTGCCAGCGCCAGGGCGCGGGCGGCGTGGGCTCCGAGCCGTACTCGCGCTCGAAGAGCGAGCGCGCGCGGTTCTCGTAGAAGAGCGCCTTGGCGAAGTTCGCCTCGCCGTAGTGGTGCACGTAGCCGAGCACGAAGTTGCCGACGAAGGAGTCGGGCCGCTCGCGGACGACGGACTCCGCCAGCTCGCGCGCCTTGATGTGATGGCCCTGCTGCGCCTCGGACCACGCGCGCTCCTCGTCGAGCTGCACGCCCAGCTCGTCCGGCATGCCCGCCTGGAGCTGCGCGTGCACGACGGCGCCCGCCCCCATCACCGAAGCGGAGGCGAGCGTGAGCGCGAGCGCGATGCGGGCCGGGCGCTTCAAATGATCAACCCTTCATGGCCTGGCGCGAGAGCCGCTCGATCTGCGGCTGCATCGACTCGCGGATGACCACCACCGGATCGTCCACGCCGGGCGCGCACTCGATGCGGTGCTTGAAGACGTGCGGCGCCAGCGCCTCGAGATCACCCGGCGTCACGAAGTCGCGCCCCTCGACGATCGCCCGCGCCTGCAATGCAGGCATCATCAACACCAGAGAGCGCGTCGACGCCCCGGAGAGCACGCGCTTGTCCTCGCGCAGGGCCCGCGCCGAGTCGACGAGCGCTTCGCGGAAGAGCGGATCGAGCTTCACCTGCTCGCGCAGCACCGCCCGCGCGCCGAGGAGCTGCGTCCGGGTCACGCCCGGCAGCGCCGCCGCCACGTCGAGGTGCGGCGTCGGATACTGCGCCAACACGTCGAGCTCCGCTTCCCGCGAGATGTGCTTCATCTCGATCTTGAAGAGGAAGCGGTCGAGCTGCGGCGTCGGCAGCGGATAGGTGCCGGCCAGATCGAGCGGGTTCTGCGTCGCGATGACGAAGAAGAGCCGGTCGAGCGCGTGGGTGTCGTTGTCGACCGTGACCTGTTTCTCGGCCATGGCCTCCAGCATCGCCGCCTGCACCTTGGGCGAGGTGCGGTTGATCTCGTCGGCGAGCACGATGTGCGCGAAGACCGGGCCCCAGCGGAACACGAAGCGGCTCGTCTCGACGTCGAAGACGTTCGTGCCCGTGATGTCGCTGGGCAAGAGATCCGGGGTGAACTGGATCCGCCGGAACGCCGCGAAGTGCGGGTCGCGGTCGTCCCCGTCCGCCTCGATGGCGGCGCCGAGCGCGCGGGCCAGGGTGGTCTTGCCGGAGCCCGGATAGTCCTCCAGCAAGACGTGCCCGTCCGCCAAGAGCGCCGTCAGCACGAGATCGATGACCTCGTCCCGTCCGCGCACCGCCGAGCGCAAGCGCTCGCCCAGCCGCTTGGCCACCTCGTGGGCTTGCTCGACCGTCGTGACCGGCTCGTGATCGAGCAATCCCTCCGTCCTCAGCTTCGATACCGTCGCTTCCATCCGGCCTTCCATTCTCAACGTGTCGGCATTCTCAACGTGTCGGCATTCTCAGCGAGTCAGCAGCCACGAGAAGGGGTTGATCAACCCGAGCAGGCGGCGCCAGAGCGGCACCGCGCGCCTGAGCTCGATGCGCAGCGCCCGGTCGGCCTGCACCATCGCGGCGACGCGCTGCGCATCGTGGTGACCGCCGAACGCGGCCGCCAAGTGTCCATAGGTGAGCAGCCGGAGCGCAGGCAGCATGTTGGCCACCCGCCGCGCGAACGCCTCCGGCGACTCGCCGTACTCGCGTCGCAGCCCGCCGTCGCTCAGCCGGTCGACGGCCGCGCGATAGATCCAGCGGGGCCGGGCCGAGACGCGTGGCGCCACCCGCCGCCAGATCTTGGCGCCGAGGAGGAAGAGCAGCGCGAAGCCGAGGGTCCCTCCCACGGCATACGCGAGCGGCACCGCGATCCCCTTGGCCACCATGGCCATCGTCCGCGGCGGCTGCGGGGCGTCGGCGAGCGCCTCGGAGCCGCGTGCCATCTCGCCGAGCAGGCGCTGGAGCTGCGGAATCGGGCGGCTCGCCCGGCGGGTCGAGCACGTTCTGCGGCGCGACGTCGGCCACGACCCAGGCGGCATCGCCGGTCTCCGGCACCGAGAGCGCCTCGATGCGGGCGATGGCGGACTGCACCAGGTCGTCCTCGCTCCGCTCCGTCTCGGCGGCCAGATCCGAAAGCTCCGCCCGCGTGCTGGCGGCGCTGCTCACGTCGGGCATGGTCAAAGGTCCGTCCTCGGCCTCCGAGTCGAGCCCTTCCTCGTCTGCGCTCATCCGCACAATCATCAGCGCCGACAAGCGCTGCTCCTCCGGCACCTGCTCGAGCGCGTCCGGGTGCTCGGTATCGGTGAGCGCGCGCAGCGCGTCGAGGACGGGCGCGATGGGGGAAGGCGCGGCGCCGAGGTAGACCTCGGGCCAGGCGTGCTGATCGGAGTTGCGCAGAAGCAGCGCCGAGCCGCCCTGCCGGTTGGCCTCCGCCACCGCGTAGCCGGTTCCGACCCGCGCCGGGATGCCGATCGAGCGCATCAGGTAGACCGCAGCGTGCGCGAAGTGGACGCAGTAGCCGGTCAGGTCGCCGAAGAGGAAATCCGCGGTCGGATCCTCCGCACCGGCGTGCCGGCTGCGCAGGCTGTAGGTGCCGTGCTCGCCGAGGTACTGGGTGATCGAGAGCGCCCGGGCGAGCGGGTCATCCTTCAGATCCGGCGGCAGCGAGTCGACGATCCGCAGCGCCAGCTCGCGGTAGCGCGGATCGTCGGGCCCGCGCAGGTAGTGCTCGCGGATCTCCTCGCTCCAGCTCGGATCGCCGGCGCTGCGGCCGAGCAGCGAGAGGAAGTCGGCCGTGGTCGAGCGCGATTGCACCCGGTAGACGCGGCGGAAGCGCTGCGGGTTCGGGTTGGTGGCGGGGATGAAGCGGGTCGGCGCCTCGAGCCCGAGCGGCGCGGAGTTGTCGGCCAGCATCGCGACGGTGGTCTCGACCTCCGTCCGGTCCGCGCCCTCGGGCGGGATCCAGAGCACGTCGCGGCTGCGGTTGGTCGGGAAGAGGTTGCGGACGTCCTGGTCGACGTCCTGGCGCGTGGCGGCCACCAGCTTGCGGCCGTTGAACTGGCTGAACGCGCTCTGCCGGAAGTAGTAGTAGCCGCCGTCGGGCGAGTAGTCGTCGTGGAAGATGATCACCGCGTCGGGCGTGCCGCCGCCGTGCGGGTACTGATCGAGGAACTCGAGCTCGTCGCTCCGCCGGCGGCCGTTCTGCTGGCCCTGCCCGCCCGCGCGTCCTCCGCCTTGGTGATCGTTGTCCTGCAGGCCGAGCGCGCCGCCCGTGTTCGGCGGCGTCGGCAGGCCGACCATGGTGGTGGTGCCGAGGATGGCCAAGAGCAGCGCCGCCACCACGCCGAAGTGGAAGAGCGAGCGCGTCACGCTCCGCTCGCTCAACAGGAGCAGCCCGATGACCACCGCGCCGGCCGCGCCGAGGAGCAGGATGGCCAGCGTCGGATCCTCGCCGCGGGCGATCAAAGGATCGGCGATGACGTAGGGCCTGTGGATGGCGCCGTTGCGGTGGGCGACCAGCAGCGTCGCGAACCCTCCGGCGACCAACCCGGCTTCCAGGACCGAGAGCGCCGGCCGGCGAGTCGAGAGCACGCGCAGCACGGTGGAGACGACCAGCGCGCCGAGGCCGAAGACGATGGCGTCGCCGAGCTCCAGCGCCGTGGCCGGGCCGAGCTCGGCGGGCACGAAGACGAGATCGACCACCAGCGCGCGCAGGAGCAGCACGCCGACCAGCCCGCCCGCGCCGATGGCGAGGAGCGCCGGCAGCCGGAGCGAGGTGCGGGCCGCGAAGCGCGCGAGGAACGAGCCGGTGGCGCCGCCGAGCATGGCGGCGAAGACGGCCTGGGGCGTCGTCAGCGGAAAGGCGATCACGCCCGCGGTGACGGCGTGTACGACCACCCGCAGCGCCGTCGACAGCCAGGGCTCGGGCCGGCCGATCGGCGTGGTGTCGGCGTTCGCGCCGCCACCTCGAAACAACGTTCGCACCTTCACGCGGCCTCCCGGCGGGGCGCGTCGATGGCGCGCATGGCGGCGCGGTGACGGGCGCCGAGCCGCCTTCCCGTCCGCCGGTCGAGCACGATCACCTCGGCCCGCGTGGACGCGAGCGCGGCGATGACCTTCTCCAGCTCGTCGGCCGGCGTCCCCTGACGCGACGCGGGGAGCATCAGCATGCGGCGCACGAGCGAGGGCGGCGGATCGGCGTCGATGCCGTCGGTCGTGACCACCACCCGGCTCCGCGGCGCGCGCGGCTTCACGACCGCGATCACGTGCTGGAGCCACTCGCCCGGCCGCGGCGGCACGAAGATGACCAGCCCGGCCGGCCCCATCCGCTCAGCGCGCTTCACGAACGCGTCCAACCCGCGCCCGCCGGCGTCGCGCGCCTCGACCGAGCGCACAATCATCTCCACCGCTTCGTCGGCCCGGTTGGTGTCGCTCGGCAATCCGTCGGCGCCGAAGCGGAACTCCGGTCCGAAGGAGCCGGTCTCGATGGCCACCCGCGCTGCCGCCGCGCTGGCGTCGTCCTCTTCGCCCGCCACCTGATAGGCGACGGTGCGGTGCGCCGGCGAGAGCGCTCGCTCGGGCACGCGGACCATCAGCCTTCCGGTGCGGCCGAAGACCTTCCAGTGGATGAAGCGCGCCGGATCGCCCGGCACGTAGCGGCGGAGCTCGACGCGATCGCCGTCGTCGATGCCCATCGGATGCGGCCGCTCGTCGCCGCCGGAGAGCGAGACCAGGAGCGGCGCCTCACCGAGCTTGCCAGCGTGGGGCAGCACGGTCAGCTCGATCGGATCGTGCTGGCGGATGGCCAGCCGGGCGAGACCGAAGGCGTCCTGCACCACAATCCGCCGCCGCACGCCTTCCACCCGACCGCGGCGCTTCAAACGGACTTCCTCTCGCAGGCGCAGGCGCTGCTTGGTCGCCGTCACCTCGGCCTCCGCCGGCCGCTCCCAGCTCCAGTCGACCTGGACCAGCGGCAAGAGCACCAGCGAGGGGACGGAGAAGCCGGTCGGCAGCGAGCGACCTGGTCTCCGTCGTCCGCCTCACGACCTCCGCGTGCCGGGGCGGCAAGGTCGCCACCTTGAGCCAGATCGCACCGATCACCACCGCCAGGACCGAGGCGGCGAGCAGGCCGAGGGCCGCGTAGCCGACCACCAGCCACACCAAATCGAGCTCCGGATAGGCCAGGAAATAGAGCGCCGCGCCCGCACCGCTCCCGACCAGCACGCCGAGTGGCGTGACGGGCACCCAGTCGGCGAGCCGGCGAAATCCATCGCAGCACCCGCCGACCTACTCGCTTCATCGTGGCGTTCCGTCTCGCCATGTGTGGCCGCACAGTGACATTCGACGTCTGTAGACGCCAGATGGGTCGCCGGTGCAAAACCTCGGCCGCACCGTGCGCATTCCGACGCGGATGCGAGCCGCCCGCGGAGGGCTCGGAGCGCGGGAGCGACGGAGGCGAACAGCCACGCTGGAGGCTGACCGCGGGAGGGGCCTCGAGTTCCCTGGCCGGCGTCCGCGGCAGCGAGGGCGACTGCTCGCGTTGCGCCCGGTGGACTGTCGCGTTTGCCGCGCTGGGGGGCGTCGAGTAGCCTCCCGCGCGATGACGGTCCGAGATCTCGGTTACCGCGCGTACGAGGGAGAGCTCCTCCCCGCGTCCCACAACACGTGGGTCCTGTTGCGCTACGGCATGTGGCGCATCTGGGGCACGTGGGTGAACAAGCTGGTCGTCTTCGGCGCCGTCCTGCCCTTGTTGGGCCTGGTGCTGACCGCGTTCATCCGCTTCCAGATGCTGGGGCACGATCTTCCCGAGGTGCCGGAGGACGCCCCCGACATCGCCCGCTGGTTCTTCAATCCCAACGCCGCGGTGTGGCTCCGCTCGCTGACCAGCGTCCAACTCTGGTTCTTCGTCAGCGTGGTCACCCTGCGTTCGGGCGCCGGCGTGGTGGCCGAAGACTTCACGCACAAGGCCTATCAGTTCTACTTCGCGAAGCCGGTCACCCCGGCCCAGTACCTGCTCGGAAGGGCGTCGGCGCTGGCCATCTTCGTCTTCGCGCTCGTCTTCGTGCCGAACATGCTGCTGAGCCTCGCGCTCGCCGCCTTCGGCCCCGAGGACCAGCTCCTGGAGCGCCTCGGCCTCATCCTGCCGGCGCTCCTCGACGCCGCGATCATCGCCATCTGCTGCTCGGTGCTCTCGGTCGCGATCAGCGCCATCAGCAAGAGCCGCGCGCTGACGTTCACGGCCTGGGTCGTGATCTTCTTCGTGCCCTTCGTGCTCGGGATGCTGGTCCACGGCATCACCGACTCGGAGTGGGCGTACGTGATCTCGCTCCCCGCCCTGCTCTCGGTGGTGGGCGACGCCATCTACAAGGTGCACGACGAGTGGAGCCAGATCGCCTGGTACCAAGCGCTGCCCATCCTCGCCACGGCGACGGTCGGCGGCGCGTACCTCGCGTACCGCCGCATCCAGCAGGCGGAGGTGATCACGTGAGCAAGAAGCGCGGCGAGAAGGCCACGGAGGACGAGGGCTCGGTCGTGGAGGGCACGTCCATCCGCGCCGTCCGCCTCTCCAAGTGGTACGGCAAGGTCACCGCCGTCAGCGACGTCTCGCTCCACATCGGGCCCGGCATCTGGGGCCTCCTCGGCCCGAACGGCTCGGGCAAGACGACGTTCATGCGGATGGTGTCGGGGCAGATCAAGCCCAGCCTCGGCAAGCTGCTCGTCGCCGGGGAGCGCCCCTTCGGCAACCCGAACGTGCTGCGCCGGATCGGCTACTGCCCGGAAGCGGACTCGCTCTACGACGAGCTGACCGGGCTCGAGTTCGTGAGCGCGATGGCCGAGCTCAGCGGCTATCCGCGGGAAGCGGCGAAGAAGCGCGCCAAGGACGCGCTCGAGGAGTTCGGCCTCGAGGACGCGATGGGGCGCAAGATGGGCGGCTACAGCCGCGGCATGCGCCAGCGCGCCAAGCTCGCTCAGGCCATCGTGCACGAGCCGGACGTGCTCCTGCTCGACGAGCCGCTGACCGGCACCGATCCGAGCTCGCGCCAGCACATCCTCGACGCGCTGAAGCGGCGGGCCAAGGAAGGCGCGGTGGTCCTCTTCTCGACCCACGTGCTCCACGAGATCGAAGCGCTCACCGACCGGCTGCTCCTCATCGCGCGCGGCCAGGTGGTCGCGCAGGGCGCCATGCAGGAGATCCGCGAGCTGCTGGACGAGAACCCGCACCACATCCGGGTGCAGGTCGACCGGCCGCGCGAGCTGGCCTCGGCGCTGCTCGCCAACGAGGAGGGCATCGTCGCCCTCCAGTTCCCTGCCGAGGACACGCTCGAGGTCCGCACCTGGCAGCCGGAGCAGACCTACCAGACGATCGCGCGGCAGGTGCTCGAAGGCGGCTATCGCCTCCGCTCGCTGACCAGCCCCGACGCCAACATCGAGGCCCTCTTCTACTACCTCGTCGAGCGGGCCAACCGCGGCGCGGGGAGCGGCGCCGACGCCGGTTCGGGTGCCGTCCGGAAGCTTCAGAGCCAGGCCGAGAAGAGCGCCTACCAACAGCAGCTCGCGCCGGGCGCCGGCGCACCGGGAGCCGACACATGAGCGCCCCGCCCGCACCCTCGTTCTTCGGCGGCACGCTCGCGGTGGCGCGCCTGGCGTTGCTGCGCACCCTGCGTGGCCGAAAGCTCCGCGTCGCGGTGATCGCGACGGTGGTGATCATCCTCTTCCCCGCCGTGGTCGCGCTCGTCAAAGACGACGTCGACGCGACGGAGGTCGTCAAAGGCGGCATCGACTGGGGCTTCTACCGGCTCCTGGTCTTCCTCCTGCCCATCCTCTTCACCTCGGGCGCCATCGGCGAAGAGGTCGAGGGGCGCACGCTGCACTTCTTGAGCATGCGACCGATCTCGCGGGGCGCGATCGCGCTCGGCAAGTACCTCGTCGGCACCGGCGCGGCGCTCGCCGTGCTGTGGATCGGGCTGATCCTGCTCCACGTCGTCGGCTACGCGACCTCGCCCACGCTGATGATCGACGAGCTCGGCACGACGGCGCGGGCGGGCGGCGGCGCATCGCTGCTGGTGATGACCTACTCGGGCATCTGCCTGCTCTGGGGTGCGCTGGTGCCGGAGGCGGGCGGCATGCTCTCGGTGGTGTGGCTCGGGTTCGTCGAATGGTTCTTGGGCCTGGCGCCCGGCTTCCTCCGCTTCATCTCGATGACCTCCTTCGCGCGCCGGCTCGGCGGCATCGAGGCCGCGGGCTGGAACGAGTGGGTGCCGGACGTGAGCCTCTGGATATGCGCGACGGTGATCGTGAGCGTGTGGCTCCTCTTCACGCTCCTGGGCGTCCTCACCGTGCAGCTCTCGGAGCTGCGCTTCGGCAAGGCGTGAGCCGATGCGCGCCGACGGCCACATCAGCATCGCCCGCACCGATGTTCGCGGCGGCGAGCTGACGCGCCATTGCGCGCGCCGCTACGAGTCGGGGCGCGCGTTCTCGGTGACGACCGGGCTCGGCATGCCACGCACCTGGGCCATCTCGACCGCGGCCGTGAACGAGGGGTTCGAACGAGCGCTGGCGGACAACGAGGGCGTCGGCCCCGCCGAGCGGCTGACCCGCGCGGTCAACGGCGCCCGGGAGGCGCTGGTGGACCGCTGCGATCACCTGGTCGAGCGCATCTTGCCGGACGCCACGCTGGTGGCGCTGCTGCTCGCGGAGGGGGAGCTCCACGTCATGAGCGCCGGGACCGGCCGGGTGTACCTGCAGCGTTCGGGGCCCCCCAAGCGGCTCACCTCGCGCGACGACGAGGCCTCCGGCCTGCTCCGCGCGCGGCCCACCATCTGCTCCACCCGCGTCGAGCCCGGCGACCTCGTCCTCGCCGGCTCCATCACCGCCTTCTCGACCAGCTCCATCGCGCGCGCCATGAGCGTGCTCGGCACCGCGCCCGACACCTCCCCCTCCGTGCTGGCGAGCCTGCTCACCGAGCCGGCGGCGAAGGCCGGCGTCGGGGCCGCCGCCATCGTCCTGCGCATCCGCTGAGGGAGCGGCCTGCGGCCTTCGGCCCGGACCCAGTCGCTACGGAGCGGAGCTCCCCTCCCGTTTGCGGGAGCGGCTGGAGGAGGGCTCGCAGCGGAGTGATGTACACCAATGCTCGCTGATTCAGGACGCTCGCGGGACCGAACGTGCCCGGACTGAGCGGCCCTGATAGACCGAGGACGCCATGGTCTTCGACGTCCAGGAGCTCGGCGCCGGCCCGGGTGGTCGCGCGCTCATCGAAGGCCTGTCCTTCTCGCTCGGACCTCGCGAGCGGGTCGCGCTGACGGGTCCGAGCGGGATCGGGAAGACCACCGTGCTCCGCGCGCTGGCGCTCCTCGACAATCCGATCGGAGGGACGCTGAGCCTCGACGGGCAGAGCCCCGAGGCGATGGGACCGGTCCGCTGGCGGCGCCGGGTGGTGCTGGTCGCGCAGCGGGCGGTCTTCTTCGGCGGCAGCGTCCAGGACGAGCTGGCGCGGCCCTTCACCTACGCCTCGGCCGCCGGGCCCTTTGATCCGGCGCGCGCCCGCGCTCTGCTCGAGCAGGTCGGGCTGGCCGACAAGTGGGAGCGACCGGTGGCCCGCCTCTCGGAAGGCGAGCGGCAGCGCGTCGCGTTCGTCCGCGCGCTGGCCATCGAGCCTGCGGTGCTCTTGCTCGACGAGCCGACCAGCGCGCTCGATCCGGAGTCGGCTGCGCGCGCCGAAGCGCTCCTCGACGCGGCCGACGCCGCCATCGTGCTGGTCAGCCATTCGGCCAATCAGCGGGCCCGCCTCGGCGGCGAGGAGATCGATCTGAGCGCGCTGAGGGTCGCCGATGCCGCCTGACGCGGGCGCGATCCCCATCGACCTGCCTCACCTCGCGCTCTCGGCGGTGCTGGTGCTGGCCGCGGGTCTGGTCAGCATCTCGCTCCGGCTCGGGATCGAGAAGCGGCTGGCGGTGGCCGGCCTGCGCACCGTCGTGCAGCTCCTCCTGGTCGGCTACGTGCTCGGCTGGGTGTTCGCGCTCCGCCAGCCCTTCTTGGTCTTGGCGCTGGTCACGCTGATGATCGCCACCGCCTCGCGCGCCGCCGTCCGGCGCTCGACCCATCGCTACCGCGGCGTTCACCTGGTCGCGTTCGGGACGCTCACCCTCACCGGCCTGGCCACGACCCTCGGCACCACGCAGCTCATCATCGGCGTGCACCCCTGGTGGCGGCCGCAGTACGTCGTGCCCTTGCTCGGGATGGTGCTCGGCAACGGCCTGACCGGGCTCTCGCTCTGCCTCGACGATCTCCTGAGCAGCTTCGCCGAGCAGGGAGACCGCGTCGAGGCCGAGCTCGCGCTGGGGGCGACGCCCTGGGAGGCGGCGCGCGACCCTCTGCGCCAGGCCATCCGGCGCGGGCTCATCCCCATCATCAACTCGATGAGCGTCGTCGGCATCGTCGTCGCTGCCGGGCATGATGACCGGGCAGATCCTGCAGGGCGCCGATCCCCTGCAGGCCGTGCGCTATCAGATCGTGATCATGTTCATGATCGCCGGCTCCACCGCGTTCGGGTGCATGCTCCTCGGCCTGGCCACCTACCGCCGCGTGTTCAACGCGCGCCAGCAGCTCCGCAGAGAGCGCATCGAACGGGTCGGCGACTGACCGCGGCTCAGGCCTCGACGGCCGGCGTCTGCTCGGCCATCGCGCGCAGCTCGGGCAGGTAGCGATCGAGATCGGGGACGAGCTCGACCACCAAGAGGCCCGCCTCCTCGAACGCGTCGGCGTGCCGCGCGATCAGCACGAAGAGCGTCCGCAGCGCCTCGCCCCGCTCCTCGGTCAGCCCGCGCAGGCGCTCCTCGCCGAGCGCGACCAGCTCGGCCTCGATGCCGGTGATCGCCTCCTCGATCTCGGTCCGCTTCTTCTTCGCGGCCTCGAGCTTCTTCTCGAGCTTGGCGCGCGTGCGCTCCTCGGACTTGCTCAGCGGCTGCTCGAGGCGCTTCTCGGCGCGGGACACGGCGTAGGTCCGCCCCTCAATCTCCCGGATGGCGTCGGAGAGCGCCGGGTGGTGGGCGATCGCCAGCGCGCGACGGAGCTCGGCCTGCTTCTTCTCGAGCTGCGCGAGCTGCTCCTCGATGCGGCGGCGCTCGGCGGCGGCGCGCGCCTCCATGTCGTCCTCGGGCGCGGCGCCCTCGGCTCCGGCGACATCCGAAGACGCCGACGCCTCGGCCTCCGCGGCCGGAGCGGCGGAGTCGGTAGCGGTATCGGCCGCGCTCGTGTCGTCGCCGGAGGAAGCCACGGGATCCGCAGCCGCCTGCGCAGGGCTCGCATCACGGCCAGCCGCATCGAGCCCAGCCGCATCCCGTCCAGCCGCAGGGGCAACGCCCGCCGCGGCATCGGCGGCTCCCGCCGACGCGCCGGCGCCATCGCCAACCGCCGACGTGCCACCGCCCGGCGTAGCGCTGCCGGCCGACGCGGCCTCGCGCGCGGCCTCCGATCCGCGCTTGGGCGACTTGGATCGCGCCTTCGCGCGGGCGGGCTCCTTCGCCGGAGCCGGCGCCTGGCCGCTCTCCGGCGACGCTTCCTCCGCGCCCTTCGCCGGGGTCTTCTCTTCGGCGCGCTCCTCGGCGCGCGGCTCGCTCTGTTCCGTCGACATGAGGCGGCGGGTGTACGCGCTGCCGCCCGGCCCGTGAAGGGGTCACGTGTGATTCGGCGCGTTGGAGCCGGGAGAGAGGACGATCCTCGCGCTCCAACGGTCGCGAACGCGAAGTCCGACGCGATCGCGGCCGGCTCGCGTCGATGCGCCAGCGTCAGAACGAGCACTGCCCGTCGGCGGCGCAGGTCAGCACCGGCGAGATCATCGAGCAGAAGCTGTTCCCGCCGAGGAGATCGCAGCGCGGCGCGCAGACGTTCAGGCGGCCGGAGGCCGTGCGAGCCCGGTGCGAACTCCCCGCCGAGGCGTCGAGCCGTTCGCGAGGGGCTTCATGGCGCCAAGTGCCGCCTCCCCGTCGACCCACGCCAGGCTGGCCCCCACCATTTCTCCCGCTGGGATGTCTGAGGCGCCGGGCGAGAGGTCAGCGGCTCGCGACCTCGCCTCCCTCGGTGCGGCGATAGCGCAGTCGGTACACGATGTCGTCGGGCAGTTGCTCGGAGTGGATGCGAGTCGTCATGACCAGCGCGTCGCCGCGAAGTTGGAACGTCACAGTCCGCGTGCCTTGCTCGGTCTGCTCTTCGATGGAGAGGCGATCGCCACCGACGAGGGCGCGCGTGCGGAGCGGGCGACCGTCGGTGTCCACCGTCTGGACGGGAGGGCCGTTCAACGCGAGGCGCACCGGTCGGCCTGGGCCGATGGCGACGACGATGTCATCGCCGGCCGGCTCGATGCGCACGCGCTCATCGGGGCGGACCTCCTCGCCGATGCGATTCTTCGCGATGCCGCGCACGAAGACGTTCATCTGGGCCGTGACGTCGGAGATCGCGCGATCAATCTGCGTATCCGCGTTGCTCTGTGCGAGGTGCCACTCGCCCTCGAGCGACCGCACGAGCTCACGATCCTGCGGCGACACCTGCTCCCCGCCGGCCGATGCTCGCGCGGAGCCACTCGGCGCGGGTGCGCGCGCCTTCGATGCGGAGCTCTGGCCCCCGAGGCAACCGGCGAGCGAGAGCGAGAGCAGCGCGACGATGACGACGAGATGTTGGGGCATCTCCGATCGGGTCACAATTGTCGGGCCACTTCGAGACGCGGCCCGCTGCGCGGAGTCCGTGCCGCGGGCGGTGCGTCGAGAGTGCCGCGAGGCGCGCATCCGCCACACCAGGTGAGTAGATAGTGATCCGTCTAGATAGTGATCCGTCCGAGGTGCTCCCCCGCCGCCGCGTTGTCGCTGTCCATGCCGAGCGGATCGGACTTTCCATCGCAGGAAAACGGCGACGGTGGCGGACAGGACTTCCCATCGCTGGAAAACGGCGACGGTGCGGGTGGGGGTCGGTCAACGGGAGGCGGCACGAACCTCCTCGCGAGCCGGCGAACGCTCGGCCACCGCGTGGCGAAGTGCGATTCGGAGAGACGGACAGGTCGAGCTCACCTCGTGCAAACGGAACCGGACGGAGCGGTGCACCGCGTCGCGGCGGCCAGCCGGACCATCCCTCCCGCCTTCCGCGGAAGCCCAAGACGATGTCGATGACCGCTTCGCTCTCGAATCGACGGCCGATTCGAACGCGAAGCCGTCTTCGGAGCCATCGAAACGATGAAAATTCGACGGTTTGGCCTCCTTTGTTCCTCAAATCGATGGCGGAGAGGAGGTCGAGCCTCCGTTTCGCCTTCCGCTCGAGGCGATCACGGTTGTCGATGACGTTTCGGGCACCGAGTCGTGGGGGCCACGATGGCCGAGCGTCGCCCGCGGCTCTCGCTGGAGGCCCCCTCGGGCGTCGCCGCCCCGGCCGGCATGAAAGGGATGCCTCCCCGGGTCGTCGGCGTTGCCGGAGGCATGGAATCGATGGCCTCCGGGGCGCGGGCGTCGTCCGCACCATCGAAACGAAAGGCCCCGAGGCGGCGCTTCGCCTCGAGGCCTTCGGGTCGTGACGCCGGGCTGCGAGCTCAGGTGCCGGCGCCGCCTCCGCCTTGGGCCGCGCCTCCGCCCTGGTCCCGCGCCTCCGCCGGCGTTGCCACCGCCGTCGCCGCTCGACCCGGTGCTCCGGCGCGGGCTCCTCGTACGGACGCTGTAGAGCGAGGGGATGTAGTCCGGGTCCGCCCAGATGGCCGCGGCCCAGCGGCGCACGGTGTCGTAGGCGTCCTGGAGCACGACGAATGCGTGGGCGGTCTCGACCTTCATCTCGCGGTACTGCTTCTCTTCGCTGTCGCCGAGCTCGTAGAGGATTTGCCCGGCGCTGGCCTTGGCCGCGTCGACATCGGCGGCGTCGTAGTGGGCGCCGCCCTTCGACACCACGCTCTCGTACTTCTGGTAGAGCGCGGCCAAGCGGGTCAGATCACCCGCGAGGTCGGCGTAGCCGTGGCCGCTCTTGATGTCGGCGATCTCGCGCCCCGCGTCGGGGTCGGTGGAGAGCATGTAATCGGCGACGAGCAGCATGCGGTCGCGCACTGCCTTGGCGGCGTCGAGCGTCTTCACTCGTACTTTCCCGCCGTCGACGATGGCGCCGAGCGAGAGCATGCGGGTCGCTCCGTACCAGAGCGCCCACGAGGCCGGCTCGATGCGGTCGAGCAGGTCGTGGTCGAAGAGGTCCTGCGGCAGCTTCTCGAACTTGCCGCGGACCTCCGGTTTCAAGAGGTCTCTGGAGACGCGTAACCCGAGGACCGAGGCATCGGCCAGGTCCAGCGCGGGGAGTGTGGAGGCGCCGACTGCAGAACGAAGGTCCGCTGTCGCGGTCCATGCGTTCTCGGCCGCCTCCGGATCGTAGTGGAGCTCATCCGTGTTTGAGGTCGGCATGCGTCGAGGCTGCCAGACGACGCCGCGAGATGCGACCCTCCCCATATGTGGACCCGCGACGCGAAGGGTGGTGGATGCCGCAGCGCAGGTACCCCTCGAGCTCGTGGACCACGAACTGCGGCAGCCCGCCGCCTTGCTGCTCCGCACGCTCCACGAAGCGCGGCCAGTGCTCGCGCACGAGCTCGTAGAGAAGCGGCCCAACGCACGCCGGCCCTCCCTGGAAAATGGCTCGAGCTCTTCCTCGCGCTCGCCGGTCGCGACGTCCGTGTCTGCCCGCACTGCGGCGGAGCCGTCCTCCCTCACGCACTGCCTCTGCGCCACTCCCCGTCGGCCCGCGCTCCACCAGGAGAAACGTGAGGCGCTTCCACTCACCACACGGCCAGACGTCAGGCCCGCCCCTGACGCGATGGAGGCCTGCGCCCTCGACCAGCAGCGCCATCCTGTTCGACCTCACCGAGCGTGCACTCGACCGCCGAGCTGGCCCCCTTCCAGGCGCCACGATGTCCCTCAGCCCGCCGGCGCTCCTTTCCGCAACCACCGCCTCGGTGACTTCCCCATTGGGCTCTGGGCCGCCTCGGGCGGCTCACGGCCAAAGCCCCCGACTCTGCCGGAGGATGCTTACAGGGCCGCGTCGCCATGTCACACTCGACCGCATGGATGTTCGAATCCTCGATCCCGCCCAACCCACGAGCTCGAGCTCGCTCGGTTCGCACGGTCAACTGGATATTTTCGTGCCCTCGCATGTCGAAACGCAGATTCCCGGCGGCCCCCGCTACCGACCCGATGGCCCAGCCATCGCATTGAGGTGGAGCCGGGTGCCGGAGGCCGCACGGCTTTCGCAATATGTTTCGCTGCGGGCTTCGCTCCTCACGAGAGGAGGCCAGACCACTCCCCTCGTTCCTGATCCGCCCTTCACCGACACGACGCTGACGTCATGGCGTCGCGATGGGGCGCAGATGATCACGCGTCACCCTCTTTCGGCGCCCGACGGGGCGCGTCATTGGGACCTCGACGCTGCCCCGACGCAGGCAGGACGCTGCCCGCCGGGCCGCGCCTATGTATCGGATGAGAGCTACAGCTTCACCGACCGAGATGGAACCACCATCGTGTTCTATGATGCCCCCATACTATCATTGAACAACCCGAGCGAATCCGTGCGAAGAGGTCGCTATCCGACGGGGGTGGACAGGTACGAGCTCGTCGCGCTCTTCTTCACCGCGTTGTGGCTGGGCCGGAGTCGAATCGGAGGGGTGGTCTGGTCATACTCGTGGCGTTATCCCCTCGGCCTCGCGTCGCTCGCGTCCTCGTCGTACCGCCGGTTCGATCCTCCGATTGTCGGTGACGATTGGTTGGCGTCGTTCCATGTCCGCCCGCCGGTGGGACCGACGCCTGCAGAGAGCCGGTCGAAGCTGTTCGCGTGGCAGGACCATGGTCGATTGACCTGTCCGAGCCTGGAGCTCGTGCGTCCCGGCCGGACGCGGCCGTGAGCCCGCGCCGGCTCTCGCTCTCTTGGTGCTGGCTGGTTTCGTTCACGCTCGCATCCTGCGTCTCCCAGCACGCGGGGCACGTCCCCGAGCTCGGGGGGGGAGCGAACGACGCGAGTCATCCAACGGTCTCACCCCATCGCGCCGGAGCGCCCATTGCGCAGGGGCAGGAGTCCGCGCGCTCACTCGACGCCAACGTGGCTCTGGAAACGCCGGCCTGTCGTCGTCCGTGGCCGTACGACCCGGATGATCCTCGCGTTGGAATCTGGGTGTTCGATCACGATGTGCGGCCCGGCTTGTCCAGCACACTGGCCCGCCGAGAGATCCTGTTTTTCGACGGTTCCACGGTCACCAGCGACTACCACTTGCCCAACGATATACACGGCGACCTCCCGGACAGGTGCCCCTTCAGCACGCCGGAGCAGCTTCGCGAGGTTCCGCCGACCAACGGACGTCGCCTCCACGCCCGCATCGACAAGGAGGGACGGCTGTGGGTGCTCGATCCCTGTTCGGGCTGGGGCGTCACAGCGCGCTTCGTCGACGATCATTTCGAGACGTGGACCCTCGTACTCCGCAAGCTTCCGGTGGGCGCGATGGAGGAGCTCACAGCCCCTCCCCGCGACCCCCGCGACGCCGAGTTCTTCTTCCGTTGCCATCCCACCTATGACCCACGATTGGAACTCGGTATTCGCCCTTTCCCGAGCTGCCCGAACACTGGTGGCAGTCGACCCGGCGGCGTGCGCTGTGGGAGCTACGACGTGCGGCGCGGCGATGCGCGCGTGATCCGAACGCCTCCGTCTGATCCGCCCTGCTGGTCATTGATCGTAGGGAGGCGGTGAGCGATCCCGCCGTGGCGATCGAGAGCCACGGCGCAACCCACCGATGGGGCTCGACGTCGACGTACAGCGCCGAGGCGCGCCGCGAGCCTCAGAACGAGCACTGGCCGTCGGCGGCGCAGGTCAGCACGGGCGAGATCATCGAGCAGAAGCTGTTCCCGCCGAGGAGATCGCAGCGCGGCGCGCAGACGTTCAACTCGACGTGTAGCAGACCTGCGGGAAGCCCCCGCTCGTGCACTCGGCGCTGGTGCTGCAGCGGCACGAGAGCTCGTCCACGATGCCGTTTCCGTTGTCGTCGACGCCGTTGCAGCACTCGCCCACGCTCGAGCCGAGCGGGCCGCAGTCACTGTCCGCGCAGTCGGTCGAGACCGTCGCAGTCGTTGTCGATGCCGTCCGTGCAGAGCGCCAGGCCGCCCTCCGATGGGAGGCAGCTGCCGGCGTCGAACGGTGGCGGCGGCCCCGCGTCGAGCGGCGGAGGCGGAGGGCCGGCGTCCAGCGGCGGCGGAGGCGGCGGGCCGGCGTCGAGCGGCGGCGGAGGCGGCGGGCCGGCGTCGAGCGGCGGCGGCGGGCCGGCGTCCCCGAAGCCGCAGGCCGGCGCCCCGAAGCAGTTGGAGTCCGCGCAGTCGATCAGCCCGTCGCAGTCGTTGTCGCGCCCGTCCGTGCAGACCTCGGGCGAGGGCACGCAGCAGGCCGGGCTCGCGCTGCAGTCGCTGTCCCGGCAGTCGATCGCTCCGTCGCAGTCGTTGTCCGCTCCATCGGTGCAGATCTCGGGCGAAGGCATGCAGCAGATCGGGCTCGCGCTGCAGTCGCTGTCCGCGCAGTCGACCTGACCGTCGCAGTCGTCGTCCAGCGCCGTTGCCGCACTGCTCGGGCGAGGGCACGCAGCAGGCCGCGTTGCCGAGGCAGTCCGGATCGTTGCAGTCGATGCGGCCGTCGCAGTCGTCGTCGAAGCGGTTCGTGCAGTTGGTCTCCGTCGGGGTGCAGGCGCCGCACTCCGGCCGGCTCGCGCAGGCCGGGGTCGTCGCAGTCGACGAGCCCGTTGCAGTCCTCGTCGATGCCCGTGTTGCAGATCTCGAAGGGCAAGCAGACGCTGCACACGGGCGTGCCGGCACAGTCGCTGTCCGCGCAGTCGGTCTGACCGTCGCAGTCGTCGTCGCGCCCGTTCCGGCAGTCGGCGAGCTGCTCGCTGGTCGCGCAGCCGGTGATGCAGACGGGGTTGATGAAACAGACCGGATCGGCGCAGTCCGCGAGGCCGTTGCAGTCCTCGTCGATGCCGTTGTTGCAGCTCACCTCGAGCGGCAGGCACACGCGGCAGAGCGGCGAGCCGGTGCAGTCGCTGTCCGCGCAGTCGACCTGACCGTCGCAGTCGTCGTCCTTGCCGTTCCTGCAGATCTCGGTCGGCCCGCAGGTGACGCAGCGCGGGTCGCGGGCGCAGTCGCTGTCCATGCAGTCGACCTGCCCGTCGCAGTCGTCGTCCACGCCGTTGGCGCAGAGCTCGGCGCTGCAGGTCACGCAGGAGGGCGCGCTCGCGCAGTCGCTGTCGCTGCAGTCGGCGCGGTTGTCGCAGTCGTCGTCCACGCCGTTCGTGCAGTTCTCGGGCACGCACACGCGGCAGGCCGGATCGAGCGTGCAGTCGCTGTCCGCGCAGTCGACCTGGCCGTCGCAGTCGTCGTCCGCGCCGTTCGCGCAGAGCTCCAGGGTCGGCGTGCACATGCTGCAGGCCGGATTGCTCGCGCAGTCGCTGTCCGCGCAGTCGATTTGACCGTCGCAGTCCTCGTCGGCGCCGCCGCGGCAGATCTCCGGGCTCGGCACGCAGGTCGGGCAGGCGGGATCGGCGAAGCAGTCGCTGTCGAGGCAGTCGATCTGGCCGTCGCAGTCCTCGTCGATCGCCGCCGCGTGCAGAGCTCCGGGCGTGCACATCCGGCAGGCCGGATTGGTGGCGCAGCTCAGCGAGTCGCTGCAGTCGGCCAGGCCGTCGCAGTCGTCGTCGACGCCGTTGTCGCAGATCTCCAGCCGCGGCATGCAGCAGGCCGCGTCGCGCACGCAGTCCGGGTCGCGGCAGTCGGTGCGGCAGATCGCAGTCGTTGTCGACGCCGTCGTTGCAGATCTCCGGCGAGGGCACGCAGCAGGCCGCGTTCGACAGGCAGTCCGAGTCGGCACAGTCGATCGCCCCGTCGCAGTCGTTGTCCCTCGAGTCGGCACAGAGGGTCTCGACCGGGTCACAGGGACCGACGCAGCTCGGATCCATCGCGCAGTCGGGATCCGCGCAGTCGGTGAGCCCGTCGCAGTCCCCGTCGAGGCCGTCCGCGCACAGGAGCTCGAGAGGCGCGCACATGCAGGAGGCGCTGGCGAAGCAGTCCGAGTCGGCGCAGTCGATCGCCCCGTCGCAGTCGTCGTCGCGACCGTTCGTGCAATTCGTCTCCGACGGCAGGCAGGGGCCGATGCAGGCGGGATCGGTGAAGCAGTCCGGATCGTCGCAGTCGGTCCGCCCATCGCAGTCTTCGTCGCGGCCGTCGGAGCAGAAGAACTCCCGCGGGAAGCACGGCCCCATGCAGAAGGGGTTCGTGGCGCAGTCGGGGTCGGCGCAGTCGGTCAGGCCGTCGCAGTCGTCGTCGGTGCCGTCGTTGCACCGCAGCTCGCGGCTCGTGCAGGTCATGCAAGCCGGGTCGGTGAGCGCAGTCGCCATCCGAGCAATCGACCCGGCCGTCGCAGTCGTTGTCGACTCCGTCGGTGCAGATGACCTCGATGGGATTGCAGGGCCCCATGCACACCGGGCTGGTCGCGCAGTCGGGGTCGCGGCAGTTGATCAGGCCGTCGCAGTCGTCGTCGGCGGGCGAGCGGCAGTCCTCGCGCGGCGCGCACACCCCGCATGCCGGATTGCCGGCGCAGTCGGTGTCGGCACAATCGACGCGGCCGTCACAGTCGTCGTCGGTGCCGTTGCTGCACTGCTCGGGGCGCGGGACGCAGCCGCAGGCCGGCGAGCGCCTGCAGTCCGGGTCCATGCAGTCGATGAGGCCGTCGCAGTCGTCGTCGATACCGTCGCCGCAGACCTCGGGCGCCAGCGAGGAGACGCGCGGATTGGTGTCGTCGCAGTCGCCGCCGCCGCAGGCGGGCGCGAAGTCGCCGTCGGCGTCCCCGTCGATCCGGCGCTCGGCGCAGGCCCGGCTGGCCTCGTCGCAGACATCCTCGGTGCAGGCGACGCCGTCGTCGCAGCGGAGCGGCGTGCCGGAGACGCAGCCGCGGCCGATCACGCACGCCTCCGCACCGTCGCAGAAGCGACCGTCGTCGCAGCGCGAGTCGAAGGGCGTGGAGGTGCAGCCGCCGAACATCTCGCTGCACTCCTCCAACGTGCAGGCGAAGCCGTCGTCCGGGCAGCGCGGCGGCTCACCGGGCACGCAGGTGCCGCCGTTGCAGCGCTCCGTCCCGTCGCAGACCATCCCGTCGTCGCAGTCGACGTCGGTGGTGCACCGGACCGGCCCGCAGCCGACGCCGGGCACGCAGATGCTGCCGGCCGGACAGAAGGTCGGGTCCGGCACCGACTCGCAGCTCCGCGACGCCTCGACGCAGCGGTCGGTGGTGCAGTCGATGTGGTCGTCGCAGCCGATGGGCGCGCCGCTCACGCACTGCCCACCGTTGCAGCGCTCCTGCCCGTTGCAGAAGAGACCGTCGGAGCAGTCGTCGTCGGTGACGCAGGTCGGCATGCTGCCGTCCATCCCGCCGTCACGCAGCGGCGGCAGCGATCCGTCCGTGAAGGTGTCGAGCGCGGTTCGACCGCAGCCGCTCGTGGCGAGCGCGGCGACGAGTGCGAGCGAAGCGAGCGCTGCGCGTGAGAACAGGGCGCGAGAAAACATCGAGCTCTCCCCGGCGGGTGCGGCGGCCGTGTCGGGCGATGGTACCTGCCACCGGGGCGACGTGTCAGATCGGTGGGGACGGCCGCCCGGTGATCCGGCGGCTCCACCAGCAATCCGCATGCCCGCGAGAAGCCTGCCAGAGCGTGCCACCGTCCGCTCCAGCCCCCGCGGCGCCAGGCTCGGTGGGAAGCCCCGACCCGCGTGCCGGCGGAGCGGAGCGCCGAAGGTCGTCCGCGACGCGACGCTCCGGGCTCAGCGAACGAACGACCAGGGGACACCCGGGACCAGCTCGAGGTGGACGTGGTTTCGGTGGGCCCGATCGTGATGAGGCGTGATCACGACCTGGAAGAGCCCGGAGCGGACCGCGGCGCAGACGACACCGCGCAGGCGCGCCGAGGCCTCTCCCTCGTCGTAGTCCGCGCACGGATCGCGCCCCGCATCCCGCCGCTCCCAACCGCTCAGGACCTCGATCTCGCTCCCGTCCACGAGCTCGAGGGCGGCGAGATCGATGGCAAGCGCCTTGGCGTGACCGCTGACGTGGTCGGTGCCGGCCACGTGTGCGCCCGGCCGGTGGATCGAGAAGTGCCGCAGCGCCTCGATGCCGGCCTCGCGCAGCGCGGGCGCCCAAGCGGCGAGCGCGACCGCCAGCCGGCAATCGATGACGTCGTTCACCGACGTGTCGCCGTGGGTACGGATGATCACGCCGCCCACCGGACCGCCCAGACGAAGCGGCTGAGCCACCCCGCTCGCACTCGTCTCGCGCCGGTAGGGGACGCCGAGCGCGTCCAGGCGTGTGAGGCAGGCCTCGGGGGAGAGGAGCCCGATTTGCCGGCCGGAGAGCTCCGGCATGCTCGGTGGGGACGTCGAAGCAGCGCGCTCGTGCGGCACGGCGTCACGTTCGCGACGGTCGGCGTCCGATCCCGCTCGACCCGCCGCGGCAGCCCGGCGATCCGATTCGTGCTCGTCCGCACTCGAGCCGTGGGCGAGCCTCTCGGGCGCAGCGGAGGAAGAATGATCATTCCCGCGACGCCGCTCCGAAGGCTCCGGCAGCGACGGATCACCTTCGGGACCGCGCCGGTTCGGCTCCGCTCGGGCGAGCGCGCGCTGCGTCCCGATCGACCGCCCCTCGGGATCACGAACGCGCCCCCGCGGATCGATGGCGCAGCTCGGATCCGGCCCCGGGCCGAGCTCCGGCGGATCCACCACCCGGGTCAGGAAGACCGACTGGGCGGAGGCCGGCGCGGCGAGAGCGCACAGGATCACCGCGAGCACGGGGCGAGCGCGCGACATGCGCGCACCAGGACGCCGCGATCGCGTCCGGGGGTCAACTTCGCGGATGATCGAAGGGGCAACGGATGTTCACCCCCACGCACGATCCGCGGGCTCGAAGGGCGTCCGTGCAATCGCGGGAATACCTCGGCGCCAAACGGGTTTCTGGGCGGGCGTACTCCGCCCGGCGGACGGGTGTTTCGACCGTTTTGCTGGGTTCCTTGACACAGTCGGACGGGACATTATTGTCCGCGCCCGCTGGGGGCCGCCCCGGCAGCCCGGTCCGTCTGACACACCGGACCCAACCTTCGAAAGGTCGCCCATGAGCGATGTGATGATCGAGGCTCGGGGCCTCGGGAAGACGTACGGGGACTACGTCGCGCTCCAGAACGCCAGCTTCGAGCTGCACCGCGGCGAGATCCTCGGCCTGCTCGGGCCGAACGGCGCTGGCAAGTCGACGACGATGCGCATCCTGACGTGCTTCATCGCGCCGACGACCGGGACCGCGAAGATCAACGGCGCGGACATCTGGGACGACCCGATCGGAGTGCGCAGCGCGATCGGCTACCTGCCCGAGAGCACGCCCCTCTACGAAGAGATGCTGGTGCTCGAGTTCCTCGAGTGGGCGGCCTCGATGCGCGGGCTCCGCGGTGACGCGATGCGCAAGCGGATCTTCGCCGTCATCGAGGAGGTCGGCCTCGAGGACGTGGTCGCGAAGGCCATCCGCGAGCTCTCCAAGGGCTACCGGCAGCGCGTCGGGCTGGCCCAGGCGCTGATCCACGAGCCGCCGATCCTCATCCTCGACGAGCCGCTCAGCGGCCTCGACCCCAACCAGGCGGTCGAGATCCGGCAGCTCATCAAGGACATCGGCAAGGAGCGCACCATCATCCTGTCGACGCACAACCTCGCGGAGGTGCAGGTCACCTGCCAGCGGGTGTTGATCATCGACCGCGGCCGCATCGTCGCCGACGACACGCCGGAGGCGCTGAGCCGCGGCGCAGGCGGGCCGCGCTACCAGGTGTCCGTGCTGGCCAACCGGCGGCTGGAGTCGGGCGGCTTCCGCGACGCGCAGAAGGGCGGACCGAGCCCGCGCGACGTCTTCGCGAAGCTGCGCGGCATCGACGCCGTGCGCGAGCTGAGCACGAAGAACGGCGAGCTCCGGCTGGAGATCACCGCCGCCACCGAAGACGATCTCGAGGGCCGACATCTTCCGCGCGGCGGTCGAGAGCGGCCTGGTATTGGTCGGCCTCAGCGCCAAGGCGCAGAACCTCGAGCAGGTCTTCCGCGAGCTCACCCACGGGCACACCCAGGAGGAGCTCGAGGACGACGACGAGGACGAGGACGACGAGCTCGAGGACGACGAGTCGGACGAGGACGAGTCGGACGCGGGCGACGAAGACGAGTCGGACGACGAAGACGAGTCGGACGACGAGTCGGACGACGAAGACGACGACGAGGACGAGAGGGCGTAGCGATGGGAAACACGATGACCATCGCGGGACGACAGTTCCGCAGCTACTTCAACGGACCCGCGGCCTACATCGTCGCCATCATGGTGCTCGGATTCGTAGGCGCGATCTTCTGGTACTACTTTTTCCTGGTCGGCCGCGCGTCCGCCCGCGAGATGTTCATGTGGATGGGGCGCTCCATGGTGTTCGCCGCGCCCGCCATCGCCATGGGCCTGCTCGCGGAGGAGCGACGCAGCGGCACCCTCGAGCTCTTGATCACGATGCCCGTCCGTGAGGTCGAGGTGATCGTCGGCAAGTACCTCGGCGCCCTCGGGATGGTGTCGGTCATCATCGCGCTGACCCTCGTTCATCCGCTCGCCGTGTCGACCCTCGGCGATCTCGCCTGGGGCCCGGTGCTCGGCGGCTACGTCGGCCTCTTCCTCGCGGCCGCCGCGATGCTGGCCATCGGCGTGATGGCGTCGAGCTGGACCGACAATCAGTTGGTCGCGTTCTTCATCGCGTTCGCGCTCCTGGTCATCACGAGCTTCGTGCCACTGATCTTCCAGCGCTTCTTCAGCGGGTTCATGGCCAGCGCGGTGATGTTCATGAGCTTCGACGCGCACCTCGAGAGCATGGCCAAGGGCGTCATCGACACCCGCGACCTCGTCTTCTTCCTGTCGATCATCGGGCTCTCGCTGATGATCGCCTTCCGCGCCCTCGAGCGCCGGCGCTGGAGCTGAGCCATGGCGACCCCCAGCAAGAACCAACCCGCACCGCAGGTCGGGCAGGGCGGCAAGAAGGCCGCCGAGTCGATCGGCTTCTTGGCCATCATCGCGATCGTCCTCGTGCTCGCGAACGTGGTCAGCTTCTTCTTCTTCAGCCGCATCGACCTGACGCCGAACCACATCTTCACCCTCTCGCAGGGCTCGCGGCGGATGGTGTCGGACCTCGACGACGACCTGACCATCGACGTCTACTACACGGCCGATTTGCCGGCGCCGTGGAACGCCCACGAGCGCTACCTCCGCGACATCCTCGACGAGTACGTGGCCGCGGGCCACGGCAAGCTGAAGCTCAACTGGGTCGATCCCGACGAGGAGAGCGAGAAGGAAGCCGCGCGTGACGCCGGCATCGAGGAGCAGGTCCTCGGCGCGCAGGACACCACGTCGCTGACCGTGCGCCGCGGCTTCGTCGGCCTCTCCATCCAGTACCTCGGCGAGCGCAAGACGCTCTCGTTCGCCACGCCGAGCACCGAAGGCCTGGAGTACGAGATCAGCTCGCGCATCCAGCAGCTCGTCCGCGACCCGCTGCCCGTCGGCGTGGTCAGCGGGCACGGCAGCCCCTCTCTTTCGCAGGGCCTCGGGGGCCTCCGGTCGGCGATGCCGAGCTACACCCTGCGCGAGGTCGATCTCTCCGAGGAGGTCGATCACGACCTGAGGGCGCTCTTGGTCATCGATCCGACCGAGCCCTTCACCCCCGAGGAGCTGCAGCGGATCAACCAGTACGTGATGAACGGCGGTTCGCTGGGCGTCTTCGGCGGTGTGATCAACCTCCAGATCCAGGGCGGTCCGGGCGGCCCGAGCGCGAGCATCGTCGACACCCACGTCAACCAACTCCTCACGCCTTGGGGCGTGTCGCTCGGCGACGGGATGGTGGCGGATCTGCGCGCCATCCGGATTCCGATGCGCACCGCGATCGGCCTGCCGGCGTTCGTTCCCTTCCCGCCGATCCCGAAGATCATGTTCGACGACGACGCGCAGGAGCAGCCGGTCACGTTCCGTGTCCCCTACGCGCCCTTCTTCTTCACGGCGCCGATCGAGACGACCGACCAGTTCCTCGAGCTAGACGGGAAGGTGCTCGGTCGCTCCTCCGAGGACGCGAGCTGGCTCCTGACCGGGCCGACCATCGGGCTGCAGCCGCGTGACCCGCGCGAGTGGACCAGCACCATGCAGGGTGCGGAGGGTCCCTTCAACGTGCTCGTCACGCTCGAGGGCCAGCTCCCGAGCGCGTTCGCCGACGCGGCCTCCGCCGACGGGCCCCAGATCGAGGCGCCGGCCCAGTCCACGGCACCCGTCCGCGTCCTCGTGGCCGGCACCGGCACGATGATGCGCGACGAGTTCGTGCCGCGGGGACAGGAAGGCGCGCAGCAGCTCACCGAAGGGCTGATCCTGGCGCTCAACGCCGTCGACTGGCTCGCGCAGGACGCGGATCTGATCGCGGTGCGTGCGAAGAGCATCGAGGAGCCCCCGATCGACGTGCCGGAGACGGTCGAGCGCGCGCAGGAGCAGGCGCAGACCACACAGGCCGCCGCCGAGGGTGGCGAGGCCGACGTGGCCGAGCTCGACCAGGCGGCCGAACAGCTCCAAGAGGCCAACGAGGCATGGGACCGGCGCAAGCTGGAGTACCAGATCCTGCTGAGCGCGGGCCTGCCCTTCCTGGTCGCCCTCGCAGGCCTCATCCGCTGGCAGATGCGCAAGCGCAAGCGCGCGAACCTGCAGGAGCTCCGCAAGAAGCTCGCCGCCAAGAGCGGACGCTGAGGAGATCGAGCGATGGACGAGATCAAACGCTACCGGCTCCTGATCGGAGGCGTGCTCCTCTTGGGGATGGCCGGCCTCGCCTGGTGGGCGATCAGCCAGAAGACGGGTGACTCGCCCGCGGCCCAGCAGGAGGACACGCCGGCCCTCCCCGAGATCGATCGCGACGCGATCACCCAGCTCGAGATCCACCGGCCAGAGGCGCCGGAGGAGACGATCCGGCTGGTGAAGGAGGACGACCACTGGCGGCTGACGTCGCCGGTGGAGGCGCCCGCCTCGAGCACCGCGGTGGACACCGCCCTGGACAAGCTGGCGGACCTCGACATCCGCGGCGTCGCGGCCAGCCACGAGCAGCACCACGAGCGGCTCGAGGTCGATCCGGAGCACGGGCTGCACGTCGTGGCCCGCGCCGGCGACACGTCCGTCATCGACTTCTGGATCGGCGGGTTCCGGAGCGGGAACACGATGATCCGGCTCGAGGGCCAGGACCCCGTCCTGATGGCGCACGGCTCGATCAAGTTCGCCTTCAACAAGCCGCCGCGCGACTGGCGCGACCGGGCGATCGTCGAGCTCGACGCGGACGCGGTCCACGAGGTGACCTTCACCGACGAGAACGGCACCTTCCACTTCACCAAGGAGGGTGACGCGTGGACCCAGGTGGCGGCCGAGGCCCCCGAGGGTGAAGAGCCGCCGCCGGCGATCGAGGAGTTCGCGCCGGCCAAGGTTGCCAGCAGCGTCTCCAGCCTCGCGCGCCTGCGCGCCTCGGACTTCGCGGCCGACGACGTGACGGCAGAGAGCGCCGGCCTCGGCGAGGGCGCCGCCCACGTGGTGATCGTCAGCGGTGAAGGGGACGACGCCGAGACGACGACCCTCCTCGTCGGCAACGAGGTCGACAGCGGCAGCCGCTACGTGCAGGTCCAGGGCAACGACACCATCTACGTGGTCTCGCGCTTCATGGCCGACCGGCTGATCCCGAACGCAGCCACGTTCCAGCAGTCGAGCGAGCCCGAAGCGGCCGCGCCGGGCGGCCCGCCCGGTGGCATGCCTGGAGGAATGCCCGGCGGCATGCCCGCGATGGGCGGCCCGGGCGGCGGCCAGATCCCGCCGGAGGTGATGCAGCAGATCCAGCGTCAGCTCCAGCAGCAGCAGGCGGCCGGCGGCGGTCACTGAGAATCGCCTCGCCGACCGTCTCGCGAGACCCCGCACCGAGTCCGGCGCGGGGTCTTTCGCGTCCGGGAGCCGCGGCAATCCCTCGCGTTCCACCCACCTTCATCGAAACGCGATTGCGCGAGCGCCCGAGCCGCAGGAAGCTCGCCCCATGCTCCACCTCCTCGCGCTCGCGGCGACGCTCTTGGTCGCCGTCCTCCACGTCGCGTTCATGGTGCTCGAGACCTTCCTCTGGGAGAAGCCGACCGGCCGCCGCATCTTCGCTCAGACCGAGGAGGAAGCCGAGGCGACCAAAGTGCTCGCGCACAACCAGGGCATCTACAACGGCGCGCTCGCGATCTTCATCGCGTGGGCAGCGCTGACCGGCCAAGGCCCGACGGTGATCGCGTTGATGTCGTTCGTGATCGTGGTGGGCATCTACGGCGGCATCACCGCCAAACCCACCATCCTCGTCCTCCAGGCGCTGCCGGCCGCGATCGCGCTCGCGCTCAACCTGCTGGCGTAGCGCGTCGCGCTACTGCGCTCGCCCCACGTCGACGGCGGGCTCGCCGTCCTCGTCGCGGTAGACGGTGACTTGCCAGGGTCGGCAGCAGACGTCGCAGTCCTGCACGAAGCTGCCCTCGGTCTCGGGATCGATCCAGAGCTCGACGAGCTCGAAGCACCACGGGCAGCACACGTCGACCGTGTCGTTCACGGCGCGCGCATCTCAGCCAACGCCTGATCGACGGCCTCGATCACCATCGGCACCTCGGAGAGCGGGTTCGGCCAGTGAGGCGCGAAGCGCAGCCTCCCATCCGGCGTGCTGATGGCGATCCCGCGCTCGCCGAGACCGCGGGCCAGCGCCAGCAGGTCGACGCCCTCCGGCGGAAGCATCGCGAGGGTGCCCGAACGGCGCGCGGGATCGGGGCTGCGCTGACTTTCGAAGCCCCGCTCGACCAGCGCCGCCTCCAGGGGATCGAGATAGCGCTGCACGTGCCCGTGGATGCGGTCCACGCCGAGCGCGGCGATGGGCGCGAGCCCCGCTTCGAGCGCGGCCAGCCCGAGCCCGTTGTAGGCGCCGCCCTCCAGGAAGCTCGCCTCCTTCCGGATCGGCCGGTCGTAGCGGAGATGCCCTTCGCCCTCGAAGAGGAAGCGGAGGGCGTCCTCATGGCTCAGCCAGCCGGCCACTCGAGGGACGAGCTGCGCCACCCGGTCGGGTCGGATGTACACGAACGCGGCGCCTTCCATGCCCATCAGCCACTTGTGGGAGCCGCAGCCGAGGTAGTCGATGCCACCCCGCCGGACGTCGATCGGCACCACGCCGCACGCCTGGATGGCGTCGACGAAGAGCTCCGCGCCGGCCGCGTGGGCGCGCTCCGCGATGGCCTCGATGGGCATCCTCAGCCCGCTCGAGAACTCGACCGCGCTCACCGCCACCAGGCGCACACCCCGCGCGAGCGCTTCGTCGAGCGCCCGAAGCCCCTCGTCGGTCCGGAAGGCCTCCGCGTCGGCGAAGATCACCTCCAACCCGAAGGTCTGCGCCGCTTGCTGCCAGGGCGTCACGTTGGCGGGGAACTCGCCGCGGAAACAGAGGATGCGGTCGCCCGGCTTCCACGGGAAACAGAGCGCGATGTCGATCACCGAGCGCGTGGTGTTGGCCACGAACCCGATGTCCCCGGGCGCGCCGCCGATGAGCGTCGCGATCCGCTCCCGCAGCCGCTCGCGCTGCTCGCGCCACGCCCCGAACGCGTTGGCGCCTTCGCGTGAATAGTGCGCGGAGATGGCCTCCACAGCGCGCCGCACCTCGGAGGAAGGCGGCGAGATGGCGGCATGGGCGAGGTAGGCCCGCGCGCTCAGATCGGGGAAGAGGCTTCGATCGCCGAGCGCGACCCGTGAGACATCCGGCTCGTAGTCCATGGCCCGCACTCTACTATCCCCGCTCCGAGCTCCGTTCCGGGTTCTCGTGCAAGTAGCACGAACCCTCACTTCGTTCGGAGCTCGAGCCGTACCGTCGTCCCGAAGCTCGTCCTCGAGCATCCAGAAACCCGTGACGAAATTCGGGCCGCCGCTACGCGCGGGGCGCGGTCGAGGAAAGCGCGGGTGGCGGTTGCCGACCGGGCGCGAACGGACGACAACTCCCCCATGGACCAGCCGGTCAGAGAGGCGCCGCTGCCGCGCTCGACGCGCATCCTGATCGGGCTCGCCGGGCTCTACGGCGCGCTGGCGGTGGCGCTCGGCGCGTACGGCGCGCACGGCCTGGATTGGGTGCTCGCGGGCGTGGCCGACGGCGAGCAGCGCCTCGGCTGGTGGAAGACCGCCGTCCTCTATCACCTCACCCACGCGTTGGCGCTCGGTCTGTCGGCGTGGCTCGCCAGCCGCGGCGGTCGTTGGGGCACGATCGCGGGGGCCCTCTTCGCAGGCGGCGTGGCCATCTTCTCGGGCACCCTCTACGCGATGGCCCTCGGCGGACCGCGCTGGCTGGGTGCGATCACGCCGATCGGCGGCCTCTCGCTGATCGTGGGCTGGCTGACCGTCGCCGTGGCCGCCCTCCGAAGCTGAACTGTCTGCAGGCTCGGTCGCATCCGCGCTCGGCGAGCGCCCATCTCGCGACGGAACGCGCTTCAGCAGACCGCTGCCCGCACGACGCGACCCGGCTGCGCGTGACGAATCGGTCACGGATCGCGGAATGAGGGGGCTTGCGCTCCGCCCCGTCCATTGCGATGAACATGGCCGATGTCCTTGCGCCGATCCGCTCTCCTGCTCGCGGCGTTGTCGACCGCGTGCGGATCGCGCGCCTCCGAGCATCCGCCGCGCCCGGACACCAGCCAAGGCGGCGAGACCCGATCGACGGAGCTCTCCGAGGTGCAACGGCTCAACCAGATCGCCCGCGAGGGCGCGGTCACCGAAACGCTCCACGGCGTCACCGTCGCGGATCCCTATCGCTCGCTCGAGGAAGAGTCGGGGGCGACGCGCGCGTGGATCGACGCTCAGACCGAGCGCTCGGAGCGAGCACTGCACGGCTGGACCGCGACCGGCGCGCGCGAGCGGCTCGACGCCCTGCTTTCGATCGGCGTCCTCGGCGCGCCCGTGGTGGCTGGCGAGCGCCTCTTCTACACCAAGCGCGAGGGAGACCGAGAGCAGCCCGCGCTCTACCTGCGCGTAGGCGACCAGCTCCGCGAAGCGCCCTTGGTCGATCCGCTCGTCTACGGCGAGCGGGCGGCGCTCGACTGGTTCTACCCGTCTCCGAGCGGCCGCTACGTCGCCTTCGGGATCTCCACCGACGGAGACGAGCGGAGCACCCTGCGCGTCCTCGACGTCGAGCGCGGCGCGCTCCTCGACGACGTCATCGATCACACCAAGTGGTCCGACGTCGCCTGGCTTCACGCAGAGGACGGCTTCTACTACCGGCGCTACCCGCGGCCCGGCGAGCCCGACTACGACACCGCGCGCGAAGACACCTATCACATGCGCCTCTTCTTCCACCGGCTCGGCACGGATCCGGCCGAGGATCCGCTCGTCTTCGCGCCGGTGGACGGCACCGACTTCCCCGCCGCCTCCGTCTCGGACGACGACCGTTGGGTCGTCGTCAGCGACTTCCGCGGCTGGTCGCAGTCGGACGTGCTCCTCTTCGATCGCGGCGCAGCCCGGGCTCGGCGCGACGCGCCGGACGACGCGCATCCTCTGACCGACGTCGTGCGCGGCGAGGACCACCTCTACACCGGGCGCATCCACCGCGGCCGCCTCTACCTCACGACCAACGACGGCGCGCCCCGCTACCGCGTCGTCTCGGTGGCGCCCGCCCAGGCCGCCGAGCGCGATCGCTGGCAGGACGTCGTGCCCGAAGGCGAAGGCGCGATCGAGAACGTCGAGCTCCTGCACGATCGCATCGTCGTCCACACCATCGAGGACATCGCCTCCCGCGTCCGCGTCTTCCACCTCGACGGCCGCCCGGCGGGCGAGATCGCCCTCCCCGGTCGCGGTGAGCTCTTCGGGCTGGCCGGCGATCCGGACGGCGGGCGCGTGGCCATCGGCTTCTCCAGCTTCGTCCACCCGCCGGCGCTCTTCACCTGGCGAACCGACGCCCCCGCGCTGCGCGAGGTCGACCGTGTCGAGAGCGACTTCGACTTCGACGGCGTCGAGCTGAGCCAGGCCAGCGTGCCCTCGGCCGACGGAACGCCGATCAACGTCTACTACGTGCACCGGCGGGACATGCCGCTGGACGGCGACAACCGCGTCCTGTTGACGGGGTACGGCGGCTTCAACATCTCGCTCCTGCCCGGCTTCCAGCGCAACGCGCTCTACTGGGTGGAGCGCGGCGGCGTCTACGCGGTCGCCAACCTGCGCGGCGGCGGCGAGCGCGGCGAGGCCTGGCACCGCGCCGGCAACCTCGCCAACAAGCACCACGTCTTCGAGGACTTCGAGGCGGTGATCCGTTGGCTCGGCGGCGAATCGCGCATCAGCCGGCCCGAGCGCATCGCCATCACCGGCGGGAGCAACGGCGGCCTCTTGATGGGCGCGCTGATCACCCGCGCGCCGGAGACCTTCCGCGTGGCGGTCTCGAACGTCGGGCTCTACGACATGCTCCGCTACCACCGCTTCCCGCCGGCGGAGCTGTGGATCACCGAGTACGGCAGCGCCGACGACGAGGCCCAGTTCGAGTGGCTCCGCGCCTACTCGCCCTACCACCACGTTCGCGAGGGCACGCGCTACCCCGCGGTGCTGATCACGACGGCCGACCACGACACCCGCGTGTTCTGGGGTCACTCCACGAAGTTCGCGGCCCGCCTACAAGCGGCGACGGGTGAGCCGGATCCCGACATCTACTTCCACATGGTCCGCCAGCAGGGCCACGGCGCCGGGATGCGTCGCAGCGACACTGTCGACCGCTACCAGCGCCTCTACGCGTTCGTGGAGCACTACGTCGGTCTCCCGGACCAACGCCACGACTGAATCGAGCGGGCGTGCGCACCGGCGAGCCCGCGGCGCGCCTACGTGCTGGTGCTCACCGGACACGACGCCGGTCGGATGCAACGCGGTGGAAGGCGAGCTCTCCATCGGGCGCGCAGATCCGCGTGTGCGACGACGACGTCAGCCGGCGCCAGGCCGTGATGCGGATCGAGGACCGCAGCCCATGACCGGGGATCGGAGCGGCTCGAAAGAACGCTGGCGAAACGTCGCTCGCAGCGGATGCGGCGAGGGACGAGCTCGGCTGCGCCCTCGACGGACCGCCGGCGGGTCGGCACGGATGCCTCCGACAACGCGCGCTCGACCTCAGCTCGGACTCGGCTCCTCTGCCTGCGAGGCGCCCCACATGGTCCGGGCCGCGGCCGCCTCGGCCATGTTCTGGTGCGGCGCGAGCTCCAGCGAGATCCCCCACGCCGCGCCGGCGCCGAGGAACGCCGCCAGCGCGGTCGCCACGATGGTTCGGCGGCGAGCGTGCGAGAAGCGCGTCCAGCCGTAGTAGACGACGTAACCCGGCACGACGAGCGCGAGGAGGCCCTGCCCGAGCGACTCGGAGAAGGCGCTCCCCACGATCCACAGCAGCAGCGTCGCGCCTGCGAACGCGGAGATCGCGGCCAGGGTCAGAATGGAGAGAGTGGGTGTCATGGCGTCGCTCCCGAGGTCGTCACCTACCCCCGACGATCCTGGTTCCCACCGCGCCGCGTCCGCCGCACACCGCGGAGACCACCGCCTGCGGACGGGTGGCCCGCCGCGCGGCTTCGCGGCACGCGCCCCGCGTGAGCTCCCCGTCGCCGCGTCTGCATCGGGCGTCGCGCCGTCCGTCGCGCTTCGTCGTGAAGCCCCCGTCGCGGCCCGCGCCGCAGCGGCGACCTCGCTCGCTCGTCGAGCATGCGCCCGTCGACCGTGCTTCGTCGTGAAGCCTCCGTCGAGACGCGTGCGTCGGTCGACCCGGCCCGGCGTGTCGATCGTCGCCCCCACCTCGTGAGGTGTCGCTCCCTCGAATCGAGCCAGCGACGCGACATCGTGCGACAATGCTCGGGTGCGTCGTTTCCTCGCCACCGTCGTCCTCGCCGCAATCGCGGGCTGCGGTGGATCGTCGACGCTGACGATGACACGCGGCACCCGTGGCCGGCTGATCGAGCCTCCGGCCCGCACGCGTCAGCCCGCCGCCTGGGAGGTCCGCGCCGCGCCGCCGCCGACGCGCCCCTTCGCGCCCTCGCCAATCACCGACTTCGCCGAGTCCATCGCCGACTTCGCGCTGGCGGCCGTCGAAGCGCGCCCGCTGCCTCCGCCGCCCATCGAGCTCCGGCACGACCTCGAGGGCGCGCCCTCGGTGGAGTGGGCGGCGCAGGCGGGCCCGCGCCCCACCCGGCTCTCCGTGCTCGCCGTGGCGATGCAGCTCGACCTGGTGCTCAAGCGCGGCGAGCCTCCCGAGGCCGCGACCGGGGTGGACCGCTGGGGCCGGCTCCGCACGATGGTCGTGATCGGACGCAACGGGTTGCGCATCGTCTCGCTGCGGCCCGGCACCATGACCAGGGTGGGCACCGAGGGCGCGCCGCCGCCGGGCCTCCAAGGCCTGGTCGAGCTCTCGCGGACGCTGATCGCCGACCTGCGCCGCGGCGACACCTCCCGCTACGAGCTCGCCGACGAGGATCGGCGGCTCCTCGCCAACGACGCCGTGTGGGCCCAGCTCTTCGAGGACGGCCCTCCGCTGGCCCGCGCCCCCGAGGTGACCGCCATGCTCCACGGCCTCCCGGACACGCCGCTCGCCTACGGCCTCGACGACATCGGCGTGCTGGTCCGTGACCAGGACGGCCGGCTCTACAGCCTCGGGCTCGAGCTCGACCCGCACGCCGGGACCTTCGCGCTCGCCACGACGCCCCTGGTCCGCGTGCATCGGATCTGGCCGCGCTGAACCGACGCGCGGACGACCCGCCCGAGCTCCGCCGAGCGAAGCTCGAACGGGCGGCGATCAGTCCTTGCCGCTCTGGCCGATGAACCAGTCGTCGCGCTCCTTGAAGAGCACGTTGAACGTGGTCAGCGAGCCGTAGCAGCCGGTGATGTACTGCTGGAGCTGGACCTTCTCGTCCTCGGCGAGGCTCTTGTTGCCGTTGATCTTCTGCTCGAGGACGCGGAGCTTGTCCCGGATCGACACGATCTTCTTGAAGAGCGCGTCGACCGGCACCGACTTCTCCTGCGTGCCCTCGGAGCCCGGCTTGATGATCACCTCGCCACCGCGCCAGCGCTCCGCGAGCTGGACGTCGCCGACGCCGAGCTCGTCTTGGATCACCTCGCGCAGGACCCGTCGGAATTCGTCGATGTCCATATCGATGTCGACCTCCTGGGGTAGCGGCCTCTTGACCGGTACCTCCACGTCGTCGTCGCGCATCCGGCGCGGCGTGCCCGCCGCCTTCTTGCGCTTGAGCGCGCTCTCCCACGACGTGCCGCGCGGCTTGTGGTGCGTGCACGTCGAGGTGTCCGCCAAGGGCGGCGGCCAGCACCCGAGCCGGCACTCGCCCGTCTGCGCGCCGCTCTCGTCGGTGCGGATCGCGATGAAGAAGGAGCAGGTGCCGCAACGGCCGGTGAGATCACGCTCCATCGGGCGCGGGACTGTAACCCAGCCGCCGCCGAGGTGGTAGCCCTCGCGCCGTCGACGAGGCGCGCCCCGACGTGCCACGGGACGAGCGCCGCGGCGGTGCCACGGGTTCCGACGCTCGCGAGCGATGGGACGAGCGAGCGGCGCCTTGCTGGTCGGGCGCGCCCAAGCCCACCGCGCGCACGCCGGCATCGCGGCTCGACGCGGACCACCACGCGGTTCATGTGCTCCTCGATGGAGGATCTCCTCGACGCTCACGCCCGGCTGCGCGTCGCCGCCCGCGCCCGGCAGGCAGGCTTCATCCCTTCCCCGGAAGCGGAAGAGGCCACCCGCGAGCGGATCACGCCCGTCCACCGCGAAGGCACAGTGCACGCCGCGAAGCACACGGGCCGCGTCGCCGCCGTCTTCGCCTGGCGCCACGATCCGAGCCCCTGGTACGGCGCCCCGGTCAGCAGCGTCCTCATCGACTACGAGCTCGACGTCCCGCACATCGACCGCTGGCTGGCCGAAGTGCTCGACGAAGAGCTGCCGAGGATGGAGGCCGACCTCGATCTCCTGGTCGACGCCTCCTACGTCGAGGCGCTCCGAGCGCTCAGGGCCCGCGGCGTGGGCGTGAATTCACTCCAGCTCGCCGGCGACCCGAAGCGCGCGCTCGCGCGTCTGGTCGCGCGCTCCGATCCGCCGCGTGATCTCTCGCCGTGGGGCGTGACGTTGGAGCCGCTCACGCCCGAGCGCCTCGACGAGAGCCTGGCCCTGCACCGCGAGACCTTCGCCGCCCACCCGGAGCACTGCTGGTTCGGCGCCAACGATGCCCACCTGGCGCGCATGCGGCGTCTCTCGACCGAGGATCTGGACCGACCCGAGCACCTCCAGCGCGCGCTCATCGGCGACGGGCGCCTGCTCGGCCACCTCTCGGCCAGCGTCCGCCCGGATCCCAGCTTCGGGCGTGTGGCCGGGATGAGCCTGGTGCTCGCGCCCTCGCTGCGCGGACGGGGGATCCTGCGAAGCCTCTACCGCCTGCTGCTCGAGGGCATGGTTGCGCGCGGGGCGCAGTCTTTTCGCGGCGGCACCAGCCAGCCCGCGGTGATCCGCATCGGCGCCGAGATGGGCCGGCCTTTGCACGCCTATGTGATGCGACGCCGCACCTTCTTCCCGGACGCCCACTTCGCGCCCTACCCCCTGCCGACCTGACGCGACCGCGCCGCTCGTCGTATACCTCGCTGTCGAGAGGAGGATCCGAACCGATGCAGCCCTTCAACCAGCCGCCGCCCGAGCTCGGCAACCAGTACGATGGAGATCGCACGCTCCAGCAATACCTGAAGCGCGCGCTGCCGGCCGACGTGCTGCGCGACATCGAGCCCGAGCTCCGCGACATGGGGGAGCTGGCGGGCGACGAGCTCTACCGGCTCCAGCGCGAAGACCGGCTCGCCGAGCCCGTGCTCACGCAGTGGAGCCCCTGGGGCGAGCGCGCCGATCACATCGAGATCACCCCGCTGTGGAAGCGCGCCGAGCAGCTCGCGGCCGAGCGCGGCCTCATCGCCACGCCCTACGAGCGCAAGCACGGTCGCTTCTCGCGGGTCCACCAGTTCGCCCTGGTCCACCTCTTCGGCCCCTCGACCGACGTGTACTCGTGCCCGCTGGCGATGACCGACGGCGCCGCCCGCACGCTCCTCGACAGCGGCAACGCCGAGATCGCCGACCGCGCCCTGGCCCACCTCACCAGCCGCGATCCGAAGACCTTCTGGACCAGCGGCCAGTGGATGACCGAGTCGACCGGCGGCTCGGACGTCGGCATCTCGGAGACCGAGGCCAAGCAGGACGCGGACGGCACCTGGCGCCTCTACGGCCGCAAGTGGTTCACCTCGGCCACCACCAGCCAGATGGCGCTCACGCTCGGCCGCCCCGAAGGCAACGGGCCCGGCGGCCGCGGCCTGGCGCTCTTCTTCGTGGAGCTGCGCGACGCCGAAGGCCGCCTGCAGAACATCGAGATCAACCGCCTCAAGGACAAGCTCGGCACGCGGAAGGTGCCGACCGCCGAGCTGATGCTCCGCGGCACGCCGGCCACGCCGGTCAAGGGCCTCGACAGCGGCGTCCGCAACATCACGCCGATGCTCAACATCACCCGCACCTGGAACGCGGTCAGCAGCGTCAACGGGATGCGGCGCGGCATCGCCCTGGCCCGCGACTACGCGAAGCGCCGGGTCGCGTTCGGCGCCCCGCTCTCGGAGAAACCGCTCCACCTCGAGACCCTCGCCGGGCTGCAGGCCGAGTACGAAGGCGCTCTCCAGCTCGCGTTCTTCGCGGTGGAGCTGCTCGGCGAGCTCGAGGCGGGCGAGGCCGACGACCGTGCGCAGGCGCTGCTCCGCTTGCTGACGCCGATCGCCAAGCTCACCACCGCCAAGCAGGCCGTCGCGGTGGCCAGCGAGGTGCTCGAGTGCTTCGGCGGCGCAGGCTACGTGGAGGACACCGGGCTTCCCGTGCTGCTCCGCGACGCACAGGTCCTGCCGATCTGGGAAGGCACGACCAACGTCCTCTCGCTCGACGTGCTGCGCGCGCTCAGCCGCGATCGCGAGGCGTTCGAGGTGCTCGCGAGCGAGGTGGCCGAGATGGTGAAGGTCGAGGACGCGACGCTGGCCGCGCTCGGCGCGAAGGCGCTGTCGACGATCCAGCGCGCCGGCGGCTGGCTGATGGAGACCATGAGCCGCGACCCGCTGAACGTGGAGGCGGGCGCGCGCCGCTTCGCGCTCACCCTCGGCCGCTCCATCGAGCTCGCGCTCCTGGTCCGCCAGGGCCAGTACGCGCTGAGCGCCCACGGCGACGCCCGAACCCGCGCCGCCGCCGCCCGCTTCGCCCGCGCGCGCTTCGATCTCCTCGACGAAGTGCCGCGCGACGAAGCACGAGCGCTCGCCATGGACCTCGCGCTGGGCTAGAACGTCTGATCCCGCCGATCGAGCGGCGCCACCCCGCCCTGGGGGTGGTCCCCGTCCGGGAACGCGGCTACCATCCCAGGGAAACAAACGCGCAACATGGCTTTCCGAGGCACAGGGCCTCGGTCCCCGACAGTCTTCTCGCGGGGCGCTCACCGGCGGGACGGCGCGAAAGGCGACGATGGTTTACGACTTCGGCGTCAACCAGGCTCTGGTCGAAGAGCTCTACTTCCGCTACCAAGAGAACCCCGCGGCGGTTCCTGAGTCCTGGCGGAAATACTTCGATGGGCTCGCGCGGCAGGCGGGTCACGCGCCCCGTCCGAACGGCGCCGCGGCACCGATCGCCGGACCACCGGCGAGCAGCACCTCCAGCGGCGTGTTCGCGCTGCCGCCGACGGCCGAGGTGGTGCAGACCTTCACAGGGTCGATCCCACCGAGCGCAGAAGCGCAGGCCGCGGTGGAGCTCCAGGCGCGGGTCAGCGCGATGGTCAACGCGTACCGCGTGCGCGGCCACCTCTTCGCGCAGCTCGACCCGCTCGGGCTGGCGGAGCACCCGCCTTTCGATCTGAGCCTCGAGACCTTCGGCCTCCCGGACGTCGATCCCGAAACCCTGTTCGCGTACGGCAACCGGAAGCTCTCGCTCGGCGAGATCGTCCACCGGCTCCAGGAGACCTACTGCCGGAGCATCGGTGCCGAGTTCACGTTCATCGAGGACCCCGATGAGCGTCGGTGGCTCCAGCACCGGATGGAGGACACCTCCAACCACCTCGACCTCGACCGCGCGACGCAGCTCCGCATCCTGACGAAGCTCACGGACGCCGAGACCTTCGAGCGCTTCCTCCACAGCACGTACATCGGCGCCAAGCGCTTCAGCGTCGAAGGCGGCGAGAGCATCATCCCGATGCTCGAGCTGATCATCGAGCACTGCGCGCCGCGCGACGTCGAGGAGATCGTCATCGGCATGGCCCACCGCGGCCGGCTGAACGTGCTGATCAACGTCCTCGAGCTCAGCCCGCAGGACATCCTGGCGGCGTTCGAGGACAACAATCCGGAGCGCTACCTCGGCAGCGGCGACGTCAAGTACCACCTCGGCCATTCGACCGACCGCACCATCGACGGCCGCAAGGTGCACCTGACGCTGAGCTTCAACCCGAGCCACCTCGAGTTCGTCAACCCGGTGGTCGAGGGCCGCGTCCGCGCCAAGCAGGATCGGCGCAGCGACGAGGAGCGCAAGCGCGTGCTCCCGCTCCTCATCCATGGCGACGCTGCGGTCATCGGCCAGGGCGTCGTGGCAGAGACGCTCAACCTCTCGGGCCTGCGCGGCTACTCGACGGGCGGCACCGTCCACGTCGTCATCAACAACCAGATCGGGTTCACGACGGCGCTCCGAGACGCGCGCTCCACCCGCTACTGCACCGACATCACACGGATGCTCCGCTGCCCCGTCTTCCACGTGAACGGCGAGGACCCGGAGGCCGTGGCGCAGGTCACCCAGCTCGCCACCGAGTACCGGCAGCGCTACGGGCGCGACGTCGTCATCGACCTCTACTGCTACCGCAAGTGGGGTCACAACGAGGCCGACGAGCCGCGCTTCACGCAGCCGCTCATGTACGCGGCCATCGACAAGAAGAAGAGCGTCCGCGAGGTCTACGTCGACCAGCTGGTCACCCACGGGAAGATCACGCTCGACGAGGCGACCGAGATCGCCAGCCGCAGCCGCCACCGTTTCGAGGCGGCGCTCGAAGAGGTCCGGCACACCAACCACCACTTCGAGACGAGCGCGTTCGGCGGCATCTGGGGCGGCTACCGTGGCGGCCCCGACCTCGAGACGCCCGACTCCGACACGGCCGTCCCCGCCGACACCCTGCGGCACCTGATGGACCGCATCACCACGGTGCCGGAAGGGTTCAAGATGCTGCGCCAGACCAAGGCGATGCTGCAGCACCGCCGTAAGGCGGGCCACGGCGAGGCGCCGGTCGACTGGGGCAGCGGCGAGACCCTCGCCTACGCGTCGCTCCTCTCCGAGGGCGTGAACGTGCGCATCAGCGGCCAGGACGTCGAGCGCGGCACCTTCTCGCACCGCCACGCCGTCCTCTACAACGCGGAGACCGGCACCCCCTTCGTGCCGCTCAACCACATCGCGGATGGGCAGGGTCGCTTCGAGGTCCACGACAGCTCGCTGTCGGAGGCGGGCGTGCTCGGGTTCGAGTACGGCTACAGCCTCGACTCGCCCGACGGCCTGGTCATCTGGGAGGCGCAATTCGGCGACTTCGCCAACGGCGCGCAGGTTCTGATCGACCAGTTCATCTCGTCCTCCGAGGACAAGTGGCACCGGCTCAGCGGGCTGGTGATGCTCCTGCCGCACGGCTTCGAGGGCATGGGGCCCGAGCACTCCAGCGCCCGCCTCGAGCGCTACCTCTCGCTCTGCGCCGAGGACAACATGATGGTCTGCAACCTGACGACGTCGGCGCAGATCTTCCACGCGCTGCGCCGGCAGGTGAAGCGGCGGTGGCGCAAGCCGCTCATCGTCATGTCCCCGAAGCGGCTGCTGCGCGCCCCTGAGGCGGCCTCGACGCTGAAGGAGCTGGCCGAGGGCTCGTTCCAGCGGATCATCCCCGACCGCGAGGTCCCGGCGAAGAAGGCCCGGCGCGTGCTCGCGTGCTCGGGCAAGGTCTACTACGACCTGATGTCCGGTCGTGAAAAGGCCGGCCGCGACGACGTCGCCATCGTGCGCTTCGAGCAGCTCTACCCGCTGCGCCCGCAGGAGGTGCGCGACGTGTTCGCGGGCTACGCCGACGGCACCGAGCTGGTCTGGGTCCAGGAAGAGCCGTTCAACAGCGGCGCCTGGTACTACCTGAACGCACACCTCCCGCAGCTCCTCGGCAACCGCCTGCCTCTCCGCTGCGTGTCGCGCCCGCCGAGCGCGAGCCCGGCCACCGGCTCCAAGCACGCGCACGAGCTCGAGCAGCAGCAGCTCGTCGACGACGCGTTCGCGGATCTGGGCAGCGGCAAGAGCAGCTCGACCGAGGAAGGCGCGCGCGCCACCGCGAGCTGAGCTCGCCTTCCACGACGACGAGCGGGCGGCCTCTGAGGGCTGGCCCGCTCGTTCTCATTTCGCCGCAGCGCGCTCGGTTCGCCGCTCGTTCTCGGTTCGCCGCTCGTTCTCGTGTCGCTGCTCGTTCTCGTGTCGCCGCAGCTCTCTCGTTTCGGCGAGCCCACGATGCGGGTCCCCCGCGACCCGACCCCGACGCGCACGATGCACGCACCGGTATCGCGAGAGCGACGATCGACAGCGAGCGGCTTTTTCGCTTCCGCTATCGTGCCTCGCTTGCTAAAAAGGACGGCGCCAACGCGGCCACGGGGGGGAGGGGCACGGCCGCGCGGCGCCGTCAGGACCAGTATCTAGGCGAACCGGGGGGAGCGCCAACCTGGGAGGACGCCGCGGCGACTCGATCGCCGTCGGCGTCTTGCCGCATTTGGGTCTCTGAGGCGCCAAAACCCGGCCATTTTCACCGGCGGCGCGCCCAAAGCGATCAGGCAGCATTCGTCGGCGTCCGGCGCTGAAATTGGCCCCGGTCGCGAAGAGAAGGCGACGCCGGCGCGGTCAGGAGGGGGAGGGGTACGACCGCGCCGGCGCCGCCGGAGAAAGGCGGTCACGCGCGCATGGGGAGGAGAGTGGGGAGAGGGGCTGCGCGCGTTCCCGCCGAAAGAAGGGGCGGCGCCGGCATGACCAAGGGGGGGAGGGGCACGGTCACACCGACACCGCCGACATCGTCCTCATCGTTCGCGCTCACCGAGAGCGCGGGGAGAGAGGGGCGTCACCGGCACGGCCAAGGGGGGGAGGGGCACGACCGCGCCGATGACGCCTTAGTTTCGATACGTTCCCCTCACGGGAGGGTTACGCTCTTCCTCGGGGAGGAAGATGGTGCGCCGGCGCGGTCACGGGGGGGAGGGGCACGACCGCGCCGGCAACACCGGAATCGCTGTTCGAGCGAGAGGAAGGTCCAAGCCGTTCCTCGGAGACGAAGGGGACGGAAGCCGCGCGGCCAAGGGGGGGAGGGGCACAGCCGCGCGGCCCCGTCGAGATAGTTGTAGAACGCTCGAGGCCGATGCGGGAGGGCTGGCGCGAAGTTCTGTGAGCACCATCTCAAGACGCCCGGCCGCTCCGCAATTCCTCGGAATACTCCCTCAACTGAGGCTCTTCACCTCGATGAGGCGCTTCTCCGGCGAGCTCTTCTTCGGGACGCGGATGATGAGCACCCCGGCGTCGAGCGATGCCTCGACCTGCTCGCCGTCGGCGCTCTTCGGCAGGGTGAACGCCCGCCGGAACGCTCCGTAGCGTCGCTCCACGTGCTGCACCTTGCGCTGAGCGCCCTCGGGCGGCTTCGCGAGCTTGCGCTCTCCCGCGATGGTGAGGACGCCATCCTCCACTTGGATCGACAGCTCCTCGGCCTTCATCCCGGGTACGTCCGCGAGCAACACGAACCCGTCCTCCTCGTCCACGACGTCGACCGTCGGCTCGAAACGCGCACGCGCTCGAGGCGGGTCCGCGAATACGAGGCGTCCGAAATCGGAGTCCAGACGAGACAGCTCCGCAAGGGGATCCCAACGCATCATCCGCATGTTCCTTCTCCTCTCGGGCGCGAGGCCCGGGCGATGCCACCGCCCGTCGAGGGCGAGCGCCCCGAATCTCGGGGACCGAAGCTCGCCGTCTCTCGAGCGCACGCCCAAACTAAGCATTCGATCTCTTGGGTCAATACGTGCCGAGACGTGCCAGCACGAGCCCTGGCCAGGAACCTGGACGGTCGAGCGCCTTGGATCCGATGCGTGGTTCGACGACGAGGCGATGCGAGCGTCGCCGAGGGGCTGCGCAGCGGGCCCACGCGGCGCGACAGACGGGAGGGTTCCTGGTCGGCGCGCCAAGCTCTGGGTTGCTCCCGGCGGACGGGCAGCGGACCATGGAGTCGTCGTGAAGCAGCTCTCCCTCCTGTCGACGTCGATCGCCGCGCTCGCGCTGAGCTCCTGCGTCGCGCAGGTCACCTTCGACCCGGTCGGCACCGCCGACACCGTCGCCGGGAGCTGGACGGTCCAGGGTCAGCCGGCCAGCGTCGCCACGTGCAGCGAGCTCGGCATCGACTACGTGCGGGTGCGGTTCTACCGCGGCGACCACACCTCCGATCATCCCGCGCTGGTGTTCCCCTGCGAGCGCGGCGCCTTCGATACGAGCCCCGAAAGGGTCGTCGCGAGCGGGACCTGGACGATGGCGCTGGTGGCCATCGACGCGGACGGGAACACCATCTCGCTCGGCGCGCAGGAGACGATCGAGACGGCGGCGGTCGGTGGGCACATCGTGCTCACGTCCGTCGACTTCGACGGAAGCGCGCGCTTCGACCCGAGTGGGACGAGCGCGGCGGTCTCGGCGAGCTGGACGATCGGCGGCGCCGGCACGGGCAGCGCGACCTGCGGCGCGGTCTCGGGCTCGACGGTGGACGTCATCCTCTACGCGGCCAGCGATTCGGCCCGCACTTCGCCCGCGACGATCCATTCGGGCATCGCCTGCGCGGACGGGAGCTGGGACAGCGGCGCGCCGATCCTCGCGGCCGGCGACTACCTCGCCTCCGCCAAGCTGCGCGGCCCCGCGGGCGAGCTCCTCAGCACCGACGATCTCGTCGAGCCGATCACCATCACGGCGGACACACCGGTCTCCCTGGCGTTCGACTTCCGCTTCGAGCGGCCCATCGTGCAGGTCACGACGATGTGGGACGCCCCCGCCTCGGGGACACCGACCAGCTGCGCCGCGGCGGGCGTCGGGCGGATGAGCTGGCACCTCGACTACGTCGACGCCGGCGGCACCGTCACGCCGAACCTCGCCGACTCGGGAGGCGAGATCACCTGCGCCGAACGAGTGACCGTGACCCGAGCCACGCTCGCGCCCGGGACCTACCGGCTCTACTTCGAGGGGAAGAACGGGGCCGGTGCTCCCACGCTGTGGACCGTTCAGCCACCGTGCGAAGCAACCCTCGACGCAGACGGCGGCCTCGCGTTCGCGTCGTGCGAAGCGGCCTACTCGGGGCCCTGACCCGGATCGACCGGTACTACGATGCCCTCCGTGCGCCCCCCGAGCCCTCATCGCCCTGCGCCCTCCCCTCGCGTCGCCCTCCTCGCGCTGCTCGCGCTCTTCGCGACGGGCTGCGTGAAGATCACCGACTTCAAACCGGTCGGGAACGACACCTCGCTCGAGGCCTCGTGGACCATCGACGGGGCCTATCCGACGAGCGAGCGCTGCCAGGAGCTCGGCGCCAACCAGGTCCGTGTGGTCTTCCTGGACGGCCTGCGCCCCGTGCCCGTCGGCGCGCTCATCCATCAGTGCGCCAGCTGCAGCGCGAGCGCGTCGCCCTCCTGCTACGCGAACCGCGCCTGTACGATGGACGGCCAGGTCGAGTGTCTCGACACCAGCCCGAACCGCGTGATCCTCGCCGGGACCTGGACGGTGCGGGTCGAGGCCTTGAACGGCGCCACCGTCATCGGCACCGGCCCCGAGCAGACGATCGACGCCACCGAGATGGGGCACGTCACGGTCGATCCGGTCGACTTCCTCAGCGCCCGCATCAGCGCGACCTACACGCTGGACGGCGCGACCCCGACCTTCGACACCTGCGACGCGGCCGGCATCGACGCGGTCGAGCTCTACTTCGAGACCGCGAGCGGGACGGTGGCCGGCGGCGGCAGCGAGCCCTGCACCGTGGGCGAGGTCGGAAACCGCGTGGCGGGAAACGCCGACTACGCGGTACGCCTTCGGGCGCTGGCCGCCGACGGCTCGGTGGTCGGCGAGACCGCGCCCGAGAGCTTCTCACCCATGCCCGGCGACCACCTCACCCTCGCCGGGGGCGCGGCCATCGAGCTGAGCTCGCTCTGAATCCCCGCGGTTGCCTGCATGGGGCGACATGGCTACATGAAACAGGCGTGCAGTTTCAGTTCCCCAGGCTGACCCCGACGGTCAAGAAGCTCCTCATCACCATCGTGGCGACCTTCGTGGTCGTGGCGCTGGTCAACAGCCTCACGCCGTTGCGGCTCTTCCAACTGCTGGCGCTGAATCCGGCGCCGGGTCTGCATTGGCTCTGGCAGCCGCTGACCTACTGGGCCGTCGAGCAGCCGATCCCGAACATGCTCTTCTCGCTCGGGCTCACGCTGCTCTTCGTCTACTTCTTCCTGGCGCCCTTCGAGGAGCGCTTCGGGGCCAAACGCACGATGCAGCTCGCCGCCGCCGGCGCGCTCGCGTCGGCGCTCGCGGTCATGGCGCTCGGCACCCTGCTCTTCTCGCTCGGGCTCCAGATTCGGACCCCCCTCATCGCGGGCCCGACGCCGATCGCGCTGGCGGCTTTCGGCGCCTTCCCGGTCATCGCGGGCAACCGCGAGATCCTCTTCATGTTCGTCATCCCCATGCGGGTATGGACGGCGCTGGCGATCGGCCTCGGGATCTCCGCGCTCGTGGCGATCATGCAGCACGACCCCTTCATCTTCGTCGACTACGCGAGCGCGCTCGGCGCCGGCGTCGGCTTCGCCAAGTGGATGATCCGGCCGCGCACGCCGAAGCGAAAGCCGCCCACCCGCCGGCGCGGCGGCCCCGACCTGAAGGTCGTGCGCGGCGGCGCGGACGACGACGGCCCTCGCTGGCTCAACTGACGCGCGCCGGAGGTCGCGGGGCAGGTCGCCGAGCGCGATGAGCCCGTCGATTCCGTGCGCTCCCACGGCTCGTCCCGCCTCCGGGACGAGGTGGAGCGCCGCGCTACGTTCTGATGACAATCCCCGTCGCGCTCGCGTATTCTCCGCGACATGCGGCTGGTCAGGATCCTGTTCGTCCTCGTTCCGATGCTCGCCTCCGCGTGCGCCGAGACTCCGCGCTGCGTGGATCACGGAACCCCCATGCGCCCGCGCGTGGTCGTGGAGTGCAACGCCGGCAAGGTCGCCGTGTGCAGCACGGCGGTCTACGACCCGACGACGGGAGAAGGCAGCTACGATCCGGATACGGGCGGGTTGGTCCGCGTGCCGCCCGTCGTCAGCGGCACGCAGCTGGGCTGCGACGCCTACCCCGGCTATCCCGGAACGACCTACTGCCGCCCCCTACCGACGTGTGGCGGCGCCGGTCAAGCGGTGACCTGCCCGAGCGGAGCCCAGCCGGTCTGCGTCTTGGGCGAGGTGACGACGCTGACGGCGCCCACCACGCCGACGCCCGACGCCGGGATGCCCGACGCGGGCACGATGGACGACGGCGGCGCGATGAACGACGGCGGCGCGATGGATGACGGCGGAGCCGTAGACGCCTCGCTGGACGACGCCGGCGCGAGCGACGCCTCCGCACCCGACGCCTCCGCACCCGACGACGCGGCGACCGTCGACGGCGCCGCCTGAAAGGTCGGGTCGAGAACACTCCCGTCACCACGCGGGCGGCGTCCGCGCCCTAACCGCGCGCACGACGCCTCACAGCTCCCCTCGACCGTTGCCGCCACCGAACGGCTCGCCGCCATCGCGCCGACGGTCCGGTGGGACGCGTCTCTTTTTTGGGCCGATCGCGCTCGCTCACTACCATCGGCAGCAGTGCGGGCACGGGTTCACGGCTCCGCGGCCTTCTTCGCCGCGCTCTTCGCGCTCTCGGTCACCTCCGAGGCATGGGCCGATCCCCACGTCCACGTGGTCGCGGCGGGCGAGTCGCTCGACGCGCTCGCGCGCCGCTACGACACCAGCGTCGAAGCGCTGCGGCAGCTCAACGACATCGAGGGCGACCGCATCGTCGTCGGCCAGGCGCTGACCGTGGAGCCGCCGGACGTCCTCCGCTACACGATCGTCCCCGGCGACACCCTCGGCTGCATCGCCATCCGCTTCGGCGTCTCGCTGGACGCCATCCGCGAGGAGAACCCGGACCTGCACGGCCGGCTGGAGGTCGGCCGCACGCTGCGCCTGCCCGGCGGCCACGACCCGCACGACGAGAGCGTCGAGGTTCGCGAGGGCGACACCGCGTCCGCCATCGCCGCACGCCTCGAGGTGAGCGTCGAGGATCTCGCCCGGGCCAACGATGGCGTCAATCTCGAGCATCTCGCCGTCGGCGCCCACCTGCACGTCCCCGTCAGCACGACCTCGCACCGCGTGCGCGAGGGCGAGACCCTCACCCGCATCGCGCGCCACTACGCGGTGAGCGTCGACGACCTGCGCCGCTGGAACCCAGATGTGGAGCCGCGCGCGCTCCGGCCGGGCACGGAGCTCTCGGTCCGCCCGGGCCGTCCCAGCGAGAGCGTGGGCGCACCGACCTGCGGTTGGATCCTAGGCGACGTGCCGGTGCCGGAGCATCCCGCCTACGTCCTGCGCAACCCGGATCGGAGCTGGGCCACCCGCCTCACCGCCCTGCGGCTCACCCACGCCTTCGACGCCGTGGCCCGCGCGGAGCGCGATGGCCCGCGGGTACGCGTTCACGACGCCAGCCTGCCCGGCGGCGGGCCCATCGACGATCACCGCAGCCACCAGGCAGGGCGCGACGTCGACATCACCTACTACCAGCGCCACGGCTGCGGCGGCGAAGGGTGCCCGCTCCGCCGCGTCGACCCTGACGAGCTCGACGTCCGGCGCACCTGGCGTCTGCTCCGCCAGTGGCTCCGCCGGGACGAAGCGGAGGCGATCTTCGTCGACTACGCGCTGCAGGCCCCGCTCTACCGTGAAGCACGCCGGCGCGGCGCCACCACCGAAGAGCTCGAGCGCTGGTTCCAGTACCCGCGCGGGCGCTGGCACCACGACGGAGTCATCCGGCACTTCCCGAACCACCGGGACCATCTGCACGTCCGCTTCGCCTGCGGCGAGAACGAAGCGCGCTGCCACTGAACGAGGTTCACGCCGGCCGCCGGTCCCCCTCGTCTCGGAGGGCGTTCGACCGCCCGCTACGCCGCGTCCAAAGCTCGAACAGTGAACGAGGTTCACTTCTCGACGCGGAAAGCGTTCCCTGCGACGCGCCAAACCATTGATTTTACTTCTGATCTCGACAACCGAGAAACAGAAAGTGAACGAGGTTCACTCCGACGCTCGCTCTCCGGGGCGAGGAGCGCGTGCGTCGAGGCTCGGCGAGCTGCCCTTCAGAAGACGAACGCGATACGGCTCTGGGCCGTCCACATCAGCGACTGGGCGAGCTTCGGACCGAGCGCCGGGCCGGCGTTCATGATGCCGAATTCGTTGCTCCAACGCATCTCGTCGTGGGGGCCCCAGTGGACCTTGATCGCCAGGTCCGCCTCCCAGCCGAGCAGGCACTGCTCGCCGGCGAAGAGGCAGCTGGTGGCGCCGGTCGGGTTGGTGTTGTTCAGCGGGGTGTTGAGCTGGTCGGCGAAGGCGACCAGGAACTGCCCGATGAGCTCGAGCCCCGGGATGGGCCGCACCCGCACCTGCGGGAGGAAGTACGCCGAGTTCCACACGCCGCCGTTGGACCACACCGCGTCGAACGCGGTGCTGTAGGCGTTCGCCGTGCGCACCGCGAGCACCAACGGGTAGAGCAGGAGGCCGACCTGATAGGCCGGATTGTTCGCCCGCTGGGTGAGCTGGGAGTAGCTCCCGACGGCGGTGATCGCGCCCGGCTGACCGGTGGAGAAGCCCGACTCGAAGCGGGCCGACCAGAGGTCGTCGTCCAGCCCGACGCGCGCGGCGCCGCCCCAGACGTTCGCGCCGCCCTGCGCGCCGGTGCGACCGGTGACCGGATCCACGGTGCCCATCGGGCTGAAGAGCGCGACGCCGTAGGTCGTGCCCTGGATCGTGTAGAGCTCGCCCTCGGTGTAGATCTGCGGCCCCCGCCGTCCGAACGCGGACCAGCGCAGGCGCCAGAAGGCGTCGCCGATGTAGATGTTGCTCCCGGTGGCGTCCTGCCCGCGGTGGGTGACGATCAACCCCGCCGTGAGCTCGTCGGCCGCGTTGACGCTCGAGTTGAAGTCCTCCTCTTCCCACGCGAGCACCAGCGACGTCTGCCACACGTCGTCCTCGCCGCCGGTCAACCACGCGTAGGGGATCGGCGAGCGCGGCTTGGTCGTCGTGCCGACCCCGAGCGCGTCCTCCACCAACCAGTCGTAGGCGATGGCGAAGATCAGCGGCGTCGGCCGCGAGTCACCGTTGGTCAGGTAGTTGAAGATCGACATCGGCCGCGTCGCGAAGAGGATGCGGTCGTAGGTCGTGCCGACCAGCGCGTCGCCGAAGTCGTTCCGGAAGCCGTTGCCGTCGTTGAAGAGCAGGCCCATGCCGCCCTGGGTCGGCTGCCGGCCAATCCGGATCTGCCCGATCGGCGTCATGAACTCGAGCCAGAGGCGGCGCAGGTAGAAGTAGTCGACCGGGTTGCCGCTGAGGATGGAGCTGGCGCTCGGGTCGTTGGCGAAGAGCGGCGTCCCCGTGAGGCGCCCGTTGTCGCCGAAGACGACGTTGTCCAGCGCGTCAATCTGCGCGTGCAGGGCCGCCACCGGCTGCTCGTGGTCGCTGCCGAACGTGACCGTGGGGTTGAGCCGCAAGCGCATGAAGCCGTAGGCCGCGTGGCCCGCCGCATCCCGGCTGGGCGTGTTCCCCGGGACCGGCTGCGAATCCACCGTCACCAGACGTGCGCGGTAGTAGCCGTGGAGCTGAACGGAGATCGGGATGTCGTCGTGGTGCTCGCTCTCCTCGCCGTCGCCGTCCGTGTCGTCGGCAGACGCGTCCGCTGTCTCGGCGGGCGGGGGCGGCGGGGGCGGCGGAGGCGGAGGCGGAGGGGGTGGCGGCGGCGGCGCAGCCTCGTCTTCCACCTCGTCTTCTGTGGTCTCTTCCTCGACCTCGGCCGCGGGCGCCTCGCTCCCACCGGCCGAGTGCCCGGAGGTGCCCGCGCTCGCGTCAGCAGCGTCCGCGTCGGTAGCGTCCGCGCCTTCGGGCGCGCCGCTCGATGCGTCGTCCGTCGCGTCCGCCTCGGACGGGCTCGTCTCGGGAGCCTGCGCCGCGACCAACGACGCCCACCCCAACATCAGCAGGCACGAGATGGCCGGCGCTGCGTTCCTCATCGCTCCTCCCGGTGGCGCGCTGGCGCCCCCCACATCGGCGGTTTTCCTCCGTCGAGGCGCCGAAAGTCAACGACCTCGTACCGGCGGCTTCGAAGTTCGTTCCCGGTTCCCACGCGAGCCGGCACGAGCTTCGGAGCCGACGGTACGGCTCGAGCTCCGAACGAAGAGGTGGGCTCGTGCTACTCGCACGAGCCCCGAACGGCGTCCGGAGCGGGAACACGAGCCAGAATCACCCATCGGCGCGCATGGACAGCTCGGCGCGGGTCTCAGCCGCCGCAAGCGGTGGGGCCGTCGCTGCGAACCGGCCCGAGGTTCAGGATGGTGACCGCGTTGGCGAAGATGCGGGCCGACTCGCACGCGAGCATCGTGAAGGTGCCGTCGAGGTTGCCCCACGCCTCGACGCGGTAGGGGCGGTCGTCTTCGACAGGCACCTGGATGACCGTGTAGAGCCCGTCGACGTTGCTCGCCGACTGCAACGTGTTCGGCAAATCGTTCGAGACGGTGCCGTTGAAGTAGTTGTAGTGCGGCGCGTCGTTGAGCTCGCTCGGGAGCATGGGGTTGCCGTCGGGGTCGTACACCCGGACGACCGCGTTCTCGACGTACCCGTCGTTGCAGTCCGAGAATCCGGCCGGCGAGGATGGCCCGACCGTCGACGCGCGTGACGCCCAGCGAGAGCGGTACGAGGTCGATGGTGACGCCCGACACCGAGTTCCCGGTGACGCTCATCCCCGCCGCCATCGGTGCCGGCTCGTTGTACTGGAACACGCCGAAGACGGTGTCCATGTTCCGCAGGCCCATGTGCGGCATCACGCGGTAGGCGTACCAGCCGCCGGCGGGCATGGTCACGGCCGCGTTCCCCATCGAGTCGGTGGTGAACATCTGGCAGTTCGGGGCCGCGCAGGTGTCCGCGATGACGTCGTCGGTGAAGAGCCAGAAGTCGGTGTCGGCGACCGCGAACCCGTCCTGGAAATCGCGGAGCTGGAAGGTGACGTCGACCGGATCGCCGCCGGTCGGCCTCGTGCGCGAGCCGAGACAGGAGTAGTCGAGCGTGGCCGGGTCGAAGCTATCCGTCGACTCCGTGTACGCCGCGAGCGCGTCCAGCGTCGGCATCGTGAACCCCATCTGGGTGCCCGCGTCCGGATGTCCGGTCGCCCCGTCGGGAGATCCGGTCGGCGTGTTGCCTCCGCACGCGACGAGGCCCATCGCGAGCGTCGCAATCCACAGAGCTCGAGCTGTCATCCCATCTCCCCTTCGTCCGGACGCCGCCGGAGCGCGAGGAGTATACGGTCTGGGACATCGAGCGCGGAAGAACCATTTCCGCGCAGCCATTTCCGCGCAGCCATTTCCGCGCAGCCATTTCCGCGCAGCCATTTCGGCGCGAGGGTTCCGGCACGCTGCGCCACCGAATGCGACGGCGCGAGCTGTGCCGCGATCGACAGCCTGTCAGCGCTTCTTGGTGCGGCGGCTCTTCTTGGGCTGCTCGCTGAGCTTGCCGCGCGTCCGTTGGGCCTTGGCGGGTTTGCCGCCGGACTTCGAGCTCGCTCCGCGGTGATCCTTGCCGCGACCCTTTTTCCCCCGCTCGTCGCTCTGCCGCCCGGGCTTGCGTCCCTCGCGCCGCCGGCGGGGGCCGGGGCCGAGCAGCTCGCGGTCGTCGGGAAGCTTCTCCTCGATGGCCGCGGTCAGCGAGCGCTCGGGGACGGACACGTTCTCGAGGCGGACGGTCAGCCGGTCGCCGAGCGCGAACGAGTGGCCCGAGCGGGCGCCGACCAGCCGCAGCCCGAGCGAGTCGAGCTCGTACCAGTCGTCACCGAGCGTATCAATCGGCACCCGCGCTTCCACGAAGGGCTGCTCGAAGGTCACGTAGAGGCCGTGCTCGGCCACGCCGGTGATGGTCGCGTCGAAGCTCTCGCCCACGCAATCCTTCATCAGAAGCGCGCGGTACAGATCGTTGACCTCACGGTCGACCAGCATCCCCCTGCGCTCGAGCCGGCTCGCTGCGGCGGCCTGCTGGGCGAGCTTCTGCTGGAGCTTGCCCTTGTCGATGCGATGCGAGCGCACCAGCGAGCGGACCACGCGGTGCACGGCGAGAATCGGGGTAGCGCCGGATCGGAGAGGTGAAGTGCAGGTAGTTCGGCGCCGCGAGCGCGAAGTGGCCGACGTTGGTGGTGTCGTAGGCGGCCTGCTGCATGGCGCGCAGCAAGAGGAAGCTCAGCGCCTGGGCGTGGGTGGTGCCCTCGACGCGCTTGAGGAACTCGGCGAGCTTGCGCGGCCGGCGGCCGGCGTCCTCGTCGAGCGCGTAGCCCAGCGAGCTGGCCAGCTCCGCGAAGATGGCGATCTTCGCCTCGTTCGGCTCACCGTGGACCCGATAGATCGCCGGTACCTTCCGGCGCGACAAATCCGTGGCCACGACCTCGTTGGCGAGGAGCATGAGGTCCTCGATGAGGGCGTACGTCTTGCGGACGCCCGGGTCGGTGCGCGAGCGGCGGATGTCAATCGGCTCGCCCCCGTCGTCGAGCACGATGCGCGGCTCCGGCAGGTCGAAGTCGATGGAGCCGCGGCGCTGGCGGCGCGCGCGCAGCGCCTTGGAGACGTCCCAGAGCGTGCTCAAGAGCTCGCGACGCCGCTCGGCCTCGTGCTGCGGCTCGCCCTGTTCGGTGAGGTGGAGCGCGCGGGCCACGCCGTGGTAGGAGAGCCGCGCGCCCGAGCGCATCACGCCTTCGATGAAGCGGTGGCGGCGGATGGCGCCCTTGGGTCCGACCTCCACCTCGACGGCCAGCGTGAGGCGATCCTCGTCCGGTACCAGCGAGGCCAGGTTGCTGCTCAGCTCGTGCGGCAGCATCGGGATCACCCGATCGGGCAGGTAGATCGAGGTGGCCCGCTCGAGCGCCGCCCGGTCGAGCGCGCTGCCCTCGCGGACGTAATGCGAGACGTCGGCGATGGCGACCACGACCCGGAAGGCGCCGCCCGCCAGACGCTCGGCCCAGACGGCGTCGTCGTGGTCGCGCGCGTCCGGCGGGTCGATGGTGACCAAGTCGAGGTCGCGGAGAATCCTCGCGCCGAGCGAGCTCGTCCTTCGGGACGCGGGTGCCGAACGCCTGGGCCTCCGCGAGCACGTCCTCGTCGAAGTCCTCGACGATGCCCTCGCGGATCTTGATCTTCTCGACCTCGACCGCGGCCGAGCCGCGCACGCCGAGGGTGGAGAGGACGCGCGCTTCCATGCGGTCGCCCTCGAACTGGGGGAAGCTCTCGATGAGGGCGACCACCTCGTCTTCGGGCTTCACGCCGAGCGGGACGGTGCCGACCACCTCGATGCGCTCGGGCAAGCGCGGATCGCCGGGCTCGAATCCAGCTCCGGCCGCGGCGCGCGCGCAGCACGCCGGCGACGCGGTTGACGCCGCGGCGCACGACCTCGAGGATCTCGCCATCGCGCCCCTTCGCCGAAGGCCGCGCGACGATGCGTACGCGGTCGCCGTGCATCGCGTGCTTGAGGAGCGAGCCGGGGACGAAGACGTCGGGCCCGCCATCCTCGGCGGCCACGAACGCGAAGCCGCGCGGGTGGATGGAGATCCAGCCGGTCAGCTCGTCGCCGCCACGCGCTTCCTTGGGCGGCGGAGCGTTCTTGGGACGGCGCTTCTCGAGGCGGAAGCGGTTGCCGGGCATCTCGCGGGCCATGCCGAGGCCGGCGAGCTCGTCGAGCATGTCGCGCACTTCGTCCCGGCGCGACTTGGGGAGTTTGAGGGCACTGACCACCTCCATGAGGTGCATGGCCCGCGGCGCTCGCTCGGCGAGCGCGCTCAGGACGGCTTCCCGTCCGATGTTCGGAGTTGTCATCTGAGAGCTCGAAGAATCTCGCTCGCGGTGCAGGGGCCGCGCGGAGGCTGCGGCGGACCGGAGCGGATCGAAAATGAAAACGAAGGTGGTGTGCGCTCCGCGGGCTGGGCCGACGACCGCCCAGGAGCCGTGTCGGCTCTTCGGCGGTTCGGCGGCGCTCGCCGCACACCCACGGCCCGGATCTAGCGCAGGACCGCCACACGTCAAATCGACGGAGGTGCAGCGTGGCGGCGGAGGTCCGTGCGCGGTCAGCGGAGCGCGTAGAGGCCGCCGTCGTCGGAGCCGACGTAGAGCGTGCCGTCGGCGGCGAAGGCGACCGAGGAGTCGATGTCCTGGCCGAGGTTGCGGTCCCAGAGGACGCGACCGTCGGGGCTCACGGCGTAGAGGTGGTCATCCTGGGATCCGACGTAGACGCGACCGTCGGCGTCGACGCGGGCGGACGCGCGGATCCGCCCCGAGAGGCCCACGCGCCAGCGGAGCTCGCCCCCAGGAGCGATGGCGTAGAGGTGTTGGTCGTAGGCGCCGACAATCACCGTGCCGTCCCGCGCGATGGCCGGCGTGGCCCGGACGTCGCCCTCGGCCGTGAAGCGCCAGCGCTCGTTGCCCTCGGCGTCGAACGCGATGACGTGACCGCAATCGGTGCCGACGTAGATGGTGCCGTCGTCCGCGACCGCCGGGGCGCTCTCGACGCTCGACTGCGTGCGCGCCTCCCAGGCCGGCTCGCCGTCGGTGCGCACCGCGACCAGCCGCCCGTCGAGGGTGCCGAAGAGGACCAGCCCCGCCGGGTGCAGCACGGGGGAGCTCCGTACCTCGCCCGCCGCCGCGACGTGCCAGCGGACGTCGCCGGCCGGATCGATCGCGTAGAGCCCGTCGGCGCTGACGTAGATGGTCCCGTCCTCGCCGAGGACCGGGCTGGCGTCGACCGGCACCGGCAGCTCGCGACGCCAGCGGAGCTGGCCGTTCGGGGTGAGCGCGACCAGCGAGCGGTCGTGGCAGCCGACGTAGATGGTCCCGTCCTCGGCGATGGCCGCGGTCGAGTAGAACTTGTCGCCGCCCGTGTAGCGCCAGCGCAGGCTGCCGTCGGGCGCCAGCGCGTTGAAGGTGCGATCGAGCGAGCCGACGTAGATGGTCCCGTCTGGTCCGACGACGGGTGACGCAAAGATCCGGGCGCCGGTGCGGTGCACCCACGCGATCTGGGGCAACGTCGCCGGCCCGCGACAATCGCTGCGCCCGGTGCGGCGAGGTCCGCCCATGAACATGGCGCGGTCGGGCTCGGGCGTCGTCTCGGGGGGCTCGGTCGGCGTTTCACTGGCCTCGCCCGGGGTCTCGCTGCTCGCGCTCGTGTCGGCCCGGGCGACCTCGCCGCCGCTGACGAGCTGCTCGTGCATCGAGGCGCGCGCCTCTTCGACGAACATGCAGCGGCCCTGATGGCAAATCCGCTCGCCATGGCATTCGCGGTCCGACATGCAGGGCGCGGGTCGTATCGTCTGCGCCCCACACGAGAGGGACGCGAGCCCGATCAACAGCCCCTGGACCGCGCGGCGCATCGCCGCGGGATAGCAGGACGCCCGCGAGCCATCAACGCAAGGCGCTCCTCTACGGCGGGCGCTCTCTCCACACCCGCTCCCACGGCGGCCTTCTTGGCGGTGCTCGCCAACCGGGTCGAGGAAGGGGTCTGTCTGATGGACGAGCCGGAGTCAGCGCTCTCGCCGCAGCGCCAGCTCGCCCTGCTGGCCCACGTGGCGGAGATGGTCTCGGCCGGAAAGCCCCCCCGAACTCTGCGATTGGTCCCTTGTGCGAGCGGTCGCGGCGCGCCAGGACTCCGCGCCATGAGCGCGGAACGGCTGCCCTTCTCTCCCGGCGTGCGGGCCATGTTGAGCGCGGCGCTCGCGTTCAGCGTGATGAGCGTGCTGGTGAAGCTGGCCGGGCAGCGGCTGCCGACGGCGCAGATCGTCCTCGCGCGCGGCGTGGTCACGCTGCTCATCAGCGCGTGGTCGATCCGGCGCGCGAAGATCGGCTTCTGGGGCGTGCGCAAGGAGCTGCTCGTCCTGCGCGGGCTCTTCGGGTTCGGTGGGCTCTCCTGCTACTTCTACGCCGTCACGCACCTGCCGCTGGCCGACGCGACGGTGCTGCACTTCACCAACCCGGTGCTGAGCGCGATCGGCGCGGCGCTCATCCTGCGCGAGCGCTTCGGCAAGGCGGAGGCCATCGGCGCGGTGGCCTGCCTCGGCGGCGTGGTGGCGATCGCCAGGCCGAGCTTCCTCTTCGGCGGCGGCACGCTCAATCCGGTCGCGGTCGGCGTGGCGCTGCTCGGCGCGTGCTGCGCCGCGAGCGCGTATGTGACGGTGCGCAGCCTCCGCGCCACCGACGACCCGCGCGTCATCGTCTTCTACTTCCCGCTCATCGCCGTGCCGGCCACCCTTCCCTGGGCGATCCCGAGCTGGGTCTGGCCCACGCCGCGAGAGTGGCTCCTGCTCGTGGCGGTCGGCGTCGCCACGCAGATCGGGCAGGTGCAGATGACCCGCGGGCTGCACCTCGAGAGCACCGCGCGCGCCACGACGATCAGCTACGCGCAGGTGCTCTTCGCGTTCGTTTGGGGCCTCGCGCTCTTCGGCGAGGTGCCGACGCTGGCCAGCGTGCTCGGCGCAGCGGCCATCGCCGCCGGCGTCATCGGGGTCGCTCGCGCGGCCGCTCGACGCGCCGCCCCGGCCTGAGCAGCTTCACCGCACGAAGAAGACGATCAGGTCGTAGATCGCGTGCGTGTAAACGGCGACGGCGAAGCCGCGGAAGCGGTACACGGCCACGAGGTACAGGCCGGCCAGCATGCGGAAGACGAAGCTGACGAACTGGAAGCTGTCGCCGAGCGCGCCGACGTAGTGGATGGCGCTGAACGCGATCGAGGAGACCACGGCGGCGATCCAGCCTGCCTTCACCTTCGAGAGCCGGGCGAAGCGCGAGAGGAGCCACGCGCCACCGCCGAAGAGCCCGACCCGGAACACCAGCTCCTCGTGGAAGCCCGCGCCGGCGGCCATCACGATCTTCTCGAGCGGGCTCATCGCCCGCGGGCCGACCTGCCAGTCGAAGAGCTGATTCGTCGCCCAGCCGACCAGGAAGAACATCAGGATGGCGAGGAACACGCTCTCGCCGAGCACGGGCAAGAGCTCCGCCGGCTTGATCGCGCCGCGCCGCCGCAACACGTACGCCGCCACCGCGATGGCCGCGGCGTACCCCAGCGTGACGCCGACGTAGCCGAGCAAGCTCCGGTTCAAGAGCTCGAAGGTGAGCGTCGAGACGAGATCGACCCCGTTCCGGAGATCGATGCCCAGGATGCCGAGGTGGTAGAGCAGGAAGACCGGGATGGTCAGGAGCAGGCTCGTGAGGGGATCGTGCCGGCGGGTGAGGTAGGCCCGCACGCCTCCCTTCGAGGGGCTCCGTTCTCGTTCCGGTCGATGGCTCGCCACGACGTCTTCTCCTACACCCAGGGCGCGCTTCCGATTCCGAAGCAGGCCATTGGCAGGCTCGCATGTGTGGCCAACCGGTGCCACGCGTCGCGCTCGCCCTCACCCTCCAAATGGACCCCGGCACAGGGGCCGAAAGGGGCGACGCCGCAGCCTCGCGAATTCTCGTTCGCCGGCCTCCTTCGCGACCGGCAACCGGCGCCGACCGATCGGCGAAGACGACGACGCCGAGCCGATGGGTCGGGCCCGCGACGAGCCACGCTCGCGCTCTCGCCGAACGCGCGCTTCCCGTTTGTCACCCGTCAGGCCATCGGATAGGTTGGCGCCGCGATGAAGTACAAGGTCACGATCCAGGGTCGCGAGCGCGAAGTCGACGTGATGGTCACCGGCGGCGGCAGCGTCAGCGTGTCGATGGACGGCACGCCCGTCGACGCCGACGTGGAGCGGGTCCCGGGCGGGCTGAGCCTGCGCCTCGACCACCGCGTCTACGACATCGTGGTGGGAGGCAAGCCCGAGGCGATGCACCTGGCCGCCCGCGAGGCGCGCGCCAAGGCGGAGGTGATCTCCGAGCGGATGCGCGCCCGCGCCCAGCGGCGAGGCGCCTCCGGCAGCGCCGAGAAGGAGCTGCGCGCACCGATGCCGGGACGTGTGGTCAAGGTGCTCGTCGCCGAGGGAGACACCGTCGCCGAGGGCGATCCCTGCGTCGTGATCGAGGCGATGAAGATGGAGAACGAGCTGCGCGCGCCGGCCGAGGCCAAGGTCGCCTCCGTGCACGTCGCCGAGGGCGCGAGCGTCGAGAGCCAGGCCCTGCTCGTCGCGTTCGAGTGAGCGCGGCTATTCGTCCCGGCCCGAGCTCCGTCCCCGCGATTTCGCGCGAGTCGCAGCCCGGCCGAAGTCCCCGTACCGCGTTGCCACGAACACGGAACGGACTTCGCGCCTTCGGGACTATTTGATGCCGTAGTCCTTGATCTTGTAGAGCAGCGCGCGGTGGCTGATCTCGAGCAGCTTGCTGGCCTGTGTGCGGTTGCCGCCGGTCTTCTCCAGCGCCTTTCGGATCAGCGTCTCCTCGATGTAGCGAGCCGTCTTCTTGATCGACAGCTCGCCGCTCGAGATCACGGCGGCCACCGGGTAGGGCTCGCGCAGTCGATCCGGTAGGTCGGCGTCGCTCAGCACGTCGCGCTCGGCCAGCACCATCGCGCGCTCCACGACGTTCTCCAGCTCGCGCACGTTCCCGGGCCAGTGATAGGCGATCAGCCTCTTCTTGGCCGCTGCGTCCAGCCCTCGGATGCGCGTGCCGAGCCGGGTGTTGTTCCGCTCGAGGAAGAAGTCGATCAAGAGCGGCAGGTCGTCGCGCCGATGGCGGAGCGGCGGCACGTGGATGGTGAGCACGTTGAGCCGGTAGAAGAGGTCCTCGCGAAAGCGGCCCTCTTCGACCTCCTCGGGCAAATCGCGCACCGTGGCGGCCACCACCCGCACGTCCACCTCGCGGTCGCGGGTGTCGCCGAGGCGGCGCAGCGTGCCCTCCTGCAGCACGCGGAGGAGCTTCACCTGCGTGGCCAGCGGCAGCTCGCCGATCTCGTCGAGGAAGAGCGTGCCCTGGTGCGCCTCCTCGAAGAGGCCGGGCTTGTCGGCGTGGGCGCCGGTGAACGCGCCCCGGCGGTGCCCGAAGAGCTCGCTCTCGAGGAGTGACTCGGGGATGGCGCCGCAGTTGATCGCGACGAACTGAGACGAGGCGCGCGGGCTGCGCGAGTGGAGCGCCCGCGCGACGAGCTCCTTGCCGGTGCCGCTCTCCCCCTGGATCAGCACGGTCGTGTCGTAGCCGGCCGCCTTGTCGACCACGCGGTAGACCTCGCGCATGGCCTCGCTCTTGCCGATCATCTCCTCGAACGTCGCAGCCTCGCGTACCTGTGCCTTCAGCGCGCGGTTCTCGCGCCGCAGACTCTCGCGCTCCTCCGCTTTTCGCAGCGCCAGCAGTACCTCGTCCTGCTTGAAGGGCTTGGCGACGTAGTCGTACGCGCCCGCCTTCATGGCCTCGAGCGCGAGCTCGACCGAGCCGTACGCGCTCATGACGATGACGGTCGCGTCGATCCCCTGCTCGTTCAACGCGCGGGTCAGCTCGATGCCGCTCATCCCGCCCATCCGGACGTCGGCCAGGATGAAGTCCGGCGCCTCGCGCGCCGCGCTCTCGAGCGCTGCCTCGCCGCTCGCCACCGCCTCCACGTCGTAGCCGTGCCGGCGGAGCAAGGTCTGCAGCACGAGGCGGATGTTCTCTTCGTCGTCGGCGACCAGGACCCGGGCCATCGCGGCCATCATACCGCGACGAGGCCCGCGCGGAGTCGGAGCGTTCCGCGCGCACGCTCGAACCCGTCCTCGCGCTCGCCGCGCTACCCTCTCGACGCTCATGCCTTCGAAGCGCACGTGGCGCCGCTTCCCGCTCGTCATGGCGCTCGCGGCGCTGGCGGTGAGCTGCGGCGTGCCCGGCCGCGAGCTCTTCCTGCCGCGGATGCCACTGCACCGGGCCGACGCCATCGTGGTGCTCGGCAACCGCCCGGCCATCACCGCCTCAGGCGAAGTCGCGCCGGAGACCGCCCGCCGGGTGCGCCGCGGCGTGGAGCTCTACCGCGAAGGGCTGGCGCCGCGCTTCGTGGTCACGGGCGGACGGGATCCGAACGGCGCCGTCGAGGCCGACGTGATGGCGCGCTACGCCGAGGAGCAGGGCGTCCCCGCGGAGGCCATCGTGCGCGAGCGTCGCTCCCAGGACACGGCGGAGAACGCCGGCTACTCCGTCGCCGCGCTCTGCCGCGGGCGTCCGGACTGCCACCCGCGCGTCATCGTGGTGAGCTCGCCCTACCACCTGCGCCGCGCCGTGCTTCTCTTCCGCTGCGCCGGCGCCCGTTCGCAGCACGCGGCCACCGCGGTGCCGGACGACTTCGGCTACGAGCTGAAGTTCGCCCTCTACGAGTACGGCGCGCGGCTGTCCTACGTCTTCGACGACGCCTGCGCCCGCGCCCGTCGAGGCGCCCAAGCGCGCTGACGCCGACCCTCGCTCGCTCGACACGAGTACGCCGCAGCCGTCCTGCGTCTTCGGCGACTCGCGCGCCCGACGTGGCGCGACGCGCGCTGCGAACATTCCGGGCTCGCTCGCTCAGGGCGAGTCGTAGCCGACGTCGCGGATTCCTTCGATACGCTCGACGTCGCCGCGCTCCGCGATGCGGTGCAGCGTCTCGGGCTCGACGCTGCCGATCGCCTGATGTCCCATCCGGTTGAGTAGGAGCGCGGAGAGCTCATCGTCGGTGGGCATCTCGTTGAAGAAGACCTTGATCGGGATGCGCGCTCCCTCTCCCTCACGGACGCGCATGCGGAGATCCGGGTCGAGCTTGCTGAGCTGCGCCGGCGTCCAATCGGCGCCGCGCGCCTCCGCTTGCGGGGTACGGGGCGCCGACCTCGCGGACCCACCGCATCCCAGCGCCATCAGCGCCATCAGCGCAGGCGCGAACAACCAACGAGTCTGTCCTGCCATCATCGATCACCGTTTCCCTGCACCGCCGAAACGTTCGATGCGCACGCCCGCCTCGCGCGGAGGTTCCCCGCCTCGGGCCGCGCCAGCGCCGCGGCTCCATCGAGCGGGCGGCGAGGTCGGCGTGGCGACCATACGCGTCCAAGTAGATCCACGCGGGACCGCCTCAACCGAGACCGCGCGCGCGTCGCAGCGACCGGAACGTTCGACGAGCCGCGCCGGGGACACTATCGTCAGCCACCTTCGAGCAGGAACGTGAGCGACCCCAAGAACCAGAACGGCTCGCCCTTCGCGTCGCTGGCGAAGCTGAAGGACGCCCTCCCCGAAGGGCCGACGCCCGAGGCCGAAGAACGAGCCCCGGAGCCGGCGAAGATCGATCCCTACGCAGGGAAGATCGTCGTCACCCAAACCCGCAAGGGGCGCGGCGGCAAGACGGTCACCACCGTCGACGGGATCCGCGCCGACGCCGCGCTGCGCGACACCATCGCCCGCGAGCTCCGGAGCGCGCTCGGCTGCGGCGCGCACGTGGAGGGCGAGACCATCGTGATCTCGGGAAAGCAGTCCGCGCGTGTCCGCGAGTGGCTCGAAGCCCGCGGCGCCAAGCGGATCGTCATCGGCGGCTGAGCGCCTTCGACCGCGAGCTCCGCTGCGGCGCGCAGCGTGGAGGGCGCGACGATCCACGCACAGGGAAAGCGGTTCCCGCGTGCGCGAGTGGCTCGAGCCCCGCCGCGCCAAGCGGATCATCATCGGCACTGAGCGCCTTCGACCGCGCGTCCGCGAGTCGGAGGCTCCGTTCGGGACGGCGCCACTCGCGGAAGCGGCGCGCGAGCACGATCCGCGATATCCCCCCGGCGATGGCTGCTCTGTCGCGAATCGGCCTCGCCGTCTCGATCGTCCTCCTCGGCGCCTGCGGCGGCAGTGCGCCCCAGCCGAGCGTGCCGGAAGGCCGGCGGATCATCGCGCTGCCCAGCGGACGCAACGTCTCGTTCGGCGCGTTCGCCGATGCGCTCGAGGCGGCCAAAGTCGTCTACGTCGGCGAGCACCACGACCGCGAAGCCGACCACCACGCGCAGCTCGCCGTGCTCGAATCGCTCTACGCCCGCGACCCTTCACTCGCGCTCGGCCTGGAGATGGTGCAGCACCCGTTCCAGGCCGCGTTGGACGCGTTCGTGGCGGGCGACATCGACGAGGACACGCTCCTGTCGCGCATCGACTGGCGCGAGCGCTGGGGCTTCGGCTGGCCGCTATACCGGCCGATGTTCTGGTTCGCTCGCGAGCACCACCTGCCCATCGTCGCCCTGAACGCGCCGGTGGAGCTGAGCCGCGCCGTCGTCCGCCAGGGCCTCGACGCGCTCGATCCCGCGCAGCGCGCCGCGCTGCCCGAGCTCGATCTGACCAACACCGCGCACCGCGCGATGGTGGAGGATGCGCTGCACGATCACCCCGGGCTCGATGCGACGCAGCTCGATCGCTTCTACGCCGCGCAGGTGGTGTGGGACGAGACGATGGCGGACCGCGCGGCGCGCTTCCTGGCCCGGCGCGGGGCCCCCGACCGCATGCTGGTGCTGGCGGGCACGATGCACGTTCGGGCCGGACTCGGGATCCCCTCGCGCGCGGCGCGACGCGGCGCTGCGCCCTACGTCATCGTGATGCCGGTCGCCGAGAGCGAGCTCGACGAAGCGCTCCGCGAGAGCCCACCGGTCGCGGACTTCCTCTGGGTCACGCCCGATTCCGCCGGACGAGACGGAGACCGATTCCGACGATCCGTAATGCCCTCGTCCCGAAGCTCGATCCGGGTTTCGGCAGCCTCCGGACGAACGTCGGGGCGTCGGCACGGCTCGACCTCCGAACGAAGTGCGAGGCGCCTGCTACGCGCACGAAACCGGGAACGGAGCTCGGAGCGGGCGTACCAGTGAGAAAACGCAAAAACCTTCGGCCCTCTCGGTTATCATCGGAGCAGGCATGGGGAAGCACGGAGTCGCCGAGCCGAAGGACCGAGACGAGTCGCGCGCGTTCATGAAGTCGCTCCTCGGCGACGTACGCGCGCTGGAGCGGATGCTCGAGACGGGGGACCTATTCGAGACCGCCCGACGCCGGATCGGCGCCGAGCAGGAGATGTTCCTCGTCGACAAGCAGCTCCGGCCCGCTCCGGTGGCGATGGAGGTGCTCCGCGACGCGGGCGATCCGCGGCTCACCACCGAGCTGGCGCGCTTCAACCTCGAGGCGAACGTCTCGCCGCGGCTCTTCGACGCGTCGTGTCTCTCCGAGCTCGAGCAGGAGCTGAACGAGGTCGTGCGCCTGGCGAGCGACACGGCGCACGCGCATCACGCGCAGGTCCTCTTGGCCGGCATCCTGCCGACCCTGCGCCGCGCCGATCTGACGATGGCGAACATGACGCCGAACCCTCGCTACCGCGCGCTGAACGACATGTTGGTCGCGATGCGCGGCGGGGACTTCCACATCAGCATCGACGGCATCGACGAGATCGACGTCACGCACGACAACGTGATGTTCGAGGCCTGCAACACCAGCTTCCAGGTCCACTTCCAGGTGGCGCCGGCCGAGTTCGCGAAGCTCTACAACGTCGCGCAGCTCGTGACGGCGCCGGTGCTCGCCGCTGCCGTCAACTCGCCGCTTTTTCTGGGCTCGCGCCTCTGGCACGAGACCCGCGTCGCGCTCTTCTCGAGCGCGATCGACGATCGGGGCACCGCGCGCGCCGCCCGCGGCCTCAAGCCGCGCGTGTCCTTCGGCGATCAGTGGGTCCGCGAGTCGGTGCTGGAGATCTTCCGCGAGCAGATCGCCCGCTTCCGCGTCGTGCTCTCGGCACCCACAGCGGAAGACCCGATGGCCGCCATCGCCCGCGGCGAGGCGCCGGATCTGACCGCGCTGCGCCTGCACAACGGCACGGTCTACCGCTGGAACCGCGCCGTGTACGGCACCCAGGACGGCGTGGCGCACCTCCGGATCGAGAACCGCGTGCTCCCGAGCGGCCCGAGCATCCTCGACGAGGTCGCCAACGCGGCTTTCTTCTTCGGCCTCATGAGCGCCCTGCTCGAAGACGTCGGTGACCCGCAGTCCCGGATGGACTTCTTCGCCGCCAAGGACAACTTCTTCGCCGCCGCGCGACACGGCCTCAAAGCGCAGTTCACCTGGATCGACGGGGAGACACTGACGGCGGCGGAGCTGATCAAGAACCGGCTCTTGCCGCTCGCGCGCGAAGGGCTGCGCCACTCCAAGATCGACGAGGGCGACATCGAGCGTTACCTCGGCGTGATCGAAGAGCGGGTCGGCAAGGGGCGCACCGGCGCGAGCTGGGCGCTCGAGTCGTACGCGGCGATGAGCAAGGACGTGCGGGCGGACATGCGCGAGCGGCGCCTCGTGTCGGCCATGCTCGAGAACCAACGAGCCGGCACGCCGGTCCACGAGTGGCCGCTGTCCGAGCTGGGCGGCATCGGCGACGAAGAGGAAGAGTGGCGCCGCGGCCTGCAGTACGTCGGTCAGTTCATGAGCACCGATCTCTTCACGGTCCGCCCCGACGATCTCGTCGACCTCGCCGCGAGCGTGATGGAGTGGGAGCACATCAAGCACGTGCCGGTCGAGGACGACGACGGACACCTCGTCGGGCTGGTCACCCACCGCAGCTTCCTGCGTTTGATCGGCCGCGGGCACCACGACGACGAAGCACCGCTGGTCGTACGCGACATCATGATCCCCGATCCCGTCGCGGTTCCGCCGGACACGCCCACGCTCGAAGCGATGAAGAAGATGCGCGAGGATCACGTCGGCTGCCTGCCCGTGGTCGAGAACGGCAAGCTGGTCGGCATCATCACTCAGAGCGATCTCGTCCACGTCTCGACCGGCCTGCTCGAGCGCTTCCTCAAGGGCTGAGCGGCGGCAGGACGATCGCGCTGGCGGTGGTCGACCGGGAAGGCCCGATCCGCGTAGGCTCTGCGGCCTGCGCCGGTCGTGCGCCTGCCGAGGAGATGCCGTGAGCCGATCCGATTCCACCGAAGCGAGCCTTCAACCGCTGCGCGTCCGCGCCGGCGCACGCTTCACCTGCCACGGTGATGGACTCTGCTGCACCGACGTGCACGCCCTCGGACCGCTCAGCGACGACGAGGTCCGGCTCCTCTCGTCGATCGACGAGCAAGTCGTGGTGAAGCACGGCGGCGATCGCGTGCTCACCCAGCGCGTGGGCGGCGGCTGCATCTTCCTGGGCGAAGGGCGCTGCGAGCTGCACGCGGCGTTCGGCCCCGACGTGAAGCCCCGCGCGTGCCGTCAGTTCCCCTTCGTGTTCGTGGCGACGCCGAATGGCGGTCGTGTGGCGACCGAGCATCGCTGCCCCTGCCGCACCATGGGCGAGCGCGAGCCGGTCACGGCCGAGGACGCGCTGGCGGTGATGGCCGGCAAGACCGCCGAGCGGATCATTCGCTCCACGCTGCCGGTCGACGGTTCACAGAAGGTCCCCATCACCGAGTGGGAGGCGATGGAAGCGCCGCTCCTCGCGCGCCTCGAGGCCGGCGAGGATCCCGCGACGGTGCTCGACTGCGAGCCCTTCACCACCCCCGCCGAGGGCTCCTGGGAAGAGCTCGGCATCGCGCTGGTGTCGGAGACCAGCGAGAACCGCTTCTGCGCGGCCCAGCGCCGCTTCGGCGCCACCCTGCTCCGTCTGCGAGGTGCCGAGGTCGAGGGCGTCGACGAAGCGCTCCCCTGGGCGGACGCCTTCGATCGCGCCGAGAAGCGCAGCGAGCCGGGCGACCCGGAGGCCATCTACCGCGACTGGATCGCCGACTACGTCTGGTCGCTGGAGTGGGCCTTCACAGGCAGCTTCGCGCAGGCCCGGGCCGAGCTCGCCACGCGCCTCGCCGTCGCCCGCGCCGTCGCGAACGATCTGGAACGCGACGGATGCCGCCCCGACCGCGCCGCCGCCGAAGCCGTGGCCGTCGCCGAGTTGGCGGGCGTCGCGGACGCGTACCACGAGCTGGTCGCGCAGCTGCCGGACTGACCTTTCGCGGCCAGCGCTCTCAGGTCAGCCGCAGTCCGAGGCGGCGCAGTCCGAGGCGGCGCAGTCCGAGCAGTCCGAGGCGGCAGTCGATCGCACCATCGAAGTCCTTGTCGACGCCGTCGTCGCAGACCTCGGCGCTCGGAATGCAGCAGGCCGGATCCGCGGCGCAGTCCGCGTCCGCGCAGTCGACCCGCAGATCGCAGTCGTCGTCCGCGCCACCTGCGCAAACACCACTCCGAGCGCGCGGTCAGTGCAGCGCGACCTGCAGCGTGAAAGGCGAAGCCCCGAAGGTGTCGCCACCCACGCGAACGTAGTAGGTCGCCCCGCTGGTCACGTCGACGTCCAGGATGACGTCGTCGGAGGTGCGGCCGTAGGCGCAGGCGCCCGTGATCTCGACCGCGTCGGTGCAGCTCGCCCCCGTGAGCACCGAGATCGAATCGTAGGAGCCGTTTCCGAGCGCGCCGTGCAGCGTCAGCGTCAGGGTCCCCGTCCGCGGCGCCACGAGCTCGAAGATCCGATCGGCGCCCGAGTGACAGCTCGCTTCCAGGGTGCTGATCAGGCCGTAGGTGGACCCTGCCAGGACCGTCGGGCCGGAGCCGATCACGAGTTGCCGCATGTCGTCGCAGGTGTCGCCCAGCGTGCTGCTCACGCTGACCACCATCGAGTAGTTGCCCGACGAGCCCTCGCTCGAGTCGGCGACGAGGAGGTAGCTGCCCGGAACGAGGGCGCTCGTGCCGAAGCCGACCGGCATTCGCCCCGAGATACCGCCGCCGTAGGTGCAGCGCGCGGGCGGATCCGTGCACGTGCCGTCGTGCAGCTTCAGCATCGGGCTGGAGGTCGCGTTTCCGCGCTGCACGGCGAAGAGGTACGCCGGTGAAGTGAGCTCGAACGAGAACACGCGGTCGGGGCCGGTCCCTGCGTAGGAGTTGCACGGGGTGTCGGTGGAGCTGTCGCCCACGAGAAAGCCCGCCACGTCGTAGCTGCCGTGCACGAAGGTGATCGCCGTGGGCTCGTCGCAGGTGCCGACCGGCGGTGGCCCGGCGTCGGGGATCGCGCCCCCATCCGCCATCCCGCCGGCATCCGCAGAGCCGGAGTCGCTCGACCCGCCGTCCGCGGCCCCGCCATCCGCAGACACACTCCCCGCATCGTCGCGGCCGGCGTCGCCGCTGGGCGCGCTCGCGTCCGCTCGCGGCCCAGCGTCGCCCGAAGCCGCTTCGCAGACGCCGGCCAGACACGCGAGACCGTCACCGCACGCCGTGCACGCAGCGCCGCCGCTACCGCAAGCGTCGTCCGCGAGACCGGTCTGACAGACGCCATCGCCGTCGCAACAGCCGCGGCAAACGGCTGGATCACAGCCGGCGGCCGATGGACCGTCGCAAGCCGCAGAGACGAGCAGAAGTACGAAAGAGAGACTCGATACGCAGACCTTCACGTGGACTCCAGGTCCACACCGCGGCTCCAGGATACGACGAAACGCAGACCATCTGTGAAGCGGAAGCCCCCGCACCGCGCATGCCTTGGGATGCGCCCCGACGCAGCAGGCGTCCGTCATCCACGAAGAGCGGAGCCACATCGTCGAGACGTCGACCGGACGCGACCCATTCGCCACGCGTGGGCGAGGCTCGCCCGCCGATCTCCAGCCTCGAGGCGGCGGCGCGATTCGATTCCCCGTCGCGAAGCGGACGGTCCGCGCGCTGGGCTCGGTCGCGCAAGCCGCGCCGTTCGGACAGCGCGACCGGCCCTACACGCTCGTCCTCCGCAAGACGGATGCGCTCTTCGCGGACGAGGAGGCGAGGCGCTTCACGATGCGAGAAGCCCTCGCGTCGCTCTCAGCGAGACGCGCGGCCCCGATCAAATGATCGGCGTCAATCCCAGCACGCTCTTCACCGGCACGACGAACGAGCGGTCCGTGGAGAGCTCGGTCACCAGCGCGACCGGCTCGACGCCGCGCACGACGAGCTCGTCGATGCCGACCACCGCAGAGCGTTGCTTCCCGTTCGGCTCCGTCCACCGGAGCTCCACCGCTGAGGGCTCACCGACGTGATCGCGGAGCATCGCGAGGATCTCCCCCTTCGAGGTCGGCGGCGGCTCCTGCTCGTCGCGCGGGCGGAAGAAGGGCGCGAGGAGCTCCTCCAGACCTTCGAAGTCGTCCGTGAAAGAAGCGATGGCCCGCGACAGCCGCTTACCGGATTTGTTGATCAGACCGCCGCGGACGAGCCGTGCGACCTCGTCGAGCACGTCCATGGCCGGGGCCTTCGCCGCGAGCATGCGCGCTCGATGGCTCTTGGGGAGCATCAGCGGCGAGACGAGGGTGATCGGATCGACGGCGTCGAATGCGGCCGGCGGCTGCCGCGCGATCCACCGGTCGAGCTCGGCGCCTCCCTCCCGCTCGAGGTCGGCGAGGGCCTCCAGCATCCGGCGCGATCGCCCCGACGCCCGCTTGGCCTCGGCGCGCAGCCCCTTCCAATCGATCTCGACCGCGTGGTGCCCGCTCTGCACCTTCGCGAAACGGCCGATCCACTCGCGGCTCGGCGCGAAGTCGTTCGCGCGCTCCGCGTCGAGGGTGGCGCGAACCTCCGGATCACCGCCCATCCGAAGCGGGAGCTGGAGCGCGCGGTAGCGTGGATCCTCGAAGTCGAGATCGTGCTCGTCTTCCTCCGGCTCGTGATCCTCGAGGACGTATCCCTCGAGGGAGAGCCCCGCCTCGTCCAGCCTCCTCGACGCCTGCTCGAACGAGACGCCTGCCGCCAGCAGCACGACGCCGGGCGCCGGCGCGAGCTCCACCAGCTCACCGAGCGCGCCCACCACCTCCTCGTGCACCCGCAGCCCGCAGCGCAGCACCGTCGCCGGCGCCGCGCGCACGAAGCGCGCGTTGGCGGCCCAATCGAGCACCTGTGCCCGAACGCTCTCGGGGACGCCGTGGCGCCCGATCCGGCTCAGGACGTCCACCAGCTCCTCGCCCGAGACGCCGTGCGACACGCCGCGACCGACCGACTTGGGGCGCAATCGGAACGTGAGCACGCGGTCGACCCGGACGAGCTCGGCGGCCAGCGCGAGGCGGGCGACGATCCGCGGATCGGGATCGGGCCCGACCATCACCTCGAGGCTCGGCGTGACGAAGCCCTCCGTCTGCTCCGGCAGCGCGGACGAGGCGGCCGGAAGGACCAGCCAGCTGATCCCATCCGCCTTGACGCGACCGACATCACGCCACTCCGCGAGCTCGGCGCTGCCGGCCACGAGCATGTCGTCGTATTCGCGGGCGTACCAGGGCGCTTGGAGGAAGCCGTGGGTGTCGAGGACGCCGAGATCCCGCGCGACGAAGCGACAGACGAGCTCGGCCGGCAAGGGCCCGTCGCGCAGCGCTTCCAGCACGCGACCCCATTCCGGATCGTGTAGGGCGCCGCTGGCGATGGAGCGCATGTCCGCGGGATCCGGCGCGAGCACGCCGTCGAGGATCCCCAGCGCGCCCCTCTCCAGCGCCTCCTCCAAGAGCTCGAAGAGCGCGTCCGGCTCCATCTCCAGCTTGCGCGCGACCTTCTTGACGCTCGTCCGGTTGGGATCGCCCTTCGACGTCGCCTTCACCGGGAGATGCGCGACCGCGCCCGCGACCGCCAACACCGGCGACATCGCCGCCGGCGGGCTCGCGTCGACGCCCGCGGGCGGTGACCCGGCGGGCACGCTGCACGTCCACAGCGCCTCGCCGAGGATCTCCGAGGAGGGTCGAAGCAGCGCAGCCGAGCGGTCCCCGCCGAGCCCGCCGGCGGGCATCACGAAGAGCGCGAGGCCCGTCGTGCCGAGGCGCTGGACCGCGGCCATCGCGATCCCTTCCGCGACGCCGCTGCGCGCGGCGACGATCCGCGCCACGACCTCCTCCTGCGCCATGCCGCCGGCCTCGACCAGCGTCTCGAGCGCGAGGAGCCCCAGCGCCGGCAGCGCGCGCAGCCGCTCGAGCACACGGCGCCGGTCGCCGAGGATCGCGCGGAGCGCCGCGGCGTCCGGCGCGTCCCAATGCGGAGCGACCGCCTCGAAGCCGTTCTGAACGCCCTCCGGGTCGATGGCCCGCGGGCAGTAGATCACCTCGGATCGCGCCTCAGTGGAGGAGCCCGCTCGCTTCGGCATGGAAGTCCTCGAGGTAGTAGCGGTAACCCTGCTCGGTCAGGAAGAGCTGCCGGTGCAGCGCGTGCTCCTGCTCGACCGTGTCGCGCGAGACCAAGGTGTAGAACGTCGCGCCGCCGGGCTTGGGGCGCAGAATCCGGCCGAGCCGCTGCGCCTCCTCCTGGCGCGAGCCCATGCTCCCGCTGATCTGCACCAGCACGTTGGCCTCCGGCAGATCGATCGCGAAGTTGCCGACCCGCGAGAGCACCAGGCGGCGCGTGCGTCCGGTGCGGAATGCTTCCAGCGCCTTCTCGCGCTGCGCGTGCGGCGTCTTCCCCGTCACCAGCGGCGCGTCGACGATGCGGGCGGCCGCCTCGAGCGACTGGAGATAGGTGCCGAGGACCAGCATCCGGTCGCCCTCGTGGCGGCGCACGATCTCCCTGAGCGCGCGCAGCTTGGCGGGGTTCTCGGCGGCGATGCGCGGCTGCTCCCGCAGCGTCGACGCGGCGTAGTCGGCGGCCAGCTCCTTCTGCATGTCCACCCGCACCTCGAAGCAGGTCGCGGCGGCGATGTGCCCGGAGGCCTCGAGCTCCCGCCACGGCACGTCGAAGCGCTTCGGACCGATCAACGCGAAGACATCGCCCGCGCGGTTGTCCTCGCGCACCAGCGTGGCCGTGAGCCCGAGCCTTCGGCGCGCCTGCAGCTCGGCCGTGAGCCGGAACATCGGCGCCGGCAGGAGATGCACCTCGTCGTAGACCAGGAGGCCCCACGGCTCCTCGCCGAAACGATCGAAGTGCACGTGCCCGGTGGCCCCGGAGCCACCCTTGCGCGCCATCATCGAGTAGGTGGTCAGCGTGATCGGGCCCATGGCGTGCCGCTTGGCGTCGTAGACCACCACGTCGTCCTCGCCGAGCGTCGTCTTGGCGATGATCTCGCGGCGCCACTGGCTGCACGCCTCGCGGCTGCTGGTCATCACCAGCACGCGCGTCTTCAGCGCGGCCATCACCATCATCGCCAGCACCGTCTTACCGGCGCCGCAGGGGAGCACGATGACGCCGTGCCCGCCCGACTCGAGGAACGCGCGGCGCCCCTCCTCCTGATACGCGTAGGGCGTGAACACGTCGTCGCGGACGTCGAACTCGAGCGGCGCCCCGTCGCGCAGCCCCGCCTGATCGGACACGGGCCAGCCGAGCTTGAGCAGCGCCTGCTTCACCGGACCGCGGTCGACCGCCTCGAGCAGGAACCCGTCGGGGCAGGGAGAGAGCCGCTCGGCGAGCTTCCGATCGCGCGCCAGCCGGTCGCGCACCCGCGGCTCCCGCACTGCCAGCCTCAGGAGGCTCGGATCGCTCGGGTGATCGTGGAGCGAACAGATCCCGTGGCGATCCATGCGATCGCGGACCTCGTGCTCCACGTGCGAAGGCAGATCGAAGCGGCTGATCGATCGCAACGCCTCGATCACCTGATCGGCCCTCATCCCGGCCGCGGCGGCGTTCCAGAGCGCCAGGTCTCCCAGCCGGTACGTGTGCACGTGCTCGGGCGACTTCTCGAGCTCCGCGAAGCGCGAGAGGTGGCGCCGCGCCTCGTCGTAGCCGGGGTGATCGACCTCGACGAGGACGGATCGGTCGCCCTGCACGATGGCCGCGCGCTCTTCCACGCCCGACGTCTACCGCGGTGCGGTGGACGCAGCAAGAGTTCACGCGCGTCGCGAACCCGGCCGTCGCTCGTCCCTGCCGGGCCGGTGAGCGCCTCGAGATCCGGCGCTCAAACGCTCGCGAGCCCGACCCCGAGCTGACCCGGCACGCCCGCGCGAGCCGATGCCCGGACCGACCCACCGAGCAAGGTCGCGCCCCGCTCACCGGCGACGACGCCCGCGTCAGCGGTGACGCCGAAGACTCACCGGCGACGACGCCCGCGTCAGCGGCGACGCTGAAATCTCACCGACGACGACGCCCGCGTCAGCGGCGACGCTGAGAACTCACCGGCGACGCTGAAAGCTCACCGACGACGATGTCCGCGCCGGCGGCGACGCTGAAACGTCACCGACGACGATGTCCGCGCCGGCGGCGACGCCGAGAACTCACCGACGACGACGCCCGCGTCAGCGGCGACGCTGAAAACTCACCGGCGACGATGTCCGCGCCGGCGGCGACGCTGAAAACTCACCGACGACGATGCTCGCGTCAGCGGCGACGCTGAAATCTCACCGACGACGATGCTCGCGCCGGCGGCGACGCCGAGAACTCACCGGCGACGATCTCGTTCTCAGCGGCGACGCTGAAATCTCACCGGCGACGATGTCCGCGTCAGCGGCGACGCCGAGAACTCACCGGCGACGATCATCTTGTTCTCAGCGGCGACGCTCAAATCTCACCGGCGACGACGCCCGCGCCGGCGGCGACGCTGAAAACTCACCGACGACGATGCTCGCGCCGGCGGCGACGCTGAAATCTCACCGGCGACGACGCCCGCGTCGGCGGCGACGCCGAGAACTCACCGGCGACGATCTTGTTCTCAGCGGCGACGCTGAAATCTCACCGACGGCGATGCCCGAGTCAGCCGTGACGACAAAGAGTCACCCGCGACGACCACGAACCTACCCGCAACGCTCCTGCCCCCTGAACGGCGACGCTGAAAACTCACCGGCGACGATGCCCGCGTCGGCCGTGGCGCCGAAGACTGACCGGCGACGATCACGAACCTACCCGCGACGCTCCTCCGCGCCGGCGGTGACGCTGAAAACTCACCGGCGACGCTCCCGTCGTCACCCACGACGACCGCGAACCTGCCGACGACGGCCCAGTGCGTCCGCGGACGACGCTGAAGACTCACCGGCGACGCTCGCTTCGTCACCGGCGGCGATGGGAACGACGGCGGCGGCGCCGAGAACCGACCGGCGACGCGGGCGAGGCGGCCGACGACGGCACTGTCATGCCAGCGGCGGCGTGGAGAACTCACCGGCGACGGTCTGCGCGTCGGCCACGACGCCGAGAACCGACCGGCGACGAACGCGAACCGACCGACGGCGCCCGTCATCGTCGACGGCGACGCCGAGAGCTCACCGGCGGTCTCCTCCAACCGACCCGCGACGTCGACGCACTCACCCGCCACGCCCCCGGCGCTCACCGGCGACGGCACCATCGTCACCCGCGACGCGCTCGATCCCACCCTCGCGCTCGACCCAATCACCCACCCGCATCCCCATTTGGGGACACCGGCGTTTCCTGAGTTCACGACGCCTCTCCCGTCGCAGCATGCCGTGGAGCGCGTGCTCCGGACACGCCGGTAGACGACTGGATGCCTTCACGCCGTCGACGGCTCGCCTCGCTCGCACACCCGACCCGCACGCGAACACCATGAGAGCCTGTGATCGCCGGGGGCGCGACGACACGGGCTGCGCTCACGATCGCGCTCTCAGTCGGCGATCCGCGCGCTCGCCATCCCGCCCTTGATCGCGCGTACTCGACCGAATAGGGTCGGAGATGACAGCAACCACTGCCACCCTCCATGGGGGAGAAAGAGCAACATGACGTTTGACCCATCCAAAGTAGACCCGGCCGCCAAGGCCCGACTCATCGAGCTCGGCAGCGAGTACAGCTCGGACGACACCCTCGCCCAATCCGACGCCACCCTGAAGGCGCTCGAGGACTACAGCGCGCCGGTCGGCTCGCACGGGTTCGGCGCCGACCAGGTCAGCCTCCTGACCGACGTCCGCGACGGCATCTCGACCGAGAGCGTCCAGCGCAACGAAGCCCGCGCCGACAAGAAGCAGACCAACGCCGCGCTCCTCGACGCCATGTTCGTCGGGAAGAGCGCCCGCTTCAGCGGCCGCTCGGGCCTGAACACCGCGCGTCTCACCCTCGAGCTCCAGGGCAACACGGACGCCGTCCGCGCCATCGACAAGGCGTTGAACGGCACCCGGGTGGCCGGGTCCAGCGCCAAGACGCTGCAGGAGCAGCTCCGGCAGCTCCGCGACGCCATCGCCAAGCCCGACATCCACGCGGCCGTCCCGGACGCCGACAACCTCCAAGCCATGTTGGAGAGCCGCGCCGCCGCGCTCGGCGTCGCGCGCCGGAACAAAGCTCCGAACCCCTACGGCACCCCGGCCGAGACCGACCGGCTCGATCTCCTCGACGGCCTCGCGGTCGAGCTCGTCCGCGCCGCCCGCAAAGCCGCTCGCGCCGCATCCCGCGACCTGGGCGAGCCGGCCATCGCCGACGCCTTCGAGCTCCGCCACCTCTACCAGAGCACCGGCCGCCACACCTCGGCGCAGACCGACGGCGGCGGCTCCGGCAACTGAGCGCCTCGACCCTGCGCGCCTCATCCTCGCCTGTTTCGATGGGCGAGGATGAGGCGGCGCATCCCCAGGGGCCGCGCTCACCGCCGGGTGCATCCGCCGCTGTCACCCGGGACAGGTCGCGTTGGCGCTGCATGAACCGCGGAGCTTTGGGGTGGCCACGGGCGCGAACAGGGTAAAGGTGAAGGGACACGTGGGCGCACAGGGGCTGTGGGTCGCCCGCCTTCCTTCACCTCCGAAGAGACAGTGAGCAGGGTAGCTGGGCAATCTAGACGCTGTTAGACGGATAGATGCCGCCTGGCTCACCAAAACAGGCGGGGGATGGCATAATAGGCAACGGGGATAGCCGGACGATGCGAGCCCACACAGCCAAGCACAAACCAAGTGCCACAATAGACAGGCGAACACGACAGGCGGTGTCGTCGTTCCGTGCTTACCGCTGGCATCCCCTCATCGGCGACCTAAGGCGACGACGAGTTCATGGCCCGACTTTACGATAAACGAGAAGGAATTCACGATTCACGCTACGAGACATCGCGTGGAGATATTTACGAGCACATGTCGATGGACGGGGACTGGGCAGAAGACTGGCTCTTATCGGATTCTCGATTTCAACTCGACTCTTGCTTGGACAGCGAGTTCCTCGAATTTGTGTTTGCGAATCACTACACGTCGCTGTCTGCGGCGACGCAGAAAAGGTCACGGACTTTGCGAGCGCTCTAAACGAAGCGCTCTTTGCGGTTGGATGGCGCGTGGCACAAGTGGGCGCACTTGGCGACTGTCCTCTGTACAAACGGCTCCAAACTGTGATCGACTAGCACGAACACATACGACTCTAGCAACAGGCATGCGGCGTACGGCGACGCGCTGCAGAGGCGGGGTTTTTCACTAAGGCGATGGACTGGGAATAAGTGGTGCGTACGGCGTCGTATTTGGGGGAAAAAGCAGACACAACTCGACCGGTACGTGGCAATCAAGTTTTTTGACTCCCCGGATGGCTTCGAGACGAGCTCAACAGGAAGAGGTTTCAGCGCGAATAGATGCTCATGGCTAAACTTGAGCACGTGTCGATACCGTACATTATTACACGCGGAACTGTTCGATTCTCTGACGCTGACGATACCTCATACTTTGCAATGCAGCACGTCGCCGGGCAGACGCTCGAAGCAAGACTTCAGAACCAGGAGAGAGACCTCTCTGATCCAGGCCCGTACGCAGTCGCAACGGAGGTCTCCCAGCCCATCTGAGTCCGCAAGCCCAAGATGTACACGAGACATCAAGCTCAGCAACATTATCTCTGGACGGATTGGGCGTTTCTGGTGGACTTTTAGATAGGCGTATCGCTTCATCTAGACAACTCTGGTCTCACTCGCGCTACGCGCACAGGGGAATCAAGTTGGTACAAGAAAGCTATGTGGCACGAGAACAACTCCGGGACAGCTCCCGCGTAGACTATCGGGCGGACCTGTTCTCGGTCGGAGACTGTTCTCGCGGAGATGCTTGGTGTGCCGCCTGCCGTGCGCCTCGAACTTCTCGAAGCAGCGCTACCAGATGCCTCGCGATCCGCGCGTGCTGGAAACCACTTCCTCTTCCCGAAGGTGAGGATGCGTCCACGTGACCTCGGTCAGCTCGTGGACGGCGCTCTCCACGTCGGGCGCGGGGACGACCTCGCCTCGGCGTCCTAGTCCCCCGTATCCGTAGTGAGTGCCCAATATCGGCGAGCCATCGGCGTGCGAATCAAGGAACGACGACGAGGCGATGCCACAGCATCGTCGAGGAGGAGTGACGCTGAGTCGCGCGGCGAGAGCCCCCGAGATTGGGTAGGAATCACGGATACGGGGGACTAGGTGACTGGTGTCGAACGAGCGCTCGCTCGTCTTTCCGGCGGGACAGGCCCGTCTCGCCGCCCGTCCCTCCTCCAAAATGCTTCAGCATTTCGTCGTCGGGCCGAACGACGATCCAGACCTGTCGCGCTCGGAAATCCTTCGGGCGTCGTTCGACACCAGTCACCTAGCGGTGCAGGAAGGCGTCGGCCCTGGTGCCGGTCACGGTGGCGACTCCGACACGAAGCTGGGCGGGGTTGCTCGGTCTGCTCGCATTAACCCCGATTAACAGGCGCGGGCATCGGTCGGGGTACACGATGGATCCCTCTGAGGCCTTCTCTCGAGGGGAAGCTGGGATGGGAGACGCCGTGCGTGCATGGAGCCGGGTCCGCTGGGTGGGGGTCGCGACGCTGTCGCTGCTCGCGGGCTGCGGGGCGCCCTCCGTCGAGCCTGCTCTCGATGGGAGCGTCGATCTGCCGTCCCGAGACGCGGCGGTCGATGCCTCGCAGGTCGACGCCTCGCAGGTCGATGCCGACGCCTCGCAGGTCGATGCCGACGCCTCGCAGGTCGATGCCGACGCCTCGCAGGTCGACGCCTCGCAGGTCGACGCCTCGCAGGTCGACGCTTCGCAGGTCGACGCCGGCGGGGTCGTGGAGCCGGCGAACGACTGCCGGACCACGTTCGCGCTCGCCCGCTGCTGTCCGCCCGGCGGTGGATGGGGCGCCGGCGCCGGCTGCGACGCCGCGACGGGCGCGTACACGTGCGCTCTCGGCGCCGCGACGGTGACCTTCCTCGAGCCCTGGGAGGGGTGCGGGCCGAGCGTCGTGACGACGACCGATGTCGAGATCGGCGTCCCATGCGCGGTGGGCAGCGAGGCGACGGCGTGCACGCCGCCGAACGCGTGCGTCGAGAGCATCTCGACGGTCTGTGAGGTGCCGAGCGCGGGAACGGCACACTACCGGCTCCGCGCTTGCGATGGCCCGGAGGACTGCGACGCGGGCGCGTGCTGCCTCATCGACGAGCGCGCTCGTCCGCTCGACGACAGGGCCTTCTACCGAACCGAGTGCCGATCCACCTGCGCGGAGGCCACGGCGCGGCTCTGCAACGCCGACGAGGACTGCGGCGACGGCGAGGCGTGCTGCGCCGGTCGCGGCCCGAGCCGATTCGGGGTCTGCCGAGCATCCTGCACGGAGTGATCGAGGCCCCCCCCTGTCGACTCCTCGGCGCCGCTGCTGCAGCGTTGCGTCGGCCTGCCGCCGACCGGCGCCGAGGGCGCGCGCTGCCTCACGGGCTGCGACCTCTTCGTGCGCACGCGTAGCGATCAACCGGTCTCGTCGTCGTTCGACCCTGGGCGAGGTTGCTCGTGGGTTGCTCGCTCGCTACGTCCGGTCCCGCTCGAAGTACGAGCGCACGGCCGTGCCAATGCGCTCGTCGTCAGCCACGGAGATCCCGAGCAAGCCCAGGGCCTCCTGGCTGATGGTCTCGTCATGCTCGACGTTCGTGCGCCCTCTCACGTCGACCGAACATTGGAAGTTGAAGAAGAGGCGCGCGCGGAGGTCCTTGTTAACCTGGAGCACCGAGTTGCCGCAGTCGGCGTAGAAGACATGCTCGATCTCCAGGTCCCCGCCGACGCACACGGCCGTCAATTCGGTCATGTAGAAGAGATCCTTGCACCGCACGTCTCCTGTCACGCAGAAGACGCCGTAGTCGGGAAGGATGTCGCTGATCCGGAGATCCTCCACGCGAACTGTTCCCTCCACCAGCAATGCCGAGATTTCGAGATCGGCGAGCACACCGGCGTCGACCTGGAAGTCGTCCCCCGTGTAGACGTACATGTTGCCCGAGGCGAGCTCCTCGAACGTCACGTCGTCTTCCCGGAAGAGCCCGTGCTGCTTCAGGAGCCGCACGAGCTCCTCTTCCGACTCGATCTGCTTGAGCTGGTCTTTGTTCATGTCGCGCTCCCTGGACGGTCGGCGGACCGTAGTGCAGGCGTGGAGCGGCGGCAATAGACACACGGACGTTCTCCGTCGACGCCGTCACGCTGGCGCCTGCCGTAGCCCCGAGCGCGCACCGAGCGGCGGCCGCAGGTCCGCTCTGGTGCGAGATCCATCCCGGTAGAAGGGGACCTGGCTTGTCCCGACGCTCTAGGGTCTACGCTTCGCAGCCGAGGTCGCCCTTGTACCACGCAAGACTCGCTTCCGGCTGGTGGCCAACCTTGGCTGGGTGGGACTCCGACCCACTGAACTGCATCACAAAGTCTCCACCGATGGCTTTGTCATAGGCTTCCTCCTCGTCCAGGCTTTCTCCTGGCGCACACCCGGGTAGGGTTGCCTTTGCGACCGCGGCGGTTGCTTCCGCTCCACCGCTCTCCGGCGTGCACTGCGGTGAAGCCGCGCATCAGCGAAGGACGAAGTCCTCGAAGAACGCGAGCACCCGCTCACCCTTCGGCGTCAGTCCGCCGAACGAGGGGTGCAGGGTCGCCGGCTGCCAATTTCGTGTAGTCGGTGTAGAGCACCTGATCGAGGAGGTAGTCGCCGGGCTCGAGGTGCGCGTAGATGGCGCTGAGGTGGTCGTACGACGCCTGCGGGAACGCGTCGCTCATGACCACGCTCGGGTCGAGGATTCCGGCCTCGGTCACGGCGACCGGGGTGCCGGCCGGCAGCCGCTCTCGGATGCGATCGACCTGCGCGTAGTCGAAGCCGGCGCCGCGCGCGTACAGGTGGAGCGTCACGCCGAAGCCCGCCTCGGGGTGGGCGCCGATCGCCGCGATGATCGTGTCGTTCCAGTGATCGTTCCGTGCTTGTGCCGCAGCGCCGTTCCCGGTGGGGGCGAGGATGAGAAAGTACGGCAGGCCGACGTCTCGAAACGCGGCGACGTAGGCCGGCACGATGGTGCTCGCGTAGTCCTCGGGGCTGACGGCGGCCGTGACTTCCGGCGCCGAGATGTCTCCGTCGAGGTATTTCTGGAGGTAGTATTCGTTCATCATCTCGATGAACGTGAAGCGGGCGCCGAGGGAGACCCATCGGTCGTAGAACGCGCGCTGCGAGTCGGCGCCGTCGTTGCCGTTGATCGTGAAGACGAAGCCGACGCCGGTGCGTGACTGGAGGTCGATCCAGCTTCGAATGGCGTCATCGCTCCAGTCGGATGGGTAGGTCTTCTGCGAGATGGTCCCGCCGAGCACGCGGATGACCATGCCGTCGAGCTCGGGCTCGGCGTAGCGCCCGAGCATCGCTTCGGCGTACGAGACCTGCTGCGTCGTGCCGACGAGCCCCTTGGCGTTGAAGCCGAAGTGAATCGGGCCGGGCGACCGAACACCCCCGTCGGTCTCTGTCGCCGAACCGTCCGTGGGAGGCGCCGCGTCGGCAGCAGCGTCGGCCCGCGCCCGCCCCGCGTCGGCGCCTCCGTCGCTCCCCGAGATGGGCGGCCCGCACGCCAGCGTGACAAGGGCGACGAGCGCCGCGCCCGCGCCGCGTCCGAGACCTCTGGTGTTGCGCATCGGACAATCATAGTACGCCGGCGCGCCTTCGAGCTCGCCCAAAAATGGGCTCTCCTGACGTAGTCGTGGGTCGGTTGGGGGCCTGAAAGCAGCGGACACCGCCGCCGAAGAGGCGCTACAGCCACTCTTCCGAGATCGCCTGCAGCCGACCGCTCTCCGAGAGCTCGAGCAGGACGACGTTCATCTCGTGGGTGATGGCGTGCCCGGTCGGGAAGGCGAAGCCGTAACCCTGCGGCTCGTACTCGTGATCCGAGATCTTGAGGTCGAGGTCCTCGTCCTGTCGCAGCAGATACTGCAGCACCGGGCGATCGTAGACGACGGCGTCGACGTGACCCTCGGTCAGCTCGTGGACGGCGCTCTCCACGTCGGGCGCGGGGACGATCTCGGCCTCGTAACGATGCAAGAAGGCGTCGGCGGTGGTGCCGAGCACGGTGGCGACGCGGTGGTCACCGAGCTCCCCGGCCGTCTCGATGGCCCCGCGATCGAGCTGCGCCAAGGTCAGGGCGGTGGCGATGCCGGCCGTCAGTGACGACGCCGTGATCATCGCGATCACCATCCAGATGCCGCCGAGGATCCGGCCGGCCAGCGTGATGGGGGCTTTGTCGCCGTAGCCGACCGTGGTCATGGTCACCAGGGCGAGCCAGATGCCGACGCCGATGCCCGCCATGGGCGTCTTGGGGAATTGATCGTTCGGCTTGCGTTCGAAGACCCAGAGCAAGGTGCCGACCAGCGTCAGGACGACCAGCAGGATGCCGATGGCGCCGGCGAAGGCCTTGGACAAGAAGGGGCGAGCCCGCTCCCAGAACCCGGCGCTCCCCGGTCGGGTGAGGATGGCGAGGGTGGCCTCCCAGTAGGGTTGGCTGAAGTCGACGACCTGAGCGCGCTCCGACGTGATGCTGATCGGGCCGATGGCCGCGTCGTAACGCCCTTCGGCCACGCCCTCGACCGCTTCGGTCGCGTTCGACAGCGGCGTGAGCTCGTAGTCGACGCCGAGCCGCGCCGCCGCCGCGCGCCACACATCGATGCTGATGCCGGTCAGGTGGCCGGCCCGATCGATGACGAAGGGCGGGTTGCCGGCGACGGCGATCCGGAGCGGTCGGTCGGGCAGCGGCGTGAAACCGACCGTGTCGTCGCCGGAAGAAGCCGGCGCGGCTCCGGCGTCCGTCGAGACGCCGGCGTCGGGCGGCACGAGCGGGTCTTCCACCGGCGGATCCTGCGCGCGGACCGCGGCGGCGGGCCCGAGCGAAGCGAGAACGAGAGCGAGTGAGGCGAGGCGCGCGAACGAGGAGGAGGACACGAAACGAGGTGACCGGCTGAAGGTTGGAGGTCCTCGACCCTAACACGGACGCTGCCGGGTCCGCCGGAGGCTCGGCGTGTCCCGAGCGCCACCCTCGATGATGAAAGCCGGATCCGGCTTCCCATCGCCGCTGCCGCGGGAGCTGGAAGCGAGAAGCGTTCTTTCGCGCGTCCGAGGCGCCGCGCGATGAGTGGCGTCCGATGAAGAGCATCGTTTCCTCGCGCGAGCTCGAGCGCTATCATCGAGCGCATGGGGCACGCTGCGCACTTTCTGCGCAGGCTCGACCGCGTCTCCGACGCGCACGTCGAGCTGGCGCTGACCCTCTACCGCGACGACGCGTTGCTGCGCGCCGTGCTCGAGCGTGCCGCCCTACCGGAGAACGCGGAGAGGCTCGCGATCTCGCTGGCCGACCCGGCGGAGGGCCCGTTCGTCATCGTCACGCGGGAGGGTCGCTTCGTCACCTGTCTCGGGGAGGGCATGCGGGTGGGCGACCTGCCCGTGGTCACGCACGAGCAGCTCGAGGCCTCGGCCGAGCACGTCCAGGAGATGCGCGAGCGCCTCGCCGAGGTGCGCAGGCTGGTGGACTCCGGGGCCGAGGGGCAGGCCGCGCTGGCGTTCCGGCGAATGCAGCAGCAGGGCCCCCGCTTCGCCCGCGAGGACGCCGAGACCCTGCTGCGGGTCAAGCCGCTGATCGAGCGCGACGCGCTGGGCCATCTCGTGGTGCTCCACGGCTCGATGGAGGAGCACCTGACGCGGATCGCACAGTTCCGGCTGGACCAGCCGCGCAAGCTGAGCGCCGCGCAGAAGAACTACGTCCTCGCGTTCGGCGACGCGGTGTGGTCGACGGCGCACCTGCTCCCGATCGTGGACTCGGCCGAGACGCGCCGGATGCTGGCCGCGGCGGACGCCCGAGAGCCGCCGGGCACGCCGCCGAACCTCTACTCGATCGCCTATCTCACCTTCGATTGGGGCACGTTGTTGCACGCGGTGCGCGCGCTCTGGTTTCTGTCGCGAGGGGGCAAGCGAGCGCTGGCGGCGGCCAAGGGGTTCACGACCCGCGCGAACGTGGTCCACGCCCTCTTCCGGGAGCTCGCGCTCGGCGCGCTGGCGCTCCGCTCCTCGAAGCTGCGGGCCGAGGCCGTCAAAGCGCTGAGCGTGCAGCCGCCGGAGGAGACGGACGACCCCTGGCTGGACGCCATGGGCAAGACGGCCCAGGTGGTCGCGCAGTTCACGCGGGTGGCGGTGGAGGGCGAGGGGGTCGCGGAGCACTACATCGCGATGAGCCGCCGCTTCGTCGCGTCGCTCCTGCACGGCAAGACGGAGGGGCTCACCGAAGAGGAGCTGCAGCAGGTGCCGGACGAGGTCGCGCGCATCGCGTGGGTCGCCCTCCCCGCCAGCATGCACGACCACACCACGTTCCCCCTGCACGCCACCGCCGCGTTCAGCCTCCCCTGGCTCGTCCACGCGGGCCCCGAAGAGCTCTTCCTTCCCGCCGAGTGGGCGCAGCGCCTCATCCCGGCTCGGAGCCTCGACGAAGTGCTGTATTGGCTTCCGAAGTACCTCGAGGCCAACGACATCGGCCGGCGTCGGGTGCGGACCAAGCGCAAGAAGGAGGCGAAGGTGGGTCGCAACGCGCCGTGCCCATGCGGGAGCGGCGCGAAGTACAAGCGCTGCTGCGGCAGCCGGTGATGACGAGGCCCGGAGGCGCGACTTTCCTGCCCGGCCGGCTACGGCGTGCGAGGCGGCACGACGCGCATGAGGTTCTCCTGCGCGACCGTGGCCGCGAGCTGCCCCTCATGCGTGTACACCCGCCCGAAGTTCAGCCCGCGCGCCGAGCTCGTGCTGGGGCTCTCGGTGACGTAGAGGAGCCATTGATCGGCACGGAAAGGGCGATGGAACCAGATGCTGTGGTCGAGGCTGGCCACCTGCATGCTGGGGTCGAACCAGGTCAGCCCGTGCTGGCGGAGCGACGCGTCGAGGAGCGTGAGATCCGAGGCGTAGGTGAGCACGCACTGGTGCAGGAGCGCGTCGTCGGGGAGCGCGCCGCGCGCCCGAAACCACACGAGATGCTCGCCCGTGCGCTTCGTGGGCTTGCGCGGGTCGGTCGGATCGAGATCGTGCACCTCGATGGGCCGCTCCAACCGCTCCAGGAAGCGGAAGATGGGATGGCCGGACTCTTCGGCTGCGGCGTGGATGAGCTCGTCGGTCGAAGGGACGCTCTCGGGCGGCGCCGCCTCCGGCATCGGCACGAAGTGATCGTGCCCGGGCTCTTCCTTCTGGAACGAGGCCGCCATGGTGAAGATCGCCTCGCCCTCCTGCACGGCGACCACGCGCCGGGTCGTGAAGGAGCGCCCGTCGCGGATGCGGTCGACCTCGTAGAGGATCGGCAGCTTCGGATCGCCCGGCCGCATGAAGTAGGAGTGGAGCGAGTGCACCACCCGCTTCTCGACCGAGCGGACCGCGGCCACCAGCGCCTGCGCGGCCACCTGCCCGCCGAAGACCCGCGGCCGTCCGTCATCGGGGCTGAAGCCGCGGTAGAGGTCGCGGTCGAGGCGTTCGAGGTCGAGGCGCTCCAGGAGCGGTTTGATCTGGCTGCTCATGCGCTGGCCGTTGTAGCAGTCCGTTGAAGCGCCTCGCTACTCGACGCGCGAGCGGACCGGAACGTCTCCGAACGACGAGCGAGCCCCTCGCGCACCGCAGCTCTTCGTGCTCGACCTGCGACCGGCTGCCAGCAGCCGCTCACCGCGGCGGTGCGGCGCAAGGCTTGCGAGAGCACGCCGTCCCATCGGCGCTCCGAGCCAATCTCGGCGCTGGCGCGCGCTTTGCGATGACGCCAGCTGGGGGAATCGCTCCCCGGAGGAGACGTCGCCATGAGAGTCCTGGTGGCCTACGGAAGCGAACGAGGGGGCACGGCGGAGATCGCCGAGCGCGTGGCGGAGACCTTGCGCGCGGAGGGGTTGGAGGCGGAGGCGGTCGACGCGTCGAAGGTGCGCCGGCTCGACGGCTACGACGCGGTCGTGATCGGGGGCGCGCTCTACGCGATGCAATGGCACCGAGACGCGCGCCGCTTCGCGCTGCGGCACGCGCGGGCGCTCCGGGAGCGGGAGGTGTACGGCTTCTCGAGCGGGCCGCTCGACGACTCCGCATCGCAGCGGGACATCCCGCCGCCGCCTTCGGTGAAGCAGCTCCTCGAACACGTCGGCGCGCGCTCCCACGTGACCTTCGGCGGGCGACTGGTGCCGGACGCGCGCGGCGTCATCGCCTCGAAGATGGCGAACGACCACGCGGGCGATTGGCGCGACTGGCCCCGCATCGAATCCTGGGCGCGCCGAATCGCGGCCGCCCTGAGCCAGCCTCGCAGCGCGCCGGCGAGGCCGGTGCCGCTCCCCTCCCGCTCGCTCCCGCTCGGGCTCGCGCTCTTCACCGGCATCACCGCGCTCGGGGGAGGCGCGGCGCTGATGGCGGGCCCGGATGGAAGCGTGGTGCACATGCCGGTGACTGCCCTCGCGCACTCGCCCTTCCACAGCTTCCTGATCCCCGGGATCGTGCTCTTCACCCTGGTCGGGCTGCTCAACCTCTGGGCCGCCTGGATGCACGGGGTGCGGTCGCCCTACGCGGCGCTCGCGTCCTTCACCGGCGGCTGCTCGCTGACGATCTGGGTCGCGGTCGAGATGGCCATGCTCCGCACCGTCGAGTGGTTGCAGCTCACCTACCTGGCGATCGGCATCTTGCTGGTGCTCGACGGAGCGAGGCGCGCGAGCACGCTCTTCGCGCAAATGGGCGCTGCCGCCCGGCAAGCGCCGCGCTCCACGACCTGATGGGGACACGGCGCCGCTCGAGCCGACCTTCACCGACTCGGCTCGCGCCCGTCTTCCCCCCACACCGTGCGACAGACCGAGCTTCTTCCAGAACGGATCGATTTCACGCCGCTCGAGCCGCCGATCCATGAAGCGGTGCCGTGCGCTCCGGCGTGAGGGCTGCATGCCGGAATCGTTCCTTCCAGCGTCGAGCGAGCCGAAGTTCGCGCGCGACGGAGTAGTCATCCACTTCGATTGACGATGGGCGTTCTCGTCGGTGCGGTCCTTTGGCGACGAAGCCCGCCTCGCTGGTGCGCATCGAGCTCGCGATACGCGGGTCGACCGCGGAGGTGAGCCGCCGCTCCCGGAGGATGATCCGGTCCGGCGGATACGCCCGACGCGAGCCGACCGATCAGGGCCGAGGTGCACTCGCGGTGATCGGTGCTCCAGGCGATGGCGGCTCGATTCTCGCGGCGCTGGTACTACCATGGCGCCCCATGAGCGAGACCCGAGTAGAGAGCGAGGACGTGGGCGCCGTCCGGGTGCTGACCCTGAGCCGCCCCGAGAAGAAGAACGCGTTCGACGTCGCCATGGCGTCAGCGCTCTGGAGCGCGGTCGAGGCCGCCGACGCCGATCCGGCCGTGCGGGTGATCGCGGTGACCGCCGAGGGCGACTACTTCAGCGGCGGCGCCGACGTGAACATCTTCCTGAACGTCGGGCAGATGGGCCCCGACGACCTGAAGAAGGTCGCCCGCCTCTACGAGCCGCTGCGCGCCTGCCGGAAGCCGACCGTCGCCATCGTTCAGGGCCACGCGGTCGGGATGGGCGTGACGCTCCTGCCGCACTTCAATCTCGTCTACGCGGCCGACCACGTGACCTTCACGACGCCCTTCGTGAAGCTCGGGCTCGTGCTGGAGTACGGCAGCAGCTACGCGTTCTCGCGTCTGATCGGTCCCTCGCGCACCAAGGAGCTGATCCTCCGCGCGGCGCCGCTCGACGCCCGCACGGCCGCCGAGTGGGGGCTGGTCACGCGCATCTTCGTCGCCGAGGAGCTGCGCACCCAAGCGCTGGCCATCGCCGAGGAGATCGCCAAGAACCCGCCCAGCGCGGTGGCGCAGAGCAAGGCGCTGATCGAGCGCGGGCTCACGCTCGACTTCGACGCGGCGACGGCGGCCGAGGACGAGGTGCTGGCCACCCGCTACGGCTCGGACGAGAACGTGCAGGCCATCAACGCGATCCTCCAGCGCAAGAAGCGAAGCTGAGGTGCGCGCGCTCGGAACGACTTCGTTCGGGCTTCTCGCCTGCCTCCTCGTCGCGTGCGGCGGCGGCTCCCAAGAGGGCGACGCCGGCAGTGATGGCGGGCGCGATGGCGGCACGGACGCCGGCCCCGCCGACGCGGGCCCGCCGGTCATCGTCCTCCCGGACCAGCGCGAGGCCTGCCGCGACCACGACCCGCTCAGGCGCCCCTACTTCGGCGATCTGCACGTCCACACTTCGGTGAGCTTCGACGCCAACGCCTACGGAACGCGCACCCGGCCGCGCGACGTCTACGCGTTCGCCAAGGGCGAGGCGATCGGGCTCGCGCCCTACGACGCCGACGGCAACCCGACCCGCATGGCCCAGCTCGACCGGCCGCTCGACTTCGTCGCGGTCACCGACCACGCGGAGTTCTTCGGTCAGGTCGACATCTGCTCGGCTCCGACCTCGCCCGGGTACGACTCGAGGACGTGCCGAGGCTTCCGGAACGGCGATCCCTCCATCCCGGACTACGGCGAGATCGAGACCGCGCTGATCACGCCCTCGCACCAGCTCTCCATGTGTCGCACCTACCCGGACCTCTGCCAGCAGCGGGCGGCCAGCGTGTGGCAGGAGATCCAAGACGCGGCCGAGGAGGCCTACGACCGCACGGCCGACTGCGGCTTCACCTCGTTCGTGGCCTACGAGTGGACCGGCACCGACATCGGCACGAACCTCCACCGCAACATCATCTTCCGGAACCGCAGCGTGCAGCGGGTCCCGGTCAGCTACATCGACGCGCCGCGGCCCGAAGAGATGTGGGCGCTCCTCGAGTCGACGTGCCTCGAGACGGGCACGCCCTGCGATCTCGTCTCGATCCCGCACAACGGCAACCTCGGCGGCGGCACCATGTTCGTGCCCGCGCACGACGACGGAACGCCCTACACCGCCGAAGAGAGCGCGCGGCGAGCGGCGCTCGAGCCGCTGATCGAGATCTACCAGCACAAGGGCGCCAGCGAGTGCGTGCGCGGGGTCGACGATCCGCTCGCGAGCGAGGACGAGCTCTGCGACTTCGAGCAGTTCCACCCGAACCTCTGCACCGGCGCGCCCGACGATCCGGCCGACTGCATCAACGCCTGCACCGGCGGGGAGATCGGCTTCCTCGGCGCGTGCATCGGCCCGGGCGATCTGGCGCGCGGGCTGATGCGAACCGGGCTGAGCGAGTGGGCGCGGACCGGCGCCGACCCTTTCCAGGTCGGGATCATCGCCAGCACCGACACGCACAACGCGACGGCGGGTTACGTGCGGGAAGAGGGCTTCCCCGGCAACGCGGGCACGACGGACGACGAGCCCGCCGAGCAGCTCCAGGTGCCGGCCACCGCGCTCACCCGTGGGCGCACGGCCGGTCCGGGCGGCCTGGCCGTCTTGTGGGCGGAGGAGAACTCGCGCGACGCCCTCTTCGACGCGATGCGGCGGCGCGAGACCTACGGCACCAGCGGCCCGCGCATCGTGGTGCGCTTCTTCGCCGGCTGGAGCTACCCCAGCGACCTGTGCAGCCGCGCCGACGCGGTGCAGGTCGGCTACGACTCGGGCGTGCCCATGGGCACCGAGCTGCCTGCGCGCCCCGACGGCGCGAGCGCGCCCGTCTTCTTCGCCAGCGCGCTCCGCGACGCCCTCGGCGCGCCCTTGCAGCGCATCCAGATCATCAAGGGCTGGCTCGCCGGCGGGACCACGCACGAGCAGGTCTACGAGGTCGCCGGGAACCCGGACGACGGCGCGAGCGTCGACGAGACGACCTGCACGCCGAGCGGCGGCGGCGCCGACACGCTCTGCGACGTGTGGACCGATCCGGACTTCGATCCGACGCAGCCGGCGTTCTACTACGCGCGGGTCGTCGAGGATCCGACCTGCCGCTGGAGCCGCTTCGCCTGCAACGCGGCGGGCGTGGACTGCGCGAGCATCACCGAGAGCGATCCGCTCTACGCGTGCTGCGATCCGAGCATCTCCCACGTCATCCAGGAGCGCGCCTGGACCTCGCCCGTCTGGTACTTCCCCCGCTGAACGAAGCGGCGGACCCACGCTTGCGAGCGATGCCCGGCCGTCCGATGCTGCCGGCATGAAGACGGCAGCCGAGTACCTCGAGAGCCTGCGCGCACGGAAGCTGGCGCTCTACGTCGACGGAGCGCGGATCGACGAGCCGGTCGATCACCCGAAGGTGCGGCCGAGCATCAACGCCATCGCCGCCACGTACGCGCTGGCCCACGATCCGGCCACGCGAGAGCTGGCGACGGCCCACTCCGACCTCATCGACGCGCCGGTCAACCGCTTCACGCACCTCTTTCGCGAGCCGGCGGATCTGGTGAAGAAGGTCGAGCTCCAGCGCGTGCTCGGGCGACTGACCGGGACCTGCTTTCAGCGCTGCGTGGGGATGGACGGGCTCAACGCGCTCTTCATCGCGACCTGGACAGCCGGCGAGGAGGCGCACGGCCGCTTCGTCGAGTGGGCGCGCGGCGTGCAGCGGCGCGACGAGGTCGTCAACGGCGCCATGACCGACGCCAAGGGCGATCGGAGCAAGCGACCGGCCGAGCAGCCCGACCAGTTCCTGCGGGTGGTGGAGCGCCGGCCGGACGGGATCGTGATCCGCGGGGCCAAGCTGCATCAGACGGGCGCCGCCAACAGCCATCAGATCCTGGTCATGCCCGGTCAGGCGCTGCGTCCGGGCGAGGAGGACTTCGCGGTGGCCTGCGCCATGCCCGCGGACGCCGAGGGCGTGCGGATGGTGCTCGGCCGCCAGCCCTCGGACGGGCGAAAGGGCGGACCGGACGCCGGCAACGCGCGCTTCGGCGGGCAGGAGTGCGTGGTGCTCTTCGACGACGTCTTCGTGCCGCAGGAGCGCGTCTTCCTCGACGGCGACCTCGATGCCTGCGCGACGCTGGTGGAGGCCTTCGCCGGCTTCCACCGCGCGAGCTACGGCGGCTGCAAGCCGGGCAACCTGGACGTCTTGATCGGCGCCACCGCGCTGGTCGCGAAGGAGCACGGCGTGCGCCGCGCCTCCCACGTGCGCGACAAGCTGGTGGAGATGGTCCACCTCACCGAGACGGTGCACGGCGTCGGGCTGGCGGCCAGCAGCAAGAGCACCCGTCACGAGAGCGGCGTCTGGCAGGTCGATCCTGTCCTCGCCAACGTGTGCAAGCACAACGTCACGCGCATCCCCTACGAGATCGTGCGGCTGGCCGAGGACCTCGCCGGCGGATCGATGGCCACCCTCCCTTCGCTCGCGGACCTCGAGAGCGAGGAGCTGGGCGACGCGCTGAAGGCGGTGGTCGGCAGCGACACCCGCACCCGCGCGCTCCGGTTGATCGAGTACATGACCTACGGCGCCGGCTCGGTGCCGCTCCGCATCGAGTGCATGCACGGCGCGGGCTCACCGCAGGCGCAACGCATCGTGCTGGAGCGCGCCATCGATTGGGACGCGCGGATGAAGCGCGCGCGAGTGCTGGCCGGGCTCGACCGTGACGACGAGCTCGACCTCGGAGAGACCGCCGCCCGCGCGGCCGAGTGAGCGACGCGCCGCCACGAAATCGCCTCGCGCTCTCCCGCGGCTCGCCACCATCTCGGACCGACATCGCCCTCGCGCCCGCGCAGCCTGGGCTGGATGCGATCGGCAGAGACCTCGACGACCGGCGGGCGCCCGATCTGCGCGCCGAACCGCCGATCCGCCCGCGGAGAGGCTCCGCGTCGCAGATTCGGCTTCCGGGGCGTGCTACGAACGCGCGTGGTCGTCACACTCTCCGCGCTCGGTTACCTGGCCACGGCGGCGTGGCTCGACCGGCGAGGCCTCCGCGACGCGCCCGACGAGGCCTTCGACGCCATCGTGGTCTGCGGCTGCCGCGTGCTTCCGAACGGCCTCGCGAGCCGCTCCCTGGCACGCCGGGCGCGATACGCCGCCGAGCTCTACCGGCGGGGGCTGGCCCCGACCCTGATCCTCACCGGCGGCGTCGGCGATCACCCGCCGAGCGAGGCGCGGGCAGCGGCCGTCATCGCCCGCGAAGAGGGCGTCCCCGACGAGGCGATCGTGCTCGAAGAGCGCTCCACGTCGACCGAGGAGAACGCTCTCGAAGCGGCGCGGCTCGTCGACGCCCGCCGCGTGCTCGTCGTGACCGATGCCTACCACGTCTTCCGCGCCGAGCGCGTCTTCCGCCGCCACTTCGCGCGGGCGGTGGGCGTCGGCACGGAGGGGCCGACCTCGGTCCGGATCCGTGGCGCCCTCCGCGAGGTGACCGCGCTGGCCGGCTACGCGCTCCTCGGCCGCCTCTGATCGGAAGGGGCAGTGGTTTCCGCGACCGGATCCGCATCGACGGCCGGGAGCGAGGGCTCGCGCCGACGGGATCCAGCGCCGTTGGCAACGCGAGCAGCCGCACCGAGCCCGGATGGACGCCGTGCACCTCGTCCGCAGAGCGCGCATGATGGCGCGCGATGCGCATCCATCACGTGCAGATCATGATGCCGCGCGGCCGGGACGAAGACGCGCTCGCGTTCTACACGGACCTGCTCGGCCTCCGGCGCATCCCCAAGCCGGCGGACATGCCGAACCCGGACGGGCTCTGGTTTCGGCTCGGCGAGCAGGAGCTCCACCTCGGCGTCCAGGACGGCCCCGTCGAGACCACCCGCGCCCACGTCGCGCTCGTGGTCGACGACCTCGATCGTCTTCTGGAGACGCTCCGCGACGCCGGCGTCGAGGTGCGCCCGAGCAACGCCATCGGCGAGCTGCGGCGCGCTCACGTGCTCGACCCCTTCGGCAACCGGCTCGAGCTGATGGGGCGCTGGAATCAGGGCGCGGGCGGCTGGCAGTAGCCGTTCATGCCCATGCCCACCAGCGGGGTGCAGGTCTCGCTGGTATCGCACTGCCCGGTCACCGCCGTCGTGCACGCGCGATAGCAGCTCTGCGTTCCGTCGCTGAGCTGCACGCAGATCGCACCGGCCGCGCACTCGGTGTTGTGCGTACACGGCGAGCCGACCGCGGTGAGCCCACCCAGATAGCAGACGCCCGAGCTCGCCGGCCGGTCGACGCCGGACGAGACGGCCGTGCACACCGTTCCGTCGTCGCAGAGCCGGGTCATGGTGGAGATCGCAGTCCGTCATGCAGACGGTGGGCGCCGCCGCGACGGTGCCCCCGTCTTCCACGGTTCCCCCGTCTTCGCCGGCGCCTCCGTCCGCCAGGGCCGCGCTCCCACCCTGCTCGATGCAGGACAGCCCGTTCTTGCAGTCGGTCGTATAGGTGCACATCTCGCCGACGTCCGCCGCGTGGGTGCACGCGCCGACGAAGAGCAATGGGGCCAGAACGAAGAGACGAGCGCTCGATGCCACGGTGACCTCCGTCGGGCATTCGAACGCAAAACGGGCACGGCGTCGAGTTCCTCGCGTCGCGCGACCCGCCATCGAGACGACCCGGGCGAGCGCGAGCTGCGCAGAAATTGGACGCCGCAGAATCGCTTCGTGCACTCCCTGGGTCAGCGGAGGCCCCCATGCAGATGGCAGGAACCGAACGAACCCGGATCTTCGTCGACGGCGTGCGCGCCGCCATCACCGCAGAGGTCGCACAGCGCGAGCACGACTGCATGATCGTGACGCAGGCGCTGCCCTTCTTGCGGCTCGACACCTCGGTGGTGGAGGACGGCGGAACGCGGGCGCGCATCACCTGGGTAGGCATCGACATGGACGGCGATGTGCCCCGGCTGGTGGTCGAGCTCGCTCACGAGGACGCGGACGAGCCGCGCCTGCAGGCGCCGGTGACGGAGCTCGACGACACCCTCGAGCGTTTCACGCCCGGGGTGAGCGTGTATCCGGCGCGGACCGACTCGACCGTGCCCTACGACTTCCAGACCTCGGCCCGGACGACCGAGACCGTGGTGGGCGCGCCCGAGTCGCCGCCCGCCGAGCCCGTGGCCCTCGCTCACCCGCGAGCGGTGCGAGAGCCTCTCTGGGCCCGGCTGATGCGGCGGATCAGCGCGTTCGTGACCGCGCTCACCCGCCGGCCGCTACCGCTTCCTCGAGTGGGGTGATCAGCCGCGGTTCTCGGCCGCCGGGTTGATCGCGTAGGTGCCCATGATCGACGCCTCGGCGAGCACGTGCCCGTCGATGGCCTTCCTCACGTCGGGCCCGCGCAGCTCGCCATCGGCCGGGCAGCGCTCCACGTCGAGCGCGTAGAGCGTGAACGTGTAGTGGTGGACGATGCTGTCGTTCCAAGGCGGGCAGGGGCCGTCGTAGCCGTAATAGGTGCCCTTCATGTCCTCGTCGCCCGCGAACCAGCCGGTGTAGTCGTTCACGCCCTGGCGCATCCCGCCGGGCGCGTCCGGGCCCGGCTTGCCGCGCGGCGTGATGCCCTTCGCGAGCTCGCCCTCGGCGATCGAGGTCTTGCCGGCTGGGATGTCGACCAGCACCCAGTGGTAGAAGTCCGCGCGCGGCAGGTCGGCGGGGACGACCTTGCCCGCCTGGTTCACATCATCGGACTTGCTCGGCACGTCACGGTCGTGACAGATGAGCGCGAACGAACGGGTCCCCTCCGGCGCGTCGGACCACGCAAGGTGCGGGTTCTCGTTGTCGCTCAGCTCGATGTGCTGCTCCGGGTGGTGCTTTCCGAACGCGTTCTTCACCGGAATCGGATCTTCGGTCGCGAAGCTGTCGCTCCAGAGCTTCATTCTCTTCCTCCCATCCCGGGCTCGTTCCCGGGCCACGTGTATGGCACCGACCGGCCGGCTCGTGCAACGGCCGGCACGGCCCTCGTGATACGCTGAGCGAGCACCATGCACCGACCCGGCCCACGCCTGGTCGCGACGCTCTTCCTTGCGCTCGCGGCGCTTCTTTCTTCTGTCACCGCATCCGCTCAGGACCTCCCGAGCGCGTCCGTGTTGGCCACCGCGACGTCGGACGGCGTGCGGGCGGGGTTCGCGGGACCGGTCGATCGCATCGTGCGCGCCCGGCTCGATGCGCTCGGAGTGGTGCGCGTGCATGGCAGCGTGGCCCTGGACATCGCCGACGTGCAGCTCGCGCTCGGCTGCGTGGGCGAGACGCCCGAGTGCCTCGGTCAGGCGGCCCAGCAGATCGGCGTCGACATCCTGATCCTCCCCAACCTCGATCGGGCCGGGCAGGATCTGGTGCTGAGCATCGCCCGCTTCGACGCCGCCAGCGGCACGCTTCGTCGCGCGGTGCGGCATGCGCGGGGCGAGGATGCGGAGACCGAGATCCTCGAGACCGTCGAGCCCGCGCTGCGGGAGCTCTTCGACCTGCCGCCGCCCGAGCCCGAGCAGGTCGCGCGCGCCGTGCAAACCAATGCGACCGGCGACGACGCGCAGCACGCCAGCCCTGCGGGCGCGACGCCCGACGAAGAGCCAGCTCGAGACGACGCGGACGCCGAGGTGGTCGCCGCAGGACCCAATCTGACCCTCCCCATCGTCTCGCTCGCCGTGGGAGGCGCCGCGCTGGTGGCCGGCATCGTCACCGGCGTGCTCTTCGCGACCGAGCGCGACGCCTACGCGGTCCCGCCGCAGACGGTTCAGGATGTCGCCGACCGTGCCTCGCATCGCAGCAACGCCGAGTCCCTCGCGCTCGCGACCGACGTGCTCCTGGCGCTGGGCGGAGCCGTCACCATCGCTGGCGTCGCGTGGTTGGCGCTGACCCTCTTCGCGGGAGGCGGCCACGCCGCGCCCGAGGACCGCGTCACCCTGACCCCCATCCTCGGACCGCGCGTGGCGGGCCTGTCCCTCCGCGGGATGCTGCCGGAGTCGTTGTGAAGCGCATCTCGGTGACCCTCGCCGCGCTCCTCGCGAGCGCGTGCAGCCTCGACCCGCACGCGAACCCCTCCTACTGCGAGTCGGACGCGGACTGCAATGCAGGCCAGCGCTGCGCGCCCTTCGAGGCCGGCGCGCCCCAGGGTCTGTGCGTCGCCCGCGACGCGGCGGACGGAAGCGTGCCCGCCATGGACGGCGCGGTCGACGGCGGCACCCGTCTCGACTCCGGCGTGGACGGCGGCGGATGTCACTCGGGCGGGAGCTGCTACTCCGGCCCCAGCGGCACCGCGGGGGTCGGCACCTGCCACGCGGGCACCATCGACTGCCGGGGCGGGGTCGCCTTCTGCATGGGCGAGGTCACGCCGACCGACGACACCACCTGCGACGGGATGGACGAGGACTGCAACGGCACGCCCGACGACGCCGTCCCCGTCCTGATGGAGTGCGCCATCGCCCAGCCGGGGATCTGCTCGGCGGGCGAGGTCCAGTGCGTGTCGGGCAGCTACTCGTGCCGGCCGGTGAACGAGGCGACGAGCGAGCGCTGCAACGGGATGGACGACGACTGCGACGAGGTGGTCGACGAGGACACCGACGCGCCCTGCTACCCGAGCGACGCGCCGCCGGGGTGCGCCATCGCCGCCGATGGGAGCTTCACCTGCACCGGCATCTGCGCCACCGGCCGGCTCTCCTGCACCGACGGAAGCGCCACCTGCGAGGGCGCGACCTTGCCGGCCTCGAGCGACGGCTGCACCGGCGGCGAGCCCGCTCTCGACGACGACTGCGACGGGGCGATCGACCAGGACTGCACCGAACCGTGCACCGACGGCGCGACGCGAACCTGCTACACGGGGCCGGCGCCGGCGGCGGGCCGTGGCATCTGCGACGTGGGGATGCAGACCTGCACCGGCGGAGCTTGGAGCGTGTGCAGCGGCTCGGTCCTGCCCGGCGTCGAGCGCTGCGACAACCCCGGCACGGACGACGACTGCAACGGGGTCGTCGACGACATCGCGGGCGTGGGTCGGGCCTGCCTCGACGAGAGCGCGATGGGCGTGTGCCGCGCCGGCGCGACGATGTGCGATTCGAGCGGCGCGCTGAGCTGCGTCACGCCCACGCCGGCGGCCATGGAGCTCTGCGACGGACGCGACGACGACTGCGACGGGGCGGTCGACGAGTCCTTCGACTTCATGACGGACGAGGACCACTGCGGCGACTGCGCGACCTCGTGCGGCACCGGCCGGACGTGCTGCAGCGGCGTGTGTGTGGACACCGACCGCGACACCGCGAGCTGCGGCGCCTGCGGCACGATGTGCACCGGCTCTCAGGGCTGCTGCGGCGGCTCGTGCATGGAGCTCTCGAACGACCCGAACAACTGCGGCGCCTGCGGGAACGTCTGCTCGGGCGGGCAGCTCTGCTGCGACGGCGCCTGCGTCGATTCGCGGAGCGACGCGGCCCACTGCGGCGCCTGCGGAACCTCTTGCACCGGCGGGAACCACTGCTGCGACGGCGTCTGCGCGGACCCGGGGAGCACCCAGTGCACCGCCTGCACGATGGACTGCACCGGTGGGCAGACCTGCTGCGCTCCGAGCTGCACCGAGCTGAGCACCGACGCCTCCAACTGCGGCGCGTGCGGCAACGCGTGCGTGGGCGCCGCCAGCACCTGCTGCGACAGCGGGTGCGTGGACACCGCGACCGACGCGGCCCACTGCGGAGGCTGCGACATGCCCTGCGGCGGAGCCACGCCGGACTGCTGCGAGAGCGGCTGCACCGACGTCCAGAGCGACGTCTTCCACTGCGGGAGCTGCGGCAACGCGTGCGCTCCGGGGAGCATCTGCTGCGGAGGCACCTGCGTCGATCCGACGAGCGCCGACGCGCACTGCGGCGCATGCGGCGTCGACTGCACCACGTCCAGTCAAACGTGCTCGGGCTCGCACTGCTGCTCGACCGGCTCCACCTACTGCGACGGGGCCGGCACCTGCGTGAACCTCGACACCGACCGCGACAACTGCGGCTCCTGCGGCCGCGGCTGCGGCGCGGGACAGAATCTGCTGCGGCGGGAGCTGCGTCGACCCCCAGAACGATGCCACGCACTGCGGCTCCTGCACGGCGTGCACCGGGAGCGACCTCTGCTCGAACGCCCACTGCTGCGCGAGTGGCCAGACCTGGTGCGACGCTGCCGCCATCTGCACGGATCTGCAGACCGATGAGGCGAACTGCGGCGCCTGCGGCTACGCGTGCGCCAGCGGTCGAACCTGCTGCGGCGGCACCTGCGTCAACACCCAGAACGACTCGCACAACTGCGGGAGCTGCGGGAGCACGTGCGCCATCACCTGCCTCGGCGGAGGCTGTGTATGAGCGCGCGAAACCCAAGTGGCCTGCGGCTCGTATCTCGAAGGTGATGAGCCCACCCATGTCGGCCAACACGGCAGAGCTCGACGAAGACCGCTCACTCCTGATCGGCTCCGTCGTCGGCGGTCGCTACCGCGTCGTGCGGGAGCTGGCCCGCGGCGGGCTCGGCGAGGTCTACGAAGCGACGCACATCGAGCTGCAGCGGCGGGTGGCGCTCAAGCTCTTGTCCGGGAACATCGCGCGCGACCTCGAGACCATCAAGCGCTTCCAGCGCGAAGCCCAGACGGCCAGCCAGATCGGCCACCCGAACATCGTCGACGTGCACGATTTCGGGCGCACGCAGGACGGCCTGCCCTACTTGGCGATGGAGTTCCTCGAAGGCGAGGACCTCGACGATCACCTGGCGGCGCGCGGCGCGCTTCCTCTGGCGCGGGTGATCGAGCTCTTGGCGCCCGTGGCCAGCGCCCTCGACGCCGTGCACGCCCGCGGCATCGTCCACCGCGACATCAAGCCGGCGAACATCTTCCTGGCCTCGCGCATCGACGGGAGCGAGCAGATCAAGCTGCTCGACTTCGGGCTGGCCGCGTTCCACGAGCGGGGCGATCGGCTGACCCAGCTCGGCACCGTCGTCGGCACGCCTCACTACATGCCGCCGGAGGCCGCCGAAGGCGACCTGGCCGGGCCTCGCGGCGACGTCTACTCGCTCGCCGTGGTGGCCTACGAGTGCCTCTCGGGAGTGCTGCCCTTCGACGCCGAGCAAGCCACCGGCATCCTGGTGAAGAAGGTCGCCCGACCGGCGCCGACGATGCGCGCGCGGACCCGACGGCCCTTCCCGGAGGCGCTCGAAGAGGTGCTCCAGCTGGCGCTCGACCGCCAGATCGACCGGCGGCCGGCGACCGCGGGCGAGCTGGTGTCGATGCTGCGCGAGGCGATGACCAGCGAGGCGATGACCGGCGAGGCGCCCATCTCGATGGAGATGCCCACCGAGGAGCCGAGCGAGCGCTCCGACGTGATCGCCTCGGGCTCGTTCGAGGAGCTGCCCAAACGGCGCACGCCGATGTGGCTCGCGATCGCGATCGTGCTCATCGTGCTGACCGGCGGCGCCAGCGGCGCGTGGCTGGCGGTCGGCTCCGGGGGGAGCGACGGGGACGAGGGGAGCGCGGCTCGAAACACGGCGAGCGACGTCGCGACGGAACGCAGCGAGATCGCGACGAGCCCCGCGCGGACGGATCCGGCCCCGGAAGCCATCGAGAACGCCGCGACGGACACGCTCGAGGCGATCCCACCGGAACCGGGCGGCGCCACGGAGCCGACCGCAACGCCTCCCTCACCCGCGCGTCCGCGACGCCGGCGAGCGGGCCGCGACACCGCGCCCAGCGCCATCGCCGAGGCTTCTCCGCAGCAGGAAGAGCCGGCACTCGAAAGGCCGACCGCGCAGCCCACGCCACGGGCCACGGCCGCGAGCACGGACGCGCCCGCGACGCCACCGCGGCCCCAGCCGCCGGCGCCCCAGCCTGCAGGGCCCCAGCGCGACGCAGCGACCGCGGCCGAGCAGGTCCGGCACGCGCGGACGGCGCTCCTGCGCGGCCAGCTCGCCTCCGCCGCGTCCCTCTTCCGCGCCGCCACCCACTCCGACCCCGAGAACGCGGACGCGTGGCGCGGCCTCGGGCTCGCCCAAGAGCAGCTCGAGCACGGCCCCGAGGCCATCCGCGCGTACCGGCAGTACCTGCGCCTGGCGCCCGGAGCGCCGGACCGCGCGGTGGTCCGCCAGCACCTCGAGCGCCTCCAGCCCTGACCACGGTAGCCCTGACCACGGTGGCCCTGACCACTGTGCCAGCGTCGACCAGGAACGCGCGTTCACGATCGCTCGCGTTTTGCCCGGACCCGCCCGCAGACCCGCTTGGCATCGGATCTGCATTGCGAACCAGCACGATGCGTATCTCGGGCCCCCTCGTCCTGCTCGCGCTCGGCCTCGCCGGCTGCGGCAGCATCGCGTACGACGACGGAACGCCGGACCAGACGGTGACCGTGACGACGACCACCACCTCGTCCGGGGGTTACCTCGTGACGCGCCAGCCGGTGCCTCAGCCGCAAGGCGGACCTTACGTCGTGGTCGTGCCGAACGGGCAAGCGGCGCAGCCGGTTCCCCCGGCGCCGCAGGTGATCCGGCCGCCCCGCGCCGTCGCCACCGTCGCGCCCGCGGGCCGCGTGCAGTGCGGAAACAACGATCACATCCGCCTCGACGGCCAGGTGATCGACGGCGGCAACGGTCCGGGCGTGGTCGCATCCGGCGGCTGCAACCTGGTCATCTCCGAGTCGATCATCCGCGGCGAGCCCGCCGTGCTCGCCCTCGACGGAGCCCGGGTGGTGGTCCGCGAGTCACGGGTGCAGGGCGGCATCCGCGCGGCGCCGAGCGCGCTCGTCCAGACGCCCGGCTCGCGCATGGAGAACCTGCGCCGCTGAGCGTTTCTCGATAGCCGATTCGTGTGACGCGCATTCCGGCTCCACGCGCCGGGCACGTGGAGTGCACGGGCCAACCGCATGCGTCGCGCGTCGGCCTGGGGACTCGCGCTGTGGGTCGTGCTCCTGGCGTGGTCCCCCGCATCGCCCGTGGCAGCAGACGACAGCGCAGACGCCGTCACGCTCGGCGCGACCTACACGGGGGATCTCTTCGCGAACACGACCGGTGGTCTTCGACGAGGCGTCACCCACCTCGGCACGGCCGAGCTCACGGTCCTCGCGGATCTGCACCGCGCGTTCGGGTGGACGGGTGCCCACCTCTTCCTGCACACGTTCACCATCTACGGAGGCAACCCGACCACGGACTACGTGGGCGACGCGCAGTACCTCGACAACATCGCGGCGCCGACGACCGCGTTCGAGCTCTACGAGGCGTGGCTGGAACAGGAGCTCTTCGACTATCACCTCTCGATCTTGGTCGGATACTACGACCTCAACACCGAGTTCGACCTGTCACGGACCGGGATGATCTTCCTGAACTCCGCGCAGGGGATCGGCACCACCTACGCGCTGAGCGGACGCGCGGGTCCGTCCATCTATCCGACCACCTCGTTCGGCGTGCGGATCCGCGCCGTGCCGATGGAGGGCACGTACCTCGAGGCCGCGGTGCTGGACGGCGTCCCGGGCAATCTCGGCAGCCCCGGCGGCGCCCACTTCTTCGATCACGGCGACGAACTGCTCCTCGCGTTCGAGGCCGGCATCCTCGTCGGGACCAATACGCACGGCCGCCAACCCGGCGCACGCCGTCGCTACGTGCGGCGGAGCACCGAGGCTCAGTACGACGCGAAGCTGGCCTTCGGCGGATGGGTCTACACGACCTCGCTCCCCTTGGTCGACCAGCCTGGCCGGCGCGCCGGCGACTTCGGCGTCTATGCGCTGATCGACGGGCGGATCGTCCCCGAGGGCGCGAGCCCCCAGCAGGGCCTGTGGGCCTTCGCGCGGGTCGGCGCGGGAGACTCGACTTGGAATTCCTACCCGCTCTTCATCGGCGGGGGGCTGGCCTACACGGGCTTGCTCCCGGGGCGAGACGAGGACCAGCTCGGTCTCGCCGTGGCGGCCGCGTTCACGGGCTCCCCCTTTCGCGCCGCGCGGGCGGCGACGGGCAAGGCGTCCGACGAAGCAGAGATCGCCATCGAGCTGACCTACGACGCGCCGGTGACGAGCTGGCTCACGGTGATCGGAGACGCGCAGTACGTGGTGAACCCCAGCGCCAACCCCGCCCTCGGCGACGCGCTGGCGTTCATCGGACGCTTCCAGAATCTCGATTTGAACGCGTCCACACGAATGTCGGAACCCCACAGGCCGCCATCCGGAGCAACGCACGCAGGAGCGAACCGACGCGCGCGGTCGACGAACGACGCGCGAGGCGATCAGCTAGCGTGCTCCCAGCGGACGAACGCGAGCCGGTCGCCGAGCTCGGCAATCTCCCCGTCCCCGAGCGCGACCGAGCGCGTCGGGCGCTCCTCGCCCTCGCGAAAGAGGCCTGCGGTGCTGGCGGTGTCGATGGCGACGATGTCCTCACCGACGCGCTTCACCAGCAGGTGGGTCCGCGAGACGCTGTCGTCCGAGAGCACGTCGGACCCATCGCAGCGCGCGTAGCGGCCGAGGAGGACGCCCGCGTCGAGGGCGCGAGCGCCGACGGCCAAGCGCCGCTCACCGAGCGGGCCGGTGATGCGCAGCGCGCCGAGGACCGGCTCGCCCTCGGCGACCAGGGGCTCGTCCGACGACGCGATCGCCGGCACCAGCGTGACCGAGGCGGAACGACTCGCGGCGCGCCGTCTCTGCGCGCGGTCGCCGTACTTGCCCCGCGCCCAGCGATCGGGCTCGGCCGAACGCCGATCGATCCATTCCCGGGCCGGCAGCGCCGCCCACGCCTCGGTCGCCAGCTCCGGCCAATCCTCGGGAGCGCCGGTCTGGAGGAAGAACATCGCGAACGGCCCACAGGACACGAAGAGAGGCCCCTCCGACGCGATCGCCTCGAGCTGCCGGCCCTCCTCGTCCCGAAACGCCTGCCGCGTGCGCAGATCGAGCACCTCGAACGCGACGGCGTGCGCGTCCCACCCCGCGGGCGGCGGAATGACCAGCGCGAGATGCCGAAGCGAGAGCGCGGGTGCATCGAGCAGCAGATCGACCTCGCTGTGCCGCCCGATGATCGCGCTCGCCACCCGGTCGCGACGCGCCGCGACCCAGGCGCGAGCCGCCACGCGGCAGGTCGGGACGTGCACGGCGACCACGGCGACGCCCGGCCCCTCCGCGTTCCTGCCCAGCTCGCGGATCACCCGATAGTGGGCCAGGAAGAGCGCCTCGAAGGGGACCCGCTCGGCCTCCAGCGCCTCGGAGACGAAGATCGCCGTGCCGTGGTTCGCGTCCGGATCTCGGCGCTGCCCCGCGTCCAGATGCACGACGCGCGTGCGCTCCGGCGAGCTCGAATCGTCACGGCTCATCTCGACCTCCTGCTCACGATGGACGCGCGACACCTACACCGACTGACAACGTAAGCGTGACTGCGCCGCGGGCACGTCGCCAGCGCGGAGGCCGATCCCGCCCTGGCACGAGAGGCACGCGTGCCGTTGGACGCTCAGGGCGCGCCGGGCAGCGGCTCGCGCGGTGCGGCGGCGGGCGGTGGCACGCCGAGGAGCGCCGCGATGGTGCTCGCGACCCGCGCCTGGGGCAGAGAATCTTCCGTCTCCACGTGCGCGACCCCGGGCCCGAAGAAGACGACCGGCACCGTGCGGTCGTACGCCCACGGCGTCCCGTGGCTGGTGCCGTAGCCTCGCGGCATCTCCTCGTCGATGACGTAACCCTCCGCGGGCACGACGAAGACGTCGCCGGACGCGTCGTCGGGGACGCTCAGCCCCACCGCCCGCCGGACCGCGTCATCCGAGGCGCGCCACGAAGGCGCCACCCGCGCGTCGACCGCCAGCGCGACGTCGGGGCGCGCGCCGAGCCGGGCCACGACCGCCTCGACGGCCCGGTCCCGCACCTCCGGCGCCCGCGCCGCCTCACTCAGATAGACGAAGGGCTGCACGTACGCGCTCACCCAGTCGCCGTCCCCCAGCGTCTCGTCGAGCGCGCTCTCGAGCTCGCCCGCCACGGCCGTTGGCAGGATGCGCCCTCCGTCACCGCGCTCGGGCAGCGACGCGCCGCCGTGATCCGAGGTCACCAGCACCGCGATGGGCCCGTGATCGCGCTCCAGCCGGCGCAGGAACGCGCCCAACGCGCGGTCGGTCCGGATCAGGTTGTCGAGGTACTCCCACGAGTCCGGACCGAAGACGTGCCCGATGTAGTCGGTCGACGAGATCGAGAGCGCCAACGAATCCGGGACCTCGTCCTCGCCGATGCCGAGCTCCCCCACCGCGCGCTCCGCCAGCGCGAGCAGGTACTCGCTCGAGGCCGGCGTCGCACGGACGACCGAGTAGGGGCTCCCGCTCGCCCGCGGATCGTGCGGGAACGTGGCGCCGAAGCCCTCCCAGTCGCCCTCGCCTTCCGCCTCGTCCGGTCCGAGCACGCGCGCGAGCAGCTCGGGGTCGGCGGCGTCCCAGCGCGCCAAGAGCGACTCCACCGGATGCGCGCGCTCCCAGTCCGCGAGCCATGCCGGCGGCTCCTCCGCGTAGTAGGTGGACGTCGTGAACCCGGGCCGCCGCTTGTCGTACCAGAGCGCGAGATCCGGACGCCGGCCTCCGGCGAAGATGGCGCCACAATCCTTGAACGAGAGCGACGCCACGATGCCGTGTCCGTCCGTGGCGTGCCTGAGCGCGTCGGCCACCGCTTCGACCCGCATCACCTCGGGGCTCGCGAACGCGCCTTCCACGCCGAGCACCGCGTGCTCGCCGTCGTCGACAATCGGCACCTCCTCCTGCCGCGCCCGAATCCCGAGATCTCGTTCGAGACCACCCCCGACAAGGCGGGCGGCGCGCCGGTGTGGATCGCCGTGTGGCCGGCCGCCGTGTAGGTGCCCGCGTAGGGGTAGACGACGTCGTGATGAAACGCGCCGCGCGCGACGGCCGAGCGAAGCGCGCCGTCCTCGTCGAGGTAGGGCAGGTAGCGCTCGAGACTGCGGGTCGCGAGCTGATCGAGCACCACCGCGACCACCACCCGCGGCGTCGCCGGAGCCGGAGCGACCTCCGCCGTGTCGGCCGCGCGCGGCGCAGCGCCGCAGCCCGAGACCAGCGCGACGAGGAGCCAAGCACGAAGGATGTGTCGCATGGGGGGCATTCGTTACGTGGACCGTGCCGTGGCGGCAACCGCTGCCTCGCGCCTGTCACGCGCTGGTTGCGCGCCGCACACGTGTCGGACGTGGCGCAGCTTCAATCTCCACCCGTTTCGTCCGCTTCGCACGTTCGATACACGAGGACCGTAATCCGGAACGCGTGGATCCCGTCCGCGTGCTCTTCCGACCCTTCGTGGTCTCGCCCGCCACGCTGATGGTCGTCGTCGCCGGGCTCGCGCTGATGCGCGGCATGGGCACCGGCTTGCACCCGACCCTCGGGCTTCCCTCGCTCGGGTCCGAGCGGGGCGACCTCGAGGTCGTGATCCGCGACGCCAATCGGGACGTCGCCATCCCGGCCAGGGTGCGCATTCACGGTGAGGGATCGACGCCGGACCCGGACGGGAGCGTGACGGTCACGGCCGCCGGACGGATCACGGTCACGCTCGCCGCCGGTCGCTACCGCGTGTCGGTAAGCCGCGGCCCGGAGTGGACGCTCTTCGCGACGACAATCGACATCGAGCCGGGGCTGACCACCCTCGAAGCACGGCTCCGCCACGTCATCGATCCCGGTGACTTCGTCGCCTGTGACTTCCACGTCCACGCCGCGCCCAGCCGCGACAGCGAGGTCGGCCTGGAGGAGCGCGTCGCGTCGCTGGCCGCCGAGGGCGTCCGCTTCGCCGTGGCGACCGACCACAACCACGTCACCGACTACGCGCCGGCGGCGCGAGCGCTGGGCCTCCACGACTTCGGGACGGCGCCCGGCGTCGAGGTCACCACCTGGGCGCCGAGCTTCGGGCACTTCAACGCGTGGCCGCTCGTCCGCGACCCGAACGCCGCGCGAGGCGGCGCGCCGAGCTTCCGCGACACCACGCCTTCCGCGCTCTTCGCCTCCCTGCACGCCCTCGGCCCGGACGTGCTGGTGCAGGTCAACCACCCGCGCCTCGACGACGGTATCGGCTACTTCGACGCCATCCATCTCGACGCCGCGAGCGGGCGGGCCGACCGCGGCGCGAGCCTCGACTTCGAGGCCATCGAGGTGTGGAACGGCTACGAGCTGGGCGAGCCCGCCGCGCTGGACGAGAACCTCGTCGACTGGATGGCCCTCTTGCGCGCCGGTCACCGGGTCAGCGCCACCGGCAACAGCGACTCCCACGACGTCGCCTTCCACACCGCCGGCTATCCGCGCACCTACGTCGAGGTCGCGGGCGGCGCCGTGGACGACCCGATCGCCGTGGCGCGGGCGCTGCGCGAGGGCCGCGCCTACGTCACCAGCGGGCCGCTCCTCGACGTTCGCCTCGACGGCAAAGGGCCCGGCGAGACGGTGCAGAGCGAGGGCGTGGCGGACCTCGACGTGCGCGTCCGAGCGCCGCGGTGGGTGGACGCCGACCGCATCGAGGTCTGGATGAACGGCGCGCTGGTCGCCTCGAGCGCGCTCGAGGCGGCCGGACGAAGCGACGAGACACGCACCCTGCGGTTTCGAGCGCCGCTCGAGGTTCACGAGGACGGCTTCGTGATCATCCTCGTCCGCGGCGAGCGCCCGCTGCGCGCCCTCTTCGACGACCAGGACGTCTACCCGATCGCGTTCACGAACCCGATCTGGATCGAGCGCGCCGAGACCCCAAGATGAACGCTGGCGCGCAGCGCTCCGTCAGGTCGACGTGAGCTGGATCTCCCGCGATTGACCGGGCTCGAACGTGTAGATCTCGCCCCGCACGCCGACGCGGACCTCGGGCGACCATCCGCGGCGGAAGGACACGCTGATCCGCTCGTGGGTAATCAGCAGATCGAGCCAGTGCCCGCGGTAGCGTACCGGCAGCTCGATGCACGAGATCTCGTGGGGCAGGCGCGGGTTGAGCCAGAGCACCCCGTCGTGGGTGTCGATGCCGGCGTAGCAGCGCTGCGCGATGTCGACCGTGCCGGCCATGGCGCCGAGGTGGATGCCCTCGGCGGTCGTGCCGCCCTGCGAGTCCTCGATGTCCGAGAGAAGCGCCTGCTGGAAGAGCTCGTACGATCCGGGTCAATCAGCGCGCGAGAGCACCCAAGAGTGGACGATCCGGCTCAGCGTCGAACCATGGGAGGTTCGAGCCGCGTAATAGTCGATGTTGGCGGGGATGTTCTTCGGATCGAAGTCGTATCCCATCAGCGAGAGAGTCTGCACCAGCTCTTCGGAGCTGAAGAGGTAGAAGAGCATCAACACGTCCGCCTGCTTGCTGGCCTTGTAGCGGTTCGGCGTGTCGCCGGCGGCCTCGAGCACGCGGTCCAGCCGCTGGATGTCCCCGTAGCGCCTGCGGCTCTCCTCCCAGTCGAGCTCCTGGAGGCGATCGTACCCTTCGAACTGCGCGATGATCTCGATGATCGTCGAGGAAGGGCACGTACATCTTGGCGGCCACCTCCTCGAAGCGGTGCGCGTCGTCGTCGGTCATGCGGAGCTGCGCGAAGAGCTCCTCCCGCCGGTCCTCGCTGATCGCGTCGAGCGCGCTGCGCGCGGCCCGGAGCGTCCACGCCGCCATCACGTTGGTGTAGGCGTTGTCGTCGAGCCCCGGCCGGTCGGCGTCCGGATAGCGCGTGTGGTACTCGTCGGGGCCCACCACGCCGCGGATGTGGTAGCGGCCGTCGGCCGCGTCGAAGGTCGCGACGCTGGCCCAGAAGCGGGCGACCTCCAGGATGATCTCGGCGCCGTAGTACGAGATGAACTCGTGGTCGCAGGTGGCCTCGAAGTAACGCCAGGTGTTGTACGCGACGGCCGCACCGACGTGCCGCTGAAGGTGCGTCTCGTCCGGGGTCCACCGGTTGGAGCGCGGATTGAGGTGCATCACCTGGCTCTCTTCGCGGCCGTCGCTCCCGCTCTGCCAGGGGAACATCGCCCCCTCGAACCCGGCCTCCTGCGCCAGCCGTCGCGCGGCCGGCAAGCGGCGGTAGCGATAGAGCAAGAGCGCGCGGGTGATCTCGGGCACGCTGAGGTTCAGGAGCGGGACGATGAAGAGCTCGTCCCAGAAGATGTGCCCGCGGTACGCCTCGCCGTGGAGGCCGCGCGCGGTCACGCCGACGTCGAGGCCGATGCTGTGGACGGAGACGCTCTGCATCAGATGGAAGATGTGCAGGCGGAGGATCGACTGTGTCTCCGGGTGCCCGTCGGTCTCGTGGATGCGGATGTCCGACCAGCGCCAGAGCCGCCGCCACGAGCGCTCGTGCGACGCGAGCAAGTCTTCGAAACCGGGCGCGCTCTGCGCCGCGTGGGTGGCCGCGTCGAGCGGATCGCTGATGGCCCGATCGCGCACCGTGTGGATGGCGACCACCTTCTCGATCCGCAGGCAGCGCGCTCGGCCGACCTGGCAATCGAGCTCCTGGGAGATGGTGCCGGACCCTTGCACCGTGCGGCGATCGATCGAGGCCGGCTCGTCGTCCACGAAGACCCGCAGCCGCGCCGCCTGGGTCATACGAACCTTCGACTGCCGGGTCTCCACCGTCAGGTACACGCTCTCCTCGCCGGCCAACCCCGTATCGATCACGTCGAGGTGATGCGTCTCCAGCTCGCGGTAGCGCGCGACACCGCAGTTCTGGACCGTCCCGTCGAGCGCCGAGCGCACCTCCACCTTCCCGCTCCAGTTGCGCGGACGGATGCGCCACTCGATCGCGCCCAGATGGGGCTGCTGCATGTGGACGATGCGGCGCGCGATCAGCTCCGTGACCCGCTCCCGTTCGTCGCGCACCACCACCTTTCGGGTGAGGAGACCGCGGCGCATGTCCAGCTCCTGGCGGAGCTCGAGGACCTCCATCGCGTCGAGATCCAGCCACGGCCCGTCCTCGACCCGGAACGTCAAGGAGAGCCAGTTCGGCCAGTTGACCAGCGCCTCGTTCTCGACCCAGCGATCGCCGATCAGCGACTCCTGCCGATCGTAGCCGCCCGCGAGATAGGTGCCGGGATAGTGCGCTCCGCCGGCGCCGTGCTCCTCGGCCGCGCCGCGCGTGGCGAAGTAGCCGTTCCCCAGCGTGCACAGCGCCTCGCGGAGGGGCTCCTCGTCGGGGAGCCACCGCGTGTAGACGAGCGTCCAGTCCGTCAGCGTCCGTCCGCGTTGTGCCACCCCGAGCTGGGTAAGCGCCGGCCCCGATCCGACAAGAAAGGGGGACGTCGCGCCGGTCGCGATCGCAGGCCGAGAGGGGCGTCGCCGGGCCTCGAGCTCGTCTGCACGACCGGAACCGGCGAGCGGCGCGGCGCGGGGGACCGACGCCTGGGCGCTACTCGATGGTGGAGCTCGTGACCGTGATCGGCGTGTCCGCGTGGGCGGAGATCTGCGGGTACATCGGGTACCACGACCCGCCGACGTTGTTGGTGATGGTGCAGCGGTCGATGACGACGTTGCCGGTGTGATCGTTCGACACGAAGAAGATGGCGCTCCCGAACGCGTTGACGTCGTTGTGCTCGATGTCGCTGCCGCAGAGCGTGAGCGTCATCGTGTTCCCGTCGTTGTAGATCGCGCCGCCGCTCCCGCCGCCGGGCGTCCCGCTCATGGCCGGGTTGCCGCCGTTTCCGACCGCGTGGTTGTACGAGAAGAGGCTGTTGATGATCGTCCAGGACACGCCGATGCTGCTGATCCCGCCGCCGTTCGATCCGGTGTTTCCGAGCCCGTCGGCACCGCCGAACGTGCTGTTGACCACGTACACCGGCTGCCCGTCGAACTGGCTGAACACCCGGATGGCGCCGCCTCCCACGTCCGGCCCCGTCTCCGCGCACACGTTGTTGAAGAAGCGCGAGTTCACGACCTTGAAGCGCCCGCCGCGCACCCAGATGGCGCCGCCGCCGTCGTAGTCCGTCTCGCCGCGCGAGTCGGCGTCGATGAAGGTCAGGTTCTGGACCGTGAGGTGCGGGCTGTCCTGGTTCTGGCAGTGCGACGTCGTCCAGTGCTGGTCCTGGTCGCAGGTGTTCATGTAGAGGATGCGCGAGTGGCCGCCGCCGCTGAGCGTGACGAGCCCGCCGCCGTCGATGACAATCTCGGGGCCCGTGTCGTTGACGATCTTCGCCGGCTGGTCGAGCGTGATCGTGATGGGATCCGGCCCGCAGTCGAAGGTGATGATCCCGCCGAGCGCGATGGTGTCGATCACGGCCTGCGCCGTGCAGCTGGCGGGCGTGCCGTCGCCGATCACGTGATCGGGGCTCGACGTGTCTTTCGGCCCGGCCTCGGCGGGGATGTCGCAGGTGCCGTCGGGATTACCGGCGGGCGGGCCGTCGGCCGGGTTGGTCAGCGGGTTCGCCGCGTCGACGCTGCCCGCGTCGTGCCCGGGCGGCGGCTGGTGGCCGCCCCCGTCGCCCTGCAATCCCACGCCACCACCGTCGGTCGACAATCCGCCGCCTCCGCATCCCGCCAACGCGACGACCAGCGCGCTCAACCCAAGCCACCGTCTCATCTCCACCTCCCGAGGCACCGTAGGGCGCTCAGTCTACCACCCCGCCCACCCCGAAATGGACCGGCGACGCGCGGAGCGGCGACGCGCGGAGCGGCGGCGCGCGGACCGGCGACGCGCGGACCGGCGACGCGCGGACCGGCGACGCGCGGACCGGCGACGCGCGGACCGGCGACGCGCGGACCGGCGACGCGCGGACCGGCGACGCGCGGACCGGCGACGCGCGGACCGGCGACGCGCGGAGCGGCGACGCGCGGAGCGGCGACGCGCGGAGCGGCGGCGCGCGGACCGGCGACGCGCGGACCGGCGACGCGCGGACCGGCGACGCGCGGACCGGCGACGCGCGGCGAGCTCGTGGAGGAGGGGTGGAGCCGGACATCGGCCGACGCGCGCGGCAGTCCTTCGCGAGAAAACCTCGCGCAGCGGGAACAACGAGGCCGGCTTCCCCGGTTGTCGTCGCCGGTGGGCGAGGAGCGGGAGCCGAAGAGAGCGCGCGGCGGCGTGCTGGCGCTGGTCGGTGCGAGCGTCGTCCTCGCGGCGCTCTTCGCGCCGGGCTCCTTCACTCGCGCGCAGCAATCGACCGGCCTGCGCGTCGACCGGATCCGCGCCAGCGTCGCGCCCGAGGTGAACGCCGGCGACCGGCGCATCACCATCGTCCGGGTCGACCCGCGCCGCTTCGCGCTGCGCCTCCTCAGCTCGACACGGCACGGCGCGCGGCGCCCGCTCCCGCAGTGGGTCGAGGACGAGCACCTCGCCGGCGGGATCAACGCCGGCATGTTCCTCCCCGACGGCCGCCCGCTCGGCTGGGCGCAATCGCGCGGCGAGGTGTGGAGCCGCCGCCGGCCGCGCAACCACGAGGCGGTGATCGCCTTCGAATCCGCTCTCCCCCTCGCGGAGCCCCTTCGCCGTCGGCGGGCGTGGCTGCCCCGCCGGGTTGGACTCGATGCGGCAGCGCTTCGGCTCGGTGCTCCAGGCGCGCAAGCTCCTCATCGACTGCGCCGGTCACCCGACCGATTGGCGCAGCCACCGCTACAGCGCCGCCGCCATCGGCGTCAATCGAGACGGCTGGGCCGTCTTCGTCCACTCCCGCACCCCCTACCGCATGGCGATCCTCGCGCGGATGCTGGCCGAGCCGGCGCTCGGCATCCGAGGCCTCGTCTACATGGAAGGCGGCCCCGAGGCGTCGCTGATCGTGCGCCACGGCGAAGCGCGCGTCAGCGAGATGGGGAGCTGGGAGGACGGCTTCAACCCCAACGACGACAACCACGTCTTCTGGGATCTGCCGAACGTGATCGGGTTCGCGCCGCGATGAGCAGGCGATGGTGGCTCGCGATCGGCGCGCTGCTGCTGACGCTCGCCGCGCTTCCCTTCGAGACGCTTCGCGCGCAGGACGACGCCTTCCCCTCCGTCGAGCGCGTGGTCGGCCCGGCACGAGCTCCCGTCCGCGTCGCCCTGCTCCACCCCTGGGGCGGCAGCGCGCGCTCGTTCCTCCGCTCGATCGGCCCCGAGCGGCTCGGCTGCCGAGCGCGCTTCGTCTCCCTGGAAGGCCCCTACCCCGAGCCTCCCGGCCACGCGTGGTTCACCCACCTCGCCAGAAGCCCCGATCAACGCGAGCTGGCCGGCGAGATGCGCAGCGCGGCCGACCGCCTCGCGCGCTTTCTGGGCAGGTCCGAGGCGGGTCACCAGAAGACCGTCGTCGCCGGCTACTCCCAGGGCGCCATGCTCGCCCTCGCCCTCGGCGCGCTGCACCCCGAGCGAGCCGACGCCGTCGTGGTCGCCGCCGGCACCCTGCCGCGCGCGCTCTGGCCGGACACGCCGCCGGCCGATACCCGCTTCACCATCCTCCACGGGCGCGACGACGCGTTCGTCCCCTTCGCGCAGACCGAAACGCTCGCGGGCCGCCTCCACGCGACCTTCCTCCCGCTGCGAACGGGCCACCGCTTCCGGGGCGCGCTCGGCCGCGCGTTCCGCCGCGCGCTGCGGGACACCCTCGCCGCCGAAGGCGCCTGCCCCGAGCGCTGAGCGGCGCGCCAGGAACCCGGGGACACCGTCGCGCCACTCCGCACGCGAGGGAGGGGAGAAGCCGTGACCGCTCACTGCGCTCTTCATCCTTCGCGCCGTCCGTTCCACGCCCGAGCAGGGCGACTACGACCGCGTCGACGACAGCGAGCTCTTGCAGGGTCTGTTGTCCCGGCCCTCCCGAGCGCGCCGAACCGAACGCCCTCGTCTCGACGCCGCTCCCGAGGCCACGTCCGGCGCCCGCCAGATACTTTTCGGCCCTCCGGAGCGCCCCAATTCATTCCCGGGACGGCGAGCGATGCCTCCCGGCCGCTCCGAATCGTTCGCGCCCACCGACGGGCCGCTCCGGAGCCCCTCGCCGGCGCCCGCCAGATACTTTTCGGCCCTCGCGAGCGCCCCAATTCGTTCCCAGCACGGCCGACCCCCCCTCACGAGCGCCGCGAGATGGACGCGGCCGTCTCGGCACGGCTCTCGACCCCCTCGCCGCCGCCGTCGGCGAGTTCGCGTGCGCTCGCGAGCGGTCCAGGAGCATTTCGATGACATCGGCGGACCCCTCCTCGCGGGTCGGCGACGGAGCCGCCCTCGCGCGCCCCCGGCTGACGGGATCGACGACTATCCGTGGCCGCGAGACCGTGACGCCAACGCCTGCGGGGGCTCGCCTCGTGGCCGGCGCCCCCGCGCGTCTCGCGCAGCTCGTGGAGCTCGAACGGTCCGTCAGTGCGGTCATGGGAAGTCGAGCATCTCCAGGTGCTCGGGCGGTCCGCGCGAGGGATGGGTCGGCAGCGGGTCGGCCCAGACGTGAAGGTGCCTCAACAGACGCTGAATCTCGGCCCGCTCGAAGAGCACGGCCACGAATCGGAGCCGGGCCTTGCACCTCGGGCAGCAAAGCACGTCGAGGCCGAAGGAGTGCAACATCCGGGCGGCCCAGGGAGCATCTCGATGGCGGCGCGGGGGCGCCGGGCAGAGGCGGGGCAGGCCTCGGCATGCGGAGCGAGCACGCCTGTGTAGAGCGTCGTATTGGCGCGCGGCCTCGGCACCACCTCGTTGGCAAACGTCCGGGCCATGACGGAGCGCGGGGCCCGACGCGGGGAGCGAGTCACTCCTCCTCGTCGTCCGATGCGCGGTGCTCGCCCGCGGTCGCTCCGTCTTGTGCCTGCGCTTCGAGGTCGTCGTCGTCGGGGCGGCTGGCGGGGCCCACTCCCATCGCGTCGATCACGACGCCGGCGCGCTTGCCGATCTCGGTGAACCGGTGGTGGTCCCAGTCGCAGCCGGCGAACACCATGTGGCTGCGCGTCGGGCCCAGCCACCCGCGCGAGGCCATCCAGGCGAGGTCGAGCTGATAGCGCCAGGGGTCGGCCCCAGGGTCGGGGTGATCGAGATGGAGCAGCGCCACCCGCGCCGAGAGCTGGCAGCTCGAGCCGACCGCTCTGCGCACGCGGCGGGCCTCCGCCCACGCCTCCTCGCCGCGACCCGCCTCGAGGGCCGCGTCCAGGCGGATCATCGCGGCGACGGCCTCTTCGTAGCGGGCCGCGTGCTGGGCCATGAAGGGCGACAGCTCGACGTCGGGCAGCGCCTCCGAGAGCTCCTCTTCCGTGAGCCCACCGGCAATCGCGAGGAGGACGGGGAACCCGCAGACGTGGCCCTCGATCGCGGCGCCGTCCCGCCACGCGCGGACGGCGGCCTCGCGCCGGCCGGCCGCCAGGTGAGCGAGGCCCAAGAGGTGCAGGACGTGCGCTCGCATCGGGGCGTCCTCGTAGATCTCGAGCGCGGTCTCCAGCCGCGACACGACCTCGGGGTCCCGCGGGCAGAGGACCACCGCGTGCTCCGCCCCCTGCACGAACCCGAACCCGTTCTCCGGCTCGGGCGCGCGCCAGAGGAAGCTCAGGACCAGCTTCGACGTCGTGTGCTCGAGCACGTTCGCGGCGAACGAGCCGAGCACCTGCACCGACTTCGCGATGGTGATCAGGCGCGCGCGATCCTCGCGGGCGCTCACGGCCTTGAGGAGCCCGGGATCGACCTGCCTCGAGTAGAGCTTCCGAGCCCCGAGCTCGGGGCTCTGCGAGCACGCGCCGCGCGGCGTGATCGCCGCCGAGAGGAAGGGCATCGACTCCGCGGCCTCCGGCGGCTCCGGGTACGTCGGTTGGCGGACGACCCGGAACGCGGTGTGCGTGCGCTCGATGAGCTTCACTTCGCGTTCCAGGGCGTCTCGAATGGGCACCGTGAGCCCCGGCATGCCCTTCAACTCCCCGACCGACTCCAAGCTCGACCCCTCGAAGAGCTCGAAGATCGGGAAGGCCCCCTCGTGGTGCACGACGAGGACGTGGTCGTCGACGCGGTAGAGCCACGCGCGCAAATCGGCGCACGCCGGCGTGACCCGCGCGTGGGCGAGCGGCTCGAGCTCCGGGGTCGTCCGCACGAGGTAGAGCGCGCCCTGCGACGGCGCCTGCTCGTGCTCGCCGTCGAGCGTGCTCGCGTCCACCGCGAGGAAGACGTACCCGACGCGCTCCTCGCCCTCCGATTCCGAAGGGTCTTCGATGGCGGCGATCGGCACGAAGTGCTCCAGCTCACCCGTGAACCGCCGTGCGTCCCCAATCGGCGCGAGGTTCGAATCGAGCACGTACCAGGCGCGCTTTCGGCCCCCGGTGACCAGGACCCGCCCCCGACCCGGCCCGCCGAAGAGCGCCGCGCTCGCGGGGTGAGAGAGCGTGCGCGTAGTGCCGGCAGGATAGGTGCGCAGCTCCGCCTCGCCCTGGAGCGAGCCGGTGGTGGGCCGCAAGAATCACGCGGCCGTCCGGCGCGACCGACGCCCAACAATGATGGACCGAGCCGGGCTTCTCGTGCGGCCCCCACCACACGTCGAGCACCGAGCTCGGAGCGCCGCGATCGAGCACGATCATGCCGCCGTCGCTGAGCGGCACCCAGAGCGTATTGCCGATGGGGATGACCGCCTCCCCCCGCCTCAGCCCGCCGGCCGAGAACGACACGCGGCGGGTCACCGCGAGGTCGGGCAGGCTCGCCTCCGTCAGGTAGCAACGCTCCTCGGGCGAGGCGATGAACCAGACCGTGCGATCGTCGGCGATGCGCACGTCGGGGGCGTACACGCCGAGCTGCTGCTCGTCTTCCACGTCCACCCGCGCGCCCTCGGGAACCGGGTGCTCCTCGAAGCGCAGCGCGTCCGCGACCGCGCGCCCCAGCGCCTCCTCCTCGTCCGCCCAGCGGCGCTGGGTCTCCCGCATCCGCTCCCCGCGCTCTCGCGCACGCTCTTCGGTCTGGCCGTCGAGCTCGAACACGGAGAGCGTCTTCAGGGACGCCGCGCCCTCCCGCCCGGCGTGCAGTGTCGCGAGGTCCGCGTCGGGCTCGCGCGCCGCGCTCACCCGGGCCCGGAAGCGTCGGGTCAGCTCCGTCACCTCCAGGATGGACGCGACGCTCTCCTGCCCGCCGGAGAGCGCCGCCAGCTGCGCGTGGGGGATCGCGCGCACCCGCCGCTCGGCGCCGTCCCAGTCACCACCCGCCAGCTCGTCGTAGATCGCCTCGAGCGCTTCGCTCGCCTCGGCGGCGAGCTGCTCGGTGCGCCGGGCCTGCGCCCGCTCGACGAGCTCGCGCACGGGTTGGATCTCGAGGGCCTTGCGAGGGAGGGCGGCGGCGGACGCGCACGCCGCCTCGAGGTCCCCCTGCTCGAGCGCGCCCTGCAGCTCGCGCACGCGCAGCACGACCGCCACCACGTCGCTCCGCCGCACGCGCGCCTCCACGACGCGCTCGGCGAGCTCCAAGAGCGATGCCGGATCCGATGCCGGATCCGATGCCGGATCCGATGCCCGCACCCGGGAGCGCAGCGCATCCGAGAGCCCCAGGTACTGGGCGAGGCCATGGTCGAGATCGTGCCGCAGCGCGTCGAGGGTGTCGTCAATCGCCCGCGCCTCGCGCGCCGCCTCGGCCGCCCGCTCCGCCTCGAGGACCTGCGCGGCGAGCTCGGGATCCGGGCGACCGAGCCCCTCGAGCTCGGTCAGGGCGCGTCGCGCGGCCGCCCAGTCTCCGACCTCGAGCGCGGCGCCGGCGCGCGTCGCCAGCTCACCGGCGGCCGCGTCGGCCCGCCGCGCCGCAGCCTCGCGCAACACACGCTGTGCGCTCGTGCTCGGCAGGCCGGCCGCGAGCATGTCGCGCGCGAACGCCTCGGCCGCGTCGGCCTCACCGGCCGAGACCAGCGCGTCGAGCCGCACTTCCTCCGAGGCCGCCCGGGCGCGCAGCTCCTCTTCGATCGCCTTCTCGAGCGAGCCCGCGTCCGGGGCGGCGCCGAGCGAGCGGGCGCGATCGGCGCACTGCCGCGCCTGCTCGAGGTCGCCCTCGCGCAGCGCGGCCCGCCCGGCCTCGGCGCAGACCTCGCCGGCGCGCGGGTGGACGAGATCGTGGACCATCTCCAGCGCAGCGGCGGTGTCGCCACGCCGCGCCGAGGCCAGCGCGATGAGCGAGCGCACCGGGGGATCCGCCCGCGCGTCGTCCGAGAGACGCGCCTCTAGCCCGAGCGCCCGCGCGTCCTGTCCGAGCGTGTCGACGAGGAGCGAGAGCAGCGCACGCGCGGCGTCCGTCTGGCCCTGCGTCGCATCGAACGCGCGGACCAGGAGCCGCTCGGCGCGCTCGAAGTCGTACTCGCCCAGCGCGGCGTGCGCCTGGGCCAAGAGATCGGGCGTGGCGGTTCCGTCTCCCCGCGGCTCGGGGCTCGGCGCCGTCGGCGGGCCGCTCTCGGCCGAGCCGTCGTCGAGGTTGTGCCACACCCACATGCGCGCCGCGTCGTCGAGGCTCGAGACGCGCGCGTGGCAGGCGCACTCGTCGAAGTGGCGGTGTGCCAGCAGGACGACGCCTTCGTCCTCCGTCGGCTCCGCGCGGAACGCGTCGCCATACCAGCGCAGGAGCAGCGATTGAAGCGCGGACTTCTCCGCGTAGCGACGCGCCTTCTCCGACGGAGTCAGCCCACGCCCCGTCGGATTGACCTCGGCGATGAGCGACACGAGGGCTCGGGGCCTCGGCTTCGTCTTGCCCTCGATGACATCGGCCGGCCGCACCCTCCCTCGGCGATGTTTCCCCACACACCACGGCTATCATCTCGCAGGTGTCCCTTACAAGTGGGCGGCCCCGCGCGACCGCGACCCGTCTGCCCACTGCGGGTCCCGCCCCGAGCTCCGCTCCGGGTTTCGTGCAAGTGGCACGAACCCTCCACCCACGTTCGGGCCTCGAGCCGCATTCTCGTCCCGAAGGAACGAACCGCCGTCTGCAGAAACCCGGAACGGACTTCGGGCCACCGCCACCGCGTTCTGCGGTCAGCTCAGTGAATCGGCCCGAGCGGCGTGCCCGGCGACGCGAACGCGACGTAGACCCCGTCGTCGGTGGACACGCCGAGGTCGGTCAGGCTCTGCGGTGAGAGATCGATGATGCGGCCCGTGCTCGTGTTGGGGCCCCAGTCGACCGGGCGCACGACGATACGGGCGCCGGTGCGCGGGTTCATCACGATCAAGCGCGCGCTCCGCCACCAGCTCACGCCGAGCGGCGAGTAGTCGAAGCGCATCGCGCAGTAGTAGTACTGGTCCGGATTGGCCGCGAGCTCGGCGGCGCTCGGGCTCAGCGGATCGTTGAGGCTGCGCAGTCGCTCGCCGGAGATGCTGCCGGTCTCGGTCGAGGTGACCCCCGTGTCGTCCGGGCCGCCGAACCAGCTCATGGTGCCGCTCACCCAGTCGTGGCCGCCGTCGCTCACCACGTCGCCGTAGGGCTCCACGCTCACACCGAGCGCGCCGCGCAACGTGGCGTTGGCGAGGCCCGCCCGCGGCACGTGCATCCCGTCCAGATCGAGCCCCGCATAGGGATCGGCGCCCGCCGCGCAGGTCTGCTGCCCGCTCAGGTGATAGCGCGCGCTGGTGGACAGCATCCCGCTGAAGCCCGCCTGCACGATGTCCCGGCCGGTGACGTAGAGCTCGAGCGTCATCGCTGCGCTCACCTCCAGCGTGACGCTGCCGGCCGACGACGCGGTGATGGCCACGTTCGGATCCGGGCTGGCCGGCTCGCCGCCGTAGACCAGCACGCCGCTCGCGTCCGTGATCACCAACGCCGGCGTCCAGCTCCCGCCGGTGCTGCTCAGCGCGATGGTGATCGGGCCGAGCGGCTGAGCCTGCATCGACCAGCGGTGCACACCGTAGGCGCCGCTCGAGAAGTCCTCGTCGATGGCCGCGCTGCCGCAGGCGCTCAGGTCGAAGGTGGGCGACCAGCAGCTCGCGACCGCGCAGGGATCGAGGGGACCGCAGCTCGCGCCGGAGAGCGCACAGGTCCCGCCGCTCGCCTGGCAGCGCGCGCCCGACGCGCACCACTCGCACTCGGGGTGCCCGCCGCACTCGCCGCAGCTCGCCGCGCTCGCGCAGTCGAAGGCCGGCGGGACCGACGCGTCGGGGTCGGGGACGACCATGCCCGCGTCGGCAGGGCCCGCGTCGGCCGGGCCCGCGTCGTCGATCACCATCGAGGGGGGCATCGATCCACAGCTCGTGCCGGCGCCGAAGCCGTCGGCGGGCGCCGCGAGCAGGCGCGCCTCGGTGGCCGGTCCGTAGACGCCGTCCTCCGCGATTCGGTCCTCCGGATGCGCGCGGTTGTGCAGTCGCTGGAACGCCAGCACGCCGGCCGAGCCGAGGTCGGTGCCCGCGTGGGAGAAGTGGACCGGGTCCGAGCTGCCCTGCCACGAGAAGCCCTCGGAGGTGAGCACGGACCGCCACGCCGAGTAGTCCGTCACGTCCACGGCCAGACCGGACTCGTGGGCGCTCTGGCCCGGCCGGGCCGCGAGCCGGATGCCGCAACGGCCACCGCGATACCAGCGGTAGAGCATGAGCTGCTGGGCCAGCGTGCGGATGGCCGAGTCGATGTGGATGGCGCCGCCCCGCCGCGCGACCGCGCGGGAGAGCGCACCGGCCGCGGCGTGCTGGAGGTAGGGCAGCACGCTGTCCGTGAGCACGATGCCGGTGCCACCAATCTCGATCAGGTCGGTCGATGCGTCGCACTGCATCTCCGCCAGCAGCTCCCTGGACAGCCCGAGCACCGACGTCGTCGAGCAGTAGCGGTTGGTGGCGTCCGACACCGTCAGCCCGCGGGTCTCGGCTTGGGTGACGACGTCACCGACCGACCCTTCCTCGCCGGTCCCGCGGAGGGTGGCGTCGGCGCAGCCGGTGAGCAGCAAGAACGAGGCAAAAAGGATCGTGCGGCGCATCGTGCGCGCATGCCAGCAAGCTCCACACCGCTGTATTTCTGCGGGTATTCGGCGCCAAGTGAGGCGCAGGTGGGGTCTCCAGACCGGGCACGGGCTTCCCCAGCCGCCGGCGGCACCGCGGCGCGGCAGCGACCGGCACGGCAGCGACCGGCCCGACAGCGACCGGCCGGCAGCGACCGGCCCGACAGCTCGGCGGCGAGGGCCGACGCGGAGCGCCCTGCGAGACGTCTTCAATCCGCGACCCGCACGGATCTGGATCGTCGCCGCATCGCAGCCGTATCGGAGGAGACCGGAGTCGTGAAGGGAGCGCACATGGACTCGCTCGCTCTCGAGCGCGCACGGCACCCGACCACACGCACGCCGCCGGCGCACTTCGGCTCGTTCGAGGCAATCCGCGACGCGCGAGCGGCCTCGGCCGCCGCCGGCTCCCAACGACACGCGCTCCCGCGACCCGCGCCGGACTCGATCGCCTCCCGGCACGGGGGCGTCGTTCGACGGAACGGCCCGCTCGCGCGCTGACCTTCGTCCGGAGGGGCCGGGCCGCCGCGCATCGTCGCGCCCGCGCCGACGAGCTGCTCGAAGCGGCAGCGCACGCTCGGCGTGAGCCGAGCGGCGACCACGAGACGCGGCGCTCGACGCGCGGAGGCGGACCGAGGACGCGTGGCCGGCGCGACCCGCACGCCGACCGTCCAGGTTCCACACGGAAGACCCGCGACGTCGAACGCCGACCCACCACCGGGGCGCGCTCGCCATCGCACGGCGAGTCGATTCTCCGCAGCGCGGCGAGCGCGCGTCGCGCTGCACGCACGCGGTGCGAATCCTGCAACCGCTCTCTGCCGAGCAATCCGGGAGCAGCAGGATGGTCCGGTACGACACGCCCCCGTTCGAGGTCGGCTCATGAGCCGCGACGAGGATGCAGCGCCGCCAATCGAAGCGGCCATCCTCGACCTCGACGGTGTGGTCACACAGACGGCGTCGGTTCACGAGCGAGCGTGGAAGCGCGTCTTCGACGGCTGGCTGGCCTCGCGCCGCGACAGCCCTCCCTTCTCCGCCGACGACTACCGCCGCTACGTGGACGGACGGCCGCGCCTCGACGGCGTGCGCACGTTCGTGACCTCGCGCGGCCGCACGGTGCCGGAGGGGACGCCCTCGGATCCGCCCGGCTACGGGACGCTGTACGCCATCGCCACGCTGAAGAACGACCTCTTCCAGCGGCTGCTCCGCGAGGACGGCGTGCGCACCTACCCGGACGCGGTGGAGGCGCTCCGCCGCTGGCGCGACGCCGGGCTCCGGACGGCGATGGTGAGCGCGAGCCGCAACGCGGCGACCGTCCTCGCCGCAGCCGAGCTCGAGCATCTCTTCGACACGCGCGTCGACGGAGTGACGGCGGCCGAGCGCGGGCTGCCCGGGAAACCCGCACCCGACACCTTCCTCGAGGCCGCCCGCGCGCTCGGCGTGGCGCCGGAGCGCTGCATGGTGATCGAGGACGCCGTGGCCGGGGTCCGCGCGGGCGCAGCCGGATCCTTCGGATTGGTCGTCGGCGTGAGCCGCGACGGTGACGACGAGGCGCTCTCGCGCGCTGGCGCGCATCGCATCGTCCACGCACTGAGCGAGCTGCCCGAGCGACCCGTGTGCGCTCGGAGCTCGACCGGAGATGGCACCAGCGTAGCCAGGAGTGATGGTGCGACACTTTCCCATTGATCTGCGCGCAACGACGCGTCTCGCTACGCCAGCAATCTCGCTGTGCGTCGACGAATTGCCACGTCCAGACATGCGGTCCACTCGCAATGGAGACCCCCGTGGCTCTGGGCGGTTCGTGTTTACGTCCCGTGGGTGGAGGCCGTGATGCACTTGAAGTCCAAGACGACCGATCTCGAGTCGATGACGTCGCCGTCGCCGCTCGACTCCGCCGTCGCCCTCGAGGGAGGCCCGCGCCACGACCGGTGGGACCGCCTACGCTACGTGCTGGGCCACCCCGTCCACCTAGTGTGCCTGGGCGCGCTGATGCTGATGGGCGTCTTCATCGCGAGCCCCTGGATGTTGCTCCCGATCCTCGCGTTCGAGGTGCTGACCGCGAGCGTCGTGCCGAAGGTGCGCGGTATCCGGCAGAAGGCCGACAAGCGGCGCCGCGAGCGCCGCCGCCAGAACGCCGCGCGGGCCCGCTCGGGGATGGTCGCCTACATGGAGGCGTTGCACGGGCGTGAGCTGACCGAGCTCGAGCGCCGAGCCGCCATCGCGCGCACCCACGCCTCGACGGCGGGCGACGCGTTCGAGGCGCTCCTCGACGACTGGTACGGCGTCGACCGCCTGCTCGGCTCGTACGTGCGTCTCTCCATCGCACACCGCACGGCGCGCGAGTCGGCGGCCCTGACCGATCGGGACAAGCTCTGCCACGAGTATCCGACACCTCGAGCGGGAGCGGGAGCGGGCGAGCTCGCCGAGGCTACGGGGCCTCATGGACCGCCAGCTCACGCTGCTGCGGAGCCGCGCGGCGTGCCTCGAGCGCAACGAAGAGGAGCGCGAGGCGTTGGCGCTCGAGCTGAACGCGGTGGCATCCCTCTGCCGGCTGGTGCACGAGCGCACGTTCTCCCTGGTGAGCTCGCCGGATCTGCACACGGAGGTGGACCGCCTGATCACCGAGACGCAGCTCCAGGATCAGGCCATCGGCGAGGTCGACGCCGCTGCGCACGATGTCGAGGAGGAGATCCGCTCGTCGACCGACCGGAGCACCGGCGTTCGCGTCGCAGTGCTCGAGGAGGTCGAAGCCGAAGAGGAGGACGACGACCCCACCGCGCGGGTCATCCTGCGGGCGGGCGGCATGCGCTGAGTGCGACCGTGCGCAGCGCATGCGTCGAGCCTCCCCACTTCGCAACAGAGCACATGAGCTCCGATCTCGACGGCGGCGCCCGTGCCCGATGCTGGCACGGGCGCTGCTCTCCTTTCGTGGGCACGACGAGCTCCGACGAGCTCCGCGCGACAAACGACTCAGGGCCGAGGAGAACGACGATGAAGACGATTGGATCCCTCCTCACGAGCACGCTTTCTCTCCTCGCTCTGGCGGGCTGTCATACGCAGACCGCACCACAGACGGACGGAGCGGGCACCGCCGGTGGTGAGACGCAGCAGGGCCGCGTTCAAATGTACGATGGCGAGGGCAACCAGATGCGCCGCAGCACGACACGCGCGGAGCAACCGACCTACCCGCCGCAGGACGGCACGAGCGCCGCGGCCGCCCCTTCATCCGGCGCGTCCGACGGCGCGATGATGCAAGGCCAGGGCGGCATGATGGGCCAGGACCACGCGATGGGACAGGGCTCCATGATGCAGGGCCAGGACCACACGATGGGACAGGGCTCCATGATGCAGGGCCAGGACCACACGATGGGACAGGGCTCCATGATGCAGGGCCAGGGCGGCATGCAGGGAGGCCCGATGGCCGCCGCGTGCCCGATGGTCGGCGACGGCGCGCAGGTGAGGGAGCAGGACATCGAGGGTGGCGTCGCGCTCACGTTCACCTCGGAGGATCCGGCGCAGGTCGACACGCTCCGGGCGCACGTCCAGCGCATGGCCCGCATGCCCGGCTGGTCGGGGCAGGGCCATGGGCCGAACGCCTTGCCTCCCTCGGACGCCTTCGCCGTCGACGTGCCGAACGGCGCCCGCCTCGAGTTGCGCGCACGCGCGCCGGCCGATGTCCTCGCCCTCCGCGACGCCGCCCGCGCCCGCACCGACCGGATGCGAGCGGGGGAGTGCCCGAGGATGCGCGCCTCTGCCGGGCGAGCGCAGCCTCCCGCGTGATCCACCGGACGAGTACATCGACCGACAATCAACCCTGATCAGTGTCGATGGTGAATCACGATTGTCGTCGCACCGCAATGGGCCGAGCTCGCGCTCGGCCATGCCGTCAGCCCGGTACCACCGCACCGCCAGCGCCCGCTTGGGCACGCGCCTCGGTGCTCGGCATCACCACGCCCAGGTGCTCGAACCCGGCTCGATCGAGCGCCTTGTGCGCGGCGTCGAGCGCGTCGAGGTCGACCACGAAGATCACCTCGGAGCGCTTGCGAAAGCGAGTGTCACGGGTGACCGGCTCGATCACGGCCTTGCGGCGGTGGACGAGCGGCAAGTAGGGCGGGTTGGTCTCGTCGCCGGTCAGGACGCTCGTCGCCTTCTTGCCGCGGAAGCGCCAGCGCTCAATCCGCGCCGTCTCGTGGTCGAGCCTCTGCGACCAGAGCGCGACGTTCGCCAGCCCGCCGAAGAGCACCTCCGCGCCCAAGTCCTCGACCATCTCCGGCGTCACGCCCCGCGTCCACGCCGTGACCGCCACGCCGTAGCGGATGCCCTTCACCGCCCGCCGCGCCTTCTGGGCGAAGAGGTAGTTCATGTCCTCGTTCGCCGTCAGACAGAGCGCGCCCTTGCGCGTGTCGAGCGCGGCCTTGAGAGGATCGCCGGCTCGAGCGCGTTGCCTTGGATCGCCCGCAGCCCGTCGGCCTCGGCCGCGAGGATGTTCTGCGGATCGTTGTCGACCAAGAGACAGTCGACGCCGATCGGATCGATCGCGTCCGCCATCCGCCGGGCCAAGGGGTTGGCCCCCACGATGACCCAGCCGGCGTCGCGCTTGCGCTTGAGCCCCAGCCCGCGCGCGGCCAGGGGACCCGTCAGCGCCGACCAGAGCACCGTGACCGCGATCACCAAGAAGACCAGCGCGCGCAGCTCGGTCCCGCCCGCGATGCCGGCCGCGTCGAGCTCGTAGCCGAAGAGGGAGGCGACGGCGGCGGCGACGATTCCGCGCGGGCCGATCCAGGCGATGAAGACCCGCTCCTTTCGGCTCAGATCCGTCCGCAGGGTGCTCACCCACACGCTCAGCGGTCGCACGAAGGCGATGCAGCACGCGGCCACGGCAATCCCCCGCCAGCCCAGCGCCATCACCTGGCTCAGCCGCACGTCGGCGACGAGCAGGACGAAGAGCATGCCGATCAGCAGGACGGTGAGCTGCTCCTTGAACTCGGCCAGCTCGTGCCGGATGTGCGTCCGGCTGTTGCCGACCACCATGCCGGCGACGATCACCGACGCGATGCCGCTCTCGTGCACGATCGCGTTGGGCAGCTCGAACGCCAGAGCCGCCCACGCGAGCGCGAAGACGTTCTCGAGCCCCTCCGGGACGACGTTGCGATAGCGGAGCAGAGCCGCCAGCACGAGGCCGAACGCCAGCCCGGCGACCCCGCCGAAGAACAGGCGGCCGAGGATGGTCGGCGTGGCCAGCGCCCAGCCCTCGCCCGAGGGTCGCAGCACCAGCTCGAGCGCCACCGCCGCGGTGATGGCGCCCACCGCGTCGATGAGCACGCCCTCGGCCTCGAGCACGGTGGCCACCGTCTTCTTCACGCGCATCCTGCGCATCAAGGGGGTGACGACGGTGGGGCCCGTCACGACGACGAGCGTCCCGAAGAGGAGCGAGCGCTGCCAATCCCAGCCGAGGATCAGCGCCGCCGCCAGCGCGCCGGTGAGCAAGCTGACCAGGGCGCCGATGCTGATGAGCTGCCGGATGGCCCTCCCCTCGCGGCGCAGCCGCCGCCACTCGAGGCCGAGGCCGCCCTCGAAGAGGATGATGGCGACCGCGAAGCCGACAATCGCCGACTGGCCCGAGCCGAGCGACTCGGGCTGCACGACGTCGGCTACGTCCGGACCGAGGACGACGCCCAACACCAAGAGCAGCACGATGCCGGGCAGGCGAAGGTGCTGGGCGAGCGACTGGCCTGCGATGCCCGCCGCGAGCGCGATGGCGACCGTCAGCGCCGGGTTGTCGTGGAGATGGAGCTGCACGCAGACGGCATCGTAGCGGCGTCTCGGCGTTGGAGCCGGTTCGCTGTGAGGGCTCGCGGGCGTACGAGGCCACGAGCCGGCAACCCTGCGGACGGGGTCATCGCGACGAAAGGTCGCGCGGAAGACACACCTTCAGTGCGGATGGAAGGTGAAAGGGAAGCGCGCGGGCGTGGGGCGGCCGTTGGCGGCCGGCGGGAAGTGGGTGTCGCGCACGATGTTGCGCGTGCAGCGGCCCAGCCACTCGTCGCCCGTTCCGTTGTGGACGACCTCGGCGTTCTGGACCGTGCCGTCGGGTCCCACCGTCCACGCGATGGTCACGACGCCGGCGAGGTCGGGCACGCGGCGCAAGCGCCTCTGGTAGCAGCGCGATTCCAGGTAGGGAAGGCGCGCGCGGATGGCGCCCATGATCTGCGCCTGGTTGAGGCCGTTGGCCGGTCGGGCGGGACGCGCCGGCGCCTGGGGCTGCGCGGGCGGTCGCGCCGGCGGCGTCTGTGCCGCGGGCTGCTCTTCCTCGTGTTGCGGCTCCTGCTGCGGCTCCTGCTGGGCCGGCTCGTCGACGTGCTCTTCCTCCGCCGCCCGATCGCTCGCATGACGGCGGTGCCCACGCCGGTGGTGATGGGCCACGGGCGTCGCGCTCGCCTCCGGTGCCTCGTCCCCTTCGTCCGGCTGCTCGTCGCCGGCCGCCTCGGGAGGCCGCGCCGGCGGATCGCTCCCCTCCGGCTCGGTCGGCGCGGTCGGCGCCTGCGGGGTCGTCGTCTCCGCCTGCTGCGTCGCGGATGCAGCCGACTCGGGCTCGTTGGCCGCCACCGGCTCCGTCTCTTCCTCGGATCCGGCGAGGAGCAACGCGCCTCCGACCGTGCCGGCCGCGCCGAGGCCGAAGACGACCAGCAAGAGGGCGATCAGCCCGACCCGAGACTTGGCCGGCGCCGCCTGCGCCGCCGCGGTGGGGACCGAGGGCACGGCGTCGGAGGGAAGGGCCTGGGTGCCGCCGCGGCTCGGCGGCATGGGTGTACCGGCCGCCGTGGCCGGGAACGAGCCCGGCTGGCGCTGCGCACCCGGCTCGCTCGACCCCCCCGGATACGAGCCCGGCTGCGACCCACCCGGGTACGAGCCCGGCTGCGACCCGCCCGGGTACGAGCCCGGCTGCGACCCGCCCGGATACGAGCCCGGCTGGCTCTGGCCGCCGTAGCCACCGCTGGAGAGGTCCGGCGCGCCCGCCGCCGTGCCGGGCGAGCTCGACAACGCCAGCGAGGTCGCCGCCATGCCCACGTCGGACCTACCGCCCGCGGTCGCCTGCGCGGCCGAGTGCATCGCGCCGAGGAGCGCGCGCGCCGTCTGGAAGCGCTTGTCCCAATCCTGCTCGAGGCAGGTCGAGACCACGTCGACCAGCGGCGGCGGCACCCCGGGCGCCACCTGGTCGAGCCGCATCGGCGCCTCGGTGAACATCTTGGCGATGAGCTGCGTGATCGTCTCGGCCTCGTAGGGCATGCGGCCCGAGAGCGCCTCGAAGAACACCACGCCCATCGCGTAGACGTCGGCGCGCGCGTCGATGTCCGGCAGGCCCTTCGCCTGCTCCGGCGAGAGGTAGTGCGCGGTCCCTACCACGGCGCCGGTCGCGGTGAGCTTGCTGAGCTGCCCGTCGCTCATGTCCTTGGCCACGCCGAAGTCGAGGACCTTCGGGACCCATCCGCCGCTGCGCCGGCGCGCCAGGAAGATGTTGTCGGGCTTCAGATCGCGGTGGATGATCCCGTCGTCGTGCACCTCGGCCAGGGCGCTGAGGACGCCGTCGGCCATGTCGAGGACCTCCTGCACCGACATCGGGCCGCGCTCGAGGCGCTCGCCGAGGCTCTCGCCTTCGAGCATCTCCATGGCGATCCACGGCGCGCCCTCGTGCTCACCGGCGTCGAAGACCTGCACGATGCTCGGGTGGCTGACCCGCGAGGCGGCCACCGCTTCCCGCAGGAAGCGCTCCACCGCGGCCGGGACGGCGGCGAAGCGCTCGCTCATCACCTTCATGGCGACGCGCTTCTGCAGAACGGTGTTCGTGACGACGTAGACCGCCCCCATCCCCCCTTCGCCGAGGAGCCGCTCGATCCGGTACTTGCCCGCGAGGATCTCGCCTTCGTTCAGTGCCATCTCGCCTCGAGCGGTCGCGCCGCCTTCACCCCACCGTCCCCGAGCCCGACATGGTCCACGGGGGCGACGAAGGTGGCAAGTGTAGCGCTCCGATGGGACGGGCGCGGGCGCGGATGTATTCGAGCGGCAAAGGGGGCCGGCTCCCCGGGGACGGATGCGGAGCTCGTGGCCGAGCGCGTGGCCGTACGACGACAATCGACGAGGCCGGGCGAGGCGGCATCCACATCGGTATGATGCGCCGCGATGACGGCGCTCTCCCATCGAGTCGTGCTCGTGCCCCGCGCCGCCGCGCGTCAGGCGCAGGCGGCGTCGTGGGTGGCGGAGCACGAGAGCGCGGCGCAGGTGCTGGTGCTCGCGCCTTCGCTGGAGGCCGGCAGCCGGGTGCTGCGCCGAGCCGCCGAGGGCAAGCCGGCCGCGTTCGGTTGGCAGCGCGCGACCATCTCCGAGCTGGCGGCCCGCCTCGGCGCCGCGAAGCTGGCGGCGGAGGGGCGCACGCAGGTCGCCCCGGTGGTGCTGGAGGCGGTCTGCGCCCGCATGGTCCACACGCTGCGGGAGGAGAACGCGCTCGGTCGCTACGCGCCCGTTGGCGATCGACCGGGTCTGCCCAGGGCGCTGGCGCGCAGCTTCGGCGAGCTGGCGCTGGCGGGCGTGGAGAGCGCGGCCGCGGGCCTTCCGCCGGATCTGGCGCGCCTCTATGCCGGTTTCCGCCGGGAGATGCGCGAGGCCGGGCTCGCCGACCGCGCCGACGTGCTCCGCGCCGCGACCGAGCGGGCCCGCGACCCGGCGCCTCATCCGCTCCTCGATCTGCCAATCGTGATCCTCAATCTGCCGGTGCAGAGCGCGCTGGAGGCAAACCTGATCGAAGTCCTCGCCGCGCGCGTCGCGATCCGCGCCGTCGTCCCGAGCGGGGACCCGGCGGCGACCCGCAGGCTGAGTCGCGCGCTCGGCGTGGAGGCGGAGACGCGGTTTGCCCCCACCCCGGCCCTCCCCCAGCGGGAGATGGAGCTCACGCGAAGAGCGGAGCACGACGGCCTCCAGCGGGGAGCGAGCTCGCGCGAAGAGCGAGATGAGAAGGACACGCGCGACGCGCTGGCGCGGCTCGGGGCCCAGCTCTTCGCCCGGGTGGCCGAGGGCGCGCCAATCGACGCCAGCGTGGAGCTCTTCAGCGCGCCCGGCGAGAGCCGCGAGTGCGTGGAGATCGCCCGCCGGGTGCTGGCCGCGGCGGACGAGGGCGTGCCCTTCAATCGGATGGCCGTCCTCACCCACGCGCCCGCCCGCTATCGCGCTCATCTCGTCGAGGCGCTGCGGCGGGCCAACGTGCCGACCCACTTCTCGCGCGGCACCGTGCGGCCCGACCCGGCCGGGCGCGCGCTCCTGGCCTTGCTCGCCTGCAAGGAAGAAGGGCTGAGCGCCCGCGCCTTCGCCGAGTACCTCTCGCTGGGCGTAGTGCCGGACGCCACCGGCGAGGGCGCGCCGCCCGACGCCGACGGAAGCGTGACCTGGCTCCCGCCCGAGGACGAGCTGAGCCCGGTGCCGGAGGACGACGAAGCGAGCAGCGCGCGCCGAGTCCGACGACACGAGCTTCGACCCGAGCGCACCGGTCGTCCGTGGCACGCTGCGCGCGCCCTGGCGGTGGGAGCGGCTGATCGTCGACGCAGCGGTGATCGGCGGCTCCGATCGCTGGCGGCGCCGGCTCGACGGGCTGGAGGCGGGCCTCGAGACGCAGGCCGCCGGCCTCGAGGATCCGGACGATCCGCGCAACCGCGGGATCGAACGACGCCGCCGCGATCTCACACACCTGCGCGCGTTCGCGCTGCCGCTGCTCGAGGCGTTGGAGGCGCTCCCGCGCCGCGCGACCTGGGGCGAGTGGGGCACGCAGCTCGCGAGGCTGGCCGAGCGAGCCATCCGAAAGCCCGCGCGCGTCCTCGCCGTCCTGCGCGAGCTGGCGCCGATGGGGCCGATCGGTCCGGTGGGGCTGACGGAGGTGACCCTGGTTCTGTCGAGTCGGCTGAGCGAGATGGTCAGCCCGCCGAGCGGCGCCCCGGCCGGCAAGCTCTACGTCGCGTCCATCACGGAAGCGCGCGGGCTCAGCTTCGACATCGTCTTCGTCCCCGGGCTGGCCGAGAAGGTCTTCCCCAAGAAGGTGATCGAGGATCCGATCGTCCCCGACCGGGTGCGCGGCGCGCTCAGCAGCGAGCTGGCCACGGCCGAGAGCCGCGTCGGCGAGGAGCGCCTCGCGCTGCGACTGGCCATCGGCGCGGCCGAGCGGCGCGTGGTGCTGAGCTACCCGCGCCTCGACACCGAGCGCGGCCGACCGCGCGTGCCTTCGTTCTACGCGCTGGAGGTGCTGCGGGCGATCGAGGGCACCCTCCCCTCGTTCGAAGAGCTGGCCTCGCGGGCCGAGGAAGCCGGCGCCGCGCGCATGGCCTGGCCGGCGCCGGAGCGGCCGGAGGACGCCATCGACGGCGCCGAGTACGACCTCGCGGTCCTCCACGATCTCTTGCACCAGCGCCGCTGGGACGAGATCCGCGGCGAGGCGCGCTACCTGATGCACGCCAACCCGCACCTCGCGCGAGCGCTCCGCAGCCGCTTCGCGCGCTGGGGCGAGAAGTGGTCGCGCGCCGACGGGATGGTGAACCCGAGCGAGGCCGCCAAGACGCTCTTGCAAGCGCACCGGCCGAGCGCGCGTCCCTACAGCGCCACCGCGCTCGAGCAGCTCGCGGCCTGCCCCTACCGTTTCTATCTGCGCAGCGTGGTCCGCCTCGAGCCGCGCGAGGTGCCCGAAGCGATCGAAGAGCTCGACCCGCGCGAGCGCGGCAGCCTCATCCACGAAGCGCAGGCCCGGGTGCTCGGCCGCCTGCGCGACGCCGCCATGCTCCCGCTCGAGGAGACTCGGCTGCCCGAAGCGCAGGCGATGCTGCGCGAGGTGATCGGGGAGATCGCCGGCGCCTACGAAGAGCGGCTGGCGCCGGCCATCGATCGGGTCTGGCGCGACGCCGTGGACGACGTGCAGCGCGATCTCTCCGAGTGGCTGATCCGCATGGCCGATCAGCCCGAGTGGACGCCGACCGCGTTCGAGCTGGCGTTCGGGCTGAAGCAGAAAGAGGGACGCGATCGGGCCAGCACCGACGCGCCGGCCGAGCTGAACGAAGGGCTCACGCTGCGGGGCGCGATCGATCTGGTGGAGCAGAAGGACGGCCAGCTCCGCGCGACCGATCACAAGACCGGCGCCCACGTGGCCAACCCGACCCTCATCGCGGGCGGCCGGGTGCTCCAGCCCGTGCTCTACGCGCGGGTGCTGGAGGCGCTCTTCCCCGAGCAGCGCGTGGTCGGCGGCCGGCTCTACTACTGCACGGCCCGCGGCCGCTACGAGACCCGCTTCGTGCCCCTGAACGACGGGGCGCGAAGGGCGGTGAAGCTCCTCGCCACCACCCTCGATCACCACGTCGCCAACGCGTTCTTGCCGGCCGCCCCGGCCGAGGGCGAGTGCCGCCGCTGCGACTACCGCGCTGTCTGCGGCCCGGCCGAGGAGCGGCGGGTGCGGCGCAAGCACAAGCGAGGCCTCGGCCCGCTCGAGACCTTGAGGAAGCAGCCGTGATCGACGCGGAAGCGAGACGGCGGATCGCCGAGGATCTCGACCGCACCTTCGTGGTCGAGGCGGCGGCCGGGACCGGCAAGACCACGGCGCTGATCGGCCGCATGATCGCGCTCCTGCGGACGGGGCGAGCGCGGCTGGAGGAGATCGTCGCCGTCACCTTCACCGAGAAGGCGGCGGGCGAGATGAAGCTCCGGCTGCGCACCGAGCTGGAAAAGGCGCACGCCGCAGCGATGGACGATGTGGAGCGGGCGCGCTTCGAGGCCGCGCTGGCCGAGCTGGAGGCAGCGCGCATCGGCACCATCCATTCGTTCTGCGCCGATCTCTTGCGCGAGCATCCCGTGGAGGCCGCGGTCGATCCGAGCCTGGAGGTGCTGGCCGACGAGCAGGAGCGCGAGCTGATCACCCGCGCGTTCTCGGCCTGGTTCCAGGCCGTCCTCGACGACCCGCCCGAGGGCGTCCGCCGCGTGCTCCGACGCCGGGGGCGGGCGCCTCGCCAGCAGCTCCTCTCGGCCTGCCGCGATCTGGTCGGCCGCCGCGACCACGCCGCGCCCTGGCACCGCGAGCCCTTCGACCGCGACGCCGCCATCGACGCAATCGTGGAAGAGATCCGCGGTGTGGCCGCCCTCGCCGCGCTGGCCACCTCGCCCTCGTCCGACTACCTGGCGCTCGCTCTCGCGAAGCTGACCCACTTCGTCGAGGAGCTCGACGCGAGAGAGAGGGTCCGCGAGCGCGACCACGACGGGCTGGAAGCGGAGCTCGCGGATCTGCGCAAAGGCTACCGCAACAACTCCATCTGGCGTCACACCGGACGCGGCCTCTGGTACGGCGAGAAGCTCCTCCGCCAGGACGTGGTCTCCCGCCGCGAAACGCTGGCCGAGTCCATGGATCGCTTCCTGGAATCGGCCGAGGCGGATCTCGCGGCATGCCTGTTCAGGGATCTGACGCCGGTGGTGACCGACTACGAAGCGCTGAAGGCCAAGAGCGGCACCCTCGATTTCCTCGATCTCTTGATCAAAGCCCGCGATCTGATCGCGTCGGACGACGAGGTGCGGCAGACGCTCCGCGAGCGGACCAAGTGCCTCTTCGTCGACGAGTTCCAGGACACCGATCCTCTCCAGGCCGAGATCCTCCTGTGGCTGGCCACCGACGAGGCCATGCCCGAAGACGGGCCGCTCTCGCCGGACGCGCCGCCGCCCACGCCGGGCAAGCTCTTCGTGGTGGGTGACCCCAAGCAGTCCATCTACCGCTTCCGCCGGGCCGACGTGGCCCTCTACGAGCGGATCAAGCGAACGCTGATGGCGCAGGGCGTCGAGCTGCTCACCCTCTCCACCAGCTTCCGCGCGACGCCGGATCTGCAGCGGGTGATCAACGCGGCGTTCGCGCCGCTGATGCAGGGCGCGGAGGACGGCAGCCAGGCCAGCTACGTGCCGCTCGGCGAGCACCGCGCGGCCGTCGAAGATCGGCCGGGCGTCGTCGCGCTTCCCGTGCCACGCCCCTACGGACGATACGGCAAGGTCTACAAGAAGCAGGTGGCGGCCTCGACCGCCGACGCGGTGGGCGCGTTCCTCGATTGGCTTCTGCACGAGAGCGGGATCACCGTCGATTCCGCGGCCGGCGCACGGCCGGTGGAGTCGCGGGACGTCTGCCTGCTCTTCCGCAACACCGCCCGTTTTGGTCAGAACCTGGTCTCGCCCTACGTGCTCGCGCTGGAGGCGCGGGGCATCCCGCACGTGCTGGTGGGCGGCCGCGCCTTCCACGACCGGGAGGAGGTCCTGGCGGTGGCGACGGTGCTGCGCGCGATCGAGCACCCGGACGACAGGCTGGCCGTCTACGCGGCGCTGCGAGGGCCCTTCCTCGGGCTGAGCGACGACGAGCTCTTCACCTACGCGAGCGAGCACCCGCTCGATCCGGTGCGCACGCCGCCCGGCGAGGCCCTCTGGGGCGCCACCCGCGATCCGGTGGCCGACGCGCTCGATCTGCTCCGCGAGCTGCACTTCCATCGCAACCGCCGCCCCATCGCCGACACGCTGGCCCGCTTTCTCGACGCCACGCGCGCCCACGCCGGCGTGGCCAACTGGCCCAACGGCGAGCAGGCGCTGGCCAACGTGCTGCGCGTGCTGGAGCTGGCCCGTCGCTTCGAGGCCCAGGGCGCGATCAGCTTCCGTGCGTTCGTGGAGCGGCTCGAGGACCAGCTCGAGCGCGGCGAGGGCGTGGACGCGCCTGTGGTGGAGGAGCGCGCCGCCGGCGTGCGCATCATGACCGTGCACAAGGCCAAGGGGCTGGAGTTCCCGGTGGTGGTGCTCTGCGATCCGACGCTGCCGCGCACGTCCGAGCATCCCTCCCGCTACGTCGATCCGGCGCGCAAGCTGTGGGCGGCGCCGCTGGCGCGCTGCGCGCCGATCGAGCTCACCGAGCACCGGGACGAGGTGCTCCGCGCGGACGAGGCCGAGGAGGTGCGCCTGACCTACGTGGCGGCGACCCGCGCCCGCGACATGCTCGTCGTCCCCTGCGTCGGCGACGGGAAGGAGGCCGGCTGGGTCGACCCGCTGCACGCCGGGCTCTACCCGGACGACGCGAAGCGACGCGAGGGCGAGCGCGCGCCGGGCTGCCCCGCCTTCGGCGACGACAGCGTGCTGGAGCGACCGGACGATGCGCCCTACGGCACGGCGCGCTCGGTGAAGCCGGGCCTGCACGTGATCGGCGGCGCGCGCGTGGTGTGGTGGGATCCGGCGGCGCTCGGGCTCGGCCGGATGTCGCGCGGCGGGCTGCGCGGCACCGAGATCTTCCAGGAGGGCGAGGCCGGCGACGAGCGCATCGAGGCGCACGTGGCCTGGCACCAGCAGCGCGAGGCGACGCGCGAGGAGGGTGCGACGCCGAGCTTCCGGGTGAGCTCGGTGACGGCCTTCGCCCACGCGGTGGAGGACGGCGAGGCGAGCATCGCGCCGAGACCGCCGCGCATCGAGGAGGCCGGCCCGGCGCGCGCCGAGGGCCCGTCCGGGAAGCGCTTCGGGACGCTGGTGCACGCGATCTTGGCGGAGTGCCCGCTCTCTCCGTCCGAGGCCGACGTGACGCGGATGGCTCGACACCAGGGCGCGCTCCTCGCGGCGCCGAAAGACGAGATCGACACGGCCGTCGGCATCGCCCGCGCCGCGTTCGCGCATCCGATCCTGATCGAAGCGGCCGAGGCGGAGGCGCGCGGCGAGTGCCGGCGCGAGTGCCCGATCACCGTGCCGCTCGAGGACGGGACGAGCGCCGAAGGGGTCATCGATCTGGCCTACCGGACGGCCGCCGGCTGGCGCGTCGTCGACTTCAAGACCGACCGCGAGCGGGGTGAGAAGCTCACCCACGCCGTGCAGCTCGAGGTCTACGCCCGCGCCGTCAGCGCCGCGACCGGCGAGCCGGTCGAGACGATCCTCCTCTACCTCTGACGCCACCCTCCCGGAGCGCCGCGTGCGCGGGGCTACTGGCGCGGCCCCGCTTCGTGCGAACATGTGGGCGTGTTCGAATCCGCCGAGATCGGTCACCGGGTCTCCAAGGAGGCCTACCGCGACGAGGTCCCCCAGCTGCGCGAGGCGCTGCTCCGGGCGCAGTACGCGCTCCTGGAGAAGAAGAGCACGGCGGTGCTGGTGCTGGTGGCCGGCGTCGACGGCGCCGGCAAGGGGGACACGATCAACCAGCTCCAGGCCTGGCTCGACCCGCGCCACGTGCGCGTACACGGCATCGGCCAGCCGACCGACGAGGAGCGCGCGCGACCTGCGCTCTGGCGCTTCTGGAACCGGCTCCCGCCGCGCGGGAAGATCGGCGTCTTCATGGGCTCCTGGTACACCCAACCCATCCTGGATCGGGTGTTCAAGAAGTCGAAGAACACGCATCTCGACACGGCGATGGAGCGCATCCGTCACTTCGAGAAGATGCTGACCGACGAGCGGGTCACCATCCTGAAGCTCTGGTTCCATCTCTCCAAGGAAGAGCAGCGAGAGCGGCTGGCGCGGCTGGAGAAGCACGAAGAGACGCGCTGGCGGGTCACGCCGCAGGATTGGGAGCACTTCGAGCGCTACGACAAGTTCCGGAAGGTCAGCGCTCGCGCGCTACGCGAGACCAGCACCGACAACGCGCCCTGGCTCGTGGTCTCCGGCGCCGACGCCAACTACCGCGAGCTGACGGTGGGCCGAGCGCTCCTCGAGGCCATCGAGCGGGGCCTGGCCCAGCCGACGCGCACGCCACCGCCGCCGCCCGTGCCGCACGCGCCGCCGGAGGTGGACGGAAGGACGCTGCTGGACACGCTCGACCTCGACCAGCACATCGACAAGGGCGAGTACAAGAAGCGCCTCGAGGTGCTGCAGGGCCGGCTGTCCACGCTCATCCGCAAGCCTCGTTTCCAGCGCGAGCGCGCGCTGGCCGTCGTCTTCGAAGGCGCCGACGCCGCAGGAAAGGGAGGCGCCATCCGCCGGGTGACCAGCGCGCTCGACGCGCGGCAGTACCACGTCGTCCCCATCGCCGCGCCGACCGACGAGGAGAAGGCCCAGCCCTACCTCTGGCGCTTCTGGCGACACGTCCCGAAGCGCGGCCGCGTCGTCATCTTCGACCGCTCCTGGTACGGGCGGGTGCTCGTGGAGCGCGTGGAGGGCTTGGCGCCCACCGCCGATTGGGTGCGCGCCTACGGCGAGATCAACGAGTTCGAGCAGCAACTCGTGAACCACGGCATCGTCGTGGTGAAGCTCTGGCTCCAGATCGATCCCGAAGAGCAGCTGAATCGATTTCAGGAGCGCGAGGAGACTGGATTCAAGACCTACAAGATCACGGAAGAGGACTGGCGCAACCGCGACAAATGGAACGAGTACCGCCGCGCCGTCAACGACATGATCGAGCGGACCAGCACCGAGCTGGCCCCGTGGACGCTGGTCGAGGCGAACGACAAGCGCTTCGCGCGGATCAAGGTGCTCCAGACCCTCACGGACGCCCTCGAGCGCGCCCGCTGAGCGGCGCGCGCAGCCTCACGACGCAGAGAGCGCTTCGCGAACTCGCTCCGCCTCCGGGTGGGAGAGCGCCGCCTCCAGCGCGTCGGCCGACGGCGCGCAGGCGAGCTTCGCGCGGGCGGCGCGCACCCGGCCGGCCGCCTCGGCCAGGCGCTGGGCGAAGCGGTCGTCCTTGCGGGCCCGCTCGGCCATGGCCTGCCGGGCCTCGGCCACCAGCTCGGTCCGCTTGCAGATCAACAGCACGTCACAGCCGGCGGCGATCGCATCCACCGCCGCCTCGCCGGCCGGCCAGCGCTCCGCGATGGCGTTCATCTCCAGGTCGTCGCTGACGATGAGCCCGGAGAACCCGAGCTGCTCGCGCAGGAGGCCGAGCACGATGGGGGAGAGCGTCGCCGGACGGCCCGGATCGAGCGCGCGGAAGACGATGTGCGCGGTCATGATCGAGCCGAGCTCCGAAGCCGCGGCGCGGAAGGGCGCGAGCTCGACCTCCTCCAGCCGCGCCATCGCGTGCGGGAGCGCCGGCAACTCGAAGTGGCTGTCCTCGACCGTGTCGCCGTGCCCGGGGAAGTGTTTGCCGCAGGCCAAGAGCCCGGCGTCGGCCAGCCCGGCGGCGAACGCACGCCCGTGCCGCGCCACCACCTCGGGCTCGGTGCCGAACGCGCGGTCGCCGATCACCTCGTTCTTCGGGTTGGTGTGCACGTCGAGGACGGGCGCGAAGTCGAGGTTCACCCCCAGCGCCGCGAGCTGCCGGCCCAGGACGCGCGCTGCCGTCCGCGTGAGATTCGACGTCGTCCAGCTCACCGAGCCGCCGCATCGGCGGGAGCTGGAGGATGGGCGGGCCGAAGCGCTGCACCCGACCGCCCTCCTGATCGACCGCGACGAGAGGCGGCTCCTCGGGCGCGGCGTCGGCGAGCATCTGTGCCCGACGCGAGACCTCCTCCGGCGTGGTCACGTTCCGCTTGAAGAGGATCACGCCGCCCAGCGCCCGCTCGCGCAGCGCCTCCAGGATCGCCGGCGGCGGATCCCCGGCTCGGAAGCCCGCCACGATCACCTGCCCTGCCCACCGCTCGAAGTCGTCCATGCCAGCGAGGGTGCCAGAAACGGCCTCCCGGCGCGCTCGCCAAGCTCGTCCACGAGAGCGAGCCTGCCCGCCCCCACACGGCTCCACGACGGCCGAGATCGGCAGCGCGGCGCTCACGGCACCGGAAACGGCCTCCCACGCGCTCCCGGATCTCGTCGAGGGGAGCGAGCCGACCTCGGCCCACGCACGTCCACGGATCGGCGCTCCGCGCGGGCGAGGAGCGATTGCAGGTCCGCCGCCGCCTCGCTGCGATCCGCCTCGACCACACGCGGGAACGAAGACGAAAAAGCGCTGCCTTGTCGGCAACTTCTCCGGACGATTGCCGACCGCCCCCCGGCTTGCTACAGGTGGGGGGTCACGGGTCGAGATGTCCGCGTGTGCGGACCCGTGCAAGCGAGCGAGTCGCCCAGTCTCGGGGCGTTTCACGCATGCGCCGAGGCCCTCTGACCCGCAATATCCACCAACGCATGGACGCGTCCTCCGAAGCAGAGAGCGATCCGGAACACGCGAACGCCGAGCCTGCCGCGCCCGCGAAGCGACGCCGCACGCGCACGGCCCGCGACGAGGGCTCGCAGGCGCAGCCCGACGCGAACGCGAGCCGTTCGGGCAGCCGGCGCGGCGCCACGGCCGACGGCGATCGGCCCGGCGAGCGCTCCAAGGCGCCCGCCGCTCGCCGCACCGGTGGGAACGAGGGCGACGCCGACAGCTCCGAAGGTCGACCCCGACGCCGTCGATCCAAGGCGCCCACCGGGGCCGCACGCGAGAGCGCTCAGGCAGAGCGGACCGCGGACGACGACGGCGCCTCGGCGCGACGCGCCACGAACGACGAGGGCGGCGCGAGGCCGCGGCGTGCGCGGGGCGAGGCCGACTCGAACGGCGACGAGACCGACGCGCGACGCAGCAGGAGCAAGAGCGGCTCGGACGACGGCGACACCAAGTCCCGACGCGGCCGAAGCAAGAGCGACCCGGACGACGGCGGAGAGGCCAAGACCCGGGCGCGACGCAGCCGCGCCAAGACCACCTCCGACGAACCCGAGACCAACGCCGACTCGGGCCGCGGCGAGACCAACGCGCGACGCGCCACCCGCAAGAGCGACCCGGACGACGGCGGCGAGACCAAGACCCGAGCGCGACGCAGCCGCGCCAAGACCACCTCCGACGAACCCGAGGAAGAGACGCGACGCGCCACCAGCAAGAGCGACCCGGACGACGGCGGAGAGGCCAAGACCCGGGCGCGACGCAGCCGCGCCAAGACCACCTCCGACGAACCCGAGACCAACACCGACTCGGGCCGCGGCGAGACCAACGCGCGACGCGCCACCCGCAAGAGCGACCCGGACGACGGCGGAGAGGCCAAGACCCGAGCGCGACGCAGCCGCGCCAAGACCACCTCCGACGAACCCGAGGAAGAGACGCGACGCGCCACCCGCAAGAGCGACCCGGACGACGGCGGCGAGACCAAGACCCGAGCGCGACGCAGCCGCGCCAAGACCACCTCCGACGAACCCGAGGAAGAGACGCGACGCGCCACCAGCAAGAGCGACCCGGACGACGGCGGAGAGGCCAAGACCCGGGCGCGACGCAGCCGCGCCAAGACCACCTCCGACGAACCCGAGACCAACGTCGACTCGGGCGACGGCGGCGAGACCAAGTCCCGAGCGCGACGCGCCACCCGCAAGAGCGACCCGGACGACGGCGGAGAGACCAAGCCCCGAGCGCGACGCAGCCGCGCCAAGACCACCTCCGACGACCGCGAGACCGACGCCGCCTCGGACGACGGCGAGACCAACACGCGACGCGGCCCAGCTCACAGCGACTCGAGCGACGGCGAGACCGAAGCACGGCGCAGCAGCAAGGCGCGCTCGGACGGCGTCTCCAGAACGCGACGCGCCCGCGCCGAAGCCGCCTCGGACGAGAGCGAGACCGACGCGCGACCCTCCGGGGACGATGGGGACGCCGCGGCCGCGACAGGACGACGCCGGAGCAAGACGGCCGGTTCGGATGAAGAGAACGCGCGCAGCCGGTCCGACCGCGCGGGTGCGTCGCGCCGGCGAGCCGAGGCCGACCCGGACGACGACGGAAAGGGCGGCCGCTCCGAGCACTCCGGTGGCGGCACCCGTCGCCGCGGAGGATTGGCGGCGCGCACCGAGGAGACGGAACGCAGGAGCGCTCCGAGCCGAGCCAGGTCCCGCGGCGACGCACGCGGCGGCGACGAAGAAGAACGCGCTCGCCCGGCGCGGAGCCGGCGACCCGGCGGCGCGGACACGACGGCCGAGCCGGACGCGGAGAGCCCGACCGACGGCCAGGCAGCCACCGGGTCCCGGCGCCACGCCGCGCGCCGCGACGACTCGGACATCGCGACCTCCCCGACCCGGCGAGGCTCCGGCCGCCGGGGTCGCTCGTCCGCCCACCGTTCGACGACCGGCGAGGACTCCGAGCGCGTCTCCGACGACGTGGGCGAGCCCTCGACCCGAGGTCGCGGCGCGCGGGCGCGGGACGAGGATCGCGACGAGGGCGAGGACCGGCGCGAGCGCCGCACGAAGAAGCGCCAGCCGCTCCGCGTGGAAGGCCACGCGGTCGAGATGGCGGACCCCTCCGAGATCATCCCCCACGCGCCCGGCGCGCCGGAGCCGCGCGTCTACCAGGTCTCGGTCCCCTCGGAGAACGTCGACGACGACGCGCTGAAGGTGATCCGACGGCTGCGGCGCTACGGACACCAGGCCTATCTCGTCGGCGGCGGCGTGCGCGATCTGCTGCTCGGCGTGCGGCCCAAGGACTTCGACATCGCCACCAGCGCGCGGCCCAACGAAGTCCGCTCGCTCTTCCGCAACTGCCGCATCATCGGCCGGCGCTTCCGGCTCGCCCACATCCTCTTCGCGGGCGGAAAGATCATCGAGACGGCCACCTTCCGCCGCGATCCGCTCGAGGCCTTCGATCAGGCCGAGGGCGAGTTCGCCGAGGAGATGGAGGAGCTCGAGCACCCGCACGCGAACCGCCGGCGCGAGGACGTCGATCTCCTGATCCGGCACGACAACGTCTTCGGCGAGCCGCACGAGGACGCGCTGCGGCGCGACTTCACCATCAACGGCCTCTTCTACGACACCGAGGCGCGGGCGGTGATCGACTACGTCGGCGGCATGCAGGACGTCGAGCGGCGCGTGGTGCGGACCATCGGCGCGCCGGACGTGCGCTTCCGCGAGGATCCGGTCCGCATCCTGCGCGCCATCAAGTTCAGCGCCCGGCTCGACCTCGGCATCGATCCCGACGTCTACGACGCGATGGTGGCGCAGCGCGACGAGCTCGCCCGCGCCGCCAAGCCGCGGCTGCTCGAGGAGATCCTGCGCCTGCTGCGTAGCGGCGCGGCCCACCGCTCGTTCTGGCTGCTCTGGGAGACGGGCGCGCTCGGCGTGCTCTTGCCGCAGCTCGCCGTCCACCTCGACGACGACTCGAAGAGCGCCCGGCTCTTGTGGGGCCGCCTCGACGCGCTCGACACGCTCCGCAAGGCCAATCGGCTCCCGAACGACGCCGTGCTCTTCGCGACGCTCATGCTCGGCCCGCTCGAGGAAGCGCTCCTCGTCGACCGCGACCCGATGGGCACCTACGAGTCGCTGGTGAGCGACGTGGTGGAGACGCTCTCGGTCCCGCGCCGGATGAAGGAGCGCATGCGCACCGTGGTCGGGGCGCAGCGGCGGCTCGCGATCGGCAAGCTCGGCGGCATGATGCGTCGCGACTACTTCGACGACGCCGCGCTGCTCTACGGCATCGGCTGCGATGCGCGCGGTGAGCGCCGCCCCGACTGGCTCGACGCCCGCGGCACGGTCACGAGCGAGCTCCCGCCGCCCCGCCGCCGCCGCCGGCGCCGGCACCGCTGACTCGCCGTCCCGCTCACCGAGCGAGCTGACGGCACGCGCCGGTCGGCGGGAGGCAGGGCGCGGAGAGCGCCCGCCGGCGGCCGGGAACCGCGACGAGACCGATGGGAGCCCCCTCCGCAGCCCCGGCCTCGCCTGCGCGGCCGATGCGAACGCGATGTGCATTTTGCACATCGGCCTCACACCACCCGGGAGCCCCTTCCCCGTTCTGCACGACGCCTCCGCAGCGCCCCCGAGCCGGAGCTGGCGGCCGGGAACCGCGACGAGACCGATGGGAGCCCCGTCCGCAGCCCCGGCCTCGCCTGCGCGGCCGATGCGAACGCGATGTGCATTTTGCACATCGGCCTCACACCACCCGGGAGCCCCTTCCCCGTTTTGCGCGACGCCTGCGCAGCGCCCGCGAGCCGGAGCCCGCGGCCGCGAACCGCGACGAGACCGATGGGAGCCCCCTCCGCAGCCCCGGCCTCGCCTGCGCGGCCGATGCGAACGCGATGTGCATTTTGCACATCGGCCTCACACCACCCGCGAGCCCCTTCCCCGTTCTGCGCGACGCCTCCGCACCGCCCCCGAGCCGGAGCCCGCGGCCGCGAACCGCGACGAGACCGATGGGAGCCCCCTCCGCAGCCCCGGCCTCGCCTGCGCGGCCGATGCGAACGCGATGTGCATTTTGCACATCGGCCTCACACCACCCGCGAGCCCCTTCCCCGTTCTGCACGACGCCTCCGCACCGCCCGCCTCGCCTCCGCGCTTGTCGAGAGCCGACCTCGGCGCGCACAGTGGCGCGGTGCGGGTCACGCGCGCGAGCTCGACGGCGCCTCTCCTCGCGGGCGCGCTCGCCCTGCTCACGTGCTCGCCGGCTGCAGGGCCCGCCCGGGCGCAGCCTCTGCCGCCCCGCTGGCCGCGCGCGCCGCTGGCGGAGGTCGCCCGGATGCAGGTCGGCGCCGACACGGCGTGGCAACGCTACGGCGTCGAGGGTCGCGGCGCGGTGCTCTGCCTCGTCGACACCGGCGTGGACCCGACCCATCGCAATCTCACCGACGCGAGCGGCGCACCTCGGATCCTGTGGCTGCTCGACTCGTTCGGCGCCGCGCGCGGACGCTTCGCCAATCTGGAGGCACGCTTCGGCGGCGCGGTCTGGGGCGGGGACGAGAGCGGATTGCCCGGCGACCCGCACGGGCACGGCACGGCGATGGCCTCCATCGCCCTCGGGGACGGGAGCGACGGTGAAGAGGTCGGGCCCACCGCCGGGATCGCCCCCGCCGCGTCGCTCGTCGTCGTGCGCGCCTACGACCCGACGATGGGCGGCTTCACCGACGACGCAGTCGTGAACGGCGTTCGCTTCTGCCGCGCGGTCGCGAGCCAGGACGAGGCCATCGACGCCCGGCGGATGGTCGTGCTGCTGAGCCTGGGCGGGCACGACGGCGCCCACGACGGCTCGGGCGCGTTCGAGCGGGCGCTGACGGCGGAGGCGCAGGCCGTCCCCATCGTGGTGGCGGCCGGCAACGACGGGGCCCGCGCCGTGCACGCGACCGCGCGCCTCTTCGAGGGCGAGACCTCCTCGATCGACGTCCACATCCCGCACTCGCTCTTGCCCGACGCGGAGCTGGCGCTGACGCTCCGCTGGCGAGGCGGCGCGCTCTCGGTGGTCGGCCCGAACGGCGAGCAGAGCGCCTGGATGAGCACGCCGCCGGACGCGCCGTTTCCGCTCGGAGGCGCGGAGGTTGCCCTCGCCCCGCTCGCGGACGCGCCGGGCCTCTTCCGTCTCGCTCTCGCGGCCCGCGACGGCGCGCTCGCGTCGGGCACGTACCATCTGGCGATCCGCGGCCCGATGGAGCTCGAGGTCTGGCTGGCCGGCGCACGGCTGGGCTCCACGTTCTTCCCGCCCGGCCTCGGCGGAATCCCACGTCCGCACCGACGAGACGATCACCGTCCCGGCCACGGCCGAGGCGCTGATCGCGGTCGGCTCGACGGTGGCCCGCACCGAGGTCTCCACCGAGACCGGCACGCTGACCATCGAGGGCGCACAGGGGCAGCTCGCACCCTTCTCGTCGATCGGCCCCGCGCCGAGCGGCGCGCCCAAGCCGGATCTGGTGGCGCCCGGCGGCTGGGTGCTGGCCGCCCTCTCCCACGACGTCGTGGACGGCGACCCGGACAACCTGGTCGGCGGCGCGCTGGCACCGGATCGCGCGCTCGACGGCCGCATCGCGGTGCGCGGGACCTCCGTGTCGGCGGCGGTCGTCGCCGGAGCGCTGCTGCTCGCGCTCGAGCTGGACCCGAGCGCGTCGGCGGATGCGCGCGCCCGCCTCGTGGCCAGCGCAAACGGCGGCGGCTGGAGCCCGGGCCGCGGGGCCGGCGAGCTGGACGTGCCGGCGCTCCTGGGTCTCTCGGCGAGCTCGGCGCCGGGAGGCCCCACCTTCCTCGCCACGCGCGCGCTGGTCCCGACCGACGAGATGCTCTGGCTGGTGGCGGACGCGTCCGGCGAAGAGCTCGAGGTCGCGGTCGGCGGACAGCACCTACCGGGCCCCGATCCGCTTCGGCGCGACGCAGCTCTCGGTGCCGGTGCCGCCCGTGAGCATCGGCGTCCCGCTCGCCGTGCAGGCGCAGATCGACGGACGGCCTCTCGGCGAAGTCAGCGTCCCCGTCCTGCTGAGCCGGGATCCGGCCGGCGTGGTCACCCCGGTGGGCGGCTGCACGGCCGCCCCCTCGGCTCCCGCGCGACACCCGCTCGGGCTGATCGGGCTCGTCGTGGTGGCCCTCCGACTCGGCCGCACGGGCGCTGCGCACCGCCGCCCCGAATGAATCGTGCCCGAGCGGGTTGTCCTCCCGGCCCCTCTTCGTGCGCGGCGGGATGGCGAGTTGATGGGCGCCAACCTCCGTGATACCGCGTGAGCGCCTGTGAGCCGCCGCGGGGGCGGGCCCACGAGATTTGAAGGTAGTGGCGGTGAGAGCCGTCTCACTCGGGCCCTCGTCGGGCTCTTCGGATGCACGCATGAACAGAGCAGCTTTCCTTCGCCTCGTCGCGGTCGCCCTCCTCGTCTCGTACGCCGGCTGTCATTCGCCCCGGCGGCAGTGGCAGCCGCAGAGCGGTCCCACCGTGGCGACCACCGGCGGCCAAACGGTGACCACCGACGTCGTGGCCAGCGGCGACCCTCGCCAGCAGCTCGAGCAGCTCGACGGCGTGCTCCGGCAACAGGGCTTTTCGCCCACCGGGCCGGCCATCCACGGCAACCTCGTGCAGAACGGCATGATCGCCTACGCGCTCGATGCCCAGCCGGGCGCCTGCTACACGCTGGCCGCCTTCGGGGAGCAGCAGGGCCAGAACATCGACATGATCGTGCTCGACCCCTACGGCCGGCCGGCGGCGCACAACGTGAGGCCGGACGATCACCCGTGGGCGAGCTTCTGCGCCAGCGTGGGCGGCCGCTTCATCGCCCGCGTGCAGATGGCCGGCGGCTCGGGCAGCTACTACTACGCGGCCTACCGCGGACCCGCCGGGCGCCGGATGGAGCTCTCGCAGTTCTTCGGCCAGCAGCCCGAGCAGCAGGTGCAGGTCGCCCAGATGGGCGCCGACACGCAGCAGCGCTTGGCCGGGCTCGACCAGCAGCTCCAGGCCCAGGGCTTCTCGCGGGTCGGTCAGCCGGCGGGCATGGTCCTGAACGCGAGCGATCTGCGCGACTTCCAGCTCAACCTGCTCCAGGGTCAGTGCTACGTCTTCGCCACCCTCGGCGGGCAGGGCGCGGTCGACACGGACCTGATGCTGAACGATGCGAGCGGCCAGCAGCTCGAGGCCGACAACCAGCACGCGCGCGACGCGCAGATCCGCTACTGCGCACCCGCCACCGGCAGCTACGCGCTGCAGGTCCGCATGTTCCAGGGTCAGGGGCCGCTCTTCGCGGTCGGCTACGTACAGAACGCGGCCCAGGCGCAGCACACCGCGCCGGTGATGGCGAGCACCTCCACGGCGGGCGCGAACCTGCAGGAGAACTTCGCGCTCCTCGACGCCGACATGCGCGCGCGGGGCTACGAGAGCTACGGCCAGCAGACCACCGGCCAGCTGGCGGCGGGCGGGACACGCAACTTCGAGATCCAGCTCGAGGGCGGCCGCTGCTACGCCATCCTGGCGGTCGGTGACGGCGGCGTGCGCGATCTCGACCTCGTGCTGGTCGACCAGAGCGGCAACGAGGTGGACCGCGACCTGGCCCAGGACGCGCGGCCCACGGTCCGGGTCTGCCCCGACCACAGCGGCGACTTCCAGATGCAGGTGCGGATGACCGGCGGCGCGGGCAGCTACGTCTACGCGCCCTACCGCTGGCCGCGCGGCACCAGCGGCGCCGGCCTGCACGGCCTGTCGTGGGTGCGCCTGTCGGAGGTCACCGCGCTCCTCGGGGTCGAAGGCTTCGTGCCCGATCCCGGCTTCACCCCGCAGCGCGGGACGCTCGGCAGCCAGGGCGCCAGCGCATCGCAGAGCGTCGATCTGGTCGGCGGCCAGTGCTACGCGATCGTCGTCGTCGGCGGCGATGGGGTGCACGACCTCGACATCTCCCTCTCGCAGAACGGGAGCGAGCTCGCGAGCGACTACGGCAGCCGCAACGCCTTCCCCTCCGTGCGGCACTGCCCGACGCAAGATGGCCGCTTCCAGGTGGGCATCACCGCGGCCAGCGGGAGCGGCGGCTACTACATGCAGGTGTTCAGCCGCCGCACCGAGGGCAACGCGTCGTGGAGCGCGCCCTCGGACGACACCCTCGCGCAGCGCTGAGCGGCGCTTTCGGCGCAACGTCGACGATGGGCGGGCTCTGGCGGGTGACACCGCGGAGCCTGCCCGCCGCCGAACGCGCTCGCGCACCTCGAGGTTCGCGCGTGAACGAGCCGGCCTCCCCTTGCCATGGAGCCGAGCGTCAGCGCGCGTTGCGCTGGTAGAGGATCCGCAAGCCCTCGAGCGTGAGGTACTCCTCGACGCGGGCGAGGGTTCGGCTCTCGGGCGCGACCAGGCGAGCCAGCCCTCCCGTGCCGATCACGGCCGCCTCTTCCCCCAGCTCGCCGCGGATGCGGTCCACCATCCCGTCGACGAGCCCGACGTAGCCGAAGACGATCCCCGACTGCATGGAGTGGATGGTGTTTCGCCCGATGACGCGGGGCGGCTTGGCGATCTCGGCCCGCGGGAGCTTGGCCGCGCGAGCGAAGAGCGCGTCGGCGCTGATCTGGATGCCCGGCGCGATGACGCCGCCGAGGTACTCGCCCTTGGCCGAGACGCAGTCGAAGGTGGTGGCCGTGCCGAAGTCCACGACGATCACCGCCCCGCCGATCAGCTCGTAGGCGGCGACCGCGTTGACGATGCGGTCGGCGCCGACCTCGCGCGGGTTCTCGTAGAGGATCGGCATCCCGGTGCGGATGCCGGGGCCGACGACCAGCGGCTCGAACCCGAACGCGAGCCCGATGGCGCCTTCGATGGTCTCGGTGACGGCGGGCACCACCGACGCGATGATCGCAGCGTGCACCTCCTCGCGACCGACCTCGGCCACGTCGAGGAGGGAGCGCAAGAGCACGTGGTACTCGTCGAGCGTACGGCCCTTGCTGGACTCGATGCGGAAGTCGTGGACGAGATCGGTCTCGTCGTAGAGCCCGAGCACGGTGTGGGTGTTGCCCACGTCGGCGACCAAGAGCATCAGGGACCTCGCTGGCTGGAACCTCGATGGCGCAGCCCGTGTCCGCGTCGAGCGCGCCGGCCCTCAGCGCGGGCGCAACGAGAGCGTGCGATCGAGCAGCTCGCCGAAGGTGGTCACCTCGGTCGGCGCCGGCTTCGAGACGGCCCGCGCGACCGGACCCGAGGGAGCGGCCGCCGAGAGCTCGAGCTCCTGCGCCGCGAGCTCACCCGGCGCCGAAGGCGCGCGCGTCTCCACCGGCGCGGTCGGGATGGCCTCCTCGAGCTCATCGTCGTGATCGATGATGATCTCGGGGCCTTCGTCCAGGTCCACCTCGACCCGATCGACGCCGTCGAGCTCGACCTCGAGCGCCATCTCCATCGGCGTCGGCTTGGGCGCCTTGGGCTCCCCGGCATCGAGGGCCACCTCGAGCTCCGGCTGGGCAGGCTCCGGCTGGGCCGGCTCCGGCTGGGCAGGCTCGGGCGGAGCGACCTTCGCGACGGACGGGGAAGGAACCGCGGGCTTCGGCAGCGGCGACGGAACCGCCGGCTTGGGCGCCTCGGCCGCGCCTGCCGCGCTGACCCGACCGCCGATTGGTCCGGGCGCGGGCCTGCGGTTCTTCTCGATGCGCTCGAGCAACCCCTCGAGCTTCGCGATCCGTAGCTCCGCGCTCACGCGCCCTCCGGTGCGAGACGCCCCACGATCGCGGGGACGTCGTCGCCGCCACGCGACCACTTCCAGACCTGCTGCGCGACGCTCGGATCGACGAGCAAGAAGCGCCCGGCCTCGGACACCGGCACGCACGCGACCTCGCGGTCCGCCAGCGACGAGAAGAGCCCGCCGAGCAGCGCCGCGACGCCGAGGTGAGCGTCGTCCAGCGCCGGCAAGCCCTCGAGGGCGGCGACCAGGGCGTCGCCCCAGCGCTCCACCCGCAAGCGGCCCCAGCCGAAGAGCGAGAGCACGTCCGCCGCCCGGCCCAGCACGAGCTCGGGCCGCTTCGAGGCCGGCTCGCCGTCGATGCCCCCGGCAGCCGCCTCGCCCAGGTGCTTGCCGAGCTTGCGTACCGCCGTCAGATCGCCGTTGTTCACGGCCGCCGCGATCAGCGGGGCCACGACGTCGTCGGACAAGATGAGCACGCGCTCGCCGCCGCGCGACGATACGGCGCCGCGAGCGAGGTCGAACTCGAAGAAACCACCCGGATCGAACGCCGTGTCCGCCATCATGTACGCGCCTCGTCGGAAAGGCCGGCGAGAGCACGATCGCTGGTGTAGAAGCTCGGCCGGCACCGTGTCAAATCCTTTGCAAGCGTGCGTCGTTCGGAGCGGCGAGCGGCGCACCGGGCTTTCTGCTAAGGCGCTCCCCATGACGTCCGACCGCAGGCCTCGGAGGATGTGGGCCTCGCTCGCAGCCCTGGCCGTGATCTGCGGTGTGCTGCCGAACGGCGCGCGAGCGCAGGAGGAAGACCTCTTCGGCGATGCTTGGGTGGACGCGCTCGCCGAGAGCCTGGCGCCGCGCTGGGCCGGCCCGCGCGTCCCCTGGCCGGCGCAGACACCCCGACCGCCCGCCGACGGCGTGCTCTCCTCGGCGCTCGATCCGGTGAACGTGCAGATCGGAAGCGAAGCGGTCGATCCCGCGCTGGCAGCGCGCGCGCTGGAGGCTCTGGAGAGTGCGCACGATTGGATGGCCGCGCACCGCTGGCCCACGCCGCCTCCCGACGGAGGCTACGGCGGGACGGAGGGCTTCGATCTCTATCTGGTCGACGCGCCCGCGCCGCCGGCCGCCGCGGAGCTCGACGATGCGGAGCCGCCCGTGCCGATGCGAGCGTGGGCCGAAGTGGACACGCCGAACGGCGGGTCGGGGCTCGACGCCGCCATCACCTACGCCGAGGTCGACGCCGGCGTGGATCCGCGTCGCCTCGCCGCCTGCGTGACCAGCGCCTACGTGAGGGCGGCGCTCCTGGCCGAGGATCCGGCCGAAGCCCCCGCCTGGCGCGCCGCGACCGGCGACTACGTGGCCTGGCTCCTGACCGGCGACTTCGGCTGCTCCGACGAGGGGATCATCCGGCAGCAGCGCGAGAGCTGGCGCACCTGGATCGCAAAGGACGACGCCACCGACGGCGGCGGCGCGCTCTTCCTGGCGATGCTCTCGGCGCGGACGGACGGGCTCACGGGAGACTTCATCCGCGACCTCTGGTCCGGTGCGCCTCAGCTCACCTGGGAAGGCGAGGGCCTGCGGGCGGCGCCCGACATGTGGCAGGTGACGAACACCGTGATGGACGTGGGCCGCGACCCGCTCCCGCGGCTGATGGAAGAGATGGCCGTGGCCCGCTGGTTCGCGGGCGATCCGGCGCGGCTTCCCGGCGCGCCGCTGGCGCTGCTCGGCGAGCTGCCGGAGGGAGCCACGGTCCCGAACGACGGGCACACGGCCTGGACGGATCTCCCGCGGCGCTTCGAGCCGCACGGGCTGGAGCTCATGCCGCTCGGGAGCGCCTACGTCGTGGTGGACACGGAGGGGGCGCCGCCCGGAAGTGCGCTGCGGATTCTGGCTGCGCGGGGAGTACGGCGTCGGCTGGGCGCTCTCGGCGGTGCGGCTGGCCGCGGACGGGCAAGAGCGCGGTCGGGTGCGCGCGCCGGTGAGGCCGCGGACGCCGCGCAGCTACATCCCGCTGGAGCTGCCCTACGGGGAGACGGCAAAGGTGGTGATCGTGGTGACGAACATGGGCGCGAGGCTCGTCGACGCGGACGAGCCGAGCGATCTCGCCCGCGCGTTCCGGCTGGTGCTCGACAAGTCGGAGGTTTCGCAGGACTCGCCCTGAGCTGCGTCGCGCTCCGCGAGAGGAGCGCCCGCCCGGGCGGGGACGGTCAGTGGAGGAGCGGGCGGCGGCCTCGCTTCCAGGCTTCTTCGGCTTCGACCACGTCTTCGAAGAGGACGATGTCGCGGCCGTGCTCCGCGGCGATCATGCGCGCCAAGGCGATCAGCTCGGGCGAGTGGCCCGCCTCTTCGAGCGCAGCGAGATCCACCCCCGGCTCGTCGGGCTCGATGAAGTCGGGGAGAGTCGTGCGGAAAGCGTCGAAGCGCGCCCCGAGACGATCGAGGCGGCGACGCTCCTCGCCACGCGCGGCGTCGGCCCCCCGCTCGCAGAGCTCGATCAGCTCACCGACGTCGGCGAAGTCCGCGGCGAACGAAACGTAGCCCTCGTCGATGTCCAACGGGACCGCGACGAGCGCGCGCAGCTCGGGCGTGCCTTCGCCGAGGCAACGCAGCGACCAGAGCTCGTGCGCGAGCACCACCACGCTCACCCCGCTCGGCCCGCGAGCTGGAACGCTCGAGAGATCGAAGCGCGTCCCGGCCCAATTGTGGATGACGCCGTTCTCACCGCAGCGCTGGCACTCCCACTCGATGCGCTCGTCGCTCGCGCGCACGATGCCGAGGCGCCCGCGGCAACGACGCCGGCGCGAGGGGTTCGAGCAGAGCGCCGCAGCGAGGGTGCCCTGGCCGGCGGGCAAGAGGAATCCGGTCTCGACGATGCGCGCGAGGTACGCGCCCATCTTGCCCGGCAAGCCGTCCACGATGTCACCGCGCTCGTCGAGGAAGTGCGTCAGGTCGCTGACGTAGGTGCGAGGCTGCGGGCGCCCGGTTCGGCGTGAGTCGGCGGTCATGGTCGGAGCTCGGCCCACGCTCGGGTTCGCGGTGGGGCTCGCGCGGAAGGTTGCGAATGCCCCGAGACTCGTCAAGGAGACCGAGCGCGCTCGCCGCGGACCGCTGCATCGCGCGATGTGGATGCAATCGGCGATGGCGCGGGCGACCGCCGCGCGTCGGCGTGACGCAGACGCCCGTAAAGGTCCTCAGCCGGAGCGCAGCAACCAGATGAGACCCAGGACGCTGACCGCGAAGACCACCGACGCCAGGACGTAGATGACCATGTCCGCGGCGGCGATCGAGGGCTTGGACGGCGCGAGCGGGCTCGGTGCGGGGGCCGGTTCGGGATCGGCCGGCGCAACCTCTTCGGGCTCCGGCTCCGGCGCCACTTCCGCCCAGGTCGGCGGCTCGACGTCCTCGTCGTCGCCGCGCTCGAGCGCCTTCACGTACCCGCCGGCCGGATCCTCGAAGAGCAGGACGGTGGAGCCGATGCACACTTCGTCGCGGTCCGAGAGGAGGCGCTCCGTCCAGCGCCGGCCGCCGACCACGACCCCGTTCTTGCTCCCGAGGTCACGCACCCGGACTCCGTCGCCGGCGACCTCGATCTCGGCGTGCTCGCGAGACGCGTCGGCGTCACGGAGGCACAGCTCGCAGTCCTCGCCCCGGCCGGCGACCAGACGCGCCGGCGGAATCCGGCAGGGTCGTGCGCCGCCCCTCCTCGGGGCCGTTCATCACGGTGAGGCTCGGGCGGAGCGGCTCGCTCTCGCTCTCGAGCGCGCCGCGCAAGAGCCGCCGGGCCAGCGACGCGGTCCGCTCGGACGAGGTCGGCGACGCCACCGCCACGCCGGAATGGAAGACGAGGGCGAAGCCACCGATCTCGATCCGGTCGCCGTCCCGGAGCGGTTTGCCTCGCCCCGGCACCAGGCGCGCTTCGGCGATGCGCGTGCCGTTGGTCGAGCCGTGGTCGGTGAGCGAGTAGCGCTTGCCCGAAAGCTCGATGGTCGCGTGCCTCGAGCTCACGGCGCGATTGGGCAGGCAGACGTCGGCGCCCCGCCCTCGGCCGATGAGGATGCGGTCCTGGTCGAACTCGTAGACGACTTCGTCCTCGGACCCCGACGCCCACAGCGAGCGGACGTGGAGGCGCACACCCATCCCTCGGGAGTACCACGGGCGCGACGCATCGCCGAAAAAGACGAACGCCCGACTGCCCTCCTCGTGCGCACTGCGCCTCACCCCCGACGACCGCCGGAGCGAGAGCGGCTCGAGTCGAAGCCCCCCAAGCCGGGCGCGAGGACCCGTCCCGGGCTGTCGAAAACTGGACGGATCGACGCCGCATCTGCAGAGCATCGCCCTGTGGAGCGATCCCCGTGCTCGCTCCCATCGGAGGAACGCGACGATGGACGCAGTCAACGAACGCCGCACGCTCGAGGCGCCTCGCATCCCGCTGGACGTGCTGGTCCGGCTCACCCACGAGGATTACGAAGAGCCCTTCGACGCCGACGGTGTGGACGTGAGCGCGGGCGGCCTCGCCCTGCGCGCGGACTACCTGCCGGAGGTCGGCGACCGCCTGCGCTGCCGCTTCGATTGCCCGCCCGAGGGTGATGAGATCGAGGTGGAGGGCGAGGTCGTGTGGGCGCACGACGCCGGCGAGCGGAGCGGCGAGTTCGGGCTCCGCTTCACCGAGCTCGACGTCGAGGCGGAAGGCGCGTTGGCGCAGCTCGTCGAGCACCTCGGCATCGAACGAGCGGGCGGTCCCTGGGCGGACGCCGGCCGGCCGCGCGCGCGGCTGCACCTCGAGGCGGTGGCGACACCGATCGACGCCGAGGTGATCGAGCAGGGCGGCGGATGGCTCACGGTCGAGCAGGAGCTGCCCTTCTTGCGCATCGGGATGAGCGTCGCCGTCGAAGGCAGCGGTCCGGCGCACGGCCGGCTGGCGTCGGTCGACCTGCGCGTCGAGGACGGCGTGCCGCGGCTGGTGCTGATGGTCGAGGACGCGCGCGAGCGGGTCGAGCAGGTCGAGCAGCTCGAGCAGGTCGAGCACGTCGAGCAGGCGCTCGCCGACACGGCCGATGCCGACGCCACGCTGCAAGACTTCAATCTCGAGCAGGCGCGGTATGCGACCGACACCGTCGACGACGAGGAGCCGGCGCAGGTCGACGCGGGCGACGTGTTCGACGAGAGCGACGACGACGAGCCCTTCGAGGAGCACGCGGTCGAGGAGGTCCACGCGGTCGAAACCGCGCCGCGCCCGCGAGCCGAGACCGAACACGCTCTCGTCGAGGCGGCGCCGGCCCCCGCCCCCGAGGCGCTCGCCGACCGACTTGGCTCGGTGTGGGCGACGGTCCGCGCGCGCAGCTCGGAGCTCAGCCACCAGGCGCGGCCCTTCTTCGCCGCGCTCCGGACGAAGATCGCGCGCTTGCTCGCGAAGGCGCGCTCCATGGCCGGCCCCCGTGCCAAGGCGGCGTGGGCCAAGACCGCCGCGCTCGCGAGCGCGCTGATGAGCGTCATCGCCACCCGCGTCGGCCGCGGCAAGGGCAAGCGCCGCAAGACCGCCGCCCCACCCCGCGTCGCGCAGGCCGCGCCCAAGCGCCGCCGGCAGCACGCCGAGCCCGCTCCGCAACCCAAGAAGTCCCGCCGCGCGATCGTGCTGTCGGTGATCGCGTTCGCAGGCGTCGGCGCCACGGTCTACGCGCTCAGCGGCGGGGATCCCGAGCCGCCGCCCGCGCCCGTGGTCGTCGCGCCGCCTGTCGCCCCCGCCCCGGAGCCCGCCAGGCCCGCGCCCGAGGTCGATCCCGAACAAGGCGCGACCGCCGAGACGGCGCCGGCCGACACCTCGGCGCCGGAGAACGAAGGCGGACGCCTGCTCGAGCCGACCTTCCCCTCGCTGAGCGAGGCCGCGCACCGTGACGAGCCTGCCACGACGAGCGGGACGAGCTTCGGCGCCGACTCCATCGCGGACGGTCGCTCGGCCACCATCCGCATGAGCCAGCCGGTCACCACCCTCCGCGGAGAGCGACAGCCCGACGGCTTCACCGTCACGGTGCCCGGCGCGCTCGCCCTCGACCGGGCCGGGCCCATCGCCGCCGCCAACTCCTCGATCGAGCAGGCGATGATCCTGAACCGTGGTGATCACTCGGTGCTGACGGTGCGCTTCGTCGCCGGCCGCACGCCGGACTACCGCGTCGAAGCCCACGGCTCGGCCATCGAGGTCACGATCGCGCGTTGAGCCCGCTCCGGCTTTTCGCATCGAAGGCTCGGCGCGTTTCCGCCGGGCCTTCTTCGTTGGGGGCGCGACCTCGACTACGATCTGCGCATGCGTCCCCTCCTCGCGTCCCTGCTCGCCCTCGCCCTGATGCCCGGCCTCGCCTTCGCCCAGGTCACCCAACCGAACGGGCTCGTCGTCCCCCGCGACTCGATGAACGGCGAAACCCAGCTCTATCCGAATGGTCGACAGCCCTCGAGCCCGACGGCGCTCGCTCGCTGAGACGCCACGGGCGGGCTCGCGTCGCCGGCGGCCTGATCCGCCGTGCTCGGCCGAGGCCCGAACCGACCTTCAGCCGAGCCCGTGCTTCTTCACGCGATAGATCAGGGTCTGCCGGGTGATCGAGAGGTAGCGGGCGGTCTCCGACACGTTGCCACCGTGCTTCTCGAGCGCGGCGCGGATCACCTCCCGCTCCAGATCGTTGAGCGCGAAGCCGCCCGGCGGGAGCTGGAGCCGGAAGCCCGCGCCGGCCACATCCTCCTCGGGATCGATGCGCAGGAACTCGCCCGATGCTCGCTCGAACTGCCACCCCTGGATGTCGTCGGTCTCGGAGAGCAGCACGATGCGCTCGATCTGGTTCCGCAGCTCCCGGACATTGCCGGGCCAGTGGTAGCGCTCGATGAACGCGTGCGCGCTCTTCGAGAGGGGCTTGGGGTCGATGCCGTACTGGCGGGAGAGCTGCTCCACGAAGCGTGTCGCCAAGAGCACGCGGTCGGCGCCACGGTCGCGCAGCGGGGGCAGTCCGATCGCGAGCACGTTGAGGCGGTGGAAGAGGTCCTCGCGGAACTTCCCGCCCTGGACCATCCGCTTCAGGACTGGCTGGCTGGCGGCGATCAGCTGCACGTCGACCCGCATCGACTGACGACCGCCGAGGCGGCGGAAGGTCTTGTCCTCGATCACCGTCAGGAGCTTGGCCTGCAGGTCCAGCGGTAGGCTGGGGACCTCGTCGAGGAAGAGCGTCCCGCCATCGGCCGTCTCGAAGAGGCCCGCGCGGGCACGGTTCGCGTCGGTGAACGCGCCTCGCTCGTAGCCGAAGAGCTCCGACTCGACCAGGTTCGCCGGCAGCGCCGCGCAGTTGATCTCCACGAAGGGGCGGTTGCGCCGCACGCTCTGGCCGTGGATGGCCTTGGCCAGCGCGCCCTTGCCGGTGCCCGTCTCGCCGGTGACCAGGATGGTCGGCGTGGCGCCGCGTGCCGTCCGGTTGCACACACGGCGGACGAGCTCGAACACGCGCACCATCGCGGCGTCCTCGCCGACCAGCGCGCCCAGCTCCGAGGAGGCGACCTCGCGCCCTCGCAGGTAGCGCAGCTCGCGATCCTCTTCGCGGGCACCGAGCGCGTAGCCGACCGCGCGCAGGAGCATCTCGGGACGCTCGAGCGGATCGACCACACACTCGAACGCGCCCTCGTACATGAGCTCCTCGGGGCGAACGTGCTCGGACGACCCGGCGACGACGATCGGCAGGTCGTGGTCCACGTCGCGCAAGCGCGACAGCAGCACGCCGGGAGGCCCCTCGAGCAGCGGAGGCGCGATCACGACCAGGTCGGCTCCGACCCGCTGCAGGTACGCGAGCCCCTCCTTCCCCGTCGCCACCCGGCTCGTCCGGTGCCCACGGTCCGTCAGCCGCGCCTGCACCTTCGCGGCGTCGTCTCCGTCCGCACCGATGACCAGGATGGATGTGTTGGCCCGCATCAGTCCCCAGCTAGTCCCCAGCTTGGGACGAGATCTTCGCTCCGACAGGCGCCCCGGTACAAGGTTCTCGCCTGAAAAGCCGGCAGGTTCCTCGGAGCTCCGCCGCGGGCGCGACGGCTTTTCACCGCCGGCGGACGAGGTACGGGCAATTCCCCGCGAAATCCGGGGCGGCTCCGACTCCGGCCTACCAAGCCTCGACGGGCTCAGCCCGGCGCCCGGCTCGGTAGACGGATCTCGAAGACCGCGCCGCCGCTCTCGGCAGCCCTCACCTCGATGGTCCCGCCGTGCTGCGCGACGATGTTGCGCACAATCGAGAGCCCGAGACCCGTCCCCTGGCCTTCGCCCTTGGTGGAGAAGAAGGGCTCGAAGATCCTCGCCCGCTGTTCGCTGGGGATGCCGCAGCCGTCGTCCTCGATGCGCACGAAGAGGTGCTCGTCGGCGTCGACGCCGGTCGAGACCACGATCTCGCCACCCTCGCTGGGCAGCGCGTGGCAGGCGTTGGTGATCAGGTTGATGAAGACCTGGTGGAGCTGCCCGCGCACGGCGAAGACCAGCGCGTCGGCGGCGTCGAAGCGCTTGACCACCGTGGCGGACGCCTCCTTCACCACGTGATCGCAGAAGAGGAGCGACTGCTCGATGACGTCCCCGATCGGCACGAACGCCAGCTCCTCCGTGGAAGGCCGCGCGTAGGTGACCAGGTCGCGGGTGAACTTCAGGATGCGATCGGCGCTCTCCACGATGCGCTGGAGCTTGTCGAGATCGCCGCTCTCGTACCCGACGCGCTGCCCCTTTCGCATCAGGTACTCGCCGTAGACCGAGATGCTGGTGAGCGGGTTGTTCAGCTCGTGCACCACGCCGGCCGCGAGCTGACCGAGGGTGGCCAGCTTCTCCGCCTGGATCACCTGCTCCTCGAGCTCGCGCAGCTCCGTGAGATCCCGGCCGATGGCGATCACGCCCTCGATCTCGCCGTCGGCGGCGAGGATGGAGGCCGTGTTGATGACCAAGCGCGAGTAGCCGCCGTCGCTCCGCGGCAGGCGCACCTCGAAGTTGCTGGTCGACTCGCCGCGCAGCGCCCGGATGAACACCGGCAGGATGCGGGTACGTTCGGACTCCGGAAGCAGAGGCAGGAAATCGCGGCCGAGCAGCGTCTCGCGCGTGCCGCCCGAGATGGAGAGCCAGGCGCGATTGATCACCCTGAGCTCCCGCTCGCGGCCGATCACCACGATGGGCGCGTTGGCGTGATCGAGGAGCTTCTCCAGGTTCCCCCGCATGTAGTTCGCCTCGCGCAAGAGGCGCGCGTTGCGGAGCGCGGATGCGAGCTGGACGGCGATCGGGACGACCAGCGAGCGATCGAAACGCGGCTCGTGAAGAGGAGTCTCGTACTCGACGCTCATCACACCGGCGAGCGAGCCCCCCGCCGTCAGCGGGATGTCGAAGCCCTCCCCCGGCTCCGCGAAGATGGGCGCGTAGGCTTCCGCGACATGAACGCCGAGCCCGCGCACCACGTCGGGCGCCAGCTCGTGTCGCGCGAGCGCCTCCTCGCTGAGCACCACCCGGTCGCGCATGCTCTCGGCGAGCCGTCCGGTCGCGTAGACCAGGACCAGCTCGGCGCTCTGCGGTGAGAGCAGCCGGACCGCGAAGCGCCGCCTCGGGAAGAGGCCACGGAGCGCATCGACGTAGCCGTGGACGATGGCCTCGTCCTGCATCTCGACGCTGACCGTGCGGTTGAGCTCGAGGACCGTGAAGAGCAGCTCCTCCGAGCTCGGCGGCTCGAGCGCCCCTTCGGCGGCGGCGATCGCGCGCTGCGCGGCGGCCACCTCGAAGCGCTGGCGGCGGCTGTTCTCGCTGGAAGGCGGCCGCCCGGTGACGTGGCTCGGGCGGAGGATCTCGCCCGTCTCGTGCATCCCCGAGGTGGGGTGCAGCGACTCGGGCTTCTCCCTCGCTCCGTCGCGCCGATCCTTCACCTCAACGCCTCCGCTCGGCGTCTTCCGCCGCCTTGTCGAGGTCCAGGATCTTCTGCGCGCCGACGTAGCTCTTGGTCTCGTAGCGCGTGATCTTGCCGATCTTGCGGACGATGTCGGCCATCCGCTCGGCCTCCCGCACGATCACCTCCGCCGCGTGGTGCTCGGCGGAGCCGTCGGGGAGCTTTCGCTGCAAGAGCTCGCCGTAGCCGATGACGCTGGTCAGCGGTTGGTTGAGCTCGTGGGCTGCCGTGCCGGCCAGCTCGGCGATCAACGCCTGCTTCTCGGTCACGGCCAGCTTCTGCTGCGCTTGGGCGAGCCGCTCCTCGAAGCGCAGCTTCTCGCGCAGATCGGTGAAGATGCCGACCGTGGCGAAAGGCCGCCCCTCGCCGTCGTAGATCATCGCCGCGCTGAGCATGATCGGAACGAGCTGGCCGTTGCTGTCGATGGCGTCGAAGCGCGTGCTCTCGAGCCGGCCCACCCCGCCGTGCTGTGGCGAGCGCAGCATCCGCATGACCTCCTTGGCCATGCCCTCCGGATAGAGCTGCCCGACCTGCATGCGGCCGATGACCTGATCGGCCGGGTAGCCGTAGATGCGCTCCGCGCCCGAGTTGAAGAGCAAGAGCCGCCCGCGCAGATCGGCCGCGATGATCGCGTCCACGCTCGCGTTGATCAGCGACTCCAGGAACTCCTTCGTCTTGACCAGCTCGGCGGCCGTCTCCCGATCGTCGGTGACGTCGCGGAAGGAGACGAGGATGGCCCCTTCGCTGTCGAGCAGCGCCGAGAACGAGCAGCTCACCACGCGGCTCGTCCCGTCCGGCCGCCGGATCCGGAGATCCAGCCCCCGCGCGAAGTCGCCCTCGCGGGCGCGCCGCCACACGTCGACCAGGAGCTTCCGGTCGTCGGGGTGGATGACCCGGCGCATGTTCTCGCCGCGCACCGTCTCCTCGTCCACCCCGGCAATCTCGTAAGCGCGCGGGTTGGCGAAGAGCATGCGGCCCTCCGAGTCGACCGCCGCCAGCCCGTCGGCGGCGGAGGTGAAGAGGTTCGCGTAGCGCTTGAGCGCGCGCAGGCGCCGCTCCGCCTCGAAGCGCGCGAAGTTCACCTTCTGCGTCTGATCGCGGAGCGACTGCAGCACCCGCGCGTTGCGGAGAGCGATGGCGGTCGCGTTGGCGGCGATGCGACAGAACGCGACCTCGCGGGAGCGGAGCGCGCCGGTCCGCGCCGAGCGCAGGAAGAGCACGCCCATGGCCTGCTCCTGCCAGACGATGGGTAAGAGCGTCAGCGCGCCGACCGACTCGGCGGGGACGCTCTGCCGCACGCCGTCGAGCACCGGATGGGTGGCGGCGTCGGCGATGGTCAGCGGCTCGCGGGTCCGCAGCACCTCGCGGATCTCCGGGTACTTCTCGAGGTCGATGCGGAGGTTGGCGATCTCCTGATCGTCGCTGGTCGCGACGACGTAGCCGATCTCCGGCGCGTCGGCGTCGGGCGCGAGCACGATGGAGGCGCGGTCGACGTTCACGATCTCGGCGATGCGCCGCACGACGGTGTAGAGGATCTCGGAGAAGTCGAGCGAGCTGGCCAGGGCCTGCGTCATCTCGAGCATCGCGTGCGCGTCCTGCTCCTTCTGCGCGATGCGGTCGATGTAGTCGCGGTTGCGCACCAGCCCGCGCATGCGAGCCACGAGCTCGACGGTCGGCGCGGTGGCCGCCACGAAGTCGTCCGCGCCGCTGGCGTACGCTTCGGCCACGGCGGCCTCCGACATCGGACCGCGCACCATGATGCTCGGCAGGATGCCCTCTCGCGCGTGTACCAGATCGACCACAGGAAGGATGCCGCCGGGCTTCAGGTCCTGGGCCACCACCAACGCGCTCACCTCGTCGTCGAGGAGCGCGGGGATCTCGTCGAAGTGGCCGGCGCCGCGGACCAGGAACCCCGCGTCGCGCAAATCGTGGCCAATCGCGTCACGCGAGTCGGGATCGGAGTCCACGACGAGCAGCGTGCGCGGCCTTTCGGGGGCGGGCGTGTGCCGAGGCTTCACTCGATCGCGAGCGTAGCAGAAGGAAATCGCCTCGGCGCCCCCCACGAGTTTGGCCCACCGCGGCCCGGCCACTATCATCCCGCGACCTCCCGGCGCGGCCTCCATGATGCGACATGTCCCCGAACAGCGCGCGGCCCGACGCGCCGCGGTGGGCCTCATCCTGGCCGCGCTGGCGCTGACGGCGTCCCCGGCCCGTGCCCAGGAGACCGGCGCACCTCCGAGGACGAGCGGCGAGGCGTCTCCGGAAGGGAGCACCGGGGGCGAGGGCTCGCCACGGGGAGGCGACGCGAGCGGCGGAGCGGGCGCCCCCCGAGACCGAGGCGACGCGGCCCGCGGACCCGATGACACCCACGCCACCGGGCGAGACCGAGGCGATGATGTCACCGGCGCGAGCGCGGAAGACCGAGCCGACGCGGCGCGCGGAGCGGACGGCTCCGACGCGAGCGCACGAGACGAGAGCGCACGAGACGAGAGCGGCGAAGAGGCGAGCTCGCCTCCCGGAGCGCGGGCGGCCTCGGAGGACGACGAGCTGGCCGGAGGAGACGAGCGCGGCACGCCCGACACGACGGACGAGCGCGTGTTGGTGCTGCTCGTCCCGACCGGCGGGCTCGAGCCGGACCTGGCGGACGGCCTGGGCGAGCTCTTGATCGGTGGCGTCGCCGCGCGCCGGCCGGGCGTGCGCATCGTCGGCAAGGAGGAGCTGCAAGCTCAGCTCGGCCAAGACGACGCGCAGACCCTCGAGTGCATCGGATCGATGGCCTGCCTCGGCCGTGTCGGCGTGCAGCTCGGCGTGGTGGAGGTCATCGCCGGCACCCTGGCCCGCCGCGAGCCGCGCTGGGTGTTCAATCTCAACCGCGTGGACGTGCGGCGCGGCGCCATCGTGGGTCGCGTCTTCCGCGAGGTCGAAGGCGACCTCGGCGCGGTGGCCGACGCGCTCGCGGCCGCCCTCCCCGAGCTCTACGCGCCACCCGAGCCCGACGACCACGAGCCCGCACAGCGCGAGCCCGAGGAGCGCGAGGCACCTCGCCCGGCCACGCTCGTCCTGAGCTGCGACGTCACGGGCGCCGAGGTCAGCGTGGACGGCGCCGTCGTCGGGACGCTGAACGGCACACTGCGCGCCGACGGTCTGACGCCCGGCCGGCACATCGTTCGGATCACCACCCTCGGGCGCATCCCATGGCAGCGCGAGGTGCAGCTCGCCGCGGGCGCGGAGGTGCAGCTCGAAGCGCGCCTGACGCCGGAGGTGAGCGAGACGCCGAGCCCGTGGCTCTGGATCGCCGGCGGCGTGGCGGTGGCGGCGCTCGGCGCGGCCCTTCCCCTCGGCGTCCTCTCGCAGGGCCAGCTCGCGCCCAGCCTGGACGAGCGCCGCTCCATGCAGGTCACGCGGGCGGAGGTGCTCTCCTTCTACCGAGCGCGCGAGCGGGAGGCGATCGCGGCCGACCTGCTCTTCGCGCTCGGCGGCGCCGCGCTCATCGGCGCCGTGGTCGCGTTCTTCTTCCCCGAGCGGCACGGCGCGACGACCCGCGTCAGCGTCCGCCCCGGCTTCGGCGGCGCGCTGGTCGGGGGCCGCTTTTGATGCCGCGCATCCGGCTCCGCGGTATCTGCGCATGGCTGCTCGGGGCCGCCCTCCTCGCGCTCGCCGGCTGCACCGTCTCCTACCCCGACGTGCTCGACGACGGCTTCTTCGCCTGCACGAGCGCGGCGGACTGCGGCCCCGGCCAGGCCTGCGCGGAGGGCAACGTCTACAGCCCGGACTTCTGCCGCCCCGCCTGCAACCGTGACGACCCGAGCACCTGCCCGGACGGCGTGTGCACGGCGGCGGGCGCCTGCCTCACGCGCTGCACCATCAACCCGGACGGCACCCCGGTCGGCTGCCCGCCCGGCGACGAGTTCGCCTGCGTCCGCACCGACGCCCTTCGCGACGAGGGCGTCTGCTATCCGGCGCGGGCGTGCAGCGTCACCGGCGACTGCGCCGGCGCGAGCCAAGGCAACGACGAGCTCTGCCTGAACGACGCCCTGGGCTTGCCCGCCTCGACCGGCGGCCAGGATCTGCGCTTCGACAACCTCTATTGCACGGCGCGGGCAGACGGCGAGGGTCGCTGCCCGATGGGCTATTTGAGCTTCCAGTTCGCCAACGGCGACGGCACCGTCAGCAGCGTCTGCTACGCGCCCTGCGAGCTCGACGGCAACGGCCCTTGGTGCCCGCCTTCGACAACCTGCTTCCGCGGCTTCGGCGAGCTGGTCGGCTCCCCCGACACTCCGCCTTGCCTCCCCGGCGTCTGGGGCCTTCCCTGCGAAGACGACACCCAGTGCCTGATCGGTCACTGCCTGACGGTCGGGGACGGCCGGCGCGCCTGCACCGAGACCTGCGCCGACGCGGCGGCGTACGGCGGCTGCCACGGCCTCTCCCGCTACGCCGACTTCTTCGGCACCCCCTCGCGCTCCACCTGCGAGAGCGTCGGCGACACCGAGGTCTGCGTCCCGCGCTTCGACCTCCTCTCCCTCTGCTCCGAGCAGCTCGATTGCGTCGAGCCGACCATCACCACCTGCAGCGAGGTCGACCTCGGCGGCGGGACGCGCGCCCACGTCTGCCTGCGCTTCTGCGCCACCGCCGACGACTGCGTGGCCGGCACCGGCGGCACCGCGAGCGAGTACCGCTGCATCCCGGCGGGAGCGAGCGGCGTCTGCATGCGCAAGCGCCCGCCCGGCGCCCGCTGCGCCGAGGACGCCGACTGCCTCGAGGGGAGCTGCTGCGATCTGGGCACCCTGAAAGCCTGCGCGAGCCACTGCCCGGGCTGATCGACGCCCTCGGAGCCCGGCCACATCGTCGACGCAGCCCCCGTCGGCGGCGACGCTGAGAACCTACCGGCGACGATGCGGGTCTCGGCGGCGACGCTGAAAACCTACCCGCGACGATGCCCGCGTCGGCGGCGACGCTGAAGACTCACCGGCGACGATCACGAACCTACCCACGACGCTCCTCCGCGTCAGCGGCGACGCCGAACACTCACCCGCGACGTCCCCCTCGTCACCCACGACGACCGAGAACCGGCCGACGACGGCCTCCCGCGCCGGCGGCGGCGCTGAAGACTCACCGGCGACGAACACGAACCTACCCACGACGCTCCTCCGCGTCAGCGGCGACGATGAACACTCACCCGCGACGTCCCCCTCGTCACCCACGACGACCGAGAACCGGCCGACGACGACCTCCCGCGCCGGCGGCGGCGCTGAAGACTCACCGGCGACGAACACGAACCTACCCACGACGGTCCTCGGCGTCAGCGGCGACGATGAACACTCACCCGCGACGTCCCCCTCGTCACCCACGACGACCGAGAACCGGCCGACGACGACCTCCCGCGCCGGCGGCGGCGCTGAAGACTCACCGGCGGCGGTCTTCGCGTCGTCGATGACGCCGAGAACCGACCGGCGACGAACACGAACCGACCGACGACGCCCCTCGTCGTCAGCGGCGACGCCGAGAGCTCCCCGGCGATGTCCTCCAACCGACCCGCGACGCCGACCCACTCACCCGCGACGGCCTCCGCGCTCGGCGGCGACGGCCCATCGTCGCCGGCGACGCCGTCGACCCTACCCGTGCTTTAGGGCACCCCGGCCGAGACCGACCAGCTCAATCTCCTGGACGGGCTCGTCCGCGCCGCCCGCGCGGCATCCCGCGACCTCGACCAGCCGGCCATCGCCGACGGCTTCGAGCACCGCCCCCTCTACAAGAGCACCGGCCGCCACAGCTCCGGCAACGCCGACGCGGGCAACGCCGACCGGGGCAACGCCGACCGGCGCAACGCCGACCGGGGCAGCGCCGACCGGGGCAGCGCCGACCGGGGCAGCGCCGACCGGGGCAGCGCCGACCGGGGCAGCGCCAATCGGGGCAACGCCGAATCGGGCAACGCCTCCGGCAACTGAGCGCCCCGAGCCTCCCGCCGCGGCCAGCGAAGGTGCGGCGGCAGCACGCCCCGTGAGCTCCAACATCTATCCGAAGGGCCTCCGCACCAACAAGGCTCACCCAGAGTCGGGAGACGATTTCTCCGCGCCGCTCGAGACCCTCTCAATCAGCGAAACCCGGCGCACCCGGATACCCAACGACGGCCACGAGCTGCACACGACACCGCGTCCTTCCGAGTGCATCTCAGCCCGAGGTCGTCAAGTCGCGAGCGTGTACACCACGCCGAACACAATCATGAGGACCAGCGCCCCGAAGTTCACGAAGCGAATCCGACGGGCGTAGATCCCCGCGTCGGTGCCGGTCCAGACCGAGAACTCGGCGCCGCAATCCGCGCAGCGGCGGAGCCCGAGGAGCAGCGTCCCACCGCTCAGAACCCCGTGCCTCGACCAGCCGTAGACCTCGAGACGCTCGGACTCGCAGCGGATGCAGGCGCAGATCACGCCGCAATGATGCGCGACGACGACGCGCTCGTCGATGGTGTTCGCAACGGCCGCTCGATGAGGGAAGCTCGGCCCGCTCACGACGCAGGACCACGTCGACGAGAGGGGGGCAAGAGGAGACCGTTCGAGGGCGATGCGAGCGACAGGTTCTGGTGGCCACTCTCGGCGAGGGGCGTGGCGAAGACGGTGAGCCTTTCGGTGGTGCGCCGTGGCCATCGATGAGCGCGGGAGCGACAGCTCGGAAGGACGCGGCCTCGCGGGCGTAGATATGGTGGGGGTCGGCGATGCGGAGTTGGCCACAGACACAGCGCGAGGAGCTGCGGCGGCGGCGAGCGGTCCGCAGCGTCCTCTTGATCAACGGCGCGATCGTCGCCGGCTCCGGGGCGCTGCTGGTGATCGTGTTCGGGGGCCTGGCCTCGGCGGAGGCGAGGCGAACGGGGTCGTGGGCGCCGATCGCGAGCTGGCAGTTGCTGTCCGTGCTCGGGCTCGGCGCGCTCTCGTTCGCGGGCGGCGTGGTGATGCGCAGGCGGGGCGCTCGCATGGACGCGACGACGCCGAACGCCGGGTTGCCGAGCGAGGCGGAGCTGTCGCCGGACGACCCGCGGAGGCGACTGTCGCGCACCCGGCGGAGCCTCGTCGGCGGCGGCGTCACCGTGTTCATGCTCCTCGGGATCCTGGGCTGCTTTCGCCTGGGTATGGCGCTGGAGCCGGAGTGGCTGGGAGGGGTCGTGGGCTACGCGGGCGCGGCGCTCGTCGGCGTGGCGGGCTTGACCCTCCACAGGCGCTGGGCGGGATAGAGCGTCACGCGCAGCGGAAGGCGGCCTTGCCATGCGGCGGCGGCGCTCTGAGCTCGCGTGGCACACGCACTGAACGTCGCGCTCGGACGCGCCCGGGGACTCGCTCGAGCGCGAGCCATCGCCGGACGCGCCTCGGTTGCCTCGGCGCGGAGCGAACGGCACGATCCTGTCGTGCCATCGTCCGCACGCCGCACCGCCACGCTCGCCGATCTCTTCGCCATCCCCGAGGAGACTCGCTTTCACGAGCTGATCGGTGGCGAGATCGTGCGCAAGGCGACGCCGAGCGGGGAGCACGGCAACGCGCAGGGCGGAGTGGTCGGCTCGCTCCGGGCTCCGTTTCAGCGGCCTCCGGGCCGCGGCGGCCCCGGCGGCTGGTGGATCGGCACGGAGATCGAGGTGCTGCTCGGCGCCGACCTGGCGCGGCCCGACGTCGTCGGCTGGCGGCGTGAACGCAGCCCCACGATGCCGACCGGAACACCCGTCGAGCTCCGGCCCGACTGGGTCTGCGAGGTGATCTCGCCGTCGAACGCGTCGACCGACACCGTGAAGAAGCTGCGCCTCTATCGTGCGGCCGGCATCCCGCACTACTGGCTGGTCGACCCGCGTGACAAGACGCTGACCGTGCTCCGGTGGTCGGAGGCCGGCTACACCACGGTGTTGGCGGCCGAGGGTGGAGAGGTCGTGCGCGCGGAGCCCTTCGAGGCGATCGAGCTCGACGTCGGCGCGATCTTCGGCGACGACCCGCGCTGACGTCTCGTCCGAGAGCGCGTTTCGTGCGCCGTGGCGCTCGCGACGGAGCGATGCGCCGCCCGGCCGAGACCGGGCGGCGCGAAGGGTGCTCACGAGGGTCGGTCGATCACGCGCCGACCGCGGCGGCGATGGCGTCGATGGTGCGGTCGCATTCCTCGTCGGTGACGCAGGGGTGCGGGCCGATGCGAAGACCCGCTCCCGCGCGCTCGTCGACGTCGATGCCGGCCTCCGCCAGAGCGTCGACCACGCTTCCGGCGTCGGGCACGTCGAGGACGATCATGCCGCCGCGCTGGGCCGCTTCGAGTGGCGTTCGGACGCTCAGCCCGCGCTCCATCGCCCGGCGGGCGAGGCGCTCCGTGAGCTGGAGGCTGCGCGCCCGGAGCGCGTCCACCGAGACCTCCTGGACGAACGAGAGCCCCGCGCGGGCGGTGTAGATCGGCTCGAGCGCGGGGGTGCCCTGCTCGAAACGCCGCGCGCCGGCGTGGGGGACGAAGTCGTCGGCGAAGCCCTTCAGCGAGGCGTGCCCGACCCAGCCCGGATAGACGGGCTCGATGCGCTCGACGAGCTCGGGGTCGAGGTAGGCGAACGCGAGGCCCATGCCCCCGCCGTAGAGCCACTTGTGGGTGCCGCCGACGATCATGTGCGCGCCGAGCTCGCGGGCGCGCACCGGCACCACGCCCACCGCCTGGTAGGCGTCCAGGATGAAGAGCGCGCCGACCTCTCTCGCGCGGGCCGCCACGCGTTTCGCGTCGAGGAGCGCGCCGTTCCGCGGCGATACGAGCGAGAGGGCGACCACCGCCGTCCCTTCGTCGATGGCGTCGACGAAGCGCTCGGCGGACGCGTGCTCCGATCCGTCGGACGACACCTCGACCACGTCGAACCCGCGGCGCGATTGGGCCCGCCAGAGGTAGCGGCTGGAGGGGAAGTCGTCCGAGGCGACCACGATGCGCTTGCGATGCTCTTCGGGGCGGAGCCAGGCCGCGACCACGCTCTGGGCCGCGGTGGCGCTGTCCCGCAGGAAGACGCTGCCGGGCGGCGCCTCGAGGACCTGCTCGATCAGCGCGTGGATCGCGTCGTGGCGCTCGATCCACTCCTCGAGCGCGCGGCTCCTCGAGGTGAGCGTGCGGCGGTAGGCCTCGAGGTCGTCGAAGGTCTCCCGCAAGACCGGACCGAGGCACTGACACGTGAGGTAGGTCCGCTCGAGCAAGAGCGGGAAGCGCTCACGCGTGGAGGCGTCCAGCGCGCTCACGACCACACCACCCGGTAGAGGGCGTCGAAGAACGCCCAGCCCGCGGAGGCGAGCGCTTCCACGCCGCGCAGCGCCGACTCGGTCTTCGGCCCCTCCGGCACCAGCTTCGCCAGGTCGAAGATCTCGTCGACGTGATCGACCTCGAGCTCCTCGTGGAGCGTGAGCCACTCCATGATGACCGGGGGCAGCTCGGACTGGCGCCGGAACTGGTCGCCGAGGAACTGATCCACCTGCCGCCCGTAGATCTCCATCATCAGCGAGGCCCCGACGCCCTCGTACGGATCGCGGTGGAGATAGACCTCCTCGAGGTGCGCCCCCAGCTCGCGCCCGGCCTCGAGGCCCTTCTCCTCGAGCTCGTCCGACCAGTAGTCGCTCATGCCGTCGACGAAGCGCTCGAAGAGCTCGCGGTGCGCACGCGAGTAGTCCCCGTCACCCAGCTCGTCGTTGAGCTGCTTGGTGAGGATGCAGCGCATCTCGTCCTCTTCCACCCGCGCCACCACGCTCGCGAGGCGACGCGAGAAGTCGCGGGTGATGGCCTCGCGGAAGTTGTGGAGCACCAGGGCCAAGCGCTGCATGACCAGGGGCTCGCGAGCGAGGCGCTGGAGGAAGGGGTGCCAGGTGATGGGCTCGTCCTCGTGCCTGCGGATCACCTGCAACACGGGCTCTACCGGGATGCTGGGCGCGGACACGAGCCGGACCTCCGGGTGCGTCTCGCCGACCGCGCGCTGTTCCGTCGCCAGGTACACCGTGAGCTTCGGGCAGGCCGCCTCGGCGCGGAAGGAGGCGTACGAGAAGAGCCCCGAATCCGGCCGCGAGATCGCGCTCCGCGAACGCCTCCACGATCCGTTCGAAGCGCGGCGCGGCCTCGGAGAGCGCGTCGTGCTCGCGTCCGAACGACCGCAGGGCGGTGCCGATCCGTTCGAACGCGTCCGCGTCGCTCGGCGCGTAGGCGCGGACGGGGAAGTGAACCGTGAGGTGCTGCGGTGTCGGGTCGTCGCCCACGAAGTCGTAGCAGGCGACGGCCGGGAGGTGGGCGGGCAGGAAGCCTTCGTCGCCCTTGGCGAGCGCCTGGAAGAAGAGGCGCATCGCGTCCGGATCGGAGTGGCGCGCGAGCTCGGCGGCGCGGTAGAGCGACGCCACGTCCGTCCGGTGCTTCGACACGTAGACTTTGACGCGAGCGTCTTCTGCGTCGCCGAGATCGATGGAGAAGAAGCGCAGCTCGTCGAGCCCGGGACCGCGCTCGGCGAGCCGCGCGACCGCATGCCATGCCCGCTCCAGCCCGAGCCGCTCGAGCGCTCGCTGTACGAGATCGGCCGCCCGTTCACGTCCGTGCGCGTAGGGATCGAGGTAGGCCTTGAAGCTCGCGCTGCCGTCGTGCGCGAACATGGCCGCGTGCCAGAGGGCGAACGCGGGCAACCCTCCCCCGGAGGGCACCGGCCACTCGGCAGGAAGGAAGAGAATCCTCCACGGCCCGCAGGCGTGCGAACGACACCCCGTGCTCGCTCTCGAGCCAGCCTTCGAGCGCCCGCGCGGCTCGTCCCTGGGCATCGACGGAGGGCATCTCGCCTACTGCCTCGAACAGAAAACGGAGCTTCGGCGGCTCACTGCCGAAAGCAACCGAGAGCTCGACGGGCGTGTGGTCGTCGGAGACCAGGGACATCCAACCATCGGGAGGCGTTCTCACGGCGTGCTCAATCAGCTTGCGCGCGCGATCGAGCCCACTCTCGTCACCGTAAACCCTCTTCCACATCCTACCCAGCGCCGCGACGCTATTCGCGGCTAGGGGATCGAGCTTTCCAACCATTTCCACCTCCACACTGCTGCACTCAGTAGGAATTCACCCTACATACGAAGCAAATGGGCGCGTGTCCGTGAATTCACGACCCGCAAACGGTGTCAGCAAATCTCCTACGCACCGGCGTAGGAGTTTTTCTTACACGTCTCGGCGGGACCACGGACGCGTGCGCCTGCGACCGCCGTGGTCGCGGATGGATGCGATCCGCTCGATCTCGGCGGAAGACGCGCGCCAAAAGCACGCAAAACGACGCCACCGCCAAGATCCGTGGATCTCGGCGAGGCGCTCGATTCGCGGTTCGGTGGACGTCAGCCGGCGCAGATACGCCGGAGGCGATCCGCGAGCTCGGTGGGACCGAGTCCCTTTTGAATCCAGCCGTCGGCGGACACGCTGTCCGCGAGCTGACGGAGATGGTCCACGTCCGACGACGAGAACAGGACGAGTCGCGCCTTGGACTGAGTGTTGCGTCTCACGAGCGAGACGATCCGGTCCCCCGAGAGGGCCGGAATGTTCACGTCGACGAGGATCACGTCGGGACGGAACTCACGAACGAGGTTCGACACGCCGATCGGCGACGACGAGGTCTGAACCTCGAACTCACCCGAGAGAAAGCGAGACACCATCTCGAGCTGCGTCTCGTCGTCGTCGACGACGAGAACGCGTAGGGTAGGTTGGCTCATTTGTCAGGCTCTTCGCTCGAGATGCTTTCGCAGCGTGCGGACGAGGAGCCCCCGCTCGACCGGCTTCGTCAGGTAGTCCGTGCAGCCCGCCTCCATCGCGCGCTCGCGGTCCTCCCCCGACGCATGAGCCGTCAGCGCGATCACCGGGATGTGCTCGATCTCCGGGATGCCCTTGATCTGCTTGGTGGCCGACCATCCATCGAGGCGGGGCAGCGAGAGATCCATCAGGATGATGTCCGGGCGCTCGCGCCGAGCGATTTCCACCCCGTGCTCGCCGTTCTCCGCCTCCATGAGGTCTGCGACGCCAGCCAGGTAGCGACGGACGATGTCACGGTTCTGCGGGACGTCCTCCACGTAGAGGACCCGTGGCAGAGACGCGGCGCGTACGGCGCGCCGGCGCGTCACGTGACGTTTGGCTTCGTCCACCACCTGCTCGACGGAGCGACCGTTCTTCTGGATGATCCGTGCGAACGCCTCGCGTAGGTGAGCTCGCTCGGCGTCGGTCAGCTCCTTGCCCGTGAGCACGACCACCGGGAAGTCGTGGCCCGCCGAACGCGCGCGCTCCAGCACTTCGAAGCCATCCGTCCCCGGCATCATCAGATCGAGGATCATCAGCGCCGGCGGCGCGACGCGAACGCGTAGCAGCGCGTCGTCTCCGTCCTTCGCCTCGGCCACCGTGAAGCCCTCGGCCGCCAAGCGACGGGACACCATCTCGCGGGTCGGACCGTCGTCGTCCACGACGAGAACCTCCCCCGCCGACGGCGAGATCGCGCTCGTGATGACCGACACCAGCCGGTCCGGCTCGACCGGCTTCACGAGGTACTCGAACGCGCCGAGGGAGAAGCCCTTTCCGCGCTCTTCCTCGACCGAGAGGATCACCACCGGCAGGTGCCGCAGCGATTCATCGGTCTTGATGGAGGAGAGAACCGACCAGCCGTCGAGCTTCGGCAGGCGGATGTCCAGGATGACCACGTCCGGCCGATCGGCTCGCATCATCGCGAGCGCCTCGGCGCCGTCGCCGGCGACGACGACGTGCATCCCGTCCTCTTCGAGGCGCGAGCGGAGGAGCTGCTGGATCATCGGATCGTCGTCCACGACCAGCACGTGCGCGTTGCGGTCGACCAGCCCCTCGCCGATCGGGTCGGAGCTCTTGCGGGCACGCTCCGGCGCAGGAGCCTCCCCTCCTTCGACGATGTCCGGAATGGTCACCGTGAACGTCGTCCCGCGCCCGAGCCTGCTCGCGACATCCACGCGGCCACCCAGCACGCGGGACAGCTCGCGAACGATCGCCAGCCCGAGCCCCGTGCCGCCCTTGGTGCGCGTGAAGGAGCCGTCGACCTGTCGGAACTTCTCGAAGATGTTCCGGAGCTGCTCCTGTGGGATCCCGACGCCCGTGTCCTCCACGACGATCTCGAGATCCTTGCCGATGGCCCGCGCCTTGGCGGTGATCTCGCCGAGCTCGGTGAACTTCGCCGCGTTCGAGAGGAGGTTCAGGAGGATCTGCCGGATCTTCAGCCCGTCCGTGAAGACGGCCCTCGCCGCCTCGTCGACGTCCGGCCGAAGTTCGACCTCCTTGCCCTTGATCATCTCCCGCACGGTGGCGGTGCACTCGTCGAAGACGCTGGCGAGGTCGACGCGCTCCTGCACCACGTACACCTGCCCGCTCTCGATCTTGGAGAGGTCCAGGATGTCGTTGATCAGGGCGAGCAGGGTCTTGGCGTTCTTGCGGATCGTGGTCAGGTCGCGGCGGCCGTGCCCGGTCAGGCGGTCGCCTTCCTCACGCGACAGAAGATCGCAGTAGCCGATGATCCCGTTCAGCGGCGTGCGGATCTCGTGGCTGAAATTGGCGAGGAACTCGCTCTTGAGCTGAGCGGCCTCTTCGACCTCACGTGCGCGCGCTTCGGCCAGTTTCTTGGCCTTCGCCAGGTCCGCTGCGAGGCGGTCGAGGTCCTCGTTCTGCTGTCGGATCAGCTCCATTTGGAGCGCGCGCTGCTGGTAGCTGGCCAGCGCGCGCGTCGCGAGGCGCTTCTGCTTCGACAGCTCCGCGCGCAGCTTCTCATTCGCGGCCTCGAGCTCCGCGACCCGATCCACTTCCGAACCGCTCATTCGTCGGAGCCGAACACGAGCGCGGTCAGCGTCGTGTTGATGTGGAAGCCGCAGTAGATCTCGAAGTGGACGTTGAACCCGGCCGAAGCCGGCGCCGCCTCGAACGCCGTGGAGAGGCGCTCGACGCTGCCGTCCGCGAACGCCAGCGCTTGCCGGCCGCCGCAGTGGAAGAGAAGCGCCGCTTGCGGATTCTTTACGCGGCGCGGCACCTCCTCGGCGAAGAAGTGGCGCATCATGTCGGGCATGTCGCCGATCTGCATCAGCTCGTAGCTCGAGTCCTCCTCGAGCAGGTTGGCGAAGAGGATCGAGCCGTCGGGAAGCGGCTTCCACGGCGCACGCATGAAGTGCTCGCGTCCGACCTTGAGCGCGAGCGGCTGGCGACTGAATCCGTTCGGGAGGCCGAACTCCAGCTGATCGACCGGGACGCCGATCACCTCGGAGTAGCGCTCCGCGGCCGGCTTGCCGTCGATCTCGAGCGCGCGGTTGCCTTCGTCCGAGACGCGCGTGATGGTCATCGTCTGGCCGGTCGGCGTATAGGCGTGATGGCGCAGCGCGGCGAACGGGGCATCGGTCTTGAACAGGGCGACCGCGACGCAATCGTCGGCGACCTCGCCGTCCACGTGGATGCGGCAGAACTGCTTGGCCGGGTCCATCTCGGCGTCGCCGACGCCGCCTCCGACGAGAAGAATGCCCTGGTTCTTGTCCAGGGCACCCATCAGGAGCTCTTCCTTCTTGTATCGGTAGCCATCGTCGATCACGAGGCCGACGTGTCGGGTGGTGTCGAGGTCCCGCGCGTCCACGCCGAGCTCCTCGCAGGCGTTGCGCATCGCCGACGCGCCCGCTCGAAGCGCGTCGTCGGTGAGGCCGCGGCCGAGACCGAGCCCCACCTCGAAGTCGCCCTCGAGCACGCCGAGCACCGCGCCCCCGAAGTGCACGCCCGATTCGATCGATCGCGCCGCCGCTGGTCGCGCCGATGAGCCGTGTCTCCTTCGGGAGCCGCTCGCGGACGGCCGCGTTGACCGCAGCCTGGTCCGCGTTGGGTGGGACGAAGAGCGTCGCCAGCTTGGGTGAGCCTCCGCTCACCTGTTCGACGAGGTGGTCCGCGAGGTCGGCGGGATTGGTGCGGTCACTGTGGGCGGACCGCAGAGCTACTTTTGCCATCAGCTCTCTCCACTGCCCCCCAGTGAGGGGTCGAGCGTACCTGTGTGGTTCGAACCTGGAAAGGGGAAATCCTGCGAGCGCGCGGATGGATCCGAAACCTCAGCGGTCATGGTCGTAGTCGTGGTCATGGTCATGGCCATGATTGCCATCTCCGTGGCCATGATCGTGGTGGGATTCGTATCCATAGTCGTCGACGTGGGGTCCACCCGGCTCGTGGACGGGGCCGTCGAAGCCGCTCTCGGGATGGCTCGTATGACACGAGTCGGTGCACTGCTGGAACGAGTCGACGCCGCCGCCCACGTACATGCTCTGGATTGGGCCGAACTCCTCGACGTGGCTGTCGGGGTACGAAGTGTGGCAGCTCATGCAGGCGGCGAGGCTGGTGCGCTGGATGCCGTCCTCCGAGAGGTGGCAGGTCGAGCACTCCTCGGTCGGGCGATCGAAGCGGTCCGAGCGCGAGTGGATGAAGTGCGTGCGCACGAAGACCGGGCCCTCGAGCTCGAACGAGAGCGGGACGTGGCAGCCGGTGCACGCCGAGCGATCGGCGTTGCCGTGCAGCACGCGGGTGAGTGAGCCGCCGTCGGTGTGGCAGCTGTTGCAGTGCCCGGTCGTCAGGTGGGCCTCGGTCGGCTCGCTCGAGCCGATCTGCAGCTCGACCGTCGACGTGTGCGGGATGTCTTCGCCGAAGTACACGCGGCGCCCCTTCATCGTGACCTTGTACGTCCCGGGCTCCGCGTTCTCCGGGATGTGGAAGGTGACGGTGTCCGGGTTGGGCTGGAACCACGCGGCGTGCGTGGGATTGAACGCGCCCCCGAAGAGGGTGGGCCCGGGCGGGAAGAGCGCGGCTTCGGAGTAGACGCCATCGCGCTCGGGCGTCCCGACCAGCTGCGTCGGGCTCGCGAGGAAGAGGCCGAGGTCCGCGACGGTGCGGATCGGCTGCACGTCCTGCATGGGGCCGACGATCTGCATGGCCATGTTCCGCTCGCGGTGCTTGCGGCGGTAGTACGTCGTCGTCGGGTCGAAGAACGCGTTGTAGTAGGTGATGCCGGAGGTATCGATGCCGAAGGCCACGGAGGCGTAGCTCGGCATGGAACCGACCGGGTGCAGGCGGTTTCCGCTGCCATCCTGCAGCGTGACGCGGAAGGTGATGTCGTCGCCCGGCATGTAGTAGCCATCCGGGCCGGGGGGCGTCTCGGCGTCGAGCGCGATGCGGAAGCCGTAGTCGAACTCGGGCTCGTCGACCTGCTCGACGGGGATCTCCCAGGGCGCGCCGCGGCGCGCGCTCCAGAAGACACGGAGCGCGGTCGTATCGGGCTCGATGCGGAAGGTCTGACCGGGTCGCTCGGTGTTGCGGATCTCGATCAGCGCTTCTTCGGTGAAGTGCGTCGCCCCGCTGCAATCGCTCGGGGTCGCGCAGTCGTGCGCCCACTGGATGCCGCGCAGCCGGCGGATGAAGAAGTCGTCGCTCGGGCGGCGAACGTTGTCACTGCCCAGCCGCACCAGGATCGGGCGCGAGGTGATGTTCCCGCCGGAGTCGACCTGCCAGACGGCCATCACGCTCGGCGCCTCCATCCACCTCGCCTGACGGTAGAAGCGCCGGTCGGTGGAGGTTCCGTCGGGGTTCGGCATCAGCACGGGCTCGTGCTCGATGTACTCCAAGCCGTGCCAGTCGAGCGAAGCGAAGTCGCTGCTCGCCTGCAGGGTGTCGAGCAAGGGCTCGTCGGTGGAGAGATCCACCGACGCCCGCACGTCGACCTGATTCAGGAAGAACGTCTGCCCGCTCCGGACGCGAAGCGGCGTGCCGACGGCGTTGTCGACGTCGATGGCCAACCCGACGGGCGTGTCCACCGTCGTCGGTTGGTCCGTCGTGAATGGGGTGAACGTGAGAGGCGCCTGCTGGGCGCCCACATCCTCGGCCGATTGCATCGCGCATCCCGCCATCGCGAGCGCAATCGGAATCAGCAGCAAACTGGTCGGACCAACCTTACGTGTCGCCATCGGAGCCTCCGCAAGTGGTACTGGCAATTTTCGCGCCTCATCGTACGGGCCACGATCGGGCCGAATTCGTGGGCGGCGACCCAACAGGTGATGCTGCATATGAAGCAGGTGTTGGAAAACGAGCACCAACAGTCGAGAGAGATTGGCTCAACCAAACCCGGTCTCTCAGCAATTCCTACAGGCGGCTGTAAGAATTCCTGAAGGCGATGCCGTGGCCACGAGCTGACGACAATTTCTTACACGTGGCTGTAGGAAATCCTAACCTCCCACTCGAGCGGGAGGATGGGGTGCCGTTCGCTGGGGTCCGCCGCGTCTCGTCCAATCCGTCGCCCGCGACCCCCAATCGCGCCGCCGAACGGCCGACCCGAGCGAGCCGCTTTCGGGGGCGGCGCCGAGGCGTGCTGCTAGAGTTCCGCCGATCGGAGACAGAGCGTGGACCGCGACGCACCCATCGGCGTGTTCGACTCCGGCCTCGGCGGCCTGACGGTGGCGCGCGCCATCCGCGCGCACTTGCCCGACGAGCGGCTGGTCTACCTCGGCGACACCGCCCGCGTGCCCTACGGGACGCGCAGCCCGCACACGGTCGTGCGCTACGCGCGGAGCTGCGCCCGCCACCTGGCCAAGCACGACATCAAGCTGCTCGTCGTCGCCTGCAACACGGTCAGCGCGGTGGCGTTGCCGATGCTCCGGGTCGAGCTCGACATCCCGGTGCTCGGCGTCATCGAGCCCGGTGCGCGAGCGGGCGTGAAAGCCAGTCACGGCGGGAGAGTCGGCGTGATCGCGACGGCAGGAACGGTCGCCTCCGGCGCCTATCTGCAGGCCATCGCCAGCGTCAGCACGCGCGCCGAAGCGCGGCAGCTCGCGGCGCCGCTCCTGGTCCCGCTGGTCGAGGAGGGCTGGCTGGATGGCGAGGTACCGACGCTGGTCGTGCGCCGCTACCTCGAGCCGCTGGTCGAGGCCGGCATCGACGCGCTGGTCCTCGGCTGCACGCACTATCCACTTCTCGCGCCAATCCTCCGCGAGGAGGCCGAGCGCATGGCCGGGCGTCCGATTCCGGTCGTGGACAGCGCCGAGGCGACCGCCCACGAGCTGGCGGAGCTGCTGCGCGACCGCGAGCTCCGCAGCGCCGGTCCGGGCGGCCTCTCCATGATGGTCACGGATCTGCCGGGTCGCTTCGCCGAGGTCGCCGCCCGCTTCCTCGGTCACGACGTCGAGGGGCTGGACGTCACCGCCATCGACCTCTGATCGGCGCGAGAGCGGATGGTACGCTCCCCCGGGCCCGCTCGAGGAAGTGGCGCCGCTGGCGGTGCGAAACGACAGGCTCTACATCCTCGGGCGATGACCCTCATCATCTCGCGAGCGAGCGCGGGCTGCAGGTGACTCGCCGGTCCGGGCTCTCCTGAAGTCGGAGCTCGAACCGGGCGAGCGTCGGTCAGTGCGTGTCGATGTCGGCGCGGCGGTCCTGGACCCAGCCGCTCTCGTCCTCGCCGCGGGCCTGCTCCTCACCGACCGAGCGGACGTTCACTTCGTCGACTCCCAGGTTCGTCATGTACTGGCTGACGGCGCGAGCCCGGCGGTCGCCGAGCGCGAGGTTGTACTCCTCGGTGCCCTGCGGGTCGGTCATTCCGGTGACGCGGGCGCTGGCGTTGCGGTCGCGAAGGCAGGTGGCGTCGCCGTCGAGGGTGTTGCGCGCGCTACCATCGAGCTCGCTCGAGTCGAAGGCGAAGTAGACCGGCGCCACGGCGCAGGAGGGGCTCGCGTTGTCGCCGCCGGCCGTGGCGGTGCGCGCTCGGGCGTCGTGCATCGAGCCGGTCTGGTGATCGTCGGCCGCCGTCGTCCGGGTGTTCTGGGTGGCCGTCGAGCCGCACGCGGCCGCCAACGAGAAGGTGGACACGAGGGCCAGCGTGGACGTTCGAAGAGTCATGGTCGTTCTTCCTCCGGCCGGGCTCGTGCCCGGCGCTTGGTGGAGCCGGCAGAGCAGCCGGCGTGCCAATCGAGCGAATGGGTCGCTCCATCGCGGGCTCCTCGGCTCGGGGGCAGATTGCCCCCGCCGCCCCGCCGTGGGGGGCACGCTGCCCCCGGGGACGCTCAGAGGCCCGGGCGCGGCCGGGCGAGCAGGTGCAGGGCGACGGTGCGAAGGTCGTCGAGGTCGAAGGGCTTGCTGAGCACGTGGGAGACGCCGAGACGCCGGGCCGTGGTGCAGGTGTCGTCGTCGGCGAACGCCGAGACCAGGACCGTGCGCATCGGCCAGCTCCGGTCGCGCAGCCAGCGGACGAGCTCCAGGCCGCTCATGCCCGGCATCCGGACGTCCGACACCACGAGGTCCGGGTCGCGGCCGTCGCTGCGGGTCGCCTCCAGCAGGGCCGCGAGCGTGTCGGCATCGCTCACGGCGAGGACGTCGTACCCGTCGCGCCGCAGCGCGCGCGTCATCAGGTAGCGCATCTCGTCGTCGTCCTCGGCGATCAACACCAACGGCGCGTAGCGCGCCTCTTCTACAGGCTGGGTCATCGGTACCTCCGAGCCGGCCCTGCAAGAGGAGCGTGCCAACGGGAGATGTCGCCAGGCCTTCAGTCGTCGTCGAGCCCGTCGCCGCCGCGCCCCCAGCGCTCGAGCTTGCGGTAGAGCGTCTTGCGGTCGAGCCCGAGGATCTTGGCCGCCTGCCCCCGCCGGCCGCCCACGGCGTCCAATACGCGGAGGACGTAGCGGCGCTCCACCTCCTCGAGGGGGACCAAGGTCTCGGGGTCGTCCGCCGCCACCAAGACGTCGCGCGCCGGCGCGAAATCCCGCACCCGCGGCGGTAGGTCGTCGACGGTGATCTGCGTCAAGCGCGCCATGGCGACCCCGCGCTCGACGCAGTTCACGAGCTCGCGCACGTTGCCCGGCCAGCGGTAGCGCACCAGCATGCGCGCCGCCTCGGGGTCGATGCCGCGCACGTCTTTGCCCGCCCGCTCCGCCGCCCGCGCCAGCAAGCGGTGTGCGATCAGGAGGACGTCTCCGCCGCGCGATCGGAGCGGCGGCACCTCGAGCTCGAATCACGGCCAGGCGAAAGTAGAGGTCTTCGCGGAAGCTCCCGCGCTCGACCGCGTCGAGGAGGTCTTTGTTGGTGGCCGCCACGACGCGCGCATCGAAGGGCACCTCCCGATCACCGCCCACCGGACGAACCGTCGCTCCTGCAGCGCCCGAAGCAGCTTGGCCTGCATCTCCGGCGGCGTCTCGCCGATCTCGTCGAGGAAGAGGGTCCCGCCATCCGCCTCCAGCAAGAGGCCTCCTCGCGACGCACGCGCGTCGGTGAACGCCCCCTTCACGTGCCCGAAGAGCTCGCCCTCGAGGAGCGAGGCCGGGACCGCCGCGCAGTTGACGGCGACGAAGGGGCCGTCGCGACGCGACGCGCTGCGGTGGAGCGCACGGGCGACCAGCTCCTTGCCGACGCCCGTCTCGCCGGTGATGAGCACCGTGGCGTCGGAGCCCGCCACCCGGCCGATGGTCTCGAAGAGGCGCTCCATGGCCGGGCTCTCCCCGACCAGCTCGTCGAGCGCGGCCGCCCGCGACGCGGCGCCCTCCTCGAGACGCCTCAGCTCGCCTCGCAGTCGCCGCGTCTCCACCGCCCGCATCAGGGCATGCGCGGCCACGTCGAGGTCGACCGGTTTGCTCAAGAAGTCGTAGGCGCCGGTGCGGAGGGCGGCGACGGCCGTCTCCATCGAGCCGAACGCGGTCAGCACGATGACGGGCAGGTCCGGCCGCAACGCCCGCGCCCGGGTGCAGAGCTCGAGCCCGCTCAGCGGTCGCATCTGTAGATCGGTGAGCACCGCATCGAATTCCTCCTGCTCGATGCGCGCGAGCGCGTTCGGCGCGGAGGTCTCGCTCACCACGTCGAAGCCGCGCTTGCCGAGCCCCCGCGCCAGCGTCTGGGCGAGGGCCGCGTCGTCGTCGACCAAGAGCAGCCGGCCAGCCTCGCTCACGGCTCTCCTCCGAAGGGCAGCTCCACCACGAAGCATGTCCCCGCGCCCGGCTCGCTCCGCACCTCCACGCGGCCGCCGTGCTCCTCGACGATGCCGTGCACCACGCTGAGCCCGAGGCCGGTGCCCTCGCCCACGTCCTTGGTGGTGAAGAAGGGCTCGAAGATCCGCGTCCGCACGTCCTCGCTCATGCCCGGTCCATCGTCCCGCACGCTCAGGCGCGCCCCCTCGTCCGTCGGCGGCGACGATGTCGATCGCGCACGCGCCCGCCCTCGGGCTGCGCCTGGATCGCGTTCATGACCAGGTTCGTCAGCACCTGCTGGATCTGCCCCACGTCGACCCGCGCCTCCACCGCCGCTCCGTCTTCCAGCGAGAGCGACACGCTGCGCCGCGCGGCGAGCGGTCGGAGCATTGACGCGATGCTCTCCGCCAGCGTGCGCAGATCGGTCGACTCCCGCGCCGGAGCGCGCCGCCGGGCGAAGTCGAGGAGCTGCCGGATGATGCGGGTCATGCGCTCCGTCTGCTCCACGATGACCCGCGCGTCGTCGGCCACCTCATCGCCCTCGGACTCGCCGCCGAGGATGATCTTCGCGCGGGCCGACACGACGTTGAGCGGCGTGCCGAGCTCGTGGGCGACGCCGGAGGCGAGCTTGCCGACGGTCCCGAGCCGGTCGGCGTGCCGGAGCTGCTCCATGGCGGCGATGCGCGCCTCGGCCTCTTCGCTGGCACGGCGCGAGAGGAGCCCGAGCCGCACGCACATCCCGTCCAGCTCCCGCGCGATGACGCCGAGCTCGTCCGTCCGGGCCAGCGCCAACGGTCCCTCCCAGTCGCCCCTGCCGACGCGATCGATCTTGGCGACGATGGGCGCGAGCGGGCGGGCCAGGATCGCGTAGCCGGCGAGATGGATGAGAAGCGCGCAGGTGAGGATGGTGATCAAGGCCCAGACCGCGACGCGCCCGATCGACTCGCGCGTGTATCGCTCTTCGGGCAGCAAGCTCTCGCGCAGCGAGATGTAGCCGGCGGCGTCCGAGCCCATGGTGACGGGGACGTGGGTCTCGAGGAAGCGGCCCTCCTCGAGGGTCACGATCTCGCTCTCGTCGCGCGCTCGGCGGTCCAGGACCCAGCGGATCGTGAGGTGCGCGCGCCGCTGGTCGAGCTCCGAGAGCGCGAGCAAAGCCTCCTCCACGCCCGCCCGCTCCGCGAGCGCGCCGGTGGTCTCGGCCAGCGCGCGACCGAGCACCTGGTGATCGCGCCGGATGTCGGCCTCGAAGAGCTGCGTCTCGCGCCGGACGCGCTGGATGGCGTTCGGGATCATCACGAGCGTGATGGCCAGCGAGGCCGCCAGCGTGAGCTTGGTGCTGATGCGACGGATCATGGGGGCGCGACCGCGGAGGATCGCGCGTCGCGGTCACCGAGCCAATCCCCATCGCAGCAGATCGCGACCGAGCGTCGCGATGCAGCCGGCCGGTCCACGACCTTCGAGCGCGCGGTCGATGCTGCACACGGCCGACGCGGAGCGGTGCCAGAGATCACGACTGCCCGCCGGACGGCGCTCACCTCACCGACCGCTCCCCTCGCCGACCGGAGATGGCCGCGGCCGCCCTTCAGCGCACCTCGACGACGATGCCGTGGGACGCGCGCTCGCCTTGCACGACCTCGACGGCGCGAGGACCACGTGCGGCGGCGGGCGCTACACGTCGGGATCGATCGTCATCGAGATCACACGGCCCTGCTGCATGGGTCGCGAGGTGATCTTGCCGACCTCGGCGAGCTGCTCCTCGAAGTGATCCCTCATGAGGGTCACCCAGCGCTCCGGGTAGGCGCGCTCGCGACCGCGAAGCCGCATGACCAGCCGCACCTTGTCGCCGCGCTCCAGGAACGAGCGCGCGCGACCGAGCTTCGTCTCGAGGTCGTGGGTGTCGGTCTTCGGCCGCACCTGGACCGTCTTGAGGTTCGGTCCCGACGCGTTCGAGCGCGCCTTACTACGCTCGTACTTGAACTTCCCGTAGTCCATGATCCGGCACACGGGGGGCCGCGCGTTCGGCGACACTTCCACCAGATCCATCGCGTGCTGGGCCGCGGCGCGGCGGCCTTCTTCCGGGCTCATGACGCCCAGTACGACGCCTTCCGGGTCCACCACCCGGATTTCCCGAAAGCGAATATGTCTATTGATACGATGCTCCGGCCGCTCGGGTCGGATCGGTCCTCGACGGCGAAATGCCCTACCCATCGCTCTCCTTTCGTCGGTGAGCCGACCGGCACGAAGACCGCTGCCAGCTCGATGTTGGGGTCGGATCGCGCGGCGCCCGGAGGAGCCGATGCGCGACCCGTGACCCTTTCTTGATAGCCGCAATTCGGGCTCGCTTCAACTCGACCGCCCCGGAGCGCGGTGACATCACCCAGAGCTGGAAGACCCAGCTCGGCGCTCCCACCGAACCCTCGCCTCGGCGAAGCCCGTCTTCGCCGGCAGAGAGCGTCGCCGTCTCTCTGCGCTGGGGATCCGGAGCCGCGCCCGTGGCTCCGCTCGAGGTCTCTCGCCGCGCAGGACCGCCAGAGCGCACAGACCGGTCACGAGCTCGCACTCGGCGTCCGAAGTCGCCACGGAGTTGGAAGCGCGGCGAGTCGCTGGTCAGCTCGGTCGCGTCGAGCGTGAACGCCGCCGGACCACCGGCTCCGCCGACGCTTCTACCGCGTGAGGCCTGGAGCTCGAACCGAGGCGCGCCAGCGCTCAGGCCGATCGGTAGCTCTCGCGCTCGCTGGCGTTCTCGATCGCGCGGGGCCCGCTACCCTCGAACGCGTCTTCCTCCGTCAGCGGCGGGTTCTTCTCCTCGGCGGCGTCCCCGGAGGCCGCGTCCACGAAGGTCTCCGCGCTCAGGACGGGAAGCTCCTCCCCCACCTGCGAGCGTCTCCGCTCCGCTTCGTAGGGGTCTTCCCACTCCTCCTGTTTCTGCGCGAACCACTCGGCCGAGCCCAGCAGGACGGCGGCCCAGCGCAGATCCTCGGTGTTGGCGAGGAGGATTCTGATCATCATCGTCAGCGGGACGGCCAAGAGCGCGCCAATCGGGCCCCACAGCCAGCCCCAGAACACCATCGACATGAACACGACGAGCGGCGAGAGGCCGAGGGCGCGGCCCATGATGCGCGGCTCGACGAAGTTGCCGAGCGTGAAGTTGATGACGCCGTAGCCGGCCAGCACCAGGAGCGCGCTGCCCGGGCCGAACTGGATCAGCGCCACGACCACCGGCGGGATGGTCGCGATGAACATCCCCAGCGTCGGGATGTAGTTGAGCAGGAACGCGAGCAGCCCCCACAGGAGCGCGAAGTCGACGCCGCAGATGGCCACCCAGACGCCGCAGAGCGCACCGGTGACGACGCTCAGCGCGCTCTTCACGACCAGGTAGGTCTGCACCTCGCGCGTGGCGTTGGTGAAGCGCGGCAGGTCCTGGGTCGGACGGTGGAGGACGTAGGCCATCTTGATGCGCCACGGCCCCGACTCGAAGAGCATGAAGAGGACCAGGAGCGCGACCAGGAGGGCCTTCGACAAGAGCGCGGTCAGGCGCTGGAAGAGGTCGGCCACGACCGTCATCACGCCGGCCTGGTCGACGAAGCTCTCGATGCGCGCCGAGTCCAGGTTGAACCCGTGCGCGTCGACCCACTGCACCGACTGCAGCGTGAGCTCGCCGAGCCGCTGCTGGTAGTAGGGGACGCGGTCGTAGAAGTCGTTCAGCGAGCCGCCGACGATGCCGCCGAAGCCGATCAGCACGGCCAAGTCGAGGAGCACGGCCAGGAGGATCGCGGCCCAACGCGGGACCTTGCGCGCTACCAGCCAGCGGACGACCGGGAGGGAGACGACCGTGAGGAAGACGGCCGCGACGAAGGGAACCAGAAGCGGCGCCGCCAACCGCAGACCGGCGACGACGATCACGACCCCGGCGATCATCAGGACGCCTTTGGCGCCCGGGCCGAGCTTCATGGAAAGAGCGGTCCTCTCGAAAAGGGCAGGAGAAGGTCTTATGGCAAGCGTTTGGGGCTGCGACCCTCGATCCGCGAGCCCCCAGGCGAACCTATTCCCAAAAATAGCGCCGCGCGACGTTTCCTGCTCGTCCCAAACGCGATCGCGCCCGAAAGAAGTGGTCCGGCTCGGCTCGACCGGCGCGCTCTCGGACCGGAGAGAGGTCTCGCCGAGCAGCGCGTGCGCCCGATCTTCGGCAGGCGCGCGCGAGGCACCTCGAGCTCGGCCAGGGGAGCTCGGACAGGGGAGCTCGGCCAGGGGAGCGCGGCCAGGGGAGCGCGGCATGGGCTCGACCGCACGGGGGCTCGCAGGGACACGCTTGGCCCCCGACCGAACGACGGGGCGACTCAGGGCGCGACGCGGAAGAGCGCTTCGAAGTTCTCCTCCATGCGGGCCTGCACCTCCTCGAGCGGGCACGACCAGAGCTCGGCGGCGAAGCGGGCGGTGACGCCGACGTTGGCCGGCTCGTTCTGCTGGTCGCGCTCGGGGCCGAGGTAGGGACAGTCGGTCTCGAGGAGGATCTTGTCCCGGGCCAGGGTCTCCAGCATCCGGGTGAAGGCCTCGTTCCGGCGCGCGTTCGCCGGGATGCTGAGCCAATGGCCGTGCTCGGCGATACGGCGGGCGAGCTTCACGCGACCGCCGAAGCAATGCCAGCACACCCGCGTGGCGCCCATCTCCTTCAGGATCTCGAACGCGCGCGCCTCGCGCTTGCGGGTGTGGATGATGATGGGCTTGTCCGCTTCCATGGCGAGGGCGACCAGCTCGCGGAAGACCTCTTCCTGCCGCGCCCAGAGCGCCTCGGGCACCCAGTAGCCGTCGAGGCCAATCTCGCCGACGGCGATGGCCTCCTCCACGTGGTCGCGGACCCAGGCCACACCTTCTTCGACGGTGAACGCCGGACAGTCGCGCGGATACTCGACGCCCATCGCCTCCATCTCGTTCAGGACGGCGTCCACCGGGTAGAGGCCGTAGGCCGGTCGAACCAATCGGTCGCGGGCGGCGAGCGCGCGCACGGCCTCGTTGTCCGACGGGTTGAGCCCGTTGGAGACGATGGTGGTCAGTCCCGCGTCGCGAGCGCGGGCGAGCAGCTCATCCTGTTTGGGCGCGAGAGCGGGGTGCGTGAGGTGCGCGTGGACGTCGAAGAGACCCATGGCCGGGCACCATGGCGTGCGAGGCGCGGCCTCGCCAGCGAGCGCACAGGTGTCCCGGCGAAGCCCGAAGCTCGACGTTCTCCGACGGGTGGCTACCCGTCGACGGGCAGCTCGACGTTGGCCGCGCGCTTGGCGTTGCGGGCGCGAGTCCATGCGATGACGCCCGAGAGCAACGCGACGAAGGCGCCGCCCACGATCAGCCAGAGCCCGAGCCCGGTGCTCTGGAAGAACACGACCACGACCACGACCGCGCCGTACCCGAAGAGCGTCAGTCCGACGATGGCGCCGACCGGCCCCGACCAGCGGAAGCCGAGGAAGCCCACCGCCGTCAGCACCACGCCGAGCGTGGGGATGGCCAAGAGCGTCCAACGCAGAGTCTCGCCGACCGTCTGCTGGATGCGGTGATCGTTGGCGACGACGAGATCGAGGCCGCTGATGCGGCTGTCGTCGGCGAACTGCACCCAGGGCAGGAAGAATCCCACCACCAAGACGAGCCCGGCCAGCCCGAGCACGATGCGGATCACCATGTGGGGCGCGCCCGGCTTGGCGCTCGTCGGAGTCGCCGCCTTCGCCGCCTTCGGAGTCGCCGTCTCCGCCGCCCCCGCGTCCTCGACGATCACGTCTTCCGCCATGCCGCCAGGGTAACACGCGGCGGGACGCGAGCCTCGTTCCGAGCTATGGGACGGCCATGCCGCTGGATCCGGAATTCGTCGAGGACTGTTGTTATGGCCCCGGGGGACTACTCATCGACGAGGTGCTGGAGGTGGACCGCGAGCGGAGCCTGGTCCGCGTGCGGATGCCCACCCACGCCGAGCTGCCCATCACCCGCGAGCAGCGCGCGCATCCGGTCCGGCACCCGCGCCACGTCTCCGGCGGGTTGATGGTCCACATGACCGGCGTCGCCGGGCTGGTGCATGCCTACTACGTGATGGATCTGCGGCACCGCGAGGGTTGGGTCGGCTACGGCGGCGCCATCCACAAGGCGCGTTTCAAGAACCTGGCCCCGCCCGGCGAGCCGATCGAGATCGAGTGCCGCGCGACCCAGACGCGGCGGCGGGAGAAGAGCATCGTGACCCGCTACGACCTGCACTTCTTTCAAGCCGGCACGCTCGTCTACGAAGGCGATCAGACGGCGATGTGGATCAAGGTGGAGGACGGCGATGCCGGTCCATCGTGAGAAGCTCGCGCTCGAGACCCGTGGCCGCGGCACGTACGAGATCACCGACCGGGTGCAGCGCGTGGTCGCCGAGAGCGGCATCGACGACGGGCTCTGCACGGTCTTCGTCCACCATACCAGCGCGTCGGTGATCGTCTGCGAGAACGCCGACCCTTCGGTGCGGCGGGATCTCGAGGCCTACTTCGCGCGCTTGGTGCCGGACGGCGACCGCCTCTTCACCCACACCGCCGAGGGGCCGGACGACATGCCCTCGCACCTCCGCTCGATCCTGACCTCGACCTCGATCGGGATCCCGGTCGAGAAGGGCCGCTGCGATCTCGGCACCTGGCAGGGTGTCTTCCTCTTCGAGCACCGCCACGCGCCTCACCGGCGGCGGGTGAGCGTCGTCGTCCAGGGCTGAAGGTCGGCCGCCCCGACGTCGACCGCGCTTCGTCCCAGACGCCTGGGCCGAGCACGTCTCGTGAGTCAGGCGGACGGCGCGCCGCCGCCCGGCCTACGATGGTGATGCAGCCGTGAATGGGCGCGCGCGATGTGCCGGGCCTGGCCGGGCGCGCCCTGGTCCAGCCAGCGCTCGACGCCCCACTTGATGAGGGAGTTGATGACGAACCATCCGAGCGAATAGGCCCACACCCAGAGGGTGAGCGTCCAGCCGATGGGCTCCACGAACCAGCCGTAGACCGCCGCCAGGGTGCCGATCACGTGCGTCACCTCGGCCACTACGAAGAACTTCCAGCTCGGCCAGGGGCGCGAGGTGACGAAGCCTTCGGTGCGGGTGATGTAGATGGTCAGGTGACCGGCCACGAGGAGCTTGAGGAAGACCAGCGTCTGGATGACCGGACGCGACAGCCCCATCCGCTGCTCCGCGTACCAGAAGAGGACGAAGCTGGCGATCACGCCCAGAAATCCGAGCAGGCCGCTGAGGGTCAGGACGCGCCGCATGTCCCAGCGCACCGGCTGCGGCGCCACGGGCGCGTTGTCGTACGCGATCATCATGATCGGGAAGTCGTTGAGGATCGCGAGCAGCACGATCATCACGGCGGTGACCGGGTAGAAGTCGAAGACCAGGATCGACGCGGTCATGAAGAGCAGGACGCGGATGGTCTCGGCGATGCGGTAGACGGCGTAGCTCCGCATCCGGGCGAAGATGCGCCTCGCCTCCTCGACCGCGGAGCCGATCACGGACAGGCCCGGCGCCGTCAGCACGAGGTCCGCCGACGCGCGCGCGGCTTCCGTGGCGCCGCTGACCGCGATGCCGACGTCGGCCTGCTCGAGCGCCGGGGCGTCGTTCACTCCGTCGCCCGTCATCCCCACGATGTGCCCGCGCGACTGCAGCGCGCGGACGATCTCGAACTTGTGCTCGGGGAAGACCTCCGCGAAGCCGTCGGCCGCCTCCACTCGGCGTGCATCGACGGCGGCGGCCGTGTCGCCGTCGAAGAGCTCCGTGGCCTTGGCGATGCGGGAGGGCAGGCCGAGCTTGCGCGCCGTCTCCTTGGCGATGGCGACGTGGTCGCCGGTGACCATCACGACCCTGAGGCCCATCCGCTTGGCCTCTTCCAGCGTGGCCTTGGAGTCGTCACGGGGCGGATCGAAGAGCGGAAGGATGCCGAGCATGCGCCACTCGCCGTCGTCCCCGCTCGCCGCCACCGCCAGCGCGCGGTAGCCCTTGGCCGCCAGCCGGTCGACCTCGGCCGAGGCGCGCTCCTCGAGCGAGGGGTCCGCCTTCACCAGCGCCAGCATCGCCTGCACCGCACCCTTGGCCACGCGGAAGGTCCGCCCTTCCCCGCGCACCTCGGCCTCGGCCCGCTTGTGCACCGGATCGAAGGGCGTGAACGAGAGCTCGGTGAAGCCCTCGACCCGCGAGCGGTCGCCCAGCGAGCGCCAGATGGCGTCGTCGATCGGATCGCCCTCGCCTTCTTTCGAGACGAGCGCGGCCATCCGCTTCACTTCCTCGGCGTCCTCGGCCGCGAAGACCACCGGCTCGTCGACGGTCAGCTCGTTTTTCGTCAGCGTGCCGGTCTTGTCCGAGCAGAGGACGTCCATGCCGGCCATCTCTTCGATGGACACCAGCCGGGAGACGATGGCCTTGGCCTGCGCCAGCCGCGACGCGCCGACCGCCATCGTCACCGAGAGGACGGCTGGCAACGCCACCGGAATGGCCGCCACCGTCAGGATCATCGCGAAGAGCAGCGTCTCGACCCAGGGCGCGCCGCGGAAGAGCGCCACCACGAGGATCAGCGCGACCAAGACGAGCGTGGTCGCGATGAGCACGTTGCCGATCTTCAGGACGGCCTGCTGGAAGTGCGACACCGTCCGGGCCGACTGCACGAGCTGCACCGTCTTGCCGAAGAAGGTGTCCCGGCCGGTCCCGGTCACCACGGCGGTCATCTCGCCCATGCGGACGATGGAGCCGGAGTAGGCCTCGTCCCCCGGCCCGCGGTCGACCGGCAGCGACTCGCCGGTCAGCGCCGACTGATCGACCGAGAGATACGCGCCTTCGGCGAGCTTCACGTCGGCGGGCACGATGTCCCCGAGCTTCACCCGCACGACGTCGCCAGGGACCAGGACGCGGGCCGGCAGCACGCTCCACTTCCCATCGCGGAGCACACGCGCGGTGGGCGCGAGGTTCGCGCGCAAAGCCTCGATGGCGCGGTCGGCCTTGTGCTCCTCCCAGAAGCGCACGCCGGAGTTGATCACCAACATCGAGAGGATGATCCCGAAGTCCTCCCAGTGGCCGACCGCGGCCGAGAGGATGGCGGCGATCTCGATCATCCAGGGGATGGGGCCCCAGAGGGTCGCGAGGAGCTTCTTGAGCGGGCTCTCGTGCACCTCGGGCAAGGCGTTCTCGCCGTGCTCTCGGAGGAGCTGCTCCGCTCGTTCGGTGGTGAGCCCCGAGGGCTCCGAGGGGGCTTCCGGCTCCGGCCGAATGTCGACGGCGGCCGTCGTGGAGGTCTGCATCGCGATACCTGTGGCGTCTGAGCACACGCGCGCCGCGGGCAGGTGCTCGCCGACGCTGCCTGGAGATAGCGCAGCGCCGAGGTCGGGTGCACCCCAAGTGCTCCCGGCGGGTCGATTCGCCAGCCGAAACGACCGCGGACCGAGACGGTCGAGGCGGCGTCGGTCGGTCGCGGGGGCTCCGTCGGTCAGCGGCACGGTGCGGACGAGGCGACGACCCGGGAAGGTCCTCGCGAGTCCCATCTGCTCGCACCCGTCGGCACGGTCGAAGTGCGCACTCGCAGGTCCGACGGCGGGTGGCACCGCGCCGCGCCTCGACGGCCCATCCAGCGCCGAGCTGGGCTCGGAGGTCGCCGTGGCGAATTCTCCCGCTGGCCAGAGCACCGAGACCTGGTGCATAATGACCTGGTGCATAATGAGGTACAGTGAGTGGGTCACGCCACACGAAGGGTGTCAACGTAATCGATTTCGTGCGTGTGCTGAAAACGCTGCACAAGAGCGGGCAACTCCGCGACATCGATGCCGTCGAGGCCAAGTACCTGAACGAACGCATTCTCGTATCATCGTGGTACCCTTTCGAGGACTTCCGCGCCTTGATGCACCGCGTTCACAGGGCGATGGGCGGCACCCACGAGACGGCTGAGAAGATGGGTGAGCACGGCGCGCAGGCTGCCTTGACGGGGGTACACAAGATATTCCTTCGTGAGGGCGATGCAGCGGGCACCGCCAAGGCAATCGGGCGCATCTGGGAAGGTCAGTTCGACTTCGGCCGTGCTCACGTGACGGATCTCCCGGACGGCTTCTCGGTTCGTTTCGACGACTACCCCGACGTCGATCGCGTCCACGGGCACCTCCTCGTCGGATGGATCCGCAAGGCGCTGGAGCTGGCCGGCGGCACGCCCGGCACGGTGGAGCTCCACGCTGCGCCCTGGCGCGGCGACCTGCAGCTCGAGATCCGCGTGTCGTTCGAAAGCTGACCGCAGCCCGAGGTCAGTCGCGCGAGCGGGGCCGACCGGGGCGAGCGGGCACGTCGATGTCCAGCCGGGCAATCCAACGGTGCAGGGTGACGCGGCTGACGCCGAGGGCGCGGGCGGCGGCGGTACGGTTCCCGTCCGAGGCGCGGAGCGCGCGCTCGATGATGTCGCGGTCGAGCTCGCGGTGGGCGACGGCGCGAGGACGCGGGCGGGCGGCGCCGACTTCGAAGTGCTCGGGTCGCAGCTGGTCTCCCTCGGCGATGGCCACGGCGCGCCGGAGGGCTTGCTCGAGCTCGCGCACGTTGCCGGGCCAGTCGTGGGTCATCAGCACCGCCAGCGCGTCGCGCGAGAGGGTCACCTCGCGCATGCCCGGCTCTCCGGCGATGCGCGAGAGGGTGGCGGTCGCCAGCGCGGGCAGGTCCTCGCGCCAATCGCGGAGCGGCGGGAGATGGAGACGCACGCCGACGAGGCGGAAGTAGAGGTCGCGCCGGAAGCGCCCCGCTTCGATCTCGGCCTCGAGGTCCCGATTGGTGGCCGCGAGGACCCGAGCGTCGACCGGCACCGCGCCCTCGGCGCCGAGCGGGCGCACTTCGCGCTCCTGAAGGACGCGCAAGAGTCGGGTCTGCATGCGGAGCGGGAGCTCGCCGATCTCGTCCAGCAAGAGCGTGCCGCCCGCGGCGGCGCGGAAGGTGCCGGGGTGGTCGCGGAGCGCGCCGGTGAAGGCGCCGCGAACGTGGCCGAAGAGCTCGCTCTCGATCAGCGTCTCCGGCAACGCACCGCAGTTGATGGCCACGAAGGGGCCGGCCGCGCGGTGGCTGCGGCCGTGGATGAAGCGCGCGAAGACCTCTTTGCCGGTCCCCGACTCGCCGTCGATCAACACGGGCAGATCGCTCGGAGCGACGCGGCGCGCGAGCTCGATGGCCGAGCGCAAGGCGGGCGCGCCGCCGACGATGCCCTCCTCCGTCTCGACGTTGCCGCCGCCACGCGCCAGGGCCTCGCTCAAGCGCGTCAGCTCGGCGTCCTTACGCGCGCTCTCCATCCGGAGCGACTCGTGCGCGCGGGCCAGATCCTGCTCGCGCCGGCGCGACTCGCGGTGCAGGCGCGCGTTCTCGAGCGCGAGCCCGATGACGTCGGCCAAGGCCTGCACCAGCTCGCGATCGGCGTCGCCGAAGCGACCGGTCTCGAAGCGGTGGTCGAGGTAGAGCGCGCCGATGACGCCCGCCGGCGAGCGCACCGGCACGCAGACGATCGAGCGCAGGCCGAGGTCCAGCACGCTGCGGGCGCCGCGCAGCTCCGGATCGTCCGAGGCGCTGGCGGTGACCAAAGGCTCGCCGCTCGCCAACACGCGCTCGGCGACGCTGCGGCTGAAGCGGAAACGGCTGTGGCGGACGGCTTCCTTGTCGAGGTTGCGCGCGACGGCGACCTCGGGGCGGCGGCCGGCCCGGCGGCGGAGCAGGAACGCGCGCTCGGCGCGGGTCAGCGCGACGGCTTCGTCGAGGGCCAATTCCAGCACCCGCTGGTCGTCGTTCTCGAGCAGGACGCGGCCGACCAGCGCCAAGAGGCGGCGCGCGTCCTCGTTGAGGCGCTCGCTCCCGAGCGTCGCGGCGACGGGCTCGGGGCGCTCGAGCAACGCGGCGCGTTCGGGCGAAGCGAGGAAGCGCTCGCGCATGCCGGCTGGGATGCGGGCAGCCAGCTCGCCGATGGCCTCGCGGGCTCGGGCCCGGAGCGCAACGCCTGCGCCGGTGCCCAGGCGGTCGTGCACCTCCGCCTGCACGGCGAGCGCCCGCGCCTCGAGGTCTCGATCGCCGGCGGCGCGTGCGCCCTCGACCGCCCGCTCGGCCGCGCGGCGCGCCAGGTCGAGATCGGTGCTCGCCAGCGCCGCCCGCGCTTCGAGGACACCGGCCCGCACATCCAAGCCTGCCTCGGCCCACGATGGATCGCGCGCCGCCGCGAGCGCGGATGCGGCTTCACCCCGCCCGAACGCGAGCTCCGCTTCCAGCAGGGAGGCCTCCAGCGCCTGCCGTGAGGCGCCGCAGCGCTCGAACGCGTCCCGGGCCGCACGTGCTTCGACCCGCGCCGCCTCGGGATCGTGGCGAGCGAGGATCTCCGCTTCCACCAGCCGCGTCTGGGCGGCGTAGACCGCGACCCCCGCCCGCTCGGCCGCCGCGCGTGCTTCGCGCAAGACCTCACGCGCCTCGTCGTCCGCCTCCGCCGCCGCGAGCAGCCCGCCGAGGTTGGTCAACGCGGCGGCACGGGAAGCGATTCGATCGAGCCGGCCCGCCAGCTCGGCCGCGCGCTCGTAGCGGGCCATCGCATCGGCAATCTCACCCAGCGCATGCTCGGCCGTGGCGAGGTTCATCAGGTAGGGAGGCAGCGCCGACGGGTCGCCCGCCCGCTCGGCCATCGAGAGGGCCTCGACCCAACGCGCGCGGGCCCGCTTCGGGTCTCCGCCCAACGCGAGCGCGGCCGCCGAGCGGGCGATCGCGTGGGCGATTGCCGCCGGATCGCCACTCTCCCGGGCGTGGTGCTCGGCGCGGTCCGCGTGCTCGAGGGCGAGGGCGGGCTGGTTGGTACGGAGCGCGGCGTCGCTGGAGAGGGCTTCGAGCCGAGCCCGATCCGCCGGCTGGTGCGCGCCCTCCAGGCCGCGGGAGGCGAGGCTCGCCGCTTCGTCGGGGTATCCGAGCGCGAGCGTGCTGGTGGCCGCGACGATCGCAGCGCGCGCCGCGACGCGTGGGTCGGCGTGCGCGTCCAAGAGGGCCGACGCGCGCTCCTTGGCGACGGCGTGGCGGCCGCGCCGTTCGGCCACCCGGGCGTGCTCCAGCGCGACGTCCGGATCGTCGAAGGGCGCGAGGTCGTCGAGGAGCGTCTCCGCCGCTTCGAGGTTGCCGGCCGCAAGCTGGGCGCGGGCCGTCAGCAGCGCCGTCTCCCGGTCGGACTCGCGGAGCGCGCGCAGGATGGAGAGCGCGTGTTGGGGCATGCCCTCGGCCAGCGCGCGGCGGGCACGCGGGACAGGGTCGTCGATCGCGTCCGCCTCGCCCGGGTCGGCGCCTGCGGCCACATGGCGCGCTCCCGTCGCCCCATCGGGCACCGCCGAGGAGGAGACGAGGGCGTCGCGGGTGGTCAGCTCGGGACGCTCGGCCAAGGCGGACGCCACCCGCGCCACCGCGCCGGCCCGCCCTTCGGTGGCTCGATGGACGACGCGCACGGTCTCCGAATCGGCGCGAGCGCCCCACCCTTCGAGCACGGTGGCGACGCCTTCTTCGTCGAGCGGCGAGACGGCGACGGCGCGCCCCCTCGCTCGACCAGCGCGGACACCAGCGGCTCCTTCGGGCCGACCACCAGCAGCGCGCCTCGCCGGCCGGCAGCGATGGCCTCCGCCGCCATGAGGAGCGATCCCCGGGCGTCCGCGTCGAGGCGATCGGCGTCGTCGATCACGATGGGGACGTCGCGCGCCGCGACCCACGCGGCCGCGCGCGCCACCCGCGACGCGTGCTCGGGGTCGAGAGGCGCGGAGCGCGGCGAGTGGACGCCAAGATGGGCGCGAGCCGGCGCGTCCTTCCGAGAGCCCAACTGGCGTGCAGTCTCGGACGAACGCGCGGCCGACGGCGGATTGACGGACGAAGTTCCATCCGCGGCGCGGTCATCGTCGGGCCGCTCCGCAGACGGCGAGTCGACGGCCGAGCGCGGGCTCGCGACGCCGTCAGGCTCCACTGGCTCGAGCTCGGGATCGAGGAGCTCGGCCAGAACGTGGAAGGGATCGAACGCGGGCTCCGCCACGAGATCGAGCGACGCCAGGTCGCGGGCGAGGCGCTCTTGGACGAACGCGCGGACGATGGCGCTGCGCCCGCCGCCCGCCGGCGCGTCGACGACCAGGACCGCGCCGCCGGTGGCACGCAGGCAAGCTCGAAGCGCCGCGGTGTCGGCGCGCGATGCGGTCGCGACGGAACCGGCACCACCGAGCATGGCCATGGCGGCACCGGCCGAGCTCGGTCGGCCGCCCGGATCGGCGCGCAGGCAAGCGCGGGTCAGAGGAGCGAGCGGGTCGCCGTCGCCGAGCGCCTGCGCGAGGGTCGCCCCGAGCGCGTAGAGGTCCGACGCGACGGAGACCGGTGACCCCTCGAGCAGCTCCGGTGCCAGGAAGCCGTGCGTGCCGCCGCGGACCGTCTCGCCGAGCGGCGTGACCAGGCCGAGGTCGATGAGCCGCACCGCGCCGCTCGCCTCGACCAGAACGTGCTCCGGCTTGAGGTCGCCGTGGGCCAGCCCGGCCGCGTGCAGCACGCGCAGCGCACCGAGCAGGGCGAGCGCCACCCGCCGCGCGTCTCCCGGAACACGGGCGAGGTGAGCGTCGAGCGCCTCGCCGTCCACGTGCTCGAGCGCCGCCAGCCGCGCGCCTTCGTCCTCCCACGTCGCTCGAACGCGGCGAAAGGCCGGATGCGAGAGGCGCAAGCTCACCTCCACCTCGCGCGCCAACGCCGCGCGCTCCGCGACGGTGCGCGCCGCCTTCACCACCACAGGTGTCCCGGACGAGAGCGGGTCGGTTCGCACCGCGACCGGGTCGGGTGCGCCACCGAAGCGCGCCCGCAGCAGGGCCGAAACTGTATCCATCACGTAACGCAAAACTGTAACCGTAAGCCGCTGTCGATGGAAGTGGTTCGAAATTCGGCTTCTTTCCGGTGGCATCGGCGTTGCTGAGGCCGGCGGTAACCATTCTCGAGGAGGAGAGCCATGTCCCGGAATCTGCTTCGAATCGCGGCGCTCGGCGCCCTGGCCGCCGGCTGCACCGCCCCGGCCACGTCGAGCTCGTACTCGGTGGTCGTCTGCAGCGACGCCGGCCTCTGCGCCGACGGCTCCCGCTGCGCCGAGGGCGTCTGCCTGGCCACCTGCGCAACCGACGCCGACTGCCCCGAGAGCGCGGTCTGCGTGGCCGGCGGCTGCTACGCCGACCGGCGAGGCGCCTGCGCCGACCCGAGCAGCTGCGCCGACGGTGAGGTCTGCGTCGAGGGCACCTGCGCCGCCCTCCCGCCGAGTCGCGCGTGCGCTGGCAGCGAGGAGTGTCCCGCCGGCGCCACCTGTACCGAAGGCACCTGCGTCGACCAGAGCTGCGCCGAGGCCGAGACCTGCGGAAACGGCATCGACGACGACTGCAACGGCATCGTCGACGACGGGTGCAGCGAGACCTCCTGCACGAGCGACGCCGACTGCAATCCGGCCCACGTCTGCCAGGAGGGCGTCTGCGCCCCGGCCGGCACCTGCAGCGCGGCCGAGACCTGCGGAAACGGCATCGACGACGACTGCAACGGCATCGTCGACGATGGGTGCAGCGAGGCACCTTGCGCGAGCGACGCCGACTGTACGGCCGGCGCGAGCTGCGTGGCCGGTGCGTGCACCAGCGGCCCCTCGTGCGCCGAGGGTGAGACCTGCGGAAACGGCATCGACGACGACTGCAACGGCATCGTCGACGACGCTTGCGTGAGCTGCGCGAGCGACGCCGACTGCGACCCGGCCCAGACCTGCGCGAGCGGATTCTGCGCGGCCGGCACGAGCTGCATGGAGGCGGAGATCTGCGGCAACGGCATCGACGACGACTGCAACGGCATCGTCGACGACGGTTGCTGATCCCGTCCCGCTTCCCTTTTTTGGTACTGATGGCGCGTCGCGAGAGCGCGGCGCGCCACCTCTGCTCGGAGACCCCCCGATGCGCTCGCTTCGCCTGGCTATCTCGCTCTTCGTGCTGCTCGCGCTGCCCGGCTGCATCGCGACGCCGCTCCCGGAACCTCCGTCGGCGGACCCGGGTGCGATGACCCTGACCGAGACGCAGCCGGCCGGGATCCGCCTCGCGGGGACGAGCGGCGCCATCACGCCTGGCTCGATCCGGATGCGGGTCACGGACCCGAGCACGGCGGCGACGGGCGGGCGTGTGGAGGTCGACGTCGGAGCGGACGGCGCGTTCGGCGCCGATCTGCCGGGCGCGACCACGGACGTCCTCTATCTCGAGCAGGTCGGCCCCGACCGCGACCTCTTCTTCGCCGCCGTCCAAGCTTCCGGCACCGCGGCCGTCAGCGCCGACCCCGGACCGGACAGCGACGGCGACGGCTCGCCCGACGCCATCGACTGCGCGCCGCTGGACCGCACACTGATCGCACGCGAGTGCGCGACCACGGGGACCGAGTGCGCCTCGGACGCCGACTGCGACCCGAGCAGCTTCTGCATGGGCGGCACCTGTCAGGGCTGCATGGCGAACGAGATCTGCAGCAACGGCTTCGACGACAACTGCAACGGGACCATCGACGAGATGCCCTGCATGTGAGCACGCGGCTCGAGGGGGCTCGCACGGCGCAGATCACCCGGCGACGGGTGGCGTGGCGGCGCCGAGATTCGACGGTCGTGGCCACCGAACCGAATCCACCGCGCGCCACGCCACCCGCACCGTGGCGCCCCCCGATGCCCGGCGCGCCCCCCCGGACGCACGGACACCCGCGAAGACGTCGCTCGACTCCGTCGGCAACCCTCGCTCGCCTCCGAGAATCGCCGATGCGCGCCGGTTCGCCCATGGTCATTCCGACACGCGCTATCATCCGCGGATGGATTGGTTGGGGGTAGTCGAGTCCGCGTATCGCCTCGAGGGTACGCTCGATGACTGGCTCGGACGGCTGATCGACGCCGCGCGGCCCGTGCTCGACACCGGGCTCGGATGCCAGGCGTACGTCTACCGGACGAGCGATCGCCGCATGAAGCTCCAAGCGCTGACCGCTCGGGGGATTCTCGAAGGCCGCGAAGACCAGATGCGAGAAGCCACCGAGAGCGCGCCCATCGACGTCATGCGGGTGATGTTCGAGGCCGGGATCGTGGCGGGCTCGGCGCGCGCGATGCTGGAGCCGATTGGGGCGGAGCAGCACTTCATCGAGATGGTCCGGGCCGGGACCGGCGGCGCGGTGAGCGACTTCGTCGGCGTCACGGCGCACGACGGCGAGGATCTCGGCATCGTGTTCGCGGGTGCGCGGGCGGACCGCGAGGCCGTCTCGAAGCGCACAGTGGACCGCTGGACGCGGGTGGCGGCGCACGTGGGCGCCGGATGCCGGCTGATGTCGAGGCTGAAGCCTGAAGCGCCGGAGGCGATCCTCGAGCCTGACGGCCGAATCGCCCACGCCGAGGCGCCGGCCCAGAGCGCGCTCGAGACCTTGCGGCGCGCCGTGCTGGATGTGGACCGCGCGAGAGGGCCGCTCCGCCGCGAGTCGCCGGACGAGGCGATGTCAATCTGGACCGCGCTGGTCGAAGGCCGATGGTCGCTGGTCGACCGCTTCGAGAGCGACGGCCGCCGCTACGTGGTCGCACGCAAGAACGACATCCGCGTCCGCGATCCGCGGGGCTTGACCGCGCACGAGCACACCATCGCGGAGCGGATCGGGCTGGGCCGCTCGGTGCAGGAGATCGCCTACGAGCTCGGCGTGGTCCCGAGCGCGGTCACCAACGCCGCCTCGCGCATCCGCGCCAAGCTGGGGCTCGACTCGACGGCGGAGCTGGTCGCGTTCTTCGCCCCCGGCGGGCTGCGAGCGCGTCTGATCCGATTCGAGCTGAACGACGAGGAGCTGATCGCGAGCCACATCCCGGCGTTGGGCGAGCGGCTGGGCGAGCTCCCTCCCGCGGAGCGCGCCGTCGCCCTCGCGCTGCTGGAGGGCCACACCAACGCGTCGATCGCGCGCCGCCGGCAGACCAGCGAGCGTACGGTGGCGAATCAGGTCGCGAGCGTCTTTCGCCGACTCGGCGTCTCGTCGCGGGCCGAGCTCGCCGCCCACGTGCTGGCTGCGGAGCACCGCGGGCCGCCGAGCTGACCCACGAGAGCCACGCGCGGAAGAGCGCGGGTCTCGCGTCTCACGGCCGTGTGCTCGGGCGCTGCGCCGCCGAGCCGCCGCATGCCAACACCGGGAGGAGCGCGGGTCTCACACCCCTGCCCCGCGCGCCGAGCCACGCGGGAGAGAGCGGGGTCAGGGTTCCCCGCGTCCCTCCGTCCGTGGCGCTCAGCAGCCCCGGTCGCCCAGGCAGGCCGTGATCTGCGCGCTGCACTGGGTCATGACGCAGCCGAGCCCGCCGCCACCACCGCCGCCAGCACAGGCGCCGCTGGTGAACGCACCGATCGCGCAGTTGACGACGTTCTGGAGGAAGCCGCGGGAGGCCGGGCAGGTCTGCGTGACGCAGCCGCCGAGGCAGGCGAGGTCGAAGCCCGGGATGCCGCCACCGCCGCCGCCGCCGCCGAAGTCGATGCAGCCGAACACGCAGGTCAGGCTCTCGCCGCAGGCGTGCAGCGAGCACATCCCGCAATCGGATGGGCAGTTGGTGCAGTCCTCACCAGGCGACTCGCAGCGCATGTTGCCGCAGACGGCGCAGATGCCGCTGCAGTCGATGCGACAGCTCGCGCAGGTCTCCGTGCCGCGGCAGCGGCCGTCGCCGCAGCTCGGGCACGAACCGCAGTCGACCTCGCACGTGAAGCAATCCTCCGCCGCAGCGGCATCGCACATGCCATCGCCGCAGCGCGGGCAGGCGCCGCAGTCGGGTGCGCAGGTGACGCAGTCCTCGCCCGCGCTCGCTCGGCAGAACCCGTCACCGCAGCGCGAGCACACGCCGCAGTCGCCGGGGCAGCTCGAGCAGTCCTCGGTGCTCTGACAGATGCCGTCGCCACAGCGGGTGCAGAGCCCGCAATCACGCGGGCAGCTGTTGCAGTCCTCGGCCCCGGCACACGTCCCGTTGCCGCAGGTCTCGCAGAGGCCGCAGTCGGAGGGGCAGGTGTCGCAGCGCTCGGTCGACTGACAGGTGCCGTCGCCGCAGGTCATGCACACGCCGCAGTCGGCGGGGCAGCTCGAGCAGTCCTCGCTCGAGTCGCAGGTGCCGTCACCGCAGGTCACGCAGGCGCCGCAGTCGGTGCGGCAGCTCGAGCAGGTCTCGCCGGTGCTGCACGTTCCGTCGCCGCAACGCACGCACGAACCGCAGTCGGTCGGGCAGCTGAAGCAGTCCTCGCCCATGTCGCAGGTGCCGTCGCCGCAGGTCACGCAGAGCCCGCAGTCGGAGGGGCAGCTGCGGCAGCTCTCGCCGCTCTGACAGGTGCCGTCGCCGCAGGCCATGCAGAGGCCGCAGTCGGAGGGGCAGCTCGAGCAGGTCTCGTCCGAGCCGCAGGTCCCGTCGCCGCACCCGCCGCACGTGCCGCAGTCGTCCGGACAGCTCGAGCAAGTCTCGCTGAGCCCGCACACGCCGTTGCCGCACACGTCCGGCGGCGCGTCGACCATGGGCGCGTCGACCATGGGTGCGTCGATGGCCGCGTCCGGACAGTCCGCCGTCCATCCCGGAAGGCGGGACGACCAGGAGCGTCGACCGACCGCATCCCACGATCAGAAGGAGGGGCGCGACCAAGAAGAAAAGGTGTCGAGCGTTCATCGCGGACCTTTGCGGGTGAGGTCCCGATCCCGGCGAGCGGAAAAGGAACGCGGAACAGGCTAGACGATGCCAGCCTGCTCCGCTACTTGGCGGCGTTTCACCGCCTCGCGCTGCCCGTGAGATGACACACGAGCATCGCGTATGTGGCCCGCGTCCGCCGATCAGTTCATCGGCGACTAGACCGCGCGACGTCCTGACCCGCCTGCGCCTGCCGCTGGTCCGCCTGGGACTGGCCCTGGCCATCGGCCGAAGCGACGTGCTGGCCCTGCTGCTGGCTCTGGTTCTGGGCGGTGGGCTGACGAGAGCCCTGGGTCGCCTCGCGGACGACGCGGCTCAGGATCTCGCTGGTCGGCTCCATCTGCCCGATCGCACCGGCCTGCTCCGGGACGCGATAGGCGACCACCGCCTTGTTGTCGCGCTCGAAGACCATCAGCTCGCGCGGCGCGTCCAAGAGCGCCTGCGGGCCCTGGTGCTCGATGATGCCAGCCTCCGCGTCCGGGCGGCGGAAGACGATCAGCCGCACGTCACCGAGCTCACCCTGCTGAGCGGCCTGACCCTGCTGGTTCTGGCGCTGCCCGGCCTGGGCGCTCTGTCCCTGAGCCGCCTGTCCCTGAGCCGCCTGTCCCCGAGCCGCCTGTCCCCGAGCCCCCTGTCCCTGAGCCGCCTGTCCCTGCGCGCCCTGTTGCTGCTCCAGGTTGCGGAGCGCGCGCTCGCGCGTGCGCCGGTCGTAGCGGACCTGGGAGACGACATCGAGGTCGTTGCGGCGCATCTCGCGGGTGAGGCGGGAGATGGTCTGCGAGAAGTTGGCCTTGCTCTCCATGGTGACGATCTGACCGGGCGTCTGGACGGCCTGCGCCGCGCCGGCCTGGCCCTGCTGGCCCTGCTGGCCGTGAGCCTGGCTCCCCTGTTGGGGTGCCTGGTCGAAGGTGCGGTGCTGCTCTTCTCCCTTCTGCGCCTGCGCGCCCTGCTCGTGCTGGGGACCCATCGTATCGTCGTTCTGGCCGACCACCTGGCCGCCCTGCTCGGGCGGGGTCTGCTCCTCGTTGCTCCCGGGCTCGTTCTCACACCCGAGTGCGAGCGCCAGCGCCGCAGCGCCGATCGCGGTCATTCGCTTCGACATCGGATACCTCCGTCGTTTGGCGCGGCCGCACGAATGCGCGGCTCGCGTCTGCCCTGGGGGTGGCAATCGGTGTGCCGTGTCCAGCCGAGCGACGCGCGACGATCGCGACGCTCCTCGACCCCCCGCCGCGCGTGGCGGCGCTGCGCCAGCGGAGCCTCGCGCCTCCCCCCGACCGCAAACTCGCATCTCTGCCCGCGTGGGCCCGCGCCTCGTTCCACGCCGCGGACCCCTCTTGCACGGCGTCGTCCAAGGGGACGACTCCGCGATCCGAGGTGCAGTCCGGGGGTACAGCAGGTGTCAGCGAGGGGGCGGGATCGCGTCCAGGTCGGCCAGCTTGTTGTAGAGCGTGCGGCGGCTGACGCCGAGCAGGCGCGCGGCCTTGGTGCGATTGCCGCCGGCGCGCTCGAGCGCTTCCAGGATGGCCGCCCGCTCCGCCTCCTCGCGGCGCTCGTCGAGGGTCTCGGCCGCCGGCGCAGGCGACGAGGCGGAGCTGGACGATCGCGATCTCCGCGCGCTCCGGGCGAGCTCGCGATCGACGTCGGCCACGCCGATGCGATCGTGCTCGGCGAACACCACCAGCCGCTCGATGAAGTTGCTCAGCTCGCGCACGTTCCCCGGCCAGTCCTGCTCCGCGAGGCGCGCCACGGCGTCCCCATCGAGCGCCAGCGCGGGGCGCCCGTTCTGCCCTCCGAGCTCCCCCGCGAAGCGCGTCGCCAGCGCTGGAATGTCCGTTCGGCGCTCTCGGAGCGGGGGCATCCAGATCGGGATCACGTCGAGCCGATAGAAGAGGTCCTCGCGGAACTCGCCGGACTCCACCATCGCGTCGAGATCGCGATGGGTCGCCGCCACGAAGCGCACGTCGGCGTGCAGCGACTCGGTGCCGCCCAGCCGCTCGTACTCCTTCTCCTGCAGCAGCCGCAGGAGCTTCACCTGCACGGCGGGGCTGACATCGCCGATCTCGTCGAGGAAGAGCGTCCCGCCCTGCGCGAGCTCCACCCGGCCGGGCTTGCGCTGACTGGCTCCCGTGAACGCGCCCTTCTCGTAGCCGAAGAGCTCGCTCTCGAGGAGGTTCTCCGGCAGCGCCGCGCAGTGCACGGGCACCAAGGGGCCTTCGGCGCGCCCGCTCGCGGCGTGGATGGCTCGGGCGGCGACCTCCTTGCCGCTTCCGCTCTCACCGCGGATGAGCACCGTCGAGGCCGTGCGCGCCGCGCGCCGCACGAGCTCGGCCACCTCGCGCATCGCTGGCGACTCCCCGAGCGAGGGGGCGTCGGTCGGCACACGGTCGGCCGGCGACTCCGCCGCATGGAGGCTGGCCCGCAGCGCCTTGTCGACTGTGAAGAGGACCTCGTCGCGGTCGAAGGGCTTGAGCAGGAAGTCCGACGCGCCCTTCTTCATCGCCTCCACGGCGGTCTGCACCGTGCCGTGCGCCGTCAACATGATCACCGGCAGCCCCGGGACCCGCTCGGCGATGCGCTCGAGCAGCTCCATTCCGTCCATCGTGGGCATGCGCAGATCCGTGATCACCACGTCGATCGGCCTCGACGCGATGCGCGCCAGCGCATCCTCGGCCGACATCACGTGCGCCGCCTCGTGGCCCGCCTGCCCCAGCAAGCCGGACAGGACCATGCCCACCGCGCGGTCGTCGTCGACGACCAACACGCTCCCGCGCACCTCTTCGCTCATCATCCGCGATTGTGCGCGCGCGGCGCAGCGGCGGTAAAGCGCTCCCGCGAGAAGGCGAGGCGCGCGAACGCGTTTTCTCTTTCCGCCCGTACGTCCACAATCGACCGTGGTGACCTCCGAGCAGCTCTTCACGATCGCCGCCAGCGCGGGTTTCCTCGGGCTGGCCGCGCTGGCCGCCTTCCGCGGCGCGCGCAACCCGCTCGCGCTCCCTCTGGCGCTGCTCTGCGTGGATCTCTTCGCCTACAACGGGCTGGAGGCCGCCGACAGCAGCACCGCGTCGCATCCATGGAAGGGGCTGGAGTCGGCCGCCGCCGCGCTCGCCGCGCCGCTCTTGGTCCACTTCACACTCGCGTTCCTCGGCGCGCGTCGCACGCAGCGCCGCTTCCTGTTCGCGGTCTACGCCTACTTCGGACTCGTCGTCGTCTCCTGTCTGGCACCCGCCGTGATCCCGGCGATGCGCGACTACCCGGGCGGCGACACGTGGGCGCTGGCGATGCTGGCCGGGATCCTGCCCGGGTTGGGCTGGACGGGCTTCCTCCTCGTCCGCCACTACCGCGACAACACCAGCGCGGAAGAGCGGGCGCGCACCCAGCTCTTCATCGGCACGATGGCGATCGGCGTCGGCGGCGTGGCCACGGACCTCCTCTCGATCGCCGGCGCGCCCGGCACCCCTCGGCTCGCCGCGTGGACGATGCTGCTCAGCGCCGTCCTGCTCACGGCGCTGGCGCTCCGCTTCCGGCTGCTGCGGGGGACCATCGCCCTGCTCGGGATGAACGCCGCGCTGCTCGGCGTGGTCGGCGTGGCCGCGCACCTCACCGTCTTCCGCTGGCTCGGGCGGGAGAGCGCGCTCTTGGTGCTCGGTACCGTCGCCGTGACGCTGGTGCTCCTCGGCGCGGCGCGCGCCGTGTGGTCCTCCTTCACCACCTACCGCGAGCGCGGTGCGCACCTGGCCACGCTCGGTCGACTCTCGGCCCAGATGGCGCACGACATCCGCAACCCGCTCTCGGCCATCCGCGGCGCGGCGCAATACCTCGAGGTCGAGCGCGAGCGAGGCGGCCGGCTCGACGATCACGGCGAGCTCTTGGCGTTGATCGTCGAGCAGACCGACCGGCTCGAGCGCGTCGTCCGCGACTATCGACGACTGGGACGCGCCGAGCCGGTGCGGACGCCGGTGGACGTGGCCGCCCTCGTCCTCGGCGTCGTCGAGAGCGCGCGGGTAGCGGACCTGGCGGGCGACGCAGTGCAGGTCACGGCCGAGGTCGACGAGGCGCTCTACGAGCAGCCCCTCGACGCCGATCTACTCGCCACCGCGCTCGAGAACCTGGCGCGCAACGCCATCGAGGCGATGGGCGAGCACGGCGGCCACGTGATCCTCCGGGCCGAAAAGGGCTTCGCGCGCGGCGACGACGCGATCGTGCTCCAGGTGATCGACGACGGCCCCGGCATGGATCCACGCACCCGCGAGCAGGCCGAGGAGGCCTTCTTCACCACCAAGGCCGGCGGCACCGGGCTCGGGTTGGCGTTCGTGCGGCGCGTCGCCGAAGCGCACGGCGGCGAGCTCCGGATCCAGAGCCGGCTCGGACACGGCACGACCGTCACGCTCGTGGTGCCCTGCGACGCACACTCGAGCGCCGGCTGAGCGGATCCGCCCCGAGACCTCCCCACGCTCTCCGTCCTCGGGCGGAGGTACGGCACTTGCGATGACTGCTCTGCCGTAGAGCGCGGACCGCGGCGCGGCAGCGCGACGGCGATGCAATGGACCGCCCAGACGATGCGCTCTCGGAAAGGGACGGCTGACATGGCGGGCTCATTGGATGGAAAGAGGATCGCGATCGTGGCGACGGACGGCTTCGAGCAGAGCGAGCTGATGTCTCCGAAGAACGCGCTCGAGAGGCGCGGCGCGAAGGTGGACGTCATCGCGCCTCACGGAGGGTGGATCCGCGGCTGGCACCACACGAACTGGGGTGAAGAGGTGAAGGTCGACCGCGTCCTCGACGACGTGAAGGCGGAGGACGCGGAGAAGTACGACGGGTTGCTCCTGCCCGGCGGCGTGATGAACCCCGATCAGCTCCGGCTCGACGAGCGCGTGCTGGCGCTGGTGCAGCGCTTCTTCGAAGAGGACATCCCGGTGGCGGCGATCTGCCATGCAGCCTGGACCCTGATCGACGCGGGCGTCGTGCGGGGGCGACACCTCACGAGCTGGCCCAGCCTGCAGTCCGATCTGCGCAACGCGGGCGCCCGCTGGGACGACCGACAGGTGATCATCGACGGCAACCTGATCACCAGCCGGAAGCCCGACGACCTCCCCGCGTTTCAGGACGCCCTGATCGGCGAGCTGGAGTCGCCGCCCAAGCGGCTCCGGCACCGCGTTCACGCCTGAAACGGGCTCGAGGGCTGTCGGGATGAGTCGAACCGAGCCCCGCCATCGAGACGCTCCCAGCGTCGAGGCGGCGCGAGGAGTCGTCCGAACGCACGGTGAGGAGCGACAACGCCGCGGATGGCGCCGCGAGGCGGCGGGAGATTTATCGACAGACCTTCAGACCAAGAGTCCCGCGACGCAGGCGGTCATCAGCGCCGCGAGCGTGCCGGCGAGCATCGCGCGCAGACCGAGGCGGGCCAGCTCCGGCCGGCGCTCGGGCGCGATGCCGCCGATGCCGCCGATCTGGATGGCGATGGAGCCGAGGTTGGCGAAGCCGCAGAGCGCGTAGGTCACGATCACCACCGCCCGGCGGCTGAGGGCCGCGCCGTGCTGCAGCCGCTCCGCGAGGTCGAGGTAGGCCACGAACTCGTTGAGGATGAGCTTCTCGCCGAGGAGCGACGCCACCGCGCCGCAGTCGCTCGCCGGCACGCCCATCACGAACGCGATCGGCCAGAACACGTAGCCGAGGAGGCGCTGGAGCGACCAGGGCGCCCAGGCGTCGAAGCTCCCTTGGACGGCGCCGCTCTCGAGCGCGCGCTCGACGCAGAGGCGGTAGGCCTCCGCGCCGTCGGGGCTGGCGCAACCGTCGGGCAGCGCGCGGTGCGCGGACGCGAGCGCGGCCGAGACCGACTCCCACACCGCGCGGTTGTGCCAGAGCGAGGGGAGCGCGACGACGTAGTTGATCATCGCGACCAGCGCCAAGAACGCGAGCAGCATGGCGCCCACGTTCAGCGCCAGCTTCAGCCCGTCCGCCGCGCCGCCGGCCGCCGCGTCGATCACGTTGGCGTGGATACGCTCGGTGCTCAGCGCGAGTGAGCCGGCCGTCTCCGGCTCCTCGGTCTCCGGCACCATGACCTTGGCGATGAGGAGCGAGGCCGGCGCGCTCATCACGCTGGCGGCGATCAGATGCCCCGCGATGTCCGGGAAGTAGCCCGAGAGCATGCCGACATAGGCGGCCAGCACGCCGCCGGCGACCGTCGCGAAGCCGCCGCTCATCACCGCCATCAGCTCCGAGCGGGTCATCGCGTGCACGAAGGGCCGGATCAGGAGAGGCGCCTCGGTCTGGCCGACGAAGATGTTGCCGGCGGCGGAGAGCGTCTCGGCGCCGGACGTACGGAGCGTCCGCTGCATGACCCAGGCGACCGCGCGCACGACCCGCTGCATGACGCCGAGGTGGTAGAGGACGCTCATCAACGACGAGAAGAAGATGATCGTCGGCAACACGTTCAGCGCCACCGTGAACTCGCGGTCGAGGTAGGCACCGAAGAGGAAGCGCGAGCCGTCCTCCGTGAACTCGAGAAGGCGCCCGACCACGTCGTTGAGGAACGAGAAGAGCGCGAGCCCGGCGGGCGTCTTCAGCACGAAGACGCCGAACACGAGCTGCAGGCCGATCCCCCAACCGACCACACGGAGCGGGAAACGATCGCGGTTCGACGATATCAGCCACGCCAGGCCGACCATCACGAAGAGGCCGATCAGGCTGAGCGCGCGCTGATGCCAGGGGACCGCCTCGGCCGAGTCGCGCAGGGCGGCGATGTGCGTCACCGCCCGCGCATTCGACTCGGCGTCCGCCTCTTCCCCGGCCGGAGCGTCCGTCGCATCGGCCGCGAGCGTCTCGTCGGTCGGAGCAGCGCGCTCGGCCGCTTCGACGGCTCCGCCGCCCGTTCGCTCTGCCGTCTCGCTCTCGTGTCGTCCCGCGCCGGTCGCCTCGACACCCATCGGCGCGCCGCCCTCCCCCGCAGGAGCTTCCGGCGATGGCGCGCTCGGCTCTGCGGTGCCGCTCCCCCGTTGCGCCACGACCGACGAAGGCAGCGCGAGGGCGGCGAGCAGCGCGCACGCGGCGAGCGGGCGGAGCATCGACGCGCTGACGCCGACGCGACGGGGCGTCATCAGCGACACCCGCGGACTCGGCGCACGGCGCTCACGCCCTTCGGCCTCACCGCGACCGCCCGCACGCTCTCCCGACGACGTCCGTTCATGGCCCATGCCTCGACGAGCGGCGGACGAGCGCGATGAGATCCGGCGCGAGGCATCGCCGCTCAGTCCGCGTACATCGCCTCGATGTCGCCGGCGAAATGCTCGTTCACCTTCTTGCGCTTCACTTTCAGCGTCGGCGTCAGCTCGCCCTCTTCGATGCCGAGCGGCCGGGGCAGAATGCGGATCTTCTTGACTTGCTCCACGCGCGCCAGCTTACGGTTCACTTCTTCTACCGTGGCCCAGATGGCTTCGTGCACCTCTTTGCACTCGTGGACGGGACCGCTGAGACCGTTGTCTCTCATGAACTTCTCGACCGCCTCGAGGTCGGGCGAGACGAGCGCGGTGAGGTACTTGCGGCGGTCGCCGATGACCACCGCTTCATGCACGAGCGGGTTGTTCTTGATCCCCGACTCGATGTTCTTCGGCGTGATGTTCTTGCCGCCCGCCGTGATGATGATGTCCTTCTTCCGGCCGGTGATGTGCAGGAACCCATCCTCGTCGAAGCGGCCGAGATCCCCGGAATGAAGATAGCCGTCTCCGTCCAGCGTCTCGCGCGTCGCGGCCTCGTCCTTGAAGTAGCCGAGAAAGACGTTCGGACCTTTGACCAGGATCTCGCCGTCGTCCGCGATCTTCACCTCGACGCCCGGCAGCGCCGGCCCGACGGAGCCGAACTTCGTGCGCCCGAAGATGTTGAACGAGGTGGGACCGCTGTCCTCGGACTGCCCGTAGATCTCCTGCACGATGATGTCGAGGCTGGCGAAGAACTCGACCACCTCACGGCTGATCGGCGCGGCGCCGCTGATGAGCACCGTCGCCTGATCCAGCCCGACGGCGGCCTTCAGCTTCGAGAACACCAAGCGCTGGGCCAGCGCGTATTGGAGACCGAGCAGACCCGCCGGCTCCTCGCCGCGGTTCTTCAGCGCATTGGCGCGCGTCGACACCCCGCGCGCCCACGCGACCAGCTTCGCCTTGGCGCCGGTGGCCTCGCGGAGCTTCGCATCGATGGCCGCCTGGAACTTCTCCCAGATGCGCGGGACGCCGAAGAAGACCGAGGGGCGGCACTCTTTCAGATTGTCGGGGACCAACTCGATCGACTCCGCGTAGTAGACCGCGCTGCCGACCGTGATGGGGCCGTGGATCGTCGCCATCTGCTCGGCGATGTGCGAGAGCGGGAGGTAGCTCAAGCAGCGTCCGCCCGACTCCATGGCGGCGACCTGGGCCAGGATCCGCGCCGTCCAGGCGAGGTTCTGGTGAGAGAGCATCACCGCCTTGGGCGGCCCGGTCGTCCCCGACGTGTAGATCAGCGTGGCCGTCTGCTCGGCCTCGAGCGCCTCGATCCGGGCGCTCAGCTCGTCGCCGAGGCTCCGCTCGGCGCCCCCCGTCGTCATCGCGGCGTCGGCACCGAGCGCGAGGAAGTCGTCCCAACCGATCGCGAGCGGGTCATCGACCTTCGTGCCCTTCATGAGCACCACGCGCTTCAGGTGCGGGAGCTCGTCCCGCTTCGCGTCAATCTTCTTCCACTGCGCCTCGTTCTCGACGAGCGCGACCGGTGCCTCGGAGTGGTTCAGGATGTACGCGACCTCGTCGGGCGAACAGGTCGTGTAGATCCCCGCCGGCGCCGCGCCCGCGGACATGGCGGCCACGTCCATGATCACCCACTCGGGACGGTTGAACCCGAGGATGCAGGTCCGGTCTCCGACGGCGACGCCGAGCCGGACGAGCGCGCGGGCGGCGCGCTGCACCTGGTCCGCGAATTCCGCGAAGCTGGTCGCGTGCCAGATCCCGCCCTGCTTCACGAGGTAGCCGGGAGCGTCGGGCCGCTTCTTCGCCTGCTCCAGCAATCGATGAACGATCGTATCCGCCATGCGCACTCCTAGGGACGCGGATTGTACATGAGGAAGGGACGCCGCAACGCCTTTCGCGCGCGGCCTTTTCACGCGCGGCCGTTGGCGTAGGGCCGTTCGATCGGGCTGGCGTCAGCAGGAGTGCGACGCGCAGGGGTTCCAGGTGCAGGTCGACGCGTTACAGAACTGCCAACCGGAGCCGCCACCGCTCGGCGTGCAGCACTGGAAGTCGGTGCCGCGGCTCGACATGCACTGGGCGCCGGGCGCGAGCTGACAGCTCCCCCAGCTGCACGAGCTGCTGCAGACCTCGACGCCGCAGGTCGTCGCGCTGCCTGCCGAGTTGGTGTCGCAGCCGGTGCGCGAAGCCCCCGGCGCGCAGACGCCCTCGCCGGAGCACGCGCTCCAGCTCCCCCACGAACCCCAGCCGCAGCTCGACGCGCAGGTCCGCGTGCGCGTGTGCATGCCGCAGTTGCCGCAGGCCTCCGTCTGGCTGTCGGTCTGGCCGGGCGTACACACGCCGCCGCCGCCGCCGCTGCAGGTGCTCCACGTGCCCCAGCTGCCCCACGAGCAGTCGCCCTGGCAGGTGCGAGTCCGCGTCTGGGTGCCGCCGCAGCTCCCGCACGACTGGCTGCCCATGTCCGTGGTGCCGGCCGCGCACACGCCCTCGCCCATGCAGACGTAGGGCCCCCAGGTGCAGTCGCTCTGGCAGGTGCGCTGCTGCGTGCCGCAGTTGCCGCAGGCACCGCCGCTGGTGTCGACGTCGCCCGGGCTGCAAGCACCCGTGCCGGCGCAGGTGCAGGTCGTCGGCGCGCTGCACATGTCCCAGGTGCCGTTCGTGCAGTGCGTGACGCCGGAGCCGCAGTCGCTGGTGCAGGTCCGGGTCGCGGTGCTGCCGACGGAGGCGTCGAGGTCGTCGCAGTCGGTGCTGGCGGGCACGCCGTCTCCGTCCGCATCGGTCCCGCTGCTGATGCACTCGCCGCGCTGACAGATCTGCCCGGTCGGGCAGGCCGGATCGCAGACGGGGTTGAGCGCCGCGTCGATGCCCGCGTCGAGCACGCCCGGCGCGGCGTCGAGGCGACTCCGTTGGCCACCGTCCCCGCCGCGCGAGTTGATGCCACCACCACCGGAAGCGCACGCCACCAAGAGAGGGGCGAGGGACAAGTACGTGATCCAGAATCGTTCGACGCACGGCGCCGTCAGTCTCGCACACCCGCGCGGGCACTCGCCAGCCGACGCCGCTGGATGGGAACGCCGCCCGAAGTCGGGCCCGGCCGACGGGATCCGGGCGCACCCGCGATCGAGAGGCGGGGCCGACCACGGGCAGGCGCAGCGCGCGCGGCCTCGTCCCGGCCTCGAGGCGGCACACCGCCGTACGCACCACGGGCCGCATTGCCGATGGGAGATCGGCGGCTCTTCAGCTCCCGCTGCCCGAATCGCGGACGTCGGCCAGCGCGCGTGTCGCTTCCTGCGCACCGCGCTCCCCGCGGGCGCGAGCAAAGAGCACGGCGCCGCGCGCGCCGGTGCAGACCAGCGCCTCCGCCGCTCGCTGGCGGGTGGGCGCGTCGTCGGCCTCGGTCAGATCCCGGAGCAGCGCGCGGCGGCGCTGGAGCGGGTCGAGCAGGCGGATCCCCTCCGGCGACGCCGCACCGAGCGCCTCGCAGAGCTTCGAGAAGGGCGCGACGTAGCCCGCCTCGCGGTTGGAGAGCGGTCCGGCGATGGCGCGCTGGAGCGCGGTCGGATCGGCCGCGGCGAAGAGCCAGGGCGGAATCCGCCAGCGCGCGCCCGTTGGAGGTCGCCACGTCCTCGTCTTCGTGGATCAACGCGGCCAGCGCTTCCGCCGCCGCGTCGTCGGCGCCGAGCGCCAGCGCCACCGCGGCCTGCGCCTTGGCCCGGTCGTCGCCGAGGAGCTGCGCCAGCTCGGTGCGGCTCTCGGGCGTCGCGAAGAGGCCGAGCAGCACCGCGGAGCGACCCGTCCGGTCGTCGTCCTCGCCGCCCCGCACGAACCCCATCAGGCGGGCGACGCTGGAAGGCGCGACGCCGTGGCGCAGGAGGCGGAACGCGGCGGAGCGGACCGCACGCGGCGCGCGTCCGTCCAGCATCACGTCGAGCACGTGGTCGCGGGTCCCTTCGGGCGCGATCACCCCGAGCGTGTCGGCGATGGCCACGCGGATCCGCGGATCGGTGGTCGGCTCCTCGAGCTGCGCGACCAGCGCCGGCGCCACGTCGGCCGACTCGCCAGATGCCACGACGTCGAGCGCGACCAGCCGGTAGAGTCCCTGCTCCTCGGTGATCGGCGTCGCCAGCGGCTCGCCCACTTCGCGGCGGGCCATCTCCACCGCCCGCTCGTTTCCGCAGCGCCCCAGCATCCGGAGCGCGCTCGTCTTCGTCTGCCGCGAGAAGAGCCACCTCTGCACCGCGCGCTGGGTGTCCTCGCCGCAGACCCCGGCCGACGCCATCGCGTCGAGCGCCGCCACCCTGAGCTCGCTCGAGCCCGTCGCGATCGAGCGCAGGCGCTCTTCCACCGTCTCGGGCGCCCCCGTCCGACCGAGCAGCGCGATCGCCGTGCGGACGCGATCGGCGTCCTCGCTCTCGAGCATCGGCGAGAGCACCTCCACCAGTCGCGGATCGGACGCGGCGGCGAGCGCCTCGGCGGTCTTCAAGCGGTCGCGCGCGGAAGGGCTCTCCTCCCCCTGCAACGCCGCGACCAGCACATCCGACGCGCGCGGATCCCCGGAGCTTTCGAGCTCGTCGATCAGCGCGCGGCGCGTCCCGGCGTCGGGCGCGTGGGGCAGGAGCATTCCCAGGCCGGGCGCACCGACGTCGTGGTGCATCTGCGAGTAGAGCGTGTTCCAGCGGGTCGGATCGCGAGAGAGCATCGCGGCCACCTGCGCCGGCGCGGAGCTCATGCCGCAGCGCGCGAGGGTGACCACCGCCGTGCTGGCGACGGCCGCGTCGGCATCCTGGGCCGCGCTCGTGATCACCTGCTCGTCCCCGGCTTGGCAGACCTCGCCCAGGTGGTAGGCGGCGAACTGCCGGACCGTCCCCGACTCGTTGGTGAGCGCGGCCAGGAGCCCCTCGCGGCCCATCAGATCGGCGAGCGCGCCGGGGTCGTAGCTCGGGAGCGAGGGGGCGTCGCCCGCCGCGACGGCGGCGATCAACGCGTCCAGACCGCGACCGTCGCCGAGGCGCGCCAGGGCCCACGCCGCGCGGCTGCGGAGCGTCGTGTCCTCCGCGTCGAGGAGCCCGCCGAGCGCCGTCATCGCGGGCTGCGCGTCGGGCGGACCAATCTCGGCCAGCGCGCCGGCCGCCGCGCGCTGCACCTCGAGCGAGCCGTCGAGCGCCTCCGTCAAGAGGCTCACCGCCTGCCCGTCGTGGTGCTCGCCGAGGAATGCGATCGCCCTGAGCTCGGACTCGTCGTCGAGCCCTTCCGCCAAGAGCTCGCGCACGCGGGTCACGCCCTCGCCTTCCGGCAACGCCAGCGCCGCGTCGAGCGCCTGCCGCGCCTGATCGCGGCTGCGCATCTGGAGGAGCACGACGCTCGTCGCCGCCAGCGCGCCGACGAGGATCACCACCCCGCCGATCTTCGCTGCGAGCGGCACGCTCTTGGACTTCGCGAGGAAGACCATCGTGCCCATGATCGTGCCGGCGAAGGTCTTGCTGCCGCCGAAGCCGCCGCCCGGCTTGGCCTTCTGCACCATGCCGGCGGGGGCTGCCGGACGGAGGCCTTCCGGCGCCACCGGCTCGCGCCCGGCTGCGCCCGGTGAGAACGGATTGGGCGCCGGCGCGAAGGGATCGGCCGGCGCGCTCGGCGGCGACTGCGGCGGGAACGATGCGGCGCTCGGATGCGAAGGCGCCGACTGCGGCGGGAGCGACGCACTGCTCGGCGGCGGCTGAAACGACGGCGAGCTCGACGCGCGCGGCGCCGACGGAGCCATCGGCCGCGCGGAGGGGTGCGCCGACGGAGCCATCGGATGCGGCGGCGCGGAAGGACGCGATCGCGCGGCGGGCGCCATCGGCCGAGGCGGGACCGACGGGCTGGGCGCCTGCGGCCTCTGCGGCTGCGGCCTCTGCGGCTGCGGCCTGTGGGGCGCCTGCGGCCTCTGCGCGGGGGGCGCCATCGGATGGTGCGTCGGCGCCGAGATCTGAGTCGCCTCCTCTTCGAGGTCGGCGGGTTCGTCCCAGTCGGAAGGACCGGGATATCGGGGATCGGACATGTGAAGCTCCGCGGGGGGACGTCAGCGGCGGCGGTTGGGATCGTGAGCGTGCTCGCCGGGTAGGAAGCGGCGAGCGAGATCGGCGATGCGGCGACCGAAGCCCGGACGGTTCGGGTCGGCTTTGCGGGTGCCGGGCGGCGCCGGACGGACCGGCAGGCCCGCCGCCCGCTTGGCGCGGCGCTGGCGGATCTCGTCCGTGCTCGCCACGCGCGTGGGCGCGCTCTCCATCGGCGCCGTCGCCTCTTCGGCCGGCGCCTCGAGCACCCATTCGATGAGATTGGCGAGGTCGGGAGTCCCGTACGAGGTCCCGAGCTCGAGCGCGAGCGCCTCGTTCAGAGAGACGCCCATCTCCCAGGCGGTCGGGAAGCGGTCCACCGGATCGACGGCGAGCGCGCGGTAGACGGTGTTGGCCAACCCGGGGGGCACGTCGTCGCGGAAGCGATCGAGCGGCGCCACCTTCGGCGTCCGCGCCCGCATGATCGCGCGCACCGGATCGCTGGGCGGATAGAAGGGCTCACCGCTCAGGAGCTCGTGCAGCATGATGCCGGCGGCGAAGATGTCGGTGCGCGCGTCGACCCGCTCCCCGCGCGCCTGCTCGGGGGACATGTAGCTCGCCTTGCCTTTGATCTCGCCGGGCATGGTCGTCATCGGCGCGATCGTCGATTTGGCCACGCCGAAGTCGGTGATCTTCACCTGCCCCTCGTACGAGAGGAGCACGTTCTGTGGTGACACGTCGCGATGTACGATCCCGAGCGGCCGACCGCTGAGATCGCACTGCCGGTGCGCGGCGTCGAGCCCCTCGCAGAGCTCGCGGACGATGTGGACGGCGGCCGGCACCGGCAGCAGCACGCCCTTCTCGCCCGCCGCGCGGAGCAGCGTGAGCGCATCGATGCCCGCCACGAACTCCATGGCGATGTAATACGTGCCGTCCACGCACCCGAGATCGCTGACCTGCACCACGTTCGGATGCTGGATCTGCGAGACCAGCTTCGCCTCGGTCACGAAGGACTCGATCCAGCTCGCGTTCTCGACCATCTCGGGCCGGATCTGCTTGATGCAGACGAGCTTCTCGAACCCGCCGGGGCCGGGGAGCGACGCCGCGTGCACGGTCGCCATGCCGCCTGAGCCAATCTCCCAGCGCAGCTCGTAGGGACCGAAGCGCTGCCCGGCTCCATCCCCGGGAGGTGCCTTCATCTTGCAACTATACCGGCGTACCGCCCGAGCGCGCATCGGGCGAAGTGCCGACGCGCACGTCGAACGCCCTCCATCTCGCGGCGCGCAGGCCGATTTCTGGCAAACCGCGACGTTCACGGCCGAATTCGAACGAGAAAACGACGCGAATTGCCTCGGTCACGGCGCCTGCTCAGCGGCCGCGGCGACCGAAACCGCGCCCCGGACCGCCGCCGAAGCGCCGCCCGCACGGCTCCTGAGGCGCAGCGAGAATCGCCCGGAACCGCTCCTCCGAGAGGTGCGAAGGCGCGTAGTCGGCGCCGCGCGCCCGGAGCTGCCGCATGAACGCCCGCAGGTGGTTGCCCGATCCGCAGGCGAGCAGATCGTAGGTGCGGATCACCTCTGGATCGCTCGTGCGCGCCCGCTTCTCCTCGAGGTCGTGGATGTCCAGCTCCTCGATCTCGGCGCCGACCCGGAGCGCCGCCACCAGCGAACCGCTTCCCCTCTGGGTCAGTCGCACGAAGAGCGCTCGGAGCGACGGATCCTGGAACGCGCCCGTCGCGTCATCGGTCACCGGATCGGCGATCCCCCGCTGGGTGAGGAGCATCCCGACCCGAGCCATGTGCCGCTCCTCCGCCGACTCGATGTTTTCGAAGATGGGCAGGTCCCACCGCTGCCCGAGCACCCGGTAGACGTCTCGCGCCAGCTTCTCCTCCTCGCGGAGGTAGCGCAGATCGGACGCGAGCGGCGCCGCTCCTGCCGGAGGCTGGGCACGAGCAGCCGGAGCGAATGCGAACAGCGACGCGAGCGCGATCGACACGAGATGGCGAGGCATGGGAGCTCCTCTTCGCGATGGTGAGCGCACACCCACCATGTGCGCACCGCGCGGCTCCCGGCCACGCGCCGCGCCGCGATTCAGCGCAGCGCCGACTCGTCGAAGCGCGCGGCGAGCGTCCAGCCGAGCTCCTCGATGGTGTCGAAGACCACGATCTGGCCTCCGACCCGCGTCCAGCCGGTACCCCCCTCTTCGATCGCCCGCCCCAGCGCCGGCTCGAGCGGCGTGGCCTCGATCGGCGCGTCGCCGTGCAGCCCCACCCCGAGCCGCATCCCCTCCTGCTCCGTGTCGATGACCTCTTTCCCGTCCGCGTCCACGATGCTCGTCCGCGTCCAGCCGGGCTCGTCGAAGCGCATGACGCGGGCCAGATCGTCGAGCGCCATGTCCGCACCCGCCACCCCGAGCAGCGTCCCGTCCGGTGCGCGCACCGCGCGGTTGCAGGGCACCAGGATCGCGCTCCCGCTGGCGTCCGGATAGGGCCGTCCGAAGTGCACGCCCCACACTTCGCGCGCCTCGCGATACCAGGGCCGGCGGCGCGGATCGTAGTCCTCCGGGAAAGGCAGATAACCCGGGTAGTTCAGGAGCAACCCGTTCTCGAACCCGACGTAGGTCACGTGGAGCGGTGTCCGGCCCGCGTCGAGGAGCTCGTTCTGACGCGCGGCCGGCCACGTCGGCGCGCGGCGATCGAAGCTGCGCAGGAGCAGGTTTCGGAGGTCACGAGAGAGCGGCGGCATCACGCGGACCGTCCGCTCCACCTCCTCGAAGCGCACCGAAGGCGGGTAGAGATAGAGCGGCATGTCGAACGTCACGTCGAAGCCGTAGCGCTCCACCGGATGGAGCCCCTCGAGCGGCGGACCGTGGTCGACCAAGCGCCCGGCCACGCCGAACGCCAGCGGCCCCTCGCGCGGCGTCCCCTGCGCGAGCAGCCCCTCCGTCGCCACCGCCAGCCCCTCCACCAGCGCTCGCGCGCGGCCGAAGCGCGCGTCAATCTCCTCGCTCCGCCGGACCACCAGGCCGGTCAGCGCCGCGAGCCGCCGCTGCTCCGCGTCCGCCCGGCGCTGCTGGTAGAGCATCCAGCCCAGGCTCGCCGTCGCCGCCGAGAGCGCGAGCACGAGCGCCACCGCCACGGCGCCGACCACCACCGCCGGCCGCCGGCTCAAGCGGCGCCACAGCCGCGTCGTCCACGGGTCCGGCAGGACCGAGACCTCCTCGCCGCGCGCGAAGCGGCGCACATCGTCGGCGAACGCCTCCACGCTCTCGTAGCGATTCTCCGGCTTCGGCTGCGTCGCCTTGGCCACGATGGCCCGCAACGCGGGTGGCACCTCCCGCCCGGCGGCCGTCTTCTCCAGCGGCTTTCGCTCCCCGGCGGCCGCCGAGAACACCTGCTTCATCAGCTCGCCTTCGCGCGGAAACGCCAGCGTGATGAGCTCCTGCAGGATCATCCCGAGCGCGAAGAGATCCGAAGCCGGCCCGTGGCGCGCGATCTCCCCGCTGGCCTGCTCGGGCGGCATGTACATCGGCGTCCCGACCAGCTCCCCATGCTGCGTCGCGCCGGGCGCGTCGACCCGCACGCTGCCCGAAGCGCTGACCACGCCTCCCGAAGAGCGCCTCTCCGCCGCGTCGAGCGCGTCGGAGAGCGACGAGTGCCCATCACCTTCGAGCCGCTCCTCGTCGGCGCCCAGCACCTTCGCCACGCCCCAGTCGACCAGATAGACCTCGTGATGCTCACCGAGGATCACGTTGTCCGGCTTCAGGTCGCGGTGAATCACCCCCTCGGAGTGCGCGTACGCGACCGCGTCGCAGACCTTGAGGAAGTGCTCCAGCCGCTCCGGCAGCGCGTGGTCCTCGCTCTCGGGCTTCTCTCGGCACTCCTTCACGTACGCGCGGAGCGTCAGCCCCGAGAGCATTCGCATCGTGAACGCGGGGGCGCTGCCACCCGCCTCCATCGCGTACACCGGCACGATGTTCGGATGCTCGAGCTGCGCGCCGACCTGCGCCTCGATCATGAAGCGGCGCAGCACCGCGGGGTGCTCGCAGAGATCCCCGTGCAGCACCTTGACCGCAACCGTGCGCCCGAGCTGCTTGTCGCGGGCGGCGATGACCATCCCCATCCCGCCGCGGCCGAGCTCCTCGAGCACCTCGTAGCGCTGGAGCACCGCGTCGCTCGGCTCGGGCTTCGAGCCGGCGTCGCTCGCGCGCTGCCCCGAGCGCACGTCGCCCGACGCCCCGGCGACGGAGACCCACGTCTGCGCCGTCCCGGCCTCGTCCTCGGGATGATGGTCCGCGCCGCCCATCGATGCGGCCGATGGTACATCGCCGGGTCGCCCGACGTGCGCCGGGCCACCTACGCGCACGCCGAGGTCAGCAGGCCACCCCGGAGGGCAGGCACGCATAGTCGGCCCAGCACCGCTGACACGTCTGCCCGGCGGGGCAGCCCGTCGCGCGGCAGTCGTGGAAGCAGCTCCGGCGAGCCGACGTGCAGGCGTCGAGCGTCGGATAGAGCGCGTCGCAGTCCGCGCCTGTGCAGTCGCATCCGCTCACGCCCACGCAGTCCGAGCCGTTCCACGTGAACCCGAACCACGCGTCGCAGGGCCCGACACCGGCAGCATCCATCGGATCGCACGTGCTGTCGGGACACGTCCCTTCCTGCATCACGTCGGTCCCCGCCAGGTGCGCCTCGCAGGCGCCGCAGTACGTATTGCCATCGCAACCGCACACCGGATGGCACAGCGGCTCCGGACACGCGGTGGGACGCGGGATGCAGACCCCGGTGGAGTCGTCGCCGCCGCAGTAGCTGCCGTCCGGGGAGTCGCAGAATCTGGCCGGGCCCGCACGGCACGCCACCAATCCCACCGCAGACCGCGCCCGTGCCGCCGTCGGCCGGAACCGGGCAGTCGAAGAGCGGGCACATGCTGCTCGCGGGGAAGCAAATGCCATCATCGGGCGTGCAGCCCGGGCAGCACTGCTCACCCGCGGCGCAGGTGGTGCCGCCGCAGGTGCCGGGCGGGCCACCGTCGAGGTCCGGCGGGCAGAGGATGTCCGGACACGGCGCGTCAGCCGGCACGCAGAGACCGTCCTCGGGGTTGCACCCCGGGCAGCACTGCTGGCCGGCGCCGCAAGAACCGCCACCGCAAGCGACCGGCGGCCCTCCGTCGGAGAGCGGCGGCGGACAGGGAAGCGCAGGACAGCTCGTCCCTTCCGCCACGCAGATCTCCTGTCCCGGATCGCACCCCGGGCAGCACTGCTGGCCCGGCCCGCAGGATCCGCCGCCGCACGTGATGGGCGGCCCCGCGTCCACGCAGGCGATCGCAGAGCAGCTCGCGCCCGGGGCCACGCAGACCCCGCAGCTCGCGTTGCAGCACTCGGTGCCGGGCCCGCAGGTCACCGGGCCGCACTGCTCGCCGGCGCCGCCGTCGCCCCCTCGCCCGTGCGAGCTCGTGCACCCGCCGGCGACGCACGCCGCGCCCATCGCGAGCACCATCATCACGCCCCTGACCATCGAACCCATTTCCGTCACCTCCGCCGCTCGCCTCAGCAATGCCCGTGCCGCGATATCTGGCCCGGTCTGGCACAGCGGGACGGGGCGAGGCCTGCGTTGACGCACCCCCCGTGAGGACGGGGCCGGGCGACGGGGGCGCCTTTGTGCGCAGCAGCCACGTCGGGACAGGTCGCGATGGGCCGAATGAGGTGGCTTCGAAGGGCGGGGCAGTGCATCGTAGCCCTCCGCACCGCTGGTGGAACGCGCGTCGCGCGTTGCGGAACGACCACCGACGAGGACATGTCCGAGGACGACAACAGCCATATCGCCTGCGTTCGTGCATGGATGCAGGCCGCGGCCGGCGGCGATCTCGCGCGCGACGAGAAAGTGGTCCTCTTCGGCCGGGCGCTCTCCGCCATCTGGGCGCGCGCCCTCCGCACGCTCGGTGAGGTGACGCTCGGCGCCATCGTCGATCGCGTCCTTCACGACGTCGCAGACGATTTCCCGCTCGTCGGCGCGCTCGACGTGGAATCGACGGGGTTTAAGGTGGAGAAGCTACAGGACATGCCCCTCGACGGGCTCGACGCAGCGATCGAGCGAACGCTGGTCGAGCTGCTCACGGTGATCGGCAACCTCACCGCGGACATCTTGACGCCGGGCCTCCACGCCGCGCTCTCGGCCGTCTCGCTCACCGATGCATCCGGAACGGAAGCCGGGAGACCCAAGGGATGACGAAGAAGCACTCGATCCCGCGTATCGCAACGGGTGTCCGAAACCTCGACGAGGTGCTGCACGGCGGACTCCCCAAGGGCTCGGTGTCCGTCGTCGCCGGGCCGCCCGGAGCGGGCAAGACGATCCTGACGCAACAGATCTGCTTCCACACGGTCGGGCCTGCTCAGCGCGTACTCTACTTCAACACACTCTCCGAACCGACCGCCAAGACGCTCCGGTACCTCAGCGAGTTCTCGTTCTTCGATCCCAAGCCGCTCGACGAGCAGTTCCAGTTCGTGGACCTCGGCGTCATCCTGCGCTTGGAAGGGCTGGCGAAGACGTCCGAGCTCGTCATGGAGCAGGTGAAGCGGGTGAAGCCCGCCGTCGTGGTCATCGACAGCTTCAAGGCATTCGAAGACCTCGCCAAGTCACAGGAACAGCTCCGTAAGTTCACCTACGAGCTGGCCGTGAACCTGATGGCGTGGGAGGCGACGTGCCTCCTCCTCGGCGAGTACGGGCCCCTGGAGTACGTCACGAATCCGCTCTTCTCCGTGGTCGACGGGCTGATCGCGCTCTCTCACCGTGAAGAGTCCGGGGAACAGCAGCGATTCATCCGCGTGATCAAGATGCGCGGAACGGCGCACAACCGGGACGAGCACCCCTTCGTCATCACGTCGGACGGCGTGGAGGTGTTCGCCCCCCGCGTCGCCATTCAGCGAAGCGGCGGAAGCGGCACCGAGGCGCCTCGCTTGAAGACCGGGATCGACAAGCTCGACGAGCTCCTCGGCTCCGGGATCCCGCGAGGATCGAGCCTGTTGGTCGCGGGCGTGGCCGGGACGGGCAAGACGGTGCTCGGTCTGGAGTTCATCTATCGCGGCGCGCTGGCGGGCGAGAAAGGGATCATCTTCTCGTTCGAGGAGACGGCCGAACGGTTGCTCGCGGCGGCCCGTGGCCTCGGTTGGGACCTCGAGAAGGAGATCGAGGAGGGGCGCGTCGAGATCGTGTTCATCCCGCAGCCCGACATCCTCGTAGAGGCGAACTTGCTGATGCTCAAAGAGCACATCGAGTCGTTCGGCGCGAAGCGCGTGGTCATCGATTCGGTGTCGGTGTTCCTGCACAAGATCACGAACCCGCAGTTCAACCGCGAGAAGGTCTTCCAGCTCGCCAGCGTGGTCCAAAACACCGAAGCCGTCGGGTTCTTCGCGACCGACGTCCCCTACGGCCACAACCAGATCAGCCGCCTCGGGGTCGAGGAGACGGTCGTCGACGGAGTGATCTTGCTGAGCGCCGTGGAGGAAGGGCTCGAGCGGCAGCGCTACATCGAGGTCTACAAGCTGCGCAATACGGCTCACCTCAAGGGACGCCACGACATGGAGATCGCGCATGGCGGCGTCCAGATCTTCCCCCGCTACACGGCGCTGGCAGGGGTGGAGCCGCCGCCGCCGCCGCTCGACCTCTCCGAGCGGCTCGGCACGGGCGTCGGCCAGCTCGATGCGCTGCTGAACGGTGGTCTCTTGCGCAGGAGCGCCACCTTGGTGACCGGCGGGCCGGGCGTTGGCAAGACCACGCTCGGGCTTCAGTTCCTCCTCGAAGGAGCGAGCCGAGGCGAGTCCGGCATCATGTTCAGCGTGGAGGAAGGCCCACCGCAGATGCTCGCGAGCGCGGACTCGCTGGGTCTGCCGCTCCGGCGCCATGTGGAGGAAGGGACGGTCGAGATCGTCTATTTGCCCCGCGAGCACACGCGCGCGGCGCAGTTCTTGAGCCTGGTCGGCGACGCGGTCGCTCGGCACCACGCACGGCGCGTGGTGCTCGACAGCGTGACCCAGCTGGTCTGGGGCTCGGGCAAGTACACGCCGGAGCGAGACGTCCTGGCCAGGTTGGTGTCCCGCTTCAAGCAGCTCGGGGCGACGAGCCTGCTCACGCTGGAGGTCCACCCGGTCGGGGTGGCGGAAGAGGTGACTCGGCGCGGCTTGTCGGCGATCTCCGACAACCTCTTCACGCTCCACTACGTCGAGTCCGCGGGCGCGCTCCAGCCGACGCTCACGGTCTTGAAGACGCGAGGCAGCGCGCACGATCGCGGAAGCTACGCGCTTCACTTCGAACCGGGCGGGCTCCGACTCGGCGATGCGAAACCGCCGGAGGAGCAAGGAAGCGAGCAGCGGCGCTGATTCGACCTCGGGGGGAAGCGATGACGTCCAGCTCTCACAGAGCGGCCAAGCACGCGAGCGACGGCGGGGGGACTGCCGGCGACGGTCGCAGCGACGCCTCGCGGAGCTCCGAACCGACAACGGACTCGGAGAAGAGGCGTCTCGAGCTCCTCTTCCTGGTGAGCAGGATCCTGACCCGCTTCGAGAGCGTGAAGCGGGACGTGTCGGCGGTCCTCGGACTGATGGCCGAGGTCGTCCCGCTGCGCACGGCGGTCCTGGTGCTGGACGAAGGGGGCGCCCCGGCGCTCGCGTGCCTGTGGTTTGCTGCGGGTACGAGCGCGGAGCGTCAGGAGACCGCGATCGCGTTCGCACGAGAGGCGTACCCAAAGCTCGCGGGGCAGGTCGTGTCCGCGCAGGTCGACGTCGACACCACCGAGCCGGCGGTGCTCCGCGGTGCGCGGTCGGACGGCGAGGCGGAGCACGCGGCCTTCGTGCTGCTTCCCCTCGTGGTCAGCGGTGGGGCCATCTTCGGGGCCCTGGAGGTCGAAGGTGCGGTGCCCCTCGACGAGAGGGACCTCGCGTTCATCAACACGGTGGTGAATCAGCTCGCCTTGGCGATCGATCGGCAGCGCGCCGTCGAGGCACGCCGGGCGGAGGCGGAGGCACGGCGAGCCGAGGCCGAGCGCGGCCGTGCCCACGCCGAGGCGCTGCAGCATCGCTACGAAGCGCTGGTCGACAACCTCGACCGCGCGTTCGTGTGGGAGTCATCCGCCCCCGACCGGCGATTGAACTACGTGAGCGCGCGCGCCGCAGAGCTGCTCGGCATCGATCAGTGGAAGGGTCGAGACCTCCTCGATCGCGTCCATCCGGCGGACCGCGCGGTGATGGAAAGCGCGCTGACCACGGTGCTCTCCGAGCGCAAGGACCGAAGCGTCGAGCACCGCATGGTCGCCCACGATGGCAGCGTCCGCTGGTTCCACACGGGCGTGCATCTCGCCGACACCGAAGGCCGAGCATGCTGGCAAGGGGTCTCGATCGACGTCACCGACGCGCACGACGCGGCCGAGCGAGTCGCTCTGCAGCTCGAGCTCAACCGCGCAGTGACCACCAGCCTCGGCGAAGGCGTCCTGGCGGTGAACCAAGACCTTTGCGTGACCTTCCTCAACCCGGCGGCGGAGGCCATGCTTCGGCGGCGGACAGCCGGGCGTGCCCATCGACCAGATCCTCCGGATCACGCGTGAAGACGGAACGCGGCTCGAAGGAGCCCAATACCCGCTCGCTCGGGTGCTCCGCGACGGGAAAAGGCTCCGCGACGACGCAACCTGCTTCGCCCCGCCCGGCGGCTCGCCGATTCCCGTGAGCTTCACCGCAGCCCCGCTCCGCAAGGGTGGTGAGGTGAGCGGTGTGGTGCTGGTGTTCCGGGATCTGCTCGACGTCCGCCGCGCCGAGCGCGAGCAGCGCTTCCTCGCCCAGATGGGCGAGCTCCTCGGCTCGTCGCTCGAGGTTCGGACCACGCTCTCCCAGATCGCCCACGCCGCGGTCCCACTGCTCGCCGACGTATGCGTGGTCGACGAGCTCGACGAAAATCGGCGCGTCCATCGCATCGACGTGGTGTTCGCGACCGGCGAACACGACGAGCTCGCGGAGTCGGTGCGACGCTTCACTCCCTCGGCCGAGGGAACGAGCCCGTTGGCCAGGGCGCTGCGCGAGGGCGAAGCCACGCTGATGACGGAGGTCTCCACCGCCGACGTGGCCCAAGACGACGAGCACGCACGCATGATCGACGAAAGCGGGCTCTCGTCGATGATGGTCGTGCCGCTGATCGCGCGGGAACGCACGATCGGTGCGTTGACCTTCGGCGCGCTGCGGTCGAGCAGGCGCTTCGGCCCGCGTGAATTCGCGTTCGCCGAAGACCTGGCGCGACGGGCGGCACTGGCAGCCGACAACGCGCGTCTCTTCGAGCAGGCGCAGCACGCGACCCGCGCGCGCCAGGAGCTGCTCTCCCTCGTCTCTCACGACCTCCGAAACCCGCTCTCCTCGGTGATGATGGCCACCCAAGTTCTCTTGGAAACGCCACTGCCGCCGGCGCAAGTACAGCTCGCCCTCGAGCGAATCCAACGCGCGTCAGCACGCGCGAACCGACTGGTCGAGGACCTGCTGGACATCTCCAACATCGAGTCCGGACAGTTCGGCTTGCAGCTCTCCACGCACGCGCTGGCGCAGCTTCTCGAGGAGTGTATCGAGAACAACGGGCCTCAGGCGACCGCGGCCGGGCTCCGACTCGTGCTCGAGCCTCCGCCGGCGCTCGACCTTCGGTGCGACCGCGAGCGCGTTCTGCAGGTGCTCGGCAATCTGGTCGGAAACGCGATCAAGTTCACGCCCGCCGGCGGTTCCATCACCGTGAAAGCCGAGCAGCGAGACGACACTGCGCAAATCTGCGTGACCGACACGGGGATCGGAATCCCGCCGGCGGCGATCGCTCACGTGTTCGACCGGTACTGGCAGATGGAGCACGCGGGGCGCGCCGGAGCGGGCCTCGGTCTCTCCATCGCACAAGGTCTCGCGACCGCGCACGGCGGACGGATCTGGGCTGAAAGCGAGGAGGATGCGGGGAGCACGTTCTGCTTCACCCTGCCCCTCGCGAAGTGAGGAGAGGAGGTCGTCCGTCCGGCGACCGAACCCACTCCCACTCCCCAGCGCCCCTCGGGGCGAGCTCGATGCGGTTCGCGCGCGGGGCGAACGTCGCCGCGCACGTTCTGGACCTGGAGGCCCGCAGGGAACGCCGAGCGCCCGACCGCCTCTCGGCGATCGGGCTCCGACGCGCTCACTCCCTTCGACTCAGAACTCGGCGCCGAGGTTCAGCGTGCCCGACCAGGTGCTCATGCCGATGCCCGAGCTGACGGGGTTCACCAGCATGTTGTCGTCGAACGCCCAGCGGAAGGTGCCGCGCGCGTCGATGATGAACCAACTCCCGATGCGGAAGAGGAGACCACCACCGACAGGGACCATGCCGATGTTGTCACTTCGCTGCAGCGCCGAGGTGTTGGTGGCGGTGTTGGTGATGTTGTAGTGACGGTAGCCGATGCCGCCGAACACGTACGGTTGGATCATCCCGGGAGGATGTTCAGGCGCAGGTTGAACTCGGCGCCGTTCGACAAGAGGACGGCGTTGTTGTCCAAACCGACCGCGTTGATCCGCTGGGCGGTGCCGATGTATTGGATCTCACCGCTGATCAGAAAACGAGTCAAAAATCCCACGCGGACGTTCCAGCCACCGCCGACGTTGGTGAAGCTCCGTGCGTATCTCTCCGTGAAGTCGGTGACGCTGCCACCGCCCGTCACTTGGATCCCCACCAGGCTCGGCGCCGAGTGCATCTGGTCCACACCGACACCGAACGGGATGAGGCCTTCCTGCGCGTATGCAGGCGAGGTCATGAGCAGTAGCGTCGAGGCGAGCGCCGCGAGCGTCGTCTTTCGCATCATGGATTGCTCCTTTCATCTGCCCCCTCCGCAGGCGTTAGACCCGACCAGCCGGAGAAGAAAGATCGCGAGGAGCGGTTATGCGGGTTCAATCCCCAGTGCCGGACGACGGACAATCACCCCAGAGCGCACGAACGCGCGCGACGTCCCCGGCGGTGGGTGGGACCGTGGTGTTGGCTGGGTTCATCAGCGACAGCTCGGTCTGGGTCGGGATGTGTTCGAGGCCGAAGGCGTGGCCGAGCTCGTGCGCGACGACGATGGCTCGCACACTCGGATCGTCGATGTCCCGATTGACGACGATGCTGCCCTCGCTGGCTTGGTAGCGTCCGAAGAAGGCGGGGATCGAGAGCGCGAAGCGGATGGGGATCGCGCCTTCGCCGCCGGCGACGCGGGTGGCCCCGAGGCCGGCGGCGTCGTTCCAGAGCTGCAGGCCCGCGTCGATGCCCGCGAGCTCGGTCGGGAGGCTGTCCGCCGCGGCGACGACGGTGACACCGCAGGGATCGAAGACGAGGCCCTCGTCCGGCGCGACGTTCGCCGCGCAGCCGCCCAGCAAGAGCGCGAGCCCGAGCACGATCGATCGCGAGGTCACTGCCCGGCGACGCTATCAGAGCGGGAGGCGCTCCGAGAGCGGGATCTCCGTCGGCAGTCCGTCGAAGTACCGAGCCCGACGGAAATCGCCGTACGACGGCGCCCGGGTACGTTCGGACCGACGGCTCGTCCCGTCGAGAGCCGAGGAGCGAGACTTCGTCAGGGGCAGGTGCGGCCCCAGCTCTCGAGGAGCGGGCGGACCTCGGCGATGGCCGGATGGTCGGGCACGAGGCGGCAGAAGCGCTGGTAGTCGCGAATCGCCGCATCCCGCTCGCCCGCCGCGTTCAGGCAGTCGGCCCGACGGCGGAGCGCGATGGTCGGCGCGCCCTGCGCGATGGCTTCGTTCAGGATCTCGACGCAGCGCTGTGGCTGTCCGCCTCGCAACGCTTGCTGTGCGTTGCGGAGGCGGTCGGCCAGTGTCGGCTGGCCGCTGTTCGACGACGAGCCGCTCCCCGATGAGCTGCCCGCGGGGAGGAATCTCCTGCAGGTCGGGGACGTGGATGGCGGGCGTCTCCTCCGGCTGCTGCTCGGTGTGCTCGTGGCTGCGCCGTCGGGTGCGGTGCTCGCGATGGTGCACCGGCGCGGCGGAAGCTTCGGACGGAGCCTCCGCTTCCGAGGGCGCTCCCTCTTCGGTCGCCGCAGCCGCCGTGCCCGCGTCGGCGCCGCTGGCCGGAGGCTCGCGGTTGACGTCCTCCGCGGACGGGATCGGGGTCTGCGCCTCCGCGCCGAGCGCCTCTCCCTCGTGCCGCCGCTCGCTCCCGAGGTGGCTGAGGCCGAGGATGACCAGCCCGGCGCTGGCCGCGCCCGCGAGCAGCGCGCCGAAGATCAGCAGCGCGCGGCTCCCGCCACGGCGCGGGGGCGCGGGGACGGCGGCCACGGGCGGCTCGTCGGCCAGGGAGAAGCTCTGCGACGCGTCCATGAGCGCCGTCGCCGGGACGTTGCGCGGCTTGGCCGGCGGAGGCGGCGGGAGGTCATCGAACGTCGAGGCGCGGGTGTGAGGCATGGGGCGAGGCGGCTCGACGTCCGGAGAGCGCGTCGCGGGCATCCCCTGCGTCGCGGCGTGCGCGACCCAGGAGTGGTCCTTCGCCGGCTGCAGGACCTTCGGCTCGCTCACCACGCTCGGCACGGCGGGGCTGGCCGAGGCGCCCATGACCGCCGTGTGCTTGTCAATCCGCCCCTCGAGGGGGGCTCCGCCGGGAGGTGGCGCGTCGGCGCCCATGCCGCTGAAGGTGCCGATGCGAAGGTGACCGGCGACCTCGTCTCCGCCGGCCGGCGCAGGTGGCGGTCGGGTGGCCGGGACTTCGGGCTTGGGCGGCTCGATCGCCGGCCCAGTCCGCATCCCGCCCATCGCGCGGGTGGCCATGCCCCGGCGCTGCTGTCCCCGCACGGCCGCCACGCCTCCGACCGCGTCGATATACGCCTCGGCCAGCGCCATGGCGGTGTCGAAGCGCGCCGCCCGCACCTTGGACATCGCGCGCATGACCACCGACTCGACGCCCGGCGGCAGATCCGGCCGGACGCTGCGCAGCGGAGCCACCTTGCCGTTGAGGATGGCGATGATGAGATCGGTCGGCGTCGAGGCGAGGAAGGGCGGCTTCTCCGCCAGCGCCTCGTAGAGGATCACGCCCAGCGCATAGACGTCCGCCCGCGCGTCGACGTCGTGCTCGGCGCCGAGCTGCTCGGGGCTCATGTAGCGCGGCGTGCCCAGGATCTCGCCCGTCTGCGTGAGCTTCTCGCTGCCGTAGACCTTGGAAATGCCGAAGTCGAGGAGCTTGACCTGGAGGCCGTAGTCGCTCGGGCAGAGGAAGATGTTGTCCGGCTTCAGAATCGCGGTGGACGATGCCGCGGGCGTGCGCGGCGTGGAGCCCGGCGCAGGTGCCCGCGACGATCGGCGCCAGCTCGGTCGGATCCAGCGCGCCGCGGCGCATGCGCTCGCCGAGGGTCTCGCCCTCGAGCAGCTCCATGACGAGGAAGACGGTGCCGTCCTCCATCTCGCCGAAGTCCTCGACGCTGACGATGGCGGGGTTGTCGAGCTGACTGAGCAGCTCGCCCTCGCGCTTGGTGCGCTCCACGGCCTCCGGGTTGGTCGCGATGTCCGCCCGCAGCACCTTGACGGCGACGTGGCGGCCGCTCTGGGTGTCCTCCGCCCGGAAGACCTCCGCCATGCCGCCTTCGCCGAGCTGGCCCTCCAGCCGGTAGCGGCCCGCCACCACCATGCCCGGCGACAACGAGGATGCGGCCTTTCTGCGTCGCGGTGCCCGGCTCATGCTCTCTGGTCCCTCACGCCGGCCACGCCCTCCGACCGCACCTCGTGCGCCGCGCCTCTCAAACTCCGAAGTACTGCATCCCCACGCGAATCACCCACACGGTGATCGAGACGATCGAGAGCCCGATCGCGATCTTCTCCGCGTGCAGCCGGTCGAGGGTGTCCACGACCGGCGTGCGCCGGACCATGCCGAAGAGCGAGAGCGGCACCATCGCCGCGGTGCAGAGGAAGAGCAGGATGCCGAAGGGGTTGGCGTGGAAGGCGCCGCCGACCTGGAAGCGGATCATGTTCGAGAACGACGTCGTCAGGCCGCAGCCGGGGCACGGATAGCCCGTGTAGACCAAGAACCCGCAGGGCGGGAGCCCGAGCTGGGTGTGGGTGCCGTGGCCCGCGGAGGACGGGGTGAGCATGGCGGCGGTGATCAGCACCGCGAGCGGCCCCGCGAAGAGGATCGCCCACGTCACGAGCGAGACCCAGTTCCCCTGACCGACCAAATCACCCGCGAACACCGAGCCGCGGCGCTCGCTTTGAGCCGGCGGCGGGGGAGCGCTCGACAGCTCGGGGGCGGCGGCTCGTGCGATGTCTTCCATGTCACGGGAACTCAAACGCTTCCGCCCCTGCCAGTCAAGCCGCGCGAGCACCTGCCTCCACGGCCCGGGCGGTGTAAGAACGCCACCATGTCCATGCCCTTGACGTCGCTGGTGAGGCACATCGCGCACACCGCCGTTTCGCTCGCCGATCTTCGGGACGCTCCCGGTGAACGACCGCGGGGCCCGCCTCGACCCGCAGATCCACGCGATGCTGCAGCTCTTGGCCCGCTCCGGTCGGCCGACCCTCGACCAGCTCGGACCCGAGCGCGCCCGACAGGAGATGGACCGGCTCTCGTTGGTGGCGGACATCCCCGAGACCCCGGTCGCGAAGGTGGAGGACGGCTCGTTCTCGGTCGCCGACGCGGAGATCCCGTTCCGGGTGTACACACCCTTCGGCGGAGGCGAGCGACCGGCGACGGTCTACTTCCACGGCGGCGGGTTCGTGATCGGCAGCATCGTCAGCCACGACCGCTTCTGCCGTCTGCTCACCGCTCGCGCCGGCGCGACGGTGATCTCGGTCGACTACCGGCTGGCGCCGGAGCATCCCTTCCCCACGGCCGTGGACGACGCCGCCGCGGCGTTCGAGTGGGTACACGCGAACGCCGCCTCGCTCGGGGTGGATCCGGCCCGGATCGCGGTGGCCGGCGACTCGGCGGGCGGCAACCTGGCGGCGGTGGTAGCGCAGGAGATGCGGCGGCGCGGAGGCCCGATGCCGGCGTTCCAGCTCTTGATCTACCCGGGGACCGACATGAACCGCACGTTCGACTCGCACCGGACGCTCGGCGGCGACTACTTCCTGACGACGTCGATGATCGATTGGTTCTTGGCGAACTACCTGACGGCGGTGGAGCAGCAGCGTGACCCGCGCGCATCGCCGATCGTGACGGCGGAGCTGGCCGGGCTGCCGCCGGCGCATGTGGCCACCGCCGGGTTCGATCCGCTGCGCGACGAAGGCGACGCCTACGCGGACGCGCTCCGGGCGGCGGGCGCCCCGACGACGAGCCGCTGCTACGACTCGTTGATCCACGGGTTCATCAGCATGGGTGGGATCATCGACGCCGCCGCCCACGCGGCCAACGATCTGGGCGACGCGCTACACGCCGGCCTGCGTCGCTGAACCCCGCCGCGAAGGATTCAGACGTAGACGCGGCAGAGGACGCGATCGGGCGGCGGCTCGAGGACCGTGACCGCGCAGATGGCGGCGATCTCGGCCTCTTCGAAGGTGGAGCCGCCGCCGACACCTCCGTACGCACAGCGGACGCCACCCGTGCAGGGATCGCCCGGGCCAACCGTGCAGTCGAACGCGGATGAAGCGGCCTCGACCGCCGCGGCGGCGCTCGCGTCGGCGACACACACGAAGAGAGCGTCGCAGTAGGTGCCGGGCGAGAGATCGCCGCCCATCGGGAACTCGACCCGATCGGGGCGGCAGGAAACGGCGGCGTCGGCGCTCGCGTCCTCGAGGCCCGCGTCGGCGGCGCTCGCGGACGCGTCGGGCGTCGAGCCGGCGTCGCTCGCGCCCCCGTCGTCGGCCGCGCCGGCATCGTTCGTGTCGAAGCGCACCTCCGCCGTGCCCTCCTGGACGGGGCACGCACAGCAACCGGTGTCGCCCGCTCCGAGGGTCAAGCTGGTGTCCTGCGAGGCGCCTGAAGGCGTGGTGACGGTGAACGAGTAAGTGCCGGGCTGAACGTCGGACGTGGCGAAGCAGGTGGTGGTGTCGCCGGTCGTCGAACAGGCGAGCTCGACGTCGCCGCTCACCGACGGCGTCGACCCGTCGCTCGTGACGATGGTCAACGTGATCGGCGGCGGGCAAGCGCCGCAGGCGATCCCGGCACAATGGCCGACGCTCGGACCATTCGAGCAAGCGGTGAGAGCCAGCAGCGCGGCGGCGAGGGTTCGGGGCATCATGCGCTCAGAGTCGCCGCTCGCACGGGCGCCGCGCAAGCGAAGAGCGCAGCGCCCCTCGTCGAGGGGAGCGGGGACCGGTTCTCCCGGTTCATGGCGAGCGTCCTGGAAGCGTGACGCACGAGGCGCTTCGTACGTGGCTCAGCGCGGACTCGGAACCCAAAGCGTGGTTGTTCCGTCTCGAATAGGTAATGTGGAAGCGACGCCTACTATTCGCCATGGGCCTGATCTCGGCCCTCGGAATCAGCGGCTGCGCGGGCTACTACCGCCCGTCGACCGCGTACCAGCAGCGCTACGGTATCGACGGATGGGTCGTACGCCGCATGAACTACCTGGTGAGCTTCTATCTCGACTGTCCCTCGAATCAGGTGGAGCGTACCGACTACGGACGTATCCCGCGTACCGAATGGTATCGGCACACCTTCGCCGGATGCGGACAGACCTACGAGATGTGGACGATCTGCAACTCGCGCGGCTGCGGCTACGAGACCGGCCTGGATGAGCGCGCCAGCGTGGAATTCGAGTGCCCCGTCGGCCAGGTGACCGTACACGGCGTCGGCCCCTACATGCGCGCGACCGGGTGCGGTAGGACGGCGTTGTACCGCGACGACGACGGCGAGTGGATCATGAGCCCCGACGGATCGCGGCCGACCTCGACCTACACGCAGCACGGGGCAGACGCAGAACCCGTCCCGCAGGCGCAGGGGCAGGTGCCGGTCGAGGGACAGATCCCCGTGCAGGTGCAGGGACAGGTCCAGGGACAGTGAGGCGGTCATGGTTGGACACGCACGTCGCGGACAGGTGATCGTAGCGCTCCTGTGTGTCGCGAGCCTGGGGCCCGGCTGCGGTCGCTGGCGCTACGGCTACAACTCGGGCGAAGCGCGCTCGCGGCGGCCAGCGCACGCGACCGCGCCGCCGCCCGGCAGCGTCCCCTACGACCAGGCGACGGCCGCCGATCGCCGGCGCGGCGAGCAGGTCCCGCTGGTCTACCTACTCGACGGGGAGCAGCCGGAGATCCTCGGCGTGGTGCAGGTGACCGAGCCGCGAGGCCGCGAGTCCATGGGGATCGCCGACCTGCGGACGCGCGCCGCGCAGCTCGGCGCGGGCGGGCTGACCAACATCCAGATCACGCCGCCGGTCGACGGCTCGGGGCCCACGCACTTCACGGGCGTGGCCATCCGCGCCCGCGATCTGCTCCACGGCCGCCCCTACGAGGAGGTCGCGATCCTGCTCATCGACGCGCCCCCGCAACGTGAAGCGGTGGCCTTCACCGAGCTCCGGCGGCGCGCCGGTCAGATGAACGCGGACCTCCTGCTCGACGTGCGTCTCGTCCCCGGTGAGGAAGGCCGGCCGCCGAGGCTTCGCGCTCGCGCCGTCCGCCTGCTCGACGCGCGCTGAAGCTCTTCCGTCGCCCCGAGGCCAGTGCGGCTCAATCGGCGCTGCCGGCATCGCCGCCCCGCTCGCGTCGGGGTCTCGATCGCATCGCGATGGGCCGCGCTCGGTCAACGCTGCGCGGTGGCGGGCAGCTCCATGCGGAACGTGGCACCGCGTCGCGCCTCACTGGTGACGACGATCGTGCCGCCGTGCGCCTCCACGATCCGCCGGGCGATGTAGAGCCCGAGCCCCAACCCGCCGTAGTGCCGCGTGGACACCGCCCGCTCGAAGCGCTCGAAGATGCGGTCGCGCTGGGCGGCCGCGATCCCGATGCCCTGATCGACGACCGAGAGATGGATGCGGTCGCCGGCGGTCCGGACGACGACGCGGATCGGTTTCCGAGGGCCGAACTTGAGCGCGTTGTCGAGGAGGATCGAGACCACCCGCTCGATGCGCCGGCGGTCGATGAGACCGAACGCGGGCTCGACGTCCAGCTCGACGGAGCAGCCCGCGACATCGATCCGCGGTTGCAGGCGAGCGATGACGGTGCGGGCCACGTCGGCGAGGTCGACCGGCATCGGCGACAGCTCCATCCGCGCCACGTCCTCTCGCGAGACGTCGACCAGCTCGTCGATGAAGTCCGCCAGGTGCCGCGTCTGCCGGGACGCCACGCCCACCCACTTCTGGATCAGGGCGGGCGGTGCCCTCGAGAGGGTTCCTTGCAGGGCCATCTCGTCCAGTTGCTCGATGGCCAGGCGAAGCGACGAGACCGGCGTGCGCAGCTCGTGCGAGGCCATGGCCAGGAAGTCGTCGCGCAAGCGCAGCGCCTCCTCCGCGCTCTCGCGCGCGTCCTGCTCCTGCGCCAGGAGACGGGCGCGCTCGTCCTGCACGCGCTTGCGCTCGCTCACGTCGGCCACGGCCGCCATCATCCCCGCCACCTCGCCGCTCGCGCCCCGGAGCGCGGCCGCGGAGACGCTGGCGGTGATCGGCGTTCCGTCGCTGGCGACCAGCTCCACCTCCAGCGCGTCGAGCCGGCGGCCGTCCACGACCTCCTCCAGCACCTCGGAGAAGGTCGCCAGGCGGCGGCCGTGCAGGCTCGGCAGAGGCCGGCCGAGCACCTCGTCACCGGAGCGGCCGAACATCGCCTGCGCTGCCCGATTCCACAGCGTCACGCGGGCGTCCCGGTCCAGCGCGACGATGGCGATGGGAGAGGCCTCGAAGACCGCCCGCAGCGCGTCGTTCGACGCGCGGAGCGCCTCCTCGGTGCGCTTGCGCTCGGTCACGTCCTCGACGATCCCGACCCCGCCGATGACCTCCCCCCGCGGGTCTCGGATCGGGGCGAACTCGACCTCGACCGGCGTCACCTTGGAGGCTGTCGCCGAGTGGTAGTCGCCCTCGAAGTGGGTCCGCTCGCCCGCGAGCGCGCCTCGCACGCACGCCACCATCCCCGGGCTCGGCAAGGTCTTCATGTCCAGGCCGACCAGGACGCTCTTCGAGGAGCCGATCACGCGGACGAAGAGGTCGTTGCAAGCCGTGACCACGCCGCGCGCGTCGAAATGGAAGACGCCGATCGGGGCGTGCTCGAAGACGAGTCGGTAGCGCTGCTCTCGCTCCTCCAGGGTCTCGCCGTAGCCGATCGATTCGGTGGCGAACTCGACCGATTCGGGACGGCGCTGCAGCGAGAGCACGAGCAGCGGCGCGCCTCCGTCCGCGCCGACCACGCACTCGACCTCGATCTCGACTCCGTCCCGTCGCACGATCGGCATGCGGAGCGGCACGCCCGGCTTGGTCTCCGCGCGTGAGAGCAGATGCTCGACGATCGGCTGGCCTTCGATCTGCTGGACACGCGTCGGGACGATCACCGTCAGCGGCTGACCGAGCAGCTCCTCGCGCCGGTAGCCCAGGAGCTGTAGGGCTGCGGGGTTGGCGATGCGGAAACAGCTCTCCCTGTCGATGGCGAGGGTCGGGATCGCCAGCGCGTCGAGCGTTCGCTCCGCAGACACGGACGCCTCGCCTGTCTCGGGATGGCACACGGTGTCGCCTTTCCCGCGTCTCACGGGAAAGGGACATAGGCACGCCGCCCCGATCGCGGGGGCTTTTCGGACCCAGAGCCCGCGCCGAGGAGGCCCTCGAGCGCTCATCGACAACATCGGACCTGGCCCGCGATCGAGGCGGTCCCAACCTGGAAGCGTCGTGAGGAGCCCCGCGAACGCACCACCGCGAGCGTCAACGCCGGCAGATGGCGGCGGACCGGCCGCGGGAGATTCTCGACAGCCTTCAGCGGCGGCGGCGGACGACGAGTCCGACCATGACGCCGGCAGCCACCAGCAGCGCCGGCGCGCCACCACCCGGGAGGGAAGCCACCGAGCAGCCACCGCTCCCCCCGCCGCCGGAGCCGGCGTCTTGCGAGCTCCCCGAGTCGGGGACCGGAGCCACGTCGGCGGACGCGAACGACACGGGGAGCGCCGCGAGCGCGGCGCCGAGCACGAGAGCGCGAAGCGAGTTCATGGCCGCCACGGTACTCGTGTCGCGGCGACCGAGGAAGTCCCTGGACCGCCCCGGGCGATCGGACCCGGCGATCCGAGCCGCCCATCGCCCCGCCAGCGGCACGCCCGGAAGCTCGGGAATCCGTGGGGAGCCCGTGCCGAGCGAGAAAAGAGCCCGCGGTGAAGATCGCTCAGCGACGGCGAACGAAGACGGCGCCGAGCGCGAGGAGCGTCACGAAGATCGCCCCGCCCGCCGGCCCGCGCCGCTGCCCAGCCGCGCTGCACGCACAGCCTCCGTCCTCCGGAGGCGTCACCTCGGCGGGCTCGTCGGTGGAGGCGTCGCCGGCTCGTCGGGCGGCGTGAGCGGGATGCACCCGTCGGCGCTGCAGACCTCGCCGTCGCCGCACGCCGCGTCGGCGTCCTCGTCGACCGTCCCGTCGCAGTCGTTGTCGAACCCGTCGCAGGTCTCGTCCGTCGCGATCAGCGCGCCATCGCAGGCGCCCCAGGCACCGTTCACGCAGCTCTGAGTCCCGGGCGCGCAGGCGCCGACGTCCGTGCCGCAGTCGCGGTAGTCGCCGCCCGTGCAGTCGCAGCCCGGGTCGATCACGCCGTCGCAGTCGTTGTCGAGCCCGTCGCAGATCTCCTCCGCGCCCGGGTTGATGGCCGCCTCGGCGTCGTCGCAGTCGACGGCGGCGGGATCGGGACCGTCGGCCGGCGCGCTCGGGTCCACGCCGCAGGTGGTGTAGCCGTCGGCGTCGACGTCGAAGCCCTCGTCGATCATCCCGTCGCAGTCGTTGTCGAAGCCGTCGCAGCTCTCGTCGGTGATCAGACGCGCGATCGAGTCGAGCGCGGCGCGCAGGTCCACCAGGTCGTTGGCCTGCTGGTAGCAGTGGTTCATCGCCCCCGGATCGCTGAGCGTCGCGTCGCAGCCCGGCAGATCCGTGCCCGCAGCCACCGCCGCGCGGTTGAGCGTGAGCGCGTCGACCGCGGCACCGAAGCCGATCACGTGCACGGTGATGCCGAGCTCCCGAAGTCGCTGCACCGACTCGACCGGCGTGAAGCGGGTCGACGCGTCGTAGGGGGCGCACCACTGCCAGCCGTCGGTGATGAGGACGAGGTGGCGGTTGCGCGCCGTGTCGAGCAGGGGCGCGTAGCTGGCGGCGACGTCGAGGGTCTGCGCCATCGGCGTGTAGTTGCCGCCGGTCGGGGGCGCGTCGCCCAGCGCGGCGAGGATGTCACCGCTGGCATTGGCGGCGACGTCGAGGGTCACCGCACCCGGCTCGCAGCGATCGGGATAGGGGAAGACCTGGAGCCCGAAGTCGACCCGATCGGCGTAGGTGCTGGTGAGCTCCGCGATCGCCATCGACGCGGCGTCCCACTTCGTGCCTCCGTCCGGCAGCCCACCGAGCATGCTCGAGGACTTGTCCACCGTGAGGAGCACGCGCGGGGCATCGCAACGCTGGGCGTGGACGCGGCTCGCGGGCAAGGCCATGAGCGCGAGGAGACAGACGACGATTCGACTCGAGCGGGTCATGGCCGCCGGCGAAAGCGAAGCGCATGCCACCTGCACCCACACGCGGATCACCCGCGATTCGGGCATTTTCTCGGCCACCACGGCCGAGCGGTGGCTTCTCGAGATGCTAGGGAGGGCCGTCCGGAGTGGCTACTGGAGCTGCCAGTGCCGCGTCGCCGGGTGTCGCATCGCCGTGACGCGGTCTGGACGGCCGTGATACGTTTCCCGTCCATCAGGCAGCCTGCGCCCTACCGAACGGGTCGGCGAGGGTCGAGAACGCGAACGATGGCCGTTTCACCGCTGCTCGGATACAACACCAACGTCCGCCACCACGGGAAGGTCTTCCACATCCAGACGGAAGACTCCGGCGCGACCCACGGCCACATCTTCACGCACCTGTTCGCCGACGGCGGGCGGATCATCGCGTCGAAGAAGACGACGTACAAAGAGCACGTCGGGACCGACCGTTATCCCGGGATCGTCAAGAAGCTCATGCGCGAGTCGCACAAGGCGATGTTCATCGCGCTGCGCGACGGGCTCTTCGACGACGACGAGGCAGCGGGTGCACGCGCGATCGCGGAGATGCACATCGGCGTCGACGACGACGATGGTGGATTGGCTGCTGCGTCCGCTCCCCTGTCGGCTCCGGCGCCGTCGAGCCCCGACGTGGACATCGACGCGCTCGAGCGCGCGGCCGCCGCCAAGCTCGCCCAGGCGGACGCGGAGCAAGCGCCCGCGGCGCGCCGCGAGACGCCCTCCAGCGCCGGCCGCTACTCCGTCACCCGCCCGGCCATGCCCGCCGCCACCCACCGCTCCAGCGCCCCGGCGGCGCGCCCGGACCCGTCCTCCGAGTCCATCTTCGGCGGCGACCTGCTGAGCGAGAAGAGCCTCGACGAGGTCATCCTCAGCTACCTGGCCGAAGACGTCGAAGACTGAACTGAGGCGCGGCTCGGTCCCCCCAAACGCCGCGCGCCCGCGCTCCGAGACCGGAGGCGCGGGCGCGTCGCAGCCGAGCCGCGGAAGCTCAGGCCAGGATCTGCTGGAGCTTGGTGGCCAGCATGGCGTTGCCGCTGACCTTCAGCTTGCCCTGGAAGTAGAGGGCCATCGCGGACTGCGGGTTGTCGCTGATCTGCTTCCAGTCGTCGGAGGTCATCTCCAGCGTGCAGTCGGCCTCTCCGACCTCGCCGTCCTTCACTCCGACGTCGTCCCCCTTGAGGTCCAGCGTCCAGGTGCCCCCGTCGTCGCCCTCGATCTTGAACAGGAAGACGGCGTTGACGGCCCGCGCCGCGTCCGGATCGGCCGCGATCTTCTCGGGGAGGTTCTTGGTGAAGTCGGTCTTCGCGTCGGGCATCTCGAGCACCTCCGTGTCGTGGACCGGGAAGGGCCCGGGCCAAGACTGAATGACGATTCAGGCGACCCGGCTTCTAGCGCCCGTCGGAGGGGGCTGTCAACCAGGCGGGGCATCCTGGCACGGGCGCGTGCCCCACGGCTCCGTAGGCGCGGTGCCCGCGCACGCGAATTGACTCGACGGTCGAGGCGCAGTACCCCAAGCGACCTTCGAGGAGCGAGAGCGCCATGGACCTCAAGAAGCTGATCACGAACCAGGGCATGAAGCTGATCCAGGACCCGCGGGTCGCGAAGCTCATGCAGGACGAGCGGGTGATGAAGGCCATGATGCAGGCCTTCCAGGCGCGCGGGAAAGCGCAGGAGTCCTTCGACCAGGCGGTCGAGCAGGTCGCCAAGCGCCTCGGGCTCGTCACCAAGGCGGAGGTCCGCGACCTCAAGCGCAGCATGCGCAAGCTCGAGACCGAGCTGAAGAAGGCCCGCAAGGACGCCGAGAAGGCCCGCAAGGCCGCGGAGCGCGCCGAGGACGGCGACGACGACGGCGACGACGACTGATCGGATCTCGCCCCGGTCGCTCGACAGCCCGCGCGCCGAGGTGGCACCTTGGCCCTGGCATGCGTGAATCATCTCCTCGCCGCCGCGTCCGAGGCGGCATGTCTCGTTGGGCGCTCGTCCTGTCGGCCACGCTGATCGCGCTCTCGCCAATCGGCGCCCAGGCACAACGCCATCGCCGTCACCGCGAGCCGACGCCGGCGCAGGTGGAGCGCGCGCGCGACCTCTTCGTCGAGGGCACGCAGCACTATCAGGGCGGTCGCCTCGACGAGGCGCTCCAGCGCTTCCTGGCGGCCTGGCGCATCGTGCCCAGCCCGGAGCTCGCCTACAACGTCGCCCGCACCTACGAGCGGATGGGCGACGCGCAGCACGGCATCGAGTTCTACCGGCACTACCTCCAGCAAGCGGCGCCCGACGCGGCGGAGCGCCACGAGGTCGAGGGACGGATCACCGAGCTCGAGGCCATCGCGCGGCGCCAGCGCGAGCAGATCATCGCGCTGCCGCCTTCCGAGGACGAGCTCACCCAGGAAGCGCGCACCTTCTTCGAGCGAGGCGTGTCGATGTTCCGCCGGCGCCGCTACGAGGCCGCGATGGCCGCGTTCACCGCCGCCTACAACTTCGCGCGCCTGCCGGAGGTCATCTACAACCTCGCGGTGACCGCCGAGCGTCTCGACCACACGCAAGACGCCATCGACTACTTCCGCGAGTATGCCCGGAGCCTGCCGCGCGAGAGCGCCGAGCGAGCCATGATCGACCGCCGCGTCCAGCACCTGCGCGCCCAGCGGCGCTGACCGCGTCCGAGCACGCCGACACGAACCGCGACCCGCTCGGCGTACCGCGCGAGCCGACGTATCGACCGCTTCCGAACACCGCGACACGAAGGGGCCCGGCGCCGCTCGGCGTACCGCGCGAGCCGACGTGTCGACCGCTTCCGAACACCGCGACACGAAGGGGCCCGGCGCCGCTCGGCGTACTGCGCGAGCCAGCCCCCTTGCCCACGCCGGCGACACGCGCCGATGGCTCCGCTCGAGCGGCTCAGCCGTGGTGGAAGAGCGAGCCGATGCCGGCGATGGCGCTGAAGCCGATCACGTAGACGATCACGATCGGGATCACCACCGACGCGATCGCGAGCGCCACGCCGAGGCCGATCAGCGCGTAGTCCTTCCAGGTCGGCTCGGCGCCCGGATCGTCGCGGTACTTCTCGATGAGCGCGAGGTTGCGCTTGTTGCTCCGCCAGACGACGTCGAACGCGTCGCCCGCGAAGGGCAGCACGCCGCCGAGGGTGTCGATCAGGATGTTCAGGCACATCCGGAGCAGCACCACGGTCGGCACCCGCTCCTTCAGCGCGAGCAAGAGCAGGCTGACCGAGCCGACGCCGGTGATGGTGTCGCCGACGCCGGGCAGGAAGAACCCGAGGATCGGATCGAGCCCGATGCCGAACTTCGTACCGGGGATGCGGATGGGATCGTCCAGCCAGCGGACCAACCGCTCCGCCCACGGCGCCACGGCCTCGGTGGCCGCCGCGCGCATCGCGGGCGAGACACGCTCTCCCGCCACGCGGTCGATCGCCGCTCCCGCGGCTCGCTTGCCGCGCCCGGAGGTCTGTTCCGTGTTCGTCGGGGTCATGTTCGCCGGGGCCATGTTCGTCGGGGTCATGTTCGCCGGGGCCATGCTCGTCAGGACCGTCGTCATCGTCATCGCCTCGCCAGCCAGTTGCGGATGAGCGGCCAGACCGTCCGCGTCGCTTCCTTCCCGACCACCAGATCGATGTGGCCGAAAGGGAAGGCCCGGTAGGTCTTGTCATGCGAGCGGCTGCGCTCGTATGCAGGGCGGACCGACGCCGGCGGCGCCAATCCGTCCTCCGTACCCGCCACTACGAGCAGGGGGCGGTCGAGTATTTCGAAGGCGGTGCTGTAATCGATCATCCCGTCCGCGCTCTTGAAACCGTGGTTGCGGCCGGCGCGGAAGATGTCGAGGGCCACGGCCAGCGTGGAGCGGTCGAAGGTGCGCCGGAGGTACTCCTCGAGCACGTCCGGCTCGACCGTGTCCGGCGCCCAAGCGCGGATGGGCAGAGGCAGGTGGCGGGCGTTCCAGATCCACTGCCGCCGACTCAGATGCCGGCCGACGATGCGCAGCGGGAGGGCCGGGTTGGAGTCGAGCGCGCCCGTCCAGCGGACCGCCGCGGCCAGCTCGCGCAAGCCGAAGAGGAGCGCCGAGCCCTCGCCGAAGACGTAGGGCGAGCCGACCGAGACGATGCCGCGCACGTTGGCGCGCAGCCCCGTGGCACCGGCGAAGTAGCTGATCAGCCCGCCCATGGAGTGGCCCACCAAGAAGACCCGATCGTGTCCCGAGAGCTCCTTCGCCTCGCGGACGAACGCGGGCAGGTCCTCCTGGATGTAGTCGTCGAGCGTCCGCGGGAAGGGCGCGCCGAAGCGACGCGAGCGGCCGTGGCCACGCAGATCGACGTTGAACACGTCCCAGCCGTCGTCGGCCAGGTAGTTCACGAACGAGCGGCGCGAGCTGTGCCAGGTGTAGCGGTTCTGGGCGTAGCCGTGGATGAGCAGGACGGCGCCGCGCATCGGGCTCGGCGGCGGCAGGCGCTTGCGCACCATCCCGAGCGGCGCCGGCCCGGGTGTCATCAGGACCTCTTTGACGAAGGTCCGCTTCTCCGCGCCGTCGATGATCTGCTCGACGGTCTCCGTTCGGAGGATCAACGCCACCTCCGCGCAAGATGCATCGGTGATCCAGCCCCCGCCGGGTCCATACAGCAGCTCATCGTGCGGCGGGAGCATAGCACCGCCGGCCGCTCGTCCACTCCGCCAGTCCACTCCGCCAGTCCACTCCGCTCGTCCACTCTGCCACGGTGCATCCGTCTGCTATCCTCCGAGGGTGAGCGCGCTTCGACGACGAGCCCTCCCCTTCCTCTGCCTGCTGCTCGCGGTGCCGGCCGTGGCCTCGGCCCAGGCCGCACCCTCCCGCGAGCGGGTTCGCGCCATGCTCTCGGGCATCGAGCACGTCCCGAGCGAGGACGACTGGCGGCGACTCGGCGAGGGGGCGCTGCCGGTGCTGATCGACCTCTACTCGGACGAGAGCGAGCCGGGGTTCGTGCGCATCCGGGCCGTGAGCGCGAGCGCCGCCTTCCCTCAGCAGGCCACGCACACCTTCCTGCTGGCCGTGGCCCACGCGGACGGGCAGAGCGATCTCTTCATCCGCGAGGCCGTGCTGGCGCTCGGCCGCGCCTTCGGCCGCGCCGCCGTGGGCGACATCGCCCCCTTCCTCCGCCACGAGGCGTCGGTGGTCCGCGAAGCGAGCGCGATGGCGCTCGGCCGGATCGGCGGCTCGGACGCGACCGGCGCCCTCCGCGCGCAGCTCTCCGTCGAGCGAGACGCCGCCGTGCGCACCTCCATCGAGCGCGCGCTCCGCTGATCTCGGCTCAGGGCGCGGCGCGCGGCGACTCGACCGCCGCCACGGCGGACCAGGGCTGACGCGCGCGCAGCTCGTCCACCGCCAGCTGGCCGCGCTCGAGCTCGCCCGTCTTCGCGTCGACGATGCGGTAGTCGAGGTGCTTCTTGCCGAGCGCCTGCGACTCGACGAGCACGCAGCGGAGCTCTCCTTCTTCGAAGTCGCACTGTGCTTGGATCGCTTCGATGAGCTTCTCGTCGTGCAGGTGACCGTCGCCGAAGTTCCAGCCGAGCGCGAGGCCGGCCACGATCTCGCCGTCCACCCACTCGTAGTCCTCGAGCCGGTCCACGGCCTTCGGCACGAGCAAGGGCAAGGCGCGGCCGTGCAGGTGCATGAGGCGGAAGCCGACCACCTTGCCCACCATCCCCTGGGAGGTGCGCTCGTCGTAGAAGCGCGCGAGCTGGTCGAGCACCCAGGCCGAGCTGGTCGTGAGCTTCTCGAGCTTGCGGTAGCTCTCCCCGCGGAAGAACCACACCGAGTACGCCCAGTTGCCCGCGTAGTAGCGCATCGACAAGAGGAACGAGAGGCGGTCCGGGAAGAGGTTCCCGAGCAGCGGCAATCCGACGACCACCAGCGTCAGGAAGACGCCGAGCGGCCACGAGCCGAGCTGGAAGATCGTCACGTCCGGGTGCGCCCAGAAGAGCGCGAAGCCGCCGTAGACGACCATGAAGTTCCACTCGATGGGCACGCCCATCGGCACGTTGCCGGTGATGTAGGCGTGGAGCATCAGCATCAGCACCATGCCCACCACCAGCGAGTCGCCGCCCGGGCTGAGCAGGAGCACGACCGGCACCGAGAGCTCGAGCAGCGTGCCGAAATGTGCGAGCAGCACGGCCAACCTCGAGGGCCTCAGGTCGTCCGGATAGCGCTTGTACATGCGCTCGCGAAGCCATCGAAAGCGCGTCAGTGGGCCGTTGCTGGTCATCACGCAGACGACGGCCGGGAAGTGGTGGTTGAGCTTGCTGAACCCGGCGAAGAACCAGAGCGCGAGCTGGACGGCCTTGGCGCCCGCGATCCAGTTCCCCGCGAAGAGGAAGCAGAGGACGGTCACCCAGTAGTGCTCCGCGCGCGCCGCGAGAAAGAGCGTGCGGTCGAGGAGGCCGAGCACCGGCACCAGCACGGCCACGGCGACGAGCAACCTCGGGTCGAGGGTCGGCGAGACCAAGAGCGAGACCAGCACGACGACCAGCGCCGCGTACGCGAGGACGTCGAGCCAGCTCCGCCTGCTGCCGCCGACGAGCGGCAGCTTCGGGAAGATCGGCAGCTTGGTGGTGCCGGGGCGGAGGAAGTAGAGGAAGCCGCCGACGGGAGGGAAGTAGCGGCCGGTGAGCGGGCCGCTCCCGCAGCCGAGGCCCAGCACCTCGAAGAGCATGCTCCAGAGGATGGCCTTCTGAAACGCCAGCGGCGCGAGCCACCACGAGCCGATGTCGCGCACCGGGCCGAGGCTCGGGGAGAAGCCGCAGAAGAGGATCCACGCGCCGATGTAGACGGCGACCTTCAGGCCGTAGACCAGATAGATCGCCACCGGCGCGCCGTAGCCCTGCATGGCCCACGCTTGGCAGACCAAGCGGCCGCGCTCGTCGAGCGGCAGCGTTCGCCACTCCATCGGATCGTAGGGAGGCGGCTCGGGCGCGATCAGTCCCATCGTTCACACCGCACCTCCGCAAGGTAGCGCAGGAAGCCGGAGAGCGCGGGCGACGCGCTCGACGGACCGACCGCGCCCCGATATGGTCGGAGCGCGCGTGCGGGACCTCGGGCGAGCCGCTCGCGCGCCAGGCGTCACGTCCCCGAGCCCCGCCCTCCGGCGGCGATGGTCTTCAGGCGACCAGGGAGTGCGCCTCGTCGGCCGTGTGCGCGTCGAGCGAGGCAAAAGCCTCCGCCACCTCCGTCGGGCTCCACCGGCCGGCCGCGGCGAGCTTTCCCGCGACCCACTCTTCGGCCGGCTCCATCGCGTCGAAGAGCCGGGTAGGCGTACGCGGCTTCGCCACCGAGAGGACGGCCGAGAGGATGCCGCGGATGGCGGCGCCGGCGAGACCGCGCGTGAGCACGACGTGGGCGACCGCCAGCGCGTCCTCGGGGCTCTGCTCGGAGAGCCGGATGACCTCCTCGCGGATCGCGCCGTCGAAGCGAAGGCGCGGCTTGCCGTCCACGATGACGCTCAAGAGGCCCACGCCTTCGGGATGGGCGCGCGAGACCTCGTCGGCATGGGCCGCCAGCGCGCGGAGCTGCGCGGCGCTCGGAGGACCGTCCCAGCGGACCACGACGAGGTTCTGCCGGCTGCCGACGACGGCGGCGCCGTCCGACCACGCGATCGTCTTCGCGATCTTCGTCTCCTTCGAGCTCATGAGGACCTCCGGGCGTCGGGGCCGAAGCGCCACGACATCTGAGGTATCGGTCGGCGAAGGGCTAGTGTCAAGCATGTGTACAGGCGGACGCTGTACAAACTATCCATGACGGGAGGGGCACGGGAGCGCCAATCTCGCCGCCGCCTCATCGATGTGGCCGTCCCCAGGGCAGCGTTCGCGCGCCGAGCGCGCCCGGGAGGGCGTCGCGAGCCTCGATGTCGCCCACGAGGTCGCCTCGACCGCGCTGCAAGCCGTTGATCCGCGTCGCCACCTCGCGCGTCGCCACCGCGCGGCTGCGTCACACGCTCAGCCGAGCAGGTCGCGGAGCGCCGGGCCGAGCTCGGGGAAGCGGAACGCGAAGCCGGCGTCGAGGGCGCGGCGCGGGACGACCTCGCGGCTCAGCAGCATCTCGTCCGCGAAGTCGCCGAGCACGGCGCGGAGCGCGAACGCGGGCGCGGGCAGGAACGCGGGCCGGTGCAGGATCGAGGCGAGCTCCTTCGCCAGCTCGCGCTGCGGCACCGGGCTCGGCGCCACGGCGTTGTACACGTCGGCGAAGGTCTCGTCCTCGAGGGCGCGGCGGATGAGCGAGACGAGGTCGTCGACGTGGATCCACGGCCAGAGCTGGCGGCCCGAGCCAATCTTGCCGCCGAGCCCCGCTTTGAACGCCGGCAGCATCGCCCCCAGCGTGCCGCCCTCCGCGCCGAGCACGAGCCCGATGCGCAGCCGCACTACGCGCTGGCCCGCTTCGGTCGCGCGCTCGGCCTCCTCTTCCCACTCGCGGCAGACCCCCGCCAAGAACCCGTCGCCAGGCGGGTGCGCCTCGGTCACCTCGCCCTCGCCCGGGTCGCCGTAGTAGCCGACCGCGCTCGCGCTCACGAGCACCTTCGGGCGCGGCTCCACCGCCGCCATGGCACGGACGAGCGCCCGCGTGCCCCGCCGGCGGCTCTCTTCGATGCGCCGCCTCTTGTCGGCGGTCCACAGCCCGGCCACCGACTCGCCGGCCAGGTGCACGACCGCGTCCACGCCGCGGAAGACCTCCTCGCGCCGCCCGTCCTCGAGCGCCTCCCAGTCGAACGCGTCGGTGAGATGCGGCGACGCCTCTTCGAGCGCGCGCGGCGTCGCGAGCAATCGCGACCACCTCGGCTCCGTCGTCTCGGAGCGCATGCCCCAAGCGCGTCCCGACGAAGCCCGTCGCCCCCGTGATCAGCACCCGTCCGCTCACTCCGTCCCTCCGACGGCGAACCTGGGGCCGACCCGGATCGACCGCCAGGGATGAAGTGTACGGCGCGCACCACCGCGAGGGCGCGATCAGAAGTGGAACTGCATGCCGGCGTCGAGGAGGTAGCGGTAGGCGCTCCCGTGCCAGGTGAGCTGCGGGTCGCCGAACGCGAACTCGAACCCCACCGGTCTCAGGTAGACGCCGATACGCCCGCGATCGAAGAGGAGCCGCAGCATGAGCGAGAAGCTGAAGTGGAAGTAGGGCTTCGCGTCGCAGTGGTTGCCGCCGTAGCAGCCCACCAGCGCCAGCCCGGGGATCGTGCCCGTCGGCCCGAGCTGAAAGGTCACGCTGCGCGACTGGAAGAGGTTGAACATGTACCCGGCACGCGGCGCGAAGGTCAGGATCCAGACGTCGCGGAAGAACGACTCCGTCGGCGTGAACGCGAGGAAGAACCCCTCCGGTCGGCCCTCGAAGTAGTAGCCAATCTCCTGCTCCAGCCGGAGCTGGGTCGGCCAGGAGTGGAGCTGCACCGCGGGGCCGGCCCCGACGCCCACGTAGAAGCCGCCCTGCGCCTCGGCGCGGCTCGGGCTCAGGACCGCGGCCGCGATCGCGAGGCCCAGGATCGGGAGCCACGCGTGCTTCGTGAACGAGCTCGACGACATGCCACCTCCTCCGTGAGAGGCGCATGATACGCCCGCGCTCCTCGTTCGGCGTCGGGTCTTTTCCCGCGCGGCGCATCCGATGGCGCCCGCGAACCGATGACGCCTCCGTTCGACGGGGAGCTGGTTTTATGTACAGTGCGGCGCGATCGATGGTGGACACGGCGAGCGAGAGGGAGGCGCGGCTCCAGGAACGCTTCGGGCTGAGCGCGTTTCGGCCTTGGCAGCGCGAAGCGATCGACGCGCTCCTCGACGACGACGGACGCGTGCTCGCCATCGCGCCGACCGGCGGCGGAAAGTCGCTCTGCTACCAGTTCCCCGCCACCGAGCTCTCGGGGACGACGATCGTGGTCTCGCCGCTGATCGCGCTGATGGAAGATCAGGTCCGCGGCCTCTCGGACCGCGGCATCCCGGCCACTTACATCGCCTCGAACCTGGCCGAATCGGAGCGGCGCGATCGCACGCGCGGGCTGCGGGACGGGCGCTACAGCCTCGTCTACGTGGCGCCCGAGCGACTGGCGCATGCGAGCGTGGTGGAGAGCCTGCGCGCGCTCAGGCCGCCTCTGATCGCCATCGACGAGGCGCACTGCATCTCGCAGTGGGGGCACGACTTCCGGCCCGACTACATGCGCCTCGGCGAGGTGCTGGAGGCGATCGCGCCGCCGCGGGTGATCGCCTGCACGGCCACGGCGACGCCGCTGGTGCGCGACGAGATCGTCGAGCGACTGAAGCTCGGCCCGCAGGTGAAGCTGGTCCTGCGCGGGTTCGCGCGGCCGAACCTGCACCTGGCGGCGGACGAGATCGACGGCAACCGCGGCCGCGTGCAGGTGGCGCTCGGCGCCATCAAGGACGCGCTCGGATCGCCGGGCGCACCGCAGGGCGCCGCCATCGTCTACGGCGGCACGCGCCGGCAGACCGAGCAGGTGGCGGCGTCCATCGGGCAGCGCGGCTGGAAGACCCGCGTCTACCACGCCGGGCTCGATCCGGACGAGCGAGCCCGCGTCAGCCACGCCTTCGCCGACGGCGACGTGGACGTGGTGGTGGCCACCAACGCGTTCGGGATGGGCATCGACCGGCCCGACATCCGCACCGTGGTGCACGTGCAGGCGCCGGGATCGATCGAGGCCTACTACCAGGAGGTCGGCCGCGCGGGGCGCGACGGGAAGCCCGCGTTCGGCTTGCTCATCACCGGCGCGGCCGACATCGGCCTGAGGCGCCGGCTGATCGAGCTGCCGGGGCGCGACGGCGAGCGGCCGCCGCAGGAGCTCATCGACCGGCAGTGGAACCTCTTCCGCGATCTCCTCCGCTACGTGGAAGCGGGGAGCTGCCGCCACGACTTCATCCTCCGCTACTTCGGCGACGAGCAGGAGCTCCTCGGCGGCTGCGGGCACTGCGACGTCTGCGAGCGGCTCGAGCGCACGGGCGGCGAGCAGCGCACGGTGAGCGACGACGACGCCATCGTGGTGAAGAAGGCGCTGAGCGCGATCGCGCGGGTGCGGCGGCGGGCCGGGCTCGGCGCGGTGGCGGAGATGCTGCACGGCGACGAAGGACAGCGGGTGCGCAGACTCGGGCTCGACCGGCTGAGCACGCACGGGCTCTTGGGCGAGCGGCCGACGCCGTGGATCCAGGCGCTGCTCCGCCGCCTGATCACGGCCGGGCTGGCCGACGTCACCGCGAGTCAGTTCCCGGTGCCCTACCTGACCCGCGCCGGCGTGGCCGCGATGAAGGGCGAGACGCCCATCCGGGTCTTGCCGCCGCCCGAGGAGCTGGAGGGCAAGCGTAAGAAGCGCGCCAAGGGGCCGAAGGTGACGCGGGAACCGCCGCCCGGCATGGACGGCGAGCTCTTCGAGCGCTTGCGGGCAGAGCGGCTGGCGCTGGCCAAGGAGCAAGGCGTGCCCGCCTACGTCGTCTGCCACGACCGCACGCTGATGGAGATCGCCGCCGACAGGCCTCGCGACGCGAGCGAGCTCTCGCGCGTGGCCGGCATGGGCCCCGCGCGCATCGAGGCCTACGGCGACCGCTTGCTCGCCATCGTCAACGGCTGAGCCGAGCTACCCGCTGAGCTCGCGCTCGAACCACGGCGCGCCCGCGATCGCTCTCGCTTCGTCGTGCCATCGCTCGGACGCCTCGGACGCGAAGCGGCGCTCGCTCGCGAGCGCGATCGAGCGCCACGACCTCCACTCGTCCGCGCCGGGGCGCACCCCGCTACTCCTTCAGCGCGCGCTTGAGGATCTTGCCGGTCGGGCCCTTGGGCAGGGCGTCGATGATCTCGACCGTGCGCGGATACTTGTAGGCGGCGAGCTTCTCCTTGCAGTACGCGATGATCTCCTGCTCGGTGGTGCTCTGCCCCTGCTTGAGCGCGATGACGGCCTTGACCTCTTCGCCGTGGCGCTCGTGGGGGACGCCGATGACGGCCGCCTCGGCCACGGCCGTGTGCGCGTAGAGGACCTCTTCGATCTCGCGCGGGTACACGTTGTAGCCGCCGCGGATGATCATGTCCTTCTTGCGGTCGACGATGAAGTAGTAGCCGTCCTCGTCCCGCACGCCGACGTCGCCGGTGTGGAACCAACCGCCTCTGAAGGCCTCTTCGTTGGCCTCGGGCTTCTTGTAGTAGCCCTTCATCACGTTGTGGCCCTTGATGCAGAATCTCGCCGGGCTCGCCCACCTCGCTGACGGTGTTGTCTTCGGCGTCGACCAGCTTGAACTCGACGCCCCAGACGGGCAGCCCGATCGAGCCCGCCTTCTTCGGTCGGTCGAGCACGTTGAAGGAGGCGACGGGCGAGGTCTCGCTCAAGCCGTAGCCCTCCAGGATGTTGACGCCGTACTTCTGGTCGAAGGCCTTCATCACTTCGACCGGCATCGCCGCGCCGCCGCTGATGCAGTGCTGGAGCGCGAGGTCGTAGGTCTCCGCCTCCGGGTAGTGCAGGAGCGCGAAGTACATGGTCGGCACGCCGGCGAAGAGCGTCACCCGGTGCTCGGCCATCAGAATCGAGCGCCGCCTTCGCGTCGAAGCGCGGCAGGAGCACCAGGGTGCCGCCGCCCGCGATGGTCGCGTTCTGCACGGCCGTCTGCCCGAAGCTGTGGAAGAGCGGCAGGGTGGCCAGCGAGACGGTGCTCTCGTCGATCGGCAAGAGGAACCGGCGCACGTAGAGCGCGTTGAAGAACATGTTGAACTGGGTCAGCTCCGCGCCCTTGGGCCGGCCGGTCGTGCCCGAGGTGTAGAGGATGACCGCCGTGTCGTCGGGCATGGTGTCCGGCAGATCGAGGAGCGGCTCGCTCGTGCCGATCAGCGCCGTCATGTTCTCCACGCCCTCCGGCGCGGCGAGGTCGGTCGGGTCGCCCTTGGCCACGATGAGGTGCTTGCAGCTGTCCACCCGCGCGAACGCCGCCTGGGCTTGCTCCAGGAAGCCCTCCCAGACGACCAGGGTCACGGCGTCGGAGTCCTCGAGGTGGTAGGCGATCTCGTCGGCCGTCAGCAGCACGTTGAGCGGGACGACCGCGCCGCCCGCGTAGTGGGTGCCGTAGTACGCGATGGTGAACTGGGGGACGTTCGGGAGCATCAGCGCCACGTGCTTGCCGCGCGTGACGCCGAGGCTCTTCAGCGCGCCGCCGAAGCGCTGCGCGAACCCGTGCAGCTCGCCGTAGCGGAGCGTGGTGTCGCCCACGATGACGGCGGGCTTCGCGGGGTGGGCCTTGGCGGACTCGCGGAGCAAGGTGGCGAGGTTGAGCATCGTTCGATTCCCCCTTCGTGGTTGGTTCGTCGCGGTTCGTCGCGGTTCGTCGCGGTTCGTGGTGGACGGGCAGTATCGTCGAGACGCGGCGGCGTGTTAAGGGCTCGTCCTTTCGGGCTCGGCGTGGCCACTTGGCCGGACGCTCGGCGCTGCCACTTCGGCGTAGGCTCGGCGCTGCCACTTCGGCGTAGGCTCGGCGCTGCCACTTCGGCGTAGGCTCGGCGCTGCCGCGGATGATCGTCCGGCGGGGGCCGGGAGAGTGCCCGCTCCTCCGACGAGGAACCCGACCCGAGGTGCCGCACACCGAACGACCAAACGACAGGTCGTTCGGTGCACGGCACGTTGACGGGCCACCCGAGTCGTCGCTGGCACTCCCCCGGCCCCCGCCTGCTCGGTGAGATGATCCGTGACGGGTTTCATGCTGGGACGGGGCACGCCGACCGCGCCTGCGGCACGGACGGCATGACTGCTGCCGCGGATCGCGGCTCGCTCGCTGCGCGAGGGCACGCGGCGCGGTCGCTCCCCCGCCACGGTCGATCTCGGCTGCGGCTCGCTCAGTCGATGAGAGGAATTCTCGCCCCCGCATGGGCAACTTTGGATGCGCGCGGGCAATTGGGGATGCGCACGAGTATTTCTCGCACCCGCACGGATGTTTCTCGCACCCGCACGGACAATTCTCGCACCCGCACGAGTATTTCTCGCACCCGCACGAGTATTTCTCGCACCCGCACGAGTATTTCTCGCACCCGCACGGACAATTCTCGCACCGCACGAGTATTTCTCGCACCCGCACGGACAATCCTCGCACCCGCACGAGTATTTCTCGCACCGGCACGGACAATTCTCGCACCCGCACGGATGTTTCTCGCACCGGCACGGACAATTCTCGCACCCGCACGGACGATTCTCGCACCCGCACGGGTGCTTCTCGCACCCGCACGGCCCACGGCTGTAGACGACGGAATGAGTCGGGGCGAGCCCTCTCGGACCCGCCCCGGTCTGCTCGTCTCGATGCTGCGATTCAGAAGTGCGTGAGCGTCGCGGTGAGCATGCCGCCGCCCAGCGCGGGGGCGACGCCGAAGCTGAGCTGCGGCGCGCGCTCCGACTGGTCCAGCGAGTAGGTCGCCACCCGCACCGACTGGCGGATGGTGAGGCCGAGGATGAGCATCGCCAGGCCGCCGAGCTGGAGGATGCCGGCGCCGATCGCGCCCATGACCTCGCCGGCGCCGAGGCCGCTGCTCTCACCGATCATCAGCCACGGCCCCACGATCGGCACCCAGGACCAAGCCCAGTAGGCAGTGTCGCGGTAGCCGTCGAGGGTCGCCGTGGTGACGGTCCAGGTCATCACGTAGGAGAGCGGGAGGAGGATGATGCCGGGGATCCACAGCGCCTTCGTGGACTCGGTGCGCTCGACGTAGCGGGGCTGCGCGGGCTGGACCGGCTGGGGCGCGTAGTAGGGCTGCTGCTGCGGGTATTGCTGCTGAGGGTACTGCTGCTGAGGATACTGTTGCTGCTGCGGGTATTGCTGCTGAGGATACTGTTGCTGCTGCGGGTATTGCTGCTGAGGATACTGTTGCTGCTGCGGGTATTGCTGCTGTTGTTGCCCGTAGCCGGGAGGGGGCTGTTGCTGATAGCCGTTGGGCTGCGCCTGGACCTGGCCCTGCGCTTGCGCGCTCGGCTGGCCGTTCGGTCCGACCGTCACGGTGGCCTCGCCTTGCACCTGCGCGCTCTGCGCGTGCGCCAGGCCGGCGCCCGTCATGCATACGGCCACGGCCGCGATGCTACCCAAGATTCGTCTCATGCATCCTCCCCGCCGGGTCGTGCCCGGCTTGGTTCAAATCAGAAATGTGTGAGCGTGGCTCGAAAGGTCGCGCCCGCGAGCGCCGGCCGGAGCTCTAGCGCCAGCTGCGGCGAGCGGGGGCGATCACCGAGCGCGTAGACGGCGACGCGAATCGTGTCGTGTAACGAGAGACCGAGCACGAGCATCACCGCACCGGCGAGCTGGGTGACGCCCGCGACGAGCGCGCCGGCAGTCTCCGAGTCCGACGACGCCACCGTCAGCATCAGCCACGGACCGACCAGCGGGATCCACGCGTAGGTTTGGTAGTCGCCGTCGGGGCTGAGGGACGCCACCGAGCCGGAGAGGGCCCAGCTCGCGCCGAAGACGATGGCGCCCGGGATCCAGAGGCCTTTGATGGTCGATTCGCGCTGCTCGTACCGCACCTGCCGCGGGCGCGCCGGGTAGCTCGGGCCGTAGGTCGGCGCGTAGGTGGGTGTCCCGTACGCCGGCTGGGCGCTCGGGTAGGTCGGCTGACCGTAGGATTGCTGCGGGTAGTCGTAGCCCGGCGGCGCTTGGGGTACGCCCCGCGGCTGCCCGTAGCCTTGCACCCGACCCTGCCCATAGCCCTGCACCTGACCCTGCCCTTGCGCGACCACGCCCTGCGCGCACGCACCGGCCGGCGCCACGACGAGCAACACGAGCGCGGCGACGCAGAGCCGACCGCCCTGCGCCCTCGATGTCTTTCTTGCTCGACTCTCTGTCACGGCTGTAAGCGTTCAGGAAAACAGGCCACCTCCGCAACCCCGGCCGTCCCACCTGGGACGAGGAGAGGGTGGCCGGAGCCATCCCCGGGCTCCCGCGCGCGGGACGCTAAGGGCCCGCGAACGGGTAACTCCTGCATTCGGGCGCCACTGCATCCTCGCTGGCGGCGTTGCTCCTCCCTCAGATACGTGCGTATCTTCGCTCGTCGCGCCTTGCCAGCGAGGCGCACCAGCGCCCTCGATGCGACGGACTTACCCATTCGCGGGCCCTAAGCAGGAAGGGTGCCAGTTCGGCCGCGGTTCCAACACCGGGAAGTGCGCCCCGGGCGGCAGCAACGCGGGTTCACAGTGTGCACCCTCCGTCACGGGCGAAAGCCGAGGTAGAGTTGCGGCATGCGCCGCTCCTTCCTGTTCTTGGCCGCCCTCGCGCTCGGCTGCGGATCACCCACCCTCGCGCCGGACGGCGGAACCGACGCCGCCGTCGACGCGAGCGCCGACGCGGGCGTCGACGCGACCATCCCGGTGCCGCCCAGCCACGCCGCCGCCGAGCCCTTCGTCGACCTGGTCGACCCCTTCATCGGCACGGGAGGCACCGGCTTCAACGACATCGGGAGCGCGTTCCCCGGTCCGCAGCGGCCCTTTGGCATGGTTCGGCCCAGCCCGGACACCAGCGACGAGGGCGGCTCGCTGGGGTTCTTGCACTGCGCCGGGTTCGCCTACGACGACCCCTACGTGACCGGCTTCAGCCACGCGCGGATGCACGGGACGGGCATCGTGGACTACAGCTCGGTGGCCCTGATGCCGATCGCGGCGATGGACCCGAGCTACGTCACCCAGATGGGCTCGCGCTCGGCCTGGGTCGACGGATCGCGCGAGGCCTCGCCGGGCTACTTCGCCATCACCCTCGAGCGCGACAGCGTGCGCGCCGAGCTGACCTCCACCGACCGGGTCGCCCTGCACCGCTACACCTTCGAGGACGGCGCGCCGCTCGGGGTCCTGCTCGACGCCGGGCACACCATGGGCTCCGACGTGATGATCACGGACGCCGCGATCACCGTCGATCCCAGCACCCGCGAGGTGAGCGGGTTCTCGCACTTCAGCGGCGGCTACTCGGGGCGCTTCGGCGGGATGCCGGTCTACTTCGTGGCCCGCTTCGACCGCGACTTCGTCGAGCACGGCGTCTGGCAAGACGACACGCTCTCGGGCGGCGAGACCAGCGCCACCGGCGCGCACTCCGGTGCGTGGGTGACCTTCGATCCCGCGGGCGGCGGCGTGGTGAACGCGGAGGTGGCGATCTCCTTCGTCGACCTCGACGGGGCGCGCGCGAACCTCGAGGCCGAGAGCGCCTCGTTCGACTTCGACCGCGTCCATCAGGACAGCCGCGACGCCTGGGAGGCGATGCTCTCGCGAGCGCGGATCGCGGCGCGGACCGACGAGGACATCCGCCGCTTCTACACGGCGCTCTACCACTCGCTCTTGATGCCGACGCTGGCCACGGACGCCGACGGCCGCTACCGCGGGCTCGACGCGGCGGTCCACAGCGCCGACGGCTACAGCTACTACACCGACTTCTCGCTCTGGGACACGTTCCGCACGCTGCATCCTCTGTTGACGCTGCTCTACCCCGAGCGACAGCTCGACATGCTCCGCTCGCTGATCGCGATGGCGCAGGACGGCGGGGCGATGCCCAGGTGGCCGCTCGGCATCGGGTACACCGGCGGGATGGTCGGCGATCCGGCCGCGATCGTCTTCGCGGACTCGTACCGCAAGGGGATCCGCGACTTCGATCTGCGGGCGGCCTACGACGCCTTGAAGGCGAGCGCGGACGGGACGCTGACCGGCGACTTCGCGGGGCGAGGCAACATCGACGTCTACACGCGGCTCGGATACATCTCGATGGAGGCGGGCGGCGGGAGCAGCTCGAAGACGCAGGAGTTCGCCTACGCGGACTGGGCCATGTCGAAGCTGGCCGACGCGCTCGGCGAGAGCGACGACGCGACGCGCTACGCCGATCGAGCCGGGAGCTGGCGCAACGTCTGGGACGCGGACCGCGGGTTCTTCGTCGGCCGCCACGAGGACGGCACCTTCGCGGAGACGTTCCGCGAAGATCGCTGGCAGGACTACTACACCGAGGGCGACGCCTGGCAGTACCTCTGGTACGTGCCCTTCGATCTCGAGGGGCTGGCCGCGCAGATGGGCGGGCGCGACATGCTCGTGAGCCGGCTGCGCGACCTCTTCCAACAGTCTCGGCGCGAGCGCCGGACGCCGCTCCCGCCGGTGTACTACTGGCACGGGAACGAGCCGGACCTGCACGCGTCGTTCATCTTCACCGCGCTCGGCTCGCCGGCGGACTCGGCCGAGACCAGCCGCTGGATTGCCCACACGATGTACGGCGACGGGCCGACGGGGCTGCCGGGCAACGACGACGGCGGCACCATGAGCGCGTGGCTGGTGTTCGCGTCGCTGGGGATCTTCCCCATCGCGGGGATGGACGACTACCTGCTCGGGAGCCCGCTGGTCACGCACGCGGAGCTGGCGATCGGCGACGGGACGTTCACCATCGATGCGCCGGACGCGAGCGAGCGAGCGCCCTACATCGGGGCAGCTTCACTCGACGGAACGGCGCTGACCGATTGGCGCGTCCCGCACGCGGGGATCCAGGCGGGCAGCACGCTGACCTTGACGATGCAGGAGCAGCGCTGACCCTCGCGCCGGCGGACGCCCGTCGCGCGGTGTGTGACGGCGGCGGCGGCCCGGAGCGCCCCGGCGAAAGGACCGGGAGGGATGAAGGGTCTGCCGCGCGCGAGATGTGCGCCAGGGCTCGGCGTGGCGCGACGCTACGACGAGGGAGCGTGGCTGCACGCCGCAGTGATGTGGCCGCCGTGTTGCAAGGCAGCGCCCCATGCTCCGGACGAGGCGGGCCGGCCATCGTCGCCCGCGATCCTCTCGGCCGGTCCAGCTCGCCCTGGCCGGCGCGCTCTTCGCCCTGGCGAGCGGCCGCGCCGCGGCGCAGGAGCTCGACTATCAGAACTTCCTGATCGGCACCCGCGCGATGGGCATGGGCGGCGCCTTCACCGCCGTCGCCGACGACCCCTCGGCCTCGTATCACAACCCGGCCGGCCTCGGTCTCATCCTGCGGAGCAGCACGTCGGCCAACCTCACGGTCATCGCGGCGGACGGCTGGCGGATGCGCGGCGGGTACGGCAGCGTCCTCGGCCCGCGCGACCTCGCCTACAACGCCATCCCGGCCCTGCCGATCTTCGTCGGCTTCGTGCAGAAGTTCGGCGACCGCGGGCCCGACGGCATCCAGCAGCACGGCATCGCCATCTCCGTCGTCCGGCCGCGCTTCATCCAACGCAGCTTTCGCATCGCCCTCACCGATCCCAGCCACGGCGTGGTCGACTCCATCCGCGTCGATGAGTCGAGCAACGATCAGTGGTACGGCGTCAGCTACGGGCTGCGCATCGAGCCGAACCTGGCCATCGGGATCGGCGGCTGGTTGAGCGCGCGCGACGTGTTGCACACCGAGGAGCGCTTCGTCGGTGGCGGGATCATGACGGCGGGCGGTCGCCGCACCGCCGAGAGCCTGTTGACGGCGCAGAGCAGCGCCCGCTTGAGCTCCATCGGGCTCGTCTTTCGCCTCGGGCTGCTCTGGCAATTTCACCCGCAATGGCGGCTCGGGCTGATGCTCCAGCCCGGGCGCATCCCCATCACCGACAACGCCTCCATCTTCTCCAACTTCGCCACGACGGCCGGCGCCAGCCCCGCAACGATCGGTGGCTTGCGTTTCGCCGACCAGAATGACCTCTCGGGCAACTTGCCCACGCCCTGGCAGCTCCGGATCGGCGGGAGCTATCGGGCGAACGACTCGTTCCTCGTCTCCGCCGACGTCGCCCTCTACGCGCCCATCGGGAGCCGCGCGCATCCGGTGCAGACCTACGGCGCGCCCCAGCCCGATCCCGTGACCGGCGAGATTCCGAGCCCCGGGCTCTACGTGGCGCGGCAGTGGTACGCGAACGTGACCGCCAACGCGTCCATCGGCATCGATGCGCTGATCGCCGATCTGGTGCCGATTCAGGCGGGCATCTTCACCGACATGTCCGCTGCGCCGCAGATCACGGGCCCGTCGCCCGTCTACCAGCCGGCGCGCGTCAACGGCGTCGGCGCCAGCCTCGCCGCCGGCATCCACCGCGGCGACTTCGACGTGCAGGCGGGCGTGGCGGGCATCTACGGCTGGGGCACCGGGCTCGGCACCAACCCGAACCCGAGCGCGCCGCCCTCGGAAGCCTATCTGCCGCGCTCCGTCGAGCGCTACACGCTCTACTTCTTCCTCAGCGGGACCGAACGCGCGGCGGCCGGGCTGGTTCGCGAGATCCTCGGCGGACTGAACGGCGAGAGCCCCGGCTCGACCGAAGGACGTTCCACGAGCGAGCGCGCCGGCGACGAGGAGTGCGAAGAGCCCGCCGAGCCCGAGCCCGAGCACGCACAACCGCCGCGGCTCGACTACCTCCGCTCCCCGTGGCCCGACCTCTCGAACGAGCCGCACCCGGCGGATGGCGGCGAGGAGGGGGAGGAGCGCGAACGGCGCGACCGAGAAGGCTCCACGACCTCCGATTTACCTGGCCCGACCTGAGGAACGAGCCGCGCTCGCCGGATGGCTCGCCTCTCCGCGACAGGAGCGTGAACGGCGCGGCTCGAGAAGGCTCCACGACCTCCGAACTACCTGGGCCGACCTGACGAACGAGCCGCGCTCGCCGGATGGCTCGCCTCCCCGCGACAGGAGCGTGAACGGCGCGGTCGAGAAGGCTCCACGACCTCCGATCTACCTGGCCCGACCTGACGAACGAGCCGCGCTCGCCGGATGGCTCGCCTCCCCGCGACAGGAGCGTGAACGGCGCGGTCGAGAAGGCTCCACGACCTCCGATCTACCTGGCCCGACCTGACGAACGAGCCGCGCCAGGAGAGGACTCGGAGCCGGGGGCGAGTAGAGCGGGAGCGCGAGTAGAGCGGAGGGCGAGACGACCCGCAGCAGCAGCGTGAAGCGCGTCCGAGGTCCCAGCGTCCGGCTCGCGGCGCGGCGCGCCGGGCGATCATCGCGCTCGACCTCGACGCGTTCCGTGGGATCATCGTCGTCACGCGATGCGCAGACCGCCGTTTCTTTCCCGTCTCGCCATGGTCACGGTGCTGGCCGGTCAGATGCTGGCCGGCTCGCTGAGCGGCTCGGTGCTGACCGGCTCGGTGCTGGCCGGCTCCACGCTGGCCGGCTCGCTGCTGACCGGGTCGGTGCTGACCGGCTGCGATCACCCTCCGATGCCCGCCGACGGGGGTTCGGACGATGCCTCCGCCGACGATGCCTCCGCCGACGACGCCGGTCCCTCGTGCGAGGGCGGCCAACACCTCTGCGACGGAGCCTGCGTCGCGAACGACTCCGTCGAGAGCTGCGGCGAGGCGTGCACGGCTTGCCCGGCGCCCGCGAACGGGAGCGCGACCTGCGATGGAAGCGCGTGCGGCGTGAGCTGCGACGACGGCTTCACGGCCTGCGGCGACGCGTGCGTCGACACCTCGAGCGACGACGCCCACTGCGGCTCGTGCACGATCGCCTGCGGCACGGGGGGCACCTGCGTCTCCGGCACCTGCGAAGGCGGCCTCTTCGGTGCCTGCACCAACGACACCGACTGCGGCGCGGTGCCGAGCGGCGTCTGCGTCGACGCGACGCACGGAGACGACCACGGCCTTCCGCGCGGCCTGTGCACGACGAGCTGCGCCACCAGCGCCGACTGCGGGAGCGAGGGCGAGTGCGTGGACCTCGGCGGCGAGCGCTACTGCACGCCTCGCTGCACGGCGAGCGCGGACTGCCGGAGCGGCTACGGCTGCCGCGTCTTCGCGAGCTCCAGCGCGGCCTGCTGGCCGGTCTGCACCGACGACGCCGAGTGCGGCATGAGCGCGTACTGCGATCCGTGGACCGGCTTCTGCCGGACGACCGCGCCCGGGTCCGACGAGCCCGGCGCCGGCGAGGGCGCGCCCTGCGGCGTCGGGCCCGACGGAAGCTCCAACTGCCGCGGGCTCTGCGAGCCGGCCCGCGTGACCCAGCCCGACGGAACGCGGGCGCCGAGCGGCTTCGTGGGCGGCTCCTGCCACTCCTACTGCGTGGTCGGCGGCGAGTGGACCGGCACGATGACCGCCTTCCCGACCGCGACTTGCCCGAGCGGGAGCGTGTGCATCCCGATCGACGACCCGATCGCGGCCGGCGAGCTCGGCGACTGCATGCCGACCTGCACGAACGACGCGGACTGCCACGAGGGCTACACGTGCCGGCACGCGCGCCAGCCCGGTCACGCCTTCCCCGGGGGCTACTGCGCGCCGATCGACTGCAACGACGGCAGCCACGACTGCCCGGCCAACTACCGCTGCCAGGTCGGCGCCGATCCGGCTCGTCCGAGCGCCGGCGTGTGCGCTCCCTCGAACATCGAGCACGTCGTGCTGGTCGTGCAGGAGAACCACAGCTTCGACGCGTACTTCGGGCACTACTGCACTGCGCCGACCGGCAGCGGGCCGACCTGCACCAGCGGCCCGAGCTGCTGCGAGGCGGCGCCGGCGAGCGTGTCCGGCAGCACGCCGCGCTCACTCACCGACGACGACAACTACGCGCGCGACCGAAACCACGACTACAGCTGCGAGACCTGCCAGATCGACGACGGCGCGATGGACCGCTACGTCACCGGCGGCTGCCCGGGGAGCTCATCGCTGGTGCCGCCGCAGGCCGCCTGCTCGAGCGACTACACTTTCGCCGTCGCCGACTCGCCGACCCTCGACACCTACTGGGGCTATGCGGACGAAGGGGCGCTGGCCGACCGCTACTTCCAGCCCATCGCCGGCGGGACCTCGTCGAACGACGTCTACCTCGCCGTCGCGCACTACGAGTTCCGCGACAACGACATCATGCCCGACTCGTGGGGCAGCAACTGCATCACCGGCCAGCTCTCGAGGCCGGCGCAGGGCTACCAGCAGCTCTCGAGCCGCACCATCGCCGACGAGCTGCTCGACCGCGGCGTGAGCTTCGCCGTCTACGCGGACGGGTACGGCGACGCGGTGGCGGCGGCGGCCGGCTGCACCGATCCGATGCACTCGAGCTGCCCGTGCACGCACACGTACGCGTCGGACTGCCGGGAGTCGATCGTCTTCCGGCAGGTCTGCACCTACGACGGCAGCGACATCCCCTTCCAGTACTACCCGCGCTTCCGCGACGACCCGGCGACCACGCGCGACTACGAGAGCCGCTTCGTCGCCGACGTCGCCGCCGGCGAGCTCCCGGAATTCGCGTACGTGAAGTTCCGCACCTCGCGGAACGAGCACCCGAACTGGAGCTACATCACCGACGGAGAGCGCTGGGTCGATCAGGTGGTCTCCACCATCGAGAGCTCGCCGCTCTACCGGGACAACACGCTGATCATCCTCACCTGGGACGAGGGCGGCGGGTTCTACGACCACGTCTCGCCGCCGGCCAGCATCGAGACCTTCCCCGCCGACGATCCGAGCTCGCCGAGCATGGCGGGCCAGCCGATCCCCTACGGCACCCGCGTTCCCATGTTGGTGATCGGCCGCTTCGCGCGGCGCGGCACCGTCTCGCACGTGCAGATGGAGCACTCCTCGGTCGTGCGCTTCCTCGAGTTCCTCTTCGCCGGCCCCTCCGCGCAGGGCGCGCTCGGCGGGCGCGACGCGATGGTCAACGGCATCGGCAGCATGCTCGACCCGAGCGCGGTCGGCGTGACCGTCCCCTGACCCGCGCCGCGAGAGCCCTTCGATCGGCCCGCGACAGTCGCTCGTGTCCACGCCTCGTTCCCACGTTCGTGGTCGCGACGTGCGCGGGACCACGAAGCCCCGGATCGACCCGTCGATCGAGAGGGAAGATGCGGCCCGGAGCCGGGTATGCTCCGCCGAGCATGCGTACTGCCTCGTTCTCCATCCCGTCCATCCTCGTTCTCCTCTTCGCCGCGGGCTGCGCCGACACCCGCGGCTATCACCACTACGACGCCGGTCACCCCGCCGGCGACGGAGGCTGCGGCCTCCAGTCCGAGTGCAACGGCTACTGCGTCGATCTGCTGAACGACAGCGCCAACTGCGGAGGCTGCGGGCTCGCCTGCGCCCTCGGTCAGAGCTGCCTCTCCGGCCTCTGCGACACCTGCACGCCGAGCTGCGACGGCCTCTCCTGCGGTGACGACGGATGCGGCGGCTCGTGTGGGAGCTGCCCGGCGGGGCAGAGTTGCGGTGGAGGGTTCTGCGCGATGGCGGGCGGCGGCGAGAGCTGCTCGAGCGCGACGCTCGTGACCGCCAGCGGCAGCTTCGCGTTCAGCTTCACGGGCCACGTCGCCGACCACACGCCCTTCAGCTGCGGCAGCACCGGTGGCCAGCCCGACGTCGCGTTCCGCGTCACCGCGATCAACAGCGGGACCGCGACCTTCGAGACCTCGGGCAGCATCGACACCGTCATGGCGGTCTTCTCGTCGCCGACCTGCGACTCGACGGCAGAGCTGACCTGCGACGACGACGGCGGCACGAGCACGAACGCGCTCGTGCAGCTCGACGTGACGGCGGGGACCACCTACTACGTCGTCGTCGCGGCCTACGGGAGCAGCACCCCGAGCGGCAGCTCGACGCTCACCGTGACGCTTCCCTGATCCACGCGCCGTCAGCGCGGGCGGCGCTCGGGGGGCCGCGCGCTGCGCGGGTCCTCCGGCCACGGATGCTTCGGATAGCGGCGCATCAGCGAGCGGCGAAGCTCCGGATAGTGGCGCTCCCAGAAACCGGCCAGATCGGTGGTCACCTGCAAATCTCGGCGATTCGGCGCCAAGAGGTGCAAGACCAAGGGCACGCGCCCGTCGGCCACCTTCGGCCCCTCGCTCAATCCGAAGAAGTCGGCCAGCCGCGAGGCGATCCACGGCGGCCGATCCTCCTCGTAGCGCACGGGCACACGGCGGCGGCCGGAAAGCGACACTGCCGCGGGCGCGAGCGCGTCGAGGCGGGCGATGACGTCGTGACCGAGCTCGGCGCGCGCCCAGTCGAAGAGACCCGCGCTCTTCAGCTCGGCGAAGCTCCGTTTGCCCTCCGACAGTCGCACCAGGAGCGGGCGCAGCCACGCGTCGTCGAGCTCCGGCAAGGTGTCGTCGAATCCGCGAGCGAACGCCAACCTGCGCTTCAGCGCGATCCACGCTTCCTCGTCGAGGAAGCGGCCGATGCCGGCCGAGAGCGCCGCTTCGGCCAAGACGCGCGCCGCCTCCTCCGGGTCCGGCTCGACCTCGCTCTGTTCGAGCGCCAGCCCGTCGTAGCGGAGCTCGGCCACGCCGATCACCCGCCCGCGGGAAGCCTCGAAGCGCACCTCGCGCACGTCGTCGATGCGGTCGAGGAAGAGCGTCATCAGCATGTCGAGATCGATCGCGCTCGCCCGCCGGATGATGGCCCCACCCTGCCGTGTCTCCGCGTCGACCGCGACCAGGAGCTCGGCCTCCTTCACCGCGCTCGCCGGATTGAGCTTGGCCGAGCCCCCGCCCGAGAGCACGACCTCGCTCGCGCCCGGACGCCGCCTCTTCCCGACCCGATCGGGGAAGCCCGCCAGGGTCGCCAGGAGCAGCGCGTTCTCCTCGTCGAAGCTCGGCTCGCGCGGGATCTCCACCCGCTCGAGCGCGCGATGGATCTGCCTCGTGGCGTCGCGCACGGTCCGCACGGCGCGCGGGTCGAGGCCGGCGCCGCGCAGCGTGGAGGCCGAGCTGTCGCCCAGCGCGTCGAGCTCATCCATGCGCGCGAGGAGATTGGAAGAGGCGACTTCGTCGGTGCGCGCGGCATCTCGCTCGCCGATGCGCGTACGAGAGGCGATGCGGACTTCGCGCTCGGCGATCAGCGCGGCCAGCATCGCACCCGAACGCGTGTGACCGCGGGCGTGCGCTTCGAGAGCCGCCCGCGCGAGCCGCGGGTGCAGCGGCAACGTGAGCATGGCGCGGCCGAGCGCGGTCACCGCGGCGCCGTCGATGGCACCGAGCCGCTCTAGCAAGACGGTCGCGGCGTCGAGCGCGGGCGCCGGCGGCGGCTCCAGATAGGCGAACGCCTGCGGATCCTCTCCCGCCGCCATCAGGGAGAGCACCATCTCGGCCAGATCGACGCGCTCGATCTCCGGTCGATCCCGGAGCGGCCGCGCGTCGTGATCACCGCGCGTGTAGAGCCGCACGGCGACGCCCGGCCGGACGCGACCGGCGCGGCCCGCTCGCTGCGTGGCCGACGCTCGGCTGACCGGCACCGTGTCCAGGCTCGAGAGCCCCGTCCACGGCGAGCAGCGCGCCATCCGGGCGAGCCCACTGTCGACGACGGCGACCACGCCCTCGATGGTCAGCGAGGTCTCGGCCACGTTCGTCGAGAGGATCACCTTCCGCCGCGGGCCCGGCCGCACCGCGCGGTCCTGCGCCTCCGCCGGCAGATCGCCGTGGAGCGGGAGCACGTCGACGCCGAACGCCTTCGCCGGCCCCTCGAGCTCTTTCGCGGCGCGTCGGATTCCGCCCGCGCCCGGCAGGAAGACCAGCACGTCTCCGTCGAGCCGGTCGTCGAGAAGGCGCACCACCGCGGCCCGCACCCGCCGCTCCAGCGGTCGATCGTCCGGACGCTCCGCGAAGCGCACGTCGACCGGGAACGCCCGCCCCTCCACGTTCCGGATCGGCGCGTCCAGAAAGCGCGCGACCGGCTCCGCCTCGAGCGTCGCGCTCATCGCCACGATGCCCAGATCGGAGCGGCCTCGCTGGCGCGCGCGTCTGGCCCGCGCCAGCGCCAGATCCGAGTCGAGATGCCGCTCGTGCAGCTCGTCGAAGACGACGACCGACACGCCCTCCAGCGTCGGATCGCGATCCAGCCGGCGGGCCAAGATGCCCTCGGTCACGAACGTGACCCGCGTCTTCGCCGAAACCTTCTGCTCGAAGCGCACCCGATAGCCGATGCGTCCGCCGACCGGCTCGCCGAGCTCCTCCGCCACTCGCCGCGCCGCCATCCGCGCCGCGATGCGCCGCGGCTGCACGACCACGATCTCGCCTCGCTCCGCGAAGCCCGCGTCGAAGAGCGCCCGCGGCAAGCGCGTGGTCTTCCCGGCTCCGGGCTCGGCGACCAGCACCAACCCGCTCCGCTCGCGCACGTCGGCCACCAACGTGGGCAAATGCGGATCGATCGGCAGCGGCTGCACGAGCGTGGTGCGTACGCGGAGGTGGACGCCGGAGCAAGCGCCTTCCGGGCTGAGGTACGGTCACGCCGCCCGACGCGCGTCCTCACTCCATCGTTCATCCAGACCCGTGGGCCCGCTCCGCCAACGCGACCACGAGCAGCCGTCCTCGACACCGGCCCGGCGACCCCGTCGCCCGCGCCGTCGGTCGTGGATCCCCGACGCGCGTGTCCGCACGAGGGCGACGCTCAGTTGCGGGTGAGCTTGCGGTACTTGATGCGGTGCGGCCGCTCGGCCTCGGCGCCGAGGCGCTTCTTGCGGTCGGCTTCGTACTCGTCGTACGCGCCCTCGAAGAAGACGACGCGGCTGTCGCCCTCGAACGCCAGGATGTGCGTGGCGACGCGGTCGAGGAACCAGCGGTCGTGGCTCGTGATCAACGCGCAGCCGGGCCACTCGAGCAGCGCCGACTCGAGCGAGCGCAAGGTCTCGACGTCGAGGTCGTTGGTCGGCTCGTCGAGCATGAGCACGTTGCCGCCCTGCGTGAGCGTCTTGGCCAGGTGCACGCGGTTGCGCTCACCGCCGGAGAGGTGCTTGACCAGCTTCTGCTGATCGCTGCCCTTGAAGTTGAAGAGCCCGACGTAGGCGCGAGAGGCGATCTCGTGCTTGCCGACGCGGATCAGGTCATCGCCGCCGCTGATCTCGGCCCACACGTTCTTGTCTCCGTCGAGCGCGTCGCGGCTCTGATCGACGTACATGAGCTGCACGGTCTCGCCGACGTCGATCTCACCCGCGTCGGGCTTCTCCTGCCCGGTGATCAGCTTGAAGAGGGTGGTCTTGCCGGCGCCGTTCGGGCCGATGATGCCGACGATGGCGCCGCGCGGGATGCGGAAGTCGAGATCCTCGTAGAGAAGTCGATCGCCGAACGCCTTGGCGATGCCGCGCGCCTCGATCACCTTCTCGCCCAGCCGCTCGATGGGCGGCGGGATGGCGATCTCGTTGGCGTCGCGCCTCTTCTTGCCGCTCTCGGTGACCAGCGCGTCGAACGCCTGCAAGCGCGCCTTGCTCTTGGCGTGGCGGGCCTTGGGCGAAGCGCGCACCCACTCGAGCTCGTTCTTGATCTTTCGCTGCCGCGACGACTCCTGCTTCTCCTCGAGCTCGAGCCGCTTCTCCTTGGCCTCCAGCCACGCGCTGTAGTTGCCCTTGAAGGGGAAGGCGTCGCCGCGGTCGAGCTCCAGGATCCACTCGGCCACGTTGTCGAGGAAGTAGCGGTCGTGGGTGATGGCCACGATGGTGCCGGCGTACTGCGCCAGGTGCTGCTCCAGCCAGGCCACGCTCTCGGCGTCGAGGTGGTTGGTCGGCTCGTCGAGCAGCAGGAGATCCGGCTTCTGCAGGAGCACGCGGCAGAGCGCGACGCGACGCTTCTCGCCACCGGAGAGGTGGTTGACGCTCTCGTCGGCAGGCGGCAGGCGCAGCGCGTCCATGGCCAGCTCGAGCGTGTGGTCGAGGTTCCAGCCGTCGGCCGCGTCGATTCTGATCCTGGAGCTTGCCCTGCTCCTCGAGCAGCGCGTTCATCTCCTCGTCGGAGGTGACCTCGCCGAACTTCATCGACACTTCCTCGAAGCGCGCGAGGACGTCCTTGATCGGCTTGACCGCCTCTTCGACGACGTCCTTCACGGTCCGGTCGCGGCCGATGTCCGGCTCCTGCGGCACGAACCCGACCGTCGCCCCCGGACGCAGCCACGCCTCGCCGGCGAACGTCGTGTCCTGGCCGGCCATGATGCGCAGCAGCGTGCTCTTGCCCATCCCGTTCGGGCCGATGACGCCGATCTTCGCGCCGGGCAGGAACGAGAGGTAGAGGTCGGAGACGATGCGCTTGTCGGGGGGGTGGACCTTCGTCACCCCCTTCATCGTGAAGATGTAGTCGGCCATCGCGCGGGTTTCTGGCACACCGAGCAGGCGATTGCCAGCGCGGCGGCATGCCCGGCGGCGTGAGATCGCGACGGGGCGAAGGGCGGGCACGGGGATTGCGCGCGCTCGCCCTTCGCTGTCGCCGATTCCTCGGGTCGCAGGCCCTCAGGAGGGCTTGGCCTCGACGCCGTTGGGGCGGCTCTCCTCGGCCTGCGCGGTCTCCTCGTGCGAGCTCGAGAAGTACTCCGCGACCTTCTGCCGAACGTCCTTGCCCTGCTCCGAGTAGAACAGGAAGGTCACGCCGGCGCCGACGATCGCGCCCGCGGTGAAGCCGCTGAGGACCAGCACCGTCGAGCTCGTCACCGAGGACTGGCGCTGCAGCCCGAGCGCCCCGAGGACCGTGTCGGCGCGGTCGAGCCCGAAGCGGCGCAGGTCGTCGCCGGAGATGCCGGTGACCTTCTTGACGTCGTCGGCGCTGATGTTGGTGGTGAAGCGTCCGAGCGCGTAGAGCGCGCCCGCCTTGAGCAACGTATTCGTGAGCGACATGGAGTATCGACCCCCTGCCGTCCGCGGGGGACGGCGTCCTGAGAAAAAACGAAAGAGGTGAAACCTGGCTCGCGATGGGCAACGGGCAGCGCGGCACGATGGCTGCGCCTGGCCTCGCGATTCCCTTCGCGTACCGAGGCAGTCCTCTGAGTTATTCCCCATCGCGTCCAGGATCAAGGGGGCATTTCCCGAGCCGGGGGCGCGAGCGCCCGGTCGCAGGCGGTTTTCCACGCCGCGACGGGACGTCGCCACGGGCCCCGCGGGACGGTCGAGCGCGGCTGTCCAACGACGCTCGTACGCCGATCGGGCTCGCGTCACGGTTCCGTCAACGGACTGGCGAGCAGCGCTGGAGCACGCAACGCATCCGACACCCAGCCGGCGCGCCGCGCAAAGGCACCCGACACGGGACCGCCGCGGCGATTCGTCGCGCTCGGAGCGAGGACCGATGCTGTTCGTTCTGGTCTTCTTCGTCGTCCATTGGACGCTCGCCGCCTTCTTCCAGTCGTTCTTCCTGCACCGCTACGGCGCCCACGGGCAGTTCTCGATGTCGAAGCGGTGGGAGCGCGTCTTCCATCTCGGGATGTACCTGGCGCTCGGGTCGAGCTACCTGCCGCCGCGGGCCTACGCCCTGCTGCATCGCGCGCATCACGCCTACAGCGACGGGCCACGCGACCCGCACTCCCCCAACAACTACCGCGGCCCGCTCGGGTTGATGCTGGCCACCCGGCGCGCGTTCGACGACCTGGCGCACCGCCGCGTCACCCCCGAGCCGCGCTTCGAAGGCGGCTACCCGGAGTGGCCCCTGCTCGACCGGCTCGGCTGGTGGCTGCCGGGTCAGCTCGGCTGGGGCGTCCTCTACGGCGCCCTCTACGTCCTCTTCGCGCCACCCTTTCTGTGGCCGCTGGTGGCGGTCCACCTCTTCATGGGACCCATCCACGGCTTCTTGGTGAACTGGCTCGGGCACCGGCTCGGTTACCGCAACTTCGACCGCAAGGACGACTCGCGGAACGTGCTGCCGCTCGAGCTCGTGGTGATGGGCGAGATGATGCAGAACAACCACCACCAGCACCCGATGCGGCCGAGCTTCGCCGTGCGCGGCTGGGAGCTCTATTCCGACCGGGCTGGTGGTGAAGGGCCTCGCTCGGCTCGGCGTGGTCCGGCTCCGCGTGACCGCCTGAGCTCGAGACGGGCGCGGCGAAGGGTGAGAGCAGCGCGCAAGGGCGAGCTCGTCACCCACGGCCTACTCGGCCCCCGAGGCTCGGCGCTACCGCGCGCTCACTCGCACCCAAGAGCCGGACTGCGAAGGAGCGGGGCAGTACGCGAAGGTGTGCCGCCCGGGCCTGTGGATGAACGAGGTGACCTCTCGAGTGTCATCGACCGTCTGTCCCGGCGCGAGAGCGCTCCACGCGGGCAGGCGTGCCCCGTTGCCGAACGCCAAGCCGAGGGCCATCGACTCCGCACCGTCGAGGCAGAAGACGCCGTGCGCGCTCGCGTCGGGCGTGCCGCTGCCCGGATTGCGGGCTTCCAAGACGAGCTCCGGCGGAGGTCGTCGCGAGAGCGCGAAGGCGCGTGGACGCGCCGTGAGTCGGAACTGCACCCCATGGGGGCCGGACACCCAGGCGCTCTGGGCGCCGCCGAGGGCACAGGGACACGGGTCGGTCTCCTGCTTGGAGCTCGAGCGCGCGTCCCCCTCCGAGGGCAGCCCCACGAACACGCCGGCGAGCACCATTGTCACGAGAACCGCGGGGCCGCTGCGTCGCTTCGAGCTCATGTCCGATGGTACGAGGCGCGAGCCCGTACTTCCCCCCGTGAGCTCGTGGCCGGAGCCCGGCCGACGCTCAGTGGTGGCGAGAGAAGAACGCCTCGGCGCTCTCGCGCTGCGCGTCCACGCGAGCGGCGCACAGGTGGATGGCCTCGAGCGCGCCGCGCAGGTTGCGCGGGCCGCCGGGCAGCGACTCGATGCGCGGCCCGAAGAAGCTCTCCACTTCCTCTGCCCGCTCCTCGGTGCAGAACCCGGAGACATACCAGGGCGCGAATCCGGCGCGAGTGGTGGCCACGCGCGCGAAGATGGCGTCGAAGTGCTCCCGCATGAAATCCCAGGCGCGGGCCCGGGTCTCGTCCATCGAGAGCTGCTCGGTCAGCGTGATGGTCACCTCGTTGATCCGGAGCGCCGGATCGAGCGCCAGCTCGAGCGCCCGGCGGCCCAGCGCCTCGTCGTGGGTCGCGCCGAGGGCCGAGAGCGCCTCGCTGCGGAAGAGCGCGTCGTCGCTCCCGTGCGCCAGCTCGAGGAGATGCTCGAAGAAGGCCTGGTCACCCTCCTGCACCGCCACCGCCAGCACGACGCCGACGAGGTCCTGCGGCACCACGTCACCATGGAGCTGACCGTCGCCACCGAAGCCGACGTAGCGGCGCCCCCGCTCCGCCGCCTCGCGCCGGATTCCGGGCCGAGCGGGCCGTGAAGGCCTCGAACGAGATGACGTCCCGGCGCAGGAGCCCCGTCTCGCCGTCCTCGTTGCGGCGCGGCGTCCAGCCGAGCCGGCGCGCCCGCGTGGCGTAGAGCCGCTCCGCGAAGTGCTCGACCCCTTGCACCATCGGATTGGGCACGAGGTTCGTGCGCGCCCACCTGAGGAGCGACATCGGCTCCGTGGCCGCGCGCGAGTCGTCGGAGGCCACCCGGCCGAGGCTGCCGAAGACGTCGGCCGCGTCCACCGTGTCGGCGTCGAAGGCGGCGATGAGGTTGTCGGCCGCGCTCAGTCGCTCGCGCACCTCGAGCCGGGACCACGCGCCTCCCATCAGGGCGTGCACGCTCTCGGCGGGCAAGCTGAAGCGGTAGTAGCCGGACGCGTTCGCGTTGGGCATGACCCAGTCCGGGCAGCCGCCCTCGAGCTGCATCTGCGCCTGCTGCTCCGTGACGAGCTCGCACTGGTCGTGCACCTCGCGTCCGTTCGCGTAGCGGACGCAGAAGGGGATCTGCCAAGCGTGATCACGCTCTCCGTCCGAGCCGACCGGGAAGTAGCGCGACTGCGAGAGCTCGAGCCGCGCGTGCCCGTCCTCGCAGACCGGGTGGACCTGCACCAGAGGGACGCCCGGCTGGAGCAGGAAGGTGCGGAAGGGCGTGCCCACGTCGCGACCGGCGAGCTGCGAGAGGGCGTCGAGCAGGTCGTCGGCGGTCGCGGTGCCGAAGCGGTGGCGGTTCAGGTACTCGCGGATGCCGTCGCGGAAGGTCTCCTCGCCGAGCCACGACTCGAACATGCCGAGCACCGCGCCGCCCTTGCTGTAGGTGATGCTGTCGAAGGCGTTGCGGATGTCGTGGGTGCTCTCGATGGGTTGCCGGATCTGGCGCGCGCTCACCAGGCTGTCGCTCCGCATCGCGCGCTGCGCCGACTGCAGGAGCCCGAGCTCCGCGTGATAGTCCGGATGCACGCCCTCGACCGTCTTGTTGCCCATCCAAGTGGCGAAGGACTCGTTGAGCCAGATGTCGTTCCACCACGGCATCGTCACGAGATCGCCGAACCACTGATGCGATAGCTCGTGGGCCATCACGTAGGCGAAGTCCCGGCGCTGCTCCTCGGGCGCGTCGTCGCCGAGCAAGAGGAGCGTCTCGCGGAAGGTGATCGCGCCTGCGTTCTCCATGGCGCCGGAGGCGAAGTCGGGCACCGCGATGATGTCGAGCTTCCCGTAGGGATAGGCGATCCCGGTGTACTCCTCGAGATAGCGGACCAGCGCCGCGGTGTGGTCGAGGGCGTAGGCGAGCCGGGCGCCCTGGCCGTGCGCGGCCACGCCGCGGAAGGGGATCGGCATGTCGCGCACGTCGTTGGCCGGAATCGGCGCGTGCTCGACCACGTCGAGCGGTCCGACGGCCATGGCCACCAGGTAGGTCGGCAGGGGCTCGGTGGGCGCGAAGCGGACCTCCTTCAGCTCGCCCTGCTCGCGGGTGCTGGCCGGCGCCGTGTTGGCGATGGCCGTGTCGTCGTCCGGCACGGCGAGGGTGAGCTCGAAGGGCGTCTTGAAGCGAGGCTCGTCGAAGCAGGGAAAGGCGATGCGCGCGCTCGTCGCCTCGAACTGCGTGAACGCGTAGGAGCGCCCGCCGGTGTCGACCCGGTAGAGGCCCTTGAGCTGGCGATCGAAGGGCGCGTCGTAGGTGATGGAGAGGATCGCCTCGCCGGCCGGAACCTCGGACTCCGCCCGAAGCGAGGCCACGCCGTCGTCGTTGACCTGCTCCCACGTGGCGGAGATGGGATCGCCGCCCTCGGGCAGGATCTCCGCCTGAGTCACGTTCATCCCGAGGCCGTGCAGCCAGATGGTGCGATGAGGCGCGTCGAGCCGGGTGCGGATGTCGACGCGGCCGCGGAAGCGCTCGTGGGTCGGGACGACCTCCATCCACAGCGTGTAGGCGAGCGGCGTGACGCCTTCGGGTAAGCGGCCCTCGGGGACCGGCTCGGCGGCCGCCTCTTCGGGCTGCTCTGCCTGGGCCGTCGCACGGCCGTCGTTCGCCGTGTACTCGGGGTGAACCGCGCCGGAGCCGGAGCCGCAACCGAGCGTGGTGAGGATCGAGATGAGCGGTAGAGCGCGTCGGAACATGAGGGCGGGTATACAGCGACCGGCCGGCGAGACCAACGTCCCCCCAATCCCGTGACGGCGCTGCCCCCTTCCCGGCGGCGCGCGAATGCGTTCTCCTACGCGCCCGCAGGCCCGCGGACCGCTGGTATGATGCGCGCCGGACCGGAGCCCGAACGAATGAAACGACTAGATGTGCTCACCGCGCTCGCGCTGCTCTTCGCCGGCTGCGAGGAGGAAGAGAGCCTGCCCGAGAGCCCCCCCTACGCGGTGCCCGGGGAGGATGTACCGCAGCCGCCCGAAGGGCAGGCCGCAGCGCAGCCGATGCCCACCGGGACCCCGCCGACATTCGATCCGCCGCTGGCCGTCCCGGGCGAGCCGAGCCCGCTCCCGATGCCTCAACCGCCGATGCCTCCCGGAATGCAGCCCGGACAGGTGCCGCCGGGCGCGATGCAGCCCACCACGCCGCTCAGCCTGGGGGCGGGCTTCACGCCGGATCCACACATCGAGCGCGGCGTGACCGCGGGCCAGATCCAAGCGTCGCAGATGACCCAGCGCCAAGACTGCGCGGGGTACATCTCAGCCCAACCGAACCGGGTGCTCGTGCTCGGCGCGCCCTTCCCGAAGCTCCGCATCATGGTCGCGTCCGAGACCGACACGGTGCTCGTCATCCGCAAGCCGGACGGCAGCTACTTCTGCAACGACGACACCGACCCCGGCGTGATCATGAACCCCACGGTCGAAGAGCAGTTCGCGCCCGGCACCTACAGCGTCTGGGTCGGCACCTATGGGCAGGGAGAGACCGCCCCCTACGTGCTCGGGATCACGACCGACCCGAGCCTCACCCACGAAACGCTCGTCACGAACGCGCCCCCGGCCCCCTGAAGGAGCCGGACTCGGGCTCAGCGGCGTCGATTCGCTCCTCCGCGGAGCCCTGGAGCTCCCCGCGAATCACGGCGCAGCGAAATCGCAACCGCTGGCAGGACAGCTCGGCGGCGGGTCGATGTGGGATTCGCCGGCCCACGCCGACTGCAGGAACGCGAAGATCTGCTCCCGCGCCGCGACGCCGGCGGGGGTGTCCCGGTTGGCGAAGCCGTGGATCTGGTAAGTGCCCGTCTCCGGCGTGCGGAACTGCGTGAGGCCGCTTCCCTCGGTGACCTCGTCGGCGGTGTCGATTCCGACGATGGGCTGCAGCACGCCACCGACGAGGCGCGCGCCGGTCGTCGCCGCCACCATCTCGGTGCCGGGGTTCGGCAGCACCGGATCGCCCATGCTCTCCTGCAGGAGGAACGCGGTCGGGTTCGCCTCCAGCACGTCCTTCCAGACCGCCCCGTCGGCGAGATCGAAGTTCGTCTGCGCGATCGTGAGCGCCGTCACCAGGTCGATGTCGTCGTGGTAGCCGATCTTCAGCACGCCGTGGATGAGGTCGAAGACGTACGAGTCGCGGACCCACTGCATCCACGCGGCACCGGGGACGTTGAGCACGCCGTAGTGGATGTCGTGATCGACCGAAGCGTAGACGAGGCCGGTGGTCCCGCCGAGCGACCCGCCCACCCAGATGGGGATCGACATGTCGGGCCGGCGCCCGGCCGCCGGGTTGGTCATCCCGCCGATCATGTCCGCGCTCAACAGGTCGCCGAGCATGCCGCCCAGCGCCCGCTGGATCGCCGCGCCGTGCGCGATGCCCTCGACCAGGTCCGCTCCCGCCTCGAGGCTCCCCTCGAACGCGTAATCGAGGTGCGAGACCGTCGTGATGAAGCCGGTGTCGGTCCAGCCGTAGAGGCGCATCCCCACCTTGGCCGTGCCGATGCCGGCCAGATCGGAGTCGAACGCGTCGTCGAGCTCGTTGCCACCCAGGCCGTGCCCGTACATGACGAAGTGGTAGTCGCCGGTGCCGGCGGGCACGACGACTCGGAAGGGCGCGTCCTTGGTGCCGAGCTGCATCGGCAGCCCGCTCGCGTCGTAGGCGAAGCCCCCGCCACCGTCCATCAGGAAGGTGGGCATGTTGGCCAAGTGTCCGACCACGATCATCGCGATGGCCGGGTCGTCCGGCGTGGTGACGGTGTCGACCATCACCTCGGCGCTCCCGTCGTCGATGGCCGCCAGCGCAGCGTCGCGGACGCTCTGGAGCGCGCGGCGGGGGTTATCGGCGCTGCGCGTGGTGAAGTCCCAGACGAGCACCACGTGCTCGGGCGCGACGCTCAGCGTCCCTAGGAACGCCCGCGTCGGCGCGTGGTAGCCGGCGATGCGCCCTTCGGCCGGCGTCGTCGGATCGGCCAGCCCCAGCGCGACCTCGACGGCGTGGGACGGCGCTGGCGTGCTGCCGTCCATGTTCTTGATGCCGTCGTCGATGTAGGCGACGTAGTCGGCGTTGGGCTCGAGCACCTCCCGCGGGTTCGCCGTAGATCAGCGTCTGGCCGTTGTCGAGCGCGACGGTGTCGATGCGAAGCGGGACCTCGTGACCGCGGTCCGGATGGTCGTGCTGCGCGAGCACCAGGTGCACCGCGCCCTGGAGCGTGGAATCGTCGAGCGGCGCGTCGAAGTGGGCGAGGAGCGGCGAGACCCGCGAGAACCCGTCGGCCTGCGTGAGGGAGCTGGAGTCGTCACGGCCGTTGATCTGCCGCACGTCGAGCGCGCTCATCCGGAGGCCGGTGGCCGTGCTGGTGTCGACCTCGGTGAAGGTGCTGGACGGCCAGGGCAAGAAGCAGCGCTCCGGGTCCAAGGCGTCGCAGGTCGCGCTGGCGGGCGTCCAATCCCCCTCGGCGCGGTTCTGCACGACGATGGGACCCGCGTCCGGGCCACCGTCCCCGCCGCCGGAGGCCCCGTCCAAGCTGGCGTCCCCGCCGACGGGAGAGGTACCGCAACCGACCAAGACCATGAGCGCGAAGAAGCAAAACGAACGCACGCGAAGCCCTTTCTCCCCCGAGAGGGCAAAGCGTACACCCAACCTCGCCGCGAGGCGGACTCCGCGACGCCTCGAGAGGCGAACGAGCGCCTGCCAGCTCGAGCACGGACCGCGGCTCAGGCGCGCGGCTCGTCCGTCCGGCGCTGCTCGGCCACGGCCAGGAGCCGGGCCAGCTCCCCTCGCGAGATCGGCTTCACCACGTGCTCGTCGAAGCCGGCGCTCTTGGCACGTTCGCGATCCTCGGGCCGTCCGTAACCGGTCAACGCGACCAGGTAGAGCTTCCGTCCATCGTCGAGCGCACGGATGCGACGCGCGACCTCGTAGCCGTCGATGCCCGGCAGACCGATGTCGACCAAAGCGAGGTCCGGCCGCTCGCGGAGGATGGTGGCGATCGCTTCCTCGCCGTCGCCCACGCCGGTCGTGTGATGGCCACGCAGGGTGACGAACAACGTGAGCATCTCGCGGTTGTCCTCCTGGTCCTCGACCACGACGACGTCGAGGGGCTCGCTGCCGACCGGCTCCGGTGCGGGCGGGCCGTCGTCACCGTGCGCCGCCAACTCCTCCTCGCTCGGCCAGGGCAACGTGATCTCGAACGAGGCACCCATTCCGCGACCCTCGCTGCGCGCGGCGATGGTCCCGCCGTGCGCTTCGGCGATCGAGCGCGCCAAGCTGAGCCCCACGCCGAGCCCACCGCCCCCACGCGCCAGATCCTGCTCCTCCTGATAGAAGAGCTCGAAGATCCGCTCCATGTCGCTCGGGTCGAGGCCCACGCCCTGGTCGCGGACACGCAGGAGCAAACAGGCATCCCGCTCCTCGAGCTCGAGGTACACGCGCTTGCCGCGGTCGCTGAACTTCACTCCATTGACCAGCACGTTCGTCACCATCTGCTGGAGGCGCGAGGGATCCCCAATCAGCGTCCGGTCCGGTAGAGCGCTCGCGACCTCCACCTCCACCCCGCGCGGCTCGGCGACCGCCCGCACCGTCTCCAACGTCCGTTCGACCAAGCTCCGCACCGTGACGGGCTCCTTTCGGAACACCAGCCTGTCGAGGGTGATCCGGTTCACGTCGAGCAGATCGTCGAGCAGGTCCTTCACGTGCTTGGTCTGCCGGGAGAGCACGCCGGCGGCTTTCCGGAGCGCGGGCGTGTCCGCCGCGCCGATGACGCCCGCCGCGTTGCCGATGGCCGCGAGCGGGTTGCGCAGCTCGTGCGAGAGCATGGCGAGGAAGTGGTCCCGCTGCTCGACGGCGTGCCGCTGCTCCTCTTCGTAGAGCTTGCGATCGGTGATGTCGTTGGCGATGCCGGCCACGCCGCGAGTCGTTCCGTTCTGGCCGATCGGGAAGCGCACCACCAAGAACGTGCGCTCCGTTCCATCGACCGCGAAGGTCTCCTCGCGGACCACTGTCTCCCCGGTCTCGACGACGTCGCGTTCGTCCCCGCTCAATCCCGGCTCGGCGGCGTCGTCGAGGGCGAAGAGCTGCCGCGCCACGCGGCCGGCCATCAAGAGATCGCCCGCGGCGCTCCGCGCGTAGATTCGGCACCGGGCTGTGCTCCAGGATGGCCGCCAGCTCGCCCTCGCGGGCCTCGAGCTGCTGCTCGGTGCGCTTGACGCTCGAGACGTCGACGAGCGTGAGGACCACGCCTTCGACGCGCTCGCGCGGCCGGTAGGGCAGGATACGCATCAGGTAGCTGCGGTCGTCGAGATCCTCGACCTCCAGCTCGATCTTCTCGCCGTTCGCGAGAACCTGCCGCAGCTCGTCGTGGAGCGCAGGATGGCGGAGCCGGTGCGAGAAGCTCTCGATGCTGCGCCCCTCGTCGGCATCGATCAGGTGGAAGGTCTCGGCCATCTTCGGTGTGAACTTCCGGATGCGCAGCTCCTCGTCCAGGAAGACCGTGTGCACGTCGGTCGACCGGAAGAGGTGCTCCATGTCGTTGGTCATCTGCTGGAGCTCGGCGATCTTGTGCTGGTGCTCCGCGTTGACCGTGTAGAGCTCCTCGTTGACCGACTGCAGCTCCTCGTTGGCGCTGTGCAGCTCCTCATTGGAAGCGATCAGCTCCTCGTTGGTGGCGTGCAGCTCCTCGTTGCTGGCCTCCATCTCCTCGATGGTCGCCTGGAGGTTCTCCTTCGCATGGCGAAGCTCGAGCTCGAGCGACTCGATGCGCTCGCGGGCGAGATCGTCGAGGGGAGCGTCGGGGGCCGGCTCGGTCGCCGTCTCCGGTTCCGACTCGGGTTCGAGGGTGACGAGGAAAGGGTCGGCCTCGCTGCCGATGCGCGAGACGGCGAGGGCGAGCCGGACCGGTCCTTCGGGCGTCTCGGCGGGCACCCCTTCATAGCGCACGACGGCGCTGGCCGCGCTGTCTCGCACGCGCTCGAGCGCGCCCGCCAGCGCGTACTTCAGCTCGCCGCCGACGAGATCGAGGAGCGAGAGCGAGGGCGTGCCCTCGCGGTGGTTCAGGAGGCGGTTGGCGCCATTCGACGTGTGCACCAGCGTGTAGTCGGGGCTGACCACGAGCGCAGGCGGCGCGAAGCGTTGCAGCAAGGTCTGCCGCGCGCGGTCGAGGACGTCGTCGGCGCGGCGCTGCACCGGCCTGGCGAGCGGGCGGAGCTGGGTGACGGAGCGCAGCTCGGGAGGCAACCGCAGCTCGCGGCGCTTGCGGTAGAGCTTCCAGCGGCGGTCGATGGCGCCGAGCTCCTCCGCCAGCATCCCCGGCGTCTCGCTCGGGCCCAGGAAGAGCACGCCGCTCGTCTTCAGCGCGAAGTGGAAGAGCGAGAGCACGCGCCGCTGCGCCTGCTGATCGAAGTAGATCAGCAGGTTGCGGCAGGTGACCAAGTCGAGCTTGGTGAAGGGCGCGTCGCGCAGCACGTTGTGGTACGCGAACACCACCGAGTTGCGGAGCTGCTCGGTCACCCGCCAGCGGTCGCCGTCGCGGACGAAGTAGCGATTCCGCAGCGCCGGGTCGACGTCGCACATGGTCCCGGCGTCGTATACGCCGCTTCCCGCCACCTCCAGCGAGCCGCGGTGGACGTCCGTCGCGAAGATCCGCAGCGAGGGTCGCCGACCGAGCCGGCGGAAGGTCTCGAGGATCGAGATGGCGACCGAGTAGGCCTCCTCCCCCGTGGCGCATGCCGCCACCCACACGCGCAGGGTGTCGCCGTCGGGCAAGCTGCGGATCAGCTCCGGCAGGATGTCGCGCTCGAGGACCTGAAACGCGTCGGCGTCCCGAAAGAAGCTGGTCACCCCGATCAAGAGATCGCGATAGAGCGCCCCGCGCTCCAGCGGATCGTCGCGCAGCATCTCGAGGTAGGCGTCCAGATCGGACGTGCCGGTCATCAGGAGCCGGCGCTCGAGCCGCCGCCGGATGGTGTTCCCCTTGTACACACCGAAGTCGATGCCGCCCTCGCGCTCGAGCACATCGAACACGCCCGCCAGACCTTCGCGCTCGACGTCGGCGACGAAGGGGAGATCGTCGCGCCGGGCGCGCTCCACGTAGCGCGCGATGGTGTCGCCCATGCGCGCCGTCGGCAGCACCAGGTCGACCACCCCCGTGTTCATCGCGCTCCGTGGCATGCCGTCGAAGCGCGCGGTCGTGGGCTCCTGGACGAGCGCCAGCCCACCGCTGTCGCGAATGGCACAGAGCCCGCGCGAGCCGTCGCTTCCGGTGCCCGACAGAACCACGCCCACCGCGCGCGCTCCCGCGTCCTCCGCCATCGAGCGAAAGAAGCAGTCGATCGGCAGCCACAAGCCGTGGTCCACCGCGCGCTCGCTGAGCAAGAGACGCCCGCCCGAGACGATCATCTCGACCTTCGGCGGCATCAGGTAGATGGTCCCCGCCTCGAGCACCATTTCGTTGGCGGCCCGGCGAATGGGCAGCTTGGTGTGCCCCGCCAAGAGCTCGTCCATCCGCGTCTCGAAGTCCGGCGAGAGATGCTGAATGACCACGATCGCCGCGTCGAGCGGGGTCGGCAAGCCCGACACCACTTCCTGCAGCGCCTGCAGGCCGCCGGCCGACGCGCCGAGGCCGACCACGGTCAACCCGGGCTTGGATTCCTTCTCATTGTCTGGCGCTCCCACGACAGCGACTCGCCTAGCCCTGAAGAACCTCGCTACTCGGCGTTTCGGGCGGGACGAGCCGTCGGTCCGCCCGTCCCTCACGAATGCTGCAGCATTCGCTCGTCGGTCCGAATGCACAGCCGTTCCGTCCCGTGCCGCCGATTTCCTTGCGTGCTCGGTACTTCCACGGACTGCTAGGTCCCCTCAGAGGACCATCAAGGGAGCTTCAGGTGCGGACCCCGTTTCTCTGGCGATACCAGGCGATGAGCCCCAAGAGTGCGAAACCATAGGCATTTGCGGTCCCGTGGACATCAATCATGGTCGCGAGCGCGAGCGGCGGCCGGCCGCTCACCTGGCCCCAGGACCAGGCGACCGCGAGTGGCATCGAGAAGAGCGGCGGCAAGGCGCTCAGCGTGACCAGCGCCCGCTCCGTCGGCGCCTCGACGCGCTTGCGGGCCCAGCCGAGGGTCACCACGGCGAGGGCGATCAGCCAGCCGCCGAGCAGGACCGCGCCGAAGAGCGCGAGCGGCGGGACGCCCGTGATGCCCGCCGCGACGATGGGCTGCGCGACCAGGATGGCGATGCCGGCGATCGACGCGACACGCTCCGGACGACCCTCGAGCGTGGCAATCGTACGGCTGGCCACGATCGGAGCCGCGAACGCGGCGTAGTGGAAGTGAACCGCCGTCAGCGAGACGATGATCGGATCGAAGCCCAGCGGCTGGAGGCCCATCCGCGACGCGACCAGCCAACCGGCACCGACCGGCAGATAAATCAGCGCGCCCGCCGCGCAGAGCTCCGCCGGACGCCGCCAGCCCGTGGCGCGCCCGAGGCCCATGGCCGCGACGAGGAGCGCGAAGCTCATCCAGGGAACCGAGAGGAGACCGGCGCTGCGCCCGGCCGGCTGGAGCAGGGAGGCGACCACGCAGGCGGCCGCGATGGGCTGCGCGAGCACCGTCACGACGAGCAAGCGATCCCAGCCCGGCCCGCTCGAAGGGAGCGCGCCGAGACCGAGCGGGCTTCTCGCGTCGCAATCCCTTCTTCTGGCTCTTCACGATCGCGCTTCAGTTCCACGTCGGCCCGAAGATGTCGCCCTACTCCGCGCCACAGCACGGGCTCTTCGCCCCGGCGCGAGTCACAGCCGCGTTCGGGCGCAGCGCGGCGATGAACACCGACCTCTCCGAAGAGGACTGAGAATCCCTGGCCGCTCTTCCCGAAGCCGCTCGACGAAGTGCGGACCGCGCTCGGCGTCCCGCGCTGAGAACCGAGGCGAGCCCGTCACGAGCACGAACCCGCCCGCGGTCGACGCAGCCGGCCCACAATCGACCCCACCAGCACGAACCCGACGGCGCTCGACCCAGCCGGCCCACGACCGACCCCACCCGCACGAACCCGACGGCGGTCGACCCAGCCGCCCCACGACCGACCCCACCAGCACGAACCCGACGGCGCTCGACCCAGCGGCCCACGACCGACCCCACCCGCACGAAGCCGCCCGCGGTCGACCCAGCCGGCGAACGCGCATCGGGGCTCTCAGCACCACGACCGCAGCGAGTCGCGCCCGCAGCCAACCGCGACGTGCCGAAATTCCGCCGTTCGAATTTCGGCGCGTCGCGGCAAGGGTACGAGCCGCGCGCGGCGGAGGTCGTGGTGCAGCGAGCCCTCCTTCTCATAGAAGAAGCTGACGGCGACCCCGGCCCAGGCCCGTCGTGGGGTTCGACCGAGCGAACCGCGAGCGAAGCGAGCGCCCAGCGACGTCGAAACCCACGACGGGCCGACACCCTGAAGCAGAATCGCGCCTCGCCCCGACATGGCGTCGAGGCTGTCCCGAGGGAGCTCAGGCCTCGGTCGGACGAAGGCGCGGGATGAACTTGCCGCCGCGGAGCACGCGCTCGGCCTCGTCACCGCCCGGGACCTCGTTCGGGTAGACCTCCACCTCGGCCTCGGCGACGAACTGGCCGCAATCGGCGACCCAGCCGTTGCGCTCCTGCACCCAGGCGATGATCGCCGTCTGTGCCGCCTCGGTGATCGGCCGCTCGTCGTAGGCGTCGTTGCTCTCGAAGCCCTCGTCGATGGTCCAGCGGACCTTCATCGGGCGGTTCGGGTCGGCGTGCTTGGCGGCTTCGCGAGCGAGCTTCTCGTCCGCTGCCGCGCGCGTCTCCTCGGTCTCACGGGCCCGCTTCACGGCCTCGGCGAGCTGCGCCGCGTGCGAGGCCATCAGCGCCTTCTCATCGTCGTCGTAGGGCCGCATCGCCGCCCTCAGATCGCCCGCCTGTTTGGGCGAGATATCGGAGATGACCGTGATCACCTCCACGAAACGCGGTCGATCCTGGAGCCAGGTGAGCGCGTCTTCGTAGCAGTCGAGAGTGGCGATGAGCGTCTCCTCGGTCTCGAGGTTCCGCACCTTGATTTGGAATTCGGCCATGCCCGCACCTTCGCCGAGGTCACACCGGGTGCGCAAGGGGCCCGGTGCGCGTAGCGGCCGTCTGAAGCTCGTTCCGCGTCGAGCCGGTTCGAGCTTCGGGACGAACGATGGGGCGTCCACGAGACCGAGCCGGGACCGTCACCAGCCGACGTGGTATGGCAGCCGGGTGAGAGCTTCGATTGCGCTGGCCACTCTCCTCTTCACCGCGTGCGGCGCGCCCGCCGCGCAGCGGGCACCGGTGGCGGCGGACGAGCCGGCGGCCGTCTCCCTCGAGGCGTCGCCGCCCGAGCTCGGCGACGGCGTAGTGGCGATGGATCCGGTCTGCGCGGAAGGCGCGCCCGAGCGCTGCGACGCGATCGACGACGATTGCGACGGCGCGATCGACGAGGGCTGCGACCAGGCACCCGAAGGCGCGTTCGTCGCCGCCGTGGCGTGGAACGGGAGCGCCGACGTGGACCTGCTCCTGAGCGGGCCGGATGCGGACGAGCCGATCCACGTGGCGAGCCGCGGAGGCTGCGCCGACCCGGCCGAGAATCGGGTCGAGCGCTCGGTCTTCCCGGCGCTGGCACCGGGCCGCTACCGCGTGGAGGTGCGCGGCGTGGACGCGTGCGGCGGCGAAGACGTCGTCACCACGAGCGCGTCGATCGCCGTGAACGACGTGGTGGTCGGCGTCTTCAACCGGCCGCTGGAGATCGGACGGAGCGCGACGATGATCGAGCTCGAAGTCACGGCCGGTCGCTGAGCGAGCCTTCTCGCAAATCGGCGTTCGTGCCACGCGCGATGCCTCCGGGTGCATCCGCCCGGACGACGCGGCGTCGCGACCTGGAAACGAAGGGCGTGAGGCGAGCGGAGCCGACGAGCGCGTCGGTCGCGCGTTCCTCTTCGTCGTCCTTTCGGCCGTCGACCCCACGCGCCGCTCGATCCGAGCGTCTGCGACGCTGCCGACTGCCTCCCGCTTCCCCATCGATCGCGCACCAGGCGGCGCAGCGCCCCTTCATTCGAAGACGATCCGCTCGTCCTCGGCGCGCACGTAGCGCTGCCCGGCGGCGCGTCCGCTCTTTGGATCCACCGCACGGAAGAGGTGCCCGACATAGGTCGCGCGCTCGCGCTCCCCGCCGGGAATCAAGCTCCCGTCCGAGCGCAGCTGCCCGTCGTAGCTCACCCAGATGAGCTCGAGCTTGTGCTCGGTGCCGTTGACGAAGCGCACCGTGATCGGCTCGCCGCCGTGCAGCGAGCGCCAGGGGATCTCCGCCTCCGCCGGCAGCCCCGCCATGTCGGCGACGACGCTCGCGAGCGCAGCGCGGGCCCGCTCGAGCCCGGCGCGGGCGTCGTCCCGTTCCGCCTGCAGCGTCTCCGCCCGGGCCCGCAGGGCCGCCACCTCGTCGCGATAGGGCACACCGGAGGATGTCGTCGCCGCAGCCGGCTGGCCAACGCCGACGGCTCGCCCGTCGTCGCCGCATGCCTCCCGCACGCAGGATCGCCCACGCCCATCGTCGCGTCGCCGTGAGCTCCTCGGTCAGCGCGGCGCCCCGGACCAAGTCGGCGAGCCCCGCCGCCAGCCGCGGCACCTCACGTCACCGCCGTGACGGCCCGGATGTCTGTCCCCAACGCTGACCGAGCCCGGCAGCGGGACAGCGCGTGAGCTCGCGAGCGACCCTCAGCCCGCCGCCTGCGCCGTCGCGTCTCCCTCGAGCTCCTCGCGCCACTCCCGCGAGAGGGCCACCTCGTCGCGGTAGCGCAAGAGCTCGCGCTCCTTGGTCGCGTCGTCCCAGTCGAGGAGCTTCGCCATCCGATCCGCCACCTTCGGCGCCGCGCCGAGGCCCTGATCGCGGTCCCGGTAGAAGAGCTGCGTGCGGCGGACCATCACATCGCAGACGGTCGCGGCCAGCTCCTCGTTCACCGCCCAGTCGACCTGCGCCATCACCTCGGGACGCCCCGCCACCAACCGCTCGGCGAGCGCGGCGTCGGCGGCCATCGCGCGCGCGATCTCCACCGCGCGCATCCCGTAGGTGTCCGCCAGATGCCGCGCCACGTCCTCCGGCACCCGCGGGTGACCGGCCTTCGACACCTCCTCGGCGACCTTCGCGTGATCGTCGTCGTCCGGCCACCCCACCGCGCCCGGCAGCGGCTCCTTGCCCGTCGCGGGCGGACCGAGCTCCAGCGGACCGCGCTCGAGCTCCAGCATCCTGACGGCGGTGTCGACCACCTCCGCGGCCATGCGCCGGTAGGTCGTCAGCTTGCCGCCGGCGATGGTGATCAGTCCGTCCTGCCCGATGACGATCTGATGCTCGCGGCTGACGGCGGACTCGCTCACCTCCGCGCCCTGCTCGCCCTGCTCGCTCTGCGGCGCCATCAGCGGCCGGATGCCGGCCCAAGTGGCGATGACGTCGTCCCGCTCGAGCGTATTGCCCGGGAAGTAGCTGTTGCTGGCGTCGATCAAGTAGTCGATGTCCTCCAGCGTGGCGCGCACCGCCGCGGGATCGCCCTCGTAGTCGGTGTCGGTCGTGCCGAGGTAGGTGCGGTCGCCCCAGGGGATCGCGAAGAGCACGCGCTCGTCGGTCGGGTGGAAGCAGACCACCGCGTGGGCCAGCGGGAGCTTCTCGCGCTCGACCACGATGTGGATGCCCTTGGTCGGCCGGAGGATGTGCCCGGTGGGCAGGCCGCTGCTCATCTCGATCGTGCGGTCGGTCCAGGGACCGGTCGCGTTGACGACCGTGCGCGCCTCGATCTCCTTCTCGCCGCCGCCGAGCACGTCCTCGACCACCACGCCGCGCACGCGCCCGCTCTCGGTCTTGAGGAACCGGGTCACCTTCGCCCAGGTGGCGACGATGGCGCCGCCGGCGGCGGCGTCGAGCGCGGTCTCGAGCGTCAGCCGCGCGTCGTCGGTCGCGCAGTCGTAGTAGAGCGGCGCGCCCTTGAGCCCCTCCTGCTTCACCGCCGGCTCGATCCGCGCGACCTCCCGCGGCTTCAGGTTCTTGTGGATCTTCGGCGAGCGGAAGAGCGAGAGCCCGTCGTAGAGCCACATGCCCGCGTTGATCAGCCAGAGCTGTCGGCGGGCGCCGCGGTAGACCGGGAAGAGGAAGCCGAGCGGGTTCACGAGATGCGGCGCGATGTCCTGCAGGATGCGCCGCTCGCTCACCGCCTCGAACACCAGGCTGAACTCGTAGTGCTCGAGGTAGCGCAGCCCGCCGTGGATGAGCTTGCTGGAGCGGGAGCTGGTCCCGAACGCCAGATCGTTCATCTCGACCAGCGCCACCTTCAGCCCACGCCGCGCGGCGTCGCGCGCGATGCCCGCGCCGGTCACGCCGCCGCCGACGACGAGCACGTCGACCGGTCCCGAGAGCTCGTCCCACATCGCGCTTCGCTTCGGCATCGTCCGGTCCGGCTCCTTTCGCGTCAGATCGTGGGGGATGTAGCACCCGCCCCCGTTCGGGGCGAGACCCGCGATCCGGCGGCCCGCGTCAGACCAGCCCGCGTCAGACCAGCTCGCGGCGGATCAACGTCTGCGCGCGGTCGGGGCCGACCTTCACCACGTCGATCGGCACGCCGCTGGCCTGCTCGAGGGTCTCCACGTAGCGGCGCGCGTTCGCGGGCAGGTCGTCGAAGGCGCGGCAGTCGCCAATCGGCTCGCTCCAGCCGGGCACCATCTCCATCCGCGGCTTCACCCGCGAGCCGCCTTCGAAGGGCGGCTCGGTGCGCTCTTCTCCGTCGAGCTCGTAGGCGACGCAGATGGGGATCTCCTCGATGCCGGTCAGCACGTCGAGCTTGGTGAGCGCCACCGCGTCGAACCCGTTCACGCGCGCGGCGTAGCGCAGCACGGGCACGTCGAACATGCCGCAGCGACGCGGGCGCGCGGTCGTGGGGCTCACCTCGCCGCCGGCCTGGACGAGGCGGGCGGCCAGGTCGCCGGTGAGCTCCGAGGGCAGCGGCCCAGGGCCCGAGCGGGTCGCATAAGCCTTCGCGACGCCGACCACCTTGTCGATGAGCCGCGGCGCGATGCCGGTGCCGGTCGCCGCGCCGCCCGCCACGGTGGAGGCCGCGACCACGTAGGGGTAGTAGCCGTGATCGATGTCGACCATCGTCCCGAAGCCGCCCTCGATCACCACGCGAGCGCCCTCCTTCGCGCGCTCGGTGATCAGCCGCGAGCCGTCGACGATGTGCGGGCGGAGCTTCTCGCCGAGGCCGGCGTAGAGGTCGACCATCGCCTCCACCTCGGGCACTTCGGCGTCGAGCTCTTCGAGCAGCGGCGCGGCCGCCTCGAGGCTGGCCCGGATCTGCTCGCGCAGCACCTCCGGCCGTAAGAGATCGCCCACCCGCACCGCGCGCCGGCCGACCTGATCGGCGAACGCCGGCCCGAGCCCGCGCCGCGGCGCGCCGCTGGCGCCCTCGACCTCGTCGCGAAGCTGATCGATATCCACGTGATGCGGCAGCACCACCACCGCGCGCTGACAGATCTTCAGCTCCCCGTGGTGCGCGTTGTGCGCGTCGAGCATCGCCAGCTCGTCGAGGAGCCGGCGCGGATCGATGGCCATGCCCTGCGCGAGCAGGCAAGTCTTGCCCATGCGGAGCGGGCCGGAGGGAATCACGTGGAAGACGAGCCGCTCTCCGTCGGCCATCAGGCTCTGCCCCGGATCGAACCCGCCCGCGTACTGCGCCACGAGCGCCGCCTCGGCGGCCAAGAGCTCCACCACGTTCCCTTTGCCCTCGTCGCCGAACTGCGCACCCACCACCGCCACGACACTCATTCATCCCTCCTCGCGTTCGAGTGCGCCCATCGTAGATCGCGGGGGCCGGCGCCGTCAGCCGGGATGGTCCCGACGGCTCGGCCAGTCGGCGCGCACGGGCGTCGGTCACATCGAAGCACCCAGACGGACCGCCTCGAGGTCGAACGCCGAGACCCGTGACCCGCTCGGTTCAGCCCCAGCGAATCGAGAGCTGGCAGGTGGCATCGCCCTGCGACGTGCGACAGCCTCCTGCCACGTTCGGCGTGCAACTGTGCGGCCCCCGTTTCGCCGAGGAACCGGGACCCACGACTACGTCAGGAGAGCCACATTGTGGAGGGGACAGCGCTCGCCCGAGCGCCCGGCGCTCGAAGATCGGCGGAAGGAACGCCCGATCGTCCGCCACCTTCGCCGATCCAGACGGGTAACCCCGCGAGGTCATTGACCGACAGAGCCGGCACGCGGCCTGCCATGGCTCCGCCGCGGTGGAAGGGCTCCGTCGTCGTCAGCACGGTGCAGCGAAGGTGAGCGCGCCCGCACCGGCCTGTGCGGCTCGCGCGGACGGCTACGCGCGTCGGAGGCCGGAAGAGACGCTTCTCTACGAGCTCGTGCGCGAGCACTGGCCGCGCTTCGTGGAGCGGGCGGAGGAGCAAGGCGGCGGGCTGCCGCAGTTCGTGGTGCGGGAGTTCGAGGAGTACTTGCGCTGCGGCATCCTCGAGCACGGCCTGCTGCATCTGCGATGCGCCCGGTGCGGGCACGACATGCGTGTGCGCGTTTTCAGCTGCAAACGCCGCGGCTTCTGCCCCTCGTGTCTCGGGCGGCGGATGTCGGACATGGCGGCGCACCTGGTGGAGGAGGTGTTGCCGGAGGTGCCGATCCGCCGTCGCGGTAGGGACGGGCCTTAGCTCGATGGGGTCGGCCCGCCCCCCGCACAGAACCCGGCGAGCGGAACTACCGCACCGGGCTCCCACCTCGGGTCCTGGCGTCGAACCTCTCGGTCGGCCAAGGATGCAGGATGTGAGCGCGCGGCAACCAGCGGTCCGCGAGTCGGGTGGTCCGACCCCAACTCGTTCGGTCACGCTGGCTCCGGCGCCGAAGCGCCTTGTGCCAGTGCCGGACGACCTGTTTGCGGTACTGCTGGATGGCAGGGCTGTTGGTCGGGATCGCGTGGTAGTTCAGGTATCCCTGCACCACGCGACCCAACCATTTGCCCTGCTTCTCGATGGAGAGGTGGCGCCGCCGCATGATCTCCTCTCGGAGCTTGCGTAGCGCAGTGCGCATTCGCGCCTTCGACGTATGCCGGGTCAGCAGAAACCGTCCCGACCTCGCCTTGGTGCAGATGTGCGTGAAGCCCAAGAACTCGAATGTTTCAGGCTTCCCTGCGCCACGACGGCTGCGTCGCTCGTGCGCGAACGCACCGAACTCGATGAGTCGAGTCTTCTCCGGGTGAAGCTCGAGACCGAACTTCTTCAGCCTGGCCTCGAGCTCGCGTCGGAACCGGTGCGCGTCACGCATCGACGAAAAGCCCACGACGGCGTCGTCCGCGTAGCGCACGACGATCATCTCGCCTTCCGCCCGCTTGTTCCGCCATGCGTGGACCCATAGGTCGAAGACGTAGTGCAGGTAGATGTTCGCGAGGAGCGGTGAGATCACCGCCCCTTGCGGCGTCCCCTGTCGCCACATCTCGAGCTCTGCCCCTTCCATCACTCCTGCGCGCAGCCAGCGCTGCACGATACGCAGGAGCCGCTTGTCTCCGATCCGATGCTCGAGGAACTTGGCCATCCAGCCGTGGTCGATGGTGTCGAAGTAACGGCGGATGTCCAGGTCGAGCACCCAGTTCACCTTCTTACGCAGGATCCCGACCGTGAGCGCATCCAACGCATCGTGCTGGCCGCGTCCAGGACGGAACCCGTACGAGAAGCCGAGGAAGTCCTCCTCGTAGATCGCGCTCATCACCTCGGACACCGCACGCTGGACGATCTTGTCCTCCAGCGACGCGATGCCCAGCGGACGCATGCTGCCATCCGTCTTGGCGATGTACGCCCTACGAGTCGGCTTCGGTCGGTACGCTCCTCGGTGCAGCTTCGAGTGGAGCTCATTCAAGCTCGCCCCGAGGTTCTGCCCGTACTGCTCCCACGTCACCCCGTCGATCCCCGCGGACGCCCGCCTCCGCAACGCGAAGTAGGACTTCCTCAGGAGCTCCGGAGTCACGTGATGAAGGAGCGCTGTGAACTTCGCCTCCTTGTCCTTCTTTGCTGCTTGACGCACACGGTCGAGCCCACGGGTCACACTGGATTCCGGCTCTGCGTCCGGCGTGTGGTGTGCCCGGCCGTGTTTCCCTTGGCCCGCCCCCTTCCCTCCATCCCCTCCGACCCTACGAGTACGATCGTTCGGAAACTTCGCAGGTACTATGGGGCGGCCCGACTTCCCTCGTTCGTTCGTCATCGGCTACGACGTTTGCCTTCCCGATGCGTCCCCGCGCACCATCGCCCACAGGGCGAACGAGGGATCTCCCGGTTCTCGCGCATGGAGATTTCCGAGCGTGCACAGGGTCTGGGACCGCGCGGAGCCGAGGTGGCGCTCGCGAATGCGCGCCCTCCCGTGTTGCCTTCCGGGCCCACTACCCCGTCGGCACTCCGAACTGCGGATTTCGCGGCTCGATACCTGGCCCGCTCGGACCCCTGTCAACGCTTGGCCCACGTCCTCGCGGACGTGACCCCATGACTCGGGTCCACCTGGGTCGCTACTCCTTCGATGTACGGCTTTCTCATCCGCTTCTCCATGCCGGGTTATCCCGGCGCCTCAATGGGTCTGCTCGCTCCCGTGGAGCGTGCGCTACGCGCTCGCGTACGACCGCCGGCTCTGCGCCGACGTGCTCGACGCCTTCGTCGGCGCGCTCACTCGGTCCCTGCGCTGGCGGGCGAAGCGGCTGCTCGGCCTCTCGAGCGTGGACGACGCCCTGGTCGGCGCGGTGACCTTCATCCAGCGGGTGGACAGCGCGCTGCGGATCAATCCGCACTTCCACACGATCGCGTTGGACGGGGCGTACGTCCGGGACGGTGAGGGGGAGCTCGTCTTCCACGCGCTGCCGGAGCCGAGCGCGGAGGAGGTCGCGCAGGTGGCGGAGTGGACGCACGGGGCGCTGGTGCGGGTGCTCGCGCGGCACGGCCGCTCGCTCGACGGCGTGGAGGACGCGCCCGATCGTCTGCGGGACGAAGAGCCCGCGCTCGCCTCGTGCTACGCGGCCTCGGCGGCGGACGTGCAGCTCCTCGGCGATGCCCCCGGACCGCGGACGAGCAAGCTCGTTCGCCCGGTTCGCGTCGTCCCCTCGCCCACCGAGCCCGTCGCCGAGGTCGGTGGGGTCTCCGAGGTGAAGTCGTGCATGGCGGAGCGGACGCAGTCCGCGGAGCTGCGCGACTTCGGCGAGGACGACGAGCACGCCGGAGGTGCGCGCAGTCAATGTGCATGCGAGGCAACGCGTTCGATGGCCGGGACCGCGTGCGCCTCGAGCGATTGTGTCGCTACGTGGCTCGGCCGCCGCTCTCGCAGGAGCGGCTGTCGATGTATCCCGACGGGCGCGTGAAGCTGAGCTTCAAAGCGGCCTGGAAGGATGGCACCCACGCTGTCTTGCTCGACCCCTGGCCCCTCATCAATCAATGGGGCATCGGTCGGCTCTGCGCGCTCATCCCGCCGCCGTGCTTCCACATGATGCGCTACCACGGCGTGCTCGCCGGGCGAGCCACCGCCCGCGCCGAGGTCGTGCCCGGCCGCGCGCCGCCGCCCGCGGAGGCGCAGTTGCCGCTCTTCACGCCGAGCGACCTGCCTCCGCTCGCGCCGCCGCCTCCGCCCAGCCGGCATCCCTGGCCGTGGCTCCTGAAGCGCGTGTTCGCCGTCGACATCGAGAGCTGCCCCGTGCCCGGATGCGGCGGCCGCATGCGCCTCGTCGAGGTCGCCACCGAGCCCGATGACATCGCGCGCGTCATCGCCGAGCTCGGCGGTGACGACGCTGTCGCGCGCACCGCCGCGACGGTCTCTTCCTTCGCCACCCGGGCAGCTCCGACTCGCGTTCGGCTGACTCGACCGTCGCGACGCCGGTGCACCGCTCCGTCCGCTCCGTCTGCACGGGGTGAGCTCGACCCGTCAGTCTCTCCAGATCGCACTTCGCCACGCTCCGACCGAGCCTCTTGCGGCTCGCGAGGGGGTTCGCGCCGCCTCGCGTTGACCCGCCACCACCCGCGCCGCACGGTTCTCCCGGGATGAGAGGTCCTATCCGCTCACCTCGCCTCTCGGCGCGAGCCGCCTGATGCGGCAGAGCCGCCCCTCGTGTGTGGTCGTGGACGTATCGGTGCCGGCGCTCGACGGCGACAAGCTGGTCGAGATCCTGCGGGGCGCCATCGACGCGCGGCCGCCGATCCTCTTGCACTCCAATCGGCCGATGGAGGAGCTCCGCGCCCGCGCCCAGCGCTGCGGGGCGGACGGGGTCGTCAGCAAAGGACCCGACTGCTCGGATCTCCGCCAGGGCCGTCAAAGACGCGATCCACCGAGCGTCGCGCTGACAGGACAGTTCTTGCTCGCGCTCGGGCCTCCGTCTGGCGCGGATCCGGTGCCGAGCTCGCCGCGCCGGCAGGTCGAGCCGACGAGAAGGGGCGGCGCGGCAGATGGAGATGGCCAGTCGCCGGCCCACCGGGCTCGGAAGGTTCGCTCGGGGGCCGACCTCGTGTGCGATCCCGGTTTCAGCACGGCCGGCAGCTCCTTTCGTGCACAATCGACCGAGATGGCGCGCACGGCCCCAGCACTGAAAGACACCAGCACCCGCAGGATTGCCCGCTCTTTCTGGTGGGCGCTCTCTGCCCTCATCGCCGTGGGCTGTGTCTCCGATCCGATGGATCTTCGCCGCTTCGCCGCCGCCTATCCCCCGGCCGCCGGGCGGCGCGAAGCGGTGGCGCCGCCGTCCGACCCACGGCGGGCCGAGCGCGGCCCGAGCGGGGCCGTCGTTCCGCGGGACGCGGACGAGGCGTCGGAGATGGTGGCGCGCTCGCTCGCGTGGCTCGAGTGGCTTCGCCGCTCCGGTTGGCTGGCGCGGCTCGGCGGCGCGTACTGCAACCCCCCACCGCTTCCGCCCGACGGAGCGTCCGAGGACGGCCTCGCGTTCGCCCGACCGGCTCCGGTGCCGCAGGGCTGTCGTGTCGCGGCGCGTGTCCTCGGCCACGTTCGGAGAATTCGGGACACGCTGGAGCGGACACCGATCGCTGGTGTGCTGGCACCGCTCCGAGAGGCGATCGACGCCGTCTCCGGCGCGGGCGCGCGCTGCGCCGCCTCCGATGACCCGAGCGGGTCGAAGCTGGCCGCCGTCCGCCACCTGCTCGAGCTCGACGTCTACCCGGGCGGTGGCGGATGCCCTGCCATTGCGACGCTGGGCGGCCGCGCGAGCACGGAACACGTCGAGGTGCACGCGGTCGAGCCCGCGCCTCCTTCGCCTGCGCCGGAGGCCGGAGCGGACGGACGCTCCTACACGTTCGACCGCTACGATCCGAGACAGGACGAGGGGCTCGCCCCGGCGCTCCGCGAGGAGGTCGTCCAGCTGGAGGTGCTCTTCGCCGGATTGCACGGCGGCGACCTGTACTCCGTCTGGGTGAGCCGCTTCGGCACCGAGCACCGGGTGACCCACGTCGAGTACGGCGGACAGCTTTGCATGTCGCGCCGCCCTTGACGTCACGGCGCGGCTGACCCCGTGTGACGCGCGGGCGAGAGTCCGCTTTTCGCCACTGGGAAAGCCTGCCCCTTCGCGCTCCGCAATCCGCTCACGGAGCTCCTCTCACCTCGACGCCTGACGGGCGCGCTCGGGCGGCGCCGCTCGGTCGCTCGCCTGCGCGCTCGGTGCGGGTCGTTCGCCCTGCGGATCGGGTGCAGGCGACGAGGCCCTCGGTCCGAGGGGCGGCGGGGCCTCGCGGTGACCGCGAGCGTCCGCTCGCCGGCCTCGTCTCGGGATTCGAGCGCCGAGGGCGCGGGCCCCGCGGCCTGGCTCCGCGCCGCCGCGCGCGAAGCGACTCGCTCGGCGGCCGAGCGGGTGACGGCGACGAGCGCGACCGGGAGGTCGGCGAAGGAGCGAGCACCGGCGGTGGCTGCCGCGGGGAGGTCCGCGGCCCGGCCGTCCGTTTCGCGCGCCGCCGCGACCGTTCGGCGGCCTCGGCAGGGAATTGCGGCACGCGAAGCGCGTTCGAGGCGGCCTCGGTGCGGAATTCAGCGCGCGAAACGCGCTCCGGGCAGCCTCGCCGGCCCATTCAGCGGCCGAGACCGGCTTCCGGGCGGCGGAGTCACCACCGGCGGCATCTGCCGCGGGCTTCTGGCCGGGAGGGCGCTACCCCCCGTCGCTGCCGCCGGCTTCCGAGCCGCCCGGAAGCCGACTCCGGGCTCGAAACGCCGCCAAGGCCGCCTCGAATGCGAATTCGGGGCTCGAAAGCGCCGCCGAGGCCGCAAAGCCGGGCAACGCGCGGCTCGAAGTCCCCGTCGAGGCCGGCGAGCCCGCGAGACGAGGGCTCGAAGGTGGCGTCGAGGCCGAGAGGCTCCTTTGGGAGCGAGCGAACGAGGTGCGCGCCGAGAGCGTGCCGACTGGACTGTCGACGGGCGCCCGCCGCTGCGGTGGTTCGCACGCAAGAGCGGCGGTCTCTCCAGCTCGCACTTCGCCACGCTTCGAACGCCCTCTTGCGGCTCGCGAGGGGGTTCGCGCCGCCTCCCGTGGACCCGCCACCACCCGCGCCGTACCGTTTCCCCGGGATGGGAAGTCCTATCCGCCCCCGGCGCTCCGCGAGGAGGTCGTCCAGCTGGAGGTGCTCTTCGCCGGATTGCACGGCGGCGACCTGTACTCCGTCTGGGTGAGCCGCTTCGGCACCGAGCACCGGGTGACCCACGTCGAGTACGGCGGACAGCTTTGCATGTCGCGCCGCCCTTGACGTCACGGCGCGGCTGACCCCGTGTGACGCGCGGGCGAGAGTCCGCTTTTCGCCACTGGGAAAGCCTGCCCCTTCGCGCTCCGCAATCCGCTCACGGAGCTCCTCTCACCTCGACGCCTGACGGGCGCGCTCGGGCGGCGCCGCTCGGTCGCTCGCCTGCGCGCTCGGTGCGGGTCGTTCGCCCTGCGGATTGGGTGCAGGCGACGAGGCCCTCGGTCCGAGGGGCGGCGGGGCCTCGCGGTGACCGCGAGCGTCCGCTCGCCGGCCTCGTCTCGGGATTCGAGCGCCGAGGGCGCGGGCCCCGCGGCCTGGCTCCGCGCCGCCGCGCGCGAAGCGACTCGCTCGGCGGCCGAGCGGGTGACGGCGACGAGCGCGACCGGGAGGTCGGCGAAGGAGCGAGCACCGGCGGTGGCTGCCGCGGGGAGGTCCGCGGCCCGGCCGTCCGTTTCGCGCGCCGCCGCGACCGTTCGGCGGCCTCGGCAGGGAATTGCGGCACGCGAAGCGCGTTCGAGGCGGCCTCGGTGCGGAATTCAGCGCGCGAAACGCGCTCCGGGCAGCCTCGCCGGCCCATTCAGCGGCCGAGACCGGCTTCCGGGCGGCGGAGTCACCACCGGCGGCATCTGCCGCGGGCTTCTGGCCGGGAGGGCGCTACCCCCCGTCGCTGCCGCCGGCTTCCGAGCCGCCCGGAAGCCGACTCCGGGCTCGAAACGCCGCCAAGGCCGCCTCGAATGCGAATTCGGGGCTCGAAAGCGCCGCCGAGGCCGCAAAGCCGGGCAACGCGCGGCTCGAAGTCCCCGTCGAGGCCGGCGAGCCCGCGAGACGAGGGCTCGAAGGTGGCGTCGAGGCCGAGAGGCTCCTTTGGGAGCGAGCGAACGAGGTGCGCGCCGAGAGCGTGCCGACCGGACTGTCGACGGGCGCCCGCCGCTGCGGTGGTTCGCACGCAAGAGCGGCGGTCTCTCCAGCTCGCACTTCGCCACGCTTCGAACGCCCTCTTGCGGCTCGCGAGGGGGTTCGCGCCGCCTCCCGTGGACCCGCCACCACCCGCGCCGTACCGTTTCCCCGGGATGGGAAGTCCTATCCGCCGCTGGGTGAAGCCCGCCGAATAGGCGCGGCGGTACATCAGTTCTATATTCCCAGCGCCTCTTCGTATTCGGGGGAGAGCACTTCGCCCTCCGCGGAGACCTGGATATGTTGAATCGTCTCGACCAGCACGTGTCCTCCATGTCGCTCCTCCACGCGGAGCGTGCCCTGGCCTACGCCCCTCGCCCGAGGGACTTCCCAGGGGGATAGGACTTCCCCAGGCGCGGAAAAGGTCTCGTCGAGACGGCCGCGCGTCGAGACAGAGGCGTCGTCACCCCGGGATCTGCCCACCTCTCGGAGTGGGCTCACCATCAGCCCCAGCGAATCGAGAGCTGGCAGGTGGCATCGCCTCGGGTCCTGCACGAGAGCTCGCGCGCTTCGACCGCTCTCACACCCGAGAGCTCGCCCGCCGCTTCGGCCCAGCCGAGCACGCTCAGGCAGTGGGCTCGGTGCGGCTCGGCGAAGTCGGCGATGGTGAGCAGCGCGCCGCCTTCTTCGACGTCGACCTCGAGACGGCCCGAGTCGTAATGCACGTCCCACAGCCGCGCCGCCTTGCGCAGGATGAAAGGCAGTGAGCCCAGCCGATAGAAGATCCGATAAATCGTGGGCAGGTTCACCTTCGCGCCGTAGCGGCCCATCTCCCGGCAGAGCGCGAGGTCGCCGGCGCCGAGACGCGCGTCAATCTCGACGTTGAGCGCCACGAAGAGCTCGAAGGGGACCCACGCGTGCGGCAGCACGCCCTCGTCGAGGTAGGCGCGGCACCCGGGCGTCAGCGCCGCGCGGACCGCGCGGACCATGTCCTCGTCCGCTCGTTCGCGAACGAAGCGAATTCGCGAGGTGACTGCGCTCCCCTTCACGCGCGGCATCGAGCGCAGAGCATACAACGAAGTCGCGGATCAGTCGCCCGGGCTCAACCCGTAGTCTTCTTCGTGGGACAGCGGCGGCAGCGCCGTCTTGCGGATCTGCAGCGTCCGCACGGCCCACACGTCGTGGAAGATGCGGTAGCGGAGCGCGGTCTGATCGAGGTAGTCGACGCCGGCCGAGCCACCCGTCCCCGTCCGCCGGCCGATCACCCGCTCCACCATGCGCGCGTGGCGCTGCCGGAAGATGACGAAGGCCTGCTCGAGCGCGACAATCGCGTCCACCACCTCGCGCGGCCACGCCAAGAGGGGCAGCTCGCGGTAGCCCTCGATCAACACCAGCGCCGCGCGGATGCGGCTCGTCCGGTATCGCAGCGCCTCGGGCTCATCGGCGGCACGCAAGAAGGCCGCCGCGCCGCCAATCTCCTTCTCGTAGCGGGCGGCGAGCCGCGTCCGGTCGCTCTCGGTCAGCGCGTCGTGCTCCGCCAGGACGCGGGCGCGGCCGACCTCGCTCGCGTGCGCCTCCAGGTAGCGGTCGATGAAGCGGGCGAGGGTCGCCTCGTCGCCGGCGTCGTCCGGCGTGGAGCCGTCGATCGGCGTGCGGAAGAGCCACTCGTCGAGCGCGTCTTTGAGCGTCGGTCGATCCTCGATGCGGCGCGCGACCCGACGCGACGCAGGCGACTCTCCACCGTCCGAGCTGCGGAGCGCCTGCCGGTAGCTGTGCTCGTGCCCGAGCGGGATGCGGTCGGCGTCGGCCAAGCCCATCAGGATCTCGAATCTCGCGGAGCTGCGCCGACTGGAAGCCGCTGGCCGGCGAGAGCTTGTCGCGGAAGGCGAGGTAGTCGCGCGTGGTCATGGTCTCCATCAGCGCGAAATGGTTGGCGACCTGCGCGAAGAGGATGGCCATCCGCCGGATGCCGCGCACCGCCGACGCGAGCGCCTGCTCCGGCACGCGCGGCTTGGCGAAGAGATCGCGCACCGTGACCAGCTCCCGGAGCGCGAGCTTGAACCAGAGCTCGTCGATCTGGTGGATGGTGATGAACATCACCTCGTCGTTGGCGAGCGAAGCGTCGTCCGGCTCGAGGCCGCCCTGGAGCGAGAGCAGATCCTCGACGCGGATGTAATCCCAGTAGGTCGTCGGCTTTCGGGTCATGCGCCCGGGACTGTCGACAAGCAGCGCGAAGGACGCAAGCGCAGCTGTGAGCCTTGTCGTGCGCTGGTACGCGCGGAGCGCGGCCACCGTCGCCGAGATGGTGCGATCCGGCCGGCGCTGGGCCGCTCTGATCCGGTCTCGCCAACCGGAACCGAGGCTTTGGTGCTGGGCGCGCGCGGGGCGCTCGCGGCTCAGGCGGCGGTGGCCGCGCGGGCGCGGACCTGGGCGCGGAGCTGCCGCAGGCCGCGGATCCGGAGCACGCGGCGCCACTTGGCGCTGAGCACGAAGAGGGCGCTCGCGGCGAACGCGTAGGCGGCGTAGGCGAGCGGCAGCCCGATGTAGAGCACGGCCGCGTTCTCGGCGGGGTTCACCAGCGCGAGGACGCCCATGTAGGCGATGCCGATGCCGGCCAGCCCGATGTCGAGCCCGACCGGGTCGGCGCGTCGGCCCCAGAACGCCGCGCCGATCGGCAGCGCGAGGTGGAGCACGACCAGGACCGAGATCCAGAGGCCGGTGGCCAGGTCGATGGACCGGGGCAGCGCGAAGGCGGCCGCGATGGAGGCGGAGACGATCCCGCCGCGTGCGATGGAGCTGAGCATGTTGGTTTCGATCACTGGATGGGGACGACGACTTCACCCGACGCTTGCGCCTGCACGCGCATTCCGCCGAGGACCGCTTGGATGCACCCTTCGGCGGCCGTGCCGATGAGCGAGGGTGGGAGCTGGATGATGACCTGTCCGTCCGCCGTCCAGCGGAGGCGGAGGTTCAGCGAACCGTCGTCGACGCACGACAGGATCGCCTCGCGCTGCGCCTGCACCTGCACCTGCAGGGCATTCGGCGGCGCCTGAACGGGCTGCTGCGGCGGGGGCACGGCCTGGGCCTGCTGCTGCGGCACGACCACCACCCCGCCCGAAGGGGGCTGGGCGACGGTGGGGCTCGCGCCCTGGACCGGCCCGGTCTGCGACCAGCCGCACGCTGCGCCGTTGCACGACATCGTGAAGGGCGCAGTCCTACCGCAACCCGTCGCGTAGCGCACGTTTGGAGCCTGGGTGGGCTGTTGCTGGATGAGCTGGGGGTCGCAGGAGAGGCTGGCCGTGGCCGATTCGTTGAGCATCGGCACGTTCTGCCAGCGGCAGTGACGGTTGCGGCTGCCGCATTGCAGCCAGTACTCGATCGGAGCCGTGCAGCCGGTCACGGTGAACACGGCCGGCTGGGACGCGATCTGGGTCGGCGTGAGCTGACCCAGCGCGCAGCCGGTGTCACGGGCGGCCTCGCGGAGCATGTTCTGCGTATAGCGCTCCATCCGGGCGTCCCGGATCGGCCCCCCTCGCCGGTGGCAGCCGGTCGCGCCGAGCGCGGCCAGGGCGGCGACACCCACCACCCAAGCGGTCCAAGCCTTGTTCGGTCTCATCATCGTCCTCGCTCCTCCATCCCGGCCGCTCCCCGCGCGGCCGCCCAAGCGCCGCCCCGAATCGGGCGCGCTGCTCGGAGAGCGAAGGGCATGCCACGGTCCCACCGCCTGGAAAACGCGGGAAGGAATAGCGGGTCCACGCCGTATGCGCACGTTTCCGTGGTGGATATTCACGCGCCGATCGTGAACGCGCGTTGACCCCCGGCCGGCGCGAGCCCGATGGATCGCGGTCGAGCCCGTGATCGGAGCGTGCGCTTTCTCAGCGGCGGGGCACCGCGCGGAGGGTCGCGACGAGATCGTGCGCGGGCTCGAACCCGGAGGCCTCGCGGAAGCGCGTCCCGTCCACGGTGCAGGGAAACTTGAGGTACTCGAGGGCACCCTTGGGGATCTAGCGGGAAGCCGAGCCGCCCCTTCACCAGATCGATGAAGGCCTCCGGCAGGGGTACCGCGGTGGCGCCGGCCTCCTCGATGAGGACGTGGAGCGGGACCTCGCCCGGCCCCGTGACGTTGAAGACGCCGCGCACGCCGGACACGAGCGCGTGCTCGAACGCGAGCCCCAGATCGTCCTCGTGCAGCACCTGCTGGATCGGATCGAAGCCGAGCACCGTGAACACGCGGCGCCGGCCCAGGTAGCGATTGAGCAGGGTGCGGACGCTCGGACCGAGCACGTTGACCGGCCGCAGGAGGACCGTCTCGACCTCGGGATGGCGCCAGAGCATCCCGCTGACGTAGAGATCGGCGGCGATCAGATCCTGCGATCTCCGGGAAGATGCGGCCGGCGGCCGGCGGGTGCTCTTCGGTGACGAACTGCGGCTGGTCGGACATCGCGCCGTAGACGGTGGCGCGGCTGACGAAGACCATCTTGCCGACGCCGTGCGCCCGGCCGACCTCGAAGACCTTGGCCGTGCCTTCGAAGTTGATGCGATGCCGCTCCTCGGCGTCTCGCCCGAAGCGGCGCACCATCGCCAGATGGATCAGCGCGTGAGGACGCACACGCCGGACGAGATCTTCGAAGCCGCGCTTTCGCACGTCGAGCCGGTGGAGCTCCACGTTGGGCGGGAGGGCGCCACCGTCGTGGAGGTCGACGGCCTCGACGCGGTGCCCGCGGGAGGCGAGCCAACGCACGGCGACCCGACCGAAGGAGCCGCTGGCGCCGGTGACCACGACGGTGCGGCCGCCATTCACGTGAAGATCCCCCGCCGAGAGCTCAGCCCGTGCTGGATCAGCTCGGCGACCGCGTGCTCGACCTGCCGGACCTCGGGGAGGACGACGTCGTCCTCCTCGTCGCCGGTGCCCTCGAAGCGCATGGGCGCGCCGAAGGCGATCCGCACCTTGACGGGAGCGGGCAAGGGCAGCCCCCAAGGCACGATGGGGAGATAGGGAAGCCCGAGCAGCTTCGCGAGGGGCTCGGCGCGGGAGAAGCTCGGGCACATCTCCTCGCCGCCGACGAAGCCGAAGGGGACGATCGGCGTCCGGGTTCGCTTGGCGAGGCGCAGAAAGCCCTGGGCGAAGCCGAGGATCCGATAGCGATCGGCCCACACGCGCCCTCCCCCGCGCTGCCCTTCGGGGAAGACCAGCACGGCGGCCTCTTCCTGGGTCAGCAGGCGCTCGGCGTTCTCCTGCACGCCGGTGAGCTGCCCCATGCGGGTCATGAAGCTCCCGACCACCGGAGTCTGGATGAAGAAGCGCTCGATCATCGCGCGCGCGAAACGGGGCGGCTCGGCGTCGAAGAAGAGGCTCGTGGCGACCAGAAAACCGTCGTAGGCGAGCTGCCCGCTGTGATTGCCGACCAGCAGCACCCGGCCTTCGGGGACGTGCTCGAGCCCGGTGGCCTCCACGCGGAAATAGGAGCGGTGGAGGAAGCGACCGAGCGCCATGGCGCGGAGCTGATCCTCACGCGACGCACCCCAGCGATCGTAGCCGTACTCGTTGACGTGCAGATCCAACCGCGCGTGGCGAGCCCGCAGCTCGTCGTCGACGAGGCGGTCGAGGGCCCGGGTGAGCGCGCGTTTCGGACCGAGCATGCGAGAGCGATGCTACCAGACGGACACGGCCAACCGAGAGAAACATTGATTACCAGTCAACATTGATCGATGAATCAACATCCCGGTGTCGCTCAGCTCGGCTCCTCCAGCTCGCCGGCCCAGCGCCGGTAGAACGGCGGCGGGAAGAAGGCCAGCCCGATCCCGATCGCCGAGACGAACGCGAAGGCGGAGACGAGCCCGAGCGCCCAGCCGTGGGCCTGCAGCCCCGTTCCGTAGACGGCGCGGTGCACCACACTCACCGCGTAGCCCATCGCGGTCGAGCTCGTCGCCATGCCCCACAGCGCGACCCGGTGCACGACCGCTCTCTCGGCGAGGCCCAGCCTCAGGCGGCGGCGAAGGATGGAGTAATAGCGGAAGGACTCGAAGCCGAGCCAGGCGGGCCCGAGCGCGCGCGCCGCCAGGCCGAGCGGGATGAAAGGGCCTGCCATGTGCCCACCGTCCGTGTAGCGGACGACCTGGCCGGAGGCGACCTCCGCGACGAGCGCGGCGAGCTGCACGGCCAACACCGCGAAGGCGATCCCCGCCGCCCAGCGGGCGCCCGGGTGGAACACGCGCCACGCGAAGATGGCGAGCGCGCCGCAGCCGACATACTCCGCCACCAGGGCGAAGAACGCGATGGTCACGCCGCCCCCGCTCGACGCATGGAGCAGCCGCGCGATCATGCCGAGCGCGAAGCCGAGGCCGCCGACGCACCACAACGTGATCGTCAGCAAGAGCTCCGGCAGCTGATGCGTACGCCGCCACAGGAGGAACAGGCGCGTGCCCACGGCCAACGACGTCACCATGAACACCCCCACCCCGAGGACGCTGAGCAGCTTCATGGCTTCTTCCTCCAGGTCCTCCCCAATCGCTCGAACACGTCGTAGGCCGACTCCTTCGGGGCGGGCTCGTCGCTGGTGCGTGAGAGCGCTTCCCGGAGATCGCGACAGAGTCCATCGGCGTCGTCCACGCCACGCTTGGCGAGCGCCTTCGGCAGCAGCCTCGCGACGACCACCGCCATCTGTGCAGTGGTCACGCCGTCGGGCTCGAGTCCGGCTTCCTTCAGCAGCAGGCGAAGAGTCCCGCGCGCCTCGATGCGGCTGAGCGTACTACGCCGCTCCAGCTCGGAGCCAATCAAGTCGAATACGGGGGAGACCGCCATGAACAGCCGCGGCTACTGCGAACGGGTGGTCATGATACTGCGATCCAGGCGCCTTCGGACAGTGGATTTCGCGAGAGTCGGCGCTTCGAGGGCAAATCACCGGTGACCCGGAACGCCTGTCCGTACCGCCAGAGGCGGACGCAACACCCCACGCGTGCGAGCGCCACGCCTCCACCGCGATCGCGAAGCGCGGGTCGAGCCCGGAGCCGACGAGAACGCTCCCGACGACCGCGCGGTGGTTTCGGCCGCCGCCCGGTGCGCGATGGCAGCGGCTCAGCTCAGCCCCACGGCGCGCGCGATCTCCGCCGCCGGCATGGCTCCGCTCACGCGGGACGCTTCCTGACCGTCGCGGAACAGGATCATGGTGGGGATGCCGCGGATGCCGTAGCGGCCCGCGACATCCGGCAAGGCGTCGGTGTCGACCTTGGCGACGAGCGCTCGGCCGGCCCGCTCGCGCGCGAGGCGCTCCAGCTCGGGGGCCACCACCCGGCAGGGGCCGCACCACGCCGCCCAGAAGTCCACCAGCACCGGCAGCGGCGAGCCGCCGATCAGGCCGTCGAACTCGGCCGCGGACTCGATCGGAATCGGCGCCGAGACCGGGCCGAGCGCCTCGTGACAGCGGCCGCACTTGGGAGCGCGGTCCAGCTTGTCCGCCGGGACGCGGTTCTTGGCTGAGCAGTGCGGGCACACGCGGATCATGGAGCACCTCCGAGCCTTCCAGATACACACCCGCCCTTCACCATCCAGGGTGCAGCATCATCCAGCGTGCAGCCGGCGGCAGGCCGCCGTACACCTGTCGCGTGCGCGCGAGGCTCCCGATCGGCGCGGCCGCGATGCTGGCCGTCGGCATCGTGCTCGGCTTCTTCCTCGGCGGTGTGGCGCCGCGGCGGGAGGTGGCTGCGCGCGACCAGACGATCGCGCACCTCGAGCAGGAGCTCGCGGAGGCCGACCGCGGTGGCTGGCAGGCGCCCCTTCCGGGCCTCGAGCGCATCCTCCGCGCTCCCGACCCCGTCGGCGATCCGCTGCCCGCGGCACCGCGCGAGCCGAGCGACGAAGCGGCCGGCGAACACGAGAGCACGGCCGTCCCGGACGACGGCGGCGTGCCCCCGAACGGCTGGCGGGAGCGCTGGCGGGAGCGCGAGAGCACGCCCGAGAGCCGCCTGGACGGGTTCTTGCGCGCGGCCTCCGCCCAGCGCGTGCGCCGCGTCCAGAGCCGGGCCGCGCTGGCCGAGCAGGCCGCCCTCGACGACGAAGAGCTGGCCGAGGTCGACCGCGCGCTCGCCGAGATGAACGACGCGCTGCGCGGATACGGCGAGGAGGTGGTCCTCGTCGTCATGAGCGACGAACCTCCCAGCCCGCGCGAGATGCTGGGCGTGACCCACGATCTGACGGGCGTCCTGCAGCGCGCCCAGCTCCGGCTGGAGGCGATCGTGGGACCCGAACGCGCCGCCGCCGTCGATCCGAGCGCGCTCGAGATCTGGAACTACGTCGACCTCGCGCAGCTCGAGCCGGCCGTCCGCGCGGCGGCGGAGCGGCCGTGAGAATCGTTCCGCGACGCCCTGATCGTGGCGGCGTTCGACCTCGGCGAAGCGCTGCGCTCGCGCAAGGTGCTCGTCTTCCTGACCCTCTACGTGGCCGGCGCGATCGCCTCCACGATGATCTTCACCGAGGTGCTGCAGAACGTGGAGCAGGAGCTGGCCGAGCAGCTCCTCGTCGCCCGCACGGAGACGCCCGGCAGCCTCACGCAGGCGGTGATGGAAAGCCCCGAGCTGCGCCGCGTGCTCGCGCGCCTGGTCCACGACGACGCGCTGGCCGCTGCGCTCGTCCGCATCCCACCCGTCGCACTGCTCTACGGATGGGTCGCGCTCACGTTCGGGCCGATCTTCGTCGTGCTGACCTCCAGCGACGCCATCGCCTCCGAGGTGGCCACGGGCTCGTTGCGCTTCGCGCTCTTCCGCACCGACCGCGCGGCGTGGGCGCTCGGAAAGCTCCTCGGGCAGAGCGCGCTCCTCGCGCTCGGCATCGCGCTCGGCGGCGCGGCCACCTGGATCACCGGTTGGATCCGCCTCGCCAGCTTCGCGCCGGCCGACACCGCGCTCTGGATCGCGCGCTACGGGCTCACCGCGGGCTGCTACGCGTTCGCCTATCTCGGGCTCGCGCTCGGGCTCTCGCAGGTGACGCGCTCGGTCCCGTGGTCGCGCGCGCTCGGCCTCTTGGCGCTGGTCGGCGCGTTCATGGCCAACGGCTGGCTGAGCCGCGACGAGGTGCGGGAAGCCGCGCCGGTCCTGGCCGGATCGGTCGCCGTGCTCCTGCCGCCGGCCCACCGCCTCGACCTCTGGCGGCTGGACGCGGGCGACGTGACGCCGGCCGCGGTGATGCTCCTCGCGCTCGGAGTCACGTACTTCGCCGCCGGGCACGCCCGCTTCGCGCGGAGGGACGCGTGAGCCCTCCGGTCCTCGACTCGCTCGACGCCGCCCGCTTCGCGCGGAGGGACGCGTGAGCCCGCCGGTCCTCGGCTCGCTCCGCCAAGCCCGCGTCGCTCGGAGGGAAGTGAGCCCGGCGGTCCTCGGCTCGCTCCGCCAAGCCCGCTTCGGGCGGAGGGACGCGTGAGCCCTCCGGTCCTCGACTCGCTCGACGCCGCCCGCTTCGCGCGGAGGGACGCGTGAGCCGCTTCGCGCTGCGCCTGCGCGGCGTTCGCAAGCGCTACGGGCGCACGGTCGCGCTCGACGGGCTGGACCTGGACGTACCGCGCGGCTGCCTGCTCGGGCTGATCGGGCCGAACGGCGCCGGCAAGACGACGACCTTCGGCGTGGTCAGCGGCGCGGTGCGACCCGACGCCGGCACGATCGACGTACTGGGCGAGGGGCCCTTCGATCCGAGCCGCCACGTGGGGCGGGTGACGGTGCTGCCGCAAGACTGCGAGCTGAGCCCTCACAGCAGCGCGCGGCAGCTCTTGACCTTCTACGCGCGCCTGGCGGGGATGAGCGGCGATCGGGCGCGGCGCGACGCCGATCGGGTGCTGGAGCTGGTGCGGCTCGAGGATCGGGCCGACGCGCGCGTCCGGCAGCTCTCGCACGGCATGCGCCGGCGGCTGGCCGTGGCCCAGGCGCTCCTCGGCGAGCCGGAGCTCGTCCTCCTCGACGAGCCGACGGGCGGGCTCGATCCGCACCTCGTGGTGGAGATGCGCGAGGTGCTGCGCGCGCAGCGTGGCGAACGGACGCTGGTCGTCAGCTCACACATCCTGGCCGACCTCGAGGCGGTCTGCGATCGGGTGGCGTTCCTCGAGTCCGGCCGCTGCGTCCACGGCGGCGCGGTCGACGAGGTCACCCGCAGGGGCGGAGTGGTGCGCATCCGGCTCGCCGAAGCGTTGGATCCCGCGGTCGCCGCGGAGATCGCGGGCGAGCGCACCCACCGGATCGAGGGCGGCGAGCTCGTGGTGGAGCCGGCGGACGAGGAGGATCTCGCCGCGCTGAACGCAGCCTTGCTCCCTCGCCTGATCGAACGCGGCGCCCGCGTGCTCGAAGTGCGCAGCGGCGAGAGCCTGGAAGCCGCCTACATGGCCAGCCGGCGGCGTTGAGGCCGGGACGTCGCGCCCGCGGCGAGCCGCTCGGCTGAGGGCTGGGATCGCCCGCGCGCTCGGGCGGCAGATCGCCAGTGGAAGCGAGGGGAAGCGACGGGATCGGCGAGCGATCTTCGCGCGAGGTCCGCACGGGCGAGCACGCTCAGCGAAGCGCGGGAGGCGGCGGACGGTTCGGCTGCGGGCTCGGGTCCCCGGCCGCCAGCGAGGTGGACGAGCGCGGCCCGATCTCGACCTGGAGCAACGACAGCGCGTCCACGCAGCGCACGCCACCCGCTGCGTCGACCAGCGCGCCCAAGAGCGGCTCGCCCCTGCAGCTCGCGAGCGTCAGTCCGTCGCCACGAACACCCTCGCAGCCGGGCGGCGCCACTTCGCACAGCGTCCGATCGACGGTGAGGGTCGCCGGCGCGACGGCGGATTCGAGCTGAGGATCGCCGGCGCAGCCCACGAGCGAGGCGGCAAGCACTGCCAGCGCCGCGAGCAACGCGGAGGGACGGATTCGGAGAGCCATGACACGGGCTCACTTTGCGAGAAGCATGCCCAGTTGGCGGCCATGATTTTCCCAAGGCCGCACATCGCGACGACGGATCGGCGTGCGACCCATGACGCCGAGTGCGTGCGGCGCGTGACGCGCGTTTGCTCACGCCGGCTGCAGGAGACTCGGCGATCGTGCCATCGACCGCGCGGCGTGCCGGCAGCCCCGCGCTCGCGTCCATGACGCCGGAGCCTGCGGACCCTCGCCCGCGTTTGCGCACGGGGAGCCGGGCACGGTGCCGGCGATCTCGCCCATCGAGGGTGCGTACACGTCCGCGCTTGCGAATGGTGCGGCGCGGCTATCCATTCGACGTGGGCATGCGCCGATTCCAGGGCGCTTCCGTGGCGAGCGCCGCTTTGCCATGCTCGGAGCGCGAGATGTCGACTTCCTTCCGAGCGAGCCGCACCGCGCGGATGGTCGCGGCCTACCGCGGCCGGGCCAGCGCGTGGGCCCATCCGATCGTCTGCGATCCGTTCGCCGCCGCGCTGGCCGGCGAGGAGGGAGAGCGCGACGCGGACGGCTACGAGTCGGCGCACCCGCAGATGGAGCTCTTCATCGCGCTCCGAACGGCTTTTCTCGATGCCGAGGTCCGGCGTGCGCTCGACGGCGGCGTCGACCAGGTCGTCGTCCTCGGCGCCGGCTACGACACCCGCGCCGCCCGGCTGGCCCGCCCTTCGGCGCGCTTCTTCGAGGTCGACCAGCCGAGCACGCAGGCGGACAAGCGCGCGCGGATCGAGGCGCTGGACGGCTACCCGCGGGATGCCGCCGCCTACGTCCCCTGCGACTTCGAGGCGCAGGACTTCGTGGCCGAGCTGCGCGCGCACGACTTCGACGCCCACCGCCCGGCCGTCTTCCTGTGGGAGGGCGTCGTCTACTACCTGACCGAGCCGGCCGTGCGGGCCACCCTCGCGCGCGTCGCGGAGGCCTGCCACCCGGAGAGCCGGATCTTCTTCGACTACCTCGGCAAGCGCTTCGTCCAGGGCGAGGTCGGCGATCCCTTCGACCGCGAGGCCCGCGCGCGGGTCGCGCAGATGGGCGAGCCGCTCCGCTTCGGGATCAGCGACGTCGTGCCGCTGCTCTACGAGACCGGCTTCCGCTACGTTCGGACGACCTCCTTCGACGAGATCTGCTTGGCCATGACCGGTACCTACGAGCGCAGCCGCAAGTTCCGCTTCCAATCCGTCGCCGAGGCCCGCGCACGGCCGCCGCGGGCATCGTGAACACTGCCAGCGAAGTCGTCGGCGGGCGGGCGGTGTCGTGGCTGCGCCAGGAGGCCGACGGGCCGCCGCTCCTGCTCTTGCACGGCGCGGGCGGCAACGCGGGCGTGTGGGCGCCGCTCGCGCGCGAGCTCTCCACCTTCGATTCTGCTCGCGCCGAGCCTGCCAGGGCGCGCCGGAAGCGAAGGTGACGCCTTCGATCGAGCCTCCGACGCGGCGGCGTGGGTGGACGCGCTCCTCGCCGAGCTCGCGGGTCCGCCCGCGATCGTTCTCGGGCACTCCTACGGCGGCGCCGTCGCGCTCGAGCTCGCCCTGCGCTCGAGCCGGGTCGCGGCGATTGTGCTGGTCTCCAGCGGCGCCCGCCTGCGGGTTCATCCGGCGGTGATCGAGGCGGCCGAGCAGGCTGTGCTGGAAGGCGCGCCGATGTCGATCGACATGGCGTTCGCGCCGGGACGCGACGACGCCCGCGAGGCCTACGCGGAGGCGGCCCGTGCCACGCCGCCCGCCGCGGCGCTGCGCGACTGGCGGGCCTGCGACGCCTTCGATCGCGTCGCCGATTCTGAGCGCGATCCGCGTCCCGGCGCTGGTCGTGGGCGGCACCGCGGACGTGCTCACGCCACCCAAGTACCAGCGCTACCTGGCCGAGCAGCTGCCGCGGGCGCAGCTCGAGCTCGTGGAAGGCGCGGGTCACATGCTCCCCTTCGAAGTGCCGCACGAGCTGGCCCGGCGGGTGCGCGCGTGGGCGGGCGGCGTCGCGTGAGGGAAAGAGGCCGCACGAATGTGGTCGAGCCATGGTGAAGTGCGCTAGAACCGGCGATCGATGAAGGTGCGCGATCGGATCCTGGTCTTGACCGATCTCTTCCTCGGCGCGCTCTGGGCCGACGACGAGTTCACGGAGGACGAGCAGAAGGCCGTCCGCGATCTGCTCGCGGGCCTGCTGGACGTCTCCTCGGAGGCGCTGCCCGAGCACGTCGAAGAGCGCATTCGCGACTTCGATCCACTCTCGTTCGACCTGGAGACGAGCGCCTCGGACTTCGCCGCCGACCCGCCGATGGCCAAGCGGCGCCTGCTCGAGCTGGTCGGCCGGATGGTGGACGCCGATGGCGTGCTGGAGATGCAGGAGGACGAGTACCTCCGGCGGCTCGCCAACGGGCTCGGGCTCGAGTACTCCGACTACTCGAACCTCACGCTCGACCACGAGATCGACGAGCTGCGCGGAGCGTTCGAGGCGCTGCGCGCGCCGCCCCCGCCGATGGTCAACGACGAGGGCTTGAGCGAGCGTCCGCCGCCGCCGCCGATTGTCGAGTCGGAGCCCGCGCCGGCCTCCGGCGGTGCGCCGCCGCCGCCCATCGTGCCGAAAAAGACCGAAGGCTGAGCCCTTCTCGTCCCGAAGAAGCCAGCGTAGCGGCGCGCTCGACCCTGGATGGCCCCCTCTCGACAGGGCGGGGAGCGAGGGTATGGTTGGCCGCGTGAGCGCGCGCACCTACGACATCGTCGCCTTCGGAGCCACCGGCTTCACGGGCGGTCTCACCGCCGAGTACCTCGCCGACAACGCGCCGGAAGGCACGCGTTGGGCGGTGGCGGGGCGGAGCGAGCGGAAGCTGCGGGAGCTCGAGGAGCGGCTCTCCACGCGCGCCTGCCCACCCACCGGGCGCGTGGTGGCCGACGTGGCCGACGACGCGAGCCTCTACGCGATGGCCGCGTCCACGCGCGTGCTCCTGACGACGGTCGGCCCCTTCGACGAGTATGGCGAACCGGTCGTCCGCGCGTGCGTCGACGCCGAGACCGACTACCTCGACATCACCGGAGAGCCTCAATTCGTCGACCGGACCATCGAGCGCTACGACGACCGCGCGCGCGCCGCCGGCATCAAGATCGTGTCTTGCTGCGGCTTCGACAGCATCCCGCACGACCTCGGCGTGCTCTTCACCGTCGATCACCTGCCCCACGACGTCCCGCTGACCATCGAAGGCTTCGTCAGCTCCCGCGGGACCTTCTCCGGCGGCACCTGGCACAGCGCGGTGCGCGCCTTCGGTCACTTCCGCGAGTACGCCGGCGCCCGCCGGGACGTGGCGCGGATGCACGCGACCGGCTCGCGGCAGGTGCGCGGGATGCGCCCGAAGGTCCACTACGAGCGGGAGATCCGAGGCTGGGCGGCGCCGCTGCCGACCATCGATCCGCAGGTGGTCCTGCGGAGCGCGCGGCTCCTGGACGAGTACGGGCCCGAGTTCCGCTACGGCCACTACGCCCGCGTGAAGCGACTGCCGACGCTGGTGGTTGGCGCCGCGTTCGTCGGCGGTGTGTTCGCCCTCGCTCAGCTCCCGGCGACGCGCGCGCTGCTCTTGAAAGTGAAGGATCCCGGCGAGGGCCCGAGCGAGGATGAGCGCGCCAAGTCTCACTTCCGCGTGACCTTTCTCGCGCGCACTCATGGCCGCACCCTGGTCACGGAGGTGTCGGGCGGCGACCCCGGTTACACGGAGACGTCGAAGATGCTGGCGGAGTCCGCGCTCTGCCTGGCGTTCGAGCGCGAGCGAACCCCCGACCTGAGCGGAGTCATCACCCCGGCGGCGGCCATGGGCCGCCCTCTGATCGAGCGGCTGCAACGCGCCGGTATCCAATTCCGGCACGTGCGAGGCTGAGCTCGGAGGAACGAAGAGCATGAGAGCCATCCGAGAGACGACCCCCTGGATCGCCATCGCCGCATTGCTGGCGGCCGGATGCGGCGGCCACGACGACGACCAAGCGAGCAGCGGCGCGCAGCCCGCGACGCCCGAGCCGGCTCGCGAAGAGCAAGCGCCGCGGCCCGTACGCGACGTGGTCGGCGACAAGTTCGAGGCGCTGCCGGCCGAGACCGAGGTGAACCACGACAAGATGGTGCTCGGGCGCCGCCTCTTCCACGACACGGCGCTCAGCGGAGACAACACCGTCTCCTGCGCCACCTGCCACAGCCTCAGCCACGGCGGCGCCGAGGATCGCCGCACGTCGACCGGCATCCGCGGGCAGACCGGGCCCATCAACGCGCCGACCGTGCTCAACTCGCGCTACAACTTCGTGCAGTTCTGGGACGGCCGCGCAGCGAACCTGCTCGAGCAGGCGGCGGGCCCGATCGGGAACCCGATCGAGATGGACGGCGACTGGACGCAGATCCTCGAGCGCCTCCGCGGCGACGACGCGTACGTCCAGCAATTCACGTCGGTCTACGGCGAGGACGGCATCACCCAAGAGCACGCGCTCGACGCGATCGTGGCCTACGAGGACTACCTCGTGACGCCCTCGCGCTTCGACCGCTGGCTGCGCGGCGACGACTCGGCGCTCACCGAGGCCGAGCGAGCGGGCCTGAGGACCTTCGTCGACACGGGCTGTCCGACCTGTCACCGCGGCCGCAACGTGGGCGGCAGCATGTACCAGAAGATGGGCCTCGTTCACGACTACTTCGAAGAGCGCGGCGGGCCGCAGACCGACGCCGACGCCGGCCGCTTCAACGTGACGCACGAGGAGGAGGACCGGCACCAGTTCAAGGTGCCGACGCTGCGCAACGTCGCCCTGACCGCGCCCTACTTCCACGACGGAAGCCAGCGCGAGCTCGCGGGCGCCGTCCGCACCATGGCGCACGTGCAGCTCGGACGAGAGCTCACCGATGATCAGGTCGGCTCGATCGTGACGTTCCTGAACGCGCTCACGGGAGAGCTTCCGGCCGAGGCGCGGATGCCGGGCGCCGCGGGCGCCGAGCAGGGCGAGACCACGGAGGGTGAGGGCGCGACCGCACCGGCGGCCGCCGAGAGCGCGAGCGGCGAAGGCGCGGCGCCGGCCCAGGGCGCGACCGCGCCGACCGCGCACTGAGGATCCGGGACACGACGCACGGGGACGGGCCGCTCGGCTCGTTCCCGTCTTCGTTCCGTCCGTGCGGCCCCGTCGGGAACGGGAGCGCGATCAGGGCCGAGACGCTGCCTGCTTGGGAGCGACGGCATCGAGGAGCGGCGCGAGCTGGACCTCGCTCGCCGGCTTGGTGACGAACCCGTCGAAGAGGGCGAGGGCCTCGGGGGAGGGATCCATCCCGCTGGTGCCGATCACGTGCGGTCGCCGCGAAGGCGGGAGGCCGCGAGCGGCAGAGGCGAACTGAAGCCCGGTGCCGTCGGGCAACACCATGTCGACGATCGCGACGTCGAAGACACCGTCCTGGAGGGCTCGCAGCGCCGTCATCATATTGGGACGTCCCTCGACGCGATGCCCCAACGACTCCAGGCCCATCCCCAACAAGCGCCGGAGGACCGGGCTGTCCTCCACCAGCAAAATCCTGAGACCGCTCGCAGCCATCGCGAAGGCTCGAAAGTAGACCTTCGCGTTCGCCCTCACAAGGGCAAGCCCGATCACGTGCCGGAGGTGAGGTGGATGCCGCAGCGGACGTAGTCGCCGCTCACCTCCGGGTCCTGCGAGCCTCGGGTCAGCTCCAAGAGGTACGTGCCGGCCACCGGCACGGCCTGATCCGTGATGCGGAGCGGATCGGTGTCGGTCTCCGTGGCACTGACGATCGTGGTGGGCCCGGTCGGATCGAGGAGCGTGCCCTGCAAATCGATGACGCCCGAGCCGCGTGTCCGCGAACCGCAGGAGATGCTCACCACTTGGCCGTCCGCCACGTCGAAGGCGTAGTAGTCGGTGTCGCCATCGGGGAGGTGCGCGAGCACGTAGCCGTCGCCCGTATCGCTCGCGATCGAGATCGTCTCCGGTGTCGAGGGATCGTCGTTCTGCGCCTCCATCGTCTCCGGGGGATTGTCGTCGTGCTGGATCAGCGCGAGCGCGTAGAAGTCGTTGGCGCCGCCGGCGCGACCCGCCGCGTCGACCCAGAGCAGGTAGCTCCCCGCCAGCAGCGACGGCTGCAGCGATGCCTGCGTCGGATCGACCCGCGCCACGATCTCGCTGCCCCCGGCGTCGGTGACCCAGACGTGGGCGAGATCGATGGTCGAGCCGTCGCCGTGCGAGCCAGTCGGCGGAGCGAGCACGTCCAGATCGAGCGTGCCCGAGGTGATGTCGAGCGAGAAGACATCGACGTCCGTGGGCGCATCGATGCTGCCCCCGATGAGCGCGAGGTTCGAGGTGAACGTGAGCGGCTGTGCGCTCGCCGCATCGTCGCCGCTCTCCGCCTCGATGTGCACACCCATCACATCCCTCGAGACGACGGCCTGGCGGAGGGCGTACTGAAAGCTCGGCGAGCCGCGCGGCGGCTCACTCGCCCACGTGCTGACATCTTGAACGAGAACGTAGTAGAGCCCGTCGGAGGGCAGCCGCGAGAGGATGAAGCTATCTTCTTCTGCGCCAAAAAAGTCGTCGTTCTCCGCAATCTGCGTCATCGAGGCATCGTAGAGGGTGAGCACGGTGTCCAGCGCGGGATCATCACTGGGGTTCGTGATCTGTGCCTCCAAGAGGAGCCAATCCCCCGCGTTCCCGCGAAACGAGTAGTAGTCGACGTCCCCCGCCGGATCGATGGTCCCCATCGTCGGCGACGATGTGATGGGATCCGCGCCCGCGAAGGAATCGTTGCTCAACGCTCCGAGACCGGTGCAGCCGGAAATGAGCGAGAGCGCGACCCAAAGCCACCCGCTCCTCGTCGAACCCGTCATCATGCCTCCCTCCCGTCGAATCGGAGATCCTCCCACGAGGCGCCTCGCCATCCGACAATAGCTGAACCGTCGTGGGCGCGCACACGCTGGACAGCGTCACGGGATCTCGTCCCTCAGTCGTCTCAGCTCGACCGCCTTTCGGCGCACCGAGCTCGAAACGCGGCGCGCCGCGGCTAGGTCGAACGGCCCCGCGCACGCGAGCGTCGTTGCCAGGGGCCCGGCCCGAACATCGTGGGGTCAGCCCTGCTCGCGCTCGGCGCGGCCCAGCTCGACCAGCATCAGCCAGGCTCGCACCTCGGCCCAGCGCCGGGCGCCCTCCGCCTGGACCAGACGCGCCTGCGCCGCCAGCGAGCGCCGCCGGGCGTCGAGGAGCATCATCGTGGTGGCCTCGCCCGCCTGGAGCTGGGTCGCGCGCACCTCGGCCAGACGCTCGAGCGAGGGCACGACGGTCTCCCGCAGCGTCCGCTCGACATCGCGCGCGTGCTCGACCTCGTGCGCCGTGGCGACCGCGTCGCGCCGCGCCTGCAGCACGGCCTCGTCGTGGACGGCGTCGAGGCGCTCCGCTTCGGCGAGGGCCTGCGAGCGCTGACGCGCCATCAGGTCCACCACCGGCAGGCCGAAGGTCGCGCCGCCGAAGATCATCAAGCCCGCCGGCGACTCGCGGTAGATCTGAAGCGTCGCCTGCATGGTCGGCCCGGCGTAGGCGGCGTACTCGACGTCCCGCGCGCGCTGCGCCAGCGCGTTCAGCCGCGGGGCCACGACCGCGGGCAAATCCTCCACGCGCATCAGCGCGGCTTCGAGCGCGTCGTGCTCCGGCACCTCCGGCGAAGGCGGCGGCCCCTCCGTGTGAAGGTGATGCTCGAAGTCCCTCAGGCCCATCGCGGACGCGAGCGCCAGCACGCCCGCGACGCGGCGCCCCTCGGCCGCCAGGACGGCCAGCTCGGCCTCGCCCATGAACGCGCGCGCCTCGGCCAGGTCTGCCTCCGTCATCGCCCCGCGTGCCGCGCCGCGCTCGATGTGGGCCTCCCGGGCGCGGGCCAGCTCGAGCTCGCGGGCGGCCAGGGCGCCCTGGGCCTGGATGACGGAGAGATCGATCCACGCCCGGGCCGCCTCCAGACGGCGCGTCAGCGCGATGGCGCGGCGCTCGACGGAGAGGGCGCGACGCTCGCTCCGGGCCGCGCTCGCCCGCGCGGAGCCGAGCCCGGCCAGGCTCCAGCTCTGGTAGAACCCGACCTGCCCCTCGAACCCGCGGTCCTGCACGACACGGATGCCCGGCAAGAACTGCAGCAGGAACCGGCTCGTCATGTCGGAGAACCCGCGGTCGTTCGCCTCCCGCGTCCGCAGCACGCGCTCCGCGCCGCGTACCTCGGGCGCGTCCTCGCCGAGCGCGAGCGCCCAATCGAAGGTCACCGCTTGCGCCGCCGCCACGGAGACGGGCGTCAAGGTCAGCAGGAGCCCCAGTACGATCGACTTCTTCACGGCGCGAAGTATGGGGACATCCGGTCGTCTTGGCCCCCGATTCGACTTGAGGATCCTCTCAGTATCTCACCAGCCTCCGCACACGCGGGCAAACTCGACGACGAACACGTGTCCAATCTGAAAACGAGAGTGACTCTCAGGCGCGGCAGAGAGGCCATTCACCGTTCGAGGCTGGCCTCGCGGGCGCGACCTGTCGCGGCGCGGGCACGACTCGAGGAGGGCGCCGCTCCAGCGCGGGTCGAGGGACCGCGACGAATCGGACCGAGCCCCGCGATCGATTGCACGGCGACGAGCAACAACGGCCCGGCTGGGCCCGGGGGATGATCGCGGGCTACAGGAGAGGCTGCGGTGGATCGTCAGCCGCCCGTGGTGTCCGCGCCGTCGAACGCGAGCGACGGGATGCACCAGACCCGGCCGCCGTCGACCGGCGTCGTCTCGAAGGTGCTCGGATCGAGGGTGACCTCAATCATGCGCACGTTCGTGAGCGTGCCGGTGAGGGAGGTCCGCGAGAGCGCGCTGAAGCTCACGGTGCCGGACTGGGCGAGGTAGTGCGTTCCGCAGACCGAGCGGTCGGCGTTGCACTCCGCATCCATGATCAGGCACTCGCTGCAGGTCGCGTAGTTCTCCCCGGTGAAGGTGGAATCGTGCGGCGTGTCGGAGGCGCCCATTCCGAAGAAGAGCTCGAGGTAGAGGTCTTCGTTCGTGGTCGACATCAGGTGGCTCAGCGTCTGGTCGGGGGCGCTGGCGGTCGTGTCCGTCGTGTCCGGCGTGAAGCCCGTGAAGTCGCAGCCGCCGCTGCCGCCGTCGGTCGTCACTCCGCCGTCTGGCGTCGAGGCGTCGGCGACGATCCCCGAGTCCGCCGCTACGCTCGCGTCAGCCTGCGCCGTCCCCGCATCGCGGCCAGCGTCCCCGGCGCCGCCGTCCGTGTCGCACATGCAGATTCCGAGCGTGCCGTCGCTCCCGCAGGTCTGGGTGCCGGAGAGCGCGCCGCAGGCACAGACCTGAGTGTCGCCGGCGGAGCATTGCGAGGAGCCACCTCCGTCACAGGCGCTGGCGACCAAGAGGAGAGCGAGGCAGAGAACGAGGCGTTGCATCGACACCGAGCTTATCCGGGCGCGGCACGTTTGGAGAAGGGCCCTGCGCGAGCTCGAGGTGTGTCGCCCGGCCCCCCCGCGACGGAGGGCCGGTCGCATGGCGCGAGCGTCAGTCCAGCCAGGAGGCCAGCGCCACCAGCGGCCTCAGCGCAGCGCGCGCCACGGCCCGAAGGCTCTCGTCGTCGCGGATCGCGTCGGCGGCGTAGGGACCGAGCGCGTAGTAGGCGTGGACGAACGCCCGGCCCACCGCGTTCGTCCGCAGGTGCCGGTCGCGCAAGCGCCGCAGCACCCCCACCCGCGGCGCCAGCGCGGAGCCGTAGGCCGCAGTGGCCACGAAGCAGGGCGAGACCGTGGTGAAGTGGATCTTCGTGGTCGTGACCTGCCCGGTCGCGATGGGCCCGTCGGCGTTGCACTCGTCCACCGCGCGCATCGCCACGTAGTAGGTCGTCTGGGGGCTCAAGCCGCCGAAGTCGACCGTCACCGTGTCGCCCGGCTGACCGTCGGTGGGCACGGTGAGCTGGACGCGGTCGATCTGCGGCTCCACCCCCTGCAGCGCCTGCTCGAAGCTAGCCTCATCGGTGATGGGGTGGATGCCGACCCGCAGGTCGTAGCGGGCGAGCTGCCGCGGGCTGTCCGGAACGCGGAAGGTGAGCTGCGCCCAGTGGTGCGAGTCGCTGTCCTCGGGGTAGGGAACGACCGTGAGCTCGCCAATCGCGCCCGGCGCCATCGGCACGTCGCAGAGGCCGACGCAGGTGCCGTCCGGCCCGCAGAATCAGCGAGCTCCCGCAGGTGCCGTCCCCCGCGGCGCAGCCCTGACCGCACTCGGGCGGCGGATGGGCTTGCTCGCACACGTTCCACGCGGGCACCGAGACCGAAAGGCGCTCACCCTGCTCGCTCATCTCGAGACGGTCCGCACCGCTTCCGGGCGCGCCGCTCGGCGAGTCGGTGATGGTGCCGTCCATGTCGTGGATGTCGCCGTCCTCGCCCTGCAGCGCGCCGTAGCCGGCAGGCTCGGAGACGCTCCACTGGCCGCCGGTGGAGGTGAGCGAGAAAGGCGCCTCGAACACGACCGAGGGCTGCCCGCGGTAGGGGTAGCCGTAGTTCAACGCCCAGTAGTCCCACATGCCGCTCGGATCGGTGGGCGTCGGGTTGGTGGTGCCGTCGTAGTGGCCGTTGTAGTCGCCCTCGACGTTCACCTCGATGAACGCGACGTAGTCGCCCTCGGGCCAGTCGGCGGGGACCTCGAAGGTGATCGATTGCGCGCGGCCGCCCGCGGGGGTCGCCATCGTCACCGCGTCAATCTCGGGCATCACCCGGCGCGCGTCGGCGGCGTAGGAGGAGACGCTCTCCGAGTCGCCACAGCCGGTGCCATCGCAGGCGGTGTAATCGCGCCGAGGCGGATAGAACGAGTGGAGAGGGAGAGGCCGCATCATCCCGCTTCCGTCCGCGCGCTGCCACGGCTCGGCGTAGTCGTCCGCCGCGTCGGAGTCGGTGATGTAGCGGCCTTTGTTGCTCATGAACACCGACGGGCAGGTCATGGCGTCGAGGGCGTCACGGCTCGAGACCCCCCGCATGAAGCTCAGGCAGAAGTAGTCGTCGCGCGTGTTGCGCGGCTCGCCCACCGAGCCCGCCGACGAGGCGTTCCCCTCGGACGCGCGGCCGTTGAAGATGACCCGCGGGAAGGGATCGGCGCCGGCCGCCACGCGGCGGTGCGCCCACACGGGCAGGGCGCCCTCGCGCCGGCCGTAGGGCCAACGGAAGCCGCTGTTCATCTGGGTGGCGCCGGGGCGATTGCCGATGCCGCGGAGGGCCACTGACTCGGTGAGGCCGATGGTCTGGAAGCGCGTGCCGTCGGCGCTCTCGATCCAGACGGCGATCTGCGCGCGGTCGGTCGGCGTGAACGAGAGCTGGACGCGGCGGGTCGGGCCGCTCTGGGCAGCGGCGGGCGCAGCGAACGTGAACGCAGCCACGCAGGCGAAGACGAGCCCGCGCGCGCTCGATGGTCGGCTCGAGCACGGCATGAGGCTCAAAAGTACCGCGGGAGCACGGCCCGGTCGAGCCAGAGCGCTGACCAGGAACCTGGACCGAGCAGGTCGGAGCGCCGTGGGTGCGCTACGCGGCTCGAGGCGACGCGGCGATGTGAGCATCGCCGAGCAGTGGCGAGTCGCGCAGCGTGCCCGAGCCCCCGCCAGGCCACGGGAAGGGTCGTGAATCAAGCTGCGGGGCGCGCCTCGGCCATCACTCCGCGCGGACTCGGATCTGCACCTGCGTGTAGCCGAGCGAGCGCACCAACGCTTCCACCGTCTGGCGGGCGTTGCGCTCGGCCCGCGTGAGCAAGCCGGCCTCGAGCGCCGAGCGCTCCAGCGTCTGCTCCGCCTCGCGGCGGGCGCGGGTCTCCAGCGACTCGTGCCTCCGCGCCAGCAGATCGGTCTCCCGGCGCACCACGTAGGTGCGCTGGTTGTCGAGGCGGGCGCTGAGCACGCGCGCCGGGGGCAGCGTGATCACGGCCCGCTTCGCGTCGGGCTCGACGACCACGTCGCCGTCGCGCATCTCGGAGAGATCCACGCCCGCGATCACGTCCGCCGCGGCCACCAGCAGGATGGAGTCTTCGGCGTGCACCAGCCCGCCGAGCCGGGTCTGGGTGGAGCTCATGTCGATCACGCGCTCCATGTGGAAGGAGGCCGACTCCAGCCGGGCCAGGTCGCGCACGGCCACCACCACGTCGGTGCCGGGCCGGACCACCACGGTCTCTTCGGGAGGCGGCGGAACGTCGCGGAAGAGCGACGCGATCCAGTTCGCGACGGATCCACCGAGGCACGCCAAGAGGACGAAGAGCAGCGCGAGGGACGCGATGCGCAGGCCCCGCGAGCGCACGAGACGCGGCGGCTCCGCGCGAGCGTCTCTGCCCTCTTCGCCCTCGTCCCCAGGCGTCGCGTCCATGCCCTGGTGTACCGTGTTCCGCGCCCGCGGTCACCGCTCCACGAGACGCCACGATCGGGGTCTGACGCGCGATCGGACCGAGCCGACCCGGGCGCTCGGACCTCACTCTCCGAGCATGCTGGCAGCCTCGGGACAGCCGTACATGTCGACGTAGACGTCGACCGGTCCGGAAGGACAGGGGACGCGGTAGAGAATCGATGATGTGCCCGGTGGAGTTGGCGCCGACGTTGCCAACCCGCGCGCGGGCGGCGGCGGCGGGATCGCCGGTGAGCGGGTTGCCGCCCTCGGGGCACTCGAACTCGCCCGCCACGTAGCGATAGCTCTCGGTCGGACCGCAGGCGACGACGGGATCCTCCGCGCTGCGCCCGCTGCCACCCCGGCCCGTCTGGGCCGGCTCCGCGGCGACCTGCGGGGGAGGCTCCGGCGGCGGCGCGTTGGTGTTCTCGGCCACCGTGAGCTCACCGCCGCTGGTCGCCCCGCCGGCGCGGCTCGCGTCCGAAGGCCCGCCGCACGCCGCGCAGATCACGCCCGCGAGCGCGACCACCGAGAGAGACACGCGCCCCTCAGCGGTAGAGCGCCTCGAGATCATCGCCCCAGCGCTCCATCACCTTGCGGCGTTTCACGCTCATCTTCGGGGTGAGCATCCCGTTCTCGATCGTGAAGTCCTCGGTGATCAGCTTGAACTTCTTGATCTTCTCGAACTGTTTGAACTCGCCCGAGTACTTGTCGATCTGCTCGCGCATCAGCGCTTGTACGCGCTCGTTCTTCACGAGCTCATCGCCGGAGCCGCTGACGCCCTGGTCACGTGCCCACTTCTCGAGCGCCTCCATGTCCGGGACGATGAGCGCGACGTTGTAGAGCTGATTGGCGCCGTGGATGAAGGCGCTGATGATGTAGGGCGAGAGCTTGAGCTGCTCCTCGAGCGGCGCCGGAACGACGTACTTGCCGTTCTGGAGCTTGTACTGCTCCTTGATGCGCCCGGTGATGAAGAGGAAGCCGTCCTCGTCGAGGTAGCCCATGTCACCGGTGCGGAAGCCGCCGTCTTCGGTGAAGACCTTGCCGTTCTCGTCCGGCAGCGCGTGATAGCCCTTCATCACGTTGTGGCCGTAGACGATGATCTCGCCGTGCTTGGGGTCGCCGGTGACGGCGCGGTCGATGACCACCCGCACGCCCGGGATGGGCTTGCCCACGGAGCCGATCTTGCGGGCGCCGGGCCAGTTCGCGGTCGCGATGGGAGAGGTCTCGGTGAGGCCGTAGCCCTCGTAGACGGTGATGCCGAGCGAGTCGATGAACTCGGCCACCTCGCGGCTGATGGCCGCCCCACCGCTGAACGCGTACTTGAGGTTGCCGCCGAAACGCTCGCGGACCTTCGAGAAGACCAGCCGGTCGAAGACCTTGTGCTTGAAGTCGACGAAGCCGCTGCTGCGGTGCTGCTCGGCGAGCTTCTTCTTCTGCGTCGCCGTCTCGAGCGCGGTGAAGAAGAGCTTCTTCTTGATGCCGCCGTCCTCCTCGACCTTCTTCAGCACGCCGTCGTGGATCTTGTTGAAGATGCGCGGGACGCTGAAGAGGAGCGTGGGCTTCACCTCGGAGAGGTTGGAGACGATCTTCGGGACCGACTCCGCGATGCCCATCGAGGCGCCCATGGAGAAGAGCGCGTGCAGCTCGACCGTCTGCCCGAAGGAGTGCGCCCAGGGCAGGAACGAGAGCGAGCGGTCGTCCGGGTCCATCGGGAAGACCTCGTGCATCGCGCTCACGTTGCTCGCGAGGTTCGCGTGCGAGAGCAAGACGCCCTTCGGGTTGCCCGTGGTGCCCGAGGTGTAGATGAAGCCCGCGACGTCGTCCTCGCTCGGCTGGGCGACGGGCGTCGGGTGGTCGCGGCCCTTCTCCCGGAGCTGGTCGTAGGTCATCTTCGCGCCGCTCGACTTGCCGTAGACGACGACGTGCTCCAGCGAGGACAGCTCGTCCTGGAAGCCCTCGATCGCAGAGCGGATCTCGTCGTTGGCGACGAAGACCACCTTGGCGCCGCAGTCGCGCAGGATGTACTGCCAGTCCTTGGCGAGCTGCGACTCGTACATCGGCACGTACGAGGCACCGAGCCCGTAGACGGCGTACGCGCCGACGGCCCACTCGGGCCGGTTGTTGGCGATCACGGCCACGACGTCGCCGGCCTCCACGCCGACCGACGCCAGCCCGCCGCGGATCTCGTCGGTGTGCCGGCCGAACTCGCGGTAGGTCATCCAGACCCAGCGCCCGCCCTCCTTCGTGCCGAAGAGCGGTCGCTCCGGAAAGGAGCGCACGCTGCGCTCGTAGATGTCCACCAGGGTCTTGTATTTGGGTGTGAACCGACTCTCGTTCGTCGCCATCGCATCCCCTTGCACGGCCGCGCGCCGGCGTGTCCAGCTGGAGGCATCGCCCCCAGCCCCCCGCAGAGCCGGCGGAGCCTACCAGCGGCGCCCAAAGGGTTCAAATCACCTCACATCTGCCCGGAGCAACCGTGGCGTGAGGGGCCACCGCGTGGTAGCGAGAGGCCTCCCGGCCCGGCCGCCGGGGAAGCGAGCTCGCCGTGGATTCGTGGTTCCTCCAGGCACAGAAGCTCCTCGGCCCGCTCCGGCGCTCGCGCCGGATGCTCCCGATGTTCGACGAGTCGACCCTCGATCAGGTGGTCTCGGCCGATCCTCAGGAGGCGCCGGGCGACGCCCGGATCGAGGCGGCGTTCGGGTTCGTGCTGCGACTCGGCCGAGCGCTCCTGCGCTTCGGGCTGCCCGCACCCCGACTGGAAGAGGCGCTGATCCGTGTCGCGCAGGCGCTCGGGTGCTCGCTGGACTGCTTCTCGACCCCGACCGCGCTCATCGTCACGCTCAGCGACGGAAACTTTCGCCGCACCCGCGTGGTCCGCGTCGAGCCCGGCGACACCGACCTCGAGCGGCTGAGCGCGCTGCACGCGCTGGTCGGTCGGGTGGAGCGGCGGGAGCTCTCGCCGAGGGAGGGATCGCAACGCATCCTCACGATCCTGGCGCGGCCGACCCGCTACCAGGGCCGCACGACCGTGCTGGGATTCGCACTGGCCGCGGTCGCCTCGGCCGTCCTGCTCGGCGGGGGCGTCCCGGATTTGCTGCCCGCGCTCTCGCTCGGGACGATCGTCGGCCTGCTCGCCCACGTCGCCACGAGGGTCGCCACCCTCGGCCGCATCCTGCCCGCGCTGGCGACGTTCCTGACGACGCTGCTGGCGCGGGGCGCGGGCCTCGCCGGCGCGCAAGTCCACGAGTCCGTGCTGGTGCTGGCGGCGGTCATCGTGCTCCTGCCGGGCTTCACGCTGACCATCGCCACGCTGGAGCTCGCCACCGCCAACGTGGTCTCGGGCGCCTCCCGGCTGATCGGCGGGCTCAGCACGCTGGTCCAGCTCGGGTTCGGCGTCGCGGTCGGACACCGGATCGCCGAGCTCCTGCCGGAGCTGGCACCCGTGCCCGCGGCCGCGAGCCCGGAATGGCTCACCTTGGCCGCCTACGCGCTCGCGGCGATGGCGTTCACCGTTCTCCTCCGCGCGGCCCCGCGCGACATGCCCTGGATCCTCCTCGGCGCAGCGGTGAGCGTGACCGGGGCCCGCTTCGGACGCGCCTGGCTGGGCCCCGAGATCGGAGCCTTTTTGGGCGCGACGCTGATCGGGCTGGTCAGCCACGTCTACGCCCGCACCAAGGATCGCCCGGTCCTTCTCCTGCTCACCCCCGGCATCTTCATGTTGGTACCGGGCAGCGTCGGCTTCCTCAGCATCTCGTCGATGCTCGCGTCCGACGTGGTGACGGCGCTCGAGACCGCGTTCCGCATGCTCTTGATCGCCACCTCGCTGGCGGCCGGGCTCCTGGTCGCCACCGTCGCCGTGCCGCCGCGCCGCGCCCTCTGACACCACGCTTTCGGCTGGCTTCACGGGAGAGGGTGCCCGGGTGTCCGAGGCGGAAGTGGTGATGCAGATCACGGGCCGCAGCTGGGCGCCGTCCCGCCCACGAGGTGGGTTGCCACTTTCGCCGAGGACGCCTAGTCTCCGCGCCCCATGGCGCGCGTGCTCGTCATCACTCCGACGTACAACGAAGCGGAGAATCTCGAGCGCTTCGTGCACGCGCTCTTCGAGGTGGTGCGCGAGGCGCACGTGCTCGTGGTGGACGACGGTTCGCCGGACGGCACCGGGCGCATCGCCGACCGCATGGCCGGCGACGACGAGCGGGTCCGGGTGCTCCACCGCGGCGCCAAGCTCGGCATCGGCAGCGCGTACCTGGACGGCTTCCGCTTCGGGCTGCGCGAGGGCTACGACGTCATGGTCCAGATGGACACCGATCTCTCTCATGACCCGCGGCACCTGCCGGCGATGCTGGAGGCGATCGAGCGAGGCGCCGACGTCGTGCTCGGCTCGCGCAACGTCCCCGGCGGCGGCGTGACCGGCTGGGGCGTGGGCCGGCACGTGCTGAGCAAGGGCGGCAGCCTCTACAGCCGCACCATCCTCGGCCTGTCCATCCGCGATCTGACCAGCGGCTACAAAGCGTTCCGCCGGTCGGTGCTGGAGACCATGGACCTGAACGGCGTGCGCTCCGAGGGGTACTCGTTCCAGATCGAGATGACCTGGCGCGCGCTGCGTCAGGGCTTCCGTGTCGTCGAGGTGCCGATCGTCTTCGTCGACCGCAGGGCCGGAAAGAGCAAGATGAGCCGGCAGATCTTCCTCGAAGCGGTGGCGATGGTGTGGAAGCTCCGGCTCGACGAGATCCGCGGCCGATGATCGACGGGTGCGCCGGCCTCGTCCGTGCGTACGTGGACGGGCGGTGCCTTGAAGAAGCCCGGTGAGAGCTCGTCGTCGGCGTCCATCTGGTGGCTCGCCTTCGGTTATTTCGCTTGCTACGCGCCCTACAGCGCGCTGACGAAGGCGCTCTCCCGCGGCGCGCTGCCGGGGATGGACGCGCCCTTGAGCGGGTTCGAGCTGCTCCCGGCGACCACCCTCGCCTCGCTCGTCGGGATGTTCGCGTTCCTCGGGCTCTCCGGCTGGTTCCGGCACGCGGGTCGGCGTCGGGTGCTCGGCCTGAGCCTGCCCTTTCCCTCGCGCTGGACCTTCCTCAGTGGGCTGGCGACGGGCGCCATCATCGCCACCACGACCCTGGCGTACACCTTCGAGGGCGTGAGCATCGTCTTCGTGATGCTGCTGATGCGCGGCGGAGTGCTGATCCTCGCTCCGATCGTCGACGCGATCAGCGGGCGGCGGGTGCGCTGGTTCTCCTGGGTCGGGCTCGGTCTCAGCCTGCTCGCGCTCGTGGTCGCCTTCGCCGAGGACGGCGGCTACGAGATCTCCGTCGCCTGCGCGTTCGACATCGCGCTCTATCTCGGCGGCTACCTCGTGCGGCTGCGCTTCATGAGCCGGCTGGCCAAGAGCGAGGAGAACGACGCGAACCTCCGCTACTTCGTGGAGGAGCAGATGGTGGCCACGCCTGCCGTCGTGACGGCGCTCGCGGTGGCGGCGCTGATCGGCTGGGGACCGCGCGCGGACGCGCTGGCAGCGGGCTTCACGCAGATCTGGAGCTCGCCGGTGGTCGGCGTGGCGCTCCTCGTCGGGCTCCTCTCGCAGGGCACCGGCATCTTCGGCGGGCTGATCCTGCTCGACAAGCGCGAGAACACCTACTGCGTGCCGGTCAATCGCTCCTCGAGCATCCTGGCCGGGGTGGTCGCGAGCTTCTCGCTCGCCGCGTGGTTGGGGATGGCGGCGCCGAGCGCGTACGAGCTCGCCGGCGCCGCGCTGGTGGTGGCCGCGATCGTCGTCCTGACCCTCCCGGCGATGCTCGCACGCCGCGCGGGATGACCTATCTGGCCATTTTCACAGCCCGATACGGTTGCCACTGACTGACTTCCGCTCCACGACTTCGGCCCGGAGGGCAGATGGCCGGACGCGTGAAGCGCTTGATCGATGAGCTGGTGCGCGTGCGCACGACGGACAAGCCGTCGCTCGAGCCCTTTCATCCACGTCCAGCTGATCCTCAAGGGGATCGATCCGGAGCGCTACGGCCCCGACAGCCGTGACGATCCGGAGACGGAGCGCATCCTCGAGCGGATGATCGGGGACTTCGGAGGGAGGTCGACGGAGTGACTATCGCAACTGCATAGTCCAAGGCGAAGAGCGCACGTGATACGGTGCATCGTGGGCCGTCGTCGCGTTCGGTACAGTGCCTCGCCCGCCACGAGCACTGGCACACCCTCATCTCCTATCTGAGGAGAGCGTTACTTCTTGACGACGGAGAGCGACGTGCTGCTGGAGCGGACCTGCAACGATCGCAAGGCGATACGATGCGCTTCGAACACGCCACGTGTGACGACCTGCTCTATCTCCAAACCCAAGAAGTCCCGACGTATGCCGGTTTCGCGAGTAATTGTATCGAGAATCCGGCCGATGATCTGCTCGAGTCTTTCGCGCTCCATGTATTCCATATCGGGCAATCCAGAACCTCTCCTCGACGAGGGCATTTTCCGCTGTTACGCGACAACCTGCTGCGCACCGGCGTCGACGCGATCGAACCCCCTATCAGAACTGAGTCGTCGAGAGCACCGCTATCACCACGGCCGCGATGAGGATGAGGGCCGTCGCGACCGGAAGCCTCATGTTCCAGCGCATCGGCAGGACGAGCTCATCATCGGCGACGCGCGGTGAAGGTGGCTCCGACGGCACGCGCTTCTCGTTGCGCCCGTTCTGCTCGGCCATCACGTCGACGCTCAACCCATCCAGCACCATCGCACTCTCCTTCTGTGCAAACGTGACGACGGACAGGTCCCTACGAGTCGGACGCTCCTCCAGCGGATTCAACACCGTCGCGCGCTCCTTCTGTGCGAGCGTCACGATGGACAGGTCCCTGCGAGTCGGACGCTCCCCCTGCGGACCCAGCACCCGTGCGTCGCGCTCCTCCTGCACGGGCGTCACGATGGACAGGTCCCTGCGGGTCGTGCGCTCATCCAGCGGACCCAGCACCGGCGCGTCGCGCTCCTCCGGTGCGGGCCTCACGATGGACAGGTCCCTGCGATTTGGGCGCATCAGCGGGTCGATGCCCGCGCGGCCCGCTGGTAGCTCGCGACCACGCCCGGCTCCGGCGCACTGGCTCCACACCCTTCGGAGCTCGGCCGCAAAGGCCGCGGCCGTCGCGGGTCGCATCGCGGGGTCTCGCGTCAGCGCTCGCGCGATCAGGTTCTCCAGTGGGTCGGGAAAGGAGCGCCCGGCGAGGCGGGCCAAGGTCGGCGCCGTGTGTTGGCGCCGGTCCACGATCGCGCGCACCACGGTACTTCTCCGCGGAAACGGGTACGCACCGGCGAGGAGCCGGAACGCGAGCACGCCGAGAGCATAGATGTCCGCGCTGCGGAAGGAGCCTTCGCTGGTCCCCGATTCTGGCGCGATGCAGTCGATCGAACATGAGCTCGCCACGAGCCCTGTCGGCCGATCCTCGTCCACCTTGCCGGCCTGGTTCAACAGCGGCGCGGCGAAGCAACCGGTCACGTGAACCCGCTGGCGGGTCACGAGGACCTTCGCCGCGTTGAGCGTCTGGTGGGCGATGCTGTGACGATGGAGCTCGTCGACGGCGTCCGCGATCGCCGCCACCGTCTCCATCGCGAGTCGCGGCTCCCAGCTCCGCTCGGCCAGTCGCTCGAGCGGCACCCCTTCAATCCAGCGCTCGACGACGAAGAAGCGACCTCCCGGCAGCCACCCCGTTCCGAGTACGAAGGGCAGCCCAGGGTGCTCCAATCCGGTGGCAGCGAGCGCACGACAGCGGTTTACGGCGCAACTATTGCGAGTCCAGCGTGGCGCGAACACCTTCACAGCGGCGCGCCCTCCGTACACAGTGTCGCGACCTTGGTATACGTCGCCCATCCCGCGTGCATGCACGAGCTCGTGGACTTCGACTCTATCCGCTAGAAACCTCGGCTGATGCACCGTCTCCATGACCATACCCCGAAAAGGTGTAGCTTCATCGCGGGCGATATGCTGAGGCCCCGACCATTGCGAGGCGTTCGCCTCATAGGCGCGCCCCCCTGTGTGCAACCTTCGTTCACCCCCCTGCGCCTCGGGGCGGGACGTGACCCCATTTTGCGTTACACGACTAAGGGCTCGTTGTGCACGCGACTCCGCATGGTGGGGGCTTTGGTCGCATACAGATGCGGCCTCGGTCTGCAAGTCGAGTGGCTGCCGTGCACTTGAACGACAGCCCCTTTTGCACGTGAGCGTTCGCGACCCATCGGGGGTCGTTTGACGCCAGTCACCTAGTGATGGGCGGAGCTCACCTGCTCGGACGGTGCCGATGCAGGGGGCACTTCGATGCCGATGTTGCCCTACTCCGGCGTGCGTCGAGGCTCTCGGGGTCTATAGGCCCGCCACTTGACCGGATCGGGGTCAGGCGGTGACTGAGAGCGCCTTCGTATCATAGGACCCGCGGGGGCATGTCACGAGAGCGGGGCTCCTCTCTCAAAGCCGTTCGGGCGGGAGGAGAGCTTCGCGCTCCGGCTTTCTACGGCGGTGGGAGCATTGACATCCATGACAAACCAACCCGACGACCCAGAGATCCGCTGCGGTGTATAATTGCAGCCTTTTCCTTGCTTGACCGGAAGCACACCGGTGCAACCACGTGCCGTGGTGTGTCAGTCAATGCATGAACCCGAAACGGGGGAGATAATGCGAAAGAAGCGAATGGTACCTCTCACGCTCGCAGCGGGGGAGCGGACGGGACCGGCCCACCCCTCCCGCACGAGCCTTCTCGTGATGGCCGCCGCGGTCACCCTGTTGGCCGCGTGCAGCTCGGAATCGGCGTCGTCCGTGTCCCCGGCGGTGCTCGGCACCGCCGAGGCGTTCACGGTCCTCGGTGGATCGACGGTGACCAACACGGGGCCGACCACCGTGGTCGGCGATCTGGGCGTCAGCCCGGGTAGCGCGGTCACCGGGTTTCCGCCGGGGTCCGTCGTCGGTGGAGTGATCCACGTCGCCGACGCGGTCGCATTGCAGGCACAAGACGATGTGACGACGGCGTACAACACCCTCGCCGGGCTCGCATGCGATTCCGATCTAACCGGCCAAGATCTGGGCGGCATGACGCTCACCACGGGCGTATACTGTTTCTCGACGTCGGCACAGCTGACGGGAACGTTGACCCTCGACGCGCAGGGCGACCCCGACGCGGTGTTCATCTTCCAGATCGGGAGCACCTTGACGACCGCGAGCAACTCAACCGTGGCCGTGATCAATAGCGCACAGCCATGCAACGTGTACTGGCAGGTCGGCAGCTCCGCGACGCTCGGGACGACCACCGATTTCGTCGGGAACATCCTCGCGCTGACGAGTATCACCTTGAACACGGGCGCACAGGTCATTGGACGAGCGCTGGCCCGAAATGGCGCCGTCACGATGGACACGAACCACCTCGAGGTGGGTCCGTGCACTTCGGGGACTGACGGGGGCACTTCGGACGGCGGCGGCGGCGGCGGCGACGGCGGTCCAATCGATGCGGGCGGCGACGGAGGCGGAGGCTCGACCGATGCGGGCACCGACGGCGGCGGAGGCCCGACCGATGCCGGCACCGACGCGGGCGGAGGCCCGATGGATGCCGGCACCGACGCGGGCGGAGGCCCGATGGATGCCGGCACCGACGCGGGCGGAGGCCCGATGGATGCCGGCACCGACGCGGGCGGAGGCCCGATGGATGCCGGCACCGACGCGGGCGGAGGCCCGATGGATGCCGGCACCGACGCGGGCGGAGGCCCGATGGATGCCGGCACCGACGCGGGCGGAGGCCCGATGGATGCCGGCACCGACGCGGGCGGAGGCCCGATGGATGCCGGCACCGACGCGGGCGGAGGCTCGATGGATGCCGGCACCGACGCGGGCGGAGGCTCGATGGATGCCGGCACCGACGCGGGCGGAGGCTCGATGGATGCGGGCACCGACGCGGGTGGAGGCGGCAAGACCGATGCGGGCACCGACGCGGGCGGAGGCGGCAAGTCCGATGGGGGCACGGTCAGTTGCTGTATCGGTGTCGACTGCAGCGGGGACTGCGTCGATGTCGACACAGACACGGCCAACTGTGGTGCTTGTGGGCACAACTGCGCACCGAGCGAGTACTGTCACGGCGGCTTGTGCGAAACATGTCCCATGGTGTGCGGCGGCACGTGCACGAGCCTGGACCAGGATCGCAACAACTGCGGCGCCTGCGGCAATGCCTGTGCGCCCGATGAGTACTGCAACGCGTCCGCGTGTCATCCCTGCGCTTCTACCTGCGGTGGCTCGTGTACGGATCTCCTGTTCGACTCCAACAACTGCGGCGGATGTGGCGTGACCTGTCCGTCGGATCGAGTGTGTACCAGTGGGGTCTGTGAACCTTGCTCGTCCGGGACCACCGCCTGCGATGGCGTGTGTCTGGACCTCCAGACCGATACGGCGAACTGCGGCGCTTGTGGCAACGCGTGCGGACTCGGCGAGTCGTGCGTCACGGGTGCCTGCGTCTGTCTCTATTAGAGACGACATAGAGTAGCCTCGACCCGTTGAGGGCGTCGCGCGGACCGACCGTGCGACGCCCTCAACTTGCGTGAAAGCGGGGAGGTTCTCGCAGGGAGGACCACCTTCAGCGTGTCGTCGAACGACGCCCGCGCTCACCTGCGCCGGCGGGCTCGCAATTGCGCGCGACCAATCGGCGCAAGCCCGCGGCCCCGAAGCCGCCGGCGCCGCCGCCCGTCGTGCCGGAGGCTCGCAGCGGGCGTTCGGTACGCGGGCGAGGCCGCCGGCCAGCCCCCGGAGGACGAGCGCCCGAAGACACGCCCGCGCCGACGGAATGCAATCCGGTGCCCTCCCACCTCCAGGCCGATGAGCACGCGCTGCGTCCCCGAGCAGCGCGAGCACTGCGCGGCAGCGACGCGGCCGACGAGGAGGGGGCGGATCGACCCCTGGCAGCATACGACAGGCGGGATCCGCAGAACCGGCGCCCGGCGCTGGGCCGACTCGCGCGCCAGCGCCGCCTCGAGGCAGCGCAGCCGGCCCTCACGCCACCGACCCCGACCCCACCCGCCGATGGTGCGAAGCGGGCGGGGCTACCGGTTCGCCCGAGGGGAGGCCGGCGGAGCATGCCACGGGGCAGCACGCCGCGATCGTGGCAAAGCGTTCGTGCTCCCGCGCCACGGCCCCTGGCATTCCGAACGGATCCGTCCTTGCTCCTGTCGCGCCGCGATGCCGCTGCACCCCTATCCAGAGAGCCTCTCCACTCACCTCCCGCCGCCCGCGGCTCGGGCCGCGTCGCTTTGTCGGTCCTGGGCGATCGCGCTCGCGCTCGTTCTCGTGGCCTGTGACGCCCCCTCCGGCGCCGACGCGGGGCGGACACGGGACGCCGGCCTTCTCGACGCTTCGGTCGTGGACGCACGGATCGGCGCCGACGCCGGCCTCGACGGCGCGGCTGCCGACGCGCGAACCGGTCCTCCGGACGCCAGCCTCGACGGATCGGCGCCGGACGCGCGGACCGATCCGGACAGCGGCCCCGACGGATCGGCTCCGGACGCGCGGACCGATTCTCCGGACGGCGGGATGCCTCCCCTGCCTGACGCATCGGACGGGCGCGTCGTCCTCCGCGTGGACCCATCCGGGGGTGGCAGCGCGCACGTCCGCTCCGATCCGCCGGGCCTGGACTGCACGCCGCCTTGCCAAGCCCTCTTCCCGCTCGGCACCCGCGTGACGTTGACGGCCACGGCGCCCTACCGCACCTCGCTCGACGGCTGGGACCCGTCCGCGCTCGGCTGCGAGGGGGCGACCTGCGCCGTCGATCTGCCCGCCGACACGACCGTCACCGTCCGTGCCCACGCGCACCCCTTCGTCCGGCTGAGCGCGACCGACAGGGATCCACTCCTGCGCCTGCGCGAGGATGGGCTGGCCGCCGACTTCTACCTCCACGACGCCGTCCGCTCCGAGCAGAGCGTCGCGCCGGGCGATGGGGTCCGCTACTTCGAGGCGCACCTCTTGACCCCCGACCGCGGCGAGTACGGCTTCGGCGTCCAGACCGCCGCGGCGCCGGTGGTCGTAGCCTCGCTCGGCGCCGACGATCAGGGCTTCGGGCTGACCGCCGACGGCAGCATCTTCTACGACGGCGCGTGGGAGGCACGGATCGCAGGCAGCGGCGAGCGCTACGGCGTCGTCGTCGACTATCGCGGGGCGACGCCGACCGCGTACGTCATCGCCCCGGCGCCGGACGGAAGCAGCAGCGCCGTCGTGCACACGCGCGCCTTGCCCGCGGTGACGGAACCGCTCTTCATCTACCTGGCCGGATCGAAGCGAGTCCCGGACTACGAGCTGGCCCTCCGCGTCGGCAACGACACCACCGCCCTTCCCTTCGAGCTCGATCCGGACGGCGCGCTGCGCGCGGCGGGTCTGACCGACGTGGCCGACGCGCTCACCCTCGGATGGTCCGATCCCTACGCCGGCCCGCCCGACGCGCCGCCTTCGGTCACCGTGTCGGCTGACCAGGTCGTGACCGCAGGCACCACGGTGACCGTGAGCGCCACCGCGAGCGACCCGGAGGATGGCGATCTGACCGGTTCCATCGAGTGGGAGCTCTTGTCCAGCCCGCACTACGCGGGCCGGCTGCGCGGCAGCGGGCACGAGTTCACGTTCACGCCCACCGCGGTGGGGCTTCACCCGGCGCGGGCACGGGTGCGCGATCATGCGGGTCACGTCACCGACGCGATCGTCCAGGTGCGCGTGACCGGCCCCGTCGCGCAGCAGGCCGTCGTGCAGCTCGTCCACGATCCGCTCAGCTCGACCGGAGCCACCATCGCGCCCGACGGGCTCTCCGCGCACTTCGACGATCCGGGCAAGTACGGTCTGCGCGCCAACCAGTCGCTCTACGGCGGGATGGGCTACTTCGAGATCCAGCGCCTGGCGCCGGGGGCCGTGAACGTGGGCGGCGGGTTGGTGACGGGAGACGGGGACATCGCGCCCTACTCCTGGGCCGACATCCCCGCGAGCTGCTCGGTCAACATGGAGGCCGGCGTGTGGCACGACCTGGTGTGGGAGCACGACTTCCCCGGCCCCGCCGCGTCCTTCGACACGTTCGGGTTCGCCGTCGACTACCGGGGTGATCATCCGCGGGTCTTCGTCATCACCAACGGTCAGGTGATCGACGAGCTCGCCCTGAACGACGTCTGGGTCGAGGTGTACCCGATGGTCTACGGCAACCCGCTCGCGACCGACGGCCCGCTCGGTTACGACGAGGCCATCAACTTCGGCGCCAGCCCCTTCGCCTACGACGCGCGCGCCGCGCTCACCGACTACGGCGTCGACGTGACGGGCTTCACCCCCGGTTGGGGCCAGGCGAACACCACACCATGAGCCACGGTCGTTGCGCCCGCGATCGGAGAGGGCCGGCGCCGCGGCGAAGACGCTCGCGAGCGACGTCGCGAACAAAGCCGTCGCGACGTTTTCCACCATGGCGGTGGGGCGCTATCCTGCCGCTCGTGAGCTCTTCTCGGAGGACGCCCGCCGCGCTCGCGCTCGTCGCGAGCCTCGTGTGCACGCCGGCCTTCGCGCAGAGGCCGCAGGGGCCGATCGCGCCCCAGACGCCTCCCATGCCCGGCCAGATCACGGCCGACGCGATCACGCCCGGCGCGACCACGACCACGCCCGGTGGGACGACACCCGGACCGACCACGCCCGGCGCGACGACCCCTGGCGCGACGCCCGAGACCGGCACGGCGGCGGCTCCCCCGCCCGGCGCAGAGACCTCCCCGAGCCCGGCCGAGCCGGGCAGCGCGAGGCCCGGCGAGGAGGGAGAGACCGTCCCGGCGCCCGGCGCGACCGAGGAAGGCGCTCCCGAAGGCGAAGAGGCACAGGCGGTGCCGGACGAGCAGCGGATGCGCCTGATCGTCATCGACGCCGCCACCTTCGGGATCGACCCCGTCGTCGGTCGGGTCGCCGCCGCGCGCATGCGAGAGACCGGCGAAGAGATGGGCTACCACGTCCTGACGCCGAACGAGACCATCGCCGCGGCCCAGCAGATCCGGATGCCCTTCCCTCCCACGCCGGCCGATCTCTGGCGGGTCTCGTGGGTCGCGCAGGCGCATCGCGGCGCGTTCGCGCGCATCTGGGCCGAGTCCGGGCAGTACGTGATCGAGAATCACCGTCGCCAGCCTGGACGGCTCCGGCCCCTTCTTCGCTCGCGGGCGCGCCGGCGCAGACGACCTGCGTCGGGTCGTCGATCAGCTCCTTCGCACCGCGCTGCCGCCGCCGAACGCATGGAGCCCCGCGAGCGCGACGAGCACCGCCACACAGCCGCGAGTGAGCGCGCTGGAGCCGCAAGAACAGGAGTACATCGACGAGCTCGACGAGGACGCGATCGATCGCACGCCGGCGGTGACGACCCCACGACGACCCCAGCCCGAGCTCCGCCGCTTGCAGCTCACCCTGCAGACCGAAGCAGCCTTCGGCGCGGCGTCACCCTTCTTCTACAACCACCTCGCGGGCGCTCGCGTCGACGTGCGGATCACCAGGGACATCCTGCTGGGCGCGTACGTGGGCTACGCGAACCTCAACGCGCGCAACGGCAGAGCCAACAACCTCGTCTTCATGGGTCAGTTCGAGTACCGGATCCGGATCTCGCCCAACCTCGACCTGACCATCCCGCTCCGCGCCGCCGTGGGTTACATCCCCTTCAACGGGCCGGTCGTGCGCTTCTCCGCGGGCCTGAACTACGCGATCGACGGCCACTGGGAGATCGGCACGGACTTCATCTCGCCGATGATCTGGGTGCTACCCAACCACGCCGTGCTCACGATGAACTTGTCGCTGGAAGCGACCTACCGCTTCTGAGCCCGGATTTCGCGTGAATCGCGTCACGAGAGCGCGGATGGCCGCGTCAGGACGAAGCGCGCCCGCACGGGCCGACGAAGCCCTCGTTCAACTACGGCGACCGAGGTCTCGAGGACGTGAGCCCGCCCTGGTGGGGCCAGACCGCTCGCAGGCTCGATTCGGCTCGAAATCCAGGCTGAGCCGCGGCCGGCGAGCAGCCCGTTGAGGAACCGAGACACGCCGGAGGGCGTGGGCCCGCGGTCCGCCTGGGGAGGGCCTCGCGACAGCGCGCGAGCGCCGCGGCCCTCGAACGTTCGACCTGGCCTCGAGTGGCTGGCGATCGCGCTCTTGGCGTGCGCGTGCGGCAACGAAACGAGGCCGAGCCCGGCTCCGCCGACGCCCGCTCCCACGACCGTCGAGCTCGAGGACCTGGACGACGCGGTGGAACCGCCGCCGCCCTCCGCCTGGCCGACCGAGGTTCGCAGCCTCGGAGACGCCGTGCACGCGTTCACGGGTGTCGACGCCTGCCTCGAAGAGCTCCGGGCCCGGACGCCGACCGCCGTCGCGGAGGGCATCGCCGACCTCGGCTACGACGGGTTCCTCGACGACGTCTGCCGGGGGATGGAGGCGGTGAAGCGCGGGGACGTGGCCGCCTGCGACGCGCTGGCAATCAGCGCCGGTCGCGCCGGCTGCCGGCGCCGCTTGGCGATCGTGCACGGCACGCCGAGCGCGTGCCCCGATGACCGTGTCGTGCCGGGCCGCGAGGCGGTGTGCGTGGCCTGGGCCGCTCGCGACGCGGGGCTCTGCCGCGCCTCCTCGGACGAAGCACGCTGCCGCGCGGTGCTGGACGACGATCTTCGCGCGTGCCGGTCGCTGCGAGGCGGCAATCGTTCGCGCTGCCGAGCCGAGGTACGCCGCTACGCCTCGGCGCTCGAAGGCGAGCGGCCCCGGAGCCCTGCCACCGAAGCGCCGGCCGTTCTCACCCTGGACGTCGGCGAGGCAGAGCGCGCCACCCACATCGAGCGGGACGTCCTCGCGCAGGGCGTACGGCTCGTCCCCGCGGAGTGCGCCTACTCCGTGGCGCTGGCGAACCCGCTCGGCGAAGTGTCTTTCGGCCTGCGCGACGAGGCGCCGAGCTTCCACCTCGAGCTCACCCTGCCCGCCGGCGCACGCGCTCCTTTCGAGCGCGCGCTGGGAGCGAGCGACGCGATCCTGTCGGTGACCGGACCTCGCCTCGGCGGACTGACCTCGATCGCCGGAGCCGAGGGCGTCGCCACCGTGACCCGCTTCGAGCCGCGGCTCGGCGGCGCGGTGGAGGGCACGATCGAAGGCAGCCTCCGCCAGGGCGAGACCCGCATCCCCGTGCGCGGCCGCTTCCGCACCTTCGTCCGCGACCTCGACCCGCTCCCCGCCCGCTGCGCGGCGCGCGGGCAGTAGCGCTCCTCCAGCATCTCGAAGGCCGTAGATTCTCAGCCGCCACCGGCGGTCAAATCGAAGGCCACGATCTCCCCGTCCCGCGGAGCCAAGAAGAGCGCGCGGCCCGGGGCGCTGAGGGCCAAGGCTACACTGACGTCCGGCGCCAGACCGGCGAGCCCCGCCTCATCTGACATGCCTGCGCCATCGGCCCGGAACGCCAACGTCTTCCGCCCGGGACCGCCTCCGTCCGTCCACGCCGCACACGGTGCCGTGAGCACGCCGTCTCTCCACCCCCCGGTGTGAAGCGGCCATAGATATGGGGGCACTTCGACGTTGCCGTGAGACAAGACCCGGGCTGGCTCACCCCCTTCGACCACCACGTAGCTTCCGTCTACCCCCAGAAACACGACATGTGAACCATCCTGTGCGTACGAATAGCTGATTCCCGGGGACACCGGCGCGGGGATGAACCCTGCCTCGTTCTCGCATCTCAGATCGTCACCGCACACCTCGATCCGGATTCCCAGCTGCCGCCCACCGGGCTGCGGACCCGTGGACAATATCTGAAGCCTGCCACTGGCAGTACGTACCACCGCGTGGTCCTCGATCCCCGGAAGCGCGATACCAGCGTTCGTCCGCAGGTAAGGGAGACAGGAGACGTCGGCGCATCCTCCGGCATCCGACCACTGCGCGATCCAACTCCGCGACAGAAGGAGAAGAAACCCACCGAGAGCGGCTCCGCCGGATGGAGAGACCGACGATGAATCCACCTGGCTCGCTATCAAGATCCCCTCGCCACCCAGCACAGACTCACATGCCTGTGCTCTAACCGCCAGAAAACTAGCGTGCCCGGGTATGCTCAGTAGGGGGACGAACTGACGCGTCGCGGCCTGGAACAAAACTACCGCCTCCCCGCCGCTCGTGTCCAGCGACTGCAACACGAGCACCATGTCGTCGCTGCCGTCACGCTCGACATCGATCGGGCACGCGCCGATCGCCCTCCACCCGTCCGGCGTGCCTACGCCGACAGAAGATCCGTGCGCGCTGACGCTGCGAACATCTCGCCCGTCGAAGTACATCGTGATCGCCGGCCCGTTCCACAACGCGGCCGACGCGAAACCAATGGACGTGCCGGCGCCGAGGGTCCACCTCGGACCGAGCGTCCCCGGCGCCGGATCCGAACCCTCGCATGACGCGGCGACCAGCGCCGCGCATAGACATGCAATGGGCGCCCTCATCGCCAGTCGACCAACATCGAATCGATTGCCCAGCCCGTACCAGTGGTCGTTCCACCCGCCTGAAGTTGGACGTCGCACTGTTGACCCGCGTAGTTGGTGAGATCAAACACATCCGTCATCCAGTAAGACCCATCGGGACCTGCATCAGTGTAGCATCCCGACATCCCGCTCGGCACCATGGGACATCCGTCCAGCAGCTGGATGTCATTGGGCGGGTCTGGCGGCGCGCGTGGAGGGATGGTCGACGGGGCATCCCGCCGATTCGAAGGGTGCCGTGAGGGGGCTCGCCACATCGATGTGCCCGTCCTCACCCTGGACGCCAGCGAGGGCGAGCCGAGCCTCGTGCGCGGCCGGTTCACCACGTCGTCCGCGGCGTCGACCCGCTGCCCGCCCGCTGCGCGGAGCGCCCCTCCCTCAAAGAAACGGGCCCACGGCCGCTACGCCGTGAGCCCGTTCGTTTGACTCGCACCCGCGGGTAGCGAGCGTTCGGGAGCGCGCTTCAGCCCGCGGGCGAGATTGTCTGGATACCCGGCTCGCCGCCGCCGGTCGTGGTCTCGTGGAAGCGCATGCTCCCATCCGTCTCCACGCAGTAGTCGAAGGTGCGGTCGCCGCTCGACGGATGCGTCGTGATCACGTCGCCCGCCGCGTCGTAGGTGTCGCTCTCGTCCACGCTGGAGTCGTAGGTGAAGTCGCAGTCGCAACCGCCCGCAGCGTCCGCGCAGGAGATCGCGAGCCCCGGCGGCAGCACGCTGCTCAAGTTGGTCGCCAGGTTGCTGCAGGCAACCCCCGACAAACACGCCATGGGAACGTGCGCGGTCCCCTCACCGTGCACCGTGACCTGCCGCGTGACCATCGTGTCGGTGAACTCGACGCTCCCCGTCACCGTGCCGGACGACGAGGTGAACGTGAGGGCGGGACACAGAGACCCCAACGTACCGATGAGCTCGGCGTGGGTGATGCAGATGTCCGTGTAGCACCAGGAGCCGACCACGTCGCCGCCGCACGCGGTGAAGGCGGGGCAGGTGTCCATGAGCTGCAGCGTCCCGGGGCTGCAGCTCATGCCGCCGTCGGCCGTCGAGGCGTCCGCGCTCGTTCCGCCGTCCGTGGTGGTGCCGCCGCCGTCCTCGGTGGTGCCGCCGCCGTCCGCGGTGGTGCCGCCGCCGTCGGTGGTCGTCCCGCCGCCGTCCGTGGTCGTCCCGCCGCCGTCGGTCGCGACCGCCCCGTCGTGCGTGCTCGAGCCTGCGTCGGGCGTTCCAGCGTCGGTGCCGTCGCCCCCGCCGCAACCGGAAAAGACCAAGCTAGCGATTACCAAAGTTCTGAAAGTGCGATCCATGTTCCCTCCATCGAGAAGCGCAGGCTACCGCGTGAGGAGACGGAGACAAGACGACTGGCCGAGAGTGGATCGCGGGCGCCCGCTGGATAAGATGACCGGCATGTCGGTCGCTCGCGCTCTCCCGACGGTCGCCGCGCTGCTCCTCGTCGCGCTGGTGCCCGCGCGCGGGATGGCCCAGGAAGCCGGCCCGCAGGCGTGCGGGCAGACGCGGGGGCACGCGGACTACGGAGCGCTCCGCACCGGCAGCGTCGTGGTCCCGCAGCGGCACCGCTTCGTCGAGGGCGATCCCAACTGGGATTCCGCGATGGGCCGCTTCCTCGGTCGCGCCGCACGCGTGACGCGGCTCAGCGGGGTGGACGCCAGCGGCTGCCCCGGCGTCCGCCTCGACGTCGACGGCGGGGGACACTTCTGGCGCGTGCGCGATCTGACGATCGGCGACGCGCGACCCACCGAGGTCGCCCGCGCCGCGCGCGGCGACGGGATCCCGGAGGCCTGCGGGCGGACCGATCAGAGCGCGCGCTACGGGCCCTTGCAGGTCGGGTCGACGGTCGTGCTCGGCCGCCACCGGCCCGTCGGCGGCGACGCCAACTGGATGCCGGAGATGAGCCGCTTCGTCGGTCACAGCGCGCGCGTCTCGGAGCTGGTCGGAGTGGACGACCGCGGCTGCGCCGGGGTGCACGTCGACGTCGACGGAGGCGAGTGGTTCTGGCGGGTGCGCGATCTTTCACCGACCGAGACGGCGCTCCTCGTGGCCTACGTGCCGGGTCTCGCCAGCGATCACGGCCGCGCCGCCGCCGAGGACGCGTCCACCGAGGTCGACCCGCGCGTGCCGCAGGCGTGCGGGATGACCGACGCGACCGCGCAGTACGGGCCGGTGCGGGTGGGCACCGAGGTGATCCTCGGCCGCCATCGGCCCGTCGACGGAGAGGACAACTGGATCGAACAGATGGTGCCCTACATCGGCCGGCGGACCCGCGTCGTCCAGCTCATCGGCGTGGACGATCAGGGCTGCCCGCTGCTGCAGGTCGACATCGATCGAGGGGACTGGCTCTGGCGCCTGCGCGACGTGCAGCTCCCCGACTGAGCTGAGCGTGGATGTCGCGGCGCGAGGGCGCGGGTGCCATCAGCACCGAGCGCGCCCGCAGGGGGCCGACCCGATCGCGACCGAGGCCGTGAGCCGTCCTGGCCGTGCCAGACCGCAGCAGCGACTCGGCTCGAAATTCACGCGGCGGGAGAGATCCGCCGCGATGCGCTACATGTCCGGGAAGACGTCTCGCAGCTCGCCCAGGCGGCCGGCCTCGCGGAGCAACCCGGTGAGGAATCTCGCGCGTCGCTTGATAGGACTCGTCGAGGTCATGGCGAGCCGACGCGAGCGCCTCGTTCGCCTCGCGGCTCTCCGCCTGCTCCCGCTTGGCCTCCTCGTTGGCGTCGCGGATGGCCTGCGCGCCTCCACGCGCGAGCTCCACCAGGCTTCCGTCCGGGTCCGCGTCGCCGTGCTCGGTGAGCGCCGCCACGATCCGCTCGAGCGCTTCGAGGCGCTCGGCCGGTGTGCTCCCGATCGACTGCGGACCGCGCGGGAAGGCGGCGGAGAGGGCCGCTCGGTACACGTCCTCGGGTACGTTCCCCTCCAGGAAGGCGGCCTCCATCTTCACGCCGACCAGGCGAGCACGCCGCACGGCGTCCTCGCTCGCCTCGGAGAGCGAGGAGAGCGCCTGGCCTTCCTCCGAACGTTCGCGCTCGACCCGCGTCGCCGCGCTCTCGAGGGCTGATTCGACCACCGCGAGGCGCTCGCTCCGCTCCTCTACGATCGCGTGCAAGTCCATGAGCTGCGCGAGGTTGGCGCGCAGCGCGGCGCTCCATTCGATCCGCTGATGATCGTCGGCCATGTCCGCTCTCCCCGGTCTCGCCAGCGATGGCGAGCTCGGGCGCGAGGGTAGCAGATGCCGGACCGAGCGCGCGTGTCATGCTCCTGACCCAGCCGGACGCCCGTCCAACCGGATGACAGCCATGAGCCACGAGAAGCACCTCTACAAGACGATGCGCGGCACCTGCGAGCGCCACAGCCTGCTGAGCGAAGGCGATCGCGTGATGGTCGCGCTCAGCGGCGGGAAGGACAGCTACGGCATGCTGGTCCTGCTCGAGCGGCTGGTGAAGAGGCTGCCCTTCGCCGTCGAGCTCGTGGCCGTCCACCTCGATCAGGCGCAGCCCGGCTACGACGGCACGCCGCTGGTCGAGTGGCTGAAGACGCGCGGCGTCCGCTGGGAAGTCTTGCGGGAAGACACGTACTCGGTCGTGACCGAGAAGCTCCGGCCCGGTGCGACCTACTGCTCCCTCTGCTCGCGCTTGCGGCGCGGCGTGCTCTACAGCGCCGCCGAGCGCCTCGGCTGCACCAAGATCGCGCTCGGGCATCACCGCGACGACGCGCTGGAGACCTTCCTCATGAACCTCTTCTTCAGCGGCAAGCTCCAGGCCATGCCGGCGCGCTATCGCACCAACTGCGGTCGCTTCGAGGTCATCCGGCCGCTGATCGAGTGCGAGGAGGCGCGCATCGCCGCCTTCGCCGTAGAGGAAGGCTTCCCGATCCTGCCCTGCAACCTCTGCGGCTCGCAGGAGGGGCTCAAGCGCGAGGCCATGGCGGAGCTGCTCGCTTCGCTGGAGGGCCGCTTTCCGAACGTGCGCAGCGTGATGACGCACGCGCTCGCCAACGTGCGCCCCAGCCACCTGCTCGACACCGAGGTGGCGGCGGTGTGGGCGGGGCGGCCACCGGAAGTGAGACCCGATCCGACGGGCAACGGCCGGCCAGCCCACGCGCGCGCCCTCCCGGTGCTGGGGTCCGAGTCGTGAGCGCGCGGCGCAACCCCCGCATGGTCGCCCTCGGGATCTTGGCGGTCATTGCGCTGGGCCTCGTCGGCGTGTGGTTCGGAGTCGTCGCACCGCGCGAGACCCGCCGGAGCGAGCTGGAGGCGAAGCTCTCGCGTGCGCTCGCGGCCCGTAGCGATGAGCGCTGGGAGCGTCCGGTGCTGCGCGGCGAGCCGATCGACGGCAACGCGTACGACGCGGAGCAGGACGCCGCGCGCCCCTTCGCGAGCCTCGACGAGGCGCTCTTCGCGACCATGCCTCTCGCGCTCTCGCGCGGCGAGCCGACCGAAGCCCAGCGAGAGGCGATCACCGCGAATCACGAGGCGCTGGCTCAGCTGCGACGCGGCACTCAGCGCACTTGGTCGTGGGGCGACGAGAGCATCGAGCAGGCCGCGCTCCACGACCTGCCCGACTACATGCCGCGCATGCGCGGCGCCAAGCTCCTGCTTCTCTCGGCGCTCGACCAGCAACCCGCCGAGTGCCTGGCCCTCACCGCCGACTCGCTGCGGGTGATGCAGGACGCCAGCGCGGGCGGCGGAATGCTGCCTCTGATCATGCTCTCGTCGCTCGCGCAGGACGCCCTCGCCGTCGGTGGCCGCTGCCTGCGCGAGGCCGACCCGCAGGCGCTCGAGCAGGCCGCGCACGACTTCGGCATCCTGGCCCAGAACCCGCCCGACACCGGCGAAGCGATGGAGTACGAGCGGCTCTACCTCGGCGTGGTCTTCCGGGAGGAAGCGAAGCTCATCCCGAGCTATCCGACCGACTCGCTCACCTGGGAGCGCTTCCGCCGCGGCTCGGATCTGCTCGACGCGTGGGCGCTCGCGATGGGCGATCCGGCCGAGGCGCGCACCTACGGTCGCGACTACCCGGCCGACATCGAGCGCGCCGGTGCCCAGCACGACGAAGTCGAAGCGCGCGAAAACGATCTCCTCTCGATCCCGAACTTCGCGGCCTACCTGCACCTCGACGCGTCCACGCGCGCCATCACCCGGATGCTCTGGGCCGGCGCGCGGCTGCGCCTCGCGCACGCCGAGACCAGCGCCGCGCGGCCGGCGCTGCTCGACGAGCGCGTGCTCCTCGATCCGACGACCGGCGAGCCCTTCGTCTGGCGCCACGACGACGCGGTGACGCAGATCGAGTCCACCCGACCGGACGTGCTGCGACAGGGCTCGCTTCGGTTGGTGCTCCGCGAGTCCGCCCCGCGCCCGCCCCCGCTGCCCGACTCGAACGGAGCACCCGCGGACGCCGACGCGAACGCAGCCACCGCGGACGCCGACGCGGAGAGAGCCGGGGAGCCCGCGGTCGATCCCGATGCACCGCCGCCCGCCGGCGCGCCGCCGCCGGGACAGGTGCCGACGGTGAGCGTTCCCGACGTGCCGACCGCGACGGGCGAGAATCCCGACTCCGAGCGTCCCGAACGTTCCGCCCCCGAACGCGCCTCCGGGAAGCGCCCCGACTCCGAGCGCTCCCTCCACCGATCCCGTCCGCGTCGCGCCGCCGCCTCCGGGCGCACCTGCGCCGGGGACGGCGCTCGCACCCACGCCGCCTCCCTCCTCCCCGGAGACTTCCGCTCCACGCTGACGCTCAGCCCTTGAAGGTCAGGAGCGGGCGCAGCCGGATCGCCGGGCTGGCGATCCCCGCCTCCGCTTGGACCTGCACGACCGGACCGATGTCGTTGTAGGCGAGCGGCGCCTCCTCCACGACCCGCTCCTCCTTCAGCGTGATGCACTCGACCTCCGCCAGACCGAGGTCCTCGTGGCGGCGCGCCAGGTGGAACATGCGCCCTCGCGAGAGCCGGCGACCGGCCCCGTGCGACGCCGAGCGAAGGAAGCGCCGGTTGCCGAGCCCGCGCATCACGTACGAGGGCTGACCCATCGAATCCGGGGATGAGCACCGGATCGCCCTCGAACGCCGGCGTCGCGCCCTTGCGGTGCACGTACACGCCGTCCTCGAAGCGCACGATGTTGTGAGGCGCATCGAAGAGGAGCGGCGCCTCGAGCTCTCGACCGAAGACCTGTCGCAGCCGGTCGCGCACCATCTCCACCAGCAAGAGCCGGTTGACCGCGGCGTAGTTGGAGGCCGCGTTCATGGCCCGCACGTAGCTCCGCGCCGCGTCCCCGTGGAGCGCGAAGATGCCGCTCTTCGGCGCCGGCACCCCCTCGGGCCAGGCTTCGCGCGCGCGCTGCATCCACTCACCGCCGACGACCACGCCGACGCGGCGCGAGCCCGAGTGGGCCATGATGGCGATCTGCCCGCGCCGGATGCCCCACTCGTACGCGGCCGCGCCATCGAGGATCTCGTCCACGACCTGCAGCTCGACGAAGTGGTTCCCGCCTCCAATCGTTCCGATCAGCGAATCGCGCACGAGGTCGCGGTCCGGCGGGAGCATGTCGTGCGGCGCGGCGTCCGGATCCCCGTCGGCGCTGCCCAGATCGAAGCTCCGCGCCAGCTCGGCCTCGATCTGCGTCAGATCCGCGCGGCCCATCAGGCCGAGAGGATCGCGCCGCGTCGCCACCACCCACTCGAGCGGACCGCCCCGCAACATCGCCCGCACCTGCGGGACGCGCATCGGAAGATCCCGCGTGCCGAGCAAGAGATCGCCTTTCAACGCGGGGAGCCAATCGCTTCTGCGCGCCTCGAGCTCGTCCTGCGTGAGATCGGCCACGTGGAGGCGCATCCCGCAGTAGATATCGGTCCCGATCGCCTGCGGAACCACGATCTGTGGGCTGGTCGCGATCACGCACCCGACCGGCACCGTCGAACCGGGATGGAAGTCGGGCGTCGCGACCGCGCGGCGCACCTCACCGCCCTCCGGATGCCGCACGGAAGCGAACGCGGCGAGCTGTTTCAGCGCCTTCCCGTCGAGGCGATGTGCTTCTGGGAGCAGCACCTCCGCGGTGGGGGCGTCGGGATCACCGAGCGCGCGAACGCGCACGATGGAGCCTTCGCGCTCGACGGCGAGACCCATGCGGGACAGAGCGCGGAGCACCCTGCCGAGTGACTTGTCCATGGCTGCGTTTCTCTCTCGAGGGCAAACGAATGACGCTCGCCGCGGAGGCCTCGGGTTCCCGTCGAGGGAACGGCCATCACGCGGTGATCACACGGCGGGCGCAGCAGCCACAGCGCCCAATGCCGGGAGAATGATCGCGAGCTTCGCGTTCGTCAAGCGCGTCATGCCGCGCGGAGCGGCCGCTCCTCGAGGGCGGATCCCCAGCCGCGCCGCTCGCGACACGCGGCGGCACCGACATCCCCACCCCGCCCTTCGACGACACGGGTCCGGACGCGATCGGCGTCCGGTTCGTCAATTCTCCCACCAGTTTGCGCGAACCCTCGGACCGCTCCCCGATCTCCGCCGCTGTGTGGGTCGACCTCTCGGACCGTTCGTCAATTCCCCCAGCAGTTTTCGCGAACCCTCCGACCGTTCACCCATCTCCGCCGCTGTCGGGTCCGACCCCTCGGACCGTTCGCAAAAATCCCCAGGAACTTTCACGAACCCTCCGACCGTTCACCCGATTTCCCCAGGAACTTTCACGAACCCTCGGAGGGTTCCCCGAGAGGCCCTCCCGCGCGGAAAGGACCCCTCCGACCGTTCCGCGCGCCGGCGGAGGGCCTCTGGGCACCCCTCGGACCGTTGCCCCTGGGTCCCTGGCTACTTTTCACCCCCCATCCGACCGTTCGCCGAAGCCGCCACGGACTTTTCGGAACCCTCCGACCCCTCCCCTCGAGCTGCCACGGTCTTTTCGGACCCCTTCGACCGTTCGGCCGAGCCGCCACGGCTTTTGGGGACCCCTCCCACCGTTCCGCCCGCGGGCGCTCGGAGTCGTCCGAAGCCTCCGCGAGGGTTGGCGACCCGCGTACCGGGCGCGTTCCCGACCGAGCATGTCACCCGCACCTCCGCCGGAACGGAGCAGGCTGCGAGACCCACGAGTCATCCCGGGGTCGCGGATGGGACACGGACCACCCCGCCGCGCGCCCGGCTGCGGCGCCCATGCTGCGTCCTTCTGGTCGAGCTGGGCGGCGGCCGATGCCGGAGGTCTTCCGGCGCGGCCGCCCCGTGGCGCTCGTCGTCGTATCGAGGGATCAGAATCACGCCGCGGCGCTCTTGGTCTCGCTCGATGGAGCGGAAGAGGGCGCCGAAGTTGCCCTCGCCGAAGCTGAGGTGGTTTCGGCGCTGGATCATCTCGAAGAAGATGGGGCCGATGAGGTTCTGGGTGAAGATCTGGAGGAGGTATCCGTCGTCGTCGCCGTCCACGAGGACGCGCAAGTCACGGATGACTCCGTGATCTTCGCTGACGCCCGGGACACGGTCGAAGACGGTGTCGTAGTAGTCGTCGTCGATGTCCAGGGTGGGGACGCCGGCGGCGCTCAGGCCGTGCAGGCTGGTCAAGAGATCGTCCGACAGAAGGGCGATGTGCTGGATGCCAGGTCCGCCATACTCGCGGAGGTACTCTTCGATCTGAGATTTGTCTTCGCTGCCCTCGTTGATCGGGATGCAGAAGTGACCGCAGGGTGAACGGAGGGCGTAGGACTGGAGGCCGGTCTTCTGGCCGCGGATGTCGAAGTGCCTGACGTCGGTGAAGCCGAAGACGTCGCGGTAGAAGCTCGACCAGCGGCCGAGCTGGCCCTTCTCGACGTTGTTGGTCAGGTGGTCGATGACGGTGAAGCCGCGGCTCGGGACGCGCTCGGGGGCATCGAGGGCCAGGAAGCCTTCCCGGTAGGGGCCGCCCTGCTTCTCGACGAAGTGGATCGAGGATCCGCCGATGCCCCGGATGGCCGGGACGCCGTAGTGGCTCGGGCCGTCGTAGCGCTCGGCGCCGCGCTCGACGGCTCGTTGGACGGCGCGCTCGGCGTCTTCGACCCACCAGCCCATCGAGGGGATGCTGGGGCCGTGCTCCTTCGCGAAGTGGGCACCGAAGCTCTCCGCCTCCCGATCGATCAGGAAGGTGATCTCGTTCTGGGCGTAGAGGTCGACGTCGTGCTCGCCGTGGCGCGCGATGCGCGAGAAGCCGAGGGCTTTGAAGATCCGCGCCAGCGAGGCGCGCTCTTCGTCGTTTCGGCCCGCGTACTCGACGAACGCGATGCCGTCAATCCCGATCGGGTTTGCCTGCGTCATCGGTTCTTCATCCTTCCTTGGGCTGCCAGCTCTTCCAGTAGTCGTCGACTTCGACGTCCGCGGCGTCGCTCGTGGGCGCGAGCGGGCGGCGGGTGTCGATCATCACTGCGATCTCGTCGGTGCGGGTCTTGTCGGCGGCGGCGGCGACGGCGCCCGGCTGGGGGCCGTGATGGATGCCTTGCGGGTGGAAGGTGACCATGCCCCGGTCGATGCCTTCGCGACTGAAGAAGTCACCCGCGTGGTAGAAGAGGACTTCGTCGTAGTCGATGTTGGAGTGATAGAAGGGCACCCGAAGCGCTTCGGGATCGCCGGTCTCCAGCGCGCGTGGCAAGAAGGTGCAGAGGACCCAGCCGTCCGCGACGAAGGTGGCGTGCGCGGAGGGCGGCAGGTGGTAGCGCTCGCTCATCACGGGGCGGATGTCGTCCACGTGCAGGCGCCAGACGGTCAGGTCGCCCTTCCAGCCGACGGTGTTGATGGGGTGGAAGGGGTAGACGATGGTGCTGATCCGGCCCTGGCGCTGAACGCGCACTTCGTACTCGGTCCGGCCGGGCTCGTCCGGCGGCGGAGCGGGCTCGGGGACGTCGATCACGGCGGGATCGAAGAGGGCGTGCTGGCCGAGGAGGCCCTTGTCCGGCAGTCGGACTTCGGCGCGCGATTCGACGAGCAAGAGCGCGGTGGGCGTCTTGGGAACCAGGCGGTGGGTGGTGCCGCGCGGGATGACCAGGTAGTGGCCCGCCCGGTAGTCGATGAGGCCGAAGTCGGTCTCGAGGGTGCCCTCGCCTTCGTGGACGAAGAGGACCTCGTCGCCGTCGGCGTTCCGGAACCAGTAGCGCGACGGCGCGTCCACCCGGGCGAAGCGCAGGGTGACGTCGTCGTTGGCGAGAAACGCTTTGCGCGCCGGGAGGTAGCCGTCCGCCGGATCGCTCAGCCGGTCGACGTGGTAGGCGCGGGGCTTGAGGTCGCCCTCGATGCGCGTCCACGCGACGGGCGGCGCCGTGCGGTAGAGGTGCGCGTAGCGCCCGAAGAAGCCGTCGCGGCCGAGCTCTTCTTCGACCGTCCCCGGCGGCAGCCCGACGTGGGCCTGCCGCGCGACCTTGCCTCGCATCCAGTGCATGCCTGTTCACCTACGCCCCGCATCTCTTGGAAGAAATCTCATAATGTCGGATGATATCGTTCGAAGGATCCGAACGAGTTAGCGATGGCCCTCACGCTCGATCAGCTCCGGGTGCTCGACGCGATCGATCGCGCGGGCAGCTTCGCCGGCGCGGCCGCGACGCTGCACCGGACGACGTCGGCGGTGAGCTACGGGATCAAGACGCTGGAGGAGGCGCTCGGGCTGACGCTCTTCGATCGGAGCGGGCATCGGGCGGTGCTGACGCCGGCCGGGCGGTTGGTGCTGGACGCGGGGCGCGGGCTCTTGGATCGAAGCCGGGAGCTTTCGGAGCTGGCGCGCGCGCTGCGGGGAGAGTGGGAGCCTTCGCTGAAGGTGGTGGCGGACGGAATCTCGCCGCTCCGCCCGCTGATGCGCGCGATGCGCAAGCTCGAGGACGCGGGGGTGCCGACGCGGGTGGGGCTGCGGCTCGAGTATCTGGAGGGGGTGCGCGAGCGCTTCGAGGAGCGCAACGCCGACGTGATGCTCTCCTTGACCTTCGCGGGCGACGCGCGGCACGTGGCGGAGCCGCTGCCTCCGATCGAGATGGTGCTGCTCGCGGGCGCGTCGCATCCGCTGCGGAAGGTGAAGCCGCTCGATCGCGCGGCGCTGGCCGAGCACGTGGAGCTGGTGGTGGAGGACTCGTCCCGGGACCGCGACGCGCGGAGCCGGCCGCTCTCGCTCGGCTGCCCGCAGGTGTTCCGGCTGAGCGACTTCCGCTCGAAGCTCGAGGCCCTCTTGGAAGGGGTGGGCGTGGGGTGGATGCCGCGGCACTTGGTGGCGGATCACCTGAAGCGGAAGCGGCTGGTGGTCCTGCCCTTCGCGGAGGGGAACCGGCACGTCTTCGTGCCGCACTTGGTGCACCGGCGCGGTCAGCCGCTCGGGCGCGCGGGGCGGATGTTCGTGGAGCTCTTGCGGGCGGAGCTGGAGAAGCCAGCGCGCCGGGCGCGCTGAGCACGACGCCGGGAGCGGGCCGTCACGGCACAGGTGTACGGGGAGCGTACGGCGCATCGAAGCGGATCGCTTCGTTCGAGCGCACGACCACCCGATTTCGGGTTGGCGCCGGGCTTGCGGTGGCGACGCGCTACCAACAACGACACGGAGAGCCATGCGAACGCTGACTTACTGGACCCTTTCTCTGTCGATGCTCGCGCTCGGTGCGTGCGGGGGAGGCTCGGCCGGAAACCTCACGCCCACCGACTGCCCCGGGCCGGGCTGCAACATCTCGGGGACGACCGCGTCGTGCACCTCCGGCTACGCCTGCACCATCCCGTCGGGCGGGAGCCAGAGCGTGTCCTGCGGCGCCGGCACGCAGTGCTCGGGCTCGTGCTCGGACTCGTGCAACGTGACCTGCACCGGCGGCGCGACCTGCGACGTGATGACCGGGCAGAGCTCGAGCTCGAGCTGCGACGCCGCGACCTGCACGGTCTCGGCGGGCGACAGCGCGAGCTACACCTGCCAGAACGGCGCGATGTGCGACGTGACCATGGGCGAGAGCGGGAGCGCGAGCTGCCGTTCGGGATCGACCTGCACGTTCATCTGCCAGAGCTCCTGCAGCCTGCAGTGCAGCAGCGACTCGACCTGCAACGTGCAGTGCGCGGGTGACTCGTCCCCGAGCTCGTTCTCGGGCGAGACGAGCTGCGGCTGAGCTCGACCCGGGGGGATCGATGCGGCGAGCGCGTAAGACGGTCGGATGCGCCCGCCGCGCGAGCCCTCCGCCGCGTTCTCCCTGGAGAGGACGGCGCGGACGTGGTCGCGGACTGATGAGTTCCCATCGGGACGGGCACTGTCGTATATGGCCCGTTCCCGCCGGCTCATCGCGATGCGCTTCGTCCTCTCCACGTTCCTCTGCCTCGCCTTCGCCCTCCCCGCCCAGGGGCAGGACGCCCGCACCGAGTTCGAGCTCGGCGTGGAGCGCGCCGACGCGGGGCGTTGGGAAGAGGCGGCCTCGGCGTTCCGCGCATCGCTGACCCGAGAGGAGCGGACGAGCACGCTCTTCAACCTGGTCATCGCGCTCGATCATCTCGACCGCGGGGCCGAGCTGGTGGCCTCGGTCGACCGGCTGGTCACACGCGACGACGTCTCGCCCGACCAGCGCCAGCAGGCGGTGGAGCTGCGCGCGCGCTGGTCCTCCCGGCTCGGCACGCTCGTCGTCCACACGCAGCCCGAGGACGCCGCGATCGAGGTCGACGGCGAGCCGGTGTCGACCCACGAGCTGCTCTTGATCCCAGGCTCGCACCGGGTGCGGATCGCCGCCGCCGGCCGAGAGCCGCGCCAGCGGGCGGTGGAGATCGAAGCGGGCGAGCGAAGGGTGCTGGAGATCACGCTGTCCGCGGTCGGGCAGAGCGCGGCGGTCGGGCAGAGCGAGGCGTCCGTGCAGCTCCGCCCGGTCGATCGCGCCACGGTGCGGATCGTGGGGCTGCGCGGCGCCGACCTGGTTCGACGGCCCGGCGCCCCACCGACGGTGGTGCCGCGGGGAGCGCACGGGAGCGGCGTGGTGGTGCACCCGGGCGGCTGGATCCTCACCGCGCGGCACGTCGTCGAGGACGCCGACCGGCTCATCGTGCTCTTGCCGGGCGAGATGCGAGCCGTCGCCGCCCAGACGGTGTGGCGGGATCCGGAGCACGACCTGGCCATCGTCCGAGCGGGCGAGCCGATCGCCGATTCGCTTCGGCTGGAGCGCTCGCCTGGCTTGGTGCTCGGTCAGGCGGTCGACGCGAGAGGCTATCCCCTCGACGCGAGGGAGCGCTGGCCGAACGCCACGTCGGGGCAGGTGGGCCGGCCGCTCAACGACGGTCGAGTGCAGCTCTCGCTCGCGCTCAACCCGGGCAACTCCGGCGGGCCTGTGGTGGTGGACGGGGACCGGCTGATCGGCGTGGTCAGTCAGGGCGGCGACCCGAGTCGCGGGGTGCAGGGCGTGGTGGTGATGGAGCCGGTCGGCCCCGCCGTCGACGCGCTGGCGCGGCTGTTGGCTGCGCCCGGGTCACCGCCGGTCACCGATCCCGTCGATCAGGTGCTGGCGGAGCTGATCGGCGCGGCCGAGCCGCCTCCGATGGTGCGGCGGATCACCCGGCTGAGGGAGGCGGCGGCGACGACGCCGGCGGGGATCCGCGGGCCGCTGTGGGCGCTGGAAGCGGCGGCCATGCGGCGGGCGATCCTGCGCGAAGGGGGCGTGGGCTGGCCGAACGCGCTCTCCGCCGAACAGCACGCGCTCTACGACGAGGCGACCAGTTTCGTCATCGGGCTCGCCAGCGGCGCCCTGGCCGACGCGAGGCTGGCGGCGCGCTACGGGGCGCTCCGCGCGCTGCAGACGAGCGTGCAGCCGTGCGCCGGTGGGACCTGCGGCGCGGTGGAGCGGACCGTTCCAGGCCGCGGCTGGCTCTTCGACTTCGCGCTCGGCGGCGGCCTGGCGATGGACGGCGACCAGCGGGTGAGCCCGGTCGAAGGCGCGATGTTCAGCGCGCTCGGGCTCTTCCACCTCGGCAACGTCGGCAACCTCGATCCGCTGCGCTTCAACGTCATCGTGGGCCTCGAGGCCAGCGTGGGGACCTGGCGCCGGGATTCTGGTCTTCGACACGCTCGCCGACGCGGGGGTACGACTGGCCATCGGCAGCCCCGACCTCTTCGTGGCGCTTCAGCTCCTCTACACCCCCGGCGTCGTCCTCGCCGAGTCGCGCTTCGGCTTCTCGTACGCCGCCTACCGCGCCATGGTCACCCTCTCACTCGGCAGCTTCGGGATGAGCCTGAGCTGGCGGGAGATGGGCCGGGGCGCGAACGACACCCAACGCTCGCTCGAGCTGCTGCTCTCCTGGGGGATGTGATGCGCGCCGGCCCGTTCGCCCTGCTGATCGCGCTCGTCTCGCTGCCGGGCTGCCTGCTGCCCTCGACGGAGTCGCCGAGCTGCGAGGGCGCCGCGGGCTGCGCCGCGTGCCTCGGCCGCGCCGGCTGCGGCTTCTGCGGGTCGAGCAACACATGCGTCGCCGGCTCCTCGCTCGGCCCCGACGAGGTCGACTGCGTCGCCGGCACTTGGCGCTTCGACACCTGCGACGCGCCCCCTTCGGTGCTCGGGTGCGGCCGCCACGAGGACTGCTCGAGCTGCCTCTACGTGCTGGGCGGGGGAACCCCCGGCTGCACGTGGTGCGCGGGCCGCGGCGAGTGCATCGACGCGAACGGGACGTGCACGGCCGGCACGCCGGTCACGGACTCGGAGACCTGCACCGCCGTCGATTGCCGCGCCCAGACGTCCTGCGACGGCTGCCTGACCCAAGGCTGCTACTGGTGCGACGCCGGCGGGACGTGCTCGGAGGACATCATCGCCTGCGACGGTCACTGGCGGACGGTCGGAGGCACGAGCTCCTGTCCGCCACCGAACGACTGCTACCAGCACTCCGACTGCACGAGCTGCGAGAACGCCGACGGATGTGGTTGGTGCGACGTCGGCTCGCACGGCTACTGTCAGTCGCGCAGCGGGCTCTTCGACGGATATTGCAGCTCCAACTCGGGCTTCTGCGGCTGAGCGTTTCGTCCGATCGAGGTGGGCGCTATCCTGGCGCCCGTGGCGTATCGGGAGGTCGGGCGAGGCGCGCTGTTCTGCGCGCTCTTCACGGTGGTGCTCGGAGCGCTCGCCGCAGCGCCGGCGGCGGCGCAGATATGGACCGGTGAGCGCTGGGTCCGCGGGCGGCCGCACCGCGTCGAGGGCGACGGCGCGCTCTATGTGAACGGGAACACCGTGGCGTTCTCGCCGAGCGTGTTCGGGCGCTTCCGGCTGGTCGACTCGCACCGCTTCGCGCGGACCGCGTTCATCATGGATTTCGATCTCGCGTGGCGCGGGATCGCGGTGGCCGGGCCGCACGACAGCTTCCGGGTCGGAAACCCCTACGTCGGCGTGCGCCTCGGCGCGCGAGGGCCGAACTGGGTCGCTCGCGGCGGCGTCGGGACCACCGCGCCGCTGACCAACGCGTTCCACGACGGGGCGGACGACCTCAGGGCCTACCAGCTCGGGCAGGGGATGTACGGCGCGTGGGACGCGTGGCTGCTGGAGCCGGGGATCCAGCCGCTGGTGATGCGCGGCGACTTCGAGATCCACAGTCGCTACGTCATCGGCGGCTTCGACGCGGCGCTCGGCGTGATCTTCCCGGCGTTCACGCGACACACCAGCGAGTTCGCGTTCCAGACCGGGGCGTTCGGCGCCATCACGCCCATCCCCGAGCTGGCCATCGGCGCGCGCCTGGCGCTCTTCTTCGCCACGGACTGGGCGGTCGGCTTCGGCGGCGTCGACGAGGCGCAGCTCTCGCTGATCCCCTTCGTGCGCCTCGACCTCGTGCCCTTCTTCCTGGAGGCGCGCCTCTTGATGAACCTGGACCATCCCTTCGGGTTCGCGTTCGATCCCGGCGGCGTCTACGCGATCAGCGTGAGCGCGGGCGGCCGCTTCTGAGTCCGTTTCGTCGAGAGCGAAGGCTGCGCTGGCCCTGGGGCTGGCTCTAGCGCTGGCCCTGGGGCTGGCTCTAGCGCTGGCCCTGGGGCTGGCTCTAGCGCTGGCTCTAGCGCTGGCTCTAGGGCTGACTCTTTGGCTTGGCGCCGCCGGCGCTCCATGCGAAGAGGAGGGCCGTGCGATGCGGGCGCAGTGTGGGCTTGCTCGTCTCGGCCCTCGTGTGGCTGACGGCGGCAGGTGCGCGCGCGGGCAACGGGGACGGCGTGCTGCTGGGCAACGAGGCCGCCATGACCGGCGGCGCCGTGACCGGCACGACGCACGACGGAACCTCCACCTGGTACAACCCGGCCGGGCTCGCCTCGATGGACCGCGACTCGGTCGACGTGAGCGGCAACGCGATCCAGCTCCGCGTCTCGCAGGAGCGCGGGCTGATCTCGTCGACCACCGGCGAGACCAACGACGGCGGCTACCTGGAGCTCGTCTCGATCCCCAGCGCGACCACGCTGGCCCGGCGCATCGAGCCCAACGTGACCCTCTCGCTCGGGCTCTTCGCGCCACGCTACCAGCAGCACGAGGTGCGGACCGGCCTCGACGCGACGAGCGGCCTCAACACCGCGCGCTGGACGCTGAGCTCGGCCCAGAACAGCGCGACCTATCACGCGGGCGGCGCCATCGGGCTGCGCATCAGCAATCAGCTCCGCATCGGCATCAGCCTCTTCGGCGTGTACCGCGACAGCTACGACTCGTTCCAGACCGCGGGCGTGTTCCAGCTCGCCGACGGGACCACGCGCCTGCTCGCCCAGGGCGGCATCCGCCGGATCCGTAGCTTCGGCGTCGAGCTCGGCTTCGGCGTGCAGTGGGAGCCGCACCCGGGCGTGATCATCGGCGTGGCGGCGCGCAGCCCCGGCCTCGAGGTGGCGACCGAGATCCACGACACGACGACGACGGTCGACGCGGCGGTCAGCGACGTGTCACCCGACCGCGTGTCCTTCGCGCCCGACGACCGCTCGTCGCTCTCGCCGGGCATCGCGGTGCTGACGCCGGGGCGGCTCACGCTGGCGTTTGCCCACCGCTTCGACCGCGGGTGGATCGACGCCGAGATCGACGTGCAGCCGCCTCTCGACATCGACACGGTGGTGAACCGAAGGTTGGTTTGGAACGTGCGCGTCGGCGGGCGCTACGAGGTCGACGAGCACGTCGGCATCGGGATGGGCCTCTTCACCGACAACTCGGAGGTCCGCTCCATCACGGCGTTCGGCCGCACGCAGGTGAACTTCTACGGCGGCAGCGCCGGCTTGGAGTACCGCACCTCTCACGCGATGGGGCCCCGCGAACCGTCCGACAGCATCGTGTTCAGCACGACCATCGCCGTCCGCTACGCGTTCGGGATCGGGCAGGTCGGCGGGCTCGCGTTCGACCCGACGGCGCCGAACCAGGGCCAGGTGGTGCCGATCGCGACGACGATCCACGAGCTCGGCCTCTACGTCGGCTCGGCTCTCTATTTCTGAGCGCTCGAAGCGTATCCTCGGCCCGTGCGAACAGAACACGTGCGAACGGAACACGCGCGACGAGAACACGTGATCGAGCTCGACCGGAGGCTCACGGACGTCGCCAAGGGCGTGCGGGTGCTGTCGATGCTGAGCTGGCCGGAGGGGACGGTGCAGTCTTTCGTCGCGTCCTGGCGGCGGGGCCAGCCGCGGCTGCCCGAGGTGGTCTACCCAGCGTTCGACATGAGCGAGGAGCGCGAGGCGCTCGAGCAGATTGTCGACGAGGCGGACGAGCACGATCCGCTCGAGCGCTTCATCGCGGACACGGCGGCGAGCTACGCCACGGCGGCGCAGATGCTGGAGGCGGTCGGGACGCCCGCGTTCACCGCGCTCTCGCGCAACCTCTACGGCGGCCCGGCCGACCGCCTCCCCGGCGCCAACCTCACGCACGCCGACGCGGCGGCGATGCTCCTCGACACCACCGAGAGCCTGACGGCGGCCGGCGTGATCGACGAGCGGCGGCTCTGCCTCTCCGCCGAGCACGTGGCCGAGGCGCTGAGCACGGCGTTCGAGCGCTTCTTCGGTCCCGAGGCGCCGGTGATCTCGATTCGACCCGGATCTCGCGAGCAAGGCCGCGGCCGGCAGCAAGCGGGTGCGGATCCGCGACCACACCTGTTTCAGCGCGCTCGACGTGGCGCAGCTCATCGAGCACGAGGGCTTCGTCCACACGGCGACGGCGCTCAACGGGCAGGCGCAGCCGCTCCTGAGCTGCATGGGGCTGAGCGCGCCGCGGACGACGTTGACGCAGGAGGGCATCGCCACGCTGGCGGAGCTGACCACGCGGGCCATCGACATCGCGCGGCTCAGGCGGCTGGCGCTGCGTACCGTGGCCATCCAGCACGCGCTCGACGGCGCGGACTACGTGGACGTCTTCCGCTTCTTCCTCGAGGCCGGGCAGAGTGAGGACGAGAGCGCCCTGTCCGCGATGCGCGTCTTCCGCGGCGGCGACGTGCGGGGCCGGGTCGCGTTCACCAAGGACGTCGTCTACCTGCTCGGGCTGACCGCGGTGCACACGTTCCTGCGCAAGGCCATCGCCGAGAGCCGACCGCACCTGGTCCGGCGGCTCTTCGCGGGCCGGCTCGCGTTGCCGGACGTCTTCCGCCTCGACGCCGCGTTCGCGGACGGGATGGTCGTCGAGCCGCGCTTCGTCCCCGAGTGGGCCAGCGATCTGCAGCGGCTGGCGGCCTACCTGGCGTTCAGCATGGTCATCGACCGCATCGATCTCGGTCGCGTCGAGCTCGAGTCACTGCTCGCCGACTGAGGCGCCGACCGAAGCGGGCGCCGTGACCGCGTGGCCCCGGTCCCAGACCGCGAAGACGCTCGCGCCCAGGATCGGCAGCGCGGCGGCGGCGGCGAACATGGTCCGGAGATCCGCGGTGCGAGCGACCACGCCGAGGAGCGGGCTGCCGACCAAGATGCCGGCGTCGAAGATGGCGGTGAAGAGCGCCACCGCCGAGCCGCGGTCGGCCGGGTCGGCGCGATGCACCACGAGCGCGCTCAGGATGGGGAAGGCGTAACCGTGCCCGAGGCCCGCGAACACGCCGGCCGCCGCCATTCCCACCTCGTCGCGCGCCACGGCCAAGAGCCCGAGCGAGACGCCGACGGCGCCGAGCGCCGGCATGAGCGCGCGCTTGGGACCGATCCGTTCCGGCACCCAGCCGAAGCCGATCCGCAGCACGATGGCGGCCGCGGCGTAGGCCGAGAAGAAGAGCCCCACCGAGCCGACGTGCTCGCTCTCGACCAGCGTCTTCACGAAGGTGTAGGCGCCGGCCAGGCCCATCGCGAAGGCGGTGCCGACCACCCAGATCGGGACGAGGTCGGGCTGGCGCAGCGCGCCGAAGAACCCGCGCCCAGCCGCGCCGCGGACGCGCACCGGCTCCTTCAGCGGGAGCGAGGCCAAGAGCGCGAGCCCGGCCGTGACGGTGCAGACCAGGAAGAGGTCGTGGTAGGTGCCGTGGGCGAGGACGTAGTCGCCCAGCAACCCGCCGAGCGAGATGGGCAGCATGCCCGAGACGCCGAAGAGGCCGATGCCTTCGGTCCGCCGCGACGCCGGGACGATGTCGGCCGCGTAGGTGAAGAGCGAGCTGAAGAGCGCACCCTGGGCGAAGCCTTGCAGCGTGCGGACGGCGATCAGCCAGGGACCGATGCTGTCCACCGTCAGGTAGAGGCCGCAGGCGATCACGTGGACCACGCCGCCGGCGACGATCACCGCCTTGCGGCCCGAGGCGTCCATCACCCGGCCGGCCAGCGGGCGGATGACGATGGCCGCGCCGCTCATCAGCCCGAAGATGGCGCCGACCACCACCTCGTCGCCGCCGAGCTGCTCCAGGTAGCCCGGCAGGTGCAGGAAGCTGTGCAGCGCCAGCCCGTTGAGCAGGTTGGCCACGCCGGCGAGGACGAAGGGACGGGTGACGAGGCGCTCGCGCATCGGTGCCGCAGCGGTGTAGCCGAGATCGCCCCCGCCGTCGCGGAGTAGCCGAGGGCTTCGGGCGCCTGCTAGGAGGAGCAACGCCGCCCTGGAGCGTCGGGACAAGCCAGGTCCCCTTCTACCGGGATGGATCTCGCACTATCGTCCGGCGCCATGTCCGACGACGTCGAGGCCAAGGTCCCGCTTCTGACCCAGCTCCGCTCCTTCAGCGGAATCTACTGGATCGCCAACTGGATGGAGCTGGTCGAGCGCTTCGCCTACTACGGCGTCCGCACCGTCCTGCCCGTGTTCATGGTGCTCTCGATCAGCCAGGGCGGGCCCGAGCTGACCCACGTGCAGAAGGGCACGGTCTACGCCATCTGGGCGCTGGTCCAGAGCTTCGTGCCGATCTTCACCGGCGGGTTCGCCGACCGCTACGGCTTCAAGCTCAGCATCGGCATCTCGACCGTCCTCAAGATCATCGGCTACCTGCTGATGGGCTACTGCATCGCGCTGGCGGAACGGTTCGCGGGCCAGCCGCTGGCCGAGGCGCGCGCCGCCGGGAACGACCTGACCTACGAGATCTTCTTCGGCGGCGCGATGTTCCTCGCCCTCGGCACGGCCATCTTCAAGCCCGGCCTGCAGGGTCTGATCGCGCAGCAGATGCCGAAGAAGACCGCCTCGATGGGCTGGTCGGTCTTCTATCAGATGGTGAACATCGGCGGGTTCCTCGGGCCTTTCGTGGCCGGCTACTTGCGCGTGCTCTCCTGGCAGAACGTGTTCTTGGCCTGCGCGAGCGGGGTCGCGCTCAACTTCGTGCCGCTCTTCCTCTTCCGGGAGCCGGCGCGCGAGACGAGCGGTCCGGCGAAGAGCCCGCTCACGGTGATGGTCGAGGCGGTGAAGGGGCTACTGGAGCCGCGGCTCTTCTTCTTCACCCTCGCGTTCGCCGGCTTCTGGCTGATGTTCTATCAGCTCTTCGACATCCTCCCGAACTTCATCGACGACTGGATCGACTCGCGGGCGGCCCGCGACGCGCTGGTGTCGATCTCGTGGGAGGGCGCGGTGCCGAACGTCAACGGCGGCAACCTGACCCAGGAGTGGATGATCAACGTCAACGCGCTCCTGATCAGCTTCTTTGCGTTCTTGGTCGGTTACGTGACCGGACGGATGCGCTCGCTGACGGCCATCATCATCGGCATCGCCATCAGCGCGGCCGCCATCTACGGGCTCGGGATGAGCATGAACGGCTTCTGGACCATCGGCGCCGTCGCGCTCTTCTCGCTCGGCGAGATGATGGCCAGCCCGACCAAGATGCGATACCTCGCCGGCATCGCGCCGCCGGGCAAAGAAGGCCAGTACATGGGCTACGTGAACATGACGGTCGGCATCGGCTGGTCGATCGGGTCGGTGGTCGCGGGCGAGATGTATCAGGAGTCCGGCGACAAGGTGCAGCTCGCGCGGCGCTACCTGATCGAGCACGCCGGCATGGCCGCGGATCGGGTGGCCGAGATCGACCGTGCGGACGTGATGGACATCTTCCAGTCGACGGCGCACGTCGATCCCTGGGGCGCGCGCGAGCTGCTCTGGAACACCTATCAACCGTACGCGATGTGGCTGGTGTTCACGCTGATCGGGGTCGGCTCGATGGTGCTCCTGGTGGCCTACGATCAGGTCACGCGGGCCGCGGACAAGAACCCGCACCACTCGTTCAACACCCACGGCCACGTCTGGGTGACGACGGCGCTGGTGCCGATCGTGGGCGGCCTCGTGCTCGCCTGCATCTACCGCTACTCGGAGGCGGTGCTGGTACAGGCCATCATGTTCGGCCTCTTGCTGGTGGCGTCGTTCTTCCACCGCGCCGAGCCGGTCCAGGTGTCGGACACGAAAGAGGACGCCGCGGCCTGATCCTGCGCCGCGGCCCGGCCGCACCGAAAAAGACTGGGGAATTCGCCGGCGAACCGGGATTCACACGCGTGTCAGCATCGAATTCCGCTCGCCGGAGCCGACTGACACGTGTGTAAATGGCCGATCGGGCACGGCGATCGGCATTTCACACGTGTGTGAGCGCCGAATTCCGCGCCCGAAGTGCGGTTGACACGGTGGTGAGCAGAGAATTCCGCGCGGGTCCGGCCGAATTGCACCTTGGTACCTCGAGAATTCCGCACCCGAAGTGCGGTTGACACGGTGGTGAGGGGCGAATTCCGGCGGAATTCGCCGACCACACGTGTGCAAGTGCCGAATTCCCGCCTCCGGCGAGCGCGCTCGGCTCAGCCGAGGCGGCGGCGGAGCAGCAGCAGGCCGCCCACCAGCAGCCACCACGGCGCACCGCTCTTCGAGCCGGCCACCGTGCAGCCACAGCCCGAGCGGAGCGCTGCCGGTCGACCGCCGTCCGCAGCGATGGCCGCGTCGGCAGGCACGCCCGCGTCGCTCGCGAAGCCCGCGTCGTCCGGCACGCCCGCGTCGACGAGCGGCGGGTCGAGGCGCGTCAGGCGGACTCCGTCCATCACGATCTGCACATGATCAGCGGAGGGCTCGCCCGTCCCGTCGCCGATCTTCAGCCATTGATCGCCACCCGCCTCGAAGGCGTAGTCGCCGAGCACCTGCCAGCCGTCGGCGGCCGACTGATCGAAAGGCATCGGCTCCTCCATCCCGGCGTGGCGCACGACGTAGGGGGCCGAGCGCGTCTGGTCGTAGGGCGCGGGCGTCGAGACCTCGAGCCTGTAGCGGCCCGCCTCGTCGAAGTCGAAGTGCCAGTAGGCGTAGTCCTTGGAGTCGGTGTCGACGGCGTAGGTCCAGAGCAGCGAGCCGCCGGAGCCTTCCCCGTCCACGCCGCGATAGCCGGTCGCAGGGCCCCAGCGCTCGAAGCAGAGCTCGCTCTCCTCCACCGTGCGCCCCTCGGGCGGGATCGGCTCGCAGCGCGGGCAGTCCGCGGCGCAGCTGGCGGCCGTCTCCGTGCCGGTGCAGAGGCCGTCGCCGCAGGTGGCGTCGACGCCGATGAAGACGCGCAGCGCCGCCTCGTCGCCGTTGAAGCGGTCGAGATCGACATTGCCGCCGATGCCGTCGACCATGCCGCTGCTGGTGTGCTGGAAGATCTCCCAGCGGGTCCAGGGCCCCGGGATGTTCGGGCACGTGGGGCCGTACTGCGGGATCCACAGGACGCTCGGGCGCACGTCGAGCGAGCCGGTCGCGGAGGGCCACGAGTAGAGCCCGCTGTAGACGATGGGCCGGCGCCCGGTCGCCGCCTGCACGTGCTCGATCCAGGCGCGGATGTGGTGCTGGACGTCGTCGAGGCTGGCCCCGTCGTCGCCCTCGACGTCGATCACGGGCGGAAGATCGTCGGGCTCGAGCGGGCCCATGTGCTCGAGCAGGAGATCCGCCTGCGCGATCGGATCCTGGCTGGCGCGGAAGAACTGGTAGACGCCGCGGTAGATGCCCACCCGGCGCGCCTCCGCCCAGTTGCGGTCGAACTGATCGTCGTAGGTGTGGACTCCGTCCGAGACGCGCATGAACGCGAAGCGCACCCCCGAGGCCTTCACCGCGTCCCAGTCGATCGTCCCCTGCCAGTGCGAGACGTCGATGCCCTCCACGGTCGGCCCGTCGGCGCAAACCGTCAGCTCCTCGAAGAGGACCGCCTGGTCGTCCGGCGGCTCGCAGGCCAGGAGCAGGAGCGCGAAGAGGAAGGAGGCGCGGCGGCGCATCCGGCCATCCTGGATCCGTTCCGGCCGAATGAAAAGACGACAGAACGGTCACGGTATCCGAGGGGCCTCCTCCCGGACGTCGACCGGCGCGCCGGTGACCCGCGCAACGGGAGGGAACGCGCACTGAAACGCGGGCGACCGGGGCGCGGGGCGTGGAGGCGGCGGCGGACGCGAAGAGGAAGCGGCACGAGCCTTGCCATCGCTCCGCGCATCAAGGAGAGAACGATGCCCCATTGGATTCGAGCCGCCGCCTTCGCCCTCGCCCTCGGCACCTCCCTCGCCGCCTGCGCGGGCACCTCGTCCGGCGCCGACACCTCGTCCGGCGGCGACACCACCGCCACGGCCGAAGTCGACGGAGCGCGCGCCCACGAGCTGGTCGCGTCCGGCGCGACCTTGCTCGACGTGCGGACGCCCGAGGAGTTCGCGGCCGGTCACATCGACGGCGCGGTGAACGTGCCGGTCGACGAGGTGGGGAGCCGCCTGTCGGAGATCCCGCACGACGAGCCGGTCGTCGTCTACTGCCACAGCGGGCGCCGCGCGGCGCGGGCCGCCCAGACGCTGAGCCAGAACGGCTACCAGGTCTACGATCTGGGCCCGATGAGCGCGTGGTGAGGACATGCCCGGGGGCGTGAGGAGACGCCACGTCATGCCCCCGGGTAGTATCATCCGCGAATGCCACGCTTCGACGCGCGCGATGTGGAGGTGCTCTACCGGGACGCCGATCTCATCCTGATCCGCTGGCAGAACGTGATGGTGCAGTACCGCACGGGCGCCCTGAGCGCCGAAGGGCTACGCCGCGTCACCTCCACCGCCCGCCTCCTCCGAACGAGGTTGAAGGGGCCGGTCGGCATGATTGGACTGCTCTCGGAGCACGCGCCCATGCCGACTACGGAGACTCGCAAGCAGCAGCGGGAGGTCATCCGCGAGATGATGCGGGACGAGCGCTGCTACGTGGCCGCCGTGACCACCGGCGAGAGCATGGCCAGCGGGCTGGTGCGGACCGCGCTCCGGCTCATCCTGCCGGGGCTGGCGCGCGTCCACGTCGCCACCGACCTCCCCGCCGCGGTCCGCTGGCTCGCTTCCCACCTGCAGCAGTCGGAGCGGGATCTGATCGCGCTGGCCGAGCACACGATGTCCATCGAGTCGTGAACGCTCAGGCGCGGTGCGCGAGCAGCATCTTGAGGATGCCGCGCGCGTCGACGATCGGCTCGAGCGTCCACCCGCCTCCCGGCAACGTCGCCACATCGAAGCTTCGCGGGAGCTTGAGCACGACCGGGCCCGAGAAGCGCGCCAGCGCGGCGCGCACGTCGAAGCCCAGCTCGTCGAGGGTGACGCGAGCGCGGTCGTAGCCGCGTCCTCCCCACGGTGGGTCCAGCACCAGCAGGTCGGCCCTCAGCGCGCCCGCCAGCGCCACGATGTCGCCGCGCCGGAATTCGATCTTCGCCTCCACGCCGTAGAGGGCCGCGTTGTGGCGAGCCATGGTCAGGCGGCGGGCATCGCGATCGACGGCAATGACCTTCGTGACGTTCGGCTCCCGCGCGTAGGCGATGGCCAGCGAGCCGACGCCGGTGGTCCCGTCGACCACCACACCGCGGGCGCCGCGGGCGATGCGTCTCGCCAGCGCCTCCGGCGTCGCGCCGACCAGCCCCTCGTCATCGACCTGCACGCCCTCGTCCCAGCGGGCGAAGAGCCGCCGCCGCCGCGCGGCCCGATCCTCTCGCGGAGGCGCGCGCCGGCCCGCTCGGATCGGCGGCTCGGTTCGCACCTCGATGCGCCCTCCCCCCACCGCGAGGCCGTTCACGTTCGCAAGGAGCCATCGTGCGCGCGATGCGCTCACCTCCTCGCCCGGCGCGTTCCAGAGCCGCGGGTCGACGAAGTCCGGCCCTTCAATCCACACGCGCACTCGGTCGGGCTCCACGCTCGGTGCGATGAGGGAGGCCAGCTCCTCCGCCAGGCCCGGATCGCGTGAGCGCAGAAGCTCGCGGGCCCAGACCGCCACCCGCGCCAGCTCGGGCGCACCGACCGGCTCACCGCCGAGCGCGAGCCCCGCCAGGTCCACCGCCCGCCAGCCCCGTTCCCGCGCCCGATCGCAGCGCAAGCAGACCGTTCGCTCTCCTTGAAGGCGAAACCACCCCGGGCGCGCTCCGCCGAAGGAGGGACCGACCACCGTCTCGAGCCTCACGTGACCCGCCAGCCAGCGGTCCAGATCACGCCGGCGCAACAGGCGCCTGCCGTCCGGGCCGGTCATGCGCGAGAGCGCCCGCGGCACGTTCACCTCGTCCTCGATCGCCGCCAAGAGCTCTCGCCGACTCCCCTCGAGATGCGCCGGCTCACCCGGCCACGAGGACACCACGCTCACCAGGTCTTCCGGCGGCTCCGAGAAGGGCTCGAACGCCAGGATCCGCGAGCCCGGCGCCGTCTCGATGCGCGCCGGCAGCGCCGGGTGACCTCGGAGCCGGGCGTACCCCTCGCGCTCCGCCGCCGCACGGCCCGGCGACACGACCCAAGCCACCGCGCCGCGCCCCCGCCACACCCGAGCCGGACCGCCGGGAGGCAGATCGGTCGCCGTCTCCTCCCAGGGCGCGTGCGCCGGCAGCGCCTCGTTCAGCTCGGCCCAATCGCCGCCCGGGCCACCGCTCGCGTCCATTCGTGCGGTCACGACCCGACCGACTATAGTAGGCGACCTCGTTCCTGGGAGGTTCTCCTGAGCTGGATGTTGGCGGTCGGTGCGGTCGCGGCGGGCTTCGTCGTTCTGGTGTGGGCGGCGGATCGCTTCGTCCTCGGCGCCGCAGCCCTGGCCAAGAACTTCGGCGTGGCGCCGCTGGTGATCGGACTGACCATCGTCGGCTTCGGCACCTCGGCGCCCGAGATGCTCGTCTCCGCCATCGCCGCCGCCACCGGCGCCGCAGACCTCAGCATCGGCAACGTGATCGGCTCCAACATCACCAACGTGGCGCTGGTGCTGGGGACGGCGGCGCTGGTCGCCCCGATGGACGTGCAGGGCACCGTGCTCCGGAGGGAGCTGCCGATCCTGATCGGCTGCATGCTCCTGGCGACCCTCCTCGTCCTGGACGGAGAGCTCGGCTTCATCGACGGGATGGTGCTCTTCGCCTCGCTCATCGTGATGATGAGCTGGATCGTCTGGCTCGGGATGAAGAACCAGGATCCCGACGCGGTCACCGAGGAGATCCCGGACGCGCTGCCGACCTGGAAGGCGATCTTCTGGATCGCGACGGGCCTCGCGCTCCTGCTCGGCAGCTCGCGCCTCCTCGTGTGGGGCGCGGTCGAGCTGGCCACGGGGATGGGCGTCGACGAGCTGGTCATCGGCCTCTCGGTGGTGGCGCTGGGCACGAGCCTCCCCGAGCTGGCCGCGAGCGTGATGGCGGCGCGCCGCGGCGAGAACGAGATCGCGGTCGGCAACGTGGTCGGCTCGAACATGTTCAACCTCCTCGGCGTGCTGGCGCTGCCCGGGCTGATCGCGCCCGGCCCCGTGCCGCTCTCGGTGCTGCGTCGCGATTTCCCCGTCATGTTCGCCGTGACGCTGCTCACCTTCGGCATGTGCCGCTTCTTCCTCAAGCCGAGCCACATCACGCGCACCGAGGGCGTGATCCTCATCGCCGTCTTCGTGGCCTACATGGTCTGGGTATACGTGGCGCCCGTCTGAGGGAGCCCGTGAGGCAGCCGGTGAAGGAGCGGGTCGAGCGCGCGCTGGATCGGGCGATGCGGGAGCAGCGCTTGCCCGAGTGGCATCGCGAGACGGCGAGGGGGCTCCTCGAGAGCCCGCCCGACCCCTGGCCCGAGTGCTGCGGCAACGCCTGCGATCCCTGCACGCTGGTGCTGGCGAGGGTGGTGCGACGCGCGCAGCAGCTCCTCGAAGCCGAGGATGGCTGAGCCCTCGCGCGAGCCCGAGGTCCGGGGTAGGCTCTGCCGGTGATGCGCAAGCTCGGCATGGCGCTGGTGGCTCTGAGCGCCTCTCTGGTGCTCGCCCCCTCCGCAAGCGCGCAGCGGCGACCGCTGGTGGTGCTCGTCGTCGACCCCGGCCCGGTGCGGGTCAACATCGCGTCGCTGGGCCACGCGATCGAGGGCGCGTTGGAGCGCCCGGTCGTGCGGATGACCGACGATCGCGCCCAGAGCGCCACCGGCAGACTGACCATCGGTTTCTCGAGCCCGAACCGCTGGGTGCTCCGCTACGAGTCGGAGGGCCAGGTCGGCTGGGTGAGGGACCGCATCATCCGTCCGGGGCTGCTCCGCCGCCGCCTGGCCGAGCTCTCCCGCGACCTGGTCCGGCGCGTCGAGACGGCCGGCGCCGAGCGCCCGAGCGATTGGGGCGACGACGTGGTCATCGCCCTCCGGGACGAGATCCTCGACCCCTTCGACGATACGCCGCCCCCGCAGGCACGACCGATCGCGGTGCTGTGGTCCGAGGTGGTCGATCCCTTCCGCGACGAGCCGCCGCGTGCGCACGTCCGCCAGGTCTGGAGCGAGGTGCTCGACCCGTGGGCGTCCGAAGCGCGGCGGCACCACTGAAGCGTTCGACCAATCGACTCCGTTCGCCGCGCTACGCGGTGCGCGACTTGCGCGGACCGGGCCCTCGGTCGGCCGGGCAGGTGTCGATGCCGAGCAGCGAGTAGAGGGGACAGGTCCCGAGCGCGGCCGTCACCAGGGGCACCAAGCCGATGAGGCCGAGGTACGCCCAGGGAGCGGAGAGGATCACCGTGAGCGAGAGGAGCGCGAGGCCGAGGACAATCCTCACCACGCGATCGATCGAGCCAACGTTCTTCTTCATGACGACCTCCATCCCTCGGGAGTGACCCGTCGAGCCTGCGGCGGGTTGTCTTCGGACGAACGTGAAGTACGCACGAGGCCGATGCGCGCGGTGACCGATGTCACGGCACGGCGCAGCGATCCGTTTCTCGCTCTCCGTCGACGGCAGGGGCACGAGCCGACGTGCTCGGACCATCGGCGCTGTCTCGTTCGGCTCCGCGGCTCACCGCGACCTGGCGCGCGCTCCTCACGCCGAGGCGCGGCGTAGCGCCAGAGCGGGGCCCCCTGGCACGGCTCGCGGGGCGGAGGTAGGGTTGCCGCCCAGGTCGACGCCAAACCGTCGACGCTCTTTGACGCGACGGCCGCACGGCGTGGGATGGCGCGCGGCCGACGACAGACCATTCGCTCGGGGCGCGGCGGGCCTACGTGGAGCCCGCCGCTGAGACGAACCCGCGGAACCTGATCCGGATCATGCCGGCGTAGGGAAGCGAAACACCTTCTCATCGCGCCGGGCGATCCAACCATGATGGAGGAATCGCCCATGAAAGAGCCGAGCTACGAGCTGCCGCTGCGCGGCGCGGACAACCCCTCGACCCTGCGCGAAGGGACGAGCCCCGGTTCGTTCGCGAACGCGCCGGACCTCGGCGGTCCTTTGAGCTTCAGCTCGCCCGACACGCCCGGGATGCCGGCGCCGAGCAGGAAGACGGCGTGGGACTTCCTTCCCGACGGATGGACCCGCGGCGAGGACGGATTCGCCGTCGCGCCGGAGGGCTTCGAACCCATCACGCAGCTCGAGCACGCGCGCCTCGGCACCGTCACGCCCGAGATGAAGCGGGTCGCCGAGCGCGAGAAGCACCTCACGGCCGAGCAAGTGCGCGACGAGGTCGCCGCCGGCCGGATGATCATCCCCGCCAACAAGGTGCACCTCGGCCACGGGCTCGACCCGATGGCCATCGGTCGCGCCAGCCTGACCAAGGTCAACGCGAACCTCGGCGCGTCGCCGGTCTCGTCGGGCACGGCCGAAGAGGTCGAGAAGATGCGCTGGTCGGTGCGCTGGGGCGCCGACACGGTGATGGATCTGTCGACCGGCGGCGATCTGGACGCCTGCCGCGAAGCCATCGTCACGAACAGCAGCGTGCCGATCGGGACCGTGCCGATCTACTCGATGATCATCGGCCGCAGCATCGAGGAGCTCTCCGAGGAGATCATCCTCGAGGTGCTCGAGCATCAGGCGAAACAGGGCGTCGACTACTTCACCATCCACGCCGGCGTGCTCCGCGAGCATCTGCCCTTCGTGAAGAAGCGCCTGATCGGGATCGTCAGCCGCGGCGGCTCGCTGCTGGCCAAGTGGATGCTGGTCCACGGCAAAGAGAACCCGACCTACACCGCGTTCGATCGGATCTGCGAGATCATGCGCCGCTACGACGTGAGCTTCTCGCTCGGGGACGGGCTCCGTCCCGGCGGGCTGGCCGACGCCACCGATCGCGCGCAGCTGGCGGAGCTCGAGGTGCTGGGCGAGCTGACCGAGAAGGCCTGGCGCAACGGCTGTCAGGTCATGGTCGAAGGCCCCGGTCACGTGCCCTTCGATCAGATCGAGCTGAACATGAAGCTGCAGCGCCGACTCTGTCACGGCGCGCCCTTCTACGTGCTCGGGCCGCTGGTCACCGACGTCTTCCCCGGCTACGACCACATCACGAGCTGCATCGGCGCGACGGCGGCCGCCTACCACGGCGCCAGCATGCTCTGCTACGTGACGCCGAAGGAGCACGTCGGGCTGCCCAAGCGCGACGACGTCAAGCAGGGCTGCATCGCCTACAAGATCGCGGCCCACGCGGCCGACGTGGCGCTCGGCATCCCCGGCAGCCGCGACTGGGACGACGACCTGACCAAGGCCCGCGCGGCGCTCAACTGGGAGAAGCACTTCGATCTGGCGTTCGACGGAGACGTCGCCCGCGCCATGCACGACGAAGATCTCGACGTCGACACCGACTTCTGCGCGATGTGCGGCCACGACTGGTGCTCGGTCCGCATCAGCAAGGAGATCGTCGAGCTCGACAGCGGCAAGGCCGAGGGCTTCCAGCGCGAGCGCGTCCTCAAGAGCGCGGCGCTGACCCCGGAGCAGCGCGAGATCCTCGAGAAGCGCGGCCACCTCAGCCCCGAGGAGCTCCACAAGCTGGCCAGCAAGACGCGAGGCCGGGTGGGCGCCTCGGTCGGCGAACGCGCCGGCTGCCACAGCGACGTGGCGGACGTCGACCACGCGCAGCGCCTCCAGGGCGAGCTGGTCCCGCTTCGCCGCAAGGAAGCGGGCGCGCCGCCGGCCGAGTGATCGCGATCGCTCTCAGGACGCCCTCGTCTCGGAGCCCGAGGCGAGGGCGTCGCGCGTTCTCACCGCAGCCTCCGAGCAACGCTCGGTTGGGACGTCCTGGCGCAGAGGCGACCGTCGGGGAGGTCCTGACGTGGCATTTCGTCGCGGGGCAAAGCAGGATCCGTTGCAATTCGCCACGATCACACCCGACTCGATGACGTGTCGTGTACGATGATCAGTCTTGAAACCCACAAAGGATCACATCTGCTGCGCATCCATTGCACACAGCTTGTGCACAACCTGTGGATTTCCAATTTCTGATGCAAAATCCGAAGGTTAGCGACCCAACACGGGGTTTTTCGCGCATGCGCACCGCCGGCTCCGCGGAAAACGCTGCGATCTCGGATGGATGCCGAACGGACGCCCCCAGACGGTGACGTGGCGATTCACCCCTCTCACCGTCGATCCGACGTTGCGGTGCACGCGATGCTGGCGTCAGAGGCGCGCGGGGGCGGGAAACGTCAGGGCCGGCGGGCAGTCCCTCCGAGACGGGTCGTCATCCCCGAACGCCGAAAAGCGAGGTTCGCCAACGGACTGCTAGCATCGCCGCGTGAGCAAGAACCGCATCGAAGCGTTCAGCGACGGAGTCCTCGCCATCATCATCACGATCATGGTCTTGGAGCTGAAGGTGCCGCACGGCGCCGAGCTGCGCGCGCTCGGCCCCCTGCTCCCGGTCTTCCTGACCTACGTGCTGAGCTTCGTGTACATCGGCATCTACTGGAACAACCACCATCACCTCCTGAAAGCCGCGCGCGGCGTCACCGGCGGGATGCTGTGGGCGAACCTCCACCTGCTCTTCTGGCTCTCGCTCTTCCCCTTCGTGACCGGGTGGATGGGCGAGAACCACTTCGCGCGGGCGCCGACGGCGCTCTACGGCGTGGTGCTCGTGCTCGCCGCGGTGGCCTACTACATCCTGCAGACGGTCATCGTCGCGCAGCACGGGCCGGGCTCGAAGCTCGCGGCGGCGCTCGGGCGTGACGTGAAGGGCAAGATCTCGCCGCTCCTCTACGCGACGGCCATCGGGCTGACCTTCGTCCAGCCCTGGATCGCCGGCGTCATCTACGTGGGCGTCGCGCTGATGTGGCTGGTGCCCGACCGGCGGATCGCGAACGCGCTGGCAGACGAGCGGGAGGAGGATTGAGCCGCGCTGCCGACGCGCGCCTCGATTCGTGAACGACGCCCTCAGGGGGCGAGCTGACCGAAGGCACCGCTGGCCTCGAGGTAGGGCCCGACGATGGAGAGCGTCGGGGCCTGCGCGCCCAGCCGCGTGCCGGCGGAGATGCCCGTGCCGATGTCGGTGCCGTCGATCTGGACCTGCGCCGGCGCCGCGAGGACGGGCAGGGGCAGCGAGGGCCGCGCCTGCGCGAGGAGGAAGCTCGCCATGTGATGCCCGAGGATGGCCACGAAGCCGGCCACCTGCGTGTGCTCCGCATCCGAGAGCGACCGGTCCGCCGCGAACTGGAGCTCCGTCAGCTCCAGCGCGCCCACGCCGGGTCGCGACCCGGACGTGCCGTCGAGCTGGGTCCGCGCCGTCACCGCGAAGCGCACGCCGAGCCCGCCTTCGAATGCGCCCGGCCCGGTGAACGTCGCGCTCACGCCGCCGATCATCATGGACATCGAGCCCGTGCCGAAGGAGTGGACGACCGGCGGCAGCGCCGCATCGAGCTGGATCATGTTCGGCGCCACGATCATGCTCGGCGACACGATCATGTTCGGCGCCACGATCATGCTCGGCGCCACGATCATGCTCGGCGACACGATGCCGCTCACTCCTCCGGCGACCCAGTGGGCGTGGAAGGCCTGGTTCAGCACGGCCTCCGAGACCACCACGCCGCTCGGCTCGCTGGCGGTGGCGCTGAAGCGCGTGAGCGGACCGCCCGGGAGCGGCGCGCCCCGCCCCCCGTCGCGCGCGGTCGTCATCGGCGCGTAGCCCGTGCGGATGGCCATCGAGAGGCCGTTGGCCGCGCTGGCGGAGACAATCGCCGGCGTGGCGCGCACGGCCACGTCCACCGTCGACCCGGACAGAGTCGGCATCGACACCATGGTCTGCTCGACGCCGAGACCGCCCAGCAGGTTCTGCATCAGCGTGGCCACCGAGGTCGAGTAGAGATCCCCGATGTTGTCGCGCAGATCGGTATCGTTGCCCGCGTTCGAGACGAAGAAGGGCTCCACCAGCGCGCGGTGCTCGGGCGGCAGGTCCGGGAAGCTGGCCCCGCTCGGCGTCAACGAGACGCTGTCCACCGAGCGCACGCTCGCGTAGGGGCCGTCCTCGCCCACGCCGACGTCGAGCGACGCGTGCACCTCGATGTCGAAGGTCACCGTCCCGGTGGTGTCGAAGCTCGACGTGGAGGTGCACACCATCGTCACGGGATCGCACATCGAGATGAGGTAGTCGGTGTTGCCGACCGCGTGCGCCGTGATGTCGACGCCGGACGCGGTGGCGACGAACGCCATGCCATCGTCGATGGTCGTGAGGCTGGTGGTCTGCGGGCCGGAGAAATCGCTGGTGAGGTACTCGACGCTGTCGAGGGTGACGTGAGGCGGCTCCACGTCGCACCCGGTCCCCGGCGGCGGGATGCAGGGCAGCGGCGCCAACACGAACGAGCCGGGCGGGAGGCGCGCGTCCACGACGGCCGTCAAGAGCCCGTTGGCGCTGGCGCGGAGCACCACGTCGTCCAGGCTGGAGAGCTCGGACGCGTCGCCGCCGTCGTCGACACCGCTGGCCGTGAGCCGCAGCGTCGCCGTCGGATCGACCGGCGTGTCCGCGCTCGCCTGGTAGGCCGGCGCGACCAGGAAGCTGCAGAGCTCCGAACAATCGCCGGCCTTCACCTCGACCGTGTTGATGCCGAAGCGAGCGGTCACCGTGGTCTGCACCACGCCGAGCGCGTCCGGCGTCACCGCGGCGCCGCCCATCGTGATCGCGGTGCTCTCGTCGACGCCACCGACCGCGGCCACCACCCGGATCGCGGTGCCCGGATCCTCTCGGATCATGTCGCCGTAGGCAGGCCAGATGCACTCGACCGTAACCGGCGACCCGGCGTCGGCCGGCGCGGCATCGGGCGACCCGGCGTCGCCCTCGTTGCTCCCACCGCCACAGCCCACGAGCACGCCGGCGAGCGCGGCCACGACCCCCAAAATGCGTCCGACCATCGGGGTCGATCATGCCACGGAACGCGGCTCCCGTCGCGGCGACGACGCCGGCGGCGCGCACGTGAACGAGGACGGGCCTCTCTTGTCACCTCCTGCGGGAGCCCTAGTGCAGACGTGGGAAGGGTGAACGGGCCCGAACCGTTTCCACTTCCTGCCACCGAATTCGCTCGCCGAGCTTGTGACGTGGCAACAGGTGCCTAGTGGACCCGCGTCGACCACCTCGGGGGGGCGGTCACGGCAACGATCGGGAGGGTGTGATGATCGAAATCGACTGGGGAGACGTTCAACCGAGCTTGGATGAGCGCGTGGCGGTGGAGTCGCGGGTGCGCCCGCTGATCGCCAGGCACCACGAGCAGGTCTCGTTGCGCCGCCGCGGCTCGGGATACGAGGCGCAGGTGCGGACCGCCCTGCCCGGTCGGAGCACGGTTCTGCGCCTGCACGCCGACACGCTCGGCGACGTAGTCGACCGGGCGGCCGAGCTCTTGACCATCGTCGCCCGCGAGAGCGCCCGCCAGCACGGCGAGGCCCTGGCCGCCGCGAGCTGAGGATCCTGCTGGGGGTTGGCCGGGGGGCCGGGGGGTTGGCCGACGGCGAGCCGGTTTCGGCCGTGCCGGGGCCCCGCGAGGTCAGTCGATGATGGTCGGGGCGACCTCGGCCCCCGTCAGGTAGGCGGCGACCTTGGCCAGCGCCTGCAAATCGTGGACGTCCTCTTCGAACGCCGGGACCTCCACGAAGAGATGGTCGTCGCCCGCGCGCTGCCGGAGGCGGTCGGCCTCCATCCGGTCGGCGAGGGCCCGGGTCCGCGCGTCGTCGAGGGCGCGGCGCATCCGGGAGACGGCGCGGTGGGCATCGAAGCCCTCCGGCAGGTGAGGCGCGACTTCGCGGGCGAGCACCGACTCGCTCTCCTTTGGCTCGGCGAAGAGCGGCCGCACGCCGTTGATCACGAACGCGTCGCGGCGCATGCCGGCCTCTTCCAGGCGGCGCGCGAAGAAGAGGGCTTCCTCCATCGCCAGCGGGTTCGGGCTGGTCACGATGACGAACGCGACGTCCTCGCCGCGCAGCGCCTCGGCGACCTCCCGGGCACGCTCGCGGAAGCCGCCGAAGAAATCGTTGAAGTCGGTCACGAACTGAGCGACGACCTCGAGGAAGCCGGTGCCGGTGAAGCGCGAGAGGCCCCGCAGCAAGAACGCCGCGCCCTTGCCGATGAGGTTGAACGAGAACTTGCCGGCGCCCTCGAACGCCTGGATGAACCAGCGCATCGCGGGCGAGTCGACCAACCCCGCCAAGCGCTCGGGCGCGTCGAGGAAGTCGAGCGCGTTGGAGGTCGGCGGCGTGTCGAGGACGATGAGGTCGTAGCGCTCGTCGGCGCGCACGGCGTGGAGCTTCTCCATCGCCATGTACTCCTGCGTGCCGGCCAGCGAGGTGCTCAGGTACTCGTAGACGCGGTTGTCGAGGATGCGCTGCGCCACCTCGGGGCTCGACGCATAGCGGTGCACCAGCTCGTCGAAGGTGCGCTTCGTGTCGAGCATCATCGCCGAGAGGCTGCCCTGCATGGAGAGGCCGCGCGCCTCGAAGAGCTCCGACGGGACGACCTGCTCCTCGGTGGTCATCGCCTCGAGGCCGAGGCTGTTGGCCAGCCGCTTGGCCGGGTCAATCGTCAGGCAGAGCACGCGCCGGCCGTCCATGGCGGCCTGCACGGCCAGCGACGCGGCCGTCGTGGTCTTGCCCACTCCGCCGCAGCCCACGCAGACGACGACACGGTGAGACGAAAGGAGCTGGCTCAGGCTCATCGGGGCGCTTCCTCGACCGGCGTCCTCTTTAGCAGGTCGGGACGACAATCGCTTCCCCAAGGTGACTGGTGTCAAACGACGCCCGAAGGATTTCCGAGCGCGACAGGTCTGGATCGTCGTTCGGCCCGACGACGAAATGCTGAAGCATTTTGGAGGAGGGACGGGCGGCGAGACGGGCCTGTCCCGCCGGAAAGACGAGGAGCGCTCGTTCGACACCAGCCACCTAGGTGCGCCCACGCTTGCCCGCTCCGCAATCGCCCGCCCGCTTTCTTGCTCCACGTGTGAAGGCGTCTGTACGATGCGCACCTACACCAACGCACACTGCTCACACACACCCTAGTGGAGTGTCATGTACCCCCTCGAAGAGCGCCGTTCCCGCCGCAGCAGCCACCGTGACCTCGCCCTCACCTTCCAGCTCGAGCACGTCCGCGACCGCGGTCGGCTCGAGGCGCTGGTGTTGGCGGACGACGACGGGCTCATCCTCTCCGCCGTGGGCGACAACACGGTCTGCCGCGAGCTGGGCGCGATCGCGCCGCTGATGGCCAAGAGCATCCTCGGCATCCCGCTGCCGCCGATGCTCCGGGGCGCGGAGGTGGCCGTTCGCATCGTCCACGTGCACGACCAGCCGCTCTATCTGGCGTCCGTCGGCGGCGGCGTGGCCCGCGATGCCCTGCTCTCGCACTCGATGCGCGGCGTGCATCGCATCCTCGCCGCGAACTGAGCGCGACGGACCCGAGGGCTCGCAATCGGGCCCTCGCGTAGTAGGGTCCGCCGGTGATGAGGATCCGATTCGCGAGCCCCGACGACGCGCCCACGCTGCTCCGCTTCATCCGCGAGCTGGCGGAGTACGAGCGCGAGCCCGACGCTGTGGAGGTCACCGAGGCGACGCTGCGCGCGCAGATCGCCGAGCCGGCGCCGCCCTTCGAGTGCCTCTTGGCCGAGGAGGACGGAGCGCCGCTCGGGATGGCGCTCTTCTTCCACACCTACTCCACCTGGCGGGGGCGCCGCGGCATCCACCTGGAGGACCTCTGGGTCACGCCCTCGGCCCGCCGGCGCGGCGTGGGGCGAGCGCTCCTGGCGCGGCTGGCGGCGGTGGCGACGGAGCGGGGCTGCGCCCGCCTCGAGTGGGCCGTGCTCGACTGGAACGAGCTCGCGCTCTCGTTCTACCGCGGCGTGAACGCCGAGCCGCTCGCCGGGTGGACCACCATGCGCCTCGCGGACGGAGCGCTGGAGGCGCTGGCCGCCGAGCAGCGCTGAGCGACGGGCGCCTCAGGCCGCCACGAGGCCCGAGCGCTCGAGCAGCGCGTCCACCTTCGGGTCACGGCCCATGAAGTCGCGGAAGAGCTGGTCCGGATCGGCGCTGTCGCCGCGGGCGAGGATCTTCTCGCGCAGCTCGCGGCCGACCTCTTTGCTGAACACGCCGCGCTCCTTGAAGCGGGTGAACGCGTCGGCGTCCAGCACCTCGGCCCACTTGTACGAGTAGTAGCCCGCGGCGTACCCGACCGGACCCGCGAAGAGGTGGTTGAAGCCGCAGATCATCGCGTAGTCGTCCGGGAGCGGCGCCGGGTTGAAGCGCTGCATCTCGGTCCGCGCGTAGCGCACCGGATCGCCGTCCCGCTCGGGGTCGTACTCGACGTGGAGCGAGAGGTCGGTGTGCGCGAACCCGAGCTGGCGCATCATCGCGCTCGCCGCCCGGAAGGTGCGCGCACGCTGCATCTTGTCGAGCAGCGCGTCCGGGAGCTTCTCGCCGCTCTGGTAGTGGCGCGCAAAGAGGTCGAGCGCTTCCCGCTCCCAGGTCCAGTTCTCCATGATCTGCGAGGGCAGCTCGACGAAGTCCCACGCCACCGCGGTGCCGGCCAGGCTGCGCACGTCCACCTCGCTCAGGCAGTGGTGCATGAGGTGGCCGAACTCGTGGAAGAGGGTCTCGACCTCCTGGTGCGTCAGGAGCGCCGGCTCGTCGCCGACCGGCGGGGTCACGTTGGCGCAGAAGAGGCCGAGATGCGGCAGATGCGCGCCGCCGTCGACGGGCCCGCCGGTGATCAGCGAATTCATCCAAGCGCCGCCGCGCTTGCTCTCGCGCGGGAAGAGGTCGACGTAGAAGCCGCCGAGCTCGTCGCCGGCGGCGTTCTTCAGGCGGTAGCAGAGGACCGAGGGATCCCACACCGGCGCGTCCTCCCGCGGCTCCACCTTCACGCCGAAGAGGCGCTCGACCACGGAGAAGAGCCCGCCGAGCACCTGATCGACCGGGAAGTAGGGGCGCAGCTCTTCGTCGTCGAAGTCGAAGCGCGCCTTGCGCATCTTCTCGGCGTAGTAGCCGACGTCCCAGGGCTGGAGCGCGGGCGCGCCCTCACCCTCGATCTCCTTCCGGAACGCCAAGAGCTCGCGCTGCTCGCGCTCGAAGAAGGGCATGGTCCGCTCGGTCAGGTCGTTCACGAACGCACGCGCCTCGGCGCCGTTCTTGGCCATGCGCTCCTCGAGCACGAAGTCGGCGAAGTCGGGGTATCCGAGCAGCGTCGCCTTCTCCCGCCGCAGCTCCACGATGCGCGCGATGAGGGGGCGGTTGTCGCGCTCGCCCGAGGCGGCGCGGGTGTTGTAGGCGCGCCAGAGCGTCTCGCGGATGGAGGCGTCGTCGAGGTAGCTGAGGACCGCGATCAAGCTCGGCGCGTGGAGGGTGAAACGATAGCCCTCCTGCCCCTTGGACTCGGCCGAGGCGCGGGCCGCCTTGCGGGCGCTCTCCGGCAGCCCCGCGAGCTTCGACTCGTCGGTGACAATCCGCTCGAACGCGTTCGTCTCGTCGAGCAGGTTCTGCGAGAAGCGGGTCGTCAGCTTGGCCAGCTCCACGTCGAGCTCGCGCAGCTGGGCCTTGCCGGCCTCGTCGAGCTCCGCGCCGTGGCGGCGGAACTCGCGCAGCGTCTTGTCGAGGAAGCGACGCTTGGTCGGCGAGAGCCGCGAGGCGTCGTCGGTCCGCGCGAACGCGCTCAAGCGCTCGTAGAGCCGCTCGTCGAGCGGGATGGAAGAGTAGAGCTCGCTGACGGCCGGCCGAACGGCGTTGTAGGCCGCGCGCAGCGCGTCACCGGTGGCCACGCTCTCGAGGTGGCCGACGACGCCCATCGCCCGCTCGAGCGGCTCGGTCGCGTCCTCGAGCGCCGCCAGCGTGTTGGCGTAGGTCGGTGGGCTCGCGTCCTCGCCGATGGTCGCCAGGCTCGCCTTGGCGCGCTCGATGAGGACCGCGACGGCGGGCTCCACGTGCTCGGCGCGGATGCGGTCGAAGGGGATGAGGTGTCCCAAATCGACGAGGGGGTTCTCGGCCGTGTCGCTCATGGCGCGGATATAGTCAGTCGCGCCTCGGGGCACAAACGAACGATGGCTCCTGCGGCTCGAGGTCGGTCGCCGATCGAGCCGCGTGATCGCTGCGGTCAGCTCGAGCTCGACCTCCTGCGCAGGAGGAACCAGCCGATCGGCAGCGCGGGCCAGACCAGCCAGGGCCAGGCGTCGACCCAGCGCGGCGACGGCCTCTCCACCCTCAGGTCGAGCTCCGCCCGAAGATCGTCGCTCGGGTCGCCAATCCCGATCTCGATGCGCCAGCGCCCCGGCACGGAGAGCGGCAGCGTCGCGGCCCGATAGAGCTTGTTCGTCGCCGCCCGCTGGGACGCGCGCCTCGTCACCGTCTCGTGCTCGCCGCTCGCGAGCCGTGCGCGCACTCGTGCTGGGACGTCGGTCCGGATCGCTCCGCTCGCCGCGTCCTGGATCAGCACGCTCACGTCGACGTCACCCGCGCGCGGCGGCGTCGGCGTCGTGAACACGGTCACCCGATATGGGCCGCGTCGTTCCGAGAAGCGCACCGTCCCGCCATCGGCCAGAGCCGAGGGCAGCGGCGGAAAGAGGAGCGCACTGACGACGAAACCGACCCAGGCAGCCGCGTGGGCAGGAGCGAGCTTCACATCATCCCTCGCATGGCCATCGGCTGGAAGAGCGTCCACAGGCCGACCCCGTAGAGCGCGAGCGCCAACGCGCACCAAGGCCCGGCGGCCCAGAACGCGCGCCCCGCCGGAGCGCGACGAAGGCCGACCCGGTAGGCCGCGTAGAGGGTGCCGAGCAAGCCCAGCTGGAGAAGAACGAGCTCGACGTGGAGCACCCAGGGCGCCGCGCCCGAGCACATCGCGCACTGCGCGGAGATCGCGCCCGCCGAGAGCCTGGCGATCACCGGTCGCGCGGCGTCGAGACCGGTGAGGAAGTGGAACGCGGTGTGTGCCGCCCAGAGGCCCAACCCGAGGGGAACGAGGGTGCGGGCGAAGTCGGCGGCCACGGCTCGGGTCGATCCGCGCACGCCTCCGAAGCGCCGCGTCAGCCACACGCTCACCGTGACGGAGACGAGCGGTGCGAGGACGACGCCCAGCGCGATCTCGACCGCCACGACGACCCAAGGCGGCGAGCCGAGCGCCGCGCTCCACCGGTCCTCGAGCACGAGCGCCGGCTCCACCATCGCGACCGCATTCACGAGCCCGCCGAAGACCAGCACCAGGACGAGCGCGGTCGTGTCCCAGCGATCACGGAACCTTCCGACACCGGCGCGTCGGGGATCACGCAGCAGATCGAGCCCCGGCGTCACAGCCATCACCGTCACGTTGTCGTGCGGGCACGCCTGAACACAGTCGAGACAGAAAGTGCAGTCCATGTTCCCCGACTTGAGCGGCTGAAAGAGGGCCATCTCGCAGCCGGGAGACTGCTCGCTACCGCGGACACACTCGTGAGTCTCACAGCTCTCACAGACGGATGTCTTGCGGGCTCGCACCTCGCGCGGGGAGACGAGCGACCACACGAAATTGAACTGCCCGATGGGGCACACGTGCTTGCAAAACGCGGCACCCTCGAAGAACGCGTCGACGGTGGCCGAGGCGACGAAGTAGCCCACGACAATCCAGGCCGTCCAGAACGGGCTCGACCAGAGGGAGAGCGCCTCGTAGGCCCACAAGAAGAGCACGAGCAGCAGGACCGCGGGCCACTTGTTGCGCAGCGCTCGGGGCCACCGCCGCCGGCGGATGGGGAGGCGGCGAACGAGCGCCCGTGAGAGCGTGAACGGGCAGGCCATGCAGACCAGGTTGCCCACCAGCAAGAGCGCGATCACGAGGAGCCCGCGCCAGTAGATCCAGGGGAGCACGCCGGCCGCGTTCAGCGGCGCCACCTGAGGTCCGATGAGCCCGTCGGCGACCACGAGCACCGCGAGAACGAGCATCACGAGCTGCAATCCGAAGCGGGCGTCGCGGTGGCGCAGCAGGCGTCCCAGCGGGCTGGCGAGGAGGTCGCCCTCGGGCGCTTCTCGCCTCCCGCCGAGGACCGGGAGCCTCCGCCGCCGCGTCGGGCGCCTCGAGCGCAAGAGCGAGGGAACGAGGCTCACGGCCGCGACGACGTACGCGACGCATCCGAAGACCCAGAGCAGCGCCCCCGCCGTCGCCTGATCATCGAGAGCAGACACGCCGAGCACATGGGCCACTCGGGCGTAGTGGGGATAGATCACCCGCGGCGCGAAGGTGATGAACGACGACAGCGCCGTGCCCTGGATCGCCGCCACCATCAAGTAAGGAATCAGCCACCAACGGGCCGCGCGGTCCGGCGACCGAGAAGGCGCGACCACCGGCCACCAGAAGAGCAGCGCAGCGGCGAAGAACGCCCCGTGCTCGAGGTAGTGAAACCGCTGCGAGCGGAGCGTCAGCTCGTAGAGCCCGGGCACGTGCCAGAGCCAGCTCACCAGGGTCAGCACCCCGAGGCGCACCGGGAGCGTCGCGGCGGCTCGCGCACTCCGAGCCACCCTGCTCGTCAACACGGCCTTGGCGGCGGGCCGGAGCACCCTCGGCAACCCGTGCGCGAGCGCGAGACCGGGGCTCGCCGCCGCGAAGAGCACCGGGGCCAGCACCATGAGCAGCAGGTGCTGCACCATGTGCACCGAGAGCAGAAGATCGGAAAAGGGGTCGATCGGCGAGACCAGCGCGACGAACAACGTCAGCACGCCGAGCGAGAACCACAGGAGCCGGCGCACCGAGGCGTCGCCGACGCCCCTCCGTCGCAGCCGGGCGTAGCCGCGCAGGTACACCCACATCGCCAGCGCCAGCGGCACGACGACGGAAACGTCCAAGGGCCACGACGCGAAGACCGAGCCCCAGGCCGAGCCCACAATCAGTCGCCCCGCGCCGCCACGGCGGGCCCCTCCTCGGGCGCCTTCGGCGTGCCTTCCGTGCCCGGCGGGACGCGCTCGTGCTCGTCGAGCGTCTCCAGGAACGCCACCAGCGCGGTCACCTCCGCCGGCGTGAGCCGCTGGCCATAGGCCGGCATGTTGCCGCCGCCCTGAAGGACCTGACGCACCAGCTCGGGGCGAGTCAGGCGCGTCGCGACTCCGTCCAACGCCGGCCCCCGCAGACCGCCCGTGCCCCCGAGTTGATGGCAGTTGCGGCAGCTCTTGTACTGCAAGACCGCCGCGCCCTCGAGCTGCAGCGGGGTTCGACCGCGTACCAGGGACGGGGGAACCGCCGCCTCGGACCACGCGTTCATGTGCGGCGACCAAGGGGCCACCTTCCCCAGGTACGTGAGGATGAAGAGCGTCGTGAACGCGCCGATGACGAGGAAGACCGAGAGCGGCCGTCGGCTCGGCGCTCGCTCGCCGCCCCGGAAGACGAACGGCACGATGCCGATCCCGACGATCAGCACCAAGGGCAGCCCCAGCATGATGACCGTCTCCCACGACGGCGGCACCAGCGCGAGGAGCGCGAAGACGGGCAAAAAGTACCAATCGGGTCGCGGCTCGGACGACAGGACGCTCGAGTCGGGCGGCGACCCCGGGCCGGAGGGGCCCAACACCACGGCGAGCCCCACGACCGCGAGCACGACAATCGCCGCAAAGATCCCATCCTTCCAGAAGGCCCGCGGATAGAAGGGCTCGCCCTTCTCGAGCAGCGCCTCGTAGCGAGCATCGTAGGTCGCAGGATCGACCGTCTCGCCGGGCTTCGGCGGTTCCGAAATCCCCCGCTTGACCACCAGGTACAGGTGGAGGCCCACCGCGCCGATGAGGATGGCGGGCACGATGAACACGTGCACCGAGAAGAAGCGGGTCACGGTGTCACCGCCGATGTACGAGCCCCCGAGCACCAACCGGATGATGAAGGGCCCGATCCATGGCACGCGTCCGACCATCGACGCGAGCACACTCACGCCCCAGTACGCCGAGGCATCCCAGCGTAGGATCTGGCCCGAGAAGCCCATGACCAGCGTGAGCAAGAAGAGCACTCCGCCCACGAGCCACGTGAGCTCACGCGGATACTTGTACGCGCCGAAGAGGAACACCTGTGTCATGTGAACGCCGATCATGACGATCATTCCACTGGCGCTCACGTTGTGGATCGCGCGAACCAGCCACCCGAGCGTAACGTGGTCGTTCAGATTCTGAAGGCTTCCGTATGCGCCCTCCGCCGACGGCACATAGAAGGCGGCCAGGATGACTCCCGTCACCACCTGAACGGCGAAGAAGGTGAGCGTGGCGCTACCGAACACGTACCACCAGTTGACGCCCCGCGGCACGGGGTGCCGGAGCAAAGGTCCGATCGTGCTCTTCAGCTCGAGACGCCGCTCGAACCAGCCGATGAAACGTGACAACTTGGCGCGCATCGTCTCTTCTTCGTCAAGCAGGGTGTTCGAAGGTGTTGTGCAGCGTCGGCAGATGACCGCCACGGATCTTCAGATTTCCGTTCACGACCTTCGTGGGATAGCGATACAGCCCTCGCGGGGGCGGACCCGCCGCCCTGGAGCCGTCCTCGTAGTAGACTCCACCATGGCACGGGCACATGAACAAACCGGACTGGTGAAACCACGACACCGGACACCCGAGGTGCGTGCAATTGGGCGCCAGCGCCAAGAACTCCGAGCTGTCCACTCTCCGCACATATGCCGACAGCTTCGCGGTCCCCCCGTCCTCCGGTCGCGCATGCGGATGGGTGAACGAGATGGTCTGTGTCTCCCCTAACCGAAATTGGTCGACGGGGCCGAGATCGATCCATTGCTCGCGAGGCCGCCGCCCCATCGCGCCCAGAAGCGCAGTGAGGACGGGCGCAGCGACGGCGACCCCCGCCAGCGTGGCGAGCCCGGCACCAATCTTCTCGAGCCAGCTCCGTCGGGACTGACGTCCGGTGGTCTCTCCGCCTTCGGCAGTGGTTTGCTCTCGTTCCTCGCTCATGGTGTCGCTCGCTCCTGCGCGGCGTCCAGCGTTGCGTCGCGCCACGTTCCGATGAAAGCCACTACATCCGCCACATCTCGTGGCCGCAACTTCTCCAAAAGAGGGGGCATATCGAGATCCTCCCTACCCGTCACCGCCATCCTCCGAAGCGTGGAGTCCGACATCAGCGCAAGCAGCGCCGGATCGTTCAAAGCGCCGGCCTTTCCCTCGACCCCGTGCCCATCATCGCCGTGGCATTCACCACACGTCGCCCGAAAGACCTGCTGACCCGCGCTGGCATCGCCCTCGATCGTGGAGCGACCGAGGTCGGCGTCGGTCAGGTAGGTCCGCATGTCCACCACGCGTGGGTCGTCCGGGAGCGCGCTCCAGCTCGTCCGCATGTAGGAGATCAGCTCGTCGAATCTGATCCGCGCTGAGAGGGCCTCCATGGTCGCCGGCCCACGGAGACATCGGCGTGCCCGAGCGGCCTTTCGCGATCACGTCCCGCAGCATCGCGTCGGAGGCGATCGCCAAGAAGACTTCGTCGTTCACGGGGGGTGCGGGCCCGAGCCTTCCGTCGGCGCCATGGCACCCCTGACAGTGCTGCCCGTAGAGCTCTGCACCGGTGGTAGGCGGTCCCTGCTCGCTCCGTCCATGGCTGGGATCCGCACAGCCGGAGCCCGAGCTGGCGGCCAGGGCGACGAGGACGACCGCGGCCAGCGCGCGCACGCCGCTCACTCCTCGCCTCCGTGCTCCTTCGACGGCGTCTTCTTCTCGTCGGTGCCGGACGCGCGGCCGTTCGGGTGCCGTGAGGCCACCCGCGCGGTTCGCTCGACCACCACCCCTGCGACCAAGCCGTACGCCAACTGTGACCCCACGAACCAAGGCCACGACACGCGCGCGGCGAGGATCGGGTCCAGAACGAAGAGCCCCGAGTGGACGAGCCCCGTCCACAGCAAGGGCGCGACGACCCCACCCCAGACGAGGGGCCGCCCCGGCAACATCGGCAGCAGGATGCCGTACAGAAGGCCCAGACCCACCGAGAGGATCGCGTGGACCACGATGCCCACGAGCAGCCCGGCCAGGGAGAAGTGCTCGAGCCCCGACGAGGCCGAGGCCAGCGACGGCACGACCGCGCCGGCGAGCAGATTCACGGCGTACCAGATGCCGTGCCCACTGACCAAACCGTAGATCTCGGCCACGGCCGCCATCACCACCCCGCCCGCAGCGCCCCCCTTCGCGCCGGCCGAGTACGGATGGACCTGCGCGGGAAAGACCCCGCGGTGCTGGGCCACGGGCTGCCGCTTGGTCTTCACCTCCGCGGACACCGCCTCCACCCGACGAACCGGCGCCAAGGGAACGCGCGTGTGGCTCCGCGGAGAGAAGACGGCCCTCGTCCAACCCACCGCACCGACGATGCCGAACGCAGCGCCCACCAAGGACACGAAGGGATTGGTGACCCAGCCCGCCGCCAACAACGCAACGCCGGCGGCCGCGAAGAACGGGAACGGCGTAGGCGCGGGCATCTCGATGCTCTCTACGAGCTCGTCGCTCTCGCCCTCTGGTCCGTTCGATGTCCCTGAGCTCGACAAGACCACCTCAATCACCGCATGAAGATGTAGACGACCGGAAAGATCACGACCCAGACCGAGTCGACGAGATGCCAGTACCAGGAGATCAGCTCCTGAACACCCTTGGACCGCTCGAAGCGATGGGCGCTCAGCGACGTAAAGAAGACGATGGCGAGCAGCAGGAGCCCGATCGTCACGTGGAGCGCGTGAAACCCGACCAAGGTGTAGAACGTCGATCCAAATACGCTCGTCCAAGGCAGCAGGCCTCTGCCGATGAGATCCATCCATTCGAAAGCCGTTCCGCCGAGGAACACGGCGCCCAGTACGAACGTGGCCGCCCACCAGAGGAGGAACCGTCCTCGCCGCGCCGCCCGCTGGTGGGTGATCGCTCGATGAACGAAGAGGCTGCTCGCGTAGAGGCAGACCGTTCCAGGGAGCACCACGGAGATGGAGAGCGCTTGCTCCCGGCTGAGCCCGGGCCCCGCCTCACCGGCGTAGTACGCATACGTCATGATGAGCGTGCCGAAGAAGGCAATCTCGGTGACGATGAAGGTGAGCATCCCGACCTTCGTCGCGGCTGGGCGATGGGCCTCGGAGGGTTCGCCACCGCCCTCGGCACCGTCTCGCGTTCGCGTACTGCCATCCGATTTGCTCATCACGTCACTCGAACTTCCAATCGGGATCCTCGGGGTGCTTCAGGTCCCAGAGGGGTCGCCGACTCTTGACCTCGGGGACCCGCTCGAAGTCGTAGGACGCTGGTGGCGACGTGGTCGCCCACTCGAGGGTCCACGCGTCCCATGGATCGTCGCCAGCCTCTTCACCATGTCGCAGGGCCCAGAACAGGTTCGCGAAGAGCACGAGGAACGACACGCCCAGAATGAAGGCACCGATCGTGGCGGCGAGGTTCCAGGGCTCGAGCCCCATGCCGGGCGCGAACGTGTAGACGCGGCGAGGCATCCCGAGAATCCCGGCGATGTGCATCGGCCCGAACGTCAGGTTGAATCCGATGAGCATCAGCGCGAAATGCCAACGCCCGAGGCGTTCGCTGAGCATCCGGCCACTCATCTTCGGAAACCAGTAGTAGAACGCACTGGTGATCGCGAACAAGCTCCCGCCGAACAAGACATAGTGGAAGTGCGCCACCACGAAATACGTGTCTGTGACCTGCCAGTCTATCGGAACAGCGGCCAGCATCACTCCGGTGAGCCCGCCGATCACGAACATCGACACGAATCCGATCGCGAAGAGCATCGGCGTCGCGAGACGAATGTGGCCCCGGTACATGGTGGCCACCCAGTTGAACACCTTGATGCCCGTGGGAACGGCGATCAGGAAGCTCGTCCCCGCGAAGATGTCGTCGAGGGGCAGCGTCATTCCCACGGCGAACATGTGGTGCGCCCAGACGGCCAGGCTGAGGAACGCGATGGCGACCGTCGCCGCCGCGACCGACTCGTACCCGAAGATCACTTTGCGCGAGAACACGGGGATGATCTCGGAGACCATTCCGAAGGCCGGCAACACCATGATGTACACTTCCGGGTGCCCAAAGAACCAGAAGAGGTGTTGCCACAGAAGCGCCGACCCTTCACTGCCCGCCGCAAAGAACTGCGTCCCGAGTTGACGATCCAAGAGCAGCATGGTTTGCGCTGCTGTCAGGGGCGGGAACGCGACCACGATGAGGAACGACGTCGCCAGAACCATCCACACGAAGAGCGGCAACTTTCCGATGGTCATCCCTTTCGTGCGGAGAGAGACGATGGTCGCGATGAGGTTGACCGCGGCCCCCATCGTCCCCACGCCGCTGACGAGGAGTCCGAGCGCCCAGAAGTCTGGCGAATGGGTGCGCGTGAAGGCGTACGCGGTCAGCGGCGAATACGCGAACCATCCGATGTCGGGCGCGGCCTGCTCGAAGTAGCTGTAATAGAGGAGCAGTCCGCCAAACGCAAAACACCAGAAACTGAACGCGTTCAGGCGGGGGAAGGCCATATCCCGTGCGCCGATCATCAACGGCACGAGGTAGTTCGAGAATCCCAGCAGGATGGGCATCACGACGAAGAAGATCATCGTCGTGCCGTGCATGGTGAAGAGCTGGTTGTACTCCTCGGGGCTGAGGACCGTGGATCGGGGGAACGTCAGCTGCACGCGCATGACGAGCGCCTGCAACCCCGCGATGACCATGAAGAGGGCCGAGGTGACGATGTATAGGATGCCGATTCGCTTGTGATCGACGGTCGTGGTCCACCGGTCGGCCGGTCGGTCGCTCGTCGGTACCGACTGGGGGATGGCGACGGCAGTCGGCACCGCCGCGATGGATGACGATGATTCGGACATCGCGGCGCGCCTAGTCGAGTGTGATGAGGTAGTCGGTGAGCTGAGACACTTGCGATTCTGTGAGCTGCATATTCGGCATGAGACAGCCTGGCTTGATGGCCTGTGGATCGCGGATCCAGGCCTCGAGGTTGTGGCGGTCGTTTGGCAGGACCCCGGCGGCGAGCGTCTCTCGAGACATGAGGTGCGTGAGGTCGGGGCCGTTGACCCCTTGAGCCGCCGTACCGCGGATCGCGTGGCAGTTCTGGCAGGCGAGGCCGATGAAGAGGTCTCGTCCCGCGCGCACGGAGGGGTCGTCGACGGCGGGCTCGCGTTGATGCTCGAGCCAGCGCCGGAAGCGTGCGGGTGGGTCGGCGACCACGCGTAGCATCATGTTGGCGTGTTGCGTACCGCAGAACTCGGCACACTGACCGCGGTAGATGCCTGCGGATCGGACGGCGAACGAGGTCTGGTTCGGATGGCCGGGGATCACGTCGGTCTTACCGTTGAGACGTGGCAGCCAGAAGCTGTGAATCACGTCCGCTGAGACCAGCCGGAACGCGATGGTCTTTCCGGTCGGCACATGGAGCTCATTCGCCGTCACGATCGGCGCGCTCGGCGCCGACCCCTCCGTCGCCGGATCGGCGTACGTGTACTCCCACCACCACCGGTATCCGGTGACCGTGACGTGGAGCGGGTCCGCCTTTGGCTCGGCGCGGAGGGCGTGCGTCGTGCGCATCACGACGAGGAAGAAGGCCAAGACAATCAAGAGCGGGCCCACCGTCCAGGCCACCTCGATCGGGCCACTGCCGTAGAACTGGGGCGGCTCCTCGTCCGTCGCGGTGCGCTTGGGCCGTCGGAACCGGAACACGAAGTAGAGGAGGGCGCCCTGGACGAGGACGAAGATGACCGCCGAGACCACGAGGACGAGTCTCGAGACGTCCACGATGGAGTCTGCCTGAGGCGTCGCGGGGCTCCAGACCTGCATCGCCAGCGGAAACGATGCGACGCTGGCGTGAGTCCAGAGCGGACCTGCCGGCGCGCCAGAGGCGCGGTTGTCGGCACGCCGCCTCCGTCCGTATTCGGTGGGGCTTCCCACGGCGACCTCCCTTCTCCCGCCCTCCTATGTCCTCGGGAGCTGACATCAAGGCTCCGGCGGGGTCCTTTTTTTCGGAGGGCGGGCTCGAACCTGCAGGGCGAGGGGTCGCGCGCGCCGCAGAGCACGGGCCGCGAGATCCGCCTTCAGCCCGAGGAGCGCAGCCTGCGCTCGAGCTCGTCATACCTATCCGCTCCGCACGAGCTGCTCTCCGCGGGAGCGAGACGCGGCTTCTCAGAAGCGGCCGCCGAGCGTGAGGCTTGCGCCGCCGCGGGTGGGCGAGATGCCGAGGCGAACGGTGGCGTCGGTGGAGGCCGCGCGCGGACCCTGCATCCCGTCGGTGAGCAGGTAGGTGAGCAGCCAGCCGCCGACGCTGCCAATCAGCATCGAGGTTCCCATGAAGGGCAGCGACAGCCCGGTGCTCGACTGCAGGAAGTAGAGGTAGGAGACCAGCGCGCCGAGGCCGGAGCCGGCGAAGAAGCCGAGGTCGAGAAAGAGCGTGCGTCGCGTCGAGGGCTCGGCATCCAGCGCCGTCATCGATCATCCCGGCCAGCAGGCCCGCGTCCATCGCCGCCATGCTCAGCCCGATGCCGAGCACCGGATCCTGATACTCGGTCAACATCGCCACGTAGGTGCCCAGGCCCGCGCCCCAGTACCCGGTCGACTCCACGAAGCGCGCTTCGTCGACCGTCGGCGTCAGACCGAAGCCGACGCCGAGCCCGACCGCCGCGCCAATCATCGCGCCGCCCCAGACCAGGCTGAAGCTCGTCCGCGGGTCGGTAGTCGAGGCGTCGACGGCGTAGAGCGCGAGCGCGAGCGCCCCGTGACCGAAGCCGAGGCGGAATCGAAGCGCTGATCGTCGGCGGGACGCCGCTCGGGAGGCGCATGGTGAGGTCGAGGCTGAGGACGCCGACCGCGAAGAGGCCGGCGCCGGCCAGGGTGGTGAAGACGTAGGTCGTCCCGCTGGCGCCGCCGTTCGTCGTGACGAAAGGCAGGTAGCCGCCCGTCAGCGCGCCGAGGCCGGCCGCCGTGATGTAGAGCTCGACGATCTCGCCCGTGCCGCGGCGGCCGTCGTCGTGTCGCGGAGCGCTCGGGAGCGCCGGCGGCGCGGCGACGGGGACGGACGCAGCGGGGGGCGGAGCGACGCCGAGCCGGGAGGCCGCGACGCCGCGGAGCTGGCGGGCCCGGGTGAAGAGCGGCGAGCCCGTGGGCAGGCGCGCCAGCACGAAGTCCAGCCGGGCCAGCGCGACCTGCGGCTGCGCGGCGCGCAGATCGAGCTCGGACTGCACGATCATCGGCGCGAGCACCTCGTCGGCCGGGGGCTCGGAAGGGCTCTCGGGCATCCGCTGGGCCGCAATCAGCCGCATTCCGTCGGCCCGCACCCGAAGCGGCAGGTCCGCCGGAAGTACCGACGCGACGATGCTCGCCCGCGCCATCGCCAAGGGGACGCGGCCGGCCGTCAGGTCCTCTTCGGCAGCCATCAGCAGCGGCCCGACCAGGAAGTCGAGCGGGACGCCGCGGAAGGTCGGCGCGCTCGGCGGAGACGCACCGACAGGCGCGCCGGGCGGCGGCGGCACGGCCAAGCCCGCGGCGCCCGCGTCCTGCGCTTCCGCGACGCTCGCGAGCAACGCGAGCCCGAGCAGCGCGCTGGCCAGCTCCCGCATCGTCCGCCCACTATATCAGGCCGGCGCTGCGACCTGGACCGCGACAATCCGGCCTGACGCCGAGCGGGATCGACCGGTCCCTTCGATGCTCGGCGGGCACGTTCCCGCGCTCGAAGCCGCCCCCATCCGACGCGGCTCCCGTCGTCCGCGCCGCATCGCGCGCCCACGCCGGAGTCCCTGTCCCTGCCTTCGCTCGAGCGCGCCCTTGCGAGAGCGGCCGAGAGCGCATAATCCGGCGGGCGAGCCCGTCCGGCGCAGGACGGGCATCAGCGGGGCGACGGACGCTCCGCCGGGAGCGAGGGCGATGAGCGTTCGACGAAGCTCGCAGCGATCGTGCTGGCCGCCGGCCAAGGCACGCGGATGAAGAGCGATCGGCCGAAGGTGCTGCACGAGGTCGCGGGTCGGCCGATGGTCGACTGGCCGGTGCAGGCCGCGCTCGACGCGGGCGCCGAGCGGGTCGTGGTCGTGGTCGGGCACGGCCGCGAAGAGGTGGAAGCCGCCCTCGCGGCCCGCTTCGACGCGCGGGTGGAGACGGCCGTGCAAGCCGAGCAGAAGGGCACCGGTCACGCCGCGCGCTGCGCGCTTCCGGCGCTGGCGGCGTTCGAAGGCGACGTCGTGATCCTCTACGGCGACGTGCCGCTGATCGAGGCGGAGGCCATCGAGGCCCTGCTCGACGCGCGGGCCAGAGGGCGCGGACCGCTCTCCCTGTTGACCTGCCGGGCGCCGGATCCGAGCGGCTACGGGCGCATCCTTCGCGACGCGGACGGCCACGTGATCGGGATCCGCGAGCACAAGGACGCCAGCGCCGAGGAGCGCGCCATCGACGAGATCAACCCCGGCCTCTACGCGGCCGACCTCTCGTTCCTGCGCGACGCGCTGGAGGACCTGCGCGCCGACAACGCGCAGGGCGAGCTCTACCTGACCGACATCGTGCCGCGCGCCGCATCGCAGGGAGGTGCCGAGGGCACGACGTGGCCGCTGGCCAGCCTCCAGGGCGTCAACGATCGCGCGCAGCTCGCGGAGGCCGCCGCCGTGATGCGCAGGCGGATCGCCGTCCGGCACGCGAAGGAAGGCGTGACGGTGCGCGATCTGAACCGGGTCGACATCGACGCCGACGTCAGGATCGAAGCGGACGCGGTGCTCGAGCCGGGCGTGGTGCTCCGCGGCGCGTGTCGGATCGGCCGGGGCGCGCGGATCGACGTCGGCTGCGTGCTGACCAACGTGGAGGTCGCCGCGAACGCGTACCTGAAACCCTACAGCGTCGCGATCGACAGCCGCGTCGGCGAGGGCGCGCAGGTCGGCCCCTTCTCGCACCTCCGGCCGGGCTCCGACCTCGGCCCCGAGTCGCACGTCGGCAACTTCGTCGAGACGAAGAAGACCTCGCTCGGCCGCGGCGCGAAGGCCAACCACCTGGCCTACCTCGGCGACGGCATCGTCGAGGAGGGCGTGAACGTCGGCGCCGGCACCATCTTCTGCAACTACGACGGCTTCCAGAAGCACACCACGGTGCTCGAGGCGGGCTGCTTCATCGGCAGCGACTCGCAGCTCGTGGCGCCGGTCCGTGTCGGCAAGAACGCCTACGTCGCCACCGGGACCACCGTGACCCGGGACGTCCCCGCCGACGCCCTCGCGGTCGGGCGCACCAAACAACAGAACAAAGAAGGCTACGCGTCGCGGCTCCGGGCCCGCTTCGCCGCCGCCGCCAAGGCCGAGAAGAAGCCCTGACGCGAGCCGCGCTGGGGCCATGTCACCCGAGAGGCTCTTCTCTCGACAGCTCTTCTTTCGACAGCTCTTCTTGCGGCTGGGAGCGACGACATGGACGACACGCGAGGCATCCGCCGCGGGATGAAGGTCGTGGACATGAACGGCGAGCGGCTCGGCAGAGTGACGCGCGCCGACGCCGAGACCTTCACCTACGCGCGCGGCTTCCCCTTCCGGAAGCGCGTGCGCACCCGCTACGAGATCGTGGCCGAGGTGCACGGTCACGAAGTGCGGACGAGGCAGACCGGCGCGCAAATCGAGGCCGAGGCCTACGCCTCCCCGCTCGCCAAAGAGCGCTGGGGCGGCGTCGTCCCCACCGGCGAGCCGGCCTGATCATCCCCTTCGGTGGCCGCGCCCCGGCCAAAAGCCTGGGGGGTGACGGGCGTCAGCGCGCGAGGTTCCTGGGCTCGACCCGGAACGTCTCCACCACGTGGTCGCGGAAGGCGCGGATCGCCGCCGGGAGGTGAGGGGTGCGGCGGTACACGACCCACACGGCGCCGGCCGCGAGCGCATGAGAAGGGAGCACCCGCGTCAGCTCCGGGATTGGAAAGGTCGGGATGAACCCGATGCCCACGCCGGCGCGCACGCTGGCCCGGACGAACGAGAAGTCGTCGGCGTTGATCGGCCCCTGGACCTCGACCGAGGTCTCGCCGGCCGGCCCCAGCAGCTTCCAGCGGGCTTTGCCGCCCTGGGAACGGAAGAGGACGCAGTCGTGGGTGGCGAGGTCCTCGGGGCGCTCGGGGATGCCCCGCCGCTCGAGGTAGCTCGGCGCCGCGAAGAGGCCGAACTCCGTCTGGCCGACGCGGCGGGCGACGAGGTTGGTCGAGTCGGCGACGCGGCCCGCGCGGATGGCCACGTCGATGCCTTCCGCGACCATGTCGACGATGCGGTTGGTGAGGACGACGTCGACCTGCACGGTCGGGTAGCGCGCGACGAAGGACGCCACGACATCGGCCAGGAGCTCGTGGCCGACGTCCACCGGCGCGGTCACGCGCAACGTCCCCCGCGGCGTGCGCTGCTGCTCGGTCAATGCGCGCGTCGCCTCCTCGAGGCGATCGATGGCCGGCGCGGCGCGCTCGAAGAGAATCCGCGCCGGCGTCGGTCAGGCGAACGGTCCGGGTGGTCCGGCGGAGCAGCTCCGCGCCGAGCTCGCGCTCGAGCCGGGCGACGCGACGGCTGACCGTGGACTTGGGGAGGCCGAGCTGTTTGGCCGCGGCCGTGAAGCTCCCCTGACGCACGACCTCGACGAACACCGGCAAGAGCTCGAGCTTCTCGATCGTTCCCGACATGCAACAGTGCTTTCCAAACGAAGGTACTACCGCAGTCGACGGAACAAAACCAGATTGGGCGTCGAAAGGAAGGTTCGACATGCAAGCCATCGAGCGATTCGCGCCCACCACCGTCCGTCTGCTTCTGGGAGTCCTCTTCTTCGTCTTCGGCCTGAACGGCTTCCTCGGGCTCATCCCGCAGCCGCCGCATCCCGAGAGCGCGGGCGCGTTCCTCGGCGCGCTGGCGGCCACCGGCTACATGTTCCCGCTGATCAAGGGCACGGAGGTCGTCGCCGGTGCGCTCCTGCTGAGCAACCGCTTCGTCCCCCTGGCGCTGGTGCTCCTGGCGCCGGTGATCGTGAACATCGTGGCGTTCCACGCGGCGCTCGACCCGGCGGGGCTGCCCGTCGCGTTCGTGGCGTTGGCCTTGGAGCTCGGCGCGGCGTGGCTCTACCGCGACGCCTACCGCAGCGTGCTCGCGGCGCGCACGACCCGCGCAGCCTCGACGCGCACGCCCGCTCCGGCCGGCGCCGCGTCGGTCGCCTGATCCGTCGCGCATCCATCCCGGCCGGCGACTCTGCGCCGGCGGCATCTTCAGGCGCGCGTCTCATCGCCGTCGGCGGCCCGCTCCGCCGGCGGCGCTCATCAGCGCTTGGGGCCGATCAGCGTCCGCAGCACCGCGTGGGCGACTTCCTCGCCGCGCCAATCGGTCAGCGCCACCTCGACCTCGACCTCCTGCTTCTCGTTCCCGTCGAAGAGCGGACAGGTGCTGGTGCCGGTGATCGGTCCGCGCGCCTTCTTGAGGTACTCAATCGACATCCCGGCCACGATGAAGCGCGCGTCGTCGGGGAGCGTGTAGGCGACGGCCACGTTGCCGGTCAGCTCCGCCAGGTTCGCGAGCGCGATGGCGTGGATGCAGTCGAGGTGGTTTCGCACCCGGCGCCGGTCGTCGAGCACGGTCCGGGCGTAGCCGCGGCGCAACTCCACCACCCGCGCGCCCATCGAGCCGGTGTAGGGCGCCGCGACGCCGACCAGGCGGCTGAAGAGGCCCTTGCCGCCGGGCACTTTCTCGAGGCGGTCCCAACTGTCGCGGATGAAGTTTCCGCGCTTCTCAATCGAGGGCAGGAGGCCCTGCACGCTGGCTGCGAGGTTCATCACGGCGGAGCGTGACCAGCCGCGAGGGCCACGGCAAGGCGCCGTACCGACCGCCAATCGGGCCAGCTCCGCGCCGCGTCCGCATCACGGATGCTCGACGCGCCCCCGTTCCCGATGCAAAGCGCCGCACACACGTGCGGATACGCACCCGACATCAATTAATGGTCGGATAGAATATGCGCGCCACACCCACCCCCGGATCCGACCATGCCCCCCTCTTTCCACCGCTCCGTCCACCCCCTGCGGGCCTCGCTGCTCGCGTTGCTCCTCCTCGGCGCGCCCTCCCTGGCCTCGGCGCAGGTCACGATGAACGCGGCCGGCGGGATGACCACGGGCGACGGCCTGCGCGTCGTCGTGGGGCCACTCGGGGACGTGCAGATCATCCGGAATGGCTCGGGGCAGATCTTTTCTCCCGGGAGCGTGCCGCCCAGCACCAGCGATGGTTTGTTCCTCGCGGTCGGCCCCGAGGGATCCGCCACCGTCTATGGTTCGATCGCATACGGGTCCACGGCCACCCCTTGCACGGCCGTGATGCAGACGCCTCTGGGAGGGACGGGCACGGCCGCCGACCCCTACACGACGACGGTCGTGATGGACGCGGGCGACACGGGGATCGAGATCACGGTCCGGTTTCGCTACGTCGCCCCCAACGACTTCTTCGACATGCAGGTGACGGTGGCGCCGCCCGCCGACAACGCGTCGTTCCTGCGCTTCTCGCACGTGATGGACACGTACCTGGCGGGCGGAGACACGGGCGCTGCCTACCGGGAGCCCATGACCGGCGCCACCACGGTCTTGGGGGTGACGAAGCCCGACCCCACGGGGATGGGCGCCGATCAATACGAAGTGTTCATCCAGGCAGACCGTCCCTGGGACGCCTACTATTCGGGCAACTATTACACCGGTTTCACCGAGATCCAGAACGGGAACGCGCTCCTGAACGATTTCGACACCAGCCTGTCCACGGACAACGGGATGGGCGTGCAATGGGATCTCGGCGTCGCGACCGCGCCGGTGACGTGGAGCTATCGCATCGCGTTCACGAACACACCCTCGGTCTGCGGGAACGGCGTCGTCGAAGGGTTCGAGACCTGTGACGACGGTGGAACCGTCGACGGCGACGGGTGCTCGGGCACCTGCCAGACCGAGTCGGGCTACGTCTGCACGGACGCGCCGAGCCGATGCGCGGAGTGCTTCATCGACAGCGACTGCGAGGACGGCAACGAGTGCACGATCGACACGTGCCTCGCGGACAACACCTGCACGAGCGCGACCGCGACCGAGCGCGCGGCCTGCACCGGCGGCGTGTGCAGGGTCGACGTGTCGCCTCCGCTCTGCGTCGCTTGTCTCTCGAACTCCGACTGCGATTCGGGCCGCTGCGATCGAGCGACCAACCAGTGCATCACCTGCCCTTCGGCCGACTATCCGATCCTGTGCGCGGCGGACAGCGACGGTGACGGGATCACCGATCCGGTCGACGACGACGACGACGACGACGGCATCGCCGACGCCATCGAGGTGGCCGGGTTCGCCATGGATTCCGGGCGGCGACAGCGATGGGGACGGAGTGCCCGACTGGCAGGACCCGGAGTCCGTGCCGGGTGGCTGCACGAGCACCGGCCGCATCTGCACGGCGCTCCCGGCCGCGATCGATGCGGACGGAGACGGCCTTCCGAACCACCTCGACCGGGACAGCGACGGCGACGGTCTGACCGACGCGCGCGAGTCGGGAGGGACCGACGCGGACGGAGACGGGGAGCCGGACGGCTGCGCGTCCGTCGATTCGTCGGGCGTGTGCCAGGACGCGGCGGGCGCGTCGCTCGCCGTGACGGCGCCGCGGGACACCGACGGAACCGACGGGCCCGACTACCTGGACGTCGACTCGGACGGAGACGGCATCGGCGACGCCGTGGAGGCCTTCGACACCAACGGGGACGGGACGCTCGGCGACGGCGAGACGCAGGCCGCCGGGGAGGACACCGACGCGGACGGGATCGACGACGCGTTCGACGCCGACTGCGTCGCGTCCGACGCCTGCGCCGCCGTCGGCAGCCCCGTGACCGATCCCTTGAACGACGTCGAGGACGCCGACGGCGACGGTGTGGGCGACTGGCTGCAGACCTGCGGCGACGCGTACGTGACGGGCGACGAGGCCTGCGACACCGGCGCCGCGCGCGACACGTGCTCTGCGATGTGCCGATTCACCTCCGGCCAGCCTTGCGACGGGAACGACCAGTGCGACTCGGGGATCTGCGGAGCCGACACGGCCACCTGCGATCCTTGCACGGACACCAGCACCGGTGGGGTCGATGACGGCTGCACCGCAGCGCTGCCGGCCTGCATCGTCGACAGCAGCTCGGCGCGATGCGAGGCCTGCGACGACGACCAGCCGGGGAACGGCATCGACGACGGCTGCACGGCGAGCGCGCCTCTCTGCAACGCCAGCCACCGTTGCGAGCCTTGCACCGATTGCGCGCCCGACGCCTCGGTCCCGGATGCGGGGATGAGCGATGCGGGGATGAGCGATGCGGGGGCGAGCGACGCGGGGCCGAGCGATCGGGCCGGACGGCTGAGCGGCTCCGGCCTGCAGTGCAGCATGTCCCATTCGCGACATGGCTCGCGGTGGGCCTGGATGCTCGCGCTCGTCGCGCTCGGGTGGATGATGCGCCGGCGCCGCGGCTGAGCGCGTCGACACTCTCCCCGCCCGGGCGTGGGACGCCTTTCGCACACCCTCGATCGTCAGTGGGCGCGCGCAGGGCCGAACTCACCGTTGCCCGGCGTGCGCACGACGAGCCGGTAATCGCCGACGGGTAGATCGGGGGGGACGCCGAAGACGCCGCGGAAGGCGCCTCCCTCACCCGTCACGGTCACGCCGAGGAGCCGCTCGGCCCCACCGCGTGGTGCGCGGAGCAGCGTCTCGATCCGCAGGCCGGACACCCCCTCGCCGCCGCCGCCGCGCGCCACGCCCGTCACCTCGAGCTCCCGGCCACGGAAGACCTCGAAGGAGCGGCGGTCCAGTTGGAGATCGAGCGGCGCGCCTGCGCCACCCGACACCGGCGCCGCAGCCGGTGGAGCCTCCAAGGCCGCCTGACCGTCCGGATCGCCGTCGGGCGCGCTGGTCGTTCCGGCTCCGCGATCGGCGCTCCGCCCGCGCGCCGCGGCCGCCGCCTGCCGGTAAGCGCGCTCGTAGGCCTCCGGGCGCGGCAAGGGATCGACGACCCTCGGCGTGTAGGGCGGGCGATTCTCCGTCCCGTGCGCATCGAGCCCCGTCGCCGCGCCGCCGAGGTCCACCCGCAGCCACCCGCCGCCGGGTCGCTCGACTTCGGCCCACGCATGGGCCTCGTTGTGCACGAAGCGCGCGTGCATCCCGAGCGCCTGGGCCGTGATCACGAACGCGTAGACCCGATGGCGGCAGATGCCGCGCATGCCGCGGGCGAGGTCCAGATAGATGTTGCCGCTGTCGTGCGGCGGGGTCGCCGACTCCTCGAACGAGCGGAAGTGATCGACCAGGCGTTCGAGAGCCTGGGCGAAGGAGGACGCCCGCGACAACCCCAGCTCCGCCGCGAACGTCTCCGCGTCGCGCTGCACCGAGGGCGGCAGGGGTCGAACCCGCCGCGCCAGGGCGTCGACGGCCGCGTCCGGCAGCGCCGAGCCGAAGTAGTCGCGCGGGGCGTCGGTGAGAAAGACCACGCGCACCTGTCGCGCCGTCTCGCCCACCGCCGTCGCGTAGAAATTGTCGGCGCCGTCCTTGTCGATGCGCAGGGTGGCGCGCGGTTCGGTGCGCAGGGTGAGGATCCGCGCCTCGGGCGCCACCGAGGGGAGCGGCACGGTACGACCCTCGCCGAAGTCGAGCACCACGCTGCCCCAGAAGCGATCGTAGTCTCGCCCCCCCTCCGGCTCGGCGCCGGCCCCGAGCACCGGCACCTGCTCGCGGGGTCCGGGCGCGATCCCGAGGACCGGCGTGCCGTCCGAGGCGACCGAGACCGCGTCGTAGGCCGTCACCCGCTTGAAGGGCGCGATGAGGGGCGTGAACACCGTGTAGTAGCCGACCCTACCCTCGAGCTGCGTCACCCGATCCGGCCGAAAGTTGGGCGAGCGCCGGCCGGGCTCCTCGGTGCGCTCACCGTCGCCGGGCCGGGCGCGCATCGGCGCCTCGTCGTTCTGGAGCGCCCCACCCTCCGGCGCCGGCAGCACCTCGCCCTGGTAGACGATCGCCTCCGGCTCCGAGTCGCCCGACGAGAGCAGGAGCGAGCCCTCGTCGGCGCCGAGATCGGGGACGTACTCGTGGAGGGTCGGCCGCTCGTCGGCCCGGGCGGCGACGGCGAGCAAGAGGACGGCCAGGGACGGGGCGACCCGCTTCACCGCGTGGAGCATAGCGCCATGCCCGTCGGACACCGCCGGAGCGGGCACGTTTCGCCCCGATGGCTAGCGGTCCCGGTTGGGGCTACAGTTCGCCTTCGAGGCAAGGAGCGCTGCGCCTTCCATGAGCTGGACCCCGCTGAACGTCGCGATCGCGATCCTCGGAATCTCGCTTCTCGTGATCGTGCACGAGACGGGACACTACCTCGCCGCCCGCGCGTTCGGGATGCGTGTGCTGCGCTACAGCATCGGCCTCGGGCCACCGCTCTGGAAGCACAAGCCCAAGGACAGCCCGACCACGTTCCAGATCTGCGCGATCCCGCTGCTCGCGTACGTGCAGATCGACGGGATGAACCCGACCGAGACGATCGACGCGGACGATCCGGGGCTCTACCCGAACAAGGGGGTCTTCGCCCGCATCGTCACCATCTTCGCGGGCCCCTTCGCCAACTACATCACGGCCTCGCTGATGATCTTCGTGCTTGGGCTGGTCGGCGGTTACCCGGACTTCTCCGAGCTCCCCGGCAACGAGGTCGGGCAGGTCCACGCCGGGACGCCCGCGGCCGCGGCCGGCCTCCAGGAGGGCGATCAGATCGTCGAGGCCGCCGGCAAGCGGGTCGAGGGTCACAAGCAGCTCGTCGGCATCAACACCTCCCAGGGCGTCGAGCCGACCGAGTACGTGGTCCTGCGCCACGGCCACCGCGTGAGCCTGACCATCACGCCCGAGCGCGATCCCCAGAGCGGCCGGCCCATCATCGGCGTCACGCTCGGCGGGCGGCGCACCTACACGACGGTGTCGGTGGGCGAAGCGGCGGAGAAAGCGATCATCGCCCCCTGGCTGATGACCCGCGCCACGTTCGCCGCCATCGGCTCGATGATCGAGCGCCGGACGACCCGCGAGGTCACCAGCGTGGTCGGCATGGGCAAGATGCTGGCCGACTCGATCAAGACCGCGCCGCAGGAGTACGTGGCGCTGCTCATCCAGCTCTCGGTGGCGCTCGGGCTCTTCAATCTGCTGCCCATCCCCGCGCTCGACGGCGGGCGGCTCGCGTTCCTCGGCTACGAGCTGATCACGCGGCGCCGCGCCAACGAGAAAGTGGAGGCGGCGATCCACACGGTCGGGTTGCTCTTCTTGCTCGGCGTGCTCGCGCTCGTGATGGCGCGAGACGTCATCAACCTGAGCTGAAGCCGTCGTCCCCGGAGGCCGCCGGCGGGCGACACGAGGCCGCGAGTGCGGGTATGATCGAGCGCGCATGCTCGACCCCGACCTCGTGAGGATGATGTGCGGCTCGCCAGCCTAGATGTGAGAGCCGGAAATCGTGCCCGGATCGGGGAGCCGCGACGCGGCCCGGCCGTGGCTCGGGCCGACGAGGCGATGCCGAGTATCGCCGACGAGGAACGTGCCGCGCATGGACCCCGTCCCGCCCGCGAAACGCGTTGCGATTTCCGCCGAGCATATCTAGCAGCGGCCCTGTTCGCGGCGGCGACGGCGATCGCCGGCTGCGCGTCACAGCAATGCGACTTCCACTCGCAGTGCGGGACCAAGCACTACTGCATGAACGGGCACTGCCTGCAGGACTGCCGGCAGGACTACGACTGTGCCGGCGGTCAGGTGTGCAACGAGATCGGGCAGTGCAGCGCGCCCTACGACGCTGGGATGCGGGACGGCGGACCTCCCGTGACGTACGACGCCGGCCCCATCGATCCGGGGCACGACTCGGGCCCGCCCGGCGTCGACTCCGGACCGCCCCGCGTCGACTCCGGACCGCCCCGCGTCGACTCCGGACCGCCGCCGACCCCGGACGCCGGACCGCCGCCCCTCGGGCACTACCTCGACCGCTGTTCCACCGACAGCGAATGCGCCACCGGCCACTGCGTCGACGACGTCGGCGGCACCCGGATGTGCACCATCACCTGCTCGGGCCACAGCGAGTGCGCGAGCGAGCACGTCTGCGCGTCCGGCCTCTGCCGGCACGACGACACCGGCCAGACGTGCAGCGGCGCGTCGGGCTGCGTCCTCAGCCTCTGCGCCGGCAACCCCGCGACGGGCTCCGGCGCGTGCACCCGCCCCTGCAACAGCGCCAGCGACTGTCCGGCCGGCTACGCCTGCTCGGACGCGGGCGGCGTGAACATCTGTGTGAACATCGAGATCCCCTGCGCGCAGTGCTCGACCGGGCTCTGCGCCACGCCGCAGGGATGCACCGCCGCCTGCCGCACCGCCGCCGACTGCCCGCGCACGCTCTCCGGCATGGCCTACACCTGCACCGGCGGACAGTGCACGCCCTCGAGCTTCATCCTCGGTTCAAGCCCGATCGGAGCGTCCTGCCCGACGGCCACCGGCGCGACGAACGACTGCCGAAGCGGCGCGTGCCTCCCGCTCCCCAGCGGAACCGGCATGTGCACGGAGGTCTGCACCGAGGCGGGCGGCTGCGGCCCGGGCTTCGGCTGCGGGCCGGTCGACGGCGGCTCGAGCGGCATCCTGCTGCTCTGCCTGCACGCCGGCTCGGGCGCGATCGGATCGAGCTGCACCACCGGCGGCCAGTGCGACTCGGGGATCTGCGACCCGGGCGGCTACTGCACCCGCCTCTGCACCAGCGACGCGCGCTGCCCGAGCGACATGCACTGCATGGCGGGCACGGGCGGCATCTCCTCCTGCGTGCGCTGATCATCCTCGATCTCCGCCAGAGGCGAGGTCTCGCATGTCACTGGGGCCGCGGCGAAGAGGGCGAGGAGACGGTGGCGATCACGCCGTAGGGACCGCTGGTCACGTTCACACGATCCTGAGCCAGTCACCCGGAACAGCAGTGAGTGGTAAATCCCGGCGAGCCATCGGCGTGCGAATCAAGGAACGACAACGAGGAATACCAAAGGTATTTCGAGGAGGAGTGACGCTGAGTCGCGCGTCGAGGGCCGGTGGGGTTTTGCCACGAATCGCTGAGACGGGTGACTAGACCCCGGCCGTGTCCGAGCCCCGAGCGATCGTCGCTCGAACCGCGCGCGCCGGGACGGAGGCGCTACGTGTCTCCTGCTTCGATCACCTCGGCGCTCGCGATCCGATCGAGGCGGAGCTGGCGGGGCTCGCCGCTCTTCAGCTCGATCACCGAGAGCCGCGTCTCGCGGCGGTCCAGCGTGACCCCCTCGATCCGCACCTCGCGGGTGCTCTCGACGGCGTCGCGGTCCACATAGACGAGCCGGAGCGGGCGCTGCTCGAACCAGGCACGCTCCACCGCCTCGCGCACGCCGCGCCGGCTCGGCAGCGCGGGGACACCGACGAACACGAGCTCGTCGAGACGCCGCAAGAGCTCGCGCTGCGCGGAGGCCGACAACGCACCGCGCACCTTGTCGAGGGCCGACTCCAGCGTGTCCGTGAAGGGGACGAGGCGCATCTCGCGCACGTAGCGACCGGCGGCGATCAGCAGCGCGGCCTCGCGCGGCGTGAAGTTCACCGGCGGCAAGCTGTAGGTGCGGTCGAGCGCATAGCCTCCGCCGCGGCCTCGCTCGGCCGAGAGCGGGAGCGAGGCGGCGCGCAGCGCGTCGAGGTCGCGATAGATGGTGCGCACCGTGACCCCGAAGCGCTCCGCCAGTGCCTCGGCCGTCACCCCGGTGCGGCGGGCGCGCAGATGCTCCGCCAGCGCGAAGAGGCGTTCCGTACGGTTCATTTCCCTCGGCCGACAAAACCTGACATACGGGTGACAAACCGATGTCGCAAGGTCGCGTTTCCCAACCAGGAGAAACAACATGCGCCTGTACCACCATCCCCTGTCCTCGAATGCCCGCCGCGCCGTCATGGGCGCCCTCGAGCTGGGCTGCCCGGTCGAGCTGGTCGTCGTCAATCTCGCGAAGGGCGAGCAGCGAGCGCCGGAGTTCCTGCGGCTCAACCCGAACGGCCGCGTTCCGGTGCTCGAGGACGACGGCTTCGTGCTCTGGGAATCCAACGCCATCCTGACCTATCTCGCCGAGCGCACGCCGGGCCAGACGCTCTACCCGACCGAGCCGCAGGCGCGGGCCGACGTGAACCGCTGGCTCTTCTGGTCGGCGCACCACCTCACCCCCTCCATCTCGATCCTCAACTGGGAGCGCGTCGTGAAGCCGATGATCGGAGCCGGCGCGCCGGACCCGAAGCTCGAAGCGCTGGGCGAGGAACGCGTGCGCGAGTGTGTGAAGGTCCTCGACGCACACCTGGCCGAACGCGAGTGGATCGCCCAGGACCGGCTGACGCTGGCGGACATCGCGCTCGTGACGCCCTTCATGAGCGCGAAGCCGGCGCGCTTGCCGCTCGAGGGCTGCTCGCACCTGACCTCGTGGCTGAGCCGGATGCAGGAACGCGAGTCCTGGAAGCGGACCCAGCCGTAGGCGCCTCGACACGATCTCGGACCGGCGGTCGCCGAGCGCTCACGCCGGCGTGGCGCCGCGGTGCGTCGAAGCGCGTTGGCGTGTTTGACGCGCCGCGGCGTTGTACGTAGACGTCAGGCGGGGAGACCGAGGAGGCGTGGTGGAAGCACTCGAACATCAGGTATCGATCAACGGGCTGTCCCATCACGTGATCACGTGGAACGGCGGAGGCGCGCCGACGATCGTGCTCTGCCACGGCTTCCTCGACTTCGCGTGGAGCTTCGAGCTCCTGGCCGCGCGGCTGGCCGAGGCCGGCATGCGGGTGGTCGCGTTCGATTGGCGCGGCCACGGTCAGACCGATCACGTGGGCGCCGGCGGCTACTATCACTTCTCCGACTACGTGCTCGATCTGCACGGGCTGATGCCGCAGATCGCCGACGGCGAAGTTCATCTGCTCGGGCACTCGATGGGCGGGACCGCGGCGGCGCTCTACGCGGCGACGCACCCGCGCATCCCGATGACGCTGACGCTGGTCGAAGGGCTCGGGCCGCCTTCGTACACCGGCGCGCCGCCGGACAAGATGACCGCCTGGCTCGACTCGATGGACCGGCTCCGCAAGCGCACCTGGGCGCCGATGCGCGATCTCGACGAGGCGGTGAAGCGGCTGCGCGCGCAGACGCCGGAGCTGCCCGCGGAGCTCGGCGCACGCCTGGCCGAGCACGCCACCGAGCCGGTCGAGGGCGGCCTGCGCTGGCGCTTCAATCCCCTGCACCGCACCACCTCCCCGGCCCCCTTCAGCGCCGACTCGTTCGTCGGCTTCCTGGACCGCGTCGAGGCGCCGACGCTGCTGGTCAGCGGCAGCCGCGGCTTCCGCACCGACGACCACGAGGAGCGCGTGGCCGCCATCCGCGACGCCCGCGAGGTGGAGATCGACGACGTGGGCCACATGATCCATTGGATGAAGCCGGACGCGCTCGCCGAAGCGGTCCTCGGCCACGTGCGCGGGCGATGAGCGTCCCGCCCGGCGCGCGATGCGGCCGACACCCGGAGCTTCCGGCGGGATCGGTGTGCGTGCGCTGCGGCGACTTCCTCTGCGCCGATTGCGACGTCGGAACGCGGGAGGGCCAATCCGCGTGCAAAGGCTGCCGGCCCCACGCGTCCGAGCCCTTCCCTTGGGAGCAGCGCGCAGAGATCGGGCTCCTCCGAGCGCTCGGCAGAACGCTGCGCGCGACACTGACGCGCACCGACGAGGTCTTCGCGCGCGGGTTCCGGGATCGTTCCGTCCTGCCGGCGATGGCCTACGGCGCGGCAATCGCCACCCCGATGAGCGCCTTGACCTTGCTCTTTTTGGACCACGCGCCGCGCCCGTCGCTGAGCTGGATGTTCACACCCGAGGTGCGGCTCGTTCGAGCGCTGGCCGCGCCGCTCGCGTTCGCGGCGGTCACGCTCTTCGTTTCGGCCTTCTGGTGGCTCGGGCTGGCGGCGGTCGGCGCGGCCAAGCCGACCATCTCCCACGTGGTGCGCACCGTCGCCTACGTGCGAGGCTCGATGGCGCTGACGGCGCCGGTCCTCCTCTTGCCGTCGCCGATCGACGGCGTGGCCACCCTCGCCGCGGCCGTCGTCACGCTGGTCCTGGAAGGCCGGGCGCTCGCGGCCCAGACCCGCTCGAGCGAGGCGCGCGTCGCCGCCGCCGGCGTGGTCGCGGTCGTCGGCATCTTCACGCTGGTCTGCGGCGCTGGCGTGGCCGGCTTCCTCGTGTGGCGCGGCCCCGGCGTGCCCTGACGCACGCTACCCGGCTTCCTGCGAGGGGCCCTCGCGAGGTAGGATGCGGCCGCCCCGCGGCGCGCGGGCGTGGGAGGATCGATGTCGCTTCGCATGCTTTTCGGATGGATCTGTGCGCTCTCGCTGGCGCTGCCGGCGGCCGCGTCCGCGCAGACCCTGGACAATGATCAGGCGGCCGCCTCGACCGATGTGGCGGCGGATCCCGACACGCAGCCCGGAGCGACCTCGCTGACCGTCCCCGTGGCCGACACCCAGAGCACGTCCGGCACCGAGCCGAGCGAGGTCTCGAGCGACAACGGCCACAGCGGCGACGGCTACAGCGCCCGGCCCGAGCTCCCCGACCACGACTACTTCGCGGTCGGCCTCGTCTACCGCCAGGTGTTCATCCCCTCGTTCATCCAGAACCTCTTCGTCCACAGCAGCCTGGACGCGAGCAACCCGGGGCGCGGCCTGCAGTTCAACTACCGGCGCAACAACTTCAACATCATCGTCGACGCGTGGTGGAACAAGGCTGGCGGCACGGGCGCGTTCCGTGGCCTCGGGGCCGACCACCCGCCGACAGGACGACCGGAGATCGTCGCCGTCAACATCGAACCTCCTCCTGGTCTCGGTGGACTTGATGTGGTCCTTCCCCATCACCGAGTGGTTCGCGCTCGAGGCCGGCTTCGGCCTCGAGCCTGGGCGCGGCCTTCGGCAGCGTGACGCGGACCGAGGCGTACCCGGGCACTGCTGGCAATCGGCCAGCGATACGCTGCAAGGCGTCAGTACACCCCTGCTTGGGGGCCGGACAGCCGGCCAACGGTGGCTACTGCTCGACCTCCGGGCACTACAATCAACAGGAGCGGGACTGGCTGAACGGCGGCTCCAAGCCGGTCATCATGGGCTGGCTCTCAGCTCCCCCACCTCGCCATGCGCTTCAACCCGATCCGGCAGCTGCAGATCCGGATCGACGGCGGGTACGCCCTCGTAAACTTCTTCGTGGGCGGCTCGGTCTCGTACGCCTTCGAGTGATCGGCTCGTTCGGCCCTTTCGGCGGGCTTTTTCGCCGCTGTTGACCCGGCCGAGCGCCCGTGGAAGAACCCCCGCCATGCGCCGCGCGCTGTTCCTGACGGTCCTCTCCTCGTTGGCCTGCCTCACGGTGTCGCTGGGCGCCTTGGCGCAGGACGGCCAGGAGGAAGCTCCGGCCCAGGCCGAGGAGACGCCGGCCCAGGCCGAGGAGACGCCGGCCCCGGCGCCCTCCCCCGAGGAAGTCGCGCGCCGCGCGCGGGTCGTGGCCCAGGTCGGCGAGACGACCATCACGCTCGGCGAGGTCGAGGACGCGATCAACCAGCAGTCGCCCTTCCTCCGGGTGCGCTACCGCGACCCCGAGCAGCTCCGCACCTTCGTGCAGAGCATGATCCGCTTCGAGCTCCTGGCCCGCGCCGCCGAGCGCGCCGACCTCGGCGACGATCCGCAGGTGCAGCGGGTGGCGAAGCAGAACGCCGTCCAGCAGCTCATCCGCCGCGACTTCGACGAGCGCCTCACGCCGGAGAGCGTCCCCGAAGCGGACGTCCAGCAGTACTACGACACCCACCCCGAGGAGTTCTCGCGCGAGGAGCTGCGCCGCGCGGCGCACATCCAGCTGGCGAGCCGGGACGAGGCCGAGCGCCTGCTGACCAAGGCCCGCACGGCCGACGCGCGCGAGTTCCGGGAGCTGGCCCGCGAGGACAGCCTCGATCCGGAGACCCGGCTGCGCGGTGGCGATCTGCGCTACTTCGACCGGGAAGGGCACGCCCGCAACACGCGCGACCCGCAGGTCGACGACGGGTTGGCCGAGGCGGCGTTCGGGCTGGCCGAGGTGGGCGACGTGGCCGCCGAGCCGATCCAGGTCGGCGAGCGCTGGAGCATCCTGAAGCTCACCGGGCTGCGCGCCGCCGAGCACCGCACGCTCGAAGAGTCGGCGCCGACGATCCGCCTCAGGCTGTGGCGCCAGCGCCGCCAGCAGGCACTCGAGGACCTCGTCACGCGCCTGCGCACCGAGGCGCACGTCGAGCCGCACTACGACCGGATGCGCGCCATCCACCTCGATCCGCCCGAGCGGGAAGACCGTGAAGGCGACGAGGAGGACGAGGACACGGTGCGCGTCGCACCCGGCGTTCCGTCCCGAGACCGCGCCGGCCGCGAACGAAGCGCCCGCCGAGCCCGCCGCGAACTGATCGTTCGCCCCTGAACGAGTCCGGGCGGAACGTCGCCAAACGGGGAAGGTGCTCAGTCCCCGGTGCCGTCGCGGCCCGGCGTGATTGGCGTCGCGTCCCGTCGCGGAACCGCTCGCCGCTCCGCTGCAACGCCTCGCGAGCGGGCTTCGAGCTCGGGCACTCGAGAAGCGCCAGCGAATGGGAATGGGGACCATTGACCCCAGCTTCGTGGCGGCGCTAGGCTTGGCGCCCCATGGCACCGCCCCAGGATGGCTCGAGCCCCGGTCCCGGTCCGGCCACGAAGATCACGTACATCGACGGCCGGCCGACCACGATCACGCTCCGGCGCTGCAAGCTGGCGATGATGCGTGGGGACACGCCGAAGGAGTACCTCTTCGAGCAGGACGTGATCCTGCTCGGCGCCATGGAGGACAACGACCTGGTCCTCGACGACGAGACGGTCAGCCGGAACCACTGCCGCATCGCACGCGAAGGCGACCAGTACCTCATCACGGACCTCGGCTCGACGAACGGCACCTTCGTCAACCGCGTGCGCATCCGGGAGGCCTACCTCCACGAGAACTGCACGCTCACGCTCGGCAAGAGCGACATCAAGTTCCAGCCGATCGACGAGAAGCTGCGCATCGTGCCCAGCGACCGTGAGCGCTACGGCGAAATCATCGGGCGCGACCGCACGATGCGGGAGATCTACGCGATCCTCGAGAAGATCGCGCCGACCGACACGACGGTGGTCATCGAGGGCGAGACGGGCACCGGCAAGGAGGTGGTGGCGCGCACCATCCACCAGCAATCCCGCCGGCGCGACGGCCCCTTCATCGTCTTCGACTGCGGCGCCGTCCCCGAGAACCTCATCGAGAGCGAGCTCTTCGGACACGAGAAGGGGTCGTTCACCGGCGCCATCTCGACCCGTCAAGGCGTGTTCGAGCTGGCCAACGGCGGCACCGTCTTCCTCGACGAGCTCGGCGAGCTGGCGCTCGACCTCCAGCCGAAGCTCCTCCGGGTATTGGAGCAGCGGGAGGTCAAGCGCATCGGCAGCGGGCGGCCGACCAAGGTGGACGTGCGCATCGTGGCCGCGACCAACCGCGACCTGGAAGAAGAGGTCCGCGCGGGTCGCTTCCGCGAGGACCTCTTCTACAGGCTGACGGTGGTGCGCCTCTCGCTGCCGCCGCTTCGGGATCGGCGGGAGGACGTCGAGCTCCTGGCCCGGCATTTCCTGGCGCAGGGCAGCTTCAACAAGGATCCCCTCGGCGCGAAGAAGGTGACGGCCTTCGTGCCCGACGTCTTCGAGCGGCTCCGGCTCTACGACTGGCCCGGCAACGTGCGCGAGCTGCACAACGTGGTCGAGCGCGCGGTCAGCTTCGCGGACGGCGACGTGATCGATGCTCGAGGATCTGCCCGATCACATCGCCTTCCCCCGGGCGAACGGCGACAGCCTGGGCGGTGAGACCAACCCCTCGATCCAGCTCCCCGAGGTGCGCTCCGAGCTGATGGCCAGCACCTTCAAGGACGCCAAGGAGCAATGGGTGTCCTCGTTCGAGGCGGACTACATCGCCGGCTTGCTCAAGAAGAACCGCGGCAACATCAGCCACGCGGCGCGCGAAGCGGACATCGACCGCAAATACTTCCGAAAGCTCATGAAGAAGTACGGCATCAGCGCCGACGACGTTTAGCCGTGCATTGAAGAGCACCTCGCTCGACGAGCGGCGCCTCCCCGAAGCCGAGTCGCGATCAGCCAGGCAGCAGTGTGTCGACGCTGGCCGAGAAAGCCTCGAGCACACCGCTGGTCAGCGTGTCCCCGACGCCGAAGGTCCGGGCGCGCCCGTCCGGCTCGCGCACGACGATGCGGCGCGTCGCCGGGTCCGCGACCCACACCTCGCGCACGCCGAACTCGAGCCAGAGCGCCGACTTCGCCTCGAGCTCGCTCCAGCGATCGTTCGGCGAGACCACCTCCACGACCACGTCGGGCGGCGTCTTGGTCCATCCGCGCGCGGCCGGAGGAGGCACCAGGTGAACGCAGACGTCGGCCGCCCGGACGTTGCCCGCGTCGAGCTCGTAACCGACCTCGCCCGTCGCGACGCGCGCCCCCCGCGGCGCAGCCCAGCTCAGCAGGGCCGCGCCGATGCTGAGCTCTGCTTCACCGTGAGAGAACCCGGTAGGCGGCATCGGCACGATCGTACCATCGACGAGCTCGCAGCTCGGAAAGTCGGCCTGCCGCTCCCAGAGCTCGTCGGCCGTGATCGGTCCCCGCGCCGAGGCGTGTTCCATGACGGGATCATGCATTCCCGCCGCGGGCGTCACAACCAGTCCCGGCCCGAGCGCACGGGACCCTTGCCAACGCGCGCCGACCAGACTAAATGAATGCTCATTCAGAATCTCCCTCGGAGAGGAGCGCCCATGCCGAACCCGTACACCGAAGAGCACGACCTTTTCCGAAAGCAGGTGCGGGCGTTCGCCGAGAAGGAGCTCGCGCCCCACGCGGACGCCTGGGAGAACGATCGCCTCTTCCCCAACTGGGTGTTCAAGAAGGCGGGCGAGCTGGGGATCACCGGCGCCCACTACCCCGAGGAGGTCGGCGGCGGCGGCGGCGACTACTGGTTCAGCGTCACCAAGAGCGAAGAGCTGGTCCGCTGCGAGTCCGCCGGCGTGACGATGGGCCTGCTCGTGCAGAGCGACATGGCCACGCCCTGCATCAACGAGCTGGGCACCAAGGAGCAGAAAGAGGAGTTCCTCCGCCCGGCGCTGGCCGGCGACCGCATCGCGGCGCTCGGCGTGAGCGAGCCCGGAGCCGGCTCGCGACGTGGCGGGCATCCGCACCACGGCGAAGAAGGACGGTGGCGATTACGTCATCAACGGCAGCAAGACCTACATCACGAACGGCACCCGAGCCGACTTCGTCACGCTGCTGGTCAAGACCGACCCCGACGCGGGCTACGGCGGCATCTCGATCCTCCTCTTCCCGACCGACACCAAGGGCTTCGGGGTGAGCAGGAAGCTCGAGAAGGCCGGCAACCACGCCTCGGACACGGCCGAGCTCTTCTTCGAGGACTGCCGCATCCCCCAGCGCTACCTCCTCGGCGAGGAGGGCAAGGGCTTCTACTACCTGATGCAGAACTTCCAGTCCGAGCGCCTGATCGGCTCGACCAGCGCGCTGGCCGGCGCCTACCGTGCGCTGGAACGCTCGGTCGCCTACGGCCGCGAGCGCAAGGCCTTCGGCAAGCCGCTGATGGCCCGCGAGGTCTGGAAGCACAAGTTCGCGGACCTCTACACCAAGGCGCAGGCGGCCAAGGCCCTCTGCTACGACGCGGTGGAGGACTTCAACCGCGAGCGCTACGTCGACGAGAGCGAGATCTCGTTCGAGACGGTGAAGAAGATCGCGATGTGCAAGCTCTTCGTCGGCGACGTCTCCAGCGAGGTGATGGACACCGCCATGCAGTTCCACGGCGGCATGGGCTACCTCGAGGAGCTCTGGGTGGCGCGCGCCTGGCGCGACCAGCGCCTCTTCCGGATCGGCGGCGGCACGAGCGAAGTCATGAAGTACATGATCTCCAAGATCATGGGATGGTGAGGAAGGCTGTCATGAGCAACGCATGGATCATCGACGCGGTGCGCACGCCGCGCGGACGCGGAAAAAAAGACAAGGGCGCCCTGAGCGGCATCCACCCGCAGGAGCTGATGGCGCAGACGCTGAACCGGCTCGCGGACAAGGCCGGTCTCGACAGCGCGGGCGTCGAGGACGTCGTGCTGGGCACGGTCAGTCAGGCCGGTGAGCAGGGCGCGTGCATCGCGCGCAACTCCATCTTGGCGGCCGGCTGGCCCGACGACGTGACGGGCGTGAGCCTGAACCGCTTCTGCGGCTCGGGCCTGCAGGCGGTGAACTTCGCCGCGATGGGCGTGATGAGCGGCCAGCAGGACCTGGTCGTCGGCGGCGGCGTGGAGAGCATGTCGCGCGTGCCGATGGGCTCGGATCAGGCCGGCATCGACGGCAACAACCTCGAGCTGCGCAAGAAGGTCATCCAGGTGCCACAGGGCATCAGCGCGGACCTGATCGCGACCCGCGAGGGCTTCACGCGCGAGGACGCCGACCGCTTCGCGCTCGCGTCGCAGAAGAAGGCGGCGGTGGCGATCGAGGAGAGCCGCTTCGCGAAGAGCCTCTTCGCGGTGAAGGACCCGGCGACGGGCGCGGTCGCGCTCGATCACGACGAGCTCCCGCGGCCGGACACGACGCTCGAAGGGCTCGGCGAGCTAAAAGCCGCGTTCGAGAAGATGGGCGCGATGCCGATGGGCCCGAAGGGCGAGACCATCGATCAGCTCGCGCTGCTGCGCTACCCGGACACGAAGGCCATCCAGCACGTCCACACGGCGGGCAACTCGAGCGGCATCGTCGACGGCGCGTGCGCGGTGCTCCTCGCGAGCGACGCGGGCGTGAAGGCGCAGGGCCTGAAGCCGCGGGCGAGGATCCGGGCCATGGCCACGGCGGGGGCCGAGCCGGTCATCATGCTCACGGCGCCGACGCCGGCCTCGCAGCGCGCGCTGAAGAAGGCGGGCATGGAGGCCAAGGACATCGACCTCTGGGAGATCAACGAGGCCTTCGCGGTGGTGCCGCTGCAGACCATCCGCAACCTCGACATCGACCCGCGAAAAGGTGAACGTCAACGGCGGCGCCATCGCCCTCGGGCACCCGCTCGGCGCGACCGGCGCGATGCTGCTGAACACGGCGCTCGACGAGCTGGAGCGGCGGGATCTCTCGACCGCGCTGATCACGCTCTGCATCGGCGGCGGGATGGGCATCGCCACCATCATCGAGCGCGTCTGACCGCTCCACTTCGTCGAAGGCGAGCGCGGGAGGCTCCTCTCCCGCGCTCGTTTTGCGTTCGGCGCCTCGCCACCGGCGCGGAGCACGCGAGCTCGAGATATCTCACCAACGAAGACATCTCGCCGCGCTCCGCGCTCCCAAGCCCCGAATGGGCCCGGATTCGGGCTCTGTGCGGCGAAATGCCGGGCAGATGTCTCAGCTGCTGAGAATATCTCCGGGCTCGACGCACCCCCGGACGCCCGAGCCCAAACGCGCTGCGGGCCCCGACCGTGCAGCCGGAGCCCGCAGCTCATCCATCCGATGTCGGGTGCTCGGTCAGAGCGTGATGGGCGTGTACATCGGCGACGAGGTGCCCGCGCCCGTGACGGTCGAGCTCGCGATGCCGATCCGGCCAACGCTGCCAGCGCCGCCCGAGTAACCGCTGCTGCAGGTGCAGCCGCCGCCGGTGCCGCCGGTCGCGGTCATGGTCCCGCTCAGATCGACGCTGCCCGCGGTCATGAAGACCGCGCCGCCCGCGCCGCCGCCGCCGCCGCCCATGCCGCAGCCGGAGCCGGCGCAGCCCGCGTCCGACTGGATGCCGCCCGCGCCGTTGCCGCCGTTGGCCGAGACGGTCCCGGTCACGCTGACGGTCGTCGCGCGGACGAGGATGATGCCGCCGCCCGTGCCACCGCCGCCCGGCCGCGCGCCGTCCTCGTCCGCGCCACCGCTGCCGCCGGCGCCGCCGAAGAAGACCGTCGCGAACCCGGCGTCGCCGATGGCCGCGCCGAGCGCGCCGGCGCCGGCCGCCACCAGGCAGCACGTGCCGCAGGTCCCGTTCGCGCCGTTCGCGCCGTCGGCCGCGTAGGCGCCGCCACCGCCGCTGCGGCAGTCCTGCCCCTGCGCGCCGCCGCCGCCGCCGGAGCCGTTGGCGGCCTGCGCGACCGCACCGGGCCCCGCCCATGACTCACCCTGGAATCCGCCCATGCAGCGATAGCAGCCGGTCTGCGGCGGCAGGCCACCGCGGAAGCCGGTCCCCGACACGTCCATCATGCCGTCGACCGTCACGTCGCCGGTCGCGTCGAAGACGAGCACGCCGCCGGTCTGACCGTCCCACGGCGACGCCGTGAGCATGGCGCCCGAGGGGACGCTCACGGCCCCGTACTGCGGCACGACGATGACCTGCGCGCGGTCGGTGCCCGCGTTCGAGTAGGTGTTCATCAGCGGGGAGGTCACCGTCATCGTGGTCCCCGTGAGGTCGGTGACGATGGCGTACTCGTACGCGCCCGCTCCGGTCGCCGCCTGCATCTGGATGAAGAGGACCGTCTGGCCCGCCGCGAAGGTGCCGGTGACGTTGCTGAGGGTGGCGGTCGAGTCGCCGGACACCGCGTCGGCGTTCGCGCGGTTGTCGTCGATGGTCATCATCCCGGTCACGGACAGATCGCCGTCCCCGCCGCCGCCGTACACGCACGCGCCGGACGAGCAGCTCGCGCCGACACCGCAGGCGATGCCGCAGCCGCCGCAGTTGTTCACGTCGTTCATGAGGTCGACCTCGCAGCCGTTGCTGCCGGCCATTCGCAGGTCGTGGTCGCAGTCCTCGTAGCCGGGCGCGCAGATGCTCGTGCAAATGCCGGTCACGCAGCCGGGCTCGGCGTCGGTCAGCGCCGGGCAGACCGTGCCGCACGCGCCGCAGTTGTTCGGGTCGAACGAGGTGTTGGTACACATGCCGCCGCAGGCGGTCAGCCCGCCGCCGCAGGTGGGGGCGCAGGTGCCGGCCGAGCACACTTCGCCCGCCGCGCAGGCGTTGCCGCAGCCGCCGCAGTGGTTGCGGTTGGTGTCGGTGTCCACGCAGGCGTCGGTGCAGAGCGTGGGCGTCGTGCCACCGCAGCTCAGCGTGCATGCGCCGCCCGAACAGACCTCGCCGCCGGCGCACGCCGTCCCGCACCCGCCGCAGTTCGCGCGGTCGGTGTCCGTGTTCACGCACGCGTCGGTGCAGAGCGTCGGCGTCGCACCACCGCAGCTCAGCCCGCAGGTCCCGCCCGAGCAGACCTCGCCCGCGCCGCACGCCGTCCCGCACGTGCCGCAGTTGGCGTTGTCGGCGTCGGTGTTCACGCACGCGTCACCGCAGAGCGTCGGCGTCGAGCCGCCGCAGCTGGCCGAGCACGCGCCGGTGACGCAGACCTCACCCGCGCCGCAGGCCGTGCCGCACGTGCCGCAGTTGGCTTCGTCGACGTCGGTGTTCACGCACGCGTCGCCGCAGAGCGTCGGCGTCGAGCCTCCGCAGCTCAGCCCGCAGGCTCCGTCCGAGCAGACCTCGCCGTCGGCGCACGCCGTCCCGCACCCGCCGCAGTTCGCGCGGTCCGTGCTCGTGTTCACGCAGCCGTCGCCGCAGAGCGTGGGCGTCGAGCCACCGCAGCTCAGTCCGCAGGCCCCGCCCGAGCAGACCTCGCCGTCTGCGCACGCGTTCCCGCACTCGCCGCAGTTCGCACGGTCCGTGCTCGTGTCGACGCACCCGTCACCGCACGCGGTCTGGCCGCCGGGACACGAGAGCGCGCAGCTCGCGTCGACGCAAAGCTGCCCGGTGGCGCAGATGTTCCCGCAGGCGCCGCAGTTGGCAGTGTCGGAGTCGAGGTCGGTGCACGCACCGCCGCACGCGGTCTGGCCGGACACGCAGACTGTGGCGTCCGAGCCTCCCGCGTCCGTGCTCGTGGTGCCGCCGCCGCAGGCGGTCAGGACGAGGCAGCACACCGCCCAAAGCTGATCAAGCCGTCTTCTCATGGTTCGGTCTTCTCCTCTGGATGCCCTCGCATCCGTCTGGGGACCGCGGCGTGCCCGGACGAGGTTCCACGGCAGTACCCGACAGCGGACATTCTATACCAACGGATTCATCCGTTCACGCAAGAAATTGCAACCTTGCTTCGGTCGGCTCCGGCGAGCCCCACGGCACCCGACAAGTCGACCACGCTAGGGGACGGCGGCCACGGCATGCGTCCGGGATCTCGCGTGTGCGTGCGGAGGCACTCCCCTTGCTCCTCGCTCGGTGCGGAGCGCCCTTCACGGAGGTCAGCCCATGGAACACACCACGGCGGTATTCCACCAAGAGGAACGGATGAACGAGGCCCTTCGCGACCTCGCCGACCACGGCATCGGCGACGAGCGGGAGGTCGTACCGCCCCAAGACGTGCCGGCCGAGCACCCCCCGCAATCGTTCTTCGGGCTCTCGCACCGCGTGGTCTACGCGGGGTTCGGCGCGGGGATCGGCGCGATCGCCGGCATGGGCCTCAGCGGCTCCCCCAGCGGCAGTCCGCTGGCCACCATCTGGCTCGTGCTCGCGGGCGCCGTCATGGGCTCGCTCCTGGGCGGCCTCTTGGGCTTGGCGATCGGTGGGTACAAGCGGCAAATCTGGATCGACCGAGCGCCCGAGAAGCGGTGGATGGTCCGGGTCGACACGTCGACCCACGAGGACGCCGACCGCGCCGCCCTCACCCTGGAGAGCTACGGCGCGACGATCATGCACCTGAGCTGAAGGCCCGCACCGACACCACCCACTCCAACGTACGCGCGTCCCGCGACCAGCGACCGACCGGGCGGAGGCGGATGTCGAGCGCCGCTCCGGCGGTCGCGAGCGCTCGTGCCCGGTCGGCGGCGCTGGTGCGGATCTGCACGGGCGCGCCGCGATCGAAGCGGACGCGGACGGTGGCGCCCGAGGCGTCCCGGACGAACACCCAACGCGCCGCGCTGGCGCGCTCGGGCTGGAGCTGGCGGCGACGCCAGCGCTCGAGCTCGCCGATCAGCGAGGCCAGCTCGCGCAGGGCCTCGGCCTGGATCGCGAGCGAGTCGAGATCGGGGGAGGCGGCGGCAGGATGGCCTGGCGTCCCTCGAAGTCGTCGCGAGAGCAGGGCGGAAGACGGGTGGGCTCGAGCATGGACGGAGAGCTCCCTCGCCGCCGAATGAGGCGGCGCACGATCCTCGACCGGCGCAGCGCGCGAGAGAGGTCGAGGGGGGTGAACCGAAGGGGCGCAGGAGGCCTCTTGAAAGCCCCCGCGTCGTGTCTCCAACAGACGCCCAGAGCCCCCGCCGAACTGACGCAAACCTCCCGTTTTGAGAGCGCTTTTCGCGATTTTGGGCGACGACGACGGCGCCCTCCGGGCGGGCTCGCACGGTCACCGGCCGCCGGATCGGGAGCGGCTCGATTCCGCGCCGCCAGCGGACGCGCCCGCTGCTTTCTTCACCTCCCGATGCGGAGCGTGGTAGCGCGGTGGACATGGCACCGATGGGAGCCGACGTTCGGGTCGTGGGAGTCGGAGGCGCGGGTGGAAACGCGGTCCGGCACCTGTGCACGCGCGGCGTCGAAGGCGTGATCGTGGTTGCGGCGAACACCGACGTGCAGGCGCTCGCGGCGCATCCCGCCGACGTGCACCTCGCGCTCGGGCGGCGGGTCACGCGCGGCCTGGGCGCCGGCGGGCGGGCTTCGGTCGGGCTGAGCTCGGCCCGGGAGTCGGCGCCGGCCATCCGGCAGGCGGTGGAGGGCGCGGACCTCGTCTTCGTGGCCGCCGGCCTCGGCGGTGGCACCGGCACCGGCGCGGCGCCGATGGTGGCCGCGTTGGCGCGCGAAGCGGGCGCGCTCGTCATCGGCGTGGTCACCCTCCCCTTCGGCTTCGAAGGCGGCCGCCGCACGCGGCTGGCGCTCGAGGGCCTCCGCGTGCTCGAAGATCACGTCGACTCGGTGCTGGTCATCGAGAACGACCGCCTGCTCGACTTCGCCGGCGCGGACCTGACGGCGCTCGACGCGTTCGAGCACGCCGACGCGATCCTCGCGGACGGCGTCCGCGGCATCAGCGAGCTGGTGGTCCGGCCCGGGCTGGTCAACCTCGACTTCGCCGACGTGCGCGCGGTGCTGGCCGACGGCGGACGGGCCGTGATGGGCCTCGGCACCGGACACGGCAAGGATTCGAGCGAAGCTGGCCGTCGAGGCGGCGCTCCACTCGCCGCTCTTGGCGCGCGACTCCATCGAGGGCGCGCGCGGCGTGCTCCTCTCGTTCACGGTGGACCCGGCGCTGGGGATCGGTCGCATCCATCAGGCCGCGGCGCGCGTGCAGGCCGAGGTCGACGACGACGCGGAGATCCTCTTCGGCGTGTGTGTCGACCCGACCCTCTCGGACGAAGTCCACGTCTCCATCGTCGCCGCCGGCCTCCCCGACGAAGCGCCGCGCGCCGCCGAGCGCGAGGCGAGCGCCGAGGTCGAAGTCGAGGTCGCGGTCGCCGCACCGGCCCGCGCCCGCAACGCCCTCGTCATGCTGCGCTGAACGAGGGCTCGAGCGATCGCGAGCGCCGAGGTCGCGCGGACCAAAAAGGCGCGCGTCCAAGACGCCCTCGTCGTGCTCCGCGGAGGGGGTCTCGGATCCCGAGCAGCTCGCCGACCGCATCCGCCGGCGGGCGGACGGGCTGCCCGAGGCGGCCCTCCCCGCTTCCGTCGCGCCGTGGATTGCGATGCCGAAGCGAGGCGACGAGCCCGGCGCATCGTGCTCTCCTTCGTGCGAATGCTGACGTGACGCACGGGCCGCGCCTGTAACCGATGGTCTCCGGCCGCATACTTGCGATCGAGGACTACGATGCCAGACGCTGCCGAGCCCGATCGCCTCTCGCCCGCGCCGCTCGAGGGTGAGCCCACCCGCCCCGACGACCTGGTGCTCTACGCCACGAACGGCTGCGGCTACTGCGCCGACGTACGCCACGCCGCCCGCTCGCTCGGCCTGGAGCTGGAGGAGCGCGACGCCTGGGGCGACCCTCACCACCGCGCGGAGCTGATGGCCGCCCGCGGACGCCGCACCGTGCCCGTCCTGCGCATCCGCGGCGAAGAGGAGGACCGCTGGATGGGCGAGTCGGCCGACATCATCGCCTACCTTCGTCGACGCTTCGGCGACGGTCGCGCTCCGAGCCGCATCCAGCGCATGGCCTGCCACCCCGGCATCAAGTGGGCGATGTGGGGCCTGCTCGTCCTCGGCGGCGTCACCACCGAGCCGACGCAGAGCATCTTCTGGACCGCCGCCTGCATCGTGGCGGCCGCGCGCAGCTTCTCCTTCGCCCTCACCTCGCGAGCGCCCATCCACGCCATGGTCGGCGCGGCGTTCACGCTGGGCGCCGTGTCGATCGCCCTGCACGGCCTCGGCATCGCCGAGCTCCCCTGGTGGTATGCCGCGTTCGCGATCGTCGCCGTCGCCGCCCTCTCCACCTGGGCGCGCACCCGACGTTCCACCACCGCCGTCGCCGACTCCTGACACGCGACGACGCAGTAATTCAGCGGCGGTTGTCGCCTCGCTCCTCGCGCGCCTGCCGATCCGCGTCCGCCAGCGCCTCGCCCAGCGTCTGCGGCTTCGCGGGCTTCTTCGGCGGACGGCGACGAGGACGACGCCTTCGCGCGAGCAGGCCGAAGAGCGACCAGGCCTCCGCGCCGTCGAGCGGCTTCAGCGGGATGAGGTTGATCGCGACCAGCAGCAGGTTGGTGAGCTCGAACGCGCCGACCAGATCGGCGAGGAACGCCGAGCGCGGCGCACCGAAGATGGCAACGGCCACCACCGTGAGCACGAAGAGCGCGAGCTGCGCGAGCACGCCGCCCCAGGCGATGACCGCGCGCTGCACCCGGGTCGGCGACCCGGCCCAGCGGCAGCGCCCGCCGAAGCCGGTCAGATCGACCCCGAGGTTCACCAGCCCGGCTCGGTGCACCAGCGCCGCGTGCCCCGCCTCGTGGAGCGCGATCACCAAGAAGATGCCGAGCCACAGCCCGGGCGCGATCCGCCCGCCGCTGAAGAGCAACGCGCCGAGGGGCAGCGTCCAGTGCAGCCGGATCGGCACCCCGCGCACGCGCATCACCGTCCAATAGCCGCGGTCCATCATCGTTCTGGCAGACATCGAATGGTGACCGAGTGTTCCCGTCGCGGTCCAGAGCACCGATCCATTCGGAGAGCCGAGAAAGCGTGGCGCGCGCCGTGGTCCAGCCGTGGCTCGGGCCGACGAGGCGATGCCAGAGCATCGTCGAGGAGGCACGGGCCGCGGATGGGCCGCGGCCCGCCCGCGATTTCCGGCGGATTCGAATGAATCGGTGCTCCAGCGTTGCTAGCGTGTCCCGTGGTGCAACACGCTTCGGGAGAATGACATGAGGACCACCTTCGCTTCGACGCCCCGCCTGCTGCTCGGGCTGCTGACGTCCCTTTCCATGGCGGCCTGCAGCGACAGCCACAGCGCGATCTTGCCGGATGGCGCCCCGAGCCCCGGGCAGGACGGCGGATACTCGATCGCGCTCGACGCCGCCCCGCCTTCGGTCGCCGACGCCGCGCCGCCGACCGCCGTCGACGCCGGCCCGCCGCAGATTGCCGACGCCGGCCCGCCGACCGCGATCGACGCCGGCCCGCCGACCGCCGTGGATGGGAGCGTTCCGACCATGATGGGCGCCGTCGGCTCCGCCTGTGGCGGCGACGGTGACTGCAACGCCATCGCGAGTGGCATGTGCATGACCACCATCGGCTCGGGTACGTTCGCGTTCACCTTCCCCGGCGGCTACTGCACCGCGATGTGCACGCCCGGCAGCGGCTCCAGCACCTGCGGGGCCGGCGCGGACTGCTACTCGACCGGCTTCGGCGGCGGCGGCTACTGCGTCAAGACCTGCGCCAGCGACGCGGACTGCCGCCCTGCCGAGGGATACACCTGCCGCATGCCCCCCTTCGGCGGCGGCAGCACCATGTACTGCATGCCCCCCTTCGGCGGCCCCGGTGGTGGCGGAGGCCCCGGTGGCGGCGGAGGCGGCCTCCCCTTCGACGCGGGCCTCTGAGCCGCGGCTCTCGGTCGAGATCCGGCTCCGCTCCGCGATCCGTTCACGGCCGATCGCGGGTCGCATCGCGCGTCAGCGCGGTCCGCAGGTCTCGCTGGGCGACTCGACGGTCGCCCGCGAGGCCAGCGGACGAGCGCACGGCTGCGCCTGCACTCCCGCCGTCGGGCCTCACGCGGATCGCGCGTTGGCCCAGCGAGCGCCCCTGCCGATAGCCAACTTCTTTTCCAACGCCTCGGGAGCCCCCGAGCTCCTTTTCCGGGACGACGACCCACACCTCGCGAGCCGTCCGAGACGAACGCGGCCGTCTCCGGGTCGCTCGGAGGCCCCCTCGGACGTCGGCCAAATGCTCTCCGGTCCTCGCGAGCGCCGAAACTCATTTCCGGGACGGCGAGCGGTGCCTCCGGAGTGCTCCGAATCGTTCGCGCCCGGCTCCGGGCCGCTCCCGAGCGCCTCTCCGGCGTTCGCCAGATACCTTGGAGCCCTCCCGAGCGCCGAAACTCATTTCCGGGACGGCGAGCGGTGCCTCCGGAGTGCTCCGAATCGTTCGCGCCCGGCTCCGGGCCGCTCCCGAGCGCCTCTCCGGCGTTCGCCAGATACCTTGGAGCCCTCCCGAGCGCCCAACTTCATTTCCCGAACGCTGAGCCCCGCCTTCCGAGTGCTCCGAATCGTTCGCGCCCGGCTCCGGGCCGCTCCCGAGCGCCTCTCCGGCGTTCGCCAGATACCTTGGAGCCCTCCCGAGCGCCCAACTTCATTTCCCGAACGCTGAGCCCCGCCTCCCGAGCGCTCCGAAGCGTTCGCGCCCGGCTCCAGGCCGCTCCCGAGCGCCTCTCCGGCACCCAGCAAATGCTGAGGAGCCCTCGCGAGCACCCGAATTCATTTCCAGGACGGCGCAGCGCGCCTCGTGAGCGCTTCGACACGAACGCGCCCGTCTCGGCGCCGCTCTCGACCATCTCAGCCTCGTTCTCGGCCTGTTCCCTCCTGCTCGCGGGCGGCGCGGGGGTATTCGAGGACATTCGCCCACCGCCCCTCGGGGGTTGCAACGCGGGGCGGAATGTCGCAGTGTGGACCGCGACGGGGGAACGCTCATCCGCCCCCGTCTTGTGCGCGATTCGCGCAGAGAGGAGGGGCAGGATGGCATTGAATCAGCTCAGCAACGCCGAGATGGCCAAGTTCAGCGCCGATCTCGTGCGAGGGGGAAGCTCGGAACACGACGCGCTGGAAGCGCATCCCGCGTCCGCCGCGCTCATTCCCACCATCGAGGCGGCTCACGAGATGATCCTGGCGGCGCAACCGCCGAGCAAGAGCGAGATCGCGGAGATCACGGAACAGCTCGACGTCGCCGACGGCCGCCACGACACGTTGGTGCGGGGGATTGAGGCGCGGCTCGTCAGCGAGATTGCGTTCACGAACGACGCCGCGACCCGCGACGCGCTCACCACCGCCCGCAACGCGGTCAATCCCGAAGGGCTCTCGTTGGTCATCGAGTCGTACAACGACGAGGCCGGGCAGGCGGAGCTGCGCGAGCCGCGGATCAGCGAAGACGTCCGCAAGACGCTCGCGAAGCTGAAGCTCATCGACGACTCGACCTGCGCCGACCGGCTCGACGAGCTGAACCAGGTCGCGCGGCAGATTGGGGAGCTGGAGAAGCGGCGCGGGCGGCTCGTGGACGCGGGCGCCGAGAGCCCGGACGGCCGGGCCGCACGGAGCCAGTGGATGGGCGCCATCAAGGCGCTCGCCAGCGTGCTGAAGGCCATCGGCGTGGACGAGCAGCCGATCCTCGGTCGCATCCGTGACGCCTCGGCCGCCGCCGAGCGAGCGGGCCGCGGAACCAGCAGGGGCTCGACCACGGCCGCTGCGTCGACCGGCGCCTCGGGCGATCCGGCGGGCGGCAGTTCGACGAGCGGGAGCGAGACCACGGGCGCGACGGCAGGGGACGGCGCGCAGACGGACGGCGCGCAGGGGGACGGCGGGCAGCTCGTCCGGTCCGCAGAGCTCGGACCCGAGCACGAGCTCCTGACGCCGGGCGGGCGCGAGACGGGCTGCCTTCGACGTCCGTCTCGCTCGCGCTCGCGCTAGTCACCCGGAACAGCAGTGAGTGGTAAATCCCGGCGAGCCATCGGCGTGCGAATCAAGGAACGACGACGAGGAATACCAAAGGTATTTCGAGGAGGAGTGACGCTGAGTCGCGCGTCGAGGGCCGGTGGGGTTTTGCCACGAATCGCTGAGACGGGTGACTCGCCTCGGACGCAATGATGCGGGCGTGGCGCGAATTCGTGGCGGTGGGGGCGGCGTGCGCGATGTGGGCGTGCGGCGGGCAGACGCCGCGCGTGGAGCCGCCACCCCCGCCACCCCCGCCTCCCGAGCCGCCCCCGCTGTGCACCCGCCGAGACGAGATTCCCGGCTCCCGCGCCGCTCGCGGTCGACGGCTACCCGCTGCCGGTGCGGACCTATCCGCCCGAGCAGATCACCGAGCTGGCGCGGGAGGTACACGCGCGCTCGCCCGAGTGGACCGTGGAGCTCGATCGGTACGGATACCTGCGCCTCGCGGCGAGCCGGCCGTCGCCGGAAGCGCCCGAGGGTTCGATTCGGGAGACCGAGCCGACCGAGGGCGATCTCGAACGCGTGCGCGAGCTCGTCCGCGACAACCCTGCGATCTTCGGCGACACCGACGCGCACCGCGTGATCACGCCGCATCGGATCGGGAGCGCGATCACGGTGCAGTACTGGAGCTCGGGGTGATCTCGATGCAGCCCCTCGGTCCGGTGGTGGATCTCGCGCGCGGACGCACGTTCCCCACCGATCGGCTCACGCCCGACGAGGCGTTCGGGCCGTGGGGCGACACGGAGCTCGTCGAATGCCAGGTCATCGACGAGCCGCCCGCCTGCGATCCGGTGACGCCGAGCGGACTCGAGTGCGTGCCGCCCCCTCCGCCTTCGCTGCCCCCGCCGACCGTCATGCACTTCGCCGACGTCTGGGAGAGAGCCGAATTGCAGACGCTGGTAGCCGGAACGCCGCCCGCGCTGCGCGAGGTGTATTGGTTGCCGCTCCATCCCCCGGATGGTTGCCTCGCGACCGCATGTGCGCCCGTGCCGGAGATGATTCGACGCACACACGGGCGAGGTGCTGCAGTGGACGCCCGCGATGCCGTGACCGCCGAAGCCTGTCCGCGAGGTCGAGCTCTGGGGCGTTGCGCACACGGGACTACCTCGGCCCCTGCGTGGGAGTGAGGCGTACCCGGCGCGCCTGGTACGATGCTCGTTCTCATCCATCGGAGGGATGCACATGCGTACCACGCGTTTCGGAGCCGTTTGCGCTGCCTCGCTCTTGCTCGCCGCCTGCGGGTCGGACGAGCAGGAAGCCGACATCGCGCCCATCGCCGCCGCACCGTCCGCGGTCGCCGTGCCCGGCGCCAGTCACGGAGGGACGGTCGTGGCGGCAGGCCCACAGCAGGTGGAGGTGGTCCCGAGCCAGGACGGAACGGTGAGCGCCTACGTGGTCTCGCCAGAGCCGCCGCCCCCGGGCCAGACGCAGATCACGGTGCAGGTGCCTGCCAACGATGGGCAGACCCACCCGGTGATGCTGGTCTGGGATCCGGCCCAGCAGCGCTACCTCGGGCGGCTCCGCCGGGTCCACCCCGTCGCCGGGCCGGTGCAGGTCACGGTGGTGGTCGATGGGCAGCGCTATCAGGGCAGCGCGCCGCAGCTGGTGGTGGTGAACGCAGCACCGCCGCCGCCGCCGAACGTGCGGGTGAACGCCCCGGCCCGGCCGCGCCGCACCAACGTCGTGGTCGAGGCGCCGCGGCCGCGGCCCGGCGTCAACGTGATCGTCCAAGGGCCGCAGCCGCCTCGGCCCCAGGTCGACGTGGTCCTCGCCGCGCCGCCGCCGCCTCCGGGCGTAGTGGTGGTCGGGCCCCGACCGCGACGGCCGGGTGTGGTCATCGCCGCGCCGCCCGGACCGCCGGGCGTGGTGGTCGTGGAAGGGCGCGAACGTCACCACCACGACCACGACCGGCACCACGGCCGGCACCGCGGCTGGGGTCGCGGCCACGGCCACGGCCACGGTCGAGGGCACCGGCACCACTGATCACCCGTGGAGCTCGACGACTTCGAGGTGCGGGCCATCCCCGTGCCGGTCCGCGTCGCCCCGATCGAGATGCGCGAGACCGGCGCGCCGCTCGAGATCGAGGGCCGCTTCGCCGCGTCGCGCGCGGTGCTCCTCAAGGCGCCGAGCGCCGGCGTGGTCGAGGGGCTGCGCGTGACGCTCGGCGACACGGTGGAGGAGGGCGAGACGCTCTGCACGATCGGGCTCGAGGCGTCGCGCCAGCGCGTGCTCGCCGCCGAGGCGAGCGTCCATCAGCTGAGGGCACAGGTGGCCGAGCGCGAGGACCTGCTGCTGAGCGCGCGGGAGCGCGGCGAGCCGCTCGACAAGCTGGCACAGCTCGAGCGGAGGGTGCGCGCGATCGAACACAAGCTCGAGCACGAGAAGCTGCAGAAGCAGCGTCTCGAGTCGATGATGACGACGCTGCACGTGCGCGCGCCCTTCTCGGCCCGCGTCTCGTCGGTGAACGCCGCGCCGGGCGGCTCGATCATGAGCGGCAGCTCGATGCTCGAGCTGGTGCAGGTCGATCCGATCGTGCTGGTGCTGGAGGTACCCACCTGGCTGGCGAGCCGACTCGAGAAGAACGCGGAGGTTCGCGTGCGGACGCCCTCGGACGAAGCGGTCCGCGAGGGTGTGGTCGCGCGCTGGGCGCCGACGGCGGTGGACGACGTGCGCCGCCTCCTGGTCGAGGTCGACAACGCCGATGGGCGCATCGCGGCCGGCGAGCGAGCGGTGGCGGAGCTGCCGGCCGGCGAGCGCACGGGATTCTTCGTGCCGCGCTCCGCCCTCCACGAGGAGAAGAAGGGCCACAGCCTGCGGCTGGTCGAGCACGGCAAGGTGCGGGTCCGGCACGTGCGCGTGGTCGGCGGAACCGAACGCGAGGCGGAGGTGGCCGGACACCTCCGAGGCGCGCACCTCGTCGTGCTCGACGCCGAGCGCCCCCTGGGCGACGAGACCGAGGTCGTCATCCAGGGCGATCACTGACGCGGGCGAATCGACTCCGCTGCTCTTCGCCCGCGCTCATCGATGCGGGCGGGCTGCGCGATTCGGGCTGGGAAGTCATGCGGGCCGCGCGACGCTCCTCGTGACCGCGCGCTGGTACACGCTGGCCGGGTGCGCAATCGTAGCGCCGTGGCGAGAGCAGCCGAGTGGAGTGGATGAGTGGTGCGCGCCGGCGATGACGAGGAGCCGCGGGGCGCGTTCTGGATCGCGTGCTCGGTGGCCGCGCACGTCGGGCTCCTCTCGCTGCTGCTCCTCGTCCCGCCCGCCGCAGAGAGCATGGGCTCGGCCGGGCGGGAGGTGGTCGAGATCGCGCTGATCGATCCGGCGACGCAGCGCGAGCCGCGCCCGGCACCAGTCCCGGAGAGCACAGTCCCGGAGAGCAGAGTCCCGGAGAGCAGAGTCCCGGAGAGCAGAGTCCCGGAGAGCAGAGTCCCGGAGAGCAGGGAGAGAGTCCCGGAGAGCACAGAGAGCGAAGAACGACGCGACGAGCCGACGCGTGCGCTGCCGGCGCCGGTGCGCGAGGTTCGAGCGGCCGAGGAGCCCGGGGCCACCGCCCGCGACGGCGCCGAGACGCCGAGGCCGCGCGCGCGTCCGGGTCAGCCACGGCATCCTCGAGGCGCTGGACCCGCGCGCGCTGCCGACCCGAGCGCGAACCAGGCGCCGCAGCCTCCCGCACCATCGGCCGCACAGCCGGAGCCGGCCTCCACGTCCGAAGAGGCGACCGCCGCGGCGACTCCGAGCCCCCGGCTCGACTCGACCCACCCCGGCTCCACCTCCGACGAAGCGATCGCCGCGGCGACACCGAACGCGCAGCTCGACGCGACCCCGCCCGAGGCACCGCGATCGGCATCTCCGTCCGCCACCCAGCCCAGCGCGCGGCACTCGATGCTCGGGGTACAGCTCGGCGATCCGCACGCAGCACGCCGCTACGTAGGCCGAGACGGTGAGGGCGAGGCGCGGCTCGGCTGCGCCGATCCGGTCATCGGCACCTGGCAGTCGGAAGATCCGCGCTTGGCCCGCCTACGAGTGGTCGCGCTTCACGCTGCACATCCGGCGCGTGGGCGCGACGCTCCAGGGCACGATTGAGAGCCGGGTGTGGGGCGCAGACGAGTTCGCCACGCCCAACCTGGGCGGCCCCTGCGAGGTCGTGGACCACGACGTCACCTACGAGATGCCCGCCCGAGGCCGCCTCACGGGCGAGGAGCTCACGTTCGAGGGAGCCAGCGTCCACGTCCTCCGCACACGATGCGAGCGGCGGCGCTACCCCTACTTCCCCGACCGCTTCAGCGGCCGGATCGACCGAGAGCTCGGTCTCTACGACGCGGTCGACAACGACGGCGCCGGCGCGATCGACCTCCTGGTGCACTTCCATCGGGTCCGCTGCACGCCCTGACCGACGGCTCGCCACCGCGCGCCACACCTCGAGACGAGCGACGGCAGAAAAGGTGGCCGTGGGCTCTGTCCGAGCGGGGACGTCGTGGCTTCCGGCCCGTGCGAATCGAATCGACGCCGGGCCCCATCGCGAAGATCCTCGGCCGATGGGGAACCTCGGAGAGCGGGCGGTGTCGGGCTCGACCGTGACGCGATTCATTCGTTCGACGGCCGCCGCCCTCGCAGTGCTCGCCTCGTTCGCCGCACCCGCCGCGGCGCAGCCCTTCACCGGCTACGAGCTGGCCATCGACGGCAGCCGCACGGTCCGGGCCGGGCGCACGGCTCACTTCCACGGCACCGCCTACCGCGTGCGCGGGCTGGCCGAGCTCGTGCCTTTCCAGGGTCCGGTGCGTGCGCGCTTCGCACACCTCGCGGGCGAGACGCCGCGCTGGGTGACGGTGCGCTCGGACGCGGCGGGTCGGTTCGTGGTCGAGGTGCCCATCCCGGCCGACGCGGGCCCCGAGCACGCGCGCGTCGAGGTGGCGGTCGGGCCGGACGACGGTGGCAGGGTCTTCGAGCTGCCGGCGAGCCCGCGCTCACCCTACGACATCCTGCTCCGCACCGACCGCGTGCTCTACGAGCCCGGCGAGCCCGTGCACGTGTGGGCGCTGGTCCGGGACGCGGTCAGCGGGCGCCCGCTGGCGGGCGAGACCTTCCACATGGAGATGGACGGGGGGCCCATCGCGAGCGTCGAGCGCACCATCACGACCGGCGAGAGCGGCGTCGCCAGCTTCGACTTCACGCTCGCAGACAACGCGCCGGAGGGCGACGTCGTGGTGACGATCACGCAGGGGCACGCGGTCCGACTCGACACCGCCCTTCGGGTCGGGACACGCACCTGGGAGCGCTTGCTGACGCGGACCCGCATCACGCCCGAGGAGCTGGCGCCGGGAGCGAGCGGGGTGGCGCACGTCGAGGTGACGACGGCCAGCGGCGCGCCGGTCCGCGACGCCCAGGTCGTCGTTCGGGTGGGTCGCGAGTCGTTCACGGGGATCACCGGCGTGGACGGTCGCGCCGACGTGGCGGTCCGTGCGCCCGCCTACCTCGACGGCCAGGTCGGCTTCGTCTCGGTGGAGACGGAAGCGGCGCACCCGGCGCACGGCTCGGCCGTCGCCCGGACGACGATGCGGCTGGCGGTGCCGCTGGCAATCTCGCTGGAGCTGATCCCACGCCACGGCGCGCTCGTGCCCGAGCTCGACGACGTGCTCTACGTGCGGGCGACGGACGGAGCGGGTCAGCCGCCGCCCGAAGGAACGGAGGTCGAGCTCTCGAGCCCGGCCTTCCGCGACGGTCACGCGGTGGTGCGGACGGATGCGAACGGCTTGGCCGAAGTGCCGGTGCGCCTGCCGCGTGGGGCGAGCGCGACCACCGGCGACGAACCGACCACCACCGTGACGGTGCAGGTGCGCGGCGCCCTGACCCGGCTGGCGCGCGTTCCCGTGACGGTGGCCCGCGCGCCGGAGGTGCTCCCCTTCATCGGGCGGCCGGTGATGGCGCCCGGCGAACGGGCGGAGGTGTCGCTGGTACGGCGCGGCGGCGCGATGGGGCGCGAGGTGACGCTCGAGCTACGCGACGATCACGGACAGCCGGTGCCGGTCGAGCGCGCGGGAGCGCGGGCGAGCCGCGTGCGCTTCACCATGCCTGCGAACCGCATCGGTCTCTTCTCGCTCTGCGCTCGGGCGCGGATGGAGGACGAGAGCCTCGAGGGCGCGGGCGGCTGCGAGCGGGTGATCGTGCGTCCCACCCATCCGGGGTTCGTGCGGCTCTCGCCGGAGCGCGAGCGGTGGACCATCGGGGAGACGGCGCGGGTCGGTATCCACACCGCGCCGGGCGCCCCGCGCAGCTTCGCGGCGGTGCTCGTGCGCGACCTGGCGGCGCACGGCGGCGAGCGGCCCTTCCGGCGCGACTTCCTGCAGGGCGCGTTCAATCGCGCCGTGCTCGACCCGGGGGACGCCGCCGCCGAGCGCTTGGCCCGCGCGGCGCTGGCCGCGAGCGCGAGCGTGGACGGCCCGCCCGAGGTGGCGCCGCCATTGGTCGACGCGCTCGGCCTGCCGGAGACGGAGAGCGCCCCCGAGCGCGTTCTGCCTCGCGACCCGTGGACCCGCGCCCACGAGCTCGCCCGCCGCGGCGTGGCCGAGCCGATGCGCGAGCTCGAGCGGCGACTCGAACAGGCCTTGGCGTCCGGCGGGCTCGACGCCCTGACGACCGGCGCGGGGACACGGCGCCGCTTCCGCGACGACCTCCTGGAGGACTACGAGACCCTCGGGGGTGGACAGCTCACGCCTTCGATGATCGAGGCCGTCGACTCGAGCTTCGAGTACGAGAACGTGGCCCGCCGCGTGGCCCGCGCCCGGCTGGTGAATTTGATGGTGAACCTCGCCGGGTATCTCGATCCGGGCGAAGACGCGTCGCCGCGAGCGCGGATGGCCTCACGCGAGCCGTGGGAGCGCTGGCTGCCGCGCATGGTGGAGCGCGGCGTGATCGACGGGAGCGCGCTCGACGACCCGTGGGGCGGCCGGTTCACGCTGCGCGCCATCCGCGGCGCGCCGCTCTTCGCGCTCTCGCCGCGGGCCGCACACCTCGAGCTGGTCTCGCCCGGGCCCGACGGCCGCGCCGGCACCGCCGACGACGTGCGCAATCCCTTCGCGCGTGTGGTACCGGCCGGCACGGTCTACGCGGTCGCGTCGGGCGAGGACGCGCTGATGCGACGGCTCGCCATCCTCTCCCCGACCGAGCGCACCCTCGCCGCCCTCACGGAGGCCTACCGGCGCACCAACGCGGAGGTGATGGAAGAGGGAATCGGCGACGCGGTGAGCGCGCAGGTGAGCGAGGGGGTGATCCTGGGGGGCCTCGGCACCGTCGGGCACGGCAGCGGGACCGGGTCGGGCTACGGCGCGGGCGCCGGCGGGATGGGTCTGCGCAGCAGCGCTCTCGGAGGCAGGGTGGGCACTTCCAACGTGCAGGTGTCGGGGCTGGCGCGGGTGGTCCGCGAACGCTTCCCCCCGACCCTCCTCTTCCGTCCCGCGGTCGAGATCGATTCTTCCGGCACGACCGAGGTCGAGATCCCGCTCGCCGACGCGGTGACGACCTACCTGATCGAGACCATCGTCTGGCGCGAGGACGGTTGGATCTGGTCGGACGACGCGCGGATCGAGGTCGATCGCGACATCGTGATCGACGCGCCCGTGCCGGAGCAAGCGCGCGTTGGCGATCGGCTCCGCTTGCCGCTGCGGGTGTCGAACCGGGGGGAGACGCCGCGCGAGGTGAGGGTGACGCTGCTCGAGGAAGCAGAGCTCGGCGTGCCCGCCTCGGAGCCGCGCGTGCTGACGCTGGCGCCGGGCGATGCGTCGGTGGTGCCGGTGGAGCTCCCTCTGGATCGCGTCGGCGAAGGTCGGCTGGCGGTGGTGGTCACCGATCTGGAGGGCGAGGCGCTCGACGCGGTACGCCGGCCCATCCGCGTGCTGCCGGCGTCCCGCCGCGTCCACGTGGAGCGCGACGCGCTCGCGGCCGGCAGCGGGATGGTGGAGCTGGACGTCCCGGCGGCGGCCGACCCGCGGCGCGGGCGTGTCCGTCTGGCGGTGGGGCTGGCGATGCTGCCCGCCCCCAATGGCGCGCCCTGGGCGTACTGGGCGCCGCACGGGCCGAGCGCGCCGATGGAGTCGGACGCGCGCGATCCGGTGGCCCACGCGTTCGCGTTCGCGGCGTCGTGGCAGCCCGCGCGCGCCGACACCGATGTCATGCGCGCCTCGCTCGCCTCGCTCACCGCGCAGCTCGACGCGCTCGGCCACGACGACCTGGCGCGCTCGGTCCGGGTGCGCTCGCTCAGCCTGATCGGGCTCGCTCCGATTCGCGGGGCGGACCGAAGGTGAAGCGAGCGCCCTCATCGAGCGCTTGGCCCGCAACGTGTCGGCCGAGTCGGTCGGCGCGACCGACGATCCCGAGACCTGGGTGGCCGCGGCCGCCGCGCTCGGCTGGGCTGCGCCCGAGAGCCGATCACGCGTGGCCGAGCTTTGCCGCAGGCTCGACCGCTACACCGTGCGTGTGGGCGAGGACCGCTGGTTGCCGACCGTCGAGACTCCCCTCCGGTCCACGGCGCTCTTGGCGATGGCGGAGCTCTCACTCGGCCACCGCGAGGAGGCGTTCACGCTGCTCCGGACGCTGGCGCGCTGGGCCTCGCTCGGACACGGGCTGCCCAACGACGTGCGCGCGCTGACCCGGGCCACGGCCGACCGGCTGATGGACGGCGAGCCGGTCACGGAGGCGCGCGTGTTCGTGGACGGCGAGGCGCGCACGGTCGCGCTGGTCGACGGCGCCGGCGAGCTGGACGTCGAGTCGCTCTCCGCGCCCGGCCATCACACGGTTCGCGTGGTCGCGCGGGACGGCGCGCCGCTCTGGGTGCGGGTGGACGCGGACTACGGGCTCCCATGGAGCGTGCGCCCTTCGGGGCCCGGACCGCTGGTCCTCGGCGTGGAGGGTGAGGTCGGCGCGCTGGATCACGTCTCCGAGCTCGAGCTCGTCGTGCGCAACCGCTCGCCGCGCACGCTGCCGACGCCGATGGTCGAGATCGACGTCCCGACCGGCGCCGAGCTGACCGAGCAGGACCGGACGCGGCTCGGCTGGCACGTGCGCTCGGCGCAGCGCGGAAACGGCGTGCTGACGCTGACGCTGGCGCCGCTCCGGCCCGGCAACGAGGTGCGGATCCCCCTCCCCTTCCGCTGGAGCGTGCCCGGGCGGCTGATGGGCCTCGGCGCGACCGGCTACGCGGAGGACAGACCCGACGATCCGACGGTGCTGGGGCCGCGCGCGCTCGAGATCCGGCCGGCCGAGGTGCAGCGATGAGGTCGACGATGCGTTCTTTCCTCGCCACGCTCGCGTTGGCGCTCCTCGTGGCCGCGCCGCACGCCAGCGCGCAGACCTTCGCCCGACGCCGCGTCGACGCCGGTGAGGTGACCGGGCTCGAGATGGGCATCGAGGGCTCGCTCTCGGCCACGCCGGGCGGGCGCGTGCGCTGGTACACGACCCTCTACGAAGTCGTCCGGCGGCGCGATTCTACGGGTCAGCCCCGGGTCCACGATCCGCGCCACCTGGTCGTACTCGCCGGCCGACGCGCTGGCGGAGGTGACGACCGACGCGGACGGGCGCGCGACGATTGAGCTGACCATCCCCGACGAGATGGACCGCGCGCCGCACCTGATGCTGGAGGCCGTCTCGCCCCGCGGCGTGCGGCGGGTGTTCGAGGTCGATCTCGTCGCTCGCGCCGCGCTTCACCACCGAGCTCTTCGTCGACCGCGACCACGCCCCGCCGGGCGCGACCATCGCCGCATTCGGCCGGGTGATCGATCACGCCCGCGGCGCGCCCGTGGCCGGACACGAGGTGGTGGTGAGCGCTCGCGATCGCGGGCCGCTCGGACCGCCACGGACGCTGCGGACCGACGCCGCCGGGACCTTCGCCACGAGCGTCACCCTCCCGGATCAACCCGGAGACGTGAGCGTGACGGCCCAAGTGGAAGGGTTCGGCGCCACCTCGACCGTCCGCGTGGTGCCGTTCACCCGCCAGGCGCTCTCGGTGCTCGCGGTGGCCGCGCGGCGAGTGGTCTCGCCCGGGGAAGGCCCGCTCTCGATCGACGTCCTGGTGCGCACGCCCGACGGGGTACCGGTCGAGGGCGCGCGACTGGAGTGGGCGGATCAGCAGGGCCGGCCCGAGTCCGAGCGCGTCGTCCGGCGGACCGGCGCCGACGGTCGCGCGCGCATGCCGCACCCGATCCCGGAATGGTCGGGCGCGCCTTACGCCGACCACCGCTTCGAGGTGCGCGCGGTACACCCCGCCTACGGCACCGGCGCGGGCGCCGCCGACGTCCGCATCGCGCGCGAGTCGGTCTTCGCCACCTGGGCGGTCGAGGGCGCGGCGCTCGTGCCCGAGCTGGAAGGGCGCGTGCTCGTGAGGGTCAGTGGCGCCGACGGCGCGCCGCTGGCCGGTCGCGAGGTGGAGCTGGACGCGCCGCGGCTCGGTGGGCGGCTGACGGCGATGACCGACGACGACGGGGTGGCGATCCTGAGCGGGACGGTCGGCGCCCCGGCGCCCGGTGAACGTTGCGGCGGGACCACCGCCGCCGCCGCCGAGCTGCGCGTCGGCGAGCACCGACAGAGCCTCTGCCTTCCGGTCGACCCGGACGCGACCGTGGCCATCCGTGCCGCGGTGACCAGCCCGCGCCGGGTGGAGGCGCGGCTGCTCCGCCGGCCCTCGGTGATGCGGACACCGATCGCGCTCAGCGCGCTGGTGCACACCACGCAGGGATGGGTGCCGGTGGCGCAGGCGAGGATCGCTGCCCGCGAGACGAGCGCCGCGATCGCCCTCCCGGACGAGACACGGGGGGAGGTCTGGCTGCGCGCGAGGGCGATCCTGAGCGACGCGCGCGAGGTGCGCGGCGGTGGCACGCTGCTCTGGGTCGGGCCCACGCCGAGCACGTTCACGCTCCGTGCCGATCGCGACGGATCCCGAGCCGGCGACGTCGCCGGGAGCGACACCGTGGCCATCTTCGCGCTCGAGCCGGCCGCCGCGAGCACGCTGACCGGCGCCGTCCGCTCGGTGATCGGCCCCGTGGGCGCCGCGCTCGACGAGGGGCTCGGGGAAGGCGCGATCCGGATGCTGCTCGCCTCCCGCACGCCGCGCGACGAGAGCGCCAGCGCGGTCTTGCGCGAGGGCGCGCCAACGCCGCTGCCGATGCCGAGCGAGCCGGCGCGCCTCGGGCTCTTGCGCGACCCTTGGCGCACGCGAGCTCGCTTCGTCCGAGGGCGCATCGGGCGGCTCATGCGGGCGGTGGAGGAGTACGTCGCCGCGAACGTTCCGGGGCGGCTCGAGGACGTCGCCGTACGCGACGCCCGCGGTCATCGCTTCGTGACCGAGATCCTCGACGCCGCGCTGCCGAGCGCGGGGGTCGGCGGCGAGAACGCGGCTTCACTCGACGGAGAGCCTCTCGACGTCGCCGGGCTCCGGGCGATGGACGCCTCTTTCACCTACGACAACGTCGCGCGGCGGATCACCCGCGAGCGCCTGTGGCGGCTCGCGCGGATGCTGCGGGAGCTCGTCCACGATCGTGAGCTCGATCTGAGCTGGGCCCGGCGGGGAATATCCTCGCAGTACCTGGTGGCGATGCTCGAGGCTGGAGACGTGAGCTGGCACGAGTATCCGGATCGTCCGCACCTCTTCGACGCATGGGGCAACCCCTTCTCGCTGCGTCCGGTCCGCGGCCGCGCGCGCTTCGAATTCATGCAGCCGGTTCCCGGTTGGGAGCTGGTCAGCGCCGGCCCGGACGGACGCTTCGGCACACGCGACGACATGGCCGACCCCTTCGCGCGGGTGCTCCCCTCGGGCGGTCTCTACGCCGAAGCGGTGGGCGAGGACACGCTCTTGGCCCGGCTGAACGGCGTCGCCCTCGGACGCTCGATGGTGACGAGCCTCGGGGCGCTCTTCGGCGCGTCCCCCGAGTCGCCCCTGGAGAGCGAGGTGGAGACCAGCAGCGCGCCCACGCTCCCGCCGCCGGTACGCCCGGCGCGCTTCGATCCGGTGCCCGTCCCTTCGCCCCGCGCGCTCCTCGGCGGCGTGGGCCCCGCGACGCGCACGTGGAGCCTACCCCGCGAGCGGCGGCGCTATCGCGTGGTGGCGCTTCGCTTCTCCGCCGCCTCACCGCCTTCGAGCGCGAGCGAGGAGCTGGTGGCCGGTGCGCCCTACGCCGTCCGGGTGGAGCTGCCGGAGGTGATGCGGCCGGGCGAGACGCTCACCGTACCGCTCGCCGTCATCCGCCTCGGCGACGCGCCGGCGCCCTCGGTGTCGGTGGAGGCGGCGGGCGGCGCGCTCTCCATCGAGCGAGCGGACCAAAGGGCGACGCTGCGCGCCGAGCGAGCGGGCATCGCGAGCGTCCGGATCGCGGTGCGCGCCGGCGAGCGCGAGGTCTGGTCGCACGAGGCACGGATCCGGGTGGTCCCGGCGGGCGAGCTGCGCGGAAGGCACGCGAGCGCGTTCGGGGCGCAGACGGCGCTGAGCGCGCCCGTGCCGGAGGGCGCGACGCCTTGGCGCGGCCGGTTGATCGTCCGCGCGCCACGATCGCTTGCATCGGACCCGATGTTCGACGCGCTGCGGGCCTCGCACCCGGCTCCCTTCGCCTGGGCGGCGGCGCTGCGAGGCGACGATGTGGATCCGAGCATGCTGGCCGCGCTCACCCGCGCCGCGGGCCCCGACGGCAGCGGCCTCTCCGGTGTGGAGGCCGCCTGCGCACTCTCCGCGTGGGCCAGCAGCGGAGAGACCGGCGTCCCCAACGTCGCCAGCGCGCTCGGCCGATCGCTCGGCGACGATCTCCGCGATCGCGCGGCCGTGCTCGCCGCGCTCGCGCCCGCCGCACCGGGCGTGCCGGAGACCGGCGGCGACCCGACCTCCGATCTGATCGTGCGGCTCCGGCGGGACGGCTGGCGCGCGCTGGCCACCATCACCGATCAGCCGGCGGTGATGGCCCGCATGGCGGCGGCGCTCTTGGTGGTGGATCGGCAGGACGCGCCCGGCCTGGCGCTGCTCGAGCGCGCGAGCGCGGCGCTCACTCGCGACGCCAGCGGCCGGCGCTGGCTCCCGGGCGACGCCGAGCGGCCGGGAGACGACTGGATCGGCACCTTGGCCCTGGCGATCGCGGCGCGGCAGACCGGCGACGACGCGCTCGCCGACGAGCTGGCGGCCTCGGCCGCGTCGCGGCTCTACATGGCGGCGCGCACCGGCGTCGACGGGGCGTTCTGGGCAGCGGCGGCCAGCGTGTACGGCGCGTTCGGCGTGGACGCACCGGCGCGGGTGGAGCTCTCGGTGAACGGCGCCGCGCGGGCGCTCGAGCTCGAGAACGGCCGCGCCGAGCTCGCCCTCCCCGCCGGTTCCAGCGTCGAGGTGCGCGGCGTGCGGCCGGTGCTGGCACGGCTGGAGTCGCGCTTCGTGGCCCCCACTCGAGCGCGCGCGGACGGACCGCTCCGCACCCGCATCGAGGGCGATCCGGGCCGCGCCGGCGACCGCTCCGCGCTCGAGCTCGTGGTCGAAGGGAGCGGAGCCGTGGGCGCGCCGATCGTGGAGATCACCCTCCCGGGCGGGGCGGAGCTGGACGCTGAAGCGATGGCCTCGCTCCGCCGCTCGAGCGCCGTCCAAGAGGTCGAATCCGCCCGACGGCGCCGGCGTGCTCCGCCTCCACCTGGCGACGCTGGCGGAGGGCGCGACCCACCGTCTCCCGCTCCCCTGGCGCTGGATCGCCTCGGGCCGGACCCGCGGGCTGGACGTCGCCGCCTACGACGCGTCGCGCCCCTTTGCGCTGACCCTCACCCCCGGCCGCACGTTGGAGATCGCGCCATGAAGAAGCTCCTCTCGATCCTCCTCTTCGCGCTCTTCGCCTCCGCCTGCGGCCCCATGCCCGTCCCCGCCGACGAGGTCACCGAGCGCTGGACCGCCGGCGACGACGCCCCGCTGGAGGAGGCCTCCTCCAATCGCTGACTGTGCTCCCGGAGCACCGCGCGAGGCGAGGGCACCGTCCGGGCCCACGTGGTAACCAGAGCGGGTGAGCAACGACTTCGACCTCTTCGTCATCGGCGCCGGCTCGGGCGGCGTACGGGCGGCGCGCATGGCGGCCAAGGCCGGCGCCCGCGTGGCCATCGCGGAGGAGCGCTTCCTCGGGGGCACCTGCGTCAACGTGGGGTGCGTGCCGAAGAAGCTCCTCGTGTACGCCGCCGCGCTCCGCGACGAGATGGCCGGCGCGGCCGGCTTCGGATGGACCGGCGAGGGCACCTTCGACTGGCCCAGCCTCATCCGGAACAAGGACGCCGGAGATCGCCCGGCTGAACGGCGTCTACGAGCGGCTCCTGCACGGCGCCGGCTGCACGCTCCTCTCCGGGCGCGCGCGCCTGATCGATGCGCACACCATCGAGCTCCGCGACGAGCACGGCGCGAACACCCGCTACCGCGCCGAGCACGTCCTCGTCGCCACCGGCAGCCAGCCAATCCGACCGAGCGAGCCCGGCAGCGAGCGCGGCTGGATCAGCGACGACGTCTTCTATCTGGAGTCGATGCCCGAGCGCCTCTTGGTGGTTGGCGGCGGCTACATCGCGCTCGAGATGGCCTCGATCTTCCGCGGCCTCGGCAGCGAGGTCACTCTGGCCTACCGCGGCCCACACCCCCTCCGCGGGTTCGACGACGACGCGCGCTTCTTCCTGGTGGAAGAGATGCGCAAGAAGGGCGTCCGCTTCCTCATGAACACCTCCGTGCGCTGCCTGGAGGACGGCCCGAACGGATCGATCGAGGCGGAGCTCTCGCACGAAGAGGAGCTCGAGGTGGACGCGGTGCTCTACGCCATCGGGCGCTCGCCGAACACGAGCGGCATCGGCCTCGAGGCGCTCGGCGTGGAGCGCACCGAGACGGGCGCAATCGTGGTCGACGAGCACTACCAAAGCTCCGTGCCGAGCATCTACGCGCTCGGAGACGTGATCGAGCGGGCCACCCTGACGCCGGTGGCCATCGCGCAGGCGATGTCGTTCGTCGGCCACGTCTTCGGCCAGGGCGGCCGCCCGGTGCGCTACGACACCGTCCCCACCGCGGTCTTCTCCCTGCCACCGCTGGCCACGGTGGGGCTGACCGAGGCGGACGCGCGCGCTCGATATGGCGACGTTCATGTCTACACCAGCGAGTTCCGACCGCTGAAGCACACGCTGAGCGGCAGCTCCGAGCGTGCGTTCATGAAGCTCGTGGTCGACGCGAAGAGCGATCGGGTGCTGGGCGTACACCTGGTCGGCGAGGAGAGCGCCGAGATCATCCAGGGCTTCGCCGTCGCGCTCACCTGCGGAGCGACCAAGGCACAGCTCGACAACACCGTAGGCCTCCACCCGACGGCGGCCGAGGAGCTGGTCACGATGCGCGAGCGCCGGCCCGAGCGCTGAGCGACCGCCCGCGCAGCCCCTGCGTGAATGGCCCCACCCGATCGAGAGCGTGAAGCCGCGTTCACGGACGGCCGGATTCCGGCGTGATCTCGCCCCGCGATCGCTGGCCCGCCCTTCGCAAGGTCGGCCCGCGTGTCCATCGCCAACCCCTACGCCGAGCTGAGCGCGCTGCTCGACACCACGCGGGAGCTCACGCCCGAGGAGATGGCCGAGCTGCAGCTCGAGCAGGGCTACGTGGACCGCGCGCTCCGGATCTACGACCAGCTCACGGCCCGCGAGCCGGCGAACGCGAGCTACGCCACGCGCCGTGAGTGGCTCGCGCGGATGGCCACGGTCCGGCCGCTGCGCCCGGCGAAAAAGCGCCCGCCCGAGCCGAGCGTCTCCGAAGCGAGACCGAGCGTCCGCGCGCTGCCGGTGCGAGCCGTCGCCTCGCGGAGCGAGCCGGCCGGTGCGACCGAGCGCACCATGCACGGCATCGGCCCGCAACCCGCGCGAGTCCGCCGCCTCCTGATCATCGGCGTCCGCTGAGCCTCGGACATCGCTCGGAACGCGGGACGGCTCACCAGAGCACGGTCGTGCCCGCGGAGACCGTCGGGGGCATGTCCTGGCTCATGAGCCCGGCGTTGAAGCTCGCGTCGAGCTGCCAGTTGCGCATGACCATGCCGTAGATGCCGCCGCCGACCACGACCGAGAGTGGCTTCTGGTCGCTCGCGATCGAGTAGCCCTGTACGAACACCGCCAGCACGTCGAGGATCTGATAGGTGAGCTTGAGGCTCCCGCCGCCCTGGAAGTAGCGCACCGAGCGGCCCGTCATCGGATCCTGTGCCACCCGCACGGAGGCCACGACGTTCGGCGTCAAAGAGAGCGGCCCCCAGAAGTTCCAGTCCATCTGCGCGTCGGCCCGGAGCTCCGGCTCGTTCGCGCCGAACCCGTCGGTGCCGAGCGGGAGCGAGACCTCCCAGTCGCTGCTGATGGCGACTCCGTCGGCGACCGAGCCGCCCACCTTGAAACCGACCGCGGGATCGTCGAGCCCGTACGAGGGCGTCGCGCCCTGCTGGAAGACACCGTACGCATCCGGCGCCCGGACGCGCGCTTCGAGCCAGTCCAGGATGCCGGTCCGGAACCAGAGGTTCGGCAGATCGACGGTGGTGGTCGGATCGCCGAGCTGCACGTTGGCGCCGAATTCGGTGGTGAGGTGCCCCCGCGCGGCCACGGCCGTGGTGTTCGCGAAGCCGGGACGGTCGGAGCTGAACACGGGCGGCAGCTCGCCCTCGTCCTGCTGCGCCTGGGCCGGCGCAGAGAGCAAAAGCGCGAAGATCGCGGTGGAGAGTCGAATCACACGGAACATCCGGGCCGACCCTAACATGGCTGCCGACGCGACCCGGAATCCCCTCCGGGGCGTGCGCGCGCCGCGCCCGGTGCCGACACGCCGGTGGGAGGGAAGACGGGCCATCGGCTTGACGTAGTGGGAGACATGATGCAGCACCGTCGGCTTCCCATGTCTTCCGGCAACACCTGGATCGGATACGCGCGCTCCGTGACGCCGCGCGACGAAGAAGAGCGGACGGTCCCCGACCTCGTGGTGGCCACCGGCGAGCAGCGCACGAGCACCGCCCGCGCCGCGGGCGAGCACCTGCTGACGACCGACATGCTCGAGCAGCTCCGGGCGCGTCTGCGCGAAGCCGAGGCCCTCGAGGAGTCGGGCGTGCGCCTCCGTCCCGATCTCGACAACCTCGACGACGACCTCGACTTCGACGTCAATCTGGACGATGGCCCCTGGAACGCGGTGGACGCGCTCGACCCGCTCCCCGAGCTCGAGACAGCGCTGGCGCCGAACAGCGAGAGCAACTTCTACGCGGGCTTCGACGAGTCCCACCCCGACGGGGTGTTCCTGGCGACCTACTCGCGGCTGGCGGTCGGCACCCCCGTCTACGTCACCGTCCTCCTCCCCGCCGGACATCGATTCCGCACGCCCGCCCTGGTGGAGTCGATCCGTCCCTCCGAGGCCGCGGGCCCGGACGCGCCGGCCGGCATCGGGCTGAAGATGTGCGGCCTCGACGACGAGGCTCGCCGCCTGGTCCGTGTGTTCGCGCGCCAGCGCCGCCCAATCTTCTACGTCGCCTGACCCGCGCTCGGGATCGCGACGAGGAACCTCGCTCCCTGGCCCGGCTCGCTCTCGACCCGGATGCGCCCGCCGTGCGCCTCGACGATGCCCTTGGCGATGGCCAACCCGCGGCCGGTCCCGCGGTACGCAACGCCTCGGCCGCGCCAGTAGCGCTCGAAGAGGTGGGGGAGCTCGTCAGCCGGGATCCCGGGCCCGGTGTCGCGGATCTCGAACACCGCCTCACCGTCGCTCGGGACCACCCGCAACGCCACCGTGCCGCCCCGTGGCGTGATCCGCACCGCGTTGGAGAGGAGGTTCCCGAGCACCTGTAGGATCCGATCGCGGTCGCACAGAACGTCGGTCAGGTGATCGGCGAGGTCCAGCTCGAGCTCAATCCCCCCTTCACGCGCCGGCCCTCGGAAGGCCTCGCAGCTCTCCCGAGCGATGCTCGCGGGATCCTCCGGGTGGCGGATCAAGGTCAGTCGCCCCTTCTCCAGGCTCGCGAGGTCCAGGAAATCCTGGATGAGTCGATTCATCCGCTGCGCGGCCCTCGAGATGCGCTTGGCCTGGTCCTCGACCCAGCCGGGCGCCGCCGCTCCGCCCTCGGCCAAGAGCGTCGCGCCCATCTGCACCACGTTCAGCGGGTTGCGCAGGTCGTGGGAGACCACCGCCAGCACCTCCTCGCGCCGCCTGATCGCTTCTTGCGCCGAGCGGTAGAGCCGCGCGTTCTCCAGCGCGAGCGCGGCCCGCTGGGCGAGCTCCTCCGCGACCTCGAGATCGATCTCGTCGTGCAGGCGGCGCGCGTCGTCGCTCCCCAACGTGATCGTGCCGAGCACCCGACCGGCCACGCGCATCGGAACGCAGATGTACGAGCGCAGCTCGAGCCGCCGGAGCATCGCCAGGTGCTCCTCACCGGATGCGTACTCGCGCAGAATCTCGTCCGTCATCTCGGGGATCCACACGGCCTCCCCGGTGCGAGACACCTGACGCGAAATGCTCTTGTGGGGCGCCGTCGGAAAGCGCTCCTCCAGCTCGCGGACCAGCTTCTTCTTCATGGGGTCGCGATGCTCGAATCGTGACCCGTCGCAGCGTCCCGTCGTCGTTGAGGAGATCGATCGCGCACCAGTCGGAGAGGCGCTCGATGCAGAGCTGCGCGATGGATCGGAGCGTCGCGTCGACGTCCAGCGACTCGGCGAGGCGGCGGCTGGCATCCGCCAAGAAGTGATGACGGCCCTCGGCGCGCCGGCGGTCGGTCAGGTCGCGCGTGACCATGGCGAAACCCCGAATCTCGCCCTCGTCGCAGGTGAGCCGCGTCAGAGTCACGTTGGCCCAGAAGCGGCTCCCGTCCTTGCGGATCCGCCAACCCTCGTCCTCCGCGTGACCGACCGTCCGCGCCTCGGCGAAGAAACGCCCCGGTCGACCGGCTCGGACGTCCTCGACCGGATAGAACGTCGCGATGTGTCGGCCGAGCGCCTCGCTCTCCTCCCAACCGGTCATCCGCACCGCGCCCGCGGTCCAGCTCTCCACGCGACCCGACGAGTCGAGGAGGACCATGGAGTAGTCCTGAACCTGCTCGACGATGAGTCGGAAGCGCTCCTCGGCCTGACGCACGCGGTGCTCGTCCTCGGCTCGTTCAATCGTGGCCGAGATGATGTTGGCCATGCTCTCCAGGAACGCGACGTCGTCGGCGGTGAACGTGCGATGCCGCCGCGTGTGGACCCCGAGCACGCCGAACGCACGTTCCTTCGCCCCGTGCGCGCGGATGACGACGGTGATCCCGCTGACCGCGCCGTGATCGAGCAGCACGCGCGCGCCGGCGAAGCGCGTCTCGGAGCGGAGGTCGTCGACGATGACGGGGCATCGGGCCGCGAGCGTGTAGCCCGCCTGCGAGCCTGGCCCCGCGTCCACCCGCACCGTGCCCACCACGCCCGGTCCGAACCCCACGCCCGCGCGGAGCAAGAGCGTGTGCTCGAACTGGTCGAGCTCCAACACTTTCGCCATCTCCACGTCGAGAGTGGCGGAGATGGTCTCGACCGCATCCTCGAAGACCTCGTCCAGCCGGGCCGCCTGCAGCGCGTGCCAGCCGAAGTCCGCGACCGCGCGCTGCTGCCGCGCCCGCAGCTCCGCCGCCTCGTGCAACATCGCGCGGTGGATCGCACCCGCCGCCCGCGCCGCCATGGCGCCGAAGATCTGCTGGTCGGGGCGGGTGAACCCGAACGTCGTCAGCGAGCCCATGCACGCGACACCGAGCAGCTCCCCCTCCTCAATCAGCGGGACACCGTAGAGCGCTCGGACGACGTCGCGCCGCGGGCACTCCGGTCGGACCAGGGGATCGTGCGCGGCATCCTCGACCTGCAACGGGGCGCGGGTGGCGGCGATCCGACCCGAGAACCCCTCGCCGATCGGTAGCGAGAAGCCTGCCACCTCGCCGCGAAATCCGACCGACGCACGCAGACAGAGCTCGCCGTCCTCGACCAGCAGGATCGACGCCGTGTCCGCCGCCGACGTCGTCTCGACGAACGCTTCCAGCAAGCGGCGCAGCAAATCGTCGAGGGAGAGACTCTCCAGAGCGGCCGCCCCGATCCGATCGAGCGACTGGAGCCAACGATCGCGCGCCGCGGCGTAGGCGGCCACCGATCCGGCGACCACGTCGTCGAGCGCCTCGTCCAAGACGCGCAGCGCGCCGAGCGAGGGCACCTCGCCTTCCCGATCGAGAAGATCCACGATCGCGCAACGGAGGAGCGCGTGCTCCCGGACGATCTCGCCGATCGGAAAACCTTGGGCGAGCCGCATCGTCGCGTGCGCCTCCGCGAGATCGCGGGGCGCCGGCACGTCCTCCCCGGAGCCCGTGCCGTCCACGATGTCGGCGACCCGCGCGAGCAAGGGCGGGAGATGATCGATGAGCGCGGCCGAGCCGAGCCCCTCGGCCCCTCGGAGCCCCGTCGCTCGGGCCGCCCAGCTCGCCACGATCTCGTTCGTTCGAGCGCGAATGAACGCCGCGAGCGCTGCCATGCTCGCATCGCCGCTCACGAGAAACGTCCTAGGCACGCGGCCAGGGTCAGTCCAGCGCTACGGCATCCGCCCGCGGCTTCGGCAAACTAGTGCGGAGATCCGACCGGTAGAGGGGGAGATGGCGCCGGACCGGCGTTTCAGGGCAAGGCGCTCGGACGAGTCGATGCTTTTGCATCGGCGAGGAGGAGCAACGCCGCCCTGGAGCGTCGGGACAAGCCAGGTCCCCTTCTACGGGATGGATCCCGCACTAGAGGAAAGGGCGGGCGGCCCGTCGTTCACACGTCAGGTGGGGGAGAGCGGGAGCGACGGGCCGCCTGTAGCGCCCGAAGGGCCGACTAGCCCCCCTTCGGGGTCCGCCAAGGGGTACGCGCGAAAATGGATGAGCGACGCCAGCGCGACGGACGCCGAACACCTCGAGATGCGGCGTCGGTGGACGAGGCCTCCGCGCTGCGGACTCCTCACGCCGCGTGGGCGATTAGGTCTCCCCCGTGGCTACCACCGCGGCCGTGGGGCGAGCCCGACCGGTCCGCCGCCGACCTCAACCGCCCAGCTTGCGGAACCTCGCCATCGCGACCTTCGCGACCGGTGCCCTGCTCGCGATTGGGATGGCGGTGGCGTGGATCGCCTCCACACGGACGATGCACCACGCCGTGCAGGCCCTCGTCCTCGACAGCGAGCGCAACGCCGAGCTCGCCGGGGTCGAGTCGTCACTCCTCCGCTACAACCGCATCAGCAACCTGGTCGTCGGCAGCCACGATCCGGTGCTCGTAGAGCAACGGGACAACGCGTTCGCCGCCATCCAGGCCCACCTCGACGGCGCCGCGGGGCTCTCCCAGTCGCCGAGCGACCAGGCGGAGGTCGCCGTCCTGCGCGCCGAGATCGCGAGCTACGTGGAGACCCGGTCCCAGCTGGACGACGCCGGGCTCCCCCTCGAGCGCATCGTCCAAGAGACCCGTGAGAGCCTCGGCGTGCCGCTGGACGGCATCGCGGAGATGCGGACGCAATACACGCGCGCGCTCCGGGCCTCGGAAACGAGCACGGCGGCGGTGAGCCGGCGCGCGACCATGGGCGGCGGGATCGGGATCGTGGTGGTGTTCATCAGCCTCTTGATCCTCCTCCTGGGCATCCGCGGCTGGGTCATCCTCCCGCTCGGGCGGATCGTCGCGTCCTTGGACGCGCTGCGGGAGAAGGGGCCACCGGCACGCGCCCCCCAGGAGGGTCCCGAGGAGATCCGTCGCATCGCCGAGGTGCTGAACGAGACCACCCGCGCGCTCGCCGACCAGCGCAAGCAGCAGCTCACGTTCATCGCCGGCGTGGCCCACGACCTTCGGAACCCCCTGAGCGGGCTCAAGATCACCGTCGACCTGCTGCACGATCTCGAGCCCTCGCTGGCCTCGCGCGAGTCCGGGGCGCGAGCGCTCGGCGTGCTCCGGCGCAACATCGATCGTCTCACGCGCATGGTGGACGACCTCCTCGACACCAGCCGCATCGAAGCCGGCGGGGTCGCGCTCTGCTTCGAGGACGGCGTCGACCTGCGGGAAGCCGCCCGCAGCGCGGTGGAGCTCTACGGCGGAACCTCGCCTCGGCACGCCGTGCGCCTCGAGGTCCCCGAAGCCCCCGTCACGATCCGCGCGGACCCGACCAGGCTCGATCAGGTGGTCGGCAACCTGGTCTCGAACGCGATCAAGTACTCACCCGACGGCGGCGACATCGTGGTGCGAGTCGAGAAGAGGGGCGCCGACGCCATCCTCGCAGTGTGTGACCGCGGCGTCGGCATCCCGCCCGAGGAGCACGCCCGCATCTTCGAGCCTTTCCGTCGCGCGGGTCGCGCGGCCGACCTGGCTCCGGGCGCCGGCCTGGGGCTCTCCGTGGTGCGACGGATCGTCGAAGCGCACGGCGGGCACGTGGAGCTCCAGAGCGCTCCCGAGCGCGGCTCCGAGTTCCGCATCGTGCTGCCCTCGTCCTCCGAGCCCCGCGAGGAGTGAGCCGGGGTCCTCGTTCTTGGCCGTTCACGAACGACCATGGTCACGGCCCGGTGGGGACTAGGAGTAGGGCGCACCACGCTCTCGATCGAGCTGCCGCGCCTGCGCGATGCACGACCTCGAACCGGAGAGACCATGACCGTCGACGCGCGAGAGGAGCACGAGCATTCCGTCATGGTGGTCGAGGACGACCAGGATTTGCGGGAGATCGTCGCCGACGTGTTGAGCGGGCACGGCTACCGCACATCCTGCGCAGTCAACGGAGAAGACGCGCTGCGCTTGCTCCACGCCGGGGCGCCTCCCTGTGTCATCTTGCTCGACTTGATGATGCCCGTGATGGACGGTTGGACCTTTCGCGAGCGCCAGCTGGCGGAGCCCGGCCTACGGGACATCCCGGTCATCGTCCTCACCGCGCACGCCGACGCGAGCCAGGTCGGCGAGGAGCTCTCCGCCGCCGCGTTCCTCGCGAAGCCGGTCGCGCTCGCGTCGCTGCTCTCCGCCGTGGAGCGCGTCTGCAAGCGCGAGTGAGGCCTCTTGGCTCGTGATTTCACGAACAACGGAACACGACCCGCGAGATCGAGCTCCTGCTGGATGTGCGAGGCGGAAAGGGTGATGGGCTACTCGGTCGGGCCGGAGCCGGGCGGCTCGAGCCCCTCGAGCTGGGTCTCGCCCCCACCGATCAGCTTGAACTTCGGCGACCGCGCCCTCGGATCCCCGTAGCGGTTGACGAACTTGTTCCAGTTCGACGCGCACGCGGCCGCGAGCTGAAAGAAGACGTCCGGCGTCATGCGCACGCTGCTGACGATCTTCGCTTTCGGGGGCTGATCGCGCGGCACGCCGCCGCGGCCCGCGAAGGGCGAGAACTCCGTGAGCAGGAGCGCGAACTCGCGCTGCGAGCTCAGGATCTGGGCGCCGTTCGCGTAGAGGGGGGAGGGCTCGTCGGACCAGTCGAGCTCGATGACGACCTCACCGGGCTCGCGCGCTTCGTTCTCGTTCGCCATGCGGCGCCAGTATCACGCACGCTGAGCCGCGAGCAACGCGCGGGGTTCGCTTCGTTCGAGGGCGCGGGGCTTTCGCTCGTTCGAGGCTCGGCTGCAGGTCGTTCGAGGCTCGGCTGCAGGTGCACGACACGTCAACGGGCCACCCGAGTCGTCGCTGGCGAGTCGCTCGCTGCGCGAGTGGCGCCATGGCTCCGGTCGCTGCTCGCTCGCTGCGCGAGTGGCGCCTCAGTTCAGTGCGCCGACAGCGCTTCGCGTGCGAGGGAGACGAAGTCGATGCCCGCCGGCAGACGGCCCTGCGCGAGCTGCGGGCGCCCGCCGCCACGGCCGCCCGCCGCTTGCGCCAGCGCTTTCAATACCGCCCCGGCGCTCACGCTCGAGTCCGGTCCGCGCGCGATCACGACGTGGACGCCCTCCGGCTCCGGGGCGGCCAGCGCCACCACCCGATCACCCTCCGCCAAGCGCTCGGCGATGGCGCGCAGGAGCGTCGCGTCGGCACCCTCCACCACCTCCACGATCGGGCCCGCCGCACGGGCGAGGCGCGCCGCCCAGGACGACGCCAGCGCTGCCCGCAGCGCGCCCGCTTCCTCGCGCGCGGCGTCGAGCTTGCCGCGGAGCTTGTCGACGATGTCGCTCACCTCGGGCGGTGCGCACTTCAGCTCCGCCGCCACCCGCCTCGAGGCATCCGACTCCTCCACCAAGAGCCGCCGCGCCCGCGGCCCAGCCGCGAAGGTGATCCGCGTTCCACCTTTGTAGCGCTCGACACCCTGCACCCAGACCAGCTCGATCTGCGCCGTGTGCGTGCAGTGCGTCCCGCCGCAGGGCGTGATGTCGAAGCCCTCGATGTCGACCACCCGCACCCGATCCGTCTCGGGGGGCGGCTTGCGGAGCGAGAGCCGCGCGAGCTCCGCCTCGTCCGGGAAGTGCTGGCGCACCGGGCGGTCCTCGTCGATGAGCGCGTTCACCCTCGCCTCGGCCCGCCGCGCGTCCTCGAGGCTCAGCCCGTCGCGATCGACGTCGATGGTGCAGGCACGCTCCCCGAGCCGGCTCGACACCGTCACCGCCGAGAGCTCGTCGAGGAGCGCGCGGGAGAGCGCGTGCTGCCCGGTGTGGAGCGCCATGTGCTCTCTCCGGCGCATCTCGTCGATCGATCCCGACACCACCACGCCCACCTCGGGCGGCGCGCCCTCGAGCACGTGGTGGATCACCCCTTCCGCGTCGAGCTGCACGTCGACGATCGGTCGCCCGCCGAGCTCCCCGCGGTCGGACATCTGCCCGCCCGACTCCGGGTAGAAGCGCGTCCGCTCGAGGATCACCGAAGGCCGGCCTGCGTGCTCGCCGTGGCCCACCACCTTCGCCTCGAACGAGAGGAGCAGCGGGTCGTCGTAGTGGATCCGCTCGGTCTTCACGCCACCCGGCTCCGGCGGCGCGAGCGCACCAGATCGAGGAGCGGCGCGATCCCCTCCCGCAGCTCGAGCAGCACCCAGTTCCGGTCGTGCGACGCGGTAGCGGCGACCAGGTTGCGGCCGAAGGGCAGGTCTGCGCCCCACACCACGCAGGCGGTGGTCGAAGGGAGCGCCTGTGCGGCCGTCAAGAGTCGGCTCGGCGCGATGGCGGGAAAGTCCGACGCGTCGATCAGATAGACGGGCGGCGGATCGTCCGCGAGCGCCCGCTGCAGCCCCTCGTGGCTGCTGACCGTGAAGGGCGCGGCCCGCCGCTCCCCGAGCGCGATGGCCAGACGCTGCTCGAACCCGCGGCCCGCGGCGGCGATCAAGATCGGCACCGCGCGATCGGCCGTCGGGAAGGCCGTCGTCGCCTCCTCCGGTCGCGTCTCGGCGGCGAGCTCGTCCAGCGGCACCTCCTGCGTGTCGAGCGCATCGTAGGCGGGCGCCAGCTCCTCCTCGATCCGGTCGCAGAGCGCGTCCGCGGACTCGTCACCGAGCTCGCGCACCAACACGGCGCGGAGCGGGCCACGCACCACCTCGCGCAGCTCCTCGCCGGTCTGCGGGACGCGGCTTCCGGCCGCGTTCAGGGCTTCGAAGAGGATGCTCGAGGCGCGGCGCGTATCCAGCACCTCCTCGAGCCTCCGGCGCAACACACGGGTAGGTGCCTCCGACACGGGGCGGCATGGTAGCAGCCTCGGCCCGCCGCGTCGTACGGCGAGAGCGCAATCGTCCGCGGAACTGGAGTCGCCGCCCGAGCCGGAGCGCCGTCGCTCGCGCCGATGGCGGAGAGAACGTCACCCGATTCGAATCGTATGTGCACCCGGCGTGGTCGCGCCTCCGCGGACCGGGCGCGGTCGCAGCCGCGCCGAGGGCGAGCACGAACGCGAGTGACACCAGCCTTGTCCGCATGACCCCGACGACGCCCCGCCTGGGAAGACGGTTCGCGCTCGACGCGCGTCGAAGGAGTTCGCGTAGCATCGGGCCAGCAGCGAAGCGTCTGGCGCCGGCTCACGTGGCAGCAACGCTGGCCCGCGTTCCCTCCGTCCGCGCCACTCGACCCCAGTTCGCGCCAAGGGATGGATGGGGCGCGCTCTGGCGGTCGGGGTCCAGCCCGAACTCTTTCGTTGGGAGCCGGGATGCGCCGATTCGAGCACCCGCGCCCCGCCGATTTCGACCACAGCGCAATTCGCTCGCGCGCTGACTCTTCGGTCGACGCGGGGGACTTGGCGGAGCGGATGACGTATATCTGCGCGTGCTGGTGGCCCGGGCAGTGGAACCGTCCCTCGGCCCGCCGACGCCCGGTGAGGTGCTCGGCGGGCGTTTCCGCGTCGAGCGCGAGATCGGCGCCGGCGGGATGGGATCGGTGTACGCGGCGACCGATCTCGACGAGCGGCGCGCGGGTGGCGCTCAAGTTGATGCGCTCGGAGCTGGCGGGCGACGCGCGGGCCGCCGAGCGCTTCCGGCGGGAAGGCGCGGCGCTGGCGGCGATCCACCACCCGGCGGTCGTGCAGATCCGCGAGGTCGGCGAGCTGCCGGACGGCGCGCTCTTTCTGGCCATGGAGCTGCTGGAGGGCGAGACCCTCTCGGCGCGCCTGGCCCGGAAGGGGCCGATGAGCCCGCTCGAGCTCTTGCCGATCGTGCGCGGCCTGGCCGACGGCCTCACCGCCGCCCACGCGGGCGGGATCATCCACCGCGACATCAAGCCGTCCAACATCCACCTGCCCGATCCCGCCGTGCTGGCTCACGCGGCTCAAACGGGCGGCGTCGCCCCGGTGAAGCTCGTCGACTTCGGCGTGGCGCGGGTGCGCGGCTTCTCCAAGATGACCAGCAGCGGGCTCGCGATCGGCACCGTCCGCTACATGGCGCCCGAGCAGCTCACCGGCGCCGCCGTCGACGAGCGGGCCGACGTCTACGCGCTCGGCGTGGTCCTCTACGAAGCGCTGGCGGGCGAGCATCCCTTCGAGCGCACGGCGGGCGAGGATTCTGATCGGCTCCATCCTGGTCGGCCGGGCCACGCCGCTCTCCTCGCTGCGCCCGGACCTGCCGCCGGCGCTGACCCAGGTCGTGCACCGGGCCATGGCGCGGATCGCCACGGAGCGTTTTCCGTCCGCGGGCGCGCTGGCCGAGGCCTTTCAGCGGGCCGTCGCCGACCCGCACGCGAACCCCTTCGCGGAGGCGAGCACCCAGCTCGCGCCGGCTTCTCCATCTTCGGTTCGCCCGCCTTCGGTCCGCCCGCCCAGCTCCGAACCGGCCGCGTTCGCGCCGACCCTGCCGGCGACACCGCAGCGGGTCGAAGTGCGCACGCCGGTGGACTCGGGGGTGCGCCGCAAGAAGCGCTCGCTGCGCCCGCCGGTGTGGCTCTTCTTACCGCTCTTGGTCGGCGTCTGTTTGGTTCCGAGCCTGGGCGTGGCCGGGTTCGCGGGCTGCTCGAGCTGGATGACCGACGTCCAGCTCCGGGTGGCGCTGCAGACCGTGCGGAGCGCGGTCGAGGAGCAGCACGCGCCGGAGCTCGGCGCCGAGCTCGATCAGCTCGAAGCCCTCCACCGCGCCGACCGCGTCAACCTCATCGCGGCCGCCGCCCTCAACGCGCGCGTCCAGCACGCCCTCCGCACCCATGAAGACATCGACGCCGAGGAGCTGCCGTGGGTGATGGAGGTCGTCCGCGACATCGTCGCCCACCACGGCGAGTACGACCTCGACCAATACTCGAAGATGACCCACGAGATCCGCGGCGGAAGCTGAGAGCTTCGGCAGATCGCGTCCGATTCGCGCGCCGGAGAATCCTCCCACGGCCGCGCAGGCCCCGATCGAGCCGTGGAGAGCGCCAAGACGCCCCCACGGTGCTCGCGCCGCGGTCGGAGAGCGCCAAAAGCGCCGTCACGCCCTCCGCCAGCGGAGCTCGATGCCGGCCGGCTCGCCGCGTTCGGTCTCCGCGTAGATGCACACGCCGCCCGCCCCTTCGCTGCCGGCGCGGATCTCGAGCCGGTGCAGTCGGCGACGCGCGATCGTCGCGAGCAGCTCGGGATCGTCCACCGTGAGCTCGACCCAACCGCCGGCGCCGTCGTCGGGCGGCGCGATCACCTCGCCGAGCTCCACCCCATCGATGGCCACCGTCAACGTCGAGGTGTCCGCCTCGCCAGCGCCGCCGGAGACGCCGGGCAGCTCCGACGACACCCGCAGCCGCACGGTGAGCGAGCTCGGCACGCCGCGCGGGCTGCGGAAGCGATAGCGCACCGCGCCTGCCCCCGAGCCGTAGAAGTGCGGCAGCCCGACCTCCCCCGACCATGTCCCCGAGAGCTCGAAGCGCGCGCGCTCGAACTCGCGCGGATCGATGCGCAGCGTCGACACGCCGTCCTCTTCGCGCCAATCGCGGGCGAGGGTGCCCGGACCACGCAGGGTCCGGCTCGGATTCGTAGAGGCGCGCGTCGCCGTGCTCGGCGCCGAGCCGCGGGTTCACGCTCCGGGGCGAGCGGCGCCGCGCCCATCGCGCCACCGTGGCCAGCGCCCGCCGCACGTCCGCCGTCCGCCATCGGCGCCGGCCATGCGCGTAGACGGCGTAGGGTCGCGGTCGCGCCTCGGACGGCAGGTAGGTCCACAGCATCGCCCCCGCCGCGCCGTCCAAGAGCACCCGGCGCAGAAAGAGCGTCAGCCAGCGCGTCCGGTCGCGCCCGTAGACCGCCCGCCGATCGGTGGGCACGCCGATCTCGCCGAAGAGGAGCGGCTTCTCGGCGCCGAAGTGGGCGAGCTGCACCCGGTCGTCGACCCAGCGCGCCAGCCGCGCCGCGCTCCGCACCCGCCCGTCGCGGAGCGGATAGGCGTGGCTGTCGCAGTAGCTCACGCCGGGAAGCTCGCAGGCCCGCGCCCAGAGCGAGCGGGCCTGCATCCGCCCGTAGCCGATGTGCCCGGCCGAGATCATGTGCGCTCCGTCGAGCGAACGGACGAACGCCGCCTGCCGCGCCATCCAGCGGAGCATCGCCTCCTCGCCGACGGCGCCGGCCGCGTCGGCCTCGTTCATCAGCTCCCAGGCGAAGATCGTCGGGTCTTGCGCGTAGGGAACGCCGGTCACCGAGTTGACCCGGCCGACCACCCGCTGGACGTGCTCGCGGTAGCGCGCCTCGCCGGCGGCGGAATCCCAGAACGCCGTCAGCGCGAGTCGGGCTCGGGTGCCGGTCGAGCTCCATGCCTTCCCAGCCGAGGTAGGCCGGCACGCCGCCGTAGTCGCCCCAGCGGTTGGCGAGCACGATCACCACGCGCAGGCCGAGCCGCCGGGCCTCGGCGAGCACGTGATCGAGGTGGACGAAGCTCGCCTCCACCCAGCCCTCCGGCCCGATCCGGAACGCGTAGTCGCGGGCCCAATCCGGCGCGTCGGCCGCGTACTCGCCGAGCGCCCAGACCCGGACCAGCGCGAGCCCGTCGTCGGCCGCGGCCTGGAGGGTCGCCTCCATCTGCTCGCGCTGCCGCCGCCCGTGCATCACCGCCACGTTGGCGCCGATGACGTGGAAGGCCTGCCCGTCGATGGCGAAGCGCGTGTGGTCGGCCGGCCACGAACGCGCCGTCTCGAATGGGCGGCGGCGCCTGCGCGAACGCGGTCGCGGCGACCAGCAGGAAGACCAGCAAGGAGAGCAGCAGGGAGAGCAACGAAGCGAGCCGAAGCACGTCGCCCGGGAGCGTGTCGTGACCGTCGGCCGCTCGCCAGCGTGCCGCTTTCTTGACGGAATCGGCGCGGCCGGACGAAGTCGAGGGCATGCTGGCAACGACATCGGCTCGCCCGCGCCGCAGCGCGCTCGGCGCCGCGGCCTTGCTGGTCACGGTCAGTGCGCTCGCGCTGCCGGTGCGGGCCGACGGCCACCAGACCGACAGCAGCTCCGGCCAGGGCCGTGACACCGAGCCGCCGGCCGGCTTCGTCTACACCGTCCGCTCCGGCGACACCCTGAGCGACATCGCCGTCCGCTTCGACGTCGACCTCGACGCGCTGCTCAGCCAGAACCCCGGCCTCGACGCCGACCACATCCGGCGCGGGCAGCCCATCCGCATCGTCAACGGCCTCCGCCGCGTCGACCACACCGTCGAGCGCGGCCAGTCGCTGTCGTGGATCGCCGCCCGCTACGAGGTCACGGTCGACGCCTTGCTCCGCTGGAACCGCGGCCTGCGCCGCGACCGTGTCCAGGCCGGGCGCGCGCTGGTCGTCTACACCGCCGTGCCGGAGAGCCGCTCACAGTCGATTGGCGCGCCGGCCCGCGGCCACCTCGCGTTCGCCCGGCAGATGCCGGCCCGCCACCCCGCCTTCGTCGTCCGCACTCCCGACCGCGCCTACGGCACCGACGAGACCGTGCGGGCCATCGTCGAGGGCCTCGAGCACGTGCGGGAGGCCATCGACGACACCCCGCGCATCGAGATCCACGATCTGAGCTTCCAGGACGGCGGCCCCATCCACGGCCACCACAGCCACGAGTCCGGCCGCGACGCCGACATCGCCTACTACCAGACCCGCTGCCGGGGCCTCTGCCGCATCCACCGCATCCGCCCCGAGCAGCTCGACGTGGCGCGGCAGTGGGCGCTCTTCTCGCATTGGATCGAGCAGGGCCGGGTCGAGGCCATCTTCATGGACCATCGCCTGGCCGCCGCGCTCTACGACTACGCCCGCAGCCAGGGCGTCAGCCGGAGCGATCTCAGCCGCTGGTTCCAGTACCCGCGCCGGATCGACCAGCGCTACGGCCTCATCCGGCACGAGCCCCACCACGCCGACCACTTCCACGTCCGCTTCACCTGCCACGACACCGATCCCGAGTGCCGCTGAGCCGGGGGCTCCTTTCGGGACGCAACCGCGCCGGGCTCGACTCCGATAGTCGGGTGCCGTGCCAACAGCAACTCCGTTTTCTCTCCCGCCCGCGACGCGACCTCGGCCCTTCCGACGACCGCGGCGCTCGGATCCCCCACCTGCGAGCCTCGCTGCTCGCTCTCTTGGTCCTCGGCCCCGCCTCGGCGCTGGCGCAGAGCGCCTCGCGGGACCTGCGGGTCGAGACGCTGGAGCACGGCTCGTGGGCGAGCTCCGTGGCGGCGCTGCAGCGGGACGTCCACGCCGAGGGCAGCGTCCTGCACGTCGTCGTCCTGGACGCGTCGGGCACCCGGGCCTCGTGCGGGAGCTCGATCTCGCGCTGGAGACCGCCTCCGCGTTCGCGTCCTCGACTGCGATCCGCACACCGACGCGACCGCCCTCGAGCTCGTCCGGAGACACCTGCTCTTCGCGCACGACGGCCCCGTGCCCCGCCCGCTGGCGATCCGCCTCGCCGCCACCGAGGTCCGCACCGGCGAGGCAAGCGGAGGCGCGAGCATCTGGGCGGCAGCGAGCTCACCTGCTCCGTCTCCATCCGCCCCTACCTCGACGATCTCGAGCACGGAACGCACGTCTACCTGACGCCCGACCGCTACCTCGTCCGGCCGCGCGCGGCGAACATCACCGCGTCGGGCGCCGATGACGGCTGGGTGCTCCGCTCGCCGCGACGCGCATCGCTCCGCATCGAGTACGAGGTCGTCGAGCGCGCGAGCGGCGAGGTCGTCCTCCACAATCGCGCGGAGCTGAGCTGCGCGAACACCGGCGCACCAGCGTCCGATGCCGTGTCCTCCGGCGACGACGCTCCACCGAACCTGCGTGCACCGCGCGCGGCGCCGGCGATCCGTGCGACCGTGTCCGCTCGCTCCGACTCCGCCGAGCGCGCAGCTCAATCCCGCGCGCGGCTTCTCGAACAGGATCGCCTCCGCGCGCAGCGACGGAGAGGCTGGATCGCCGAGCTCGGCTTCGGCCCCTCGCTGGTCATCGACGACAATCAGCGCGCGGGCCCCATCGATGGAGGCGCCTTCAACGCGAGCATGCGTTTTCACCTCGGAACTTCGGACAGCTCGATCCCTTCCGCTTCAACTTCGTCGTCGGTACCGAGGCGAGCATGGGAGGCTCGCGCGGCAAGCCTGTCGCCGACTTCCTCGCCGATCTGGGCCTGCGCCTGGCCGTCGGCAACCCGGACTTCGCCGTCGCGTTCGAGCTCCTCTACACGCCCGGCCCCGAGACGGCCGAGAACTACTCGCACATGGTCTACGCGGCCTACCGCGCGACGGCGACGCTGCTCTTCGGCCGCTTCGGCATCGGCTTGAGCTGGCACGAGGTCGGGCGCGGCGTCGACGTCACCGAACAATCGTTGGAGCTCCAACTCTCATGGGGGTTTGCGCGATGAAGAAGAGACCCATCCTCTTGCTCGGAATCGCTGTGCTCGGTATCGCGGTGCTCGGCCTGCCGGGCTGCCTCCTGCCCAGGACCGAGACGGCCGACTGCGGCAGCGCGACGACCTGCGCGGACTGCCTTCAGCCCGGCTGCGGCTGGTGCGCGTCCACCCAGAGCTGCGTGTCGGGCTCGTCGGTGGGCCCGATCAAGCCATGTGCCCCGCGAATGATTGGCATTTTCATACGTGCTCCTACTGCGGCACCTACGATGATGACCACGACGGAGACCACGACGATTCGCCTACGTGCAGCGAGTGCCTGTCGAACCCCGATTGCGAATGGTGTGGTCACCGCTGTATCGCGAGGCGGACGAGCCCTCCTGCACGGGCCAGGTGATCAGCACGCCGCAGATGTGCTCGTGTCGCAGCAGCGAGTTCAGCAGAACCTCATGTGACCAGGCTCCGCTCAGCGAATGCGCAAACGCCACGACGTTGGTCGCATACGACTCGGGGGCACCTGCACACCCACCGGAACGTGTGAGTACACGTCCCATGTCGAGACCTGCCCGTACTTCTGCGACTGGGGCGCCGGCACCGCCGCTTGTTCGAGCGATTGCGAGCTGGCGAACCTTTGGTGGGCCCCGACCTCGGTCGACCGCGCCATCGCCCGCGGCAGCTCGATCACGCTCGACCCGGGCGGCGGCGTCCACATCAGCTACCTGCGGCAGACCGGCTCCGGAGAAGCCCTGACGTACGCCTACCGGGCACCGGGCGCGGGCTGGCTCGCATCAATCGTCAGTCAGCGCGACGACTGGGCGCCCGACGCGACCGCCCTCGCCCTGGACGAGTCGGGCGGCATCCACATCGCCTACCACGACACCCAGGGCGTGCGCGTCGCGTACTCGGGCTCCGGCGAGGACTGGACGCTCACCACCGTCGCCCCGGGAGACGGCGGCGTCTCGCTCGCCCTCGACGACGCGGGCGGCGCCCACCTGGTGTTCTCCGCGATGAGCGCGACGGGCGAGCATGAGCTCCGCTACGCCTGGGCGGGACCGGACGGAGCGTGGAGCCCCGCGACCACCATCGGACCCATCGGCGCCCAGGGCGGCGGCAGCTCAATCGTGGCCGTCCCCTCGGGCGTCCACGTCAGCTACGTCTACGACGACGGCAGCGGTGGCGAGCTCCGCTACGCCTACCTGCCCAGCCCGACCGCGTCCTGGAGCGTGACCACGGTCGGCCCGGGCACGGGCGGCACCTCCCTGGCTCTCGACGCCACGAACGGCGTGCACATCGCCTACCTGGACCCTTCCGCCTACCAGCTCCGCTACGCCCGGCGCGCGGCGGACGGGTCCTGGACCTCGACGCTGGTCAGCTCCTACGGCGGCGCCGGCGAGCCGGCCATCGCCGTGGACGCGGACGGCCGGGTCGACTTCGCCTTCACCCTCCTGGACGGGGACGGCAGCCACGAGGTGGACTTCGCCTACCCCAGCTCGGGTGCCAGCTGGAGCCTCGTCGAGGTCGCCTCGGGCGCGCCGCCCTACCACGGCCCCTCGCTGGCGATGGACGACCGAGGCGGCGTCCACATCGCCTACGCCGTCGACAACGGCGGCCCCTCCGGCGACCCGAGCGGCCTCGTCTACACCGACCGCCCTCCCTGCGTCCCGTAGCCGGGTCCCACGAACGAGCCGAATCCCCCGCCCGAGCCTCGAAAGCGCTGGCCATCGGCGGGGATGCTTCCTACGCTTGCCGACCCTCCCCCGGGAAGCGCTGCAGAGTGGTCAAGCTCGCCAAGGGACGCATCATCCGCAGCCCGTTCACGGACCGCCGATACCGCATCGGCCACGTGATCGGCACCGGCGGCTACGGCAAGGCCTACTGGGCCGTCGACCTGACCCACCGCGCCGACGTCTGCCTGAAGTACACCTTCGACCAGCTCAGCTGGCACCGCGAGTCGTACTTCGGCGAGCTCTTGCGAGGGAACCCCCGGGTCATCCAGATCTACGACTCCTTCCCGGTCATGCCGAAGTCCGGGCGAGGCCGGATCCGCTACTGCCTGGTGCTCGAGCTGGCCGAGCACGGCACCGTGGCCGACTACCTCAAGCGCACCGGCAAGCCGTGGACCGAAGCGCGCGCCAAGCGCGAGATCATGGCGTTGTTGAGGGTGCTCGATCAGCTCCACGGCGGCAGCGCAACCCACCGGGACATCACCCCCTTCAACATCTTCGTCTGCAAGAACGGCATCTTGAAGCTCGGCGACTTCGGCATCGCTCGCCACGAGCTCGCTGGGCGCGCCACCAAGCCCGACGCCTTCAACCCCGACTACGTCACGCGCGGGGTCATCGACGCCGAGCACCGCGCGTGGGCGGCCGTCGACGACGTCTTCCAGATGGGCCAGCTCCTGTCGATGTTGTTGCTGGGCCGACCGCGCGACAAAGTCACGCTGACCGAGCTCCGGCAGAGCGACATCAGCCCCGAGCTCAAATCCGTCATCCGGCGTGCGATAGGTCCCCGCAGCCGCCGCTTCCCGGACGCCTGGGAGATGCTACAAGCGCTGCGCGGCGAGCCCATGACGTCCCCGTCCCGACTGAAGACGCTGAGCGGCAAGCACATCGTCTTCGCCGGCCCCCTCACCATCTCCCGCTTCGACGCGGAGGTCCTCGCGCTCGGCGCCGGCGCGGAGGTCGCATCGCGCGTCACCCGCAGCACCGACGTGCTCGTGCAGGGCAAGCGCACCCGCGAAGGCCAACGCTCCACCAAGATCATCGACGCCGAGCGCCTCATCCGGCAGGGCCGCCGCATCGACGTCATCGGCGAGATCGAGTTCCGCCGCCTCGTCCGCGCCTGATCCGGCTCAGCTCAGCTCGCGGGCGATGACCGCCAGCGTGTCGCCCGCTTCCGTCAACGCGGGCACCCGCTCCGCGAAGAGCAGGCCGTCGTGCTGTGCTCTGAGCGCCACCGGCTCACGCTCCGGCTCCCGCGGGAAGTGCACCCGTCCGACCACGTCCCCCTCGCGGATCGCCGCGCCGAGCTCGAAGCAGGGCTCGTAGAGACCGTCGAGCGGCGCGATGACGTAGTGAGAGCGGTCCGGCACCTCCACGAAGCGCGTCTCGTCGCGCCCGCTCGGGATCGCCTCGGGCCGCTCGCCCGCCAGCACGCCGAAGTGCTCCAGCACGTTCCAGACCCCGCGTCGCGCCACCTTCGCCGCGCCCGGCGTCACCCGCCCGCCGCCGGCCAGCTCCGTGCTGAGGAAGACCTTCCCGAGATCCTCCACCAGCGTGTCGAGCATCCCGACCGCGTCCAGCTCCTCCAGCACCAGCGCCCAGGGCGCCCCGAACGCGTCGAGCGCCGCCCGCGTCTTCGCGCGCCGCGCCTCGTCGGGCAGGTGATGCATCACCGCGCAGGGCAGAAACGAGAGCGAGCGCCCGCCCGAGTGGAAGTCCATCACCGCCGACACCCGCGGCAAGAGCTGCGACGAGACGTAGTGGGCCAGCACCTGCGTCGGCGAGCCCTCGCGCAGCCCGGGGAACGAGCGATTCAGATCGCGATCGTCGCGAGGCGAGATCCGACAGCCCGCGTCCATCCCCGGCATGTTCATCGCGGGGACGATGATCACCTGCCCGCGGACCATGCTCGGCTCGAGCGTGCGCGCCAGCTCCCAGAGCGCCACCGGCCCCTCGTACTCGTCGCCGTGGGCGCCGCCGGTCAAGAGCACGCGCGGCCCGTCCCCGTTCTTCACCGACGCGATTGGCACCACCACGGCGCCCCAGGCGGAGCGGTTGCTCGGGCTCGGCACGAAGAGGCGCGTGAGCTGCTTTCCCTCGGCGTCGGGATCGAAATCGGTCGCGACGCGGCTCGTCTCCTGCTGACTCATGCGGCTCACCGTAGCAGCCCATCGGGGAAGACCTCACCTCTGCGCCCGGGCGACGCCGCCTCCCTCCGCCGAGGCTCCCTCGCAGATGCGGAAGGGCGGCCGTCGACCGGCGGCGCTTCGAGGTGACCGACCTCCGCTCGTCCCCACCGCTTCCGTCTCGGAGCCGTGCGTTCTACTCTCGGCACGATGTCGATCCCGGAGAAGCTCGTGGCCGAGGTGGTGTCGGACGTGTCGCAGCGAATGAGCGACCCGACCTACGCGCAGCTCGCGATCGGCAGCTTCGCGCAAGCGCACCCGGACGCGGGACGCTTCATCACCGCCCACCTCGACGAGCTGGGCGGCGGCGAGGCCGTCATGCACACCGTCTTCCACGCCGAGCTGCTGAACGAGTGCTTCGCCCGGCACCACGGAGACGAGCTCCCGTCCGTGAGCTTCGCCGACCTGGACGCCGCCGCCGGTGGCGACCCCATCGAGCGCTTCAAAACGCAGGAGCCCGGGCTGGCGGACTACGTCGGCAGCAACGTCGACGACGAGGTCATGCGCCGCGTCCTCTCCCTCGTCGGCCTCGCCATGAGCCGCCTCGCCGGATGAGCGCGCGCATCACCATCGTCCGCGGCGACCTCACCAAGGCGGACACGGACGCCATCGTCAACGCCGCCAACGAGCGGATGCTGGGCGGCGGTGGCGTCGACGGCGCCATCCACCGCGCGGCCGGCCCGGAGCTCCTCGAAGCGTGCAAAGCCGTCCCCGAAGTTCGTCCCGGCGTGCGCTGCCCGACCGGCGAAGCGCGCATCACCGAAGGCTTCGCCCTCCCCGCCCGCTACGTCATCCACACCGTCGGCCCGCGCTACAGCATGCCGAACGCAGCCTCCCTGCTCGCCTCGGCCTTCCGCAGCAGCCTAGAGCTCGCCTCCAGCCACGCGCTGATTCGCTCCGTCGCGTTCCCGGCCGTGAGCTGCGGCGTCTACGGCTACCCCGTCGACCAAGCCGCGACCATCGCCCTCCGCGTCGCCCGCGAGAACGCCTGGGACCTCGACGAGCTCCGCTTCGTCCTCTTCAGCGAGAGCGACCGCGCCGCGTTCGAGCGCGCAGCAGCCCAAGACTGAAGCGGCCAAACCGTCGATCGCCGAGCGATCGAACAGTCGCTCCCATCACTGCTACCGCCGCATCCTCGAGCTCCGCCAGCTCCACGAGGACATGGACCGCGCCGCCCTCGCCGCCTACCCCTGAGCCGACCGATCCCTGGCGCACGCTACGCCTCAGGGCCCGACCGACCGAGGTTCGCGGTCGTGCCGACGAATCCATGTCCGGAGTGAGCGGCGGGATGACTTCGTCACTCGTCCCGGTTGGCGAGGCCCCGCGCGCTCACCTCATCTCCAAAGACCAGTCGCTCCAGTCGGTCTTCGGCGGACGCGACGTCCCATGTCGCGACCTCGAGCACCTCGCCGACATGCGGGTTCGCAACGTCGTGCCGAGCGGCGCGCAGGGAAGCCCGCTCATCTGATTCCAGCCCGCCGCGACGCAGGAGCCACACCGCAGCCGCGCGCGCAGTGGGCTCGGTCGATCCTCGCACGGCGACCTCGAGCAGAGTCTTCCTCCGGGCAGGAGCCATACGGTATGTCGGCCCGCTCGGCGCCGCCCAGCGCTCCAACGCCTGGAGCCATGACTCGGTGGAACGCGTTCCACGCCGCAGTACGGCCTCTTCAGGGCACTGGGCACCGCGCGAAGCTCTGATCCCTCGTCGGATCGCCTCGGCGAGGTCGAATGCGAGCCCGGTGTAGTTCGGACCGTCCTCCTCGAAGCCACGCAGGTGCAGATGGCGGATCTTCCCGTCTCGAAAGCGGAGCCGGACCCGGTCGGCATCGACCGAAACGCCATCGAGAGCCGTGTACGGTACGAACCAATCCCGGCGAAGAAGCCTCCGAAAGAGGAGGCCGTCTCCCCGTGCCCGCACCCGTATCATCACCATGAGCGCGAAGCTCACGACCGTGACGGCAGCGCCGAAGAGCAGCAGGCACGGCAGAGTGCCAAACCCAGCCCGTGCCCCGTCGGACCAGGCGAGCGTCGTCGGGAGCGTGACGAGGCCGAGCCCGGCCAGCACGTACCACCTGACCAGCATGCCAGGGCGAGAAACCAGAAACGATCGCGACCGCGCCTCGACGGCCGTGGGCGACCCGCCCTGTGCGCCCGTCGATGCGGCAGGTGAGCTAGCGGGCAGCCCCTCGGCGAGTGCAGGAGGTGCTTCGGTGTCGCTCACGGCTCTGAGAGCCTACCAGGTCAGATGCAGGAGGCACGTTGCGAGGAGGCCGATGGATCCCCCCATCGCCGCGACGCGACGGACGTCCGCACCTTGGGCGCTATTCCGCATGGTCGGGTCTTCGACCGACTCCCACGCAGGATCGTCGACCCCGGTCGGGCGTTTCAACCCGAGCCCCTTTGCTCCGATGGCAACGCTCTGCCTGAGCTGCCGCGGGCGGTTGCCGCCGCTGGCATCGCGAAATGCGGCCGTCTTTCCCTGCAAGAGACTGCGTTGGATGTGATGCACGACCTCAAGACGGGATCGTGAAGCGTTGGGCGCGTGCCACAGCCGGGGGCAAAATCGCTTTGGGCTAGCGCTTGAGAGCAGCGATGATGCCCACTATTCTCGGGCACATGTCTAGATGCACAGCACCAGTACGGGGCCATCGCTCAGCGAGCGCTGCAGCGAACTGCCCTGCCTGCGGTGGCCGCTACAGCCGCTACAGCGGCTACGGCGACCGGTCGTACACGTCCCCCTCCTACTATTCGTCGGGGAGCAGCGGGGGCGGCCGGAGCAGCGGCGGCGGGTCCGGCAGCAGCGCGACGCCAAGATGGTCGGGAGCCGGTTCGTCCCTGGTCTACACGCCTGCCGAGGTGCGGGCACTCACGCCGGTCCGCAACAGCGTCGAGAACCTAGCGAAGCTGCCTGACCTTCGGGACGTCTTCCTCTGCCACGCGTGGGACGACCGCCAGGGTGCCGCCAAGGAGCTGCACGATCTGCTTGAGTCACGTGGTGTCTCGGTCTGGTTCAGCGAGAAGGACGTTGGCCTCGGCGTGCCGTTGCTCCGCGCCATCGACAAGGGCTTGGCGAACTCGCGAATTGGGATCGTGCTGGTGACCCCCGCGCTACTGCGCCGCCTCCCAGCAGAGGGCATCGCCGACAAAGAACTTTCGGCACTCCTCGCGCGTGACCGGCTCGTTCCCATTGTGCACGAGACGACGTATGAAGCTCTACGCGAAGTCAGTCCCCTGCTGGGCTCACGAAGCGGCCTAAGCACCGCAGAAGAGCCGATGACAGACCTCGCGGCGAAGCTCGCCGAGTTGGTCGCCCTCTAGCTCTATTGCTGGTGCGCGGGCAACCCGAACCAGGTTCGTGCTCCCGAGGCGGGAATCGGGCTGATCGGTGGCGGGCAGGCTCGCACCTCCGTCGGCGCTCGCGTCGCCGGCGCTCGCGGCCGCCATCCTGGGCGCGAGGCGTTCACGGAAAGCGGATCGATGCACGCCACCGACGACGACGGACGCACCGCGGCCCCGGAGCGGCGCGGCTCCCAGGCCGATGCTCGCGATCCGCGCCCCGCGTCAGTGGAACGGCTCGACGGCGGCGCCGTGATGGACGCGCATCCAGTAGGTCCCCGCGGGGAAGACCACGCCGCGCTCTCCGGCCATCCACCGCGCCTTCGCCGCGCGATGATCCGCCCGGAACTGGAGGAGCTCCGCGATGGCCGCGAGGCGCGCCTCGGTCTGGCCACGTCCGGCCGCGATGGGCGGCGTCAGCTTGCCGAGCTCGCGCCAGCTCGTCGCGCAGCGATAGGGGCGAGACGTTCTGCGCCGCGACGCGCCCGCCGACGCTCCAGCCCATCTCCTTCAAGTCACGGATCCAGTCGCTCAGTTCGTCCAACCTGATCCGTGCTTGGCGAGCCAGGCCGCGACCGAGAGGTCGAGGTCAGGGTCGCGCGCCGCCGCGTCATCCGCCGCGCACACGAGCTCGACGCAGGCGCTGTAGTCCGGGCGGGTGCCGTCCCAGCCGGTGAGGCCGGTCTCGTCGTCGATCTGGAGCTCGGCGTGATCGTGTTCGAACACGCCGAGCGGGTCGGTCGGCGGCTCGGCCGGGACGCAGGCTGGCTCGAGGACGCTGCCGTCGGGACGGAGGAAGGTCCGCTCGGCAAGACGCTCGAGGCGGACACGCCAGCCGTCTTCGTGAAGGAGGCGATGGTGGAAGGTGCAGAGGGCGACGAGGTTGCCCAGCTTGGTCTCGCCTCCGTCCATCCAGTGCTCGGCGTGGTGGACGTCGATGAAGCGGTCGTGCGTGCAGCCCGGGAAGGCGCAGCCGCCGTCGCGCGCCATGACTGCCCGGCGAAGGGCGGGCGGGATGCGCCGGGTCTTGCGGCCGATGTCGAGGATGTGGCCGTGCTCGTCTCGGGCCATGGCGGTCAGCCCACAGTCGCACGCGAGGCGCCGCAACGTTTCCGCGGAAACGCGCCCGCCGTCATCGAGGGTGGCCGTGTGGGTCTCGTTCAGGGGATCCGGCCCGAGGCTCACCACGAGGTCCGCCCGGTCGGCGCCGCTGGTGCGGGTCTCGGGCGACCTCTTCTCTGGCGACTGGCTCCCAGGCGACTCGGTCTCCGGCGACCTCGACTCGGGCGACCTCGACTCGGACGACCTCGACTCGGGCGACCTCGACTCGGACGACCTCGACTCGGGCGACTTGGTCTCGTCGCTCTCGCGCGCTGCCTTCCGCGCCGCCAGGACTTCGTCCGCCATCCGCACGAGGGCGTCGGCGAGGCTCGGCTTCTCGGCGTCGCCGACTTCGGCGGCCATCTGTACGCGGACGACGCGGAGGGCTTCCATGACTCGCTCGGCTTCGTCGGGGAGGAGCTCGGCCTCGAGCCGCACGGTCGGCTCGCCACGGTGGCGCAGGCGCACCCAACGCTCGATGGCGTCTTCGTCTCCCGGCTCGGCCTGCTGGCTGCGGACTCCTCGGCAGACGCGCTCGAGCTGCGAGGCGGTCGACTCGAGCGCGATGGCCAGGAGCTTCGATTCGTTGTCGGGCGTGGCCACCCGGGTCATCGCTCGCACCTTGGAGTAGCTGAGCCGCGCGGTCCGGAAGGCGTCGTCGATGGCCGGCAACACCTTCAGCGCGCGGCCCACCCGGATGCGCTCGCGCGCGGCGCCCAGGTCCAGGCTGATTCTCCAGTTCAGCCAGTGGGCGCAGCTTTTGGCTCCTTGGCGATGCCAGAGGCCGCTCTCGTCGATCACTCGGATCAAGACGAGCTGCCGATGGACGGCCGCGTCGAGGTGGGCGGAGAGCTCGGCCAGCTCCCGCTCGGCCGCCTCGTCATCCATCCCCTCGCGCGTCGCTAGCGGGACCGGTGCCAGCGGGACCGGCGCGAACACGCCGGCCGGCTGGGCGGGCTCGGCCGCGGTGATACCTGAACACATGTACAGCATGCGTCCGTCCTGCCATGAAATGGAGTGAGGCGCAAGATACAATCTGGCTTGTGGCGCGTGTTTCTTCGAAGGTCTTGGATGGCTTCTCTCTCGCACGACTCGCGGCCGAGGCGGGGCCATCTGGATGCGCGTTTCCAGCCGCGGCACGGCGCGGAATCGGCGGCGAGCGCTCGGCCACCGCAGGCAGTGTCACCGCGTGTCGGCCCCACGACGGCGGCGCGAACGGCTCCGAAACGACTGCAGGCGCAGCTCGGGACAGGACGGCGCCATGGACGCCACTCTCGACCCTCGGCTCGAACGCTCGGGAGCGTCCGGATCGCTCCTGGACCCCCACCCGAGACCACCGCGACCGGTCCACGGCGGTGTCGACACCCCTCGGAAGGCAGCCAGAGCTCTCGAAAACAAATTCGAGGCAGCCGAGAGAGCCACCTGGACCTCGGAGAGGGGGTGTCGACACGCCGCCGGCGAGGTCCACGAGGTCTCCGGCAGGGGGTCGAGGCCGCCGAATGGAGGTCGCGGTCGTCCGAGCCGGGGGTCGAGGCGCAGTTTCCCCGTACGCGCTGGCTCGAGCGGGGTGTCGAATCGAATTTTCGACGGCCCGGCTGATCTCGGGCGGGTGTGGAGGAAGAGATTGGGAAGGTGCGCGGGTCCTCTCGGCGCTCCGAGTCCGCCCGCCGCCGCCTCGACGGGCCCCACCGAGGCTCCGAGGGGCGCGACCAAGGGGGGTCAGCCCCCCGGGCAAACGAACCGCAGCCGGCGCCGGGCGCCGGTCACCTCCCCAAAGCCCAATGCCCCCAAACCAACTCCGCCGACAGCCGAGCGTCGCGCCCCAAAACGACACTCGGCTCCACGCGGACGAGCCGGGTGGAGCCGAGTTGTCGATGGCCAAGTATCGTCGAAGGCGGCGCTGCTCAGGAGGTCGTGCCGTCCGCTCCCTGGCCGCCGGTCGCCCCGGTCGCTGTGTCGCCACCGCCTGCGCCGGTCGCTGTGTCGCCGCCTCCGCTCGCGTCCGGGTTGATCTGCTCGCCAGTGTCGGGATTGACATCCAGCGGCTGGGTGTGCCGAGAGTAGGCCTCGCTGACCAGCTCCTGCTGGTAGTTGATCGGCGCGAGGAGCGCTTCGCGCAGGCGCGACCGATCGCGGTCCTTCATCGGCGCGCTGCCGTCCGGCGGCGTGAAGTTGCGCTTCAGGGTGGCGTTCTGAGCGTGCACGCGCCGTCGTGTCGGGGATGCAAGGGCGGGAGCGGAACATCGATGTCGGCGTGCTCCTCCACGACGCGCGCTTCGCGGGCCGACTCATTCGGCAATGGCTCGTGCTCATCGACGCGGGCCTGGCCTGCGAGCATCGACCGGCAGGAAGCGGCACGTGACCATCCGAGCTTCGCGCGGGCATGAGCCCTCGCCCCGAGGGCGCCGCCGAGCCATCCGGCGACTGGCGCGCATCGACGAGCTCCGCGCGCGGCACGGGACGGCATCGAAGTCAGGGGCGGCGCGACCACTGTCCCGAACGCGTCAGCGCCGCCACCACCCCCGGAACGGGAGGACACGCCCCGGCGAGATTCTGCTAGCTTCCCATCGCTCTGGAGGAGTGGCCGAGTGGTCGAAGGCAGCGGTTTTGAAAACCGCCGTGCTCGAGAGGGCACCAGGGGTTCGAATCCCTTCTCCTCCGCTCCCACCCGCCGTCCGTGGGCGATCGCACTGCTGACGGGCCGGCGGGGATCGGCTGCGCTATGCTCCGCCGCCTCGAAGGTGGTGAAGCCGAGCCGGGGGGCTAGGACCTCCGGCCGGAAACAGGTTCCGCGCAGCCACCGATTTGGACGTTTCGACGGCAACGAACGCCGTCAGGGGAGGAGACATGAGCGAAGCCGTCGACAAGCTGCTCGAGAACTACGCGGGTGAGAACCCCGGGGTCATCGGCAACCTCCGCCGGATGCTCGAGCACGGGACGCTGGCCGGCACCGGCAAGATGGTGATCTTGCCCGTCGATCAGGGGTTCGAGCACGGGCCCGCACGTAGCTTCCAGCCCAACCCGGCCGGCTACGATCCGAGCTACCACCCGCAGCTCGCGGTCGACTCCGGCTGCAACGCGTACGCGGCGCCCCTCGGGTTCATCGAGATGGCGGCCCAGAAGCACGCGGGCCGGTTGCCGCTGATCCTCAAGGTCAACAACAGCGATTCGCTGGCCGACGTGGGCGGGCCCTTCTCCGCCATGACCTCCCAGGTCCACGACGCGGTGCGCCTCGGCTGCAGCGCGATCGGCTTCACGATCTACCCCGGCTCCAGCTTCCGCAACGAGCAGTACGAGCAGATCCGCGACATGATCGCCGAGGCCCGCGACTACGGGCTGCCGACGATCATGTGGGCGTACGCCCGCGGCAACATGCCCAAGGAGGACGAGACGGCGGTCGACGTGATCGCCTACTCGGCGCACGTGGCCTGTCAGCTCGGCGCGCACGTGGTGAAGGTGAAGCCGCCGACCGCCCGCGTGGCCCGCGACGACGCGCGCAAGCTCTACGAGCAGATCCCCACCGAGACGCTCACCGACCGCATCCGCCACGTGGTGCAGTCGGCCTTCAACGGAAAGCGCATCGTGATCTTCTCCGGCGGCGCAGCCAAGGGCACCAAGGAGGTGCTCGAGGAGATCGAGCAGATCGCCGCCGGCGGCGGGATGGGCAGCATCATGGGCCGGAACGCGTTCCAGCGGCCCCACGATGAGGCGGTCCAGCTGCTGAAGGACGTGATGGCGATCTACAAGAAGTAGCTCGCGCTCCACGATCCGCTCCGACGCCCCGCCCTCTCCGCGGGGCGTCTTCAATTCGGGCGCTGTCGCACGGCGCGGGCGCTGTCGCACGGCGCGGGCGCTTCGGCGACGCGTGGCGCGGTCGAGCGTCGACCGGCTCCGTGCGTCGATGACGGCGTCGATGAGGGCCACGACGCGGACACGGGGCGGGCTCGGGCTTCGAGCTCGGAGGCTCAACCTCGGCGGCGGGGCCGCATCCAGACGCCGAGCATCAGCGCCGACATCACGAGTCCGCCCGTCGGCAATCCAGCCGTCTTCGAGGTCACCGAGCAGCTCGCGCAGCCACCGCGCGCCGGCGGCTCGGTCTGCCGCGCTTCCACGCCGTCCGTGTCGCCGACGTCGACCGGCACCACGCCGGCGCCGAGCTCGGCGAGGTCCTCCTGCGCCTCTTCGATCCGCTTGGTCCGCGAGCAGAGCCCGGCGTGCAGCACGCCGTCGACACGCTCGGCGTAGACGAGCCAGCTCGTCCCCACTTCGAACGCGACGCCACACGAGGCCGAGCTGGCCGGGGTCTCGAGCTCCACCCGCTCGCGATCGACGCCCTTCCACTGCTGGACGACCTCCAGCGTGACGTGGGTGGGCGTGCTCGGGTCCGCGCCGGCCTGCACGTCGAGCACGCGGCCTTCGAAGACGGCGTCCGCCCGTTCGAACGCGGTCCCGACGTCGGTCTCCATGCAAGAGCACGCGTCGGCTCGATCCGCCCGCGCCCAGAGGGCCAACACCACCAGAATTCCCGTCGCCGTTCTCCTCATGGGCTCTGACTACCAAGACGCCCCGAGGATTGGTAGGGCAGCGATTGACAGGTGGCGGGTCCCCGAGTAAGAACACGGCCCTTCCGGCGGCCCCCGCCGGGATGCTTTGAAATCGTGGGAGAGGTGGCCGAGTGGTCGAAGGCAATCGCTTGCTAAGCGATCGTACGCCAAAAGTGTACCGCGGGTTCGAATCCCGCCCTCTCCGTCGCTCCTGACCGATCGGTCGTTGACAGCCCGATCGCCGCGGCTACACTGCCGCGTCCCGAGCACCCATAGCTCAGCTGGATAGAGCACTGGTCTACGGAACCAGGGGTCGGAGGTTCGAATCCTTCTGGGTGCGCTGAGTTTCGTCCCTGCATGCCTCTGGGGGACCCCACGCCGCTCCGTTCGCGAGCGGCGTTCGTGTTTCTACTGTCCGGTTCTTTCGTCTTCTCCGTCGCCATGAGCGCATCACAGCCCGTCGGCCCCGAGCGGCCCGAAGACGCCGGCTGGATGAGGGCGGCGATCGAGGAAGCGCGCGCGGCCGAGGCCGGCGGCGAGGTGCCAATCGGCTGCGTACTGGTCGCCGACGGCAGGATCATCGCCCGCGGGCACAATCTCCGCGAGCGCGCTCAGGATCCGACGGCCCACGCGGAGATCGTCGCGCTCAAGGGGGCGGCGGCGCGGCTCGGGACGTGGAGGCTGAGCGGGGTCACGGCCTACGTGACGCTCGAGCCCTGCCCGATGTGCGCCGGCGCGCTGGTGAACGGACGGGTCGATCGAGTGGTCTTCGGCGCGCTCGACCCGAAGGCCGGCGCGACCACGACGCTCTACACGATCGGCCAGGACCCCCGCCTCAACCACCGCTTCGAGCTGGTCGGAGGTGTCCTCGGGGACGAGTGCGGCGCGCTCCTGAGCGAGTTCTTCGCCCGCGTCCGAGCCGTCCGCAAAAATGGACGCTGATGGGGGCCAGATCGCTTTTGACAGGAGGCCGCCCCCTGCTATGGTCGCCGACGGAGGGTTGGCCGAGTGGTCGAAGGCGCTTGATTCGAAATCAAGTGTACCGGTAACGGTACCGTGGGTTCGAATCCCACATCCTCCGCTGGCGTCCTCCGGGACTCCGCTCCGACGAGCTCTTCGTCGGTTCCGTTGAAGTAAGCCAGTTCTTTGAGCCTGAGCAGCAAGCAATGGCTCGTCTTCGGTGGTTCGCCACCGGCGACGGGGAGAGGTGACCGAGTGGTCGAAGGTGCACGACTGGAAATCGTGTGTGCCGGCGACGGCACCGCGGGTTCGAATCCCGCCCTCTCCGCCTCCGGGGCATGACCCCGAACGGTCCGAGCGTCGTCTCGGTCTATGGCCCCGCCAACGCTGGCCCGTGAAACCCGCCAGGCCCGGAAGGGAGCAACGGCAGCGGCGACCAGCGTGTGGTGGGGCCTTTCTTTTAACCTCCCGAGGCACGCCGAGAATCGGCGCGCTCGTGCTATCCCGGGACGGAAGTGTTGGTTCTGGTCCTCGGCGCGAGCGGGTTCATCGGAGGCGCGGTCGCCCGCCGGCTCCTCGAGCGCGGCGACGCCGTGCGGGTGATGGTCCGCGACGACGCCTCGGCGACGGCGTGGGAAGCCCGCGGCGCCGAAGTGCATCGCGGCGAGCTCGGCGATCCGCGCTCGATCGCGGAAGCGGCCGGCGGGACCAATCGTGTGGTGCACGCGGCGGGGATCGTGTCCCCGCGCGCCGCGCCCCGGGCCCTCCGCTGGACGCACGTGGCCGGGACCGAGAACGTCGTCAACGCCTGCCGGCACGCCGAGGTGGCGCGGCTGATCTACGTCGGCTGCGCGGACGTGACGCTGGGCAACGGCGATCGCGTGCACTGGGACGAGGGCCGGCAGCTCACGCGACAACCCTTTGGCGAGCGCGCTCGCTCGTTGGCGCTGGCCGAAGAGATTGCGGTCAGCGCGGCCGACGAGGAGCTGGAGGTGGTCGCGCTCCGACCCGCGTGGGTATGGGGCCCGGGCGACACCAGCCGCCTGCCGATGCTCTGCCGCGAGGCGCGCTCCGAAGGCGGGCTCCGGCTGGCGGGCGATGGCGACACCTTCTTGTCCGCCATCTACATCGACAACCTGGTCGACGTGGTCCTCTCCGCGCTGGAGGCACCCGACGCCTCCGCCCGCTCGTACTACCTGGCCGATCCGGAGGTGCTGCACGCGCGCGAGCTCTTTCGGTTGTGGAGCGAAGCGGTCGAGCTGCCCGCGCCGCGGAGCGGGCCGCCGATTCTGGCTGAGCTGGCCCCTGGCTTCGGTCCGCGGGCGCGCCCCGGGCGGCATCTCGCCCGACGAGCTCCTCCAGCGTGGCAGGAGCACGCTCTTCGACGTGAACGCGGCCATCGGCAAGCTCGCGTTCGAGCCCAAGGTCACCGTCGACGAAGGCATGCGCGCGCTGGCCGAATGGGTGAAGTCCGTAGGCGGCGCCGAGGCGATCGCGGCGATGGCCAAGGAGCCGCCGGACGCACGCTCGGTCGACGCGCAGGTCCAGGCCGCCGGCGGCGATTGAAGCGCCGGAGCTGCCGCTCGCCTGCCCGTCGTGGAGGCGCTCGCCTCGGCCTTCTCAGATCGGCCCCGGGCACATCCACTGGAGGCCGATCCGCCGGACGCGCGGCGCGCCGATGGCGCCGCTCACGGTGAGGGTGACGCGGACCTCGACCACACCGCCGTCCGGGAACGAGAGCTCGTATGGCGGGGGCTGATCCGGCAGGGTCCCGAGCGCGACGAAGCTCTGGCCGGTCAGCTCGCTCTCGCTCGCGGCGTGCCGCGCCTCGAGCATGACGCTCCCGTTCGTGCCGGGGTCGGCGTCGACGTGTGCGCGCAGCCAAGTGGTGGCGGCGCCGCCGGCGCAGCCGTGGAAGACGTGCGTCGCGCTGGCGCTCGGCACCAGGCCCGTCCGAACCCGCGCGCCCGTCAGATCGCCTTGCACGTGCGGCCTGCCGCCCACGACGACCTGCGCCGTGACGTCGCCGCTGTCCGGATCCAGACGCGTCGCCACGCCACGCCCGCCCGACGCGCCCTGGCTGCTCACGGTCCAGATCTGGTCGAGCGCGTCGACGGCCACGCCGATCGTCTCGAAGGGCGTGACGCCCTCTCCGGCCACGGAGTAGGTGTTCCGGATGCGCAGCGGGTCGATGGCCACCTCGCTGACATTCCCGGGCGTGTGCGCCATCCAGAAGCGATCGCCCGCAGGGTCGTAGGCGGCAGCGCGAGGGCTGGTCGGCGCGATCTGGGTGGCCCAGTGATCCTGCTCCGGGTCGTAGCTGAAGATCCGGTCGCAGCTGAACCCGGTGAGCAGGATGCGCCCCTCCGTGTCGATGGCGAGCCCGTAGAGCAGGTAGCAGGGCAGCGGCACCTCGATGAGCTCCACGGTGCCCTGGACGGGATCGATGCGCGCCAGCACTCCGTCGCGCTCGGCCATCCAGAGCGTGCCCCAGCGATCGAAGCTGGCCGCGTAGGGCGAGAACCCGGGCGTCTCGATCCGCTGCCGCTCGGCGCCGGTCAGCCCGTCGAGCTGCACCACGGCTTGCTCGTTGTCCAAACCGACCCAGGGATTGCCGCCCGAGATGTCGTCGAGCCCGCGGTCCCCGTCGATCGCCAGCGCCGGCTCTTCGATGCCGCCCGCGTGGCCGGCCGGCGCGCGCATCAACACGCACTCGTCCTCGGACGCGTCGGGCACGTCGCTCGGACCGCTGGACGACTCGATGGAGCCGTCGCCGTTGGCGTCGACGCAGCGGTCGCGCTCGCCGGCCACCTTGGTCACCAGCGGGATCTCGTCGGGGCCGATGCTGACCGACCATGCGTCGCCCGCCCAGTCCACGGCCACGCGCGTCGGCTCGGTGCCGCCGAGGTCGTAGCGGGCCGTCTCCATGGCCGTCGTCGCGTCGATGCGCGAGAGCGTTCCGTCCGCGCGATTCGGCACCCAGACGCGCGGGAAGGTCTGCTCGGTCGTGGCGAGGGTCAGCGCGCCGAGGCGGGTCAGCGCGAGCCCATCGCCCGCTTCGAACGCGGCCGGTCCCTCGCCCCAGACGTCGCCCACGCACGACTGGTTGCAGCCGCCGCAGGGGCTGACGACGCCCTCGTCGACGACGCCGTCGCAGTCCTGGTCGGTGCCGTCACAGTACTCTTGCGAGGGGCCCACGCCGCCCTCGCACGCGCCCCAATATCCGTTGGTGCACTGCGTCCGGCCGCTCCGGCAGGGGCCGACCCCCGCGAGCGTGTCGAGGCAGCTCGTCACCCCGCCGGACAAGCACGGGCAACCGGTCGCGGTGGGATTGGCGTTGCAATCGGGCGCAGGGATTCCGTCACAGTCGACGTTGCGGGCGGCGTCGTTCGGATCGCAGTCGGGCCCCGCCGTGCAACCGGGGCCGTAGCCGTCCAGGTCGGTGTCCACGCACATCGCGGGCGCGCCGCAGCCCACCCCAACCGCGAGGGCGAGGGAGGCGAGCCAGAGGCGAGGGACCGCGAACCGCACCGCCCGCACAGCATAGTGCAGCGAGGGCAGCTTGCCCGCGTCGCCGTCGGGCGCGGAGCGAGGCTCGGGGCGGATGAACGAACGCGGCGAGCAATGACCTCCGACGGGCGTAGAAGAGTGAGGTTTTCGCGTCGGACTGCTAGGATGGCGCGTCCCGGAGGATTCCTTGCACCGCTTCCCGACGATGTTGAGCGCGCTGGTGTTGTCGTTCGCGCTCCTGCCTGCGCTGGCGATGGCGCAGGACGACGCCCAGCCCGACCAAGCCCAACCCGACCAAGCCCAGCTCGACCAAGCCCAGCTCGACCAAGCCCAGCTCGACCAAGCCCAGCCCGACCAAGCCCAGGGCGAGGCGCAGTCGCAGGCCGACGAGCAGATGCAGAACGGAGGGGTGACCGAAGAGCGCGACCTCTCGGATCAGCAGGCCCGCATCCACTTTCGCGCCGGGCGCGGACTCTACGACGCCGGTCGCTTCGGGCAGGCCGCCCAGGAGTTCGAAGAGGCCTATCGGCTCTCGCAGCGACCCGAGCTGCTCTTCAACGCCTACGTCGCCTTCCGCGACGCCAACGATCTCGAGGGCGCGGTGCGGAGCCTCGGCGCCTACCTCGATCAGGTCGAGGACGTGCCCGACCGGGTCAACCTCCAGGCGCGGCTGCGCTCGATGTCGCAGGCGCTCGATGAGCGGCAGCAACGTGAGGCGGCCCTGGAAGAGCAAGCCAACCAGCCGCCGCCGCCGGCGCCGGTGCCGGTCGACGAGAGCGTGATCTGGCCCTGGATCGTCATGGCCGCGGGCGGCGCATTGGTCGCGGGCGGCGTGGTGACGGGCGGTCTCGCGCTCAACGATGCGAGCAAGCTCGTCGCCGACTGCCCGAACAACGTCTGCAACGGCACCGTCGCGTTGGACTCGCGGCGCAGCACCATCCACACGCTCGGCATCACCACCGACGTGCTCCTCTTCGTCGGCGGCGCCGCCGCCATCACCGGCCTGATCCTCGGCCTGGTCCTCAACAGCGGCTCCGACTCGCAGGACCAACCCCAGATCGACGCGATGTGCGGTCCGACCGGCTGCTCCGCCAGCGTCCGAGCGAGGTTCTGATGATCCGCAAGCTTGTTGTCCTGTCGCTCACGGCCGCGCTCCTCGGCGGCTGCACGCTCATCGTCGACGGGCAGGTCGACGGCATCACGGCCAACGCGGTGCCGGACATGGATCTCCACCTCGAGAACATGGACCCGCACGTCGGTCAGCTCACCGAGGTGTGGCTGATCAACAACGATGGTGGGTTGGTCCAGGCGGTGGCCATCCTGGATCCGCTCCTCGTGACCGACATTCACGTGCAGCTCGCGAACGTGGTCGCCCCGGACGTACGACGCGTCGACTTCTGGTCCGACCTCAACATGAACGGCATGCTCGACGCGCCGATGGACGATCCGAGCAATCCGTCGCGGCAGATCTTTCCGGACCACCAGTGGACTTTGATGCTGGACGAGAACGGAAACGCCACGTTCATGCACAACACCAACTTCACCGACATCGTGGGCGCCAGCAGCTTCGTCGGGGCGGGTCCGCTGGACGTCACCGTGACGGGCGTGGGTGACTTCACCGATCAGCCTGCGCACGTCGTCGCGTGGGGGCCGAGCGAGCACGAGGTCGGGTCGTACTTCCTCGGCGCCCTCTCGGGCGACACGCTGCACGTCGACTTCAACGGGCACGCCTTCGTCGACCAGGGCACCGAGTATCGGATCGAGATCACCCTCGGGAGCGACCCGCAGGCGCAGCCCGTGTGCACGACGGCGACGGCGACGGCGACGGGCCTCACGGTCTCCGCCGCCCTCACCGATCTGCAAGCCTGCCCCTGAGGGCATCGCGAGCCGGCGCGCTCGGAGCGACCTCGAGCGAGGTGCGCTCCGAGCGCTCGCTCACGCCGCCTTCTTCTTCGCCGGCTCCGCCTCGACCTCCGGCTCCCCGAGCACGTCCGCGCGGAGCGACTCCGCCAGCTTCGCGTCCGAGAGCAGACCGAGGCGCGACTTCTCGCGGCCCTGACCGAGGCTCTCACCGCGGAACGAGTAGTAGGAGCCGTTCTTGGTGACGACCCCGCGCGCGACGCCGAGGTCGAGCAGGTCGGCCATGGGGTCGAAGCCAAGGCCGTAGCGCACGTCCATCTCGGCCGTCTTGAAGGGTGGCGCGAGCTTGTTCTTCACCACCTTGACCCGCACGCGGTGGCCGCAGACCTCGTCGCCGACCTTCACCTGACCGATGCGGCGCACGTCGAGGCGCATGGACGCGTAGAACTTCAGCGCGTTGCCGCCGGTGGTGGTCTCCGGGCTGCCGAAGGTCACGCCGATCTTCATGCGGAGCTGGTTGATGAACATGATGCAGGTCTGGGTGCGGTAGGCGATGCCGGTCAGCTTTCGGAGCGCCTGGCTCATCAGCCGCGCCTGCAGGCCGACGTGCTGGTCGCCCATCTCGCCCTCGATCTCCGCCCGCGGCACGAGCGCCGCCACCGAGTCGACGACGATCAGATCGATCGCGCCCGAGCGCACCAGCCGCTCGACGATCTCCAGCGCCTGCTCACCGCTGTCGGGCTGGCTGACCAAGAGGCGATCCGCCTGCACGCCGAGCGTCGATGCGTAGCGGACGTCGAGCGCGTGCTCGGCGTCGACGAACGCGGCCATCCCGCCCGCCTTCTGGCACTCGGCGATGGCGTGCAGCGTGAGGGTCGTCTTGCCGCTGCCCTCCGGTCCGAACACCTCGACAATCCGACCGCGCGGGTAGCCCCCGCAGCCGAGCGCCAACTCCAGCGACGGGCAGCCCGGCGTGATCGACGGAACCTGCTCCGCCTCCCGCTCGCCGAGCATCATGCAGGTCCCCCTGCCGAACTGCTTGTCGAGGGCCTTCATCGCCTCGTGCGCGGCCTTCATCTTCTCCTTCGCGATCATCTCTTCCTCCATGTGGTTCGATCGACACACCGAAGGGCACGCCTCACGCGCACCCGCTCGCTCTTCTCGCGCGGCCCGCCTCGTCGCTCCGGTCGAGGAGCCGGTAGGACAGCGCCTCGGCCACGTGGTCCGGCCCGACGACACCGCTCCCCTCCAGCGCCGCGATGGTCTCGGAGACCCGCAGCGCCCTGGCGAACCCGCGCATCGACAGGCCGAGCGCCTCGGCCGCGCCGACGGCCAGCGCCCGCGTCTCCGGCGCGAGCGCGTCGAGGAGCGCGACCACGGTCCAATCGCGGTCGCGCCGCTCCCCCTCGCCGAGGCGTGCGCGCGCCTTCTCCACCCGCTGCCGGACGAGCGCGCTCGGCTCGCCGCCGCCACCCGGCTCGAGCGCGCCGATCTTCACCGGCGGCAGGGCCACGTGCAGATCGAAGCGGTCGAGGATCGGTCCGCTGACCCGCGCGCGGTAGCTGTCGATGCGCGCCGGCGTGCAGCTGCAGAGGCGGGTCGAGTCGCCGTCGAAACCGCAGGGGCACGGGTTCATCGCCGCGACCACCAGCGATCGGGCCGGCATCGTCACCCGCTGGCGCGCTCGCGACACGACCGCCTCGCCGGACTCGAGGATCGTGCGGAACGCCTCGATGGCCGCGCGGCTGAACTCGGGCAGCTCATCGAGGAAGAGCACGCCGCCGTGCGCCAGCGTGACCTCGCCCGGCGTCACCGGATCGCCGCCTCCCACCAGCGCCACCGCGCTCGCGGTGTGATGCGGCGCGCGAAAGGGACGCCGCACCGGGCCTGCGTTGAGGTGCGCGCCGAAGCCGGCGGCGCTGGCCACCGTCGCGATCTGGAGGCCCTCCTCGGCGCTCGGCAGCGGCAGCACACCGGGCAGCCGGCGAGCCAGCATGGTCTTGCCGGCGCCGGGAGGGCCGATCAACAAGAGGTGATGCCCGCCGGCGGCGGCGATCTCGAGCGCGCGCTTGGCGGCGGATTGCCCCTGCACGTCCGCGAGATCCGCGCTCGGCGTCTCGCTGACGCGGGGGCCGGTGGCGGTGGCGCGGGGGAGCTCCATCCCGCCGCCGAGCCAGTCGACCACGCTCGCCAGATCGTGCGCGCCGACCACGTCGACGCCGGTGACGAGCGCCGCCTCCTCGAGCTGGCTCCGCGGGACCACGGCCGCCTTCAGCCCGCGCCGCCGCGCGTCGGCGAGCTGCGGGAGCAGCCCCCTCCCCGCTCGCAGCTCGCCGCCGAGCGAGAGCTCGCCGAAGAGCAGCGTCGTCTCCAGCTTGTTGGGCGCGCAGGAGCCGCACGCGCTCAAGAGCGCGATGGCGATCGCCAAGTCCAGCGTGGAGCCGCGCTTGCGCAGATCGGCGGGCGCCAGGTTCAGCACCACCCGCCGCTCCGGTAATGCGAAGCCGCTGTTGGCGAGCGCCGCTCGCACCCGCACGCGGCTCTCGCGCACGGCCGTCTCCGGCAAGCCCACGATCTCGAAGCCGGGCATGCCCTTGACGAGGTGGATCTCGACGTCCACCCCGCGGGCCTGCACTCCGACCACGCACCCTGCTCTCGTTCGCGCCAGCATGGGGCGGCGAAGAGTCAAAGGCCGTGCCGGATCCGCCGATCAATGATCTCGGGGACTTACGAGCGAAGATCGGCGGAGGTGGCGGGCGGCCGGGTGGCGGCCGCCGGTCGGCCTTCGAGAGGATCGCCTTCTCGGCGGACGGAATGACGAAGGCCGGCGGGGGTGCCGCCGGCCTTCATCGAGTGGGGTCGCGGGTGAGCGCGCTCAGCCGCAGGTCGGGTTCACGCAGTAGTTGTGCGGCGTGTCCATGCCCATGAACTGGGTGCTGTCGATCGCACTGAGTAGGCGGGGATCGCAGACGTAGCCGATGAGGCCAGCGGAGCGGCAATCCGCGTCGCTCTGGCACTCGACGCCGCAGACGCGGCTGACCTGGTCGCAGGCGAGCGCTCCGTTGCCGGAGGGCGTCATCCCGCTCGGGCAGGGGTTCGCCGTCTGGTCCGTGCTGGTCGGATCACAGAAGGTGCCGAGGCCGATGTCGGTGTTGCTGCCGCTGCCCTGGACGGCCAGGAAGCACTCGAGGCGAACCTCGGCGCCCGAGGGCGGCTGCGTGCCGGTGAACGCGATGCGCTGGAAGGCGGTCGCGCCGTCCTTGAGGCAGTTGTCGCTGCCTTCCCCCGTGTAGTTGTCGTAGTACCAGCCCGTGCCATCCGGCGCGGCCATCGCGCCGCGGTTGTCGGACGTGGGCACGAGCTGCTGGACCACACAGACGGCGCGCCCGCTCTCCATGACGGGGTTCATCGACTGGTCCAGCTTCGGCGTCGCCATGATCGCGTCGCAGCCCATGCCGTCCGGCATGACCGTGACGACGTCGCAGTTGACGCTGCCATCCGACTCGACGTTCAACGCCCGCGGGAGGCACGCGGCGCTGAGCGCGCTCTTGATCTGGTTGATGACGTCGAGCAGCGCGTTGCCGAAGTCCTCGTCGCAGATGGAGTGCACGCTGACGCCCGCCCCGAGCTGCTGGAGGCCGTGGGCGACGCTGACGATGCGGATGCCCGGCGCGGCCGACGTCCTGATCGATCCGTCCGGATTATTGGTCTGACACGTCGGCTGGATGTTCTGACCGTCCGCCGTGACCTGCTCGATCATCCGCGGGTCGCGCACAGAGGGATCGCCGACGAGCGCGTCCCAGTTGGGCGCGGCGCAGCTGCCGTTCGAGCAGGCGGGCGAGAGATCGGTCGGGAGGCCCGTGATGGCGGCGTAGACCAGCAGGTTCGCGCGGCTCCGGAGCTGGATGAAGCCGTTGACGTAACGGTCGACCGGGTGGACCGCGGCATCGCCGTACTGGTGGCAGCGGACGTTGAGCGGCCCGCTGTAGGTCGTGCTGCTCGGATCGTAGAGGCTCGGGTCGAACGCGGAGCAGTCGTCCTCGTCGCTCACGACGACGACGGCGAGCACCGAGTTGTCGCGCACGAAGCCGGCGTTCTCGCGGTCGCCGTGGGGGGCGCTGTTCCGCCAGAAGGGCCGCTCGAGGCCGCGCGGCGCGCCGGGCGTCCCGATCGGCACGAAGTTGGCCGAGGTCCAGCTCTGGGCCGTCGTCGGGGTGATCGCCTTGAGCGGCGACTCGAGCTGGTGCTCGAACCCGCAGCCGCCCGTCCCGAGCAGCGCCACGCAGGCCACGTCGGTCGCGAACGCGTCGGGCGTGACGCCCATGCCCGGCTGGTAGTTGAGGATCGGGTTGTACATCGCGTTGCACCCGGCGCCGTGACCGACCGAGCGCAGCAGGCCGTCGTCGCCGAAGTCGCGCATGCAGGTCGGCACGCCCGGGATCCCGTCGACGCCCATGTCCGAGTCGACGATGCCGACGTTCAGGTCCTTGACGGGCTGGAAGTCGACCGGATCGGTGAGGACGCCGTTTTGGTTGAAGTCACCCGTCGTCAGGATGTTGATCATGGTCGGGAACTGGGTGGCGAGCAGCCCTTGCTCCTCCGCCATCGAGTTCGAGTTGTCGACCATGAACAAGAGGTCGACCTTGTCCACGTTGGTGACCTGAATCTTCTGGCCGACCGTCACCTGCGTGCAGGGGTTCACCGGTCGCCCCTCGCGCTCGATGCAGCCGCCCGCCGCGAGGGCCAAGAATCAGCCCCGGCAACAGCAGCCGCGCGCGCTTCGTCCGCGAGTTCATGATGCCTCCTCAAGCTCGGCTCGCACGGGGCCCCTTGGCCGCCGTCGAGCCCGCGTACTTTACTCGGGTCTGCCCCGAGAGATCAATGCCTCACTGCCCATCCGACGAGACCTGCTCTGCAATGCTCGGACCGAGGAGGGATGCCGCCTCCGGGACCGCTCGCCCCGCCGGCACCAGCAACATGGTTTGCCTTACCGGCAACTCTGTTGGCACACCGTGGGGACGGCGGGTGCGCGGCGGGATGAGCGGGAGGACCGGCATCGCTCAGCCCGTCGGCCCGCCGGAGGAGTCGGGGAGCGGCGCGCAGAGGCGCTGGATGGGATCGCAATAGCCGCTCGCGCACTGACTGCTACGCGCGCACTGCGCTCCGTCATCGACCTGCACCTCGAAGAAGCAGTTGGCGTCGAGCTCCGAGTCGACCGGCGCCTGCGCGTCGTCCGTGAGCGAGAGCTGGGGGCAGGCCGGGTTCGAGGCGTCGTAGAAGAAGCCGCTCGCGCCGGAGGCCGGGTCGACCTGGGCGATGCTGCACACGGCCCGGCCGTCGGCGTCCACGTGGTCGGGGCTGTAACCGGGGTGCGCGTCGCAGCGGTCGCCGGCCGGCAACCGGACGGTGGCGTCGCAGGGGACCCTGCCGCCGACCACGCCCGGCAGCGCGCGAGCGAGGCAGACGGCGTGCAGCCGCCCGCCGATCCGCGACGCGATCTGCCGGATCGCCGGCCCGAAGTCGTCGGTGCAGATCGTGGTGACGACCGATCCGGGCAGCATCGAGGCGAGCTCGACCGCCCGCCGGCCCGGCGCCGCCTTGCCCAGGCTGATGCCCGCGTCGTCGATGAACTCGCAGACGGAGACGGGGAGCCAAACCCAGGCTCGTATCCTCCTCGGCGTACTGCATGCGCGGGTCGGCGAGGATGGACTCGGGGGTCGCGTCGTCCGGCAGATCCATCGGGACACCGGTGATGGCCGCGAAGACGATTTGATCGTCGGCGCGCGCGCCACGGATCTGGTCGAGCAAGTCCGCGACGGGCGTGAGCCGGTCGGCGTTGCGAGTGCAGTAGACGTTCGCGTTCTCTCGCGTGAGGTCCGCGAAGAAGGAGTCGTCGTCCGCCACCGAGCAATCGTCCTCGTCGGTGACGACGACCACGGCGAGGAGCGCCTCCGGACGCGGGAAGCCGGCGGAGGCCGAGCGCATCAGCCCGAGCGCGCCCGACTCCAGCGGCTGCTCGAACGCGCAGCCCGCGGTGCCGAGCATGGTGACGCTGTCACGCACCGAGCTCGCGAACGCGTCCGGGTCGTCGCCGGTGGCCCACTCGAAGACGCCGCCATGGAACGCGCCGCCGTCTCCTCCGGGCATGCATTGGCTGGCCGTGAACTGGACGCTGCCGGTGCCGGTGTCGGTCGTGACGATGGCGATGCGGAGCGACTCGACGGCGTTCCAGTCCGGCATTCCGTCCCCGTCGCGGTCCGGCGGAGACGCGAGGTCGCGGACGAGCGCCGGGATCTGCGTGGACAGATTCGCCTGCTCTTGCGCCATCGATCCCGAGTCGTCGATGACGAAGAGGAGATCGACCGCCGTCACGCCTCCACCACCGATCGACACCGATTGGCCGAAACCGATCTCGGGCCCGATGGGCGTTCCCTTTCGCTCCAAGCATCCTGTCGCGAAGACCGCGACGAGGACGCACGTCGACACCGAGAGCATGGAGCTCCTTCGCATGTTCGCCTCCCTGTAGCTGCGCCTGCCCCACCGGCGGCGCGCTTTCGTGGATTCGGTCGTCGGCGGGGCGAGTGATTTCCAAGGCGACGACCGCAAAGGGCACGCCAGCGTCGAGAGCCCGCAGCGCGTGCGAAAGACGGAAACGACGTTGTCGCCTCCGCCAATGCGGTCGGCGTGCGCACGCTTCCGTTCGCGGGTCGCGTCTGGTCGCGGGCAAGCTCTCCCGACGACGTCGCGTGGTGCTCGCGCTGCCGGCGGGACACGATGAGGTCGGCGAGGGCGCCCTTCGGCGAACCCCGGCTCGCTCAGCTCGGCTCGCTCAGATCAGGGGGAGCCGGCGCACGCCGTCGGGCGAGACGGGGGCGGCGCGATCCTCGGCGTCGGACGCCACGGCGAGCCCGAGCTGCGACCAGAGGCGACGATCGAGCAGGTGGCTGGCGCGCACGTTGGTGAGCGCCGCCAGCATGCTCTCACGCATCCGCGGCGCGAGCGCCTCGAGCGAAGCCAGCACGCGCTTGACCTCCTGACGCTTGAGGTCGTCCTGCGAGCCGCAGAGATCGCAGGGCAGGATCGGAAAGCGAGAGAGCTCGGCGTAGCGCGCGATGACGTCCTCGGCGCAGTAGAGCAGCGGGCGGATGACCACGTTACGCCCGTCGTCGCTGACGAGCTTGGGCGGCATCGCCTTCAGCGAGCCCGTGTACATCAGGTTGAGCAGCAGCGTCTCGAGCGCATCGTCGCGGTGATGCCCGAGCGCGATCTTCGTGCAGCCGAGCGCTTCGGCCGTGTTGTAGAGGATGCCGCGCCTCAGCCGCGAGCAGAGCGAGCAGTAGGTGCTCGATGCCTCGAGCTTCTCGGTGACGATCGAGTAGGTGTCCTCGCGCACGATGTGGTGCTCGAAGCCGTTCTCGCGCAGCCAGTCCTCGAGCGGGCTCCCGTCGTAGCCCGGGTGACCTTGATCGAGGTGCACGGCGATCAGCGAGAAGCGGATTGGCGCCCGGCGCCGCGCTCGCTCGAGCAGGGAGAGCATCGCGTAGCTGTCCTTGCCCCCGCTGAGGCAGACCATCACCCGATCGCCGTCCGCCAGGAGGTCGAAGTCGCCGACGCACCGGCCGAAGGCGCGTGACAGCTCGCGTTCGATTCGTTCGCGCTCGCTCATTCGCCGGCTGGGGTAGCCGTCCGGCGAGGCCGGAGCAACCGGTCACGCGGCGCAGGCGCGGCATCGACGACTGCGCAAACGCGTCCGTTTCGCGACCTGCCGGCAGGGACCGACGGCTCGAATGCGCCGAGCGACCACGGCGGGGTTCAACGCCGCGCGCCGAGTGCTATCGTCCCCGTCAGATGCCCGATGGTGCTCACTTCCGCCGGACCGCGCGGCAGCCCGTGGAGCTCTCCGTACGCTTCCGCAGGGACGCCGAAGACGCGGCGCTGGAGCACTCGGGCAAGCTCCTCGACCTCGGCCTCGGAGGCGCGCAGGTCCGCAGCAGTCGCGCCCCGAGGGTGGGCACGCGGATGCGCCTGACCCTGAGCGCGCCCTCGGCCTGGGATCCGCTGGAGCTGCCCGGCGAGGTCCGGTGGGTCGAGCCGAACGCCGACGGCGCCACCTTCGGGCTCGCGTTCGATGGGCTGAGCCGTGCACAGGCGGGCGCGCTCCACGAGCTTCTTTCGATTCAGCGGTTTCGCGGACGACGAGAGCGGGTCTTCCCGCGGGGAGCGCCGACAGTGAGTGGATTGGGCAGCGGAGCCGAGTCCAGCGAGCCCGGCCACGACGACGGCTACGCCGACTGGGTCGGTCGGATCCTCGACGATCGCTACCGCATCGACGGGCTGCTCGGCGAGGGCGGCATGGGCGCGGTCTTCGTCGGCGAGCACCTCAAGCTGATGAAGAAGGTGGCCATCAAGGTCATCCACCCGGAGTTCGCGGGCGACGGCGACGTGGCGGAGCGCTTCGCGCGCGAAGCGGTGGCGGCCGGACAGATGGACCACCCGCACGTGGCGAGCGCGACCGACTACGGGACGCTGACCGAAGGCGGCGCGTACCTCGTCATGCAGTACGTGCGGGGCAACGCCCTCAGCGACCTGCTCGACGAGGAAGGCGCCGTGGGCTGGCTGCGCGCGTGCGAGATCGGCGCGCAGGTGGCGGACGCGCTCGCCGCCGCCCATCAGAAGGGCTACGTCCACCGCGATTCGAAGCCGGACAACGTCATGCTGGAGCCGCGCGACGACGGCAGCCGGCTGGTGAAGGTGCTCGACTTCGGCATCGCGCGCGTCGCCAGCGAGAAGGCGGTCGGCGCCGGCGGGCGGACGCTCACCCGCGTCGGCACGGTGATCGGGACGCCCGGCTACATGGCGCCCGAGCAAGCGCTCGGCGAGACCGTCGACTACCGCGCGGACCTCTACGCGCTCGGTCTGCTCCTGCACGAGATGATCACCGGCAAGCCGGTCTTCGACCAGAAAGAGCTGACGGCGATCGTCACCCACCAGCTGACCGAGACGCCGACGCGGGTCAGGGAACTGGACGGAGGCGTGCCGCCCGAGCTCGACGAGCTGGTGGCCAGGCTCCTCGACCGGGACAAGGACGCCCGGCCGCAGTCGGCGGCGGAGGTCCGCGAGGTCCTGCGCAACCTCCTGCTCGGCGCGACGCTGCAGGCCGTCGCGAGCGGAGAGCACGAGCTGCCCAGGCTCAGCACCATCGAGCTGACCGGGACGGCCGATCGCGAGCCGACGCCGCTCGGGATCCCGCTGCCGGGGCGGAACAAAGACGCGACCGTGCCGCCGATTGTCGGGGCGGCGCCCACCGGGCAGGCGCACGCGCCGATCCGCAGGGCCACGGCCGTCGCCACGGCGAAGACGGCGCTCGCGCTCGGCCAGATGAAGAAGCAGGTCGAGCGGACCAGCTTGCCGGTGGGTCTCATCGGCATCGGCTGCGCGGGGTTGGCGGTGCTGACCCTGGGAATCGTCGGCATCGCGCTCGCGGTCGGCGGCGACGATCCTCCGCCGCTGGTCAAGCACGAGCACTCGCAGCCGCTCCCGCCCCCGCCGGAGCCCGAGCAGCCGGAGACGACGGAAGGCGGCGAGGCGGCGGTCCCGCAAGCGCTGGCCCAGCCGATGGCCGATTCGCTCATCTCCGACGAGACTCGGACGCGCCGCCGCGCCGCGAGCGCGGTGATGGACTACCAGCCCCAAACCGACGTGCCGCCCTTCCTGGTCGCCGTGGCCGAGCTCGAGCGCGGCCGGAGCTGCCGGCAGAAGAAGGAGAAGGTCGAGGAGCTCCAGCAGATCGGCGACCCGCGCGCGATCCCGGTCCTGGAGCGGCTCGACGCGGAGCCGCACGACGGCTGCCACCGCCTCTTCCGGCGCTACGACTGCTACCACTGCCTCCGCGACGAGCTGCAGACCGCGCTCACCTCGCTCCGCGGGCAGGTGAACGACTGAAGCTCGGTCGCGACCTCGTCCGCCACCGATTGCGAGCCGGCTCCGATCTCACCACGAAGCTCGGGCCTCCTCGAGAGCGCTCGGCTCACGCATCGTGGGCTCGTGGTCTCGACGCGGACCGCCGAAGGCCTTCGGAGGCGCTCCGTCCGTGGCGCGAGCTCGATCAGGTTCGAGGCGCCGGCACCGCGATATGCTGATGCACGATCAACATTGATCAATGTTGATCGTGAGAATCAACCTATCGCCTGCGGGCGGCGACGGCGCGGGCGTGGGCCTCGAGCCCTTCCAGGCGCGCCAGCGACTCGAGCAGGTCGGCCTGGGCGCGGATGGCCTCGGGCTGGTAGCGGATGATCGACGTGCGGACGACGAAGTCGTAGACGCCGAGCGGCGAGCTGAAGCGCGCGGCGCCTCCCGTGGGCAGCACGTGGCTCGGCCCCGCCGCGTAGTCGCCGGCCGCCTCCGGCGTGTGATCGCCCATGAACACGGCGCCGGCCGCGCCGATGCGGTCGAAGAGCGCCTCCGGATCGCGCACGGCCAAGGCGAGGTGCTCGGCCGCGAGCGCGTCGGCCACGCGCGCCGCCTCGTCCAGATCGCCGGCGACGAAGCAGCTCGCGTGGTCGCGGATCGAGGCCTCGGCCACCGCGCGCCGCGGGAGCGTCGCCAGCTGCCGCTCGAGCGCCTCGGCGACGCGATCCGCCTGCTGCCGCGAGAGCGTGACCAGGAGCGCGTAGGCGTCTTCGTCGTGCTCCGCCTGCGAGAGCAGATCGGCGGCGACGACCTCGGGATCCGCCTCGTCATCGGCGACGACGAGGATCTCGCTCGGGCCGGCGATGCCGTCGATGTCGACCAACCCGAACACCAACCGCTTCGCGCAGGCCACGTAGATGTTCCCGGGGCCGACGATCTTGTCGACGCGGCGCACCGTCCGAGTGCCGAGCGCCAGCGCGCCGATCGCCTGCGCCCCGCCGGCGTCGATCACCTCGGTGACGCCCGCGAGCTCCGCCGCCGCCAGCACCTCGGGCGTCGGTCGCGGCGTCGCCAGCACGATGCGCGGGACACCCGCCACCGCAGCCGGGATGGCGGTCATCAGCACGGACGAGGGGTAGCGCGCCTTGCCGCCGGGCGCGTACACGCCGGCCGCCGCCACCGGACGCACGCGCTGGCCGAGCGTGATGCCGTCCTCGTCGTAGCGGAAGCCGGGGTCGCGCTGGTGCTCGTGGTAGGCCCGCACCCGCTCGGCCGCCACGGCGAGCGCCGCCCTCACTTCCGTGGGCGCCGACGCCGCGTCGCGCCGCCACGCATCCTCCGGGACGACCACGCTCTCGGGGCGGCGGCTCTCGAAGCGCTCGGCGAGCTCGAGGACGGCCTCGTCGCCGCGATCCCGGACGGCATCCAGGATGGCTCGCACGTCGGGCTCGACCCGAGCGAGATCCGCGTCGCCGCGCCGCGCCAGGCCCGACAGCGCGCGCTCGTACTCCTCGCTGCCACGCTCGTGGATCCGCATCATGCCGGCTGTTGTAGCCCGGCCGTCTGCACGACGCCCGCAAACGATCCTCGTCGGACGGTGCCGCCCTATGCCATCATCGGCCACCGATGACCGGCGCCCGGCAGCTCCCCGAGCCGCTGGCGCAGGGCGATCTGAGCCGTACGCCCTTCGCCCACGTGCTCCTCTACGTGCAGAAGCGCGCGCTCGGGGGGACCCTCGTCGTCTGGCGGCCGCAGGCCGGGGAGGAGCGGCCCAAGCAGGACCGCATCCGCTTCGAGCTGGGCGTGCCGGTGGCCGCGAGACTGAGCGAGAAGAGCTCGCGCCTCGAGCGCGGACTCCTGCCGCTCTTCGCGCGAAGACACGGACCTTACGCGTTCTACGCCGACATCGACCTGGTCGGCGACGGCGAAGGCATCCGCACCGGCGAGGTCGACGTGCTGCCTCTGATCACCGCGTCGCTGCGCGGCTCGTCGCGCGACGACGTGGTGTCGCACGTGGTGTCGAGCTTCGGCGACGCCAAGCTGCGCCTGGAGGTCGGCGTCGACGTGGACCGCTTCGGTCTCTTGCCCGACGAGCGCGCGTTCGTGGACCTGCTCCGCGCCGAGCCGATGAGCGCCGCGCGGCTGGCGGAGCTGAGCCCGCTGCCGCCCAAGATGGCCGCGCGCATCGTCTACCTCTTGGCGCTGACCAAGTCGGTCGCCCCGTGGGAAGGCGAGATTCGAGCCGAAGCGGGAGAGCAAGCCGCACCCGCCGAGCCCGGCCCGCGCCACCACGTCGGCGACGAGCTCGGGCGCGCGGAGCCTCGACGCGGCTCCCGCCGGGCACGCCGATCCTGGCGCGAGCGCCTCCCCGATCGGCAGGCCGACCAACAACCCGAGCGCCTCCCCGGTCGGCAGGCCGAGCGCCTCCCCAGTCGGCAGGCCGAGCGGCAGGCCGAGCCCCAAGCCGGCCCAGAGCGACCGACCGTCGTCCCCTCCCCCGCCGCCGCCGGACCTGTCGAGCGACCTCCGCGCGTTCTGGAACCTGGTGAAGGAGCGCACCGACTCGATCGACGGCGAGAACTACTTCGAGATGCTGGGCGTGCCGCGCGACGCGCCGGCGAGCTCCATTCAGAAGGCGTACTTCAACCTCGTCAAGAAGTGGCATCCGGACCGGATCCCGAAGGAGCTCTCGGAGCTCCACCCCTACGTCGAGCGCATCTTCCGCTACCTGACGCGGGCCCACGAGACGCTCTCGGACGACGAGAAGCGCGGTCCCTACCTGACGACGGTGCAGGACGGCGGCGGCACACCGGCGGCGGACCGCCAGCTCGCGTCGATCGTGCAAGCGGCGATGGAGTTCCGGAAGGTCGAAGTGCTCATGCGCCGCCGCGAGTGGGCCGAAGCGCTGAGGCTCGTCGACGAGATCCTCTCCGTCTCGGACGACGACCCGGACTACCACGCCACGCGAGGCTGGCTGCTCTTCCAACAGCACCCCACCGACACGGCGATGCGCGCCTCGGCGCTGGCATCGATTGAGAGCGCGCTCGAGCTGAGCGAGAGGCACGACAAAGCGCACTACTACAAGGGCATGATCCTGCAGCGGGCGGGCCGCGCGCGGGAGGCCGCGGACTGCTTCCGCAAGGCGGCCGAGATCAACCCGAAGAACATCGAAGCGGTGCGGATGGTCCGCCTGGCCGACATGCGGAGCGGCGACGAGCCTTCGGGCGGAGCCGGCGCGAGCGAATCCGGCACCGTCAAGCGCGACTCCCTCTTCGGCAAGCTCTTCGGCGGCAAGAAGTAGGTCGCCGGGTCGTCTTGAAGTCTCGTTACCGACGTCCCCCTTCGTCGGCGTCCGCGAGACGAGGACGCGGGAGACGAGGTCGCGCTCAGCCGGCCAGCGCGATGCGGCGGACCGTCTCCGCGTAGTCCACCCGGGACCTGCGCGTCGGCACCGGCGGAGGGAATCCGGCGAGGCGCACCAGGAGCTCCGCCCGCACATCGCGCTCCACGTGGAGGAAGCGCACGCCCGCGCAATAGCCCGGATCCCCGGCACGCCAGCCTTCGATGACGCGGGCGACCTCTCCTTCCGCGTCGATCCACGCCCCGTCGCGCGGCGCGAGGAAGCTGAGCATCACGCGGTCGCCGGGGTGCACCGACGCGTCACACGCGAGCAGCGCGCCCCGCGGCGAGAGGTCCAGGATGCGCTCACCGATGAGCTGGAAGCGGCCCAGCTCGACGGCTTGGCAGCGAGCACGGTAGTGCCGCCGCAAGCTGCGGCGACGGTGAATGGGTACGAGGACGGCCATGCGTCATCGTACGTCGCCGCGGCCGAGCGCCGAAGAAAGCGGCGAGGTCGTGCTCAGGCCCGGCGGAGGAGGCGTCAGCGAACGGCGAGCGGGAAGGTCCGCGCCGCCGCCACGCGCGCGAAGGCGGCGTCGATGCCGGTCGCGTCGAAGGAGGTGACCCTCACTCGGCGAACGACCAGCCGCGCTTCGGGATCCGCGGAGAGCGTCGCGACGTCGGCGGCGCCGATGCGGAAGTTGCCTTCGTCGTGCCCGAGGCAGGCGAGCGTCTGCGCTCCCGCGCTGACCTCGATCTCCACCAGGTCCCGCGGGTCCTCGGCGTCCCACTGCAAGGTCAGGGCGCCTGCGCGCGTGATCTCGGTCAGGCGGCCGTCGAGGCCGGCGAAGGTCCCGTCGGCGCCGACCAGGCGCACGCCCACCGGCTCGGACGGAGCGGGCACGCTCACGTCGAACGCGCCGATCTCGACGCCGCCCTCGGCGACGAAGCGGTACTCGTCCACCTCGGGCTCCGGCATCGGCAGGGCCGCGTCACCCGCGTAGAACACGCCGGCGAGCACGCTGGCCAGATCCGGGAACGTCCGGGGCGAGAGCCGCGCCTCGGTGTCCGCCACACCGACGTGCAGCGCGCCCACGTCGAGCAGCTCGACGTCCGCACCTTCGGCGCCCAGCTCGCCCGTCGGGTCCACCAGCGCGCAACCCCCGACCTCGGCCGCCGAGCGCGTGCCCAGGAGCTGCATCACCGAGTTGCCGTCGATGCCCTGGTAGCGGGCGAAAGCCGCGCGCAGCACCGTGCGGCCGCTGCCGTCGACGGTGGATCGCTCGACGTGGAGCACGCCCACGGAGCCGCTGAGCGCGCTCGTGTCGACGCCGGTCGCGGCCTCGGTGCCGCATCCGACCATGGCGAGCAGAGCAAGCGTGATGAATAGGCGAGCGCGCATTCGTGTGCCCCGGTCCGCGAGGACCCCGACCTGCACGATTATATGGACCGCATCGCGAGCGCACAAGCAGACGGCACGTCGGGCGGCGACGCGAAGGCCTTCCTCGCCTCTCACCTCACGCGCCGAGCAGCGCCAAGAGCTCCGACGCGTCGAGGCGCGCGTTGCCCTCCGCACCGTCCAGCAAGCCTCGCGCCAGCTCGCGCTTCTCCCCGTGGAGCTCGAGCACCCGCTCCTCGATGGTCCCCTGCGAGACCAACCGGATCACCGTCACCGGCTTGGTCTGCCCGATCCGGTGAGAGCGGTCGCTAGCCTGATCCTCGACCGCGGGGTTCCACCACGGATCGAGGTGGATGACCGTGTCGGCGGCCGTGAGGTTGAGGCCCGTCCCTCCCGCTTTCAGCGAGATCAAGAAGAAGGGCATCGTGCCCTCCTGGAAGCGGCGCACCCGCTTCGTTCGCTCGCCCGCGGGGGTCGATCCGTCGAGGTAGAGGTACTCGTGCCCGGCGTCGTCGAGCGCGCGCAGGACGATGTCGAGGTGGGTCGTGAACTGGCTGAAGATGAGCGCCCGATGCCCTTCGCGGACGAGATTGTCGGCCAGCGCCAGCAGCTCCGCGAGCTTGGACGATCGCACCGGGGAGGAAGGGTCCACGAGCGCGGGGTGGCAGGCCAGGCGACGCAGGCGCATCAGCGCGGCCAAGAGCGCGAAGCGGCGCTTGCCCGGGTTCTCCCCCGGCGGCTGAGCGTCTCCAGCGCGCGCCGGCGCTCGAGCTCGTAGAGGGCTTGCTCTTGTTGGGAGAGCTCGACCACCCGCACGACCTCGGTCCGATCCGGCAGCTCGGGCGCGACCTGCTCCTTGGTGCGCCGCAAGAGGAAGGGGGCGAGCAGCTGGCGCAGCGACGCGAGCGCCTCCGAGTCACCGTCGCGCTCGATCGGCGCGGCGAAACGCGCCTTGAAGTGCTCGGGCGGACCGAGCAACCCGGGCACGAGCACGTCCACGATGCTCCAGAGCTCGCCGAGGTGGTTCTCGAGGGGCGTACCGCTGAGGGCCAAGCGAAAGTCGGCGCGCAGGCGAGCCGCGGCCTCGCGGCGGCGGGTCTCCGGATTCTTCAGCGCTTGCGCCTCGTCGAAGACCAGCGTCGCCAGCTCCGTCTCCGCGAGCTCGGCCACGTCGCGGACGAGGATGTCGTAGCTGGTGACGAGGACGTCGCCCGGGCCGAGCGCGCCCGCCTGCTTCTTCCGGTCGCCGCCGCGATAGACGCGGACCCGAAGCTGCGGCGCGAAGCGCGCGGCCTCGGCGCGCCAGTTGTCGGCCACCGAGGTCGGGCACACGATGAGCGCCGGACCGAGCTCGGATCGCGCGACCAAGAGGGCCAGCGCCTGCAAGGTCTTCCCGAGCCCCATGTCGTCGGCGAGGCACGCGCCGCGCGACCAGCTCGACGTCCGCAGCAGCCAGCGGACGCCTTCCTCCTGATACGGGCGGAGCGTCGCCGAGAGCGCGGGGATCGGCGGCTCCATGCGCCCGGCCTCGGTCAACCGCTCGCACATGGCCGCGAAGCCCGGATCCGGCAGGACTGCCTCCGGCAGCAGGTCGCGGAGCCGCCCGGCCGCCTCCGGCGCCATCACGAGCTCGGCGTCCTCCTCGAAGACGACGTCGGCGACGGCGCCGAGCTTACGCCGCAGATCGTCTTCCAGCCGCGCGAAGCGCCCCGGCGCCAGCTCGACGAAGCGCCGCCCCTCGCGCACCGCGCGCATCACGGCGACGAGGCTGATCGAGGCCTCGTCGAACGAGAGCTCGCCGCGCAACGCCAGCCAGTGGTCGACACCCTTCGTCTGCGCCTTCAGGCGGTCGAAGCCGGCGCGGCCGACGACCTCCCACGGGCGGATCCCCTCGGGCCACTCCACGCGGACGACGTCCTCGAGCTCGCGCGCCGCCACCAGGAGCTCCAGCGCGTCCTCCGGCGCGTCGACCAGCCAGGCCCAGCGTCCGTCCGGCTCGGCCCGGTCGAGCCGCAGCCCCGCGATCGCCTCGTCGGCACGTTGCCGCTCCAGATCGATGTCCCGCTCTGCGTAGCGGCGCCCCGCGTCGGCGGGAGCGAAGAGGTGGCGCGGGCCCTCGCCCGGCGGATGGACCGGCCCGTCCGGGACAGGGCGCACCTTGAGCTCGACGCGGAGACCGCCACCGGGCAGGGGCTCGAGCTGGGCGCGCGGCACGGCATCCGCCTCGACGTGCTCGCCCCGCAGCCGAGGAGGGACGCGCAGGCCGACGCTCGCCGGCAGCCGACCCAGGAGCGCCAGCAGCGCCTCGTCCGCCTTGCGGGGGATGCCCGTGGGGAAGCGCGCCGCGAGCGCCGCCATGTCGCCGAGCACCGGCGGGACGGAAGCGACGATCAGCTCCGCTCGCGGGAGGTTCAGCCGCGCGAACGTATCGGTCGGCACCACCCCCTCCACCACGTCGGCGGGGCTCAGCTCGAGCTCGCCGGCCGAGAAGCCGAGCCAGCTCTCGCCGGCCTGTTCGCGGACGTCCACCTCCAACGCCGTCCGGCGCACCCGAAGCGCGCGCTTCGGGTTCTTTCCCAGGACCACGCGCGGGTGGCCCACCAGCGCCTGCAGGAGCGCTCCCTCGTCGGTGCTCCATTGCGAGGCGCCGCGCGCCGCCCATGCGTCCAGCGCGCGGCGATCGCGCGCGTCGAGATCGGAGCGCGCGGCCAGCGCCGTGGCGTCGGCGGCGCGGCCCCGGGTCCAACCGCGCTTGTTTCGCCGCTGCACGGCGGGACCCACGTGCACGCCACGGCCGTCGTAATCGACGCGCCACACGATCCGCTCCTCGGAGCCGACCGGCGCTTCCGCCGGCGCCGTCACCACCCGCGAGAGCCCTTCGAGCAAGCGGCTCCACTGCGGGCGACCGAGGGTGGACACCAGCCCCTCGTGCAGCGGGTGCGCCTCGTCGGTCAGGATGTCGAGCGCCAGCTCGGCGGCGAGCCGCACGGCCGATTGCGTGCTCGCGTGGAGGCCGCCCGTCCCATCGGTGCTGGCCAGCGCGCGCCCGTCGCGCTCCTCGGTGAGCGCGACCCACACGGTGCGAGGCGAACCGCTGATCCAGTCGGAGAAGCGCAAGACCACGCGCAAGGTCTCTTCGTCCACGTCCAGCGACACGCCTCGCGCGGAGATGGGCGGTGGCGGCTCGCGATCGCAGAGCGCGCTCGCGAGCGCGCGGAGGCGACCGATCGCCTTGGACACGGGCGGTGAGTCGGGATCGCGGCTCCACTGCTCGCGCCTCCGCTCCATGCGCGCGCGCCGGCCCGCGCAGTACGCGAGATAGGCCCGCGCCGCGTCCCGCAGCGCCGGGTGCGGCCGGAGCACGCGCGCGTCGAGCAGGCTCCGCACCGTCGGGAAAGGCGTCATCGACGCGGCGCCGTAGCGGGCGAAGGCCTCGAGACAGAGCGGGAGGACCACCCGCGACGGGTCCTCGAGCCGGTCGACGACCCCGTGCTTGGCCGCCCACGCCTCCACGCCCGACCAGGTGGGAGGCGGCGGGTCCTCCACCGAGTCCACCGCCAGCGGCAGCCCATCGTCGGCCGCGTCGCCCGCCCACTCGAGCAGCGCCTGCGCGAAGGCGCGCCACGCCTGCGAGCTCACCCTGGACTGATAGCCCTCCAACCAAGGCAGATCGAAGAGGTGCTCGACCGGGCGGTTGGTGCTGCTCGCCAGCGTGCGGATGGTGTGGAAGGTGCGCGGATCGGTGAACTCGGCCAGCACCGCGACGGGCTCGCGGTGAATCCGCTCCCCCGCCAGCGAACGTACGCGCCGCTCGAGAGCGTCCATGTCGGTCGGCAGCGCCATCGCGACGCGGACGCTACCACGCGCCGGACGGGCCACCACTCGGAGCCCTGGTCGATGCATGGGTCCCCTCCTTCGCAGCCTCGGACGGCGGTTCGGGCACCCGACTGACGCCAGCGCGAAGAAAGTTCAGAACGTTCGTCGTCGAGACGAAGCGTCGCTCGACACCGGAGCGTTCGAGGTGTGGCGAAAACCGGCGTTCAGCGCGCTCCGCTGTCGCGCCCGCCCCCGCCCGCGTCTCGACCGGCGCTGGCGTCCGCGCCTCCGCCGTCCGGCAGGTCGCCTCCGTCGGCGCTGGCGTCCGGAGCACCGCCGTCCGGCATGTCGCCTCCGTCGGCGATCGCGTACACGAACCCGTCATCGCAGCCGACCACGAGGGTGCCGTCGGGCGTCAGGATCGGCGCCGCATCCACGTCCGCGCCGACGGGCACGATCCAGCGCATCGAGCCGTCCCGGGTGAGGCTGTAGACGAAGTCGTCCGGCGCGCCGAAGTAGATGAACCCGTCGGCATCCACCAGCGGCCCGGACGCGATCCCGCGCTCGGTGCTCTCCTCGATGCCGACCGGGAAGTACCAGCGCTCGTCGCCGGTGGAGGCCTCGAGCGCCACCAGGCGAGGCGAGGGCCCGTAGACGGCGGCGATGACGCTGCCGTCCCGGCCGAGCGCGACCGGAGCCCGCACGTAGCCGCCGAGCTCCGCCTTCCAGCGGAGCTCTCCGTCGCGGGTCACGGCGTGTACCCGCTGGTCGTCGGAGCCGAAGTAGATTGTCCCGTCGTCGCCGATGGCCGGGCTCGAGCTGATGTCACCGTCGGTGGCATACGCCCAGCGCATGCGCCCCTCGGCATCGACCGCGTACAAGTGGTCGTCCACCGAGCCGATGTACACCGTGCCATCGCCGTCCACGGCGGGCGTGGAGAGCACGAAGGGCCCGGGGGCCCGGAAGCGCCAGCGGATCGCGCCGTCCGGCTCCACGGCGTAGAGATCCGGCCCGGCGGTGAAGCGCAGCGAGCCGTCCGGCGCGGTGCTGACGGCGCCGTCGGCGTCTCCGTCCACGTGGATGCGCCAGCGCGTCGTTCCATCCGCCGCGTCGAGCGCGAAGAAGGTGTCGGCGTCCGAACCGACGTACACCGTGTCGCCGAGCACCGCCGCCGCCGACCACACCGGGCCGAAGACGGGCTTCTGCCAGCGCTGCTCTCCGTCGGGCCCGATGGCGTGGAGCTGCCGCTCGTGGTCGCCGACGAAGATCGTGCCGTCGTCGCCCACCACGGCCTGCGCCGTGATGCGCGCGTCGGTGTCGAGGCGCCAGGCGATGCCGGGCCGGGCCGGACCGCGGAAGGGGCTGCGGCCCGTGTGTCGGCGGCCCCCGCGGTAGAGGCTCGGCGAGCCCTGGTCCTCCTCCACGGGCAGCTCGAGCCGCGACGCAGCCGGCGCGCGGTCCTGGCCCGCCACGAAGAGCGGAGACGCGTCGCCGCGGACGGTGTGCGCGTCCTCGGAGCGCGGCTCCACGAGAACGTAGATCGCTGCCATCGCCGCCAACGCGACAACCCACATGGCGGCGACGATCCAGCGGCGACGATCCATGGCGGCGGGCTCGTACATGCGCGGCCGGGGCCGGTCAAGCACCGGCGGCCGCCACCCCTTCCGCCGCCACCTCCGCCGATCCATGCCCGCAAGTGCCCGAGATCACGTCGAGCGACTTCGGATCGCCCCCTGCACCACGCCGGCGGGCACGGAGGTGTGACGATGAGCGAAGAGGTGATGGAGGGGCCGCGCGAACGAATGCGCGCGGTCGGAACGGAAGGGCTGAGCGACGCCGAGCTGGTCGCGGTGCTGCTGGGGACGGGCGCGCGGAAGGAGCCGGTGGGCGTGCTCGCGAGCCGATTGCTGCACGATCTCGGCGGTATCAACGGACTGTTGCGGCTCGGAACGGGAGCGCTGGAGCGCCTCCCGGGCCTCGGACCGACCAAAGCCAGCCGCTTGATGGCCGCGGTCGAGCTCGGCCGGCGGGTGGTGACGCGACCGCTCGCTCGGGGCGCGCGGATCGGCTCGAGCCGCGACGTCGACGCCGCCATGCGCCCCCGCTTCGCCGACGCGGATGTCGAGCACTTCGTCGCGATCCCGCTCGACGCGAAGAACCGGCCGGTGGGCGAGGTGGAGATCGCCCGCGGCGGGCTGAGCGCGTGCCCGGTGTCGCCGGCGGACGTCTTCCGGGCGCTCCTCCGGGAGGCGGCGGCCGGCGTCGTGTTCGTGCACAACCACCCGAGCGGCGAGCCGAGCCCCAGCGCGGACGACGTCGCGCTCACCGAGCGGCTGAGGCAGGCCGGAGAGCTGCTGGGCGTGTCGGTGCTCGATCACGTGATCATCGGACGCGAGGGCTATTTCAGCTTCCTGGACGCGGGTCTGTTGCCGGGAGCGCGGTCGTGAGGGGGCTGATCTTGGCGTTGACCTGGCTCGCGCTCCCCGCGCCGCCGGCCGGAGCCAAGCCGTGCACTCCGACCCGCCACGGCGCGAGGGTGATCGCGTGCCACGACGCGCAGGGGCCGATCGAGGAGGCGCTCGAGCACGCCCCACCGCGCCGGCCTCCCTGCGCGCATGGATCGTCGCTCGGATGCGGACGGTCCCCGCTCCGGCACCACGCCGAGCCGCCTTGACAGCCCCCGGGTCGAGTGCTTATTTCCCGCGCTCCGCGCCCCCTGAAGGGTGAGGAACGTGCTCTGCCATCCGCCACGGAGCGGCGAGAGCAAAATGGAACACCGGCGCCCCGTCCAAAGGGACGCCTCGTCACGGCACGTTTTCTGGAGGATAGCGGTGAAGCGCACTTACCAGCCGCACCGGACCCGCCGCCAGCGCAAGCACGGCTTCCGAGCACGAATGGCAACGAAGAACGGTCGAGCGGTGGTCAACCGGCGTCGCGCGAAGGGGCGCAAGCGCCTCGCCGTCTCGGCGTACAAGAAGTAGCCGCCGGGGCCATGCGCCCCGCCGGAGAGAGCCCCGCGCGCGGGGCGCCGACCGGTGCGAGCGAGGACCGGGGAGCGAGCGATCGCGGAGCCGAAGGGCACCGTGACGAACGCTTCCCCGGTTCGTCGCGTCTGCGCCGTCGCGAGGAGTTCTTGCATGCCCAGCGGGAGGGAACGCGTGTCCACACGCCCCACTTCGTCGTGGTGGTTCTCCCCAGGCCCGAGGACGATAGCGTGCGGCGCCTAGGGATCACGGTCACGAAGAAGGTGGCGGGCTCCGTCGGCCGCAACCGCGTCAAGCGCGTGGTGCGCGAGGTGTTTCGGCGGAACCGGTCAATCTTCCCGGAAGGCTGCGATTTGGTCGTCATCGCGAAATCGGGAGCGCCCGCTTTGGGTTACGAACGAGTCGCCGCCGAGCTCACGAAAGTGCGCGGCCCGCTGGTGGGCGCGGCGCGACGTGCGAAGAAGCGGCGGGAGATGCGATGACGGGCGCCTTTGCGGACGCGGAACGGCCTCACGTGCTACAGCGCGCCCTGCTCCTGTTGATCCGCATCTACTGGTGGACCCTCTCACCCCTGATCGGGAACGTCTGCCGCTTCCACCCGTCCTGCTCGCGCTACACGGCCACGTGCATCGAGCGGTTCGGTGCGGCTCGAGGGAGCTGGCTCGGAATCAAGCGTATCTGCCGGTGCCACCCGTTCAATCCCGGCGGCTACGACCCTCCCCCGGAGCTCCCGTCGGAAGGCGTCGATGGAAGGTAACAAGCGCACACTCATCCTGGCCGTCGTCTCCCTCGCGGTGGGCCTCGGGTACTTCGCTTACACGGAGCTCTCGGGTGGTAGCCACCACGAGCAGGAGCAAGCCTCGAGCGAGGTGCCGAGCGAAGGCGGCGAGCCGAGCCAGGTCGATGGCGAGACCGAGGCCGAAGCGCCGCCCGAGGAGCCGACGGCGCGCCTCGAGACGGCCACGCTCGTCGGCGAAGGCTACGAGGCGACGATCGACAACCTGGGCGGCGGGATCTCCCACTTCCGCCTCACCGGCGATCCCCGCTTCACCCACGACGGCGAGCCGCTCGACCTGATCACCACCAACCGGCCCGAGTACGACTCGCTGCGGATGATCCTGGCCCGCGCCGGCCTGCCGGAGAACCCGGTGTGGGACCTCGACGAGTCCCAGGATCGTCGCCGGGTCACCCTGCGCTACGAGGGCCACGGCCTTCGGATCGAGCGCACCTTCAGCGCCGGCGAAGGCCCCTACCAGGTCTGGTCCGAGGTCCACGTCGAGAACGTCGGAAGCCACGAGAAGCGCACGCGCCTCGAGCTCGGCGTCTACCACTACGTCCAGCGCAGCGAAGAGGGGGGAGGCTTCCTCGGCATGGGCCGGCGCTCGCCGATGGTCAGCCACGCCGCCTGCGTGTTCGACGACCAGACGGAGCGCGTCGACCGGAAGAAGCTCGCCCCCGACGACGAGGCGCCCGTTCCCTTCGGCTTCGGCGCGGACGACGTGCACCTCGCGGCGGTCGAGAACGTGTACTTCGTGCAGGCGGCCGTCGCCGCCGACGACGAGCAGGAGGCCGCGCGCTGCGGGCTCTATGGGAGCAACCGCGGTGGAACGCCCGGGCACCCTGACGGAACGCTCCTCGAGAGCCGACTCATCTATCCCTGGCAGACCATCGCGCCGGGCGGGAGCGCCACCTGGCGTACGCTCGGTTACCTCGGCCCCAAGGAGCCGGCGTCGCTGAATGCGGCCGGTCACGATCTTCCGGAGGTCGTGGATCTCGGGTTCTTCGCGCTGATCGCAAGTCAGCTCGCGAAGCTACTCGGTTTCATCCAAGGGTTCGTAGGCAACTGGGGCTTCGCGATCATCCTGTTGACGTTGATGATCCGGCTCACGCTCTTCCCGCTGACGAACCTCAGCTTCAGCTCGATGTCGCGGATGCGGCAGCTCAAGCCGGAGATCGACCGCGTCAACGAGCTCTACAAGGACGACGCCGAGAAAAAGGGCGCCGCCATCATGGAGCTCTATCGGAAGAACAAGATCAATCCGCTCGCGGGTTGCTTGCCGATGGTGATGCAGCTCCCGGTCTGGTGGGCGCTCTACACCTCGCTCTCGACGAACATCGAGCTCTACCACATGCCCTTCACGCTGTGGTGGACCGACCTTTCGTCTCCGGATCCCTACTTCGTGCTGCCGCTCGCGCTCGGCGCGCTGATGCACCTTCAGCAGCGGCTGACACCGACGACGATGGACCCCACGCAGGCGAAGATGATGATGTGGTTCATGCCCATCATGATCACCGTCTTCATGCTCTTCCTGCCCGCGGGTCTCTGCCTCTACATGCTCACGAACTCCGCCCTCGGCATCGGACAGCAGAAGCTGAACGAGTGGCGCCTGTCCAAGCACGCGCCGATCGAGGCAGCCGCCGAGACGCCGTCGGAGGACGAGCCCGAGGGAGGTGACGAGAGCTCTGACAACCAGTCGCCGCGCCGACCGAAGCGCAAGCGGCAACGGAGAACGCGCCGTGGATGAGCGTGACCAAGAACGCGATGCGCTGGATGGAGCCTTGCTGGTGGATGGCCCGGCCGAAGAGCCGGCTCCCCGGGCGATGGTGGACGAAGACAAGGCCGACGAGGCCCGCGAGGTGCTGGCGGGGGTCATCTCGCGGATGGGCCTCGACGCCGACGTGACGGTGCGGGAGATGAGCGAGCAGCTCGTCCTCGACGTCAGCGGACCGGACGCGGGCCGCGCGATTGGGAAGAAGGGTCAGACCCTCGACGCGCTGCAGTTCATCGTCAACAAGGTGGTGAACCGCTTCCCGGAGAACCGCTGCTACGTGATCGTCGACAGCGGCGACTACCGCGAGCGACACGAGAAGAGCCTCGTGAGCATGGCGCGGCGCGAAGCGAAGCGGGCGGTCCAGCAGGGCCGCACCATCACGCTCTCGCCCATGCCGGCGCGCGACCGGCGCCTGATCCACCTCTCGCTGGCGAAGTTCCCGGGCGTGACCACCCGGAGCGACGGCGAGGGCATGGGGCGGCGCATCCAGATCATCCCCTCGCGCGGCTCGACCGGCACCTCGCGCCGCCGCCGCCGCTGATCGCAGCCCGAGCCCGGGCGCTCGGCAGCCACCTCCAGCTGGCAAAACGGCTGTCCACGACCTCGGCAGCCACCTCCAGCTGGCAAAACGGCTGTCCACGACCTCGGCAGCCACCTCCAGCTGGCAAAACGGCTGTCCACGACCTCCGCAGCCACCTCCAGCTGGCAAAACGGCTGTCCACGACCTCGGCAGCCACCTCCAGCTGGCAAAACGGCTGTCCACGACCTCGGCAGCCACCTCCAGCTGGCAAAACGGCTGTCCACGACCTCGGCAGCCACCTCCAGCTGGCAAAACGGCTGTCCACGACCTCGGCAGCCACCTCAAGGTGGCCAAACGGCTGTCCACGACCTCGGCAGCCACGTCGGGGTGGCCAAAACGCTGTCCACGACCTCGGCAGCCACCTCAAGGGGATTTGCCGCCGTGTTTCGCGCGGCTGCGATCGAGCGGGCCGCGAGGTCTATTCGCGGGCGTAGCGACCGGCGTGGCGCGGAGAGCCGCCGAACGGAAGCGCGTAGTCGCGTTCGACGACCCGCGTCGTGCCCTCGGCGGACGGGAGCCCCTCGGCGCCCGCCAGCACCACGACCTGCGGCGCCAGATCGAAGCCCTTCGGCAGCCAGACCGCGGGCTCGAACGTCGCACGCGACATCGCCACGTCGAAGGGCGCGCCTTCGATGGGCGCCCCCTCCAACCGGCGCTCGTCGGCCCGGGCGCTCGCCGCGAGATCGAGCGTCCCGATGACATTGCGGATGAACGCGACGCGCTTTCGCAGCGGCTCGAGGAGCGTGACCCGCAGGTCGGGCCGCAGGATGGCCAGCGGTAGAGCCGGAGCGCCCGCGCCCGCGCCGACGTCGATCAGCCGCGTGTCCGGCGGGACGAGCTCCGGGTCGGAGAGCACCAGCGCGTCGGCGAAGAGGACGTCGACGAGCGCCTCGGGCGTGCGCGCGCCCGTCAGGTTCACGCGCGCGTTCCACAGGGCGACCAGCTCCGCGTAGCGCGCGAGCCGCTCGACCATCGGCTCCGAGAGCTCCCGCCCGAGCGCTTCGGCGGCGCGCACGAGGAGGCTTCGGTCCGCGGTGGAGAACGACACGGTCCGATGTGTAGCAGCCTCTCGGATGCGGACCCGGCGGTTTTTCGTGCCGCCGAGACCGTGTCTGCGCGCCTCGCTGCCCGAGGATGGTCGGACCCCTCCGCGGGTTGGAATGCGGCGGCCGGGTGGGGTGTCTCAGCCGCGCTTCACGGGTCTCCGGCCTGGCTCTTGCCCTCGGGGCCCACGAGAGTAGACTGCGCGGCGTTCCTGCCCAGACCATGCTTCGAGCCTCCCTCATCGCAGCGTTCACGCTGACGACGGCGCTTCCCCTGAGCGCCGCCGCCGAGGACTGCACGTGCATGGTCCCGGAGATTCGGGCTCCGCTCGATCCACCCGACGCAGAGCCAGGACCTCGGGCCCTTCTTCTCGTCCGACGGGACCTCGCTCAGCTCGCGCGCGACCTCGGGCGCGAACGGGAATGGGGAGCCCGGCGAGATCCTCTGGTGCTGGAGCAGCCACGATCCCCGCTGCTCGCCGAGTGACGCCCCGCAGGATCACGGCCCGCGCGCGCTGCGCTCCGGGCACGGTGTCGGCATCGTCGCCACCGCCTCGGACTGGCCACCGCCCGACGCGGGTTCCGACTTCTCGCACCCCGACGCACGCGGCCACGGCCGCCCCGGGGTGCGCGCTCGCGTAGAACGGCCACCGCGCGCCTGACGGGCCGATCGGAGCTCGCGCTTCGGCATCGCTCCGTCGAGCGAGCGCGCGCTCGGATTTGCCCGCCCGCGAGGGCCGACGTCCAAACCCCATATCGAACGACAATCGTCGCAGCCCGCCGTCCGGTGCGCGTGCGTCGACCGCGAAACGCGGTCCGGCGCGGCCGACCCTTCGGACGGGTTGCCCGGAGCATCGTCCACCCCGAGAGAACGGGCGATGCGAGAAAGAAAGGCATGTCATGAGTAAGAGCACTGCGATCATCTCGATCTCTGATCGCGTTCGTCGCCGGCCTGGCGATCGGGAATCTGCTGGGCCACGGCGGCGAGGAACGCGAAGGCCTCGCCACCATCGAAATGGAGGCGGCCGGGAACGGCGGCGGCGAAGCCGCTGGCGCGGCACCGAACGCAGCTCCCGCCGCCGACGGCGTGGAGCGCCTCAAGGCGGAGGTCCCCGAGAACGCGCGGCAGCGCGGTCCGGACGACGCGCTGGTCACCATCGTGATGTTCAGCGACTACCAGTGCCCCTTCTGCAGCCGCGTCGAGCCGACCGTCTCGCGCATCGTCAACGACTACGGCAACGACGTGCGCATCGTCTGGCGCGACAACGCGCTCCCCTTCCACCAGAACGCGATGCCGGCCGCCGAGGCCGCGCGCGAGGCGTTCGCGCAGGGCGGCAACGCGAAGTTCTGGGCGATGCACGACATGCTCTTCGAGCACCAGCAGGCCCTCGGGCGTGAGGATTCTCGAGGGCTACGCGCAGCAGCTCGGCCTCGACATGACGCGCTTCCGCGCCGCGCTCGACAACCACACCCACCAGCGCGGCCATCCAGGCCGACATCGCGGCCGCCGGCCAGCTCGGCGCCCGCGGCACCCCGGCGTTCTTCATCAACGGCCGGAACCTCATGGGCGCGCAGCCCTACGAGCAGTTCAAGACGGTCATCGACGAGGAGATCGCGAACGCGCGCCAGATGGTGCAGCACGGCACCGCGCGCAACCAGATCTACGCGACCCTCATGCGCACCGCGCGCACCTCGCCGGCGCCGGAGCCGAGCAAGAACCAGCCGCAGCAGCAGCAGCGTCAGCCCGACCCGGCCGCCATCTACCGCGTGCCGGTGGGCGAGTCGCCGGCCAAGGGCCCGGCCGACGCGCTCGTCACCGTCGTCATGTTCAGCGACTTCCAGTGCCCCTTCTGCAGCCGCGTCGAGCCCACGGTCAACCAGATCCGCGAGCACTACGGCAACGACGTCCGCGTCGTCTGGAAGAACAACCCGCTGCCCTTCCACCAGAACGCCATGCCGGCCGCCGAGGCGGCGGTCGAGGTCCTCGCGCAGGGCGGCCCCGACAAGTTCTGGCGCTTCCACGACACCATGTTCGAGCACCAGCGTGAGCTGAGCCGCGAGAACATCGAGCAGTGGGCGCAGCAGCTCGGCGGCATCAACATGACCCGCCTCCGCGCCGCGCTCGACAACCACACCCACCAGCAGGCCATCCGCCAGGACCAGCAGCTCGCGCAGTCGCTCGGCGCCAGCGGAACGCCCGCCTTCTTCATCAACGGACGCAACATCCGTGGCGCGCAGCCCTTCGAGGCCTTCCAGCGCGTCATCGACGAAGAGATGACCCGCGCGCGTCAGCTCGTGCAGAGCGGCACCCCCCGTGCAGGCGTGTACGAGGCGGCCATCCGCAACGGCGCCACCTCCCAGCAGTTCCTCGACGCGCCGAACGCTCCGGCCCAGCCGCAGCGCCCGGCCGAGCCGCCGGCCGACCAGGTCTACGAGATCCCGGTGCCCCGCAACGCGCCGACCCGTGGCCCGGCCAACGCCCCCGTCACCATCCAGATCTTCAGCGACTTCCAGTGCCCCTTCTGCAGCCGCGTGGAGCCGACGGTCAACCAGGTCGCGGAGAACTTCGGCAACCGCGTCCGGATGATCTGGCGTAACTACCCGCTGCCCTTCCACCAGAACGCCATGCCGGCCGCCGAGGCCTCCATGGAGGTGTTCGCGCAGGGCGGCAACGCGAAGTTCTGGCAGTACCACGACACCCTCTTCGAGAATCAGCAGGCTCTCACCCGCGAGAACCTCGAGCAGTACGCGCAGCAGCTCGGCGGCATCGACATGACCCGCTTCCGCGCCGCGCTCGACAACCACACCCACCGCGCCGCCATCCAGGCGGACCAGCAGGCCGTGACCGAGGCCGGCGCGCGCATCGGCACGCCGTCCTTCTTCATCAACGGCCACCTGGTGCAGGGCGCGCAGCCCTACCCGGCGTTCGAGGCCGCCATCAACCAGGCGCTCGAAGAGCACCACTGATCGCGAGAGCAGGCCGCGAGCCTGCCCGACACCCGAGGACGGGCCGCTGGCATGCGCTGGCGGCCCGTTCCGCTTTTGGTGGACCCGAATCGCGAGCCGAGATCGCCGCTCCAGCTTCGAATTTCACGGGTCCGCCGGAACGGCAACCGGAATTGGCCGCGCGGGCGGAGCCGTGACATGCCACGCGCGATGCGCCCCTTCGCCGCCACCCTCGCGCTGATCCTGACGGGCTCGCTCCTCGCGAGCGGCTGCGGCGGCGCGTCCAGCCCGGGCGCCTCCAGCCCGGCGCACGCCCGCGGGCCGTGGGCCGAGCACCAGGACACGCCGCGGGTCGCGGTCCCCGTCGAGGGAACCCCCGGCCGGGGCGCGGACGCACCGCTGGTGACGATGGTCGTCTTCAGCGACTTCCAATGCCCCTACTGCCGCCGCTCGGCGCCCACGTTGGACCGCGTCCTCCAGGCGTACCCGGACACGGTGCGGCTCTACTTCCGCAACCTCCCGCTCGGCATCCACGAGCACGCCGAGATGGCGGCGGAGGCGGCGGTGGAGGCGCGCGCCCAAGGCGGCGACGAGGCCTTCTGGGCGTTTCACGACCGGCTCTTCTCGGGTCACGGGCTGGCCGTCGACGACCTGGTGGAGGACGCGGGCGACATCGGGCTCGACGCGACCCGCATGCGCGTGGCCCTGCGCGGCCGAGTGCACGAAGAAGACGTCGAGCGCGACGTGCAGCTCGCGGTGGATCTCGGCATCACCGGCACGCCCACCCTCTTCGTGAACGGCCGGCCCTTCCTGGGGATCCCGGACGAAGACCAGCTCCACGAGATTGTCGACGAGGAGATCGGCCTCGCCCGCGAGGCAATGGAGCGTGGCATCCCGCAGGGCCAGCTCTACGCGGCGGTGATGGAGGAGGCCTCGGACACGCTCCCCAGCGAAGAGGCAGCCGACGACGAGCCGCCGCCCGAGCTCGACGAGTCCGTGGTCTACGCCGTGCCGGTCGAAGGCGCGCCCCGGCTCGGACCCGCCGACGCGCCGGTCACCATCGTCGCGTTCAGCGACTTCCAGTGCCCCTTCTGCGCGCGCGCCGTGCCGATCCTCCACGCGCTGATGGAGCGCTACCCCGACCGGATCCGGGTCTTCTTCCGACACCACCCGCTGCCCTTCCATCCCAACGCACCGCGCGCCGCGCTCACGGCCGAGGCCGCTCGCGATCAGCAGGGCGACGAGGGCTTCTGGGCGATGCACGACCGGCTCTTCGCGCAGCAGGATGCCCTCGGCCCCGAAGACCTGATGGCGCTGGCCGAGGAGTCGGACCTCGACATGGAGCGCTTCCGCGAGAGCGTCACCGATCCGGGCGTCATCGCGCGGATCACCCGTGACGAGGGCCTGGCGCGCCGCTTCGGCGTGCTCGGGACGCCGACCTTCTACATCAACGGGCGGGTGATCACCGGAGCGCAGCCGCTGCCCGTGTTCGAGGCGGCCGTCGACGATGCGCTGGCCCGGGCGGACGCCGAGCTGGCCCGCGGCACGGCGCCGGCGGAGCTCTACCAGACGCTGGTCCACGACGGGAGCGACCACGCCGTCTGGCGCGAGTCGGGGTCCGCCCCGTCCGCACAGCCCCCGTCCGCACAGCCCCCGTCCGCACAGCCCCCGTCCGCACAGCCCCCGTCCGCACAGCCCCCGTCCGCACAGCGCCCGTCCGCACAGCGCCCGTCCGCACAGCGCCCGTCCGCACAGGGGGACCACCGTTGACAGCCCGTAGACAGCACCGTAAGGTTCGGCGCCGATTTTTTCGGGGGGTTCTCCCGCCTGCGCTCGTCTTCACCTCTGCCGCGCGCGATCCCGGACAGGTGACGCGCCCGTACCGGCGCACCGAGCACATCTCGAAGGAGTGACATTTTCATGGCCAAGGCTCAGGCGGCACGCGATGTGCCCATCGTCGAAGAGCTCCACTTCAAGAGCGACAGCGCGTTCCTCTGCCTGCTGCTCAACCGCCGGGTCGGTTTCATCCGCGTAATCGACTTCCGCTCGGGCGCGCTGCCGGCGAAGCGCCTCTTCATCCAGTCGGTGGCGAAGCGCGAGGGCGTCGAGAAGGTCATCACGCTCGTCGAGAAGGACGAGGTCTCGTCCTGGACCCGGGTCGGGTTCGTCCGCGAGGGGACCATCCCCGGCTTCTACAAGCGAAGCGACGGACACCTCTGCGGCTGCCTCATCAACGAGCGGACCGCCTCCATCGAGGTATCCGACGAGGGCGTGAAGCGGGCCGAGCGGACCGTGAACCACGGCAAGAAGAACGCCCGCGAGGTCCCCGAGGCGCTCGACATGGTCACCGTGCAGGAGGTCGACGACTCGGTCGCCCTCAAGGCGCGCGACGACGCGTGGCGCAAGGGCAAGGGGCTCAACCCCTTCGACGACTTCGGTCGCGACGCCGAGCGGATGTTCGTCGAGGCGACCGCCAAGCGCGGCAAGCCGAACCACCTCTCCGTCGAGTTCCAGGACTGCTTCGGGCACTCGCTCGTCGAGGTGCTCCGCGCGCCGGAGGACGATCTCGACGTGATCGCCGTGACGGCAGGCCTGCGCCGGCTGGGCGACGACCTCACCGCCCGCGGCATCGTGAGCGGCTTCGCGTTCGCGCCCTCCGACGACATCGGGCTGGCGACCGCCTACCTGGCGGCCGGCTTCCGCAAGACCGGCCTCTTGGCCGGCGGCGTCTTGGTCAACGGGGAGCGCAAGGACGCGATCCTCTGGACGCGCAAGCTCGCCAACCCGGCCGACGAAGAGACCTGATCGCGGGCCGCGAGGGCGTAAGCGTTCACGGGGGGTAGCGGCCGTGATCTTGTGATCGGCCCCACGGCGCCCGGTTCGAGCGCGTGATCTACGTGGGGCGTGTCGGATTCTCGAGCAGCGACTGGTCGCGCTGGAAGCCGCCGTCGCGCAGCACGTCGCGACGATCGCGGAACGCGACGCGACGCTCGCCGAGCGGGACGCGACGATCGCGAAGCTCGAGAAGCGGGTGGCTGAGCTGGAGACGAAGCTCGGCCAGAACTCGTCGAACTCGTCGCTGCCGCCGTCGACGGACCGAGGCCAGAACCCGCGCCGCAACGCGAAGAAGGGGGCGAAGCGGAAGAAGCGGAAGAAGCGCCCCGGCGGCGGGCAGCATCGGGAGCTGCTCCCGCCCGAGCAGGTCGACGCGTTCCATGATCACTTCCCGAGTGAGTGCGGCGGATGCGGTAAGCGACTGCCGAAGAGTGCGGACGAGGAGCCGCAGCGGCATCAGGTGACGGAGATCCCCGAGGTCCGGCCGCACGTCGACGAGCATCGCCTTCACGCGGTCGAGTGTCGCTGCGGATGCGTGACCCGGGCGGAGCTTCCCGACGACGTTCCGCGAGGCGCATTCGGCCCGCGGCTGATCGCGACGGTGGCGCTCCTCACCGGGCTCTATCGACTCAGCAAGCGCAACACGCAGCGGATCCTGGGCGAGCTGTTCGGCGTCACGATCTCGACCGGCGCCGTCAGCAACTGCGAGCGCCGCGTCGGCGACGCGCTCGAGGCTCCGCACGAAGAACTGCACGGCTTCGTGCAGGCGCAGGAGGTCCTCCACGCGGACGAGACGAGCTGGCAGCAGCAGCACAAGACGCACTGGCTCTGGGTCGCCTGCACCTGCACGGTCAGCTTCTTCCTCATCCAGGCCGGTCGCTGCACCGACGGGGCGAAGCGCCTGCTCGGCGGGTTCGACGGAACGCTCGTCATCGACCGCCTCGCTTCGTACGGCTTCCGGGACGAACCCGAGCAGACATGCTGGGCGCACTTGAAACGCTCGTTCCAGGGTCTCGCGGAGCGAACGGACGGGGACTGCGCGAAGTACGGCGTCCCGCTTCTCGAGCAGACACGGGAGATGTTCAAGCTCTGGCGCCGCGTGCGCGACGGGACCCTGCAGCATCGGACCTTCCAGCGTCGGATGATCCCCGTCCGCACCGAGATGAAAGGCTGCTCGACGAGGCCGCGCAGTCCGCGTGCGCCCGCACCCAGGGCAAGGCCAAGGCGCTCCTCAAGTACCGCCCCGCGCTCTGGACCTTCGTCGATGTCGAGGGCATCCCGCCGACGAACAACGAGGCCGAGCGTGCCCTGCGTCACGCGGTCATCCTCCGCAAGTTGTCGTTCGGAACGCAGAGCGACCGAGGCAGCCGCTTCATCGAGCGGATGCTCTCCGCCGTCGACACGCTCCGCAAGCAGGACCGCGACGTCATGGGCTTCCTCATGGACGCCCTCGCAGCGAACGGGACCACAGCTACGCCCCCGTCGCTGCTGCCCATCGCGGCGTGACCCCCCTGAAGTTACGCGAGGGCTGCCGCCTCACGATCGGGGAATAACGACCCCGTTTGGCGCCTTGACCCCTGGAATCCGGCTGTCCCTGGCGGATGCCCAGGGCGCGGTTGACCCTCTCCGCGTGGCCTCGCTACTCTCCCGCCTCCGTAGGGTGCGGGCGAGCGTTTCTGGTGCGCCGCCCGGCTGACCCACGATCGCGAGGAGAACGATGCGGACGCGTGAGGACATCGAGGCCTACCTTCATCGCTCCGGCCACCCGCACCGTGAGGTGGCGGACGACACGTGGCTGATCACGGATCCCTCGGACGGGCGCGAGAACATCGTCGTGCGCCTCACCGACGGGCTCGTGATCTTCCGGCTGAAGGTCCTGCAGCTCGATCGGGTCGAGCCCGAGCGACGGGAGGAATTCTTCGAGCAGCTCCTGCGGCTCAACGCGGAGGACATGGTGCACGGCGCCTACGGCGCATCGGAGGGCACCCTGACGATCACGGCCACCCTCCGCCTCGAGAACCTGGACTTCAGCGAGTTCTCCGGGACGCTCGACGACTTCATCGTCGCCGTGACCAACCACTATCCGAAGCTGCGCGAGTACATGCGCACCGCTGCCTGAGGGGGGTGACTGACCATGGGTTTCTTCGGCCGCCTCGCGACGCTCATCAAGAGCAATCTGAACGACCTGATCAGCAAGTCGGAAGACCCCGAGAAGATGCTGAACCAGGTCATCGTCGACATGAACCAGCAGCTCGTCGAGGCCAAGAAGCAGGTCGCGGTCGCGATCGCCGACGAGAAGCGGCTCCAGAAGCAGTTCAACAACGAGAAGACCGTCGTCGACGAGTGGCGCAAGAAGGCCATGCTGGCGGTGCGCGCCGGTGACGACGAGCTCGCCAAGGAAGCGCTGCTCCGCAAGAAGGAGCACGACAGCCTGGCCAAGGCGTTCGAAGACCAGTGGCGCAAGCAGCAGCTCTCGGTCAACCAGCTCAAGACCGCGCTGCGCGCGCTGAACAACAAGATCGAAGAGGCCAAGCGCAAGAAGAACGTCCTCGTCGCGCGCAAGCGCCGCGCCGAGGCGATGAAGTCGATCCAGGAGACCATGAGCGGTCTCTCGGACAACAGCGCGTTCGAGACCTTCGACCGGATGGCCGAGAAGATCGATCAGATCGAGGCCGAGGCGGAGGCCGGGGCGGAGATCAGCGAGGACTTCAGCGGCGACGTGCTGAAGAGCCGGTTCGCGAAGCTCGAGGCCACGAGCGGCGCGGACGCCGAGCTCGACGCGCTGAAGCGCGAGATGGGGCTGGTCGAAGAAGAGGCCCCGCCGGTGGAAGCCCGCGTCGAGACCGAGGCCGAGGGCGGAAGCGAGATGGACGAAGAGGAGATGGCCGAGCTGGAGGCCGCCCTCGATGAGCTCAAGCGCCGGGAAGAGATGGCCAACAAGGGCTGAGCCCGGAGATGGAGCCCCATCCGAAGGTGAGATGAGGCGCCTCTCCCCGAGCGCGTGAGCTTTCTCGGGGCGATGCGCCCCGTCCTCGATGTGCGAGGGGTGCTTAGCAGCCGCGCGTCTTGACTGCTGACAGGGACGGCTTATCGTGGCGAATGGTCGGCTGGGGTTTCCCCGCTGGCCCCAGGAGGTTTCGAGAATGCCGACCTACGATTACGGATGCCAGAGCTGTGGGCACCAGTGGGAGCTGGAGCAGCGCATCTCGGAAGACGCCATCAAGAAGTGCCCGAAGTGCGGCAAGATGCGCGCGCAGCGGCTCATCAGCGGCGGCAACTTCATCCTCAAGGGCGGCGGTTGGTACGCCGACCTCTACTCTTCGTCCTCGTCTTCCTCCAAGGGCTCCGGCAGCTCGAGCTCGAGCAGCTCCAGCTCCAGCTCTGACTCGAGCAGCTCCGGCGGCTCGACCTCCGGCGACTCGAGCTCCGGCGGCTCGAGCTCCGGGTCGGGCGGCAAGTCGGGATCGAAGACCGCCAGCGGCTGACCACAGCGCGCCTCCGTCCGAACCCCGGCGTCGACCCGACGACCGGGGTTTTCGTTGGCCGAAAACTGTGGCAAAAAGCCACACACCGCCAACGATCGGTCTCGGTCGGTGCGAACAGAGGTTGACGGAATCACCGACAGTGTCCCGTCGGCAATCCGACAGGCGCCCTAACCGGCCGGAAAAACATCGCTTTCAGGCGCACGCCCCAGGTTGGAGCCAGAGGTATGCTCCTTGCGGATGGCTGGCGACCGTGCTGACGGAGATCCCCTCAACCCGGCTGGAGGTAGTCGATCTGGATGGTCTTCACGCCGGGCTCGTCATCGAACGCGACGTCCACCCTGGGCGGCACGGTCGGCTTCACGCTGACGATGCGGCCGCGGCCGAACTTCCGGTGTTGAACCCGCATGCCCACCCGGACGCCGGAGATATCGGAGCCCTCGCTGCGGTCCACGTAGGAGTCGCCGGGCACGGTCGCAGGTCGGCTGGGCGCCCGCGAACCGGGGCCATGGCCGGAGCGACCGTAGCCGGAGCCACCGTAGCCGGAGCCACCGTAGCGGGAGCTCCCATAGCCGGACGAGCGGCTGGGGACGCTGGGTTGGGGACGGCTGGCGCCGACGAGCGCGACGTCCTCGCGCGGGAGCTCGCCGAGGAAACGCGACGGGCTGCAGGCCTTTCGGTCCCGGAAGAGCCGGCGCGAGCTGGCGTAGGTGAGGAAGAGCCGGTCCTCGGCGCGGGTGAACGCCACGTAGGCGAGCCGCCGCTCCTCCTCGAGCTGCTCGAAGGGGTTCTCCTCGCCCTCGCGCTCGAAGGGGAAGGTGCGCTCCTCCATGCCGGCCACGAGCACGACCGGGAACTCCAGGCCCTTGGCGGCGTGGACGGTCATCAGGGTCAGGCGCTCGTCCGCGCCCTCCTGCTCGTCGGCGCTGGTCTGGAGGGTGACCAGCTCGAGGAAGCCCGCCAGATCGAGCTCCGGGTTCTGCTCCGAGAGCTCCTGCATCGAGCCGAGGAAGTTCTGGACGTTCTGCCGGCGGGCGTCGGCCTCGGCCGTGTCCTGCTCGGACAGCGTGTCCTCGTAGCCGCTGTCCTTGAACGCCGCGTAGCCGAGCGCCGCGAGCGGCTCGCCCGCTTCGCGGCGCGCTCTCAGCCCCTTCATGATCTCCAGGAAGGCGCCGAAGCGCTTGGCCGCCGCGCCCTGCCCCTCCGCCGCCTCCTCGAGCGCGCCGTAGAGCCCCTTTCCACCGCGAGCGGCTGCCTCGAGCAGGGTCTCGATGCTCTTCTTGCCGATGCCGCGGGCCGGCACGTTGATGATCCGGAGCAAGCTCACGTCGTCGCCTGGGTTCGACACGAGCCGGAGATAGGCGAGCATGTCCTTGATCTCGGCGCGGTCGTAGAAGCGGACGCCGCCGACGACGCGGTAGGGCACGTTGGCCGCCCGGAGCGCCTCTTCGAAGACGCGCGACTGGGCGTGGATCCGATAGAAGAGCGCGATGTCGTTCAGCGAGCGGCCCGACGCGCGCAGCTCCGCCACGGCGCGGACGATCAGCTCCGCCTCCTCGCGCTCGTCGAAGCAGCGGATGACTGTGATCTTCGGCCCCTCCTCGTTCTCCGTCCACAGCTCCTTGGGCTCGCGCTCGAGGTTGCGGGTGATGACCGAGTTGGCCGCCCGGAGGATGCGCTGCGTCGAGCGGTAGTTCTGCTCGAGCTTGATGATCCGCGCGCTCGGGAACTCGTTCTTGAAGTTCAGGATGTTGCGGCGATCCGCGCCACGCCATCGGTAGATGCTCTGGTCGTCGTCCCCGACCACGGTGACCTGCTGGTGCTCGGCGGCGATGGCCCGGACCAGCCGGTACTGGACCTGGTTGGTGTCCTGGAACTCGTCCACCAAGAGGTGCCGGAAGCGGCTCGAGAGCTCGCGCCGCAGCTTCTCGTCGCCCTCGATCGCGAGCACCAAGCGGTAGAGGAGATCGCCGAAATCGAGCGCGCCCGCCGCCTTCATCCGCTTCTCGTAGGCGCGGTAGACGCTCTGGACGTGCTCGTCCCAGTAGTCGCCCACGATCATCTCGTCCGGGCCGAGCACCTCCTGCTTGGCCCGGTTGATCTGGCCGGCCACGACCTTGGGCGAGAAGCGCTTGTCGTCGAGCCCGACATCGCGCAGCACGCGCTTGATCATCGCCCGCTGGTCGGCGTCGTCGTAGATCGTGAAGTCGCGCTTGACCCCCACCTCGACCGCGTAGCGGCGCAGAAGACGCGCGCAGGTGGCGTGGAAGGTGCCGACCCAGAGGTCGCGCGCCACGCTGCCGCCGAGCATCTGCGCCAGCCGCTCGCGCATCTCGCCGGCCGCCTTGTTGGTGAATGTGACGGCCAGGATGTTCCACGGCGCCACGCTCCGCTCGGCCACCAGGTGGGCCACGCGGTGCGTGATCACGCGGGTCTTTCCGCTCCCGGCGCCCGCGAAGACCACCAGCGGTCCGCCCTCATGCAGGACGGCGTCGCGCTGCGGGGGGTTCAACGACCCCGTGAGGATCACTGGATCGATGTGCACGATGCCCGACCCTAATCCGAGCGCCCCATCGACACCACCCCCGGGAGGGGAGCGCCGACGCCACAGCGCGCAAACGAGCGGGCACGGCGGCGACCGTGCTACAAATCGGCCCATGAAACCGGCCGCGCGGGAGAGCTCCGCCGCCGCCTCCGAGGAGGGCGAGGCCGGCGTGAATGAAGCGCCGGACGCCGCGTCGAAACGATCGACGACGGAGGCGGACGACGATCGTGAGCTCGTCCGCCGGGTTCAGGAAGGCGATCATCAGGCCTTCCGTTTGCTCTTCGAGCGCTACCACCGTCGGGCCTACGCGGTGGCGTTCGGGGTCGTGAAGAACAATCAGGACGCGCTCGACGTCGTGCAGGACGAATTCGTCAAGGTCCACCGCCACATCGAGAAGTTCCAGGGCTCCAGCAGCTTCTACACCTGGCTCTACCGGATCATCATGAACCTCGCGATCGACCACGTCCGCCGCCGCCGCAACGCGAAGGGCCTGGAGTACGACGACCGCGTCGGGCGCGCGGACGACGAGGTGGCCGGCGACGGGACGCTGCTCCCTCGGATCATGGACTCGAACCCCGGCAAGACGGTGATCCGCAAGGAGCTGCTCGGCCGGATCCAGGACGCGCTCGACGAGCTGCCCGAATACCATCGCGCGGTGATTCTGCTGCGCGAGGTGGAGGGCCTGAGCTACGAAGAGATGGCCGAGGTGCTCGAAGTGCCCAAGGGGACCATCATGAGCCGCCTGTTCCACGCGCGAAAGAAGATGCAGGTGGCGCTGAGCGACTACATGGAAGGGGATCTCGAGATCGAGGACTGAGTCATGCCCGCACCCTCCGACGACCAACTGCAGCAGTACTTCGACGGCGAGCTCACCGACGCCGAGGCCAACGCGATCGAGCGCGAGCTCGACGCCGACGAGGCGCGCAAGGCCAAGCTCGAGGGGCTGCGCCACCTGCACGACCTCGTCGTGACGGGGGCCGAGGCGCGGGCGGACGAGCTCGACTCGGGCTCGATGTGGGCCGCCCTCGAGGCGCGCCTCGGTGAGGAAGCCGCCGAGGACGACGACCCGATGTTCCCCGCCGAGATGATCTCGACCGGGTCGGCTCCGGCGCGCCCGAAGCTCGGTGTGATCGCGGGCGGCAAGGCCGAGAGCAAGGCCGCAGAGCGAGCCCGCGCCCGCCCGCCGCAAGAACGTCGTATGGATCGGCATCGCCACCACGCTCGCCGTCGCCGCCGCGGTCCTGTTGGTGGTCGTGCGGCCCTTCGACCTGAACCGTGACAAGGTGGCGGAGGCGCCGCCGCCCGGGACCGAGGTCGAGCAGGTCGATTTCGGCTACAGCACCGGCGCGGTGTTCAGCGTCGAAGGCAGCGAGGGCGAGCGCTACGCCGTGGTGTGGATCAGCGACGAGAAGCCGACCCTCGACCAGGACAGCCAGGAAAGGCTCCAGTGATCCCGTGCGCCTCTCGTCGACATCGTTCGCGCTCGTAGTCTTCGCCCTCGTGTGGAGCGGTGAGGCGCTCGCGCAGCCGGCCGCGGTCGAGGGCGAAGTCCTGATCGTGCTGGCGAGCGAGAGCGGTCACGAACGCGACCCGCACCTGGCCGACGTGCCGGCGCTCCGGCGACCTCCCTTCGACAGCTACGGGTCGATGCAGCTCCTCTCGTCGCCGCACATCGAGCTGCGACAGGGGCAGGCGGAGGAGATCTCGCTCCCGAACGGCCGGCGGATGCGGGTGGTGCTGCGCGGCCTCACGCCCGACGGGCGTTTCCGGCTGCAGGTGTCGATCAACCGGCCCGGGCAGCAGGACTATCTGCCCGAGCTGAGCGTGGTGGCCTCGCCGGGCGATCCCTTCTTCATCGCCGGGCAGTCCTACCGAGACGGCACGCTGGTGATCGGGTTCCGCCTCGGGCACCGCGGGCACTGACCCCGACCTCTGCCGGCGAGCCGAATCGCTTGTGGGCAGCAGACCCGGGCGATACCTTGGCCCTCTCCGGGGGACATGAGTCAGCAACGCTTCATCCGCTGTCCGCACTGCGGTCTGCCGCACGAGGCGGCGGAGAGTCGCTGCCCGGTCACCGGCGAGGCGATCGCCATCGCGAGCAAGCCGCGCTCGAGCCGATCGGGACCTTCCGATGCCTACTCGTGGGAGCACAGCCTGCACCCGTGGTCGAAGGCCGAGGAGAGCGAGCTCGATCCGATCGAACCCAGCTCGTTCGTCGGCCGAACCGTCGAGGGCAAGTATCGGATCGAGGCGCTGATCGGGCAGGGCGGCATGGGCGCCGTGTTCCGGGCCGTGAACATCCGCATCGGCAAGCCGGTGGCGCTCAAGGTGCTCACGGCGAGCTACACGCCCGGCAGCGAGCCGGAGCGGCGCTTTCTGCGCGAGGCGCGGCTGGTCGGTTCGATCGGGCATCCGAGCATCGTGGAGGTCTTCGACCTCGGCCGGCTCGAGGACGGAAAGCCCTTTCAGGTCATGGAGCTGCTCGAGGGACAGACCCTCGCCGAGCGCCTGCGGATCGAGGGCGCGCTGCCCGAGCCGGAAGCGCTCGACATCGCCGAACAGGTGCTCTCGGCGCTCGACGCGGCGCATCGGCGCGGGGTGGTGCACCGCGACCTGAAGCCCGAGAACGTGTACCTCGCCGAGCGGGGCGCGACGAAGACCGTGAAGCTGCTGGACTTCGGCGTCAGCAAGAGCCTCAGCGAGCACAGCCTGTCGTTGACCATGCCCGGCATGGTGGTGGGGACGCCCTACTACCTGTCACCGGAGCAAGCGCGGGGCGCGCGCGACGTGGATCACCGCGTCGACATCTGGTCGATGGGCGTGCTGCTCTACGAGGTGCTGACCGGCGCCCTGCCCTTCACCGCCAAGACCTACGAGGCGCTCTTGGTGAAGATCCTGGAAACGCGGCCGGTCTTGCCCAGCCGCTATCAGCCGAGGCTGACGCCGGACGTGGAGGCGGTGGTGATGCGCGCGCTCGACCCGGACATCGCGGCGCGCTTCGCCAGCGCCGGAGAGATGCGCGCCGAACTGCGCGCCGCCCGCGCGATCTCGCTCCAACACCGCTTTCCGAGCTTCGGCGGCGACACGGGCAGCGACACAGCAGCCGACGTGACCGTGCGCGAGGGGCTCGACGAGATCGACGATCCGACGGAGGTCTCGGACAGCTGAAATTAGATGTCGGAGGCGGAAGTCGCGACCGGTATGGGCGAGCGATCGGCGTCGAGATGGGGTGCGCGCCCCCGCAGGAAGTGCAACGCATTTTCGAGGAGGCTCGCGCCCCAGATCGGCGTCGAGAGCCGGCCAGACCGTGTTGCGACTTCCGCGGAGGACATCTGGATGTCGGAGGCGGAAGTCGCGACCGGTATGGGCGAGCGATCGGCGTCGAGATGGGGTGCGCGCCCCCGCAGGAAATGCAACGCATTTTCGAGGAGGCTCGCGCCCGAGATCGGCGTCGAGAGCCGGCCAGACCGTGTTGCGACTTCCGCGGAGGACATCTGGGTGTCATCCGATCGCCCTGTGGCGGTCGAGGGCGCGGACGAGTAGACCACCGCCTCCGATGAAGCGTGACCACCCGGACGTGATCGAGCTCGATGGGCCGGCGCCGCTCCCGGCGGAGGCCGCCGCGGTGGTGGAGATCCTGGCGCCGCTGGTGACCCCGGCGCGGCTGGCGCGGATGGACGCGGTGATCGCCCGGCGGACCCGCTCTTTGGTGCCGGTGCTGGAGGACCTGGCCGACCCGCACAACGGCGCGGCGGTGATGCGCTCGGCCGACGCCTTCGGCTGCCACGAGGTCCACGTGATCGAGGACCGGCACCGCTTCGTCGTCTCGCACCACGTGACGCGCGGGACGGATCGCTGGCTGGAGCTGGTTCGCCACGACTCGACGGACGAGTGTCTCGAGAAGCTGGAAGCGAGCGGCTACCAGGTCTTCGTCGCCGCCATGGACGGCGATCTGACGCCGGAGGACCTGGCCGAGGTGCCGCGCGCGGCCGTCGTCTTCGGCAACGAGCACAAGGGCGCGTCGGAGGCGGTCCGCCGCGCCGCGACCGGGACCTATGCCATCCCGATGGTCGGCTTCGTCGAGAGCCTCAACGTGTCGGTCGCGTCCGCCATCACCCTCTACGTCGCCTCGCGCGGGCGGCACGGCGATCTGGATGCGCAGGCACGCATGGAGATCCGCGCTCGCTACTTGCTGGCGTCGGTGCGCGACTCAGCGCGCCTCGTCCGCGAGCGGCTCGAGCGCTGAGAAGGACCTGGACCGAGCATGTCGGAGCGCCGTGGGTCGGATACGTGGGTCGATACGACGAGGCGATGCGAGCATCGCCGAGGAGCGGCGGGCCGACGCCTCCCGACAGCCGACTGGAGGGTTCCTGGTCAACGTTCTGAGAGGAGACGCCGGAACACGGGCCGCTCGGACGCCGTTCTCCACGGGTGTGGCGCAGAATTGCCGCCGGAGAGCGACCTGGATAAGGTGAGCCGCTCGCCCTCGGCGGCGATTCCGGCGGGAGCGCACGCCCAGCCTCGACGTCACGACCTCCGCCGCGCCCATCGAGCACTCGATCATGTCGACCGCGACCGAGCGTGATGGCCTGAAGACGCCGCGCCGCAAGCGCGCCCGGACCGCGAGCGAGCGGCCGCCGGCGCGGAGCGCGCGCAAGGGCAAGCCGCCGGGCCGAAAGTCCGAGCCGCCCCGAAGCAAGCGCGGCAAGAGCACGCCCAAGCCGAGCGCCGGGACGCGCCTCTTCGCCTGGGCTCGCCGCCTCTTCCTAGCCCTCTTGGTGCTGACCGTCTTGGGCGGGCTCGGGCTCGGCGGCGTGCTCTGGTACTACGGCCGCGATCTGCCGGAGGTCGAGACGCTGCGCGACTACCACCCTCCGCAGGTCACGCGTGTGGTCGATCGCGAGGGCGAGCTGATCGGCGAGAGCTGGCAGGAGCGGCGCACGGTGGTGCCGATCGAGCGGGTGCCGCGCGTGTTGGTGCTCAGCGTGCTCGCGGCGGAGGACGCCGACTTCTACCGCCACCAGGGCCTCGACTACGCCGGCCTGATGCGGGCGGTCGTGCGCGGCATCCTCAGCGGCCACTTCCGCGGCACGAGCACGATCACCCAGCAGGTGATCAAGAACCTGGTGCTCAGCCCCGAGCGCACCCTCTCCCGGAAGATCCGCGAGCTGCTGCTGGCGCGGCGACTGGAGCAGGAGCTGAGCAAAGAGGAGATCCTCGAGCTCTACCTGAACCACGTGAACTTCGGTCACGGCCGCTACGGCGTGCAGGAAGCGGCGCAGTTCTACTTCGGCAAGGACGTCGATCAGCTCTCGCTGGCGGAGGCGTCGCTGATCGCCGGCATCCCGCAGTCGCCGACGTACCTTTCACCGCGCACCCATCCGGAGGCGGCCCGCCGGCGGCAGCGCTTCGTGCTCGACCAGCTCGAGCAGAAGCGCGCCGAGTACTGGCCGGACCTGAGCGTCGAGGAGATCGAGGCCGCGCGCGAGGCCGAGGTGGAGATCGTGCCGGTGCCCGAGACCGAGCGGGTGGCGCCGGAGGTGCTGGCCTACGCGCGGCATCTCCTGCGGGAGCAGGTCGGCGCCGAGGCCGCGCGGCGCGGCGGCTACACCATCCACACCACCATCGATCGACAGCTCCAGGTGGCGGCCCGCGAGGCGCTCCGGCACGGGTTGGAAGCGGTCGACGAGCGACATCACCTGAGGGTCCCGCTGAGCGCACCGCGGCGGGCTCGGCGCATCCGGCACGTCGACGCGCTGGCGGTGGGGCGGACCTACGACGCGGTGGTGACGGGCGCCGACGACGAGGCGGGGCTCGTCCGCCTCGACGTCGGAGGCCACCCCGCCGTCACCGACGTGGACACGCTGGCGCGCTGGAACCCCGATCACCTGCCGGCGAGTCGGCTGGCCGAAGAGGGCGTGCGCGTCCGCGCCTCCATCCAGGCGCTGCCGGACGACGACGAGCCGGACGCACCGGCCCGGGCTCGGATGGAGCTCGGCCCCGAGGGCGCGGTGGTGCTGATCGACGCTCGCTCGCGCGACGTGCTCGCGCTGGTGGGGAGCTACGAGCAGGGGCCCGGGTTCGACCGCGCGACCCGCGCCATGCGGCAGCCGGGCAGCACCTTCAAGCCCTTCGTCTACGCCACCGCCATCCGCTCCCGCCGCTACACGCCGGCGTCGATCGTGCTCGACGCGCCGGGCGTCTACGACGACTGGCGACCGAGCAACTACGAGACGTGGAGCTTCCAGGGCGAGATCCGGCTCCGTGAAGCGCTGGCCCGATCAATCAATCAGGTGGCCGTGCGGGTGATGGAGGACGTGACGCCGCCGGAGGTCATCGCCTTCGCGCAGCGCTGTGGGATCACCTCCGAGCTCGAGCCGACGCTGGCGCTGGCCCTCGGCGCGAGCGAGGTGCGGCCCATGGAGCTGGTGAACGCCTACGCGACCTTCGCCGCCGGTGGGCGCTGGGCGCCGACGCGCATCGTCTCGCGCATCGAGGGCCCCGACGGAGACGTCGCGCTGCCCGCGGCCGAGGCACCGCACGACGCGATGACGCCCGCCGAGGCCTACGTGCTGACCAGCATGCTCGAGAGCGTGGTCGATCACGGGACGGCGCGGCGCGCACGCGTGCTCCGGCGGGCGGTCGCAGGCAAGACCGGCACCAGCAACGACGCCCGAGACGCGTGGTTCGTCGGCTACTCGCCCGAAACGGTGGCCGGCGTGTGGGTCGGCTACGACGACCGGCGCCCGCTCGGCCGGCGCGAGAGCGGCGGGCATACGGCGCTGCCGATCTGGATCGATCTGATGCAGCTCGCGACCGAAGGGCGGCCCCGGGTCGGCTTCCCCGTTCCGAGCGGCGTGGTCACGGCGCAGATCGATCCGGCGACCGGCTTGCTGGCCTATCCGGGACAAGAGGACGCCATGGAGGAGGTCTTCCTCGAAGGCACCGCGCCCACCGAGACCGCACCCGAGCCCGGCGTGCTCGACTCCAACAGCTTCCTGATGGAGCAGATGGGCGGCGCGGAGGCGACCGAGGACGGCACGTGAAGCACGAGCTCACGCCCGGAGCGACGGCGTCGTGAGGGGCGCCGCGTTCTCGTTCGCGTGGTTGTTCGCGCTGACGGTCGCGACGCCGCGCGCGTCGGCCACGGTGACGGTGGACCCGCCCGAGGGCTCGAGGCTCGCCGCGCTGGCGAGCGCGATTCGAGACGAGGCGCGGCGCGCGCTCGACGACGCCGGCCGAAGCGCGCTGTTCGATCCGGGTGCGCGCCGACCTACCGGAGGCCCCGCGACCCGACGCGCTGACCGCCGCGCTGATCGCGCCCACGCTCGAGGCGCTCTCGGAGGACGACCGCCGGCCGGTGGTCCACCGCGCGCTCTTCGAGGGCGAGGGCGAGGAGGCCGCCCGCCGCGCCGCGCTCCTCGGCTACCCGCTCCTGCTCGACGTCTCGCTCCGCCAAGCCGGGAATTTCCTCAGCGTCGACGCGGCGCTGTGGACGCACGACGCGCGCGCCGGCGCGTTCGAATCTGCGGACCCGCCTCGATCCGGAGCTGCGCGCCTACGTCGGGGCGTTGCCGCGGGTGACGGAGGAGACGGTGGTGGCCCGCGTCGCGGATCTTCCGGCACGAGGCTACCTCACCATGGCCGCCGCCAATCTCGACGGCGACGAAACGACCGAGTTGGTCCTCTTCACCGCGCGGTCGGTGTCCATCGTGCGCCTCGGCGCGACGCGGGTCGGCGTGCGGATCGAGGAGATCGCGCGGGCGCCTCTCCCGGAGTCGATCCCGACCGCCGCCTCGCCCACCCGCAGGCCGCTGGCGACGGCCGTGATCCACGACGCGGGCGTGGTCGCGCGGCTCAGCGGTTTGGCGGCGCCCGTCCGCGTCACGCTCGCGAATGGGTCCATCGAGGTCGCGCCGGCCAGCGGTCCCTGTCCCGCCCGCGCCTTCCCCTTCGACGCCGGCTGCGCCGAGCTGATCCACGGTCGCGACTTCTTCGACGACGTCATCGATCCACCGGATGCCACTCCTTTCCACACGCCGGGCACCTTTTACGCCCACGCGTGGCAACGAGTGCGCAACGCGGACGCCAGCGCGCACGAGTACGAGGCCGTGGTGACCCCGAACGGCCGGCTGGCCGTGCGGATGGACCAGCGGACCGCGGGCGCGCTCGGCTACGGGACGGCGCTGGCGATGACGGATCTGGACGAGGACGGTAGCGCCGAAATCCTCGTCAGCTCGAGCGCGGCAGACGGCCAGGGAGACCGGCTCTCGCTTCTCCGAGCGCTCCCCCGCGGCGCGCTGCACGTGCTCTGGCGATCGAGCGAGACGGAGGGCTCGATCTGGATCGCCCGCGACGCCGACCTGGACGGAGACGGGCTCGCCGAGCTCTTGGCGATCGAGGAGCCCGAGACCGCCACCGGCCGCGCGCGGCTCTGGATCGTGCGATGAGCCAAGCGACCGAGAGGCGCGTGAGGGTGGACCGAGAGACGATCCACGCGCGCGCTCCGGCGCGCTCCGGCGTCCACTCGGGGACGCGCGCCCGAACGAGGCACCGGAGGCTCGGCCCTCGGCGGGCGAACGGGCTGGCCGGGCTCCTGGCGTCGCTCCTCGCGCTCGGCCTCGCCGCGGCGCCGGCCCGAGGCGCGCTCCCACCGCGACACGGCGGAACGCTGACGCTGCCCTCGCCCGAACCGGTCGCCACGCTCGACCCGACGCGGGCGCGGACCTACTTCGAGGCCACCCTCGCGCGCGCGGTCTTCGACGGGCTCTACGCCGTGCGCGGCGGCGTGATCACGCCCGTGCTGGCAGAGGGCCTGCCGGAGATCGAAGGCAACGTCGCGACCATCCATCTCCGGCCCGGCGTGCTCCACCACGGCGGCCGTCCGCTCGAGGCGCGCCACGTCGTCCGCTCGCTCTCGCGACTCTCGAGCGCGCCGGAGGCGGCCTGGCTCCTGGCCGCGTTCGCGAGCGATCACGGCCGGGTGGCGGTACGCGAAGTGGATCGGGCCACCATCGCCATCCAGCTCGCGCGACCCGGCGTGAACGTCGCCCGAATCCTGGCGGCGGCGCCGATGGCGATCGTGGTCGGCGGGAATCTCGGCGCGCGGCCCTACGGCACCGGCCCCTACCGCGCGCGCCTCGACGGCCACGGTGGCATCGATCTGCGCATGTTCCGCGCCGCGCCGGAGGGCGCGCCCTGGCTCCACCGCGTTCGCTTCACGCCGCCGCTCGCTCGCGACGACGAGATCCGCGCGTTCGAGCTCGGACGCGCCGACGGCTCGTGGTGGGGCCGGAGCCTGTACCACCGCGAGCCCACCCGCCCCGTGCGCACCGCGAGCGCCGAGGCCTCGGCGCCGATCCTCCTCGTGCCGAACCGCACCCGGGCGCTCCGCGACACGCGCTTGCTGGGCGGGTTGTTCGCCGCCGTCGATCGCGGGCGCTTGGAGCGGGTCGGGCTGACGCCGAGCGCATCGCTGGGCGCGGACCTGCCCGCGCCGGAGCTCCCGCCGCCGGCGCCGCTTCCGCACGGGACGCGCCTCTCGATGCTGGTACGCGCCGACTCGCCCTTCGAGGCGCGACTCGGCGAAGCGATGGCGGGCCTGCTCGACGAGCACGGCGTGCGTTTGGCGGTGGAGCGGGTGGCGGACGCGCGCTACGAGGCCGCGGTCGCGCGCGGAGACTGGGATCTGCGGCTGGCGCTGGCGCGGCCGCCCTTGCCGCTCCGTGGCGCGCGGGTCGGCGCCGCGCTGGCGGCGGCGGGACAGCTCGATCGCGCGCGCCGGATGGCCCTCTCCCTCGACGACGCCGAAGCGGCCGCTCGCGCCGCGCGCTCGCTCGGCGCGATGGTCATCGGACACGAGCGGATCGTGCTCCACCACCGGGCGGATCTGGTCGATCTGCGCTTCGACGTGCTCGGGCGGCTCGACCTCGCCGATCTCTCCTTCGCCCGCCCGCCGGAGGCGCCGTGAGCCTCCGCTGGCGCATCACGCTCATGGCCGTGGCCGTGGCCGTCATCCCGGTGGCCGTGCTCGGCTATCTGCTCAGCGACCTGACCGCCTCGCAAGCGCGCGCGGAGTACGCGCAGCGCCTGAGCGCGATCACCGAGTCGGCCACGCTGCGGGTGGCGGAGCGGCGCGGTGAGGAGCGCCGAGCGGTGGCGCGCCTGTGCAGCGGCGATTTCCTGGTCGACCGGCTCCTGCTCGACCTGCAAGCCGATCGCTTCGGGCCGGTGGAGCAGGACGAGCTGGTGGAGCGCCTGCCGCAGCTCATGCGGTCGATGGGGCTGGCGACGCTGACGCTGATCGACGCTGGGCCGGGGCCGCGCTTCGGGCGCGTGCTGGCCGCCGGCCACTTTCCGGGCCGCGCCGGCGCGTCGGAGCCGGAGCTGGCGCGGGTGGCCGAGCGCGCCGGCGAGGGCTGGTTCGTGCGGACCATCCACGTGCGCCGCGACGGAGAGACCCACGACGAGTCGGCGCTGCTGACGAGCTGCGTGGCCGAGCGCGGCGGGGCGCGGATTCTGGCCGTCGGTGGCCAGGTACTCGATCGCGGGTTCGTGGAGTCGCTGGCCGCCGACATCCCGCCCGTGAGGCTGGTGCTGACCGGCCCGGACGGCGCGCTCCCGCCGGGCACCCCCTCGGGCGGCGACGCGAGAGAGATCGTGGTCTTCGACGACGGCGCAGGGCAGTCGGCGGCGCGGCTGGAGGCCGTGGTCGACGACGGACCGCTGAACGCGAGGCTCGCCGAGATCGAGCAGCGGGTCTGGTACACGCTCGGCGTGGCGATCGGCGTCGCGCTCTTGCTCGGCCTGATCGTCGCCTTCTCGATCACCCGCCCCCTGGCGGAATTGGAGGGCGCGGCCTCGCGGGTGGCCTCGGGCGACATCGAGACGATGATCACCGTCCGCTCCGGCGGCGAGGTCGGCAAAGCGCTCTCGGCCTTCAACCGAATGACGGCCGAGCTGAAGCACGCCCAAGGACGATTGATCCGCGCCGAGCGCATCGCCGCCTGGCGCGACATCGCGCGGCGCATCGCGCACGAGATCAAGAACCCGCTGATGCCCATCCAGACGTCGATCGAGACGATGCGCAAGACCCACGCGCGCCGGCACCCCGACTTCGACGAGATCTTCGAGGAGTCGACGCTGACGATCCTCGAGGAAGTGGAGCGGCTCAAGCGGATCGTCACCGAGTTCAGCCGCTTCGCACGCTTGCCGCGGCCGCGGCCGACCGAGCTCCCCGTGGAGGAGGTCACCCAACACGTGATCGGCCTGCACACGGGCGGCGACGTGCTGGTGACGATGGAGGTCGAGGGCGAGCTGCCGAGGGTGCGCGCCGACCGCGAGCAGCTCACGCAGGTGCTGGTGAACCTGGTGCAGAACGCGGCCGACGCCGCGCGGGACGCCCGTGGCGACAAGGGTCGCGTCCACATGGTGCTCTCGCCGGCGGACGACGGCGTGCGCATCGAGGTCGTCGACAACGGCCGCGGCATCCCCGACGCCGAGCGCTCGCGCGTGTTCGAGCCCTACTACACGACCAAGTCCAGCGGCACGGGGCTCGGCCTCGCCATCGTGCACCGTATCATCAGCGATCACGGCGGTCGCATCGACGTCGACGAAGCGGACGAAGGCGGCGCCGTCTTCGAGGTGATCCTGACCCGCGAAGGGCCTCCGCCGGAGGTCGAGGCATCCCAGACCGACAGCGCGCTGCCCTTGGTTCGACCGCGCAGCGATTGAAGGTCGAGCATCCGGCCCAGCGAACCGGCGTGAGGCGGCCCCGTGTCGCCGTGAGCCAGCCGCACGGAGGCAGAGCGAGACTCAGGCAGCGAGATCATGCTCGCGCGCCGCCGGAATGCCGAAGTGTGCCTCGCGCCCGACAATCAGGTTCTTTCCGTAGTGGCCCCCATTTCGCTACGATGCGCAGCCATGTCGAAGCTGACTCCTTGCGGCGCTTGCGCCTCCTTCCTTCCTCCCGCCGCGTCGGTCTGTCCGACCTGCGGTCATTCCGCCAAGCGCGTGAGCCGACTGCCCAAGGCCGTTCGCGGTCTGCTCGCAGTGGGCGGGGGCGGGCTGCTCTCGGTCACTCTCTCGGCTTGCTACGGCGCGCCCTGCGCCGGCTCGAGCTGCGGCACCACCTGCGATCCCTACGCGGCCGATCCGCTCGGTGACGGCATCGACCAGAACTGCGACGGAGTCGACGGCTACGCGGACGCCGGGACCGGCGACGGCGGCGCGGTCACCGACGGCGGCTCGAACACGGGCGATGACGCGGGCGCGAGCGCCGACGGAGGCGCGACCGACGCGGGCGCGACCGACGCGGGCGCGAGCGACGCCGGCTCGGCCGATGACGGCGGCACCACCGACGACGCGGGCGCGAGCGACGCGGGCGCGGCCGCCGACGCCGCAGCACCGTGAGCGCGGGCGGCCAACGCCGCCTCGACGTGGTCTCGAACGACTTCCACCCGCGCTACGTCGTGTGGGAGCTGACGCTGCGCTGCGACCACGCCTGCACCCACTGCGGATCGCGGGCGGGCGCGGCGCGGGCGCACGAGCTGACGACGGCCCAGGCGCTCGAGGTCGTCGATCAGCTCGCCGCCATGGGCGCGGGCGAGGTCGTGCTCATCGGGGGTGAGGCCTACCTGCACGAGGGCTTCCTCGAGGTGATCGCGGCCCTCGACGCCCGCTCCATCACGCCGGTGATGACGACCGGCGGGCGCGGCGTGAGCGCAGAGCTCGCCCGCGCCATGGCGGCGGCGGGGATGCAACGCGTGTCGGTCAGCGTGGACGGGCTGGAGACGACCCACGACCGGATGCGCGCGCGCCGGGGATCCTTCGCGGGCGCGCTCGCGGCGCTCTCGAACGTGCGCGAAGCGGGGATGGTGGCCACGGCCAACACCAACCTCAACCGCCTGAACGCGTCGGATCTCGAGGCGCTCTACGAAGTCCTGAAGGGCGCCGGCGCGCGCGCGTGGCAGGTGCAGATCACCGCGCCGCTCGGCCGCGCCGCGGACCGGCCGGAGATGATGCTCCAGCCCTACGATCTGCTCGAGCTCTTGCCGCGCGTGGCCGCGCTGAAGAAGCGAGGCATCCGCGAAGGGCTGCTCCTGATGCCGGGGAACAACCTCGGCTACTTCGGCCCCGAGGAGGGCCTCTTGCGCTCGCAGGAAGAGAGCCACGGCGACCACTTCGCCGGCTGCCAAGCGGGCCGCTTCGTGATGGGCATCGAGTCCGACGGCGCCGTCAAGGGCTGCCCCTCGCTCCAGACCGCGCACTACGTCGGCGGGAACGTGCTCCAACGCCCGCTCGCTCAGATCTGGGACGAAGCGCCGGAGCTCGCGTTCACCCGCGCGCGCACGGTCGACGATCTATGGGGCTTCTGCGCCGAGTGCCCCTACGCCAGCGTCTGCCTCGGCGGCTGCTCGTTCACGGCGCACTCGGTCTTCGGCCGGCCCGGCAACGATCCCTACTGCCACTTCCGCGCGCTGCACCACGCGCGCCGCGGCCTGCGCGAGCGCCTGGTTCCGCGCGACGCAGCGCCCGGCGCGCCCTTCGATCACGGGCTCTTCGAGCTCGTCGTCGAGCCGCTGGACGCATCGGAGCCTGCCCGCCCCGAGCGCGAGGCGCTGGTGAAGATCGGCCGGCCACCCAAACGCCTCCAGCGCGGCTGAGGCGCGATCGTTCCCGAGACGTGACGACGCCGACCGCGCGGCAGGCCGCGGGCCGGCGTTCGCTCCGCGCTCGACGCGGCGAATCAGTTCCAGCGGTACTCGACCGTCCCGTCCACCGTCGAGCCGTCGTTCCAGGTGCCCACGAAGTGGAGCTGGCGGTAGTCCGCGCTCGAGCCCTCGCTCACCTCCACCGTCACCTGGTCGGCCTGGTTGTCGAAGTCCCAACCGCCGTTCGCCGGCCCCGAGCAGCCGAGCAGCGAGATGTAGAGGCGGGTGCCGCTGTAGTCCGGCGAGTCGCTGCGGAACGTCAGCACGGCGCCCGGGACGAGGTCCGCGTGGCCCAGACCGCCCTGGATGGTCAGGGCAGCCATCACGCGCCAGTCGGCCGCGGTGTCGCGCGCGTCGACCTCGATGCTCGCGCTGTCGCCGTAGTCGTATCCGCTCTGCATCCACACGCCGCCATCGAAGCGGACGGCGCCGAGGTCGCCGCGGAGCGACTGCGCCGTCACGTCGACCGCCTGGTCGCCCCCGTAGGGGTCGTAGGTGCCGCCGTCGGCGTCGGCGTAGTAGGACGGACCGGCGTCGTCGCCGTAGTAGGGACCGCTCGAGCTCGTGTAGGAATCGGGCGGCGGAGCCGGGTCCGGCGACGAGGTGTGGGTCGCCACCAGCGCGACGCCGAGCACGATCTCCCAGCAGCCGGTCGTGGTCACCGTCACCCCCGCGACGAGCCCCACCAATGCCAGCCGATTCAGCGCCTTCTTCCAGTCCATCGTTCCCTCCGTGCCGCGGGCTTCGAGCAAAGGGCGGGCCAAGCTCTTCGGCGTACCGCGCGGGGTGCGAGACGCCGGAGTGTGCAGTCGGCGTCACACCGGCGGGCTGGGGTGGCACAGATCCCGGCACAGACCGCCGGCCCGGGCTCAATCGAGGTACGTGGGAGCCCGCAAACCGAGGCCGGCGGCGAGCGCCACGAGGTCGGCCGGGAGCGGCGCCGCGAGCACCCTCGCGTCGGCGAGCAGCTTCCCGTCGGCGAGCAGCTTCGCGTCGGCCAGCTCGATCCGGGCCGCGTGCAGCGCGTGCCGCGGATGAAGCGTGCAGGGCGGCTCGCGGTAGCGGCGCTCGCCGACGAGCGGGAGCCCCAAGTGAGCCAAGTGCACCCGCGCCTGATGGGTTCGGCCCGTGACCAGCTCGACCTCGACCAGGGAGGCGCCCTCGCCCACCGAGAGGCGGCGCACGACGCTGGTCGCCGCCCGGCCGGGTCCGACCACCCACCGGCGCTTCGCCTCATCGTAGCGGAGCGGCTCCTCGACCCTGCGCTCGGTGAAGGGAACGGCGCCGTGACAGATGGCCAGGTAGCGTTTCGTCCCCGCTCGCAGCGCCTCCTGCCAGGGTGCGACCAGCGACCGGCGGCGGACGAAGACCAGGACCCCGCTGGTGTCGCGATCGAGCTGGTGTACGGCCCACACCCGCCGCTTCAGCTGCACGGCCAGGTGATGCTGAACCCCACGCGGGTCGTCGACCGTCCGGCCGCTCGTCTCGAGGCCGGCCGGCTTGTCGACCGCCACCACGCCTCCGGCGTCGTAGATCACGGGGATCGGGCGCATCGCGGCGCGGTATACCCGCCTCGAGCCGCCTTCGCAGGCCGACCAGCGCGGTCGGATGGGTGGCATCGTGCCCCATCGCGGACGCTGATGCGTTTCATCGGGCCGGCTTTCTGCTACTCCTCTGGCACGCATGGCTGATTCGACCCGCGCCACGCCCCCCTACGCGCCGCTCTCGCCCATCGTGCTGGTCACCGGCAAGGGCGGTGTCGGGAAGACGACCCTCGCAGCCGGCCTGGCCGAAGCGGCCGCCCGACAGGACGGAAAGGCGGTGCTCGTCGAGTTCGGCGACGCGGAGTCGGGCCGGCGCGTCCTGGGCCCGCGCACCCGGGTGAAGCACGAGGTGGTGGAGCCGAAAGAGGCGCTCGAGCGCTCGGTGGGGCGCCTTCTCGGCAGCAAGCTCCTGGCGCGGCTCTTCATCGGCAACTTCGCCGTCCGGCGGATGCTGCGGGCGGCTCCGGCGCTGCGCGAGCTGGCGATGCTCGACGCGGTCGGCCAGATCGCCGACAAGGCCAAGGGCAAGCGGGTCGTGGTCGACATGCCGGCCACCGGCCACGGGCTCGCCTGGCTGCGGCTGCCGGTCCAGATGCGCGATCTCTTCGGCTCCGGCGGACTCTACGAGCTCTCGGAGCGGCTGGTCCACCGGCTGGTCGCGCCCCGCAACTGCTCGGTGGTGGTGGTGACGCTCCCGGAGCGGATGGTGCTTCAGGAGACACTGGAGCTGTGCGCGGCGCTCGAGCGCGAGGTGGGGATGCCGCCCGCGCGACTGGTGGTGAACCGCTTTCCGGCCGAGGTGCCGGCCGAGGCGATCCCGCAGGCCCGCGCCATGGCCGAGACCCACCTGGCCGAGCCCGCGCGCCACCTGATCGAGATGCTCGAGGCCCGCGAAGCGGCCCGCGCCGAGGCGGTGGACACCCTCCGCGGCGCCTCCAGCCTCGGCGTCGACATCCAACCCCTGCTCTTGCCGCAGGCGGCGGCCGATCCGAACGCCGACCAGGTCGCCGAGTGGCTGATCCGGGAGCGCGCTGCGTGAGCTCACCGACGACGATCGTCTGCGCCGGCGGCGGCGGCGTGGGGAAGACGACCACCAGCGCCGCGCTCGCGCTGGCCCTGGCTCGCCGCGGCCAGCGCACGCTGGTGGTGACGGTGGATCCGGCCCGCCGGCTCGCCTCGGCGATGGGCGTGGCGGTGGACGCGGACGTGCACGAGGCGCGCGTCGAGCCGGGCGTGGAGGGCCTGCTCTACGCCCTGATGCCGGAGCCGCGCCGCTCCACCCGCACCTTCATCGATCTGCTCTTCGAAGAGGAGCCCGAGGCCAAGGCGCGGATGCTGAAGAACCGCGTCTATCTGCTGCTCGCCGACGCCGCCGCGGGCATGCACGAGGTCGTGTCGCTGATGCTCGTCGCCAAGGCGATCGAGGAGCACGAGCTCGACTATCTGATCATCGACACGGCGCCTTCGCGGCAGGGGCTCGACTTCGTCTCCTACCCCGGCCGGCTGGCCACGCTCTACGAGGGCCGGGCCGTGACCTGGCTCGGCACCCTGGCCCGCACGAACGCGCCCGACGAGGACGACGACGTGGTGGAGGAGTCCGGCGGGCTGATGGCGGCCGGCCGCAAGCGGGTCGAGCAGCTCTTCGGCAAGCTGGTGAACCCGCGCACGCTGCGCGATCTGGCGGGCCTCTTCGCGGAGCTGGCGCTGGTGAAGGACCGCTTCGCGCGCCTGGCGCGGATGAGCGAGCACCTCCTGCTCGGTCCTCAGACGCGCTACCTGCTGGTGGCGGCGCCGAGCGGATTGGCGGCGGCGGACGCGCGCTTCTTGGCCCGCCGTCTCAAGCGCCTCGGGCAGCGACCGACCGCGCTCGTCCTCAACCGCGCCGACGAAGGCACGCCGGCCTGGCTGGCGGAGCTGGATCGGGCCGAGGGCTTGCCGCCCGAGCTCGCCAGCGCGCTGGCGGCCGTGCACGCGGAGCTGCACACGCGCCAGCGCTCGGGCGATCTGCTGGCCGAGAGCCTGGGACGGGATCTTCCGGGGACGGCCGCCGTGCGGCTGCCGACGCTGGAGGCCCGCGAGCCGAGCCGCATCGTGCGGGAGCTGGCCGACCTGCTCGAGCGGCACCTCGGGCTGCTGGGAGGATTGAGCGCGTGAGCGTCCCAGGGTTCGAGGAGACCCGTTTCGAAGCGCTCGGCATCCCCCGCACCGTCTACCGCCGCGGCGAAGGCCCGCCGGTGCTGGTCGTCCACGAGGTCCCCGGCATCACGCCCCAGGTCGCGCGCTTCGGGACGCGCCTGGCGGACGAGGGCTTCTCGGTGGCGATGCCGAACCTCTTCGGCACGCCCATGAAGCCGATCAGCGTCTCCTACTCGATGCGCGAGATCGCCCGCGCCTGCGTCTCCAAGGAGTTCACGGTGCTCGCCAAGCACGAGGCAAGCCCCGTCACGGAGTGGCTGCGCGCGCTGGCGCGCGAGCTCCACGAGACGCATGGCGATGCCAAGGTCGGCGCGATCGGGATGTGCCTGACGGGCAACTTCGCGCTCGCGCTGGCGCTCGATCCCTGGCTGATGGCGCCGGTGCTCTCGCAGCCTTCGCTCCCCTTCCCGCTCGGCTCGGAGCGCAAGGCGGCCGTCCACGCTTCCGAGGAGGCGCTGACCGCGCTCCGGAAGCGCGACGGCGCGCGACTGCTCGGCCTCCGCTTCACCCACGACGCGATGTGTCCGCCCGAGCGCTTCGCCACCTTGCGCCGGGAGCTCGGCGACGCCTTCGAGGGCATCGAGATCGATTCGGGGCCCGGCAACCCGCACGGCATCCCGCGCATCGCGCACAGCGTGGTGACCACCCATCTGGTCGACGAGGATGGACACCCGACGCGGGACGCGCTGACGCGGGTCATCGCGTTCTTCCGCGAGCAGCTCGCGAGCTGAAGGTGTGTCGACCTCGGCCCTCGAGCTCGGCCGCACTCGTCAGCGCGAGAAGAGGTCCGGCTCGAGAAACGGGGCCAGCCTCTTCTTCATCACGGCGATGGCGTCCTCGTTCTCGTCGACGAGGATGAACCCGCGGCCGTGCCGCGCCGCCGCTTCACCCGCCGTGCCGCTGCCGGCGAAGAAGTCGAGCACGACGTCCCCCGGCTCGGTGTGCACCTTCACGATCCGTTCGACCACACCGAGCGGCTTCTGCGTCGGGTAGCCGGTCTTCTCCTTGCCCGACGTCGGCACGATGGTGTGCCACCAGACGTCGGTCGGCGTCTTCCCGCGCGCCGCCTTCTCCTTCCCGACCAGGCCGGGCGCCATGTAGGGGATGCGATCCATGGCGTCGAAGCGGAAGACGTAGCGGCGGGGATCGCGCACGTACCAGAGGATGGTGTCGTGCTTGGCGGACCAACGGCTCTTGCTGCGGCCGCCGAAGTCGTAGGCCCACACGATCTCGTTCATGAAGCGGTCGCGACCGAGCAGCTCGTCGAGCGCGACCTTGACGTAATGGACCTCGCGCCAATCGAGGTGCACGAAGAGCGACCCGTCGTCGGTCAGGCAGCGGAGCGACGCTTCGATGCGCGGCATCAGCCAGCCGACGTAGTCGTCGAAGCGATCGGCGTAGCGGCTCGACTCCACCCGCTCGACGGCGTAGCGCGCGCCGCCGAAGCCCCCGCGCTCGCCCTCCGAATCGCGGCGCACCCGCATCCGCGAGCGGGCCTGCTCGCGACCCGTGTTGAAGGGCGGGTCGATGTAGACGAGGCGGGCGCATTCGTCGGGAAGAGTCGGCAGCACCTCGAGGTTGTCACCGTGGATGACGCGTTGCGTGCTCATCGATGGATTGCCTTCGATTCGACGTCCGACGCGGGCATCGAAGGCTTTTCCTACTAACACGCGAGCGCGGGACGCAGTACCGGCGGAGAATCCGGAACGGAGTTCGGAGCGGGGATACGAGGGGACGACATCCGTGGCGAGATGCCTCCCTCGCCCACGGCCACGGCGCCGCGCGGCCACGTCGGCACGGGAGGTGCGAACCGGATGCGGCACATGGGCGCCGTGCGAGCCGAGACCTTTCACCCTCTGTCAGCATTCGCCGACGAATCGCCGACCGGAGACCTGTCCACGGGGGACTCACCGCTGGCGCGAGCCAGAACCTTGCCCCTGCGTGAACACGGCACCCTGACCTTCGTCGAGGGTCCGCTCGAGGGCGCGATCGTGACGCTGTCACCGGGCGCCTCGGTCGTCCTCGGACGCGGTGGGGGCGCACAAATCCGCATCCCCGAAGACACGGTCTCGCGGGAGCACGCTCGCATCCGCTGGGAAGAGAGCGGGTACGTCATCGAGGACCTCGGCAGCTCCGGGACCTGGGTGAACGGGTGGAAGGTCGAGTCTTGGCGCCCGCTGACGGCCGGGTCGCGCATCCAGCTGGGCGCAGCGGTGCGGGTCCGCTTCGACCTGCACGACGCCCAGGAGCAGCGCGTGCTGGCCGATCTCTACCAGGCGGCCATGCGCGACGCGCTCACGGGCGCGTTCACCCGCCGCTACCTCCACGAGCGGCTGCGCGCGGAGCTCTCGTACGCGGCGCGTCACCACACGCCGGTCGCGCTCTTGATGCTCGACCTCGACCACTTCAAGCGCGTCAACGACTGCTACGGACATCAAGCGGGCGACATGGTGCTGCGCTCGGTGGTGAGCGAGCTCAGAAGGACGCTCCGCCCGGAGGACGTGCTGGTGCGCTACGGCGGCGAAGAGCTCTGCGTGCTGGTGCGCGGGCTCGGGCCGGAGGAGTCGCTGCTGCTCGCGGAGCGGCTCCGGCGCGCCGTGGCCACGCTCCGGGTCCCGGCTCGCGGTGACGAGGTGCGCGTGACGGTGTCGATTGGCGTCGCCATCACCGACCCGGAGGGCCCGGCGCAGGGGGTCTCGTCGTTGATCGAGCGCGCCGATCGCGCGCTCTACCGCGCGAAGACGGATGGTCGCGACCGCGCGTGCCTCGAGGCGCACGACTGAAGCCCCCTCCGATCGCCGGGGCCAGCGGCACCCCGAGCTCTCCGTGCGTACCGTCGCCCCAACACAAGATGGCCCCGTCGACCAGCCGCGCGCACGGCTGACGGGCTGGCCTCGCCGACATCGACCGTCGCCGCCGCCGGGGACGCGCGCCGGCACGTCCGACTGGTCGTCGCCGATGTCACCGAGCTGCGCGTAGCCGTCGTCGCCCCAGCACCAGACGGCTCCGTCTTCGGTGAGCGCGCAGCCTGCCCGAAGACAGCGAGCCCTCTCGTTCACTCCGGCCGAGGCGCCGAGCCGGCCTGACCGGGCGTCAGCACCGAAAGCTCGGCGTCGGCCGGCACCGAGACCCGAGCGGCCTCCTCGGGCTCGATCGGCGCCGCGCCCTCGTCCGTGTCGGCACGCATGGCGACCACCGCGTCCCCCTCGCGTCGCAGCTCGTAGCGCGCACCGGCGCCCGCCCACCAGCACGTCACCACGCTCAGCGCGCCGGGCGGCGCGTCCTCCACCACGCAGGGGCCCGCCTCGTTGCGAATCGACTCGACGACACGGTTTCCGTCGGGCGCGATCCGGACCAGCGAGACCTGCGTGTGCGGGGTGCCGTCTTCGCTCTCGTCGCCTTCCTCGAGGCGCAGCGCGACGACGTATGGGTGGACCGGCGCATCGTCGTCCGCTTCCTGGTCGCTCGCGACGGCGGCCGGGCTCTGCCCGGGACGCGGCGACCCGCCCCCGCAGCCCGCGACCCACATCCCGATCACACAAAGCGCCCACGTCCTCGTCACGCACCCTCCCTTGCTTCAGCCGGTTGCCTCGATCGGCGGCGATCCACCCCCGAGTCCCCAGCGGCGAGAGCGATGGTAGCGCTCATCCGCCCGGGATGTTCTCCCGCGCGAGCGCCCTTCAGCTCTCTTCGGCGCTGATCCCGTAGGAGCGGAGCTTCCGCTGCAACGTGCGGCGATCGATGCCCAGGCTGGACGCGGCGCGCGTGATGTTGCCGCCCATCTGCTCGAGCGTGCGCTCGATGTGCTGGCGCTCCACGTCCGCCAGTCGCATGGGCGCCGCGGCATCCCGCTCGGGCGGCGGCGCAGGCGCGCGCACCACCGGCTGCGCGAAGACGCTCGCGGCGAGCATCCGCCGCACCAGCGCGCCGTCGATCTCGGCTCCGGCGGCGAAGAGCGAGGCGCGCCGCAGCACGTTGAGCAGCTCGCGCACGTTGCCCGGCCACTCGTGCCCGGCCAGCGCCTTCTCGGCGTCCTCCGCCAGCACCCGCGGCGGACCGCCGAGGCGGGTGAGCAGGTGCTCGGCCAGCGGCGTCACATCCTCGGGTCGGTCGCGCAGCGGCGGCAGCACGATCGGGAAGACGGAGAGGCGGAAGTAGAGGTCCTCGCGGAAGCGACCTTCCAGCACCTCGTGCCAGAGATCCCGGTTGGTGGCGGCGATGATCCGCACGTCGACCGGGACCTCCTTCGAGTCGCCCACGCTCCGGATCGCCCGCGTCTCGAGAGCGCGCAGCAGCTTCGCCTGGCTCTCCAGCGGCAGCTCGGCCAGCTCATCGATGAAGAGCGTGCCGCCGTTCGCCCCGCGGAAGAGCCCCGCCCGGTCGGCCGTGGCGCCCGTGAACGCGCCCTTCTTGTGACCGAAGAGCTCGCTCTCGAAGAGGTCGCGCGGCACGCAGGCTGCGTTGAGCGCGACGAAGGGCCCCGTGCATCGTGGGCTGGCCAGGTGGAGGCGCCGCGCGACGACCTCCTTGCCGGTCCCCGTCTCGCCGTAGACGGCCACGGTGGCGTCGGTCGGGCCGACCTGCGCGATGAACGCGCGCACCTCCTTCATGGCCGCGCTCACCCCGATCACGGGGGGCGCGGAGTCCGCGTCGCCGCCGTGCTGCCCGCGCATCTCGGTGATCGCTTGCGTCAGCAGCGGCGCGAGCAGATCGGCGTCGACCGGCTTCTCGAGGAACGAGAACGCGCCGAGCTTCATGGCCTCCACCGCCGCCGCCACCGAGCCGTGGCCGGTCAGGACCACCACCCGCGTCGGCGTGCCGCTGGCGCGGCGCAGCACGTCGAGCCCGTCGAGATCCGCCATGCGCAGATCGAGGAGCGCCGCGTCCGGCGGATCGGAGCGCGTCAGCCGGGCCACCGCTTCACGGCCGCCGCCGGCTTCCTCCACCTCGTAGCCGAGCCGGCGGAGCGCCTTCTTCATCGCGAAGCGAAAGGTGGCGTCGTCGTCGATGACCAGGACCCGGCCCGCATCCGCGCTCATTCGGCCGCCTCCCCGCTCTCCTTTCGGCGGAGCTGCGAGAAGCCCGGCGCCCCGACCAGAGGCAGGGGACGAACCGACGCGGGCGGGCGGCGCTCGGCTGCCGGAAGGGCGACGGTCGCGCGCGCGCCTCCATCGGCGCGATTGTCCAGAGTCAGGCTGCCGTTCATCGAGGCCACCAGCATGTACGAGGTGTAGAGGCCGAGCCCGGTCCCCTTGCCCGGCGGCTTGGTCGTCGCGAAGGGCTCGAAGAGCCGCTCCTGCATCGCCGGCTCGAGGCCCGGACCGTCGTCGTCGATGACGATGGCGAGCATCGCCCCCTCGCGCCGCGCGTGAACCCGCACCAATCCACCGCTGCTCTCGCGGACGGCGTCGTAGGCGTTCTGGAGGAGATTCACCATGACCTGCACCACATGATCGGGGTCGGCGATCACGGCGTGCGCGCTGAGATCCTCGCCGACCTCCACCGGGATGTGCTTGCGCGCGCCGGCGAAGACCAGCGCCCGCGCGCGCTCCACCACCGCGGCCAGCGGCACCGAGCCCTCGATCTCCGACGCGGTGAGATCGCGCCCCGTCAACAACCCTTGCGTGATCCGACCCAGCCGTCGCGTCTCGTCGTGCACCAGCGCCGCCGACTCGCGCAGATCGTCGAGCAGGCTGATCCTTTCGGCCCCGCCCTCCACCGCGCGCAGCGCGGCGATCATGTCGGCGGCGAGGGTGCGGATGGTGGCGAGCGGCGTGTTGAGCTCGTGCGCCACACCCTGGGTCACCCGACCGAGGCTGGCCAGCCGCTCGGCGAGGATCAGCCGGCGCTCGGCCACGAGGCCCGCGGTCCGGTCGACGTAGAGGTTCATGACCCGCGGGCGCTCCTCGGGCCCGGCGTCGAGCGGGAAGACGTTCATCTCGTAGACCCGCTCCTCGCCGTCGACCCGCGCCGCGAAGCGGCAGTGCCCCTGGCGCGTGTCGTCGAGGGCCGTCTTCACCGGACAAATGCCGGTCGTGTCCTTCTCGCAGCGCCGCTCCTCGCCGGGGCACATCCAGCGCCCCGGATCGCAGTCCGGCACGCTCGGCGCGAGCTCCTCCGCCCTCCTGTTGCGCCAGATGACCCCTCCGTCCCGGTCCACGATCTCCAGCCCGGCGTCGAGCTCGTCGAGCGTGGTCGAGAGCACCTCGAGCTCCAGCGCGGCCCGATCGCGAGCCTGGGCGAGGGCGCGCTCACGGAGGCGCAGCTCGTTCACGGCGTGGGTGACCAGGTAGGCGACCGCGCCGACGGTGGTGATGAAGGCGGCCACCTCGGCGATGAGGTCCCACGGCGGAGCCGGATCCCAGCGGCCGATCTGGAGCACCGGCACGTGCTCGGTGATCAGGAGCAGGACGCTGCCGAGCAGCGCGGCCACGGCGGCGACGACCGTGGCGCGCTTGCCGCCGAGGATCCCGACGATGGCCACGTGGAAGACGTAGTAGCCCAGAAAGGGCGTGCGCATGCCGCCGGCCGCCCAGAGGACCACCGTCAAGAGGCCCATGTCGACGACGGCCTGCCGGACGGCCTCGTCGGTGCCGGAGACGGCCGTCTCCCGGTGGCGGAGCCAGAGGACCAGGTTGTAGATGCCGGCGCAGACGACGGTGCCGAGCAGCACGCGCCAGTTCACCCCGGGGAAGAGCCCGACGATGCTCGAGACCGCGCCGAAGAGGATGCCGGCCAGCGCAATCCAGCGGAGCTGGATGATCCAGCGCACGCGATCGCCCGAGAAGTCGTCGTGCTCCTCTTCCGTCGCGAAGCCGTGCTGGTGGCGCAGTCCGAGGGCCATGGCAGCCGTCCCGCTCCGAGCTCCGTTCCGGGTCTCGTGCGAGGAGCACGAGCGCGGCACTTCGTTCGAAGCTCGACCGAGGCGGCCGGGATGAGCCGCCCGGAGAGCGTGGGGTCGTGGAGCGCCGCCGTCCACGGCGCCCACTCACTCATATCCCGGTCGGCGACCCGGGGCACCCCGCGGCGACGCTACTGGGCGCTGGCGCTCAGGATCCGGACGTTGCGAACGGCCAGGCTGTAGGCGGTGCGGGCGCGCGGGTCGTGCTCCACGTCGGTCACGCCCCAGCGGACCAGGTGACCGAGCGCGTTCACGTGCATGTCGAGCGCGGCGTAGGTGCGCTCGCTGCAGCCGTGGGTGGGGAGCGGGGTCACGTCGGAGGAGTCGGAGGTGCCCAGGACCCGGGCGCAGCGGGCGAGGGCGAGCTGGGCGGTGGCGAGGGCGTCGTCCATGCGGCCGGTGTCCTCGTAGGCCTGCGCCAGGCGATGGAGGATGGCCGGATCCTCGCGGACGCCCGGCTGGGCGGCGCGGAGCGTGGCCACCGCGAGCTGGGGCGAACGGAGCTCGAGGTAGTGGTCGGCCAGGCGGCGGGCCAGCCCGGCGTCTCCCCGGTCGGAAGCGAAGGCGTCCTCGAGCGCGGCCAGCTCGGCGGTGGAGGGGGCGCGCTGATCGAGCGCCGCGGCCGGCTCGGCCAGGGTGACGGCCCCCCAGCTCACTCCCAAGACCGCCAGCAACACCAGATTGACCTTCGTTTCCATCCTGCTCCCTCCGCCGATACCCGCGCGCTCCAGCTCGGACAGCGACCCTTTCCGAAGGTTCCGCGCCCGTGCCGATTTTACGGTAGACCCGGCACCAAAGCTTCCCTTGGAGCTCGATTCGGGCCGCTCTCCCCTTCATCGGCGGGGCGGAGAGGAGGTTTCGGAGGCACGGGGCCGCTTGCGCGGGGGACCCGCGATCCGTAGGTTCGCGCCGTGGCCTCACCCTTCGACGTCCCGGGCGCGAAGCGGACGCTCGTGCTCGCGCTGGCGATGAGCTTCATCGGGTTCGCGGGCGTCGTCGGCAGCGTCGTCGAGCTGTGGCCCTCCCTCCGGGGAGATCCGAGCATCGTCTCGAGCGCGCCGCCCGAGCTGCTCGAAGCCGCGGAGGGAGTGCGCGAGAGCTTCGAACACTCGGCCATCCATCACGGGCTGAGCGTGGCGAACCTGCTGGTCTCGGCGCTCCTCTTGATCGGGAGCTTCGCCGTGACCGGACGGGTCCGCAGCGGAATCTGGTGGGCCAAACAGGCCCTCGGGGCCAACCTCGCTTACACGCTGGCCTGGGCGGTGGGCAACACCTACTTCTACTACGCGAACCGCGACCAGCTCATGGCGTACTGGCGCGTCTGGGTCGCGACACAGGAGCTCCCCGCCGAAGGCCTGGACGCCGTGCCGCCGGGCGCCATCGCGCTGAGCAGCTCGTGCACCGTGTTCGTCGGAGCGCTCATCCTGGCCGCGATCTACTTTCTCCTCCTGCGCACGGCGCGGCGCGAGGACGTCCGGCGCTTCGTGACCCGCGAGGGCTGAAGGCGCGAAAAAGTGCGGCACGAGCCCGCGTTCCGTGAGCGACGTTCACTGTTCGACGCGCGACGCGCACTACGAAAACGGGCCCGGCTCCCCGCGAGGAACCGGACCCGCATGCGGCCGGAATGGCGCGCGAGGCTCAGGCCGAGGTGGTCGAGCTCTGCGACGCGCGCTTGCGGCTGCTCGTCTTCGACGCCTTGGCCCTGGCGTTGGCGGCCTTGCCGTTGGCGGCCTTGCCGTTGGCCTTCCATTGGCAGCCTTGCCGTTGGCCTTGCCATTGGCGGCCTTGCCGTTGGCGGCCTTGGTCGAACCGCCGAGGACGGCCGCGCGCAGCTCCTCCGCCCGATCGGTGCGCTCCCAGGTGAACGACTTCTCGGAGCGGCCGAAGTGGCCATACGCCGCCGTCGGCCGGTAGATCGGCCGGAGCAGATCGAGCGTCTCGACGATCGCGCGCGGGCGGAAGTCGAAGAGCTCCGAGACCACCTTGGAGATGCGGTCCTCGTCGGCCGCGCCGGTGCCGAAGGTCGTCACGTAGACGCCCATGGGCTTGGCGACGCCGATGGCGTAGGCCACCTGCACCTCGCAGCGCTTGGCGAGCCCGGCCGCGACGATGTTCTTGGCGACGTAGCGCGCGAAGTAGGCGGCGCTGCGGTCGACCTTGGAGGGATCCTTGCCGCTGAACGCGCCTCCGCCGTGACGGCCCATCCCGCCGTAGGTGTCGACGATGATCTTGCGGCCCGTGAGGCCGGCGTCGGCGTAGGGCCCGCCGAGGACGAAGCGGCCGGTCGGGTTGATGAAGAACTTCGTCTTCTTGTCGATCAGCTTGGCCGGGAGGACGGGCGTGACGACCTCCTCGATCACCGCCTCCTTGATCGTCTTCTGCTTGACCGACGCCTCGTGCTGCGTGCTGACGACGATCGCGTCGAGGCGCGTGACCTGGCCGTCGGCGTCGTACTCGGCCGTGACCTGGGTCTTGCCGTCGGGGCGCAGCCAGGCGAGCTTCTTGTTCTTGCGCACCTTGCTGAGCTGCTTGGTCAGCTTGTGCGCGAGCTGGATGGGCATCGGCATGAGCTCGCGCGTCTCGTCGCACGCGTAGCCGAACATGAGGCCCTGGTCGCCTGCGCCCTGGTCCTTGCTCTTGCTCGTCGCGACGTCCACGCCGCGGGCGATGTCGGGCGACTGCTGCTCGATCGCGCTCAGCACCGCGCAGGTGTTGGCGTCGAAGCCCATGTCGCTGTGCACGTAGCCGATGTCGGCGATCGCCCCGCGGACGATCTTGGCCACGTCGAGCTGCGCGGTGGTCGTGATCTCGCCGGCGACGATCGCGTAGCCGGTCTTCACCATCGTCTCGCAGGCCACGCGACCGCTCGGATCCTGAGCGAGGACCGCGTCGAGCACCGCGTCGGAGACGTTGTCGCAGATCTTGTCCGGGTGGCCTTCGGTGACCGACTCCGACGTGAACAGCTTGCCAGCCATCTTCGCTCCCTCGTTCGCGCACAAAGGCGCGTCTCGCAATTTCGCACGCCCACCCCCGGCGTGACCGAGGCCGTTCTTAGACGGCGCGCGCGAATGTGTCAATCCGAGCGGAAAAGGCGGGAAAGCCTGCGTCCGCCCTTCGAGCCGGCCCGCTAGCGACCGCTGAGATGGGGGGGCTCGCCGAAGACGATCAAGGTATCGCGGCCGAAGGCGGGATCGGTCTCCGGATGGTCGATGGTGTAGTGCAGGCCGCGGCTCTCGCTGCGGACCGACGCGCAGGCGATGATCATCTCGGCCACGTCGGCGATATTGCGCAGCTCCAGCAGATCGCGCGTGACCAGGTGCTTCCAGTAGTACTCGCGGATCTCGTCCTTGAGCATCGCCACGCGGCGGGCGGCTCGGCGCAGGCGCCGGTCGGAGCGGACGATGCCGACGTAATTCCACATCGAGCGGCGAAGCTCGTCCCAGTTCTGAGTGACGATGACGGCCTCGTCGCTGGGGACCGCGCTGCCGACGTCCCAGTCGGGCGGCTCGGCCAGCGCGTCGGTGCGCACGTCGGCCAGCGCGAGCGCGGCCCGCTTGCCGTAGACCAGCCCTTCCAGCAGCGAGTTGGACGCCAGCCGGTTGGCCCCGTGCAGGCCGGTGCAGGTGACCTCACCGATCGCCCAAAGACCCGGCACCTTGGTCCGGCCCTCGTCGTCCACCACCACACCGCCGCACATGTAGTGCGCGGCCGGGACGACCGGGATCGGCTCCTTCGTGAGATCGATCCCGTAGCAGAGGCACTCGGCGTGGATGGTGGGGAAGCGCTCGCGCAGGTAGGTCGCGTCGCGGGCGGTCATGTCGAGGTACACGCACTCGGCGCCGGTGCGCTTCATCTCGTAGTCGATGGCGCGGGCCGTGACGTCGCGCGGCGCGAGGTCCTTCATCTCGTGGTGGCGGGCCATGAAGGCCTCACCGTTCTCGAGGCGGAGCACGCCGCCCTCCCCGCGCAGCGCCTCGCTGATGAGGAAGCTCTTGGCGCGGGGATGGAAGAGGACGGTCGGGTGGAACTGGAAGAACTCCATGTTCGCGATCAGCGCGCCGGCTCGATACGCCATGGCCACACCGTCGCCCGTCGCGACGTCCGGGTTGGAGGTGTAGAGGTAGACCTTCCCCGCGCCGCCGGTCGCCAGCACGGTGGCCCGCGCGACGAAGGTGTGGACCTCGCCCTTGTCCTCGTCGAGCACGTACGCGCCGGCCACCTGGTGCGGCCCGCCGAACTTGGACAGCTCGATCGAATCCACCGCCATGTGCTGCTCGAAGAGCTCGATGTTCGGGTGGCGGCGGGCGGCCTCCACCAGCACGCGCTGGACCTCGCGGCCGGTGATGTCGCCGGAGTGCACGACGCGCCGCGCCGTGTGGCCTCCCTCGCGGGTCAGGTCGAGCGAGGAGCCGTTCTCGGCCAAGTCGCCCCGAGCGTCGAAGCTGGCGCCGAGCGCCATCAGCTCGCGGACCCGGTCGGGCCCGTTCTCGACCACGAGCTTCACCACGTCGGGCTTGCTCAGCCCGCAGCCGACCTTGAGGGTGTCGGCGGCGTGCGCGTCGAAAGAGTCCGACGGATCCATGACGGCGGCGATGCCGCCTTGAGCGTAGTTGGTGTTGCTCTCGACGACGGCGCGCTTGGTGACGACGGCCACGCGACCGTGCTCGGCGGCCTCGAGGGCGAAGGTCAGACCGGCGACTCCGCTGCCGAGGACCAGATAGTCCGAGCTGACGCGCATCGACGCACTCTAGCGCAAGCTCGGCCGGGCGGAAGCGCCCCTGGTGAGCCTGCCGGGAATGGCGCCGGGTTGCCCGTCCGTTCGTTCCAGGGCCGAACTTTGGCGTCCCTCACCGCCCCCGCGTTACCCTGAGCACCGCCGATGCCCCCGCGCCGCTTGCTGCACAGCGTTTTCTTCTTCGTCACCGCCTCGATGGCCGCCCTCGTGGTCGGCGTCAGCGAAGACGCGCGCGCGGACATCTACACCTACACCGGGGCGGACGGCGTCGTTCACTACAGCAACACGCCGCCTCCTTCCCGGGCCCGGGGAGTGCGCCACATCCGCACCTCCGGCCCGGCTCCAGCGCGACGCGGGCGATCGCCCCGGCGGGGAGCGCGCGACACCTCGCCCGAGCGCTACCGCCGCTACGATCCCTTCATCACCGAAGCGGCCGCCCTCTACCGATTGCCCGAGCCCTTCCTGCGCGCCGTGATCCGGGTGGAGAGCGACTACAACCCCGAGGTCGTCTCCCACGCCGGCGCCTGCGGGCTGATGCAGCTCATGCCGGGCACCGCGGCGCGGATGGGCGTCAGCGACATCTTCGACCCGCGCCAGAACATCCTGGGCGGCGCCCGCTACCTCCGGATCCTCGCCAACACCTTCAACGGCGACCTCGTCCTCACCGTCGCGGCGTACAACGCGGGCGAAGGGGCCGTCGTCCGCCACCGCGGGATCCCCCCTACGAAGAGACCCAGCGCTACGTCCGCCGCGTGCTCCGCTGGTACTACGGCTTCCTCGAGGCGCGAGCGAACCGCGCCCAGGCCTCGACGGCGCGCGACTGAGGCGCCGGCGAGCCTGTTCTCGGGCCATCCTGGCGTCTCGCACGCGCCTCGCGCCGTCCCGCTGACCTCGTCGCGACACGGTCTGGCCGGCGACGCCCTTCGCTCGTCCTCGGCGCTCGGCGCGGTCCGCACGTCGAGCCCCCTCGAGCGCGCGTTCTCCACCGGCTGGGAAGCCGCGCCGGGTGTTGGTACCATCGCGGGCGTATGAAGCGCTCGATGCTCGCCCGTGTGCTCCCGTGGATGCTCCTCCTCTTTGCTTGCCCCGTGCTCGCGCACGGGCAGGATGCGCAGCCCTCGCAAGACCAGCAGCAGAACGGCGACGAGCCCACGCCCGGCGCCGACGCGTACACCCAGCGCGTGCGGGCCGGCATCACCCAGCTCACCGGCGGGGACACGGCCGGCGCGATCGCGACGTTCCAGGAGGCGGTCCAGCTCGACGGAAGTCGCCCCGACGCGCCCTACTACATCGCCACCGCCCAGCGGATGAACGGCGACCTGGAGGCGGCGCTGACCGGCTTCCGGCAGGCCGCTTCGCTGGCCCAGGCCGCGAACCTCCCGCGCTGGCGCGGCCGCGCCCTCTCGGCCGTCGGTTTCACGCTGGAGCGCATGGAAGGCCGCATCGAAGACGCGCGCACCGCCTGGCAGGCGTACTCGCAGTTCGCGGACACCGCGCCGACGCAGGCCGACCCGCAGCTCGGCCGCGCACGCGTGCAGGCCATCGACATCATGAACGAGCAAGAGCACGCCTACGTCGACGTGCGCCAGCGCATCGCCGATCGCGAAGAGCTGCACCGGCAGGAGGCCGCCGAGGCCGACCACCCGCGCCGCGGCCGCCGCCGCCACTGAGGCTCGAGTTGTCCTGACGGTCAGGTCGCGCGACGCCAGGTCTCATCCGACCGATGGCGACCTCGTCCATCGATCGGCAGCGCCTGGACCTGCGCTTGGACCGTTACCCCAGGCCCGACATCGAGCGGCCCGACATCGAGGGCACGGTCGGCGCCACGCAGCGGAGCGCGGTCCTCCCTCGGCGAGTTCTCCGCCAGCGGAGCCGCGCCGTCAGCACCAATCTCCTCAACCGGCGCCGGGCATTCGATGAAGCGCCGGTCGCTCACCGCCGACGGTCGAAACGAGCCACGAACCGCCGACGAAAACGCGCGCCCCGGAAGCTCCGGAGCGCGCGTCGTTCGTCGTGGTCGCGCCGCGAGCGGCGCTGTTCACCTCACTGCGCGGTGAACTGCAGCGTCTCTTCGGCGTGCGACTCCACGTCGCTTCGGTTGAAGTAGAGCGGCGGCTGCTGGTTGTGGCGCCAGAGCTCGGCCTCGTCCGCGTGGTGGGGGCTGTCCGGGTTCTCGCTCTGACCACCGGGCAGCGCGTTGAAGGGGCGCGGGCCGTCGGGGGTCATCTCGACGACCAGGCGCTGCGAGGCGCCGCTGCCGTGGGTGAAGTGCGTGCCGTCCCACATGCTGAAGTTGCCCACGTCGATGGCGCCGAAGTCACCGTGACGCGGGAAGCCGATCGGGAACTGTGTGGAGTCCTCCGGCGGGATTGAGAATCTGGCCCGGACCGGCGAGCGGCGGGACGACCTGCTTGAAGCGCACCGCGTGGAGCCGGCCCCAACGCCACTCGGTCCAGTCGCTGCCAAGCTGCGTGTTCAGCCAGTCGATGGCCGCGAGCACGGCGCTGGTGACCCGCTCGTCGCGGGTCTCGACCGTGTCCGTGGTCATGTCGTCCCAGTAGACGCAATCGTTCCAGCCGGTGATGGTCTGGGTGGAGCTCACCACGTAGTCGGCGCGATAGCAGTAGAGCGGCATCGCGCTCTGCGTGGCGGAGTCGGCCATCGCCCACTCGAGCATACGGGCCGTCTGCAGGCTGCCCGGCCGGCTGCCGATGGCGGTGGTCTCGTCGCCGAAGGCCAGCGTGGTCAGCCGGGTGATGGTGGCGTTGAAGATTGTCGTCGCCACGCTGTCGGCGATCTCGGCGTCGTCGGTCGAGCCGATCGCATGCGGGGTGGCCAGCGTCCACGCCATCAGCCGGTCGTGGACCTGCGTCAGCGTGGTCATCCCGTCGCTACCCGCGGCGGACACGACCGCGGCCAGCGCGGAGTCGTCCGAGGTGTCGCCGAGCGCGTGCTCCAGCGAGGCCACGATCGGATCGCGCAGCGTGTCGCCGAGCGAGCTCTCCGTCTCGGCCTGGAGGTGGATCATGTCGTCGGTGGTGATGCTCGCCGCGCCAGCCATCGCCGACAGCCGCTGGTCGATGCGGTAGTCGCGGTAGGCAGGCGCGAAGTCACCGCCGAGGTAGTGCCCGTCGTTGCAGTAGTTGCCGTCGTCGGTGACGCCGACATTGTCCTGGTTGGCGGTGCAGATGTAGCCGCGCGAGGGGTTCCGGTCGTGCGGGATGAGCCCTTCCGCCAGGTCGTCGGTCCACTCGAAGCCGCCCTGACCGGGCAGGACGAAGAGCGGCGTGATGCCGGTGACGTTGCCGGCGTCGTCAATCGTCTGCGAGCAGGCCGCCGCCTGCCGCTGCGGGATCCGCGACTCGGTCGACCAGGCGATGTCGCCCGTGCGGGTGACGACGCTGAAGTTCTGAGAGCCGACGCGGAAGTTGTCCTGCGCGGTCCAGGCGTCGTCCACGCTGGTCGCGGTGAGCAGGCCGAGGAAGTAGGCCAGCTCGTTGGTCGGCACGTTGCCGGTGTAGCGGACCGAGAAACCGCTCCCGATGCCCGTGCCGTCGGAGCTCGGGGGGTCGGTCGGCTCCACGATGCTGTCCGGGATAATCGGGCCGTGGTGGGGCACCACGTAGATCGGCATCGGCACGGTGTCGCCGTGGGCCACCTCGATCATCTCGGTGATGACCTGGACGTCCACCTGCGCCGCGCCGGTCCCGTCGTCGAAGGTGACCGACTGCGGCACCCAGACCGGATCACTGCCCGCCGCAGCGGTGTTCTGGAAGGTGATCTGCTCGTTGTAGACGTCGGTGACGTCGTAGCCGGTGGTGGTGGCCGCCCACGCGATGTCGCGGTTGTAGCCGAGCACGACGCCCGGCAGGCCCGCGAACGCGACGCCCTGGGCGTCGATGTTGTTCTCGCCGCCCATCCGCTCGGTGTTGAGGTGCACGTACCACCACACGCCGGGGCTGATCAGGGAGAGGTGCGGGTCGTTCGACAGGATCGGGTTCCCGTTCGCCGTCAGGTCGGGCGCCACGACCCAGCTGTTCGAGCCGACGAAGGGATCGCGGCGGAAGAGCGGGTTCTGGCCGAGCCGCGCGTAGAAGCGCTCCGCGCCCCGCAGCGCGTCGAGCGAGGGCAGCTCGATCTGCGGGGTCGGCGCCGGACGCCGGATCCCGGGCAGGAAGGCGTTGGTGGTGCCGTCGTTGAAGCCGTCGCGGGTGTACACTGCGCGGGCCTGCTTGGCGGACCAGAAGTCCGCGAACGCGCCGGCGCGAGCCGCCAACCTCGGGTGGTCGGTGTCGTTCGGATCGAACGCGGCCTGTACGCCGGCGAGCGCCGTGGTGCGGCCGATGTCGGAGCCGGCGTCGTAGGAGAGGTTGTAGGACTGGTAGCGAGCGAGCGCGAAGACGTCCGCCGCCGTCCAGTGGCCGAAGTTCGGGCTGATCCGGATCGGGTTGAAGAGCTCCAGCCCGCGAGGCGGCTGGTAGCTCGGCTTCGAGACCACGTCGTCGATGTAGGCGTTGATGCCCTCGACGAAGGCCTCGGCGACCTTGCGCGTCTCGTCGTCGGCCGGGAGCGAGTCGTAGATCTGCTGCCCGACGCGACCGAAGCCGAGGAAGCGCGAGCCCTGATCCTGCGCGAGCAGGGTGGGATCGAGGTTCCCGAGGACCGCAGCGAGCTCACCGGTCACGCCGCGGCGGATGAACTCCATCTGGATGAAGCGGTCGCGGGACATGAGGTAGCCCTCGACCATGATGATGTCGTGCACCGTGGTGCCGTAGATGTGCGGCATGCCGCGGTCGTCGACGATCACTTCGACCGGGCCGTCGAGGCCGGTGAGGGAGATCGTCTCGGCGCCGCCGTCGGCGTTGCCACCGCCGTCGCCGTTGCCACCTCCGTCGCCGGTCCCTCCGTCGGGTCCCATCATCCCGGCGTCGGTCGAGCCCGAGCCTCCGCACGCGGCGAGCGCGAGCGCGAGCAGGGCCGTCGTGATCGAGCGCATCGTTCCCATCCCAGTCTCCTCGAAAAAAGCGGCCTGGTGCAGACATCCGCCCCAGACCCGCCTGTTGTATCGCAAACCCGGCCACCGCGCCCGGCCGCTGCTATCCTCCGCGCGCCGTGCGGTTCCCCGACGAAACGAGGCTCTCCGGCCGCTCTTTTCGCGCCGCTTCTCCGGCGCGCGCAGGGCTATCCTGATGGAGGCCGCGACCGAGCCCGCGCCGGAGCGCCCCGAGACGTCGAAGCCCGACCGCATGCGCGCCCTGGCGCGGCGCGCGGCGATGCCGGCGCTGATCTTCGCCGTGACGGCGCTGGTCTACGCGCTGGTCACCGGACCGCGGGCCGAGGGGCCCTCGCCGAACAACCACTTCGTCCAGCTGGCCGAGAGCTTTCTGCACGGACAGCTCGCGCAGGTCGGCGACCGTCCGCCCGGCTACAACGACTGGGCCTGCTACGACGTCGAGCTCCAGGGCGTCTGCCGTGCGGACGCCATGCAGCGGCCGCGGCCGAGCCAGCGCTGGTACGTCTCGTTCCCACCCCTTCCGGCGGTGGTGATCCTCCCGGCCGCGGCCCTCTTCGGCACGGACTTCTCGGACCCGCTCTTCTGGGCCATCCTCGGCGGCCTCGCGCCGGCGCTGCTCTACTCCTTGCTGCGCCGGCTGCGCGAAGAAGGCGTCAGCCCCCGAACGGCGCGCGACGATCTGATCCTCGTCGTCGTCTTCGCGTTCGGAAGCGTCTACTTCTCCACCGCCGTCCAGGGCTCGGTGTGGTTCTCGGCGCACGTGGTCGCGTCCGCGTTGCTGGTGCTCTACCTGACCTTCGGCATCGCCGCGCGGCGCCCCTTCTGGGCCGGGCTGATGCTTGGCCTGTGCTTCTTGACGCGGCCGAGCACTTACCCCTTCGCGCTCTTCTTCCTGCTGGAGGCGATGCGCGCCTCACGCCCGGAGGACGCGCCGGCTGCCGAAGACGACGCAACGATCTGGCGCGCGATGGCCGTGTGGCTGCGAGGCGTGCGCTGGGCGCCGACGATCCGTGCCTGCGCCGTCTTCGCAGCGCCCATCCTGGTCCTCGGCGGCGTGGCGATGTGGATGAACGAGGCGCGCTTCGGCGATCCCTTCGACTTCGGCCACCAGTACCTGATGATCCGGTGGCGGCCGCGCATCGAGAAGTGGGGCCTCTTCAACTACCACTACCTCGGCAAGAACCTCGCGGTCTTCCTGGCCTCGCTACCCTGGCTCAGCGCCACGGCGCCCTTCATCCGGATCAGCCGGCACGGGCTCGCGCTCTGGGTGACCTCGCCCAACCTCCTGCCCGCCCTGTGGCCGAAGAAGGTGAGCGCGCTGATGGTCGCGCTCTTCGTGTCGAGTGGGCTCGTGGCGCTCCTGGATCTCTGCTACCAGAACAGCGGCTGGGTCCAGTTCGGCTACCGCTTCAGCCTCGACTACATGCCGGCGCTGATCGTGCTGCTCGCCCTCTCCCGCCGCCGCTTCGGCTGGGGCTTCCTCGGCGTGCTGGTGTTGGCGATCGCGATCAACGCCTTCGGCGCCATCACCTTCGATCGCGCAGGCCAGTTCTACGACGACGACGGCACGCAGGAGCGGGTCTTCCAACCGGACTGACCAGCGCCGCAGCCGGTTGCGCGTTCGGGCGAAGGGCCCGAAACTCGCGTCGTGGTCACCGCTCAGAACACCGACGCGCTCGCCGAGACGCTGGCCCCGAACGCCGCCACCCTGGTGGACCCGGATCCGGCGCGCGCGCCCCTCCCCGCCACCATCACGCGGACGAGCACCGTGCTGCCGCGCGTGGAGACCCGCGGCGAAGACATCGCGCTCGTGCCCGACGACCGCATACGCTACGAGCGGGAGAAGGTCCTCGGCGAAGGCGGCATGGGGGTCGTCGCGCTCGCGCACGATCACGACATCGACCGGCGGGTGGCCGTGAAGCAGATCCGCCGCGAGGTCGGCGCCCACGGGCTGGCGCGCTTCGTGGAAGAGGTGCGGACCATCGGCAGCCTGGAGCACCCGAACATCGTGCCCATCCACGACGTCGGCGTGGACGAGCAGGGCAACTACTTCTTCGTGATGAAGTACGTCGAGGGCGAGACCCTCGAGACGATCATCGAGCGGCTGGCCGCCGGCGACCCCGACGCCCACCGGCGCTTCACGTTCGAGATGCGCGTCCAGATCGCCATCGGCCTGCTGCGCGCGCTCGCCTATGCGCACGATCGCGGCATCATCCACCGCGACGTGAAGCCGGCCAACGTGATGGTCGGACGCTACGGCGAGGTCGTCCTGATGGACTGGGGCATCGCGCGGCCGATCGACGGCGCGGAGCTGCCGCCCGCCGAGGGCGAGGACGAGGAGGTCGACGAGAGCGACACGCGCAAGCGGCTCGTCGTCACGCATCACAACGCGCTCGTCGGCACGCCCGCGTACATGTCCCCCGAGCAAGCCCGCGGGAGCAAGGAGCTCGACGCCCGCAGCGACCTCTACTCCGTCGCCGTGGTCCTCTACGAGCTGCTCACGCTGAAGCACTACCTGGCGGACAAGACCACGATCCCCGGCCTGCTGGTCGGTGTGATGAACGAGAACGTGGCCGTCGTGGCGAACCTCGACGCGCACTCGCACCCGACGCAGGGCACGCCGCCGCTCGAGTACCTCTACTTCGTCCGGCGCGCCATGAACAAGGACCCGGACGGGCGGTGGCAGAGCGCGCAGGAGATGATCGACGAGCTCGAGGGCGCGCTCGAGGGCCGGGTCCGCGTGCAGTGCCCGATGACGTTCACGAAGCGCGTGGCTCGCGAGGCCGGCCGCTTCGTCGACCGCCACCCTCGGACGGCGTTCGTATCGATGATGGCCGGCGCCGCCCTGGCCCTCGTCGGCGTGGCGAGCCTGATCGTGTCCATCGCGACCTGAGGGCGTCGAGGCGGATGCGAGGGAAGCGCGAGCCGTCGCACCAGGACGCGCGTCCCGGTGCGACTCGCTCGAGTGGCACCTCGTTCAGCTCAGCTCCTCGTTCAGCTCAGCTCAGGGGCAAAGCGTCGCGGTGAACTTGCCGTTGACGCTGCTGCTACCCGCGTCGGCGACCAGACCGATGCTGACGTCGGTGTCGCTGACGGAGTTGACGACGACGACCCCGTTGGTGCCGATGATGTTGTTGCCCGCCGAGGGCACGAAGGTGACGGTCTGCGAGTCCGACGACCCGAGGCTGAAGCTCAGCGGGTACTCACCTTCCATCCGCGGGATCGAGAAGATGATGGTGGGCCCGGTGCCGAGCCCGGCGGTGCACGCCTGATCCTGCGCCTCGCCGTAGAGCGTCACCGACAGCTGCGTGTCGTCGAAGGAGTCGACCGACACGTCCGCCTGGGCCATCGACCAGTCGTTGCCCTCCATCGAGCCCTGAGGGCTCTGGTCCACGATGTCGGCGGACGAGTAGCTCGAGCCTCCGCAGCCCGCCAGAGATGCGGCGAACGCGAACGCGAATACGGATTTGATCACACTCTTCTTCATCGATTCGTTCTCCCTTTGCTCTCGACGCCCCACGGCGCCGGAGGTCAGCGTGCCGGCAGCAACGGCCGTGCCGAGACGAATCCGAGCTAGGACACCAGGCCACGGTGGCCGCGTGTGAACGCGAGTGGACACGAGTGCAAACGGCGAGGGTCATTCTCACTTTCTCCGCGAGATGCGTGTACGATAATTTCACAACGAAGACGTTGAATATTGGCACCGGTGCCGGCGTCCACCTCGATCGCGGCGCGGCACGGCGTTGACGTGCGCGCGGCGGGTCTGCACCCTCATCGCGCGCGGGGAGCGCGTGGGGAGAGGAGAACGTGGTGGTGCGACGACATCTGGGAGCGCAGATCGCGCTGGCGATCGCGGTCGCCGGCTTGGCCGGAGGTGAGGCCCACGCGGGCGCGCAGACGGCCGACGAACAACACGTGCTCGGGCCCGGCCTCTACGAGTTCCAGACCCGCACCCGGGGCGCGTCGTGCGACGACGACGAGCGCACCGGATACGTGTCCTCGTTCGTCGCGCCCATCCACGGCATCCCGGGCGCCCGTCGGATGCGCATGCAGATCTTGAACTCCCCCTACTGGTCGACGTGGTCGATCACGGTGAACGCCGACGGAATGGTGGTCGGGGAGTCCCGCCTCGACGGATCGAGCGGCCCGAACGCGCCGATGAACCGCTTCGAGGTCCGTCACGAGGGCTCGGGCCACAGCCGCTTCATCGGCCACGGTGAGCGCAGCTACACCGCCACGGTCGACGGAGAGTCGCGCCGCTGCACCGTGCACTACGACGCACTGCTCCGCCGCATCAATCTCTGACCCGCCTCCCGCTTCGACCATCTCGAAGCGGAGGGAACCGAGCACGCCAAATCGAGTGACCTCGGACGCCACTCGTCTCGTTGCGGCCCGCATTCGGGCATGACTCGGGGCGACGACCCGCGCGCTTGGATGCTCGCGACCGCCGGTGCCGACGGAGAGAGGACGATGCTCGCCACCGACTCCACGCCCGAGCGCGGCGCCGCCGTCGCTCCCGTGTCGCGTCCGCGCTCGGATCAGGCGACGTTGCGGGGGCTCGAGGGCAGCCGGCTCTCACCCATGAGGTAGGCGTCGACTGCCCGGGCCGCCTCGCGGCCCTCCCAGATGGCCCACACCACCAGCGACTGGCCACGGCGGGCGTCTCCGCAGGCGAAGATCTTCGCTCGACTGGAGACGAACTCCTCGTCGGTCGCGTCGACGTTGCCGCGACCACTCAGCGCTACGCCGAGATGCTCGAGGAGACCTTCTTTCTCGGGCCCCACGAACCCGAGCGCGAGCAGGCAGAGGTCCGCCTCGATGACGAGCTCGCTGCCTTCGATCTGCCGCATCTGCATGCGACCGTCGTCGCCTTTCGCCCACTCGACGCGCACGGCGCGAAGGCGCTTCAGCACGCCGTCCTCCCCTTCGAAGGCCTTGGTGAGGATGGCCCAGTCGCGCTCGCCGCCCTCTTCCTGCGAGGTCGAGGTGCGCAGGATCATCGGCCACTCCGGCCACGGCATGTCCGCAGTCCGCGCTTCGGGCGGCTTGGGCATCAGCTCGATCTGGACGACGCTGGCCGCCCCCTGCCTGAGGCTGGTGCCCAAGCAATCGCTGCCGGTGTCACCGCCGCCGAGGATGACGACCTTCTTGCCGGTCGCCACGATCTGATCCTCGACGTGATCGCCGGCCAGCACGCGGTTCTGCTGGGGCAAGAAGTCCATGGCCAGGTGAACGCCATCGAGCTCCCGGCCCGGGATCGGCAGCTCGCGCGGCTCGGTCGCTCCCACCGCCAGGACCACCGCGTCGTGCTGCTCGGTCAGCTCGGCCACGCTCAGGTCGACGCCGACGTTCACGCCGGGCCGGAAGACGACGCCCTCCGCCTCCATCTGCGCGATGCGACGGTCGATGTGGTGCTTCTCCATCTTGAAGTCGGGGATGCCGTAGCGGAGCAAACCGCCGATGCGGTCGTCGCGCTCGAAGACGACGACGTCGTGGCCGGCGCGGGCGAGCTGCTGCGCGCTGGCGAGGCCCGCCGGGCCGGAGCCGACCACGGCCACCCTCTTTCCCGTCTTCCGGGCGGGCGGCTCGGGCTTGATCCAGCCCTCTTCCCAGGCGCGATCGGCGATCTGATGCTCGATCTGTTTGATCGTGACCGGGTCGTCGTCGATGTTGAGAACGCAGGCCTCTTCGCAGGGCGCCGGGCACACGCGACCGGTCACTTCCGGGAAGTTGTTGGTGGCATGGAGCGCGGTGCTCGCCGCCGGCCAGCGGTCTTTGTAGACGTGGTCGTTCCAGTCCGGGATCACGTTCCCGAGAGGGCAGCCCGTGTGACAGAAGGGGATGCCGCAGTTCATGCAGCGCGCGCCCTGGTCGCGGATCCCGAGCACCGGCAGGTGGCGCTCGATCTCGCGAAAGTCGCGAAGGCGCTCCTCGACCTCCCGCTTCTCCGGCAGGTGGCGCTCGATCTCCAAGAATCCGGTCGGATTACCCATCGTCACTCTCTCTCGAATCAGCCTGCGCTTCAGGCGGTGCGGGCCGCGCGCGCCCGCTCGTCGAGCACCCGGCGGTACTCGGTCGGCATCACCTTCACGAAGCGCTGGCTCTCCTTCTTCCAGCCGCTCAACACCCGCCAGGCGAGCTGGCTCATGGTGCGCTCGTAGTGGCGATGCACCATCGAGCGCACCACTCCCAGGTCGTCCGGCGTCAGCGGCTCGAGCGCCACCATCTCGCGGTTCACGCGACGCTCGAACTTGTTGTCCACGTCGAGCACGTAGGCGATGCCGCCGCTCATGCCCGCCGCGAAGTTGCGGCCCGTCGTGCCGAGCACGATGACGCGGCCGCCCGTCATGTACTCGCAGCCGTGATCGCCCACGCCCTCGACGACCGCCCGCGCGCCGCTGTTGCGGACCGCGAAGCGCTCGCCGGCCATGCCGCGGATGAACACCTCGCCGTCCGTGGCGCCGTAGAGGGCCACGTTGCCGACGATGATGTTCTGCTCGGGCGGGAAGTCCGATCCCTCCGGCGGGAAGACGACCATGCGGCCGCCGCTCATCCCCTTGCCGAAGTAGTCGTTGGTGTCGCCTTCGAGGATCACGTCGAGACCGTTGGCCAAGAACGCGCCGAAGCTCTGCCCGGCCGAGCCCGTGAAGCGGATGCGAATCGTCCCGTCCGGCAGCCCGCTCAGGCCGTGCTTCTTCGCGATGCGCGAGCTGAGCATGGTGCAGGCCGTCCGGTGGACGTTGCGGATCGGCATCCGCAGCGAGACCGGCTCGCCCCGCTCGAGCGCGGCGCGGGCCTGCTCGATGAGCACCGTGTCCATGGCCAGCTCGAGCTCGTGCTCCTGCTTCATCACGTTGCGGATCGGATGCTCGACCTCGGGGCGATGGAGCAGGCGGCTCAGATCGAGCTTCTCGGCCTTCGCGTGATCGATGTCCTCGCGCGGCTTCAAGAGAATCGCTGCGACCGACCAGCTCGTCCATGGTGCGCACGCCGAGCGTGGCCATGATCTCGCGCACCTCCTCGGCCACGAAGCGCATGAAGTGGATCACGTGCTCGGGCTGTCCGGCGAAGCGCTCGCGCAACAGCGGATCCTGCGTGGCGACCCCCACTGGGCAGGTGTTGAGATGGCAAACGCGCATCATCACGCAGCCCATGGTGATGAGGCTGATCGAGCCGAAGCCGAACTCCTCGGCGCCGAGCAGCGCCGCCATCACGACGTCGCGCCCCGTCTTGAGCTGACCGTCGGTCTCCAACTTCACCCGGCCGCGCAGGTCGTTGAGGATCAGCGTCTGCTGGGTCTCGGCCAGGCCGATCTCCCATGGGATGCCGGCGTGCTTGATCGAGGTGAGCGGCGAGGCGCCGGTGCCGCCCGAGCCACCGCTGATCAGGATCACGTCCGCCTTGGCCTTGGCCACGCCGGCGGCGATGGTGCCGACTCCGACCTCGCTGACGAGCTTGACGGTGATGCGCGCGTCGGGGTTCGCGTTCTTCAGGTCGTGGATGAGCTGCGCGAGATCCTCGATCGAGTAGATGTCGTGGTGCGGCGGCGGGCTGATCAGCCCCACGCCCGGCGTCGAGTGGCGCACGCGCGCGATGTTCTCGTCGACCTTGTGGCCCGGGAGCTGACCGCCCTCGCCCGGCTTGGCGCCCTGGGCGATCTTGATCTGAATCTCCTCGGCCTCGTTCAGGTACTCGATGGTCACGCCGAAGCGGCCGGACGCCACCTGCTTGATGGCGCTCCGGCGGCTGTCGCCGTTCTCGTCCGGGACGAAGCGCGCCGGATCCTCACCGCCCTCGCCGCTGTTGCTGCGGGCGCCGAGCCGGTTCATGGCGACGGCCAGCGTCTCGTGCGCTTCCTTGGAGATGGAGCCGAAGCTCATCGCCCCCGTCTTGAAGCGCTGCACGATGGCGCCCACGGGCTCCACCTCGTCCAGCGGGATCGGCGTGCGCCCCTCGGCGTGGAAGTCGAGCAGGCCGCGGATGGCGTTGCGCCGCGTCTCGGCGTCGGCGCGGGCAGAGAACTTCTTGAAGAGCTCGTACTTGCCGCTGCGGACGGCGTGCTGGAGCGAGCCGATGGTGGACGGATTCCACATGTGATGCTCGCCGCGGCGGCGCCATTGATAGAGCCCGCCCGGATCGAGATCGTCGTTCACGACCTCGAGCGAGACGCGCGCGTAGGCGGCGCGGTGGCGGGCGATGGCCTCCTCGGCCACCGTGTCGAGACCGATGCCGTCGAGGTGCGTCGGCGTGCCGGTGAAGTAGCGCTCGACGAAGTTCTCGCCGAGCCCGATCGCCTCGAAGATCTGGGCGCCGCGATAGCTCTGCAGCGTGGAGATGCCCATCTTGGACATCACCTTCAGGATCCCCTTCTCGATCGCCTTCACGTAGCGCCGGCCCGCCTCCTCTGCACCGACCTCGCCGCCGAGTTGGTCGCCCAACTCCCCTTCGCGAGCCAGGGCGCCGACCGCCTCGTAGGCGAGGTAGGGGTTCACGCCCCCGACGCCGTAGCCGAGCAGCAGGCAGAAGTGCATCACCTCGCGCGGCTCGCCGCTCTCGATGATCAGGCCGCAGTTCTTCCGCAGACCGGCTCGGATCAGGTGGTGGTGCACGCCCGCCGTCGCCAAGAGGCTCGGGATCGGCGCCCGCTGCTCGTCGTGGCCGCGGTCCGAGAGGACCAGCAGGGTCGCCCCGTTCTGCACCGCGCGCTCGGCCTCGCGGCAGAGCCAATCGAGGGCCATCTCCAGACCGGCCGGGCCCGCCTTCGGATCGAAGAGGGTCGTCAGGGTGGACGTGCGCAGCCCCTCGCGGTCGAGCCCGCGGATCTGCTCCAGCTCCTCGTTGGAGAGGATGGGCGTCTTGACCTGGAGCTTGCGGCAGTGATGCGGGCTCTCCTCGAAGAGGTTCGACTCGGGCCCGAGGGTGGTCCGCAGCGTCATCACCAGCTCCTCGCGGATCGGATCGATCGGCGGGTTGGTGACCTGCGCGAAGAGCTGCCGGAAGTAGTTGAAGAGGAGCTGCGGGCGGTCGCTGAGGACGGCCAAGGGCGTGTCGTTGCCCATGGAGCCGGTCCCCTCGCGGCCCTGCGTCGCCATCGGCGCCATCAGAATGCGCAGATCCTCGGCCGTGTAGCCGTGGACCTTCTGCTCGCGCCGCAGCGTGGCGGCGTCCATGGGCGGCGGGACCGAGCCGTTCGCCGGCAGCGGCACCTCGCCCATCGTCACGATGTTCTCGTCGAGCCAGCGGCGCCACGGACGGCGGCTCGAAATCTCTTCCTTGATGATCTCGTCCTCGACGATGCGTCCGGCGCGGGTGTCGACGAGGAACATGCGCCCCGGCTGCAGGCGATTCTTGGCGGCGACGTTCTCCGGCGGCACGTTCAACACGCCCGCCTCGCTGGCCATGATGACGAGGTCGTCCTTGGTCACCGTGTAGCGCGCGGGCCGGAGGCCGTTCCGGTCGAGGACCGCGCCCACCAGCCGCCCGTCGGTGAACGCGATGCAGGCCGGCCCGTCCCACGGCTCCATCAAGCAGGAGTGATACTCGTAGAACGCGCGCCGCTCGGGCGGCATGTCCTCGTGCTTCTGCCACGCCTCCGGGATCATCATCATGATGGCGTGGGGCAGCGAGCGGCCCGTGTGGACGAGCAGCTCGAGCACGTCGTCGAACATCGCGCTGTCCGAGCCGCGCGGGTCGACGATGGGGCACAGCTTCTCGACGTCCTCGCCGAAGACCGGCGACACCAACACCGGCTCGCGCGCGCGCATCCAGTTCACGTTGCCGCGCAGCGTGTTGATCTCACCGTTGTGCGCGATGCGCCGGTAGGGATGAGCGCGCGGCCAGCTCGGGAAGGTGTTGGTCGAGAAGCGCTGGTGAACGATGGCGAGGCTGGTCGCGGTGCGCGGGTCGGCCAGGTCGACGTAGAAGCGCGGGAGCTGCTCGGGCGTGAGCAAGCCCTTGTAGACGACGGTGCGCGTCGAGAGCGAGCAGATGTAGGGGTACTCCGCCTCTTCCAAGCCGCGCCGCGGCGCCTCCGCCTCCAGCCGCTTGCGGATCACGTAGAGCTTGCGATCGAGCGCGTGATCGTCCGAGGGCAGCGTGCCGGGCCCGACGAAGAACTGCCGGATGTCCGGGATGGTCTCGCGCGCGGCCGGACCGCACACCGCAGGCCGCACGGGCACCTCGCGCCAGCCGAGCAGATCCTGCCCCTCGTCCTTCACGATGTGCTCGACGAGCTCGATGCAGGCCTCGCGCAGCTCGGGATCGCGCGGGAGGAAGATCATGCCCACTCCGTACACGCCGGGACGTGGGAGCGCGAAGCCGAGGCGGTGCGCCTCTTCGGTGAAGAGCGCGTGGGGGATCTGCACGAGGAGCCCCGCGCCGTCGCCCGTGTGCGGGTCGCTGCCCTCGGCGCCGCGGTGCTCGAGGTTCTCGAGGATCTCGAGCGCCTTCTGGATGATCCGGTGGCTGGCCTCGCCGCGCATGTGCGCGATGAACCCGACGCCGCACGCGTCGTGCTCGAAGTCGGGCCGGTACAGACCCTGGCGCCGGGCCTCGTCGCGGTGCTCTGGGGACACGTGGGGCATGAGGTCCTCTCCTCGTTCCACCGATGTGTGAGAGAAGGGCGTGCTCAGCTCGCCTCGCGCACCGCGCGGGCGTGCCTTCGCTTGTTCGCGGCGCCCGGCGGAGCGGGCTCCACTTCGGAGAGCGGCACGCGGGAGGTTTCGGCGGCCGTCGAGAGGACGACCATCGTCTCGGTGCGCGTGACGCCCTCGACCTCGCGCAGCGAGCTGATCACCCGCTCGAGCGAGGCCGTGTTGGCGGTCTTCACCTTGATGAGCAGCGTGTGCCCTCCGGTGACGTGGTGGCACTCGAGCACCTCGGGACGGGCGGCGACCTTGGACAGGAAGCTCTCGATGTCCTTCGGGTAGTTGATCGACACCCCGACGAACGCCGTGATGTCGAGCCCGAGCGCGCGGCCGTCGACCGCCGCGTGATAGCCGGTGACCACCCCCGCGCCCTCGAGCTTGCGGACCCGCTCCATCACGGCTTGCGGGCTGAGACCGACCTTCTCGCCGAGCTTGTTCAGCGGGGTCTTGCAGTCCTCCTGCAGGGACGTGAGGAGGCTACAATCAATCTCGTCGAGGTACGCGGGAAGGGACATCCGACGACTAGAGAATGCACCCCGTGACGCACCGTGTCAAGAACAACATTCGGCTCATGCCGTACTGAACCGAATGTTGTTCGGTGGAAGCTGCCACGACACCAATCGACGTTCCAGATGCGTCCGTCGTAGCCACAGCGATGCAATTTGCCACAGCGCCACGCGTGGCCTCGCGCCGCGACGCGGCGGGAACGCGCTGAGCACGAAGCGCCGCAGCACGGCTCAGCTCAGCTCAGCTCAGCTGCTCAGTCGTCGCTGTCGAGGCGCGCGGGGGACACCTTCACCCGCGCGTACTTCTTGAATCTGCACCTGGCCGCGGGGGGCGCCTCTGGGCTTCGACACGTCCGCCACGCGGCAGACGTGCACCTCGACCCGCGGCGCGCCGCGCGCTTTGGAGTACCAGGCGGCGAGCTGAGCCGCTTTCTCGACCACCGGACGCGGCACCTCGCCGCCCTCCGGGTTGCGGAGGACGACGTGGCTGCCGGGGGTGCCGCCGCCGACGTGGAGCCAGAGGTCGCGCTTCTCGGCCACCCGGAAGGTCAGGTAGTCGTTGTCGTCGTCGCTACGGCCCACCAGGACCTCGTAGCCCTCGACGTCGACGGTGCGGTAAGGCCGTCCCTTGCTGCCCACGATGGGCGGAGCGTGGCCCGCGCGTGCGCCGCCGACAAGCGCGGCTCACCGGCTGCGCGCACGAGTGGAGTAGATGTGCGCAGCAGGCGACCGCGCGCGCTCGGGCGAGCTCGTCGGCGCCAATCCCGCCGTTGTCCCCGCGCATCCGCAGCCGATACGACCCCACGAAAACCAGCCGGCGGTCATTGGGCAGCCACCTCCGGCACCGCCGCCGAGCACGGGAGGCGCGACTGACGGTGTGCGCCCGCTCACCTTCGTGAATCGAAAGTGGTCAACGGCGCACATCGTGCGCAGGTTCGGGAGCGGCCCGAGGTGTCGAGCTTCCCTCGCCCCCGGACCTCTGGCCACGCGCTCCCCACGCCGTGACGGCGCCCACCGAGCTCGCCCGACGCTCGGGAACGCGGACCGAACCGCTCAATCTGAGAGGCGGAAATCGTGACCGGATCGCGGAGCGTGACGGGGCTCAGCCGTGGCTCGAGCCGACGAGGCGATGCCGAGTATCGCCGAGGTAGCGCGGGCCGCAGAGGGGCCCCTCCCCGCCCGTGAAGTGCGTTGCGATGTACGCCGAGCACATCCAAGGCAGAAACCAATCGCGCGCTCATTCCGTCTTGTCCAGTGGGGTGAACGCGAGGAGAGGGGAGAATCACATGCGCATGCGTGCGACATGGGTGGCGTTGTTCGCGCTGACGCTCGGGGCTTGCGGCTGGAATGGGGCGGCTTCGGGATCGGCCGGGCCCACGGTGTCCTTACCCTGGACGCCTCCTCCAGTGCGCGGGGGGACGCTCACCGTGCGCAGCGACGGCAGCGAGCTCCTGCTCGTCAATCGCGACCGCGCCATCGTTCACGCGCTAACGCTCTCGGGCCATCGGGTGACCGACGACCGCGTCTGGCAGCTCACCCACGACCAGCGGCCCGAGCGCGCCGTCTACGCGGGGGCGGACCGGCGGATCGCCATCCTCTCGGACGGCCAGCTCGTCCAGCTCGACGGCGACGCCATCACCCCCGTCGCCGACACCTGCGCCGGCCCGCGCGGGCTGGCCTGGGACGCGACGCGGGAGCGCGCGTGGGTGACCTGCGCCAGCGGTGAGCTGGTGGGCGTTCCTTTCCGGCAGGGCGACGCGACCATCCGGCGATTGCTCGCCCCCGACCTGGGCGACGTCCTGGTCCGAGGCGACCAGCTCTGGGTGGCGGAGGTTCGGCGCGCACGCGTCCTGCGCCTGAACGCGGTCGACGGGCAGCCGACCACGCCGCTGGACTCGCTGCGCAGCCTGACCGGGACCGACAAGCCGCAGGCGGCCATCCGCATGGTCGACGGTGGCTCCCACGTCTACGTGTTGCACGAGCTGATGCGCGACGGAGCGCCCGCCTCCGGCTCCACCTGGGGAGGAGCCACGGCCTGTGTCAGCAGCACGGTGACCGTGGTCGTCTCTTCCTACGACAACTCCGGGCACACCGGCGATTCGGTGTCGGCGCAGGTCCCCTACGCCAGCGACGTGGCGTTCGACGCCAGCCGGCAGGAGCTCGCGGTGTCGACGCCGAGCTCGCTCGCCCCGGCGTACACCGGGCCCAACGTGGTGACGCTGGCTACCCACGCGGGCTCCTGTCCGCCGCCGAGCCCGGCCACCGTCGACGGGCAGCCGACCGCGATCGCGTACCTGCCGGACGGCACGCTCATCGTCCAGACCCGCGAGCCCGGCAACGTGAAGATCGGGGGCACGACCTACGCCTACGCCTCGTCGTCGGTCCGCGACACGGGCCACAATCTCTTCCACACCAGCGCGGCACCCGGCGGCGTGCCCTGCGTCTCGTGTCACATCGACGGATCGACCGACGGCCACGTGTGGGATCTCGGCCAGGGCCCGCGCTCCACGCTGACCTTGCGCGGCGGGCTCCTGCGGACGGCGCCCTTCCACTGGGACGGCTCCAAGACCGACATGACCTCGCTGATGGCCTCGCACTTCCCGGCGCCCGACGGGACGACGGTCCGGCCCGACCAGGTCCAGGCCTTCGACGATTGGGTGGACGCGCTCCCCGGCGACCCGCATCCGGCGGCCAATCCGGCGCTGGTGCAGCGGGGGCAGGCGCTCTTCGACTCGCTGGGCTGCTCCGGTTGCCACGGCTCGGACGCGACCACGCCGATGCCGGACAGCGTCGACTACGGACAGGGGCCGATGCAGGTGCCGTCGTTGGTGGACGTCGGGCAGCAGGCGGTGTTCGGCCACGACGGCTGCGCCACCTCGCTCGACGATCTGCTGACGGGCTCCTGCGGATGGCCGCAGCACACGGTCGACTCGACGGACGATCGCGCGGCACTGGCCGCTTTCCTGGGCGTCGCCTCGCCGATGCGCTGAGCGGAGCGGGACGCGGGCTTCAGGTGGTCGTGGCCATGGCCTCGCCGGCGCGCATCGCGACCTCGGGGTCCTCGGCCATGTGGAAGCCCGCCGGCTCCTCGCCGTAGGCGTCGACGCCGCACTCGGCGCGGTCGAGCCCTTCGACCTCGTGCTCCAGCGACACGCGCACGCCGGTCGTCTTCTTGAACGCCAGCCAGATGGCGAACGCGCTCGCGAACGCGAACGCCGCGCTCATCCCGAGCCCGAGGAGCTGATCGACGAGCAGGGAGGCGCCGCCACCGTGGAAGAGGCCGCGCACTTCCTCCCCGCTGGCGAAGAGTCCGACCGCCAGCGTGCCGAACGCGCCGTTGATCATGTGGACGGGGATGGCGCCGACGGGATCGTCGAGCTGGAAGCAATCGAGCAAGAAGACGCCCTCGACGACCAACACGCCACCGATGACGCCGACCACGATCGCCTCGAGGGGGCCGATCACGTCCGCACCGGCCGTGATGGCCACCAGCCCCGCCAGCGCGCCGTTGAGCGCCATCGAGAGGTCGAGCGCCCTCGTGCGAAGCCGCGTGTGCACCAGCGCGGTCAAGAACCCGGCCGCCGCCGCGAGGTTGGTGACCAGGATCACCGGCGCGATCGCCGCCGGGTCGGCTGCCAGGGTGCTGCCCCCGTTGAAGCCGAACCAGCCGAGCCAGAGGATGACCACCCCCAGGGTGGCCAGCGGGAAGCTGTGGGCCGGCATCGGACGCGGCCGGCCGTTCTTGCCGTAGCGGCCGTGCCGCGGGCCCACCACGAGCACGCCCGCCAGCGCCATCGCCCCGCCGACGGCGTGGACCACCGTGCTGCCCGCGAAGTCGTGGAAATGGGTCTGGGTGGCCAGATAGCCGCCGCCCCACACCCAGTGTCCGACGATCGGATAGATGACCGCCGAGGCGAGCGCCGTGAACACCAGGAAGGGCACGATGGCCGCCCGCTCGGCGACCGCGCCGCTGACGATGGTCGCGGACGTGGCGGCGAAGACGAGCTGGAAGAAGAGGAAGACGAAGAGCGGGAGGGTCTCGGGCGCGTTGGCGACGGTGGCGCCCGCGGCCGGCGCGAACCCGTCCAGGCCGATCCACGCGCTCCCACCGCCGAACATCAGCCCGAAGCCGACCGCATAGAAGAGGAGCGAGGCGACCGACACCACGGCGACGTTCTTCAAGAGCACCATCACGGCGTTCTTGCGCCGGCAGAACCCACTCTCCACCAGCGCGAAGCCGGCGTGCATGAAGAAGACGAGGAAGGCGCTGACCAGCACCCAGACGCTGTCCATGACCATCTGCATGAGCTCTCGGGATCCTCCACGGCCCGCGACTCGGGCCTCCCGGAGCATTGGTGCTCTTTGTTTCGCCTCGGTTTCCGCTGAGAAAAAACGGGGGCGCGAACGCCGGGCGCGGGCGCCGGTCGTCGAGCGGTGTAAGTCTCCTCGAGAGCGGGGCTCGCGCGGCGCGCCGGAATCCGGACGCCGGGGAAGGCGTTTCTCCTACGATGGCTGCGTCGAACTGGATGGCGAACGGTCGCACCGCACGGTGGGTCGACAACGCGAAGACGATCGTGATCGCCGTGGTCATCGCCCTCGGCGTACGGGTCGGGATCGCACAGGCCTACGAGGTCGACGGCCCCTCGATGGAGCCCAGCCTGGTGTCCGGCCAGCGCCTCTTCGTCTTGCGCGCGGCATACGGCCTCACCCTCCCCGGCACCGAGCAGGCCGTGGCGCTCTGGAGGGTGCCCGCGGTCGGCGACGTGGTGATCATCGAGAGCCCGGTCGATCACCTCGACCTGGTCAAGCGGGTGGTCGGCGTGCCCGGCGACGTCATCGAGGTGCGCGACGGCGTCGTCTGGCGCAACGGCACCGCCGTCCAGCACGCGGACCTCGGCACGTGCAACCCCGCCCGCCACACCTCGTTCGACCCCGAATGCCACGTCATCCAGGAAGGCATCGGCGACCGGCACTGGCGGACCAGCCGCGACGACGTCGTGGGCGGCTACGGCGCGGACATGACGCCCATGCGCGTGCCGGAAGGGCACGTCTTCATCATGGGCGACCACCGCGACCACTCGAACGACAGCCGCGCCTTCGGTCCCGTGCCCGTCCGACTCCTGCGCGGGCGCGTGCTCTTCGTCGACTGAACGAGAAGGGCCTGTCGCCGCCGACCTCGCGGCCGAGTTGCCACGCGGCGCCGGCGCCCCCAAGACTGTGGCCGTGGAAGCGACCCTGCCGAACAACGAACGGACCTTCTTCGTCTTCAACGCCGTGCTGTCGACGGTGGCGCTGGCGTTCCTGGCCTGGCTGCTGCTCTTACACGACGGCGGCGGCACCGACGCGGATCTGAGCTTCCTGCCGGCGGTGAACGCGGGGCTCAACAGCACGGCGGCCATCCTGCTCACGGCCGGCTGGATCGCCATCCGCCGCAAGAACCAGCGGGTCCATCGCTACCTGATGGTCTCGGCGTTCGCGGCGAGCGCCCTCTTCCTGGTCAGCTACGTCCTCTACCACTACGCCCACGGCGACTCGCACTACGCCGGCGAGGGTGCGATGCGGATGGTCTACTTCGCCGTCCTCATCAGCCACGTGTTGCTCTCGATGGCGATCGTGCCGATGGCCCTGACGGCGTTCTGGTTCGCCTATCGCAAGCGCTTCCGAAGCCACAAGAAGGTCACGCGCGTGCTGACGCCGATCTGGCTCTACGTGTCGGTGACCGGCGTGGTCATCTTCGCCATGCTCCGCGCCGCCGGCTGACCCGCGCCGGGATGAAACGCCTCGCAGCCGGCGCCCCGGCCCCACGCCCCCGACGCGCTCTCCCGCCCGCTCCAAACGGCCCTGCGTTTGCGTTTCCGGACGGTAATGGGCGAATCCGCGACGGTGCTGCTCCACGCGGCGGGGCTCGACGCGCCACGCGGCGGCGACGAGCTCTCGGAGCTGCGCGCCCAGCGCGTGTGGCTGTATCGCAGGTTGCGGGTGGACGGCGTGATCCTGGAGAGCCTCCCCGCCCCGCGATCGGCCGCCGAGGTCTTCGTGAAGGAGCACCTCGTGCTCGCGGACGATGGAGCCGGCGCGCAGGCGCTGCTCTGCAACGCGGACGGGCTCGAGATCGACACCGAGGCCTGGGCGCGAGCCCTCTTCGAGCGGGGGATCCGCGTGGAGGTCGGCCCGGACGGACCGCTTTCGGGCGCCGACGTGGTGTGGATCCCCGGCCGCGGGGCGCTCCTCGGCGTGAACGACGCCCGCGATCGCGCCGCCGTACCCGCGCTCGCTGCGCTCTTCGGGGCCGAAGTGCGCTGCATCGAGCTGGACGACGCGCGCTTCGCTCGGCTGGACATGGCGGTCGCGGCCCTCGACGACGGGACCGTGCTGGCCTGCCGGCGGGCGCTCTCACCGTGGGCGCTGCACATGATCGAGTCATGGACCGACGCGCCGGTCGTCGACGTGCCGCTCGCCGACGCGCTCGAAGGTGGGCTGCGCTTCGTCCAGGCCGGCCGGCGGGTGTTCACGGGCCACGGCGCGCCGGAAGTACAGGCCATTCTGGCCGAGCGCGGGTACGGCGTCCTGCCGCTGCCGCTCGACCGGATCCAGCGCCGCGGCCGCGGAGCGAGCGCGCTCGTGGCCCGTGTGATCCGGGCCGAACGTCGGGGCGCGACGCGCGCCTGAAGACCCGCGCCGATTCGCCCAAGGCGAGCGGTCTCCGGCGCGTCGATGAGGGGAGCGCGAAAAATGACGCGTTCACCCGTATGATGTCGTGTGGAACCTCGCCGGAGCGGCGTGGTCCCTTGCACGACGCGCCCTTTGGACCGAGGTTGAAGCTCATGACTCGCCGAACGACCCTCCTGGTTACGACGTTCCTGCTGGTCGGGGTCGCGTCGAGCAGCGTCGCCGCGCAAGACTTGCCGGTCTCGGTCACGCGCCGGGCCGTCCGCGCGGCCGTGAAGATCACCGCGGAAACGCCCAGCGGGCAGATGTCGACGGGCTCGGGCAGCGTCATCGATCCGCGCGGCTACGTGCTGACGAATTTCCACGTCGTCGGTCACACCCAGCCGGGCGACGGCGCTCCGGGCTCGCTCTTCAACCCGAGCAACGAGGTCCGGCTGGGGATGGCGAGCTCGGCGCGGGACACCGCCGAGGAGCGCTACGTCGGCCGCGTGGTGCGGGCCGACACCCTGCTCGACCTCGCGCTGATCCGCATCGTGTCCGAGGTCGACGGCACGCCGCTCCGGCCGAACCGCCGCTTCGCGAGCATCCCCCTCGCGAACACCTCGACCCTCCGCCCCGGTAGCCGCCTCTTCGCGTTCGGCTTCCCGCTCGGCGTGCGCACCATCAACGTGACCAGCGGGGAGATGAGCGGCTTCCACATGAACAGCCGCGACGAGGTCGCGTGGATCCGGACGGACGCCGAGTTCAACCCCGGCAACAGCGGCGGCATGCTCCTCGACCGACGCGGGCGCCTGGTCGCCGTGCCCACCGCAGTGCTCTCGGGCCGCGGCACGCTGGAGCCGATCGAGCTGGCCCGTCCCGTGGAGCGCATCCCGGAGGAATGGCGGCGCGCGATGCGCCACGGGACCATCGACGACGTGGTGATCGACGGCGTGCCTCAGCTCGCGCTCGATTCCGAGCTCACCGACGAGGCCGTCGGGGACGGCAACGCGTTCGATCGCCCGGAGATGCACTACTACCGACTGCCGGCCGATCGGCCGCTCGACGTTCAGGTCAGCCCCGGTCTGCCGGTGGGGCTCTTGACCGACGACGGGCACGTGGTCCGCGAAGCGCGCGGCGACCTCTCGGTGCGCGCGAGCGACCCCCAAGGGCTCCTGCTCGGGGTGCTGATCCCGCCGCGCTCGGAGTCGGGCGGCGGGACGCTCGCCATCCGCATCCGCGCCCGCCGCGGGCACGACGGCCCGCCCGGCTGGGCGCTGCCGCCGCCGGGTGGCGCACGCCGCCATCCCTGATCGAGCGCGGCCTCGGATCGACCCCCCGGCCGTCCTTGCACCGCGAGGACAGGACCACCAAGCTGCGCCGATGGCCTTCCCCGAGATCGCGTACGGCACCCCGCGCAAGCTCCCCAGCCCCAAGGGACTTCGCGGCCGCGTCGTCGTGCTCGACATCGCGTTCGCGGCCGAGACCGGCGGCGCCAGCTTCGAGAAGGTCACCAAGCGCTTCCTCGACCGACTCGGCCCGCGGCTGGCGATGTGGGTGGATCATCACGACCACCGCCGGCACGCGGAGTACGCGAACGACCCGCGCTTCGTCCTCTCGACCAAGGCCGAACATCCCGCGTGCCCGGAGATGGTCACGCCGGCGCGGGTGGAAGCGGCCGGCGAGGTCGACACCATCTGCTGCCACATCGACTTCGATGGCCTCTGCGCCGCCGCCAAGTGGATCCGCGGCGGCGAGGAGCCCTACCCCGGCGCCGACGCCGACGCGCGCGCCATCGACACCCGGATGGGCACCCCGAGCGAGCGCGCGGCGGTGATCGATCGGGCGCTCCGGGCGCGGCCGCGCGACGATGGCCTGAAAGGGCTGGTCGTCCGCTACCTGGCCACGGGCGCGAACGACGCCGGCTTGTGGGAGCCGATCGCCCGCGCGGCGGAGGAGTTCCGCATCTCCGAGGACGAAGCGCGCCGGCTCGCCCGCGGCTACCAGGTCGTGAAAGACATCGCCGTCGTCGACGCCACCGTCCGCAACGCGCCCTACGACAAGACCCTGCTCCTCTTGCTCGGCCAAGATCGCGCGCGCATCTCCGTCGCCTACGACGAGACCACCGTCACCTGCGCGGCGCGCTTCGACAGCGGCGTGAACCTCCTCGACACCCTGGGCCTCGAGGGCGGCATGCCGACTCGGGTGAGCCTCCCGCGCAAGCAGCTCGCGTCCGTCCTCGAACGACTGGGCGTGGACCCGCGCGCCCTCACCTGATCGAGCCGCTCTTCGACCATCGGCGTCTCGCCCCAGCGCCTCGCTTCGACCGTCCGCATTCGTTCGGCACGAGGTGAGGCGGGCCGTCGCGTCGACGATTGGAGCGCCTTGCGCGACACGGCTCGTCGACGTTCTCGGGGAGGGCAAGCTCGATCGTCTCGTCCAACTCCGACGAGCGTGCGCGCCGACGATCGACCGCGGACGCTTGCTTGACCCCTTCGTCGGGCGGCTCGTAGGTTGCCGCATGGATTCTCCGCACGTCCGCTCCACATCCGTGCTCGCGCTCTGCGCTGCCGCCGCGCTTCTCGCCTCGGGCTGCAGCTGCGCCTCTCCGGGTGGGTCCGACGCCGGAAGCGCCGACGCGGCGACCGGCGACGCGGCGACCGGCGACCCAGCGACCGGCGACGCAGGGCCGACGCACACCTACTCGGACGCGGGGCCGGGAACCGACGGCGCGGTCCCCTACGACGACTGCACCGACGAGAACAACAAGAAGATCTTCGTGCTGACCACGGATTTGTCGTCGGGCACGCACGAGAGCCACCTCCTTCGCTTCGACCCGGAGGCGGTGACCTACACCCACATCGGGGAGGTTCGCTGCGATTTGCCCGGCACCAACATCCTCCACTCCATGACGGTGGACCGGCACGGCACGGCCTACGTCAGCGCGAGCGACGGCTCCCTCTACACGGTCGACACCACCACCGCTGCCTGTCAGCCGACCGGCATGGAGACCGGCCAAGCGCAGGTGCAGAGCTACGGAATGGGCTTCGCCACCGTCGGCGACACCAACCAAGAGCGCCTCTACATCACGGCGCAAGGCGGCTGGTGGATGGACGGCCTCGCGTGGCGTCGGCTCGGTGTCATCGACACCTCCACGCTCGCCATCTCGATGATCGGCGACCTGGACGCGCCGACGCCCGCCAACATGGAGCTCACCGGCACCGGCGACGGCCGCCTCTTCGGGATGGTGGTCGACGTGCGGGACCTTCGGAACCTCGTCATCACCATCGAGCTCCTGGACCCGGATACGGCCGCGACGATGGACAGCCACCAGGTCCCGCTCGCCGCCCGCTCGGGCTTCGACTTCGCGCAGTGGGGAGGCGACTTCTGGCTCTTCACCGAAGCGCCCGACGGCAGCGCGCGCGTCGCCCAGTTCCACTTCGAGACGGGCGAGATCGTCCAGACGGTCGACACGCCGCTCGAAGTACCGGGCACGATCATCGGCGCCGGCGTCTCGACCTGCGCGCCCTACGACCTGATCTGAGCCCCCGCTTTCGCGAAGCGAAGCGCGCCCCCACGAGCAAGGACCCACCACTCTCGCGCAGCGAGCGAGAAGCGGTCCCCACCGACACGCCACTCTCGCGCAGCGAGCGAGAAGCCGCCCGTGGCAACAGGCATGCTGGATGCGCCGCAGGCGCGTCCGGCGTGCCCCGTACCAGCACGAAACCGGTCCCGGTCCATCCCACCGAGTAGGCGGGGGCCGGGGGAGCGGGCGCTCCCCCGCTCCCCCGGCCCCCGCCGGACGTCCATCCGCGGCAGCACCGAGCACGACGACGAGCGAGCAGCGCCCAGATTGATCACCAGCAGCCCCTGCACTAGATGTCCGAGGCGGACGTCGTGACCGGTATGGCCGAGCGATCGGCGTCGAGATTGGGTGCGCGCCACCGCAGGAAATGCAAAGCATTTTCGAGGAGGCTCGCGCCCGAGATCGGCGTCGAGAGCCGGCCAGATCGTGTTGCGAGTTCCGCGGAGGACATCTAGCATCCAGCGATGGCGCTACCCCTCTCGTTCTTCCAGAAGCTCCCGAAGACCGATCTCCACGTTCACCTCGACGGCTCCCTGCGGCTCGAGACGCTCATCGCGCTCGCCAAGGAACAGGACGTCGAGCTCCCGTCGTACGAGCCCGAAGAGCTCCGCCGTCAGCTGCACCTCGGGGAGAACACCGGCTCGCTGGTCGAGTACCTCAAGGCGTTCGAGACCACGCTGAAGGTCCTGCAGACCGAGGACGCGCTCATCCGCGCCGCCCGCGAGCTGGCCGAGGACGCTGCCGCGGAGAACGTCCGTTACATGGAGGTGCGCTACGCACCGATGCTCCACACCCGCCAAGGCCTGCGGCTGACCACCGTGGTCGAGGCGGTGCTCGAGGGCCTGTGGCAGGCGAAGGAAGCGCACGGCATCGAGTCGAACGTCATCATCTGCGGCATCCGGAACATCTCGCCGGAGAGCTCGCTCGAGATGGCCCAGCTCGCCGTGGCCTACAAGGGTCGCGGCGTCGTCGCGTTCGACCTCGCGGGCGCCGAGTACGACCACCCGGCCAAGCACCACCTGCCGGCCTTCCAGCTCGTGCGGCAGAACAACATCAACGTGACCATCCACGCCGGCGAGGCGTACGGGCCGGAGTCGATCCACCAGGCCATCCACGACTGCGGCGCCCACCGGATCGGGCACGGCTGCCGGCTGCGCGAGGACGGCGATCTGCTCCACTACGTCAACGACCACCGCATCGCGCTCGAGAGCTGCCCGTCGTCGAACGTCCAGACGGGCGCGGTGCGCGACCTCGCGAGCCACCCGATCAAGCTCTATCACGACCTCGGCCTGCGGGTGACGGTCAACACCGACAACCGCCTCATCACCGACACGACCGTGAGCAAGGAGCTCTGGCTCGTGCACACCCAGGTCGGTCTGACGCTCGCCGAGATCAAGCGGATCCTCATCAACGGGTTCAAGTCGGCGTTCCTGCCCTTCCACGTGAAGCAGGCCTGGATGCGCCGGGTGAGCCGAGACCTCTCCCGCTTCCACGACGACGGGACCATCGAATCCGCTGCCGGAGCCGGAGCACGACGAGCCGCTGCCCAGCGTGACGATGAGCCCGGACGCCGACGAGGCCGTGGCCTGAAGGTCTGTCGCGCGGCATGAGCCCGCTCGAGCTCTACGACAGCCACTGCCACCTCGACTACGCCGCGTTCGACGAGGATCGCGACGCGCTGCTCGAGCGCGCTCGCCAGGCCGGCGTGCGCACGATCCTGGTGCCCGGCGTCGATCCTGCGCAGTGGGCGCGCGCCGAGGCGCTGAGCTCGCACGGGGTGCGCGTCCGGCTCGCGGTGGGGCTGCACCCGCAGGCCTTGGACGCCGGCGAGGCGGCGACCGAGCGCGCGCTGGCCGCGCTGGAAGGAGGCATCGAGCGGCTCGGCGCAGCGGCGATCGGCGAGCTCGGCTGGGACAAGACCCTCGACGCCTCGCTGGAACGGCAGTCGGAGGTCGTCGACCCGCAGCTCACCCTTGCGGCGGCGCGGAAGCTGCCGGTGATCCTCCACGTGGTCGGCGCCCACGGCCTCGCGCTCTCGCGCCTCGCCCGCCACGCGCCCTTCGACGCAGGCGGCGTCGTCCACGCCTACAGCGGCGCGGCCGAGCTGGTCCCGCGCTACCTCGAGATGGGCCTCTCCATCTCCTTCGGGCCCAGCGTCACCCGCCCGAACGCACGGCGACCGCTCGAGGCGGCGAAGGCCACCCCGCTCGAGCAGCTCCTGGTCGAGACCGACGGCCCCGACCAGTTCCCCTTCGGATGCGAGCGCCGCCGCGGCGAGCCGGCCGACGTCCTGCGGGTGGTCGAGGCCCTGGCGCAGGTCCGATCCGAGCCGCTCGCGCGCATCGCGAAGGCCGCCCACGACAACGCGAGCCGTCTCTTCGGTCCCGCGGACTGACCGCGAGCGCTGCCGGACGCGGAACGCACTCTGCGCGGCGGTACGAGGCTGCCCGGCAGTGTACGATCCGCGCATGCTCCGCCTCGCTTGCTGTCTTCTCGCCGTCCTCGCCACCGGCTGCCAGCCGGACAAGAGCTGGCACCAGGCCTTCGACGCCACCGCCACCGGCTGGATGATGAACACCTGGGGCACTGGCCGAGACGACCGCTTCGCCGCGGGAGGCAGCCTCTCGAGCGGCGCCGTCATGCACTTCGACGGGCAGGCCTGGACGCCCATGCAGCTCCCGGACGGCGTGCCGCTGGTCAACTGGGTGTTCGGCTTCGCGCCCGACGATGTGCACGCCGTCGGCAACGACGGGACCATCCTCCACTACGACGGGAGCGCCTGGAGCCTCGTCGACAGCCCGACCGATCAGGATCTCTGGGGTGTGTGGGGCGCCGGCCCGAATGATCTCTGGTCGGTCGGCGGCTCCGCGCGCCACCCCGCCACCGCGATGCCGACGCTCATCCACTTCGACGGCACGCAGTGGACGAACGTCGACCTGCCGACCCTCTCCCACGCCAACGTGACCGCCCTCTTCAAGGTCTGGGGCAGCGGGCCGGACGACGTGTACGCCGTGGGCCAGCACGGCACGATGCTGCACTGGGACGGCAGCACCTGGAGCGACATCCTGGTCGGCGCCGAGGACGACCTGATCTCAATCTGGGGCACCGGACCGAACGACATCGTCGCCGTGGGCGGGAGGAGCAACGGCATCGTGGCACGCTTCGACGGCACCGAGTGGCACAGCCAGTTCCTGACGCCGATGCCCGGCCTGAACGGTGTCTGGATGGGCCACCAAGGCATCGCGCACGTCGTCGGCCTGCACGGAACCCTGGCCACCCTCGACGCGAACACGCTGGAAGTGACGGACGAGAGCATCCCCGAGACCCATGACTTCCACGCCATCTTCGGCGTCGACGGGGTCCTCACGGCAGTTGGCGGCAATCTTGCTTTCCCGGCGACCCCGGAAGGCATCGCCTACTACCGCGATCTGGGGAGCGACGAATGACGAAGCTGAGCTCGACGGGATGCATCCTGGCCGCCTTGATGCTCACCGGGTGCCCGAGCCCGACGGTTCCGGACGACATCTTCGTGGCGCACCTCGGTGACGTCGCGCCCTGGGCCTCGGCCGAGCAGCAGGCGTCCTTCGAGCGCGGGCTCGAGGTGGCCAAGCGCCGCTTCACCATCGAGGACGGGCTCGGCCCGCAGTTCAACCAGGCCTCGTGCACCGGCTGCCACGAGCGGCCCACGCCGGGCGGGGGCTCGCCGCGCTATCGCAACTTCCTCCTCGAGCAGAGCCGCGCGGCCGACGGCACGCAGGCGCCCGTGGGCATCAACGGCATCCAGCCTCAGTTCGACGTCGCGACCAGCCGCTTCGGGACGCCGGACGACGCCGATGTCGTCGCGCTCCGCAACGCGATCCCCTTCTACGGCACGGGCCTGCTCGCCGAGATCCCGAGCGACGTCATCGAGGCCAACGCGGACGAGAACGACGCCGACCACGACGGGATCAGCGGCCGGGCCAACTACGATCAGGGCTTCGTCGGCCGCTTCGGCCGCAAGTCCCAGACGGTCTCGGTCGAGGGCTTCATCCGCGGACCGCTCTTCAACCACCTCGGCATCACCAGCGACCCGCTCCCGGACGAGATGAAGGCCCGCCTGCCGGTGCCGAGCGCGTCGTCGAACGGCGTGGGCGGGGCTCGCGCGGGGCTGACCAATCCGGGCGGCGACGTGGGCGTGGTGCAGGCCCACCAAGCGGCGGCGCCGGCCTCTCCGATCACCGACGACGACGCCATCCCGGACCCGGAGCTGAGCAACGACGACCTCTTCGACCTGGTCTCGTTCGCCATGCTCCTCGGCGCGCCGCAGCCCGACGCGCCGACACCCGACAGCGAGGCCGGCAACGCCCTCTTCGATCAGAATCGGCTGCGCCGACTGCCACGTGCACACGCTCCGCAGCCCGCGCGGGCTCATCCCGCTGCACAGCAATCTCCTGCTCCACGACATGGGCGAGGACCTGGCGGACGGGATCGTCATGGGCGTCGCCCGCGGCAACGAGTTCCGCACCCAGCCGCTCTGGGGCGTGGCCGCCTCCCGGCCCTACCTGCACGACGGGCGGGCCGACACCCTCGACGCGGCCATCCGCTGGCACGGCGGCGAGGCGCAGCGGGCGCACGACGCCTACGTCGCCCTGAGCGATGCCGAGCGGGCGCAGGTGATCACGTACCTCGAGTCGCTCGGCGGCAAGCCGCAGGAGATGGACGGCCGCCTGCCCGCGGACACCCCCGTCCCGGCCGTCGGCGAGCTCGGCGGCCCGCGCCGGGAGCTCACGGCCGAGGAGATGACGCGCTTCGAGCGCGGCCGGCACCTCTTCGACCGCGACTTCCCGCTCGCGGAGGGCCTCGGCGACCCGGGCTTCAACGGCGACTCGTGCCGCGCCTGCCACTTCGATCCGGTCATCGGCGGCTCGGGCGACATCGACGTCGACGTGACCCGGCAGGGCATCACCTCGGGCGACACCGTGCTCGCGCCGGACATGGGCACCATGGCCCATCGGCAGAGCCGCGGCGCGGAGCGACCGCCCATCAATCCGATGAGCGATTTCTTCGAGCTCCGCCAGACCCCGCCCCTCTTCGGGCTCGGGCTGATCGACGAGGTGCCCGACTCCGTGATCATGGCCCACGCCGATCCCGACGACATGGACGGCGACGGGATCAGCGGGCGCGCGCGCGTCCTGCCGGACGGCCGCCTCGGGCGGCTGGGCTGGAAGGCCAACGTGCCCAGCCTCGACGAGTTCACGCGCGACGGATACACGAACGAGATGGGCGTCACCCTGCCGCCGCAGGACGGTCTCACCTTCGGCGGCGCGACGGACGACGACGGCATCGCCGACCCGGAGATTGCGGTCTCCGATCTGGAGGCGGTGGCGTTCTTCCAGACGATGCTGGCCCCGCCGCCGCGCGTGCGCACCGACATGGCCCGTGAAGACGCCGGCGAGGCCATCTTCGACGACATCGGCTGCGCGAGCTGCCACTGCCAGCTCCAGTTGGAAGACGGCACGCCGGTCGCGGTCTACAGCGACATCCTGCTGCACGACGTCTTCCCCGACGGCGCGCTCGGCGTCCCCGACGGGGACGCGACCATCCGCGAGATGCGCACCGCGCCGCTCTGGGGGCTCTCGCGGACGGCGCCCTACATGCACGACGGTCGCGCGGCGACGATCGAGGAGGCCGTCGCGCGCCACGATGGCGAGGCCAACACGTCGGCGATCGCGTTCGCGGCTTTGAGCGCCGACGACCGCGCCACCATCCTGGCCTTCCTCTCGTCGCTCTGATGGACGCGCGGATAGCCGCGCTGATGGCCCCGCTGACGGCCCCGCTGATGGCGAGGGCCGTCCCCTGGCTGCTCGCCGCCATCGTGACGGGGTGCGCTTGCCCGGGAGGGGTGGAGCTGCGCGTCGAATCGAGCGGCGGCGACCCGAAGGCCTCTTTCTGCGCCACCATCGCCCGCAGCGAAGCGGCGCGGATGCAGGGGCTGCGCGGTCACGCGCCGCTGGCGCCGGGTGAAGGCCTCCTGCTCGCGTTCTCCATCGAAGACGAGCTCTGCATCGTCAACGACGGAGTCACCTTCCCCATCGACGTGCTCTACGCGAACGCGGCCGGCACGGTCATCGCGCTCGAGCCCGATTTCCCGGCCGGCGACGGCAGCCCTCGCTGCCACGGCCCCGCCCAGTTCGTCCTGGAGGTCGCCGCCGGCGGCCTGAGCGGTGTGCGCGAAGGCGACGGGGTGGTCGGGCTTCCCGCGATTCCGTGACGCGCGATCCGTCCGGCGGCGAGCTCAGCCTGATGCTCACCGCGAGAGATGCTCGACGGACGCTCGGATGACCTCCGACGCCGCACGCGCCGGCACGACCGTTTCTCGCATCCGCACGGCCGTTTCTCGCATCGGCACGGCCGTTTCTCGCATCGGCACGGCCGTTTCTCGCATCCGCACGGCCGTTTCTCGCATCGGCACGGCCGTTTCTCGCATCGGCACGAGTAATTCTCGCACCCGCACGAACAATTCTCGCACCCGCACGAGTAATTCTCGCACCCGCACGAACAATTCTCGCACCCGCACGAACAATTCTCGCACCCGCACGAGTAATTCTCGCACCCGCACGGCCAGTTTCTCTGGCGAACGCGCCGAGCGGGCCCCATGTCCAAACGCTGGAGGACGGCGATGAGTGATTCCGAAGTGGCGGTGGTGGTGGGCGTCGGGCCCGGGGTCGGGCAGGCGGCGGCGCAGCGTTTCGCGCGCGGCGGCTTCGCGGTGGCGATGATCGCGCGCACCGAGAGCAAGCTGGAGGCGATCCGAGAGACGATCGCGAGCGAGGGCGGTCGCGCCTTGCCGGTGGCGGCCGACGCGTCGGACCCGAGCTCGCTCCGCGCCGCGTTCGAGCGCATCCGCGGCGAGCTCGGCGATCCCGGCGTCCTCGTCTACAACGCCGGCGCGTTCCAGATGGGCGGCGTCCTCGATCTGAGCGCCGAGGACTTCGAGCGCTGCTGGCGGGTCACCACGCTCGGTGCGCTGGTCGCGGTGCAGGAGACGGCGCCGCGGATGGTCGAGCGCGGCGAGGGGACCATCGTCTTCACCGGCGCGACCGCCAGCCTGCGGGGCTCGGCGCGCTTCGCCGCCCTCGCCTCGCCGAAGTTCGCGCTGCGCGGCCTCGCGCAGTCCACGGCCCGCGAGCTGGGACCGAAGGGCGTCCACGTCGCGCACGTCATCATCGACGGCCAGATCGATCTGCCCTCGACCCGCGCTCGGATGCCCGATCGCCGCGACGAGACCTTCCTCTCGCCCGCAGCCATCGCCGAGACCTACTGGCAGCTCCACGCGCAGCACCCGACGGCCTGGACCCACGAGATGGATCTCAGGCCGGCCGTCGAGCCCTGGTGATCAAGCCATCATCTCCGGTTCGTCGCTGAGCAGGAGCGGTCCCTGCTCGGGCGCGTGGAGCACCAGGCGCTCGGGCAGCTCCGCCGAGCGATACCCCGCGCCCGCCTGCGCCGCGGCGTCCGGATCGCGCTCCCACCGGCCCACGCCCACCGCGGTGACGTGCTCGCCGTGCTCGACCACGCCCTCGCGGTAGCGGAGCCGCTTGTTGAAGAGGAGGCCCTGCGTCGAATGCCCGCGCTCCTCCAGGAAGCGCGCGAGCTCCGGCGTCGGCTCCTTGAACATCCCCGAGCTGAAGTCCGCGTCCCGGTCGAGCACCGGCTGCACGTAGGCCGTCTCGATCAGCGCGCGGGCCGACCCATCGTCCACGATGAAGTCGACGCCGTCGTGCTCGTCCACGAGCGTCTCCCAGCGCCCGCTCCGGCCGCGATGGCGGTACTGCTGGACCAGCACCCGCCAGTAGGCACACGAGCGTCCCGTGAGCGGGGCCTGCACCGGCGCAGCCACCTCGGCCTTGCCCACGACGCGCGCCACCTCGCCCTCGATCACGTCGCGGATCGAGCGGCGCGGCACGTTTCGCATCGCGCGGCGGGTCTTCTGGTCGGCCGAGAACCACCAGGTCGCGACCGCGATGGTCAGGACGACGCCGACGACGATCAGGATGAACGTGAAGTGGTGCACGGGGTCACGCTAACCACGAACGCGGCGGCATGGCGATGCGGTCGACCGGATCCGATCCGAATCGGATGCGAGGAGGCGCTCCATCGTCAATGCTCCATCCCCCATGCTTCCGCCCGTGAGCTACCTGAGCACGTCTCCGATCGCCTTCGCCCACCGCGGCGGCGCCGCGCGCTGGCCCGAGAACACCCTGGTCGCGTTCGAGGGCGCGATCGCGCTCGGCTTCCGCTACCTCGAGACCGACCTCCACCTGACCCGCGACGGAGTGATCGTCTGCCTGCACGACGACACCCTCGAGCGGACCACCGACGGGCGCGGGAAGGTGGCCGACCTCACCCTCGCCGAGCTCCGGCGCGTCGACGCGGGCTACCGCTTCAGCCCGGACGGTCGCACCTTTCCCTTCCGCGGGCAGGGCATCACCGTGCCGACGCTGGAGGAGACGCTGGCGCTCCATCCGGACGTCCGCCTGAACGTCGAGATCAAGCAACGCCAGCCCTCGATGGAGCGCGCGCTCTGGGACGCGATCGACCGTCTCGACGCCGCGGACCGCTTGCTGGTCGCCGCCGAGCACGACGCGCTGGTCCATCGTTTCCGCGCCGTCCATCCCCAGCGCGCGATGCCGACCTCACCCGGCGTGCGCGGTGTGCTCCGCTTCTGGCTCGGCGTTCGCACGCGCCTCGGCCGCTTGGACCGCTACCCCTTCCAGGCGCTGCAGGTGCCGGTGCAGTGGAAGGGCCTCACCGTCGTCGATCGCGCGTTCGTCGCCGCCGCGCACAGCCACGGGCTGCACGTCCACGTGTGGACCATCGACGAGCCGGCCGAGATGCACCGGCTGCTCGATCTCGGCGTGGACGGAGTGATGACGGACCGCCCCGATCGCCTGGCCGACGTGATGCGGGAACGAGGCCTGTGGCCGGCCCAACAAGCCGGCTCGAATCTGAGCCCAGCCGCGGGTCGGACGGAGATGCCGCGATCGGCGAGGAGACGGGTGAGCGCTTTCCCGGCCGCCCGGCGCGTTGCGATCTCTGCCGAGCCCATCTAAATCACCGCGAACGATGCCCCTGCCCATGATCCAGGAGGGTGAGGCGAACGCCGCGCCCGAAGTCTCCACCCGCTACCGCACGCACCGCCGCTTCGACCGGGCGGCACGGCTCTTTACCGAGCCCGGGCTGCACCGCCTCGATGGAATCGCGCGTCGTGATCTTCGGCATCGGCGGCGTGGGCTCGTTCGCCGCCGAGGCGCTGGCGCGGAGCGCGGTGGGCGAGATCGTCCTCGTCGACTTCGACGACGTCTGCGTCACCAACGCCAACCGCCAGCTCCACGCGCTGCGCGGCAACATCGGCAAGGCGAAGGTCGAGGTGATGGCCGAGCGCTTGCGGGCGATCAACCCCACCGCCACCGTCACGGCCATCCCGCGCTTCTACGAGGCGAGCGCCAGCGACGAGCTGCTCTCCGGCCGGATCGATCACGTCGTCGACGCCATCGACAACCTCACGGCCAAGGCGCACCTCGTCGCGACCTGTCTCGCGCGCCGCATCCCGCTCGTCTCCTCGATGGGCGCCGCCGCGCGGCTCGACCCGACGCGCATCCGCGTCGCCGACCTCACCGAGACCCAGCGCGATCCCTTCGCTCGCGCGCTCCGCAAGATGCTCCGCCGGGAGCACGCGCTCACGGTCGAGCAAGGCATGCCGCTCGGCGTCCCCGCCGTCTACAGCGACGAAGAGCCGCGCGATCCCGCGCCCGTCTCCTACGACGAGGGCAAGGGCTTCGTCTGCGTGTGCCCCAACAAGGACAACGGGATGCACACCTGCGAGCGCCGCTCGCGCATCGACGGCTCCGCGTCGTTCGTGACGGGCGCGTTCGGGCTCGCCGCCGCCAGCGTCGTCGTGCGGCGGCTCAGCGACGCGGGCTGACGCGGCTCGACGCCCTCTCCACGCCGCCGTTCCGCTGAGGACGGATCGACCGTGCGACCTGTTCGGAGCACCGATGTGGTGCCATCCTCTTGCCGTGGATGCGCGTGTCAGAGCGGCTCACGAAGCCGACGCCGAAGAGCTGGCGCGAGTGCATCTCGCCAGCTGGCGCGGCGTCTATCGCGGCCTGCTGCCCGCGAGCTATCTCGCGTCCATGCGCCAGGACGATCTGGCCGCGCGCTGGTGGCGGCGCCTCTCCGGCGGCGAGATCGACGAGTGCGTTCGCGTGCTCGAGCTCGACGGAGACATGGCCGGGTTCGTGACCTTCGGCCCGCTCCACGACCCGAGCTGGCTCGGCCACGCCGGCGAGATCCACATGCTCTACCTCCGCCCGGAGCTCACCGGCCTGGGTCTCGGCCGCACGCTGCTGCGGCGCGCGTTCGACGAGCTGACGCGCGTGCGCTGTCACTGGGTCGTCGTGTGGGTGCTGGCCAAGAACCAGCGGGCCCGTCGCTTCTACGAGTCGGAAGGCATGCGCCTCGACGGCGGCCGCCGTTGGGACGCCTTCGGCGATCGCGCCGTACCGGTCATTCGCTACGCCAAGGCGCTCAACCCGGTGCTCGACTTCGCCGCGCTCACCCGCCGCACCTTCGGCTGACACGCTCCAGAAGGTGGGGGCATCCCCGGCGCGACCGCCGGCGCTCCGTGGTACCGTGGGCGCGTTTCGGGGCACGCCATGCGCAAGAACCTCCCGCTCGCCATCGCCGCGGCCGCAGCGCTCGCCGGGCTGATCTTCGCGTCCTTCTCGACGCACGACTTCGTCCAGCACCTGGACCGGCAGGTCCACGGGCTCCACTGCTCGTTCCTGCCGGGCATCACGGCGGCGAGCGACGACGGCGCGAGCGGCTGCCACGTGACCCTCATGTCGCCCTACTCTTCGGTGCTGCGCGACAGCATCTGGGGCGGCATCCCCATCGCGCTCCCGGCCATGGCGGTGTTCGCCTTCCTGATCGCGTGCGCGCTCTTCGTGGTGCTGACCGAGCGGCAGCGCGACCGACGGGCGCTCTCGTTCTTGGCCGCCGCGTGGGGCCTCCCGGTCCTGGCGTCGCTGGTGATGGGCTACCTCTCGCTCGCCACCCTCCACGCCGCCTGCAAGCTCTGCATCGGCATCTACACCTCGAGCGCCGTCGGGCTCATCGCCGCGCTGGTCGCGCTCTTCTTGGCCCGCAAGGCGCCGCCCGCCGAGCCCCCGGAGCGCGAGCTCCCGTGGATCGCCATCGCCGCCGGGCTCGCTGCCGGCGTGCTCTTCGTGAGCGTCCCGGTCGTGACCTACGCCGCGCAGGCGCCGAACTTCTCCCGCTTCGTCGGCACGTGCGGGACGATGCTCGATCCCTCGGACCCGAACCGCGTCCGTATCCCGATCGGGCCGCAGACGCGCGCCGTGCCGGTGCTCGAGGTGCTCGACCCGCTCTGCCCCTCCTGCCGCGCGTTCGAATCCCGCTTCGACGCCTCGTCGGTCCAGGGCGAGATCAGCCGCCGCGTGCTGCTCTTCCCGCTCGACGATCAGTGCAACTGGATGATCGACCAGGCGATGCACCCGGGCGCGTGCGCGGTGAGCGAAGCGGTGCTCTGCGCCGAAGGGGACGCCGCGGAAGTGATCGACTGGGCGTTCGAGAACCAGGAGGCCATCACGGAAGCGACGCGGAACGATCCCGAGGCGGCGGCGCGGATGGCGCGGGCACGTTTCCCGGCCTTCGCCGACTGCATCGGCAGCCCGCGGGTGCGCGCGAAGCTGAACCAGTCGCTGCGCTGGGCGGTGCAGAACCAGCTGCCGGTGATGACGCCGCAGGTCTACGTGGGCGAGCTCCGGCTCTGCGACGCCGACACGGATCTCGGCATGGACTACGCGCTCAGCCGCCTCGTGGATCGCTACCGAACCGAGCGCACCCAGTCGGAGCAGGCGCCTCGAGAGGTCACCGTGCCGAGCGGGAGGACCCGATGACGCCGCGATGGATCGCCGCCGGCGTGATCGCGTTCGCGGCCTTGCTCGTGCCCGTCGTGCTGACCAGCACCTGGATCAGCTCGGCCGGCGATCGCCTCCAGGAGCTGGAGGCGGAGGAGAGCGGCGCCACGCCGCAGGTCGCCATCGCGCAGGAAGCCAACGAGAACTACTGCACGCCCGCCCTCAAGCAGATCCTGCGACGCGTGCTCTTGAGCTGTGGCCTCATCGGCGGCGCGGGCGGCCGGGGCTGCCAGCCGATCGAAGCCCGCAACGTCGCCACCATGAGCGGCGACGACTTCAACGCGCTCTTCCTCCCGATGCGCGAGCGCGGCGGCATCGTCCAGTACGAGCGCGCCTCGGCCGACCTCGACCCGGCCGACATCGATCTCATCGACCGCGTCTTCGCCGATCGCCGCGGCGCCAGCTACTTCCTCGTGGTCTCTCGCGCGTCGCCCGACGGCGCGGTGCAGACGAACCGCGAGCTCTCGCACCAGCGCGCCGAGGCCGTGATGACGCACCTGCAAGAGCGCTTCGCCGACCCCGAGCTCGAGCGGCAGGTCGGCCTGCTCTGGCTCGGCGAGGAGTACGCGCAGCTCGACGAGAGCTTCTGCCAGTGGTCTCGGAGCGGCGGCGCCGATCAATGCCGGCCCGAGGACCTCAACCGGAGCGCGTTCATCGCATGGATCGATTGCACGTTGTGATCCCGGCCCGAGCGCCGTTCCGACTTCGTGCACGTAGCGCCCTCCTGGCGCTCGCCTGCGTCCTCGGCGCGTTCGGCTGCGACGACGGCCAGCCCTCGCGCCCGCCTCCCTCGCGGGTGGAGGCCGTGACCGCCCAGCGGACCGATCCCATGCAGGAGCTCTGCGACGTCGCGCCGCGCGCGAGCGACGCCCCGACGCTCTCGTTTCCCGAGCTGGCCTCCGGCGAGGCGCCGGGGCGACCGACCCGCCCGCGGTGGCTGAACGTGTGGGCGACCTGGTGCCGGCCCTGCGTCGAAGAGATGCCCCTGATCGTCGGCTGGTCCGAGCGCATGCACGGCGAGGCCGCGGACGTCGAGCTGGTCTTCCTCTCGAGCGACGCCACCGACGAGGCGGTCGCGACCTTCCGCGAAGCGCACCCCGACGCGCCGGAGACCCTGAGGATGCAGGACCCGGACGGCGTCGCCGCGTGGGCCACCAGCGTCGGCCTCGACCCCGGCGCCACCCTGCCGATCCACGTCTTCACCGACGCCGAGAACCGCGTCCGCTGCGCCCGCACCGGCGCGTTGAGCGAGCGCGACTACCAGAACGCCCGCGACATCGTCCGCCGGCTCGGCGAGTGAGCGGCGCACATCTCGCGGGCCATGCCGGCGCGAGCCATGCCAGCGCGAGCCATGCCAGCGCGAGCCATGCCAGCGCGAGGCATGCCGGCGCGAGCCATGCCGGCGCGAGTGATGCCGGCGCGAGTGATGCCGGCGCGAGTGATGCCGGCGCGAGCCGCGCCAGCCGAGCCACTCACTGCGCGGCGCAGAGCCCGTTCATCCTGACCATGTCCTGGAGCGCGCCGGCCTGCGTCCCCGCGCAGAGCGGAGCCGCCGTCGCCCTCGCCTCGTCCAGCCGCCCCTCCTGCATGAGCACGATGGCCAACGCCGCCCCGAGCCCATCCTCCGTGCGCCCCTCCGAAAAGAGCTCGGCGAAGCGTGGCGCTACCTCGAGCCCGTGCCTCGCGTGCTCGCTCGCCTGCTGCAAGTCACCCGCATCGAGCGCACGCCACGCCGCGCGCTCGAGCACCCGCGGATCGTCCGGATACGTGCGCAACCACGCGTCCAGGTGGCTCGCCCAGCTCGCCATCATCTGCTCCGGCGTCCCCCTCGGTCAGATCCCGGTTCGGGAGGAGCTGACGCCGGACCGCCGCCTGCGCGCGCAGCTCGCCGAACGCGCGGCGCATCCGGTCGATCGCCTCGGGCGAGAACACGGCCTGGTAGCCCGGCAGGACCTCGCTCGCGCGCGCCAAATCCGCGTCGAGGTCGTCCCAACGCTCCTCGTCGTACGCGAGCTGCGCCGCCAACAGACGCACCCGCGGGTCGTCGGGGAAGCGCTGCAGCCAGCTCGCGACCTGGTCGGCCGTCGGAGCTTGGTCGCGCACGATCTCGGAGTCCGGCGCGAGCCGGCGCATGACCTCGGCTTCCGCTCGCGCGCTCGGATAGGCCACCGTGAATACCACCGCCATGGCGGCCACCGCCGCGACCACGAAGCTGCCCGCGAGCCCGGTCGCGACGCGAGCGCCGCCGATCGGTGCGCCACGCGCCGCGCGCAACATCCGGAGCAGGAGCGCACCGACGGCGATCCCCGCGATCGCGCCTCCGAAGTGCGCCGCCAGATCCACCTTCTCGCCGCCCGCCGGCAGAAGCGGGAGCAACGAGGGAACCAAGACGCGCAGCATGTGGAACTGCACCACGTGGCGCGTGCCGTGCGGGAGCGCCTGGGCGATGAGCAGCCCGGCCGCGAAGAGCGACATGATGGCGCCGGAGGCCCCCACCGAGACCAGCGAGTCCTCGTTCATCGCCAGCGAGAGAGCCGAGCCGGCGAGCGCACCGACGAAGTAGAGGGCCAAGAACCAGCGCCAGCCGACGAGCCGCTCGACGATGGTGCCCGCCATCACCAGCGCGAGCCCGTTGAGCACGAGGTGGAGCAGGCTGCCGTGCAGGAACGTGCAGCTCACGACCCGGAACCACTCGCCCTCCAGGGTGGCGCCGTGGATGAGCCCGCCCATCCCGACCAGCGTCGCGATCGACGGGCTGGCCTCGGGGCTGTCGCCGACGCCGAACACCACCTCCACTGCGTAGACCGCCACCAGCACCGCGAGCAGCGCCCAGGTCGCGCGGACGGGATGCTGCTCGACCGGCGGCTCCTCCTCGAGAGGCGTCTCGACGAGAGGCTCCATCGGACCGTCGACGAGCTGCACGTCGAGCGCCTTCTCGAACGTGCCCCACATGCGGCTGTAGGCGAGCTTCACGTCGAGCCCGCGCTCGTCCTCGTCGTCGGGCGGCACCTCGAGCGTCCAGCGCTTGGTCCGCGAGAGCCCGATCCGAATCCGAGCCTCCAGCTCGTGCGTGCCCTCGTCGAGCTCCAGCTCGAGCGAGAACCCACGCAGAAACGAGCCGTCGTGGACGACCTCACCGTCCACCGAGACCGTGACCCGGGGATCGGCGGCGAACCATCCGGGCGGCGAGAACGAGATGCGAGTCTGCATTTCGAGCCCGAGTCTACGCGCATCCGTGCCCGAAGCCCCCGGCGGGCGGAGAGGCGCGAGGCAAAACCGGGTCAGCTCGAGCGGGTCGGATGGCTGGAGGACAGGACCGCGCTCAGCAGAGCCGGTTGAGCCCGTTCAACGCCGCCACGCGGTAGGCCTCGGCCATGGTCGGGTAGTTGAACGTCGTGTTCACGAAGTAGTTGATCGTGTTGGCACCGTTCGGTTGCGCCATGATGGCCTGGCCGATGTGCACGATCTCCGCCGCCTGATCGCCGAAGCAGTGGATGCCGAGGATCTCCAGCGTATCGCGGTGGAAGAGGATCTTCAGCATCCCGACCGTGTTGCCGGTGATCTGGGCGCGAGCAAGGCTGCGGAAGAGCGAATGACCGACCTCGTAGGGGACACCCTCCGCGGTCAGCTCGCGCTCGTTCCGGCCGACCGAGCTGATCTCCGGCGTCGTGTAGATCCCGGTCGGGATGTTCTGCACCAGCCTCAGATCCGAGCGCTCGTCGATGATGTGGCTGGCGGCGAAGCGCCCCTGGTCGTAGCTGGCGCTGGCGAGGCTCGGATAGCCGACCACGTCGCCGACGGCGTAGATGTGCTCCTTGCCCTCCACGTGGAACGCGTCGTCCACGTCGAGCTGACCGCGGTTGTTCGGCGTGATGCCGATCCGGTCGAGGCCCATGTCGTCCGTGTTGCCGGTCCGACCCTGCGCCCAGAGCAGGAGATCGCTCTTGATGCGCTTTCCGCTCTTGAGATGGACGATGACCCCGTCGCCCACCGGCTCGACCCGCTCGTACTCCTCGTTGTGCCTGAGCACCACGCCCTGATCGCGCAGGTGGTAGCTGAGCGCATCGATGATCTCGTCGTCGAGGAAGGCGAGCAGCTTGTCGCGGCTGTTGATGAGGTTCACCTTCACGCCGAGGTTGCGGAAGATGCTCGCGTACTCGCAGCCGACCACGCCCGCGCCGTAGATCGTGATCGAGTCCGGCGTGTGGTCGAGCTCGAGGATCGTGTCGCTGTCCAAGACACGCGGGTGGGCGAAGTCGACGTCCGGCGGTCGATAGGGCCGGCTGCCGGTGGCGATGACGAAGTGCCGGCTGTGGATCTTGCGCCGGATGCCCTCGCCCGCGTCGACCTCGATCGTGTTGTCGTCCAGGAAGCGCGCCACCCCGTGCACCACCGCCACGTGGTTGCGCATGTAGAAGTCCCGGCGCATCGAGACCTGCTTCGAGATCACCCCCTCGGCCGCGCGCAGAAGCTGCGGGAAGGTCAGGTGCACCCGCTCGCTGACGGTGGCGAAGAGCGGGTTCTTGCGGAACTCGAGCACGGTCCGCACCGAATGGCGGAGGGCCTTGCTCGGGATGGTCGCCCAGTGGGTACAGCCGCCGCCGACCTTGGCGTTTCGCTCGATGATCACCACCGAGCGGCCGCTCTTGGCGCTCTTCATGGCCGCGCCCTCCCCGCCGGGCCCGCTCCCGATGACCACGATGTCGTGCTCTCTGTCGTACGGCAGGACCGAGCTGCTCACGTGCGCGCCTCCAAGTTTCGATGAGGGACGGTCGAAAAGGGACGGGAGCATACCAGGCCCGCGCGATCATGCTCGCGCCGGGGGGCGCCACGGCGTGCGGGGCCCCGGCGCGGCGCGCTGCCCGCGAGTCGTCTCTTCGGCACTCCGAAGGCCAGAGAAGCGCCGCTTCTCGCGGACGGACGACCTCCTCCTGGATCGCGAGCCGGCCCAGACCGCGCTGGCCCGAGCGGCGCCCGGTGCCGGCGGTTCCGCCGACGTCGAGGGCATCCCCGCTCGCAGCACGCGTCACAGCCACCCTCCTCGCGCGAACGCCCCCGGAACCAGAAACGCCCCGTGACGCTGGGCGGCCCGGGGCGCTCGGGAGTCAGCGAAGGCGATCGAACGCCCTCGGCGGACGGCTCACATGACCGTCGGGGTCATCGCCGCGCAGCGGAGCGCGAGGCCGTCGAGGACGGACCCGGCACGCTCGTAGACGCCGGAGCCTGCTCGCTGTGGTGGCACCCGTGTTGCGACGAACCGGCGGCATGCGCGAACGAACGCCGCCGGACGCCGCCACCGATCCCAGCGAGCCCCAGTGGGACGAGGATGCGCGACTGCTGCTGCGGTTGATCGTGGGCGCCGTCGCGGTCTCCGACGAGCGCGGACGGGCCGCGCTGCGGTCCTGGGCGCGGGAGGTCCCGACGGGGAGCCCGGAGCTGGTAGAGAGCCGTCACGCGACGCGCCACCGCGTGGTCGGCGCGCTGACGATGGCTCCGCGCTACGCCACTCGCGCCGCTGCCGAGGCGCGCTCGCTCTACGGACGGAGCATCGGCCGCGCGCTCGGGCGCGTCCGTCGCCTCGCGCTGCGAACGTCGAGCGGGCGGGCGCTGGCCTCGCGCGCGATGATGGTGCGGGCTCGGATCGGTGCCGAGGCGGCGCTGTGGGAGGCCATCGGACAGGCGGAGGAGACGCGGGGGCGCGCGCTGGTCGAGGCCGGCGTGGACGCGGTGTCACACTTCGCCTTCCAGCAGCTCGTGGCCAGCCCGGAGCTGCGCGAGCTGGTCGCGGAGCAGAGCGCAGGCGTCACCGAGCGGCTCGTCGCCACGGCGCGCGGCTACAGCGTGGAGGCGGACACCCGCGTCGAGTCCGCGATCCGGCGACTCCTGCGTCGACCTCGGCGCAGAGGCCGCGCCGACGCGCTGCCGGCCGGAGAGTGAGCATGGACCGCGTCGAAGCGAATGAGCTGGAGCACGCCGGCTTCGTGAGCCGGTTGGCGGCGTTCGTGTTGGATCTCCTGACGCTGGCGATCGGCAGCAGCGCGGCGGTGTGGGTGGTGAAGGCCACCGAGACCCTGCTCGTCCCCTTCGCGACGTTCGGCGTCCGAGACGCCCTCTATCGCGCGCTCGCGGCGGCGTTTCCGCTCTTCTGGCTGGCGTACTTCGCGGGGCTCTGGTGGCTGACGGGCCAGCCCCTCGGCCCGGAGGAGGCGCTCGCGATGGCGAGGGAACGCTTCGCCACGATGGAAAGCGAGATGAGCGCGCTGTGGAGCGACGTCACGGGACGCGGGGACGTATCGAGAGCACGCGCCGAGGTGACGGCGTGGGCGCGGGCTCACCCCATCCGACACAGCGGCGTGCGGCCTTCGACCGCGCCGCTCCTGGCCGAGGTGACCGCGACGAGCGGCGTCTCGCCCATGGGCGCGGCCGCGGCGCTGATCGAGACCTCGCAGGATCTCAGCGCTCGCATGGACGTGCTCTCGACGACGCTCTTCAAGCAGGTGCGCTGGCAGGCGGAGTACTTCACGCGCGAGCTCGTCCGCGATCCGCCCCTCCTCGGCCGACAGACGGCGCTGCTGACGGGGATCTCCGCCTCGTTGGCCGAGCTGCTCGGCGTCGCCCACGCGGGTCGCACACCCGAGGGCGCGGTCGAGGCCGAACCGCTCGAGGGAGTCGACCAGGCGCTGAGGACGCCGCAACGCTCGCTCGCGGAGACACTCGAGCAGGAGCGCAGAGTCCTCGAGTCCTCTCGCGATTCCTCCATCAGGAGCGGGTCGAGACGCTCGAGCGCACCGACGCGATGGTGCGGAGCTGGATCGATCGCGCGTTCCTCCTGATGCTCGCCTTGCTCGGGCTCGCCGTCCTCGCCGCGGTGGGACTCATGGCGCTCGCGCGACGGTGGCGTCCGATGGCGCACGGCCCCGAACCGTCCACGGCGTGATCCGCGTCGATCGGGCTCGGCGGCGCAACTCGCTCCCACGAGCCGCAGGCGTGGGCCCGGCCGGGCGCAGGAGGAAGCGCCGTGGCCGAACGTCGCGGCGCCCCTCAACCGCGCGCGTCGAACGTCACGCGGAGCGATCCCGACGGGTGGAGGAGCGGCAGGTAGCGCGGCGCGGGCGGATCGCTGGCGAGACGGGGCGCGACATCGCGCTCGGCACAGACCAACGCGAGCGTCGCGGCGAACTGCATGATCTCCATCCAGGCGAGGTGGTAGCCGAGGCAGAAGTGCGGCCCGCCTCCGAACTGCATGAGCTCGAGGGGACCGATGCTCTTCTTGCCGAGCCAACGATCCGGCCAGAGCTCGTCGGGTCGTTCGTAGAGCTCGGGGTGACGGGAGAGGTGCATGATCGGGATGCTGAGGCGTGTGCCCTCGGGGACGACACGGCCAGAGAGCTCGAGATCGCCCGTCAGCGTGCGCGCGTCATTGGCCACCGGCGGATAGAGCCGCAAGGTCTCGCGGAAGAGCGCTTCGGTGAAGGGGAGCTCGCGAAGCTCGGCCGGTGTGCGAGGCACGCGTCCGAACGCGCACACCTCGGATGAGAGCCGATCCCAGAGATCCGCCCGCTGAGCGAGGAAGCCGAGCATCCAGGCCATCGTCGACGCGCTCGTCTCGTGCCCGGCCAGCATCAGAAGGCGCAGATTGTCGACCAGCTCGTCGTCGCTGAGCGTCTCGCCCTCCGCGCCGCGCCCGTGGACGAGCGCGGGAAGCAAGCCCTCGCGCCCCGGCCCTTCCCGGCGCGCAGCGCGGATGCTCGCGTGGAGGCGCGCGTCGATCCACGTCTTGCCGCGGCGGCCACGCCAGCGCGGGGAGCCCGGAAACATGACCGGCAGGTTCACGAGGAGCAGCAGCGCGTCCTGGTAGTGCTCGCGCCACTCCGACAGATCCTCGTCCCCGACCCCGACGATGCGGAAGATCACGTCGAGGGCGAGCTCGCGCGTCTCGGCCAGAACGCGAAAGGGCTCACCTCGCACCAAGCGGCGCACGCGGCGCTCCACGACGCCGGCGATCATCGGGCCTACCTCGGCGGCGGACAGACCTCGAGGCGTGAAAGGCCCGTTCAGCACCGCGCGCATCCGCTGATGCGTCTTTCCGTCTTGCCCGATCACGGACTCGCCGAAGATGTCGCCCAGCGGCGCGGCGCGCATGTAGGCCGAGGATCCGAGCCGGGTCTTGTACCCATCGAACGCGGCGAGATCCGTGCACACCAGCATGCGATTGCCGAAGCCCTGCTCGACGAAGAAGAAGGTCCCGTGACGCCGCTCGGCCTCGCGCAGGAACGCCAGCGTGTCGGTGGCGAGCGCGGGCATGTGGCCGACTACGGGAAACGCACCGGCGGCGGTCGGGAAGCGGCCGACGGACGGCGGGCGGGACCGGAGGGGATTGAGCAGCAGCACCCCGCCAGGATGACACATGCGGGCAGGAGAAAGGACCTACGACCGGCGTGGAGGTGTCGGCACCGGCGGAGTCGAGGTCTTCCCACTTCGATCCGCGCCCGTGGTAGCGGCACAGCGGCCGTTCTCCCCCCGACTCGCGCGCCGCGCGCTGGCGTCGACTCGAGAACCTGACGTACCCTCGTGGGCGCCATGCCGATCCGCGTCTTGTTGGTCGACGACGACCCGATGTTCCAGCGCCTTTGGCAGCGCGCGATCGAAGGGCGACACGAGCTGGAGGGAACCCTCGTCGCGTCCCTCGCAGAAGCCCGTGCCGCCACGACCGAGCAGCGCTTCGACGTGGCCGTCTGTGACTTCTGGTTGAGCAAGACCGAGACGAGCACCGAGCTCGTTCAGGAGCTCGCGGCGAGCGGCACGCAGGTGATCGTACTCACCTGCGACACGGCGGAGGCGCGCGGTCGTCTGGGCCCGGACGTGCTCATCGCGGAGAAGGGCATGTTACCCTTGGACGAAATGCTGATCGAGGCGGGCATCAACCTCGATTGATGCTCCGGTCACATCGGCGCACCTCTTCCTCCACGCCGGGAATGATCCCGTACGGGAGCTCCCCCGAGCGAAGCCGGCGAAGCTGCTGACCCGCGGCGTCGTTCCGGAGCGGATGCGCCCGGTTCGTTGGGGCGAGGCACCTCGATGAGGCGTGAGCACCCCGGGATGGGCTTCAGCGCCTACGCTTCTTGGACTGCGCGGGCGGCGGGGCCTGAAACGCGGCGACCAGCGCGCTGACCGCGCGGGTGGCGTCGGCCACCGCTTCGTGCCGGCTGATCGACCCGTCGATCCATCCGCCGAGCGCGGCGCGACCCGCGGCGACGATGATCCAGAGGTCGTTCGCAGCGCGTTTCGCGTTGGTGCCGGTGAAGGTCGCGAGCTCCCCTTGCCAAGGTCCGAGCAAGTGCGCGAACGATTCGCGGCTGATGCGGGCGATCTCGGGCTCGGTGCCGCGGGCGTCGAGCAGGAGCCAGGGGCCCGCGCCCTTCTCTTCGATGACGTCACAGCACGCTTCGATGAACGCGGTGGTGATGCTCTCGATGGTGCCGGCCGGCAGCGTGCGCAGGAGGGCGCGGTGGAAGCGCTTGTCGATGGCCTCCGAGAAGTCCTCCAGGATCGCCCGCGCCAGCGCATGGCGGGTCGGGAACATCCGATAGACGAGCGGGCGGGAGACGCCGGCGCGCTCGGCCAGGGAGCTGACCTGCAAGCGCTCGAGACCCTCCTCGGTGAGGATCCGTGAGGCCTCGTCGATGAGCTGCCGCCGGCGCGTCTCGGGCGGGACGCGCGCCGTCCGAGCCTTCTTCGTCGTCTTGCGCGGCGGCATGGGCTCGCAGCGTACCCCACGCCACCGTGTCTCGCGGGCGTTTCCATTGCGCCACGAAATGCGTTACACAGTGTAACGTCATCGAGTCGTCGTGTTCGGGAGGACGCCATGAAGAGAGCACGGTGGATTGAGAGGCTGGTTCTCGCCGCGCTGGTGGGCGCCGGGCTCTTCTGTCCGGAGGGGCCAAAGCTCTTCTACCTGGCGCTCGCAGCCGGATTCGCGGGCATCGCGGGCAGCGTGCTGGCGGGCGCCGCGCTCTTCACGCGGGTGGCGGAGAGGAGCCCCGCGCGGCTGCAGGGACCGCGGCGTCTACCGCGCTTCGCGTGGCGGGGGAGCCGCGACACGCTGCTCGCGTCGCTCGTAGCGGCGTGCTTCTTGGCGTGGCCGCTCGCGCGCATCTGGAGCGGCGAGCCCACGGGGCTGGTGTGGACGCTCGAGGAGGCCGGCGGGCTCGGCGCGGTGGTGGGCGGCACGCTCGGCGCGCTCGTGGTGCTCGACGCGTGGCTCTACTGGAAGCACCGCCTGCTGCACACGCGGTGGCTCTTCGCCTTCCACCGCGCCCACCACGGCTACCGCGACCCGACGTCCTTCTCCTCGTTCGCGGTGGGCGTCGTGGAGTCGGTGCTGACCTTCTGGCCGGTCGTCTTCCTCGCGTTCCCGTGGGCGCCGCACTACGCGCCCGTGTACTTCGCGCTGGTGGCGGGCTTCGTGACACTCAACCTCTACCTGCACTGCGGCGCCGCGTCGAAGCTGGTCGAGGCCGTGCTGCCGAAGGTCGGGCTCAACACCTCCGCCTTCCACAACCGCCACCACGCCCGCGCCCAGGTCAACTTCGGCGAAGCGCTGATCGTCTGGGACTACCTGATGGGCACCCGCGAGGAAGCGCAGCCCTCCGTCGCGCGCTCGCCAGAGGGCTCTGCATAGCTCCGTTGGGCGACTGCCCCTCGCGCGCCCTCGCCTTCGCAAAAACCCGGGTCGAACTTCGGGCCGCCGGTACTAGAGACGGTTGCGTGGCGCCGGTCTGCCGTTCCGAGGGCGTCGACGCGCTCAACCGTTCCGAGCGCGACGGGGATGCGTGGTCCCAGGCCGGCGGACACGAGGCGGGAGCCGTACGCGGTGCGTGTCGAGCGTGTCGAGATCATCCGGGAGCACCGCGTGCGGGCGTCGGCCTCGCTGGCGCCGCTCGCGGGGGTGCCGTTCTTGGCCATCGGCGTCGCGTGCTGGTTGCTCGAGCCGCGCTCCGACGCGTTGGTCTGGCTCGCGTTCGGGCTGGCGTGGCTCGGCGCGTTCGCCGCGCTCTTCGCCCCCGTGCTCCTCGCGCTGGCCGTCCGCTCCCACGTGACGGGGCCGCTCACGCTTCGCCACGAGGCAGGCGCCGTCCTCTTGATCGACACCGACGGACGAGCCCGATGGCGGCGGCGCGGATCCGAGCTGAGCGTGGTGTGGCGGCCCGAACCGGCGCGGGTCGAGGTCCTCGACGCGAAGGGTGACGAGGCGCAGCTCACGTTCCTCTCGCCCGAGGCTGCGGCGCGCGCGGTGATCATGCTCCGGGCGGCAGCGCGTGACCGGCGCGCCTATCGCCTCGCGCTCGAGGACGACACGACGCGGCTCTGGCGATGCTGCGTGGCCTGGTTCATCCCCTGCGCGGCGGCGATGGTGATCGCCGCGAGTGGGCCGGACGGGTGGCCGGTGCTGCCGCTGGCCGTCGCGACGGCGTTCCTCGGCTCGCACGGTTCCCGCCGGTTGATCCTCGGCGCAGACGGCGTCCGGGTCGTCGGGCGCTTCGGCCGGCGCTATCTGCCCTACCGAGACCTCGCCGGGGTCGAGACGCGCGCGGCGCCCCTCGGCCGCAAGGTCCTCGTCGTTCGGGCCCGGAGAGGCGCCCCGACGTCGCTCGGCGCGCTCGCACCGGACCGCGCGCGGCTGGTCGAGGCCCTCCTGCGCGAGGGCGTGAGCATGGTGGCCAAAGGCGAGGCGGCGGGCACGGGGGCGGCGGCGCTGGCGCTACCGACCGACGATCTCGACCGATGGCGCCGCACGATCGAGTGCGCGAGCCGGTTCACCAGCTACCGCGGAGCGGCCCTGGAAGCCGAACGCCTCTCCGGCATCGTCCGCAACCCCGCGACCGAGGCCTCCCGACGGATCGCGGCGGCGTTTGCCCTGCGGGTCGCTCCAGGCGGCGCGGCGCTCTTGCGGAAGGCGGCCGCGGTCTGCGCGGATCCCTCCGTTCGCGAGGCCTTGTCGGCGCTCGCCGGCAACCGCATCGACGAGGAGCGGGCCCGCGCGGCGCTCGCTCGAGCGCTCGAAGCGCCCGCCGCCGGTTGACTGCGTTCCTCGCCCCTCCGTATCTTGGCGCCCGCCCCGCGGGCACGGAGCCCGCCACGGAGGAGCCGCATGATCCGTTCGCGTCTGCCCCTCGTCGCCATCGCCCTGACGCTCGGCCTGGCCAATCTCGCCACCGCCCAGGACGAGGCGACGCGAGCCGAGGCCCGCCAGCAGTTCAGCCTGGGTGTGTCCCGCTACGAAGGGGGCGACTACCAGGGCGCGCTCGCAGCATTCCAGGAGGCCTACCGCCTGGCGCCGCACCCGATGGTGCGCGTGAACATGGCCAACTGCTACGAGCACCTGGACCGACCATTGGAGGCGCTGCACCACTTCGAGCGCTTCCTGGCGGAGGCCGACTCGGCCTCGCCCGAGCAGCGGCACGAGGTGGAAGTGGCGGTGCGCCGGCTCCGGCAGCGCGTGGGCGAGGCCCGCATCGCCGTGACCCCGGACGGCGCCACCGTGACCATCGACTCCGCGGAGACGCGGCGGACGCCCATCCTGGAGCCGGTTCGGCTGACGGCGGGCACGCACCAAATCGACGTCCGGCTCGAGGGCTATCGCTCGGAGCACCGCGAGGTCCACGTCGCCGGCGGGGAGACCGCGACGGTGGCCATCCGCTTGGAGCGCGGACAGGACACGGCACCGGTGGCCACCGCCGAGCCCGCGATCGAGCCTGCGGCCGAGCCAGCCGCCGTCGAGCCCGAGCCGACCACGGCCGCGGTGACCGAAGCGCCCGAACCCGAGCCCGTCACCAGCGGCAGCGCATTCGAGCCCCGCGTGACCACCGAGCTCGTCGTCAGCGGCAGCGCGGCGGCCGTGTTCACCGTGGCGGCCATCATCACCGGCAGTATCGCGCTGGTGGCGAACGGCAACTTCAACGACGCGGTGGTGCGATCGAACGACCCGAGCCTCCCGCAGGCGGACCGCGCGCAGGCACACGCCGACGGGGTCTCCGCCGCCGACCTGGCCAACACGACCTCGATCATCACGGATCTCTTCATCATCGGCGCGGTCGCCTCGGCGGGCCTGGCGACCTTCTTCTTCATCCTGCAGGGCTTGGACCACCCTGCCGACGCGCAGTCGGCGCATCTGCGCGTCGCGCCGAGCGTGGGTCGCAACGGCGGCGGGCTCGTCGTCGCCGGCAGCTTCTGAGCCCGAGCCGGGCCGCTCACGCAAATCGACCCCGGTCGCTCGAAGGCGGCCGGGGTCGAAACGCGTCGCGAGGCGGCGGAGCCTCAGACCTCGAAGTCGCCGGCCTCGAGCAGCTCGTGGACGCGGTAGAGGAAGCGGTTGGCCTCCACGCCGTCGACCACGCGGTGATCGTAGGAGAGCGCCGAGAACATCACGGGGTGGATGGCCATCGTGTCCACACCCTCGTGCTCGACGACCACCACGCGCTTCTTGATCTCGCCCATCCGCAGGATGCCCACGTTCGGCTGCGAGATGATGGCGCCACCGACCAGGTTGCCCTCGCGGCCCGGGTTGCTGATCGTGAAGGTCTTGCCGGCCAGATCGTCGGGCGTGAGCTGACCGTCGCGCGCCTTCACCGCCAGCTCACCGATGGCGCGGGCCAGCCCGCGCACGCTGAGCTCGTCGGCGTGCCGCACCACCGGCACCACCAGGCCGTCCGGCGTCTCCACCGCGATGCCGAGGTTGATCTCCTTGATGAGCGCGTACTCGCCCTCGAGAACGCGCGCGTTCATCACGCGGTGCTCGCGCAGCGCGCGGCAGGTGGCTGCGGCCACGAACGAGAGGAAGGTGAGTCCGATGCCCTCCTTCTTGAGCTCGTTCTTGTGCGCGTTGCGAAGCTGCGAGGTCTTGTGGAGATCGGTCTCGGCGAAGGTGACCACGTGGGGCGAGGTCAGCTTCGAGTAGACCATGTGGTCGGCGATGATGCGGCGACGGCGGCTGAAGGGGATGACCTCGTCGCCCGGCTTCGGCTGGTAGGGCGGCACGCGAAAGGCGCCGCTGTCGAAGCGCATCGGAGCCGGACCACCCGAAGAAGCGGGCTGACGGGTTGGCGCCGGTCGCGGCGGCGGCTCCGCCGGGCGAGGCGCGGGAGCGGGCCCTGCGGCGGCGCGCATCACGTCCTCGCGAGTGATCCGCCCGCCCTCGCCGCTGCCGCGAACCGAGCCGAGATCGACGTCGTGCTCCAGGGCGAGCTTGCGGACCGAGGGAGGCGCGGCCGGCGGCGCGGCACGCCCTTCCGGCTCGGCTGCCGACTCGGACGCCGGCGCGGCAGCCGGCTTCGATTCCGGCTGCGCCGCGGCGGGCGCGGTGGCTTTCCCGGCGGGGTCGATCTCGCAGAGCTCGGCACCGACCGAGACGGTGTCGCCCTCCTGCGCCTTCACGTTCGTGACGACGCCCGCCTCCGGGGCCGGGATCTCGGTGTCCGCCTTGTCCGTCAGGACCGTGACGAGGGGCTGGTCGCGCTCGACCCGCTGCCCTTCCTTCACCAGCCACTCACCGATCTGCCCCTCGACGACGCTCTCGCCGAGCGCGGGCATGGTCACCGTGGTCATCCGTGTCCTCCCGATGCTGCTGCGTACGGATGAGGCTCCAAGCCCCATCCTGGCGGGGGGTGGTATCGCGCAAAACGAGGTCTCGATCAACGCGATCTGCTTGCCAAATGCCTCACGTTGGGGAGATCGCCCGCGCCGAGACGCGAATCGCGTGTTGCGCGCGCAGCCCGCACCACCGATCCTCGAGCATCGGAACGTCCATGGCCGACCTCGAAGAACAGGCTCTCCGCAAGGACCGTCGCTTTCTCGTGCGGCTGGTGCTCATCCTCGTCGTGGGCACGATCGCGGGCCTGTGGATGTTCTCCGCGATGACTAGCGATCGAGCCATGGGCTGTGCCGCCGATAGCGTCGGTGGCATGGCAGGCCAGCGGCATTCCGAGTAGAGTCCGCCCTCCTAGGAGCTTGATTCTGTCCCGTTCCGCCGCGTGGGCGACGGGAGCGGTCTCGAATCGAGCTCCGGCCCCGTCCTGTTGGCGGGGAGACCGATCACCATCTCGAGGGGATGGGCAGCCATGACGCTTTCCGAGCTGAGCAAGGAGGACCGCCTCCGCCTGGTCAAGTTCGTCTGCTCCTTCGCGTGGGCGGATCTGCAGATCGCCGACTCGGAGCGGAGTTTCGTGCACAAGCTGGTGCGCAAGCTCAAGCTCGATCCGGACGAGCGGGGCCAGGCCGACGAGTGGCTCGAGATGCCGCCGCGCGCCGAGGAGCTCGACCCGACGGAGATCCCGCGCGAGCACCGCGCGCTCTTCCTGTCGACGGCGCGCGAGATGATCGAGGCCGACGGCGAGATCGCCGAGGAAGAGGTCGAGAACTTCGCCCTCTTCGAGCAGCTCCTGACCTGACGGGCGCTTGACCTCGCTCGACCCGGAGCTGGCGATCGTCGCCGGCCGCGTCGATCTCTTGATGGAACGCGCGCGGGCGGCGCGCTCCATCGCCGAGCGCCGCTTCGCGCTCGACGCGCTGGCCCGGGGGCTCCTGCTCGCGGATCCGGGCGCGGTGGGCGAAACGCTCCGCGAGGAAGCGCGCTCGCTGCGGGTGGACGCCTCGACCATCGCCGCCTCGGAGGCGCCCCGCCTTCCGCATGCGGTCGCAGTGCCGCTGGTGGCGCGAGAGCGCGGCCTCGCGTTCGTACGGCAGCTCTACGTGACCTTCGATCCGGTCGGGCTGGCCGGCGACGACGGGCTCCTCGATCCGGACGCTCGCCGCGCCGTCACCGACGCCATCACCGCGGCCGCGGGCATCGCCCCGCCGCCCAGCGAGCCAGCGCTCCACCGGCTGGTGGCCGCCCAGCCCGGCGCGCTGCGCCACGCGCGCGTGGAAGGGCGCTCGCTGAGCGCGGCCGCCTTCGTCTCGGCCGCCTCGCTGTGGACCGAGCGACCGGCCCGCGCCGACGTGGCGGTGACCGGCGAGCTGCGCGGCGATCGGGTGGTCGGCGTCGGTGAGATCGAAGCCAAGGTTCGAGCCGCGCGCGCGTTCGGAATGCGAGCGCTGGTCGTGCCGGCCGGCGATCTCGCGCGCGCCCGATCGACCGGCGCGAGCATCGAGCTCATCGGCGTCGAGGACGCGGCGTCGCTGCTGGACGCCGCGTTGGACCCGACGAGCGCACCGAGACTGGAGCCGGAGCAGGCGGCCGACGAAGCGCGCGCGCTCTCGCGCACCGGCTGGCGTGGGTATCGATGGCCGAGCGTCCGTGAGCGGATCGCCCGCATCTCCGGCACGCTGCCGGGCTACCGCGTCGATCTCAGGGTGGAGCTGCTCGCGCTCCTGGCCGGCGCACAGCGGCATCTCGGCGATCCCGCCGGCAGCCTGGAGCTCCTTCGCGAAGCGGAGACCCTCCTGAGCTCGGAAGAAGGCCGTCGCGCGGTGCCGGACGCACCGATCACCTACCTCTACCTGCAGCGGGCCATGACCTGCCGTCAGCTCTCCCGCTTCGGGGAAGCCGCCCGCGCCGCTTCGCGCGCCGTGCGTGTCGCCAAGAGCGCCCGACTTCGCGGCGCGCAGATCAAAGCGCTCGGCGTGCTGGGGCTGGTGGCGCTCGCGCGCGGGCAGGTGGAGCGCGCCGTCGCCGCGTTCGACGAGTCGCTGGAGATCACCTTCTCCCACGAGCCGCACCGCACCGCCCGCACGCGCGCCTACCTGGTCGAAGCCTACGGCGCCGCCGGCCGCGAAGACGACGCGCGCGCCCAATACGAGGCCGCGATGGAGGAGCTCGAGCGTGGACCGGAGGGCTCGGCGAGACGGGCCAGCGAGAGCTGGGTGCGGACCTCCTGGGGAAGCGCGCTCTTCGAGCTCGGGCGCTTCGAGGCCGCCATCGACGCGCTGGACGTGCCTGCCGTACGGGTGAGCCTCGCCGAGGCCCCCTTGCCCGGCCTCTTGGCCCGACGGCACCTCGGCCTCGCGCTGGTCCACGCGACCGAGCGAGCGCGCGGGTTCGAGCTCTTGGCGGCGTCGCCGCTGGCCCACGGACGCGCGCTCGAGCCCCACCTGGCGTTCATGGCGCACCTGAACGTTCTCTTCGAAGCCCGCGCTCGGCTGGCCACCGGCGCCTGGGGCAGCGACATCGCCGGCCGCGCCCGCCGCGCGCTCGATCACGTGCCGCGCCACGACCGGGTCGGCGCCTACCTCGGCCGCTCGCTGGAAGCCACGCGTGCCCTGCTGGACGCGCCGGGCCGCCCACGCGCCGCCCGAGCCCTGGACACCCTGATCTCGCGCTGCGTGCGCCTCGGTTGAAGCGAAGCGACGGGCGTCAGCGCGCGGCTCCGACCCGTGTCGATCCGGGGAGCGCGGCGAGACCGCGAGCCGGCCCGCGGGAAGCTGCGGGGTATCGGCACCACGGGGCCGGAACCGGCCCCCCGAGGCCTACGCTCGGGCGTTCGCGGACGCGCCCTGGCGGCGACCGCCGCGACGCGATCCACCCCGACGACCAGGGCCCGGCTTGCCTCGGCCCTGCCCCTGCGAGGGCTTGCCGCGACCCTGCTGGGGTCCGCCGCCGCGCGGGCTGCTCGGTCCGCCACGCCCCTTGCGGCTCAGATCGGTGGGCCTGGGAGGCGGCTCGCTGGCCTGGAAAGCGTGCTCTTCGACGCGCTCGAGGTGCTGCTTCGTCAGCCGCTCGATGTCGGCGAGGTAGGGGCGCTCCTCGACGTCGCAGAACGAGAGCGCGACCCCCGCCGCGCCCGCACGACCCGTGCGGCCGATGCGGTGCACGTAGGTCTCGGGCACGTTCGGCAGGTCGAAGTTGATCACGTGGGTGATCCCTTCGACGTCGATCCCGCGGGCGGCGATGTCGGTCGCCACCAGCAAGCGCAGCTCGCCGCTCCGGAACGCGTTCATCGCCCGCTCGCGGGCGTTCTGCGACTTGTTCCCGTGGATGGCCGCCGCGCGCAGCCCCGCCTTCTCGAGCTGCTTCACGACCTTGTTGGCGCCGTGCTTCGTCCGCGTGAACACGAGCGTGTGCTCGATGGACGGCTCGCTCTCGAGCAGGTCGACCAGGAGGCGCGGCTTGTCCTTCTTGTCCACGAAGTAGAGGCGCTGGTCGATGCGCTCGGCCGTCGAGCTCACCGGCGTCACGGCCACGCTCACCGGATCCGACAGGAGCGAGTCGGAGAGCGCCCGGATGTCGGGCGGCATCGTCGCCGAGAAGAAGAGCGTCTGCCGCTTCCGCGGGAGCTTGGCGATGACCCGCTTCACATCGGGCAGGAAGCCCATGTCGAGCATGCGGTCGGCCTCGTCGAGCACGAAGATCTCGATTTGCTCGAGCCGCACGTAGCCCTGCTGCATCAGGTCGAGCAGTCGGCCCGGCGTCGCCACCAAGACGTCGACCCCGCGGCGGAGCTCTTTGATCTGCGGCTTGTCGTTGACGCCACCGAAGATGACGGTGTGCCAGACCTCGAGGTGCTTGCCGTAGGTCGAGAGCGACTCACCGATCTGGATGGCCAGCTCGCGGGTCGGCGTGAGCACCAGGGCGCGCAGCGCCGGCTCGTCGCCGGCCGACTCGTCGAGCCGTTGCAGGAGGGGCAGCGAGAACGCGGCGGTCTTGCCGGTTCCGGTCTGCGCACAACCGAGCAGGTCGCGCCCTTCGAGCGCGGGGGGGATGGCCTCGCGCTGAATGGGCGTCGGCGTCTCATAGCCGGCGTCGCGAACTGCGCGGAGGAGCGGGGCCTTCAGGCCCAAATCGTCGAAAACCACGCCGGTGCCTCGCACGTTCGGCGCCGAACGCAAGCCGGCGCGCAACGTTTCCTGCCGCGGACGCGCACTTTCAGCCGTGCTTCGGGCCGCCCTCGCCGGCGACCCGCACGGTCTCTCCCGCGACCTGCGCGTCCGGATCCAGGATGAGCAGGCGCACTCGGCCCGTGGCGGCGAGCCTTCCTTCGTCGTCGCGGATCGCGACCTCCCACACGTGCGAGCGGCGCCCGGCCGCCAGCGGCCTCCCGGTCGCGCGCAGCGTCCCGCCCCGCACGGCGCGCAGGAACGAGGTGCTGTTCTCGAGCCCCACCGTGTGCCGGCCGCGGGCCATGGCGTGGATCGCCGCGGCCGCCGAGGCCACGGTCTCCGCCATCGCGCAGTACACGCCACCGTGCACCAACCCGTAGGGCTGCAGATGCGTCGGCCCCACCGTGAGCTCCGCCACCACCTCGTCGGTCGTGGCGCGGACGAAGCGCAGGCCGAGCGCCTGGTCGAGGCCGCCGAGGCGGTCGTTGAGCATCTCGGCGAAGTCGTTCGAGGTCTGGTCGCTCACCTCGCTCCCCTAGCGCGGCGCCGACCGCGAGACCACCGTTGCGAGAGGACATCGAGGCGAAGGCCATTTGACAGCGCGGGCCCGGCCTCGGACAATCGCCGGCCGTGGCCCTCCCCCCGGTCGACCGACTCTACGAGCACCTCTGCTTCCTCCGGGACGCGGAGGATCCGTGCGACCCGCGGCACGAGGGCCGCTGGCGCGAGGTCGCCCGCTGGCTGGAGCAGGCCTTCCCCGGCACCAAGCAGGAGACCGAGGACGCCCGCCAGGAAGCGTTGATCAGCCTGATCCGCCACATCCAGGGCATGCGCGCGGAGGGACCGCTCCAGGCCGCGAAATGGATCGCGACCATCGTCCGCCGCAAGCGGGTGGACGCCATTCGCGCCAGAGCGCGCGATCCGGTGCAGAGCGCGCTGATCACCGAGCCTCGCCGCGAGGACGCCACGCCGCGGATCGACCGGCTGGCCGACGAGCGCGGCGCGCCGCCCAATCCGCGGGCGCTCTCGGCGCTGGTGAGCACCGTCCTCGAGCACGTCCACCGCGAGCTGGAGGAGACCGAAAAGAACGCCGCCCGGCGCCAGCTCCGGCGCACGCAGGCCCACGCCACCCTGCTGCGCCTGGTGTGCGACGCCGACGTGGACGCCATCGCGGGCGCGCTCGACCACGGCGAGCCGCTGGGCAACGACCGCATCTACAAGTGGGTCGAGCGGGGGCGGAAGCCGGTCGCGCTGGGCCTCGACCGCTGGGAACGGAGTCTCGACGACGAGGGGCGGGCCGAGGACGGGCCGGTGATCGCCATCTTGCGGGAGCTGGTGGATGAGCGTCGGGCCGACGCCGGGCTCCCGCGACCCGATCGCCGCAAGGATCGGCCGGAGGAGACCCCGTGAGGCCCGGCGATCCGTCCAAAACGCGGGGCAGGTCGCGAATTTGGCCCCTCGAGGTCGAAAATCAGCCCCCGCGCGTCCTTCCGCGTCAGTCCGGCGGGATCCTCCCCGTCTGGGGCGAGAGCGGTGCGCTGCCGGCGACGGCACCACGCTCGACGACCGGGCGCCGCGCGCGCCTCCGAATCAGGCGGGAGTCACGATGATGTTGGACGCGCTGATCAGCGAATGGCGGGAGCTCGACGCTCGGGCCGGCGAGTGGGAGCCCGGCGAGGATCCGACGCCGGTGCTCGAGGCCCTCGCGCTCTGTGTCGCCCTGGAGCTGACGGGGGATCTGGCGCGGATCCCGAGCCCGGAGCGGGATCGCTTGCGCAAGCGCGGCCAACGCGCGCTCCTGCACGTCGGCGGCGCGCCGGACGAGGACGAGGACGCGCTGGAGGCGCTTCGGCTCTGCGCTGCGATCGCGCGGGACGGTTTGCGTGCGCTGTCCAGCCGCCCGCTACCGGCGGAGGAGTCGGCCGACCCGCGCGGGACCATTCCGTCGGGCGATCTGGTGCGGCTCCTCGGCGGTCGCCTGGACGGGTTCGCGGCCGGGTCGCTGGCGATGCGGGCCCGCCGCTCGAAGGAGATGCTGGCCGAGCTCGGCGCGCTGCGGCGCCTCGCCGAGCCTCGACCGCGGACGCTCACGCTGGCGGCGGCGGACGCGGCGGCGGTGCTCGACCCGGCCGCGGGCCGCCCGGTGGGCGCGCTCCCGGAGCCGTCGGACGAGGGCTGCCTGGCCGAAGCGATCCTCTTCGAGGGGCCCCCGCGCCGCCTGGCCGTGTACGCGGAGGATCCGGCGCCGCTCCGGCTGGTCGCCCCCGAGCTGACGACCGAGGACGTCCGCGAGGGCTACTGGATCGGCCGCGTGGCGGAGGGGACGACTCGGATCGAGGCCACGCTCCACGTGGGCGAGCGCGCGCATGCCTGGCTGATCGACCTGCGCTGAGGCGCGTTTGCGGTGGTCACCCCCGGGCGATTGTTCTAGGGTTTCCTTCTCCTCTCTGTCCGTTCGCATGCCGGCGGCGCGCTCGCGCTCCCCCTGCCCGCGGACCACCCGAGCGCCGCTCGACGGAGGGCCGATGCCGTCACGTCTCGAACAGCTCTGTATCGACAAGGGACTGCGCATGACGGAGCAGCGGCGCATCATCGCGCGCGTGCTCTCCGACTCGGCCGACCATCCGGACGTCGAGACGGTCTACCAGCGCGCGTCGGAGATCGATCCGGGCATCGGCCTGGCCACCGTGTACCGCACGCTGCGGCTCTTCGAGGAAGCGAACATCCTCGAGCGCCACGACTTCGGCGACGGGCGGTCCCGCTACGAGGAGATCCCCGAGGAGCACCACGATCACCTCATCGACGTGCAGACGGGCGAGGTGATCGAGTTCCAGAACGAAGCGATCGAGGCCATCCAGCGCAAGGTCGCCGAGGAGCTCGGCTACCGGCTGGTCGATCACCGGCTGGAGCTCTTCGGCGTGCGGATCGGCGCCGAGAAGAAGAAGCGCGACGCGAGCTGAGCGGCCTCGGCGCCAAATGCTCAGCGCTCGTCGGCGAGCAAGATGCGGAGATAGCTGTCGTAGCGCTCGGCGCGGATGGCGCCCTCGGCGACGGCTTCCCGCACGACGCAGTCCGGCTCGCGCTCGTGCCGGCAATTCGGAAAGCGACAGGCTCCTAGGAAGGGCCGCATCTCGGGAAAGCAGCTCGCCAGCTCGGCCGGCGGCAACTCGAACGAGGCGACCTCGCGGATCCCCGGCGTGTCGGCGACCCAGCCGCCGAAGGCGAGCGGGTGCAGCTCGGCGACCCGCGTGGTGTGACGGCCCTTGTCCAGGGTCTCGCTGATCTCGCTCACGGCCAGCCCGAGCCCCGGCTCGATCGTGTTCAGCAGACTGCTCTTGCCGACGCCCGAGGGACCGACGAACGCGCTCTCCTCATCGCGCAGAAGCTCGCGGAGGGCGTCCAGCCCCTCGCCGGTCTTGGCGCTGGTGTAGAGGACCGCGTAGCCGAGCGCGGCGTAGGGCGCGAACTGCCGCTCGGCCTCGTCGCGCGGCACCTGGTCGATCTTGTTGGCCACGATGGCGGCCGGGATGTCGTCGAGCTCCGCCACCACCAAGAAGCGGTCGAGCACCCGCGGGTTCATGGGGGGCCTGGCGCAGGCGAACACGGCGACGATGCGGTCGAGGTTGGCGACCAGCACGTCCTCCTTGTAGGCGCCACGCCGCCCCGGCTGGCGCCGGGCGAAGCGGTTCGTCCGCGGCTCCACCGACTCGATGACGCCCTCTCCGTCCTGCTCGAGGGGTCGGACCTGCACGCGGTCGCCGATGACGACGATGTCGGTCCTGGCCTTGCGCTCGCGCTTGAGCCGGCCGCGCAGCGAGCAGTGCACCACACCGCTCGCGGTCTCGACCCAGATATGGCCGCTCTGGCTCCGCAGCACCCGACCGTCGAGCGTCTCGGCTTCGTTCACGGGACGACCCATTGCCCCGAGCGGGCCAGCGCGCAAGCAAGAGGTGCGCGGCGGCTCCGCGATCAGCCGCCCGGCGAGACGGCCGCGTCGCCCGCAGTGGAAGCGTCGCCCGCCGCCGCATCGGCGCCGGCCCCGGCGTCCAGCGCGCTGGCGTCGGCCGAGCCAGCGTCGGCCGAACCAGCGTCGGTCGAGCCCGCGTCGGCGGCGCCCGCGTCCATCGAACCGCCATCGGCCACCGCGCCGTCGGGCGTCGATCCGTCCGGTGCGGCTCCGCCGTCGGGCGGGAAGGGATAGGGCGTACACGCCGCGCCGGTGCTGGCCCGCCAGTAGCCGTCCGGGCAAGCCTGCTCGAGCGCGTTGCATCCGCTCGCCAGGGCGGCGAGCACCAGGACCAAAAGCAAGAGATGACGGTACGACATGAGGCCCCTCAAAATCCGAACGCCAGCGAGCCGCCGAAGTAGAGCGCGTAGAGCGCGTAGCCGCCCTCGACGCGGATCTGGAGCTGCCGCATGGGCTGGATCCTCACCGCCACCCGCGGCAGGTCGAGCCAGAAGAACATCGGGGGGACGCCGCCGCTGAAGTTGTAGGGCTGCGAGCGGCGCTGCAGCCGGTCGTAGCTTCCGACGCCGCCCGTCTGCGATGACGCGTCGCAGTAGACCGGGTCCGGGTTGCCGGGCGCGACGCAAGGCGCATAGCCGCCCGCGGCCGGGTGCGCCTCGGTCCGGTAGAGCCCGCCGTAGACGCCACCGAAGCCGATGCCGAAGCCGATCTCGAACGCGAGCCAGTCGGTGATGTTGAGGTCCCACATCAGCACGATGTTCGCGAACACGGCGTTGAGCTCCGACTCGACCCACTCGTACTCGGTGGGCATGTCGTTCCGCCCCTTGAAGAACGACTGGGTGTGGAAGCCGGCCCACCAGACCTCGGCCATGATGTTCAGGCCGTCGCGCCGGTAGTTGTAGAAGACGCCGGTCCCCACGTTCAGGGCGTTCGCGCCGCCGCTGACGAAGAGGTTCTGGATGGCCTGGGGGACGAAGAGCCCGCGGGCGAACACGCCGACGTGGTGGTAGCTGTGTCCGGGCAGCTCGTGCGGATCGATCGCGGACTGCTGCGGCTCCGGATCCTCGTCGTCCTCGCCGTCGTGCGTGTTGACGTTGATGACCATCGGCGCGGGCCCACCGGTCGCCGGCCCGCTCGAGGTCCCCGACGAGGCGCCGCTCGTTGTCGAGCCTCCGCCCGACGCGGGCGCGCTGGACGTCGTCGAGCCTCCCGACGCCGAGCCCGAAGAGCCAGACGATGCGTCGCCGGCCGCGAGCGTCCTGCGCCATCGCGCAGGGAGCGGCCAGCATCATCCATCCCAGACAAGAAAGAAAAAGGACACGTGCCACAACGTCCTCCGAGCCACGATCCTACCTCGGACGGTGGTGTGGAGGAAAGTCCCGGCATCCCGAATGAGGAGCGCGCGCGCCGCGAGCGTTGGGTGAGCGCGGCGAGGCAGGCCGCCGCGACGTCACAGGAGGGCCTCCCTGGGAGGACGCCTCTCGGGTCGCTATTCTTGGTGCATGGACCTCGATCGCATGCTGACGATGTGTCACCGCGATCAGTGGCACGTCGATGACCTCGACTGGAGCGTGCACCCGCGCGAGCTCTCGCGAGAGCACGAGATGGCGGTCTGCCAATACTTCACCGACATGAGCGGCATCGAGCTGCTCGCCGGCGAGCTCTTCGAAGCGCAGCGGCGGATGACCGACGACCCCACGCTGGCGGCCATCTTCGAGTCCTTCGTCGTCGACGAGAAGCGGCACTCGGAGGTCGCGAAGCGGCTGGCCGCGCACTACGACGTGCACCACTACCGCAGCTACGCGCTGAGCCCGCACCTCATCCGCTTCCGCAAGCCCTTCGTCGAGGCGGTCCATCATCTGCCGCCCGACATCGCCAACGCCTACATCACCTCGGGCGAGCTGCTCCTCGACGTCGCGCTGCTGCGCTCGCTGGACGACTTCGTCGACGACGAGATGAGCCACGCCGCGATGCGGCTGGTGAACCGCGACGAGTCCCGGCACATCGCCGTCGACTTCCACATGGTCGAGTTCTACTCGAGCGGGGCGTACGACGGGTGGCTCGCCGAGCAGCCGAAAAAGACGCTCGACGAGCGAGCCCGCGGATTCTGGGCCCTGCTCTCCTTCCTCTACCACGCGGCCCCGTTCTTCCGGGACGTCTTCTTCGGCCCGATGGACCTGACCGACCCGAGCGGCACTCGGCTGATCGAGGCCTTCAAGCGCATCCAGCTCCTCGGCCACCGCCCGGGCGTCTCCGAGCGACCCTTCTCCCGCTTCATCCGCGTGCTACAGGACCTCTTCAACGATCCGATCGTCGGCGGGATCGCCGGCCCGCTGCTCGCGCGCATGATCGGCCTGGACCCGCGGGTGATCCGCACCCTCTACACCGAAGACGAGAAGCGCCGCGCGGACCGCATGAGCATCGACGAGCTCGCCCGCGAGGCCGTCGAATCCAAGTACGAGAACTGAAGCTGTGTCGATGAATCTCCCGTCGCCCCGCGGCCGATCCGCACCGATCCGCGGCGTTGCCGTTCGTCGCCGTGCGTTCGCACGACTCCTCTCGGCGCCTCGAGGCTGGACGCGGCTCGATTGCGGTGCTCGGTCCGATTCATCGACACACCTCGAGCCGACATGATCGACTACGCTTTCTTCGCCCTCCTCTTCGCCGTCGCCACCGCTCTCGCCCCGCCGGGCGCGACCGAGGTGATGCTCGAGAACACCCGCGACCACGAGCAGCGCATCGAGTGGACGCGCCAGGACGACGGGCGCTGGGCGATGCACGTCAACGAGCGCGACGTGGGCCACTTCATCCGGCGCGGGAACGTGATCGTGCACGAGACCGGCGTCCGCGATCCGGATCGCTACCCGCTCTCGGAGCTTCTCGACGCTGGCGCCCTGCGGCGCGACGCCACGCGCATCGAGGCGCGAGGGCAATTCGGCCCCGCCGTGCTGCAGGTGAGGCGCGAAGGTGGCGCGATCCGCCTCTCGAGCTCGAACGGCACGCTCCTCCCGGTCCCTCTACGGTTGATCGCACGGCCCTGAAATGAGCGGCCCCCTTCGTGCGTAGTGATCCCTGCGAAGGAGGTTCGGTGACCAAGCGAAATCCGCTTCTGGTGGTGGCGCTCACGTTCGTGACGCTCACGCTCTACGCCTACTACTGGCTGTATCGGACGACCGAGGAGCTGCGCGCCGAGAGCGGCCGGGACGAGCTGCACCCGGTGGTGGACGTCGTGCTGGCCGCGCTGACGTTCGGCATCTGGGGCCTCTGGGCCGGCTACCGCAACGCGCGCATCGTCCACGAGCTCTTCGAGCAGGACGGCGTGAAGCACACCGACCGCTCCGCGCCGGTGGCGATCTTCGCCGCGCTCTCGATGGTCAGCGGCTGGGCGTGGTTGATGTCGATGGCCATCCTGCAGGAGGACCTCAACCGGCTCGCCGGCCACCTCGAGGATCTCGACCACGCGCCGCTCGCCGACGCGCAGAAGATTCGGGCGGCCGCCGGTGCAGGCGCGGGTCGACGTCGCGCCCGAAGCGCCGCCCGCACCCGAGCAGACCGTGTCGCGCTGGGGGGACGCACCGAGCGCCCCGGTGTTCGAGTCGAGCGCGCCCGCGCCGATCGTGTTCTGAGCTCCGAGGTAGCTCAGAGAAAGCAGCGGCCCATGCCGCGGTAGGTCGGCTCGCGCGCGACGACCTCGCCGTCCCGCAGCAAGAGATAGGTGTCGAAGCGCTCGGCCAGCTCGCCCGCCTTGGCGTGCCGGAAGACAATCGGATCGCCCACCGCGATCGAGACACCGTCCGGCACGCGAAGCGGCGTCTGCACCTCGCCCGCGCCCTCCATCGCGACGTAGCGCAGGCCCGCCGGCGCGAAGGGCACGGGCAACCGATCCCAGCCCGGCTCGCCGGACGCGACGTAGCCACCGCCGAGGCAGGTGACGACGCCGGGCTCCGGGATGCGACTCACCTCCAGCGCGAAGAACGCGGCCGGCTCCAGCTCGCTGGCGCGGTAGTAGTCGAAGAGGTGCGAGCACAAGAACCCCGAGCCCGCCGTGACCTCGGTGACGCAACGCTCGGACACCGTGCTCCCCACGCTGCCGGTGCCACCGCCGTTGACCACGTCGACCGCCACGCGCTCGCGCTTCAGCGCGTCCACCGCCGCCCGCCGCGTCGACGCCACCTGCGGGATCGAGACCTGCTTGAGCACGCGTCGCACCGGGTTGAGCGCTCGGCTGAAGGGCGTCGCGTCCGGTAGCCCGGCCACCTGCGCCTCGTAGGCCATCAGGCCCACCACCGTCACTCCCTCGAGCGCCTTCGACGCACGCGCCAACTGGCCGACGGCCGCGGCGCTCCGGAGCGGGCTGCGCAAGACGCCGAGATGCAATCGACCGCCGAGCGCCTGGTACGCCGCGTCGACGTCGAGCAGCGCCTCGATCGCGCATCCCGCCTCGGCGCCCGCCCGGGCGTACGCCTCGAGGTGCGCCCGCGAGTCGGCCATCAAGCGGATCACCGCGCCACGCGCGACCCGCTCCGCCATCTGGCCGAGCGCCGCCCGCTGCACGCTCGGGTAGGCGACCAGGAGATCGTCGAAGCCCTGGTCGAAGAGGAAGCAGGCCTCCTCCAGCGTGAAGCACATCAGACCCCGGAACGCGTCGCCGCCTCCCGCCAGGATGCGCCGCAAGAGCCCCGTATGCCGCACCGACTTGCTGGCGACGCGCAGCGTCTTGCCGCTGCCTTCCACCGCCCGCGCCAGGCGCGCCACGTTGCGGTCGAGCGCGTCGAGATCGACCAGCGCCGCCGGCAAGCGCTCCTCGGCGAGCACGCGAACGAATCCCTCCCACCGCATCGAGCCGAGCATGGCACAGCCGAGCGCGCCGCTCACCGTCGGCGCGCTCGGCGAACGAACGCGCGCCGTTCACTGGTATGCTCGCGCCCCGATGATCCGACGCGCCGCGCTCGTGCTCGCTCTGACGCTCGCCACCGCCTCGGCCGCGCAAGCTCAGGTGGGGAACCTCGACATCGGCCGCTTCCGCCCGTCCCCCGACCGCTACGGCTTCCTCGGCATCCCGGGGACGCGCACGCCCGGCCCCTTCGGCTGGAACGTCGCGCTGTGGACGGGCTACCAGCTCAACCCGCTCAGCCTACAGCGCCTGAGCGACGGAACGCGCATCCCGATCGTCCAGCATCGCGTCAGCGCCGATTTCATCGGTCAGATCGGCCTCTTCGATCGCGTCGCGGTGGTCGTCGACGTACCGATGGCCGTCTGGCAGGACGCCAACGGCGCCCCGCTCGGCACCAGCGCCCGGCTCTCGACCGTGGCCGTCCGCGATCCCTACCTGGCGACGCGGATACGCATCCTCGGCGACGGCGCCGGGGTCGACCACGACTCGAACGAGGGCGGTGGATTGGCCATCCAGCTCGGCGGCACCGTCCCGGTCGGCATGGAGCACACCTTCGCCGGCGAGGGCGCGCCGCAGCTCGAGGGCGCCGTGATCGGCGACTTCCACTTCCTCGGTTTCGGCGTCGGCGCGATCGTCGGCTACCGGCACCGCTTCGCCGAGCCGAGCCTCCTCGGCGTGAAGTTCGGCAACGAGCTCTACTTCGGCGGCGCGATCCAGAGCCCGCTCTTCTTCGTCGAGAACACCACCGCCATCCTCGAGGTCCGCGTCGACACCGCCCTCGATCAGCAGGCCTTCCTCGGCGCGTCGACGGCGGCCGAAGGGGACATCGGCGTTCGCTGGGCCGAAGGCGATCTGATGATGACCTGGCTGGTCGGCACCGGGCTCACCAGCGGCGTCGGCACCCCGACCGTCCGCGGCATGTACGCGCTCTCCTGGGCGCCGCGCACCCACGACGCCGATGGCGACGGGATCACCGACGAGCACGAGCGCGCCGACTGCGTGCGCCTTCCCGAGGACGTCGACGGCTTCGAGGACGAAGACGGCTGCCCCGACCCGGACAACGACGGAGATCTCGTCCCGGACGACGACGACCGCTGCCCGGACGAGGCCTCCGACTTCGGTCGCGACGAGGACGAAGACGGCTGCAACGATCCCGTCGTCGACACCGACCAGGACGGCATCGAGGATCGCGACGACGCCTGCCCGCGCGCCGCCGAGGATTGGGACGAGCACGAGGACGAGGACGGCTGCCCCGACCCCGACGACGACGCAGACGGGGTGCCGGACGCCCAGGATCACTGCCGCGACGAGGCCGAGGATCGGGACGGCTTCGAGGACGAAGACGGCTGTCCCGATCCGGACGACGACGGCGACGGGGTCGGCGACGCGGACGACGCCTGCCCGCGCGTGGCGGAGGACCGCGACGGCCACGACGACGCCGACGGCTGCCCCGATCCGGACGACGATCGCGACGGGGTGTTGGACGCCGACGATCGCTGCGCCGACCAGCGCGAGGACATCGACGGCCGCGCCGACGAGGACGGCTGCCCGGAGCCGGGTGGCCGGGCGCTCTGGCGCGACGAAGGTGAGGGTGATCCGCCGAACCTCCGCGGGCGGATCCGCTTCGACCGGAGCGGCGGCATCCCGGCGGCGTCCAACGGCGCGGTCGATCAGCTCGCCCGCCAGCTCCTGGCGCGCTGGGGCGCGCGGTGGACGATCGCCATCCCAGCCGGCGACGAGGCGCGCGTGACCCATCTTCGCGAGGCGCTGAGCAGCCGGGGCGTGCCCGCGGAGCAGATCGAAGTCGTCACCGACGACGCCCTCTCGGGGACGACCGCAGAGGTACGACGTGTGGAGGACGTTACGCCTGCCCGCGCCCCCTCGGACTCGTAGGTCACCGGAATCATTGCACGATGCACGGAGGGTTTGACCCGGGTCCGGGGCGGGTAGGTAGAGTGGAGCTCACGAGCCACGCGATGTCTCGTCGGACTCACTACTCGTCGTCGCTGTTCCGGACGGTCGCTTTGACCGTCGCCGCCGCCCTCGCGCTCGGGTTGGCGGTCTCCTCGGGCGTCGCGCAACGCGATCACTCGACCATCCTCCGCGTGCTGCGCGGTAGCCACGACTTTCGTGCTCGGGTCCGCGCCGCCCTCGCGCTCGGGAGCACGCACGATCGGAGCGTGACCGGTGACCTCGTCGGCGCGCTGCGCGACGTGAGCCCGGCGGTGCGCGCCGCGGCGGCGACCGGCCTCGGGAACCTGGGCGACCCCTCCGCCCTCGCGGCGCTGCGCGGCCTCTTGCGCGATCCGGCACGCGTCGTCCGCACCGAGGCCGAGCGGGCCATCCGGCGGATCGGCGCCAGCAGCGCGCCCTCGGCCCCCAGCGCGCCCGCGCGGCGCCTCACCCGGACCCGAACCGGCGACGTGCTGCCCTCGATCTCCGTGATTCCGCGCGCCCAGGACATCTCTTGGCCGACCGTCCGCTACGTCGTGTTGCTCGGCGACATGGCGAACCGCAGCAACTTCGACCACGACGGGCTCGACCAGCTGCTTGCCCGCGAGGTGACCCGGAATCTGATCGTGCTCCGCGGCGTGGCCGTCCTGCAGGCCGGCGCCGAGCCGCCGAACGCGGAGCGCGAGATCCGCCGCCGGCACCTTCCGAAGCTGCGGCTCGAAGGCTCGCTCAACCGGGTGGAGCGACAAGCGCAGCGCCGCGAGATCTCGGTGCGCTGCGAGGTCTCGCTGATGCTGATGGACGAGCCGGGCCGCAACCTGCGCGCCGCGCTCAACGGGGCGGCCACCGGCTCGCAGCAGCGCCGCGGGCGCCGGGACGCACAGGAGCGCCAGCTCGCCGAGCAGGCCCTGACCGGCGCGGTCCGCAGCGCGATGAGCGGCGCAGCCCGGGCCATCGCCAGCGCCGGCCGCTGAGAGCCCTCACGCGGACCAGGCGAGCGGCGGCCGCGGGTGCTACATTCCGCGCCGTGACAAGGCTCGGAACGGCGGTAACGCTGCTCTCCCTCGCCCTGGCGGCATGCACGCCGCAGGGCGATCCCGCGATCGGCCCCGAAGGCTTCAGCGACGACTTCGAGCGCGAGCAGATCGGGGACGACTGGCACAACACCGGCGGTCGCTACCAGATCCGCGACGGCTGGCTGAACATCCAGGGCGCGCACAACAGGCCACTCTGGCTGCGCCGGCGCCTGCCGCGCGACGTGCGGATCGAGCTCGACGTGCGCTCCGAGAGCCCCGCCGGGGACATCAAAGTGGAGGTCTTCGGCGACGGCAGCTCGCGGGCGACCACCACCAGCTACACGGCGACCAGCTACGTGGTGATCTTCGGCGGCTGGAACAACAGCATGAACATCATCGCGCGGATGGACGAGCACGCCGAAGACCGCGCCGTCGGCCCGCGCCGCCCGGTCGAGCAAGGCCGCGTCTACCACATGGTGATCGAGCGGCGCGGCAACCGCATCACGGCCTCGGTGGACGGCCAGGAGATGGCCCACATGGACGACCCCGACCCGCTCGAGGGGCGCGGCCACGACCACTTCGCGTTCAACGACTGGGACGCGAGTATCTGGTTCGACAACCTCCGCATCACGCCGCTCTGACGCGGCCGGCCGCGCCGACCTGGTAAGCTCCCCACGTTCATGGACCTGAAGGAGTTCGACGCTCTGCTCCACGACGCCGAGTTGAGGCTGAAGCGCCTCAAGGCGCTCTACGAGCAGTGGTTCCAGGGCATCGAGCGCATCGAGCCGACGGTCGCGCGCAAGGACCTCGAGCGCGCGTTCTCGATCCTCAACCGGAACAAGCCCCGCAACACCGCAGCGCGCTTTCGGCTGCAGCAGCTCGTCGCCCGCTATCAGGTCTACACGACCTTTTGGGGCCGGATCGCGCGGCAAATCGAGGAGGGGACCTACGAGCGCGACATCCGCCGGGTCCGCCGAAAGCACGGGCGCGCGCAGCCCGAGCCCGAGACCAAGGCCTACGAGCTCGATCTCGACGAGGACGTCCAGCTCGATGACGATCTCTTCGGAGACGACGAGATCGCGAACGTGCTGAGCGCCCTGGAGGTGCCGAAGGAGCCCCCGCCCAAGCGAGGGCTGGGGGTCTTCTCCCCTTTCGCGATGGCCGGCCGCGCCGCGATGGCGAAGAAGCCCGAGCCCTCGGGCGACGACGCGAAGAACGAGCCGGCCGAGTCCAAGAAGCCGGTGACGGCGACCTTCGGCAAGCCGCGCCCGGTCGCACCTCGAGAGCCCGCATCTCGAGAGCCGGCTGCGCCGCCAGAACCGACCCGGCCGCAGCGACCCACGCCGACCGCCTCACGTCCCGGGCCGACGCCGCCGCGGCCCGCCAACATGCCCGCGCCGCCGACCGCAGCGCGGCCACCGATCCCGCCGCCGAGCCCGCCTCGGCCCGCGGGCGCCCGACCACCCCCTCCGCCGCGACCGCCCGCGCCGCCGGGAGCGCGACCGCCCGCGCCGCCTCGTCCCGCGGCTCCCGCTCGGCCGGCCCCGCCTCGGCCTCCGGCGGGACGGCCGCCGACGCCGCCCCGTTCGGGACGGGACGAGGGACTGGACCGGCTCTACACGAGCTACGTCTCCGCCCGCCGGCGCAACAACGAGCAGGGCGACGTCGCGTACGACAAGCTGGCCTCCAGCGTGCGCTCGATGACCTCCAAGCTCCGCCAGAAGCACGGCGACAAGAAGATCGACTTCGAGGTCGTCGTCCGAAACGGCAAGGTCGGGTTGAAGCCCAAGATCGGCTGACCCCACCGAAGACCGAAGCTCCGCTCAGAACGAGCAGACCCCGTTGGTGCAGAGCAGCGCGCCGCAGCAGTCGAGCAGATTGGAGCAGCTCTCGCCCTGCGCCCGACACTGGCAGTGGCCCTCGGCGCACTGCATGTCCCCGCAGCAGTCGCTGTCGGCCCCGCAGCGGTTGCCGGACCCGACGCAGCACTCGTTTCCGCCGCCCGCCGCCTGCTCGCAGTTGAGCCCGTTGCAGCAGTCGGCCTCCGTGCTGCACGAGGTCGCCTCCTGCCCGCAGCCCGCCGTCGAGCGACACGCCCCCGCGATGCAGCCGAGACCGCTGCAGCAGTCGGCGTCGTTCCAGCAGAGCTGGTTCTCCGGGACGCAGCCGCAGAAGCCGTGCGCGCACTCCATGGTCCCGCAGCACTCGGCGCTGCTCCCGCAGGCGTTGCCCTGCGGATGACAGCAGGCGTGGTCGCCGGCCTCGTCGGCCTCGCACGCCATGCCATCGCAGCAGTCGTCGGAGGTGCTGCAGGCCGCGCCGCGTCCCGCGCCCATGCAGGCCGGCACGCCGCCGTCGGTGCCCATGCTCGGGGTGCCGCCGTCCGCCGTCGGCGGCGCGGGGGGCGGCGCGCAGGCCGCGTTCGCGTGCATGCCGTCACTGCTGCACGCGCTCTCATCGGAGCATACCCACGCGCCGTCGGCGCAGCGGTACCAGGCGCACTTCTGGAGGCCGCAGCCCGGATAGCTCACCTGCACGCAGGCGCCGTCGTTCACGCTGTGGCCGAGCGTGTGGCTGCTGCAGGAGCGCGGCGCCGCCGCCACATCGATGGCGAGCGTCGCGTCGCCGCCGAACGCGCCGGAGCCGCGATGGACCATCCGCCAGGTCCCGCGGTGCGTGCCCGCGGCCCCCGGCACGGTGACCATCGCCGTCAGCCGGACCTGCTGGCCGGGCGCGATGCTCGATCCGGCGGGGAGCGCGATGGCGTTGGCGCTCGCGAACGCGCCGCTCTGGTGCTCGAGATCGTAGGTGTCGGGCGTCCAGGTGGTCGTCCCGCGGTTCTTGATCGTCCAGGTCTGCGTGACGTGGCTCCCCGCGCTGCCGTGGACCGTGCTCGGATGGGTCGCGCCGACCACGACCGCGTCGTCCCGCATGCTCGCGTCGTTGCACGACTTCATCGGCGAGCCGCCCACCCAGAGGTCCTTCGTCTGGCTGGAACAAGCGCCGCCGTAGGGGTCGAGGACCATCGCGCTCGACGCGAAGTACGACGTGACGTCGGAGACGCCGGAGCGCACCTCGAAGTGCAGGTGCGGACCCGTGGAGTGCCCGCTGTGGCCGCTGTGCCCGATGAGCTGACCGCAGTCGACGTGCGCGCCGCCGGCCACCTGCGTGCCGTCCGGGCTGAGGTGCGCGTAGAGCGTCGCCCGGCCGCCGCCGTGGAGGAGGATCACGTGGTTGCCGAAGCCGCCACCGCAGTGGTTCGAGAGCGATCCGTCGTTCGCGCAGCCGGTGACCGAGCGGATGACCGTGCCCGCGGCGGCGGCGTACACCGGCGTGCCGATCGGCACCCCGAAGTCTCGTCCCTTTGTGGTTGGCGCGCGAGATCGAGGTGCAGGCGTGATTGACCCAGCCGCTGCCGTGCCGGTGGCTGACCGGCGAGGTGATGCGGGGCGAGGCGATCGGGCTCGAGATCCAGCCCGAGCCGCTCGGCGCCGGCCCGCTCGGATACCAGAAGTCGTGGCCCATCTCGCTCAGCAGTCGGCGCGCCGCGTGGTCGTACTTCGAGTAGCGCGGGCGGAAGCACGACGCCGAGGTCGGGCAGCCATTCCAGTAGCGGACCAGCGTGCGGATGTAGTGATCCCAGCTGCCGTCGTCGATCCGGAGGTTGTTCAGGAACGCGATCGCGTCCGAGCGGTTCGACACGCCGAGATAGTGAGAGACCTCCACCTTGTGGATCAGCCGGCCGATGGCCACGGACGTGTTGCCCTGCAGCGTGAGGACCTGCCGGCCTTCGGTCGACACCGTCTGCGTCTCGGTGCCGTCGTCGATCTGGAACATGCCCAGGCCGCCCTGGTTCCGGCTGCAGGGACCGTCACCGCCACCGGAGAGCACGGCGCGCCCGCCGCAGTCCGAGCTGGCAGGACCGGGACACGCCGGGAACTCGCTGGCGCAGTGGGAGAGGTAGGTCTCCTCCTCGGCCAGCATGGCCACCATCAAACCGTTCGTGATCCCGGCCGCAGAGGCCGTGTCGCGGATGATGGTCGCGCGCTGGCGTCGAACCGCGGAGCTCACCGCGGACTGGCTCGCGCCGAAGTCTTGCTCGTCGACCGGCGCGCAGGAGAGCGCGACCGCCGCCGCCAGCACCAAGAGCCCGGCCCGCCTCACGGCGCACCTCCGTTCGTGTACACGTCGGCGCACGCGTCGGCGTTCGGATCGAGGGCCACGATCGAGCCGGCGTGCGGCTGCGGCCACGAGCCCGGCCCGAGCTGACCCGCGCTGGCGGCGTCGACGTCGAGCCTCCACAGCGAAGGCACCGTGCCCGGGTCGGTGCCCGGCACCGAGTAGAAGAGCGCGCCGTCGTCCCAGGTGATCTCGCGGTCGGCGACCGGCACCGTGTCCTGGCCGATCTCCGTCTGCCCGATGTTCGTGAGCTGCTCGGCCGGACGGTCGGGACCGGCGATCCAGAAGCTCGCCAAACCGGTCTGCGCGGAGACGTAGAGGACGTCGTGGGTGCCGGGGACCGGCCGCGGCGTGCTGGCCAGCTCGTCCTCGGCGAGGACGGTCGGCCCACCGGAGCGCAGGTCCTCTACGACCACCACCGTCGGCACGCCGAAGTCCCAGGTGTCGACGCCGTCGGGCAACCCGATCCAGGCGACGCGCTCACCGTCGTCCGACACCCACGGGTCGGTGGCCCAGGGCGCCAGCTCCTGCTCTTGGCTCCCGTCGGGTCGGAGCACCGAGAGCCGGTTGTCGGAGCCGAGGACGACGAAGCGACCGCCCGCCGCCGGCATCACGCGCAGCACGTCGGCGACGTCGAGTTGGATCGTGTCGACGCCCTGCGACGCCGGCCGAGCGGCCCGGCAGGTCACCGAGCTCTGGCTCCCGTCCGTCTGGCAGAGCGTGAGCACGTCGCCCATCCACGTCGACAGGTCGTCCCGCCGGGCTACCGCACAGTACGCGTCGAGCTGGCTCGTGGTCGGCTGTCCGGCCGTCGTCTGATCGCACGCGCCCAACAAGAGCGCGAGCGTGAGCACCCCCCATCTCGTCCTGGTGCCCATCCCGTCTCCTCGAGTCCCCGCGGGGACTCTCGTCTCCACCTTCCAGACCCCAGCGGGGTCTTCAGAGGCAGTCTTCGTCGATCGTTCCGTCGCAGTCGTCGTCCAGCGAATCGCAGGATTCGTCGCGTGGAACGCAGGTCGGGGCATCACAGGAGGCCGCCGCTTCGACTCGCTGGAGATCACCGGCGCGCAACCTTTCACAGAGCGTGCCGTTGAGAGCGATGGAGTCCTCGCCGACGGAGAAGGACCACCCCTGATCGGGATCGGGATCGACGGGCATGCCGTCCACCCAGACCTTCAGCGCGTTGGGATCGATTCCGGGCGGGCCGCCGAGGAGATCGAAGACGCAGCTCTGGCGGTCCGCGAGCAAGCCGGCGATCACGCTCTGGACCTCCTCGGCGCTGCTCGCCTCGTAGTAGGAAGGGGGCGCGCTGGAGTTGGGCGCGCCACCTCCCGCCGCGAGCGCTTCGAAGAGCGGCGCCCCCTCGGCGTCGGGCTGTAGCGCCAGCACCGCCACGTCCATCGAGAGCTCCGTGGACATCGCCTCCGCCATCAGCAGCGAGTCCATGGTGGAGCCGCAGGTCGGCGTCGCGGTGCCGATCACCAGCACGAAGGGCTCTCCCGCCGCGCCGAGCTCATCGCTCGCGCCGACCGTGTCGAGCGCGGCCTCGAGCGCCACCTCGACCGGTCCGCCGGCGCAGATGGCGAAGGGATCGATGCCGTTCATGGCGAGCTGCGCGTCCACGTCGGCGCCCGAACCGAACGCCGGCGGCACCAGCAGAGGCGGCGCGTCGCACGCGGTGGGGTCATCGCCCGGGTAGAGCACGAGCCCCCAACCGGCCGCGGCGTGCATCGGGGTCAGCGCATGCACCGCGGCTCGCACGGCGCCCCAGCGGCCGGCGGGATTGGCCGCGTTGGCCGCATTTCCGACGCCGTCGAGACGCAGGGCCATCGCGCAGGATTGGTCGACGACCAGGGTCACCTCGGGCCGCCTCCGCACCGCCGCATAGGCCGTGGTGCAGGCGGGAGGCATGCCGGCGTCGCCGCTGGTGCCCGAGCCGCCGGGACCGGGCGCGCAGCCGACGAAGAGAGCGACCGAAGGCATGGCGAAGACGAGGAGAACGAATCGTTCGAGCACGCGCGCACTCCGAGGCAGGGCCGCACACGACGCGGCGGCGCTCGCGAATGCACGAACCGAGCCCGCGCCAGACACGCTACGACGCGGCGCGTCAGACGCGGCGCTCAGCGGTCTTCGGCGGCGGGCGAGAGGAACGCGCCGAGCGCGGACGGCAGTGCATGCCTCGGCGACCCGCGTCAGCGCGGCGAGAGGAGGTCGCCGGTGAACTGGAACGCGAGCGCCGTGTAGGGCGCCGCCACGTTCACGTCGGCGCCCGTCCGGTAGCGGTGCACCAGATGCCACTGCGCGATCAGGATCAGCGTCGGCCGATCGAAGCGCGCGCCGTGGTTGTCCTCGAAGGTGTAGGCCGCGATCAGCCCGAGGCGGTGGATGTCGTTGTTCGGCGCGTGGCTCGGATCGTCGGTCGGCGCGTAGCTCGTCGCCGTGTAGAAGGGATGCGAGTAAGTCCAGCGGGCGCCGATGGCGAGGCCGACGTCGAAGAGCGCCAGCACGTCCACGTCGTTGACCAGGAACCAGCCGTCGTTCGGCACCAGCATGTCGGTGATCTGATCGTAGAAGACGCGATCGCCGCGCTGCATCCCGAAGCTGACCTGCGCCACCCGGAAGAGGTCGCGGACGGCGATGGGCCCGATCTTCATCTGCAAAGTCCCGCCCAGCGTGAGCTGCGCGCCGTAGGTCGCGTAGCTACCGAGCCCGGGCTGGCTGGTGCGCTGGCGGATGACCGTGTCGCTGAACTCCGACGTGGCGGACGGGAACGAGGCGAAGAGGTTGAAGGAGCTGAAGTAGCCGACCAGCTCGTAGCTCGCGTAGAGCCGGAGGATGGAGAGCGGCTGCACCTCGGCGATGACGCCGACGCGCCCCCACGCCGGGCTGAGGCCGCCGGTGATCCCGATCCCTGCGTAGTTCTGGGTGAGGATGGTCTCCTCGGAGGAGTAGAGACGCCTCCGTCCGGTCATCTCCAGGAAGCTCACCAGCCCGAGCGGGTTCACCCGCGCCGCCGTCAGGCTGCGGTAGTGCACCTCCGTCTCGGGCTGCGGCCGCACCTGCGCTGCGCACGGGCTGACGAGCACCGCGCACGCCGAGAGAGCAAAGACCAGAGCGAGGATCCGCCGCATGCCGCGCCCGAGGGTACCCGAGAACGTGACCGGATCTTCACCTTTCGCGACCCGCGCCTCCCGTGCGCAATCGCCATCGTCGCCACCGCGGCGAGCGACCGTGGAGCGCGGGCGGCGTCGCCGTGTTCCGAGACCTCTTCGACGAGCTCCTGACCAGCGCGGGCGGGGCCGAGGCGCTGGGCACGGTCTTGCGATATCTTCCCTTCGTCACCCGCGACGACGAGGGAGCCATCGTCCACGACGTGCTCGCGGAGCTGAGCGAGCCGGCTCGAGAGGAAGCCATGTCGTTCTGCGATCACCTCATCCAGCAACGCGCGGGTCGTTGCGGTGCCGGGCTGCGCTACCCTCGCGGCATGCCCCTCCGGCTCGCGATCGCCCTCGTCCTTCTCGCCGGCTGCGGCGACGCACCGCTCACGGCCTATGAACCGCCGGCGGAGCCCTGGGTCGGCTCGGACCGCACGCTCCTGCGAGACGACACCGGCCGCGTCGTCGTCCTGCGCGGCGTCAACGCGCGCGTGAACGGCGTCTTCGACGTCACCTTCGACGACGGCCGCACGCCGCTCGAAGACATCCCCGACTTCGGCCCGGAGGACGTTCGGCGAATGCGCGAGCTGGGCCTCGGCCTCTTGCGCTTCCCCATCGACTGGTCGGGGATCGAGCCGACCGAGGGCAGCTACGACGAGGCCTACCTCGACCGCGTGCAGGCCGTCGTCTCGATGTGCGCCGACGCCGGCGTCCACGTGATCATCGACTTCCACCAGGACGGCTACAGCAAGGAGATCGGTGAGGACGGCGCGCCACTCTGGGCCATCCACCCGCCGCCGGACATGCTCCTCGAGGGACCGCTCGGCGGCTCGCTCTCCATGCGCATCGCGTCCCCGCAGGTGCTGCGCGCCTACACGAGCTTCTTCGTGAACGACGACGCCGACACCGAAGACCAGCACCTCCAAGGCGCGTTCGCCGCCATGGCCAAGCACGTGGCAGAGCGCTTCGCCGACGAGGCCTGGGTGCTCGGGTACGACCTCTACAACGAGCCCGGCGCCGCCGACTCTTACCTACTGCCCTTCCATCAAACAGTGGCGGCGGCCATTCGCGAGGTCGACACCCGCCACCTCTTGCTCTTCGAGCCCTCGGGCGTCCGCAACCTGCTCGAGCGCGCGCCGCTCTCGCGCATGCCCTTTCCCGACGACGGCGGCGTGTACGCGGTCCACCTCTACACCTTCGCGTTCAACGGCACGACGGCCGACTTCGAGAACCTCACGCCGGCCGATCTCGAGCCGAACGTCACCCGCGGCGCCAACGAGGCCGCGAGCTGGAACGTGCCGATGCTGGTCGGCGAGTGGGGCGTCGGTCCCGATCAGCCGAACATGGACCTCTACGCGCGGACCATGTACGAGCTCTTCGACGATCACCTCGCCAGCGCGACGGTGTGGCTATGGAAGGAAGAGAGCCAGGGCAGCTGGGGCTTCTTCGACCTGAACCCGGACGGATCGTGGACCGAGCGGGAGCGAGTGGTGGCGGCGCACGCGCGCGTGTACGCCGAGCGGATCGCCGGCGAGCCGACGAGCATGCGCTACGACATGGACACGCAGCGCTTCGAGCTGGCCTACCAGGGACGGACGGACGCGGCGCCACACGTGATCTACCTGCCGCCGAGCTACCCGAGCGGGTTCGTCACGCGCTGCGACGGCTCGATCGTGGACCCGCCCCCGGTTCGCGACGCCGCGACCGGGCGGATCGAAGTGGTCTGCGGCGGTGCGCGCATGCACATGCTCTCGGTGGAGCCGGAGTGAGGCTCGCGCTCGCTTGTCTCACGCTGACGCTCACCGGTTGCTACGCAGAGCCCCCGCCGCCCGCACCGCAGGGTGCGCTGAGCGGCTGCCATCCGGGCTCCTACTCGACGCTGAGCGACGTGACGTGCGAGCGCGACGCCGACTGCTTGCTCTGCGCCACCGTCGTCGAGCCCTGCGGCGTGCTGAAGAGCCGTGCACAGGTGACGCTGACCAACGAGCCCTGCCCCGCGCCGAGCGCCGATCACTGCGGCTCGCCGGCACCCGCGTGCTGCCACCAGCGCTGCGTGCGAAGCCTCTCGCCGCCCTCGTTCTGACGCGAGACGCGACATGCGCACCGCGACGGGCGATACTCGCCCTCCGGGCAGCGCGTGGAGCAGGATCACGACAGCGCGACCACCACCACCACATCGTCGGCCACGCGCGTCGACACGGCGACGGTGCACGATCCATCTGCGAGTTGGCGCGGCCTCGCGCCCGGTGAGTGGATCGCGGGCCGCTACGAGGTCGAAGCGCTCCTCGGCCGGGGCGGCTTCGGCGAGGTCTACCGCGTCGCGGACGCTCGCCAGGCCGGGACCAAGGTCGCTCTGAAGCTCCACCGGCTCGGCGCACTGAGCCGCGACGCGCTCGACGCGCTCAAAGCCGAGTTCGCCCTCCTCGCCTCGCTCTCGCACCCGAACCTGGCGGCGGTGCACGACTTCGCGTACCTCGACCGCGCTTTCGCGTTCTTCACCGAGACGCTGGTCGAAGGCGTCCCGCTCCACAAAGCCGGCGTGGATCCGCGAACGCCCGAAGGGGCCGCCATCCTCGTCCAGCTCTGCCGTGCGCTCGACTACCTGCACGCCCGCGGCATCGTCCACGGCGACGTCAAACCGGCCAACGTCCTCGCCGACCCGGCCCGCGCTCACGCCACGCTGGTCGATTTCGGCGTCTCCCGCGCCCTCGGCGCCAGCAGCGGCGAGCGCGTCACCGGCAGCCCGCCCTACATGGCGCCGGAGCTGTTGACCGGCGGCATCGCCGACGCGCGGACCGACCTCTACGCGCTCGGGATCACGCTCTACCAGCTCCTCACCGGCCGCGTCCCTTTCCGCGGAACCTCGTCCGAGATCCTGCATGCGCACGTCGCCGAGCCCCCGCCGTCTCTGCCCGGCTCGGTGCCGATCCCCATCGCGGCGCTGGTCGCGCGCCTCTTGGCGAAGGAGCCCGACGAGCGTCCTCGGAGCGCCGCCGACGTGCTGACGGATCTGGCGCGCATCCACCACCTGCAGGTGGACGTCGACACCACCGAGACGCTGCGCAGCCACGTCGCGTCGGCGCCGCTGGTCGGCCGCGAGCGTGAGCTCGGTCGGGTGCTCGCGAGGGCCGGCGCGCCGGTGTTGCGGCGAGCGCTGGTGGTCGAGGGGGACGCCGGCTCCGGGAAGTCGCGCCTCTTGCGCGAGGCGCGGCAGCGGGTGCAGCTCCGCGGGCAGCAGTGGATCGATGTGCAGGCGCCGCGGACGGGCGAGGGCCTCCTGGTCGCACTGGCGCGCGCAGTCCTGGACACCGCGACGGCCGCCGCTCTCCCGGACGACGAGCGCATCGAGCTGGCCCGCGCGCTCCCCGAGCTGCGCAGGCCGCGAGAGCGCGTGGTGGTGCCTCTCGATCCGGCGCGCGCCGAGCAGCGCCGTCTGGCCATCCTGGGTCGCCGCATCGCCGCGCGCTTCGCGTGGGCCAGCGGCGTGCTGGCGATCGAGGATCTCCACTGGGCGAGCGAGCGCGAGCAGACCGAGCTGGTGGTCGCGCTGGAGGAAGCGCGGCGCGCGGGCGCGACGTGCCTGGTGCTGCTGGCGACGCGTCCGGGCGGCGTAACCCCGCCGGTCGAAGCGTTCGGCGTGGAGAACATCAGCCTCTCCGAGCTCTCGCCCGACGCGGCCCACGCGCTCTTGACGGCGACCTTCGGCGACGCGGCCGTCCTCGACGGAACCGAGCTCGGCGCGCGGGTGGCCGGCGGGCCCTCATCGGCGCTCTGGCTCTCGGAGTCGCTCCGGCTGGCCGTCGAACGAGGCGCGCTCACGCGGCGCGGCGGTCGCTTCGAGCGCGCTGGCGAGGTGCCCGCCCTGCCGCTGGCGTCCCTGCTCGAGACGCGCCTCTCCTCGCTCTCCAACGACGCGAGAGCGTTGGCCCTGGCGGGAGCCGTCCTGGGCCCGGGCGCGAGCGCGGCGGAGCTGGCGCGGGTCGGCGGCCTTCGCACCTCCCGGGCGGTGCCGGCGCTGTCGGAGCTGGCGGCGAGCGGCGTGCTCGAGCGGCGCTCGGACACCCGCGGACGAGCGCTCTACGCCATGCACGACCGCTACGCCGACGTCGTCCTGAGCACGAGCCGCGAACGGCGGATCAAAGCCACGCGACGCCGCGCCGGTCGCTGGCTGGCGCGCCGCACCACCCGCGATCACCGCGTCCTGGCGCGCGCGGCGCGGGAGCTCGCCGAAGCCGGCGATCGGAGGCGCGCCGTCGCGGTGCTGGTCCGCGCCGGCGAGCTGGCGGAGAGCGCCGGCCGCCCGGAGCAAGCGGTCGAGCTGCTCGAGCGCGAGCTCTCGCTGCGAGCGGCGGACGACCCCTCGCGCTCTCTCAGGCTGATGAGGCTGCACGAATCTCGCAGCCCGCGGCGGCCTCCCGGACGTCGCGGAAGAGAGCCTGCGCACGCTCGCGGAGCTCACCGCCGAGGACGACGTGCGCGGGCGGCTCGGCCTCGATCTCCGGCGCGCCCGCCTACAGCTCCGGGCCGGCGACATCGAAGGCGCGCAGGTCCGCTGCGCGGACGGCATGACGCAGGCCGCAGAGCGCGACGAAGAGGAGCTCGGCTGCGAGCTGGCCATCCTGGCCGGCGACATCGAGCAGGCCCACGGCACGCTCGAGCGCGGTCTGGTCCACCACCACGACGCCGCGAAGCGGGGCGAGCGCCTGAACCGGTCGGATCTCGTCGCCCGCGCCTGGCTCGGCGTCGCGCTGGTACACGTCCGGCGCCATCACTTCGACGAGGCGGTCGAGGCCGCCAAGCTCGCCAGCGAGGCGGCCGACCGCACCCACGATCCCGGGCTCCGGGCCGAGGCGTCGCGCGCGCTCGGCAACGCACACCTCATCGCCGGCCGGCGCGGCCCGGCGCTCCGCATCTACCGGCGCACCGTGAAGATCGCCCGCGAGAGCGGCGCGCTCGAGAGCGAGGGCAAAGCGCTCAACAACCTCGGCACCGCCTCCCACGGCATGGGCCGGGTGCGGAGCGCCATCGCCGCCTACCGCCGCTCCATCGAGCTCAAGGAGCGGGTCGGCGCGCGCGCGTCGGCGCTCTTGACCTGGGCCAGCATGAGCGGCCTCCTCAACGTGCTGGGCGAGCACGACGAGGCGTGGTCGGCCCAGCAGCGCGTGCTCGACGATGCCTCCTCCGGGCCCGTCGCGACCGCGCTCGCGTGGAGCAACCGCGGCGATCTGCTGGCCATCCGCGGCGATCTGGACACGGCCATCGACGCCTACGAGCGCGCCAACGGCATGTACCGCGACATCGGCATGCACCAGCTCCGAACCCACGCGCTGACCGGCAACGTCCGGGTGCGGCTGATGCGGCGGGCGGCCGAGGACGCCGAGCTCGCGGCCGAGCGGCTCGCCGATCTCTCGCGCGTGGCCGACGGCTCTCGGAACCCCGAGGACATGCGGCGCCTGTCGACCACTCGCGCGATGCACTTCGAGGCACGGGGAGAGCGCGCCCGCGCGCTGGTCGACGCGCGGAGCGCCGCCAAGATGCTCGGCTCGGACACCATCTACGAGGACGTCTTCGGCTCGGCCGTCGACGCGCGCTTCATGGTGGCTCTCATCTGTGCGCGCTCCGGCCGCGCCTTCGCCCGCCCCCTGCGCGCCGCCCACGCCTTGCTGACGCGGAGGATCGACGCGCTCGACGAGGCGGACGACCGCCCGCGCTTCGTCGAACGCCACCCCCTCCATCGAGCGCTGCTCGCGGACCGGCTCGACACGCCGGTCGGAACGACCTGGTTGCCGTGATCCGGGCGCCTCAGGCCAGGACGTCGGCCGCGTCGACGTAGTCCGCGCCGTCATCGCCGAGCACCACGTCGTCGGGCAGCTCAGCCTCGGGCAGCGCGTCGTCGGGCAACTCCTCGTCGGGCAACTCCTCGTCGGGCAGCTCCTCGTCGGGCAGCTCGTCACGAAGGACGAGCTCGTCGTCGGGCAGCTCGTCCTCGGGCAGCGCGTCACGAGGGACGAGCTCGCCCTCGCCGGCCGGGAAGAGGCGCCCCTCGATGGCCAGCAGGAGCGGCACGAGGCTCTTCCGGTCGAGCGCCGTCACCGCGATCCCGCCGCGCGACGCGGCGACGCGCGCCGCCTCACCCGCCGGCAAGACATCCGCCTTGTTGAAGACGTCGATGCGCGGCACCTGCGCCAGATCGAGATCGCCGAGCACCTTCTCCGTGGTGGCCATGTGATCGCTCATCGCCGGGTCGCTGGCGTCGACGATCTGCAGGAGCAGATCGGCGTCCTGCGCCTCCTCGAACGTGGCGCGGAAGGCGGCGAAGAGATCCTTCGGCAGATCGCGGATGAACCCGACCGTGTCGGTGATGACCACCTCGCGCTCCCGCGGGAAGCGGATGCGACGCGAGCGCGTGTCGAGCGTGGCGAAGAGCTTGTTCTCCGCCAAGACATCGGACTCGGTGAGCGCGTTCAAGAGCGTGCTCTTGCCGGCGTTGGTGTAGCCGAGGATCGACACGATCGGCACACCGCGCCGGGCGCGCCGGGCCCGCCGCTGCTTGCGCTGCTTGCCCAACTTCCGGAGCTCCGCCTCCAGCCGCGACACCCGCTCTCGCGCGCGCCGCTTTCCGATCTCGAGCTTCGTCTCACCGGGGCCGCGCCCGCCGATGCCACCGGTCAGCCGGGAGAGCGCATCGTCCTTCTGACCGAGCCGCGGCAGCAGGTACTTCATCTGCGCCAGCTCGACCTGCAGCTTGCCGTCCCGGCTCTCCGCGCGCTGCGCGAAGATGTCGAGGATGAGCTGCGTGCGGTCGAGGATCTTCAGATCCGTCCGGCTGGCCAGCGCCGCCGCCTGCGCCGGCGACAGGTTGCGGTCGAAGATCAGCACCTCGACGTCGAGCTGCATCGCGCGCAGCACCACGTCGTCGAGCTTGCCGCGCCCGAGCACGAACTTCGGGTCCACCTTGTCACGCACCTGCAGGATCGTGTCGGCCACGTCCACACCGGCCGTCCGCGCCAGCTCCTCCAGCTCGCGAAGCGAATCGCGGGCGCCGAGCGCGTGGCGCTTGTCGCACACGTGGACGAGCATCGCCCGCCCGTCCTTGGCTTCGACCGGCCGGACCCGCGCCGCCCGGGCGAACTCCTCCTCGAGCCCGGTGACCAGCGAGGCGACGTCGACGTGCAGGTTGCCGTAGGGGATCGGCCCGACGGTCCGATAGGGCGGGTCGTCGCTGCCCTCCGCCACCGGCACGTTGTGCGCGTAATGGACCGTGGCCGGCTGCCCGTCGGGCGCCAGGCACACCGCGGCCACCAGATCGAGGCGCAAGCGCGTCAGATCGACCAGATCGTCGCGCGTCAGCCCCTCCTGGTTGAGGTGCGTGTGGATGAAGCGGAGCCCTCGGAAGCGTCCCTGCGCCGCGCGCAGACGACCGAAGTCCGGAAGCCACAGCTTCGTCGCGTCGCCGACGATGACGAAGTCCACCACCCCGGCGCGGTCCACGAGCACCCCGACCTGGCGGGACGTCGCGTGGGACACCTCGCAGATCGAGCGGGTCAGCTCGGGGGTGAGGAGTCGTTCGAAGGGGACCTTCCGGCGATAGATGCGCTCGAGCGCTTTGAGCTCGGAGGGCGCCAGCCCGTTCGTGTTCCCGTAAATCTGCAACAGTGAGATCCTAAGTCGCGGCGGTGTCCGAGTCGAGAGGGGAAGAGCGCCCCGGCCTCCTGCCCGCGCGCGACCGAGCAGCCGGCCTCAGCCCTCCAGCACGGCGTCGTCCAGCTCGACCGAGATGGGGCAGTGGTCGGAGCCCATCACCTCGGGGTGGATCGCCGCGCCCGAGAGGTAGCGCGCCGCGCCGGGGCTGGCGAGCGCCAGATCGATGCGCCAGCCGATGTTCTTCTCGCGGACGCCGAAGCGCTGGCTCCACCAGGTGTAGTGCCCGGTCTCGGACTGGAAATGGCGGAAGCTGTCCACCCAGCCGTTCTTCAGCCAGCGGGCCAGCTCCTTGCGCTCCTCGGGCAAGAACCCGCTCGTCTTCACGTTCTGCTTGGGCCGCGCCAGATCGTTCTCGTCGGGCGCCGTGTTGAAATCGCCCATCACCACGATCGGTGCTCCCGCCTTCTTGGCCTCGTCGAGCACGCGATAGAGGCGGCGATAGAAGCGCAGCTTGAAGGGCACCCGGCCGTTGTCGCGATCCTTGCCGCTGCCGTTCGGGAAGTAGCAGTTCACCACCGTCAGCGCGCCGACGCGGGCCATCTGCACCCGCCCTTCCCGGTCCATGGTGCCGACGCCGAGCGACGTCTCCACCTCGTGGATCGGGTGCCGCGAGAAGAGCCCGACCCCGCTGTAGCCCTTACGCTCGGCACAGACCCAGTGCGTGTGCCAGCCGTCGGGCGCGCGGAGCGGATCCGGCACCTGCTCCGGCGTACACCGCGTCTCCTGCACGCCCACCACGTCGGCGCCGGACGCGTGGAGCCACTCTTCGAAGCCCTTGCGCGCCACGGCGCGCATCCCGTTCACGTTCCACGAGGCGATCCGCATCGGAGCGGATGGATGATGCGAGCCGGCGCGCCGCGCAACCCGCGGTGGTAGTGTGCCCGCCGGAGTGAAACGTCTCACCGACCTGGAACACTGGGGCATCGCGGTCATCTGCTTCGCCTTGGTCGCGCTCGACGCGTCGCCGGGGCACGACTTCGATGGCCAGCCGAAGTAGATCAGCGAGCCCGGCCCCATCACGCTGCTCGCCCTCGCGGCCGGGATCGTGTTCGTGATCCTGGCGATCCGTTCACGACGCCGTCGCTGATCAGGCGAGGCGGATGCAGTTCTTGCCGTCCGCCTTGGCGCGCAGGAGCGCCTGGTCGGCGGCTTGGCAGAGGCCCTCGGCGTCCTCGGCGCGCCCGGGCACCAGCGCCGCGCCGAGCGACACGCCGACCTCGATCGGCGGCGTGCCTTCGACCACCACCGGCTCCGATGTCACGGCCGCGTGTACGCGTTCCGCCGCGCTTTGCAGCGTCTGCTGGCTCACCCCGCTGAGCACGACCGCCAGCTCCTCGCCGCCGTAGCGGAAACCCTCGCCCGGCCGGAGCGTCGACGACAGCCGCCGTCCCACCTCGGCCAGCACCGCGTCGCCGACCAGGTGCCCGTGGGTGTCGTTGACCCGCTTGAAGTCGTCGAGATCGAGCAGGAGCAGCCCCACGCTCGGCCCGTCGACGAGCGCGCTGGCCACCCTCTCGCGCAAGCGCGGGAAGAGACTGCGCCGGCTGCCAAGCCCCGTCAGCACATCCGTCCGCGCCTCGCGCGCAAGCTGCTCGAAGTCCTCCGCGTTCTCCACCGCGCGCCCCGCGTGGTTGGCCAAGAGATCGAAGACCAAGCGCGTCGCCGCGTCGGGCAGCCGCGCCGTGAAGCGGCAGTCCGCCACCAGCACCCCGCGGATGCGCGACCGACCGCGGAGCGGCGCCGCCACCACGGTGGGCAAGTGGAAGGTCCCGTCCAGATCGTCGTCGCCCTCGGCCACGACCAGCCGCCCGCGTCGAACCGCGAGCCCCAGCGGGCTCGCCCCGCGCGGATCCACGGTCATCGCGCGAATCCGCCGGTCGAGGGTGCTCGGCCGCTCCCGCTGGGCCAACCCGGCCTCGTAGAGCGTCTCGAGGTCCGGTCCGTCGGCCGCGATGGCGCGCCACACCCAATCCGCCTCCTCGCGGTCGGCCGGACCGACCGCCGCCATCCCGTGGAGCGCGCCGCCCTCGTCGGCGAGGAAGATCGCCGCCCGGTTCAGCCCCAACCCCACCCCGGCGGTCACTCCCGTCAGGAGCGCATAACAGGTCGGCTCCAGCTCCTGCGCCGCCCGCACCAGGTTCGAGATCTCGTGCAGGAGCGCGATGGCCCGCGTGAGCGCCAGGTTCTCGCGCCGGAGGGCCGCCAGCTCCCGCTGGGGCGGGTCCTCGGCAGGCTCCTCGTTCAGCGCACCCATCGTTCGAGAACTCTACCGCAAGTGGGGACGCGCGACCGCACCGGACGGCGAGCCTGCGAGCTCGAGCAGCGAAGCCTCACCACTCCACCTCGCGCCTACTCACTCCTCATCGGCCATCCTCACTGGGCGGACGCCGTGAACGACGCCGAGACCGAGACGGAGACCTCCGCCGTCACGGAGATCGACGAGAGCGACTGCTCGAGCCCGACGAGCGCGCCCGCGCTGCACGCCGCCGCGCCTACTCCCACCTGCTCCACCGTGTCGGGCAAGCGCTGCAGCTCGGTCAGCACCACGCGCCCGCTCTCGCGCAGGCGCCGCATGCGCTCGCGCACCGTGAGCACGGTGGCCAATCCCTGCGCCACCGTCTCGCGCAGCCGCGCGGCGCGGGCCTGCGTCTCCTCGTCCGGCCCGCCGGTGACCACCAGCTCGGCGCGCGCCGGCTGGCACTCCATCGACGCGTGCACCTGCGCGTCGCAGGCGGCGCGGCACTCGGCGTTCACCTGCGGCGGCTGGTAGTTGCCGGTGCAGTAGGGGCGCTCCCACTGGACCGAGCACGAGCCGCGGCACTCGCCGCCGCAGTCGCCGCTGGCGCTGCCGACGCACTCACCGTGGCAAGTACCTTCGCAGCGACCGGCGCAGCTCCCGTCGGCGGCGGTGGCGGAGCAGGTCCCATCGCACGCGCCCTCGCAGGTGCCGTCGCAGCTGGCCTCGACGTTCACCGCGCAGCTCCCCGAGCACTCGCCCCGACAGCCTCCTCGGATCTCCGCCGCCCTCGCAGCGCAGCTCCAGCTGGCCGGGCTGCACGTTCACGTCGCAGCGCGCCGCGCATTCCGCGTAGGCGTCGAAGTGAGCCTCGCAGCGGGCCGGCTGGGTGCGCAGCTCCACCGTCGTCGCCGACGCGGCCCGCACCGCCTGCATCTCGTCGCGCACGCGCTGCGCCACCACGGTGCACACCGCGCGGGTCCCCTCGGGCCCATCGCCGGTCAGCTGCGGCGCCGGGATCCCCATGTCCGATCCCATGCGACGGCAGGCATCGAGCATCGTGTTCTGCGCGCTCTCGGCCGCCCGATTTAGCTCGTACGTCGCCTGCATGAACGACTCGAACTGGTTGGCGGCCGCGCTGGCGCCGAAGTCACCTTGGCAGCGCGCGCTCGACGCCACCTGCCCCCCGCCGCCCGAGCGCGCGCTGCGCCGCGGCAGCGGCCCGCACGAGGGCAGCGCGATCAGCAGCGCGATCGCGATCATCATTCGCTTCAACATCATGGTCGTCCTCCGAAATCCGCCACGAAGCGCGCGAGGGTACAGTGCGTCACCGAGCACCGTCACCCCCGAAAGGATGGGCGTGCGGGATCGCACGAATGCCCTAACCTCGAGCACCACGTGCCGCTTGTTCTTCGGGCGGGATCTGACCGAGCTGGTCGGCCGCTCCTGCTGCTGAGCGCCCGCACCGAGGAACATTCCACGCCGTGCGGCTCGTTCCGGGCACGTATGATCCGTCTGGCAGCAGGGCTCTTCTTCGCGTGCGTATCGATCGCCGCCGCGCTGGTCGCGTCGGCGGACTACCGCTTTCCGACGACGGTATCGCTCGCGTGCTATGGCGCATGCATCTGGACCTGGTACCCGCTTTGGGCGACGCGGCGATACCGGATCCTCCTCGCGCTGGTCGCGGCGCCTCTCACGATCCTGAGCGCGAGCACGTTCGACCGGCTCGTGTCCGCGTTCACGTGTACCCGGTGATCGGCCCGCTCACTGCTGGCCCCCTGCTGGCCCCACTCACTGCTGGCCCCCACTCACTGCTGGCCCTGACTCACTGCTGGCAGAGCGTGCGGCGCACGATGGGCCGCGGTGCGCCGGGCGCGCAGCTCGCCCGCGGAGCGCCGGCGCGCGGATAGGTGACGCAGCCGACACCGCGGACGGTCCAGTTCAAGAGCTCGGGCTGGACCGGCGCGGTCGGATCGTAGACCCCGGCCCAGGAAGGCTCGGCGGTGCCGGCGCGCAGGGTGCGCCCCTCTCGGACGCAGACTTCGATCGACGCCACCGGCGGGCGCGTGTCGTCGGCGCAGGCCCAGCCCGGGATCGTCAGCGTCGCGATGGCCAGCAAGGCGCGGAGCAGCGGTCTCATGCAGCGTCCTACGCGGTTCGAGAGGCGGGCGTTCCCCGAGCGTCGCGCCGGACCTTCAGCCGCGCCGGCTGCGTGCCATCGTGTCCCGAGCTCGCGAAGGGCCTGCTTGGCACAGCTTGCGCCACCTTCCGCAGACCTCGCCGCGCGATCGCGGTGGCTCGCGTTTTGCCGCATGCTGACGCCATGCCTGCCTTGCGCCGCCTCTCCTCGTTCGCCTTCGCCGCGCTCCTGGCCGCGTGCTCCAACTCGCACTCGCTCGGTGACGACGGCGGCGTGTGTACGGTCGATTGCGCGGCTCCTCCCGCCGGCTGTCACTACGAGGGCGCGACCTGCAGCTCGTGCGGTGCGCTGGTGTGCGAGGACGCCGGACCGGCGTGCCCGTGTCCTGCTCCCCCGCCCGGATGCACGTACAGCGCGACGGGGTGCTGCGATTCTCGTCTGCCCGGACGCCGGCTGCACGGGCGACTCGGACGCGGGACCGCCGCCGCCCGGCTGCACCCTCTCGGCGGGAGGCTGCGTGGTCTGCGATACCGTGATCTGCGCCGGCCCGAGCTCGACGTTCCCGAGCTTCGATCGGACCTGCGCCGGCGACTCGGACTGCGTCGCCGTCCATCACACGACCGACTGCTGCGGGAACGAGAGCGTGATGGGGATCGCGGCGTCCGAGCAGGCTCGCTTCGACGTCGACGAGGCGAGCTGCGAGGCGATGTATCCGGGCTGCGGCTGCGCGGCAGGTCCGCCCACCGCGGACGACGGCACGACCTCGCTCGACGGCACGAACGTCACCGCCACCTGCGACACCGGGACCTGCACCAGCCACTTCGTGCCGTGACCCCGATCGCGGCTCAAGGCACTTCGATGATCCCGTAGTAGGGACCGTCGGTGGTTCCCGGGAAGTTTCGGCTGCCGTCGTTCGGCGCGTCGTTCCAGTTCCCCCGCACGTCGTTTCCCTCGGCGAAGTGCCAGTTCATCGCGATGAAGTTCTCGTCGCCGCCGGCGTTGTTCGGCTCCCCGCGCGACCAGGCGGTGTAGGAGAAGGACTCGCCGGTCGTCCACGCGAACGTGCTGCCGGCGCGCTCGCCGCCGATCCAGACCGGGACGGCGTCCGCGCAGAACTGGGTGGTCAAGAAGTCCTGCTCGGCCTGGCTTCCCACCGCCGCGAGGTGCCCCCCGTCGGCCACCGCTTCCGCCTCGGCGACGGTCCAGCTCTCCGCCATCTCGGTCAGGAAGTAGTGGTGACCCTCGAACACCACTCCCCGCGGCGTAGGCGTGGGATCGGATGTGGGATTTGCGCAAGCCGTGATCACGAGGGCGCAAGCTGAGACGGTGTACGCGAGACGCATGGCGCCACCGATATCGCGCATCGACGGCGTGAACAAGTGATGAAGCTGGCCTCGAAGCGAGCGCCGACGCCTGGACTCTGCGACGATGGCGTCATGGCCATGGACGATCGGAAGCCGGCGCGGCGCGAGAAGCTCTTCGGAGGCGAAGGCGCGGTGCTCGTGTGGGATCTCCTCGGCGCGACGCGGGCGGATCCCTTCCGAGCGGTCCTCTACTGCGAGCTCGACCCGGGCGGGAGCGTCGGGCGGCACCGGCAAGAGCACTACCCGGAGATCGTGATCGCGCTGAGCGGCCTCGGCGAAGCGCAGGTCGACGGAGCGCGCCATCCGATGGGATCGGGCGACGTGGTGCACCTCCCGCTCGGATCGGTCCTCGCCCTCACGAACCTCTCGGCCGAGGAGCCGCTGCGCTATCTGATCGTGAAAGCCGCCGCGGCGACGCCCTGAAGGTCGAATCAAAGACCGTCGACGCGCATGGGAGGCGCGTGCTGAATCGGCGATCCACCGAGCAGCCCGATCTCGTTCGAGCCCCAGCACCACACGCTTCCGTCGCGGCGCGCCGCGCAGGCCGTTCCCTCTCCGTTCATGCTGACCTGACGCGCGTCGCCCAGGACCTCCCTCACGGCCGGATCGATGTTTGGAGGCGCGATCAGCCTCAGCGCGTGACCCCAGCACCGCACCGTGGCGTCGGCCGAGAGCGCGCAGCCTTGCCCGGGGTCGCTGCTCTGTTGGCCCCCCATGCCGACCGTGAGCTGGACCGTGTCGCGGACGCCCTCGACGACGATACCGGCTTCACCACAGCGGACGCTTCCGTCGGCCATGATGAAGCAGCGGTTCATTGTGGCCGACGTGGGCAGATGCGCGACGGGGCCGAGGTCGACCTGGTGCGGTCGCCGGTCTCCGTCCGCCCACGTCCACGTCGAGCCGTCCTCGGCGATCGCGTAGGGGTGGTCGAGCAGCGCCAGCTCGCGCGCCGGCGGGAGCCCGCGCACCCGGAACGGCGAGAGCAGTGCGTACGTGTCGCGCTGCCCATGGAGAGCGACCACCCACGTGAGCCCCCAGCAGAAGGCGGCGCCGTCTTCGCGAAGCGCGCAGATGGCCCCGGGGCTGGTGGTGAGCCGCGTGATATCGCGCAGCCCCGGCACCTGCACCGGCGTGTCCCGCTCGTCGCCCGGGCGCACGCGCTGCGTGCCGTTGCCGAGCTCGCCCTCGGCGTTCGCGCCCCAGCACCACACGCCGCCGTCGCGGCGGCGGGCGCAGACGCCGCTCACCTGCGCCACGTCGGTGAGGCCGGCCATGGGCGCGGCCGGGCCGGGCCCCCAGCGGCTCACCGTTTCGTCCTCGTGGATCGCCAGCCCGTGCACGTCGACGTCGACCTGCACCACGTCGCTCAGCCCGGGGATCTGCACGGGCTCCTCCGAATAGAGCGTGCGCCCTCGGCCGGCCTGCCCGTAGAGATTGCCGCCCCAGCACCACACCTCGTGCGCCTCGGTCAGCACACAGAAGGTGTCCAGCGCCGCGACGATTTGCGTGACGCCCGCGGGCACCTCGACCCGCTCAGGCGCGAAGGGGACGAAGCTCGGGCTCGAGGGGTCGTCCGAGCTCGGGGCGTCGGAAGGCATCATGCACTGCACCTCACCCGCACGCGTGACGGCGCAGACCACGTCGTGGCCGTGCCGACCGAACGCGAGCTCCTGCACGTCCTGGAGCGAGGGAACCTGCGTCGGCATGCGGACGCAGGGGTGGTCGCCCTCACAGCGCTCGTGGGCGGCGCGGATGCCGAGCTCGCCGTAGGGATCATCGCCCCAACAAGCGACACTCCGATTGCGGCGGAGCACGCAGCGGGCCGAGCCCGAGAGGGCGATCTGGACCCCGTCGATGAGGCCGGCGAGGTGCTGTGGCTCGGTCGCGATGTGGTCGCCCCCGACGCCGCCGCCGATGCACGCGACGGCTCCGGAGGCGTCGATGCCGCACTCGTTGTCCGGACCGCGGAGGGTGCTGTCCATGAAGCGCGTGCCCGGCTCGGCGCGGGCGCGGCGCCGATAGACGGACGGATGCGCCTGCGCGTCGGGCTCCCAGGTGACGACGCGCTCTGGATCGCAGGGAGCGCCACCGGCGCAGGCCGGGTTCGGCCCGTCGACGGAGTGGAGGCAACGGAGCGGCTCGGTCTGCGTCGTGAAGCACACCGCGTCGTAGTCGAAGCCGAAGTCGGTCACGTCGCGCGCGACCAAGCGCGCGCCCCGCCCACCGCCGACCCCCATCGGCGCCTGGTTGCTGGCGCGGAGCCCCCAGCAGCGCAGGTCGCCGTCCTCCTCGAGCGCGCAGGTGCTCGCGGTGCCCGCGCCGAGATGGACGGCGCCCGCGACGCCGGCGACCTCCACCGGCCTGCTCCGCTCCTCGCCCACCTGCACGCCGCTCCGCCCCCAGCAGCGCACGGTCCCGTCGGACATGCGGGCGCAGACCGCGGGGCTGATCGTGGCGCTGAGCTCGACCGGCACGACCGGCGCCGGCTCGGCAGGCGCGGGTGCCGCAGGCGGACGAGAGAGCGTGGGCGCGCACGCGGCGAGCGCCGAGACAGCCGTGACGAGGAGGACGAGCGAGGGAGACCGCATGGCGTCGGATCCTAGCGACTTCGCCGAGGATTCGCGTGGAAAGGAGACTCGAGCCCTTCGACGCCTCCGCCGTGGAGACTTCACCCGCGGGCGATGCGCTCCCCCGGCGCACGCGCGATCGCTTCGCTCGAGCCGGTCGGCTCAGCCGGCGCCGATGGTGAGCTCGTTCGCGCCGCCCTGCACGGTGATGTCCCAGCGATCCGCCGCGGCGTCGTAGTCGGGCGACTGCCAGCGCACGCCGCCGCCGACTGCGCCGAGGTGGAGCGTGTCGATGGTCAGCCCGGACGCGCCTCGGGCGACGTGCACGCGCGCGGGCGCGCCGCTCGGCCGCAGGATCCGCAGGCCGTGCGCGCCGCCGCGGATCTTCACGGTGCCGGTCCCGTGCGGCGCGGGCAGGGTCATCGCGACGTCGTGTACGCCGCCGTCGATCTGGATGGACGCGACGGCCGCCTCCCGCAGCTCGAGCGCGAGGTCGGACGCGCCGCCGCGGACGCGCACGCTCCACGGCACCTCGGTCGAGAGGACAATCTCCGCGTCGTCGCGGGCACCCTTCAGCATGCGGAGCAGCGAGCGCGTCAGCGCGATGGCGACGTGCCCGCGCGCGGCGGTGATCTTCGGCGCCGCGCCTTCGAAGCGCGCGCGATAGAGGTGCGGGCCCGCCGCCGCCCGCACCCGGACGTGCGAGATGCCACCTCGGATGTCGAGCAGGCCCTCCGACGCGCCGTCGAGCAGACCCGCCAGCTCGCCCGGCGCCAGCACCTCGGCCGCGCCCCGCAGCCGCTCGATCTCGTCCCCGAGGAGGGCCCCTACGTCGTGGACGAAGCGGCCCAGCACCGCGAGCTCGTCGTGCGTGTAGCCGTGCGCCAGCTCGCGCCACGCCCGCGCGAGCGGCGCCTCCAGCGCTTGCAGCTCGCTCCGCCGCGCGTCTTCGAGGACGACCCGGATTTGCCGCCGGTCCGCGGGATCGCGCTCGCGCCGGATGAAGCCCGCCTTCTTCAGGCGATCGAGCACACCGGTGATCGCGCCGCTGGTCAGGCCGGTCTCGTCGGCGAGCGTGCCGGCGTTCACCGGCTCACCGCGCGCCGCGGCGCGCTCGGCGATGCGCAGGCAGCGGTGGTCGGTGGCGTTCAAGCCGAGCCGCTCCGCCATCGCCTGCTCCAGCGGCGTCAGCCGTGCGCTCAGCTCCGCGAAGAGCTCCTCGCCGAGCGCGTCGGCGATCTCCGTCTCGAGTCTTGGCCATCGAATATCTTAGATGGTGTACTAATTTTCGCAGATCCGCAATATTTTGAGGACATTTCGAGCCTAGCGGACCTTCGAGCGCCGTCGGCCGGGAATTTATCTTGGCAACTAAGATATCTGCGTTATGAGTTATCGGCACGAGCGAGAGCGCGTCCGGCGCTCGGGACGGGGGGTGCGGGTCGGCCGGCGCGGCGAAGACGCGAGGTGGTCGAGCGGCACCCGTGCGCCCCGAGCGCAAGCGGTCCTCGCCCCATCGAAAGGAAGGTGCCCCGAGCTCGGCGGCGGTGTGGCCAAGCTCGACTGGCAGAGCCCGGACTTCGCCGGCGCGACCCGCGGCTACGACATCGAGATCGGCGGCGGCGTACACAGCGCGACCATCGGCGAGCTGCCGCGCCGCTCCGAGCCCATCTCGGCGGAGCCGATACCGGCCGCGTCAGCGTTCTGATAGCGTCGCCGGCGCATGTTCGTCGATTATCGTGGGTCGGTCCTCGGGATCATCAGCTGGCAGTGGAAGTACATGGCCTTCTTCACCGTCAGTGCGGCGCTGATCGTCTCTGCCGACGAGCTCCTGCCGACGGTGCAGGACCAGCTCGGGTGGAACGTGGCGTGGCTTCAGCGCTACCTGCGCCTCCCCGCGCTGCCGCTCGGGATCGTCGGCGGCGCCATCGGCATCTTCACCTCGTTCCGGACGAACTCCGCGTACGACCGCTGGTGGGAGGGCCGCAAGCTCTGGGGGCAGCTCGTGAACACCTCGCGGCATTGGTGCTCGCAGGTGCTCACGTTCCTGCCCGAGGGTGAGGGCGGCGCGCCGAGCGCCGTGCAGCGCACCCTGATCGAGCGGCAGATCGCCTATGTCCACACGCTCCGCTGTCTCTTGCGGCAGCAGGATCCGCAGGTGGACGGAGACGTGACCCGCTTCTTGTCCGAGGAAGACCGGGCGGCCATCCGCGGCGTGAGCAGCCCGACTCACGCGCTTCTGACCATGCAGATGCGGGCGCTCCAGAAGGAGATCGTGGCGGGCAATCTCGATCTCTTCCACCAGCAGCTCCTGGACCAGAGCCTGCGCACCTTGCTCGACGTGCAGGGTGGCTGCGAGCGCATCAAGAAGACGCCCTTCCCTCGCGGCTACGGCTTCATCGCGGAGCGGCTCATCCTCGCGTTCAGCCTCCTGCTCCCGCTCGGCGTCGTCGGCGACATGGGCTGGCTGGCCATCCCCATGTCGATCCTCGTGTGCAGCGGCTTCCTCCTCATCTCGGAGGTCGGCCGCGTGCTCGAGGACCCCTTCACCATGTTCTGGCCGGCGCTGCCGCTCTCGGCGCTGGCGACCACCATCGAGATCAACCTCCGCGAGCGGCTCGGCGACACGGATCTGCCGCCCTCGCCGCGCCCCAACGCGGACGGCATCTTGATGTAGCGGCGGCTCGAAAGGGCGGGGCGCGGTAGCATGGCCGGGTGAACACCCGTCTTCTCGTCTCGCTCTTCGCCGCGCTGGCTTGTGCCTGCGGCCCTTCGTCCACCACGCCCGAGTGCAGCAGCGACGGCGACTGCGCGGGCGGGCAGCAGTGCCGGGATGCCGTCTGCGTCGCGTTGCCGGACGGCGGCGGGGCGAGCGATGCCGGCCACGACGCGGGGCCGACCTGCGACTGCGGGCCGGGCGAGGTGTGCCAGTCGGGGACCTGCGCCTCCGACTGCGGCGACCCGGAGGCGGTCGCCTGCGGGGACGGCCGCGTGTGCGATTTCGCGAGCGGACAGTGCGCGGACGCCGGCGCGAGCGGCATCTTGACCGGCGAGGGGCAGCGCTGCGGCGACTCCGGGCCGCTCTGTCTGCCCGGGTCGGAGTGCACGCTCGACGGAACCTGCGAGGTCGCGCCGCCCTGCTCTGCCCTCGCCTGCAACGCGGACCGCTCGGTTTGCTGGGGGCACTCGTGCCTCGCGGCGCGACCGGCCGGCGCCTGCACGCCCGCGCCGCTCGACCGCATGAACATGGACGACTTCCTGCGCGGCGGGGACGGCGGCGCGTTCGACTTCGAGCTCGACGACGCCTGCAACGCCTACGTCGTCACGATGATCAGCGGGACCGATTACCTCCGCCAGCTCGCGCCCGACGGGACGCTGACCGAGTGGGACGGAGTCACGAACCTGAACATGGGCGAGGTCGCGGTCCGGAGGCTGCCCGGCGGCGAGTTCGGCACCGGCGACGGGCTCGGCCAGGTCGCGCTCACCTACATCTGCTGCGCGACGTGCGGCTGTGTCTCGAGCGATCCGCAAGGCGTCGCGCGGCTCGACCGGACCGGCAGCACCAGCCTGCCGATGGTGATCGTGGCCAGCCCGAGCACGGGCATGGGGCCCTTCCAGAGCCCGCAGCTCGACACGGGCCCCTACGGGCTGACCTGGGGCCGCGACAACACGCTCTACGTCGGCAACGTGGACGGTCAGGGCGATCTCGTGCGGGCCGATCTGGACACCGGCGACACGGCGACGGTGCACACGCTGCCGGCGCGGATCCACGCGAGCGCGGTCTTCGACGTGCGCTCGCTCCTGGTAGCGACCGACGAGGGCGTGACCTACCGCGTGGCGACGGACTCGGACGCGGTGCAGCCCTGGGCCGACATCGGCGAGGACGTGACCAGCCTGGTGCGCGATCCCTTCACCGGGCACGTCTTCATCTCCGTCACCAGCTCGCGGATCCTGGAGTACGCGCCCGACGGAACGATGCTCGGCGAGCTGGACCCGGCGCCGGCCTCGCGCGGCCGGCTGGCCTACTCACCCGACGGCTCCCTCTACTACCTGATCAGCGGCTTCCCGACGCGCGCCGAGCTGCTGCGCTACGAGCTGCCGGCCACGCTCTGAGCCACGTTCCACGCGCGGGGCGTTCGGTCACGGTCCGCCGGCGGCGGACGCCGAGAGTGTGGGTGCGCCGGCGGACGAAGGTGGATGTCCGCCACGGTGATGCCGAACGGAAAGCCCGTGCGGGCGCGGGCACGACGAGTGAAGCCCCTCGGTCAGGAGGTGAGCATGGACTACTTGAAGCTGCGGCTTCGGGATGTGCCGGACCGCGACCACGCCGAGGCGCTCGTCACCGAGCTGGCCGAGAAGCTGGAGCGGCATTGCGATCACATCACGAGCTGTCAGGTGGCGGTCGAACGGCCGAACGCGCACCCGAGCTCGGGCGCACGGTGGCGGGTCCGCGTCGAGCTGCACGTGGCCGGCGCCGATCCGATCGTGGTCCGGCGCGAGCCGGGCGACGGGCGCATCTACGAGGATCTGAGCACCGTGCTCCACGACGCGTTCCACGCCGCCGACAGGCAGTGCCAGAAGCTGATCAGCAAGCAACGCGGCAACACGAAGGTCCACGAAGGGCAGGCGCTGCAGGGGGTGGTCGAGGAGCTGCACGAGGACCACGGGATCCTCTTCACGCTGGACGGCCGGAAGGTCTACTTCCACGAGCACAGTCTGCCCGACTTCCCCTTCGACAATCTGCGAGTGGGGATGGGCGTGGCCTTCACGGAGACGGAAGGCGAGCAAGGACCTCAGGCGAGCACGGTGCGCGTGGTCGACTCCCGCGCCGGGCTGCACACGGCAGACCGCGATTACCCGAGCTGACACGCCAACTCGGGTGGCCCCCGGGCGGGCGATTTCTTGTAAGCTCGCCCGCGATGACCACGGAGCGATGGTTGACGCTCCCGCAGCGAGCGGGGATCCGATCGCCGGAGCTGACGGCGCTGATCGAGCGGGTCGGGCGCGACTACACGCGCGCCTGGGATTCGTGTCAGGACCCGCGCCTCTTGATCGAGATGGGCGCCGCGTCGGGCCTGCCGGTCGAGGAGGTGCTCGCTTCGGTGGCGAAGGTCTGCACCGACGCCTGGAGCCACTGGAGCGGCGGCGCGACCGATCCGCGGCCGATGCAGGTGGTCGGGTCGGTGAGCCGCTGGCTCCGGCGTCAGGCCGGGTTCGAGGAGATCTGGGGCACGTGGGAGCTCTCCGAGCAGCTCGCGCGCGAGGTCCGCGCCTGGCACGACCAGCAACGCGGCGCGGTCTTGGCGCGGGCCATCCTGGCCGCCGTCGACGCCGTCCACTCGTTCACGACCACCGCCCGCAACCTGGCCGAGCCCGAGCCGGGGCATGATCAGTACGACGCGGCCCGCTACGCGCAGAAGAACGCCGATGCGGCCAACGCGGCGCTGCTGCACGACGCGACCGAGGCGGTTCGCCTGGCCACGACCGCCGGCGCCTGGTGGCACTCCCACAGCGAGCCGAACGCGACCGACGCGGACCACGACGTCTACGCCAAGCAGATCCTCGGCTTCGTGGTGCGCCAGAGCCTGGGCGCCGAGGCGGTGGTCCAAGGGCTGCGCGACCGGCTGCGCTGAAGAGCGCTGCGCTCGAGCGCAGAACCGGCTCGGGGGCGCGGAGGGTTGACACAATCCTGCGTTCCGATAAGCCCTCGCCCATGGCCGCCCCCTTTCGCCTCTACAACACCCTCTCCCGCGACCTCGAAGAGTTCCGCCCGCTCGAGCCGGGCAAGGTGCGGCTCTACGTCTGCGGGATGACGGTGTACGACCACGCCCACGTCGGTCACGCGCGGGCGATGGTCACCTTCGACATGGTCACGCGCTACCTGCGCCACCGCGATTGGGACGTGACCTTCGTTCGCAACTACACGGACGTCGACGACAAAATCATCAAGCGTGCGAACGAAAAGGGCGAAGAGGCGCTGGCGCTGGCCGAGCGTTTCATCGCCGCGTTCGTGGAGGACTGCGAGGGGCTCGGGCTCTTGCGGCCCTCGTTCGAGCCGCGCGTCAGCGAGTGCATCCCGGACATCCAGGCGCTGATCGGGACGCTGATCGAGCGCGGGCACGCCTACGAGAGCGAGGGCTCGGTGTGGTTCAGCGTGGAGACCTTCCCCGAGTACGGGAAGCTCAGCGGGCAGAAGGTCGAGGAGCTGCGCAGCGGCGACCCCGATCCGGGCAAGCGCTCGGCGCAGGACTTCGCGCTCTGGAAGGCGGCCAAGCCGGGCGAGCCTTCGTGGGAGAGCCCGTGGGGACCGGGACGGCCGGGCTGGCACATCGAGTGCTCGGCCATGGCCGCCAAGCACCTCGGCGAGGAGCTGGACATCCACGGCGGCGGGCTCGATCTCGTCTTCCCGCATCACGAGAACGAGATCGCGCAGAGCGAGTGCGGCCACGGGGATCACCCCTACGCGCGCTACTGGATGCACAACGGCCTGCTGACGATGACGGGCGGCCAGAAGATGGGGAAGAGCCTCGGCAACGTCTTCAACATCCGGGAGGCGCTGACGCTCTTTCCGGCCGAGGCGCTCAGGCTCTACTACCTGCAGGTCCACTACCGCTCGCCGCTGCCCTGGAGCATCGACGCGCTGCCCGACGCGCTCGCGCTCCTGGCCCGCTTGTACGAGGCGCGCGAGGTCGCTTCGCAGATGCAGGGCGAGGAGCCGGTCGACAAGCTCGTCCGCGAGCTCGGCGCCGACGCGGGCAAGGTCGTGGAGCTCAGCGAGAGCTTCGACGAGCGCTTCCACGCGGCGATGGACGACGACTTCAACACCGCCAAGGCGCTCGGCTACGCGTTCGAGCTGGCGCGGGCCGTGAACCGCTTCTCGAACCACAAGAAGGCGAAGAAGCGCGGCGGTCCCATCGCCGAGAAGGCGCTCGCGGCGTTCGACGTGGTCCGCGAGAGCCTGGGCCTCTTGGCGATGACGCCGAGCGCGTTCGTCGACGAGGTGAAGGCCAAGCGGCTGCCGACGCTGGGGCTCACTCCCGAGCAGGTGGACGCGATGCTCCGAGAGCGGTTCGACGCCCGCGCCGCCAAGGACTGGGCGAAGGCCGACGCCATCCGCAACGAGCTCGAGGAGAAGGGCATCGCGGTCATGGACCGGCCCGACGGCGTCGACTGGCGGGTGCGCCTCGACGTGCGCGAGAGCGCCTGAAGCCCGGAGGCCGGCTGGGTCCGAGGCGCCCCCTTCCCCGCCGGCCGACCGGGCGGCGCGATTCCACGACCCGCTGGGCACGATGGCCTGGGCGGCACGACGGCGCATGCGGTGCCGCTGCGCGCGATCCGGTCAGCGGCGGCGGCGGTACATCAGCGCCAGCAACGAGAGCAGCGCGAGCGGAGCCATCGGCGCCGGCGCCGCGGGGGCGGCCCGGCACGCGCAGCCGCTGGTCAGGTGGCGGCTGTTCGGCGGAGGGGTCGTGCCGACGCCGCCGTCGGAGAGCGAAGGCGGCACGTTCCCGGCGTCGGCGAGGGGGACGCCGGCCGGGAGGACCTCGATGGTGCGGCAGATCGCGTCGTCGGCCGGGCCGTTCTGGCCGGGATCCGAGAACCAGTGATCGCCGGTGACCAGCCCGAAGCAGGCCATGAGGCTGCCCGCCTGGCTCGGCGCGCCGAGCCGCACGTGGAAGGTGCCCATCGCGCCGGGCGCGGTGTCCGCGTCGACGCCGGCCGCCCGCGCACAGGAAGGCCAGCTCGGGTCGCAGAGCTCGCTCGCGGCGTCACGCGGCGTCGGCGCGAGCATCACGTCGCCGGCGGTCCAGGTCATGCTGCCGCGGTTCTGGAACGTGAAGGTGACGTCGACCGTGGAACCGGCCTGCATCTGCGCGGGCACGTCATCCGAGGCGAGCGTCGCCCAGAGCGGCGGAGGCGCGTCGATCAGGTAGACGGTGCCGCTGCTGCCCTGGGCCAAGAAGGGCGCGTCCAGCAGGTTCGCGCCCGTCAGATCGGCCGCCAGATCGCTCGCCGTCACCGCGCTCACCGCGCCCGACGAGAAGCCCCACGCCGTCATCACCGCCGGGCTCGGCACCGGCCGCAACGTCGCGTACTCGCGCAGGTAGATGGTCGCGTCGCCGCTGGCCTGCACCAGCTCCGGGCTCGCCGTCAGATCGGGCCCGTCGGGCACCGCGTTCAGCGTCGTGTCCGAGACGGTGGCGACGTCGCCCGCGCTCCAGCCCCACCCGCTCAGCGCCGCGCTCGAGACCACCCGGCGGACGGCGCCTTCGGCCGGCATCGGGAAGGGAGGCGTGTCGCAGTGGAGGGTCATCGGCGCGCCGGTCAGCAGCGTGTTGGCGCCGCCCATCGCGTCGATCCCGTACGCGTAGACGGGGTGGTCGGCGCCGTCGAAGAGCGAGAGCGGCGGCGACATCGAGAAGCCGTGGTTGCAGGAGCCGAGCGAGGCGCAGAGATCCGATCGGGCTTGGTCGGCGTGGATGGGGTAGCCGACCGCGCCGGGATCGCCCGCCGCGCCGCCGATGTAGACGTGAACGTCGATGGACGCGGCCGGCATGTCCGGGTCCTGCGCCCAGCCTCGGATCCCATCGCAGCCGGCGGCGTCCAGGTAGCCCGTCGGCGGCTGGTTGCTGGTGGCAAACGCCATCAGCTCGGCGTAGCTGCCGTTGAAGCGGTCGCGATCCACGTTGCCGGAGATCCCCGACACGCTGCCGCTCGAGGTGTACTGCCAGAACGCCCAATCGCTCCAGCGGTCGTTGATGTTCGGACACGACGCGCTGGTGTACTGCGCGTGCCAGAGCGGCAGGTCGGTGAAGTCCGAGCTGGCGACGTAGGGATCCCAGTAATAGCGGCCGGTGTAGATGATCGGCGGCTTGCCGGTCCCGGAGGTGACGCGGTCGACCCAGGTGTGGATCCGGCTCGCATACACGGCGGGTGAGACGCCGGGGCTCGGCTTCTCGACGTCGATGGTCACCGGCAAGTCGCCCGGACCGAGTCGGCCGACGGCCGCCACCACATCGTTCGCCTGCGACATCGCGTCTTGCTGCGGCTCGAAGTACTGGTACGCGCCGCGGATGAGCCCGGCGGAGGCGGCACCGGACCAGTTGGCGGCGAAGCGCGGGTCGCTGTAGCTGCCGTCGCCGATGCGGACGATGGCGAAGCGGATGCCGGAGGACGCGACGGCCGACCAGTTGATGGTCCCCTGGTAGTACGAGACGTCGATGCCCTCCACGGTCGTGCCGTGCGCGCAGACGGTCAGCTCGCCTTGGGCGGCGCCGTAATCGTCCGCCTGAGGCGAGACACAAGAGACCAAGAGCAGCGAAAGCGCCGCGACCGCACGCCAGGACATCGGGATCAGAATACACGAGCACGAGGGCACGGTGCACGGAGCCCCACTCACCGGGCTGGAGGCGCTCGATGGGATTCGCTCGCGATCCGAGTGAGTGCCTAGCTTCCTGAGCATGCGCGTGCTGGCGGTGCTCGCGTTCGCGACGCTGGTCGCGTCGAGCTCGGCGCGGGCCCAGGAGGCCGAGCCGGACCTGATGCCGGCCGACCGGCCGGGCTTTCCGGCCATCCTGCAGACCGTGCCGCAGGGTCGCCTCATCACAGAAACGGACGCGCTCGTGGCGCTCGACCGGCCGAACATCCTCCTCGCCACGCCGCTCGCGTTGGCTCGCCTCGGGGTGATCCCCGGCGTGGAGCTCCGGGCGCGGCTGCCCTCGCCGGTGATGCGCTTCCCGCGGACGCAGGGCCCGACGCAGGTTCGAGCGGACGACGCGCAGATCGGCTTCGGCATCGCCGGGCAGCTCACCGACAGTCTCTCGGCCGGCATCGTGCCGACGCTGGTGGTGCCGGTCGGCGGCCGCGACGGAAACGGGCGCTCAGGCGGTGGAGGGGTTCGTGGAGGCGGCGATCGGCTGGCAGCTCGACCCGCAGTGGCAGCTCCAGCTCGGTGTGAACGCCGGCTGGCTCCGAACGACGCTCGAGGAGGGTCTCCAGCCGCGCCTTCGCATCGCCACCGGCTTCATGCTGGCCTACTCGCCTTTTCACACGCTGATGCTCTTCGTGCAGTCCTTCCTCTACTACCGCACCGACTCCGACGCGCGCCCCGTGGTCGGCGCCGGCTTCTCGTGGTGGCCCGTGCCTTCGTCTCTGGCGATCTACGTCGAGATCGACGCTGGCGTGCAGACGCCGGACTTTCCACCCTTGTTCGACGTCGGCGCCGCCTGGATGTGGTGACGCGGGTCCGCTCGCGTCTGCGCTCAGCTCGGCGCGCGAGCGCCTTCGCTCGGACGGTCGACCGGATAGTCGAGATCGTTCCAGCGGAGCATCCCGCCGTGCAGTGAGGCGACGCGCGCGAAGCCGGCCTGCTCGAGCACCTTGGCCGCGCGGCCGGAGCGACCGCCGGAGCGGCAGAGCACGACGAGGGGCTGCTCGCGATCCCAGTCGTTCATCGCGCCCTCGAGCGTCGCCAGCGGGACCAGGTCCGCGTTCGGCATGGCGCCGAGCTCACCCGCGAGCTCGTCCGGCTGCCGGACGTCGACCAGGCGTACCTCGGAGGCGTGCTCGCGCACCCACTCGGGCATGACCTCGGGCACACCGTCGTCGGTGCGGGCGATGAGGGCCCAGCTGCGCTCCCCGGGGTTCGGATCGGCGACCTGATGGAGGATCCCGCAGTGCATGTTCGCCGGGACCGCCTCGTCCATCTTCTTCGGATAGGAGAGCTTCAGGTTCGCCATGATCTCGACGAACTTCGCCTTGGTCTTGTCCCCGCCCAGGCGCGGGTTGAAATGCTTTTCTTCAGCCACGGTGCTCACGGTCCGACCCTTGTAATCGTGCCCGGGGTAGATGAGCGTGTGGTCCGGAAGATTGAGAATCCGAGTGTGCACCGAGTCGTAGAGGGTCGCCGAGTCCCCCTGCTGGAAGTCCGTCCGACCGCAGCCGCGGACGAGGAGCGTGTCGCCGGTGAACGCCATCGGTCAATCGCCGTCGCGCACGACGTAGGTGGCACAGCCGGCGGTGTGGCCGGGCGTGTGCCGTGCCTCGATGGAGACGCCGCCCACGGTGAGGATCTGTCCGTCCTCGACGAGCACGTCCGGGCAGCCCGCGCCCGCCGCCGCGCTCAGGACCGACTTGCTACCGAGCCGCTGGCGCAAGACCCCCGACGCGGTGACGTGGTCCGCGTGCACGTGGGTCTCGAGCGTGTAGCGGAGGGTGAGATCCAGCTCCTCCAGGAACTGCACGTCACGCTCGACCTGGTCTCGGACCGGATCGATCAACACCGCCTCGCCCGTGGCCTCGTCGGCGAGCAGGTACGTGTAGGTGCTGGACTCGGGGTCGAAGAGCTGGCGGAAGAGCATGCTGTTTCTCCAATCGGGACGCGGGTCTCACGACGCAGCGCCCGTGCCAATCCCCGGCCGTGCCTCGGTTCGCGGCCGGTGGAACGCGCTGAAACAGGTGTGCACGAACCGGTGACGCTCGGGGAACGGCACGCCCGCCGAGGCGGCCGCATCGAGTCCGGACCGAATCGACCGTACCCGCGCGCGAGTCGCTCTCCGCAGGGAGGCGATCGATGGGGACGGGCCGAGAAAGCGGCACCGGTCCCCGACGCGGTCACGCAACACCCGCCCGAGCTCGCGGGGCCGGGCACGGTGCTGGTGATGGAGGACGAGGATCTCGTGCGCCAGCGGATCGACAGCCCTCGACCTCTCGGGGCGCTCGATCAGCTCTCCTCGCCCGGCTTGGCGATGATGGCGAAGTCGTCCCCGCCGTGACCGGCCTCGACGGCGCGATCCATGGCGGCGGCGATCGCGGGGAGGACGCCGAGGCGCGCCGGCCCGCCGGCCATCTCGATCATCAGCCGCACGTCCTTGCGCGCCATCGTCAGCTCGAACCCGACCGGCCCCGTTCCGGCGGCCATCGCGCGGCGGCCCATGGCCACCGGCGTCGGCGAGAACTGCTCGAAGAGGGCGAGGATGTCGTCCGTGCCGAGACCGCCGGCGCGGCCCATCTCGAAGAGGTCGCCCATGGCCGCCGTCAGCATGATCAGCATGCCGTTCCCGGTCAGCTTCACCTTGGCCGCCTTGTCCGGCGCCTCGCCGAGGTAGATGAGCCTCCCGGTCATCGCCTCGAGCGCCGGTCGCAGCGCGGCCTCGTCCTCGGTGGGGCCGGCGAGGAGCATCAGTCCGCTGGCCTGGCGCGCGTTGGTCGGGCTCATGAAGACGGGCGCGTGGATGTAGCGGATACCGCGGTCGCGAAGGCGTTCGAAGCGCGCGGCCACGCCGGCGGGCAGGTTGGTGCTGTGATCGACGACGTAGGTGCCTTTGGCGAGCCCCGCCTCCATCTGCTCGATCACCGAATCGACGGCGGAGTCCTCCGAGAGGACGAGGTGAACCCGGGAGGCCCCCGAGACCGCCTCGGCCGGCGTCTTCGCCCCGACGGCGCCCGCTTCGACCAGCGGCTCCATGCGGCTCGCTGTTCGATTCCAGACGCGAACCGACTTGCCCTTGTCGAGGAGGCTCCCGGCGAAGCCACGCCCGAGAAGCCCCGTCCCCAGCACTGCGATGGTGTCCATACCGCGCACGATAGGTCACGCGGCCAGCGCCCGCACGGCGAGGCGGACGGCGCTCAGGGCGCGAGGGTGGCCACGGGGCCCGCCCGTCGCTCGGCGAGGGAGAGCTGGCCGTTGCCGTCGCCGTCCCGATAGAGCGCGAGGGCGCCGGGGAGCTGGGCCTCGATGGTCGCGAGCACCGCCGCGTTCTTGGTGGCGCTAATCTCAATCGAGCCGTCACTCTCGCGCTCGGTACCCGCGAGGGAGACGCCGTTGAAGAGGAGCGACTCGTCCACGAAGACGATCAACCCGCCGGCGTCCGGCGTCATGGAGAAGGGAGCCGTCCCGACGAAGCGGTAGCTGCCGGTCGCGTCGCTGCGAACGTGCACTGCGCTCCCGTCCTGCGCGGTGGCGTCGATGGCGAGCGAGTGAGCGCTCAGCGCGCTCGGATCGGCGGCCGCGAAGACGGCGCGGTCGAAGCGGAGCTGGCAGTACTCGCCCTCCTGCAGGACCGGCTCGGTCTCGAGGCTCTGCGCGCCCGAGAGCGCCAGCGCCGCGGGATCGTGGCGGACGATCACCCCGTCGTCCGACGCGGCGCAGCTCGGGCTCAACGCCACGTTCTCGACGGAGAGCCAGCCGTCGTCGATGCCAATCGGAGGCGCGATGCCCATCGGCCCGCCGCTCTCGCCCGCGAGCTCGGGGGCGAAGGGCGGGTTGCCGGTCTCGGTGCCGAAGCAGCCGGCCAGGAGCGCGAGCGCACAGACGGGCAGAGCGTGGGAGAGCCGCCGAGTCACGATTCGTCCTCCACCCGAGCGGTGTCGGTCAACGGGAAGAGCTGGAAGTTCACCTGAACGACCTCGCGCGGGTCCGTCTCCAGGTCCGAGAGCTCGAGCAGCTCGCGGCGAAAGCGCGCGATGCGCTCCTTGAGCCGGCGCAGACCGTCCGCGCTCATGCAGAGGGTGAGCGAGCTGACGTCCCGCTGCGCCGCCGGGAACTCGTCGATCGACGACGCCGCCCGCTCCATCATCATCCGGTGGTAGTTGCCGATGTGCAGGCTGGTCGTCTGCGCGCCAGTGGTGACCAGCGGCTCGCCCTGCTTCACCCGCCCGCTGTCGTCCTTCACCAGGAGCCCGAGCTCGAAGAGCGTGTCGAGCGCCCGGCGCGCATCGGCGACGGAGAATCGGCGGGCGAAGACGAGCCGCGATCCAAGCCGGGTCGGCTGAAAAATCGGCGCGCGCGGCCAGCTCGCGGATGGCGGGCAGGTACCAGGTCGAGTGGTAGGCCGCCTGCGCCATCTCCAACCGGTGTGCTTGGCGATAGCGCTTGAAGGTCGTCAGCCGCTCGTAGGCGGCGTTGCGCTCGGGGGCGGTGCTCGCCTGGTTGAACGAGACCAGATCCACGAAGTAGGTCGCCGCCTCGCCTTCGAGGCCGCACGCCTTGGCGAAGCGGCCGGACATCTCGCCTGAGAGGTTGCGCGCGCCGTCGATCACGAGCTTGAGGTAGTTCGGCGAGCGCAGCCCCGCACGCCGCGAGAACGCCCTGTACGAGAAGCCGCGACCGCGCCCCTTCTGGAACACGTAGTGGTCCCGCAAGAAGGCGCGGTAGTCGAGGTAGTCGAAAACGTTGGGCCGCTCGCCCGACACGCGCGCCAGCGTACGCCGATCCGCGTCCGATGACCAGGCCGCGCCGTATACCAGCCGTATACGGAAACTTCGGCGATGCCGTTGCAGCGCCCGCCCTTCATCCGCAGTCTGACGTCGCTGCTTGCCATGAAAACATGGCGTTGCGATGGGAGACACGGATGGAGTCGAGCACGAGGGTTCGTATACTGCTGATGCTCCTGATGGCCAGTGGGTGCCACTCGCCGACGAGCACGACCGACGGCGGCACGAGCCCCGACGCGGCGACCGATGCGGGGGTGGCGCAGGATGCCGCGAGGCCAGCAGACGGCGGGCGCGACGGGGCGACGACCGACGCTGCGACGCCCCCCGACGCGGGGCCGTCCGACACACTCACGGTCGAGCGCTGGGGCGAGCGCCTCTACGGCCGGGTGCTGGCCATGAGCCGCATCGATCGCGAGCTCTGGATCGGCACCACCGCGATCGTCGACCCGAGCGTGGGCGACGGCGCGCCGGTGCGCTCGGCGCTGGCCCGTCTCGATCTGGACACGGGCGCGCTGAAGGTCTTCGAGGACGAGCTGCCCACGGCGCCGCACGAGTCCGGCAGCATCGGGCCGACGCCGACCGCCGGCGTGGTGGCCGACGGAGCGAAGCGCCTGGTCGTGTCGCGAGCCGGCTTGCTCGTCGTGGAGGGCGACACCGTCACGCTCCACGAGCTGATGCTCGGCGGCTCCGCCGTGTCGCCGACGCACATCGCGCTCGACCGGGCGGGTGGTCGCGCCAGCCTGTGGGCGAGCACGCAGATCGGCCTGATGGAGGTCGATCCCGACACGTTCGCCGTGCGCTCGAGCATCTCCGCCGACCTGCTCGGTGGCGCGGCGGGCGCGCTGGCGGTCGACCCCGACACGGGCGCCGTATTCGTGGCCGTACACCCGGACTCGAGCCCGAGCCTGCTCGCGCGCGTGCTCGGCGACACCATCGCGACGCTCACACCAGGCGCCGACGGTGTGCCCGCCGGGCTCGTCGGCGACGTGGTGTGGAGCTCCAGCTACGGCGGCGTGTTCGTCGCGCTCGGGAGCTGGGACGAGACGACCGGCGGCGTGATCCTCTGGGACGGAACGAACCAGCGCACGATCGTGAACGAAGGCACGCTCGCCGACACCGCCCGGCGCGAGCGCGGCCCCTTCGGCACCTCCACGCTGGCCTACGACGAGAGCGCGGGCGTGCTGGTCGTCGGCGGCAGCATCCGCTCGAGCGGCCCCATCGGGATCCTGATGGGCGGCGGCCTCGCCTGGCTCGACGTCTCCGATCCGACCGGGCCCGCCCACGTCTTCGCCGTATCCACTGGCACCACCGACATCCGCGGCGACCAGGTGAGCGCCGCCGCCTACAATCCGACGACCCACCGCACCTACGTCGCACTCCAGCAGCCCTGCGACGAGGTCCACATCGGCAACGCCGGCATCCACTCCATCTACTTCGAGCACGGGCAGCCGCGCTTCGAGGTACCGATCCTCTCCGGCGTGCGCGACTTGAAGCGGGTGAACGGCGAGCTCTGGCTGGGATTGCGCGACGACAACGAGGGCCTCGCCTGCCTGGGCGTGGAAATCCAGGTCGGCCTCGGTCACCTCAGCGAGCGGCACGCGGCCGTGATGCCCTCGGTCCGCGGTTGGCCCGCGACGCGGGCGAACGTGACGGCGCTCGACTTCCTCGACGACGACCATCGCGCGGTGGCCGGCTGGCGCTCCGATCTCTACGTCGGCGGCCCGGACAGCGGCATCACCCTCGCGCCGCCGCTCGATCTCGGCACCTCGCTCTGGCCCGAGGACGTGCAGTGGGAGAACGACCACACCTTCTGGGTGGCCGGTCACGCGACGCACAGCGAAGGTGACCCGGCCAACCTCGCCGACACCGGCCCGCGTGGCGCCGCGCGCGTCGTCCTCAACGACACGGGCGCCGTCGACTCGGTGACGCTCTACGTCCGCCAGGCGCGCGACCCGATGCCCAACGTGATCGAGGGGCTGCCCTCGGCCGAGGTCTACGACGTGCTCCTCGACGCGGCCGGCGCCGTCTACCTCGTCTCCGGCACCGAGCGGCTACGCGTGACCTACGACCGCACCCCGCGCGATCCCTTCTGGCTCGACGGGCGACAGCGGCGCGGCGGCGTCTCGCGCATCGAGGACGACGGCTCCATCACCGTCGTCGCCGGTCCGAGCGACATCCCGGACGGCCGCGCGGGCGCCTTCGCTCCCGACGGCACCCTCTACGTGCTCGACGCCACGCGCGGCCTCTTGCAGCAGACCGACACCGGCTTCGAGGTCGTCGACCTCCCCGAGGTGCCGTCGGGCTCGGTGCCCCAGACGCTCTGGATCGGCGAAGGCGGTGATCTCGTCGCCGGCTACGACACCGGCGCGCTCGTGCGGCTCGGCGACCAGCATCACTTCATCGACGGCGTCGGGTTCGTCTGGAGCGTCGACGCCAGCGGCGACGTGCTCCTGCTCGGATCGGATCGCGGCCTCGTGCGGGTGATCCCGAGCGGCGTCAGCGACCCGGGCGAGCCGGCGCCGACCGCGGGCGAAGCGCCGCCCTTCGTCCGGCTCCCTCCGCCGCCGATGCCCGACGGCGGCACGGCAGGAGCGGACGGCGGCGTCGCGGACGCCGGCATGTGCATCGGCGAGGGCCACGTCTGCGCGGGGAACCCGACCGGCTGCTGCCCCGGCCTCATCTGCTCCTCGCTCGGCATCATCCAGACCTGCGCCGTCCCCTGATCGAAGAGCCGGCGTGCCCGCGCGGCGGGCCGCCGGCGCTCTCGTTCGAGGGAGCTACGGCGCGCACGCCGGACAGACGCGGATGGCGCGCACGATCTCCCAGCCGACGCCGCCCGCGTGATCAGCTCTCTGCGCTCGCCGCGCATCTTGTCGCGTGCCGGATAGACGCGAGGTCGGGTCTCGACGACCCGCTCGGTGGAGGGCGTCCCGGGTGGGACCATTCGTTCACAAGCATCACAGCGGTTCATCAGCGTTCATCGAGAGCGCCGAAGACGAGACGCGCGCCGACGACCTCGTCGGACATCCACGCCCGCGAACGCAGAGTCGTTCGCGCACCACTCGGCTCTCACCCACCGTGCACCGCTACACCCACTGCGAGAGGGACCGGATCCGGCGGCCGGAACCCGGAATTTGCCGCCCCACCAACGTGAAGACGACATCTCTATCGAGGAGAGCGGGTCGGTGCCAGATCGTCCCAGCGGTCGCGGAGCTCCGCCTGGTCGAGCACCCGAAACGGCGCATCGTCCGCGGGCACCAGCTCCCTGATTTGATTGAACACGGTTTGAACGGGACGCGGGTAGTGATTATGACAGTGAATGCGGACGAGATGACCGTTGGATCGAAGCCAAAAGGTGGTCATCAGCCCGTCGGCCATTCCGCGTAGCTCGTAGTTCGCAGCGAGCGTGGGAAAGCGCTCGCGCTCGAGCAGATCGCGGAGCGCGGCGATGTCCGACGGGCTGAGCTGGCGCGTGGACTCGCGCCACTCGATCCCGCCCTCGCCGGTGCTGGCAGGACGCAGATACGTGAACAGCCCCGACGCGTCGACGCGGTAGACCGTGCTGCCCTGCCACTCCCAATCGTAGTCATCGATACGGAACAGGAAGTCCTCGGAGTGTGGGAGGTCGAGCGCTTCGATCGGCGCACGCTCCGCCTCGGTCACGACGATGCGGCTTCGATGCGAAGGTCTGGAGGTCGCCGAACGGGCAGCCGAATCGTCACAGCCGGCCCCGAACACGATCAGCGAAATCAGCCAGGCCGCCCTCACGCTCATGCGCCGGGCCGACCCACCGAGCCGCGCCATTCGAGACCTCGTGGGTACAGAGCGATTGGCGCCGCCACGATCTGGTGCACCGGCAAGCGGTGCTTCCACGGCCACGCGTGCCACGCGTCGAGCCGAGTACCGCGACCCATGATGTCGCCCGCCTGGTAGGAGCCGACCGCGCCGTACCCATCGCCATGACCATGATCGACGTGGTTCAAACCGAGATAGTGGCCCATCTCGTGCAACGCGCCGATCTGACCTCCTGGCTTGGGCTCCAGGTCCAGGCTGTCGAGCCGACCATCGAGGATGGTCGTCTTGCAGTGGCCACCGACGGTCATCCCCGATCGGAACGTGTGCTCGTCGGGGTGGAGCCGATAGATCCGAGCGTTCAGATGCGATCGATCTTCGCGACCCACGAAGTGGATCTCGAGAAAGCACCGAATGGGCGCGAGGGTGTACTCGCCCCGCTGCCCCCCGCCCTCTGGGGCACGAGCCAGAGCCGTCCGCTCCAGAAGTGCTCGACGATGCGCTTGAAGCGCCAACACCACCGGGCGAATTCGCTGCTCGGACCCACCGCGCCCCAAGGGATGACGCGTCGTGGCGTCCCGCGTTCGTCGTACGGCCAGTCGCGAACCAGCTCGTAGTCCTCGCCCGCCGCGAGCTGCGGTTCGTAGGGCATGAAATGGGTTCGAATCGTGAACGTCAGCCTCGGCTCACCCCGCAGCGGGTTCGTGAACCGAGAGTCGTAGGGCCTCGAACGTCGGACTACCTCGCGCACGGGGCCACTCTATCCGAGGCCGGTGCCGGTGGAAAGGCTGCCTGGGTTTCGTGTGGAGCGTCGTGATCAGCCATCGAGAAGCGCCTCTACGTCGCAGATCGACAGGCGCTGAATAGGCTTTCCGTCCGTGCTGCTGCGGGGGCGGTTGCGCAGCTCCCGGCGCGGGTAGACCGTCAGCTCGGCGCGGTGCTCGAGGTCGAGGTGCAGGTGCTCACAGACGCGGGGCCCCCGGTGGACGACCACGTCCTCTCGCTCATAGGGCCAGCGGAGCGACCTCACGCGTGCCTCGGGATCGTCCGGGTCGTCGGGGAAGAGCTGGATGTCGACGTCGCTCCCGCGCCGGACGTGACCGGTGGCCACCGAGCCGATCAGCCGCGGCTCGAAGTCGGCGAGCGCGCGCATCACCTCGAGCGCGAGCTCGCGCATCGCGTCGAGACGATCCAGCCGCGCGTCGCCCTCCGTCAAATCGGCGAGCTGGAACCGCGCCTCTTGGATCTCCCCGTTGGACGGTAGATCCGCCGGCGGCATCCAGGCGCGCCCGAAGAGGCGCTTGGCCGCCATGCGCTTGGCGGTGAAGTACTGGGAGACCTCTTCCTCGTACATCAGCCGCGCCGCCTCGCGGGCGAGGAGGGTCCGGGGCTTGGACGCGCGCCTCACGGCTCGACGAGGGGCGCGAGGGCCTCGGCCAGACGTCGCAGCGCGCCGCCGACGACGCGACCGTTGCGGCGCGCGCCGTGGATGCGCTTGTGCACCACCTGCTGGCTGACGCCGAGGCGGCGGGCGATCTCGGCCTCGCTCAGCCCCTCGGCGACGGCACGACCTCGGAGACGGCAGGGTGACCGCGTCGACAACGCCGGTCCGTGCTCTCACCCTGAGCATCCGTCGCCCTCCCAGTCGATTTCGCGCAGAGAAGCTGTGCGCGCATTGCAGGGCCCGAGCACGCCGCGCTCACGACGACAGCGACCGCTCGGCGTAGAGCCCGATCACCTCTCCCGGTGGCGGTGGGAACGCAAATCGGCGGCGCGGAGTCTAGCTCCACACCGCCGATTCAAGGGGCCGTCATCCCCGGCCGAGTGCGATCAGAGCTCCGTGTAGGGCACCGGCGAGGCCTGGAACTCGATGTACATCCACCAGCCGGTCGTGCCGTCGGGCAGGGTGTCCATCTCGTGGCCGCTCGCAGAGCTGCCCTGGCAGCAGCCGGAGCCACCCGGCAGGAGGGCCGACAGGTTCATGCCGCCGACGACCGCGAGGCTCGATGGAATGGTGGTGGCGTCGGCATCCGCCTCGGTGAGAAAGCCCCGGATGAGGCCATGGAGGAGCTGGCTTGCAGGCGTCCCCGAATACTCCGCTCCAGCCACTGTCTGGTGGAGGATGATCGGAATGCCGCTCAGCGTGACGGTGAGGTCCCCGATGTCCGACGTGTAGCAGGGGCCCATCTGGGTGGTGGCACCCCATCCCGTGGTGGTGGTGTTCGGGAGAATGTCGACACAAGCGCCGCTCGCCATGTTCGTCGCATCCGCGGGCGTGTGCATGCCGCCGGCCGCCAGCGTGCACGTCGTGGACGACTCCGGGGCCGTGCAGTCCGGGAACACGATGTCGCTCGGCGTCGTGACACCGGCGCGTTGGTCGAGTGGCCGGAACACCTGGACGATGGACAGATCGAGGTTGCCGTCGGCTCCGCCCGCAGTGTCCGAGGAGATCGCGGCGTTGATCTGTGGGTTGACCAGCGGCTGCCCGAAAAACGTGCCGTCGGTGATGTCGCGGCAGCCGAAGAGAGATGTGAAGAGGTGCGGATCGCGAGATGTTCACCTGGGTCAAGCGGAACGCGGTCGGGGTCGTTTCCACGGTGCAAGTGGCGCTGCAGCCATCGCCGCTCGTGGTGTTGCCGTCGTCGCAGGCCTCGGAACCGGACACGCAGCCGTCCCCGCACACCGCGCTGCAGTCGGCGTCGTTGCACTGCGTGGCGCCCGAGGGGCAGCAGCCGTCACCGTCCATCGGGGTCGTGATGGCGGGGTGGGTGCAGCTCGCGCGGCAGGTGCCGGCGTTCACGAGCGAATCTGCCGTGCAGACCATGCCGTCGTCGCAGCTCGTCGGGCACGAGCCGGTGCCGCTGGTGATCGCGGTGTCGCAGGTCTCGGGCGAGGTCACGACACCGTCGCCGCAGGCGGCCGCGCAGTCCGAGTCGGTCCCGATCGTCGCGCCCGAGGGGCAGCAGCCGTCGCCGTCGGCCGGTGAGGTGATCGCCGAGTGGGTGCAGGACGCGGCGCAGGTGCCGGCGCCGGAGAGCGTGTCGGCCGTGCAGGCCATGCCGTCGTCGCATGCGGTCGGGCAGCTACCCGCTCCCGAGGTGATGCCGGTGTCGCAGGTCTCGCCCGACTCCACGACGCCGTTGCCGCAGACCGCCGTGCAGTCGGAGTCGGTCGCCATGGTGGCGCCGGGCGGGCAGCAGCCGTCGCCGCCGACGGGCGCGGTGATGGCGGTGGTCGTGCACGTCGCATTGCAGGTGCCGCCGCCCATCAGCATGTCGGTGGTGCAGACGTTGCCGTCGTCGCACGCCGTCGGGCAGGCGCCGCTCATCCCGGCGGCGATCGCGGTGTCGCACGCCTCGCCGGTGGAGACGACACCGTCGCCGCAGGCGGCGGAGCAGTCGGGGTCGGTCGCGAGCGTCGCGCCGGGCGGGCAGCACATGTCGCCGACGGCCGTCATCGTCACCGGCGCGTGGTCGCAGGTCGCGTCGCAGGTGCCGTCCATCGAGATGCTGTCGGTGGTGCAGTAGTCGCCGTCGTCGCAGCTGGTCGGACACGCGCCCGCCATCCCGTCGGCGATGGTCGTGTCGCAGGTCTCGCCGCTCTCGAGGACGCCGTTTCCGCACACGCTCGTGCAGTCGTTGTCCGTCGTCGAGTCCGCGCCCGGCGGGCAGCAGCCGTCGTCGTTGGCCGCGGCCGTGATCGCGCCGTGGACGCACTGCGCGGAGCACTCGCTCCCGGTGAGAGAATCCGTCGTGCAGGCGTCACCGTCGTCGCAGCTGGTCGGGCAGGCGCCGTCGGAGCCGTCCGCGATCCCGGTGTCGCAGAGCTCGGATCCGCTCACCGTTCCGTCACCGCACTCGAGAGTGCACGTGCTGCTGCAACCGTCGTCGTTCGCCGTGTTGCCATCGTCGCACTCCTCGGTGCCCTCCTGCATGCCGTTGCCGCAGCGCATGCGGACGCCGCCGCCGTCGCCATGCATCGTCTGGCCCGAATCGCCGGTCCCGCCGCCGTCCGAGGTTGGGTTGCCGGCGTCGCCGGCTGTGGTCTCGCCCCCGCAGCCCGATGCGAGCAGGAACCCGCATGCGAGCGCCCAAAGTGCCAACGAACGAGTACGCATCGGCTTACCCTCCCAGGTGTGCAACGAGCGTACACCCATCGCGGGGGAGTTGAAATGAGCGACTGTTCATTCCTCGAGCACGGATCCGTTCGGAGCGCCGAGCCCAGGACAGGCGCGAAGCGCGACCGGAACGACGGTACGTAGCGCGACCGAGACGGCGAGGACGCAGGCCGCGCTTGCGCAGGGATCGGCCCCCCGATGCCAGGGGAGTCGGCCCCCCCTGTCGACCCGTGGCGGTCGGCTCGAAGCGCTGCCACCCTCGGCCAGGTGGCGGACGAAGAGACCCCGGCGGAAGAGCTTGCGTCGCTGAACGCACCCTCCGAGCCCCCGATCTGCATCGCCCCTCCGACGGCCGAGGCCGAGGGAGGGGCGAGCGGGTCACTCCATGCGCTCAGCTCGTCGGCCCCCCACCACCGCCACCACCGGTGGGATCGCCGCCGGTGGGATCGCCACCGGATCCGCCGCTACCCCCATTGTCCTCGGCGCGCGCGGCCGCGCGACCGTGGATGCGCCGGTACTGCTTGGACGACGAACCGAGGGCGCTGCGGACGACGCGCTTGAAGCGCAGGAAGGCGTCGTAGGTCGGGCCGTACGCTACGGCGCGCTTCTCCCGGGCCTCCGACAGGTTCTTGCTCGCGGCGATCGCCTCCTCGATGTTGCGAACGACGTCGGGGCCCTTGGTGCCCAGCGGGCCCGCCAGGATGTCGTCCGCCCACGCCTGCCCGGTGTGATCGTCGACCTTGTCGATCAGCTCCTCGATCGCGTGGGTCTTCTCGACGTCCGTCGGCAACTGCGAGAACAGTTCGGGAAGCACGAGGTCCGGGTAGTAGGCCAGCAGGACCGCCCGCGCCGTTCGGTACGGCTCGGACAGCGCGTCGAGCGCCTCGGTCGCTTCCCGGTTCTCCTTGCCCCACTGGGACTCGGCGTCCACGACCGCTGCGTCCAGTACGAGGTACGGCTCGGCCTTCGGCTTCAGGATGTCGTTGTACACGCTGAGCACCGACGTCTTCATCCCCGGTTCCAGCGCGATCTCCTCCGCGCGCCACAGGAAGCGCCGGAAGAGAGACAAGTTTAGATCTGCCACCCCAGTTCTCCTTTCGGGAGCGCCCTTGTGCCCCCCGAGCCAAGCTCTCTCACAGGGGCGAGCGTGTCAACCCACCGCACCGGAAGCCTCCGCAGAGCTCGCGGATCGGCGGAGGGACAACGGCAAGCGGTCGACGATGTCGTCGAACGGCATCTACGGCCGCAGCGACTCCTTCTGACGGTCGACGCGCCAAGCCGGCAGCGGCACGGGCAATTCACCCACCCGCACGAATAATTCGCCCACCCGCACGGACAATTCGCCCACCCGCACGAACAATTTGCCCACCCGCACGGACAATTTGCCCACCCGCACGAACAATTTGCCCACCCGCACGGACAATTCGCCCACCCGCACGAACAATTTGCCCACCCGCACGAACAATTTGCCCACCCGCACGGACAATTTGCCCACCCGCACGGATAATTCGCCCACCCGCACGGACGCTGCCTCCCGCCGAAAAGGGACCGGTTGGGCCGCACTCCGCCGCCTTGCTCCCGCTCGCAACGTGGATGGAGCGGCACGGTGCCGCTCCAGTAGCAGGGCTCGATTGGGCGGTACCGACGCGACCGAAACTTTCGGATCTGGTTGGTCGAACCGATACGATTGCGCCATGGACTACGACATCTCCCACGAGAGTTCCCCGCCGTCCGCTCGAGTCCGCTGCATGCCCGAGCACCACCGGTGAGGGCCGAGAACGACCCGCGCGAGGCCGTGCGCGTGAGGTGGCTCGTCGGCGTCTGGCTCTGGATGAGCGCGGGAAGCACGTTCGGGCTCACGATGCTCGGTGCCCAGGCGGTGCTGCGGCCTCCGATCACCTGGCCGTTCGCGTTCGTCCCCCTCGGGTTCGCATTGGAGTCCGCGTTCCAGGCGCTGGCGACATATGCGTACCTGAGACGCCGAAACGAAGGTGAGCGGCTGTTTCGTGATCGCGGCTCTTCGGCATAGGGGGCCCGAGTAGTCGACTCGGGCTCCCCTGCCACACCACCCGGCATGCGGGTCCGCACCGGGCGGTTCGATGGGTTGAGGTCAGGCGGCCAGCCTCGGAAGGCCGAGTCCGTCGAAGAGTTTGTTGGGGAGCGCGATGTGGATGGCCATGCCTGAGTTTCTCCACCACCGCCTCGCGTTGGCGGCCACCTGGGCTGCCGCGTCGGGGCGAAGGCCTCGAGCCGCCAGCTCTCGGAAGACGGTCGTGCCGCGCTTCCACTGCTTGAGCTGATAGGCCCGGAGCCGGTGTCGGATCCACTCGTCGAGCTCGGCAAACCTCCGAGGCGTCTCGGCTGACTTCTCGCTCCGCGCGCGTGACCGCGTGGCCCTTTCAGGCCCGAGGCGAGATCTCCCCAGGTAAGAACACCGACCTTCACCGCACGACCGCCGGATTTACGCAGGGTCCCTTTGGTCACGGGAGCTTCGCGGTTCGTAGCCCGCTCGCCCCGGTCGCCCGCGCCTCGTATCCGGTTCTTGTCCATCGGCCCACGGTTTCGTTCCGCGCTTCCTCCGGACGGTCGGTCGCCCTCCCGCCCTTGCGCTTCCCTTCCTTCGCTGTGACCCGCTCAGGGGAGGACTTGCACCTCCAAGTCGGCGCCCATGCTGGGCGCACTACGACGACGCCCGCCGCTCACGAGGAGCGACGGGCGTCTCGAGCGAGCGCTCGGTGACGGGCTCAGTGCGCGGGCGCGGCCGCCGGCGCTGCGGCCGGCGCTGCGGCGGGCGCAGCAGCCGGAGCCGCGGCGCCTCGGGCCGGGGCGCGACCACGACCCATCAGGTGGCTGATGTCGTGCGTCCACACCTCCCCCTGCTGGCCGATCGAGAAGAGCCGGCGGCCCATCACGAAGACGAAGCGGGTGGTCGGCGCCCCGAGGTCGGCCTCGCGCGAGGGCAGCAGGTGGCCCTGGCCGAGGTCCGGGTGGATGTCGTGCGCATAGACCTCGCCCTGATCGGTGATCACGTACACCCGGCGGCCGAGGTGGAAGACGTGGCGGACCTGACGCTGCGCCGCGACGGCGTAGCGGCCCATCCGGCGCGGCCGCGCGACCGTGCGGCCGATGGTGTGCGCCCACACCTCGCCCTGACGCGTCGCGTTGACGAGCTCGTTGCCCATCATGAACATGAACGCGGGCTCCTGGCCGGCGGTGCCGATCGGCGCGCCGGGGATCTGCTGGGGCGGGCCCACGCTCTCGGCGCGGATCTCGTGCCGGAAGAGCTCGCCGCGCTGGGTCAACACGAGGATGTGGCTGTCGTCCTCCGGGACGACGTAGACGGTCGGGTCACCCGCGTGACCGACCGTCTGGCCGCGCATCCGGATGTGCATGTCGACGTGGTTGCCGCGGACGCGGTGGTAGTAGACCTCGTTGGCCTGGTTGATGAAGACGATGCGGTTGCCTTCCATCGGGAAGACGAAACGGGCGTGGACCACGTCGGCGGCCACCGGCGCGCCCTCCATGCGGCGCGCGGGCCCGATGCGCTGGGCCTCGGCGGTGCCGGCGAGCGCCAGCAGCACGGCGCACACGGCGACCGCCCCGCCAGCGAGGCCACCGGGGCCGAGGGGATGCAACTTCCTTTGGTACGAGCTCACGACGCCTCCAGAGAACATGTCGTGAGGGAGTGAACGCTTCGCCTCCCCCGCGACGAGAGCCTCAGATTGTTCGGTGGGAGTAGAAGACGACGCTCCGGCGCCGACATTCTATCCCCCGATCTGCAGAGTCGCGGGCGCTCCCCACCGGGCCACTCCCACGACTCCGATAGGACACCGCGGAGCGACGTCCCGCGTCAACCCCGTTCGGAGCCGGCCGCCGGCACCCGGATGTGCGAGGCGGAAGTCGGGATGCAGATCGCGGAGCGCGATGGGGGCCAGCCGTGGCTCGCGCGGACGAGGCGATGCCGAGTGTCGCCCAGGCGGCACGGGCCGCAGCGGGGCCCCGTCGCACACTCATCGGCGCCCGCCGCGCAGACCTCGCCCACCGGACAGGTGCCCTGCCCCGAAGGGCCCACGAGACGCGGTACGAGTCCGCCGAGCACATCCAGGGCTCGCGCGCCCCCCGGGGACCGGCCCGCGGGCGGCCTTTCTGCGGGTCGGCGCAGCCAGCTCTTCTCGTGCGTCGGCGCCTTCGGTATGGTCGGCGCTCTGACCGGGAAAGCCGCGCAACCATGAGTGAAGATCAGGCCAAGCTCGAAGAAATGGTGACCCTCTACAAGCAGGGTCTCCTGGTCAACCCCAAGGACGTCCGCAAGCGCTACCAGCTCGCGGCCGCCTACGAGAAGCTCGACAAGGTGGATTTGGCGATCCGCGAGTACGAGCAGGCCCGCAAGCTCAAGAGCGACCACTTCGGCGCCCGCTTCGGGCTGGGGCGCGTCTACCTCGCCACCGACCAGACCGAAGAGGCGGTCGAGGTGCTCGAGGAGGCGGTGGCCATCAAGCCCGAGGAGGCGGACTGCCAGTACCTCCTCGGCGACAGCGCGGCCAAGATCGAGAAGCACGACGTGGCCGCCAACGCGCTCGTCGCCGTGGCCCGGCTGGAGAAGGAGCTCGATCCGCCGGATCACCCGGACGCGCCGGCCCGCGCCGGGCACGCCTGCGCCGCCGCCGAGCGCTGGGCCGAGGCCGTGGAGTGCTTCGAGCGCGCGCTGACCCTGACCCCGAACGATCCGGCGCTGCTCCTCCCGCTCGGCCGCTCCTACAACCGGCTCGGGCAGTGGGAGCAGGGCAAGCGCGTGCTGACGGCGCTGGTCGGCCAGAAGAAGGACGACGTCGAGGGGCTCAAGCTCCTCGGCGAGGCGTGCAAGAACCTCGACGCCGACGAGCAGGCCATCGAGGCCTACCGCCGCGCGCTCGATCTCGATCCCGACTACCTCGAGGGCTACATCGCCATCGGCGGTGTCTACGAGCACGCCGGGCAGGATCAGGAGGCGCACAACTCCTACAAGATCGCGCTGCGCTTCCTGCCGGACGACGGCTCCATCTACTTCAAGCTCGGCCGCTGCCTGCGCCGCTTGAACAAGCCCGAAGAGGCGCTCGAGCGCTTCGAGAAGGCCTCCACGCTCCTGCGCGACAACCCGGAGGTCTTCTTCGCCATCGGCCAGCTCGAGCTCGAAGCGGGGAAGATCGAAGCGGCCGAGCGCTCGCTCGAAGAGGCGGCCGAGCGCCGCGCCGATCACCGCGAGACCTGGGAGCTGATCGCCCAGGTGCGCGAGAAGCTGGGCAAGACCGAGGAGCTGATCACCGCCTACGAGAAGGTGATCGCCATCGAGCCCGAGCATCTCGAGGGGCGGCTCGCGCTGGCGCGCCTCTACTTCTCGCTCTCCCGCTGGGCCGACGCCGAGAAGGCGTCCATCGAGGTGCTCCGCAAGGAAGAAGAGCACGCCGAGATGCTGGTCGTCCGCGGGACCAGCCTCAACGAGATGGAGCGCTCGGACGAGGCGGTGCCGGTCCTCCAGAAGGCGGTGAAGGCCGCGCCCGACGACCCGAACGCGAGCCTGCAGCTCGCCATCGCCTACAACGCGGCGGAGCGCTGGCAGCAGGCCCAGCAGTCGGCGGACAAGGCGGTACGCCTCTTCACCGAATCCGGCGACGCGCCCGCGCTGCCGCTCTCGCGCGCCTACCGAGAGCACGCCAAGCCCAGCAAGGAGCTCGGCGACGACAAGGACGCCATCGCGTCGTTCAAGAGCGCGTTCGAGCACGACGCCAGCTACGTCGAGGGGCTGATCGAGGCCGGCGGGCTCTGTGAGAAGCTGGAGAAGTGGGACGAGGCGGCGGCGGCCTACGGCAAGGCGGCCGAGAAGCGCCCGGACGACGTGGCGATGCACCGCACCCACGGCACGCTCCTCGAAAAGCTGGGCCGGCACGCCGAGGCGGCGGACGCGTGGGGGAAGGCGGTCAAGCTCGACGAGGAGGATCACAAGTCGCTCACGCGGCTCGGCGTGAACCTCTGCGCGGTCGAGCGCTGGGCCGACGCGCGGAAGTACTTGTCGCGCGCCGTCAAGATCCGGCCCGACTCGGGCGAGGCCTTCAAGGCGCTCGGTCGCGCGTGTCTCGAGCTGGACGACGACGAGGCCGCCGCCGACGCGCTCGGGGCCGCCATCGAGATCGACAGCAAGTGGGCCGAGGGGCACGCGCTGCTCGGGCGCATCTTCGAGAAGAAGGGCGAGGCGAAGAAGGCCGACGAGCGGCTGGCCATGGCGGTGGAGCTGGCGCCGGAGGACGCGTCGCTGCGCGCGTTGCTCGGCCTGGTGCGCGTCTCGCTCGAGCGCTTCGAGGACGCGGTCCCGCACCTGCGCCTGGCGGTGAGCGCCGACGGCGAGAAGGGCGAGCTCCGGCGCGCGCTCGGCCTCTCGCTGGTCCGCACCGGTCAGAACGAGGGCGCGGCGACGGAGCTCCGCGAGGCGGTACGCCTGTTGCCGAACGACGCGCCGTCCCACCGGCTCCTCGGCGACGCCGCCCGCGGTCTCGGCGAGCGCGACGAGGCCATCGCCGCCTACGCCAAGGCGATCGAGCTCGACGCCACCCTGACCGACGTGCTGCCGCTCTTGGCGGCGCTGCAGGCCGAAGCGGGCGACGACGCCAACGCCGCGAGCACCTTCGAGTCGGCGCTCGAGCACTTCGCGGAAGAGTCCGCGCTCTGGGCCGGCTACGGCGAGGTCCTGCAGCGCCTCGGCCGCCACGAAGACTCCGCCAAGGCCTACGAGAAGGCGGTCGAGCTCGGCGGCGACGGCTCGAGCGCGCTCCTCTTGGACCTCGGCGTCGGCTACGTGCGCTCCAAGCAGTGGGCGCAGGCCAAGGACGCGCTCACGAAGTGCTGCCAGCTCGCGCCGAACGACGCGAACGCGCACGAGAACCTGGCGCTGGCGCTACGGAGCCTCGACGATCTTCCGGGCGCCGAGCGCGAGTACCAAAAGACGGTCGAGCTCGACGCCGCGCGCGGCGCCGCGAAGAAGGCGCTGGCCGAGGTCCGCGCCCAGCTCGGCAAGGACGAGGAGGCCGTGGAGGCCTACCGCGCCGCCATCGACGCGCTGGCGCCGGATCCCGCGCTCCACGCGGCGCTCGGCGAGGTGCTGACCCGCCTCGGCCGCCACGACGCGGCCGCGGACACGTACGAGAATGCGGTGGCGCTGGCGCCCACCGACGCGAAGTTGTTGTCCCGTCTCGGCCTGGCCTGCGTGCAGTGCGAGCGCTGGGAGCGGGCCTACGACGCGCTCGATCAGAGCGTCTCGTTCGATCCGCGCATCGCCGAGGCGCACCACGGGCTCGGGCAGGCCAGCAGCACCCTCGGCAAGCTGGGCACGGCGGCCAAGGCGTTCGCGAAGGCGGTGGAGCTTTCGCCCGAGCGCGGCGAGAGCTGGCTGGCCCTCGGCCACGCGCAGCGGGCCGTGGAGCAGGACGATGAGGCCGAGAAGGCGCTCGCGCGGGCCGTGCAGCTCCTGCCGGAGTCGGCCGAGGCGCACGCGGCGCACGGCGAGGTGCTCTTCACGCTCGGCCGCTTCGGCGGCGCGGAGAAGGCCTACGAGCGGGCGCTGGAGATCGAGCCGGACGACGCCGACTACTACCTCGGCAAGGGCCGCGCCGAGGCCGGGCAGGACAAGTTCGAAGAAGCTCGCGCGTCGCTCCGCCAGAGCGTGCGCATCCGTCCCGATCACGCCGCCACGCAGCTCCTCTTGGGGCGCGCCTGCGCCGCGCTGAAGATGCACGACGAGGCGGTCGAGGCGCTGCAGAAGGCGGCCGCGCTCGACGCTGCCGACGCCGCACCGCACGTGGCGCTGGCGGCGCTGCGCCGGGAAGCCGGCGACAAGGCGGGCGCGGTCGACGCCTACCGAAAGGCGAGCGAGCTCGATCCGGAGGACGGCGAGACGCTGCGCACGCTGGCGGATCTCTTGACGGAGCTCGAGCGGCACGACGAGGCGGCCGACGTCTACGCGGCGCTGGCGGAGCTCAGCTCCGACGATCCGGAGGCGCTCCTCAAGCTCGGGAGCGCGCACGCCGAGGCGGCGCAGTGGGAGGCGGCGCGCGACGCGTTCAAGCAGGCGACGAAGGCGGCCGCCGATCGGGTGGACGCGTGGCGCTCGCTCGGCCGCGCCTGCGTGGAGCTGGCCGATCATCACGGCTCCGTCGACGCGTGGCGCGCGCTCTTGGCGCGGGCGGCGGGAGACCTCGAGGCGCTCTCGTCCCTCGGCCGGAGCTATCTCGCGCTCGGGCTCGACGCCGACGCTGTCGATCCGTTGACCCAGGCCGCCGAGCAGGCGCCGAACGACGCGGCGATCCGGCGCGAGCTGGGGAGCGCGCAGAGGCGCCTCGGCCGACTGGACGACGCCGTCACGCATCTGTCGGCGGCGGCCGAGCAGCTCCCGCGCGACGCGGCGGTGTCGCTCGAGCTCGGGCAGGCGCTGGCCGAACAGGGCAAGCACGAGGAGGCCCTCGACCCGCTCAAGAAGGCGGTGGCGCTCGAGCCCGAGAAGCTGGAGGCGCAGCGCGCGCTCGCGACCAGCGCCGCGGCGCTCGGGCAGCACGCCGTGGCCGCGCAGGCCTGGGAGCGGGTCACGCAGGGAAAGGCCGACGACGCCGACGCGTGGACGGCGCTGGCCCGCGCGCGTCGGGCCCAAGGCGACAACGGCAAGGCGGCGGAGGCGCTTCGCGAAGCGCTCGCGCACCGTCCCGCGGAGCCCGCGCTCCACCTCGAGCTCGGTCGCCTGTGGATGGGCCTCGGCGCGACAGAGGACGCGGAGCGCAGCTTCCGGAGCGCGGTGGATTCTCAGCCCGCACGACGGCGCCGCGCAGCTCGACTTCGGGCTCGCGCTCGCCAAGCTCGGCCGCGCGGCAGAAGCGTTGAGCGCGTTCGAGCAGGCCACCCGCCTCGCGCCCCAGCTCCGCCCGGGCTGGGTCGAGCTGGCCCGCGCCAAGACGGCGGCCGGCGCCCGCGAGGAAGCGGTCGACGCCTGGAGCCGCGCGCTCGCGCTCGAACCGAACGACGCCGAAGGACAGGGCGCGCTCGGCGCGCTCCGGCTGGAGCTCGGGATGCCCGAGGCGGCCGTCGAGCCGCTCCGGCGCGCCACCGAGCTGGCCTCCACCGACGCGCGCGTCCACGGGCTCTACGGCTCGGCGCTGCTGGCGGTCGGTCGGGCCGAAGAGGCGCTCGCGCAGCTCGAGCGAGCGGCGGCGCTCGGCGCCGACGACGGGCCCACCTTCCGCGATCTCGGCCTCGCCCGCGCTCGCGCCGAGCAGCTCGAGCGCGCGGTGGCGGCGTTCGAGGACTGCCTGCGGCGCACGCCGGGCGACGTGGCGGCGCTGGTCGGCAAGGGCGACGCGCTCTTCGGCCTGTCGCGGCTCGGGCTGGCCGCGGAGAGCTACCGCAGCGCCATCGACACGGCGGGCGACGCTGTCCCGCCGGGCGTGTGGGCGAGCCTCGGCAAGGTGCTGGCGGAGCTCGGCGAGCACGAAGAGGCGGTGCGCGCGCTGACGGCCGCCCATCAGGCCGCGCCCGGCGACGCGACGGTGCTGGCCGCGCTGGGATCGGCAGAGCTCCGCCGCGGCGGGCACGAGGCGGCCATCGCACACCTGGAGCGCGCGCTGGCGCTCTACCCCGATCAGCCGCGGACCCGCATCGAGCTCGGCATGGCCTACGTCGGCGACGAGCGTTACGGCGAGGCGGTGGCGACGCTGGAGCGCGCGCTCACGGCCCTGCCCGACGACGGCGAAGCCTGGGCTCGGCTCGGCGACGCGCGGCGGGCCAACGACGCCCCGACCGGCGCCGAGGAGGCCTACCGGAAGGCGCTCTCGCTCGCTTTCGAGCAGGCGCGGCGGGGCCTCGGGATGCTGCTGGCGGAGCTCTTCCGCGACGACGAGGCGGCCGACGAGCTGGAGAAGGCGGCGGCGGCGCTGCCCGACGATCGCGCGCTCTTCACCACGCTCGGCGAGGTGCAGGAGCGGCGCGGCCAGCTCGACGTCGCCGCGGCCCGCTACGAGCGCGCGGTGACCCTCTCGGGCGGCCTCGACGGCGCCGAGGACGGCGAGCTGCTCTTCGGCTACGGCCGCGTGCTGCTCGGCCGCGCGCAGAACGAGCTCGCCCACCGCGCGCTGGTGCGGGCCGTGCAGCTCCTGCCGGGCTCGGCCGACGCGCAGCGCGTGCTCGGCGACGTGGCGGCGCGGATTGGTCAGCACGAGCAAGCGATTGGCGCCTACCGAGGGGCGCTGCAGCTCGCGCCCGGGTGGTCGGAGGCGCACCTCGCGCTGGGCCAGCTCCTCGCGCACCTCGGGCGCGACGCGGACGCGGTGGAGCCCTTCCGCAACGCGGTCGCCTTGTCGCCCGACGGGTTGGACGCGCAGCTCGGCCTGGCGGGCGCGCTGGAGCGGCTCGGTCGGGCGGCGGAGGCGATCGACAGCCTGACGGCGGCCAATCGGCTGAGCCCGAACGACGCGGCGCTGGCGGCGCGGCTCGGTGCAGCGTGCGCGGCGGCGAACCGTTGGACGGAGTCGGCGGACGCCTACCAGAGGAGCGTGTCGATCGCGCCCAGCGGCCAACACAGCGGTGACGCCCAGCTCGGCCTGGCGCGGGCGCGGCGGGCCACCGGCGACGTGGCGGAGGCGGAGGCGGCGTTTGCGGCCGCGGTGACGGCGGATCCGAACCTCTTCGAGGCGCAGCTCGGGCTCGGTCAGGTGCGCGCCCAGCTCGGCGAGGACGAGCAGGCCGCCGAGGCGCTCGCGCAGGCGGTGCGGCTCGACGCCGACCACGCCGAGGCGCAGCGCGCGTACGGCACCGTGCTCGCGCAGCTCGGCCGTCACTCCGAGGCCGTGGCGGCGTTCGAGGTGACCACCCGGCTGACCCCCGACGACGGCGGGGCCTGGGCGGCGCTGGGCCGAACCTATCAGGCGCTCGGCCGAGACGCCGACGCGGCGCGCGCGTTCGCCAAGGCGTCGGAGGTCGGCGAAGGCGGGCCGGACACGCTCCTCGCGCTGGCGGCGGCGTGTGCGAAGGAAGGGCGCGTCGAGGAGGCCGACGCGGCGCTCCAGAAAGCGCGGGCGGCGGCGCCGAACGACGCGGCGCTCCAGACCACCATCGCCGACCGCTACACCGCGCTCGGCCGGATGGACGCGGCGGTCTCGGCGCAGCGCGCGGCGGTCGAGCTGATCGGCGACGTGCCCTCCAAGGTGAAGCTCGGCGAGCTGCTCCTTCAGGCCGGCGACCAGCCCAGCTCCGAGACCATCTTCGCCCAGGCGGTGGCGACCGACCCGCAGAGCTTCGATGCGCAGCGCGGGCTCGGCCGGGCCTACGCGGCGGCGGGCAAGCACGCGGACGCGGCACGCGCGCTCGGCGCGGCGCTGGCGCTGAATCCGGAGCACGCGGACACGGCCTTCGAGGTGGGCAAGGCCCTCAACGCGCTCGGCGGGCACGAGGCGGCGCTCGGCGTGTTCGAGGCCGCGCTGGCGATCGATCCGCAGGACGCGGACGGCCACGCCGGCTACGGCGAAGCGCTGGCGGGGAGCGATCGGCTGGACGAGGCGATCGGTGAGCTGACCCGTGCCACGGAGCTGCGCCCGAAGGAGCCGGCGTTCCGGCGGCGGCTGGGCGAGCTCTGCCGGACGGCCGGGCGTTTCGAGCAGGCGGTGGGCGCGCTGTCCGAGGCCGCGAGCCTGGCGCCGGAGGATGGCCAGACGCAGCGCGCCTACGGGCTGGCGCTCGAGGATGCGGGGCGGCACACGGAGGCGCTGGCCGCGCTCTCGGCCGCGGTGAACCTCGGGCAGCAGGACGGCGAGCTCTCCATCGGACTCGGCGCGACGCTCTATCACTTGGCGCGCTACGGCGAGGCCCGCGACTGGATGAACGCGGCGCGCCACCAGCTCCCCGACGAGCCGGAAGCACGCTTCTATCTCGGGCTCACCCTGCTCGAGCTGGGCGAGGGCGAGCGCGGCAAGCAGGAGCTCGAAGCCGCGCTGGCAGCGCAACCGGCGAACGCGCGCTACCTGGTCGGCTACGGGCAGCTCCTCGAGCGGGAGAAGCGGAACCGCCAAGCGGTCCAGCAGTACCAGAAGGCGGCCGAGGCCGACCCCGATCACGCGCCGGCGCACGAGGCGGCCGCCCGCGTCTTCCTCGAGCTCGGGATGCCTTCCGAGGCGGAGGCGCACTACGACCGGCTCGCGGCGCTCCGGCCCGAGGACGTGGACGTCTTGCTCGGGCTGGCTCGGGCGCGCGAAGCCCGTGACGCGCTCGCCGAGGCGGTGGAGCCGCTCGCGCAGGCGGCGCGGGTGCGACCGGACGACGTGGAGGTCCAGCGCTGGTTCGCGCGGGCGCTCCGCGACGCGGGCCGCGCCGACGAGGCGGTCGACGCGCTGAAGCGGGCGATGCGGGCGGCGCCGGGCGCGGCGGAGATCGCGGCCGAGCTGGCCGAGGTCTGCCGCGAGGGTGACCGCGTCTTCGATCTGATCGACGCGCTGGTCGAGGCCCGCGATCAGAAGCCGGACGACGCACGCATCCGAGCCCTGCTCGCGCAGGCCTACGCCGACGCCGGCAAGACCAAGGAGGCCTTCACCGAAGCGCAGGCGGCCGCCGAGCGCGACGGCACGCTGCGCGACGCGCAGGCGCTCCTGGGCCGGCTCCATCGCGAGGCGGGACGGGCCGACGACGCGATCAAGGCCTTCCGGCAGGCGGCGGCGAGCGCGGACCAGAAGCCCGAGGACTGGGTGGCGCTGGCCGGCTGCTACGAGGACGCGGGCCAACACGACCGAGCCCTCGACGCCGCGCGCCGCGCCGTCCGGCTCGACGACGGCTCCGCCAGCGCCCACCGCGCGCTCGGCAGTCTCTTGCTCGGTCAGGGTCAGAGCGCCCGGGCCATCGAGAGCTACGAGAAGGCGCTGGCGATCGATCCGAGCGACTTCGACGCGCTGCTCGGGCTCGGCGAAGCGCGGACGAACACCGGCCAACACGAGGAGGGCCTGCACCTCTTGAACAAGGCGGCGTCGATCCGTTCCACGGCGCGGCTCCGATTGGCGCTGGCCAGCGCACACGAGAAGGGCGGCGATCTGGACGCCGCGCTCACCGAGCTGAGCTCGCTGGTGAAGGAGCACTCGGACGCCGAGGGCTACTACCGGATGGGCTCGGTGCTCTCGCGCCTCAAGCGCCACGACGAGAGCGCGGCGGCGATGCAGCGCGCGCTGCGGATGGATCCGGCCCACGCGTACGCGCAGTACTCGCTCGGCGCCTCGCTGATGCACCTCGGCCGCACCGAGGAGGCGATCGCCGCCTGGGAAGGCGCGTGCAAGAACGCGCCGGACGACGCGAGCCTCAAGGCGGCCCTCGGCTTCGGCTACCTCAAGGTCGGCCGCAACGAGGACGCCGGCGGGACCTGCGCCGACGCGATGGAGCTCGGCCTCGACGACGTCGACACCCTCTTCGCGTTCGGCCGCCTCTTCGAGCGCCTCGAGCGCTTCGACGACGCCGTGAAGGCCTACACCCGCATCGGCCAGGTGAACCCGGACCACACCGACGCGCAGACCCGGCTGGCGGCGAACCTGGTCGAGCTCGGCCAGTTCGCCGAAGCCGTCGAGCCCTACCAGCAGGCGCTGCTCAGCGCGCCGAACGATCCCGAGCTCCGCTACGGCCTCGGCGTCTGCTACGCCAACCTCGGCCAGGGAGCCGCGGCCAAGGCCCAGTACGAGGCGTTGAAGAAGCTCGACCCCGACAAGGCGGAAGAGCTCGCGTTCGTGATCGACTGAGCCGAGGGCTCGGGCTCAGAACGACCTCGACGCTCAGCGCGGCCCGGCCGTCGAACGTGACGTCGTCGGGCGGCGCGTGCCCCTGCGCGCTGCTGGTCGGACGCGCGCCCTCGTCGAGGTAGGGCAAGAGGTCGACGCCCGTGTCGGTGTGGAAGTCGATCTGTCGCGCGCTGCGCGGCACGGGGTCGAGCTGCGCGATGCGGACCCGCTCGAACGCGCCCGCACCCGTGCAGCCGGCGGCCGCGAGGACGCTCGAGTCTCGACCGCATGAAATAGGGTGGCCCCCGCCGAAAACGCGCGGGGTTGCGCGCTGCCGGCGGGGGCCGAGTGGTGCGGTGTGGGAAACCGCCGAGTGAGGCCCGGCGGCAGGTTGGGGACGGCGCACCGCAACGTGCGGAGCGCCGCTCGGCGACGGTCAGCTCGAGCTGACCTCCGCGGAGGCGCTGACGTTGCCCGCGGCGTCCATGACCTTGACGCCGATGACGTCACCGGTGCAGGAACGCTGCGAAACGCTGAAGGATTCCGCCCGAAGTCGCCGTGTCGTCGGGCGGGGTGGTACGCGTGGGCGTGGGCTCGGTGTCGCCCTGCGTGATGTTCCAAACGAAGACGCGGGAGCCGGCCTCGACCGACATCATCGAGCCGTAGACCGTGCCGGCCGAGGAGAAGAGCCCGCCACAGCCGCCGACACCGCCCGAATCGGGCGTGGCGGTGATGGCCGAGGTGTCCGGCGCGTCGGGCGCGATGTCGTCGTGGGTGACGGTGACGGTGGCCGCCGGGCTCTCGATGGCGCCATTGACCGCCACCACGCTCAGCGTGTTCTCCATGTTCGCCTGGAGCATCACATCGACCGAGAACACGCCGCTCGACGCGTCGGTGGTGCCCGTGGCGTCGGCCGCGCCGCCGGTGATGCGGATGGTGATTCCGTCGGCCGGCATCGTGACGTGCCCGGTGACGGTGAGCGTGGACGAGCTGGTGTTCGGCGGGTTCGGATCGTCGACGACCGGCGGCTCCGGCACGTCGGAGGAGTGCGTGACCATCACCGTGCTCGGCGACGAGCTGTTGCCCGCGCGGTCGGTCGCGATGACCGAGAGCGTGCTCGTGGTGTCGGCCGGAGATCATCACGTCCATCGCGAAGTGACCGTCGGTGTCGGCGGTGGCGGTGACGGAGGAGACGCCGCCGCTGACACTGACGCTGGCCGTCGCCTCGGTGGTGCCGCTGAGGGCGACGGTCGTCGAGCCGGTCGGGCTGGGGACGTCGTTCAGCGCCGGCGCGTCGGGCGCGATGTCGTCGTGGACGACGACCACGACGGTGTCGAGGCCGCTGCCGGGTCGGGTGACGTGCAGCTCGTTGCGCGCGTTGGTGTTGAGCGTGACGTCCGCCGAGAACGTTCCATCCGTTGCGCTGCTGTGGGCGGTCACGTCGGCCGCGCCGCCGGTGATCTGGACGTCGACGTCCGGCGTGGCGGTGCCCGTGAGCGTGATGGTCGCGTCGCGCGTCGGCGACGGGACCGGATCGACCCGGATCGGCTCCTCGAGCGTGCTGTCCTGGGTGATCGTGAGGGTGGCCGCGTCGCTGGCGTTGCTGGCCATGTCGGTGGCCACGACGCTCAGCGCGTTGTCCGCGTCCGTCGTCAGCATCACGTCGATGGCGAAGGCGCCCGCGTCGTCGGCCGCGCCGCTCGCCGCCGCCGCGCCGCCGCTGACGGCGATGTCGACGCCGGGCTCCGCCGTGCCGGTGAGCGTGACGATGCTGGCGCCGGTCGGCGAGGGCTGCGGGTCCAGGTTCGGCGCGTCGGGCGCGATGTCGTCGTGGGTGATGATCGCGGTGGCGGCGACGCTGGTCGAGCCGCCCGAGACCGCGAAGACGAGCAGGGTGTTGCGCTGGTTCGGGCGCAGGCCGACGTCGACCGAGAAGGCGCCGTCGCTGCCCGCCGTGGCCATGCCGTCGGTCGCGCCGCCGACGGCGCTGATGCCGACACCGGGATCGGCCGTGCCGGTCAGGGTGATGGTCGCCTGGTTCGTGTAGGCCGGGAACGAGTCGAGCATGGGCGCGTCGACGGCGATGCTCGGGTCGTAGGTGATGGTGACCGCCGTCGGGTCGCTCTCGTTGCCGGCCGCGTCGGTGGCGGTGACGGAGAGCATGTTGTCGACCGCCATGGCGTCCGAGGTGGTGAGCATCACGACGATGTCGAAGTGACCGGTGTCGTCCGCCGTCCCAGTGGCGTCGGTGGCGCCGCCGGTGATCGCGACCTGCGCGCCCGCCTCGGTGGTGCCGCGCAGGTGCTGGCTGTCGCTGCGGGTCGGCGAGACCACAGGATCGAGCGCCGGGGCGTCGGGCGCGGTGCCGTCGTGGGTGACGGTGACCATCGTGGCGTCGCTCTCGAGCCCGCCGGCGGTCTGCGTGACGACGAGGTGGTTCTCGGCATCGGCGTTGAGCATCACCTGGACCGAGAAGCTGCCGCCCTGGCCGATCGTCGCCGCGGCGGTCGCGCCGGCGCCACCGCGAACCTGGAGCTGCGCGCCGGCCTCCCCGCTACCGGTCAGCGTGAGCGGGTTCTGGTTGGTCAGCGCGGGCACCGAGTCGACGGTCGGCGCTGCGGGCGCCGCGCCGGGGGAACCGCAGGCGGCGAGCCACAGCGCGGATGCGGCCACGGCGATCAAGCGAAGCGTTCGCGTTCGTACGTTCATGAAGAGTCTCCCTCGTTCAAGCGAGAGCGAGCACTCCGCCCGCTCGGTCTCCGCTTCGAGCAAGGGGCGTTCCATGCCGCGGTGCGCTCGGCGCGAGCGGCGGAGCGGCGCGGCGCTGTAGGCTGCGACCCAACACCTGTGGCCGGCCTCGCCATGGGTCGCGGCGCACGAACCGATGGCCGCGTCGAGAGCACGCTTCGCCGCGGGTCGTCCCGCGTGAGTGGGCGAGGCGAGACGCGGTGCCGACTCGATGGGTGGCGCGCGGAGCGCTCCGACGACCCCTGCGAACTCGACCGATCGCCATGAGCGAGCCCGATGGCCGAAACCGTGCCCTTCGACGAAGCGCGCCGCGCGATCACGGAGCCGCGACGCCGAGGCGATCGATCCGATGTCGGACCTGCTGCGCGTCGGGCGCGCCCGGAGCGAGCGCGAGATAGCGGCGGTAGGCGGCGCGGGCCTCCGGCGCCATCCGCATGCGCTCGCTGGCGAGCCCCAGCCCGCGCCACGCCGCGGCGTAGTGACCGTCGGCGTAGGTGGCGCGGCGGAAGAGGTCGCGCGCCTGCGCGAAGCGGCCACGCAACAACGCCCCGCCCGCCTCTCGCACGAGCGCTTCGGCGCGCCGCGGGTCGGCGGTCTCGTCGTCGCTGCTGCTCGCCGCCTCCTGAACGGGAGGCGTGGCGGCAGGCGCCGGAGCTGGGGGACGAGGAGACACGCGCGACCGCCGGGCCCGCGCCGGGGCTCGCGGGGGCGGGAGGCGGCCGACCGGAGGTCGCGGCGAGGGCGATGAGCTCGATGATGACGGCGCGGGTTGCGGCAGCTCCGCGGGCGCGCGCGTCGGCAAGCGCACCGGCTCCGAGGGCGCGGGAGGAATCCGACGGCGGACTCTGGTCCCGACGAGCCGCCGGCGGTCCCGATGACGGGCCCGAGCGGAGCGACCAGACGCCCGCCCCGACGAGCGCGAGCAGCGCCAGCAAGGCGAGGACGAGCCCCGGGGCGAGCGGGCGCGTCGGCAAGCGCACCGGCTCCGACGGCCCGGGCATCAGGTAGGTGTCCCGGTCCCCGCCCGCCGTCGCCGGAAGGTCGACCAACGTGGCGTCGGCCGGAAGCGATTCGACCACCTCCGCGAGCTCGCGCACGAACGCACCGGCCGAGGCGGGGCGCTTGTCCGGCGTCCGGCTCAGCGTCCGGCGCGATCAGCTTCTCCAGCGCCTCCGGGAATCGCACGCCCGTGCGCTGGCTCAGCGTGGGCGCGGGCCGTCGGACCTTGGCGTAGAGCAGCGACATCGGCCGATCGCCGTCGATCGGCAAGAGCCCCGAGAGCATCTCGAACGCCACCAAGCCGAGCGCGTAGACGTCCGTGCGCTCGTCCAGCGGTCCACCCTGGGCGGCCTCCGGCGAGACGTAGTGGGGCGTCCCGACCACCATGCCCTCGCGGGTCAGCCGATCGCCCGCCGAGGGCTCGCGCAGCACCGCCAGGCCGAAGTCGAGGAGCTTCGGCACCACCGCTTCGTCGGGCCGCGCGGCGAGGAAGATGTTGGCCGGCTTGATGTCGCGGTGGAGCAGCCCTTCGGCGTGTACGGCGTCGAGCGCGCTCGCGACCGGCGCCAGGATCTCGAGCACTCGGGCCGGCGAGAACGGCGCCTCGGCCGCGATCACGTGGGCCAGATCCGACCCCTCGAGCCGCTCCATCACCAGGTAGGGCTCGCCGCTCTCGAGCCGGCCGAGATCGAGGATGGAGACGATGTGGGGGTGCTCGATCCGGCTGGCGGCGCGTGCCTCCCGCTGGAAGCGATGCAACGCCTCACGATCGTACGCGTAACGCGAGAGGAGGACCTTGATCGCCACCGTCCGACCGAGCTCGACGTGAACGCCGCCGTAGACGGTCCCCATCCCACCGCGCGCGACCACACCATCCAGCACGTAGCGGCCGTCGATGTCGCTGCCGATCCACGGGTCGTCGTCGAGCTCACCGCCAGCCGCCGTCTCCACGCGCATTGCGGGACGCGAGGCAGCAAGAAGGGTTCCGGGCGCGGGCGAGGAAGCGAAGACCTGGCCGCAGAGAACGCCGACGTAGGGATGATCCCCACGGGTGTGGGCTCCCACCCAACGCCGTCTGTCCCACGGTCGACCGGATCGGCTACGCTCGACCGAGTGCCCAGCGAAAAGCGGACGCGGAAGTGGGGCGAGTCTCCGAAGGCGGCGGTGCGCGCCCTGCGCGTCGACGTGTTGGAAGGAACCGACGCAGGGCGATCCACCTGGGGCGAGCGCGAGACGCTGACGATCGGCACGGCCCAGGGCAACGATCTGATCCTCGGCGACGAGACGGTCAGCCGCTACCACTTGGAGCTCCGTCGCACCGAGGCGGGGATCGAGGCGATCGACCAAGGCTCGACCAACGGGACCTTCGTCGGGCCGGCGCGCCTGGGACGAGCCGTGGTGCCGCCGGAGACGACCCTCACGCTCGGCCGCACCCGGGTCGTGGTGCGCGACGGAGCGCGGGTGGACGTCGAGGTCCACGGCGAGGATCACTTCGGCCCTCTGATCGGACAGAGCGAGGTGATGCGCCGCGTCATGGCCTGGGTGAAGCGGGCCGCGCGGAGCGACGCCTCGGTGCTGCTGGTCGGCGAGAGCCGGCACCGGCAAGGAGCTGGTGGCGCGCGCCGTCCACGACCAGCTCCGCCGCGCCGACCGGCCCTTCGTCACCGTCGACTGCGGCGCGCTGGCCCCGACGCTGGTCGAGAGCGAGCTCTTCGGCCACGAGCGCGGCGCGTTCACCGGCGCCGACCGGCAGCGGACGCGGCGCGCTCGAGCTGGCCAACGGCGGCACGCTCTTCCTCGACGAGATCGGCGAGCTGCCGCAGGAGCTCCAGCCCAAGCTCTTGCGCGTGCTGGAGGACGCACCATCCGCCGGGTGGGCGGCTCGCGGCGAGATCCCGGTCGACGTCCGCGTGGTCGCCGCCACCAACCGCGATCTCGCGCAAGGACGTGAACACCGGGCGAGTTCTGCGGCTGGACCTCTACTTCCGACTCGCGGTGCTCCGGCTGGAGCTGCCGGCGCTGCGGGAGCGCGTGGGCGACGTGCGGCTCCTGATCGCGCACTTCCTCGCGGATCGCGGGTTCGCCGAGCCGCTCACCGCCCTCTTCTCGGAAGGCGAGCTGGCGGAGCTCGGCCACCACCACTGGCCGGGCAACGTCCGCGAGCTGCGAAATCTGGTCGACGCGACGCTGGCGCTCGGCGCGCCGCCGCCCGTCGGCGGAGTGGATCCCTTCGGACCGCCCACCGAGGGCGCGTTCGATCCCGCGATGCTCGCCCTCCCTTACAAGCAGGCGCGCAAGGAAGCGCTCGCCTCGTTCGAGCAGGTGTACCTCTCGCGACTCCTCGAGCGCGCGGGCGGGAACGTCTCGCAGGCGGCCCGCGACGCCGGGCTCGACCGCTCCTACCTCTTCTCGCTGCTGCGGCGGAACGGGATCAAATGATTGCCTTCGCGCACGCTGCTTCCTCGCGCGTCCCTCGTTCGGGGTACCCTGAGCTTCTGCGCCGGCCGGAGCCGACGCGCTGGGAGAACCATGGCCGAGCCCCCTCGTCGCAGCACGGACGACACGGCTGAGCCTCCTCGAGAGGCCCGTCGCGTGGCCCCACCTCCGCCCGGCCGCGCACCGTCCGGAGATGGGTCGCCGAGACCGAGCCCCCCTCCGCGCACAACGCTTCCGCACGGAGCGCGTCCCCCGAGCCCGCCCAGCGCACCCAGACCGCGGGCCAAATCCCCGAGCGGACCGGGCGCACCGCCACCGCCGCCTCCGCGTGCGACTGCACCCCGGGCGCACGCCACACCGGCTCCGCAGACGCCGGCTCCGCAGACCTCGGCCCCTCGCTCGCCGACTCCTCAGCCCGCGGATGCGCCGGCGCCGGCTTCCTCGCCGGACACGGTGCCGCCCTCCCGACTGCGCGCGCTCTGCCAAGCGCAGCTCGAGGCGGAGACCGACCCCGCCCGCAAAGCGCGCCTGCACTACGAGCTCGGGCGGCTCACCGAGGCCGAGCTCGGCGATCGGCGCGCCGCCGCAGACTGCTACCGCGCCGCGCTCCGCTTCGCGCCGGATCACCTCGCGGCCATCCGCGCGGCCCGGCGCGCGCTCGCGGCGGCGGGCGACCACGCGGCGCTGCCGGCGCTCTTCGACGCCGAGCTCACCATCACCCGCGATCCGAGCGCACGAGCGCGCCTGCTCATCGCCAAGGGGCGCGTCCTCGAGACCCGACTCCGGCGCGCGAGTGAGTCGCTCTCCGTCTACCGGGAAGCGGTCGCGCTCGATCCGGGCAACGTCACCGCACTCTCGGCCGTGGAGCGCGGTCACCGGCGGGATGGCGCGTGGGCCGAGCTGGTGCGGACCGAGCTGGCGCTGGCGAGCGCCCTCGGCGACCCGGGGCTGATGGCGGCGCGGATTGCCAGCGCGGCGCACCTGACCGAGACCAAGCTGGGCGATGCGAGCGGCGCGGCGGCGCTCTACGAGTCGGCGCTCGAGACCGAGCCGATGGCCAGCCCGGCGCTGGCGCACGTCAAGCGCCTGGCCCGGAACCAGGGCCGGTGGCACGCCCTGGTGGCGGCGCTCCGCAAAGAGCACGGGCTCTGCGGCGACGACCACACGAAGCATGCGATCCTCACGACGATCGCCGACGTCCAGGAGCGCTACCTCGCCGACGCGCCCGGCGCGATCGAGACGCTGGAGGAAGCGCTGGCGGCGCGCCCGCACGACCGCGCGGTGTTGACCGAGCTCGCGCGCCTGAGCGAGGCACACGGCCGGCCGCCCGTCTCGCCGCTCGCGCGACTCACCGAGGAGACCGAGGAGCCCACGGAGCTGGCCGCGATTCTGCCACCGTCTCGGTCGCACCTTCGAGCAGATGCTCGGGGACGGCGACCGCGCGCGGCCCTGGTACGAGCGCGCGTTGAGCGCCAATCCGACGCACACCGCGTCCGCCCTCGCCCTCATCCGCCGCTACGAGGAGCGCGAGGAGCACGCCGAGCTCCTGCGGGTGCTGGCGACCCGCGCCGAGGCCATCGCCGACACCACGGAGCAAGCCCGCCTCCAGCACCGGATGGGCACGCTCCTCGACGGGCACGGCCAACACGACGACGCCACCCGTCATCACGCGCGGGCGCTCGCCCTCGACCCGGACCACCACGCGTCGTTCCGGGCGCTGACCCGGCTGCACACGGCGGCGGGGCGGTGGCGCGAGCTGGCCAACCTCTACGCAGGCGCCATCAATCGCGCGCCACACGACGGGCAGGCCACCGCCTGGCTCTTCCGGCTCGGCGCGGTGCTCGAAGACCGGCTCGGCGACGTGGAAGGCGCGCTGGCCGCGTACGAGCGCGTCCTGGAGCGTGCGCCGGCGGACCTCGGCGCGTTGCACGCGATCGCGCGGAGCGCCGAACGAGCGGGGCGCTTCGAGCGCGCGGTCGAGGCCTTGCGTATGGAGGCGAGCCTCTCTTCCGAGCCGGCGCGGCGAGACGCGCTCCTGCACGAGGCGGCGGTCCGGACGGCCGAGCAGCTGGGCGACCTCCAAGGCGGGATGCGTTCGTTGGAAGCAATTCCTCCGGGACTCCCCGGCCCACCGGCCGAGCCTCGAGAGCCTGGCCGAGCTCGCCGAGCAGGCCGGACAGTGGGAGAAGGTCGTCTCCTTCCTCGAGCGCATCCTGCCGCTGGTCGGTTCACGCGATCAGGTCCGGCTCCACCATCGCATCGGCGAAATCCGCGCCACCCAGCTCGGCGCCCACGCCGACGCGGTGCACTCGTTCTCCCGCGCGCTCGCGCTCGACCCCGACTTCGAGCCCGCCCGGGAAGCGCGCATCGCCGCGCTCGAGCAGACCGGCACCTGGGACGCGCTGGCCACCGCGCTCGAGGAGCGCATGGAGAGGCTGCGCGCCGCGCTCAATCGCGCACGGGTCGCGACCCGCATCGGCGCCATCTACGAAGAGAAGCTGAACGACCCCTCCCAGGCGCTCTCGGCGTACGAGAAGGCACTCGAAGCGGAGCCTCTTCACCGCCCGGCGCTCGACGCACGCGAGCGCCTGCTGACGGAGGCCGGAGACGGCGAGCGACTGGCCACCGCGCTCTCCGAAGAGGCCGCCCGCACCGAAGATCACTTCGAGCGCACCCAGGCCGCGCTCCGGTCGGCGCTGGTGCGCGCCGAGACCCAGGGCGCGGCGTCGCTCAGCTCCTTCCGGCCCGTGTTCGCCGCGAAGTCCGATCACGTGGGCGCGCTCCTGGCCGTGGAGTACGTGTACCGCGGCGCCGGGGACACGGCGGGGCTGGCGGCGACGTACGATCGGCTGGCCAGCGTGACCACCGACCCGAAGGCCAAGCTCGCGGCGCTGGCCGAGCTCGCCGCCGCGCGCGAGACCGAGGGCGGCGACATCGCCGGTGTGGCGGCTCAGATCCTGAAGCTCGCGCCCGACGATCCCGACGCGCTCGAGGCGCTCTCGCAGGGCGCGGCACAGAGCGGCGACGCGGAGACCGAGATCGAGGCGCACACGCGCCTGGCCAAGAACGCGCGCGAAGCGAGCGCCGTCGCGCACCACCACCAGCGCGTGGGCGAGCTTCGACTCTCGGCGGGGGACGCTGGAGGCGCCCTGGCTGCCTTCCGCGCCGCGCTGGCCGCCGATCCGCAGAGCCTCGGTGCGAGCGACGGTCTCACCCGCGCCGCCAGAGCGGCCTCCGATCCGGGCGCGATGCGCGACGCGTCGCGCTACGAGACGCTGGTCACTCGCGATCGCGAGGCGGCGGTGGCGCTGCTCCGCGACGCGGCGCACCTCTACTTCGAGTCCAACCACGAAGACGAGGCCGCCTCGTGCTACGGCGAGGCGCTCTCGCTGGCCCCCGACGATCCGGAAGCGGCCACCGGGCTGATGGCCACCATGATGCGGAGCGACCGGATCCCGCACCTGGTGGATCTGTTGACCCGCGCCGCGCACGCCGCGACCGACCCGGGCCGCGCCGCGGTTCTGCACCTCACCTCGGCGCTGCTCTCCGCGGACCTGCTGGAGGATCTGGACCAGGCGGTGACCGCGACCCGCCGCGCGCTGGCCGCGCGCCCGAACCACGAGGTCGCGACCGAGAGTCTGGCCACCTACCTCGAGCGGAGCGGTCAGTGGACCGAGGCGGCCGAGATCTTGGAGGTGTGGATGAAGCGGGCCCGCGGCGACGCGCTCGTCGGCGGCCACCTCCGGATCGCCGCGATCGCCGAGCAGCACCTCCACGAGCACGACCGCGCGATGCGGAGCCTGCGAACGGTCCTCTCGCTCGACCCGGACAACGCGGAGGCGCTGACCTCGCTGGTGCGGCTCGAGCGGCTGCGCGGCAACGACGAGGAGGCGCTCCGGCTCGCGCGCTCGCTGATCAACGTGGTCGAGGACGAGGATCAGCGCGCCGCCGCGCTGGCCGAGCTGGCAGAGCTCGAGAAGGCCCGAGGGCAGCTCGACGAAGCCGCGAAGGCGGCCTACTGGGCGATCGGCGTGCAGGGCCCGTCCGGCACCGCCGCGCGCCTCTATCGCGGGCTGATCGCGCACGCGCCGCAGCACGCATCGTGGGATCACTACGTCGCGGCGCTGATGACCTACGTGGAGCGCGCCAAGGGCAGGCGCCGGGGCGACATGGCCCGCGGCTACCGCGAGCTGGCGCGCGTCTTCGGCGAGGCCCGGCACCAGCCTGAGCGGGCGATCGCCGTCCTGCGTGAAGGGGTGAACGCCTGCCCGCACGACGCCTCCATCTCCCTGGCGCTGGTGAACGCGCTGAAGCAAGCGAACGCGGATAGCGAAGCGCTGATCGAGCTCCGGCGCTTCCTGAGCCTGGACGTGTCGGAGGTGGGCGCTTGGCGCGCGCTGGCCGACGTGCTCCAGCGGATGGGCGCTCCCGGCGGCGGCGCGACCGCGCTCGCACCGCTGGTGGTGCTCGGACAGGCGACGCCGGAGGAGCAGCGGGCGGTCCGCGCGGGGCCGATCCGGGCCGGCAGCGCGCCGGCGGGAATCCTCGGCGAGGCGGGCCTCAGGCGCCTCTTGGACTCGAGCGCGCTCGACGAGAGCCCGGCGCAGGTCATCCCCGCGCTGAGCGAGATCATCACCAAGCTGGAGGGCATCGACTACGAGCGCTGGGGCGTGAACAAGCGGGACCGGATCCGCGCCAACGACCTCCACCCACTGCGGGTCATGGCCGACCGCATCGGCCGCATCTTCGGCGTCCCCGAGTTCGATCTCTTCGTGGGCGTCACCAGCGTGCTGCGACCCTTCATGATCTCGGGCGGCCCACCGGCGCTCTTGGTCCCGGCCTCGCTGGAGGCCGCGCCCGAGCCGGTGCTGACCTTCCATCTGGCCCGGCCGCTGGCGCTGCTCTCGCGCGGGCTCCACGCGCTCGATCACGTGGACGACATGGCGCTGGAGCGCATCCTGGTGGGGACCGTGCGGCAGTTCGATCCCGCCTTCATCCTCGACCCGATCATGGACGAGGCGTCGCTGGACGCGGACTCGCGCCGGGTGAACAAAGCGATCGGGTTCTTCTCGCGCAACCGGATCCAGGAGGCGGCGAATCTCTTCGCCGCGTCGCCGCGGCCGATCGCGCCGTGGTCGCGAGAGATCCGAAAGCTCGCCACGCGAGCGGCGCTCCTGGTGGCGGACGATCTGGTGTCGACGCTGGAGGCGCTGGGAGAGCCCCTCGGCGACGACAACTACGCGAGCGATCTGGCGCGCTTCTGGGTGAGCGACCCGGCGATGCGCTTCCGGCGCGCGGTCCTGCTCCAGCCCTGACGCCTGCGCAGCGGAGGCGCGCCGGCGGCACGACCCAGGCCGCTCGGTGCGCCACGATCGTTTCGCCGCGCCGGAGCCGCCTCGTCCACGGCGGGATGCTCCGCATCGAGGGCTCGCGGGACGGCGATCGGGGACTCGTGGACGGAAGGTGAGCTCGACGGATGCACCGCCGCGCTTCTCGCTCGCCGCCGGCGGTCCCTTCCACCGCGCGCTCGTCGCGCTCCGTCTGATGGGGCCCGCGATGTCGCTCACCGCCCGGCGATGCCTCGCTCTCACGGCCCTGACTTGGGTGCCGATCATCGTGCTCACCACCGCCGAAGGGACCCTCGTGTCGGGCCCAGGTCCCGCGATGAAGGATGTCTCGCTGCACCTGCGCTTCTTGCTGGCGCTGCCGCTGTTCACGATCGGAGAGCGCGCGGTGGAGCATCGCTTCTCTCGCGCGGTGGCCCACCTGCCCGTGACCGGCCTGATCGATGCGAAAAACCGCGGCGCCTACGAGGGTGCGATCGCGCGTGCGCACCGGATGCGGGACTCGGTGCTGGCCGAGGTCCTGGTCCTCGTGGTCGCGTGCGCCCTCTCCTTCATCGATCTCGGCGAGGTGATCCGAAACGAGCCGGCGAGCTGGATCCTCCCAACGCCGACCGGGCACCCCTCGATCGCCGGCCTCTGGTTCTTCTTCGTCAGCGCGCCGCTCTTTCGCTTCGTGGGGCTCCGCTGGCTCTGGCGCCTGGCGCTGTGGACCGCCTTCCTGATCGCGCTCGCGCGCACGGATCTGCGTTTGAGCGCGACGCACCCCGACCGGCGAGGCGGCCTCTCCGTCCTCTGCGTCGCCCATTCTTCCTTCGGCTGGGTGATCTTCGCGTTCGGAGTCTCCATCGCGTCCTACTTCGCGGAGTTCGTCTTGCGCGAGCAAGTATCCGTTCAGGTCTTCTGGAAGGAGACCCTCGCCTTCACCATCTTGGCGCCGGCGATCTTCTCGAGCCCGCTCTTGGCGTTCGCCTGGCCCATCGAGCGCTGCAAGAGGCGCTATCACGAGGACTACGGCGCCGCCGCGGCCGATTTCGTCCGCCGCTACGACCCGGCCTGGGTCCTGGACGCCTCGCGCGAGCCCATCCCGCTCGGCAGCGGGGAGACATCCGCCCACGCCGACCTCGGCACCAGCTTCGAGCTCAGCACGGGCGTCCACTCGATCCCGGTCACCAAGGAAGAGTATCTCTTTCTCTTCGCGGCCGCGGCGATCCCGATGATCGCGTTTCTGATGATGCAGATCCCGATATTGGAGATCCTGTCACACCTCCGAGAGGCGCTCTGAGCGCTCGCCTATCCCGCAGGTTGCCGCGCACGGGGCGTACGCCGGTGGTGGTGGTGGTGCTTCTTCTTCGTCCGCGGCACCCCCGGCGGCCCCTCATCGAACGCGCAGAGGCGGATCGTGGCGTCGCGGAGGTGCGCGTCCTCGAGGCGCGCGCCTCGGAAATCGCTCGCGTGGAGGTGCGCTCGCTCGAGGTGGACGCCGCGCAGATCCGCGCCGGCGAACGAGGTCGCGCCTCGGGCGGCGAGCGCGCTCGCGACCCGCTCTATCCAGGGATAGCCGGGGCTGCCTCGGAGCGCGCGCTGTCCGGCGACCAACGCACCGATGGCGATCGCGGTCGCCGTGAGCCCGCCTCCGAGCGCGGCGCCCACCAGCGCCCCCGAGATTGCGACCGCGAAGAAGAAGAGCGCGCCGACCCCGCCCGCCACGAGGCGCGCGAGGACGGCCAGGACGAGGATGACCGCCACGCAGAGGAAGAACGCGGCCGTGGTCCAGAGCGCCCGCCCCGTGCCGACGCCCGTCGAGGCCACAATCAGCGCGCCCGCGACCGAGAGCGCCGTGATGACGGGAAGCACCCGCGTCATGGCCCGCCACAGCCCCCTCACCGCCGCGACGACGAGCAGCAGCACGAGCGAGATCGCCACGAGGATCCCGAGCGCCCGCACCTGGGGCACGGGGCTCGTCATCGCGCGCTGCAAGAGCCGGCCCGCGTAGCCCGACGCCGCGCCGGCCGCGATCGAGACCGCGAGCGCCAGCGCGGTCATCAGCGCCGCCCACGCCGGTCGCATCCCCGTCCGGATCTCACGCAAATCGGCGTCGCGCAGGTCCGCGCCATGAAAGTCCGCGCCGCGTACGTCCGCCCCGCGCAGCGAGGCGCCGGCCAGCGATCTGCCCGCGAAGCTGCAGCCCCTGAGATCCAGATCCTCCGGCGTCCTCGCCATGACGGACGGGGTCTGCAGGTTCCGGACCGCAAGGGCGGGCGCGGGAGCCGCCCCGGGAGGACGCGTGCGCCACGTAGCAAGCGAGCATCGAGGCCCGCGCGGTGGGCAGTCGGCGCTGCGAGCATCCCTCTCGGGAGCTCGAGGCCGACCGCCGTGGTCCGTCGCAGCCGAACGCCGCCCGTTCCATCACGGTCGGGCGGCGCTCTGCGTCAGAGCAGCTGCAAACGATAGATCGTGGTGAGCGTGCCGGGCTCGATGTAGAGCCAGCCGTCCTGGTGCACCGAGCACGAGCCGTTGTTGCCGTGGTCGATCGGGTAGTCGGGGATCGGCGCCCAGGTGTCGGTCGCGATCGTGTACTGCCAGAAGCGTGCTGCCGGAGCTGCCCCCCGCTGCGTAGATGTGACCCGAGCGGTCGGCGCAGAAGATGTCGTTCAGCATCGACTCCGGGATGGGGGTCAGCTCGGTGACGGCTCCGCTCGCGATGTCGAGGCGGTAGAGGTTCGGTGCGCCGTAGCCGCCGAAGTAGATGCTGTCCGTGAAGCCGTCGTAGCCCAGCCGTGTCTCGTAGGTATTGGTGGTGACGCCCGTCGGGAAGAGAGCGGCGGTGCCGGCCGCCACGTCATAGCGGATGAGCTGCTCCGAGGTGCTGGTGTAGCCCCAGAGGTTGCCGGCGTCGTCGGTCACCGTCATCGAATGGTCATCGCCCGTGGGCAGCGTCGTGGGCGGCGTGCTCCAGGCGTCCGCCATCGGGTCGTAGCGGTAGACGTTCGGCGGGCGGATCTCCCAGATCGCGCCGGCAGCGGCCGCGGGCGAGCCCCAGCCCGCGAGATCACTGGGCGGCGAAGCGAGCGTCACCCACATGCCGGTCGAGAGATCCTGCCGGACGAAGCTCGTGCTGCTCCCCGCGTACATGTACGGGGAGCCCGAGCGAACCCACGCCTGCAGGCCGCGGCCCGTCGTGCTGGGCGCAACGGGCTCCCAGGTCGAGCCGGTCGCGCCCGAGAACCCGCGCAGCGGCTGACACGTCCCGCTGAAGCATGCCTCGCCGGGACCGCAGGCCGTCCCGCAGGCGCCGCAGTTGGCGGGGTCGTAGTCGGTGCTCGTGCACATGCCGCTGCAGTTGGTCAGCCCCGCGCCGCACGAGAGCGTGCAGGTGCCGGCGACGCAGACCTCGCCGTCCCCGCACACCGTGGCGCAGTCGCCGCAGTGGCTCCGGTTGGTCAGCGTGTCGACGCACGCGTCGCCGCAGAGCGTCGCCGTCGAGCCGCCACAGACCTGGGTGCACGTGCCCGCCGTGCAGACATCGCCGGACGCGCAGGCGTTCCCACAGCCGCCGCAGTTCGCCTCGTCGGTGTCCGTGTTCACGCAGGCATCGGTGCAGAGCGTCGGCGTCGAGCCACCGCAGGTCGGGCCGCAGGTCCCGCCACTGCACACCTCGCCGGAAGCGCAGGCGTTGCCACATCCCCCGCAGTTGGCGCGGTCGGTGTCCGTGTTCGAGCATCCGTCGCCGCACGCCGTCGGCGTCGAGCCGCCGCAGGTGGCCTGACAGGTTCCGCTGCTGCAGACCTGCCCGGTTCCGCAGGGATTTCCGCCCGCGCCAGCGCAGCCGCCGCAGTGGTTGCGATCGATCATCGTGTTCACGCACGCGTCGCCGCAGAGCGTCGGCGTCGAGCCACCGCAGCTGAGCTGGCAGGTCCCGCCGCTGCACACCTCGCCGTCGCCGCACGCCGTACCGCAGCCGCCGCAGTTCGCCCGGTCGGTGTCGGTGTTGACACACGCGTCGCCGCAGAGCGTGGGCGTCGAGCCACCGCAGCTCTGCTGACAGCTCCCACCGCTGCACACCTCACCATCGCCGCACGCCGTGCCGCAGTCGCCACAGCTCGCCGCGTCGATCATCGTGTTCACGCATGCGGCGCCGCAGAGCGTCGGCGTGGAGCCGCCGCAGCTGATCCCGCAGGCGCCGACCGAGCAGACCTCGCCGGAAAGGCAGACGTTTCCGCAGCCCCCGCAGTTCATCCGGTCACTCGAGACGTCCGCGCACGCGCTCCCGCACTCGGTCTGTCCAGCGGGACAGGCGGGGCCGCCATCGGTCCCACCGTCATCGTTGCCGTTGCCGACGATCGCCGTACCGCAGCCGGCCAGGCCAAGCAGACCCAGGCTCATCACGAGCAGGAGGTTGTTCTTCATGGAGCGCTCTCCTCGAGTCGACGTAAGAAAATCGGCTAACCAAAACGGCAACAACGGAAACATCCGTCGATAGTATACAGAACGCCGGATGAGGTGCCCAGATCGGTGACGGAAGAAATCCTTCCGACGCGCTGCGCGAGCCCCGTGCTGCCCGCGCGGCACGCTCCCCGCCGCTCGAGCCCCTCCGACATGGCCCATCGACCGATCGAGTTCTTTTTTTCTCACGCAGGACGCGCCGCACCGAGGGTGCGTTCGGGCGCCACGCAGCGCTCGACTCGAGGTCGCATGAACACGATCGCCTGCCGTGCGCTGCTCGCCGGTCGAGCCCGGTCGGCTCAGCGCGCCTGAACGGCCCGCGCCAACCCGTCGAGCAGCGGTCGGATGCGCGCGCGCTCCAGCTTGAGACCGACCCGATTGGCGACCACGACCGTCGACACGTCACAGACGTGCTCGAGCTCGACCAGCCCGTTCTGGCGCAGCGTCTCGCCGCTCTCGACGATGTCCACGATCCGGTCCGCCAGCCCCGTCAGGGGCGCCAGCTCCACCGAGCCGTTCACGTAGATGATCTCCACCGGCCGCCCCTGCCGGCTGTAGTGCCGAGCGGCGATGTTCTGGAACTTGGTCGCGACCCGCAGCTCACGGGCCGGCTCCGGCGCGTCCGGCAGGCCGGCCACCATCATCCGGCAGCGGCCGATCCCGAGATCGAGCGGCGCGTAGAGGTCGTAGTCGCGCTCGAGCAGCACGTCGCGACCGACCACGCCGAGATCCGCCGCGCCGTACTCGACGTAGGTCGGCACGTCGTCCGGCTTGAGCAGGAGATAGGCGATGCCGGACTTCGGATCCTCGCGCGTGAGCCGCCGATCGTTCGCCAGCAGGACCGACGCGTCGTATCCGGCACGCTCGATCAGCGGACAGAGCTGCTCGAGGATGCGCCCCTTGGGCACGGCGATGGTGAGCGGGCGACCCATCGATCAGAGGTCGCCGGGGACGCGGGAGATGTCCGCGCCCACCGCGGCCAGCTTGGCCTCGATGCGCTCGTAGCCGCGGTCGATGTGATAGACGCGGAGCACCTCGGTGATGCCCTCGGCGACGAGACCGGCGACCACCAGCGACGCGCTCGCCCGCAGGTCCGTCGCCATCACCGACGCGCCCTGCAGCTTCACCGGCCCGTCGACCGTGGCGCTCCGGCCGACCACGTCGATCTCGCGCGCCCATCCGGTTGAGCTCCGAGACGTGCATGAAACGGTTCTCGAAGATCGACTCGGTGATCACGCTCCGCCCGGCGGCCAGGCACATCAGCATCATGAGCTGCGCCTGCATGTCGGTCGGGAAGTCCGGATGCGGCGCGGTGGTGATGTCCACCGGCCTGAAGGGCGGCGCACCGGCCACGCGGATGCCATCGCCCTCGCGCTCCACCACGACGCCGGCCTCGCGCAGCTTCGCGGCCACCGCCTGCATGTGATCGAAGGTGATCCCGTCGAGGAAGATGTCCCCGCCGGTCGCGGCGGCGGCCACCATGTACGTCCCCGCCTCGATCCGGTCTGCGATGATCGCGTGGTCGACGGGCTGGAGCGCCTCCTGGCCCTGGATCGTGATCGTCGTTGGTGCCGGCGCCTTCGACGTTCGCGCCCATCTTGTTGAGGACGCGGGCCAGCTCCTCGACCTCCGGCTCGCGGGCCGCGTTCATCAAGGTGGTCCGGCCCTTGGCCAGCACCGCGGCGCACATCAGGTTCTCGGTGCCGGTGACGGTCGGCATGTCGAGCCAGATGTCGGCGCCGCGCAGCCTCCCGCTCGGCACCTCGACGTGGACATAGCCGTGTTCGAGCGTGATCGCGGCGCCCATCGCCTCGAGCCCCTTGAGGTGCTGATCGATAGGCCGGGCGCCGATCGCGCAGCCGCCCGGGAGCGACACGCGGGCGCGGCCGTAGCGGGCGACGAGCGGGCCGAGCACCAGCACCGAAGCGCGCATCTTGCGGACCAGCTCGTAGGGCGCGTCCGGCTCCTCGACCGGCCGGCCAACCACCCGCACCACCGGCGGATCGACCTCCGCGTCGAGCCCGAGATGGCGGAGCAGCTTGGCGGTGGTCCGGATGTTCCGTCAGGTCGGGCACGTTGCGGAACGTGCTCTCCCCGTCGGCCAGGAGCGACGCGCACAAGAATCGGCAGCGCCGCGTTCTTCGCTCCACTGATGCGGACGGTGCCCCGGAGCGGGTTGCCGCCGACGACGCGCAAATTGTCCACGAGGCCCCAATACCCCGGGGCTCGCAATCGCACAACTACTCCGAAGGGCGGCAGCCGAGGCAATACGCCACATAGCCGAGATGGCGACAGGCTCTCGGCCCGCGATCCCGGCCATTCGTCCACGAGCGTCTGACCCTCGCCACCGACGCCAGCCCGCCGCCGGAGCGAGATGCCGCCGGGAACGTGGTCATCGGCGACCGGCACCCGTGAGCCCGCGCGAAGGTCGTCTTCAGGCGAGGGCCATCCCGATCACGAAGAGGCCGAAGCCGAACACGATCACCGTGCCCCAGAGGCGCGCGGCGGAGGGGCGGAGGCGGTCTTCTTCGTCGATGGCCCGCTGCGCGAACGCGAACGCGCCCGCGGTCCAGGCGATCCAGCCGGCCAACACGACGAGGAGCCATCCGACGTGGGGTCTCGGCGGCGCTTCGAGCTGGGCGAGCAGCTCGCGCGCGCTCTCCCCGGAGCCGGCGCCGAGCCGCGCGATGGCCTGATCGGCTCGCTCCAGCATCGCGCGGTGCGGCACGTACACGCTGCGCGAGCTCATGATGGCCGCGCGCATCGATCGGTACGCAGCCAGCGCCCGCTCGGTCTCGCCCGCGCGCTCGGCGGCCGTGCCGACGCGCCACAGATGGCGCAGGCCCTCGTTCGAGTAGGGGTTGCCGGGCGCGTAGAAGCGCGCGGCGCGGCGAAAGGCCAGGATCGCGGAGTCCGGGTCGCCGCGCGCCATCAGCGCCTCGCCCCGGATCAGCTCGGCGTGCGCGCTGGTCACCACCCGCACCGCCAGCACGGCCAGGATCACGCCCGCCACCGCCACGCCCCTCGCGATGCGACGCAGCGCCGTGCTCACACGAAGTCCCGCCGGCGGAAGATCAGCGCGGCGATCACCAGCAGCACGGCGGCGTAGACGAGCGCGTACCCCATCGTCGTCCCCACGTACGCCGCCAGCCCGCCCGCGACGGGCACCTCCCCGGTGAGCACGTGTCTGCCGGGCACGAAGAGATCGAAGTTCGGGACCACCCTGGCGATGCCCTTCAGCAGCGCCTTGAGCGAGTCGCCGAGGGCGTTCGAGCGCATCTCGGCCATCTCGTCGGCCGAGCGCCCGACCAGCCAGACCCCGAACGACAGGGCGCCGGTCAAAAAGGGCGTGGAGAAGCTCGAGAAGAGGAGCGCCACCGCGCTGAGGACCAGCACCTCGCCGAAGGTGAGCAGGAGCGCGATGAGGATGGCCGAGAGCTCCACGTCGGTGCTCGCGCACACGGCCGCCGCCGCGCCCAGCGACGCGAGCGACCAGGGCAGGAGCACCGCCGTCCGGTCGTGCGCGCGCCACATGGCCAGCCCCAGCACGGCCAGCACGCCGGCCGGGAGCGCGAGCGCCATCCACGGCGCGACACCCGCTTGCAACGCGGCCACCCAGAGCAGGATCGCGCCCATGATGGCGATGAACACCGCCGCCGTGACCGCGATCCCGAGGTACTTGCCGAGCAAGAACTCGTGGCGACGGATCGGCTTGGGCAGGATCACGTAGAGGGTCTTGCGCTCGATCTCTTTGTAGAGGAGCGACGAGCCCAGAAAGATCGCGATCACCACCGAGAAGAGGGAGATGGTGGCCAGGCCGACGTCCAGCACGACGCGCCGCTGCTGGTTCAGCGAGAGCTGCGCCAGCGCCAGGGTGAACAGGAGCACGCCCGAAGCGAACGCGAGCACGCCATAGAGCACCTTGTCGCGAACGGCCTCGCGGAACGTGTTGATCGCGATCGCCCAGATCCGGAGCACGGCGGCGCGCATCTTACATCGAAGTTGGCGCGACGGTGCCCGCGTCTCCCCCAAAGCGCGCCGCGATCGTCGAAAAGGCCCCGCGCATCGGGTCGCCAGGCTTCAGATCGGCCAGAGCGTGCCCCGCCCGGCCGCGTGCCAGCCGGCCAGCTCGGCGTAGAGCGCGAAGAAACCCAGCGCGACGATGAGCCCGCTCAACCGCGCCGCGCGGCGGCCTTCGGGCGAGTCCACGAGATCGAGCGCGATGACCAGGCGCGGCGCCGAGGCCCACAGATGGACGGCGAACGCGGTGAGCCCGACGGCGTGCAGGATCGCGTGTGGCCAGCGGCCCATTCCGTCGCGGAGCGCAACCCAGGAGAGGAGCGGCTCGGAGCCGTTCAGGAGCTTCGGCGCCCACAGCCAGCCGGCGTGGTAGAGCAGCCAGGCGAAGAAGATCCAGGAGCAGACCCGCGCCAGCAGCCCGAGCCGGCGCGCGGCTTCGGGCTCCTCGGCCATCGCCGACCGCAGCGACGCCGGCTCCGCGCCCCGCCTGCGCAGCGCCACGTCGAGCCCAACCCACGCCACCACCGGCAGCACGATCAGGACGAGCTCCACGCCGATCGCCAAGGGGCCGTGGGAGGTCGAGGCCATTCGCCGCACCCACGCATCGCGCCCTGCGAAGGCCGCCCACTGCTCGTAGAGATGGAACGCGGCCCAGACGGCGACGGGCACGATCCCGAGCAGCTCGTGGGCGCGCCAGCCGGGCCCGATCCGCGCTTCCGAGTCCATCAGCGGCGGAGACTATCAGGCTACGGAAGAAACGCGCACGACGCGTCCACGATGCCGAGGGCAGGCGTGTGCGCGAGGTTCGCGGCGGGCCGTCTTCCTGCGGGCGTCCGCGCCTCCCGGCTCGCGCGTCGCACGCCGCCGCCTCGTGCGGACTCCCACCAGCACCAAGCCGTCCTGACCATCGAACGCCGCGTTCGCCTCGATACGACCCTCGGCCGCGCTCCAAAGGGGAAAAACTGCGCGAAACGTGTCTTCGTGAAGTCTTGGAGGGCTTCGCGATCTCCGAGACCGTGTCGGGCCGCCGTGACACCCTCTCGCGTTCCGCCAAACGTGTGTTCGGCCCTTCAATCACGGTCTTCGCGGATTCCGAGCGTGTGTTCGACCGACGAACACGGCCTTGGAATCCGCGAAGAGGTGCGTCGATTGCGCGATCACGGTCTCGACGGACGTCGAGCCCCTTGCGGAAGCCACGAAGACGCGTTTTGCGGCTCAGGAGCCGCCTGCGTCGCCCGTACCGCCCTGTCCGTCCTGTCCGTCCGACGCGGCTGAAGCCACGTCTCGGTGCTCGCCGCCTGCGCCGCGGAGCGAGGGCTGGTCTCTCCGGTGAGCCCGTTCGGAGAGAGCGCCGACCAGACCGGACCGGACGCGAACCCCGCCGTCGAGCGGATCGGCGTGGTCGGAGGGCGCGCGGCTGACGAGGACGTCGGCCTCGCCGAGGAGCGTGCCGGCCGGATCGCCCGCGCATCGATCGATCGCGGCGTCCCCGCCGACCGTGACGCACGGCGTCCTCCGCGAACACGACGCGGACGACGCTCGGGCGGCGTGCGGCGGAAGCTCGAGCGGCGCGGACGCGGGCCCCGTGAGCCAACGGACGCCCGGAAGAAACGCGCACTCGCGGGAGCGGCTCGACGCTCAGCGCCACGAGAAGCCGGTGATCCGGCCCCGCCAGTAGACCTCGCGCTCGTCGGGACCACCCCAGGCGACCTCGGCCTCGATGGGAATCCGAGCGCCCTCGATCTCGCCGTAGCGCAGGAAGCGAGCGCTCCACGGCTGGACACCGAGCTCACCTCGAACGCGGTTCTGCGCTTCAATCGACATCACGTCGCCGTTCGCGTCGAACGCGAAGTCGACGAAGGAGGCCTCGTCGTGCGCCCACACCCGGGACCGGCCGTCGGGGGCCTCGTCGAAGTGGAGCTCGGGGTTGTCGCGGACGGCGGTCGGGTTCCAGGGCAGCTCCGCGAGATAGCGGAGCAGCTCACCCCGGTCGAGCTCGACGCTCGGTGCGCCCTTGGAGACGGGGACGGCACCGAAGAGCTTCGCCTCGAGCCGTCCGTGCCCGTCTTCGTAGGCGTCCTCGACCACCACCGTGAGCAGGGGCGCCATACGGCCGCGCGCGTGCCAGCAGAACGCGCATCGGGTCGCGTCGAACCACTGCTCCGCGTTGAACGGAATCCACTTGCCGGACTCGAGCCTCAGCTCGCCTTCCTGCGTGATCGTGGTCCCGCGCGCCGCGTCCGGCGGGCGCGGGAGGTGTCGATTGAGGAAACGCTTCCAAGCCTTCGGGAGTGGTCGCATCCCCCCGAGATGCACACGGTTCCACACGAGTCCAGCCGCAGGTCGCACGCCGGGACGCTGGCGTTTGCGCAAGCGTCCCGCGCGGCGGGGAGAGACTCGGTCGGGTCGAGCGTGCTGCGCGCGAGCCCGACGGAGTCGAGCTCTGCGCGACGCTACTGGCCGGGCGGCGGCGAGGACGGGCGCGGAGCGGGCCGGCCGCGGGGAGGCCCGCCGGGACGCGGACCGCCGGGCGGACCACCGAAGTGCGCGCCGCCGGGGCGACCGCCGGGAGGGCCGCCGAAGTGCGCGCCGCCGGGGCGACCGCCGGGCGGACCGCCGGGAGGGCCACCGGGACGCGGACCACCCGGACCACCCATGCCAGGCATCCCGGGGAAGCCCGGAGGCATCTGGGGCATCTCGCGAACGTCGAGCAGCTCGATGTCGAAGACGAGATCGCCGGGGGGCGCGCCGGGGCGCCCCGCGAAGGCCTGCGCTTCCGGCACCCAGAAGCGGCGCTTCTCGCCGGCCACCATGAGCTGGATCCCCTCGCGCAGCCCCGCGATGGCGAGCTGCCCGAGCGGCAGCGTCAGGGGCCGCTCGCGGGTGACCGTGGAGTCGAACATCTCCCCGTCGGTCTTCCAGCCGGTGAGATTGAAGCGCACGAGGCTCTGGTCGGTCGGGTGCTCGTCGCCGGTGCCTTCCTGGAGGCGGAGCGAGGCGACGCCGGACTCCAGCCGCTCGGCGCCGGGTGCGGGCGCGTCGAGGTGCTCGGGCGTCGCGGGCGGCGGCGGGGGCGTCTCGAACGAGATCAGCTCCACGTCGAAGACGAGCATCCCTTGGGGCGCGCCGGGGCGACCGCGGTAGGCGAGGTCTTGGGGCACCCACAGGCGGCGCGTCTCACCGGTCACCATGAGCTGCACGCCCTCGGTCCAGCCCGGGATCACTCCGTCGAGGTTGAACGTGGCGGGCTCGCCACGCGTTCTCGACGAGTCGAACATCTGACCGTCGGTGGTCCAGCCCGTGTACTGCACGGTGACCCGGTCGGTCGCGGCCGGGTGCGTGTCCCCGGTCCCGGGCGTGATCACCTTGCTGGCCAGCCCCGACTCGGTCGTCACCGCGTCATCGGGGGGCGCCGCGACGTCCGACGGCGCCGGGATCGGAGCGGGCCGCGCCGGCGGCTCGCCCTGGGCGAAGGGGTTCTGCACCTCGGCCGGATCGGTCGGCGCGCCGGGCACGGAGGGCGCCTCGGTCGCGATCTCGGGGGCCTCTTCGGGAGCGGCGTGACGGCCGTTCTGCCAGTACCAGAACGCACCGCCGGCGATGCACACGACGACCACGGCGAGCACGATCATTCGGGACTGCGGGTCGTCCCCGGCGGCCGCCGGGGGCCCGGGCCGTGCCGCGGCCGCGCGCTCCTCGCCCTCGTCGTCGTCCGAGTCGTCGTCGTCCGAGTCGTCGTCGTCCGAGTCGTCGTCGTCCGAGTCCTCGTCGTCCGAGTCGTCGTCGTCCGAGTCGTCGTCGTCCGAGTCGTCGTCGTCCGAGTCGTCGTCGTCCGAGTCGTCGTCGGAGCTCTCGTCGCCGGAGCTCTCGTCGTCTGCCGCGGCGGCGACCTCGCGCTCGTCTTCGCGGGCCTCGTCGGCCTCTGTCTCGGAGGAATCCGACTCCTCGGCGTCCACGTTCTTTTTCTCGGTCATCGCGGGGACGCTAGCACTCGAAGCGCCATCCGCCTCCCCATGACGAAAATTCGTCCTTTCGCGCCTCTTTCCCCCGAGGCTGAAGGGAGCGACTGGCGGACGTCCCCGGCACCGCGCATCGCCGTCCCGATGCCTCACGAGCCGGCGCGCAGCGGCAGGTCGCCTCACTCGGTGGAACGCTCGTCCACGTCGGGAGCGCTGGGCGCGGACCGATCCTCGCACGCGGTCGCGGCGCCCGAACGCGCGGGCCTGTCCTCGCGGCGGAGGCATCGAGTATCGTCGGGCGCCATGGAAACGCCCTTCGTCCTGGTGGTGAATCCCCGCGCGGGCGCGGGAGCCGCCGCCGCGCGCCTGCCGGCCCTGCGCGCCGCGCTCGAGAACGCGGGCGCCCGCTTCGACGTCGCGCTGACCGAGGCACCGCGCGACGCCACCCGGTTGGTCCGCGAGGCGCTCGAGGGCGGCGCCGCCGGCGTGGCGGTGGTGGGCGGCGACGGAACGCTGAACGAGGCGGTGAACGGCTTCTTCGACGAGAACGGCGACCCGATCGCGCCCGACGCCTGGCTCGGCCCGCTGCCCTGCGGGACCGGTGGCGACTTCCGCCGCACCCTCGGCATCAGCCGCCGCATCGATCCGATGGTGACTCGCATGCTCTGGGCGCGACCGCGAAGGGTGGACGTGGGTTGGATGACCTTCGTGGACCACGAGGGTCGCGAAGCACAGCGCGCGTTCATCAACATCGCCAGCTTCGGGATGAGCGGGATGGTCAATCGGATCGTGAACGAGGGGCCGAAGTGGATGGGCGGCACGCCCGCGTTCCTGCTCGGCACCTTCCGCGCGCTGGCCCGCTACGAGAACCAACCGGTCCGACTGACCCTCGACGACGGCGAGCCCATCGTGCACGAGGTGCTGACGGTGGCGGTGGCCAACGGCCGCTTCTTCGGCGGCGGGATGCAGATCGCCCCGCGCGCCGAGATCGACGACGGCGCGTTCGACGTCGTCATCCTCTCGCACACGCCGCTCGGCTCTCTGAGGCTGACCGGCGACATCTACCGCGGCGCGCATCTGACACGCGACGGCGTGTCGTTCAGCCGCGCCCGCCGCGTCCGCGCCGAGCCGGTTCGGAGCGGCGAGCCGGTGCTCATCGATCTCGACGGCGAAGCGCCCGGCTCCCTCCCCGCCACCTTCGAGCTGCGCGAGCGCGCGCTGCTTTTGCGCGCATGAGGACGACCGGCGGCGCTCCGACGCGCGCCGACTCGGCGACCCACCGGCGAAAAAAGTGAACGACGTTCACATTTCGACGGAGATCTCGGATCGCGCGCCCTCCACGGCGGGTGACCGCGCCGGCCGACCGAAGCGTGCCGGCCGACCGAAGCGTAAAGACGAGGCTCACCCGTTCGACCCGCGCGCGCCCTTCTGGCGCTCGGCGCTCTTCGCCGCGCTCGCGGGCACGCTGATCGCGCTGGCCGGTGAGCCGCTCGCGCTCTCGTTTCCCGCCTTCCTCGCGCCGGCGGCCCTCTGGCTCGCGCTCGAGCCGACGCCGGGGCGACCGGTCCGCGCCCGCCGCGCGCTCTTCCTGGGCCTCGTCGCCGGCACGCTCACCAACGCCATCAGCCTCTACTGGATCGTCGGCCTGCTGGAGACCTTCGGGCACTTCCCGCTCGTCGCCGCCGTGCCGGTCGGCGCGCTGGCGTGGATCGCGCAATCGCTGCCCTTCGTCGTCGCGGCCCTGATCAGTGCGGCGCTGATGCGCCTCTCCGCGCCCGGATGGCTGGTCGTGCCGGCGTCGCTGGTGGTGGCGGGCACCGTCTGTCCCGCCCTCTTCCCGTGGCGCTACGGGCTGAGCCAGCTCTCCTTTCTCCCCTACGCGCAGGTCGCCGAGCTCGGCGGGCTGCCGCTGCTCGACGGCCTGGTCGCCCTCGTCGGCACCGGGCTCGTGCAGGCCTGGCGTGCGCGCAAGCCGCTGCCCGCCATCGTGGCCGCCCTCGCCTTCCTTCTGCCTGTCGGCTACGGCCTGCTCCGCCTCCAGGCCGTGCGCGAGGCGCGTGACGCGGCGCCCGAGCTGCGGGTCGGCGTCGTGCAGCCGAACATCGGCATCCTCGACAAGCAGGATCCGCAGCAGCACCTGGCGCAGCTCCGCCTGCTGCGCAGCATGACCCGAGACCTGGAGACGCGCGGCGCCGAGCTCGTGCTCTGGCCCGAGTCGTCCTATCCGCTCCCGATCCGCCGCGACACCGCGCGCGACCGCCACGAGCCGCTCGGGATCGAGAACGACGGCGTCCACGGCCCCGTCCTGGCCGGCGTGATCAGCACCGCGGGACCGCCCGGGCTGGCGCGGGTCCACGACGCGCGCGGGCGCATCGCCGGCACCATCGAGATCGGCGGCGGCGCGCGCTTCAACTCGGCGGTGGCGATCGCGCGCGGCGGCGAGGTGGTCGGTCTCGCCGACAAGGTCCACCTGCTCGCGTTCGGCGAGTACGTGCCCCTCTGGGACTGGGTCCCGCCGCTGCAGCGCTTGCCGCGCGGCCTCTCGCCGGGCGAAGGACCGCAGATGGTCGAGGTGGCCGGCGCGCGCATCGGCGTCCTCAACTGCTACGAGGACCTGCTCGCCGATCACGTCCGCGCGCAGGCCCGCGCCGCGCCGGCGTTCTGGGCGAACCTGACCAACGACGCCTGGTTCGGCGACACCACCGCGCCGCTCCTGCACCACATGAACGCGCGGCTGCGCGCCATCGAGACGCGCCGCGACCTGGTCCGGGCGGTGAACACCGGCGTCAGCGCGCACACGCTGGCGACCGGCGAAGACGCGATCCGAACCGACACCTTCGCGCCCGCGGCGTTCATCGCCCGTGTCCGGCTCCTCCACGGCGAGACCCCCTGGGTGGCGTTCGGCGATTCTGGTCACGCCCGCCGTCGCGGGCGCGCTGGCCGGCTTCGTGCTCGCGCGGACGCGACGACGACGGCGTGCCGTGCGTGGCTGAGGGACACCGCGCACCGGTCGCCCCCGCGCGTGCGCTTGGGCTACCCTTCTTCGCCCCGAGCCGGTTTTCGGGGACGCGGCGCCAGCGACACGGCATCTCGACCGACGGCGAACCATGCACATCGATTCGAACGCGAACGGCTCTCCTGTTCTCGCTCGCGGCGCTCCTGCTCGCGGGCGGGTGCTCCGACGCGCCGGATCGACACGCGCCGGCTCGTCCACCGAGCTCGCCCCAGCGGACGGCGGTGCAAGACCAGGCCATGCGCGCGCTCTTCATGGACGTCGCCGAGGCCCGCGCCTGCGACGAGCTCGACGAGCGCTTCCTCCCGCTGGCCGAGGACCGCCCGAACGGCCCCAACCGGACGGAGCGCTCGGTGATCGAGGGGCGCTTCTGGGTGTCCTCGTGCCGGGTGGAGCGCCAGGACGATCACCTCGCGGTGCACCTCGGCGGTCGCGGCTGGCGCTTCATCGACAGCACGAGCGCGGGGCCGCTCGGGAGCCGCTTCGCCGCCCGCGGCGAGCTCCGCTTCGAGCTCACCTTCGACACCACCGCGACGGTGGATCTCCGTTACGACGAGGGCGGGCACCGCGTGCTCCTCGAGCTCACGCCGACCGAGGCCGTCAGCGCGCGGGTCAGCCCGATCGGGTCGCTGCCGGTGGTCGCCCAGGGTGGCTGGTCCGGGGTGATCGGCGGGATCGGCGCGCTCCTCGGCGCACCCGTCGCGCGACAGGCCGACACGGCCGTGGCCGAAGAGGGCACCGCGATCGCGCGACGGCAGCTCGGCGCCGGTGGCACCCTCGTCGTCGATCTCTGCACGGGACAGCTCGACGGAGCGCTCGGTCCCCTCGAAGACGGAGCGCAGCCCGCCGAGCGCCCCTACCCTCCGGACGACACGCTCTGGCTCGACAACGCCCGCGCGGAGCTACGCCCGAACGGCATCGACATGAGCGGACCCTACCCGACGCTCGGGCGCACGCTCCGCGTCGACGTCGACGTCGAGTCGGGCGGCCCCGCCGAGGTCTCCTTGGTCTGCGGCGACGAGGCGGCGCAGATCGCGGACGGCTACATCCAGCGCGGCCGCGCGGGCGCCTTCGAAGCGCTCGCGGAGGGCCGGGCGAGCGCGCAGCACCCGCTCCAGCTCTCGTTACCGCCGGGGCGCTGCGCGACGCCGGTCGTGGTCGTCCGCCCGAGCGGCGCGCACCAGGTCGGCTACCGCTACCGCGTGGTCCGCGAAGGCGAGCCGGCTGCGCCTTGGGTGCGCTGCGATCCGATCCCGGCCGGCGCGGACGCCCCCTGAAGCTCAGCTCGAGGGCGATCGACTGAATCGGACCCGCGAGGCGGCGTGATGAGACGCGAACGCGCGGCGACGAGCGTCCACGCCGCGGATGGGGCCGGATCGGCAGTAGGACGACGGGAACGTTGTCGACAGGCCTTCAGACCCGCGTGCGCTTCGGTCGATTCGCGCGCGGGAACGCCAACAGGGTCAACGGCTCGGGGCTGCGCGAGAACGCGAGCTCGCTGCCGATCGGCACCTCGTGCACGACGTGAGGCCCGTCCAGGAAGACCCTGCCTTCACGGATCTGGCTGTGGACGACCAAGCGCTCGCCCGCGCGCACCAACCCGCGCGTCCGCCGGTACTCGCCCGCTGGCGGGACGTAGGGCTCGCGCACGACGTACTGCAATCGTCGCGACGAGGGCGCGAGCGTGCGACCGCCGGCCGAGCGCTGGGCGGCCGTGGAGCCCGCGGCCGGGCCGACCCAGATCCCGCTCGACTTCTGCTGCTCCTCGACCTCACCGGCGCGGAGCAGGTAGCGCGTGGTCGCCGCCGGGCTGCGGTGGGCGAAGAGCGCGTCGTTGAGCACCCTCTTGTGCAGCACTTCGCCGTCGCACTCGACCTGCATGCGAGTGAGCGCCGTGGGACGGAGCAGGCCGGCCAGCGCCTCGGCGAGGATCTCCCGCACCTTGCCCTTCCGGCCACCGCAGAAGTGACCGACGCTGTGATCCGGCGCGCTGTCGATCGCGAGCACCGGTACGCCCGGCGGCACGCGATGCGACGCCCAGAGCAGCGTGCCGTCCCCGCCGACCGTGACGATGAGGTCGAAGTCCTCGACGAGCCCTTCGTCGCTGCGGTAGCGGAAGACGCCCTTGGTGCCGAGCGAGCGCAACGCCTCGCGCGTCTCGTCGAGCGTCTCCACGTGATCGTGGTCCGCGGCGAGGATGCTCTTCACCGTCTTGTCCTCGCGCTCGACCAGCTCGCGGATGCGCTCGTTGCGGCGCTCGCGCACGTAGATCTGGTACGCGGACTTCTTGTAGATCACGAGCACGCGGGGGCGCTCGTCGCCGTTTCGGCGGCCGTTCTTCATCGCACCCGCTCCTCGAGCCGCCGGATGGCGGTCTCGGTCTTGACGTCGGCGACCCGGCCGTCGCGACAGGCCTCGAGCGCCTCCTCGACGGCCACGAAGCGGACCTCGGCCCGCTCTTCGACCGGGCTCCCGTCCTCGGTCGGCGTGCCGCGCGCGCCCGGATCCACCTCGGCCATCAGGTAGTGGACCTTCTCGGCCATCACGCCCGGGCTCAAGCACGCGGCCGGACCGAGGCGTTCGAATTGCGCAGGCGCGATCTCGAGCCCGACCTCCTCCAACGTCTCGCGCGCGGCGCAGCGACGCAGGCCCTCCTCGCCACGCTCATCGGCCTCGACCAGCCCGGCCGGGACCTCCCACAACACCGCGCCTTCGCCGTCGGGGACAGGCAGCGCGTAGCTCGAGCGGAAGGCGAGCGGAGGCCGCAACGCCGAGCGCAGACAGACGAGCGGTCGCCCCTTCGCGTCGCTCGCGTGGAGCACGATCACCACCGCATCGAGCGCGTCCCGCTCCACCAGATCGTAGGCGTAGTCCGCGCTCTCCGCGCCGTCCTCGTAACGGTTTCGGAGCGTCAGCCGCCGCATCCGCAAGAACCCCTCGTCGCAGCGTGCGCTGGCGCTCCGGTCCTCGACGACCTGCACCTCGACCCGCGGCTTCCCCGCGAGCGAATCGCTCAGGTTCCGCCGTTCGGAGTCCACGTCACCCCCACTCCCGGAGCGAAGATCGCCGTCTCACCGGCCCCGAGGAGCCCCCACACGTCCACGCCCACGTCGAGGCTCACCAGCTCGCTCAGCCGAAAGAGCAACCACGCGCCGCCGCCGACGAACCCACCGGCCGTGATCTTCACGGCTTGGGTGGCGCCGCCCCACACGCCGCCTCGCGCGCGCAGCGAGAGGCCGACGGCTTCACTGTTGATCTCGAGCGCGAGCGACAGGCCGGCCGGCATGAACGTCCGGTTGTAGGCGTCCGTCGGGCTCGGCACCGAGCCGACTCCGAAGAAGCCGCCGATGCGGAAGATGCCGATCGGATACCAGAGGTCCAGCATCGCCGCGCCGCCGAAGTCGGGCGCGGGCGAGGCCAAGAAGAGCCCTTGCACCAATCCGGCCGGCCCGGACGGTCCCTCCGCCGACGCAGGCAGGGGAACGACCAGCGCGCCGATCACCGCCAGCGAGACGACGGCTCTGCGCGCGCCGGCGGAGCGCGCGTCCCGCCGCACCTGCCTCACGCCACCGCTCATCCCTCGTTCGGGATCTTCTTCGCGTCGGCGAGGAAGCGCGCGAGCCCGATGTCGGTGAGCGGATGCTTGCGTGAGCTGGAGGATGACCGAGAGCGGGATGGTCGCGACGTCGGCGCCGAGCATCGCGCACTCCATCACGTGCTTGGGGTGCCGGATGGACGCGGCCAGGATCTCGGTGTCGAAGCCGTAGTTGTCGTAGATGGTCCGGAGCTGACCGATCAGCTCCATGCCGTCCCACGCGGTGTCGTCGATGCGGCCGAGGAAGGGGCTGATGTAGGTCGCGCCGGCCTTGGCGGCGAGCAGCCCCTGCGTCGCGCTGAAGCAGAGCGTGACGTTGGTCCGCACGCCCTCGTCGGTCAGCGCGCGGACCGCCTTCAGCCCGTCCGGGATGAGGGGGATCTTCACGACCACGTTCGGATGCCAGGCGGCGAGCTCGCGCGCCTCCTTCAGGATGCCGTCGGTGTCGGTGGAGAAGACCTCGGCGCTGATCGGTCCGTCGCACGATCTCGCAGATGTCGTGGATCACGTCGCGGAACGCGCGGCCGGTCTTGGCGACGAGCGAGGGGTTGGTGGTCACGCCGTCCACGACGCCCATGGCGGCGGCCTCGCGGATCTCGCTGACGTCGGCGGAATCGATGAAGATCTTCATGGGATCGCTGCTCCTCTCGCGCGGCTTCGCCCGCGCCGAGACTGCTTGGGGACATAGCACCGCGAGCCCTCGGGTGACAAAGGGCGCGTGCGGGCGGGCCGGGCCCGATTGACTATTCTGGAGAGAGCGCCGTCGGAGAAACGTGCACCAACTCACGAGCAGTCCCGCACGGGCGCTCCCCGTGCTCTTGGCTTTTTCTCTCTTCTGCGCCGCGCTCGTCCCGAGCCGCGGGCACGCGCAGGCTTCCACCGACGCGCTCGACGCGCCGCTCCGCGGCTTCAGCACCGCCGACCTGTCGCGGATCGCACCACTCCTCGATCAGGGCGTGGTCGGGCTGGTCGAGCTGCCACACGGCGAGCTCCTGCCGGGGATCCACCTCGCGGCGACGGTCGAGGCGCCGCCCGAGGTCGTCCGCGACGTGCTGGCCCACCCGGAAGGCTACCCGAGCTTCATGCCGGCCATCAGCCAGGTCGTCCCCCACGACCGGCACGAGGGCGTGGTCGGGTTCACCTGGCGGTGGCGGACCAGCATCTTCGCGCTCGGTGGCGAGGCCATGCTCACCCTCTACTCGCCGCCGCCTTCACACCGCGAGCGCGGCTACCGCATCGTCGTCGAGCGAACGGACGGCGACCTCGGCCAAGGCCGTGAGGTGTGGCGCATCCTGCCCCGCGGGCGTGGATCGCTGGTGCTCTTGTCCACGCGGATGGACCTTCGGGACGCCAACTACCTGACCCGTCAGATGTCCAACGCGTCGCGGAGCCTGAGCCGCTCGATCAACCTGGCGATGGGCTTCGCGATGCTCACCCGCGCGCGGCTCGAGGCAGAGCGACGAGCGGGCGTGACGCGGCCAGCCGAGGAAGTGACGCTGACGCGCCCGCAGAATCGACCTGCGAGCCCTCGACCCGCTGCTGCGGCGCGGCGACGTCCTCCTGATCGAGACCAACGGCGCCGAGCTGCGGCAGGCGAGCGTCGCCACGCGGCTGCCGCATCCCGAAGCGCGCGTCCGCCAGATCATGTTGGACCCGGTCGCGTTCACCCAGGCGCTGATCGCCGGCAGCCGAGCGACCATCCGCGAGCGGACCGACAATCTCGTCCGCTTCGACTGGGGCGTGGACCTCCCGATCATCGGCACCAGCGGCGCGATGACCCTGCGCGAACAGCAAGACCGCGTCATCGACCTCGACGCCGTGAGCGGCGCCATGGCCGGCGGTCACTGGCGCTTCGTCACCCAGCCCCTGTCGGGCAACGCCACCGGCGTCCTCGGCTGGGCCAGCTTCGACGTCGGCACCGCCAACTTCCTCTTGCGCGCCATCGTCGAAGCCGACGCCGGCTTCCGCCCCGGCCTGAGCGCGGCCACCGAGATCATGATGGCCCGCGCCCTGAGGATCCGCCTCACCCGGTGAGCGGCCCCTCAAACGCCCCGGGTGACGGCGCCGAGGCCGTCGCGCGCCGCTTCTGGTCGCGCCGCAGTCCGCGGCGAGGATCATCTCGTCAGTTACACGTCATCGTCGTCGCGGTGTCACAGGTGCTCGTGCACTGCGAGTCGCGGCTGCAACTCGCCATGGCCGCTTGAGGAGCTTGGCAAACGGAGCCGTCACACCATCCCGACACGCAGTTCATGTCTCCCGCCGCATCGTTCGAACCGCACGACCCGAGGCAGGACGTGGCGTCGGCGCAAATGACGTTGCCCGAGCAGGCCATCGCAGAGCCCGCCACGCAGGTACCGCTGCCATCGCACATGTGCTGGGTGAGCATGCCGCTGGCGCACGAAGGGGTGCCGCAGGACGTCGTCGTGGGCGGGTACACACACGCCCCCGAACTGTCGCAGGAGGTCGCGCCGCAGGTGGCGTCCCCCGTGGAGCAGGCGGCAGTGCAGCAGTTGCCCGTACCAGCGACGCCGCACACGCCGGACGTGCACTGATTGTCACCCGTGCAGGCGGTGCCGTCGGATTCCTTCGCGGTGCAGGTACCCGCGTTGCAGTAGTCGCTCGACAACGCGCAGTCGGTGTCCGTCGTGCAGGTCGTGAGGCAGGACGTCGCGTCGGCACAGTTCAGGCCGTTCGCGCAGGCCGCCGAGGCCGTGGCACAGGCACCGCTACCGTTGCACGTGCTCGTGGTGAGCATGTTGCCAGTGCACGAATCGGCGGCGCACGCAGTGCACGCCGCGCCGCCGCTCCCGCAACTCGACACCGACGTACCCGGGTCGCAGCTGCCACCCGAGGTCCGGCAGCCCGCGCAACACGAGCCCACAACGCACATGCCCGTGCCGCTCATGCACATCCCGGTGTTGAGGTTCATGTGGGTGCAGGCGCCGGCCGCCGAGCAGCCGTCCATCGTGCAGTCGTTGCTGTCGTCACAGTCCGACGGCGAGAGGCACGTGACGCAAGACACGCTCGAGCTGCTGCAGAACGGGGTTCCAGCACTGCAGCCGGCATTGTCCGAGGGATCGCAGGTCTCACACGTGCCCGACACGCACTGGTTCCCGCCGGGGCTGCCGGTGCAGTTCGCGTCGGTGCCGCAGGCGGCGCACATGTTCGAAGACGAGTCGCAGAAGCTGCTCGTGCAGTCCGCGGCGCCGCTGCAACCGATGCCCACGTCGCAGGTCCCGGTTCCGGCGCCGTCACAGGTCGCGTTGCAGGTACCGCACGCGTCGGTGTTGTGGTCGTCACAGGTCTCGCTGCCCGCGACGATCCCGTCACCACACGCCGCTGCGCCGCAGGTGGAGGGGTCGCCGCTGCACGTCCAGCCGTCTTCGACCGTGCAGGACGGCGAGCAGCCGTCACCTGCAGTGTTGTTGTGGTCGTCGCATTCCTCCGGGGGGCTGTCGACCATGCCGTTGCCGCAGGTGTTCAAGCACGCGGAGGGCTCACCGCTGCAGGCCCAGCCGACCTCGACCGCGCACATGTCGTCACAACCGTCGCCGGTCGACGTGTTGTTGTCGTCGCAGGCCTCGGTCTCCATGCAGATCATGCCGTCGCCGCAGGTCGATCCGGTGCCGTCACCGCTGCAATCGGCGTTGCAGGTGCCGCACGCGTCGGTGAAGCCGTCGTCGCAGGTCTCGAGCTCCGGGCAGACCATCCCGTCGCCGCAGGTCGCGCCCGTCCCCGAGTCGGTGCAGTCGGCGTTGCAGGTGCCGCAGTCGTCGGTGAAGCCGTCGTCGCAGGTCTCGGGGCCGACCGTCATCCCGTCGCCACAGGTGGCCGTACAGACGGTCGGGCTGGCGCCGTCGCACGTCCAGCCGTCCTCCACGGTGCAGGTCGAGCTGCAGCCGTCGCTGTCCGTGGTGTTGCCGTCGTCACAGGCGTCGGAGCCGTTCACGACGCCGTCCCCGCAGACGGGTCCGGCGTCGCCCGCATCTCCCGGGCCGGCGTCGCCTGGGCCGCCATCGGCGATGCTGCCGTCCATCTGACCGCCGCCGTCGGGGCCGCCGTCGTGGATCTTGGTGCGGTCGAAGTGGACGACGGCCTCACAGCCCGTCATCGCGACGAGCAGGGCGGAGAAGGCGGTCAGGCTGATAATCTGCGTGCGAAGAGCCACGGCTGCGCGCCTCCGAATCAGAAACGAAGCTGGGCGGAGACTCCGCCGCTGTTGCGACCCGCCCAGGGGGCGATGTCCAAGTAGAGGCCGTCGTGCTCGATCATGCTGGTCTGGGTGGTGTCCCCACCGGACGAGCTCTCGACGATGTAGAGGATGAGCGAGGTCACCGCGCCGAGGACCGCGACGCCGAAGCTGATGTCCGCCGCCAGCGCGAACGCTTCGCCGCGATCCGCGGTGGCGTTCGTCGGCGACATGTCGAAGGTGCTCTGCTCGCTGAGCGCCAGGAACCCGAACACGGTCCCGGTGATGAGCCCCGCGACGGCGACACCCGCCGTGACCCAGACCTCGACGGAGGGATCGCTCGGGTTGCCACCACCGCCCGTGTTGGACGTGACGGAAGACCCCGCTTGGCCGTCGCCGCCCTGCGTGCCGAACGCGTCGGGCTCGGCCTCCGTGAGCGGCACCTCGAGGCGCACCCGCGTGGCCGCCTGCGCGGTGAGGGTCTGCTCTGCCGTCTGGTAGCCGTCCAACCGCAGGCCGACCGTGTGCTCGCCCGCCGGCATCTCAATCTCCGCCGGGGTGGTCTGGTCGGTCGCTTCGCCGTCGACGACGATCTGCGCGCCGGGCGGCGTGCTCGCGATGGCCACGGTGGCCGGGCGCGCCGCGAGCTCGGCCAGGTGAGCCTCCACTTCGGCCCGATCGGACGCGTTCGGCGACTCGCTCAGGTACTGCTGCAGCGTCGCGATGGCCTGATGGATGTTGCCCTGGTGCTCCTGCGCGGCCGCGACGGCGCGCAGCACGACGGCGTTCGGCACGGCCTCGTACGCGGCGCGGAACGAGGCCTCCGCCTGCGCGTACTGGCCCGAGTCGAAGAGGGCTTGGCCCGTCCCGTAGAGCTGGCGAGCGCGCTGGCGAGCAGCCGCGGATTGCGCGTGAGCGTGGCCAGTGCCGAGGCACGCGACCAACAAGCCCAACACGAGGGCACTCAACGAGGTACGCAGACCCATCCTCCCTCCCGTCACGGAAGCATTCCAGGCGCGACAATAGGCCGGAGGGAGCGGTGCCGTCAACACGCGGACATTGGAGCCGTGCTGGAAATCGCGCCGCGGCTCACGAAGAGAGGCCCGCCGGCGTTCCGGGCCAACGCGCTTTCAGATGCGCTTCCGCGGTCCCCAGGGGTTGGCGCAGTGACGCGGCAATCTCTTCGAGGCGGAGCATTTGCGCGTCGAGCACACGTACGAGCTGGGCTCGCTCGCTCTCGTAGGGCTCGTTTCGACGCTCGAGCTCGGCCCGCAGGTCCGCGAGCTGCGACTCCAGCGCGTCGCACCGATGGCCGCTCGCGTTCAGCTCCTCTTCGACCGCCGCCAGCTCCCACAGGAGGGCGTCCGCCTCCCCCTCGGAGACGGTATTGCGGCGCAGTTTCATCCGCGCGGCCTCCCGCTGGGTGCGCAGGCTGTTTCGCCGCTGGACGAGGGTCTCGAGAATCCCTCGCTCGTCGGACAGGCGCGCCGCCACCTGATCGATGGCCCGCCCGAGCGTGCCCCTGAGATCCCGCGCCCGCTCGTGCAGCGCCTCGACCGCTTCCTGGTAGGCCTGCGCGCTCTCCACGGCGTCTTCCAGCTCCTCGAGCGTGCGCTCGGCGAAGGTCATCGCGCGGGTGACCTCCGGCGGGAGAGGATCGCGCGACGCGAGCTCGGCCAGGTGATGCCGGATGGCGTCGAAGCGCTCTCTCCAGCGTCGCGCGCCGAGCAAGCCGTCCGGGTTCTCACCGCTCGGCGTCGGCGCGCGCTCGCGGACGCTGTCGACGGCGCGGTCGAGCGCGGGCGGGACCGGGATGGCGGGCGTGGCGGCGCCGTCCGCGCGTCCGAACCCGTAGGGCGCGGTGACCGAGCGCGGAGGGATGGACGTCTCGGGCGGCACCTCGTGCTCTCCGGAGAGGGCAGCCGCGATCTCGTCCATGAGCCCGCCCTCGCGCGTCCAGCGCTCTTCCTCCCGCTCGGTGTCCCGCGGCGGACGGGCCGCGTCGGCCAGCTCGTTCAGCCCACCCCAGCTCTCGTTCGGCCCGAGCCGCTCGCGCACCTTCCGCAGCTCGGCGTTGAAGTGGAACGCGTCGCGGAAACGCTCCGAGGGATCCTTGGCCAGGGAGCGGAGGATGAGCTCCTCGACGGCCGGCTCGACCGTCGGCAGGCGCTTGCTCGGGCGGACCGGCGGCTCGGTGACGTGCTTGACCAGCAGGTCGCCGGGGTACTGGTAGTCGAAGGGCAGCGCCCCCGTGACCATCTCGTAGAGGATGCAGCCGAGCGAGTAGATGTCGGCGCGGCCGTCAATCTGCGTCGACTGGATGTACTCCGGCGCGATGTAGCCCGGCGTGCCGAAGATCTGCTGGCTCCCGGTCAACGAGGGCGCATCCAGGATCTTGGCGATGCCGAAGTCGAGCAGCTTCACGAAGTCCGGGTGGCTCTTGCGCTGGACGAGGAGGATGTTCTCGGGCTTCAGGTCGCGGTGGATGACGCCCATCTGGTGCGCGCGGGCGAGGGCGTTCCCGCACTGCTCGGCGATGTCGAGCGCGCGCTTGGGCGCGAAGGGCCCCTTGGCCATGTAGGAGAGCAGCGGGTCGCCCGGGACGTACTCCATCACCAGGTAGACGAGGCCGTCTTCGGTCTCGCCGAAGTCCGTGATCTCGACGATGTTGTCGTGGTTGATGCGGTTCACCGCGCGCGCCTCCCGCAGGAAGCGGTCGCGCTGCACCGGATCGCGCGCCAGGTCGCGGCGGAGCGTCTTGATCGCCATCAGGCGATCGATCAGCACGTGGCGGGCGAGGTAGACGCTCGACATGCCACCGGAGCCGAGGCGCTGGATGAGCCGGAAGCGGCCGCCGACGGTGCGGCCAATCAGCGGATCGAGCACCCTGCGCAGGGTCGCCTCGTCGCGCGGACAGCTCTCCACCTCGTCTGGGTAGAGCTCCGAGCAGCGAGGGCAGACCTTCATCGGGCAGGATCGTACCCGCCCTGCCGTGCCGCGGAAACGCTTTCTCGACGAACGTCACCGAAGCAGGGTCGGGGTGACCCGGCGTGCGGCCTTCGAAAGCACGAGCTCGGGGACGCGTGGTCCCAGAACGACCCGATCTCGGGAGAAACGCGCCGAGCGGTCGAGAGGATCAGCCGCCGTCGACGCTCGCGTCGGCCCCGGCATCGGCGGCGCCGCCCGCGTCCGTGCCCGCGTCGGTGGTGCCGGCGTCCGTCCCTGCGTCGGCAGGGCTGCCGGCGTCCGTTCCCGCGTCGATCACCGGGCCGGAGTCGGGCATCCCCGCCTCCATCACGCCCGCCTCGGGCGAGGACATCCCCGCTTCGAGGCTCGCGTCCGGGGCCGCACCGGCGTCCGACGAGGGGCAGAAGGTATCCATCGCGTAGCAGAGCCCGCGCCGGTAGCTGGCCGCCGACGACAGGTTGGCGCCGCAGCAGACCGCGCCGCTGGTGCAGTCGCCGTTGTACTCGCAGGGCTGGCCAATCGCCTGCTTGCAGCCCAACGCACCGAAGAGCGCCATCGCAGAGAGCGCGAGCATGCGAACGCGAGGAAAAGAGTGCACCGGGGTCCCTCCGAGGGCGCGCAGGATAGCCGACAGGCCCGGGGGAGCAAGGTCGCGGCCGAGGGGGCGAGCCGAACGCGGTCCGCTCAGCGCCGAGAGGCGGCGTCGTACGCGCAGCGAAACCCCAGATCACTGCGATGCTCGCCCGCCGGCATCCATACCCGGCTGGTGACCCGCAGGGCCTCCGCCGGCTGCGCCCACGACCCGCCCCGCACCACGCGGTACACGCTCGCGTCGGCGCCGACCCCCACGTCGTCCGGGCGGGGCCGGCTCGCCGTCCACTCCCAGGCGTTGCCCGCCATGTCCAAGACGCCGTGCGAGCTGGCCCCATCCGGGAACGAGCCGACCGGCGCCGCCCGCGCGTATCCGTCGCCGTCGTCCGGTCCCATCGGGGAGCGGCCGTGGTTGGCCAGCGCCGAGTTGTACACCCGGCCCCAGGGGAAGCGATCCCGGCGGCTCCCTCGCGCGGCTCGCTCCCACTCCGCCTCGGTCGGCAGCCGGCCGCCGGCGAAACGGCAATAGGCGACGGTTTCGTCCCAGGTCACGCCCGTCACCGGCATGCGCGGCGCGGCGAGGTCGACGGCATCGTCCGGGATCCGGCTCGGCGGACAGCGGCCCGCGTCGACGCAGCGCCGCCACGCCGCGTGCGTGACCTCGGTTCGGTCGATGCCGTAGGCGTCCGTCCACACCCGCCGCTGCGGGGCTTCCGCGATGAAGCGCCGCAGCGAGCATGCTCCATCCATGTCGGGCGCGAGCGAGCTGAGCGGCACCGGACGCTGATCGAGGCAGAGCTCCACCGCATACGCGATGTCGCGGTCGGCCGCGCCCATCGCGAAGGAGCCCGCGCTCAGCCACACGATGGGCGGCGGCTCGAACGCGGAGCTGACGCACACCGCCCATCTGCGGCCACAACCCGGCGAGGAACCCGCCGAGCGCGAGGCCGAGCCATGACCGCAACAGCACGCTTCTCTGTGTAGAGCAGGCGCGCAGCGACCACCACCACGAATCGCGGGGACGAGGCGAGATTGGCGCGAGCCGATCGGTGCCACGCGTGCTCCGCGCCGGAAGCCGGTCGGTACCGCAGCCGCGCAGCGACCACGAATCGCGCCGACGACGCGACGCGTCGGACGCCCGTCGAGGGCGCGTTCTGCCTCAGCTCGAGCCGACCAGCGCAGCGCGAGCTCGATGGCGCGCCAAGAGCGGGAGCGCCGTCACGAGAACGAACCCGGCTACGAGCTGGCTCGTCGAGACGCCATGCCACACTCCGCGGATGGCGTCGCCCCGGACGAGCTCGGTCGCGAGACGCAAGATCGCGTACACGACGAAGTAGGCGAGGGTGCGGCGGCCGTCCCCCACCCGGCGCGGCGGGACGAGCGCGAAGGCCAGCCCGATGGCCAAGAGCCCCGCCGCCTCGTAGAGCGGCGTGGGGTGACGCGGGACCGGCGGGTGAGCCGCCAGCGCGATCGGGTCGGTGTAGACGACCGCCCACGGGCCGTCGAAGGGCGTCCCGTAGCAGCAGCCGCCCAGAAAACAGCCGATGCGGCCGAGCGCGTGGCCGGCCGCCAAACCGGGGATGCTCCGATCGAGCGCTGCCAGGATGTCCACCCGCAGCGCGCGGCCAGCGGCGAAGCAGGCGAGCGCCGCGCCGGGCACCGCGCCGAAGAAGACGAGCCCGCCGCCGGCGCGGACCGCGTCCAGCGTGCCGGTGCGAGCCCACTCCACCGCGCCGAAGGTCAGCCAGGCTCCCGCGAGCCCGCCCGCGACGGTGATCGCCAGCACGGCCGCGCTCGCGCCGACATCACCGCGCGCCCGGTGAACGGAGGCGAGCACGACCAGGGAGGTCGCGGCCAGGCCCAACGCCACCATGAGGCCGTAGCTGCCGATGGCGCGAGGGCCGAAGTCGACGAGGATGGGGTGCACTGGTAGACCCTACCTTTCCTTTGCCGGGGGCGCCGGAAAGGTAGGGCCCCCTTTCAAACCGTGCGTGCGGTTTTCCCGCACACGGCTTACCGATGGACTCTCGAGTCGCTGCATTACGCAGCCTCCCAGAAGGCGCGCTCCGGATAGCGGATCGTGCCTCGCAAGCGAGTCAGCCCGAGGGCCTCGAAGTACTCCCGCGTCCATCGAGCCGCTTGCCCCGCCTTCAGGTTGCGGCCCCTGCGCCTCTTCTCGAAGCGCCTGAGCCGCCAGACGACGTGGTCATCGATCGCGACGAACTTCTTCGACGCGTTGCCGGTCCGGAAGTAGTTGCCCCAGCCGCGCAGCACCGGGTTGAGGTCGCGGATGAGCACGCGCACATCCTTGACCCCGTTCCGGTGCGACCCGGTCAGGTCGCGTATCCGAGCCCGCACCCGCTTCATGCTGCGCTCGGACGGCCAGCGCTGGAGGAAGTAGACCCGTCGGCCGTCCCTCTCCCAGAGCTTGCCGCTCAAGCGCTTATGAAGATGGCAGCCGAGGAAGTCGAACCCTTCCCGTCCCCAGGTCAGAATCCGCCCGCCTCGTCTTGTCCGCGTGAAGAGTCAGCCCGAGCCGCCGCATGATGCCCTGCACCTTGCGCTCGGCCTCCTCGCACGTCGCGCGAGTACGGCACATCACGACGAAGTCGTCGGCGTACCGCACCAGCACGCCCAGATGGGCGTACCGGGCCTCCCACATCGTGTCGAGGACGTGCAGGTAGATGTTCGACAGCAGCGGGGAGATGACTCCGCCCTGCGGCGTGCCGCTGAGCTTCGTCGTCTCCTGCCCGTCTTCCATCACACCCGCCGCGAGCCACTGCCGGAGCAGCTTCGAGACACGACGATCCGAGACGCGCCGCTCCACGAGCCGCATCAGCAACTCGTGGTCGATGCTTCCGAAGTAGTCCTCGATGTCGGCGTCCAGCACGTGGTTGCCGCCCTTCGCGCCCACCTTCCGCAAGCGCTCCAGCGCCTGCGTGGCCGAACGCTTCGGGCGGAAGCCGTACGAGCACGGACGGAAGTCCGCCTCGAAGATCGGCTCCAGCACCAGCTTCGCCGCCATCTGGACCACACGGTCACGGACCGTCGGGATGCCGAGCGGGCGCGAACGCCCGTCCGGCTTCGGGATGTACCGCCGAAGCACCGCCTTCGGCCGATACCCGCCAGAGCGCAACTCGGCCTGGAGAGACTCCAGGAAATCGCCGACACCCGACCGCACAATCGAGTCGATGGACTCGCAATCGACGCCGGCGACGCCCTTGTTGCGCTTCACCCGCTTCCACGCTTCCCACAGGACGTCACTCCTGTAGATGCGGTCGTACAGCGCGTGGAAGCGGCGCGTGGGAGACCGCTTGGCGGCGGCCCACAGTCGGCGTTGGAGGTGGCGCACTTGGTCCGGCCGCCTGCGCGGCCGGGGGTGGTTGGACCGGGTCTCTGCCCGGCCATGCCCTCGCACGTGGCTCCTCATCCGACACGTCCAAAGCAGGGACCCTTCGCTCCCCGGGCGTTCTGCTCCGCCCGGATCACCACTACTACGATCCCCTCGGACTCCCGCTCCGCACGACTCGCTTTCACCCTTTGGCTTATGCGAGCCGCTCGCCGCGACCACGGCCGCGGAGACGGGCCTCTCGTGTTCCGCGCCTCTCCTTCCGTACGTGCCACGCCCCCTACCCCGCCGGGATCCGATGCGCGCTTCGGAACCAGCGCACCGGACATGGCCTTCGCCGCGCGATGATCGGCTCGGCTCCCGGATTGTTCCTCTGACGAGGCTGCAGGCTTCACTTCATGTTGCGGCCCGTACCGTTGCTCCCCCCGAAGGGGCTCTCGACGGTCGGCTTCGACGAACGGGATCTCTCCCGCCGCCGCGACCCTGCTACCCGGCGCTCCGACGCTTACCGGCGTGGGACTCGCACCCACTGGAGAGGCGCAGCGAGCAGACGACGGCCCGACGTCTCGGTCTTCGTCTGCGTCACGACGCACCATCGCGCCGAAAGGACTGTCGCAACCCGGGGCCAGGCCCGCAATCGTCACGCGGCGGGCGTTCGGGCAGCGCGGCGCGTCTCAGGGAGAAGGATCCACCGGCGGAGGAGGAAACGCCGGCGGCGGCGCGCTCGGGTCTGGAGGTGTGGCGGGAGCCAGGGGCTGCGCGTTCGGTGTGCCGGGCGGTTGGGGCTGCGCGTTCGGTGCGCCGGGCTGCACGCCGGGACTCGGCGCCGGGCCGGGGCTGGCCGCCGGCATTCCGCCGTCGAGCCACCAGATCGGAGGCGACTTGGACCCGTGCGAGCCCTGCACCATGGCACCGGCGCACATCGTGCTGCACACGCCGCAGCTGATCGCCACCAGGAAACCGAGGAAGAACCCGATGCCCGAGACCACGAGCCCGGCCGTCGCCGCCCCCGTGTCGCCTCCTTCGTCCTTCGCGCGCGAAAGCGCGACCCCGCCGAAGATCACCCCGAGCAAACCGAGCACGGGCGAGGCGAAAGAAAGGAACGCGCCCACGAAGGGCCCGACGAAGGGAATGAACGACGTGATGAAGCCCCCGAACGCCGCGAGCAGCGCGAGGATCCCGAGCACGATGGAGGCGGCACCCATGACGAGCCCGAGGGTCCGCCGGCCCGGCCTGAGCCGTCAAGCTGGACGCGGGAGGGCCGGTGCGACATATCAAGCGCCCTCATGGACACCGAGGACAACCAAGCGCGCGCCGGCCGCGTGGCGATCGTGGGCCGGCCGAACGTCGGCAAGAGCACGCTACTCAACGCGCTCTTGGGCCAGAAGCTCGCCATCACCGCGCACCGGCCCGGCACCACCCGCGTGCGGATGCTCGGCGTCTACACGTCGGACGACCCGCCGACTCGAATCGCGTTCGTCGACACCCCGGGCATGGAGCGCCCGCGCTCGGTGCTCGGCCGGGTGCTGATCGAGGAAGCCCAGGCGTCCCTAGAGGACACGGACGCCGTGCTGGTCCTCGTCGACGCCACGCACCGCGGGCCGGGCGGCGACCCCATCGCCGAGGCGGACGCCGAGGTGGTGGAGCTCGCGGCCCGGATCGGCCGGCCGATCGTGCTCGCGCTGAACAAGGTCGACAGGGTGAAGGACAAGACGGCGCTCTTTCCGGTGCTGGAGGCCTGGAACGAGCGCTTCGAGCTGGCCGCGGTGGTTCCCTGCTCGGGGCGGAGGGGCTCGAACCTGAAGCCGCTGATCGCCGAGCTGCGCGAGCGCCTGCCGGAGGGGCTCCTCTACGACACCGACGTCCTCACCGACAAGCCCGAGCGCTTCTTCATGGCCGAGCTCGTGCGCGAGGCGATCATCCACCAGACCCGCGAGGAGGTGCCCTACTCCGTCGCCGTGCAGGTCGAGGAGGTGGTCGAGGAGCCGCAGATCACGCGCATCAGCGCCACCATCGTGGTCGACAAGCCCTCCCACAAAGGCATCCTCATCGGCGCCGGCGGCGCGCGGCTCAAGAGCATCGGCACCGACTCCCGGAAGGAGATCGAAGCGCTCCTGGAGAAGAAGGTCTTCCTCCGGCTGTGGGTGAAGGTGGAAGAGGACTGGACGCGCGACGCGCAGAAGGTCCGGCGGCTCACGCGGGAACCATCCTGATGCGCAAGCAACGCGAGAAGCACCCGCTCCCGGCCGGAGCGGAGGGGGCGCTCCCCGTGGTGGCCATCGTCGGCCGCCCCAACGTCGGCAAGAGCACGCTCTTCAACCGGCTGGCGGGCCAGCGCATCGCCATCGTCGAGGACATGCCGGGTGTCACGCGCGACCGGCACTACGCGGAGGCCTTGCTCCTCGGGCGCCCCTGCGTGCTCGTCGACACCGGCGGGTTCGATCCGGACAGCGACGATCCGATGCGGGAAGGGATCGCCCACCACGTGCGACTCGCGCTGCAGGAAGCGGATCTGGTGGTGGCCGTCCTCGACGCGACCACCGATGCGCTCCCCGCCGACCGCGAGGCCGTGCGCTTGCTGCGCGGGGCGGACAAGCCGGTGATCTTCGTCGCCAACAAAGCCGACTCGCCCATCAAGGCGCAGCAGGCGATGGCGCTCTACGAGCTCGGCGTCGACGAGATCATGCCCATCAGCGCAGCCCACGGGCTCGGGCTCGGCGATTTGGAAGAGGTCATCGCCAAGGCGCTGCCCTCGGTCGACGCGAGCGCGAAGCACGAGCTGCCGGAGGGGACTCCGCGGCTGGCCATCATCGGCCGGCCCAACGCGGGCAAGTCGTCGCTGACCAACCGCCTGCTCGGCGAGGAGCGGCAGCTCGTCGACGACCGACCCGGGACGACCATCGACAGCATCGACACGCTGGTCGAGGTGGAGGGCGAGCCGCTGGTGCTGATCGACACGGCGGGCATCCGCCGGCGCCGCGCGGTCAAGAAGGACCGTGGCGTGGAAGCCCTCAGCGTGATGAAGGCGATCCGCGCCATGGAGCGGAGCGACGCCGTCGTGCTGATGATCGACGCGGCCGAAGGCGCCGCCGAGCAGGACGCACGCTTGGCCGGGTTGGCGGTCGATCGCGGCCGGGCGCTGGTGATCGGCCTCAACAAGATGGACCTGCTCGACGCCGAAGGGCGCAAGAAGGCCATCCAGGATCTCCGTGACGTCCTCGCGTTCGCGCCGTGGGCGCCGATCGCCCCCATCAGCGCCAAGAGCGGCCGCGGGACGACCAAGCTGCTGCGGACGGTGAAAGCCGCGCTGGTCGAGCACGAGAAGCGCATCGCGACGGCGGAGCTGAACCGCTTCTTCGTCGACGTGCTAGAGCACCACCCGCCGCCGACCCACAAAGGGAAGGCGGTGCGGCTCTACTACGTGACGCAAGCGTCGATCAAGCCTCCCACCTTCGTCGCGGTCACCAACGAGCCCGACGCAGTGCACTTCAGCTACGAGCGCTACGTGGCCAACCGCATCCGCGAGCGTTTCGGGTTCGAAGGCACGCCGGTGCGCGTCTTCTACCGGCGGCGGCGGCGGCGGGGCGAAGAAGAGCGCTGAAGGTTCGGCGCACGCGCCAGGCGCGTTTGGCGAGCAATCTCGGGAGCCGAACGCGAGACGGGGCGGACGCTTCATGCGACCGCCCCGTCGAGCCGTGAAGAAGCGAGCCCGCTACTGGCAGGACGCCGGCACGTCGTGCTGGGCTGCCGTCAGCCCCTGACGCCAGCCGTCGATGGCCGCCTGGCAACCGGCCGCCGCTGGCGTGTTGGCCATCGTCCGGTAGTTGGCGCAGCCCGCCTGGACGGCCGCCATGGCCGGCCCGCCGCCCATCGCGCCGACGTAGTCCTCACAGCACTGCGCGGCGCGGCCGCAGGTATCGCCGCCGGCCGCCTCGCCTTGCTCTGCCGTCTCGCCCTCGGCCGTATCTCCCTCGGCGGTCGCTTCGGCAGCGGGCTCTGCGACCGGCTCCGCGTTCTCGGCGGGCGCAGGATCCGCGGTGGCCTCCTCGGCGGCGGGCGGGTTGTCGGCGGTCGGCGTCTCCGTGGAAGCCGGCTCCGTCGGCTCCTCGTTGCAGGCGGTGAAGGCGAAGAGCGCGGCCAGGGCCGCGACGAGCGTGATCGACGTTCGGATGTTCATGTTTCGAACCCCCTTTCGCGATCACTCATACCGCAGACAATGTCATCGAAACGTAAAACGACGTATTTCATCGTCCCGACAGAACGCGACACAACGAAAGTTTCCACAACGAGCGGACACGATGTCACCAACAAAACGTCCAACAAAGGTAACGTGAAAACCTACACGCTCTCCCCGCACGCCGCGGCGCGCGTCCGATGGCCGCTGCGGATCCGTCGCTCCGCGCGCTCGGGCGCATCCGACGGCGCTCAGGGGATCATGCCGAGGCAGGTTCCGGTGCCGGAGCACATCGTCCCGGAAGGGCAGCACACCGGCGCAGAGGCATCGTCCCAGCCGGGACAGCACGTGCTGCCGGTCATGCAGCTGGAGCCGCAGGGGTTGTCGACGGATCCGGTCGGGTAGCAGCCGAGGCCCGACACACACGTGTCGCCGCTCGGGCAACCCCCGCAGTCGTCGCTTCCGACACCAGCCTCCGATCCCGCGTCTGCGGCGCCGTAGCAATGGCCGGAGCTGGAGTCGCAGTACTGGGACAGGTTGTGGTCACAGTATTCGCCTGCACCGCAGCACTCGCCCATGGTCATGTCCTGACAGGTGCCGCCACAACAGAAGTCCATCGGGTTCGCGCAGTACGTCCCACCCGATCCGCAGGCCAACCCGGCGTCGGTGCCCGCTTCGCCGCCCCGGCAGGTCGGCGTCGACCCGCTCATGTCGCAGTACTGGGAGGGCAGGCAGCAGGTATCTCCACAGCACATCGAGCCGGAGCAGCCGCCGTCGCACGGGCCGGCGTCGTGACCCGCATCCGCGTCATGACCCGCGTCGGCATCGCGACCGGCATCGGTCCCCGCGTCGACCGCGACCGATCCCGCATCGCAGGTGTACGCGCCCGCCCGGCAGTTCCCCGCGCCGTCGCAGCGGTCGTCCGTGCAGGCGTTGCTGTCGAGATCGCAGGTCGCGCCCGAGGCCTCCATGGTGATGTTGCACGTCCCGGACGCACACATCGCCGTCCCGCAACGCGGAGAGGGCATGACGCACGCCGCGTCGCAGTCCCCGCAGTGATCGACGTCACGCGTGAGGTCGGTCTCGCACCCGTTCGCGTCGAGCATCGCCCCGTCGCAGGCGCCCCAACCGCTCTGGCACTCGGCGGCGCACACGCCCGAGGAACAGCTCGCGACGACGTGGGGCGCGGTCGGGCACGCGTGGTCACAGCTCCCGCAGTGCTGTGCGTTCGAGTCGAGGATCACGCAGGCGCCGCTGCACTCCGTCGTCCCGCCGCTGCACGATCCGACGCAGGCCGGCCCGGACCCCATGTCCTGACAGAGGGGCGTCGAGCCCGAGCACGCGGTCGTGCAATCGCCGCAGTGCGCGGGGTCGAGCAGGTCGGCCTCGCAGCCGTCGGCGGCCATACCGTTGCAGTCGGCGAAGCCGGAGTCACACACGCGCCCGCACACCCCGTCCGCACACGAGCCGCTCCCGTGGTCGGGCTGGTCACAGACGTGGTCGCAAGCGCCGCAGTGGCTCGGATCGGTGAGGAAGTCGATCCCTTCGTCGACGCGCCGGTCGCAGTCGTTGTCGACCTGATCGCAGACCTCCACCGCGTCCGGCGAGCAGTCGCCGAGCGGCGGCGCTGCGTCCGGGAAGCCGGCGTCGGGATCGAAGGTGGTCGGGCTCGTCGGGATGTTCTGGCAGCTCCCGTTCCGACAGCTCTCCGAGAGCTGCTCGCAGGGCACGCCGATGCACGAGTCCTGCAAGAGCAAGTAGACGTGGAGGACGTGCCCGGGCTCGTAGCCGCTGATCAGCCGGGCTTGCGAGACGAAGGTGCCTCCGCCGGTCACGGCCGTCGCCTCGAAGCGGAAGATGCGCGAGTCGTCCTGCACCTGCGGGCGGATGGCCACCGTCCACGGGAAGCTCGTCCCCGTCTCCACGAGCGGGCTCGCGTCGTCGAAGCTGCCGTTCGTCGGCCGGCCCCACATGCGGATCTCGACGTTCTGCGCCGTGTCCTGCACGGCCTTCTCGGCGTCGACGGTGACCAGCACCTCGGCCCGCGGCGCGACGGTGCAGCTGACGAGCATGCCCACCAAAGCGAGGAGGAAGAGTCGCCTCACGGGAGCTCCAACAAGAGCGGATGGACCGCGCCGCTGTCGCCGGGGATGTAGGGAGGGGGCTCTCGCGTCGCGAAGACGATGCCGGCGATGCCGCCGGCGATGGCCAGGGCGGCGACGGTGATCAGCGTCCAGAACCACCACTGCGACTCGACCGGTGCAGCCTCGACCGTCACCACCGGCGCCGCCGTCCCGACGGCGCTGCGCGCGGCGTCCTCGGGCGTCACCGGCACGGGCGGTGCCTCGAACGCGACGGAGCTGAGCCGGCCGCTGTTCACCGCGAGCTCCTGCGAGGCCAGCTCCTGTCCTCCGCGGTGGAGGCTGACGCGATGGGTGCCCGGATCGGCCGGCCGCTCGACACCCACCAGTGCGTCGGGGACGATCTCCCCGTCGAGGCGGACCTCCACCGTGCTGCGCGGACCGCTCACGTCGATCTGGAGCCGTCCGAGCCGCGGCTCGACCAGCGCGAGCTGCTCGGAGGTGAGGCGGGCGGCGTCGGAGCCTTCGGGGCTCTCTCGCCGGGCGGCGCGCAGGTGCTCGCTCGCCTCCACCAGATGACCGAGCTCGATCAGCGCCAGCGCGAGGTTGTAGCGGACCACCGGTGAGGACCGCAGCGCCTGCGAGCGGCCGAGCAGATCCGCCGCCGTCGCCCAGTCTTGCGCGTCGACTGCGCGCATCCCCTGCTGGAAGAGCGCGCGGGCGGCCGCGGTCTGTTCCACGTCCTCTCCGCTCGACTGCGCACGCGCGCCGACCGCGGTCGCTGCCACCGCCAGCGCCACCGCCACCGCAAGCACCCTCCCCATGCGAAGCCTCCGAGGTATGATGCGCAGGATACATGTCCGGCGTTTCCGCAGGAACCGTAGTCGGTGGCAAGTACCGGCTCGAGGAGCCCATCGGCCGCGGTGGGATGGCGAGCGTCTGGCGGGCGACCCACACGACGCTCGAGAGCAGCGTCGCAGTGAAGTTCCTGGAGACCTTCGGTTCCGGGCGCGACAAGATGGCCAAGCGTTTCCTGCGCGAAGCGCGGCTGGCGGGCGGCCTCAAGCATCGAAACGTCGTCCAAATCCTCGACTTCGGCGTGATGGACGACGGGCAGCCCTTCATGGTCATGGAGCTGCTCGAGGGGACCAGCCTGGCCGACCGCTTCGACCACGGGCCGCCGCTCTCGGACGTAGAGCTCTTCGAGATCGTGGCGCAGGTGCTGAGCGGGCTGGCCGCGGTGCACGACGCGGGCATCGTCCACCGCGACGTCAAGCCGGACAACATCTTCCTCGTCCGCGACGCCGACGGCGACTACCCCAAGCTGCTCGACTTCGGAATCAGCCGCGGCGTGGGCGCGGAGGCCGGCGACACGCGCGTGACCAACACCGGCGCCGTGATCGGCACGCCGCTCTACATGTCGCCCGAACAAGCCCGCGGGATGTCCGACGTCGACCGCCGAACGGATGTCTGGAGCATCGGGATGGTGCTCTGGGAAGGGCTCACCGGAGAGCTCCCCTTCGAGGCCGAGCACATGGGCGACGTGCTGATCCGCGTGGCCACCGAGGACGCACCGTCGATCGCGCTCTCCCGGCCGGACCTGCCGGAGGCGGTCGTGTCGCTGATCGGGCGCGCGCTCAGCCGAGACCGCGAGGCCCGCTTCTCGGAAGCGCGCGCGATGCGCGAAGTGCTGCTCGAGGCCGCCAATCGGCTGGCGGAGGATCGCGGGGAGCCGGCGCGGCGGCGCCCCTCGTCGAGAGCGATGCGGACGGCCAAGCCGACGGAGGACGTGCACGCGGCGCTGACGCGCGAGATGGGTAGCGCGCCGCGACCCGCGCCTCGCTCGCCCTGGCCGCTCGTCGCCGGCGCGAGCGCGCTGCTGGTCGTGCTGACCGGGATCGCCTTCATTGCGCTCGGCGGCGAGATCCGCTTCTCGTCCGCCGAGGCGGAGGCGAGCCCCCAAGAAGCGCCAGCGGACACGCCGCCCCCGACCGTGCAAGCGCCTACCGCCGACGCGCACCAGGACGTGACGGGAGAGGACACGGCGGACACGAGCCCGGCGGACACGAGCCCGGCGGACACGAGCCCGGCGGACACGGCCGAGGGCGAGAACCCGGAGGGCGGAGACCCGCAGGACGAGAGCCCGGAGGGCGGAGACCCGCAGGACGAGAGCGCCGGCGCCAGCAGCGCGAACGACGACACCGCCGGCGTGAACCACGCCCCCGACACGGCATCGCCGACCCCAGCCACGCGACGAAGCGGGAGCCGGGCGCGACGACGGGCCGCAACCAGCGAAGCGCCGAGCAACTCGACACCGCCGGAGCCGCGCGACTCCGCGTCCGGGAGGAGGCCGCGACAGGCACCATCCTCCTCGCGGCGAACGGGCGGGTTCCTTCGCGACCTCGACTACTGATTGCCGGCGCCGAGGCCCGCTCGACGCCGCGCGCTACGACCGGCTCGAAGCGGCCACTTGCAACACCCGCGCGAGCGAGACTACCGGCGCGGCACCCACGACCTACGTCGGGCGGAGGCCGCGGCTGACGCCCATGGCCAAGAGCTCTCCCGCCGCCGCGCGGAGGAGCGTGAGGGCCAGCTCGTCGTCGCCTCGAGCGCGTCGGAGAGCGCCTCCAGGTCGAAGACGATGCCCGCCGTCGGAGCGCGCGACGGCGAGCCCGACCGTGTCGCAGGCACGCAAGGTGGTCCGCCCCTCGCGTACCGTCTCCTCGACCAGCGTGACGATCTCCTTCGAGGGGTGACCGCCTTCCCACAGAAGCGCGCCGCGCGACCACCGGCGGAGCTCCGCCCGCTGCGCGAGCGCCGCCAGCGAGCGGATCGGCGCGCGGGCGGAGGGTCGGCTCATCCGCAACCGGATCAGCCGCTCGGTGAAGTCCAGCTCGATCCCCAGCGTCGCGGCGCCGGGCGAAAAACCGCGCGCGCCCGACTCGGCGGCGCGAAGAAGGGACCGAGCCCCTCCGGCGGGATGTCGGCGGCGACCCCGCGCTCGAAGAGGAAGTCCGCGAGGGTGATGGCGACGGTCGCCAGCAACACGAAGAGCACCACGCACCGCACATCGGACTCCGCCCCTATCGAGTGGATCGCCTCGCGAACGCGGACCGGCTCGTTAGCGCCCCCTTCCGCGCCGCCGAGCAAGCGCAGGGCGGAGCCACTGGCACGCCCGGAGCCCCCGCCGGCCAGGCGACGGTACCGATCCTGAGATGCGCCGTATCATGGAGGTGCGATGACCGAGTCACCCCCGGACGCCTTCGAACGACTGACCCGCGCCCTCGGCCACGCCTGGAGCGCCGAGGACCTCGCAGCGGTCCTGCAGCTTCAGGGTGGAGATGCTCGCCGCGCGCATCTCTTCCTGGTGGGCCTTCAGGAGTGGATGCAGCAGATCTATGCGGCCACTCCGGCGAGGAGCGGCTCGCCGCGTTGCGCGCGCACGGCTGGGACCGGGACCGCGCAGAGCAGGCCTTGCGCGCCGAAGGGCCCCGACGAGCGCCGACGATCACCGCTGCGTCGATCACCGCTGCGTCGATCACCGCGCCGCGAACGCCGACGCCGCACGCTCCGCCACCGCCTGTGCCCGCCGGAGCTGGCAGCCCCTCGACTCCCGAGCCGACTGAGGGCACCGTCGCGGCCGAGGAGGCGCGCCGCGTGCTCGAGCCCCTCGGCTGGCAGGGCGAGCTCATCCAGGCGCGCTACTCCCTCCGGCAGCTCCGCGAGCTCGCCTCGCAGTGCCCGTGCAACGCCGTATTCGACTGGCGCGCGAGCGCCGACGAGGCGGTGGAGATCGTCGAGGCCATCGTCCCCGACCCGCCGCGGGAATGGGCGAAGGGGGCGCGCTCCGTGGGCGACGTCCAGCGGGCGGCCCAGCGCGCGATGCCCGACATGCTCTGGAAGCTCTGGGAGGATAGCGAGAGCTCGGACACGCGGGTCTATCTCGTGGTGCGGGCGCGCGTCTGGCGGCAGCTCGAGGACACCTGGTTGCCGGAGGTGCTCGCGGGCATCGAGGCTGAAGAAGAGCTGCCCCTCGAGGACCGCGGCGCGCAGGTGCGGCAGGTCGCGGAGAGGGCGCTCGAACAGCTCGTGGCGAGCGATGCGCTCGAGCTCACCGATCGAGGCGAGGCCGCGGCCCCCGAGCTGAAGCAGGCGCTCGCGGCCAAGCTCCGCACGCTCTATCTCGGAAACCCGGTGCTCGGGCCGATGCTCAGCGAGTGGTTCCTCTCGCGACCCGAGGTCGAGGAGCTCTACTGGAGCGACGACGAGGTCGGCGCGTTGGTGAAGCGCATCTGGAAAAACGTTCTCGACCACGACGGCTGACCTGTCGCTCGCGATGGGGTCTGGAGATCGCGCTGAGAGCTGCGTCCACACGATGGCTCGCCCATGTCGCCCGCCGGTTTCCTTCTCCATCTCCAAAACGAATCTGGGCACGGTTGCTCGGTTGCTGTGCTTGCTGAGCGAACCTGGGCACCGTTGCTGTGCTGAGCGCGGTTGCTGTGCTGAGCGGACGATCGAGTTCACCTGCGGCTCGCGAGCAGCGGCGGGCGCGGTGGCGAGCGGGGGGCGACTGGCGTTGCCGGTTCACGGCGCCGAGTGCGACCTTTCGTCCGCGAGGTTCCGCCAGGTCCGCGCGAGCCGGCTCGACCCCGATTTTCGTGAGCTGGCACGGCGAGTGCTCGGGCTCGCGGGTCATGCGCACCTGGTTCGCGGCGTTGGCTCTCTTGGTGGTCGGTTGCTCCCCCGCGATGGCGCGCCCGGTGGGCATGCACCCGGCGGAGCTCTCGCCGAGCGCCGGCAGGATGGTCGACAGAAGCGTCGCGTAGGCGCGGGCGGAGATGCTCTCACCCCCAGTCCAGTTGTTGCGAAGCGGGGATGAGGCCTCGCTCGCCGGAACGCTCTCGTTCTATGACGGCTCCGGCGGTCCTCTGACCCAATTCGCCGCAGCGCCACCCGAGCTCGCCTCGTCCCCGTCAACGCGGCTTGCGACGTCCGTCTCGCTCCGAGAGGAGCGCGAGAGTCTCGTCGCGCATCGCCTTCGCGAACAAGAGCTTGATCGCACGCAGGCCCGGCGGCACCAGCGCGTCCACCGACTCTTGGAGCTGCTTGGGAGTAGGGCGCTTGCGCCGACCCGCGACCTGGGCGGCGAAGTGCTCGACGACCTCCTTGCTGGCCTTGCGAACGTGCTTGGCGAGGATCGCGTGTGACTCGACCGCCGCGTCGATGCCGAAGCCCGCGCGCTCGATTCTCGAGGGCGATCGAGAGCATCGCGGGGCTGCGCACGAGGTAGCCGGCGCCCTGCTCCTCGAGGAGGCCGTGGCGCAGCAGGTCGCCGACCAAGCCAGGGCGCGGCTCGCCGCCGAGCAAGGTGGGCAGCTCCTCTTCGGTCACCACGCTCGCGCGGTCCTCGAGGAAGCCCGCCGAGAGGCGGCTGTCGGTGCCGAGCCACTCCTCGAGGTCGACCTCGCCGCGGTCCGCGCGTCCGAGCAGCTCGCGCATCGCGCGAATCTTCAGGCCGCGGTCCTGTAGCTTGCCGATCACCTCGAGGCGCTCGACGTGGTGGGGGCCATAGTACGCGACGCGGCCACGAATCGTCGGCTTCGGCAGCGCGCCCTTGGATTGGTAGTAGCGGATCGTTCGGCTCGGGATCCGCGTCCGCGCCGCGAGGTCGTCGATCGTGAGCTCTTCGCCCTTCGGGAGGCCGTCGGTCGAGTCGGAGGTCGCCATGGGCTGGCCAGTGTCGGCGGGACCGGCCATCGCCGCAACGAGTGCGGTCACGCGGTGACCCGCGCGAGGGATTCCGGCGCGCCGGACGTCGTCTCGTGCGCACCGAGCTCGCGCGCTCCCTCCTCGACGGGCAGCGGGCGCCCGAGGCGGCGGATTTCTTCAACGCGCTCCTCAGGGTCTGCGGCCAGCTCGCGCTGCGGTACTCGACCCCGTGACGCTCGCAGATTTCTCGGACCTCCGGCGCCACCTCACGCAGCCGCTGGGTGGGGAAGCGCGGGAAGAGGTGGTGCTCGATCTGCCGGTCGAGCGCGCCGCAGAGGACGCTCACCGGGAAGCTGACGTCGAAGTCGTTGCTCGCCTCGACCTGCATCGCGTACCAGTGGCCCCGGCCCTTCGGCGTGCTCCCCTCGGGGTAGCTCGCGGTCTCTTCGCCGACGTGACCGCAGAAGATGGTCACCGCCGAGTAGACGTCGCGCATCACGTCCGACAGCACGTTGCCGAGCAACACCTTGGCGAACAGCGGGCCGCTGATTGCTGGCCAGAGCAGCCACTCGCGCAGGTAGTAGGGACCCCAGCCGCGGAGCGCGCGGCGCCACGCGTCGCGAATGCTCGCGGGGCTCCGGTCGCGCAGGAAGTCGAGCTCGTCCTCGCGGCCGTTGCCGACGTAGGCGTCGATGAGGCCGGCGAAGTGCGCACCCATGTGGAACGCGAAGAACGGCCAGATGACGAGGACGGAGGTCGCGAGCTGACCGCGGTGGTACCAGTGGTGCGGGGTCTCCTCGGTGAGGCGCACGTTGCCGAAGTGGATGTCGGGGTCGCGGCCGGCGACGTTGGTGCCGCCGTGATGCCGCGCGTTGTGGCCACGCCGCCAGCTGTCCTCGTCGATCGGGATGTACCAGCGGTAGCCCCGCGACTGGAACGCCTCGGCGCCCTCGAGCCCGTCGAACGCGCCGTGGAGGACGGTGTGGCCGATCTCCGCGGCCTCGAGCTGCTTGTGCACGAACAGCGAGACGACCCCGAAGGTGTACGTGACGGGGTCGAAGGAGACGACGAGCAAGGTGCGGCCGATCAGCTCGGCCGCGCGCGAGACGCGCTGCACTCGCTCGATGTAGCGGACGTCCTCGTCGCCGATCTGGGCCTTCACACGGGCCTTGAGCTCGTCGATCGCCCGGCCGAAGCGCTCGAGGCGCTCGTCGTCCGAGAGGGTGGCCAGGTGCGGCTCGGTCCGAGTCGAGGGGATCGGCGTGGCGGTGGGGTGGGCCGTGCGGGTCATGGGGGTCCTCCTTCGCGGGCCGTTCGCGGGGTGCGAACCGCGGCTCCGCGTCGTGTGACACCCATGACCGTTGCAGTTTCTGGTGTCAAGGTATTCGGTGTCCGAATTGGTCGTGCTGCCGCTCCCGTGGGCCGCGTCGCCGATCGGGTGGGGATCCTCGACCAGGGGCGCACGCGCTACGAGGGTTGGACGCGCTCGCGTGGCGGGTGCGGCTCCACCGCGTCGCGGCCGACGCGCCGCCGCCACTGCTCGCGATCGCGCTCGGGCACCGGCTGGTGGTGCAGGAGCACTTCGTTCGGGCCCCGAGCCGTACCGTCGTCCCGAAGCTCGACTCGGCATCTGCAGAGCCCCGGATCGAACTTCGGGCCTCGGGTACCCGAAGAGCTTCGCGACTGGGCTTCAGCTCGCTCGAATGGCCTCGCGGAGGCCCTCTGCGTAGGCGCGGCCGGCGGCGCGTTGGAAACGGCGGGCGAGCGGGGTTCCGAGCCGCACGAGGAGGCTCGCGGGACGCGAGAACGCGAGGAGGCGGAAGACGACGTCTCCGTCCGGTCGCAGAGCGAGCTCGAAGCGCTCTTCGCCGCGGACCGCGTGCTCGAGCGTGCCGTACGCGTAGCCGAAGCTTCGCGGTTGGTCGAAGGTGTAGACGACGCGGCATGCCGAGAGCGTCCAGAGACCCAGGTGGCAGCCGAGCAGGACGACCACCGAGCCTTCGTGGCAGGGCGGCGGGTCGCCGACGAGCCGGATGCGCCCGCCGCGCGAGCCGTAGTGGCGGTACACGCGGAGCGCGGCCCGGGCGGCTTCGAAGTCGGCCTCGCCGTGCCCGATCGTCTCCTCGGTCTCGTCGATGTAGTAGCCCTCGGGCAGGGTGCCGTCGGTCGCGCCCACCTCCGGATAGCCGAAGGGTGCCTCGGCCTGCCGCGCGCAGAAGGCCGTGATCTTCGATGCGGAGGGTCGCCAGAGCGAGATCACACGGAGCGCTCCGCCTCGTTCTGGAGCCAGGCGATCGAGCCGGGGCCGATCATGCGTCTGCATACCACGTCGCATGTCGGGGCGTGCGGATGGTGATCGCGTGCCGAGCCTTCCAGTCGCGTCCCGGGATCGGCGAGGCGATGGCTCGCGAGCGAGCGAGCGAGCTGGAGCTGGAGCTGACCCTCGCCGCGGGGATTGTCATGGGGGCTCGGCCTCCTGGTCGGCTCGGCCGCAGCGGAGCCGCGTCGACCGGCGCGGCTACTGCGCCTCGCTCGTTTCGCGTGGTGGCGTGAAGCGCATCGCGCCGAGGAGGTCGAGGAGCTCGGCGCTCTCTTCCGCGGGCCCGCAGACGTACAGCATCGTGACGACGCGGGGCTCCGGGCCCATGGCCGCGGTCGATTGACAGGGATAGCCTTTCGGCGACCCGGAAAGCAGTCTCCCCGCGCGCGGGCGAGGACGAGGACGGTAGCGCCGGCTCGAAGCTCGTGCGGTGGCGGCGACTAGATGTCCTCCGCGGAAGTCGCAACACGTTCTGGCCAGCCCTCGACGTCGATCTCCGGGGCGAGCCTCCTCGAAAATGCTTTGCATTTCCTGCGGGGGCGCGCCCCCAATCTCGACGCCGATTGCTCGCCCATACCGGTCACGACTTCCGCCTCGGACATCTAGACCTCCCCGGGCTCGAGAGTCGCGTCTCGCGAGCGAAAGGGCCTTGACCCACCCCTCGCGTCGGATTACGGAAGGAACGTTCATTCCGATGGCCGACCCCAAGACCAGCCGTGCGACCACCGAAGCCGCCGCCGCGGACAAGCGGAACTGCATCCTCGATGCGGCGCTCGCGCTCTTCGCGGAGCGCGGCTTCCACGGCACCGCCGTGCCCGCCCTGGCCAAGCTCGCCAAGGTCGGCGCGGGCACCATCTACCGCTACTTCGACAGCAAGGAGACGCTGGTCAACGTGCTCTACCGGCGCGAGAAGGGCCGGATCACCGAGCACGTGATGAGCGGTTTCCCCGGCCAGCGATCGCCGCGCGACCAGTTTCACTACCTCTTCCGCGAGGTCGTCGGCTACGCCCAAGAGCACCGACCTTCGTTCGAGTTCCTCGAGCATCACCACCACGCGCCCTACCTCGACGAGGAGTCGCGGGCGATGGAAGGCCGCGTGATCATGCTCGCGACCGCGTTCTTGGCCCGCACCGCCGCGGAGCGGATCACCAAGCCCGTGTCGCCGGCCGTCCTGATGGCGATCGTGTGGGGAGGCATCGTCCGCCTCGTGAAGGACGCCTGGGACGGCCATCTGACGCTCGACGAGCAGACGCTCCAGCAGGCCGAAGACGTCTGCTGGGAAGCCGTCCGGCTCTAGAGCCCGACTTGCGCCGTCCCGCCGAGGACGGCTTCCTTTTGAACAGACGCGGAACGAACGTTCATTCCGCAGACGAAGGTGAGGGGAGACCCACCATGACCAAGAAGAGCCAGATCGTTCTCATCACCGGCGCGACCTCGGGCATCGGGCGCGACTGCGCCCTGCACCTCCACGCGCGCGGCCATCGCGTGTTCGCCGCCGGTCGCAACGAGCGCGCCCTGGCGGAGCTTCGAGACCTCGGCCTGGAGTCGATCCGGCTCGACGTGACCGACCCGGGCTCGATCCGCGCCGCGCAGGCCGAGATCGAGCGTGCGACCGAGGGCTACGGCGTCGACGTGCTGGTGAACAACGCCGGCTACGGGCTCTGGGGGCCGCTGGAGATGCTCAGCGACGCCGATGTCCGCGCGCAGTTCGACACGAACGTGTTCGGTTTGCTGGCGATGGTTCGCGCGTTCTTGCCGGCCATGCGCGGGCGTGGAAGGGGCCGCGTCGTCAACGTCAGCAGCGTCGGCGGCCGCATCACCTTCCCGCTCGGCGGCGCGTACAACGCCACGAAGTACGCCGTCGAGTCGATGAGCGACGCGCTGCGGATGGAGGTGAAACAGTTCGGCGTCGACGTGGTGCTGATCGAGCCGGGCTACATCAAGACCGGGTTCACCGAGCGCACGATGGACCTGCTCGCGCCCTACACGAGTCAGCCCGACTCGCCCTACGCGGCGACGTTGGCCAAGGCGGGCGAGGCCGACTCTTCGCTCGAGCGCTTCGCGGCGTCGCCTCGCGCAGTGTCGCGCGCCATCGCCCGCTCCATCGAGTCGCGCAGGCCCCGGGCTCGCTACGTCGCGCCGTGGATCAACGCGTTCGGCCCGTGGTTCGGCTACCTCTTGCCCACGCGGCTGCTCGACTGGGTGTTCCGTCGCGCGACCGGCCTCACGGAGACCGGCTCCACCCCGCGGGCGCTCCCGAGCGGCACCTGAGCTCGGGCCGCGCGGTCACTCGACCAGGATCGAGCGTGTCGGAGGCCGCGACGATCAGCGAGGGCTGCGTCGCGGTGACCGACGGCGTCATGCGCACCGACCCGATCGGCGAGCACCTGCATGACCCGAGCTCGACGTCGGGCGCCTTGGCGCGCGAACCCTGGTCTCGGAGGGGCGTCGGTGCGCGTACGCGTGGAGGAACCAGACCGTGCCGTCCTCGAAGAGCAGCCGCTCCTGCGTGAAGGACCCGCGCCGCTCGTAGCGGCCCGACCGTAGGCCTCCCGCAATGTGTCCCAGCTGGCCGGCTCTCCCACGACGACATCCTATCAAGCGAGGCGGCCGTGTCGCCGGCAGCGACGTTCACGCGGCAGCTCGGCTGCGCCTCCGAGCCGAGCCACGGCGACCTCGGCCGAGGGCGGCGGGATGTTCCCCGCGCGCGGCGAAGCGCCTGCTCGGCTCAGCGCAGCTCAGGGCGTGACGGTGAGGTCGCGGTCGAGCACGAGCTGCCGCTGGCCTTCGCTCGTTCGCACGACCAGCGGTGTCTTGATCACCACGTGGTAGGTGCCGGGCGCGAGCGATTCGCCCACGAGCTCGCGGCAGGGCGTCGTGAGGCACGAGACGCGCACCCTCCGCAGCCTGATCGGCACCCGCATCGTCATCGCACCGCCGGGAAGCAACGTGACCTGGATCGCGTGGGTCGGCCCCATCAACGCACCCATCGCGAAGTTCCCCTGCGTGGGATCCTGTGCGTCGTTGCCCTCCGCATCGAACAGCTTCGGCCGGTCCAGGATGCTCATGTCATCGAGCACATCCGCTGACACGGGAAGGGCCTGTTCGGACACGTTCTCGAGCCGCACATCGAGCTCGACGGTCGAGCCCGCCCGGACCGGTCCCGGGTCGACAATCATGCGCGAGAGCACCGTCGGCTCGGGAAAGGGGGCCGCCCCCTCTTCGCCTTGGCATCGCTCGCCGATCTGCTCGATCTGCAGCTCGCCACCGGTGCACGGATCCTGGATGGCCTGCGGCGCGCTCTCGCCCGTCGCCGCCTCGTCCCCCTCCGTCGACGCCATCGAGGCTGGAGCGGGCGGGGGCGAGCACGCCGCGAGCGCCGCGGCCACGAGAAGCATGCTTCGTGTCGTCACTCGTAGACCCTACCTGTCCTTTGCCGGGGCGCCGTAAAGGTAGCCCGGCTGAACCGCCCAGGAAATCCTGGGACGGTTCAGAGATTCCAGTGTCGCTGCGGCAGCGGAGAGCGCTGCGCAAGTAGGTGGGTGACGATGCGCTTGCGAAATGGAGCGCTGCGCGGCGCATCGTGATCGTTGGCGAGCTGGCAGGCCGCCATGGCATCATGGGCGACGCGGCGGGACCGATGGCGGTGTGGTCGACACGGGGGGTGCCGTTCGACTCGGGCACGACGATGGATGGTTCGACGCACTCGGTGCGCACGGCTGACGACGCATCCGTCCGTGCGACGGGTGGCCGGTCAGAGCCCCAAAAGGGGGGCCCGCACGGTCCTCGTAGCCTGCCGAGAGCGACCGGGGGGCGAGCCCGAGGTCAGAGAAGCCGCGGTGGGCGAGGCATGACGCGATGTGAGCAGGTAGCGTGGGCCGTCCGCCAGCACGCCGCTGAGCACGAGCGTCCCGCCCTCGGAGCGGGTCTGGAGCGAGTCGAGGAACCACCAGCCGGTGAAGAGCGCCCGGCGCAGCGTGTTGCCGTGCGTGTCGAGCTCTCGGATTCCGCACTCCGTCGCTGATGGCGCCGACGTCGCGGGCCGACGGCGCGCGAGGCTCGGTCAGCAAGAGTGAGTCTCCGAGCGAGCGCAGCTTGGCGCCCCTGGGCACGGGGATCCGGAACCGGCGCCGCCCGGCCGCGTTCCACCCGACGAGATGCCACTCGTTTCGCTGGTCGGCGGCGATGTGGGTCATCGTGATGGCCGCGTATCCGTCGCCCTGGGCAACGAACTGCTCCGGCCACTCGCCGTCATCGGCTTCGAGAGGAACGCGGCGCACCGGGCGCCCCGTGTCGGCGGAGAGAAGGTACGCCCACGGTCGATCGCCGTGACCGTCCCAGTGAACGAGGACGTCTCTGCGGAGAGAGAGGTTGTCGTCGCCGCCGCCGACGGAGCGAACCCAGCGCACCGTGCCATCGGCGAGGCTCAGCCTCGCGGTGAAGCCGTTGAGCCCGCGCCGGCCCCGTAGCCGAGCGTTGCCGAGCTCGAGCGACCCGGGCTTGAACGCGCCGGAGATCCACGCGTCATCCTCTCCCACGACGACGTTCTGGAGGTCGACGAACCCGCAGAGGGTGCGCGACGGGTCGCAGCGCTGCGCTGCGGTGTGCTCGAGCTCGCGGCGCCAGACCTCGTGCCCGGACGCGTCGAATCGTACGACCATCGCCTGCGCGCGGCTGTTGACCTCGTGATTCTGCGCGAGCACGAGGAGACCTCCGTCGGGGAGAGGCTTCCCGTGGCCGAGGACCTCTCGCCCGTGGAGCGACAGGAGCGTGCTCTCGGTGCTCCCGTCCGGAGCCTGTCGGATCAGGACCAGGCGCCCCTCTCGGCCGGGAAAGCCGCCGGCCGGCGTGACGACGCGACCTCCGCAGACGTACACCAGCGAGAGCTCGCCCGACTGCAGCAGGGTGGACCTCGAACTGCGCTCGTAGACGACTCGGTCCGGCTCTCGAAACTCCTGATAGGGAAAGGCGACGTCTTGCGCGCTCGCGGTCGAGGTCACGAGGGCGACGAGTAGAATCGCTCTGAGAATCATGATCGAGAGACGCGATACCGGCTCGCGCATTCACCGATCTGGGCGCCGTATTCGGTACCGACACCGATGGTCCACCCGCCCCGCTGGGCCGCGAGGGATCGCTCACGCGAGTCCGCGGATACCCGCCGCGGGCGAACGCTCGGCAGCAGAGGCGGCCCGCTACCGGCTCGAAGCGGCCACCTGCAGCACCCGCGGGAGCGAGACCTCGGGCGCGGCGCCCACGACGTCGGGCGGGAGGCCGCGGCTGACGCCCATGGCCAAGAGCTCTTCCGCCGCCGCGCGGAGGAGCGTGAGGGCCAGCTCGTCGTCGTCCTCGAGCGCGTCGGAGAGCGCCTCCACGTCGAAGACGATGCCCACGGTGGGGGCGCGCGCGACGGCGAAGGTGTCCCGGCGGCGTCCGGCCAGCGCGGCCGGGAGCCCGACCGTGTCGCAGGCACGCAGGGTGGTCCGCCCCTCGCGTACCGTCCCCTCGACCAGCGTGACGATCTCCTTCGACGGGTGACCGCCTTCCCACAGAAGCCCGCCGCGCGACCACCGTCGGAGCTCCGCCCGCTGCGCGAGCGCCGCCAGCGAGCGGATTGGCGCGCGGGCGAAGGGTCGGCTCATCCGCAACCGGATCAGCCGCTCGGTGAAGTCCAGATCGATCCCCGGCGGCGCGGCGGCGGGCGCCAGGCAGCTCGCGCGCCCGAACCGGCGGCAGCCGGCAGCCGCGAGATCACTAGCGATGGACGAGAGCAAGGCCAGCGCGAGATTCGAACGAGTCTTCGAGCAGCTCGAAGAGCCGTTCGGCCGGCAGCCGGGCGAGCGTGAGCGACCCGCGCGCCTCAGCGGTGGCGCTCCCTTCCACGCCGGCCACCAGCTCGAGCAAGCCCACCGACGCGCCGCGCGTCGCTTCGCCGAGCCGGCGACCGTCGCGCGTCCAGACGGCCCGGCCGCCGACGATCCAGCCGAGCGCCGGCACGGATCGACCCTCTCGCATCAGGACCGCGCCCGTGCCGCACGCCTCCACGCGAACCGCGCGCCCGAGCTCCGCCAGCGCGTGGGTCGAGAGCGCGCGCAGCATCGGCACCTGCCTCAACGCCAGCACCCGCTCGGACACGCTCTCCGCCTCAGCCATTGACCACCTCGCCGAAGCGCGGATCCAGCCGCTCCTGGGCTCGCTCCAGGACCGCCCGCATCGAGTCGGCTTCGATCTCTCGAGCGCGCCGGGCGATTCGCGGCGCGAGCGCCACCTCGCCAATCTCGCTCGCGTACGAAGCCGCGATGGCCGCCACGGCGTCGTTCGCCCCGTCGATCATCGCGCCCAGCGTCGCGGCGGCGGCGGGCAGCGGAAGCGCGGGATCCACCGCCTCCGGATCCAGCCGCGTCAGCACGAGCAGCACGCGCCGGTCGCCCTGGGGCACCACCTCGGAGAGCAGCTCCTCGCAGCTCGCGCGGAGCACGGGATCGGCGCTCTCGAGCCCGCGCTGAATGGAGCGGAAGTCCTCGCTCGGCTGGCGCAACGCGAGGGTGCGGAAGACGAGCTCGAGCTCGTGGGCCAGCTCCTCCCGCAGGAGATCGCGGAGCACTCGAGCGGTGGCGGTGTCCCGCTCGGCCTCCCGCGCGATCACCGCGTGCCAGAGAGCCAGGCGACGGCAGCGCGCCAGCCCGGCGGCGATCAGAATCGCCCACCTCTTCGTCATCGAGCTGCAGCGGCCCACCGCGGGCGGCCAGCGCGCCCAACGCTCGGAGGATCTTGTAGCGCACCGCCGCGTCGGGCTCGCCGAGCAACCTCGACCAGAGCAAGGGCGCTGCGCGTTCGGCCTCGAAGGACGCGATCGATCGGGGCACGTGCAAGCGGACGTCGAGCGGGAGGGAGTCGTCGTGGAGCGCCGCCGCCAGCACGCGCAGCCCCGCGTCGCCGCCCCGTGCGAACCCGCGCCGGGCCAGCGGACGGAGCGCCCGCTCGCGCAGGCTCGCCAAGAGGACCGGCCAGAAGCGCGGGTCGGCCGCGGCGGCGATCGCGTTGACCGCCTCGGCCCGCACCGCGAAGTCGTCGTCCACCGCCAACTCGGGCAGCAGGTCGGTCAAGGCCGGGCAGGGACGCACCGCGAGCGCCGCGGCGATCGCGCGGCGCGCGGCCGGGAAGCCGAGCAGCTCGGAGAGGCGGCGCCGCGCCTCCGCCGCGCTCATGGCACCCAGCGCCGTGAGCTCCACCACCGCCGTCGCGCGCACCCGGCGGCTCGGGTCCTCGAGGGCGTCGCGGAGCACGTCCGGGTCCGTGCCGACCGCGGCGATGGCGCGCAGCAGCGCAGCGCGCAGCGCGGGGTCCTCGGTGTCCACGCGGAGCGCGGTCGAGACGAAGTTCCGGCGGCTGGCGGCGACGAACCAACGCAGCGCGCGCTCGACGACCCGCGGGCTCGGGTGATGGAGGATCAGCGCCGGCACGAGATCGATCCGCCCCTGCTCGTGGAACACGTCCAGGCTGGCGACGACCTCCCGCTCGCGCGAGCTGTCGAGCGCGCCGAAGAGCACCTCCAGGGCGTGCCGGTCGAGCGGAGGCAGGCGGCGACCGCCGTCGCGCGAGCCCGCGCCGAGCTTGCGGCGAAAGACGTCGAGATAGGCGCGCCGGGATTTGAGCGCGAGCGCGGTCGTCATCGCGGCCGTGAGGGCGATGCCCCAGGCCACCCAGCGGCCGCCGTCGAAGAGCCACACGCCGAGGAGGATCGCGATGGACGCCAGGGCCTGCCCGCCCCGGTGCCCGACCACGTCCGCCACCGTCTTGGCGCGGTTGCGCTCGCGCCCCGGGAGCGGGACGAAGAGCACTTCGGTCGCCGTCTGATGGAGCGAGTGCTTGAGCGAGCCGTTGGTCGCGCGGAGGAAGAGGACGGCCGGCAGGCCACCGGAGAGCGCCGCCCACAGCCCGCCGCCGAAGAGCAGGGCCGGCAGGATCGAGAGCGTGCGCGGAACCCCCACGCGATCGAGCATCCAGCCGACCACGACCAGCTGCACCACCAGCGCCACCACGTTGAGGCTCGCGTAGAAGGTGGCGAAGAAGGGACCGAGCCCCTCGGGCGGGATGTCGGCGGCGACCTCGCGCTTGAAGAGGAAGTCCGCGAGGGTGATGGCGACGGTCGCCAGCAGCACGAAGAGCACCACGCGCCGCACATAGGGCTCCGCCCGCATCGAGTGCATCGCGTCGCGAACGCGAACCGGCTCGTTGGCGCCCCCTTCCGCGCCGCCGAGCGAGCGCAGGGCGGACCGCAGCCCGAAGTGGGCCGCGAACCCCGCGAGCAGGATGCAGCCCGCCGCGAGCAGCACCAGCTCCCGGGTGGGCGTGAACGCCACCATCACGCGCGCCAACGTCGAGCCCACGATGGCACCGCCGAGCGCGCCCGCGCCGACCAGCCCGAAGATCCGCTTGGCTTGCGTGACGGTGAACGCGGCCCCGATCGAGAGCCAGAAATGAATGGTGGCCAGCGTACCGAAGACGCCGGTCCACACGTAGAGCGCCCAGATGGAGGCGAGGCTCACGAAGTCCGCGGCCGCCCAAAGCGCCGCCGTGAGCACGGCCGCCGCGAAGAGGAAGTAGGAGAGCAGATCGAGACGCTTCAGCCCGCGCGCGAGCGCCGACTCGAACGCGGTGATCGCCAGCGCGAGGACGGCGATGATCAGATAGACCCAGGGCAGCTGCGTCGCCGGCAGCGAGCGGAGAAAGAGCGCATCGCGAGCCGTCTCCAGGATCGAATGCGCCGCCAGCACGAGCCCGAGCGTGGCGAACGCCGCCCCCGCCGCGCGCCGCTCCAGCGCGTTCATCCCGTTCGAGCGCAACCGTCCTCCACTCTCCCCGCCGCTCGTACGTCCCGAGACGCGCAGGGGTCCAATACGTGGGCTGCAACGCGCGGACCATCCGGGCGCGGGCATCTCCGAACCCGCGTCACCGATGCGCGTCGCCACGACGCCACGGGCTCGCCGCGCCGGGTCGTCGTGATCGGCGCACCGAGGCATTTCGCGCATGTCGGCGGGGCCGGTGGGCGTCCTTCCGATCGCGTCCCCGTTCGACGTCGCGCCGCCGGCGCCGCTCTCACCTCTGGCGCACCGGCGTGATGAGCGCACGCTTGGCGCGGGCGCATTCCGAGCGCGCCCGCGCCGGCGTCGAGGTGCGCGTCCTGCTCCCCGGGCTCGGCGGCGCCTCGGCCGAAGAGCGGGAGCTCGAAGCCATGCGCCGGGGGTGCGCGACCGTGTGCCGCCTGCGGCGCGTAGGGCTGCGCGATCTCGGCTGGGTCGACAACCGGGCCCACCGGAAGATCCTCGTCGCCGTGGTGCTGGCCGTGGAGCAGCCCGCGTCGCTTCCGACCACAGCCCCATGCTGGTGCGGGCCGACCTCGCGACGCCCGATAGGCGACGGGGGGTTCCTGATCAGCGCTCTCGGCACGTGGATTGCTGCCCCTTTCGGGAGGGGACCCCGAACACGGAAGGGAGGCGTGCGTTGCGACTGATGTTGACTAACCGGCACCTCATGGATCTGGCCCAGCGACCCGGGCCGTGGGTGACGCTCTCGATGCCGCTCACAGGCGGCGGACCGCTCGCGAAGGGCGATCCCATCCGCTACCGGAACCTGGTCCGGCGAGCGGGCGGTCTACTCGACGCGCGCGGCGCGGAGCAAGCGCGGCGCGACGCGATGGTCGCCAAGCTGACGCGCCTCGGACGCAAGCGGGGCATCTTCAACACGGGCGCGCTGGGCTTGGTGGTCTTCGCGAGCGCCGACGGGATCGAGCACTGGCACATGCCGCTCCCGCTGGAGGAGATGGCGCACCTGGACGAGCGGCCCTTCCTCGAGCCGCTGATCCCGCTGGTCACCGACACGGTGCACTTCTACGTCATCGCGCTCAGTCAGCGTCACGTGCGGCTTCTGGAGTGCAACCGCTTCGTGGCGCGCGAGCTGCCGCTCCCCGACGGAACGCCCACGCGGCTCGAGGACGCGGCCGGATGGGAGGTCCGTCAAGACAGCTTGCAGTACCACGCTCCGCACTCCGGCCCGCTCCTGGGCGGCCATTCGCGCAAGCACGGCACGCCGGTCAGCGGCGCGGGCAATCGCCCGATCTACCACGGCCACGGCGCGGGCAAGGACGACACCGACGCGGACCTCGAGAAGTTCGTGCGCGAGCTCGACAAGGGGCTGTGGAAAGCGATCGTCCACCGGAGCTCGCCGGTGGTGGTGGCGGCGAGCGAGCAGCTCGAGCCGGTCTTCCGCGCGCACACGCGGCTGCCGAACCTGGTGGAGAGCTTCGTGCACGGGAACTTCGAGCGCACCCCGGACACCGAGCTGCACGCGAAGGCGTGGACGCTGCTCGAGCCTCGCTTCTCGGAGTTGGTCGAGCGCGCCAAGAGCCGCCTCTGCGATCTGCTGGGCACGGGCGTGGCGACCACCGAGGTCGCGCAGGTCGTGACGGCAGCCGCCGACGGGAAGATCGACACCCTCTTCGTCCGCGAGGGCGCGCATGTCACGGGCTCGTTCGACGCGGCGACCCACCGCGTACACCTCGGCGACGGGCGGGACAGCACGACCAATCTCATCGATCGCGCCACGACCGATACGTTCTTGTCCGGCGGAAAGGTCTATCGCCTCGACGCCGCGCACATGCCGGTCGACGCCGAGGCGGCCGCCATCTTCCGCTATTGATTGGTCTCGAGCGGGCGGCTCCGGAACGCGGAGGCCCGCACGAGCGCCGGGTCCGCTCGAAGTCCCGTCGAGGACCACGCCCGGTGAGCGTCACGCGAAGGCTCCGTCGTGGGTTCGGACGGAGCGAATGCGAACACGTTTGCGAGAAGGGACGGGCGGACAGACGGCCGTCCCGCTGCCGGGAGCACCGTCCGCAGAGACGCCGCCCGGCGGGGCCCGTGACCGGTGGCGCCGGCCGGTCCCCGCCGAGGGCACGCGACGGCGATCCGATGGCACGTGCGCGAGCCGGTGGCGTTCGACCGCCGCGCGCGGTCGCTGCGTGTCGCCCCGCGTCGCGCTCGTGGCGGGCCGACACGGGCAGACGAGCCGCAGCCCAACCGCCGCGCCGGGCACGAGGGGTGCATTGCGAGGGAGGCGTTCCGCCCCCTGGGAAGGAGTACGTCGACGATGAATGGTGCGGCCCTCGCTCCGCGGCTCGCCGCCGTCCAAGCCCGCTCGGGCAGCCTCGACGACGACGAGGAGACCCTCGAGCAGATGCCCCCACTCGGACCCGGCGACGTGGTCGACCGCTTTCGCGTCGGCGCCCTGCTCGGGGTCGGTGGACACGGACTGGTGTACGCGGCCGAGCACATGGAGCTCGGCTATCCGGTCGCGCTCAAAGTGCTCGAGCGCCACGCGGTCCGCGATCCGCGGCGGCGTGCTCGCTTCCGGCGCGAGGCGCTGCTCGGCGCGCGGATCCGCCACCGGAACATCGTGTCGATCCTCGAAGCCGGCGAGCTGCCCGACAAGTCTCCCTACCTCGTGATGGAGCACATCGACGGCGTCGAGCTGGCGACGGTCCTCGAAGACGACCCGCTCCCGCCGGCGGCGGTGCTCGACCTCGGGCTCCAGCTCTGCGCCGCGACCACCGCGCTCTCCCAGCACGGGATCCTCCACCGCGACATCAAACCGCAGAACGTGATGCTCGCGCGGGCGGTCGACGGCGCGGTGGAGGTGAAGCTGCTCGACTTCGGCATCGTGAAGGCCATGCGGTCGGCCCTGTCATCGTCCAGCGCCACGCTGACGCAGGAGGGCTTCGTCCTCGGCACCCCGCACTACATGTCGCCCGAGCAGATCCGCGGGCGCGATCTCGACGTGCAATCCGACCTCTATGCCATCGGCGTCCTCCTCTACGAGGCGCTCACCGGTCGTCCCCCGATCGACGCCGAGTCGACCGAGGGCGTGCTGACCAAGATGCTCGTCGAGGATCCGGTGCCGATCGCCGAGCGCCAGCCGGATTGCCCGACGGCGCTGGCCGAGGTGGTGGAGCGGGCGCTCGCGAAGGACCGCGACGCCCGCTATCGGACGCCGCTGTCGATGGCGGAGGCGCTGCGGAAGGCGGCCGCCAGCGCGCGCTTGCCGAACGGCGCGGAGGCGTGGCGGGGCGCGACCGCGGCGCTCACCCGCGGGCGAACGGAGGGCGAGCACGGCGACGCGCTTGCGCCGCGCGTTCACTGGACCCGACTCACCTCGCACAGCGGCTCCGCGCGCTGTCTCCCCACGCCGGCCGAGTGCCCGTCGGCGATCCGCGCGCGACGCCGCAATCCGCGCTTTCGCCCGCCGTGGTGGCCGGCGGTCGCCCTCGTCATCGCCGCCCTGCTCGGCGGCTGGGCAGCCTTCGGCGCCACCCAGACCGCGCAGCTCGCGAAGGACGTCGCGCAGAGAGGCCCCGCGATCGCCGCGCCTCCCTGAAGAGGCGCTCTCGGCTCGTCGCGAGCGGCCTCAGTCCGACGCGCCGCTCCTCGGCTTTCCGTCGTTCCGATCGTGCGCCTGACCGTTCAGATCGCGTCCGCCCTGCTGCAGGGCGTGGCCTGTGTCGCGCATGGCCTCGCCGGTCCCCTCGCGGACGTCGTGCCCGGTCGACTCCAACGCCTGCCCGGTGCTCTCTCCGGCCTGATCCCAGTCGTGGTCGGTCTTTTCGCTGCACGCGACGCCGCCGATGGCGAAGGCGCCGGCGAGCAGCACTGCCGTGATCGAGTGCTTCATGAATGCACGTCCGTGCACGCGCCGGACCACGCATCGGATCGCCGTCGCGCCGTGGGCACCGCGTCGGGCGGGACGTGGGTCATGGCATCACCGAGGCGTGAGTCGCCGTCGGTTCGCGGCGCACACGCGGCTCGGCGCTGGCACGCGCTTCGCTGCTTTCTCGGAGCGGCCGGCCCGAGCACGGGAAGGCAGACGATGCCGATAAACGACGATGCCGATTCGAACTGTCAACGAGAGGGCAAACGGTGGCGCCTCACGCAGGCGTCCGAGCGCGACGGGCCCGGCTCGCCGCTCGAGCGCGTCACGACATCGTGATCGCGATCCGAGCGGCGAGACCGGCCCCGCTCGCCATCACCTTCACACCGACCAGGAGCGTGGCGTGGGCGCGACGCGCGGGGGTCCCGAGGCCCACGGACGAGCCCACCGGGGAAGCGCTCGATGTCGCGGAAGGGCACGGCTCGGCGGTGCGCGCTCGGCCGTGACATCGGTGGCAGTCGCGCTCTTGCTCGGATGCGCCTCGACGTCCCATCCCTCCAGCGCGAGCAGCGCGCAGCGCGAAGAGCCCATCGCTCCGGTGGTGGAGCTCGCCGCGGAGGTCCACGACACCACGCCCCCGCGGGTGCTCCTCACGTTGACGAACGGAGGCGGGTCGCCCGCTCGCCTCGACGACGCGCACGCGCGCCTCGACCTGACGCGAGAGGGCGAGTCGGTGCCGGCGTGCGCCCCGCCGAAATGGATCCGCCTCACGCACGGCCACGACGAGCTCGCGCCCGGCGGTGAGCGGGTGTTCACCGTCGCCCTACCCTGCGCTCTCGAGAACGACGGCGAGTACGACCTCCTGGTCGACGTCGTCCTGGGCGCGGAGGATCCGGACGCGCCGGCGCCCGTCGCCACCCACCTCGCGACGTCGAGCGCGATCCGAGCGCGCGGAGGTCGACTCCAGCCCGAGCGGCCCGAGGTGGCCGAGGCCCGTGCGAGCCGGAAGCGAACACCGTGAGCTCGCACGCGCTCCAGAGAGGCGCGCTCGCGTTCGCGCTGCTGACGGCATCCTGCAACGAGGCGCGACCGCCGGAGGTCCCGGAAGCGCCCGCCAGCGGCGGTGAGCTCCCCTCCGCCCGTGACGGAGAGAGTCAGCTCGGGGAGGAAGCAGCCCAGCCGCGCCCCCGCGTCGTGGAGCGCGAACGAGCGCGGACGCCGACCCGCTGAGCGACCTCCGACGATGCAACGAGAGTGCGCTTCCGACTCTGGGCCTGGCCGGGCGTCCGGCGCGCCGGAGAGCGTCCCGCCAATCCGCTCCTCGACGTCCCTTCAGCGTCCTTCGGCTCCCGCCGCCATCATCAGGCACGCGAGCATGAGCACGAGCACGGCCAGCAGCATGTAGCTCAGCCCGCGCGCGAGAGGCCGAGCCCACCGTCGAGGCCGTGCCGGAGGTTTCCAGGGGCGCTCGCGGTAGATCCAGCCCACCTTGGCGCCCTTCAAATCCACCCGTGTCACCGGGACATCGAAGACGTCCTCCGCACTCACAGCGCGATCGGGGCTCGAACGACGGATCAGACCTCGCGCACCAGCACGCTCCGCTCCCGGCGCCATTGCAGTCCGACGTCTGCGCCGGGCGCGCGATGACCGACGGCGATGACCATCGTCATGTCCCAGCTCCGGCGCCAGTCGCGCTTGCGGAGCCCCACCAAGCGGCCGACACGCACCGGATCGGCGCCCTCCATCGGGCAGGTGTCGAGCCCCTTGGCCCGCGCGGCGAGCATCAGGTTCTCGCAGACCAACGCCGCGCTCTTGATGGCCCACACGCGCACGTCCTCTCGGCTCGCCGGCCCTCGGGGCATCGGCACCATCCACGCGGCCGGCGTGAGCAAGGCGCGGCGCGCGAGCCCCGAAAGCCCGAGCGGCCCCTGGTCGTAGGACCAGCGCACCAGGTGCCGGTAGTAGAGCTTCACCTCGCGGGGCGTGTCCGGTTGCCCCGAGAGCCAGTCGAGCACCTCCTGCCGCGTCGCCTCGCAGCGATCCCAGCGCGCCACGCACACCACGAGCTCGGCGGCGCTCTTGGCGGCGCTCTGCGACATGCACGCGCGCACCAGCTTCACCCGCCAATCCTGCGAGCGCACCCACACGAGCTCGAAGGGCTGCAGGTTGGAACTCGTCGGCGCCAGGATGGCAGCGTCGAGCACATCGTTCATGTCCCGCAGTGGCACCGGCTCCGTCGAGAACTCCCGCACTGCGCGGCGGCCGCGCGCCACCGCCTCGAAGGCCTTCCACGCGCGCTCGCCGGCCGGCAGCGCGGCGTCCTGTGTCACGTCGGTCGTCCTCATGCTCTCCTCCCGCGGCCCGCGCCGCTCCCTTCGATCCACAGCAACCGGCCGGCCATCATCGCGCGCGGGGCGCATCGACGGTCACGCCGGCCCGTCGCGGGGAGCACGCTCGACACGGAGTCTGCATTTCGGTCGCGACGCGACCCGGCGCAGCGGTGAGCCGAGACTGCGCGGGCGAGCCGGTCTGGCCCAGATCGACCCCGTGGCGCCAGCACGCGTCGTGGCGGTGGCCGAGCTACCTCGAGGCAGTGTGAAGAAACGTGTCTCCCGCCCCCGGATGGGTTGTGCGCAGCGGGTCCCGGGGGGCATGATTCGCGAACGTGAGAATCGGGGGCATCGCCGTCGCGCTGATCATGCTCGTCGCTTCGGCGGCAAGCGCGCAGAGTCCGGACGTCGAGCGAGCGCGGCACGAGTTCGACCGCGGGGTCAGCGCGTACGACGCGGGCGACTACGCGAACGCGCTCGTGTCCTTCCAGGCCGCCTACGAGCTCACCCAACACCCCAATCTCCTCGTCAACATCTCCCTCTGCCAGGAGCACCTCGGCCGGGTCGACGAGGCCATCGACGGCCTGACCCGATACCTCGCGAGCGACGCGAGCGCGAGCAATCGGCAGGCGGCGCTCGAGCGACTGGAGGCGCTGCGGGCCGCGCACCGCGAGCCCACCCCGGCAGAGACGACGCACGTCGAGACGACGCACGTCGAGACTGCGCCCGAGCTCCAGCCCGTCGCGTCGGACCCGGGTCCCATGATCGCTGGCGCCAGCTTGCTCGGGGGCGGCGCCCTGGCGGTGATCGCAGGCGCCATCGCGGTGGCCGTCGCGGTCGGCGACGTGAGCCAGGTCGAACGCCCCGCGCCCGGAACGCCGTGGAACGACGTCGCGCCGGCCTACGGGCAGAGCGAAGGGCTTTCGGTCGCGGGGTTCGTGCTGCTGGGCGTCGGTGCCGCCGCGGCCACCGCCGGCGTGATCGTGCTGACGCTTCCGCAGGGCGGAGGCGGCACCACCGCGGCGCTCCACGTAGTGCCCGGCGGGCTGCGCTTCGAGGGGAGCTTCTGATGCGGAGGCTGGCCGCGTGCGTGCTCGCCCTCGCAGCGGTGGGGTGCAAGGCGACGATCCCGTCCGGCGTCTACCCGTGCACGACCATCGGGGATTGTCCGCCGGGCCAGGTCTGCGCTGGGACCGTCTGCGTCTGGCCGGCCGAGGCGGGTGTGACGGACGCGGGACCCGATGCAGCCGCGCGGGACGCCTCCATGGCACCGGACGGAGGCCGAGACGCTGGGCACGCCGACGCGGGTGCAGCCGACGCGAGCGGGTCGAGTGACGGCGGAGCCGACGGGGGGAGCTGCACGGCGTACGTCCTCACCGCGAGCGCGGACACCGCCCTCTTGGCGGGGGGCTCGTGCGACGGCACCGTCATCTACGGCGCGTTCGAGCTCGCCAACATCGGGGCTGGCGTCGGGCTCTTCCGTTTCGACCTGCCGGCCGCGGTGGCAGCCGCGCTGACCCTCGCGCCGCCGGCCCGCGCGACGCTGGAGCTGCACCGGAACTTCGCGTGCCTGGGCTCGGCCGAAGCGTGTCCGGCGGCCGCCGGCCAGCTCTGCGCGGCGCCGGTCCGCAGCGACTGGGACGAGGGCGCGGGGATGGGCAACCAATCCGGCGCGGAGTGGTGCCGCCGGAGCGGAGGCAGCTCGCCCATGCACTGGACCGACTGCGACGCGCCGAGCGGCAGCGGGTGCGGAGCCGCGCCGCCCAACGCGCTCGGTGCGACCTCCTGCCGAGACGTGACGGACACCCAGCCCTCGGTCCGCATGGACCTCGCCCCGGCGACCGTGCAGCAGAGCATCCTTCAGTTCGGCGGCGCTCAGCTCAGCCTTCGGGTGAGCGCCGCCGGCGGCGCGACCTTCGTCGCGGCGACGCGCGAGGATGCCGATACGAGTGAGCCGGCGGCGTCCCTCGAGATCCTCGTCTGCCCCTGAGCGCTCGGGCGCCGTATGCTCGGAGCCATGCGCACGTCGGCACTCCTCCTCGCTTCCCTCATCATCGTGCTCGCCTCCGGCTGCGAGTGCGGCTCCGCGCCAGCCGGTCGCTCGTGCACGTCGAACGGCGAGTGCCATGCGGACGAGACCTGCGTCGATGGGCTCTGCGCCGTCGGGATGGACGCGGGGCTCGACGCATCCTCGCCCGACGCCTCATCCACCGCCGACGGGGCCGCCCCCGACGCGTTCGCCCCGCCGGCGGATGCTTCCATGGCCGACGCCAACTGCTTGCCCGTCACCTGCAGCGCGACGGAGACCTGCTTCAACGGTGTCGACGACGACTGCGACGACGCGGTCGACGAGGGTTGCTCCTGTGTGCCGGGATCGACGGCACGCTGCCTGCCGGGTCGCCCCAATCTCAGCACGCCGCGATGCTCCTGGGGCGAGATGACGTGCGACGGCTCGTCCGAGTTCGGAACGTGGGGGACGTGCGCGGCGCCCGGCGGCGGTGACGCCGGGATGTCGCTCTATGGCTGCCGGCGGATCGGCATCATGGGCGCGCCGGGCGCGCTCGCCTCGTCGAACTTCCAAGCGTGGCTGGAGATGCAGGGCGCGATCGTGATGCGCTTCCACGACACCGCCGACGCCGCCACGCTGCACGTCGAGCAGCTCGAGACCTTCGACCTCGTGATCATCGACTGGCTCCAGCGCGACTACACGAGCGCCGAGGCGGACGTGCTCTCCGGCTGGGTGCGGAGCGGCGGTGCGCTCGTCGCGATGACCGGCCACGACTCGGGCCACACCGCCGACCGGCACGTCTCGCTGCTCGCCTCGCTCGGCCCGAACTACGATCTGCGCACCTGCGCGTCGGCAGCGGACTGCGACACCGGCGAGCTCTGCGACAATGCGCGCTGCGTGCTGAACGGGCCGGCCACGCTGCTCCCGCACCCGACGACCGACGACGGGAGCGGCGGCACGCTCCCGCCGGTCACCTTCAACGGCGGCCTCCGGGTGAGCGTGCCGAGCGCGATGAGCGCGACGTTCGTCCCCATGGCCCAGATCGGCTCCTACGTGGTCGGCGCCGCCGGCCCGATCGGCGACGGCCGCGCGCTGCTCTTCGGCGACGAGTGGATTGAGTTCGACAGCGAGTGGTCGACGATGATGGCCATCCCGCGCTTCTGGCAGAACACCGTCGAGTGGGTCTCCCCGGACCCGATGATCCTGCCGGCGTGCCCCTGACGCGGCGAGCTGCGCCGCCGCGGAGGCGAGCCTCTTCGAGGAGGTCACACCAGAAGTCGCACGACCGCAGCCGAGCACGCCCTCGGGGCGCCCGACGACACCCGCAGGAAGAACACCGACCGCAGGGAGCCGCCGCCTCTCACGGTGTCACGTCGCGGCGCGTGCGCGCAGCAGCGTCTCCACTGAATCGCAGAGCTCGTCCAGGATGACCGGCTTCACGAAGAAGCGGTCCGCACCGAGCCGGCGTAGGCGGCGCCAGTCGCGGCCGCTACCCTCCCCCGTCAGCACCACGATGGGCATCTCGTCCGATCCCGCCAGCCCGCGCAGCGCCCGGGTCAGCGCCTCGCCGTCCACACGCGGCATGCGCAGGTCGACCAGCGCCGCGGACGGAGCGTGCTCGCGGGCGTGCTCGAGCGCCTCCTCACCGTCGCGGGCCAGGACGACCTCCACCCCCGGCAACCGGCGATGGATCGCCGACTCGATCAGCGCGAGCCAGTCCTCGTCGTCGTCGACCACCAGCACCCGGAGCTGCTCCCCGGCCCGTGCCGGTAGCGCGGACGCGCGCTCGAGCTGCTCCACCAGCGCGAGCGGCGTCTCCGTGCGCCGCTCCGGGTCCTTCTCCATCGCGGCGGCGAGGGGACCATCGAACGCCGGCGTCAGCTCCGGACAGACCTCGCTCGCCCGCGGCGGCTCGGTGCTCGCGTGCGCGTCGATGAGCACGTCCGGCCGCGAGCTGACGAAGGGCCGCCGCCCGGTGAGCATCTCGAACGCGGTGACCGCCAGCGCGTAGACGTCCTGCCTCGGCAAGAGCTCGCGCGGCAAGGCCAACCCGCGTGCCCGCTCCGGCGGCATGTAGCTCGGCGTGCCGCGAACCACTCCGCCCGGGTTCTCGCACAGGAGCTGCGAGAGCCCCATGTCGGTGAGCTTCACGACGCGGCCGGGACCGAGCAGCACGTTGGAAGGCTTCACGTCGCCGTGGATGAGCCCCGCCTCGTGCAGGGCGCCGAGCCCCTCCGCGATCGCGCGCAGGATCGGCAGCGCCTCCCGAACCGGCAGCCTCCCCCGCTCGCGAAGCACCTGCGCCAGGCTGGGCCCGTTCACCAGCTCCATCACCAGGAAGGGCCGGCCCTCGTCCTCGGCCAGCGTGTGCAAGGTGACGACGTTCGGGTGCGAGAGCGCCGCCATCGCCCGCGCCTCGGCCTCGAAGCTCCGCCGCACCGCAAGCGAGCAGAGCAGCTCCGGCTGGACGAGCTTGATGGCGACGTCGCGCTCCAGCTTCAGGTCACGCGCGGCCAGGACGAGCCCCATGCCGCCATCTCCCAGCCAGCGCTCGACGCGGTACTGCCCCGCCAACACGTCCGAAACGGCCGGCACCGTCGTCGTACATCGCGCGGCGCAACGCTCGGTATCGAGCCCCGCGGGCAGCGTCGGAGGCGTGCGCTCGTTCACGAACCCAACGGGAGTGCAACCCTCGTACCCCACCCGGACGCGGCACCCTCAGCGGCGCTTCGTGCGGCGCCGTGCCCCGGCTGCGTCCGACGTGGGCGCGCTGCCCGAACGGGCGCCCACGCACCGTGACCCGCGACGCGACACGTCGAGCCCGCTGGCACGCCACCTGCCGCTCCCTCGCCCCGGGAAGGGCGCAGACCGAAACGGAGGATCCAATGCTCAAGTGGGCACTCTTGTTCTTCGCGTTGGCGCTGGTCGCGGCATTCTTCGGCTTCGGCGGCGCCGCCGCGGTGCTCTCGAGGCTGCTCTTCGCCGGCTTCCTCGCGTTGGCGGCCATGGCCCTGGTGAGCAACGCGCTGCGCTCTCCATGAGGGATCCCGGGCTTCGTGCATCCAGCGCGAGCCTCCCCTCGTTCGGAGCCCTCGTCCCGAAGCTCACTTCCCAGAGAAGTGGGCCGGGACGAGCGCGGCGAAACGCGAGACCGGGGCTCGAGCCCCACCGACTCGGAGAACAGACGTATGCGACGACGACCCTCGATCGCCGCGCTGGCGCTCGTGGCCGGCGCGCTCCTGAGCGCCTGTGAGAGCGCCGGTGCGGTGCCGCCCGCGCAGACCGCCACCCTGAGCGTCCCCGTACCGCCGCCGGGCGAGGCGCTCCTGGGATCCATCCGCCAGGTGAGCGCCGGTACGCGCCACACCTGCGCCCTCGACGCGGAGGGCCACGTGTGGTGCTGGGGTGAGAACGCGACGGGCCAGCTCGGGGACGGCAGCCGCGTGGATCACGACGCGCCGGTGCGGGTGCGGGCGCTGCCTCCGGCGCGCTCGATCGCGGCCGGCGACGGCAGCACCTGCGCCGCCACGCGGGACGGGGAAGTCTACTGCTGGGGCGCCAACGCGGTCGGCCAGCTCGGCAACGGCGAGCAAGCCAACGGCTACACGATGCCGGTGCGGGTCCCGCGCCTGGAGCGGATCTGCCAGACCGTCGCCTCGAGCACGGCGACGCGCTTCTGCGCGGTCACCGAAGCGGGCGGCGTCGCGTGCTGGGGGCGGCTGATCACCCTGGACGACGACGGGCGCCCCGCGTTCGGCAGCGCACGGCCGGATCTCGACGTCGCCATCCACGACGCCGTCACCGTGGCCATCGGCGCCGGCCACGAATGCGTGCTGACCGAAGAGGGTCGCGTGCGCTGCCGCGGCTATGGCGAGCACGGCGAGCTCGGCACCGGCAGCCGCCGGATGCAGAGACGCTTCGTGCCCGTCCCCCAGCTCGACCGGATCGTCTCGATCGCGGCCGGGGCCCACCACACCTGCGCCGCGCGCGCGGACGGCACGGCCTGGTGCTGGGGTGACAACCACCACGGACAGCTCGGCCACGACGGAGTCGAAGAAGCGCACACGCCCTCGCGGGTCGAGCTCCCGGCCGCCGTGCGGGTCGTGGTCGCCGGCGACGCCCACACCTGCGCCATGGGCGAGCGAGGCGACGTCTACTGCTGGGGCGACAACCGCCACGCCGCGCTCGGCGACGGGCTGAGCGGCGGCCAGCTCGCGCCCTTCCAGGTCCGTTTGGGTGACCGCGCCCACGACGTGACGGCGGGCGCGCGCCACACCTGCGCCCTCTTGAGCACGGGCGACCTCCGCTGCTGGGGCGACAACATGGGCGGCCAGCTCGGCGACGGAACCACCGGCGAGCGCGCCTGGCCCGTCGCCGTCCTCCGCGGACCGATCCCGAGCCCCGATACCCCGGAAGAGGCCGCCCTCGCCTCGCGGTAGCGGAGCGCCTCGACGATCCAGAGTCTGTGTCTATGGACTCTCACATGCCTGAGACGGTCGCGCGGAAACTCATCGACGAACACCTCGTGAGCGGGCGGGCCGAGGTGGGGAGACCCATCTCGCTCCGGATCGATCAGACGCTCACCCAGGACGCCACCGGCACGTTGGTGATGCTCGAGCTCGAGGCGCTGGAGCTCGACCGGGTGAAGGTCGAGGTCGCCGCGCAGTACGTGGACCACAACCTCATCCAGGCCGACTTCAAGAACCCGGACGATCACCTCTTCCTGCAGAGCGCTTGCCGCCGCTTCGGGATCCACTTCAGCCGCCCGGGCGGCGGGGTCAGCCACCCGAACCACATGCAGCGCTTCGGCCGGCCCGGCGCGTCGCTGCTCGGCTCGGACAGCCACACCTGCGCCGCGGGCTCGCTCGGCATGCTCGCCATCGGGACCGGCGGGCTCGACGTCGCGCTGGCGATGGCCGGTCAGCCCTACACGGTCCCGATGCCGGCCATCTGGGGCGTGCGCTTGACGGGCCGGCTGCCGGACTGGGTGAGCGCCAAGGACGTGATCCTCGAGATGCTGCGCCGCCACGGGGTGCGCGGCGGGCGAGGGCGCATCGTCGAGTACCACGGGCCCGGTGTGGCGACGCTGAGCGCGATGGACCGGCACGTGATCGCGAACATGGGCGCGGAGCTCGGGGCGACGACGACGGTCTTCCCGAGCGACGAAGAGACGCGCCGCTTCCTCGCCGCCCAGGGTCGCGAGGACGAATGGCGACCGCTCTCGGCCGACGATGGCGCGCGCTACGACGTCGAGGACGAGATCGATCTCGGCGCGCTCGAGCCTCTGATCGCCAAGCCGCAAAGCCCCGGCAACGTCGTGCCCGTCCGCGAGGTGGCCGGCACCGAGCTCTATCAGGCCTACATCGGCTCGTCGGCCAACCCCGGCTTCCGCGACTTCGCCATCGCCGCGCTGATGGTGAGAGGAGAGCAAATCCCCTCGCACGTCAGCTTCGACGTCAACCCGACCTCGCGACAGCTCCTCGATCAGCTCCTGGTCGCGGAGCTCTTGCGCCCGCTCATCGACGCCGGCGCGCGCCTCCATCAGGCGGGGTGCAACGGCTGCATCGGGATGGGCCAGGCGCCCGCGTCGGGCCGGAACAGCCTGCGAACGGTGCCTCGCAACTTCCCGGACCGGAGCGGCACGCCGGACGACCGGGTGTGGCTGTGCAGCCCGGAGACCGCCACCGCGTCGGCGCTCCGCGGCGTGATCACCGATCCGCGCGAGCTCGGCGCCTACCCCCGCGTGCCCGACGCGCCGCGCGTCCCTCCGACGAGCCTCGACGCCCCCCCCGCGCCCGAGGTCTCGCGCACCGTCCAGCTCGTGAAGGGGCCGAACATCGGCCGCCTGCCCGAGCTCGATCCGCTTCCGTCGCACCTGGCGCTCCCGGTCATGCTGGTGCTCGGCGACGACATCAGCACCGACGAAATCCTCCCGGCCGGCTCCGAGGTCTTGCCGTACCGGAGCAACATCCCGCGCATCGCCGACTTCTGCTTCGGCCCCATCGACCGCGACTATCCCGATCGGGCCCGCCACGAGAAGGGTGGTCACGCCATCGTGGCCGGCGACAACTACGGCCAAGGGTCGAGCCGCGAGCACGCGGCCCTGGCTCCGCGCCACCTCGGGCTCCGCCTCGTGCTGGCGCGCAGCTTCTCGCGCATCCACCGGTCGAACCTGATCAACTACGGGGTGCTGCCGTTGATCATGGAGCCCGACGGCATCGCGTTCGAGCCCGGCGACGAGCTCTCGATCGACGATCTGAGCGCGCTCTCGGAGGGCCGCTTGCAAGTCGAGGTTCGCGGCAAGGGCAGCCTCACCGCGAAGAGCGACCTCAGCGAGGAAGAGCTCGCGGTCGTGCGGGCCGGCGGGCGGATCCCGTGGGTGAAGCAGGACCACCGAGAGGCCGCGCGACGCTCCGCATGACCACGACGGCGAACGCGCTCCGAATCCGGAGACGCAGTCGCCGCCGCGATGGTGAATGCGAGCTTCAATCGCGCCGGCGCGCGCGGCGGCGCCAGACCACCAGCGCCAACCCGAGCACGGTCCACGCCAGCGGCGCGGGAGAGCGACTCCCGCCCGCCTCCACGCTGCACGACCAGGTGGCGGTCAGCGGGCCACCGGTGTTCGTGAAGCCGGCGTCGGCACCGATGGGCATCGCCGCGTCGGCGCTGAAGGGAATCGCGGCGTCGTCCCCGAGCTCGCCGGCGCCGGCGTCGGGGCTCGCGAAGACGCCTCCACCGGTCACGCTGGCGTCGGCCACGGCCCCACCCCGCGCGGCGCCAGCGTCGGCGACCCAGCCGGCGTCCGGCGGAGGGGGAGGCGGCGGGGGAGCCACGACGCGGATCGCGATCGCCATCGTGTCGTCGGCCGGATGCCCGAACCAGCTGCTCCCGTCCTTCGGCTCGAAGTGCTGCGTGTACCGGCCGGGCGTCATCGGCGCTCGGATCGTGAACGTGAAACGACCTCTCTCGCCCGGCGGAACGATGCGGTTGATGGTGACGGGGCGATGGCCGTCGACCCATGACGGATCGGCCATCGCGCTCCCGCCATCGCGCGGCTGCGTCGTATCGAGGAAGGTGTGTCCGGGGTGCCAGGCGTGCCAGCCGGTGTTCCGCAGCTGGATGTAGCCGTGCAGCTCCTCTCCCGGCGCGAGAGTGACCGCGTGGCCGGGGCCCGGGAACGACTGCTGCACGAACGCGGCGCTCCACTCGGGCGCCAATCCGTGCGGGCTGACGTAGGCGCTGATGGTCATACCGATCGAGCTCGGCGTGTGGCCCACCCACTTCTGCCAGGAATCGACCCGCGAGGCGGCGCGCACCGTGGCGTCCCACTGCGCAAGCACCGCGCCAGCCCTCGAGGGCTCCTCGGTGAAGCGTCGGGACCGCGGCCGCGCCCGGCCGACCGACAGGCGGTCCATGCCCTCGTCGGCTGCGCAGTCAGCCCGCTCGCGCCGTCGGCAGAGCGAGGTCGGCGGCGGTGCCCGGCTGGGCAGTCCCAGCCGCGCGAAGATCGCGCTGGCGCCGAGCAGGCGGCGCGTCAACGAGTCACACCCTACGCGCAGGAACTGGACGGCACGGGAGCCAGCGGAGGCCGAGAAGGTCGCGCCGCGCGTGTCGTCTCACGGATACGCGCACGTGCAGGCGACCGCGCCGGCGTCGGTGATCGCGCAGCCCCCGCACTGGCACAGGCTCTCGGCACAGGGGCACGCCGCGCTCCCACCGCACGCGGCCGGCAAGCGCTGGCACGCGTAGGTGGTCGAGACCTGGTTGCAGCAGCCCGCGGTGTGCGTGCCGTCCGGGCAGACGCCCGCGTCGTCCGGCTGCAGGCAAGCGCCGCCGCTGGCGGTGGTCACGACGCACACTTCGCCGACAGCGCAGGTCGTGCCGTTGCAGTCCACCGGAGCGGGCTCGGCGCCCGTGCAGGCGGTGAACAGTAGGGCGAGCGTCAGCATCGAGAGTCGCATGCACTCGCGCGCCTTCACGTCCCGTGCCCATCGCGAGTTCGGGGAATGGTGAGACCCACGCATGCCAACCCGTGCCAAGTTCACGACGACCGATCCGCGCTTCACGCGCGAGCGGGGGCCGAAGGACACCGGCCGTCGGCAGCGAGATGAGCTCCTCTCGCTCGGCTCAGGTCGCGTAGTCCTGCTCGAACCCGAGGGTGCGGCAGAGCTCGCGACTCCGGAGGGCGCCGATCATCGAGTTCGCGTCGAACGAATGGCCGGGGTCGGACATGGTGGAGAGCCAGCGCACGCCGAGCCGGGCGTCGTCGAAGACCTTGGTCTTCAACTGGCTCCGCCGCATCAGCATGACGCCGGCGGTGACGGAGCGGACGACCGCGCCCGCGAACCCGGTGGCCTCGATGGCCAGCGCGGCCGCCCGAAAGTACGCCTCGGTGCGGTCGAAGTGCTTCATGACCGCTTCGCGAGTGCCCTCGCTGTGACCGCCCATGCCCGTCGACTCCGGCGCGCGGTGAACGTAGAGGAGATTGCGACCGCGGCCGTAGCGCGAGACCATCGCCCGGACCGCGTCGTCCGCGTGGGAGATGGGCGCCTGGCTGTCCACGGCGCGCCAGACCACGTAGACCACCGGCCCGAAACGGACGACCGCGCCGCTCTCGTCATCGAGGTGGGTGACCAGCTCCTCCATCGCGCGCACCGTAGCAGCCCGCCGAAGTATCGAGCCAGAAGGAAATCTCGGCGCGAGGCTCGAGGATATCCGGTGGGACCGGCCGGCGAATGCCGCAGCGTGCACGACCAGGAATGGGCGGGGAGACGGATCGTCCCGCCCGAAAGCCGAGGAGGGAAGTTCGTCACCGGACTCGCAGGCAGGTCACCGTCTCAATCGTCGAGCTTCCACTCCCGGATCAGCTGGTCCGGGATGCGGAAAGCCGTTTGCTTGCCCTCGCGCTGCACGTCCACCAGCGCCGTCATGAGTCGGTAGGCGACCTGGCGGAGGAAGCGGAGGGGACGGTCGGCGGCGTCGCCGGGATCCAGGAAGTCGTCGAGCGAGGCGCCGGCGTCGAGGACCGCGTCGAAGAGGGACGCTTCGCGGAGATCGAGAACCTCCGCCGCCCGCTCGGGCACGAAGAATCGAATGAGCGCCACCGGCAGGTCGTCGATGAGCTCACCCGGCAGGTAGTCCTCCATCGAGGCGATGAGGTCCTGCACCAGCAGCCTGCCTTCCACGCTCGGCGTCCACTGGTCGGCACGGATGGCCTCCATCAGCGCGCGCGCATCCTGCACGTCGACCGGGAGGAGAGCCTCGTTCACCCCCATGACGTGCCCGACCACCTTCCACAGATGCAGGTACGCCTCCTGGTCGGCAGCGCTCAAATCGACGCCCGCCCGGTCGAGTCCGTCGAGGAGAACCGTGGAGAACGTCATCAGCGTCCCGGCGTAGTCCTCTTGGTTGATCGGCAAGCCCAGCACGTCTACGTCCCACTCGCCCTTCATGAGGATCAAGTGGCGAATCGTGCCGTGCATCAAGCGCACTTTCTGGGCGGCGCGGATGCCTCGCGCGTCGGGCTCGAGGCCGCCCTCGGTGCAGACGTCGAAGAGGAACTGCGCCGTCTCCAGGATCCGGTGGCGCACGTGGCGGGTCATCCCCTGCGTCTCGGTGAGGACGCGAGCGCCCTTGGCGGCACAGTAGGCCTGGGGGAGCGACGAGCAGAAGAGGGTCGCCGCCATCAGCCAGCCGTGGTCGGTGAAGACCCGCTGACCGCGCGCGATGAGCTCCCGGTCCGCCCAGCTCGGCAGATTCGCCGTCTCCACGAAGTACGCCCGCGCCTCGGCCGGCAGCCCGCTCGGGATCGGCTCGTCCGAGCGCATCATCGTGCCCATCAGCTGGCGGACGATGCTCACCTCGTGGTGCTCGAAGAGCGTGCGGATGACCTCGTCCGCGACGCGATCGCCGACCTTCCGCATTCCCTCCAGCGTCTCGTTCGGCCACTCCGGCGCGGTGCGCGGTGGCAGCACGGGAGCAGGAGCGAAGAGCGGCGCGACCCGCTCTTCGACCGTCTTCACGTCCGGATCGCCGAAGATCGCGATCGCGTACTTCGAGAGCGCCTCGACCGGCCGGTACCAGGCGGCGCCTTCGAAGAAGTAGTAGGTGCTGTTCGGCTCATAGACCTGCATCCACTCGTTGGAGGGCCAGCTTCCGTCCTCGAGCTGCGCTCCGAGCAGATACGCGACGCCGCGGTGGACCGCCGGATGATCGGCCATGCCCGCGTCGATCAACGCGGTCAGCACGATGCCGGTGAGCGGAGGCATGCTGGGGCCGACTCCTGCCTTGGACCGATCGGTGTACGCCTCCGGGGTCTCACCCCAGCCGCCGTCCTCGTTCTGCTTGGACAGGAGCCAGTCGATGCCCTTCTGCAGCCACGGCTCGCTCATGTCCCAGCCGCAATCGGCCAGCCCGCTGATCACGCAGGAAGTCGAGGCGAGGTAGGCGACGAACCAGCGCGCCCACCACATCCCCTCGTCCATCTGCTCGGCCTTCAAGAACGCGGCCGCCCGCTGGATGGAGGGAGCCTCCGAGGCGAGCTCGTTCGCGCCGAGACCCTGGAGCACCCGACCGGTGAGCCCGCTGACCGGCGGATTCCCCATCTCGACGGGCGGATTGAGCAGAAGCTTCAGCTTACCGAGCAAGCTGGTGGGGATCCCGACGGGGTGATCGAAGATGGGGCCCTTCTTCTTGCCCGGGAGGTTCCAGACGAAGCCGGCCCAACCGCCGTCGTCGCTCTGCATGTCGAGGACGTTCTGCAGCGCGAGCTGCACCGCCGCCTGCGTCCGCGTGGTGCGATCGGCCGGGAGCCTGTGCATGTGGGTGCGCTCGAGCGCGAGGCCGAGCGCGCTCAGGACCGTCCCCGTGTCGTCGCAATCGGGGAGGATGAGGTTGTCCTCCTCGAAGCCCCAGCCGCCGACCCGGTGCGCGTTGTCGCGCTTCAGGTTCACCTCCGGCATGGGCAGCTTCGACTGGCTCCAGCAGAGGTAGTCGATCGCGTTGCCGATCATCGCGTCGTTCCGCGGCACCCCGGCGTTGAGGAGCGCGCGCAGGCAGAGCGCGGTCATCCAGTTCTGGTTCATGAACGCGCGCAGGTGCAGCCGATCGCCGTCCCACACCTCGTGCTTGCCGAACCATTGGAGCGCCGAGTAGATCGACCAGCTCTCGGGCGTTCGCCCGAGGGCGAAGAGCGCGGCGATCGCCATGTCGGTCTGAACCGTCGTCCCGTTGTTGTTGCCGTCGGGGTTCAGCCACGACTCGACGAACTCGATGGACTTCTTGGCCTCGAGCTCGTGGATCCATTTCGTGAACGCGCCGGACGGCTTCTTCTTCTCCCGCAGGTAGCGCGTGACACCGCTCAAGAAGATGACACCTTCGATGACGCCGGCGTTGATCTTGCGCAGCATCCACGACACCGCGCCCGGCGTGATCATGACCCCGAGCTGCGGATCGGGGAGCGAGAAGGGATCGATCAGATCCACCATCGCCAGGTACACGGCGGTCGTGTCCCCGGCGTCGAACAAGCGCTTCAAGACCGCATCGAACCCGCCGTGGTCGTCGATGTACTTGCGCGCAGCGTCACGCACCGCGGCCTGCTCCGGCAGATCCGCCACCTTCAGCGCCGCGTAGACCAGCGCGGTCGACGAGAGATCCCCGCGCGGTGCGAAGGGATACGCCGGGAACCCTCCGTCGTCGCGCTGGAGCGTCGCCAAGGAGCGCGCGTAGGCCCGCGCCTCGACGAGGGGAACGCGGTCGATGAACGCGAGCGTGACCAGGTGCAGCGCCGAGGTGCGAGGCTCGAAGTACTCCATCGCGAGCCAGGAGCCGTCTTCGTTCTGGCGGCGGCGCATGTTCTCGACGCCGCGCGCGACCGCGCCGTCGATCTCGTGCCGCTGTCGGATCAACGCGCCCCGATCGAGATCGTGAGCGTCACTCGGATACGGTTTGGACATGGCATCCCCTCTCTGCCGGCCGAAATTCGAAGAGCGGGGCTCCCTGGGCGGAAACCGAGAGCCCGGCGCGCGATGATACGTGCGCGCGGATCCCGGCTCAAGGCTCGATCGAGCGCGTGCCGGCGCCCGTTTGGATCTCGTCACATCGGTTGGTCGGACCGCTTTTCCGATGCGGTGCGACCGAGCGCGAGAACGTCAGCGGGCGGGCTTCAGGACGCGGGGCTCGAGAGGAGCACGATCACCAGCGCCGCGAGGAGGACGAGGACCGTCGCGGCGGCGGGGCCGACCTGCCAGCGCGTCGGCGGAGCGAGCTCGTCTTCCGGTTCGCCGGCGCGCGGCGGCGGCCCCGACGGCACGCGGCGCGGGTCCGGTCGGGATCGACCCGGTCTTCCCGTCGACACGCGGCGCATCCTGCGTCGGCGGTCGCTGTCCTCGCGCGCATCGCCGAGAGCGGCCCGCGCCGGGCTCCCGGTCGACAAGCGGCTCGTCCTGCGTCGTCGACCCCCCTCTGCGCGCGGCTCGCCGGGGAAGACGGGCCGCTCTGGTCTTCTCGTCGACGCGCGGCGAGGTCGGTCCCTTCGACGCTCGCGCCGGTGTCACCACCGAAGCGCCCTCGGCGCCCGAACGCTCCGGCGAGCCGAGGATGGCGCGGGACGGCGCGCGGCGAATGGACCCGCGGGCGGCTGTACTGCACCTCGACAGCGACCGAAGCTCGGCGGCGAATGCCGCGGCCGTCGTCGGTCGCATCGCCGGATCGCGCGCCAACGCCCGGGCGATCACGCTCTCCAATGAATCGGGAAAGCGGCGCTTGCCCGCCCGCGTCAGGGTCGGCGCGCTGTGCTGGCGCCGATCTTCGAGCGCCCGCGCCACCGTGCTCCTCCTGACGAAGGGGTAGCTGCCCGCGAGGAGCCGGAACACGAGCACGCCCAGGGCATAGATGTCCGCGCTGCGGAAGAACCCGTCCTCGGTCCCCGCTTCCGGCGCGACGAAGTCGAGCGAGCACGGCGTCGCCACCAACGCCATCGGCCTGTCACCGTGCACCGCCGTACCCGATGGTTCCAAGAGCGGCGCAGCGAAGCATCCGGTGAGGTGCACCTGTCGGCGCGTCATCAGGACCTTCGTCACGTTGATGGTCCGGTGCGCGATGCCCTGACGGTGGAGCTCGTCGACCGCGTCGGCGGCGCGGGCCACCAACTCGATCGCCCGGTTCGGATCCCAGTGCCCTTCGACCAACCGGTGCAGAGAGACGCCCCCAATCCAGCGTTCCGCGATGAAGAGGCGACCTCCCGGCAGGCACCCGGAGCCGAGGACGAGCGGGAGCCCCGCGTGCCCGAGCTGGGTCGCGGCGAGCGCACGACAGCGATCCACCGCTCCGGCGTCGCGGGTCCAGCGCGGGGCGAACACCTTCACGGCGACACCCTCGTCGGACACGCTGTCGCGGCCGCGATAGACGTCGCCCATCCCCCGCGCGTGCACCAACTCGTGCACTTCGAAGCGGCCGGCGAGGAACTTCGGCGTGTGAACCGTCACCATGAAAACGCCTCTGAACGAAGTGAGCCCACCACGAACGAGAACGCATTCTCGGTAGGCCGTGGCGACCGAGCCGGTACCGTAGACGCCGGCCACGCTGCGCAAGGTTCGACCACCGGCGGGCGAGCGCCATGACGAGGAACGGAGGCTCCCCCGCTTCCGTGGCCCCCCTACGCCGCGCCCGGCAATGCCGGCGACATCGTGTGGCCGGGCGGTTCGCGAGGATCGAATCGCCGACGTCTCCAGAGCGGTACCGGCCTTCTCCACGCGCCCCTCGGCCGTCTCCACGCGCCCCTCGGCCGTCTCCACGCGCCCCTCGGCCGTCTCCACGCGCCCCTCGGCCTTCTCCACGCGCCCCTCGGCCGTCTCCACGCGCCCCTCGGCCGTCTCCACGCGCCCCTCGGCCGTCTCCACGCGCTCCTCGGCCGTCTCCACGCGCCCCTCGGCCGTCTCCACGCGCTCCTTGGGCGTCTCCACGCGACCGCGACCGGCGGAACGCGACTCACGAGCTCTCTCCTCGTGCTCGTGGGCGCTCTCCAGACGAGGCCCCGCGTCTCCACGCGCCCGAGACCGTCTCCACGGCGGCGAGGTCGCTCTCCACGGCGCTAGTGGGCGTCTCCATGAGCCCGAGGTCGGTCTCCACGCGCCCGAGACCGTCTCCACGGCGGCGAGGTCGCTCTCCACGGCGCTAGTGGGCGTCTCCATGAGCCCGAGGTCGGTCTCCACGCGCCCGAGACCGTCTCCACGGCGGCGAGGTCGCTCTCCATGGCGGCAGTTCTGGTGGGCGGCGGAGGCGCTCGATCCGCAAGCAGCTCGCAGCCGTCCATCGCCACCGTCGCGTGGATCTCGACTGCGCGCGCTTTCCGAGCGCTCGTCGGGTCTGGCGCGAGCTCAACCGAGCAGGCGCTCAATCCACGCCAGCTCGCTCGCGTCGTCGGGCGCCGACACCAGGCGGGCGGCCAGCAGCGCGACCTTGGCGTCGGCGTTCGCGGCTCCGGTCACGACGGCCGCGTCGACGGCCCTCACCAGCGGGTGTTTGCCGGCCACGACCAGGCCGCCGTTCTCGAGCGCGACCAGCGGTTGCGTGCGCTCGTACCGAACGCGGATGGCGCTCACCTCCGCATCCAGCAGCAGATGCAGCCGGCGCGCGAGAGTGTCCTCCGGCTCGAGCTCGTCCGGCTCCGCTTCGTCTTCCTCGGGCGCGAGCAAGCGCGAAAGCTCCCGTCCGACCGGTGAAGCGTCGTCGGCCAGCTCGGGGATGGCGACGTCGCGGTCCTCCAGATGCGTCAACAACGCCGAGAACGGCCAGCGCGAGCCTTCGAAGCAGGGCAGCCACAGCTCGGGCAGCGCCGAGCGCTCCACCAGCCCGTGGAAGATGCCGTGCAAGAGATGAGCGAGGGGCGCGCTGTCGGCATCCGGCGCGGTGGAGACCCGACGGCCGGCCTGGCGCACGAGCCGCCCGTAGACGCGCGAGAGCAGCCCCGGCGCGCTCGCGCTCGAGAACGTCGCGCCGTGCAGCCACAAGGTGCCCGAGAGCGGAATGGGCCGGTCCGCGTGCAGAGGCTCCACGACGTGCTCGCCGCTCCGAATCCCAGATGCGCACGCTGCCCGGCGTCACCTCGTCCTCGAGCCAGAGCACGCCCTCCACCGCCGCACCTCGCACCACGCCGAGGGCTTCGGACTCCTCGGCCCGCACCCGCACGGCTGCCACCTTGCCGCGCACGAAGGGCAGCGCCTCGAGCAACGCGCGGCTCGCGGCCCGGCGGACCCGGCTCTCCAGGCGGACCAACACCTCGTCCCGCTCCGCGCCGTCCCACGTGCGGTTCGGGCTCAGCGCCGGATCGTCGACCCGCGCCACCACCGGCCACGCGCACGGATCGTCGGCGACGCCGAGCGGGCGCATCGCTCGGTGCAGGTGCATGCGGCGACGGACCGACGAGTGCGGCTTCAAGAGCGCGAGCACGCCGCTCGTTCCGTCCTCGTCGAGCGGCAGCGCCACGACCGCGAGGGCATCCCGCGCTTCCTCCTCCGTCAACGCCAGCGCCGCCACCGCCGGCCGGTCCCGGTTGGCTCGCGCCGTCCTGTCGAGCGCGAGCTCGTCCGTTCCGTCCTCCACCGGCACCCAGCTCCGGAGCTGCAGCGCCTCGGACCGCGTCAACCGGAGCGCCAGCCGCGCCTCGTCGAGCGGCCCCCAGTCGATGCGCGCGTCGTCCGTCCACCACACCCGCCCGAAGCAATCCCGCGCTGCGCGCACGTCGTCGGGCGTCACCCAGGCGCCGGTGGTCGTCTCGAACATCGGCGTGTCGCGGAGCGGATCGAAGAACTCGTCGCTCCCGCCGCGTAGACAGCTCTCGCGCAGCGCACGCCGCACCCACTCCGGGAGCTGCTCGGGCGGCGTCTCGTCGACCACCCTCCGCACCAGCTGCGAGGTCACTACCCGGAGCGCCGCGTCCAGTCGCGCGTGCGCGGCCCGATCCAGCTTCACGCCGAGCGTCGACTCGGCGGCCACGAGCGCGCGCGGCACGAGCTCGGTCGGCAGCGAGCGGACCACGAACCCGCCGGAGTAGAGATCGACCCGCGCCTCGGCGTCGTCGAGCGCGGCCTCGCCCACCGCCAGGACCTCCCGCGCCTCGGGCGCGTGGCGAAGCAACTCGGCGAGCGGGTAGCGAAAGCGCGGGTCCTTCACGCGGGCCAGCCGCGGCGCCTCGGCCAGCCCGTGCGCCACCCGCCGCTCGGCCTGCAGGCGCGCCACCGACAGCGTCACGTCGCGCACCGGCCCCTCGTTCCACAGCCGCTCGAAGAGCGCGGCATCCTCGACCTCGCGCTCCTCGGACAAGCGCAGCACCGGCGCGTCCCAGGGCGACTCCCCTTCACCCTCGGCCGGACCGAGCCAGCGCGCCGACGAGCGCGCCACACACAGCTCCCCATCCACCGCCGCCTGCCTCAGCGAGGCCCAGCCGCCCTGCACCGTCGCGAACGCGGGCACCTCACGGAGCAGCTCGGCAAGCTCCCAATCGGCGGCGCGCGCGCCGTGCGTGTCGGCCCACTCGGTCAGCAGCGCCCGCGGCAGCGGCGCGCCGGCGAGCGCGGTGGGATCCTGCTCGGCGAAGTAGCGCAAGAGGTCGCACAGGCCGCGGGATCGGACGTGCTCGATCGCCCGCTCGGCCTGCGGGGTCAGCCCGCGCAGCTCCTCGTCTGCAGCGGTCTCGTCGAAGTCGATCACGATCCGGAGAGGTCGCGCGCTGGCCCGCTCGATGCCGCTGAAGCGCCGTCCTTCGATCAGCGCGTGGACGGACTCGCCGGCCGTCGGATGCTCCGCCAGCGCGACCTTGGCCTCGATGAAGCCGCGCCCCGAGAGCGTGAGGAGCGGCGCGGCCCAGTGGACGCTCGGATCGTAGAGCGGCTGCCGCCGATGCCGGTCCAGCGCGAAGACGCGGGTGAGCCCCTGCCGGCGCCGGGTCAGCTCGTCGGTGGCGCACACCAGCTCGCGGTCGAGCAGCCGGGCCAGCGCGCCGACCTCGTTCTCGCCCGCGAAGAGCGGGTGCCAGCCGCCGAGGAATCGAGGAGCGTCGCGGTCGAGCGCGGCACCCAGGGGATCGCGCCCTCCGGGAAGCGCGCCTCCAGCTCGGCGAGGCTGACCAGCTCCTTCACGCCGAGGAGCGAGAGCCAGCGCACCTCGCGCAGCGCCGCCAACCGCGTGTCCCCGAAGAGCGCCGCCGCCGGCTCGGGGGCGCGGGTCAGGGAAGCGAGCCAGGCCGTCCGCGCGAGCTCCGCGTTCATCGCGTGGCGGGCGCCGAGCGAGAGGCCGGGCGGCGCCTCCCCGATCAACGCGTCGGCGAACGCGCGAGCGAGCTCCGCGCAGAGCTCGTCGACCGGATAGCCCTCCGACGCCTCGCGGACGCCCGCCCAGCGCGCGTCGGGCACGACCCAATCGTCCTCCACCAAGAGCCGCACCGGACCCGGCGCGCCCTCGAGCGCGCTCTTGTCGAGGGTCACGCCACAGTGCCGGAGCTCGAACGTGCTCGGCCCGGCCGTCCATCCGATGGCGAGCGAGCGTCCCTCGCGCTCGACGCCCAGCGCCGCGCCACCGGGCACACAGAGCGTGGCCGCCAGCGCGCTCGCGTCGCGCGGCAAGGGCGGCCGCACCAGCACCCGCTCGTAGTCGATGAGGTGGGCCCTCGAAAGCAGTGCCCGGAACGCCGGCTGCTCGCGCTCGCGCACCACGTGAATGGGCCTGCCCGAGGGGGCGGTGCCGGTACCGCGCAGCCGCGTGAACGCGATGGCGTGGGGCGGGCGCGCGGCGTCCTGGAGGATCTCCCGCAGGCTGCGCCAGGCGCCGCGCACCGTCGGCCACACCGGCGCCTCGAAGAGGGGGCTCTTCGACGCCAGCAGGATCTCTGCGGCTCGCCGAAACCCTTCTTCGTCCCGCGCGGCGCCGGCCGCGAGCTCCAACGCGAGCACCGTCGCCCCGCGGAGCAGGCTGGTGACGCTGGCGCGGTCGTGCTCACCCGGCGACTCGATCCACGCCGCGCGCGGCACGGCCCGATCCCCCGGCTTGCTCTCGCCGAGGAGCCTCAGCGCCAGCCCTTCCGAGGCCACGACCGCGGCCGCGCAGACGGCGCCGAGCAGCGCCTCGAAGACCTCGTCGCGCGCCGCGCCGCTGTGCTCCGGGTTCGGTGTCAGCTCCGCGCACTGCACGTCCGCTTCGAAGGGGAACGACACGTCCAGCGTGAGCGTCTCGATCACCCGCCCGCCGATGCGCAGCCGGACGCGACCGCCGCGGCTCGCTCGCGGATCGCCGAGCACCAGCTCGCCTTCCAGACCGCGCACGGCCTCGAAGACGTCGAGCGGCGCGCAGCTCTTCAGCGAGCGACCCGGCGCCGTCAGCGGGACGGCGAGGAGCTGCCCGGGCGCCGGCGGCACGGCGGGCGCTCCAGCCTCCGTCTTCAGCCAGCGCTCGCGGGCGACGCGGTAGCTCTTGGCGCGAGCGAGCCGCTTCTTGGCCGGGGCCGGCCGGCTGACTCCGAGCAGCGCCGCGGCCGGATCGCCCGGCGGCACCCAGAGCACCTCGCCGAACCACGGCGTGAGCTCGCGCGGCAGCGGCTCGGGCCCGTAGTGCACGACATCGGCGCCGGTCCGAACGGAGAAGCTCGCCGGCGCACGCGGCCGGCCCACCGCGTCGCGCAGGATCGGCAGCCACGCGAGCGGCGCCAGCGCGTCCCACGCATCCTCGCGCGAGCCCAGCCGGCGCATCTCGTGACGCCAGCTCTCTCCGCCGACCGCGGCGCCGAGGAGCGCGAGCGCCGCCGCCCGCAGTCGCTCCCGTCGGACCGGCGTGTGGAAGCGCGCTTCGCCTTCGGTGAGCGCGCCGGCCAGCCGCTCCATCAGAGCCGGCAAGAGCGCGCGAGCGCGTTCCACCGCGTCCCGCACCGGCGGCTCCTCGTGGCGCACCGCCGAGCGCGACGCGTTGGTCGGCATCCGCGGCGCGTCCACGAACACGCGCAAGGGGACGGGGACCGCCCAGGTCTGCGGCGCGAGCGCGATCCCGTAGAGCGCCAGACGAACGCCGAGCTCCGCCACCTCGAGCCCCACCTCGCGGGCGAAGCTCGGATCGGTCACGGCCACGAATCCGTCGAGGCCTTCGCCGAGCGCGACGCGCAAGAGATCCACGTGCGAGCGGTCGCGGCCGATGCTCGTCCGGCCGACCGTGAGCGGGACGGCGATGTCGTCGCAGGCCTGCCGCACCAGCGCGAGCTCCGCCGGCTCGCCCACGCCGAGCAGGATCGGCAGCGCGTCGAAGAAGGGACGCCGCTTCAGGTGCACCACCATGCCGCGGGCGGGCGCCAGCGCGGGCGGCGGACGCTGCTCCAGCCGGATCGCCCGGAGCCCCGGCGCCGCGCCGTCCGCGTCACGCTCGAAGAGGCTCGGCGTGAAGCGCGCCGCGAGCGCCTCGCCGCTCCCGTCGAGCGCCACCACGTCCACCCACCGCGGCGAAAGCCCGAGCGCCGTGTTCACGCCGGTGGCCAGCAAACGCAATCGACGTCGATGCGGCGCTGGCGCCGGATCCACCAGCTCGTCGAAGAGGCGCTCCAGATCCTCGATGGGCGGCCCGTCCCAGGCGACGATCACGTCGTCCGCGTCCCCGTGAACCCGTATCTCGGTCGCCTCGGCGAGCACGGCGGCGCGGATGACCTCCAGCACCCACATCGCCGGCTCGGGGAGCTGATACTCGCGGAGCTTGTCCACCGCGCGCGCCGCGTCGACGCGCAGCCGCCCGGTCGAGACCGGCGCGCCCGGCGGCGCCGGCCGGCTCACGCGCCGACCTCGAACGTCGCCGCCGCGCTCATCGATCCACCGCCGCCAGCGCCACCTCGAGCCACGCGTCGTCGCGCTCCTCGTCGAGCGACCCGTGCTGCACCAGGACCGCGCGGGCCAGGAGCGCGCCGGCGAACGCGGGATCGCGCTCGGCCGCCCGTCGCGCGGCCGCCACCACCTTCGCGCCGGCGTCGATCCACAGCGGCGGGCGCATGAGCAGCCGCAATGGATCGCCCGCGAGGCGCTCGGGCCGGAGCGCGAGCGGGAGCACGTCCTGCCCGGCGAAGTAGACGGTCCCCGGCCTCACCGCACCGCGGGCCCGGACCAGACGCGGCGACGCCGGCGCGCGGGCGACCTCGGAGAGCACCGACGAGAGCACCTCGAGCATCGCGAGGTCCGCGCCGCTGGCCTCCTCCGGCTCCACCAGGACGAGCGCGTCTTCCACCCACGCGAGCAGCCGCCCCGCCACGTGGCTCAGCCAGGCGCGGTAGACCTCGGCGTCCTCGGCCAGGCCGAGGTCCACCACGAACCCGCCGCCACGCGCGACCGCTTCGCTCGTCGGCGAGCCGCGCTCGGCCACGAACACCTCGTCGCGCGCGAGCCACGAGCCGGGAATGGACCGGCGCCCGCCCGCCGGATGGAGGAGCGGGATGGCCACCTCGTCCGCCTCCACACCGATCCCGGCCCGGACCGCCGACGCGGCCAGCCGATGGAAGCCGCGCTCGGTGACCCGCCCGTCGGCGTAGGCCGCCAAGCGATCGCGCAGCTCCGCCTCCAGCTGCCCCTCCACCACGCGGGCCGCGAAGCGCATCGCCCGCTCGTAGTGCTCGTCGCGGCGGACGTCGTCACGGCTGAGCGTGTGCTCCAGCCGCTCGTCCTGAATCTTCACCGCCACGCCACGAAAGGGCGTCGCGGTGGTCTCGTGCAGGAGCAGCCCGCGGTTGAAGAAGGCGAGGTAGGGCTTGGGCTCGGCGAGCACCCCGGCCGCCACCCGCGTGGATCCGTCGTACGCCTCCACCTCCACCAGCGCGTCGACCCCGAAGGGACGATCGATGCGCGCCTCGCGGAGCGGCGTGTCGGCGCCGGTGACCATCGCCACCAGCGAGAGCGGCACCTCCACGTGCCGGCACCACGTCACGAGCGCGCGCTCGCTCCCCTCGGCGAAGCCCTCGAACGCCTCGCGCGCCATCGGCACGAGCAGCGTCACGGTCGTCCCGCTGGCGCGCTCGCCCTCCCCGCGGAAGAGCTCGTAGCGCTGGTCCGCGTGAAGCTGCAGCGTCCAGGTCGGCCCCTCGCCCTCCGACGTGCGCACCGTGACCAGCGCGGGCTCCACCGCCAGCACCGACACGAACCCGACGCCGAACTTCCCGATCTTGCCGGCCTGCCCTTCCTTTCCCGATCGGAAGAGCACGGTGAGCTGCTCCTCCAGGACCTCGCGACCCATCCCGGCGCCGTCGTCGCGCACGGAGACGCGGGCCATCCCGCCCTCGTCCGGCTCCCACGCCAGCGTCACCCGTATCGCGCGGGCCCCGGCGTCGACGCTGTTCTGGACGAGCTCCCGGTAGAACGCGAGCGGATCGGCGAACTGCGCGATCAGCTCGTCGACCAGCCCTCCCTCCTCGGCCGGCGCGCCGCGCTCGCTCGAAGGCCCGCCGCGATAAGGACCGTGCGCCACGGCGGAACGATACCGAAAAGCGGAGCCGGAGCCACGGTCTCGAAGAAGCGTTCGTCACCTCTTCGGCCCGTGCGCCACCGGGCAACGCGAGAAGGCCTCGCCGCGTCGGGCGCGGCGCGCCGGAGCAGGTCAGCCGCCTGCGCCGCCTCCGGCGAGGAAGCGCTCAATCGCGTCGCTCTCGGCGGGCGTGAGGATCTCCGCGAGCCAGGCGCGCATCGCCGCCGGATCGTCGAAGCGGCGGCGCCCGGTGTTCTCGGTCTGGCGGACCACGCGCGCGACCTGCATCGCGTTGGTCGCATGATCGCGCGCGACCAGGATCGCGCTCCGCTCGAGCTTGTCGTTCATGTCCGCCATCAACCGCTGCAGCTCGTCCATCACCACCGGCGGGAACACGTCGACCTCGCGGTAGTCCGCACACACCACGGTCAGCCCCGGGTAGCCGCGGATCAGCCGGCGAAACTCGTCGCAGTACGCCCGCGCCCCCTCGGCCGTCTTCAGCTCGAGCGGCCGCCCCCCTACCACGCGCCCTTCAATCCGCTCGACCTCGAACCGGTCACCCATGACCGCTGAGCATACCCGAGCGCCGTATCGCCTGCGTTTCGAATCTCGGGCCCATCACCCTTCGGCCGGTGCCAGCCGCGACGCGCCGAGCTCGATCAGCCGCGCGTGGTCGGGGATTTTTCGCAAGGCGTCGCGGAGGGGCTCGCTCGCCGCCCGCGCTCGCGCTTCCAACCCGGAGAGCGCCTCGCGGAGATCGGCGTCCGCGTCGTCCTCCCGCCCGGCCGCGAGCAGCGCCTCGATCCGCGCGAGCCGCACCACCGCCTCGCCCTCTTCGAGAGCGCCGAGCTGGCCCACAATCGCCATCGCCTCGTCCGACGCCTGCACCGCGCTCGCCACATCGCCGCGGGCGAGCGCGATCTGCGAGCGCACCGCCAGCGCCAGCGCCAGATAGCCGGGCACGCCGGCGAGCACGTCGAGCGCCTCGCCGACCACCTCTTCGGCCTCGTCGAGCTCGCCGAGCATCAGCCGAGCGCGCGCGCTGACGACGTCGACGACGCCTTCCAGCCGCCGGTCGCCGGCCCCGCGGATCACCGCCGCGGCGTCGTTCGCGGCCGCAAGCGCCTCTCGCGCGTGACCACGGGACAGCCGGGCCTGCGCGAGGTTGATGTGTACGGCGACGGCCACGCTCCCGAGCGCGAGCGAACCCACGACATCCAGCAGCCCGCGCAGCACGCCCTCGGCCTCCTCGTAGAGCCCGGCGTTGAGGAGCGCCGCGCCGAGGTTGGCCCGGCACACGCAGACGCCGCGCCAATCGCCGGCCTCCTCGAAGCGCTCGGCCGCCGTCCGCATGGACGCGATCAGGCCCGCGGTGTCTCCCGCGTGGCTCGCCGCGACGCCGCGCACCTGGGCCAAGCGCCCGCGGGCGATGGGGTCCTCGCTCTCTTCCAGCGCCGACTCCAGCCGCGTCAACGTTCGATGCGCGAGCTCGTAGAGCCCGTTGAAGAAGAGCTGGTTGGTGGCCCGCGTCAACGCCACTACGCGAGCAGCCTCGTCGTCGGCACCCTCGAGATTCAGCAGCGCTTCCACCACTTCCCGCACCCGCGCGACGTCGCCGATGCCGCCCGCCGCGACCACGGCTACCCCCGCCGCGAGGAGCCATTCGTGCGAGCCGACCGTCGACGCCTCCATCGCGCGTTCGGCGCTCGCGAGAGCCTCCTGGGTGCGACCGAGCCAGACCTGCGCCTGCGCCGCGGTGCACGCCAGCCGGTTCGCCCCCTCGGCGACGCCCATCGAGAGGCCGCGCTCCGCGAGCAAGAGCGCGCCGCGCAGGTCGTTTCCTCGGAGCGCCTCCCCCGCCGCCTCGGCGTACCAGCGCGCCGCCTCCACCGCGCGACCGGCGCTCGCGTAGTGCGCCGCGATCTCCGCCGCCCGCGCGTCCTCGCTCTCTTCAATCCACGACGCCGCCAACCGGTGCCCGAGCGCGCGGTCCTCTTCCGTGAGCATGGCGTAGGCGGCCTCGCGCACGAGGCGGTGGCGGAAGCGGTGCACGCCCTCGCGCTCCTCGGCGAGGATCAGCTCCGTCTCCACCGCCGCCAGGAGCGCGCGCGCCGTCTCCGGGTCGCCTCCGTCGCGCGCGAGGAGGTGGCGCACGCCCTCGGCGTCGAAGCGCTCGCCGAAGACGCTGGCAGCGCGCAACACCCGCCGGATGGGCGCGCCGAGCCGCGCAATCCGCGACTCCACCACCGAGAGCACCGAGTCGCGCCCCGCCTTCGCATCACCGCTCTTTTGCGCACGGGCGAGCTCTTCGAGATGGAAGGGCAGCCCCTCCGCCTGCTCGACAATCGCCGTGACCCCGCGAGGGTCGAGCTCAGGGCCGACCGCGGCGCGCACCAGCGCTTCGGCCGACGCGCGATCGAGCGGGCGCAGCGAGGCGCGCGGGAGACGGTCGAAGAGATGAGGAAAGCGCTCGTCGAGGTCTCGCGTGGCCAGCGCGAGCACTAGGATCGGTGCTTCACCGCCTCGGACGAGCTCGACCAGCGCGCGCATCGTGGGCTCGTCGGCGTGTTGCGCGTCGTCGATCACCACCACGAGCGGCCCCCGGCGGGCGCGGGCGGTCAACACGACGTCAATCGCGCGGCGCACCTGAGCCGCCGCCACGGCCGGCTCGGTCTCCGCCGCCTTGCGAGCCGGCGCGTCGCTCGCACCGAGACCGAGCGCCTCCGGGAGGAAGGCTGTGACGAGCGGCTGGTCTTCCTCCGCCACGAGGCCCTCAATCGCAGCGAGGACCGCATCGCGCGAAGAGATCAGCGCCTTCCCGGAGGAGCCGGGCGGCGTCCTCCCGCCGTCGCCCACCCGACCCGCGGCCTCGCCTCGAGACCCGCTTCCGCTTCCGCCCCGCCGAACCGCGACGTCCGCGTCGCTCGCAGATCAATCCGCGCCCTTCGCGCCGTCTGTTCTCGAATCGGCGCTGGCGAGGATCGGTTGCAACACGTCGGCCGCCACCGAGAAGGGCGTCTGCGCGCGCAACGCGTCACCGCGCGCCCACACGATGCACGTCCCGGGCACGTCGGCCTCCAGCGTCCGCGCGAGCTCGAGCGCGAGGCGTGACTTCCCGGCGCCGGACTCGCCGACCACCAGCACGGCTTCTGGCCCGCTCGCGACCGCCCGCGCGAACGCGGTGCGCAGCTCGGCCAGCTCGGCCTCGCGGCCCACGAAGGGCGCGCCCACGCCGGACCGAGGCTGCGGCGGACCGGGCCGCTCTTCGAGCACGGCGAGCCCCTCCCCGCAATCCTCAATCACGAAGCGACCGTCGAGGAGCGCCGCCGTCACCTCGTCCACCGCCACGCCCACCTCGGCGCGCGCGCCTCGCGGCAGCCGCGTCGCCGCGCGCTCGAGGGCTTCGCCGAGCGCGCGCGGATCGGTGGAGTCCGCGCGCACCGTCGCGACGGCCGTGACGTGGTCCGGCAGCACATCGGCCAGGGCGAGCGCGCAGCGCACGGCCCGCCGCGGCGCGTCCGTGCCCACCAATCCGCGCGGCGCCGTGATCGCGAAGCTGGTGCTCGTCACCACCTCGACGCGCGTCCCGAAGCGCGTCGCCAGCGCCACCAGCCGCGCCCGCTCGCCGACCGCAATCGTCTCGTCGAGCGTGGCGTCCTCGGCAACGTCGCGCTGACCGACCAGGATCGACACCATCGTGCGCTCGTCGTCGCCGACCTGCGGCGAGACGACCGTCACGCGCGAGGGCACGCCGCCGGCCAGCGCGCGCGCCGCCTCCACGACCTCCGACGCATCCCGCGGGCGCGCCGCCGGCTCTTTCGCCATCAACGCGCGGACGAAGCCCTCCAACTCCGGCAGCACGTCGGCCCGCCGGTGCGCGAGCGGCACCGGCTCGTCGAGCAGCGTCTTCGTGAAGATCGCGAGCGGGTGCTCCCCCTCGAACGCCGGCGCTCCGGCCAGACACTCGTAGAGGAGCGCGCCGAGCCCGAAGAGATCCGCCCGCGCGTCGATCCCTTCCCCGCGGATCTGCTCCGGCGGGATGTACCCCGGCGTGCCCACGACCACCCCCGGCCGCGGCGCGCCGCTCTCCCGCGCCAGCGCGACACCCAAATCGACCAGCTTCGCCTCCGCGGCGCGGCCGTCGGGCAGGAGCACATTCTCGGGCTTCGAATCGCGGTGCACCACGCCCGCCGCGTGGAGCGCCGCCAGGGCTTCCGCCAGCCGGCGCGCCAGCGCGAGCGTCTCGTCGACCGAGAGCGGCGCGTCGCACAGCCGCGCGTCGAGCGCGACGCCTTCGATCCACTCCATGGCAATCCACGGCCCGGGATCCTCGGCCATCCCGTGGGCGACGTACGCCACGATGGCCGGGTCGGTCGTCCGCGCGAGGATCGCCGCTTCGGTGCGGAAGCGCTCGATCGCCACCTTCCCCGTCAGGGTGAGGACCTTGAGCGCCACGACGTTCCCGTGCTGCCGGTCGAACGCGCGCCAGACCTCGCCCATCGCCCCCCGTCCGGCGAGGCGCTCGAGCTCGAAGCGGTCGGCCACGATGCGCACGCTCTCAGCAGAGCCACGTTCGGGGCCCCCGCGTCAACGGCGGAGTCGAGCGCCTCGTGCCCGATGAACCTGCCGGCAGAAGCGAGCCGACGACGATCCTCGAGCGGCGGACCGGCGCCGGATGCGGTCCGAGCGCTGCCGGACGACCTGGTCACATGGGCTTCATCCCGAGGGGCCCGAGCCCAGAGCAGACGCGAGCGCGCCCGGATCGATATCCCGAGGGTCCCGAGCCCAGAGCAGACGCGAGCGCGCCCGGATCGATCGACCGAACGCGACTCGCGGTCGCGCCATGAGGGAGCGAGGACGCAAGCCGCCGGAGTGCCCAAGTCGTCGTGTGCCGGGTCCCCTCTCGGGATCGCGTGCCGCCTCGGGATCACGGCCGCAGCAGGCGCTCCAGGTCCTCGTCGGTCGCGAACACGTCGACCACCCCGGGCAGCTCCGCGAGCGCGTCGGCAATCGCGGCGCCGCGCCTGGAACGCGCGTGCTCGCTCGCCTCGAGCGCGGCGAGCACGGCCTCGACCGCCACCTCGCGCAGGAAGCCCTCCTCGGTCTCGAGCAGCCCTTCTCGGAGGAGACGCTCGACGTACTCGCCCAGCGCCCGAACGAGCGCGGACGACCGGGTCGAAGGCTCCGGGCTCTCCATCTCGCCTCCTGCCTCGCGCATGGCCTCGGCGTTTGCGTCGAGCTCCCGCGTGACGATCTCGGCCGTCCGGCGGACGAACACGTCCAGGTCCGCCCGGCCCCGCTGGACGAGGTCGTAGCAGGCGTCCACGTCGAGCGGCGCGAGACGCTCGAACTCGAAGTCGACGATGGCGTCGCCGAGGACCGCCAGCGCCGCGCCACGCACGAGCGGCGAGGGATCGGCGATGTTGCCCGCGACACGATCGAGCCGGAACGGCCGCGTCAGCGCCAGGGCGTGCGCGGCGAGGTGGCGGTCCACCTCGGAGCCGGAGACCGCGCGCTGAACGGCGTCGAGCGCTTCGTCTCCGCCGTGCCGCGCGAGCTCGGCAATCGCGACGTAGCGCAGGTGCCGCTCCTCGTCCTCGAGCAGGGCGAGGCACTCCTCGAGCCCGAGGCGCAGCGTGCGGCGAGGCTCATCCACCGTGCCCCGGCGCTTCCGTGCGTGCGGCGCGGACGGCTCGCCCGGCCACAGAACCACCAGGTAATGATCGGCGCCATCCGCGCCGTCGTAGCTCGCGCTGTCCACGTTCCCCATGAAGACGCGCGCCCGATGAGGAACGGGCGCGATCTCGATCGCCCGCGCGCGCCGCGGGTCGCCGGTCAGCTCGCGGATGGAGAGCCTCCCCGAGGGGCAGGTCAACCCCGCGTCGACCACGCTCGACCAGTGGTCGAAGTCGAGCGTGGGCTCGTCCTCGGCGATCCGAACCGTCACCGGGACGCGGCCATCCGCGCGCGCCGTGAAGACGGTGAGCAGCCCCTCGGCCACGCCGACGTTCACGACGTCCCAGGCGTTCGTCCAGCCGGCGAACGTCCCGAAGCAGCCCTCGTCCTCGAGCGAGAACTGGTGTTTGTGAACATCGACGAGCGCGAGCAGCTCCGAGGGCACGAGTCTCCTCCCGACCGACCGGCGGTCCGTGTGCGCGAGTCTACCCGTCGAGGTGCCGGAAGCTCCCCGGCGACGTCCGCACGAGCCCGAGCCGGAACCCGCGGAGACGCGCGCTCCCGGACGACAAAGACGTCCTCGACCGCATCCCGGTGGAAGGCGGCACCGCGCACGACTGGACCAGCGCCTGCATCGAGGCGGGTATCGAGCTCGACATGCTCCTCTCCGGCCGCGCCGACGCGAAGGGCACCCGCAGCGACGCCAGCGTTCTTCGAGGGTCACCCCCACGGAGATTCCGGAGGAGCCCTCTCAATGCCCTTCGGTGACCGTGCGCTCTCCTGGCACACCGAGGCGGAGCGGCGGCCTCGTGCGCCGCCGTCGCCAAGCGTGGCCAACCGCCGGTCTTGGCGCGCTTCGTGCTCACCTTCATGGGTAACGGCTTCACCGCATGACCAGCGCCAGTCCCTCGCGAGGTGGAAGCAGACTGTGGGGCCCTTCGCGGGGTGGAGCTGGTGATTCCCCCTACGGGGATACATCCCGCGCGGGGCTGGCTGCGACTATCGACACTGAGTACGCATAAATCACCGAGGACAACGCGATGCATATCCAGATCAACACCGACAGCAACATCGAGGGCCGCGAGGAACTCGCCAGCCACGTCAAGGGCGTCGTGGAAGACGCCTTGAGCCGCTTCAGCAATCGAATCACACGGATAGAAGTCCACCTCAGCGACCAGAACGCTGACAAGAGCGGGCAATACGACAAGCGCTGCATGATCGAGGCTCGCCTCGAAGGTCGCCATCCCACCGCCGTCACACACCAAGCCGCGAGCCTGGACGAAGCCGTCGATGGCGCGGCCGACAAGTTGAAGCGCTCTCTCGAGAGCACGTTGGAGCGGCTGACGGAATGTCGGAGAGCGTGATGGCCAGCGCATGAGACATCCCAGCGGGGAGAAACGGTGCGGCTGCGGCGGGTCGACGGGGAGGCGGCGCTACGCCGCATGAACCTCCTCACCACCGCCTCGAAGCGTCGGCCGAGGCGGTGCCGGTGCGTCCGGGGCTCGGCCACGCCGACGTGCACGACATCTCAGGCGTTCGTCGAGCCGGCGAACGTCCCGAACGAGCTCAGGTCGTCGGATCGGCGCGGTGGCGAACCTGATGGTGGCCGAGCGCGCGGGATCACCACCAGCTCGGCTTCTTCGAGCCTCTGCGCTTCGGCTTCCCGTCCACCGTGCTCGCGGCCCGCGTGCCGCTGGTCGCGTTGACGACCCGAGGCTTCAGCAGTGGGAGCCGCCGGTCGTGGCGCCGCGCACCAGCTCTTCGACGGTGGCGCGCAGGATGCCGAACGGGAAGCTGCCGTAGAGCATGGCGCGGCCGCCGTCGAAGACGTAGGTCGGCGAGCCCTTGATGCGGAGCTCTTCCTTGCGCTGGTAGTCCTCCCACAGGGCGGCCAGGGCGGAGCCGTCGTCGAGCTCGCGTTCGAGCGCCGCGCGGTCCAGGCGCTGCTCCTCGGCGAGGTGGAGCTGCACGGCGCGCCGCGCCACGTTCTGCTCGTCGACGAAGAAGCGCTCGCGCAGGCCGCGCAGGTACTCGGCGGCGGCACCGGGCGGAGCCAGCTCCTTCGCCTCGAGCGCGCTGACCGCCTTGACCGCCACGCCCGGGCTCCACGAGGAGGCGGGGCAGTCCTGGTGCCAGCAGGTGCCGCGGATGTCCTCGCGCTGATGTTCGACCGCGATGCGGCGGGTGACCTCGACCCTGCCCTCGACGCCGCCCTTCGCCCACGCGCCCTCGCGCAGGCGCCACGGGACCGAGCCGAAGACGGGCACGATGTGGTGGACGACCTCGATGCGGTCCCCGAACTCCTCGACGATGCGGTCCAGCTTGGGCTGAGACACCAGCGCCCAGATGCAGAGGGGATCCGACCAGTACTCGAACGAGACGCGCTTCATCGAGTCGACATCTACGCACGCGGCCGCGTCGCGCCCACCCCCGGCGGACGGTCAGAATCGGATGCGCGCCACGGGGTCGGACGACCCGCCGCCGCGCCGATGGGCGAGGTCCGAGAGCTTCGCGCCGGGCCTGCGGGGGCCTCGCGCGGGGAGACGAGAGGCTTCGCTCGAGATCGGCGTGCGGGTCTCGGCGATGGCGCGCTCGAGGGCGGCGCGGTCGAAGCCGGCGATGATCCGGCCTCGGAAGTCGATGACCGGGATGCCGTTCGCGCTGACACCGGCGGCGCGGGCGGCGCGGAGCATCGCCTCGCGGGCGCCGGGATCGCGCTCGATGTCGCGCTCCACGAACTCGATGTGGCGCTGCCGCAGGAACGCCTCGGCGCTCCGGCAGGCGCCACACCAGGAGGCCCCGTAGATGACCACGTCGGCGTCGGGGTTCGGGGCGGCGGCGTTCGGGCTGCCCTCGGCGGCCCCGGCAGACTCGCCTGGGGCGGCCTCGGTCGGCTCGGCGGCCGCCGTCGCCCGCGAGGCGGTGGCGCGGGCGTCGAACGTCGCGCGGGCCATGACCCGCACGGCGTAGCTCCCCTCCGGTCCGGGCTGGCGCAGATCGGCGACGTAGACCTCGGCGGGATCGAGCCGCTCGTCGGGCGCCGCGCTCAGAATCGTCGACACGGACCAGCTCGCGATGCTCGGCCGGGATCTCGGTCCGGCTCTCGGCGGTGTGCGGCCCGTCCTCGTCGAACCACACCAGCAAGAGCCCCTCGGCCTCACCGCGCACCTCGAAGGGAGGATCGACCGGCCGCCCGGCCGCCGGGAGCTGGGTCACCTCATCGTCCCCGTGTGCGCACCCGCCGAACGCGCCGAGCAATCCGCACACGAGAGCGATCGCGAACATCCATCGGCGCTTCATGGCCCCAATGATGCCGTTACGCGCACGGATGACAAGCCGATCGGCAGGGTCGACGACGTCGCGGACCGGTGCGCGCGTCGGGGTCGCGCTCGTCGGGAGCGCGGTCGGAGGACGTCGGCCTCGCTCCACCCAATCGGCCGAGGTGCACCGCGTTCGCCGCCCATCGCAGGGCAAGGCTCGCCCGACCTCTCGGCACGACGCGCGGCCTCGCGGAGCGGGGGCGTCCGCGGCGCGCGGAACGTTCGGCTCAATGGCGGCGGTGCCGGTAGCGCAAGTCGAGCGCGCGGGTCTGGCGTTCGCAGCGGGACACCAGCCCCGCCGCCCGCTCCAGCGCGGTGTTCGAGCCGTCGATGTCGCGCTGGATCCGCTGCTGCTCGGTGACCGGAATGGCGTTCTCGTCGTCGTAGGGCGCGAGCGCCGCCCGAGCGCGGGCGTGCAGGTCCTCGGCGGAGATGAGCGTGCGGTGCGCCTCGACGCAGATGTCGCGGGCCCCGCGGACCTCGTCGTTGCTCAGCGGCATGTGCGCCAGGTTGTCGACCAGTCGGCGGCGATCCTCAATCGGATCGTCCAGATCGAGACCGTCGAGCCGGTCGAGGAACATGCGGGCCTCGCTGGACGCGTCGTCTTGGCAGCCGGCCAACACGGCGAGCAGGCTGAGGATGGCGAGGGTCCGGCGCACGGCCGCGCACCTTAGCGCGGGCCCCGAGGGCGTCAACGACGGTGACCCGGCGTCACTCCTCGGGCGGGCACTCGCGCACCGCGAGCACGTCGGCGTGGGCGTAGCTCATCACCCGGACGGCCACGCTGCCCATGATCCAGCGCGACAACCCGTGCCGGCCGTGCGTGGCGATGACAATCAGGTCGGGCTTGAGATGGGCGTCGGCGGCCAGGATCTCGCTCGAGGGATCGCCGCAGCGCACCAGGCACTCCACCTCGATCCCGGCCTCGGCGACCTCGTCCGGCAGGCGCTCGCGCATGGCCTGCTCGGCGGCGTCCTTCGCCTTCTTCACCCGATCGGCGTCGGTGTGAACGTCGTAGTAGTGGGGGACCAACGGGCTCGGGGCCTGCGGCTCCGGCAGCACGTGCAGGACGGTCAGCTTGGCGGAGTTGGCGATGGCGAGCTCCGCCGCGCTGCGCAGGGCCGTGTCGCCCAGGTCCGAGAAGTCGGTGGCGCCGAGGATGTGCGCGTAACGCAAAGCGTGGGCTCCTTGTCGGGTTCAGGTGGCGGCGGCTGCGGCCAGGATGCCACCGGCAGCGTAGATGCGCACGAGCGGGTCTTCGTCACGCAGAAGGCCGCGGACGGCGTCGGGCGAGAGGGCCTCGCGGGCCAGCGCTCGGACAGCGGTGCGGCGCAGGATCGAGGGCGCGTCCGAGTCGATCACACGCTCGAGCAGGCGGCGCGCGCCCGGATCCCCCTCGGCCGAGAGCAGCGCGGCGGCCTGCACGGCCGGCATCCCCGCGTCTTCGTCCATCAGGCGCCCGAGGGCCGCCCGCGCCATCGCCGGGTCGTGGGGCAAGAGCGCGCGGGCCAGCGAGAGGCGCACTTCGGCGTTCGGCTCGCGCAGGAGGGCCCGGCGCAACGCGTCGAGCGGCGGGGAAGCGCGCTCCGGCAAGGAGGCCAGGGCGACGCCCGCCTGCGATCGCAACGCCGGATCGTGGGCGGCCAGCGCCCGCTCCAGAAATGCGCGCGCGTGGCTCGCGCCGGCCAGCTCGTCCGGCCCCTCCGCCCGCTGGATGAGCGCGCGCGCCGCCTCGATCCCGGTGGGGCTCGGCGCCACGTCGAGGAGCGGCGCCAGCGCGAGCCGGCCGCGCTCGGGATCCGCCCGCATCAGCGCGGCGACCGCCGCAAAACGCACGCTCGGCGCGGGATCGCCGAGGCGCTCACGCAACAGCGGCACCGCAATCCCGCCGCTCCCGCCCAAGGCCCGCACCGCCGCCGCTCGACAGGAGGCCTCGGGGTCACTGCGCGCCACCTCGGCCAGGAGCGCAGCCACCGGCGGTTGGTCGGCCCGGTCGGCCAGGGCGCCGAGCGCGGCCCGGCGGACGGCGGCGTGCGGCGAGCCGGCCAGGCGCAGAAGGAGCGTCTCGTCTTCGACCGGATCCATCCCGGCGACCGAAGCCGCGAGCACCCCGGGCTCCGGTGAATCGGCGAGCGCGCGCAGCGCGAGCTTCGCGTCCTCCCGCCCGCGTCGAGCCAGCGCCTCCAGCGCGCCGAGGCGGGCCGGCGTCACCCCGTCGCTCTCGGCGAGCCGGACCAGCATCGGCATCCCGGCCGTGCCGGCCAACGCGAGCTGCCCGAGGGCCGCCCGCTGCGCGGTGGCGTCGTCACCGGTGGCCGCGCGCGTCAGGACCAGCCCCGCCACGTTGGCGAGCAGGTCGGCGTCCGCGCCCTCCATCTCCCGGAAGCGCTCGTAGGCCTGGAGCGCGCCGTCCACGTCGCCTCGCTCCACCGCGCGCACCACCCGACCGCGCGGCGCCGAACCGCAGGCAATCAGGATCAGCGCCGCGCACAGGGCGCTCGTCGCGTTCGTCCGCACCGAGAGGAGGATGCATGCGCCGGCGCCGAGCCGCGAGCGAAAGGCTCGGCGCGGCCGACGAGCCGACCAAACGGAGGCTGCTCAGCGCCGCGGGCACGCTCCGCCCTGCGTCCCTCGAGCGCGTGGCCTCCTCGTGGCTCAGCGCCGTCGAGCCAGCACCGCTTGCTCGCTTGGAGCCGCCTCGAGCGCCTCGCTCGTGTCCTCCTCGCGCGGCTCCGCGGCGACGCGCACGCGCATATGCGGCACGCCCGGGAAGAACGCGTCGCGCACCTTCTTGCGCATCAGCGCGAGGAAGATCGGTACGGCGAGGGGGACGCAGCCGTAGAGGAGCCCGGCACCGGCGGCGGCGAGCGCGAGCGGGTAGCCGACGTGCTTCCGCTTCCCGAGCTGCCACGAGGCGGCCGCCGAGAGGATCGCGGGCGGCGAGAGGAACGCCGCGACGCCGGCCGTCATGGCTAGCCCCTGGACGATGGGGTGCAGGGCATCTCCGAAGGGCGCATCCTGGTAGCTCATCACGAGGTAGGCGGGGAGCATCGCGGCGACCATCACCGGCCAGAGGCCGGCCTGGACCCAGAGGGCGACCTTCGCCAGACGGTACGGGAGGTCCCCTTCGAGCGCCTCGACGTTCGGCTCGCCCCGGGTCAGCCGCGCGAGCAGGTCCTCGAGGCGCGCCCGCTCCCGCACGGCGGCGTCGCGCTCCGCCTCGGTCGCTTCGAGGCGCGCCCGAAGGGCATCCTCCTCGCTTCGATAGGCCACCGCACTCTCCTACCACGGCACCGAGCGGATTCTCCCTCCCCTCGATCTCCGGGCGTGAGTCAGCTCGAGCCCTCGACCAGGAAGACGAGCTCGAGCGAGCCATGCTGGTTCGTGCTCCGGTGGCCCTGGAACGCGGCTCTCGACGAAGGCCGCTCGATCCGGACCGCGCGACATCGGGACAGATCGAGGCGCACCCGCTGCGGTCGGGCAGGAGGCTCGACGTCGACGGCCATCCCATTCCCCACCTGCGCACGAAGGAACCGCGGGGCTGATGCATCGCGTGGTAAAAGGACGGCATGAGCCAGCGGCTCGTCGTCTTCATCAGCTCGACGGTGGAGGACCTCGACGACGTCCGTCGCGAGCTCAAGAGCGCGCTCGAGCGCCGCGAGATCGAAGTGCGGCTCAGCGAGGACGCGGACTTCCCAGTGGAGCCCGGGGTGACCTCGCACGACGCCTGCCTGCGCGCGGTAGCCACCTCGCACGTCTTCGTCCTCCTGGTCGGCTCGCGCTTCGGCGGCGAGTACCAGGGGCAGAACAAGTCGATCACCTGGCGCGAGTGGGACGAGGCGATGCGAGCGGGGCTCCTGCCCGTGGTGCTGGTGCGGCGGGAGACGAACGCGCTCGCCCACACGCTCTTCCGCGCCCGGCGCGAGCTGGTGAGGGCCCACCCGGACCGACCGGTCGTCGAGATCGACGCCATGCTGCGCGCCGACCCGCGCTTCGCCGACGAGAAGCCCCACCGCCACAACCTCCCCGGCGTCCAGCGCTTCATCGACGCGCTGCGCAAAGGCCACGTCGACAACTGGATGCACGGCGACTGGGACGGGACGGCGAAGGAGGCGCTGCACCGCATCGACGCGCGCTTCTCGGCGGCGCTGGCGATCGGCCGCCGGCAGCAAGCCTCGCTCCGGGACATCGCCGAGCGCGAGCGCCTTCGGACCGACGCCCTGCAACAGATCATCTCCTACGCCGGGAGCCTGGCCATCGAGGTGGTGACCGGCCGCCTCTTGGTGGAACAGGCGCTCTCGCACCTCTTGGAGCTGGTCGCCGATCAGAAGACGGCGCTGCTCGGGTTCCACGATCGCGATCACCACAACTTCGTGGTCTACGTGCGCGAGGGCGACATCCTCACCCAGCGGGTCCGCGCCACCCACGCGGCCATCCCCACCCACGGGCGGAGCTGGCGGGTCGGCCAAGGCCACGTCGGGCTGGCGGTGCGGAACAACCAGCTCTTGGTGAGCGGGGACATCCGCAACACCGCGGCGTGGGTGCCCTCGGAGGCGCGGGACACGGATGGCGACCACTACGTCTCGGCGGTCAGCGTCCCCTTCTCGTACCGGACCCCGACCCACGATCCGGAAGGCGTGTTGATCGTGACCAGTGACCGGCTGGATCACTTCCGCAGCCCCGATCAAGTCGAGGTGTTGACGGTGGCGACGCTGGCCAACATGTTGACGATGGTGTTGTCGGCCGGAGAGCGCGTGCGATGAGCGAAGCGTCCAGCGAGTACGAGTTGGTGGAGGGCATGATCGCCACGGAGAGCCCTCAGCGCTCGGCCACCCGCATCATCGAGATGCTCGAGCGGGGCGAGGTGGAGCGGGTGCGCGAGCTCTTGCGACGTCGCGCCGCACGCGCCGCCGAGACGATCGCGCGCGAGCTCGCCGAGGTCGGCTGAACGCGCCCGCGCTCAGGCGGCGCGGATCAGCTCGCAGCTCAACCCGAGGTAGATCGCCCGCTGCACGTCCTCGGAGGTGAGCTCGCCGCGAGAGCGCTCGCGGACGACGATGCCCGACGTCGTGGTCTGACCGTCGATGTCCTGACCGAGCAGGCGCTCCCACTCCGGCGGCAGGCGGTAGCTCGACAGGGGCGCCGGCGCGGCCGGGTTGGGACGCAGGATCCGCCGCTGGACCGGCTTGAGCGCTGCCTCCATCTGGGCAGGGTCGATGTGCATGGCCGCGTCGCGCAAGAGCTCGTGCTCGCCCACCGGCAGCGGGAAGGTCTCCTCTTCGCAACGCTCGCCGCGCACGTAGGCCCACTGCCCGCTCTTCCAGCGGAACGCGTCGAGGTAGCGGTCCTTGACCTGCTCCGACACCGACTTGAAGAGCTCCATGGGCCGCATGATGCCCAGCCCGACCAACGCGTCGCCGAGCCGGCCCTCGTAGCGGGGCAGGAGCGCCAGGGCCATCTCCAGCTCCATGCGGAGGATCGCGCCCTTGGCCACCAGCCACTCGCCGAGCAGCTCGGCTTCCACGTTCGAGGCCACGAAGTCCGGCCGGCCCTCGACGTAGTAGATGCGCTTCTGACGGTCTCCGTCCCAGAGGTAGAGGACGCCGGTCTCGCGGCGGGCGGTGAGCTGGTGCGCGGTCGGCAAGAGGCGCCCGCCATAGAGCACGCCGCGACGGCTGGCGCCCGTCGGCGGACCGCTCGGTCCCCAGCGGAGCGCCTTGGAGTCGAGGTAGCGGCGCAGCTCGGGCATCCGGCCGGCCGACTCGAAGTCCCCGTGGTCCTTGCGCACTTTGGTGCCGGGCGGGAGCGCGCCGGTCACGATGCGCCGGACCATCTCGGAGAAGGGCACCGGCCCCTCGTGCCGACCGTCCACGAAGCGCAGCTCGTAGGTGGCCGGCGGATCGAGCGCGAGCCGATCGAGGAGCGCCTTGGTGTTCGCCGGCGCCTCCTGCGCCTCGTCGATCTCGACCAGGAAGGTGGGGCGCGCGCCCGCCTCCTGCGCCTCGGCGTCGAACTCCGGCTTGGGCACCAGCTCGAGCCGCTCCAGCAGCCGCGCCAGGTCCTGCGTACCGCGGCCGAGCTCGCCGCGCCGCGCCATGATCTCGCGCAGCGCACGCTCGAGCGTTCGGGCCGAGGGGCGCTTGTCCAGGTCGCGGCCCAGACCCCAGCCGAGGAGCCTCATCACGTCCTGCGGGATGTGCGAGCCCGCGCGGTGCAGCACCCCCAGATCGGCGTTCCGGATGGCGATCAGCACATCGAGATCAGCGCCACCGCCGAAGAGCGGCTCGGCGATCAGCAGCTCCGCCAGCACCACACAGAGCGTGAAGACGTCGCTCTTGGCGTCGACCGGATCGCCGACCACCTGCTCCGGCGACATGTATCCGAGCTTGCCCCGAATGTGACCGTCGTCGGTCCGCTGCACGGTGGTGCGGCAGCGGGCGATGCCGAAGTCCGTGAGCTTCACGTGGCCTTGGCGATTGAGGAGGAGGTTCGCCGGGCTGACGTCGCGGTGGACGAGGTTGAGCGGCTTGCCCGACTCGTCGCGCAAGGAGTGGGCGTAGGCGAGCGCGTTGGCCGCCTCGTAGGCGATGTGGAGCGCCGGCCCGAGCGGGACGGTCTCCTTGTGGCTGGCCACCGTCCTCAAGAGCCGGCCGACGGTGGTGCCCTCCACCATCTCCATCGCCATGAAGAGCGAGCCGCCGTGCTCGCCGAAGTCGAAGACCTGCACGATGTTCGGGTGCTCGAGGCGGGCCGCCAGCCGCGCCTCGTCGATGAACATCCCGACGAACTCCGGGTCCCGCGCGTTCTGCGGGAGGATGCGCTTGAGCGCCAGTCGCTTCTCGAAGCCGTGCGGGCCGAGCCGGCGCGCGACGAACACCTCCGCCATACCACCCGCGGCGAGGCGGCGCTCGATGCGATAGGGGCCGAGCGACTGATGGAGCATGGACACAGCGTGTCAAAAACCGATGGCGGTCGTGCACCGGCGAGACCCGTCCAGTGTAGATCGAGGGCGCCCGTTCCCAAAAGGGCATCTGCGTGAAAAGCGTGGCCTGGTGCCACGAATCGGTAGGACGCCACGCCCCATGCCGGGGCACGCCACCGCGTTCGTACGAAACATGCCGTGTCGCCCGCGAGCGCGTGTATCATCGGCAGGCCGTCACCGCGCTGGACCGACGAGGCCCCATACACATGGCAACCGCACGCTCAGGATCGCGCAGCACCAAGGACACGTATCTCGGCCGAGTGGTCGCCGGTCGCTACCGGCTCGAAGCGCTCCTCGGCGAGGGCGGGATGGGCGTCGTCTACCGGGCCCGGCACGTCCTCATCGACCGCGTGGTGGCCCTCAAGCTGATCCGACCCGATCTCCGCGGCGAGACCCACCTTCGCGCGTGGATGCTGCGCGAGGCACGCGCCGCCAACCGCGTCGACCACGCTCACATCGTCGAGATCCACGACGTCGGCGAGACGGAAGAGGGCGAGCTCTACCTGGTCATGGAATACCTGACGGGCACCAGCCTCTCGAGCGAGGTGGCCAAGGGCCCGCTCCCGATCACGCGCGCGGTCGACATCCTCGAGCAGATGACCGCGGCCCTCTCGCGCGCCCACGACCTCGGCGTCGTCCACCGCGATTCTGAAGAGCGACAACATCATGCTCACGACGCGCGGCGGCCGGCGCGACTTCGTGAAGATCCTCGACTTCGGCCTCGCCGCCCTCGCCCGCGACCCGCGCCTCGCGCCCAAGGGAGCGGTCTTCGGCACGCCCGAGTACATGTCGCCCGAGCAGGCGCGCGGCGACGACGCCATCCCCGGCAGCGATCTCTACGCGCTCGGGATCCTCTTCTTCGAGATGACCACCGGGCAGCTCCCCTTCCGCTCGAGCGATCGGGACACGCTCCTCGAGATGCAGCGGACGGCGCCGTCGCCGAAGCCCGGCTCGCTCCGCAAGGAGCTGCCCGAGGCGGCCGAGCGGATCATCCTGCGCCTGCTCGAGAAGGACCCGCGCCGTCGCTTCCGGGACGGCCACCATCTCTCCGAAGAGCTCAAGGCGCTCCAGCGCACGCTGCCGTCGACGACCTGGGAGGTCCAGCAGCAAGCCGAGCCGCCGCCCGCGGCCGCGCCGCCTCCGCCCGCGCCGACGCCGAGCGTGGTGGAGTGGAGCCGCCGCGCCGCCTACTTCGCGCGGATGGTCGCCCGCGCCTATCCGAACGGCCGCGCGCCGGCCGAGGTGCAGCAGGCCGCCGACCACATGTGGGAGCTGTCCGCGCGCGCCAGCCGGCTCGAAGGCGAGCTGGCCAGCCACCAGAAGAAGCTCGAGGCCATCGAACGGCGCGGTCGCGCGCTGCGCGCCGAGATCGGCCGCAAGGTCGAAGAGCTGGCCGAGGAGGAGTCGCGGACGCTGCGCGACGCCGGCGCCGAGCGCGGCCGGATGCAGGTGCTCTCGCGCAAGCTCGCGGAGGCCAACCAGCAGTGGGAGCAATCCCATCAGCGCGCCCTGCAGATCGGCAGCAGCAACGATCCCGCGGCGATGCGGGCGGCGTTCGAAGAGGTCGGCGGCTGCCGCGCGCGAGCCCACACGCTCCAGGAGATCATCGGCGACCATCAGGCTCGCGTGCAGCAGAAGGAGACCACGGCCTCCGAGCTGCGCCGTCAGATCGAGGAGCTGCGCGCCCAGCTCCAGCGCTACAGCGACGCGCTGGAGAACGATTCTGAGCGCGGGGCGCGAGCGCATCGCCACCCGCGTGCGGGAAGCCCTCGGCTACGAGAAGGGCTTCATCCAGAGCTCCGAGATCCTCTTCAACCACCTCGAGGACCGGCCCGAGTGCTCGGACCTGGTGGAAGAGATGCGCGCGGCCGAGGCCCGTTTCCATCGCTCGGTGGAAGCGAGCGAGATGGTTCCGGCGCCCTCCCCTCGCCCCTGAGCTTCTTCCGTACCGGCGCGCTCCCGTCGCGTACGATCACGCTCGAGGCGCAACGACACGCTGCTTTCGCCCGCCGTGCTCGAGAATAGATACCCGGCGTGAGGAGCGCTCGTGCGCCGCGAGCGACACCGCGAACATGGTGGAGCGAGGGAAACTACGCTTCGGGATCTTCTTTCTGATCTCGTTCTTCGGGTTCGGGATCGACACCGCGCTGTTGAACGTCCTGGTCACGATCGGTGGCCTTCGCGGCTCCTTCGGGTCGATGGCGGCCAAGGCGATCTCGTCGGTCAGCGCCAGCCTGATCATGTTCCTGATGCACCGGCGCTGGACCTACCGCGACCGGCCCGGGCCCCTCTTCACGGAGCTGGGCCGGTACTCGGTCGTGCGTTCGTCGGCCGTCGCGCTGAGCATCGGCCTCTTCAGCCTGCTCCGCTTCCTGCTCTACGGGCTCGTGAGCCGGTGGGTCTCGCCGAGCCAAGCCAACGTGTGGTCCGCGAACCTCGCGCAGATCGGGACCTCCATGACCGTGCTCGGGCTCTCCTACGTCGCGCACGGTCACTTCACGTTCAGCCCCTCGCTTCAGTACGGGATGAAGCACGGTGAAAGAGACGTGCGCGTCGACCGACCGCCCGGCTCCGGGAACCGTCCCGCCCGCTGAGCGCAGTTTCTCTCAGGGGATGGGCTGACCGTCCCAAGCCACGTCGTAGGCGTAGGCGTCGATCACCGCCGTGCGGCGGTCGTGCCGGTCGCCCATGTACCGCCGGAAGGCGATGAGCTGGGGGAAGGTCAGCACCTGCCAGAGGGCCGGCATGAAGTCACCGCGCTCGGCGAAGACGTCCTTGGTCGAGCGCGAGAGCAGGTAGTGCAAGCCCTCCCGGAGCAACCCGCGCTCGCGGATCATCTGCCGCATCAACGCGAGGGACACCTTTCGACGCACGCCGGGAGGACAGACGATCGGCCGACTGGTGACCGGGCCGAGCACCGCGTTCACGAAGATCGCGCCTCCCATCATCCCCACGCCGGGCGTCGCGCGGGGGTTGCACTCGAGCAGCACCAGCCCGCGCTCCTCGTTGCGGCGGAAGTCCAGCCCGATCTGCCCGTGGTAGCCGAGGGTCTCCACGATGCGCTTGGTGATGTCGAGCGAGCGGGGCTCGTCGATCGACTCGCTGACGATGCCGGTGCCGTGCTCGAGATCGATGGGATGGCAGTACGTGCAGTGAGCGACGACCCGCCCCTGGCGCGCCACGCTGAAGGTCGAGATGTCCTCCCCGCCGACGTACTCCTGCACGAGCCAGGGGTTGTCGGGTGTGGGATTGCTCCGCTCGATGGAGAAGGCGCCGGCCAGCGGGCCCGCGTTCGTGAGCACGTGCGAGGCGCCGCGCGAGAACACAGGCCGGGCCAGGTAGCGATCGAACGCGCCGAGGGCATCGCGCAGCTCGTCACCGTCCTGGGCGACGCGCGTCTCGGGCACATCCACCCCGAGCGAAGCGGCCAGCTCGAGACAGCGGCGCTTGTCGTGCAGCCGGGCCAGCGTCTCGAAGGGCGCGCAGAACACGTCGGCGAAGCGCGACAGCTCGTCGAGGTGCTTGGCGACATAGAAGACCTCTTCGAACACCGGCAGGTAGAGGTCGATCTTCTCTTCTTGGAGCACGCTGGCGACGCAGTCGACGAACTCGCGAGGGTGGAAGCGTGGCGCGGGGCAACGGACGCTTCGGCTCGCGAAGCGCGAGTGGCTGCCGGGTGCGCTGGCCAGCGAGTCCATCGCGACCACCTCGTGGCCGGCACGCCCGAGCTTGCGGACCTCGTCCAGCCCGAACGTCTGCCGCGTGCTGCTGACCAATATCCTCATCGCATCAATGGTCACCTAGTCCCCCGTATCCGTAGTGAGTGCCCAATATCGGCGAGCCATCGGCGTGCGAATCAAGGAACGACGACGAGGCGATGCCACAGCATCGTCGAGGAGGAGTGACGCTGAGTCGCGCGGCGAGAGCCGCCGATATTGGGTAGGAATCACGGATACGGGGGACTAGTACCGGCGCCCGGAAGTTCGAACCGGTTCGAACGTCGGGACGACGGTACGGCTCGAGCTCCGAACGTGCGTGCAGGGTTCGTGCTCCTTGCACGAAAACCAGGAACGGAGTTCGGAGCGGGGGAACCAGTCCCGACGCCCGGGAGTTCGATCCGGGATACCGGCGAGCCCGGCCGGCGCGAACCCGGAGCGGAGGAGCGAGGACCGGATGGCGCGACGGTGACCCGCGATCAGGAGAGCTCGAAGCGGACCGGGCGATCGAAGGTGCGCTCGAAGAGCTCCGCCTTGCGGCGAGCGGTCCACACCTCCAGCGCCAGGTCGCCGGCGCCCTTGGGGGTCACCAACACCTCGTTCGAGTCCAGCACGACGTCGAGGTGGCGCACTCTGCTCCGGTGGCCGCGGTCGAGCGCATCCGCCAAGCGCAGAATCGAGGCCAGCTTGCGGACCCGCTTCTTGTCGGCCGCCGAGAGCTTCTTGAAGAGCGTGTGCTTGGTGCTCGGCATGGCCCGGCGGTGGTAGCGCGCCACGCACGCGACGATCTGCCGCTGCTCGCGCCCGAGCCCCATCAGGTCGGAGTTGTCGATGATGTACTGCGTGTGCTTGTGGTGCGCCGCGGACGAGATGAAGTCGCCCACATCGTGCAGCAGCGCGGCGACGCGCAAGAGCTGCCGGTCCGCGAGGCCGAGCTCGTGCAGCGGACCGAGCGTGTCGAAGAGGACGCACGCGAGCCTGTCCACCTGCGTCGCGTGGGGCTCGTCGAAGTGATAGCGGCGGCCGAGGTGGATGGCCGCGCGGCTCATCGCGTGCTCGTCGACGCTGTAGTCCCAGACCCGGAAGTGCTTGTCGACGAGCTCGACGAGGATGCCCTCCTTGAGCCCGACGCCCGGCGCGACGATCTCCTCCGTCCGCGCCATGTCGGCGACGTGCAGGATCACGTAGAGCGCCGGAACGATCACGTCGGCGCGATCGGCCCTCAAGTCGTAGGCGGCGCGCCGCTCGGCAGGCGTGAGGCGAGCCATGCGTGGCAAGAGCGCCCGCGCCGCGCGCACGTCGATGGTCGGCACGTCACGATCGGCGACCGGGCAGAGCTGCGCGATCGCATCGAAGTTGCCGCCCGTCCCCGCGACGAAGTCGTAGCGCCGCTTGCGGAAGTTCTCCTCGACCGGATCGAGCAAGCGATCGATGTACTCGACCAGCAGCTTCTCTTGCTCGTCGGTGACCGGCTTTCGCGTGCCGAGGAACGACTCCAGGAGCCGCACCGTCCCGATCTCGAGCGACGTCGAGAAGCGCACCTCGTCGTGGTGCACCTCGCTGAGCTCCAGGCTGCCGCCACCCAGATCGATGAGCAACGATCGGTAGCCGCCGAGGGTCAGCCGTGACTCCACGGCCAGCTTCACCAGCCGGGCCTCCTCGGTGCCGGGGATCGCCTCGAGCTCGATCCCGGCCTCGTCGCGAGCGCGCTCGAGCAGCTCGTCGGAGTTGACCGCGTCGCGGGCCGAGGCCGTCACCACCGCCCGCATCGCCGTGATGTCACGGTTGGCGAGATGCGCCTTGAACTCCGCGAGCGCCGCCACGCAGTCGTCGATCGCCTTCGGGTCGAGCCGACCGGTGAGGAACACCCCGTGGCCGAGGCGCACGGGCATCCGCAGCCCTTCCACGTAGCGCATGGTCGAGGGCGAGTCGGCTTCGGCGATCAAGAGCCGCGAAGCATTGGAGCCGACGTCGATGGACGCGAAGCTCGGCATGGCTGGTGGCACTATAACCGCATCGGCAGCGTGTCCAGGTGAGAGTCCCCGGTCGAGGGGAGTGGCGCCGGGCCGGACTCGACTGCGGGCCCTCTCCGCCCAGGTCCCGAGGGGTCTCCGGCAGGGGGGAGAGGAGGTCACCGCCCCCCGAGCGCCACCGCACCCCGAGCAACCGGCCGGCGCCCGGTCAGGGCGTGACGACGTAGAGGTCCCAGCGGATGCGACGGCCTGTCTGCGAGGTCACGGTCAGGCCCCCGGCGGTGACCGTGCCCGCCGGCGCGCTGATCCGCACGCGATCGAGGGTGGGAGCGAGCGTGTCGCGCTTCCAGCAGCCGTCGCAGGTCGAGAGCTCGTCCTCGGTCGTGGCCTCGGTCAGCCCCGCCGGCGCCTCGAAACCGCCGGACCACGACGCGTCGAGGGTGCCGCCATCGTGCAGGGTGAAGCTCGCATCGGCCTCGCCGGCGACCAGGAGCCCGACCACGTCGTAGACGTCGGCGACGTCGTCCGCCGATACGATGTCGGGATCGTCCTCGGTCGAGAGCGTGTCGATCGTCGGATCGAGGAGCGGGACCAGGTAGCCGGCGCGCAAGAGCAGCGGCAGCTTGGCCAGCGGCGCGTCGAGGGTGACCTCGGCGCCACCGTCGACCAGGGTCTGGTCGTGCCAATCCAGGTAGGTGCCGGCCGGCAGGTCGACGGTCTTGGTCACCGCGCCGCGGGTGATCACCGGCGCGACGTAGAGCGCCGGACCCAGGTAGTAGGCCGTATCCTCGCCGGCCAAGTCGACGCGGTCGGGGTGCTCGAGGAAGACGTGGCGAATGATCGGCGCTCCGGTCTCGTGGGCCAGCTGGCCCAGCGCGCGGAAGTAGGGCTGGAGCCGCGTGTGGAGCCGGGCGTAGGTCTTCCACGCCGCCTGGGCGTCGGCCGAAGTCCAGATGCTGGCCTTCATCGAGGCGTCGCCGCCGACGCACGCGTTCTGGTCCTGCATGATCGGAGTCAGCGCGCCCTGCTCGATCCACCGGGTGATCAGCTCGCCGTCGGCGGCGGCCGCGCCGTCTGCGATGCAATGAAAGCCGCCGATGTCGCCGCCCCAGTTGGGCACGCCGGACACGCCGATGTTGATGCCCGCCCGCAGCATGCTGGGCAGACCGTCGGAGTCCTCGAACGACGCCGCCGGATCGCCCGACCAGACTCCCGTCACGTACTGCGCCGATCCGGTGTAGCCGCTCCGCATGAACGCGAACCAGTCGCCTGCCAGTGGACCGGCCTCCATGTGATCGTGGAGCGCCTTGGCATAGAGCACCGGGTAGAGGTTGTGGGCCTCCTCGCCGGTCATGCCGTTGGATGCGACCACGTCGGGCAGGACGTACTCGCCGAAGTCGTACATCCAGCCCGAGTAGCCGAGGTCGGTCGCCTCGTCGAAGGTGTCCGCGTACCAGGCGCTGGCCGCGGCCGAGGTGAAGTCGACGACGTAGAGCTGGACGGTCTCGCCGCCGGTGAGGATCCAGACGTCCGGGAAGCTCCCGTCGCTGTCGGTCAGGAAGTAGCCGTTGGCGACGCCCTCGGTCGCGCGGGCCGCGAGCGGGCTGTCGGGGCTCTGTGAGATCATCGAGTTGAAGTAGCCGAGGACCCGATAGCCGAGGGCCTGGGCCCGCGCGATCCACGCCCTGATCTCGTCCTCGTGGCCGATCTGCGAGCCGTTGGGGTAGAAGTGACGCGCATCGTCGACCGTGGTGATCGCGAGATCGAGATCGCGCATGGCCTGGTCCTCGGACACGCCGCTTTGCATGCTGTTCGGACCGAACCGGCGCCGCGGCCCGTAGGCCCACGCCGGCGCCTCCATCGGCCGCCCGGTCTTGGCGGTGAAGAGATCGATGAGCTGGTACGGCCACGGCCGCGCGTCGCCCGGAGTCGGGGTGTAGACCTCGTAGGCCAAGCTCGGCCCGGTCTCCCAAACTCGCCACGCGTCGTCGCGCTCGGTCGCCAACTCGAACTGGCTGCGCCAGGTGGTGTCGAGCCAGAACCCGTAGCCGCGGGTCGAGACGAAGAATGGCACCGGGTAATACGCCATCTCCTCGCCGTTCGGGAACGGGTTGGTCGGCGACGCCAGGTTGCCCTCGCCGGTGCCGATGCCGCCTTCCTCGGCCCACGAGTAGACGGGGTGGCCGCGGTGGTTGGTGTGGGTGAATCGCTCGCCGAAGCCGAGGAAGCCCTCGTCGGGCGTGGTCGCGAAGCCGGCGCTCCAGGCCCGCGGCGGCGTGGCGTCGGTATCGAGGCTGGCCTCGACCCGCAGCGTCGAGTCGCGGACGGTGAAGGTCTGGGTCACGCACGAGGGGTTCTGCTCGTCGCGCGTGCGCAGGTGGAGGGTGACCGAGGTGGCCGTCGCGTCGGCGCCGGTGACCTCGAGGTCGCGCCACGGATCGAGGTGGGCAGAGAAATGATCGTAGCCGGGCGTCGGACTGGCGTGGTGGCGGAGCGTCCCGGTGGTCCAGGCCGCGGCCGCGTAACCGTCGGGCACGTCGCCGGCACCAGGCGTCGCGGTGGCGAGGACCTCGGTGCCGTCGCCGTCGAGCACCTGCACATCGAAGGGTGCGGTCGTGATCTCGACGGTGATGCCGGACGCGGTCAGCTCATAGCTCGGCAGGACATCGCCGCCGCCGCAGGAGGGCGGGGAGTCGCTCCCGCCGCAGCCCACGACGGAGACTGCGACCATCACGAGAGCCACGAAAGAAAAGGAGCAAGAAAAGCTGAGCCTCATGGCAGTGGAGCATAACGGTCGTCGTCGCCGCCGCGAAAGCGAAGAGCGCAACGGTGGTGCCGCCGCGTTCGTCGCCTTCCTCGAGCTTCCGCTCCGCTGCCGTCCACACCGCGTCCGGGTCCGGCGCATGAGCCTCGGTGGCCGGAGGCTGTGCCGCCGGCCGTGTGGACCACGCGGCCCCGCATCCAGCAGCCACCAACACCAAGAACAGAGCGGCGACTGACCTATCGATGGGAGGAGCGACACGGATTGCGCGGGGAACTTCCGAATCAGCCGGCGAGTGACCGGAGAGATTGGTGGCTGATCCTGAGCCATCCTCGGCCGCGATGGACGGCTTCGTCACCGTGACCGATCCGGGCTCGGAACAGCTATCGCGCGACCCCGCGGCCGAAGGACGCGAGCTCCTGGCGACCTCCGGCCCCCGCGTTCCGGCCGCGTCCGAATCGGATCATCGAGGTGACCACCCGCGCTATCCATCATCGCAACGGTACCCCTCCCATCACCCTCTGCGACCAATGCTCCGCGCCGACCAATGCGCTTCCATGCGCTCGCCTCTGTCGCGACACCCTCGCGCCTCCCTTCGAAACGACTCGTGAGTCGAGAATGCCGCCGGCGTCGATCTCGCCGGCGACCGTCAGTTCACCGTCGCAGGAAACGTCCACCTCGTGGTAGACCGACGGGTCCTGGAGTCACGGGCTCGGCGGGCTGCCCGCGCAGCTCGAAGCGCAGCGCCGAGGACGGCGCGAGGGTGCGAGGACGAATGCGATCCGCAGACGTACGACAGGTTCCGGTCGCCGAGATCGACATCGCGCTGGCGGCGCAGATCGCCGTCGCGTGGGCCGGCGAAGGCGGCGAGGAGCCGCGCCTCGGCTGGTGGCGCTCGGACATGATGAGCGAGTTCGGCGGCGAGGATCTCTTCAAGCGCTTGCTGCCGCACACGTGGGACTGGGCGGTGGTGCAGGCGGTGCGCGAAGCGGCGCGGCGCACGGACGCAGCGCTGCGTGCCAAGGTGCACGACCCGGACACGGTGCTCTCGCTCTACCGCCTCGGCTTCGCCCTCGACGAGCGCATCGACGAGCGGCTGACGGAGCTCGAGCGGACGGGCGTCGCGCCTGGGCTCGCCCTCCCCCACTACGGCGGGCTCGTCGAAGTGAGCTGGGACCTCGATTCCTTCCGCGAGTGGGTCCGCGGCCACGGCGACGCGACCTACGAAGCGGCCCCCACCGGGAGGCAGCTCAGGGGCGCGCCGCCCGACTCGCTCGAGCAGGTCGTCCGCCGCCTCGTCGCCGCCCTCGATCCCCTCCCCGACCACTACCCGATGCCGCATTTCCGGAGCGCTCGGTGAAGCCCGGCGAGGCGACGAAGCCGCACACGCGCATCTTGAAGTGCGCGCTCGAGGTGGAGGACGCCCGCGCGTACTGGAACCGTTGCGACGGCTCTACCTCACCGATCCCGAAGCAGGCCTTCGACGAGTACTGGTTCGGCGCGCGCAGCCTGGCCCGCGTCGAGGTCCTGATCGCGAACTTCCGCCACCGCTTCGACGCCTTCCCGCCTTCCCTCTCGGTGCTCCACCGCTGGAGCGCGATGTCGCCCGACACGCGCAAGCTGATCTGCCATTGGCATCTGCAGCTCGCCGATCCGATCTACCGCGAGCTGACGGGCGACTTCTTCCCCTCGCGGCATCGCGAGGATCGCAGGACGATCACCCGCGACCTCATCGTGCGCTGGGTGGGCGAGCACGCGGCGGACTGGACGATGCCGACCTGCATCCAGTTCGCGAGCAAGCTGCTCAGCTCGGCGTTCGCCGCGGGGCTGGTCACGTCCCGGCGCGATCCACGGCCCCTGGCCTTCCCGCGCGTGCCGGACGAGGCGCTCGCCTATCTCCTTCACCTGCTCCGCGGCGTCCACTTCCAGGGCCGGCTGACCGACAATCCCTACCTCCGCTCGCTCGGTCTCGACGGCGCCTCGCTCGCCGACCGGCTCCGCACCGTCGACGGCATCGCGCTCAGGCGCGCCGGCGACCTGAACGACTTCACCTGGGCCCACGCCGACTTGGCCGCGTGGGCCGACGCCCACCTCGGAGCGGCGGCATGACGGAGCCCCTCTTCTCGAGAGCACCCGTTCGCGATGCGTTCGAGGCACTCCGCAAGGACCTCATCCACGAAGACGGCCCGCGCATCAGCACGATGCGCAACTACCGCTTCGCCATCCTCCAGTACGACCCGGCGGACGAGTTCGCGGTGCGCCGGGAGATGCAGCGCCTCTTCTCCGATTTGAAAGCCTCCGGCTGGGAGGTCCTGCCGCTGGACCTGCAGCAGCTCTCGATGGCCCGCATCCGCGCCCAGGGCGACGAGTGGGCCGAGCGCGTCATCGCCATGGAGAAGCGCATGGCCGAGGTCGAGACGAGCCGCGGCCTCAACTACCTGAAGTCGAAGCTGACGCCGCTCATCGAGGGGCAGGACGGCATCGCCAAGGACTGCAGCGAGGCCATCCACGCCCACGTCGAGAAGCACCCGGACAAGGTGGACCGAACGCTGGCGCTGATCGGCCGCGCCGGCGCGCTCTATCCCTTCTTCCGCTCCTCGGCGCTGCTGCGCCATCTCGACGGCCGGACCGACAACGTGCCGGTCGTCCTGCTCTACCCGGGCCAGCGCCGCGGCCAGACGGCGCTCTCGTTCATGGGCGTGCTCGAGCCCGACAGCGACTACCGCCCTCGCATCTACCCGTGAGCGCTGGAGTGTTCGTGAACGACGACTTCCCAGGCGACGTTGATCGGGGCTTACGTCCGCACTCGGTCTCGTCACGTACTCATGTACGCTCCTCGGCACTCGCTTGCGGGCGCACTCCCGCTGAACGCCGCCTGGAAAGCCGCATGATGACTACCCGGATCACTCGTATCTACCCGTGAGCCCGCCATGCCGACCCATCTGCTGATCCGCGACCTCTTCGAATCGGACGTCACGCGCGACATCCCGCCGGTCGTCTACTTCCACGAGCAGACGCCCGCGCAAGCTCGCCGACGAGGTCTCGGAGTACATCATCACCGGCGGCTGGCCGGACGATCACCCGAATCACCGGCGCGTGCCGAACGGGATCCACGAGCAGTACGTCCGCCTGCTCACCGGCATCGTCCGCGAGCTGGACAAGAACGGCGGCCCCGAGCTGCCCACCGCGTGGATCTCCGGCTTCTACGGCTCCGGCAAGTCGAGCTTCGCCAAGCTCCTCGGCCTCGCGCTCGACGGCATCGAGCTGCCGGACGGCGTCTCGCTGGCCGAGGCCTGGCTCCGCCGCGACACCTCCCCCAGGAGCGACGAGCTGCGCGAGGCCTGGACGGCGCTGCGGACGAAGGTCGATCCCATCGCCGTCGTCTTCGACGTCGGCGGCGTCGCGCGCGACAACGAGCACATCCACGCCGCGGCCCTCCGCCAGGTCCAGCATCGCCTCGGCTACTCTCGCGCCGACCCGCTCGTCGCCGACTTCGAGCTGGGCCTCGAGCGCGACGGCGAGTGGGATCGCTTCCTCGAGACGGCGGAGCGCGCGCTCGACCGGCCCTGGGACGACGTGAAGGACAAGGCGCTGGCCGAGGAAGACTTCTCGCTGGTGATGAGCGAGATGTTCCCCGAGCGCTACACCGATCCGATGGCGTGGTTCACGAGCCGCGGCGGCACACACGCCCGCTCGGAGTCGCCGGAGGACGCGGTCGCAGCCATCGGCGACATGCTCCGCTTCCGGAGCCCACAGTCCACGCTCTTCCTCGTCGTCGACGAGGTCTCGCAGTACATCCTCGCCAACAAGGATCGCGTCGATCGGCTCCGCGCGTTCGCCACCGCGCTCGGCGCCCGGCTCCGCGGCAAGGCGTGGCTCCTCGCGCTCGGCCAGCAGAAGCTCGACGAGGAGGCGGACGACTCCTTCCTGGTCTGGGCCAAGGACCGCTTCCCGCCCTCGCTCCGGGTGCACCTCGCAGCGACGAACATCCGCGACGTCGTCCACAAGCGCCTGCTGCAGAAGAAGCCCGAGCACAAGAGGCCGCTGGCGGCCCTCTTCGCCCAGCACCGGCACGACCTCAAGCTCTACGCCTACGGCTGCCGCGACGTCTCGCCGGAAGAGTTCGTCGAGGTCTACCCGATGCTGCCGGGGCAGATCGACCTGCTCCTGCAGATCACCAGCGCGCTGCGGACCCGCTCGGCCCGCGCGCAGGGCGACGACCAGGCCATCCGCGGGCTCTTGCAGCTCCTCGGCGAGCTCTTCCGCACCCAGAAGCTCGCCGAGCGCGAGGTCGGCCACCTCGTCACGCTCGACCAGATCTACGAGGTCCAGCACACCGCGCTCGACTCGGACGTGCAGTCGAGCATGGCCCGCATCCTCGCCCAGTGCGCCGACGGGGCCGGCGACGGTGGCTCGGATCTCCGCCTGCGGGCGGCCAAGGCGGTGGCCCTGCTCGAGCTCATCCAGGAGTCGGGCGCGGCGACGACGCCGGAGCTGGTCGCGCAGTGCCTCTACGACCACATCGACCGCGGCAATCAGGTGTCGGACGTGACCGAGCGCGCTCGAGGAGCTGCGCCGCCGCAACCTCCTCGGCTACTCGGAGAAGGGCGGCTACAAGATCCAGTCGTCTGCCGGCGAGGAGTGGGATCGCGAGCGCCGCGACATGCCCGCGCCGACCGAAGCGCGCAGCGAGGTCGTGCAAGACACGCTCAAGTACCTCCTCGGCACGCCGGAGCGCCCGCGCTGGCAGGGCCGCCCCTTCCCCTGGTCCGGCCTCTACTCGGACGGCCGGCGCGCGGAGGACCAGCCCATCGAAGCGTCCCGCGACCCGGCCGCGATCCGCGTGGACCTGCGCTTTTTGACCTCGCGAGACGCGCGGCTCGAGAGCGAGTGGATCAAGCTGAGCGACGAGACCGCGCTGAAGAAGAGGCTCGTCTGGGTCGTCGGCGAGACCGACCCGCTCGAGGAGATGGCAAGGGACTACGTCCGCTCCCGCGCGATGGTGAAGAAGTACGAGCCGCGCCGTGAGTCGCTGATCCCGGCCAAGAAGCTCCTGCTCCAGCAAGAGCAGAACAACCTCGAGGACCTCGCCTCTCGCCTCCGCGCCGCGGTCGACGACGCGTTCATGAGCGGGAAGATGTACTTCGAGGGCCGCCCCATGACGCCGCGCGATCACGGCGCCGCGTTCGCCACCGCGCTCCTCGACGCGGGGACCAAGATCCTGCCGGATCTCTTCCCGCACTTCGACGCGACGCAGGTCCAGCCCTCGGAGCTCCTGGTCTTGCTCGAGAACGAGCTCTCCGGCCCGTCGCCGAAGTTCCTGACCGACGGCCTGGGCATCCTCGAGCTCGACAGCGGCCGCTACGTCCCTGCCTGCAGCGGCGCGGTGCCCGTCCGCGTGTTCGAGAAGATCGAGAGCGACGAGGGCCTGAGCGGCGCCCTCCTGCTCACGCACTTCGGCGGCCCGCCCTACGGCTACACGGACAACGTGGTGAAGGCGTGCGTCGCCGGCCTGCTACGCGCCAGCCGCATCCGCATCCAGCCCGAAGGGATGGCGGAGATCACCGCCTTCCGCGACGCCGGCGTGCGCGAAGTCTTCGACAAGGACCGCGCGTTCAAGCGGGCCACCATCGTGCCGGCCGGCGAGGACGACATCGGCGTCGCGGCGCGAAACCGCATCTGCCGCTTCTTCGACACCCAGCTCCACAAGCCCATCGACCGCGAAGATCACCTCATCGCCGACAGCGTCGCCTCGCTCTTCCCGCCCCAGGCCGCGCGCCTCCGGGACGTGCTCGCGCGGCACGCCAACCTGCCGGACCGCCCCGAGCCGCCCGTCGAGCTGACCAAGCTGCAGGACGCGCTCGACAAGTGCGTGGCCATCTGCCGGCAGACCAAGCCCTGCGTCGCCCGCGTGAAGAAGCACCTCAACACGCTGAACGACGGCTTCAAGAAGCTGAACGAGCTCGACAAAGAGCTGACCGACGCCTCCATCGCCGCCGTCCGGGCGGCGGCCGACGTACGCGACCACCAAGCGAAGCAGCTCTCCGACCGGAAAGCGCTCTCGGCCGAAGGCGAAGAGGCGGCCGCGCGCATCGCCAATCACCTCCGCCGCGAGCGCCCCTGGCAAGAGATCGTCGCGCTCGACCCGGATCTCGACCGACTTCGCGAGGCCTACCGCGCCGAGCGGGCCAAGCTCCTCGCCTGGCAGGAGCAAGAGGCCGAGCAGCGCCGCGCCAACCTCAAGCGGCGCGACGGCTTCAGCACCCTGAGCGCGAAGCAGTCGGAGGCCGTCCTCAGGCCGTTCCTGAGCGCCGAGACGAACACCAGCGCCGACGCGCTCCACCCGCCGCTGGCCGCCTTGAAAGACCACTTCCTCGTCGCCCTCGCTCGCGCCGAGGAGGAAGCGAACGATCTCCTCGACGAGCTCCTGAGCGAGGGCGAAGCCATCGTGGAGCGCCTCGATCTCGGCCTGTCCAACCGCGAGCTGGCCACCGTCGAGGACGTGAAGGCCCTGCTCGAAGAGCTCGAAGCGCGCCTGCTCGCGAAGATCGAGAAGGGCGTCCGCGTGAGGCTGAAGTAATGCCCGACCTCTGGAGGCGGACGCAGAGCCGCAGCTCGCCGCAGCGAGCGGAGCTGCGGGAACACCGCGAGGGGCCAGGTCGCGGACGGCCGCCATCCCACCGGCAAGGGGATGGGAGCGGTCCGGAGATCCGCTCCAAGCTCCTGCTCGCGGTGTTGCTCTTGGTTCCGCTCTCCACCGCGTGTGGAGCTGCGCCTGTGCGTGCTGCGGCGTCGTGCGATCTCGCGCCTCGTCTTCCGATCCAGCCGTGCCCGAGCGCGGCTCATCCGGATCGTGTCGGCGTCTGGCAGGACAGCACCTCGAGCTACGCGCTGGTCTTCGACGGGTGCTACGTGAGCTTCGAGTACACGGGTGCTCGAGAGCACGAACCCGACGCGGATCTCCGCTCCCTCGCAGGCGGCGCGCTGATCGTCGAGTGGCGAGAATGGGGCGACCCGCCGCCCTACTACCGATCCGGCTCCCGCTGGCAGGACGACCTGCTGCTCTCCACGTCGATCATCGGGGAGCGGGCGGTGGCCCGCTGGGACGGGACGGCGATGCGAGGGCCGCGCCGCGGAGCCGGCCCCATGCGAAGGGTGACCACCATGGCGAAGCTGAGCAGACAGGCGCGGCGCCTCCTCTGCGTCGATCGCGTCACGCCCACCGAGGCGGAGCTGGCTCGCGAGCGCGGCATCCCCTGGTCCGGCGAATCGGACCCGTACCCGCCGACGCCGATGCAGCGAGCCATCCGCGAGGAGGAAGAGCGACGGGACCGCGAGCTCGAGCGTGCCGCCGCTGCCCAGCAGGGAGCGACTGACGCGGGAGCCAGCCAGTGAGCGCCGTCCGGGCGCACGGAAGCCGGTTCGCTCGCATCCGGAGGGGGTCCGGCTCGATAGCGAACGACGTCCGGTGCGCGCATCACCCTGAACCGGTGCCCGGAGGAGCAAGCCCGGGAGACCAGCGACGCGCCCATTCGCCAACGGTTGCGTCCGTTTACCGGCTCGCGTGCCCTAACGTAATTCTTTTTTGGTTAGCGCTCGCCCGGCAGGACGGGCTCGGAATGATGGAGGCCTCGTGACCGCGACCGGGACGATGACGTCCGAGGCGAAGCGGAAGCTCTCGCAGACCATCCGGGAGCTCAGGGCATATCTGCTCGAGGCGCTCGGCGCGGCGGTGGAGACGGAGTACCGCTTCGCCATCCCGCGCGGAGAGGACGCGGGGCTCGACGAGGCGCGCACCATGAAGCGAGCCCGCTTCGAGGCGTGGCTCGAGGAGCAGGTCCGGGCCGACCGTGCGGGCTCGAAGGGGGCCGGCTCGAAGGGGGCCGGCGCCGAGAAGGCCAAGGGCAAGAAGGCGGGCGCTCGCTCGGCGGCGGACTTCCGCCGCGAGGCGGAGAAGCAGGCGGCCTACACGCTGCTGAACCGGCTGGTCATGCTTGCGGCTCATGGAGGCGCCTGGCCCGACGGGACGGCCGCTGCGCTCGCCGCCGTGGTGACCGGCGGCTGGGACAGCCGCGGCTACCGGGAGTTCCGCGAGCTCGCGCCCGCGCTCGTGCCGGACGACGAGACCGAGGGCTACGCCTTCCTCCTGCAGCTGGTGTTCGAGGAGCTCGCCATCGATCTGCCCGGCCTCTACGGCCCGGCCGGCGTCGCCGACCTCGTCCCGGTCCGGCCGCGACCTGCTCCGGCACGTCGATCGAGGCGCTCGACGACCCGGCGCTCGCGAGCTGCTGGACCGACGACATGACGCTCGGCTGGGTCTACCAGTACTGGAACGACCCCGAGCGCGAGGCGCTCGACGCGAAGCTCAACGGCGGCGGCAAGGTCGAGCCGCACGAGATCGCCAGCAAGACGCAGATGTTCACCGAGCGCTACATGGTGGACTGGCTGCTCCAGAACAGCCTCGGCCCGATGTGGCTGGCCATGTGCGAGAAGCACGGCTGGACGCCCGAGGTCGAGGCGAGCGGCACGCTGGACCGGCTGGAAGCGCGGCGCGCCGAGTGGCGGGCCAAGCGCGAGGCCGGCGAGGTCGCGCTCACGCGCTGATGCCGCTCGACACCGAGCTGGAGCGGCGCTGGGCCTACTACGTGCCGCAGCCGATCCCCGACGAGACGCCGTCGACGCAGGCGCCCGAGAGCGTGCGCGACCTGAAGCTCCTCGACCCGGCCGTCGGCTCGGGGCACTTCCTGGTCGTCGCGTTCGACCTGCTCGTCGCGCTCTACCGGGAGGAGGCGCGGCACCGCGGTCGAGAGCCGGCGACGGAGCGCTGGTCCGACCGCGCCATCGTCGAGCGCATCCTCGAGCACAACCTGCACGGCATCGACCTCGACCCGCGCGCCGTGCAGATCGCCGCCGCGGCCCTGTGGCTCAAGGCCCGGCAGCGTCGGCCCCGACGCGCGAGCCCGAGCGGCTGAACCTGGTGGCCTCGAACCTGCGCCTGGCGAGCCTGCCGACGACGACCCGGCGCTGGTCGAGCTCCGCCGCGAGGTGGAGCGCGAGACCGGCATCCCGGGCGCGCTGACCGACACGCTCGTCCACGCTCTGCGCGGCGCCGACCACCTGGGCAGCCTGCTCAAGGTGGACCGCGGCGGTGGACGAGGCCATCTGGACGCGGCACGAGACGCTGCGCTAGACGAGCGACGGTCGATCGCTCGAGCAGGGCGACCTCGTTCGACGACGACTTCGAGCGCGGAGCCGGACCGTGTCGCGCTCTCGGTCCGCGACGAGGCCAAGCGCACTCTGCTCGACCGAGCTCGAAGACTTCCTCGCGAAGCACACACAGCGGCGACGACCTGGGCCTGCGCCTGCGCGGCGAGCAGCTCGCCGCCGGCGTGCGCTTCGTGCGGATGGTCCGCGAGGGAACCTACGACCTGGTGGTCGGCAACCCGCCGTACCAGGGCACGAGCAAGATGGCGGACGCCGACGTACGTCGCAGAAGGACGTACCCGCTCGGCAAGGCCGACCTCTACGCGGCGTTCCTGCTGCGCGGGCTGGAGCTGGTGCGCGACGGCGGCGTCTCGGCGCTGCTGACGATGCGCAACTGGATGTTCATCAAGCAGTACGCGGGGCTGCGGCAGCATCTGCTCGAGCACTTCGATCTGCGCGCGCTCGGGGACTTCGATCGTGGCGCGTTCGAGGAGGTGCCCGACGAGGTGGTCAGCGTCGTCGGTCAGCGTGTTTCGCCGCGGGACGCCACGCGGCCGAGAGCGCTCGCCCTCTGCCCGACGCCGCGGGAGGACCACTCGCGGGACAGCGAGCGGACGCAGCGCAAGCGCGCCGCCACCCTCTGCCAGGTCGGTCGCCACGAGTTCGACCCGGCGGCGCTGAAGGTCGTGCCCGAGTGGCCGCTGGTCTATTGGTGGGCCCAGAAACTTCATCACGACCTATGAACGCGCGGCAAAGATCGGAGACGAAAGCCCTGTCCGCGAAGGCATGTCAACCTCCGACAACAGCCGCTTCGTGCTCAAACCATGGGAACCACAAAATCCACGAGCCGTTAGCACAACAGAAACGTTCGCGCCGGAGCTAACCCGAGGCTGGGCCCCCACGGTCATGGGCGCTCAGTCCGCGACGTTGGTTTGAGCCGCTAGACGATACTGGTCGATGGCACGCACGACGGTCTCGAGATGCAAGTTCTTCAGGAGTGACAAGTATGGAAGCGCGTACCGGTCGAATTCAGAGCCGAGAGCTACTATTTTGTGCCGGGCGTCGCCTATAGCGCAATCAGGCCACTCGTTTTCAGCGCGCGCGCCCACCGTTTCCGCAGCATCTTCGGATCTACAGGATCGTCAGCGTTCCCGTCGGACATCCCACGAACAGTTTGCACGCTGAACAGCTCGACGACACGACGGATCGCATGCGATCTGAATCCGACGATTCACTTTACACAGCGCGACGTCGAACGGCTGCCGCTGCTTCAAGTCGATAGGCTCGTCGCTGAAATCTTCAGCACGATCGAGACCTCGCGTTCGGCGAGCACGAGTCCCACCGCGAGCCCTCGGTCGAGTTCAAGCAGCCCGGCCCCTCCCCCTGGCGCTACGCCCAGGACTGGGCCCAGGCCGCCGTCGACCGCCCCGAAGGCGCGCCGCTCCCGCCCTACGAGCCGGACTACGATCCCGAGCCCGCGACCGACCACCTCAGCTTCGCCCTCGGCGTCGCCCTCGGCCGCTTCGGCGCGGAGCGGCGAGGGCATCCTCGACCCGAGCGCGCCGACCTCTCGCACGCCCTGCCCGCCGGCATCCTCTTCCTCGACGGCACCCTCGACGCCAACGATCGCCGCGACAGTCTCGGCCACCCGGCCGCCAAGCCGCTCCACGCCGCCTGGACCGAGCACGGCGCGGCCATCGACGAGCCGGGACCTGCGCGACTGGCTGCGCCTCGAAGTTCTTCAACGACGTCCACAAGCGGCATGTACGAGAACCGGCCCATCCACTGGCCGCTCTCGTCGCGCGAAGAAGACCTTCGTCGCCTGGGTCAACATCCACCGCTGGACGCGCAGACGCTGCGGGTCCTGCTCGCCGACCACCTCGCACCGACGCCCAAGCCCGCCTCGACGGCGAGCTGACCGACCTGCGCGCCGCCCGCGACGGCGCCGACAAGAAGAGCCGCCCGCGCCGCCGAGAAGCGCTACGACCAGGTGCTCGAAGTGGCGGGACGAGCTGGACGACTTCATCGCCATGGTCGAGCCAGTGCGCCGAGAAGGGCCCGCCGCCCACCGACCCGAAGTGCACCGGACCGCGAGGTCGACGCCCGCTACGCGCCCGGACCTCGACGACGGCGTGATGATCAACAGCGCCGCGCTCTGGCCGCTGCTCGACCCGCAGTGGAAGGACCCGAAGAAGTGGTGGAAGGAGCTCGCCGCCGCCAAGGGCAAGAAGGACTACGACTGGTCCCACCTGGCCATGCGCTACTGGCCGACCCGCGTCGACGCGAAGTGCCAGGAGGACCCGTCCCTCGGCGTCGCCCACGGCTGCTTCTGGCGCTACCACCCCGCCCGCGCCTGGGCCTGGGAGCTGCGCCTCCAGGACGAGATCGGCCCGGACTTCCAGCATCGAAGAGCAGCCCTACGACCCGCCCGGCCTCGCCCTCGGCCCGACCGGCGACGAAGGCGACGCCGCCCACCGCGCCGCCTACCTCTCGGACAAACCCGAAGAGGCCCTGGCCGCGGTCGAGAAAGAAGCCCTCCGCCGCCTGCGTTCATCGAAGAAGAGCTCCGCCAAGAAGGGCGCGTCCAAGAAAGCGTCCTCCGACAGCCCCTCGTCGAAGCAGGACGACGCCGAGACGCGCGACGCCGGCCCCATCGAAGAGCTCCGCCTCCTCGAGCCCGGCCTCTGGACTCTTCTCCCGGCCGCGTGCTGGGAGCTCGAGCTGAAGATCAGCGAGAAGCAGGGCGCCGAGTGGCATCTCCGCGCCCCCGACGAGCCCGAAGCCCGCGCCGCCTTCGCCGCCGCCAACCCGAAGGCCGTGAAGGACCGCGAGCGCCGTTTGCCCGAGCGGACCTCGCCCCAGCTCGAGCTCGGGGGAGGGCGCGAGAGCGCCGAGGAGCGAGATGCGTGAGGAATTCGTGGACGATCCGTGTCTCACCCTCGGGTGAGCGCCGAATTCCGTGCTCGATCGGCGGTTCACACGCGGGTGAGGCGCCCTCCGCGCACCCGGATCGCCGTCCCACCTGCCGGTCGATCGCCGATCGCGCGCTCGAAGGGCGATCCACACGTGGGTCAACCGGCCTCTCCGCACCTCGATCGGCACCTCACCTGCGGGTGGATCGCGGTTCGCGCGCGCAGAACGGCAATCACACGCGGGTCGATCGGAGATCCCGCGCTCCCCGCCGGACCGACCTCCGGGTCGATCGCGCGATCATCGCGTCCGGGACCGATCTCCAGCCCTGCACACTCCGCCGGACCCGCCGCACGAGGGCGCTCGCGGCGGCGGTGGAGCTCCACGCGCCGGACGGCGATGGCGCCGACCGCGCTCGGGCTCGAGGGGAGCAGGGCGGCGTGATGACCGAAGGACAGGGGGATCGACGGAGCCAGAGGGTCGGGGCGCCGATGTCGACGAGGCTGGGCGCGGCTGATCGCGCTCTCGAAGGTGCACGTCGCCGCCGAGCCGCCGAGCGGATTGATAGCGCGCGGCAGGGGATGGACGAAGGGCAGCTACTCGGCCTCGGCTTTCGCGACCCCGCAGCCCGTGAGCCCGTCGCTCCGCGCGAGCCCTCCATACGAGCCTCGTTGGGGCAATCGACAGCTACGCGGCTTCGGAGCGGGACAGGCGCTCGACGCCCTCTGTCGTGAGCAATTCGAGAAGATCGTCGGCCGGCCGGACGCGAGCCGCGACCTCGCCGAGCCCGGCGAGGTAGAGCAACTCGATGCTCGGCGACGTGCCTCGGATGTACGACTCCGCAAGCAGCTCGACGGCGCGCAGGTTGTCGGAGAGCTTTCTGGCCGCACCCTGTGCGCGCCCCGACTGCGCCGCCCGCAGCGCGCTTTCCCACCGCGCGGCGCGCTCAGGCGCCGGCCCCGAGGACGCCAGCCGGAGCTCGGCGAGCGAGTACATCAGGCAAATCTCCGGCCCGGCCGTGGTGAGCTGACCTCGCACGCGTGCGATGTGATCCTCCGCGGCGTCACGCCCCAGCGCTCGTGTCGCGGCGAGCAAGGCGATGGCCTCGAATCGCTTGTTGTCGGGCTCGAGGAGGCGCGCACGGGCGAGCGCAGCCCATGCGGTGCCGATATCGCCAGCGGCGTCGGCGAGGCGATACGCGGTCCACCAGAGGCTTGCCACTCCCGGGAACGCGGCATTCAACTTGGCGACATCGTGCGCGGCCCGGCGACGCTCCCCGTCCGACGCCGGCACCATTCGGTGCGAGGCGAACATCTGCCGCAGTGTCGTCGTGCCTGCGAGCGTCGTCGCATAGGAGCGTTGAAGACGCTGGTATCGGGACGTCAGTCGGTCGAGAAGCGCTCGCGCGAGCACGGGGTCGAGGCTCGACTCGGCCTGTCGAATCTTCGACCAGACCCGCGCGGCGCCGACCGGATCGAGGCCCTCGACCAGGCACGCGCACTCCTCGACGCGGGCCGCGAACCGAGTCGCCGCGGGCGCGTCGACCAACGCCGCGACCGCGTGCCGTTCGAAGCGGGCTGCCTCGTGGAGTAGGACGCACGCATCGAACACGTCGTCGTCCGTTCCCGACGCGAGCCGCGCCTTGGCCTTCAGCTTCAGCTTGCCGCTCGAGCCGACCGTCGCCTGGTATGTCGCGGGAACCATCACGGGAGAACCTGCTCCATCATGCCGTGGCGCGCGCTGGCAGACCACAACGACAGATGCACCTCTGCCAGATCGGTTCGCGCCGCGAGCTGGGCGTGCTTGCCGCGCTGGGTCTTCGTGCCGTTACGGACGACGACGAGAGCCCTCCTGCCGCCGGTCGCGCGTCCCGCCGATTCGACGCCGCGGAGCGCGTTGGGCGTCAAATCGAAGAGGATGTCGGGAGCCACGCCAATCGAGAACGCCTGGATGCGGCGCCCGGGCCAGACAATTGAGATAGCGACGAGCGACAGTCCGTAGGCCGCGAGCTCGGTGACGTGTTCGCGCTGCACGCTGCGGCCCGCGCGTAGTCGGCCCGCATGGTCGAGAACACCCGGCACGCGGGACGCGAGCGCCTGTTCGTCCCACGTGAGATCCACCGCGCGGCGGTCCACACGACCGCATCCAGTGACCTCCAGAGGGAACCGGAACGGTGGGCTCGCCTTCGCTCTCGAACGGCCCGGGACCCAGGCCAACACGGGCGCGATCGCATCGGCGACCCAGTCATGGTCCTGGTCGGTGAAGAGGCGCTCCAGCGGGTAGCGCACGACCTCGGGCGAGTCGGCCACGGAGAGAGCATACAGGTTTGCGTCGAGCGCGACGCACATGGCGGGTCGTGGCCACGGCGAGCGCACGGTAGCGAGGAGCATTGCCCCTGTCGTATCGTCGCGGCTGCCCTTCGGGCGGCGCGATGGACGTCCGGACGCCGTCGTGGAGCGCCAAGAGCTGCTCTGGATGGGATTCCGCCCACAGCTCGATCGCGCGCAGCGCGAGGAGCACGGACCCGGCCACGAGGCTCTCGCCTTTCGTGGCCTCCTTTCGCCGCTGCTCGCACAGCGCCGCCTCATCGGCGAGCGTGCGGCGCACTGAGCTCGCGTCGTCCACCCCGGTCAGCGCGACGTGCCGCGGCGCCCGCTCCTCGAGCAAGTCCGCGACACCATGGGCGTGGTCTCTATGCGGGTGCGTCAGGAGAACGAGCCGCAGCTCGTCATCGTCTCTCCAGTAGCGCTCGAGAATCCGCCCAACGGGAAAGGGATCCCGCGAGCGCTGTCGAGGAGCGCGGCAGCCATCCATCACCACCCAGCCAAGCCGTGGCAGAGCGATCGCGATCGCCTCGCCCTGCCCCGGTCCGATCGCGAAGACGTAGAGGTACCCCGGGTCCAGCTTCTCGAGCTCGGCGAGTGGAGCTACGGCCGGGAGCGCCATCGGTCGAAGTAGGAGAGGGGAAGAACTGGGTCGCTCGTGCTTCTCGGGGGCGCGCTCACTGCGCTGCTGGACGATCCACTGCGTGCCACGGCCGTAGATCCCCAGCACCACGAACGCATCTCGCTGCGGACCCAAGGACGCGATCCTCGACCACTCGCCTCGCGGGATCCGGCTGAGTCTTGCCTCGTACTCAGCCTCTCGCTCGGCGTCGTCGGCACCGTTTCGCCTAGTGCCGTAGAACACCTCGACATGGGCGTCCGTGACACTGGAGATCCGTCCCGGAAACCACTTCTCCAGCGTCCGCCCGTCTCGTTCGGCCGGAAGAGGATCGGACACGTTCCATCGATCCGCGATCGGATAGGACTCGGGGTACACCGACCCGCCAAGCGCTTCCGCCTCCACGGCGTCGACCACATCTTGCTCGAGCTCGCGAAGCTTCTCCGAGGCCTGGACCACCTCGTCCGGAATGCCCTGCAGAATCTCGAACGCGTCGCTGACGCTTCCGACCTCGAGCCACGCTCTGCATGCCCAGCGATGAAAGTGCTCCCCGAGCCACGCACTCTCCGCGACGCGCTCGCCATCGGGGTCGACGCAATCCAACGCCTCTCGCCACGCAGTGCGCGCAGCGCGTGGCCGCCCTTGCCCGATGAGGAACGTGGTCAGCCTGCTGTTCCACCAGGGATTGCTCGACTCGAGCTCGATCGCACGCCGGTACGCCTGCTCCGCGCGCTTTCGGTCTTTGCCGGCGCGCTCGAGATTCACGGCGAGGTAGTGCCACGCGTACGCATCGTCATCGAACTTGGCCACGCACTTCTCGTAGACCGCCGCCGCCGCGTCGGGGCGTTTCCGGTGAATGCTCAGCTCGCGCCCGCGAGCCCAGTACATCTCCCGGGCGGGCAAGTCGTCTTCGGTCGCCGGTTCGAGATGCGCGCGGTGATGCGTCTTCTCCAGCCAGGCCGTCGTCGCAGCCCCGAAGGTGCTGGCGATGTTCGCCGCACCGTCGAGTGTCTCGTAGTACTCCGCGAGACGTCGGTGCGTCGTTTCGTGCAGCTCGGCATCCTCATCCGACTGCCGCGCGAGGAGTCGCCCGAACCTCCGTCGAATGTCCGGGGAGACTCGGATGTCATCGTCCCCGTAGCCGAGGCACTCGGTCACGAAGGCTCGGTGGCCGGACGGAACGCCGGTCAACGCCTCGACCTGACCGCGCGGGATGGGTCGCCGCGCGAGGAGCTGACGAACGATGGACCTTCGGAGCTCGTCGTGCCTCTCGAGGGACAACCGGTCGACGATGTCGTCGGAGATGGCCCGCAGCGCCTCGCCTCGCGGACGCTCCAGATCCCTCGCGATCGACGGCGCCGTGGCGTCGAGCGCGACGGCGCCGACCGCCAACCGGAGATGGATCGGGGACGGCTCGAGCTCCTCGGGGAGGGCCGCGTCGAGCGCCTGCGCGGCCTGCTCGTAGTCGCCCCAGTCCACCGATCGGAGAAGCGCTCTCGTGTTCTTCGGGCGGGCGAGCGGGATCGTTTCGAGCCCGTCTCGGCCCAGCTCGACCGGCCGCGTGTCACGGGTCGTGATGACGACGACCCGGAGACGCGCGCTCGTCAGTCCTTGCAGGAAGGCCCGCGCGCGATGCGCCAGGGCGTTCTGCCACGGCTCGTCGTGGACGGCGGCCTCCATCGACCAGGTTCGCGGGACAGTGGCCACGACCGTGAGCTCGTCGCCGGCCTTGGCGGCGAGCTCACGGGTCGCCTCCTGCATCGAGGACCAGTCCTTCAGGATGGACCTTCGGGCCTCCTCGTCGTCGACGTGAGCCACCGCTCCGAAGAGGCCGCCGATGATCGCGTCGGCCTCATCCAGTTCGAGCAGATCGACCCACACAGCCCGGTCGAGCGTCCTCACGAGGGTCCTCGCCAGCGTCGACCGGCCCGAACCGATGTCCCCGACGACCCAGGCGCAGCGACGTTCGTCCAGAGCGTCCATCACACGCTCGCACGTCTGGTCGACCCCCAGCGCTAGCCCTGCCACCGTCATCTCCCGGCCACGAAGCTATATCCTGGTCGTCGCTATCCAAGCAAGGTGCGCGCCCCGGCCTCCCGGCGCTCTGACGAGGGGCAATCCTCGTCTCCGACGCCGTTGCTCTCCGACGCGGTCAGCGCCCTCGACCTCCGGGGAGTCAGCACCACGTCGACCTCCACCCAAGTACCACCTCGCAATGAGAAGCTCGCCCTCCCGCGCGGGGCGAGAGGGCGAGCGTGGAGAGCTTCGGCGCCGACCGGAGGCCGGCGAGCCTGTTCAGTTCAGGAGTTGGATCCCGGCCGGGCGCACCGGGCCCGACCAGGTCCGCGCCGGGGGGAGCGTTCCCGCCGTCGGCCGCGTTCCCGCCGTCGGCCGCGTTCCCGCCGTCGGCCGCGTTCCCGCCGTCGGCCGCGTTCCCGCCGTTGGCTGCGTTCCCGCCGTTGGCTGCGTTCCCGCCGTTGGCTGCGTTCCCGGCGTCGGCTGCGTTCGGGCCGGCTGCGTTGCCGCCGTTGGCTGCGCTCCCGCCGTTGGCTGCGTCACCGCCGCTCGCCGCGTCGCCGCTCGCGCTGCCGTCCTGGAGGTTGGCGTCGCTGACGACGACGTCCTCCACGGTGCCGTCGGGGCGGCGCACCGGGCGGAGGAAGCCGAGCTCGCGGAGCGAACGCCGGTCGTGGATCACCGTGCGCGCGATGCCGCTCCACTCGAGGTACCAGTTCCACATCTTGTCCTCGGCCTCTTTGACCTTCTCCGGCGCGACCGGCGTCAGCACGCCGGCGCTCTCCGGGACGGTGCCGACCTTGGCGAGGAAATCGCGCCCCGCCTGCTCGACCTCGGCGGTGAAGCCGCGTTTGTTCAGCAGGGTCCGGGCGTCCGCGCCCTTCGGGTGACCGCCTTCGCTCGCCGGCTTGGACACCGCGTCGACCCGATCGAGCAGCGTGCGGACCGACACCACGACGTCCACCCCTTCGGTCTGGGTCAGGTTGCGGAACACCACGTCGTGCACGCCGGGGTAGTTGGTGCGCAGCACCACCTCGACGATGGGGAACCAGTGGTTCTCCCATTGGTCGATGGCGGCCAGCTGCTTCGGATCGAAGCCCGGCCTGATGGCGAGCCGCACGCTGGTGAGCCCGTTCACGAACGACATCCCCGTGCCCAGCTCGTCATCGTCGAAGCCGTAGGGCGTCAGCCTTCGCCAAATCAACGGGTCGGACAGACCCACCACGAAATCCAGCACGCGCCGCGCCTTGGTGCCGATGGACAGTTCGGCCATGCGTCCTCCTCTCTTTTCCGGTTGATGGTTCGCGAGAGGAGGGTCCACCCCCGCGTGCGACCCACCTCGTCGCTGCGGGAAACCCGGCGAACTGCCCCCTCGCCCGATCTCCGTTGTAACCCGAGACCGAGGCCGCTGACGAGAGTCACCGCCTGAGGACGCCTGGACGCCGCCCGGCGGAGACCCGAAAGCGCCCGCCCGAGACCCCAAGCCGTTCGGCGGAGATCGGCAGGCGCTCGGCGGAGACCCCAAGCCGCCCGGCGGAGACCCGAAGGCGCCCGGCGGAGACCCGAAGGCGCCCGGCGGAGACCCCAAGCCGCTCGTCGGAGATCGGCAGGCGCTCAGCCGAGAACCGAGAGCCGGCTCCGAGGAAAGCCGACGCTCCCCGGAGAGGGCGCCCGGCGGAGACCCGAAGGCGCCCGGCGGAGACCCCAAGCCGCTCGGCGGAGACCCCAAGCCGCTCGTCGGAGATCGGCAGGCGCTCGTCGGAGACCCGAAGCCGCTCGGCGGAGACCCGAAGGCGCCCGGCGGAGACCCGAAGACGTCGTACGCAAAAGGCGCGCGGCGAAAACTCGACGGCGCTCCACGAAAACCCGAAGTCGGTTTCCAGAAACTCGACGGCGCCTGGGAGAAACTCGACGGCGCCGGGGAGAAACTCGACGGCGCCCGGGAGAAACTCGACGGCGCCTGGGGAGAAACTCGACGGCGCTCGGGAGAAACTCGACGGCGCTCGGGAGAAACTCGACGGCGCTCGGGAGAAACTCGACGGCGCTTGGGAGAAACTCGACGGCGCCTGGGAGAAACTCGACGGCGCCTGGGAGAAACTCGACGGCGCTTGGCGAAAACCTGAAGGCGCTCATCGGAAACTCGACGGCGCTCGCGGGAAACCCGAAGTCGCTCTCGGGAAATCGGTGGGCGCGCTTTCGGGTGTGCGTTATCGTGCTCGGAGCGCGAGCCTCGCCCGACGGGAGCCCGAAAAGCCGCTCGATCTCGCGTCTCGATGGGCGTGCGCGCGCGCCGAGGGGAGGACGCGATGCCGCACCGGACCGGCCAGAAGGCCCACCGCCTGCTCGACTTCCTGGTCGGGCTCGGCGACCCCCGCGCTCGGCGGGCGCTGGAGCGTCACGGCTTCAGCCCGGCCGAGCTGGACGATGGCTGGGCCCGCCTGCGCGCCCTATCGGAGGTGCCCATCGTGGTCCGGGAGCCGACCACCCTCCCGAGCGAGCTCGACGCGTGGGAGAACCGTTGGTTCCCGATCGTGGACGTCGTGCTGCGGACGCAGCACCCCCGCGTACACGAGGTGGTCTTTCGGAACCTCCACCAGACCGAAGGCGCCGAAGTGCTGGTGTCGGTGCGGACCCTGCTCGACCGGCTGGACGTGATCGGCCGCCCCGAAAAGAAGGGCGGCCTCGGCAAGGCGGGCCGCGACGCGCTCGACCATCTCGCGCTGCGCGGCCTGAACGAGGAGGCGCTCGGGCGAGCGCGCGCCCTGCTCACCAGCGTGCAGGAGCCTCCGGAGGACGACGCCCGGATCGCCGATCCGGAGGCCCGCGCCCGGGCCGAAGAGCGCCTCTGGAACTGGTACCTGGAGTGGAGCGGCATCGCCCGCGCCGTGATCAAAGACCGCCGCGTGCTGGCCTCGCTCGGCTTCCGCCGCCCGGGCCGCAAGCCCAAGGAGTGAGCGGCGCCCGCGAGAGCGGTCAATGACAACGGCCGGTCGCTACTCGAGCGTGCTGTTCACGGAGCTGAAGGGGTTCCCGAGCCTCGCCCCGCCCGACACCTCGGCCCCACGCGGTCCGCTGTTGCGCGCATGTTCAGGCTTCATTCTCGTACCCGACGTTGGTACCCTTCGCATTGCCGGCTGGGCTGGGCTGGCGAAGTGTCATCGAGGTTGCCGCGCTCTCCGAGTGGCGTCGCGGACATCTCCGTTCACAGCCGGGGAGATTCACATGACCATCGACTCCGAACATCGACATGGCATCCGGCTTACACACCAAACGCTGACCGCTCTCAGCCTCATGCTTGCCGGATGCGGCGGCGCATGGCCGATCTCCAGCTTGGGCGCCGATCAGGTGTGGACACGGCCTGGCACAGCCGCAACTCTTCAAGACACGTTGAGCCCCATTGCTCCAAACGTGCCGTTCGCCCTGTCGAACGGATGTTCTCTCACTCCAGAGACAGTCGTAGCCCTCACGGATGGAGCGAGTCCTCTCGTACAGGCCCACAACGCCCTCCAAAGCACTGGAGACGCGCCGACGCTGAGCGGACCCGCGAGCGCCTGGGTTCAGCAACCCTCGGACATCAACGAGTCAGTGACGCTGTTGACAACCACGTCCGTGGACGCCCGCGCGCAGGGCGGCGCGGATTTCTCCAGCAGCCTGTCCATGTCCGCGCACGCGGGAGGAAGCTACACTGAAGCATCCTTCCTCGTCGTCAATCCAAGGCGGCGCGTCGACCTCACGCAACCCGCGGAGGACTGCATGCGCGCGTTCATCTGCGATCGTCTCGTCAACCACTCGCCCCCGGGGACGGATCAGGAGGGGCAAAGCGGGCGCTACATCGTATCCGTGCTCTACGGAGCCTCAGTATTCCTTCAACTCCAGAGTGCGACCGTGCAAGCGGGCGCCGAGGGCGCAGCGGAGCAGGCCCACGTAGCGTTCGATCTGGACACGCAGCACGTCGACCTACGCGGCGGCATCATCGGTCGCCTCTCGGGCTTCCTGAACACTCGCGACGAGATCCGACGCGTCTACGATGTTCCGCAGATCATCAGCGATCTCCAAGCCCGTAACACCATCACCGTAGCGAGCCGCCTGGATCAGATGACTCAGCGCTATGGCGTCGTGGGCGCGCGCCTTCGAACCGTAACGCGCAGCGAGTGTGCAGCCCAATGAAATGCGGCCACATAGCGGCCGTGATAGCGATCGCCATGGGCGCTGTATCAGCGCCCATGGCATCCGCACAACGCGCGCCATCGTCGTCTCGCGCCCCCGCACATCCCATCGTACTGTTCAACGTACGCGAGCCCACGAGCCTAGACAGACTAGCAGCATTTTCGTGCAGGTACTACAACTCACAACGTGTCACCCTCGACCGAGGTGCCGCGTTCCAGTACTACCGTTCTCAGGTTGACAACATCTTTGGAAGCGCGACGGGGCACGCCGGGCAACTTGATTCACGAGGCGCATGTGATGGTGAGGCAAGCCGGCATATCCGCTGGATGGTCGACGTCCATGCGATGCGAATCTGGCGGGTCACACCGCTGCCGGCGACGTCGCCCAATCCCTACCAATACACAGAGGTGCCGCCCGTTCGATGGGCATCTCCCCTGGGGGAGTCAGGACGCGTCCAACTACTCAATCGAATGCTGTCGTCTGACAACGAGGAGTTGCGAATACCCTTGTGCGACGATCGATGTGCAAACTTTCACCAGCAGATCATGCGCGGCTTGTTTTCGGGCGTAGTTCAGCATCTCATCGACGAGGGCGGAAAGAGTGAAGCGGAGCTCATGCCCCAGCTCGTGGCCGCTTTCAACAGTGGACGCCCCGAAACAGTCCGGGTTTCACCCGACAGTTTCTTCGGCGAACGGTGCACGGATCGACAGATCACGATCACCTATGACCCATTATCGACATCCTCTTTGCAGGAGGACAACTGGCTCATCGAGTGCACCACGTTGGGCCGAAGCGAGCGGGTGAGCTATCGGGCGTTTGCCAGCACTTCGGTACTACTTCCTGACGGGCAGTGTCGAGACGTTCGCTTCGAGCAAGAAGGAGCCGGCCGCCTCGTAACGTGGCCTCGACTCAGCGTATCGATTGGCGCCGCCGCACTCACCTCCGCGGATCAGTCAACACAAGTCAGATTCAGTTCGTCAAATTGTCGTCCAACACAGCACGGCTACGTCATTGCGACGACTGTCTTGGCGAGCGAGTTGAACGTTGTCCCACGTGAGACTGCGCCCCCGGCGAGCCAGTGTTGCCTAGCACATGCGCAGTTCGCCCTACTCGCCGCCGTACGGCTGGAGGTGGAGTATCTAGAGTGGCGCCCTTCTCACGTGACAATCACGCTGCAAATGCCACACCCAAGCTACATCCTATTTGATTTAGCCGTACCACTCAGCGTGAGTGGCGCGCGCTGTGTTCACGCCGAAAACACGTCACCCGTAACGTATGTATGCGACATGCTGCCCGCGGGGACCCAGCCATCTAATCTACTCAAGCTGTTCAAGTTGCTCAGCCCAATTGCCTCCTGTTCCGAGTGAGGATGCTCTCTCCGCTCGGCGGTCTCCCTTCGTGGGCGTGGCGGCGAGTTGGCATTCCTCCGGCAGAGGGCGCTCGAACCAGGGGGTGCCGCGCTACGATGGTGCAGGCGCCGTCCGTCCGAGCCCGCCGTCGGCGTCTTCAGACAACGGTGGCGAAAAGGAACAGGCCTGTCGTATCGTCGCCGGTGGCTTCGCGCTGGGCCCGGCGACCGGCCCCGTACTTCGGCGCCGTCTGGCTCGGCTCCCATCCGATCGGCGCGTGCCTCCGAGACCCATGACACAATCTCGCCTTCTCGTTCTCGAGCTTCGACGTGACATCGCGGAGGGCACGTGAGCGTCGCGCTCGGTCCGGTCTCCGAGGTGCTCGAGCGCGAGCTGCGGAACAAGGTGCGAAAGCACGGCATCGTCGTGTGGCTCGACGCCGACGCCCGCTACGGCGGGGTGGTGGAGAAGCTCCGGGCCGCGCAAGGTGAGGACGCCCTGCCCTACGAGGTTCGCGCGTTCTCCGGCAGCTTCCTCGAGCTGATGATGGAGCTCTCACCGCTCTCGTCGGGAACCGATCGCGAGCACCTGGTGGTCTATCTGCCGGGCTTCAACGGCGAGAGCGTGAAGCAGACGCCGATGCTCGAGCTCCACGAGGCGGGCACGCAGTTCCAGAAGGGGCTGAAGACGCTGGTGACGGAAGCCGCCGGCGGGAGGGTGCCGCCTTCGCGCATTCACGACTTCGTCGACGGGACCGAGCTCTCGCTCGAAGACGCCGATCGCTGGCTGCGCGAGCAGCTCGAGGCGCCGGAGGGCGGGATCGCCGCGCTGGTCCGCGCCGTGAGCGCGCCGGCGCTGATCGACGACCTGATCCACGACCGCGGCGTCGCCAAGGAGCTCGCCGGACGGTGGGAGCCGGTCTTCGAGCACTTCCAGGCCGCCCTGGGCGCGCCGGCCGATTGGATCGAGCGGGGGCGGAACAAGGGCGACGAGAGCGCGGCCGACGTCGCGTTCGTGGGGGCGAGCTGGGCGCTCTCGGTCGAGTACGTCGCTGATCTCTCGCACCCGCCGAAGACGGAAAGGCTGGCGCCGGCGACGGCGCTGCCGGCCGCGGTGGTGGAGGCGTGCTGCGAGCTGGCCGCGCATCTGCGGGCGTCGCACGGCGAGTTCTACGTGCAGACGGCGCGACAGACCCAGGAGTCCTTCCCGAAGGCGGAGGTGGACGGCGCGCGGGCAGCGGACCTCGGGAGGATCGACACCTTCCCATTCGAAGATGAGAAGGTCCTGGAGGACGCGCTGGCGGCGCTCCGCGAAGGAAGCTGGCAACCGGCGCACGGCTGGGCGCAGCAGCGGATTCGAAGGGCACTCGTTCTGGCTGGATCGGCGGCCCTCGCGGCGGAGCGAGTGGCAGCTCGTGCGTGGCGCGGCGGAGCTCGGGCTCGCGGTCGAAGCCGCCGGCTCTGCGCTGGCGGCGAAGAGCGTGGACGAGGCGGTCGAGCGTTATCAGAGAGCCGGCGCGCGGGTGGACCGGGCGCACCGGCAGCTCGAGCAGCTCCGCCACGCGCTCCTCTACTCGCAGCTCGATCACTTCGAGGAGCTCCGGCCGCTCCTCGACGGAATGCGCGAGCTGTGGCGCACCTGGGCCGACGGCTGGGCCCGCGACTTCAACCAGCTCTGCCGCGAGCGCGGGTTCTTGCCGAGCGCGGCGCTGCGGCAGCGCGGGATCTTCGAAGAGGTGGTCCGGCCGCTCGCGAGCAAGGGGACGACGGCGTACTTCGTCGTGGACGCCCTCCGCTACGAGATGGGCGAGGCGCTCTGCGCGGCGATGGCGGGCGCTCACACCGACGCCAAGCTGAGCGCGAGGCTGGCCGAGCTCCCCACCAACACCGAGGTGGGGATGAACGTGCTCGCGCCGGTCGCGGACGAGCGCGGCCGGTTGAAGCCGGCCGTCCGCGACGGGCGCATCGCCGGCTTCTCGACGGGCGAGCTGCGGGTGTCGAATCCGGAGACCCGCAAGCGCGCGATGCAGGACCGGATCGGCGGCAAGGGCGCTCGCGCAGCGCGCCAGGGCATCGCAGCGTGCCCGTGGCTGACCCTGGCCGAGGTGCTCGATCGCGGCGCCGCCAGCCTGAAGGCGACCGTCAGCAAGGCCAACCTGGTCGTCGTCCACAGCGAAGAGCTCGACAAAGCCGGCGAGAACGACTTCGGCCCCAAGGTCTTCGACCAGGTGCTCGGCCACGTGCGCACGGCCTGGCGCCTCTTGCGCGAAGCTGGCGTGAAGAACTTCGTGATCAGCGCCGACCACGGCTTCTTGCTGCTCCACGACCGCGTCGAGAACGCCAAACGGCACGGCCGGAAGATCGATCCGAATCGCCGGCACGTTCTGACCAAGTCGCCTTCCGACGAGACCGGCGTGGTGCGGGTGGCGCTGGCCGATCTCGGCTACGAAGGGGTCGACGACCTGCACCTGATCGTCCCGGAGACGACGGCGGCGTTCGATACCGGCAAGCGCGGCGGTGACTTCGTCCACGGCGGCAACAGCCTGGAAGAGCGGGTCATCCCCGTGCTGACGGTGACGCACCGGGCCGCGGCCGGAGGCAGCTCGCTCTCGTATCGCGTCGATGCGCGGCCGAAAGAGGGCCTCGCCGGCATGCACTGCCTGGCGCTGAGGGTGCAGGTCGCAGCCCAGAGCGCGCTCTCGTTCGCGCGGGACGACGAGGTGGAGCTGGCGCTGCGGGTGACGGATTTGCCCGACGTGGACGTGGACCTGGTGCAGGCGCGAGGCGGCGGGCGCATCGCCGGCGGCACGGTGTACGCGCCGGTCGGAAAAGAGCTCGAGATCTTCTTCCGGCTGCACGGGCTCACCGACGCCCGCGCGCAGGTCGAGATCTTCCATCCGGGAGCGGCGGTCGACGTCGAGAGCTGCGTGGTCGCGCGCCGCTTCGACGTGGCGGCGACGGGCACCAAGCCCGAGCCGGAGGAGGAGCAGGCGGAGAAGGCCGAGCCCGCGCTCTTGCCCGAAGTCGCACGCGGCTGGCTGGAGGAGCTGCCGGAGGGAGGCGTACGTCAGCTCTTCGCGCACCTCTCCGATCACGGCACGGTCAGCGAGGCCGAGGCCAGCCGGATGCTGGGAGGCGCCCGCCGCCTGCGGCGCTTCAGCGCCAAGTTCGAAGACTACGCGGCCGTGCTGCCCTTCTCGGTCCGCATCGAGAGCATCGCCGGGGTGAAGACCTACGTGAAAGAGGGCGGTGGGCGATGACGCCACTCTCGGGGGCCGACGTTCCGCAATCGGACCGCCTCGAGGCGGTCGCCGACTTCATGCGCAAGAGAGCGCTCGGCCTCGGCCCGCCGGAAGGGGTGAGCCCGCGGCACCTGAGCTACCGCGCGCACGCCTCGCGGGTGCTCGGCTGGTTGGACGCGCAGAACCGGCTCACCGAGGCGGGCGAAGTGCTGGCCCGCACGCTGCCGGGGCCCGAGGAGCGGGCGTTCGTGCTCGCATCGTTCGAGCGGACCGAGGTCGCCCGGCGGTGGATGGAGCATCAGGGCGCGAGCGAGGTGCTCTCGCTCGACCCGAAGAGCGCGCTCGGCTTTCTGCGCGCGTGCAGCACGCTGAGCGAGTCGACCGCCAAGCGGCGGGCCGGGACCCTGCGTTCCTGGGTGGAGCATCTGCTTCCGCTGGCCGAGGAGCCGCCGCCCGCGCTGGCGCGCTTGCGGCGCTACCTGGACGGGAAGGATTTTCCGACGCCCGTGGTGCGCTTCCTCGCCGAGCCCGTGAAGCCGCGGGTGCCGACCCGGATGGCCAACTGGGCCGAGCGAAACGGGATGGCGCGCTTCGACGAGCTGCTCCGGCGCGAGCCGGCGGCGATGCTGGAGGAGCGCAACGTCGGACGAGGGACCCTCCGGCAGACCGACGAGCTGATCCGGCGCGCGACGGGGATGAGCTGGGCGCGAATCCGGGAGCTGATGCGCTACACGGAGGCCGCGCCGGTGGACGCGGTGGCGGACCCGAACCGAGCCAGCGACGTGCTGGGCGAGCGCGGGAGCTGGGATGCGCTCCGCGAGACGTGCTCCGCGGAGCTGAAGGCGCTCCCTCTGGAGCAGGTCGCGCTGCCGAGCCGGATGCTGCGCTTCGTCTGCGAGCCGAACCAGCTCCGCACGCTCGGCGAGCTGCTCGAGTGGCGGCAGGCCGCGCTGCTCGAGGTGCCCAAGCTGGGCGCGCGCAGCGTGCGGGAGAGCTTGCGCCGGGTGGAGGAGCTGATCGAGAGCCTCTCGCCCAATGGAGAGACTCGCCCGGAGACGGCGGCGCCGACGCTCGACACGGTCTCGGACTTCGTGGCGCTGCTGAAGGGACGCATCGCGCGGCTGGAACCGCTCGACCGGCTCGTGCTCAGTCGGCGGAGCGGCCTGCACGGCTCGACGACCACGCTGGGCGAGCTGGGGGAGATGATCGGTGTCGGCCGCGAGCGGGCGCGACAGATCGAGAAGCGCGCGGCGGAGCGGTTGGCCGGCGAGTGGTGGGTGCCGCTGATCGCCGAGCGCTTGCGAGCCGCGATCGGGGAAGGTGCGATCACGCTCGCCGAGCTGGGGGAGCGCGACGCGCTCTTCTCGGAGGTGAGCGAGCAGCGGGAGGCGTTCGACTACGCGCTGGCCCGCATCATCCGCTGTGGGGTGCGCGTGGTCGACGTCGGGGACGAGCCGTTGCTCGCGAGCGCGGAGCCCAAGGAGGTGCGCTCGGCGCTGGACGGGATGCGCCGCGAGGCGCGGAGGCTGGACTTTCCCGTGCCGTGGGACGAGGCGCGCGCGGTCGCCGCCAGTGCCGCGGGAAATGTGAGCCCGGCGCTCGTTCCCCACTTCGAGCGGGAGCTCGAGTCGCTCTTGGCCGTGGTCGACGATCCGGACGGAAGCCGCATCGCCGCCGAGTACGGCTCGGGCACGGAGGCGCGGGTGATGAGCATCCTCGCCGCGTCGGATCGGCCGGTGACCCGCGAGGAGCTGGAGACGGCGCTCGGCGGGCGTTTCCGAATCCCGGACAGCGTCATCCGAGTGGCGCGCGGCGTGCTCGCGTTGCCGAAGCACGTGCCGGACTTCGACGTGTGGAGCCGGCGACTGGTGCCGCTCTGTATCGAGGTGATGCAGAGCGAAGATCCGCTCCGCCAGTGGTCCGCAGTCGAGTTGCTGGAGGCGGTCGGTGAGCGCGCGCAGCTCCCGGCCTGGCTCGGGCACTGGCACCTGGGGAGCATGCTGAGGCTGAGCGGCGAGGTCCGCTATCTCGGCCGGCTGCAGGTGGCGCTCGACCGCGAGGACGCGCCCGAGGAGCGGCAGCACGTGCGCGACATTCTCGTCGGCCTGCTCGATGGTGCGGGCGGGCCGCTTCCGCTGGCGCGCTTGGAGGAAGGCGTCTCCCGCGTGCGAGGCGCACCGGCCGCGACGATCCGGCTGACTCTGCTCCGGCCTCCCTTCTTCGAGCTGGAGGACGAGGTCTTCGGGCTGGCGCCGCGCGACGTCCCCGGCGGCGCGGAGGCGCTGGCGGAGGCCGTGGCCGCCGTCGAAGAAGAGCTCGAGGCGCGCCAGCAGGGCCTCGGCCCCGCCGAAGTGCGGGACCTGGTCCGCGAGCTCGGCGACGAGCACGCGGAGTGGACGCTGTCGATGGTGCGCTCGCTCGCTCGGATGCACGAGCCGCTGCGCCTCAACCGTTCGGGCGGCATCGGGCTGCTCGAGTGGGACGACGACCGACTGCCCACGCGGCGCGAGCTCTTGAACACGCTGGTGACCGAGGCGGGCGGGCGGCTGCGGGTCACGGCGGCCCAGGACCAGATCGAGTCGGTGTTCGGGACGCGACCGGATCGCGTGCAGCTCTCGAACCTGATCTTCCCGCTCGCGATTCATCTCTTCGGTGAGCACCTGGTGTCGGAGGAGCTGATGCTGGCAGAGAGCGCGCCGCCGACCCGCTTTCCGGATCCGGCGGACCTGCCCGATTTCCCGCGGCCCGCGGTGCCGCTCTTCCGGGGGCTGATGGAAGAGCCGGCGCGGGATCTCGTGGTGCTGCGGCGAGAAGCGCAGCAGTACGTCGAGGCGTTCGAGGCCGCGCAGCCGGCGCGACCGCACATCGACGTCGAAGAGGCGCGTGCCGCGGCAGCCGCCATCGCCAAGCTGATCGACACGCTGAGCCCGGACGCGTCCGAGGTGGAAGGCATGCTCGTGCAAGCCGCTGCACGCTACTTCGTCATGTACGAGGACGCGGAGAGCGACTTCGCCGTGGGCGGGCTCGACGACGACATCGCGGTGATCGACGCGGTGGCGGCTCACCTCGGCCGCCCCGACTGCGCAGTGCAGCGCAGCCGGCGAGAGCACCGCCCCGATTGGTACACGGCGCTCCCCGACGAGGGCGTGCGACGGGTCTTCGAGCACATTCTCACCCACGGCGTCTGCACGGAGCGGGACGCGGCGTTCATGCTCGGCAGTCAGCGGGCGCTGCGGCGCTTCGCGCGGAAGTTCGAGTCGCTGAGCGAGCGAGTGCCCTTCGACGTGCGCATCGACGTCGTTCGAGGGGTAAAACGGTACGTACGGGAGGAGCGGTAGTCATGAGCACGCCGACACGTCGGGATGTCGAGCACGTCTTCGAGCAGCTCCGCAAAGGGCTCGTGCCCGAGCGGGGCATCGAGGCGTTCGCGGTCGGGATCGACGCGCAGCGCGGGGAGATCCATCGCCAGCTCGACATGGCCAAGAGCGGCGAAGGCTCGATCAAGTTCCTCCGCGGCGGCTACGGGTGCGGCAAGACGTTCATGTCGCGGCTCGCCATCCTCGACGCGCAAGCGAGGGGCTTCGCGACGAGCTTCGTGGTCGTCTCCGACAACGACCTCAAGTTCCATCGCTTCGACGACGTCTACAGCAAGGTGCTGACCGAGCTCGGCACCGCGTCCTGCCCGCGCGGTGCGCTCGGCGACATCCTCGACCGCTGGATCGGCAGGGTCGAAGAAGGGCTGGTGGAGGCGGGCGAGGACGAGGACGCCCCCGACTTCGACGACAAGGTGCGGGCGCGGCTCCACGACGATCTGATGGCGCGCACCCGGGGCCAGGCGCCCGAGGACTTCGTCCGCGTCATCCAGACCATCTTCGACCTCAAGCAACGAGGCGAGGTGACGGAAGCCGGCGCGCTCATCTCCTGGCTCAGCGGGAGCGAGAAGGTGGCCGCGTCGGCGAAGAAGGCGGCGCAGATCAAGGGCGACATCGGCAGCCGCGACGCGCTCGACTACCTCCGCGGCGTGCTCGAGATCGTGAAGGCCGCCGACTACCTGGGGATGCTGATCGTCATCGACGAGGCCGAGACCATCCTCCGCATGCGGAAGGACTCGCGCCACAAGTCGCTCAACGGGATCCGGCAGATCGCCGACGCGGCCGGCGGCTATCCCGGGCTGCTCTGGGTCTTCACGGGGACACCCGACTTCTTCGACGAGCGCCGGGGCGTGGCGGGGCTCGCGCCGCTCCACGACCGCATCCAGTTCTTGAAGCGCGGCGACAAGGCGAGCCTGCGCCAGCCGCAGCTCGAGCTCACGCCCTTCGACGCCAAGCGCCTCCGGGCCGTGGCGCTGCGGCTGCGCGAGCTCTATCCGACCAGCGATCGAGCCCTGCTGGAAGCGCGGATCTCCGACGAGTTCATCGAGCGGCTGGTGGACGAGGTCACCAAGGGCTTCAAGGGCGACGTCGGCGTCGTGCCGCGGCAGTTCTTGCGGCAGTTCGTCGACCAGCTCGACCTGGTCGACGACGACCCGAGCCACGACCCGATGGCGACCTACGGCTTCGCGGCCAAGGATCTGAGCCCCGAGGAGGAGCGCCGACTCTCGGAGCGGCCGCCGACGGTCGACGACGACGACGACGACGTGCCCTTCGAGGATCAGTGGCCGATGGAGGCGCCCGATGGTGAGCGCCCAATGGTGAGCACAGAGAGCGCGTTCGCGCGCTTCCCGCCGCGGCTCCAGCAGGCCATCGTGTCGCGGCTCGGGTGGAGCGCGCTGCGTCCCGTCCAGGAGCAGGCGAGCCACGCCATCCTCGACGGGAAGAACGCCGTCATCCTGGCGCCCACCGCCGGCGGCAAGACCGAGGCGTCGATGTTCCCCGTGCTCGCGAACCTGCTCGAGCAGCCCGGGACGGGTGACTCGGTCCGCGCCATCTACATCGCGCCGATCAAGGCGCTCCTGAACAACCAGGCGGAGCGCCTCGGGCTCTACACGGAGATGGTCGGTCGCGACCGCTTCGTCTGGCACGGCGATGTCGGGCCGAGCGCGCGCAAGCAGTTCCTGCGCGAGCCGGCGGACCTCTTGATGACCACGCCGGAGTCGCTGGAGGTGATGCTCGTCTCGCCGCGGGTGCCGGCGCCGAAGCTCTTCCGCGACCTGCGCTACGTGGTCATCGACGAAGTGCACGCGATGGCGGGCCTGGACCGCGGCGCGCACCTGATGAGCGTCCTCGAGCGCATCGCGTGCTTCACGCCGAACGACGTGCAGCGCATCGGCCTGAGCGCGACCGTCGGAAACCCGGACGCGATCCTGGAGTGGCTGCGCGGCTCGTCTGCGCGCGACGGCGTCGTCGTCGACCCGCCGAAACCGGCTGCGCGGCGCCGGCTGGAGGTCCACCTCGACGCGACGCTGCCGGATCTCGCGACCCGTGCAGCGGCCAAGGCCAAGGGGAACAAGACCCTCTTCTTCTGCGAGAGCCGCGCGCTCACCGAGCAGGTCGCCGACCGGATGCGCGACCGCGGCACGGACGTGTTCGTGCATCACAGCTCGGTCTCGCTGGAGGAGCGCGAGCTGGCAGAGGAGCGCTTCGCCCGCGGCGGAGACGCGGCCATCGTGTGCACGTCGACGCTGGAGCTCGGCATCGACATCGGCGATCTGGACCTGGTGTTTCAGGCCGACGCGCCCGCGACGGTGTCGTCGTTCTTGCAGCGGATGGGCCGCACCGGACGGCGGGAGGGCGCGGTCGCCAACACCACCTTCTTCTGCAGCGACCCGGAGGCCGTCCTGCAGGCGATCGCGCTCGTCGAGCTCGCACGCGAGGGCTGGGTCGAGTCGGTGCCGCCACAGGATCGATGTTGGCCGGCGTTGGTTCACCAGCTCTTGGCGATGACGCTGCAGTTCGGCGGGATCCGCCGCGAGCACGCCTGGGAGCAGCTCCGCCGCGTCCCGGACCTGCATGGGATTCCGCGACGAGGACTTCGACGGCGTCGTCGACCACATGCTCCGAGAGCAGTTCCTCTACGAATCGGGCGGGCTGCTCTCGATGGGCGACCGGGCCGAGCGCCTGTACGGGAGGAAGAACTTCCTCGAGCTCTACGCGGTCTTCAGCAGCCCGGTTCACTACAAGGTCTTCACCCAGGCGCAGCGGGAGATCGGCTACCTCGACCAGAGCTTCGTCGACAGCCTGGTGGAGGACATGACGAGCTTCTTGCTCGGCGGGCGAGCATGGGTCGTCGACCGAATCAGCCACGGCAAGCGCACCGTCACGGTGCGGCCCGCGCCGCGCGGGAAGAAGCCGAGCTGGGGACGTTTCGCGCCGAAGATGTTGGGCTTCGAGCTCTGCCAGCGGATCCGCGGCGTGCTCATCGAGGACGCGACCTACGGCTACCTGCGCGAGAACGCGACGCTCCTCCTCGAGAGCTATCGCGAGGACTTTCGAGCGCTCTTGTCCCGCGGCGGTCACGCGCTGCAAGTGGACGACGAAGCGCGCGCGCTGTGGTGGACCTTCGCCGGCGGCCGCATCAACCACACGCTCAAGTACGCCCTGACCCAGACCACGGGCTGGAAGGTGGTCGCCGACAACTTCCGGCTTCGCGTCGAGGGCGACGGCATCACCCACGGGACCGTAGAGCGCGCGATCGTGGATCTCGCCCGCGAGGGCTTCTGGGAGGATCTCGACCTCTGGCAGCGCATCCTGGAGAGCATGCCGGTCTACAGGCTGAGCAAGTTCCAGCCGGCGCTGCCCGTGCAGTTCCAGCGCGAGATGGTCGGCCGTTACCTCCTCGACATCGACGGCACGCGGCGCTTCTTGCTCGGAGACGCGGCGGCCGGCGTGCAGGGAGCGGCTTCGCTGCTTCGGGAAGCGCTCGCTCGCATCGAGCCGCCCCCGCCGGTCGCGATTCCCGAGCCCGAATACGCGAGGCCCGAGCGCGAGATTCGCTACGTCACCGACGGCGCGGCCCTCCAGACGCTCTGCTACGACCTGTTGGCGGAGCCGGTGGTCGCGCTCGACGTCGAGACCACCATCTTCGACCACGAGCTCTGCCTCATCCAGTTCGGCACGCCTCGCTACAACGCGATCATCGACGTGCTCGGCCTGGACGACCTGACCCCGGTCATCGACGTCCTCGAGAGCCCGCGCGTGCTGAAGGTCATCCACAACGCGAGCTTCGAGCGCTCCGTCTTTCAGCGGGTGAACGTCGAGATCAACAACGTCTTCGACACGCTGAAGGTCTCGCGCGAGCTGCGCGGCCGCAAGATCGACGGCGGCCACGGCCTGGCCGCAGTCTGCGAGCGCGAGCTGAGCATCGCGCTGGACAAGGGCGAGCAGAAGTCCGACTGGCGTCGTCGCCCACTCACACCGCGACAGCGCGCCTACGCCGCGCTCGACGTCGAGGTGCTGGTCGGCCTTCATCAGCACTTCGCGAGCCAGATGCTCCTGGCTCGAGGCTTCGGAAAGGGAAAGTCTTCGTGAGCGAAAGCGCCTTCACTCTCGTCAGCCAGCAATGAGCCGTCCCGTTCCTACCGCCGTGGTCAGTGTGAGGCCGCCCGTCGCCTGCGTCACCGGCGCCGACGTGCACGCGGCCAAGAGCACCGCTGACGCGATGAACATCCCCCTCATCCCAGTCGGCGTACGGGATTGAACCAGCGCGATCACGCCGGGTACCTTCACGACTCGTACGGCCGCAAGCTGCTGCCCCTCTACCATCCAGGCCGGCTCGGACGCGCAACGCGGAAGGCAGAACAGCAGCTGCAGGACGTCGAGGCCATCACCGACCTGCTTGCAGCTCGGTGATCGCGAGCTGCCTGGCGGATACACGACTGGCCTCCCGAGTCGGGCGCGGGAACGGTGGTCTCGCCCGACTTCGGACCGTGGGCCTTCGGGTCCGACGAGAACCCGACGCCCACGCCCGGCTGCCCGACCTCGCCACTGCGGTGGCTCGGCTGCGGTGGTACATGGCGCTCCCCTGCAAACTCGCCGGCGTGCTTCCGGCGTCGAATCTGGTAACAGAGTCGGTAACAAGGCGTTGGCGGCGCGCTGCCAGCGCCCGAGGCGCCGATTGAGGCTGGACGAAAGCCTCGTGATCTTGCATAGCTAGCGACACACAGGGCCGAGTGGCGGAATGGCAGACGCGGTGGATTCAAAATCCGCTGTCCGCAAGGGCGTGCCGGTTCGAATCCGGCCTCGGCTACTTCGTGCGAATCCGCTGTATTCTGATGCGTTTCGGTGGAGCTGACCACGGATCGCGACGGATCGCGACGGGATGAATCGGGAGCCTGGCCCACATCGTGGCCCACATCAGAGGTGGGCGGCGGGACCGCTTCCAGGCCCCGCTCGGCGGCCTCGTCGCCCTCATCGCGGCCGCCATCGGGGTCGGCCTCGCACGAGCGCTCACCAGCGCCTCACGACGGCCATCGCTCGAGCTCATGGGCCGCATCCCCTACACGGCCCCCGAGTACATCGCGGGCGAGCCTCGGCGAAAGCCCGCCGTCGCGCAGGGAGGTCCGGGTCTCGCGCGGCGTAGAGTCCGGGCAGGAACTTTCGTCCAAGGAGAGGAGTCGCCGTGAAGCTCGCGTGGTCCGGTGCAGGCTGCGTGATCCCGGTGCTCGGAGGGGTCTTGTTCGTGGGGTCGATGCTCGCGCTCGACTACCAGCAGAAGGACGACTTCTGGGTCTGGGGCGTGATGGCGCTCGCCATCGCGGTCGTCGCGCTCCCGCTCGGCCTGCTCCTCAACTCGAAGGGCCGCACCGCGGCGCGCGGCGGGTCGATGCACCACTTCATGTACATCCCGCTGCACTTCTGGGGCGGGCTCCTGCTCCTGGTGGGCATCGGCCTCTTCATCGCCGAGGCGGTGGCGGGGGACTCGAGCATGGCCCGCGCGAGCGACGACTCGCCCTCACCGTGCGCGGAGCTGGGGGCCACGTGGAGCGCTCGCCATCGCAATCGAGTTGCGCGGAGACGGGAGCGGCAGCTCGGCCTCGAACGCGCCCGCGCCCGCGGCGAGCGAGTCGACCGCGAGAACCCGAACACGATGCCGCCGAGCAGCCGCAGCGTGGCCCGGAGGTCGACGCGGGCGCGCTGGCCATCGGAGGGTTCCGTGTACGCGAGCGGCGCCGCGATGGTGTTCTCCGACATCCTTCGCTTCGACCCCACGAGCGGCCGCTTCGAGCAGCTCGGCTTTCCCCCAATTTCGCGCACCCGGTCGTCCCGGAACTCGCTCGGGTCGAAGGTCGTCGGTGTCCGGTAGAGCGAGCGTCGGGCCCGCGCGCCGGTGCCACCAATCCGTGCTGGTGCGCCGGGCCCGAACGGGCGCCGGGATCGGTCCCGGGCGCTTCTGGTCCGGTGTCGCCGCCTGCCTTCGGTCGTGCCGTCCGCCCACTCGATCCTCGCGTGCATCCACGACGCGTCCCGCTGCGAGCCCGGCGCCGGGACCCTCGCCCGCGCCAGCCTCCGCACCGCGCAAGTCGTGCTTCGATGTACTGGCCTGTGTCGTCCACGGGCCGTCGTCCGCTCTCGTCCTCGGCGTGTAACAGCCCCGGCCTCGCGAAGCGAGGTCTGCGACGCTCTGGGCACCGTCGGGCTCCTCGAGAAGCTCGAGTGCATGCCACGCCGCCGCGCGAGCCCGCGAGCTGCCGATCGGCAGCGGCACCGTCGAGGCCACGTGCGGGACCGTGGTGCCGTGACGCATGCGCCGGGCGGGCTCGCAGTGGAAGCCCAAGACCGGCCCGCAGGACTGGCTGCGCAGGGCCCATGACCGTACATCCCGAGGCATGGCAGCGCGCACGATCACCGGCTTTCATCGTGATGAGGAGGAGCACTGGGTTGCCGACCTGTCGTGTGGGCACACGCGGCATGTGCGGCATCGGCCGCCTTTCGAGCTGCGGCCGTGGGTCCAGACCGATGAGGGCCGCGCCTCGATGATCGGCGTCGACATCGACTGCTCCTTCTGCGATATGCCCTCGTTGCCAACCGACGCGCGAGTCTATCGCCGCACGCCGACGTTCGACGAGTCATCGGTGCCGCGCGGCCTGCTCGAGGAGCACTCGACGAAGCCGGGCGTGTGGGGCCACATCGTCGTCGAGGAGGGCCGGCTCCGCTACGAGCTATTCGACCCCGCGCCGGACTGCTGGGTGCTGCGCCCGGGCGTGCCCGGCGTGATCGAGCCCGAACGCAAGCACCGCGTCGCGCCGGTCGGCGCGGTGTGCTTCCACGTCGAGTTTCTTCGCCGTGACTGACCCGTTTCGCACCCGGGAGTAAGGATCCCCCGCTTCCGTGGACACCCCCGAAAGCGCGAGAATGCGCGAGGAGTGTCCCATGCCCAGAAGAAAGCGAAGGAAGTTCGCCCCGGAGTTTCTGCCGCTGCGCAGCGGCGGCTTGGCCCCACCGGCAGCGCCGAAGCGCTTCACGTTCGTCGGTCACGCCGGATCACGCCGCAGGTGCCAGGTCATGCCCGAGGGTATCGGCGCGGGCATCGGTGCTGGGGCTTTCAGGACGCCTTGGCCGAGGCTCGCGGGATGCAGCTCGTCCGACAGCCCTGGTTGCTTCTCGGCCCCGCACGAACATTTCTCGCACCCGATGTCGAAGCCTCCGCCCCGGCTCCGATGTACCCCAGTCTCCGTCCGCACGACGCGGCGAAATGAACATCAGCATGAACTTCATCTCGGTGTCTGCTTTCGCCGCGCTCGTTCGGCGCGGACGAGGGAGTTGCGAGCTGGCCGCAGGACGACCTGCGCCGTCACATCGCCTTCATGCGCACGTTCGCCGCGCAGCTCTCCGAGGCGGGGGACCTCGTCGCGGCCGAGGGCCTCGCCGCGCCGGGGGAGGCGCGGCTGATCCGCGCGGACGAGGACGGGGCCCCGACCGATGGCCCGTTCGCGGAGGCGAAGGAGTTCCTCGCAGGCTACTGGATCGTCGACGTCGACTCCCCGGAGCGCGCGTACGCGATCGCTGCCCAGGCGTCCATGGCGCCCGGGCCGGGAGGCAAGCCGCTCCACCTGCCGATCGAGGTGCGCGAGGTGATGAGCGCGCCGCCCATCGACGCGTGACGGCGGAGCCTCGACCGCTCGACCGAGCCCTGCTGCGAGACCTCGCGCCGCAGGTGCTCGGCGCCCTCGCGCGCCGGTACTCCGACTTCGCCGCCGCCGAGGAGGCCGTGCAGGAGGCCCTCCTCGCCGCGGCGACGCAGTGGCCCATCGAGGGCGTCCCCAGCCAGCCGCGCGGCTGGCTGATCCGCGTCGCCAGCCGCCGCATGCAGGATCACCTCCGCGCCGAGCTCGCGCGCCGCCGCCGCGAAGCAATCGTCGTCATGCAGGCGCCCGACGAGCACGCACCGCCGCCCGACGAGGTCCCTCCCTCGGGCGACGACACCCTCGCGCTCCTCTTCATGTGCAGCCATCCGGCGCTGACCCGGCCGTCGGCCGTCGCGCTCACGCTGCGCGCGGTCGGCGGGCTCACCACGCGCGAGATCGCGAGCGCGTACATGGTGCCCGAGGCGACCATGGGTCAGCGCATCAGCCGCGCGAAGCAGCGCATCCGGGAGAGCGGCGCGCGCTTCGAGTTGCCGAGCCTCGCCGAGCAGCGGGAGCGACTCGGCGCGGTCCTCCAGGTCCTCTACCTGATCTTCAACGAGGGCTACGCGACGAGCGGCGGCGATCAGCTCACGCGGACCAATCTGAGCGCCGAGGCAATCCGCCTGACGCGCGCCGTGCACGCGGCGGCGCCGGACGAGCCCGAGACGGCCGGCCTGCTCGCGCTCATGCTCCTCACCGACGCGCGCCGCGCCGCCCGCACGGGGCTGCAGGGCGAGCTCGTCCCGCTCCACGAGCAGGACCGCGCACGGTGGGACCGCGACGCCATCCGCGAGGGCACGGCCCTCGTCGAAGGCGCGTTCGCGCGCGGCCGCGTCGGTCCGTATCAGCTCCAAGCGGCGATCGCCGCGCTGCACGACGAGGCGCCGAGCATCGAGGCGACCGACTGGGCCGAGATCCTCGCGCTCTACGGCGTCCTCGCGCGGATCACCGGCGACAACCCGATGGTGCGGTTGAACCAGGCCATCGCCGTCGCCATGGTCCACGGCCCGCAGGCCGGCCTCGCCCACCTCGAATCGCTCGACGCGCCGCTGGCGCACAGCCATCGCCTCGCCGCCGTCCGCGCCCACCTGCACGCCATGGCGGGCGAGCGCCGCGCCGCGATCGCCCTCTACCGCGAGGCCGCGGGACGCACCGCGAGCATCCCCGAGCGCGACTACCTCCTCCTCACCGCGGCCCGCCTCGAGGCGACCGAAGACCGCGGATCACGCGACCCACAGCCGTAACCGCGTAGCGCGAGTCGAGGTCCTCCGTCGTGCGGTGGTCCGCGAGGTCGGCGCCGACGCGGTCGGCGGAGGTCGAAGGCTGGCAGCGCTGGCGATCGGCTCACGCCCGTCGGCGGACTCTCCGCATCGGGCGCGACAGGGGGTCGCCTGCAGCTCGAGGCAGCGTTCAATCGTCGACGCGAGGCCCCGCCGCACACCGTCGAGGCGACATCTTCGCGGAGCTCAGGGCGCGCTCGCCCGCTCGCGCAGCGCGGCCACCTCGTCCGCGAACTCGGCTGGCGGCGCCCGCTCGACCACCGGGTAGCGGCGGACGCCACGAGGCGGCTGCTCGAAGTACGACGAGAGGGCGACCTCGCGCGGTGTCCACCCGCGCGCGCCGTGCAGGACGCGAAGCGGCGTCGCCGAGCGCACCCACCGCCGCTTGGCCTCGCGGTGAGCGGCGCGGAACGCGCGCAGCTCGGCGATCGCGGCGAGTCGCGCTTCCTTCTGCCCGCGCCCGGCGGCGATGTGCGGCACCAGCTTGCCGAGCTCTCGCCAGCTCTTGGCGCAGCGGTAGGGCGACACGTTCTTCGCCCCGACCCGCCCGAGCACCTTCCAGCCGTTCTTCCTGACGTACTCGCGCGCCAGCTCCTCTTGCAGCTCGAGCTCCGCCGAGAGCCGCGCGTAGCTTCCTCTTCGCCCAGCGCCCGCAGGCACGCCGGCAGCACCAGCCGCACGGACGCGCGCTCGGGCCACTTGTCGCTGAAGAAGAAGGTCGGCCTCTTCGCCTCGAGCACGCGCCGCCCGATGTCCTCGACGGCAGCGGTCACGCCGCGCCATTCGCCGGCCGAGAACACGAGCCCCGCTTTGACGGGATTCGTGATCGCGTACGCGATTTGTTCGACGACGGCCTCGGTCGTCTTGAGCTCGACGATGCTGAGCGCGCCCGGCTCCCAGACGACGCGCGAGCGTCGCGAAGCGGAGCACGCCCGCGATGCCGGCGCCGTGGGTCCTCGGGCTGCTGGCGCTGCTCTGGCGGCGACGGCGCGGCTGACCCTCGAGGGCGGTCCGCGGCCTGCTCGAGGGTGGCCCACCGGCGCTTCGGCCCGCGCGTCCGCGCTCGCGTGGCAGCCGAAACGACGGTCTTCGGTCGAATCCTGCCACCTCCCGGCCCGCGCGATCCGCGGGCGCGCGATGGCGGCTCAGACCGTCACGGACGCCTGGTACGCCTTCGTGCCGTCGCGCTCCACCAGCATCTCGAGCGAGCGCACCTCGACCCGCTCCGACACCGCCGACGCAATCGCGAGGAGCTGCGCCGCCCGCACGGGTCCGCTCGCCTCGAAGCGGACACAGTGCTGGTCCACGCAGTCGCCGTCCGCGTAGGCCACCGGCCAGACCTGCACCCCGCGGTTGAGGATCGCGCGGAGCGGGACCGTGTCGCCGAGGTCCGCCAGCCGCGCCGCGAGCTGTGCCGGGGTCAGCTCCGACGCGACGAAGAAATCCACGCCGACGAGGTCCTCCGTGCCCGCGCGGCGCTCCGGAGGGGAGCACGGCGCGGGTCCCCACGCCTCGGCGCGGGCGTCGTCGCCCGGGGGCGTCGCCTCGATCCGGCCCAGCAGCTCGGCCTCGAACCGGCTCGTGCGGAAGCGGGGCGGCGGCGAGCCGAGGTCCGGCACGCGCGTCATGTCCACCAGCGTGTCGAAGAGCGCGCGCTCGAGCCGCGCCGCGGCCCCGGCGAGCCCCAGGTGCCGCAGCATCACCGCGCTCGTGAGGATCAGCGCCGAGGGATCGGCCATGTCCCGACCGACCCGATCGGGGGCCGGCCCGTGGAGGACCTCGAAGATCTGCGCCCGCTCCCCCACGCTGGCCGCGGCCACGTAGCCGGAGCCGCCGACCAGGCCCGCGCAGAGGTCCGCGATGATGTCGCCCTGCAGGTTCGGGAGCACCAGCACGTCGAACGCCTGCGGCTCCATCACCAGCCGCATCGCGAGCTCGTCGACCGGGAGGTCGTCGGCCTCGAGCGTCGGGTACGCCTCCGCGACCTCGTGGAAGGTGTCCCGGAAGAGCCCGTCCGTGAGGCGCATGACGCTCGCCTTGTGTCCGCACGTGACGCGCCGCGCGCCCTTGCGGCGGGCCACCTCGAACGCGCACCGGTGCAAGCGCTCGCTGCCGGCCCGGGTGACAATCCGGCGGCTCTGCGCGACGCCGGCGGTCGGCATGTGCTCGAGGCCCCCGTAGGTGTCCTCGAGCGTCTCCCGGATCACGGTGACATCGATCGGGCGCCGGAAGCCACGGGGCGTCGCCACCCCGGGCAGCGTGCGGTACACGCGCTTCGCGGCGTACGCGCTCCACCGGCGGCGGAGCGCCACGTCGAGGCACGCGCCGCCCGGCGGGGTCGCGAGCGGCCCCTTCAGCAGCACCCCCGTCCGACCCACCGCCTCGCGGGCCTCCGGCGACAGGCTGTCCGGGTGACCCCGCTCCCTCGCGCGCTCGCCGATGTCCACCCGCACCGGGCGCAGGGGCACGCCGAGGGCGTCGAGCGCCCGAAGCGTGACCGCCATGATCTCGGCGCCGACTCCGTCGCCCTCGGCGACGGCGATCTCTCGCTCTTGCATCTCTCCTCCGTGGGTTCGATCCGGCATCGGTTCTCGGCCCTCAGGCCGCGCGGCGGTCGGCGTCGCCCGAGAGCGGCGCCCAGGTCAGGTCGCCGACGTAGCGCCGCGCGACGCGGCCCTGGTCGTCGATCGCGAAGAGGTGGAGCCACCCGTGATCGAGCAGCGCCCGGACTCCGTCGTGCTCCTCGATCACGTCGTTCATCGCCTCGATAGGGGCCTCGACGAGCACCGAGAGGCGGACCGGCTCGTGGTAGGGCCGCTCGCCGTCGTGCACCGACTGCGCGGGCAGCCCGCAGCGCAGATCGCCGCCGTTGCCCTCGACGGTGCCGAGCCCGCCCACGACGTTGTGCAGCACCTTGTTGCCGCTGCCGAAGACGCGCGGCTCCACGGTGGAGGCGTAGTACTGGAGGTTGATCCAGCTCGCGACCACCATCGGCGCCGTCAGGATGAGCCTCAGCACCGCGAAGCCCTCGTCGGCGCGCCAGTCGTAGGAGTGCAGGAACGCCCGGCCGCCCAGATCCATCCCGCGCGTGCGATGACGAGGCGCGACCACGAACGAGGTGCACCCGGCGAGCCCCCACTCCGGGCGGACCTGAGACCAGTCGCGACCTCGCGCTCTCACCGCGGCGTCGGGGTCGTCCGCCCGATCGACCCCGAGGCTCGGGGCCCTCTCCCGGCGCGCGCGTCGGCCCGCCTCCGCGAGCTGCCGGCGCAGGCGCTCGACCGCCGCCCGCTGCGGCTCCGAGAGCGGCGCGTCCTCGAAGACCGTGACGTCGTCGGTGGTGGTGTCGTGCAGCCCGCCGAGGAAGAGGGTGTCCTCGGGCACCTCGATGCCGCGCTCCCGAAGCCCCGCTCGGACGTCGGGCTCGTTCAGGACGGCGGCGGCCAGCCGCGCGTTCGCCTCCCCGTCGTGTCCGCCGCAGGCGCCGCAGTCGAGGCCGGACGCGTAGGGGTTGTTCACCACGCGGGCCCCGTGGCCGCAGAGGAGCACGAGCGGCGCGTGCCCCTCGGTCAGCGACATCCCGCGCAGCGTCCCCTCCGCGAGGTCGATCCGCTGCTCGGCGCTCAGCCCGAAGCGGCGGCCGCCCCGCTCGACGTCCTCGAGGGCCGGGCCGAGGCGTCGGCGGACCGAGGCGTCCAGCCCCTCGTCGGCGGGGTGCGGCACCGTCCGCGTGAGGCCCAGCGTGTCCGTCACGAGCTTGCCCGCGTAGGTCCACCCCATCGTCTCGACGAAGCCGAAGGACGACACCGCCGCGTGCTGGAACGACGCCCACGCCTTCGAGGCCCGCCGCCGCATCTGCCGCCTGGCCTTCGCCCGCGCCTGCTGCTCCGCGGGCTCGCCGAGGACGGCCTCGCGGACGGCGGAGCTCGGCGAAAGGAGCGCGGGGCACCGCGGGCCGCCGCGCTCTCGGCCGAGCGGCACGTACTCGATTGGGAAGCCGAAGAAGCCCGCGAACCCGATCGTCTCCACGCTCGGCGCCGCCTCCTCGAGGGCGCGGCGGAGCACCTCGGAGCGGACGTCGATGCAGAAGGCAGCGTGCGCGCTCGGGCGCTCGGCCGGGGGAGTGGGCTCGGAGCGCTCGAAGCGCGCCGCGAGCCGTCGCTGATGCGCGCGCTCGTAGGCGACGTGGAGCGCGAGATCGATCGCGCGCCGCTCCTCGTCGGCGGGCCGCTCGCCGACGTACCGCGCCCGCGCGTCGGCCCACGCGCCCCCGACGCGCTCGCCCAGCAGCGTGAGGAGGGCGCGCTCGTAGGTCAGCCGGATGGCCAGGAGGTCGACCGCGCCCTCGTCGCGCTCGCCCCGGAGCTCGCGCTCCCACTGCCGATGCCGGGCGTGGCCGGCCCAGCCCGCGATGGACATCACCAGGCGATGCAGGTACGCGTCGCGCGCGGTGGCCCCGAGACCCACCGTGGCCAGGGCCGCGTCGGTCGCCGCGAGCCGGTCGGCCTCGAGCCGGCGCGCCCAGGCGCGGAACCCGGGGAGCCCGGCCGCGTCCATCGCCAGATCGATCGCGGCCTCCGCGCGCCACGCGTCCCAGGCGCGCTCCCCGCGGGTCGGCGCGCGCCACGACGCCTGCGCGCGGTCGTGGTGCGCGGCCGCGAAGAGCGCGACGCGCTCGGTCACGATCGTCGGCCAGTCGACGCCGGTCGCGGCCGCCGCCACGTCGGCGACGGTGGGCAGGGGCTCCGGCGGCGGCGCGTCGGTCCGCGCGAGCGCCGCGAGCTCGTCGGGCTCGAGCGCCAGGCCGCTCGCCTCGAGCCCGGCGAGGAGGTCCCCTCGGTCGATTTGGCCGGATTCGACCGCCTCGGCGTAGAACCCTCGCGGCATCGTGAGGCGGGCGCCGGCGGCCGCCGCGAGCGTCCGCGCGGCCTGCGCGAAGGGCTGCTCCGACAAGCCGAGGAAGGGGTTCACCGCCACGAATCGATCGAGCGGCCACAGCGGCGCGACCTTGCGCGCGGCGGCGTCGAGGGCGCGCGCGAGCTGCTCGGCGTGGTCGCGGCGCCGGAGGCCGCGGGTCGGGGAGTAGGGATGGGAGGAGTGCTTCGTCATGGGATCTTCCGTCACGTTCGAGGGGGAGAGGGGCGCGGGCTTCCACCCACCAGGCGGTCGAAGAGGAGGTCGACGTAGAGGCCGTTGCGCAGGTGCACGTAGGCCGCGCGCCACCCGGGCGCGTCGAGCCTCGACGGGCCGACGATCTGCAGGACCGTCACCGCGAGGAACGCGCCGACGCACGAGACCAGCACCGCCACCATCGACGGGCTCGCGGGAGGCGGAGCGGGGAGGGTGGAGCCGAGCACGGCGTGGGCGCCCGCCTTGGCGGCGAAGAAGAGCCCCGTGACGGCGGCCGCGGCCAGGGCCGTCTTGCCCACCACGTAGCCGCTCGGCGCGCTGGCGAGCGACTGGGCCACGAGGTGCGTCGCGCTCAGCGCGAGGATGGCGGCGAGCGCGAGGCTCGTCGGGTCGGTGAGCCCGGGCAGGTCGAAGAGCATGGCCCCGCCAACGAGCAGCGCGACCGCGACGCTCCCGCTCGCGAGCACCACGAGGCCGCGGTGCGTGCGCCGGGCGTCGGGCACCGGCGCGGCGCGGGCCACGTCGACGGCGCTCCCCGCCGAGAGGAACGCGTGCGCCTTGTAGAGCGAGTGGGCGATGATGTGCAGCGCCGCGATCGAGAAGGCGCCGACGCCGCACTCGAAGAGCATGAAGCCCATCTGCGCGACGGTGGAGTACGCGAGGGAGACCTTCACGCTCGCCTGCGTGAGCATCACGACCGATCCGAAGAGCGCGGTGAAGCCGCCCACGATGGCGAGGGCGTGCATCGACGGCGCGCTGAGCATCATGACCTCGGCGAACCGGATCACGAGGAACCCGCCGGCGTTGATGATCCCCGCGTGCAGCAGCGCGGACACCGGCGTCGGCGTCTCCATCACCTGCAGGAGCCACCCGTGGGTCGGAAACTGCGCCGACTTGAGCAGCGCCGCCACGGCGATGAGCGCCGCGCCGCACTGGGCGGCGAGGCCGCCGTGGCCGGCGCGGGCGGCGTCGGCGATCGCTCCCACGTCGCCGGTGCCGTAGGTCGCGTAGAGCAGGCCCGCGGCGCCGAGCAAACAGGCGTCGCCGAGCCGCGCGACGACGAACTTCTTGCGCGCCGCGAGCCGAGCGCGCGGGCGGTCGGGGTAGAAGACCAAGAGCCGCTGGAGCGCCAGGCTGGTCGCGACCCACGCCACCAGGAGGTGCGCGACGTTGCCGGCGAGCACCAGGAGCTCGACCGAGGCCAGCGTGAGGCAGAGCCCTCCGACGAACGCGCCGTGGCGGCGATCCCCGTCGAGGTGGTGGCGACTGAACTGGACCACCACCGCGCCCACGAACGCCACCAGCCCGAAGAGGGCGACGCTCAATGCGTCCAGCCGTACGGCGAGGCCGAGCCCCGCGCCGCCGACGAGCGGGCTGACCCGCGGGCCGGCGGCCGCCACCAGCGCCGCGGCGCCGATCGCCACGCCGACACCGGTCAGCGTCGCCGCCCGCGCCGCGCCCAGGACGCGCCGCGGGCGGCGGCCCGGCTCCCGGCGCGAGACCACGAACACGGCGAGGAGCGAGAGGGGGGCGAGCAGCGCCCCGAAAACGACCAAGTTGACCATGCCCACGATATGGGTGAGGTCGTTCGTTAACACCAACGCAAAGATGTTGAGTTATCATTCGCTTTTGGAGAACGTAAGCGGGCGCGCGGTGACGACCCTGAACTACAACCACCTCCGCTACTTCTGGGCGGTCGCGCACGAGGGGAACCTCACGCGCGCGGCCAAGCACCTGCACGTCTCGCAGTCCGCGGTGTCGGTCCAGATCCACAAGCTGGAGGACGACCTCGGTCACGCCCTCTTCGAGCGCCGCGGCAAGCAGCTCGTGCTGACGGAGGCCGGGCAGATCGCCCTCGACCACGCGGACGCGATCTTCGCGGCGGGCGAGGAGCTCGTGGGCACCCTCCGCGAGCACGGCGGTGTGACCCGCCGCGTCCTCCGCGTCGGCGCGCTCGCCACGCTCTCGCGCAACTTCCAGCTCGGCTTCGTCGCGCCGCTGCTCGGCGACGATCGGGTCGAGCTCGTGATGCGGTCGGGATCGCTGGCCGACGTCCTCCGGATGCTCGAGGCGCATCGGCTCGACGTCGTCCTCGCGAACACGGCGCCTCCCCGGGACGCGGCGACGCCGTGGATCGCGCACGCCATCGCGGAGCAGCCGGTGAGCCTGGTGGGGCGCCCCGCGCTGGCTCGCCCGCGCCGTAGCCTCGAGGAGCTCCTGACCACCGAGGCGCTGGTGGTCCCGGCGGTCGAGAGCAGCATCCGCGTGGGCTTCGACGCGCTCGTCGCGCGGCTCGGGGTGCGGCCCCGGCTCGCCGCCGAGGTCGACGACATGGCCATGCTCCGCCTGCTCGCGCGCGAGCACCCCGGCCTCGCGGTGGTGCCCCCGGTCGTCGTGAAGGACGAGCTGGACGGCGGCGAGCTCGTCGAGATCGAACGGCTCGCCGATCTGCGCGAGACGTTCTTCGCCATCACGATGCGGCGCCGCTTCCCGAACCCGCTCCTCCAGCGGCTCCTCGAGGCGTCGACGGGGTCGTGACGCGCGGCCGCGGAAGCCGGTCGACCCGTACCGCAGTGACCGGCGGCGGGTGATCCTCGGCGACGTCACTGTCCCATTCGGGGAGGTGGAAGCCCTCGCCTTCAGGCGAAGCCTTCAGGGGGCCGAAGGCCCAGCACCCGACGGCGTCTTCGGCCAGTGCATGGTGGCGCCCAGCTGCTTGCCCGTCTCCACCACCAACTCGACGAACGTGCGCGTCTATCGGGATGTTGAACCGCACCAGCCGGACGATGCGGGCGTACTCCCGTCCGAAGCCCGCCATCATCTTCGTCTTCGCCACGTCGATCGCCACCACGAGCTTCACTGCTCCCGTGAGCAGGGCCGCCAACGCGGCGCTCGTGAGCTTGTCGATCGCGATCGCTCGGTACGCTACCTTCTTCGCCATACGGATGACCTCCTTCACCGCGAGTCTCTCGCGCCTGAGGCATCCCCAGCCTGCTACAGACGACTGTCCGCACGGAGCAGGGCGGATGATCGAGCTCGATCAAACTCCCGACCGATGGCGGGCTCTTCGTGCCCTTGCCATACGACGCCGCATGAGGGGAGCAGTCATGCGATCGCGATCAGTCCTCAGGCTCTTCGCCCTTCTCTTCGGGATCGCTGGCTGTTCGAGGCCGGGTGCGTCGCCCCTCGATGCGTCGATGCCGGCGGACGCACATCAGGCCGCAGATGCAGCCACTGCCCCTTCGAGCAGCGACTCCGGCCCGGACGCCGGCTTCCGCGCCGATGCCTCCACGGCGATGCCTCCACGGGCGATGCCTCCACGGGTGATGCCTCCACGGGCGAACCCGACGCGGGTAGGTGCGAACCCCATTGCCCCACGATGCATGCGCAGCAGCTGACGACGGGCCATTGGCACTCTTGCCTGATGCGAGAGGACGGCACCGTGCGATGTTGGGGCCTGGGGTTGGGGCGATCGCGACGATGCTTGCGGTACGCAAGGCGAGTGTGGTCAGTCCATCGCGCCGAGCGGCACGTTCCGGGCGGTCAGCGCGGGAGTGTTTCACACCTGCGGGATCCACGACGACGGAACGGTCGAATGCTGGGGCGCACCGGAGTACACGCAGGTTCCCGGCGACCTTCGCTTCGCGCAAGTCGCGGCCGGGCGCTCCCACACCTGCGGCATCGTCGAGGACGGCGGGGTGACCTGTTGGGGCGCGGCCGCCTCCCCGGCGCTCGAACCACCAGGATGCGAGGGAGCCCCGTGCTCGGCAGGAGACCACAATCAGTGCATCGGGTACGACGACGGGTCGCATCGTTGCGTCTGTGCGGCCGGGCTGGTGGAGGATTCCACCGGCGCGTGCGTCAGTGCAACGCCATGCGATCCGAACCCGTGCATGGATCCGCACCGTACCGCTTGCGCGGACGTGGCACATCACGCGGTCTGCTCCTGCGACGACGGCTACGCAGAGGATTCGACCGGCACGTGTCGAGGTGCGACCCCATGCGATCCGAACCCCTGCGTCTCACCGATGGGTGTTTGTATCGAGAGCGGCTTCGACGCGACGTGCGAGTGTGATCCCGGATATGAGCCTCTCGGGACCGGCTGTATCGCGTCGTGTCCAGGCGGATATCACGTGGACGGGGACTCTCTCGAGCCAAATGAATGCCCCGCTCAAGCGACTGCGCTGTCGCCGACTGCCGCGGGGTCTTCGCCGGTCGCCGTCTCGGCCGATATCTCGCCGACCGACGCCGACGTGGACTGGTACGCGGTCGAGTCGAGCCCGGGCCACACCTACTGGATCCTGCTCGATGCGAGCGCTGCGATGTGCGCCACGACGCCCGGGATGGTCTCGGCGCCGGTGGCGGGCTGGGCGTTCGGGACACAGGCAGGGCCAGGTGATCCGCTCTCGTTCGAGTGCCAGCGTGTGAGTGGGCAGCCGAGCGCTCCCACATATCGACTGGCGGTGCTCGACTTCGACACCGCAGCAGGCGACCTCCCCGATTCGGGCACGCTGCCCATGCTCACGTCCCGCACGATGGCCGATACCTACAGCAGCTCCTCCGACCTCGATCGCTTCGAGTTCCAGGTGGACCTGCCGATCACGCTGAGCCACATCGGCCACGACACGTTCCTGCAGGTCGAAGTGTACGACGCGACGTCGGGGAGCCTGCTGACCACGCTGGACACCGAGTGCAGCGCTTCCCTCGTCGCCACCGCGTGCGGAAGCATCACGGGTAGCGGACTCGTACGCGTGCGGGTCGCCGCCTCGGCCGTCGCATGGACCCCACCCATGACCGCCTACGCGCTCACGTGGTGACACGCGTTCGTCGTTCGGGCTCACCTGCTGCGCTACCACGGCGTGCTCGCCGGGCGTGCCACCGCGCACGCCGTGGTAGCGCGTCATGTGAAAGCACGGCGGCGGGATCAGCGCGCAGAGCCGGCCGATGATTTAGCCCGCCAGTCGGTCGAACTCGCGCTCCACCAGGGAGTGGTAAGGCCCCGGTCGGCGCATCAGCGCGTCCGGATGTCCGTCCTCGATGATGGCGCCGCCGTCCAGCACCAGGATCCGGTCGAAGTCACGGAGGGTCGAGAGCCGGTGCGCGATGGCGATGACGGTGCGGCCGTGCATGAGTCGCTCGAAGGCCTCCCCAATCGCCTCCTCCGAGTCGGCGTCGAGCGCCGAGGTCGCCTCGTCCAGCAGGAGGATCGCCGAGTCCTTGAGCAACGCCCGGGCGATGGCGATCCGCTGGCGCTGGCCTCCGGAGAGCTTGACGCCGCGGTCGCCGACGAGGGTCTGGAACCCTCTCGGTAGGGGCTCGATGAACTCGAGGCACCGCGCCGCCTCCGCCGCCTCCACGACGGCGCGGTCGCTGGCGTCCGGCTTTCCGTAGCGGATGTTCTCCAGGATCGAGCGATGCAAGAGCGAGATGTCCTGCGGCACGACCGAGATGGCGGCGCGCAGGCTGTCTTGCGTGGCGCGGGCGATGTCCTGACCGTCGATGAGGATGCGGCCGCGCTGGACGTCGTACGAGCGCTGGACCAGGGCGAGGAGGGTCGACTTTCCTCCACCGGAGCGCCCGACGAGGCCGACCCTCTCGCCCGCGGCGACGCGGAGCCGGAGGCCCTCGAACACCGCTCTCCCGTCCGGGTAGCGGAAGCACACGCCCTCGATCTCGATGGTGCCCCTGCGGCTCGCCAGCTCTTCCGCGTCGTCGGCCTCGGTCAGGCCGTGGGGGACGAGCAGGGTGGCGAGCGCCTCGCTCAGCCGCGCCACGTGCTGGGTCACGTCGACCAGCGCCACGGCCAGATCACGCGTCGCGTGCAGGATGGTGAAGCCGAGGGTGCAGACGAGGACCACGCTCCCCGCCGTCGCGCGTCCCTGCTGCCAGAGGACGACCGCCCACGCCAACACGCCGATGGTCACGGTGATGGTGATGCACGCGTGGAGGAGGCGGAGCCGTTCGAGGTAGCGCAGGCTGGTGCGTCGCGCCGCGGTCTCGCGCCCGACGGTGTCCTCGAAGCGCTGGTGCTCGCGCCGCAAGGCGTTGAACGCGCGGACGACGGTGATGTTGCCGACGACGTCCACCATCTCGCCGCTCACCGCCGCCGCTTTCCTGGCGAAGTCGTGGTGGAGCGGCTTCCCCGCCGCAGCCAGGTGGAACAAGAGCACGATGAGCGCCACCGAGAGGAGGGCCAGGCCTCCGCTCATCCACGGGCTCACCAGCGCGAGGAGGGCGACCGCGCCGAGCGTCGCCGCGAGGGGCGGCAGGACGTTCCACACGAGCATGTTCTCCACCGCGAAGACCGCCTCCGAGGTCGCCGTGACCCGGCTCGTCAGCGTGCCCGGGAGCTGGTCGGCGAAGTAGGCGGGCGAGTGGCCGGTGAGGTGGCGAAAGAGGTCCGTTCTGAGGTCTCCCGTCACCGCGGCGAAGGCCGAGCTGGCAACCCAGCCCGCGACGCGCCACAGCAGGTTGTCCGCGGCGATCAGCGACACGAGCAGGCCGAACGCCAGCCACACGCCGTCCGCCGCCGCGACGCCTCGCGAGAGCGCGTCCACGAGGAGCTTGACGCCGTACTGCGTCCCGACCGAACAGCTCACGGCGCCGAGCACGGAGACCAGGATGGCGCCGTGTCGCAGCGGTCGACTCCGTATGTAGCGGCCGAGGAACGCGAACGGGCGGCGGCTGTAGGACGAGAGCGCGAGCGCGCTACCCTCCGACTCCGCCCGACCTCTCCCTGTGCGTCGCTGACTCATGAGCCCTGCCGTCTCGATGCGAGCGCCGTGAAGACCCGGCGCGAGCGGTGCCACGACCGGAGACCCGCACTCGCTATCCGACGAGCCATAGGTCGCGTAGACGCTCCGACGCGAGCTGCTGGTAGAGCGAGACGTAGTCCTGGGCCATGCGGCGGGCGCTGAAACGATCCCGGAAGCGCTCGCGGATGCGCGCTCGGGACAGCTCGCCGACCCTGGCCACCGCGGTCACGGCTTCATCCTCGCTGTCGACGATGAAGCCTGTGACGCCGTGCTCCACGATCTCGGGGACGGATCCGCAGTTGGCCGCGATCACCGGCGTGCCGCAAGCCATGGCCTCGATCATCACGAGGCCGAAGGGCTCGGGCCAGTCGATGGGCATGAGCAGGGCGTGGGCGCCCGACAGGAACCATCGCTTGGCCCGATCGTCGATCTCCCCGATCAGCTCTGCGTCGGACCCGAGCATGGGTCGAACCACGGAGGAGAAGTACTCCTGGTCGACGCGGTCGACCTTCGCCGCCAGCTTCAACGGAATGCCCGCCCGGCGAGCGATGCGGATGGCCCGGTCGGCCCTCTTCTCGGGGCAGATGCGCCCTAGGAACGCCAGGTAGGAGGGCTTCACCGGCGCCGGGGAGAGGAGCTCCTCGGGCATCCCATGGTGAACGGTGCGGATGAACCGCCCCTCGGGCAGGGCCGCGCGCTGGGAGTCGGAGATGGCGACCAGATTGGCCGCGGGCAGGCCGGCGTAGACGGGCCTGAGCTCGGGCAGGTCGAGGCGACCGTGCAGGGTCGTGACGAAGGGGACCGGCTGCCGGCTGAACAGCGAGGCGGCCCAGTAGTCCACGTGGAAGTGGAGCACGTCGAACTCGGATGCTCGCGCTCGCACCCGCTCCATGAGCAGCACGTGCGGGGCCAGCGAATCGCGGATCGAGGCGTCGAGCCTCAGCGCGCGTGGCCAGACGGCGTCCAGCTCCGCACGAGTCACGGAATCGCCGCTCGCGAACAGGGTGACGTGGTGGCCCATCGCGACCAGCTCTTCCGTGAGGAAATGGACCACACGCTCCGTGCCGCCGTAGAGCTTCGGCGGGACGGCCTCCATGAGCGGAGCGATCTGGGCAACTCTCATACTTGGCCTCCATTCGGCATCGCCGGGCCCGGGCGCGCCGACCGAGCCGGGGCGCCTCGGTCGGCGCTGGATGCCCGCGAGACCGTCGAGGCTCCCTTCCGAGAACCGCTTCCGTGTCACGGCGCCACGATCACATCGGTCCGCCGTGCGCGAGTGCAATCCAGCCCCAAACGAGCAAGACGCGAGGGTCCGTACCGAAGCGCAACGCATGCGAGATCCATCGAGCTCTCGGCCGCGGACGTTGTCCCTTTCGTCGTCGAGATAGGCATCCCACTTCGGGCTGCCATCGGCGAGCTCGCGACCGTGGCTGCGCTCGCCGTGTCGCGCCGCCCCGCCTCGCCGGTGCTGGGAACGGTCGCCCTCGGGCGAGCGAGCGGCCGCCTTCAGACCGCGACTCGACGTACGGAACAAGGAGACTGCTCTGACTGTACGGGGCAGGGTGTCGTGCCGTCCGCTGGCTCGCTTCCCTCTCCTCGCCGCCATGATCCTCTCCACCGCCCACTGCGCGTCGACCGCTGGAAACGGAAGCCCCCCGACCTCGCCTGATCCCCTGTCGTTCGAGGTCGTCGACGGCGACGTGCAGAACCGCTTCCTCCGCGGCGGCCCCGTCGCGGCGCACGCCGTCGTCCGCTCCGGCGACCGCCCACGCGTGGTCGTGGCCTTTCCCGCAGGTAATGCCGGCGTCGGCCTCTGGCTCCACGGTCCCGACGGCCCCGTGATGCTCCACGCCGCGCCCCTGGAGCCGGTCTCGAAAGACAGCAGCCACGGTGTCCGCTTCGAGCTCGACGCCCACACCGGCGAGCTCACGGTCGACAGAGCGCTCCTGTCGAGCGTGCGTGTCCTCCGCGAATACACCCACGGCCGCCCTGTCCCCCCGGAGGTGGCCTGCGCGCCGACGCGTAGGCACGGCGAGGTTCTCTGGCAGCGCGACCGCCACGCGCTCCACCTCGCGCCGGTGCTCGACACCGAGGCCTCGATCCTCGACGGTGGCCGCGTGCGCCTGACCGCTCCGAGCGGTTCGGTCCGCGTCCGGGTGACCGCGCTCACCAGCGAGCCGCCCCTGCATCCGCTCGGCGCCGACGAGCTCCTCACCGACGGCGCCGCCGACGACCACCAGGCTCGCCAAACCCTCGCCTTCCTCTCCTATCGCGAGAAGCTGCTCGCCGGGTCGTGGCGATTCCTCACCTACTTCGGCCGCGACACGCTGCTGTCCACGCGGCTCCTGATGCCGGTCCTGAAGGACGCCGCCGTGGAAGCGGCGCTGGGCTCGGTCGTCAGCCGGCTCGACCCGAACGGCCACGTCTCACACGAGGAGGGCGTGGGCGAGTGGGCGCGGCTGGGACCCAGCGGCCCACGCCAGGACTACAAGATGGTCGACGACGACCTGCTGCTCGCGCCGGTCCTCGAGGCGTGGAGGGAGCGCACGGACCGAGCGCGGGTCGACGCGTTCCTCGCCCGGAGGACGCCGAGCTCCGCCCCCTTCTCCGAAGGCGTGGCGGACAACCTGGCGCTCGTCCTCCGCCTGGCCCGACCCTTCGCCGCGTCCGGTGCCCGAGAAGACCTGATCGGCCTCCACGAGGGCGAGTCGGTGGGCGAGTGGCGGGACAGCGAAGCGGGCTTGGGAGGCGGTCGCGTGCCCTTCGACGTCAACGTCGCGCTCATGCCGGCGGCCCTCCAGGCCACGGCGCAGCTCTACGAGAGCGGTCTCTTCGGCGAGCGAGCCGAGGAGGTCGCCGAAGCGCGCGCGTTGGCCGACGCGTGGCGCAGCGCTCGCCCGTTCTTCACCGTGGAGCTCGACGAGACGACGGCTCGCGCACGTCTCGAGGCCTACTGTGCGATGGAGGGGCTGCCCTGCGCCGATGCGCGCGCCTCGCTCACGGGAGGCATCTCCTTCCCGGCCATCGCCCTGGACGGCTCGGGAGCGCCCTTGCCCATCCAGCACTCCGACGACGGCTTCGTCCTCCTCTTCCTCGAGCCCGACCCTGCCGTCCTCGAGGGGGCGGCCGACCGCATCCTGCGCCCATTCCCTGCGGGGCTGCGCACGCCGGCGGGCATCGTCGTCGCAAATCCCGCCTTCGCCGACGACCCTGCGCTGCGCGCACGCTTCACGCGCTTCGACTACCACGGGACCGTCGTGTGGTCCTGGCAGCAGGCCACGCTGGCCGCCGGGCTGGAGCGCCAACTGAGGCGCGCGGACCTGCCCGAGGTCACCCGCGCCAAGCTCGCCGAGGCCCAGCGCGCGCTGTGGCGGGTCATCGAAGCCAACCGGGAGCTCCGCACTTCCGAGCTCTGGGGCTTCGAGGTCCAGCGCGGCACCCTCCGCGCCGCGCCCTTCGGTCAGGGAGCGAGCCTGGGGACCGAGTCCAACGCAGCACAGCTGTGGAGCACCGTGTGGCTGGCCGTGAAGCCGCCGGCGCTCTGACCTCGGGAAGAGTGCCTCCGACCGCTTCCAAAATGCCTCCCTCTTCAGCATCAACACAACCGCGACTTGGACACCGACGTCCGCCCACGCGGCCGCGGACAGGTGGACCATTTCTCACGAGCAGACCCGGGTCATTTCTCGCGAGCGTCGAAGGGCCAGAGGCCGTTCGTGCTTCCTATCCGCTCCGACGCGGGCGTCGCCAACGTCATATCGATTCTCATCTCCGTGCTCGGCCGCGACCGGAGCGAGCTGATCCGCGGGCTCGGGCCCCTCCTCGCCACCTCGGAGCTGAGGGAGCAGGACAGGCCCCCCGAGACCACGATCGCGCCGTCGGGGCGAGTCGCAGACGAGGTGCACTGGTGGCCCTTCGCCCGGCAGGGAGACGCGATGGGCCTTGAGCTCCACCTCTCGAGAGGCACGTTCTGCGCGATCCGGTGGGGCGTCTCCATCTTCAAGTAGCGCGGTCGGAGGGACCACAAGTGCTCGGCCCAGTCCGCTTCGTCGACGCCGACGTGGAGATCGTGGCGATCACTTGGGCCCTCACGGGTCTCTCGACCCATTCGTGGGGGCGCATGGCGTCGAAAGTCAAGCGAGGACGTGGGCGGCGAGCCACGTGGCGCGCGCACGGCTCTCCGGGGCGGGCGCGGTGCGGACGTGGTCCCGAGTCTTCACGTTTCTGGGACGTGACCACGGCGCCCTAAGCGGCTGGTCCTCAATCAAACCGACGCAGTCGGCGACATTTTTGCGTCATCTCGAGACAGGTGCGCCAAAATTCCCTCGGACGTCTCCGAGGAACGGACGTCCTCGGAGGTGGCACGAAACGCGCAGAAATTTAGATAACGAAACGTATAGAACCGAGCTCCGGGGATTTTTCCACGGATCACCGAAGGGGTCATCATGGGCGAGAAGAGCGACAAAGCCAAGGGGAAGACCAAACAGGTCATCGGCGAATTGACCGGCAACAAGGCGCTTGAGCGAGAGGGCAAGCGAGACGAGCTGAAGGGCAAAGCCAAGGGTGCGCTCGAGGATGTGAAGGACGCATCGAACAAGGCCAAGGATTCGACCGCGGAAGCCGCCAAGCCATAAGCGGGACGGCGGTGACCAGCGTCGACTGTGATTGAAAGGAATCTGTCATGAGCACCACAATGATTATCGTATTGATTGTGTTGGCGGTCGTCTTGTTCGGCGGGGGCGGAGGGTATTACTTCACCAGGCGGCGGTAGCGCTCCGAGGTGCAGGATCCCTGCGGTGCGTGGACGTGGAGGAGGCCGCGCCGATGGCCGACATCGTGGTCACCGCCACCGGCGGCCACGACGCGGTGACCTTCGAGCACATGAAGCCAATGAAGAACGAGGCGATTCTTGAACGAACCCGCCTTCGGCGGCAGCTCTGCGAGGCGCGACCGGTCTGGTAAGCCCGGCCGTCACGATGCCCGGGTTGCCCGGCTCGTCGACGTACACGGTCACGCGGTACGTGAATCGGTCATCCGCAGGGAGGCTGAAGCACTGAAAGGCGTCCGCCAGATTGTCGAAGCGGGTATCCGGATCTCCCGGATAGGTCCTCGGGACGGTGTTGGGGATCGAAGGCGGGTTGGTGGAGGTGCCTCCGGAGCCCGTGCTCCCGCCGGTGCCGGTGCCGGACCCTCCGCTGCCGGTTCCGGTCCCCCCGCCACCGTCGCCGTCGTCCCATCCGGACTCGCCACCGGTACAGCTCTCCAAGGACGCCTCGCATCCCGACAGATTGGGATCCTCGACGGGCCCGGTGTACCCCACCGACGCGTGCGCCGGACCACCATGGATGGTGAGCGCGATCACGGCACCGCCCGCTACGACGAACCTGTTTACGTAACGCAATGTCGATCGACGATTCGTTTCCTCATCCTCCTCTTTCGCACGAGACACACCTCAGCCCATCCGCGCGGCGCGCGGCTGCTGAGTCCCTCGAGCGCGTGGGTCGCGAGCACCGAGCTCGTCGCGATCCACGCGCGCTCCACCACGACCGACGAGCGCTGGGACATCGGGCTCGTCGATGGCGAGCGCCAAGGTAGGCGGCCGGGACCGTCCTGGCGATTTCAGCTCGATTTCGCCGAACCAATACGACGGCTGGCCACGGTGTCGCCGGGCCTGTCGCACGGCCGCACGTGATCGCCGGTGCCGCCATCGCCCCGGCGACGACGCCATCTTTCGTGCCGGGTCCTCTCCCGCAAGATCACACGCGAATCGCACCCTCGAACGGCGGAGGCGGCGGCGGATTGGCGGAACCTCCGCCGACCAGAGCAACTTCGTCCGTGCCGAGCTCGGCCGGCCCCGCTCAGATCAGACCGTGGCGAGCGTCCTCGTCCCCGCCATCGAGCACACTCTGCCGGCGAAGCTCTGCACGGCAGCCATGTCGAAGCCGGCGTCGAGGCCTGCTTTGCCGCCGCACGCGCAAGGGTCATCAGCACGCCCATGGGGGCGAACCGGAGGTCGGTCGTCTCGAACACGTTCAGGAGCCTCCTCTCCATCCAGCTTCGCTACAACCCCGCCGGCGAGACGAGGCTGCTCGACGCGAACGGTGCCGAGTGGTTCTACGAGTACGACGCGAGCGAGAACCTCGTTCGGATCGTCGACCCGTACGGCGCCGCGACGCTCTTCGAGCGCGGTCCCGGAGGAGAGCTCATCGCCGAGATCGACGGCGCGGGCCGGCGGACGGAGTACATCGCCGATGCCGCGGGCGCGCAGGTCTCCAAGCGGCTGCCGGACGGGACACTCGTTTCGCTGCCCGAAGATTGGAACGCGCCGGACCCGACGGCCCACCGCGTTCCGGGCTGCGCCATCGAGTGGGAGTACGGCGACCTCTGGGACTTGGGCTTCGGTCTACCCGACGAGCTCGAGCTGACAGAGCTGCCTCCGGAGGTACGAGCTGTCCTCACGACGAGCGAGTCGCCGCAGCGGGGACGGGTCGAGGCCGTGGCGCCTCACGGCCCCGCTCGGGAACGTCACGCAGTTCGACTACTCGAACAGCGCCGAGCTGCAGAGGCGGTGGACCCGGCGGGGAACACCGTCCACTACGGCGCGCTCACCCGGAGCGGCCTCAGGGCGCGCATCGCCGACATGCTCGACGACGTCAGCCGCTGCATCTCCGAGGGCAACCTCAAGGTGTTCGCCGAGATCGCACCGATCTTTGCCAGCTTCATCTGCCGCTTTCACGACACCGTCGACTACGACCGCAGCCAGCTCGAGGCGTTCGTGGCGACCCTCAAGCCCGGGCCGCCGGCGCCGGGCGGCCAGGATTTGCTCGCCGAGGCGATGACCCACTACCACGACGCGATGTTCGAGCTGGCGCCCAAGCGCAAGGCCGAGCTGATCCTCCTGGCCAACGCCAAGGTCGGGTTGCATGAGCAGCAGCGCCTACAGCCGAACATCCTCGAGGGCCTCGACGCGCCGATCCGGGCCGGGCTCGGCGGCGTGCTCGGGCGAGCCGCCGTCGCGCCAGTGCGGCGGGTGCTCCCCCCGGTCCCCCGGCGCCTCGGCGCCGCGCTCGAGGAGGCGATGAACGCGCAGGAGTGGGCGCTGCTGGTGCGCGCCACCGCCGTGTGGCGCCGCATGGTCACGCGCCGGATGATCTGGCGCAAGCCGGGTCGGGAGCGTGACCGCCTACGCGCGGGGCGACGAGCTCCACACCTGGCGGCACGGCATGGAAGCCGACGGTGATCCGGACGCATTGGCACAGCGCGTGGCCGCAGATGTCGCTTGGCTCCTGCGCGCTCACCCCGAGGTTCCGGTCCACTACATCCAGGACGAACCGTGCTGGCCCCGGATCCGACCGCTCGACGCGCGACGCTCAGTCCTCGAACGGCCAGACTGGCTCTCCGCGCCGGTAGAATGAAGTCAGCCGATAGAGGTTTGCGCGCGACGGCCCATACGTCGGCTGCAGCGCCAACGCAGCGCGGTAGTAGGCCTGGGCCTCGACCCACGCCGCGCGCCGCTCGGTCAGCAACCCGAGCATGTGCAGCGCCTCCGGTCGGCTCGGATCAGCGGCTAGCGCGAGACGAGCGGCGCGGCCGGCCTCCGCCAGCCCGTTGCCCTTGCCGAGGGACACGGCTCTGCGGATCAACGCCTCGTAGTCGGCGCCCTCGTGCGGCCCCTGTGGCAGCAAGCGATCCACCAGCGCTCGCAACTCGGCCGGGCGACTCGGCTTGACCACGAAATCACTCGCGCCGCATCGCATCGCGCGGACTGCGGTGGGAACGTCGGCGTAGGCCGTGACCAGCGCGATCGAGAGGTCGGGCCATCGCGCATGAACGCGCTCGAGCAAGCGAAGGCCACTCTCGCCGGGAAGGCGCAGGTCGAGGAGCATCGCGTGGAAGTGATCGCGCGCGAGCGCGCTCCACGCCGCGCGCGCATCGGGCACCGCCACGACCTCCCGGTCGGCTGCGCGCAGGGCTTCGACGTAGACCTTGCGGACCGAGGGCTCGTCATCGACGAGCAGGATTCGGGCGATGTGGCTTCGGAAAGGCATCATCTGACTCGGTCAGTGCAGGTACGCAGTGGCGCCAAAGGTCAACGTGTCCTGTCCGACCGCGTTCAGGACCGGCGCCCCGCTCGCGTCCTGCGTCACGGCGCCCGCGAAGAACATCGGCGTGGCCGCCTGGTCGTGCCGGTACTCGACCCGGAACAGCAACTGCGTGAGAGGCCGGAACGTGAGCGTCGCTGTGGCCGACGAGACCCACTCGGCGGGCCAAAAGATGGGCGACACGCGCATGCCGGACGAATCCCTCGGTGCCCCGTCGTAGAAGACATCGCCTCGCAGCGCGACGTCGAACCACGAAACCGGGGTCACGCGAGCGTAGAGAGCGCCGGCGACGAAGGTGTACATCCCGTCCGTACGCGGTTCGAAGCCGCCGGTGAGCTGCCCTTGGAGCTCCAGCCACTCGGTGGCCTTCACGTAGCCCGTCAGGTCGACGAGGTTGCGCCATCCGCGCGCCGACGCGCCGGTGGGCTCCTCGACGCCGCCGAGATAGAGGAGGTGCGCGCTGAACCGGTCGCTCGCGTAGGCGACGCTGGCCGACACGCTCTTCTCCTCGTTGTCGTCGAGGATGGTGTTCCAGCCGTTGTACACGGCGGCGGTCACCGACCACTCGCCGTCGAGCGGCAACGTAGCCCGCAGGCCGGTGTGGTAGAACGGAAAGCCGTAGAAGAGGTTCGCGCGTGAATAGTTCCAGTTCTGCGCCACGGCGAGCGATTCGATTCCGACGGGCGAGAGGAACAGACCTCCCTCCAGCAGCAGCCCGCGCCCGAGCACGGGGATGTTCCACCCGAAGTACGCCTGCTGAACGACGCGCCAGAGGTCCGCGTCGGACGCGCCGACTCCCGCCACGGCCGGCAGCGACGGCTCGGCGAGGTAGTAGGTGGCCGGCGTGGTCCCCCACTGGAGTACGATGTTTGCGTAGATGCGGTCATACTCGAGCCGGCCGCCGATCGCGACGTTGGAGAGGTTGAACGACGCGTGGCGGTTGTCGAAGCCGCGATAGGCGATCACCCCGTTTCCCGGCTGATTGAACGACCACGTGAAGTAAGTCTCCACGTAGGCCATTGGGTGGAAAGCGACTCGTGGCCCTGGGTCTGTGGCGTCCTCGCGCTCGCGCTCGGCAGAGGCCGCCGGCGCGCCGGGCGGCGCGGGGCCCGAGGGCTCCCGCACAGGTTCGCTCCCCTCGCCATCCGCGTCGCCCGCGCGCGAACGATCTTGCTCTGCCACATCGGCATCGGACTGTGCTTCGGCCACAGGCGTGACTGAGACCAGAACCGTCGCCAACGCCGCTACCCACGAGCCCGTGCGCATCGCTCACCTTCCGGGCACGCCGAGACCGCCCGCGCGGGGCTGCTTGGCAACGGCCGTGCCCGACCGACCACGTGCTGCACGAGCGCGCTCACGACCGTGACGGGTTGCAGCTCGCAAGGGCGGCGCGGTCTCCGCACTGCAGAATGCAGGAGCGCGAGGGCGGCGATCATCCTGCGCTTTGCAACGAGCACCCGGGGTCGCCCTGCAAAATGCAAGGCCTGCGCAGGACGGAGTCTCGGGCCGCCCGGGGAATCACACGGGCACGCCGGTTGCGAGGACTCCCCGTAGGAGACCAAATGCCGGCAACCCTGATGTTCGCCACTGCAGCCCTGGTGTTCGCGTTGCTCTACGCCGCTGTCGGTTGGACCGAGCGGCTCTGAGGAGCTCCACCCCATGACGATCCTCGCCTCGATCGCCGCCGCCGCGGCGTTCGTGTATCTCTTGGTCGCGATCGTGCGGCCGGAGCGTTTTTGATGGGGGAACCGCGGATGACTCTCGCGTACCCGCTGGTGCTGATCGTGGTAACGGCGCTGCTGAGCTGGCCCGTCGGCCGGCTTCTGGTGCGAGCGCTCGACGCCAAGGCCGATCCGAGCGCCGCGCCGGACCGCCTCGACCGCGTGCTGGTACGAATGCTCGGCCGCCGGACGCTGGAGGCCCAGGGTTGGAAGGCCTACCTGCGCTCCATGTTGGTCTTCAACGCCCTGATGTTCACCTGGGCGTTCTTCGTGCTGCTCCTCCAAGGGCACCTGCCGCTCGACCCGGACGGCAAGACGGGCATGAAGGCGACCCTCGCGTTCCACACCGCCGCGTCGTTCACCGCCAACACCAACCTCCAGCACTACGCGGGCGAGCAAGCGCTCAGCTATTTCTCACAAGTCTTCGCGCTGACCTGGCTGCAGTTCGTCTCGGCGGCCACTGGGCTGGCGTGCTTGGCCGCCCTCGCGCGGGCCCTCGGCGGCCGGGGAACGGTTGGCAACTTCATTCGCGACACGGCGCGCGTCACACTGATCGTTCTCCTGCCGCTCTCGCTGGTTTTCGGGATCGTGCTCATCGCTAGCGGGATGCCGATGACCTTCGACGGCGCCGCGGTCGCCCACACGCTCGAGGGCGTCACGCAGCACATCGCCCGCGGACCGGTGGCGGCGATGGTCGCGATCAAGCAGCTCGGTACCAACGGCGGCGGCTACTTCGGCCCGAACAGCACGCACCCGTTCGAGAACCCGACCTACGTCACGGAGGTCTTGGAGAACGCCGCCATCGTGGTCATCCCCATGGCCTGCGTGTGGATGTTCGGAGCGCTCACGGGCCGGCGAAAGCACGCCGCGATCCTCTTCGGCGTCATGCTGCTGATGCTGCTGGGGCTCGCGCTCGGCGCGTCGGTGCTGGAGAGCGCCCCGAACCCGGGCCTGGCCGGCCTGGGGCTCGATCCGTCCGCGAGAAATCTGGAGGGCAAGGAGCTGCGGCTCACTGTCGAGGGCGGCGCCACCTGGGCAGCCATGACCACGGCTACGAGCAACGGGTTCGTCTCCGCGATGCACGACAGCCTGAACCCCCTCACTGGGCTGATGCCGATGATCGGGATGTGGCTCAACTCCATCTTCGGTGGCGTCGGTGTGGGGCTGATCAATCTTTTTCTGTACGTGATCATCGCGGTGTTCATCGCCGGATTGATGGTCGGCCGCACGCCGGAGTACCTGGGCAAGAAGGTCGAGTCCCGCGAGATGAAGCTCGCCGCTCTGGCGCTCTTGCTCCACCCGCTGCTCATTCTCGGCGGTACCGCCGTATTCGCCGCCACGTCGTGGGGCGTGGGCACCGTCGGCAATCCGGGCAGCCACGGGTTCAGCGAGATCCTCTACGAGATGAGCTCCGCCGTAGCAAACAACGGCTCGGGCTTCGAGGGGCTGCGCGACGACACGGCGCCATGGAACGTGGTCACCGGGATCTTCATGCTCCTCGGCCGCTACCTCCCCATCATCCTGCCGCTCGCCATCGCCGGCTCGCTGGCGGCGAAGCGCCCCGTTCCCGAGACGGCGGGGACGCTGCCGACCGACACGCCGACGTTCGGGCTCCTTCTTCTCGGCTGCGTGCTCTTGCTGGGTGCGCTGCTCTTCCTTCCCGCTGCCGTGCTCGGGCCCATCGCCGAACACGTCGCGCTCGCGAGCTGACGCATGGAAGCCCCGTTGAAGTCCGAGCCCTCCCCTATGCGGCGCCCAAAGCGCGGCTCGCGCCGACGCTTGATCACTCCGCAGCTTGCACGCGACGCCTCGGTCGAGGCGCTCCGCATGCTCTCGCCGGCGCGCATGGCCCGAAACCCAGTGATGTTCGTGACCGAGGTGGGCGCGGTGCTCTCCACGGTGGCCACCATCGTCGCGCTCGTCGGAGGGACGAACGGCGCCTACTCCGCCGCGGTCAGCGTGATCCTCTGGGTCACCGTCCTCTTCGCCAACTTCGCGGAAGCGTTGGCGGAGGCGCGTGGTCGAGCGCAGGCGAGCTCTCTCAAGAGCGCGCGCCGGTCGACCGACGCGCATCGCGTCGGCGAGGACGAGCAAGTCGAGGTGGTGCCCTCTGACGAGCTTCAGCGCGGCGACACCGTCCTTGTGCGCGCCGGCGAGATGATCCCGGCCGACGGCGAGATCATCGAGGGCGCCGCCAGCATCGACGAGTCGGCCATCACCGGGGAGTCGGCACCGGTTGTCCGTGAGGCCGGGGGCGATTGTTCCGGGGTCACTGGCGGCACGCGCGTCCTCTCGGACGAGATCCGGGTCCGCATCACGGCGCAACCCGGCGCGAGCTTCCTCGACCGCATGATCGCGCTCGTCGAGGGCGCTCAGCGCCAGAAGACGCCGAACGAGATCGCCCTCACCGTCACGCTGGCCGGTCTTACCCTCGCGTTCTTGATCGTGTCGGCGACGCTCCTTCCGATGGCCGCCTACTTCGGCGCCGGCATCGACATCCCGACGCTGGTCGCCCTCTTCGTGTGCCTCATCCCGACGACCATCGGCGCGCTCTTGGCCGCCATCGGCCTCGCGGGGATGGACCGCGCGCTCGGCGCAAACGTGCTCGCGAAGAGCGGCAAGGCGGTCGAGCTGGCGGGCGACATCGACACAGTCCTGCTCGACAAGACGGGCACCATCACGGAGGGCAACCGCAAGGCGACCGCCATCCACCCTGCACCCGGCGTGAGCCGAGAAGCGCTGGCCCGCGCGGCGTTCCTCGGCTCGGCCGAGGACATGACGCCCGAGGGGCGCTCGCTGCTGGCTCTCTGCCGCGCGCAGCTCGCGAGCGAGCCGCGCGTGCCCGCCGACGCGACGATGGTGCCCTTCACGGCGCAGACGCGGCTGAGCGGAATGGACGTGCCGGGCCGACCGCCCATCCGCAAAGGCGCGGTCGACGCCATCCAGCGCTGGCTGCTGGAGCACGGGGGCTCCGGGCTACCTGCCGATGTCGAAAAGGACGTCGAGACCATCGCACGCGCCGGCGGCACGCCACTGGTGGTGGCCGAAGGAGGAGAGGCCCTCGGGGTCGTCGCGCTGAGCGACATCTTGAAGCCGCAGATCGCGGATCGATTCGCGCGCCTGCGATCGATGGGCCTGCGCGTGGTGATGGTCACCGGCGACAACCCGCTCACCGCCGCTGCCATCGCGAAGGAGGCGGGCGTCGACGACTACATCGCCGAAGCCACGCCTGAAGACAAGCTCGCCTACATCCGCTCCGAGCAGGCCAAGGGGCGCCTGGTGGCCATGATGGGTGACGGCACCAACGATGCGCCGGCGCTCGCGCAGGCCGATATCGGCGTGGCCATGAACTCGGGGACGCAGGCCGCGAAAGAGGCCGGAAACATGGTCGACCTCGACAGCGACCCGACGAAGCTCATCGAGGTCGTCGAGATCGGCAAGCAGCTCCTGATGACGCGGGGCGCGTTGACGACGTTCTCCATCGCCAACGACGTCGCCAAGTACTTCGCGATCGTGCCCGCGCTCTTCGTCGCCGCCATCCCGAGCCTCGAGGTGCTCGACATCATGCAGCTCGCCACCTGGCGGAGCGCGATCCTCAGCGCAGTCATCTTCAACGCGATCGTCATCCCGCTGCTGATCCCGATCGCGCTGCGCGGCGTCCGCTATCGGCCCGCAGGAGCAAGCGCGCTCCTCCGGCGGAATCTCCTGATCTACGGCCTGGGGGGACTCGTGGCGCCCTTCATCGGGATCAAGCTGATCGACCTCTGCCTCAGCGCGATGGGGCTCGTATGAAACGCGAGGGTTCGTCCATGCTCGACGACGCGCTGGCCGCGCTGCGGCTCTTCCTCGTGACGATCGTGCTGTGTGCCGTGGCCTACCCGCTCGCCCTGCTCGGGCTGGGCGGCGCGTTCTTCCATGACCGCGCAGAAGGGAGCCTCGTGAAAGTGGAAGGGCGAGTGGTGGGGAGCCGTCTCATCGCCCAGCGCTTCCACGAAGATCGGTACCTCTGGCCTCGCCCCTCGGCGGCGGACTTCGACGCGGCGGCGGCTTCCGGCAGCAACCTCGCGCCCTCGAACCCCGCGCTCCGCGCCCGGGTCACCCACCAACTCGCCGACGTCGCGCCATCCGGTGGCGAGCACATCCCGGCGGATCTCGTCACGGCGTCCGGATCGGGGCTCGATCCTCACGTCACCTTGGCCGCTGCGCTCTACCAGGCGACGCGAATCGCAGCGGCGCGCGGAACCGACCCGCCCCGAGTCTGCTCACTGCTGCGAGACGCCGCCTCCCCCGTGAGCCCCGGCGGTCCGCCGCTCGTCAACGTGCTCGAGACCAACCTGCGCCTCGACCGCGATCTCCCGGTGAGAGGCGGGCCATGAGCGCCGACCGCCCGCGCCCCGAAGACTTCCTCGACCTGGTCCGCCGCTCACGCGAAGGCCGGTTGAAGGTCTTCCTCGGTCCCGCGGCGGGCGTGGGCAAGACCTACCGAATGCTTCAGGAGGCGCGCGAGCTGACGGCGAGGGGCGTCGACATCGTCCTCGGGGTCGTCGTGACCCACGGCCGCGCGGAGACGGCGGCGCTGATGGAGGGGCTCGAAGCCGTGCCGCCGAACGTGATCGAGTACCGCGGCATGACGCTGGAGGAGATGGATCTCGACGGCGTGCTCCGCCGCGCGCCGGAGGTCGTGGTCATCGACGAGGTCGCCCACACCAACGCGCCGGGCAGTCGAAATCGGCGTCGCTACGAAGACGTGCTCGAGTGCCTTCGCGCCGGAATCAACGTCTTCTGCGCATTCAACGTGCAGCACCTCGAGAGCTTGAACGACATGGTGCGGCGGGCGACCGGCGTGACGGTGCGGGAGACGGTGCCGGACAGCTTCCTCGCGCGCGCCGATCAGATCGTGAACATCGATCTGCCGGCCGAAGACCTCCTCGAGCGGCTGCACGCGGGAAAGATCTACGCGCCGGAGCGTGTGCCATGGGCGGTCGAGCACTTCTTCCGGCCTGAGAATCTCCAGAACCTGCGCGAGCTCGCGCTGCGCGAGGTGGCCGAGGCGCTCGACCGCGAGCAGAAGAGGTCGCTCGAGCGGGAGCAGCCCGCAGCGCGCCGAGACATCGCGGGCCGGCTCATGCTCTGTTTGGCTTCGCGCTCTCCGCACGCAAAGGCGTTTCTGCGCAAGGGCTCGCGCATGGCCGGTCGTTTGAACGTGCACTGGTTCGCGGTCTACGTGCAGACACCGCGCGAGGGGCCGCTGAAGATCGACGCCACCACCCAGCGCTACCTCGCGGACGCGCAACAGATGGCCCGCGAGCTAGGCGCGGAGGTGCATCGCGTGCAGTCGGAGGATCCCGTGGACGGCATCCTCGAGTTCGCGCGCGCCAACGGCGTCAGCGACATCCTCATCGGCGCCTCGGCCCAGCCCTGGTGGCGGCAGGCGCTCGGTCTCTCCGTGGCCGCGCGTTTGATGCAGCGCGCGGCCGGCTTCGACCTCCACATCCTCTCGCCGGACGGTGTGTCATGACGCTCCGACCCAAGCTCCTCTGGGCCTGCTCGCCGCTGCTGCTCGCGATGGCGCTGGTGGCGGGAGTCGCGACCGTGGCGTGCCTACGGCTCGGCAGCATGCCCGGCACCATCCTCAGCGCGAACTTCCGCACCATCGACGCCGTCTACCAGATGCGCGAGGCACTCGATCGGCTCGACCGTGAAGTGGAAGCGGAAGCGGAAGCGCCGCACGTGGACGAACGGTCGGTGAGGCGCTTCGAGGACGCGCTCGACCTGCAGGTGCACAACATCACCGAGCCGGGCGAGCAACCGGTCACCGACTCCTTGGCCTCGGCCTGGCGGCAGTACCACCGGGTGCTGGCGCGGACGGCGGGCGCGTCGGCGAGCCGAGAGCACGCCTTGGCCGCTCCGCGCGACGCGATCCAGACCGCGCTGGGCGAGATTCTCCGCATCAACCACGCCGCCATGCTGCGCCGGACCGACGCCGCCGCCGAGGAAGGCAACGAAGCGGTCGGAACCACCCTGACCCTCTCGGTCGTGGCCCTCGTGGTCGCCCTCGGCGTCTCCGCGGTCTTGCTGCGGCGCTTGCTGTTGCCGCTGAAAGTGGTCGACCGCGGGGTGCGGCGCATCGCGGAGGGTGATTTCGACGCGCGCCTCAAGGTGCGCGGGGAAGACGAGGTCGCCACGCTAGCGCGCTCGTTCAACGAAATGTCCGACAAGCTCGCGGCCTACCGCAACAGCTCGCTGGGCGAGGTGGTGCGCGCGCGCAGCCAGCTCGAAGCGGTCATGGACAGCCTGCCCGACGCGCTGGTCCTGTATGACCTCCACGGCGCCCCGCTCCTGGCCAATCGCGCCGCAGCCTCGCTCATCCCGCGCGGGTGGAGCGGCCGCGCCGCCGATCTTCCGGCCCCGCTCGAGCGTGCGGTCCTCGACGCGCTGAGTGCCGTGCGCGCCGACCGCGCGCCCCACGTGCCGGCCTCGGTCGACGCGGCGGTGGAGCTGCCTGGCGGCGAACGTGGCCGCTGGTGGTTGATTGCCGCCCACCCGGTCGGAGGCCTCGGAGGCAAGCTCGACGGGATCAGCGTGGCGCTGCGGGACGTCAGCCGCGCGCGCCGGGCGGCGGACTTCCGCGGCGACCTGGTGGCCGCGGCCGCCCATGAGCTGCGCACCCCGCTCACCTCCTTGCACATGGCCATCCATCTCTGCTTGGAGCAGGTGCCCGGCCCGCTCAACGACCGGCAGCTCGACCTGCTCGACGCCGCGCGCCAGGACTGCGAGCGGTTGGAAGGGCTGGTCGAAGAGCTGCTCGATCTGGCTCGGCTGGAAGCCGGCGCGGTCCGTTTGGAGGTGGAGGACCGGCGCGCGTCCGAGCTCGTTTCGGAGGCCGCGGGGCGCATCGCCGATCGCGCGCAGCAGGCGGACGTGATGCTCCGCGAGGCGCTGCCCGAGACATCACCGGAAGTGCGGGTCGACGCCGACCGCGTGCATCGCGTGTTCGACAACCTCCTCGAGAACGCCATTCGTCACGGCGGCGACGGGAACGAGATCGAGATTGGTCTGGACGAAGAGGCGGAAGAGGTTCGCTTCTGGGTGCGCGATCACGGGCCGGGGATTCCGGAAGAGCTGCGCGAGCACGTCTTCGAGAAGTTCGTTCGGGTACCCGGAACCCCGAAGCGCGGCTCGGGGCTCGGCCTCAGCATCGTTCGCGACGTGGTGCACGCGCACGGCGGCCGCTGCGGCGTCGAGCCGGCGCCCGGTGGAGGCTCCCGCTTCTGGTTCACGCTCCCGAAGGCAAGCACTCGCTCTCAGCTGGTCTGATGACGCTTTCGCTTGCGCCACAGCGTGGAGGGGTCGATGCCGAGCAGGCGCGCAGCCTCCTCTTGGGTCGCGGTGCGAGCCACCACGCGCTCGATGTGCTCGCGCGTCAGCTCCTCGATCGTGAAGTCCCCGCCCACCGCCGGCACCCGCCGCACGCGGGCCACGATGCGCGCCGAGAAGCTCTCGGGGCCGAGCATGCGGCCGCGACCGAGGACCAGCGCGCGCTCCATCTCGTTGCGGAGCTCGCGCACGTTGCCAGGCCAGGGGTGGGCGGCGAGGGCGGCCTCGGCTTCGGGGCTCAGCTCCGGCGCGCGCTTGCCCGCGCTGCGCGCGAAGAACGCCAAGAAATGTCGCGCGAGTGGGAGGACGTCCTCGGGACGGTCGCGGAGCGGGGGCACCGTGACCTCCACCACGTTGAGGCGGTAGAGAAGATCGAGCCGGAAGCGTCCCGCCGCGACGTCCTCTTCCAGGTCGCGGTTCGTTGCCGCCACCAAGCGAACATCCGCGCGGCGCGTTCGGCTCTCTCCGACGCGTTCGAACTCCCGGTCCTGTGCGAAGCGCAGCAGCTTGGCCTGCAACGCAGGAGAGACCTCGCCCACTTCGTCGAGGAAGAGCGTGCCACCGTGCGCCTGCTCGACGACCCCCGCGCGATCCCTGACGGCGCCGGTGAATGCACCGCGCACATGACCGAAGAGCTCGGCGGTGAGCAGCTCATCGGTCAGCGTTGGGCAGCTCACCGTCACAAAGCGTGCGCTAGCGCGAACGCTCTTCTCGTGGAGGAAGCGGGCCAAGACGCCCTTGCCAGTCCCGCTCTCGCCCCGAAGGAGGACCGAGGCGTCCGAGTCGGCCGCGCGCGCCAGCGTGTCCAAAACCTCCTGCATCGCCGAGGAGCCGCTGGCCAGCAAGAGGTCCGGCAGCTCGCTACCCACCCGCAGCTCGAGGTCCTGGACCCGCCGGGTCAGCCGGCGGCGCTCGGCCAGCGTGTCCATCACGTGCCGGATCTGCGCCGGCGTGAAGGGCTTGGGGAGGTAGTCGAACGCGCCTCGCTTCACCGCCTCGACGGCGGTCGGGTAGCTGGCGAAAGCCGTCATGACCACCACCTCCGCCAGCGGAGCCTCGTGGAGGATGCGCGGCAGCACGTTCAGCCCGTCTTCGCCGCCGAGCCGGAGGTCCAAGAAGGCGACCTCCGGCAGGAAGCTTCCGGCCAGCGATACGGCCTCGGCAGCATCGCCTGCCTCACGGACCTCGCACCCGAGCGCGCCGACGCACGCCGCCAACGTGCGCCGGATGTTCGGTTCGTCGTCGACGACCAAGACCCGCTGAAGCGCCATGCCGGCAGTCTGTCACCAACCACCGCGTTGACCAGCGTTCGGTGCGAAGCGCGCGGGCGCTCGTTCATCTCGCACGGAGGACCCTCTTGACCGATCAGCACCACGCCACCGTCGGACAGCCCAGCGGGCGCTATCTAGCCGTTCTCAGCCTGACCGCGCTGGGGGTCGTCTATGGCGACATCGGCACCAGCCCGCTCTACGCGGTGCGGGAATGCTTCGTCGGCGAGCACGGCATGGCGATCCGCCCCGTCAACGTGCTCGGTGTGCTCTCGCTCATCGTCTGGTCGCTCTTGGGCGTCATCTCGCTGAAGTACCTCGCCTACGTCATGCGCGCAGACAACCGAGGTGAAGGAGGCATCCTGGCTTTGATGGCGCTCGCCCTGGACCCGCGGCAGCCGGTCCGCCGGCAGTGGCTCGTGTTCATCCTCGGTCTGTTCGGCGCGGCCCTCCTCTACGGCGACGGAGCGATCACGCCGGCGATCTCCGTGCTCAGCGCGGTGGAGGGAGTTCAGGTGGCCGCGCCCGCGCTGGGACCCTTCGTGGTGCCGATCACCATCGTGATCCTGGTGCTCCTGTTCTCGGTCCAGCGCCGCGGCACGGCGGGCGTAGGCCTGGTCTTCGGCCCCATCACCCTCGTGTGGTTCGCCGTCCTGATCGCGCTCGGCGTGTATCAAATCGCCGAGAACCCAGGGATCCTCCGAGCGCTCTCGCCCGCGTACGCCGTGGACTACTTCGGGCAGCACGGCATCGCCGGCTTGGCCGTACTGGGGTCCGTCTTCCTGGTCGTCACGGGAGGTGAGGCGCTCTACGCGGACATGGGCCACTTCGGTCCGCGGCCCATCCGACTCGCATGGTTCGCGATCGTCCTTCCGGCGCTCGTCATCAACTATTTCGGGCAGGGAGCGCTGATCCTCCGCGATCCCTCGGCCGCGGAGGCGCCGCTCTTCCGAATGGCTCCCGGTTGGGCGGTGATCCCCCTGGTCTTGCTCTCCACCGCGGCGACCGTGATCGCCTCGCAGGCGGTCATCTCGGGCACCTACAGCCTGACCCGGCAAGCGATCCAGCTCGGCTACGCGCCGCGGCTGGAGGTCGCACACACCTCGGCGCGGGAAGAGGGACAGATCTATCTGCCCACCGTCAACTGGGCGCTGTTGGTGGCCACCATCGTCCTGGTGATCGGCTTCGGCTCGTCCACCAACTTGGCCTCCGCCTACGGCATCGCGGTCACCACCACCATGGTCATCACCACGGTCCTGGCGCACGTTGTCGCACGGCGCGTGTGGGGCTGGAGCCTCCTCGCCGCGCTGCCGTTGACGGCCTGCCTCTTGGTCGTGGACCTAGCCTTTTTCGGCGCCAACGTGCTCAAGATCGCCGACGGCGGCTGGGTCCCGCTGGCGATGGCAATGGCCGTCTTCCTGGCCATGAGCACCTGGAAGCGCGGCCGCGAGATCCTGTCGGCACGCCTGGCGGAGCGCACCATCCCCTGGGACCAGTTCGACGCGTTCCTGATCTCCTCCGCACCCGCCCGGGTGCCGGGAACGGCCGTCTACATGGCGGGCCGGCCAGACCTCGTGCCCCCGGCGCTCATCCAGAACGTCCGGCACAACCGCTCGCTCCACGAACGGGTGATCTTCCTCTCGCTCATCTTTACGCAGCAGGCGCGCGTGCCGGCGCACGAGAAGCTCCGTTTGGACGATCTCGGCGACGGATTCTTGCGCATCGAGGGCTCCTACGGGTTCGTAGAGAGTCCAGACGTCCCGAAACTGTTAGCGCTCACGAAGACCGACGGAGTCGACATCGACATCGACACGACCACGTTCGTCATGGGCCGCGAGACTTTGGTCGCGACCACCCGACCGGGCATGGCGCTCTGGCGCGAAGTCTTGTTCGCATTCATGAGCCGCAACGCGCGTCGCGCCGCGTCGTTCTTCCGGATCCCGAGCGAGCGAGTGCTCGAGATCGGATCGCAGATCGAGTTGTGAGACCCGACCCTCGACCTCGCTACGCTACCGCCTGAACAGCGCCTCACTCATGCACCGAACCACGAAGACCCTACTCACGTGGCTCTTGGCTGTCGGCGCCCTGGTCGGCTCGGTCACCGCGATGTTCTGGCAACCGAGTGGGAGTCTCCGTCGAGGTACCTTGCTGGCGTTCGTAATCGGGCTCTTGGCCCTCGGCGCCATCGTCCTCGTGGACCAGGCGATCCGGGCCGCCTACCGAGGGAAGCTCATCGTCGCGCTCCTCTCGCGCTGGCTGAACGGTCGGTCCGAGCGTCTGGAGCGCGCGCTGCGCGAGGGAACCTGCTTCCGAACTCCCGTGCTGCGCGATCCCGGAAGCCGAACCGATCTCGACCGGCGCGTCCCGGACGGCGTGGTCTCGCCCGACCTCGCGGTCGTCCGAGCGCAGACGCACAACGAAGACCAGGTAGTCGTGAGCACCATGAGCGTGTTCGCGCCTCGGGGCGGTGACGTCGACTGTCAGCGCCTGGAATCCGAGTTCGTGAGACTGAGCGAGAAGACCTTCATCGCGGGACCTGTCGCGCACCAATACGTCGTCGTCGGCAGTGGCGAATGCGAGCGTATCCTCGCGCTCTCCTTCGATTCCGTATACGTGTGCCGTTCGATCGACGCCGCGAGCTTCTTCATCGTCCGAGATCACCACGGAGTTCCGATCATCACCGCTCACGACGGAGAGCTCGAGGCGAGGCGCCAAGTCGCGTTCGAACTCGGACTCTCCTTCGAGCGCCGACCGTTGTGGCCGTCTACATAGAGGTGATTCGGCGGAGTGTTGCGCGGCGACCTCGATCTCGGCTCCTGCCTCGGGTCGGACGCGAAGGCGTCGACCCGTCACTCCGCGCCCTGACCTCCGACCACTCGGGCGCCGCAGCGCCACGCGCGGCGGTGGCCTGCTGACGACGCTCCAACTCGGCGAGCCACCCTTCGTCCCAGCCGGCGTCGGTGGGACCGTCGAGGTCGCGAGCACTTCGATCTTCACCCGTTCCTCGTCGGGTAGCGAGAGGACCTCGTCGAGGGTCTTGCGGGCGGTGTTGGTCGTCGCCGTGATCGTAGCCTCGGCCGGCATCGGGTCACCCGTTGCGCGGGGTCTCGCCTCCCCGGCCCCCGCCCCCCCGCCCCCCGTCCCCACCTGCGGGGACGGAACACCGCTGCCGCGACCGTCGGATTCGAAGGCTACGCCCGGAGCAGGTCCGTCGCGCTGGGGCCGCGTGAGGTCCCCGTTTCCGAGCCTTTCGCGTCCGGCCGCCGACTGCCATGATCGGCCCGATGAACGCGAACCGCGCTCTCACTCTCGTGCTCGTGCTCGCCCTCGCGCCTGGCTGCTCATCCCATCCAACGCTGGACGGAGGCGAGCCGCTTGGGATGGCGGGGCCGACGGAAGCACGGCCGATGGCGGCGCCCAGGTCGAGATCGACGCGGGCGTCGACGCGGACGTACCGACCGACGCGGGCAACCAGGCGGCCGAGCCTTGCACGACGCCGGGCGCGCTGGAGCACCTCCCGTGCGGTCGCTGCGGCACCATCGACCGCTTCTGCACTGGAGCCCTCACGTGGGCGTACGCCACCTGCATGGGGCGAGCACGGCGTCTGCTCGGCGGGCGACACGTCCGTCGGCCCCTGCGGACGCTGCGGTCAGCAGACATTGTTCTGCGCGGACACGTGCGAGTGGATACCGCTCGGCTCGTGCGTCGGGGAGATGGGCACGTGTGCGCCCGGCTCCACGATGCGTGTGACCGCGGGCTGCCCCGTCGCGCCTCCAGACGTGCGACGCGACGTGCGCCTACACGGACGGAACCTGCCAGACGATCGACTGCACGCTCGGCGAGACCACGACCGCGAGCTGCGGCATGTGCGGGACGATGACGCGTTCGTGCGACGACACGGAGCACTGGGTCGATGGCGCCTGCGAGGGCGAGGACGAGTGCATGACCGGCGCCGCGATGACGACCTCGTGCGGCGTGTGCGGCACGCAAGAGAACACCTGTGACGAGGCCTGCCACTGGCAGCCGACCGGGACGTGTGCGGGCGCCGTCACCTGCGACCCGCGTCCGAGCTCGACGTGTGTCGACACGATGACGCTGCGCACCTTCGGCGCGGCCGCCTGCATGAGCGGCGCGTGCGACTACCCGGCGACCGATAGCACCTGCATCGCCGGTTGCAGCGAGGGCGCCTGCATCAGTGGCGCGACTCTCCTCGACGGGCTCGGCGGCGACACCGGCTACGGCCCGGACACGATCGGCGCGAGCGACGACGGCTCGTCGGCCGCGATCGACCTCACGCCGCTCGCCCCGACCGGGTTCCAGTACTACGGCGCCGACTACACGGTGGTGTTCGTGAACACCAACGGCAACCTCTCGTTCGGCGCAATCAACGGCTCATACACGCCGGTCATCCCCGGCGACGTGCCGCTCATCGCGGGTCTGTGGGCCGACGTCGACACGACCGGTGGGGGCCAACCCGCACACAACGACGTCCTGTGGTTCACCGACGCGACGCGCTTGATCGCGACCTGGCACCTCGTGGGCCACTACCCGCACGCCAACGATCTCGAGAACAGCTTCCAGATCGTGCTCACCGCGCGGCCGGACCGCGCGGCGGGCGATTTCGACGTGGAGCTCCGCTACGGGCAGTGCCAGTGGCACGGCACCACGACCAGCGGCCCGGCGGCAGCGAGGCGCGTCCCGCGGGCCCCCGACCACCCGTCGATCCGCATGGCGGGTAGTCCGCATGAACGACCTTCGGGAGGTTGACATGAGTTGTGTTCTGCGAACATCCGCCCGAGCTCGAGGCCTCTCCGCCGCTCTGTCTGAGCTCGCCGAAGGAGCTCACCGGGCAGAGCCGAGCCCCTTGAGCGCGGCCTGGATCCGCTCCGGATAGCCGCCCGCACGAAACCGACGGCTCCGTTGCATCCACTCGAGGAACGGACGGAATCCGCGGATCGCGTCGCACCTCGGCGGCGCGCATCATCGCCCAGGCGAACCCGTCGTTCTTCTTGGCCCGCCCGGCGCACGCGAGGAGCGGCTCGAACAGCGCGTCGTCCGTGACGTGCTCCGCGATCACGGCAGCGGCGGCCGCCGCCACGCGGGAGTCGCCATGGTCGAGGGCCTCCACCAACCGCCCGGCGACGTCGGGCGGCGGTGGACCGAGGCGGCTCAGCGCGTCGACCGGGAAGTGCTGCGGGCGCCCGCCCAGGTGAGGGGCGAGGTTCGCCGCCGGGCGCACGATCACGGACATCAAGCTGGGCAGCACCTCGCGCCGTCCGAGCCGCACGAGGACGCCCTCCACGAGGAGCTGCGCGCCGTAGTCGGGGTGGCGAAGCCCCAAGAAGAGCGCGGGCAGGCTCGCGTCCGCGTGCTCCGTCAGCCACTCCGTGTGCCGCGCCTGGCTCGCGTCGTCCATGTCCATCCGCGACGAGCCGTCCGGCTGCGCGACCCACCGGTCGGCGAGCCCCGCGAGGTGATCCACGATCTCGGCTGCGCGCGGAGCCCTGGACGCGAGGATGGCGTCGCGCAGTCCGGCCGTATCGAAGCTCGGGTCGTCCTCCTCCCAGAACGCGACGAGCTGATCGAGGAACGCCCGCCACGGAGGCGCCGACACCTCGGTGAAGCCGTCCGCGAGCTGCTCTTCGATCAGCGCCAGCAACTCGGCCTCCGCCGCGTCGCCATCGCCGAGCGACCGGGACCGCTCGACGACATCACCGTCAGGGAGGCGGAATCCGCAGCTGGAGGTCCACTCCCTCCACCCGGGCCTCCCACATGCGGCCGTCCTCGTGGCGCAGCGTTCGCCACCTCGGTCGGAGCTCGTTCACCGTGCCATCCCAATCATCTATCTCGGGGAGAACCGGGGACGCTCTTCGTCACGCGGGTAGTCCGCATGAGCGGCCTCTGGGAAATGACGAGCCGGAGCACTTCGGCGGGCGCGCCGGTGTCGGCGGACGCGATCTCCTCGAGAGGTGTGCCGGGCGCGGCGTGCATGGCGAGCGCGCCGTTGCGCCGACGGCTCAGCGCGTCGATGGTGGCGAGCACGCGGTCGGCGCGCGCGCGAAGAAGCGGTCGGCGGGCGTGAGCCCGTCGATGCCCATGTGTGCGCGCCGCTCGTTGTAGTCGGCCACGAAGGCGTCGAGGCGGCGCTTGGCGATGCTCCAGTCGTCGAAGTGCTCGACCTCCCAGAGCTCGCGCTTGAGGGTGCCGACGAGCGACTCCACCTTGCCGCCGCTCTGCGGATGGTACCCGCGCCCGACGACGTGATCGATCAGCTCGCGCTCCAGGTAGGCCCCGAGTTCCTTCGAGAGGAAGCCGCCGCCGCGGTCGGTGCGCACGGCCTCGGGCTTGCCGTGGCGCGCGATGGCCGTCTCGAGCGTCGCGATCACCGCCTCGGCGCTCGGCTCATCGCACAGCACGTGGCCGACGCAGAAGCGCGAGAAGTCATCGAGCACCACCAGGACGTGCTGGCGGTGATTGCCGACGCGCAGCTCCGCGAAGTCCATCTGCCAGAGCGCGTTGCGGCGCGCGCCTCGAAGCGTGCGGCTCGGGACCCTGGGGGCGACCGTGCACGTGCACCGGCTCGTAGCCGTGCGCACGCAGCACGCGGGCGATGGCCTTCACGCTCAGGCGCCAGCCCTTGAAGCGCTTGAGCTGCGCTCGAAGCTGCGCCGGACCCATCGACGGGTGCCCTTTCTTCAGCTCCAGGATGGCGGGCTGCTCCGCTTCGCTCAGGCCCTGCCCCGGGTCCCGCGGCGCGTAGGGCGAGGGCTTCGTCCCCTTCGTCCCCGTCGGCGCCTTCGGCGTTGCGACGGGCTCCGTGGCCGACGCGGTAGCGGCGCCCGACCGCGGCGGCTTGGGCAACGTGCCGTTCGCCTCCGCTTCGTTGTACCAGCGACCCAGCGAGACGGTCGTCGTCCCCACGGTCTCGGCGACAGCGACGCGCTTCATGCCCGCAACCACCAAGGTCAGCGCGGGCATCTTCTGCGCGAGCGTGAACCGGCGACCCTTCGCCGGATGCCGGGGCTTGTCGCGGCGCGCCGTCTTCGTCGCGCGCGCCGGCTCCTTCGTCTTCTTCGTGCTCATCCGTACCTCATGCCGGCCTTCACCGGCTCGAAGCACCCGAGCACCCCCGTCAGCTCACCCGACCCTTGCGGACTTTCCGGGCCAGATTGCGGCAAGACATGAGGGCTCACGACACGTAGCCGTCCGGACGGCCGCACGTGATCGCCGGTGCCGCCATCGCCCCGACGACGACGCCATCTTTCGTGCCGGGGCCTCTCCCGCAAATCACACGCGAACCGCACCCTCGAACGCCGGAGGCGGCGGCGGATCGGCGGAACCTCCGCCGACCAGAGCAACATCGTCCGTACCGAGCTCGGCCGGCGGGTCCGGGCGATCAAGGCCGACGCGGTGCCGGGCGGCTTCTCGAGCGTTTACCCCGTGCTCAAGGCGATGGAGGAGGCCGGGCGCGTGCGCCGCGGCTACTTCGTGGCGGGCCTCGGCGCGACCCAGTTCGCGGTGCCGGGCGCGGAGGAGCGGCTGCGCAAGCATCGCGACCCGGAGGACGAAGACGCCGTGGTGCTCCTCGCCGCCGACGACCCGGCCAACGTCTACGGCGCCGCCCTGCCCTGGGCGGAGCGCGAGGGCGCGCGGGCGCAGCGGGCGGCCGGCGCACGGCAGAGGCGCTCGAGGCGTACGTGGCGGGACAGCGGGAAGTGGCGCAGCGGAGCGACGCGGACACCTTCGAGACGCAGCGCCGCGGGATGTGCCTGCGGCGCACGTTCCTCAGGCGGGCCGGCCGCGGGGACGTCGAGGCCGACGAGAGCTCGCTCGAGGACGGCTTCTGGTCGGCTCCCGTGCCTCCAGCGTCGCGTTCGCGCTCTGCCCGGGGCGCTCCCGCTCGCTCCGGGCTGCGGGCCTCTTCGTGCGTCGCGTCTGCCGGTCGGCCGGGAGGTGAGTGCACGCCTTTCATCCTCGGGCGCGCGGTCGCTCGGGCGCGGTCGACCGATGCGACCCTGCCGTCGAGGCGCGGGGCTCCCGTTCCGTGCTGGACCTCGTGCCATGCGCGCTCCGTCCTCGGGAAGAGCCTACCCACGTCGCGACCCGAACCGAGGACAGCCGACGAGGCGCGCGTTCGGGCCAATCCTCGCCTTGGTCTCCGTGCTCGGTCTCGCCGTGTCGCCGGCGGCGGGTCAGGATGCGGCGGCCCCCGCACGCCCCGCGACCGCCGGGGGCGAACCGGAGGTCGGTCGTCTCGAACACGTTCAGGACGGGGAGCGTTGCGAGCAGCGCACGAGGGCCCTTCTTGCGGCTGGCGCTGCCGGTCGAGAAGACGCACGTCTTCGTGCGCCTCGGCCTCCGCGTCCCCTTCGGGCACGCCTACCCCTTCAGCCACCCGATCGGCTTCATCGGCGGGACCCTCGCCGCCGGCGTGCTCTACTGATCGCTCCGCTCGACGCTATCGAGTCGAGCGATGCCCGAACGGGCGGCCGCAACCACGGGCAGGCCGAGAAGCGGGGCCGCCGCGACCGTGCGGAGGATGGCGATTTCACACCGACGCGACATCCGCAGCGCCAGGACGGCCGGTGCGTGCGCTGCGAGCCCAGCTCGAAACGCTGCGACCCTTGCAGGACCGCCTCCGACGACCCTGCACCCTTTCGCGAAAAGCACGCTGGCCGTCCCGTGCGATGGACCGGCTTGCGCTCAGGAGACATCCGCGTCCGGCGACGGGCCTCGGAGCAGAGTTTTAGCGTACGTGTGACTTTCCAGTGGAAACGGTTTCGTGGGTGTCCTAGGATGAATGTCCGCAAGGAGGAGCACTGCCATGAACCGCCTGAACCTTCTGCGCGCCTCGATCGGCGTGCTCACCGTCGTCGCGCTGGCTCCGAGCGGGGTGGAGGCGCAAGTCTTCAGCGAGGACTGGGAGTCGGGGAGCGGCCTCTGGTACACGAAGGACAGCACGCCGATCGCGTTGCAGACCGACGCGAGTGAGTGCTCCTCGACCTACGAGCGCGAGACGGTGCTCGACTCCGCCGGCCACACCTTCACCATGGCGGGCATTCCGGTCACGGGCGGCGCGGACTACTGCTTGGTGTCATGGGTCCGGGGCAGCGCCGGCACCCTCCCCTTCCTCGGCATCCGCCACTCGGACGCGACAGGGACGGTCGGCGCCGAGCACTGGCTCATCGGACAGTCAGGCTTCGGGGACGGCTACGGAGGGACGGTGACGCCGGTGACCTCCGACGGGACCTGGGGCTGGTACAGCAAGTCGTTCACCCTCGACGCGGGAGTGTCGTACCTGGTCATCGAGATCGAGCTCTGGAACGGGGGCGGCGCCGGGACCGGCGACTTCGACGACATCCGCCTCTACGCTGGAGCATGCCCGGCAGGGCCCGTGGGTGCGGCACACGCAAGCTGCTCCGGCGCCACGCCCGTGTGCGACGCGGGCGCGTGCGTGGAGTGCGCGTCGAACACCGACTGCGCCGGCGCGGCGCCCGTCTGCGACACCACCACCAACACCTGCGTCGGCTGCCTCGCCGACACGGACTGCGGTGGAGCCACTCCCGTCTGCCAGACGACGAGCGAGATGTGCGTGGGCTGCCTCTCGAACACCGACTGTGGCGGCGGCACTCCCATCTGCGACACGGGCACTCAGATGTGCCGGTCGTGCACGGGCGCCGGCGACTGCGGCGGAGCCACGCCCGCGTGCGCGATGACGGGGGCGATGGCCGGTATCTGCGTCGCTTGCGCGGTGGACACCGACTGCGGCGGCGCCGCGCCGCGGTGCGATCCCTCTCTCTATGCATGCGTGGGCTGCCTCTCGAACGCCGACTGCGCAGGAGACATGCCGATCTGCGACACCGGCAGCCAGACGTGTCGCGCGTGCGCCGGCGACGCCGATTGCGGGGGCTCGACGCCCGCGTGTCAGCCGAGCGGAGCGTGCGGCCAGTGCTCGGCGACCAACACCGCGCAATGCACCGGCATGACCGGCGTCTGCGACGGCACGAGCGGCACCTGCGTGGGCTGCGTCTCGAACACCGACTGCGCGGGGAGCACGCCGCGATGCGAGAGCACGTCCGCGATGTGCGTCGCGTGCCAACCCTCGGACTGCACCGGAGCCACGCCGGTCTGCGCCACGGCGGGGGCGCACCAGGGCGAGTGCATCGGATGCCTCGCCGACTCGGATTGCAGCGGCGCTACCCCGCTCTGCGATCCGATCGCCAGCACCTGCGTGGGCTGCCTGTCCAACACCGACTGCTCCGGCGCAACGCCAGAGTGCGACATGACCACGTACACCTGCGCCGCTTGCACCAGCAGCGCTTCGTGCAGCGGCGCCACGCCCGCGTGCGACACCGGTGTGGACCCCCATGCATGCGTCGGTTGCGTGAGCGACTCCGACTGCTCGGGCGCGACGGCCGCCTGCGACACGACGAGCAACACCTGCGTCGCGTGCACGCCGGACAACACGGCCGCGTGCTCGGCGGACGGCGCCGGCTCGGCGTGTCTGTCGGACGGCACCTGCGGCTGCGCGACCGATACGGACTGCGGAGGCGCTCGCATGTGCGACGGCACCACGAGCCGCTGCGTGGCCCGCGTGACCCCGGACGCGGGCACCACGAGTGACGCGGGCACCGTCAGCGACGCCGGGACCACAAGCGGCGACGCCGGCACCACGAGCCACGACGCTGGCGTCTTCAGCGGCGACGCCGGCATGAACGGCGACGCCGGAACGGCCTCGACGAGCGGGGGCTGCGGCTGCGTCGTCGGTGCGAGCGGAGGGCGCGCGCCTCTCGGCTTCCTCTTCGCTGCGCTTGCGCTCGCGATGGCGCGGCGGCGCCGATGAGCCGACTCGTCGCCGAGCGTTCGCCGTAGCCGTTCAGGAGGCGAGCTCGTTCTCGATATCGAAAAGCTCGTCGAGATCAATCTCCGGCGCCGTCTCGCACGGGCGGATAGGTGTTCCGACCGGGTGGTGGGGTCGAGGCGAAGTGGGCTCGGAGAGCCGAAGAGGGGCCGGCGGGACACTCATGCCCCTCGCGAACCCCCGCGAGACCTCGTCCCCCACCGCTCGGAGCGAGCACGCCGTGGTACCTCACGAGGTGATTGCATCGTGTCCTCCATCGTCTATCGGGTCTCAGAACGAGACACCGAGCCTGAGGTCGAAGCGGTGGCTGTCCGCCTCCGTCGTTCCGTCGCTGAGCTGCAGGCGGCGCCACTCGTAGGCTGCGCTCAGCCGCCAGCCGCCGCCGAGCTCGATCGAGAGGCGCCCGCCGACGCCGCCGCGGATCGTCTCGGGCGTGGTCAACACCCACGCGTCGCTCAGCGAGCTGGGGCGCCGCTCGTCGCCGGCGTAGCCGTAGAGGAGCAGCGAGAGCGGCGAGACGGCGAAGCGGATGGCCCCGCCGGCGCTGCCGCGGAACGTGTCGGTCTCCCACTCCCACTGCGCGGCCAGGAGCGGCCCGAACGCGACGTGCTCGCCGAGCGGCCAGAGCCACGAGAGCGCGCCCCGCAGCACCACGTCGTTCGAGCCGAAGAGCGTCGCGCTGGCCTCGAGATCGAGCTGCCCGAAGCCCGTCCACGACATCGACGCGCCGAAGGTGTGGGCGACGTTCCAGCCGCTGCCCGTTCCGAGGACGGCGCCGTAGTGCAGCCACACGCCGACGTCCGCGCCGCGCCAGCCGGCGGCGACATGGAGCTGGTGCTGGTCGTAAGCCTGCCCGGCGATCTGCGAGAGCGAGCCGAGGTAGCGGAGCGCGATCTCGAGCCCGCCGTCGAGCGCGAGCCAGCCGCGAGCGCCGGCCCAGCCCGACAGGCTGCGCGAGAGCGAGGGCGAGATCGCGCCGCCGAGCTCGATCATCATCCCCGCGTGCCAGGTCCGCGCCGTGGCCAGCGCCAGACCTTCGCGGGCTCGCGCGTCCTCTCGGATCCCGAGCGCGCGCCGAAAGTGATGCGCTGCTCCGTCGCGTCGACCGAGCCGGAGCAGCGCGAACGCGAGCCCGAGCCGCGCGTCGAAGCCGCCGTGCGAGAGGCGCGCGGCCTGCGTGTAGGCGGCGCGCGCGCCCTCGTAGTCGTGCGCCTGAAAGCGCTGCCAGCCGAGCTCCAGCGCGAGGTCGTGCTCGTCCGGGTAGCTCGCCGCGAGCTCCGCGAGGAGGATCGCCGCCCCTGCGTGATCGCCCGCTGCCGCCATCGCGCGAGCGGCTTCCCACGACGCGCGGTAGCCGTCCTGCGCGAGCGCAGCGCTCGTGAGCAGAAGCGAGAGGAGCACCGACGGCGGCGCGGCCCAGCGAGCCAAGCGCGGGACGCGCCACCGTCGGTGTCGTGGGGAGGGAGCGAGCATCGGAGCGAGCGGGCTCTCCGCAACGCCCGTGCCGCGCTCCTCCCGCGTGGTCTCCGCCCGCGCTCATCGCCCGCGCTGCATCTTCCGCAGGGAGCGAGTGCGGATTCCGCAGTGCGCAGCGAGCGACCGCCGCAGGCTACCGGACGATGCTTTCGCGACATCCCGCGACAAACGCGGCAACCGGCTGAAAGCCCGAGTGAATTCGAGTCGGCGGCGCTCGGCGCAGGTGGCTCGGCCGTTGCCCATCTGCGCGCTCCGGTGGAAAGGAGGCGCATGACCGAGAGCACGAACGAACGGGTGCGCGCCGCGGTGGATTGGGGCGTGGCCGCGCGGACCGCCTACTACGACGCGATGGGGCTCGACGACGAGCAAACGCTCGGGCCCCCGGCCTCGGAGGATTGCGTGGCGGAGCTCGAGGCGCGGCTCGGACGCGCGCTCCCGCCTTCCTACCGCGCCTTCCTGCTTCTCTACGACGGCTGGACGATGGTCGACGGCGAAACGGATCTGCTCGGCGTGGACGCGCTCCTCGACAGCTCCGAGCACGACGTGGCCGCGTGGCAGGAGACGATGCGCCGCGCCGGCGACGAGGTCGCGGCCCGCAGCCTGGTGATCGGCGTCTCGTCGATCACGCCGACCAAGTACCTCCTGGATCCCGAGTCGCCGAGCGCGAACGGCGAGTGGACCTTCATCCAGCACCACAAAGGCGAAGAAGCGCGGCTCGCCAGCTTCCTCGAGTGGCTCGAAGAGTCGGTCGACGAGTACCGCGCGCTCGCGGCCGGCATGGACGAGGAATCAGCCGGCGCGAGCCGCGGCGACAGGCCGGGCTCGCGCATGGAGAGTCCGTCAGAGCGCCTCGCCGGCTCACCGCGAGGGCGCGCGGTTCGGACAGGGCGGCGGATGGTCGGGCACGCACACCATCTCGCCGCGCGGCGTCCGACAGGTGCCCGCGATCTCGCCGTGCGGCGTCGTGAAGCGACGGATAAGTGTTCCGACTGGGTGATGGGGTCGAGGCGAAGTGGGCTCGGAGAGCCGCAGAGGGGCCGGCGGGACACTCATGCCGTCTCGCGAACCCCCGCGAGACCTCGTCCCCCGCCGCTCGGAGCCATGAAACTCGGCGCATCCGGGTCGAGCGGACACAGCGGTACCGTCGTCGTCGCGCGGACGAGCGCTGACCGGGCTCAGTCGAACCGGAAGGCGAGCTGGCCGGGAGCGCGAGAGCGCGCCGGCCGCCGGGCAGGAGGCGCCCGGGACCCCGCGGCAGCGGCATCCGGGTTACTCGCGAGGATGCGCTCGATCGCCTCATGCTCGGTGGCGATTTCCACCAGGCGCATCGTCCCCTGGCATCGAGGGCAGGTGAGGATGTCGACCGCGAACACCCGCTGGAGCAGCCACGGCCAGGGGTGGCGCGAGGGGGACGGTGGCGGCGGCGCCAGCGGGCTTGGCTCGGAGTCGAAGAGGAGCACGAGCTGCGGCTCGGGCGCGGGCTTCGGGGCGGCCTTCGGGACGATGCTCGAGCGCGCCTTCGCGTTCGCGGCGAGCACGCCGTGATACCTCACCAGGTGAAAGCGCGGCGGCGGGATGAGGGCGCAAAGCCGGGCAAGGAAGTCGAGCGGCTCGAGCAGGATCGAGTGGGTCCCATCTTTCCACGGCGCCTTGAAGCCGATGCGGACCCGACCGTCTTCGTGCAGCGCGACGCGGTCCTGCGCGAGCGGCGGACGCGCCATGTAGCGCACCAGCCGCTCGATGCGCCGACGGTCCCGGCCGTCGATCGCCGGCCCCGCGTGGACATTCACGCCACCGACCTCGACGGCCAACGCATGGGGCTTGCTCGCGACGCCGACCGGGCCCGTGAGCTTGGCCGTGCGCTGCCCAGGCTGGGCCCCAAGCAGCTGCACGTCCGACGCCGACGCGCCGTAGCACGACGCCAGCACCGGCTGCTCGGCCACCAGCGGCTCCGCCACCTCCTCGATGCCTTCGAGCGAGCGGCCGTGCTTGGCCAGAACCCGGCACACGCCCTGGTAGGTCCACCGGGCCACATCGTGGACGTCCGCGGGACTCGGCTCCCCCAACGCCTCAAAGGACGGCCGACCCTCCCCGTCCTTCACGTACACGCCATCGAGCACGAGCGTGTGGAAGTGCGGATTGAGCCGCAACGCATTGCGCGCTTCGCTGGATGAACGTCACCGCGCCGAACTCCGCCTGCCGCTTGCCTCGCCTCGGCGACGCGGAGCGCGCGGGGTCAGGGGCTCGGTTCACTGGATGGCCCGCGGCACGCGCCGAATCTGGCACGCCCGCTCCCGGAGACGGCGGGCGAGCACGGGGTCGCGTGCGACGCCCCGACCGACCCTGTAGAGCTCGCCCAGGTTGAAGCACGCCTCGCCGGAGCCCGCCTGGCAAGCGCGCTCGTAGAGCTGCCCGGCGCGCGCCGCATCTTCCTCCACACCCCGCCCCGCGAGGTAGAGGTTGCCGAGCCCGAAGCACCCCCACGTGCCCCCGTTCACGCAACCGCGCTCGTAGAGCCGGCGCGCACGCTCGACGTTCTGCTCGACCCCCAGGCCCTCGAGATACTGCTGGGCGAGACGCGCGCAGCCCGCGGTGGAGTCGTGGTCACAAGCCCGCCGATTCAGCTCGAGCGCGCGCTCTTCGTCCCGCTCGACGCCGCGGCCTTCCAGATAGAGCTGGCCGAGGTTCCCGCATCCCGTGCCGTCGCCGGCCTCGCACGCCTGCTCGAAGAGCTGCGTCGCGCGGACCGGATCCTCGGAGAGGATGAAGGCGCCGAGGTTGGCGCAGGCGCGCGGGTCGGCCGGACAGGCCCGCGAGACGAGGCGGCGCGCCTCCGGTTCGTCGAACGGCCCGCCGACGCCCGAGTGCAGGAAGACCGCGAAGTTCGTGCACGCGTCGACGATCCCTCCGGCGCAAGCCTGCTCGAAGTGGGCCCGGGCGGCCTCCAGGTCGCGCCCCCCGCCCGAGGCGTTCGCCTCCCGCCGGCCCAGGTCGTAGCAGGCGCGCGCGTCGCCCGCGTCGCAGCTCTCCTCGGCCGCAGCGCGGACCGTGCGCGCGTCGGCCTGGACGCACGACGTGGCGTGGCCCCCCTCGCATGCCCGTCGAAACAGCGCCGCCGCGCGATCCTCGTCGCGCGCGACGCCGGCCCCCATCTGGTAGAGGACTGCGAGGTTGCGGCAAGCGCGCGCACTGCCCGCGCGACAGCCTCGGTCGAAGAGCTCGCTGGCGCGTTCCTGATCGAGCTCGACCCCCTGACCCGTCCCGTAGAGCCCGCCGAGCAGATTGCAGCTCTCTGCATGCCCGCCTCGGCAGGCGCGTTCGAACAGCGCCGCCGCCTCGGCGAGCTCACCGGCCCCGATATCGACCTGGCCGAGGGCGGCGCAGCCCAACGGGTCGTCGGCGTCGCACGCCCGCCGCAGGAGCTCCGGAGCGCGGGTGCGGTCGGCGGGCAGGCGCTCGCCCCCGAGCAGCCGCGCCGCGTAGTCGTGACAGGCGCCGGCGCTCCCCGCCTCGCATGCCTCCTCGAGGAGGTGCGTGCCACGAGCGAGATCTCCCACGACCCCGTCGGCTTCGAGGTAGCGCCGCGCAAGCTCTCGGGTGGTGACCTGGCCGTCGGTCGGAGCGGCCCCGGCCAGCGCCGGCGCGTCCGTCCGCGTCGGCGGTGCACCGCACGCCCAGAGCATCAACGAGAGGGTGATCAGAGTGCTTCGGCTGCGGGTCATTCGGCCTCCCCATGGTCTGCGCCGGTCGCGCCCGAATGGGCTAGCACCCGGTCGCACCGGCCACATCCGTGAACGCGCCAACGAGGTGCGCGAAGGCGCCAGCGTCGGTGCAGGGTCCTGGGAGTGTCAGTCGAGGCTCTCTTCCCGCCACGTGGACGGCGACTCTCCCGTGTGCCGCCTGAACCAGGTCGCGAAGTGCTGCGGCGTCGAGAACCCCAGCGTGGTCGCGACCGCCCCGAGCTTCTCGTCCAATCGCAGGAGCTCGAGAGCGCGGGCCAGCCGGACCTCGTCCCGCAGAGCTCGGAAGCTGACGCCCTGCTGCCGGAGCTCGCGCTGGAGGCTACGCGCCGAGACCCCCAACGCCGCGCCTGCGGCCGCCACTGTCAGCCCCATGGTCCCGTGGAGCAGGCGGCGCAGCCGGCTCACGAGCGGTGCCGCGCCGCAGCGCTGCATCCGCGCGCGATCGACCTCGTCGAACACATCGCGCGCGCTGGCGTGCCCGAGCCAGCCGAGCGCGCGATCGACGTCCCGGAATGTCTGGCGCTCCCCTGCCCTCGGAGCGACGGCGTAGAAGCCGGCCACCACGGACCCGACCAATCCGTCGGGACGCAGGATCGCGGCTCGGAACCGGAGCCGTTCGATCCGCCGCCGGTGGCGCGCGACGTGCTCCCGAAGGCAGGCAAAGGCGCCCGGGTCGACGTAGACCAGCTCCCGCAGGTCGGCGACGAGCGCTCGCGGATGCACGTCCGGCTTGCTCATGGCGTACTCGAGCACGGCGACGAAGCGCGAGGCGTCGTCCGCGTCGGGGCACCCCCAGATCGCATGCCCGCCCAGCCCCCGGGTCGTCCCCCAGAAGAGGAAGCTACGATCCACGTAGCACTGGACCTCCTCCGTCGGATCGAAGAGGTCGGGTATGGAGGTGACCAACCGCACGCGATGGAGTCTATCGCAGCCATCTTGCTGAGCCCCGCCGGGCGAGGCGGATAAGTGTTCCGACCGGGTGATAGGGTCAAGGCGAGTGGGCTCGGAGAGCCGAAGAGGGGCCGCGGGACACTCATGCCCCTCACGAATCCCCGCGAGACTTCGTCCCCCCGCCGCTCGGAGCCATGAAGCTCGGCGCATCCGGATCGAGCGGACACAGCGGTGCCGTCGTCGGCGCGCGGACGAGCGCTGACCGGTGGGGGTGCCATAGCGGCCGGAGGTGGCGAGGCCGAGGCTATCGGGGCCGTATTCACCGGCGGCGGCACTCTAGCAGCGATACCTGCTACGGTAGGCATTGGCGTCGGGGTAATCGGCGCAGGGTTAGCGGCGATACCGGGACACTATAAGAACCTCGTGGATGCTCGCGAGGGCCTGCAACGAGCTCATGACAACCTGACGTTTCAGACGCGCGGGCTTATCGGTCAGACGGGCGAACGGGCGTTTGGTCAGACACGATTCGGAGGACTCGCGCAGAACCGACCGCTGCGTGAATTGACAAGCTTCGAACTCCGTCGGGCTTTCAGAGGGACGCCTTGGGAACTTTCGAATCACGCGATCAAGAGACTGCTAAGCTATAGAACCTGGCGAGCTGGCATCAGAACGTTGAACGACTTGCGGAGCTTGTTGAACAGTGGTGAAGTCTATGATGCTGGCCGAGGGCTAGTGAGCATACGTCGGGGCCTATTCGAGCTGATCGTAGATCCACGAGTTCGGCGTATCATCACGGCGAAGCCGTTTTGAAGGTTGAGGGTTGGAAATGGAAGCTGTACCGAGACATGTCAGTGGAAAGTGCGTCGATCCGAGCGGCCGGTACACCTGTCCTCTCTGCTCGACTCAGCGAGCGGGTGACATCGAGGATATTGGTTGGGTTGCCTGTCCGATGGTCGACGGAGCGATGATCTGCCTTGGTTGCTGCTTAGACCATGCAAGTGCAGCGCGCTCATTGAATTTTTACGAGCACCTAGACTACGAACTGTTTGAATCACTGGCAGACGAGAGGGGGACGACAGCTGTTCGTTTGCGCAGCACATGTCTGCAACACCAAAGTGAAATTGTTATCCAAATGGAGCGGGATGCCGCGGCGATTGACATGGACGCTATCGCGGAGCTTCAGCGGGCAATCCGGCGCGCGTCCGATGACGTAGAGCGAGAGTGTGAACGGAATAGAGGCGACCGGGGATAGCGCGTGTTTGCGGAGCGATGCGACAAGCGGAGCGGATAGTCGTCTGTAGCAGGCGGCTGGGCCGCGACAGGAAGTATCCTGGGTCATTGGCATGTCCGCACGGCATCTTCAACAGCCCGAAACAGCTTCGGCGGTGAAGCGCCTCTAGTGCTACTCGATGAGCCCGAATCTGTGCGAGAGCTTGGATGACTACCTGGTGGTAGTCGTCTCAGCGGATAAGTGTTCCGACCGGGTGATAGGGTCAAGGCGAGTGGGCTCGGAGAGCCGAAGAGGGGCCGCGGGAGCGGATAAGTGTTCCGACCGGGTGATAGGGTCAAGGCGAGTGGGCTCGGAGAGCCGAAGAGGGGCCGCGGGACACTCATGCCCCTCACGAATCCCCGCGAGACTTCGTCCCCCCGCCGCTCGGAGCCATGAAGCTCGGCGCATCCGGGTCGAGCGGACACAGCGGTGCCGTCGTCGGCGCGCGGACGAGCGCTGACCGGGCTCAGTCGAACCGGAAGGCGAGCTGGCCAGGGGCGGGAGAGCGCCCCGGACCTCGGGCAGGGGGCGCCCGGGACCCCGCGGCTGCGGCATCCGGGTCGCTCGCGAGGATGCGCTCGATCGCTTCGGGCTCGGTGGCGATTTCCACCAGGCGCATCGTCCCCTGGCATCGTGGGCAGGTGAGGATGTCGACCGCGAACACCCGCTGGAGCAGCCACGGCCAGGGGTGGCGCGAGGGGGACGGTGGCGGCGGCGCCAGCGGGCTTGGCTCGGACTCGAAGAGGAGCACGAGCTGCGGCTCGGGCGCGGGCTTCGGGGCAGCCTTCGGGACGATGCTCGAGCGCGCCTTCGCGTTCGAGGCGAGCACGCCGTGATACCTCACCAGGTGAAAGCGCGGCGGCGGGATGAGGGCGCAAAGCCGGGCAAGGAAGTTGAGCGGCTCGAGCAGGATCGAGTGGGTCCCATCTTTCCACGGCGCCTCGAGCCGATGCGGACCCGACCGTCTTCGTGCAACTCGACCCGGTCCTGCGCCAGCGGCGGACGCGCCATGTAGCGCACCAGCCGCTCGATGCGCCGACGGTCCCGGCCGTCAATCGCCGGCCCCGCGTGGACATTCACGCTACCGACCTCGACGGCCAACGCATGGGGCTTGCTCGCGACGCCGACCGGGCCCGTGAGCTTGGCCGTGCGCTGCCCAGGCTGGGCCCCAAGCAGCTGCACGTCCGACGCCGACGCGCCGTAGCACGACGCCAGCACCGGCTGCTCGACCACCAGCGGCTCCGCCACCTCCTCGATGCCTTCGAGCGAGCGGCCGTGCTTGGACAGAACCCGGCACACGCCCTGGTAGGTCCACCGGGCCACATCGTGGACGTCCGCGGGACTCGGCTCCCCCAACGCCTCAAAGGACGGCCGACCCTCCCCGTCCTTCACGTACACGCCATCGAGCACGAGCGTGTGGAAGTGCGGATTGAGCCGCAACGCGCTGTCGCTCCGCGCGATGTTGGTCACCGCGCCGAACTCCGCCTCCACCACGCTCTCGAGCCCGAGCTCCCGCTTCGCGCGATGACGCAACGACTGGCACAGGGCTTGGGCAAACACGCCGAGCACATCGGAACAGAGCGCGCGGTCGTATCCCACCGCCGTCCGCAGCGTCCCCGGAAGCGAGCACACCCACTGGCGCATCGGCACCACAGGAAGCACCCCCTCCACCAGGTGCGCCGCGATGTCCGACATCCGCCGCCCCAGGCACGACGGGCAAAAGCCGCGACGTCGGCAGCTGAACCCCGCCACGATCGTGTGCCCGCACCCGGCGCACGCCAGCTGCACCAGCCCGTACTCGAGACGCCCGCAGCGCAGGTACGCCTCGAACTCGCTCGCCACGAACTTCGGCAGACCGCCCTGCTCTTCCGCGCGGACGGCGAAGCGCGGCCAGTGCTCGGCAATGACCTCGTAGAGGACCGTCTCTTCAGGCCGTCGACGCGCGTAGCCGTCCGTACGGCCGCACGAGATCGCCGGAGCCGCCATTGCCTCGGCGACGCCATCTTTCGTGCCGGGTCCCCTCCCGCAAAATCACACGCGAATCGCATCCTCGAACGGCGGAGGTGGCGGCGGATCGGCGGAACCTCCGCCGATCAGAGCGACATCGTCCGCGCCGAGCGGCGAGCGGCGTACTACGACGCCGCGGTCCGCGCTGCGAGCTCTGCATCCCCGCGCAGCGACACGAGCGGCATGAGCTCACCGAGGACCTCTTCGGCCGTCGCGATCCGCGAGTCGAAGGGTTGGAGCAGCCGTTCGACCAGGTCTTGGAGGGGAGCCGGCGCATGGGGAGCGGCCTCGGCCACCGCACGGCGCTGGTTCTGGATCGTCCGCTGGCGGATCCACCCGTCGAGCATGACGCGACCGCGCTGGCGGCCGAGCGGCTTGCCCTCCGCGTAGGGATGGTGACCGACGAGGGCGTGCCAAAGCACGAGCCCGAGCGCGAACAGGTCCGTCTTCGGCGAGGCCGCCGGACAGCGCACGAGCAAACTCGTTCGCCCGCTCCGCGTCGTCCCCTCGCCGGCCGAGCCGGTCGCCGAGGTCGGCGGCGTCAATGTTCACGCAAAGGTGGCATTCGACGGCCGGGACCGCGCACGGCTCGAGCGGCTTTGCTGCTACGTGGCCCGGCCCCCGCTCTCGCAGGAGCGACCGTCGATGCACAGAGGCGGCCGCGTGAAGCTGAGCTTCAAGGCCGCGTGGAAGGACGGCACGCACGCGGTCCTGCTCGATCCTCTCGACTTCGTCGCCCGGCTCTGCGCCCTCATCCCGCCGCCTCGCGTTCACATGACGCGCTACCACGGCGTGCTCGCCGGGCGCGCCAGCGCGCGCGCCGAGGTCGTGCCCGGCCGCCCGACGCCGCCCGCGGAGGCGCAGCTGGCGTTGTTCACGCCGAGCGACCTGCCTCCGCTCGCGCCGCCACCCCCGCCGAGCCGCCATCCCTGGCCCTGGCTACTCAAGAGGGTGTTCGCGGTCGACATCGAGACCTGCCCCGTGCCGGGCTGCGGCGGGCGCATGCGCGTGGTCGGGATCGCCACCGAGCCCGATGACATCGCGCGCGTCATGGCCGAGCTCGGCGGGGACGACGCGGCGCGCGCACCGCCGCGGCGACCTCGTCCTTCGCCGCCCGGGCAGCTCCGGCTCGCGTTCGGCTGACTCGGCAATCGCGACGCCCGGTGCTCCGCTCCGTCCGCCTCCGTGTCCCGGGCGCTGAGCTCGACCCGTCCCTCTCGCCAGAATGCGCTTCGCCACACTCCGACCGAGCGTCCGGCGGCTCGCGAGGGGTTCATGACGCCAAGGGCCGCGTCCCCGTTGACCCGCGCCACGCTGGCCCGCACCATTTCTCCCGCTGGGATGTCTTACGCGCCGCGACGTCGACGTCATGAGCGCCGCGCTCTACCCCGACGTCTTCCGCGCTTTCCGCGAGTTCCGCACCGAGTTCGGCGACGTCTCGGTCCTGCCGACGCGCCTCTTCTTGGCGCCGATGGAGATCGGCGAAGAGATCACCGTCGACATCGAGAAGGGCAAGACGCTGGTCATCGTACTGCGCGCGGTGGGCGAGCTCGACGCGACGGGGCACCGCAGCGTCTACTACGAGCTCAACGGCCAACCGCGCCAGCTCCGGGCGCGCGACCTCGCGGCGACCGACGTGCAAGCTGCGCGCGAGCAGGCCACCAAGGCGCCGGGGTCGATCGGCGCGCCGATGCCGGGCAGCGTCGTCGACGTGAAGGTCGAGGCTGGCGACGAGGTCGCGAAGGGCGACCCGCTCGTAGTCCTGAGCGCGATGAAGATGGAGACGGTCGTCGCCTCCCCGGTGAGCGGCAAGGTCACGCGCGTCGCCGTGAAGAAGGGCGAGACCCTCGCGGCGGGCGATCTTCTCGTCGAGATCGACGTCGCCAGCGACGAGAAGGCCGCCTGAGCGCCCGCCAGGCGAACGCGGCCGGCGCTCTCTCCTCACGCACGCCCGGCCCGCGCCTTGACGAGCGCATGGCGCGGCGCCAAAGTTGGTTGGTCAACCAACCATGGCACGTTCGAGCAACACCGAAGCCCGCCGCGCCGAGACCGTTCGCGCCCTCGCGAGCGTGATGGCCGAGCGGGGCTACGACGGGGCGAGCATCCAGCGGATCGCCAAGCATGCGGGGCTCGCGCCCGGGTTGGTGCACTACCATTTCCAAAGCAAGCGGGAGATCCTGGTGGCTTTGGTGGATACGCTGGTCGCCGGGGCGCGCTCGCGTATCGACGCGCGGATGGCGGCTGCCGCGAGCCCGCGCGAGCGTCTGGCGGCGTTCCTCGACGCGCTGCTCGCTACCGGCGCCGGGGCAGACAGCAACGCCGTCGCAATCTGGGCCTTGGTCGGCGCGGAGGCCATTCGCCAGCCGGACGTCCGGGCGCTCTATGGCGGGTGGATGGCCGAGGCCAAGAGTCAGCTGACCGCCATCGTGCGCGAGGTCTGTCGCGACGAGGCAAAGTCCAGTCGGGGCACGCGCGCGATGGCCGCGGGGCTGTTGGCGACCATCGAGGGGTTCTATGCGATCGCCGCGGCGGCGCCCGAGGTCGTCCCCGCGGGCTCGGCCGCGGCCACCGCGCGGCGCATGGCCTTCGGCCTCATCGACTCACAGGAGCCGGCGTGAACGAGGGCGCGGTTCAGGCGAGGCAGGAGGCGCGCCTCGAAACCCTCTTCGACGCCCTCGGCTGTAGCGCGCCGAGCACGTTGGCGGCTTCGGTGGTGGCACGCTGGGCAGCGCCTCACCGGCGCCATCACGGCCTCAGGCACCTCGAGGCGTGCCTCGCGCTCTTCGACGAGGTTGGCCGCGGGGCCGACAGGCCGCGACTCGTCGAAGCGGCGCTCGCGTACCACGACGTCGTCTACGACACGCGCGCGCTGGACAACGAGCGGCAGAGCGCCCGCTGCGCGGAGGCCGACCTGCTCGCCCACGGACTCGACCCGGCCGACGCCGCCCGCGTGGCCGCCCTGGTGCTCGCCACCGCGCATGGCGCCTCGGCGAACGAGCGAGACGATCCCGACGCCGCGCTGGTGGGCGACATCGATCTCGCGGTCCTCGGCGGGCCGCGGGACGCGTTCGACGCCTACGAGAGAGGTATCCGCGAGGAGTACGCGTGGGTCGAGGAGCCGCACTACCGCATGGCGCGCGCCCGAGTGCTCCGGGACTTTCTGCTGCGACCGGCGATCTACCGTACGCCGTCCCTGCGTGCGCGCTTCGAAGCGACCGCCCGCGCAAATCTCGAGCGCACGGTCGCCGCGCTCGAAGAGCAGGCGCCTTGAACGGACCTTACCGCGTGACCTCACCAGTCCGAGCGCCGCTCGATCCGGCGCTGCGCCGCCTCGGTCTTCGCTGCCTCGTCCGGCGCGCCGCGACCCTCGCCGGCCTGTCGAGCATGCCGCTCGCGGTGATCGCGTTCCTCGCCTGGGCCGTGTGTGCCCACGGCTGGCTCGAGGCGCTCGCGATCGCGCTCGCCGGCCTCTCCGGCGCGGGCATGGCGCTCGGGTACTGGGTCTGGATGTTCATCTCCATCTGGTCGGGGATGACGACCGCGCCCAAGAGAGCGTGGATCGTCTCGCGCGAGGGCGCGGGGTTTCGCGTGAGCGACGGCGAGCTCGCGGCGGAGCTCGACGTGCGCGACGTCGAACGCGCGATCCACGTCATCGACATCGGGTGGGACAGGCTTCGCACCATCGAAGACGCGCTCATCGTACACATCGCGGGCGGCCTCCCGCTGCGGATCCCCGAGAGCGCAGAGGGGATTTCCGAGCTGCTCGCAGAGCTCGAGTGCCGGCACCTCCTCACCAAGAGATTCCTCGAGTGCTGAGTCGGCGCGCGCAGGTGTCTGTCGTCCGGCGGGGATCGTTCAATCGCCCGTCGTAGCGCGCGACCTGACCGATATCGAGCGCTGCTCCAGCTTGCCGCGCGTCTCTAACATCAGATACCTTGCGCGCTCGAGGAGTTTCAATGCGCGCTCTCGCGGTCATCGTCGCCGCTCTGTGTCTCGCGGGCTGCGGTGCCGGCTCGATCGGCATGAGCTTCGAGGCGATGGACGCCGCCGTTCAGACCGGTGCGCCCGGTACCGAAGTCACCGTGACGGGCACGTTCGAGACCAAAGGAGCGTTCAACGGCAGGTACACCTTGACCGCCACGCCGGGCGACGGCGTGAGCTCCTGCCTGGTGCAGGCCGGAAGCGCGCCCGCGGGCACCACAATCCATGTGAACTCCAGCGGCGGGAACGAGACCTTCGACCTGACCGTCCAGATGATGCTGGCCGCGAGCGCGAACTCGGAGGCGGTGTGCCACGTGAGCGCGACCGGGGACGACCACCCGGCGCAGACGACGAGCGCGGACGCCGCGGTCGTCGTCGCGACTCCGTAGCGACGCCAGCGCGCCGCGCACCCGAACGCCGCTCCTCTGCGGGACCCCTGAAGTATCCCTTTTGCTGCGAGTACACGGCATGTCGTTTACGAAGACCCGACTCGTTCTCCCGCTCCTCTCGATCGTGCTCGCGGCGACGGGCTGCGGTGGCTCGACCGGGAGCAGCGCGAGCTCAGCGAGCAGGAACGCCGGAAACAGCGCTCCACAGGAGGATTCACGACCCGAGCCCGACCGAGGGCTCGGGACCTGGGCGCGATCCGATCCTCCGCCCTTCCCGGTCACCGACTTCCCGAGCGTGGCCGGCCGGCTCGGACAACACCTGGCGGATAAGTGTTCCGACCGGGTGATAGGGTCAAGGCGAGTGGGCTCGGAGAGCCGAAGAGGGGCCGCGGGACACTCATGCCCCCTCGCGAAACCTCGCGAGCCCTCGTCCCCCGCCGCTCGGAGCCATGAAGCTCGGCGCATCCGGGTCGAGCGGACACAGCGGTGCCGTCGTCGGCGCGCGGACGAGCGCTGACCGGGCTCAGTCGAACCGGAAGGCGAGCTGGCCAGGGGCGGGAGAGCGCCCCGGCCGTCGGGCAGGAGGCGCGCGGGACCTCGCGGCCGCGGCATCAGGGCTCGCGAGGATGCGCTCGAATCGGTTCGGGCTCGGTGGCGATTTCCACCAGGCGCATCGTCCCCTGGCATCGTGGGCAGGTGAGGATGTCGACCGCGAACACCCGCTGGAGCAGCCACGGCCAGGGGTGGCGCGAGGAGGACGGGGGCGCCGGCGCCAGCGGGTTCGGCTCGGAGTCGAAGTGGAGCACGAGCTGCGGCTCGGGCGCGGGCTTCGGGGCGGCCTTCGGGACGATGCTCGAGCGCGCCTTCGCGTTCGCGGCGAGCACGCCGTGATACCTCACCAGGTGAAAGCGCGGCGGCGGGATGAGGGCGCAAAGCCGGGCCATGCCGTGTGATCTCAGGAGGGGCTCGCGGCTCGAGCAGGATCGAGTGGGTCCCACCTTTCCACGGCGCCTCGAGCCGATGCGGACGCGGCCGTCTTCGTGCAGCGCGACGCGGTCCTGCGCGAGCGGCGGACGCGCCATGTAGCGCACCAGGCGCTCGATGCGCCGACGGTCCCGGCCGTCGATCGCCGGCCCCGCGTGGACTTTCACGCCACCGACCTCGACGGCCAACGCATTGGGCTTGCTCGCGACGCCCACCGGGCCCGTGCGCTGGCCAGGCTGGGCCCCAAGCAGCTGCACGTCCGACGCCGACGCGCCGTAGCACGACGCCAGCACCGGCTGCTCGACCACCAGCGGCTCCGCCACCTCCTCGATGCCTTCGAGCGAGCGGCCGTGCTTGGCCAGAACTCGGCACACGCCCTGGTAGGTCCACCGGGGCGCCGCCGAAGCTCCATGCAATCCCGCGCAGGAGCTGCTTGGGGACCTCGTCCGTCGGCCGCGTCGACGCCTGCAGCTCCGGCGGCTCGGGGATCGCGGCGCGGACGAGGTCGGCGTGACGTCGGGCCGCCGCGCGCAGGACCGCGTCCAGGTCCTCCGGGGTCGTCGCGTTCGTGAAGCTGGGGGCCGGCGCCGCGTCGCGATCGATCGCCTCGCGTGCGACGCGGATCAGGTCGGGCCGCCCGAGCCGCTCGAGGGTCTCGAGCATGACGAGCGCGCTCCCGCAGGCACGCCACGCCTCGGGCGCCGTGTGCTCCCGGGTCCACCGAGGGTCCGCGCTCCCGTTGCGGCGGAGATCCCACGCGAGCTGCTGGAGCGGGTCGGCGATGCGCGCGCGCTCCACCTCGATCGCCCCGTGCCAGGAGGCCAGGGGCACGATGCGCGGCAAGAGCGCGCGCACGCCGTCGGCGCCCTGGTCGCTCGTGAAGTCCATCCGGGTGTAGCCGCGCGACGGATCGCGCAGTCGGAACACCCAGCGGTCCGTGCTGCCCAGGGCGAGCCGGTTGAGTACCTGATCGAGCTCTACCGCAAGGAGCCCGCGTCCGACGAGTGGCGCCGCACCTGGCCGATCTTGAGAGAAACGGTGGCGCAATAGCTCGACCGGCAGCTGCAGGTGTCCGTCGTATCGTCGCGGTGAACTCCATGCGCGCTTGTTCGCCATCGACGGGCGCAGTCCCCGTCCAGCTCCTCGAACGTCGCCTCGGTCCGATGTGCTCGGAAGTCTGCATGGCCGACGTTGTCTCCGGAAACGTGCTTCTACCCGGGGACACATCAATCGCGTCGGGGTCGCGTTGGCCACCAATCACGGCTGGAGCGCCGCCTCGAGGCGGATAAGTGTTCCGACCGGGTGATGAGGTCAAGATGGGGTCAAGGCGAAGTGGGCTCAGAGAGCCGATGAGAGCGGGCGGTACACTCATGCCCCCTCGCGAACCCCCGCAACCCCCGCAACCCCCATGAGACCCACCGCTCGGAGCCATGAGCTCGGCGCATCCGGGTCGAGCGGACACAGCGGTGCCGTCGTCGGCGCGCGGACGAGCGCTGACCGGGTTCAGTCGAACCGGAAGGCGAGCTGACCGGGGGCGAGAGAGCGCCCCGACCGGCGGACGGGGGGCGCCCGGGACCCCGCGGCTGCGGCATCCGGGTCGCTCGCGAGGATGCGCTCGATCGGTTCGGGCTCGGTGGCGATTTCCACCAGGCGCATCGTCCCCTGGCATCGTGGGCAGGTGAGGATGTCGACCGCGAACACCCGCTGGAGCAGCCACGGCCAGGGGTGGCGAGGAGGACGGTGGCGGCGGCGCCAGCGGGCTTGGCTCGGAGTCGAAGAGGAGCAGCTGCCGTTGATCAGCCCGCTGCCCGCGCGTCGAGAAGCGCGAAGAACCGCGTACCCCAGACGCTCTCCAGCTGCGGCCAGCAGTAGGCGCTGCAGAGGGCGAGGCCGGCGTCCCAAGGGTGACCGTCGAGGAGCACTTCGTCGGCGTAGACCTGCGCGCCCTTGCGCATCGTGAAGACGCGGAGCGAGTGGATGGTCGGGGCGAGCGGGACGTCGGCCAGCGCGTCGCGGAGTTGGTCGAGGAGCGGCCCGATCGGCGGCGCGCCTTCTCCGTAGAGCCGGAGCTGCGCGCCGAGGCAGACACGGATCGGTCCGTTGGGGTGCGGCCAGTCTTCCCACTCGACCTGGTCGGCGCAGGACTGATCGTCGATCAGCCCCGCGATCATCACGTGCACAGACCCGCGCTCGAACTTGCGCACCGTGTCGGCGACCGCATCGCGGTAGGTGTCCCCGAACCCGCCGAAGCTCTCGAGCAGCGGTGAGACCGCGAGGCGCGGGTCGAATAGCGCGTAGTCGACCTGGACCGAGAAGCGATCGGCGCTCACCCGGGGAAAGACGTAGGCGTCGATGCGCATCCCTTCCGGCAGCGCCGCGAACCCGTGTCCGTCGAAGAAGCCGCGGAACGCGGTCCGCGGCTCGAGCACACCGCCGTCCCCTTCGCCGAAGGGAGGCAGCGGCTCGACCAGCGCCGTGCGCGTGCGAACGCTCGAGAGAATCGGCCACCTCTCCGCGCTCGTCCGCGCGCTTCAGGTAGGCGTTCACAGCGTTCACGTCGGCGCTCCGAAGCCCGATGGCCTCCATCTCGTCCCGGGACCCGTGCGCTGCCCGCTCGCGGGCAGCGGCGTAGACGCAATCATCGGACAGCCGCAGCGCGCGTCTTCCCGCCGAATAGCTGTCGTCGAAGGGCACGTCCTTCAGCAGCGCCCGCCCATAGGCGACCGGCAGCCAAGTCACCAGCCGGCGCGCCAGCCACACCTCGACCCCGAGCGCCTCGAGGCGCGATACGAGCGCTTCGTCGCCCTCGTCGCGCATCCCGACGAAGCACGCTACGCCCAGCTCCACCGCATCCGTCCACACGGGGGCGGATCATGCCTCAAATCGCTCAGATCGGAACGCAATCTCCGCATCTGCTCATCGCCCTCGCGAGCCCGCGAGTCACGAGGCCGTTGGAGTGCGCACGAATCTCCTCCGCAGCCCAGCGGACGAAGCGTGCCATGTCCCGCTCGTACGCGTCGCCGCCGTCGAGCTCGCGTGCGAGCTCCTTCAGCTCGACAATCATGGGTCGGGCACGCGCTCCGAGCTTCTTCACGGCCTCGAGCCAGTCCCATGCGATGCGGCGCGGGCGAGAGGCGCGCAAGACAGGCAGGAGGTCCAGCTGGGGCTCGAGCTCGGCGAGCGCGCCGGCAGCGATCCAGCGCAGCGTCCAAGTGGGGCTCGTCAGCGCGTCGGCGAAGTGTGCTCGGCTCTCAGGCCGGGGACGCCGTGCCAGCCCTCGCATCGCGGTGATGCGGACCGGTACAGTCTCGTCGTGGAGGGCCGCGTGCAAGGCGGGCAGTACCCCTTCGCGGTGCGCGCAGACCATGCCGAGAGCGTTCACGGCCGCACAGCGAATCTCAGCACGCGGATCGTCCGCGAAGCTCGCGACGAGGGCAATCCCCTCCGGCGTCGCTTCGGCTCGCCACAGCGGCCGGAGACGGAAGCAACTTCGGGGAACGTCGCTCCAAATCTCCGCAAGCCGCTGGAGATGGTACTGGCGCTTCGGGCGGTGACGCGATGCCGCCAGACGGGTGAGCACCCGCCCCTGCTCCCGTTCGTTCTCCTCCTGGGAAGGACGCATGAAACCTCGGTTCAGAGTGCCGAGCCTCCGGGGGCCATGCAACTCGCGGAGCGCGCCAGCGGCAGTACCCACAGGACGGCGCAAACGACACGGGCCGGACGGGTGGTGGGCGGATGCCAATCGTCTCTCCAGGGCAGGCCGGATCGTCGAGCGGCTCGAGCGCGGCGAAGTCGACCACCACTGCGTTGCGCGTGGCGCTCGTCGCGGACTGGCGCGGTCACGGACAGCCAGCGGCGGAGCTCTGTCGGGTCGGGGTTCCGGGGCCTCGATGCTCCCCGGATCGATGCTCCGCCGAGGACCGCGATGGATCCGTCGCAGAAGCGAGCCACTCCACAGCCTGCGCGATCTTGTCCCATGGAAGTCGCGTGCGTATCGACGTTTCGACCGAGCCCCGTGATAGTTTGCGTCGTGGACACGAACGCCGTCATCCTCGAGGAGCCTCGGTGGGCTTCGCTCGCGCGTTTCGTCGAGCGCTGGTACGCCGAGCCGCTGGGGAGCGCGGCAGTGACCGCGGAGGAACTCGCCCGCGCGGAGCAGCGCCTCGGCCGCCCCTTGCCGCGGCGCGAGTGCGCGAGATGGTATGCCTGCTCGGTGCGGGCACCGGTTCTGCCGACGTCAAGCGACGACGGTGGGTGGGTCTCCGCGTCGACGTGTTCGGCCTCCTGGAATCGCCGCGATCGGCTCGCGCGCGCTCTCTCGGGATGGTCAAGACCGACCGCTCAGCGGCTGGTCGGGGCGCGGCGTGGGGCCGCTCGGGCTTCTCGCGCCTGGCGTGGTCGGCGGCTATCACGACGGTGCCACAGCCGAGGTGGAGGCGCGCATCCGGTCGTTGCCTGCGCTCGACGTGGTCACCAACCCCTTCTTTCCGGAGCCACTGCGCGGACACGACACGCTGGTCATCCGCGGCTCCAGCGGGATGTGGGAGTGGATGGCCGCCGACGAGGAAGCGCAGGCGGAGGCCCGCACGATCCTTCGACTCGACACGGACGGGCTGCGATACCTGGTCGTCGTGATCGAGCCGGTCCCAAGCGACGCGCGTGACGCCGTGCGCGCCCTTCTCGACCGGAAGACCGATCCGAACGTGGCGGGCCAGCTGCGTATCGGCAAGCATGACATGCCCCTGACTTCGGCGGTGCTGGAGTTCGAAACGCCCGATCCGGACGCCGTAGTGAGCGCGTTGCGCGCACACCTCCCCGCCAGCGCAGTCGGAGTCATGCGGGCCGGACATCGCGCCGCGCACACGATGCGATTCGTCCCGTGTTGGCCGCCGGGATCCACCCACTTCACCCAGCCGCGCTGAGGCCTTGCCGCCGAGTCCGGCCGCCGATAGCGTGGCCGAATGGACGAGAAGAAGCTCATCACCTGGCAAGGGACGACGCTCGAGGTCACGGACACCGGTGACGGCATGTTCGAGGTCCGCAAGGACGGGGAAGACGCTACGGCGGTCTTCGACCATGGCGCCTACTCGTGGACGAGAGAGCCAGAGTGGCTCGGGGCACTCGGCAGGACTCCCGAGCTCGGCGAGACCCTTCTGTTTGAGATGTTCCAGGGCATATAGCACCAGCGTGAAGCGGGCCGCGTCTCATCGAGCGTGAGCAGGCGGATAAGTGTTCCGACTGGGTGATGAGGTCAAGATGGGGTCAAGGCGAAGTGGGCTCAGAGAGCCGATGAGAGCGGGCGGTACACTCATGCCCCCTCGCGAACCCCCGCAACCCCCGCAACCCCCATGAGACCCACCGCTCGGAGCCATGAGCTCGGCGCATCCGGGTCGAGCGGACACAGCGGTGCCGTCGTCGGCGCGCGGACGAGCGCTGACCGGGCTCAGTCGAACCGGAAGGCGAGCTGGCCAGGGGCGGGAGAGCGCGCCGGACCTCGGGCAGGGGGCGCCCGGGACCCCGCGGCTGCGGCATCCGGGTCGCTCGCGAGGATGCGCTCAATCGCTTCGGGCTCGGTGGCGATTTCCACCAGGCGCATCGTCCCCTGGCATCGTGGGCAGGTGAGGATGTCGACCGCGAACACCCGCTGGAGCAGCCACGGCCAGGGGTGGCGAGGAGGACGGAGGCGGCGGCGCCAGCGGGTTCGGCTCGGAGTCGAAGTGGAGCACGAGCTGCGGCTCGGGCTCGGGCTTCGGGGCGGCCTTCGGGACGATGCTCGAGCGCGCCTTCGCGTTCGCGGCGAGCACGCCGTGGTACCTCACCAGGTGAAAGCGGGCTCTCCTGACGTAGTCGTGGGTCGGTTGGGGGCCTGAAAGCAGCGCGCACCTCTCGCGGGCCTCAAGGTTGGGTTGTCGAGACCGAGCCAAGAGGGAGCGAGAAGTGCGCAACGCGAGGATGCTGGTTCGTGCGCTCGGAGTCGAGCGGGCGGTGGTGGAGGACGTGAGGTGGGAGGGGGTGCCGGGACTTCAGGCGCTCGTCATCCGGGTGCGTCCGCGAAAGAAGGAGATGGCTCGGTGCCCGCACTGCCGGCGTCGCTGCCCGCGCTACGATCGGGGTTCCGGGCCGCGACGATGGAGGGGGCCCGACGTCGGTCTGTGCCCGGCGTACATCGTCGCCGAGGCGCCGCGGGTCCATTGCCGTGAGCACGGGGTGGTGGTGCAGGCGGTGCCCTGGGCGCGGCCGGGCTCGCGGTTCACGACGGCGTTCGAGGACCAGGTCGCGTGGCTCGCGGTGCGCACCGACAAGTCGACGCTCGCGAGCCTGCTGAGGGTGGCCTGGCGCACGGTCGGCCGGATCCTCGAGCGCGTCGCACAGAGCATGAGCAAGCTCCGCAACCCCCTGAAGAACGTGACCCGCATCGGAATCGACGAAATCTCCTACCGCAAGGGTCACCGCTACCTGACCATCGTCGTCGACCACGACACGGGCCGGCTGCTCTTCGCGAGCCCGGGCAAGGACGAGGCGACGCTCGACAAGTTCTTCGACCTGCTCGGTCCCGAACGGTGCGCCCGCATCAAGCTCGTGAGCGCCGACGCGGCGGCGGCCTTCCACAATGTCGTGAAGAGGCGCTGCCCGAACGCGACCCTCTGCCTCGACCCGTTCCACATCGTGCAGTGGGCGACGAAGGCCCTCGACACCGTTCGCCGCGAGGTCTGGAACAAGCTCCGAAAGAGCGGGCAGAAGAAGCGCGCGAAGGCCCTGAAGGGAGAGCGATGGGCGCTCTGGAAGAACCCCGGCGACCTGAACGACAAGCAGAAGGCGACGCTCGCGGCCATCGAGCGCGACAACAAACCGCTCTTCCGCGCGTACCTGCTGAAGGAGGAGCTGCGCAGCGTGTTTCAGGACCCGGACCCCGAACTCGCCAAGCTCACTCTCGCCGACTGGCTGGCCTGGGCGTCTCGCTCTCGACTGCCCGCATTCGTCAAGCTCGCCCGCTCAATCCGCGCACACCTCCCGGCGATCCACGCCGTGCTCGAACACGGCCTCTCGAACGCCCGGCTCGAGGCCGCCAACACCAAGCTCCGCCTCATCACCCGCCTCGCCTTCGGCTTCCACTCGCACAAGCCTCTGATCGCCCTCGCCATGCTGCGGCTCGGCGGTCTTTGTCCCCCGCTCCCGACCCGACCCTGACCCACGAAAAGGGCAGGAGAGCCTGAAAGCGCTGCGGCGGGATGAGGGCGCAAAGCCGGGACATGCCGTGTGATCTCAGGAGGGGCTCGCGGCTCGAGCAGGATCGAGTGGGTCCCATCTTTCCACGGCGCCTCGAGCCGATGCGGACGCGGCCGTCTTCGTGCAGCTCGACGCGGTCTGGCGCGAGCGGCGGACGCGCCATGTAGCGCACCAGGCGCTCGATGCGCCGACGGTCTCGGCCGTCAATCGCCGGCCGTCCACCAGGTGCGCCGCGATGTCCGACATCCGTCGGCCCAGGCACGACGGGCAAAAGCCCCGACGTTGGCAGCTGAACGCCGCCACGATCGTGTGCCCACACCCGGCGCACGCGAGCTGCACCAGCCCGTACTCGAGCCAGCCCGTCCTCGAGCCAGCCCGTACTCGAGCCGCCCACAGCGCAGGTACGCCTCGAACTGGCTCACCACGAACTTTGGCAGACCGCCCTGCTCTTCCGTGCGAGCAGCGAAACCCGGCCACTGCTCGGCAATGACCTCGTAGACGACCGTCTCCTCAGGCCGTCGACGTGCGTAGCCGTCCGCGCGGCCGCACGTGATCGCCGGTGCCGCCATCGCCCCGGCGACGACGCCATCTTTCGTGCCGGGTCCTCTCCCACAAAATCACACGCGAATCGCACCCTCGAACGGCGGAGGCGGCCGCGGATCGGCGGAACCTCCGCCGACCAGAGCAACATCGTCCGTGCCGAGCTCGGCCGCCCCGCTCAGATCAGACCGTGGCGAGCGTCCTCGTCCCCGCCATCGAGCGCACTCTGCCGGCGAAGCTCTGCACGGCGGCCATGTCGAAGCCGGGCGTACGAGCACTCGCTGCTGGGCCTGATGGAGGGCGCGACCATGACGTCGCAGCCGCCGCGCTCGCAGCGGGAGGCCAAGCCATCGCGACGCCGTACCGGGGCATGCGCCCGGGCGTCGATCCCTCCAGCTTCATCGCGCCGACCGCGGCGTTGATCGGCGACGTCGTCGTGGGCGCGAAGGCCAGCATCTGGTTCGGCGTGGTGTTGCGCGGCGACGTCATGTCCATCCGGGTGGGCGCGCGCACCTCCATCCAGGACAACAGCGTCATCCACTCCACGGGCGGCTGGACCTCGACCATCATCGGCGACGACTGCACTCGGCCACGGCGCCATCCTCCACGGCTGCACCGTGGCGGACCGCGTCCTCGTCGGCATGGGCTCCATCGTCCTCGACCAAGCCGAGATCGGGAGCGACACCATCCTCGGCGCCGGCAGCCTGGTCACGGCCCGCACCGAGATCCCCGCCGGCGTCCTCGCGCTCGGCCGCCCGGCCAAGGTCATCCGCGAGCTGACCGACGAAGAGCTCGCGAGCATCCGCGAGGCGTCCAAGGCCTACGTCGGCCTGGTCCGCGACTACACCTCGGGCTGATCCGCTCCAGAGCATCCGCGGCAGACGGATGACAGCGGACGCGTTGGTGCCGCGAATGTTGCGCGGGTCCGGGCCGAAGCCGACGCGCGTGGGTCGCGCCTCATCGGCCAGCCGGACATCGCTGGCGGCCGCGTGATGGCCGGCGCAGGCACGCCGCAGGGGCTTCGAGCTGCAATCCCCAGCAAGAGATATGACGCCCTTCCCGGGAGTCGTAGATGATGACCCTATCGTCGCCGCTCGGGTTTCTACCCGGCCGCGCTTCCCTCCCGAGGGCTCGCCTCGTCGTTTTACGCGGGCGCCAGGAGAGTCAGCGTCGTTCCACGAGGACACGGAGAGCCGCGGGCCGCTCAATCGGAGAGGCCGTAGTCCTGGATCTTCTTCGCGATGGTCGGGAAGGTGATCCCGAGCTGGCGCGCGGCCTTGGTCTTGTTCCAGTCCGCGTGACGGAGGACGCGCTCGACGTAGGCCTTCTCGACCTCGCGCAGGGCGGGCGGCTCACCGCTGGCGTCGACGGTCACCGCGAAGAACGTGTCGCTCTTCGGCTGCGCCGGCGCCGGGCCGCCGAGCACCAGCGAATCGGGCCCGAGCACGTCGCCGCGCTCGAGGATGACGGCGCGCTCGATCACGTTGCGCAGCTCACGCACGTTGCCCGGGAACGCGTAGCGTCGGAGCGCGTCGGCGGCCGCCGGCGCGATGCCGAGGATCGGACGCCCCAGCCGACGTGCGATCGCGCTCATGAACTGTTCGGCCAGATCGAGAACGTCCTCCGCGCGCTCGCGGAGCGGCGGAACCTCGATGTGGAAGACGTCGAGGCGATGGTAGAGATCGAGGCGGAAGCCGCCCTGCTCCACCGCTCGGACGAGATCACGGTTCGTCGCCGACAGGATGCGCACGTTCACCGATCGATCCTGTGTCCCGCCGACGCGGCGAAAGCGCATCGTCTCCAGCACGCGCAGGAGCTTGGCCTGGATGCCGAGCCCGAGGTCGCCGACCTCGTCGAGCAGCAGCGTGCCCTCGTCGGCCAGCTCGAGGAGGCCGCGCTTCGCGTTCTTCGCGTCGGTGAACGCGCCCTTCTCGTGGCCGAAGAGCTCGCTCTCGACGAGCTGCTCGCTCAGCGCCGCGCAGTTGAGCTCGATGTACGCGGCCTCGCGGCGCACGGGCGTGAGCGCGTGGATGTAGCGCGCCAGCATGTCCTTGCCGGTGCCGCTCTCGCCGTGGATCAGGACGGGCGTGTCCGGGCTCTCCGCGACGCGCTCCGCCATCTCGAGCGCGCGCTGCATGCTCGCGCTCTTCGTGCGCTTCAAGATCGCCGACACGTCCGGCTCGCCGCGCCGCAGCGCGCGTACGCGCCGCTCGAGGTTGCGCCGCTCGATCGCCTTCTGGAGCTTGACCAGCAGATCCGGTAGCTGGACCGGCTTCGTCACGTAGTCGTCGGCGCCGCGCTTGAGCGCCTCGACCGCGTGCTCGACGTCGGCGTACGCGGTCACCATCAGGAACGTGACGTCGAGGTTGCGCTCGCCGGCGTCGCCGCGGAGCTCGGCTAGGAGCTCGATGCCGTCGCCGTCGGGAAGGTTGCGATCGATGACCACGGAGATCCGAAGGTGAGCGCTGCCAGGCCAATCGCGCCTCGCCGCTCGTCGCGGCCGTGCGCACCTCGTAGCCCTCACGCGAGAGCGCGCGTTCGGTGAGGACGCGGAACGACCTCTCGTCGTCGATGAGAAGGACCGTGGTGCTCATGCGCCCTCCTGTGCTCTGCGGGGAAGCCGTACCGTGAAGCGAGCACCGCCCAGCGTACCCTCGGCGAGCTCGATCGTGCCTCCGTGCGCGCGCACGAAGCGCTCCGCGATCGCGAGGCCGAGCCCGACGCCCTGTGCGCGGCCGGTCACGAAGGGCTGGAAGAGGCGCGGCGCGATGTCGGCCGCGACGCCCGGACCGCTGTCCTCGATGTGGATGGTGATCGCCTCCTCGTCTGCCTCCGTGCTCAGGAACACGCGCGGGGAGGCCGAGCTCGCCGCCGCCTCGATGGCGTTACGGAGGAGGTTTACGAGCGCGCTCTGGATACGGTCGGAGTCGACGTTCGCCGTGAGCCCGGGCACGACGTCGGTCTCGACGCGGACCCCGTGCTGCGCGGCGTGATCCTCGACGAGGAGCTCGGCGGTGGACACCATCTCCCCGAGATCAATCTCGCGCCGGCGCAGCGCAGGATCACGCGCGAATGTCGAGCAGATCGTCCGAGAGCGTCCGCAGGCGCGCGATCTCGCCGCGCACGAGCTGGCGCGCTTCCTTCTTGACCGCGTCGCCGGTGTCCGAGGCGAGTGTGTCCATCGCCACGCTGACCGCGTTGAGCGCGTTCCGGAGCTCGTGGCTCAGCACGGTGCCCGCGCGACCGACCGCGGCCAGCCGCTCCGCCGCCACCAGCGCCGCCTGCGCGGCGCGGAGCTCGGCCGTGCGCGCCTCCACCCGATCCTCGAGCTCGATCGCCAGCTCCGAGACGCGATCGCGATCGGCGCGCGTCGTCTTCTCGCGCTCGGCGAGCTCGTTCACCAGCGCTACGAACGCGCGCTGGAGATCGCCGATCTCGTCGTCGCGGTCGGAGGGGGCGAGTGTCGGCGTCGGATGATCGCGGATGCCACGCACCTGGGCGGCGAGGGCCGTGAGCGGCCGCGTCAGCCGGCGTGCCACGAAGAACCCGGTGACCAGCGCGAGCACCGCCACGACGGCCATCGAGATCAGCAGGCGCTGGAGCTGCTGTCGCCCGGAGTCGTCGAGCGCGTGCCAGGGCCACGCGAGCACGATCGCGAGGTCGGCCTCGCCGACCGGCGCCCACGCCACCAGCGTCCGCACCGGTGCCGCGATGAAGGTGGTCCCGGGCTCGCCGCGTCGCGCGCCTTGCGCGCCGACCCGGAGCCCCTCGTCGGACATCTCCGGGTCGCTCTCGAAGACCGGGCGGCCCTCCCGGTCGACCAGCGCCGCCGCCGTGGCCGGCGGCAGGTCGCGCGAGAGCGCGGGCGAGAACATCCGATCGTGCTGCAGATCCACGACGCCGCGCATCACGCCGACGATCGTGTCGTGGCGCTCGATCGGCACGACGATGTCGACCAGGCCGCGCCCATCGGGATCCGCGATGTACACGCGCGCGGTCCGCCCCGATTCCATCGCCTCCCGGTACCACGGCGCGTCCGAGCGATCCCGATGGAGGCAGGAGTCTTCCTCCGGCTCGGCCCAGCGGCAGCGCCCGTGCGCACCGTAGAGCTCGAGGGTCGAGTTGAAGAACGGAGTCTGTCGATAGGCTTGGGCGAGCAGGCGCTGCTCGGGCCGGAAGTCGCCGTCCTCGAGATCGATCTCCGCCATGTGGGCGAGCCGCTCGAGCTCGCCGGTCGCGAGCGCGAGGTTCTCCCGCAGCGCGAGCGCGCGGGTCTCGGTGAGGAGCCGCTGCTGCGTGACGACCGCGTCCTCGAGCGACGCTTGGGCCTGACGGGAGAGCAGCGCACCGCTCACGCCCACGCACGCGAGGGCGAAGAGCGCGAACGCGAGGGCCGTCCTCGTCGAGATCCGCACGGCGGGGCAATAGATGTGCTCGGCGGAAATCGCAACGCGTTTTGCCGGCGGGAAGGAGCGCATCTACGGCCCGTTCCTCCCCGGCTCGGATCGCCTCGTCGGCCCGAGCCACGGCTTGGCCCCCTCGGCTCCGCGATCCGGTCACGAGTTCCGCCTCTCACATCTTGCACGGTGCGCGCGAGAAGGGTCGAGGTGGAAAGAGACTGGCGGGTCGGTCTAAAGACTCTTTCGGTAGCGAGCCCACGGGAGGCTCGCTGTGTTCCGCGCGAACATGGCACGCAGATTGCGGTGTGGGCCGGCATGCGAAACGAGGTGCTCGCGGCCGCCCTGCTCGTCCTCGCCGGCTGCGCGTCGGCGTCCTCCTCTCAGCCCCCGGACCACGCGGCGGAGGAGCGCACGGTCGGGCCTGACGGAGCGGTGCGGCTTTCGTCGGCGTCGGCGCGCTTCGTCGAGGTCGCGACGGTCCGCGACGCGAGTGAGCCCGCGTTCTTGCACCTGCCCGCCCGCGTCGTCCTGCGGGATACGGCGGTCTCGCGCGTGGGCGCGCCGCTCGGGGGCCGTGTGGTCGAGGTCCACGTCGATGTCGGCGACATCGTGCAGCCTGGCGATCCGCTGGTCACGCTGCGCAGCCCGGACGCCGCCGCCGCCCGCGCATCGCTCGCCTCGACGCAGGCCTCGCTCGAGGCCGCGCGCCAGCAGGCCGGGCGCGCGCGCCAGCTCCTCGAGCAAGGCGTCGGCACCGAGCGCGAGCGCGTCGAAGCGGACGCGCGGGTGGCCGAGCTGAACGCCGAGCTCGCCCGCGCTACGGCCACCGCCGGCTACGTCGGCCGCGGCACGGGCGCGACGGTGGTGGTGCGGGCGCCGATCGCGGGCACGGTGCTGACGCGCGAGGCGACGCCGGGCGCCTCGGTCGAGCCGGGCGGTGGGCCGATCGTCGAGATCGGCGATCCGCACGCGTGCTGGATCGAGGCCGACGTCTTCGAGCGCGATCTGCCGCTCGTACGCGCCGGCGCCGAGGCGCGCGTCGACCTCGCGACCCGCGGTGAAGCGCTGAGCGGCCACGTCGTGCGCTTGGGCTCGCTCGTCCGCGGCGACACCCGCACCGCGCCCGTGCGCATCGAGGTCGACGATCCCACCGACCGCCTGCACCCGGGCATGTTCGCGCGCGCTGCCATCTCGGTCGGCGAGCTCGGGATCACGCTGCCGACGCGGGCCGTGCTCATCGAGGACGGCCGCGGCTACATCGTCTACGTCGCCAGCGACGATCACACCTTCGAGCCGCGCCCGGTCGAGGTCGGCGTGATGCTCGACCAGCGCGTGCAGATCATCTCGGGCGTGGAGGCGGGCGAACGCGTCGTGGTGCGCAACGCGCTGCTCGTCGACGGCGCGGCCGACGCGCTCCTCTGAGCGGGCGACGTCGAGGAGTCCCACCATGCTCGCCCGCCTCATCCAGGTCTGCGTCGAGCGGCGCCTCGCGGCGCTGGTCGTCACCGGCGCCATCGCCGCCTACGGCATCCGCGCGTATCTCTCGACGCCCATCGAGGCGTTCCCCGACGTGACCAACCTCCAGGTCAACGTCATCACGCAGATGCCCGGCCTCGCACCGCCCGAGATCGAGCGGCAGATCACGGTGCCACTCGAGCGCGTGCTCAACGGCACGCCCGGCATGGTGCGCATGCGCAGCGAGAGCCTCTTCGGCCTCTCGCTGGTCTACCTGACGTTCGAGGACGGAGCGGACTCGTTCCGCTCGCGCATGCTGGTGAACGAGCGGATCACCACCGCCGATCTGCCGCAGGGCGTCACGCCCGAGCTCGGCCCCGACGCCACGCCGCTCGGTCAGGTCTACCAGTACCACGTGGTCAGCGATCGCCACCCGCTGGCCGATCTGCGCAGCGAGGAGGAGTGGTTCATCGCGCCGAGGCTGCGGCGGACGGCGGGTGTCGCCGACGTCGTCACGCGCGGCGGCTTCTTGCGGGAGCTCCACGTCGAGGTCGACGCCGATCGCCTGCAGGCCGAGGGGCTGACGATGGCCGACGTGGAGGACGCGCTCGAGCGCGCGAGCCGCAACGTGGGCGGTGGCTTCCTTCGCCGCGGTGACCAGCAGCTCGTCGTACGCGGCGTCGGCACCTTTCGCGACGAGGAGGACGTGCGGCACGTCGTGCTCTCGAGCGCCGACGGAACGCCCGTCACGATCGGCGACGTCGCGCTGGTGATCGAGTCGCACACCCCGCGGCAGGGCGCGGTCGGCAACGACGAGGACCGCGAGGTGGTCGAAGGCGTCGTCTACCTGCGGCGGGGCGAGAACCCCTCGGTGGTGCTCGACGAGATCCACCGGCAGGTCGACGCGCTGAACGGAGGCCTCCTGCCGGCGGGGATGCGGATCGTGCCCTTCTACGATCGGAGCCGTCTCGTCGAGCTCACGCTCCACACCGTGCATTCGAGCCTGGCCGAGGGCGCGCTCCTCGTCGTCTGTCTCGTCTGGCTCTTCGTGCGGAGCCTGCGCGGCGCGCTGATCGTCGGGCTGGTCATCCCCCTCTCGCTGCTGGTCGCGTTCATCGGCCTCTACAGCATCCACCTGCCGGCGAACCTGATCTCGATGGGCGCGATCGACTTCGGGATCCTGGTCGACGGAGCCGTGATCTTGGTCGAGAACGTCATCCATCGTCTGCAGCATGATCGGCCCGAGACGCACCGCGCGTTCTTCCGCATGGTGGTCGGCGCCGCGGTGGAGGTCGCGCGGCCGACGCTCTTCGCGATGGCGATCATCATCGCCGCGCTCATCCCCGTGTTCACGCTGGAGAGCGTGGAGGGCCGCATCTTCCGGCCGCTCGCGCTGACCTACACGTTCGCGCTCCTCGGCGCGCTCCTCTTCGCGCTCACGATCGTGCCCGCGCTCTGCGCGCTCGGGCTGCGGGCGGGCAAGCGGGGCGGAGGTCACGAGCCGCGCTTCGTCGTCTCGCTGCGCGACGCCTACACGCGCGCGCTCTCTGCGATCGTGAAGCAGCGATGGGCCCCCGCCATCGGCGCCGCGCTCGCGCTGGCGCTGGCCGCCCTCGGCGCCACGAAGCTCGGCAGCGAGTTCCTACCCGAGCTCGACGAGGGCGATCTCCTGATCTTCGTGGAGATGCCGACCAGCATTGCGCTCGAGACGGGGCAGGACGTCTTGGCCGAGGTGCGCCACCGCGTGCTGCAGTTCCCCGAGGTGCTGGAGGTCGAGACGCAGCAGGGACGGCCCGAGGACGGCACCGACAACGAGAGCGTGAACATGGCCGAGGTGCCGGTCCGCCTCCGGCCGCGCGAAGAGTGGCGCCCGGGCTGGACGACCGAGCGGCTCACCGAGGCGATCCGGACGTCGTTGTCGGAGATCCCGGGGATCCGCTTCAATTTTTCTCAGCCGATGAAGGACAACGTCGAGGAGGCGATGAGCGGCGTTCGCGGCAAGGTCGTCTTGAAGATCTTCGGAACCGATCTCGACGAGATGCGCACCACCCTGCTCTCGGCGGTGGACGCGCTCTCTCAGGTCGAAGGCATCACCGATCTGTCACTCTACCGTGATCGCAGCGTGCCCCAGCTCGAGATCGAGACGGACCGCGACGCGCTGGCCCGAGCGGGCGTGGACGTCTCGGCAGTGCAGTCGCTGATCGAGACCTCGCTCGCCGGACGCGTCGTGACACAGCTCTGGCGCGGCGAGCGCTCGGTGCCCATCCGCCTCCGGCTCTCGCGCGGGCAGCGCGAGGACATCACGCGCATCGGGGAGATCCTGGTGCCGACTCCGTCCGGGGCCCGCATTGCGCTCCGGGAGCTGGCCGATATCCGGATCGCGCCCGGCCGCGCGTCGATCAACCGCGAGTCGAACAGCCGATCGCTCGCGTTGAAGTTCAACGTGGAAGGCCGCGACCTCGGATCCGTGATCCAGGACGCGATCGCCGTCGTGGACCGCGACGTGCACGTGTCGGAAGGCCATTACCTCGTGTGGGCGGGCGAGTTCGAGAACCAGCAGCGCGCCATGCAGCGCCTCTCGATCGTCGTGCCGCTCTCGGTGTTGATCGTGTTCGCGCTCCTCTTCGCGGCGCTCGGATCCGCGCGCACGGCCAGCATGGTGCTGGTCATCGCGCCCTTCGCCATGACGGGCGGTGTGTTCGCGCTGTGGATCACCGGCATCCACCTCTCGGTCAGCGCGGCCATCGGCTTCATCGCGCTCCTCGGTCAGGTCTCGCTGGCGGCGCTCCTCGTGCTCGGCGCGATCGAGGATCAGCGCACGCTCGGCCTACCGCCGAAGGAGGCTGCGGTGCGCGGCGCGCGCGAGCGTTTCCGGGCGGTGCTGATGACCGCGCTCCTCGCCATGCTGGGGCTCCTGCCGATGGCCGTCAGCCACGGCGTCGGCAGCGAGACGCAGAGACCCTTCGCGGTCGTGCTGATCGGCGGCGTCGCCACCACGCTGATCGTGGTCCTCTTCGTCCTGCCCGCGCTCTACACCGTGATGGCGAAGAAGACGCTACCGAGCGCCTCGCCCCTGGAGGACGCGTGACCCGCGCGCAGATCGCGCTCCTGCTCGGGATGCTCTCCTGCGTGCACACCGCCCACGCGCAGGAGCCGCGGGCGCTGCCGAACGAGATCGATCTCGCCACGCTGCTCTCGCTCGTGGATCGACGGAGCCCCGCGCTCCGGGCCGAGCGCGCCAGCGTGGCCGTGGCGCGCGCCGACGTCGTCCAGGCGGGCGTGCATCCGAACCCGGAGCTCGAGTACCAGGGCTGGTTCACGGTGGCTGGCTCGCAGGACGCGTGGAACGGCCTCCAGAACACGTGGACGATCGGTCAGCCGCTCTTGCTCTTCGATCAGATCGGCGTGCGCACGCGCGCCGCACAGGCGAGGGTCGCGGCGTCCCAGGCGCGCCTCGGCGACTTCCGATTCCAGCTCGAGGTCGAGGCGCGGCGCGGGTTCATCGCGCTGCTCGCGGCCGAGGAGCGCGTGCACGCGGTCGAGGACGCGGTCAGCGAGCTCGAGCGGCTCACGGAGCTGGTGCGGGCGCGCGCACAGGCGGGCGATCGCAGCCGCTACGACGCCCTGCGCGTCGAGCTCGAGCTCCGGCGCCTGGCCGTCCTGCGCGAGCAAGCCGAGGCCGCGGTGACCCAAGCGTCGGGGCAGCTCGCGACGCTGATCGGCGAGCCGAGCTGGCAGCCGCGGGCGCGCGGCGATCTGCGCACACGACCGGCGCGGCTCCTGGCGGCGGCGCGCCCCGACGCCGTGGAACAGAGCCCGCGCGTGCGCGCGCTCAGTCGCGAGGCCACGGCCGCGCGGGCGGCGATCGACTCCGCGCAGCGCGACGCGATCCCGGTGCCGACCGTGGGCGCCGGCGGCGGCTTCACCACCAACGCGCAATCGCAGGCGATCTTCGTCGGGCTCACCATCCCGCTCCCGGTCTTCGATCAGAACCAGGGCAACATCGCGCGCGCCGAGGCGGACGCCGACTACGCGGGCCGGCGCTACGAGGCCGCTCGGCGCACGACGCGCGCCGAGCTCGTGAACGCGCGCCGCGTCCTCAGCGCACGACAGCGCGCGCTCGATCGCTTCGAGCGCGATGTGCTCCGCACCCTTCCCGAGCTGCGCCAGATGGCCGAGCAGTCCTACCGCGGAGGCCAGACCACGGTGCTCGAGCTCGTCGACTCGATCCGCGCGCTGCGCGACGTGTCGCTCCAACAGGTCAATCTGCTCGAGGGCGTCCGGCAGGCTGAGGTCGACGTGCTCACCGCGGCGGGCCTCGCGGACCGTCCGAGCCGCTGATCGGCGACGCCAGCGTCATTTCGCCTTCTCGGCCCCCTCGATGGGCCCTCTGCAGCTCTCGGCGCTCTGGGCCCACGACGTTCCCGGAGACGAACCCCGAGCAGCTGCACGTCCGACGCCGACGCGCCGTAGCACGAGACCAGCACCGGCTGCTCGGCCACCAGCGGCTCCGCGACCTCCTCGATGCCCTCGAGCGAGCGACCGTGCTTGGACAGGACCCGGCACAGGCCCTGGTAGGTCAGGTCCACCGGGCGACGTCGTGGACGTCCTCGGGACGGGGCTCCCCCAACGCCTGAAAGGACGGCCGGCCCGCCGTGTCCTTCACGTACACGCCATCGAGCACGAGCGTGTGAAAGTGCGGATTGAGCCTCAGCGCGCTGTCGACCCGCTGGATGTCCGGAGCGGACGAAGTCCAGCTTGCTGGACGAAGTCCACGGAGGACGACGAGCGCCGAAGGCGCGCAGTCGAGGTCACCGCGCCGAACTCCGCCTCCGCGACGCTCTCCAGCCCGAGCTCCCGCTTCGCGCGATGCCGCAACGAACGGGACAGGGCATGGGCAAACACGCCGAGCACGTCGGAACAGAGCGTGCGGTCGTAGCCCACCGCCGTCCGCAGCGTCCACGGAAGCGAACACACCCACTGACGCACTGGCACCGGCGCAAGCACCGCGTCCACCAGGTGCGCCGCGGTGTCCGACATCCGCCGGCCCAGGCACGACGGGCAAAAGCCCCGACGTTGGCAGCTGAACGCCGCCACGATCGTGTGCCCGCACCCGGCGCACGCGAACTGCACCAGCCCGTATCGAGCCGCCCACAGCGCAGGTACGCCTCGAACTCGCTCACCACGAACTTCGGCAGACCGCCCTGCTCTTCCGCGCGGGCAGCGAAGCGCGGCCAGTGCTCGGCAATGACCTCGTAGAGGACCGTCTCCTCAGGCCGTCGACGTGCGTAGCCGTCCGCGCGGCCGCACGAGATCGCCGGTGCCGCCATCGCCCCGGCAACGACGCCTCGCAGCCGAGCGCGAGCACCAGAGCGATCGCGGTCCAACGTCGGTGCATGCTCCACCGAACGCAAGGCCCGGGCCGCGCACGTAGACCACAGCGCGCGCTTTCTGCGGCCCCCACGCAGCGGCGCGCGAGACCCGGCATCGGGGTGCGACGCGTCGCGCGCGGCGAGGGCGTGTCGAGCTCGGCCACGCTCGCAGCCAGATGAAGCGCGGTGGCGATGAAGCCCGCGTCGCGGACGACGCGCCGGCGACGATCCGGGTGAGCCCCACGCTCGACCGGCGTGGGCGAGCGCGGCGACCGACCCGGACACGCCTTCACGCCCGATCCCTCCCGCCGACGGTCGTCGTGGGCTCGGCCCGCCGGCGTCAGCGGCGCCGGTGCGCCGCGAAACGGCGGAGCACCAGCGCGAGCAGGAGCGCGAGCGTGACCAGCGCGCCGCGGCCCCCATGCCTCGGTGCGACGCTGCATCCGCTGCACCCCTTGGCAGCGGGCATGGGAGCGCCCGCGTCGGCCGCCGACGGGAGGCCGGCGTCGGGAGCCTCGGGCGGTCCGGCGTCGGGCATGGAGGCCGGCGAGATCGCTCTCGGTCACGACCCGCATCTCGCCACGCATCCGCGTCGCGTCGGCGAACGCCGGGGCCAGGGACGAAGCGAAGGGTGCGAGCTGGTTTCCGAGCCGCGCGACGTCCGCGTCGGTGGCGTCGGCGTGCACGACCAGCACGATGCCGAGCGTGAACTGGTGCGGCGAGTCGGCCGCCGCGGGCATCCGCATTCCGTTCGTCGTCAGCACGTCGTCGATCGTGTACTCCGTGCGCGTGGCGGTGATCGTGAGGGCCTCGTCGGCGCCCATCCACGGGAAGGTCAGCTGGCTCACCTGCCCGCCGTTGACCGGGTCGCCGGCGCCCGTCGGCACCACCGCGCTCGTGAGTAGGCCGAAGGGCGTGACCTCGTCGGGGGTCGCGAGCCCCATCAGGTAGAGGTCGATCATGGAGTAGCGGAGGGTGGCCGGATCGGCGGCGGCCACCGTGAAGGTGCCGTCTCCGTTGTCCGTCCAGACGTTTCCGCCCGCCGGCGAGCCGCCGGCGTCCATGAAGAAGCTCCAGTGAAAGGGGAACCCGATCAGCGCGTCGGGCGTGTCGCCCGGGACCTGCACGGCGGGTCCCCACACGTGCGAGAGCTCGAGCAGGAAGAGGTAGCGCCCGTACCCCTCGAGCGGCGCGTGGTGGCGCGCCGCGCGCGCCGGCAGCGCGGTGAAGTCGTTGTGCAGGAGCACGGCGCGCAAGGGCGGATCGTACTCGAACGTCTCCGGGCTGCCGTAGGCGCTCTGCAGCCCGATGCCGGTCACGTCGTTGCCGCGAGGGACGAAGAGCGTCTGCACGGGGTCGCCGCCCATCGGGTACGACGTCCAGACGCTGATCACGTCCGGCAGCGGCATCCCGCTCGCGCCGTAATCGTCGAGGAGCGGCGAGACCGCGGCTTGCAGCTGGCCTGCGTTGGTGATCGGGCCAACGAGCGAGTCCGTGCGCAGGACGATGAACGGCACGGTTTGCGCGAACGCACCGCTCGGCAGCGCGAGAAGGAAAAGGGCGAGAATGAAGCGACGCATGGAACCACCTCCGGGGCCCTGGGATGGAGCCGCGCCGCGCCGCGAGTAAGATTAATTCCCGACGGTTCCGATTAACCCGGTAAGAGCGCGTCGGAACGCGCGGCGATGCGGTCGTAGAGAGCGGCGCTCGGGTCTCCGCGACACCGGTCGCGACCCGGCTCAATCGGTCAGCTCGGAGACGTGGAGGTCCGGATCCAGTCGGTAGCCGCCGCGCACCGTCTGCAGCGCCGAGAGCCCCGCGCGCCTGAGCTGGGCGACGGCCACGCGCAGCCGGTTCAGCGCGGCCCGCGGCGCCAGCCGCTCACCCGGCCATCCGGCGCCAATCAGCGCGCCGGTGGAGACGGCCGATCCCCGCCGCTCGATGCGCTCCTCGAGCAGGAGCGCGAAGACCCGCCGCGTCGCCCCGTAGGAGGACAGGTCGATCCGCGCGCCGTCGAGCTCGAGCCGCGCGCGATCGGCGCTGATCCGAAGGCCGCTCTCCGGCGCGGCGCGAGCGCGCACGATGCGAGCCGCCAGCTCCGCGTGCCCGTGGCGCCCGCGCCCGATCTCGGCCAGGGCGCCGAGCCGCGCATGCAGCGCGTGCACCTCGATCACCTCCGCCAGCCCGGCCACGCGCGGCGCGATGGACCCCGCAGCGGCGAGGTGGGCGTCGAAGCCCGCGGTGTCGCCGGCGCATGCGCAGGCGGCCGCCAGGTAGCCCTCGACCAAGCCCTGCACCCGCGCGTTGCCCACCGCGCGCGCGGCGGTGAGCGCGCTCTCGAGCACCGCCGTGGCCTCCGTCGCGCGCAGGTGGTCGAGCCACAGGATGCCGAGATCCATGGTGAACACCGCCACCCAGCGCCGGTCACCGAGCGCTCCCATCTGCTCGATCGCGGCGTCGTAGTGCTCGCGCGCCTCGGCCAGGCGCTGGCGGTAGCGCATGACGTTGCCGAGATAGCCCCGGGCCAGCGCGGCAGCGTGCGCGTCGCCGGTCGCGGTCGCCACGGCGAGCGACTCCGTGAGGTGCGCTTCCGCGTCGTCGTGCCGGCCCAGATCCAGGGCCAGGAACCCGAGCCGGCCGAGGGCCCTGGCCTCCAGCGCAGGGTCCGGAGCGGCCAGCGCCAGCGCCAGCGCCCGCTCGTAGTGCGCGCGCGCTTCGTCGTGGCGGCCCCGCATGTGAAGGCTCACGCCCAGGCTCGCCTCGATCGGCCCGGCGCGCGAGGGGTCGGGGCCGAGCGCGAGCGCCCGCGTGGCATGGGCGAGCGCGAGCTCGTCCTCGCCCCGCATGTACATGAGCACCGAGAGCTGGTGGCGGGCGTCGATCTCGATGGCGGCGTCGCCAATCTCGCCCGCGATGTCGAGGGCCTGCTGGGCGAGCGCCAAGGCGTCGGGCGAGCCTGTCTCGGAGCGCGCGAGCGCCAGCCGCGCGCGCGTGGCCGGCGCGAGGGCGCGGCCGTCCACCGGGTCCAGCCGTTGGGCTCTGGCGCTCGGCGCCTCGCGCGTGCGGAGCACCGAGTGGGCGCGGAGCAGCGCGCGGGCGGCCCGCTCGTGATCCCCGGCCGAGAGGGCGTGGCCCGCGGCGTCCTCGAGGTCGCCGACCGGTGGCGGCTCGCGCGCGATCGCCCAGGCGAAGTGGCGGAGGTGGGCCGCGTCGTCGTCGAGCCGCTCCCGCCCGTAGGCGCGCACCGAGTCGAGCATGTGCATCGCGTGCGGCCCACCGTGGAGGATCGAGGCGTCCCGCAGGCTCTCCACCGCGTCGAGCGCGTCGCAACCCAACACCGCGCTGGCCGCCCCGAGGAATCGAAGCGCTCGCGCAGGAGCGACAGACACGCCCACGCCGCCCGCGCGTCGCCGTCGAGGAGCTCGTAGGAGGCCTCGAACGCCGCGGCCAGCGTGCGGTGGCGCTCGGGCGCGTTCCGATAGCCGCCCGTGAGCACGTCCAGGCTCGTCTCGAGCCGCGCGAGCAGCTCCCCGGGCGTGAGCGTCCGCATGCGCGCCGCGGCGAGCTCCAGCGCCAGGGGCAATCGATCGAGCCTCGCCGCCAGCGTCGCCAAGGCCTCGTCGTCGTCCACACGCGAGCCCACCTCGCGGGCCCGCGCACGGAGCAACTCCTCGGCAGAGCCCTGATCGAGCGGCTCGAGCAGGCAGGGCTGCTCGCCCGGCAGGCGCAGGAGCACGCGCGAGGTCACCACGACCCCGAGGCGCGGTGCCGAGGCCAGCCACTCCGGCACGACCTCGGCGAGAACGCCCAGCGCGCTCTCCGCCTCGTCGAGGACCAGCCACGCGACCTGGCGCGCGTCGAGCGCGTAGCCGATCCGGGCCGACAGGTCGCTCGGCGCGGCCTCGCTGCTCGACAACCCCAGCACGGTCGCCAGCGCCCGTACCACCCCTTGACGGCCGTCGCCCAGCGCGCAGGCGGTGACCCGCTCACCCGCCCGCTCCCGCGCGTCGCGCCAGTGGGCGACGAGCCGGCTCTTGCCGATCCCCGGCGGGCCGACGACGCTCGTGAGCCGCCCCGAGCGCGTGGCGCGGTCGAGCTGCGCGAGATCTTCCTCGCGGCCCACGAAGCGATTGAGCGGCAGTGCGAGCACGCCCGCAGTATGCCTCCTATCGCGCCGCGCTCCCGCCCGCACGATTCAGCTCGGCTGGGCGAGCCTCCACACCAGGACCTCGACCGCGCGGGACCGACAGCAACATCCGACCGGGTGACACGACCGAGGAGCAGCACGAGCTCGACGAGCATCCATCGACGCGATCCGGCGTGGAGGCCGACGTCGCGGACGAGCCCGCCCGCACCCAGCGCTCGTCAAAAGCAGGTTCCAATGTAGGTGTTTACGGAGTCGCACGCGGACACGGACCCAGTGCAGAACCCGCCATCCACGCCACGCGCGACACCCCAAATGCAGTTTGAATCGCTGTGACGCACACGTCGCACGTGGCCAGGGCCGGGCACTCCCGGGCGCCACAGAGGTCGTACTGGGTGACGGACGTTCCCGTCGGGCAGGTGCCGCGGGCCGGGATGCACTCGTCTCGACCGGCACACCCCGACGCCCCCGAGCCGAGCGACGAGGTGCTCGTGCCAGAGCGCGTGCAGCGGGCCCCGCTGGGAGTTCCGCGGGCTCGTGTCCAATCGCGGCGGGGCCTTGGGCGCAAGCACGGGGCCGACGCCTCGAGCAGTGCCCGTGCCGGAGGTGCCCCACCTGATTCCGATCGGCGTCGCGATCCATCAGGACGCCGACTCTCAGTCGACGCCCATGTGGTTGTCGGTGAAGTCGGGCTGACCGCTCTGGTCGCTGCGCGTGCCGCCGGCGCCGGGAGGGATGTCGACTCCCATCGGAGCCGGGGTGAACCCCGACTGGCCGGTGGTGTTGCCCCGATCGCCCACGCTGCGACCGACACCCTCGGTCGGCGCGACGCGCTTCGTCTCGAGCTCGGGCGGCTCCTCTTCGCCCGCGCTCCGTTCGGGCTGGGCGGCGCCACTGGCCCGCGCCTGCGCGAGGGCTCGATCGACTTGCTCGGTCTCGGTGAGCGGCCGCGTTTTCCCACCGGTCGCAGCGTGCGCGACGCCGACGGGCAGGACGATGAGCGCGCCCGCCACGATCACACCGAACGAGCCGAGACGTGCCCGCGCTCTCTGCTCCGTCGTTCGCATCCGGATCTCCGTGTCACAATCGCCAATCCCCCGGCTCACACCAGGAATGTAGAGCGCTGTCTCGGGCTGTCAGCACGGGCGCTTCGCCACGGCGCTCCACGATGACCCGAACCACCGCGCCGGATGTCGGATCCCACTTCTGGAGGTGGGGCGATGCGGATGAAAGCGGTCCTGTTCGCCGCGGTGCTCGCGGTCGGTGGCGCGCTCGGGTCGGGGATGCTGCTCGCGAGCTCGGCCGAGGCGCACGGCGGCGGGCTCAACCGCTGCGGGTGTCATCACAACCGGCGAACGGGCACCTGCCACTGCCACCGCAATCGGGGCTGCGGCTGCGAGTGCCAGCCCCGTCGCTGCGGCTGAGCTCGGGACCATCGCCGTGGGAGCGGTCGGGCCCATGCAACGACCGCGCTCCCGGGAGTCGACCAGGGCCGCGGGGACCGGTCAGGACTCCTCGAGGGCTCGCAAGGCGGGCGTCGGGAGCGGCTCGGTCTCGAGGCGCGCCCCGGTTGCCGAATCGGGTGATATCGTGCAGACCGCGTCCGGCGGACAGGGCCGACAATCCCGGGAGGGTTAATCGAATCGTGGAGGAGGACCGTCGAGAGCGGGCGTCACAGGCGCCACCCCCGCCCCGCGAGCTCTTCGCCGACCGGGTCGCGGTCGTGGTCAACGGCAACGCCAAGCAGGTCACCGACAATCTCGTCGACATCCTCGATCGAGATCGTCCAGAGCGGCAATCTCTTCGTGTCACGCAGTCTGCCGGAGGCCGCCGAGATCGCGCGCACAATCATCCGGCGCGGTTATCCGACGGTCCTCACGGGCGGTGGTGACGGGACCTTCGTGCAGATGGTCTCCCGCATCACCGAGGAGGCGAGGCGGGTCGGCGCGCGGCGGCCTCGCTTCGGCTTGCTGCGGCTCGGGACGGGCAACGCGCTCGCCTGGGTGCTCGGCGCACAGAGCCCGCGCCACCGCGGGGTCATCGCGGACCTCGGCCGACTCCGCAAAGAGGGTGGCAGCCGCTCGATGCGCCTGCTGGAGGTGGAGGGCCTGCTCACGCCCTTCGCCGGCCTCGGCATCGACGCAATCGCGCTCCACGACTACGAGAGGACCAAGGCCGCGCTGGCCCGCAACACAATCACACGGCCGCTGAGCGCGGGCGGTTTCGCCTACCTCGCCTCCGTCATCGGGCGGACGCTGCCGACCTATCTCCTGCGCCCTCATCCGCAGGTGCGCGTGATCAACGAAGGTGAGCCGGTGACCCGTGTCGGGCAGGACGGTCGCCCCATCGCCGAGATCGGCCCGGGCGAGGTGGTCTACGAGGGCCCCTCGCGCATGGTGGCGATGAGCACCATTCCCTACTGGGGCTTCGGCGCGCGCATCTTCCCCTACGCCGACGACCGCGAGGACCGCTTCAGCCTGCGGGTGGTGGACATCAACTCGTTCCAGGTCGCGTGGCACATCCGCGACATCTGGAACGGGAGCTACCGCAGCGACACGGTCCACGACTTCCTCTGCGAGCACGTCTCGGTGCACTTCGACGAGCCGATGCCGCTCCAAATCGGAGGCGACGCGGTCGGGCCCCGCACGACGGTTCACGCGCAGCTCGCGGACCAGCCAATCGACGTGGTCGACTACTACGCGCCCCCGCCCGTCTGACGCGGCCGGACGCCGGTCACCGACACACCGCGACGCCCGCGAGAGCGCCGCAGTGCGGAACCTCGACCGAACATGTCGGAGCGCCTGGGTGCGGGTGAGGGCTCGAGCGTCCGGACGACGACCGAACATGTCGGAGCGCCCTGGGTGCGGGTGAGGGCTCGAGCGTCCGGGCAACCGCACGGTTCGGGCTGCGAAAACGAAGTGCAGGGCTCGTGCTGGGTACACGGAGCCCGGAGTGGGGACACGAGTGCGTCGTTGACCGTTGTTCGCGGCATTCGATACCCTCGCGCAGGAGCTGCCGCTGACGACAGGAGACGCATGAACCGGACGAACGGACGCCGTGCCCGCGCGGTCTTCTCCTTCCTCGTCCTCGCCCTGGCCGTCGGGACGGCCACCACCGCGTGGGCGGTGGAGGTGCGAGGAACCCTGCGCATCCCCTCGGACTACGGTCATCGGGTCACCGATCCCGACGAGGAACGCAAGAATCACTACTGGGACGAGTGGAACGGGTTCTTGGATCCGCGTCCCGCACGCTTCGAGGCGCCGCGCGAGCTGGCGGTGGTGCTGACTGGCGAAGGTCCGCTGGCGGAAGGTCAGCCCGGCTTCGCGGTCAGCAACGGCGGGCTGAGCCCGGCGACAATCGTGACGCGCGTCGGCGCCGAGATGCAGATCCAGAACGACGACCCGGTGACCCACGCGCTCTACGCCGAGGGGCTCGAGGCCTTCGGCGCCACGCCGACCGCGCCGGGCTACGCGCGGCGCCAGACCGTCGCCGAAGCGGGGAGCTGGCCGCTCCACGACGAGCTCTACGGGCACGTGCAGGGGCAGCTCCACGCCCTGCCGGACCTGGTGGCTCGCGCGGAGCTCTCGCAGGACGGGAGCTACGTTTTTCACGGCGTTCCCGCCGGCACGTACACGCTGAAGGTCTTCCACGGCGAGCGCGAGCTGCACAGCGCCGAGGTGACCGTTTCCGAGGATCGAGAGCTGGTGGTCGACCCGATCGCGATCGGGGCGGCTCCGGCCGAGTGAGGCGAGGACGATGCTGCTCTCCAGGTTCTGGTACCTGATCCTGTCGGCGGCAGCGACGGCCGGCCTCATGGCCGCCATGCTCGCCGCCAACCTCGTGAACGATTCGCATCAGGCGGAGGTCGAAGACCAGCTGCGCCGCGATCGCTTCGAGGTGGAGGCCATCCTCAAGCTCGACGCGCGGGCGAGGATCGACGCCATCGCTCCCATCGCGGCCAGCTCGGACGTGCGCTCCGCCCTGCGGCGCGCGAGCGCACGGCGCGACGGCCAGCCGATCCCGGAGGAGGTGTCGAACGCGCTGCGCACGAAGTTGGGCGAGCTCAATCAGCAGCTCGCGGGCTTCCGCGGCGACCTGATGTTCGCGGTCGACGCCGACGGTTGGATCGTGGCCGCCGTCACGCCGGGACGCATGCCGCCGCGGGCCGGCCTCGGGCACTTCCCGCTCGTGGCGCGGGCGCTGCAGGGCTACATGCTCGACGACGTCTGGGTCTACAACGACGGCATCTACCGCATGGCCGCTCGCCCGGTGATCGAGGGCGGGCAGTACGTCGGCGCGCTCATTCACGGGAAGCGCTTCGACGACGAGCTGGCGGAGCTGCTCTCCACCCGCCTCGACGGCGCGACGGTCGGGTTCTTCCACGGCGATCAGATGGTGGCGAGCTACATGCCCGCCGACGTCCAGTCGGCGCCGCGTCGCGACGACATGGGGGGCAAGCTCGAGGACGTCCTGAACGACGAGCAGCTCGCGCGCGGCGAGCGGACGGAGCCGCGAGAGCTCTCGACCGGCGGGCTCGCCGTGTACTCGTTGGTGACAGGCACCGCTCGGCAGGCGGACGTCGGCTACGCCATCGCGCGACCGCTGCCGGCCCCGCTCATGCCGCTCGAATCTGATGACCCATGCCTCCGGCGCCAGCTGGACGCAGGTCGCTCAGGTGTGGTGGGTGTGGGCCGTCTTCGCCGGCTTCCTCCTCTTCGCCATCTTCGCCGTCTGGCTCGAGCGCGACCGGCCGCTCGGGAAGCTCCGCCGAGCCACGGCGGGTCTCTCGGGCAGCCCGGAAGCGCGCCTGACCGTGACCGACTTCGGCGGCCAGTACCGCAAGATCGCGCAGCACGCGAACGACGCGCTCGACCAGGTCGCGCAGGCGGGCGGAACGGTGACCGGCAAGCGCACGGCCGCCGCCAACCTCGACGAGATCTTGGGCCCGGCCGACGCGGCGCCTTCGGCCTCGTTCTTCGGGTTCCAGCAAGACGAGCAGACGGCCGACGAGCTGCCCGAGGTGCCCGCTTCGCCCGCCAAGCCGGCTGCACCCGCCATGCCGACCGCACCCGCCAAGCCGGCCGCGCCCGCCAAGCCGCCGCCTCCCAAGCCCCCGGCCGCCAAGCCGGCACCGCCCAAGCCTCCGGCACCGCGCAAGCCTCCGGCGGCCCCGGCCGCACCGGCGGCGAGCGCGCCCGACGCCACGCCGCCGAGCGGTGAGGCCGCGACCAGCGAGCCCAGGCCGGGCCGCCCGCCGGCCGCCCAACGCAAGCACCTCAAGCGCACTCTGCTCGGTGTGCCGCCGCCCACCGAGGACGACGAGGACGACGACGACGGGGCGACCATGGTCGCCCGCGTGCCGAAGGAGCTGCTCGAGCAGAGCGCTTCGACACGGATGGGCGATGACGAGGAGTCGCACTTCCGCGAGGTCTTCCAGAAGTTCGTCGACACCAAGAAGGAGTGCGGCGAGTCGACGACGGGCCTGACCTACGAGAAGTTCGTCGTCACGCTGCGCAAGAACCGCGACCAAATCGTCAGCCGCCACGGCGCTCGGAAGGTCCGCTTCACGGTCTACGTCAAGAACGGAAAAGCGGCGCTGAAGGCGACGCCGATCCGCGAGTAGACCCCGCAGGCGTATTCCCGCTCCGAGCTCCGTCCCGGGGCTTCGTGCAGCTCGCGCGAACCCTCCACTTCGTTCGGAGCTCGAGTCGCAGCCTTGCCCCGGGTCACTTCGGGCAGACGGTACAATCGGCATAGGGGGCCCGAGTAGTCGACTCGGGCTCCCCTGCCACACCACCCGGCATGCGGGTCCGCACCGGGCGGTTCGATGGGTTGAGGTCAGGCGGCCAGCCTCGGAAGGCCGAGCCCGTCGAAGAGTTTGTTGGGGAGCGCGATGTGGATGGCCATGCCTGAGTTTCTCCACCACCGCCTCGCGTTGGCGGCCACCTGGGCTGCCGCGTCGGGGCGAAGGCCTCGAGCCGCCAGCTCTCGGAAGACGGTCGTGCCGCGCTTCCACTGCTTGAGCTGATAGGCCCGGAGCCGGTGTCGGATCCACTCGTCGAGCTCGGCAAACCTCCGAGGCGTCTCGGCGACCCGGAAGTATCCGTGCCAGCCGAGCAGATAGCTCCGCAGGGTTTGCACGACTTCGGCCAGGCTGCGCCCGCGGGTTCGGCGCGTGAGCTGCCGGACCCGACGCTTCATCTTCTGAAGCGCCTTGGGCGCGACCCGCGTGCGGACGACCTTCCCTCGGCCGACCCAGAACGAGACGCCGAGAAAGGGTCGGTTCCACACGCGGTCCACCGCGCTCTTCGACGCGTTGACGCGCAGCCGGAGCTCGTCGAAGCGACGGACGAGCGAGCGCATGACCCGCTCTCCCGCACGCTTCGACGCCACGAAGACCCGCAGATCGTCCGCATAGCGGACGAACGCGTGTCCCCGGGCCTCCAGCTCCGTGTCAATCTCGTCGAGGAGCACGTTCGCGAGCAAAGGGGACAAGGGGCCGCCCTGCGGCGTTCCCTCGTACCGCTCCACCACCACCCCGTTCACCATCACGCCGGCGTCGAGATAGCGGCGGATGAGCCTCAGCACGCGACGGTCCCCGATCCGCTTGGCCAACCTCCCCATCAGCACGTCGTGGTTCACGCGGTCGAAGAACTTCTCCAGATCCACGTCCACCACCCACCGCTTGCCGTCCTGGACGTGACGGCGTGCTTCACGAATCGCTCCGTGCGCCGAGCGTCCCGGCCGAAAGCCGTGGCTGTGCTCCGAGAAGGTCGGGTCGAATCGGGGCTGCAAGACCTGCAAGAGGGCCTGCTGGATCAGGCGGTCGAGCACCGAGGGGATGCCAAGCTCGCGCTCGCCTCCCCCGGCTTCGGGATCGTCGCCCGCCGAACCGGCATCGGCTGGTACGTCCCTGCGAGCAGTTGCTCGCGGGTTCGTGGCCAGTTGTCCCGAAGCCAGTCCGGCAGCTCGTCCACCGTCATCCCGTCGATGCCGGGGCTCCCCTTGTTCTTCCTCACTCTCTTCAACGCTCGCATCAGGTTCGGACGCGAGAGCGCCTCCTCCATCAGCGAGCCCGTTCCCAGGCCCTCGTTTCCGGTCGTCGCCGATGGCGCTTGCCCGCTCCGCTCTGCTCTCGGGGCTTCACCCCTACCCTCCAGCGGCAGCTCCAGTTGCCTGGACTTCTGGACCATGGCGTCGTCGAGACTCCCGGGCGTCATGCCCTTCCCCTCGTTCGGTCCTTCGGCGGCGCCTCCCGGCGTGACCTACTACGACCTCGGCTGACTTCTCGCTCCGCGCGCGTGACCGCGTGGCCCTTTCAGGCCCGAGGCGAGATCTCCCCAGGTAAGAACACCGACCTTCACCGCACGACCGCCGGATTTACGCAGGGTCCCTTTGGTCACGGGAGCTTCGCGGTTCGTAGCCCGCTCGCCCCGGTCGCCCGCGCCTCGTATCCGGTTCTTCTTCATCGGCCCGCGGCTTCGTTTCGCGCTTCCTTCAGACGGTCAGTCGCCCTCCCGCCCTTGCGCTTCCCTTCCTTGGCTGTGACCTGCTCAGGGGAGGACTTGCACCTCCAAGTCGGCGCCCATGCTGGGCGCACAAGAAAGAGCCGGAGCCTCTCTCGAAGCTCCGGCTCACACTGCGTTCTTACCGTCGTGGCCGTAGGTTGACTCGAAGAACCCCGTTACTCTTTTAGGTGGGAGCTGGTGTCGGCCGCTTTAGGCTTCCCAGAGATGCTTGCTGGTCCTGCGCACCGCGACCGAGTTTGGCCCCCGAGTAGCAGAGCTCGTAAGGGATTCTTTCACACAACCGTCTCGAATCCCGACAGAGGAACGCTGATATCAAACGTAGCGTCGGGCCCCGACCTGGTCAAGCGGGCTCGCCGCTCCGCCGCCGTCCCTCCCACGGGACATCCGCCACGCCGGCCCGCGCGTTGGCGAAGCGGGCCAGGACGAAGAGCAGGTCGCTCAGTCGGTTGAGATAGCGGAGCACCTCGGGCCGGACCGGATCGGTGCGGGAGAGCGCGACCACCGCCCGCTCCGCACGGCGGCAGACGGTGCGCGCGAGGTGGAGGTGGGCTCCGCCGGGCGAGCCGCCCGGGAGCACGAAGGTCTTGAGCGGAGGGAGCTCCTCTTCGGCATCGTCGAATCGCCTTCTCGAGGCGGGCGATCTCCTCGTCGTGGATGCGCGGGCCGACCACCTCCTTGCCGGGCGTGGCGGCGAGCTCGGCGCCCAGATCGAAGAGCTCGGACTGGATCTCGCCGAGCAGCGCGTCCCGCGGCGCATCGAGCGGGTGCAGGCGGGCCACACCGAGGGTGCTGTTCAGCTCGTCGACGTCGCCGTACGCCGCGACGCGGGCCGAGGCCTTCGACACCCGCATGCCCCCGAAGAGCCCCGTCTCGCCGGCGTCGCCGGTCTTCGTGTAAATCCGCAACGCTCACTCTCCGACGTTTCAGCCTGCCACGCGCTCCACCCGGCGCAATGGCCAGATGTCCGAAGCGGAAGGCCTGACCGGCATGGCCGAGCGATCGGCGTCGAGATGGCGCGCGCGCCCGGAGGAAAAGCAGAGCATTTTCGAGGAGGCTCGTGCCCGAGATCGGGGTCGAGAGCCGGCCGGACCGCGTTGCAATCTCCGCCGAGGACATCTACGAAAAGCGCATCCCGGGCTTCCACTCGTGCCCGGCGAGGAAGGTGCCGGCGTCCAGGCGCCGCTTGCCCTGGAGCTGCAGCTCGCCGATCGCGACGACGCCGGTCCCGCAGGCGACCTCGATGCCGACCTTGGCGTCGGCGCGGACGATGGTTCCCGGCTCCGCCCAGGTGTCGTCCTCGGCCCGCACCTCGGTGCGGTGCACCTTCACACGCTGTCCGTCGAGGTCGGTGTACGCGCCCGGCCACGGCGACATGCCGCGCACACAATCGTGCACCGCCCGCGCCGGACGCAGCCAATCGATGCGGCCGTCCTCCTTCTTCAGAAGCGGCGCCATCGTCGCCCGCGCGCCGTCCTGAGGGCTGGCCTCGAGCTTTCCCTCGACCCAGTCGGCCAGCTTCGCACGGAGCAGCTCGGCGCCCAGCTGCGCCAGACGATCCCCGAGCTCCGCCGTCGTCTCATCGGGGTCGATCGGGGTCTTCTCGCACGCGATCACCGGCCCGGTGTCCATGCCCTCGTCCATCTGCATCAGACAGACTCCGGTCTCCGGGTCGCCGTGGACAATCGCCCACTGGATCGGCCCTGCCCCTCGCCACCGGGGCAGGAGCGACGCGTGCACGTTCACGCAACCTCGCCTGGGCGCGTCCAGCACCGCCCTCGGCAGAATGCGGCCGTAGGCGATCACCACCGCGACGTCCGCCTCCAGCGCGGCGAGCGAGGCCGCGAAATCGGGGGTGCGCACCTTGGTGGGCTGGTCGACCTGCAGGCCCAGCTCCAGCGCCCGGGCTTTGACGGGCGGCGGGCGCAGCTTCATGCCGCGGCCGGCCGGCCGGTCCGGCTGGCAGATCACCCGGACCACGTCGGCGACGCTGGCGACCGCCTCCAGGCTGGGAACGGCCAGCGCCGGCGTGCCGAAGAAGATCGCTCTCACGCGCGCTTCGTCACTCGGCCGCTTCGGCCGTCGCCCCGCGCTTGGTCATCTGACGGTGCACCAAGCGGCGGCGGATCAGGCCGAGGCGGTCGATCAACAGCTTGCCGTCGAGGTGATCGTTCTCGTGCTGGATGGCCACGGCGAGCAGGCCGTCGGCCTCGAGCTCGAAGGTCTCGCCCTTGGCGTCCTGCGCCCGAACCCGGACGCGCTCGGCGCGCTCGACGTCCTCGTGTACGCCCGGGAAAGAGAGGCAGCCCTCTTCCCACACGACGTCACCTTCGCAATCGAGAATCTCCGGGTTGACGAAGACCCTGAGGTCGCTCGGCTCGTCGTCCCCGGTCGCCACGTCGATGATGAAGAGCCGAAGGGGCTCGCCAATCTGCGTGGCCGCCAGCCCCACCCCGGGCGCGGCGTACATGGTCTCGGCCATGTCCTCGACGAGCTGCTCGAGCTCCGGACCGAACTCGGCCACCGGCTCGCCCGGATTCCGGAGGCGCTTGTCGGGGTAGTGCAGGATCGTACGAATCGCCATGGCTTCCATTACCTAATACTGCGGGTCGAGCGCCGCAAGACGCGGGGCATGGTGCCCCGTGGGGGCGCGCACCGTTTGCATCACGAGGCCAACGCGCCGGCGTAGGCCTCCCGGAGCCGGGCGTTTCGCAGCACCCGGTAGGCCTCGTCGACGGCGTCCAGAGCGTCCCGGCGGCGCTCCTCGAGCGAGGCGAGGCCCAAGAGCGTGAGAGGCAACGCGCTGAGCTCGTCGTGACGGGCGCGGTAGGCACGCTCCACGTCCGGCTGCCCGGCGTCGCGGCCCACCCCCAGGATGGCGAAGTAGTCGCCGTCGTCGCCGCGCTCCGCGGCCGACTCGAGTAGCGCGCGCACCGACGCGCGGGCCTCGGGCGGCGGCGCCACCTCGGCCGGCGGGTTCGTCGGCACCAGCACGTCGCCGGCCACGAGCGCGTAGAGCACGCCGGCGAGCCCGGGCTCGGTCGGCGCCGCGCTGAGGATCTCCGTGAAGCTACGGCCCTCCATCCGCACCAAGAGGTCACAGAGCTCGCCCGGCAGCTCCGCCGGCGACAGTCCGCTCTCGCGCGCTGAACCGAAGGCGAGGCCGACGGGGTCGGGCCCGAGCATCGCGCGCACCCGGTCGGCGTCGAGCGCGTGGCGGGCCGCGTCCACCAGCGCGGCGCGGAGCGGCCGCGCCAGCGTCCGGGTGCGGAAGAGGGTCCGGCCCGGTTGGGTGTCGTCGAGCCTCCGCAGGGTGAAGCTCGCGCGCTCGGCGGCGACCATGCCGGCCAGGAGCGCTTCGCGCGCCTCGCGAACCAACCAATCGCGCTCGAAGCGGCCCAGCTCGCCTTGCTCGACCAGTCGATTGAGCACCGCGTCGGCGCCGGCCTCGTCGGCGGGTGCCGAGGTGGCCCGACCTCGCCGGCGGAGCGCCTCGAGGACGCAGGTCGCCACGGGTCCGTCGAGCGCGCGCAGCTCCCCGCCGAGGAAGGTCATCCGGACGCTCGGGGCGTCCTCCCGGCGCAGCTCGAGCAGGGCGTCGAGCTCGAGGCTGGCGACCCGCCACAGGAGTCGCAGGGCGCCGCCCGGACCGAGCGTACCGTGGCGGCTGCCGTCCGGCGCGGGGCGGCCCAGCACGGTGTCGGCCGGAGGCCACTCGGAGGTGCGCTCCGGCGCTCCGCCGGGACGGGACGAGGCGTGACGCTCCCGCGATGGCGCAGCCTCGCCGCCCACCGGCGGGCGCGAGCCCATCCGCCGGGCCGGGATCTCGGGAGAGGTGACGCTCGGCTCGCGATGCTCGCCGCTGTCGTCGGCAGCGACCGGTGCGGGCGGCGGCATCGCGGGCCCGCCGACGTAGGTGAAGGCGTCGATCGGATCCTCCACCACCGGCTCGTCGATGCGGAGCGGCGCGAGCTCGAAGAGCTCGGCGGGCACGAGCTCTTCGGGCGCCTGGTTCGCGGCCGGAAAATGGAGCGAGAGCGAGGGCCGGTCCGGGAAGACGCGCCGGTCGGCCTCGCGGAGCAGCTCGTGGAGCCAGGGGGAGAGCTCCGCTCGCTCCTCGGGAGGGATCACGGGCTCGGGGACGTCGGTCCCCGGCGTCGAGCCGGTGCCTGGTCGTGAGCCGGTGCCTGGTCGTGAGCCGGTGCCTGGTCGGGAGCCGGTCCCGGGCCGCGAGCCGGTGCCCGGTCGTGAGCCGGTCTGCGCGCGGACGCCCGTACCCGTCCGCGGGGGCACGCTGGAGGTGGGCTCACCGCGGGCGTGGACGCCGCTGGCCCGGTCGGCGGGCTCGTCCTCGAGGTGCATCGTCGGCTCGGAGGGCCACGAGGAGCCCGAATCGGGCGGCCGCAGCACGAAGACCTGCGAGCTCGGGACGTCGGACTCACCTGGGAGGCGCATCGTGCGCTCCGACGGCGGACCCACGTGGGAGACGGGAGGATCGTCCTCGTCGAGGATGTGATGCACCCACTCGAGGAGCATCTCGAGCTCGAATCGGCCGGGCCAGCACGGCGTCGGCTCCGAACGCCGGCCCCCCACCGGGCGGCATCACCCCGTCCGGAGCGCCGAGGAGGATGACCGGCACGCCGCCGTTCGGCCCGTCGTCGCGCAGCAGCTTGAGCGCCCCGAGCCCGCCGTCCGCGTCCCCGGCCATCACCAGGAGGTCCGCTTCGGTCAAGACGATGTCCGCGAGGCCGACGGCGCGCGCGTCGAAGCGCTCGCGCCGGAGGCACTCGATGATCCACGGCCCCTCGGAGCTCGGATCCCAGACTTCGAATCCGCAGATCGGACACGGCGCGCGATGATACGCGAAATCAGGCCCGAATTCCCAGCACGGAGCATCTGCTCAGAGCATGGCGACGGGGTCCATGTCGACGTGGGCACGGGCCGTGCCGAGGCCGGCGTCGATGCGGCTGGCCACGGCCCGGGCGACGGAGCGGAGCGCCCGCCGGTCGGCGCCCCGCAAGAACATGCGGAAGCGGAAGCGGCCGCGGAGCCGCGCGATGGGCGCCGCCGCGGGGCCGAGGACCTGGACCAGCTCGTCGCGCACCGCCGGATGGCGCCGCGCGTACTGGGCGAGCTCGGCGGCGGCATCCTTGGCCCGCTGCTCGTCCCCGGCGTCGACCCGCACCGCCACCAGCCTGCCGAAGGGCACATACCCGAGCTCACGCCGGTGCTCGAGCTCGGTCCGATAGAACGCCAGGTAGTCGTGGCGCTCGGCGAAGACGACGGCCGGATGCTCCGGCTGAAAGGTCTGGAGCACCACCTTCCCGGGCCAATCGCCTCGCCCGGCTCGACCCGCCACCTGACTCAGGAGCTGGAAGGTGCGCTCGGAGGCGCGGAAGTCGGGGAAGGAGAGCGACTGATCGGCCAGCACGACGCCGACGAGCGTGACGCCCGGGATGTCGTGCCCTTTGGTCACCATCTGCGTGCCGACGAGGATGTCCACGTCGCGGCGGCGGAGCCGCTCGAGGACCGCCTCGATGGCCCGCCCGCCCGAAGCCGTGTCCCGGTCGAGGCGGGCCACCTTGGCCGGCGCGAACGCCTCGGCCAGCGTGTCCTCCAGCCTCTCGGTGCCGAGCCCGAGAGGCTCCACCGCGTGCCGCTTGCACATCGGGCACTGCGTCGTCAGCGGCATGGAGAAGTCGCAGTAGTGACAGCGGAGCGCGCCGGCGCGGCGGTGCTCGGTCAGCGTCACGCTGCAGGCGGGGCACTGCACCAGCTCGCCACACTCGCCGCAGCGCAAGGTCGGCGAGAAGCCGCGCCGGTTCAAGAAGAGGATGGCCTGACCGCCCTCCGCCAGGCAGCGCTCGAGCCCGCGGTGGAGCGGACCGGTGATCATCGGGTGACCCGTCGGCCCGGCGCCGTGGCGCCGCAGGTCGACCACCTCCACCTCCGGCAGCGACTGCGCGGTCGCCCGCGTGGGGAGCGGGCTGATGCCGATCTGGCCCTTCTCCGCCCGGTAGTAGGACTCGATGCTCGGCGTGGCGCTGCCGAGGATGCAGAGCGCGCCGGCCCGGTGGGCGCGGAGGATGGCGAGATCCCGCGCGTGGTAGCGGAAGCCCTCTTCCTGCTTGAACGAGGAGTCGTGCTCCTCGTCGACGACGATGACCCCCAGAATCGGCCACCGGCGCGAAGAGCGCCGAGCGCGCGCCGATGGCCAGCTTCAACTCCCCCGTCCGCAGCCCGCGCCACGCCGCGTGCCGCTCCTTGTCGGTCAGGCCGCTGTGCAAGACGGCGATGCCGTCGCCGAAGCGCGCGCGGAAGCGGGTCACGAGCTGCGGGGTGAGCGCGATCTCGGGGACCAGCACCAGCGCGCCCAGCCCGCGCGAGCGGGCTTCGGCGATGACCCGCAGGTAGACCTCGGTCTTGCCGGAGCCGGTGACGCCGTGGAGCAGGTGCGTGGCCCCGCCGTCGTCGAGGCGGGCGACGAGGGTCTCGACGGCGCTCACCTGCGCGTCGTTCAGCAGGGGCGGCGCGTCCGGCACGGCGGCGTCGCTGAAGAAGGGGTCGGCCGGGATCTCGCGATCCTCGGTGAGGATCAGCCCGCGCTTCTCGAGCCCGCGGAGCACGGCGCGCGGTGAGGCGATGTGGTCGCGCAGCTCGTCGACCGAGACCTCCACCCGCTCGGTCAGGAGCGCCATCACCGCTTGCTGCCGGCGACCCAACTTGCCCTCCGGAGCCTGATCGGTGGCGCGGACGAAGGTCGCCTTGCGCGTCGCCACCGACGCGCCGCGGATGGACTCCCCTTTGTCGAGGAAGCCGTGGCTGCGCAGGGCGCGCAGGGCCTCCTTGGGCATCGCAGGCGCGGCCGCGCGCAGCACCTCGCCGACGGGGTGGAAATAGTAGTCCGCCGCCTGGAGCAAGAAGCGCAAGAGCTCCGGCGGGAAGACCGGCTCCGACTCCAGCGCGCCGGCGACGGGCTTGACCTTCACCCCTTCGGGCGCCGCCTCCGGATGCGCGAGGACGATGCCCGCCAGCTTGCGGCCGTGGAAGGGCACGGCGACCCGCATGCCGACCGGCAGGTCCGGCAGCTCGGGCGGGACAGCGTAGGTGAAGCGCCGCCGGAGCGGGACCGGCAACGCTACTTCCACGAAGCGCGGCGCCGGCGCCTCCGTCTCGAAGAAGCCGACCTGAGGCGACTCGCTCACGTGGGCGCTCCGACCGCGATCGAGGCGGAGCGGTGATCGTGTCGAGCGCTCACCGCGACCTCGCGAGGTGACGGGCGAGCCGCACCAAAGCCGGACGTGAGAGCGGACGCGCGAGCGCGAGCTCACCGGCCAGCCAGGGATCGTACGCGCTCGGCACCCGCGCCCGCCGCCCGAGCGCCGTCGAGCGCGCCGCCGCGGGGCCACGCGCCACGAGGGCGACCTCCGGTGGCCCCCGCTCGTCCCATCGCAGCACCACCGCCACGCCGTCGCCACGGACGACGAGCGCGGCGCCGACCAGCGCTTCCTCCACGCTCGGACCGAGCGCTCGCTCGCGGTGCACCTGGACGCGGCGGCGCTTGGCCAGCGGCTCTCCCTCCGTCTCGCGCTGCTCCTGACGCAGCTCCCGGCGGCTCATGCGTTGCTCGCGGCGATGCCGCATCCTCCGGTACACCACGCCGACCACGCCGGCTGCAGCCAAGAGGGCGCACGCCCGCCAGACGAGCGCGCCGACGACGCTGGCCGTCGCTCCGAGCAAGCGCGGCGGATCGAGGTCCGCCCGGCCCGCCAGCGCGGGAGCGGCGCCGGTCAGCACCCAACCCGCCAGCGCGAAGACGGCGAGCGCCAGCGCCAATCCGCCCAGGCGGGGGCCGAGCTCGCCGAACGAAAAGGTGCGGGCCAGCCCGCGGACCGGATCGAGCCGGCCGGGGTTCGGAACGAGCGGCTTCGCCGTGAAGAGCGGCCCGACCTGCAACGCGCTGCCGAGCGCACCGGCGAGCACGGCCGCCGCGAGCGGCCACGCGAGCGCGTGAACGGTCACCTGGCCCGCCGCCGCCACAGCCTCCCGCGGCGCGAGCGACGACGCGCCCCACATCCGCGTCGCCAGCGCGCTCCACGCGGCGAGCGCCTCCCGGCCCGAGAACACCAGCGCGGCGGAGACGCCCGCCAGGACCAGCGCACCGGTCGCCAGCCGACTCTGCGGGACCTCGCCCCGCTCGCGGGCACGCCGCAGCTTTCGCGGGGTCGGTTCTTCGGTGCGATCGTGATCGGCCATGGCGGCGGCTCGGAGGATAGCAGCGGAGAACGAGACGGAAACGCGGCGTCTCGACTGACGCTCCGCGCCGATGGCGTGCGCGACGCCGAGCGACCCTCGAGGTCCTCCAGCGCGACGCGAAGGCGCACGCAGCCCTCGAGCGGCGGCGTCGTCTCGCTCGCGCGCGAACGACCGGAGCCGCGATGGGAACGACATCGTCCCCTCGGCTCGGGCGCGGACCCACGGCTCGGGCGACGACGAGCCCGGCAGTGCTACAAGGCCCCAGGAATGTTCTCCGAACGGAGCAGCACGCCCGAGGCCCCGGACCCCATCGAGCGAGCGATCGAGCGACGGCGCGCGCGGGACGAGGAGGTGCTCGAATCTCCGCTGCGAGGATCCGGTGGAGGCCGGCATCCCGCTCGACGAGGCGGCCATTCTCTCCGCGATGGCGGATCCTGCGGCGCTGCGCTGCGTTGCGGGCCCGCTCGGCGCCGACGTCGCACGAGAGGCGGTGGCAGCCGCGCTCACCGAAGAGGGAACGGCCGTCGACGCCGCCCGCATCGTGCTCGGCGCCACCGAACGAGAGCTGGCCGGCGCGCTCTTCACCATCCTCTGCGACCCCGGCGACGAGGTGCTGGTCCCCGAGCCCTTCTCGCCCTGGCTGGTGGAGCTCGCGCACGCTCACGGCGTCGCCCTGACGCCCTACCCGCTCGGCGGAGGCGACGGCTGGGCGCTCGAATCCAGCCCTGCTCTGGGACGCGATCGGCGCCCGAACCCGCGCCATCCTGGCCGGCAACCCCCATCGCCCCACGGGCGGCTACCTCTCGCCGCAGGCGCTCGACGCGCTGGGCGCGCTCGGGATCCCTCTCATCCTGGACGAGGTGATGCACGCCTTCCCGCTCGAAGCTCGGAAGCGGGCGCGCGCCGCCTCGGCGAACGAGACGCTGACCTTCGGCCTCGATGGGCTCGAGCGTCGGGCCGCGCTGGCGGGCACCAAGCTCGCCTGGATGACGGTGAGCGGTCCCGACGAGGCGGTGGTCGACGCCCTGGCCAGGCTCTCGACCGTGCTGCCGGGCTCCGTGTCCACGCACGCCCAGATCGCGCTCGGTGCGCTGCTGGCCAGCTCCGGCGTCACGCGAGACGCGATCGCGGAGCGCTGCGCCGAGAACCTCGCGGCCTTGCGGGAGCTCGCCGGCGTCGAGATCCCGCCGGTCGAAGGGGGCTGGCAGGCATGCCTTCGCTTCCCCGGCCGTGCGAGCCCGAGCGAGGCGCTGGCGGAGCGCGGCGTGCACGTGCATCCGGGCCGCCGCTACGACTTCCCGAGCGACGCGTCGATCGTGGTCGGCCTGCTCACGCCGCCGGAGACGATGCGCCGCGCGCTGCCGATCCTGCGCGCGATCACCGAGGACGACTGACACCCGCGGATGCCCGGCGTGCCGCGGCGTGTCCTCGCGCGCCGATCCGTCGAGCGGATCGCAGGGCTCACTTCGCGCCCCGAGCGAAGCCGTCGACCCGATCGATCGTCGTCACGACGCCCGCGATCCCCCGTCGAGCACGACGCTCCTCCGTCCGCCTCCGCGAGCGCGCCGCTCGGGAATGGTCAGCTGGCGCGGCGCGCGAGGTAGTCGATCAGATCGATCTTCGTCACCACGCCCACGATGCGCCCGTCCTCGAGCACGATGGCCATCCGCGCGTCGTTCAAGAGCCCTTGGACGTTCTCGATCCGCGTGTCCGGCGACACCGTCGCGTAGTCGCTCTCGACCAAAGGCTCGACCGCGCCGTCGAGCGAGCTCTCGCCGCTGACCAGGTAGCGGAGCAGGTCGACCTCGGCCACGGCGCCGAGGAGCTTGCCGTCTTTCATGATGGGGAGCTGCGAGAATCCCGTGCGTCTTCATGCGCGCCACGACGTCGCGCACCCGATCCCCGGCCTTCGCCGTGATCACCTCGTCGCCGCCCTTGTTACGCAAGAGCTCGCGGATGGTGCCGAGCCCGGGCTCCTCCTCGAGGAAGCCGTTCTCGCGCATCCATTCGTCGTTGAATATCTTGGAGAGGTACTTCGCGGCGCTGTCCGGAAGCATCACCACGATGTTCTGCTTCGTGCCGGTCTGCCGCGCGTACTTGATGGCACCGGCCACCGCGGCACCGGCCGACCCGCCGACGTAGAAGCCCTCGAGCCGCAACAGTTCGCGCGCCGTCAGGAAGCACTCCCTGTCGTCGACGCGCACGATCTCGTCGAGGATCCCGAGGTCGATCGTCTTCGGGAAGAAGTCCTCGCCGATGCCTTCGACCTTGTAGATGAAGGGCTTGGTCACCCGGCCGCTCTTGACGAAGTCGTAGTAGAGCGAGCCGACCGGGTCGATGCCGACGAGCTGCACCTCGGGCTTGCGCTCCTTGAGGTAGCGGCCGGTGCCGGTGATGGTGCCGCCGGTGCCGAGGCCGGCCACCAGGACGTCAATCTCGCCGCCGGTCTGCTCCCAGAGCTCGGGGCCGGTCGACGCGTAGTGCCCGCCGGGGTTGTCGAGGTTCTCGTACTGCCGGGTGTAGAACGAGCTCGGCGTCTCCTTCGCCAGCCGCTCGGCCACCGAGTAGTAGCTGCGCGGGTCATCGGGCTCGACCGCCGTCGGGCAGACCACGACGCGCGCTCCGTAGGCGCGCAGCGACGCGATCTTCTCCTGCGACATCTTGTCGGGCATGACGAAGACGCACTTGTAGCCGCGCACCGCCGCGATCATCGCCAGCGCGGCGCCCGTGTTGCCGCTCGTCGCCTCGATGATCGTGCCGCCGGGCTGCAGCTCGCCACGCTTCTCGGCCTGATCGATCAAGTGGAGCGTCATCCGGTCCTTCATGGAGCCGGCCGGGTTCAGGTACTCGCACTTGACGTAGATGTCGGCCTCGACGTCGCTCGCCACCCGCTGGAGCTTGACGAGGGGGGTGTTCCCCACCGCGTCGAGGATCGTGCTGACTGCGCCGCGCATCATGGTCTCGCCCGCCTTTCGGCCTCGCGTTTACCACAGGGGCCGGCGTGGGCCAGCGCGTGCCGACCCTACCGTGCGCGCCTCAATCGCCGTTGGTGCTGCGTTCGGCCGCTCGTTGGGGGCGCGCTCCCTCCCCGCGCGGCGATCCCTCCCGCGAAAGCCGGCCTCAGCGGCGCTTGGGCATCTTGCCGCGGCGGACGTCGGGGCTGCGCGAGTAGGCGGTGAGCGTCAGGTCATCGCGCTCGCCGGCCATGAGGCGCAGCGCGCCTGCGTAGGCGATCATGGCCGCGTTGTCGGTGCAGGACGCGATCGGCGGGACGAAGAGCTCGATGCCGCGCTTCGCGCAGACCTCCGCCGCCCGCGCGCGCAGCCCGCGGTTGGCCGCCACGCCGCCACCGAGAACCAAACGCGGCACGCCCGAGCGCTCGCAGGCGGCCACGCTCTTGTCGACCAGCACCCGGACGACCGAGCGCTGGAACGACGCGCAGAGATCGCGCATCCCCTGCTCGGAGTCCGGCACGCCCTCCTCGCGCACCAGGCGCGCCACGGCCGTCTTGAGCCCGGAGAAGCTGAAGTCGAGCGTGCGCTTGGACGACATCGGAATGGGCAGCTTCACCGCCCGCGGGTCGCCCTCGGCCGCCAGCCAATCGATGACCGGCCCGCCCGGATAGCCGAGCCCGAGGAGCTTCGCGACCTTGTCGAACGCCTCGCCCGCCGCGTCGTCGCGGGTCTGCCCGATGACGCGCACGTCGTCGTGAGCCGCGACCTCGTAATCGCCGTGTGCCCGCCGCTGACGAGGAGCGCGACGAAGGGAAGCGGAGGCGGCGGTCCGGCGTCGTCGCGCCGCAGGTAGACCGCGAAGAGATGGCCGACGAGGTGATCGACACCCACAATCGGGAGATCGCGTACGAACGGAATCGCCTTCGCCGTCTGGATGCCGACCAGAAGCGCGCCGACCAGACCGGGCCCACGCGTGACCGCGATGGCGTCGACGGCGTCGAGCCCGCCCGGGACGGCCTCCAGCGCCTGCTCGACGACGGGCACCACGTTGGTCAGGTGCGCACGCGACGCCAGCTCCGGCACCACGCCGCCGTAGGGCGCGTGAACGGCGATCTGACTCGCCACCACGTCGGCGAGCACCGTTCCATCGTCGCGCACGAGCGCGGCGGCCGTTTCATCGCACGAGGACTCGATACCGAGTACGAGCAAGACGCTACCCCTGAGGCTGCCGGGTCACCCGAAAGAGACCGAAGTAGTCGCTCGGATCACTACCGCCGCCGGAGACGATGCGCACCTCGACGCTGCCGTCGCCCATCAACGACACGAAGACCATCGGCTGCCGCCCGGCGAGCGGCCCGGACGACGGCCGCGTCACGAAGATGTAGTTGCGGAGGCGCTCGCCGGACGGGATCTCGTACTGGCCGAGCACGTCGTGGCTGAGCGGCACGATGGGCTCGAGCGGCACCATCGTGAACGCGCCGTCGCTGGTGGTCAGCACGCCGGGCGGCTCGTCGAGGTCCGCAGCCCGGCGAGGAATCGAACGACATCTCGAGCTGCGCCCCGGCGGGGAACCCACGCCGGACGATCGGCGCCGCCTCGGCTCCGACCACCGTGCCGCGGTACACCTCTCCCGGTCCGGTCGCGTACGCGCCGAGGTCGCTGCATCCGGCGAGGAGCGCGACCGACGCGGTGGTGACCCAGAGGGAGCGAGCCATGGCCGCGACAGCATAGCAGGGCCGAGCCGGCGCACCGGACGAGGCGAGATGGGCGGGCGCGGCTCTCACCACGCCCGCTCTCCGGCGCTCAGCGACGGCGCCGCACGATCAGCACGCCCAGCGCGAAGAGCAGGCCGGCCGGGATCGCGCCGCGTGCCGGCGCACCGCCCACGCTGCAGCCGCCGCGGGTCGGCGGCGCGGGGACCGGGACGCAGACCGAAGTGAGCCCGTCTCCGGTGCGCTCGCACTGGAAGCCGGCCGCGCACGCGTCGTGCCCGTCGCAGAGGACGGTGCAGGTGCCGCTGTCGCCGTTCAGCGCGCAGAGCCCGCTCACGCAGTCGGTGTTCTGCATGCAGGGCTCGCCCTCGAGCGACGCCGCGGGCGCGCAGACGCTGACGCCGCCCGCCGCGACGCAGTCGAAGCCGCTCGGGCAGTCCGACGCGGAGCTGCACTCGGTGGTGCACCAGTGGCGATCACCCTCCGACGCGCAGGTGGCGGCCCCGCAGTCCGCGTTGTCGATGCAGACTCCCCCCACGCCCTGCCGCCGGTCGCGGATGCAGAGCGCGTCGCGACAAACGAATCCGTCGGCACACGGGCTCGAATCGCTGCACGCGGAGGCGCACTCGGCGACACCGCCGTAGGTGTGGCAGACCATCGGGCTGCGGCAGTCGCCGTCCACGGCGCAGGGCTCGCCGAGGCCGTGCGGGTCGTGGATGAGCCCGGCCGAGACACATCCGCCGCAGGCGCCCGGCGTGGCCGCACATGCCTCCCCATCGAGGCAGAGGCCCGCGTTACCGCGGCAGGGATCGAGGCAGCGCTGCCGGCCGTCGCCGGGGTCGACGCAGTAGAGCGACGCGCAGTCGGTGTCCACCATGCAATCGGCGCCGTGCGGCGCCGTGCCGGCCGCGCCAGGCACGCAGTAGCCGTCGCAGCCGCCGTTGCCGCTGCAGTAGAAGCCGCTGCTGCAGCCGACGCCCGGCCGCAGCGGATCGCACGCGGCAGTGCAGATCTTCCCCGCCGAGGTCGTCGCGCACAGGCCGCCCACGCAGTCGGTGTTCAACGAGCACGCCGCGCCGAGCGCCGTGCATCCCTCGTCGACCACGCCGTCGCAGTTGTCGTCCATGCCGTTGCAGGTCTCGGGCATGGGGATGCACGAGCCGAACTCCATCAGGACGCTGTCGATGAAGTCGAGGTGCCGGTAGAGCTCGTTGTACGCGCCGGGCGCAGTGCCGCACATCGGCTGCGAGCGACCGTCGGGGCTGTAGATGAACGAGGCCACGCCGTAGATGAGCCCATCCGGGCCAATCAGCGGGCCCCCCGAATCGCCGGGGCAGACGGAGGGGGCCACGAAGACGAATCCGCCCTGGTAACCCTGCACGGCCTCGCTCACGAGGTACTTGGTCCCGACCTCACCGGAAGGCGTCTGGCCGTAGCCAATCGAGGTCACGGTCCCCCCGAGCAGCGTGGCGGGGCTGGTACGGGCGAGCTCCATCGGCGCCTCGCTCGCCGCCGACGCGAGGATGAGCAGCGCGATGTCGTTCGGCGTGTGGCCACTCGCGCCGAGGCCCGCGTTCGGCACCTGACGCACCTCGCTGACCGCGTACTCGTGTACGACGCTCCGCGGCACGCTGCTGCCGACGTAGACGCGGAAGTTGCTCGCCGCCTCGGCCGGACCGGTGGTCTCCATCTGCGCGACGCAGTGGTTGGCGGTGAGCACGACCCGCGGCGCGATGATGGACGCGCTGCAGGCCGCTCCGTCGAGCCGGTACATGAAGACGACGCTCGGATGGCCGGTCTCGCGCGTACCACCGGCGATGGCGCTCTCGGAGGTACCGACGTCGGCGCCCGGCGCCGTGCAGGCGGCGAGCGAGAGAACCGAGATGAAGGCGAGTGTGAGGAGCGCGGACCGGTTCATGCGTTTTTCCTCCGTCGCGAGCGCCACCACACCATCGCGGCCGTGAAGGCGACCCAGAGCCAACGTCCCCCGTCGTTGGAATTTCCCCCGGTGACAGCACAGCCACCCGACGGCGGCGTCGCCGCCGGAGGTGCCACACAGAGCGCCGTGCCGTCGTCCTGACGGCGGCACTCGAAGCCCGCGCCGCAGGGCGCGTTCGGTCCGCAAGCGCGGGTGCAGGCGCCGTCCATCGACGGCCCCGAGCCCATCGACGGCCCCGCGCCCAGGCACAGCCCGCTCACACATCCGTCGTTGCCCGTGCACGAGTCGCCCACGAGGCCGAGCGAGGGGGCGCAGACCTGCGCGCCGCCCGCGGCGACACAGTCGAAGCCGTCGGGGCACGGGTTGCTGTCGTCGCAGACCCGCGAGCACCAGTGATCCTCGCCGCGCGCCACGCAGAACGTGCCGGTGACGCAGTCTTCGCTGGTCGCGCAGCGCTCCCCGATCTGACCACGCTGCCCCGCCGCGCAGACGTTGTCGCGGCAGTGGTACCCGTCCGCGCAGTCGGAATCGGCCGCGCAGTCGCGCGTGCAGTACATGCGCGCGCCGTCCTGGTAGCAGTGACTCGAGTTGCAGTCGCCGTCGGCGGTGCAGTTCTCACCGAGGCCACGGTTCGCGTGGAGGATGTCCTCCGGCACGCAGCCGCCGCAGGCGCCGGCGACGGCGGCGCAGGCCTCTCCCGCCAGGCACATGCCGGCGTCGCCCTGGCAGGGCATCAGACAGCGCTGCCGCCCATCGCCCGGGTTGATGCAGAAGAGCGAGGCGCAATCGTCGTTGCGCGTGCAGTCGGCGTCGAGCGCGAGCGACTGGTGGTCCGAGGCGAGCGGGACGCACCACCCGTCGCAGGCGTCACGACCGGTCGACGCGCAGTAGAAGTCGGGCGCGCAGCCGAAGTCGGGCCGCAGCGGGTCGCAGGGCGCCGTGCAGATTTTCCCGCCGACGGTGTCTTGGCAGTCGACGCCGCCGACACAATCGGAGTCCGCGGTGCAGCTGCCGCCGAGCGGGGTGCACGTCTCGTCCACCATGCCGTTGCAGTCGTTGTCGGCGCCGTCGCACACCTCGGCACCGTTGTTCAGGCAGCTCCCGGCCTCGCGCAGCGCGGCGTCCACCAGGTCGAGGTAGTTGTAGATCGCGTTGTACGCGCCGAAGCCGCTGCCGCAGCTTCCCGAGCCGAAGGACACCGTCCCGGCGATCACCAGGTCGCCGGTGTCCGCGTCCTGGACGAGGGCCGGGCCGCCGGAGTCCCCCTCGCAGGTGATCGCGCCGACGTAGATGAGGTCGCCCATCACGCCCTGGATGGTGCCGGTCGTCGTGTACTTCACGCCGACCTGGCCGCTCGGCGTCTGACCGTAGCCGCTCGCGGTGATCATCTTGCCCGCCAGGTCGGTCGGCGGCGTCCGGCGGACGGCCAGCGGCGTGATGCCGGGCACGCCGGTCTGGAGGACGAGGAGCGCGACATCGACGCCGATGAGGTCGTTGTTGACGCCCCCCCGCGAGTTCTCCGTGTACTCGCCCGGCGTGGTCGGAATCGACTGTACGCGGAGGACCGTGGAGAGGTTGCGAATGTTGTCGCCGATGCCGACGGACATCGCGCTCGGAGCCACGGGGCCGGCGGCCCCGGCTTCCTGAACACAGTGCTTCGCGGTGAGGACGACACGCTCCCCGATCAGGGAGCCGCTGCACATGCCGCCGAGCGTGTAGTTCTGGATGACGACGACGGCGTCCAGGCCGCCGGCCATGCCGCCCACGATGGCCTCGCTGGCAGCGCCGGGAGCTTCGGTGGGAGCGGCGCAACCGGCCAGCAGGAGCAGGGCGAGCGCGCGGGCGAACTTCGGGGTCATGCAGCCTCCGGGGGAGAGGGCGACCGCGGGGTGCGCTGTGACCGCCGGCCACGCGCCTCGCGTGGTACGGGCTTCGCGCGCCGGCGGAGCGCCGCGGAACGTAGCAAAGCGCCAAAGCGGCGTGCAACCTTGGGACAGTGAGGCTCGCGCGGGGATCAGCTGAGCGGGCCGCCCCGTGGGGAAAATGCGATTCGTCGAGCCAATTCGCCTCGCCTGAGCGAGGTGAGCCCGCTCACAGCGAGGGGGGCTCGCGTGCGTCGCGTGGCGACCGCGAACGGACGCGGCCGAAGGTCCTCGCCGAGAGGTGTGCGCCGGCGCCGCGCACGAGCGGCGCGGTTCAGCCGGCCTGCCGCGGCTCGCTGACGTGACCGAGGCTCTGCCAACGTCGCGCGCCCTCGGCGTCCCCGGCGTCGGCCGCGAGCTTGGCCGCTTCGCGGTAGTAGCTCACCGCGCGCTGGCCCTCGGTGCTGGGGTCGAGCGCCGCGGCCTGGGCCGCCACGACCCGCGCCAACAGGCCGGCGAAACCGCTCTGCCGCGCCGCGCCCCGCGCCAGATCCAGGTCCTTGCGCATCCCGTCGGAGTCGCCGACCAGCGAGAGCGCCCTGGCCCGCGCGAGCCAGGCCTCAACCAGGAGCGGCTCGGTGCCCTTCTGCCCGCGCGCGATCTCGACAGCCTTCATCAGGGTGTTGGCCGCCGTGAGCGCGTCCCCGTCGGTCAGCCGCAGGTTGCCGAGCGCCAGGTGCGCCTCGGCCTCGCTCACCCGATCGCCCTGCCGCCCGCTCAGCTCGAGGGCTTGACCGAGCAGGCGCATCGCGTCGCGCTGGCGGTTTCGCTTCACGGCCACGCGCGAGAGCAGGAGCAGCATCCGCACGCGCTCGCGGTTCGCCGGCCCGGCCAGCTCGAGCGCCTCGCGCAGCACTCCGTCGGCTCCCGCGGCGTCGCCCGCCCAGTCCATCGCGTCGCCGAGCTTGCGGCTGAAGGTGACAATCGCGCGATCGAGCGAGGTCTCACCGGTGAGCAAGAGCTCCCGTCGCGCCAGCTCCAGCCCGCGCCGGAACGCCAGCACCGCCGCGCTCCCGTCGCCGCGGCGTAGCGCCGAGTCCCCCATCCGCTCCAGCAGGAGGAGCGCGCTCATGGGCTCCGCCGCGCGCCAGGCGTACTCCGCGCGGACCTCGAGGGGAGCGCCGTCATCCGCGGCCACCTGCAACGCTTGGGCGTGGAGCTCCTTGCGGTGCTCGGCCGGGATCGAAGCCTCGATCAGCTCGCGGACGAAGGGATGGCAGACGATGACCCGCTCGTTCTCGACCCGGACCAGGCCGTCTCGCTCGAGGGCCTCGAGCGAGGAGACGTCGTCGCCGCGCGAGACCTCCCGCACCCAGTCGAGAGGCGCGCTGTCGCCGAACACGGAGATGACCTGGATCAGCCTCCGCGCGGAGAGCTCGAGCCGCTCGAGTCGCGCGAGCACGGCGTCGGCGAGCCGCGGCGGCAGGGTCTCGTCACTCTCCAGCCCGGACACACCGAGGGCGCGGAGCTGCTCGAGGTAGAGGGGCAAGAGGAGCCGGCCGCTCGGCGCGGTCTCCTTCTCGCGAGCCCCGGCGGCGTCCACCGAGTCGGCCTCGCCCGCCAAGAAAAGCCCCGCCTCGCGCAGCTCGAGACCGCGCACGAGCATCTTCACGGTGTCGTCGGCGTTCAGCGGGTCACGCTGCGGAATGCTCGCGGTGACCAAGTAGACTCCGCCCTCCGAGAGCCGGGCCGAGACCCGCCGGAGCACGTCCGCGCTGAGCGCATCGCAGCGGAAGAGATCATCCACCAAGAGCGCCACCAACCCCGAGCGCGAGCGGCCCGCGGCCACCCGGACGGCAGCGGCCAGCGCGAAGGCGACCGCCTCGGCGCGCGACTCGCCGGGCAGCCCGTCGAGGCCGCGCGGCTCCAGCATCTCGGCAATCCCGGCCCGGGCAATCGGCTCGCCCATCCCCTCGCTCTTGGCAATCTGGGCCAGCTTGGCGTCGTCCACGTCGAGCAGCCCGCGCACGAGCTGCCGAATGGGCCAATACGACACCGGCGCGCCGCTCGGGTGCGGCCCGGCGACGACGACCGTGTCGCCTTCGGCGCTCGAGAGCGTGGCCAGCTCCGCCAGCAGGCGGGTCTTGCCGGACCCCGCCTCGCCCAAGAGCCGCACGCTCACGCCGGCCTCCCGCGCGCGCTCGCGCAGCTCCATCAGGCGCTCCATCTCGGCGGCCCGGCCCACCAAGGGCGAGCTGGATGCCGCCGGCAGGCTCCGCCGGCCGGGCGCGCTCGAACGGAAGCTCGGCGGGATCGTGAAGCAATCCGTCAGCCGGGCGCCGCAGGTGCCGCAGAAGCGTTGTTCGGCGGGATTCTGCGCGCCGCAGGAGACGCAGGCGGTGACGGCCGCCGTGCGGGCGTGCCCGAGCCGCTCCTCCGCCTCCCGCAACACCTCGTAGAACTCGTCGGCGGATTGGAAGCGGTCCTCCGCCTTCTTCTGCATCGCCTTGAGGCAGATCGTCGCGAGCTCGTCGGGGACCGCGCGGTGCGGCGCGACCTGGCGCGGGTCCGGCACCGGCTCGTGGATGTGCTTGAAGACGACCTTGGTGGGCGTGTCGGCTTCGTAGGGGAGCCGATCGGTGAGCATCTCGAAGAGGACCACGCCGACGGCGTAGAGATCGCCCCGGCCGTCGACCTCCTCGCCCCGGCCCTGCTCCGGCGCCATGTAGTCGGGCGTGCCGCACACCAGGCCAGGCGTGGTGATCGACGTGCCGCCGGGGCCGACGATGTGGGCGAGACCGAAGTCGACGACTTCGATCTGCTCGGCGCCGCGCCGGACCTTGCGGATGATGATGTTCTCCGGCTTGAGGTCGCGGTGGACCACCCCCAGCGCATGGGCTTCGCCGAGCGCCGAGAGGACCGAGCGCAGAGATCCGGCAGATGCGCAAGAAAGGAAGCGGGCCCTCCTCGGCGAGGATGTGGGCCATGTCCTTCCCGGCCAGATGCTCCATGACCAGGTAGAGGATCCCGTCCTCGGTCCGGCCGAAATCGATGATGGAGACGCTGTTCGGGTGGTTCAGCCGGCTGGCCGCACGGGCCTCGTTGTAGAAGCGCGCCACGGTCTGGTCGTCGCCCAAGAGGTGCGGGTGGATGACCTTGACCGCCACCGTGCGGCCCAGCATGTTCTGCTCCGCGCGGTAGACTCGGCCCATGCCTCCGACGCCGATGAGCTCCTGCAAGAGGTACGCGCCGCCGACAGTCCTCCCGATGAGGGGATCCGGACGCGCGTCCTCGGTGCTCGCGCCGCAGTGGGCGCAGAAGCGCGTGTCATCATCGTTGGGCGTACCGCAGTGAGGGCACAGCTTCACGGCGCGGATTCTATCGCATGAAAGGCAGTCCCCCCACAACCAACTGTCAGCGAACGGTCGAAGTGCCGCGACGGGAGGTGCTCCGGCTCGCCATTCTCGGGCTGAACGCGTGGTTGGTGGCGCTGGTCGTGCCCTCGCTCCTCGCGGGCGCGTTGGGGCCGATCCCGGGCCTGGTCGCCGCCGGGCCGCTGGCCGTGCTGGGCTGGGGGCTGCTCGCCTCGAGGACGCACCTCGCGCGGGCCCGCTGCGATCCTGCTCTTCGGGTTCCCGACCGCGCTGGCCGCCGTGCTGGCGTGGCGCTCGGTGCTGGTGGAGCGCGACGCGCTCGGCGCGGCCGGGATGGCGCTGGCGGCGATCTCCCTGCTGGCGTTCGTCGGCGCGACCGCCTGGACGGTGGGGCGCGACCGACACCAGAAGCAGATCCAGACGCAGCCCTTGGCCAGCAAGGAGCCTGTGGTGGAGCCCAGCGCCCGGCGGGTGCTGCGCCGGGCGCTGCTGGGTGCCACGGCCCTCGGCGCATTCGCCACCACGGTCCTCGCGCCAACGCTCGGCGGGCGCCCGAGCCGGGTCCGCGCGTGGGGCGAGGCCGCCGACGACGCGACGACGCTGACGGCGGTGGTGGCGACGACGGTGGCGGCGCTGGCCCTCGGCGCCGTGGTGGGGCCGGGCCTGCGCGCACGCCGCAACCGAAGGGATCACCCCGCGAAGAGCCGCCGCCGGCTCGCGGCCGCGCTGCTCGTGGCGACCTGCGCCGGCGTCGGCTGGCTCCTCCTCGGCCACCTCGACGGATCCCCTTGAGCGGGGGAGCGTCGGCTGGCGGCGAAATACTTCGGGCTCGGTACTTCAACGGACTGCTAGACTGATTTCGTGCGCGGCACCACCCGGCCGTACGGCGATCGGCAACCGCAGGGAATGCACGTCCTGACCTGGTTGCGCGATCAGGGGCACCTCACGCCCGCGGAGGAAGAGGGCGTCGTCCATCATGCGCAGCGGACGGGCCAGCGCATCGAGGAGGCGCTGATCGACAGCGGCGTGATCGCCGAGAGCGATCTGCTCAAGCTCTTGGCCGCGCAGTACCAGAGCCGCTTCGTCAGCACGGCGCGCCTGGCCAAGGCCGACATCGACCGGCGCACGCTCGAGCTGGTGCCCCACAAGCTCGCCGAGCGTCTGCAGGTCTTCCCGGTGGTCTTCGACCGGCAGCACCAGTCGCTCTCGGTCGTGGTGGCCGCGCCCGGCGAGGACGACGCGGAGAAGCAGATCCAAGTCGTCAGCGGGATCCGCGAGGTGCGCGCGTACGTGGCACGGCCGGCGGCCATTCGCGCCGCCATCGCGAAGCACTACGAGCACGACTCGCGCGCGTTCTCGCTCCTGGCCGAGCGGGAGGCCTACGCGCCCCTCGACGTGTACGCGCCCGCTCCGCACACCAACGAGTCCACCTTCGACGATCCCTTCTCCGGGCTGATGGGACCGAGCACGGCGGAGGTCCCGCGCTCGGACGTGGTGCGGGCCGACGTGCTGCGCGCGCAGGCGGCCCGGCCGCTGCCGATGGGCACCATCCCGAACGACGAGCCGATCCTCGAGTCGGGGCGGATCGAGCCGGAGGCGTACCTCGAGACGCTCAACGTCTGCGTCTCGCTGCTCGAGCAGGACCGGGGCGAGCTCCGCGGGCACAGCAGCCAGGTGGCTCACCTCTGCCGGCGGATCGCCGAGCGCGTCGGACTCTCCGCCGCCGATCGTCACGCGCTCCTGGTGGCGGCGTATCTCCACGACGTCGGCAAGGGCGCCCAGGGCTACCACCTCACGCCGCTGAACGTGGCGCGCTACGAGGGGCATCGGCTGCAGGCGAACAAGAGCCGCGAGACGCCCGCCCGACTCTTCGCTTCGGCGCAGCTCCCGGACGGAGCGCGCAAGGCGCTCGCGCATCTCTACGAGCGCGTCGACGGCCAGGGCTTCCCCGACCGGTTGACCGGCAAGGACATCCCCTACGGCGCGCGCGTGCTGGCCATCGTCGAGACCTACTGCGATCTCGTCGGCAACCCGCGCAACCCCTACCGCAAGGTGCTCTCGGTCCCGCAGGCGCTCTCGGTGCTGAAGGAGCTCTCGGGCACGCTCTTCGATCCGACGCTGGCCGATCTGCTCCGCCACCTCGCGGTCGGCGACGGGGAGCAGTCGGGGCGCAACCGCGCGCTGATCGTCGATCCGGACCCGGAGGAGACGACGGTGCTGGAGATGCGCCTCATCGAGCACGGCTTCGCGGTGACGGTGGTGCGCGATCTGGCGGCCGCCCGCGCCGCGCTGGCGGATCTGCCGAACGTGATCGTGAGCGAGGTGGATCTGGAGCGACCGGGAGAAGGCTTCGAGCTGGCCACCGGGCTCGGCGAGCTGGCCGAGGACGAGCGCCCCGAGGTGATCTTCCTGACGACGCGTGCCGACCGCGAGTCGGTGTCGAAGGGCTTCGATCTCGGCGCCGCGGACTATCTGGTGAAGCCCGCCTCGGCCGAGGTGGTGGCGACCAAGGCCGGGCAGGCGCTGGCGGGCGCGACGCGGCGATCGGCGGCCGGTGTGAGCGGCTCGCTCAAGGAGATGTCGCTGCCGGACGTCGTGCAGATCCTGGCCAACGGGCGGCGCGGCGGGCGCCTGTCGATCGTCGCCGGCGGCAAACGCGGTGAGATCCACTTCGCCGAAGGACAGATCCACGACGCGCAGCTCGGATCGCTGGGCGGGGAGGAGGCTTTCTACGCGCTGCTCAAGTTCACCGACGGCACCTTCGCGCTGGATCCGAGCTTCGTGCCGACACGGCGCGCCATCCACACCAGTCCCGAAGGGCTCCTGCTCGAAGGCATGCGGCGACTGGACGAAGGCCTCGTCTGATCTGGGGACCCGCCCGATTGCCTCGGGCGGTGCGCACGCCTATATCAGCGCCGATGCCGAGCGCTGATCGCGCCGAGGGAATCGTGGCGGCTCGCCGCTGGGCGGCGACGAGCCTCGCGCTGGTGATCGCCGCCGGCTGCGGGGGTGGCGCGACGTTCGTGCACGACGTCTACCAGGACCGCGAGGCCACGTACCGCGTCGGCGAGCTGGGCGCGGGCTGGGAGCGCCTGTCGATCGGGGACAACGACCTCGCGTGGCACAACGCCAGCATCGGCGCCGTGGCACAGGTGAACGCCACCTGCGATCCCTTCCAGGACGTCCCGCTGACGGCGCTGACCAACCACCTCCTGATCGGCTTCACCGACCGCGACTACCGGAGCAGCGAGACGGTCCCACTCGACGGGCGCGAGGCACTCCGAACACACGTCGTGGCGAAGCTCGACGGAGTGCCGCGCGAGCTCCTCTTCTACGTTCTGAAGAAGAACGACTGCACCTACGACTTCTCGCTGATCACGCCCGCCGGAGACGGCTACCGCGAAGCGGAGCCGATGTTCGAGCGCCTGGTGGCCGGCTTCACGACCGAAGTGAGCAGGCCGTGACCGCAGGCGCGACGGAAAAGCCCCGTGTCTCTCCGGTCGCGCCGCTGATCCGGGCGTTCTCGGCGCAGGGCGGGCGCGTGGTCGCGTTCATGCAGCAGGCCGGCGCGGTGGGGCTCTTGGCGTGGCGGGCGACGGTCGCGCTCTTCACCACCCGCTTCGAGCCGCGCGCGTTCATCTACCAGCTCGAGCAGCTCGGTGTGCGCTCGTTCGGCATCGCCGCGGCGACCTCGATCTTCGTCGGCATCGTCATGGCCATCCAGTTCGCGTTCTCGCTGGAGCGCTTCGGCGCCCGCGACAGCGTCGGCCGGATCGTCGGGCTGAGCGAGGCGCGCGAGCTGGCGCCCTCCTTGACCGCGCTGGTCGTCGGCAGCCGCATCGCCGCCGGCATCGCCGCCGAGCTCGGCTCCATGGCGGTCACCGAGCAGATCGACGCCATCCGCGCCCTCGGCGCCGACCCGATCCGCAAGCTGGTCGTGCCGCGGGTGCTCGCCGGCACGGTGCTGATGCCGCTCTTGACCTTCTTCGCGCTCGTCCTCGGGATCGGCAGCGCGATGGCGGTGTGCCGGATCACCTTCGGCATCCCCATGCCCTTCTTCCTCTCGTCGGCCCTCGACACGATCAGTCTGTCGGACTTCCTGAGCGGCGTCGGCAAGACGCCGGTCTTCGGCTTCCTGATCACGCTGCTCGGCTGCCACTTCGGCATGTCGACCCGCGGCGGCACCGAGGGCGTCGGCCGCTCGACCACGACGGCCGTGGTGGTCGCGTCGATCACGGTGCTGGTCTCGGACTCGATCCTCACCCAGCTCTTCTTGAGCCTCGTCGGCCCGAAATGACCCGCGTTCGCGCCTTCCTGCTCGGCGCGGCAATCGCAATCGTCGCGCTCCTCGCCGTCTCTCTCGACGCGGCGCGGCGGCGCTCGGTGCGCGAACGGGACGCGGCCCGCATGAACGCTGTGGTGGCGCTGACCGGCACATCGGACCTGGCGCTCAGCTCGTCGGCCCGCTGGCTCCGCCATCCCTCCCTGAGCGAGCCGGGCGCCGCGTTCTCCGACTTGCCGTCCAGCCTCGACGTGGAGCCCGCCGGCGCGCTGATCGGCCCGCCCCGCGACATCCTCGAGGTCGGCGCGATCGAGGTGCGTCGCCGGTGAGACGCCAGCTCGCGATCCTCGACTTCGCGATGGGCTCGCTGCGCCGCCGCGCCGGCAAGAGCCTGGCGCTCACGCTGGGCCTGGCGTTCGTGGTCGGCCTCTTCGCGTCGGCGCTGCTCCTGACCGACGCGCTGGAACGCGAGTACGAGCTCGCCGCCGACCGCATGCCGGACCTGACCGTCCAGAGGCTGGTGGCCGGTCGCCCCGCGCTCATCGACGCCGCCCTCGCGAGCACGCTGACCGACATCCCCACGGTCCGCAGCGTGCGCCCGCGGGTGTGGGGCTACTACTTCTTCCGCGCGCTCGAGGCGAACATCACCGTTGTCGGGGCCGAGCCGGACGAATCGCTCGACGTCGCGCTCGAGCACGGGCACCTGCCCCGCCAGCCGGGCGAGGTCGCGATCGGCGCCGCCCTGGCCGAGCTGCTCGGCCTGCGGGTCGGCGACGAGCTGGGCATCCCCATCGAGGGCGAGATGCTCTTCAGCGACGTGGTCGGCACCTTCGGCGACGCCTCGGCGCTTCGGACCGCCAATCTGATCATCGCCACACCCGAGCACGCCCGCGCGCTGCTCGGTGTCCCGGCGGGCGCGGCGACGGATCTCGCGATCGACCTGACCACGCAGGACGAGGCGCCGGTCGTGCAGACGCGCATCGCCGAGCGCCTCCGCGGCGCCCGCGTCTTGGATCGGCGCCTGCTCCGCCGCACCTACGAGCTGACCTTCGACGCGCGCGGCGGGCTCCTGGCGGCTTTGCTGGTGCCGGCGCTGGCGGCGTTCCTGCTCTTGGCGTGGGAGCGCTTGACCGGTCTCGGCGCGGCGGAGCGCCGGGAGATTGGCGTCCTCAAGGCCGTCGGCTGGGGCACGGGCGACGTGCTCGCGGCCCGGATGTGGGAGTCGTCCGCGATCGCGTTCTTCGGCGCCGCGCTCGGCCTGGTGAGCGCGTACCTCTACGTCTTCTACGCCGGCGCGCCCGGGCTGGCCGACGCGCTGCTCGGCTGGAGCGCCATCCACCCGCCCTTCCGTTTGGCGCCGGCGCTCGACCTGACGCAGGCGTTCTCGCTGGTGGGCGCGGTGCTCATCCCCTTCGTCACCGTCAGCGTCGTCCCGGCGTGGCGGGCGGCGATGATCGATCCCGATCGCGCGATGCGAGGTGCGCCGTGAGCGAGACCGCGCTGGAGGTCCACGAGGTCGCCAAGCGCTACCGGGACGGGAGTCAGACGATCGAGGCGGTCGCATCGGTCAGCCTCCGCGTGCCGAAGGGCGCGCTCTACGTGCTGCGCGGGCCGAGCGGCTCCGGCAAGACGACCCTGCTCGGCATCCTCGGCGGGATGACCGCGCCGAGCGCAGGCCGCGTGTCGGTGCTCGGTCGGGACGTGTCGCACCTGCGCGACCACCACCGGACGAGCCTGCGCCGCGAGCAGGTCGGCTTCGTCTTCCAGGAGCTCTCGCTCATCGAGGGGATGAGCGTGCGGGAGAACGTGCTCCTGCCGCTGGTCCCGCTCGGCGGCGCGCGAAAGGAGCACCGGGAGCGGGCGGAGGCGCTGCTGAACCGCTTCGGGCTCGGCGACCGCATCGACAGCGCGCCCGAGCGCTTGAGCGGCGGGCAGAGGCAGCGGGCCGCCATCGCTCGCGCGCTGATCTTGGCGCCGCCCGTCCTGCTCCTGGACGAACCGACGGCGCACCTCGACAGCGCCAACGCGGGCGAGGTGGTCGACGTGCTGACCGAGCTGCGGGACGAGGGCACCACCGTCGTCGCGGCCACCCACGACCCGCGCCTGGCCGACGATCCGCGGGTGGATCGGGTCATCACCATGCGCGACGGCGTCGTGGTCGGCGACGAGGCCGGCTGAGCGCCGCCCTTGCTTCCGGTCGCGGACGGCGCCACGTAGTAGCCACGCTCGGAATGGAGCTCGGGCCGGAACCCTTGGAGCTCCCCTCCCGCCCGCGGGACGGGAACTGCACCCACGCGGCTGAGTGATCTACGGCGACGCTCTCCGATCTCGCATGCTGACCAACCTCTTCCGGCCATGGATCCTGGCGCGCCTCCTCTCGGGGACGGCGGTGGCAGCGTTGTGTGTCTTCGCGGTGGTGATCGCGTGGCGGGTGCTCACGCGCTGGCGCATCGGGGCCACGAGCGAGGGGCAGCTCGCGTTGGAGCGCCGCGCCGAGCTGGTGGCGGCGGTGGTGCAGGTCGCTCTGGTGACGGCGGTGATCGATCTGGGCCTCACCGTGCTGGCCGCCGATCGGCTGACGCATTCGATCCGCGGCGCGATGTGCGCCTGGGGCGTCTTCGATGCGAGCCGCTGGGGCTTCGCGGCGCTCGGCACCAGCGCCCTGGCGGCCGCGGCGTGCGCGCTCTGGGTGGTGCTGCACCGCTTGGATATCCGGCTCGAGAAACCGGTGCTCACCCGCAAGAAGTACTTCGCGCTCTTCGCCGTCGCGCCGCTCGTGTGGCTCGATCTCGGCGTCACCTTGGCCTGGGCGCTCGACCTCGACATGCAGGTGGTGGCCTCATGCTGCTCGGTCGGCCTGGACGACGCGCTCGGGAACGGCGCCAGCGCGGCCGGCGGCCCCCGGGAGCTGGCCGCGTCGATCGCGCTCGCCGCGGGCATCTTCGCATCGCTCTCGGCGTTCTGGGCCTGGCGCAGGCCGAGCAGGCTGGCTTCGATCGCCACCGCGACCGGCAGCCTGATCGCCCTCGCCGCCGCGTTCCCCGCCGTCCTCTGGTACGTCGCGCCACACGTGTACGAGACCCCACACCACCTCTGCCCCTTCTGCCTCTTGCACGCCGACGTCGGCGGCATCGGCTGGCCGCTCTTCGGCGCGCTCTTCGGGGCCGCGATCTGCGGGCTGGCCGTCGGCTTGGTGGAGGCCTTCCGAGGGGCGAGCGGAGAGCCGGGGACCGTGTCGGCGATGGAGCGGCGGCTCTCGGGGTGGGCAGCGGCGCTCTGGCTCGCCACACTGCTGATCGCGTCGGCGCCCGTGTTGCGCTACGCGTGGATCACGGGGGGTGCTTCGCTCTTCGGAGGTGTCTGACGTGAACCTCGTACGTTCCTTCCGACCGACCGTGACCGTGCTCGCCCTGCTGCTGACCCTGGCCTCGTGCGGGCAGCAGAGCTCGGCCCAAGCGCAACCCGACCGCTGCGACAACTGCGGGATGCGCATCGATCCGCACTCCGGCTGGCGCGCGGGCGGCGTGTCCAACACCGGCCAGCAGGTGGCGTTCGACACGCCCAAGTGCTTGTTTCGCTACCACCACCAGCACGGCGGCGTAGGGCAGCCTTGGGCGATCGAGTACTACTCGCAGGAGCGGCGGCCCGCGCGCCACCTCTTCTACGTGCTCGGCACCGACTTGTCGGGCCCGATGGGACGCGACCTGGTGCCGGTCGAGGGCCGCGAGGCCGCGCTCCGGCTGAAGCGCGACCACCACGGCGAGCAGGTCCTCGCGTTCGACGAGGTCAGCCTCGAGATCGTCGACGGGCTCTTCCGGCCCAGCTCGCGCTGAGGGTCCGTCGACGGCGAAATACCCGCCCCGAGCAGATCGGGCCCATCAGATTGGGCCCATCAGATTGGGATCGTGGCGCAGCCGAACTGCACGTCGACGCTCCGGCTCTCGCCGGGCGCCGCCTGCACCGCGTCGCAGGTCGCCGGACAGAGGACGACCGATGTCGGCATCGACTCGTCGTCGTAGTGCCAGCCGCCACGGCTGTCGCACGCCGCGCCGTCGCTCACCTTGCCGAGCCGCGTCGGACCGGAGCCGGTGTCGACGAAGACGTTGATGCGATCGCGCTGGAAGAAGCTCCCGGTCGGCGGATCCGGGATGGGGATGGTGCAGTCGATGCGACTGGTGCGCTCCACCGCGCTCGCCACATCGTCGAAGAAGGGGCCCCAGGCGGAGGGGCCGTCGCAGATCTGCGCGCGCACGCCGCCGGTGCGGGTCACGAGGTCCGTGTAGGTGTAGCCGGGCGACGGCGGATGGCTTCCGTCCGAGTAGGTGCACGTGACGCTGGGGTCGGTCTCGGAGCCCCATCCGTAGAGGGCGTTGAAGGTGTAGCCCTCGAAGAGGGTGCCGTACGTGTCCGTGAGGATGCCCGGCCCGAGCTCCTTCGAGTTGAAGGGGTTCCCGCCGCCCGGGAAGTCCTCGAGCGACGTCGTCGTCAGCGGCGGATCGGACGACGAGCAGGACGCGCCCGCCGCGCGGTCGCACGTACGCGAGTTGTCGTCGGTGACGAAGACGATCGTCTTGGTGGCCTCCGGGCGCAGCAGATCCAGCCAGGGAGCGCTGCCGTGCGACTGGGAGGCGGTGTAGCCGGACGCCTGGCCCAGCGTGCCCAGGAACTGCTCGACCGGCTGGGTGCTGTAGATGTCGAGGTCGACCTGGAAGAAGCTCGGGCCGTCGCCGCAACTCGTGTCGCCCGAGAGCGGCGGCGGAATGCAGACCTGATAGCGATTGCCGGCCGCGTTCTCGCCCATCCCGCGCAGGCTGAGCATGATCACGCGATAGTCCAGCGAGCGCGAGCCGATCAGCGACGCGAAGTCGTTCAGCCCCGCCTGCACCTGCTCGATCGCCGGCTGCATGCTCACCGAGTTGTCGACCATCCAGATGATGTCGACGGGCAAGCGCTCCACGGTAGCCGTCGCGGTCTGCGACGCGCAGGCGGCATCCGGATCGAGCGGGCTATCCGGCGGAGGGCCTGCATCGCGCGGGCCCGGACTGGCGTCGAAGACCGGCTGGCTCGCGTCCATCCCGGCGTCGGGCGGCGCAGTCGAGGCATCCCGAACGGGGATCAGCGGCTGCGAGCAGGTGCAGCCGGTGGCGAAGACGAGAACACCGACGAGCGCGCGTGAAAGCACGAGCGAAAAGTTACCATTCCATGCTCGGCGTGTCTGCGTAGGACGGATCATTCACCAGAACGTCCGATGGTCCCCAAGGGCTCTCGGCGTCCGGCGTGGTCGTGAGCGCTCCGGGCTGAGGCGGCGGGTTCACCTGATTGCTACCCTCGGTGGGTGCGTTGGGCTGCCTCGACCGCGCTGACCGCTCTTCTGACGCTCTCGTCGCCGGTGGCGCTCGCACAGCCGGCGGCGGACCGAGGCGATCACGGAGGGTGGCGCGAGCTGCTCGATCCCGAGCGCCGGCAGGGTCTCCACTACCGCCAAGCGGGTCTGATCCGGCTGGTCCAGGGCCTCCACCGCGACGCGGTCGCGCTCGACAGCCCGCCCTGGGTGCTGCTCGACCAGGCCCTGCTCCGCTTCGAGCGAGCGCGCAGGCGCATTCCGGACGATCCGGAGCTGGCCTACTACACGGCGTATGCGCTGACCGCGTACGAGAGCCCGGCGCCGGACGGCGGCACGGAGCGACGCACGGACGAGGCCGTGGAGGCCTGGCAGCGAGTCCGCGAGCTGGATCCCACCTTCTTCCCCGACCGCGTGGCGCTGGAGCTGGCCTCCCTGCACATGCGGCGGCTCGAGTTCGCGGAGGCGCGGGCGGAGTTCGAGATCGCCCTGCGCTCGGCCGTACCGCCCACGGTGGACCTGCTCAACCGCTTCTTCCTCGCGGCGCCCACCGAAGTGGCGCTGGCGGGGATGTTCGGCCCCGCGAGCCTGCCCACCCTGCACGGGAACCTCGCCGAGGCGGCGATGCTGACCGGCGATCTCGACGCCGCCGTCGAGCACTACCGCGCCGCCCGCGCGGGGGCCGACAACTCCGTGACACGCTCGCTGGCGCAGTGGGGCCTGGCGGTCGCACTGGACCGGAGCGGCGCCCACGAGGACGCCGTCGGAGCGGCGCGACGGGCGGTACGCGAGGATCCGCTGAGCGCGCTCCCGATGTACCAGAACGCGGTGGACGACTACGGCAACTTCGCCGTCCTGCACATCGAAGGCGTCTTCTTCGAGCCGCGCTGGGAGATCCGCGCCTACGAGGCGCTCGGGCACGAGGCCCTCGGCCACCCCGAGGACGGCCCGGCGGATCCGGACGAGCTCCGTCGCGCGCTGGTGAGCTGGCGCTACTTCCTCGCCGAAGGCGGCGTCGCTTCCCGCTACGCGCCCATGGTGCGGAGGAACATCGAGCGCCTCGAGCGCGAGCTCGGCGACGCGGCGCAGGCGAGCGGGAGCCGGTGAGAGCCGCTCGCTCGGAATCGTGCGCCCGGAGGATCAGTCCTCGAGCGGACCGATGTCCTCGCCGCTGAGGACGAAGAAGGCGTCGCCGTAGAGCTCGAGCAGCTCGAGCGCCTGGTCCATGTCCTCCTGGGTGTGGCCGCGGGTGATGTTCACGCGGAGGCGCTCCTCGCCCTTCTTCACGCCCGGGTAGGTGATCGGCACCATCATCACGCCGTTCTCCATCAGCGCGACGTGCATGAAGAGCGCCTTGCGCTCGTCCTTGCACATCACCGGCATGATGTGCGTGTCGCTCTTGCCGAGGTCGAAACCGATCTCGAGCAGGCGGCCGCGGAAATACTCCGCCTTCTGGTGCAGCTCGGTGACCAGCGCGGGGCCGTTCTCCTCGAGCATGCCGAGGATGGTCGCTGCCGCCGCCACGATCGGCACCGGCAGCGACGCGCTGAAGAGGAAGCTGCGCGCGCGGTGCTTGATGTGGTCGATGACGTCGCGCTCGCCGAGCACGATGCCGCCGATGCCGCCGAAGACCTTGCTGAAGGTGCTGACGACGACGGGCACACGCCCTTCGAGGCCCGCGTCCTCCAGGATCCCGCGGCCGTGGGTGCCGAGGGTGCCCGAGCCGTGGGCGTCGTCGAGGACCAGGATGGCGTCCTTCTCGTCGCAGACCTCGACGATGTCGTGGATCTTCGCCTTGTCGCCGTCGAGCGAGTAGATGCCCTCGATCAGCACCATCGCGTTCTCGCGCTCGCGGGTGTTGAGCACACGCGTCAGCGAGCGGACCGAGTTGTGGTTGAAGAAGCGGACCTCGGGCGACTCGACCGGCGTGCCCGCCGCCAGGAAGGTCCCGTCGAGGATGCAGGCGTGGGCCAGGTTGTCGAGGATCAGCGTGGTCTTCGAGTCGGCGAACGACATGATGGTGCCGACCATCGCCTGGTAACCGGTCGTGAACACGACGCAGGCCTCGAACCCGAAGTATGCCGCGAGGCGCTCCTCCAGCTCGACGTGGGCGGTCGTGGTCGCCTGGATGCGCGAGCTCGACAGGCCGCAGGCGAAGCGGTCGACGGCCGCGTGGGCGGCCTCCTTCACCTTCGGGTGGTTCGTCAGCCCGAGGTAGTCGTTGCTGCTGAAGTTGACGATCGGCTGGCCGGCAATCGTCGTGTGCAGCCCGCCCGACTCGAAGGGCCGGAAGTACGGGTAGACCTGCTTCTCTTTGGCCTCGCGGATGCGGGCCAGCTCGGCGTGCGCCTTGTCTTGGATCCAGCTCATCGTCGTCTCGCTGCTGCCATCTCGTCTAGGGCGGCCCAACCATGATCGCGAATCGCGCTCGGGGCCAGTCGGTCAGGGTCTGGAGCTCCCTCCCCCGTTCGACGGAGGAGGGCTGGGGTGGGGGCTGCGGATGCAATCAGCAGTCCAGTCGTCCCCGGACGACCCTTGCGCATTTCGTGACACCTCCCCCCACCCGGCGGATCATGGCGCCGTTTTCACCCGAGGCCGCCGTGTCTCGGGCGCACATGGAGGAACGAGATGCGAGACACCCTTCGACGTGGCGCCATGCCCATCGCGGTCGCCGCCGCCATCCTCTGCTCGGTCGCGGCGACCCCGAGCGCGAAGGCGGACCAGGGCGCGGGCGCATTCCGGCTCGGGGCGGACATCCCGATCTTCGCGATCAACGAATTTCCGAACGCGAGCGGCCTGATACCACAGCTGACGATGCAGCTCGGCCCGGTCGGGAACGGGTTCTACGCTACAGCCCCGTCGCGCTCATCGCGGCGAGCTTGGCTACCAGGTCACCGACTCGATCGTCATCGGCGCCCGGGCGGGCTTTGGAATCGGGCTCGGCCACTACCGGGGAGGGGGGCCTGCTGGTCCGTTCCTGCCGGACAACGACGTCAACGTCGGCGTCGTCTCGCTCTTGCCCTACTTCGAGTACCTCTTCCTGAGCGGCAACATGCGGCCCTTCGTGGGCGCCCAGGCGGGCTTCCAGGTCTTCTTCCCCGACAGCCAGGACGCGCAGGGCTCGTTCATCGGCGGCGGCCTCGGCGGTGTGCACTTCTTCGTCACACCCTCGTTCTCGATCTCGCCCTACGTGACCGTGGACTTCGTCTACCGCGGTGCCGACAAGAACGCCGGCGTCGACGCCATCCTCGGTGTCAGCTTCGAAGGCTGGATGAACTGACGAGGCCGTGGTCGGCAGGTCGGCCGAACGGCGTCGCGACCACGACGCCGTTCGGCCCGAGACCGACGCCGCGCCCCACGAGACAGAGGCTCGACGCGACGGGGCGAACGTCACGCCCGAACGCGCCGATGACGCCGACACGAAGGCTCGCGGCGAGCGCTCGAAGGTCGACCGTACCGCTAATCCGCGACGCGGCGCGAACGCCGAGCGCGTGAGCCGAGCTCCGAGCCTCAGTTGGCCGCGCGGACCACGACGGCGGAGACGTTGCCGTAGTAGCCGACCGCCGTCACGACCACGTTGCGAACCGCGCGAGGAGCCTTGCCGCTCAGGAGCGTCGGCACCGCGGCCCCGCCGGCGATCGCCACGGCCGAGGCCATCCCGAGCGCAGCCGCGCCCGCGAAGCTCTCGCCCCAGATCGCCTTCGGCGCGACCACCGCGACGTCGTCGGCGAAGGACTCCTTCAGCCCGCCGAGCTCGGCGTGATCGAAGGGCCGCAGGCCGGCGACCGACGAGACCACGAGATCCACGTCGCTCGCTTCCAGCGAGGCGTCGCTCAGCGCGCCGCGGATGGCCCGCGCCACCGCGCTGGCCGAGGCGTGCAAGAGGCGCCCTTCCCGCCGCGGCGGAATCGAACGCGGTGCCATAGCCGGCGATCAGCGCACGCACGTTCGCGCCGCGCGCCTCCGCGTCGCTGAGGCGCTCTACCATCAGGTAGGCCGAGCCCTCGCCGAGGTGCAGCCCCTGGCTGTCCTTCTCGCCCGGCGCCCAGCGTGCCGAGCCGCCCGCGATGGCCCCGAGCCGACGCAACGCCAAGTAGAGCGGCTCGTTCACCACGTCGCCGCCGCCCACCAAGAACGCGTCCGCCCGCCGATGCGCGAGGTGCGTCTCGCAGCTCAGCACGGCGTCCAGCGAGCCGCAGTTCCCGTCCACGATGGTGGCGTTGGGCGCGCGCAGGTCTTCCCAGATGCTCACGTAGCCGGCGGCCGCGTTGATCACCGTGTTCGGGAAGCGCGCCGGGTTGATGTAGCGAGGGTCCTCCAGCTCCGCGACGAGGTTCAGCTCGGTGATCGAGTCGAGCGAGCCGTACGCGGTCGAGCTGCAGATGCCGACCTGCTCGGGCGAGAGCGTCGAGACGTAGGCGCCGTCCTTCTTGATCCCGGCGTCCTCGAGCGCGTGCTTGGCCGCGACGATGAGGTACTTCGTCAGCCGGTCGAAGTTGCGGTGGCCCTTGTCGCCGAGGTGCTCTTTCGCGTCGAAGCCCCAGACCTCCGCCGCGTGCGCCTCCGGAAACTTCTCCCGCGGGAGCACCGTCGGCTCGCCGGCGAACGCCCGCTCGCGCGCTTTGTCCGGATCCGCGAACGCCTGCGCCAGCGCATCGAGCCCGAGCCCGACCGGCGAGACGACGCCGACCCCCGTGACCGCCATCGGCTTCATTCGGGTGCCTCCCCGGTGCCTTCCGGCAGCCGGCCGGGTTTCGCGAAGCAGACCACCGCGTCGTAGCCGCCGAACGCGAGCGCGTTGTTGAGGCACGATGCTCACGTCCGCGTCGCGCTTGGCCGTCGTTGGCCACGATGTGCAGCGGACACTCCGGGTCCGGCGTCTCGTAGTTCATGGTCGGCGGGATGATGCCGGTCTGCAGCGTCATCACGCAGGCGACCGACTCCATCGCGCTCGAGGCGCCCATGCAGTGGCCAATCATGCTCTTGATCGAGGTCACCGGCAGCTCCCGGTCGCCGAAGATGGCGCGGATCACCTTGGCCTCGATGGCGTCGTTGGCCTGGGTACCGGTGCCGTGCGCGTTGATGTGGTCGACCTCGTCGGGCGTGATGCCGCTCGACTCAATCGCCTGGCGCATGGCGGAGATGCTGCCCTCGCCCTCGGGATGCGGCCGCGTGATGTGGTGCGCGTCGCAGGCAAGCCCGTAGCCACCCACCTCGGCCAGCGGCGTGGCGCCGCGGCGGACCACGCTCTCCTCGGACTCGAGGACCAGCATCGTGGCCCCCTCGCCGAGGATCAGCCCTTTTCGGTTCTTGTCGAAGGGCTGGCAGAGGTCCGGGCTCATCGCGCTCAGCCGGACGAAGCCGCAGTACTCGAGCTTCTCGATGATCTCGACGGCGCCGGTCAGCGCCACGTCCGCGCGCCCGGCGCCGGATCTGATCGGCCGCGAAGCCGATGGAGTAGTTCCCGGCCGCGCAGGCCGCCGGCAGCGTCTGCACCATGCCGGAGGCGCCGAACGCGCGGGCCACGTCGATCGGTAGGAGCGTCGTCCCGTAGCGCGGGAGCTTGGCCGGCCGCACGGCATCGGTGCCCTCGTGGATCCAGGCCTGCTGCAGCTCGCCGAGGACGTTGGCCTCGCCCATCGTGGTGCCGACCACGACCGCGGTCCGCTCGCCGGCCAGCGCCCGCCCGCCGATGCCCGCGTCCTCGACCGCCATGCGCGCGGCCGCCACCGCGAACGCCGAGCAGCGGCCCATCCGCCGAGCCTCCGCCTCACTCATGAAGTCGGTGGCGACGAACCCCTTCACCTCGCCGCCCAGGTTGCGAGGCAGGTTCGACGTATCGAACAAGGTAACCTCGCTGATGCCCGAGCGGCCTTGGGTGAGGGACTCCCAGTACGGTTCGCGGCCGAGCCCCAAGGAGCTCACCACACCCATCCCCGTGACGAAAACGCGGCCCATGGCGGCGGGCATCATGCGCGCGGCGTGCCAACCACGCAAGCGAGGGAAGACACACCTAAAAACGGCCAAGCGGCCGGATATTGTCCGGTATTCAGCCCGCCTTGACAGCCGTGGGCGCGCCCCATAGATACGCCGCGCCATGTCGGCCCCCTACCCGTCCACGCTCGTGGAAGCGCTCGAGCGTCTGCCCGACGGGGAAGCGCGCGGTTTCCGTTTCCTCGGTCTGGATCGGCAGGAGCGCTACTACCCCTACGCCGCGATGCGGGCGGAGGCGAAGCGGCGCGCGGCGTTCCTGGCGGCGGCGGGCCTCGAGAAGGGCGACCGGGTCGCGCTCCTGCTCCCCGAGAACCACGAGTTCGTGCTGACCTTCCTCGGCGCGTCGGTGGGCGGGCTCGTGCCGGTGCCGATGTACCCGCAGGCCACGTTCAAGGCGATCGACGCCTACATCGACATCCTCGCGCACATCGTGGAGGCCGCGGACGCGCGCGCCGTGGTCTGCATGGAGCAGAACCGCGACGTGATGGAGAAGCTGGCCGGGCGACCCGAGATGGAGGGCCGCACGCTCCTCTTCGCGCCGGAGGCGTTCGAAGGCGATCCGCCGCCCTTCGAGCGGCCGGTGGTGACGCCCGAGGATCTCTGCTTCCTCCAGTTCACCAGCGGCAGCACCAACAAGCCCAAGGGCGTGATGGTCACGCACGCGAACCTGGTGGCCAACGCCACCTCGTTCCTCGGCCCCGCCGGGCTGAACCGCACGCCGGACGACGTCGGCGTGAGCTGGCTCCCGCTCTTCCACGACATGGGCCTGATCGGGTTCGTGCTCGGCACGCTGATCGTCGATCTGCCGGTCGTGCTGATGCCGACGGCGCACTTCGCCCGCATGCCGCGCCTCTGGCTCGAGCTGATCAGCAAGCACAAGGGCACCATCACCTACGCGCCGAACTTCGCCTACCAGCTGGTGGCCAAGCGCGTGCGCGAGAAGGACCTCGAGAGCCTGGATCTCTCGAGCCTGCGCGTGGCCGGCTGCGGCGCCGAGCCCATCCGCGCCAAGACGCTGCTGGAGTTCGCGGAGCGCTTCGCGCCGTGCGGCTTCCGCGCCGAGGCCCTCTTGCCGAGCTACGGCATGGCCGAGAGCTGCCTGGCCATCACCTTCCACCCGCGCGAGACGAAGATGGTGGTCGACCGGGTGGACCCGGCGGCGATGCGCGACGGCGTGGCCCGGCCGGCGACCGAGGGCGACGAGAGCGCGCTCGAGATCGTCTCCTGCGGCGTGTCCTTCCCCGATCACGAGGTGAAGGTCGTGAACGAGGCCGGCGAGGAGCTGCCCGAGCGCCGGGTCGGCGAGATCGTCGCCCGCGGACCGAGCGTGACGCCCGGCTACTTCCGCAACGAGGAGGCCACCGCGGCCGCCCTGCGTGAAGGCTGGCTTCACACCGGTGACCTCGGCTACGTCGCGAACGGCGCGCTCCACATCTGCGGCCGCATCAAGGACCTCATCATCATCAACGGCGCCAACCACTACCCGCAGGATCATCGAGTGGGCGGTGGGCGAGCTCGAAGGCGTACGCCGTGGCAACGTTTGTGCATTCGGCGTCGTCTCGGATGGCACGGAGCAGCTGGTGATCATGGCGGAGGCGAACCGCGCAGATGCTGCGCGCCTGCGCAAGGAGATCGCCAGGGCGATCTACGCCGACTTCGGCCTCCAGGTCGCCGACGTGGTGATCTCGCCGGTCGGGACGCTGCCCAAGACCTCCAGCGGCAAGCACCAGCGCCGCAAGACCCAGATGCTCTACGAGCGCGGCGAGCTGGCCGCGCATCCGGCCCTGGAGACCTGATCGAAGGGCGCGCTTTACTCGGCCCGCGCGCCGAGAGTAGATTCGGCCCCGCGCCTACTGCGGCGGGCCGTTCTGACAGCAACGACGAGTACGGAGTGGTTCAGATATGAAGCGGTCGGAACTGTTCGAGATGTTCCAGCGGATGGCGGCCGAGATCGCCGAAAAAGACTTCAGCAACGTGTCCGAGGACTCCAACATCCAGGAGCTCGGCCTCGACTCGCTGAGCACGCTGGAGCTGGTGGGCGCGATGGAGCGCGAGCTCGGTGTCCAAATCCCCGACGAGCAGCTCGTCGGCATCCAGACCGTGCGACAGCTCCTGGAGCTCGTCGAGACTCGGATGGGCAACTAGTAGTCCCTGACGGCACGGGCCGGCACGGTCCGTGCGAAGGAAGAGCGGCCATGTCCGACGCAGCACTCAAGGAGAAGCTCCGCGGCATCATCGCCGAGGTGAGCGAAGTCGACGAGATCCCGGACGCGACACCGTTCGCGGATCTGGGCATCGACTCGATGATGGCCCTCGAGATCGTCGCCGAGGTCGAGCGCACGTATCAGCTCTCGATCCCGGAAGAGGACCTCAAGGACCTGACGAACTTCACGAAGGTCTTCGAGCTCGTCCGCAGCAAGCTCGACGCCGACGCCGCCGAATAGTCGGCGGGGACCCTCGTGCGCTTCCGTCACCGGGTCCGCGTCCAGTACATCGACACCAATCAAGGCGGCGTGGTCCACCACGCCGCCTACTTGCGTTTCATGGAAGCGGCGCGGATCGAGCTCTTGCGCGAGCGCGGCATCGACTACCGGCGCTTCGAGATCGAGGAGCGCAAGGGCCTGCCCGTGACCGAGGTCCGGGCGCGCTACAAGCGGCCGGCGCGCTTCGACGACGTGCTCGACGTCGAGATCGGGGTCGGCGTCGTGAACCGCGCGAAGATCCGCTTCGACTACCGCATCTGGCGCGAGGAGGAGCTCCTGTGCGAAGCCCGAGATCACCAGCGCGTGCGTGCTCCTGGACGAAGAGCGCATCTGCTCGATGGACCCGCGGATCCGGGCCGCGTTCGAGTGAGAGCTGCGATCACCCTTGCTGGCCTCTCCCTGGCCGGCTTGGGACTGTGCATCCAGGGATGCACCTGTGAAGGCCCTCGCACGGACATCCCGGTCTACCGCGCGCCACGAGCGAGCTCGCCGCCGACCATCGACGGCCGCTTGGACGACGCCGCGTGGCGTGACGCGCCGTCCACGCAGCCCTTCGTGAACACCATGACGGGCGACCCGGCCGGGCCACGGACGAGCGCGAAGATCACCTGGGACGCCGAGAACCTCTACGTGGCGTTCGAGGTGGAGGACGACTTCCTGAAGAGCGAGCTGAGCGGCCACGACCCGCACCTCTGGGAGCAGGACACGGTCGAGATCATGGTCGATCCGGACGGGGACGGCCGGAACTACTTCGAGCTCCAGCTCTCACCCACCGAGCAGGTCTTCGACACCCGCTACGACAGCCGCCGCGTGCCCCAGCCCTTCGGCCACACCGATTGGGACAGCGGGATGCGCGGGGCCACCGTCGTCCGCGGCACGGTGAACGACGACGGCGACGACGAGGGCTACACGGCCGAGCTGGCCATCCCGTGGAGCGCGTTCTACGCCGGCTCCCCGCCTGCCAATCCGCCCGCCGCCGGCGATACGTGGCGGGTAGCCCTCTACGTCCTCGACGCCCGCCGCCAAGGCCAGGGCGGAGTGGGCTGGTCACCGCCCCTGGTCGGCGATTTTCACGTGCCCGAGCGCTTCGGGCGGGTGGTCTTCGAGGCCCCCTGACCTGCGAAAGCCGCTTCGCACCGCGAAGCGATCGGCCGCGATCGCTGCGAACCCAGCTTCGCGGTGATCACCTGACGCGGCCAGCACTCCGTCGCCGAGGAGCACCGAAACCCGGGGCCCGGAGGGCACTCCGACATCCACTTCGTCTTTCCGTGAGCCGCCCCCGCTGACATCGGGCGCCAAGAATGGCAACTTGAGGGGGTGCTGGTTCTCCACCAGTTCGAGATCTCCCCCTTCTGCGACAAGGTGCGGCGCGTCCTGAACTACAAACGCCGCCCCTACGAGACGCGCGAGGTCCCGCCCACCGAGACGCTGGTGCGCCTCCGCCGCCTGAACCCGATCGGCAAAGTGCCGGTGCTCGAACACGGCTCCGAGGTCATCGCCGACTCGAGCGACATCGCCCGCTACCTCGACCGTGTCTTCCCGGAGCCGCCAATCTACCCGAACACGGCTCGCGAGCGCGCGCTCGCGCACTTCCTCGAGGACTGGGCCGACGAGAGCCTCTACTTCTTCGAGCTCTGGCTGCGCTTCGGCGTCCAGGAGAACGCGGGCGAGTGGTCGCGCCGGGCCAGCCACTCCGAGCCGCCGCTGATCCGCCGCGCCACCGAGCGGGCGCTGCCGACCTTGATGCGGAACGTGCTGCGCGGGCAGGGCCTCGGGCGGCAGCCGGCCGAGCGTGTCTTCGCCGAGCTCGAGCGACACCTGAGGGCAATCGAAGACTGGCTCGGCGAGAACGAGTGGATGGTCGGCGACCGGCTGTGCATCGCAGACATCGCAATCTACTCGCAGCTCGCCTACGCGGCCGAGACCGGCGAGGGGGCGAGCGCGCTGGCGCGGCACCCGAAGCTCCTCGTCTGGATGGAGCGCGTCAACGGCGCCACCGCGCCTTCCGTCTGAGCCGAGTTGCCTTTCGCGGCCGCCTGGCACGCCCGGAGCGCTCGCGATCTCCGCGGCGCAGGTGAGCTCGGCCTGCGCGACACGAAACCGGGCCCGCCGGGTCAGCGGTGGCCGAGGAAGCGATCGTGGGCGTCGATGAGGCGCATCAAATCCCCGTGCCCCGGACGGACAATCGCCTGCACGATCACGCCGACCAGGAACGTGGTGAGGCCTCCGACCACGAGCCCGATCGTCACGCCCGGATCGAGATCGGGCATCAGCGTGTAGACGGGGATCGCGGCCAGGAGCGCGGCGACGCCGAGGCCGGTGCCGGTCCAGAAGATGATGTCGGCGACCGTCTCGCGGCTCTCCAGCTCGTCGAGCTGCGGGTCGAGCGCGGCGTAGAGCGCCCCGTCGGTGGGCCGGATCCGCTCGAGGTAGCCACGGAAGCCGCCCAGCGTGAGCTGCGCTTGCTGGTCGGCCGAGAGCGCGACGTAGCTGTCCGGATCGAGCGCGCCGTCTTCTGCCGCCGGCGCCTGCGGGACCCGTGCCTGCACGTTCGACGCCTGCGCGCTGGCGCTCGAAGCGACGAGCAGAGAAAGGAACGCCACCGCCGTCCATCCGCGCATGCCGCCAAGACTGCCACGAGGCGAGGCGGCGCCAAAGCTTCCGGCGTCCCCTGGTCGCGCCCGCGGCGGGCTGCAATGCTGAGCGCCCGTGGACTTCATCAGCTCGCTCGAGCCCGGCGACCGCTTGGACGGCTACACCATCGTGCGCAAGCTCGGCGAAGGCGGGATGGGCATCGTCTACGAGGCCCGGAGCGAGCATCCCGAGCGCGCGGTGGCGCTGAAGGTCCTCTCGACCTGGCTGACCTCCGAGCTCGGCCGCCAGCGCTTCGAGCGCGAGGTCCGCACCTGCGCCGCGCTCGAGCACCCCAACACCGTCATCATCTACGACTGCGGCGAGACACTGGACGGCACCCTCTACTACGCGATGGAGCTCTTGGACGGCCTCGACCTGCGCCGGCTGGTCGATCTCGATGGCCCGCAGTCGCCCGCCCGCACCATCCGCGTCCTGGACCAGATCGCCGGCGCGCTCGGCGAAGCGCACGACCACGGCGTGGTCCATCGCGACATCAAGCCGCCGAACATCATCCTCTGCGAGCGCGGCGGCGTCCCCGACGTGGCCAAGCTGGTGGACTTCGGCCTCGTGGTGCCGGTCGCGGGCCGCTCCACCGGCCGGCGGCTGACGCTCGACGGCCCGGTCATCGGCACGCCGCGCTACGTCGCGCCGGAGATGCTCCGCGCCGAGTCCGTCATCACGCCGGCGACCGACTTCTACGCCCTCGGCCTGTCCGCATACTTCCTGTTGACCGGCCGGCACGCGTTCGACGGCCCCTCCAGCGCCGACATCCTGAAGAAGCAGCGCGACGAGCCCGCGCCGCCGCTATCGAGAACGTGCCGGCGGATCTCGCCAGTGTGATCGCGTGGTGCCTGGAGAAAGAATCCCGCGGCCCGCCCCCAGGACGCGCGCACGCTGCGGATCGCGCTGAGCCGCTGCGCCGACGCCACGCGCTGGGACGAAGCCGAAGCGCGCGCGTGGTGGGAAGGCTGGCACTCGCGCGCCGACGCGCTGGCGAGCACCCCGCCCGAGCGGCAATCGCAGCCGCCGAACGATCGCTCCTCCCGCTGAGCTGTCTTCTCAGTGGGTGCACCCGCGCTGACGACTCGACGCCAGCGTGATGCTACGGTGTCGCATGACGTTCCGAGTCGAGGAATTTCAGCATGGGCACGTGCGACTGCGCCGCCTCAGCGCGGGCATCATGCTTTTTCCTGGCCAAGCCGTTCGACGGCCGAATCAGCAGGGCCCCCTCGACACGCCGCCACCCTTCCACCAACTCGTCACCGTCAGCACTCATATCGCTTTACAGTCCTCGATATGGGAGCCGTTCGTAATCGACCGGAACGACGACCGGAACGACGACCGCATCGAATACAACATCGTCATCACGATCGACATCAGCGACGATCCAACCCCCGTCCGCGCCGGGACCGCGGCTCCAGGCCATTGTCCGAAATCATGTCAGATCGAGTCCACACCCGATCACACCGCTCGGCATGCGTCGAAGCGACACGTCTCGGCCCTCATTTCAACGTGGCCGTCATACACCCATATTTTCATGGATTCGGTACTGACGCATGCGCACCCGTGGTCCACGCCGACGGCTCCCTGGCCCAACCGGTTCCTTCGCACGCACACCGAGGCTTCCAAGAGCAGGCATCGAACGTCATGTGGATCGGACTCAATGCGTTCGCAACCAACAACCCGGGAACGTCCCAGACGGCAGCGCACGAAATCGGGCACTTCTTTGGCCTCGCGAGCCGTCGGTTCGACGGCGGCATCATGGGCGCACGACATATAGATGGTTCCATCTACGCACACCGCTCGTTTTCTCAGCGAGACAAGATTCTCCTGCATCAGGCTGTAGAATCCCGTATACATGGCGCATTGCTTGCGCCGAGCGTGCGACTGTCGCTGCCCGACCCTCCCGGCCATCGCTCTCGCGAGAGAGCCCTACGGAGGCGCTGAGGGTGGTCCGGCGCGACGCAACGTGTCGCAGAACCCCGCCGACGCCCAAGCGAGCAAGCATCGGCGCGCTGCTCTCACTGATGGCGCTCTTGGCGGGCTGCCGCCCGGAGCAGCAATCAGTAACGCCGGAGATCGAGCACACCTGGTGGGAGCGCATCGATACCGGCACATGGTGGTTCAAGGGCGGAAAGTCCTCCAAGGAATCTCCACTGACGGGCTGTGACGCACTCTCGCCAGGATACGCGACGATACGGGTTCATGGCCTGGAAGCGCTCGACGACTTCAACGCCCGCATCCTGGACTGTGATGCCTACTTCTCTTGGGCAGGAGGATGGCCCACACAGCTCTTCCAGAAGGCCCTCTCGCGAGTGGCTGACTGCTCGGCGTACCAGCTAGATGGGTGGGACGGCTTCACGCTCGGCGAATCCACTCTCCATCTTCGCGTGCTTACCCGTGACGACGGCGCTCTGCTCGCGACGTTCGACGCGCGCTGGCCACCGGATCTCGACGAAGTGACGATCGGACCGACGCCGATGCGCATCGTGGATCCAGACGGCGTACCGCTCCTACGAACCCTCTCCACCGACTGCCCGGATGGCGGCCGGGAACGCCGCTGTCCACACTTTCTCGAGCCGAGGAGAGAGCGGTGAAGGCCCCCGTGCAACGCGCTGCGTTCGTCGCGAGCGTCGCGCTCGCCAGCGCATGCAACCCTTCCGCATTCGATCCAGTCGACGTCGAGCGTCACGGGGAGCTCACCAACGACGACGCCCAGGCACCGCACGACGGCTCGCGCTACGACACCTATCCTCTTCAGGTCGAAGCGGGATGGCAGATCCGGGTGGAGCTGCGGAGCGACGCGTTCGACACCTACCTCTGGCTCACCGCCCCGGAGCGGCCGTGGCCCTTCGAGGATGACGACGGGCTACCGGGAACCGACAGCGCGATCTCGGTGACGGCTCGAACGGGAGGCACGTACCGCGTGATCGCGAACAGCTTCGAGGCATCCGGTCGGGGCCCGTACACACTGCGGATCGTGGCCGGGCCGAACGCGTGGGGCGAGACGTCGGCGGCTCCGGCGCCTCATTGAGCCTCCGCTGGCGGCTTCCAGGATGCCCGGCTCGCCTGCGCTCAGGCGGGCGAGCCCGGCTCGTGAACGACGGCCCAGCCAATCTCGGAGGCGAGCGCGCCGGTCTCGGGATCCTGAACCACTCCGAACGCGCCGGCGACGACGCGCACAGGCTGCACCGAGTCGTCGCGCAGGTCGATGAGTAGTCTATGGGATCGAGTGATCGACCGGTCGTCACGAGCTCGCGGCCCGACGTAGCAGGGTATAGCTCGCGAAGAAGGGCTCGCCCCGCGGCCACTCGAGCGCGTCGGCCATCGCACGGACCGCTTCGGTGTCGTCGCAATCGAAGGCCATCACCTCGAAGCCCGCCTCGGTGAGCTCCTCGCGAGAGAACGGGCAGCGGCCGTCCGCCCACGTGCGGTACGGGCGGCCGGGGCCGTTGGGCGGCGGCGTGATGTTGTAGATGAGCACGAGCCCGCCTGGAGCGAGCGCGCGGGCCAGGCCGGCCACGAACTCCCGAATCGGACACGCCCAGATCGATCGCCATCGCGGGATCGGTGCCGGGACGCGGGTGGATGTAGCCGTTCTTCAGCACGTTCTTCGCGATCCAGAGATCGACGCTGCCGGGCGCGACCTCGACCTCGGCCGGGAAGCGCCCGATGCACACCTCGGTCGCGTCCGGCGCGGGGCTCAGGCGCTGCTCGTCACGGACCCGTTCGGCGACCTCGATCGCGAGAGGCCGCACGCCGAGCGCGGCCCACAGCTCGAGCTGCGCGTGCCCGCCCGAGCCGAAGTCGACGATGCGCATCCCCTCGCGCGGCGCGAACCCGGCGTCGGCGAGCACCGACAGCGGCCTGACGTAGGACAACGGCGGGCCGCCATGGTCGTAGCCCAGGTAGCTCGGCAGCGTGGTCTGGCCCTCGCTCAACCGCGCCTCGCTCGGCAGCGCCAGCGCGAGCGCCGCGTCGACCCAAGCGCGCACCCAATCGGCCGAGGCGAGGCTGCGCACCGCGCGCGCATCCCGACGCAACGCTCGTTCAGCGCTCGCGTAGTCGTGCGGCTCGCTCGGCGAGGGGATCGCGCCGCCGCACGCGCTCAGGACCAGCGCCACCACCCACCCCGAGACGCGTCGAGCGCTGCTCATGAGGAGCTTCCTCGCACTCCCTTTCCCTCCAGCGCGCGTCACCGCTGGAGGATGCCACGCGCCGTCGCCGCTTCGCTCAGGCACCGGCGACCGGCTGCACGCCCACCTCGTGCGCGAGCCGGACGACGTGCGCGATGACCTGCGCGAGCTGCACGATGACGCCGGGCTGGCGCCGCAGACGCTCGACCACCCAGGGCAGCGCGGACGCGACGACGCCGCCCTCCTCGAACGAGACCGAGAATCCGGCCGCCTTCAACCAGTCGAGCGTCGCGCGCCCGGCCTCGTCGAGGGGAGGCGGGCCGTGGCCGTCGGTGGTGCTCGGGACCCACCCCGCCAGCACCACCTCGGCGTAGGTCGGATACTCGGCGGAGACACCGAAGATGCGAACCGGGGAGACCGAGAGCACGCCCGCGTAGCCCCACGCGTCCAGTGAGACGACCGCGAAGCGTGGTCCACCCAAGAGCTTGCGGATGTCGAACGGACCGGCCCAGTGGGCGTCGAGCCAGCTCACGAAATCCTCGATCCGGGTCGAGACCTGTCCGTGGAACTGCGTGGCGAGCTGCGTCAGGCCGCGCCGCCCGCTCTGGCGTCGCCGCCACCAGCGAAGTCCGAGGGCCGCGCCCGCGGCCGCGGCGAGGCTGACCACCACCATGACGACGACCATCACCGGCCAGAACGCGGCCGTCCTTCGGGCCATCAGCACGATGTAGAAGAGGAAGACGAAGGGTACCGGGGCGAAGGGGGAGATAGGAGAGGAGCGGCCCCAGGCGCATCGTCGACCGGGCGGAGGTGCCAGCGTTCATCATGCCGTGCCGCTCGGCCCGATAGCGCTCGAGCGCCGCCCGCCGTCGCTCGGCGCGCGCGGCGTCGAGGCTCCGCACCATCACGGTCTTCGAGGGCATCAGCGCCCCGCCGCAGTAGCGGCAGGTGTGCACCTGTTCCCCGGCGACGAGCTGATTGGGCGCGCCGCAGTGCGGGCAGGCCACCTTGCTGACCAGCCGCGGACCGTGCTCGGCGCCCTTGCGCTCGCGCCTCGATCGCGCCCACTTCGAGGCGCCGATCGCGCCGAGCGCCAGGAGCAGCATGCACGGGCTGGCGATGGCGCGGAGGAAGCCGCTGATGGCCGGCGGCACCCGGACGTCCGCCATCATCAGCAGCAAGGGCGGCACCGAAACGCAAAAGGACACGAGCAGTGTCAGCGGGACGAACATCATCGAAAGCCGCGATCCGCCGTCGTTCCGTTCGCTCCACTTCCACGCCTCTTGGCGGTCGGCGTCGGCGGCGCGCATCTCGGCGAAGACGTCCTGCCGGTACTGTCGCACCTCGTGAACGGCGCTACCGGTCAGCATCTGCTGCGCGCCACAGTATGGGCAGAACACGGCGGCGGCCAAGGTTTGCAGCGGGAACGCCCCACCGCAGCTCGAGCATCGGATTCCGTGCCCTCGCGAAGTGTTGCCGGTCATCGTGAGCCCATCATCGCCCACTCACGCGGGCGGATGCGCCCTTTCTCAGCCACCGGCTCGCGCTCAGCGAACGGTGCCGGTGACCGCCTCCAGCCGCGACTCCCGCCGGACGCGCGCCCGGCCGACGATGACGCGCTCGTCGCGCAGCGTGAAGGGGATGGTCCGCTCTTCGCCGAGCAGCCGGACGCGGAGCTCGCCGCGCACCAGCCGCGTGTCCGAAGGGATCGGTACGGTCCACTTCGATGGTGTAGCTGCCCGGAGCGGTCCAGCGCAGGCCGAGCCGCTCGTGGCCTTCGCGATTCACGTCCTCGCCGACCACGGTGGTGCGGCCGCCCATCCAGCTCAGCCGCGTGCCGTGGGAGGTGACGATGGTGACGTCGAGGTCGACCCGCTCGTCCCACTCCGCGTCGATGGTGAAGTCCCCGCGGAAGCGACGGGTCTCGTCGTCCTCGGCGGCGGCGCGCTCGGCGCGGGTGCGCACGCTCGGCTCGCGGACGGCGTCCATCAAGCGCTGCGCCGCCCCGTCCCGGCCCAGCGCCCGCTCGCAGCGCATCGCCGCCGCCAGCGCGTCCGGGTCGGCACCATCGATGTCCGCCAACGCGATCCGATGCGCGCACGCCCGCTCCGGCTGCCCGGCCCGCTCGAACGCATCCGCCAGGCGCTTCTGCAGCGATTCGCTGTCGGGCTCGAGATCCACCGTCCCGGTCAGCGTGCGGAGCGCCTCGTCCCGCCGGCCGAGCCGACCGAGGAGATCGGCCTTCGCCGTCAGCGCCTCCGCGTCCTGCCGGTCGCGCGCCAGCCACGCCTCGGCGACCTCCAGCGCGCGCGTCAGCTCGCCGGCCCGGCTCAGCCGCCGCACCGCCTCGCGATGGCGGTCACGGCTGTCCTCGTTCTCCTCCAGCGCCTGCTCGGCCCGCCGCGCCGCCTCGCGCTCGGAGGTGGTCGGCTCGGAGCTCGGCCGGAATCTCGCCGGCGCGATACCAGACGCGGTGCATCCAGCGTCCGGGCCGGCGAGGCTGCGGCCGGAACCGGGGCTGGGGCGGCGCCGGCGCCGGCTGAGCAGCCGGGCCTCCGGGCGCCGGCATGTCGCGCCACTGCCAGCTCCGCGCCGTCGACGACGCGCTCGACTCCGGACGCGCACCGCCACCGCCACCGAAGGCGTTCATCCCGCCCACGAGAATCCGCATCCGCCGCGCGCGGGCGGGCAGCAGGCGCGGCGGAGTGTCGCCGGCGAGAATGCCGAGCGACCCGACCCGGCAGCACGTACCCGCCGCGACCCCCCGTCGCCTGGCCCTCGGCCAGCACGCCGCCAGCGACCTCGAGCGCTCCGTCGGCGCCGCCCTCGACCACGTCCTCCTCACCCGTCCACTCGGGCGCGCTCTCGTTGCGGTCGACCCGGAACGCGCGGAACATCGCCTCGCTCTCGAGCACGAGGAGCGACGTGTAGCGGCTCATCACGCCGTACGCCTTGGAGAGCGCGATCACCTTCGCGCGATCCTCACCGCGGCCGCCGAGCTGGAGCTCCTCGATCCGCCCCGCCGCCCACAGGCGCGGCACGAAGCGGTTGCCCGCCGCGTCGGTCGGCACGAGCTGCACGGCGTAGCGCTGCTCGAAGGGCCGACCGGCCACCGTCCCGTGCAGCACGACGTTCCCGTCCACACGATCCCAATCCATGCGGGCGACGACCGTCACCTCTTCGCCCGCCCGGATGGTGGGCAGCTCCGCCGGCGCCACGTCCGAGAGCCCGTCCGGCAGCTCGACCCGCGGCGCCTCCAACGACACGCCGTAGGTGGACTCGACCACGCTCATCGCCGCCACCGACGTGCGCTCCCCGGGCACGTAGGGGAGGTAGTGACCGCCGCCCGCCCGCGCGATGGCGGAGAGCGCCAGCGTGTCCGCGTCGTTGCCCACACCGACCGTGCTCACCGCGACGTGCTCTCCGTCGGCCAGCTCCCGCACCTCCTGCGCGAGCGAGGCCGCGCGGCGGTAGCCCACCGTCGCCGTTCCGTCGCCGACGTAGATGATCTCGAGCTCGCGACCGTCTTGCCGCTGCCCTCGCACGTTGGCGACCGCCTCGCGCAACACGGCCACGAGATCGGACGCGCCGGCCGGCTGCACGGAGCCGAGCCACTGCGCTGCCTGCGCCGCCGCCTGGCCGCTCGGCGCCTGCACGCCGCCCGGCATCGCGCGACACGCGTAGTCGCACGCCAGCACGGCGAAGCGATCCCGCCGGTCCAGCTCGCCGACCACCCGCGCCGCCAGCTCCGACGCCCGCTGATAGCGCTCGCCCACCATCGACTGACTGGAGTCGACGACGATCACGTAGTCGCGATCGCGCCGCGCCGTCGCCCGCGGCAGCTGGGGCCGGAGCGAGAACGCCACGTAGGGCCGCGCGTCCTCGGCGAGCTGTCGCTGCGCGTCGAGCACCTCGCGATCCTGCTCCCGGCTGTGCTCGGGAGGGGCCGCCGCCGCATCGCCACGATAAGTCCAGTAGCTCAGCTCGCGCTGGGCGCCGGGCAGCTCGTACTCCACGACGAGATCGCCCTTGGGCATGAAGCCCTCCTCGCTCATGCGCAGGCGCGTCGCGTCGTCCTCGGCGGCCGAGGTCACCCGATAGCCGCTCGCGTTCACCCGCTCGGCGCCCGCCACGCGGACGTCGACGTCGAAGCGACCGATCCGCGTCGAACCGTCCGCCGAGTGCGCGAGCGGATAGACGTAGCGCCGCTCGCCTCCGTCGGGCGGCACCGTCTGCGTGTAGGCCAGGATGACGCGGCGCTCGCCGTGGGCCGGGATCGGGAAGACCCGCAGCTCGAACTGCCCCCCGCGCTGCCACTCCAGGATCGCCGGGTCGTGCCAAGGGCCCGGCACCCAGATGAACTCCTCGTCGTTCCGCCGCTGATGGCGCGGCGTGGCGTTGCGGATCACGCCGCGCCAGATCCGCGCCGCGCGATCACGCTCCACGAACGAGCCGTCCTGCATCTCGCCGTCCACGTCGAGCGCGAGGCGGGCGATCTGCGCGTCGGCCGGCAGCGGGAAGCGGTAGACGCCCTCCAGCGTGTGATCGCCGTCGTTCGAGAAGACCTCCTCGATCTCCGTGCGGGCCACGTTGCCGACGATGCGCACCCTCACCGAGTGCTGCGCCAGCGTCAGGGGATGATCGTGATCCTGGTGCTCGCCGGGACGGTGCGCGCGCAGCGACCCGATGCCGGGCAGAACGACGTCGTCGCTCCGGCGCACCTCGCCGCCGAGCTCCGACCAGGCCATCGCCCGCGCCATGTCCGCGACCGGCGCGACCTGGGGCTCGCCTTCCGGTCGCAACAAGGCCTCTTCGCCCTCGCGCACCTCGGCCGTCCCGCCGCTCTTCGACGCCACCGAGACCACACCGCGGCTCACCCGGACGTTGGTCACATCGGCCGTGACGGCCAGCTCGAGCTTGGTGCCCAGCACCTCCACCTGCCCGGTGTCGGTGTGGAAGAAGACGTGCGGCGCGCCCTCGATGTGCGCGATGTCGGCCACCGAATCGCCGCGCGCGATGCGGAAGCTGCGCGGCGCGTCGCTCATCAACGCGAGCTCCGTCGCGTGGTTGAGCACCACCTTCGAGCCGTCCGCCAGCATCAGCCGCGCCCGGGTCCGGTCGTCGGTCCGCACGGTGGCTCCCGCCGGGACGGCCTCGCCGGCGGCGAGCGCCACGAAGCCGTCGCTGCCGGGCCGCTGGATGGCGACGCCGCTCTGACCGTCGTCGGCCGCACGGTCGATGCTCTGGAGCGAGCCCTCGATGCCCTGGATCGCCAGCGCCGGCGCCGGCGGCGTGTCGCCCTCGCCTCCCGAGAGCATCACCGCCAAGAGCCCCGCCGCCGCCAGCGCGGCCACGCCCACGAACGAGACGGCAATCACCCGACCGCGCGCCGACTTCTTCGGCGGAGAGGCGACGTTCCGGGTCTCGGTGTGCGGCACCTCGGAAGGGCCGGCCGGCCGCGTCGCCGCCAGCGTCGGATCGACGGCCTGAGGCGCGACCGGCGCCGCGACCGACTGCGACGCGACCGACTGCGACGCGACCGACTGCGACGCGACCGACTGCGACGCGACCGGCGCTGGCAGGGTGGCCGCCAGCGTCGGATCGCCGGGCGAGCGCTCTTCCATCGCGCGCCGCGCCTCGTCGGGCGCCGCGAACCCGGGCGACGTGCTCCGCCCGCCCGCGCTGGGCCCGCCGTCGAGCGCAGCCATCAGTCGCGCTTCGAGATCCGGAGGCGGCACGTAGTCCGCGCCGGCGTCCCGGAGCTGCGCCGCGACGTCGGCGGACTCGTGCCGCAGGTCGCGCGCCTCGTCGTCGTCGGCGAGGAAGTCGGCGTGTCGCTCGAGCGCGTCCTGCTCGCCGTCCACCACCGGGGCGAGCTCGTCCAGGAACGCCTCGTACTTCGCTGCCCTGTCGTTCATCGTCCGTCCTCGCTGCCCAAGAGCCCGCGCATCCGCGCCAGCGCCCGGCTGACCCTCTTGCGCGCCGCCGCCTCATCAATCCCCAGATCTCCCGATCTCCCGGTACCCGAGCCCCGCCTGGTAGCGGAGCACCACGGCGTCCCGCTCCGAAGGCTTGAGCTGCTCGAGCGCGTCTCGGACCCGGCCGGCGCGCCGCTCGGCGTCGAGCAGCTCGTCCGGCAGCGGCGCCTCCGCGTCGGCGTCGTGGACCAGTCTCAGCCGCCGCTGCCGTCGCACCCGCGTCTCCAGCTTCCGCGCACACTTGCGGCGGGCGATCCCGAAGAGCCAGGCCCGCACCGAGCCCTCCCCCCGGAACCCGCCCATCGCGTCGTGCGCCGCGATCAGCGTCTCTTGCACGGTCTCCTCGGCTTCCCCTTGGTCGCCGAGGAGCGCCATGCAGAGCCTCCCCACCGCCGCGCCGTGCTCGCGAGCACAGGCCCCGGCGGCATCTCGATGACGGCCCGCGCGGATCAGCTCCGCGATCGGATCGGCCGCCATCGCCCCTGCGTGTGCCTCCATCTCGTCCATCACGTGCCCCTCACACCACGGTTCGTGACCGAATTCGTTCACGGTCCGTGAAAATTCGCGCGAAACACCAGCATTCTCGGCATCGACGGGCCCGGCACCGGTCGTGCTAACGTCACGGAGCACACAACGTGACGGACGACGCGCCGTGTCGCGCCACGGCCGAATGGGGGGCCGGATGTGAGAGGTCGCCCCACGCCAGCTTGCCCCGCGCAGCCGGCGACCTACCTATACGACGCTCGAACCGAGAGGAGAGTCCATGACCCAGCTCGCGCCCCCCCAGAAGCAGATCGCCCTCGGCAAGAACCGAGACGGCCGCCTCGAAGTCTTCTACGTGAAGCCGAACGGCGCCCTGCACCACAACTGGCAGGCGCGCGCCAACGGACTCTGGCAGGGCGAGCGCAGCCTCGACGTCAAGGCCACCTGCGTCGCGGTGGGCGAGAACGCCGATGGCCGCCTCGAGGTCTTCTACGTCTCGCCCGAGGGCGACGTGAAGCACGACTGGCAGCTCGCGCCCGGCGGGGAGTGGAACGGCGCCGAGTCGCTGGGCGCCCAGGGCCACGCGCTCGACGTGTCGAGCAACGCCGACGGCCGCCTGGAGGTCTTCTGGGTCGGCCGCGACGGCGCCCTCTGGCACGACTGGCAGCTCGCCCCCAACGGCGACTGGAACGGAAAAGAGAAGCTCGGCGAGGCCGCGGTCGACGTCGCGGTGGGCCGCAACGAGGACGGCCGGCTCGAGGTCTTCTACCTCGGCCGCGAAGGCCAGCTCTGGCACGACTGGCAGCTCACCCCCAACGGCGACTGGAACGGCCCCGAGCAGCTCGAAGGCACCGGCAAGCAGGTCTCGGTCGGCGCCAACGAAGACGGCAGGCTCGAAGTCTTCTGGGTCCGCGCCGACGACGGCCAGGTCCTGCACGACTGGCAGACCGCGCCGAACGGCGACTGGCACGGACCGGAGAGCCTGAACGTGGTGGCCAAGCGCATCGCAGTCGCCGAGAACCGCGGCGGCCGCCTCGAAGTCTTCTACATCGACGGCGAAGCGCGCATCCGCAACGTCTGGCAAGCCTCGCCCAACGGCGACTGGGGCACCGACGGCGAAGTCCTCGGCGAAAAGGCCAGCGACCTCGCGGTCGGCCAGAACGCCGACGGCCGCCTGGAGCTCTTCTACTTCGGCCCCAACGACGACGTCTGGCACAACTGGCAGCCCGCCCCGGGCCGCGGCCCGTGGAGCTCAATCGTCCAGTACGAGAGCTGAACGTCGTTCGAAGAGCCCGACGAGGCGCGCCGGTCATCAGCCTGCGCGCCTCGCGCAATTCTGTTCTTGCAGGCTCGAGCGCCGAGGCCGGGCGTGCGGTGGCCGCTGAGCGAGCTGGACCCGCGAGCTGCGAGCCGCCACCGAAGGGCGAACCTTGGAGCAACAGCGAGTGGCCCTGATCTACGAAGACCTTCCTCCTCTCGGTCGATTGCGAGCACAGATCGATCTCGAGTCGGGTGACACCAATCGGATCAGCCAGGCGCTCTTCAGGCTGACGCTCCACAATCCCGATCGACCTTGGCTCGAGCGCCTTCTCGAAAACCACCTACGGTCTATCGACCCCAAACTCCGTGCAAGTGCGGCAAGATGTGTCGGACACCTCGCTCGCATTCACGGGACGCTCGACCAACAACGATTGCTACCGTTGCTGCTGCTACTCCGAGAGCATCCAGCCACGGTGGGAGCAATGGAAGATGCACTCGATGACATCAGGATGTTCGTCGGCGCTGTATAGCTTCCCCCACTGCGGCACCATCGTCCGTCCTGCGGCACCGTCTCGCCGCCGCGGAACCCTCATCGCCTCTCGCATCCGCGCGTGCAGAGCGCCCAAACCACGCCCGAAGCGACACAGAAACACAGCCCCCGACAACGCAATGAGCAGGATCGAAAGAGCTCTAACCTGGAGCGGCTCAGGAGCAATGGTGTCGATGTTCGCGGCCTTTCCGTCCGCGACAGAGCCCCCATCACTCGGGATGATTGCGGCGCAATCTACGCCGAATAAGGTCGAAATTTTTCCGATGGAGGATGTCTATGGCGTCCTCGGCGGACTGCAGGTAATTGAATACGATGCTCTGTTCTGCGATGTGCCGGCAAAACTTGATCTGTATTTGGAGCAAGTCTTGCGCTCTGCTCTTTCCGCCGGCGCGGTCATCGCCTGGTGCGCATTCGAAGGCTCTTTCCATTTCGATCATTTGCTGACGCCCGGCATTGCACCTCAGGTCTACGCCGTGGCGGACGCGGCGGGGGCGGAGCTCGCAGCGGACGAGGACCTCGAGTCGCAGGAGTGGCGGAGGCGGCTAGGCGAGGCGCGCCGACGGCTCCTCGCAGAGCGCGGGAGCTGACGCGCTCGTCGGCGGGTGCTGGTGAAACAGCGCGAAGGGGGCTCCGCCCCTCGACGCGAGGTGATCATATGTAGCGGCCCGTCGCACACGTTCGGCAGGGTCGGTGTGCTTTCACCGAGGGCGCGAGGCAGCGGTGCCCCCGTGCGGTCGAGTGGACCTGGGCGGTGGGGCGGATCGAGATGCCAGTCGATTCCGCCGCTGGTCGTCGGTGCCCGGGCGCGCCTCGCGGCAATTCGTGGCGGCGGCCGCGAGCGCTGCGCCCGTGGCCGCTCGCCTCGATTCCGCCCGCCGGATCAGCCGGTGATCCAAGCCCGCGCCGTGTCCAGCTCGCTCATCGTGTAGGTGCGGATCACGCCGGGGATGATCCAGGAGAACGCGTGGATGCCGTTCCGGATCCACGCCCTGTCGGTCACGACGGCCATGCGCTCCCAGCGGGCGAGGTGCTCGACGCCGACCTTCGCGTCCTCGACCATGGCTCCCGGCGAGAACGACGTCACGTCGTTCCCGATGACGTAGAGCATGCGGACTTTCTCGTGGTGGGAGAGCGCGGCGTGCACGGCGGGCTCCAATACCTCGCGGTAGTCGGAGCGCGTGACCTCGCCCTTCGCGGTGAGGCCGATGACGTTGTCGGGAAGCTCGGGGATGGTCGTCAGCATGCTCTCTCTCCTTTCGGGACGGGACATACGCACGGGGCCGCGCGCGTCGAACCCCGCAGAAGCTGCGGCCGAAGGAAATCTCGACGTGGCCCCCGGATCCGCCGCACGACAGCAACACGCGCGGACCGACCCGATCGCGCACGACGCCCCCAAACCAGCCTGAGCCGCTCAACGCATCCTCCCGCTCCGTCGTCCACTCGTCTGCGCCCCGCACACGACGCCTTGTCATCCCTTTCCTACAACCGCGCGTAAGAACCCAGCGGTCCAACCAATCAACGCTTCGTGCATCTCTCTTTTCCCGGCTATGCCCTTGCGCTTTCAACCCCCTATACACTACAGTCGCGCTCGACCTAGGCACCTTCGCCGGTCTCACCGAGAACGGCGTAAATGCCGCTGACTGCCGCTGACTGCCGGTGATTAGCCGTGCCGCCGCCTTCCCGCTATCTGGCTCGGTCTCTTCGTGTCGTCGGGATGGCGGCGGCCCTCGCGGTGACCACGGGTTGTTCCAATGCGCCGGTCGGTGGCCCGCTGTCCTGTGATCCCACGCAGGTCACTCGCGAAGCTCCCCGGCCGGCCGACGAGCCGCCGGCCTGGGTGCCTCCGCCGCCCGGGGCTCTCGAGCATCCGGGAGTGCCGCATTGGATCGCCACCCACTTCTGGCTGCCCTGGGACTACGAGCACCGGCAGCTCTACCCCATCGCCCCCGAGGGAACGGTCTACATCCGGCTGCAGTACCGGGTCGCACCGCAGTTCGCGGAGCCGTTGTCGGCCCGGCTCATCGTCTTCGTCGACGGGAAAGTCACCCCCTTCGACCGTGCCGACGGCGAGACGGTCACGTTGGAGCGGACGGCGCTGGTCGACCGGCAGGGGGAGACGAGCATCAGCCTACCCGCCGAGCGCTTCCAGGACGGGTTGAGCACCGTTCAGGTCTACGTCCATTACCACGCGGGGCCCTCGGGTTGGCAGCCAGAGCTCGGCCAGTTCGGGGAGCTTCACCGTGCAAAAGGGCTCCTACGAGCCTCACGACTTCGTAGAGACCTCCGGCTACGAAGTCTCCGTCTCGACACAGGCAGCTGAGCCAGACCCGAGCGTTCTGGGAGGCGCAAGACACGGCCTACGGCCACGAGGTGGAGCTGGGCACGCTCAACGAGTACCTGCGCGACTCCCCGAGCGTGGGCGGCTCACTTCCGGTGACCCTCGAGCTGCGAGCGTTCCACCAGTTCGCCTGCGCCGATTCTGAGGGACCAGTTCGCGATTGTGGCGCTCCTCGACGGCGAGCAGGTGCCTGTGGCCGGGCACGACGAGATCTTCGCCAAGATGGCCCACGGGGACCGGCGGGTGTTCCACTACGATTCGGATCTCGCCCTTCGACGGCCACGAGCATCTCTACGAGTTGATCTACCTACCCAGCCTCGGCTACCCGGTCACCCGATCCGGAGGACCGTCCTCTGACCGGCTGGAACTTCGGGCCGCAGTCGGTGGACTACGTCCACTGGGGCTACTGACGGCCGAGTGGCACGCGAGGGACTCCAGCGCCTCCCGCCGGCCCGGATCGCTGCCTTTTGGGCAGGGTTGAGCCTCTGTTCTCACAGCGACCCCAGCGCGGCAGAGGCAACCTCTCCGGCCGGCTTGCCCGCGAGGCGCTGAGGGAGGTCGACGATGACGTTCGAGCCCCGCGCATCGCTGCCGCTCGTCATCATCGGCGTGCTGCTGTCCTTTCCTTGGCTCATGGGCGGCTGCGGCGCGCGCACCGGGCTGGACCGGAGTGCCTCCGACGCCGGGACGCCGGAGGTGCTGCCGGACGGCGCGGCTTCGCGCTCATGCTCTACGACGACTGGCACATCTACCGCGTCGATCTCACGACCTTGGAGTGCCGGCGGACGGCCTACGACCCGAACCGAATCGGCCTCGGAAGGAACACGGCGATCGCGCTGTCACGCGGTCCCGGCGGCGAGCAGCTCTACGTGGTGGGCGAAACCTCGGCGGGGCCGGTCCTGGGCGTCGGCGACCTCACGACCTTCCGGCTTCGGCGGGTGGCGCGGCTCACCGTCGACCCGGCCGAGTTCCTGGTCGACATGCGGGCCGACCCGCACGGCCACCTGCTCATCTTGGAAGAACATGGCCTGTTCCTCGAGCTCGACGCGATGACCGGCGAGGTGCTGTCCGGGGATCACACCACCTTCGACAGCATGACGGGCAGCTGGGCCCTCCTGTCGTGGAACGACGAGATCCTCTTCTTCGGCGGTAGCCAGGTCAGCCGCTACGACCTCGCGACCCACCAGCTGCGCCAAATCGACAACCTGGGCTTCGCGGTGGTCGGTGCGAGCGCCGCGCCGTGCGTCCACGGGGCTCCGTAGCGATACCGCATCTTTCTCCGGCCCAGCTCCGAACCTCGAGGCTGGCATGAGATGCGTGCTGCTTCTCCGCGTCGGGGCTGTCCCACGATCAGGTCAGGAGCGCCGCAATTCGTGGCGCGCGGCCGCGAGCGCTGCCCGTGGCCGCTCGCCTCGATCCCGCCCGCCGGATCAGCCGGTGATCCAAGCCCGCGCCGTGTCCAGCTCGCTCATCGTGTAGGTGCGGATCACGCCGGGGATGATCAGGAGAACGCGTGGATGCCGTCCCGGATCCACGCCCTGTCGGTCACGACGGCCATGCGCTCCCAGCGGGCGAGGTGCTCGACGCCGACCTTCGCGTCCTCGACCATGGCTCCCGGCGAGAACGACGTCACGTCGTTCCCGATGACGTAGAGCATGCGGACTTTCTCGTGGTGGGAGAGCGCGGCGTCACGGCGGGCTCCAATACCTCGCGGTAGTCGGAGCGCGTGACCTCGCCCTTCGCGGTGAGGCCGATGACGTTGTCGGGAAGCTCGGGGATGGTGGTCAGCATGGTGTCTCTCCTTTCGGGTCGGGACATACGCACGGCGCCGCGCACGTCGAACCTCGCAGAAGCTGCGACCGAGGGAAGCCTCGACCGAACCGTCGAACCCAGGCCAATTGGAAAAGCGCCCGAGACCGAGCGACCATCGGATGATGGTCGTCCGACTCGTTCCTTCATCGCCCTCGTGCTGGCGTTCGCGCCGGGCCGCTACCTCGCGCATCAGCGCGACACGACCGACGCGTCGGTCTCGGGCAATCACGACGGGGGGCCCAACCGGCGTGATGCAGGGCTCCGCGTTCCGGACGCTGCCAGCACGCTCGACGCCGGAGGCGGGTCTGCCTCGCCTGACGCCGGAGGTGGGTACGCCCCGCCCGACGCCGGTCCCCTTCCCTCCGACGAGCCCGACGTTCCGTCCGGGACGCGCCCGAGCGACAATCCCGGCGCGACCGGCTCGACGATCCTCCCACAGCCGGGTTGAACCCCTGCTGCGATGTCGGGCCCGTGATCGGAATCGACGATCCCAATCGCCAGACCTCATGGCCTGTGGTCGCGTGGGACGGCACTGCGTGGGGGGCCGTCTGGCCCGACATGCCGAGCCCGGCCCCACCGGGCGCCCCTCCGCGGACGACTTCCGCAGCCTCGGTGCGGACGCGAGGCCGCTCACACCGATGCGGCCCATCGAGGGCCTCGGCGCGTACCCGGCGGCGCTGGCCTGGGGCAACCGGCGCTTCGGGCTCCTCCACAATCTCACCGGGGGATGCCGGGCCCGTGGTCGACTACCGAGACGGGTATCTCGTCGTGCTCGAGCCAGGGGGCGCCGCACGCGAGCCGGCGCATCACGGACAGACGGCGCCGGTGTCCGTCGCCCGCCACCAAGCCGTCCACGGCTGGGCCGTGGTGACCTACGCCGACGTCGACGGCGGGGCGCACGGAGACAGCCGCTTCCAGTGTGCTCGACAACGACCTCCGCACACTCCTCGACACGCCACTCGAGCGCAGCGTCTACGCAGACTGGAGCTCGGTCGGGGTGGTGTCCCTCGGGAGCAGGGTCGTCGCCGTCCAAGCGACCGACCACGGAATCGCGCTCCGGAGCTGGGCGGAGGCCGCGCTGAGCGAAGGCCCGAGCGCGGTCTTCGACGCCGGCACCGTCGTCGTCGACGGCGAGCGCCACGCCGCGAGCGCCCTCAGCGCCACGGGCCTGCGCGACCACGTCATCGTGGCGTACCGAGCGGCGAGCACCCTGCGTACCCTCGTGTTCGATCCCTTCTCACCGGGCGGCAACGTCTCGCCTCACGACATCGCACCAAGCACGTTCGACCACTCGCTGGCCATCGCGGGCGACGACAAGGGGGGAACGGCAGGCGTCTGTACGCGGTCGCGACTCAACCCCGGCTCCAACCCCTCTGAGCTCGCGTTCGCGCTCGTCGGCGAGGACGGAGAGCGCATCCGGCGCGCCCGTCACGGTCGCTGGGAATATCGAGCTACGCGGCGGCCTGCGCGGTGGCGGCCGCGGTACCCGGATCCAGTACGTCGGGTGTTCCGGGCTGCGACGACATCGCTCGACGTGCCCCACAACTCCATCTTGGCAGCATGAATCCGCGTTCGTCGCTGACCCGCGTCGAACGCTGGCGTCACGTCGTCCCCGGGCTCGCGGCGTGACCGTCGAGGTCGACTCTCGTAGGGCGCAGCCGCCTCCCGCCCACGCGCGCAGCCACCTCCCGCGCGCTGCGACCCACGGGGGTCGTAGCGAGAGACCGAGTGAGCCAGCGCCTGCGCGACTATCCTCACCGCAGCGACCCGCATACCTCACCCGCTCACGCATCGTCCAGGCTCGCTGCGTGACCCGCGGGGCTCGTGCCGAAGAGCGGGTCGGCGGCGGCGGCGGCGCAGTCCCCTCCCTCGGGCGCTGTCGCATGCCGAACCAGCTCACGCATCATGTGGGCGCGCGCTGCGTGACCCACGGAGGTCGTGCCGACGAGCACGCGGGCCCGCGACCCAGCTACGCGGCCAACCTCACGTACGGCGCCACCGGCTCCCGCACCATGCTCCCCCGGCTCGGCAACCGCGCCTGCTGGAGCGCAGCCTTCAGCGCTTCGTCGGGACTCGGCGCGCGACCCACGTGGGTCTTCGCGCGGTCGACCATGGCTTGCGCTTCTCGCTGCTTGAAGCCCATGGCGACGAGCGCGGTCAGCGCCTGGGCCAGCGCCGCGGACCGCGCCGGCGACGCAGCCTCTCGGCCATACTGACTGCCGTCGGCGTGCTCGAACGAGAAACCGAGCGACGCCGTGCCCCGGACGACGAGCGTGCCCTCGTGCGCGGCCGCGTGATGGTTGCTGCAGAGCACGACCAGGCTGTCCGCATCGTGGCCGCCGCCGTCGGCGCGGCGCTCGGTGTGGTGGAGATCGAGGAAGGCAGCGTGGCCGCAGCCGGGCACGGCGCACTTGCCGCCGTGCCGCCGGATGACCGCGCGCCGGACGCGGGGCGGGATGTCTTGCGTCGCCTTGGGCGGGTCGGGCAGGTCGACTCGGCCGAGGCGCTGCGCGTCGCACTCGGCTCGCTCGAGCACGGCCTCGTCGACGACGACCTCGTCGCCGCCGGCGCGCTGGGTCACGGTCCGGCAGCGCTCGCAGACGGTCAGCGCAATCTGATAGGTCGAGCGGCCTTCGTCGCGCGCTGCTGCGTCCTCGGAGCCAGCTCCCGCCAACCCGTCCCCAGCCAACGCGGCCTGGGCGAGCGCGGCGATGAACGCGTCGTCGTCGACGTGACCGCCTTGCCGGCGAGTCAGGGCCTCGCGCGCCTCCTGGAGCAGAGCCCAGGTCGGTCCCGAGACCTCGTAGGGAAGCCGCCGAGGCGGAATCCGCACGAGGCGGAATCGAGCGGGCGGTCGCCTGTCTCGTGGCCCGAGACCATGCGCTCGACCTCGCGCAAGGTCCGGCCGGCCGCCGCCTCGAGCCACTCCCCTTCCGTCTCTTCGTCCGCGACGCGGGTAATCTCGCGCACCGCCGAGAAGCTGAGCCCGCCAGCCTTCAACGACTCGGTCAGGGCGGGCAGCGTCTCGAGCGCTCGCGCAACCCGAAGCCGCTCCCGCGCCTCGCGCCGGGCGAAGCCGGCGAAGCGAACGGCGTAGTCGACGGTGCCCGCGCAGCCGAGCGAGGCCGGGACGCCAAGCCGCTCCGCCGCCAAGAGCCAGCGGCCGTGCTCGTAGTCCAGCGCAGCCCGCTCCCGCGCGATGGAGCAGACCTTTCGATGGACGATGTCGGGATCGGTGAGCTCGACGAGAGGCATGACCAAACATCTAGCACAAATGCGTCATATCGCACGTCACCGGGCAACATACAACGCTCTTTTTTTACACGCGAAACACTCACCACAACGACAGCCCATCAGACAACGCAGCAGCGAACACAGTGCGACTGGATCCTTTCCACCATCTGGCGCGTCGGCCATGCGCTCTTCGGCCGACCAACCCCTCTGAGCGTCGTCGCCTCGTTTGCCAAGCGCTCGCCCAATCCGGCGGCGCACGAGGTACAGCATTACCTTTCCATCGACACAGGAGCATCGCTCCGCGGTCGGTCTCCATTCGCCGGTGGCGGGGCGCCCCGTGAACGCCGAGGACGTCTGCCTTTCGTGACAGGACATGGCCAAAAGCTCGCCGACGCGGGCAGCTCAGCCTCGAGATGCCGCGGGGCCACCTGTGACGACGGTATCAAGAATCGAGACACCTCCAAGCGGACTCGACCACTGACTTCAACGCTTGCACCGGCGCCGAGCGCCGCTTCGACAGCCGCTTCAACGCTTGCACCACCGCCAAGGCCGCCTCGAATGCCGTTTCAACGCTTGCAACGGCGCCAAGGCCGCCTCGAATGCCGTTTCAACGCTTGCAACGCCGACGAGGCCGCCTCGACGCCTGTTTCAACGCTTGCAGGGCCGACAGGCTGCCTCGACGCCATTTCAACGCTTGCAGGGCCGACGAGGCGCCTCGACGGCCGTTTCAACGCTGGCAGGCCGACGAGGCCGCCTCGACGTTTCAACGCTTGCACCGCCAGGGCCGCCTCAACAGCCGACAAGGCAGCCTCGACCGCCATTTCAACGCTTGCACCGCCGCCGAAGCCGTTTCAACGCTTGCAGGGCCGACAAGGCCGCCTCGACGCCTATTTCAACGCTTGCACCGCCGACAAGGCAGCCTCGACGGCTGTTTCAACGCTTGCAGGGCCGACAAGGCAGCCTCGACGGCCGTTTCAACGCTTGCAGGGCCGACAAGGCCGCCTCGACGGCCGTTTCAACGCTTGCAGGGCCGACAAGGCCGCCTCGACAGCCGTTTCAACCCTTGGTATGCGTTCGACGATTCTCGAGCTTGGTCGCGACCCACCGGGTCGTGCTGGCGGGCTCGCGAACGCGCGCCTGCATCGGCTCGAGGGCTCCCGTATCCCGAAGCCGCTCACGCTCGGCTCGCCTGCCGCGTGACCCACGGGGGTCGCCCAGACGAGCCAGGCGGCCTCGGGCCTGCGGCGCTACCCTCGCACGCGGCCGGATACCGGTGAAGCGCTGCGCTCTGACTCAGCGCAAGCGCATGACGATGCTGCCGGCGATCGTGATGTCGACGTCGGACACGGCGCTCATGCCGACGAAGGTGGTCGAGCTCGGGATGAGCTGCTCCACCCACGACGTGCCGTTCCATCGCCAGATGGCGCCGTCACTCAGCACGACGGGCACGCCGTCACCAGCCACCGAGAGCTCCTTGGTATTGGCCGTCACCGAGTGCTCGGTCCAGCTCGTACCGTCCCAGTGCGCAGCGGTGTGCGCGCCGGCAATCCAGACGTCATCGGCGCCGCTCCCGCTCACGTAACCGTATTGATGCGCGATGCCGACGTCGATCGAGCTCCAGCTCGAGCCATCGAAGTGGAGGACTTGGCCCGCTACCGTCGTCCCCACGGCATATACGTCGGAGGACGAGCTGCCCCAGACGCGCGAGAGGGCGCTCGCTCCGGTCGGATACCCGGACCAACTGGAGCCATTCCAGTGCGCGAGACCGCCCGCGTCGTCAGCGACCCACACGTCGCTGTCGCTCGACGCCCAGATGTCCACGAAAGCGCTGCCCGCGTACGTCGTGGACGTCGTCCAGGTGCTGCCATCGAAGTGCAGGATCGCACCCGCGCTGGTCGCGCCCCACACGCTCGTGGGGCTGACGGCCCAGATGGCTTGGAGCGCTTCGCCGCTGGCGAGGGTGGCCGGGTAGTGCGACCAGCTCGTCCCGTCCCACGCGACCGCTTCGGTCCCGCACGCAACCCAGATGCTCGTGCTCGATGGCGCGTGGACGTCGGCGCAAGGGCCGGCCGGCGGCAAGCTCGTGCGCCGCGCGAAGCCGCTGCCGTCCCACTCGAGGAGCGTCCCTCGAGTTCCTCCGAGCCACACCTCGGAGGGGGCGACGCCGTGGATGGCGCCCACCGGCTCGGACGCAAAGATCAAGCCCATGCTGGGAGTGTCGACGAAGTGAAGCGGATAGTACTGCAACCCAGAGCCCCAGACGTAATGGCTATACGCCCACGTGGACCACAGGTTGGTCGATCCCGTCCCCCAGACGGGACCGGGTCCACCATCGAGAAAATGATTCCAGCCCGAGCCACCTGACCAATATTGCCAAGGCTCCTCGTCCCCAGACGAATGACTATACCCACTGACTACCGTAAACGAACCCGGTGCCATCCACAGACTGCGCAATTCTCAGAGCGAGACCAAAAGTCGCCGTAGTGGACCAGCTAAGACCATTGAACGTAGCGAGCGCCGCAGCCACATAGCCGGAGGGATTGAGGCCGCTGCCCGCCACGCGCACAGCTGTGGGCCCCGTCCCGGCGATTTCCCGCGCTGTATTCAACGGCAGCATGCTCGAGGTCCAGCTGCTGCCGTTGTAGTGGTAGGCTTGGGCGCTCGCGTCGATGAGCCACACGTCGGCCGGAGAGCTGGCGTACACACCTTCGAACGCCACGGTCGCGCTGGCGCCGGTGACGCTCCACGGCGTCCAGGCCGTCCCATCGAAGCGGAGGAGCGTGGCGTCATCTCCGCTGGCGTAGATGTGGGTCGCATCGACGCCCCAGAGATCATGTAGATCGGCGATGACACCGGACGGGTAGCGAGTCACCGAGGTCCCATCCCAGTGGATGATCATCCCGTGATTCCCGACGCCCCACACATCGCTCGCCGAGAAGACCCAGACGTCGTTCACGTCCTCCCCACCGGCAGTCGGGACCTCGTTGTGCCAGGTCGCTCCGTCGGTGCAGTCCGAGTCGGTCGCGGACGTGCAACCGAGCCGACAGCACCCGTCACCCGATGTGCAGCCGGTGATCGGGGTCGCGCTGCACATCAGGTCGCAGGTCGACGCCGATCCGGTCGCCACGTCCGCGGTACAGGCATCACCATCATCACAGCTCGCGGGGCAGTCGCCGTCGCAGATCTCTCCGCTCTCGACCACGCCGTTTCCACACACGGCGCCGCAATCACTGTCGCTGAGCATCGTGCAGCCGGTCGGACAGCAGCCATCACCGGAGGTGCATGCTGTGAAGGGCGGGTACGAGCACATCGCGTCGCACGTGGCACTGTCGCCAGAGAGCACGTCCATCGTGCAGGCGTCACCGTCGTCACACGTGCTCGGGCAGTCTCCGTCGCAGACTTCCCCCATCTCCTGCACGTGGTTCCCGCACACGGGGTCGCAGTCGGTGTCGGTCACGTTGCTGCATCCCGACGGGCAGCAGCCGTCGCCATTGGTGCAGCTCGATACCATGTTCTCGACGCAGTGCGCCGAGCAGTCAGCGGCGGACCCGACCAGCACGTACGTCGAGCAGAGATATGCGTCCATGCACGCGGACGGACAATCGCCGTCGCATTCTTCGCCGGGATCCCGCACGTGGTTTCCGCACCGCGGGCCCGCGTCGGCCGGTTGCCCAGAGTCCGCCGGATGTCCTGCGTCCGGCCCCATTCCGGAATCGGACCCTGGCGGGCGAGCGTCGGCCGAGACGCCGGAGTCGACGGATGGAGCAGCGTCGAGCAGGGGGCCCGCGTCCATCGAGACCCGTGCGTCGAATGAATGGCCGGCATCGAGATCATTCGTCGATGGCCCGCCGCAGGCGAAGAGCCACGAGGACGCAGCCAGGACGCCGACAGCGCGCACGGCTGCGCGGGAGGTACATCGCTGCAACGCAGACTGCCGGTCCAAAATCATGGCGTTCTCCTATCCCTGACGTGTTTGCCCGCGACCACGCACACCGCGATTCCTGTCGGGCTCGCCGTGGGGAGCAGGTAAGCAACCTACGATCCACAGGGCGCTCGCATCAACTGTGTTCCGCTACATCGCTGGGATGAATGCTGGCACACCGGAGCAGGAGATAGACCGCAGATCTCGACCGCGGCGAGCCTCACGCGACCGCCGGGAGCGCATGGCGACCGGCGCTCTCCACCCTCTGCGTCGCCGGCTGGACACCCTCGATGCGGGTTCGGTCGAGCGCGGCGGAGGCCGCTCGTGTCGATCAACCGGAGAGGGCTCGACGGCTGGAGCTCGCGTTCGCGGCGTTCACGCCTCCGCCCGCGCGAGCGGCGCAGAGAAGCACGGCCCGACGGCGAGTCGAACGACCACGAGCCGCCTCGACCGGATCGCGCTGCTCGAGCGACCCGACTCGAGCGACCCGCCTACTCGGCGGGGTCGACGACCTCGAGGCGGGTCTTGGCCTTGGGGCCGCGGGCCTTGGTGGCCTGCACGGTCGGGTCCGGCGAGGCGTAGGGGCCGAGCGGCGAGAGGCCGGCGGCGTCGAGGAGCTCGCGGTCGGAGTCGACGTCCGGGTTGCCGGTGGTCAGGAGCTGCTCGCCGTAGAAGATGGAGTTGGCGCCCGCCATGAAGCAGAGGACCTGGGCCTCGCGCGAGAGCGAGGTGCGGCCGGCCGAGAGGCGGACGATCGATTTCGGCATCATGATCCGCGCCGTCGCGCACATGCGGACGAGCTCCAGCGGGTCGATGGGCGGCCGGTCGGCCAGGGGCGTGCCCTCCACGGCCACGAGCGCGTTCACGGGGACGCTGCCGGGGTGCGGGTCGAGGCAGGCCAGGGTCCGCAGCATCTCGCAGCGGTCGTCGATGCTCTCGCCCAGCCCGATGATGCCGCCCGAGCAGACGCTGATGCCGGCCTGCTGGACGCGGGCCAGGGTGTCGAGGCGCTCGGCGTAGGTGCGGGTCGAGATGATCTCGCCGTAGTAGGCCTCGGAGGTGTCGAGGTTGTGGTTGTAGGCGGTCAGCCCGGCGTCGGCGAGGCGCGCGGCCTGCTCGTCGTCCAGCATCCCCAGGGTGGCGCAGGCCTCCAGCCCGAGCTCGCGGATGCCCTTGACCATGTCGAGCACGCGCTCGAACGCCGGCCCCTGCCGCGCGTCACGCCAGGCGGCGCCCATGCAGAAGCGGGTCGCGCCGGCGCTCTTGGCCTCGCGCGCCGCCGTCAGGACCTCTTCGACCTGGAGCATGCGCTCGGGCTCGACGGGCGTGTCGTAGTGCGCGCTCTGCGGGCAGTAGGCGCAGTCCTCGGTGCAGGCGCCGGTCTTGACCGAGAGGAGGGTGCAGAGCTGCACGGCGTCCGGCTTGTGGTTCGCGCGGTGGACGCTCTGGGCCCGGTGCAAGAGCTCGGTCAGCGGGAGGTCGTGGATCGCCCGCACCTCGGCGAGGGTCCAGTCGTGACGGATCGTGCCTTCTTCCACTGCTTCACCTGTCCTTCGGACGCCCCCTCTGCCAACCGCGGGGTCCGGGCCCGTGGCCCGAAGGCCTACCGCACCGATGGGCGGGAAACCACCGGAAATCGCGGAGCGGGGCCCGGGAAGAGCCGGCCGGCGCCACCCCCGACGCCGCGCGAGACGCGCCAGCCCGCGCTGTATTTCTCCGGAGGCCGGAAAGGCCCGTGAAAACCGATCCCTTCGGGGAAGATCGGGCGTTCTGGTGAATGCTCCGGGCTGGCGACCGTTCTCGGGCGCACCGTGCTAGCTTCCCGCGGTGCAAGGGCCCAGGTCCACCGCCGCGGGGGAGTCCGACGCCGAGACCGCCGGTCCCAGCGAGCGCAGCCGGAGCCCGCTCGAAGGCGCCGCCGACGCCGCGCTACGCGCGCTCTCGCATGTCCCTCCGCTGGCCATGCTGGCCCTGGCGGCCGCGCTGGCGGAGCTCGTCCTCGCGCGCTTCGTCTGGCACGGCTTCACCGAGACGTTGCCCACGGATGTCTTGATCCTGGCTCGGCGCTGGGCGCGCTTTCCCCGCAACCTGGCGGCGGTCGCCGGGCTCTTCGCGCTGGTGTGGGCCATCTTCGGGTTCCTGCGCCACCCCGGCTACGCGCCGATCGGCCGGCGGCTGGTGGTGGCGGCGTTCTCGGGCATCTTCGTGCCGAGCATCGCCGTCGCCGCGCTGATCCCGGCGGCGCTGCTCAGGCGCAACCTGGTGCTCTTCGCGCTGGCGGCGGCCAACGTGCTGGTGATCCTGATCGGGATGACCGCCGTCCGCTACCGCGCCGGGAGGGCCGTGCGGGCGGCGGTCGGGCTGGCCACGGCGTCGTGCCTGCTGAGCCTGAGCATCGTCGGGCTCGGGCTGCTCCTGGGCGCGCAGCGGGGGATTCTTGGGCGTGATCGGCGCGCTCCTGGCCCGGAACCCGGCCACTGCGCAGCGCTTCTTGATCACCCTCCGCCACTTCGGCGAGCTGGCGTGGTTGGGCGTGCTGATCGCCGTCTTCATCGCCGCCGCCACCGAGCGGGGCGGTAACCGGCGCCTCCGGCTGGGTCTGGCGGCGGGGCTGACGCTGGCGTTCGGGGCCGGGCTCGCGTGGGTGCAGCACGTCGTCGGGCACCGCTTCCGCTTCATGCTCTTCGGCACCTTCCGCTTCGGGCTCTTGGTGGACCATCTGCCGGCGGCGTACGTGCTCCCGCTCGCGCTCGGGCTGGGCGGCGGGTTCACGGCGCTCTTCTCCCGGGAGGCCAGCACGCGGCAGCTCGGCGCGGGCGCCCTGATCTGGCTGGCGGCAGGATTCGCGCCGCACACGCCCATCCAGCTCCTCTACCTCGTCCTCGGCGCCGTCCTCCTGACCCGGAGCGCCCAGGCACGCGACCCGGTCGGCGCGTGGCGGCGCCGCAGCCCGTGGACCCGCCTGATCGCGGAGCCGATGGCCTCGCCTCCCTCCGAGGAGCCCGCGGACGAAGCCGCATCCGAAGAGCGCGGGTAGCCCCCAGCTTCGCTCCGGCGGCCCGCCGCATGCCCGATCGGCCAGCCGGCGGTCTCACGTCCACCGAAAGGCGGACACCTCCCGCGGACACGGCTGAGTCTCCCGAGAGCGCCGGACGAAGCACTCCGAGAGCTCGCAGGTCGGGCCACCCCGGGCGCGCTATTGCCCGGCGGCCGACTCCTCGCTCAGCCCGAGTCGGCGCTCTGCCCCGCGGCTCGCGCGTCGGGCCACCCGCACCGAGGCGGAAACGAGCTACTCGCCGGCGAGCTCGGCCGACTCTTCGCTGAGCTCGAAGTCGACGCTGGTCTCCTGCCGCGAGGACACGCTGAGCGTCCGGGTCAGGATGATCGGCCGGGAGTAGCGCGGGCGGCCCGCCTCGGTTCCCACCACGTGCCATCCCTCGTGCCAGAGCCGCACGACGTACTGGCCGGGCGGGATGCCGAGGATGCGGAAGCGGCCGTGCTCGTTGGTGACGGCGAAGTAGGGGTGCGGGAACGCGTGCACCCACGCCGCCATCCAGGTGCCCACGTCCGAGAGCACGTGCACCGCGCCGGCGACATCCAGCGTCCGGCGAGCGCTGCTGCCGCGCTCGGGGAGCCCGAAGTCCCACAGCGTCCGCCCGTCGCGCGCCGCGTGGACGTTGTAGAGCGCGTCGTCCCGGTTCTCGAAGGCGACGCTCGAGCCGACGCCGAGCGCGAGCACGTGCGGGTGGAAGCGACACGCTTCAATCTTCATCGAGGGCGGCTCGGCCGGCTCCTCGAACGCGACGCCTTCGCGCACGTGCATCAGCGAGATGACGGCGTCGGCGACGCCGTGACGCGCTGACACCCGCAGCGCGAGCGAGGGCTGCGCGTCTCCGCAGGCCTCCCGATGCACGCGCACCGGCAGCGCGGCCACGTCCGGCACCGACCCGACCCACCGCACCGTCCCGTAGATGGAGCCCCCGTCCTCGACCTCCACGACCTCGTATCCCGGCGTGGGAGCGGAGGGCTCGTTCCGCTCGCGCACGCTCGGACGAGAGGGCGGCGCCGGACGCTCCTCTTCCGAGCACGCGATCGAGAGCATCGCGATGGCGAGGAGGATCCCGTTCTGGAGGCCTCGCTTCACAGGGGGCATGCAGGGGAGCACTGAGCGGACGGAGACGGATGGGGCGCGCTCCCCACTCCGGCCGAGGAAGTGGAGGAGCCCGAGCCCCGAACGACGAGGAGGCGCCGTACGCGCGCGACGAGGAATCGAGGGATCGAGGCTCCGGCCGCTCGTACCGCAGCCTCGCTCCCGCCTCCCTGAGGCCCATAGCACAGCGGACGAACGGTGAAAGAGTTTCGATCGCGAATGGCGATCGAAAGAGCGGCGGCACGCTCGTTCGCGCGGCAGCGGTCGTGAGAAAGGGGAGAAACGCGATGCGTGTGCGACCTTCGAGCGGCGCGACGACAGCCAACGAATTCGCTCCGTGCATCGCGACCGTTGCTCTCGCTGTCGGCCTCTGGAAAGATGGCTCGACGCATGGGGAAGGTGCTCACTCGTACACTGTGGCTCGCGATGCTTCTCTGCGTCGCGCGTCCCGCCGCAGCACAGGACGGCGGCGTACCCGATGGAGGCACCCCGCCGTGGATGGCCGCCTGCCCGCCCGACGCCGTCGACTGCAACACGTCCGACGTCGACTTCCAGTATCGCGACGCGCTCTTCGACGCCGTGATGCTCGACAGCGGTTGGGTTCCGTCGGGCGCGGCGCTGCAGGTTCGCTTCGCCGTCTACCTCGGCGGCTCGACCGAGATCGACATGGGCGGCGCGGCCGTCACCTCCTGGCCTCCGGCGCTCGACGTCGCCGTCCCGGGCCGGCCCGCGACCGGTCTCTTCCGCATCGACTACGGCATCGAGATCGTCGCCCGCATCCGCATCGACGTCACCGTCGCCGGCGTCCGCTACAACTGGGAAGGCGACATCCCCATCCCGGGACACATCCCGCGCGACCTGCGGCTCTTCGACGAGGTGACCTTCGATCCCTTCGCGCTGCCCATGGCCGACCCGCGGCCGATCATGGTCTGGGACGACACCGATCCGTTGACCATCCTGAACGTCGGTCTCACCGACTCGCTCATCCCCATCCCCGGGATCCGCGGCGGCTTCTTGGTCGACGCGGTGGGCTCGCTCACCGGCACCTACGCGACCGACCGAATCGAGATCAGCGACGCCGTGGGCGACATCACCGCCGAGGGTCAATCCGTGGTCGTGAGGGCCGATCCGGGCGCGGACGACCTGGGTGAAGCAAAGGATTATACGGTCCTGCCGCACGGAACCATCGGCTATGACGGGGTCATCACCCTCCGGCCGCAGCTCTACGTGGAGATCGCGGGTCACCGTTTCGATCTGACGCTGGCCGAGGTCCCGCTGAACGTGGTCGACCTCTCCTCGCAGACGGACTTCGATCCGGCGTCGGTGCACGTGCCCCTGCCCTCGATCCGGGTCGTCCCGACCAGCCTGTCGTTCGGCGAGTCCACCCTCGGCAGCACCGAGGAGCGCCTGGTGTCCATCTACAACGACGGCGAGGCACCGCTGAGGGTCACGGCGGCGGATCCGGCGGCACCCTTCACCGTAGTCGGGCCGACCCTCACCATCCCCCCGCGCTCGGCGCAGCACCTCAGCGTCCGCTTCTCGCCCGGCATGCCGGGCGCGGCGACCGGCGTCCTGCTCCTGTCCACGAACGACCCGGACGATCCGCTGGTCTCGATCCGGATGGACGGGACCGGGATCGGCCAGCCGGACGCCGGCTACGTGCAACTCGACGCGGGGGTCCCGGACGGCGGGATGACCGGCTACGACATGGCCGGTGGCTGCGGCTGCCGGACGGCGGGCCGCGGCGCGCCAGGACCCGGGGTGCCCTCGCTGCTCGGCCTCGCGTTCGCGCTCGTCCTCGTCCGCCGCCGCCGCTGAGCGGTAGATGTCCTCCGCCGACCGCTCCTCGCTCGCTGCGCGAGACGGACCGGCGTCCCTCGCCTACGCGAGACGGACCGGCTGTTTCGCTCGCTATGCGAGACGGAAGCCGAGGGCGCCGCGGCGCGCGCCCCCGTTTCCGTGTCCCTTGCTTGGCCTCAGGCCAGCTCGGCGATGGCCGCCGCGACTCGGCGCAGGCCCTCCTGGATGTTCTCCATGGAGGTCGCGTAGCTCATGCGGAGGTAGCCGGGGGCGCCGAACGCCGTGCCGGGCACGATGGCGCAGCGGGCCGACTCGAGCAGCCACTGCGAGACGGCGAGGTCGTCCTCGAACACCGTGTCGCCCGCCTTCTTGCCGATGAGGCCCTCCACGCTCGGGAACGCGTAGAACGCGCCCTCCGGCTCGCGGCAGCGCACTCCGTCGATGGCGTTCAGCCCGTCGACGATGGCCCGCCGCCGCTCCGCGAACGCCGCCCGCATCACGTCGACCGGCGCCTTGTCGCCGCGCAGCGCCGCCGCCGCCGCGTACTGCGCCACGGCAGTCGGGTTGCTGGTGGACTGCCCCTGCACCTTCTCGATCGCCTTCGCCAGCGGCGCCGGCGCCAGGGCCCAGCCGATGCGCCAACCGGTCATGGCGTAGGTCTTGGAGACGCCGTCGACGATGACCATGCGCTCCTTCAGCTCGGGCGCGATCTCGAGGATCGAGCGCTGCTCGAAGCCGTCGTACACGAGCTCGCCGTAGATCTCGTCCACGATGATCCAGAAGTCGCCGCCCTTCTTGGCGACGTCCGCCAGGGCGCGGAGCTGCTCCGGCGTGTAGGCGGAGCCGGTCGGGTTCGACGGCGAGCAGAGGATCAGCGCCTTGGTCTTGTCGGTGATGGCCTCGGCCAGCGCCTCGGGGCGGAGCCGGAAGCCGTCCTCCTCGGTGGTGCTCAGCGTCTTGGGCGTGGCGCCGAAGAGGCGGACCTGGTCCGGATAGCTCACCCAGTGCGGCGCGGGGATGATCACCTCGTCGCCCGGCTCGTAGAGCACCATGGCGAGGTTGAAGAGCGTGTGCTTCGCGCCCACGGAGCAGACGATCTCGCTGGTGTCGTGCTCGATCCCGCCCCGGCGGCGGCGGCTCTCGGCCTGGATCGCCGTGAGGAGCGGCTCGATGCCGCGTACCCGCGTGTAGTGCGAGGCGCCCTCGTCGATCGCGCGCTTGGCGGCCTCGCGCACGTACTCGGGCGTATCGAAGTCGGGCTCGCCCACGCCGAACGAGATCACGTCGACCCCCTTCGCTCGGAGCTCGGCGGCGCGCTGGGTCATCGCCAGCGTGGCGGAAGGTTTGACGGCGTGGACCCGGCTCGCGAACGCTGTGCTCATCGAAGAATTTCTCCCGGAAAGGTGTCGGCGCTCCGGCGATTCGGACGCCCGCCGCAGCCTGACAGGCCACGGCGTCGGATCAAGTCCTGACGGAAGTCCTGACGGAAACGAAGACGCCGAGCACGAGGCCCGGCGTCTTCGGTTGGCGATTGCGCCGAGGGTCAACCCAGCGCGGTCGACCCAGGGTTGGTCAACCCAGGGTTGGTCAACCCAGCGGGCCGCCGGGCGAGGCCGGCACCACGACGATCACCTGGCGGGTGTCGAGGACCGCGGTGCCCGTGCGCACGTCGATGAACGCGATGAAGACCTGCGCGTTCGAGCCGCCCATCAGGAAATCGTTCTGGAAGGTGATCCGGAAGGTGACCCGCGTGCCCGGGATGACGCCGAAGAAGGTCGACTCGTCCACGAACGCCACCGCTTGGTCGTGGGCGACGCCCGTCGCCTCCACCCAGCACACGTCCGCGGGCGGCGTGGCGCGGCAGGCCGGCTGACGGCGCTTGATGAAGCGCGTCGCGTCCACGCCCGGGGCCGGATCGGTCGGGTCGTCGCGCAGCCCGGTGTCGATGTCGAGGGGCACCCGCGTGGCGATCGTCTCGATCGCGCCGACGACGGTGTCGGCGAACGCCGAGTCGCTCCCGCCACCCGAAGGCAGGTCGTAGACGAGGGCGTTGCCGTCGAGGTCGACCGAGCCCGACTCCTCGGCCGTACGGCGCATGTAGTAGCAGGGGTTGAACCCGGTCGGGCCGACCATGCCGGCGCACGCCTGGGAGCTGGCGTTGACGCCGACGAACTTGCCACCGCGGCGGTTCATCTCGGCCATCATGTCCGCCCACGTCGCCGGGGTCGGCGTGATGCCGGTGTAGGGATCGCAGGAGGAGTCCTCACCGGGCGGGCCCTCGTGGGCGCAGATGTCGGTGAAGAGCACGATGATCGGCAGCGCCGCGTCGCGGAAGCAGGGCGCGCCCCAGCCCGAGTCGAGGCAGTCGCCCCGGTAGGCGTGCATCATGTAGCTCTCGCCGGAGGCCATCCACGTGCCTCCCGTGCCGGTCAGCACCTGGTAGATGCCCTCCGTCTGCGACTCGGGGCCGTCGCCGCCGCCGTGCAGGCCCATCCGGTTGAACGCGGACTGCACCACGTCGGACATGGCCGGGGGCGTCATGCGGATGGCCAGGATGAAGGGCTCGTCGACGCCGCCGCCGTATCCCTCCAGCGGGAAGTCGTCGTGCTGACCGCCGCCGAACCAGGCGTCGGGGATGGTCTCGCGGATACGGTCGATGAGGCCGGTGCCGGGCGTCGCCACCGTGCTCTTCACGCGGTCGAGCGTGCCGCCCATCGAGCCGGTGGTGTCCGTGAGGAAGAAGACGTCCGCCACGCGGATGTCGGTGCCGAACTCCAGGTCGCGCTCGACCGGCGGATCGCCGTAGGGCAGGACCACGTAGAAGTCGTCGTCCGGGATCGAGCAGTTGGAGTCGGTCGCGCAGCCGCAGGCGGTTCCGGTCGTGCCGTCCGGACAGTTCAGCCGCTCGTAGGCCGCCTCTGCGAGGTCGCTCTGCCCGTCGCCGTCCGTGTCGTAGGCGCAGGGATCGCTGCCGATGTCCCGCTCCTCGCCGTCGGAGAGCCCGTCGTTGTCGCTGTCCGGGTCCGCGAAGTCGGGGAATCCGTCGGGCCCGAGCATGGTCGGATCCGCGGGGTCGACCTCGTTGGGACAAGCCACCGGAGGCGTGTTCACGTCGCCGTCGCCCGCCTCCACGGAGTCCGGGACGGTGTCGTTGTCGGAGTCCAGATCGAGGTAGTTGGGCGTGCCGTCCATGTCGGCGTCGGCCGAGCCCTCGTTGCGATCGGAGATCGTGTCCCCGTCGGAGTCGTCGTCGAGCACGTCCGGCGTGCCGTCCCCGTCGGTGTCGACCGGGGTGCTGCCGCTGCCGAACTCCGTGCTGTTCGGGATGCCGTCGCCGTCCGTATCGGTCTCGCGGTAGTCGGGAACTCCGTCCCCGTCCGTGTCGCCCGTCTGGGTGGAGTCGTCGATGCCGTCGCCGTTGGCGTCCGTGTCGAGGTAGTCCGGCGTGCCGTCCCCGTCGGTGTCGACCGGCGGCGTGTTGCAGTCGTGATCGCCCGCCTCGTCGATGTCGAGGAAGCCGTCCCCGTCCGAGTCGGTGTCATGATCGTTCGGCGTTCCGTCGCCGTCGGGATCCCCGGTCCCCTCGTCCATGCTCGAGATGGTGTCCATGTCCGGATCGTCGCCGCCGGCGCAGCGGACGACGGGAGGTCCGGAGTCCGGAATCGTCTGTCCGGCGTCGGAATCCGGGTGGGTGCCGCTGTTACAGGCACCGAGCAGCGTGATCAGGACCAGATGGAACGCCAGCGAGGTACGTCGCGGGAGGAACATGGACAGCTCCTGTCGGGCGGGCGCCGAAGGGAAAACGGGAACGCGGTCGACCCGACCGCCAGCGTAAGAGGGTGCCGCACGCCCCGAGCGCTTACAAGCGTCCCGATACTGGGGCAGATGCCCTCGCGTGCTGCCGATTCGCCGCACGAGAGCGACGAACGAGTCCACCCTGCACGGATTTTCGCGCAGGTCTCGGTCTCTCGGGTCGGGAGTTCGAGCCTGTTGACATCCAACCTGGGGCGGGCTAGCAGGGTGTCCGGTCGGCCGACCGAAGAAGTACGGCAGGAGGCGCACCATGGGGCCGGCGCCACTGCAGACCGGGGCCGTCCGTGCGCGATGCAATCGGAGGACGCAGCGATGAAGCGACGGCAACCCTTGTACCTCTTCCTCGTGATCGCCGCCGGCGCCTGGGCGCTGGGCTGCTCCGCACCGCAATACCCGAATTGTCAGCAGGACAATCAGTGCCACTCGGGCGAGTTCTGCGTGAACGGGAGCTGCCAGCAGTGCCGCCCCGGCGGGAACGACTGCCCGGCGGGCCAGCAGTGCCAGAGCGGCCGTTGCGAGCCGATCCCGGGCTGGTGCAACTCGGACGCCGACTGCCCCGAGGGGCAGGAGTGCCAGAACAACCGCTGCGTCGCCGCGGCCGTGACCAGCGCGCCGACGGAGAGCACGCCGCCGCCCTGCTCGCTGAACGCGGTCTACTTCGCGTACGACGCGAGCGACCTCGACGGAACGGCCCGCAGCGCGCTGCAGAGCGACGCCCAGTGCATCCAGGAGCGTGACGTCCCCCACGTGCGCATCACCGGGCACACCGATCCGCGCGGCACCGAGGAGTACAATCTGGCGCTCGGCGATCGCCGCGCCCGCTCGGTGCAGGGCTACCTGCAGAACCTCGGCGTCGACCGCGGCCGCGTCACCACCCGTTCGATGGGCGAAGAGATGGCGCGGGGCTCGGACGAGTCGAGCTGGTCCCAGGACCGCCGCGTCGACTTCGAAGAGCGCTGAGGGGCGCCCGGCCGGACAATCGCGCCGTGCACCGCCACCCTGCCACTTTCGCCCTGGGCCTCGCGGCCATGGGGACGCTCTTGGGCGCATGCTGGACGAGCGCGTCCACCGGCGACGAGCTCACCCGGCGCGTGAACGCGCTCGAGCACGACCAGACGCGCCAGCGGGACGAGCTCCGTGAGGAGATCGCCACGGCGCAGACGAAGGTCGGGCAGCTGGAGGACGTGCTCGACCGGGCCACCAAGGTCGTGACGCGCGCCAGCGCCGACACCGGCGCCCAGGTCGAGTCGCTCCAGCAGCAGGTGATGACCCTCGAGGGGCAGCTCGCCGAGCTCCGCAACGAGGTCCAGCGCCAGCAGGCGCAGCTCGCCGAGCAGCAGAGCGACATGGAGCGCCAGCTCAAGCAGCTCGCGCGCCACGCCGGGATCGACACGACCTTCGACGAGTCGCAGATCCCGGCCGACGCGGACGCGCACTGGGCCGCCGCCCAGCAGGCCTGGGACCAACACCAGTGGGCGCGGGCGCGGGCCTACTACCAGGCGTTCGTTCAGCGCCACTCCGACGACGAGCGGGCGGACGACGCGCAGTACCGCATCGGCATGACCTATCTGGAGCAGGATCGACCGGCGACGGCGCTCGGTGAGCTGCGCAAGGTCATCAGCGAGCACGGCGAAGGCGACGCGGCGGACGACGCGCTCTTGGCCATGGCCGACGCGTTCTACCGCCTCCACGCCTGCACGGATTCCCGGACGGCCCTGGAAGCGCTCATCCGTGCCCACCCGCGCTCGCCGCTGGTAGGCGACGCGCGCCGCAAGCTGCGCGAGGTCCAGCACGCGCCCCGCGGCTACTGCACGTCCTGAGAGCCTACTGCACGTCCTGAGAGCCCGATTGGCGCCAGACCGGCGTCTCGATACGAACGGACGAAGCCGCTCGTTCGCCGCGAGCATGCGGCTACTGCACGTCCTGAGAGCCCGATTGGCGCCAGACCGGCGTCTCGATGGACCGGCGAGGCCGCTGGCTTTGGAGCGACGCTGGCGGCGAACACGCGCCCCGCAGCGCCTGCAGGTGCTGACGGCTACGGCCGCCAGACCGGCGCCAGCGTCTTGATGTACTGGACGACGGCCTGGAGGTTCTCGCCCTCGACGTCCTGCGGGCCCATCCGCGTGCCCTCGATGCCCTCCCGCACGGCGCGGGTGATCGCGGCGTCGGTCGGGAGCGAGCCGTCCTCGGCCAGGCGCGGGTAGCGACCGCGCGTGAGATCGGCGGGCCGCGGCTCCATCGAGGACGCGTAGGGCCCGTTGCCCTGGCCGTGCTGGCCGTGACAGCCCCGGCAGCGCTGCATGTACACGAACTCGCCGCGGTTCAGGATCTCCGGCGCGATCTCCCGGCCGCCGAGCACCACCGGCGCCTCGAAGGTCTTGTGGCCCTGCCCGCAGGCGAGCGCGAAGAGCCCGAGCAGGACGAGGAACGCCCTCACTCCGACTCCAGCCGCCCCACGTCGCGCTCGAGCCGCTCGAGGCCGTCTCCGTCGGTCTCGTAGAGCCCGCGGACGACCCCCTGCCGGTCCACCAGCACGAAACGGCTGCCGTGCATGATGTCGTAGCGGCCGTCGTCGCGCCCTTCCCGCTCGCCGACGGGGAGCCGGAAGTGACGCTCGATCACGGCGCGGACCTCGTCCGGCTCGCCGGTGAGGAAGCGCCAGCGATCGGTGTCTGCGTGGAAGCGCTGAGCGTACTCGCGCAGCCGCTCCGGCGTGTCGGTGGCCGGATCGACCGTGATCGACACGAAGCGCACGTCGGGCGCATCGATGTGATGGGTGAGGTTCGACATCTGCGAGCTCAGCAGCGGGCAGACGTCCGGGCAGCTCGTGAAGATGAAGTCCGCGATCCAGACCTTGCCGCGGAGCTGCTCCGTGCCGAACGCGTGCCCGTCCTGATCGGCGAGCACGAACGCACCCACCGGCATCATCTCCGGAAGCGGCTCCTCGTGGCACCCGAGCGCGATCCCCCCGAGCGCCACCCCTCCGAGCAGCACAGCCAGGAGCGTCGCGCGGGCGGAGCTCACGAGGCAGCGACGTCGACGGCCAGCGCTGCGAAGAGCAGCGGGAGGTAGATCAGCGACGCGATGAAGAGCTGGCGCGCCCAGCGGTTGCCGGCCTCTTCGCGCAGCCCGAGCAGCGCCCACACCAAGAACCCGGCGCCGAGCACCGCCGCCACGCTCAGATAGAGCCAGCCGGCGATCCCGAGGGGGACGAGCAGGAGGCTGACCGGCACCAACGCGCCGGCGTAGAGCGCCGCGTGGAGCTTGGTCGCGGCGATCCCGCGGACGGCGGGCATCACCTTGATGCCGGCCTTGCTGTACTCGCGCTCGCGGAAAAGGCTGATCGCCAAGAAGTGCGGGAGCTGCCAGAGGAAGAGGATCCCGAAGAGCACGATCCCGGGCGCCGAGAGCTCGTCCGTGGCCGCCGTCCAGCCCATCAAGGGCGGCAGCGCACCGGGGATCGAGCCCACCAGCAGCGCGGCCGGGCTGCGCTGCTTCATCGGCGTGTAGATCCACACGTACGAGACCAGCGCGATCGCGCCGAGCAGTCCGGTGAGCGGGTTGACCGCCAGCGTGAGCACCGGGACCGAGATCGCCCCGAGCCCGAGGCCGAGCCAGAGCGCGGCGCGGGGGCTGAGCCGGCCGTCCGGCAGCGGCCGTCGCTTGGTGCGAGCCATGTGCCGATCGACGTCCCGCTCGAGCCAGCAGTTGAGCGTGTTCGCCGCGCCGACGACCATCGCCGTGGCCAGCAGCGTCGCGAGCACCGTGCCCCAGCGGAGGTGCCCAGGCGCGAGCCAGAGGCCGCCAAACGTGGTGATGATCACCATCAGCGTGATCCGCGGCTTCGTGAGAGCCACGAGATCGCGCACGGTCGCCGAAAAGCTGGCGGTGGGTGCGGTCGTCATCGTCCGGTGATCGAATCTTCCGGCGGAGACGCAGGGAGCGCGTCTGCCGGCCCGAAGGACGGGCGTAGTTAGCAGCGTGATCGCCCGTCCGTCAACCGGGCGAGCAGGGCTGGCGGGACATAGGGACGTGCCCGAGCCGGGACAAGGGTCTCAGCGCAAGAGCAGGGCCAGCACCAGCGAGCCCATTCCGATGACGGCCAGAAGCGCGCCCAGGCCCAAGACGAACCAGGGAGCTTTCGAGACGACCGGCGAGGGAGGCGGCGCGTCGGCGACGATCTTGGAGTGGGGCGTGGGAGCCTGGGAGTCGATCGGCGGGCCGGAGTCCGCGGCCGTCGGTGGCTGGCTCGGCGGCAGCGCCCGCATCGCCCCCGTCATCACTCGGCCGCCGGCGACCATCTTCAACGCGTTCGCGAACTCGGCCGCGGACGCGAAGCGATCGTCCGGCTTCTTCGCGATGGATTTCATGAGCACCGCCTCGAGGCCGGGCGGGAAGTCCCGGTCGGGGGCGCGCTCCGAGAGGCCGATCGGGGGCTCTTTGATGTGCTTCTGGATGAACTCCATCGGCTGCTTGGCATCGAAGGGCAGCTTGCCGGTCAGAAGCTCGTAGAGGATCACGCCCAGCGAATAGATGTCGGAGCGGCCGTCGAGCTTCTCCCCGCGAGCCTGCTCGGGGCTCATGAACTCCGGCGTCCCGAAGACCATCCCCTCCTGCGTCAGGATCAGCGAGCCGGGGCGCATCTGGCGCTCGCTGACCTTGGCCAGGCCGAAATCGAGCACCTTCGGGAAGTCGGTGATCCCGCCCTGCGTGCAGAGAAAGATGTTCTCCGGCTTCAGATCGCGGTGGACGATGCCGCCACGGTGGGCCTCCTCGAGGGCGCCGCAGGCCTGCATCATGATGTTGATGGCCCGCATGGGCTCCATCGGGCCTTCGCGGCGCACCGCCTGGGCGAGGTTCTTGCCCTCCAGGTACTCCATCACGAAGTAGCAGGCGCCGTCCTCGAGCTGCCCGTAGAGGAACACCCGGGCGGTGTTCGGGTGCGAGAGGTGGCTCATCGCGCGCGCTTCCCGCTTGAAGCGCGTGACCAGGTCCTGCCGCGACAGGTAACGCGAGTGGAGGATCTTGATCGCCACGAAGCGGCGCATCTCGGGCTGCTCGGCCTTGTAGACCGCACCCATGCCGCCCGACCCGATCTTCTCGATCACCCGAAACTGGCCGGCGATCTCCCGACCGACGTACGGATCCGCCACGCGCGCGAGCATAACACCACCCGCTTCTTTTCCCAGCCGGGAGGACGGCGGGGGCTGGACTCGGGACGCGCCCCGCGATAGCGATGCCCCCGTAGTCCGTGGAAGAACCTCGCTCTTCGGCGTTCGGACGGGACGACGCGGACTGCTAGCCCGGATCATTCAGTGGGCCCCTACCCCTACGATCGATGGCCGCGGATGACGCGGGACGAGGTCGCGAAGCGCCGCGTCGAAGCGCGCGCGGAGCCGAGGGCATCGCTCCTGCGCGGAGCGGCGGCAGCGGGCGCGTGGCTGGGCGTCTCGCCGCGCTTCGTCGAGGCCGGATAGCCGGAGCGAGCCCATCCGGACCGCGACGCGGACCCGATCGTCGCCGTGCTGCTCGAGGATGCCGCTGGCGCCGGCGCTGCGCTGGAGCTCGATGGGCCGACGGCGTCCGTGCTGGTCGATCGTACGCTCGGCGGCGACGGCGAGGGGCTCGAGGGCGCGAGCGGACCGCTCCGGCAGATCGAGCGCGGCGTCCTCGCCTACGCGCTGGCCCGCTGGTTGAGCGATGCCGGATCGCCCTTTCGCGTCGCGGCGGTCCTCACTTCCGGCGCGGCGCTGGCGCGGGCACTGCCGGACACACCCCTTCGCTGGCCGATGCGGCTCCGGATCGGGACCGCCGAGGGCGTGGCGTCGCTGTGGACGCAAGAGAGCGCTCCCGTCGGTCCGGGACGGGTGCCGAGCTGGACCCGCACCTTGCCGGTCGAGGTCGCGGTCGTCGGCGGCGTGGCCACGCTCTCGGGTCGCGACGTGGCCTCGCTCGGCGAAGGTGACGTGCTCGTGCCGGACCGCACGGACGTCTGGCTGCGCGAGGGCAGGCTCGGAGGCCACGCGCGCTTGGTGGTTCGACGAAGCCCGAGCGCGTGGCGCGTCTCGCTCGAGGGCGAAGAGATGAAGGTGCTCGAGGCGGAGCTCGACACGGCACCCGGTCGGCGTGGAGCCAGGGAGGTTCTCGTGAAGGACGGAGATCGACTGCTGGAGAAGATGGGCGACACCCCGGTGACCCTCTCGGTCGAGCTGGCCCGGTTCGTCCTCCCGCTCGAGGAGATCGCGGCGCTCGCACCCGGCGAGGTCGTCCGCACCGGCGCCCGAATCGGCGAGCGCGTGGCGCTGCGCGCCGGCGAGCGGGTGGTGGCGACCGGCGAGCTCGTCGACGTGGACGGCGAGATTGGGATTCGGATCCTCGAGCTGCCCGAGTAGAGGCTCCGAACGTCCGAAGCCCCCGCTGAAAGCGAGGGCTCCGTTCGCGACGCGCGGGGCCAGCAGGCCTTCGAGGGCGTGTCAGGGCGTCAACAGGTCGACGACGAAGTCCCCCGAGCTGAGGAAGCCCTCGCGCAGGTAGACCTGCTCGCTGGTGGCGTCGTCCCAGACCGAGATCCGGTAGTAGTCGGAGTTCGACTCGACCCGGATGAGCGGCGTGACGTTCAGGTCGACGGCGACGGTGGTCTGCGCGTCGCGCCGGCTGGGAAGGCGCGAGTCGCCGTTCTGCACGTGGAGCGTCATGGACGTGACGTCGACCTCGTCGCCGGCCGTCACCACGGTCATCCCGCTGTCGTCGTCGGTGCTGTCGTCCGAATCGCCGGCGCCTCCGTCGTCGTGATGGTGGTCGCCGTCGTCGTGGTGGTCGTCGCCGTCGTCGTGATGGTGGTCGCCGTCGTCGTGGTCGCCATCGCGGTGGTCGTCGCCGTCGTGCCCCTCGTCGATCGCACCGTCGTCGTCGCGGCCCTCGTCGATCCCGCCGTCCTCGTCCCCGTCGTTGTCGTCGGTGACACAGCTGTCGAAGACGTAGAGGTCACCGCCCTCGGCGCCGTCATCGTCGTCCCCGTGGCAGCCCTCGTCGCCGTGCTCGACGGCGTTGCCGCGGTAGCGGCAGGTGACCGTCTCGGAGGTCTCGCTGAGCGAGAAGGTCAGGCTGGCCCAGCCGCGCGCCGAGCCGCCGACCGTCACCGGCAGCTCGCTCGGGATGGTCACCAGCGAGCGGGCGTCGATCGACACCGAGCCGTCCTCCCAGCTCGTCGGACGGTAGTAGCGGGTCGCGCTGACGGTCTGGACCTCCGGCGTCCCGTGATCCCACTGTACGCTGCGCTCGCCGAAGTCCTGGACCGACACCCGAAAGGTGTAGCCGTCGCTGCCGTCGAGGGTCGCCGCGCCGCCGAAGTCGCCGAGCGTCGCGCCGTTGATGCGGCAGAGGATCCAGTCCGCGGTGCCGAGCACCACCTGGCCGTCGCCGCCGTTGTGCGTCCAGCTCCCGGTGGCGCCGCTCGTACCGCCGGTCGCCTCGCCGCTCATCGTGTCACCTGTGTCGAGCGCGCCCGAGCCGGAGACCGTGCACTGGTCGGTCACGACCAGCGCGCCCGACGAGGTGCCCGTCGCGTCCGCGGCGCAAGCCGAGAGCGATAGAACCAATATCGAAATCAAGAAGCGACTGTGCACGGTCACCCTCCCTTCCCCTCGTGTGCCCTCACCGGCTCTGCCATTGTGCAGAGTTCGTACACCAGGATCAAGCAGGCGACGTCCGAGTCTGGTACGTTCTGTTCCACGCTCCCGCTTCTCGGCCTCGGAAGGCGAGCCGGTGTCTATCGTGACGACCGCCACTCTCGTCGATCGCTCCGTGCCCCTCGCGCGCCGGGTCGCTCCCGCGATCGCGGCGATCGCGCTGCTCGCCGCGTGTGCCCGCACGCCCGCCTTCCACCCCGGAAACGCGTGCGTGCGGAACACCGACTGCGCAGCGCCCCTGGTGTGCCGCCTCGGCTATTGTCGAGTCGCGTGTCGGACGGACCGCGACTGCGATCCCGGGCTCCAGTGCGTGCTCGACGACCACATGCTCGGCTCGTGTCAGCTCCAGACGGAGACCAACTGCACTCTGAGCAGCGATTGCCGCGACCCTCTCGTGTGCCGGTTCGGGCAGTGCACCAACGAGTGCATGGACGATCGCGATTGCCTCCCCGGCAACGTGTGCGCGCAGGAAGACGGCGGTGCGCTCGGGTGCAGGCCGGAGTCCACGATGCAGTGCACTCTCAACAGCGACTGCCCGGACGGTCTCATCTGCGCTCCGGACCGCCACTGCCACCCGCCTTGCCGCGACGACTGGGACTGCTGGGACGGCCGCGTCTGCATCACCGACGTGAGCCCGAGCGTGTGCGCGTGGCCGAGCGACGGCGGGATGTCGATGATGGACGGCGGCGTGTCCGACGCGAGCATGGTCGGAACGGACGCCGGCCCCTCCGACGCGGGCCCGTCCGACGCGGGCCCGGCTGATGCCGGTCCCCCGATGCCGATGCCGCCGGTCTCGGCGCCGCACCTCGCAGCAGGGCTGCAGAACACCTGCGCCGCCCCGGCGGGCCGGAGCCCGCGCTGTTGGGGGGACAACACCGACGGACAGAATCGGTGACGGGACCACGAGCCCGCGGCTCTCGCCCACGACCGTGTCGACGCTGGGCGCGGTGTCGATCCTGGACGTCGGGCAGTACTTCGCGTGCGCGACGACCGGCAGCGGGCTCTCGTGTTGGGGCCTCAACGACTCCGGACAGCTCGGGATCGGCTCGATGGCGGCGAGCGCGAGCACGCCGACCTCGCTGAGCGGGCTCCCGAGCGGGGCGGTGATCGACCTGGCGCTCGGCGCGACGCACGCCTGCGCCATCGTGGAGCGCACGCTCTACTGCTGGGGCGGGAACGACAGCGGGCAGCTGGGCCTCGGCGACACGACCGGCAGGAGGTCGCCGGCAGCCGTGACGCTCCCGGGCACCCCCGTCCAGATCGACGCGTTCGGATCCACGACCTGTGCTCTGCTCGAGGACCACACGCTGGCTTGCTTCGGCGACAACGGGTCCGGCCAGGTCGGCGACCCGGGCCTCACCGACGCGACCGTGCTCTCGCCCCACCTCGTGCCCGGGCTGAACGACGTGGTGCAGGTGGCGGCGGGCACGACCCACACGTGCGCCATCCGCAGCGGTGGGACGGTGTGGTGCTGGGGGAACGACGGGTTGGGACAGATCGGCGATGGCGGGGCGCTGGGTGCTCCGGACGTCACCGCAGCGACCGAGACCTCGTCCTTCCCGGAAGCGGTCATCCAGATCGCGGCCGGCAGCGCCCACACCTGCGCCCGCACGGCGAGCGCGGTCTACTGCTGGGGCGACAACGGCTACACGCAGTGCGGCCAGGGCGTCAGCGCGATCGCGGTGTTCACGCCCACGGCGGTGCCGACGCTCGGCGCGGTCGAGGAGGTCGCCGTAGGCACCAATCACACCTGCGTCCGGGCCACCTCCACCGACTACTACTGCTTCGGCTCCAACAACGTCGGCCAGCTCGGCGACGGCACGATGACCGACCACGCGACCCCCGTGCTGGTGACGCCATGACCCGCTGGCTCCCGCTCTTCGCGCTGCTTCTTCTCGCCGGCTGCCGGCCGGGCTTCAACCTCGGCGGCGCATGCACGCTCAACTCCGATTGCGTGGACCCGCTCGTCTGCGGCCTCGGGCTCTGCCGTCGCCAGTGCGTCGACTCACGCGACTGCGCTGCGGGGTTGTTGTGCCTGCAGATCGGGGACAGCGGGCTCTGCCAGCTTTCCCAGGAGGCGATGTGCACGCTCACGAGCGAGTGCACGCAAGGGCTCGTCTGCCGCTTCGGCACCTGCACCACCGAGTGCATGAATGATCGGGATTGCCCGAGCGGCGCGACCTGCTCGTTCGACGAGAGCGAGCACGCCTACGCGTGCCACGAGGCGATCGCGAACGAGTGCGTCTACAACAGCGACTGCGGCCCGCCCTTCGTCTGCGGACCGGATCAACAGTGCCGCTACGAGTGCGTCGGAGACCAGGACTGCGATCCCTTGCGCTACTGCGACACCACGATGCACCGGTGCTTCCCGCGCGCCGACGCGGGTCCGTGACGCCATGGCGCGCAGGCCTCCCCTCGACGACACGCCCACCCGCGACATCGGTCCCTATCGATTGGCGCACCGCATCGCCGTGGGCGGGATGGCCGAGGTCTACCGCGCCCTCTGGCCGCAACGCGCCGGTGGCGATCGTGCCGTCGTCATCAAGCGCCTCTTGCCTGCGCTGCTCGAAGACCCCGAGCAGCGGGCCATGTTCGATCACGAGGCAGAGCTCGGCCGGCGCATCGATCATCCGAGCGTGGTCGCCGTGCTGGACCACGGCCTCGACGAGGGCACGCCGTACATCGTCCTCGAGTACGTCTTCGGCGTGGATTTGTGGCGGCTGAGCCGCTGGCTGACACGCCGCGGCCGCCCGCTCCGGGTGCCGCTCGCGGTCTGGATCGGAACCGAGCTGCTCGCGGGGCTGTCAGCGGTCCATGGGGTCCACGACGACAAGGGAGTCCCGCTCCACGTCGTGCACCGCGACGTCAGCCCGTCGAACCTCTTCCTCTCCGTCCACGGCGACGTGAAGCTCGGCGACCTCGGGATCGCCCGGGCGGCGCTCTTCGAGGCGCGCCGCGCCGGGGCGGGCTTCCGGGCGAAGGGCAAGCTCGGCTATCTGCCGCCGGAGCAAGTCGCCGGCCGGACCGTCAATCAACGGGGCGACGTGTTCGCGGCCGGGGTGGTGATCGCCGAGCTCTTGATGGGCCGACCGCTCTTCGCCGGCGGGACCGAGATCGGCGTGCTGCTCGCGATCCGCGACGGCGACGTGAGCCCTTTCCGCGCGATCGCGTCGCGCCTGCCGGCCGGCCTCGGCGACACGCTCCTGGACGCGCTCGAGCGTCGGCCGGAGCGACGTACGGCCTCGGCCGCGGCGCTGCGCGAAGCCCTCCAAAGGCACGTGGACGAGCCGATCGAGCACCTGCGAACGGAGCTCGGCGGACTGGTCGTCGCCGCCATGGACGACGCGGGCGACGCCTCCGACCGCACCTCGCTCGCCAGGACGATCGAGAAGGACGCCCGCCTGATCGACGCGATCACACCGCCCGCGAACGCCGACGCGGATCGGCTCGACGAGAGCGTCGCCTACCGGGTCGAGCGGACCGACGGGCCGCGCTCGTTCTCGCTGGCCGAGCTCGTCCGCGCCATCACGACCGGAGAGGTGAGCGCGACCGATTCGGTCCGCGTCGGTGACGCCGAGCCGAAGGTGATCGCCAACGTGGCGGAGCTGGCGCGCCACCTCCCGCCCTCGACCCGCACACCGACCGCGCGGCGGCGGACGAAGATGGCCGAGACGAGCGAGCTCTACGATCTGGGCGCCCGCTCCATGCTCGGCGCGATGATCGACGTGCTCCTCGCGCGCGACGACGGCCTGCTCCTGTGCGAGCACGCCGGCGTCCGCAAAGAGATCTACCTCCAGCGCGGCGTGCCGACGTTCGTGACCTCGAACCAGCCGGGCGAGCTGCTCGGGGAGATGCTCGTCCGCGAAGGCGTCATCGATCGGGCGGAGCTCGACATGGCGCTCGCGCTCATGCCGCGCTTCGAGGGCCGGCTCGGCGAGACGCTGGTCGCGCTCGGGCTGGTCGAGCCGATCCACCTCTTCCGGCACATCAGCGCGCAGGTGAAGGAGAAGCTCCTCGAGCTCTTCACCTGGACCGCGGGGCACGCGGCGCTCTACCGCGACGTGGAGCGCCCCGAGCGCGCGTTCCCGCTCCGCCTCGACCCCTGGGAGGTGTTGATCGGCGGGGCGGCGCGGCGACTCGATGCCGGATTGGAGGACGACCGCTTCGCCGGGCGCGACCACGATGTGCTCCAGCGGACCGCGCTCGACATCGACGCGATGAGGTTGCCGGATCGGCTGGCGATGCACTGGACCGCCTGCCAGGCGCCTCGCTCGCTGCGCGAGCTGGGGGGGCTCGGGCCGGGAGCACGGGAGGATCGCGCTGCGCTTCTCGTGCTCTTGGAGCTGGGCGCGCTGGCGTGGCACGGCGGACGCTCGAGAGCATAGGCTGGGAACGGATGCGGGACACCGAAGCGCTCGTCGGTCAGAATCCTCCTCGGCAAGCTCGAGGTGATCCGCAAGCTCGGTGGCGGCGGCATGGGCGTCGTCTACGAGGTCGAGCACCGCCTGACCGGTCACCGCCGCGCGCTCAAGCTGGTGCACGCGAAGTACGCCGACCGGCCGCGCTTCATGAAGCGGCTCCTGAGGGAAGCCAAGATCGCCGGCACGCTGAGCACGCCCTACGTCGTCGAGACCTACGACGCGGGCCGGCTCGAGGACGGCTCCGCCTACGTGCTGATGGAGCTGCTCGACGGGCGCACGCTCTACGACATCCAGCAGGAAGAAGGACGGCTCGCGCCGCGCCGTCTGGCCGAGATCATGTCGCAGGTCGCGGAAGGGATGAGCGTCGCCCACGAGGAAGGCGTGATCCACCGGGACCTCAAGCCCGAGAACATCTTCGTCGTCGCCGACGCCGAGGGCAACGAGCGGGTGAAGATCCTCGACTTCGGCGTGTCCAAGCTCGACGAGTCCGGGGACGTGGCCCGGCTGACGGTGGAGGGCACGCTGGTCGGCACGCCCTACTACATGTCGCCCGAGCAAGCGGCGGGAAGAAGCGTGGACGCGCGCTCGGACGTGTACGCCATGGGCGTGATGATGTACGAGGCGCTCGCCGGCCGGCTGCCCTACGAGGCCGAGAGCGTCGGCGCGCTCTTCGTGAAGATCGGCGCCGGCGACTGTGTCCCCCTCCGCATCCGGCGGCCGGATCTGGACGAAGCGTGGTGCGAGCTCGTCCACCAGGCGTTCCATCGCAATCCGGGCTCCCGCTTCGCAAGCGCCGAGGCGCTGCGGCGGGAGCTGGTGCAGCTCCTCGGCGGAGGCAGCACCGCCGCGCGCGCCAAGACCATCTCCGACGGCCCGCACGCATCGGTACACCACGGCTCGAGCCTGCCGCCGCCTCCCGCCACGCCGCAGGACGCCCTCGACTCGGAGCCGGAGCCGCCCGAGCTCCCGGAGGACGACGACGAGGCGTTGGCCCTCTCCGCCCCTCCGCTGCGGCGCCAGCGCGAGCCCGAGGGGGATGCGCTGGCAAAGCGAGGCACGCCCCGGATTTCCCCCTGGCTGTGGGCGGCGGGCGGCGCGCTCGTCGTGGCCCTGCTCGCCCTCCCCTGGCTGCGCGCCGAGGATCCGCCCGCCCCGGCACCGATCGCGAGCCGCGCCGCGACGCCCCCCGCTGCGCCCGAGGAGGATCGAGAGCCCGCGACGCCATTGCCCGCGCCCGCTCCTCGAGCCGAGGCCGCCGACGCCGGCGCTCCGACCGACACCGGCGAGGAGACTGCGCCGCGCCCCGCCGTACGCCGCACTCGGGCCCGAGCGGCCGGGCTGGACCCGAACCCCTATCACTGAGCGTCGATTTCGCGCCGACGCGACGCCCTCGGGGAGTCCCTCTCACCCGAAGCGCGGTAGAGCTTGTATCCTCCCTGCGATGGAGCGAAGGAGCGGACTCGCGTGCGCCGTGGTGGCGATGCTGGCTCTCTCCCTGCTCGCCGCGTCCGGGCGCGCGCAGGACGAGCAGCCCCCCGAGCGCACGGCCGAAGCGGCGTCGCACTTCGACCGCGGCATCCAGTTCTTCAACGAGAGCCGCTTCGACGCCGCGCTGGCGGAGTTCTCGCGCGCGTACGAGCTCGCGCCCGCGCACCAGACCCTCTACAACCTGGCGCGCGTCCACGCCGCGCTCGGACACGCGGTGGAAGCCGCCGAAGCGTACGAGCGCTATCTGCGCGAGGCCGGCGACGAGCTTCGCCCGCGACGACGCCGCGAGGCCGAGGAAGCGCTCGAGGAGCAGCGGGCCCGCATCGGCCATCTGATGGTGCGCGCGGACGTGAACGGGGCGCGCGTCGCGCTGGACGGAGTCGACGTGGCGACCACGCCGCTCGCCGCGCCGCTCCCCGTCTCCGCCGGCTCCCACACGGTGGAGGTGCGGGCGCCGGGCCACGAAACCGTGCGCCGCGGCATCGCCGTCGCCGGCCAAGAAGACGTCGAGCTCGAGGTCACGCTGCGCGAAGAGATCGTCCCCCGCGGCACCCTCCGCGTGAGCGCGTCGATCCCCGAGGTTCGCATCGACGTGGACGGCGAATCGGTCGGCATCACACCGCTCCCGTCCACGCTCCCGTTGCGCGCCGGGCCGCACGAGGTCCGGGCCAGCCGCGCCGGCTACCAGAGCCGGACGCAGCGGATCGAGATCGGCGACGGGGCCGAAGCCGAGGTTCGCTTCGAGATGCAGCGGAACCCGGATCCGGCGCCGGACGAGGTCGGGCGCGTCCGCGTCCGCCTGCCCAACGCGCCCTATCTCATCCGCGTCGACGGTGAGCCGATGATGGGCCTGCGGCTGGAGCTACCCGTCGGCGCGCACGAGATCGAGCTGGAGGTCACCGACCGCCAAGGCTTCGAGGGTCGCGTGCAGGTGCCGGCCGCGAGCACGGTGGTCATCGCGCCGCCGCTGAGCTGGACGCTCGATGCGCGCCGCCAGCGGTTGGAGGCCGCGTCCCAGCAGCGCACGATCGGAATCGGCCTCACGATCGGTGGCGCCGCGTTGCTCCTCGGCGCCGCCCCGGTGCTGATTTGGAACGAGACCCAGATCCCCAACACGGACGCCTCCATCCGCAGCACCCAGCAGATGTACGACAACCAGATGGGCGTGGGCTGCGTCCGCCTGGGCTACGACAACCCAGCGTGCACGATGCTCCGCAACCAGGCCGATGCGCTCACCGCCCAGCAATCCGAGCAGAACATCATCCGTGCGGTCACCATCACGGCGGCCGGCGTCGGCGCGATCCTGGCCGCGGTGGGCCTCTTCGAGTGGGCGCTCGCTCCCTCCGACGAGGACGTCGACGCCGCGGCCCGCGCCCAGGCGGCGCTGCGCGTCGGACCGGGGAGCGTCACGTTGCACGGCCGCTTCTGAGCGGCGCTCACGGACGAAGCGTGCGCGCCGTCAGTGGCCTGTCTCGTCGTAGACGTAGAGCGTGACGCCTGCGAAGGGGAGCACGGAGAAGTATCCCGGCCCCTGGAAGGTCCTTCCGGGCGCCGCCCACTCCACCAGGCATCCGGCCTCGATGCCGAAGAAGGGCGAGAGCTCGATCTGAAAGCCCACGCCACCCTGCAGCGCGAGCGTGAGCTGGCTCGTGCCGTGCTGAACGGTGTTCGCCGAGTCGATGTAGTCGAAGAAGTGCCAGCGGATGGTGGCGCCGAGCTGCAGGAAGGGGACGAACGCCGTCTCGTTGAAGAACATGTAGCGGCCGGCCAAGCCGACGTCGACGCGGGTGAGCACGTTGCTCATCATCATGTGTCCCTGGGTGTTCACCCCGTTGGCGGCGATCCCGCCGAGCAGGTCGACGGTGAAGCCCGAGGGGAACTCCCATCCCACGCGGCCCAGCACGCCGGCCCCGGCCCCGACGCCGACCGGCTGCGCTCCGGCACCGCCGGGCGTCACGGGGCTCACGTAGATCGGGCTGGTGAGCTGTGCGCCGTACTGCACGCCGCGTCCCTGACCGCGCAGGTAGCCACGCTCGACCACCTGCGACTCGGTGGCAGGCCCTTCCTCCACGACCTGCACCTGGGCTCGCGCCGCCGGCGCCGCCAGCAGAGCCGCGAGCGCCAGCGCCGCGCCAATCGCGTGCCTCGTTGCGAAGATGTCGATCACCCAACGTCCTAGATGTCCTCGGCGGAGATCGCGACACGGTCTGGCCGGCCCTCGACGCCGATCTCGGGCGCGAGCCTCCTCGAAAATGCCTTGCATTTCCTGTGAGGGCGCGCACCCAATCTCGACGCCGATCGCTCGGCCATGCCGGTCACGACTTCCACCTCCGACATCTACGACGCGCGCGGCGTGCTCACCCCTCATCGATCTCACTCCTCGATCGCGAAACGAAGCTGGTGACGCTCTCCGTCGCGGAGAAAGTCGACGGTCAGCTCGCTGGCCACCCGGAGCGCGTCCCAGGCGGCCAGCGCCTGCTCGGGCCGCTCCACCGGCATCCCGTTCACGCGCACCACCGTGTCCCCGGCGTGAAGATCCACCCCGTCGAAGAGCTCGCTCCGAAGCGCGGTGAGGCGATGGCCCACGAAGCGGCCCTCTTCCAGATCGGGCTCGGTGGTGACCCGCTGCAGAAAGCGCCCGAGGCCCTGCTCGAGCACGGCGTCGAGCTCGGCGCGCGCGATGGTCCCCTGCCGAACGGGCGCGCGCGGCGGCGGCGCTTCCTCGACCTGCTCCGCGCGGGTCTCGGCATGCGGGCTCGCGCCGCCACAGGCGGAGAACGCGAAGGCGGCGGCCAGGAGCAGCCAGCGTGGGCACATCCTCGGCACCGCTCTCAACGCTCGCCGCGCAGGCGCTCCACGGCGTGCAGGATGTCGAGCGCCACCTCCTCGACCGACCGACCCGCATCGATGTGCTCGATCCGATCGCCGGGGAAGAACTTCTCGATGTCCCGATAGAACGCCGCCAGCTGCTGTTGGAGCTCCAGGTCGTCGTAGAGCTCGCGACCCGCGCTCCGCTCGTTTCGCCTCCGGGCGGCCTCGCCGGGCTCCACGTCCAGCACGATGGTCAGATCGGGCCGCCGCGCGTGCTGGTTGATCTGACGCACCCACTCCACCGTCTCGGGCTCACCGCCACCGGTGATCGACTGGTAGGCCACCGAGGACGCGTCGTAGCGATCGCTGAGCACCGTCACCCCGTCCATGAGGTTCGGGTGAATGCTCGCCTCGATGTGGTCCATCCGGTCCGCCGCGAAGAGCAGCGCCATCGTGCTCCACGACGACGGCCGGTTCCCGCTGATGCCCGGCACCACCACCCGACCCGTCAGAATCTGCCGGATGAGCACGCCCACCGGGCCGTCGCTCGGCTCGCGGGTGGTGTGGATGGGCAGCCCCTTCTTCCGGAGGGCCTTGGCAAGCAAAGAGGTGTGGGTCGTCGTGCCAGCGCCGTCGACCCCCTCGAGGACGATGAACAGACCCTCGATCATGGCGGCACGCTACCAGAAAAGGAGAGGCGCGACAGCCGACCTCGCGTCATCGCGGACGAGCGTCCGTCGTGCCCACCGCGCGCCGCACCCGCTCACCTCAGCGCGCAGCGCAGTGCTCGGTCCGTCCGAGGCGGCAGAGCGCCACCCGCGCCTGATAAGCGAGCGCACCCTGCGGCGCTTCGCGCAGGTACCGTTCGTAGCTGACCCGCGCCGCCTCGACGTCGTGCAGGCGGCGCTCCTGGAGTCTGGCCAGCGAGAAGATCGCGTTGTGGGCCTGGGAGTGTCCTCGCCCCGCCTGCTCCGCGGCGCGGTACGCGCGCACGGCCTGATCGAGCCTCCCCTCGCGCTCGCTGACGTCACCGATGCGAAGCCAGGCGTCCGTGCGAACCCGGGCCGGAACCGACGCTCGGGTCAGCGCGCGCAGGATCGGCAGCGCGCGGGCCTCGTGCCCGTCCTGGATGAGCTCGACGGCGCGGGACAAGAGCTCGGCGGGATCGCTGCGCCGGGGCGCAGCCTCGGCCGGGTTCGCCGCGGTCTCTACACGGTTCGCCCCGGTCTCGTCGCGCGCAGCAGTCGCCTCCAAACCGTCGCTGGTGTCGACCGGCTCCGCTCCGCGCTCCCACTCGGGCTCCGGCTCGATCGCCTCGCCGGACTCCCCGCTCGGCTCGTCGAGAGCCGCCGGCGCGTCCTCGGGAACGAGCGTCTCGAACGAGTCCACGGCCAGAGGAGCCGCCTCCGATACGTCCGAGCTCGAAGGATCACTCTCCGGCGCGAGCCGCTCGGGAAGGCCCTCGCGCTCCTCGTCGGCGCGCGCGATCTCGGCGGCCTCCACGTGCGTCCTCTGCCCGGCGTGAACCAGACGGACCGGCCCGCCGTCGAGGGGCACCACACGAACGGTTCCCTCGGACACCGCCACCCGCGTGCCGTCGCCGCCGACCTCCACCCGGAACACCGTGCCGACCACCTCGACCCGCGCGTTGGGCGTCTCGACGGTCATGCGCTCGCGCCCCCGCTGCCGCGGATGGAACGCCACCCGCACCGCTCCGTCCTCCAGCTCGAGCGCCAGCCGCTCCGAGGTCAGCCGCGCGATGCGGAGACGGCTCGCGGACTCGATGCGGACCCGGGAGTCAACAATCTGGATGTCCGCCACCTCGTGCGGCTCCGTGCGCAGGGCCGAGCCCTCCTCCAGCGTGCCGCGCTCCACCGACGCGCTGGCCTCGCGCCGCTCGAAACGCGCGACCGGCGCCGCGGGCTCGTCGTCGAGCGCGAGGAACACCAGCGCCGCCGCCGCCGCCGCCAGCACGACGCCGGCACCGAGCGCCACCCGCAGCGGCCTGCGAACGACGGAACGATCCCCCGCCGCCGCCAACACCCGCTGCTCCAGCCGCACGCGCGCGATGTCGTTCGGCGAGGGCGGGTTCTCGCGGAGCACCTCGGCCACCGCGAGGCTATCGGTCGGACGCTCGGTCATCGTCCGCCTCCTTCGGGCGCATGCTCGGCCAGGAGCGCGTCAATCCGGCGGCGCGCCGCCTTCACCCGAGCGTGCAGCGTCGAGATGCCCGTACCGGTCATCTCGCGGATCTCCTCGAACGTGTAGCCCTCCACCTCGTGGAGGACGAACGCCATGCGCTGGTCCGGAGTGAGCTCGGCGAGGGCCGCCTCCGCGACCGAGAGCGCATCGAGCCGCGCGTCGGGCGCCGACGCCGGCCTCCCGAGCCCCACCCACTCCGTCACCTTGCTCCAGCGCCGCCGCCGCCAGCGCGAGCGGGCGGCGTCCAGCGCGCGCCGCGTCGCGATCCCGACCAGCCACGTGGACACCCGAGAGCGCCCGTCGAACTTCCCGGCGCCGTCGAGCGCCACCAAGAAGACCTGCTGCACCACGTCCTCGACGTCGCCGTCCCCCGGCCCGAGGATGCGGGCCACACAGCGGTACACGCGGTCGAGATGCTCTCGATAGAGCTCCCGCACCGCCCGCTGATCCCCCGCCGCCGCGTCGCGGAGCCGCGCCTCGTCGGCGTCGACCCCGCCGGGGATCGCGCTGAAACGCCCGCTGGCCATCGTCGCTCCCACGTTCGTGGGTCGCTCGGCGGCCGTCGGTTTTTCGACCTCGGAACCGAAAAATCCATCGGCGGGCCGGATTCTCATGGCCTCACCCGGAGAACCACCGCGCTCCAGAGCGTGACGATGTCCTCGACGAGCACGCTCTCGACGGTGGAACACGCGCCCGTGCCCCCGCTGCGGACGATGCGGGCCGGCGACACGCTCACATCGGCCCCGACGTCGAGCGCCAGCTCGAAAGGCCCGCCCATCCGCCAGGCCACCTCCACCCCCGAGCGCACCCCGAAGTCGGTCGAGAGCCGGCTGGTGTCGGCGCCGACCACGTTGACCAGGCCGAAGCGGCTGATCACGCCCAGGCTGAGCCCGATCAAGACGACGTCGTCGATGTGGATCGGCCGGTACGAGAGCCGGAGCCCGAGCGTGACCGGCCGATAGTCGATCCGGTTTCCATCGCAGCCAATCGTCTCCTGCGCCAGCAGGGGAACGTCGCCCTCGATGGAGAGACAGCCGTCGTGGAGGCAGAGGCCGAGCCCGATCCGCGGCCCGACCAGCCCACCGACCCGACCGGTCGTGAGGCCGGCCACGGCGCCGAGATAGAACCAGGGCTTCGCCTCCGCGTCCACGCGCTGCCGCGGCCCGAAGATGCCTCCCTCGGGCTCGCGGTAGATCCAGGTGACCTCGTGACCGCGCAGCTCCCAGGTCCGCCGGGTCGAGGTGGGCTCGAAGCCCTCCGGTGGGCCGTCGAGCGCCGCGTCGCGGAGGGTCTCGACGGCCAGCGCCACCGCACGCACCGCCGCCTGACCGCTCTGCCCGCGGATCGACACCTCACTACGGTAGACCTGCGTCTCGGGCCCCGCGAGGACGAGCAGCACCACCCCGTGCTCGCGCGCCATGGCCACGTGCCCGGTCGGCACCGCCTCCATGATCTCCGGCGGCGGCGCCTGCCCCACGCTCACCGGGTTCGAGAGGCGGAGGGACAACGTGCGGGCCACGGCTCCGGCGAAGCGGCGCAGCCCGCGCCCCGGACGCAGGGTCAGCGGTGCGTCGGCGGGGAGCAGGGGCGGCGGCTGCGCGCGCGCGCCGGGCACTGCGGAAAAGAGCACCAACGCGAACGCCAAGGCTGTCCGGACCCTCGGCATGAACGCGCAGGGTACGCCATCGAACCCTCGCGGGAAGCCTTCAATCGGCCCAACGCCCCGGTTATCAGAACTTGTAGGTCGTCCCGATCCGGAAATAGAACTGCGTGTCGTTGGTCTGGATGCCAATCAGGTTGCCGAGGATGCGGCGCGGCTGGCTGCTGAGGATGCCCTCCAGCTGGAAGAAGATGTTCCAGTGTCGGGTCAGGACCAGCTCCAGCGAGCCGCCCAGGCGAGCCCGGGCGTAGTCCTCGCGCGGGCAGTGCAGCGTCGTGCCGCTGGCCGTGCAGTAGGCCATTCCGTTCGGCCCGGTGTCGAGGTACGCGCTCGAGTTGAGTGGGTGACCCGCGTACTCGTCCGAGGTGATGTCCATCGCCACCCAGAGCGTGAACGCGGCCTGCTCGCTGAAGAGCAGGCTCCCGAGCAGCTCCAGGCTGAAGAACGCGCTGTTGACCGGGTAGGAGTAGGTCGGGGTGCCGACCATCGTCGGTCGCGTGTTGATGTGGTCGGCGGCGGCGGGCGAGGTCGGCGACCAGGTCTGCGGCATTCCCGCCGCGTCCGTGTACCCGGTTGGCGCGGCGTAGCCCGTGGTCGGCCCGATGCCGCCGCCGAAGCGCGCCTGCGCGGCGATCGCGAGCTGCTGCAGCGGCCGGTAGCCAGCGCGCACGCGCCCCTCGAAGTTGGTGAGCCGCCCGAAGCTGCGCACCGCGAAGCCCGCGTCGAGGAAGTCGAGGATGCCGACGTTCAGCCGGACCTCGCCGAAGTAGGGCCAGCCCAGCGAGAAATCCATGCTGGCCTGATTGACCGGGAGCGGCGCCGCCGAGTGGGTGACCGCGGCCGCGCGCTGACGCTCCATCTGCTGGAACTGCGCGCGACGCTCGCGCTCGGTCATCCCCTGCTGGATCTCGGCGAGCGTGACGTCGAAGGGACGCACCTCGGACGAGGGCGTCAGGAGCACCTGCTCTTCGTGCGGCTCGAAGCCCGGCGCGCTCACCACCAGCCGATGCGAGCCGGCCGGCAGCGTGCCGTCGAAGGGCACGGGACCGACGGGGTCGCCGTCAATCTGCAGCTCGGCGCCGCGGATCCCCGGCTGCACCGCGACCCGGACGCGCACCTGCTGCGGCACGAGCACCGCGTCGACCTCGCAGTTCTGGCCCGGAGCTGTCGTGCAGGTCGTACTGTACTCCTGGTAGCCCTCGGCACGGACGACCACGGCGTGCGGCCCCGCCTCGGGCGTATAGACGACGGGCGCCGTGCCGCGCTCCTCGTTGTCGATGCTGACCGTCGCGCTGTCGACGTTGGCCTGGACGACGACCCGTCCCGGCTCCCCCTGCTCCTGCTGCATCTCGAGGGAGACGACGCGAGACTGCCCCGCCTCGACCTGCACCGTCTGCCGGGCCGGCTGATAGCCGTCGGCGTTCGCCTCGACGATGTGCTCACCCGCCGAGAGCCCCTCGCGCACGGCCGGCGAGGGCCCGATGACCTCGCCGTCGATGCTGATCGTCGCCCCCGGCGCGGTGGCGACCACGCGCAGCGCTCCGCCGCTGGCCCCCTGCATGGTCACGGTGGCCCGCTGCCCGGCCAGGATCGTCACCTGCTGCGAGTAGGGCTGCTGCCCTGGCGGACGGATCTCGACCGTGTGCGGACCGACCGTCACGCCCTCGACCACCGTCGGCGTGGTGCCGGACGGCTGCCCGTCGACGAAGATCGGCGCGCCGGGCGGTCCGGAGACGAGGATCTCCCCGGTCTGCGGCGCCTCGCGCTCGAGCATCGCCGCGAGGCGCACGAGCTGCCCGCCACCGACCTCGACCCACTGCTCGAAGCTCTGGTAGCCCTCGCGGTTGACCCGGACCTGATGCCGGCCGGGTTGCAGAATCGGTCACGCGGATCGGCGTGGCGCCCAAATCGCCGACCGGCCTCCCGTCGACCAGCACGTGCCCGCCGCGGGCGCCTTCGTTGCCCGCCGAGACCTCGACCGTGGCCAGCGCCCGGAGCACGGCCCGGAACGTCTCGCGCCGGCGGCGCACGCTGACCGAGAGCCGCGCCTCCTCGTGGTTGGTGAGCTGGAAGATGAAGGTGTGATCCCCGCGCGGGACCCGCACGTTGTGCAGCGGGGTCATCCCGAGCGGCGGGCTCGTCGTGGAGTCGAGGTACACCGTCGCGCCGGGCGGAACCGACTCGATGTTAATCGGGATCCCGCGCTGTGCCGTCGCGCTCGTCGGCGCGGCAAGCGACGCGAAGGCGACCGCGCAAAGAAGCACCGACCCTAGACGTCGACCCATCTAGTCCTCCACCTCGCCGTCCGGGGCCTCCCCCCGTGGGCGGACACCTGAATAGGCTGTATGGGGTTTTTCTTCAAGCATTCTGCGCGTCCGTGGACGCTCTCCGAGCGCCTGAGATTCATCCCCGGAGGCCTCGACGGCCGAGTTCGCGGGGGCTCGGCGCGCGCCGTCCGGTCACGTTCTCGGTCGAGGACGGCAATCGTCAACCGCTTCGCGGCCTCTCTGGCGATCTCTCGAGGCGGTCCCGCGGGCGGGGAAGCGCTCTCGCTCGTTCGAATCCGGGCTCGCGGCGAGCTCTTCCTCGAGCAGCGCGACGCTCAGGACGCGCCGGGCGCGGGGAAGAGCTCCCGCTCGATCGAATCCGGGCTCGCCGCGTGTTCTTCCCCGAGCAGCGCGAAGACCGCCCGGTTGAGCCGTCCGCCCGGCGGCGCGAGCAAGCAATCGACCGCGTCGGAGAGCGCCTCGACCGAGGGTTCGTGCGCGCCTGGCCGGTACTCGGTGCGCACCCAGGTCAGCGCCACCGACCGCTCGCGCCCACCATGACGGCGGAGTGCGAGCGCGGCCCGCATCCAGCCGTGGTAATGGGCCAGCATCACCGCCCAGCGAGGCGGCTCGCCGCCTCGGACCACCCGCTCGAGCTCGGCAATCCGCGCCTCGATCGACCCCATCGGCAGCGCGTCAATCTCCCGCAGCGCGCCCGGGAAGCGAGCGGCGAGCGCACGCATCCGGGCCCGAGGGTCCCCGGCCCGGCCTTCGGCGTCCTCGAGGCGCATCGCGCGCATCTCGACGTACTTGTCGCGGAGCTCTCGCATCCGATCCGGAGTCTTCCATCCGCCCGCGGCGCCGTCGACGGCGCCCCAGCAGTGCGTCGAGCACCCAGCGCGAAGGAGCTCGGCGCGCGACGGCCCGAATGTGCGTTCGGGCCGACGAGCCAACGCGAGCGCATTTCGCGAGCGGGAACGGGCGGAAACACGGGCCGTCCCGCCCGCACGCCGGGGAGCGAGGTTCTCCGACGGAGAGCGAGAGGCCCAGATCGCCGTGAGCCGACGCATAGGCGCGCGGTGGAAACGCACCCGGCAGTTGTGGAATCCTCGCGCTTCCGCTGCGTGACGCGCTGTGCGACCGACGCGCGCTCCACGCCGCGAGATCATCCACACCAATTTCAGCACGGAGGCGGCGCGAACCATGACCAAAGGGACGATCGAGAGCGTGTCGCGCGAGTCGCGCGTCTTTGCGCCGCCCGCGGAATTCGCCGAGAAGGCGCATATCGGATCGCGCAAAGCCTACGACGAGCTCTACCAACGCAGCATCGAGGAGCCGGATCGCTTCTGGCTCGATGTCGCGTCGGAGCTGGTCTGGTTCGACCAGCCCACCAAAGGGCTCGAGTGGGACGCGCCCCACGCCAAGTGGTTCGCCGACGGCACCACCAACATCTCCTACAACTGCCTGGACCGACACCTCGACGGACCGCGCCGCAACAAGGCCGCGCTGATCTGGGAGGGCGAACCGGGCGACGTCCGCGTCCTCACCTATCACCAGCTCCACCGCGAGGTCTGCCGCTTCGCCAACGTGCTCAAGCGGCTCGGCATCCAGAAGGGCGATCGCGTCGCGATCTACATGGGCATGGTGCCCGAGGCGGCGATCGCGATGCTGGCGTGCGCGCGCATCGGCGCGGTGCACAGCGTCATCTTCGGCGGGTTCGCGGCCGAGGCCGTGCGCGACCGCGTGAATGACGCCGAGGCCAAGCTGATCGTCACCCAGGACGGCGCCTGGCGTCGCGGAAAGGTCGTGCCGCTCAAGGAGCAGGTCGACCGCGCGCTCGAGGAATGCCCGAGCGTGAAGCAGACGGTCACCCTCCGCCGCACCGGCAACGAGGTCACGATGACCGGTGGCCGCGACCACTGGTGGCACGACATCGTGGAGGCGGTCGACGCCGACTGCGAGGCGCCCGCGCTCGAGGCCGAGCACAACCTCTTCATCCTCTACACCTCGGGTACCACCGGAAAGCCCAAGGGCGTCGTCCACACGACCGGCGGCTACATGGTGGGCACCTACCTGACCAGCAAGCTGGTGTTCGACCTGAAGGAGGACGACACCTACTGGTGCACGGCCGACGTCGGCTGGGTGACGGGCCACAGCTACATCGTCTACGGGCCGCTCGCGAACGGCGCGACGGCGGTGATGTACGAGGGCGCGCCGAACCACCCCGATCCCGGCCGCTTCTGGGACATCGTCGAGCGGCACGGCGTCACCATCCTCTACACCGCGCCGACCGCGATCCGGGCGTTCGTGAAGTGGGGCAACCACCACCCGATGAAGCACGATCTCAGCTCGCTGCGCCTCCTCGGCACCGTGGGCGAGCCGATCAACCCCGAAGCCTGGATGTGGTACCGCAACATCATCGGCGGGGAGCGCTGCCCGATCGTCGACACCTGGTGGCAGACGGAAACGGGCGGGATCATGATGACGCCGCTCCCGGGCGCCACCGACGCCAAGCCCGGCTCATGCTGCCTCCCCGTGCCCGGCATCCAGCCGAAGATCCTCCGGGAAGACGGCAGCGAGGCCGGCCCGAACGAAGGCGGCCTCTTGGTGATCAATCGACCCTGGCCCTCGATGCTCCGGACCGTCTGGGGCGACGACGAGCGCTTCCAGGAGACGTACTTCAGCCGCTTCCCGGGCATCTACTTCACCGGTGACGGCGCGCGGCGGGACGAAGACGGCTACTTCTGGGTGATGGGCCGTGTCGACGACGTGGTGAACGTCGCCGGGCATCGTCTGGGCACCGCGGAGGTCGAGAGCGCCCTGGTCGCGCACGAGTCCGTCGCCGAAGCGGCCGTCGTGGGCCGTCCGGACGAGCTCAAGGGGCAGGCGCTGGTGGCGTTCGTCACGCTCAAGGGCGACTTCACGCCTTCCGACGAGCTGCGCCAGGGGCTGATGCGATCAGGTCGCGACCGAGATCGGCAAGTTCGCGCGGCCGGATGCCATCCGCTTCGCGGACGCGCTCCCCAAGACGCGCAGCGGCAAGATCATGCGCCGCCTGTTGAAGGAGCTCGCCACCAGCGGCGAAGTGCGCGGCGACATGACTACGCTGGAGGACATCAGCGTCCTCGCAAGGCTGCGCGGCGACGAGGAGTAGCCGCTCCGGCCTCGACCGACGCGCGCGCCCGGGACGTGAAGTCGCGGGCGCGCGTGGATCCGCGCCCCCGAGCCCCGGCGCGGCAGGCGACGCGGCCGCGGAACGGGGAGCCACCCGCGCGCTCGGCCGACGAGGCCGATGCGCACGAGCCCCGCACGCAGGCGACGCGGCCGCGGAACGGGGAGCCACCCGCGCGCTCGGCCGACGAGGCCGATGCGCACGAGCCCCGCACGCGGGCGACGCGGCCGCGGAACGGGGAGCCACCCGCGCGCTCAGCCGAGAGGCCGATGCCCCCTCGCGCACGAGCCACCGCCCGTGGCACGGAACCACGTACCGGAACAGCCCCACACCTCGAGCACGCGCACGGAAGCGACCGCGGAACGCGGACGCAGGCCCGCAACGGCCGACCGCGTCGCGCGAGCCGGCCGCGGCGTGGAGCCACGTACCGAAACAGCCCCACACCTCGAGCGAGCGGGGGAACCAGGACTTCACCGCGTGAGCCGCGTGGGCTCGGCGGGGCGCGTTCCGTCCACGTCTGACCGACGAAAGGGGCGCAGCGATCAGGGCGCGCCCGTGAACGCGACGACCCTGTTCCGGCCGCCTTCCTTGGCGCGGTAGAGCGCCGCGTCCGCGACGGTCAGGACCTCGGCCGGCGTGGCGCGCGGGGCGGCGCTGGCGACTCCGATGCTCACGGTGACCGGGACCGGTCGGCCCTCGAAGAGGATGTGCTCGCGCTCCACGGCCATGCGGATCCGCTCGCCGAGCTGGCGCCCTTGCTCGAGGTTGGTGGCGCGGCAGAGCATGACGAACTCCTCGCCGCCATAGCGCGCGAAGAAGTCTTCCCGCCGGGTCATGCCGTCCACCAGCTTCGCGAACGAGCGCAGCACGTGGTCGCCGGCGAGGTGCCCGAAGGTGTCGTTGATGCGCTTGAAGTGATCGAGGTCGAAGATCATCACCGACAGCTCGGTGTGGTGCCGCGTGAGGTGCGCGAGCTCCGTCTCGAGGCGATCCGTCAGCGCCCGACGGTTGAAGACCTTGGTCAGCGGATCGCGAAGCGCGGCCTCGTAGAGCTGCTGCTGAAAGCTCTGCTCGAGCGCGTCCTGCAGCGAGAACTTCAGCAAGAAGCTGGCGCCCACCTGGATCTTGTCGCCGTCGCTGAGAGCGACCGCCCCGCGCACGCGCTCACCGTTGACGAAGGTGCCGTTGGTCGAGCCGAGGTCCTCCACGTACGTGATGCCGCCGTTCCGGAAGAGGCGCGCGTGCAGGCGCGACACGCCCTCGCCGGTGAGCTGCAGGAACGCCTTCGGGCTGCGACCGATGGTGACCTCGCCCTCGAGACGGATCATCTTCCCGGCCTCGTCGCCCGCGAGGAGGATCAAGAACGGCGTGATGGAAGCACGCGGCGGGAGCCCGAGGCTCGCCGCGGAGAGGACCGCGGTGCCCTCGTCGTCGTCTTCGTATTCCAACTCCGACCTCCAGAACCGGCCACCGAAGAATACACCGAAGCCGGGCCAAACGACCAACGCGTCGCACGCAGGACCGACACCGCGACTACGAGATCCAGGGCGGCGCCGTTCAGGGGGCTGCATCCCGCGGGCTCGCCCGCGTACTCCCGCCGAGCCGGTCACGTCGGCTGACGCGCTCGAGGAGTGGCGGGAGCGCGCGTCGCGATCGACTCGAGGCAAGCCAACGAAGGTCGCCCAACGTCGAGCTCAGGGAGCCGAGTCGCCCGCGCTCTCCTCGTCCGCCGGCACCGCGTCGGGCGGGAACGCCTCGTCCCATTGCTGGTCGAGGGAGAGCCCGAGCGGAAGCGGCGCCGCGTGCCCCCGAGGCGGCTCCGCCTCTCGAGGCGGGTCACCGGGATGCTGAAAGTGCAGGTCGGCCATGCCGGCGATGCCGGCTGCGACGGCCTCCTCGTCATACAGGTGGCGCGAGCCGAGGCTCTGCAGGAAGCGATCGACACGCCGTTGGAAACGCTCCGGCACGCTCCCCTGCTCCCACTGGGAGTGGTAGGCCTTCGGGTTCGGGAGAATCGTCGCGAGGTAGGCCGATTCGGCGGGTCCGAGCTGGTCCGGCGTGAGCCCGAAGTAATGCTCGGCCGCATTGCGAACCCCGTACACGCCGGGCCCGTACTCGATCACATTCAGATAGAGCTCGAGGATCTCCTCTTTCGACATGACGAACTCGACCCACCACGTCAGCAGCACCTCCTGCGCCTTGCGGGCCAGCGTCTTCTCACGACGGAGGAAAACGTTCTTCACGAGCTGCATGGTGATGGTCGACGCGCCGTAGGCGTACCGGCCAGCTCGCAGATTCCGAATCAGCGCGCGCCGGATCGACCCGACGGAGAACCCGTGGTGTTGGAAGAACGCACCGTCTTCGTGCCCGAGCACCGCCCGGACGAAGAAGGGGCTCATGTCGCGAATCGGCGTCCAGTTCGACGTCCCGGGGCCCGTCTCCATCTCGAACACCGTCCCGTCCGGCTCCACGACCCGATGCGTGAACGGCGCTTGGAAGCGCCGGATATCGGCCAACGCAGGCGCCGTCTCGAAGAGGCAGCCATCCGCCACGTGCACGTCGAGCGACGTGGCGTCCAAGTCACGCGAATCGATGCGGGCGCGAATCCGCCCACCAATGCGACCGCTGAAGGTGAACGCCGCCACTTCGTCCAGCAGGTCGACCGGAATCGCTCCAACAGCGGTGTTGCAGTCGGTGGGCGGCAGGGTCGCGGTGAGATCGACGAGGTAGTGGTCGGCCGGCCACTCCAGCGTGCCGGACAGCCGCGCGGACGCCCGGCCCACCGTCATCGTGGCCTCGTGAACGTCGAGCGTGCGCGTCAGCGGGTTCCAGTCGGCATCCCCCGCTACGCCGAACGCGAGCCCGCGGACGGGGTGCGGAGCGATCCGCGGTGACGAGAACGCGAGATCGTCCACCGAGACGTCGCCGGTCATGTGAATCCGCGTCGCGCCGCGGCCTTCGATGGAGAGCGCGCCGCTGAGTCGCGCCTCCTCGGGCCGGTGGAACGGGAGCGGGGGCAAGAGAGGTACGAGCAAGACGAAGGGCAGGCGCTGAAACTCGAGCCTCCCTTCTGCGCGGAGGGCATCGGGGTCGACGGTGAGCTCCCATCCGAGTCGCCCGCCGCGGCCCGGGCGCCCCGACCCCGTGAGCTCGAGACGTCCGTTCGCGATCGCATGAACCTCCGCGCCGAGGTCGCGGAGCACGGTGCGCGCCCCGTCCTCTCGACCGGCTCGCACCGACAGGGCTCCCACCTGCAGGAGCGCGCCCGGAGCGAGCCTCGGTCCCAGCACCGCGCGAATGCGACCAATCAGCGCGCCTCCGGGCTCGCCCTCGGCGCCATCGTCGCGCGGCTCCGCGCTCCCTTCCTCCGCCTCGTCATCGTCCTCGGACGCGATGAGCGGGGACAGCACATCGATGTCCGCGCCGACACGTGACCAGAGAGGATTGCGCTCGTCCCCCTCCCGCTCGCGATACCGAAGCGCCACGCCCTCGGCGGACGCGAGCTCGAGCTTCCAGCCCTCCTCGCGACGCCGCAGCCGAACCGCGACCTGTCCAGCCCGCGCGCCGTCCGGCTCCTCGGGCGCGAGCTCCACAGGGCCCGCCGCCAACCGCAGCACGTCGCTCGTGAGCTGGGCGCGACCGCCCCGCACCTGCACCAGCGTCCCGTGCGGATCGCGAACGATCACCTCGAGCCCCTCGACCTGCACGCTGCGATCCGACGCAGCCCGGGCCTCCGACCTCGTTCCCGTGCCGCGGAGCCTGCGCAGAACGTCGGGGAGCGCGCGGTCGACGTCGAGCTCGATCGTCACGTCACGCATGCGCACCCGGCGCACGGCCGACGTGCCTCGTGTCGCGAGGCCTGCGAGCCCGGCCACGAGCCGCACCTCGCCAACGCGCACACGCAATGACGTCCCATCCGTCGAGTGCAGGTCGACATCACGCAGTCCGATAGACGAGACGCCGATGTCGATGCCCCCGATCGCGCCTTCCAGCCCACGGGTCTCCGCGGCTGCCGCGACCCGTGCGCGCACCGTGGACGGGATCCACCACAGCCACACGACCGCGCTCAGCGTTCCGGCGCCACCTAAGGCGGCCAGCAAGCCGATCAAAATGCGTCGACGGGAGCTCATGGGCACTCGCACGGGGCGGCGACCCAGGATCTACGACGAAAATGCGTGCGGACGCCAGCCCGAGAGGCCATTTCCGGTGAACCATGGACAAAAAGAAAAGCCCCACCTCGAAATCGAGGTGGGGCTTCGAATATTGCCCGGCAACGTCCTACTCTCCCACACACTCACGCATGCAGTACCATCGGCTCTGGAGGGCTTGACTTCCGAGTTCGGGATGGGATCGGGTATGGCCCCTCCGACATCGTCACCGGAAAATTTTGGAAGTACGATTTCGAGCGTCGCTCGAGTCGGGAGACCAGCATCGCGATTGCGATGGGCTCTCACTCCCAACCCTGGTCTCGAGCACACAAACGTTTGCCTTAGAGGTAGGTCAAGCCTCACGGCCGATTAGTACAGGTTAGCTTCACGCATCACTGCGCTTCCACACCCTGCCTATCTCCTCGTAGTCTTCGAGGGGCCTTCAGGGGCCTTACGGCCCGGGACGCCTAATCTCGAGGCCGGCTTCCCGCTTAGATGCTTTCAGCGGTTATCCGTTCCGCACATAGCTACCCAGCGATGCTCCTGGCGGAACAACTGGATCACCAGAGGTGCGTCCGTTCAGGTCCTCTCGTACTATGAACAGCTCCTCTCAAGCGTCCTGCGCCCACGGCAGATAGGGACCGAACTGTCTCACGACGTTCTAAACCCAGCTCGCGTACCGCTTTAATTGGCGAACAGCCAAACCCTTGGGACCTGCTCCAGCCCCAGGATGCGATGAGCCGACATCGAGGTGCCAAACCGCGCCGCCGATGTGAACTCTCAGGCGCGATCAGCCTGTTATCCCCAGAGTACCTTTTGTCCGATGAGCGATGGCCCTTCCATACGGAACCACCGGATCACTAAGGCCTGCTTTCGCACCTGCTCGACCTGTCGGTCTCGCAGTCAAGCGCCCTTCTGCCTTTGCACTCTTCGGCTGGTTTCCAATCAGCCTGAGGGCACCTTAGCGCGCCTCCGTTACTTTTTAGGAGGCGACCGCCCCAGTCAAACTGCCCACCAGGCAGTGTCCCCGACCCGGATAACGGGCCTAGGTTAGAAGCCCAGAACAGCCAGGGTGGTATTTCAAGGTTGGCTCCACGAGCCCCACAAGGCCCGCTTCAACGCCTCCCACCTATCCTACGCAGACTGTTCCGAGCTTCACTGCCAAGTTGCAGTGAAGGTTCATGGGGTCTTTCCGTCTTGCCGCGGGTACACGGTATCTTCACCGCGATTACAATTTCGCTGAGTCACTGGCCGAGACAGTGGGGATGTCGTTACGCCATTCGTGCAGGTCGGAACTTACCCGACAAGGAATTTCGCTACCTTAGGACCGTTATAGTTACGGCCGCCGTTTACTGGGGCTTCGGTTCGGTGCTTCGCCCGAAAGCTAACACCTCCCCTTAACCTTCCAGCACCGGGCAGGCGTCAGACCCTATACGTCCTCTTACGAGTTCGCAGAGTCCTGTGTTTTTAGTAAACAGTCGCAACCCCCGTTTCACTGCGACCCACTGGCGCTCAGGACGCGAAGTCCATCACCCCAACGGGCACACCTTCTCCCGAAGTTACGGTGCTATTTTGCCGAGTTCCTTAGCCAGTGTTCTCTCACGCGCCTTGGGATACTCACCCCGCCCACCTGAGTCGGTTTGCGGTACGGTCACCAGAGTGGCTCTGCACGCAGCTTTTCTCGGAAGCATGGGATCACCGAGTTTCCGGTCCGAAGACCGGCCTCATCACCTCTCGGTGTTGACCCCGCGTTTGTCCCTATCGGGTCCTACGGGATCCACCTACGGGCTTGAACCGGGATTACCAATCACCCGGCTCGGCATACCCTTCTTCGTCCCTGCTTGCTTCAATGCCATCCCTGATGGTGCAGGAATATTAACCTGCTTCCCATCACCTACGCCTTTCGGCCTCGGCTTAGGGGCCGACTAACCCATGGGAGGATGATCCTTCCCCAGGAAACCTTGGGCTTACGGCGACCGGATTTCTCATCCGGTTTAACGCTACTCATGCCTGCATAAGCTCTTCCCAGATCCGTTAGCGCTCCTTACGGTACGCCGTGTATCTATCTGGGAATACTCCGCTACCGCTCTCTTGCGAGAGCCCGAAGCTTCGGCACCACGCTTGAGCCCCGTTATATTTTCGGCGCGGGCTCGCTCGACCAGTGAGCTATTACGCTTTCTTTAAAGGATGGCTGCTTCTAAGCCAACCTCCTGGCTGTCTGTGCGCTCCCACATCCTTTGACACTTAGCGTGGATTTGGGGGCCTTAGCTGTCGATCTGGGCTCTTTCCCTCTCGGCTACGGACCTTATCACCCGCAGCCTGACTCCCGAGTATCTCTCACCGGCATTCGGAGTTTGGTTGGGTTTGGTAATCTGGTAGGACCCCTAGCCCATCCAGTGCTCTACCTCCGGTGGAGTTCGCTCGAGGCTATACCTCAATATATTTCGCGGAGAACCAGCTATCTCCGAGCTTGATTAGCCTTTCACTCCGACCCTCAGCTCATCCCCTCAATTTTCAACTTGAGTGGGTTCGGTCCTCCACGCGGTATTACCCGCGCTTCAACCTGGCCAAGGGTAGATCGCTCGGTTTCGGGTCTACGGCATGCCACTAAATCGCTCTGTGAGAACTCGGTTTCCCTACGGCTACACCTAGCGGCTTAACCTTGCGACATACCGTAACTCGCAGGCCCATTATGCAAAAGGTACGCCGTCGCACATTCCCCGAGGGGCATAGTGCTTCGACTGCTTGTAGACGCGCGGTTTCAGGTACTATTTCACTCCCCTCACCGGGGTACTTTTCACCTTTCCCTCACGGTACTTGTTCACTATCGGTCGTCAGGTAGTATTTAGCCTTGGAAGATGGTCCTCCCAGATTCCCGCCGGGTTTCACGTGCCCTGCGGTACTCGGGAACATTCTCTAGAGATCGGTCCGATTTCGCGTAAGGGGCTGTCACCCTCTCTGGCCGGCCATTCCAGACCGTTCTGCTATCGCCCGATTTTGTAACTCTATTGCGGCTCTTGGGGACCGCTAGAGACGTCCCACGACCCCACACCAGCAACGGCCCCAGCCTTACACTGGTGTGGTTTAGGCTCTTCCCCGTTCGCTCGCCACTACTGAGGGAATCTCAATTGATTTCTATTCCACCGGGTACTGAGATGTTTCAGTTCCCCGGGTTGGCCACCGTGAGCCTATGTATTCAGCTCACGGTCGACAGGTCATCCCTGCCCGGTTTACCGATTCGGAAATCCTCGGATCTACGCTTGTTAGCAACTCCCCGAGGCTTATCGCAGCTGTCCACGTCCTTCATCGCCTCCTGACGCCTAGGCATCCACCGCGCGCCCTTTGTAGCTTGACCTACTCCCTAAGGCACGCGTCATGGCTCGAGACCAGGGTTCGTCGCGAGAGCAATGCTCCTTCGACTTGGCTCGACACACACTTCGTGCCGCACCAATCCCTGGCCCGTGCTTTGACGGTCTACTCGTACTTCCTTATTCGATTTTCAAAAACACGCCTACGAGGGCTGATCCCCTCGTTCGCAACTGCGAAACTTTCACAGTGGCGAACCAAGTGACCAACGAGTGGAGCTGATCGGGTTCGAACCGACGACCCCCGGCTTGCAAAGCCGGTGCTCTCCCAGTTGAGCTACAGCCCCAGCGATCCCAGCCGGGCCGACGCATTCGCATCGACGCCGGCGAGCGCACCAGCAGGAGTGGGGCTAGCTAGACTCGAACTAGCGACCTCACCCTTATCAGGGGTGCGCTCTAACCACCTGAGCTATAGCCCCGTCACCATGGGTGATCGCGACGACCGAACCATGGTTTCGAGCAGTTGGGAGCCGGGGCGCTCCACTCGAATCGGCGTTCAAAGAACAATGTTGCACGCCTGTAAGGCGGGCAACACGTCAGTCCTCGAAAACTGAATCGGAATGACTCCACTCGAACGGGTATGACCGAGCTGACCGAGCTCGAGGCTCGGTTTCGCTCCTTAGAAAGGAGGTGATCCAGCCGCAGGTTCCCCTACGGCTACCTTGTTACGACTTCACCCCAGTTACCGACCACTCCTTGGGGACCTCCCTCCCTTGCGGGTTAGGACAGCCACTTCTGGAGCAGTCGACTCCCATGGTGTGACGGGCGGTGTGTACAAGGCCCGGGAACGTATTCACCGTTGCCTGCTGATCAACGATTACTAGCGATTCCGGCTTCATGCAGTCGAGTTGCAGACTGCAATCCGTACTGAGGACGACTTTTTGCGATTAGCTAACTCTCGCGAGCTTGCTGCGCTTTGTATCGTCCATTGTAGCACGTGTGTAGCCCCGGACATAAGGGCCATGAGGACTTGACGTCATCCCCACCTTCCTCCGGCTTGACGCCGGCAGTCTCATTAGAGTGCCCAGCCGAACTGATGGCAACTAATGATAGGGGTTGCGCTCGTTGCGGGACTTAACCCAACATCTCACGACACGAGCTGACGACAGCCATGCAGCACCTGGACCATGGCTCCCTTGCGGGCACCTCCGTATTTCTACAGAGTTCCATGTTTTTCTAGCCCGGGTAAGGTTCTGCGCGTTGCGTCGAATTAAACCACATGCTCCACCGCTTGTGCGGGCCCCCGTCAATTCCTTTGAGTTTTAGCCTTGCGGCCGTAGTTCCCAGGCGGAGTGCTTAACGCGTTAGCTACGGCACCTCAGGGGTCAATACCCGAGACACCTAGCACTCATCGTTTACGGCGTGGACTACCAGGGTATCTAATCCTGTTTGCTCCCCACGCTTTCGCGTCTCAGCGTCAGTTATCGTCCAGGAAGCCGCCTTCGCCACCGGTGTTCCTCCTGATATCTACGAATTTCACCTCTACACCAGGAATTCCGCTTCCCTCTCCGACACTCAAGACAACCAGTTTCAGACGCAGTTCCCGGGTTGAGCCCGGGGATTTCACGCCTGACTTGACTGTCCGCCTACACGCGCTTTACGCCCAGTGATTCCGAGCAACGTTCGCACCCTCTGTCTTACCGCGGCTGCTGGCACAGAGTTAGCCGGTGCTTGCTAAGGAGGTACCGTCAAGGGCAGCCCGTTTCTTGACTACCTTTTTCGTCCCTCCCCACAGAGCTTTACAACCCGAAGGCCTTCATCACTCACGCGGCGTGGCTGGATCAGGCTTTCGCCCATTGTCCAATATTCCCCACTGCTGCCTCCCGTAGGAGTCTGGCCCGTGTTTCAGTGCCAGTGTGGCTGATCATCCTCTCAGACCAGCTAACCGTCTTTGCCTTGGTAGGCCGTTACCCCACCAACAAGCTGATGGTACGCAGGCTCATCCTCGAGTGCTAGCTTGCAAGCAGAGGCCAGCTTTTCCCACTTCGCCCGTGGACGATGTGGTCTTATGCGGTATTAGCTGCCCTTTCGGGCAGTTGTCCCCCGCTCGAGGGCAGATTGCCTACGTGTTACTCACCCGTGCGCCACTCTACCGATCCCCGAAGGGACTTTCGCGTGCGACTTGCATGTGTTAAGCCCGCCGCTAACGTTCGCTCTGAGCCAGGATCAAACTCTCCAGTTGAAAACTGAGAGCGTTTGCTCCGGACTCGGCCCATGGCTCGTACTCGAACAGCACCTCCGAAGAGACGATGCTCGCGCAGAGGAGACCAATGAGCAGTCCGTTGCTCGTGGTCCGTTTGGCTATACCCTACGAGGAAGACTGGACTAGCCAACCTCGTTTCGGGACCCGTTCTAATGCGGAGTCTTCCGATTCAGTTTTCAAGGACCGACTTGGGTCGTCGGCGAGCGAGAGCGCCAGAGGCGCTACGGTTTCGCTTGCCGTTCCCCAGAAGGGCTGAGGACTGTAGCTCCGGGAGCCAACCGCGTCAAGCGGTTTTTTTCGAGGCCGAAGCAATCCGCTTCGTGCGGCCTCGAAGGCCCGGCACCCTTCAGAAGGGCGGCGGAACCTAGCTCCGCGAGCCAACCGCGTCAAGCGGTTTTTCGAGACCCGAGCGCTTTCGACTGCGCGTCTCGAAGGCTGTTGCGACGAGCGCTGCTCGTCGGCTGAGCCATCCGTCCCGGACTGTCACCTCGCCAGCGCCCAGTGGCGCTTGGCTGGCCCCGCGTTTGCGTCCCGTGTCGGGACCGCGTCGGCGGGAGGCCGGAACCTACCTCGGTTTCGGGAGCGGTCAAGGAACTTTTTCGTTCCTTTCGTCGCCCTCGTTTTCAGCCGTCGAGGTCATCGACGGTGCCGCGCGGCCTCCCTGGTTAGGGATGCGTTGCGACGCGAATGGTGTCCCCTGTCGGGGACGACCGAGGCCCGAATCTACGTCCTCCGTATTCGCTGTCAAGCAGCTTTCGCCTGGTCGAAACCCTTGGGTTTCGCGGGGCCCCGGAGGTGCCCCCGGCGAGAGCGGGCCGATCACTAGCACTGCCCAGGGGGGAGTCAACTCGGGAGCGGCGACGAGCGCGCTTTTTTTCCGGAGAGGCTCAGAACAGGGGCAGAACGGGCGTGGTCGCACCCGACTCCAGGCCCAGGTGCTCGAGCACGTCTGGCGAGACGATGATCTCGTCCGCGTTGTCATCGCGGGTGCGTGCCGGGGCGGCGACGCATCGGAACCAGGGCGGTCCCGTCGAATGCCCGCGCGATGAGGCAGCCGCGGGCCTCCGCGCCCACGTCGCCAGCGATCACCCGCGCGCGTCGGGTTCGCTGAACGAGCTCGACCTCGTCGGTGGGGGCGATGTAGTGCGGCCCCCCGTCGAAGGGGTCTACCCGGTCCCGGTAGCGGAAGCCGATCCGACTCAACATCTTGGCGACGCCTCGCGTCTCGCGGCCGACCTCGCCGATCACGGCCTGCGCCTCGGGGGACAAGAGGGAGGCGTAGATGTCCCCGTTCGGGAACAGGCCGCGGATGAACTCCTTGTTCTTCTTCGAGAGCCGATCCGCCTCCCGGTAGGACAGCCCGGTGAAGCGACGGCCGACCGCCTCCCAGAGATGGGAGGTGCCGTCGGGCTCGAGCGGCGGCATCAGCTCCGCGAGCACGCGGTTCTGGAAGAGCTCGCGGTGCACCGCGATGAAGAGGAAGCGGACGTAGGAGATGAGCATCCCCAAGCGCTCGGGCGCGCGGCGGTAGTCGGGATGCACCACCAGGCCGCCGATCTCCGTGGGGCCGTGGTACGAGTAGCCGATCGAGAGCACCTGGTGGACGAAGTAGGTGTCCAGGGTGGCGCTGTAGCGCTCCTCTTTGCGGACATCGAAGAAGATGTAGGGCGCGTCGCGCAATCCGAGCTGCGCCAGGATCATCGAGGTGCCGACGGCGCAGTCCTCCTCGAGGTCCCAGAGGACGAAGACGAACTGGCGTCGCTTGGGGTCGGCAATCTCCCCGGTGAAGGAGCGCTCCGACGCGTCGAGGGTCTCGGCGATCTCCTGCTCGTCGTGGGGGAGATTGACGGAGTCGAGATGTGCCGCGAGCCGATAGAGGCCGTCATGGTCGTGGCGGGTGGCTGCACGGATTCTCGTATCTCAACGCTCACCTCGACACCCGGCGACGCGGACGGAGCCGCGACCCGAGCGCAGCTCAGAATGCTCTTCGGCTGTCGATCAGGATTGTGACCGGGCCATCGACTCGGCTCCGAACGTCCATACTGGTGCGAAAGCGACCGGTCTCGACCTTCAAGCCCCGCTCGCGGAGGCGATCGACGACCTGCAAGTACAACGCTTCGGCTCGCTCCGGCGGCGCGGCGGCGGTGAACGACGGTCGGCGTCCCTTGCGGACGTCTCCGTAGAGGGTGAACTGCGACACCACCAGCACACCACCACCGATGTCTTCGACGGACCTGGACATCTTGCCTTCGTCGTCCGGGAAGACACGGAGGCCGGCAAGCTTGTTCGCGGTCAGCTCCACGTCGGCGTCTTCGTCGCCCTGCCCCGCGCCGAGATAGACGAGGAGGCCGCGCCCGATCGCGCCGACGGTGTCGCCGTCGACGACCACGCTGGCCTCGGATACGCGCTGCGCCACGGCACGCACCCGGGTCGGGTACCACGAGCGCAGGCCCTTCGTCGAGGAGGTCCCGACGCGAGCATGCTCGGGATGAACCGTGGTCTCGCGGCCGGGCGCGCCGTCGAATGGGACGGTGATCTCCGTGTCTACGCGATGAGACGCTCTCGTCAGTGCTTCGCCGTACGAAGCCCGGACCCTCGCGACGGAGCCAGCGCGGTGGGTCCGCGCCCTCGCCTCTCGCCCGCGCGGGGCGCGCCATGTTACCAACGAGCGGGTGACGTTCGCGGTCGTGGGGCTCACGGGTGGTATCGGCTCCGGCAAGAGCACGGTGGCCCGCATCTTCGAGGCGGAAGGTGTCCCGGTCGTGGACGCCGACGTGCTCGCGCGCGAGGTCGTGAGGCCCGGCAGCGAGGGGCTCGAAGAGGTGCTGAAGACGTTCGGCCGCGATCTCGTGAAGCCGGACGGGACGCTCGATCGCGCGAAGCTCGGTGAGCGCGTCTTCGCCGATGGGGACGCCCGCAAGAAGCTCGAGGGCATTCTCCATCCGCGCATCGCGCAGGCGAGCATGGCCCGCTTCGGCGCGCTCGCGGCCGAGGGTCATCCCTACGCGATCTACGAGGCCGCGCTGCTCGTCGAGAACGGCAGCCACCGGATGATGAACGCGCTGGTCGTGGTGACGGCGGGCGAGCAGACCCAGATCGAGCGGGTGTGCGCGCGGGACGGGCTGGACGAGGCGGCGGCAAGAGCGCGCGTCGCCGCGCAGCTCCCGCTCGAAGAGAAAATCCGCGTAGCCGACTACGTGATCGAGAACGATGGGAGTCTCGACGCGACGCGGGCGCGCACGTTGGCGGTCCACCGCGCGCTGCTGGCGCGGTTCGCCGGGGGTGAAGGATGAGCGAGAGAGAAGGTCGCGCTGGTCACCGGATTTCCGACCAGCTTTCTCGCGACCCGCGTGGTGCACAAGCTGCTGGCCGAGGAGCCCGAGCTGTCTCTTCGGCTAGTGGTCCAGGAACGCTCGATGGAGCGCGCTGAGACGCAGCTCGCAGAGCTGAGCGCGCGCGACCGGAGGCGTGTGAAGGTCCTCGAAGGCGACGCGGCCGCCATGGACCTCGGCTTGAGCGGCGAGGAGATCGTCGAGCTCGCGAAAGAGGTCGACTACATCCACCACTGCGCCGCGATCACCTATCTGGGCGTGGAGCCGGACGTCGCGCGGCACCTCAACGTCGACGGGACGCGGGAGGTCCTGGAGCTGGCGCAGGAGGCCGATCATCTGGAGCGGCTGGTCCACTGGTCCACCGCCCTCGTCTCCGGCGCACGCCGCGGCTACGTGCTCGAGGACGAGCTCGACGACGCGGCGGGGTTTCGCAACGCGATCGAGAAGACGCGCTTCCGCGCGGAGGTGATCGTACGGCGCGCGGCGAGCGTGGTGCCGACGACCATCCTCCGCCCCTCGATCGTCGTCGGCGACTCGGTGAGCGGTGAGATCGACCGGCTCGAAGGTCCGTACTTGCTGGTCCTCTTGATGCTGAACGCGCCGATGGATCTGCGGATGCCGCTGCCGGGGCGCGGAGACGTGCCGCTCAACCTGGTGCCGGTCGACTACGTGGTCGACGCCGGGTACGCGATCGCCAAGGACCGCCGCTCGCTGGGCAAGACCTTCCACCTCGTCGACCCCGAGCCGGTGACGGCGCGGCGCGTGTTCGAGCTGATCGCGCACGCAGCCGGACGACCGGTGCCGCGCGGCTTTTTGCCGACCAACCTCGCGACCGCGCTCTTGCGGACGCCGGGCCTGGAGCGCTTCTCCCACGTGCCGCGTGCGTTCCTCGAGCAGCTGGCGACGGAGGTCGTCTACGACGATCGCCACGCGCGCGAGATTCTCGACGAGCTCGATCTGCGCTGTCCGCCCTTCGCGAGCTACGTCGACGTGATGGTCGACTACGTGCGCCAGCAGCAGGCCGCGCGCCGCGCGCAGTCGCGCGAGGACACGCAGGAGATCGAAGACTCGCTGCAGTGATCGTCTCAGCGGCCTGCGAGGCGACCGACGAGCTCCCAGAGATCGGCCTGGATGCGATCGGCGGCGCGGCCTTGGGGCAAGATGCTGTAGAAGCCGTGCCACTCGGAGGGGCGGCCGTGCAGATCCGCGGGCAGCGCGACGAGCGAGACGCCCTCCGCCTCGAAGAGGCCGAGCGCGCGACGCATGTGCGAGCCGGAGGTGACCAGACCGACGCGCGTCAGGCCGCGCTCGCGGATCAGCCGCGCGTGGAGGCGGGCCTCTTCGCTGGTGGTGCGCGCTCCGTCCACGACGACGATGGCGCGCTCCGGGATGCCGAGCTGGCGCCAGATTCGCTCCGTCGCGCGGGCGGCGTCGTGGGTGCTCAGCCCCGCGATCGGCGAGCCGGAGGTGATCAAGAGCGGGGTCTGGCCCGCACCGTAGAGGCGCGCGCCGAGCATGACCCGATCGCCGCTCGGGCCGAGCTCGACCTCGCCGCCCGGCCGATCGTCCGTGCCGCCGCCGAGCACGATCACGGCGTCGAAGTGGCCCTCCGAGAAGGGGCGCGCGGCGAGCTGCTCGCCCTCGGTCCACGCGTCGAGCACGTACGAGAGGGGCAGGTTGGTAGACAGGGTGAGCGCGACCAAGAGCGCCGCCGAGGTAGCCGCCTCGCGGCGCCGATGCGTCCACCAGGCGAAGAGGACGAGTAAAAGGAGCGCGCTCCAGATCAGCCCGAGCGGCATCACCAGCAAGCCGAGGCTCTTGACGAGCAGGTACCCGCGCGGCGCGCCGGCGATCAGCGCGATCAGACCGGCCGCCGGCAGCACGAGCCACGCGCGCCAGCGCGATGAGCTCTCGCGGCGGCCGGCGCGCGCGCGCTCGAGCCCGATCACGATCGCGACGATGCCGAGGACGACGAGCACGTTTCGCTCAGCGAGACCAACTCGGCGCGACGAGACGGCGGCGACCGTCCGCGGCCATCGACACGTCCTCGCCGTCGTCGAGGTCGCGATCCCAACGTTGGCAGGTCACTTCCTTGTGGTTCTGATCGAGCGCTTCGCAGTAGTTCGTGAAGAAGCAGCGGCGCACCTCGTCGCCGCGACCGAGGCGTGTCTTCGAGAACCAGTCGGGGTCGCAGAGCGACTGCCGCGCCGCGGCCACGATGTCGGCGTCGCCGCGCTCGAGGATCTCCTCTGCTTGCCAGGGCGAGGCGATGCCGCCGGCGCCCACCACCGGCGTGTCGTAGCCGGCCTCGCGAACGGCGCGCCGGACGGCGCACGAGAGATCGATGTTGCGCCCGAAGGGGCCGCGCGCGTCGATCTTCACGTGCGGCATGCACTCGTGGCCGCTCGGCCCGGTGTAGGGATAGGCGGCGTGGCCGATCTTGGGCTGCTTGGCGTCCTCGAACTTGCCGCCCTTGCTCACGCTGAGGAAGTCCATGCCGGCCTCGGCGAAGCGGGCGGCGAAGAACACGGCGTCGTCCACGCGGTTGCCGCCCTCGATGACCTCGTCGCCGAGGAAGCGGCAGCCGACGACGTGCTCGGAGCCCACGGCGTCGCGTACGGCGCGGTAGACCTCGAGCGGCAGCCGCACCCTCGCCTCGCGCGGTCCGCCGTAGCCGTCCTCGCGCGTGTTCCGCGCGCTGAGAAACGACGCCATCGTGTAAGCGTGCGCGTAGTGCAGCTCCACGCCGTCGAAGCCGGCCTCCTTCGCTCGACGGGCCGCGTCGGCGAAGAGCGGGGGCAGGGTCCGCGGAAGGTCCCGCACGTGCAGCAAGTGCGTGTCGGTCACCCGCTCGCGGTGGCCCATGCGGAGGCTCTCCAGGTCACGCGGGCTCAGGATGCCGTCCAATGCGTCGTCGGGCAGAGCGACGAGATGCTCGCGCACCTCTTCTTCGCCAGCGCCTGCGAAACGCGCGCCCTCCCGTGCCGCCAAGCGCTCTCGAAGCGCGTCGTCCACGACCAAGAAGCGGCGGAGGAACTTCTCCGGCGCGACGCGGCGCTTGATGGAGAGGAAGTCGATGAGCTGGATGAAGAGCTTGGTTCGCCCGGAGCTGGCCTCGCGAACGGTCTCCACCAGCTCTCGCAGGCCGGGCAGGAAGCGGTCGTGTCCGATGCGCAAGAGCGGGCCGCTCGGGACGTCGCGGATCCCCGTCGCTTCGACGACGATCGCGCCCGGCTGCCCTTCCGCGAAGCGCCGGTACCAGGCGAGCACCGCGGGCGTGACGAAGCCCTCGTCCGTAGCGCGCCAAGGCACCATCGCCGGCACCCAGGTCCGCGTCGAGAGCTCGAGCGAGCCCACCGCGATCGGCGAAAACCACCGCATGCGCGCGGCTTCCTCCGCGCTCGGCCAACGCGCGATCGGCAAGAGGCGGGCGAGGCGTTTGTCGGTCAAGCGGCGTTTCTCTCCGTGGGGCGCCGTGGAGCCTAGACGTTCGGAGCGGACGCCGCATGCGCGGGTGCTCACGGCGACCGCCTATCCACGGCAGCTCGGAGCCGCACCCGCGTGGCAGATGAGAACGCGCGCGATTTCAGCGACGCCCCCCACTCCGACCCTCCCCCGGATCGGGGGAGGGAGCTGACGCGAGGACATGCGCCGTCGATGTCGCTCAGCGGCCGGCGACGGTCATCGCGCTCACCCGGAAGGTGGGCGTCGCGATCGAGGTGCGCAGGTCCAGATCGCTGGCGACCGCGTCGATGCGCTTGAGCAGCTCGTCGAGGTTGAGCGAGATGGTCACCTCGGAGACCGGGAAGGTCTTCTCGCCGTTCTCGATCCAGAAGCCGGCCGCGCCGCGGCTGAAGTCGCCTGTCACCGCGTTGAAGCCGAAGCCCATCATCTCGGTGACGTAGAGGCCCCTCTTGGTCGAGCGGACGACTTCCTCCGCGTCCATCTCGCCCGGCTGCAGCACGAAGTTCGTGGCCGACGCGCTGACGCCGCCGCTCCCGCCGCGCGACGCGCTGGCCGTGCTCTCCTTGCCGAGCTTCCGCCCGGAATAGCTGTCGAGAAGATAGGTCTTCAGAACACCCTTCTCGATGATGACGTTGCGCCGTGAGAGCAGGCCTTCGCCGTCGAAGGGGCGCGAGCCGGGCGCGCCCTCGATCAGCGGGTCGTCCACCACGTTCACCAGTTCGCTGGCGATCGGGGTCCCCTCGCGGTCGACCAGGTAGCTCGAGCGCCGCCAGATCGAGCCGCCGTTGATGGAGCCCGCCACCAGCCCGAGGATGGAGCGGCCGACGTCCGGATCGAAGACGACCGGGACCTCCTGCGTCTCGACCTTGCGCGCGCCGAGCTTGGCCAACGTGCGGCGCGCAGCCTCCTCGCCGACCTCGGCGTCGGGCAAGAGGCCCGAGAGGTGCCGCCGCGCGGTCCAGTAGTAGCCGCTCCGCTTCTTGCCGTCGGCGTCGTCGGCCACCGGGTGCACCGAGAGCGACGCGTAGGTGCCGTTCGTGGCACCGCGAAAGCCGCCGCTCGTCACCAGCGCCTTGGCGCCCGAAGCGCGGGTGTAGGTCGCGCCCTCGCTGTTGGTGATACGCGCGTCGAGCGCGCGCGCCGCCGCCTCGGCCGCCTTGGCGTGCGCGAGCGCGTCGCCCGCGCCGACGTTGTGGACGGAGGGATCGTAGAGATCGAGGTCCGGGTGCTGATCGGCACGGCTGAGCAGCGAAGCGTCCGGCGGGCCGGCGAACTCGTCCGGCTGCGAGAGGCGCGCGAGCTCGAGCGCGTCCTCCACGAAGCGCGCGACACCGGCCTCGGTCAGATCGCTGGTGTAGGAGACGGCCACCTGCTTGCCGACCATCACTCGCAGGCCGACCGCGCGGCTGCCCGCTTCCTCCACCAGCTCGGGCTCGCCGAGGCGCACCTTCGTCGACAGGTGCGCCCCCTCGGAGACGACGGCCTCGGCCACGTCGGCGCCGCCCTTCTTGGCGCGCTCCATGACGCGCTCGCCGAGCGCGATCAGATCATCGAGGTTCTCTCTGGCCACTCGCGTCTCCTCTTCAGCCCGGAGTATTCACCATAGCGTCCGACGACCCCTTCGGGAGGCGGGCGACCGGGCGAGTGATACGGGTCAGGACCCGACCTGGGTGCCACCCACGGTCATGCCCGCGATCTTGATGGTCGGGCAGCCCACGCCGACCGGCACGCTCTGCCCGTCCTTGCCGCAGGTCCAGATGCCGTCCGAGAGCTGCATGTCGCTGCCGAGCATCGTCACCTTGCGCATGACGTCGGGCCCGTTGCCGATCAGGTTCACGCCCTTGAGCGGCGCGGTGATCTTGCCGTCCTCGATGAGGTAGCCCTCGGTCAGCGAGAAGACGAAGTCGCCGTTCGAGATGTCGACCTGGCCGCCGCCGAAGCGGCTGGCGTACACGCCGCGCTTGACGCTCTTGAGGATCTCTTCCGGGTCGTGAGGTCCTGCCAAGAGCAGCGTGTTGGTCATCCGCGGCATGGGGTGGCTCTTGAAGCTCTCGCGGCGGCCGTTGCCGGTCGCGTCCCCGCGGAAGAACTCCGCCGACTGCCGGTCCTGCATGTACCCGCGCAGGATGCCTTTCTCGATCAGCACCGCCTGCTCGGGCCGGTTGCCCTCGTCGTCGACGTTGATCGAGCCGCGCGAGCTGTCGATGGTCGCGTCGTCGACCACGGTGCAGAGCTCGCTGGCGACGTTCTGCCCGATCTGGTCGCTGTAGTTACTGGTCTTCTTGCGGTTGAAGTCCGCTTCGAGGCCGTGCCCGACCGCTTCGTGCAGGAGGATGCCGCTGTCGCCGGGGCCGAGGACGACCTCCATCTCGCCGGCCGGCGCTTCGCGCGCGTCGAGCATCGCGGTCGCCTGCCGGACGGCCTCCTTCGCGTGCCACTCGGGGCTCTTGCCGTCGAAGTAGCCCCAACCGACCCGGCCGCCGCCGCCGGACGAGCCGGACTGCCGCTTGCCGTTCGCCTCGACGATCGCGCGGACGCCGAAGCGCAGGAGCGGCTGGCGGTCGCGGACGAGGCGGCCGTCGCTGGTGGCGATCAGGATCTCGCGGATCTGCTCGGCCAGCGAGGCCTCGACGCGGGTGACGCGGGTGTCGGCCGCGTGCGCCGCGCGGTCGGCGCGCTCGAGGAGCGCCCGCTTGTCCTCACCGGCGAGATCGAGGGAGAGGCTCTCGACCGGATAGCGGTTCGCGACCGAGAGGGGCGCAAGCCCGACCGGCGCCGGCGCGCCTCCGCCCTCGGCGATCTGCGCGGCCGTGCGCGCCGCGCGCAGCATCGCTTCGGGCGCGAGGTCCTCGACGTACGCGTAGCCGGTGGCGTCGCCCTTTCGCACACGCACACCGAGCCCCGTGCTCACGGAGCGGCCGGCCGCCTTGAGGATGCCGTCCTCGAACGCGTAGCTGCCGGCGACGTTGTACTCGAAGAAGAGGTCGGCGTAGTCGCCGCCCTTCTCGAGCGCGGCGGACAGAAGGCGCTGAGCGAGTTGCTCGTCGATAGCCGCGGGGCCGTCGGGGGCGAACGGAGCCTGATAACGCGTCATGGGGAACGAAATGTAGCTCCAACGCCACCGATCGCTAGGAGTCCTCGATCCGACCCGCGGCATTCTTCCACAGCGTGCGTCGAGGCTCCCGGCAGGTGGCGCGCGGACTGGGCGATATCGCGGAGGGTCCGAGTTCTGCTACCCTCGCGCGCGAAGGCCCACGGGCCGGGAGGACGAGGGGATGCACGAGCACCAGGAGGCGATGATCAAGTCGTTGGTCGCGGTCGCGTGGGCGGACGGCCGCATGGAGGGCGAGGAGACCGAGGTCATCGAAGCGCTCCTCTCGGCCTTCGAGATCGACGGCGAGGACGCGGAGGCGATCCGCGAGTACGCGAAGGAGCCGAAGTCGCTCGACGACGTGCCGCTCACCGATCTCTCAGCCTCCGACCGGCGCCTGCTCCTGCAGCACGCCGTGATCCTCACCTTCATCGACGGAAACCAGTCGGAGTCGGAGCAGAAGGTGCTGGAGGACCTGGTCCAACGCCTCCACCTGCCGGAGACCGAGGCGAAGGTGCTGCTCGAGGCGTCCGAGGCGCGCGCCAAGCGGCTGCTCGATCTGCTCTGACCGCCCGCCTTTTTCGTATGCCCGCGCTCTCTTCGCTCGACGCGCTGCTGCTCGACGCGGGCAACACCGTCGTCTTCCTGGACATGGAGGCGGTGGCGGAGGTGGCGCACGAGGAAGGCGTGTCGGTCGATCCGGCGCGCCTTTCGTCCGTCGAGGGGGACGCCAAGCGCGACTACGAGCAGCTCCTGGCCGGCGGCGGTGGGCACGAGTCGGGCTGGCGCCTGTATTTGACGACGCTCCTCGCGAAAGCGGGCGTCGATCGGCCCCGCGCCGAGGCGCTGATCGATCCGCTCCGTGCCGCGCACGACCAGCTCAACCTCTGGCGGCGGGTGCCGGACGATCTTCCGGCCGCGCTCGACCAAGCGCGCGCGCTGGGGCTGCGGATCGGCATCGTCAGCAACTCGGAGGGCAAGCTGCCCGAGCTCTTCCGACACGTCGGGCTCGGCGACGCGTTCGAGATCGTAGTCGACTCGGCGCACGAAGGCGTACGCAAGCCGGATCCGGAGATCTTTCGCCGCGCGCTCTCGCGGATGGGCATCCAAGAGCCATCACGCGCGCTCTACGCGGGCGACATCCCGAGCGTCGACGTCGACGGCGCGCGCGCGGCCGGGCTTCGGGCGGCGCTGATCGATCCACTCGGCTTCTACCCGCAGCACGAATCGAGCGCGCGCTTCGCGTCGGTCGCGGAACTGGTCGACGCGCTCGCGAGCACGGGCTCGCCGGTATGTTGATTACCGATCAACGTTGATCAACGTTGATTGGCAATCAACCCATCCCGACGAGGCAGCCGTAGAACGCGGCGATGGCCTCGACCACGCGGCGCTGCCTGGCTTCGCCGAGCTCCGGGTAGATCGGCAGCGAGAGGACCTCGCGCGCGGCCTGTTCGGCGATGGGGAGATCCCCCTCGCGATAACCGAGGTAGGCGAAGCACGCCTGCTGGTGGAGCGGCAGCGGGTAGTAGATGGCGTTGCCGATCTTCTGCTCGCCGAGGTGCTTCGCGAGCTCGTCGCGCCGCTCGACGCGGATCGTGTACTGGTTGTAGCAGTGGCCCTCGACCCGGCGGGGAGGCGTCGTCACCGGCACGGCGGCCTCGGCGAAGAGGCGATCGTAGCGATCGGCGTTCTCTCGCCTGGCCTCGGTCCAGCGTGCGAGATGCGGGAGCTTCACGCGGAGGACCGCCGCCTGCAGCGCGTCGAGGCGGAAGTTGCCGCCGACCATGGCGTGGAAGTACTTCGGGTGGCTGCCGTGCACGCGCAGGCGCCGCACCTTCTCCGCCAGCTTTGCGTCGTTGGTGGTGACGAGGCCGCCGTCGCCGAACGCGCCGAGGTTCTTGGAGGGGAAGAACGAGAAGCAGGCGAGCTCGCCGAGCGCGCCGACAGGCCCTTCATCGGCTCGCGCGCCGATGGCCTGCGCGGCGTCCTCGACGATCGGCACGCCCGGCGCCGCTTCGCGCAGCGCGTTCATGTCGCAGGGCTGGCCGAAGAGGTGGACGGGCAGGATCGCCTTGGTCCGCTCGTTGACCTTGGCCGCCACCTGCGACGGGTCGAGGTTGAAGGTGGCGGGCTCGATGTCGACGAAGACCGGCTTGGCGCCGACGCGGTGGATGACGCCCGCGGTCGCGAAGAACGAGAAGGGGGTGGTGATGACCTCGTCGCCGGGGCCGACGTCGAGCCCCATCAGCGCGACCAAGAGCGCGTCGGTGCCGCTCGAGACGCCGATCGCGTGCTCCACGCCGATGGCCTGCGCCGCCTCTTGCTCGAACGCGCTGACCTCGGGGCCCATGATGAAGCGGTTCTGCCGCACCACCTCGTGGATCGCCGCCTCGATGGCGCCGCGGAGCGGGCCGTTCTGCGCTTCGAGATCGAGGAGCGCGATGGGGCCTGCGCTCACCTCGGGGCCGTCGACCGGGACGCAGCGCTCGCCCTCGATGCGGTAGCGCTCGCCGGTCTCGGGGCAGGCCACCTCGGCGCCCTCGGCGGCGTCGGGCAAGCGCACTCCGGCCCGGCTCATCCAGCCGATCGGGCGCGCCGGGTTGCCGACCACCAGCGCGTAGGGCGCGACGTCCTTGGTCACCACCGCGCCCGCGCCGACGAAGCTGTACTCGCCGAGATCGTGCCCGCAGACGATGACCGCGTTGGCGCCGACGCTGGCGCCGCGGCCGACGCGGGTCGGCTCGTACTCGTGCTTGCGCGAGACGAAGGAGCGCGGGTTCACGACGTTGGTGAAGACGCAGCTCGGTCCGAGGAAGGCGCCGTCCTCGACCTCGACCCGCTCGTAGATCGAGACGTTGTTCTGCACGCGGACGCCGTCGCCGATGCGCACGCCGCGGCCGACGAAGCAGTTCTGGCCGAGCGAGCAGTCCTTTCCGATGCGGGCGCCCTCGCTGACGTGGACGAAGTGCCAGACCTTGGTGCCCTCGCCGAGCTCGACGTCGTCGTCGACGACCGCGGTGGGGTGGACGAAGCTGCTCATCGCGCTGCCCTCACAGATGTTGCGCTCACAATCCGATGTCGACGCGGCGCCCGGCTTCGGCGAGCGAGCGCTGGCCCGCTTCGAGCACGCGCACCACGTCCCATCCGCTCCGGCCGTGGGCGAGCGGCGGCTGACGCGTGCGGACCGCGTTCAGGAAGTCCTCGCACTCGCGGCGCAAAGGCTCGCTCATCCGCAGCGCGGGCACGACGATGTCGCCGGTGCGAAGGCGGACGCCCTCGGCGTAGGTGAGCGTGGGCGGCGGCATCTCCACGCCCTTGTCGAAGAGGGTGAGCTTCTGGTCGGGCGAGGTGTCGTCGAAGACGGCCATCTTGCGGTCGCCGACCACCGTCAGCCGCCGCGTCTTGTGCGGGTCGAGCCAGCTCACGTGGACGTGGGCCAGCTTGCCGCCCGGATACGTCAGCGACGCGAAGACCACGTCCTCGATGCCGCGCTCCTTCTGGAGGAAGACACCGCCTGCGGCGCTCACCGAGACGGGGCTGCCTCCGAGCAGGTAGTTCGCGACCGAGATGTCGTGCGGCGCGAGCGACCACCAGGCGTTCTCGTCGCGGCGGACCACGCCGAGGTTGGTGCGCTGGCTGGTGAGATAGAGGACCTCGCCGAGCTCGCCTCGGTCGATCAGCTCGCGGAGCTTCTCGACGGCCGGATGATAGAGCAGGAGATGCCCGACCATGAGGATCCGGCCGTCGGCCTCGGCCCGCTCGCAGAGCGCGGCGCTCGAGGCGGCCGAGAGCGTGAGCGGCTTCTCGACGAAGACATCGCGCCCGGACTCGAGCGCCCGCATGGCCAGCGTCTCGTGGGCGGGCGCGTCGGCGGCGATCACGACGGCGCGCACGGCCTCGTCGGCCAGCACGTTCTCCACGTCGGCGCACACCTTCACGTCGGGGTACGCGGGCGCGAGCTGCGCGCGGACGGCCTCGGAGCGATCGCAGACGTAGCGCAGCTCCGCGCCCTTCATGGCGGCGAAGTTGCGGACGTGGTTCTTGCCCCAGCCGCCGGCACCGACGACCGCGAGGACGACGGGCTCGCTCGCGCTCATTCGACGCGCTCGATGATCACGGCCAGGCCCTGGCCGACGCCGATGCAGAGCGTGGCGAGGCCGTAGCGGACCTCGCGACGCTTCATCTCGTGCGCGAGCGTGCAGACGATGCGGGCGCCGCTGCAGCCGATGGGGTGGCCGAGGGCGATGGCGCCGCCGTTGACGTTGACCTTCGCCTCGTCGAGCCCGAGCGCGCGGACGCAGGCGAGGGACTGGGCGGCGAAGGCCTCGTTGAGCTCGACCAGATCGAGGTCGCTCGCCTTCAGGCCGGCCTTGGCCAGCGCCTTCTGGGTGGCAGGCACCGGGCCGATGCCCATGAAGTTCGGGTGCACGCCGGCCACGGCGCGGGCGACCACGCGGGCGAGCGGCTTGATGCCGTTGTCCTCTGCCCACTTCTCCGAGGTCACGAGCAGCGCCGCCGCGCCGTCGTTCAGGGGCGAGGAGTTGCCGGCCGTGACGCTGCCGCCCTCGCGGAAGACCGGCCTGAGCTTGGCGAGCTTCTCGAGCGAGCTGTCCGCGCGGATCGACTCGTCGCGCTCGAAGCTGCCGGGCTGCGCCTTCTTGTTCGGCGGCGGCGTCGTGACGGCGACGACCTCGTCGGCGAAGCGGCCCGCGTCCCAGGCGGCGGCCGCCTTCTGCTGGCTCGAGAGCGCGAACGCGTCCTGGTCCTCGCGCGAGACGTCGTGCTCCTCGGCGACGTTCTCCGCCGTCTCGCCCATCGAGACCAGCGGGAAGCGCTCCTTCATGCGCGGGTTCTCGAAGCGCCAGCCGAGGCTGGTGTCGTAGACCTTCGGCGCACGGCGCGGGAAGGCTTCGTCCGCCTTGGGCATCGCGTAGGGCGCGCGGGTCATCGACTCCACGCCGCCGGCGACGGCCACGTCGAGATCGCCGACCTCGATGGCGCGCGCGACCTGGACCAGCGCTTCGAGCCCGCTGCCGCACAGACGGTTCACGGTGACGCCGGTGACCTCGTAGGGCAGGCCCGCCAAGAGCAGCGCCATGCGCGCGACGTTGCGGTTGTCTTCGCCGGCCTGGTTGGTGTTGCCGAGGATGACCTCCTCGAGCTTCTCCTTGGCGGCCGGGTGGCGCGCCAGGAGCGCCGACATCGAGATCGGCCGCCATGTCGTCGGGGCGAACTCCGCTCAGCGATCCGCGGTGCTTCCCGATCGGGGTCCGCAGGGCGTCGACGATCACGGCTCGGCTCATCGTTCCTCCAGCTCTCGTGGGTGGCGAATCGTGCCACGTCGGCGAGCGCTCGCCACCGCGGGATTCGTTCAGCGGGCCGAAGGCTCGGGCTCGCGCTTCTCGTGTCCCGCGCGGATGCCCTCGGGCGCCGGCTCGATGGTGACCCATCCCTTCGCCATCGCCTTCATGCGCGCTGCCGTACGTGTCGGCGCCGGAGCTGTCAATGCGCGCGCGCACGAGGCGAGTGGATTGCAACGTCGCCCTCGAAGGACCGTCGATGGCGGTTCGGGGCGTCGACGGCATTCGCGAGCGATGGCGATCAGGCACACACCCGGCCGCCGGAACCGGGGGTCGGCGACGTGCGGGGCTTCGCAGCGATCGGGGCAACGCGCAGCGTGCGCCGAGGGACACGTGAACGCGGAGCGACCACCAATGACGACGCCGCCCCCGAGGACCGGGAGCGGCGTCCTGAGCGCGCGGTTGTCAGCGAAGCTCAGCGGAGCATCGCGCGGCACTCGCGGACGTACTGCCGGCTGGCGCCCTGCTCGACGCAGCTCTGGTAGGCCTGGCGTGCGCCGGGCGCGTCGTGCTGCATCTGGCGGGCGGTGCCGAGGACCAGCCAGCCCAGCGCGCTGGTCGGATCGGCGGTGACGGCCCGCTGCGCGAGTTCGCCGGCCTGCGCGTTTCGCCCGCGGTTGAGCTGTCCGAGCGCCTGGCGAGCGAGAATCCGCCGCGTCCTCCGCGCTCGCGGCAGGCGCGGCCGCCTGCTCGGCGGGCGCAGCTTCGGCCGGCGCAGCCTCCTCGGCCGGTGCGGCTTCCTCGGCGGGCTCGACCGCCGCGACCTCTTCGGCTGGCTCGGCGGCCGCTTCTTCCGTCGCGTCGGCGGAAGCTTCCTCGGCGGTTGCTTCCTCGCCGGGCGCCTCTTCGGTCGCCGCAGCTTGCTCCGCCGGGGTCTCTTCGCTCGGCGCGGCTTCCTCGTTCGCGGACGGGGCCGCCGCCTGCTCGGTCGCGGCCTCTTCGGCCGCCCGGTCCGGCTGCTCGCCCTCGGCCGCGAACCCGTCCGGCAACGCCGGCGGACGCGCGGCGCCACTGAGCGGCGCCGGCGGCGGGAGGATCACGTTGTTGTAGACGATGAACCCTCCGATCAACGCGAGCCCGGCGGTGAGGATGGCGAAGGTCGCGTACTTCGCGCGCTTCATCCCCGGCGCCATGGGCAGCGCCGACTTCTGGAGATCGTCCCAGGTCTCGTGATCCACGTCGCCGATACGCTCGGACGAGCGGAAGAAGTCCTCGGCCACCGCCTGATGCTCGCCCGTCGCGCTGACGGCCCGAATCTCGGCGCTGGTCGTGCTGGTCTTCTTCGCGCGGGGCGGCTCGCTCGACTTCGCCGCGGCGGGCGTCGCCTTCGCCGTCTTGGAGTCGCTGGCCTTGGAGTCGCTGGCCTTCGAGTCGCTGGCTTTCGACTCGGCCGGCTTCGGCTCCGCCTTCATGTCCTTCGACTCGGCCGCCTTCGACTCGGCCGCCTTCGACTCGGCCGCCTTCGACTCGGTCTTGGCCTGCGCGGGCGGCGTGTTGTTCGGCCGACCCTTCTTCTTCTTCTTCTTCTTGCCGCCCTGGGAGCGGGCGTTCTGCTTGGGCATGGGCTTCGTCTCGGCCGGCGTGGCCTCGGCCGACGTGGCCTCGGCCGACTTCGCGTCGCTCTCGGCCTTCGCCTCGGCGACCTCGGTGCGCTCGACGTCTTCCTTCTTCGCCTCGGGCTCTTTCGCCTCGGGCTCTTTGCTCTTCGCCTCGGCCTTCGGCTCCCCGGGCGCGGCGTCCGCCTTCGCCTCTTCCGGCTCGGCGTCCTTCGCCTCGGAAGACACGGCCTGGGTCTCGGGCGGCGGCTTGGAGTCGACCCGCGCCTTGTGCTTCGCCTCGGCCTCGGGCTCCGCTTCGGCCTGCTTGGCCTCACCGCGCGCCTCGGGCGGCGGTCGAGAGTCCACGCGGGCCTTCGGGCGCTCCGACTTGGGCTTCGCGTCCGTCTTCGCCTGGGGCTCATCCGCCTTCGACTCGGCTTCCGGCTCCGGCTCGGCCTTCGCTTCCGGCTCCGGCTCGGCCTTCGCCTTCGGCTCGTCGGACGCCTTCTCCTCCTGGAGCGCTCGCGTCTGCGTCTCGTCGTCGCGCGTTCGCGCCTCGGCCACGTCCTCCTCGTCCATGACGGTGTCATCGACCGAGGTTCCGCCGAAATCGTTCACCGCCACCTGCGACGAGGCCACCGTGCGCTTCGCCTGGGCGGGGAACTGAATGACGTTCGTCGCCGCCTCCTGCTGCTCTTGCTGGGCCTCGGCCGTGTTGGCCTTTGCCCGCATCTGCCGCCTGCGCCTGCCCTTCTTCGCCATACCGTCCTCGTCGTCCGGAGATTCGTGTTCGGAGTGTGTGTCGTGGGGATCGGGGTCCGCTTCCAATGCGGCGCTCTCGTCGCCGTCCGGCTCGGACGCGTCCAGGCGGTCTGCAGAGTCCGTGCCGCTCGGGGGATCGACATGATCCCCCTCCGCATCGGCAGAATACGGCACATGGTCTTCGGCACGCACTGACACATTTTGCGCAGCCGGCGGTGAGATGGCGTTAGCCCTCGCACAATCGCTGGAAGGGGGGGGCTCGGTGGGAGCCCGAGGCACGAGCCCCGACTCGGCCTCGTCGTCGTCCGGGGTCGGCGCCTGCAGAACCGTCGATGCCGGCTCGTCGTGCTCTCCCGGAACCAGCTCCTCACCCAAGAGGCGATCGTCGTCCGGGCCCTCGCCCGCCGTCCGACCGCTCGGATAGATGATGCCCTCGAAGTAAAGCTTGGTGATCGCCGTCAAGACCTCGAGGTCGTCGCCGTCGCAGGCGTCCACCAACTGGAGGAGCGAGAGGCGACCGTCGATGTGACGGAGGATCTCGTTGATCTCGTCCGGTATCTCGGCGAGGCGCTCCATGAGCTCTTCCTCGGAGACCTCGAAAACGTTGTCGAGCGAGGGGATCTGCTCGAGCAAGCGACCCCACTCGTCGATCCGGCGCATGCCCTCCATGAGCAGGGCCTGCGTCGAGCTCGTGATCCGTTGCTCGGCCCGAACCGGGCGGAAGTCGATCTCGAACTCGCCCTCGTTCCAGAGGAGCAAGCGGTAGATCGCCGCCTCGCCGCGGAGCTTGCCCATCTCCGCGTCGACGAGCTGCCCGTCTCGAAACGTCACGGTGCCGTGTTGTGTTCCGTTCGTCAGCTCGAGGACGCCCGACTTCCTGCTGATCTCGACCGTCTGGAGGAGGTCGACCAGCCCCATGTCGCCGAGCGAGCCGGTGAAGCGCGTCTTGGAGATCGAGCTGCGGCGGGCGAGACCTTCGCGCTCCTGACGCTGCAGGCTCAGGTTGATGCGCGTGATGATCTCTTTGATGTAGATGGGCTTGACGAGGTAGTCCTCGACGCCCAGCTCGAGCCCCCGCACCTTGCTCTCCACCGAGCTATCGCTCGACAGGAACATGAAGGGGATGTGCTCGTGCTCTTCGTGCTGGCGGAGCTCTTCGACGAGCTCGAAGCCGTTCATCCCCGGCAGTCGCGTGTCCGAGAGGATGAGGTCGGGAGGCGACAGCTCGATGGTCTCGCGGGCACTCTGCGCGTCACGGCAGGTCGCGACGGAGTAGCCCGCCTTGCGCAGGCTGACCTCCAGTACCCGCAAGCTGCGGGGGTCTGCATCCACGAGGAGCAGGCTCTTCTTCGCCACCTTATCTCAGTCCTTGTGATGACCCGAACGACGCGCCGTCCGCCACGATCGCGAACCGCACCCCCGAGCACGTCGCCCGGAAGGATGGAGAGCCCGCCGGGAGGGTGTCAAGCGAGCGGGCGAGCCGCCGTGCCCAGGAGGATGGCACTGCTCGGACACCTGCGCGAGGATCGCGGGCGTCGAACACATCTGTCCGCTCTCCACGGTTGACCCCGCGCGTCCCCCTCGAATATCGTCCGGACGCTCGCGACCGAGGCCGGTCGGAGTTGGAGGTCACGATGTCCATCCGAACGCAGACGCAGAAGATCGCGCGGGTCCTCGGGCTCATGCTCGCGCTCTCCGTCTTTGCAGTCGGGGCCGTCGCCTGTGGAGGCGACCAGGGGGGCGAGCTGCAGGTCACGAACCTCGACCCGCGCGCCGGCGCCACCTCGGGTGAGCAGCCCGTCAAGATCAAGGGCAACAACTTCCGCCAGGACATCGGGTACACGGTGTACTTCGGCAACCGCCGCTCCGAGCGAGCCACGATCTTCGACGACCACACGCTGATCGTGGCCACGCCCCGCATGGACGAAGCGGGCCCGGTCGACGTGGTCGTTGCTGCCGACAATGGCCCCGCGTTCAAGATCCGCCAAGGGTTCCGCTTCGAGGACATGGGCGGAAACGTGATGGAGAACGTGGGCAACGGCACGACCAGCGGCCACGGCGAAGAGCGCTTCTGAGCTCCGAGCCTCTTCCACGTTTCCCGAGCCGCGCCTTGTTTCCCAGCCGCGCCTTGTTCCCAGCCGCGCCTTGTTTCCCAGCCGCGCCTTGTTCCCAGCCGCGCCTTGTTCCCCAGCCGCGCCTTGTTCCCAGCCGCGCCTTGTTTCCCCGGCCGCGCTTTGCTAGCCGAGCCGCGCTTTCGCGCTGGGATGCCGACGCAGGCGAGTAAACTCGGCTAGGCTCGCGAGAGCCGAGGTACGCTCCGAAGGGCGCGGCGCCTTCGGCGGAAGGCCGCTCGGCCCGCCGCGCACGCAGCGACGTGACCGACCTGGCGCTGGCGGGGCTTGCGCGAGGAGCCGCGACGCTCCCGTTCAACGCGGTAGCGCAGACGCGCCCGGGCGACGCGGGCACGAACCGAGCGACCACGCTTCGACTCTCCCGCGGCAACCTCCGGCGCGCTCTCGAGCGACGCGCGACCCGGTCAGCGAGGCCAGCCCAGCACGATGACGACGGCGATGGCGTTTGGGCCGGTGTCGGGGCGCGTGCCCTGCGCCACGCCGACCCCCACCGCCCGCACGTCAGGATCGAGCGCGGGTTCGAGCGCGCCGGCTTCGTCGACGTTCGCGACCACGGCCATCACGCCGCCGATGCGGCGATAGGCTATCGCGAAGCGCCGGAGGCTCCCGCTGGCGTCGTCAATCGCGTCCTGCTGGGTCAGGCTCGGGTCGGCGAAGAACTCGTCGGCGGCATGCTGCGCCGCTTCGCTCAGGTGCTCCTCCAGAGAGAGCGGCGGCGCGCCTCGCGCGCTGCGAGCGCGGTTGAGCGACGACACCAGTCGCTCGGGTGCGCCGCTCAGATCCACGCGCTCGCTCATCCGGACGAAGACCTCGGTCACGAGGAACGCGCTGCGCGCGCCCTCGGTCTGCGCGACGACGCCGATGCCGACGTGCGTCACGTCGGGGTTCACCAGATTCGCCCGGTGACCGGGGCTCTCCATCAGCCCGCGGTGGATCTCCTGCGCGCTGTAGCCGCGACCGATGTTCTCGAGCACCAGACCGCTGGTCAGCCCTGCAGCGCGCACGCGATCGGATGGAGATCCGGTGCGCTGCGACGTGTGCCCGATGTAGTCGTGCTCGGCCATGTCGCGGCTGTGCGCGAGCGCGACCTCGCGCAGCCCCACGTGCTCGCGGAGCGGCGGCAGGCCCGCGTCGCGCCGGGTCGCGTTGAGCGCGTCGAAGAGCTCCCGCCGCACGCTCTCGACGTCCTGCGGACCGACCTGGGGCGCCCCATCGAGGCGGACTCGGTCCGGGATCGGCTGGCCGACGTAGACCGGGAAGTTCGCGATGACCGTGTCGCCGTGCTCGCCGCGGCCGACCAGCTCCACCTGATAGACGCCCGCCGCGGTCGTCGGCACGCGAACGTCGAAGTCGGGGCCACCGCCCGCCGGCAGGCGCCGCACCTGGCCGTCCGGCGCCGCGACCACCACCGTCGGGTTGCGGTGATCGCCGAGCAATCGCCCGCGCAGCGTCAGCGCGTCACCCTGCTCGACCCGCCTCGGGACCGGCTCGAGCTCGACCCAGCGCCAGCTCAGCAGGACCACCGCCACCGCGAGGCCGGCACGCGGGACCACCGCGCCGCCGTAGCGGTTGTAGACCTGTCGCTGCATGAACTGCCCGATCGAGTCGGCGACGCCGTCCTCCAGCGTGTCCGCAGGCTGACCGAGCACCATGATGTGCGGCACCGGCTCGACCAAGCCGAGGTTGCGCGCGAAGAACTCCACCACCTCGTTCGGCGGGGGCTCGCCCTCGGGACCGAGCCGCTCGGCGACCCACGATGCGAGCTGGCCGAGGCGGGCGTCGCCTTCGAGCGGCATGCCGTGGATCTCGGCGGCGCGCTGGACACCTGCCCGCACCGCCTCCGCGGAGGCGCCGTGGACAATCTCCCCGTCGGTGTCGGATGCGCTCGAGTACGCCGGCACCGTCGGAGCGGGGGCCTCGACGTCACGGAAGTCCTGGGCGCTGCCCAAGGTCGTGGGCTGCCCGGCTCCACCGCAGCCGGCCGACGAGAGGACGAGCAGAATGGCGAACGCGCGCTTCAGTTGGCCCACGGGTCCACGACCTCGCTGGTGGTGGTCGTCGTCCGCCGCACCGGCTGCGACGCGGGCTGCGTCGTGATGTGCGGCGTCGGCCGCTGCGAGGACCCCCGGTGTGACGCCCGGTGTGGTGCCCGTTGCCGCTCACGCTCCAGCGTCACGCTCAGCGCATCGCCGGTCCGGGGGCTGATCTGGATGGTCGTCTCGCGGTAGTCCCGCAGCCGCAGGACAATCGACTGCGTGCCCGACTCCGGACGCGGCACCTCGGCCGGCGTGTTGCCGACCATGATGTCGTCGATGAGCACTTCCGCGCCGGGTGGCTCCGTGCGGAGCGTAACGCGCTGGGGTTGCACCGGCGCCGGAACGGGCTCGGCCGCGGGCTCGCTGGGCCGCACCTCGGCCTGGGGCTGCGGCGGCTCCTCGGGAGGTTGGGCGGCGACGGTCGTGGAGGGCGCCGGCGGCGTGTCGTCCTCGGGCGGCTGGGCCGACGCCTGCCCGGCGTCGTCACCGGTGGCCACGAAGACGGCCGCGGCCACACCCACCCCCACGACGAGCAGCGCCGCGCCGGCCGCGAGGATCAAGAGGAGGTTGTTCCCGCCGGAGCTCGACGACGCGACCGCTTCCTGGGTCCCAGTGGCGAACACGTCGGCCACGTTGGGCGGCGGCGCAATCGGATGGTTCGGCGCGGCGACCGACCCGCCCGCGGCAATCGTGTCGAGGTCCGTCACCAGCTCGCTCATCGACTGGTAGCGGTGATCGGGGTTCTTCTCGAGCGCGTGGAGGATGACCGACTCGAGCGCGCCCAGGGAGCCGCCCCCGAGAATCCGTCGGACGCGCGGGCGCCTCGAACATGTGCTTCGACAGGATGCCCATGAAGGTGTCCGCGTCGAAGGGCACCTTCCCGGAGAACATCTCGTACATGATCACGCCGAGCGCGTAGATGTCGGTGCGCTGGTCGACGGTCTGCCCCGCCGCCTGCTCGGGCGACATGTAGTGCGGCGTGCCGAAGACCATCCCGGTCTTCGTGAGCTTGCTGGCGCCGCCGCCGACCTTGGCCACGCCGAAGTCGAGCACCTTCACGAAGCGCTCGTCGTTCCCCTGCTTGATGATGAAGATGTTGTCCGGCTTCAGGTCGCGGTGGACGATGCCGCGCGCGTGGGCCGCGTCGAGCGCGGAGGCGATCTGGCGGACCAGATGGATGGCCTCGTTCGTCGGCACCGAGCCGCCCCGCTTGATCATGTCCGAGACCGAGATGCCGTCGAGGTACTCCATCACGAAGTAGACGAAGCCGTCCGGCAGGCGGCCGAAGTCGGAGATGTCGATGATGTTCGGGTGGCCGATGCTCGTCGCGGCCTGCGCCTCCTGCATGAAGCGCTGGACGACGTCGGCGTCGCGACCGCTGTCGCCGCGCAGAACCTTCAGCGCCAGCCGCTTCTGCAGGACCGTGTGGGTGGCCATGTAGACCACGCCCATCCCGCCCTCGCCAATCTGCTGCTCGATGCGGTAGCGACCGTCGATGACACGGCCGAGCAGCGGGTCGGCGGGAGCCGACTGTTCGTCGACGGCCTCGTAGGTCTGGCTCCCGTCGTTCGGGCAGTACTGAATCGGCTCATGGAACCGCGTACCGCATTGCGGGCAGATGCGCATCGGGAGGGTGGGATTGTAGGGGGTCGCGAAACCTTGGCGCAAGGACTGGAATCAGCCGCCGTCACGCGAAGGGCTCGCGTCGGGCGTCATGGCGTCCGAGAAGCCACCATCGGAGGGCGCGGCATCCGGTGTTGCGCTGTCCGAGGAGGCGCCGTCGACCGCCGCGTCGGAGGGCCGCCCGCCGTCGTCGGAGCCGCCGTCGCGAGGTCCACCCGCATCCAGGGGTGGCCGCACCCCGGCCCGCGTCGAAGGGCCCGCCGGCGTCGTAGGGTGGCCAGCCCGCGTCGAAGTCGCTCTCCGTGGCGCAGACGCCCGCGCGGCAGACCAGGAAGGTCTGGCACTCGCTGCTGCGCGTGCAGGGCTCACCTTCGCCCTTCCCGTCGTCGGGCGTGAACCCGCAGCTCCGACCGGAGAAGAACCCGAGCGCGACGAAGGCCAGCGCCACCCTGAGAGACGTCACGTGCTCAGGATGGGCCGGCCTTCGCGCCGGTTCAATGCGGAGCCGCGGTCAACCCGCGTCGGTCAGCCGGCGAGGCTCGTCCCGCAGTTCGCGCAGAACTTGGCGCCGGGCGCGCACACCGTGCTGCAGGCGGGACAGGGCTTGGGCTGCGGCGGCGCCAGCGAGGCACCGCATTCGGCACAGAAACGGCCCGGAGGAACGTTTGCGTTGCACGAGGGGCAGGTCACCGCGCCGCCGGCGGCCTGCGGCGGCGCCCCGGGCGCGCTCGGCTGCTGTCCCCACTGCTGCGGCTGGCCCTGCTGCGGCTGGCCCTGCTGCGGCGGATAACCACCCTGCTGAGGCGGATAACCGCCCTGCTGAGGCGGATAACCGCCCTGCTGAGGCGGGTGGCCCTGCGGCTGCTGGACCTGGTTGGAGAACATCTGGGCCATCGCAAAGCCCATCCCGAGGCCGGCTCCGCCCTGCATGGGGCCGCTGCCGCCCTCGCCTCCGCCCTGGGCCATGCCCTGCCCGGCGCCGAGCATCGCCTCGCCCGCCGCGTAGGCCATGTAGTTGCCGTCGCCGAGCTCTTCCTTGGCGCGCCTCTTCACCTTCAGGTCGGCGTAGCGAGCCTGCGCCTCTTCGAGACGCTTCTGGTCGTCGTCGTCGAAGTTGATCGAGAAGTCGCCCAGCTCGAGGAACTGCACGCCAATCTCGGAGAGGTCGGGGCAGTTCTGCATGAACATCTGGCCGATCTCGCCGTGGTAGGCCGCCAGCGCCTGGACCTCGATCTTCTGGCGGATGATGAACTGCGGGATGGTGCGCTTCACCGAGTTCATGAAGCGAGTGGTGATCCAGCGCTCGACCTGCTCGTTCGTCTGCTGGCCACCCATGCCCGTGTAGCCGACGATGAAGCGGTCGGGCGCCGTGATCTGCCAGGCGTAGCGGCCGAAGATGCGCGGCGTGAGGGTGATCTCGAGCTCGGGATCCTTGATCGGCGCCATACTGCCGCCGAAGCCCGCGTTCCGGAACGGGCGCATCGTCACGAAGTAGAGGTCCGTGACGAAGATGTTGCCGCCCGTGAAGCTGTCCACGAGGTTGCTCAGGAAGGGAATGTTGCCCGTGCTGAGCGTGTGCCGCTGCCCCGCCCCGGCCGTCCGCAGGACGCCCACGAGCGATCCGTCACGGAAGAACACCGCAGCTTCGTCGGCGTCCACCGTGAGCTGGGAGAACATGGGGATGGTCTGCTCGGGGTGCTTGTAGACGATGTACTGCTTGGCCGCGTCGGGCCGCGCGATCATCATCTCGCGCGTCCCCTGCTTGATGAAGTCCATGATCCCCATCGAGTCGCTCTCCCTTCGCCGCTCGCGCGGCCAATCGTTCTCCCCCGCGTGCTCGCCCCGGGGTCCGGTAACGGGCCCGAGGATACCCATCGGGCCTCTCTCTTTCTAGCCTAGCGCCCTGGCGTCATGTTGACTGGGAACCGTGACGCACGCCGGCTGTCTCCCACCACGTGAGCTTCAACATACGAGCAGGACGCATCATTCTCACCCTGGCCTGGATAGTGCCTTCGTTTGCGTCGGCCCAGGCCGACGGTGGCGTGCCGGAATGGGTCCGATCCGACCCCTTCGCGGACGGTGAGCACAATCCGCTCGGCGTGGACCGACGGGACCAGCTCGAGTCCGTAGCGCCCACCCGGCCGGACGAGGAGGTGCAGGCGCCCGTGCCGGTCCGGCACGGCGAGGTGCTGACGGCCATCGCCGGGGTGCGCGAAGCGGAGCACGGGGTCGACGTACAGCTCGACGACGGGCTGGCGGTGGTCGGTGTGACCATGCGCTTCACCTCCAGCGCGCACTACGCCGCGGAGGTGCGCTATCGCCTCGCCGTGCCCGAAGGGGCGAGCCTGGTCGCGCTCGAGGTTTGCGACGCGCGTCGATGCCGGGAAGGGCGGATCGACGCCAGCACGACGCCGCTCGGACCCTACGACGCGGCGGTGCAGCAGCGAGGCGCGAGCTCGGGGCCGGTCGCCCACGCGGCGCCCGTACGCGACGCGGAAGGGAGCGCGATCTGGGTGCGGGCCGCGCCGGTCCGGCGCGAAAGGCGGCCGATCCTGGGCGGCGAGAGCCTCGGCCACACGCCGCCGGGCGATGGTCCGCTCACCGTCCGGGTGCGCTACGTGGTGCCCGCCCCGGTCCGAGGCGGTCACGTGCGCTTCGCGCTTCCGGCGCGGGGCCGAGACGACCGAATCGCGCCGGCGCGGATCCGGGTGCGCTCCGACGAGGTGAGCGGCGCGCGTGTGCAGGGGATGGACGCGGTCGAGGCGGCGGTCGAGCGCGCGGCCTGGGAGGCGGCGGAGATCACCGGCTCGCTCGAGGGCGCGCCGGCCGTGGAGACGCGCGCGTGGCGTGTGCCCTGCCCCGGGGGGACCTGCGTGAGGCTGCGCGCGGTGGCGGCACCGGCCCGGCCGAGGCCGCGGGACGTGATCGTGCTGGTGGACGCGTCACCCTCGACCCGAGGACCTGCGCGCGGGCGGATCGGGCCCGCCGTGGCGGCGCTCCTGGCGGCGCTGCCGGGCCGCTCGCGGGTGTCGGTGGCCGTGTTCGCGGCGCGGGCGACGGCCGTGGTAGAGCAGCCCGTGGCGCCGACCGAGGTGTCGCTGATGGACGTGACGCGCGCGCTCGACACCGAGCTGGGCAGCGCCACCCGCTTCGAGGCGGCGTGGGAGCTCGTGGCGCCCTGGGTCGCGCGGGCGAACAATCCCGTCGTCGTGCTCGTCGGCGACGGCGGGCTCACGACGGGCGACGAGTCGAGACGGGCGTTCGCGCGGGCGCGGGGACGGGCGACGCTGGCCAGCCTGAACGTCGCCGACCGCGCGAGCACACCGGGACTGATCGAGGCGCTCTCGGGCGAGCTCTCCATCGACGCCGGACCGGAGGCGGATCGCGCGGCCCGCGGACACGGGATGGCCGCGCTGGAGGAGCGGATCGCCGCCATCTTCGCGCCCGTCGTCGAGCCGCACGTCCGCGCACGGGTCGGCGCTCGCTCCGTCGACCTCGGAGCGCTCCGCGCCGGGGAAGAGGTGGTGTGGGAAGGCGTGCTCGGACATGGGCAGGCGATGCTCGGACGAACGCGAGCGACATCGGCGCCCGACGCGCTCGTCGCTCGCCATCCGGGATCGCGCCGAGCGCGCGGACGGAGAGGCTCGACCTCTCCGGTTGGCGGCCATCGCACAGGAGGATCTGGACGACGCGCCGGCCTGCGGCACGACATCGCGCCGCGCCGCGAGCGCGCCGGTCGATCGCACGACCCGCTTGGTGCTCGCGGACGCGCGGCGCTGCGATCAGCCCGCCCTTCCCTCGCCGCCGGCGGCGGAGGCGCCCACCACCGCGCCACCGGCTCGAGGGCGGATCGCGCGGCTCGCGGCGCGCGAAGGGGAGAGCCGTCTGCCTGCACGCTCCCTGCTCGACATGCTGCGCCATCGGATCGTCCCGGTCGCCCGCGGCTGCTTTCGCGAGGACCGCGCCGGCCGTCCGAACTACCAGACGCGCGCCGTGTTCGCGTTCCAGCTCGCCGATCGCGAGATCGTGGACGCCGGCGTGAGCGGACGGCTGACGCCGGAGCTGCGCGCGTGCCTCTTGCGCGCCGTCGACGAGCTGGCCATCCCGCGCTTCGACGGAACGGTGGCGGTCCGCTACCCGATCTACACCGCGCCCCAGCTCCCTCCGCCGACGCTCTCGCTGGACGGCGACGTCGCGGACGCGGTGGACGCGATCGCGCCCGAGGAGCCCTGACCGACTCGGAGCCCTCGCAGCGAGGCACGACGCCGCAGCGCGCCGGATCCGCTCGGCGTGGCGCTGGAACGGCTCGCCCTCGCGAATACACGGCCCGCCGGAGCGAGCAGGCCGAGCGGGCGGGCCCTGCTACTCTTCGCCGTCGCCATGGAGCACATGAACGCGGCCACGCTGCTCATCGAGTTGGCGGAGAAGATGGGGCTGCTGGCGGCAGCGGCCCTGGTCGCGGTGCTCTTTCCGCCGCTGCGCAACCGCCTCTTCGGCCTGGGCCGGCGCCGCGACAAGCTCGCCGCCGTGGTGCTCGGCCTCGGCCTGGCCGCCTGGGGCGCGATGCTCGGCTTCCACGTCGGCGGCGAGCACATCAACGTCCGCGCCATCGGCGTGCTCATCGCCGCCATCCTCGGCGGATGGAAGGCCGGCGCGCTGGCCGGGCTGGGCGGCGGCCTCTTCTATGCCGGGCTGGTCGACTCCGAGACCGCGCCTTGGGTGCTGGCGGCGTCGATCACCGACGGCGTGATCGCCGGTCTGGTCGCCGAGCGCCGACCCGACTGGTTCTCCGGCTGGCGCGTGTTCGCGACGTCAATCGGGATCCAGACCATCCACCTGATGGTGGTGGGCATCGGCCTGCTCGCGGTCGGGCACGCGGCGCGATACATCCCGGCCTGGCCGGCCCACCTGGTGAAGCTCGTCGTCAACGCTTCGGGCGTGACGCTCTTCATGGTGGTGGCGAGGCTGGTCGTGAGCCGCGAGGAGCAGGCCGTGGCGCTGGTGGAGGCGCGTGCGGCGGCGGACGCGGCGGCGCTCGAGTCGCTTCGGCGGCGGCTGGAGCCCCACTTCCTCTTCAACGCGCTCAACGTCGTCCGCGCGACCATCCGGCGCGATCCGGCGCGGGCGCGTGAGCTGGTCAGCGACCTGGCCGACCTCTACCGCTATCTGCTCTCCCATCCGGAAGAGGCGCCGCTCGGCGCCGAGGTCGACCATGCCTGCGCGTACCTCGCCATCGAGCGGGCGCGACTGGGCGACGAGCGCCTCGACGTGACGGTCGACCTGCCGGACGAGCTCGCCGGAGCGCGCGTGCCGCCTTTGCTCTTGCAGCCGCTGGTCGAGAACGCGGTGAAGCACGGCGTCGGCCGGCGCGACGGTCCGGGGCACGTCCGACTGCGCGCCCGGCTCGACGCCGGCGTGTTGGTGATCGACGTCGAGGACGAAGCGAGCGGCCGGCGCTTGCCGCCGGTGGAGAGCGGGAGCGGCATCGCGCTGGACACGCTGCGCCGCCGCCTCTCGCGCCGCTACGGCGAGGAGGCCAGCCTCGGGCTGAGCCCGACCGAGCGCGGCATGCGCGCCACCGTGCGACTGCCGGTCGCAGAGGGCGAGCTGCTCGGGAGAGCCGCGTGAGCCGCACCTGGAACCGCCGCTCCTACCGCGCCGCCACGGCAGGCCTCGTGGACGGTGAAGTGCGCAGCGCGAACGGCCAGCGAAGCGCGCGGTGCCCGTTCCGCGCGGGGGTTGGCGTGAGCCGCAGCGGGATCCGACGTGCTCGTCCGACCGCTCGGAGGGAGCACATCGCGCGCGAGGCAACCCGGCTGCCGCGAACCGCCGTGCCGACCGACGTCGACGTGTCGTCTCGACGCGAGCGCGGAGGATGGGCGTGAGCCGCAAGCTGAGAGCCGTCGTGGTCGACGACGAGCCCCTCGCCCGCGACGAGCTCGTCTTCCTGCTCGAGGAGCTCGGTGTCGAGGTGGCCGGACAAGCGGGCGACGCCGCGAGCGCGCTCGCTCTCTTCGACGAGGCGCGGCCGGACGCCGTCTTCGTGGATCTCCAGGATGCCCGGCCCAGACGGCCTCGCGCTGGCCGAGAGCCTGATGAAGCGGCACGAAGGCGTGTCCGTGATCGTCGTCTCGGCCCACGACGACGGAGCCATCCGCGCGTACGAGGCCGGCGTGGTCGACTACCTGCTCAAGCCGGTCCGCCTCGTCCGCCTCCAGAAAGCCGTCGAGCGCGTGCGCGAGCGGACGCCGGCCAAGGACGCGGACGGGCCGCTCACCCGCTTGGCCATCCGCCGCAAAGGCAAGCTCGTCGTCGTCAACATCAGCGACGTCGTGTGGTTCGAGGTCAAAGACGAGCTGGTGTGGGCCGTGACCAAGAGCGATCGCTACGCGCTGGACCTCACCTTGAGCGCGATCGAGCAGCGCGTCCCGGAAGGCGAGTTCTTTCGCAGCCACCGCGGCGCGCTGGTGCGTCTGGAGAGCATCCTCGGCATGGACCCCGCCGGCGCCGGCACCTTCGAGCTCCTCCTCGACCACCCCGATCAACCGAAGGTCCCGCTGGCCCGCGAGCGCGCGCGTCTCTTGCGCGAGCTGATCCCGATCGCCGGCTGAACGCGACCTTCGACGACGGACGCGAAGACGCCCGCGAGCCGGAGCGCGCGGGCGTCTTCTCACCGTTCTCGCGACCGGTTCAGCCGGAGCAGTCGGTCGGTCCGTCCGAGCGGGTCGGGCCGACGTTGAGGATGGTGACGCCATCCGCACCGGCCTGGACGTGCTCGCAGCCCAGCATCTCGGCCGCCGCGCCGTCCGAGGTCGAGCCCCAGAATCTCCACCCGGATGTCGCTCCCGTCCGTCGGGAGCGGCACGTTCGCCGCGCCGTAGAGGCCGTCGACCGACGACATCCGCGCGGTGCCGAGGGGAAGGTCCGGGCTCCCGCCGCTGAAGTAGAACGCGCGCGGTCCGTTGCTCGTCACGCCGAGGGTGATCTCGCCCGTCGAGTCGAAGACCTTGACCGTGGCGTTCTGCACGGGGTCGCCGTTGCAGTCGAGCGCCTCGCCGGTGATCACGGCGGTGCCCTCGTCCTGGTTCAGCGGGAGAACCGTGAGGATGAGGTCACGCGTCGACCCACTCACCACGTTCAAGGTCGCGCTGCCGCCGTCGTCGGGCGTCACCTCGTTGACCTGGACCACGCCGATGTAGTCGACGCCCGCGGTCTGCGAGGGCGTCGTGCCGGTGCCCGCGATCACGCGGTAGGCGTACCAGCCGCCCGCCGTGCCGGTCACCGAGGCTTGCCCGGACGCGTCGGTGGTCACCGCCTGACACGGATCGCTGCAGGTGGCGTCCGTGCTCGGCATGTTGTCCGGGAAGAACTGCACCATGAGGCCGGTCACGGCCTCGCCGGTCTGGAAGTCCTTCGCCGTCACGGTGAACGTCGAGTTGCCGCTACCGGCCGGCGCGGTCGCCGAGCCGTTGCAGGAGTAGTCTGCGGGGCCGGACGCCGTCGGATTGCCGTCCGAGTCGCGCATCGTCACGACCTGCACCGGCGGGCCGGCGGGCGGGCCTCCAGCGTCGTCTCCCGTGCCGCCGCCGTCGCCGCCCGTGGTCATGCCAGCGTCGCCGCCGCTGGTCCCCCCGTCGGTACCGTTGTTGCCCCCGTCGCACGCGCTGACGCCGAGCGCCAGCACGCATACCAAGCTCCACCCAAGTCGATTCATCTCAATCTGCTCCGTTTCGTCCCCCCGGCAGGGTGTTCGGCCCCGCCGCGGCGTGGAGCTACAGTAGCCCAGTCGATGCGTCGACGCCGCTCCCCGAAGACAGATCGCAGGGAGCTCTCGCCGCGCTTGACGCCGCGAGGGACGCCTCCCATACTCCGCCGACTTTTTCGACCGGTACGGGACCGCGGCGCACTGCACGCGCCGGCAGCAGAGAAGAGAGACCTACGATCATGGCGCTGACCAGTGAGAGGAAGACGGAGCTCGTCGAGAAGTTCCGGCAGCACACGACGGACACCGGGTCCCCCGAGGTGCAGATCGCGATCCTCACCGAACGCATCACGTACCTGACGGAGCACTTCAAGACGCACGCGAAGGATCACCACTCGCGTCGTGGTCTCCTGCAGCTCGTCAGCCAGCGGCGGCGCCTCCTCGACTACCTGCGCCGTCACGACGTCGAGCGGTACCGCAACGTCATCACGGCCCTCGGCATCCGCAAGTGAGCATCCGGGTGCTCGGGCATCCTCCGATGCCCTCGAGCCCGCTCCTGCGGGACGGCACAGCTCCGTCCAAAAGCCATCTGCAATCTTCACGAGCCGCTGCTCCCTCCGGAGCGGCGGCTCTTTCGCGTTCGTGCGCTAGTCGCACGGCATGGCCGTCATCGGCGGCCCGCAGCTCGTTCGGGATTTCTGCGAAGGCAGCACGAGCTTCGGGGCGACGGTACGGCCCTGGCTCCGGGCACTGGGAGAGTTTCGTGCTAGGCGCACGAGGCCCGAACCGGTGCTCGGCGCAGGCATGCTAGTACCGCCGTCGCGAAGTTCATCCGGGGTTTCGATACCCACCGGACGAGCTTCGGAGCGAGTGTACTAGCCATCACGGAACGTTGAGAGCGCGTCCGGCCGCGCGGTGAGCAACGCTCGTGCTTCGCTTCGAGCGCTGGGGATCGAGCCCCAGCCCTGGAACCGAGGACCGAGCCAGCTCCCTCCGAGCCGCCGGGCGCCCACGGCCACGAGAACGGCCGAGAGGAGTTGATTCGAACATGATCATTCGAGAAAGCGTCAAAATCGGCGACAAAGTCGTCACGCTGGAGACGGGCCGCATCGCCAAGCAGGCCGCCGGCTCGGTCCTCGTGACCAGCGGCGAGAGCGTCGTGCTGGTGACGGTCTGCGGGCTCACCGATCCCCGCCCCGGCATCGACTTCCTGCCGCTGAGCGTCGACTACCAGGAGAAGACCTACGCCGCCGGCAAGATCCCGGGCGGCTTCTTCAAGCGCGAGGGCCGGCTCCGCAACCACGAGGTCCTCACCTCGCGGCTGATCGACCGTCCCTGCCGCCCGCTCTTCCCCGACGGGTATCGGAACGAGATCCAGATCATCGCCACGGTGCTCAGCCACGACCTCGAGAACGCGACGGACACGCTGGCGCTGCTCGGCGCGTCGGCGGCGCTGCACATCAGCCCGATCCCGTGGGCGGGCCCCATCGGCGGGCTTCGCGTCGGCCGCGTGGACGGCAAGTGGGTCGCCAACCCGACCTACAGCGAGCTGGCGGAGAGCGACTGCCAGCTCATCATCGCGGCTTCCAAGGACGCGATCGTCATGGTCGAGGGCGAAGCCGAAGAGCTGAGCGAGAACGACCTCGTCGACGCGCTCTGGTTCGGCAAGGAGGCCATCCAGCCCGGCATCGAGCTCATCGAGCAGATGCGCGAGGCCGCCGGCCAGAAGAAGTGGGAGTTCGAGACCACGCCGCTGCCGGAGGACGTCAAGCGCCGCGTCCACGAGGTCGCCACCGACAAGGTGAAGGACGCCTGCAACATCGCCGAGAAGCACGCCCGCTACGGCCGCTTCAAGGAGGTGAAGAAGGAGACCGTCGACGCGCTCACCGCCGAGTTCCCCGAGAACACGGGCGACGTGAAGAAGGCGTACGAGGGGCTGCGCTACGACACGATGCGCGGCCAGGTTCTCGACGAGAAGCGCCGCGTCGACGGGCGTGACTTCACGACGGTGCGACCGATCAACGTCGAGGTCGGCTTGCTCCCCCGCGTGCACGGCTCGTCGCTCTTCACGCGCGGCGAGACGCAGGCGATGGTCACCTCGACGCTCGGCACGGCCAGCGACGAGCAGAAGCTCGACCTGCTCACCGGGTTCGAGTGGCGCCGCTTCATGCTCCACTACAACTTCCCGCCCTACTCGGTCGGTGAGGTGAAGTTCCTGCGCGGCCCCGGCCGGCGCGAGATCGGCCACGGCAACCTCGCCGAGCGCGCGCTCGAGGGCATGCTCCCGAGCAAGGAGGAGTTCCCCTACACGATCCGCATCGTGTCGGAGATCACCGAGTCGAACGGCTCCTCGTCGATGGCGACCGTCTGCGGCGGCGCGCTCGCGATGATGGACGCCGGTGTGCCGATCAAGGCGCCGGTGGCCGGCGTGGCGATGGGGCTCATCAGCGACGGTGAGCGCTTCGCGGTCCTGACCGACATCCTCGGCGACGAGGACCACCTCGGCGACATGGACTTCAAGGTCTGCGGGACCAAGAAGGGCATCACCGCCATCCAGATGGACATCAAGATCTCCGGCCTGAGCCGCGAGATCATGACGCAGGCGCTCGAGCAGGCGAAGGAGGCCCGGCTCCACGTGCTCGACAAGATGCTGCAGGCCCTTCCGGCCGCGCGCCCCGAGCTCAGCAAGTACGCGCCGCGCATCACCAGCATCAAGGTCAAGCCCGACCAGATCCGCATCATCATCGGGCCCGGCGGCAAGATGATCCGCGCGATCACCGAGCAGACCGGCGCGGCAATCGACATCGACGACGACGGCACCGTGCACGTGGCGTCGAGCGACTCGGCGGCGGTCAACAAGGCCCTCGACATCATCCGCGGCCTGACCGAGGAAGCGGAGATCGGCAAGACCTACAAGGGCACCGTGAAGCGCGTCGAGAACTACGGCGCCTTCCTCGAGATCATGCCCGGCACCGACGGACTCTGTCACATCTCGGACTTCGCTTGGGAGCGGGTCGAGAAGGTCGAGGACGTGATGAAGCTCGGCGACGAGGTCGACGTCCAGGTCACCGACATCGACGACCAGGGCCGCGTGCGCCTCAGCCGCAAGGTGCTCCTGCCCAAGCCCGAGGGCTGGGAGGAGCGTCCGGAGGAGCGCCGCGATCGCGGGCCGCGCGGGCCGCGTCGTGATCGCGACCGGGGTGGATTCCGCGGGCGGGACCGTGACCGCGGCGGCGACCGTGACCGCGGCGGCGACCGTGACCGCGGCGGCGACCGTGACCGCGGCGGCGACCGTGACCGCGGCGGCGACCGTGACCGCGGCGGCGACCGTGACCGCGATCGGGGCCGTGACCGCGGCGAGCGCAGCGACCGCGGCGAGCGCAGCGACCGCGGCGAGCGCAGTGACCGCGGCGAGCGCAGTGACCGCGGCGGCCGCGACGAGCGCAGCGACCGCGGCGGCCGCGACGAGCGCGGCGGCCGCGACGAGCGCAGCGACCGTGACCGCGACGAGCGCAGCGACCGTGGTGAGCGCAGTGACCGTGGTGAGCGCAGTGACCGTGGTGAGCGCAGTGACCGCGGCGAGCGCAGTGACCGCGGCGAGCGCAGTGACCGCGACGAGCGCAGCGACCGCGGCGACCGTGACCGCGACGAGCGCAGCGACCGCGACGACCGCGGCGAGCACACCGCGCGCAGCGACGACAATCGCGGGGAGGCCGGCGAGGGCGGTGAGCGCCGCCGGAGCCGCCGCCGTCGCCGCCGGAGCCCCGAGGACCGCGAGCAGGGCGGCTCGAACGAGGGCGGTAACGAGGACTCCCCCAGCGAGAGCTGAGCGAGGCTCGAACCGAACGGACTGACGGGCGCGCAACCGACGAGGTGCGCGCCCGTCGCCGTTTCCCCTTCTCCGGCCGCTCGCGCGGCGACGCACCCTCGTCGACGCTCACGTTCCGAGGACTCGTCCGGAGGGCAGCAGAGCGAGTCGACTCCGGCGCCTTCACGGTGAGGTCGCACCGACAGCGCCACGCCGATATTTGGCACTCACTACGGATACGGGGGACTCGATGCGCGAGGCGGACGTGGTGATGCAGATCGCGGAGCGCGATGGGGTCCAGCTGTGGCTCGGGCCGACGAGGCGATGCCGAGTGTCGCTGTTGAGGAGGCACGGGCCGCAGCGGGGCCCCGTTCCGCCCGCGAGGTGCGTTGCCACTCCCGCCTCGCACATCTACGCTGCCCGGCCATGAGCACGCTCCGCGTGAAGCTCGTCCGCCCCGACGCCAAGCCGCCGGGCTACGCCACAGAGGGAGCCGCCGGGCTCGATCTGGCGGCCGCGATCGACGTGCCGCTCGCAATCCCGCCGGGCGGGCGCAGCTCCGTCCCGACCGGCATCGCGATCGAGCTGCCCCCCGGCCACGAAGGACAGGTTCGGCCACGCAGCGGATTGGCGCGCCGGCACGCCGTCACCGTCCTGAACGCTCCGGGCACCATCGACGAAGACTACCGAGGCGAGGTCCAGGTGCTGCTGGTCAACCTCGGCGACGAAGAGGTGGTGATCCGTCCCGGCGACCGGATCGCGCAGCTCGTGGTCGCGCCGGTCCGACGCGTCGCCGTGGAGGTCGTCGCCAACCTCTCCGACACCGTCCGCGGCGACGGAGGCTTCGGGAGCACGGGGCTCGGGTGAGCACGTGAGCCCGGCTCGACCCCCAAAGCGCTCCTCGGAGACTCCGTGATAGCATCCTCCGACCCGGCGAATGCGTATGCATCTGCGCCCGCAGGGCGCCGGTGGCATGGCCGGTGGGGCAGTCGACGAGGGCAGCGCTCGAGATGACGATGGACGCGACGCAGGTCACCGGCTCGCCGACTCTCGCAGCAGGCGACGCGCGACCGGGTGACGTCCTCGCCGAGCGCTACGAGCTGCTCGAGCTGCTCGACGCCGACGGCCCCACCCTCGGCTACCGTGCCCTCGATCAGGAGACCGAACGCCCGGTCTTGGTCCGGATGCTGGCGGGTCCGCCGCTCGACCGCGCGACGCTCGACCAGGTGGTGGAGAGACTCTGCGGCCTGGTCGGCGTGGGCGGTCGCTATCTTTCCTCGCTGCTCGACGTCGATGTCGAGGCCGGCCGCCCCTTCACGGTGGAGGCTTGGCCGACCGGGACTCGGCTCTCCGCCATCTTCGAGGCCAGACGCGGGCGCGGCGGCGCGCTCAGCCCGCGCGAAGCGCTCCCGGTGATTTCCCGCCTCGTCGCCGCGCTGACCGCCATCCCTCGACCCTGGTTCCACGGCGACGTGCGCGCCGAGCGGGTTTGGGTGGATCCGGAGGGGCTTCGGCTGACGGGCGCGTTTCTCCTCGCCGCGCTCCCGTCCGGACTGCGCGCGGCCCGCACACCCCAGGCGCCGGCGGCGGCGCCCGAGCTCGCACGCGGCGACGCGTCCGCCGAGACCGATCGCTTCGGCGTCGCGGCCATCGCGTGGGAGGCGCTGACCTCGGAGCCCCCACGGATCAGCAGCGCGCCGCGAACGCTCGCAGCGGGTACGCTGGCTGCCCTTCGACGCGCGCTCGCGTCGAACCCCGCGCACAGGCCGCGCGATTCTGAGCCCACTGCTCGACGCGATCGCTGCCCAGGCCGAGCTCTCGGTACCCCAGATCGACGCGGAGCCCCACGCGCCCCCCACCGCCGTCATCGGCGAGCCGCCCGGGACCGCCGAACCTGCGGTCGAGGGCGCGGACGGGACGCAGCAGGTCTCCTTCGACCAGATCATCGAGGAGCGCCCCGCCCGCATCGGAGGCGCGGCGCCCGAAGGAACACAGGAGGTCTCCTTCGATCAGATCATCGAGGAGCGTCGCGCCAGGGACGGCGATTCGGAGGGAACGCAGCAGGTCTCTTTCGACCAGATCATCGAGGAGCGCCCCGCCCGCATCGGAGGCGCGGCGCCCGAAGGGACACAGGAGGTCTCCTTCGATCAGATCATCGAAGAGCGGGCCGGCCGACCGAACGCGAACGACACGGCTCGCCACGCCGCGGTCCCCGGCGCCGACGACACCGCGCGGCACGCGGCGGTCTCGAGCGACGACAGCCTCGACCCGCGTCTGGTCCGGGCGGCGATGGGCGTCACGCTCGACAGCGACGAACCCTCCCTCGAGGGCCTGGACCCGCGGCTCGTCCGCGCCGCGCTCGATGTGGAGGCGATGGAGGACAGCTCGGAAGAGCTCGAAGAGCTCCCTTCGGGAGAGCTCGACGTCCTCGATGAGCCCGACGCGCTCGCTTCGGCGCAGCCGGTGCCTGGCCCGACACCACGCCGCCAGTCTGCGCGACCGAGCGATCGAGCCCGGCCCGCTCCGCGCGCGACGGCGGATGCCCTTCCGGCACCCGCGCCGGCGGCCCAGCGCCCGCGGCGAGCCCGCCACGCCGGGCCCGCGCCACACCGATACCGGCCAGGACCAGCGCGCCCGACGCCGTCCGGTCCAGCGCTCCGTCGGTGGTGGTCGAGGAGGCGCCGACCGCGCGAGGCGAGCGAGGTGGGACCGCGGTGGTCCCCCGCCCGACGGAACCGCGCCGCCCACGCCGCCGCCCTCCGAACGGCCCGATGATCGTGGCCGGCGCTCTCGTGCTGGCGGTGCTGATCGTGGTCGCCGGTTTCCTGGTCCGCTCGCTCATCTCGCACGAACGCGACTCGGCCAGGCGGACGCGCCACATCCAAGAGCGTCTCCAGCAGCTCCGCGGCGGCGAAGAGCCCTGAGCCCGGACTTCCCGCCGAATCGCTCCACGAACGGTCTGGCCCGCCAGAACGAGCTCACCTCCTCGAGGCCTTCGGTCGCCCTCGGTGGGCTACGACTCGGTCGGCCCCGTTTGGCGCGCTCCGTCCTGACCCAGGCCATCCTCGGTCTCGACGCGGTTCACCCGAATCCGGGCTGCGGAGCTGAGGCGCCTCGGCCGCGCACCGGATGACCCGGCGCGCATCGCCCCGGTCCCTGGCCCGCCCGCGCGGTCGTGAACGAAGCCACAGCTGGGGATCGCCGCCACGCTCCCGAGCGCCGTCGCGGCTCCCGAAGCCGCACGCCTCGCGATGCGCGGCGCGTTGGCAGAGCCGTTGCTCCGCACTCGCGGTGTTCGGTGCACCACCGAGACAGGCTCGAAAAGGAGGCCACGAATGTGGAGAACCATCGCGGTCGCGAGCGCGACCTCGCTCGCGGCGTCCCTGGCCGGCTGTGCCGGCGCGGCGGCTCCGACGGAGGCCAAGACGAACACGATCGCGGCCATCCGATCGGCCCGCGAGGTCGGAGCGGAGCGGACCCCGCAGGCCGCCTACCATCTCGAGCTGGCGCAGGAGCAGCTCGCGCGGGCGGAGCAGCAGATCCAGCACGGCCGCATGCAGCTCGCGCAGCGCTCGCTGGAGCGGGCCCGAGCCGACGCCGACCTCGCGATCGCCCTGACACGCGAAGCGTCGGTGGAAGAAGAAGCCCGCGACGTTCGGACGCGCATCGAAGAGATGCGCGAGCGCCATCTTTGAGCCGAGAGGAGCCAGCAATGCGGACCACGACCACTCTCGTCACGGCGAGCCTCCTCGCCGTCGCCGGCTGCGCGACCCCCGGTGTCAGCTACGAGCTACGCACGGCGCGCGACACCCTCCATCGGGCGAAAAGCGGACTCGCCGCGCACTACGAGCCCGATCAGGTGCGGCGCGCGGAGAACACCCTCCACCGCGCCGAGCAGGCTCCCCTGGGCTCGACGGAGGAGCGCGATTCGGCCTACATCGCCGACCGTCAGGCGCGCATCGCGATGGCCGAGGCCACGACGCGATTGACCCGGCAGGCACTGGCGCGCGAGGAGCGCGACTACCGGCGCGAGCTGGAGCGGGCGACCATCGAGCGGGAACGCGAGCTCCGCTCGCAGCGGAGTGAGGCGGAGCGGCTGCGCGGACAGCTGGCCGGCGTACACACGGAGCTGGGCGAAGTGCGCGACGAGCTGGATCGCCGCGGTCAGGCGCTCGACGAGCAGACGCAGGAGCTCGCCAGGCGCGAACGGGAGCTGGCCGCGCGCGAGCAGCAGCTCCTGGCCGCGCTCCGGCAGCAGAGCGAGGCGGAGAGCGAGCTCGGCGAGGCCCGAAACGAGCTGGCGCAGGTGCGGCGCGAGCTCGGGTCGGTGCGCGGAGAGCTGAACCAACGCGGTCAGCAGCTCGATCAGCGCACGCAGCAGCTCACCCGGCAGGAGCAGGAGCTGGCGGTCCGCGAGCAGCAGCTCCAGGACGCGATCGCCGCGCGCGAGGAGGCCGAGCAGCGCGCCCGCCAGGCGATGGAGGCGGTGGCGCGCACCGCCAGCGTGCGCGAGGAGAACGGCGTCACCATCGTGACCCTCTCGGGCGAGGTCCTCTTCGAGTACGACCAGGCCGACCTACGGCCGATGGCGCGGCAGCGGCTGCGCTCGGTCGCCAACGCGCTGAAAGCCCAGCCCGGCACGACGATCGTGATCGAGGGTCACACCGACGACCACGGGAGCGAGCAGTACAACCACGATCTCTCGGCTCGCCGGGCGGAGGCCGTACGTCGCTTCCTGATCGAGGAGGGCGTCGCCGGGAGTCGGATTCGAGCCGAGGGGCTCGGCGAGTCCCAGCCTGTCGCGACCAACGCCACGCCCGAAGGCCGCGCCAACAACCGGCGCGTGGAGATCGTGATCCGTCCCCAAGAGGAGCAGCGCGTGAGCGCGCTCGGTCCGGGCGAGCACGGATGAGCGCGACGACGAAAAGCGAGCCTGCCCTCCGATGGATGGATGCAGGCTCGCTTTCGTCCGTGCCGCGAGAGCGCACCAGCGCGAGACGCAGCGACGACCGAGGCCTCGCCCGCGATCCGCGGAGCGAGGCCTCGTCAGGTGGCGCGCGGGCGCGTCAGAGCGCGTTGGTCAGCAGCTGGCTGAGGCGCGTCTTGGGCGCCATCCCCACCTGCTGGCCGACGACCTCGCCACCCTTGAAGACGAGGATGGTCGGGACGCCGCGGATCTGGAAGCGGCGCGCCGTGTCCGGGCTCTCGTCGATGTCGAGCTTCACGACCTTGGCGCGGCCTTCGTACTCGTCCGCGAGCTGGTCGACCAGCGGCGCGATCTGACGACAGGGCCCACACCACGTCGCGGTGAAGTCGACCAGCACCGGCACGCCGGACTGCACGACCTCTTGATCGAAGTTGATATCGTTGACGGCTACGACGTTCTTGCCTGCCATGAGTTACTCCCTGTCGACGAGCATGGTCTGAGAGATCCACGGCCCCGCTGTCAATCGGACGCGCCCCCCGAACACACACGGCGCGTGACGATTCGGACGCATGCGCGGTACCCTGGAGGACTATGCGGGACAACCGCCTCTTCGTTCCCCAGCACATGCTGGACCAGTGGCTCTCCGAGGAGCGCGTCGAGGTCGAGGGCGAGGTCATGATCACCAAGCCGGAAGGCCAGCGCTTCACGTTGACCACGGCCGTCCTCTTCAAGGACGAGGTGACCGGGAGCCCCGACGCGCACGACCTGCTCGGACGGGTGAAGGATCTCGAGCAGCTCGCGGAGCTCGGCGCCGAGCATTACGCGGACTCGGTGATCCTGGGCGACAACGCCTACCAGGTGGTCGAGGGCTTCGCGGGAACGCTCATCCGCGAGCCGGAGGAAGAGGGCGTGGCCATCGGGTCCTCGTTGGCCGGAGCGGCGCGCGCGGCGCTCGGCGAGGGGGGGACGGGGGAGATCGATCTCCTGGCGCGCTTCCTCGAGCGCAGCTGAGGGCGCGCTCGCCAGGCGCCGGCGGACCTGGAATGCTACGCATGGACCGGCGGACGTGAGCATGCGCAGGCGAGATCGGCGAGCCGAGACGGGAGAGACGCCATGGTGATGGCCCTCTTCGCCGTCACGGCGCTGCTCTACGCGGTCGCGAGCGGGCTCTACGCGCACTTCCTCGCCCGCGGCGCCGAGCCGACCGCGAAGGCGGCGGCGCGCACCCTCGGCGCGGCGGTCGTGAGCCACATCGCTTTTCTGGCGGGCAACTTCGCGCGCTTCGGCCACGTCCCGACCGCCGACATCCACCAAGCGTTGGCGGTGATGTCGCTGGTCGTGGTGCTCGTCTTCCTGATCACGGTCCGCAAGCGTGCTCGGCTCCGTGTGCTCGGCGCGTTCATCACTCCGGTGACCCTCCTGCTCTTCCTGGGCGCGGCGTTCCGGCGCGGCGTCGGGCCCGTCCCGGAAGGTGTGCGCTCGGCGCTCCTGCCGCTGCACGTGCTGGTGAACGTCCTCGGCCTGGCCGCGTTCGCGTTCGCGTTCGCCGCCGCCCTCGCCTACCTCATCCAGGAGCGGCAGCTCCGCCAGAAGAAGCTGGGCGGCCTCTTCGAGCGCCTGCCTCCGCTCGACGTCCTGGACTCCATCGGCCTCAAGGCGGTGCTGGTCGGCTTCCCGCTTCTGACCGCCGGCGTGGTCACCGGGACCATCTGGGCGGTCCGCCTCAACCCCAGCTCGTTCGCGCTCTCGGCGGCGCAGGGCTTCGGTCTCCTGGCGTGGCTCCTCTTCGCCGGCGTGCTGCTCCTGCGGGTCGCGGCCGGATGGCGCGGGCGCAAGGCGGCCATCGGGACCATGCTGGGGTTCCTCTGCACCATGGCGGTGTTGGTCGGGTACGTGTTGCGGGGCAATGGAGGCGTGGGCTGATGTCCGCCAGCGATCTCCTCGTCATCGGGATGAGCCACCGTTCGTCGCCCGTCGCCTTGCGCGAGCGACTCGCGGTCGAAGGCGAAGCGCTGGTCGGCGCCGTGCGCGGACTGGTCGAGCAGACCCACCTCTCGGAGGCACTCCTGCTCAGCACCTGCAATCGCGTGGAGATCTACGCCGGCACCGACGAGCGAGGCATCGGCGCAGAGCTGCGGCGCTGGCTGGCCGACCGGGCCGGCGAGACCGTGGACGGGTTCCTCTACGAGCACCGCGGTGAGGACGCGACGCGCCACGCCTTCCGCGTCGCCTCCAGCCTCGACTCGATGGTCGTCGGCGAGCCGCAGATCCTCGGCCAGGTGAAGGAAGCGTTCGCGGCGGCCAAGGCGGCCGGCGTCTGCGGCGGGCTCCTGGAGCGCTGCTTGACCACCGCGTTCGGCGTGGCCAAGCGGGTCCGGAGCGAGACCGAGATCGCAGCCGGCTCCGTGAGCGTCAGCTCGGTGGCCAGCGATCTCGCGCGCAAGATCTTCGGCGATCTCGAAGGCCGCCGGGTCCTGCTGGTGGGCGCCGGCGAGATGGGCGAGCAGGCGGCCAAGCACTTGAAGAAGAGCGGCGCCTCGCTCTACGTGGTCAACCGGAGCCGCGAGAAAGCGGACGCGCTGGCGAACGAGCACGGCGGACACGCGCAAAACCTGGAGGCGCTCGCCACCGAGCTCGCCCACGCCGACGTCGTCATCGCCTCGACCTCGAGCCAGCGCTTCGTGATCACGCACGAGCTGATGCGCGGGGTGACCAAGGCGCGGCGGCACCGACCGCTCTTCTTGATCGACATCGCCGTGCCGCGCGACGTGGATCCGCGCGTCGGCGACATGGACAACGTCTTCCTCTACGACGTGGACGATCTCTCCAAGGTCGCGGAGGAGAACCTCAGCGCCCGCCAGCGCGAGGCCGAGAAAGCCGAGGCCATCGTCGCGCGCGGAGGTGCTGGCGTTCGAGAAATGGCGGCGCACGAGCCAGCTCACCCCGACCATCGTCGGGCTGCGCGAGCGTGTGCGCGACGTGCTGAGCGGCGAGCTCGCGCGGACCCTGCCCCGCCTGGACGGGCTCAGCGACGCCGAGCGGCGCTCGCTGGAGAAGATGATCGACGCGATGACGAACAAGCTACTGCACCGGGCCATCTCCGAGCTGAAGGCCGGCGCCGACACGCCGGACGGCAAGGTCCTGTTGGAGGCCACGCGGCGCCTCTTCGACCTCGAGATCGAGCGCCACCCCGAAGAGCCGGCGGTCGCCGTCTCGATGGAGCACCGGCGTGGGAAGGTGGCGTCGTGAAGATCCGCATCGCCACCCGCAAGAGCCCCCTCGCGCTCGCGCAGACGCGCTGGGTCGCCGAGCGTATCCGCGCGCACCGCCCTGACGTCGAGATCGAGGAGGTCCTGGTCATGACCAAGGGCGACATCGTCATCGACAAGCCACTCGCGAAGATCGGCGGCAAGGGCCTCTTCATCAGCGAGGTCGAGGCCACGCTCCTCGACGGGCGGGCGGAGCTCGCCGTGCACTCGATGAAGGACGTCCCCGACGAGCTGGCAGAGGAGATGGCCATCCTCTGCGTGCCCGAACGCGAGGATCCGCGCGACGTGCTGGTGACGCCGGACGGGCGCGAGCTCTCGGAGCTGACCCGCGGCGCGACAATCGGGACGAGCTCGCTGCGGCGCTCCTGCCAGCTCCGCGCGGCGCGGCCCGACGTCGCCTTCGCCGTCCTGCGCGGCAACGTGGGGACGCGGCTGAGCAAGCTGGACCGCGGCGACTTCGACGCCATCGTGCTCGCCTACGCCGGGATGAAGCGGCTGGAGCTCGATCGGGAGCGGCCGCTCTGGGCCATCCCGCCGGAGACCTCCATCCCGGCCGTCGGCCAGGGCGCGCTGGGCATCGAGGGGCGCGCGGACGACCCGGAGCTGCTCGCGCTCCTCGCCCCGCTCGAGCACGGCCCGACGCGGCTCGCGGTCGAGGCGGAGCGCGGGTACCTGAGCCGCCTGCAGGGGAGCTGCACCACGCCGATCGCCGCCTTCGCGCGCTTCGACGACGACGGCGAGACCCGCATGCGCGTCGACGGCATGGTCGGCTCGGTCGACGGCGACGAGGTGCTGAACGCGTCGGTGGACGGCTACGTCGACGCGCGCGATCACGCCGAGCGCCTGCAGCAGGCGATGAGGAAAGGCGTCGAGCTCGCCGAGATGATGCTCGACCGCGGCGCCGCCGAGCTGATCGCGCGAGCCAAGAGCGCCGAGGATCCCTACAAGATGGGTCCCTACGGCCGCCTGCACTGAGCGCGCGGCGCGCGACCGCCGCGGGGCGCTCTCCCACTTCGGGAGACGCCCTCCCGGGTGATGCGAGCCCGTCGTGCGTTTTACACGACGGGCGCGCAGCGGACGCGAGCGCGACGCGTGACCCACGGCAGGGGCGCCCGACCGCCGCGAACCGGCCCGCCGAGCGGGGGACCGGCGCGCGACCGCCGCGGGGCGCTCTCCCACTTCGGGAGACGCCCTCCCGAGCGATGCGAGCCCGTCGTGCGTTTTACACGACGGGCGCGCGGCGGCCGCGAGCGCGACGCGCGACCCACGGCAGGGGCGCCGACCGCCGCGGACCGGCCCGCCGAGCGGGGGACCGGCGCGCGACCGCCGCGAAGCACTCTCCCACTTCGAGGGACGCCCTCCCCAGCGATGCGAGCCCGTCGCGCGTTTTACACGACGGGCGCGCGACGGCCGCGAGCGCGACGCGCGACGCACGGCAGGGGCGGGAACGCCTTCGTGCGGTGTCGGCGCTGTGAGAGAATGGGAAGGGTGCGACGTCACATGGCGATGATCCCGGCGCTCTCCGTCGCGTTGGCGCTGGCCTGCTCCGACGCGGGCCCGAGCGACGGCGGGATGGACGCCGCAGCGCGGGACGCCGGCACCGACGCCGGCCCGCGCGACGCGGGACACGACGCGGGCGCCGACGCCGGACCTCGCTGCGAGCCGGCATCTGGCCTGCCGGATCCGCTGGTCTGCAACGGCCACGCGGAGCTCTGCGACCGCGCCTACGACGCCGTCTCCTTCCCGACGACGCACAACGCGATGAGCAACGACGAGGACGGATGGACGGCGCCCAACCAGGACTACAACATGTGGCGGCAGCTCCAGGACGGCGTGCGCGGCTTCATGATCGACACCTGGATGAACGACGGTGAGCCCTACCTCTGCCACCGCTTCTGCCAGTTCGGGAGCCGGCCTCTCGTCGACGCGCTGGTCGAGCTCCGCTGGTTCATGGACTGCAACCCGGCCGAGGTGATCACGCTGATCATCGAGGCGCACATCGACGAGCCGACGACGGCGACGGCGTTCGAGCAGGCCGGGCTGATGCCCTACGTCAGCCTGCAGGCGCTCGGCGATCCCTGGCCGACGCTGCGGGAGATGATTGAGAGCGGCCGGCGGCTGGTGGTGTTCACCGAGAGCTCCGAGGTCAGCTTGCCCTGGTATCACTACGCCTATGCGTTCGCGTGGGACAACCCCTACGCCGCGATGACGCCGAGCGATTTGAGCTGCGACTTGAACCGCGGCTCCCGCGACAACTCCATCTTCATCTTGAACCACTTCCTCACGGCGCCCATCGCGATGCGCTCGCTGGCCGAGATGGTCAACTACGACCCTGGCTTCCTCGACCACGCCCAGCGCTGCCAGACCGAGACCGGACAGCTCCCCAACTTCCCGACGGTCGACTTCTACGACGTCGGCGACCTCTTCACCGTCGTCGACAGCCTGAACGGCTTCACGCCCTGAGGGCGGATCAGCCCGCCGCCGCGGCCGACTCATCGGCGAGGAAGAAGGCCTCGATCTCGGCGGCGCGGGCGAGCGCGTCGCCGCGGCCGAGCTCGATGAGGTCGCGGGCGAAGTCGCCGTCGAAGAGCACGAAGCTCAAGAGATCCGCCTCGAGATCCGCGCCCAGCTCCGAGAGGCGCGAGACGATCAGCCCGGAGAGGGTCCCGCTCGGCGCGCGACGCGCGTGCTGGTGCGCCATCTTGCCGATGTCGGCCGAGGGCCGGAACACGAGGGTCTCGAGGCGCTCGTAGGGGCGGCCGCGGGTCTCGGTGAGCACGCTGCGGATGCGCTCGAGCGCGTCCGGATCGAGCGTGTCGTCGAGCGCGCCGATCAGGCTGTTGAAGCCGTCGAGGACCTGGAGGTCGTAGCGGACGGGGTCGAGCAGGAGCGCGTTGAGCACCTTGCCGAGCAAGAAGACCGGGCTCGGGTAGGCGTGGACGTTGGCGTCGGCCTCGGGCGTGGCGGCGTCGACGTAGCTCGCGCCGGGATGGAGCAGCGAGACCACGGCGAGCTTGCGCGCGCCGCAGCGGATGGCGGGCGCGATCGGCGTGTTGAAGCGGACCCCACCGTCGCAGTAGAAGCGGGCGCCGATCCGCCGGGCCGGGAAGAGGAGCGGGATGGCGGCGGAGGCCAGCACGTGGCGGGAGTCGATCTGCGCCTCGCGCACCACTCGCCGCGGGTCGCGCGACGGAGAGAAGTGCTCACCTTCGGCCAGCTCGGAGAACATCGTGGTGCGGCCGGTCGAGATTCTCGAGCGCCGCCACGATCAGCGCTCTCACGATGCCCTTCTGCACGTTGTCGTGCAGCCGCGGGTAGGGGATCCCGGTCTCCACCAGCGCTTCGAGCGCGCGCGGGTCGAGGAGCGAACGCCCCCAGCGCTCGTCTCCCTCGCCGCGCAAGCGCGCCAGCCTGGCCCCGAGGCGAGCGCCGAGCACGAAGCGAAGCGGGTCGAGCGAGAGATGCTTCGAGAGCTCGAGGCCGCGCCAGTGCGCGAGCAGGCCCTCGACGTGCATGTCCGGTCGGTCGGCGTGGGTGGCCAGCCAGGTGGCGTTGATCGCGCCGACCGAGGTGCCCGTGAACACGTCGAAGGGCGCCCGCGAAGCGCCGTGCCGGGCCAACACCTCGACCATCCCTGCGACGACACCCGCCTCGTACGCGCCACGCGCGCCGCCGCCGGAGAGCACGATTCCGGTCATCGGAGCCAACGTCCTCGACACGGGACGATCTTAGCAGCGGTTGGGGTGGCGGTCCTCAGCGCAGATTGGCGCCACGCGACTTCGCCGCAGACCGTCTCGGTCGCTCGATGCGTGACGCCCGACGACGCGAAAGGTGGCGGAGCCGAGCTGACCGAGCGCGCGAGGCCCCTCGCGAACGAGAGGCCCCCCCGACATGAGCGCTCGCCACTGGCCCCTCGCGAACGAGAGGCCACCGAACGTCACTCCGCGGGGTGGTGCTCGCCACCCGCGGCGCGGACCTGCGGCTCCTCGTGGTCGGTCTGGACCTGGGCGGGCGGTGCGTGCTCTTCCCGCCGCGAGAACACGCGGTCGAGCAGGCGTACGGGATAGAGCAGGAGCGTCCCGACGCGCGCGATCCGCCGCGAGTGCGAGAGGTCGTCGAGCCAGGAGTACATCACCGGCGTGGCCAGCAGCGTGAGGAAGAGCGAGAGGGTCTGGCCGCCGATGATGGCCGAGCCCATCGCGCGGTTGGTGCCCGCGCCGGCGCCCGACGAGGCGACGAGCGGGATCATGCCTGCCACGAACGCGACCGTGGTCATGAGGATGGGCCTGAGCCGGTCGCGGTTGCCGAGCATCACCGAGTCCGCGCGTGACATCCCGCCGCGGCGCAGCGATCGCATGTGATCGACCTGGAGGATCGAGTTCTTCTTCACGATGCCGAAGAGGACCAAGAGGCCCAGCATCGAGAAGATGTTCAGCGACTGCCCCAGCACCAAGAGCGAGATCAGCGCGAAGGGCACCGTCAGCGGCAGCGAGAGCAGGATCGTGATCGGGTGGACCCAGCTCTCGAACTGCGCCGCCAGGACCAGGTACATGAACACGAGCGAGAGGACGAACGCGAAGAGGAAGCTCGCGCCCGCCTTACCCAGCTCCTTGGACCGGCCCGAGAGCGAGGCGTGATAGCCGGGCGCCATGTGCATCTCGTCCTTGGCCCGGTCGAGCGCTGCCGTGATGTCCGCCTCCGACGTGCCGGGGAGCACGTTGGAGTAGACCGTCACCTGCCGCTGCCGCGAGAGGTGCTGAATGGACGCGGGACCGGTCGTCGGCACGATGCGGGCGACGTCGGCGAGCCGCACCACCTGCCCCGTGCGGGTCGGGATGGTGATGTTCGCCAACGCGGTCGCGTCGTTTCGTGCGTCGGCCGGAGCGCGCACCACCACGTCGAAGCGCTCGTTGCCCTCCGAGTAGTCGGTGACGTTCAGGCCGCCGACCAAGAGCCGGAGCGCCGTCGCCACGTCCGCCACGCCCACGTTCAGATCGGCCGCCCTCGCGCGATCGATCTGCACCTCGAGCGCCGGCCGGCCGGTGACCAGCGTGGTGTCCGCGTCGACGACGCCCGGCAGCCCGCGGAGCACCTCCAGCATGTGCTGGGAGTACTCGTCGAGCTTGTCGATGTCGGGCCCGCTGAGCACGTACTGAATCGCCGCGGAGTCCGCGCCGCCGCTGCCGAACGCGTTCACGGGCGAGACGATGGTCCGCAGGTCGTCGTACTGCGGGAGGATGTCGTCGCGGACCTGACCGATGACCTCGTCCTGGTCGAGCTCGCGCTGCGTCGGCGGAATCAGCGCCACGAAGATGCTCGCCTCGTTGGAGCCGCGACCGCTCGGATCGCCGGCCGGGCTGCCGACCGTGAGCACCGTGTGGTCGACGCCGGGGAGCTGCCGGATCCGCCGGGCGATGCGCTCACTGATCAGCGCCATCTCCTCGAGCGAGGTGCCCTCCGGCCCGCGCATGGTCACGTCGAAGCGCGACTCGTCGTTCTGCGGCAGGAAGGTCTTCGGGACGAGCTTCCCCGCGGGGACCATCGACACGAAGACGAGCACGAGCATGATGCCGACCATCCAGCGGTGACGCATCACGAACGCGAGCACGCGCATGTACGCCCGCTCGAACCGACCGTAGATCCCGCCGCGCGCCTCGGTGCCGTGACCGCTCGCGAGATCGACCTCGCCACGCGCCCACTGCGTGTAGCGATCGCGCTCTTCGGCGCGAGGCTCCGGGGCGGGATCCGGCAGCTCGTCGGCGCTCATCGAGTGCGAGTCGTCGACCGCTTCCAGGATGCGCTCACCGCGGATCTCCGGGTCCTCGTCATCGTCGGCCTCGGGCCGGATCGGCCCCTTCAGCCAGCGCGAGGAGAGCATCGGCGTCAGCGTGAACGAGACCAGCAGCGACACCATGATCGCGAACGACATGGTGAAGCCGAAGGACGCCATGAAGCGGCCGACGATGCCGCCCATGAACGCGATCGGCAGGAACACCGCGACCAGCGAGAGCGTGGTCGCGAGGACGGCGAGGCCGATCTCCTTGGTGGCGAGGATCGCCGCCCGCCGCGGGCTCATCTTCTTCTCGTCGATGAACCGCACGATGTTCTCGAGGACGACGATGGCGTCATCGATGACGATACCGACCGATAACGTCAGCGCGAGCAGGGTGATCGTGTTGAGCGTCAGCCCCATCGCCTTCACGAGCGCGAAGGTGGCGATGATCGAGGTCGGGATGGCCAGCGCGGCGATGACCGTCGAGCGCCCGTTCCAAAGGAAGAGCAACACGACGATGGCCGCGAAGAGACCGCCGAGGACGAGGTGCTCCTCCACCGCGTCGACGGCGTTGCGGATGAACTCGCTCTCGTCGCGGACGACCTCGACCTGGTAGCTCGGCGGCAGGGTCTCGGAGAGCTCGGCCACCCGCTCGCGCAGGGCGTCGACGACCGCGATGGTGTTGGTCCCCGACTGCTTGACGACCTGCAGGATGACGACGTTCTCGCCGTTCAGGAGCGCAGTGCTGGAGGGCTCCTCCTCGGCGTCGGTCACCTGCGCCACGTCGCCGACGTGGACGACACGGTTGCCGCGGGTGGCGATCGGGATGTCGGCGAACTGCGCGGGATCGCGGATGCGGCCCTGGACGCGGAGCTGCAAGGTGCGCTGCCCCTGGTCGATGTCACCGCCGGGCAGCTCGATGTTCTCGCTGACGAGCGCTCGCTGCACGTCGCGCGCGCTCAGCCCGTAGCCCTCGAGTCGGACCGGGTCCACGGTCACCCGGATCTCGCGCGCCGTGCCGCCGACAAGCGTGACGCCACCGACGCCGTTGACCGACTCGATGCGCGTGCGGATGACGTTGTCGGCGTACTCGGTGGTCTCCCGCGGGGAGCGGGTCGAGCGCACCGCGATCATCATCACCGGGATCGCGTCCGGATCGATCTGCTGCACCTGCGGCGGCTCGATGCCGTCCGGCAGCGTCGAGAGGATGCGGTCGATGCGGTCGCGCACCTCCTGCGCGCCGACGTTCACGTCCTTGTCGAGGTCGAAGCGGACCATGACGACGGAGAGGCCCTCGAAGGACTTACTCCGCAGATCGTCGAGGCCGCTGATCGCGTTGACCGCCTCCTCGATGGGCTCCGAGACCTCCGTCTCCACCTGCTCCGGCGAAGCCCCCGCGAGCTGGGTGCTGACGACGACCATCGGGAAGTCGATCTTCGGGAAGCGGTCGACGCCGAGCGTGAAGAAGCTCGCCCCGCCGACGACCACCAAGCTCAGCACCAAGACCCAGGTGAAGACCGGGCGCCGAACACAGATTGCTGCGAGCCACTGCATGGCTTTCGCTCCTCCTCGATCTCCGGCTCAGCCGGAGATTCGGGCTCCGTCGTAGAGGTCGTCGAGGTCCTCGGTAGCGACTTGGTCACCCGCCGCGAGGCCGGAGTCGACGAGGACCTCTTCCTCGCCGCGCTCGACGATGTTGACCAGGCGCTCCTCGATCGCGCCGTCGTGGACGACGAACGCGCGACTGACGCCCGCGTTGGTCAGGATGGCCTCGGGCGGCACCGCGACCAAGTCACGGGTGCGTGCCAGAATCGACGTCGGCCGAAGCGAACATGCCGGGCCGGAGCACACCGTCGGCGTTCGGGACCACCGCCTCGACGGTCAAGCTGCGGGTCTGGCGGCCGACCGCGGCGCTGACGTAGCGGACGGTGCCCTCGAAGACGCGATCGGCGATGGCGTCGATGTGAACGCTGACCGACTGACCGGGGTGGATGTCGAGCACGCGCTCCTGCGGGACCTCCAGCTCGAGCCGGAGCGGATCGGTGCGGACCAGCGTGACGAGCTGGGCCTGCGGGCCGACGTACTCGCCCACCGAGACGTTGCGGTTGGCGATCTCGCCCGCGAAGGGCGCCCGGACCACCGAGTCACCCAGCGCGGTGCGCGCCTGCCGGAGCTGCACGCGCGCGCTCGCCAACGCCGCCGCGGCGCCACGCGCCTGCTGGATGGCCAGCCGGTGCTGCTCGCGGGCGGTCTCGGCGTGGGTCCGCGCCTCGTCGAGCTGCGCCGTCGAGTAGACGCCACGCTGGGCGAGCTCCTGGGCGCGCTGAAACTGCTGGTCGGCGAGCTGCATCTGCGAGAGCGCGGAGCGGGCCTCCGCCGTGTTCTCGGGCTGCGGCGCGTGCCCGCCGTCGTCCATGCCGAGGCGGGCCTCGGCCTGCTGGAGCGCGGCGCGCGCGGCCGCTTGCTGGAGGCGATAGTCGGTGTCGCGGACGCGGATGAGCTCCTGCCCCTCCGTGACGCGATCACCGCGCTCGACGAGCACCTCGACCACGCGTCCGGGGACGAGCGGCGCGAGGTTCGCCTCCTCGTCGGCCAGGAGCGAGCCGTTCAGGTGCAGGACGTCCGGCACTTCGCGCGCGACGGCCGCGGCGGTGGCCGGCGCGGCCACGGTCCGCTCGGCGACCGGCTCGATCTCGGCCGACTCTGCACCGTGACCGCAGGCGCTCAGCAAGACGGCCGAGGCGAGAGTGGACGTGAGCAGGAGGGGAAACCTCATGATGACTCCGAATTGCGCCGGCGACGGCCGGCGGTGCGAGCCTTGGGCGCGGCGCGCTTTCGCGGCGCCTGGGTCTTGGATGGGTCCGATTCGGTGCCGGCCGCGCATGAGCGCGGGCACAAGAGGCGCGCGATCACGTCGACCGGAGGCGCCACGGGTGTGGGGCCGACCTTTACTTCGTGAAAGAGGGAGAGGCCACGAACCAACGCCGCCACGGCCGTGGCGAGGGCGCCCGCGGGGACGTTGTCGTCGACCTCACCGGTCTTCTGCCCCTCGGTGATGAGCGTCGTGAGCTGCTCGAACGCCGCCTGGGCCGAACCGGTCAGGCGCTCGCGGAGACTGTCGGGCAGCGCGCGGTTGACCACGGCCTGCGTGACGAAGAGGGCCACCTCCGGCTCGGCGCTGGTCTGCTCGACGAAGAGCTCGCAACCGCGGGCGAGCCGCTCGATGACCGACCCCTCGCCGAGCCCCGAGGCGAGGATGTTGCTCATCTGGTTGAGCTTCTCGTCGAAAATCGCCTCGGCCAGGGCGTCCTTGCTGTCGAAGTAGTGGTAGATGAGGCCGTGACTGAGGCCGGCGGCACGTGCGATGTCGCTGACCTTGGCCTCCCGCAACCCGCGCTCGGCGAAGACGCGCGCGGCCGCTCGGAGGATCTCCTTCCGGCGGGCCTTGCGAATCTCGGCGTTGGCGGCGGGCTTGCGGGGCATCGAAGCGATTCTTTCGATTGACTCGTCAGTCAATGGCGCCAGAATCCGCCTCCGTCAAGCCAAACGTGCTGGTCGCGCAGGCGACCGGGAGAGTTCCAATGACCATGCTTCGAGCTCGCTGGGGGGTGATCGTCATGCTGCTGGCACTGCCGCTCCCCGCGGCCGCCCAGCAACCCTTGTCCACGTTCCTCGACGCCGCCGAGCGGGGGAATCTGAACCTTCGTGCAGCCCGAGCTGCGCTATCGCAAGCCCAGGGGATGGTCGATCAGGCCCGCGGGCGGCTTCTGCCCTACGCGCAGGCCAACGGCCAGTACACCCACAACGAGTACCAGATCCTCCTCAACCTCTCGGCTACGAGGCAAGCGGCCATCCAGCGGAGCGACCAGGTCGCGGTGATCCTCACGGCGGGCATGCCGATCATCGACCTGAGCGCCTGGGCCAACTTCATGGCCGCCGAGGCCTCGGCCACCGCCGCCGAGCACCGCACCGACGCGGTCGATTCGGGAAGCACAGGGCACGGTCGTGATGCTCTGGTATCAGCTGGTGGCCTCGAGGCAGCTCATCGAGGCGGCGGCCCGGACGCTGGAGACGGCGCAGCAGAACCTGGAGACCGCGCGAGCGCGGGTCGAGGTCGGCGCCGCCCCGCAGCTCGAGCAGGCGCGCGCCGAGGCGGAGATGCAGCGCGCCCAGCAGAACCTGGCGGAAGCCCAGCTGGGGGCCGTGCTGGCCGCCCGGAACTTGCAGAACGCGACCTTCGTGACGCCCACGACGAGGATGGTGGAGCTGGAGGACGATCTGCACCCCGAGCCGCCGCTCTCGCACTTCATGCCGGGCGCGACGGATCACCCACTGGTGCGCGCCGCGCGCGCCGACGCGCTGGCGGCCGACCGACGGGTGCACGCCGCCTGGTTCTCGCTGGCGCCGACGATCGCCGGCACCTTCAACGAGCGTGTCACCAACGCGGCCGGTTTCGCGGGCAACACCCTCTGGTACCTGACCCTCACCGCCACCTGGCAGCTCGACTTCGTCCGCCCGGCCGCCATCGGGACCCAGAACGCGGTGGCGGAGCAGGCACGCATCGCGCTCGAGCAGGCCGAGCAGCAGATCCAGACCGGCATCTTCGAGTCGTGGCAGCGGGTGCAGACCCAGCGCGTGCGGGCCGAGGCCGCCCAGGCGCAGGTCATCGCTGCCCAGCGGGCGTTCGACGACGCGCGGGCCCGCTTCGACGCCGGCGCCGCGACCCAGCTCGACGTCATCTCGGCGCAGCGCGACCTCTTCAGCGCGCAGGTGTCCTACATCTCGGCCATCGCCGATCTGCGCGTCGCCCGCGATCTCTTGCGGATCCGGAGCGGCATCGAGATGGGCGGCATCGAGTGATCCCCGGCTCGCGCACGAGCTCCCTCCCCCGATTCGGGCGAGGGCTGGGGTGGGGGGAGTAGCGCTCCCTCAGGTCACCCCCGGCGAGGACGCGAAGAAAAACGGAGCCCCCGCTCTCGCGCGGAGGCTCCGTTTTTTCGTGAACGACGCTCAGCGCGCGCGGACGTAGGTCAGCCGGAAGTGGATGTCCTGCGCGAAGCGCTGGCTGCGCAGCGTGACGTCGAGCACCATCTGCTGCCCGTTCTGGGCGGGCAGGAGCACGTTCCACTGCGTCCCGTCGAGCGCGACGAACTGCTGCTGGAGCCCGCCGTCGGGCCGGTAGGTCTGGGTGAGCTGCGCGCGCACGCCGCTCCGGCTGTAGACGTTCTCCGGCTGGTTCGGCGCCGTGTCGAAGGTGCGATGATCGGAGCCCTGGAGGTCGATCGCGATCCGCGCCGGCGTGGCGGTGATGGTGATCGTGCTCGGCACCCAGGTCGACTCGGCGATGCGCGAGCGGGCGAACTGCTGCAGGTCGGGTCGTAGCGAGACCAGCGCCGGCTCGACCGACTGGGTGACGCTGGTCTGCGCCTGCGCCGGGTCGGTGGCGAGCCGCCAGGTCCCCGCCAACGAAGTCGAGGGCGCCGGAGCGGGCGCAGGGGCCTGCGCTCCCGCCGCACCGGCGGTCAGCGCCAGCGCGCCGGCCAGCGCGAGAGCGGTTCGAAAGGAGGGGCTGGTCGTCGGGTGCGTCATCGTCCTCGGTCGGCTCGTGGATCCTCGTCGAGGGTACGTCCCGCGGGCCGCGCTGTGTACCCCGTCCGTGTGGCGGATTTGCCGTCGTCGACGATCGGCCCCTTCGCTCCATTCATGAAGCGAGAGCCGATCTTGGTCGCGCAAACCACGTTCACGTTCGTCGCCGAACGGCGCGAGCGGAAGGGCGCGAGTCGGCAGCCCACGAGGCGGCGGCGCGGTCCTCGGTGAGGCGACGCGCCGGCGCACTACTCCGCGGCGCGCTGATGGCGCAGGACCGGCTGTCGGGCGGCGCGGGTCTCGTCGAGGCGGCGGTGCGCGGTGAGGTGCGGCGCGGCCTTGACCATCGCGGCGTCCTGGTGCGCCTCGCGGCTGATCGCCTCCATCGCCTGGACGAAGCGATCGAGCGTCCCCTTCGTCTCGGTCTCGGTGGGCTCGATCAGCATCGCGCCCTTCACGACCAGCGGGAAGTAGACCGTCGGCGGGTGGAAGCCGTAGTCGATCAGGCGCTTGGCGACGTCCATCGTCGTCACGCCCGTCTCCTTGAGGTGGCGGTCGCTGATGATCAGCTCGTGCATGCAGATCGTGTCGTAGGCGACCTTCCAGGTCTCGCCGAGGCACGCCCGGAGGTAGTTGGCGTTGAGCACGGCGAGCTCGGTGGCGTGCGTCAGCCCCTCGGCGCCCATCTCGCGCAGGTACGCGTAGGCGCGAACCATCATGCCGAAGTTGCCGAAGAAGGAGCGCAGCCGCCCGATGCTCTCGGGCCGATCGAAGTCGAGCCGGTAGCTCCCGTCCTCGTTCTTCTCGACCGTCGGCGCGGGCACGAAAGGATCGAGGATCTTCTTGTAGCCGACCGGACCGCATCCGGGGCCGCCGCCGCCGTGGGGCGTGGTGAACGTCTTGTGCAGGTTGAACTGCATGACGTCGATGCCGAGATCGCCCGGCCGGGCCTTGCCCATCAGCGCGTTCAGGTTCGCGCCGTCCCCGTAGACCAGCGCGCCCTTGTCGTGGAGCATCTGCGCGATCTGCGGCAGCTCCCGCTCGAAGAGCCCGACCGTGTTCGGGTTCGTGAGCATGATGGCCGCCACCTCGTCGGTGATCAGCGGCGCGAGCTGCTCGGCGTGGACCACGCCATCGGAGCCGGCCGGGAAAGGAACGGCCGACAGCCCATTGAGCGCGCACGACGCCGGGTTGGTCCCGTGCGCCGTCTGCGGGATCAGCACCTTGCGCGGGCTGCGGCCCTGCTTCTCGTGCCAGGCCCGGATCATCATCAGGCCGGTCAGCTCGCCCTGCGCGCCGGCCGCCGGGTGGAGCGTGACCCGGTCCATGCCGCAGACCTCGGCCAACCCGCGCTCGAGGCGGTACATCAGCTCCAGCGCGCCCTGCATCATCCGCTCCGGCGCGTAGGGGTGGAGCCGCCCGAAGCCCGGCAGGCGCGCGGCCCACTCGTTGACCTTCGGGTTGTACTTCATCGTGCACGACCCGAGCGGGTACATGACGCTGTCGATCGCGAAGTTCTGCTGGCTGATCCGCACGTAATGACGGAACGCCTCGGGCTCCGAGACCTCCGGCAGACCGGGCGCCTCGTCGCGGTAGTACGCGCCGAAGAGCGCCTTCGGATCGGCCTCGGGCACGTCCATCGCGGGCGCGGAGGCGCCGCTGCGGCCCGGGGTTCCCCGCTCGAAGATCAGGGCTCGTCCAGTGCGAGGCCCGGTTCGCCACTGACCGGCATGTGCTCGTTCCTCCCGGCCCCGAACGCGAGGGACCGTCTCAGGGCGCGTACGTTAGGAGGACGCCCATGGGTGCGCAACCGGCGCGGCTTTGATATGAGGTCGCCCCATGCGAAGGGTCACGCTCTCGGTGCTGGCGCTCCTCACGATGCTCGGATGCGGGGGCGGCCGCTACGGCTACGCACGCGCCTACGCGCCCTACGGGCCGGAATCGCAATACCTGCAGCGGGAGGTCGATCTCTCCTACCAGGAGGTGAAGCGCTTCCCCGAACGGCACGCCGGCGATCTGCTCGGATGGTTCGGCGTGGTGCAGGAGATCCAGCAGCTCGATCGGAGCACTGGCGAGGCGCGGCTGCTCCTCGATTCTGAGGGTGCACCAGGACCGGCACCTCTGCGCGGACGAGTCGGCCGGCTCCTGCCGGGTGACGATCTCGGATCGCGGCATCGGCCCCTTCACCGCGCTCGTCCAGGTCCGGCCCGAAGACCTCGCCGAGGGGACCGAGCGGCTCTGGACCGGCTCGCTGGTGAAGGTCTACGGCCACGTGATGGACGCCGGGACCGAAGAGAGCGGGCCCATCATCCAGGCCGAGTGGTACCGCCAGTGGCCGCACGGCACCTACGTCACCACCGGCGCCCGCGGCAGCATGCGCCGCTGAGCGCCCACGAAGACATGGAGCGCGCGCCCGCCGGAGCGAGCGCGCGCTCGATGCGCAACCGCGTGAAGCAACGGATCAGGCCATGGACTCGTAGCTGATCTGCTGACCGCCCACGTTGAGCGCCGCGATCAGACCGCCCCGCCCCTGAACGAAGACCGCGGAGCCGTTCTGGAAGTTCGTCTGGGCTGCGGCACCCGCGGTGATCGCGGTGGCCCCGGCCTCGGCGGTGAAGTTGAAGTTGCCCGACTTCAGCCGATCCAGCGCCTCCGGCGCCTCGAAGACGATCAGCTCGGAGTAGGTCTGGCCGCCGAGCTGGGCGCCGATCGTGGCCTGGGTCAGGGTGGCGAAGCCGATGGGGCGACCGTCCTGGTAGACGACGCCGACGCCGCGCGCACCGCCGACGATGGCCGCGCCCTGCCCGATCTGCGGGAAGACGACGTAGCCCGCCGCGTTCTCCACCAACGGTCGTAGGGTCGGGTCCTTCGCGACCATCTGCTGCAGCGTGGCCTGGGCGCGCGAGTCCATGGCCTGCTGGGACTGCCGGCTGGCCGGCGCAGACGCGCACCCGGCCATCATGACGAGGCCGGCCAGCGCGCCGATCAGATTGAAATGGGTAGTCCGCTTTGACATACGTTCTCCTCGGTGACTGCCTCTACGCGTAACTCTCCCCCAGCCGTTGCAGGTCCGATGCCGAGCGGCGCGCCGAGCGGGCGTGCGCGGGTGTTTGTTCAACGAATCCGCGGGGTGTGAGGCAGAAGGGCCGCCGGAGAGCCCTCCGCGAGGTCGGAGGCGGGCACGCAGCGGCGGGGCACCTGTCGGCAAGTGCCCCGCGGGCCGCCGGGGTGAGCCGCGACGGTGCGCGGCGGTGAACCAGCGCACGCGACGCCGGAGGGTCGCCGAGGCGACGTGACCCCGACGAGCTCCCATCGCGGGGTCGAGGGCGCGCGAGCGGACACCGAGACGCCACAGGCGCGCGGGGTACGTCGCAGTCCGGCCGAGACCGCCCTCCGGGGACGGGGCCTCAGAACGCGTCGGCGAGAGACTCGATCGCGGAGCGCCGGAAATCGGCCACGTGCAGCATCGGCAGGATGGTCCGCGGCAGATCGGGCAGGCTCTGGCGGAGCTTGGCGATCGACTCCTGCTGCACGCCCTCGCGGAGCGCGCGCTGTCGGCCGGCCAGCGCCAGCGCGTACGCCGGGGAGTGGTCTTCGAGCGCGGCTGGCAGGGCGGCGATCGGCTGCCGCTCGTCGGCCTTGAAGAGCTTGGGCAGGACGGCGTTGAGCACCAGGCGCCCCACGGGCATCCGGATCTCGTCCCGCAGCGCGGCGTGGAGATCGATCGTCTCGTTGGCCGGCATGTCCTCGGGCAGCGTGACCAACACGGCCGCCGAGCGGGACGCATCGCGCAAGAGATTCAGCGCACCCTCGGCCTCGTTGCGCAAGAGGCCCGGCGGCGCGACGTCGCAGATCACCTGGGGGACGCGGAGCATGTCGAGCGCGTGGCCGGTGGCCGGGGCATCGACGATCACCAGGTCGTAGCGCTTCCGGCCGTTCTCGAGCTGCTCGTTGGCGTGGAAGTAGGCCTTGCCGAGCATCGACCACGCCTCGATACCGGGCGTGCCGCGCAGGACGGCCGAGACGAAGCGGTTCTCGAAGATGGCCTTGTAGAGGCTGCGCACCTTCAAGATCATCATCCCGTACTCTTCGAGCGCGATGGCCGGGGTCATGTTGACCGCCTCGAGGTTCTCGCCGACGCGCTGGTTGCGCGGACCGATCGAGTCGACCTCGAGCAGATGGCTGAGCCGCTCCTTGGCGTTGCACATGGCCACCAGCGTGCGCTTGCCGCGCTTGGCAGCGGCCAGCGCGAGCGCCGCGCTCACGGTCGTCTTCCCGACTCCCCCCTTACCGGTGACGAACAGGAAGTCGAGGTCGAAGAGGTCCGGCATCGGCGCACGTCGTGCCCGCGGACAGCACACCGCGGAGCGCCGGCGAACATAGCGATTGGCCCCGATCCCGGCAAGCGAAGCGAGTCGGGCGAGAGCGCTCCCGCCGAGCACATCGAGCCTGCATGCTCGACGACGCGCGCCGCCGCCCCGGACGATCCGCAGAGCGGCCTCGGGAGGCTTCGAGGTGCCCCCTCGACGGGAGCCGGTCTCGCTCGTCCTCGTCGCGCCCGACGACCTTCGGGCCGGTTTGGGAGAGCTTTCGGCCGGTTTGGGAGAGCTTTCGGCCGGTTTTTGGGAGCTTTCGGCCGGTTTTTGGGAGCTTTCGGCCGGTTTTTGGGAGCTTCGAGGGCTTCCAAGTCCGGCTGCAGGGCTGGAAAAGCGCCCGGCGCGCGTTTTTCCTCGCCGCAGCCGATTTTGAGGCGCTCGGGGCCGGTATTTCCTCGTTTTTAGGCGTTTTTGAGAGCTCTGCGGCCCTTTGAGGGACGTCCGGGCCGCTTTTTCCTCCTCCGAGGGCGTCGAAGGCCGTCTGCGCGCGTCGCAGGCCGCTCGACGCCCGTTTTTCCTCGCCGCGGCGTCCTTTTGTGAGCTCGAAGCCGGTTTTGGGGCCCGGGAGCGCGCTTTTCCCCGGTTTTTCGCCGTTTTTCCGGCTCTCGGCCCCGTTCTTGCGCGTCTACGCCCGTCGCGGCGCCTCCAGACGCCTTTTTCGGACCTCGACGCCGCTTCGAGGCGGCTCGGCCGCGTTTCGGCGGACTCACGGTCTCCGTCGCCGCGCGTCAACGAGCTCGACGCGCCGCGGCTTCGTCGACCGACGGAAACGCGAACGGCGGCGCTCCGAAGAGCCGCCGCCGCTCGAACGAACGGGGATCGCTGTCTTCAGCGGCGGCGACGCAGCAGGACGGCCGCGCCGGCGAGCGCCACGAGCACGAAGCCGGCCGGCGACCCTTGCCCCGCCGCGCTCACGCTGCAGCCGTCGCCGCGGCTTCGCCAGCCGGTGCCGTCGGGCCCGTAGGGATCGGAGCAGACCGCGTCCGGCTGCCGGTGGGTCTCGTTGGTCACGACGATGTAGTTGCCCAGGTCTCCGCCCGTGCTGGCGGCGAGGACGAGATCCTCGATCAGGAACTGCGCGGGCATGTCCGAGGTGAGGCGCGTGATGTAGGGCTGGGTCAGCCCCTGGCGCGCCACCTCGTAGTCGGCGCTGGCCGAGTGCACCTGCCCGGACTCGTCGTAGCTCGAGTAGTAGCCGATGGTGCCGTCGTCGGCCTGGGCGTACTCGGTCACCCACACGCGACCGCCGTCGGTGCCCACCGCGTCGGCGTAGAGGTCGTCGTAGTTGAACGAGCCCGAGCTCCAGTCGTAGGAGAGGCGGCTCCGATCGACCTCGGCGTTCGTGAAGTTCGAAGCCTCGTAGCGGCCCTCGCCGAAGACGAAGAGCTCGAGGCCGACCTTCCCCTCGATGCCGGCCGAGACCATCCGCAGCGGGAAGGTCGGGTTCATGCCCGGCATGCTCACGCGGACGGGCTGCATCTGGTTCACGCCGGCGCTCGGCGAGAGGCGCAGGACCGCGAAGTCCATGCCCTGGTCGGTGTAGAACGCGATCGTCGGCAGGATGGTGTCCGGGACGGCGTAGTCGTGGCCGCGCAGCCAGTCGACCAGCGCGTTCGGGTCCGAGGCGCCGATGGTCACCGTCTCGTAGGGGCCGATGGTCGCCTGGTGGTAGACGGTGACGCCCGCGTCGCCTTCCGCAGCGGAGCGATCGGCGGAAGCGCCGGCGAAGCCCGAGGCGCCGCAGAACGTGACCGGCGGGGTCGGCGCCTGCATCGTGATGTGCGTCTGCTGCTCCAGCGCCTCGAAGAACGCGTTGTCCGCCAGCTCGACGGGCACGCCGCCCCGCACCGGCAGCACCCACACGAAGTCCTCGGGGTTGCCCGCGTACTCGATCTGATCCCAGAGCGTCGTCTGCTGGGGCGACATCGACACCGCCATCTCGTGGCGCGTGACGACCGTCGGGCTCCCCGTCGGCGCGAAGCATCCGCCGCATGCCGCGGCTCGCTCGGGCGCCGCCATCCCCCCCGCCAGCGCGAGCGCGCAGGTCAGCACACCAATTCGACCGCCGAAGCTATTCATCTCGCCTCCCACACATGGTGGCGCGGCGCTTTGCAAGGCCCGATCCAGGAAGAGGATAGCCGCTCTGCCGAAGGATCCGGCTCGTTCCGGCGAACGCGCTGCGCCGTCGCTGCGCGCCCGACGTGCCGGGCTGTGCCGACCGCGAGCCGAACGCGGACCCCGGAGCCCCGCGGCGGCGACGAAATCGAGCGCGAACCCCCCGGCGACGCGCGGGGCCCGGCGGCGAGCTCAGCGGAAGAGGCGCTCGACGAGCACGTCGGGACGGACGCGGAGGGCCCCGCCGTCGGGCAGATCACGGTCGAGCCGGAGCAGGGTGCCGCGGGCCGCGTCGTCGAGCGTCGCGCTCTCGGGCACGCGCTCGCGGTCGAGGCGGCGCAGGCCGACCAGACCGGGCGCACCGCAGAGGCCCCACTCCGTCTTTCCCTTGCTGTCGACCGGGCCACCGACCACGCGGAAGGCGCGCGGATCCCCGTCGGCGAGATCCCGGAGCCGCCTCTCGTCGTTGCGGAGCGTGAGGTAGGCGTAGGTCAGCCGCTCCCAGCGCAGCCCCGCCTCGCTCGCCACGGCGGCGAGGGCGTCCGGCAGCGCGAAGGGGAGCTGGTCGTGGCACCAATCCCGCTCGCGCCGCAAAAGCGGGCACGGACCGTCGCGCAGGCAGGGGGCGACGACGTGGGGAGCCGCGGGATCGGCCGCGAAGCGATCGCGCAGCGCCATCAGCTCGCGGGTGATGCTCCGCGTGGCAGGCTCGAGGACGATCATCGATCCGCCGGGGGACAGGCGCCCGCTCAGATCTCGGAGCAACGCCTCGCGCGCGTCGAGCCGATCGGCCGGCTCGCTGTCGGCGAAGAGCTCGTTCAGCGTCAGCCCGACCAGCACCAGGTCGGCCTGTGGCAGACGGGAAAGCTCGGTCCCCTCGAGATCCGTCTTGCGGGCCTCGAGCTTCACCGGCGCGATCAGACCGGCCTCCGCCGCCCGCTGGGCCAGCGTCCGGAAGACGTCGAGCGCTGCGGGATCGCGCTCCAGCGCCACGACCTCGAGGCGCGCCGCGCCCGCCCGCTTCGCCAGCTCCGCCAGGCCCAGCGTGGAGGTGCCGAGGCCGGCGCCGACGTCGAGCACCCGCCACACCTCGCCCCGCGGCAACGCGCCGAGCGCCGAGAGCTCCGCCAGCGGGCCCTGGATCTTCGGCAGATCGCGCAGGAGGAAGAAGCGCAAGCGGGCCGCGATCGCCTCACCGGCGCGCCCGATGGCGTGTCGCTCGCGCGTGTAGAGCTCGCTCAGCGCGGTGACTTGGGACGCCAGCGCGGCACCCTTGCGGTCGGCTCGACCGAGCAGCCGCGGGGCGATCTCGGACACGAGGTCGACCCAGCGAGGATCCAGCGGACGCGCGTCGGTGGGCGGCATGGGAGCGCTCGGGTTATAACCCGGCGCGAAGGTGGCCGCCCGGCCCAACCGGCCCCAAGGTTTGCGACCGAGAAGCATGACCGATCGTCCCCGCCCTCCCCTCGGCTGGTTGATCCTGGCCGCCGCCACCACCGCGCTACTGGTCGTCGCGCTGTGGTCGATCTTCTTCAACGCCCCCGTCGAGCGCACGATGGGGATCGTCCAGAAGATCTTCTACTTCCACGTGCCCAGCGCCTACGCGATGTACGTGGGCTTCGGTGCCTGCGGCCTGGGCAGCACGATGTTCCTGATCAAGCGCAAGGACAGCTGGGACGCGCTGGCGGTGGCCGGCGCCGAGATCGGCCTGGTCTTCTGCGTGATCGTGCTGATCACCGGACCGCTCTGGGCCCGCAAGGCGTGGGGCGTGTGGTGGACCTGGGATCCGCGGCTGACCACGACCCTGCTCGCCGGGATGGTGTTCACCGCCTACGTGGTCCTGCGCTCCTTCGGCGCGGGCGAGGCCGAGCGGCGCTTCGCCTCGGGGCTGGCCATCGTCGGGATCTTCGATCTACCGATCATCCACTACGCGGTGCAGGTGTGGCGCGGGCAGCACCCGACCGTCATCACGTCGCGCGGCGGCGGCATCACCGCCGACATGGGCGTGGCGCTGGGGATCGGATTCACCCTCTTCACCGCCCTGGTGATTCTGTTGATCTGGATGCGGATGCGAATGGAGCGCACGCGGCTGTCGCTGCGCGCCCTGGAGCTCGAAGCGGCCGAGCGCGGCCTTCTGGAGGACGCATGAAGCGGCTTCGCGCCATCACCCTGTCCCTTTCGCTCCTGCTCGCCGCGCCGGCGGCGGTCGCGCTCGCCCAGGACGAGCGAGGCGAAGACGCGGCGGAGAGCCGCGCGGCCGTGTTCGAGGCCGCCCGCGGCGCCCAGATGGAAGAGGTGCCGGGCGGCTCGCTCCTGGTGGGCGCCTACGGCGTCGTGTGGGTCGTGCTCCTCGGCTACGTCGTGTCGCTCGGGTTCCGGCAGGCACGCGTGGCGCGCGAGCTCGACCAGCTCCGCCAGGACCTGCACGCGCACGACGCGAAGGGCGAGGAGCGCTGAGCGAGTGCCCGTCGAGCACATCATCTACATCCCCGGCGTGATCCTGGTCGGCTTGGCCATCGGATACGTCATGGGCGCCCGCGCGGCGCGCGCGGAGTACGAGCGGCAGCGGCGCGAACGCAAGAAGTGAGCGCTTTTTCGATGTGAGAGGGAGTGCGATGCCCGACTTTTCTTTGAGCGAAGAGCAGCAGGCGCTGCAGTCGACCGTCCGTCAGTTCACGGCCGACAAGATCATCCCCGTGGCAGCCAAGTGCGACCACGAGGCCAAGTTCCCGCACGACGTCTACAAGGAGGCGTGGGAGCTCGGGATCATCGCCCCCGTCATCCCGGAGGAGTACGGCGGCGCGGGCGTAGGCGAGTTCGACAACGCCCTCATGGTCGAGGAGCTGGCCTACGGCTGCACCGGCATCCAGACGTCGATGACCGCGACCACCCTGGCCGCCACCCCGCTGCTGGTCGCCGGCACCGAGGAGCAGAAGAAGGAGTACCTCGGCCGCGTGACCCGCGACGGGCTCTACTGCTCGTACGCGATCACCGAGCCCGCGGCGGGCAGCGACGCGGCCGGCATCCAGTGCAAGGCCGTCCAGCACGGCGACGACTGGGTGCTGAACGGGCAGAAGCTCTTCATCACCAACGCGTCGTTCGCCAACTGGTTCATCATCTTCGCGACCGTCGATCCCAGCCAGCGCCACAAGGGCATCATGGCGTTCGTCGTCGACGCGGACTCGCCCGGTCTCTCCATCGGCAAGAAGGAGGACAAGATGGGTCAGCGCGCCAGCGACACGGCGACGGTGATCCTCGAGGACGTAAAGGTCCCGAAGAAGAACGTGATCGCCGAAGCGGGCGCGGGCTTCCGGGTGGCGATGCAGACCTTCGACCGCACCCGGCCCGACATCGGCGCCGCGGCCTGCGGGCTGATGCGGCGCGCGCTCGACGAGTCCTGCCGCTTCGCGCTGGAGCGGAAGACCTTCGGCGTGCCGATCGCGCAGCACCAGGCCGTGCAGCACATGCTGGCGGAGATGGCCATCAAGTACGAGGCGACCCGGCTGCTGGTGCAAAAGGCAGCCTGGATGATCGACCGGCACGAGCGCTCGTCGGTCGTGTCGGCGTTCAGCAAGGCCTTCGGCGCCGACAGCGCCATGCAGGTCGCGACCGACGCCGTGCAGGTCTTCGGCGGCGTCGGCTACATGCGGGACTACCCGGTCGAGAAGCTGATGCGCGACGCGAAGATCCTCCAGATCTACGAGGGCACCTCGCAGGTCCAGCGCATGGTCATCGCGAAGAACATCCTCGCTCAGTACCAGTGACGCGCGCGTCAGCCGCTTCCCGCTCACGAGCGCCGGCCTCTTCACCCGGGACGTCTACCGCGCCGCTCCGGGCGAGGAGCCCGAAGTGGTACGCCGGCGTCGCGATCCTCTCGCTGGCCGCGCTGGCGGCGGCGCACGTGGCGGCGCAGGACACGCCCTTCCTCGGCGGCGAGCGCACGATCGCGGCGATCGAGACGGACTTGGCGGAGGCCGTGCCGCGGCGCTTCCGGCAGGTCGGCACCAGCTCGGTCACCCTCCGCGTCGATCTCGGCGACGACCTCGAGGCGGCGTTCAAGCCGCGCACCCACACGCACCCGCGCGGCTACGAGGCGGAGATCGCTGCCTACCGCATCGCCCGCGCGCTCGGGATGGACAACGTGCCCCCCGCGGTCGGCCGCACGTTGCCGAGGCCGATCCTCCAACACCGCTTCCAGAGCGACCACCCGGAGGATTGGGAGCCGCTCCGCGAGGAGATCATGTGGGACGCGCCCGGCGTGGCCCGCGGCGTCGGCGATCTATTGGATCCCGCGGATGCGCCAGACCGAGCTGGCCACCCTGTCGGGCCTCTCCGACGTGTCGGCGTGGCTCGTGGTGGGCGGCGCGCTGCCGGAAGAGGACGCGGGCCTGGCGCGCGACCTCAGCACCCTCTTGGCGTTCGACTATCTCATCGGCAACTGGGACCGCTGGAGCGGAGGCAACGTCACGCTCGATCCGAGCGGCGAGCGCCTCTTCGTCCGCGACCACAACGTCGCCTTCCCGGTGCCGCTCGACGGCGCGCTCTACGAGCGGGTCCGCGACGCGTTGACGCGGGCTTCGCGCTTCTCGCGCGGGTTCGTGGCGCGGGTGATGGCGCTCGACGAAGCGAGCCTGCGACGCGCGCTGGCAGAGGATCCGGCGGACTGGGAGCGCCCTCTGCTCAGCGACGCGCAGATCGAAGGCGTGATGAAGCGGCGGCGCGCGTTCCTCTCCTACGTGGCCGCGCTGATCGCGGTCCACGGGGCCGATCGCGTCCTCCCCTGGCCCTGAAGCGGATCGGAACACCGCGCTGACGACCCCTCTTCGTCGAGGTCGCAAGTCGCGCTCGATGATTGAGGCCGTCGACACCCGCATTGCCATCGGAACCGTGACCCGGCGCGGGATGCGAAGGTATGCTCTCGCGCGATGGCCGGTTGGGAGACGCTCTTGGCGGCGCTCGGGGGGCTCGCGATGGGCGCCGGCGCGGCGTCTCTGCTCGCACGCCGGCACACCCGACGGTCTCTTCGCGCCAAGGTGGAGATCGAGTCGCAGCTCCGGCGATCGGTGGTGCCCGTGCTCGAGCGCCGGGCCGACGCCCTCGGCGTGCCGGTCTCGGCGCGCGGCGCGAGCGGCGAAGGGCCGGTCGAGCTCACCGTGACGCTCGCGAACGCGATCCGCGCCGCGGAGGAAAACGTGGAGCTGCCCTTCGGAGACACCGTGGAGGTATCCCGCGGCGACCTGAACCGCGAGCTCGCCCAGCGCGAAGGTGAGAGCGCATGAGCGAGGACGACAGGCCGCGCGCCGTGGCCGACCTGATGAGCCTCTGGGTTCACGATCTACGCAACCCGGTGGCGACCATCAGCGCCAACCTCTCGTTCGTGCGAGAGGTCCTCGACACCAGGGAGCCCGACGCGAAAGAGGCCCTCGACGACGTGGGATCCGCCCTCGGCGATCTCATGCGAGGGCTCGATCAGCTCTCGTGGATTGGCAGGTGGCTGCAGGGCCAGGACGCGCTCGAGCCGGTACCGGGCGACGTGCGGGCGGCCGTCCAGGCAGCGCTGCGACGCGTCGAGGTCGAGATCCACCACGAGCTGCCGGCTTCCCCGCTTGAGGTCGAGGCGGGCGGAACGCCCCTGACGCGGCTGGTGGAGCTCCTGATCCGCAACGCGCTGACGTTCGCCGGCCCGAGCTCGGTGGCGGTGACGGCGTACGCAGACGGGCCCTCCGCGGTGATCGAAGTGCGCGACGACGGTCGGGCGCTCGGCGAGGACGTGCGCGACCGGGCCTTCTCCCCCGACGGGCAGCACGAGCTCAAGGGACGCGCGGACGGGCGCTACTCGCGGGTCACGGGCCTCTTCGCCGCTCGCACGCTGGCCGACGCCCTCGGTGCGGAGCTCAGCGCGGGCGGCGCGGACGGGGCGGCCGTCTTCCGGATCCGCTTGCCCCGCGTGTGATCCGGCGCGCGAGACGATTGCTGGCACCGCGAGCGCGACGCGGGGCCCCGCTCGGACGCCGCCGACGGACGCCCCCAGGTCAGTCGAGGAGGCGGTACTTGGTCACGCGGATCGCGTCACCGAGCATGCCGATCGTGACGTCGACGCTCTTCCGATCGCCCTCGACCTCGGCCCGGGCACCGTTCTTCTTGAGCTCGTCCGGCGCGTCGATGAGCTCCACCTGACGGCCGTCGTCCGTCACCAGCGCCCACACGCCGCCTTCGAGCCCGATCATTCGGATGGTTCCTCGCATGTCTCTCTGCTCTAGGGCCGAGACCGCCGCTTGACAGCCACCCGCGCCCCGACCTTTCATCGCCCATCATGGACGAGCCGACCGTCGAGCGCATCCTTCGCGACATCGGGTGGATGCCGATCCCGCACGGGGAGCACACGTTCCGCGTCCCCCACGCCACCGCCGAAGGCGAGCTGGTCGCCTACGTGCGCGTCACCGACAACTGGCTGATCGCGTCGATCGTGCCCTTCCTCACTACGCGGGGCGACAACTCGTTCGAGCTGGCGCGCTGGCTGCTGCGGATGAACCGCGACATGTACCAGTGCAAGTTCGCCTACGACGAGGACGGCGACGTGGTCTTGACGGTGGAGCTGCCCACCGAGTCGCTCGACGTCGGTGAGGTCGAGAACGCCTTGAGGGCCCTGCTCGAGCACGCGGTCGGTCACCGCGCGACGCTCCGGCAGGCCGCCTCCGGCTGAGCGGCCCGCCTCATCCCCTCGCGCCACCCCACCAGTCTTGCCGCTTCCGGCGAGCCGGGCACGACGTCGCTTCGCCGTGTTCGAGGTCGCCTCGCACCCAAATCACCTGCGCGGGGCGGCGTTCTCGGGTAGAACTGGCGCGATGCGGATCGAGGCGGACTCGGTGCTCCGATACCCGCGCGACGCGGTGTTCACGGCCTACCGTGACGAGATGCGCGCGCTTTCGGAGTACCTCCCCAACGTGCGCCGCATGGAGGTGGTCGACCGGGTCGAGGACGAGCCCACCGTGCGCCTGCACTCGGTCTGGCACGGCGCGTCGGAGCTTCCGGCCAACCTCGCCTCCAAGCTCGAGGAGCGCTTCCTCTCCTGGGACGACTTCGCGGTCTGGGACCGCGCGAGCTGGTCCTGCGAGTGGAGGATCGTTCCCCACACCCTGCGCGACGCGGTGCGTTGCGCCGGACGGATCGATTTCGTCGAGATCGACGGGGGCCGCACCCGGATCGAGCTGAGCGGCGACATCGCGATCGAGCTCGACCGCGTCAAGGGTGTCCCCGCGTTCGTAGCCGGCTCGCTCGGGCGAACGGCCGAGAGCTTCTTGGTCCGCACCATCAGCGCGAACCTGCTCAGCGTGAACGACGCCCTGGCCACGTATCTGCGCGAGCACCCCGCGAGCTGAGCGCGAGCGGCGCCGCCGGAGGATTGCCACTCGGTCCGAGCACGTCTAGCTTGCCTCCTGGGGGTATGGCTGACACGCGACGAGAGCCCCAGATCGCGGCTTCACTGGTGAACGGCACCCGGCGGAGCCTGATCGAGGATGGAACGTGGGAGCGCATCGAAGCCGGCGTGCTCGCGCGTGAGCCCACGTTGGAGGGCTGGCTCCGCGACGCGGAGCGGGCCGACTGGGTGAGCCTGGAGGGCTACCTGCGCTTCATGGAGGCGCTCCACGAAGTGCTCGGGGCCGACGCGCTGATCGAGCTGGGGGCCGCACGGTTTCGGGAGGATGTCGACGTGGGACCGCTCGGGCCCCTCCTGCGCGGATGGATCCGCGAGTTCGCGGGCGACACGGGCGAGCTCTTGCGGGTGGCGCCCCACGCTTGGCAAGCCATCACGCGCGACGCGGGCAGGATGGTCCTGACGAGCTCGGCCGCCGACCACATCCGCTACCGCCTGGAGAACACGCCGGAGGTTCTCCTGACCGGCTCGGCCTGGCACCTGCTCCTCAGGGGCTTCGGCACCGAGCTGGTCCGACGCTCGGGCCGGACCAGCTCGTTGTCGGTCGGACCCGATGGTGACAATTCGCTCGTGTTCGAGTGGCGCTGGTCGGAGCAGCCCGCCTCGGACATCTAGGGCTGAAGCGGGTCCTCGAGCGCGCTCCTCTCGGCGCAGCTCAACGAGCGCGCTCGTCCTCCTCGCCGCCCTCGTTCGTTTCGGGCGACGAGCGCGCGTCGTCGGCAGTCTCGCTCTTCGCTCCGGCAGAGCTCCGCTTCTCACGGGCCCGACGCTTGCTCGAGCTCCTGGCGGCCCTCCCGGCAGACGCGCGCTTCTTCCCGGCCGCCCGCTCGCTCGAGCTCGCCTCCTCCGTCGCGCTGCCCGCTTCGGGTCCTGGGTCGGCGCGTTCGCTCGTCGAGCTCGCCTCGTCGGACGTGGTCGTGGCCGGCTCGACCGCGCGCTCCTCCGCCACCCGCTCGACCGATGCGCCGGCGGGCTTCACCGGCGGCTCCTCGCCACGCAGCCTCGCCAAGCGCGCGCCGAGCTTGATCTCGAAGCCGGCGTTCTTGGGCTCGTAGTAGCGCCGGCCGGCCAGCGCGTCGGGGAGGTAGGCCGCGCCCGACGCATGACCGCCTTCGTCGTGCGGGTAGCGGTAGCCCTTCCCGTAGCCCCACTCCTTCATCGCCTTGGTGGGCGCGTTGCGCAGATGCATCGGCACGGGCAGCGGGCCGCGCGCGCGGACGTCCTCGCGGGCCGCCGTCCACGCGCGGTAGCTCGCGTTCGACTTCACGGTGCTCGCCAGGTACGTGCAGCACTGCGCCATCGCGAAGAGCCCCTCCGGCATCCCCAGCCGCCGGAACGCCGCGTCGGCGTTCACCGCGACCGAGAGGGCCTGCGGGTCCGCGTTGCCGACGTCCTCGCTCGCGAAGATCATCATCCGGCGGAGCACGAAGAGCGGATCGTCGCCGGCCTCGAGCATCCGCATCATCCAGTAGATGGCCCCGTCCGGATCGTTGCCGCGCATCGACTTGATGAACGCGCTGACGACGTTGTAGTGCTCCTCGCCGCTCTTGTCGTAGAGGAGCGTCTTCTCGGCCAGCGCCTCGCGGACCAGCGCTTCGTCGAGCGGACGCGACGACGCAGCCGCCTCGCGCGCCGCCAGCTCCAGCACATCGAGCGAGCGCCGCGCGTCGCCGCGGGAGAGCTCCGCGATGGCTTCCAGCGCGCCTTCTTCGGCTTTCAGCGTGAGCCCGCCGAGACCTCGCGACGAATCCCCGAGCGCGCGCCGCAGCAGCGAGACCACCGCGTCCGGCGGCAGGGACTCCAGCCGGAACACCCGAGCCCGTGACAGGAGCGCGGCATTCACCGCGAACGACGGGTTCTCCGTCGTCGCGCCGACCAGCAGGACCGTCCCCTTCTCCACGTGCGGCAAGAGCGCGTCTTGCTGCGCCTTGTTGAAGCGGTGGATCTCGTCGACGAAGAGGATCGTCCGGCGGCCGTAGTGCTTCTTGCGCTCCTCGGCGGCGGCCACGAGCTTGCGCAGCTCCGGCACGCCTCCCATCACCGCGCTGAATGGCTCGAAGTAGGCCTTGGTCTCGGCCGCCACCACCCTGGCCAGCGTGGTCTTCCCCGTGCCGGGCGGGCCCCACAGGATCATCGAGGGGATGCGGTCCGCGCGGATGGCCTTCTCGAGGAGGCGCCCCGGCCCGATGACGTGCGCCTGGCCGACCATCTCACCCAGGGAGCGCGGCCGCATGCGTTCGGAGAGCGGCGTACCGCTCGGATCCTGCTCGCTGGCGTGATCGAACAAGTCCATGGCCTGACGGCGAGAGACTGTAGCTGTCGACCGTCGTTCACGCCGCGAAACTTTTTGGGCCCATCGGACGTCCAACTTCAGGAGCGGACGAGAGGGTACGCGGATTGCACTCGGATGAGGGTACATCGGACGGTACCAGCCTCGGACGGTACCAGCCTCGGACGGTGCCAGCTCATGACGAGCGCCGCGGGCGCTCTGGCCGACGGGAGGTCTCACATGCGCAACCTGCTCGAGATGATCTACGAGTATCAGCTCCTGCGATCCAAGGAGCGCAATCTGTCGATCGTCCTCGACGACGCCGAGCGGGTACGCCTGATGGGGCTGCACCGCTTGTTGCAAGGCGAGACGCTCGATCCGGCTTCCCGCCGTGATCTCGCGAGGGTGAAGCTACCTATGCCGGTCCAGTTCACGACCGCGGGCGGGTTCGAGAGCGGTGAGATCCGGGACGTCTCCGGCGGGGGGTTTCGCATCGCAGCGGCGGCACCGCCCGAGGTGGACACGCAGATCGCCGTCCGCGTGGCCGATCCGCTGTCCGGAAGCGAGTACGTGTTCCCCTGCCGCGTGATCTGGCGCGGCGAGCGCGGGCCGGGCCGGATGGGCGTCGAGATCGACGGCGTGCCGCACCGCTCGGCGTTCCTCTCCGAGGACACCGGCGTGTGGCGGCGGACGCTGCGCTTCGGAGACGCCCGCGACGAGCCGATGGTCGCCTGAGCGAGCCCTTCTCGAGCGCGCGCCGGGCGGTCAGATGGCCGTCCGGCGACATCTCGTTGGCGCCGCCTCGTTGCCACGGCGGCTCCATCGCAAGGAGCGTCGAGACGGGCGGTCAGATGGCCGTCCGGCGACACCTCGTTGGCGCCGTCTCGCTATCTCGTTGGCGCCGTCTCGTTGCCGCGGCGGCTCCATCGCACGAAGCGCCGAGACGGGCGGTCGCTCAGCGCACGATCTTGAGCCGCGTCGGCCCGCGCGAGGGAGGCGCCTTGTCGCCACCGGTCCGCTCGAAGTGCGAGCGCGCGACGGTCTCGACGAGACGCTCGGCCGCGCCGCGGAAGGCCTGGGCGACCTCGGACTCGGGACGCGCCTGCACGACCGGCATGCCCTTGTCGCCCCACTCGCGGACGGAGACGTCGATCGGCACCTGCGTGAGCAGCGACGACTTCGCGTAGTCCGCCACCTTCTGGCCGCCGCCGGCGCCGAAGAGCTCGTGCCGGACACCCGCGCTGTCGACGAACCAGCTCATGTTCTCGACCACGCCGAGGATCGGGAGCTTCAGCTTGTCGCACATCGACACGGACTTGTAGACGTCCGCCAGCGCGACCTCCTGCGGCGTGGTCACGATCACCGCGCCGGTGACCTTCAGCCGCTGGGCCATCGTCAGCGCCACGTCGCCGGTGCCTGGCGGAAGATCGAGGAGCAAGAAGTCGAGCTCGCCCCAATCGACGTCCGAGAGGAACTGCGAGAGCGCGCCGTGCAGCATCGGGCCGCGCCAGACGACCGCCTGCTTGTCGTCCTCGAGCAAGAACCCGATGCTCATCATCTTCACGCCGAAGCGCTCGAGCGGCGCCATCGTCTTGCCGTCCTTGCTGACGGGGTGCCCGTGCACGCCCATCATGGTCGGGATCGACGGCCCGTAGATGTCCGCGTCGAGCAGGCCGACCCGCGCGCCGAGCGCCTTCAGCGCCAAGGTCAGGTTGACGGCGGTGGTGCTCTTGCCGACGCCGCCCTTGCCGCTCATCACCAGGATGACGTTCTTCACGCCGGGGATGGGGTCGTCGCCCATCACCTCGCGCGTCGGGACCTCGGCGTCGAAGACCAACTCGACCGCTGGCGCGCCGAGCGGCGCGAGGGCCTTCTCGACACGCTCGCGGATCTGGTCGCGCACGCGGTCCGAAGGGCTCGCGACCCGCGCCTTCGCGTACACGGCTCCGTCTTTGATCTCGATATCGCGCAAGGTGTCGATGTCGAGCATCGGCTTGTCGAAGACCGGATCGACGACGCCCTTCAGCGCCTCGACCACGGCGTCACGGGTCAGATCCGACATGGCAAACCTCTGAGTTGGGGTCTGGTGCATAAGGGGCGAGCCGGCGGCCGTCAAGGACGGCGCGAGCACGGAAATGACGCGCTGCGCCGACTCGCCGTGGCGTGAGCGAAGTCTCCGGCGTGCCCTTTCGTCACCGGGGACGGGACCTGTATCGACACCCTGACGTGAGGGCAGCCATGAACATCGACTGGGAAGACGACGTCGTCGGCGGGCTATTCGCCGGGCTCGAAGCGCTCGACGACGCCGGCCGCGAGCGGTTCTCGGGCTTGGGCCGGCTCGATCCGGACCCCGACGAGCCGGAGCTGCTCGCCAACTCCATGCCCGTCTTCGACGAGCTGGACATCGAGGCGCACCCGCCCCGGCTGGCCTGAGCCGCCCGGATTCCGGACCGAGTCGCCGCGAGCGATCTGGCGCCAGAAGGAGAGCGCGTTCTCCGGGGCAGCCTTCGGCCGCGATGGCGCGCCGAGCCGAGAGCCGGCTCGCGCGCCGTCGACGCTCCGACTCACTCGATGGTAGCGCGGCGTCCGTCGCGAGCGGTTCCCACCGGAACGTCAGCGCCCGCCCTGCCGCAACCAACCGCCGCGGCCGGTCGGCCACTCGAGGCAGTTGGTCGCGGCGCCGGGCAGATCCCGAGATCTGAACGCCGCCGTCCCCGCCCCCGAGCGTGTCTTTGAGCGAGAGGATCAGCTCCGGCTGGCCGTCCCCGTCCACGTCCGCGATGGTCGGCGCGGACATCGAGCCGCGCCCGTCGAGCTCCACGCTGTGCAGCTCGACGCCGTTCGCGTTGAGGACGATCAGCTGCGCGGGCGTGTCCGGCATCCGCGGATCGCCGGAGGAGTAGGTGGTGAAGATCACCTCGGGCGCTCCGTCGCCGTTCAGATCCGCGATCAGCGCCTCGCTCGCGCCCACGTAGGGCGAGGGACCCATGCCGAAGGGGTACGCCCAGAGCTGCGCCCCGTCCGCACCGAAGGCGTAGAGGTTTCCGTCGTACGCCGGCGCCACGATCTCCAGCCCGGGCCGGTCGCTGAGCTCACCGACGCTCGGCGAAGGCTTGGTCGGCACGATGTTGGCGCCGAGCGAGACACCGTCCTGATGGAGCGGCGGGCCGGTGTCGATCGGCGTCTCCCAGCCCGCGAGCCGCGTCATGTCCGGCTCCAGCACCCAGAAGGTCACGCCCTGATTCATCGTGCTCGAGCTGCTCTCGTGGTCGCCGACCAGCACGAGCTCGAGGTCGCCGTCTCCGTCGATGTCGGCCATCGCGGGCGGACTATAGGTGAACTCCGAGCGGTCCCCGTCGCCCCAGCCCTGCTGGGAGAGTGACAGATCGTGATAGGCCTCGACGGCGGTCACCACGCGGTCGGTGAAGCTCGCGTCGGTGGTGAAGGGCACGCCGTCGCGGTCGAAGATGCCGAAACCGATCGCGTCGTAGGTGGAGACGACGTCGAGGTAGCCGTCGCCGTCCAGATCGGCGAGGCCGATGTTCTGGTTGTACCCGCCGAAGTCCCAGCAGGCCTCGGCGGGAGGCGCCGGATCGCAGATGTCGTGGTCCACCTCGGGCCACCCGTCGCGCAAGCTTCCGTCGAGCTCGAAGACAGCAGTGGCCGGGCCGGTGTTGGACTTGTTGACGACGATCTCGAAGCGGCCGTCGCCGTCCAGGTCGCCGGCGGTGATCGCGCGGACCTCGTCCGAGCCGCCGAAGTGCGCCGGCCAGCCCGGCATCAGCTCGCCCGTGTGATCGTACACCGCCACGTTCCCGTCCCCGTTGGCGTCGGCGCCGACCGCGATCTCCAGGTTCCCGTCTCCGTCGAAGTCGCCGATCGCCGGTGAGGCCCACATCCGCGTGTTGCCGTGGTCGTCCGAGTCGGAGGCGGAGTGTCCCCAGGCTGCCCGCCACAGCATCGAGCCGTCGTGGCTCCAGGCGTAGAGCACGGAGTGCCGGGCGGCGACGATCTCCATCTGCCCGTCGCCGTCCAGATCCACCACCGCCGGCGAGGCCAGCCAGTTCTCGTCCCAGCTCGCCGGCAGCGTCTGTCGCAGGGTCGGCGCCTGGACATCGCCGCTCGCGCCGCCGGACGCGGGCGCGCAGGCCGTCGACGTGTCGTGCGCGCAGGCACCGTCGCCGCTCGGATGGAAGCCGGCCGCGCAGGAGCGGCAGTTGGGACCGAGGTAGCCGTCGGCGCAGGTGCAGACGACGTCCCCCGACGCGTCGTCGCAGCTCCCGCCACCGTTCTGCTCGTTGCACGTGTCGCCGCCGCAGGTCACCGGCAAGCAGGCCGCGCCATCAGCGACGTACCCGGATGCGCACGCGTCGCAGCGAGCGCCGCGATAGCCGTCGGTGCAGGTGCAGACCGCCGTGCCGGAGCTGTCGTCGCAGCTCCCGCCGCCGTTGGCCTCGTTGCAGACGTTCGCGGAGCAGCTCGCGGGCGAGGGGGACGAGCCACAGCTCGAGGCGAGGGCGAGGACGAAGAGACAGACGCAGATTCGGATCACGAGACGAGTGTGCCCGAGACCGTTCTCACGTCGAAGGGGCGTCGACGATGCGGTGAAGAAACTCGCTGCTCCGCTCTTGGTCGGTCAGAGCCGTCCGTCCGTCGGCCTGTCCACCATCCGCCGGCCCACGCAGAGGGGATCCCCGGCCCGCGGAGACTCTCTACGAGCTTGGCGCCCGCGGGCTCGGGTGGGACGCTGCCGAGGTGACGTATCGTCAAGACCTCCGGGGCTGCTCTTCCTGCGAGGGTAGTAGCGTGCCGCTCTACGAGCTGCCGTCGGGCAGGCGCCTCTGCATGACGTGCATCCGCAAGCTGGCGCGTCTCGCGCGCCGATGGCTTCTCGTGGCGGCCGTGCTCGGAATCACGCCCTATCTCGCGTGGGCGAGCTGCGCGGCTCGGATCACGGACGAGGACGTCGGCGGCAATCTCTGGCTCGCGGCGTCGTGTGTCCTCGTCCCGTTCGCGCTCATGGCGGCCGGAACGGCCCGGCGCGCCGCGCGCGATGGCGGTTTCGAGCGACTGCAAATGCTCGCGTCGGGGACGATCGCGCTCGCGCTGACCAGCCCCGTGGTGACCTTCTTCCTCGGGGTCCTCTGGGAGCCGGGGTTCAGCTACACGCGCGGACGCGCCCACCGGCGCCGCGGGCGCGCACGCACCCCCGACCACGCTTCACGCGCAGACTGGCTGCACGACGTGGGGCACGTCGGAGACGCACCGCCGGAGGCGGCGCGCGGATGGCGCCTCAACGCCGCGACCGAGACGGCGTCCGTAGCGGCGTTCTCCCACCTCGCGGCCGAGCTGCTCGCCCTCGGCGCGCCGCCACGGCTCATCGCGGAGGCCCACGAAGACGCGCTCGACGAGATCCGGCACGCCCGCCTCTGCTATGCCCTCGCCACCGCGATCGACGGGCGACCGATGGGCCCTGCCGCCTTCGCACCTGCCAGGCTCGCGCGGGAAGGACGCCTCGACGTCGTCGAGCTCGTGCGGGACTGCGTCGTGGAGTCGTGCCTATACGAAGCGGCGTCCGCGCGCGTGGCGGCGACCCTCGCTGCGCGCGACGACCTCCCGGCGGGAATCGCGGAGGTACTCGCCGTGATTGCAGAGGACGAGGCCCGCCATGCCGCCCACGGGTTCGAGATTGGCGCCTGGTGCGTCCGCGTCGGCCCTCCCGCCACCCTCGACGAAGCGCGGCGCGCGCTCCGGGACGCGGGCACGCCGAGCACCACCGGGCTCGTCGACGGGCTCGAGCCCTGGGGCCTCGCCGGGCCGACGATCTGGCTCGAGGGCGTGCGCACCGCGTACGGCGAGGTCGAGACCAGACTGAGCGAGCTCGCCGACGCAGAACGCGCCGCCGCCTGACGCCAGGTGTGTCGCGGACCGCGGCCCGACTCGCAGCTCGGAGGGCCTGGTTCGTCTCGCTATCCGGCGCCCCGGGGTTCGCGCTGCTCCACACCATCCCGGATGGCCGCCTCGACGTCGGCGTGCTGCGCGCCCCGAACGCGCTCAGCCGCGAAGCTGCGCCCGCTCGGCTTGGAGGTCGGCTTGCGATGAATGTCGCGCCTCTCAGCCGGAGGCCTGGGCGAGCGCGGCGAGGGCGCGCGCGAGCGCGGCGTTCGCGAGGGCACGGCCCCAGCCGCTCGGGTCCGAGAAGCCGCGATCTTCGGCGTTGGCCAACGTGCGGGCCAGCCGGCCGCGCAGAGGGTCGGGCGGGTCGTGCTCGGCGAGCGCCAACGCGACGGAGAGGACCTCTTCGTCGAGCACGTCGCGGTGGAGCGCGTCGGCGATGCGACCGTGGAAGGCGCCGCCGCGGGTCGCTTGCACGCGGGTCAGGGCGTAGAGCACGCGAGCCCGCTCGACCGGGTCGCGAGCACCGCTGAGAAGCGCGATTAGGATGGGCTCCACCTCGCGGTCGGCCTCCGGGAAGTGCGCGACCATGCACGCCGCGACCCGCGCCGCTTCGGGATCGGTGGCCGTTCTCGCCAGGCGAAGGAGCGAAGGAACGAGCGCCCTGAATGCCTCGCTCGGATTCGATCGCGGAGGATTGTCGGCGGCCGCGAGCGCAGAAGCCAAGCGCACGAGGAGCGCCGAGGCCTCCGGGTAGCCGCGGGAGGTGGCCAGCGCGCCGAGATAGGGAATGCCTTCGGCGGCGGCATCGATTCCGCCCCCTCGCAGGAGCAGGTCCGAGACGGCGTCGAGCCCGCGCGCCCGGACACGAGCGTCCGGATCGACGAGCAGCTCCACCGCCTCGCGCACGCGCGGCGACGCCTTCGCCAGCTCGCCTTCCAGCGAGCCGAGGCGCGACCGATGAGAGCCGGAGCCGCGTCGGGAGCCGCGCATCGAGGAGCGATGTTCGCAGCGGAGAGGCCGCGCGTAAATGAGCGCGTGGATTGGGTGCGGCGTCGCTCGATGTACCGCGGGGCCTTCCGGGGTGAGACCGGCGCTCGGCTGCCACGCAGAAGCGAGCACGTGGCAACGCGACCCAGCGGATTGACATCCGGATCCTGGCCAACGCCAAGCGCAACCCGGATGCGCCTGCTCGAGATCATCACCGAGCCCGATGACATCGCGCGCGTCATGGCCGACCTCGGCGGCGACGACGCGGCCCGCGCGCCGCCTCGGCGGCCTCGTCCTTCGCCCGCCGGACCGCTCCGAGCCCGAGCCGCCGACTCGACGCGCGCGGCGGCTCGGGCTCGGAATTCGGCGCCCGCCGGCGCCGGCTCGGCGGACCAGGCCCTCCCCGCGGCCCGCGAAGTGACCGCCTCGTCGGCCGAGGGGGTGACGGCGGCGAATGCGAACGGTGGCTCGGCGGAGGAGTGAGCACGTTCAGCGATTGCGGCAAGGAGGTCCGCGGCCAAGGCGCCGCGTTCCACTCGGCCAGTCGGCAACTCGTCGGCCTCGACGCCAAATTCGACGCTCGAGACGCGTTTCTGGGCGGCCTCGACGCCAAATTCGACGCTTGAAACGCGTTCTGGGCGGCCTCGACGCCGAATTCAGCGGCTGCGACCGGCTTCCGGCCGGCGCAGTCACCACCGGCAGCCTCTGCCGCCGACTTCTGGCCGCGAGGGCGCGACCTGCCATCTTTGCCGCCGGCTTCCGAGCCGCCCAGGACGCGATTCAACGCTCGAAACGCCGCCAAGGCGGCTTCGACGCCGAATTTCAGCACCTCGAAACGCCGCCAAGGCGGGCTCGACGGCGAATTCAGCCCCTCGAACTTCGTCGAGGCCGAAAAGCTCTCTCCCGCAGGCGGGCGCGCGCGGCGCGGGAGCCCGGCCATCGAGCCCCGCGAGGGGCCTCCTCTTCGAGGATTCGGCGGCCCAACGCCTGGGGTTGGCGAGGCGAGCCGCGTGCGATGAGACGCCGTGAGCCGCGCATCGAGGCGATGTTCGCAGCCCAGACGCCGCGCGCGAACGAGCGAGCGCGTGGCCCGGCGCCTGACCGCGCGTCGGCGCGAACGAGCGCTCGATTCCGGCGTCTTCGATGTCCGGCGCTCACCGGCAGAGCGACGCTCAGCTCGGCGCGAGGCCGATCAGGATGCGGTTCATCGGCGTGATCGCCTCGGGGATGGCCGACCAGGCGACCTCGAAGCCGCGCGCTTCGAGCCGGTAGGTTCGTTCGACATCGGTGGCGAGCTGCACCCCCAGCGCATCGCGCAGCGCACGCGGCGCGCTCTTGCCGGTCTGCGCGTAGCAGCACGGAACGACCGCCACGGGCCCGCCCACCGTCAGCGCGGCGTCGATGGCGCGGTCGGTGCGGACGCCGCAGGCGTGCACGGCGATGATTGCGGCTCCGTCGTCGAGGTGGTCGGCGGCGCGCTCGATGTCGTCTTTGACGCGCCGGACCTTGCCGGCCGTCCAGGGCGCGGCCTCGCAGACCGCCTCGTACACCAGGTGGGCGTTCTTCGGCTCCTCGCGGTCGAGCAGGACGACCTTCTCGACACTCCGCTCGAACGCCGCGAAGAGGAGACCCGTCAGCCCGTGGCCACAGCAGAGATCCGCCATCACCGGCTGGCGCAGGCGCTTTCGCGTACGCGCGAAGACCTCGAACGACTCCAGCACCTCCTTGATGCTGATGGCACGCCGTTCCGCCAGCGCGGCCACCACCCGCTCGACCAGCGGATCGCCACGAAAATGAGGCGCCGACTTCCGGTCGAGCCGAAACGTCGAGCGCGCGGCCCAGCTCAGCGCCGGGTCGTCGAACGCTTTGAAGATGCGAAATCGCGTGGGGTCGCCCATCGATCAGAGCCCTCGTCCCGCGCAGGGTGTCGAATTCACCGCCTCGACGCATGCCGGCGGCGGGCGCTGGCTCACGCCGCACGACCGCGAGCCCCTTTCTCGGGCCGCGGACACTGAAGAGACGAGCTCGCGTTGCCTCCTGAGGGTGGCCTTCGCCGCCCTGTCGACCGACGCAACTCTCTTCTCCCCGAGGGGCCCTGCGGCCGGATCCACTCTCGCGCGATCGACACGCCGGCGCGCCCCTTGCCGCTCCGGTCTCAGGGCCCCAGTAGAATGCGGATGATGCTCGACGTGGGCCACGCCGCTCCGACATTTCACGCTCAGTCCACCGACGGCCGCGAGATTGATCTCGAGGACTTCCGCGGCCGCTACGTGGTGCTGTACTTCTTCCCCAAGGCCTTCACTCCGGGCTGCACCGCGCAAGCGCGTCGCTTTCGGGACAACTACCCCGAGCTGAAGGAGCTCGGAGCCGAGGTCATCGGGGTCAGCGTCGACGACCACGCAACCCAGTGCGAGTTCGCGTCCAGCAATCGCGTCGATTTCCCGATGGTCGGCGACAAAGACCGCACCTTGAGCGACGCCTACGGTGTGCGGCACGCGCTCCTGCCCTTCGACAAGCGCGTCACCTACGTCGTGGGCCCCGACGGGAAGATCGCCGCCAAGTTCCACCACGAGTTCCAGATCAACCGCCATCTCGACGACGTGGTCGCGTTCCTCAGGAAATCGCAGCGGGGCTGAGCAGAGCTCGCCCGGCGGTCTTCACCTTCGCCGAGCGCCGGATCAGTCGCCCTCGCTCGCCCCGGCACGCCGGGCCCGCTCGACGGACGCTTCGAGCACTTCGAGGACGCGACGGCCGCGCGGACCGGTCATCTCGATGTACTGCTCGCGGACCGGCTGAGCGCGCTCACGAAAACGCGCTCGTTCCTCGTCGTTCAGCCGCGTCACGTGCAGGTCGGGGCGCCGCTCGCGGATGCGATCGAGGCGCTCGCGGTTGTAGCGCAGCTGGATCTCGAAGATTTCCGTCTGGAGCTCGTCCAAGACGTCGTTCAGCATCTGCCGGCGCTCGGGTGAGAGCCCGTTCACGAACGTCGGGTTGGCGGCGACCGTGGTGACGAACTCCGCGTGCTGCGGGAAGATCAGCCAGTCGGTCACCTCGTAGAAGCTCATCTCCTCGATGGCGAAGACGGGGTTGACCTGGCCCTCGATCATGTGGAGCTGAAGACCGCTGTAGACCTCCGAGTAGGGGAGCGGCGTCGGGCTCGCGCCGTACGCGTCGTAGCTCGCCACGAGCAGCGGCGAAGTCATCACGCGGAAGCGCATGCCGTCGAAGTCTTCGGGCCGGCGCACGTCGTGCTGCGTGGTCCACACCTGCCAGCCCTCTCCGAAGGCGGTGAGGAAGGAGAGACCCTTCTCCTCGTAGAGGTCGTTCAGCAACGCGACCAGCTCGGGGTCCCGGAGCGCCCGCGCGTTCACCGCCTCGTCGTCGCTGAGCACGAAGTGCAGCAGGAACGCCTGCACCTCCGGGATGAGCTTGCCGAGGTGGCCGGGCGAGCTCATCGCCAGCTCCAGCGTACCGTTGTAGAGCTGCTCGGTGAGCTGATCGGAGGTGCCGAGCGTGCCGTAGGGGTAGACGATGACCTGGACTTGGCCGTGCGTTCGCTCCTCGATGAGCTCGCGGAACCGCTGCGCGTACGCGTCCTGCACCGAGCCGCGCGTCTCCTCGATGGCGAAGCGCCAGATCTCTGGCGCGCCGGCGGGGCGGGCGTTGCAGCCGAAGAGCAGGAGAGCGAGGACGAGAGCGAGACGCTTCATCGGACTGCTAGCTCCCGAACGCCAGGTCGCGCAAGAAGAGCGCGATGGGAGGGAAGACGATCAGCGCCACCGAGGCGGCGGCGAGAATGAAGATGAAGGGCGGCGTGCCGCGGATGACCTCGAGGTAGGGGCGCTTGAAGATTGCGATGGCCGTGAAGATATCGCAGCCGAAGGGCGGCGTGGCGGAGCCGATGGCGACCTGCAGCGTGACCAGCGTACCGACCAGCACCGGATCGATGCCCGCCGCCACCGCCACCGGATGGAAGATGGGGGTGAGGATCAGGATCACCACGATCGGGTCCACGAACATGCAGCCGACGAAATAGGCGACGGCGATCGTGGTCATGATCGTGGCGTAGCCACTCTCGGCGGAGAGGCCCAGGGTGCCGGTGAGGAGCTGGGTCGGCAGCTCGGCGTAGGAGATGACCCAGCTGAACGCGGCGCCGGCGCCGACCAGCACGAAGACGACGGAGGTGACCAGGCCGGTGTTGAGCGCCAGCTTGGGCAGGTCCTTTGGCTTGAGCTCGCGGTAGACGCCGATCTCCAGGAGAGCGGCGTAGAGCACGCTGACCGCGGCCGCCTCCGTCGGGCTGAAGATGCCGGCGTAGATGCCGCCGATGACGATCACCGGGAAGCCGAGCGGCAGGATGGCGCGTTTGACCGCCGTCCAGCGCTCCGGCCACGTGGCCTTGGCGATCGGCGTGATGTCCATCCTCAGCGTGGCGATCCAGCAATAAACGCAGAACAGGATCAGGATGAGGAGACCTGGGCCGATGCCGGCGATGAAGAGCTCGCCGATCGAGGTCCCGCTGACCACGCCGTAGACGATCATCCCGATGCTCGGCGGGATGAGCAGCGCGATGTCGCTCGCGTTGATGATCAGCGCGGTGGTGAACGAGTCGGGGTAGCCGGCCGCCAGCATCTTGGGCCGGAGCGGGCCGCCGATGGCGACCACCGTGGCCTGGGTCGAGCCGCTGAGCGCGCCGAAGAGCGTGCAGCTCACGGCCGTGGTGATGGGCAGGCCGGCGCGAACGTGCCCGACGAAGCGCGAGACGAGGTCGAGGAGGCGATCGGCCGCTTGCCCTCGCGTCATGATCTCGGCCGCGAAGATGAACATCGGTACCGCGATCAGCGCGGCCGGGCTCACCCCGCCGATCATCTGCTGGACCAGGGTCGAGGGATCGGCCCGCGGGAACCACACCAACACCGTCACCATCGCGGCTGCCGTCAGCGGCACCTTCATCGGATAGCCGAGGAAGAGCAGGAGGAGCATCAGCCCCAAAATGACCAGCGCCATCATCAGAGATCGGCCGGGGGCGGCTCGTCGTACTCGTCCTTCTTCTCGAACGACAAGTACACGCCTTCTGCGGTGAGGTTCTTGATGAACGCGAGGACGTATTGGAGGCCCGCGAGCGAGAAGCCGAGCGGCGCCGCGAGGTAGACGATCCAGAGCGGGACGCGAAGCGCGGGCGACACCGAGCCGAGCGCGCGCACCGTGCCGGCGGCGTAGGCGACGCCGAGGTACGCCAGGTAGAAGAGGAGCGCGGCGGTGGTCGAGGTGATGAGCAGCATCAACCGCTTGCGCCCCGCCTCCGGGAGCTGGTCGTAGATCGCCGTCATCCGAATGTGGCGGCCCTTCGCGGTCGCGTAGCCGAGGCCGAGGAAGGTCACCATCACGATCAGGAACTGGCTGACCTCTTCGGCGAACACGAGGCTCGAGCCGAGGAGGGTGCGGGCGAACACGTTGGCGATGGTCAGCGCCGCGATGCCCAGGATCCCACCGGCCAGGCACAGCTCTTCGAGCCGTTCCAGCGCTCCGGAGATCCGTTCCGCGACGTGCTTCATCGTTTCGGTTGCCGAGCCTGGAGCGAGATGCGGCGCCCGAAAACGAACCTCCGCGAGAGAACGCGGCGCCGCGCAGTGCCGGGACCATAACGGATCGATCACCGATGTACACCCCGCGGGCCCGGCCGCGCCAAGTTCTATGTTGACCGTTCAAAATAGAGCGCTAGGTTCTCAGTCGAGGGACGATGCGCAAGGCTGAGCAATCGGAACGGACCCGGGGCGCGTTGATCGACGCGGCGATCCGGCTCTTCGGCGAGCGCGGCTACCGCGCCACGCCGCTCAAGGCGATCGGCGAAGCGGCCGGCATCAGCCATGGGGTGATCCCCTTCCACTTCGGCTCCAAGGAGGGGCTGCTCCTCGCCGTGGTGGAGCGCTGCTTCGACGTCTTCCAACGCGGCGTGCTCGGCGCGCTCGACGACAGCGAGCGGGACCACGGCCTCGGGGATCTGCGGGCGCTGATGGACGCGCAGAAGCGCTTCGCGGAGGAGCACCCCGAGAATCGGTCGGCTCTTCTTGGTGTTGATGTTCGAAGCGATCGGACCGAGCCCGGAGCTCCGCGCGCACTTCGTCGAGTTTCACGAGCGGATGCACGCGCTCGGCTGCGCCTGGCTGCGCGAAGGCATGCGGCGGGGTCGGCTCCGCGATGACCTCGACGTCGACGGAGCGGTGCACGCCGTCCTCGGGTTCTTCACCGGCGTTCGCGCGCACGGGCTCCTCTTGAACGCCGACCTGGCCGGACGCGGAGGGGCGTTCGAGTCGATGCTGGCCCTGATGACCGCGGGCGTAACGAGCGAGAGGGCGTGAGCCCCATGCGGAGGAAGCGATGACGCACACCTATCGACCGCGGCGCATCGAGACGCCGGAGCGGCTCGATCTGGACGGGCCCGAGCCGCTCTTTCGGCCGCTGTGGACCGAGAGCGCGAAGAGCGTCCTGCACCTCCTTCTGACCGGCACGCCGGAGGCACCGCGCGGCGCGCGATTGGCGCCGACACCGCACGACGGAGATCCGCTCCTCGGGCAGCTCCGCGAAGGGCGCGGTGATCCCCTGCACGCCTTTCTGCGCTGGCAGCGCGAGGTCGGCGACATCGTCCGCCTGCGGCTGGCCGGCGTGACCGCGCACCTGGTGAGCAACCCGCGGGACGTGAAGCAGGTGCTCCAGAGCCGTGCGCGCCACTACATCCGGCCCATGCAGGGTCGCCGGAACCTGGCCAACGTGCTCGGCAATGGCCTGCTCGTCAGCGAGGGCTCCTTCTGGCTGCGGCAGCGCCGGATCATGCAGCCCGCCTTTCACAAGTCGCGCATCGACGCGTTCGGCGAGCGGATGGTGGCGGCGGCGGACGACCTGGCCGGCGAATGGGAGGCCCGAGCCGAGCGCGGCGAGCCCTTCGACGCGTCGCGCGACATGATGCGGCTGACGCTCCGCGTGGTGCAGGAGACCTTGCTCGGCACCGCGCCCTCCGCCGACGCGGACCGGATCGGCGAGGCCGTCTCGTTCCTGCTGAGCGACGTCAACCGCCGCTTCGGCCGCCTGCTCAACCCTCCCAAGCGCATCCCGACCGCCAACAACCTCCGCTTCCGGGAAAGCCTCTCGGTGCTCGACGGAGCGGTGCGAAGGATGATCGCGGATCGCCGCGCGACGCCGGGACAGAACGATCTGCTCTCCATGCTCCTCGAGGCGCGCGACGAGGAGAGCGGCGAGGGCATGGACGACCGGCAGCTCCGCGACGAGGTGATGACGATCTTCCTCGCCGGCCACGAGACGACGGCCAACGCCCTGAGCTGGACCTTCTACCTGCTCGGCCGGCATCCCGACGTGGCGCGCACGCTGCGGGCGGAGCTCGACGAGGTGCTCGGCGGCCGGCTGCCCACCACCGCCGACGTAGGCTCGCTCCGCTACACGAAGATGGTGCTCTCGGAGGCGATGCGGCTCTATCCGCCGGCGTGGATCGTCGCGCGCGCCCCGATCGAGGACGAAGAGATCGGCGGCTACTTCATCCCGGCCGGGAGCCGCGTCTTCCTGAGCCCCTGGGCCACCCACCGGCACCCGGCGTTCTGGCGCGACCCGGAGGGCTTCGACCCGACGCGCTTCGCCGAATCCCTCGTCGATCGACCGCTTCGCCTACTTCCCCTTCGGCGGCGGCCCGCGCCTGTGCATCGGGCACTCCTTCGCCATGATGGAAGGCGTATTGGTGCTGGCCACCCTCGCGCAGCGCTTCCACCTCGAGCTCGTCCCCGGCCACCGCGTCGAGCCCGAGCCGACCGTCACCCTCCGCCCGAAGAACGGCGTGCGCGTCTGGGCCCGCCGCATCTGACCCGCTTCCTTGACCTCCGCGTCCGGGATCCCTATCACCCGGACCTTCGTCGGAGGCGAGCAGTGGGTGCATTTCGCGGAGCCATCACGTACAGCAAATTCTTCGTGCGCGGAGAGCTGCCCGACGACTTCCGGGCGACCTTTCTCGAGGCCATTCGCTTCCGCGCGTTCAGGCCCCTCAATCCGAAGGAAGAGGTGGACCACCGGGTCGGCTGGTGCGCCATCGACAATCCCTTCGATCTCGAGCTCGGCCACGAGAAGGTCTTCTTCAACGACTACCTGAACCTGGGCTTCCGCCTCGACAAATGGCGCATCCCCTCGCCGCTCTTCAAGGCGGCGTTCCGCTCGGCCGAGAAGGAGCACCTCGCCAAGCAGGGGCTGACCAAGCTCAGCCGCTCGCAGAAGAAGAACCTGGAGGCGATCGTGGTCGCGCAGCTCCGCCGCCGGCTCGTGCCGGCCATGCGCGTGGTCGACCTCTCGTGGAACCTGAACGCGGGCGTGCTGCGCTTCTTCCAGCAGTCGCCCAAGCAGCACGAGTTGATGGGCGAGCTCTTCGAGAAGACCTTCGGGCTCGACCTGATCCACGACGGCGCGTACGTCGCGGCCGAGCAGCGAAAGCTGCCCAAGAAGGTGGTCGCGGCCATCCCCACGCTCAATCCGACCCTCTTCCACACGGAGCGCGTCTGATGGACCTCGCGGACCGCATCGAAGGCGCTCGCTTCCTCGGGCGCGAGTTCCTGGTCTGGCTCTGGTACGAGAGCGAGACGAACGAGAGCACGCTGGCGCTGCCCGGCGGCGAGTCCTGCGCGCTCTGGCTCGAAGAGCAGCTCACGCTGGTGATCAACAACCTCCTCGAGAAGGCCGAGAGCCGCCTCAAGGGCTCCACGCCCAGCCTCTCGCCCGAAGCCAAGGAGGCGCTTCGCCAGGGCAAGCTGCCGGTCAAGGCCAAGATCCGCATCGACCGCGGTCCGCAGAGCTGGTCGTTCCTCTTCGACGCCGACACGCTGAACATCGCCACCGTCTCCATCCCGGCGCTGATCACCGAGGACGGGGACGAGCGCTTCTACGAGCGCATGCAGCTCATCGAGGAGCTCGAGGAGATGATCGGCGGGCTCTACGAGCGCTTCTTGCGGCTGCGCACGTCGCCCGAATGGGAGCGAGAGGCGGTCCCGGCCCTCCGCAAGTGGGTGCAGGCCGATCCCTTCGACGAGTAGCGCGCCGCTCCGCAGGTTGCGATGACCTTCGGGGCGCATGGACTATATTCCTCGTCCACGGAGGAGGGACGATGGGCATCCTGGACCACCTGACGGTGATGGTCAGCGACTACGAGCGCTCGCGCGAGTTCTACACGTTGGCGCTCGCACCGCTCGGCATCGAGCTGATGATGGAGTTCGGCTCCATCGCGGGCTTCGGGCGCGACAAGCCGGAGTTGTGGATCGGCGTCGGGCCGGCGAGCTTCCAGACACCGGAGCAGCTGCGGATCATCACGCCGATCCACGTCGCGCTCCGCGCGGCGAGCCGGGACCAGGTCGATGCCTTCCATCGCGCGGCGCTGGCCGCCGGCGGGCGCGACTTCGGCGGGCCGGGGCTGCGCGAGATCTACCACCCCGGCTACTACGGCGCGTTCGTGCTCGACCCGGACGGGCACAACATCGAGGCCGTACACCACGGCTGATCCGCGCTCACACGCCGGCGAACCACTCGTAGCCCTGGTTCTCCCAGTAGCCGCCGGTGCGCTCGTGCAGGAAGCGCACTTCGCTCAGGTACTTCACCATCTTGTAGCCGAGCTTCACGGTGGCGTAGAGCCGGAGCGGCGCGCCGTGCAGCGGGCTCAACGGCTGGCCGTTCATGCCGTAGGCGAGGATCGTCTGGGGATGAAGGGCGCTCGCGCGATCCCATGACGAGAAGTACCCGGCGTCGAAGGAGCGGAGCTCGACGTAGGGCGCGCGCGGATCGGCGCCGACGACCTCGGCCAGATCACGCAGGCGCAGGCCGTGCCACGACGCCACGGCGGACCAGCCTTCGACGCAGTGATGGCGTACGCGCATGTCGAAGCGGCTGAAGCGCATCAGCTCCCCGAGCGTGAACGCGCGCGGCCGCTCGACCGCGCCGCCGACGCGGAGCCGCCAGTCGGGCGGCGCGATCGGCGTCGTCTCGGCGATCCAGTAGGTCGGGAACGCGCCGGCCGGAGTGAGCTCGCTGGGATCGATCTCCGGCGCCAGCTTCACGGGATCGAAGAGCGCCGTCTGCACGCGCTCGTTCCAGCGCTCCATCGCGCCGAGAAAGCCGGTGCGCGGATGCGCGCTGTCGCAGCCGACCAGCGCGACGCCGCCGAGCGCCGCGCGCAGGAAGCCACGTCGACCCGTCCTGTGCTCGCTCATCGAGGCGCCTCCGCCGGCTTCGACAGCGGAGCGCGCCATTTCGCCGGCGGACGAGGCTCGCGCGGGCCGCCCGTGATCATGGCGACGAAGCTCATCGGGTGGAGGAGCACCATCGTCACGTGGCCGAGCGTGAAGAGCGCGAGCGCGGCCAGGCAGAGCAGGTGGATGGCGCGGGCCGCGTCGTAGCCGCCGAAGAGCGACGCGAGCCAGTGGAGTTGGAGCGGTTTGTAGAGCGACAGCCCGGTGAGCACCACGACAGCGCCGAGGATCAACGCGCTCGTGTACGCGAGGAGCTGCAGACCGTTGTAGAGATCGGCCGGCTCCGGTGCGCGGCGGAATCGGAGGTACGCGCCCGCGGTCCTCAGCGCGCTCTTCGCGTCGCGCGGCGGGACGAAGACGCGGTGGCGGATCTGCCCGCTGAAAACGAGATAGCCGACGTAGACGAGGCCGTTCAGCACCAGCAACCAGCCGAACGCGAAGTGCCAGTGTCGCGCGCCGGCCAGCCATCCGCCGATCCGCAGCACCTCGGGCGGCGGCTGATGCTGAAAGGGGTACCAACCGAAGAGCCGCCCGCGCGGCCCCATCGCCGGATAGGCGACCAGGATCTGCAGCCCGCTGCCGGCCATGATCGCGATCAGCGGCACGTTCAGCCAGTGAGTGAGCCGGATGAGCCACGGTTGTTGACGACGAAAGCGGGACACGAACGCCTCCTCGCCGCGTGCGCTGCTTCTACGAGCCCTGAGCGCCCCGGTCCAACGGACAAGCCGCACCTCGTGGTTGGGCCCCATCGCGTGGCCTGAACCTCCTGCGCACGCTTCTCGACGTGATCTGCGGCGGTGATGACGACGACCCGGCATCCCGCGACTCGGAGCTCGGCGGGTGTCGGTGGTTGTCCGGTGTCTAGGACGACCATGAGGTGCCGTCCCCGGCGTGCACGAGTCGGCCGGATCGGGGGCGCGGTACTCGCGGAGACGAGGCCATGAGGTTGCACATCGGAGAAGCGGCCACCGGCGACGCGTCGAGAGATGCACGCGTCGCCGTCGACCGCGCACTCGAGGGTGTCCGGCGTCCGGGATTTGCGCTGGTCCTGTGCGCCGGACCGTACGACCTCGGTGAGCTCGCGGAGGCCGTCACTCGCGAGGTCGGCGCGGTGCCCTGGGCAGGTTGCTGCGCTGCAGGTGTGTTCGGAAGCCCTCGCACGCCCCAGGACGGGCTCGTGGTGGGTGTGCTCTCGGACGCGACCGCGAGCTTCGGCGTGGGCGTCGGGGGCCTGGTGAGCAGGGACGCACGGGGGGCAGGACGCCGCGCGGTGGCGGACGCCATCGCCCCACTTCCGCCGCTGACCGGAGATCGGCGCCGAACCTTCATCGTGTTCGCCGACACGGTTCTCGGGAACGCCGCCGAGGTCCTTCGCGGTGGCGTCCAGGAGGCGGGGGCCGGCGGGCTGTGGGTCGGCGGCGGAGCAGGCGACAACCTCGGCCACGTCCGCACCGCGCAGTTGGGTCTCGGAAGGGCTTGGCACGACCGCGTCGTCGTGGTCGCCATCGACGCGCCCCTCGCGTTCGGTGTCGGGATTCAACACGGCTGGCGCCCCTACGGCCCACCCGCGATGATCACTCGGGCTCACGACGACGTCGCCGTGGAGCTGGAGGACGAGCCCGCGTTCGAGGTCTACCGGAAGACCGCCGCGATTCGAGGCGACGAGGTCGACGAGGAGCTGTTCCGGGAGTTCGCCACGACGCATCCCCTGGGCATTCCCCAGGCGAGCGGTGAGCATGTCATTCGCGACCCCTTGGCGCTGAGTCCGGACGGCGGCCTGCGTTGCGTCGGCGAGGTGCCGGACCGGGCGATCGTGCGGGTGATGCAGGGCGAGCGCCTGGATCTCGTTCGCGCTGCGCACACTGCGGCGACCGCCGCGCGAGCGGGGGTGGAAGGCTCGCCCGGGGGCGGCATCGTGTTCGACTGCGTCTCGCGCCGGCGTGTGCTCGGTGACGCGGTATCCGACGAGCTCCGTGCGATCCAAGTGGGACTGGGCAGCGGTGTGCCGCTGATGGGCTGCCTGACGTTCGGTGAGATCGGTGGGAGCGGTCGAACGCCTCCCCAATTCCACAACAAGACCGCCGTCGTGCTCGCGCTGCCGCCGGACGAGGGGGCGGTGTGACGATCGAGGAGGCAGAGTGCGAGTTGGCCGAAGACCGGCTGGCGCGCGTGAGCATCTTGCAGGAGCTGAGCGTGGCAGCGTTGGAGCTCTTCGATCCCGAACGCTCTCCGGATGCGTTTCTCGAGCGCCTCGCCGAGCGCATCGGTTGCTACGCCACGCTCCTCATCGAGATCGATCCGGTCTCGGGCAGATCGTCGCTCGTGGCCGCGAGCGGGCTCGGTGCGTACGAACGCACCCTCGAGATGCCGCCGGACCTCGGCAAGGCGCTGGCCGAGGAGCGCGCTGATCTACGGATGCCGCATCCCGCGCTCGCGCGTCCACTGTCGTACTGGCAGTTCCCGATGGCCGCAGTCGCTCGGGACAAACGCACCACGGTGCTACTCTGCTTCTTCTCGGGCGGTACGCCCCGCTACCGAGGCGTCGTCCGGCGCTTGGTCGACGTTCTGCACGCGGTGTTGATCCACCGCCAGCTGTTCGCGCGCACTCGCGACAGCGAGCGTTCACTCGATGAGCAGAAGACGCTACTCGAGCGCGTGAGCGACACGTCGTCTGTCGGCATGCTGCTCTTGGACCCCAGCGACGCCGTGCTCTTCGCCAACGGGTACTTCTTCGAGATGTTCCGCCTCGACCCCACGGTCGGACACGGCCCGTGGCTCCCTGTGGCAAAGGCGATAGCGGCGCGTCTGGCCGATCCGGAGAGTTTCGTCGAACGAGTGCGGCAGCTCGTCGCGCACCCCGACCAAGAGGCCCACGGCGACCTACCTGGTTTGGAGGAGCGAGCCTTCGAGTGGTCGTCGGCTCCGGTCCGGGGGGCGACCGGCGCTCGCTACGGTCGGGGGATGTACTTTCGAGAGGTCACGGAGCGGACGAGAGCTGCGGCCGAGCGCGAACGATTGCTGGAGATGGAGAGGCGGGCACGCGCCGCGATGGAGGACACCCTGCGCGCCCGCGACGAGTTCATCTCGATCGCGTCACACGAGCTGCGGACTCCGCTCTCTGCTCTCGAGCTCGCCGTGTCCGCTTCACGCGCGGCGCTGGAGGCGGCTCCGAGTGCACCTCCCCCGGCCGTCCGTCGGGCGCTCGACGTTGCCGAGCGTCAGACACACAGCCTCGCTCGCCTCATCGACGCGCTGCTCGACGTTTCCCGCATTCGTGCCGGCCGACTGTCCCTGGAGCTCGAGCCCGTGGACCTCACGGCCGTCGCACGCGACGTGATCACGCGGTTCGAGGAGGAGAGCGCGCAGGCGGGCTCGACCGTGTCGCTCGAGGCGGCACGTCCGGTCGTCGGCATCTGGGACCAACTGCGCATCGAGCAAGTCGTCACGAACCTACTCGCCAACGCGATCAAGTACGGTGAGGGCCGACCGATCGAAGTGCGCGTTGCGCGCGACGGTCGAAATGCCGAGATCTCGGTGCACGACCAGGGGCTCGGAGTCGGCGCGGAAGACATCGGGCGCATCTTCGATCGCTTCGAGCGCGCCGTACCGTCCCAGCGCTACGCCGGCCTCGGCCTGGGGCTCTACATCGTGCGCCAGATCGTCGAGCGTCATGGCGGCGTCATCAGCGTGACCAGCGATCCGAGCTCGGGCTCCACGTTCACCGTCTCGCTGCCGCTGGAGCCCCCAGCCAATGCGAGTGACGGGCGGTGAGGCTCGTCTCGCAGCGATGCACGTACCCGCTCACACGCTTCGCGCCGCCCTCCTCTTCCCTCTGGCTGCCGCCGCGAGCGAGAGACGAGCTCGGCGCCGTGGGATCCGGACGCACCGAGCCCGCCGCGAGTGAGCTCGATCAGAGGTCTGCGACGGTCCACACCTCGATGACGCCGCGGACCTCTTCGGTGGCGGGGTCGTAGTCGAGGTTGCCGGAGGCGCCGTTGACGTCGACGCTCTCGCCGCGCGCGAACGCGGCCACGATCTGCTGGAAGGTGCTCGGCGCGATATCGAAGGCCGTACCGCTGCTGACGTGGCGCAGACCGCGAGCGATGTTCGTACCGCTCAAGACGCCGTTCTCCTGCCCCTCGGCCCAGCCGACGCCGTAGAGGACGAGCCACGCGGCGTCGTAGGCGTTGGCGGTGAACGAGTACGCGGCCGGATCGTCGGAGAACTCGATCTGATAGCGGCTGCGGAAGACGTCGTAGACCGGTCCGCTCGGCAGAGCGGGACGCGTCCCGCGGATTTGCGACCACCGGTCGCTCGAGCCGGTGGTGGCGGTCTTGAAGTCGGCGTTCGCCGCGCTGTCCGTCAGGAACAAGCCCTTGCTGTCGAACTGGGTTCGGCCTTCCGTCGCGTTCACGAACGCCGCCGCCTGATCGGTCTGCGAGGAGATGAAGAGGATCTCGTCGACGCCCATGTCCCCGGCCACGACGACCTGTTCGATCAGGATGCTGTCGTTCGAGAAGGGCAGGAGCATGGTGGTGCCCGAGAAGACCCGAGCGAACTCCTGAGCGATGCCGTCGCCGTAGGTGTTCGTCGCGTTGACCACGGCCACGCTGGTCACGCCGCGGCTGGTCATGTCGTCGGCGATGGTCTGCGACTGCTGGATGTCCGGCGGCGCGGTCCGCCAGAGCAGACCCGGGTTGTCGTCGGTGGGGTTGGTGACGTCGATGCCGGTCAGCGCGGCGCTGGTCGCCGAGGGGCTGATCAGCAGCGTGTCCGCGTTGTTCTGGAGCTCCAGAAAGACGGCCTGCGTATCCGCCGACGACGCCGGGCCGACGATCGCCGGCAAGCCGAGATCCTCCGCCAGGTACTGCGCGGTGGCGACCGCCGCATCCTGCCGACTCATCGCGTCGTAGTCGTTGTTCACCTCGATGGTGCAGAAGACGATCCCGAAGTGCCTTCCATCGATCCCGTCGGCGTCGTTGGCGCTCTGGATGGCGAGCTGGGCTGCGTTCTCGCGCGCCACGTGCGTCGCCAGGCTGCGGTCGGCGAGGTTGCCGATCACGATGGTGTCCGTGTAGCTCGACGGGTTGGTGAAGAGATCCTCGGGAAAAGTCTTGGTGCAGCGCGGGTTCTGCGGCGGGCGCTGGCAGAGGCCGTCGGCGCCGCAGACCGAGCCGAAACCGAACGCGAGCTGGCAGGAGCCCTGATCGCAGCTCGAGTGCTTCACGGTCCCGAACGAGCAGGACGCGCTCAGCAGCGCGAGCAGGCCGACGACGGCGGTCGTCCACGGCTCGAGGTGTGTCGACGAATCGGACCGAGCACCGCAATCGAGCCGCGTCCAGCCGCAAAGCGCCGAGAGGAGTCGTGCGAACGCACGGCGACGAACGGCAACGCGGCGGATGGGCGCGGAACGGCCGCGGGGCGACAGGAGATTGGTCGACACACCGTCAGTACGTGACGACGACACCGAGCACTCCTCCCTGCGCACGCGGCGCGGCGTAGGGGACCACCCGCGCGCGGGCCGCATCGTTCGAGCCACCGCCGGACACCGCCCCGATGATCGCGAGCACGACGCCAGCGATCGCCGCCGCGCCGCCGACGGCGAACCCGGTGTCCGCGAGGGCGGAGTAGAGGGTGTCCTGGGAGAGCGCGCCGCTCACGCTCTCGTCGCAGAGCGTGACGCCGTCCGTGCCGGCCATGCAGCCGCCCTGGGCCTGCGAGCGGGCGGCGAGCGCGAGCGCGCCCATCACCGCGCCGGCCACGAGGAGCGCCACGCCCACGCCGCCGATGGCGATCCCGCCGTAGACCAGCCCCTCGTCGAACGAGGGACCCGGCGGCGGCTGCGGTGGGGGCGGCGCGACCCGCGGCGGAGGCTGCGGCGCCGGCTCCGGCTCGGGCGGAGGCGCCTCGGCTCGCTGACGTTCTTCCTCCTCGCGCTGCTGCTCCGCCACGCGCTCCTCGAGCGCGGCGATGCGAGCGCGGATCTGCTCCTGCTCGGACTCGCGCGCGCTCACCGCGTAACGGCGCAGCGTGCTGAGGGCCTGGTCGTAGCGCCCGAGCCGCTCGAAGGCGTTGGCGATGTTGAAGAGCAGGAGCGGACGGCCGCTCAGCCGGTAGCTCTCCTGGAACGCCTGGACGGCTTCCTCGTAGCGGCCTTCATCGTAGTAGCTGGTCCCGCGCCGGTAGAGCTGGCGGGCGCGCCGATTCCGCCGGCTGGGCGGAGGCCGAGCCTGAAGCGAGCGCGACGAGGGCGAGCGCGACGAGGGCGAGCGCGACGCAGACGATGTGCGGGAGACGCCCCGCCAGCCGGAGGTGCTGATTCATTGGCCCCAAGGATTGCGAAGGTCGTTGTGCTCGTCCGAATCGCCCTGCGGCCGGTGCCGCTGGCCCCTGCGCGGCGTGTCGGGCTCGGGCTGCGGCGCGGCCTGAGGCGTCAGCCGGACGTGCGCGCTCGGCTGGCCCGCCGCCACCATGATGGTCCGCGGCTCGTAGCCGGGGAGGCTGAGCGTGAGCTCCCACCGCTCGCCGGCCGGGATGGGGAGCCCGACCGGCGCGTCGCCGAGGTCCACGTCGCCATGATGCACGCGGGCGCCGGACGGCTCGCTGTCGAGCTGGACCGTCGTCGCGGCGGGAGCAGGTTCCGGCGCCGGCGGCGGCTCGATCGCGGGCGTGGGCGTCGATTCGGCCGCGGGCTCCTCGCTGCCGCCCATCGGGATGACGAACGCGGCCGCCGCCACCCCGATCCCGACGAGGGCCACCAGGATCGCCGGGATCAGCCAGCTCCGGCGCCGCTCGGGCGTCGCGGGCGGCTCGGGCGCCGGCGGAGAGTCCGGCACCGTCGGTCGCGCCTCGGGCTCGGGGCTCTCCTGCTTCGATCGCGCGGACGGCTTGGCGGCCATCGTCGCGGGCGGCGCGGAGACCCGCTCCTCGAGCGGCGGCGGCACCCGCGCCTCGGCGCGCGCGGCGAGCAAGCCGATGTCCACGCCGGAGATCGACGGGATGGAGATACCGACCTCCATCGCGCAGCTCCTCAGGCGGACGGCCACGTCGGCCATCGTCTGCGGGCGCGCCTCGGGCCGCTTGTCGAGGCACTGGAAGACCAGCCCCCGGAGCTCGGGGCCCGCTTCGCAGTAGGGGTTCTTCGCCTCGAGCGGCGGCGGCGGCTCATCGACCTGCGCGCGCAGCGTCTCGAACTGCGACGGATACACGAAGGGCGGCTCGCCCGCGAGCATGTGATAGAGGACGGCGCCGAAGGCGTAGATGTCGGCCCGGTAATCGACCGAGCGGGTCTCGATCTGCTCGGGGGCCATGTAGCGCGGCGAGCCGAGCACGATGCCCGAGCGGGTGAGATTGGCCGTGGCGTCGTCCCCGACCACCTTCACCAGCCCGAAGTCGAGCACCTTCACGTAGTGCGGGTCGTCACCGCGGCGGGTGAGCATCACGTTGCTCGGCTTGAGGTCCCGGTGGACCAGCCCCGCCTCGTGGGCTTCGCGCAGCGAGCCGCAGATCTGCGCGGCGACGTGTACCGCCAACCCCGAGTCGAGCGCCCGGTGCTCCCGGATGAGCTTGGTGAGGGTCATCCCCTCCACCAGCTCCATCGCGTAGTAGTAGCGACCGTCCGTGGTGCGCCCGTAGTCGTAGAGGACGATCGTGTTCGGGTGCGAGAGCTTGGCGACCGCCGCCGCCTCGAGCAGGAAGCGCTCCTCGAACTGGATCTTCGCCCCGACGTTCCCGGCGGCCGGCTCGAGCACCTTCAGCGCGACCTTGCGGCCGAGAGGCATCTGCTCGGCCAGGTAGACCGCACCCATGCCGCCGGCCGCGAGCCGCTCGAGGATGCGGAACCGGCCCTGGATCACCCGACCAACGAGCGAGGTGTCGTCCGAGGCTTCAGCGGTCATCGCGGTGCGTCAGCCTACCATGCCGGCGACCGCGCTAAAACGACGGAGCGCGCTCCTCAGTGCTCGTCCACGCGATCGTCGCGATCGCCGCGCCCATAGCGTGAATTCGGCCCGTATTGGGGCCCGTAGCCGCCGCGACCGTAGGGGCTGTAGCCGTAGCCATAGCCGTAGCGAGGCTGGCTCGGGTGGCCGGAGCTCCACCCACGCCCGCTCGGGTAGCCGCGCCCGCTCGGGTAGCCGCGCCCGCTCGGGTAGCCGTACCCGTAGCCGTAGGGGCTGCCGCGGTGGTGGCGGTGCTCGTCCGTGTGCCGGTCGTCGTCGAACGAGTATCCGTAGTACCGATCGTCGTGCGCGCCTCGGTAGTAGCCGTTCTGCGCGTACGCCGACGAGCGCGCGTAGCCCGCCACCGCCAGCGCGAGCACGATCGCGAAAGTCGCCGTCACCGCGGTGACGCCGCGCTGCAATCCCGTCTGCTGCATCCGTCCTCCTCACCGCACGCGGCGGCTGTCCCCAGAAGAGGATGCAGGGGCGATGCCGCCGGGCGAGCAAGCTCACCGTGCCTGGTGCACGACCGGCGACCGAGTCGAGCCGCCACGCCGTGGCGAGTCGACGGCCCAGCGCGATCAGCGACCCCGCGATCAGCGACCCAGGCGGACCCGGTAGATGTCGCCGTTCTCGTGGGTGCCGCTCCGGAAGTCGATCCAGGCGACCACGCCGCCCACGCTCAGCCCGCTCCCGTTCGCGCGAGCCACCATCGGCTCGACGGCCTCGCCACCTCCCCCGTCGAGGGTCGGGTCGGTGAGCTGCCAGGTGAGCCCGGCGTCGATGCTGACCGCGCCGCGCACCCGCCGGAGCGTGTTGCTGCCGTCGGCGTCGTTGTCGTAGCCGATGATCACGGTGTCGCCGCCCGCGAACGCGATCCGAGGGCTGTCGGAGACGCCGGGGACCGGCCCTCCGGCCTGCTGCGAGGCGCGCACCGCCGAGGTGAGGCTGGCGCCGCTGTCCAGGCTGGAGGCGAAGTAGACCTGCGTCCCCTCGCGGGTGTCGGACCAGGCGATGAACACCCGATCGTCGGTCGTGCTCGAGGTGCGCGGATCGACCGCGATCACCGCCTCCGACGAGTCGGAGAGCATGGTACCGGGATCGTCGACGACGCGCTCCGCGCTCCAGCTCGCGCCGTTGTCGGCGGTGCGCACGAAGACGATGTCGGCCCCTCCGCCCATCAGCGTCGAGACGTCGACCCAGACGACGTAGACGCGCGTTCCGTCGGAGACGAGCCGCACGTTGTCGCTGGCGCGCACGTCGCCCGTGTCGCCGTCGAGGCGCGCTTCGCGCCCGGAAGGGATCGCGCTGCTCGTGTCGTCCGCGTAGGTCGCGTAGACGTCGAAGGTGTTGCGCGCCGGCGGCCGGGACTCGCGCCAGACGAAGACGAAGCGGCCGGACGAGGTCACCGTCACCGCCGGACGGCCGGCGATCGGCGTCGGGCCGGTGTTCACGCTGACCACGCGCTCGCCGCCCCAGCTGCTGCCGGTGTTCGTGCTGGCGCGCGAGACCACGTGGCGGGCGAGCGAGCCGGTGTCGAGCTGCTCCCAGGCCACCACCACCCGCGCGCCGTCGGCGCTGGTGGCGACGGCGTGCTTGAAGTTGTCGGTGCCGCCGGTGGTGTCGAGGCGCTGGGGCGAGGAGAACGAGGCGCCCGAGTTGGTCGAGGTTCGCACCCAGATCTGGCGCACCAGGCTGCTCGGCACGACCTGGTAGACGACGTGGACCACGTCCTGCGAGCCGCTCCGGCCCACCACGATCTCAGGCCGCACCGCGCGGTTGCTGGTCCCGCCGGTGAGATCGGTCAGCGAGGACCAGGTCGCGCCGCCGTCGGTCGAGCGCGAGAAGAAGATGTCGGCCGCGTTGCTGCCGTTTCGCTTGTCCACCCAGACGGCGTAGACGTCACGCCCGTCCGGCGAGCCGCCCGAGGCGATGCGAACGTCGTAGGAGTGGTGGGAGCCGAGCGCGTCGCCGGTGTCGACCCGCGTCTCGCCGCCGGCCGTGAGGCAGCCTTCGGCCGTGTCACCGAGCCCGTCGCAGTCGGTGTCGAGCCCGTCGCCGCAGCGATCGGTGGTGGGCGTGACCTGACCGCCGCAGACGTCGTAGGCGCCGAAGCGACAGGTCTGGGTGCCGGCGTGACAGGTGCCGACGCCCTCGGTGCCGGACGCGCCCGAGTAGCAGCTCTGGGTGAGCGCGCCGCCGCCGGCAGCCTCGTCGACCACACCGTTGCAGTTCTCGTCGCGCCCGTCGCAGGTCTCGCTCGAGGGGACGACCTCGCCGGTGCAGGCGCCGAAGCTGCCCGCCGAGCAACTGCGGCTGCCGCCGTGACAGATGCCGACGCCCTCCGTCCCGCCCGGCCCCGAGTAGCAGCTCGTGGTGACGCCGTTGTCGACGACTCCGTCGCAGTCCTCGTCGCGCCCGTCGCAGGTCTCGACCGTGGGCAGCACCTGCCCGGCGCAGACTCCGTAGGCGCCGCCGGTGCACGCCTGGATGCCGTCGCTGCAGATGCCGACGCCGCGCGTAGCGGCGCTGCCCGTGTAGCAGATCTGGCTCAGGCCCTCGTCGGTCGTGCCGTCGCAGTTGTCGTCACGGCCGTTGCAGACCTCGCCCGTCGGCCCGACGCCGCCCGAGCACATCAGCGCGCCGCCGCTGCATATCTCGCTCCCGGGCACGCACGCGCCGACCGCGGAGCCGCAGGCGCTGCCGACGTCGACCGGATCGTCGTCGATCATCCCGTCGCAGTCGTCGTCGACGCCGTTGCAGGTCTCGAGCCCGGGCCCGACGCCGCCACTGCAGATCAGCGAGCCGCTCGCGCAGCTCAGCGTCCCGGCCATGCACGCGCCGGTATCGGTCCCGCAGGGCATGCCGATGCCCGGATCGGTCAGCGTCTCGTCGACCGTGCCGTCGCAGTCGTCGTCGAGGCCGTTGCAGACCTCCGGCGCCGGACCGACCGCCTGATCGCAGGCCAACGCGCCACTCCGGCACACGCTGAACCCGGCCGTGCAGGTCCCGACCGCCGGCATGCACACGCGCCCTTCGTCGACCGGCGAGTCGTCGACCATCCCGTTGCAGTCGTCGTCGGCGCCGTTGCAGCGCTCGACGGTCGGCTCGGGCGCACCGAGGCACACCAGCGAGCCGCCGACGCAGGTCACGCTGCCGGTGTCCGTGCACACGCCCGTGGCCACACCGCCCGGCGCCTTGTTGCACGCGCCGCCGGCGTCCGCCGTCGCGCCGTCGACGCGCCCGTCGCAGTCGTTGTCGAGGCCGTCGCAGATCTCGGTCGGATCCGCGGTCGGCGTGCAGGGATATTCGCAGCCGTCGAGCTGAACGCCGTCGTTGTCGCTGTAGCCGGGCTCGCAGTCGGTGGTCGGGTCGAACATGCAGGTGCCGGCCCCGCAGTGGGGCGTGGCGTGGGGAAACGAGCACACCCGCCCGCAGCGGCCGCAGTTGTTCACGTCCGTGTCGAGCGCGAAGCCCTCGTCGGTCGTCCCGTCGCAGTCGTCGTCGAGGCCGTTGCAGGTCTCGGTGCCGCTCGCGCTCGGCGTGCACTCGTACTCGCAGCCGTCCGACTGCATGCCGTTGGCGTCGATGTAACCGGCCGCGCAGTCGGTGGACGGATTATACGTGCAGGTCCCGCCGCTGCAGGTCGCGCCGCTGACCTGAAAGAAGGTGCAGACCTGGCCGCAGCGACCGCAGTTGTTCACGTCCGTGTCGAAGTGGAAGTCTTCGTCGGTCGAGCCGTCGCAATCGTTGTCGAGGCTGTCGCAGGCCTCGGTGCCGCCGTTCGAGGCGAAGCAGTGGTACTCGCAGCCGTCGGTGGAATCGATCGAGCCGGTGGTGTCGCCGTTCAGGTCGACGTAGCCGTCGAAGCAGGCGATGAAGTGGCAGGCCGAATCGCGGCACTCGGTCTGGGCGCCGGTCCGCTCGCAGCTCACGTCGCAGGCGCCGCAGTGCCGCGAGTCCTGCGTCAGATCGATCCCCTCGTCGACCAGCCCATCGCAGTCGTCGTCCACCTCGTTGCACTGCTCGGGCGCGCCGAGCACGCAGCCGTCGGGGCGCGGCGGGCCGGCGTCCTCCGGCTGTATCGCGGCGTCGGACCGAGGAAGCTGTGCGTCGGGGAGCTCGTCGCTGCCACCGTCGCAGTTGGCGAGGCAGTAGGGGTCGACCTGGCAGCCGGATGAGGCGAGCGCGAGCGCGATCACCGCCACCGCAGACGAGAGGCGCGTCGCCCGCCGCCGCCGGAGCACGAGCGCCAGCCCGATGAGGGCGAAGGCGATCCAGCCGAGCGGCGCGCCCGAAGAGCGGCCGGAGACCGCGCCGCCCGCGACCGCGCCGCCGGAGACTGCGCAGCCGAAGCCGCCTGCCGCCAGCACCTGGTCCGGGTGGACGCCGGCGTCGAAGCTCCCGCCCGCGTCGGGCATCGAGCTCGTCCCGGAGACGCACTCGCCGAGCCGGCAGACGCCCTCGCCCGGGCAGCTGATGTTGCGGCAGGGATCGTCCACGCAGCCGCCCATCGCCGGATCGCAGACCTGGCCGGTGTCGCAGGAGACGCCGACGCAGGGATCGTCGACGCAGCTCCCGCTGGACGCGTCGCAGACCGTACCCGCGCCGCAGGGCGTGTCGCAGCCGGTCGGCTGACAGCTCCCGCCGTGGCAGACCTCGGTCGCGCCGCACTCGACGCCGACGCAGGTCGCGACACAATCGCCGCCGCGGCAGAACTCGGCGTCGCCGCAGCTCACGCCGGCGCACGGATCGCTCTGGCACTCGCCGGCGACACAGACCTCCGAGTCGCTGCACAGATAGGGCAGGTAGATGCAGTTGTTGCCGACGCAGGCGCCGTCGGTGCGGCGGCAGACGTTGGGCGCGTCGCAGCTCAGCGTGTCGCAGAGCGGGACGCACGCGCCGTCCTGGCAGACGGTGGCGGTTCCGTCCGCGGCTCGGATCGCAGGTCACGCCGTAGCAGAGATCCTGCACACAGTAGTTGTCGGCGTTGCAGGTCTCGCCGGGCGGGCACCGACCGCCGAACTCGCTGGCCACGCAGGGCACGCTGCACTGGCCGTCCGCGCAGACGCCGCCCTCACAGAGGTCGCCGTCGTCGATCGTGCCATTGCAGTCGTCGTCGAGCCCGTTGCAGACCTCGGTGCCCGGGAGGACGCCGCCCACGCACTGGAGCGAGCCGGCGATGCAATGGAGCGCGCCTTCTTCACACACGCCGACGCTGCTCCCGCAGGCGCCGCCCTCGTCGGTCGGCATGTCGTCGATGATGCTGTTGCAGTCGTCGTCGATGCCGTTGCAGATCTCCGGCACGCCGGGCGTCCCGCCCGAGCAGGACACCGCGCCGTCGACGCAGATCGTGACGCCGGGCATGCAGGTGCCCATCGCGCTTCCGCAGGTGCGGCCGACGTCGATCGGATCGTCGTCGACCGATCCATTGCAGTCGTCGTCGAGCCCGTTGCAGGTCTCCGCGCTCGGCCCGGTCGCGCCAGCGCAGGTGGGCGCTCCGCCGACGCAGATGGTGGAGCCGAGCGTACACACGCCGACGTCGCTGGTGCCGCAGCTCGTCCCGACGTCCGTCGGCGCGTTGTCGGCGATGCCGTCACAGTCGTCGTCGAGCGCGTTGCAGACCTCGGGGCCGGGGCCGACCGCGCCGGTGCAGACCAGCGCGCCGGCGGTGCAGACCTGGGTGCCCGCGGCGCACTCGCCCACGTCCAATCCGCAGGCGTCGCCCGCGTCGACCGGCGAATTGTCGGCCGTCCCGTCGCAGTCGTCGTCGAGCCCGTTGCAGGTCTCGGGCGTCGGCCCGACGCCGCCGACGCAGGTCGGCGCCGCGCCGAGGCATTGCAGCCGGCCGGGCGAGCACTCGCCTACGCTGCTGCCGCAGCTCCCGAGGTCGGTCAGCCCCTCGTCGACGATCCCGTCGCAGTCGTCGTCGAGCCCGTTGCAGGTCTCGGTGGTGGAGGAGTCGCCCGAGCCGCCGGGCGCGCTCGAGCAGCGGGTCATGGTCGCGCCGGCGCACTCGATGACGCCCGCGCCGCAGGTGCCGGGCGCCACGCAAGCCGAGCCGAGCATGAAGGTCTCGTCGATCGCTCCGTCGCAGTCGTCGTCGAGCATGTTGCAGCGCTCGGCGCTCGGCGAGCCCGCCATCACGTTGCAGGTCGGCGCGCCCATCGTGCACACCGTGGCGCCGCTCCGCTGGCAGGCTGCCGACGCCCACCGAGCAGGCGGCGCCGACGTCGGTCGGCGACTCGTCGACGTCTGCCGTTGCAGTTGTCGTCGACGCCGTTGCAGAGCTCGACCGAGGTGCCGGTCGTGTCGCTGCAGATGATCGTCCCGCCGAGCAGGCGGTGACGCCCTCCTGACAGAGATCGCCGTCGGGGCCGTCGCAGGCCACGCCCAGCCCGGCCACGTCTTCGTCGATCGTCCCGTCGCAGTCGTCGTCGACGCCGTTGCAGGTCTCGACGTTCGCGCCCGTGGTGTCGCTGCACGAGAGCGTACCGGCGCTGCAGACGAGCGCGCCCTCGTCGCAGAGATCGGCGTCCGGCCCGTCGCAGGCGGCGCCGGCGTCGGTGGGCGAGTCGTCGACCGTCCCGTCGCAGTTGTCGTCGAGGCCGTTGCAGGTCTCGGCGCTCGGCCCGACGGTGGAGCGGCACAGGAGCCCGCCGGAGACGCACGCGGTCGCGCCCGTCTGGCAGACGCCCTGGCGCGGACCGCCCTCGCAAGGAATGCCGGAGCCGTCGCAGGTGCAGTCCATCCCGGTGTCGGAGAGGGAGGGATCGGCGCCGTCGACGAGCCCGTCGCAGTCGTCGTCGCGGCCGTTGCAGACCTCGAGCCCGGGCACGCACGGCGGCGTGAGCCCGGTGACCTGCATCATCATGTCCTCGAAGTCGTTGTCGCCCCCGCGGAAGAGGTCCTCGAACCCGAAGTAGAAGCGGTCGGTGGCGAGCCGGGACTGATAGACGAGGTGGTGGACGAAGTCGCCGTCGTTGTTGAGGTCGCGCTGGGTGAAGTAGATGCGGCCGAAGTACGAGGAGCCGACGAAGTCGCCGCAGTTGGGCGAGCCCCCGTGGCCCTCCGGCGTGATCAGATAGAAGCCGATGTACCCACCGCGGTAGCGCCCGGCGGCTTCCTCGGCCGCGAAGTCGACGGTCGTCGAGCTGCCCGGCTCGGCGTTGAGCACGTAGCCGTTGGCCGGCGCCGGGTGCGAGCCGGCCGGCACGCCGCAGCCCATGATCGGGTGCAGGTTGTCGGTGTTCGTGACGTCGTCGCCGACGTTGTAGTAGCCGAACGAGTTCTCGAACCCGGCGCCCTCCGCCACGTCCAGGAATCGGACCGCCGCGCTCGTGTTCGGGAGGAAGATCTCCGGCAGCTGCGAGGCGTCGAGGATCGCGTCGAGCGAGTTGGCCGCCGGCGGGCTCACGCCCTCCGCGTTGTTCAGGCAGTTCTGAACGTTGCTCACGCACGAGGTGCCGGCGACCATCTGCGGGACGATGGTTCCGTCGACCTGCACCACGGTCGCGCGCGCGTCGGTGACGGCGAGGAGCGTGAAGCAGAGGACGAGCGCGAATAGGGCGGCGGCGTGGCGGACACGCTGCATCGAGAGACCTCCGAAGGACCGCAAATCGAGTCGAGGCCACACCCGGCGGAACATCCAGGCGTGGCGGACTCGGACAGGATGACGGTATCGCCCGCGGAGGTAAAGCGATCTCGACCGCGACGCCCTTGCGGCGCGCACATATCTTAGTGGCTAAGGCATCTCGCCGCATTCTTGGCCCAAAGCGCCAATTTTGGCGGTCCGGTGCGCTCTTCACACGTGATCGTGGTCACGATACTTCAGCGTGTGAGATATCTGCCTCGGGGCAATCCGCCTCGATGAGGCGCTTCGGCCTACGCCCGGGACCAGGAGTGCGAGATCACCCTCGGCCGGTCGACGCTCGGCTCGCGAGCGAGAGCGCTCGGTGAGATGTGGGCGACGAGCAGACGGACCGGCAGCGCGGGGGACGCACGCAGGAAAAAGGCCCGCGCGTCCAGTGACGGACGGGCGGGCCTCGATGCGCGCGGTGGCGGCGGGTCAGGCTTCCATGATCTGCCCCTGGGTCTCGACCGCGGCGTCATGCCGCGCCTTCGTCGCCGCGTCGCGGGCGCGTCCGTCGGCCAGCACCCGCGCCGGCGGCTCCTTGATGTTCCAGACCAGCCCCACCCAGCTCAGCGCCTTCAGGATGTAGTAGGTGATGTCGATCTCCCACCAGTAGAAGCCCTGACGGCAGCTGTTCATGTAATGGTGGTGGTTGTTGTGCCATCCCTCACCGAAGGTCAGGAGCGCCAGGAAGAGGTTGTTCTTGCTGTCGTCCTTGGTGTCGAAGCGGCGCTTGCCCCACACGTGACAGAGTGAGTTGATGAAGTAGGTCGAGTGCCAGTTCAGCACGGTGGCCAGGCAGAAACCGATGAAGAGGCCGGACCAGCCGAAGAGCGCCAAGCTGCCGACACCGACCAGAACCGGCGGCACCAGCCAGTACTTGTTCAGCCAGCGCAGCTCCGGATACTTCGAGAAATCGCGGATGCGCTTCTCGTCCGTCTCCGACGTGTCGTCGAAGATCCACATCAGGTGCGCGTGCCAGAAGCCGTCCTGCCGCACCGAGTGGAGATCTCGCTCGCTATCCGAGTAGAGATGGTGCGCCCGGTGATGTGCCGCCCACCAGAGCACGCCGCGCTGGGCGCTGGTCTGCGCCAAGAACGCCAAGATGAACTGGAAGACGCGGCTCGTCTGGTAGGTGCGGTGCGCGAAGTACCGGTGGTACACACCGGTCACGGCGAACATCCGCACGGCGAAGAGTACGGCGCACACGATCAGCGCCTGCACCGTCACGCCCGACCAGATCGCGCCGAAGACGGCGAGATGGATGAGGATGAAGGGGATCATCGCACCCCACTCGTAGCGATGCGCGCGAGCAGGCGACACGTCGGCCGAGGCCGTGATGGACACGGAGGTCATACTCTGAAGCGTAGGAACGACCGTCCCGGGCGTCGGTCATGGTTCCGTCAGCCCTCGTCACATTTCGGTCAGGCACCGTCACGGTTCTGTAATTGGGACGATTCGCCAACGATTGCGGTGATATGGCGAACCGCAGGAGGGGGCCTTCGGCGCTCTTTTCGAGCGCTCGGCGGGCGGTTGAAGGACCGAGCCCCGAGCTTCCCGGAGCGCGACGGCTCGGCGCCCCGATCGGGCCGATGCGCGAACGCTACAGAGAGACCGATCGTCCCGCCCCAGCGCCGAGACTGAGGTCCTCGGACGGACGCTCAGGGGACGAACTTGTAGCCGGCTCCGCGCACGCTCAGGAAGTGCCGCGGGCGGGCCGGATCGTTCTCGAAGTGCCGGCGAAGGCGGGAGATGAAATTGTCGACCGTGCGCGCGGACGAGTAGTTGCGGAGCTTCCAGACCTGCTCGAGCAGCTCGTCGCGGCTGAGCACGCGACCGGGGTTCTCGACGAAGTAGTGCAGGAGATCGAGCTCGAGCCGCGTCAGCTTCAGGGGCTGCCCCGAGACCTCCACCTCGTGGGAGTCGAAGTCGATGCTGGCTCGGCCGAACGAGACCCGCCCTGGCGGGGCGGCGGGCTCCTCGGTGCGCTCCCATTGCCGGCGCCTCAGGAGCGAGCGGACCCGGGCCAAGAGCTCCTCGAGCTCGAAGGGCTTGACCAGGTAGTCGTCGGCGCCGACCTCCAGCCCGTGCACGCAATCCTCCGCCGCCGCGCGCGCCGTCAGCATGATCACCGGCGTGTAGTTGCCCGATTTGCGCAGCTTCTTGCAGAGCTCGAAGCCGTCGACGTCGGGCAGCATCACGTCGAGCACGATGGCGTCGTAGGCGTCGGCCCGGAGGAGGTGCTCGCCGGCCTCGCGCGCGGAGATCGCGATGTCCACCTCGTAACCCTCGAGCTCGAGGTTGAGCTTCAGGCCGGCCGCGAGGTGTTCCTCGTCCTCGATGACGAGCAGTCGGTGCGTCGCCACGCTGCGCTCCTCCTCAGGCAGCTGAATGGGCTGCAGATTGGGCCGGGAGACTGACACGCATCGTCGTGCCGTGCCCGAGCCCTTCCGAAGCCGCCTCCACGCGACCGCCGAGGTTGCGCACCAGCGCCGAGACCACGAAGAGGCCGAGGCCCGTCCCGCGCCGAGTCCGCACGCTCTCGCTGGGGACACGATAGAAGCGATGGAAGACGCGCTTGAGCTCCGCGGGCGGGATCCCGATGCCCCGGTCGCGCACCTCGATGACCACGGTGCCGTCCCGCTCTTGACGCGCCCCCACCTTCACGTCGACGCCCCCTTCGGAATACTTGCACGCGTTGTCCATCAGGTTGCGCAGGACCACCACCAGCGCGGCGCGGTCGGTGTAGGTGGTGAGATCGGGATCGATGTCGACGAGGATGGCGTCCTCCGGCAGCTTGTGCCGGGCCAGCACGTTGTCCACGCACTCGATGGCCACCTCGGCGATGGGGATCTCGCTCAGATCGAGCCCGACCCGGTCGTGGGCCAGCCGGCTGGCCTGCAGGACGTCGTCGATGAACGAGCTGAGGCGGTCGACGTCCTCGAGCATCATCGTGCGCAAGAGCTCGCGCTTGTCGGTGGCGAGCCCGTCGCGGCTCATCGTCTGCAAGCCGAGCTTGATCGACGCGAGCGGGCTCTTGAGCTCGTGGGTGACCGAGTCGATGAAGCTGTCCTGGCGACGCACCTCGAGGATCTCCCGGACCAGGAAGATGGCGAACATCACCAGCACGCTCAGGATGGCGATGAACGCGAACGATCCGAGCACGAGCAGCCAGATGTTCTGCGCCGTCGCGCCACCGCGGGTGAGGTTCTGCGCGAAGGTCAGCGTCCAGCCGACCAGGAGCGCGATCGCCAGCGGCACCGCCACCGACGCGAGCACGATCGGCACGGAGATGGAGGGGAGATTTCGCCGCGCCATCCTGGCCGGAGTATGGAGCGCGCCGCCCCGCGTGGCGAGCGTTGGAATTCCGAGCGCGAACCTCGCTCCTCGGCTCTCCCGCGAGACGCGCCGTCAGTCCGCCCGCCCCTCCTCGATGGCGAGGCGGAGTCGTGATGCGCCATCGCGGAGCCCGAGGAGGTCCAGCTGTGGCTCGGGCCGACGAGGCGATGCCGAGTATCGCTTTAGGAGGCACGGGCCGCAGCGGCGCCCCGTCCCGCCCACGAGGTGGGTTACGACTCCGGCCGAGCACATCCCCGCCGAACACATCTGGGCGCCGCCATCAGGCGGGAGCGATGGAGCAGACAGTCGGCCGGCGCCGCCCTCAGCGTGCGCGCCAGCGCCCCTTCGTCGCCGCGGCGAGCAGGCGGACCCGCTCGGGATCGACGGGCGCCTTCACGTCGCCCCCTTCCTTGAGCCAGGTCCCCACGATGGCGCCGTCGGCCAAAGGCGCGAGCTGGGGCGCCCGCTCGGGGCTCAGGCCGGAGCCGATGAAGACGGGCGCGGCTCCCGCCGCCGCCGCCACCTCCTCGAGGAGCGCCGCCGACACGGGCGCGCCGGTCGCGCTGCCGGTCACCACCAATCCGTCGGCGCCGCCGCGCTTCAGGCAATCCTCGGCCTCGGCCTGCACTGGCTGCGGCGCCAGCGGGCTCGCGTGCTTGACCCGCACGTCGGCGAGGATGGCGACGCCCTCGGCGCCGATCTCCCTGCGGTAGCGGAGCGTCTCGAACGCACGCCCCTCGATGAGGCCCTGGTCGGTCACGTACGCGCCCACGTGGACGTTGACGCGCACGAACGCAGCCTCCGCGGCGGCCGCGATGCCGAGCGCCGCGCGGACGTCGTTGCGGAGCACGTTCACGCCGACCGGCAGCCCGGACACCTCGCGGCTGGCGGCGACAGCGAGCGTCAGCGCAGCGATCTCGATGGGGCGGCGAGGGCTGCTCGGGCGTGCCCTTCGGGAAGGGCGCCGAGCCGAAGTTCTCGACGATGATGGCCGCTGCGCCCCCTTCCGCGAGCGCCGAGGCGTCGCGGCGAGCGGACGCGAGGACCGCGTCGAAACCGCCCTCGCCGTGGAAAGGATCGCCCGGCATCGCGGGGAGGTGGACCACGCCGATCAGACCGCGGATGGACATCGACCGCGACGATGGCAGGCGGGCGGGCGGCGGTAAAGGCGGCACGCCACGCCCGCGCGGAGCCGCTCCGCGCCGCCGAAAGAGTCTCCGCACCGCCCTCGAGGTCGATGACGGGCTCCGCGCCGGCCCTCCCGTTGATCAGGACCAAGGTCTGGCCGGGTGCGATCGCGGACCCGGAAGACGCAACCGAGATCGAACCATTGTGCGCGGTCGGCCCGAAGAGTGTGATCGCGTCATCTCACTCGAGTTTGATATTTAACACGCCCACGTTGAACACTGATTTATCCATCTGTGTGCCGGACGAGACGCCGCCCGCCACCCCCGCCTCGTCGCCCTGCGTGCGGGGGATCTCACAGGCCACCGTGATCACCGGCTGGTTCTGGACCTTCACCTCGCCGGTAGAGGTGCCTCCGTCGGCCTGGTTGCACATGGCCAGGTTCGGGACGGGCGTCGGCACCGGAGGCGCTGGCGGCGCCGGCACCTTGCAGACATCGGGGAAGGCGAAGAGCTGCCCGCCGGACGTGGTGCACAGCGGAAACAGCGGGGCCGACGATACCATGCGAGGACGGCTCGGGAGTGACATCGCGTCAGCCATCGTGTAATGGTGCCGGCTCGGCGGAGCGTGTCCGTGCAGCTCGTCAAGGAAACCCCTCTCGCAGTCGCCTGGCGAACCTGGCTGGCCCGCCCGCCCAGGCCTTCCCTGACGGTGGTGGCCAAGGCGACGTTCACCATCGCCCCGGGCGAGCTCGCGCTGGCCGACGAGCAGCCCGTGCCCGAAGGCGAACGGTACGTCGACGACGACGTCGAGCGGGGTCTGCTGCGCGACTCGGACCTCACTCCGTTCAAACGGCGTGCCGAGTGCTTCGTCCTCGGCTCTTGTCATCCTCCGGAGGGGCGCACCGCCCAAAGCCAGATCGCATTCCAGATCGGCGGCGTGAGAAAGCAGATCGCGGTGTTCGGGGATCGAGTCTGGCGTCCGACGGGCGCCAGCACGCCTTCGGTGTTCGACTCGATGCCGCTGACCTGGGAGCGAGCGCTCGGCGGTTCGGGACACGCGCCGAACCCGGTGGGTGTCGGCGTCGGTGCGTCGATGCGCGACGGCAAGTCCGTCGCCCTCCTGCCGAACCTCGAGAATCCACAGCGGCTGATCCAATCGGCCGGCGATCGCCCGCCGCCAGCGTGCCCGGGACCGATCGCGCGGACCTGGGCCGAGAGGCTGAAGCGCGCGGGCACCTACGACGGCGCCTGGCTGGGCCAGCGCTACCCCGGGCTGCCCCAGGACATCGACTGGGAGTACTTCAACGCGGCACCGGCGGACCAGCGCATCGAGGGCTACTGGCGCGGGGACGAGGAGATCGTCCTGGTCAACCTGGTCCCCGGAGCGCCGTCCCTGCGTTGCCATCTGCCCGGAATCCGCCCGCGGGCGTTCCTGACGCCGGCGCAGACGGACGACCCGCTCTCGCAGCTCTGGGAGATCAGCCCGCTCCGACTCGACACCATCGTCGTCGACGGCGACGCCGGCACCATCACGGCCCTCTGGCGGGGCGTGCTGGACGTCGGAAGCGAGTCGCTGAACGAGATGGGCTCGCTCACCGTGCTCCACGAGGAGCCAGGACAGACCCGAAGCCTCGACGAGTGCCGCGAGGTCTTCCGTCAGGCGGAGGAGCAGGCGAAGGCCGAAGAGGCGTCGCTGAGGGGCGTGGCGCCGCCGAGCGCGCAGGACGCGGACGCGCCGCTCTTCAAGACGATGATGGGCGCCGACCTCAAGTGGGCGCACCTCGATCAGGCGATGACCGTCGAGGCGTCGCAGACGCCGAACGAGATGATGGCGCAGCTCGCGCAGGCGCTGAAGGCCAAGGGCGTCGACCTCGACCCGGAGAGCGTGCTCGCCCGTGCGGCACAGGCGCCCGCCGGCCCCATCCCGCCTCGCGAGATCGATGAGGCGGAGCTGCGGGCGCTCGAGGAGCGCGTGCTCGAGGAAGAGCGCGAGCGTCTGCGCGGCGAAGCGCTCGAGCTGCGCGATCGCGTGCGGCGCGCCATCCACGAAGGCCAGAGCTGCGCCGGCTGGGATCTGAGCGGCGTGGACCTGTCTCGGCTGCGATTGAGCGGCGGAGACTTTCGCGGCGCGCGCTTCACGCGGGCGAACCTGGCCGGCACCATCTTCGGCGACACCGTCTTCGACGAGGCCGTCTTCGAGGAAGCGGAGCTCTCGGACTCGCAGTTCGAGGGGGCGAGCTTCCGGCACGCCCAGCTCCACTTCTGCCGCGTGGAGCGAGCTCGTTTCGGCGAGGCGTACCTCGACGGAGCCACGATCACCGAGTGCCTCATGCGCGAGGCGCGCTTCTCGCGCACCTTCGCGCGGGGCGCCGAGATCGCGAGCTGCATCCTCGAAGGCGCGACCTTCGACGACAGCGTCTTCGACGGCGCGGACTTCACCCAATCGACCCTGGACGGCGCGCTCTTCGCGCGGACGAAGCTCGTCGACGCCTGGCTGAACGACGGCGTGCAGGCGCGCCGAATTCGCATGCGCCGCTGCGAGATCGAAAAGCTCCGCGCGTCCGGCGCAGCGCTCGGCGGCTCGACCTTCGCGGCCTGCATCGCCAACCGCGCGCGCTTCAACCAGAGCGACTGCCAGGAGGTGGACTTCTCCTTCTCCGAGCTCGACCGCGCGAGCTTCGAGGGCGCAGACCTTCGCGGTGCCAAGCTGATGGGCTGCCGGCTCCGGCGCGCCCGCTTCGACGGCGCGAGGCTCGACGGGGCCTCGTTGATCCGATCGGACCTCTTCGAGGCGCGCCTCGAAGGAGCGAGCGCGACGAACGTGGACCTGCGCGGCGCCAACCTGCACGCGGCCGAGGTCTTCCGCGCGAACCTCTCGGGCGCCGAGCTCGAGCTCGCGGACCTCACCGCGACGAGGCTCGCGCGATGAGCGCGACCATCCGAGACCTGGACGCGCTGGACGAGGCGCTCTCACTCGCGCGCGAGCTCTTCGATCTGGAGCTGATCGAGCTCGACCTCGCCGGCCAGGATTCTGAGCGGACGGAGCTTCCGGCAGGTGATCTTCCGCGCCTGCCGTCTCGGCGGGGCGGACTTCGCCAACGCCCGCTTCGCGGACGTGCGGTTCGAGGATTGCGCCATTGCGGGAGCACGGCTCTCGGGCGCCCACTTCGACGAGGCCTGCCACATCGCGTCCAGCCTCGCGGGGACCGACCTCACCGACGCGGTGCTCGACGGCGTCCACCTCGAGGAGGTGAGCTTCGAGGGGGCGCGACTGGACGGCGTCTCCATGCGCGGCGCGCTCTTGGGAGGGGCCCGCCTCGCACACGCATCGCTCGCGAACGCGCGGCTCGCGGGCGCGGTGTTGGTGGCGGCCGACCTCTCGGGCGCGAACGCCTCCGGGGCCGATCTCCGCGGCACGCTCCTGCGCGGCGCGGTGCTGAACGGGGCCACGTTCACCGGCGCGGATCTGAGCCAGACCTCCCTCCGAGGCGCCGAGGCCGACGGGTGCAGCTTCGAGGGCGCGAACCTCGCCGGCGCGGAGCTGAGCGGCATGGGCGGGATCCGCGAGCTGGCCCGGGCGCGGCTGGCGGGCGCGCGCATGACCGGGATGGATCTCGCCGAGGCCGACCTCGAAGGCGCCGTCCTCCGCGACGCCGACCTGAGCGAGGCGAAGCTGACGACGGCGAAGCTGCGCGGGGCCGACTTGGAAGGCGCGCGGCTGACCAAGGCGGTGCTGCGCGGCGCCGACCTGAGCGAGACACAGCTCGGCGGCGCCGACCTCACGGACGCCGATCTCCGGCAGGCGATCCTGACCCGCGCCCGCGCTCGCGGCGTGAACCTCGAGGGAGCGCGCCTGGACGGAGCCGAGGCCGAGGGCCTGATCGCCACCGAAGCCCGTCTGCGCGGAGCCGATCTGCGGAACGCGCGCCTTCGAGGGGCGCAGCTCGCGAAGAGCGACTGGACCGAAGCGAGCGCCGAGGGCGCGTGCCTCGCGGAGACCACGCTCGACTCCGCGGAGCTCAGCAAGACCGACCTGCGCCGCGCCGATCTGCGGGAAGCCCACCTGACGCTGGCGCGCCTCTGCGACGCGAAGCTGGACGAAGCCGACGCGAGCGAGGCCGAGCTGGCCGGCGCCGATCTCAGCCGCGCCTCGTTCGCCGGCGCGAAGCTCGAGCGCGCCAACTTCGAGCGGAACCTGTGGGACGAGGTCGACTTCACGGGCGCGGACCTGAGCCGCGCCTTCTTGGCCGGCGCCATCCTCACGTCGGTCAGGCTGAAGGGCGTCCTCCTCCGTCGGGCGTCGCTGCCGGGCTGCGATCTGAGCGGCTGCGATCTCAGCGGCTGCGACCTCGCGGAGGCGGACTTCGAGCGGGCCAACCTGGCCGGCGCGATCCTCTCCCGGGCCAACGTGGAGAAGGCCAGGTTCCGGTCGGCGAGCCTGCGAAAGGCGAGCTTCCTCGAAGCCAAGGCGCGGGCGGCCGACTTCGCGGACGCGAGCATGACGGAGGTCGACATGCGCGGCGCCGATCTGCGCGGCGCACAGCTCATGAACGTGACGGCGCAGAAGGGACGCTTCGATCTGGCGCGGATGGACCGCGCGCTTCTGACCGGCGCGGACCTGCGCGGCGCCTCGTTCGTCGAAGCCAGCCTGCGCTTTGCCCTCCTCGACCACGCCAAGCTGGATGTCTGCGACCTGCGGGGCGCGCGCCTGACCCAAGCCTCGATGCACGCGACCAGCGACGAGGGCGCCAACTTCGCCGACGCCGATCTGACCCACGTGCGCCGGACCGACGCCCCCCGGGCCCGCGCCGAAGCCTTCGAGCCCACGACGGAACCATGAGCCAAACCGCGACCCTCCCCTTCCCATCGAGCCCCGTCGTCACCGCCACCGTGACCGGCGCCAGCGAGCGCGGCATCCGCGTCCGCTCGCCCGAGCTGGGAGAAGCCTCCGCCCGCCTCGCCATCGCCGGTGGCGAGTACGAGCCCCGCGCGGGCGATCAGGTCCTGCTCGTCGTCGACGCAGCCGGCCAGGCGTACGTCGTGGGCGTCCTGCGAGCGCTCCGCGAGGCCGGTCCGAAGTCGCTCACGGGCCTGGCGGTCGAGCGAGACGAGGACACGGGGCGCACGCGGCTCACGCTGCCTGCCGGCGACCTCGAGCTGAGCGCAGCCGCCGGGCGCGTGATCGTCCACGGCGCCGAGGGCGTGCAGATCGCGAGCGAGCGGGACGTGTCGCTCGCCGCGGGCCGGCGCGCTTCGATCGGCAGCGTCGACACCGACGGAACGGTCCGGAGCGGCGCGCGCTTCGAGGGCGGGACCGCGGAGCTCCGGGCGGGCGTGCTCGCGACCCGCGCCGGCCAGCTCCACACCTTGGCCGAGGACATCACCGTGATCGCCGCGCGCATGGACCAGCACCTCGAGCGACTCCGGCAGCGCGCCACGCACATCGAGACCGAAGCCACCGAGATCGTCGAGAAGGCGAAGGAGACCTATCGCGAGGTCGAAGGCCTCGCCCAGACCCGCGCCGGCCGCCTGCGACTGGTCGCGAGGTCCACACTGCACGCGTTCGCACAGCGCGCGAAGATGAAGGCCGAGTCGATCTTCGCGATCGACGGCGAGAGCATCCACCTCGGCTGAACCCGAACCTCTCGGCACACGAATCGCGACACCGCGCTCCTCCTGACCGACTTCGCTCCTCCTGACCGACTTCGCTCCTCCTGACCGACTTCGCTCCTCCTGACCGACTTCGATGGGCGCACGACGGCGACCCGGGTCGCCCCTGATGGCTCATGCACGACGCGGAAACCACGAGCTCGTCGACCACGAACGACGCGACGCCGTCGTGGATCGACACGCGAGCGGGGATCCGCGTCCGCTTGGACGACGACTCCTGATTCACCGCCATGTCCTTTTCGCTCGGCCCGATCGACGTCCATGAAGAGCTCGCCCGCGGCGGGATGGGCGTGGTCCTCCGGGCCGAGCATCGCGAGGAGGGGCTGCCCGTCGCGGTCAAGGTGGTCGCAGACGCGCTCGGGCGCTCCGAGGGGTTCGCCGAGGACTTCCGGCGCGAGGTGCAGGCCGCGGCGCGGTTGACGCACCCGAACATCATCACGCTCTACGAGTACGGCACCCTGAGCGAGGCCGAGGCGGAGGCGAGCGACGACACGCTGGCGCCGGGTTGCCCCTTCTTGGTCATGGAGCTCGCGGACTCCGGCTCGCTGTCCGAGCACATGCCGTCCGACTGGCCCTCGCTCCGCCGCGTGTGGCTCGAGCTGCTCGAGGCGCTGGCCCACGCCCACGCGCGCGGCGTGGTGCACCGCGATCTCAAGCCCGGCAACGTGCTCCTCCACCGCGGAGTCGGCGCCGCGCCGCGGGTGAAGCTGGCCGACTTCGGCATCGCGCACGCGTCCGACCGGCACGCGACCGAGAGCCGCGAAGACCTCGGCACGATGGCCGGCACGCCCTCCTACATGGCGCCCGAGCAGGTCGAGTGCCGGTGGCGCGACTTCGGGCCGTGGACGGATCTCTACGCGCTCGGGATCATGACCTTCCGAGCGGTGACCGGGAAGATGCCCTTCACCTCCGAGCACCCGCTCGGCGTCTTGCTGGACCACGTGTCGAAGCCGCTGCCGCCCATCCGGCCCGCCTTCTCGGTGCCCGACGCGCTGGCCGGATGGGTGGCCCGCGCCTGCGCCAAGGCGCCCGCCGATCGCTTCCGGCGCGCCGCCGATGCCCGGCGCGCGCTCGCGAACATGGACGCGCCGCTCGAGCTCGCGTCCGCGCCGTCCGTCGAGGCGCGCGACGCATCCCGAGGACAGGCGCCATGGACCCACGCGCCCGAAGCGCCCGCCGCCGCGCCCTGGACCGACGCCTCCGAAAGGTCGACCGCCGCGCCATGGGACACGCCGGACGCGTCCACCGCGGCGCCCTCGACCGGCGCCCCGGGACAATCCACCGCCGCGCCGTGGGACACCCCGGACGCGTCCACCGCGGCGCCTTGGACCGACGCCGGCGAAGCGCCGTCCGCCGCGCCGTGGAGCGATGCCCCCGCCACCCCGTGGAGCGGATCCGACGAGGTGGCGACGGCGCCGCCGTGGGACGCACCGAACACCGGCGCGCCCACGAAGCCTCCTCACGAAGCCGCGAGCCCGTGGGCTCAGCGCGTCTCGGCTCCGCCCTCGAGCGACGCGCCGACGCCGGGCGAGCCCACGCCGATCGCCGTCGAGCGCCCCGAGGTCCCCGCGTCCTGGGAGGCGAGCGAGGAGCCCTCCGCCCTCGCGCTGCACGGCGCCGGGCTCGGCCTCTACTTCCTGCGCACCATCCCGCTGGTCGACCGCGAGGAGCACCGCGCGCGCGGCTGGGACGCGTTGAGAGAGGCCGAAGCCAGCGGCCTGCCGCGCGCGCTCGTCCTCCGCGGGACGGCCGGCACCGGCAAGAGCCGCATCGCCGAGTGGCTCACCGAGCGCGCGCACGAGACGGGCGCCGCCACGGTCTTCAAGGCCGTGCACACGCTGGAGTTCGGGCTCGGCGACGGCATGCCGCGCATGCTCGCCCTCCACTACAACGCCGTCGGGCTCGAGGACGAAGCGCTCGACACGCGGCTCGCCACCAAGCTCCGCGAAGAAGGCGAGAGCTCCGCCCGGGAGCTCGCCGACCTGACCGCGCTCATCGCCGGCTCCGCGCCCACCGAAGAGGCGAAGAAGCGAACGAGCCTCCGCCTGGCCAGCACCGCCGAGCGCTACGCGACCGTCGAGGCGGCCCTGGCCCGCGCGGCGCGCGAACGCGGCGTGGTGGTCTGGCTCGACGACGCGCAGTGGGGCGGCGACAGCGTGGCCATGGTCGCGCACGCGCTCGAAGCGCTCGAGGCGCCGGTGCTCTTCGTGCTGACGGTCCGCGAGGAGGCGTTGGCCGAGCGCGAGCGGGAGCGCGAGCAGCTCGAGAAGCTCGAAGCCCACCCGCGCGTCATCGCGAGCCGCGTCGGACCGCTGGCCGAAGAGGACACGGGCGCGCTGGTCGAGCGCCTGCTGGGCCTGAGCGGCGATCTGGCGGCGGAGGTGCGCGGTCGCGTCGAGGGCAACCCGCTCTTCGCCGTCCAGCTCGTCGGCGACTGGGTCCAGCGCGGCATCCTGCAGCTCACGCCGCGAGGCTTCGCGCTCCGGCCGGGCGAGCGCGCGGAGATCCCGGACGAGCTGGGCGCCGTGTGGTCGACCCGGATCGACCGGATCGTGCGCGAGCACGGCGACGACGAGCGCGCCGCGCTGGAGCTGGCCGCGGTGCTCGGCCTCACGCACGACGAGGACGAGCTCGAGGCCGTGTACGCCGCCTGGGGCCGGAGGCTGAGCGACGAGGTGCTCGAGGCGCTGATCCGCGCGCGCTTGGTCGAGCGCAACGAAGCGGGCTGGTCGTTCGCCCACGGCATGCTCCGCGAGGCACTCTCGCGCTCCGCCGTCGAGGCCGGTCGAGCCCCGGCCATGCACCGCGCGTGCGCCACCGTCATCGCCGAGCGCGGGGAACGCGGCAGCCACGCCCGCCAGGGCACCCACCTGGCCGACGCCGGCGACTACGAGGCCGCCCTCGAGCCGCTCCTCCTCGCCGCGCGCGAGCTGCGCGACCAGAGCGACTACGGCCGCGCGCTCTCGCTCTTGAGCCGGCGCGAAGAGCTGCTCTCGCTGGCCGCGATCCCCGACGACGATGAGCGCTGGGGCCTCGGCTGGGTCCTGCGCGCCGACATCCACCGGCTCGAGTGGGACTTCGCCTCGGCCGGCAGGTGGGCGGAGAACGCGCGCGACCAGGCCATCCAGCACGGATGGAACGAGACCCGCGCGGAGGCCTCCATCGTGCTCGCCCACGTCTGGCGGCAGGAGGGCGACCTCGACCGCGCGCTGACCGCGAACACCACCGCCCTCTCGCTCTTCCACCGCGTCGATCGCGACGACGGCCGGGCGCGGGCGCTCTTGGCGATGGCGATCCTCTCCCGCCAGAAGGGCGAGTTCGATCGGGCGCAGGAGCTCTACGCGCGGGCCTACGCGCTCTTCGAGCTCACCGGCGACGAGCGCGGCGGCGCCAACGCCATGCTCGGGCTCGCACACGTCGCGCGACACGAGAAGCAGTACACCGACGCCGAGGCCAAGTACGAGCGGGCTCGCGCGCGCTGCGAGGAGGTCGGCTACCAGACCGGCGTCGCGGACTGCCTGATGGGGCGCGCCGACGTGCAGCGCTACCAGGGCCAGCTCGCGCCGGCCGAGGAGGCCTATCGCGAGGCGCTCCGAATCCAGACCCGGATCGGCTCGAAGAACACGCTGATCGCGCGGCTCAACCTCGGCGTGGTGCTGCTCGAACAGTCGAGGTTCGAGGAAGCCCGACGCGCGTTCGAGAACGAGCTCGCCTCCCTGGAACGAACGGGCAAGCGCGCCTACCTGGGCTTGGTCCACTACATGCTGCTGCCCTGCGTGGCCGGCGTCTCCGATCTGAACGCCTTCGACGCGCACGCAGCCGCAGCGCGCGAGCTGAGCGCGAACCGTCCCATCGTGGACGAGGACATGGCGGCCGCCGCCAATCGGGCCGGAGCCATGCTGGCCGAGCAGGGCGAGCGGGAGCGGGCTCGGGCGGCGTACGCGCTAGCTGCCGCTCAGTGGCGGGCGCTCGGCGACGAAGAGCGTGCGCGCGAGGCCGAGCAGCGCACCGAGAGCTGAGCCGCGCTCGTGAGAGACATCCGCGAGCAGACGGCCGAGCCGATCGTGCGCTCGCCGAGGAAGTGAGCCGCCCGGTCGCGCGAAGACGAGGTGTGGAGCGCGAACGCTCGAGCCCGCGGCGCGCCATCGCCGGCTGCGCGTGAGCTCGGCGGAAGGCCTCCACTGCGAGCGGGGTCGGACCGTGGGCGCCCTCGCCACCCCGCGCACCGGATGCTCCTCGGACGCGGCCTCAGGGCGTGATCGCGGTGAGGATCCCCTGCGCGGCCGTCTTCACGTTGGTGACGGCGTCGGGCACGGACGACGACGCGTCGGCGGCGACCAGCACGGGGCTGGCGGCCAGGGCGTCGAGCATCGCGGCCACGTAGACCATGCGGCGGTTGGCCCGCTGGATGGTCTCCACGGGGGTCGGCAGCGCGTCGCTGGAGAGGAAGGGCGCCATCAGGTCGAAGAGCATCGCGAGCTCTTCCTGCACCACCGCGAGCACGGCGGCGGGCGTCCCGGCCGTACCGGTCGCGTCGTACGCCGTCTCCGCGTCCGTGACGGCCGTGTCCCACGTCATCTTCGCCGTCATGTAGGGGCTGCCCGCGGTGACGTCGTAGGGCACCGGATCGGTCTGGAGGCTCCGTCGGGTGGTCATCGACGCGCCGCAGGACGACCACATCCCGCCGACCAAGGGCGTCGTCACCGTGACCCGGACGGCGGTCGGCGTGTCGTAGGGCACCGGCACGTCGAGGGTCACCGAGCCGTCGGGACCGCTGTCCGATGCGAGCGTCTCGCCCGTGTCCTCGCGGATCACCGTGACGTCGAGCGAGTCCGAGCAGATCACATCCAGCGACGAGCTCGCCATCGCGCTGGACTGCCCCTCGATGACGAACTCGATCTGATTGGGCGTGCCGTCGACCGAGAACCACGTGTTCTCGTAGAACATGTCCTGCACGACGGGCGTGCCGACGAAGGGCACCCCCAAGCGCTCGCGGTAGAGCCGGGCCAAGCCGTCGCGATAGGCGGTCAGCGACGCGATCAGCGGCACCAGTTGATCGTGGATGGCCATCTCCATCGGATCGCTGCTCGCCCCGAAGGTCGCGCTCGCCTGGGTGAGCAGATCGATCAGCACGTTCGCCTGCCGCAGATCGGCCAGCGCGCGGATCGTGGCCTCGCTGAGCGCGAGGGTCTGCAGCCCGTTCTCGCCGATGATGGCGTTGAGCCCCGCCGTGCCGACATCCACCTGCAGGAACGCGTCGCCCACCCGCATCATGACCGGCACCGCCGCCACCGCGTCCTGCACGTTGGTCACGTCGGACATCACCGTGGCGCCGAGGTCCTGCACCGACGGCGGGCCACCGTCGACCATCGCCGCGTCGGCCGCGCTCGCGTCGGACGACCCCGCGTCCACCGCGCCGGCATCCGGCGGACCGGCGTCGATCGCGCCTCCTCCGTCGGGGGCTGCCGCGTCCGTGCCGGCGTCGGCAGTCGAGCCATCACCGCCGCAGGCGACGAAGAGGAGCGAAGCAAAGGCGACAATCGTACGGCGCATGGGTTCGATGATGCGGGACTGCCCGCGGAATGCAAACGTCCAGCACGAGTGTAATCCGTCGGGCGCCCATGAGTCTGCGCTGCGCCGCGGACGAACATCCGGCCGCCGAGCCCGGAGGCTCACCGCGGACGGCGGGGCACATGAGTCCGCGCTGCGCCGCGGACGAACATCCGGCCGTCGAGCCCGGAGGCTCACCGCGGACGGCGACGCGGAGCCGGCGCGACCGACCCATGCGCTTCGTTCGTGATCGCTGCGCTCTCCGTCTTGGGCGCGGCCGACGGGGCGACGGCGACTCGAGGATGTCGCGCTCGACACGACGCGGGGCGCATCCGGAGCGACAGGCCGTCTACCGAGACTTCTCCCCGACGAGCTCGATCGAGCGCCGACAGATGTGCGCAGCGCGTGCTCAGCCCTCGCGACGGAAGATCACACAGAGATTGTTGGCGGGCATCTCCACCACGCGCTCGTGGGCGAAGCCGCGCTCGCCGGCCACCTCGACCACCCGCGAAAGATCCCGCACGCCCCAGCGCGGGTCGCGCGCTTGCAGGCTCTCGTCGAACGCCGCGTTGCTGGGAGCGGTGTGTCGGCCCTCGCGGCGGTAGGGACCGTAGAGCACCATCGGCGCGCCCGCGGAAAGGATCCTCGCCGCGCCCTCGAAGAGCGCTGGCGTCGTCTCCCACGGCGAGATGTGGATCATGTTCGCGTTGAAGAGCGCGTCAGCCCGCTCGATGGGCCAGCTCTGCGAGAGCACGTCCAGAAGCAGCGGCGTCCGCAGGTTCGGCGAGGGCTCGGCCTCCCGCCACGCCGCGATGCTGGCCAGCGCCGCCTCGTCGGGATCCGTCGGCTGCCATTCGATCGCCGGCAAGCGCGCCGCGAAATGAACCGCGTGCATTCCCGTCCCGCTGGCAATCTCGAGGACCACGCCTTCCTCGGGCAGCACCTCCTCGAGCACCCGGAGGATGGGATCGCGGTTGCGCTCACAGGCGGGCGCATGGAGGCGGGCGTCGGTGCGGGGCATCGTTCGGCCAGCCGTATCCCAGGCCGCGCCGCACCGCAAACCATCACGGCAAATGCTTCACTGGCGTTCGCGCGGCTTCTCGATACGATATCGCCCCGGCGTGGTCGTTCCGGGAAGGAGGAGCCCTGTGACGCGAGGCATCCTGGTGGGAGTCGTGATGGGCAGTCGTTCCGATTGGGACACGATGCGCCACGCCTGCGAGACCCTCGAGCAGCTCGGCGTGCCGTTCGAGACGCGCGTCGTGAGCGCGCACCGCACCCCGGATCTGCTCTTTCAGTATGCGGAGGAGGCCGAGGATCGCGGCATCGAGGTCATCATCGCCGGGGCAGGCGGCGCAGCGCACCTGCCGGGCATGCTGGCCTCCAAGACCGCCCTGCCCGTCCTCGGCGTCCCGGTCCGCTCGCGGGCGCTCTCCGGCCTCGACTCGCTGCTGTCGATCGTCCAGATGCCCGGCGGCGTCCCGGTCGGCACCCTGGCCATCGGCGAATCGGGCGCCAAGAACGCCGCGCTCTTCGCCTGCACCATGCTCGGCGCCAAGCACCCCGAGCTGCGCGAGGCGTACAAGAAGTTCCGCGCCCAGCAGACCGAAGCCGTCCTCGCCCACCCGGACCCGAGCGTCCCGTGAGGATCGGCATCCTCGGCGGCGGACAGCTCGCGCGGATGCTGGCCTTGGCCGGCCACCCGCTCGGGCACTCTTTCGTGGTGCTCAGCCCGGACGCCAACGCGCCGGCGGCCGCCGTAGCCGAGATGATCACCGCGCCCTACGACGACCCGGCCGCGCTCGATCAGTTGGCCGACGAGAGCGACGTCGTCACCTATGAGTTCGAGAACGTGCCGACCGAAGCGGTGGAGCGGCTGGTCGGCAAGGTGCCCGTCCACCCGAACGCCAACGCCCTCCGCGTCGCCTCCGACCGCCTGAACGAGAAAGAGCTCTTCACCCGGCTCGGCATCCCCACCGTCCCCTACCGCGCCGTCGACGCGGCCAGCCAGATGGACGACGCCGTCCGTCACATCGGCCTGCCCTCCGTGCTCAAGACCCGCCGCTTCGGCTACGACGGCAAAGGCCAGCGCGTCCTGCGCCGCTCGGGCGACGTCGAAGGCGCCTTCACCGGCCTCGGCGGCGGCGCGCTCCTGCTCGAAGGCTTCGTCGACTTCCGCCGCGAGCTGAGCATCGTCGCCGCCCGCGCCGAGAGCGGCGACGTCGCCTTCTACCCCCTCGTCGAGAACCGCCACGAAGGCGGCATCCTCCGCTTCACCCGCGCCCCGGCCCAGGACCTCGAGCCCGAGCACCAAGACAAAGCCGAAAGCTACGTCCGCGCCATCCTGGAAGAACTGGACTACGTCGGCGTCATCGCCCTCGAGCTCTTCGACGACGGCGTCGACCTCCTGGCGAACGAGATCGCCCCTCGCGTCCACAACACCGGCCACTGGACCATCGAAGGCGCCGAGACCAGCCAATTCGAGAACCACCTCCGCGCCATCACCGGCGACCCGCTCGGCTCCACCGCCCCGCGCGGCGAGAGCGCGATGATCAACGTCATCGGCGCCCTCCCCGACCCAGCGCGCATCCTCGCCGTCCCCGGCGCCTACCTGCACCTCTACGGCAAAGCGCCGAGACCGGGCCGCAAGCTCGGCCACGTCACCGTCGTCGCCGCCGACTCGTCGACGTTGGACGCGAGGCTGGAAGCGCTCTGACCGGGCGTAAGGGCGATTCCCGAAGTAGCTAACCGAGGTATCCGTCCGCCTTCAATCGCGGAGAACGGTGCCTCCATCGCCGACGATCCAGACGTGGTCACCGCAGCGGGCGATGTCGAGGAGATCGCGGTCGGCGTCGCTGGCAACTACGTGGAAGGTCCGAAAGCCGTCGCTCGAGGCCACCACCCTACCGCCGCGTCCGAGCCCGTAGAGCGGGCCCCGCGGATTCGAGCCAGAGGCGGATCAACCCGTCCCGCGACGGGGTCGGATGCGCGACGAAGGTGTGACCGCCATCCGCCGAGACCAGGATGGAGCCGTCGACCGCCGCGAGCGCGACCTCGCCGTGCTCCCCGACCGCGAGCGCGCCCGTGACGTCGGGGCCTCTTCCCGCCCGCTGGTCGTAGCCGAGCGAGCCCGTGTCGGGGCCGGTCCACACCCGCGACCAGGTCGCGCCTCCGTCGTCGGACCGCTCCAGATAGAAGTAGGTGCTCTCGAGGCTGTTGCCGACCTGGACGTAGTGTCCGAGCACGAAGAGCGGTCCGCCTTCCGGCCCGAGCGCGACCGAGCACGCACCCGCAGAAAGGGACCGCACCCGCCCCCGCACCCGCAGAAAGGGACCGCACCCGGGGTGCTGGCCTCACGCACCCGCAGAAAGGGACCGCACCCACCCGCAGAAAGGGACCGCACCCACCCGCAGAAAGGGAGTATCCGCTGCACGGGGCAGTGAGGCGGCGGGGAGCTCGAGGGGGTAGACCCTCGGACATGGCGAACGCGAAGGTCTGGTCGGAGCGTGTTGCGGAGTGGCGGGCGAGCGGCGAGTCGGCGGAGGTGTACGCGTCGGGGCGCGGGTACGCGGGCTCGACGCTGCTGTGGTGGTCGAGCCGGCTGGCGCGCGGGGTGGGTAAGCCGGCGAAGAAGCCGGAGGGGACGAGGGAGGTGCGGCTGGCGCGGGTGGTGCGCGCGCCCGAGCCGGCGTCGAGCGCGGCGAGCGTGATCGTCGAGGTGCATGGCGCCCGAGTGCTGGTGCCGACCGGGGTCGACGCCGCGACGCTGAAGACGGTTCTCGCCGCGCTGGGAGGTGCGTCGTGATCCCGAGCGGGGTGGAGACTCGTCGCGCTCGATCCGATCACCTGCGGGGGGCTTCGACCGGCTGGCGAGCCAAACGAACGACCTCACAGCCAAACGAACGACCTCACCCGGGGTGCTTGCCCAGCGCCGGGGATCTGAGCGGCGAATCCGGGCGGCACTCGCGGCCGGACCGGAACGAACGACCTCACCCGGGGTGCTGGGATCCACCAACGAACGACCTCACCCGGGGTGCTTGCCCGATCCACCAACGAACGACCTCACCCGGGGTGCTTGCCCAGCGCCGGGGATCTGAGCGGCGGATCCGGGCGGCACTCGCGGCCGGACCGCGATCCCCAGCCCCACCACGCGCGCTCCGCGGCGCTGAGGTTCGCGATCTCCGCCGCTGGGACCGGCGGCGAGGCGCGCTCCCGCGGCCACCGCCGTCCGCCAAACGCACCGATGCGGACGCGCATCGCGCGGTCCGCAGGCACGTCATGTTCGCGGCGCTCAGCAGGGCGGGTCGGCGCAGTGCACGCCGTGCCACCGGCGCATGGCGTCCGTACCCGCCGGCCAGACCACGTGTCGCTCCCCGGCGAGCCAGCGCTCTCGGCACTCGGCGTACGTGAGCAGGAACTCGGCGTCCCGCGCGATGGCGGCGTCCAAGGCGTCCGGGTCCTCGCCGCTGGCGTAGCGGGGACTGAGCCGGCCGCGCGCCTCGAAGGTCTTGGCCCGCGCGTAGGGCGAGGACTTGCGCACGCGGTCCGCGCCCTTGAACGACCAGCCAGCGGCCTCGACCTCGGCCCGCGCATCGTTCTCATTCTTCTGGACCGCCTCGGCGATGCGCGTCCGCGCTCCCTCGAGCCCGTGCGCCTCGAGCAGCACGTCCGGCATCTCGAAGCGAACCTCGACGCTCTCGGGCATCGTGCCGTCCTCCGCGAAGAAGGCGCGCGGGCGCTCGACGGTGACGACGCGACCGCCGATGTCCGACGGACGCGTGCGCACGCCGGGCCAATCCTTCGCGAACCGAACCAAACCCGCCGCCGTCGGATTCGCGATCGTGTAGGCCACCTTGTCGATCAGGGCCTGAGGCGTGAGCAGCTCGGTGTAGTTCGGCTTCTGCCCGTCGAAGACGCTCCCCTGCCAGCCGCGCATCGCCTGCGTCGCCTTCGTCAGCAGTCCGTTGAGCCGCTCGGTGAGCTTCGTGATCTGCCCCCGCCGGTCGACGACGACGAGGTGGTAGTGGTTGCTCATCAGGGTCGCCGCCACGAGCTGAACGTGGGTCTCCTCCGCCGCGCATCCGAGGCAGTAGAGGAACACCTGATTCATCAGCCGGTCGGGTCGAAAGAGATGGACCCGGCGCTCGGTGCGGCGCGTGATCATGTAGGCCATCCCGGGCAGGCGGCAGCGTGACGCGGTCATGCCACGCCCGTTCATCAGGATCCGATCCGGGAGCCGCTCGCCAGATCTCGGGCACTTACGAGCCAAGATCGGCGGAGGTGGCGGCGCCGACACCGGCGGCCGCCGGTCGCTCGGCCCGCGAGCGCCGGCGCACGCTGCCGGGACCTCACCCGGGGTGCTTGCCCAGCGCGCCGGGGATCGGGGGGCGCTTGCCCCGCCCCGTCGAAACGGAACGACCTCGCACGCAGCCGGACCTCACCCGGGGCAGGAAAAGGAACGAACGACCGCACCCGAACGAACGAACGACCGCACCCGGGGTGCTGGCCTCGTTGCGCGAACGAACGAACGAACGACCGCACCCGGGGTGCTGGCCTCGTTGCGCGGTCCGGCGGTCCCGTCCGTCGGCAGGAGAGCGGCCGATCGGAGAATCTCTCGTACGGAACGACCTCACCCGGGGTGCTTGCCCGATGGCGCGGATCCAGGCGTCCGATCCGGCCGGACCTCACCCGGGGTGCTTGTCCAAACGGGAACGACCTCACCCAAACGGGAACGACCTCACCCGGGGTGCGGGCCGGGTTGGGGTCAACGGGAACGGGAACGACCTCGCCCGGGGTGCGGGCCGGGTTGCGGCGCGCGATCTGGCCTTTGGGTGGGATCACCTCCAGGGCCAACCCGGGGTGGGATTCCTCCATCTCCGCCTCCGAACCCGGGGTGGGATTCCTCCATGTCCGCCTCCGGCTGCCCACGCGCGGCGTTCACTGTCGGCCGGGGGGAAGGGTCGACAGACAGCGCCTAACCGAGTTCGTCCTCACGCAGCAGCCGGTGCCTCTCGAACACGGTGAGGATCTCGATCCGCTTCGGTCGCGCCCGGTAGACGATTCGATACCGCTTGTAGACGACCTCGCGCAGGCCGCTCCCGGGCAGCTCCGGAACGCTGCGGCCACGCAGGGGGCTCTCGGCGAGACCGTCTCCCACATCGAGCAGCGCGTCGATGAATCGGACCGCCGCGGGGGGATCATCGGCGGCGATGTAGTCTTCGATTTCTTCCAGGCGCGCTATCGCCGTCGCCGTCCAGACGACCTTCAACGGCCTTCCCGTCGTCGCTTGCGCATCGCGGCTCGCACCTGCGAGGTGGTCTGCGTCCGCCCCGCCTCGACGTCGGACACCGCACGAGCGATCTCTTCCACGAAGCGCTGGCGGTACCGAAGTGCATCGAACTCACGCGGCGACATGACGACGGCCGCGGCCTTTCCGTTCTGCGTGATGACCAGCGTGCGTCCTTCCTTGGTCATGCTCTCCAGCAGCTTCGAGGTGCGAGCACGAAACTCGTTGATGGGGACCAGGTCCTCCGCGAGGTCGACATCCTTCTTCGTCACGAACTGAATATGGACCGAATTCGGGTCGGCGTCGACGACATCGCGCCCTCCCGAGCGACGAGTACGCGACCGACCCGCGACCAGTGCGCGACCCGACCAGTGCGCGACCCGACCAGTGCGCGACCCGACCAGTGCGCGACCCGACCCGGGGTGCTTGCCCCCGCGCGCGACGAGGCCGCGGCCGCTTGCGCAGCGTCGCTCGGCGCGGGGCGGCGAGCCCGGAACAATGCTCCCGGGGTGCGATCGTCGTCGTCGTCCCGTCGTCATCCCGTCAAGATCCGCGTCGCCGAGCCGTTCCGCGGGCCCCCGCCGCACGTCAAGGCGATGGACCGCGACGCCGACCGGGCATCGCTGATAGAATCGCAATCGGGCCGGTCTGCGGCCGTGCGCCTGTTTCGGGGACTTCATGCACCAGATCGATCTTCATGCACCGCGCCTGATGCTCGTGCGCCTCGAGCCGCCGATCGACCTCGCCGAAGCGCGTCTGGCCGTCACCCGAGTCCGCGACGGGTTCGTCGAATTCGCGCCGACCCATACGATCGTGTGTACGACGGTGAAATCGACCGCCGCGTGGCCCCCCGAGGTGGTCGACATCTTCTTGGCGATGATGAAGGCCGACAACCCCTTCCTCGAGTGCAGCGCCTTTTGCTACGACGAAGGGGGCTCGATGGGGCTCCAGCTCCGGCGGCTGATCATCGAGGCCGGTACTCAAGACCGGCGTTTCGCGAGCGGCAGGCCCGACGACGTGGCCGCTTTCGCGGCTCGTTTCGCGAGCGATGAAGAGCTCGTCCGCATCCGTGAGCACCTGGGGCTCACCTGAGGCTCGGAAACGCGGAAACGACCTCCACCCGGGGCGCGCCGGGAAGCGACCTGGGAACCGACCTCACCCGGGGTGCTTCCCCCTTCCGCAGCGGGTTCGCGACCAACCAGCGCGTCGCGATCCAGCACGTTCGCGTCCCCCGGACCCCGCGCCTTCGCGGAGGCCCGCATCGTCGAACGCCGTTTCGGGTTGGCCAGCTCCCGGTCCGGGCCGACGAGCGCTGGCACCGCGTGTGCAGTCCGGGCCCGTCCATGCGCGCTTGGCACAAGCTGGCAGGGTTGCTCGTGACGGTGGCGGGGATCGCGACGACGACGTCGGGCTGCTTTCTTTTCCACAGCCTCGAGCCCGGTAGGGCCGGGAGCGAGGCCGATGCGGGCACGGTCATCGGGGCGGTGGACGCCGGCCTGCCTCTGCCCTGGCCGCCCGCTCCGGCCGACGCGGGCGTGGATGCGGGGCAAGACTCGGGACCTGTTTGTCGACCACCCATCGAGCCCTTCCCCATGTCCCTCGGCGACGCTCGGCTGAGCTGGCAGGGGCCCGGCGGCGCCGCTGGTTGGGGGCCGGCGTTGGTGCTGGCCGGCAACGGTCGGGTGCGCATGTGGCGCCAGGCTGGCGGCTTCGATCCGGGCGGCGAGCCGCCCACGCCGCCGGACGCCGAGACCCGCGTCCCGCAGGCCCAGCTCGACGCCCTCTTCAGCCACCTGGTGACTGTGGACTACGCGGCGTTGCCCCACCCCGGCGGCGGGGGCGAGTGTTACGCCACGCTCTGGTTCCGCGCCTCGTCAGCCAGCACACCCACCCAGCTCCAGTACGACTCGGCGGCCCGGGTCTCGCCCGACCTCGAGTGTGTCTGGCAGTGGTTCGACGCAGAGCTCGGCGACACCTACGCGGAGTACGCGCCGCGGGGCTACTGCGGCTTCGGCCCCTGACACCCCCCAGGCTCGCCCGCGACGACACCCGGGGTGCTCGTGACCGCTCGGGTCCACACCCGGGGTGCTCGTGACCACTCGGGTCCGCGACGACACCCGGGGCGCTCGTGACCGCGACGACACCCGGGGTGCTCGTGACCGCACCTGCCTCCGACAGCCCAGCCCACCGGAGCGCACCTCCTGCGCTGGTGGAACGACCCACGTGGGTCATCTCGCGGTCGAAGCTCCCCCTGTGCTTGGTCTGGCGTATGTGCTCGCCTCGGCCAGCCATGGCCTTGGCTTCACGTCCGATCGAGCACTGCTGGATCTCGAGCTGTGAGCAGAGATGTCAATACATGTTGACGTCCTACAGTAGGGCTGCTCATCACGGATGATCGCCGTGCCAATCGCTGCGACACGCGTTTGCTTGACGGGCGTGAAGCCGAAGCAAATAGTGCGCGCTTCGACCGGGGTCGAAGGGAGATGGCGATGAAGAGCAGTATGGTTTTGTTGACATTCGGGTGTCTCGTAGGGTGCGCGAGCCCGCCGCTGACGGCCCTTGGGTTCAACTGCGCCACGGACGCGGACTGTGAGACGGGGATGTGCGCACCTTCCCCTGACCGGTTCTGCACCGAAGAGTGCTCGGGGAGCTCGTGCCCGACGGGCTTCGTCTGCGGAAGCTCGGGCCTCTGCGAGCGGGCCTGCACCGATGGCAGGACCCAGGGCAGCGGCGCGAGCCAGGAGATTCTGTGTCGACGGTTCGTTCGTCGCCTGCTCGACGCAGGACGCGGTGAGCACGTGCTCGGCCTGTGGATGCGAGCCCTTCGGCGGGGGAACCTGCGTGGCAGGGACCGGATGCGTCGTCGCGCAGCCCGATGGATCCGCGTGCACGATGGACCTCGAGTGCTCGTCGGGTGCCTGCTACCGCGACACGAGCACGTGCGGGGCGCCGCGCGCGATGGGTGAGCCCTGCACCGTCGACGCGGAGTGCGCGACGCAGAACTGCAGCACCGACGGCGATACGTCGAGCCCCGGGGTGTGCAACCAGGAGCTCGGCACGGAGTGCTCGGGAAGCGGCCACACGGACACGTGCACGAACTGCTGGCACTACGATTCGATCTTGTCGCCGATCTGCGCGCGGGAGCACTGCGGGCCCGACGCCGCGTGCCCGCAGCTCGGAGATTCACGGCGTGTGTGGTCGTGCCAGATGTCCACCGACGGCACCCACCGCTGCTACGAGCGGTGCGATTCGTCGACTTCTTACTTCTGCTTCGACAGCAGCAGATTCTGTCACAGCAACGGCTTCTGCGGCTGAGGCCGGTCGAAATCACCCGATGCGGAGACGACGCCATCCGCGGCGTTGCCGCTCGTAGCGCAAGCGACGACGCCCGGGGTGCTCCCGCCAGCACCCGGGGTGCTCCCGCCCGGGGTGCTCCGCCACACCCGGGGTGCTCCCGCCAGCACCCAAGGTGCTTCCCCCCTAATCCAAGCGACGACACCCGGGGTGCTCCCGCCAGCACCCGGGGTGCTCCCGCCTGGCGCCACCCGGGGTGCTCCCGCCAGCACCCGGGGTGCTCCTGCCTGGGCGCTCCTGCCTCCCGGGGTGCTCCTGCCTGGGTGCTCCTACCTGTGCCCGGCTGCCTGTGCCCGGCGGGTCCGCCTGGCGCCACCCGGGGCGCCTGGCGCCACCCGGGGTGCTCCCGCCAGCACCCGGGGTGCCAGCACCCGGGGTGCTCCTGCCTGTGCCCGGCTGCCTGTGCCCGGCGGGTCCGCCTGGCGCCACCCGTGCCCGGCGGGTCCGCCTGGCGCCACCCGGGGTGCTCCCGCCAGCACCCGGGGTGCTCCTGCCTGTGCCCGGCTGCCACCCGTGCCCGGCGGGTCCGCCTGGCGCCACCCGGGGTGCTCCCGCCAGCACCCGGGGTGCTCCTGCCTGTGCCCGGCTGCCACCCGTGCCCGGCGGGTCCGCCTGGCGCCACCCGGGGTGCTCCCGCCAGCACCCGGGGTGCTCCTGCCTGTGCCCGGCTGGCGCCACCCGGGGTGCTCCCGCCAGCACCCGGGGTGCTCCTGCCTGTGCCCGGCTGCCTGTGCCCGGCGGGTCCGCGCTCGACGGCCCGCGCGACGTGGGTCATCGGGCCCGTACATTCATTTCACGACCGGATAGGCACTAGCAGTCAAGGCACGCTCGGAGACGGTAACGCTGGAATCTCGTAGCATCACCGGATGCGTCTCTCTTCGCTCGCAGCCTGCCTCCTCGTCGTCGGTTGCTCCGGACCCGCCACGACCAGCGACGCCGGCAGCCCCGGCACCGACGCCGGCTCGCAGCCCGACTCGGGCCCGATCACCGGTCAGCCCTGCCGGACCGCCACGCAGTGCGACGACGGGCTCTACTGCAACGGGATGGAGACCTGCGTCTCGGGCACCTGCCAGGCGGGCACGGCTCCCCCCTGCGACGACGGTATCGCGTGCACTCAGGACGCCTGCAGCGAGGACACCCGCGCCTGCACCAACGCGGCGCCCGACGCGGACGAGAGACGGAGTGGGCGACGCGGCCTGTCTCGGCTCGGACGGTCTGCCCCTCGGCCGCGACTGCGACGATACGGACCCGAACCGCTTCCCGGACAACCCCGAGGTCTGCGACGCGGACAACCACGACGAGGACTGCGACGCCACGACGTTCGGCTACGTCGACCAGGACATGGACGGCTACCCCGACGCGTCCTGTTGCAACGCCAACCCCGACGGGTCGCTGCACTGCGGCACCGATTGCAACGACGAGGCCGGCGGCGTGCACCCGGGGAGCCCCGAGGTCTGCGACGGCATCGACAACGACTGCAACGGAAGCGTCGACGACGGCGTCGAGCGGACGTTCTACGTCGACGCCGACGGCGACGGGCACGGCGACGCGTCTCAGCCGGCCATCATGGGCTGTTTCCCGCCGACTGGTTACGCCGCGAGCTCCGACGACTGCGACGACTCGAACGCGGCCGCGCACCCGGGCGCGGTCGAGGTCTGCGACGCCGCGATGGTCGACGAGGACTGCGACGAAGTGGCCAACCCGCCCGCGCTCTGCACCTGCACGGGCTCCGCGACCCGCTCCTGCCTCGCGCCCGGCGCCTGCTCGGCCGGCGTCGAGCGCTGCTCGGACGGGCTCTGGGGCACCTGCTCCATCGCCCCCATCGCCGAGGTCTGCAACGGCATCGACGACGACTGCGACTCCTCGATCGACGAGGCGCTCCTCGTAACCTGCTTCGACGATCCGGACGACGACGGCTACGCGGTCAGCGGCGCTTCGATGAGCAGCGTGTGCCCGACGGGCGGGCGCGCCGCGGTCGGTGGCTGTCCCATCGGGTTCACCAACCGCACGCCGGAGGCACCGAACCTCGACTGCGACGGGAGCACGTCCTCGACGCACCCGGGCGCCACCGAGACCTGCAACGGCGTCGACGACGACTGCGACGGAACCGCCGACGAGGGCCTGCCGCTCCGGGTCCGCTTCATCGACTCGGACGGCGACGGCGCGCAGGGCACGGCGGTCTCGCGCTGCGAGGGGGATCCGAACAGCGTGCCCTTCTCGCTCGACTGCAACGAGAGCGATACCAGCGTCTACGTCGGCGCGCCGGAGCTCTGCGATCGAGTCGACAACAACTGCAGCCTAGGCGGTGGCGCGGCGGGCGGGGTCGACGTCTTCGAGGACCAGGACAACGACCACTACTCGCCGCCGGACGCGACCTGCTCGGGCGGCCCCTTCCCGAAGACCGACTGCGACGACACGCGGCCGACCGACAACCCGGGCGCGACGGAGCTTTGCTCGGGTCACGACACGGACTGCGACGGCACCATCGATGAAGACCCGGCCGCCTACGCGAGCTGCACCGCTCCTCACGCCAGCGCGGGCTGCGCCATGGACGGCGCGTGCGGGATCTTCGCCTGCGACCGCGGCTACGGCGACTGCAACGGAGACTACGCCGACGGCTGCGAGGTCGACCTCTCCGCCGACAGCGCGAACTGCGGCGCCTGCGGGTACAGCTGCGGCGGCGAAGCGCCCTGCCATCCGACGACCGCGGTCAGCGCGGCGGACACCCACCCGAACGGGCTCTGCGACTCGACGGTCGAGCTCGTCGCGGGCTACGCGCAGACCTGCCTGCGCTTCGGCAACGCCGGCCCCACGCTCGCCGGCGCGCTGAGCTGCACGGGCAACGACGACTGGGGCCAGGCCGGCTCGACCGGGACGACGCGCACGCGGCGGACCACCCCCGTGGCGGTCAGCGCGGCGTCGGGCTCGAGCAATCAGCGCTTGCTGCAGGTCGTGAGCATGGATCAGGGCCTGAGCCACGCGTGCGCCGCGCGGCGCGACGGAAGCGTCGTCTGCTGGGGCCGAGGCCAGGAGGGTCAGCTCGGCGACGGCGGGCCCACGCCCGACTGGACGCCGTTCCCGCTGACGGTGTCCGGGCTCGGCGGCTCGGCCGTGGAGATCGGGACCGGCCGGACGTTCACCTGCGCGCGGCTCGCTTCGGGGCAGGTGCAGTGCTGGGGCGACAACGCCCACGGGCAGCTCGGAGACGGCGCCTCCCACACGATCTGCGCGACGACCAGCGCCGATTGCGCGTTCAACCCCGTGACGGTGTCGGGCATCACCGACGCGGTGGCCATCGACGTGTACGAGGCCCACGCCTGCGCCGTCCTCGCGAGCGGCGCGGTGAAGTGCTGGGGGCAGGACTTCACCGGTGTGTTGGGCGACGGTGGTTCGGCCGACGCGCCAACGCCGGTGAGCGTCACGGGCGTGAGCACGGCGGTGGACGTCGCGACCGGCATCGACCACTCGTGCGCGCTCTTGGCGGACGGGAGCGTTTCCTGCTGGGGGAGGAATTCCGCCGGGCAGCTCGGCCAAGGCAGCACCGACGGAAGCATCCACTTCGCCACGCCGGTCCCGGGTCTGAGCGCCGTGACCAGCCTGGCGACCGGAGACTGGTTCAGCTGCGTCGTGAACGACGCGACCGTCTTCTGCTGGGGTGCCAACGGGTCCGGGCAGATCGGCGACGGGACGACGACGACCCGGCCGTCGCCGACGGACCTCACCGACTCGGTGAACGCATCGGCGGTCGTGAACATCGCCGACCAGGTCGTGGCCGGCTCCAACTACGCGTGCGCCCGGGCCGGCCAGCACGTGCAGTGCTGGGGCGCCAACGACAATGGGCAGTTCGGCGACGGGACGACCTCGAGCCAGAATGCGCCGTCGGACGTCCCCGGCTTGATGCGCGCTGCGGAAGCGAGCGGACGCGGCGGCTGGGCGTGCGGGCGCACCACCAGCGGCGCGCTGGCCTGCTGGGGCGGCGGCTCCAGCAACACGCTGGGCCCGGATGGCCCCACCAACAGCAGCGGGCAGCCGATCAGCTCCAACGTGCCGGTGCCCATGCCGGACCTCGTCGCGGTCGACGTGGTGATCGACTCGGCGCAGGGCTTCGCCGTCGAGCCGGGCGGGACCGTGAGGCAGTGGGGCGCGCTCTGGAGCTCGAGCGCGGGCGGCTATCAGGCCACGGCCACCCCAACGCCGATCTCGGGCGAGAGCGGGGTCGTCGCGGCCGCCGGCATGTACCTCGACGAGGCCTGCTTCATCCACCTCGACGGAACGCTCTCCTGCATGGGCACGCACGTCGGCGACGGAACGAGCACCCACTATCACAGCCCCGTCCCGGTGCCGGGCCTCGCGGACGTGCGCCACGTCGCAGTGTCCAGGTCCCACACCTGCGCCGTGCTGGGCAACGGGCACGCGTACTGCTGGGGATGGAACGCGTACGGACAGGTCGGCAACGGGACGACGACCCCGTACACGGCGGTCTCTCCGACGGAAATCGTCTTCTATCGCGACATCGTCGACGTGCGGGTGGGCCACGGGTTCACCTGCGTCCTGCGCGCCACCGGCGAGATGGCCTGCTGGGGCAACCTTCAAGCGGGCGTCAGCGTCACGCCCGTGCCCGTGACGGGGCTGCCGGCAGGACGGATCGTCGACTTCGACGCCGTCGACTCGGGATCGATCTGCGCGCTGGTCGACGTGCCGCCTCCGACGCCGAGCCGGCCGCTCCTCTGCTGGAACTCCGCCAACCCCGACGGGGAGATGGGCGTGGGCACGCAGACGCCGGTGATGGTCCCGACCGAGGTCCACGACTACACGGACTTCGACTCCGTGATGACGGCCAACAACTTCACCTGCGCGGCGCGCGACGCGCACCGCTCCCTGACCTGCTGGGGCTACGGCGGCAGCCTCGGCGACGGCACCAACACCCTCAGCACGGTGCCCGTGACCGTGGTGCACTTCCCCTGACGAGGGGTGCCGAGGCGTGCGGACGCACTCCGACGAAGGGCAGCGCCGCGCATGGCACTCCGACGGCGGGGCGACAGGAGATCGCTCGACGGACCGTCAAACGAGGCGCGCGAAGGGACCTTCGACAATCAGCGTCAGCCCTTCTTGCTGCAGGTTGACGAACATCGCGCCGCCGTCCGGGCTGAAGCAGACGCCGGTCAGCTCGCCGTCCGAGGCGGCGTTGCGGGCCACGTCGAAGAGCTCCCCGTCACGGGTGAGGCCGCGGACGTAGTCGTCGGCTGTCCCGTCCTCCACGAAGAAGACGCTCCCGTTCGGCGCGATGGTCACGTTGTCCGGCATGTCCAGCGCGGCGCGGTCGGTGGAGCAGGCGAGGACCTCCAGCGTGCCGCCGTCGCCTTCGTCCGTGAGACGGAAGATCTCGTCCGGCCTCGATCGGGCCGCCGGTGGTGGCGCAGAGGGTGATCTGATCCTCGTCGAAGGTGACGCCTTCACCGCGTTTGATCACGGCAGCGCCGAGCGCGTGAGCCTGCGCCCGCAGCGCGTCTCCCTCGGGGGTGGGCTCGGGTAGATCGATCCAGTCGATCTCCGCGCTCTGTCCGCGCCGCCAGGCCGCCGTGTTCTCGGCCGGTCGAGCGCGCACGCGGAGAGCTTGCAGCCTGCCCTCGAAGGGGTCGGCCGGATCGTGCGGCACGAAGCGGTAGAGGCAGCCGTCCGGCCGATCTTCGGTGAGGTAGGCGACGGCGCGCGCCGGATCGATCGCGGCCGCCTCGTGCCGGAAGCGGCCGTAGCCCGAGATGCGCACCGGCTGCGCCACACGGTCGGCGCTCGGGTCGCACAAGAAGACGTAGCCGTGGTCCGGCTCGACCGTCTCCTCGCAGCTCAGCCAGCCCCACGGCGAGGGGCCGCCCGAGCAGTTCATGACCGTACCGGCCAGCACCATGTTGCTGCTCCGCACCTCGCGCGTCGCCGGGTCGAGCACCACCCGCGAGACGCCTCCGGCGGCGCTCGGATCGTAGGCCGCGCGGGCGATCGGCAGGTCGTAGAAGCGCGCGCGCAATCCACCGGGCAGCTCGTGATTGCGCATCAGCACGAGGCTCCCGTCGTCGGCCGTGAAGCACGCCATCCCGTCCGGCGCCGGCGGCATCGGTACGCCGTCGCTCATCGGTGTGCCGGCCCGCTGGAGGATCCGGTAGGAGAAGCCCTCCAGCAGATCGAGCACGCCGCGCGGGTCGGGTCGCAGGCGCCCGAAACGCCCCTCGCGGTAGCGCACCGCCGGCCGTCGTCGCTCGTAGAGCCAGGCGCCCAGGGGCACGCCGACGCCGGCCGCAGCCACGCCGGCCAACCAGCCTCGCCGCCCAATCCGCGGTGTGCGCCCGTCGCTCACAGTGGCGCATCATAGCGTCGCGCGGCGGCGATGCCCGGCGGGGCCGAGGCTCGTCACGCCGCAGGCACCGAGCGCATCCTCTCGACGACGTTCGGCCGGCAGCGAGCAGGCATGCGCCGCGACCGCGCTCTCGCTCGGCGGGAACGTGTGCGGCTCCGGCGCCGACGAAGCGCCGGCACGCTGCCCACGAGACGGTAGCAAAGGACGCGTGCGTCGGGACGAGGCTCGCGGCGAGCGCGCGCGTCCGCTCCGCGCCGACGAGGCCTGCGTCAGGACGCGGGGCCGCTGCCCACGAAGAGCTCGAGCCGCTGCGCGAGCACGAAGGGCTGCACGATCGCGCTGACGAAGTTGGCGCCCTCTTCCTGCTCCCAGGCCTCGACCTCGTCGGGCGTGGGCCGCACGATCAGGCCGGCCTCGATCCACTCGGCGATGGCGTCGGTCCGATCCTCGGCCACGGCCACCGCCACGTCGAGCAGGGTGACCTCTTCGCCGACCACGAAGAGCGCGTCGCGGCGGTAGTGCATCGAGAGCATCCGCCACTCGCTCGGGAGCAGCTCGGTCGCCAACTTCTCGCGCATATCCATGCCCGAGGCCTACCACCCCACTTCGGCGCGAGCACGCTCAGCGCTCGAAGAGCGTGCTGCCGATGAGGACGCCGCCCACCACGTAGGTGCCGAAGCTCACCGCTCCTCCCCGAGGAGGGCAGGAGGGGAAGCGGGGATCGGTACAGTCGCGCGCCAAGTTACAGCGGCGATCGGAAGTACAACATCCCTCGGCGGCGGCACCCAATGCCGCGCCTCGACCGGCGCCTGCGACGTCGCCGAGACCTGCACCGGCGGGAGCGCGGCCTGCCCCGCCAACGGCCACCGCCCCTCGTCCTACGTCTGCCGCGCCTCGGCCGGCACCTGCGACGTCGCGGAGAGCTGCACCGGCGGAAGCGCGGCCTGCCCGGCGAACGCCTACCGCCCCTCGACGTATGTGTGCCGCGCCTCGACGGGCACCTGCGACGCCGCCGAGGACTGCACCGGCTCGAGCGCGTCCTGTCCCGCCGACGCGTACGCTCCGGCCGGCACGTACTGCGGCACCAGTTGCCACCTGCAACGGCGCCGGCTCGTGCTGCGCCTTCACGTGCTCGGGCATCAGCAGCTGGCCGCCCACCTGTGGCTCGTGCGGAGGGGACTGCGCCTGCTGCGGAGGGACCTTGCTGCGGAGGGACCTTGGGGCAGACCTGCTCCTGAGCTCGTCGGCGAAGTCTCGGGCCGACCCACCGCGGTTCGAAACGTCAGCTTCGAAACGTCCGCGCCCCGATGGGCCAAGTACTCGGGGATCGACGCGACACCCATGCACCACGAGCGTGGATGGGGCCCGCCGCAGCCGGGTGCAGCGCTGTGATAGCCTCGCTTCATGCTTCGCCCGTCCATTCAATCCGCCTGGGTCGTGTCCGGCCTCGTCGCTTCCGTCCTCGCGTGCACCGGTTGCGGTGGCTCCACGAGCTCGGACGGCGGCATGGACGCAGCGACGGGAAGAGCGGACGCCGCGAGCGGAACGGACGCGGCGGCCGACGCCGGGACGGACGCCTCGACCGGGATCGACGGTGGGGCCGACGCAGGGATGGATGCGTCGACCGGCATGGATGCTTCGGTCGACGGCGGCATGGACGCCTCGGGCCCCGCGTGCACGTGCACGTTGACGAACGCGGGCCTCGACACGTCAATCGGCTGCGGCGTGTCGGGGTGCCTGCCGGTCGGGGGCGCCCTCTACCACGTGACCTGCTCCGCGTCGGGTCTCGACGTGGGCGCGCGCTGCGGCCCGGGCGTGAGCGACGGCGGTACCTCGTGCATCAGCGGCGACTCACGCTGCCTCGGCGACACCCCTCAAACGTGCGACTCGACGGGGACCTGGCAAGACGGAACCCCTTGCAGCGCGGATGAGACCTGCCTGGGAAGCTCCTGCCTCGCCCTCACGGCCACGCCCTGTACAGAGTCCGACGGCGGCTGCGCGCTCGCCTGCGCGGCCACCAGCGCATGCCAAGTCTCGGCGGGCGCTTGCGCCGCCAGCGAGGCATGCAGCGCCCAGTGCAACGGAGTCTCGTCTTGCCAGATCGGCACGATCGATTGCGGCGAGGCCACGGACTGCAACGTCACGTGTGACAACACCTCCGCCTGTCAGCTCCTGACGACGCGCTGCGGATCCGGTGCCTGCGACGTGCACTGCGGGGGCGCCTCGTCCTGCCAGGGCACCCCCGATGAGCCGACGATCATCGACTGTACGCGCTCGACGTCCTGCCAGGTCACGTGCACCGAGACGTCGTCCTGCGAGAACCTCGTGATCCTGTGCGGCAACGGACCATGCACGGTGCAGTGCGAGGGCACCTCGTCGTGCGGGCGCTCGAGCATCGTCTGCGGCGACGGCCCCTGTGACGTGACCTGCACGGGGCCCGGGAGCAGCGTCGGCTCGGTGGACTGCGGCTCGTCGAGCTCCTGCCACGACACCTGCACCTGAGGCGCCTGCGGTCCGCCTTCCACGCGGACGACCGTGCAGTCCTTCCGCGTCGGCGGGGCGGGGCAGTCCCACGGAGAAGAGCGCGAAGAGCGAGATCCGCGTCCAGCGCGCGGGTCGCTCCACACGTCGACGCCCCCCGCGCCACGGTGGCGCACGACCACGCCCGCCGCTGGTCTCACCGCGCAACCGGTGTAGGCTCGCGCCCGTGAATCGCGTGGAGCTCGCCCGGCGCTGGGGCTTCGAAGCGCTCTTCGCCGCCGTGGCGGTGTACGCCACCGTCCCACTGTGGGCGGTCACGCACCCGCCCATCCAGGATCTGCCGCAGCACATGGCGGCCATCCGCGTGCTCTCGAGCTACGGCGACCCGAGCCTGGCGTTCGGGCAGTACTTCGACATCGACCTGACCCGCACGCAGTACCTCGCCTACTACCTGGCGGCGATCGTCCTGAGCTGGCCCTTCGGCGTGCTGGCGGCGAACAAGATCCTGATCACCGCCTCGATCGTGGGCACGCCCTACGCGATGCGCTTCCTGCTGCGCGCGCTCGGCGCCGACGAGCGGATGGCGCTCTTCGTCGTCCCGCTGACCTGGAACGCGCACCTGATCCTCGGGTTCATGAATTTCGTGGCGGCCATCCCGCTGGCACTGGCCGGGCTGGCACTGGCGGTCCGCCTCCGCGGTCGATGGACCCGACGCCGCGCCGTCGCGCTCGGGCTGGTCACGCTCCTCTGCTTCTACACCCACGTCGTGCCCTTCGCGTTCCTGGGCCTCGGCGCCGCGCTGGTCGCCATCGGCGAGGGCTGGCGCGAGACGCTGCGACGCTGGATCCCGCTCGTGCCGGCCGCCCTCGCGGCCCTGATCTGGACCCGGCTCAGCCCCGCCGGCGAGTCCACCCTGAGCGCGGCCTCCGGCGGAGGATCGCGCGGCGCGGCCTCGTTCATGACGGCGTCACAAGCGCTGACCGAGATCCCTGGCTGGCTCACGGACGTGCTGGTCGGAGCCCTCGACGAGCAGCTCCTGGTCGCGTTCGGCGTGGTGCTCCTGGCCGCCGCCGTGTCGGGTCGCGGGCGCGAAGCCACCGAGGGCAGCGAGCCACCGGTCCCCGACCTCCGAAGGCGCGTCGCGATGCTCTCGCCGCTGGCGGCCGCGCTCTACTTTCTGACGCCGGCCTCCTACGACTGGATCTGGCCGATCAACGCCCGCTTTCCGCTCCTCGCGATCGTGTTCGCCATCCCGGCCCTGCCTCGCCAACGCGGCTGGCTCGGCGCCATCGTGCTCACGGCCGTGATCGGCATCGGCGTCGCGTCCAGCGCCGAGGTCCAGCGGGCGTTCGTCACGTTCGATCGGGACGAGGTCGGCGCGCTCGACGAGGCCATCGCCGCCATGCCCGAGGGAGCGCGCGTGGCCGGGCTGATCTACGACCGCGGCTCGCGCGAGGTGAAGTTCTCGCCGTTCATCCACTCGGTGGCGTGGGTGCAGGCCGAGAACGGCGGCGCCGTGATGTTCACCTTCGCCGACTTCCCGCAGAGCCCCTTCACCTTCCGCGACGGGCACCGGCCGCCCCGCGTCCCGCCGCGCTGGGAGTGGATGCCGCAGGCGGTGGACCCGGCTCGCGACCTCGGCTGGTACGACTACGTGCTGGTGCGGGGCGGTCCCGGCCGCATCGCCTCCGAGCACAACGCGTTCGAGCAGGTGTTCGCGCGCGGCCCGTGGACCGTCTGGCGGCGAAAGCACGACACCTGATCGGACGCGCAGCTTCGCGCGGGCGCTTGGGCTGCTAGCTTCCAACGCCGAACACGCGAAGCGCACGGGAGGATAGATGAGACAACGCGACGACATGACCTTCCCCATGGAAGAGCACGAGCGCCGGCTGGCGGACCTGCGCCAGCGAATGGAGCGGCAAGGGCTCGAGGTCGTGATCATCACCGACCCGGAGAACCTCTTCTACCTGACCGAGTACCAGACCACCGGCTATTCGTACTTCCAGGCGCTGGTCGTCCCGCTGGACGACGAGCCCTTCATGGTCACGCGCCTGCTCGAGGAGACCAACGTCCACGCTCGCACCTGGGTCGACATCACGCGGCCCTACACGGACACCGGCGACGCCATCGAGACGCTCTGGCATGCGCTCGCTGAATTCGATCTGACCACGAAGATCATCGGCTACGAGCGGAACAGCTACTTCTTCCCGGCCTACCAGCAGGACCGGATGATGGCCACCTGGTACGACGCCAAGTTCGTCGACTGTTTCGGGCTGGTGGAAGAAGGCCGGATCATCAAGAGCCAGTACGAGCTCGACGTCATGCGCCATGCGGCGCGGGCAGGACAGGAGGGCATGGCCGCAGGCTTGGCCGCGGTGAAGGAAGGCGCGACGGAGAACGATCTGGCCGCGGAGATCTCGGCCGCGATGTTCCGCGCCGGCGGCGAGTACCCCGCCGTGATGCCCTACATCACCTCCGGCCCACGCTGCATGATCGGCCACGCGACCTGGGAAGGCCGCACCATCCAGAGCGGCGACACGGTCTTCATCGAGGTCGGCGGCTGCTACCGCCGCTATCACGCCGCCATGATGCGCACGGCGTTCGTCGGCGAGCCGCCCCAGGAAGTGCGCGACGCCGAGAAGCTCGTGCTGGAGGCGCTCGACAACATGATCGACACGCTCCGACCGGGGATCACCGTCTCGGACGCGGACCGCGCGGCGCGCGAGATCATCTCCCGCTCCACCGTCGGCGGCGCCCTGGTCACCCGCGCCGGCTACGCCATCGGCATCGCGTTCGCGCCCTCCTGGGACGAGGGCTACATCATGAGCCTCAAGCCCGGCGATCACCGCCCGCTGCAGGAGGACATGACCTTCCACCTCATCCCCTGGCTCTTCGGCTACGAGGGCGAGCGGGTGATGGGCATCAGCGAGACCGTGCGGATCACCGCCGACGGATGCGAGCCGCTCTCGGATCTCGATCGCGGGCTCGTCGTCCGGAGCTGAAGCGATCGCGACTGCCCCAGCATCCAGAGAGCCGCTGGCGCACTCTCAACGCGTTCGGGACGGCCGTCGACGTCGAACATCGCGTCCACGGTCGCCCCGGAACGCCGACCTCAGATCAGAGCTCGTGCGGCGTGAACGCGGGCGGGTCGCTGGCGGGGAAGGACTCGTAGCCCGCCTCGGCGACCTCGTCGTAGGGCGACGCGTGCTCGTGCACGATCGCCCCCGCCGCGCCCATCTCGCGCAGCGCCTTCTGACCGTCCGCCGTGCTCACCGCCCGCGTGGCGTCCACGAGCACGTGCACCTCGAAGCCCTCACGGCGGGCCTCGATCACGGTCGCACGCACACATTGATCCTGCGCCAACCCGCCGACCCAGACCCGCTTGACGCCGTGCTTTTGCATGTGCTCCGCGAGCCCGGTCTCGTCGAACGCCGAGAGTTGGTCGCGATCGAGCCTCGTGCCTTTGGCGATGTGGATCGTGTTCGGCGGCAGGCGGAGCGACGGGTGGTACGCGGCGCCCTCCGTGCCCTGCACGCAATGCGATCGCCAAGGGCCGCCTTGCTCGCGGAACGAGGGGTGCTCGCGCGGGTGCCAGTCGCGCGACGCGTACACCGGCACGCCGCGGTCACGGGCCGCCTCGAGCCATTGGTTCAGTACGGGAATCACCGCGTCGCCCGCCGTGATGGCCACAGCGCCGCCCGGGCAGAAGTCCCGCTGGACGTCGACGACGAGCAACGCGTCGCCCTTTCGGAGTGTCTTGAGGGGATCCATATCGATCATGGAGCTATCCCCGGATGGTCTCGTTGCCAACGCACCCATCGGACATAGCTATCGGCCGTGGTGCGCGAGGTGTCGGCGAGGTCGGGCGGCGCTCTGTTCGTGGATCAGTACGAGCTGACCATGGCGCAGGCCTACGTCGCCGCGGGGATGGAGCAGGATCGAGCCACCTTCAGCCTCTACGTCCGCTCGCTGCCGCGGCATCGCAACTACCTCGTCGCCGCCGGCCTCGACGCGGTGCTCGAATGGCTGGAGTCCTGGCGTGTCACCGAGGACGATGCGGCCTACCTGCGCTCGTTGGGCACGTTCTCGGAGCCCTTCCTCGCGTGGCTGCGGGCGCAGCGCTTCGAAGGTGACGTGCGCGCGCTACCGGAGGGGACGCTCTTCTTCCCCGAGGAGCCGGTTCTCGAGGTGGACGCGCCCATCGCCCAGGCCCAGCTCGCCGAGAGCTTCGTCCTCAACCGCATCCACGCGGCGACGTCGTTGGCCAGCAAGGCCGCGCGAATCGTCACCGCGGCGGCCGGCCGGAGCGTCGTGGACTTCGCCCTCCGCCGCTCGCACGGCGGCGAGGGCGCGCTCATGGCGGCGCGCGCGTTCCACCTCGCCGGCGTCGGCGCCACCAGCAACATGGCTGCGGCCGCGCGCTACGGCATCCCGCCGGCGGGGACGATGGCCCACAGCTTCGTGGAGGCCTTCGACGACGAGCTCGACGCGTTCCGCGCGTTCGCTCGCGAGCACCCGTCCACCACCCTTCTCGTCGACACCTACGACACGCTCGAGGGCGTGCGCCGCGTGGTTGCCCTCGCTCGCGAGCTCGGCGACGCCTTCCGCATCCAGGCGGTGCGCCTCGACTCGGGCTCACTGGGCGAGCTGGCCACCGCCGCGCGCGCCATCCTCGACGAAGCGGGCCTGCAGCACGTGTCCATCGTCGCCAGCGGCGGGCTCGACGAGGACGCGATCGCGCGGCTGGTAGCGGAGGACCGACCGATCGACGGCTTCGGCGTCGGCACGGCGATGGGCGTGAGCGAGGACGCGCCGACGCTCGACATGGCCTACAAGCTCGTCGAGTACCGCGGCCTCGGCCGCATGAAGCTGAGCACCGGCAAGCGCACCCTGCCCGGCCGCAAGCAAGCGTGGCGTTTCGAAGAGCGAGGACGCGCGCTCGAGGACGTGATCGGCCGCGCCGACGAGGCGTATGGAGGCCGCCCGCTCCTGACCACCGTGATGCGGAACGGCGCCCGCACCGACCGAGGCCGCGAGCCCCTGGAGGTCGCCCGCCGCCGCGCCCGCGAAGAGCTGGCGCGCATGCCCGACCACGTCCGCGCGCTCGCCCCGGCGAGGCCGCCCTACCCCGTCAGCATCAGCGACGCGCTGCGCGCCGAGCTCGAATCCGTCCGGCGGCGCGTCGCGGGCTGAGCGCGAGGGGATCGTCACCCGCGGTTCGCGTCCAGGAGCTCTCGCTCGAGCCGAAGATCGACCTCCCGTGAGCTGGTCGCAGACCCCAACAAGATTTTCGGCCGACCGGCCGGAACCGACCTCCGAGCCAGCCCGTCTTGGTGAGTGAAGCTCGGACGACGCCCGCTCGATAGCGTCGATGCCTGCACACGCGCCACGCGACGGTGGCGCCGGGGAGGAGAGACATGAAACCCACGAGTCGAATCGGCTCGCTCGTCGCGGCCTGCGCCGCGCTCGGACTGGGCTGTTCACTGGCAACGCCCGCCCACGCTCAGGACGAAGGCGAGCACGAAGTGGCGCCCACCACCGACGCGCCCGCGGCCGAGAGCGGGACCGGCGCGGCGCCGACCGAGGACCAGCCCACCGGATCGGAAGCCGAGGCGGGCGACGTACCGCCTCCGCCCGCCTCGACGGCGGATACCCCCGGCGCGCCGACGCACGAGCCGGGCGGAGCAGCGCCACAACACCTCTCCGTCCCGAGCCCGTCCGCGGCAGCGGCTTCCACCGACGAGGCTCCCAGCGCGGATTCGGCGCGCCGCACGCTCCTCGGACAATGGATCGAGGCGGGCGCCGCTCGCGAGAGCGGACGGCTCGGATGGCTCGCCGGGGTCGACATCGGCACCGGTGCAACCTTCCTCGCAGGCGGCATCTGGGCTTGGGCGGACAGCGCGGGGAGCAGCAGCGGGAGCGTCTGGGGCCCGGCCATCGGCTCGCTCGGCATCGCCGTCGGCGCACTCGACATCGCCCGCGGGATCCTGCGTCTGGCAGCGCCGCCTCCGATCATCGATCGAGCGCGCCGCTGGGAGCACGCGTTGATGGGCGAGCTCGGACCGGCCGAGCTGGCGTCGTTCGAGGGCGAGATGCGCGCCGACGCCGCCCGCGAGAGGCAGCAGCGTTGGCTCCGCATGGGCTACGGGATCGCCATGGCGCTGGCGGGTGCCGGCGTGGCGATCGCGACGGGCACCGTGAACGGCCTGAACAGCGACCAGCTCGCAGCCGGCTACATCATGGGCGGTGGGTTCGGGCTGCTCGGCGCCGTGCTCTTCGGGACGTCGTTCATCCCGAGCTCCGCCGAGAGCGCGTGGGCGCACTATCGGCGCGGCGAGAGCCCGCACGGCGGCGTGAGCGTCCAGCCCGTGGTCGGCCTCACCTCCATCGGGCTCTTCGGACGCTTTTGAGCTGCCCCGACGGGACGGTTGCTCCATCGAAGAGCCGCGGCAGCTTCGCTCACGGTGGGGCATCTCCGGCGGTCGAACGCCGCGGCTCGTCCGGACGGCCCCGGCGTGGCAAGCCTCACGCGATGACGACGCTCGGCGAGTGGCTGGCCGAGGAGCCTTTCGCGCTCGGCATGTCCAGCGGGTTCTTCGGCTTCTTCGCGCACGCGGGAGTGCTCACGGTCCTCGAAGAAGTGGGCCTGCGACCCAGCCGTGTGGCCGGCTCGAGCGCCGGCGCGCTGGTGACGGCGACGTGGGCGGCGGGAGTGGACGCACGCGCGATCGCGGACGAGCTGCTCGCGCTCGAACGCGACGACTTCTGGGATCCCACGCCCGGGCCCGGGCTCTTGGCGGGCCGTCTCTTTCGCCGGCGGCTCGAGGCGCTGCTGCCGGTCGGTGCCTTCCACGGCTGCCGCGTGCCGGCGGCGGTCAGCGTCTACGATCTCTCGAGCCGCCGGGTGCGCGTGCTCGACCAGGGCGCCATCGCGCCGGCCGTTCACGCATCGTGCGCGGTGCCTTTCATGTTCCACCCCGTCCGCCACGCGCGGCGGCCTGCTCGTCGACGGCGGCGTGGCCGATCGACCCGGCCTCACCGCGCTCCGCGATTCGCCGCGCGTGCTCTTCCACCACCTCGCATCCCGCTCCCCGTGGCGGCGCAAGGGCAGCCCCGCGCTCCGCGTCCCCCGCCGCGCCGGGCTCACCACCCTCGTCATCGATCCCCTCCCGCGCGTCGGCCCCTTCCGCCTGCCCGAAGGCGCCCGCGCGTTCGACGTCGCCCGGCGCGCCACGCGAGAGGCGCTGGACCGACCGATCGCGGCGAACACCGTACGCGTCGCGACGCCGAGCTGAGCCGCCTGCGGACCTGGCGGAAACCCCGCCGCGAAGCGCTCGGCCCCGCATCGCACGCCGGCGGTCTATCCTCCGGCAGATGAGCTCGATCCTCGACGCCCCAATCGTCTCCCAGCGCTACTTCTTCCCGCGCCGCGAGCGACCCGCCGACATCGTTCCGGTCGAAGTCGAGGGCGCCACGCTCGCGTGCGCCGCGCACCGCTCACACGGCGGTGACGCGCCCCTGCTCGTCCACTTCCACGGCAACGGAGAGGTGGTCGCCGACTACCTGCCCGACGTCGCGGACGCGTTCGCGGCGGCGGGGCTCGACTCCTTCTTCGTCGAGTACCGCGGCTACGGCGCCTCGACGGGCGAGCCCGCGCTCGTCGGCATGCTGGCGGACGTTCCGAAGGTCCTCGCCTCGCTCGACGTCCCGCTCGAGCGCGTCTTCGTCTACGGCCGCTCCGTCGGATCGATCTACGCCATCGAAGCAGCTCACCGCTGCCCCGCGATCGGCGGGCTGATCCTGGAGAGCGGCATCGCCGACCCGCTCGAGCGCATCCTCCTCCGCGTGCACCCGGAAGAGCTCGGCGTCGACGACGAGACCCTCGCCCGCGAGGCGCGCCGTCACCTCGATCACGAAGCGAAGCTCGAAGGCTACGACGGTCCCGTCCTCGTCCTGCACGCCGAGCACGACACCCTCGTCGGTCCCTCCCACGCAGAGCGCAACGCGAGCTGGGTCCGGCGCTCCGAGCTCGTGCTCTTCCCGCGCGGCGACCACAACACCATCCTCGCCCACAACCTCCCCGCCATCGTGAGCGCCGTCCGCCGCCTGGCCCTCGGCGCATGACGCCGGCCGTCCGTCCGCACGTCGCCACGGAGCACGAGATGATCACGTTCTCGGCCGAGCGCATGCGCCGGACGCTGGTGGAGGTCGCCAGCGCGCGCCTCGGCGCATACATCTCGAGCATGCCCCTCGACGCCCTCACCCGCTGGCTCCCCTTCGGCGCCGTGCCGGAGATCCACGCGCGCAATCTCGCGGCGCGATTGGCCGATGAGGGCGAGTCGCCGCTCCTTCTCGACGTGCGCACCACCACCGAGCACGCGCGGAGCCGCATCCCGGGCGCCCGCAGCGTGCCCATCCACACGCTGGCGGCGCGCATGGACGCGCTGGCGCTCTCGCCGGGCGACGAGGTCGTGGTCATCTGCCTGTCGGCCCACCGCAGCATCCCCGCCGTACGCCTGCTGCGCGAGCGCGGCGTCGAGGCCGTTCAGCTGGAAGGCGGAATGCGCGCCTGGTGGAGCGCGGCGCTTCCGACCGAATCGGATTGAAGCGCACGACGGGAACGGTGTGACGCCGACAGTTTCTGAAGTCCTGACACGCCGCTGGCGAACCCCCGTCACGTGCGCAGTCTCCCGGCGCCCCGCGCCGGAGACGGGGCTCCATCCGCGGCGTCGTTGCTCGCGATCGCACGTACGCACCTCGAGGGTCCGGCTCGGCGTGACGGCCATCCCGCCCGCATGGCGAGCTGCGCGGGAGGAGCTGCCGGCGGCGTGGCTCCCGCGCTTAGGGCCCGCGAATGGGTAAGTCCGTCGCATCGAGGGCGCCGGTGCGCCTCGCTGGCAATGCGCGACGAGCGAAGATACGCACGTATCGGGAGGAGCAACGCCGCCAGCGAGGATGCAGTGGCGCCCGAATGCAGGAGTTACCCGTTCGCGGGCCCTTAGCGTCCGGCGGTTCGCCTACGAGTAGCCGAGCACCAGCGCTCTCGCGAGCAGGTACCAGCCGTCGACGAGCACGAAGAGCAGGAGCTTGAAGGGCATGGAGACCTGCGTCGGGCTCATCATGTGCATCCCGAGGCTCATCAGGACGTTGGAGACGACGAGGTCCACGACCAGAAAGGGTAGGAAGACGAGAAATCCGATTTGAAACGCCTCGCTCAGCTCGGTCACCAGGAACGCGGGCAAGAGCACCAGGAGATCGTCTTCGGACACCGCATCGCGCTGGTCCGGCGGCCGGGAACGGCGCGCCAAATCGAAGAAGAGCGTCTTCTCGCGCTCGCCTGCATTGCGCTCCAGGAAGCGTCGGAGAGGCGCGGCCCCCGCCGTCACGGCGCTGCCCAATGCTTCCAGATCGGCCAGCGGGTTCTGAGGGTCCACGTTCGCCGCCGCCGGTCCGGCCTCCTCGGCGATCTGCGCTCCCACCGGCGCCATCACGTAGAGCGTCAGGATCACGCTCAGCCCCGCGATGATCGTCCCGCTCGGCACCTGCCCGGTCCCCAACGCGTTCCGCAAGATGGAGAAGACGACCGCCATCTTCACGTAGCTGGTCGTCGCCATGAAGAGGAAAGGCAGGACCGCCAGCGCGCCGACCGCGAGGAGCGTGACGACGGGCTGAGAGGGGCCTGCGCTCGCCTCCTGCGCGAACGCCGCGGGGGCGACGAGCACGACGGCGAGCGAGCCGGCGATCGCCGCCATCACCGTCGCCATCCGTCCGCAGCGAGACGCCCTCTTCATGGCCGGCGAGCATCCCGCCCGCGAGCGCGCCGTGTCAATCGACGTCGGCCCAGCGCGGCGAGATCACGCCACCCGCACGAACTTCATGGGCATGTACTTCTCGCGGGCTGCCGCCCGCCACCGATCACCGCCCCAACGCACGAGAAGATCGAGGACCGCTTCGCGATCTCCGCTACTCAGCAGCGAGACGGGATGGCGAGACCCGCGCAGCTTCAGGAACACGGAGGATTCACCACTGGTATAGGATGCGCTCACCCCGATCCACTCGACGTCCTCCCAGAGGTACTCCTTCATGCCGACGCTCCACGGTTTCGACACGCAGTAGAACCCTTCGGAGGTGCGCACGAAGAGGCGTCGTCGGATGACGTACCAGACACACGCGCCCGTGCCGCCGACCACGATGGCCGTCCCGACAACGCTTAGCCAGTCCATGGCCGATACTGCTGATGATCAGGGCAACGCAGAGCGGCGTCATGCCGCCGAAGATCACGGCGGCGATGCCGAGTGTGACCTTGCCGAGCGAGTCGGACTCGACACTCAACACCCCCGGTATTCCGTTCGCGTCCACCTCTGTGCCGGTGAACACCGCGCCCGCAGAGGTCGTTCTGCCGACCAGCCTGTGCTGTTCCATCGCCGGAGACGATAGCGTGGTCATCACGCTTCGGTCGAGCCGGTCAGCCTCGGCTCAGCGGGAGGCGTCGGCGATGCGCTTCTCGGCCCGGCGGATCGCGAGGTCAATCGGTGGCTCGCCGCTCTTCTGGGCGTCTTGAAGCACCAGGAGCGCCGTGTGGCGCAGCGCGTCGATCAGCGGCACGCGGTCGTCGATGCCCATCACGGTGCGGCCGATGCCTTCGATGACGGCGCCGGCGCTGGTGATCAGGTCGGGGACGAAGACGATGCCACGCTTGGCCAGCGCGAGGTGCGCCGCGCGGTCCACGCAGATGTTGTTGGCGCCGCCGCACACGGCCCACGCACGGAGGCTGCTCACCGTGTCCGCCGAGATGACGTCGCCGACGGCGCAGGGCGAGACGATGTCGACCTCTTCGTAGAGGACGTCGTTGGGCGAGACGACCTCGGCGCCGATCCGCGACGCGACCTCGGCCGCTTTGGCCTCGTCGATGTCCGCCACCAAGACCTTCGCGCCCGCTTCGACGAAGGCCTGCGCGACGGCCGCGCCGATGTCGCCGCAGCCCTGCACGGCCGCTCGCAGGCCCGACAAGCCCGGCCGGCCCTTCACGTCGGCGCACGCTTCGGCGCAGCGCAGGACGCCGCGCGCCACCGCGCTCGAGAGCCGCGCCGTGTCCGTGTGGACGTAGCGGGTGTGTCGCGCCATCACGGCCAGGTCCTCGGCGGTGGTGCCGAGGTCGCCAGCGGTCCGCATCTCGCCGCGCAGCCCCTCGATGGCCTCGCCCAGCGCCTCGAACGCCGCCTCGCGCCGAAGCTCCGGGTTCGCCAACACGACGACCTTGCCGCCGCCGGCGTCCATTCCGCCGAGCGCGCACTTGTAGGTCATCGCCCGGGCCAACCGGCAGGCGTCGGCGACGGCGGCTCGCTCGTCGAGATAGCGCGCCACTCGGACGCCGCCCGCCGCCGGGCCGAGCACGGTGCTGTCGAGCACGATGTAGGCCGTCAGGCCGAGCTCGGGTCGGTGCACGCGCTCCACGCGCTCCGGCTTCATCGTTTCAATCACCTCGCGTACGTCGGCGGGAAGCACGGGCGCGAGCCTAGCAGTCCGTGGAACAACCTCGCCACTCGGCTTGCGGGCGGGACCACCGGTCTTCCGCCCGTCCCTCCTGGCAAATGCTGAAGCGGCCGCAGGCCCGACACGACGCTCTCGAGCCCTGGCTCCCGAGGTGAAGGCGCCGCGCGACCTGGAGCCGAACCTCGGCGGCCACGGCCACCCGGGGCAGTCGGCGCTCGTTCCTCGCGAACGAAGAGCCCCCACCGCGAGGTCTGGAGCCCCCCCGGTAGACCGGCGACCGAAAGCTCGCTCCGAGTCGCCGGGCTGCGGCACGAGCTTCGACGAGACGGCTCCGGGGGAGGTCTTCGCGCGAGCCCCGAAGCTCGACCGGAGCGCGACGCGCACTCCGTTCGGTGTGACCGCACACCACGACGGATGGTAGATTGCACCAGCAGTCGAATGAATGACGCTCCACGAAAGAAACGGATCCTCGTCCTCGACGACGACCTGCTCGTGCGCCGCGCGATTGTCCGCGCCGCCGCCACCCGCAAGGACTTGACGTTGGAGGCGGTCGGCACGCCGGACGAGCTCTGGGCGCGGCTGGCTGCGGATGAGCCCTTCGACGTCGTCGTCTGCGACTACCGACTCAAGATCGACGGTCGAAGAATGACCAGCGCCGCCCTCTGCCGCGACCTGGTCTCGCGTGGGCATCTGGTGCTGATCATGACCGGCGACCTCGACGGCGCGAAGGACGTGGCCGACCTGCCGAAGATCGAGAAGCCACTACTGATCGACGACCTGGTCCGCGCCGTCGCTCGCCTCAACCCCTGAGCACACCGCGCAGCAGGTGCCGTTCCGGGCCGGACCGCCGGGCGGACACGCAGCGGAGAGCCCCGCACCTTCTCCACCCACGGGCGAGGAAGGCGCAGGGTTCGAGCGTACGCAGACCGGCTCAGGTCGTGGCCAGGCGCTCGGTCGCGTCCGCCAAGAGCTCGCTGATCCTCCGATTGAAACGCGCCGGATCCTCGATGGGGCTGCCTTCGGCGATCTTCGCTTGATCGAAAAGCACCTCGATCCATTCGTCGATCTTGGGGTTTGCCCCACCCTTCTCGACGAGCTGCCGGAGGTTCTCGATCACCGGGTGGTCCGGGTTGAGCTCGAGGATCCGCTTCTGCGCGGGCATGTCCTTCTGCGCCGCGCGCAGGATGCGCTCGAGGTGTGGCATCAGCCCGCCCTCGGGGACCAAGAGACAGACCGGCGAGTCGGTCAGGCGCGTCGACAGACGGACATCGCTCACCTCGTCCTGCAGCTTGATCCGGAAGCGCGCGCGCAGCTCGCCGAGCGCCGACTCCCGCTCCTCGTCGACCTTCTTCTCTTCTCCGTCGAGCGAGAGCCCGGCGTTGCTCGCGGACTCCAGCGGCACACCGTCGAACTCCCGCAGCGCGTCGACGGCGAAGGGATCGACCGGATCGGTCATGTAGAGGACCTCGAAGCCGCGCGCCCTGAGCCCCTCGATGTGCGGGCTGCTCTCGGCCTGCCGCCTCGACTCGCCGAGCACGTAGTAGAGGCCCTTCTGGTCCTCTTTCATACGCTCCTTGGCCTCCGCCAGCGAGGTCAGTCCGTCGACGGCCGAGCTCTCGTAGCGGAGGAGCGGCGCCAGCGCATCGGCCTGGTCGGGCTCCATGTGGAGGCCTTCCTTCAGCACGCCGCCGAACGCGGCGAAGAAGGTGTTGTAGTCGTCCGGGCGCTCGTCGGCGATCTCCTTCAAGAGATCGAGCGTCTGCTTCACCATCTGCTTCTTGATGGTCCGCGTGACCCGCGAGTCCTGGAGAAGCTCACGGCTGACGTTCAAGGGCAGATCTTCCGAGTCCACCACGCCGCGAATGAAGCGCAGCCAGCGCGGCAAGAGCTCGTCGGCGTCGTCCATGATGAAGACGCGCTTCACGTAGAGCCTCAACCCGTGCTTGGCATCCGGCATCCACAGCGTCATCGGCGGCTGCTTCGGGAGGAAGACGATGCCCGAGAACTCCTGCGTGCCCTCGACCTTGAAGGGCCGCCAGGCCAGCGGCTTCTCCCAGTCGCCCGTCAGGTGGTGATAGAGCTCGGCGTACTGCTCGTCGGTCACCTCGCTCTTCGGGCGGGCCCAGAGCGCCTTACCCTCGTTGACCTTCTCGAAGCCCTCGACGTAGGAGTCGCCTTCCTTGCGGGAGGTCTTCAGCTCGATCGGCCAGCTCAAATAATCGCTGTAGCGCTCCACGAGCGTCCTCAGCCGCACCGGATCCAGGTACTCCTGGTGATCCTGACCGAGCTTCAGCACGACCGACGTCCCGTGCACCTCGCGCTCGGCGGGCTCGACCGAGAAGCCACCCTTCCCGTCCGAGATCCAGCGATGCGCGCCCTCTTCGCCGGCGGCGCGGCTGATCGCCGTCACCTCGTCGGCGACGAGAAAAGCGCTGTAGAAGCCGACGCCGAACTGTCCGATGAGGCTCAGATCGCCCTTGGCCTCCTTCATCTTCTGCGCGAGCTCGCGGGTGCCGCTCTTGGCGATGGTGCCGAGGTTCTCGACCAGCTCGTTGCGGGTCATCCCGACGCCGTTGTCCCAGATCGTCAGCGTTCCCGCGTCCCGGTCGGGGATGAGCCGGATGGCCAGCTCGGCGTCCGGCGACATCAGCCCGGGCTCGGTCACCGCGCGGAAGCGCAGCTTGTCGAGCGCGTCGGCAGCGTTGGAGGCCAGCTCACGCAGGAAAATCTCGCTGTTCGAGTACAGCGACTCGATGACGAGCCGGAGGACCTGCTCGACCTCCGCCTCGAAGCGATGCGTCGTCTTCTCGTCACTCATGGCGGCTGGAAATTGGCCATGCGGCCCACCGTGTCAAGAGCGCGAGGCTCGGTGGCGTGAGCAGCCCCTCGTTCGCGGCCCGAGGGCGCACCCTCGCGACTCCGAGGTACATTGCCTTCGATGTCGAGCCCACGCCGCTCCCGAGCGTGCCGACGCTGCTTCGGCGGGGCGGGTTGCCCTTCCTCGGCTACGCGCTCCTGATCGGGCTCGGCGTGGCCACGGTGTGGTTCTGCCGGAGCCCCGCTGCACGTTGACGCAGAGACCACTCGCTTGCGCCGATCAGACCGGCGCGGCCTCGCGGTAGGGCCCCTCGGGGGGCAGGTCGCTCGGCGGCGTCGGCGCGAAGCGGGTCCGGATCAGCGCCCCAAAGCCGAGGCAGGCGGCGGCGATGGTCACCAGCGTGCCCGCGACCGGCACCAGCGAGGCCACGAAGAGGACGCCCACACCGGCCGCGAGCTGGAGCACCTCGCGCCCCTGCAGCTCCTGGATGGGCAGTACGGCGCCGATGATGGTCGCAGCCGCGGCGAGCCCGACGTAGGTGGCGACCGGCAGCGCCAGGGCGAGCACGACGGCGATCGGGATGCCGATGATCGTCACCGTGAAGAGCAGCACCGCCAGCGCCGCCCCCACGTAGGCCAGCAGACCGAGCCCCGCCGTCTTCGGGCCATCCTTGATCATCGTCACCTGCATCGCGCCGAGCCGGTCGCGGGCCACGCCGAACAAGAGGAGCCCGAGCAAGAAGATCAGCACGTGCGACACCACGTTCCGCGCGAGGCTGCCGACCCAATCGCCCAGCCGCTCGAGCGGACCCCGATCATGATGATGAGACGCGCTCGCGTGCGCGGCCGACGTACCGGCGTCCCGCACCTCGCCGCCGAAGCTGGTCGTCTCGCCCCGCACGCGCCCGTCGCCGCGCAGCACGACCGACCCGCCGAACGACACGGCGTCACCGAGCACCTCGCCCTCCACGATGGTGTCGCCGCCGAACGAGGAGGCGTCCTCCACCACCTCGCCCGGTCCGACGTGCACGTCGGAGCCGAACGCGACGCGATCGCGCGCCTCGGTTTGAGCGAACGCCCCGTTGGGCGTCACGAGCGACGCGAGCACGAGACAGAGGACCGCGAAGACGGAGATCGACCTACCCATGACGAAATGAGCTCCCGCGCCGACGAAGGCGCCGTTCGAGGTGAAAGCACCGGGCAGCTCGACGAACGAGGATGGCGGGCCCGGCGGAGCGCGCAGCGCGCTCTCGAGCCGTCCCTACGACGCCGGCGCGAGCGGTATTTCACGCAGCTCATTCGATCCGAGAGCCGCGCGGTCCCGCGACCGACCGGCGCCCGTCTGGGCCGAACGGGAGCCTCGGCGGAGGATGGCTGTCGCGAGCGCCGGCTGACGTCCGGGAGCACATTCGGGCACGGGGCCGACCGGTCCGCCTCGGGGAGCGCGCGAGACCCGCGCTCACGGAGCCGCTTCGTTCCAGCGCAGCCGCGCTCAGCGCTTCTTGCGCTCGAGCAGCGGCACGCCCTCGTCCTCGAAGACCGTCTTGGCGGCGCCCATCTCGGCCACGCCGCCCGAGACGATGAACGCCATGAACTGCGCGCTGTCCGCGTCAACGGGTTGCACCAGCTCGCGGCGGACGATCAGGAGGTTGCCGGCGAAGTTGTAGGACTGCGGCAGGTAGACCGCGACGTGGCCGGCGAGTCGCACGTCGTCGAAGCGGTCGCAGGTGATGAACCCGAAGACGCGGATGCCCTGCTCCGGGAAGAGATTCACCATCACCGGCTTGTCGAACGAGCGCTTGTCGCCGACGAACGCGCCGAGGAGATCCTTCAGCGACGAGTAGAGCAGATTGACGACCGGCAGCCGCTTCATGCCGGCCTCCACCCACGTGAGGAGCTTCTGCCCGGCCACGTTGCTGGTCAGAAACCCGAGCAGCGTGATCCCGAGCAGCGTGAGCGCGAGGCCGAGCCCCGGCACGGGCAACGGGTAGAGGTCGTCGAGCTTCTTGAGCACCCAGAGCACGACCGAGATCGAGCCCACGACGGGGACGAACACCACGAGGCCCTGCAGGAAGTTCTTGGCGATGGTCTTCATGTGACTCACTCGGATGGCGCGATGAAGCGGAAGCGCCGGCCGGAAAAGCGGATACGACGATAACGCCGGGCGAGGGGCACGAAATGCCCGAGCAGATCCGGCCGCGCTTCGCGGAGGTCGCGCAGCTCTTCCGGATCGACGTGGGCGTCGTAGACGCGGAGCAGGTCGGAGAGGACGTCGTAGACGAGCGCGTGGTCCTCGAGGATCAGCGCGGCTTCCTGCCGCCGCGGACCGATCATCTCACTGACGACCGCCCCATCGAGCGCGCGCATCCACGGGCCGACATCCTCGGTCAGCGCCACCTGCGCCGCCTCCCGCTCGGCCGGCGCCCCGCGCGAGAGCAGCCACGGAAAGACGTACGCCGTCGAGGTCGGCGCGCTCACGCGTTCCGGCGGCATCGAGGGCACACGCACCACGAGAGGCACGTGGATCTGCTCGTCGTACAGGGACGAGAGGTGGAAGTGGTGTCCGTGCTCGCCGAAGGCTTCGCCGTGGTCGCCCGCGAAGACGATGACGGTGTGATCGAGCGCGCCGTCCTCGCGCAGCGAGTCCACCAACCGGCCGAGCTCTGCATCCATGAACTCGAGCTCCTGGTCGTAGCGCTCCAGATCCGTCTCGGCCGGCGCGCTCGGATCGTGCGCGCGGTAGTCGTCGTGGGGGCTGCCGAAGAAGACCAGCCCGAAGTAGCGGCGACCGCGCCGCGCGGCGATGGCCTCGATGGCGCGCTCCGCGATGCGCCGGTCGGCGTCGAGCGTGTCGTCGATCAGCACGCGCTCTTCGAAGCCCTGATCGACGCCCTCGATGTTCTGGCTGAAGCAGCCGCGGTGATCGTGCCCGACCCAGAACGTGCTCCGTCCAGCGGCTCGCATCGCCTCGGCGACCGTCGCCCGCTCCCGCCTGAGCCGCCCTCGCCAGAAGCGCGGCCGCACGTCGAGCTCGGCGAACGAGACCGGCACCATCGCCAGGATGGACGCGACCGAGGGGAAGGTGCCGTTCGAGGGCGAGTAGGCACGCTCGAAGAGGAGCCCATCCTCGGCCAGCGCGGCCAGCCGCGGCGTCGGCCCCTCGGCACGCGCCAGCGACGTCCGGTCGTAGCGGGTCGCGTCGCTGAGCACGAGGAGCACGTCGTAGTCGTCGAGCGAGAAGTCATCCGGCAACGCGGGCAGCCCCGAGTGGGCAGCGAAGCGCGCGGCCGCGTCGGGATCGGGTGCGAGCAGGGGATCGGTGCGCGGCCCAGGCAGGGAGTGAGGTAGCAGGCCCGCCGCGTCTCGCTTCAGCGCCTGCGCCACGCCGGCTTCGCGACCGAGCTCCGTGTACGCCAGCACGTAGGGGCGCGCCGCGGCGGAAGCGGGCAGCTCGAGGACGGCCATCACCGAGAGCGGGATCACGAGCGCCAGCGCCAGCCGCGGCAGCGCCGGCGGCTTCAGCGGCACCGACGCCAACGCCAACCCGAGCGTGAGCGCGACGAACGCGAGCTGAACGAGCGAGGCATGCAGCGTCGGATAGAGCCCGACGTAGACCGCGTAATGCGCCCGCGCGGTGAGGAGCGCGCTGAGGGCCAGCGTCAGACCGGCCGCCGAGGTCGCCCGGCGGTGCCGCTCCATGGACGAAGAGCCGAGCCACGCGAACGCGCCGCCGAACGCGAGCCCGAGCAAGACGAACACCACGTTCGCCGCCCCCGACCACGCGAAGGGCGAGTAGGCGATCAACACCTCGCGCGCGAGCGCCGCCTGCGCCACGCCGAGGCCGAAGAGCCACACGAGGCCGAAGCGCCGCTCGCCGACCGTCTGCGCCCGACCCGTCCACCAGGCCAGCGCCGCGGCGACGAAGAAGAGCGACGCCGGCACCGCGAGCTGCGTCACCGCGCTCCGCGAGAGCTCGGCCAGCGCGGCGGCCAGTCTCGCAGGATCTCCACCGAGCGCCGCCGCCGGCAGCCTGGTCAGCTCCGAGAGGACGAGCAGCCCCGCCGCCATCGGCGCCCCCCACACGAGCCCCTGCCAGCGCATCGCGCTCTCATACCATGCGCCGCCCGAAGGGCCGGCCGACGAGATGGCCCGCTCCGACGGCCGATCCCGCTGGTGGAGACGAACTGCTTCAGCGGGAGCCGGTTCTACGGCGCAGACGTCGTCGCGACCGTGGAGCGGGTCTCCGAGTACCAGGCGCGGCGGTGGGAGACGCTCTTCACCGGGCCGTGAGCGCGCTCCATTGTCAACGCTGCCGCTTCGCACTACGTCCCGGCGATGCTGCGGCGAAGCGCCTGGGGCGTCCTGGCCCTGAACATCGGCGTCATCCTCTGGGGCGCGTTCGTGCGCGCCAGCGGGTCCGGCGCCGGCTGCGGTTCGCACTGGCCGACCTGCAACGGCGAGGTCGTGCCGCGGCCCGAGCGCATCGAGACGGTGATCGAGTTCACCCACCGGCTCACCTCCGGGCTCGCGTTCATCCTCGTGCTGGGCGTGATGATCGCGGCCTTGCGCGCGCGGCCCAAAGGGCACCCCATGCGGGCCGCGGCGGTGGCGTCGTTCGTGTTCATGGTGCTGGAAGCGGCCGTCGGCGCGGGGCTGGTGCTGCTGGAGCTGGTCGCCGAGAACCGGTCGATGGCGCGCGCCGGCTGGATGGCCGTGCACCTGATCAACACCTTCCTCCTGGTCGCGTCGCTGACGCTGACGGCCTGGTGGTCGGGTGAGAACGCCGAGGGGCTGCGCATCCGGCAGCACCAAGCGATCGGCTGGCTGATGGGCATCGCGCTCGTGGCGACGATCGTGGTCGGCGTAACCGGCGCGGTGACGGCGCTGGGCGACACGCTCTTCCCCGCCGAGAGCCTGGGCGAGGGGCTGCGCCAGGACATGTCGCCCACCGCGCACTTCTTGATCCGCCTGCGCGTCTGGCACCCGGTGGCCGCCGTCGCGGTCGGGCTCTACGCGGTCGGCGCGGGCGGCCTGACGGCGATGCTCCGGCCCGATCCCGGCGTCCGCCGAATGGCCGGCCTCTTGGCCGCGCTCTTCATCGCGCAGATCGGCGGGGGCCTCTTGAACCTCTTGCTCCTAGCGCCGACCTGGATGCAGATGATCCACCTCTTCATGGCCGACGCCGTGTGGATCACGCTGGTCATCCTGAGCGCCGCCGCGCTCCGCCCGGACGAGGCATCCGCCGTCGCTCCCGCCCCCGCGCTCGCCGCCTCGCGCTGATGCAGCCGCCTGCCGCGTAAAGTGGTCGAGAAGGTCGAATCCGACCTGCCACGACACGTTTTTCACGACCTGCGACCGGGTCGAGCTCTGGAGCCAGACCGTCTACGAGCACGTGCAGGGCGGCCGGCGTACCGAGATCGGGTACGAGAACCACATCGGCGGTCCGCTCGGGATCGATGGCCACCGGCTCATCACCCTCGAGAACCCCATCGGCGCCCTCGACGGCTGAGCTCATTTTGCAATGTGGACGGAGGCATTGCAGTCTCGGCCCGATGGGCCGCGCTCTTCGGACCGCGATGTTCGCGTGGGCGCTCGCCGCCATCCCCGCGGTGGCCGAAGCCTCACCGGTCCTGCGCGTCGAGGCCGGCGGACCTCCGGGCTGCGCCGACGGGAGCGCCCGCTATCCGATCCCGCGCGGGACCCGACGGACCTCGACCGATCCCTTCTGCATCGAGGCGGGGTTCTGGGCGAGCGACTCGGCGACCAACGCGCATGCGACGACCGCTGTCACCCCGACCCCGCTCCGCTTCGCGATCCCACCGCTGGCGCTTGCTGCGGTCGCGCTCGCGGTGCTGTGGGTACGGAGAGCGCGTGCTCGGGTCACCCACCTCGCCGTGCGCGTGAGGGTGGGAGGCTATCGCGAGGTCGCGGCGGACGCGGTGCAGCTCGTGGCGCTGCCAGGGACGCGGGTGGCGCTCGGCGCGCTGCACGAGAAGCTCGCGGATTGGACGCTGGAGCTGGAGCCCACCCGCTTTGGTGTGCTCGTGCACGGCGACACCGGCGCGCTCGAGCCGCGCGCGCAGCACCCGATCGGCGTGCAGGAGGGCTCGCTGCTCCTGCCGGGCACGGTGATCGGCGACGGAGAGCGTGCGTGCGCGCTGCTCGACCCGCAATCGGCCCGCCGCGCCCAAAGGGGCGAGCTCCGCATCGCCTGGCCCAGCGACGAGGGATTGCAGAAGGCCGCGACGAAGGGCCCTTGGTTCTCGCTGGCCGCCCACGCCCCGAGCCGCTCCGGCACTGTGATCATCATCGGCGCGGGCACGCTGCTCGCGCTCGCGCTCTCGCTCACCACGCCCTTCGCCGGCGCGTGGGCGCACCTCCTCGTGTGGCCGGCCGTGGCCGCCGCGGCCGCGGTGGGCTTCGTGCTGCTGCGGGAGAGCATCCGCCCGCCCAGCGGGACGTCGGGCCCGTCGCGCGCACGGCCGATCCGATAGTGAGACGCGCGCCGGAAAAGCGCCTCGCGGAAGACCGTACTCAGCGCGAACGGGCGAGCCGATCGGAGAGTCGGGCCGCCCTCAAGCCTCGTCGGACTCGGTCGCGGGCTCGATATCGGCGCGTGACCCCTCGCCCCGCATGCGCGCGACGAGATCACCGAAGCCCGCTGCGCGCTCGGCCGGCGGCGGCAGCTCGCTCGGGTCGAGCTCCGCCAGGAGCGCCGGCGCGCCACCTTCCCCGGCGCCGACCAGGAGCACGCGTGCGCCGACCTCGATCAGGTAGAGCGAGCGCCGTCCGTCGAGCGGAACGCGCTCCAGCACACGCACTCGGCCGCGGCCGACGCCGAGCCCGCGCCGGGCGCTCCAGCGCAGCACCACCCAGGCGAGGATGCACACCGCGCCGAGGGCCAGGAGCGTCTGCAAGAGCGCGATCCCGTAGCCGCCCGGCACCTCACCCGCGCTCTGTAGGAGCGTGAACACCGGCTGGGAGCATCGAAGGCGCGCTCTCTGCTGTCAACGCTCGACGCCGGTCGCGCTTTGGCGATCCCACGTGGCGAGAGCGCAGCGCCCGAGCGCAGCACGAGGCCGACACGCGCGTGAACGCGTCGACGGCGGGCTGGCGGCTCGACGATCGATGGCGGTCGCGGCGTCCCGCGGTCATGCCTGGCGCGAACGAAGCCGCGCGTGCGAGCACGGGTCAACGCGGACCGTCGTCACGACGGAGTCGATGCGCGCGGGCCTCAGTAGCGGGGGATGTCCGGGTCGACGTGCAGCGACCAGGCGTCGATGCCGCCCTGCAGGTTGTGCACTTCCTTGAAGCCCATCCGGAGCAGGTGCTCGGCCGCCTGCTGGCTGCGCATCCCGTGGTGGCAGTAGCAGACGACGGTCTTGGTCCGGTCCATCGCGTCGAGCTTCTCGCGCATGCCGTCGTCGAGCATCTCGGAGGGCTCGATCTTCGCCGTGGCGCGCTCCGGGACGGTGCGGACGTCGAGCAAGAGGTGCGGCTTGCCGGAGTCGATCCAGTCCTTCAGCTCGCCGACCGTGAGCTGCTTGACCATCGGCGGCGTGTTCGGGTTCTCGACCTTGAAGCCGCTCTGCCCGCCGCGCTCGATGAAGTCGACGACCACGCCGTTGGCGCGCCGCGCGGTCGAGCGGGTCATCACCAGCGAGAGCTCGTCGTAGTCGATGCAGACGTCCCCGTCGCGCTCCTCGTCGAGATCGAGCAGCGGCTCCCAGTCCGAGCCGATGGTGAGGCGCACGACCGGCTCTTCGGTGTCGCCGTCGCTGTCCCAGAAGCGCAAGAACGCCGCCTTGGCGGTCGAGGTCATCCGCACCTCAGGCACCTCGAGCGCGATCGGGCCTTTCCCGAGCACCTCGGAGAGCTCGCCGTTCTTGACCATCTCGTGGACGATGTCGGAGCCCCCCACGAACTTCTGGCGCACGTAGAGCTGGGGGATCGTCGGCCAGCTGGAGAAGGACTTCACGCCCTCGCGCATGGCCGGATCGGCCAGCACGTCGACCGTCCGGTACTCGTCCAGGTACTCGTCGAGGATGTCGACGACCCGTGCGGAAAAGCCGCACTGGGGCGCGGTGCGCGTGCCCTTCATGAAGAGCACGACCTCGTGCGACTCGATCAGCTGCTGGATCCGGTCCTCGTACGCCATGTCGCAGAAGAAAACACGGCCGGATCCCGCTGGCAACCGGGCTGGAGCTTTCCAGCCGTTTCCGGCCGCCACCCACCCCCCCAGCCCCCTCCCCGAGGGAGGGGGAGATGCAGAGGACGAGCTACTCGGCGGCTTCGACCTCGGGACGGCCGGTGTCCTCGAAGTCGATCGACATCTCCAGCACCTGGGCGATGTCGAGCGGCGTCACGTCTTCTTCGCGCTCCTCCGCCTTGATGCCGTCGCCGATCATGGTGCGGCAGAAGGGGCAGGCGCTGGCGACGGTGTCGGCGCCGGTCTCGAGGAGCTGCAGGGTGCGCTTCGTGTTGACGCGCTGCTCGCCCTTCTCCTCTTCTTTCCAGAACTGAGCGCCGCCGGCGCCGCAGCACAGGCCCCGCTCCTTGTTCCAGTACTCGGCCTCGACCAGGCGCACGCCGGGGATACTCTCGAGCACCTCGCGCGGGCTGTCGTAGACGTTGTTGTAGCGGCCGAGGTAGCAGCTGTCGTGGTACGCGATCTTCGCGTCCACCCGGCGGCTCGGACGCAGCCGGCCGTCGGCGATCAGCCGCGCGAAGTACTCGCTGTGGTGCACGACGTCGTACTTGCCGCCGAACGCGGGGTACTCGTTGGCCAGCGTGTTGAAGCAGTGCGGGCAGGCCGTGACGATCGTCTTCTTGGCGACGCCGTGGCCGTTGAGCGCCTCGACGTTCTGCTCGGCGAGGATCTGGAAGAGGTACTCGTTACCCGCGCGCCGCGCCGGATCGCCGGTGCAGGTCGCCTCGTTGCCCATGATCGCGAAGCTCACGCCCGCGTGGTGGAGCAGCTTGGTCACCGCCCGGGCGGTCTTCTTGGCGTCGTCGTCGTAGTTCGCCGCGCAGCCGGCCCAATAGACGACGTCGGCGTCCGGGTTGTCGCCGATGAGCGGCACCTCGATCGGGTGGCCGGCCACCTCAATCCCGCTCGCCCAGTTGCCGCGGTCCATCGCCGGCAGGTTCCACGGGTTCCCGTTGACCTCCATGGCCTGGAAGGCGCTCTGGAGCTCGTGCGGGAACTCGTTCTTGATCATCATCTCGTGGCGGCGCATCTCCACGATCTTGTCGACGTAGGAGATGTTCACCGGGCACTGCTCCTCACAGGCGCGGCAGGTCGTGCAGGCCCAGATGACCTCCGGGTCGACGATGTCGCCGATCGAGATCCACCGGCTCCGGCTTGTGGCGGTAGCCCTCCGGCCACGGGTGGGCGGCGGCCGTCTTCGCTGCCGCCTTCGCCGGGTCGTAGCCGGGCGACTCGATGCCGGCGTTGCCGAGGTAGTAGGGCTCCAGCTCGTAGAGGTGGTCGCGCAGCGCCAGCGTGAGGTGCTTGGGCGAGAGCTCCTTGCCGGTGGTGAAGGCCGGGCAGTTGTCGCTGCAGCGCCCGCACTCGGTGCAGGTGTAGAGGTCGAGGATGTGCTTCCACGTGAGGTGCTCGGGGCGCGCGATGCCAATCGGCTCGTCGCGCTCGACCTTGCCCTCGATGTCGTCCACGTCCGGCAGCTTGCCCTTGGCGTCGAGCGGCTCGGTGAAGATGTTCGGGATGATCGTGATGATGTGGAAGTGCTTGCTGTAGGGCAGCAGGTTCAAGAAGAGCAGCACCCAGGTCGCGTGCCACCAGAACCCGACGTGCTCGAGCACCGTCACGGTGCCGTCGCTCATCCCCGAGAACCACAGGCCGAGCGCCGAGCCGAAGGGCTCCGCCCAGTGCCAGTGGACGCCCGTGCCCAGCGCCCGCGCCTCGCGCACGGTGTGGCCGCCGACGTAGATGTAGTCGGCGATCATCATGGTGATGATGATGCCGAGGATGAGCAGGCCCTCGGTCCCGAGGCTCATCCGCTGCGGCCGGACGACCACGCGGTAGTAGACGAAGACGAACCCACCGGCGATGGCCGCGAACGCCGACAGCTCCTTGACCAGCGAGTAGAGCGCGCCGATCGGCTGGGTCGGGTCGAGCACGCCCCAGAAGTCGAACTCCGGCGAGTAACCGCGGATCCACAGCATCACGCTGTTGAGCAGCAGCACCACGAACGCCGAGAAGATCCCGACGTGAGCCAGGCCCGCCGCGCGGTAGCGGCTGTTCTTCGGCAGCTTGCGCTGGCCGAAGACGTAGACGACGACGCGCTCCAGGTGCTGGCGCAGGGCGTCCGCGTCCAGGGTGAAGCGCGGCTCGGCCGTGCCGACCATGAGCAGGCGCCACCGGCGCACCGCCGACCAGGCGAAGGCGCTGAGGGTGACGAAGATGACGACCGTCATCCAGATGGGACTCATCGCACTCCCGAATTCGATGGGCGAATCTCGATGGGGCTCCCGAAATGTCTTCCGGGTTGCTAGCTTCTGCGGGCCACGACGCAACGCGTCAAGACGACACGCGGGGCCGATTTAGCCCGTCCTCGCGGTCGTGTCGAGGGCCCGGCAGGAGGCGCGGGCCCCTTCTCCGGGGGCGCCCTACCTGGGCAGCTTGGCGTCGAAGAAGGCGCGCAGCTTGATGAGGTTCTTCTCCTCGCGGGAGAAGCTCGGCGACTGGTAGCTCTTGGCGAAGCCGCGGACGTCCGCGAGCAGGTCCGAGCACACCTCGGCCTCGGCGAGGATATCCGCCACCGAGCGACCGCGGGCTGCCCCGCGGCGCAGGCCACGCACGTAACCCTCGAGACGCGCGTAGTCGTCGCCGAGGAACTCGCGGACGACGTCGGCCTCGTTGGCCAGATCGCCGAGGAGCCCGAGCTTCTCCGGATCGACCTCCCCCGTGTCCTCGCGGCCGGCCAGGTCGGCGGCGACCCGCAGGACGAAGGCGTCGTCGAGGTAGCCGATGTCGTCGATCCCGTCGGGGATGAGGTCCAGCGACTTGAAGAGGTAGTTCAACCCGCCGGCGATCGCTTCGCGCGCGCCCTCGGGGACCCCTTTGTCCTCGAGGAGCGACGACAGCCGCTCGGCGTCGTCGCCCAACGTGCGGAGCCACCCAGGGAAGGTGTCGAGATACTTTGCTTGCCCCTCGCTCATCGTTGCCTCTCCGGCTGCATGACCCGAGAGCGGCGCCCTCGGCGAACAATCGGCGCATCCTACTCGAAGGGCCGGCAGGGTTTCAACGAAACCCTCGCGCCGCGCTCCGTGCTGGAAAGCGAGCGCGGAGCGGCGGTATCGTCCGCGCCATGTCGCAGCCTGCCAGCAGGTCCTTTTCCCGAGCCTGGTGGATCGCTTTCGCGATCGCCCTCGCGGGCACGCCGATCGCCGCGCTCGCGCAGGACGGCACGGATGCCGAGCCCGCCCCGATCGAAGAGGCTCCGAGCGAGGAGGCACAGGCCGAGGCCCAGCCCGAGGCCCAGCCCGCGGAGACGCTGCCCGCGAACGCCGAGCACCCGCCGGAGCACGGCGACCGAGCGCCCGCGGCGCATCGCCCGGCGCCGCCGCCGATCATGGTGGTCGTGCTCCCGAGCGGCCGCGTGTCGGACGACGAGGCCGCCGCCGCCCAGCAGGCCCTCGTCGATCAGCTCGGTCCGATGGCGGGTGGACGACCGGTCCTGGCGCTCGGTGCCGCGCAGGTCCGCGACGCCATCGCGGCCTGCGAAGACGACACGTGCATCGGCGGGCAGCTCGCCGAAGCGGGCGTGCAGGCGGGGATGATCGCCCGGCTGAACGGTCGGGGCCGGCGGCCCATCCAGGCCACGCTCGAGCTGCGCGATCCGGTCAGTGGGGTGCTGCGCCACGAGCCCGTCGCGGGCGAGCTGCCGCGCGACACCTCCGCGATCCCGGCGGCCATGGCGACGCTGAGCGCGCAGCTCGAGGGATCGATTCCGAACCCGCCGCCGCCACCATCCACGCTCATGGTGACGGTGAACGTCGACGGGGCCCGCGTGCAGGTGGACGGCGAGGACGTAGGCGTCTCGCCGGTGGCGCCGGTCGAGGTCGCGCAGGGCACCCACGAGGTGGTGGTGCTGGCGCCGGGCTACCTGAGCGCGCGGCGCCAAGCCCACATCGCGCCCGGCGAGCAGGCGCGGGTGGACGTCACGCTCGAGGAGGTCGGCAGCGGCGCCGACCTGAGCGCCGCCATGAACGAGAGCGGCGCCGCGGGCGGCGACGTCACGAACGAGTGGTGGTTCTGGCCCACGATCGGCGTGGGCGCCGCGGTCATCATCGGCGTCATCATCGGCGTCGCCGTGGCGGCGGCGAGCGGAGGCGGGCAGACCCCGATCCGAACGGGTTCATGCTCCCCAACATCGTGGGAGGGATGTGAGATGAGGCGCCTCGCGTTCACGCTCCTCGCCGGCCTCTCGCTCTTCGGCTGCGGTTCCGCGCCCACGCCGGCCGAAGGCTTCGACATCGCCGTGAAGTTCATGTCGATCGACGTGGCGGTGGTCCAGCACGTGACCATCAGCTTCCGCCCGCAGAACGGCGGGATGTTCGAAAGCGGCCCCGATCAGATGCTCCCCGACGGCGCCGGCACGCTGCACGTCGAGACCGACGGCACGCTGACCATGGACGTCACCGGTGACTATCTGCGGGCGAACGCCACGAACGACGGGACGTGGGACGTGGTCCACCTCCAGATCTGGAGCGACGACCCGATGATGCGCACCGGACCGCTGATGTTCGCCACCGCCTACCGCTCGGACACGGCGATCGGCACGGCGATGCAATTCTTGCCGAGGTGGCCCCCGCCGCTGCGCGTCGACGGCGGCTGCTCGGGCTCGAACTGCAGCTCGCAGCTCGTGATCACCTGCGACGCAGCCCAGCTCGCGCTCTGCCGCTGAGCCTGTGCTCCGCAGAGGGAGCACGCGCTCCGCGTCCAGGAGGCCCTCGTCGGCGTCTGCGCCTGCATGGCGGGGCGAGCTCGGCGTCCGCCGGGCCACGATTCCCAAACTTGGTCTCGGATCGGCGGCGGTCGCCGTTCGAAGTCCAAACTTTCGGAAAAATCACTAAATTTGGCGTTTCAAAGTCCAAACTTTCGGAAAAATCACTAAATTTAGCGATTAGAGACCAACTTTGGACTTTGGATCGGCAATCATTACCTTTAAAGTTCAACATTGAACATTTACTGTAATACGCCGGCGATTCCGCGACGCGGCCGGGCCTCGCTCGAATCTCGCTACCGGGTCCGGTACCGCTCAGGAGAAGGACGCGTCGAGCTCGCGTCGACGAATCCGACGCAGCGCGTCCAGTCGTCGTAGCTGGACGCTCGTCTTTGCTCGCCGGCGAGGAAGCTGCGCACGTGGGGCTCGGACACCACCGCCCGGAGGGATCACACGGTAGGGCTCGGGCATGTGCGAGACCATGTCCATCGACGTCGTCGCGTCCATCCTCGCCTGCGCGGCGTCGGCCCGTCTCGGCGATCCGCGACCCCGACCAAGCAAGCGGTGTCCCCGTACCGAAGCGCCGCTGGCGCCGAGCCTCCGGATGGACGATACCAGGCCAGGTGTTGTCGACCCTTCAGCGGCTCCCGGTCGCGCTCGCGCTAGCCGCGCTCACGGCCTGCGGCGCCGCCGGCTCCCCGACAATCACCCGCCGCGTCGGCGGCGAGGTGCGGCGCGGCATCTTCGTCTCGCCCTACTCCTACGAGCACTTCGTCCGGGGCGAGCTGGCCAACCTGGCGGGCGACCTGCGCCTCGCGGCCCAGGAGTACGAGCTGGCGCGCTCCGGCCCCGAGGACGACCCGCTCTTGATCGCGCGCTTGGCCGATGTGCGTGACCGGATGGGCGACGAGCCGCAGGCGCTGGCCCTGCTCCGGGCGGGCGGGCGGCTGGACCCCGACTCCGAGCTCCTCTGGCTGACGCGGGGGCACATCGCGGAGCGGCACGGACGGATCGATCAAGCCATCGACTCCTACTCTCGCGCTGCTGCGGCGGCGCCGCGCTCCGAGGAGGGCCCGATCGCGCTGGCGGCGCTGCTCCGCGCTCGAGAATCGGCCCGAGGAAGCGGGCGCGGTGCTGGAACGCTATCTCACTCGGGCGGACGGCGCGGGGGCGGCGCGCGCCCGACTCGCGCTGGCGGTCGAGCGCGGGGACGCGCAGGGCGCGGCGGAGGCAGTGCGATCGCTCTTGGCGCTCACGCCGGTGCACGCAGACGAGGTGCGGGCTGCCGCGCGGGCCGCGCTTCGGGCGGGACAGCCCGAGGTCGCGCTCCGACTGGCGGCGGCGCTGCCGAACGACGACACCGACCGCGCGCTGCTCTTGCAGGCGGCGATCGCGGCGGGGGATCACGATCGGGCGGAGGGGCTCTTGGCGGCGTGGATGCCCGAGAGCCCGTCCGAGCTGCTCGAGGTGGCGCGAGGATACCTGGCGATCGACATGCCGGAGCGGGCGGAGGAGCTGGCGCGGGTGGCGATGGCGAGCGAGGCTGGCGCCGAGCCGAGGCTGGTGCTCGGGCAGGCCCTCCTGGCGCGCGGTCGTCTCGGCGAAGCAGCTGAAGTGCTCTCGCGGATCGAGCCGGGTAGCGGCGCGTGGCCGGCAGGACCAGTCGCGCTCGGGCGGGCGTTGCGGGACGCGGGTCGACCGGCCCTGGCGGCGCAGGTTCTGGCGCGGGCGGAGGCCCGGCGTGGCGCCGTCCCCCTGAAGCTCGCGCTGGCCGAGGCGCGGATGGACACCGGCGACGCGCAAGGAGCGCTCGACGCGCTGGCGGGCGAAGACGTCCGCCTGCGGGCCGCGCGAGCGCGGATGCTGGAAGAGCTCGGCCGGGTGGACGACGCTGCGGCCCTCTACGCCGCCCTACCGGCGGACGCCCCGGAGCTGAACGCGCGCGAGCGAGCCCGCGCTTCCGTCGAAGCGGCGTGGCAGCGGGGCGAGCGCGAGCAGGCGCTCCAGGCGCTCGCCGCGTGGGTCGAGCGTGCGCCCGAGGACCTGCTGGCGCGGGCACGCTACGCCGAGCTCTTGGCGACCAGCGACCAAACCCGCGCCCGCAGCATCGCCGGCGAAGCCCTCCCGCTCGCCGTCGACGCTCCGCTGCGCCGCCGCCTGAGCGCCTTGGCCACCCCGGCGAGCGCTCCACGCGCGCAGTCGACGAACTGATCCGATCGAAGCCGCCCGTCGATCCAGCGGCCCCACAGATCCAGATGACCACCCCGGCGAGCGCCCCACGCGCGCAGTCGACGAACTGATCCGATCGAAACCGCCACCGACCCAGCCGCCCCGCGATCGACCTCACGAGCACGCAGCCGACCGGCAGAGCACGCAGCCGCCCACCGCCGACCGGCCGAGCACCCAGCCACCCACCATCCACCCGGCCGCGCTACAATCCAAATCACCAGCACGCAGCCGCCCGCGGCCCAGCCAGCCGGCGAACGCCCACCCGGGCTCCCAGCGCCACGACCGCAGCGAGTCGCGCCCGCAGCCACCCGCGGCGTGACGAAATTCCGCCGTTCGAATTTCGCCGCGACGCGGCAAGGATACGAGCCGCGCGCGGCGGAGGTCGCGGTGCCGCGAGCCCTCCTTCTCACCCAAGAAGCAAACGGCGACCCCAATCCAGGCCCGGCGGGGGACTCGACCGAGCGACTCGCGAGCGAAGCGAGCGCCTAGCGAGGACGAAGCCCCCGACGGGCCGACCCGCCGAAGCAGACACCAATCGCCGGCGCCCCGACCTCTCCCAGCGCCAAGACAACGAACCACCCAAGTCGAGAACCAGCTAGCCCCCCCGAAAGTCACTGCCTCCCCTGCACCTGAACCCCGTCCACGACCCGATCGGAGGGATGCGCGATCAGCGTGGCGCCCTCGTCCACGCCGCTCAGGATCTGCACCGACAGACCGTTCTCACGGCCCGTCTCGATCGCCGTCAACACCGCCTTGCCGTCCACCATCCGATAGACCGCCCAGCCCTCACCGTGCCGAAACACCGCGCTCGCCGGCACCACCAACACGTCCGGCTCCTCCCAAATCACGATCCGCGTCTCGACCCGATAGCCGTCGCCGAGCCGGTGCCACTCCTCACGGGGCGAGTCGAGGTCGATGACCACGTTCACGCGCTGCTCCTCGACTCCGAGCGCGCTCGTCCGCGTGAACGCGCTCGGCTCAATCAAGCGGACGTGGCCTCGCAGGTCCTCCCCGCCTCCCCAGCGCTCGATGACCACGTGATCCCCCGCCTCGATGTCCACCGCGTCGCTGGTCAGCACGTCGGTCGCGATCTCCAGTCGCGCCGGATCGCCGACCTCCATCAAGGGGGTGCCCGCCTGCACCACGCCGCCGCTCTCACGCAGCACCCGCAGCACCATCCCGGCGATCGGCGAGGTCACGTCGAGCTGCTCCCCCGCGCCCTCCGCGTGCGGTCCATAGCGACCGAGCGCCGCCCGCGCGACCTCCAGCTCGTGCGCCGCCACTCGAACGCCGAACTCCGCGCTCACCAGCTCCTCCTGCCGGCTGCGCACCTCGAGCTCGGAGCGCTCGAGCTCCTCGCGCGCCGCCGTGCCCCGCTCCGCGAGCTGACGCACCCGCCCAGCCTGCGACTCCGCGAACTGCTGCGCGGCCCGCGCGCGCTCCACCGAGGACTGCGCCTGCCGCCTCGCCGCCGACGACGCCGCCACCCGCGCCTCCGCCTCGGCGCGCGAGCTCGGATCCATCAAGGGGCGCGCGAGCGGCACCAAGCGGGCGACCACCTGCCCTTCTGTCACGGAATCGCCGGGATCCAGCTCGATGCGCGCGAGGTTCCCGGTCAGCGGCGCACCCACCTCGTAGCGGTCCTTCACCCGCGTGCGGCCGTCCTCGTCCACCGTCACCCGCAGCGTGTCGCGGTGCGCGCGGACCAGATCCACCGGCACCGGCTTCGGCAAGAACGCCATGACGATGGTGGCCGCCAGTCCCAGCGTGACCAGGATCCAGATCGTGCGGCGCAACCACTTGGCGCGGGCACGCTTCTTCGATTTCGCGCTCGGCGCAGACGCCTTCGGGCTCATCTGGTCCATCGCTCATTCCCTCGTCTTCAACACGCCGATCAAATCGAGCTGATCGAGCTTCCGGCGCACCAGGAGCGCGCTCACCAACCCCGCACCCAGCGTGACCAGCGTCGCGAACGCATAGGTCTGGCTGCTGATCATCGCCGGCATGCGGTATCGCTCCGGATCGGCGGTGGCCATCACGGCGTTCGCCATCATCGTCCCGATCACGAGCCCGATGGGGATCGCCAAGAGCACTTGCACCGCCAGCTCGCCGAGGAGCACGGCGCTGATCTCGGCCCTCGTGAACCCGAGCACGCGCAGGCTCGCCAGATCGCGGCTCCGGAGCGAGAGCGAGACGCGGGCGTTGTTGTAGACGACGCCGATGGCGATGGTCGCGGCGAAGAGCGTCAGCACCAGCGTCATCGCCAGCCAGGTCTCGCCGGTCTGCGCCCGCACCCGCTCGATCAACGCCGTCCGCCGCGAGATCCCCGCCACGCCCCGCATGTCGCGGAGGCGCGCCCGCACCTCGTCCATCGTCCACGGATCGACCGCGAGCAGCACCGTCGACACCGTCCGATCCTCGTGCAGCAGGCGCGAGAGCGGGTCGATCGCCATGTAGGTCTGCAGCCCGTACATCTCGTCGATCAGCGCGGCGACGGGGAGGTCGTAGGTGCCTCGCTGCCCTTCGCGGACCTGCACCTGCACGGTGTCGCCGACGCCGACCCCGAGGATGCGCGCCAGCGTGCTCTCCATCAGCAGCCCTTCGCGCGGGAGCGCCACTTCGTTCCCGTCGCTGTCGAGCAGGCGGCGCATGGTCAGGTCGTCGGGCTGGCCGAAGATCATCGAGTCGCGGTGGCGCGGGCCGTTGGCGAAGCGCACCGGGACGACGCGCATCCCCTCCGCCCGTGTCACGCCCGGCAGGTGCGCGAGCTCGTTCACCACCCGCTCGGGCATCGCGTTGACGAAGCTGACCGAGAGGTCCTCCGTCATCGCCGTCTCGAAGACCTGGTCGACCATGTACTCGAACGAGTCCACCCCGAAGCGGCCGGCGACCATGATCGCCACCGCCATCGAGATCCCGAGCGAGGAGAGCGCGAGGCGGAGCGGGCGGCGCGTGATCTCGCGGAAGACCATCCGCGCCGAGGTGCCGAAGAGCGAGAACAGCCCCAGTCGCTCCACGATGTTGCGGCTGTAGAGCGGGGGCGCGGGCGGGCGCATGGCCTCGGCCGGCGGCAGGCGCACCACGCTCCGCACGGCGAAGAGCCCACCCGCCACGGCGGCGACCAGGCTCACCACGACGCCGGTCAGCGCCACGCCCGCGTCGAGCCGGTACTCCAGCACCGGGAACTGGAAGAACTTGGTGTAGAGCTGGGTCATGGCGCCGCCCAACCACACGCCCAGCGCGATGCCGGCCACGGCGCCGATCACCACCACCACCGAGACCAGCTTCAGGTAGTGGAATCCGATCTGACGATCGGCGTATCCTAGCGCTTTGAGCGCGGCGATCTGACCGCGCTGCAGATGGATGAGCCTCGACAGCACGACGTTCAAGAGAAACGCGGCCACCGCCAGGAAGATCACCGGCACGACGTCCGCCATCTGCTCGAGCCCCTGCAGCTCCTGACTCAAGAAGTAGTTCGATTGCTGCAGGCTCCGGCCGACCGCGCCGAGCCCGCCGTAGGGCTCGAGGATCCGGTCCACGCCGTCGAGCACGCCGCTCTCGTCGGCGCCGGGCATCAGGTCGATCACGACGTCGTCGAACGCGGCCTCCATCTGGTAGGAGGCCGCCACGGCGTCCTCCAGCATCCAGATCACCGCGAAGCCGTCCGGCTCGGGCATGGCACCGCCCGGCGCGATGGCGAAGACGAACTCGGGCGAGAGCGCGGTGCCCACCACGCGCAGATCCCGGCGGGTCCCGTTGAGGATCACCGAGAGCGCGTCGCCCGGCTCGATTCCGCGCGCCTTGGCGAAGTTGTCGAGCAGGAGGATCTCTTCGGCCCGTCCCGGCTCGGGCCAGCGCCCGCTCTGGACGACAATCCCGTCGAGCGGTGGTTGGGTCCCGTCCGCCGGGATGCTGACAATCTGCCCCGCCGCGGGCTCCGGCTCGCGCGGCAAGGGGAGCGAGACGGACTCCACGACCCGCGGGTAGACGCGGGCCACGCCGGGCAGCGCCTCGATCCGCCGCGCCACCGAGACGGGGGCACGCCGCGCCGACGCGAAGACGTCGCCGAAGCGGAGGCGCTCGTAGTAGGCGTCGCGCGAGTCCTCCAGGCTGCGGAAGGTGCCCTGCAGCGTGACGTAGGTGGCGATGCCGGCCGCCACGACGAGGGCGATGGTGATCACCTGACCGCCCATGGTGGTCAGGTCGCGCAGGAGCTTGCGATCGAGCGGCGCGATCATGACGCCGCCGCGAGCGTGCGACGAGACGCCGCCACGAGGAGCGCTTCACCGCTCGCCGTTCCGGAGGCGCGGCCGAGACCGGCCCGCCGCGCGACGCTCACCACGAGATCTCCGAGGGGCGCAGCCTCTCCGCGTTCGCCTCGACCGAGAGCACCTGCCCGTCGGCCAGCGTGATCACCCGGTCGGCCATCTTCGCGATGGGCGCGTTGTGCGTGATGACCGCCGTGGTCGTGCCGAGCTCGCGGTTCACCCGCTCGAGCACGTCGAGGACGAGCTTGCCGGTCCGGAAGTCGAGCGCGCCGGTCGGCTCATCGCAGAGCAGCACGTCCGGCCGCTTGGCGATGGCGCGGGCGATGGCCACGCGCTGCTGCTCGCCACCGGAGAGCTGGGCCGGGAAGTGGTCGATGCGCTTCTCGAGACCGACCATCCCGAGCGCCTCCTCGGGCGTGAGCGGCTCCTCGGCGATCTCGGTGACCAGTGCCACGTTCTCGCGCGCGGTGAGGCTCGGGATGAGGTTGTAGAACTGGAAGACGAAGCCGACGTGGTGGCGCCGATAGCGCGTCAGCTCGCCCTCGTCGGCCTCGGTGAGGTCCCAGTCGCGGTAGCTGACATGGCCGGCCGTCGGCACATCCAGCCCGCCGAGGATGTTCAGCAGCGTCGACTTCCCACTGCCCGAGGCGCCGAGCAACACCATCAGCTCGCCCTCGTAGAGGTCGACGTCCACCCCGCGCAGGGCGCGGACCTCGACCTCGCCCATCTCGTAGACCTTCTCCAGGCCGACGGCGCTGAGCACCCGCGGACGCTCGTTCACGGGGGGCACTTACACACCCGCAACCGACCGCGCAAAAGCTCTCCCGCGCCCGATCGATGGTGCGGCCCGATCTCGGCGGGGCGTCGGTGTGAGGATCGAGGAGTGACGACGAAGGCCGCGCCCAGCATCGTGGGAAAAAGGGGCTACGGTCAGCCGCGCCGCGGTGCTCGGCGAGCCCTCTCGCAAGCGCGGCGCGTCCACCGATGGGCCTTCGAGCATCTCCAAGTCTCGGTCAGGGCAGGTCGAGCGCTTGCCGGAGGCGCGGATCCAGGGCGGTCCACTCCTCCGCCGTGACGAAGTGCCAGCCGAGGACACGCACGCCCGGTTCGCCGGCGTTCTTCGTGAGCAGCATGAGCATCTGCCCGTTCGGACAGCCGAAACGGACCAGATGGATGGCCCGTACGCGCCGGCGCCAGTCGAGGTACGTCGCGTCCTGCTCCGCCACCTGCGAGTGGATGTGGCCGAGGATGGCCGCGTCGTAGGAGATGATCGGGACGAGCTGCGTGCAGGTGCCCGCGCCGCCGTGGATCAGCGAGCCCTGCATCTCGCGGAGCCGCTGGCCGCTGTCGTCGCCGACCACGCCGACCATGGCAGCGATGCCGCCGAGGCCCATCTGGCTGAGCCCGTTGGCCGCCGCGCGCTGCCCGGCGCGGAGCGCGATGGCGCCTAGGTCGGAGTCGAGCGCCGTCAGCGGGCTCTCGCCGTCGCTCATGATGCCGAGGTAGAGCCCGCGCACGAGCCGCTGAAACTGCGGGTCGGCCTCGGTCCGCTCGACGGTCATGCCGGCCAAGAGCGTCTCCACCGCGCGCCGCCCGTTCAGGTCCACCACCTGCGCGAGGGTGTTCAGGTCGCCCTGAGCGGAGACGGTCAGCGTGTTGCGCGCCGTCATGATCTCGTTCTGCTGCGCCCGGTCGATGTGGAACTGGAAGAACGTGTGGGAGCAGCCGCCGAGAGCACCGGCGAGCGCGAGCGCGACGAAGGTACGGTCGAACACGGAGCGCGACATGTCGCAAGCAGTACCGGAAAATCACGCCGCTGTCTCGCTCCGCCACGGAGCGCGGCCGAGGGAAATTTCCACGCGACTCTGGATCCGTACGCGCTGACGTGGTCCCCTCGAACGCAGAAGGGAGGCCGGTCGATGGAAGGCAAATCCAGGACGACGTCCGCCGCGAAGACGCTGAGCGACGAAGACATCGCGTCGGAGAGGGCGCTCGGACGGCGCGGCGCGATGGCCGCGCTCGGCGCATCCGTGGCCGTGCTCGGCGTCGGCATCGGGGTCGCCGAGGCCCAGTGCACCGATCGCGACAGCGGACAGTACGCCGACGGGGCCAACCACGGGCACTGCCGCCGGACGGGGTGCAGCGACAGCGACAGCGGACAGTACGGCGACCGAGCCGGTCAGGGGCGTCACTGCAGCGGCGGCAATCAGAGGCGCGGCCGTTCGGGGAACTGCACCGACAGCGACAGCGGGCCCAACGCCGACCCGGCCGGTGGCGGGCGCAGCTGCGGTGGCAGAGGCCGCGGGCGCTCCTGCACCGACAGCGACAGCGGGCCCAACGCCGACCCGGCCGGCGGCGGGCGCAGCTGCGGCGGCGGCCGTCGGCAGAGGCCGCGCTCGTGCAGCGACAGCGACAGCGGACCCAACGCCGATCCGGCCGGTGGCGGCAGGAACTGCGGCGGCGGCCGTCGGCAGAGGCCGCGCTCGTGCAGTGACAGCGACAGCGGGCCCAACGCCGATCCGGCCGGCCGTGGGCGGAGTTGCGGGCGCGGGCGTTCCTGCAGCGACTCCGACAGCGGGCAGTACGCCGACCCGGCCGGCCGCGGCCGTCGCTGCTGACCGCAGGCGCGGGCGCGGGCGCCGAGCGGCCGTGCTCGCGCCGACGCGGAGCACGCGCTCCGGGTTCGCCGGCGCGTCCCGCAAGTCACGAGAGCCATTCGCGCGATCGCAGCCCCGATGCGGCGCGGGAACGGACTCCCGCCTCCCGCCGGCGCGACCGAATCACACGACCGCGGCACCACCGAGGCGTCCACCGGCGCCGTCGCAACCGCGCGAATCGGAGATCGACGGTGCGCGCACGGGCTCCCGCTCCTGCCAGCGCGACCGATTCGCACGACCGCGGCGCCGGCGAGGCGTCCACCGGCGCCGTCGCAACCGCGCGAATCGGAGATCGACGGAGGGCCTAGATGTCCGAGGCGGAAGTCGTGACCGGTATGGCCGAGCGATCGGCGTCGAGATTGGGTGCGCGCCCCCGCAGGAAATGCAAAGCATTTTCGAGGAGGCTCGCGCCCGAGATCGGCGTCGAGAGCCGGCCAGATCGTGTTGCGAGTTCCGCGGAGGACATCTAGAAGTCGCCGAAGAGATCGCCGATGTGCACGTCGAGCGCAGAGGCGATCTTGTAGAGCGAGCTGATCGAGGCGCTCGACTCCGCGCGCTCGATCTGCGAGAGCAGCGACACGCTCAGCCCCGTCCGACGGGACATCTGCTTGAGGGTCAGGGTGCGACCCTTCCGGAGCCCGCGGATCGTCTCGCCGATGAAGCGATGAAGGTTCTCCTCCGGCGTGCGGACGAGCCCCTTCTTCTTCATCACCCGATCGAGCACCTCGCGGAACTCCTCGGGATTGAAGGGCTTCTTCAGATAGTCGACCGCGTCGAGCTTGATCGATTGAACCGCAGTCTCGAGTGACGGGTAGCCGGTGAAGATCACGACCGCTACGTCGGAGTCGATCTTCCGGATCCGGGTCAACAGCTCGATTCCGTCCATCTGCGGCATCATCAGGTCGAGCACGACGAGGTGATACCCGCCGCGCTTGACCTCTTCCTCGACCAGCGTCGGATCGGTCTCGGTCGTAACCTCGAACCCGTCCTTCGCGAGGAAGGTTTGCATGTACTCGCAAATGGCCGGATCGTCGTCGACGACCAGCACTCGCACCGCGGGAATGGCTTTGGCCATGGTGGTCTGCCCCTCCCTGCTCTGCGCCACGGCGCTCATGAACGGGCTCCCAACTCGCTTCAATCGGCGGTCTGTTCGACTTTCCGTCGCTCGAAGCGGGGTTGAGTCACTCGGGGCGAGAGGATTCGAACCTCCGACCTCATGGTCCCGAACCATGCGCGCTACCAGACTGCGCTACGCCCCGTGACAAAAGTTCGCGGACCTTAGCCGTGGCCCCGCAAGGTGTCAAGGCGATCAGCGTTTCATCCACGTTCGCGGGTCCATCGCACGACCTGATAGGCGTCGGCGCCCTCGGCCCACGGGCCGATGCGCGAGATCCCGTCCTCGTCCGCCGAGATCGGATCACCGGGAGACGAAGGCAGGCGGGTCAGACCTGCGACGCGCTCCTCGAGGGCATCGGCCACGTCCCGCCCCTCCTCGTCGGTCGGCGAGCAGACGGCGTACACCAAGAGCCCTCCCGGCCGCACCAGCGACGCCGCCGTGGTCAGGATGCGCGTCTGCAGCGCGGCCATGCGCGCCGGGTCCTCGGGCCCCAACCGCAGCAAGAGCTCGGGGCGCCGGTGGACCGTGCCGAGCCCCGTGCAGGGCGAGTCGACCAGGACGCGATCGAAGCTCGCGTCGAGGCCGCCGGTGCCGACGGTCAGGTCGAGCGCGAGGGTGCGGAGGGACACGTCAATCGCCAGCCGCTCGCGCTCGCGCGAAGCCCGCTCGAGCTTCTCTTCGTAGAGATCGACGGCGACGACCTCCGCGTCTCCGACGCGCTCCGCCAAGGCGAGGCTCTTGGTGCCGTGGCCTGCGCAGAGATCGGCGACGCGCTCACCCGGGGCGGCGCCGACGAGCTCCACCACGAGCTGCGAGCCCAGCTCCTGCACCGCGAAGTGGCCGCTCGCGTAGCCGGGCAGCTCCCGCGGGTCGCCCGCGCCGCGGACGTTCACCCCGCGCGGCGCCAACGCGCTGACCGACACCTCGGCCTCCGGACGCACCTCGCGGATGGCGTCCGCCAGCGCATCCGCGCTCCGCCCCACCGCGCGGAGCCCCGTCGGTGGCGGCAGCGTGCGCGAGGACAGAAAGAGCTCCGCGCGTGTCTCGCCGAGCGAGCGGCGGAGCGATCGCGCGACCCACGGTGGCACCTCCATCCGCTCTGGTTGCGCCGGTTCGCTCGGACGCGTGGCGGCCACCTTGCGCAAGACGGCGTTGGCGACTCCCGACAGGCGCGGCCCGCGCTCGTGCTTGACCAGCGAGACCGCGTCCGAGACGACGGCGTGCGGCGGCACCCGCGAGAGGTGCAGGAGCTGGTAGGCGCCGGCCCGCAGCGCCGCCCGCAGGTAGGGGTCGACCTTCTTCGGCTTCGACAGGAACGCGTCGAGCGCCCGAATCGAGCGCCGGCAGCACGCGCAGTGCGCCGTAGGTGATCTCCGTGGCCAGTCCGGCGTCCCGCCGGTCGAGCCGGGCGCGCGCGATCTCCGCGTCGAGGGTCGGCGTGGCCCACGCGCCCTCGCCGGCCACCCGCTGAAGCACGCGCGTGGCCACCCGCCGCGCCGCTGAGGCTTGCTCGCTCATCTCGTTCTTTCAGTCCGACGACTCGAAGGTCTCGGTGATGCCGGCCCAGATGCCGTTGGGCCACTGCCGCTCGATGTCATTCTTGAACGCGAGGATCATCAGCATGGCCAAGAGCACCAGCCCGACCAGCGACGCGTACTGCCGCAAGCGCACGCTGACCGGCCGCTGCGCGACCGCCTCGAGCAGGAAGAAGAGCAGGTGCCCGCCGTCGAGCAACGGGATCGGCAGCAGGTTGATCAGCCCGAGGTTGATGCTGATGAACGCCATCAGGCTGAGGTAGTTGAGCGCGCCCTCGCGCGACGCGGCGGCGGTCTCCTCGAACACGCGCAAGGGGCCGCCGATGGTCTTCACCGAGAGCCGGCCTTGGAAGAGGCGCACCACCGAGTAGACCGTGACCTCCACCAGCTCGGCGCTGACGCGGAAGGCCTGGCCGGCGGCGTAGAGCGCGGGGGACGGGATCGGAACGGGCGGGTCGAGGACGGTCGGCCGCGAATGACCGAGGGTTGCGATGTGGCGGCCGCCGCGCGTGAAGACCCGGAGTCGCTCGTCGTACTCGTCGCCCGAGGTCGTGCGCGCGGGCTGCAGACGATAGCGACGGGTGACGAGCTGATCGCCGCGCCGCCAGGCCAGCTCGTGCACCGCGTCCGGCTGCGCCGCCACGTCCTCCAGCATCGTCGCCCACATCCGCAAAGGGCGGCCGTCGAGGCTCATCAGGCGGTCGCCCGGCCGCAGATCGGACTCGCCGCCCGCGACCAGCGCCACCGCGCTGACGTAGAGGTCCGAGGGCTCGATGCCCGCCCGCGAGAGCGCGTCGCCCGGCCCCGGCTCCGGGGTCAGCGTCGTGACGTGCGGATCGTAGACCTCCAACTCCACCAGCCCCCCGAGCGCGTCCGGCACGCGGGTCGGGCGCAGGTAGCTCACCGGCACGGTGGAGCCGTTGTTGCCGTGCAGTGCCTCCTCGAGATCGATCCAGCGCTCGACCGGCCGGCGCGCCGCGGCCACGACCCAATCGAAGGTGCGCAGGCGCGCGCCCGCCGCGGGGCTGGAGGGGGAGGTCACGCCGATCACCGCCAGCGGGTGGTGCGGCTTGATGCCGATGCGGCCGACCTCCTCGACCAGGTCCAGCGGCGCGCGGGCGGAGCGAGCCAAGAACGGCGTGACGTGGACCTTGTGCCGCTCGCCGTCGCGCTCCACGACCATCTCGACGTCCTGGCGAGGATGCTCCTGAATGATGCGCGCCAGCTCGTAGAACGTGCTCACCTCCTCGTCGTCCACCTCGAGCACGCGGTCGCCGGGCTGGAGCACGCCGTCGGCGGGTCGAGCGGGAAAGACCGTCCCGATCACCGCCGGCGCGGTCTGCGTGTGGCCGAGGAAGACCACGAAGAGGAGCGCGATCGGGAAGACCAGGTTCATGGCCGGCCCGGCGAAGACGATGATCATCCGCTTCCAGAGCGGCTGCTGCCAGAAGGCATGACCGTCGTCCTCGGGGCGGATGCGATCGTTCGGGCCCTCGCCGAGCATCCGGACGTAGCCGCCGAGCGGGAGGGCCGCGATCACGTACTCCGTCCCGCCGCGCTCGAAGCCGGCAATCCTCGGGCCGAAGCCGAGGCTGAACTTCAGGACCTTCACCCCGAAGAACTTCGCCCAGACGAAGTGCCCGAGCTCGTGGACGAAGATGAGCACGCCGACGAGCACGATGAAGTAGAGGACTTCCATCGAAGGGCCGCCGTTGTACGCCGAATCGCGCCCCGTTGCGAGGTGGTCAGCGGACCTCGATGCGGTCGCCGCCCTCTCGCTTGGCCCGGTAGAGCGCCTGGTCGGCCGCCCGCAGCAGCTCGAGCGGGGACGCGCCGTGGTCGGGGTAGAACGCCACACCGCCCGAGATCCGAACCTGAAGGGCCTCGCCCTCGTGCTCGAAGCACGCCGCCGCGACCTCGGCCCGCACGGCGCCGGCTACCTGCTCGCCCATCGCGCCGTCGTGACCGGGCAGCACCACCCCGAACTCGTCTCCGCCGAGCCTGCATGCCGGCCCTCGCTCGCCGACCACACGGCCGACGATGCCGCCCACCTCGGCGATGACCCGCGCGCCCACCAGGTGGCCGTGGCGGTCGTTGATCGGCTTGAGCCGGTCGATGTCGAGCACCGCCACCACCAGCGGCTCCCGCCGTTGGACCGCGGCCATGAGGGCGCTGGTCAGCTCGAGATCGAACTTGCGGCGGGCCAAGAGCCCCGTGAGCTCGTCCGTGTTGAGGCGCTCGAGCACGGCCTCGTCGTACGCCTGCTCGACGGAATCGTGGACCTCGAAGCGGATCACCTCGCCCCCGACGATGATCTGATCGTCGGGCGAGAGGAGCAGCTCCGCCACGCGCATGCCGTTGACCTCCGTCCTGCGCTCGCCGGTCAGGTCCACCACCATCCAGCCCTCGTCGCGGGGCTCCACCCGGCAGTGACGCCAATCGACCGACGAGTCGGTGAGCATCAGAATCGGCCTCCGGATCGCGCCCGATGGTCGCCGCCTCCTCGAGGCGGATGCGCTGGCCGACCTGCGGCCCCGTGAGCACGACGAGCACCGGCTGCGCCCCGCCGTCCGGCGTCGGGAAGAGCAGGCTCGAATCGAAGGCCTCGGGAATCGTGGGCCTTCCGCGATCCCCGGGATCACTCACGGCGTCATCCTATACCGGTGCCCTCCGAACGGCGAGGGAGCAATCCCCCACGTGGCGGGGCTCAGGGACCCACGACCGAGAGCTGAAGCTGATACGCGACCGGGTAGGTGGCTCCGTCACCGGTGGGCGGCCGGACCCACGCACCGGTAGGCCAGGGCAGCTCCCTCCATGTCCTGGGCGCTGGCCAAAGACGGCGCGAGGGCGCCGCCGAGCAGGGCTGCCACGAGGAGCAGCGCGCTCAGCCGAACCCGAAGTGCGATGATGGCACTCGACGGGGAATGACGACGAAGAAGCTGCGCTGCACGCGGGACTGGTTCGGCGCGGGCGGTCGGCCGCGAGCCGCATCCACGGCGGAAAGCGTGCTTGACGTCCCGACGCGTATACTCTACCGCCCCCAGCAATGGCCAACGAGGGCACGAGCAACTCGGTCTCCCGGAGACGGCGTGAACGCGGGCTCGGACAGATGGAGCTGGCGCGCAGGGTCGGACTGAGCCGACAAGCGCTGTCGGCCATCGAGTCCGGTCGCTCGGTGCCCTCGACCTCGGTGGCGCTGCGCCTCGCGCGCGCGCTCGAGTGCTCGGTCGAGGCGCTCTTCTGGCTCGACGACACGCCCGAGCCCGTGAACGTCCGCCGCGCCGAGGGCACGCCCGCGCGAGGTCGCGTTCGCCTGGCACGGGTCGACGACCGGTGGGTGGCCCATCCGGTGGCGCTCGGCGAGGTGGCCGACGCCGAGCTGGTCGAGCGAGGCCGGCAGGCGAGCCTGCTCGACGCGCAGCGCTCCAGCGGCGATCGGGTCATCGTCGCCGGCTGCGATCCCGCTCTAGGCCTGCTGGCCGGCCTCGCGGAGCGCGCCGGGGTGCCGGTCGCGTGGATCGACCAGACCAGCACGCGCGCGCTGCGCTCGGTCGCCCGCCACGAGGTCCACATCGCCGGCACGCACCTCTACGACGCGGCGAGCGGCGAGCACAACCTGCCCTTCGTGAAGCGACTCGTGCCCAAGCGCGCCTGCGTCACCGTAGAGCTCGCCTCCACCCGCGAGGGGCTGGTCGTCGCCGCCGGCAACCCGCTGGCCATCCGGAGCGTCGCCGACCTGGCCCGACAAGACGTACGCGTCCTGAACCGCGCCCCGGGATCCGCCGCGCGCGAGCTCTTGGACCGCGAGCTCGTCCGAGCGGGGATCGGGTCGGCACAAGTCGCTGGCTACGACAAGACCGCGGCGAGCCACGAGGAGGTCGCGCGCGCCGTCGCCATCGGCGCGACGGACACCGGCATCGCCACCGACTCCGTCGCCCTGGCGCATGGGCTCGAGCTCGTTCCGCTGCACGAAGAGCGCTTCGACCTCGTCGTGCCGGCTGCGTACATCCGCCAACCCGAAGTAGAGCGGCTCCTGTCGATCCTGAACGGCGCGAGCTTCCGGCGACAGCTCCGCGCCGCAGGCGGCTACGAGACGCGCGGCACCGGCCGCGAGGTGGGGCGGACGTGAGGCGGGCGTTGCTTTTCATCGCTGCGCTCTCGGCGGGCGCGTGTGGAGGAGACGAGGGCGCGACGCTCTCGGTCTTCGCCGCCGCGTCACTGACGGACGCGATGCAGGACGCCGCGCACACGTTCGAGCGCTCCCATCCGGACGTCCACGTCCGCATCGTGACCGGCGGCAGCCAGGTTCTGCGCTCGCAGATCGAGGCCGGCGCCCCTGCCGATCTGTTCGTCCCGGCCAGTCCGACGCACGCGGAGCTCATCGCGGAGCGCCTCGAGACGCCGCACCCCCTCGCCTGCAACGCGCCCGTCATCGTCGTCCCGCCGCGCTCGAACGTGCGCGCCCTGGCCGACCTCGCGCACGTGGATCGACTGGTGGTCGGCACGCCCGAGGTGCCGATCGGCGCCTATACGGAGCGGATCCTCTCGCGCGCCTCGCCCGAGGTCGCGGCGGGGGTTCGCGCGCGCATCGCCTCGCGCGAGCTGGACGTCCGGCAGGTGCTCTCCAAGGTGCTCCTCGGCGAGGCCGACGCCGCCATCGTCTACCGCACCGACGCCATCGCGGCGGGGGAGCGCGTGCGACTGGTGCCGTTCGATCCCGCGCTGCTCGTGGTCGCGCGCTATCCGATCGCGGTGGTGCGGGAGAGCGCGCACCTCGACCTCGCCCGCTCCTTCGCGCGCTGGCTGCGCAGCGACGAGGGGCTGGCGGTGTTGCGCGCGAGGGGATTCACGCGCTGCGAGGAGCCCTCGTGAGAGAGCGCGTGCTGCGACTCGCGGCCGGCGGACTGGGCGCCACGCTCGTCGCACTGCTCGTGGTCCCGGTGGTGGCGCTGGGGCTGACGGCGCGCGCGGTGGACTTCACCGCCGCCCTCGAGCACGGCCTCGGTCCCGCGCTGGCCCTGAGCGCCGCCACGACGACGGTGGCGGCCGCGCTGGTGGTCGTCTTGGGGACACCGCTGGCGTTCTGGCTCGGACGGCACGAGGGTCGCGCGGCGCGCGCGCTGGAGGCGCTCGTCCGACTCCCCGCCGTCACCCCTCCCGCCGTGGCCGGTGTCGCGCTCTTGGCCGCGTTCGGGCGCGCCGGGTTGCTCGGCGGCGTGCTCGCCGGCGTCGGGATCCGGCTCCCCTTCACCACCGCGGCGGTGGTGCTCGCGCAGCTCTTCGTGGCGGCGCCCTTCTACGTCCTGCCCGCGTCGGAGGCCTTCCGCGAGCTCGACGAGGAGCTGATCTGGACCGCGCGGAGCCTCGGCGCCGGCCCCGCGCGGGTGTTCTTCCGCATCGCCCTCCCGCTCGCGGCGCCGGCGCTCCTGGGCGGACTGGCAACGGCCTGGGCCCGGGCGCTCGGCGAGTTCGGCGCCACCCTGATGTTCGCCGGCAACTTCCCGGGGGTGACGCGAACGGTGCCGATCGCGATCTACACCGCGATGGCGGGAGACCTCGGCCCGGCGCGCGCCCTGGCGATCGTGCTCCTGGGCCTGGCGGTGACGCTCTTCGTCGCGCTGCGCAGCGTCCTGGGCAAGTCGAGGCGCTGATGCTGGACCTCGACGTCGCCCTCACCCGCGGCCGCTTCGCGCTCGACGTCGCACTGCGCGTCGACGGCGTGGTCGCCATCCTCGGTCCGAACGGGTCGGGCAAGACGACGCTGCTCAGGGCCGTGCTCGGCGCCGAGCGGCCGGGGCGAGGCCGGATCGCGCTCGGGGGACGGGTCCTCTTCGACGCGGAGGCCGACCTGGATCTGCCGGCCGAGGCACGCTCCATCGCATACGTTCCGCAGGGCTACGGTCTCTTCCCGCACCTGAGCGCGCTCGACAACGTGCTCTTCGGGATGGACGAGACGAAAATCGGAGAAGATCGAGCGGGCTCGCGCGCTGCTCGACGAGCTCGCGCTGGCGGAGGTGGCGTCCCGCAAGCCCTCCGCGCTCTCCGGTGGCGAGCGGCAGCGGGTGGCGCTGGCGCGCGCGCTGGCCTCCGACCCCGCGCTCCTCTTGCTGGACGAACCGATGGCCGCGCTCGACGCCGCAACCCGACCTCGCGTGCGCCGTTTCCTCGCCGCGCGCCTCGCCGCGAGCGGACTTCCGGCCCTGGTGGTCACCCACGATCCGAGCGACGCTCGCGCGCTGGCCTCGGAGGTGGTCGTGCTGGAGAACGGTCGCGTCGCTCAGCGCGGGACGCCCGATGAGCTCGCCGCCCGGCCTGCGACCGAGCTCGTGGCCGCCATGGCACCGGGGCTGCGCCGGAGCTGATCGACGATATCCACCGTCGGCGGGCATCCGCGTCCCGAAGCGTTCAAGATGAAGACGAGGAGGGACTCGATGCGCACCGCTTCCGCTCTGACTCTGGTCGCCGCGCTCGCGCTCGGCGTGGCCGCGCCCGCTTCCGCGCAGGACGACGACGAGAGCTGCCACTGGGATCGCAGCTCGCGGACGATGGTCTGCGGCGTGGTCGACGTCGAAGGGCGCGGCAGCCCGAGCGCGTTCATGCTGCTCGGCCGAACCCGTGATCGACACGACGCACGACCCCTCGAGCGCGAGCTCGTGCGCGAGATCCCGAGGACCGTCCGACACGCGCCGTTCTGATCGAGCGCGCTGCCGGCGGACACCCGACGAACCGCCTCCGCGGGCCGGCGCAAGATCGCGGCGAGCCGCCGTCTGGCGCTCGGCATCGCCCACACGCTCCGCTCGAGCTCGCGTTCCCCGCGAAAACGAGCCCTCCTCTCGCACGCAGATGCCCTCCGAGCGCTCGGGCCACGGCGTCACGTCGGAGACGGCTCGCGGGCGCTCTCCCGGCACGGGGCACCAGCCCCCGCCATCACCACGTCCGAGCATGACGCGGTCCGCGCCGAAGTGGCGGCATTCACGACCGCGACCGGCGAGAGCGTGGGCTCACGTCGGAAACCGGCGGGCGCTCTCCGGCACGGGGCGCTATCTCCCCGCCATGACCACGCCCGAGTACGACGCGGTCCGCGCCAAGGTGGAGGCGTTCACGACGGCGACGAGCGAGCGCAGGCGCGAGGACCTCTCCTGCCGCGCCGGCTGCACCGCCTGCTGCCGCGTCGAGCTGGAGGTCAGCGACGTCGAAGCGGACTCGGTACGGGACGCGGTCGAAGCGCTCCCGGACGAAGTGCGCGGGCGCCTCGTGGAGCGCGCCCGCGCACCGCGTGAGGACGACGGCCTCTGCGTGATGCTCGAAGATGGTCGCTGCGTCGTCTACCAGGCCCGCCCGCTCGTCTGCCGCACGCAGGGGCACGCGCTGCGCTATCCGGCCGGAACGCTCGACCGAGACGCCGTGCGCGGGCGAACACCGGACGGCGACGTGACCTGGTGCCCGCTGAACTACCAGACGCGCGGGCCGGCCCCCGACGACGTCCTCGACGCGGAGCGGGTGGACGTGCTCTTGGCCCTGGTCAATCGCCGCGCCAGCGCAGAGCCGCTCCGCCGGACCTCCCTGCGGACGCTGGCCGCGACGTCGCGCTCCGATTGAGCGCCATCGGCTGCGACTCACCGGACCGTGCCCCCATCCGGCGACGCTCCGTTCGCCACCGATCCGCGGGCGAACATCGTTGATGCGCTCGCGCGGCCCATGGTATTCCGACCGTCCCGGACGCTATGAGCACCGACGCCAAGCGGGATCTCGTGCCTCTCGACGGCGGGCTCGAACGGGCCCGGCTGGAGCGGGCACTTCGCACCGGCCGCCGCCTCGCCGTCGAGGTCGAGGGAAGGGACGCCGAAAGCCTGGCCGAGCGTGCGTTCGCGCTGGCCGCCGCCAATCTGGAAGCCGACCGCGAGCCCGAGGAAGAAGAAGACACCTCCGTCCAGAGCCACGGCGGCATCGTCGGATCGAGCGACGCGATGAAGGCGCTCTTCCGCATGATGGATCGCATCAAGAACAGCGACGCGACGGTCCTCGTCCTCGGCGAGAACGGCACCGGCAAGGAGCTGGTCGCCCGAGGCATCCACCGGCAGTCGAGGCGAGACTCGAAGTCGTTCGTGGCCACCAACTGCAGCGCCTTCAACGACAACCTCCTCGAGAGCGAGCTCTTCGGTCACAAGCGCGGCTCGTTCACAGGCGCCGTGGCGGACAAACCCGGCCTCTTCGCGGTGGCGGACGGCGGCACCTTCTTCATGGACGAGGTCGGCGACATGTCGCCGGCGCTGCAGGTGAAGCTCCTGCGCGTCCTGCAGGAGGGCATGTTCATGCCGGTCGGCGGCACCGACACCAAGAAGGTCGACGTCCGCATCATCGCCGCGACCAACCGCGACCTCACCCAGATGGTCAAGGACGGCTCGTTCCGCGAGGACCTCTACTACCGGCTCCACGTCGTCAGCCTGCGCGTGCCGGCGCTCCGCGACCGCAAGGACGACATCCCGCTCCTGGTCGAGCACTTCCTGCAGAAGCTGGGGCGGCGCGACGGCAAGCAGAAGGTCCTCACCCAGCGCGCGCTCACGCAGCTCGTCGTCCACGACTGGCCCGGCAACGTGCGCGAGCTCGAGAACGAGATGGAGCGCGTCTGGGTGCTCTCCGGCGACGACAAGGTCATCGACGCGGAGCTGCTCAGCCCGAGCGTGCGCCAGAGCCGACCCGCCGTATCCCGGCCCGCCCCGACCGCGCCTTCGTCGCCTCCCTCGTCGCCCGCTCCTCCCGCGCGCACGCTGCCCGAAGCGGTCGAGTCGTTGGAGCGCTCGATGATCGAGAGCGCGCTCGAGGCCCACCACGGGAACAAGACCCGGGCCGCGGAAGCCCTCGGGATCAGCCGCCGCAATCTCATCCGAAAGGTGCAGGGCTACGGGCTCGACGACGTCGGTCGAGGGCGCCGAGGCCGCTGATGAGCGCGCTCGTGCTCATCGCGGAGCGCGACCCGTTCAACCTTCGGCTCTTGGAAGAGCTCTGCGACGAGGCCGGCATCGACGTCGTCACCGCGGGCGACGGTGCGGCCACGCTGACGGTGATCGCGCGCCGGCGACCCGCGCTGATCATCCTCGACGCGGCCCTGCGCACCGACGACGGAGCGAGCGTGCTGGAGGTGCTGCACGCCGACCCCGCGTTGGACCGCATCCCCGTCTTGCTCACGTTGGCGGACGACGACGAAGAGGCCCGCCGGAAGGGCGCGGAGCTGGGCGCTGCCGACTTTCTGACCCGCCCCTATCGCGTGCTGGAGCTCGAGCGTCGCGTGCGGAGCCTGCTGCGCCTCTCGGAAGCGGAGCGAGCGGCGGAGCGCTGGCCGGCGTCGCTCCTCGCGCCCGAAGAGACGACCGACCCGCTGACCCACGCGGGGAGCGCGACTCAGCTCCGCATCACGCTGGACTACGAGGCCACGCGCGCGGTGCGCTACGACCATGCCCTCACCTGCCTCGTGCTCCGCGTGACCAACCTGAGCGAGATCGTGGCCTCCGGCGGCGAGGAGGCCGAGCGCGGGCTGCTGGTCCAGCTCGCCACGAGTCTGCGCGGGATCATCCGCGCGATCGATCATCTCTTCCGCTCGGACGACGACGAGCTGACCATGCTCCTGCCCGAGACCGTCGACGCCGGTCCGGTCGTCTCCCGGCTGACGCGGGAAGCGGCGGAGGGGACGCTCACCGGCCTCGCAATCGAACCTGCGGCGCGGCTCGCGCTCGGTCGCGCGCTCATCCGCCCCGGCGGCGCCATCACGGACGGCGAGGCTCTGCTCCGAGCCGCACGCGCCGGCCTCGCGCCACTGAATTCAGAGCGCGGATTGGCCGGGACGATTTCCCAGGAGGCGCCTACGTCGCGTATGATGGACGGGTGCGAGGCCTTGCTCTCATCATCGCGTGCGCGCTCGGCACGAGCGGGTGCTTTCTCGACCGCTCGGCGCTCGACGGCAACGGCTCCGGCTCGGATGCCGGGCACGGCGCGGACGCGGGGCGCTTCGACGCGGCGCCGCACCCCGACTCGGGCCACGTCGACACGGACGGCGGAGTCGATGGGGGGCAAAGGACCGATGCCGGACCAATCGACGGCGGGTCGATGGACTCCGGACCGCCCGACAGCGGACCGCCCGACGCCGGACCGCCCGACAGCGGACCGCCCGACAGCGGACCGCCCGACAGCGGGCCGCCCGACAGCGGACCACCCGACACGGGCTGTACCTCGGCGGACACCCTCTGCCTCGGCAGAGACCTCACGACGTGCATGCCCGACGGGACGTTGAGCCACACGACCTGCGCTGTCCGCTGCTCGACGGTGGACACCACCCGCTGCGCCGTCGCAGTCCCCTCCAACGTCGACGCGACCTACGTAGACACGGGTGCGACACCCTTCACGCTCACGAGCATGAGCACCGATGCGTGCGACGGAGGAACGAGGGTCTCACAAGGCGGCGGCGAGCTGGACCTCTGCGTCATCTCGGCCTCGACCGTGAGCGTGCCGGCCGGCACGGCGACGATCACCGGCTCATTGCCCCTCGTCATCATCGCCAGCGGCGCGGTGACCATCGACGGCACCATCGACGTCTCGGCGTACGGTACGACGGCGGGCCCGGGCGGGTCCGCCGGCGGCACCGCGAGCTCGGAGGACGGTGGAGGGCGAAGCCCTGGATCCGGTGGCAGCCATCCGGGGACCTACCCCGACGGCGGCGGGGGCGGCGGTGCGCTCTGCGGCGCCGGCGGGAATGGTGGTACGGGCGGCTCGGGCGCTGGCGGCGGCGGCGGCGCCGCCGTGACGAGTTGGAATCTCAGCCCCCTCCAAGGCGGCAGCGGCGGCGGCTACGCCAACGGCCGGACCGATTCGAACGGAGGCGCAGGCGGCGGCGCGCTCCAGATCTTCTCGTCGGTATCCGTCACGCTGAACGGAGTCATCCTGGCCGGCGGAGGCGGCGGCACGCGCGGCCACACCGAGGGTGGCGTCCGCGACTACGGCGCCGGCGCCGGCGGCGGGAGCGGCGGCGCGGTGTTGATCGAAGCGCCGACGGTGACCTTCGGCGCGGGATCGCGCATCAACACCACGGGCGGCGGCGGAGGCGGCGGCGCCTCGACCAGCAACGGCGGCAACGGCCAGGACGGGGCGGCGGTGAGCAGCGGCCGCGCTTCCGGGGGCGCATCGGGCGGCTCGACGTACGGGGCGCCTGGTGGCGACAGCGGCGCCGACGCCACGCCAGACGGCTCGAACGGCGGGAGCAATGGGAACGGATACGGCAACGGCGGCGGTGGTGGCGGCGGCGGCGGCTGCATCCTCATCCGAACGGGCGACGGTATGCTGCCTTCGGGCACCGACTCCTTCAGCCCCAGCATGACCGGGCTCTCGGCCGCGCCAGTGCAGCTGAACTGAGCTGCACCGCCGGTCGCGAGCGCACCGAAGCGGCCGACCGGGCCGCGCACGTCGCGCGGGGCGGGACTCGGTGCGAAGGTGTCGAGCCTACGAAGGCCTCGCACTACCCTCGCGAAGCATGATCGGGCGCACCGTGTCCGGCTCTCGGCCGTGCGGATCGGGTGCGTCCCGCAAGCAGCTGGGCGGGAAGACCTCGCGGTGGCCGTAGCCGATCGATCGGATCCGGCGCCACGTCGCGATCGCACCAACGCGGGTCGCCCGCGCTGGAATCGGAATCGTCCATTCGCGCTCAGCGCCACACGCGATGCGCGACCGCCCGAGCCGCTCAGAGCCGGAGCAGGGAGCGCAGCGAGCGGCGGCTCTCCTTGCGCCGATCCCCCAGCGCGCTGCGCCTCGTGTCGGTCCGGCGCTCGACCTTCGCCGTTCGACGCTCGGGCGGCTCGTAGCTGGCCAGCGGCCAGGTCCGACTCGGGTCGCTCCACTGCATCGTCTTCCTCTGCAACGCCTTCATGGCGCGCAGTGTGTGCGGATGTGGGCAACCAGCCAAGAAATCGACCGGATCACCTCCGGGCGACGAGCGCGTCGAGCTTCTTCTCGATCTGCGCGGCGCTCATCGCGCCCTTGTAGACGTAGAGCGCGCCGGGGGCGTCGTCCTCGAGCACCGCCTCGCTGACCCGCAGCCGGCTGCTGACCGCGAAGAGGATCTTCTGCGGCAGACCGGCCTCCACGAGCTCGACGCGCTTCCACACCGCGTCGCGGCTCCAGAAGCCCATCACCTCGAGGAGCACGATCTCGCCCGTGTCGCGGTGCGTGAACGCGAGATCCGGCACGCAGAGCCCGACGCCCGGCAGATCGACCAGCTCGTCCGCGCGCGACGCCGTCCACTTGCCGTTCCGACCATCGAAGCGCGCCAGCAAGGTCTCGACCTCGTCGGGCAGACGGTCCGGCACCTCGCCGCCTTCCGGGACGGGCGTCGCCCTCCATCCGGAACACCAGCGGCGTGCGCGCCGGCCCCCAGCGCACGTCGGCGACCAGCGTCCAACGTCCGCACGCGGTCAGCGCCGGCAGGGCCAGCGCGAGCGAGAGCCCGTATTTCGTGACCGACTCGAAGAGGCTGAAGGGGCCATCCATCTCGATGCGAAACGAGCCGTCGTCGTCGCGATGGATCGAGAAGAGCAAGCGGAAGAATTTCAGCTTGTGGAAGAGCGCGCGCATGGCGCCCGGCGTCGAGCCGTGAACGTGGGCGGTGAGACGCACCGCGCGGAGCAGGATCGCCCTCGCCTGCTCGAGATCGTAGCCCTCCACCAGCGCCGCCGGCGGGGCGCACTTCACCTCGCGGAGCACGTGCGCGCTCTTCAGATCCGCGTAGAGACCGCGCTCGATCTGCTCCGGCGAGAGCTCGTGCGCCTCGGCGACCGCGGCCAAGAGCGCCTCGCGATCGAACGCGCGGTCCTCCTCGAGCTCGCGCCGGCGCGCCGCGGCCAGCTCGAAGACCTCTTTTCGGAGCGCCACCGGGTCGGTGTCGACCGCCATCTCGAACTCGAGGCCGTCGTCCACCAGCTTGCGCAGCCCGTCGGCCAGCTTGCGTTCGCGCGCGCCGACGTCGATGGCCGACCACGCGTCCGCCAGCTCCTCGCGTGTCAGCCCCACGTGGGCCTGCGCCACCTCGTGGATCTGCGCGGCCAGCGTCAGCGCTCGTTCGCGCGCGTCCTTGCGGAGCGGGGTGAGCTTCAGCTCGCCCTTGTGCTTGCGCGCGTGAACCGAATCGGGCGTCAGCACGGCACCCTCCGCGCTCGGCGCGGGCGCTTCGCATTCGTCGCGCTCCTCACCGGTCCACCGACATCCAGCGTGCCCGCCACCCCGCGCGTCGCGTCGCTTCCGGCGGAGCGGGACGTGGAGCGCGGGCACTCGACGACACGCTCATCGATAGGCAACGTGCTCCCTCCGGCGCTGGCTGGTGAAGGTCTCGGTCGTCTCGGCCGTGACCAGCTCGTAGAGGATGGCGCGCTTGTCGCCTTTCTTTCGGAGCACCCGGCCGAGCCGCTGCACGTGCTCGCGCACCGAGCCGCTGCCGCTGACCACGATGGCCACGTTGGCGTCCGGCACGTCCACGCCCTCGTTGAGCACCTTGGACGTGACCACCGCGCCGTAACGCCCGTCCGAGAGGCCGGCGAGGATGTCGCTCCGCTCCTTCACCTTGGTCTGGTGCGTGATCGCCGGCACCAAGAAGCGGCGCGACACCTCGTAACAGGTGGCGTTGTCCTGCGTGAAGAGGATCGCCCGGTCCTTCCGGTGCCGGTGCAAGAGGTGCTGGACGTACTCGAGCTTGGCCGGCGCACAGAACGCGAGCTGCCGTTGCCGGCGATAGCCCTGCATCGCGCGGCGCCCCTCCTCGTCGCGCGAGGACTGGATGATGAACTGCGACCACCCGCTCGGGGAGCGCATGTCGATGCCGCGGCTGCGGACGAACGTCCGATAGCACGCGCGCTCCGCCTCGTACTCCGCGCGCTCCTCCGGCGCGAGCTCGACCACGACCCGCACCGTCTCGTAGTCGGCCAGGAAATCGCCGCTCAGATCCACGATGTCGCGCCGGTACACCGTCTCGCCGATGAGCTCCTCGAGAAGCGCCTCGCGCCCGTCGGTCCGCTCCGGCGTGGCCGTCAGCCCGAGCCGAAAGGGCGCCAGGCAGAGCTGCGCCGAGAGCGCATAGGTCGTCCCGGGCAGATGGTGGCACTCGTCGAAGACCACCATCCCGAAGCGATTGCCGAGGTGCTCCATGTGGATGTAGGCGGAGTCGTAGGTGGTGACCGTCAGCGGCTGCACGTCGTGATCGCCGCCCCCGACCACGCCGACAGGGACGCGGAAGGTGGCGCGGAGCAGGTCGTACCACTGCCTCACCAGGTCGAGCGTCGGCGCCACCACCAGCGTGGAGCGGCGCCACAGGTCGATGCCCATCACCGCCACGTGCGTCTTCCCGGCGCCCGTCGGCAGCACCACCACCCCACGCCCGCGGTGCTTCTTCCACGCCGCGACGGCCTCGCTCTGATAGGGCCTCGGCTCGTGCCGCACCAACGCGCCGCTCGGAAGCTCCGTGTACGCCCGCGCCTCGTCCTCGTACTCCACGCCCGCGCGGCGCAGCGTCATCACGGCCTCGGCATAGGCGGAGGCCGGCGCGCGATGACACGCGGTGCGAGGGTCTGGGCGCGCCTCCGCCGGCAGGTGGGGCGAGCCATCGGGCAGCCCGTGGATCTCGAGCGTGCCGGCGTGGAAGCGCAGGCGAACCATGATGACCGGGAGCTTAGCAGTCCGTTGAAGCAGCGAGCCGGAGGGCACTTTCAGAGCGCGACGGCCCGGGTCTCCGTCGTCGGCGACGAGCGAATGCTGTGTGAGCGAATGCTGTGTGAGCGAATGCTGCATGGGCGAAGCGAGACGCGCGGTCCCTCCTCGAGAGCCGAGGAGAGCTCGCGCGAGCCCCCTCTGTGCCAACCTCGCGCCATGACAGAAGGCGTGCCGGTCAGGACGACGCGCGTCCGAGCCGACTGACGCTCCACCGAAGAACGACCTCGATCCGTTGGCCTCGTATCATGCGGCCTCGCATCACCGCGCGCCGAAGGTTCGCCGGCTCCCGCTCACACCCGGGCTGGACATCGTCCTCGACGGCGTGGCGGCCCTACGTCTAGGTGGCGGGCGAGGCCGTGATCTTCGCGTCGGTTCGCGCGACGATCGCGAGCCGCTTCCGACGGCGCACCGAACCCGCCCCGCAGGTCGACTCGTAGGAGAAACGATGGAGAAGCTCCGCACCGCGCTGCGCTGGTTGCTCGGGATCGCGATGATCCTCGCGGGCGCCAACCATTTCCTGAACGCCGACTTCTACGTGGCCATCATGCCGCCGTATTTGCCGTGGCACCGAGCGCTGGTGCTCGTCAGCGGGGTCGCGGAGGTCGCCCTCGGCGCCGCCGTCCTCGTCCCGCGCCTGAAGCGCCCGGCCGGCTGGGGGCTCATCGCGCTCTTCGTCGCGGTCTTCCCGGCCAACCTCCACATGGCGCTCCACCCGGCCGCCTACGACGTCCCGACCTGGGGCCTGTTGCTCCGCCTGCCGCTTCAGGCCGTGCTCATCGCCTGGGCCTGGTGGTGTACGCGCGGCGTCGACCCAGAAGCCGCACGAAGCAAGAAGTGAACATCGTTCACGGCTTGGCCCCCTTTCCAGGCTCGACGCCGAACGCAAAATCATCAACAAACTCAGACACTTGAACGCCGACGCCGGGAGCTCTGGTGAACAACGTTCACAATTTGCTCCTCTGCGGGCGCCCTCGACCTGACGCGCGGGCGCCCTCGGCGCGCGTTGCGCCCCCGCTGATCTCTCGCATGTTCCTGCCGTGTCGTACGCGGTGAAGGAGCTCTTCTACACGCTGCAGGGCGAGGGCGCGCAGACCGGCCGGCCGGCGGTGTTCTGCCGCTTCGCCGGCTGCAATCTGTGGACGGGACGCGAGAAGGACCGGGCACGCGCCGTCTGCCGGTTCTGCGACACGGACTTCGTGGGCACGGACGGGCCCGGGAGGGGCGCGCTTCGACTCGGCCGCCGCGCTGGCCCACGCCGTCGCCGCGGCCTGGCCCGGAGGAGGACGTCCCTACGTGGTCTGCACCGGCGGCGAGCCGCTACTACAGCTCGATCGCGAGGCCGTCGACGCCCTCCACGCCGAGGGCTTCGAGATCGCCATCGAGACCAACGGCACCCTCGAGCCGCCGCCCGGCATCGACTGGATCTGCGTCAGCCCCAAGGCCGGCTCGACGTTGATCCTCCGCGCCGGCGACGAGCTCAAGCTGGTCTACCCGCAGCCCGACGCCGAGCCCGAGCGTTTCGCCGACCTGGCCTTCGAGCACCTCTTCCTCCAGCCCATGGACGGGCCGGATCGAGCGCGAAACACCGCCCTCGCGGTGGAGCGCTGCCTGCGGGATCCGCGCTGGCGGCTGAGCCTCCAGACCCACAAATTGCTCGGAATTCCGTAACGGGGACGTTTCGACGCGATTTCGCCCGATCGCGCCGAGAGCAACGTCACACCCCGTAAGCCATCGGAATCTCACGCTTATCCGGCCGACAGCGCGGCGCGCGCGGAGATACTTCGTGCAGGAAGGCTTCGGACGCGAAAAAGATCCTTGCTCGACCGGCGTCCCGCTACTACAAAGCCCTCGAAGGATTTGACCCCGAAGGATTTGTGGCCGAACAGTTCGACATCGAACCGACGTACGGTAACTACCGCGGCAGCGCGGACAGCACCCCCTCATCCGTGGACGGTGCTGCTACGCTGCGGCTCATGGGCCCGTCCGTGGAGGACCGTATCCTGCGGTCGTTGCGCAGGATCAGCCGTGCCATCGAGCTGCACAGCAAGCAGCTCAAGGCAGCTCACCGGCTCACCGCCCCTCAGCTCATCTGTTTGCGCGAGCTGCGGGACGGCGGAGCGACGACGCCGAGCGAGCTCGCGCGTGCCGTTTCGCTCAGTCAGCCGACGATCACCGGCATCCTCGATCGGCTCGAGTCGCGTGGCCTCGTCCACCGCTCGCGCAACCCGCGCGACAAGCGGCGGGTGATCACCGAGCTGACCGATGAAGGACGGACCGCCGTGGACTCGGCGCCCATGCCCCTGCACGCGCGCTTCGCCGCTCGCCTGGCGAAGCTGAAGGAAGAAGAGCGCGAGCAGATCGAGAGCGTCTTGGCCCGCATCGTGAAGATGATGGAGGCCGAGGCCATCGACGCCGCGCCCATGCTGGTCGGAGGGTCGATGTCCGACGACGCCGAGGAGGGGGAGCAGCAGCGCGCTCCCGACGGGAAGCGCTGACAGTCTCAGGTCGCCCCGCGCGACCTATCGAGCATTGGCGACTGGCTCCTTCCTAGACCCCCGAGCCGGTCCGCCAAGACGGTGACGTGTACGCATCGAGCGCGCGCGTCACTGATAGCGTCCTCGTATGGTTCGAGGGCGGGGGGTCCAGAGAACCCGAGAGGACGATGCAGCTCACGATCGAAGAGAGAGGACAGGCCCAGGGGGTGCCCCCGCTCGCTTCCGTTTCCGCGGAGCGCAGGGGCATCGTTGTCCAAAAATACGGCGGTTCCTCCGTCGCCACGGTGGAAAAGGTCCGCGAAGTGGCGCGGAAGATCGTCGAGACGAGGCGCGCCGGCTGGGATGTCGTCGTCGTCGTCTCCGCGATGGGCAAGACGACCGATGAGCTGGTCGAGAAGGCCCGCGCCATCAGCGCGGATCCGCCCGCACGCGAGATGGACATGCTGCTCTCCAGCGGAGAGCGGATCAGCATGTCGCTGTTGTCGATGGCGGTGCAGGAGCTCGGAGTCGACGCTGTCTCGCTGACCGGCAGCCAGTGCGGCATCCTGACGAACGACGTCCACAGCAACGCGCGCATCATCGAGGTGCGTCCGTTCCGCATCCAGGACGAGCTCGAGAAGGGCCGCGTCGTCATCGTCGCGGGCTTCCAGGGCGCGAGCTACACCCGCGAGGTCACGACGCTCGGCCGTGGCGGCAGCGACACCACCGCGGTGGCGCTCTCGGCCGCGCTCGACGCCGTCTGCTGCGACATCTTCAGCGACGTCGACGGTGTGTACAGCGCCGATCCGCGCGTCGTCGAGGACGCGCAGCGGCTCGACTCTCTCTGCTACGAGGAGATGCAGGAGCTGGCACGGCAGGGCGCTCGTGTGCTGAACGCGCAGGCGGTCGAGTTCGCGCGTCGTCACCAGATCGCCATCTACGCACGCTCCACCTTCGGCGGCGCCGAGCACACCGTGGTCGAGCGCGTGGACGACGGCCCCTCCGAGCGCATGCGCGAGCTGAACTCGCACGGCGTCACGGGCGTCACCGGCCGTAAGGATCTCTTGCGGATCCTCTGCGAAGACGAGGCCTGCGGGCGCTGCGCGAACGACGTGCTCGAAGCGCTCAAGGAGTGCGACGTGCTCTCCAGCGGCGTCGAGCCGCACAGGAACCGCCTCGATCTGGTGGTGGCGACGGAGAACATCGCCGATCCGGCGGGCTTCGCGCTCGATCTGGAAGCGCGCTTCGCCGGGCTGAAGGTCGAGGGCGGCCTCGGCTCGGTGTCGGCGGTCGGGCTCGGCGTCGGCGACAAGCCGGCGGCGCTGCTCGAGACGCTGGGGGCGCTCCGCGAGCAGGACATCGACGTCCTCACGAGCTTCACCTCGCGCGAAGCGCTCACCTGCATCGTGGCGCTCGACGACGTGAACAGCGCCGTCCAGTGCGTGCACGCGCTCTTCCTGGAACAGGAAGACAGCGAGGAGGTGGCGGCGTGAGTGAGATGACCGACACCACGTTCGAAGCGCTCCAGAGGCCGCGCGGCCAGGTCGATCAGCGGATCCGCTACCGCGGCGCCGCGCCGGAGGACGGCAAGGCCCTCCACCGGCTGGTCGACGACGGCGGCGTGCTCGAGCTCAACTCCTGCTACAGCTACGTGCTCTTGTGCGACCACTTCGGTGGGACCACCGTGGTCGCGGAGCACGAGGGCGAGGCGGTCGGGTTCGTGACCGCCTACCGCCCGCCGAGCCACCCGGACACCGTCTTCGTCTGGCAGGTCGGCACCCACCCGCGGATGCGCGGTCGCGGCGTGGCGCGCGGCCTCTTGGACGCGCTGATCAAGCGCCCGGGCTGCCGGGGCATCCGCTTCCTCGAGGCGACGGTCACGCCGTCGAACACGGCGAGCCGCCGACTCTTCGCCTCCTTCGCGCGCCATCGCGGCGCCGAGTTCCACGAGGGTGAGGGCTACCCCGGCGAGACCTTCGCCGAAGAGGAGCACGAGCCCGAGAACCTCATCCGCATCGGCCCCTTCACCACGGGCGCGAGCACGCTCTCCTGAACCACGACTGACACCATGAACGAGACCAAGACCTTCACACGCCTCGAGTCCGAGGTGCGCAGCTACTGCCGCTCGTTCCCGACCGTCTTCACGACCGGCGAGGGACACGAGCTGATCGACGAGCGCGGCGAGCGCTACATCGATCTCTTCGCCGGCGCGGGCGCCCTGAACTACGGGCACAACCACCCGGCGCTGCGAGAGGCGCTGCTCGAGTACATCGGGCGCGGCGGCATCACCCACAGCCTGGACATGCACACGACCGCCAAGCGCGACTTCCTGGAGCGCTTCGACGAGCTGGTGCTGCGCCCGCGTGGCCTCCACTACAAGGTGATGTTCCCGGGCCCGACGGGGACCAACGCGGTCGAAGCGGCGCTCAAGCTGGCCCGCAAGGTGACCGGGCGCACGAACGTGGTGTCGTTCACGAACGGCTTCCACGGGATGACGCTCGGCAGCTTGGCCGTCACCGGCAACGCCGGGAAGCGCGGCGGAGCGCACGTGCCGCTGAGCAACGCCACCAGCTTGCCCTTCGACGGATACCTCGGAGACAACGTCGACTCGCTCGACTACTTCGAGCACGCGCTGACCGACGGATCGAGCGGGCTCGACAAGCCGGCGGCGGTGATCCTCGAGACCGTGCAGGCGGAGGGCGGCGTCAACGTCGCCAGCGTCCACTGGCTCAAGCGGCTGGCGGACATCTGCCGGCGGCACGAGATCCTGATCATCACGGACGACATCCAGGTCGGCTGCGGCCGCACCGGTCCCTTCTTCAGCTTCGACCGCGCCGAGCTCGCGCCCGACATGGTCACGCTGAGCAAGTCGCTGAGCGGCTACGGAACGCCGATGTCGATCTCTGCTCATCCGCCCCGAGCTCGATCAGTGGTCGCCGGGCGAGCACAACGGCACGTTCCGCGGTCACAACCTCGCGTTCGTGACGGCGCGCGCCGCGCTGGAGACCTTCTGGCGCGACGACGCGCTGAAGAAGGCGGTCGAGCGCAAGGCGGAGCTCGCCAAGTCGCGCTTCATGCAGATGATCGAAAAGTACCCGGACCTCGGGCTCTCGCACCGCGGGCTGGGGCTCATCCAGGGGCTCGTCTTCCCCGACGGCGAGCTGGCCTCGTCGGTCTCGCATCACGCCTTCGAGCGCGGCGTCATCATCGAGACGGCCGGCGCCGGGGGCGAGGTCGTCAAGCTGCTCCCGTCGCTCACCATCGACGACGAGGCGCTGGCGCAGGGCATGGACATCGTCGAGGAGAGCCTCGATGCGGTCTGGAATGAATCGAAGCGCGGCGAGCGGGCGCCGAGCGTACACGCCTGAGGTGACAACATGATCGTACGAACGCTGGACGAGATCGTCGGAATCCGACGACGACGTGAGCGCGGAGGGCTGGAACGCTCGCCGGCTGCTGCTCGCACGCCACGGCATGGGCTTCTCCGTGCACGACACGGTCATCCCGGAGGGGGCCGAGCTGAACATGTGGTACAAGCACCACCTCGAAGCGGTCTACTGCATCGAGGGGGAAGGCGAGATCGAGTCGCGTGTGACCGGTGAGAAGTGGTCGATCCGGCCCGGCACCATCTACGCGCTGAACGAGCACGACAAGCACACGCTGCGCGCGTTCAAGACGCTGCGGTTCGTGTGCGTGTTCAACCCGCCCGTGACCGGCCAAGAGGTCCACGACGCCGACGGCGCCTACGCGCCGCCGCCCAAGACCGCCGAGTAAGAAGCGGCCACGCCAGTGCGGAGATCCGACCGGTAGAGGGGGAGATGGCGCCGGACCGGCGTTTCAGGGCAAGGCGCTCGGACGAGTCGATGCTTTTGCATCGGCGAGGAGGAGCAACGCCGCCCTGGAGCGTCGGGACAAGCCAGGTCCCCGTCTACCGGGATGGATCTCGCACTAAACCGACGCCCGCCTCCGTCTCTCGGTGGCGGGCGTCGTCGCGTTCGGGGGCCGAAGGGCTCGGATCGACAGAAGCGATCGCCGTCAGGCGCCGGCCGGACGCTCCTCGGGATAGGGCGGCGGCTCGAACGTCGGCTCTTCCTCCGCCGCCGGCCTCGCGCGCTCTCCGGGCGGCTCGACCCGCGGGCGGCGCGAACGGTAGATGGCCAGCGCCGCCGCGCCCGTGCCGAGCGCCGACGCGGCGACCCACACCAGGCCGCCGACGAAGGGGATCAACGCTGCGGCCGAGAGCAACCCGACGCCGAGCAGCACCCAACCGAGTCGTGCGCGCAGCTCCTCGTGAGGGCGTTGCGTCCGCTCGGCGATGGCCCTGCCGATCACCCAGCCGGTGGCGACGAAGCCCCCCAGCGCCACGAGCACCAGCGCGAGCAGCACCGCGACGCCGAGCGGGATGCCGACGACGGTCAGCATCGCCGCCACCGCCAGGAGCGGGAGACCGAGCGAGATGAGGAGCCCGACACCGAGAGACGCACCCGGCTCCGCGCGCGCGGTTCGGTAGAGCGTATCGCGCGCCTGCGGGGGGACGAGCCAACCCAGCAAGAGCGCGAGCACGCCGACGGAAATCGCCATCCCGAGCCAGCTCAGGAAATAGGCGAGCAGCGCGCTCCACGCGCCGCCGTCTTGGTGCGACGGCTGGCGAACGTGTCCGTTCACCGAGGCCCCGTGCGCGATCGCCGGTGTGCGCGAGGAGACGATGTCGCCTCCGATCCGCGCGCTCGAGGCCACGTGGGGCACGCCGCCGAGCGCGACCACGTCTCCGCCCACGACGCCCGTCACGTACACATCGCCGCCGAGCGCGACCACGTCCTCGGTGACCGTCCCGTCGACGCGGGTCGGGCCTTCGAAGACCACGAGCGATTCCACCGTGTGTCCGCGGGCGACGACGGCCGGACCGTGGAAGACGACGGCCTCGTCCTCGGTCTGCGCGCGGGCCGAGGGCACCGCGAAGGAGGCCACGGCGAGCAGCGCGGCCGCGCCGAGCAAGGTCTTGGATTGAAGACGCACCATGCTCGAAGGGTCAGCATGAGGCGTGCCGGAGCGATGGCCGTTCGAGCGCGGGCACCCCGACCGGGGCGTCTCTCCGCGCCTGTCGCTCACACGCCGCCGAGAACTCCCCGCGGCACGTCGGTTGCGCCGAGCAGCACCACATGGCGCGAACGAACCAAGGAACGTTCTCGATCGACCACCTCCTCGGCGCGCGCGCCGCGGTGGAGCTCGTCCTGGATGAGGTGGGACTGCGAAACTACCGCTTCGACGTCGAGCCCAGAGAGGCGTGCTTCGAGGTGATCCTGGAGCATGAGCGAGATGGATCCTGGCACGACGTGAAGCTCACCGAGGACGTGGACGAGCTCCTGGCGGCGCGCACCGACGCCTCGACGAGGCGGCGCGTCGCGTCTCGCTGGCGCGCCCGCCTCACACTGAAGTCCAAATGACCTCGACGCCCACGGTGCTGGCCACGAGCGTGGCGCGCGTGCCCGAGCCGTGGCGTGCGCAGAAGGGTGCGATCGAGGTGCACGCGCGCTACCTCGGCCGGCGCCTCGACACCCGTGACTCGCCCCGCGCCCGCCGGACGATGGGCCACCCCCTACGGCGGCGGATCGGCGAGGGGCTCGCGCTGCTCTTCCCCTACGGCGTGGTGGTCGCGATCGATCTCACCGCGGCCGAAGAACACGCGCTGCTCCAATCGCTGGAAGTCTGCCTGGAAGACCCTTTCTCCACACCGGTGTCCGACGAGGTGACGGCGCACGTGGGGCTCGGCGCAGAAGGGCTCGACGACGAGGGTCGACTGCGGCTCGCGGAGCTCGACGAAGACCGGCTGGAGCTGGTGGGCGACGTCCTCGCCAAGAGCGTGGTGCTCGAGCACTTCGAGCAGAGCATCGGCCGCGTGTTCGAGCAGATCCATCCGCTGGCGATCGCCATGGAACGAACCGGCCACACCGGGCCCGGGTCGCGCGAGCTGGTGCGCCTGATCGGCCACGCCATGCTGGTCCGGCAGGAGACGGTGTGGCGGGTCGAGGTGGACGACGAGCCCGACGCCGCGTGGGATTGGCCCGACCTCGATCGGCTGTGGATGCGGCTCTCCGAGACCTACGAGCTGCGCGAGCGGCACAACGCGCTCGGCCGCAAGGTGGACCTGCTCAGCCAGAGCGCGTCCACGCTCCTCGAGGTGCTGCACAGCAAGCGCTCGCTGCGCGTGGAGTGGTACGTCGTCGCGCTGATTGTCGTCGAGATCCTGCTGACGCTGGTGCAGATGCTCGGCGGGCGGTGAGCGTCGCGTGCCATACTCCGCGCGATGACGAAGGCCACCATCCTCATCGTCGACGATGAAAAGAACATCCTCTCCACGCTCTCTCGCGCGCTCCGCATCGAAGACTACGAGGTCGACGTCGCGGGGAGCGCCGCCATCGCGCTCCAGAAGGCGGCGACGCGCGCCTACGACGGCATGCTGCTCGACGTGATGATGCCGGAGATGGACGGCATCACCATGCTGCGCGAGCTGCGTGAGCAAGGAAACGAGGTGCCGGTGATCGTGATGAGCGGCCACGGCACCATCGACACGGCGGTGGAGGCCACGCGGCTCGGCGCGCACGACTTCATCGAGAAGCCCATCGCCTCCGAGCGGCTCTTGCTCTCGCTGGAGCGCGCGCTCGAGTGGCACTCGCTCGAGGTCGAGAACGAGGAGCTGCGCGCCCGCACCGGCGCCTTCGACGGACTCCTCGGCGACAGCGCGCCCATGCGGCAGCTCCGCGATCAGGTGCAGCTCGCGGCCAGCGCGAACGCGCCGGTGCTGGTGATCGGCGAGCGCGGGACCGGCAAAGAGCTGGTGGCGCGAGCGATCCACCTCGGCAGCAAGCGCGCGGACGGACCGCTCGAGAAGCTGAACTGCGCCGCCGTGCCGGCCGACCTGATCGAGAGCGAGCTCTTCGGGCACGAGGCGGGCGCGTTCACCGGCGCCACCAAGCAACGGCGCGGCAAGTTCGAGCGCGCCTCGGGCGGCACGCTCTTCCTCGACGAGGTCGGCGACATGCCGGCGCCGATGCAGGCCAAGCTCCTGCGCGTCCTGCAGGAAGGGGAGATCGAGCGGGTCGGCGGCAGCCAGGTGATCCCGATCGACGTGCGCGTCGTCGCCGCGACGAACAAGCCGCTGGCGAAGGAGATCGAGGAGGGACGCTTCCGGGCCGACCTCTTCGACCGGCTGAACGTGGTGCCGCTCCGCGTGCCGCCGCTCCGCGAGCGCTCGGAGGACATCCCCGCGCTCGCCGGCCACTTCCTGCAGCAGGCGTGCGCGAACAACGACCGGCGCGGCAAGTCGCTCACCGAAGGCGCGCTCGAGCTGCTCTGCCGCTACGACTACCCCGGCAACGTGCGGGAGCTGCGAAACCTCGTCGAGCGCCTGGTCATCCTCACGCCGGGCGACCAGGTCTCGCAGTCCGACGCACGGGCGCTCCTGCCGATCGCGGGCGGCGGCGCCGGAGGCGGCGGCTACTACCGGCCGGGCGTGCCGCTGCGCGAGATGATGGACGAGGTGGAGCGGGACCTCATCACCCGCGCGCTCGAGCACCATCAAGGCCACGCCACCAACACCGCCGCCGACCTCGGGCTCGAGCGCAGCCACCTCTACAAGAAGATGAAGGCGCTCGGCATCCGCCGCGATTGAGCGACGAGAGACAGTGCGGACGAGAGACAGTGCGGACGAGAGACAGTGCGGACGAGAGACGTCGCACCCAACGTAACCCACTGAATTCATTGAACATGGCGTTCAGGGAAGGGAACATGGCGAACCCCGGCGAGGGTCTGGCGGACCCCGAGAAGGGCCTGGCGGACCCCGAGAAGGACCTGGCGGACCCCGAGAAGGACCTGGCGGACCCCGAGAAGAGCCTGGCGGACCGGGAAGGCGAGCTGGCCTAGCCCGGGAAGGATCCGGCGGCCTGAGATGGCGCACTGGCCGACCCCGTCGACCGTTCGGCCGGCCCCGTCGACCGTTCGGCCGACGCCGCGATCGCGCCGGGCGAGTCCGTCGACCGTTCGGCGGCCTCCGCGAGTGGTGTGACCGACTCCGCCGACGGTCTGGTCGACGCGGGCGATCGTCCGTTCGACACCGCGAGCGGCCGGAATCTCGCTCTCCTTCGACGCCCGTCGATGGGCCTCTCGAACTCCTCGAACACGCGCCCCTCAGGGGCCGTCGTCGTCGCAGCAGCGGAAGCCGAGCGAGGGCAGGAGCGTGTCGGCCGCCGCGCGGGAGAGCTCGGTCGCGCAGGTCAGACCGAGCTCCGGCGACTCGCGCGAGCCGCCGCGCACCACGTAGATGGACGTGCCGCTGTCGGTGCTGCCGCGCGGATCGGCCGTCCACTCCTTCACGTTGCCGGAGAGGTCGAGCACGCCGTCCGGGCTCGCGCACATGGCGAGCGAGCCGGTCGGCTCCACGATTCGAGTCGATCCTGAGCGAGAAGCCCTCGTCGACCATGCCGTCGCAGTCGTCGTCGAGCTCGTTGCAGAGCTCGGTGGCGCCGTCGGTGGGCACGCAGGAGGGAGCGTCGTCCGGCGCGACGTTCGCGTCATGCGCCATCGCGCCGCCGTCCAAGCCGGCGTCCGCGTCCACCGATCCGTCGCCGCCGCAGCCCGAGAGACAGTAGCCGCTCCGCTGGCACCCGCTGGCCAGGAGGAGCGCGAGGATGGCCACCCGCTTCACAGGGCCCTCCGCCGGCGCAGGACGAGCACCATCACGAGCAGCGAAAGCGCGATGCCGCCTCCCGTTCCGCCTCTGCCCGGACCTCTACCGATTGCAGCACGTGGCGCCGCCGGTCGTCACGTAGTCGGGCGTCACGCCGGCATCCGGCATCCCGGTCCGCGCACAGAGCGGCACGCCGCGCCCGTCGACCTGGCACTGGCGCCCGCTCGGGCAGCGCACGAGCTGGCAGGGATCGTCCACGCAGCCGGTCGCGCCGCTGCAGACCTGCGACGCGCCGCAGCTCCCGTTGCACGGATCGGCCCGACAGCTCCCGTCCGACGCAGACGCGACCCGGATCGCAGCTGACCATCGCGCAAGGGTCGGCTTCGCAGGTCCCGTCCGTGGCGCAACGCTGCCCGCTCGCGCAGTCAGTCGGACCGCAGGCGGGCTGGCAGGTGCCCATCACGCAGGCCTCGTCGGCCCCGCAGGTCACACCATCGCACGGGTTGGCCTGGCAAGCGCCGTCGTAACAGAGCTGACCGTCCGGACAGCCGAGGCTGTGGCAGTCCAGGCAGTTTCCGTCCTGGCACTGCTGGCCGGGATCGCAGGTCACGCCGGCGCATGGATCGACGCACATGTCGTTCACGCAGCGCTCGCCCTGCGCGCAGGAGCCGCACGCGGTCGGCAGGCAGTAAGTGCCATCGGCGCCGCTCGGCATCTCACAGCGGAAGCCGACGGGGCAGGGGAACTCGGCCGCCGGATTGCAGGGCCGGCGGCAGGCGCCGGCGATGCAGAGCGAGCCCGCCGGACAGGGTGCGTCGTCGTCGAGCATCCCGTCGCAGTTGTCGTCGAGCCCGTTGCAGACCTCCGTGCGCGGGCCGGTCCCGCCGATGCAGGTGAGCATCCCTCCCACGCAGCGCATCGTCCCCGGCATGCAGGTCCCCATGCTCTCACCGCACGAGGTGCCGGCGGCGGGGTTCGTCTCGTCGACCAAGCCGTTGCAGTCGTCGTCGATGCCGTTGCAGACCTCGGGGCCGGTCGGCGTGCAGGAGCCGGTGCAGGTCAGCCCTTCGTCGATGGCCTCGTCGCAGTCGTCGTCCATGCCGTTGCAGGACTCGGTACCGGGCGGCAGACCGGGCGCGGTGATTTGACACTCCACCGAGAGCTCGTCGGCCGCGCACACCGTGGCACCGGTCCCGCGGCACGCGCCCACGCCGCCGTCGTCGCAGGCGACGCCGACCGCGAAGCCCTCGTCGACCAGTTCGTCGCAGTCGTCGTCCATCGCGTTGCATCGCTCGGTGCGGATCGAGCCTCGATGATCGAGGTCAGCGCCGGCACGAGATCGGCTGGGTTGCGCACGAAGGTGGCCGTGGCACGCGCGCCGCCGGAGCCCGCCGAGGCGATGGCGTTCAGCGACGCCTCTTCTTCCGGCAGCACGCTGACGGCGATCACGTAGGTGTCGATGGCGTAGGTGTCGTGGAGGCGCGTCGCCTCGGCCACGGGATCGCCCTCACAGCTCTCGGCGCCGTCGGTCACGAGGATGATCGAGTAGGTGCGGCACATCGCGGCCGCGTCGGTCGTGCGGATCGGCACCACGTAGTCCTCGGTCGCCTGCAGCGCGCCGCCGAGCGGTGTCTGTCCGCTGGCGCGCAGCTCGCAGTCGCCGCCGCTCGAGTGACGGCAGACGTCGCCGGGCGTGGCGTCGGCGTAGAAGGCGGTCTCCCGTTCGTCGAGCCAGCGCACCAGGTCGCGCGTGGGCGTGCCGAAGCCGCTCAGGATGTCGGCGCCGCGCCGCGGCGGGCCGCAGGTGCCCGCGTAGTTGATGCACTCGTCGCCAGCGGTGCTCACCTCGTGCACCGTCACCGTGTCACCCGCGGCGGGGCCGATCTGAACGGTGCAAGCGACGGCGCCGGTGTTGTCGGTCGGGTTGTCGTAGGTGCCGATCAGCCCCTGGCATTCGAACCACTTGGCGGTCTGACAGGAGCGTCTGAGGCCCTGGTCCTGGTGGTAGCGCGCGAGCGCGAAGTCGATCTCCGGGTAGGCGCTGATCACGCTCGCCGAGCGCGTTCGCGCGAGGTAGAGGCGGGAGTCGTCGGTCCGCCCGTTGCCGTCGGTGTCGAGGCCGGGCAATCGACGCTGCCGTCGCCGAAGGTCGGGTAGCCGTCGAGGTCGAGGAGCATCGAGGAGCTGGTGTCCACGATGACGGCGATGCGCGGTTGCGCGCCGCCGGCCGGCGTGGTGCAGGTCGGGTCGCTGCTCACCATCGGATCGCAGCTCACCGGCGCGCCGCCGCTGCAGACGTCGATGGTCCGCTCGCACGCGCCTAGGCCGCAGGTGGTGGTGCCGAAGCCTTCGTCCACCGAGCCGTCGAAGTCGTTGTCGTAGCCGTCGCAGAGCTCGCCGACGTACGCGCCGTCGAGGAGCAGCTCGCCGGCGCCGCCTCCGGCCTCGCCGCGGCAGATCGGGCACACGCCGCCGTCCGCGCCGCCCACGTCGAAGGTCGCGTGGTAGTCGAGGCTGGACGACTGAGAGAGCACGTTGATGATGCCGCCGCCGCCCCCGCCGCCGCAGTCGTCGCAGGTACCGCCCGTCTGCGCGCCGGCCGGACAATCGGCCGAGTCCGGCTGCCCCGACACCGCCGCGAACGCGTCGCCGCCGAGCCCGCCGGCCGCGCTGACCACGGCCATAGCGCCGACCTGCACCATGTCGCCGACGATCAGGATCGAGCCGCCGGCGCCGCCGCCGCCCGAGTCGTTTCCGGCGGCGCAGCCACGCCGGCCGTCCGCAGAGGATCTGTTCGTCGATCTGCACGCTGCCGGTCGAGGACGAAGTCAACCCGACCAGCACCACGCGGCCGCCGCCCGCTCCGCCGACGGCGGGCTGCGAGCCGAAGCCGTCGCCGTCTCGGCAGCCCTTGTCGCCACCCGAAGCCCCGAACTCGATCTCGTAGACGCTGTGCCGGTAGGCCGCGCCGGCCGTGGTCGGGATGCCGTCCCAGGTCGACATCGGCCCTCGGCAATCGGTCCTGTCCGTGCAGGCAGTGTCGGCGGTGTTCAGGGTGTTGCCGCAGTCCTCCTCGAACTCCTGCGGGAACTGGCAGGACGACGCGTCGCCGTAGAGGAAGCAGTCCTTGGTGCCGCGTCCGCCGCGGCCGAAGTGCGCGCCGCCGCCGCCGGAGTCCCGCACGGAGCAACCGCCCTGACCCGCCGCCAGCTCGGACGGCCCCTGACCGTCGCCACAGCGGATCGTCTGGTAGCCCACCCCGCGCGCGTCGATGCGCGAGGTCGCGTCGAGGAGGATGCTGTCGGCGATCAGGACGAGGTTGCCGGTGTTGTCGCGGTCGCTGCCGTCGAAGGGCGGGACCTGCACGACGCCGCCGTTGATGATGCGGACGCTGCCGTAGCGGTGCGTGCCACCGAGCGTGATCGTCGTTCCGTCGACGACCGAATCTGCGCGGCGGCGAGCGAGACGCTGCTCAGCCAAGCCGGAGTGAGGCGGCGAGGTGGGTTCGGGGCATGAGGGGGACCTCTCACGAGGGGCGAGGGAAGGACGGCCCCATTGTAGACCCACCGCCACACCGGATCCCAGCGCTGCATGTCGAGGCGGGGTTGCAAGGGTCTCGTGGCGCACGGCCGCAGGCACGTCCGAAGGATCGACTTTCCGAGGTGCGCACCCTTGCCGGAAGGCGGAATCCGAGGTGACCCTGCTTGCCGACCGATGCGCGCACACGCTCCGATCGCCTTGCTCGCTCTCTCGCTCCTCGCCTCGTGTGGTGGAGCGGCGCGCACGGTGCGCCCGGTCGGTCAGGCGAGCGAGTACCACGGCCGCGTGGTGGCCGCACGCGGCCCGACGATGGCTCGCACCGGCGACACCTGCACCATCGAGGTGGTCAGCACCGACAGCAGCATCCTCAACTGTCGGATCCGCGTGCGCTGCAGCGGCGACACGGTCTACGGCGTGGGCGACGGCGGCTACAACGACTGCCGCCAGAGCGGCGAGCGCTTCATCTTCGCGAACGACCACGACGGGACGCGGCGCGACGGGGATCCGCGGATGTACTTCGACCTCGAGGCCGGCCGCATCATCGTCAGCGACGACGATCCCGACGAAGAGGTGCTCGTCGACCTGATGGCCCACCCGCGCGGCTACGAGCGCGCCTCGCTCCCCTGAGCCCGCTTCTCCGAAACGCTCAGCGACGCAGCGCGGCCGGTGGCTCCGGGATCTCCTGCATGGCCTGGAGCATCGCGCGCGCGTCGGGGAAGCGGTCGTCCGGCTCCTTGGCCAGCGCCTTGGCCAGCAAGGCCTCGAGGGCGGGCTGAACCGTCAGATCCCGGCGCAGCTCGCCGATCGGCGTCACCGGGTCGAGCGCGTGGGCGCGGATCAACGTCGTGCGACCCTCGTGGACGAAAGGCGGCCGAGCCGCGATCAGCTCGTAGAGCACGACGCCGGCCGAGTAGACGTCGCAGCGCTCGTCGGCGCGTGCGCCGAACCCTTGCTCCGGCGCCATGTAGGTAGGAGTCCCGATCACGGCGCCTTCCTCGGTGAGCGTGGCGTGCGAGCCCCAGCGCTCCGCGTCCACGAAGCGCGCCAGCCCGAAGTCGAGCACCTTGGGGTGGAGCACGCCGCCCGGCAGGACCGCGACGAACACGTTTCCGGGCTTCAGAATCGCGGTGCAGGACACCGTGCGTGTGGGCGTAGGCCAACCCGGCCACGATGCCGAGGCCGATGTCGAACGCGGTGGCGGCCCGCAGAGGGCGCTGCGCGAGCAGTCGGTCGAGGGGCTGCCCTTCGAGGAGCTCGGTGACCAGGTAGGGCGTGCCCTCGTGGAAGCCGAAGTCGAGGAGTCGGATCAGGTGCGGATGCTCGAGGCCGTTCAGCGCGCGCGCCTCTCGCTCGAAGCGCTCGCGCATCCCGCGCTGATCGGCCACGCGCGAGTCGAGGACCTTGAGCGCCACGGGCGGCCCGCCCTCGATCGCCCGGGCGCGGTAGACCGATCCGCTACCGCCTCCACCCAACCGAGCGCCCAGCTCGTAGCGCCCACCGATCAACTCGCTCATCCGCCGCTCCGGCGCTGCGCTCCGCTCAGGGTGAGGTCACGCTGCACATCAACGTCCCGCTCGTTCCGTCGCAGTCCACGCTCGAGAGAATCCCTGCCGCTGCCCATCCACGTCAACTTCACCGTCGGCCCGATGCTTCCGCCAGGATACTCCAGGTGCACCGCGAGGCCGGCGTCGTGGAAGACGATGTAGTTGTCGGCAGCCTCGATGTTCTGGCGGCCGAGCGTACCGTCGGTGGGCGGATCGCCGAGCGTCGCGGACTGCGTGGCGTCGTCCCAGAACATCCAGGTCGTGGTGATCACGTCGCACGTGTCGGCCGCGCGCAGCTCGATCTCCACCGCCGGCTGCGTGCCGTTCAAGAGCCCGTTGAGCCCGGTCACGATGTAAGGCTCGGTGACGTTTCCGCAGCCTGGATCGGCAGGCGCGCAACCCGCGAGGAGGAGCGCGAACGAGACGAGGAGCTTCTTCATCGGTGGCGGATCCCAGTGTCGTCGTCCCGAGGTTCGCTCCGGGTCTCGAGGCCTCTGCGACGTGCTTCGGAACGACGGGACGCTTCGAGCTCCGAACCCGGTGCAGGTCCTCGTGCTGCTCGCACGAAACCACGGAGCGGAGCCCGGGAGTCATAGCAGACCGTCCTCGTCCCGGCCCGCGCGCCTGCCCGATACCCTTGCGCTCGTGGGCGTCGCATCGCGCCACTTTCCTCGCCGTCACACGTGACGCTGCGCCTCGAACGCATCATCTTGAACGGCATGGAGCTCGAACCAGCGAGGGAGACCTCGCCGCAGTTGGTGCGGGCCGAGTCGCCCGGAGCGCGCGCGCTCACGCGACCTCGCGCAGCGCCGGTCACCGCTCACCCTCAACGCGACATCGACGTACACGGCTTGCGCCTGCGCTACGTCGACATCGCACCCGCCGAAGAGAGCGACATCCCCGTCCTCTTGATCCACGGGCACAGCTCGCGGCTCGAAGAGTACGAAGCCCTCGCCCCGCACATCGGCGCCCGGCGCCGCGTGCTGATCCCGGACCTGCCCGGGAGCGGTTATTCGGACAAACCGGATCGGCCCTACGACCTGACGCTCTTCGAAGACAGCCTCCTCGGATTTCTCGACGCGATGGGTGTCGAGCGCTGTCACCTCGCCGGCGGATCGCTCGGAGGCAACCTGGTGCTGCGCCTCGGCCAACGCGAGCCCGAGCGCTTCGCCCGTCTGGCCGCCTGGGCGCCGGCGGGCGCGTGGAAGCCCATGCACCACTGGGCGATCTTCGGACGCGTCATGAAGCACCTGCGCTTCATGTTCTGGCCCAGCCTCTGGGTTCAATCGCGCTTCTGGTACTCGCGGCACTGGAGCGGACGCGACCAGGCCCTGGCGGACGCGTGGGCGTACTACCGCGAGGTCTACGGTCCCGGTTTCCATCGCATGTACTGGGAGATTGGCAGGGATCAGGCGCTGCAGAGCCTCCTCCCGCATGCGCATCGCATCGCGCACCCGACCTACATCGCCTACGGAGACCGCGACACGGGGCTCGGGATGAACCGGGCGGTGCCGCGCCTGGCCAAGCTGCTCCCGCGCGCGACGCTTCGTTGTTTCCCGGGCGCGCGCCACTCCTTGGCCAACGAGGTTCCCGAGTTGCTCGGCGCCGAGGTGGACGCGTTCCTGGTCGACGACCTCGACCGGTTGATGCGCAGCCGAGAAGAGGCCTCGCCGAAACCCTGATCGAGTTCGTCGCCGGCACCCTCGGGGCGAAGCGCGCGGGAGCGCGACGGGAGCCGCCGAGCTCGTCAGCCCCGGTCGCGTGGACCGACCGTTCGAGACGCCGGCCTCGGAGACGAGCGAAGGCCCTCCGAGCGGCGGCCCGTTCAGCGTGCCGGCAGCACGTGGACGCCCTCGGGCACGCGCGGCGGGGGCGGCTCGGTCTGGTCGGGCTCGTCGTCGCGAACGACCACGGCGTCCTCTTCGGCAGGCTCGCCGGCCTCGATCCCAATCGGCACGTCGCGCACCGGCGGATGACCGTCTCGCCAGGTGAGGATCCAGTTGTGATCGTGGGCGGTCAGCCGCACCGCGTAGCAGTCCCGCTCGGGTGCCTCGTGGAAGCGATCCCAGAGCGGGATGGCGTCGCCGCGCTGGAGCCGCCAGGTCTGCTCGTCGCCGAAGTCGCTCTCGTGCAGCGCCTCGTCGGGCGGGTCCTCGAGCCGGTCGCAGTCGAGCTCCACCTGGTCCCGGATGCGCCGCACCGTGACGGTGAGCTCGCCGGTCCGCGCGTGTCGCAGGAAGACGTCGGCCCGCATCTGCCCGCCCGGCCGGTAGGGATAGCGCGGCGGGGGCGACTGCCCGGACGTCGCGGTACAGGCCAGCAGCGCGAAGACGCCGACGAGAGGTGCGAACGGCGACGCCGGCGCGCGAAGCCGAGGCCCGAAAGAGAGCCACGACGGCGCCAGCGCGGGCAACGCGATCAGATCGCTCGCGTCCGGCCAGAGGTGAAAAGGAACGCCGGCCGCGCCCACCAGCGCTTCGGTCCCCGTCGCCAGCGCCGGCACGAGCTGGAGCGCCGAGAAGCCCGCGCCCACCAGCACGTGCGCCACCGTCCAGCCGCGCCGCGAACCCACCCGCGCGAGCCACGCGAGCACGGCGGGCGCCACCAGCAAGCCCGCCACGTCGCTCAGCTTGCCGGTGATCGCCGCCGGGAGGACGCCGGCTCCCTTGAGCAGGTGGTCGTTCACCACCAACCCGATCAGCGCGAGCAGGAAGAGGGGATGGGCGAAGGCCGCGCTCGGGCGCCAGCTCACTTCTCCGTTCGCGCCGGGCGCCGTCGCGTACTTCCGCACGCCGAAGGCGGCGAGCCTGCGGAAGAGGACGCGCGCGGGACGTCGTGCTGATGCCGGTGCATCGCCACGGAGCAGGGACGAGGCGCGCGCCGAGGGCCGACCGGACACGTTTCGCTCTCGGCCCAACTCAGATCTGCGCGGCCTTGAGCCGGGCGGAGACCAGCATGTAGAGCGCGAAGAGGGCGTCCCGCGGGGTCGTCGAGCCGGGATGCAAGCTGCCGAGGCGGCAGAAGCGCAGGAACTCGCGACCGTCGAGCCCGAGCAGCGACGCCTTGGCCATCGGGGCGGAGCTGTCGCCGGTGCCGGGCAACGCGTCGAGCAGATCGACCATCGCCCGCACCGCGAGATCCAGCGCGCGACCGTGCTCGCCGCGGCGGATGGCGTCCTCCACCTCGGCCACCGCCACCGCGTCGGCGCCCTCCCAGAGGGTCGCGAACGAGAGCGAGCCCTCCGGCACCTTCAGCTCCGGCGGCGGCTGCGACTCGGCGTCGCTCAGCGCGATCTCCCCGGCGGTGTTCAGCTCCGCCGAGACTCTGGCGAGCTCCGCCTCGATGCCCTCCTTCGGCGCCGGCGCCTTGGGCTGCGGGCGCTTCTTCGGCATGCGCGAGAGGAGCGAGCGGATGACCAGCTTCGAGGTCTCCTTGAGCGCCGGCAGGACGCCCATGCCCCCCGTCGCGCTGGTCTCGAACTCCGGCCCCCCGAGCCAGTTCAGCTCCGCGCTCATGCTCGCGACCGGCATCACGCCGGGCAGGTCCCGCTTGTTGTACTGGAACACGACCGGGAAGCGCTCGAGGTCGACGTCCTCGTCGGCCAAGTTCGCCTGCAGGCCCGCCAGCGACTCCAGGTTCTCCTCGCGCGCGCCGGGGCGGCTGTCGGCCACGAACACCACACCGTCCGCACCCGTCAGCACCAGCCGCCGCGTGGCCTCGTAGAAGACCTGCCCCGGCACGGTGTAGAGCTGGAAGCGCACGCCCATCCCCTGCACGTCCTTCACGTGCAGCGGCAGGAAATCGAAGAAGATCGTCCGGTCGCCCTCGGTGGCCAGCGTCACCAACTCGCCCCGGCGCTGCGGCTTGACCACCGAGTAGATGTGCTTGAGCGACGTCGTTTTCCCCGACAGGCCGGGGCCGTAGTAGACGATCTTCGCCGAGATCTCCCGCGCGAGGGGGTTGATGACCGACACTGCGAGTACGGTATCAGATCCGAGCTGCCGCTGTGATAGCTTGTCGGCGTGCTGACGGGCGATCTGTCCACCATGGGCCTCGCGGACCTGCTCCAGTGGGCCGACGCGACCCGCGCGCGCGCTCTGCTCCGGCTCGAGCGACCGGAGGGGACACTCGGGTGGCTGGTCACCGACGAGCGGATGGTGGTCCTGGCCTCACCGCCGATCGCCCACGGAAAGCTGGCCGCGGACGGAACGCCGAGCGCGCCGGGGCCGGGGTTGGTGGCGGCCACGCGCGAGACGCTGCTCGAATCTCTTCCTCTGCCAGGACGGTCGCTTCGAGCTGCGCGAGCGCGCCGAGCCGCCGGGCCCCGGCGTCGCGCTGCAGATGCCCATCCAGTTCGCGGTGATGGAGGGCCTGAGGCTCCTCGACGAGCACGCGCGCCTCGACGAGGCCTACCCGGACGAGAAAGCGCGCGTCGCGGCGACGGACCGCGAGCCGACCGATCTCGACACGGTGAAGTCCGCCATCTACCTGCTGGCGCAGTCGGCGCCCGCCCTCGGCGAAGCCCGCCTGGTGCTCGGTCTGAGCCGGCCCGCGCTCCTGCGGCACGTCGAGGAGCTCCGTCTCCGCGGGCTGGTCGAGGTGGAGGGCACACCGCACGGTCCGGACGTCGGCGGCGGGCTGCTCGACCAGGCGCAGATCCTGCTCGCCGAGCGGCAGTTCACGGAGGCGGCGCACGTCTTCCGCACGCTCCTCGCGAGCAACCCCGCCGACGCCCGCGCGCGACGCCTCTTGCATGAGGCGGAGCGGCTCGAGGTCGAGGCGGCCTACGAGCTCTTCTCGCCGACGGATGTCGTCAGCGTGGCGGAGGATCCCGCGCGCTACCGGCTCGCCGGCGCAGAGGTCGCCGTGCTCGATTGCCTCACCCGCCCGCGCAGCGTGGCGGTGCTGGTGCTCGTCTCGCCCCTGCGCGAGGTGGAGACGCTCAAGTCGCTGAGCCGCCTGCTCGGCAAGGGCGTCGTCTCCATCGAGCCCGCGGACTGAGCGTCTCCGTCGCGGCTCGCCGCCGATCGAGAGTCGAGCGCCGCTCGCCCGGCCTCGCAATCAGCCGCAGTCGGCGGGGCAGGAGCTCCCGTCCTCTGGCGGCTCGCAGCGGTGGTTGCCGCAGCAGCTCCCGCAGTCGGCGGAGCACGAGTGGCAGTCCTCGGGTGACTCGCAGCGGTGGTTGCCGCAGCAGCCGCCGCAGTCGGCGGAGCACGAGTGGCAGTCCTCCGGCGGCTGGCAGCGTCCGTCGCCACACGATGCCTGGAGCGGCACCGGGTCCGCCTGGGCGGCCGGCGCGTGCGTCAATCCGAGACCGAGCGCGCCCAGCGCCAGCGCGAGCGTTCCTGCGAACGAGACGAGCGACATCTTCCCCATCGATGATTCCTCCCGGCGCCCAGGATACCTGGAGCGACGCCACAACCGCAGGACTATGCTCCCGGCCGTGTCTCGCCGCCTCCGCGCCGCCCTCGCCGCGCTGCCCTGTGTCGCGTTCGGGGCCACGCTGCTCATGAAGATCGGCGGCGGCGACATCTTCTGGCACCTGCGCACGGGGCAGTGGATCGCCGCCCACCGCGCGCTGCCGGCGACCGATCCCTTCGCCTACACCTCCGCCGGGCCGTGGCGCTATCAGGACGTGCTGGCCGAGCTGCTCTACGCCGGCGTGGACGCCCTCGGCGGGCCGGCGGCGCTGGTGATCCTGCACGCGCTGATCGGTGTGGCGCTCGCGGCGCTGGTGATGGCGTTGGCAGAGGGGAGGATCGGCTCGCGGGCGCTGGCGATGGGCCTCTTCGGCGCCGCCAGCCACGCCGCCATGGCCGCCAAGCCACAGGTCTTCAGCTACCTCGCCTTCGCGTCGCTCTTGCTCTGGCTCCGCGCCGCCGAGCGCAGCGAGCGCCCGCTCCGTGTCCTGGCGCCGCTGCCGCTCCTCTTCCTGCTCTGGGGCAACCTCCACCGCGGCGGCACGCTGGGGCTGGCGGTGCTCGGCGCCGCGCTCGTCGCCTGGCTGCTGCGCGCCGACCAACGGCGTCACGCTGCAGGTCTGCTGCTGGTCTTGGCGGGCTCCACGCTCGCGCTGACGCTGAACCCGGGCGGGCTCTTCTACCTGACCTCGGCGTTCGATTTGGCTACGCGAAGCAGCTTCAGCGCGCTCCTGGTGGACTGGCAGCCGCTGAGCGCGGACCTGCTCGTCTCGCAGCACTTGGCGCTCGTCCCGCTCCTGGCGCTCGCGTTCGTCGAAGCCGTCCGTCGAGTCCGCGACGATCGGGGGCGCGCGTTCGACGCCGAGCTCTTGGTCGCGCTCGGAACGGCGGTGCTGGCCTTCCGCAGCGTCCGCTTCGTGCCCTTCTTCGCCATCGCGCTGGTGCCCGCCGCCTCGCGCGCCGTCGACGCCTCGATCACCTGGCTCGAGAAGCGCGCGAAGGAGGGACTGCGACCCGGGCTGCTCTCGGCCTCCGCGCTCGCGCTCGGGCTCGCCGCGCTCTCTTGGCGCTACACGCAGAAGGTCCCGCCGGCCTACTGGGGCGCTGGCGTCGTCGAGGCGCGCGTCCCGGTCGCGCTCTCCGCGTTCCTGCGGGAGAGCCCGCCGCCAGGCCACATGTTCAACGCCTTCGATCTGGGTGGCTACCTCCTCTACGCGCTCGCGCCGGAGCAGCAGGTCTTCATCGACGGCCGGAACGACACCGTCTACGACGACGCGTTCTTCCGCCGCGCGCTCTTTGCCGATCGCTCGCCCGCCGACTTCGCGCGCGCCATCGAGGGCCTCGACGTCGGCTACGCCGTCGTGCCCTGGTCCGGGCCGAGCGATCCGCGCTTCGCGTTCCTGCACGCCGACCCGCGCTGGGTGCTGGTCTACTGGGACGACGCGGGCGTGGTGCTGGTCCGGCGGAGCGCCGCGTCCGCCGCCTACCTGGCCGAGCACGGCTACCGCGAGCTCTCGCTGCACGACGCCTTCGTCCGCGCCGCCAACCTCGGCGACACGGAACGAGACCGCGTGCTCGCCGCCGAGATCCGGAGGCAACGAGAGCGCGCGCCCGATTCGCTCTCCACCCTCTACCTGGCGGCGCTTCTGCACCGCCGCCTCGGCGAGCGAGACGCCTACGCGCGCGCCGCATCCGAGCTGATGCGCATCGCCGCGGAGCGCGGCGTCTTCATCACGCCGCCCTGATCACCACAGCTCCAGCGCCTGCTCGAAGTCGGCGAGGAGGTCTTCGATGTTCTCGATGCCGACCGAGACGCGGACGAGCCCCTCCGGAACGCCGGCGGCGGCGCGCTCCTCGGGCGACACCTCCACGTGGCTCGTCGTCGCGGGCGGACCGACCAGGGTGCCCACCGAGCCGAGGCTGGCCGCGCGGTGCGCGTAGCGGAGGCGCGGCACGAAGCGCTTCACCGCGTCGAGACCGCCCTGGAGCGAGAAGCTGAGCATCCCGCCGAAGCCCCGCATCTGCTCGCGTGCGATCGCGTGCCCGGGGTGATCCTCGAGGCCCGGATAGCGGACCTGCTCGACCTCCGGCCGCTCCGCCAGGAAACGCGCGAGCTTCATCGCGCTCTGGTTCTGGCGCTCGACCCGCAGCTCCAGCGTCTTGAGCCCGCGAATGAGCGCATACGCCGACGCCGCGTGGAGCGACGCGCCGTTGATCTCGCGGAAGTGGAAGATCCGGTGGACCAGCTCCTCCTCACCCACGAGCACCCCGCCCATCGCATCCGAATGCCCGTTGAGGAACTTCGTGGCGCTGTGCACGACCAGGTCCGCGCCGAGCTGGAGCGGCCGCTGGTTGATCGGCGTCGCGAAGGTGTTGTCGACCACCACCGTCGCGCCGGCGTCGCGCCCCGCGCGGGCCAGCCGCGGCAGATCGAGCACCTTCAGCGTCGGGTTGGTCGGCGTCTCGAGGTAGAGGACGTTGCAGCCCTTGGCCACCTCGCGCTCGATCGCGTCGTGATCCTCGGTGTCGACCAGCTCCACGTGGATGCCGAAGCGCGGCAGGAACTCGGTGAAGACCTTGAGCGTGCCGCCGTAGGAGTCCTTCACGCTGACCACGCGGTCGCCCGGCGAGAGCAGCGCGAAGAGCGTGTTGCTGATCGAGGCCATGCCGGTCGAGAACGCCGTCGCCGCCTCGCCGCCTTCGAGCACGCGCATCTTCTCCTCGAACGCATGCACCGTCGGGTTGGTGTTGCGCGAGTAGATGAAGCCTTCGCGCTTGCCGGTGGCGACCTCCGCCCACTCGTCCACGTCGTCGTAGGAGAAGGTGACGCTGTTGACGATGGGCACCGTCGTCGCACCCCAGGGGAAGCGCTCTTCTTCACCGGCCCATACGGCCTGCGTGCCTCGTCCGATATGCGCCTCGTCGCGTTCCTTCTTCACCCCGCCTCCATCCATCGTTCGTGGGCCCGGCCGAGCGTGAAGCGCTCGACATCGCTCGGTGAGGTGTCGCGTCCGGCGCCATGCGCACGACCGCGTTCGGAGTTAGGCGGGACGGCGCGAGCGCAACACGTGTGTCCGCTCAGCATAACAGCAGCGCGGGCGGCGTGCGGACGGGCGGCCCATGCGCCATGAGACAGAGACGATGAGTGACGATCTCGGTACGACACCTCGCGCCGCTCGGGCCGCCGCCCTGGGCCACGCTCGATCCCTTCCTCTTCTGCGTCCACCACGAGGACGCGTACCCGAGAGGCAACGCCGAGCTCGGCCCCGACGCCTCGCTCGAGGGGCGCGACATCGGGCAGGACTTCGCCGGTCGCGACGGCTGGCGCATGTACCACGGCGATCGCGTCCCGGGCTTCCCCGGGCCACCCGCATCGCGGGTTCGAGACGGTGACCGTGGTCACCCGAGGCTACGTCGATCACGCCGACTCGCTCGGCGCCGCCGCGCGCTACGGCCAGGGCGACGTGCAGTGGCTGACGGCGGGCAAGGGCATCATGCACTCGGAGATGTTCCCGCTCCTGAAGCAGGACGCGGACAACCCGATGGAGCTCTTCCAGATCTGGCTGAACCTCCCGCGCGCCGACAAGATGGTCGAGCCGCACTTCGCGATGCTCTGGGGCAACGACGTGCCGATCCTGCGGGCGAAGGACGACGCCGGCCGCGCGACGGAAGTGAGGGTCGTCGCCGGCCGCCTCGGCGAGCTCGCCCCGCCTCCGCCCCCGCCGAGCTCGTGGGCGTCGAAGCCGGAGCACGACGTGGCCATCTGGACGATGCGCATGGAGCCCGGCGCGCGCTGGACCATGCCGGCCGCCGAGCAGGGGACGAACCGCACGCTCTACTTCTTCGAGGGCAGCACGCTCGACGTCGGCGAAGCGCGGGTGAGCGGTCACCACGCCATCGCCCTCCGGCCCGACCGCGAGGTGCCGCTCGAGGCGGGCGAGGGCGGCGCCGCCATCCTGCTCTTGCAGGGCAAGCCCATCGGCGAGCCGGTGATGCAGTACGGGCCCTTCGTGATGAACAGCAAGTCGGAGATCGTGCAGGCCTTCGAGGACTACCAGCGCACCCGCTTCGGCGGCTGGCCGTGGCCGAGCGAGGATCCCGTCCACGGCGAGGACGAAGCGCGCTTCGCCCGCCACGCCGACGGCCGCACCGAGCGCGCGCCCGACTGAAGCGACCACACCATTTCTCAACGATGACGGCATCTTACGCGAACCTCGGCGGCGGGCGGGGTTCTCTCGGGGAGCCCTGCTAGACTCCGCCCGCCGTGCACCCCCGACGCGCACCCGGGAGCGGGACGACGCTCGCCATCGCCGTGGCGTTGGCGGCGCTCGCGCTCACCGCGACCGAGGTCGCGACCCGCTACCGGCCGGAGACGTGGATCCAGCGCGACGGGCGCTTCTACGTGAACGTGAACACCACGCTGGTCGAGCACCTGAGCGTGGACCAGGGCGAGTTCTGCGCGAGCTGGTACGACGGCAACCTCGGCTGGAATCGCAACCTGGACGCGGGCTGGAGCAACGTCGCGCTCGGGCGCGACGGCGAGCACCTCCCGAAGCACCCCATCCTGCTCCCGCTGATGTCGACGCCGCTCTTCTGGGCGTTCGGGCTGCTCGGCGCGCTCCTCTTCAACGTCCTCTGCTACGGCGTGATCGCCGCCGGCGCGTTCGCGTTCGCGCGCCGCTACGCCTCGGTCCCGGCGGCGGCGTTCGCGGCGCTGGCGCTGCCTCTGGCCACCGGCATCCGCGCCCAGACCTACGACTATCACATCGACGTCTTGATGCTGGCGCTCTTCACCAGCGCGCTGGCGCTGCTCTACGCGCGGCGCGGCGTGCTGGCGGGCCTCATCCTCGGGCTGACGGTGGTGCTCCGGCCGACGGCGCTCTTGTGGATGCCGAGCATCGCGCTCTTGGTGGTGGCGCGGCGCGACTGGCGGACGCTCGGACGCGCGCTCTTGTCCGGCACCGTCCCGCTCCTTCTCTTCGCCGCCGCGAACACCTGGCTCTTCGGCCGGCCCTGGTGGAGCGGCTACAACCGCGTGCTGGTCACGGTGAACGGGGAGCCGCAGATCGCCGACGTCAGCGACGCGTTCTCGGTGCCTTTCCGCGAAGGCCTGCGGAACCTGTGGAGCGGCCCCTACGGCGTCGAGCACCGGCTCACGCTGATGGCGGTGGCGGCGCCCGGGCTCTTGCTGCTGATCCGGCGGCGCCCGGTCTACGTCCTCTCGGCGCTGGCCGGCGTGGTCGGCTCGGTGATCCTCTTCGCCAAGTACCGCTGGTACGGCGACCGCTTCCTGTGGCCGAGCTGCGCGCTCTTGATCCCGGCCCTGGCGGTCGCGGTCGACGCCTTCTCGCGGGCGTGGCGGCGACGCCCCTGGTGGCGGCCCGCGCTGGTGGCCGCGTTCTCGGCGGTGGCCATCGTCGGCGCCAGCGCGTCCTTCGGTTCGCTCGAGGAGGCGCTGCAAGCAGAGGCGCTGCAGAACCTCGCGCTCCCGCTCGCCCTCTTCGGCGCGCTGGCGTTCGGGCTCACCCGGGCGGCCGAACGCGCCGGTGGCGGGATGCTCTCGGCCGTGGCGCCGATCGCCCTGGCGCTCCTGCCGGGTGTGCGCGAGCGTGTGCTGGCGGGAGGACCGGATCTCTGGATGGCCACGGCGCTCGCCCTGGCGCTCGGCGCGCGCCACTGGCTGCCGGCCCTGCTCTTCGCGGGCGCGACGGCGTGGATCGGCGCCACCGGCGTGCCCGACGCCGTCGCCCCGGATCTCCTCACCGCGCTCGGCCAGCCCGCGTTCCGCGCGCGGCTGATCCTGCTCGCGCTGAGCGCCGTCTCCATCCCACTGCTCGGCCGGCGGGCGCTCCTCCTCTTGCCGCTGGCCGCGCTGGCCATCCCGCGCGTGGCCGCGCTGGGCGGCGATCACTGGCCACTCTTCGCGCTGGCGCTCCTCTGCCTGCCGCTCCCCGCGCTGGCTCTCCGCGTCGCCGAGCTCGTCCACCGCGCCTGGCGAGCGACGCGTCCTCGCGGGCGTGCGCTGGCCATCACCGGCGTCTTCGCCGCCCTCCTGCTGACCGGCTTCGCGCGCCGCACGACCGAGGGCCCGTTCCGCATCGCGAGCTACCGCGGCGTCCGCACGGCAAAGGTCAAACTCGGCACCGTCCCCTGCGACTTTCTGGCCTGGGAGCACCTCAACTGGGAGTGCTCCACGCTCGATCACGGCGTGCACGGCGAGACCGGCCTGGCCAGCGACGAACCGCTGCACGTGGGCGGGGTGGAGGTGCCCTACTTCTTGATGGTGACCGGAGGCGCGCGCCCGAGGACGGTGCGCTGGCCGGCGGTGCGGGCTACGGACGCGCTCTTGCTGCGCTGGGCCGTGCCCGACGAGGTGCACGGCGGCGGCACGCTGACGCTGCGCGTGAACGACGACGAGCTCGCCTCGTTCGTGCTCTCGCGCCAGCCCGATCATGAGGTCCACGAGGCGCGGATCGACACCCACGCCTACGCGGGCCAGGACGTGGCGTTGGAGCTCGAGCTGACCGGCAGGGGTGCCGGCGTGGTGGTGGACGGCGAGATGGAGCCATGAGCGAAGAGACCCCGAAGAACGTGGCGCGACACACGCGCGAGGCGGCGCAGCCGACCGGGAGCCGGACGCTGGAGATGCACGCCGGCACGCCGCGCGTGAACGAGTGGTACTACTCCAAGTTCGCCGACCGGATCCGCGGCCGGGTGCTCGAGCTCGGGAGCGGGATCGGCAACATCAGTCGTCTCTTGGCCCGCGACGCGGCCGAGCTGGTGGTCACGGACGTCGAGGACGAGTACGTGGCGCGTTTGCGCGAGGAGCTCGGCGACCAGCCGCACGTCCGCGTGGCCCGCTACGACCTCGAAGCGCCGCCGCCCCCCGAGGTCACCGAGACGCCCTTCGACGTCGTCATCTCGCTCAACGTGCTCGAGCACGTCCACGACGATCGCCGCGCGGTGCGGGACCTGGTGAGCCTGCTGAAGCCGGGCGGCTGGCTCCTCACCTACGTGCCGGCCTGCGGCGCGGCCTACGGCACCATCGACGAAGCGCTCGGCCATCACCGGCGCTACGACCTGCCGCTCTTTCGCGAGCGCATGGAGGAGGCCGGCCTCGCCGTGCTGCGCCTCGAGTACATGAACCTGATCGGCTTGGCCGGCTGGCTCGTCAACGGCCGCGTCTTCCACCGCCGCACCCTCGATGCGCGGCAAGTGCGCACGTTCGACCGCCTCGTGCCGCTCTTGCGGCTGGAGGATCGACTTCGCCTGCCGATCGGGCTCGGGTTGATCTGCCACGCGCAGAAGCGGAGCTGATGCGCCCTTCGCGTCGCGCGCGCCGCCACCTGCCCTGGCTCGCCGTGTTGGTGGGCTACGCGGGCACGCGCGTCTTCTACGCCTCGCTCGGGATCACCTTCGACACGAACCCCCTCCGTTTCTTCTGGCAGTACCTCGATCCGGTCCTGCTCCGCGAGCACCTCTGGCAGTCGGTCTTCTACCAGCACATCCAGCCGCCGCTCTTCAACCTCTATCTCGGCCTCGGTCTGAAGCTGGATCACCCGCACTTCTTCCACGCGGCGGCCATCGCGTTCGGGCTGATGCTCCACCTGAGCATCTTCGCGCTGGCGCGCCGCCTCTGGGTCCGACCGTGGCTGGCCGCAACGTCGGCGATCGCCTTCGCGCTGAGCCCCGCCTCGATCCTGATGGAGACGTGGCTCTTCTACACCTACCCGGTGGCGGCGCTCCTGGTCTTCTCGGCCGTCTTGCTCCACCGCGGGCTGCGCGAGAGCTCCTGGGCGCTCTTCTTCGCGCTCTTCACCATGGCGCTGATTGTTCTGACGCGGAGCCTCTTCCACCTCGTCTGGATGCTCGCCGTCACGGCGCTCGTGCTCTTCGCCGCTCGTCGCAAGCTGCGCGCGCTCGCCATCGCGCTGATTCCCCTGGCCCTCGCCGGCAGCGTCTACGCCAAGAACTGGGTCGTCTTCGGCCGTCCGGTCGCGAGCACCTGGATGGGCTTCAGCCTCTCGCGGCTGACCACCACCAAGCTCGATCCGACCGAGCGCGCCGAGCTGATGCGGGACGGCACCCTCTCCGATCTCGCGCGCTTCCCGCCGTGGATGACGATCGAGCGCTACCCGAGCGCCTACCGCGAAGTGCCCGAGAAATGGGCGCACATCCCGGTATTGAGCGAGCCGATGCACGAGGACGGAATTCACCCGAACTTCAACCACGGCGCGTACGTCCACATCGCCGAGCTCTTCGCCCACGACGCGCGCGTCGTGCTGGAGCGTGAGCCGGAGCTCTACTGGGACAACGTCCAGCACGCCTGGCAGCTCCACTTCCTGCCCATCCACGACTACACCTTCTTCCACGATCGGAGACGCGCCGCGGGCCCGAAGATGCGCGCCGTGGAGCAGCTCTACGAAGCCGCGACCGGCAGCGGGTTCGCCGACTGGGACGGGGAAGAGCCGATGCCTGCGGTGAACGAGCGCCCCGGCTGGCTCTGGGCGGTGGCCACCGTTCTCGCGCTCCTCGTCGCGCTGCGCCTCGCCTGGCGGCGGCGCCGCGCCCGCGCGGAGAGCGCCACCCTCCTCTTCTCTGCGATGACGATCGTCTTCGTCGGCCTCGTGGGCAACTCGCTGGAGGTCGGCGAGAACAACCGCTTCCGCTTCCTGAGCGAGCCGCTGACCTGGGTCCTGGTCACGCTGATGCTCGAGCGGCTGCTGACGCAGCTCGAGCACGTCTGGCGAGCGGCGCGCTACCGTCTCGGTCGTGCGCTGCGCAGCCTCCGAGCGCCCTCGCTCACGTCGTGACCACCACCCGTGGGTGGGGACCGAGGAGCAGAAGCCACGACGAGCAGCGCCTCCGGTCGGCCGGCGCTGTGGACGGAGGCCTGCTGGGCCGCCGATGCGCGGGCCCCCGCAGCCGTAGACGGCGCACATTCCCCATTGTCGAATGCGCGGCGGGGCCTTCGATGAGCCCGTGGGGTGGTTTCGAAACCGGCGCCTCCGGCGGTCGCGGGCGGCGCTGCTCGCGGCCTCGCTCGCGTTCCTCGGAGGATGCGAGAGCTGCAATCGTGCCGGCGCGGACGCGGCGCTGACGGTCGACGTCGACGCCGATGCCCGACCGCGGCCGATCTCGCCCTACATCTACGGCATCAACGGGCTCGAGCACACCGGTGCGCTCCGCGGCGTGGCCACGCTCGTGCGCTTCGGCGGCACCCGCGCCAGCACCTACGACTGGGAGAACAACGCCTCCAACTCGGGGCACGATCCCCCCGGCAACCAGAACGACGCCTTCTTCGGCGAGAGCACCGCGCCCGGCGCCGCCGTGCTGCGCTACCTCGACCGCGCCGCCGACCTCGGCGCCGCCGCGCTGATCACCGTGCCCATGATCGGCCACGTGGCCGCCGACCGGCGCGCCGACGGAGACGTGAGCCGCTCCCCCGACTACCTGCACACCCGCTTTCGGCGCTCGGTCGCCCGCGGCGCGGCGGGCGAGCAACCGAGGCTCGACGACGACGTGGTCCACCAGGACGCGTTCGTGCGCTTCGTCCGTCGCGAGGCCGAGCAGCGGGGCGTACGCGTCTTCTTCGCCCTCGACAACGAGCCCGCGTCGTGGCCCGTCACCCAGCCGCTGCTGCGCGCGAACCACCCTCTCGGCTACCACGAGCTGACGCGAACCAGCGTCGAGTACGGGCGCATGATCCACGACGAAGATCCGGACGCGCAGGTCTTCGGGCCGGTGAGCTTCGGCTGGCCGGCGATGACCAACCTGGGCGGCGCGCCGGACGCGCGCGGACGCGACTTCCTTTCCTACTACCTCGACCGGATGCGCGCCGCACAGACCCGCTACGGGCAGCGCGTGGTCGACGTCCTCGACGTCCACTGGTACCCGGACGTGCAGGTCGACGGCGCGCCCGTCATCGGCGCCGCGGACGACGACGCGCGCGCCCAGGCCCGGATGCAGCTCCCGCGCTCGCTCTACGATCCCGACTACGACGAGGGGACGTGGATCGCGAACGACGTCGGTGCGGTGAGGCTCCTGCCCCGACTGAGCGAGCGGATCCAGGAGCACTACCCCGACACGCGCGTGGCCGTGACCGAGTACGCGTACGGCGGAGGCGCGCGCCCCTCGGGCGCGGTGGCGGTGGCGGACGCGCTCGGCGCGTTCGGTCGCGAGGGTGTGTTCGCCGCCGCATACTGGCCGCTCTTCGATCAGCGCCACAACTACGCGCTGGCGGCGTTTCGGATGTTCCGCCGCATCGACGGCGAGGTGTCGTTCGGCGACCGGTCCATCCTCGCACGCTCCGCCGATCTATCGCGTTTGAGCGCCTGGGCCAGCCTCGACTCCACACACCCGGGCCGAATGGTGATCGTGCTCATCGGCCGCCAGGATCGAGCGACCACGGCGCGGGTTCGCATCCGCGGGCTGGAGGCGGGCGCCGCGCGCCGCTTCGTCCTCGACGGAAGCGCGCCCGGGCCCCACCAGGCCGCGCCTGTCCTCCGGCACGAGGGCGGCCGCTACGAGGTCCCGATCCCCGCCCGCAGCGTGACCACGCTGATCCTCGAGCGTCGCTGACGAAGGGCATCCCCGACGCGCCGGCCCGGGGCCAAGAAGTGAACGACCTTCACGCTTGCACACGATCCCGACGACCCAAACCGCGTTGATTCCAGTCCGACAGCGCCACACCGTGAATGCGGCTACTTCTTGTAGCTCGCCGCGAGCTCGGTGAAAGAGGCGCGATCACCGATGCGGGCATCGCGTCGACCCTCGCACACGCGCCTCGCCGATCCGGTCGGCGAGGCTACGCCGTCGGCATCTCGTTCGGCGCGTGGATCGGCGGGCTCGGTGCATGCTCCAGGACGAGCTCCAGCGCCTCCGGGAGGTCGTCGACGAAGCGCATCCGGGTCTGCTCGCGCAGGTGGGCCGGGACCTCTTCGAATGCCTCGCGCCGATTCTTGGCCGGCAAGATCACCTCGCTCAGCCCCGCCCGCCGCGCGGCCAGCATCTTGGCCTTGATGCCGCCCACCGGCAGGAGCAGCCCGCTCAGCGTGATCTCGCCCGTCATGGCCACGCCGGGCCGCACCGGCCGGCCCGTGAAGAGCGAGATCAACGCCGTCGCGATCACCGCGCCCGCGGAGGGTCCGTCCTTCGGCACGGCGCCGGCGGGGATGTGCAGGTGCAGATCGCTCGTGAGCGCGCTCGGGTCCACGCCGTAGCGCGCGGCGTGCGCGCGCACCCAGCTCAGCGCGATGCGCGCCGACTCCTCCATCACCTTGCCCACGTGACCGGTGACCAGCAGCTCACCCTTCCCCGCCGGCATGCGGGTCGCCTCCACGAAGAGCACCTCGCCGCCGTGCGGCGTCCACGCCAGCGCCACCGCCACGCCGGGCAGCCGCGTCCGCCGCGCGACGTCGTGCTCGCCCGGCATGCGCGGCTCGCCCAGCATCGCGACCAGCCGCTCGCGCGTGATGGTCCCGCTGCTCCCGCCGTTGGACACGATTTCCCGCGCCCGCTTGCGGCAGAGCGAGGCGAGCTGACGCTCGAGCTCGCGCACGCCGTGCTCGTCCGTGTAGCCACGCACCAGCGAGGTCAGCGCCTCGCGGGTGATGACGAGCTGATCCTCGCGCAGCCCGTGCGCCTCGCGCTGCTTGGGGACGAGGTGCTTCTGGGCGATACCGATCTTCTCTTCGTCGACGTAGCCGGGCAGCTCGATCGCCTCCATCCGGTCGCGCAGCGCCGCGGGCACGGTGTCGAGCACGTTGGCGGTCGCGATGAAGAGCACGCTCGAGAGATCGAAGGGCACGCCGAGGTAGTTGTCGGTGAAGGTCGCGTTCTGCTCGGGATCGAGCACCTCGAGGAGCGCCGACGCCGGGTCGCCGCGGAAGTCCTTCCCGAGCTTGTCGACCTCGTCGAGCACGAAGACCGGATTGCGCGTGCCGGCCTGCCTCAAGCTGCGGAGGATCTGCCCGGGCATCGCGCCGATGTAGGTGCGGCGGTGGCCGCGGATCTCCGCCTCGTCGTGCATGCCGCCGAGCGAGACGCGGACGAGCTTTCGCCCGAGCGCCCGCGCGATCGATCGACCGAGCGACGTCTTGCCCACTCCCGGCGGGCCCACGAAGCAGAGGATCGGACCTTTGAGCTGCGGTTTGAGACGGTAGACCGAGAGGTACTCGAGGATGCGCTCTTTCACTTTGCCGAGGTCCTCGTGATCCTCGTCGAGGATTGCCGCCGCCTCCCGGACGTCGACGGAGCCCGCGCTGGTGGTCGACCAAGGCAGCTCGGCCATCCACTCCAGGTAGTTGCGGACGGTCGCGTGCTCCGGCGACTCGTGCGGCATCCGGGCCAGCCGGGTCAGCTCGCGGCGAACTTCTTCGGCGGCGGCGTCCGGCAGCTCGCCGCGCTCGATCTTGGCACGCAGCTCCTCCAGATCACGATCGTCCGGCTCCTCGCCCAGCTCGCGCCGGAGGGCGCGCACCTGCTCCTCCAGGAAGTAGCGGCGCTGGGCGTCGGTGATCTCCTTGGTCGCCTGATCTTTGATGCGCGTCACGACCCGCTGCTCCTCGCGGAGCCGGACCAGCGCGCGGATCAGGCTCCACATCCGCTCGCCGACGTCGGTCGTCTCGAGCAGCCCCTGGCGAACGTCGAGGGAGAGCTCGGGGACGGCCCAGGCGACGAAGTCGGTGAGCAGCGCGGGGTCCTCGATCTCCTGCACCGTGGTCGGAAGCTCCGGTGTGCCGCCGCCGGACGCCTCGATCGCCTCCGTGTACAGCGTCTGGATGGTGCGGTTCATCCCGCCGTGCTCGACGTCCCGCACCGGAGGCGTCTCGCGCAGCGGCTCCACCCGAACGCGCAGGCGAGGCGGTCCGGCCCGCTCGGTGCCGAGCCGCACGCGCACGATGCCTTCGAGGAACGCGACCACCGCCTGCCCCTCGCCCGCGGTCATCTCCGCCACGCGGTGCACGCGCGCCAGCGTGCCGACGTCGTACACGTCGCGCCGGCCGATGCGCGGTGCAGCCGGGTCGCGTTGCCGCACGGCGACCACCACGCCCTCCGGGCCGAGCTCCTTGAGCGCCTCCACCACGGCGGACACGCCCACGGCCACCGCCAGCACCGTGCGAGGGAAGAGCACCTGCTCCGCGAGCGGCAGGACCACGACCCCCGCGGGGTCGGCGAGCGCGCGCTGCGCGTCGCCATCGAAAGTCTCGGCAGTCACGCCCCCTACGGGTGCACCGACCGTGCCCGCAGGCGGCGACGCGCGACCCGAGCATCCGTCGCGCGAGCGCCGACACGCTTCCACCGAGGAAGCGCGCGCTCGCCTCCCCTTCGCCACGGGTCATCGGCCCCCATGGCGCGCCGATCGCCCACCATCTCGTCTGCGGGTCGTCTGCGCGCTCGCCGCGCGACGCTTCGCCCGCCACGCGGCTTCGACGACCGGCTCACCCCTCTTCGCGCAGGCCGAGCTCCTTCATCTTGGTCTGCAGGCTCTTGCGCGAGATCTTCAGCAGGCGCGCGGTGTGGGTGACGTTGCCCCCGGTCTGCTGGAGCGCGCGCACGATGAGCTCGCGCTCGACGCGGCTGGTCGCCTCACGGACGGCTTCCTTGAGACCCGGCGTGGGGCGCTCGGAGGGGTGCTTCGCTTCCGCGCCGGCCGGTGCGGCGTCGGTCGTCGGGATGCTCGCGCTCACCATCCGCATCTCGGGCGGGAGCTCGCCGACGTCGATCCGCTCCCCGTCGCAGAAGAGCAGGCAGCGCTCGATGACGTTCTCGAGCTCGCGGATGTTGCCCGGCCACGGGTGCGCGAGCAGGCGCTCCATCGCCGCATCCGTCACGCCACGGACGTCCTTCTTGAGCTTGTCGCGGAAGCGCCGGATGAAGTGGTCGACCAAGAGCGGGATGTCGCTGGTGCGCTCGCGCAGAGGCGGCAGGCGGAGCTGCACCACGTTGAGGCGGTAGTAGAGATCTTCGCGGAAGCGACCCTGCTTGATCTCTTCCTGCAGGTCGCGGTTGGTCGCCGCGACGAGTCGCACGTCGACCTCGATGGTCTTGATGCCTCCGACCCGCTCGAACTCCTGCTCCTGGATCGCGCGCAGGAGCTTCACCTGCATGTTGACCGGGATCTCGCCGATCTCGTCGAGGAAGAGCGTGCCGTCGTGCGCGAGCTCGAAGCGGCCCGGCTTGCTCGTGACGGCGCCGGTGAACGCGCCCTTCTCGTAGCCGAAGAGCTCGCTCTCGATGAGGTCGCGCGGGATGGCCGCGCAGTTGACCCGGATGAAGGGCTTCTTCTTGCGCGAGCTGTTCTCGTGCAGCGCGCGGGCGATCAGCTCCTTGCCCGTACCGCTCTCGCCCGTGATCAGCACCGTGCTCGGCGTGTCGGCGACCTTCTCGATGACCTGATAGACGTCGGCCATCGGCGGCGACTGGCCGATCAGACGGTAGCGCCCCGGCTCACTCGGCTCGGCCGCCACGTCGCGCTGGCTCAGCTCGCGGGTCCGCGAGGCCTTGGCGACGACGTTCCGCAGCTCGCTCTGCTCGAAGGGCTTGGTGATGTAGTCGAAGGCGCCGAGCTTGAGCGCCTCGACCGCCGTGTCGACCGTCCCGTGCGCCGTGATCATGATCACCGGCACGTCGGGATAGGTGTGCGTGACCTTCTTGAGCAGCTCGATCCCGTCCACGCGGGGCATGCGCAGATCGGTGATGATCACGTCGACGTGGTGCGCCTCGAGCGCCTCGAGCGCCGCCTGACCGTCTTCGACCGCGATCACCTCGTAGCCGTCACGGTGGAGTTGGGCCGAGAGGACGCGACGCAGGTTCGGCTCGTCGTCGGCGACGAGGATCTGCTTGGTGGACAAACTCTTCGCTCCTCGGGTGGGTGTGCAGCGTAGCACCCTGCGCGGACGGCGCGGGGCGCTTCGGAGACGGGAGCGGAGACCTACACGCGAACGGCGAAGGGCGCATCCGGCGGCAGGGCGCGGAGACGCTCACCCCTCGCGTTCGGCGCCCTTCTGCACCGACCATGCGCGGCAGCGGGGTGTCGTCCCCCCGACTCCGAACGCGGCGAGCCTGCGCCTCAGGGCTGACAGCGGGGGCCGGTGGTGGTGGGCGAGTCGCCGTCCAGACCGGTGCAGAGGAAGAGGTAGGCGACGTTCGCGTTCGGCGCGCCGGCGACGGGCTCGGCCCGCCGGCCGGTGCCGGCGTTGGTCATCGCGCCGGGCACCGTGGCCACCGCCGTGCCCAGCCGCTCGCCGGCCTTCGGGCTCGACGGGAAAAGCCCGACCACGGTGGTGGCGAGGTCGGTGAGGCTCGCCGTGCCGTGGAAGACGTAGACCGCGCCCGCTCCGCCGAGCCCATTGACCGTGGCGAGAGGCGCGCCGACGATCAGCTCGTCCACGCCGTCGCCGTCCACGTCGCCGGTCGCCAGCGCGGCGCCGAAGTCGGCGTCGGTGCACACGATGCCCTCGACGTTCGGGCACGCCAGCTCCACCGCGGGCGCCCACGAGCCGTCGCAGGTCCCCTCGGGCGGCATGGCCGCGCCGTCGTAGATGCGCACCACGTCGAGGCGGCCAGTACCCGAGCCGCTGCCGATCGCCACCTCCGGCACACCGTCGCCGTTCAGGTCGCCGACGGCCAGCGCCCGGCCCCAACCGTCGGCCGTCTCGTCGAGGCAGTCCCGGACGTGCGTCGTCACGACCGTTCCGTCGATGCTGCTGGTGGCCACGATGACCCGCTTGGTCGCGCCGACCGGCGCCGACGCCGCCAAGAGCACGGTGCTCCCGTCGAGGACCCCGGCCGCCAAACCCAAGCCGAGCTGCGTGCCTGCGCCCGCCCCTTCCGAGAGGTCCAGCTGCACCGGCGTGCCGACGTCGGGCAGCCGGTAGACGGCGCCGTTGCCCCCCGAGGCCGCGGGCGCGCCGAAGAACGCGCGTGCGAGCGGGTGGTCGGGCATGCCGACGGCGGTCGCACCGAAGCGTTCGCCGCCCGGGCCGTTGGTCACGGCGATGTGGCTCGGGTCGTCCTCGCAACGGATCTTCACCTCGCCCGAGTCGGGGGCGGCGGCGGCGACGCAGAGCTCGCGGTCCCCCCAGCGCGGGATGCCGGCCAGCGAGATGCCCGCGCCCATCATGCAGGGCGCGTCGTGGTTGCAGCCCGTGAGGGTGAGGGTCTCGACGTCGAGGGCGTCGGCGGTGAGGACCGCGTGGACCTCGAAGGCCGAGGACGGGCCCGCGCTGATGGCGACGCGGGAGTCGTACACGCCTCCGAGCATCCCGCCGTAGCCGGTCACGACCGAGCCGAAGTCGAGCGGCCCGTCGTTCGGGGCTTCGTAGGCGATGGTCGGCGCCTGTCCGCGCAGGTGATCGTACTGCGTCGGGTCGCAGCCGAGCGAGAGCAGCGCGACGAGCAGCGAGAGCGTTCGGAGCGTGCGCATCTCAGAACCTGCCCGCCACCGCGAGCCCGCCGGCGCCGCGCGGATCGAAGTAGGGCGTGACCGCGATCGGGGTCGAGTCCAGATTGTGACCCTCGGAGGCCGGGCTGGTCTCGCGGGCGAAGAAGTAGATGGAGAGCGCGCCGAAGAGCAGCGCGAAGCCGAAGCCGACGTCGGCGCCGATCGCGTAGTAGAGCCCGCGGTCGAGGCGCGGGTCGTCGGTGGCGAGCGTCCCCGCGTCGCGCGCTTGGGCGACCGAGCTGCTCACGTCGTTGGCCAGCACGGCGCCAGTGATCCCGCCCGCGAGGAAGACCAGCGAGAGCACCATCGTGCTCCACCCGCTCCCGCGGTCGGTCTCGGGCTGGAGCTGCACGCGCACCCGGGAGACCTGTCCGGCCTCCACGACGACGCGCGTCTCCCAGCTCTTCTGGCCCTCGGCGTCGACGCGCACTCGGTAGTTGCCCGGCGCGATGCGCCCCTCGAAAGGGATGCGGCCGACGTCGTGATCGTCGACGAGCACGTGCGCGCCGGTGGGATCGCCGTCGACGCGGATCCCGCCGAGGGGCCCATCCGTCGCCGGCTCGGCGCCGTCGGTGGCAGTGACGGTGGCCGTGCCGGCGGTGGCCGTGCCGGCGGTGGGGCTCGCGGCGGCGGTGTCGGACGGAGCGCTCTCGGACGGCTCCTCGGCGTCGCTCGCCGCGCCCGTCTCGGGAGCGGGCTCGCTCTCGCCGGATTCGCTCGCGGGTTGGTCGCTCGCGGGCGGATTGCTCGCAGCGCTCTCGCCCGCCGCCGGCGATGCCTCCGCAGGCGCGCTCTCGGATGGCGCCTCCGCCGTGCTCTCGGACGGCGCGGGCCCGTCCTCGGGCGCGTCCACCGCCACCGACTCGGGCGGAGTCTCCGGCTCGAGCGGGTCGGGCGCCTCGCCTTCTTGCGCGAAGGCGGGACAGGCCGCGGCCAGGACGAACGCGGCGCACAGAAAGCGAAGCTGGCGCATGGGCACTCCCATCGAAGCCCCTCCATGGTACCAGCAGGGGCGACCACGGGGCGGGTTTCGCGCGGGACGCGACGCGACGCGACGCTGTCGGCGAGGCGCGAGATGCGATGGACACGGCTCCACCGCCGCACGCCGAGCGCTCGCACCTACGACGGCAACAGGGAGTTCCCCGACACGCTCATTCGTCATTCTCTTTCCGCTATCGACAGCGTCTCTCGGCGGTGCGAGGATGACGACTCAACGACGAGGTGCGAGATGCGGGATGTTCGCTCTTGGGTCACGACGCTGCCCACAGTGGCACTGGCCTCGACCTGGCTCTCCGCCTGCTCATCGACCGTGGCCGGCGGCCCTTGTGACGGCGACTCGCCGGCTGCCGCGTGCAGCCAATCGTGCGGAACCGGCGCGGCGGCGTGCCCGACCGGCTTCTACTGCGGGACCTCCGGCACCTGCAGCGCCGACTGTGGCACGGCGTGCACGCAGTTCATGCACATGGGCGGGTCCATCTCCGCGCGCTTCCCCTGCACCGCGATCCTCGGCTGATCGCGCCACAGGGAGGTCAGCGGAATCGGCTGGCGAGGCCGAGCATGATCGTCGGGCCCCACGTCCAGTCGTCCTGGGCGCAGGGCCCGAAGCCGCAGCTCGGCCGGAAACGCATGGCCGAGAAGCCGGCGGCGATCTCCATCGCCCAATGGCCCGGGCGGCGGCCCGCCGCGCCATCGAAGAAGATGCGCGTGCCGAGCTCCCAGCGAAGCCAGCCGAGCTCGGGCGCGAAGTCGGCGCGGCTCAGGACCAGCTCCACCGCGTCCCCCGCGGGCAGCACCATCTCGAGGCCTCCGTCACCGAAGATCACGCTCCGGGCTTCCTCGTCCCAGCCGAGCGAGAGGTGCAGCTCGAAGTGCAAGAAGTCGTAGGGGCCGATTCGACCGGTGAGGCCGAGGAGCGGCGCGACGGGCGCCCCCGTCCGCGCGAGGGTGGCGGCGCCCGCGTAGACGCCGATGGCGCCGGCGTCGCCGTCGATCCGCGCCTGGAAGGTCGCGCGCCAGCCGTAGCGTCCATTGGGAACGTGGTCGCCCACGAAGAGGTACGAGCTCACCGAGAGCCCGAGCACGACGCCGTCGACGGGAGCCTGCTCGAGCATCAGGTCGAGGTTCGGCGCGACGCCGGTGCGGTCCATGGCCGGCATCCCGCGGGCTCGCGCGGTGAGCAGCCACGTGCCGGCGCGCGGCGGCGCGTAGAGCTCGCGCGGAAACCAGCGGAAGCTCTCCTCCGGATCGATGCTGGGACGCGCGTCGCGGAAGGGTCGCGCGGTGAGATAGCGGGCGACGAGCTGCTGCTGGACGGCCAGCGCGACCTCGTCGGCGGGCTCATCGGTCACCAGGCGGACCGTGACGTGGCGGAGCGCGGCCGGAGGGACGTCGATCGAGATGTAGGCCGCCCTCGTCGCAGAGACGGTGATGTCCACCCCCGCGCGCTGGCCCGGGCCGACCGAGCGCGCGAGCCGCGTGGCGATCTCCTGCGGGGAGAGCTCGATCTCGCCGTGCACGCAGACGTCGACCTGCTCGGCGGTCGCGCACGAGGGCGCGACGTCGCCATCCGACTCCTGGGCATGGACGGGACGCGCGAAGTCGGCGCCGGAGTCCTGCGCGTGTGCGTGGACGGAGGGCGCGGCGAGCGTCACCGCGACGACCAGCGCCTGCCACCTCCCGCGCGCGCCCATCCTCAGCGGAACCGACACAGGGCGTATTTCGTTTCGCGACCGAAGAAAGTTTCCCGTGGCATGTTGGAGCAGCGATGAGGCGGGTCGTGCTCGCGATATGCTGCGCCGGCTTTTGGGGCGCGTGCAACCGGTTCGCTCCGTTCCGGCCGGCGACGCCGAGAGTCGATGCTCGGGTCCCCGCCGGGGGAGCACCCCGGTCCGCGGCGGTGCTCGTGATCGTCTACCCGGAGAATCCGAGTCCGCCGAGCTTGGGATGGGTGGACGTCGTGGGCCGGGACGGACAGGTCCTGGCGCGCCTCCGGCCGGGAAGCTGGACCTCCCTCGAGCGCCCCGCGGGCCGAAGCCGCCTCTACCTCGTGCCGGCTTTCGCTGCCTGGAACGCGCTCGGGCCGGGTCGGATCGGGTTCGTCGACGCGGACCTGGAGCCCGGTCGCTACTACTACGCACGCGTCCTCGCGCGCCCGGTGCCGTTCGCCGATTTCAACGACCGAACTTGGTGCGGCCGGCACCGGTCGGCTCTGGAGCTGAGGAGCGCTTGGAGGCCGACGGGGGAGATCGCCGGAGGCGTACGGGAGACGCTCCTTCCCCGCTGGCAGCTGCCGCCGGTCCCACGAGGCATGCTCGAGCCGGACATGGAGCGGATCCAATCGGTCAGCCGCGCGCGCGCCGCGCGGAGGTGTCCGAGCCCCGAGCCCCCGAAGCTCGGCCGTTCGAGCTCGACCCTCTTCCCGCTCGGCCCGCCCAGGGCAGCTGGATCGTGACGTACGCGACTTCAGCGTCTCCGCGAGGGCGGGTGACCGATGCGCCGAACGACTCGGCCACACGGAAGAGCGGAACCGTCTGGGTGTCATGCACCTTCGGCCCGATGCCCCGCGGCTCGCAGGCGGCGTGGATCCGACGAAGCATCACCGTGCTGGCCTGCGCGCTCCTGCTGAGCGCCTGCAATCAGTTCGGCCCGTTCGCGGCGACGCGGCCGGCGGCACAACCGCGCGCGCTCTCGGGGCCGGCGCCCGCGTCCTCGGCGGTTGTGGTGATCGGCTATCCCGAGGCGACGTGGGTGCGGACCTACTACAGCCGCCACGGCCGGTACACGAGGACGCGAGCGGTCCGCGAGTGGGTGGACATCGTGAACGAGAACGGGGCGGTCCTCGCGCGGCTCCGGCCCGGTACGTGGACCTCCTTCGAGCAGCCGCCCGGCGAGCAGCGGCTCTACCTGGTCCCCGCCTCTGCCGCCTGGAACGGACTGAGCCCGCAGCGGATGGCTTTCTTGGACGTCCGGCTGCGGCGCGGTCGCTACTACTACGTGCGGGTGCAGGCGGAGACACCGCGCTGCACCAACAACATCACCTTCGGGCCGGCCATCGATCTCCGCAGCGCGTGGCTGAGCAACGGCGTCGGGTCCTTGGACTCGCACTTTCGAGCCATCCTCCTCCCTTCGAACCGCGTCGCGCCGCCACCGCGCGGGCTCGTCCACCCGGACATGGCCGGCATCCGCCAAGCCGCTCGCGTACGGTCGCGGTCGGGCTGCCTCGCGCCCGCCCCCATGACGTTGGGCGACACGAGCTCCACGCTTCAGCCGCTTCGCGGAGGTCACGCGTCAGGGCACTAGATCGAAGCGGTTCGGGCCCTCGATCGACTGGTCGAGGTAAGGCGAGTAGGTCTCGATCTCGACCGTGCCGTCGTTCCGCACGCGGACGAGGCGGAGATAGCCGTCACCGCCGTGGACCTCGGCGCAGGGCGCGGAGGTGCAGGTCTGGTAGTTCGCCAGCACCTGATGGACGACGGAACCGTCCGCGCGGGTGGAGTCGAGGCGGGCGGCCGTCCCCGGCGGGATCCCCTCCCCGCTCACGTCGTGGCCCGAGAAGACGAAGCGGACATTGGGGTTCGGCTCGATCAGCTTCGTCCACATCTCCTCGCCGTCGTTGATGGTGCTCGTCGGGCTGTCCATCATCACGTAATCGTGCGGATCGTATTGCTGACCCGGTGACCCGACGTGGTCGTAGCGCGTGCCGTCCCGGTAGAGGTAGGCGTGGGTGATGACGATGGCCGGGGTGTCGGCGTGGGCGCGCAAGACGTCACCCGCCCAGGCCAGCGCCTCGTCGCGCGGGCCGAACTCGAGCGCGATGACCAGCCACCGGCCGCCCGGGACGTCGAAGAGGCTGAAGCTGTTCTCGATGTGACCCGGCTCGAACGTGCCGCCGAACCACGGCTGCCCCTCGAAGTCGCTGGGCGGGAAGTAGACGTTCCCCATGCCCATCCGGTCGGCGATGTGCGTGTAGTCGTGGTTGCCGGCAGTGACGACGTAGGGCACCTCGCCGTCGAGCCGATGCATCGCCATCGACGCAACATCCCATTGCATCGCGTCGTCGTGGTCGACGATGTCACCCGTGTGCAGCACGAACGCAATGTGCTGGGCCTCTCGGTGCTCGACGATCCAGCGCGTCTGCGCGTCGAAGACCTCGGGCCAACTCGACGAGTAGTACTGCGTGTCGGGTAGGACGACGATGCTGTAGGCGACATCACTCGGGACCGGAGGTCCGGGGATCTCACCGCAGCTCGCCAGCACGACGAGCGAGGTCAGCAGGGCGAGAGACGATCGCGGGCCGTACACCGAAACGTGGGTACCGCTGGCGTTCGAGACGGTCAAGGCAGGCGAGCGCAACGTGAGCCCCGGCCATCGCCATCTCCCGGGCGGTGCGCGGCGTCGAGTCTGGAAGCGCCGCGGCCGCCTGTACACACTTCGTACACCGAGATGGACGGAGCCACGACGTAAAAAGCGACGTTCCGTCCAACTTTTGTACCACCCGGGGCTTCCGCTGTCTCTTCGCGTGCACCAGGCCTTCTCGCATGCGCAGGACAGCCTACGCCCTGCTGGGGGCGCTCTTTCACGTGGTGGCGTTCGAGGAGATGGCGCGAGCCCAGGACGCCGAGGAACATGCGGCGCCCGCCGAGGACGAGTTCGGCGTCCGCGGGACGGTCGAGGCCGGCTTCTTGGGGGTGCTCTCGCACCACATCCAGCTCGGTCGCGATGGAACGAACATCGACTACGTCAACGACGGAGGACAGAGCAACCTCTACTTCGTGCCTCGGATCGAGGCCGAGCTCGACATCTGGCGGCAGCACCGGATCACCTTCCTCTATCAGCCGCTGGACCTCCAAACGCAGACCTCGCTGCCGCGCGATCTGACGGTCGACGGGCTCGACTTCCCGCAGGGAACGCCGACTCGCTTCCGCTACGGATTCTCGTTCTACCGGGTCGGGTGGTCCTTCGACGTACTGCCGGCGCGGAACGAGGAGATCTCGTTCGGCGTGGCGCTCCAGCTACGCAACGCGACGATCAGCGTGGAGAGCGCGGACGGAACGCTCTATCGCACGCGGCGCGACGTCGGACCGGTGCCGCTCTTGCGCTTCAACGGGCGCCTCCCCATCGCCGGTTCGTGGTGGTTCGGCTGGAAGATCGACGGGTTCTACGCGCCCATCTCGGTCCTCAACGGCAGTGACGACGACGTGGAAGGCGCCATCGTGGACGCGAGCTTGCAGCTCGGCGTGCGGGTCATCCCCCACCTCGACTCGTTCGTGAACGTCCGCTACCTCGGCGGCGGGGCCAAGGGCGCGGGCTCGCCGAGCTCGACCAGCGACGGCTACCAGAGCAACTGGCTGCACTTCTTGGTGCTCTCGGTCGGCGTGACGATCGACTCCCGCCCCTGACGCGATGCATCCCGCGACGGTGAGGTGAGGCGCCAGGCCAGCGGTTCGTGCGCGAACGAGCGGCGCTCAGCGCGCGAGGTAGCGGGTCTCGGGGTTGTCACGCCGCCAGATCACCGCGTCCATGAAGTAGTGGTGCAGGTTCACGAAGGTGTAGAGGGCGGCGAAGTAGGGCGTCGGGCCGAGCGCGTCCTCGGGCGAACGACCGCCCGGCGGCAGGAAGAAGTCGTCCAGGAGCGCCGGCGCGACGTCGAAGAGGAAGAAGCCGAGCGCGATCGCCGAGAGCGCGAGCACCGCGAGGCGCGTGCGGGCCGAGGTCTCGAAGTAGGGCTCCCTCTCCCGCTCGCGCGCCTCGTTTCCGCGCAAGAGACCGACGAAGTAGAGATATTGAAGCGAGTGCAGCGCGGGCACCGCGTAGCGGACGAGCGGGTCGATCGATGAGAACACCGACCAGGCCCAAACGCCGCACAGGAGGCCGGTGAGCGGTGTCGCCAGCGGGAGCCGCCCTTCCCGCAGCCGCTTGCGGACCAGCAGCAGGGCGAGCACGAGCGTGCTGAGCGCGAAGACGGCCAGGGTCAGCGGCTCGAGCCAGGTGGGCTGGCCCAGGGTGTCGTAGAAGACGCCTTTCTCCTCCACCGGATGGCCGGGATCGAAGGGGCTGGCCCACGCGTAGGCCCAGCCGGCGTAGCAGTGCGCGAGCAGCACCCGCCGCTCGAGCGGCGCGAAGCGAACGCCGCGCCGCGCGCTCAGCACCATGGCCACGCCGAAGCCCTGCTTCGTGTAGTGCCAGCCGACCAGGAGGTACATGAGCTGGAACATCAGCCCGAGCATCGGCGCCGAGCCGCGAGCGAGCGCGTAGATGGCCCAGCCGCCGAGGGCGAGCGGCGCCAGCACGCCGGCCGCGAGATAGCGCATCCGCTGGGCGCGACCGAAACGACCGCCGAACGCGCGCGCCCGGCCGTCCCGATAGAAGAGCAGATAGGTGACCGCGAAGTGCGGGTCGTTGAGCAGGTGCGCGGCGTAGAAGAACGTGAAGCCCGTCCAGTACTCCGCCACGCTCAGCCCGAGGCTCTCGCGGAGCAGCCAGGAGAGCCCGAAGAGGAGCGGCGTCACCCCGCCGACGAGGAGGAATTCGGTGACGCGGCGGCCGAGCCCGGCGGGGCGCGGCGCGGCGGCGGGGACGGCCGAGATCGGCGCCGTGGTCATCCGCGGCCCGCCCTGTGAAGAAGCGCGGCGGACGCGCACGCAGAGCCGGCGGCGGGGACGGCCGAGATCGGCGCCGTGGTCATCGGCCGCCCGGGATGACGAGGAGCGCGGGCGGAGCACCCACCGAGGCGATGCCGGTCGTGCCGAGCTCGGGTCGCGACACGCCGGAGAGCGCGCCGGATCGACGTCCCGAACGATGAGGCACGGTCGCCTCGGCGCGCGAGTCGGACGCGGTTCGCGCGGACGTGCGTCCAGCGAGACCGGATCGCCCATCGAGGCGCACCGTGAGCCGCTCGATCACGGCCCGCAGGCTATCGCACCCCGCCGCGTACTTCGACCGCGCGAAGATGCGCCAGCGCATGGGCGACGACCTCGACACCGTGTGTCAGCGGGCCCATGTGACCGGCCCCTTCGACGACCTCGAGCCGCGCGTCGGGGAGGGCCTCCGCGAGCACTTCGCAGGTGCGGCGCTCGACCGTGATGGTGTCCGAGCCGCGCAGGAGCAGAACGGGCGCGCGGATCGATGCATAGGCCGACGCGGGCGTGCAATCGCGCCGGATTCCGTCGACCTCGTGGAAGGTCTTGTGGGCGGCCGCGCCGAAGCGTCGGCGCGCCGAGGCCGGCATCGCGTCCCAGGCCCCGGCCCCGTTCCAGAACTCGACGAAACCGCGCAGCCACGCCTCGGTGCCGTCGAGCTCGGGTCGGAAGAGATCGTCGCCGAGGCGGTCCAGGTCCGCCCTCGCCTCCGGCTCGTCGCGCGCGTCGAGGACACCGAACGCCACCGGCTCGTACAGGACCGCGGAGCGGACGCGCTCGGGCTCCTCGGCCGCCGCGCGCAGACACAGGAACGCGCCGTAGGAGTGCCCGACCAGATGCACCGGCTCGCCGGCCAGCCGCATGACCTCGCGCACCACCGCGATGTCCTCGCGCAGATCGAAAGGTCCCGGCGCCGTCCACGGCGCGCTCTCGCCGTAGCCGACGAGAATCGGGCGAGAGCGCCCGGAATTCGGGCGCCGAATCCGCACGCAGGAGCTTCCACTGCCGGGACGACATCCCGCTCGAGTGCACCAAGACCGCGGGCGGTCCTTCGCCTTCGTCCTGAACGGCGATCCGATGCCCTCGGACGATGAGCTCGTGCATGCGACGAGGCTCCCACGGCGGCCGGCGCGAGCAACCCGAGCGGCGGCGGTCCGGGCCGCGGAGCTTCCACCGCCCCTCGACCGACACGACGAGCGTCGAGCGAGAGTCGAGCGTCCCGCTCTCGACCCGCCCCAGCGACGCCCCCCAGCGACCCAGCGCGACGAGCCGGGAGACGAGCGACCCGCCGTCGACCCCGCGCCACCGAGACCGCGCGTCGCGCGCTTCTCTGCCGGAACCCCGACTGATAGCGTGGCGCCATGACCCTGCGGCGAGCCCTTCTCCTCTCGTGCCTGATCCTGAGCGGGTGCGACTGTGCCGGCCATCCTTCGCACGGCGAAGGCGCGCCCTGCCAGAGCGACGGCCAGTGCGACGACGGGCTGATGTGCCTCGACGGAGCCTGTCGGGTCCGCGCCGACGCCGGTGCGCAGCCCGACGCGAGCCACCACGAGCGACGCGGGCTGTCCCGCCGCCAGCCGGTGCGGCGACGCGTGCTGCGCGAGCGGCGAGGAGTGCGTGGCCTCGAGCTGTCAGCCGATGTGCGGGTCCGGGCTCCGCTGCGGTCCCGACATGACCTGCTGCGGCGCCGACCAACTCTGCATCGGCGACGCCTGCGTCACGCCGGGCGACGCCTGCACCGAGGAGATCGACTGCCCGATCGACGCCTACTGTGATGCCACGGTCGGCCATTGTCTGCCCCGAGCCGGCGCCGCGCGCTGCGAGTACCACCCGCCCGCCGCCACCTTCGCGCCCGACGAGCAGTGGGCCTGGACCGGAAGCGACACCGTGCCCGAGAGCGTGCACGTGATGATGGCGCCGGTGGTCGGCGACCTCGACGGCGACGGAACACCGGAGGTGGCTTTCAACACCTACGCGTCCGGCACCTCCTACGGCGGCCCCGGCGTGCTGCGCATCGTCCACGGCGACACCGGCGTCGAGATGACGAGCATCGCCTCGCCCGTGGTCTGCCCCGAGCACGGCATCGCGCTCGGCGACCTCGACGGCGACGGGACGCCGGAGATCGTGACCGCGCTCTCGCCTTGCGACGACGCGCAGATCGCCGCGTTCGAGCCGGACGGAACGCTCCTCTGGCAGAGCGCGAACGCGGACGGCTCCGCCTTCTCCGGCCCCTTCGGGTTCGGCGCGCCCGCCATCGCCGATCTGGAGGGCGACGGGATGGCGGAGGTGATCATCGGCGGCGTGGTCCTCGAGCACGACGGAACCGTGCGCTGGACGACGCGAACCGGCGCCGCCTCGAACTGCTGCTCGGCGATGCCGCGCTCGCCGCTGACAGCGGTCTACGACGTCGACGCGGACGGCGCGCTCGAGGTCGTCTCCGGCAACGCGGTCTGGGAGGCCGACGGGACCGTGCTCTGGGAGAACCCGAGCCTGAGCGACGGGTTCGTCGCCGTCGCCGACTTCTTCGGCGACGACACGCCCGACATCGTGGTCGTCCACCAGGACCCGGCCGGCAGCGGCGACGGCTACGTCTCCATCCGCAGCGGCACCGACGGCTCCGTGCTCTGGGGCCCGGTCGCACAGCCCGGCGGCGGGCGCGGCGGGCCGCCGACGGTCGCCGACTTCGACGGTGACGGCCTTCCCGAGATCGGCGTCGCCGGCGGCTCGGCCTACGCGGTCTTCGATCCGGACGGCGACTCGGCCGTGCGCTGGAGCAGCCCCACCCAGGACCTCAGCTCCAACATCACCGGCTCCAGCGTCTTCGACTTCGACGGCGATGGCCGCGCGGAGGTCGTCTACAACGACGAGTGCTACATGCGCGTCTACGCCGGCACGGACGGCACCGTGCTCGCGCAGGTCCCGCAGAACTCGCACACGCTGATCGAGTACCCGGTGATCGTCGACGTCGACGCGGACGGAAACGCGGAGATCGTGTTCGCGGCCAACTCGGAGGTTCACCGCTGCGACGCCATCAGCGGCTACACCGGCTACCAGGCCGGCATCCGGGTGTTCCGCGACACCGCGGACAACTGGGTCGGCACGCGGCCGGTGTGGAACCAGCACACCTACCACATCACCAACGTCCGCCAGGACCTGCGCATCCCCAGCGCGGAGCTGCCGAACTGGCGGCGCTTCGACAACTTCCGTCAGAACTCGCAGAGCTTCGACGCGCCGAACCTCCAACCGATGGATCTCGCCGTGGACAGTGGCTCTTGCCCGCCGACGCTCGGGCTGACCGTGACGGTCCACAACGCCGGCGCGGCCAGCGTGGGACCGGGCCTCGCGGTCACGTTCTACGCCGGCGATCCGAGCGGCACCTCGCGCGCCCTGGCGACCGTGCGCACGACCGAGGCCATCGTGCCGGGCGGCAGCCTGGAGGTCAGCGCGGACGGCGCGCTGATGGACACCGAGCTCGGCCGGGGCATGCCCTTCTTCGTCCGCGTCGACGACGTGGGCGACGGCACGGGCGAGAACAACGAGTGCGACGAGACGGACAACGTCGCCACCGGTACCTACGACTGCTCTTCCATCGGCTGACGCCGCGCGAGACACCAGGTCGGATCACGGCAGATCCACGTCGGTCATCCGCCCCCGGCGCCGGTTCGCGCTGGGCCCCCGGCTCGAAACATCTCGCGGATACGGGCTGCCGAGGGCAACCGCTCATCCCGAGGACGCGACCGTTCGTCGCGACATCGTCGCTCGCTTCGAGTGCGCGTGCTCCACCTCCCGGCACTGGAGGTCCCCATGCATCGCGCATCGCTCTTCTTCGCCGCGTTCTGTCTCGCTTGCTCGGGCGGCGGTGGCTCGGCCGGCAGCGGCTCCTGCACGGCCACGTCGACCAGCGGCATGTTCACGACCCGCGTCTGCTCGGAAGCGACCGGGCTGACCGCGGATCAGCTCGCCGCCCTGCGCTCCACCTGCAACGCGAGCGGCGACGGCGGCACGCCGATCGGCGACTCGGGCCTGAGCGTGACGACCATGAGCATGTTCAGCGATGGCACGTGCGAGCGCAGCGGCGTGATCGGCGGATGCCGCATCGCCTCGGGCAGCTTCATGTCGACCGTCTGGTACTACGACGGGAGCATCTACACGCGTGAGGGCGTGATGGCCGGCTGCACGTCGGCCAACGGCACCTTCGTCGAGCCCTGATAGTGAGCGGCTCGGGCTGCGCTCAGCTGCTCATCGGATGCGCGTACTGCACGGCGCGGCCCACGAAGCGATGCGCGCAACGCATGCAGCGGAAGGGGAAGTAGCGCAGCCAGCTCACGAGGCGCTCGACGCTCCGGCGGCGGGAGCGGCGAAGATCGCGCGAGCCGCAGCGCGGACAAGTGAGCGCGACGCTCATGCCGAGCGCGCCAGCCCGCGGAGGCGCGAGTCGAGGTGGGTGAGCTGGCCGAAGAGCTCGCGGTCGAAGTCCTCGCGCGCCAAGTCGAGAATCCGCGCGTCGATCGTGGTCCATGCCGGCAACGTGGCGCCGCCGTGCATCGTCGAGGCGCCACCTGCGTTACGGAACTGGATCACTTCGGTCGAGCCGACGGCATCACGCTCGACCCGTCGCCCGCGCCGACAGGCGCTCCCAGGCGCGCTCGCGACGCTTCGCGCGGGCTTTGCTCGCCACGCCGAGGAGCGGTCAATCGCGCCGCCAGCGTCTCCGGTCCGCCTCGGGCGCGCGCTCCCACAGCGGCTCCATCTCCTCGACCAGCGAGGCCGCCAGATCCAGCGCGCCCGCCAGCGCGACGTGGGCGAGCGGGCTCGCAAGGTCTTCTTCGCTCAACGCGCGCAGCCCGAGCAGGAGCGCCGCGAGCCGCTCGAATCGGCTCGCGCGGCCATCCCCAGCGCATCCCGCTGGCACCCAGCCACGCCAGCGCAGCCGCATGCACCAGCGTGTCCTCGACGCTGCGAAAGGGCCGCACGTAGTCCGCCCAGCCGTCGCCCGGCAGCGTCTCGAACGCGCGCACGCCCGCCAAGCGGACCGACGCGTGCGGGATCTCGGGGACGAAGGGCGTCTCGCCGAGCGGAGTCACCGTCACGCCCGGCGCGGCGGCGTCCACGCGCACCAGCGCCAGCGCGGGCCGACCGGCCTCCTCGCCGGTCTTCGCCAGCACGTAGAGGTCCTGCGCGTGCGGGCCGAGGGTGACGAAGGTCTTCTCGCCCTCGAGCACGCCGTCGGTCAGCCGCGTCTCGATGGCGCGCGGATGCGCGCCGCCGGCCTCGGTCGCACAAAGCGCGGCCGTCCGGCGCAGGTCGCGCGCTGGCACGAGCGACCACAGCGCCGCTTGGTAGCCGGCCGCGAACGCAAAGCCGAGCCTGTCGGCGCGCGCGCCGCCGAGGACCGCCGCGTCCCAGGGCGCCTGCGCGTTCACCAGCGCGGGACCGAAAGCGGACCACCAGTCGGCGACGTCTTCCGCCTGAGAGGGCGCGCCGGGCGAGAGCACCTCGCCCAGCGATGAGCTCAGAGCTCCCCGCCTCGGGCCTTCTCAATCCACTTCTTGACCTCGCGGTCGATGACGTCCATCGCCTTGCCCTTGAAGACCCGGAGCAGGAAGGGGACCTCCAGCTCGACCAGGATGTTCGGCCCGGCAATCTCCACGTCGCCCGTGACCGACACGCCCTTGGCGCGGAACCCGAGCGTGCCGTGGCTCTCGTCGGTCCAGCTGAACTCCGGGTTGTAGTCGGCGAAGCGGGCGGAGTAGGCCTCCATCGCCTTGTCGACGGCCTTGTGCGCCAGCTCGGGCGAGAGACCGTGGTGAATTTCGTGCTTCATCCCCATGACGCCCAACCTGTAGAGGAAAACGGCCTGCGGCTCAAGAATCTCGGGCTCCGGCGTCGGCCGCGGAGCCCCTGCTCCTCAGGCACCGTCCCGGCGGGGCCGGCGGGCGACCTCGAGCCCCTTCTTCCGTAGGCGCAGCCCGCCGGGGGTCACCTCCAGCAGCTCGTCCTTGTCGATCCACTCGAGCCCGCCCTCCAGCGTGACCGCGCGCGGCGGCGAGAGGATCACGTTCTCGTCGCGGCCGGCGGCGCGGACGTTGGTGAGCTTCTTCTCGCGGCAGACGTTGACGTCGAGGTCGTTCTCGCGGTTGTGCTCGCCGACGATCATGCCCTCGTAGACGTCGGTGCCGGCCTCGATGAAGAGCACGCCGCGCGGCTGCAGGTGGAACAGCGCGTAGGGGGCCACGCCCTTGCGGTCGGCGACGATGGCCCCGTTCGGACGGCGCAGCATCGGCCCGCGGTAGGGCTCCCAGCCCTCGAAGAGCGTGTTCAGGAGGCCGGTGCCGCTGGTGGCGTGAGGAACTGCGTGCGGAAGCCGATGAGCCCGCGCGAGGGCACGCGGAACTCGATGCGGCGCCCGGCCGAAGCCGAGGTTGACCATCTTCACCACTGCGCCGCGCCGCGAGCCGAGCGCCTCGGTGACGCCGCCGACGTACTCCTCGGGCACGTCGATGACGACGCGCTCGAAGGGCTCCTTCTTCACGCCGTCGATCTCCGCGGATGATCACCTCGGGCTTCGCCGACCGCCAGCTCGTAGCCCTCGCGGCGCATGGTCTCGATGAGGATGGCGATCATGCAGCTCGCCGCGGCCGTAGACCATGAACTGCGTCGGGCTGCTCGGTGTCCTCGACGCGCAGGGCCACGTTGCGCTTGGCCTCCCGCTCCAGCCGGTCGCGGATGCTGCCGCGAGGTCACGTACTTGCCGCTCTTGCCGGCGAAGGGCGAGGTGTTGATGTGGACGTCATCTTGAGGGTGGGCTCGTCGACGTTGATGCGCGGGAGCGCGCACGGGGTTCTCGGGATCGGCGAGCGTGTCGCCGATGTGCACGTCCTCGATGCCCGACGATGCAGCAGATGTCGCCGGCGGACGCCTCGTCCGACCTCGACCTGCTTCAGGCCGTCGAAGCCGTAGACGTTGCCGACCTTGACCCGCTTGGTGCCGTCGTCCCGCATCAGCGCGACCGTCGCTGCCGGCGGCGATGCTTGCCGCGCGACGATGCGGCCGATGGCCAGCCGGCCGACGTAGTCGTCGTAGCTCGATGTCGTCGACGAGCATCTGAGAGCGGCGCGTCGCGGTCGGCGCTGCGGCGGCCGGCACGCGCTCCAGGATGGCCTCGAAGAGCGGCGTCGAGGTCCTTGCGCCTCGTCCTCGAGGTCGCCGCTTGGCGACGCCGTCGCTGCCGATGGCGTAGACGGTCGGGAAGTCGAGCTGCTCGTCGTCGGCGCCTCGAGCTCGCAGAAGAGGTCGAAGACCTCGTTCGAGCACCTCATCGGGCCGGCGCGTCGGGGCGGTCGATCTTGTTGATGACGACGATCGGCTGGCAGGCCGAGCTCGAGCGCCTTGCTGAGCACGAAGCGCGTCTGGGGCAGCGGGCCTTCGGCGGCGTCCACCAGGAGCAGCGCGCCGTCGGCCATCTTCAGCGCGCGCTCGACCTCGCCGCCGAAGTCGGCGTGGCCGGGCGTGTCGACGATGTTGATCTTCACGCCGTCGTAGCGCGACGGACGGTGTTCTTGGCGAGGATGGTGATGCCGCGCTCGCGCTCCAGGTCGTTCGAGTCCATGCACGCGCTCGGTCGACAGCCTCGTTCTCGCGGAACGTGCCCGGTCTGGCGCAGCATGGCGTCGACCAGCGTGGTCTTGCCGTGGTCGACGTGGGCGATGATGGCGATGTTCCGGAAATCACTCCGACGTTCGGTCATGACTGGGCTCACCTCGCGCGGGGGAACGTCGCCCGAAGATGCAGAATCGCGTTCGGAGCGGGCCCGCGACGAGCGCGCGATGTGACACGCGACACCCCACACGGCAACGCCAGCCTTTCTCGCCACGCTCCGAAAGAGCCCGACCTGCTATCCTCGCGCGGTCGTGAGGGATTCCCCGGGGAGGGTATTGGCCGGGCGCTACCAGCTTGTCGAGAGGGCCGGCGACGGTGGCATGGCGACCGTGTGGCGCGGCGTCACGAAGGGCGCGGCAGGCTTCTACCGGCCCGTGGCGATCAAGCGGATCGAGCCTGCCCTGGCCAACGATCCGGCGTTCGTGCAGATGTTCGTGGAGGAAGCGCGGGTCGGCGCCGACCTGGACCACCCGCACATCGTGTCCATCCACGACTTCGGCGAGGACGAGCACGGGCAGCACTACTTGGTCATGGAGTGGGTGGAGGGCGTCGATCTGGGCCGCTGGTCGCGCTCCTCCATCCGCGCCGGCTGGCACGCGCCCTGGCATCTGGCGGCGGCCATCGGCATCGAGGCGCTCCGCGGGCTGCACGCGGCGCACGAGCGGACCGATCCCTTCGGCGAGCCGGCACCGACCTATCACCGCGACGTCACGCCCGGGAACATCCTCCTCGGCCTGAACGGGATCGTGAAGATCGCCGACTTCGGGCTCTCGAGGGCCATGGATCGAGCGCGGATCACCCGACCGGAGATGGTGAAGGGCAAGTTCGCCTACCTCGCGCCCGAGCTGATCGAGGAGGCCGACCCCAGCCGCGCGAGCGACATCTTCAGCCTCGGCATCGTGCTCTGGGAGGTGCTGGCCGGGCGGCGCCTCTTCCTGGCCAAGAGCGACGTGCAGACGGTGAAGAACGTGGCGCGCTGCGATGTGCCGCCTCTGGCGCGCCTGCGGCCCGACCTGCCGGAGGCCCTGACCCGGACCGTCCACCGGGCCCTCTCGCGCGACCCGAGCGCCCGTTTCGAGACCGCGCGGCAGATGGCGCGGGCGCTGGCCCAGGTGCTGCGGCGCGTGGCCGAGCCGACCGACGCGGAGCCTCTCGGAAAGAGCGTGGCGCTCTCCCGCGAGCGCCTGGGCCTGCCCGAGCGGAGCGAGCCGGCCGCGGCCCAGGTGACGGAGCGCAAGAGCCGATCAGCCTGCTCCTCCGGCACCCGGACGACGAGTAGCGCAGAACAACGCCGCCCCGCCCCGCGCCTCGCGAAGCGAGCAGAGACGTCGCCCACACACCGCCCCTCTCGCGAAGCGAGCGAGCGGCGGCACGCGGAGCAGTCATGCAGGTCGTGCCGCAGGCGCGGCCGGCGTGACCCGTACCAGCACGAACCCCGTCACGGACCAACACACCGAGGAGGCGGGGGCCGGGGGCTCGGGGGCTCGCCAGCGACGACTCGGGTGGCCCGCCACCGTGCCGCGCGCCGAACGACCTGTCGTTTGGTCGTTCGGTGTGCGCCACCTCGGGTCGGGTTCCTCGCTGGAGGAGCGGGCGAGCCCCCGCCCCGCCGGGCATCCATCCGCGGAAGCGCCGACCCGCCAAGACGAACACAGCGCCGACCCACGAAGACGAACACAGCGCCGACCCGACGAAGACAGCGCCGACGAAGACGAAGACAGCGCCGACGAAGACGAAGACAGCGCCGACGAAGACAGGAGCGAGGCCTAATGCGTGAGCATCAAGTACGCGAAGATGCCCGTCAGCGAGACCTGCACGGCGCTGAAGCCGAGCCGGACCTTCCGCAGATCGCTCCACGCCTTGGCGAGCAACACCATCATCACGAAGAGGCCGATGGTGACGGCGCTCGCCATCGGCACGCCGAGCGAGCCGGCGTGGAAGATCTCGCTGTGCTTGATGCCGCGGCCGAGCACCGAGCCGTGCAGCACCAACAGATGGACGACGTAGATGATCAGCGACTCGGCGCCGACCAGCTTCACCCAAGAGAGCGTGCTCTGCGCGAAGCGCGTGCCGCGCGTGGACGAGCTCGCGCTCAAGAGCCCGAGCTTCTCGAGCGCGCGCTCCAGGAAGCAGAGCACCGCCAGCACGCCCAGGATGTTGCCCAGCCGCCAGAAGAAGAAGAGCGGGTTGGTCTTCCAGAAGTTGTGCTCGGGCCACGGCCACACGCCGAGGCGGTCGAACAGGATCGGCCCGATCAGGAAGAGCGCCGCCAGCGCGGCGAAGGGCCAGCGGACCCGCGCGCTCACCGACTCGACGCCGCCGGAGACCCCGACCGCGTACGCGACCACGATGCCGAGGAAGGTGAAACCGGCCCACGGCACGAGCGGGAAGATGGAGCCGGTGCTCGCGTTCACGTAGCCGGCCAGCCAGACCGGCAGCACGCCCGAGAAATCGATGTTCCAGATCCACGGCGCGGCCAGGATGAAGAACGCGGCCAACGAGCCGACGATGGCCACGAAGACGCGCTTGTTCTTCACCACCATCAACAGGACCTGGCAGATGGCCAGGCTGACGCCGATGTGCTGGAGGACGTCGACCTGGAACATGCGCGCGATGCGATCCGGGTCGTCCATCGAGAGGAGCCGCCGGAGCGAGAGCGTCGGCAGGTGCAGGCCGTAGCCGATGACCAGCAGCCAGGCGTAACGCTTGAAGCGCTTCCGGGCGGCCGGGCCACCCGTCACGTGCTGGGTCCAGCCGCGGAAGGTCGTGTAGCCGAAGGCCAAGCCGGCGCCGAAGAGGAACATCGGCGCCGTGTAGCCGTGCACGAAGGAGTGGTGCGGGTACCAGCCTTGGTGCTTGACGGCCGGGCTCAAGAGCGTGCTGAAGACGTGGCCCTCGACCATCAGGCACACGGCGCAGAAGCGAAAGAGGTCGAGCGCCAGCCAGCGGCTCGATCGTCCGGTCGCGTTCGCTGCGGTCTGGGAGAGGACTGTGCTCATTCGTGCGGCTCCGGAGCCTCCCCGGGCGGCCGGAATTCCGCACGAGACGGGCCCTCCGTCAAGCGGCGGCTGCGCGACGCTGAACATACAGGCAGGAGCGCCGAGGCGTGTCGGGATCTCCCCGAGCCCGGATGCCCCGCCGACCGCGAAGCAGTCGCTGCGCCCTCATTCCAGCGGCTTCACCCGGACGACTACCTTGCCGAAGTGGCTCCCGCTCTTCAGGTGCCGGATGGCGTCCGGCAGCTCTTCGAACGCGAACGCCCGGTCCACCACCGGCGTCAGCTCCGCCGCCTCCAGCGCGGCGCACATCCGCTCGAAGGCCTCGCGCGAGCCGACCAGCACGCCCTGCATGCGCACCGCGTTCATCAGCACGCGGGTGAGCGCGATCGGGCCCGCCGCGCCGTCGAGCACGCCGATGACGCTGATGGTGCCGCCGGGGCGCACGGCGATCAGCGACTGCTCCATCGTGCCCGCGCCGCCGACCTCGACCACGTGGTCCACGCCCGCGCCGCCGCTCAGCTTTCGCGCCGTCTTCCCCCACTCGGGATCGGCGACGTAGTCGATGGTCTGCCAGGCGCCGAGCGCCGTCAGCCGCTCGCGCTTCTCCTCTTTGCTGGAGGTCGCGATGACGCGCGCGCCGCCGAGCTGGGCGAGCTGCAGCGCGAACACCGACACGCCTCCGCTACCCTGGACGAGCACCGTCTGCCCGGGCCCGACCTGGCCCTGCTCGAAGAGCGCCGACCACGCCGTCAGCGCCGCACAGGGCAGCGTCGCGGCCTCCTCGTCGCTCAGGTAGGTCGGCACGGCCGTGACGCCCTCGGCGTCGAGCACGACCGCCTCGGCGGCCATCCCGTCGAGCGGGCTGCCCAGCGTGCTGGAGAGCTTCTCTTTGTTCGGCGGCCCGGCGATCCAGCGCTGCGCGAACGAGGCGGTGACGCGATCGCCCACCTTCACCCGCGTGACGCCCGCGCCCACCGCGTCGACGACGCCGACCCCGTCCGAGAGCGGCACCAGCGGCAGCTTCTGGCGCGGGTTGTAGAGCCCGGCCACCACCATCCAGTCCCGGTAGTTCAGGCTGCAGGCCGACACGCGCACGCGCACCTGCCCGGCTCCGGGCTGCGGCTCCTCCCGCTCGACCAGGGCGAGCTGCTCGGCGCCGAATTCGTTGAGCTGCCAGACTCTCACGGGCTCACCTCCGGCCGGCAAGGTAGCAGCCCTGCCAACCCCAAACCGCAGCTCGCGACCTCGGACCGAACATGGCCGAGCGCGATGGCTCCGGAGACCCCGCTCTCCGTGGCTCGGGAGCTCGAGAGGCGAGGGAAAAGCCACCTATCACCCGTTCGGGCGAAGGCGTGGCGGTCGACTGCTGCTATCCTCCCCGCGATGTGGGCCCGAGAGGTCGCGAAACGTCGCATCGGTGAGGTGCTGGACGGCCGCTACGAGCTTCGCTCGCTGATCGGCATCGGGATGACCGGCGCCGTGTACGAGGCGATGCACCGCTACACCCATCGCGAGGTGGCGGTGAAGGTCATGCACCAGCAGCTCGTCGGCGACGACGACGCGGTCGCGCGTTTTCTGCGCGAGGCCAAGGCGGTCGCCAAGATCGGCCACCCGGCCATCGTCGGGGTCGCGGACGCGGGCACGACCGGCGACAACTGGCCCTACGTCGTGCTGGAGCTGCTCCGCGGTCGCTCGCTGGGCACGCGCTTGGCCGACGGGGCGCTCCCCCACGACGAGGTGATCGCGATGGGCCTCGAGCTGCTCGACGGGCTCGGCGCCGCCCACCAAAACGGCATCGCGCACCGCGACATCAAGCCGGACAACGTCTTCCTCCTCGACGTCGCCGAGGGGCCGCGGGTGAAGATCCTCGACTTCGGCGTGGCCAAGAACCTCGAGAGCACGGGCAGCAGCGCCGTGCTGACCAAGCCCGGCACCACCGTCGGCACCCCGAACTACATGAGCCCCGAGCAGGCGCGCGGGCAGACCATCGACCCGCGCACCGATCTCTGGTCGGCCGGCGCGGTGCTCTTCCACGCCGCGGCGGGGCGACCGCCCTTCGTGGAGAGGAGCGTCCCCGCGCTGCTGCTCAAGGTGGTCACGACGAGACCGCCGCGACTCGACGAGATTTGCCCCGACGCGCCCGAGAACCTGAAGAAGGCGATCGACGGCGCGCTGGAGCCCGACGTCGAGCAGCGCTGGCCGAACGCCGGCGCCATGGCCGACGCGCTCCGCGGCTGAAGCGCCTCGGGACGCGGTCGACATCGAGCAGCGCTGGCCGAACGACCGCGTCATACCCGACGCGCTCCGCGGCTGAAGCGCCTCGGGACGCGGTCGACATCGAGCAGCGCTGGCCGAACGCCGGCGCCATGGCCGACGCGCTCCGCGGCTGAAGCGCCTCGGGACGCGGTCGACATCGAGCAGCGCTGGCCGAACGCCGGCGCCATGGCCGACGCGCTCCGCGGCTGAAGCGCCTCGGGATGCGCGGCCGCGGTGGATGCGCGCCGTGGCCATGCGCTGCGCCCCGTGTCGTTCGCGGCGGGTCGTTCGCATGGTCGGTCGTGCAGCAATCGTCGCCACCGTGGCGGCGCGCGCCCGCGTACGAGAGGAACGCTCCACCGCGAGCGGGTCCACGCGCCGGCACGGGCCGTGCGTCGCTCCGTCAGGGAGCGAGGAGGAGAGCGATGTCGAAGCACGACCCCTTCGAGGCCACGATCCACAAGAGCAACGAGTGGCTCTCGACGATCATGCGCCGACTGCACTGGGACGATCGCTATCGAGCCTGGGCGGCGTTGCGAGCGGTGCTGCACGTCCTGCGCGACCGCCTCACCGTGGACGAGGCCGCCTCTCTCGGCGCCCAGCTCCCGCTGCTGATCCGCGGCGCGTACTACGAGGGCTGGAGCCCGAACGGCAAGCCCGAGCGCATCAAGCACGACGCGGAGTTCGTGCGGCGGGTCTCGGCGCAGATGCGCGGCTACCACGAGGTGATCGACGACATGGAGGAGGTCACGCGGGTCGTCCTCGACACGCTGACCGACCACGTCTCCGTCGGCGAGGCCGACCACCTCGCCCGCGTGCTGCCCAAGGAGATCGGCCAGCTCCTCGTGGCCTACTGAAGACGCACCATGCCCCGACGTACCAAGCGCGCCACGCCGCACAACGAAGACGTGAGCCGCGCGCTGCGGGAGATGGCGCTCTTCCTCGAGATGGACAGCGTGCCCTTCAAGCCGCAGGCGTACGAGAGGGCCGCGTACGCTGTGGCTGCGCTCGACCGGCCGGTCGCTTCGATCTACCGAGAGGGAGGTGTCGGGGCGCTGGCCGCGCTGCCCGGCATCGGCAAGGGCATCGCCGAGCGTGTCGGGCAGCTCGTCGACGAAGGCCACATCGACGATCTCGACGATCTCCGCCATCACACGCCGATCGACGTGCTCGCGCTGACGTCGATCGAGGGCGTCGGCGCCAAGATCGCCCGCGCGCTCTACGCCGCCCTGAACGTGCGCACCCTCGACGAGCTCGAGCACGCCGCCGAGACCGGACGCATCCGCTCGCTGCCGCACTTCGGCGAGCGGAGCGAGCAGAAGATCCTGGCCTCGCTCCGCCTCCACGCCGCCGCCGGCGGTCGCCGGCCGCTGGGGACCGTGTTGCCGCTCGCGCAGCGGATCGAGCGCGCGCTGAGAAACGTCGACGGCGTGCTGAAAGCGGCCGTGGCCGGCTCCATCCGCCGGCGCAAGGACACCATCGGCGACGTTGACGTGCTCGTCGCGGCGAACAACCCGTCGTGCGTCTTCCGCGCGTTCGCCGCCCTGCAGGAGGTCGACACCGTCCTCGCCACCGGCCCCACCAAGACGATGGTCCGGCTCGCCAACCGGATGGACGCCGACCTGAGAGTGGTGCCCCGCGAGAGCTGGGGCGCGGCGCTGATGTACTTCACCGGCAGCAAGGCCCACAACATCGCGCTCCGGCGCCGAGCCCAGCGGCGCAAATGGAAGCTGAACGAGTACGGCCTCTTCGCCGGCCCGATGCGGATCGCGGGGCAGAGCGAAGAAGAGGTGTACGCGGCGCTGGATCTGCCGTGGATCCCGCCCGAGATCCGCGAGAGCGAGGGCGAGATCGAGCGCGCGCAGCAAGGCACGCTGCCGCTTCTCTTGGCGCCGGGCCAGCTCCGCGGCGATCTCCAGGTCCACACGACCTGGACCGACGGCGCGAGCACAATGGAGGACATGGCCCGCGCGGCGGCGGCGCTCGGCCGCGAGTACATCGTGATCACCGATCACACCCGCGACCTGGCCATGACCGGCGGCCTGGACGAGGACGGCCTGGTCGAGCAGACGGAGGCGGTGCGGCGGCTGGACCGACGGCTGCCCTGCATCCGGGTGCTGGCCGGCGCCGAGGTGAACATCCGCCCGGACGGAACCCTCGACGTCGACGACCACGCGCTCGCCGGGCTCGACCTGGTCGGCGCCGCGATCCACTCGCACTTCACGTTGGACCGCGCGGCGATGACGCGCCGGCTGGTCCGCGCCATCGAGAGCCCCTTCGTCGACATCATCTTCCACCCGACCTGCCGCGCGCTCGGTCATCGCGCGCCGATCGACTTCGACATCGACGAGGTGCTCCGCGCGGCGGCGCGAACCGGCACCGTGCTCGAGCTCGACGCGCAGCCGAGCCGACTGGACCTCCCGGACACACTGCTCCGGCGGGCCATCGAAGCCGGCGTCGCGATCGCGGTCGACTCCGGCGCCCACAGCGTCGACGAGCTGCGCTTCCTGGACGACTTCGGCTACGCGGTCGCCCGCCGCGGCTGGGTGGAAGCGGCGGACGTGATCAACGCACGCCCGCTCGATCGGATGCTGGCCAGCCTCCCCCGCGCGCACCACGCCGAGCTCGCCCACGGCTGAACGCGCGTTCGCCGACGCCGGCTGACCGTCGATGAGCGCGAGCGACGGCCGGCCGAGCCGCCCGGGCCCTGAACGGCCCGCGATTCCAATCGGCGCCAGCGGTTATAGAATGCCGCCGATGCGTACCGTCTTCCTCACCGTCCTCCTCTCGCTCTCGTTGGCCGCTTGCGGTGGAGCAGGAGCCTCCCAACCTGCCGTCGCGAGCTCGGGCGGAGCCAGCTCGGACGGAGCCAGCGCGGGCTCCACCGCGCCCTCCGCGCAGCTCGAGCTCCTCTGTGGGCGCGTCTCCGCGCGCCTACCGGAGAGCACCCAAGTCGATGCGCCCGCCTGCCCCGCGAGAGCGGTCCGGGTCTTCGGAGCCCAGCGACGGTTCACCGTCACCGACGGCGACTGCCACGCCGAGCTCGTCGCGGCCGAGATCACCGACTCGGACATCTTGCCCTCCGAAGATCCCAGCACCCCGCAGGTCCAGGACGGCACGTTGGAGGCGGCGCTCGCCGACGGGACGATCCTGCGCGTGCAGTCGAGCGATGTTGGCGCGTCGTGCGCGTCGTCGGTCGATCATGTGCTCCACGCCATCGCCGCCTCGCTCACGCCCGAGCCCGCCCACGGACCGGTCGTGATGGTCTACAGCCGGCTGGGACACCGCCTCGAGCTGGACCTGCCGGAGAGCTGGAGCGTGCACGAGCTCGCCGGGCTCGACGACTCCTACCAGTCCGCGTTCGAGATCGTGCCGCCCGAGGCCATCCACGGCGTCGGGATCGTGGTCAGCGCGTGGCACCGCGATGCGGACACCACCCAGCCCTCGCCCCCCGGTGCTCGGCCCGCCCTCTCGCCCGACGCGGGCCCGACGCTCGGCTACCATCCCATCACCGAAGCCAAGTGCATCGCGTACGCGGCCAACGCGGAGCCGCGCATCGACGTCGCGTTGCTGATCTGCCCCTCGTACTCGGACGCCGACAGCGAGGACGATGATGACGGCGATGCCCCGCAGGTCGACGAGGAGACGGCGCTCGCCGGTGTGCGCGCCGTCGTCGACGAGTCGTCGTTCGTCGATCAGTTCCGGCGCGCGCAGTTCCTTCCCCCGGAGTGAGGTTCCGCGCGATCATCGCCTCGGGGCCGGTGAGCGCGTAGGGGCAGCGGCGGCGACACGAGGGCACGACGAGGACGGATGCGCCCCCCATGCTCGTGCGCCGGTGATAAAGTTGCACACGTACGCTGCACGACTGTTCCACTGTCCCTACGTCCGCGCAGCGTCGCCCGTGATCGACGCGAGCCCCCGATCGAATCGGATGCACTTCTGCCCCGAATGCCGCCGCGTGTATCAACACCCGGTCGAGTACTGCTCGGCCGACGGAACCGCGACCGCGATGGTCGACGGCGTACACGACCCGCTGGTCGGACTGGTCTTCGACGAACGTTACGAGCTCGTCCGTCAGATTGGCGCCGGCGGCAACGGGCTGGTGTACCTCGCGCGGCAGGTCGGACTGGAGCGCTTCGTCGCGCTGAAGATGATGTACGCCGAGCGCATGCAGGAGCCGCGGTCGCTGAAGCGCTTCGCCCGCGAAGCCCGCGCGCTCGCCGCCCTGGACCACCCCGGCTGTGTCCGCGTGCTCGACTTCCGGGCACCGGAGGACTCGGTCCCCTACCTGGTCATGGAGCTGGTGGAAGGGCACCCGCTCGGCGACGTGATCGGCGCGGACGGAGTGCCGCCTCAGCACGCCGTGCTGACCGCGCTCCGGATCGCCGAGGCCGTCGACGCCGCCCACCGCGCCGGCATCGTCCACCGGGACCTGAAGCCCGAGAACGTCATCCTGGACGTCAGGGAGAACGAGCTACGGGTGCGCCTGATCGACTTCGGGCTCGCGATCGTGGTCGAGAGCGCCGAAGAGGACCGGCTGACCCGGCAAGGCCGCGTGGTGGGCACGCCCGAGTACATGTCGCCGGAGCAGGTCCGCGGTGGCGACGCCGACGGCCGGAGCGACCTCTATGCGCTGGGTGTGCTGCTCTACGAGCTCGTGGAGGGCTCGCCTCCCTTTCACGCGGCCACCCCTTCGGCCACGGCCGCGATGCACATCGAGGACGTGCCGCCTCCGCTGAGCGACCGAGGGCTCCCGCCGGCCGTACACGCCAAGCTCGCGGCCCTCGTGATGCAGCTCCTCGAGAAGGCCCCCGAGGATCGACCCTCGACCGGCGAGGAGGTGGCGCGGCGCCTCGGCGCGCTCCTGACCGAGCTGCCGGACGCGGGGCCCGCGACGGCGTTGCTCGACGGAGCGGACCCCTGGCAGGTCGACTCCGAGGTCCGCGCGCTCGGCTCCACCACCGAGTCCAACGACATCCCGCGGGGGCTGAACGAGAACACGGCCACGAAGGACGCCCCGAAGACGAAGCGCTGGCGCGTCCCGGCGGCGATCGGAGCCGGCGTCCTGGTCGTCGGGCTCGCGGTGCTCGTCCCCTGGATGCTCATGCACGGCGGCGACGAGAACGTGGCGGCCACCGCGCCCGCGCCGAGCGCGGAGGCGCCTGCCGAACCTCCCGAAGGTCGCCTCGAGCTGGAGCCCATCGCCACTCCGGAGCAGACGCCGACGACGGGGCTCCGGCGCGCCGGCACCATCGAGCTTCCCGGGGGCGCGGCCCAGGAGGACTACGAGTCCGCGCTCCGGGCGCTCTCGGCGTCGCTCTCGGCCGAGGGCCTCCGCCCGCGCGACGTCCGCAGCAACCCGCGCGGTGCCAGGGCGTGGGCCGCGCAGTCCCAGGCGGCGCGAGCGAGGAGCTACGCCACCGCCGTCGAGCGCCTCGGCGAGGTTCGCGCGGTGGCCAACTCGCGCACCGCACACGAATGGATGGTCTATCGGCTTCAAGCCGTGGAGCGCCGGTTGGGATCGCCCCCTCCGCGCGCGCTGGCGCCCCGTTTGCGCGCCCTCTGGGCCACGCTGGAGGCGTCATCGACCTCGCCGATGGGCGTTAGGCGTTTCATGAGCCGGATCGATCAGCTCGAGAGGGAGGCACGGTGAGCCGAGCGATCGCGTTGCTGGCCGTGTTCTCGTTCGCCGTCCTCTCGTTCGTCGGCCCGGCGACGGCGCAGGAGGTCCCGGCCGAGGCGACCGGAGCGGCGCCGCTCCCACCTCGCGTCCCCACCGGCCGCGCCGTGGTGTTCGTGGAGAGCGCCGACGGCGTCGACGCCTTCGCGAGGATCTACCTCTACGAGGTCGTCGCCGGTCGCCTTCGCGATCGCGGCTTCGCGGTCGAAGAGGGCAGCATCGAGGACGAGCCGCGCCCTCCGATGACCTGCCTCGACGATCCGGACTGCGTCCGTTCGCTCTCCGCCCGGCTCCAGGCCCCGCTGGTCCTGGCCATGCGAATCGAGGCGGCCGGCGCGGGCCGCGTGCGAGTGACCTGGCGCCGGAGCGACGGCGACGACACGCGGGTGATCGAGGACGAGGAAGGTGCGGTCGCGACGTCGCTCTACCAGACCCTCTCCGCGCTCGATCCGAGCGCCGTGCCCTGCGTCATCGTGCTGGCCGGCGAGGTGCCGCAGCTTCGGGTCGCGGTGGACGGCCAAGCGGTGTCGCTTCCGCAGCAAATCACGGCCGGCGAGCACACCGCCCAGGCCACCGCACCCGGCCGCGAGCCGTGGTCCGGTCCGCTCTCCTGCGAAGGCGGCCGCGTCCTCCGCCTCCGCGTCGATTGAAGGGCTGTCGATGGGTCTCCCGTCGCCCCGCGGCCGATCCGGCCCCATCCGCGGCGTTGTCGCTCGTCGCGTCGGTCTCGCTCCGCAAGACGAGCTCGCTCGCACGCCGCCGGGAAAACGGGAGCCCGCGCACGTACCATGCGGCATGACCGGTGCAGAAGCGCATGAGGGATCCGTACGGAAGGGACTGCGATGGCTGTCCGTGGCGCTCGCGCTGCTGGGTGCCGTCGGCTGCTACGAGGCCCACGAACGGCCGAGCTCCGGCTTCGACGCGCACGTGAGCCTTCCCGATGCCGGCCCGCCCGACGCGGGGAGGCCGGACACCGGACCGCCGGACGGCGGGAGGCCGGACACCGGACCGCCGGACGCCGGAGTCGACGGCGGTCCGCATCCCTGCGGCTCGGGCACCTGCGGTCCGGGTGAGATCTGCATCACGGGGCGCTGCGCTGGATGCTGCGACGTCCCTCCCGAGTGCATCCCCATCCCCTCGGGCTGCAGCGGCGCGCTGGCATGCGACTGCTTCGACGCCGACCCCTGCGGCGGCTGCACGACCTGCCAGGCGGTCACCGCGGGGGAGATCATGTGCGGCAACTGCATGTGCGCCTGCGCGGCGCCGTGGAGCCCCATCGCCACGCCCGACGGGCCGCGGGCGATCGCGACCCTGCGCGAAGGCGACCTGGTCTACAGCGTCGATCGCGGCGCGCTGACCATCGTCCCCATCGCACGCGTGCGGCGCCATCCCGTGAGCCGGCACGCCCTCGTGCGCCTCACCCTGATCGGCGGCGGCGTGGTGGAGATGAGCGGCACGCACCCCACCGCCGACGGCCGCAGATTCGACGCGCTCGCGCCCGGTGACACGCTCGGCGACGCGACGATCGCGTCGGTCGAGACCGTCCCCTACGACGAGCCGCGCACCTACGACATCCTCCCGGCCTCCGACACGGGAACCTACTTCGTCGGCGACGCGTGGATCGGAAGCACGATGCACCCGGCCGGCGTCGGGTGCGCCGCGGGATGCGCGGTCGCATCGGAACGACGCGCGAGCGACTCGAGCCGGCCCGGCGCCCACCTCGACGCCAAGTGACGCGGGCTCGCGTCGAGCCATCCGCGCCACGAGTCGACGCGGGCGGAGGTGCGCTGGAGCCCCGCTCCGGCGCGTGAGGCCGGTTCCGACCAGCGAACCGTCGCGGCGGGCGCTCAGCGCCGGCGGCGGCGTGTGGTCGAGTAGGGGTTGGTCTGCACGAAGAACGTGAACGTGTAGTGGTAGCCGTTCTCGAGGGCTTCTTGCTCGCCGACCAGCGGCAGGAAGTTCCCGCGCGCGACCTGCCCCGCGACCTGATAGCCGCCCTCGCAGACCTCGACCGTGTTCTGCGACTGCGGCGGCAACGCGACGGTGCGGGCGCAGGGGCCGCTCACCCAGACCACCAACCCGTGCTCGGTCTCGTTGGCGACCGTCACCTGCGGCCAGGCGTCCGGATCCGGCGCGCCGCCGACGTCCGCCGGAGGGAGCTCGCCGTGCTCGACCTGCACACGCTGAGCGACGCTCTCGGCCACCGTCTGCCGCGCGACCTCGCGCTCCGCATCCGCGAACCCGATCTCTTCGATGGTCACGCGAAGCGGCCGGCCGGACGAGGTCCCCGGCGTGCCCGATGCGGCGCCGCAGGCCAACAGCAGGCTCGAGCTCAAGACGACGACGGCGGCCCGCATGAGCGCGCATCGTACCAAGCCCGGACGCCCCGCGGGGAACGGTCTGTCACGTTCATCGCGTGAGCGCCCTCTGCTCGACGCGCGCCAGCCAGAGCGCCACCGGAAAGAAGCCGAGCATGATGGCCGCCGTGAGCAAATAGGGCGTCACGGTGCTGCCCGCGAAGAGGATGGTGCCGACCAGCGGACCGAGCATCCCTCCGGCGTCGCCGCAGAGCTGGAGCAACCCGGCGCCGGTTCCGCGCCGCTCGGGCGGTACGATCGCGCCCATCGCCACCAGGAGCGAGGGCCCGAGCCCGGCCGTCGCGAGACCGACCACGGCCACGCCGGCCGCCGTGCCGAGCGTGGAGGTCGTCAGCGCGATGACGACCAACCCCGCCGCCAGCAGCAACGTCGACGCAGCCGCCACCCGCGCGTGGGCTCGCAAGCGATCGCCGAGACGCCCGGCCAAAGGCGTGAACCCGGCATCCACGATCGACATCAGCCCCATGAGCAAGCCCGAGGTCCCCTGCGCGTCGCGGCCGAAGACGACCAGATGCCGGCTCTCCACCAAGAGCGCGAGCGTGGTCAGCACCATCCCGCCGGCGGCGAAGCTGAGCGCGAAGTTGAGCGCGCCGATGCCGAGCAGGCGGCCGTCCCGCATGGCCCCGAGCGTCTCGCGGATGGGCGGGCGGTGCCCGATCGACGCCCGCAAATCCGGCACGCTGAAGTACGCCGCCACCAACGCCAGGCTCACCGAGCCGCCCGCGATGGCGAAGGTCATCACGTCGGAGGTCACGTCCGCGAGCACGCCGCCGACCACGAACCCGACCGGCACACCGATCACGATGGTCGCGCGCACCGTCCCCGCCGACGCGCCGACGCGGGCCCTACCGCCGCCGTGGAGCGCGAGCGCCGACGCGGACACGAACACGCAGGCCGACGCCGGCCCGTGGAGGAGCCTTCCGCCGAGGAAGCCGGCCCCCACGTGATGGGTGACCAGCCCCAGCACGTAGAGCCCGATCACCACCACCTGCAGCGCGAGCCCGAGCAAGAGCGTCCGCCGGCCGCCGATCCGGTCGACCAGCATCCCCACGAAAGGCGCCGTCACGACCCGCATCGCGCGGTTCGCCGCCAGGATGACGCCGATGAAAGGCAGCGAGAGCCCGACCCGCTGCCCGACGATCGGGAAGATCGGAAAGACCATCCCGCCCGCGATCCCGGCCAGGAGCGTCCCGGGCGCCAGCGCCAGCGCGATGCTTCGCTCTGCCCCCTTCCCGCCGCTCACGAGGCGCCATCCGGCGCGAGGTCGGAGCGCGCGCCGGATGGCCGAGAGCGAAGCACGGCGTAGTCATGGGGAGCGGAGTCGCGCCGCGCAAGGCCTCGGGTGGCGGGACGGGAGGGCGCGCGCGTTGTGCTCTACGTTCCGTGGGTGAGCGCCGCCCGAGAGCCGAGCAACGTCCTGGTGGACGTCACCGCCACCACCTCGGTGCAGACGCTGGTCAGCCTCTCCAGCCTGACGGGGCCCGCCATCGCGCCGGCGATCGCGGCAAGCCTCGGCGTGGCGCCCGTCCTCATCGGCTACATGGTCTCGCTCGTCTACGGCGGCGCCATGATCACCTCGCTGATGGGCGGCACGCTGGTCGGCCGCTTCGGCGCCGGCCGCATCAGCCAGCTCGCCTGCGTCGCATCCGCGCTGGGCTTGCTCCTGGTCGCCACCGCCCAGATCGGTGGCGTGGCGCTGGGCGCGATCGCGATCGGCCTCGGCTACGGGCTGCCCAACCCCGCCGCGGCGCACATCCTGGTCAAATCCGGCGCGTCGAAGCACCGCAACCTGATCTTCTCCATCAAGCAGACCGGCGTCCCCCTCGGCGGCGTGCTCGCCGGCGTGGCCGCGCCTCGCATCGCCACTCACGCCTCCTGGCGCTGGGCGCCCGTCGCCTTCGCCGCCGCGTCGCTGCTCTCGGCGGCGGTGCTGCAGGTGAAGCGCAGTCAGTGGGACGACGACCGCGACCGGACCACACGCCTCGGTGGCGACCTCTTCGCCGGCTTGCGAGAGACCTGGCGCCACCCTGCCCTGCGCTCGCTCTCGCTCGTCGGCTTCTGCTACGCCGCGGTCCAGCTCTGCCTGACGACCTTCCTCGTCACCATGCTGGTCGAGGTCGCCGGCATGTCGCTGGTGACCGCAGGCGGCGTGCTGGCGGTCGTTCAGATCGCCGGCGCCAGCGGGCGCATCCTGTGGGGCTTCGTGGCCGACCGCCTCCACGACGGCCTGGTCGTGCTGATCGCGCTCGGGCTGGTGATGATCGCGGGCACCGTGGCCACCGCCCTGATCTCGTCCGCCTGGCCGACGTGGCTGCTCTATCTCGTCCTGGCCGCCTACGGCGCGACCGCCGTCGCCTGGAACGGCGTCTACCTCGCCGAGGTCGCGCGCCTGGCGCCCGAAGGCGCCGCGAGCCGAGCCACCGGCGCGTCGCTCTTCTTCACCTACGGCGGCGTCCTCTTCGGGCCGGCCAGCTTCACGCTCGTCCACGGCGCGGTGGACAGCTACCGCATCACCTTCGCGCTCCTCTCTGGTGCTGGCCTCCTCGGCCTCGTGCTGGCCTGGCGCGCTCGACGCGCGCTTCCGCCGCGTGACTGACCGCGGCGGCGCGGGTCCGGATCCGCTGCCGGACGCTCCGTGACGAGGCGCGCTGATCGTCACCGACGACGACGACCACGACGACGGCTCGCCGCGCGGCCGATCGTGGGTGGCACCACCGTCGGCGTGGTCTGCCGGCACCGACTTCCGTGCCATGCTCCGGCGTGCCCGAAGGCGACACCATCTTCCGCGCCGCCCGCACGCTCGAGAGAGCGATCGGGGGGCGGAAGGTGCGGCGCGCGTGGAGCTGCAAGGGCGATCTCACGGCGCTGGAGTCACTGGCGGACCGGACCGTCGCGGCGGTGGAAGCGCGCGGCAAGCACCTCTTGCTCCGCTTCGACGACGGCCAGACGCTGCACACACACATGCGGATGGAGGGTCGCTGGGACATCTACCGCGACGGTGACCGCTGGGGCCGTCCCGCGGATCGCGCGGTGGCGGTGGTGGAGACCGAGGAATGGACCGCCGTCTGCTTCGACGCCCCGCTGGTCGAGCTGGTGCGAGGCGACCCCGAGCTGGTCCGCCGGCTCGGGCCCGATCTCTTGGATCCGGCGGCCGATCTCGACGAGGCCGTGCGGCGGCTGCGAGCGCTGGACGCCTCGACCATCGGCGAGGCCCTGATGCGTCAGGACGCCGTCGCGGGCATCGGCAACGTCTACAAGTCCGAGACGCTCTTTCTCGGGCGCGTCGATCCCTTCGTGGCCGTCGGCGCGCTTCCCGACGAGACCCTCCACGCGCTCCTGAACGAGGCCCGCCGCCTGATGAAGCAGAACCTCCGCGGCGGCGCGCGTACGACCCGGCGCCGCTTCGGCGGCCCCGCCCTCTGGGTCTACGGCCGCTCGGGGAAGCCCTGCCTCGAATGCGGCGATCGCATCCGAATGCGCCGCCAAGGCCAGGCGGGGCGCTCCACCTACTTCTGCCCACGCTGCCAAGCAGTCCGTTGAAGAACCTCCCTCCTCGGCTTTCGGGCACGCGACCCATCTGTGCCTCCGAGCCTCACGACGCGCGACAACGGACAGCGCCCACGGTTGCGGGCTCCCGAGACTCCGGCGGGTTGTACTTGGGTCGGGCGGCGACATTGGCGTAGGCTCCCAGCTGGCGCCATGAGCAACCCTCCCGCCAAAGACGCGGGCTACGGCGAGCATTCTCTCTTCGACGACGACGATTTCGACGACGGCGAGAACCGCACCGTCGTGGACACCTCGTTCTGGAAACAGCCGGAGATCCCGCATTACCCGGCTCTCGCGACCTTCGGCCGCTTCGAGATCCTCGGCCGGATCGCGCGCGGCGGCATGGCCGAGGTGTACCTGGCGCGGGAGCCCGAGGACGACGGCAGCGTGCGCCACATCGTGGTCAAACGCGTGCTGCCGGAGATGGAGGACAACCCCGACTTCCTCAGGATGTTCCTCGAGGAGGGGAAGACCGCCGTCCGCCTCTACCACACCAACGTCTGCCACGTGTACGAGTGCGGCGAGATCGACGGCACGGCGTTCATGGCGCTCGAGTGGGTCTACGGCCCCTCGCTCCAGGACGTGATCCGGCGCGCCGCGGCGAAGGGCAGCGCCGTCCCCTGGCCGGTCGCGGTGGAGATCGTCGCCCAGGTCGCGTCGGCCCTGCAGTACGTCCATCACGCCAAGGGCGTCGGCGGCCGGCCGCTGAACATCGTCCACCGCGACGTCAGCCCCCACAACGTGATGATGAGCTGGAGCGGCAACGTGAAGCTGCTCGACTTCGGCATCGCCAAGACGAGCTCCGACGGCGATCAGGGTGGAGGCGCGGCCGGCAAGTACGGCTACATGTCGCCCGAGCAAGCGCAGTCGCGGCCGATCGACGGCCGCTCCGACATCTTCGCGCTCGGCATCGTCCTCTACGAGGCGCTCACCGGGAAGGCGCTCTACGACCGGCCGACCCTCCTCGAGACGCTGAGCGCGATCGTCCGTGAGCCGGTCCCCTCCGTTCGCACCGACCGACCCGAGCTGCCCGAAGCGCTCGATCACATCGTGCAGCGCGCGCTCGCCAAGGATCCCGCGGCGCGCTTCCAGAGCGCGGGCGAGATGCGCGCGGCGTTGAAACAAGCGCTGCGCTCCACCGGACAGACGGTGCTGGACAAGCGCATCTCCCTGATGCTCGACAGCTTCTTCGACGCCAAAGACAAGATGCCGCTCAATGCCGACGGCAAGCAGGTCACCGGATCGTTCCCTGCGCTGACCGCGATGGGCGCCGCCGCAGCGATCGAAGAGGTGACCTTCGAGACCTTCGCCCACGACAGCGAGCGACCTCCGCCGGGCCGCGAGCCGCTGCCGACGATGGACTTGCCGCGGATCGCCGCGAAGAAGAAGAAGAAGATGCGGAGCGACGTGCTCCTCTGGGTCGGCTTCGGGATGCTCTTCGTGCTCGCGATGGCCGGCGGAGGTGCCGCCGCGTTGTGGCTGCTCCGCAACTGAGCCGAAGGGTCCGCGAGGCGCGAACGGGGTTGCCAGCGAGGCGTCCGGGCCTGAAGCAGTGAGCATGGGTGAGGGACGCAAGATCGCGCTGGTCAGCGGAGCGAACCGCGGCATCGGCAAGGAGATCGCCCGCAAGCTGGCGCAGGCCGGGCTCGACGTGGTGATCGGGAGCCGGGACCTGGAGGCGGGCCGGCGCACAGCCGACGAGGTCGGCGCCCGCGCGCATCCTCTCGACGTGACCAGCCGGCAGAGCATCGGGGCGCTGGCGGAGGACCTCCCCCACGTGGACGTGCTGGTGAACAACGCCGGCATCGCCCTCGACGGCTTCGACGGCGAGGTGGCGCGCAAGACCATCGAGGTGAACTTCCTCGGCGCGATGCACCTCACCGACACGCTGCTGCCCAAGATGCGACCGGGCGGACGGATTGTGATGGTCTCGAGCGGGATGGGCGATCTCTCCCGATTCGGCGCCCGCCCGCGCCAGTGCTTCGAGAATCCCGAGCTGACCCGCGACGAGCTGGTCACGTTCGTGGAGAGCTTCGTGGTCGACGTGGAATCCGGCCTGCACGAGGCGCATGGCTGGCCCTCGTCCGCCTACTCCGTGAGCAAGGCCGCGCTCAACGCGCTCACCCGCCTCTTGGCGCGCGAGCTGGCGAACGATCCGCGCGCGATCCGCGTCAACGCCGCCTGCCCCGGGTGGGTGGCGACGCGGATGGGCGGCCGACACGCGCCGCGCACGCCCGAGCAGGGCGCGGACACGCCCGCCTGGCTCGTGACCGGAGCGCCGGACACGCTCCAGGGCAGCATCTTCCGAGACCGCGAGCGCACCTCGTTCTGAGCTGCGTCGTTCTGAGCTGCGCACGTTCCGAGCTGCGACGTTCCGAGCTGCGACGTTCCGAGCTGCCACGTTCTGAGCTGCGACGTTCTGAGCTGCGAGCCGGCCTCAGCTCGGCTGGTCAGGGCTGGAGGACGTCTCGGCTGGACTCGTCGCGTTCGAACATCGCCAGCGCGAAGGGGCAGGTCGCGAGCACCTTGGTGCCGCTCTCGCGGGCCCAGGCGACCATCGTGTCGAAGAGGAGACGCCCCGCGCCGCGACCCTTCAGCGATGGGTCCGTCTCCGTGTGGTCGACGATGACCAGCGCCTCGTCCGCGCGCGAGAAGGTCATCTCGCCGAGCTGCTCGCCGCCCGCGCCGAACAGCGTGAAGTGGCCCCGGCGCTCGGCCTCCGAGAAGCGGACGGTGAGCTCTTCGCTCGTTCGTTCCTCCGACATCCGCGAACGATGCCCGAAAGCGGAGCCCGGCGCGAGACGGCTTCAGCGCGAGCAGCGATTCCGCACCTCTTGGATGTAGAAGAGCAGCTCGTCGCGCCACTAATCGCCGTCCCAGATCCAGATCTGGTCGCCCTGCACGGCCACGATCGCTCGGTCGCGTCCTGGATCGCCAAGAACGGATCGGGCGGCACGAACGGATCGGGCGGACCTCGCCGGGGGAGCCGACCTCCCCTTCCGTACGGGCCTCGGCCCCCTCGAGCCCCGAGGTGACACCCCGGCCGGATGCCCCTCGGACCCTCGGCGAGGGGGCTGACCTCCCCGGGGCGAGCCCCACGGAGGTCCCGATTTCTGTCTCGACAGCCGCCGGAACAGCACTCGGACCTTCCAAAAAGTGAATCGACGCATCGTTCCGACGGACACGGACCTCGACACCGGCATATGGACCCCCCCAATCCGACGGGCGCGGACGTCGATCGGGCCGCCTCCACCCCCTCCATCGAGACCTCGCGGACCTCGACACCGGCGTGTCCACCCCCCGATCCGACGAGCAGAGACCGTTCCGGGTCGGCAAAATTTCGATTTCGAGAGGTCAGCCCCTTTCTCCGAAGGGAGGTCCACCCCATCGGGCAACGGGCGCGCCCCTTTTCGGGTGGGGGTCGAGGCGCGATCCGGACGCTCGCGAGCGTTCCGGCGCGACGTCGAGGCCCGCCGACTGGGCGAATGGGGAGGAGCGCGGGCGCCTCGGCCTCGACGGCGACGGGCCCTGAAGCGCGCGGAACCACGGAGGCGCACGTGGCCTCATGGGCCAGCCGAACGTCACCGGAACGAGAGCGTCACCGAGCCCCCGTCCGCACCGGGGTCGAAGGGAGAGCGCACGCGACGGCCGCTCGAACGCGCGACCCGAGGTCGGGACGGCTCCTGCGACTCACCGGATCGCGCGCCCGACGAGCATGGGCACAGCCGTCTCGCGCCACCACCTCGGCGAGACCTGGCCCCCGGACATGCCCGTCCGGGGGAAGCGCTCGACGCGAATCGCATCGACGCCGTCGAGGCGGTGACCGGTGAGAAGCGCAAACGCCGACGTGAGGAGGTCGCGGAGCTCCGCGTCGGTCCCGATGATCGGCGCCCCCTCGAAGTGCGCGCGCATCTCACGCCACAAGTGAGGGTCCCCCCGGAGGCCCCACCGGCCGGGTTCGGGGTCGAAGAGCGAAGCGAGATCACGACCAGCGACGTCCATATCCGGCACTGTACCGCGGTGGGATCCCGCCGATGCTCGCGGACCGGCCGGCGGATAGGACTTCGCAGCGGGAGAAAGCGGTGCTGCCGAGACGGCCGGGGGTCAACGGAGAGCCGAGTCGCGGTGCCTGAACTTCCCGCGAGGCGCAGAGACCTCCCGGGCGAGGGTATCGAAGGGTCGAACCGAGCGTTCCGTGGGTCGGGACCGCGCTCGCTGGACGGACCGGTGCACCGGCGTCGGGCTGCGTCGCCGAGGAGGTGCACGTCCGCCGCCGACGCGGCGTCGCACGAAGCCAGCGCGGGCTCGTCGTCCCGGAGCCGGTCGTCCGCCACCTCCGCCGATCGGCGCGCGTAGCTGCGCGAAGTCATTGACCGCCTCTGCGGCTGCCACAGCTCGGCGGCCGTGGAAGCGACGTCGAGGCTCCGGCGCCCAGTCGCCAATCCCTCGAGCCGCAGGCCCGCGCGAACTGGTCCCGCGCGGGCACTCTGCTGCACCTGCTCGCTACTCCGGTCGTCCGGGCAATCGGGGCGCGTCCTTTGCTTTGTCAGTCCAGCTCGCTCGGCTCTCGCACCAGATGTGCGCGGTGGGCTCGAGGAGCTCCGCGTCGTCGAGGCTCCCCGCGGGGAGGACGATCCGCCCGTCCGGATCCTGACGCGGCATGGGGCTCCCGCAGGTGGTGCAGAACACGCGCTTCTTGCGCGTGCCTACGAGGGTGAAGCGGGTGAGGTTGTCGCCGCCCCGGTCGTAGGTCAGCTCGCCGCCCGCGAAGAAGACGTTCGCTCCGTGCATCGTGCCCGTCTCCTTGCGGCAGCGGCTGCAGTGGCAGAGGAACATCGCGCGCGGCGTGTCCGCGCGAATGCGGTAGCGGACCGCGCCGCACAGGCACTCCCCGCCGAGCTCGTGGGCCCAGTCGCTCATGGTCGAATCGTAGCCGTTCCGTCCGCGGCATGTGAGCCGCCCGCGGTCAGGAACGGCGAGATCATTCTCCGCCGACGGCCCCGGGGTGAGTCAGGGGTGCGGCGAGAGGCCTTCGCAGATCGCGCGCGCGAGCCCGAACGCCTCGGCATCGTTCGGGGTGGCTTCGCATCGGATCCAACGCGCACCGGCCGCTGTGATGGTGTTCACGTAGTAGAGGGTCGAGCCGTCGGCGCGCGTCGCATGGTAGGCGACGCTCCATCCACCATCGGGACGCTCGTCGCGGCGATCGAACTCCGGCGTGAGGCCGAGCATGGACGCGAGCTGCGTCGGGGGGCCCGCGGACCCCGGCGACGGGAACGAGTACAAATCCACAGTCAGCGTACCGAGCGTGACGCTGCCCGAGTCATCCGACAGCGCCGCGACGCTCGCCCCGTCCGGGATCATCACGTGTACGCCGAGCGCCTCGGCCTCTTGCCGCTCGAGGTTCGGAACGGCCTGGGCCGCCGGTGCGGTCTCGGCCGCCGGCGCGGTCTCGGCCGCCGGCGCGGTCGGCGGCCGGTGCGGTCTCGGCCGCCGGTGCGGTTCGCGCGCGGTCGCGTCCGCTCCCCCACAGGCGAAGAGGAGCGAAGCCGCCAGGGCGACGGCGTTCCGGTCGAGGTGCATCGGAGGCGGTAGTGCGAGAATCCATCCCGGTCGAAGGGGACCTGGCTTGTCCCGACGCTCCAGAGCCGCGTTGCTCCTCCTCGCCGATGCAAAGCATCGACTCGTCCGAGCGCCTTGCCCTGAAACGCCGGTCCGGCGCCATCTCCCCTTCCACCGGTCGGATCTCCGCACTATCTACTTGCTGCTCCAGACCCTCGCAACCTCGCCGGCTTCGGCAGCGGGACGGTCCGCGCGGGCGCGCGGCGCCCTTTGCCGGCCGGCACGTGATCGCCCGTGGCCGAGAAGGACACGCTGGCGAGCGCTGCGGAGCTGGCGGGTCGGGGCGAGCTCGGACGGGCAGCTCGCGCTCGAGCGACGCGCGCGGAGCTGAGCGCGCTCGCGGCCATGAGGTGCGTCGTCCGGCCTGGCTGTGGCGGAGGGTGGCGATCAGGGTGAGGTCGGATCCGCGCCCGGCGGTGAGGGTTCGGCCGGCGCCGGGGCGGCGTCACCCTCGTTCGTGACCGGCGCGTCAATCCCGAGGCGACGCCGGTCGGTCGGGCGGACACGGTCGGCGACCGCGCGTCCTCGCCCGCCGTGCGCGCGAACGCCACCAGCATCGACGCGACGGCCGATTACGCGTGGTCCTTCGGCTCGACGGCGTGGTCGATGGCGCGGTGCAGGATCCCCGCACCGCGCTCGGGCGCGTACGCGAGACGCCAGGTCCCAGAGAAGCGACCGACATCCAGCGGCGCGTCGGACTGACCGATGGCGGGCGCCGCAACCCCGGCCAGGACCAGAAGCGCGAGGGCGAACAGCGGATACCGAAGCCTCAACGGACACCTCCTGCGCGAGGCAGCCGCAACTGCTCCCCCCAAGCCTATTGTTATCGACGAATAAAGCTAACCTTACCCAACGATAAACACACAACCCACTGATATCTTGCGATTAATGCGTCCTCCACCAGCTCGTTTGCTAGGGTGAGGCATGGCCCGCAAGCGTCCCGAGCAGCTCGAGCAGACTCGGCGCGAGATCCTCGACGCCGCGGAGCGGTGCGTCGCACGACACGGCTACGAGCACGCGACGCTCAAGCAGATCGCACGGGAAGCGTCGATCACCGTGCCGACGGTGTACGCCTACTTCGACGGCAAGGCGGCGGTCCGCGGGGCGCTCGAGGCGCGCATGCTCGAAGACGTCGAGCGGCTGATGGACGTCCTGCTCCCGCGGGGGCTCGCGTTCGGGCAGAAGCTCGAGCTGCTGCTTTCTCATCAGCTGCGCCTCGTCGAGGCGAGGCAGCACCGCTTCCAGTTCATGCTGCAGCTGCGCTCACCGGCCGAGCTCGGCGCTCGGTACCGGGCAGCGCTGGTCGCGTGGCTCCGCGAGCAGGACGAGCATGGCGAGCTGCGCTATCCGGCGGAGTACACGACCCTCGTGATCACGGGAACCTGGAGCGCCTGCTTCCTGGATTGGATGCGCCAGGGCGCGCCGGCGGGCGAGCTGGTCGCGCTCGCTCCGCAGATCACCGATACGCTGCTCGGCGGGATCCTCTCGCACTGAGCTGAGCAGCCCGCATCGTCGCGGAGGGGACGCACCATGGATCGGGGGGGTCGAGGCTCGACCGCGCATGCCGTGCCTTCGCGCGAGGCCAGCGCCGCTCCGCCGGTCGCCGGCTCCGAGCTCCGCGCGGCTCGTGAGGCGGCGTGTTCGGATGTGCATCGCGCGAGACGACCTCACGGGATGCGGGCGCGCAGCTCGGCGAGCGTCTTCTCCGGGTCGAAATAGTCGTCGAGCTTTCGCTCCACGTAGGCCCGTCCGCCGAGCTTCTCGGCGAGAAACCCCGCGTTCATCTCGGCGTGGATCGCGCCGTCGCCGATCCGCACGGTGCCGTCGAACTTCACGCCCATCACCTTGCCGGCGAGCGTGACGACATCGGTCCCCTGCCACTGCGCGCGCACCCCGTGCTTTCGCGACCAGTAGTCGGCCAAGGCCCGCGCGCGGTCGCGAGCCTCGGCGTCGTCCAGATCGTAGCGTCGATCGAGCACCATCATGACCGCGATGCTCGACCCTGGACCCGCGCGCGTCAATCGGGCTCGCTCTGGTCGGCCTCGTGCGCCTCAGCCAATCTCGGGCTTCATCCCGATGTCGCTCACTCGTGATCCTCCTCGGTCGGTCCGACCTCCTGCATCGGCCCGGCGGGGCTAGACCTTCCCGCGGCAGAGCTCCTCGGTGTAGCGGAAGCTCACCGCGTGCGGGTCAGCTCCCACCGCTCGTCCATGTCCTAGGCGAGCCCGCGGGTGCGCCACGTCCGGCGGGTCGCCTCGTCGCGAAGATCGATCGGGAAGTAGCCGCGCGGATCGTCCGGGTACACGTCGAGCCCGAGCCGCTTGTCGGCGGTCTCCAGGTGCCACGGGTGCCCGAAGCGATCCGGCGCGACGTCCAGCCAGCGCAGCGCCCTCTCGGCGGCGACGAGCGCCACGAGCGTGCTGCCGAACGCCAGGCCGAGCCGGCGGCGGCGCGCGTCCGAGCGGGGCAGAGGGGAGACTATTCGACTTCGAGCCGGTAGATCTCGCGGATCTCCTCGAGGATCTCGTCGAAGGGGATCTCGAGGTCCTTCAGGACGCCGTCGTGGAGATCGAAGACCCAGCCGTGGACGATCGGGTAGCCGCGCTGCAGGTAGTGCTTCTGCACCGACGCGGTCTTCATCACGTGGATGCACTGCTCCTGCACGTTCAGCTCGACCAGCCGGCGGTAGCGCTCGGCCTGGTCCTCGATGCCATTGAGCTCGACGTGGTGCAGCCGGTAGACGTCGCGGACCTCGCGCAGCCAGCCGTTCAGGAGGCCCAGGTCCTTGGGCTGCATCGCCGCCTGCACGCCGCCGCAGCCGTAGTGACCGCAGACGACGATGTGGTCGACCTTGAGGTGGTTGACCGCGTACTCGATCACCGAGTGCACGTTGAGGTCGGTGTTCACCACCAGGTTCGCCACGTTCCGATGGACGAACACGTCGCCGGGGGCGAGGCCCATGATCTCGTTGGCCGGGACCCGGGAGTCCGAGCAGCCGACGTAGAGGAAGGGCGGCGACTGGCCGGAGGAGAGCTTGGAGAAGTACTCGGCGTCCTCGGCGCGCTTGCGCTCCACCCACTTCAGGTTGCCCTCGAAGACGCGTCGGATGCGATCCATCAGCTCCCTCCCTCCTGCAGCCGTATGGTAGCCAATTCCCACCGAGGCGCCGCTCCTTTCGACTACCCCGCCCGCCTCTGAACCTCCCCGCGAGGCGCAGAAACCTCCCCGGGCGAGGGCCTCGAAGGGCCGAACCGAGCGTTCCGTGGATCGGGACCGCGCTTGCCGGATGCGCCGCGACGTCGGGCATCCGCCGGCCGACGCAGGAGGGACAGAATCCACGGCGCTCGCACGAGAACCCGCACACGATGGCGTGTCCGCACCGGGCCCACCTGAGATGCACGAGACCGTGCTCGAGCAGGCTGCAGAGCAGGTACGCCTCGAACTCCCGCACCACGAACTGCGGCAGGCCGCCGCCTTGCTCCTCCGCCCGCTCCACCAAGCGCGGCCAGTGCTCGCTCACGAGCCGATAGAGCAGCGTCTCTTCCGGCCTCCGACGCGCGTAGCCGTCCGCACGAGCGGGCCGGCTCACAGCTTCTGTACCGCGCGACGACGACGGCTCGCTTCCACGACCGCCGAGCCGTGGCAGGCCGCATGCCGCACAGGCGGTCAATGACTTCACGCAGTTACGCGCGCCGATCGGTGGAGGTGGCGGCGGGGCCGCGACCCTCACGCGCGCTTCCGCCGATGGCTCCCGCCGGAAGCCCGCGGTCGTCGCGCCCGCGCCTGAGCGCACCCCGCAGCCGCTTTCCGCGATACGAGACAGCTGCGCCCCGTTCGCTGCCGTGGCCGCGGGCCGGTCCGCACCGGGCGAGTTGCGCCGACGTGCCGGCGCCTTCGACGTGATCGTGGGGCTCTACTCTGTGACGTCGTTCTCGGCGCGGTGACCCGCGGACATGCCCCACGGTACACTCGGCGTGCCATGAAAACATTCGCCCGCCTCACTCTCATCTTCGCCCTTTCGACTTCGATCGCGTGTAGCAAGAGTGGCGGAGGCGCAGATGGCGGCGACGGCGGCGCTGCGTTCGCAGGGTGGCCCGACGGCGGGCTCACGTTCGACGAGCAAGTCCTGAATCAGGCTGGCCTGACGACAGCGAGCCAGAGCTCTTCGAACATCAGCCAGGTGACGCAGAGCTTCGAGATGGTAACCGTTCACGGGGTCACGCCGCGATGGGCAGCAGCGACGGCGGCGTAGCGGACGTGTCCTTCGCGGCGAGGGCGTCCATGAGGAATCCCATGACGTCGCGCTCCTGCTTGCGGAGCGTGTCGACGGCGGAGAGCATCCGCTCGACGAAGCGGCTCCCACGGTCGCTCTGCGTTCCGAACGACAACTTTCGGAGGATGACCGCGTGACGGAGGGCGCGCTCGGCCTCGTTGTTGGTCGGCGCGACGCCCTCGACATCGACGAAGGTCCAGAGCGCGTCGCGGTACTTCAGCAGCGCCCTGGCCTTGCCATGGGTGCGGGTGCACGGAGACTCGGCCGCCTCGTCGAGCAGCCTCTCGATCTCGGTGCGGATGGGGACCATCCGGCGTTGCAGCGTTCGATGTTGCAGGGTCCCGTCGCGCACGCGGCGCCAGAGCTTGAACATCTTCCGGGTCTGCTCGAGCAGGGGGACGCCGTACTTCGCGCAGTCCCCGTCGGTTCGCTCCGCGAGGCCCTGGAACATGCGTTTCAAGTGTGCCCAGCACGTCTGCTGCGGCCCCTCGCGGAAGCCGTACGAGGCGAGCCGGTCGACGACGAGCGTCCCGTCGAAGCCGCCGAGCAGGCGCTTCGCCCCGTCGGTGCAGCGACCGGCCTGGATGAGGAAGAAGCTGACCGTGCAGGTGCAGGCGACCCAGAGCCAGTGCGTCTTGTGCTCCTGCTGCCAGCTCGTCTCGTCCGCGTGCAGGACGTCTTGGGCCTGCACGAACCCGTGCAGCTCCTCGTGCGGGGTCTCGAGCGCGTCGCCGACTCGGCGCTCGCAGTTGCTGACGGCGCCGGTCGAGATCGTGACGCCGAACAGCTCGCCCAGGATCCGCTGCGTGTTCCGCTTGCTCAGCCGGTAGAGGCCCGTGAGCAGCGCCACCGTCGCGACCAGCCTTGGCCCGAACGCGCCTCGCGGAACGTCGTCGGGAAGCTCCGCGCGGGTTACGCATCCGCAGCGACACTCGACCGCGTGGAGCCGATGCTCGTCGACGTGTGGCCGCACCTCGGGCAGCTCGGTCACTTGATGCCGCTGCGGCTCCGCATCCGCCGTCTTCGGCAGCCGCTTGCCGCATCCGCCGCACTCGGAGGGGTAGTGATCGTGGAAGGCGTCCACTTGCTCCGGCGGCAGCAGCTCCCGATGGCGACCCCCGCCGGGGCGCTTCTTCCGCTTCTTCCGCTTCGTGCCCTTCTTCGCGTTGCGGTGCGGATTTTGGCCCCGGTCCGTCGAGGGCGGCAGCGACGAGTTCGACGAGTTCTGGCCGAGCTTCGTCTCCAGCTCCGCCACCCGCTTCTCGAGCTTCGCGATCGTCGCCACGTGCTTCGCAATCGTCGCGTCGCGTTGCGAGACCGCTGCTTCCAGCGCGGCGAGTCGCTGCTCGAGGTCCGACACGCCTCCGGTAGATCACGCTCTCGCCCTCGACGCCGTGGGGGCAATCACAAGATCACCGCCGCTACCCCCCGTGAACGCTTACTCGAGATGCCCGGGCGCATCGCGCCCACCCAACGCTGGACCCAGCGAACGAACGGTCTGTGCGGTCAGCGCTGCCGGAACGGGCCCCGTCACATGTACTCGACGGCCTTCGGCGACACGCTCCTCGTGTCCTGGATGGCGGTCGATCCGGAGGATCCGTGGCGGCAGTTCGGGAACGTGGCGACCTTCACGGTGAACGCAGCGGGGGAGGCGACGCTCGACAAGAACGTCTCGTTCGACGGGCTCTGTGAGGCGACCTACGGCATCGCGGCCAACGCCGACGGGAGCGTGATCGCGGTTCTCTGCCGCGGCGTGACCGGGGTGACGACGCCCTACCCCGAGGCGATCGATCTGCTCGACACGCGGCGTCAGGCGAACTGCACGGAGCAGTGGGAGGGCCGCTGCTATCCGATCGGGAACTACTCGGCGATCGACAGCGCGCTCTACGTCCTCGAATTCCGCGGCGGGGAGGTGGACGCCACCCCGGATGACATCGTCTACGTCAACCACGCGGTGGGCGGCTGGAGGTACGGCCACCACGAGATCATGCTCAACCGCGCGGAGGACACCTACTTCATCCACCTCAAGGTCACGGCAGGGCCGAGCGCCGACAATCGCCACGAAGGGCTGACCCACTTCGCCCTCCGCCGGACGCCGGACTTCGAGTACGTGCGCGTCACCGACGGGTGGGGCTGTGGCGCCGGGCACGTGCTGGCGAACCGCATGGCCTACAACGAGTCCGAAGACAGCTGGGCCGAGCTCTGCATGCTCGACTCCTGCCGCACGCCCAGCCAGTTCGAGAACGGCCGCTGCGACGCCGTCTCGTTCCAGACGGTCCCCGGCGTCACCGGCGCGCCGAGCGGCTCCCCGCCCGTCGACTTCGCGCAGGAGTATCTGCTCGAGCTCGATCAGGGCCAGACGAGCTGGGTGATGTCGGGCGGCGTCGGCGGGCTCTTGAGCCTCGGCGCGGACGGTTGGCTCGCGGTCGCGGCCGGCCCGGGCTACCCGAGCGCCACCGTGAAGCCGGACGCGATCGGTCTCTATCGCCTGCCCCGCACCATCGACGACTTGATGACGCAGGCCATCACGGAGACCGCCCCGCTCTACGACGGCGGAACGCTCACCGGCATGCAGCAGTCGACTCGCTATCAATGGAACTGGCTCTCTCTGCCAGACCCCGATCCCGCGCTCGGTCGCGCGCGGCGCTTCGGCATGCCCGCGATGGGCTACTTCTGCACCGACGGCGAGCGCTGCGATCGATTGCTCCTCGGCTGGTCGCCGTCGATCGCGACCCAAGGCATCACGTCGGAGTACGTCGTCTCGGAGATCGACCGCGAGGGCAAGCTCCGGGGCGAGCCCTTCCCGCTCCTCGACGCGGGGTGGGGCGAGGACAACCGCTGGCAGACCATGCCCGAGACCGGCTGCATCGCCATGCCCTTCGCGTGGATGGGGGACGCGCCGGGCAACGACTACCCGATCGAGCACACCGGGATGAGCGCCACCGACTTCCCGACGACGCTGCACGTCACCACGCTCTGCCCCGTGGGCGACACGCAGCCCGACCTCGCGCCGACGCCACCGGCGATGACCGACGCCGAGCGCTGGCCGCCGACGCCATAGACGTCCCAGGCAGAAGCCGCGACACCGTCGCCGGAGCGTCGGCGCGAAGGCTCCTCGACGAAGATGGCCCCGCTGGATCGACGTGCCCGCGTCGCCGATGACGCCGCGGGCGGTGGGCCGCTGCCGCCGCCCGAAGCCTGCTGTCACCGCCCGCGCCCGCCTGCCTTCCGGCGCCGCGACGGCGTGAGACGGTCGTTCCGGGCTTCGACCGGCCCTCACGGATCATGACGTAGCTGGATCGAGTGCTCCGGTGAGAGCCGATCGCCGCCTTCGACCGACTCGAGGACGTCGCGCAGCCCCAGCTGCCGCAGAGACGAGAGCGCGACCTGGAGGCGGCGGGCCGCAGACTTCGGGCGAGCTTCTCCCCGGGCCACGCCGCGGCCACCAGCGCGTCCGCGTCGGCGGGGATGGACGGCTCGATGACCCGGCGTAGCGCCAGCTCCCACACGATCCGCCGGAGCGGCAGGCGCGTTTCGAGCATCACGCGTGAGCCGTCGACGCCGACCCAGCGGATAGGACTTCGCAGCGTGAGAAATCGGTGCTGCCGAGACGGCCGGGGGTCGACGGAGAGCCGAGTCGCGGTGCCTGAACCTCCCCGCGAGGCGCAGAGACCTCCCCGGCGAGGGCCTCGAAGGGCCGAACCGAGCGTTCCGTGGATTGGGACCGCGCTCGCCGGACGGCCCCGGTGCACCGGCGTCGTGCTGTGGAATCAGCCGCATGAACAACGCCAACTGCGCATCCGCGGGAGGCGGCGCGCGGCCGGGCACGGCCACGGCGCGGGCCGTGGCACGCCCGGCGAGCACGCCGTGGTAGCGCGTCATGTGAAAGCGAGGGCTCCGCCCGCTCCTCCACCACCACGAACGACGTCCAAGGCGAGACGATGTGGTGCGCGAGGCCGAGCTCGGCCACCTCCTCGATGAGCGCGTCATCGTCCCGCAGGAAGAGGCGGGTCATGCGGTCGTGCACGGCCGCACGCGTCCAGAGGGTCGCCTGCGAGACGACCCCGTTCGGAGTACTTATCCGCCTGGGCGAAGACTGAGCCATCGGCTGGGGGAGCCGCGTGACGCAGGGCCATTCATCCCGGCCCGAAGCCCGGGCTCCACACTCTCCGCTAGGGAATCAAATCACCGTTTGTGAACATGCCCCTCTGTTGAAAATTCCCGCGGCAGAATGGGGTCGTACAATTGCTTTGCGTAGGGTGGTTCAGTGGTGCTGCGATGAAGTTCATGAAGTATGTTTGCCCAGGGTGCAGGTTGCAAACATCGGCCACCGGCGCGGCAGGGTCAGAGATCACCCAGTTCAGCCCGCCGCCCTGGGAGTTACTGTACTCCGAGTAGCAGTTGTAATCGGGGCGCCCTGGCGCTGGCTGCATGAAGTCGCCGCACTCCGTAGTAATCGACAGAGCCCAACGAACGCCATTCGAAACGTTGCTAGCGTTGGTCGCAAATCCGCCAAATGGCACGTAGGAGTTGGAATCGCTAATCGGGTAATCGGCGGGCACGGTGAATTGCAATGCGATATAGTGGTCTTTGGCAATCGTCAGCTTTGCAGTCACGTTGCGTATGCCGGGCCACGCGTAGTAGTACGACAGGCGCGGACGCCAGAGGATTCCGAAAACGTGGCTCCACGTCGTTTCGTCCACTCCTCGAAGGACAGGGTTCGCCGTCGCGTCGGACAAATCCCCGGTCGTCTGCCGCGTCAAGCCTGCCAAGCTCGCCGGTCCCGTCGCGCAAGACGCTATCGGTGGCGCGCCGGTGACCGTGACGGTCGCGGTCTTGCTGACGATCTCCTCCCCATGTGCCGGGGTAGCGGCGCTGCTGCAGGTCAAACCAAACGTGTAGGTGCCACTCGATGGCAAGGTGACATCGATCGAGTGGGCTTGCGCGCAGGCTTGGGCGCCATTGCAGGCGTCGCCCCGCGCAGGCCAGTTGGTCAGCGGCACGGGCAGGGCGGTTTGCGGGTCATAGCGGCAGATGTCCGCGGTCGCACTCCATGACACTGTCGCGGTCTCGTCCACTCCCACGCTCGCCGGCGTGGCGGTCAGGCTGAGGGCGGTGGGAGCGGTCGTGCTGCCGCCGTCGATCGGGCCCTGACTCGCCCCGTCTCTGTCACCGGCGTCGAGAGCCGCCGTCGAGCCGCCACTGCAGCCGGTGAAGAGCCCGCCGAGCAGGACAAGCGTGAACAACGACTGCGCGGTCTGCTCCGAAATCATTCAAATCTCCAGCGACATCCCGCCAAAATTTGAAACGAGTCGATCATTTTTGTATCACCGATCCCATCCTGGAACAACCATGGGCGATGCGGGCGGGCTGCCAGAGCGCGTCGCATGTTTGGCTGGCCCGTGGAGGTGGCCATGATGCGGGCATTCTCTCAAAGGGTGCGATAGCATCGGCCGAGCAGCGAACCGGTGAATCCCGGTGGTGGGACGACGGTGACCACCGCTTCGGGGTCTCGACGACGAACCCACCCGACGACCAGAAGAGCGCCGGCCATGTCCCTCGTTCGAGTCCATAACTTCTCGATCTCCCTCGACGGCTCGGCCACCGGCGAGCCCCAGACGTTGGAGCCCCCCTTCGGTCATGCCGGCGGACGGCTGCACGAGTGGATGTTCGCCACCCGATTCTGGAGGGTCTCGCTCTTCAGCAGCCGGCGGCCGTTGACGCGGGCGGAACCACCGGCGTCGATGACGCCTTTGCGCAACGGTTCCGCCCGGATGGCAAGACGACCCCGAGCGCCAGGGCTGGTGGGGAACCAGCCCGCCGTTCCACACGCCCACGTTCGTGCTGAGCCATCACCCGCGGGGCGGATAAGTACTCCGAACGGGGTGCTTGCGGCAAGGCGAGGGGGATCGCAGAGGCGAGGGGGCGGTCGGAGAGGGGACGAGGCCGGACGTCCCGCGGGATCATCGCTCCACGTCCTTGGTCGACAGCACCCGGAGCACCCGCGCGAGCGTCGCCTCGTCGAAGTCCGGCGCCACCTCCACCTCCGCGCCCCCGACCCTCACCCGCACCCCCGACGAGTGCGTGCTCGGCGCCGCCGGCGCCTTCCGGCGCACCGACGCAAAGCGCACCGAGCTCTCGCTCGCGCCCTGCCCGGTCCGCGGTCCCTCGCGACGGATCCGGCTCGACCAGTACCGGAACGAGCTCAGCTTCAGCCCGTGCTCCTCGCAGTACGTCGTCGCCGTCTCCCCGCTCTGCCGCCACTCCGCTACGTGGCCCGCCCAATCCGCTCTCGAGAGCTCCATCCCGCGAGCATGAACGTCATGCGGTTACCCCGGAAGACGGGGTCCGTGCAGCGGATACAAGGACGAGGCCGCCGCGGCGGGGCACCGCGGTCGAGCGCGCCCTGCGGGAGCGCTTGCCGCTCGATGACGGCGTCGACGGAGCCCGAGTCGGGCAGGTGCGATGATGGCAGCGCGACAGGCGTGTCCGCGACGCTCGAGGCACTCGCTCCCGCTGACGTAGGCAACGACCCCACGGTGTGGGCTGCGACCCCACGGTCGTGCCCGACTCGGTTGGGTGCCATCGAGTGGAGCGCCCGCCCCCGGCCACGGAACGGGGGTTGCTCAGCGGGCGCCGGGGGCGGACCACCAACGCTCACTCCACCGCGACGGATCCATGACGCCCAACACGACGAGCTCCTCGACCACGCTCCACACGGTTCGGCCATCGCGCCGCGCTCATCACCGCCACCCGATCGTGCTCGAGGTGCGCGTCCACCACCCGGAAGAGCTCATCGTGGGGGTCACCCGGGACATCGGCCTCGGCGGGGTCTTCGTCCAAACCGAGCGACTGCTGCCCCACGCGAGCGAGGTGTGGGTGGAGCTTCGCCTCCCGGCGCTCGGCGAGTGGGTGCGCCTGCCGGCGATCGTCCGGTGGGCGTGCGCGCAGGGGATCGGCTTGTCGTTCACCAGCCTCCGCGCCCGTGAAGTCTGGGCGCTCCACCGACTCTTCGAGGCCGCGCCGACCAGCCGCTGATCGTCTTGCCCCGCCGACGAGCTCGGGTCGACGGAAGCCTCGCGGCGAGGAGCTCGTCTTCACCGCGCCGGCGCGAAGCCCAGCCCCGCCGCATCGCTGCCCGAGCCGCGCGCCACGAAGCGGCGCAACCCGTTCACATCGGTCGCCCGGCCCGGAAGGAGTAGCGCCAGAGGCCCGGCACGCCGACGTTGGAGGTGGTGCACAGGTCGAGAACCGAGGCCGTCCCGGATCCCGCCAGCTCGAGGTAGTCGGTGCCGTTGCCCGCGTCGAAGCCGGCGTTCGCCGGCGTCCCGCCGAGGCCTCCGATGCCGCCGCTCGCGTCACCCGTCGTCCACTGGCACTGCGTGTAGCGGAACTCGACATCGAAGTCGCCGGGCGAGACGTCGCTTCGGTCGGTGAGGATGACCTGGAAGCTGTTCTGCAGGTCTTGGTGCTGGCTGTAACTCGCCGGATTACCCTCGCGAAGATGGTGCGTCGTGACGCAGACGAAGACCGAGACGTCGGGCCGTCGTCTGCTCGCTGCGCCTCTCCAGTGGGTGCGAGTCCCACGCCGGTAAGCGTCGGAGCGCCGGGTAGCAGGGTCGCGGCGGCGGGAGAGATCCCGTCCGTCGAAGCCGACCGTCGAGAGCCCCTTCGGGGGGAGCAACGGTACGGGCCGCAACATGAAGTGAAGCCTGCAGCCTCGTCAGAGGAACAATCCGGGAGCCGAGCCGATCATCGCGCGGCGAAGGCCATGTCCGGTGCGCTGGTTCCGAAGCGCGCATCGGATCCCGGCGGGGTAGGGGGCGTGGCACGTACGGAAGGAGAGGCGCGGAACACGAGAGGCCCGTCTCCGCGGCCGTGGTCGCGGCGAGCGGCTCGCATAAGCCAAAGGGTGAAAGCGAGTCGTGCGGAGCGGGAGTCCGAGGGGATCGTAGTAGTGGTGATCCGGGCGGAGCAGAACGCCCGGGGAGCGAAGGGTCCCTGCTTTGGACGTGTCGGATGAGGAGCCACGTGCGAGGGCATGGCCGGGCAGAGACCCGGTCCAACCACCCCCGGCCGCGCAGGCGGCCGGACCAAGTGCGCCACCTCCAACGCCGACTGTGGGCCGCCGCCAAGCGGTCTCCCACGCGCCGCTTCCACGCGCTGTACGACCGCATCTACAGGAGTGACGTCCTGTGGGAAGCGTGGAAGCGGGTGAAGCGCAACAAGGGCGTCGCCGGCGTCGATCGCGAGTCCATCGACTCGATCGTGCGGTCGGGTGTCGGCGATTTCCTGGAGTCTCTCCAGGCCGAGTTGCGCTCTGGCGGGTATCGGCCGAAGGCGGTGCTTCGGCGGTACATCCCGAAGCCGGACGGGCGTTCGCGCCCGCTCGGCATCCCGACGGTCCGTGACCGTGTGGTCCAGATGGCGGCGAAGCTGGTGCTGGAGCCGATCTTCGAGGCGGACTTCCGTCCGTGCTCGTACGGCTTCCGCCCGAAGCGTTCGGCCACGCAGGCGCTGGAGCGCTTGCGGAAGGTGGGCGCGAAGGGCGGCAACCACGTGCTGGACGCCGACATCGAGGACTACTTCGGAAGCATCGACCACGAGTTGCTGATGCGGCTCGTGGAGCGGCGCGTCTCGGATCGTCGTGTCTCGAAGCTGCTCCGGCAGTGGCTCGCGGCGGGTGTGATGGAAGACGGGCAGGAGACGACGAAGCTCAGCGGCACGCCGCAGGGCGGAGTCATCTCCCCGCTGCTGTCGAACATCTACCTGCACGTCCTCGACACGATGTGGGAGGCCCGGTACGCCCATCTGGGCGTGCTGGTGCGGTACGCCGACGACTTCGTCGTGATGTGCCGTACTCGCGCGACGTGCGAGGAGGCCGAGCGCAAGGTGCAGGGCATCATGCGGCGGCTCGGGCTGACTCTTCACGCGGACAAGACGAGGCGGGCGGATCTGACCTGGGGACGGGAAGGGTTCGACTTCCTCGGCTGCCATCTTCATAAGCGCTTGAGCGGCAAGCTCTGGGAGAGGGACGGCCGACGGGTCTACTTCCTCCAGCGCTGGCCGTCCGAGCGCAGCATGAAGCGGGTGCGGGCTCGGATACGCGACCTGACCGGGTCGCACCGGAACGGGGTCAAGGATGTGCGCGTGCTCATCCGCGACCTCAACCCGGTGCTGCGCGGCTGGGGCAACTACTTCCGGACCGGCAACGCGTCGAAGAAGTTCGTCGCGATCGATGACCACGTCGTCTGGCGGCTCAGGCGCTTCGAGAAGAGGCGCAGGGGCCGCAACCTGAAGGCGGGGCAAGCGGCTCGATGGACGCGGGAGTACTTCGAGGCCCTCGGGCTGACTCGCTTGCGAGGCACGATCCGCTATCCGGAGCGCGCCTTCTGGGAGGCTGCGTAATGCAGCGACTCGAGAGTCCATCGGTAAGCCGTGTGCGGGAAAACCGCACGCACGGTTTGAAAGGGGGCCCTACCTTTCCGGCGCCCCCGGCAAAGGAAAGGTAGGGTCTACCAGTGCGCATCGCCGCCTCTGCGACGACCGGGCGCCGTGCCACCTGCACCCGCGAACTCGGGACGGATCTCGGGATGGAAGCGCCACGCCGCTTGTGAGCAGGCCATCGACGACGGACAATCGCCGCGCACGCCGAAGGAGAAGCCGGACATGCAAGCGAAACGACTGGGGCGGTGAGCGCTCTCTTGCTGATCCTCGCTGGCTGCGGCAGTTCCCACGGTGCCTCCGTGGACGCCTCGCTGGACTCGAGCCCGGCCGATGGTGGCCAACTGCCGCCCGTCGACGCCGCGACGGGCGTGGACGGCGCGGTCGGTGTCGACGGGTCCACGCCGCGCGACGCAGGGAGCCAGCCGCTGGACGCGGGCCCGCCCGAGCCCTGCGACACCCCCGGCGCGACCGAGACGGTGGCCTGCGGAATGTGCGGGCAGCTTCAGCGCTTCTGCGGCGCGGACGGCACGTGGGCCAACGGCCCCTGCGCAGACGAAGGCGAGTGCATGCCGGGCACCACGGCCAGTGCGGCGTGCGGCAACTGCGGGACCCAGACCGCACGCTGCACCAGTTCGTGCACGTGGGACGCCACCGGCGCGTGCGAAGGCGAGGGCGAGTGCAGCCCGGGCATGCGGATGACGACCACCGACGGTTGTTCGGCTCCCGAGATGCACGAGCTCGAGTGCGACAGCACGTGCACCTATCACGAGGTGTCGGCGTGCATGGCCGAGCCCTGTGACACGCCCGGCACCAGCGAGGTAAGCGTTCAGGGGGGTCACGCCGCGATGGGCAGCAGCGACGGGGGCGTAGCTGTGGTCCCGTTCGCTGCGAGGGCGTCCATGAGGAAGCCCATGACGTCGCGGTCCTGCTTGCGGAGCGTGTCGACGGCGGAGAGCATCCGCTCGATGAAGCGGCTGCCTCGGTCGCTCTGCGTTCCGAACGACAACTTGCGGAGGATGACCGCGTGACGCAGGGCACGCTCGGCCTCGTTGTTCGTCGGCGGGATGCCCTCGACATCGACGAAGGTCCAGAGCGCGGGGCGGTACTTGAGGAGCGCCTTGGCCTTGCCCTGGGTGCGGGCGCACGCGGACTGCGCGGCCTCGTCGAGCAGCCTTTCGATCTCGGTGCGGACGGGGATCATCCGACGCTGGAAGGTCCGATGCTGCAGGGTCCCGTCGCGCACGCGGCGCCAGAGCTTGAACATCTCCCGTGTCTGCTCGAGAAGCGGGACGCCGTACTTCGCGCAGTCCCCGTCCGTTCGCTCCGCGAGACCCTGGAACGAGCGTTTCAAGTGCGCCCAGCATGTCTGCTCGGGTCCGTCCCGGAAGCCGTACGAAGCGAGGCGGTCGATGACGAGCGTTCCGTCGAACCCGCCGAGCAGGCGCTTCGCCCCGTCGGTGCAGCGACCGGCCTGGATGAGGAAGAAGCTGACCGTGCAGGTGCAGGCGACCCAGAGCCAGTGCGTCTTGTGCTGCTGCTGCCAGCTCGTCTCGTCCGCGTGGAGGACCTCCTGCGCCTGCACGAAGCCGTGCAGTTCTTCGTGCGGAGCCTCGAGCGCGTCGCCGACGCGGCGCTCGCAGTTGCTGACGGCGCCGGTCGAGATCGCGACGCCGAACAGCTCGCCCAGGATCCGCTGCGTGTTGCGCTTGCTGAGTCGATAGAGCCCGGTGAGGAGCGCCACCGTCGCGATCAGCCGCGGGCCGAATGCGCCTCGCGGAACGTCGTCGGGAAGCTCCGCCCGGGTCACGCATCCGCAGCGACACTCGACCGCGTGAAGGCGATGCTCGTCGACGTGCGGCCGGACCTTGGGGATCTCCGTCACCTGATGCCGCTGCGGCTCCTCGTCCGCACTCTTCGGCAGTCGCTTACCGCATCCGCCGCACTCACTCGGGAAGTGATCATGGAACGCGTCGACCTGCTCGGGCGGGAGCAGCTCCCGATGCTGCCCGCCGCCGGGGCGCTTCTTCCGCTTCTTCCGCTTCGCCCCCTTCTTCGCGTTGCGGCGCGGGTTCTGGCCTCGGTCCGTCGACGGCGGCAGCGACGAGTTCGACGAGTTCTGGCCGAGCTTCGTCTCCAGCTCAGCCACCCGCTTCTCGAGCTTCGCGATCGTCGCGTCCCGCTCGGCGAGCGTCGCGTCGCGTTCCGCGATCGTCGCGACGTGCTGCGCGACGGCGGCTTCCAGCGCGACCAGTCGCTGCTCGAGATCGACACGCCCCACGTAGATCACGCGCTCGAACCGGGCGCCGTGGGGCCGATCACAAGATCACGGCCGCTACCCCCCGTGAACGCTTACCCAGCGAGACGGTGTCGTGTGGAATGTGCGGTACCCAAGACCGCTTCTGCAACGCGTCGAACGTGTGGGAGTACGGCGCCTGCGGAGACGAGGGTGTGTGCGCGCCCGGAACCAGCATGGACGTGGCGTGCGGGATGTGTGGAACCCAGCCCGCGCGGTGCATGGCGGACTGCACGTGGTCGCCCACCGCCGCCTGTTCGGGCGAGGGAATGTGCTCGCCCGGCGACATGGAGCGGACGAGCGCCGGCTGCGCGAGCGATCAGACGCGCGTCGTGACCTGCGACTCGAGCTGCGCGTTCACGCTCGAAGGCCCGTGCGAAGCGATCACACCGACGGACGTGACCCTCCTGCTCGACGTCACGGGCTCCCACTACACCCGCGTGATGGCGAACGCCTCCACGCTGCTCACCCGCTGCGTGGACCCGCTGCTCGCCTTGACCGACGTCTCGGTCGGAGTCTCCTACTACGCCGATTTCGCAAACTCGACGGACCCGAGCGATGTTCCCTTCCAGGGCGGAACCGAGCCCACGACGGATCGCGTCGCCATCAGCAACGCGATCTCCATGGCGCCGAGGTACTCGGGGGGCGATGGGCCCGAGGCGACCGTCGAGGCGCTGTCCATCCTCTCCGGCGGGAGCGTCACGAGCCCGAGCATGCCGCTCGCCTGCTCTCCCGGCCGAGTCGCGGGCGCATGCTGGAGGCCGACGTCCAACCACGTGACCGTGGTGATGACGGACGCGGGCGCACACAACGGGCCGAACCCGGGCTCGACGGGGCTGCTCTATCCCTATTCCGTCACTGGACGAGCCACGTGGCCGGTGGTCCGCACGCAGATGATGGACGACGGGACGGTCCTCATCGTCATGTGGAATCCGGCGGGCAGTTCCGACGGCCCGGAGTACGACCAGATGATCAGCGACCTCTCCCAACCGGCCGCGAACCGCGTCGACGCCTCCAACGTCGGGATCGGCTGCGACAGCGCAGTCGCTCAGGTCCGCGCCGCCATCGGTCGCTGAACGGCGCTCAGGGCCGCCTCGGGCCGTTCACCGCGACGTACACATCCTCGGCCCCAGGGTGGTCGGCGAGACCGTGACGTTCGACGAGACGACGTTCGACGGCTCGTTCCGCGACGACTCGACGAGGCAGCCCGCAGCGCGCGACCGGAGCCCGGATCGCGAGCTGCAGCCCGCGGCGCGCGCCCGGATGCGGTCGGGGCGGCGCCAGTCCTCCAGTTCAACCAGTGGGCGCAGCTCTTGGCCACGATTCCCAAACTTGGTCTCGCATCGGCGGCGCTCGCCGTTCGAAGTCCAAAGTTTGCGAAAGATCGCTGAAATTCGACGAACGGAAGTCCAAAATCTGCGGAAAATCGCTAATTTTCAGCGATTAAAGACCAACCTTGGACTTTGGATCGAAGATCATTACCTTTAAAGTTCAACATTGAACATCTACTGTAACCCCACCGCGATCCCGGAACGCGGCTGGGCCTCGCTTGAATCTCCCTATCGATCTTCCACACCACGCCAGCAAACGAGAGAGGGGGACGACGTGGTCGAACGGTTCGATGTTCAGCAATACGTACGGCGCACGCGCTTCAATGGGCCTTCGGCGACGCGCTCGGCGTGGGTGAGGCGCCGGTGAAAGAGCCGGAGGACACGACCGCGCTCGCCGACGCGCTCGAGGCATTGAAGGGCGCCATCGCCGAGTACGGCCGGCTCATGGTCGGCTGGCTGGAACGATCCGGACAACGTGAAGGCGAGCCTCGACGAGAGCGAGGCGGGACGCGCGGAATAGGGAGATGGCTTCTGCTCTGTTCATTCTCCGTCTCCATCCTCGGCGCGGCACTGGAGCGTGCGTCCCGTAAGGCGACTGATTCTCGAACTCGGGCTGCAGTGAGCGAGGCTCGCTTGACGCTTGCCATCAGCGGGTCGACCCAGACGTGAAGGTGGGTCAGGAGGCGCTCAATCTCGGCTCGGTCGAAGAGGACGGCCACGAATCGAAGCCCGCCTTTGCAGCGTGGGCAGGACAGCACGTCGAGGCCGAAGGAGTGCTTCATCAACGCCGCCCAGGAAGCATCTCGATGGCGCCGCGGCGCAGCCGGGCGGGCTCGAGGGCGGTCCTTCGCATGCGGGGCGAGCACGCCGGCATAGAGGGTCGTGTTGGCGCGCGGCCTCGGCGCCAACGAGGCGAGTCGGCCGAGAGAGACCTGCGGGCTCATGGTCACGTGGCTAATGCCGTCGCTCCACGGGCGCTTCAGCTCCACGCACACGTTTGTCGGGCCCGAGCAGCTTCAATCGGTCGAGCGCGAGCGGCGGCCGCAGGACGTAGCGGCACAGGTACTCGAGCTGGCCGCGCTGCGTGGGACGTGGGAGGCGCCGGGGGAGGTCGGGCCCCAGCTCCTCGTCATCGAGGGCGAGGCCGGGATGGGCAAGACCACCCTCCTCGACGCGTTCGTCGCCACGCTCCCGCCCGGCCGCGTGGCGATGGCGCGCACCTGCCCCGAGGCGGGCTCGCCGCCGCTCTGGCCTTGGATGCAGATCCTGGAGCAGCTCGGCAGCGACCCCGAGGTCGTGTTCGCCGAGGTGGCCCACGAGGACGCGGCCACCGGGCGTTTCCAGGTCTTCTTGCGGGTCACTCGCGCCCTGCGCGCGTTGGTTCCACAGCGGATGGTGCTCGGGCTCGAAGACCTGCACTGGTGGGATTCGAACCTCGCGGGATCTGCGCGCGTTCCTCCTCGAGGACGGCAGCGTGGAGCTCGTCTTGGTGGCGACCGCGGGGCCCGAGGAGCTCCGCCTCGGTGCGGTGTCGCGCGCGGAGGCCCATGCGACCGAGGCGTATCGCGCGACGTTGGCCTTCCGCGCGCTGCGGCCGCGCATCGAGGCGCTGCTCGTGTGCGCAGGCGGCCGGCGCGCCGGATCGAGCCCGAGCGCAGGCGCAAGAGGCCGCGCGCTTGGCGTCCGAGGGGGGCTTCACGCGAATGGCGGAGCTCGCCGCGAGGAACCGTCGATGATCGCCCGTCGATGACCACCCGTCGATGATCACACAATGATCATCTTCGCGGCCGACCCCTTCGGGGTAGACCGAAGCGATGTCACGCGCTGCTCTAGTGAGCCTGGTGAGTGCCCTCGTCCTCCTGCTCGGCGCCTGCTCGGGGACCGTCGAGTCCAGCGTCGACGCTGGCTCGAATGACGCCAGCTCGAATGACGCCAGCCCGAACGACGCGGGCTCGAACGACGCTGGACGCGCGTCGCTCGACGCTGGCTCGAACGACGCTGGACGCGCGTCGCTCGACGCTGGGCGGGACGCCGCGACCGACGCGGGCCTTGGCGACGCCGGCTCCGTGTGTGACCCGCCGTGCTTCGAGGGGGTCGAGTGCGTCGAGGCGGGTGACGGCTACCGCTGCGGGGAGTGCCCCGCGGGCCTCGAAGGCGATGGAGTGATCTGCGTCGAGATCGACGGCTGCGCGGGAAACCCGTGCTTCGCCGGCGTGACCTGCACCGACGTGCCCGCACCCGACACCGGGTTCACCTGCGGCGCCTGCCCGGTCGGGACCGAGGGCGACGGAGTGAGCTGCGTCGACATCGACGGGTGCGCGGGCGATCCGTGCTTCGCCGGCGTGACCTGCACCGACGTGCCCGCACCCGACATTGGGTTCACCTGCGGCGCCTGCCCGGTCGGGACCGAGGGCGACGGAGTGAGCTGCGTGGACATCGACGGGTGCGCGGGCGACCCGTGCTTCGCGGGGGTGACGTGCACCGACCGGCCGGCGCCCGACACGGGGTTCACCTGCGGCGCCTGCCCGTCGGGGCTGCAGGGCGACGGTCGCGACTGCACCGAGATCGATGGGTGCGCGGGCGATCCGTGCCTCAACGCCGTGTGCATGGATGTCCCCGCGCCGGGCACCGGGCACACGTGCGGGACCTGCGCCCCCGGGACGAGCGGCCCCGACTGCGCGGTCCCCGACTGCACGGGCCCTCGATACTGCGCCGGCCCGGTGAGCGGCGCCGCGAGCACGTTCTCGCGCGAGGTCACGTCTGGGGTCAATTACAACGTGGGGCTCTCGAACGCGGTGGACACGCCGAACGGAGCCGCTGTGGGCTTCACGGCTGCGCTCTGCTGCATCGACGGGACCGGGAGCGCGGGCGTGCTCTTCGCGGACGCCACCCACCGCGTGGTCTCCGTCTTCAGCGGGGCATCCCGCGCCGGGATTCCTCCTGAGCCGGCGCTGAGCTTCGATGGCTCGGTGTTGCATCTCTTCGACCCGTTCGCGGCCTACGCGACTCGGCGCACCGTGAACCCGACGTCGCTCGCGCTGGGATCGCCGGCGAGCGTCGCGCTGTCGGGGCGTGATTGGCCCCCCGCCGTGGTGCCGCGTCCCGGCGGTCACATGGCGCTGGTGGGGGAGCCGGGCACGGGGCCCCGGATCCGCCGCTTCAACGCCGCTTTCGGCGCGCCGGTCTCGACGACCCTCGTAGGCTCCCCCCTCGCCATGCCGGCGCTCTCGACGACCTGCGGCGGCAACGCCCTCGGCGTGTGGCTCGGCTCGACCACCACCGGCACCCTCCTGACGCGCGCGTTCAATCGCGAGGCGACGCCCCTCAACCCAGCCGGCAGCGTGCCGGACGCGGAGCCCGCGTATGGGTACTTCTTGTCCAGAGCCTATCGCGTCAGCTTCGACGGGCGGCTCGTGGTCGTGGCCGTCCACGATGCCGTGCTCGAGCTCCGCGCCGATGGGAGCCTCGTGCGACGGACCCCCGTCCCGGGCGTCCTCGCGGCGGCGGGCACGAGCGATGGGCTGATCGTGGTGCGACGCAACGCGACGTCGGGCGACGGCTCGCCGGTCGAGCTCGTCGCGCGGGAGACCGGCGCGGTGATCCGGGAGCTGACCCGCATCCCCACGGGGGCGGGAGGGTACGCGGCGGACGCGGCGGTCGCGATCCATCAGGACGCGAGCGGGGCATCGGTCCACTTCTTCGCGACCTCGTTCCGAACGCGCAGCAGCATCGTCGGCGCGACGGTCCGCTGCCGCTGACGTCGTCGCTCCCGCGGCGGGTCGCGATGATGACCCAACGATCATCTTCATGGTCGACCCCGTCGCGGTGGACCGAAGCGATGTCACGCGCTCCTCTCTCGGGCCTGGTGCGGATAGGGAGCGTAGGCCGCATAAGGCCATTTCACCCGCTCGCTGGCGCACTCTCGAGGTCGTTGCGCGTTCGCGCACTGCGGACGGCCCGGTAACGGTTCGCGGCGTCGATGCACGCGATCTCAAGGTCCCGTCGTGGATGCTGCGCGCCGGGGCGGCGGCGATCACGATCGCGAGCGCGGCCACGGTCGATGTCCGAACGCTCCGCGCGTTGATCGGGCTCGCGCAGACATGCGGAACCGACAAGGGCGAAGCACGGAACGATAGCGTCCCTCCCCAGCGCAAGCGCGCGAAGGGAGGACAACGTGAAGCAGACGACCCTGGCGATCGATCTCGACCGCCGAAGCAAGCCTCCGGTGACGCCCCCGGCGGGGCACCGACGACGACTCGTCGAGCTGATGGCGGCGGCGATCGTCGCCGTGCACCGAGTGAGCAAAGAAGGCGAGCGCGAGGACGGCGTGCGTAGCACGAGGCCAGCGCGGGTCGGCGCGTACGTCTACGGGCGCCGGCCGCAACAGGTCCGCGTGGTCGACGGCCTCCTCCGAAAGAGCCAACGTTCGCCCGTCGCGCCCGAGCAGGCGCGGGTGTTCCTGCGTGATCATCACGAGGGCTACATCGACTGGACGAACTACGAGGACAACCAGCGGAGCATCCGCAACAACGGTCGAGGATGGGAGCGGGACGAGAGCATCGGTCCCGCGCGGAGAGGTCAAGGGCTGTTGACGGGTCTGCTCCGGTGCGCCCGGTGCGGCCGCAAGCTCCACGTGCGCTACTGGGGCAAGAGCGGGACGAGCGCGCGCTATCTCTGCCAGGGCGACTACGAGTCCGGCGGCAGTTACTGCCTCGCCTTCGGCGGACGTCGCGTCGACAAGCGTGTCACCGTCGAGGTGCTGGGCGTGCTTTCCCCGCTCGGCATCGAAGCCAGCACCGAGGCAATCCGTCGGCTCGAGGGCGAGGACGACGGGCGGCGTGCGTTGCTCGACAAGCAGCTCGAACAGGTCGAGTACGAGGCGAGGCGCGCATTCGAGCAGTACGACCGCTCGATGCGCGCAACCGTCTCGTCGCCGCCGAGCTCGAAGCGCGGTGGAACGAGAAGCTGCACGAAGTCGACGCGGTCAAGAGCGCGATCGCGCAGCTCGACGATACTCACCGGCCGCTGAACGATGCCGAGCGCGCCGAGCTTCGCTCGCTCGGCACGCATTTCGCCGATGTCTGGAGCAGCCCCAGCTGCCCCCCGGAGCTGAAGAAGAAGATCGTACGCACGGTCATCGCTCAACGCGGCCGCCGCCCACGCCGGAGTCAGCGACACGACCATCCGGCGGCTCGTCGAGGCGGGCCTCCTGCCATGCAACCAGGTCACACCGCGAGCGCCATGGGAGATCCGCCGCGTGGATCTGGATGTGCCCCCCGTGCGCAGCATCGTCGATCACCTACGCAAAACCGGAAAGATCGAGCTGACGAGGGGTGCTGCTGGCGGTCAGCAGCACCTCTTTGACCAAGAAACCGAGTGAAGCGCAAGGCCAGGCATCGTGAGTGATCATTCAGCCGCAAGTCGGAGCCAAATCGCTGGTGCACCGTCACCGAGCCGCCGCGCGGCGAACGCAAACCCGCTTCGTGCGAGCCGCCGGTGGCGCGACTCGATGGCCCGCGTCGCGAGGCGGGTGAGGGCCAGCGCCAGCTCGTGGTCGAACGCCGCCCGAACCCGCAGCCCGAACGGAAGCGAGAGCACCCACTGCCTCACGCGAACGCCCTCTGGGAACACTCGCTGAGCCAGGTGGCGCGCCCGCGCCGTCATCCGCCGGCCGCAGCAGCGCGGGCAGAATCCGCGCCCTTTGCACGACAGGCCCGTCACTCGCGTCAGGCCGCAGCCCTCGCACTCGAAGCGCGCGCAGCCCGCCGCGAGCCGGCCACAGTCGAGGTAGCCTTCGAGCTCTCGGACGACGAAGCGCGGCAGTGGCGCCCCCAGGCGCTCGCGCTCCTCGAGGAAGCTCGCCAGGTGGATCCGCAGGAGCCTGTGCAGCGCGTTGCGCTCCGGGTCGAGCGGGCTCGTGTCCGGTCGGGGCGAAGCCACGCGGCCGCCCTCAGCAGCGCACGGACCGGTCCTCGGGGACGTGATCTCGCGCAGCTGCGCGACCCGATCGGCGAGGGTGGCCGCCGATCGGCGAAGCCTCCGCCGATCTCTGGCTCACGAGCGTCAGGGCGCACGCGCAACGACGGCGCGCCTCCGCCGCCTGCGGGGCGCCTGACGCGTGAACGGCATCACCGCGGCGGATAGGACTTCGCAGCAGGAGAAATCGGCGCCGCCGAGACGGCCGGGGGTCAACCCAGAGCCGAGTCGCGGTGCCGCAGCGAGCGCGCGAGCGCGCCGAGCCTCACGGCGGCGTGGGCGCCGGCGGACACCTCGGATCATCCACCTCGGCGCCGGAGGGCCAACCGCCGCGAACTGAGCCGCGGCCGGGTTCGAGGCGATCACCGAGGGCGCGTCGCGCTGTGCGTCCGACGCCGCGAGGTGACGCGCCAGCTCCGCGGCCGAGCCGGCCGCTCCTCCGCCAACGATGAACCCGCGAGGGGGCGTGCGGATCACCGCCGCGACGGGGTGCGTGTCGTCGTCCTCGGGCGTGGCGAGGAGCGGAGGCCCGCCGGGCGGACGCCAACCGTCGCGCATCGAGCATGCGACGCCGACCATGAGGTTGAGCTCGCTCTCGCGTGGCTCCCAAAGAGGGCGCGCGCGATCGAGGAAGGCGCCCGCGTCAACGCTGCTCTCGCAGCTCCATGATCTCGAGAGTGCCGCGCGCGCAGCGCGAAGGGGAGCCCCGCGTTGCCCCCCATCGTGGTGAGGAGGCATGGACGAACGCCGCCCCTCCTCGGGCGTGAGCTGGTCACCACCCTTACGCGGAGGGCAAGCCGCTCGGCCGCCAGCGCGGTCGCGTCATGCTCGACGGGTGGATCCGCCAGCGGACGATCAACGCCAGCGCCGGAGCGTTGCCGCCGCCGCCCCTCGCGCGCCGGCTTCCCTCCAAGGCCTGGTCGAAGGGCTGCTCCAGCCGTTCGACACGCGGATCGCGACGGCCGAAGAGGTCCTCGACGTGCTCATGCCGCTCGCGTCGCTGCGCGGCGACGCGGAGCTGGCCGCGCGCATCGTGGCCAAGGGGGCGCCGTAGAGGGCCCGGGTGCGGTGGATGGGCCGTGCATGCGGGATCGTGGTCGCCACCGACTCTCAACTCGGGGAGGGCGTCACGCTCGCGCGAAGCCCATCACGCTCGACGAGCACGAGCTGCTCAGCGAAGTGCGATGAGGGTCACGGCACGTTGAACCCGTCGGTTGTAGGATTGAAAGCTCGCGCGTAAAATGAAGCACTGGTGCCCCTATTCGGTGATCTGAATCGGTACGCGGGAGGGCTCTACATGGGGGTGAGCGCGTACCCACGGCAGCGACTCGGACGAGGACCATGGCCACGATAGGCGGCAAAGGAGCGTTCTCGGCGCCGGTCGACCTAAATCGGGTCCGCCTGCAGGCGCTCCTCGGCGCGATGGACGACGCGCTGCGCCGACTCTCTGTTCGAGCAGGTACGACACCGCGGGCAGCGGCGCGCCCGCCTCGAGGAGGTGGGTCGCGCGGCCGTGGCGGAAGTCGTGGTGGCTCACATGTCCCGCCAGGTGTCCCGGGACACCGGCCGGGAGCGCTGCCTTTCGGAGCTGGGTCCGGGTGTTGAGCTCCTCGAAGATCGGACCCTCGTCGGGACAGACCGCGTCGAGCGCTGCGCGCGCCTTCGCCGTGAGCGGCACCGTCCGGCCGTAGTCGGCCTTGTCGGCCTCGCCGCGGATGTGGAGCTCGCTCGCGCCCCGGTGGTAGTCGCGGGGCGCTTCGAGGCGGAGTAGGGTGCCGATCCGGAGGCCGGTCTCCCACAGCACCCGGTAGAGCGCGCGACACGGCCGGGGCGCCCCGACGCCGCGCTCGCGACGTCGCACGGTCTCGGGCAGCCCTTCGATGATCGCCTCGGCCTGCTCCGGCGTGAGGTCGACGCGGACCTTGGTCAGCACCTTCTTGCCGGCACCCTTCGGCGGCCGCGGCACCTTCGGGGCGGCGGCGAGGTAGCCGACGTCGGCGCGAGCGCACCAGCGGAGGAGCGTCTGCAGCGCGCTGCACTCCTTCGCGACGGTGGAGGCGCTCGCGTGCTTCAGGCGGGAGGCGACGTAGGCCGCGAGCCTGCGCTGACTCGCGAGCTCGGCGGCGTCGCGGAAGAACGGGACCCAGTGCGTGCGCCCGTAGAGCGTCCACGTGTCGACGGTGGCCTCGCGCTTCTCGTGCTCCATCGCGTCGATCCAGTTCGCGATCACCGTCTTGGCCGGCGTGCTGGCGAGCGCGGAAGGGTGCACCACCTCCGTCGGGCCCGTCATCTCCCTTTCGTAGATCTCCGCGGCCCGGAGGAGAGCTTCCGCTCGAATCTCGCGTGCGCGTCGACCGGCTAACGCGATCACCCGAGGGCTTCCGGAACCGGACGAGGAAGATGCCCGTTCGGGGGTCTCGACGGATTGTCCACGCTTCGTCCTTTCGAGCCATGCTCGGATGTCCTCTCGGTCGTAGCGTAGACACGTCCCGATGCGGACGCGCGGCACGTAGGGGGCCACGTGCCGGTCGAAGGTGCGGAGGCAGACACGGCACGCCGTCGCGGCCACGAGGTGCACGGCGCGGCGGGCCCGGCGTACGTCGCCCGGGTGCTCGAGCACTGGCGCGAGACCGGCGCCCGCGACCTCATCATCGGCCGCCGCGCGCACGAGCTCGACGACGAGGACCCGGACCACTGGCGGCCGCCCGCGCAGATCGCCGAGCACCGGGCGGATACGCCGACCGGCATGGACGAGGCGTGGTGGCTCGCCGGCGGAACGCCTCCGGCCGAGGTGGTCGAGGCGATTGTCCGGTAGACGGGCGCGCGACGCTCGCGAATTCTTGTTTGAATACGGTCGCTTGCGCCAACTCGGCCGCGCCGCTTGCCTCGGCGAGCGGCGCCCCGTAGAGCAAAAGCCGCGGGAGGATGGAACCCTCACCGCGGCTTTTTGAATCGCGACCGGCGTGCGGTGCACGACTCACCTGGTTGGCTTGTGGCAAGGCACGGGCCGGCTGTCAACCGCGCTGCACGTGGTCGCACGAAAGGACACGTGTATGCAGCGCAGACAGAAAGACTTCCTCGAGATCACGACCAGCCGTGTCCGCGTCGTCGCCGGCGGCGCGAGTGCGCGGATGGTGGCCACCGTCGGTAGCCTCGCGCTGGTTGCGTGGCTCTGGTGGATGGGCTGGCTCCTTCTGAAGTAGCGCGCCATCCACGAATTCGTCCACCGCCTTCGTTGGCCGAAATCGTCAACAAATACGAGCGATTGGAGCCATGATTCCCCAATCCACAGCCCTTAATACGAGAGCGGTGGAGGTGACGGCGAACTAATTGCTAAGCGCCAGAAACAGCGGAAGCCACGCAAGGGCTCGCACCCCAGGTGGCTCCGCCAGTCGTGACCGGCGTGCGGCCGACGACTCCCAACCCGTTTCTGCCATCGGCAGGCGCGGGCGTCAATCCGCGCGCCGACCTCCACGGCTGGCCCTCGAACACCGGAGGTCCACCATGGCCAATCGGAGAAGCAACGACTCCCTCGAGATCGTCGGTCCGACGTGGCGCCTCGGCGTCCGCGGCACCGTTCCGGTCATCGGCGTCGTCATCGTGGTGATCGTCATCGTGATCACCCACATGCTGTAGCTCGAGCGGGGCCGGAGCAGTCACCCGGCTGCTCCGGCCGTCCGCGCAACCGGCGCCCGCCCGTGCCGATACCCCGGGCATGACCTGGCACTTCCCCAGACCCGGGGTGCTTCCCCAAGGGCTGGCAGGGTCTGGGTCCTGGCACGTTGCAGGGTGGCGAGATCGGCCGGGCGTGCGTCACGCCACGCGCACGAACTTACGGGGCATGTTCCATTTCCGGGGGGCCTCCTGCCACCTGTCACCGCCCCAACTCATGAGGAGAGCCATGACGGCCTCGGCACCGCTGTCACTTATAAGAAACGCGGGTTGCCAGGAGGTACGCAGTTTCATCGTGAGCTGACGATAGCGTTGGACCTGGTCCGCGGTGGACTGGCGGATTCCGATCCATTCGACGTCCTCCCACCGGTATTCCCTCGTGCGAAGACCCCACGGGCTGGAAAAGCAGCCGAACCCGTCCGGTGTGCGGACGAAGAAGCGCCGTCTGTGGTTGAGCCAGAGGAATCCCGCGGCGGCGGCGAACAAGGCCCCCGCCGCGACGCCGATCGCGATGGTCGGAACCACCCAGTTTGGTTCGTGTGCCAGACCCACGAGCCCCATGACTACCGAGAACAATCCAACCGCGCCGAGCGCGGCGGCGATCAAAACGTTCCATGTCTTTGATGTCGAGGTGGGCTCGACGCTCAACATGCACGGAATTCCGTTCCCGTCCACTTGCGTGCCGGTGAGGATGACCCCGCCACTGACCGTCCGTCCCGCTAGCCTGTGCTGTTGCATTCGATGGGGACGATAGCCTGACCTTCGTGCGTCGGTCGACCGTGGCGCACGGCTCCACCACGACCAACGAAACGAACGACCAACGAACGAACGACCTGACCCGGGGTGTTTCCTCGTTCTTCCTGCCACCCGAACGAACGACCTGACCCGGGGTGTTTCCTCGTTCTTCCCGGTCGCCGCCGCCGATCCGGGTTTCGGCCGGGCCCGCGCCATCGGTTGCCAGTCGCCGCGAGCCGCTGCTCGGCCGTTCCCACCCTCAGGCTGGGGCGCGCAAGCGCGGCCGAAACGTCGTCCGGCGCGAGACGGACGCACCCATGCCAGCCCGGGCGGTGTGCAGGCTCCGAACTCCCGTCGTCGGTGCGATCAACAGGGAGGGTCGGCGCACGTCACGGCGTGCCAGCGGCGCATGGCGTCGGTCCCTCGGAGCGTAGGAGCGTAGGCCGCATAAAGCGGGTTTTGGAAGCAGGCCTCCGGCGCCGGCGACTGCAAGGATCCGTTGGGACGGTATGACTGTGGTCGAGGCGGGGCTGGGCGCAGGACCGCTGGGGTGCACGAGGGTGTCGTGACGCGTCCTGAGGAGGAGGGCCATAGCTCGAGGCCGGGCGGCGGACGGAGCGGTGCGCCGCCGGGCGACCTGTGGCCGTGCGGTCAGGGAACGTCGAGCATCTCGGGGTGCTCGGGCGGGCCGCGCGGGGGATGGGGTGGCAGCGGGTCGGCCCAGACGTGAAGGTGGGTGAGGAGGCGCTGGATCTCGGCTCGGTCGAAGAGGACGGCCACGAATCGGAGCCGGCCTTTGCAGCGTGGGCAGGAGAGCACGTCGAGGCCGAAGGAGTGCTTCATCAAGGCCGCCCAGGACGCATCTCGATGGCGCCGCGGCGCAGCCGGGCGGGGTCGAGGGCGGTCCTTCGCATGCGGGGCGAGCACGCCGGCGTAGAGGGTCGTGTTGGCGCGCGGCCTCGGCACCAACGAGGCGAGTCGGCCGAGCAAGACCTGCGGGCTCATGGTCACGTGGCTGGTCCCGTCGCTCCACGGGCGCTTCAACTCCACGCACACGTTTTTCGGGCCCGAGGAGCTTCAATCGGTCGAGCGCGAGCGGCGGTCGCAGCACGTAGCGGCACAGGTGCTCGAGCCGCTCGCGCTCGTGCTCGTGCACGGCCACCTCGGCGTCGAGGTCCCAACCGTCGATGCGCGCCTTGCGCCGGGTGGGCAGCACCACGAGCCCAGGCTCCTCGCCGGGGCCGCACCGCTCGCTGCCCTGCGTGCCGGCCGAAGCGGCGCAGGTTTGCAACAGAGCGAGCTCTTCGTCCGTCACGTCCTCCTCGGCCGCGCAGAGCCGCGTTCGAGCCCGTCGCAGGATGCGTCCGAGGACCTGCTCTACCTCGTTTGGGCTCGGTGCCGGTGCGGTGAAGAAGCGGCGCCGTCCCCGCTCGTCTTCGCCGTAGGCGCCGTCCAAGAACAAGCCGTGCAGGTGCAGGTTGAGTCGCAAGTCGGAGCCAAATCGCTGGTGCACCGTCACCGAGCCGCCGCGCGGCGAGCGCAACCCCGCTCGACGTGCCAGCCGCCGGTAGTGCGACTCGATGGCCCGCGTCGCGAGGCGCGTGAGGGCCAGCGCCAGCTCGTGGTCGAACGCCGCCCGAACCCGCAGCCCGAACGGAAGCGAGAGCACCCACTGCCTCACGCGAACCGGCTCCGGGAACACGCGCTGAGCCAGGTGGCGCGCCCGCTCCGTCATGCGCCGGCCGCAGCAGCGCGGGCAGAAGCCGCGCCCCTTGCACGACAGGCCCGTCACTCGCGTCAGGCCGCAGCCCTCGCACTCGAAGCGCGCGCACCCCGCCGCGAGCCGGTCACAGTCGAGGTAGCCTTCGAGCTCTCGGACGACGAAGCGTGGTAGTGGCGCCCCCAGGCGCTCGCGCTCATCGAGGAAGCGTCGCCAGGTGGATGTGCACGATCGTGTGCAGCGCGTTGCGCTCCGGGTCGAGCGGGCTCGTGTCCGGTCGGGGCGAAGCCACGCGGCCGCCCCCAGCAGCGCACGGACCGGTCCTCGGGGACGTGATCTCGCGCAGTTGCGCGACAGGATCGGCGAAGGGGGCCGCCGATCGGCGAAGCCTCCGCCGATTCTCTGGCTCACGAGCGTCAGGGCGCCGCAGCGGCACGAGCTCGAGCTCGTGGTCGGCCACAACGGGCCGCCGGTCTGCCCGGTGGGGACCACCGCCTACCGCGAGTACTACGTGCTGGATCCGAGCGACGGCCTGCGCCTCGCGGCCAGTGTGCGCACCAACGAGCTGCCCGAGGCCGACAGCTCGCCGCACATCTACGGAACGATCCTCCACCAAGACGTGGACCGCGACGGAGCGAGCCGTGGGCTCGGGTGGACCGGCACGCTTCTCGGCCGTTCCCCGTCTGGGATGTCTTCTCCGCTCGGGGGGCGATTTAACGCCGTGTAATACGCGCGCCCCCGAGACCACGGTCACTGTCAGGAACACGCCCAGCACCTCGACGGTGACACGCCTGTCGACGTGACGACCGCCGAAGGCGAGGCAGTAACTGCCGCCGGACTCGTAGTCGCCCTGGCAGAGATAGCGCGCGCTCATCCCGCTCTTGCCCCAGTAGCGCACGTGGAGCTTGCGGCCGCACCGCAGCAGACCCGTCAACAGTCCTTGACCTCTCCGCGCGGGACCAACGCTCTCGTCCCGCTCCCATCCTCGACCGTTGTTGCGCATGCTCCGCTGGTTGTCCTCGTAGCTCGTCCAGTCGATGTAGCCCTCGTGATCGAGCCGGTCGCACGGAACGTGCGGAACACGAGTGCGATCCCTTGCTGCACGCGCTGGTTCGGATCCTTGACGAGTTGCCCGAGATCGTCGAGCACGTAGCCGGGCGCGAGCATGCGGTAGAGCTCTCCCTTGCTCGCTTTGTAGTAGGTGCCCGCCAGCAGGCGCTGCCGCAGGATCTTGAGCTCGACCACACTGAGCGTGCCCTTGATGCCGAGCACGAGCTGATCATCGAGCGAAGATCCTGACGGCCCCGAGCTTCGCTCCCTCTACTTTTCGTCCCGATGTCTCGCCCGAGCTCGACCGGATCGTGCTGAAGGCGCTGGCCCGCGAACCGGACGAGCGCTTCGCCAGCGCGGCCGAGCTGGCCCAAGCGCTCGAGGCGCACGCTCCCGCCGCCACCGCGGAGACCATCGGCGAATGGGCCCGGTCTTCGCTGGAGCGGGGTGGCGGCGGCGGAGATGCCCTCACCCTGCCGAACTCGCTCGGCGACGCCACCGTCGTGTCGCGTGCGGACGACCCGACGACTACGCTGGATACGCCGCTGTCGGCGGCAGAGGAGACCTCCACGGCGATCATGGCGCCGACCGTGCTTCGGATGCCGGAGGCGGAGGATCCGTTCGCAGGCCCGGCGACCGTCGTCGACCGGCTCCCGCCGAGCGCCGGGGCGCGCGGACACTGGCTCCTCGCGGCCGGCTTGGCGGGGCTGCTCTTCATGTTCGCCGCGGCGCTGGCGCTGGCGCTCTGGCTTCTGCGGACGGCGAGCTCGCCCGGGCCGGAGACGGACCGGGCGGCTGCGCCGGCCCCGGAGGAAGCACACCCTGCGTCCACTCGCCCAGACACCTGTCCACTTCGGCAAACGGCGGCCGCCTCGATGCCGCCGCGCGTCGGGCGGCGGGAGAGCATCGCGCTCCGCCGTCGCCTCGCGTCCGAAAGCTCCTCCGCGCGCGCAGCGACGCGCACCTCGCGACCGCGGCCCGCTCTTCCACGGTGGGCCGGCATGTTCCATGCTAAGTCGGGACGTCATGCCGTCGGCCCCGCGCCCCGCCACACTGAACCGGAGCCTCGGGCCGGGGTCCAAGCTGCGGTTCGCGGCTCGGCGCGGCGAACCGACGGGGGCCCCGACTCGTAAAGGTGAACGATGACCATGGCGACCGCGCGATCGAGCTACGAGTTGCTGGTGGCATGGGCCCGGTTGGTCAATCCCAGCAGAGAGAGAGGGTTCGACATGCGCTCCATCGGAATGCTCGTTGCGCTCGGTAGCGGCTCGATTCTCGTCGCTTGCTCGGGCGGGAGCTCGGAGTGCCAGTCCATCTCCGACTGTTCGGGCCTGGAGCAGTGCGTGAACGGGACCTGCCTACCGAGCGGAGGGATGGACTCGGGGATGCGGGAGGATGCCGCCGTGGCGACGCTCGACTCGGGCGCCGGCTCACCCGACGCGGCCCCAGCCGACGCCCGGGTTGCGGACGCGGCGCAATCGGACGCCGGGACCTCCGACGCCGCGACCTCCGACGCCGCGACCTCCGACGCCGCGACCTCCGACGCCGGCTGTGGTGAGTGCGCGCCGGGAGACGTCCAGATGGACGTTCAAGCGTGCGGCTCGTGCGGCTCGCAGCCGACCACACGGACCTGCGACGCGACGTGTCACTGGGGCAGTTGGATCGTCTCGGGCCCCTGCGGCGGGACCGCGATCTGCACGCCGGGGGCCACCGACAGCGAGGCGTGCGGGAATTGCGGCACCCACACCCGCACCTGCAGCAGCGCGTGCGATTGGGGCAGCGGCTATGGGGCCTGCACGGGCGAGGGCGTGTGTGCGCCCGGCACCATCGAAACGCGGGCCTGCGGAAACTGCGGCACGCAGAGCCGTACGTGCAACGCGTCGTGCGCTTGGGCGACCGGCGGGGGCGGGGGCTGGAGCGCGTGCACGGGCACCGGCGTGTGCTCGCCCGGAGCCACGCGCAGCACGGCTTGCGGCAACTGCGGGACGGAGACGGACACCTGCTCGTCTTCATGCACCTGGACGGCAGGGACCTGCACGGGCACGGGCGTGTGCGCCCCCGGCGCCACGCGCAGCGCGGCCTGCGGCAACTGCGGGACGGAGACGGACACCTGCTCGTCTTCATGCACCTGGACGGCAGGGACCTGCACGGGCACGGGCGTGTGCGCGCCTGGGGCCACGCGCAGCGCGGCCTGCGGCAACTGCGGGACGGAGACCGACACCTGCTCGTCTTCGTGCGGCTGGACGGCGGGGACCTGCACGGGCGAGGGCGTGTGTGCCCCCGGCCAGGTCCAGACTGCACCGATACCCAGCAGCTCTTGCTGTGGTGGCACTCGGACTCGCACGTGCACGTCGAGCTGCTCGTGGCCGAGCTCGTACGTGTGCGGGGGCGGGACGGACTGTGGCGCGCTCTTCTGCTGCCCGTTCGACATCCCCGTGTGCTCACACGTGGCGTGCACCCTCTGACGCAGGTCCACGCAACCAGACTGTTGGAAAGGGAAAGCACCGAGCCATGGAAACACGTCGTCGAGTCGAAGCGCGGTTCGAAGCCAATCGCTGGAGCGGTGCGGACTGGGTCGTGGCCGGTGCGACCTTGCGGGAGCGATTGAACGAGCCCTTCGAGCTCGACCTCGATATCGCGAACGAAGAGCCCGAGGCGGACGCGTCGCCCCTCCTCGGCTCCTCGTGCGTGCTCACCCTCACGCGGCGAGCGACGAGCCTGCGTGTCTGCGGCGTGATCACCCGCGTCCGAGAGGGGACCGATCCGAACCAGAACACCTACGCGCACCTGCGGATCGAGCCGGCGCTCTCGGCGCTGCGCTACCGCTCGGACACGAGGATCTTTCAGGGGATGAGCGTGCCGGAGATCCTCGCGCAGGTCCTGAGCGCCGACCTCGGCGTCTTCGGGCGCACGGTGGAATCTCGCTTGGACGGGACGTATCCGGCGCGCGAGTACACGGTGCAGTACCAAGAGACCGACTTCGACTTCGTCCATCGGCTGATGGAGGAAGAGGGCATCGGGTACATGTTCGACCACGAAGGGGCCCGCGAGGTGCTGGTGCTCTTCGACCGGCCCGTGCACCTGGTCCCGCTGGAGAGCGAGGACGGCTCCACGCTCCGGTACGTCGGTCGTGACGACGCCGAGCTCGACTCGTCGGAGGGGATCAGCCGCTTCGAGCGGGTCTCGAGCATCCGTCCGAACCGCATCGTGACCCGCCACTTCGATTGGACGCATCCGTCCGTGCCGATGACGGGCGAGACCGAGGCGGAGGACCCGGCGTGGCCTGCGCTCGAGACCTACGTCCACGACGCGCCGCTCACCCTTCACGCGTTCGACCACACCTACGGCGCGCACAACGCGGGCGATCAGCTGCGGCTGCACGCGGAGCTGGCGCGGCGCGACGCGCGCTTGTGCGACGGGACCGGGTCGGCGCTCGGGGCGCGAGCGGGCCGCCGCTTCGAACTGGCGGAGCACCCCCGCGTGGAGCTCGACGGTGAGTGGGCGGTCGTGGAGACGGAGCATCGCTACCAGTCGCACGTCGAGCACGCCGACTCGGCGCTCGCCTACGTGAACCGCTTCACGTGCCTGCCGGCGGAGGTCCCCTGGCGGCCCGACCGCACGCGACCCCGGCCCCACATCATCGGCATCCAGACGGCGATGGTGGTCGGCCCGGCGGGCGAGGAGATCCACACCGACCCGCACGGTCGGATCAAGGTGCAGTTCCACTGGGACCGTCTCGGGACGAGCGACGACAACAGCTCGTGCTGGATCCGGGTGATGCAGTCGATGGGCGGGCCGGGGTGGGGCTTCTCGTTCATCCCGCGCATCGGGATGGAGATCGTGGTCAGCTTCATCGAGGGTGACCCGGATCGGCCGCTGGTCACGGGCGTGGTCTACAACGGCGAGAGCCCGCCCCCGTACGACTATCCGGCGGAGAAGACGCGGACCACGATCAAGACCAACTCCTCGCCGGGCGGTGGCGGCTACAACGAGTTTCGGTTCGAGGACAAAGCCGGCGCCGAGGAGATCTACCTCCAGGGCCAGAAGGACTGGAACACCCTCATCAAGCACGACCACAACCGCAACGTCGGTCGGCACGAGACCCAGCACGTCGAGATCGACCGCACCCGGAGCGTCGGCAACAACGAGCAGGTCACCATCGGCAACAGCCGAACCAAGCACGTAGCCATCGACGAGCACCACGTCGTGGGCAACAGCCGCACCCGGCACGTCGCGAACACCGAGGCCGTTTCGGTGGGCGTCGACAGGAGCCATTCGGTCGGCAACAACGAGTCGGTCTCGGTGGGCAACGACCTCACCCATTCCATCGGCAGCAACATGACCCACTCGATCGGGGCCAACCATCGCCTGAAGGTTGGCGCCAACGCACTTCACACCGTCGGTCAGAACCATGTGACGAACGTCGGCATGTCGAGCACAAAGAACGTGGTCGCGGACCATGCCCTCACGGTCGGTGGCGGCGCCAAGCACCACTTCGGCAACGACCTTTTGCACAAGATCGGTGGCAGCTTCCTTCAGCACGTCAAGGGCATGATCATGCAGAAGGTCACGGGTGCAGTCGAATCAGCGATCACCGGCCCACGAAATACCACAGCCATGGCCGACAGCCTCACCGCCAAGACCATTGTGAAAATCACGGCCGGAACATCCATCGATCTGACGTGCGGTACATCAAGGTTTGTAATGACCCCAAGTGCGATCTATTTTCACGGAAAGGATATCCACATCACAACGGAGAAAAACGGACATATAGACACCGGAGCCAAGCTATTTTTCAACAGTGGCACCGCCAAGCCGCCGCCTGGCCCTACTAAATAGCATCTACGTCGGACAGCAATCCTTGTTGGATCGTCCCCACTCCAACCACCGCCGCCCCTCGGATGAGGCCGAGTCATGACCACGCAGACAGATGTTGTACCGGTTCCACTCAGATCTGGCTCCGAGCCCCAATTGCAGTTCGTAGATAATCTAACATCATTCCGCCACTTTCAGTGCCAAAAGATGGCCCCTGGCCGTCGCTATTGTGATGTGGTCGTCGTCAAAGGGACGTTCGACCTGGGACCGGGTTCCGCGCGCCCTTCCCCGGACCAACAGGCGTTCGCTTTTGCGGATTCCTATCACGACGCAAACGAGCCCACCCGGTCCAGCGTCGAGCAGCCGGGTGATCTGGTGGTGACCAAGCCGGGCTCTGACGTCTTTCTGACTGGCGCTGCGCAGACCTCCGACGGCAGGCGCCGCGAGCGCTGGACCACATCCGTGGCTGTGCATGCTGGCCGTGACCTGCGGGCATCCCACTCCCTCGAGGTCACCGGACCGCGATCCTGGGTGCATACCAGGCTGCGCGGCTGGGGGCTCAGCCAACCTGAGCCTACCGATGAAGTGCCTCTGCGCTACGAGCTAGCGTATGGGGGCGCCTACCCCGACCCCCGTCACCGACCCGGGCCACACGAGGCCCACCGTTGGATCCAATATCCCGAGAATCCGTGCGGGAGCGGCTACTGGGATCCCGACGTACTAGACAGGGGACGCGCGTATCCCGGCCCCCAATGGTTTACCCCCGGCCATTCGGAACCCAAGCTGCTCTCCAAGCTACCTCTTGCGGGCTTTGGGCCGATCGCCCGTTGGTGGAACACACGCCTTCGCTACGCCGGAACGTACGACGCCCGCGCAGTGGAGAACGCCCGTCGAGAGGCAGCGAATGGAATTCCAGCGGATTACGCTGCAGACTTCGACGATCGCTTTTTTCAGTGTGCTCACCCGTCCCTGGTTCTCAGTGACTATCTACGGGGTGATGAGACCATTACGCTCACGGGCCTGTGTCGCGGTGCGGAGGGGCGAATGCTTCAGCTCCCTCAGCAACGACTACGTGCCTATCTGCTCCGCGCAGACAAGAGCACGCGATTTGCGCCCCTTCCCTTGGATACCGTTCACATCGATCTCGCGAAGGAGCAATTCACACTCACATGGCGCCTCACGATTCTTCAGATGGAGAAGGTTCGCGTGGCTGCAATCCAAAGTTTGGACGTATGACCCATGACCAGTAAGCATATTGCGGACGCTGAAGGGGGAATGTTCTTGGTCCTCAATGTGGAACCGGACTTATGCGTAGTGAACGGAACCGTGGTCCCGTTCGACATCTTTCAGTGGCAGTCGGCTGAGCACAGCAAGTATGCGAAGGCAACCGTTGCGCGCGGCGAAAACGTACTTATGCGAGACAGCACAGTCGGGGGGGTGAATGGCAATGCCGGCAAGGGGATTTTCTCAGGCACGTCTCGTGACTCTGGAGTCTCCGTCGTGGCGAAGGGATGCTCTTCGGTCATCGTGGAGGGTGTGGCCGTGGCTCACGATGGTTCGGTCGTACGGATGAATTGCTGGTTGGAGCCGGTGGAATGTGCAATGTGACCGGTCACCTCAGTATCCTAGATGCCGCCGGTGTTGCCGCTGAAATAGACGAGATGATTCAAGAGCTTGCCAAGAAAATGCAGGCGGAGCAGAGGGAGGGACAGAAGAAGGTAGGAGGCAAAATAAAGGCCTTGCAGGAAAGGGACTTGGCCCTGACCGATGAAATCGGTAAGGCCGCGCCTCCCACAGACCCCGACTCCTATGTACAGCAGGCCCTGGATAAGTTCAACCAGGACGCAGCGCCGTTGCAGGGGACTCTGGAAAAGGGACAGGATATCAACAATATTCATGCGAATATAGGCAGCATCAGTGGAAGCGTCGGGCATCTTGCGCTCTTTGAAAAGATCGCAGCTGCTCCGTTGACTGCAAGCCTTTTCCTCGTCGGACACGCTCTCGACCCCGGGAAGGCATTTGGTGGCCTTCTTCAAGCGCCTGAGCATCCTCATGCACTCACTGTGAAAGAGGGTGTTGAGAAGGACAAGAGGTTGCTGAAAGGGCCGCTAACTGCTGAACATACGTTAAGGAGCTGCATGATGAGGGACTGCTCAGCGAAGACGTTCTAGCGAGGCTACACCAGATACTGGCCCTCAGGTACACGAGGGGATCGGAAACATTGGAGAGGGTGCTGGCGTTGGTTCTTGATGTAGTGAACAGGGCTGTTGCCGCGTTTAACGCTAAGGGGGGGGGGCTAGACAAACTAGAAGCGGCTGCCCTTCCCGACAGTGGGGGCGAATTTGCGGCCCTGGGAAGCCTCTCCTCGGAGAAACTGCAAAACATCGCCGACTACTTACGACAGCCTGAGTCGTTCGGTGGGGCGGTATTTAAGTCGCTCTATCATTTTCATAATGCGGCAGACGGGACGCCAATTCCCTTTTTGTTCGATCGTCTTGCCAAGGACAAGAAGAAGGTGGAAGATGCTCACAATGAACATGTTGCGTATCAGAAGAAGTTTGGCATAACTGTCGCGCAGCTGAACAAGGCCCGCGAAGAGCTGAAAAAGGTCAAGGCGCAACTTCAGGCAGCCGAGAAGGTTAAGAATAGCAATAAAGTTCGGGATCTTAATGTAAAGATCCACCACCTTTGGGACATCCGAAGTGAGTTGCCCGGGTGCGCCCCGGGGCAGGGGGATTACCGGAGCCTGGAGTCAATTGTGGGAAGTGGGTGAAGAATCGGCTGCATCTAAGACCTCCCGATGCACTCGGCCCCTGGGCTGGTTCGCGACGCCCGGCAGGCCTGGTGAGGGCAGCAACCCTGCCCAGGTCCGTTTTGGAGATGAGGAAGAGATTGGCGGCTGACGGGCGTCAGCGAGAGCGGGGATGCGGTTGTTGGCGGTCGTTCACCCTCGGAGACAAGGCTACGAGCCGCGCCGTGCACAGAGAACGGATTGCTACACCCGACGGCCGACGACGGACGCACGTCGGCCCGGGAGCTCTTGATCCTCTTGGCCATCGCGGTGGCCGGCGCGCTCACGCTCTTCGGACATCACGAGCGGCCCGCGCGCCGCTCGCGTGCTTCGTCCACGCGGGCGCGTTCCTCCCCCGACGTCATCGGTCGAGCTCACCGAGTAGCCAGGCGCGCTCTTCGCTGGCGCCCGGAGCGGAGCGCGTCCGTGCGTCGACCTCGCGTCTTCGCCGGCGCCTGCGCGATCGCGCGCGGCGCGTCTGTCCCTCCACCCGGCGTCGCGGTCGTGCGTCAGGCGGCAGCGAAGGGAACCGGACGTGCTCGGTCTCCATCCGCCCCTATCTCGACGATCTCGAGAGCGGTCAGCGGGTGTTTCTCACGAGCGATCGCTACTTCGTGCGCCCGCTCGCGGCCGACATTTCCGTCGCCGGCGCCGATCAGGGGTGGGTGCTGCGTTCGCCGCCGCGGGAGTCGCTTCGCATCGAGTACGACGTCGTCGATCGCACGAGCAACGAGATCGTGCTGCACGATCGAACCTCTCTCAGTTGCGAGAGCGGAGTCGGGGCGGAGGGCGCTCCGGCGGACGCCACGAGCGCTTCCGTCGCTCCGGCGGACGCCACGAGCGCTTCCGTCGCTCCGGCGCCGAGTCCCCCGGCGGACGCCACCCCGCGTGTTCTGGTGCATCTCCGCGGCGAGCGGCCGGGCGTCGACTTCTACCGCGTCGATCACGCGGACGCCGCGCCGGCGACGGTCGGCGTGCGGACGGTTTGGCTCCAGGAGAAGTTCCGCGAGCTCTGCACCGCGCCCTGCGACGTCGAGCTCGAGCCGGGGCGCCATCGCTTCGCGCTGGCGCTCGACGACGGCAACCCGGTCCTGGCGAACCCGATGTTGGACGTCGCCGACTCCACCACCGTCACGGGCGGGTGGATCGACCGCTCCGGCGAGCGAACGGCAGGCGGAGTCCTCGGGTTGACCGGCCTCGTCCTCCCCGCGATGGGCATCCCGCTCGCCGTCGACGGACTGAGCCGCAACAACGGCCTCACGGAAGGCGGGATCGGGTTCGGCGTCATCGGCCTCAGCGTCGTCCTCATGGTCGTCGGGATGGTCCTCGGCTTCCACCAGGACAGCGCCGTGGTCCACTTCGACTGATCGCGAGTCGCTCGGCCGTCAGGCGCGGGTGACCGGCGCGGGGTGGTGGACGTCCGCGCCGGTCTCGGCCTTGCCGGCGGCGATGGGCTCGCCGAGGACGCCGGCCAGGTGGCGCAGCACCGCGGGGTGGTCGCCGACGTAGAGGACGATGGTGCGTCCGCCGCGGTAGAAGTGCGGCGGGCCCGACCAGCTGATGCGGGTGGTGCCGACATGACTCGCGTCGGGCGCGATCCGGGCCGCGTGCGCGCGGGCGTGCGCCTCGTCGTCGAGCTCGAAGACCTGCCTCTCGAGCCGCCGCCGCCCAGCCGCCATCCGTGGCCGTGGCTCTTGAAGCGGGTGTTCGCGGTCGACATCGGGGCATGCCCCGTGCCCGGCTGCGGCGGCCGCATGCGCCTCGTCGAGGTCGCGACCGAGCCGGACGACATCGCGCGTGTCATCGCCGCCGTCGGCGGTGACGACGCGGCTCGCGCGCCGCCGCGGCGACATCGCCCTTCGCCACCCGGACAGCTCCGACTCGCGTTCGGCTCACTCGACAGTCCCGACGCCCGTGCACCGGTCCGTCTGGGCGGCGTGGGTTCGACCCCAATCGCCCCGGCAGACCGTCCGGACCGACACGTCGAGGATGTCCCGGGGGTTCATGGGGCTCGCGGAGAGGTTCCTGCGGCGTGGCGTCGGCCTTGCGTTGACCCGCGGCCGTCGCGGCGGCACCGTTTTCACCCGCTCGGATGTCTTATCCGCCGAGTCTGGCGGGCGTGCCTCTGTGCGGACGAACTGCCTTCGCCGCCGCGCACGCGCCCAACCCCAGGCAACGCGAGCGCTACGTCTACTACTCCATGTCCCACATCGGCATTGGCCGAGACGGAACCTTCGGCGACTGCACGCGTCCCGGTCGACGTGAGCCCTCCCAAGCCTGCGGCGCCTTGGTGGCGCTGCACGCCGAGCTCGAGAGCGGTGAAGTCGCCATCGAGCCGCCGCGCGGCGAGCGCAAACCCGCTCGACGTGCCAGCCGCCCGTAGCGCGACTCGATGGCCCGCGTCGCGATGCGCGTGAAGGCCAGCGCCAGCTCGTGGTCGAACGCCGCCCGAACCCGCAGCCCGAACGGGAGCGAGAGCACCCACTGCCTCACGCGAACGCCATCCGGGCACACTCGCTGAGCCAGGTGGCGCGCCCGCTCCGTCATCCGCCGGTCGCAGCAGCGCGGGCAGAAGCCGCGCCCCTTTGCACGACAGGCCGGTCATTCGCGTCAGGCCGCAGCCCTCGCACTCGAAGCGCGCGCACCCCGCCGCGAGCCGGCCCGCGTCACCTCTCGCGCAGCGGGCGGCGTTCGCGGTCTGCCGCGACGGCCTCCCGGGCGGGCCTCGACGGCGTGGGCTCGGGCGAGCTCTTCCACGGCTCGAGCGCGCCGCCCTTCTCCGCGCCGGCATGCAGGCGACGCAGGCAATCGGCGAGCGCAGCTTGGTCGATGCTGCCGTCCGGACGGCGGGCGAGCTCGTAGCAATGCTGGGCGCCACCGGCCGCGGCGTGGCCGCGCGTGCGAGCGCGACGGTGGTGCGCCTGCATCCGTGGTGTTGCCGCCGGCGGAGGCGGACCGGCCATGGGCGCGGCGGGCGCCTCCGATGGCTCCGGCTCGGCGAGGGCGTCCATGACGCCGGCCATCGGCGCGCCGTAGCCCCCGCCGCCGCGGCCGGTGCCGGTGCCGATCAGACCGAGATCGCCCACGCCCACGCCGCCACCCATGTCGCGGTCTTCACCGGCGGCAGAGGAGCGCGTGGCCGCCGCGGCAGGCGGCGGCGTCATGCCGGCGGGAGCGCTCGAGGGCTCCTCGACCCGCGTCGCGTCGCCGTCCACGTGATAGCCCTCGTCGATGGCGAGGAAGGCCGTCCACTCCGTCAGCAGATGATTCGCCAGGCCGAGCTCGGTGACCTCTTCCTTCAGCGCGTCGCTCGGACGGAGCGCCATCGCCGTCATGAGATCGTGGATCCGCGTCCGCGCCCACATCGACGCCAGCTCCGGCCGCGCGTCGCCGCTGGCCGGCAGCGCGACGTGGAGGGTCTGCTCGAAAGGCCGGCCCGCCACGCGACCACGGATGGTCACGTCGCCGCTGCCCGCCTGCCGGTAGCGCGCGTGGACGACGAGCGGCCGGTCCGCGAAGAGATTCCGGCACCCGCCGGGGGTAGGCGCCTTCCACCGCGAGCCCACCCCAGTCGATCGCGATGTCGGTCAGGTAGGGGCGCGCGATGCGCTCCTCGAAACGGTCGGCCGCCGCCTCCGGCGACTCGTCGAGGGTGACGACGAAGCTGTCGCCGCGGCCGACCTCGGCCAGCCGGGTCAGCAGGTAACGGTTCACCGCCGAGCCCACGCCGAAGCCGAAGAGGCGCGCTTGCCCGAGCTCCCGGTGCACCGCGCGGAAGACCTCCGTCTCGTTGCCGACGTAGCCGTCGGTCATCAGGAGGACGATGCGCATCCTGTCGTCTTCGGCCGGCGGCGCGAGCGCCGCGTGCACCCCCCGCAGCATCTCAGTGGCGCCGAGCGCGTGCATGTCGCGGACGAAGCGCTGCCCGTGCGCGATGTTCTCCGGCGTGGCCGGGAGCGCGTCCTCACTGAGCGCGCTGGTGGTGTCCGAGAAGGTGAGGACCCGGAAGGTGTTCGTCGGCCGGAGCCCGCCCAGCGCGCGGAGCATGGCGGCGCGTGCCATCTCCATCGGCCGGCCGTGCATCGAGCTCGAGGTGTCCACCACGAAGACCAGCTCGCGCGGCATCACCTCCGCGTCCGGCACGTCGAGGCGCGGGTGGATCGCCATCGCGAAGTTGCCCGCCTGATCGCCCTCGGGCGGGCTGGCCAGGAGCGAGACCGCCGGGGCGTCGCCCGCCACCTCGAAGCGCACGTCCAGATCGCGATCCGGCCGCGCCGCCTCGCCGAGCTCGACGTGCACGCGGCGATCGCCGTCGCGCCGCACCTGGATGGAGTGCGTCGGCGAGCGGACCTCGTGGAGCGGCATGCCGAGATCGGCGTCGATGGACACGCTCACCCGATCCGGCCGCTCCTCGCCGGGCGCCAGCACGACCTGATGCGTGCCGCTCTCGTCGCCCGCGTTCGGCTGCCCGGCGTTCGGCTGCCCGGCGTTCGGCTGTCCAGCGTTCGGCTGCCCAGCGTTCGGCTGGTCCGCGTTCGGCTGCCCCGCGTTCGGCTGATAGCGCGGGCCGGCGACCATCGGATAGACGAAGCGATAGCTCCCGTCCGCGTAGGGCAGGACCTCGGTGTAGGTGAGCGCCACGCGAATCTCGTCGCCGGGTCGGATGTTGGCGACCGACTGGCGGAAGAGGTTCGGTCGCTCCTGCTCGAGCAGGCTGGCCAGCACGCCGCGGTCGCGGGCGTTCGCGTAGTCCCGTCGCGCTTGCTCGCGCCTGCGGATCTGGGCCCGCACCGTGCGCGTGCCGATGCGCATCTCCATCGAGTCCACCGCCGAGTCGTCGGGCAGCGGGAAGAGATAGGTCGCCTCGACCGGGTGGTCGTAGGGGTTCTGGAAGGTCTGCTCCACCGACACGCGGGCGACGAAGCCGCTCACGTTCGCGCTCACGCGGGTGGCACGGAGCGGGAAGCCGGCCGCGCCCTCGTGGTCGTCGTCCGAGAGCCGCAGCGAGCCCTCGCTCGGGCGCTCGTCGTCCTCCGGCGGCGCCGTGGTGCCCTCGACCTGGCCGTTGTGCCGCGCGTTGCCGCCCCACATGTGCCAGCCGTCGAAGGATGCGTCCGAGACCTCCAGCCCGACCACGCTGCCCTGGGTGGTCGACGCGTAGACCCAGCCGTGCGCGACCGTCGGCTGCGACGCGATGGGCTCGCCGACGTCGTAGGCCCAGGTCGTCATGCCGGTGTCGATGTCGAGGCCGAAGAGCACTCCGTCCTGCGTGCCGAAGACGAGCTGCGCGCCGGCCACCGCGGGCGGGCTGGCCGGACGGCCCTGTACCTCCGTCGGATAGCGGCGCCGCCACAGGAGCTCCCCGGTGTCGGCGTCGCGGCACTGCACCTCGTCGCCGATGGTCTCGTAGGTGCGGCCGTCGACGATGCTCGGGCGCGATCCCTCGTAGCCCCAGCCGGCCGTCACGCTGGTGTCCGGGCGGCCGCCGACGAAGGGCGCCTCCACCGGATCGAGCTCGCGCAGGGTGTGCCCGTCGCCCTTGGCCAGCACCAGCCCGCGCTCCATCCTCGCGTGCTCCTCGTCGTGGGCGCGGACCGTCACGTGGAGCGTCTCACCCTCCAACCACGGCGCACTGGTCGCGTGGAGATTGTGGCGCCAGCGCTGGCGACCTGTCCTTTGATCGAAGCGATAGACCACTCCGTCCATCGTGGTCAGGTACACGCTCTGATCGTCGAGGATGGCCGCGTTCATCACGTCGGCGCTGATGGGCCGAGTCCAACGCGGCTGCCCGTTCGAGAGATTCAGCGCCGTGAAGCCGTAGTGCCGGCCGCCGGCCGTGCCCCAGCCGGTCACGCCGGGCGTGATGTCGCCGGGGGAGCGGCCGTCGATGATGTGGCCGGTGAACACCAGACCGCCGGCGGCGGAGGGCTGGCTCATCAGCGGGTCTCCGAGCCAACGGCTCCAGCGCTGGCGGCCCGTGCGCGCGTCGACCGCGAAGAGCGTGCAGCTCTCGGTGTTGAAGAGGATCTTCCCGTCCTCGAGGATGGCCGCGCTCGGCCCTCCGTCCGGCGCCGAGGCCGCCCACTTCCGCTCGCCGGTGCGCGCGTCGAGCGCGTAGACCGAGTTGCTCGAGAAGCCGCCGCCGACGTAGACCTTTCCTTCCCCGTAGATCGGCGTGAGCAGGCGCTGCCGTCCGTGCGGCAGGCGAGCCCGCCAGCCGCGGTGGAAGCCGTCGAACGTGAAGCGACTGACACCGTGGTTTGCGGCGGGGATCAAAAGCTCTTTCGGCGCCATCCGGCTGGTGAGCGCGACCGTGTCCTCGGGCACATCGGGCTCCGGCGGAGCCACTGCGGCACCGGTCAGATCGGCCAGCGGCGGCGGCGGGACCACCTCGTCGCCGGTCGTGCGCGCGGCCGGCGGCTCGGCCCTCGCCTCTTCGGGCCCGGCCTGCGTCCCCGCGCTCCCACCGCCGCCGCACGCGATCGCGAGGACCACGGCCACCGAGACCGGAGACGCAACCATCCATCCACGGCGGTGTGCTCGCCGCGTGAAACCCTGGAGCTCGACCATGTCCACCCTCCGCCCGCTGCGACCGCTGTCGCGAACGGAACCTTGGGCAGTTGGACGCACGAATTTCGCGCCAGAGCCTGGACCTCGAGCCGACTCGCTACGGCGAGCGTCAGGACTCGATGCCGCGCTCGGCCGTGCGCCACTCTTCCCAGCGACGACGGAGGTCACCGGGCTGGGTTCCGTACGTCTCCTCGAGGAAGGTCACCTCGATCATCCGATCGATGCGGAAATGCCGGAATGCCTCCCGCAGCTCGCACCACGCGACCAAGAGCCGTGTGGTCTCGGCGAAGCCCAGGATGACCGGCCAGACCACCCGCGTCGTCTCGGCGCCGTTCTCCGCCCGATAGCGCAGCGAGAGCTCTCGCCCCTCGCGGATCCACCGCCGCAACCGCGCGAGATCGACCCGGTCCTCGGCAGGCGGCGGGCTCGGCGGCGTCGCAACGCTCGGCTCGGCGATGAAGGGCCTCAGCCGCTCCGGTACCGCCGCTGCGATCTTCGCGACCAGGTCGCGCGCCGCTCGCGCCAACGCCGCGTCGCCGTGCGCGGCCACCCAGCCGGCGCCGAGAAGCGCGGCCTCGATCTCGTCCGGCGTCAGCATCAGAGGCGGCATGTCGAACTCGCGGCCCAGCACGTAGCCGAACCCCGCCTCGCCCTCGATCGGCACCCGCTGGCCGATCAGGTCGGCGACGTCGCGGTAGACGGTGCGCTTCGAGACCTCGAGCTCCGCGGCCAACGCCGCGGCGGTCACCGGTCGGCTCGAGCGACGCAGGATCTGGATGATCTGGAAGAGGCGATCAGCGCGACGCATCGAGAGATGACTCCTGCTGCCACAATGCTGTCAGCAGGCCCTGAGCGACAAGGAGCGGGTAGCGCCGCGGATGCACGCGGACGCACGGAAAGGACGACCCCATGCGATTTGCTTCCACCCGCCTGTTCGCCGCCGACATGAGGGCGATGGTCGGCTTCTACGAGAAGGTCACGGGCCAGACCGCGGAATGGCTCGCGCCGGTGTTCGCCGAGATCGTCACCCGGAGCGCCACCCTCGCCATCGGTAGCGCCGAGACCGTGGCGCAGTTCCGCGAGGGCAGCGCCGAGCCCGCCGCCAACCGCACCGCGATCCTCGAGTTCGAGGTCGACGACGTCGACGCCGAGTTCGATCGGCTGAAAGACGCGGGAGAGATCGTGCACGAGCCGAAGCTGATGCCCTGGGGCAACCGCACGTTCCAGCTCCGCGACCCCGAGGGGACGATCGTCGCGCTCTACACCCCCGTCACCGAGGCCGCGAAGGCACGCTTCGCGTCTCGCTGAGTCAGAGCTTGGTGCGGCCGGTGACGGCGCCGTCGAGGCGCGCCCCCTCCGTCACAGCCTCCCACGTCTCGGGCCGTAGAGGTTCGCCGGCACCGTCGAAGCGCGCGGTGCCGACGTCGTCTGCGCTCCGGCGAAGCGCAATGACCCTACATATAGGGTCAAACAAGCGTCGCGAGGTCGTGAGAGGGACTCTTCGAGGCGCAGCGGGGATCGTCCGGATGCGGCCGGGACCTCGTGGAGGCTGTGGGCGGGTCCGCGGGATGCGGCCGGGGCCTCTTCGAGGCGCAGCGAGGGTCGTCCGGATGCGGCCGGGACCTCGTGGAGGCTGTGCGGCGGGTCCGCGGGATGCGGCCGGGGCCTCTTCGAGGCGCAGCGGGGAGCGCCAGGATGCGGCCGGGGCCTCTGCGAGGCTGTGCGGCGGGTCCGCGGGATGCGGCCGGGGCCTCTTCGAGGCGCAGCGGAGAGCGCCAGGATGCGGCCGGGACCGCTGCGAGGCTGTGCGGCGGGTCCGCGGGATGCGGCCGGGGCCTCTTCGAGGCGCAGCGGGGAGCGTCAGGATGCGGCCGGGACCTCGTGGAGGCTCTGCGGCGGGTCCGCCGGATGCGTCCCGGGCCTCTTCGAGGCGCAGCGGGGAGCGCCAGGATGCGACCGGGACCTCGCTCGGACAGGGAGGGGCTCCGCTGCAAACCGCGGTGCCCTCCCCCTCCGGGTCCGCGCAGGCCGCCCCGCGGGTCGGACCGGCGCCGGCGATCAGGCGGCCGGGTCGGGCGGGGTCTCGCCGCGGGCCCGCGCCGCGCGGCGGCGGGCCGCGTTCGCGGTCGCCTTGCGGACCTCCTCGTCCCACACCGCCCGGGCGGCCGCCAGGTTCGAGCGGGCCGCGTCGTCGAGCTGCCCGCCGATGGCGTCGTAGGTGGCGAAGACCTGCCGCACCAGCGCGATCAGCTTGCGCTTGGCGTCGAGCAGCGCCTCGCCCGTCGGGCCCGCGTCGACGAGGGCGGCGCGCTTGCGCTGGTCGAGGAGCTCGCCGAGCTTCTTGCTCGACGGCTGGAGCACCTGATCGAGCCATTCGTCGAAGTTGGCCGGACCGCCGTCGGTCTCGACCAAGCGAAAGCGCGCGAGCTGCGTGCGGACGTCGTCGGTGCGAACGTCGTCGCGGGCCTGCGCGCGCCCCGCCTCTTCCTCGTAGCTCTTGTTCACGAGCGAGACGCCGTCGGGCAGGATCAGAGCCTGCATCTTTCGAGCGGTATCTCGCACATCTGCGACGTGATAGTGCTCGGCGTAGCTGGTGAGCAACCCGTCCCCGAAACGCAATGCTTCGTCGTGCTCGCCATCCGTCTCCGCCAGCGCCTCCGTGAGCCGATCGACCTCGCTCGACCCCGTCATCGCGCCCACGATCAGAGGGCGAACATCGTCGATCTCGGCGGCGAATGGCTTCCCGATGTCCTCCCCGCGAAACCACGTCGCGAAGTCACCGGAGACGAAGGGTTTGGTCGCCGTGACGAGCTCGGCGAACGAGAGATCTTGCGCTGACATCGTGCCCCCATGGTGAACAGTGAACGCGTCGACTGTACCGCCCCGACCCCACGCTTGTCCAGGATCGCTTCCGAGCGCCGCGCCGTGAGAGATGGGGCGCCCGCGACCCGGACCGGATCCGTCGTCGCAGGATGCCGGACGCATGGGACGCGCGGCGGTGGGGATCGTGCAGAGTATTCGAACCAGTCGATCATGAGCGCGCCCGCGTCCGTGGCTCGCCTCTGTCGACTCGGGGAACACGTGCCGCTAGACCAGACTAGACCCGGGCGTCCGACAGCGGTTAGGTGGCCTGATGACAGGTGGTTGGATGGTGAGATTTGTCGCAATACTGTCCATTATGTGCCTTTCGGTGTGCTGCGGATCATCTACAACGGCGGACGCAGGCGGTGACGTGGCCCATTCCGTACCGCCATGCACGTACATTGCGCATGATGGCGTCCGCGTCTCCTGTCCGGCTGATGGCATGACTACCTGCCCATCCACGGATACCTGCAATACGTGTAAGTGCAGCCGAAACGGCCTCCTCGGATGCACGACTCTGCCGTGCCCGTGAACGACTGAACCACCGCGCGGATTCCGGGCACGATCGTCGCGCTCTGCACCCCCGTCAACGAGGCCGCGAAGGCGCGCTTCGCGTCTCGCTGACGGGTCAGAGCTTGGTGCGGCCGGTGATGGCTCCGTCGAGGCGCGCGCCCTCGGTCACGGCTTCCCACGTCTCGGCGCCGTAGAGGTTCGCGCCTCGGGAATCCGCCCCGGAGAGGTCGGCCCCCTCCAGGTTCGCGCGCATGAGATCGGCGCGGAGCAGCTCGGCGTTCTTCAGGTCCGCGGCACGGAAGAATCGCTTCGCGCGCATCAATCCGCGAGAGGCGCGCCCGCGCGAGGCGAGCGCCGACCAGCACCGCCTCGCGCAGCACCGCCCGCCGCAGATCGGCGTCCTCGAGCACGGCGCCGCGCAGGCTGGCGCCCGGTGCCACCAGGTCGGCGAGCTTGGCGTTGGTCAGGTTCGCGTCGTCGGCCCTCAGCCCCTCGGCCGCGACGCCTTCGGCCCGGAGGCCTTCGCCCTCAATCTCGTAGAGCCGCGTCTCGACGAGCTTCGCGCCCGAGAAGTCCACCGCGCGCATCGAGGCGCCCGAGAAGTCCGCTTCCGTGGAATCCGCGCCGACGAAGCGGGCACCGTCGAGCTTCGCGTCGGTCGCCCGCATCCGCGACGCCGCCACGCCCTCGAAGTCCGCGCCCGGCGCCTCGGCTTCGTCGAGGCTCGCGTCCTCGAGGCGCGCGCGCGCGAACTCGGCACCGGGCAAGCAGGCGGACTCGAGCGTGGCTTCGCCGAGGTCGGCGTCGGCGAAAGAGACGCCCTGCCCTTTCACCCCCGCGAGCACTGCGCCGCGCAGACACGCCTCGCGAAAGCTCGCGCCGTCGAGGATCGCGTCGACCAGCGTGGCCTCGGTGAGGTCGCGCCCGTCGAAGCTCAGCCCGGAGAGATCGCAACGGTCGAGCGCGCGGCCGGCGAGCGACTCGCCGCTGGCGAGGAGCTTCTCGATCTCGGCGCGCGAGAGTCCCGGGCGGCGGGGGCGGCAACGGCGGCTCCGGACGCGGCGCGCTCTCCGGCTCGCTCGCCGTCCACGCGGGCAGGCCCAACGCGCGGGCGGCGCTCGGCGTCAGCCCCTTCGGTCGCCGGCGCCCCTCCGGAACCTGGTCTTCACCCTCGTCGAGCGGATCGGGCGCGTCGAGCTCCGGCGGTGAGAAGGCGTAGCGGCGCTCGTACTCCGCCTCGTAGCGGCGGACGACCTCGTCGATCGAGAGCTCCGCGCCGGCAGGATCGCCGGTCACGAAGACCGCCCCGACGTCGCGGGCGTAGAGATCGGAGACGTGCACGAAGCCACGCCACACCAGGACAACGCGCATGAGGTCCGGCTCGAAGAAGACGGTGTCGAGTCGCAGCCGGACTTCCTCGAGCGCGTCGGAGCGTGCCTCGCGGATGACGAACGCGCGCGGTGCGAAGCCGGGCAGCGTGCCCTCGATGGCCGGATGCCGCGGGTGGAGCCCCTCCAGCGTGAACGGCGTCCGCGGCGCGGGGTACGGCACGCGCAGCTCGGGCGGCGCGGCCTGGAAGTGCGACCAGTCGAAGCCCTTCGGAAACCAGGGGAAGCGGGTCTTGGCCCACGCCGCGTCGTAGGTGCCAGCGAGCGCCTGCCGCATCGGGTGCGCCTCGGCCAGCGGCGTCAGGAGCACCGGGTCCGGTCGGTCCTGACGATGCGTGAGGGGCGCGTCGAGCCGCTCGAGCTGGGGCATCGGATCGCCTGTTCGCGCGCCCACGCCGCGTCCGAGCGGATTGAGCGGATGACCCGGCCCGCCGAAGGCCAGCTCAGGCCGAAGCGGCACGTAGTCGAAGGGCTCCGGCGGGGTGCTGCCGTTCGCCGTCCAGGTCCGCGGGCCGAACGCGGCGAAGCGAAGCTGGATGCCGCTCCCGAAGCGCAGCCCGAAGCGCGACACGCCCGGCCAATCGCCGGGATAGACGTGACCGGACACCAAGACATCGCAGGCCGGCTTGAAGATCGCGACGTCGCCCGGGTAGCGGACGGCTTCGCCGTCGTCGAAGGGCTCCTCACCCGTCGGGAGCGCCGGCTCGGCGGCCATGACGGCCTCACCGCCCGGCACCAAATCGAAGGTCCCTTTCACGATGACCACCAGCGCGTCCTGCGGCGGCTCGAGCTGCCAATGGCGCGTGAACGCGGGCAGCCCGGTGTCGGTGAGGATGGGCGGCGCTTCGGGCGCACGCGACGAAATCCTCATGCGCCGCTCCAAAGGAGCCCGCGAGCCGGAAGGCGGCCTCCTCCTCGCGAGGGAGCACCAAACACCTGGACGGGAATCGGCCCCACGGTCAGAGCGCCACCAGCACCTTCGTCTGCGAAGGTGCCGCGTGCACACCGGCCGGCGCGTTCGCGCTGCTTCCGTTGTGCGCCGTGGGCGCGGTGTGCACGACCGCGGCCTTTCCGGTGACAAGGACCTTGGAGCTCCCTTTCCGGAACGCACACTCCGAGCCGGTGGTGCTCGAGATCATCCCTTTGAGCGTTCCTGCCTCATCCCCGCTGCAAGAGCTGATCTTCGACGATTCGACGACGACGTCCTTGTTGGCGAACTGCACCTTGGCCACCGTTCCCGACGCATTGCGCACCTGCGCGATGGCGGGAAAGGGTGTCGGAACGGGAGGCGCGGGAGGCGCCGGCACCTTGCACACGTCGGGGAAGGCCATCGCCTGTCCACCCGCCTTGGTCGCTCCCGGTAGGTTGATCATCGCCGCCTCCCTCAGCCGAGCAGGACCCGCTTGCCGTCGACGACGGCGTCTTCCTTGGCGCGCATCGACGCGCGGCGACCGAAGAGCTCGAGCGTCTTCTTCGCCACGCTCCGGACCGTACCCGCCCGCGTCGAGAAGAGCCCGTCCACCTTGGTGAACGCGTCTCGCGCGAAGGTCTCGAATCCGGTGCGCGCGGAGCTCCCAGCGCGACGCGGACCAGGTCGCCTCGCCGATGTCCGCGCCCAGATGTGCCGCGTCGAGCCGCACTTCCGGCGCTCGGATCTCCACGGACTCGTCCGCGTCCAGGGTCAGACGCCGTCCCTTCAAGGTCAGCTCGCCGCAGGCTTCCAGCGTCAGCCGCCCCTCGCTCGGCGCCCACGTGGCAACGTGATTGCCAGCGGCGTCGGTGAGCGCGATCGCGTCGCTCGCTCGCGCGAGGAGCACGCCGACCACGTACGCACCCGCGAGCAGCACGCGGTCTCCTTCCGAAGCCGCGTATCCGAGCACCGCCGAGCGCGCGCGCACCCGACCGCGACCTTCGGTTCGCACCTCGAGCGCGTCGCCATCGACACCGATGACCATGCCCTCTTCGGGCCCGAGCGCCGGCGCGAGGGTGGCCGCTTCTCCGCTTCGCTGTGTCATCGCATCTTCCTCGTGTCGTTCATCGGATCTACCAGAGCCCATCCAGGTTTGAAAAGGCTCACGCGCTCCGGTCGAAATCCTCCGCCCGGGCACGCTCCGGATCGGTGCGCATCAGGCCGGTGGTGACGGCAGAATCCAGGTCCGCCCCGTCGAAGAAGGCGCGGTGGGCATCGGCGTAGCTGAGGTTGGTGTCGAGCAGCACCGCGTCCCGAAAGGAAACGCGCGTGACGTCGCTCCACGAGAGGTCCGCGCCCTGCAACGTGCTGCCCGAGAAGTCCGCGCCCGCAAGCAGCGCGTGGTCGAGCCGTGCTTGCACCAACAGAGATCGTCGGACCAACGCGTCCGGGAGCTGGGCCTCGCGCAGATCCGCCCCGGTCAGGTCGACCTGATCCAGGATCGCCAGGGCGGCGTCCAGGCCCGGCGCGATCAGCTGGCCGAGCCGGGCGCCGGTGAGATCCGCCTTTCGCAGCCCGAGCTGGGACGCGTGGACGGCGGTGAGGTTCGCGCCCCGCAGGTTGGCGCCCGTGAAGGTGCAGTCGTCGAGGATGCTCCCGCGAAAGTCGGCGCCCTCGGCGTTCACGTTCTCCATCAGGCACGTGAAGAGCTGCGTGTGATGCAGCGCCGCGTGGGTGAGATCCGCGCCCGAGGAATCCGCCTGGACCAAGCGCGCGCCCCGGAGGTCCGCCCCGGAGACCCGATCGGTCGAGACGCGGGCGCCATTCAGGTCGAGCTGCTTCGAGATCGGCCATCGTGAGGTCGACGTCGTCGAGCGTGGCCCCGACGAAGCCGGCGCCGGTGAGGGTCGAGCCGCTCAGAATCCGCGCCCGAGAGATCCGCGCCGGCGAAGTCGCAGCCGGTCAGGACCAGGCCGCTCAGATCCGCGCCGCTCAGGTCGGTATCGCGGAGCGAGAGGCCGTCGAAGTGCACCGAGCGGAAGCTCGCCGTGCCGAGCGCCACGCCAGCCAGCGATGCGCGCTGATCGAGCAAGGGCGCCACGTCGACGCCGTCCAGCGAAGCGTGATCGAGGTTGGCGCGGAACATCGCCGCACCCTCGAAGCGAGCGTGGTCCAGCCGAGCCCCCTCGAAGCGCGCGTGCTCCGCCTCCGCGCCCCGCAGGTCGACGAGCGCCATGTCCGAGCCGGTGAACGACGCGCCTTGGAGGCTCGCGCCGCTCAAGTCCGCGCCCGCCAGCGAGAGGTGCTCGAGGCGCGCGCCGGCGAGCGCGGCGCCGCGTAGGCTGGCACCGGCGAGATCCGCGTCCTCCAGGGAGACTTCCCGCAGATCGAGCCCGTCGAGCTTCGCCTCGCGGAGCGACGCCGCGGCCAGCGACGAGGGGGGATCGCTAGCGGAGAGATCGGCGCCATCGAGCAGCGCCTCGGCGAGATCGCAACCGCCGACGTCCGCCCGCTCCCAGCGCGCGTTCGCGAACGACGCGCCGCGAAGATCGAGCAGGCCCCAGCGGATGCCGGTCAGATCCGCGTCGTCGAAGCGCGCACCGGCCAGCGATCCCTCGATCAGCTTCGACTGGGCGAGCGTGGCACCACGAAAATCCGCGCCGACGAACGAGACGGTCATCCCGGCCAGATCCCGCAGGTCCGCGCCGCGCAGATCCGCGCCCTCGAACGCAGCGTGGCTCAGCTCGGCCGCCCGCAGGCGGGCACCATCGAGCCGAGCGCGGTCGAAGATGGCGTGCCCGAGCTGAGTGAGCGCCAGATCCGCGCCGGAGAGCCAGGCCCCCGCGAAATCGGCCCAGCGGAGATCGCAGCGCTGGAGGACGGCCCTCTCCAGGTCCGCGTCGTGCAGCACCGTCTGCCAGAGCACGCACTCCTCGAAGCGCGCTGACGTGAGGATCGCGCTCGGCAGCAGCGCATCCCTCAGATCGACGCGCGTGAAGCTCGCGCCGCCGAGATCCACGTTTCCGCCGCGAGCGCCTTTCAGGTCCGAGTCGGCGATCGAAGCGCCGGGGAGCATGGTGTCCTGCAGCAACACGCCCGGGAGCCGGCAGCGCTCGAGCCGAAACCGCTCGCCCGTGCAGGCGAGGAAAGTCATCTCGCTCAGCTCGCAGGCGGTGAACACGGCGTCGTCGACGACGCTCTCGTAGATCTCGAGCGCCTCGGCGGCGACCGCGTCCACCTGAACGCCGCTGAGATCCACGCCGTGCAGAACCGCCCCTCTCGCGGTACAGCCCGACAGGCGCGCGCCGGCCAGGCTCACATCGTAGAGCCGCGCGCCGTCCAACCGGACGCTGGCGAAGGTCGTCTCGCGGAGATCGGCGTCTCGCGGAGTCCAGTCGCTCAGGTCCACGCTCTCGATGCGGCAGCCGTGGAGGGCGTCCCGCGCGAGCCGCGCCTCGACCTCCTCCCGCGAGGTGACGACCGGCCCTTCAGTCATCGCCCGACTGCACCCGCGCGTCGGTGAAGTCGGCCCCGTCGAGCCGCGCGCCGCCGAGGTCGGTGTTGAAGAGCTGCGCCTCGACGAAGCGCGCGTCGCTCAGATCGGCCCCTTCGAACTCGACCTGATCCAGCACCGCACGCCCGAACGACGCTCCATTCATCACGGCCGCGCCGAGCTCTGCGCGGACGAGCTGACTGTCGTCCAGCCGCGCGCCGGGCAACACCGCGCGGTCCGCGTGAAAGAGCGAGAGGTTGCACCCGACGAAGCTCGCTCCCGAAAGCTCGGCGCGGCCGAAGCGGGCTCCGTGGAGGTTGGCGCCGTCGAAGACCACTGCTCCCTCGCTCCGCGCGACCTCGAACGACGCTCCGGCGAGCTGCGCTCCGTCGAAGCGGGTCTCTACCAGCATCACGCCCACGAGCCCGGCGCGAGCGAGATCGCTCCCGCGGAAGCTGCACCGCGTCAGCCGCGCGTCCCGGAAGCTCGCTTCCGTCGCCCGCGCTGCATCGAACGTGCAGTCCTCGAGATCGCAGTCGGTGAGGTCCGCCTCGGCGAGGAGCGCCCCGTTCAGGTCACAGTTCGAGAACCGAGTCTGTGAGAACGCCGTCCGCGGGAGCTCGGCGCCCGGGAACCGACAGCGCTCGAAGGCGACTCCGTCTCCCGCGAGCTCGGAGAGGTACGCGCCGGTGAAGTCGCAATCGACGAAGCGCACCATCAGGAGCTCGGCGCCGACCAGCGTCGCCCCGGCGAACGCGCACCCCTCGAACACGACCTCCGTGAGCTGCGCGCGCGTCAGAATCGGCACCGTCGAAGACACACTTCTCGAAGCGGGAGAACGCGACGTCGAAGCCGTAGAGGGAGCTGCCGCGGAACGACGACCCTTCGAAACCGCTCTCGCCCACCGAGGCCAGGGGCAGGCGAACGCCGTCCAGGATCACGCTCCGGAAGGTGGACTTCAGGATCGAGTCGCGACCCGGGATGTCGACCTCGCGAAGGTCGACGCCCGCCACCTCGACGTGCGCGAAGAGCTCGTTCTCGCGGAGATACGCGATGACCTCCTCGATGGTGCGGAGCATCTCCACGTCTCAGCCCAGCTTGATTCTTGGAGCCGCTGATGGTCACCGAGCCGCTCGAGCTCACGCCCATCTTGCTCGTACTGATCCGCACCTGACTCTGTTGGACGTCGAGCTTGGACCCGGCGTGGACGGCGATCTTCCCCGACCCGATTTCGACCTTGTTGCTGTTTGCGTGCGTGAGCTCGACCTTGTCACCCTTGAGCGAGACGATGGAGCGCTTGGTGTGCGCCGAGATGTTGAAGTCCTTGCCGCTCTTGGCCTCCACCAGCGACTTTCCGTAGAGGATCAGGCTCTTCTCCATGGCCTTGATGGAGACGCCCTCTTTTGCTTTGAGTTTGATCGATTTGGCCTGGCTCTCGAGCTTCATCCCCTCCTTGCTGGTGACGTCAATCGCATCAGCTTCCGACATGACATCGATCTTCTTCTTGGAGAAGATGGTCGTCTCCTTGTCGGTCTCGATGAAGGTATCTTTCTTGCTGTGGACGTGGAAGAACTTGACCGCTTCGGTGTCGACGTAGTCCCCCGTGAAATACAGTCGGGGTGCAGCCACCTCCGAACGAAGCTTGCCACTGAAGGATGAGGCGAGCGAAGCGACGTTGATCTTGCTGCCAGCAATGCTGGTTCCGATCTTGCCATGAAGGAACGCACGACGCTCACCGAACACGAACATCGTGTTCTCGCTACCGCTCACGTGGTATGGACCGGCGAAGCTACCCGGCGAAACCTTCTTCCGGCCTTTCCTGGGCGCGATGTGGAACATGTTTATCTCGCCCTTTCGCTTCGCGACGACTTTGGCATCGGCCGCGTTCCGCCAGGTCTCGAGGATCTTTCCCCACGTCTCCTTGGTTTCCTTGGCCGTCTCGCCGACCTCCTTGGCCTCTTTTCTCGCATCGAGCTTCAGCTTCTCGGGCGATGACTCCTCTTTCTCCGCATCCGCCTTCTTCTTCTTCTCGGCGGCCTCCGCCTTCTCCGAGTCCTCCCGCAAGCTCCTCACGTGCTCGTGAGCTTTCGGGTCCGCTGCCGCGCGCTCACTCTCTCGTCGCCGCCGCCACTCGTTCTCCGACTCGGTCACGTAAATCGTGCTCCCGTCCGCGGTTCGAACGGGACGGCGTGCCTTCTCTTCGTCGTAAGGCTCGCCGATGAGCTCGTTGCTCGCTTCCTTGTACCGCTTGTCTTTTGCTTCGGGCGTGTTGTCTTCGGCGTCGGTCGCGAAATCGACGACCGCCGTGTAGGCCTCCTTGCCGGCCTCGAGGATCTTCTTTGCCTCCCCTTTGATGACCTTGAGATCCGCCTTATTGGGGAAGAGCCTCCCTTTCTCGGCGATCTGGGTGATGTTCTTGTCTGCGCGAAACGGAGATCGCCGTATGGATAGCGGTCGATACTTTGGAGACCGCCCCCACAACCTGGTTCGCCGCATGAACAGAATCACCGACGGTCTGGAGGAGATGCCCTTCCCCCGGCTCCTCGACGCTGCCGTACTGGATGCGGGTCCCTTCGGTCTTGATACTGATCCGCTGGCTCCCCCCGGTATCGTCCATGTTGATCTCGTTGCCGCCCCCCGTTCGCACGATGTTCCGCGTGTTGTTGCCGCCCGTCACGGGGCTCGCGGTCTCGGGGTTGGGGACGGTGCCCGCGATCACGGGGCGGTCCGGGTCGCCGTCCTCGAACGTGACCATGACCTCTGTGCCGGGGCGCAGCGGGAAGTGCATCCCGTAGCCGGCACCGGAGTGGGGCTGCGCCATCCGCACCGGACCGCTGGCGCGGCCGCCGTCGCGGTCGGCCGTGTCGTAGTAGAACGACACGCGGTACCGGCCGTCGGCGTCGATCTCGGCGTAGTCGCCGCGCGCGGCGGCATCGATGACGCCGGTGAGCACACCGCCGACCCGCGGCTTGGGCGTGATGCGCGGCGGACGGTAGGGCGTGTCCTTCTCGATGGCCGTGAAACGGTTGCGGTACGCGCCCGTCTCGCCGCTCGTCGTGCCCTCGTAGTCGTGCTCGACGCTGGTGATCAAGAGCTCGACGTCCCCGCGCACGTGCCCGCTCAGCATGAACGTCTTGCCGGCCGTGAAGTCCGGCACCGTTCCCTCGCCGTAGTAGACGCGCTTGCCCGCGCGGAGCTCCTGTGCCCGGATGGTCGCCAGCGTCGTCCCATCCCCCGGCGTCATGATGTGCGTGCCGTACTCGATGACCTCGCCGAGCCCGTCCGGATCGACCTCGGCCTCCCCGAGCAGGTTCACCGAGGGCGTCCGGTAGTTGTAGTCGCGGACGATGTAACGGGACGGCAACAATCGAGTCCGCACCTGTGCGGAGAAGACGTAGTCGTCGTGCGCGTCCTCGCGCGAGCCGAAACGGATCTCCGGCAGCCGCTCGAGCGCCGCGAAGACGCCGTTGTGGTCGCCGAACACCAGCTGATCGCTGCCGGTCGCGTGATCGACGTAGAAGAAGATTCCGAGGTGCTCGCAGGTCCGGGAGATGAACGCGAGAATCGGTCTCCTGATACTGCACGATGAGCTCGCGAGACGGATAGGTCAGCTCGAGCTGGTCGAGGTCGAAGTCCTCTCCCGACGCGAGGCCACCACGCTCGAGCACGAGCTTCACCGCGTCGGGCACGGTCTGGTCGACGTAGACGTCGAGCGTCTGCCGCATCGCCGCGGAGTACGCGCGCGGCACGAAGCTCAGCACGACCATCGGCTCCGCGTCGGCCGAGAGGTGGTCGTTCACCTCCCGGATCAGGCCGGACATCCGGCAGAGCTCCTCGCCCCGTCGGGTGAACACGACCTGCGCCGCCTTGGTCAACAACGTCTCCACCTCGAAGGTGGGGTCGCGGAGGACGGCTTCGATGGTGAGATCGAAGAGCTGCGAGATCGAGTCTCGTCCCGAGATGGAGCGGATGACCAGCTCGTCACCTCGGAGCTCGTCCGCTTCCAGGTGAGCGACCGTCGACGATGCAGGCATGGAGTGAGGGTCGATGCCACGCACGGTCCTCGTCAAGCCTTGCCGGAGAGAGCGCGCGATGAGAGCATCCGATCTCGTGAACGAACCCCGCCCAATCCCCGACTCCGCACACGACACCAGCGATGCGAGCGAAGAAGGGCCGCTCGTCCCGCTGCGCCGCAAGCCTCCCACCGAGGAGCGCGTCGACCTCGAGGAGGGACTGATGTACGCGCACCGGAAGCTCGGCGACGCCATGCTCGAGCGCGCCGAGCTCGAGGCGCACGTCTACGCGCTGACGGAGGCGCTGATCGCATCGGGGGTGCTCGGCCTTCAGGAGCTCGAGCAGCGGAAGCGAGTGCGGAGCGAGCAGGTCATGCAGCGCGTCCACACGGAGTGGCAGGGCGCGCAGCTCCTCGGGGACACGCGCGACAAATACGAGGTGGAGCCGGTGCGCATCGACTGCGCGTCACGGATTCACCTCTGCAAGGCCGCGTGCTGTCGCCTGACCTTCCAGCTCTCCCGGCAGGACCTCGAGGAGCACGTCGTGCGCTGGGACGTCTCCCGGCCCTACTCGATCAAACAGCGCGACGACGGCTGGTGCACGCACTGCGATCCCGCCACGAAGCGCTGCCAGGTACACGAGCAGCGTCCGATGGTCTGCCGTGGCTACGACTGCCGGCAGGACGCGCGGATCTGGGCCGACTTCGACGAGAAGGTCCCGAACCCCGACCTCGCGCGCCTCTGATCGATCCTCGGATCGGGCGTCAGATCAGGATCACACCGCAGGGGAACGTCGCTTCCAGGTTGGTTCCGGAGCCGTGCTGGAGCGCGGTGCAGGCGTCGCCGGTCAGCTCGATGTGGTTCTCGTCGACGACGTGCCAGCCGTTCGGGTCGTCGCAGGGGATGATGCTGCCGTTCAACATGACGGAGCCGGAGCAGGCCGCGCTCGTGTCCTGGATGCGGCCGTGGAGCGTGACGACGCAGGAGAGCTCGCCGCCGATGATCGACATCAACGCGTCGCGCAGCCCAGCGTCGTCGCCCGCGACCCAGTAGGGTGCGTCGGGATCGCCCGGACCGTTGCCGACGCCGGCGTTGGCCATGTCCTGCAGATGCGAGGCCGAGACGGTGCCCTCGCCCACGCTGATGATGAATGTGCGGATGCCCATGTCGTAGGCCCGGCCGGCCGCCGCGAGCGCTTCGCCTTGACCGTTCTGCGGGTTCGGCTGCTCGCAGGTGTCCGGCTCGCCGTCGGTCGCCAGGATGAAGATCGTCGGATCACTGGGGCGATCCGGCGTGCTCGTCCAGCGCACCACGATGGCGTCCAGGCTGTCGCCGGTGGGCGTCTCGGAGATGGGGTCGGCGGGGGCGTAGACGGACTCGATGCCGTCGTAGTTGCCGACGGCCGGCGCGACCCAGGTGATCATCGGACACATCTCCGGCTGCGACGCGCGCGAGCTGAAGAGCGCGAGGCCGAAGCGCACCTGCGACTGCAACGCGTAGACGAGCCCGTCGGGCATCGACATCAGAGAATCGCGCAGAGCGTTCCAGCGGTCGCTCGAGCCGAACGACGAGGTCATGCTGCCGGACTGGTCCACGACCAGGATCACGTTCGGCGTGACCCGCGTGGCCTCGACGTGCACGTTCGCGCAGCTCGCGTCGACCCCGCGGCTCCCGTCCCCGCCGCTCGCGTCCAGGCCGCCACCGTTGCCGCCGTCGCCGCGCACGCAGTGTCCGTCGGCCGAACAGCTCGCGCCGGTACCGCACTCGCTGCCGCCGAGGGTGCACTCGGCGGTGCAGGTTCCGTCCGAGCCGCAATAGAGCCCGACCGGACAGTCCATGGTGGGCCCGCAGGCCCGACCGCACGCGCTCGGTCGCGCGCTCGCGTCGGCGTCGCACGGCCCGCCCGAGCTCGTCTTGCCGCTACAGCTACACCCCGCGGCCAACAACGCCGCGAGCGCGACTCCAATCCAACCTCGCTCCATCTCCGCCTCCAATGCCGATGATGCCATCGGCCGCGGACGATCATCAGCCGGGAAATCCCCGATGCGATCCGGTCGGCCACTCGGTCGGCGCAGAGCGCGCTCCCGCCGGGGTCGGCAAACCACCGGTCCGCGTGCCGGCGCACGCGATCTCAGCCGGCGGCTCCCAGTCGCGCTCAGCCTTCGTCGTCGTCGCTGTCCTGCATGCCTTCGGTCATGCGGACGTACATCGCGGCGGCCTTGTTCTCCGGGTCGATCTCCAGCGCGGCGCGCCAGCGCTCGAGCGCGCGATCCTTGTCGCCGAGCGCGAGCAGCACGACGCCGAGCGCGACGTGCGCCGGCACGAATCCGGGTCGCGCGTCGACCGCCTCCTCGAGCTCGAAGCGGGCCGCGTCGAGATCGCCCTGCTGGCGATACAGGTTGGCCAGCCTCAGCCGCAGGTCGGAGAAGGTCGGGCAGAGCAGGATGGCCTTGCGGAGCTCGTGCATGGACTCCGCCACCATCCCCGCGTCGACGTAGGCCTGCGCGACCTCGGCGTGGAGGTTCGCGATCTTGCCCTTCACGAAGGGGTCGAGCTGCCCCGGCGCCTCTTCACCCCGCGAGAGCGCCGCCTTGTAGATCTTCTTGGCCTCATCGTAGCGACCGAGGTCGTTGTAGGTGACGGCCAGGTTGAGCGCGGCTTCGGTGTAGTTCGGGTTGATCGCCAGCGACTCCTCGAAGCAGCCCTGGGCCTCCTCGAAGCGACCGCGGTCGTGATGGATCACGCCCATCATGTTGTAGACGTCCGCGAATTTCGCGTCGTCGCGCTCGAGCACCTGCCGGAGATAGTGCTCGGCCTTATCGAACTCGCGCTTGTCGTAGTGCTCCCGGCCCAACGACAAAAGCTGCTTGGTGCGCTCGTCCATGCGGGCTCATGGTATCGAGGGTTCGCGCGAGGTCGCAACAATTGGCTCACGACGCCCTCCGCGAGGGGCCTGCCCACCCGGACGAGAGGAGCACGCCAGCGCCCCGAAAATGGGGGGACGGGCCCGGCCCGCGCTCCCTCCGGACCGAAGTCCGTCGGGGGCGACGAGCGCGGGCCCGTCCACTCCTGCACGCGTTCTCAGCGAACTGCGACAGCGGTGCCCGGCGTTCCGGTGATCTCCACCCGCCGGCCGTCACCGCCCGGCGCGCTCTCACCCATCGCCACGGCGACGTTCCCGCCGAGCTCGTTCTCGAGGCTCTGCTGTTGCTGCGCCAGGAGCCGCGAGGCGCGCGAGCGCCCCTCCTCGGTCAGCCGGCGCTCCCGCTCCGCGTACGCCTCGTTCCCTTGGCGGCGGACCGCTTCCTGCGGCGCCACGTCGACGTAGCGGGGCATGTTCGGCGCCGGTGCGGACGCGACGCCCTCGGGCTGCTGACCCGGCGCCCACTGCACCTCGAAGGCGACGCGGCGGTTGATCTGATGCGCCAGCGGCGTCTGCGCGTTGGCGATCAGCGGATCGTTCTCACCGTGGGCGCGGATCTCGATCACCTCGATCGGGACCCCGTTCTGCACCAGGTAGTTGGTCACGGCGAGGGCCCGAGCCGCGCTCAGCGCCTCGTTGTACTCGGGCGTGCCGCGATCGTCGGCGTAGCCCGAGATGATCAGGTGCTGGTAGCGGTCACCGTAGCGCCGGTAGTGATCGACGATCTGGTCGAGCTCCTGCCGAGCGTCGCCGCGCAGATCGGCGTGGTCGAAGTCGAAGTAGACCCGCTCGTCCAGCGTGAGCGCCGGATTGACGACCGGCATCTGGGTCTGCGGCTCGGGCTCGGGCTCGGGCGCGGGCTCCGGCGGCAGCTCTGCGATGGGAGGCGCGGGCTGCGGCGCCTGCGCGACGGGCTCGCGCGGCGTGTACGCTGCCGGCTCCGGCTCCGGCGTGGGGGTCTGATCGAGGATCGTGATCTCCAGCCCGCCGGTCCACATCAGGATGTCGTTGCGGGCGAAGGGGTCGTTGGCCTGCAGGCTCGAGGAGCCGGTGTCGATCAGGTGCGTGAAGCGGAACTGCGGGCCGATCGCGATCGGGCCGACCGGGATGTTGAAGCCGGTGCTGGCCGTGTAGGCCAGACGCGCCTGCCCGTTGGCGACGGCGATGCCCGGCGAGACGCCGATGTAGAAGCCGGCGCCACGGTGACCGCTGTCCCACATGCCCGCGAAGGGGTAGACGCGGACCGACGCGCCGAACATGGCGTAGTCCATGATGCCGTGGTCGACGGCACCGGGCGGCAGGCCTTGTTTGCTCAGCGCGCCGGCCATCGCGAACGCACCAATCGAGAGCTGCGGCGCCACGGCACCGAAGAGCGTGAGGCGGCCATCGCCACCCACGCCGTAGAGATCGCGCGCGGGCTGGTTGATCGTCCCGCTCACGCCGAGGTCGGCGGTGAGGTAGAGGCGATCGGCCCATGAGCGGGTCCAGTTCTGCTGCGCGTGCGCGGGGGGCGCGGTGGCGAGCGCCGTCGTCGCCAGCACGGTGGCGAAGATCCACGAAATTTGGGGTCGCATATCCGTCCTCCTCGTTGGAGCGCGGGGCTCGTCGAGACTGGCTCGTCGAGACTCGGGGGGTTCACTCCCGTCGGGACTCTGCGAAAGCCGGACCCGAGGCGGCCGAAGACGCTCGCGGCGGACTTCTCCCGCGCCGCCGCAGAGACCGCTCCCAACCGGTGTCCCGCGACCGCGGATGCGCGGGCCAAGCTCGCCTCCCGCGTGCCGCCAACCCTCAGTGAGGGTCGCCACGTCCTGGGAGCACGGCGTCGCGGGATGCGACCGCGCCTGTCCTCACGATCGGTCGTTCGGCCGGGATCCCGCCGTCTGTGTCAGGCCGCAGCGCCGTGCGCGGAAGGCCCCGCTGCGAACCGTGCGCAGCGCACGCGGAGCGGGCTGGTGCGCGGACTGCAGGGCTGGCGCCCGGGAGGTGCCCACCCATGAGAAGCGCGCGACCCCTCTTCGTGCTGGCGTCCCTGGCGATCTCCATCGCGGCCCTGACGCCGGGCGCGGTGTCCCGAGCCGCCGTCCCCGAGCTGGGAGCGTACGAGGGCGTCTGGACGTACGCGGACGGGGACGGCGGCGTGCGACGGATCGAGGCCGCGGTGAGCCACGCCGTGGACGGGATGCCCTTCTTCCTCGCACCGATCGCGCGCCAATCGTCCGGGGCCGCACCGGCCCCTACGAGCGGCTCCGCATCTACGTGCGCGGAGAGAGCGTCGCCTTCGGGACGGATGACTGGGGCCCTGTCGACGCCCGTCTGGGAGGCCCGCCGATGCGGATCGTCGCGCCGGAGGGCACGCACCTCGAGTTCACCCAGCGCCGCGATCACGCGGGCCGCATCCTCCAACGCTTCCACCACCCGGACGGCACCCGCGAGAACGCGCTCGCGCTGAGCGGCGACCGCGCGTGGCTGTGGATGAGCGTCCGCATCAGCAGCCCGCGCCTGCCCAACGAGTGTCGATACCGACTGCGCTATCGACGAGAGCGGAGCGCCCGGCGCGCTCGCCACCCGCTGAGCACGGCCGCTCATCCCCCCCTGAGCTGCACCGCACGCTCGCAGCGTGATCCGCGCGTACACCGCCGCGCGTGACATCCCGAGCCGCTCCCCGGCGTACTGCGTCTCGCTCGCGAAGCCGAGCACGTGCCAGCCGCGGGCGCGGAAGATTCCCGAGCAGCCGGCCGAAGCCGATCGCAGCTCGCTCCTGCCAGCCGCCGGCGAGAGGGACGAACCCTCCCCGATCGCGAGCCGCACCGCCGTTTAAGGCGCGCCTCGCGGACGAGCTCTTCGTCCATCCTCCGCGCTTCGTCGCGATCGACGAGCCGCACAGCGGTCGGCCCGGCGCCTCGATGGTGGAGTGGACACCGCTTCGGAACGCCTCGACTCGGGGCCGTCCGCAGCCAATCGAGCAGCGACCGCTCGGGCTCGAATCGCAGCAGGCTCACAGCTCCGCCCACCGGGCGGTACGCGAGGAGCTCGGGCTCTCCTCGGAACGGCCCGTCTCGGTCATTCTTCGCCGGCGGCGCGCGCTTGTTCTGCTTCGCCGGGTCGATTTTCGGCTACCATCCGCAGCGTGAGTGAAGGTCCCCCCGCGGACGCGCTGAGCGCCGAGTCGTTGGACGGTTTCGCGATGCTCGAGGGGGTGGGGCTCACCGCCCGCCGCGAGCTGCTCGCGTCATCGCAGCTACGCAGGCTCGAAGCCGGCGACGTCATCATCGAGCAGGGCAAGCACAGCGAGTGCATGTACCTCGTGCTCGAAGGCGAGCTCGGCGTCCACCTCGACTCGGTGGAGACCGATCCGGTGGCGATGATCGGCGCCGGCGAGACGGTGGGCGAGCTCTCCGTGCTCGACGGCACCGACGCGAGCGCCCACGTCGTCGCCCGCGGTCCATGCAAGCTCCTGGCGGTGCAGGAGGAGGGCTTCTGGCAGCTGACGAACGTGAGCCACGCCTTCGCCGTCAACCTCCTCATCAAACTGGCCGCGCGCCTCAGGGCCAACAACGCCACCGTCAGCCGCAACGTGCAGAAGCGCCGCCAGTACGAGCGCGCCGCGATGTTCGACGGGCTGACCGGCATCCACAACCGGCGCTGGCTCGACGAGACCCTCCACCGGATGGTCCGCCGTCACGAGAAGAGCCACGGGCACCTCTCGCTCTCGCTGATCGACATCGACCACTTCAAGAGCTTCAACGACCGCTACGGCCACGCCGCGGGCAATCACGTGCTGACGGTCGTGGCGTCGACGCTGGCCACGAATCTGCGGCCGACAGACCTGGTGGCGCGCTTCGGCGGCGAGGAGTTCGTGATCATCTTCCCGGACACCGAGCTCGACGCCGCCCGGTGCGCCGCCGAGCGGGTCCGCGAGGCTGTGTCGAAGCAGGAGCTCTCGATGCCCGACGGCACGCGGCTGCCCCCCGTGACGATCTCGATGGGCGTCGCGGAGCTGTGGTCGGGCGCGACCGTGCCAAACGTCCTCAAGACCGCGGACTTCGCGATGTACCGAGCCAAGCAGGCCGGCCGCAACCGCGTCGTGGTCGGGCACCCCGAGGACCGCGAAGTCGGCGGCTGAAGGGCGCGGCATGCCGCGTGAACCGTCCGTCCTCCCATGGACACGACGGTGAAGAAGATCGAATCGCAGACCTCGCCCGTCGGCCCGCTGGGGCAGAAGTACCTCGTCTCCGGCGCCCACGTGGCGATGCGCCTGTGGGAGCACGAGGAGCGGACCAAGGACCGCGCGATGCACAGCCGCCCCTACGAGACGGTCGGCTACGTCCTCGAGGGCCGCGCCCGCCTGCACCTCGGCGCGCAGACGGTCGTCCTCCGGCCGGGCGACGCCTACCTCGTCCCCGCCGGCGCCGACCACACCTACGAGATCATGGAAGCGCCCTTCCGTAGCGTGGAGGCCACGTGCCCCCCGGCGCGAATGCACCAGCAAGGGGCTCGTTGATCGCGCACCTCGGGTGGATCGCGCACCTCGGGTGACTTTCGGGGTCTTGCTGCGTACGCTCGCCCGAGCCGGTCCGTTTCGGATGACCGGATCGGGGAACGAACCGATGGTGGACAGCGAGCTGCCGAAACCGGGCGACGTGATCGGTGTCCGGTACCGAATCGAGAACGTCCTGGGCAAAGGCGGGATGGGCGCCGTGTTCGCCGCCGTGAACCAGGCGACCGGCCGCGCGGTGGCCATCAAGTGGATGTTGCCCGGGGCAGCGCGCTCGCAGGAGTCGGTGGCGCGCTTCTTGGCCGAGGCCCGCTCCACGGCGAAGATCGAGCACCCGAACGTCATCCAGATCCTCGACGTCGGTCAGGACGGTGACGCGCCCTTTCTGGTGATGGAGCGGCTGCGCGGCGGCTCGCTCGCCGACCGGCTGGCATTGGGGCGGCTCTCGCCGGCGGAGACCCTCTCGGTGCTGATCCCCTCCTGCCGCGGCATCGCCGAGGCGCACAGCGAAGGGATCATCCATCGCGATTCTGAAGCCGGACAACATCTTCCTCTGCGAGGGCAAGGACGGCTCGCCGCGCCCGCCGAAGGTGCTCGATTTCGGCATCTCCAAGCTCTACGACGAGACCGCCACCACGCCCTCGCTGACGCGGACCGGCGTCGCGATGGGCACGCCCCATTACATGTCGCCCGAGCAGCTCAACGCGCCGCCCGCGGCCGACCCGCGCTTCGACGTCTACGCGATGGGCGTGGTGCTCTACGAGTGTCTGACCGGCCGGCCGCCCTACGACGCCGACGGGCTCTTCGAGCTCGTCCAGCAGATCGCCCGCGGCACTCCGACGCCCATCCGCGCGCTGGCGCCGGAGGTGCCGCCCGACCTCGAGGCCCTGGTGGCCCGCGCGATGAACGCGAACCGCGATCTGCGGCACCCGAACATGGAGGCGCTGATCGCGGATCTGGAGGGCGTCTGGAGCCGGCTGCAGTCCGGCGCACCCGCGCCGAGCGTGCCGCTCAGAACGATGGCGCTGCACCAGACCGGCGAGCAGACCGGGCCGATGGGAGGAGGCGCGTGGACCGGACAGGCGGGCTCGCTCGCGCCGAGCGGCCCGTACGGCCACCCGCCGAGCGGCGCCCAGACGGGACCGGCGACCGCGATCCCGCCCGTCGCGCAGGCCCAGCGCAGCGGAGGTGGCAATGGCATCGTCCTCGTCGCCGTCGGCGTGCTCGGCCTGCTCTTCTTCGGCGCGCTGGTGCTCGGCGGCGCCGGCTACTTCCTCTTCTTGAAGCGCACCAGCGTGCAGGCCGCAGACCCGCAGCTCGGGAGCGGCGGCGGCGTGCAGATCGGCTCGGGCGGCGGGCTGACCGGCGGCGGGGCGACCGGCTCCACCAACCCGCGCACGCCGAACGTCGGGGTCACGTTCACCGGGGAATGCCACCCACGCTTCGACGCGCGCCTGATGGTCACGGGCGGCTCCGGCTCGCTCAACGTGATGTCGACGAACATGGCCGGCCTGACCGGCTCCATCATCATGTCGCTGGACGGCGTCGACGGGACGGCCAACATCAGCACGCAGCAGCGGATGGATCAGCAGACTGCCATCAACGTCATGGTCGGTCAGCGCATGTGGACGAACATGGCGCTCGATGCGTCGGCGGTGATCACGCACCAGATCGACGATCCCATCTCCGGCAGCGTGACGGTGACGGAGTACGATTCGAACCTCGCTCGGGCGGACCTCACCTTCCATCGCGTGACGCTGCAGAACATGGAGGACGGAAGCCTCTGCGTCCTCGACGGTCGCCTGCAGACCTTCGGCGCGACCTACGGCCAGTAGGGGCCCGCGAACGGTTCACTCCTGCGTTCGAGCGCCGCTGCAGCCCCGCTCGCCACGTTGCTCCTCGCTCCGGTCCTTTTGGCCGAGCTCCGCGGCGCCTCGCTCAGGCCGCGGGCTCGACCTCGTCGCATCGACGTCGAGCTACGCGATTGCCCATGGCGTGGGCCCGTTCGTGAGCGTGTTCGGCCCGGTCTGCACCGGTCGCGCCGCTCAGGCGGCCGGCTCGACCTCGACCGGCACACCGCTGAACGCCGCGTTGCCGGAGAGCGCGTCGACGGCCAGCTCGTCGGTCAGGTCGTTCAGGCTCGCGCCGGCGTGCTCGCTGGCCACCGAGAGGCGAACCCCGGGCCGATCATGGCCGAAGCCGTGCGGCAAGCTGACCACGCCCGGCATCAGGTCGCGGGTGAGCTCGGCGGGCACGGTGACCTCGCCGACGCGAGAGCGCACCCGCACCTTCGCCCCGTTCTCGATGCCGCGGGCGCTCGCGTCGTCGGGGTGCATCTGCAGCGTGCAGCGCTCGCGCCCCTTCATCAGCACCGGCGCATTGTGCATCCAGGAGTTGTTGCTGCGGAGCTGGCGGCGGCCGATCAGCGCCAGCGACGCGGTGGAAGACTCGATCGAACGCCGCCTCGAGCCGCGCCAGATCCTCCACGATCGGCGCCGGTGCGAGCGCGATGCGATCGCGGAAGAGGCGCTCGGGCAAGGACGGCTCGAGCGGGCCGAGATCCACCCCGTGCGGCGCGTCGCGCAGCCTCTTCAGCCGCAGCCCGGGGTGAGGACCGGCGCGCAGGCCGAGATCGATGATCCCCTCCGGCCCGAGCTTGGTGAACAAGCGATCGCGCACGCTCCGCCCCACGCGCCCCTTCAACCCCGGCTTCCGCTGCGCCTCCAGACGCGTGGTGAGCGCGAGGAGGATTTGCCAGTCGTGGAGCGCGCCCGGCGCCGGCTCGAAGAGCGCCGGCGCATACTTGGCCGTGTTCCGGATCGCCAAGAGGTGGAAGACCACGTCGTAGTGGCTGTGCTCGAGCGGCCCCGTCGGCGGCAGGATCACGTTCGCGTGGCGGGTCGTCTCGTTCAGATAGAAGTCGACGCTGACCATCGCCTCGAGCGACGCGAGCGCGCGCTCGAGCTGGCGGCCGTTGGGCGTCGAGAGGACCGGATTGCCGGCCATGGTGAAGAGCCCGCGGACCTGCCCCTCGCCTTCGCTGAGGATCTCCTCCGCCAGCGTCGCCACCGGCAGCTCTCCGCCGAACTCCGGCAGCCCGCGCACGCGGCTCTTCCAGCGGCCGAAGCTCCCCGGGCTGGCGCCGAGGCCGCGCGGCGCGCGCAGCACGTCCACCGCCGGCTTGGTGAACATCGCGCCGCCTTCGCGATCGAGGTTGCCCGTCACCACGTTCAGCACGTTGACCAGCCACTGACAGAGCGTTCCGAACGCCTGCACCGACGCGCCGATGCGCCCGTAGACGACCGCCCGCTTCGCTCCCGCGAGCTCGCGCGCAAGGCGCCGGACGACCTCGGCCTCGACACCGGTGCGCGGCGCGGTGCGCTCGGGCGCGAACCGAGCCGCGACCTCCCGCACCGTGTCCAATCCGTCGGTGAACGTGGCCAAGCGACCCGGCCGCGCGAGCCCTTCGTCGAAGAGGGTGTGCAGCATCCCGAGCAGGAGCCACGCGTCCGTGCCCGGCCGGACGAAGACGTGCTCGTCGGCCAACGCCGCCGTCTGGGTGCGCCTCGGATCGACGACCACGACCTTGCCGCCGCGCTCCTGGATCGCGTGCAGCCGCCGTTTGATGTCCGGCGCCGTCATCAGGCTGCCGTTGGAGGCGAGCGGGTTGGCGCCGACGATCAGCATCCACTCGGTCCGGTCCACGTCGGGGATCGGCAAGAGGAGCTGGTGACCGAACATCAGGTGCGCGGCCAGCATGTGCGGGAGCTGGTCGACGCTGGTCGCCGAGTAGCCGTGCCGGGTGCGCAGCGTGCGGAGGAACACCGGCCCGACCAGCATCGCGCCGAGGTTGTGGACGGCGGGGTTGCCGAGGTAGGTCGCCATCGCGTCCCGCCCGTGACGTACCTGCACCTCGTGCATCAGGCTGGCGGCCTCGTCGAGCGCGGCATCCCACGAGACGCGCTCCCAACGGTCGCCGACCCGGCGCATCGGCTCGCGCAGCCGGTCGGGATCCTCGTGCAGATCGCGGAGCGCGACCGCTTTCGGGCAGATGTGCCCGCGGCTGAAGGGGTCTTCCTCGTCCCCGCGGATCGACGTGATGCGATCGTCCTCGTCGACCTCCATGCGGATCCCGCACATCGCCTCGCAGAGAGAGCAGGTGCGGAAGTGTGTGCGCGCGCTCGCCATGGCGACGAGTATAGGCCCATCGCGTGGCGTCTCCCGTCGCGCACGACGACGCGCTCGCCGCGGCGATTCAGCGCGCGGCGTGACGCTGGGTCGGGACGGCCATGTGGAAGCGGATGCGGATGTCGTCGTGGACGCTCGCGATCCAGATCGAGGGATCCGGGATGCCGAGGCGCGAGAAGGAGACGACGGCCTCACCGTCCACCACCGTGCCGCCGCCACCGGGCCGCGCGGTCAGCGTGATGGGGATCGGATGCCACTGGCCGCGGATCTTGATCCGCCCGAGCACGTCACCCTGCGTCGTGACGGAGATGGGCCCGGGGATCGCGACCTCGATGTCCGGGTGGTGCTCGGCGTCGAGGCAGAAGCCCCACATCTTGTCGTCGCGGCCACCGTTGTCGGTGGTCATCGCCCGGACGGGGAAGACGATCCGCGCGTTCTGCACGGCCTCTCCGTCGCGCTCGTAGGAGAGCTGGAAGTCGCGGACGCGACCGTCGACGTTGGTCGTGATGAAGCCCGCTTTGGTGCTGGTGAGCTGGAAGTGCAGATAGTCGTCGCCGTGCCCTGCGTCGTGGAAGCGCTGCTCCTGACGGTTCTGCGCCTGACGATCCTGGGCGTGACGGTCCTGGGCGCGGGCGAGCCCGAAGGGAGTGGCGGTCGCGAGCGCCGCCGCCAGGGCGAGCGCCGTCGTCGAGACGAGCTGGTTCATCATCGTGAGAGGGTCCTCATCAGCCCCGTGACGGGGCCGTACACGTTTCCGATGGTGCCGATGAAGGCGTCGGCGCGAGCGCGCTTGTGCGCCAGGGCGCCCCCGAGCCGCTCGACCATCGCCGGCCGGCGAAGGATCGATTGAAAGCCGCGATTGAGCCGCTGCTTCGAGGCGAGCGCGCGGCGACGCTGGCGCGCGTAGGCACGCAACGCCGACTGGAGCGCGGCCGGCTCGAACGAGCGGACGGGAGCGAGCGCCGTGGCGAGGGCATGCGCCGAGAAGAGCGCGTAGTAGATCCCCTCGCCGGTGAGCGGGTCGAGGAACCCGGCCGCGTCACCGACGAGCGCCGCGCCCTCGGCGATGGGCGAGGCCACGCGATGGCTGATTGGCGAGACCGCGTGCAGCGCCGCGTGCGCGGGATAGGGACCGAAGCGCGCGAAGTAGTCGGGCGCGCGGCGGAGGTGATGCTGGAGCGTGGGCATCGGTCCGCCGAGCTCGCGCAGTCGCTCCGCCGAGCACACCAGCGACACGTTCACCTCGTGCTCGCCGGTCGGGTCGACGCCGATGTAGCTGCCGTCGTCGAGGATGTGCATCTCGCCGAACGCGCCGTTCTTCCTCGGGTGGAAGAAGTGCCCGTGGAGCGCGACCCGCGCGTGCAAGGGAGGCAGACGCAGGCCGAGCGCCTTGGCGACGACCGAGCGGCGGCCGTCCGCGCCGATCAAGAGCGGCGCCCGCACCTCGGCCCTGGCGCGCGTTTGCAGCACCCAGCCGTCTTCGCTCCGAGCCACCCGAGTCACCCGCGCCCCGAGCTCCACCCGCGCGCCCGAGCTGCGCGCCAAGTCCACCAGCGCGCCGTCGAAGACACGCCGGTCCAGCGCCCGGCCGAGCGAAGGCCCCAGCGAAGGGCGCCCGCCGCGATCCGGGAAGCGGGCCGAGACCACGGTCCCGCTCGGGCTGACCATGCGCATCCCGACGATGTCGCGGCCGGGGGCGATAGCGCCGAGGCCGAGCGTCTCGAGCAGCTCCACGCCCTTCGGGCAGAGGTACTCGCCACAGACCTTGCGGCGGATTGCGGGCGCGGCCTCGAGCATCACGACCCGAGCACCGCGGACGGCCAAGAGATGCGCCGTGAGCGCGCCTGCGGGACCGGCGCCGACCACGACGGCGTCATACGAGGTCGAGCTCACGGCGATCACCCGAAGCGGAGCAGGAGGCTCTGGGCGGTGAAGCCCGGACCGAACGCCAGCAGGTAGCCGAGCTCACCCAGCCGCGCGCGCTTCAGCTTGCGCTCCAGGATGTGCAGCACGGTGGCGCTGGACATGTTGCCGCGCGTCTCGAGCACCGCGCGCGAGTCGTCGACGTCGCGCCCGTGGGTGGCGGCGAAGTCCTCGACCATGGCCAGGATTTCTTGCCGCCCGGATGCACCATGTAGTGCTCGACCTCCGACGGAAGCAGCCCGTTTCGGCGGAGGAAGGGCTCCACGATCCCGCCGAAGTGCTCGAAGATGGCGCCCGGCACGTGGCGGTCGAGGACGATCTTGAACCCCGCGTCCATCAGGTCGTAGCCCATCAGGTGGGTCGAGCGCGGGAAGTGGTACATGTCCGCGTCGAGGATGGCGGCGCCGGGGCCTTCGTCGCCCACGATGGCGCAGGCCACTCCGTCGGCGAAGATCGACGCGCTGACCAGGTTCTCGCCGCTGTGGTCGCCGTGGATGAAGGTCAGCGTCGGTGCCTCGAGCGAGAGGAGCACCACCTTCTTGCCGGGCCGCGCGCGCGCCAGATCGCTGGCGTAATGGAGGCCGGCTGCCCCACCCGCGCAGCCCATCTCGGTCACGGGAAGGCGCAGGACGTCGCGCGGCAATCCGACGCGGTCCACGAGGTGCGCGTCGACCGAGGGGATCATGAAGCCGGTGCAGCTCGTGCTCACGATCGCCCCGATCTCGTCCGGCCGAGTGCCGCTCTCGTCGAGCGCGCGGCGCAGGGCCTTCTCCCCGAGCTCGATCATGGCCTCGGCGTAGAGGCGGTTGCGCTCACCGAGCCCCTTCTGGCCGAGGATCACCTCGATCGGGACCACGCTCCGCCGCCGCACGATCTGCGAGCCGGAGAGCAAGCGCTTGCACTTGCGCTGCAGCGGAGCCGAGAGCTCGTGGAGCCAGAGGCGATCGAAGGCCTCGATCACCTCCTCGGTGGTGTAGGCGTAGGGCGGTTCGACGGTCGTGACGTGATGAATGTGAGACACGATGCACCTGAATGGATCCGATCGACGATCGGCAGAGGTTTCGTGCATCCCATGACAATCGAGACCCCCGAGCCATCGTCCGACAAATGTCCGATGCGCCCGATCGCCCGCGAAAACGGCATTCGCAGTGCGCGCCGTCAGGCAGATGTTCGACCCGCCGGGAACGAAAGCCGGGTCGCTCCGGTTGTTCGCCCGTTCATGACGCGATCTCGTGATTGGATCTGGGCCGGCGTGCTGCTCTCCCTCGGCAGTGCGCCTCTCGTGGTCGATCTGGCCGAGGACGTCGCCAGGAGCGCGCCGCGCGATCATCTGACGGTGCAGGCGCTGATGCTGCTCCCGTGGACGCTCGCGCTGGCGCTGGCGGCGGTCAAAGCCGTGGCGTTTCGCAACAGAGCACTGCAGCTCCGTCGCGATCTGGACGCGACGAATCGCGACCTCGACCGCGCCCGTGCCGACGCGCGAATGCTCAGCCTGGGCATCGCCGACAGCATCGCCTCACAGCTGGACCGATGGCGACTGACTCCTGCCGAGAAAGAGGTCGCACAGCTCCTGCTCAAGGGCCTCGGCCACCGCGAGATCGCGCGACTCCGCCACACCTCGGAGAAGACGGTTCGCCAGCAGGCGGCGTCGGTGTACCAGAAGGCCGACCTGGGCGGCCGAGCCGAGCTCTCGGCGTTCTTCCTGGAAGACCTCTTGGTGCTTCCGGCGGGCTGAGGCGCTCGATCGCAGCCCAACTCTCGGTACCGTCGTCCGGAAGTGGGTACGGCGTCGAAATCCCGATCGAACTTCCGGGCGACGGTACTAGCGATCCAAACATGGCGAGGAACGACGCGTGGCCGGCGCTGCCGCTCGACGAGTGGGAGCCCACCTACCAGACCCTCCACCGCTGGACCCAGATGGTCGGCAAGCTGAAGCTCGCCCTCAGCCCGCCCATGAACCACTGGTGGCATTCGAGCCTGCGCTTCAACGCGCGCGGCCTGACCACGACGCCGATGCCGCTCGGCGAGCGGGAGCTCGAGGTGGCCTTCGACTTCCTCGACCACCAGCTCGTCTTCTCGACCAGCGACGGGATCGAGCGCCGGCTCTCGCTCCGGCCGACCTCCGTGGCGGACTTCTACGGCACGTTTCGCCGCGAGCTGGTCGCGCTCGGCGTGGACGCGAGCCTGTGGCCGGTGCCGGTGGAGGTCGCCGACCACACGCCCTTCCCGAGAGACCGCGCGCACTGCTCCTACGAGCGCGATCAGGTCGCGCGCATGTGGAGGATCCTCAGCGATGTCCACCGCGTGTTCGAGGCGTTCCGGGGCCGCTATCAGGGCAAGTGCAGCCCGGTGCAGTTCTTCTGGGGCGCGTTCGACGTCGCGGTCACCCGCTTCTCCGGCCGGCCGAACCCGAGCCCGCCCGACGATCCGGTGATGCGCGAGGCCTACTCGCACGAAGTGATCAGCCACGGCTTCTGGTTCGGCGGCGACTGGCCGGGCGGCGGCCGCGTCGGAGCACCCGTCTTCTACGCCTACGCCGTCCCCGAGCCCGGGGGACTCCCGGACGCGCGGGTCCAGCCGGCCGACGCCCGCTACGAGCCCGCCCTCGGCGAGTTCCTGCTCCCCTACGATTGGGTGCGCGAGCTCGCTCGCCCCGAGGACGCGATCCTCACGTTCATGCAGTCGACCTACGACGCCGGCGCCTCACTCGCCGGCTGGGATCGCGCCGCCCTCGAGCGCGCGGCCTGAGCCTAGCCCTAGCCTAGCTAGAGCACCGATCCGTTCGGAGAGCCGAGAGAGCGCGGAGCGCGACGGGGTTCAGCCGTGGCTCGGGCCCACGAGGCGATGCCGAGTATCGCCGAGGAGGCACGGGCCGCGGATGGGCCCCGCCCCGGATTTCGCGCGATTTCGACTGTTTCGGCCCGAAGGCGCGATCCTCGCGCTCACGCAGTCGCCCCCACGTCGCCGCCTCGCACGCCGGGATCGCGCCGCCCCCGATCGCGTCTCGATCGCCGCGTTCGTCGCCTTTCCGACCGATCCCTTCTCATCGCGCGCTCGGGCGCCGATACTCTCGTCCGTGACGACGACGAGACCCACGTGGATCGTTTGCGTGCTCGCCCTCGCGCTCGGTGCGTGCGGCGGCTCGAACGGGCCCGACGACGCTTCCACCACGCCGGACGCAGCTTCCAACGCGCCCGACGCGGCCGAGCCGCAATGCACGCCCGACGCGTTCACGGTGCCGAGCGGCGACGGCGCGGCCGATCCGCTCTCCGTGGCGGCGGGCGAAGTGCGCGCAGGCCGGCTGTCCGCGGACGCCGTGCCCACCGACTCGACGGGCCTCGGTCAGTGGCGCGAAGGCGACTTCGTCCTCGCCAACGAGCGCGTCGGCGTGATCGTCAGCAGCGACCAGGGCCCCGGCCAGCTCTACGACCCCTACGGCGGTCGCGTGGTCGGCCTCGCGCGCGTGGAAGGCGGCGCGCTGGTGAAGCCCGCCGACTACAACATGATCCTGCTCGGCCTCGGCCGCTTCATCCTCGCCACCGAGTCGGTCGGCGTGGTCGCCGACGGGAGCGACGGGCAGCCCGCGGTGATCCGCGCGGTCGGCACGCTCACCCGCATCCGCGCCCTGGCCGACCTGCTCGACGGCTTCTTGCCGGGCGACTTCGAGGGGATGCCCGCCGCGCTCGACTACGAGCTGGCCCCCGACTCGGACGCGCTCGACATCTACCTCTCGGTCCGCGCCGACCAGCGCGGCATCCGCGCCGGCAAGGGCGCCGTGGTGGCCTTCTTCCAGAGCTTCCGGATGCCGGCCTGGGCGCCCGAGAACGGCTTCGGCGACCGCCTCCTGCCGACCGAGTACGTCGCGTTCGAGGGCGACGACACCACCAGCTACGCGTGGAAGGCCGCCGACGGCGAGATGGTCAACCCGCTCTTCGGCACCGGCGGCATCGACGTCATCACCGGCTCCCGCTACATCCTCGAGCGCTGCGGCGAAGGGAGGCTGCACCTCGGCCGGATGGTGGTCGGCGGCGACGGGCTGCCCGGTGTCCAAGCGGCCATCGCCGGCATCGACGGCACCTCTCTCCAGACCCTCAGCGGCAGCGTGGTCGAGGCCGACGGAAGCCCCGCCCAGGACGTTCGCCTCCACGTCACCACGGCCGACGGCACGCACCTGACCCGCTTCCGCCCGGCCGCCGACGGCACCTTCTCCGTCCAGGTCGATCCGAACGCGGCGCAGATCTACGCCTGGCGCGAAGGCGAGGGCCTCGTCGGCCCGGTCGACATCGGCAGCGGCGACGTCCAGGTCGAGATGGGCGCCCGCGGCACCATCGCCGTCACCGCCACCGACGACGCCGACACGCCGATGCCGGTCCGGGTGGAGGTCTTCCCGCTCGACGGCAGCCCGCCGACGGCGCCCGATCCCTTCGGCGAGCACCCGCCCAGCCACGGCCGCAGCCTGGTCGCGTTCCCGACCGACGGCGTCGTCTCGCTGGACGTCCCGGTCGGCCACTACCGCGTCTCGGTCACCCGCGGCCCCGAGTACGAGCGGATCGATCCCGAGGTCCAGGTGAACGCCGGCGAAGAGGTGCCCGTCACGGCCGCCCTGGCGCGGGTCGTCGACACCACCGACGTGATGTGCGCCGACTTCCACATCCACACCCACCGCTCGGTCGACTCGGCCGACACCGGCACCTTCAAGGTCCGGGCGCTGGTCGCCGACGGCCTGGAGATCCCGATCCGGAGCGACCACGAGTGGGTGAACGACTTCCAGCCCGTCGTCGAGTCGCTCGGCCTCGCCGACTTCGCGTTCGGCATCGCCGGCCTGGAGCTGACGACCTTCACCTACGGCCACTTCGGCGTCTTCCCGCTGGTGCCCGACGACTCGCGCCCGAGCGGCGGCGCCGTGCTCTGGTACGACCGGCTCGCGCCCGCGGTCTTCGACGAGGTGCGGGGCCGGCCCGAGTCGCCGGGGCTCATCATCAATCACCCTCGAGCCGGCGGCATCCGCCAGGGCTACTTCATCCAGGCCGGCTACGACCCCGACACGGGCGCCGTCACGCACCCGGAGCTCTGGGACGACCGCTTCTCGGTGGTCGAGGTCTTCAACTCGTCGGACTTCGAGCACAACCGCGACACGACGGTGAAGGACTGGCTCTCGCTCTTGGTCTCGGGCCGCCGGGTCTATGCCGTGGGCTCCTCGGACAGCCACCGCATCTACGACGCGCCGGTCGGCTTCCCGCGCACCTGCCTCCGGATCGGCGTGGACGACCCGCGCGCGCTCACCGGCGACATGGTCCGCGACACGGCCATGGCCGGCCACGCGGTCGTCAGCGGTGGCATCTACCTCGACGTGACCGGCCCCGACGGCGCGCGGCCGGGCGACGAGGTCTCCGGCGCCGGCATGCGGGCCAGCCTCGACGTCGTGGTCCGTGCCGCGCCCTGGGTCGACGTCACCCGCCTCGAGGTCATCGTCGACGGCGTCACCACCGAGACCATGCCCATCACCGCCGCCGACGCCGACCCGCTCGATCCCACCATCCGGGCCCACGCCACCATCGAGGCCGACGTCCAGGCCGGCGGCTCCTTCGTCATCCTGCACGCCGCCGGCGACCAGCCCGTCGACTCGGTCGGCGACCTCCCCTACGCCGTCTCGAACCCCATCTTCCTGTCGCGCTGAGCGCGCTCACGCCGTCCGGCGCGGGACCGAGGGAGAGCCGTCGCAGATCCGCTCGCTCGCGGGGAACCGGCGACCAAACGACTTCGGCCGCTCCGGATCGCAGGCTGGCGGAACGGACGCGGATCGACCGAGGATCACCCTCGCGGGGAACCGGCGACCAAACGACTTCGGCCGCTCCGGATCGCAGGCTGGCGGAACGGACGCGGATCGACCGAGGATCACCCTCGCGGGGAACCGGCGACCCAAACGACTTCGGCCGCTCCGGTTCGAGACCGGAGCGGCCGAATGCGAGGCAGAACGTCGCGGGCGGCTCAGCGACCGACGTGGGTGACGCGACTGCCACCGCCACCACGGAAGCCGCCGCCGCCACCGCGGAAGCCGCCACCGCCGGGCCGCGCCATGACCGGCGCCCGACCGCGCGGAGGCGCCGCCATCACCCGACCGCGACCGCCGCCGCCGCGGTACTGCGGGCCGACGTGGTAGACCTGGCTCGGCGGCCGCGCGTAGCCCCGACCACGGCCGCGACCGGGCGTCGCGTAGACCGGACCGCGACGGTAGGCGGGGCCGCGACGGTAGGCGGGGCCGCGACGGTAGTAGCCGTTTCCGTAACCACGCTGCACGCCGCCACGGTAGTAGGGCTGCGCGTAGCCGTAGTTGTAGCCGTTGCCGTAGCCGTAGTTGCCGTAGCCCGAGTAGTTGTTGCCGTAGCCCGAGTAGTAGCCGGATCCGTACCCGGAGCCGTATCCGTACCCGTAGCTACCGCAACCGCTCAGAGCGAACGCGCCGAGCGCGATGCCGGCAACGAGAACAGGGCGTAGGAGCTTCATCTCGACCTCCGGTGTCCCCGCGGTGTGCTCGGGTCGGAGCACACGGCCCGAAAGAACAACAGCGGGCCGGGACGAATATGCCACGCCCGCGCGCCAGCACGCGGACCCGCGGCTCGCGACCCTCCCGAAGAGAGATGAGCACGCGCGCCGCCGATGGAAAGCATGAGTCAACCCGGGCCGGAATGACAGCCCGCCCGCGCCGCGGTACGAACCGTCCCATGTGGTTCGGATCGCGTGAAGACGAAGTGGGGCGGCTGGAGCGCGCCGCGCAGGCGGCGCTCGAGGGTGGCGACTTCGACGCGGCGGACGCCATCGCCGCCCGCCTGCTCGAGCTCGGCTGGTCGGGCGGGTTCGAGATCGCCGCGCTGGCGGCGCGTGGCCGAGGCGAGCCCGCGCTGGCAGCGAAACGATTGGAAGAAGGCGTCGAGAAAGCGCCCGGCGCCGGCTCGCTCTGGCTCCTTCTCGGCGTCGTGCGCTCCGACTTGGCCCGCTACGACGCTGCGCTCGACGCCTTCGAGCGCGCGCTGAGCGCCGAGGGCGCCGAGCCGATCACCGTCCGCTTCAACCGCGCCGTCGCCCACCAGCGTCGGGGCAATCCCGGCGCGGCGCTCGACGACCTCGAGGTCATCCTGTCGCTGCCCAAGCCGCCCCCCTTCGCCGAGGACGCGCTCGCGCTGGCCGCCGAGTGCCTGGCCACCATCGGCCGCGCCGACGACGGGCTGACCATGGTCCGCGCGGCCCACGACGCCTGCGCGGCGGACGACCCGCGCCGCCCCCGCCTGAGCGCCGAGCTGGCCGTCGCGCTCGAGCGCGCGGGCGGCGACGAGGCCGAGGTCCGCCAACGCTTTCTCGAGGCCGCCTCGGCGGGCGTGGCCACGCCGGCATTCTTGGCCCTCGGCCGCCGCCTGTCGCCGCTCCCGAGCGAGTCGCCACGCCTGCACCACCTCGTCGTGCAGGCGGACCCGATCGAGCCCGACGCGGCCGGCCTGCTCCGCGTCTTCCAGGTCGTCGCCGACGACCCCGCAGGAGCCCTCACCGCCGCCCGCGCCTACCTGCCGGAGGCCGTGCGCGAGAGCGCCGCCATCGAGCAGCACCAGGACCGCGGCCCCGCGAGCGACGAGCCGGGCGTCCACGGCGCCTCCGAGCTGCTCCACTACGCCGACGAGAGCTGAAAGGCACGCCCTCCCCGGCGAGTCGATCACCGGCCACGCAGGCCGGGCACACTCGAGATCCTCGCCGCACTCCGGGAGGCCCGCGCTCCGGGAGGCGCTTCCTTCCAGCCGTCGCGATCGGCGCGAGGCCGAGAAGATGCGCGCGCGGCTCTGACGGCGAACCACGAAGCCGTGGCAAAAGGACGCGTTGAACCGAGCCCCTACGCGGGGGGCTCGTGTCCGCACCCGGGTTGAGTCGCTGATGACGAAAGAGCCTGCCGTGGAGCGGCGTCGGCGCGACTACCGACGGACTCGCTCGTACATGCGCCAATCGGAATTCCCGAACACAAAATCCCACGCACGGTCGTCTCTGACGGCCGCGTCGAGCTCCGCATCACGCGTCGAGACAATGATCCGCGTCGCCCATCTGACGACTTCCGGTTCGTGGTCCGGATCTCTCCTATATTGATCCAACTGCGACTGTCGGTCCCGATAATGAGGAGTTGTCAGCGGCGTCCCGAACGCGGACCGATGCTGGTGCAACGCGCATATCTGGCGGCCCATCTCCCAACTTTCCACCAACACTCGCTGCGGCTCACTCTCGCTCCGCAGCCTCGCGTGCACCTCCTCCCACGTCGCCCCCCAAACCAGACTGGACCGGTGAGGCATCGTTTTGTACTGATCTTCGAGAAAGAGGGCCGTATCCGGGAGCACCACGACCGCAAGCATCACGCCCACCATTGCCACACTTCGCGGACCTGCGCCCTTCGACATCCTATACTGCAACCACGCAATGAGAGTGATCCACAGCGCTGCGTGCAGGTAGCCCCTCGTGAAGTGCATGGGCATCAACTTGACGTCCAAGCCAAACCTACTGTTCTGACTTAGAACGACGGTCCAAGCCGCCAGCAGCACCACTGGTACGAGCACGAACCGCTTCCAAATTTCACGACGAAATCCCGCGTCGAGCAGCACCACGGGGGCGAGCAACGCGATCCCATACCCCACGAGCATACTCTGCATGGTGAGATGGGCGTCGAGACCCGACCGATGTTGGTCCTGCAGCGATCGAATCGCGCCATCCGACGGAAGCACTACCAGGTAGAACAAGACAAAAGCTGTTGCGAGCAACGCCGACAGAGCCCAGGCCGATCTTGGAGGCCCACCTCCGCGCCACCGGCCCAACGCCAACGATCCCATCTGTACGCCACTTGCTTGGATTCCGACGAAGGGATTCGCGAGACAGGCGAGCCCATAGAAGAGCACGGACAGACGCCACCGACGCGAACCGAGCGCGTACAGCTGAGCGAATATGATCGCGTGATAGAAAAGCTCGAGCGGATACATGAGGTTCCTGAACACATCCAAGAACCACCAATAGTAGGGCGCCTCGAGGTGGACTATTTCCCGTCGCCAAGCGGGCGACAGAACACTGTGTGGCATCCCGAACGACGCCGAGATCCAGGCCGCTCCGCCTCCCAAGCCAACGACGATGAATGCCACCCAGAACCAGATACCCGAGCGAAAACCGATCCGAAGAAGCGCTCCGAGCGCGGTGTACATGCAGGCTCCGAACAACAACCGGAGCCCATGACCGATCCACGTCGGCGGCACACCGATCATGAGCAACCATCCGATCATGGATATCGGAAGATTGACCAACAACGGCGGTGGATTCTCTCTGAGATCGTGCGGGCTGCCATAGCTCAGAGTCGTTGGACTCCTCTCGGCCATCCGCCCGTAGCACACGTAGGTCGGCATATCGCCTTGGAACCAGCCTGAGAACGTGAGCGCAGGAGGAACCCGCCAGAGCCATGACAGCAAAAGCAAGGTGAAGGCGATCGCAATCGCAAGACCGAGCAACGACGAAACCCACCACGGCGCATGGCGGTCCGGTATTCGCGGATTCGATTTCACTCATGCTCCCGGAAACACGCCCCACACCGCGTGCCACCGAGAGCGGCGGCCCGGCACGGCGCGAGGTGGCGCCCACGCGGGTGTCGAGGGTCTCAGGCGGCCGCGCGCGGCTCGACAGCGACCAGGGCGTCGACCTCGGCTTCGTCGATGACGATCCCGTACTTGGCCAAGGGCGCGACGATGGCCTCACGGACCGCGCGCTGGACCTGATCGGGATAGAGCTTCGACTCGATCCAGCCGATCTCGTGGACCTCCTCCGTCGTCGCACGACGGCGCGGCGAGGTGGCGTCGGAGGGCTTGCGCTTCCACGCGCCCGAGAGCGAGCGGAGGCTCGAAAGGGCCACCCCGGAGAGACGGGCGCGCTCGGCGTCGTCCATCCGCTCGCTCGCCCACTCGAGGTAGAGGCCGCCGAGCCGGTAGTGCAGCGACTCGTCCGCCGCGATGCGCTCGTAGACGGCGCGGGTGAGGGGGTGGGTCGTCGTCCGGAGCGCGCCCACGACCATGCGGCCGCTGAACGCTTCGGCGACGCAGCTCACCCGCAGGACGAGCTCGTTGGCGCGCTGAAAGGGCGAGAGCTCCGGGCTCGGGCGCGCGACGAGGTCGTCGAAGTCGACCAACCGCGGCGCGGCGCCGCCGAGCTCCATCGCCACCCGGCTCGCGAGCTCCACGTGCACGACCTCGTCCGCGACGAAGCTGCTGGCCATGCCGAGCAGATCGAGCGGCGCCGAGAGCTCGGTGAGCGCGTTGAGGACGGCGGAGAACGCCGCCACGGCGCGGTACTCCGTGTACGCCGACTCGGTCCAGGAGACGCGCGCGGCGTCCACGACGTCGGGCGCGTAGCGCGAGGGATCGAGGGTGCCCCAGGGCAGCTCCTCGATCCCCGGCCGCGCCTTGCGGAAGTGGTGCTCCGCCGCGCCGCCCATCCACTCGAGCTCGAAGAGCCCGCGCATCAGTGGCTCCCGCCGTCGTCGCCGCCGTCCGGCACGAACAGGCCGCCGGAATGTGCGCCCGCGTCCCCCACCAACGCGCCGCAGCAGGGGCCGCCGTCGTCGGCGCCGGCGTCGGTGCCAGCGTCCCCGATCGTGCTGCCCGCGTCTCCGACCGACAAGCCGACTGGCCCTCCGGCGTCCTCGATCGACGTGCCGGCGTCGATGGCGCGCGTGCCCACTTCGACCATGCTCCCGCAGGCGCTGACCGCGGTCGCGATCAGCGATCCGCTGCTGAGCGCCGCGGCCTTCAGGAGCATCCGCTTGCCCTTCTTCTTCTCGTCTCGGCTCATGCAAAGCACCTCCGGCGAGGCGCCTCAGCAATCTTCCGGCCAGACGTCCGCAGGGAAGAACGTGGCCGCGGGCGCGTGCCGAGCTGTGCCGCTCCCGGGCTCACCCGGTCGAGATGGCGGCGCTCTACTCGACGGTGATCGTGTAGCTGTTCTCGGCGCCGCTGTAGCCGTAGACGCGCACGAAGAAGGGGCCGCTGGCCGTGACGGTCTCGCTGTCGGTGACGCCCTGGCTCTGCGCGAGCACGGTGCCGTCGGCGGCGCGCGCTTCCATGTCGAGGTCGCCGGCGCTGCTGGTGAACGCGATGCTCACGGTGACGGAGCCGGTCGCGTCGACGCGGTACCAGTCCTCTTCGCCGCTGCAGACGCGGGCGGCCTCGGAAACGCCGGGCGCGAGGAGGGTGGCGTCGCTCTGGTTCGAAGCGCCAGTCGGGTCGCAGCCCGCGTCGACGAGCGGCGGCGCGTCGTTCAGCGTGCAGTAGGGGGTGGCCGCGCGCGCGCTGTCCACGGTGTCCTCGGCCACGTCACGCTGCGCGCAGGCTTCGTCCTCGCTCCAGGCGAGCCATTCGGCGCCACGCCCCAGCGACTCGGCGTGCGCACGCCAGCGCTCGTAACCGTTCAGCTCGCTGCGGAAGATCGTCGGCTCCACGCACTCGCCGCGCGCCTGAGCGTCGCTCTGCTCCTTCTGCGCGTAGTCCATGACGATCTCGTACATGGCCGCCGTGGAGTGGTTCCAGCAGCAGGTCTTCGACTGCGCGTAGACGAGCGCGGAGAAGACGTAGTCCTCCAGCGTACGGAAGGCGGCGTCGACGCTCGCCCGGTCGCCGCCGAGCGCGTAGAGCTCCGCGAACGCGTCCTCGCGCTGCTCGCGGGCCGCGCAGCTCGCCGGGTAGGAGCGCAGGTGCTCCCGCGCCGCGTCGATGCGCTGGACGATCACCGCCCGCTGCTCCTCGGGCGTGAGGGTGCGGAGGATCGCGTCGAAGCGGGCCGGCCGCGCCGCGATGGCGTCGTAGTCCTGGTCGTTGATGAACGCGTCGCGCTCGCGCTCGAGCACGTCGTTGGCCCAGCGGCCGTTCCGGAGCACCGCCGTCCGCCAGCGCCTCAGCCCGCCGCCGAGGTGCGAGTAGGGCTCGCCGTCGTAGGTGGTGCCCGGCCCGCCGGTGTAGTCGATCGTGAAGCTGTGGCGCGCGGCGCGCGGCTCCTGCCAGACCGGCTCGCGGCGCGGCATGGAGCCGGACGCGATGCTCACCTCGAACGCGTCCTCGGCGTGGCGGACGACCCGGAAGACCGGAAGCACGTGCCCGATGCCGCGGCGTTGCCAGCGCTCGATCAGCATGTCGCCGGGCTCGATCGACTCGGGCTTCACCTGGTAGCTGTTGGTGCCGTCGACGAGGTTGGTGCTGCCGAAGTAGAGCAGGACCAGCCTCATGAAGTAGCCGGCGCGCTTGTTCAGGAAGAGCTCGTCGAAGTACGCGCCCGCGCCGCGCTCGACGCCGTCCTCGCTGAGGAAGCCGACCGCGTCGTCGTCGCCGAGGCGGTAACGCCGCAGCCGCGCGTCCGAGGGCCACGCCTGCCCCGCGCGCCAGCTCCCTTCGTAGTCGCGGTACGAGGTGCGGAACTTCGGGAAGTTGCCGACCCGCTCGCCGCTCGCGTTCACGAACCCGAAGTGGCCGGCGAACATGGTCTGACGGCCCTGCGCGTCCCAGCCCGCCAGGTAGAAGGGCAGGTGGTACCAGCTCGCGAAGGTCGCGCGGAGCAGGATGGCCACCTCGGCGCACTCCAGCGTGGGCGCGTGGAAGCGGCGGTCGCCGAAGGGCGTGGGCACGATGAAGGTCTGCCCGCTGCCCTCGACCCGCGGCTCGGTGTCGAAGCTCGCCACCCAGGCGTCGAACTTGGCCTCCCAGTCCAACCCCGAGTCGGCCTCCCACGCGATCCCGGCCTCCGCGCTGGCGTCCGACCACCGGTTCGTGACCGCCCACACCTCGGTGTCGGCGCCGGCCGCCACCCGCGGGCCCCGGCCCAGCGAGCCGTCGAACTTCTGGTCCGCCGGCAGCTCGTCGAAGGGCCCGTCGACGTTCGTCTCGCCGACTGCGACGTCCAGCGCCGAGGGAGCGCAGCCGACCAGGAGAAGTGAGGCGATCCAGACGCGCGCGTTCATGCATGCCACACCAAGCAACACGTATGCCGTACGCCTACGATGTCCTACATGAACTTTTTCGTCTCCGAGATGGCCACCGCGCTAGCCACCCGGGGTGGGTGCAGACCCCACGTTGAAGCACACTCGACCCCAACTGCTGGATCACCGCTCGCGAGCCACCGCCAGCTCGACACCGACGCGGAGCGACCCCGTTCGGAGTCCCTCCAACCAGAAAAATTCCGCCGTCACTGGTAGTCGCCGCCTTCCCTCAGGTGTACGGTGGTCGTGCTCGGTGCACCGGGTTGCACAGCGCGCCGAGCGTCCGCGTTCCAGGTCTTGTGTGGAACGCACCATGCTTAGTTGGAGCGCGCGTCGGCGCCGGCCGGCACCCCCCGAGGGAGGGGCGATGATCAACGTACGGACGCTGGCGCTGGGCGCCGTAGTCGGGTCGATGCTCACGGTGCTCACGCCAGACGCCGCGGCGGCCCAGAGCACGACCACGATCAGCCCTTACTTCTTGGTGATCGTCGACACGTCGGGCTCGATGGGCGACTCGACGGGCGGCGGCACCAACTCCTGCGGCGAGCCGCAGACGAGGCTCTCGGACGCCAAATGCGTCATCCAGCGGGTGGTCGACGCGTACGGCGACGTGACGTTCGGGCTCGAGCGCTTCCAGCAGTCCTATTCCCGCGGCAGCTGCTCGAGCACCTGCACCAGCGGCTCGTGCGGCTGCCGGGGGCGCTCGACGGTGTGCGACGCGACGGCGGACTCGGGCGAGCTGCTCGTCCCCATCGCGCCGCGCAACCAGGCCGACATCCTGAACTGGGTCGACTACTCGTGCGGATCCTGCACCGCCACGAGCGGGTCGGGCGTCGAGCTGCGGAGCGGCGGCAACACGCCGCTGGAAGGCTCACTCCGACAAGCGGCGGCCTACTTCACCGGCGCCAGCAGCCCCATCGCCAGCGATCCCTACGCCGGCTGCCGGCCGGTGAACGTCATCCTCCTCACCGACGGCGCGGAGACCTGCGGCGGCACGCCCGCCGACGGCGCGACCGCGCTGCGGAGCCTCTCCATCGGCGGCACGACGGTCGACGTCCACACCTACCCCATCGGCTTCGGCGTCGGCGTGCCCGATACGTCAATCGAGGCCATCGCCACCGCGGGCGGAACCGACGCGCCGGGTCCGAACCGCGGCTTCTACGCCAGCGACGAGACCTCCCTCGCCCTCGCCTTCTCGCAGATCATCGCCGACTCGATCCTGGTCGAGGTCTGCGACGGCGTGGACAACAACTGCAACGGCCTCGTCGACGAGGGCTTCACGCTCTACTGCGACCGTCCCTCGCATCCGGCGCAGAACCTCTGCACCGACCCGGGCGACGTCTGCGACGGCATCGACAACAACTGCAACGGCGTCGTCGACGAGGGGCACACGCTCTACTGCAACCTCCCCGCCGGCCACGCGGCCCGCGACCTGTGCACGAACCCGGGCGAGGTCTGCAACGGCATCGACGACAACTGCAACGGGATCATCGACGAGGGCGGCGTCTGCGGCGGCTGCACGCCCACGGCCGAGATCTGCGACGGCCTCGACAACGACTGCGACGGCGTGGTCGACGGCATCGATCGGCCGTGCGGGAGCAGCACGGGCGTCTGCACGACGGGCACCCAGACCTGCACCGCCGGCGCGTGGGGCACCTGCAGCGGCACGGGGCCGAGCGCGGAGATCTGCGACGGGCTCGACAACGACTGCGACGGCGTGATCGACGGCCAGGTGCGGAGCTGCGGCTCGGCGGTCGGGGCCTGCACGCCCGGCAGCCAGCTCTGCACCGGCGGCATGTGGGGGATGTGCGTCGGCGCGAGCGGTCCGTGGACCGAGATCTGCAACGGCGTCGACGACAACTGCAACGGGATGGTCGACGAAGGGGATCCAGGGGGCGGCGCGAGCTGCGGATCGGCGGTCGGCGTGTGCACGCCCGGAGCCGAGCACTGCCTGGGCGGCGCGCTGACCTGCGTCGGCGGCACCAGCGGCAGCCCGGAGACCTGCGACGGGATCGACGACGACTGCGATGGGCGCATCGACGAGGGCAACCCGGGCGGCGGCGCGTCGTGCGGACCGGCGGCCGTGGGCGCCTGCCGGCCGGGCGTGATGACCTGTGTCGCCGGTTCGGTGAGCTGCGTGGGCGGGATCGGCCCGAGCACCGAGATCTGCAACGGGGTCGACGACGACTGCGACGGCACGGTCGACGAAGGCAACCCGGAGGGCGGCGCGCCCTGCGGGAGCGACGTCGGCGCGTGCATGGCCGGGACCACGGTCTGCACCGCCGGCACGCTTTCGTGCAGCGGCAGCGTCGGGCCGAGCCCCGAGGTCTGCAACGCCATCGACGACGACTGCAACGGCGTGGTCGACGACGGAATCCCCGTCGGCGCCGCGTGCGGCACGGACGTCGGCGAGTGCTCGCCCGGCGTGAACGTCTGCGACCCGTCGACCGGCATGCTCTCCTGCAGCGGCAGCATCGGGCCCAGCGACGAGATCTGCGATCTCCTCGACAACGACTGCGACGGGACCATCGACGAGTCGGTCGGCGCCGGCGGTACCTGCGGGAGCTCGGTGGGCGCGTGCATGGCCGGCACGCTCCAGTGCGTCGGCGGGACCGAGACCTGCGTGGGCGAGGTCGTGCCCTCGCCCGAGGTCTGCGACTGCGCCGACAACGACTGCAACGGCGCGACGGACAATCCGCCTCCCGGCGGCGCGCTCTGTCCGGACGGAAGCGCCTGCATCGACTGCCAGTGCGCCCTGCCCTGCATGAACAGCGAGTTCGGATACGTGTGCCCGACCGGCCGGACGGCGCGGGTCGACGCGGGCGGCGCCTGCTACTGCGTGGCCGAGCTCTGCGACGCGGCCGCGTGCGCGATGGAGACGCACAGCGTCGGCGGCTCGACGGCCTGCGCGCCCGACGATCCGACCGTGTCCACCTGCGTCTGCCGCGGCAGCGACTGCACCTTCCCCTGCGACGGCGTGACCTGCAGCGGCGGGCTGGTCTGCGACCCGCGCGATCCGATGGGACGCTGCGTGCAGGACGACTGCCGCGGGCTCGGCTGTCCGACCGGTCAGGTCTGCGACACCGGCACCGGCGTCTGCGGGGCCGATCCCTGTGACAGCGCCTCGTGCGACGCGACCCAGGCGTGCCGCGCCGGCACCTGCGAGACGAGCTGCGCGGACGTCACCTGTCCGGCCGATCAGCTCTGCCACGCGGGCACCTGCCAGCCCGATCCCTGCGCCAGCGCGAGGTGCGGCACGGGTCAGGCCTGTGACCCGGCGAGTGGCGACTGCGTGCCGGATCTCTGCATCGGCGCGAGCTGCCGCACGGGCAGCGTCTGTGACCCGGTGACCGGCTCCTGCCACGACGATCCCTGCAACGCGCTCCACTGCCCGAGCGGGCAGGTCTGCGCCGACGGCGAGTGCACGGGAGGCACCCCGCCGCCTCCGCCCGACGGAGGCCCGCCAAGGGCCCACGACGCCGGCCCGACGCCGGGCCTCGACGCCGGCGACGCGTCGTCCTCCTCCGACGGAACCGAGCGGGTGCTGGCGGCCGGCTCTTGCGCGTGCAGCGCGCCGGGCGGTCCGCGGCGAGAGCCCGAACGAGCGCCGCTCTTCCTCGGGCTGGGCCTGGTGCTCGCGCTGGCCCTGCGGCGCCGCGGAGGTCGCTCGTGAAGCGCGCGCATCTGACGCTGCTGGCCCTGATCGTAGCCACCGGCTGCGCGGTCGACCCTTACTGCCTGGTCTGCCCGGACGGCTCCGCGGACAACGGGATGGACGGGGCGACGCCGGACGCGGGAGACGGCGGGGCCGACGCCGGACCGATCGACGCCGCGCCGCCGCCGCCTCTCGACGCGGCGCCCGCGGACGGCTGCGTGCCGGGCACGATGGAGATCTGCAACCACGCCGACGACGACTGCGACGGCATGGTCGACGAGGGCATCGACACCTCGACCGATCTCGCCAACTGCGGCGGCTGCGGCATGGCCTGCGCGCCGGCCCACGCGTTCGGCGAGTGCACGGGCGGAAGCTGCGTCGTCTCGAGCTGCGACGTCGGCTTCTTCGATCGCGACGGAGATCCCTCGAACGGCTGCGAGGACCACTGCGTCGCCACCGAGCCCACCGAGACCCTCTGCGACCGGCGCGACAACGACTGCGACGGGATGATCGACGAGAACTTCGATCTGATGACCGACCCGATGAACTGCGGGAGCTGCGGCCGGACGTGTCGCTTCGCGCACGCCAGCGCGACCTGCGACGCCGGGACCTGCGCGCTCGGCACCTGCGACCCGGGCTACGTCGACATCGACGGCGTCGTGCTCACCGGCTGCGAGTACGCCTGCACCGCGACCGGCGACGAGACCTGCAACCTGCGCGACGACGACTGCGACGGAACGGTCGACGAGGGCGATCCCGGCAGCGGCGCGAGCTGCGGCTCGAGCACGGGCGCCTGTACACAGGGGACGATGCACTGCGTGGGCGGAGCCTTGACCTGCATGGGCGGGACGGGCCCGACTCCCGAGGTCTGCAACGGGATCGACGACGACTGCGACGGCGCGGTGGATCAGGGGAACCCGGGCGGCGGGCGCGTCTGCGGCTCGTCGCTCGGCGTGTGCACGCCCGGCCGCGAGCAGTGTACGGGCGGCTCGCTGGTCTGCGTCGGCGCCAGCACGCCGGGCACGGAGAGCTGCAACGCGCTCGACGACGACTGCGACGGGATGGTCGACGAGGGCAACCCGGGCGGCGGCACCTCCTGCGGCTCGTCGATCGGCGCGTGCGTCGCCGGCACCCTGCAATGCATGGGAGGCGGGTTGGTCTGCAGCGGCGAGATGGGCCCGACGCTCGAGGTCTGCAACGGCGTCGACGACGACTGCAACGGCGTCGTCGACAACGGCTACGACCTCGTCAACGACCCGCGCAACTGCGGCGCTTGCGGGAACATGTGCAGCTACCCGAACGCGGTGGCCGTCTGCTCGACCGGCACGTGCGCGATGGGCCCCTGTCTGATCGGGTTCGTGAACCGCGACGGCTCCACCGCCAACGGCTGCGAGTACGCCTGTGACTACACCGGCGCGGAGGTCTGCAACGGCCGGGACGACGACTGCAACGGCGTCGTCGACGACGGGCTCACGGCTCCCGCCACGTTCTGCAACGCCAACGGCGTCTGCGCGGGCACCAGCCCCGTCTGCGGCGGCTCGTCCGGCTGGGTCTGCAACTACCCGTCGACCTACGAGGCGACCGAGACCCGCTGCGACGGGCTGGACAACGACTGCAACGGCGTCGTCGACGATCCTTTCCCGACCGTGGGCCTCTCCTGCGACAACGGCGCGCTCGGGGCCTGCACGCGCACGGGGACGTACATCTGCAACTCGACCCACGACGGGGTCACCTGCACCGCGCCCGCGCCGCCCCCGCCCGGCACCGAGGCGTGCAACGGCATCGATGACGACTGCGACGGAGTCATCGACAACGGGGCGCCGGCCTCCTGGGTCTCCTTCGACGTCGGCGGCTCGCCGCGATGGATCTTCGAGTACGAAGCCAGCCATCCGGACGCGACCGGGACCAACGAAGGATCGATGACGCACCGCGCGTGCAGCGAGCCGAGCCGCTTGCCGTGGACCAGCGTCTCGCCCGCGGAGGCGGACGCGGCCTGCAGAACGCTCGGCGCGCAGCTCTGCACCGAGACGGAGTGGCAGCAGGCGTGCGAGACGGCGGCTTCGACCGCCTGCGACTGGAGCTACGCGAGCTCTTGCCGCACCTACTCGGGCGCCACCTGCAACGGCTTCGACAACGACGTCGACTCGTCCACCGCGGGCATCCAGAACGGCGTGCTGCCCACCGGCGCGATGGCGGCGTGCTACGCGGACTGGGGAAGCGGCGGCAGCGCGTTCGACATGTCCGGCAACGTGCAGGAGTGGACCGCGCCCCGCTCCGCCGGCGTCAACCCGATGCGCGGCGGCTCCTACAACGACGTGAGCGGCGGCACCACCTGCCAGTTCAACTTCGAGGTCGCCGGCGACACCTTCCGCGCGCCCAACGTGGGCTTCCGCTGCTGCCGATCGACCGCGCCCTGACGGGTCGCCGTGATCGAGCTCGCGAGCGAGCATCTTCCGTCTGGATCCCGCTCGGCGACATGCGCCGACTCGAGCACTGAGCGCGGGCACCGAGAGCACGGCGTCGTCGCGCTGGCCGACGAGCCGGGAAGCTCCCCCCGCGCGAGCACGTACCGAATAGGTATGGGACCCCGATCCGGCGGCGGGCGCGGCGCGCTACACTGGGCACGATGACGGACTTCGTGGAGATCGACGGCGTCGCAGAGAAGGACCTGCCGGCCCACACACGCGACGGACGCAGCGGCGACCGGGTGACGTTCATGGAGAAGGCGGCCTGCTTCACGTCCGCGCGGGGCGCGCTACCTTCGTCCGATGGGGCGACGTGCTCGGCGCGTTCGAGCACGAGGGCCATGGCTACGTGCTGGTCCCCCGCCGGCCGCCGTCGCAGCCGTGGATCGAAGTGAGCTCGACGGAGCTCGGCGGTGCCGCCGACGGCCTGTCCGGCTTCCTGCGTCGTCTCGAAGCTCGGAGCGCGGGCGGCGGCGGGTATCGGGAGGCGGTTCGCACGCGTCGGCAAGACCTCCCGCTCGAGGAGCTCCGCGGTCGGATCGCAGCCCACGACCCGGTGCCCGGCGCGCTCGAGGTGCCGTCCACCGTGATGCTCGGCGTCTCCTATCCCGGCCTGGGTCTCGTGCAGGGCCTCGCGTTCTTGGGCATCGGAGGGATCGGGTACGCCGCGGTGGTCGGGTCGGTCGCCATCGGCGCCGCGCTCAGGCTCCACGACACGTCACCGCTGCTATTGCAGCTCATCGGCTACGTGCTCTTCATCGCCTTCACCGTGCTGGCGGCGTGGACCGCGGTCCGGATTGGCAAGCACTGGAAAGAGGCGAAGAACCGGACGCTACCCCGACAGCGTGTGCTCGTCCTGGCGCCCGACGGCTGCATCGTGGGCTTCACGGACGGGGTGCAGACACTGGCGTGGTCGGAGATCGGTCTCTTCGCGGCCGGTCACTCACCGAACGGCGAAGCGCTGGCCGCCTACGACCCGACAGGGCAGCAGCTGGGCAGGATCGACGCCAGCTGGCTCGACGCACCGCTCCCGCTGGTCGTACGGGTGGCCGAGACCTACCGAGCCGCCGCGCTCGACGACTAATCCGCAGATTCCCACCCGCCTGTGAGCGGCGCCCTCAGCGCTCGTCGATCAGCGCGCGTCAGACGTCGACCACGTCGTCGTCATGCGAGCCGCGCGTCCGCGCCCCCTCCCGGCCGCTCTGGCACGGACGCCGGCGAACGGCTACAGCGGCGACAGGCGGCCGACGCCGCGTGGGAGCGACACCATGAGAGCGATCCTCTGTGAAGAGCTGGGTGGACCCGAGAAGCTGGCGCTGCGCGAGCTCCCCGAGCCCGAGCCGGCCCGCGGTCAGGTGCGGATCGACGTCGAAGCCGCGGGCGTGAACTTCCCGGACCTCCTGATCATCCAGGGGCTCTATCAGATCCGGCCGCCGCTGCCGTTTTCCCCAGGCGGCGAGGTGGCGGGGACGGTCTCGAAGGTGGGCGAGGGCGTCGATGCCGTCGCCGTCGGCGACCGGGTGATCGCGCTGACCTTCTACGGCGGGTTCGCGAGCCAGGTCGTGGTGGCCGAGGAGCAGGTGACGAAAATCCCGGACGGCGTCGAGACGCGGATCGCGGGCGGCTTCGGGTTCACCTACGCGACCAGCTATCACGCGCTGAAGCACCGCGCGGCGCTGAAAGCGGGCGAGACCTTGCTCGTCCTCGGCGCGGCCGGCGGCGTCGGGCTGGCGGCGGTGGAGATTGGCGCCGCCCTGGGCGCGCGGGTCATCGCGGCGGCGTCGACGGAGGAGAAGCTCGAGCTCTGCAAAGAGCACGGCGCGAGCGAAGGGATCCTCTACAGCGAGGAAGACCTCAAGGCGCGCCTCAAAGCGCTCGGCGGCGCCGACGTCGTCTACGACCCGGTCGGCGGTGACTACAGCGAGCCGGCGTTTCGCGGATTGAAGCCGGGCGGGCGTCACATCGTGATCGGGTTCGCGGCCGGATCGATTCCGTCCATCCCGCTGAACCTGCCGCTGCTCAAGCAGAGCTCCATCATCGGCGTGGCGTGGGGCGCGTGGGCGATGCAGCACCGGGCCGAGCAAGCCGCGATGCTCGAGGAGCTCTTCGCGATGCTCGAGAAGGGGCAGCTCCGGCCGCACATCCATCAGAGCTACCCGCTCGAGGACGCCGCCCGCGCGCTCGAAGACCTCGCCGCCCGCCGCGTGAAGGGCAAAGCCATCCTCACCCCCTGACCCGGCGATCGCCGCGACGCTGGCGAAGCGCACTCGCGGTGGCGTGAGATGACCGCGCTTTCTCCGACATTTCGGTGGTTCCGCTCGAGGGGCTGCTCTATCGTGCGCGCCGGGAGGAACGATGAAGATCAAAGCCGCCGTCGCCCGTGAACCGAACGCGCCCTTGTCGATCGAGGACGTCGACCTCGAAGGCCCGAAGGAGGGTGAGGTCCTCGTCGAGCTGAAGGCGACGGGCGTCTGCCACACCGACGCCTACACGCTCTCGGGCGCCGACCCGGAGGGGATCTTCCCCTCGATCCTCGGCCACGAGGGCGCGGGCGTCGTCGTCGACGTGGGCCCCGGCGTGACCTCGCTCCAGAAGGGCGACCACGTCATCCCGCTCTACACGGCCGAATGCCGTCAGTGCAAGTTCTGTCTGAGCCAGAAGACCAACCTCTGTCAGGCCGTTCGAGCCACGCAGGGCAAAGGTCTGATGCCCGACGGAACCAGCCGCTTCAGCGCGAGCGGAGAGCCGATCTACCACTTCATGGGCACGTCCACCTTCGCCACACACACGGTGCTGCCGGAGATCTCGCTGGCCGAAGATCCGCAAGGACGCGCCCTTCGACAAGGTCTGCCTCCTCGGCTGCGGCGTCACCACCGGCGTCGGCGCCGTCATCAAGACCGCCAAGGTCGAGCCCGGCGCCAACGTGGTCGTCTTCGGGCTCGGCGGCGTCGGCCTGAGCGTGATCCAGGGCGCGAAGATGGCGGGCGCTCGCATGATCATCGGCGTCGACACCAACCCCGACAAGAAGGCCTGGGGCGAGCGCTTCGGCATGACCCACTTCGTCAACCCGAAGGCGATCGAGGGCGACCTGGTCCCGCATCTGATCGAGCTGACCGACGGGGGCGCGGATTACTCCTTCGAGTGCGTCGGGAACGTCGATCTGATGCGGCAGGCGCTCGAGTGCTGCCACAAGGGCTGGGGCCAGTCGATCATCATCGGCGTCGCCGGCTCGGGGCAGGAGATCTCCACCCGGCCCTTCCAGCTCGTCACCGGCCGCGTCTGGCGCGGCAGCGCGTTCGGCGGCGTCCGCGGCCGGACCGAGCTGCCCGAGCTCGTCGACTGGTACATGGAGGGCAAGATCGAGGTCGACTCGCTGGTCACGCACACGATGCCGCTCTCCGACATCAACCGCGCGTTCGATCTCATGCACGAGGGCGAGTCGATCCGCTCGGTCGTCCTCTACGAGTGATCCGATGAGCTTCGAGACGCTGAAAGAGCACGCGTCGTTCGGCGGCGTGCAGGGCTACTACCGGCACGACTCGAGCGCGTGCGGCGGACCGATGGAGCTCTCGGTGTTCGTTCCGCCGGGCGAGGGGCCGTTTCCGGTCGTCTACTACCTCTCCGGGCTGACCTGCACGGCCGACAACTTCACGAGCAAAGCCGGCGCGCAGCGGGTCGCGGCGGAGCTCGGCCTCATCGTCGTGGCGCCGGACACCAGCCCGCGCGGCGCCGGCTATCCCGGTGAGGACGACGACTGGGACTTCGGCACCGGCGCCGGCTTCTACGTCGACGCCACCGAGGAGCCGTGGTCGGGCCGCTACCGCATGTACAGCTACGTGCGGGACGAGCTGCCGAAGCTGGTCGACGAGCGCTTTCCCACCAAGGGGCTTTCCCACCGCAGCGTCTTCGGGCACTCCATGGGCGGCCACGGCGCGCTCGTGCTCGGCCTGCGCGAGCCGGGCGCCTACCGTTCGATCTCCGCCTTCGCGCCCATCTGCGCGCCGACGCAGGTCCCCTGGGGCGAGAAGGCGTTCTCCGGCTACCTCGGCGACGACCGCAACACGTGGAAGCGGTACGACGCCACCGAGCTCGTCCGTCAGACACAGCACCCGAGCACCATCCTCATCGACCAGGGCACGGCCGACGGCTTCCTCGAGAAGCAGCTCCGGCCCGAGCTCTTCGAAGCCGCGTGCCGCGAGGCTGGCCAGGCGCTGACGCTGCGGATGCAGCCCGGCTACGACCACAGCTACTTCTTCATCGCCAGCTTCGTCGAGGACCACCTACGCCACCACGCGCGCTACCTTGCGGCGTAGCGGACGGCGCCGACTTCCGCCGTCTCAGCGCGCCGGCGCGCTTCCGCCGGACGTTGTGTTCATCTCAGGCGTGCAGGTGATGTTCCCCCAGTTGCTCACGCAGGTGACGACGTAGGTCGCGCGCTGGTTCGGGCACCGAGCGCCGATGGTCGTGGCGGTCATCTGCTGGCCCAAGCGGTTGACGTCACCGAGCCGGACGAGACTCGGGCGGTCACATCCGAGGTCGAACGAAACGCGCTGGCTCACCGAGCGAAACGCCGCCTGCTCATGAGCCTGATTGTTGGGGAACATGCCGCCACCACATCCAGCGAGCCAGAGGGCGGTCAGAACGCCGAGTGCCTTCTTCATGGGAAGCCTCGATACGCGTCCGACGCTCGGCACGCAAGCCGACCTGGATGAGCCCCGACTTCCATCGTCAGACGCGGGTGAAGAGCGCGAACGTGAAGCGCTCGATCTTGCCGGCCGGCGTTCGGTGCTCGTCGTCGCGCGTCTCGAGCAGCTCGAGGCCGAGGCCGAGCGCTCGAGCATCGTCTCGGCCGAGTGGCGCTGGACCGGCAGGCCGCTGCAGCGCTCCGGCCCGTCGAGCGCGAAGGTGGCCATCATCACGTGCGCGCCGGGGGCCGTCAATCGGTGCAGGAGCTCGCGGTAGCGGCGGCAATCGTCCTCGTCGGCCAGGAAATGGAAGACGGCGCGGTCGTGCCAGAGCGCGTACTGCCGATCGAGCTCGGCGCGGGTGACGTCGGCCGCGATCCAGCGTACGCGCTCGGCCGCTTCGCCGAGCCGCGTCCGAGCGCGGGACAGCGCCCGCTCCGAGACGTCGAGCACGGTCGAGATCCGAGAAGCCTCGCTCCACCAGGGAGTCCACCAGCGTCGAAGCACCCCCGCCGACGTCAATCAGCGGCGCGTCCTTCGCCACGCCCGCGCGCTCGATCAGCGCGAGCGAGCTCTCGGGCGTCGGCTGATACCAGCTCACCTCGTCCACGGCGCGCGTCTGGTAGACGTGCTCCCAATGCGCTCGGCGTTCAGAAGCGTCCATGAGGGAAACGTAGGGTCGGCGGCTCGGAGCGTGCGTGCGGAAGCGCTCGCTCTCCTCGGGAAATCGATGAGCGAGGGATCTTCGCGTCGGGCGGAGGCTCGGACCGCTCCTCGGGCCGCTCCGCGCCCTGGCGCACGTGCGGAAGCGCTCGCTCGGCGGCGCGGTGGCGAGCGTGGCGGGCGTGCTACGTTGCCCGACGTGTCCGACCTCGTCTCGCTGCGCCGCTCGCGACGCTCGCGCTCGCGCGCCGAGCTGAAGACCTTCTTGCCGACCACGCGCGAGGAGATGGACGCGCGCGGCTGGGACGAGCTGGATATCCTGATCGTCAGCGGCGACGCGTACGTCGACCACCCGGCGTTCGGACCGGTGTTGATCGCTCGCTTCCTCGAGGGTCGCGGCTACCGCGTGGGGTTCATCGCCCAGCCGCGCTGGGATCGGCCCGACGACGTGCTGCGTCTGGGTCGACCGCGCCTCTTCGTCGGCGTCGCCGCGGGCAACCTCGACAGCATGCTGAACAAGCTGACCGCGCAGAAGAAGGTGCGGTCCGAGGATCAGTACTCGCCCGGCGGCCAGACCGGCCTGCGCCCGAACCGCGCCAGCGTCGTCTACTCGAACCTGATCCGCGGCGCGATGCCGGGCGTGCCCATCGTGCTCGGCGGCATCGAAGCGTCGCTGAGGCGCATCGCCCACTACGACTACTGGAGCGACAAGATCCGGCGCAGCGTGCTCCTCGACGCCAAGGCGGATCTCCTGGTCTTCGGCATGGGCGAGCGGCCCGTGTGGGAGATCGCGAAGCGGCTCGATGCCGGCGAGCGACGTCCGCGCGCTCCGCGACATCCGCGGCACCGCCCACGTCCGCAAGAAGGGCGAGTGGGAGGATCTCGAGCCGAGCCGCTACGTGCGGGACGGCAAGACCGTCATCCTGCCGAGCTACGACGAGGTCGTCGGCGACAAGGAAGCGTTCAGCCGCATGTCGCGGGCCTTCCAGTACGAGACCAACCCGGGCAACGGCCGGCCGCTCCTCCAGCCGCACGGCGCCGAGGCCGTCTACTTCAACCCGCCCGCGCTCCCGCTCTCCACCGACGAGATGGACGCGCTCTACGATCTCCCCTTCGCGCGCCGCGCCCACTATTCCTACGACGCGCCCATCCCCGCGTTCGAGACGGTCAAGCACTCCATCGTGACCATGCGCGGCTGCTTCGGCGGCTGCACCTTCTGCTCGATCACCGAGCACGAGGGCCGGGTCATCCAGTCGCGCTCGTCCGAGAGCGTCTTGCGCGAAGTGCGACAGCTCCGGCGGATGGACGGCTTCTCCGGCGTCATCACCGACGTCGGCGGCCCGACCGCGAACATGTACCAGATGACCTGCCGGAGCGAAGAGATCGAGCGCTCCTGCCGCCGGCTGAGCTGCGTCCATCCGGGTGTGTGCGAGAACCTCGTCACCGATCACGCGCCGCTCGTGTCGCTCCTGAAGCGCGTGCGGAGCGAGAAAGGCGTCCGCAAAGTCTTCATCGCCTCCGGCATCCGCTACGACCTGGCGGAGCGCTCGCCCGAGTTCATCGAAGCGCTGGCCGAGCACCACACGGGCGGCCAGCTCTCGGTCGCGCCCGAGCACGTCGACGACGACGTCCTCGACAAGATGAAGAAGCCCGGCGCAGAGAGCTACGAGCGCTTCGCCGACATGTTCGCCTGCGCCAGCCAAGAGGCGGGCAAAGACCAGCACCTCGTGCCCTACTACATCTCGGGGCATCCGGGCTCGACGCTCGAGAGCATGATCGAGCTGGCGCTCTACCTGAAGAAGAAAGGCCTCCGACCGCGACAGGTTCAGGATTTCATCCCGACACCCATGTCGATGGCCACCAGCATGTACGTGACCGGCCTCGATCCGTTCAGCGGCGAGCCCGTGTACACCGCGCACACCCTGCGCGACAAGCGGATGCAGAAGGCGCTCCTGCTCTACTGGGATCCGGCCCACCACGAGCTGGCCCGCGAAGCGCTCATCGCCGCCGGCCGCCGCGATCTGATCGGCAGCGGCCAGAGAGCGCTGATCCCACCCGCGCGAGGCAAAGGCGCGCTCTCAATCCACCAGCGGCGAAGCACGCAGAAGCGGGAGACGTCACGGTCCCGCCCCCGCCGGCGGTCCTGAGCCGCCAGAGTCCGCGAAGAGCGCGACCGCGTGAACGCCTCCGACAGCAGCCTGACTCGTCGGGCTCGGGGAGAGCGCGGCGGACACCTCGAGCCGCAGGCCGCGTGAGCGGCTCCGACAGCAGCCCGAGCCGCCCGACTCGCAAGAGCGCAGGACACCTCACCCCGCCGAACGTGCGAGCCCCTCGGCCAGTAGGTCGAAGACCACGCGGATGCGGCGGCTGGTGCGCAGCTCGCGGTGGGTGACCAGCCAGATCGGCACCGGGAATGGCGGCAGATCGGGCAGCACGCGGCGGACCCGCGGCTCGGCGTCGCCCACCTCGTCCATCACGATGCAGATGCCGGCGCCCTCTTTGGCCAGCGCCCATTGCACGAGGTGGTTCTCGGTCACGATCGGGAAGTTCCGCGAGGTGACCTCGACCCCGAACGCGCGCAGGCCGTCGATCATCAGGTTGGTGCGATCGAACGCGAAGAACTCGGCGCGGGACAGGTCCGCGGGCGTCTTCGGGTCACCGATCGACGCGAGGTAGTCCGGGCTGGCGTAGAGGCGCGCGTCGCGATCGGCGATCTTGCGCGCGAAGAGCTCTGGCTGGTCCGGCTTGAAGTTGCGGATGGCGATGTCCGCCTCGCGCCGGCGCAGATCGCGCGCGGCGTTCGACGCCACGATCTCGATCTCGATGCCCGGATGGGTCCTCCGCAGTCCGGCGACGATCGGCGGCAGGATGTGCGCGGCGATGAGCTCGCTGGCGGTGATGCACACCGTCCCGTCGATCGACAGCGACTGCCCGGTGGCCGCCAGCGAGACCCGCGTCGCCGCGTCGCCCATCGCCCGCACGTGCTCCACGAGATCGAGCCCGGCCGTGGTCAGCTCGAGCGCGTTGCCGATCCGCTCGAAGAGCGCCACACCGAGCTCTTCCTCGAGGGCCGCCACCTGCCGGCCCACGGTCGGCTGCGCCATCCCCAGCGCGCGCGCCGCCGCCGAGAACGACCCCTCCTCGGCCGTCACCAGAAACGCCCGCGCCCGGTTCCAGTCGAAGCGCACCGCTCGCCAGTCCATGCACATCTTGCATAGCACGGCTGCGATCTTCGGCGTCGCCCATTCGAATCCGCAGGCGTAGATCATGGGTGTCGGACGCGCTGGAGCGCCGGCAGACACGAGAACCAGGAGACCTCCCATGAACCCCACCGACGCCCTCCGCCGCCCGCACGCCAACCGCCCCATCCACAGAATCTGCATCGTCGGCGCCTCCGGAAAGCTCGGCCAGTACATGGTCCAGCACGCCCTCGACCGCGGCTACGACGTCGTCGGCGTGTGCCGCGAAGAGAGCGTGGAGAAGCTCGCGCGCTTCGAGGGCCGCATCACCATCGTCCCGGGCATGACCGACGACCGCGAGGTGATCCGCCGCGCCGTCGCCGGCTGCGACGGAGTGCTCACCGTGCTCGCGCCGTGGGGCGTGCAGCAGTACTCGTCCGGGACCGCGCAGGCCGTCCTGGACTTCGCGCCGAAGGACGCCCGGCTGGTGTTCTCGTGCGGCTGGCACATCAGCCGCGACGGCCAGGACGGCTACTCGCCCTTCTTCCTCGGCGCCGTGAAGCTCTTCGGCTGGATGGCGCGCATGGCCCGCTTCGCGGAGCTGGACGACCAGGTGGAAGCCTGCCGCCGCATCTTCGAGAGCGACCGCCTCTGGACCGTCGTCCGCGGCAGCGACCTCGAGGAAGGCGAGAGCGAGGGCCTGCCCGTATGGAGCCGCCACGTCGGCGACCCGATCCTGAAGAGCAACCGCACCCGCCGCGTGGACTTCGCGCTCTTCATGGTGGACGCCCTCACCAACCCGGAGCTGATCGGCGAGGCCCCCGCCATCGTCGGCTGCCGCACCGCCTCCGCGCTCGCGCACACCGAGGCGCAGCCCATGGAGCTGGCGAGCTGACGCCTGCGGCGCCGCGCGGATCAGATCAGGATCGTCGGGCAGCCCAGCACGATCTCGACGTTCGCGGAATCCCCGCTGAGCAGGCGGTCGCAGATCGGGCCCTGGATGATGATCGAGGTGTCCGAGTCGTCGGTGTAGCTCCACGAGCTCATCGAGCTGTCGCTGCCCTGGCGCAGGACGGTGCGCATCTCGCCGTCGAAGGTCACGCCGACGTTGACCAGGTCGGGGCTGAACGAGCTCGGGTCGGTGCCGCGGGGGACGTCGAAGACGCAGCTGTCGAGCAGGCGGCGGGCGATCTCCGAGAGCGCCGACTCGAACTGGGCCTGGAAGTCGGAGGCGGAGGCGTCGTACTCGCAGCAGTCGGTCGGGCCGCTGGCAGCGGTCGGCGCACAGAGCCCGCCGGGAAGCGGGGGGCAGGTGATGAAGGGGGGCGGCGACTGGCAGGTCTGATGCCGACGCAGTCGGCATCGCTCGCGCAGGAACAGAAGCCCGACTCCATCAATCCGGCACCGGGCAGATCGACGATGCGATCTTGACGCAACTCCCGGCACCGCACTCCGAGTCGTCCAGGCAGGAGTTGCTCGTGCACATCGGCATGCACGTGTCGTTGCGCGGCGTGCCGCCGTTGTAGGCGATGGTGGAGAGGTTGTTGTCGGCGTAGCCGAGGCCGACCGCGAAGGTGAGGCGGTTCTTGGTGTCGTGCTCGGTCTGCACGCGCATCAGGACGGTGTCCCGCGAGTCGAGGTTGCAGGACTCGCCGCCGTCCGTGACCAGGACGACGCCGCGCTGGCCCGGCGTGGTCAACACGTCGAGCTGCTGGTACGCCGCCGTGAGCGCGTCGAAGGCGGGCGTGTTGCCGCCCGGGCCGGTGCCGGAGAGCGCGCTCTGGATCTGGCTGCGGGTCGTGCTCAAGGGCGCGATCGGGACGTCCGGGGTCGAGGGGACGCCGCAGTCGCTGTTGCTCGGGAAGAGCATCAGGCCCGCCGAGAGCTCGTCCGAGACGGAGGAGAGGACGCTGTCGATCACGCCGGTGGCCAGATCCCACTTGCTGGGGTCGGTGCTGCTGGCGTCACCGCCGTCCGGCGTGTCTCGCATGCTGCCCGAGCGGTCGAAGACGATCATCAGGCTGCCCGGCACGCGGGTGGTCGGGATGGTGCTCGAGCCGCACGCGTTGGCGGGGTCGAAGGGGTCGAAGGGCGCGGCGTCGGGCCTCGGCGGGACCTGGCCGTCGGTGCCGGGCGAGACGCTCCCGTCGCCGTTGCCGCCTCCACCGTCGACGTCGGTGATCAAGCGCGGGCCGTTGGACTGGCACCCGAGCGCCAGGAAGGCGGTCAGGATGGTGACGAAGGCGGTCGTTCGCATGTGAAGGCTCCCCTCGGCGCGAAGGTTATCACCAGCCGGGACGGGCCGATTTGAGCTTCCTCATCGGACGGACCGGTCCCCGAGGGGTGCTCGCCAGCCTCGGTCGGGGCGCCCCATGCATGAAGCGAATTGCATAAAGCGGAATGCAGTGGAATGATGCTCGCCATGTTGGGTCAGAGCATCGGGGAGCGCATCGCGTGGGCACGCGAGCGCGCGGGGTTCAACAAGAATCGCTTCGCTCGGGAGCTGGGGACGTCGTGGCAGCACGTCGACCACTGGGAGAAGGGGCGCACCGAGCCGAGCCTGGGATCGATGCGCCGGATCGCCGAGCTGCTCGAGATCTCGGTCGACTTCCTGCTCGGCGTGCGTGACGACCCCGCGCCGCCCCAGCCCTCGGGGCTCGCGCGCTTCCTGGTGGAGCTCGCGCCGCCCGATCTGACCAGCGACGAAGAGCAGTGGCTGCGCAACGCGCCGGTCGACGAGCGCGCGGCGACTCCGGAGGACTACGCGCGGCTGCTCGCGGGGCTGCGGCGCATCTCGAGCCGTCCGCCCGCGAAATCGGGCAAGCGCAGGAAGGTCCAGCAGGCCGATGTCGAGCAGGCGCTCGGGCGGCAGAGCGGAGGAGACCGATGACGGACACCGTGTGGGTGGTGGAGGACGACCGCGCGCTTCTCGACGGGCTCGTGCGGCTGCTCCGTGAGCACGGGCTGTCGGCGCGCGGGTTCACCGATCCGGAGCGGGCGCTCTCGGCGGCGCTGGAGTCGCCGCCGCACGTGCTGGTGACCGACCTGGCGATGCCGCACCTGACCGGTGTCGAGCTGGCCCAATCGCTGCGCGAGCGCTTGGCCGGCGCATGCCCGCGCATCGTGCTCATCACGGGCTCGGAGCTGCGCCGGGTGGAGCTCACGCTCTTCGATCACGTGGCCCGCAAGCCCTTCCGCTTCGAGGCGGTGCTGGAGAAGGTGAAGAGCTTCCTCCGGCCGCGGCGAGCCCGCCGGGTCGCGTCGCACCTGAGGCTCCGGCAGACCAGCGCGCACACCCGAAGCAGCGGGGGCCACAGGGGGTGAGCGAAGAGGAGTCGGCCGACGAGCGCTGGATCGGCCGCACGCTGGACGAGCGCTACCGGATCGTGGGGCGCCTCGGCGACGGCGGTATGGGCAGCGTGTTCGAGGCGGAGCACCTGGCGCTCGAGAAGCGCGTCGCGCTGAAGGTGATCCACCCCGAGCTGGTGCGCGACGAGGAGGCGCTGGCCCGCTTCGAGCGGGAGGCGCGCGCCACGGCGGCGGTCGAGCATCCGCACGTCGCGTCCGCCACCGACTTCGGCCGCTTGCCGGAAGGCGGCGCGTACCTGGTGGTGCGCTTGGTGGCCGGGGGGCTCTCGCTCAGGCAGCGGATCGAGGCCGGCCCGGTCGCGTGGCGGGAGGCCTGCACCATCGGCGCGCAAGTCGCCGACGCGCTGAGCGCGATCCACGCGCGCGGGTTCGTGCACCGGGATCTGACGGCCGAGAACGTGATGCTCACGACGAACGAGGACGGCACGCCCTTCGTGCACGTGCTCGATCTCGGCGTGGCCGGCGTGGTGGAGACACGCGAGGGCGAGCGGCTCACCGAAGAGGGCCACGTGGTCGGCACGCCGGGCTACATGTCGCCGGAGCAGGCGCTCGGGCAGCCGACCGACGCCCGCGCCGACCTCTACTCGCTCGGCGTGCTGCTCTGGGAGATGTGCACCGGACGCTCGCTCTGGGGCGCGCGGGAGCTGACGCAGATCGTGGCCTGCCAGCTCACCGAGGAGCCGCCGATCATTCCGCAGCTCTCCTCGGCGACGGCGCCGCCCGAGCTGGCGACACTGATCCATCGGCTCTTGGCGCGCACGCCGGCGGATCGACCCTCGGAGGCCACCGCAGTCCGCGACGCGCTGCGCCGGTTCGCGGCGATGTCGTCGGTCATCCCGGTGATCCACCGGTTCGGGCTTCCGGTCGCCGCGCTGGCCGGCATGACCAGCCTCGGGATCGCGGGGCTCGCGCTGCTCCTCGTCGCGCTCTTCTTCCATCACAGCGATCCGGATTCCGCCGCCGGCGCCCGCTCCGCCACCCGCCGCTGCGGCGACCCGCGTGCTGCCGGCGCCGAGCCCGATCCCGAGCGCGCTCCAGCCGGTGGTCGACCGGATGCTGCACGCCAACACGCGCCCCCGCCGCCGGGCCGCGGCCCGCGAGCTCACCGCTCGCGCCGACGTGCCCGAGTGGGTGCGGGCAGCGTCCGATCTGGAGCTCTCGACCGACTGCGCCGGCCGCCAGGATGCGCTCGAGAGGCTCGCCGCCCACGGGCATCCGGACGCCCGGACGACGATCGAGCGCTACCGCGAGGCGCCCCGCACGGGCTGCGGTCGCCGGCGGCGCTTCGACTGCTACGGCTGCATCCGCGAAGAGCTCGACCGCGCGTACCAGGCCTGCGCCGCGACGGTCGCGACACCCTGAGCCGTGGGCCGAGCGCCGACGTCACGAGCGTGCGACGGTCGCGACACGGAGTATCGTCTCAGCGCGCTTGCCGGACGCGCGCGTCGCGGCACCGCCTCGATGTAGTGGAGCAGCGCGAGCTCGCGCGTCGCATGCGCGGCCCGAGTCGTAGCGGATCGGAGCTTTGACCGAGCGCGGGGTCGCGCCGGACCGAGCTGGTCCCGGACGTTGCGAGACGCACCGGCTCGGCCGCGCTCGACACACGAGGGCGTGTCGCGACGCGGGTCGCGCGAGCCCTCGCGCTCACTCGGGAGCGGTCCGAAGGATTGGCAGCAGCGCCTCTGCCACCTCCTCGGGCCGTTCCTCGTGGGCGAACAACCCGGCGCCCTCGACGACGTGCAGGCGCGCGTTCGGGAACGTCCCCACCATCTCGCGCGCTCGCGCCACGGGGAAGAATGGGTCCTGGGCACCCCAGACGAGCTGCACCGGGACGTCGATCCGGTCGTGGAGGTCGGCGAGCGCGTGGACGTGCCCGCGGTCGAAGCTACGAAGCACTCGAACCGCCGCTTCCAACCGCGCCGGGTCCTCATCGAGCGGCCGCACGAAGAACTCGTCGAACTCCCCGTCGAGGAGCGAGCGATCGGAGAATGCGCCCCCGAGCAGGAGCTTGTTTCGTCGCAGCCACCTTTGGCCGACCACCCAGCCGAACGCCCCACCGAAGCCAGGGAGCCCGCGGGGAAGAAGGAATAGCTCGAAGCGCCACCCCAGCCCCTGCGGCTGCTCGGTGTTCACCAGACCGAGCGCGCGCAGGCGAGGGTCCCCGGCCACCGCGTGGCGAGCGATCAGCCCGCCGCTGTCGTGGCCGACCACCGCGACGTCGTCGAGCGCCAGGACGTCGAGGACGCGCTTCACGACCAGGATGTGGTTCGCGACGCTGAGCGGCGTGCTCGCGTCGAATCGGCTGTCGCCGGCGCCCGGCAGATCGACGATGTGACAAGTCACGTGCGGCGCCAGGAACGGCAAGAGGCAACGGAATGTCGCCCCGCTGACGGGCCAACCATGCACGAAGAGGACGTCGGGGCCCTGGCCCACCCGTCGGTAGGCGACCTCGCCCGTGCCGACATCGAGAAACCGATCGGGCGCGTGGCGGAACAGGTCGGCGGCGTCCGTCGCGGTCAGGTGCGTCATGCAGAACCTCCAGCGGACTGAACCCTCGCGCGGCGCCTCGGACGCCGCAATGACCTCCGGAGGTAGGTGCTCCACCCGGTCCGACCGGGTTACGCTGCGGGGGCGACCTCGCGATGCCCGACTTCGATCCACGCGCCGGCTTGTTCGCTGCGCTGCTCAAGCACTGGCGCAGACAGCGCGGCTCGAGCCAGCTCGATCTGGCCCTCGCCGCCGACGTCTCCGCGCGGCACGTCAGCTTTCTCGAGACCGGGCGATCGAGCCCGACCGCCGAGATGGTGCTGCGGCTCGCGACCACCTTGGGGGTTCCGCTGCGGCAGACGAACGCGATGCTCGAGGCGGCGGGGCATGGGCCCGTCTACGAGGATATCCCGGACGTCCTCCCGCCCGCCGTGGCGCGGGCGCTCGAGGCGATGAAGGCTCACCACGAGCCCTATCCGCTCCTCGTCGTCGACCGCACCTACCAGGTCCTCGACGCCAACGCGGGGGGCGGGCGCATGCTCGACGCGCTCTTCCCGGGTTGCGAGCCACCATACAACCTGGCTCGGCTGACCTTCGACCCCAATGGCGCCCAACCATACCTCGTGAACTTCGACGAAGTGGGACGCGCGCTCCTGTGGCGCATCCAGCGCGAGGTGCTGGCCGACCCCACCGCCGATGCGCTCCGCGACCTGCTCGACGAGCTCTTGGCCATGCCCACCGTGTCACCGGACTGGCGCCGCGTGGACCTGTCCGTGCCCTCGGATCCCACCGTCGTCGTGCACTTGCGCCACGACGATGTGGATCTCCGGTTCCTCACGACGGTCACGGCCTTCCAGGCGCCGCAGAACGTGGTCGTCGAGGAGCTGCGCGTGGAGAGCTGGTTCCCGTGCGACGACGCGACCGTGGTGGCGTTCCGTGATCTCGCCGCCGCGCGATGACGCAGGGCCCCGACCGACCGCTTCGAAGCCCGAGCCGCGTCCTCCAACGCACGCGCTGCCACCTGCGCGCCAAGCGAGGCGGGCCCGTCGCCGACGAGCAGCTCGCTCTGGGCTACCGGCACGCCGAGCTCCAGCGCCTCCGCCTCTTCCCCTCCCGGGCATCGGCCGAGCACCGAGCACGTCGAGACGGTGCGGAGTGGCAAGCCCCCCTACCTGCGCTTCGACTGCAGTGACTACGGGATCGAGCCTCCGCGCTCGCTCGTCGGAAAGCCACCGAGCCGCCACCCGACCGCTCACCACCATGCGTACGAGCCGTGCGCCGTGCGCGCGACATGGAGCCTCGTCCGAGCACGAGCATCGTACGCCGAGTGCGCCGACCCGACCGTCGTCACCGCCGTCGAGAATCGCCGCGTCTCATCCCGCCGAGACCGCCGGCGTTCGAGCGACGCGCAGCGCGCCCAGGCTGACCGCGAGCAGCGCGAACGCGACCAGGACCAGCGCGAGCGCCACGTTGCTCAACGACTCGCCAACGCCCACCACGATCTGCGTCTGATCCGCGAGCCGCTCGACGTACTGCGCGGTGGCGATGCAGCCCGTGACGAAGCCGAGCGCGCCGGAGGTGAGGGTGAGGAGCGCGCTGGCCACGACGATCGGCACGAAGCGCCGCTCCGGTCGGGCCGCGTAGAAGAGCGCCGCGACGATCGCGAACGCACCGAAGAGCAGGGTCGGGTACATCCCGAAACCGCCGACACGAAAGAGCTCGAGCATGGAGACCTCCGAAACGTGAGCGCCTCGATCGGGCGCGTGCCGGTGGGACGCCTCGCGCGGGAGCAGGTTCCCATTTTCGTCCTCTGGAGAGGCGCCGGCGCGCCTACGTCTCGGCACCATGGCAGGACCGGGAAGCTACTGGATCGGAGCCGAGGAGCGGGCCGAGGTGCTCGACGTCATGGAGTCGGGCTACCTGTCCCGCTACGGGAGCGTCGACGACCCCCGATTCAAACGGAAAGTGCAGAAGCTCGAGGAAGCGCTGTCCCGCTACGCCGGGGTCCGGCACGCACTCGCGCTCAGCTCCGGGACTGGCGCGCTCTGGACCGCCCTGAGCGCCCTCGGTGTCGGTCCCGGAGACGAGGTCCTGGTCCCCGGCTACACCTTCGTGGCGACCTACTCGGCCGTCGTCTTCGCCGGCGCGACGCCCGTCCTCACGGAGATCGACGAGAGCCTGACCATGGATCCCGCGGACATCGAGCGACGGATCACCGAGCGCACGAAGGCCATCGTCCCCGTCCACATGCTGGGCAGCCCGTGCGACATGCCCGCCATCCTGGACATCGCCCGCCGACACGATCTGGTCGTGGTCGAGGACGGTTGTCAGGCGCTCGGCGCATCCCTTCACGGACGGCCCGTCGGGACCTACGGAAACCTCGGAGCGTTCTCGCTCAACTTCTTCAAGACAATCACGGCCGGAGATGGTGGGTTTCTGATCACGGACGACGCCGAGCTCTACCGGCGCTCCTTCGCGATCCACGATCAGGGTCACTCGCCGGCCCGCGCCGGGGTGGAGATCGGCGCACGAACCATCATGGGCATGAACCTGCGCATCAACGAGCTCACCGGCGCCGTGACGCTGGCACAGCTCCGCAAGCTCGACGCGATCACCGAGACGCTGCGCACCAAGAAGAAGAAGCTGGTCGCTCTGCTGAAGCCCGGCGCTGGATATCGTTTCAAGACGGTCCACGATCTCGAAGGTGAGTGCGGGACGGTGTTGACGCTGCTCTTCGACGACGCCGCGCGGGCGAGGCGAGTGATCCATCGGCTGGGGACCAAATCCGTGGCCGAGAGCGGCTGGCACGTCTACTCGAACATGGAGCATTTCATCGAGAAGATGCGGCTCCTCGGACAGCCCGCCGCGAAGGGCACGCTGCCGCGGACCGACGACCTGCTCGAGCGCTCGATGAACGTGAGCGTGGGCGTGGTCGACGCCGGCCTCGGCGCGGGCTTCGGCATCCACATCGACTCCACCGACGCCGAGATCGAGGCCGTGGCGGCCATGATCAACGGCGCCCTCTCGGAGAGCGCACATGGGTGAGCGGCTGATCGGCCGCTACCGCGAGGGTTTCGGCTACGGCGAGAGCCCGATTGTGAGCGAGCTCGATACGGTCGACCCGCTCGGCTTCGACTTCTCCATCGTCCGGCTTCGCGATGGCGAGCAGCGCGAGGGGATCTCGCCCACGGAGTCGGTCTGGGTGCTGATGGGCGGCGAGGCGCAGATCACCTGCGGCGACCGAACCCACGCCGTGAGCCGCGTCTCGCTCTTCGACGAGCCGCCCACCGCGATCTCGCTGCCGCGAAACGAGAAGCTGTCCATCCACTCGACGGGCGAGACGGAGTGGGCCGTGGCGCGGACCGAGAACGAGCGCGCGTTCGCGCCCCGCGTCTTCTTGCCGAGCGTGCTCCAGCCCGAGTATCGCGGCCGCGGTTTGGTTCAGGACATGAGCCTCCGAAACGTGCGGCTCATCTTCGATATCCAGGCGCATCCGCTCTCCCAGTTCGTCGTCGGTGAAGTCGTCAACTACCCCGGTCGCTGGTCGAGCTATCCGCCGCATCACCACCCTCAGCCGGAGCTCTATCACTACCGCTTCACCGAGCCGCAGGGCTACGGCCACGCGGAGCTCGGGGAGCAAGTCTTCAAGGTGCGGCAGAACGACGCCATCAAGATCATGGGTGGCGAGTCGCACTCGCAATGCGCGGCGCCCGGCTACGGGATGTACTACCTGTGGATCATCCGACACCTGCCCGGGCAGCCCTACCGCGGGTTCGAATTCGTGCCGGAGCACCGCTGGCTGCTCGACCCCGCCAATCAGGGTTGGAGGCCTCCCGATGAAGACGACTGAGCTCACCGTCGCGGCGGCGCTCGTCCGCTTCTTGAAGGCCCAGTACGTCGCCCGCGACGAAGTCGAGCATCGTCTCGTGCACGGGGTGTTCGGCATCTTCGGGCACGGGAACGTGAGCGGTCTCGGGCAGGCGCTCGCCGAGCACGGCGGAAGAGACCTGCCTTTCTTCCAAGGCAAGAACGAGCAAGGGATGGTCCACGCCGCCAGCGCGTTCGCCAAGACGCGGCGCGGCCTCGGCACGCTCGCCTGCACGTCCTCGGTCGGACCCGGCGCGACCAACATGATCACCGGCGCCGCCGGCGCGACGGCCAATCGGTTGCCCGTGCTGCTCTTGCCGAGCGACGTGTTCGCGAACAGGCGTCCGGCTCCCGTCCTGCAGCAGCTCGAGCACCCGCTCAGCCAGGACATCAGCGTCAACGACTGCTTCCGACCGGTCTCGCGCTACTTCAATCGCATCCAGCGCCCCGAGCAGCTCCTGGCGGCGATGCCGGAAGCAATGCGGGTGCTCGCCGACCCGGCCGAGCGCGGCGCAGTCACGATCTGCCTGCCCGAGGACGTGCAGACGGAAGCCTACGCGTTTCCGATCTCGTTCTTCGAGAAGCGGGTATACGAGCAAGCGCGATTCGAGGCGCCGTCACGCTCCGTCGACGAGGCCGCGCGCTGGATCCGGGCCGCTCGCCGGCCGTTGATCATCGCCGGCGGCGGCGTGTACTACGCCGAGGCCGGGGCGGCGCTCCGCGCGCTCGGCGAAGAGACCGGCATCCCGGTCGCCGTCACTCACGCCGGCAAGGGCTCGATCCCGGACGCCCACCCGAACGCGCTCGGCGCGCTGGGCGTGAGCGGGACCTCGGCGGCGAACGCCATCGCCGAGACGGCCAATCTGGTGATCTGCATCGGAACCCGCCTCGGCGACTTCACCACCGCTTCCAAGACGGCGTTCCAGGACCCGTCAGCGCGCTTCATCGGGCTGAACATCAACGCGATGGACGCGCACAAACACGGCGCGCTGGCGCTGCGTGGCGATGCGCGTGCCGTCCTCGAGCAGCTCGCCCCGCAGCTCGAGGGCGCCCGCGTGAGCGAAGAGCACGCTCGGGCCGTCGCGGAGGCCAAGAGCGCCTGGGAAGAGCGCTATCACGCCATCGTCTCCACCGTCGCCGACGGACCGATGACGCAAGCAAGGGTGATCCGCGTCGTGAACGAGCACCTCGGCGGGAACGCAACCATCGTCCACGCGGCGGGCGGCCTCCCCGGCGACCTTCAGAAGCTCTGGCGGAGCCGCTCGGAGCACGACTACCACTCCGAGTACGCCTACTCCTGCATGGGCTACGAAATCGCCGGCTCACTCGGCGTGAAGATGGCGGACCCGAGCCGCGACGTGTACGCGTTCGTGGGCGACGGCAGCTACTTGATGCTGTGCAGCGAGCTGGTCACCGCGCGTCAGGAAGGGCTGAAGATCACGGCTCTTCTATTGGACAACGGCGGCTATCAATGCATTCACGGTCTTCAGAAGTCTTGCGGCGGGCGTAGCTTCGGGAACGAGCTCCGCCATCGTTCGGATGGTGGCGAGCTCGACGGATCGACGCTGGAGATCGACTTCGTGCAGCACGCGGCCAGCCTCGGGCTGAAGACCTGGACGGCTCGGGAGGAGGAGGAGCTTCGCCGCGCCCTGTCGATGGCCTCCGAGCAGAAGGAAAGCGCTCTCATCTACATCCCCGTGGATCGGAAAGCGACGGTTCCATCTTTCGGATGGTGGGACGTTCCGGTCGCCGAATCCTCCGGCGAAGCGGAAGTGAGCGAGGCGCGATCGCGATACGTGCTGGAGCGCTCACGGCAGCGCTACTTCGGCTGACTCGAAACGACGGACGGGCCGGCGGCCCGTCGCCGGGGGACCCAGACATGATGAAGGTCGGGATCAATCCGATCGCCTGGCGGAACGGGGACTTTCCCGAGCTGGCAGGCGGCTTCGCGCTCTCGCGGTGCCTGTCCGAGATCCGACGGGCGGGCTACGCCGGAACCGAGCTCGGCGCCGGCTTCCCCACCGAGCCGAGCGCGCTCCGCGCCGCCCTCGATCCGCACGACCTCGAGCTGATCTCGGGTTGGTACGCGTCGCGTGTGCTCTCGCGGGGCGCGGACGACGAGGAGCGGCGGTTCCGCGACTTCGCGCGTCTCTTGTCCGCCGCCGGCGCCCGTTACGCCGTGGTGGCCGAGCTGACGCGCTGCGTCCAACACGATCGACGCACCGCGTTGCGCTTCCGGCGGGGACCACGGGTGCTCGCGCCGGACGAGTGGGACCGGCTCGCGAAGGGGATCGAGCGCCTGGCCGCCATCGCCGGGGACCACGGCGTTCAGCTCGTCTACCACCCGCACATGGGCACGCTGGTCCAGGATCAGTCGCAGGTTCGCGAGCTGGTGACTCGCACGTCCAGTCGAGTCCGGCTGACCGCCGACACCGGCCACATCCGCTTCGCCGGAGACAATCCCGCGCTCTTCCTCGAAGCGTTCCGAGATCGCGTGGGACTCGTCCACCTGAAAGACGTGCGCGCCGCCGTGGTCAAGCGCTTCACGGACGCGCCGCGCAGCTTCTACGACGCCGTCCTCTCGGGCGTGTTCACCGTGCCTGGCGACGGAGATATCGATTTCGCCCGGATCTTCGACGCACTGCGGCGCGCTCGCTACGAGGGCTGGCTGGTGGTCGAGGCCGAGCAGGATCCGAAGAAAGCGGACCCTTTCCTCTACTCGAAGAAGGGGCGCGAGACGGTGCGTGCGGCGCTGGGAGTGTGACCGTGGGAAAGATAAAAGAGATGATCGCGCTCGGCGCGGAGATGTGGAACGACTCCTGCGATCCGAGAGAGCTCGACGAGGCGGTTTCACAAGGCGCCGTCGGTGCGACCTCCAACCCGGTCATCGTCTCCACCGTGGTGGAGCAGGACGCGGAGCGTTGGGGTCCGGTGCTCTCTCGAATCGTGCGGGATCATTCGGGCCGGAGCGACGAGGCGCTGGCGTGGCGTTTGGTCGACACGCTCGCCGTGGAAGCCAGCCGCGTGCTGATGCCCGTCTTCGAGAGGACGGAGGGCGCGAAGGGCTTCCTCAACGTGCAGGTCGATCCGACCGCAGCCCGGGATCCTGCGGCGATGCTGGCCCAGGCGCGCCACTTGGCATCGCTGGCGCCGAACATCGCGGTGAAGGTCCCGGCGACGAAGGCCGGTCTCGTGGTGATCGAGGCGCTCTCGGCGGAGGGGATCCGTACCAACGCGACCGTCAGCTTCAGCGTCTCCCAAGCGCTGGCGGCGGCGGAGGCGATGGAGCGCGGGATGATGCGCGGCTCGGGGCGCGGCGTTTCCTTCACGCCGTATGTCACGATCATGGTCGGCCGGGTGGCCGATCACCTGAAGCGGCAACAGGACGCCGCGAAGATCCTCGCCGAGCCGGGCGCCACCGACTGGGCGGGCATCGCGGTGGCGAAGAAGGCACACCGGCTCTTGCGCGAGCGAGGGCTGCGCCCGCCGATCGTCGCGGCGGCCTACCGCCACCGGCGCCAGTGGAGCGAGCTGATCGGCGGCGGGCTGATCCAGAGCATGCCCTACGCGTGGTGGAAGGCCTTCGATGCCAGCGACCTGCCGCTCTCGCGCACGGTCGACGAGCCGGTGCCGGAGCCGATCCTCGAGGAGCTCGAGCGGCGCTTTCCCGACTTCGTGCGCGCCTACGACGAGGATGGAATGCGGCCGGAGGAGTTCGAGCACTACGGCGCCGCCGTCGCCACGCTCCGGCAGTTCGAAGAGGGCTACCGCGGGCTCGTCGCGCAGGTCCGCGCGCATCGGAGGGCGGCATGAAGATCGCGCTCGATCCGCACATGCACCGGCACCTCTCGCTGCGCGAGACCATTCGGCTCGCGGCCGATCTCGGCTACCGCTACCTCGAGCTCTCGCCGCGGCCCGACTTCCTGGAGTGGTGGGTCCACCCGCGGGCGTACCCGGAGCGTGTGGCCGAGCTGAAGCGCGACCTCTCGGACTTCGGCGTTCGGCTGGCGTCCATCCTGCCGATGTACCGCTGGGCCAGCCCGAACGAGGACGAGCGGCGAGCGGCGGTGAAGTACTGGCAGAAGGCGATCGAGATCGCGGTGGAGCTCGGCTGCGACACCATGAACTCCGAGTTCACGCGCGGGCCTTCACCGAGCGCGGCCTGTGCCTGCATGGCCCGTGGCGCCACCGAGTCGAGCGAGGCAGCGTTCTGGCGGTCGATGGAGGAGCTGGTCCCCATCTTCGAGCGCGAAGGGATCACCCTCGATCTCGGAGCCGCACCCGGAGGACTTCGTCGAGGCCAACGACGCCGCGGTCGACATGATCCGCACGCTGGCTTCGAAGAACGTTCGCTACCTCTACTGCGCACCGCACACCTTTCATCTCGGCGGCGACATGGAGGCGATGCTTCGCAAGGCCGGGCCCGTGCTCGGGCACGTACACGTGGCGGACACGATGGATCACCGCGCCTCGTCGGGGCTCCGCTACATCGTCAACCCGCCCGGCTCGAGCGTCCGCGTCCACCAGCACCTCGACATCGGCCAGGGCGAGATCGACTGGGACTGCTTCTTCCGCACCCTTCACGCGATCGGCTTCGACGGGATCGTGACGAGCTGCGTCTTCGGCTGGGAGGAGCGCGCCGAGGCGTCCTCGCGCTTCATGCGGGAGACGATCCAGCGCTACGTCGAGCGCTACTGGAGCTGAAGGCGGACGCGGGACCGCGCGAGGACACCACTCGCTTCGGCCGCGCATCGAGCGGGCCGGCCGAGGGCCGGCGCTCGGATGTCCATGGCCGCGTGAACGCCGATCGAGCAGCTCGGGGACGCGGCGCCGAGAAGTCGAAGGGTCGACAGCCGTGCGCCGCCTGAACATGCTGCGCGCCATGCGAGAGATCCTGATCCGCGGGCGCGGCCCGAATACGCTCGGCCTCGAGTCGCTGAAGGCTTTCACCGACGAGGTGAGGGCGGCGAAGGACGAGCCGCTCCTGATCCGCGGCGAGGGCGAGGCGTTCAGCGCCGGGCTCGATCTCGACGCGCTATCGGGCGATCTGCGCGAGCTCCTCGAGGCGATGGAGGCCTCGGCGGCGGCGCTCTTCCTCCACCCCGCGCCGACCGTGGCCTGCGTGAACGGGCACGCCATCGCCGGCGGCTGCTTGCTGGCCATCGCCTGCGATCATCGCGTGGTCGCCGACACGCCGAAGCTCCGGATGGGCATGACGGCGCTCTCGCTCGGCCTCTCGTACCCTCCGATCGTGCTCGGCATCCTCCGCCACCGATTGCCGCCGCACACCATCGAGCGCGTGCTCCTCGGCGCCTCGCGCTTCGGCCCGGAAGAGGCGGTGTCGCTCGGGGTCGTCGACGAGCTGACCGCCAATCCGCTCGCGGTCGCGCGCGCTCGGCTGACGCAGCTGGCCGAGCACCCGCGCGCCGCCTACGCGCGGACCAAACGCGCGCTTCGGGAGCCGGCGATCGCGATGGACGAAGCGGAGCGGCAGCGCCTGGTCGAAGAGACCGTCCGCGCGTGGGATCCGGAGGCCGTCCGCGCGCGCCTTCGCCGCCTCCGAGGCGGCTGAGCTCGGAGCCGACCCACGTTCGTTCCGGGCCCGCCCGTAGCGTGGCGGCTCCTCGCCATGCGCTCGGCGGCGAGGCTCGGGTGGAGCGCGGAGTCCGGCCGCCGCGCGCGTCCGCGCCTCCCAGGGATGGGCCGGGCTCGGGCCGCGGTGCCGTGCGTCGGCGGGACGCCTCGCGGACACGAGGAGCGCGTCGACGCTCGGCGCCGGAACGTCGCCGTGAACGAGCTCAGGCCTCGGCGACGCGGGTGCCGACCACGCGGGCGGGATCGATGCCGATCGCGGTCAACGCGCCCAACCAGCGCTGCTCGTACTCGCGCTCGAACACCAGCGCCGGATCGGCCTCGGTCCAGATCCAGCTCCCCTCGCGGATCTCGTCGTCGAGCTGACCGGGCCCCCAGCCGGCGTAGCCGAGGAGCACCGCGTAGCGCTCGGGACCATCGCCGTTGGCGATGCGCTCCAGGAACGTGCGCGACGCGCTGACCGCGATGCGCGGCGTCAGATGGACTGCCTCCACGTTCTGCGACTCGCCGCTGGTCGGGTCGAAGAGGACCCACCCCGTCTCCGGCGCCACGGGGCCACCCATCCAGACCTCGCTCTTCAGCTCCGCCGCCAGGTCCTCGATCTCCAGCCCCTCGATCAACGACGACACCGGCGACTCGGTCGGGCGATTGATCACGAAGCCGAGCGCGCCGTCCTCGTCGTGCTCCACCAAGAGCACCACGGTGTGGTGGAAGAAGGAGCAGCGCAGGCTCGGTGCCGCGACGAGCAATCCGGGCGCGAGCTTCGTGATCACACACCGATGCTGCCACCTTCGGCCGCCGGTTGTCACTCGCGTTCGTGTCGGGCATCTCCTCGGCCGGCGGGACGGGGCGGCGGACGTGCCCGCGACGACGATCGTTCGAGGGCGACCTAGGAGACTGGTGTCGAACGAGCGCTCCTCGTCTTTCCGGCGGGACAGGCCCGCGTCGCCGCCCGTCCCTCCTCCAAAATGCTTCGCCCGTCCCGCGGCGAGACGACCGGAAACGTCGAGCGATGCGCCGTAACGTTGCGTCCCGAGGCGAGGAACACCATATCTTGCCGCTCGTGGACATTCTGGGCCCCCTCCGAACGACGACGCGCTCGCTCGCCGTGGCTGCCTGGACGGCTTCGGTCGTCTACGGCCACCGCGCCGTGGCGGTGTTCCGTCGCGATCTCGACAACCCTGCAGGCAAGCGCCCCTTCATCGCGGCCTGGAGCCACGGCGTCTTCCCGCTCTTCGGCGTCGAGCTGACGCTGGTGGGCGCCGCCGCGCCCAAAGGCGGCCCCTTCCTGGTCGTCGCCAATCACCGCTCGCCACTGGACATCCTGGTGTGCATTCACCTCGCGGGCGGGGTCGTGCTCAGCCATCAAGGCGTGGCGAAGATCCCGGTGGTGGGCGGCGCCGCTCGGGCGACGGACACGATCTTCGTCGACCGGAACGACCAGAGGAGCGGTGCCAAGGCGATCCGCGCGATGCGCCGGCGGCTCCGCGAGGGGCTCAACGTCATCGCCTTCCCGGAGGGCACCACGTTCGCGGGCGACGAGGTCCGGCCCTTCAAGCGCGGCGCGTTCAGCGCGGCCAAGGGGCTCGACGTTCAGGTCCTGCCGATCGGCATCGCCTACGAGCCGGGCTGCGAGTTCGTGGACGAGAGCTTCACCCAACACCTCACGCGCATGAGCCGCCGCCGGCGCACCCGCGTGTGGGCGTGCATCGGCGATCCGATGTCCGTGCCGACCAAGCCGGGCGACGAGGAGGCGATCCGCGCCGCCATCCAGAAGCTGGTCGATCGCGCAGCGGCAGCCCGCGACGGGAGGCCGGCTTGAGCCGAGCCACACGTATCCTCTTGGCCATCGTCTTGTTGAGCGGATGCGCGAGCTTTCCACGCCGGATGGAGTACGTGCGCCACGCCAGCTCGGCGATGAACGGCACGACCATGGAGTACGCGGTCTACGCGCCGCCCGATCACCGGCCGGACGAGGACCTGCCACTCGTCGTCTTCCTCCACGGCGGAGGCGACAGCGACGACGCATTCGATCGCCACGGCATCTCGGCGCGCCTCGACCGCGCCATCGCCGCCGGCGAGGTGCCGCGCGCCGTCATCGTCCTTCCGAACGGCGACCTCGGGTTCTGGGCCAACTGGTACGACAACAGCCGCCGCTACGAGGACTGGGTGGTGGACGAGGTCATGCCGCGCGTCGCCGCCTCGCACCACACCTCGGGCTGCCCCGATCACTGCCACGTGATGGGCGTCTCGATGGGCGGCAGCGGCGCGCTCCGCTTCGCGCACCACCGCCCGGACCGCTTCTCCACGGTGACGTCGATCAGCGGGCCGGTGATGAACACCGATCAGATGATCGGCTTCGTCGACAACCGGCTCTACCAGGTCGTCATCCCGACCTACCGCATCTTCGGCCCGCCGGAGCCGCGCTCGCGCATCGAGCGAGACGACCTCTATCTGCAGTGGACGTCGCTCGAGGCGACCGGGATGGACCGCATCGTCCTCGCGTGGGGCGATCGCGACCGGGCGCAGATCATCGAGGGCGATCACGCGTTCGATCGGGCGCTGCGCGAGCACCACGTGCCGCACCAAGCGTGGGAGTACCGCGGCGGGCACAACTGGGTGAGCTGGGCGCCGGTGATCGAGCGCGCCCTCGCCTACCAGCTCCGCGACTGATCTGCGGCGACGACCCGGGCTGGCGGCGGCGAAGCGCTGAGCGAGCACGCCTCGCCTACCCGCTCCGCGACTGATCTGCGGCGACGACCTGGGCTGGCGGCGGCGAAGCGCTGAGCGAGCACGCCCTCGCCGGCCCGCGCCGCAACGGACGAGCGGCAGCGATGGCAAGACGCGCGAGGACGTCCCTGTGGGAGCGCGCGCCCTCGCCCGACCGCTCCGCGAGGGACGAGCGGCAACGATGCCGGACGGTGGCGAAGCGCGGCGGACGTCCGGACCCGCGCCGCGGCCAGACGGCGCTCAGTAGCGGTAGAAGCCTTCGCCCGACTTCCGGCCGAGCTTGCCCGCGCGGACCATCTGCCGGAGCAGCGCCGGCGGCCGAAACTGCTCGCCGAGCTCGCGGTGCAGGTGCTCCAGGATGGCCAGCCGCACGTCGAGGCCGACCAGATCGGTCAGCTCGAGCGGGCCCATCGGGTGCCGGTAGCCGAGCTTCATCGCCTTGTCGATGTCCTCGGCGCTGGCCACACCGGCCTCCAGCATGCGGATCGCCTCGCAGCCGAGGATGACGCCCGAGCCGGCTCGTCGCGAAGCCCGGGAAGTCCTTCACCACGATCGGCTCCTTGCCGACCCGCTCCGCGAACGCGCGCGCCGCGTCGACGGTCGCGTCGGCCGTGCCGAGGCCCTTCACGATCTCGAGCAGCTTCATGATCGGGACCGGGTTGAAGAAGTGCAGCCCCACCACGCGCTCGGGCTGACCGCTGGCGGCCGCGATCTCGGTCACGCTGAGCGAGGAGGTGTTGGTGCCGAGGATCGCGTGGGAGGGCGCGTGCTCGGCCAGCGCCTCGAAGGTCTGGATCTTCAGGTCCATCCGCTCGGGGATGGCCTCGACCACCAGATCCGCGTCGGACACCGCGTCTTTCAGATCGGTGGTGGTGCGGATGCGAGCGCGCGCCGCGTCGCGCGCGTCGGCGGCGATCTTCCCCTTCTCGGTGAGCTTGGCGAGGCTCTTCTCGATGTGGGCGATCCCGCGCTCGAGCACCGCCTCGTCGATGTCGCGCATGGCGACGTCCATGCCCGCCGTCGCGCAGACCTGGGCGATGCCGTGACCCATGGTGCCCGCACCGAGCACCGCGACCTTCTTCACTTCGCTCATTCGCACCTCCGCCGATCGGGGCCTGGTGCTAGCACATCCGGCGGGCGAAGTTCACGGGGCCGACGACCGTTCGAACGACAACGCTCGCGTTTCGTGCGCTGATCTGGCAAACATGCCGGCCATGACCTCGCTCCCGCGGCTCGTCGCGATCCCCTATTCGCCGTGGTCGATCAAGGCCAAATGGGCCTTGGACCATCACGGCATCGAGTATCGCTACGTTCACTATCTGCCGCTCTTGGGGGAGCCGCTCTTGAAGGCGGTCACCCGACGGCTGCGCCGCCGCTCCAGCGTCCCGGTCCTCCTCACCCGCGACGGGCCGATCCAGGGGTCGCTCGCGATCGCCCGCTATGCGGAGAGCCAGGGCGGAGGGAAGCCGCTCTTCCCGCGCTTTCGCGAGGACGCGGTGTCCCGATGGAACGCGTGCTCCGAGGTCGCGCTCGAAGCGGGGCGGGCGCTCGCGCTGGCCCGCGTGTTGCGCTCCCGCCCGGCGCTGGTCGAGCACGTGCCCGGACCGCGCGTGCTGGGCGAGCTGCTGGCGCCGATGAGCGCGCTCGGCATCCGCTACGTGACCGAGAAGTACGGCGCGGTCGGCGGCGCCGGGCCCTATCGCGAGGAGCTCCGCTGGGCGCTCGAGAAGCTTCGGGCGGCCCTCGCGGACGGCGATCACCTGCTGGGCACGTTCAGCTATGCCGACGTGTCCATGGTCGCGGCCACCTTCTTCGTGCGCCCGCCCGGCCCCGGTCGCGACCACCTCGGCACCGCCAGCCGCGCCTGCTGGACGGACGAGGAGGTCGCGGGGGCGTTCGAGGACGTGCTGGCCTGGCGCGACCGAATGCTCGCGGCGTGCTTCCCGGCGAGCGAGGCCACCCGCGCGCTGGCGAGCTGAAGGTCTCTCCGCGCTTCGACGCCCCGACGGCGCATGGGGTCGCTCCCGGACGCAGAGCCGTGTAGGCTCCGGCGCCCGTGCGCGCTCGGCTCGAAGAGATGGTGCAGCAGCTCTTTCCCGGGATGGGGCTGCGTCCGCTCTATCTGTGCGCCCTCTCCGCGTGGCTGCTGATCCTCTACCACCACCACGGCGGCGGGCCCGACGCGCCGCGCTGGTTCCTCGAGGGCTCGGAGCACGCGCTCGGCATCCACGATCGGCAGTTCCACGAGCACCTCTGGGCCCACGTCTCCGCGCTCGTGCTGCTGATGATCGTCCCGCTGCTGGTGTGCTGGCGGCTGGAGGGCTGGACGCCACGGGATCTGGGCTTCCGGATCCGCGGCGCGGGAAAGGAGGTCTTCGTCGTCCTGGCGCTCTGGGCGGCGATGATCCCGCTGGTCTACCTCGTCCACGACAGCGCGTCGTTCGCCCAAACCTACCCGCGTCTCGACGCCGCACGCGGAAACATGCAGCTCTACTTCATCTACGAGAGCTTTTATCTCGTGAAGTGGATCGCCTGGGAGTTCTTCTTCCGCGGCTTCATGCTCTTCGGCCTCGGCCGAGACTTCCTGAACCGCGCCGTGCTCGTCTCCACGATCCCGTTCGCGCTGATGCACTTCGGCAAGCCCGAGCTGGAGACGGCATCGGCGGTGATCGCGGGGCTGGTGCTCTGCTTCATCGCGCTGAGGAGCAAGAGCATCTGGCCCGGCGTGCTGCTGCACTGGCTGGTGGCCAGCACGATGGACTTCTTCGCCGCCGAGTGGTGGCGCTGACGATCGTCGGCGCGGCGAGCGGCTTCGGATCGATCTCGATCAGCCGCACGCGCGCTCTCCGCCCGGCCCGGCGCCCCGAGGTTCGAGCGAGCAGCTCGAGCCGCCGGCCGTGAGGCTCATTCCGGTTTGGGCTCGAATCGGATCGCTCCGCCGGGCAGGAAGTAGAGGATGTCCATCGCGCCGCCCTCGACCGTCGGCACGTGCCAGGAGCCGGGCGGATAGACCGTCCAGCCAGGCTTCGCGCCATCGAAGGTCGGCGTGCCGCTGACCGCGAAGCAGAGATCGACCTCGCCGTTCGGGTGGGTGTGGCCGACGGCCGGCCCGCTCATGTGTACGCAGTCGATCGAGAGCTCGTCCTCGCTCGTCGCCTTGTGCACCCGCCCGAAGCGAACCCCCGCGTTCTCGCGCTCGGCCAGCCAACCGCCCGCCACGCCCTCACGCACCAACGCGCCGAGCGCCGACAGCGCCTCGCCGCCGAACGGCAGCTTCGCCTCCAGCTTCGCCACCGCCTCCGGATCCGAGGGATCGATCGAGGCGACCACCTCGACCACCGGCGCGAGCAGCGCGTTCAAGCGTTCACGGTCGCTCATGTCTTCCTCCTCGCCCGAGACGACGGCCGCGGCGAGGAGGCCGCGCTCGACGTCGTCCGTCGGCGTCGCGCCGAAAGATGCACGGTGAATGCGCGCGAGGCCAGCGTGCCGAGCACCTGAGGCTGGCCCGCTTCGACATCGACGGCCGCTTCTGGGGCCGCGAGCACATCCTGGCGAAGATCCAGCGCGAAGGCTGGACCGGGTTCACCGAGACCTTGCGCCCGCTCCGCCGGAAAGAGGAGAACCCCGAGCTCGCGGCGCGATATCGCGCCCTCGGCGAGCTGCGCCGACTCCGATGAGCTGGTCGTCGCCAGCGCAATGGCTGCGCGCCCTCGCGCACCGACGCCACGTCGGGCGCGTTCGCAGCCGTCACGTCATCGCGGCTCCAGCCGAGCGTCCGAAGGGACATCGCTCGAGGAGCGGTCGGCGCGCCTCGGCTCGCGGGTCGACGATGGCGGCTCAGAGGTCGGCAAGCTGAAGTAGAACGAGCTGCCCTCGTTCAGGCGGCTCTCCACCCAGATCCGTCCCCCGTGCGCCTCGACGATGCCCTTCGTGATCGTGAGCCCGAGGCCGGCCCCGCGCCGATCCGCGTTGGCTTGCCAGAAGCGATCGAACAAGTGTGGGAGCTGCTCGCTCGGGATCCCACTACCGGTATCTTCGACGGAGAAGACGACTTCTCGTGAGGCCTCCCGAGCACGGACCGTGATGTGACCGCCGGGTCCGGTGAACTTCATCGCGTTCCCGATGAGGTTCGACAGGGCTTGTAGGACTCGGCCCCGATCGGCGTACACGGGCGGCAGGTCGCACGCGGTGCCCGCGGCGAGGACGAGCTCGTGATGCTTCGCGTCGGGCCGCAGCGCCTCCACCACCTCGTCGATCATCCCCGTGGAATCCACCGGCGCCGGTACGATGGAGAACCCGCCCGTATCGATCTTCGCGACGGTGAGGAGATCCTCGATCAGACGGCTCATCTGTCGCACCGCGCGCTGGACCATCTCGACCCGTCTGGCCAGCCGCGGCTCCGCGATCGCCTCGTGCAGCAGCTCGGTGCCCATCGCGATCGTGCTCAGGGGGCTCCGCAGATCGTGCGAGACCACCGCCAGGATGTCGTCACGAGCCCGAACCGCCGCCTCCGCCGCCGCCCGCGCGGCCTTCTCGGTCCCGAGAGCCCGAGCACGCTCGGCCTCACTGGCGCGAAGCACCTCTCGGATGCGCTGGCGCTCGATGGTGTCCCCCAAGACGTTGGCGACGCTCTGCATGAAGTTGGCGTCGTCGCGCGTGAACGAGCGCCGCTCGCGGGTGTGCGCGCCCAGCAAGCCGAAGGGCCGCTCGCCCGTTCCGTGAATGACCACGGTGATGCCGCTGACGACACCGTGGTCGCACAAGAGCGCCGGGCTCGAGAAGCGCGTTTCGGTCGCCGTGTCCTCCACCACGACCGGCGCGCCGGCAGCCAGCGTATATCCGGCCTGCGAGGCCGTTTCGGTCTCGACGCGAGCCCGGCCCACCAGGTTTGGGCGCCACCCCACGCCCGCGACGAGCAAGAGCTGGTCCTCGTCGGGCCGCGCCTCCAGGACCTCGGCGAGCTCCACGCCCAGCCCCTCGGCGACGTGTCGAGCCGCAGCCGAAAGGAGGACGTCGGTCCCCGTCCCCCTCAGCGCGTCTTGGCCGAGCTGCGCCACCGCGGCCTGCTGCCTCAACCGTGTGGCCAGCGCGTCCGTCGCCTCTCGTTGCGGCGTGACATCGGCGAGGAAGAGGGAGAGCCCGTCGCTCGACGGATAGGCGCGGATCTCGAACCAGGTCCGCAAGGGCGCGTAGTAGAGCTCGAAGCGCACCGAGACCTCCTCTTCGAGGGCCCGGCGATACTCGTCTTCGAGGAAGGTGCCCTCGAGGTCCGGGAACGCCTCCCAGATCGTCCGACCGAGGAGGTCCTGGCTTCGCTTGCCAATCATCTGCTCGGCACGGACGTTGACGAACGTGTAGTGCCACTCGCAATCGACGGCGATGAACCCGTCGGTGATCCGCTCGAGCATCGTGCTCAGGCCGCGCTGACCGGCCTCCGCCGAAGCCCGCAGCGCGCGCTCGCGGACGAGCAGCTCGTCCAAGCGCGTCTTGAGCATGCCCAGCGACGACACCACGAAGGGCGTGACCAGGACCGTCGTGACGAGCCGCTCCGCCTCGACCACGGTGTAGTCGGGGAACATGCCTCCCTGGGGCGAGACGTAATAGGCGTAGTAGGCGAGGGCCACGACCATGCTGGCCAAGCCCCACGCGGTGCCGCCGACGAGCACCGAGTACACCACCGGCGCCAGCAGGATGAGCCCGAGATTCGAGACCGGCAGCTCGAGCTCGGTCAGCACCTGCACGCTGGCGACGACGGTCAGCGTGAGAAGCGGCCCACTGAGCCGGAGCAGCCACGCCACCCGCCTCGGGAGCGCTCTGCCACGTTCCCATCGCTTCATCGTCCTATCGCCTCGCCGGGCCCGCACCGCCCCGGATGTCGTCGGGGGAGATCGCAACGCGGTCTGGCCGGCTCTCGACCCTCGAGGGGCTCCGAGAGTGGGGAGTGCAACGCACACACCGCCCGCGCCGGGCTCCCGAAACGCGGCTCCTCGCGGCGTCCTGCCGCTGTGAGGAGCGGGGACCACCCCGGTGTTGGGGCGTGACGCCGTGTCTCCACGTGGCGTCCTCGCGTTCGTGCTCTCGCGCGGAGCGGTGGGCCCGCGCGGTCGAAGAGAGCCCCGCCGGTGCCCGCCGAGAGCCCGGCGGCGGCCTCGGATGGACGCTCGGGCGCGCCGCGCAGAGCGGGGACGTCGACAGCAGGTCGAGCCGCGGATCCGACGACGACGACGACGCTTGCTGCTCACGGCTCCCGCCTGCTAGAGCCGGGCGGCATGCCTCGCCGGGTCCTCGTCGTCGGTCTGGATTGCGCGCCGCCCGCGCTCGTCTTCGACCGGCTGCGGCGCTCGCTTCCGACGTTGTCCGGCCTGATGCGGCGCGGCGCGTACGGAAAGCTCCGCTCGACGCTGCCACCGATCACCATCCCGGCCTGGACCTGCATGGTCAGCGGCCGCGATCCGGGTGAGCTCGGCCTCTACGGCTTCCGCAAGCGGGTTCCGGAGAGCTACGCCCTGTCGATCGCCGACGCGCGCGACGTGAGGGTGCCGCGGGTGTGGGACGTGCTCGGCGACGCCGGCAAGAAGGTGGGTGTCCTCTACGTGCCGCCGACCTCACCTCCGCCGGCCGTCGAAGGGCAGCTCGTCTCGTGCTTTCTCACGCCCTCGCCGAGCGCGCCGCACACCCATCCGCCGGAGCTCGCCGAGACCCTCGACGCCCGCTTCGGCCCGCACGCGCCCGACGTCGGCGAGCTGCGCGCGGGCGAGGAAGAGCGCCTCCTCGACGAGCTCTACGACACCGCGCGCCAGCACTTCGCCGTCGCCCGCGCGCTCTGGACCGAGGAGAAGCCCGACTTCGCGATGATGGTGGAGATGGGCACCGATCGACTGCACCACGCGCTCTGGACGCACCTCGATCCGAGCCACCCGGAGCACGATCCCACCCACCCGCTGGTGCGCGAGGCGCGCGACTACTACGCCTTCCTCGATGCGCAGATCGCCTCTCTGCTCGACGCGACCGACGACGACACGGCCGTGCTTGTGGTCAGCAATCACGGCGCCCGCCGCATGGTGGGGGCCGTCTGCATCAACGAGTGGCTCCGGCGCGAAGGCTGGCTGGTGTTGCGCGAAGAGCCGACGTCGCCCGGCGCGCTCCGGCCCGAGCACGTCGACTGGTCGCGCACCCGCGCCTGGGGCGAAGGCGGGTACTACGCGCGCATCTTCCTCAACGTGGAAGGCCGCGAGCCCGAAGGCATCGTGCCGCCCGCGCGCATGGAAGAAGAGGTGACCGCCCTTCGAAGCGCGCTCGAGGGGATGGAGCTTCCGAGCGGGAGCGTGGTCGCGCACCGGCCGGTCGAGCTCTACCGCGAGGTCCGCGGCATGGCGCCCGATCTCCTCGCGTTCTTCGGCGACCTCGACTACCGCGCCATCGGCCTGGTCGGCACCGGCTCGGTCTTTCAGGAGAAGGACGACCGCCGCCCCGACGGCGCCAACCACGACTGGGACGGCATCTTCATCGCCGCCGGCGCCGGCGTGAGCGCGCGGGGCGAGCTGGAAGAGCTGTCGATCTACGATGTCGGCCCCACCATCCTCGCGCTGATGGGCGTCGACGTGCCGGAGGGATGGCTCGGACGCGATCGGAGCCGAGGATGAGCGCGCGTTCGCTCGTCATCGGCCTCGACGGCGCCGACCTCGACGTCATCGGTGCCCTCGGCCCGGATCGTCTGCCGGAGCTGCACCGCCTGATGGAGCGCGGGGCGTGGGCGCGGCTCGAGAGCGTGAAGCCCTTCGCCACGCTGCCGAACTGGACCACCTTCCTGACCGGCGTCGACCCCGGACGGCACGGCGTCTTCGACTTCACCACCCGCGAGGGCTACCGCGTCGCGTTCACGGCCGGCACCGTCCGCGAGGCGCCGACCGTCGCCGCCCGCCTCGACAAGCTCGGCCTGGCCTGCGCGTGCGTCGGCTTCCCCGCCACCTGGCCGCCCGAGCACCTCGAGCACGGCGTCTTCATCAGCGGCTGGGACTCGCCGGTCGCGTTCGAGGCGGACCGCTCGTTCGTGTGGCCGCCCTCGGTGCACGACGCCATCACCGCGCGCTTCGGCCCGATGCGCTTCGACGACGTCGACGAGTTCGACGCCGAGCGCGAAGGCTGGCACGCGCGGCTGCCGAACGCGCTGATCGACCGCATCCGCAACAAGACCGAGCTCGCGAGCTGGCTCCTCGACGAGCGCGGGTGGGATCTCTTCGCCTTCTACTTCGGCGAGAGCGACACCGCCGCGCACCACCTCTGGTCGCTCTGGGACGCCGCCTCGCCGCGCCACCCCGGCGGCACGTCGGAGGCCGAGCGAGAGGGCCTGGCGCGCGTCTACGAAGCGCTCGACGCCGCGGTCGGCACCCTCGTCGATCGGGCCGGCGGCGAGGGCGTCGAGGTCACGCTGATCAGCGATCACGGCTCGGGCGGCGCCAGCGACGAGGTCCTCTACCTCAACCGCGCGCTGGCCGAAGCGGGGCTTCTGACCTTCCACGAGCGCGGGCTGATCGGCCCGCTGGTCACGCGTGCCAAAGACATCGCGTTGACCGGGCTCGGCGGCCGCGCCCGCCAGCTCCTCTTCTCGCTGGCCGGCCGCGCCTTGCCGGGTCTGGTCGAGTCGCGGGCACGCTACGGCGCCATCGACTTCGACCGCACCCGCGCCTTCAGCGACGAGCTCAACTACTTCCCCTCCGTCTCCTTCAACGTGCGCGGACGCGAGCCGCGGGGCATCGTCGAGCCGCGCGACCTGCCGGCGTTGACCCGCGAGGTGGAGAGCGTGCTCCGCTCGATCGTGAGCCCCTGGAGCGGCGAGCGGGTGGTGCGCGAGGTGTGGCCGCGGGAAGAGCTCTACGAAGGCCCCTTCGTCGAATCGGGCGCCGGATCTGATCCTCGAGCTGGCGCTCTCACGCGGCTACAGCGTGAACCTCATGCCCTCCGCGAGCGGACCGCCGGGCACCGGCCCGTGGCGGCGACTGAGCCCGGACGAGCACCTCGGCCGCAAGGGCCGCAGCCTCCCGGGCAGCCACCGTCCCTTCGGCACCTTCATCGCCGCCGGCCCCTCGGTCGAGCGCACGGGCGAGGTGCGCGCACGGATGCCCGACGCCACCGCCACCCTGCTCGCGCGGATGGACATCGCGCCGAGCGACGAGATGAGCGGCCGCGTGCTCCGCGAGGCGCTGCGCCGCAGACGCGCCGGCGCTCCGTTGCCCGAGGCCGCACCTCCCGTCCAGAGCGAAGGCAATCGCGTCCGCCTCGAGCGCCGCCTCCGCGCGCTCGGCTACATCGACTAGTACCGGCGCCCGGAAGTTCGATCCGGGTTTCGTTGCCGCGCCCGCCAACCCACCCGCGAGCTGCCGGTCGGGCGCCGGTCCTAGCATGCTTGTCGAGGGGGCAGCGCCCCCTCCCCCGCAAGCGGGGCCCCCACCCCACGACGTACGACGGACCGAACTTCCGGTCCGTCGTACTAGTCACCCGGAACAGCAGTGAGTGGTCAATCCCGGCGAGCCATCGGCGTGCGAATCAAGGAACGACGACGAGGAATACCAAAGGTATTTCGAGGAGGAGTGACGCTGAGTCGCGCGTCGAGGGCCGGTGGGGTTTTGCCACGAATCGCTGAGACGGGTGACTAGGCCGACCCGCCCTCACGACCGCGGAGGTCCCGAGGGCGGGCCGTATCAGCGCGCGAGGCTTTTCAGCCGACCCGCTCGGTCACCCCGGCGCGGGGCCGCCGCCGGCATCGCCGCCGCTCGCGCCGCCGCTCGCGTCGCCCCCCGCGCCGGTGCCGGACCCACCGCTTGCCGCGTTGCCGACGTCCTGCGGGTCGGGGCGACCCATCCTCCGGGTGGCGGTGGGTCGGACGCGGTCGGCCACGTCGGGGCGGCCCACGAGGAAGGCGACGCCGACCATGATGTTGGCGGCGCCGCGGTAGCCGCTGGAGAGCGCGGAGAGCGCCGTGTCGCGCGCGTTCAAGGCGTCCTGATTCTCGCGCTGGTCGCTGCGCACGTCGGTGAGCGCGCCGTCGAGCGTGTCGGCCCCCGCGCGGAACGCGGCGGCGAGCGTGGCGGGATCGATGGACGCGCCCGGGACCGGCCCCGGTTCGCCCAGGTTCGCGGGAGTGAGGAGCTTGGCCACCGTGCGGGCCTGCCCCACGAGCTGGTCGGCGTTGTCGGGCAGCGGCCCGTCGAGACCGACGCGGACGGCGGCGTCCGCGCCGTACCCGCCCTCCACCGAGGCGCGGCTGCCCATCACCAGCGACCGGAGGGCGGTCCACGCCTCGTCGCGGGCCTCCCGGAACCCGTCGTCGTCGGCGCGCTCCGCGGCCAACGCTTGGTCCGCGTCGCTCACGGCGGCGAGCCGTCGGTCGAGCGCGTCGGCGAGCGCCGCGAGCACCTTCTCCATGGTCAGATGCTCGGGCGGACCGTCCGGAAAGAGCTCTTCCTCGAGCTTGCCCGCGAAGTCCGGTCCGAAGTGACGAATCGCCGTGACGACGGTGCGGCCCACGAGCATCCAGTTCGCGACGGTCTTCGAAACAGCCATGCAAATCCCCCTGTTCCTGATGGGTAGTTCGAGCGAGGAGCATCGTACCAGTCCGAGCCGCGCGTCTCCACCCCGGCGCCGTTCTCGTTCGCCAGACGCGGAGCCATCTGCCTCTCCGAGCCCCACGAACCGCCGGCGACGCGGCAGTTTTAAAATGAAAATGCCTCTCCACCGCGGTGGAGAGCAGGTTTTGGATCAACGGACGCGATCCACTGAGGGATGAAGGGCTTCGGCGGTTGACGAAGCCGTGTCGCCGCTGACCGCAGGCATCTGGCGCGCAACGGACGCGTCTCGCCCCCGGGCGTGAGCGACCGTGGGATTGACACTCGCGTACTCGGACCGGCTGGAGGCGATCGTGGCATTCGAGGTCACGCCGGACCGCCGTGACACGCGAGCGTGGAACGAGAACCCACGTCTCGACCGCGCCGGAGGGCTCGCAGCTAGTCGAGCTGCAGCTCAGAGCTCAGCTCAGTCGTCGCAGGGGACGGCCCGCTCGGAGGCGGGGATCTCGGTCCAGGCGTCGCGGGCGGCGTCCCAGCGGTAGACGGTGCGCTCGCGCCGGCAGTCTTCCACGCGTTCGCTTCGCTCCGAGTCGTATTCGCTGACGCACTCTCGGCTTCGGTAGACGAGAATCCGGGTGTCCGTCGTGGTCCACGTCTTCGTGGAGGATCGTCCCGTAGATGTGCGGCGAGCTGTCGGCCTCGGGCAGCTCGTTGGTGCGCACAGTGGCCGCGAGGCGCAGGCCGTCGCTCGGATCCAGCACGTAGTACTCGCGGTAGGCGGTGGTCCCCACCGGGCAGACCGGCGGCCCGTTGTGGCCGACCACGAGCTCGAGCTCGCGCTCGCCGTCCGCGTCGAAGTCGTCGAGGCGGCTGGCCAGCACGTGAGGCGGCTCCACCGTCTCGAAGACGAGCCGCCCGCGCCGGTCCAGCGCCGACAAGAAGGGCGCGGTGGGCAGCTCGACGTGACCGCGCAGACGGGGCTCACCCTCCGGCGGCGTGTCGATGGCGATGGCGTGCAGCGAGAACTCCGACTCGATGGGGAGCGGCCCCTGGTCCAGCGACACGGCCAACACCACCACCCAGCGATTCGGACCGAACCCGAGAGGCCTACCGACGATGTCGAAGTGCAGCCCGAGCCCCGCTTCGCGCGCCAGCCGCTCCACCACCGGCCGGCGAGGCCGCGCGGCCTCCGCCGAAGCGGCCGTCACCAGGATCGCCGCCGAGGCGATCAGCGAGATGAAACGCGTCCCCACCGATCGAGGATCGCCGTCGACTCCGGAGCGTGCAAGCGGTGCTCCCGAGAACGTCCCGCCGACGGTGGCAGATGCGATGCAGCGCCAACGGCGGTACGGTGCGGCCCGCGATGAAGTCGTTGCACGTGGCCGCCATGCCCTTCCCCTCGGTCCAAGGCACGCAGGCGGCGGTGCGCGCCATGATCGAGGCCGAGCACACGCGCGCTCTCGCGCCCGAGCTCTTGACCTACGCCCACGCGGGCTACGAGCTCTCGGTGCCGTGGCCGATCCACCGGATCGCCAATCTGACGCGCGACCGCTCGCTGCGATCGGGCCCGAGCTGGCGCAAGGTCGTCGCCGACGCGCAGCTCGCCGTCGCGGCGAGGCGGATCCTCGGGCGGGTACGGCCGGACGTGGTGATCGCGCATCACGTGGAGGCGGCCGCCGCGGCGCTGACGGCGCGGGCCCGCCCGCTGGTGTTCGTGGCCCACACGGCGCTCGGTCCCGAGCTGCCCGCCTACCTTCCGGCGCGCGCGAAGGCGCTGGCGTCGCGGGCGGGTGAGGCGCTGGACGTCACCCTGATCCGCAAGGCGGACGCCGTGGGCGCCGTCTCGCCGCAGCTGGCCGAGCGCCTGTCGGCGGCGGCGTCGAGGGAGGTCACCTACCTGCCGGTGCCCTGGAGCGTGCCGCCGTCGATCGAGCCCTCGGAGCGCGCCAAGGCTCGCACCCGTTTCGGCATCGCGCCGACCGCGCCCATCTTGCTCTACGCGGGTAACCTGGACGCCTACCAAGGGGTCGACGTGCTCGCCCGCGCGTTCGCCGTGCTCCGCGAGCGCCGTCCCGATGCGCGTTTGTTGATCGCCACCGCCTCCGAGCCGGGCCCGCTCGAGCAGGCGCTGTGGTCGCTCGGCTGCGCCAACTCCGTCACCTTCGCGCCGCTGACCGACGAGCCGGACCGGAGGGTCGCCCACGCCGCCGCCGACGCCGTCTGCGTGCCCCGCAAGATCGAGGGCGGGCTGCCCATCAAGCTCCTCGACGCGCTGGCGCGCGGCGTCCCCACGGTGGTCACCCGCCGCGCGACGGCGGGCCTGCCGCTCGAGGGCGCGGCGCTGGTGGCGGCGGACGACGATCCGGAGGCGCTGGCGGCGGCGGCGCTGATCGCCGTCGGCGCGCGCGAGGCCTCGGCCGATCTGGGGCGGCGTGGCGTCGACTACGTGCGCGAGCACCACGGCCCGGACCGCTACGTCGAAGCGATGCGCGCGCTGGCCGGGCAGGCGCTGGCCGGGCGGGCGCTGGCCGGGCAGGCGCTGGCCGGGCGGGCGCTCGACTCGGCGCCGCGCGGAAGCAGAGGAGGAACACCATGAACGTCCACGAACTGAAGATCGAAGGCATGACCTGCGGCCACTGCGTGCGCGCGGTCGAGCAGGCCCTCACCGCCGTCCCCGGCGTGACGAAGGCCGAGGTGGAGATCGACCACGCCCGCGTCGAAGCGGAGGATGGCGTGAGCCGCGACGCGCTCGTGGCCGCGGTCGAGGAAGAGGAGTACCGCGTCGTCGGCTGAGGCTGTCGCGAGCTCCGCGTCGCCGCCGGTCTACGAGCTCCGCAGGTCGTTCGAGGCTCGGTCGTTCGAGGCTCGGCCGTTCGAGGCTCGGCCGTTCAAGGCTCGCGGACAATCAGCTCGCGGTTGGACGAGACGGCGTTCATGCGGGTCTCGGTCCCCGATGGCCAGCGGACGCGGACGTTCACCGTGGTGACGCCACGGCCGAGACCGAAGAAGAGCCGCGGGTCGAAGCTGCCGAGGAAGCCCTCGCCGGCCCGCTGCTCCGCCACCACCGGGCCACGCGCGAGCTCGACCGTCACCCGGGCGCCGACGGCGTGGGTGTTCGGCGGGCGCCCCCTCAGCACGACGCGGAGCCAGCGCCCGGAGTAGGGGTGCACGTTTCGGAGCAGCACCGGCGGCCCGTGGACCGTCGCCAGCACCACGTCGACCCGCCCGTCGTCGTCGAAGTCGGTCCGCGCGATCCCGCGCGCCGCGTGCGCCACCCCCGCGGCGTCGCCGTCCGACGGCCGGATCGCCGCCAGCGTCCCGTCGCCCCGGTTCATCAGCACGTTCGGTGCCTGCAGCTCCGCTCCGACGAAGCCGATGACCTCGATCTCCGACTGAAGCTGATAGTGACCGGTGGCCTCGATCAGATCGATCCAGCCGTCGAGATCCACGTCGAGGAACGCGTTCCCCCACCGGAAGGTGTCCTCGGTGGGGCGCATGCCGAGCGCGATCCCGCGGTCCTCGCAGACGCCGGGGCTGTAGCAGTCGAAGATGGACGTGGCCCTCGCTTCGAAGCTGCTCTCCGCGTGCTCGAGCTCGCCATCGCGGTCCGGATCGCCGCTGGTGAACCCCATGCTGTCGACGCCGTAGCCGCGCGAATCGGTCGCGAAGCCTGCCGGCACGGCCACGTCCTCGAAGGTGCCCGTCGAGGTTCGCCGCAGGAGGCGGTCCTGGTAGTTCGCGCCGAGATCGTGGCCGACGAAGATCGACGGTGAGCCGTCCTCGAGGAAGTCGCCGATCGCCACCACCAGCGTGGGCTCGTGCGTCATCAGCCCTGGCGCGAACGAGGTTCGAATCGGAGTAGTTCCCGTCGGCCTCGCGCAGGAGCAGCACGTCCGCGATGGGAGCGTGGCGTGTGATGTCGGCCGTGCAGGGCATGCCGCCGAGACAGAGAGCCGACGGATCCTCGGTCGGATCGATGCGCTCGAAGCCGCCGATGACGACGTCGAGGTCCCCGTCCCGGTCGATGTCGCCGGCCGCTGCCGAGGTGTACATGCCCTGCCGATCGAAGGCGGCGCCGATCCGCGCGCTCCGGTCGACGAAGGTCGCGCCCTCGCGCAGGTAGAGCGCCACGCCGCCGACCAGCGTGACGAGGAGGTCGTCGTCTCCGTCTCCGTCGGCGTCGAACGCGAGGCAGCCCATCGCGTCGCCGACGTTCGCCAGCCCGCGCTCGGCCGTGCGATCGTTCCAGTGCAGGTGCGCCTCACCGGCGAAGAGCCGCGACGCGCCCACGCCGCGGGCGGTGAAGAAGAGGTCCATCGGCGGGATGCCGTCGGTGTCGAGCACGCAGACGCCGCCGGAGAAGCGGTCGGGAAACGTCCTCAGGCCCTCGAGCGGCGTGCGCGACCACGTGATGGAAGGGAGCGTGACGTCCTCGAAGTAGCGGGTCGAAACGTGCCCGGCGTCCGGCGTCGGATCGCCGGCGTCGCGGGGTGCGGCGTCGGCGGTCACGCTGGAGCCGGCGTCGAGCGCGCTGGCCGCGTCGGGACGCGTGCCGCCGCCGTCGCGCGCGCCGCCGTCGCCCGCGGCCGACACCGAGCCGTCCGCCGAGGGGACGTCGCCGCCACACCCCGCGAGAAGCGCCACCACGAGGAGCCGAGCGCATGCCTGCACGGCGTCCAACGTACTTCAGCCGGAAGGCTCCGTCAGGCGGCCCCGAGCCGGGCTGCGTCCGCTCGTCCTCTCCTGCGACCGAAGAGCGACGCCCTCCCCTCGTCGGCCCGGCGGACGGCGAGCCCCACGGACGCAACCGCCGACCCCTCGTCAGGTGCCCCGTCGAGCGCAACGCGTCGCCAGCGACCGCGCGATCCGATCCGACACGCTCGCGTCAAGTGATCGGCAACATGCGCGAAAACTGGAGAAGCGCGCCGCGAGCTTTCTACGATTCGACTCACGAAACGCGAAGCCACTGCCTGCGCGTCCCCTTCGCACTCGCGAAGCGCGCACGGCTGATGAGGCGATGGTGCGCTCCCCGGTCGGAGCCGCTCCGTCGTGCTCGTGCGGGAGGTAGCTCCGTCCGATGCGCGTCATCCCCATCCGTCCCGAGTCCGCCGCTCCCATCGCCGCCCCGCGGCGAGCCGATGTGAGCGTCGACCTCTGCCGTCTCCTGCTCGGCGACGACGCCGCGGGCCTTCCGGTTCCGCCCGTCCTCGACGTGCTGAGCGCGCTGCTCGCCCTCGCGGAGGGCCGGCGGGAGAAGTCGATCCTCCCGCTCGGCACCGCCCCCGCCGAGCTGGTGCTCGTCCGACGGGGCCCGCGCGTGCTGGTGAGCTACGTCGTCATCGACGGCGCGCCCGAGCTGCACACGCTGGACCGCCCGGTGGCCCTGGTCACCGCCCTCGGTCGCGGCGCCAGCCTGGCCCGCGTCCTCGGCGAGAGCGAGGCCGATCCGATCCACCGCGACCTGCTGCTCCGCCTCTCGGAGCGCGCGCTGGAGACGACCCTCCACGAGCCGGGCGAGGAGGCCGCGCCGGTCGAGCGCAGCGGTGGCGCCATCGAGCGCCCGGGCCCGCGGGTGCCGCTCGCGTTCGGCTTCGACGCCGAGATCGTCCCTCAGGCAGCGCCGCCCCGCGGCACGAGCGTCTCGGACGTCCACGCCATGCTCTTCCCGGGCAACCTCTGGCTCTGGGTGCGCGGGCGTCGCATCGCGCTTCTGCGGGGGCCGATCCTGCTCGCCGTCTGCCGCATGGTGGCGGCGGTGCGGGCGCTGATCGACGCGTCGGAGGCCGGCCGGCCGCTCAACGTGCGGCTGCGCGCCGGGGCCTTCGTCATCGGCGTCCGCCTCGAGCGGGGCGGCGTCGTGTCGCTGCGCCTGGGCGCCGAGGGCGCGGTGACCATCCCCGAGCTCAGCGTCGACGAGGCCGCGCTGCCGATCCTGCGCCTCGCCTCGGACATGCTGCGGGCGCTGGTGTCGGTGGACCGCAGCCAGACTCGCAACCTCCGCGTCAGCACGCTGCGCGACGAGGTCCGCTCGCTGCGCCGCCGCGCGCGCACCCGCCGCCGCGACGACGACAGCATCGTCCACGAGGATCCCGATCGGCTGCGCGCCTCGGCCAGGGCCACGCCCGCCCCCGCGCCGAGCGCACCGACCCCCGCGCCGCGCGCGCTGCGCTTCGGCTCCCGCTGGGAGACGGAGGTCGAGGGGCTGGAGACCGGCTCCACCTTCCTCTGTGGCGACCGCATCATCGTGGCCACGCCGCGGCAGACGGTGGCGCTCTCGCGCGACGAGGGCGAGGTGCTCTGGTCGCACCGCGAGCCCGCCGCGGCCTCGTTCATGACCGGCACGGCGCTGGTGCGTCTCGGCAGCGACGGGCGGGTGGCCCTCTGCGACATCGCCGACGGTGAGCCCTACGCCGAGGCCTCGCTCGCACCTCGTGTCGGCGGACCACCGACCGGCATCCTCGCGGGTGGCGGCGCGCTGCCGCCGGTGGCCGTGCTCGCCGACGGCCGCGACCGGCTGAGCGCGGTCGACCTGAGGACCGGGGAGCTGCGCTGGCGCTTCGTGGCCGGGCACGGCGCGTTCGCGCTCAAGCGGACGGGCCGCATCCTCCTCGTCGCCTGCGGCGATCGGGCGCTCTCGGCGCTCGACGTCGCCACCGGCGAGCTCCTCTGGCGCTTCACCGCGGAGGGCCGCTTCCACGTCGCGCCGGCCGTGGACGGCGACATGGTGATCGCGGCCAGCGGAGAGCCGGGGACCGGCGACGGAGCGCTCTACGGCATCGATCTCTTCAGTGGTCGCGCGCGCTGGCAGCGCTCGCTGGACGCGGCGCCGGCCAGCGCGCCGGTGGTGGCGCCCGGCGTCGCGACGATCGCCATCGGCGGGCCGCGGCGGGCGTCACTGGCGGCGTTCTCGCCCGCGAACGGCGAGCTGAGCTGGATGATCCCCGATCCGGGCATCGCCGCCGGCGCCGCGTGCCTCGCGCTGGACCGGACGCTGATCGTCAACGCGCCCTCGAGGGTGTCGGCGATCGACCTCGACGACGGGAAGACACGCTGGCACCGTCGCCTCGCGCATCCGGTGGCGGACGACGTGCCGCGCCGGCTCGAGCCGGTGCTCCGGAGCGGCGCGGTCTTCCTGCCCTCGGCGCAGGTCCACGTCGTCCGGCCCCAGGATGGCCACTCGATCGGCGATCCGCTCCCCTCGGAGCTGGTCCCCGATTGGATGCGGGTCGACGAGCGCGGCTGGGTGTACGTCGCCGAGGAGAGCGGGCACATCGCCGCGCTGGCGCCCAGGCCGAACCTCTCGCTGGTCCGCTGAGCGCCCACGACCGATTCGCGTCTCGAGGCGTGTCCGGCGTCTCGACCCCGGCTCCCGCTTCGCGACGCGAGTCGGGCGTCTCGACCCCGGTTCGCGCCTCGCGACGCGACTGCGTCGACGGTCTCGGAACGCATCTTGCTCGTCGCCGCGGGTCATGAAGCTCTGGCACACGACGGCACTCGCGGTTCTACTGACGGGCTGCTCGGGCGACGCCCTCGAGGTGACGCGCAACGACCAGCCGTGGTCCTACCAGCAGGTCACGGAAGAGCTGCACACCGGCACCGGGTCCACGCAGCTCCAGATCGTCCTCACGGATCCGGGCCCGCCTCACGTCGCCGACGCGGGCGGCTCGTATAGCGTGGTGGTCGAGCTCGACCCGAGCGCGCTCGAAGGCACGCTGCCGCGAACCTTGGAGGTGAACGGGGCAGCGCTCTTCCAGTACACCGACGCCGATCCCTACTACCACGACGGTCCGGCGAGCTTCGAGGCGGGGTCCTCGAACGATCCGCTGATCCTGAGCGCGTATCTCGACGCATCGTGCTTCTGCACCGGGCCACCGTCCGACGTCCGCCAGGAGGTCACGGGCAGCCTCGTGTTGGAGGCGCGTGACGCCGACGGCACCGTGCACGGTCGGATCGACGTCACCGGCGACCCGATCCCGACCTCGTTCGGGGATCGCGTCACGGTCCAGGGGCCCTTCTCGGCCGCGCCGATTCGACTGACCAACGTCGATCAAACGTTCGAGACGACGGCTCCCGGTGGGGCGTTCCGCCTCGGACGCGCGTTGGCAGAATCGTGCCCTCGGGGTGGCGAAAACGCCGTTGTGGTGGGATGACCAATTCACCTCCCCTCGCGTCGGCGTGACGGTCGTGTGGCGCCGCGCCAGCGCTCAACCCCGAACCCCCTCGGTGCGATGACCAAGCTTCTCCCCCTCGCTTCGGCTGCCGTCCTCGTCGCCTGCGGCGGAGCACCGCCCGCCGACCAAGGCCAACCCCCCGACTCCCAGCACCACGAGGCCGCCGCGCAGGCCTCGGCCGGCCAGGCCGGCGGGGCCGAGCATCAACACGGCCACGGCTACCACCACGACTTCTCGGACGTCGAGCGCTTCGCCGCCATCTTCGACGATCCGTCGCGGGACGAGTGGCAGCACCCGGACGAGGTCATGCGCCTCTTGCAGATCCAGGCCGGCATGACGGCCGCCGATCTCGGCGCCGGCACCGGCTACTTCCTCCCCTACCTCGAGCGCGCGGTGGCGCCGGACGGCCGCGTGCTCGCGCTCGACGTCGAGCCCGCGATGGTCCGGCACATGGAGCAGCGCGTACAGGAAACCGGAATGCGCAACGTGGAGGTCCGCGAGGTGACGGCCGACAATCCCGGCCTGGACCCGCAGTCGGTCGATCGCGTGCTCGTCGTGGACACATGGCATCACCTCGACGACCGCGAGCACTACGCCTCGCTCCTGCACGACGGGCTCCGGCCAGCCGGCCAAGTGCTGGTCGTCGACTTCACCGCCGAGAGCCCCCACGGTCCGCCCGCCGACGCGCGCCTGACGCCCGAGCAGGTGGCCGCCGAGCTCGACGCCGGCGGGTTCGACGCGACCGTCCTCGAGGAAGAGCTGCCCTACCAGTACGTCGTGCGCGGCTTGCGCCGCCCGTGACTGGTCAGCGCTCGGGCCGCAGGGTGATCCCGAGCGCGCGCTCGAACCCGCGCGTCAGAAGCTCGATCAGCCGCTCCTCGGGCGGGTGATCGGGCATCAGCTCCGACAGGCTCACAGAGATGGGCTCGAGGTCGTGCGCGGCCGGATCGCGCACGAGCTTGGGCAGCTCGCCCTGCCGATCGGTCAACAGAAGGCTGCCGTGCTGCAGGAACACGTCGCGCCCTCGCCACTGCGCGCTGGCCAGGAGCTTCTTGCCATTGACCAGCACCTCCTCGGCCGACGCGGACGCGAAGCAGACGGGGGTCAGACCGCCGGCCGGGCGGGGCAGCCGCGGCGCGCCCGTGCCGGCGATGCCGAGCTGCGCAAGGCCGGCCAAGAGCGCCGTCGAGATCGCGTGGTAGCTCTCCATCAGCGTGCCGCCGACGCGCGGGTCGTTCTGGAACGCGACCACCGAGTAGGTCAGCTCGTCGTCGTGGAGGAGCGCCTGGCCGCCGGTCGGCCGCCGGACCGTGTCGAGACCCGCCGCGCGCACGGCGTCCATGTCGAGGATCTCCTCGGTCTGCCCGCGGCCGAGCGAGATACAGGCAGGCGTCCAGCCGTAGAAGCGGAGCGTGGGCGGCCTCTCTCCGGCCACCAGCTCGTCGCGGAGCTGGAGGTCGCGCGCCATGTTCTCGGCCCCGGTCGCCGGCGTATCGACGATCAAGGACCACTCGTCGGGAGCCCAAGCGGTCATCGCGGCCGTATCGTGGACGCCCGCTGCCGTCGCCGCCAGCGCTCGCGCGCATGGAGGGGTCCGAGCACGAGGGCCGCGAGGGCCTAGACGGCTCGAGCCTCGAAGCGCGAGGCCCGATGGGGGCGACGAGCGCGGTCCCGGCGCCGCCACCACGGTTCGCGCATTCGAAGGCTCGGAGGAGAGCGGCTCGCCGCCGGGGATCCGCGCCGGCGATGTCGGGCAGCTCATCGGCGGCGATGCGCACGCTCCGCAGGCCGCACACCGATCGCGAGCGGCGCAGGCTCGAGATCACCCCGCTGCGCCGCGCGGGCCGGGGCGTGGCGCGCAGGACAGCAGCGACCGAAGCTCAGGCCGCCGCGAAGGAGGCGGTCTCGACGCCGCGCTCGCGCGCCTCGTGGTACTGCTCGAACGCGTCGTAGAGGTCGAGCACCTCGGCGAGGCTGTCGGCGGCGTTCAGCCGGCTGCGCAGGTTGGCGCCGCCGTGCAAGCCCTTGAGGTAGCCCGGGTAGTAGCGACGCATGTAGCGGATGGCGCGGTACTCGCCGCGCTCCTCGACGTTGCCCGCGAGGTGCTCGCGGCAGAGCGCCATCCGCTCGCGGAAGCCCTTCGGCGCCGGCTCCTCGCCGCGATCGATCAACGCCCGACACTCGCCGGCGATCCACGGATGCGCGATGGCCGCGCGCCCGATCATCACGCCCTCGCAGCCGGTCTCCTCGATGGCGCGCACGGCGTCGCCGGCGCTCTTCACGTCACCGTTGACGATGACCGGGATCGACACGGCCTCCCGCGCCTTGCGGGCCCAGCTCCAGTCGGCGTGGCCGTCGTGCCCCATCTTCGCCGTACGGCAGTGGATGGTGATGACGCGGACGCCGACGTCCTCGAGCCTGCGGGCGAGGTCGACGATGGGCATGTGGCTCTCCGGCCCGAGCCCGATGCGGGTCTTCACGGTCACCGGCAGCGACACGCTCTCGACCACCATCTTCGCCATGGAGACCATGGCCTCCGGGTCGCGGAGCCAGCCGGCGCCTGCCCCGCGGCGGGCGATCTTCGGCACCCAGCAGCCGCAGTTGATGTCGAGGAAGACGGGCTCCGACGCCTCGGCCACCCGCGCCGCCTCGGCCAATCGCTCGGGGCTCGATCCGTAGATCTGAATGGCGGTCGGGTAGTCGTCCGGGCCGCCGAGCGCGATCTTCTTCTTGGCGTTGCGGCAACCGCGCAAGAGCCCCTCGACGTTCACGAACTCGGTGACGCAGAGGTCGGCGCCGCGGGAGCGGCAGATCCGGCGGAAGACGGCGTCGGTGACGTCCTCCATCGGCGCGACGATGGCGGGCTTGCTGCGGAAATACGCGTCGAAGTCGAACGGCTGCATCGGACTCGCACATCTAGAACGAGTCGCGACGCCTCGCCAGGCGAGCGCTCACGCAGCGCGGCGACGACCGGGGCCGGCGTGCGAGGCGCACAGCCCACGCTGAAGCGGGTGGAGCCGCGCTACCTGCGGGTGACCCACACGCGGGCCGGCGTCTTCAGCGAGGCGAGGTGCGGGACGCGCTCGAAGGGGAGCGGCTCGGCGCGCGAGAGGCCCGCGTCGGCGAAGAAGCGCCGCACGGCGGCCTCGTCGGCGAAGTCCTCGCGGGTCCCGCGACCCTTGGTCACGAGGCGGATTCCGGCTTTGAGCGCGCTGGTAGCCGCCGCGAGCTCAGCGCTCTCGGCGCGGGTGCGGAGCTCGCACACGAACGCGCCGCGGCCATCGAGCGCGCCGGCGACCGCCCGGACCAGTCGCGCTCGATTGGACGGCGCGAAGTAGCCGAGCACACCTTCCGCCACCACCAGCGGCCGCTCCGCGCGGGCCAGCAGAGCCGTCAGCTCGGCCTCGAATCCGTCCGCCAGCACGTCCGCGCTCACCTGCGTCAGGCGGCCGGCGAGCCGAGCACGCAGCTCGAGCGACGCTCGCTCGCGCAGCAGCCGCCGCTTGAGCGCGACCATCGCCGGCAGGTCGACCTCCACGTAGCGCGTACGGCGGTCGGCCGCCCAGGTCACGCCGCGCCGCGAGAGGCCCGCGCCGATCTCCACCACGACGTCGGGCCGCTCCTCTTCCAGCGCACTCTCGATCCAGCGGTGCCGCAGCTCCAGGTACTGCGCCATCGTCGGTACACCGGAAAAGAAGCGCGGGAAAACGCCTTCGCCGGCGAAGCGGAAGCTCCAGAAGAGCGTCCGCCCGAGCGCGGTGGCGAAGAGCCGCCCATGCGGCATCCCGACGTGATGCCAGACGTAGGCCGTGTAGTGCGCCGTCGGCGCGATCTTCTCGTCCTCGGTCGGGCTCGCCATGCCGGCGAACGGTAGATCAGCGCGGCGCGACGCGCTCGAGAGCGCGGTCCGGAGCCGAGGTTGGTGGTCGGCTGCGGGCCGCTGCTCGCTCGCTTCGCGCGAGCTCGTTGGTCGCGCGAGAGATCGGTTGGTGATGGCGGGGCTGCCGCGGACGGGCGTCCGGCGGGGCCGGGGGATGGCCCGCTCCTCCGAGAGGAACCCGACCCGAGGTGCCCCGCGACCAACGAACGAACTGCGGTTCGTTGGACGCCGGGCACGCTAGCGGGCCACCCGAGTCGTCGCTGGCCATCCCCCGGCCCCGCCTACCCCGAGTGGTGGGACGTCACGGGGTTGGTGCTGGTCCGGGTCACGCCGGCCGCGCCTGCGGCGCTGCCAGCATGACTGCTCCGCGGGCCGCTGCTCGCTCGCTTCGCGGGAGGTCGGTGGTCGGCTGGGGGCCGCTGCTCGCTCGCTTCGCGCGAGTCACGCCAGCGCGGCGAGCAACGACTGCGCGCGATCGGCCGAGGGCAGACCGAGCAGCATACGGAGCGCCGGATCGGGCTCGCCTTCGTGCTCCGCGGCGAGGACGCTCAGCTCGGCGCGGCGCGCGTCTTCGAGGCGCCGCGCGTGCCGCGTCCCGAGTCGGTCGGTGGCCCAGTCGAGGATCGCGCCCGAGAAGAGCGCGTGCCCTGCCTCGTCGCGCGCGATGCGGGAGAAGCTCGCGCGCACCATCGGGTCGGTCGCCGCCGCGGCCTGGTGCGCCGCCACCAGCGCGCCGAGCGTCTCGCGCGCGCAGCCTTCGATGGCGTCGTCGAGGGCCAGGTCGGGGAGCGAACGCACCCGCGCCGGCCGAGCCGGCATCGAGCTGATTGCTCGCGCCCGCCGCACGGGCCAGCCGTCCCACCTCGCGCGCGTGCCGGACCTCGTCCGCGGCGGCTCGGCGGGCGGCGCGCACCAGCGCGGAGGGCGCGTCGTGCGCGGAGAGCTCACGGGCCACGTCGTGGAAGGCCAGCACCGACGCGGCCTCCAGACCGGCCAGCTCGGCCAGCCACGCGGCGACCGGGCCCGGCGTCCGAACGGAGGCGCCCCGATAGTCGGTCGGTCGCCTCCCCCCGATGCAGGTCGTGAAACTGCAAGTCACGATCGTTCCCCCGTCACCCATCGCGAGCGAGCAGCTGGTGATCGGGTAGTAGGATTCGCCGATCGCCGCGCGGCAATAGTCGTCGCAACTCGGCGCACCACCGTCGGGCGCCGTCACGTCTGCGCCAACCGGCTGCGCGATCATCACGTCCGGCGGGCAACCGCCGGAACATCCGGTCGACGCCAGCAGCGGCAGCCCGAGAGCAATGCGCCGAAGCCAGGTGCGCGCGAGCTCGTTCATTCTCATCACCTCCACGGCGCTCCGCAGCAACACACGGGCCAGGCACCAGCGAACGGGATTGGGCTCGGAGCCGGCACGGGCTGGCACGACCTCCGTTGGCTCAGTCGAGCTCGAAGCGCGGCTCGCGGCGGTCGTCGCGGGCCGCCACACGGTCGAGCGCTCGTATTCGACGCGGCCCCGCTGGCCCCGTGCTCGACCAGGCGGTGCACAGTCGAGCAGTCTCGGGTCAGTGCAGCTCGCGCAGGGCCTGCTCGACGCGGGCGCGGTCCAGCTCGCCCTCGCCCTGGAGCGCGCGCTGGTAGAAGTGGCGCGCCTGATCGACGTCGTGGCGGCCGCGCATGACGTCGCCCATCAGCGCGAGGGCCTGGGCGTCGTTCGGATGCGAGCCGATGACGCGCTGCAGGAACCCGTGCGCCAGGACCGGCCGCTCCTGCGAGAGCGCCAGCCGGGCGGCGCTCAAGAGGGGCGCGGCGTCGCTCGGGTTCAGATCGGCCGCGTGCCGGTACTGCTCGAAGGCCTCGTCGGCACGATCGGTCCGCGCGAGCACGTCGGCCAGCGCCGTCGCCGCGTCGGAGTCGTTGGCCACCTCACCGAGCGCGTCGCGGAGGGTCTGCTCGGCCTGGTCGAGGTTGCCCGCCGCCATCAGCGCGCGGCCGAGGCCCGTCCTCGCCGCCGGCAGGTGGCTGTCCCGCTCGATGGCCGCGCGGAACTCCTGCACCGCCGGCTCGTTCTGACCGGCGTGGAGGAGCGCCTCGCCGAGCGCCTGATGCGCGGGCGCCCAGCTCGGCCGGTTGCTCACCGCCCGGCGCAGGCTCTCGATCGCCTCGTCCCCCGAGAGGAGCTGCCCGAGCGCGTAGTCGACGTCGGGATCGTTCGGGGCCAGCTCGTGCGCGCGCCGCAGCTCACGCAGCGCGTCGTCGTTGCGATGTGCCTGCGCATAGAGCTGACCGAGCCCGAGGTGCGGCGCTGCGCTCTCGCCGTTGGCGGCGATGGCACGGCGGTAGGCATCCTCGGCCTCGGCCACCTGAGCGCGCAGGCGGTGGGCGTCGCCGAGCGCCAGCAGCGCGTCGAAGTCGTTCGGCGCTTGCTGGAGCGCCGTCTGCAGCTCCTCGAACGCGCGAGCGCTGCGGTTCCAGGCCAAGAACGCGCGCGCCTGGCAGACGTGAGACAGGGTGCTCCCCTGCGCCGCCCGCTCGATGGCGCGGCACTGAGCCCGGGCGCGGCGCTGCTCGTGGCGGGCGAACTCGACGCGGGCCATCTCGTAGAGAGCGGCCGGGTCGTCTCGATGCAAGCGGGACGCCCGCCGGAGCTGTGCCGCGGCCTGGTCGTAGTGGCCGGCCTCGAGCAGCGCGCGTCCGAGCGCCACCTGCGCATCGTAGTCGCGCGGGGCCTCGCGGGCGGCGGCGCGGAGGGAGTCGAGCGCGGTCTCCTGCGCCGCCGCGGGGAGCGGAGCGAGGAGGGCGAGCGCGAAGAACAGGGCTCGGCGATGCACTTTTCGGACCTCGTGAGCTGGGACGGCGCGCCGGCGCCGGGATTCAGTGCGGTCGACACCCTATCAGAGGCGCCGCCGAGAGGGCATCGGAGCGCGATTCCGGTCTGGCGACGGGTCGACCCCTTTCGGCCTCCGAGCACGGCGACGCATCGGCCTTCGGACCGTGCCCCGAACCGTCGGCTCGGCTCCTCTCGGCGCGTTGCCGGCGTTCCGGGTCCAGGTTACGGTCCGCCCGGTGCGACGGCTGGCCAGCGTCCTTTTCCGTCTTCCTGCTCGCGGCTTGCGGAGCAGGCACGGCGCCGCACGCGCTGAGCTACGGCGAGAACGCGCGCCGCTCCTACGAGAACGCCTACCGCGCGTTCGAGGACCGCGACTGCCTGACGGCCGAGCCGCTCTTTCGCCGCATCCGCCGCGAGTATCCCTACAGCCGCTACGCCGCGCTGGCGGAGCTTCGGCTCGCGGACTGCCACCTGATCCAGAACCAGTACACCGAGGCCATCCGCGGCTACCGCTCGTTCGTGCGCCACCGCCCCGCGCACGCGGACGTGCCCTACGCGAGCTTCAAGATCGCGGAGTCCTACTTCCGGCAGATCCCCGGCGACTTCTTCCTCTCGCCACCACCGTGGGAGCGCGACCAAGCGCCTACGAGGCAGGCGCTCCGCGAGCTGCGCCGCTTCATCCTGGACTACCCGGACAGCGAGTACGTCGACGAGTCGCGCGAGATGGTCCGCCAGTCGCTGACGCTCCTGGCCCGACACGAGCTCTACGCGGCCGACTTCTATCTGACGCGCGACCATCCGCGGGCGGCGGTGGGCCGGCTCCGGCACCTCCTGAACGTCTACGAGGGCTCCGGCATCGAGCCGCAGGCGCTGCTCCTGCTGGGCCGGGTGTACCTGCACATGCGCGAGGTCCGCGACGCGCGCCGCACCTTCGAGGAGCTTATCGACCGCTTCCCGGAGAGCGGCTACGCCGAGCAGGCGCGAGCGTACCTCCGCCAGTTCGAAGGCTGAAGTTCGGCCCGACGTCGGCCCGGCTGCCAGTGGAGCGGCGCATCGGCGTGTCCCTCGCCGGACACCGAGCCGGGCCGCGCGCCGAGACCTTTCGGGCTCGGTCCTTCACGGCCCGCTGCTTTCGACCCGGCTCTACCGGGGCTCGACGTCGGCGTGGCAGTACGACGGACAGGGCGCGCGGATGCACTCGACGTGCGCGCACGACGATCCTGACGGGCAGGCGCCGTCCGGCTCGCACTCGACGCCGCAGTCGCCGCTGACGCAGCGGAGGCTCAACGCGAACGAGCCCGAGACGCCCGGACTGCTTCGAACGGCCACCAGGTAGGTCGCGGGCTGGGGCGCGGTCATCGCGATGCGTTCCTGACCGCGGGCCAGGATGGGTACGCGCTCCCACTCCGTATCCGGCGTGAGCGGCCCGTAGAAGAGCACTTCGGCCGGCACACCGGTCACCGATGCCGCCACCGTGGCGCCCTGCGCGGCGGTGATCACGAACCCCGCCGCCTGCTCGGCCTCGAACGATCCGTGAACCTCCTGCCCCGGCTCGACCCGGCCGAGCACGCGGATGTGCGCCGGACCGGCCTCGGTCGCCGGGATGGCGCCGTAGCGCGTGGCGGACACCGACTGCACACAGCCGGCGAGGAGCACAGCCATCACGCACGCGCGCCACATGGCTCGGATGTGACTCCCGCGCGAGCGGGGACAAGGCGCACTGTCGCTCGAGGTCGGGGTCTTCCCAATCGTGGCGAGAGCGGTCCGCACGCTATCCTCCGCGCGCCTATCCCCCATCGGAGGACGAACATGCGTCAGAGGATCGGAGCCTTCTTCCTCGTCGCCGCGCTCACCGGCTGCGGCGCGAGCGTCAATCAGAGCAACGACGGAACGCTGCGGGTCGAGCTGCGCGGCAACCGGATCGTGATCAACGACCGCGTCCGCTTCGAGCTCGACAGCGACGTCCTGCTGGCCCGCTCCACGCCGATCCTCAATCGCGTGATCGAGGTGCTGGGCGAGCACCCGGAGAATCGTGCGGGTGCAGGTCCAAGGGCACACCAGCACCGACGGCGACGAGGCGCACAACCAGACGCTCTCGGAGCAGCGCGCCGCGAGGGTCGCGAGCTACCTGCGCGAGCACGGCGTGACCCAGGAGGTCACTTCGCAAGGCTACGGCGAGACCTACCCGCTCTGCCGCGAAGAGACCGAGGAGTGCAACGAGCAGAACCGCCGCGTCGAGTTCTTCGTCGACATGCGCTGAACACGACGCAACGTCGCTCCCGCGATTGGCGATAAGCAGGGTATGCTCACGCTTCGAGGAGGCCTCATGCCCGACTGGGACGGATCCGATTTTTCCGACGAGACGCTTCCCGTCCTCCGGCCTCGGCACCTGCACCGGCCGAGCACGGCGCACGAGATGTGCGTAGCGGGCCGCACCGACGTCGGCTGCGTGCGCGAGCAGAACGAGGACACCTTCCTCATCGCCGAGCTGGGCCGCTCGCTCGACGTGCGCGAGACCAGCCTGGCGGTCCCCGACGCCTCGCGGCACATCGCGGGGCCCAAGGGCACGCTGATGATGGTCGCCGACGGCATGGGCGGGCACGGCGGTGGCGAGGTCGCCAGCGCGGTGGCGGTGGACACGATCGCGCAGTTCGCGCTCTACGCGATGCCGTGGATGAGCGTGCCCGACGAGGCGGCCGAGAAGGCGCTCCTCGAGAAGCTCGGCGACGCGATGACCCACTGTCAGGCCCGGCTGGAGCAGGTCGCGCTGCGCAAGCACATCGACCACTTCAAGCCCGGCACCACCCTGACCCTCGCCTACGTGCTCTGGCCCAAGCTCTACGTGGCGCACGCCGGCGACAGCCGCCTCTACCTCTACCGCGACGGCGACCTGATGCAGGTCACCACCGATCACACCGTCGGCCAAGCGCTGCGCGAGTCGGGCGCCATCCCGGACGGCCCCTCGCGCTTCGACCACATCCTCGTCAACGTGGTCGGCGGCGGCGGCACCCAGGTGAAGGCCGAAGCCCACAGCCTCACGCTCGCGCCCGGCGACCGCGTGGTGATCTGTTCCGACGGGCTGACCGGCCACGTCTCCGATCAGCGCATCACCGACGAGCTCCGCACCACCGAGCGCGCCGAGCTCGCCTGCGAGCGGCTGATCGCGGCCGCCAAGGCCGGCGGCGGCTTCGACAACGTCACCGTGATCGTCGCTTCGTTCTGATCAGAGCGCGAGGTCGGCCACCAGACCGTAGTGGTCGGAGGGGAAGAGCCCGTCTTCGGAGGGCGTGGTGCCTACGCGCTCGATGCCACGGGCTCGGACGCGCCCGCCGACGAGTACCCGGTCGAGGCGGAGCGGCTGGCCCGTCAGGCTGCAGATCGCGGCCAGTGGATTGCGCGCCGGCTCGAAGGTCGCCCAGCGCTCGGGCGCCGATGGATCGGGCAACCCGCGAAGCTCCGTCCAGGCGTCGCGCATGCCGAGGACCTCCGCCGGGCGCTCGCCTTCTTCGTTGAAGTCGCCGAGGATCACCCGATCGGAGACCGGATCGAGCCCCTCGCGCAGCGTCGCGAGCTGCCTCTCGCGTTTCTCGGCCCCGCGGGCCGCGTGATCACTGGTCAGGTGCAGCGTCACGACGGTGACCGGCCCGCACGCCGCCTGCACCACCATCGCGAGCAACGTCTTGTGCCGCGTCAGCTCGTGCGCGCCCATCGCCAGCACCGGCGCTCGGCTCAGCAGCACCACGCCGTACGGACCGACGCTCCGCCCGCGCGGTCCGTCGCTCACCGCGTAACGCGCCCTCACGAAGGGCTGCGACAGAAGCTGCCGGAGCGAGGCCCGCTCCATCTCCTGGAGTGCGATCACGTCCGCGTCCGCCTCCTCGATGGCACTCCAAAGGAGCGGCCGGCGCCGCGCCGAGTGGATGCGCTCCGTCTCGTAGCGGTCGAAGAGCACGTTCCAGGTGAGCACGCGAAGCGCTCGCGGACCCTTTCCATCCTCGGGCGCGACGGGCTGCCACGCGCCATCGAGAAAGCGAAGCGGCGCGCGCGGCGCGAAGAAGGGCTCGGGCAGGCGCGTGGACGAGTCCGCCATGCTCCGAGGCTGCCACGGCGGGAGCGCTCGGGCCGATCGAGGGAATCATCGAGCGCTCGTTCCGCTCGACTCGAACTGGGCCGGGTTGCCGAGGTGACGCACCAGGTACCCGGCTCGATGCTCCTGCGTGTCCTGGATCCGACGCTCGGCACACCTGCAATTCCGGAGCGACTCCGCCGTGTCCCCGCCGGCAATCGTGCCCGCAAAGAGGTGCACCGGACCGGAGCCGAGCTGGTTTCGGCGGGAAGCGCCGCGACGCAGTCCGCGGTTGGCGGTCGTCGACCGGGCGAGATCGGCGGAACCCGCGCTGCCCGACGCTGTCCATCGCTGAATGCGGGAGCTGGCCATCGTGCAGGGGCCGTGGATCGCGGCGGCTCTTCTGTCAGTCACGGCGCTGGCGGGCGCGCTCGTGCAGGGGGCATGGAGGTGGCACGCCGCGACGCGGATCTGGCGGGCCCGCGTGGTCGTGCGCGGGTTGTCTCGGTTGACCGAGCTGACCGACGGCGCGAAGGGCTGGCTCGAAGGGGTGATCCAGGTCGAGGGCGACGCCTGCCCCGCGTTCGACGGGACGCCTTGCGCGGCGGCGACGATCGCGACCATGCCGCGGCCGGCAGGCGACTTCCACGCGTCGTCGACACGCGCACCGAGGCTCGTGCTCGACGTAGGTGATCAACGGCTCTTGGTTCGCGGACCCGTCGAGGTCATCGGGCCCGGCCAGACCGTGCGTGACGCCTCGGCCGAGCGCGCTCATCTCGAGTACGAGGAGCGCTTTTCCGACCTGACCAGCGAGCACCGGAAGGTGTCCGACGGTGAGCGAGTGCGAGTGGCGGGAACGGTGCGACGGCGCGCGGACGATACGGCGGGCTACCGCGAGACGGCCGCCACGCTCGCGCTCGAAGGCGCGGACGGTCCCGTCCGGATCGAGTGCCGCCGCCCGAGCGGGCTGGCACGCGGCGCGGGCTTCGGGCTCCTGGTCGGCTTCGGCGCGCTGGCGGTCACCGGCCACGCGCACCTCGCGTCGATGGAGCTGGTCTCGCCGCTCGCGCGCCACGACGCGCTGCAGTCACTCTCGGCGCGCGAGCGCTTGCTGCTGCTCGACGAGGACGATCACGGCGGACGGGCGGCGCTCTTGCGCGAGACCGGCGACCTGACCGCGGCGCTCGAGGAGACCCGCCACGGCTCGGATATCGCGTCGCTGCGGGAGCGCTTGGCGCTGGAGCACCGGCCGGGCCGACACTACGAGTTCGCCCTCACCTGGCTCCGACTGGTACGCGCGATCGACGCCCGATGTCGAGACGAGGGGCGCTGTCTCGACCGCGCGCGCCTCCTCGCCCAGACCCGGACGCCCGATCGCTGGGGCAGCCCCGAGCCGAACCGAGCGCCGATGGACGTCTTCTTCTCCGCGCGCCGCATCTGGGAAGACGCGGAGACCACCCTGTCGATGGGGCAGGTGCTGTGGAGGCTCCGGCTGGAGCGCCCGCTGGTGGCCGAGCTGCGGGTCACCTGGCTGCTCGAGCTGGCGGCGCTGCTGATCGTGACCGATTCGCTCGACGGGGCGACGCGAGCCATCGACCGCGCGGACGACGCGCTGGACGATCCGCGCTTCTCGCCGCCGGCGGGCGAGCGCTTCGCGCGCGACATCGAGCACCTGCGAGCGGTCCTCAATCTCCGCGGCGGCGCGGAGTGGCATGGGCGCTGGATCCACGGATCCGGCTGGTGCCCGGTGCGCGAGTTGGTCGAGCTGACCAACGAGGAACGCGGCCGCTGGCAACACGACGACGAAGCACCAACGTCGTGGCACTCGCTCCCCTCCGAGCTCGCGCTGCGCCTGGACTCGGTGCGAGCCTCCGGCGTGCTCACCGAGAGCATGCTCGAGTCGCGAGACGGCACGGCGACGGGGCTCGAGTACGCGTCGCACCTGGCGTGGCGAGCGGGCCGCCAATCGCTCGGCAATCTGATGCGATGGCTCGAGCGCCCCGCGTGCCCCGACGCGTCGACGATCGAGGCACTGGTCGAGGAGACCTCCGAATCCGGGCCCTCCGCTCCCTCGTCCGGGGCGAGCTGCAATGGACCTTGGTGCCGACGCTGCTAGAGCTCGACCGCACGGAGATGTGCGCGAGCAGGCTGCGTCGCCTGGTCGCCGGGCCGTGGTCCGATCCTCCCACCTGATCGCCGAGATCGACGCCGCTCTCGCGTCGGTCGAGCCGCCCCGCCTCAGCCGGTGTGGAGCGCCAGCGACTCGGGCTGCGAACGGTCGGGGCGCACAATCTCCAGCAGCGGTGAGCGCTCGCCTCGCATGGACGCCGCCAAGAGCTCGCCTGCGCCGACGCCGACCGTCATCCCGCGACCGCCGAAGCCCGCCATCCACAGGAGGCCCTCCACCCGCGGGTCCGGACCGATGACCAGCTCGCGGTCGTGCGCGTAGGTCCGAAGGCACCCCCACGAGGTCCGGACGCCCGCGTCGACCAGCTCCGGCGCCAGCGTTGCGAGCGCGCCCGCCAAGGCCTCGAGCGCCGCCGGGTCCGCGGGCGGCAGGCAGGGATCGAAGACCTGCTCGTCGCAGGGGCTGGCGAGCACCCCGCCCGACTCCGGCCGGTAGTAGACCTGGTCCTGACCGAAGCGCCAGACGGTCGTCCCGGCGCGCACGGCGTCACCTTCGAGCACGGCGAGGTGACGGCGGAGCGGGACGAGCGGCACGTCCACCCCGGCGCTCTTGCCGAGCGCGCGCGCCCACGCGCCGCCGGCAATCACCACCTCGTCCGCGTCGAGAGAGCGGCCGTCCTCGAGCACCACGCCGCGGACGCGCCCGTCGACCCGCACCGCCTCCGCGCCGGCGCCGGTGATCACCTCCACGTCCGCCCGGCGACAGGCCCGCACCAGCGCGCCCATCATCGCGCTCGGATCGAAGATGCCCGCGCCGTCGATGCGGAGCGCCGGCGCGTCGACGGGCTGCAACATCGGGCTCAGCCCAGCGAGCGCGCCTGCCTCCACCCGCGTCGCCGACAGCCCGCCCCGACGTGCGCCGCGCTCCACGCTGCGAACGCCTTCGTCGTCGGGCGCGATCACCACCGCCGGCGCGCGCTTCAGCCACGCCGTCTCGTCTCCGAGCAGCGCCGTGAGCAACGCCGCGCTCCTCTCCGCCAGCGGACCGGTGGTCTCGTCGTCGTCGACCGGCAGCCAGAATCTGCGCGTTGCGCGCCGAGCTGTGGGTCCCGCAGAAGGGCTCGCGCTCCAGCACCCGCACGCGCCGTCCGCCGCGCTCTGCGAGCTGCCAAGCCACCGAGAGCCCGGCGATACCGCCTCCGATCACCAGCGTGTGCCGCATCGGAAGCCGCAGCCTAGAGCGCCAACCGCTTCGAAACCACCCGATTTCGTGGGCGGGATCGACCCGCGACGCGGCCGGTCCTTCCCCGGCGACGCGCGAGCATCGCCTCGTCGTGCGGGACGAACCCATCGAGCCTCACGCATGCTCGGCAACCAAACCGACCGGCGCCCGTCCGTGGAAGCACCAAGCACGAAGGGAATCGGCGCGCGACGGCCCGCACGCGTTCGACCCGACGAGTGCTCGAGCATCTGTGGCCGGGTCACACGGCTCTTCCGGCGAACTGCCCTGAACACGGACTCCTTCGAGCCGTGTCGCCTCGCGGACGTCGCCCCCGCACATCGCCTCATGGCCTCGACCCGCGGCGCGGGTCCCTTGCTCCGTGTGCTTTCCGCGCTCTTCGACTCGGACGCCGCTCGCTCCCCAGGACACGCCACGCCATCCGCAAGCCGCCGACCGTGAGGGCGGCGCCAATCACGGCCCACACGGCCGGACAGACGAGCGCGCCGACGCCGACCGGGAGCACGCTCGGGAGCCCCAGCGTGCGGGCGATGGCGGCGGCGAGGGTCCCGGCGCCGATGCCGATGGCCGCCGGCGTGGCCCAACCATGCTCATCGGGGCCGAAGAGCAGCCCGATGCCGGCGCAGACGGCGCCGACCACGGCCAGGAGCACCAGCTGGAGACCAGCCACGCCGGTCACCACAGCACCGGGCGTGCCTCGCGACCGTGGCGGCGCGGCGCGGCTGCGCCTGCGTGGCGACCCGCCCCGTTCGCGAGGCGAGTGGTGGCGCGTGCCCCGACGGACCGGCCTTTGCGGCGGGGCTTTCGTGGAGGCTGTGGAAGTCATGAGCCAGACGAACCCGAGAGCGGAGCACCGACCGAGCGGCGAGCGCGCGGCGGAGACCGAAGGGCGCGCGCAAGGACGTCGGCGCGAGCCGCTCCAAGACAGGCCGCCGACCGCCGACGAGATCGCGCGCCAGTTCTTCCGGGACGCCATTCGAGCCCAACGCGCACGGGAGCGCTGAAGCTCGTACCGGCGGCCCAGAGCGCGTTCCAACATCTCTGCGTGCTCGAGCAGGAACGTCGGGACGACTCGTGCTCCGAACGGAGTGACGGTTCGAGCTCCTCGCGCGAACATCCGACGCATCGGCGGCGTCGTGGCGTGCGCTGGGTGCGACGGGCTCGTCCGCGTCGCGCTCGTCCGCGTCGCGCTCGGAGGTCGCGGAGCGGGCTAGCGCGCGACCCAGCGGGCCAGGATCGAGCGCTTCTCGGGGAGCATATAGAGCTCCTCGTCCTCGAGGGCGCGGCGTACGCCTTCACGCCCTCGCTCGCCGAGCGCGCTCAGCCGCTCGCGAGCGTCGGTGTGGCCCGCCGACGAGAGGAGCTCGTACACCACCTCGGTGGCGTAGCGGCGCGAGCGCAGGTCGCCCGTCTCGAGCACCTCGAGCCAGTAGTCCGCGTCGAAGGGCATCCGCGCGCTGCAGCGCGCCGCCACCCGGATGCGGATGCGCCCGTCTCGCCCCGCCTCGGCCACGGTGACCGCGGCCGCCGCCGTCCCCAGCTCGCAGAGCCCCAACGCCGCGCCCTCGCGCCCCTCCCGCTCCGGCGCCGCGCGCAACGCCACCGAGAGGTCCGCTTCGGCACGGCGCCCGAGGATCCGCGCCGAGGCGATGCCCGCCGCCGTACACGCGCTCGGGTCGTCGGCGCCAAAGAGCATCGCGCGGACGGCGTCGTAGGCCACGCCGTGCCCCACACAGCCGAGCAGCTCCGCCACACGCTCGGCCGAGAGCGCGCCCGCGTCGAGCGCGGTGAGCAACATCGCCGCCGGCACCTCCTTCGGCACCCGCCCACGCAGCGCCATCCCGATCAGCCGGGCGTGCTGCGGCTGGTCGATGGCCATCCGCACCAGGTCGTCGCTGCCGGGCGGCTGCATGTCCGCCGGGAGGCCGAGCAAGCGGCGAAGCGTCTCCCAGGGGACCATTCAGCCATCCCCCCGGTTGTCGCCTCGATGCGCCATGCCGGGCAGGGTAGCGAGGTTGCGCGCGCCGTGCATCGCGACGCATACCATCGGACCATGCCGCTCGAGGACCCGCTCGTCTCCCGCGCTCGCGAGCTCGCTCGCGAGGCGCACGCCGACCACGTCCGTAAAGCGGGCGGTATCCCTTACTTCGTTCACCTCGACTTCGTCGCACGCATCCTGGTGCGTCACGGCTACCACGATCCGCGCACGCTCGCCGCCGCCTATCTCCACGATCTGCTGGAAGACCGCCCCGCCTTCGCCGATCGCCTGCGCGCCGAGATACCCGACGACGTCGTCGCCATCGTCGAGGTCTTGACCGAGGAGAAGCGCGACGACTCGGGCGCCCCCCTCGGCAAGCGCGCTCGCGTCGCCGGCTACGTGCGTGCGCTCACCGCGGACAGCGAGGCCGCCCGGCGCGCCATCCCCGTGAGCTGCGCCGACAAGATCCACAACACCTGGAGCCTGGTCACCGCCGAGCGGGAGGGGTTGGGGCTCCTCCCGCGCCTGAGCACCCGCCCCGGCGAGCACGCGGCGAACCACCGAACGCTCCGCGCCATCTACGCGCCCGTCGTGCACGAGACGCTCCTCAACGCGTTCGACGAGGCCACCGGCGCGCTCGCCGACACCATCGCCGCCTGGATGCCCGGCCGGGCGGTCGCGCTGGCGGCGGAAGCCCACCTGGGGCAGTTCGACAAAGCCGGCGCACCCTACATCGATCACCCGCTGCGCCTGAGGACGCGCGCCGACACGCCCGACGCGAAGATGGCCGCCGTCCTCCACGACGTAGTCGAGGACACGCACTGGAGCATCGACGGACTGCGCCGCGAAGGAATCCCAGAGTCCGTGCTGCGCGCGATCGAGCACCTCACCAAGCGCGAAGACGAGCGCTACGAGGACTTCATCGAGCGGGTGGCCGAGAACCGGCTGGCCACGCGGGTGAAGCTCCTCGATCTGGAGGACAACGCCGATTCTGTCGCGGCTGCCGGAGGTCACCCAGCAGGATCGCGAGCGCGCGGCACGCTACCGGCGCGCCATCACCCACCTCGAGGCCGAGCTCCAGAAGCGCTCGCTCCACGTCGTGCTGGACCACGCGAGCGCGGCCGCCGTGCGCGCGCTGGCCGTGCACCCGGTCGTCCGCGGTGGCCACGTCACGCTGGCCCACCGGGTGGACCCCGCGAAGCTCGACGAGGCGTGGATCCCCGGCGGCGCCGCGATCGGCGAGCGCCTCGAGTTGCGCGCGATCGGCGTGGCCTCGAACGAGCGGGTGCAGGCCCTGTCCATCGAGATGGCCGGCACCTCGACCCGCCCCTGGGACGGCGGCCGATTGCACGTCACCATCAGCCGCGCCGAAGACGCGAGCAGCGCGGAGTCGAACGCGCTCCTGGCCGGCGTGGCCATCGAGCCCATCGAGCTCACCCTCTCCGGCACCGTGGACTGGGTGGAGTGAAACCTCGCGAGCTCCGGCGGATCGGCTGCGCAGGCCGCGGGGAAGCGAACGTCGATCAGATCGCCAGTCGGTAGAGCGGGCCGGTGCTCGGCCTCGACCACTCCGTGAACAGGATCTCGTCGGGCCGGACCTGGAGCACCCGCGTCTCGACCGACAGCGGGAGGGGCCGCACGCTCCCGTCCTCGGGCGAGACGAGCGCCCAGTGCCAGTCGAGGCAGGTCAGCAGATGCCCTCCGCCGAGCGCCAGGGCCCCGCACGACTCCACCGGCAGCCGTCGCGGCGCGAGCTCGGACGGAATCCGCGGACCAGGGCGAGACCCAGAGCTCGTTGTCGTAGACCGCCCCCGCGGCGGTGTTGCGGCGCCCCTTCGAGACGACCCAGGCGAGCCACTCGCCGTCCGCGTCGACTTGCACGATGGGGTCGGTCGCCTCGATGAGCGCGTAGGGGGGCACGTCGAGCCCGGCCGCCAGGATCTGGTTCTCGTGCCGCCACAGCGCGCGGTCGCCGACGATGTGCACCGCTCGGCCCGGGCTCAGAAGGGCGGCCACGTACGTCACGCGGACGAGGTTCCGGTCGTAGAGCGTGAGGTCCCCCGACCCCGTTGCGACCGCGGCGAGCCTCGCGCCGACCGCGACGGAGTCGTAGAGACTCGCCGGCACCCGCACCGCGTCGATCGCATCGTCCGGTGTCCACAGCATGCCCCCGCCGTTCGATCCCAAGAAGCCGAAGGATCCCTCGCCGCCCACCGGCCACAGCTCGCAGTGCACCTCCACGCAAGGGACCTCCAGCCCGTAGCGCGGCGCACGATCCGGACCGAGCACCGTGAACGCGACCCGTGGGCCGAAGGCTTCACGGACCACGAACGCGTCGCCGGTCGCGGCGGGGAAGGAGACGTCGGTGCCGGTCGCCGTGATGCTGCGGACGCAAGCGTCGACCCCTTCGCACGGGATCCACGACGTGCGCTCCGGCTCGCGAGGGGGCGCCGACACGGTGATGGGACACGGCGCTGAACCTCCGATGTGCTCGGGCTCGGTCGAGGCCGCATCCCTCCTCGGCGCGCGGCCCGCTGTGGCGTCGATCCCGCGAGGCCGGGAGACGCCGCCATCGGTCGACCCTTGCCAGCTCGTGGTGCTCGCGCAGCCCGAGAACAGGCACATCGAGAGGAGGAATACGCGCACGACCGCCGCGGGGGCAGAAAGCGCGCCATGGCCGCTCTCCCGCAGCCCGCGCGCCAGTCGCGGCAACGCCGTTGGCGACGACGAATACGCCGGCATCCGACGCGGCCATCACCGAGCCCCTTCTCCGAGCTGGCCGAGACGGCGTTGCCGGGGCCCTCCGAGCTTCTCCCGTTCAACTTCGCGGGCGTTGACCGAGCCCCTCGACCTTCTCCGCTTCAGCTTCGAGGGCGTTCGCCGAGACCTTCCACCTTCTCCCTCTCGGCCCGAGGGCGCTGGCCGAGCCCTCCGACCTTCTCCCGATCCGCTTCGAGGGCATTCGCCGAGCCCCTCGACCTTCTCCCGATCCGCTTCGAGGGCGTCGGCCAAAGCCTTCCACCTTCTCCCTCTCGGCCCGAGGGCATCGGCCGAGCCCCCGACCTTCTCCCGATCCGCTTCGAGGGCATTCGCCGAGCCCCTCGACCTTCTCCCGATCCGCTTCGAGGGCGTCGGCCAAAGCCTTCCACCTTCTCCCTCTCGGGCCGAGGGCATCGGCCGAGTCCCTCGACCTTCTCCCGATCCGCTTCGAGGGCATTCGCCGAGCCCCCAGCGTGGCGGGGGTGCCGAGCGTGGTGGCTCAACCGACCCGCGGATCGGCGAGCACGATGACGTCGTCGTCGGGCTCGCTGGCGTAGAGCCGCTCCACTACGGCCGCCCGCCGCTCGAGGACGGCGCGCTGGTTGACGTAGCCTTTGTCGGTGATCTCGCCGGCGTCGATGCTGGCCGGCTCGTCCAGGAGCACGAGGCGCGCGACCGCCGTGGAGCGGCCGGGATGGGCGCGGTTCTGCGCTTCGAGGGCGGCGCGTACGTGCTCGCGGACCTTCTGGTCACGGGCCAAGGCCGGGAGATCGCCCTTCGCCCCCAGCGCCACGCAGCCGGGTACGCTCGGCCACGCCATGAGGGTCACCTCGTCACGATCCGGCGCGCCGATCACGCAGTCGGCCAGCGCCGGTGAGGCCGCGGCGAGCAGCGTGGTGCGGAGCTGGCCGACGTTGACCCAGGTGCCCGTGGTCAGCTTGAAGTCCTCCGCCACGCGGCCGTCGAAGAGGAGCCCGCGGCTCGGGTCGTCTTCGTCGGCCTCCTTCACCGCGTCGCCAATCCGATAGAAGCGCTCCTCGTCGAACGCCGCCTGGTCGAGCTCCGGCTCGTCGAGATAGCCCGGCATGACGGTCGGGCCCTTCACGCGCACCTCGAGCTTGGTGCCGTTCGGAACCAGCTTGAGAGTGACGCCGGGAACGGGGACGCCGATGTTGCCGGCCGCGTCGAGCGGAAAGTGAGCCGAGGTGGCCAGCGGCGAGGTCTCGGTCGAGCCCCAGGCGGTGGTCATGAACACGGGCTCGCCGCCCGACGCTTTCGAGAGCGCGACCAGCCGCTGCCAGAGGTCGTTCGGCAGCGCCGCGCCCGCGTAGAACACCAGCTTCAGGCGCGAGAAGAAGGTGTCGCGGAGGGCGGCGTCGGCCTCGAGCCGCGGGACCAGCGCCGCGAAGCCGGCCGGCACGTTGAAGTACAGAGTCGGCGGCAGCGCGGCGAGGTTCGCCAGCGTGCGATCGACGAGCGCCGAGGTCGGCTTGCCGTCGTCCACCAGCAGCGTGCCGCCGTGGAAGAGCACCATGTTGAAGTCGTGGTTGCCGCCGAAGGTGTGGCTCCAGGGCAGCCAGTCCACGAGCACCGGCGGATCCTCGTGCGAGAGGAAGGGCCAGACCTGCGAGATGGATTGCTGATTCGAGGTCAGCATCCCGTGCGTGTTGAGCACGCCCTTGGGACGCCCCGTCGAGCCGGAGGTGAAGAGGATCTTGGCCACGCTGGAGGCGTCGATTCCGCGCTCGCGCTCGGCCAACGCGTCGCTCGGCGGCTCGCGTTCTAGATCGCGCAGCCAGATGCCCTTCGCCGGTTTCTCGAGGCCGCCGACCACCACCGGGACGTCCAGCCCGAGCGCGTCGAGCGCCGGCTCGAAGGGCTCGCGTCGCTCCACGTAGATCAGCCCAGGCCGCAGCTTGGCCGCTACGTGCCGGAGCCGGTCGAAGTCGCGGCTCCGCAGGCTATAGGCCGGCGAGACGGGCGCCACCGGCACGCCCGCCAAGAATCCGCCCAGGGCGAGCAATGCGTGGTCGACCGAGTTGCCCGAGAGGATCAGAACGGGCCGGGACGCCCAGCCCTCACGGATCAGCGCGCTACCGATCCCCTCCGCCGCCCGCAGCGCCTCGGCCCAGGTCACGTGGCGCAGGTCTTCGCCACGGCGCTCGGCGAGGTAGAGACGGCTCGGATGCCGCTCTGCGCCGCGCCGCAAGAGATCGCCGAGCCGCGTCGGATGCGGCTCGATGGGATCGCGTGCTCGAAGATAGATGGCGCCGTCGCGGACGGTCTTCTCGATCCGGGGCTCGAGCAGCGTGGGGCGGGGCATCGCCGAGGAGGGTAGCGCACGCACCGGGCCGCGAGCGGCGACGGAAATGAGCGGGGCGGCGCGCCGACCACGCGCCGCCCCTTTTTGCGTGGAGCCAGAAAAGAAGAAGAGGTGCAGTCTCCTTTCGTATCTCGCGACCGTTTCTGGTCTTCAACCTACGCACGTGGCGCCGGAGGGGGTTGCGCTGGATCAATCTGTTGGGGCGAGCCGCGAGCGCGCAGCCCACCTCGACCGGCGCGAGGAGCGGTGTCGCCAGCGACCGACGGGCAACTCGAAGCGCGCTACGCTCCGGGCGTGCGCGTCTTCATGCCCTTACCCGACCGCGACTTCGATCCGACCGAGGTCGCCGTGCCCTGGAAGCTGCTCCGCGAAGCCGGCCACGACGTAGTCTTCGCCACCGAGGGCGGCAACGCGGGCGAAGCCAATCCCAGGGTGGTGAACGGCGTCCTCTTCGGGCAGCTCGGCGCCGCGCCCGACGCGGTCGCGCTCTATCGGGAGATGGAGCGGGACGAGGCGTTCCGGCGTCCGCGCCGCTGGGACGACGTCGGGGAGGACGACTTCGACGCGCTCTTCTTGGCGGGCGGGCACGCCGCGGGGATGCGGGCCTACCTCGAGAGCGAGCAGGTGCAGGCGCTGGCGCTGGCCGCGTGGACGTCCGCTCGTCCCGTCGCCGCCATCTGCCACGGCACCATCGTGCTGGCGCGCACGATCGATCCCGCGACCGGTCGCTCGGTGCTGACCGGGCGGAAGAGCACCTGCCTGCCGAAGTACATGGAGCGCACGGCGTACTTCCTGACGGCGTGGAAGCTCGGCCGCTACTACCGCACCTACCCGGCGTACGTGGAGGACGAGCTGCGCGAGGCGCTGGGCTCGGAGGGGACGTTCGTGCGCGGGCCCACGACGCTGGTCTCGCGCGGCACCCGCGACGACCACGCGGCGGCGTTCGTCGTCGAGGACGGCACCTATCTCTCGGCACGCTGGCCGGGTGACGCGTACCTGATCGCGACTCGCTTCGCCGAACGCCTGGCCAGCGCGCAGGCCGCCTGAAGGCCGCCTCGAGGTCGCCTGTCGATCGATCTCCCGTCGCCCCACGGTCGTGACGGGCCCATCCGCGGCGTTGCGCTCGTCGCCGTGCGACGCCGCGACTCCTCACGCCGCCTCGAGGCTGGAACCGTCTCGATTGGGGGCTCGGTCCGATCCATCGACAGCCCTCGACCGGAGCTCTCTCGAGCACGGTTGACGCCGCTCAACCCGTTTTCGGGATCGCCGTCGCACGCTGCACGGGTCGGGCGGGCCACGTCACCGGGTGGGGCCGGCCCGTCCGACGCGCTCTCCACCTCGGACGGCATCGACCTCGCAGCAGCGTGACCGCGCCCGACGCGCTCGCCGGAGACGAACGAGGGAACGCAGGAGGCGGACCGAGCCGACGCTGCACGTCTTCGCGTATCGCGGCGTCGGCGACCCGCGAGTCATCGTCTCCTTCGACCGCTGCGATCCGGCGTCGCTGCCGCGCACCCCAGCGAGCTCCGATCAGGTCCCCTCCAGGACCGCACGGTCGAGAAGCCGCAGCCCATCGGGATCCCTCTCGATCGCGCCCTCCCGCTCCAGCTCGCCGAGCACGCGGCAGAAGGTCTCGTGGCGTACGCCGACGAGCCGGGCCAGGTCCCGCTGCTGGAGCCCTGCCGGCAGGCGCTCGCGCCGGCGCGGCGGGGAGAGCGTGTCGGCCAACGCGCAGAGGAGCTGCACCACGCGCTCGCGGACCGAGGCCGCCCCTCGGGCCGCGGCGAGCCGCTCCACCCGCGAGAGCGTGCTCGCTTGCATGTCGATCAGGTCTCGACCGACCGCTGCGTCCGCGAGGGCGCGCTCGAACACGGCGCGCGGCATCAGACAGACCAAGAGATCGGTCGCCGCATAGTCCGCGCTCGCGCCCGCCTCGAGCGGGACGACGCAGCCAGGACCCGCCGCGTCCACCGCGACCGTGCTCCCGCCCTCGGCACGTTGCCGGATCAGGACGCCGCGACGCACGAGCCCGAACGCGTGACGCTCGGCCCAGCCCGGCGGCACGAACGCACGCGCCGGCACCTTCACCGTCTCGAACGCGCAGCTCGGCTTGTCCGCGCCGATCAACGCCTCGAAGCGCCCCAGCCGTGCCCCCGGACAGTCCGGACAGCCCGCGGACCAAGACCGTGAGCACGCGGACGACCCGGTCTCCTCCCCCAGCAGGTCGATGGACATGGTGCACGCGGACTGCACGCCTCGGGCCAGTTGTGCTGGCTCAATTCGAGCCTCCTCGAGCGTGCAAACCTTGCGCGCGGCGAACCGCGCTCGCATCGCCTGCGATCCCACTTCTTCGGCCCTCGTTGATCTCGCGCAAGACAGACTGCAGCGCGGTGCGCACATGGCCGTCATGGCTACGACGGCGGTGGCTGAACGAGCTCCGGGGACCGGCGCCACGGCGTCGTACGAGCGAGGTACGCGCGTGGATCCAACCGAGGTCCTGTTGGCCGAGCACCGCGTGATCCGCAGCGGGCTCTCGGTGTTGCTCGGCATGGCCCGGCGCGCCGAGCGCGACCAACCGCTACCGCCGGAGCGCGCGCGTGACCTGATTCTTCTTCCTGCGCCGCTACGCCGACGAGCTCCACCATCCCAAGGAAGAGGGCATCCTCTTTCCCGCGCTCTCGGAGATCGGCCTGCCCCGCAACGCCGGCCCGCTCGCGCAGCTCGCGCACGAGCACGACCTCGCCCGGACGCTGCTCGACCGCATGCTCGTCAGCATCGACGCGGGCCTCACCGGCGAGAACGCGGCGCGCTTCGCCAACGACGCCCGGCGATACGCGACCTTGATGCGCGCCCACACCGACAAGGAGGACCGCCAAATCTTCCCGCTCGCGCGCAACAACCTGCCCGAGCTCCTGCGCCGCCGCATCGACGACAGCTTTCGGCGACACCGCGTCGAGCAGGCCGCCGAGCAGGCGCGCTGCCTCGCGCTCTTGGAACCCCTCCTCGCCATCGATTCGTAGACCCGCCCGCCGGAAGTCCGATCCGGGTTTCCACGCAGCGCCTGGCAACCGTCCGACGAGGTGGCGGTCGGGCGCCCGTCCGAGCGCCATCGGGCTCGGCGATGCTCGCTCGGAGGTGGCAGGTGCGCTCCGGTCCGCGCCACGAGTGACCGCGTGGTGAGGCTGGACCCGTCGCGCGGAACGTGAGAGGTCCATCCTGGGAGGTCGAACGTGGGAGGTCGAACGTGAAGGTGATCCTCTTCGGCGCCACTGGGATGATCGGACAGGGCGTGCTCCGCGCCTGCTTCGAGGACGAGGGCATCACCGAGGTCCTGTCCATCGTGCGACGCGAGAGCGGTGTGACGCACCCGAAGCTCCGGGAGATCGTCCACGACGATTTCTTCGACTACTCGGCGATCGAGGAGCGGTTGAAGGGATACGACGCCTGCTTCTTCTGCCTCGGCGTGTCCGCGGCCGGGATGAGCGAGGCCGAGTACAGGCGGCTGACCCACGACCTGACCCTCGCGGTGGCCGAGGCGCTCCTGAGAGCCAGCCCCGACCTGACCTTCTGCTACGTATCCGGCGCCGGCACCGACAGCAGCGAGCGCGGTCGTCAGATGTGGGCACGGGTGAAGGGCGAGACGGAGAACGATCTGGCGCGGCTCCCCTTCGGCGCGGCCTACATGTTCCGGCCCGGCTACGTGCAGCCCGAAAAGGGCGTGCGCTCCAAGACGCGGCTCTACCGCTTCTTCTACGCATTGCTGGGGCCGCTCTATCCCGTGTGGCGAACGCTCTTTCCCGGCATCGTCACCACCACCCAGAACGTAGGGCGCGCGATGATCGCGGCCGCCGAGGGCGGCTACGAGCGGACCATCCTGGAAGTGCGCGACATCAACGCGCTCGGCGAGCCAGCGTGACGCGCCGGCTGGGCGCAGTGGCCCGCGCTGGCACAACACCCGGTCTCGAAAGGGGCTGAGACCCAGGACGGAATGGCGATTGCTGCCGATGGACGGCGATCGAGAGACGAACACGATATTCGGGGAGGCGACGAATGCGCGCGATGCTCGTGGGAGCGGACTTCGAGGAGAATCTCGGGCTCGGCATCTTGGCCGCGGTGCTCGAGGAAGCGGGGCACGAGGCGCAGATCGTGCCTTTCAACGTGGAGGGGGACGCCGGGCCGATCGTGCAGCGCGCGATGGCCGAGCGGCCGGAGCTGATCGGCCTCTCGATCCAGTTCCAGCACCGTGCTCACGAGTTCCTGCGGCTCGCGCGAGCGCTCCGGCGCGCCGGCTATCGGGGGCACATCACCGCCGGCGCGCAGTTCCCCACCCTGGCTTTCCGCGAGGTGCTCGAAGGCAGCTACGGCGTGGACTCGGTGGTGCTCCACGACGGCGACGAGACCATCGTCGATCTCGCGGCGGCGATCGAGCGCGGGACGCCGGTCGGCGAGGTCGACGGGCTGGCGCTGCTCAGCGACGACGGAGTCGCCTTCCGGACGGCCGAGCGCCGGATGCCCGACGAGCTCGATCGCATCCCCTTCGCCAAGCGCTACCGGCCGCACAACCGGCACATGGGCATCCCCTTCGTGCCGCTGGTCGGCGGGCGCGGCTGCTGGAGCAAGTGCAGCTACTGCTCGATCGTCGCGTTCTATCGGGACGGACGCGAGCACGGCGGCGGGCGGCTGTTCCGGATGCGCAGCCCGGAGAACGTCGCCCAGGAGATGGCCCTGCTCTGGCATCGCGCCGGCGGCCCCTGCATCTACTGCTTCCACGACGACAACTTCACGCTGCCCAACCCGACGCGGACGCTGGAGCGCGTGCGCGCCATCCGCGCCGCGCTCGACGAGTACGGCGTCGGGCGGATTGGCATCGTCGGCAAGGCGCGGCCGGACACCATCACGCCTCAGCTGGCCAAGGACCTGGCCGAGCTCGGCGTGATCCGGCTCTACGTCGGCGTGGAGAACGCGTCGCAGCAGGGTGGGGAGAACCTCCGCCGTGGCACCCAGCAGAACCACGTCCGCGAGGCGCTCCGCTCCTGCCGCGAGGCGGGCATCTTCAACTGCTACAACCTCTTGATGTTCGAGCCGGGCGCGACGCTCGACGACCTTCACGAGAACGCCGACTTCATCCGCGACCACGCCGCGCATCCGGTCAACTTCTGCCGCGCCGAGCCCTATCACGGCACGCCGCTGCACGTGGAGATGGCGCGCGAGCAGGACCTCGGCGGGAGCTACCTCGGCTGGAACTACCGCATCGGCGACGACCGCGCCGAGCTCGCCTTCCGCGTCTGCTCGGCCGTCTTCCGCGAGCGCAACTTCGCGCCCCGCGGCGTCGCCAACCGGTACATGGGGCTCGGCTACGCGGGCAACGTGCTGCGGCGCTTCTATCCCGGCGCGCGCGCCGAGGCGCTGCGGAAGCGCGCCTACGACCTGACCGAGGCCATCTCGCTCGACACCTCCGAGCTGCTCTATCGCGCGCTCGAGCTGGCCGAGAAGGCCGAGCTCGGCGATCCCGAGCGCTTCGAGCGGCTGACCGCCCGCCTCGCGCTCGACGTGGCCAAGCAGGACCGCCTCTGGCACGAGGCGCTGGACGAGCTCTACGGCGACATGGCGGCGTTCACGTCCGAGCCGCGCGAGGAGCCGCTGCCGGCTCCGACGCCGAAGCTGGTCAAGCTCGCGCGCAACGTGGCGCTCGGCGCGTCGATCCTGGCCGCCGCCAGCGCGAGCACCGGCTGCAGCGATTCCCACAGCGGGAGCGACGCCGGTCCCGACTCCGGCTTCGTCGTCGATCCGGTACCGATCGACGCCGGCCGCGTCGACTCCGGCTTCGTCGTCGATCCGCCGCCGCCCGACGCCGGCCGCCCCGTCGACGCGGGCCCGCCCGACGCGGGCGCGGCCGACGCCGGTCGGGACGCCGGGCCCGACTCCGGCTTCGTCGTCGACCCGGCGCCGATCGACGGCGGCACGGCGCTGCTCGAAGAGGCCGAGGACGACGCCGCGTTCGCGGCCAACGGCAGGCTCAAGAAGCGCCTGCGGCTCATCGATCAGTGGCGCGACAGCTCGCCTCGCGAGTCGATCCGCACCCGGGATTTTCCGCTGGACGACCCGCCCGCGCCCGAGCTGGCGGCGCTTCGCGACGGAGACGTCGTCCGCGTCTCGATCCAGGGCATGAACGTGCCCTTCTCCACGCGCTGGGAATGCGACGGAGTGGTCTACGGCGACGGCCCCGAGGTCGCCTGGACGCCTCGCTCGGAGCACGACCAGCTGCGGGTCGCCGTCCGCTCGCGCGGCGGCGTGGCCGTGGTCACCCTCCGCGCCGGCGCGGTGCAGAGCTCCGCCTGAGGTCTGCCGCGAGAGGCAGAACGAGAAATCCGAGGGGCGCTGTCATACGGGCGGCGCCCTTCGGTCACTCAGCGGGACCGAGGGCGCCGGAGCAGGCGCCCGAAGAGGAGGTCCCGTGCGCTCACATTTCGCCGTTTCTCTCACCGCCCTCACGCTGCTCGCGTGCGGAGCCGAGCAGCCGCCGACCGAACCGCGCGACGGCCCCGCTCCGCGCGAGCAGGCGCGGAAGGTCGATCTGCGCGTTCGCGTCGAGCACCTCGACCGACGAACAGCGTCGCTTCGCCGCCTCACCGCGGAGCATCACGGCTACGTGTGCTCGGCCAACGTGGACGGCAGCGCGGCGCAGCTCTCGCTGCGTGTTCCGGCCGACGATCTGCCGGCGTTTCGGCGTGCAGTGCGGCGCCTCGGCGACGTGGAGCACGAGAGCGAGGAGCTCGAGGACGTGACCGCGCAGCACGCCGACACGAGCGCCCGGCTGCGCAACGCGCGCCACGAAGAAGAGCGGCTCTTGGCGCTGGTCGACCAACGAACCGGCTCCCTCGCCGACGTGCTCACGGTCGAAGAGCACCTCTCTCGCGTGCGGGAGCGGATCGAGCAGCTCGAGGCGCAGGAGAGCGCGACGCGGCACCGCGTCGAGATGGCGATCGTGCGGATCGACCTCTTCGAGCGGGAGCTCTTCTGGGAGCGGCCGGGCGAGACGCTGGCCGAGAGCGCACGCGTGGGCCTTCACGCGGTGGCGGCGGTGGCGGTCGGTGCCGCGGCGGTCGCGGCCAGCCTCGGCCCACCGGCTCTCTTCGGGCTCCTGCTCCTGGCGACGTTCGTGTCGGTCCTCCGCCGGCTCTTCCTCCGCTCGCGGCGTCGCAGCACCCATGTCGCGGGCTGAGATCGGCTCGCTGCTGCCAGTCCCGGCCCGAACTCCGTTGCGGGCTTCGTGCAAGTAGTACGACCCCTCCACTTCGTTCGGGCCTCCGGGTACCGAACACCCGAAGTCCCCGCTCCGGCGTCGCCGCGAGACAGCAACGGACTTCGGGCCTTTCGGTACTATTCGAACGCGAGCACGAACGGCGATGGAGGCGGGCACCCACGACGAGCGCTGGCGCGCGATCGAGGCGATGCACCCGGCGAGCTTCGCCTGGGCCCGCGCGTGCGCCGTGGATCCGGACGACGCAGAGGACATCATGCAGACCGTGTACGAGAAGGTGCTGAGCGGCCGCGCGCGCTTCGGGGGTCGGTCCAGCCTCAAGACCTGGCTCTTCGGGGTGATCCGCTTGACCGCGCTCGAGCACCGTCGCCGCGGGCTCCTGCGAGCGCTGCGGCTCGTGCCGATGACCCGAGAGCCGGCCGTGCAGCCGGCCATGCGCGACGACGCGAGCACGCTGATTCGGGCGCTCGCCCAGCTTCCGGCCCGACAGCGGGAGGTGCTGCACTTGGTGTTCTACGAAGACCTCACGGTGAACGAAGCGGCGGCGACGATGGGCGTGTCGGCCGGCTCCGCGAGGACGCACTACGACCGCGGGAAGAAGCGCCTCCGAGCCCTGCTCACGGAGGCGGGAGAAGACCGATGAACGACGACGACACCGAGCTCCGGCGGGCCTTCGGCGCCCTTCGAGCCGACGACGAACGGAACGCGCCCGCCTTCGCCGCGTCGGTGATCGCCGCGCGCGCCGCCCTCCGAGCACGACGGGAGGGCCGCCGCCGAACGCTGGTCGGAGCGGCGCTGGTGACAGCCGCCGCGGCGGCCCTCCTGCTTGCGCTCGTTCGCCCGCAGCCGGCACCGCTCCCGGAGCTCCCCTCGCCCGAGCCGCTCGCGTTCCTCTCCCGTCCGCCCAGCACGAGCGTCTTCGGCGGTGAGCCGCTCGGCGTCGAGGAGAACGTTCGATGACGCACCGAGCATGGTTGGGCATGATGGCGATGGTCGCGCTGAGCGCGTGCGCAGCGGAAGCACCACCCGAGCCGGTGCGCGAAGCCACGCAGCGAGAGGCGCCGGCGCGGGGCGGCAGCGTGGAGAGCAACAGCGTGGAGGCCCAGCTCTACCCGGCCGAGCTGGTGATGGCGCAGCAAGCCGCGATCGGGCTCGATGACGCGCAGGCCGACGCCATCCGAGCCGAGCTGCAGCGAGCTCAGCAGGAGCTGGTCGATGCCGAGTGGTCGCTCGCGCGCGACCGCGAAGCGCTCACCTCGCAGCTGGCGCACGAACGGGTCGACGAGGCGGCCGCGCTCGAGGCGGCCGACCGCGTGCTCGCCGGCGAGACGGCCGTCAAGCGCGTTCACCTCCGCTTGCTGCTGCGGATCAAGAATCGGCTCACGGCCGAGCAGCAGCATCGCCTCGACGCGCTGCGCTGACGGAGCGGACGGTCGAGCGCTGACGGTCGAGCGCTGACGGTCGAGCGCTGACGGTCGAGCGCTCGACGGTCGAGCGCTGACGGAGGAGAGCGCAGCCAGCGCGCCGGCCCCCATCCCGGCGCGCTGACTGCGCGCGGCACGCTACCCCGGCCGAACCCGGCTCGGGACCGGCCCCCTGCGCGCCGTCGGCTACTGTTGCTGCCCTGTTGCCAGGTCGCGGTTCTGCTGGCCCTGTTGCTGCGTGCCGTACTGGCCCGACGCCGGCTGCCGACCCGCACCGGCCTGCTGCCGACCCGCACCGGCCTGCTGCTGCCCCCCCATGCCCTGGTTGCTCTCGCCCTGCGGCATGGCCTCGTTGTGCTGCTGCTCGGACATGCCCCGCTGGCCGGCGCTGGCCTGCCGACCCTGCCGGTCGGCGCTGGCCTGCTGACCCTGCTCGATCTCGCCTGGCTTGCCGCTCGGGGTCCGGATGTTCTGCCCCTGCTCGTCGCCGGTTGCGCTCTGCCCCTCCTCGCCCTGCGGCGTCGGCTGGGCTTGCTCGTCCTCGTTCCAGCCTTCCTCGTCCTTTTGGCCGCACCCGATCAACGTCGGAGCTGCGACGAGGCCGAGGACACCGACCCAGCGCACCATTTTGCCCGTGTGTCCCGAAAAAACGCGCATCATTATCTCCCAATCATCTGTTTGAATGGCCCCACGCCATTCGATGCGAGGCTCTCCGACCTCGGCCACGCCCTACCTCTGTGCAACCGCCGTTCCCAATTCGGTAGTCGTGTTCCACGGACAGACTCGGGGCAGCGACCAACATGCCTCGGCACCAGCCTGTCCGTCTGCGGCACCCTGGCTTGTCACGCGGCACGCGACATCGGGACGCTTCGGTCGAGCCGCTGCTGCCCATGGGATCGACGGCACGTCGTGCGCTCTGTTGGCGGGTCCCCGCAAGGGGATAGGGCTCACCGTAGAGGGTCGCGGCACTTCGAGCCAAAACCGAAGCTCAAACGGATAACCGCCGACACGCCCGAGACATGCAAAACGCACGTGTCGCAGCGACCTGTTGTGCCACACGCACCCTCGTACCGATCGAACACACGAAGAAACCATCAAGGAGAACGATGATGAAAAGCCTCGATACGAATTACGTGGCCCGCTGGGTCGGAGCGATCGCCGTGGCGGCAGCACCGGCGCTGGTGAGCGCGCCCGCCTGGGCACAGAGTCACACTCAGCAGCAGGACGAGAGCGGGCAGATGCAGGGCGCCCACGGCGAGCAGGGGAGCCGCACCCAGCAGGGTCACGAGGGCAGTGCCGCTCAGGGCAGTGCCGCTCAGGGCAGCCAGCAGGAGGGCAGTCACGCTCAGGGCAGCGAGCAGCAGGGCACCCAACAGCGGTCCGGCGAGCACGACAGCTGGCTCGGCGGTGAGTCGGACGACGGCGCGATGAACGAGCGGGGCGAGAAGACGCCCGCGCAGAAGCAGGGCCAGCAGGAGACGGGGAGCAGCCGTTCGAACCAGGGCTCCATGCAGCACGGCGAGTCGCAGGGGAACGCCCAGGGACAGCATTCCCAGGCGCAGCATTCCCAGGGACAGCATTCCCGGGAACAGGGAGCGCAGGGCATGCAGCATCCGCAGGGCCAGCAGCCGCACCCGCAGGGGCAGGGCACGCAGGGCCAGCAGCAGCATCGAAGCTCGACCGGCAGCTCCGGCAAGCAGGCCGGTGAGGCGACCCCGGAGGGCTCGAAGGATCCGCAGCACTCCGGCGAAAGCGCCATGACCAATCAGGAGCGCGGCCAGCAGGAGCACGCGCAGGCCGGCGAGCAGGGCGCGGGCAGTCAGGCCGGTGCGTCGCAGGCCGACAGCGAGCGTCACCAGCAGCAGGCCACTGGCGAGCAGCGTGAGCCGCAGCAGCATCAGGCCAGCCGCTCGCCGAACGCCGAGCGCCAGCAAGCCGGGACCTGAAACCGGCGTCGAAGGTGCTCGGAGAGCGGTCGCTCCGCACGTCGGGGCGGCCGCTCTCACGTCCGTCCGCGGCGGGAGGCCCGAGCGGTGGAACCGTTACGCGGAGGTAGCTCCCGAAGATGCCCGGAGCGCGGCACGCGTCGCTCGGTTTGGGCACGATTCCGGCGATGGGTCTCACCGCCGCGTAACACGCGCTCCCACGGCCCCTGGCTTCTCCGCGGGCGTTCGAAGGCGGCGCGCTACCGCGCGGTAACGGCGCCCGCCGACCGCTCTTCCGATGGCGGGCGGACGACGCGCGGCATGCACGTTGCGAAGGGCCGCGAGCCGAATGGAGTCGCAAAGCGTGGGGGAGGGGATCGTGAACGCGAACGCCGAGGACCAGATCGACGGCCTCAGCCGGCACGTCGAGGGCGCACCTCGATCGGTCACTCCGCGCGCGGCGCCGCTCGCAGCAGCGCGCACGGGCGAGCGTCGATCCGACGAGGCGGCGAACGCTCCCCGAGAGGCGGCGCTCAGCGCACCGGAATGGACTGCGCAGCTCGCTCCGCTGTCGATCTGGCGGGAAGGCGAGCGCTACCTCGTCTGCATCGACCTGCCCGGCGTCCCGCGCGACCGCATCCGGGTGACCCTCTTCGCCGACCGGGTCGAGGTGACGGCGGAGCGCGCGGATCCCCGCGGGCACGGTGCCCGGCTCGTGTGGGGCGAGCCCTCGAGCACGCACTTCCGGCGCGTGATCCCCTTGCCGGCCGGAACGGCGGGCGCCGACGTCCGCGCGGAGGCGAGAGACGGAACGATCGAGCTCTCGGTTCCGGCTGCGCCGCGCAGGCGTGCGCTCCCCGTCCGTTGACGAGGACTGCTTCGATGTCGCGGCACCGTTCTGCGAACCGGCCGAGAGTGTCGGGTCGCGGTGCCGCTCGAGTGCGCGAGGCGCACTCAATCCAACACCAGGAACGAGGGAAACGACGATGGAAGCCAAGGTCGACGTCCGCAAGCTGCAGCTCCTCAACGACCGCATCATCCAGACGCTGGAGGCGCTGAACCAGGTTCGGGTCTCGGTTCACGGCATCGGCCAGATGCCCTACGCATCCCATCCGCAGCAGAACGGGCTCGGGCACACCAGCGCACCGCCGCCCTACGGCACGAACGGCTCGATGGGACCGGCGCAGATGGGCTGGCCCCAGCCGGGCCACCCCCTGAGCAACCAGCCGCCCTACGGCGCGAACATCGGGTCCTTCGGTCCCGCGTCGGGCTTCTCTCACAGCCCGTTCGCGGGCCCGCAGGTCGCCGCGTGGCAACCTCAGCCGAGCTGGCAGTCGCCCGCCGCGGCGTTCCACGGACCCTCGCCAATCTCGGCGTGGGGCGCGCCCTACGGATCGCAGTACGGCACGCCGACGAACGGGCTCTCGCACAGCTCGCCCTACTACTACGAGGAGATGGAGCGCCGGGCCGCCGAGCAGCGGGCGAGCGACCCGGGCCGGCTCCTGCAGAGCTTCCCCTACGGCACCTACGTCTGAGAGTGGATACTCGCGTGAGTCGCGTCGCGAGGGCGCGGATGACGCCGTCAGGACGGCGCGCGCCCGCAAGGCCAATCGAGCGGTAGCTCACCCCCGATTCGGCGCGAACGCGACGCTCAGAATCAGACGCCTCCGCGAGCTGCGTTGCATGCGCGGCGCAGCTCGCGGCCGGCTCGCTCACACGGGCGCGCCCGCACCTCGCGGCGCCTGCGCCTCTCGACCGCAGGCAGCACCGCCCGATGACGGCGCGCGCGCGACCCGCCCGTCCGGCGTATCCCGCGGCGCCTCATCGAGCTCGCCCATGGGCCCCGCGTGCAGGTGCGATCCGAAGCATCCCATCCCGTCGTCGCGCTCCGCGGCGCTCCGCGGGGGCGCGGGCGACTGCGTGTCGGGCGCCGCGATCGATCCGGGTGAGGCGCTCTGCGCGAGCGCGGCGGCGCTCCAGGCGCAGCTCAGACCGAGATACAAGAGAACACGGCGCGCGATTCGACGTTTGTCGCCGCATCTTCTCAACAAAGAGCTGCGGCGGTCATTCGACGTCAATCCGCTCCGCGTGCCGATCTCACGATCCACCGAAACCTCCGCCGCCGAAGCCGCCGCCTCCGCCCATGCCGCCGGACGAGCCGGCGAGGCCTCCTCCACCGTAGCCGGCGCCGGCCTCGCCGCCGCCACTGCCCAGGCCGGAGCTTCCGCTCGCAGCGCCCGCCGCCTCCGCGCTACCGAGCTCGCCCCCTGCGCGTCCGGTCGCCACGCCGCCGTAGCTCGAGCTCGCGCCCGGTTGTGGGCCAATCCCGCCGCTCGGCTCGGTCGCGGAACCGCGTGCGCCCGCGCTCCCGTACTCGCCGACACTGCTCCCGCCGAATCCTCCCGTGAACCCGCCCTGCAGCCACACCGCCCGAGTCGGCCGCGGGCTGCGCGCCGACGCGGCGGACGGCAGGCCCATCCAGGCGGCCAGCCCCAGGCAGCACGCCGCCGAGAGCAGGTGTACACGCCATCTTCGCCCACGATTCGTCATTCGCCTCTCTCTCATCTATCGACCCTCATATCTCGGCCTCATTCGACGCGATTCCCCGACAGTCTCAACAGGCAATGCCACCCGCCGCACCCTGCCCGCACTGTGACGACGCATAGGGGCTCGGCGAGTAGCCGTAGCTGGTGCCGGTCCCGCTCGCGCCGTAGCCTCCCGAGCCGGAGCCGCCGCCGTACGTGCCCGCTCCGTAGTTGCCCGAGCCGCCGCCGTAGGTGTCGGCGCCCGCGCCATAGCCGGGCTGATCCGCGCTGCCGTAGGCGCCTCCGCCGTACTCGCCGGGGGTGGTCCCGTATCCGCCCGTCCCGTAGCCGTAGCCGTACTGGCCGGTCCCGTAGCCGTAGCCGTACTGGGATCCGCCCGGCGCCGAGCCGCCCGCGCCGTACTGCTGGGACGTGCCGTAATTCGGCTGACCCACGCCGGCTTGCGGCTGGCCTCCGTAGAGGCCGAAGTTGGGCTGCGAGGCCGGGCTCTCGTAGGTGCTGCCGTAGTTCGGACCGCCGGAGCTCGGGCCGCTCATCCCGGTGCTGCCGCCGTACGGCGCCGTGCCGCTCTGGCCCGGCGTGGCGGTGCTCCCCGGCACACCCGCCCCAACCTGCGCGCGGGCGGGCTGGCTCAGCAGGCCCGCGAGCAACAACGCGGCGAGCGACATCGCCCACACCCACCACCGAGCCCCATCTCGTTCGATCGTGCCAATCATGCCTTCCTCCAGCGCCGCACAAGCGCCGCAGCACACGCCCGCGACTGCACGACATCGCGCGCTCCAATCCGCGCGCGCCTCCACCAGGAGCGATGCAATCGCCGTTCCGGGACGCCGGAGCGCGGAGCCGCGGATGGAGACGGCGCGGCGTCGTGGGGCAGGCGAGGGAGTTCGGTACCGCGGCCCGGCGGCTCGCATGGCCGTCCGAGCATCCGCGGGACCGACGCTCGGACCCGGGGGCCCGCGAGCCGAGGGCCGTAAGTCTCTCCATCGACGACTTCTGATCCCGAGCTCGAAGCGACTGGACCGGCCGTCTCCGCGGCCGCCGTCCGATGGCGCGGCGATCTCGGAGGGATGCTCGGCCGCCACGCGCCACTAGGAGCGGGTCGCGATCAGACCTTCGTGAACATCCGCATCGGCCGGGTCACGTCGCCCTCCTCCTGCTCGGCCGGCGGTGCGGCCAGGAGCACCGCGATCGCCTGCGGCTCGACCCACGCCGCGTCGGGGCAGGTCGAGAGGAGCGCGTAACGGGCGGCGCGGGTCGTGCTGAAGCGCTCCTCGAGATCGCGGGCCAGCATGGTAGCGATCACGTCGTCCATCCGCGCAGGCACGTCGGCGCGGTGGTGGCTCACCGGCACGACCGTCGCGGGATCGCGGATGCGGACGATCATCTCGAAGTCCGTCTTCGCGTGGAAGAGCCGGCGCAGCGTCAGCATCTCCCAGAGCATCACGCCGAGCGCGAACACGTCCACGCGCCGGTCGATCGGGCGATTCTCGAGCTGCTCGGGCGACATGTACGCGAGCTTGCCCTTCACACAACCGGGCATCGTGCGGGCGAGCCGCGAGCGGGCCTTGGCGACCCCGAAGTCGATCAGCTTCACCGCGCCCAGCGTGTCGATGAGCACGTTCGAGGGGCTGACGTCGCGGTGGACGATCCCGAGCGGCTGCCCCAAGTCGTCCACGCCTTCGTGCGCCGCGTGGAGGCCTTCGGCGATCTGCGCGACAATCGCCACCACGACCGGGATCGGCAGCGGCACGCGGGCGCGACCCCAAGCTCGCAGCACCGACGCGAGGTCGGCGCCGCGGATGTGCTCCATGACCAGGTAGGGGACGCCCTCGTGCTCGGCGATGGTCTCGACGTGGACCACGTTGGGGTGTCGGATGCAGGCGCTCAGTCGCGCCTCGTCCAGGAACATCCGCTGTGTCTCGACGTCGTTGGCGACCTGGGCGTGCATCACTTTTGATCGCGACGTGCCGGACGAACCCACCCGGGCCCGTCTGCCGGCCGACGTAGAGCGCCGCCATGCCGCCGCTGCCGAGCTCGTCCACGATCTCGTAGGGACCAATCCGCTGCCCCAGCCGAAGCACGCCTCCACGTTACCAGTCGCGGCGGAGGGTTGGAACGCCGAGCGCGCCCGACGACCGTGGCTCGGTCCGAGCTCCTTTCCGGTTTTCGTGCAACTGGCGCGAACCCTCCAGTGCGCTCGAGCTCGACTCGCACCGCCGTGCCGAAGCTCGCGGCGTCCTCTGCCGAAATCCCGGATCGAGCTCGGTTCGCCTGTCCTACTCGGGCGGTCGCCCGCGCCGCCGGCTCGCCGCTTCCGCCTCCGCCTCGGCCAGTCGCGAGAGCGCAATCTCCCATTGCGCCGCATGCTCGGGGTCGTTCACCCGCGCCTGCTCGAGCACCTGCCGCGCCAGATCGAATCGCGCGTCGGCCACGTCCGCCCGCGCGCGCTCCATGACGAGCCGAGGATCGCTCGGCTGCGCGAGGAGCGCCGCGTCGAGGATCTCCCGCGCCGCCTGCGGCGCGCCGAGCTGGCTCTGGACCCGCGCATCGCGGACGGCCTGCTCGACCGGATCGCTCACCGGCTGCACGGCCAGCGCGTGAGCTCGCTCGAGCGCGGCCGCCATCCCCTCGACGCTCGGATCCCCCGGCAGCGTGGCCCGCGCTCGCGCCACGGCAGCCGCTGCGTCCTCCCACTCGCCTCGCCGCCCCGCGACGGCAATCCGGAGCACCCACGCGCCGGCGTTGCGCGGTCGCTGCCCGAGCAGGGCGCGAAGCTGCCGCTCGGCCTCGGCGAGCTCACCCGTGCGCGCGTAGGCCTTCGCCCGCGGCAGGTGTACGAAGTCGGCGCTCTCCCGGAAGGTGCGCCACACGTCCTCGGGGATCGGCTCGTCCACCGAGAGCTCGGGCAGATCGATGCGCAGGCGGCGCTCGAGGAGGAGCGCGTCGTAGAAATCGCGCAACGCGACGAGCCGCGCTTGGTCCGCGTCGCTGGTCACGCCGAGCAGCGCGTCCGTGACGCGGAGGAGATAGAGCGTCGGCCTCGTCGTTCCGATGCGTGCGCCGAGCCACCTCCCGCCCGTGCAACCACACGGCGACGGCCTGCTCCACGTCGCCGTCGGCCACCGCGTCGAGCCCGACGTTGGTGATCGCGCTAACCGAGTCGGGGTCGCGCTCGAGCTCGTAGCTCCAGAACACGCGGTCGGAGGCGAAGTCCAGCGTGTGCAGCGTCGAGGCGGCCCCGTACGCGAGCGCGAGCGCGCCGGCGCTCGCCAGCACGAAGGTCCGCGCCGGCGGCCCTGCCGCGATGAGCGGCAACGTCGCGCGGGCCAGGAGCGCACCCGCGCCGAGCAGCGGCAGGAAGAGATAGCGCTCGGCGATCAGCGTCGGCCCCGAGAGGCTGAGGACGTTCGCCGCGGGCAGGAGTGGCAGGAGATACCAGAGCGCGTCGGCGAGCCACGGCCGGAGCGCCGGTCGCTTCCACGCCCCCACGACGAGCGCGGCCACGGCGACGAGGAGCGCGCCGCCGAGCGCGATGCTCCAGGGCGCGAACACCTCGTGCCCCTGCGCGTCGAAGAGGTGCGGGACGGGCTCGACCGAGGGTCGAAAGCCCCAGAGCGTGCGCCCGACGAAGTGACCGAGGCTGGAGAGCACGCGCGGGACCAGCCCGCCTGTGGACGGCTCCGAGCCACCTACGAAGGGCACCGCCACCACGTGCACGATCACGCCGGCCGTCACCCCGGCGAAGGCGACCCCTTCTCTTCGCAGCGAGGGGCGCCGCCCGTCCACCAGGAGCGTGTCGAGGGCGATCAGCACCGGCACGACGACCGCCGCCTCCTTGCTGAGGACCGCCAGCGCCAGCGCCACCGCGCCCGCCGCGCGCACCAGCGCCCGCTCCTCGGCCAGCGCGACGACGCCGAGGAGCGACCAGAAGGTCATCCACAGGTCCGTGCAGCCGCTGACCCAGGTGACGGTCTCCGGCCGCGAGGGATGCAGCGCGAAGGGCACGACGCCGACCACCGCCGCCGACCACAGCGCCACGCTCGCGCGCTCCGGCAGCCGGCGGCGAAGCCAGAGCAGCGCCAAGAGCACGCAGGCGACGTGGAGCGCGATGCTGACCGCGTGATAGCCGACGGCGTGCTCGCCGAAGAGCTGGAACTCGGTCACGTACGCGAGCGAGACCACCGGCCGGTAGAGATTGAGGTACGCCAGCCGCCCGACCGCGCCGCGCGAGCTGACGTCCCAGAGCGGCCGGGTCAGCACCTGCGGCAGGTGGCTCGGATCGCGCACGAACTGGTTGCGGACGATCAGCGGCCAGTCGTCCCACACGAACCCGTCGGCCAGGCTGGGCGCGAACACCACGAGCGTGACCAGCGCCGCGAAGATCATGGCCGCGACCGGCGGCCGGATCGCCGAGCGTGCCGACCGGGCTGGCGCGGAGGGCTCGTCCGGAGGCGCGGCCTGCTCCACCGGGCGACCCTCTGCTGCGTCTCCGGGCGCCATCACCGCGGAATGCTAGTGGTGCGAGATCCATCCCGCTAGAAGTCCTCCGCGGAAGTCGCAACACGTTCTGGCCGGTCCTCGACGCCAATCTCGGGCGCGAGCCTCCTCGAAAATGCGTTGCATTTCCTGCGGGGGCGCGCACCCAATCTCGACGCCGATCCCTCGGCCATACCGGTCACGACTTTCGCCTCGGACATCTAGACCGCTCCCGGCACGATTTCACAGAGCAATCCACGCCGGCGGCCGGTCATGGTGCGGACCGCCTCGACCGGCGCGCGGCCCCTCGTATTGGCGACCGAATCGTCATTTCGCAGGTTGCGGGATGACGGCCGCGACCTCTGGTATCCTGCCCGACGTGTCAATCCAACGTGCTCTGGGAATTGCACTCTGCGCGCTCGTGCTGGCCGCCTGCCAGCCGCACGAGGTCGCGTTCAAGCTCCGCTTCGACCAGTCGAGCACGCGGGCGACCGCGGCGGCGGTCGTCGTCCAGAATCCTGCAAACCGACTGCAACGGGGCCGAGCTCTACAAGAGCGCCTTCCCGCTCTCGGATCCGGCGTCGGCGACCACGCCGCCGCGCCTGGCATCGGGCACCTACGCGTTCTCGGCAGAGGCGCGGGACGCGAGCTGCAACGTCATCGCGAGCACCTGCGTCGTGCGCGAGCTGCCGCTGTCCACCGGCACGCTCGAGCTGACGCTGAGCGACACGGCCTCGTCCATGCCCGCCTGCGCCGCGGCCCAGTGCACGCAGGGCAACTGCACGGGCGATACGCCGCCCGACGCCGGCATGCCGATGCCGACCGACGCGGGCCACGACTCGGGCCCGGTCGGTTGCTCGAGCGACAGCGACTGCACCAACGGGACCTGCCACGACCGCGTGTGCTGCTTCGGATGCTGGAACGGAATGGCCTGCGCAGCCGGCACGGCCGACGACGCCTGCGGCACCCACGGCGCGAACTGCTCGACCTGCCCCAGCGACCAGACCTGCGTGGCCAACGCCTGCCGGACGCCGCCGCCGGTCCAGCTCTCGCTCACGGCGGTGAGCTCCTTCGTCGAGATCGGTGGGCGCATCTGGTCGGCCGGTCCGGACGGCGCGGCGCGGGGCAACCTCGACGCCACGACGGCGAACGTCTTCGACCGCATGAGCGCGGCCGGGCCCTTCGTCGACGTGGCCGCGACCCAGTTCGCCACCTGCGCGATCGACGGGGACGGGCACCTCTTCTGCTGGGGCAAGAACGCCGCCGGCCAGCTCGGCTCCGGCTCGGCGGACTTCTCGCAGACGACCTCGTCGCCGCTGCAGCTCGGCGCTGCGCAGTGGCAGGACGTGCAGGCTGGCAACAACCACTTCTGCGCGATCCGCAACGACGGTCACCTCCTCTGCTGGGGCTCGAACATGAACGGCCAGCTCGGCGTCACCGGCGGCGTTCACCCCTCTCCGTCGGAGGTCTCGGTGGGCGGCATGTGGAACGCCGTGGCGGGCGGCGACCAGCACACCTGCGCCATCCGTGCCGACGGCGCGCTCTTCTGCTGGGGCTCGAACATGTCCGGCCAGCTGGGCGTCTCCGGGGCCGCGGGCGGCTCCGATCCGGTGCAGGTCGGCACGGACACGGATTGGCTCGCGATCAGCGCCGGCGTGGAGCACACCTGCGGCCTGCGCGGGGGCGGCCCGACCGGCGACCTCTACTGCTGGGGCACCAAGCAGTTCGGCCGCCTCGGCGACGGCTCCAGCTCGGGCACGGCCGACACCCCGCTCCAAATCGACGCCACGCACTCGTGGTCCACGGTCTCGGCCGGCCAGTACCACACATGCGGGCTCACCGGCGGCGGCGACCTCTACTGCTGGGGCGTGGGCGCACAGGGGGCGACCGGGCTCGGCCTGCCGGGCGACTCCGCGACGCCCGCGCTGGTCGGTTCGGGCTACGCCGTGGTCGCCGCGGGGTGGACGCACACCTGCGCGGTGACGCTGAGCGGCGCGGCGTTCCAATCGCTCCAGTGCTGGGGAGACCCCATGGGTGGGAAGCTCGGCAACGGCGACGACACGACCATCCAGCACTCGCCCGCGGACGCCATGCTCGACCCGGTGCCCTGAGCCGCCTCGCCGGTGGCTCGGGCGCGCCGAGCACCAAAAGTGAATCAGATTCACTTTTCTTCCGGCGAGACCGGAATTGCCGGTGTTTTCAGATAGATGGCGCCGTCGTTCCCGACGCGACGAGCGCGAATCAGTGAACCGGGTGCACTTTTCGGTGTGGAAACGTGTGGGCCGACGCACGAGCAGGACGGGGTCGACGCGTCGCCGGCGAAGATCGACGCGCGGGTCGGAGTCCGGGAGGCGGCCCACTCCTGACGCTCGGCGCCGTCTCGGCCGCCCTCCGCTTCGTCGCCGTGATCAGCGCGCGGGGCGGCAACCGGAAGGCGGCCCGCCGCCGCACTCGCAGTCGCACGCCTCGGCTTCCTCGCCGTCCTCCACGGCCGTCCGGCCCGAGCCGCGGCACGCGCAGTAGCAGCTCCCGCTCGACCACTCGCAGCCGACGCGGTCGGCGCAGCGCTGGCGGGCGTCATCGGTCTGAGTGAGGCCAATCTCGCAGTTCCCGGCCGCGGGCCGGCATCGGTACTGGTTGGAGTGGCCGCCGCCGGGCGCGTCGAGCGTACAGACCACCGAGCGCAGGCACGCGGCGCGGGTGAGGGTCTCGCAGGGCGCGTCGCCCGGAGAGTCCTCCACCGCCGGCGCCGGCGCGGTCGGCGGCGCGCCGACCTGCTGCACGTCGCACGCGACGACGACGAGCGCGGCCGCGATGATCACCACGCCCCGCACGCTCAACGCGCGTCCAGCGGGCAGCCGTCCCGCAGCGGGTCGCCCCCGTTCGCGCCGGCGGGATCGGCCGGACAGAAGTCGTGCTCGTCGGCGACGCCGTCGTGGTCGCGGTCGCGAAGCGGACAGCCGAGGTGCTCCGGGTCGGGCTCGTCGCCGGCCGGTTCCGTAGAGCACATGTCCTGGTCGTCCGGCACGCCATCGGAGTCGCGGTCGAGGAGCGGGCAGCCGGGGTTGTTCGGATCCTCGACCTGTCCCTCGTGGATCTCGCCGCAGCAATCGTCGCGATCGAGGTAGCGGTCGCCGTCCGCGTTGCCCGGGCCCGCCGTCGGCCCGCGGATCGCGACCGTGAGCCCGACCGAGAGCAGCACGGCCGGGTCGCCGCCGGGATCGGCCAGCACGGTGGCGCGCACCGTCGGGCCGACGCGGAGAAAGCTCAGGGCGTCGAACATGTACCCCGCGCCCAGGTCCGCGCCGTGCGTGGCGATGCCGCTCGAGACGCCGTAGACGTGGTGGATGTCAATCCATCCGTCGCCTTCGATGTGCGCGACGTCGGTCCAGTGGAAGCGAACGCCTTCGTGGGTGCCGACCCAGGCCGCGGGTCTCCCGGCGTCGAGGGCGATGACCATCCCAGTCACACCGACGTGCACGCCCAACCAGCTCAGGAAGGGCAGCTCGACCGAAGCCGACGCGCCGGCTCCGAAGCCGACCGAGTTGCGGTGTCCGTCGTCGAGCGCGTGGACGCCGAAGAGCTCGAGGTCCGGCAGCAGCCAGATGTGATTCGACGAGTGCCGAGCCCTCGACCGCGCCTCGGCCACGCCGCTCGGCGCGACGTAGTGCGGTCGCCGCGCGTGAGAGACCCAGCCGTCGGGCGCGTTCGAGTCACCGCGCCCCGGCCAGCCGCTGATGTTCAGCCCGACCAGGAGCATCCACACCGGCGTGCCGTCCGGGTCGTCGAGCCACGTCATGTGGACGACGGGACCGGCGTAGAGCGCGTCGAAGAAGGGGAAGCTCACGCCGACCGCGGTGTCCACGCCGTGCTCCGAGACCCCGTTCGAGAAGCCGAAGACGTGCCCGACGTCGACGTAGACGTCGGGCTCCCAGCCGAATATCTCGCCGACGTGCAAGCGCAGACCCTCGCGCGAGCCGAACCAGGCGGTGGCGCCCTGTCCGTAGAGCGCGAACATCTGCGCGCCCAGCGGAATCGACACGAAGGGGTGCGGCCGAATGAGGAGCATCGGGGTGGCCGCGTTGCCGAAGCCGAGCTGCTGCGACTCCGTGTCGAGGCCGGCCGCGATCGAGAGAATCCAGCGAGAGCCCGAGCTCGAACCCGCGGTCCTCCGCCCGCGCCGCGTCCACCGGCAGGAGGATGGACGCCACGACCGCGGCCGCGAAGGTCGCGCGCTTCAGAGCTACGGCATCTCCCGCGCGCACTCGAACAGCATACCAGCGGCGCCAGAGAAAAGGACGTTCAAGGCAGATCGACGACCACGACCGGAGAGTCGTGGTTCGACGAGTCCGCGTTGCCGAGCTCGCCGTGCCCGCCGGCTCCCCAACACCACACGCCCCCGTCCGCGTCGATCGCGCAGGCGTGCTGCGGCCCGGCCGACACGTCCAGGATGGGCGACGAGAGATTCGATCACCGGCGTGGGCGTGCGCTCTTGGCCCGTCAGTCCCGTGTTCCCGATCCCCAGGCGACCGAAGCCCGTGGCTCCCCAGCAATAGAGGGCCGGCGGACCCACGCCCGCGTCGGGGTCGCCCCCCGTTCCGACTGCGCAGGTGGAGCTCCCGCCCCCCCGCCACGCCCGATTCTCCCCGCTCGCCGCGAGCGAGACGAGGGGCGCGCTCGGGGGAGCGCTGATGGCCGTGGGACTGGATCGGTCGGCGGAATCCGCCGTCGCCGAGCTGTCCGTCGTTGTCTTGGCCCCAGCACAGCATGCCGGCTGCCGTGCCGGCGCAGGTGTGCTCGTCGCCGGTGACCACGTCGGTCGCGGTCAACCCCGCCACCACGGCGGGTGTCGCCTCGGCGACGGAGACGCTTCCCCGGCCCAGCTGGCCCGACAAATTCTTGCCCCAACAACGCACCGCGCCCGCCCCGCTCCGAGCGCACGCGTGCGTGCCGCCCACGGCGACCTGCACAGCATCCGAGACATGGGGGATCTGCATCGGCGTCCGCTGCGGGTTGCCGCTCGAGGTTCGGCCCAGCACCGAGGATTGGTCTTGGCCCCAGCAGCGCACCGCGCCGCTCGCGTGCGCGACGCAGGTCACGTTCTGCCCGGCCGACACGTCGACCACCGGATCGCCGTCCGGCAGCATGGCCTGGACCGGCGCCGGCTCGAGGGTGCTGTCGTTGCCGTTTCCAATCTGGCCCTGCGCGTTGCTGCCCCAGCACCACACCTGGCCCTCCGCCAGGACGCACGAGTGATCGAAACCGGCGACGATCCGAGTGGCGCCGGACGGGATCCCGGTGAGCTCCCGGGGACGCGTGACCGGATCCGTCGTCGGCGCTCCGGTCAGCTGCGCCTTCTGGTTGTCACCCCAGCAGAAGACGCGCCCGTCCGAGTAGAGGAGACAACTGTGATCGCCTCCCGCGGCCACCTCGAGCGGCGTCGCGGCGCCCCCGTCGACGGAAGCGGCGTCCGGGCGAGCCGCGTCGGAAGGGGCGGCGTCGGGAGGAGCAGCGTCCCCGGCGTCGGCCGAGGCGCCGTCCATCGTGCCCGCGTCGCGCGGGCCCGAGTAGCAGAGGCCCGAGGAGCAAGACCAATCCGGCGGGCACTCCGAGTCGCTCGCGCATTGGAGCTGCCCCTCCGGGATGGTCGCCGAGCATCCTGCGGCGAGGCAGGCCGCGATCCAAATCGAACGTCGCATCAGAAACGCCCCCGCACGTGCACGCTCCCCGGACCAATCGCCACCTCGGTGTCGGAGGAGCCACCCACCGCCGCCCAGATCAGCCCGCCGGCCACGGCCGCGACGCCCACACCGAGCAGCGTCCAACCGGTCACCGAAAAGACGGGCACTCGGTCGTGGGCGCCCTGGATGTCGGTCCAGCGCGTCCCGCTGGCGACGGTGTCCATGTCGAGCTGGGTCAGCACGAGGAGCACGACGCCCGCCGCGACCGCAGCGCCGCCCACGCCGGTCACAATCCACGGTCCCGGGCCCGGATCGGAGCTCACTGCGGGCACCACCGTCTCGTCCTCCGATGTCGGCTCCGAAGGCGCGGGGAGCGCCACCTCGTCGGGCACACCCTCGGTCGGCTCGTCGGCCGGCTCGGCCGCCGCCTCCGCGCTCGCTCGCGCCACGGCTTCCTCCAGCACCGCAATCCGCGCCTCCACGTTGGCGCGATCTTCCGAGTCCGGCCGCGCCGCGAGGTAGCGGCGATAGGCCTCCAGCGCCTCGGCGTCGTGCCGCAATCGGTCATGAACCGTCGCGATGTTGTAGAGCAGATCGGGCTCGTTCGTGAGCTCGTAGGCGCGCTGGAAATCGGTGAGGGCCTGCGAGAAACGCCCGGCCGAGTAGGCCGCCTGGCCCGCGGTGAACGCGGCGCGGGCCTCCTCCGTGTCCGCCTCTTGCGCGAGCGCAGGACGCGGCAGGGTCAGCGCGGCGATGCCCAAAATCAAAGCGAGGCGCATCAGGACGGCGATCATACCAGCTGTAGCCGGCCGTTCGACCGGCTCGGTTCGCAGAGACTTGATACTCGATCGGTTTTCCGGGCATCCTGGGACGTCGGAGTGATGAAATGCGGCGGCAGTATCAGCTCATTTTGATCGCGGTTGCCGCCGTGGCAGCGTCGGCTTGCGCCACGAATTCCTGTCCGCCCGGCGTCACGGACAGCATCTTCTGCCGCGGAAACCGCGACGCGAGCATCGATGGCTGCGTCCCCAACGCGCCCTGCTCGCCGCCCGACGATCTCTGCGCCACCGGCGTGATGCAGTGCGACCCGTCCGTCGGCGCGACCTGCCAGGTCACCGGGCAGCTGTCCGAAGGCGACCCCTGCGGGACCGCCGGCTACCAGTGCGCCGCCGACGGGACCTGCTCCGCGTGTGGGGCGGGCGCCGTCTGCAACACCGGCAATCCCTGCCTGACCGGGCACATCGACTGCGGCTCCGGCGCGCCGGTCTGCGTGGCGGACACACCGGTCGACGGCGCGTCCTGCGGGAGCGGCGGGATCTGCGGCGGCTCCATGTGCAGCGACTGCATCGATGGCGCCGTTTGCAACACCGGCAACCCCTGCACGACCGGCACGATTCACTGCATCGACTCGACGACCAGCGAGTGCCAGCCGACCGGCGATCAGGCACGCGGCGTCCTCTGCGGCGAAGGCCTGGCCTGCAGCGGCACCGGCGCCTGCAACCTCTGCAGCCCGGGCGCCGTGTGCAACACCGGCAACCCCTGCACGACCGGCCACACCGACTGCGGCTCCAGCTCGCCGGTCTGCGTGGCGGACGGCGTCGTGTCGGGCGGATCGGGCTGCGGCGCCGGCGGCGTGTGCAGCACCGCGGGCGAGTGCAGCGACTGCATCGCCGGCAGCATCTGCAACACCGGCAACCCCTGCACCCGCGGCACCGTGATGTGCCCTGCCGGCGGCGGGACGGTGTGCATGGACACCGCCAACGTCGCCGAGGGCGTGCACTGCGGCGTCGGGCGCGCCTGCGACGGATCCGGCAACTGCAGCGACTGCGTCCCGGGCGACGCCTGCGTGACCAACGACTGCCTGAGCGGCACGATCTCCTGCACGAGCGGAAACCCGGTGTGCAACGGGAGCGCGCCCGCCCCCGCCGGCGCCGTCTGCCGGCCGGCGGTCGATGCCTGCGACGTCCAGGAAACCTGCGACGGCTCCGGCTCGCCCTGCCCGACCGACGCGTTCTCGCCCGACGGCACGGCGTGCGTGGCCGGGGGCAGCTGCGACGGAACCGGCACCTGCGTTCCGCTCTGCACGCCGGACGCTCCCTGCGACACCGGCAACTCTTGCGAGGTCGGTCGGACGGACTGCTCGACCGGTCTCCCCGTCTGCATGCCGTCCGGCCCGATGGCCGCCGACACGGTCTGCCGCACGGCGGTGGACGTGTGCGACGCGGCGGAGGTCTGTGACGGCACGTCCCTCGTCTGCCCCATGGATGGGAAGGCCGCCGCCGGGACGACGTGCTCGGCCGGCGTCTGCGACGGCAACGGTGCGTGCGTCGTCTGCATGCCGGGCGCGGCGTGCGGCACGGGCAACCCCTGCCAGGCGGGCCAGTTCGACTGCTCGAGCGGCGCGCCGGTCTGCAACCCGGTCGGGCCCGCGGCGGCGGGCACGCCCTGCCGCGCAGCGGTGGACGTCTGCGACGTGTCCGAGAGCTGTGACGGCACCACGACGATGTGCCCGGCGGACGACCACTCGCCGCTCGGCACCGTCTGCCCCGCCGGCGTCTGCGACGGGACGGGCGGCTGCAACGACTGCGCCGCAATCTGTCCGGCTCACCCCAACACGGCGCCCACCTGCGCCGGCACCTGCGGGTACGCGTGCATCGCCGGCTTCGCCGACTGCGACGGAAACGCGCCCGACGGCTGCGAGGTCCACACCGACGCCGACGCCTCGAACTGCGGCGGCTGCGGCACGATGTGCCCGACGCATCCCAACTCCACCGCCAACTGCATGGGCGGGATCTGCGGCTACACCTGCACGCCGAGCTTCGCGGACTGCAACGGCTCGGCCTCGGACGGCTGCGAGGCGCCGACCAGCACCGACGTGGACAACTGCGGCGGCTGCGGGACCGCCTGTCCGGCCCGCACCAACGCAGTTCGCACCTGCTCCGGGAGCGCGTGCGGGTTCTCGTGCAACACGGGGTTCGGCGACTGCAACGGCAGCGCCGCCGACGGCTGCGAGGTCGACACGACCACGACCGTCGCGAACTGCGGGACCTGCGGCAACGCCTGCCCGGTCCGCGCCAACGCGACCCGCACCTGCGCGTCCAGCACCTGCGGGTTCGTCTGCAGCGCGGGCTACGGCGACTGCAACGGCAGCGGCGCCGACGGCTGCGAGACCGACCTCAACACCACCGCCGCGAACTGCGGGACCTGCGGCAACGCCTGCCCGACGCCGACCAACTCGTCGGCGACCTGCGTGGCCGGCGCCTGCGGCTACTCCTGCACGACGGGGTTCGCCGATTGCAACAGCAACCCGGGCGACGGATGCGAGATCAACACCACCAACGACATCGCGAGCTGCGGCAGCTGCGGCAACGTCTGCCCGACGCCTTCGAACTCGACCCCGACCTGCGTGACCGGCACCTGCGGCTACACCTGCAACGCGGGCTTCGCGGACTGCAACGGAAACGCCACCGACGGCTGCGAGACCAACGTCAGCGGCGACACCGGCAACTGCGGCACCTGCAGCAACGTCTGCCCGACGCGCGCCAACTCGGCGCCGACCTGCACCTCCGGCTCCTGCGGCTTCTCCTGCAACACGGGCTTCGACGACTGCAACGGCAACGCCGCCGACGGATGCGAGGTCTCCCTCAACACCGACACCGTCAACTGCGGCACCTGCGGTAACGCCTGTCCGGCACGGACGAACGCCACGACGACCTGCGCGAGCGGCTCCTGCGGCTACTCCTGCACCTCGCCCTACGACGACTGCAACGGAAACGCCGGCGACGGCTGCGAGACCGATCTGGACACCGCGACCGCGAGCTGCGGCTCCTGCGGCAACACCTGCCCCTCGCGCCCGAACGCCACCACGACCTGCACGTCCGGCTCCTGCGGCTTCACCTGCTTCCCGGGCTACATCGACTGCAACGGCAACCCGACCGACGGCTGCGAGGTCTTCACCGGAACCGACGTCAGCAACTGCGGGAGCTGCGGCAACGTCTGTCCGGCCCGTGGCAACGCGACCACGACCTGCAACACCGGCACCTGCGGCTACACCTGCAACGCGGGCTTCGGCGACTGCGACGGCAACTCGGCCAACGGCTGTGAGGACCCGCTGGCATCCGACGTCAACAACTGCGGCACCTGCAGCAACGTCTGCCCGACCTACTCCAACTCGAGCCGCTTCTGCATGGGCGGCGCCTGCAGCTACACCTGCTCGGGCACCTTCTCCGACTGCAACGGCAGCGTGGCCGACGGATGCGAGGCCGACCTGACCACCAACCTCTCGAACTGCGGGACCTGCGGCAACGTCTGCCCGGCCCGGGCCAACGCGGCGATCGCCTGCACCGGCGGCAGCTGCCAGTACACCTGCAACAGCGGCTACTCGGACTGCAACGGATCCCCGTCGGACGGCTGCGAGGCCTTCCTGGCGACCGACACGTCGAACTGCGGATCCTGCGGCAACGCCTGCCCGCCCCGGTCCAACGCGACGTCCTACTGCACGGCGGGCTCCTGCGGCTACAGCTGCAACTCGGGCTTCGGCGACTGCAACGGCAACCCGAGCGACGGCTGCGAGGTGAACCTGAGCACCAGCTTCTTGAACTGCGGGAGCTGCGGGAACGCCTGCTCCGCCCTGCCGAACGCATCCGCGACCTGCTCGACCGGCTCCTGCGCCATCGCGGCTTGCAACTCGGGCTACTACGACGTGGACGGCGCCGTCGCCGATGGCTGCGAGTGCCTGGACGACGCCAACGCGAGCTCCTGCAGCGGCGCGACCGGCGTCGGCTCGCTGGGCGTCGGCGCCAGCGCGACCGTGGGCGGCAAGACGCCGGCGAACGGTGGGAACGACTGGTTCGTCGTCACCTTCGCGCCGAACGCGGGCCCCGGCGGCGGGACGCCCACCATCTCGTTCAGCCAGAACGACGGCAACCAGTTCGTCTTCGACGTGCAGCTGGACTGCGGCGGCACGGGCATCACCTGCAGCGACGGGGGCGCCAACACGGGGATCACCTCCTTCGACTTCACCGACAACCAGAGCCCGGCGTACCGAACCCGCAACGCCACCTGGCCCACGACCGTCTACGTGCGCGTCTACCGCTCGGCCTCTGGGATGAGCTGCGGGAACTACCAGCTCCACTTCACCCGATGACCACGGACTGGAAACCTGCGCCGAGGATCGGTAGCCTGGCGTCCATGGTCCGTTGGCTGACCTCTTCCTTCCTGGCCGTCCTGGCCCTGCTGGTGCTCCTGCCCGGCCAGGCGTTCGCGCATCCTCTGATCGAAGAAGCGCGCAACGCCTACAATTCCGCTCACCACGAGCACGGGCTGGAGCTCTTGGACCAGGCCGAGGCGGGCACCGATCTCAGCCGCGAGGACCTCGAGGAGCTGCTCCTCCTGCGGGCGATGCTGCACCGCGCGGAGCACCACATGGACCTCGCGGAGGTGGACCTCTTCCGCCTGGCGGCGCTCGATCCGAGCCGCCAGCTGGGTCGCGAGGTGCACCCGACGCTGCGGCGCCTCTTCGAGACCGTTCGCGAGCGCGTCCCGCGGCCGCTCCGGCTCGACGCCACGGCCCAACGAAACGGCGAGACCGTGGACGTCCGGGTGGTGGTCACCGACGACGCGGCCGGGCTCACCCAAGGTTTCCGGGTACACGGGCGGTCGGACAGCAGCCGATGGCTCGACACGACCGACGCGACCCTGACCATCCCCGTCGCGCCCAACGAGGGCGCCGAGTACTGGGCCGAGGCCATCGGCCCCGGCGGCGCGGTCATCGCGAGCGTCGGCACCGCCACCAACCCCGAGCGGGTGGAGGCCTCCGGTGTGAGCGCCGACACGGTCGCCACCGGGCCGGACCTGACGGTGAGCGACGACTCGACCACGACCGGCCCCGCCACCGGCGGCGGTGGCGGCGGCATCCCGGACTGGGTCTGGATCGTGGGCGGCGTCGGACTGGCCGTGATCGTCGCCGCGATCGTGACGGTGGTGGTGCTGACCGTCCCCAACGACCAGACTCAGCTCGGCCGGCCCTCCGTGCAGTCGCTCGTGTCCGCTCCCGCATCGTTGCTACGCTTTGATCTATGACCAGTGAGGCAGAAGCAGCCCCGGTAACGCACGTCGGGCGTTACGAGATGGGCGCGGAGATCGCCTCGGGCGGGATGGCGACGGTGTACCTCGCGCGCGCGAGCGGCCCGTCGGGGTTCGAGAAGCTCGTCGCGCTCAAGCGCGTGCACCCGCACCTCGCCAAAGAAGAAGCCTTCGTCGACATGTTCCTCGACGAGGCCCGCATCGCCTCGCGAATCCAGCACCCGAACGTCTGCCAGGTCTTCGACTTCGGTGACGCGGGAGGCGAGTACTTCATCGCGATGGAGTTCCTCGTCGGCGAGACGCTCGGCAAGCTCCAGCGTGCGGTGGCCCGCTCCGACTACCTCAACAACCCGCGCCGTCCCTACGTCTGCTGTCGCTTGGTCGCGGACGCGTGCGAGGGTCTGCACGCCGCGCACGAGCTCAAGGGCTCGAACGGCACGCTGCTCAACGTCGTGCACCGCGACGTCTCGCCGCAGAACATCTTCATCACCTACGACGGCAACGCGAAGGTGGTGGACTTCGGGATCGCCAGCGCGTCGGACCGGCTCCACCAGACCTCCACCGGCACGGTGAAGGGGAAGTTCGCCTACATGGCGCCCGAGCAGGCGCGCGGCCAGAAGGTCGACCGCCGAGCCGACGTCTTCGCGCTCGGTGTCGTGCTGTGGGAGGTCCTGGCGTTCAAGCGCCTCTTCCGGCGCGAGACACAGGCCGAGACGCTCGTCGCGCTGATGGGCGAGCCGATCACGCCGCCCTCCCAGATCTCGCCGTTCGCGCCGCCGGAGCTGGACGCGGTGGTGATGAAGGCGCTCGCGCGCAATCCGGACGACCGCTACCCGACCGCGCGCGACCTCGGCAGCGACATCCTGCGCACGCTGGGCCGGATCGGCGACTTCGTCGACCGGGCCGAGGTGGCCGAGTGGATGGAGGCGCTCTTCCCGGACGGGCGGCGACGCCACGACACGTTGCTCGAGACTGCCCGCTGGGGCGAAGAGCGTACGGAGCTGAGCAACCCGGGGCCCGTCTCGTCGGTGGTCAGTCGGAGCTCCTCCTGGAGCGGCGTGCGGCCGGAAGAGGCCCTCGTCGACGCGGCCGACGTCGTGCTCGTCGACGACGGCCCGGCGCAGGCACCTCCGTCCGAGAGCACGGCCCTCATCGAGGGCACGCCGGCGGGTCAGCCAATCTCGCAGATCGTGCCACCGTCGAACGATCGGCCGATCGGCCGCTACATCGCGTTCGCCGTGCTCGGGCTGCTGGTGGCAGGGCTGACCGGCGCGGTCATCGTGCTCGCGCTCGGCGGGAACGGCGATCGGAGCGGAACCGCGCAGGTCGCGTCCCCGAACCCCTCGAGCACGGACACGACGGCGTCGGCCGCGCCCTCCGAGCAGGCGGTCGCAGAGGTTCCGACTCCCGAGCCCGATCCGCAGCCCGCGGCGGAAGAACCGGCAGCAGACACGAACGAAGCCGAGGCGAGCGCCGCTCCCGAGACGACCGAGGGCGACGAGTCTGCCTCGGATGCGAGCGAGGCGCAGCCGTCCGGCCACCACCGCTCGCGGCGCGAGCGCCTGGCTGCGATCCGACGCGCCCACCGCAATCAGCACGAGCAAGCAGCCCGGAGGGCGCCTGCGACCGGACCCGGTACAGTGGTCGTGTCGACGCCCGGCGGCTGGGCGAACGTCTACGACGAGCACGGCCGTTTGCTGGGCGACACACCCCTCTCGGTGCAGATGTCCGCCGGATCGCACAGGCTCTCGCTCCGGCCCTTCGGACAGCCGCCGTCACGCAGCCACTCGGTCGAGGTTCGACCCGGCCAGACGGCGCGCTGGAACCAGCCGCTCTGAGATCGCGACCGGCCTGAGATCGCGACCGGCCTGAGATCGCGACCATGCTGAGCTCGCGACCACGCTGAGCTCCTGGTTGCTCTGAGCGACGGCGATCTTTTCCGTCTTGAGGCCGCCTCCGCGAAGGGGATGCCATCCTCGCCGGCAGACCTCATACTCTCTCCGTGCTGGAGATCGTGCTCGACGACGCGGCGACACGGCGCTTGATCTTGCGCGCGCCCCCCTGGAGCCTGATCGAGTACGTCCGCCGCGGAGCCGCCACCGCGCTCGTGCTGGCGCTGCTCTGGGTCGGCGCGTGGCTGACCAGCTGGGGGGAGTCGTTCACCATCGCCGTCTTCGTCACGGCGCCGGTGACGATCGGCGTGATCACCTGGCTGTTGACCCGACCGGCCTGGCAGACCGCCGAGATCGACGTGAACGGAGAGGCGCGGACCATCCGCGTGCGGACCCGTGGCCGCCTCGCTTGGCTCTCGCACACCGAGGTGGTCTCGCTTCACCCGAACGACGCCGTCCTCCGCATCGTCGGTGGGCTCGTTCCGCCCGAAGGCCTGCGCCATCCCGAGCTCGGTCTGGAGCTGTGGGTGGGACGCTACGACGGAAGCCCCCTCCGCCGTCTGGCACCGCCCTTCGCCGCCCGAGGCGTCCAGCGCCGCGACGAGGTGCGCGCGTTGGCCGAGACGCTCGCGCGGCGCCTCGGCCTGCGCGTCCACGTCGAGCGAGACGAGCTCGCCGAGCTGCAGCTCACCGTGAGCCATCGGGGCGCGGAGCCTTCCTCGCCTCGGCGGGTGACGTGGGGCTACCGCCACGCAGCGGTCGAGGCCGGGCTGGAATCTGTCGCGGGCACCCACCTTCGAGCCGACGGGCGGCTCCTCGCCCATCCTCGACGCCAGCATCGGCCCCGAGGAGCTGCACGCTCGCATCCGGCGCGCGAAGGGCAGCCTCTCGGTCGAGAAGGCGACGGATCGACGGGAGCTCCCGGAGAGCATGCGCTGGGTCCTGGGAGTGACCGGCGCCTGCGCGGCGGTGGGCGGGGTGTTCGGCGGCGCTGGCGGAGCGCTCCTGGCGGGGCTCGCCATCGGCGGCGCGGTCCCTCTGGTGCTCTTCGGCTTGATGGGAGCCGCGTACCTCTGTGTGAGCATCACCGCCACCACCTTCTGCGCCTCGTTGAGCACGCTGGAGCGGTTCCTGCGCGGCTTCGCCCCCGTGCGACCAGGCTCTCCCTTCGCGCTCCGAGCGAGGCGTTGGTCACTCCGAGGCCGAGCGCTTCTCGCCCAGGGCGATCTCCGCCGGCGCGTCGTCACCAGCGAGGACGCGCGCGCGGTGGTGGTCTGGGAGCGGAGCCGGACGGGAGACTCCCCTCACCAGACCCTCCGCTGGCGCGAGCTGTGGCTCCGGGGAAACGACTGGGTGCGCCTGGCCCGAAGCGTGGAGCAGCCCGCCAACCCACTGGCCACGCCGACCCTCGACGCGCTGGCGGTAGAGGTCGCGCGCTCGCTCGACGTGCCCATCCGCAGCGTGACCTGACCGGGCTCCGCGCTCGGCGGCGCCGCCGTGGTACCGTTTGCGACGGATCGACCGCTTTGGGGAGGCTCTCTCGATGCGCAACCACGTCGTGCTCGCGTCGCTGCTCTGCGTCACGTCTTGCTCCTCGAACCCGAGCGGTGGCGGCGACGCCGGGCACGCGCACGGCAGTGACGGCGGCGGGCACGCAGACGGAGGCACGGCGCGGAGAGACGGCGGCGGCTCCTCTTCCGACGCCGGTCTTCCGCCGCCGAGCTGCGACGGACCGCCGCCGGCCGACGTCTCCAGCCCGACCAGCGTGGTCGGCGACGGAAACGCCCGCGAGCTGCGACGAAGCCGCGCTTCAGAATGCCGCCGACGCCGGCGGCGTGATCGTCTTCGACTGCGGCTCCGATCCGTGGACGATCACCGTCACCAGCGCCATCACGTTCACCGAGGAGACCGTCCTCGACGGCGGCGGGCTGATCACGCTCAGCGGCGGCGGCACCACCCGGATCCTCTATCTCGACTCCGGCTACGATCAGACCACGCCACGGCTGACGGTCCAACGGCTGACCTTCCGCGACGGAAAGAGCCAGCCCGGCGGCGACGACACGGCCGTGGGCGGCGGCGCCATCTACCGCGACGGCGGAAGCCTCACCGTCATCGAGTGCACCTTCGATCACAACCGCGCGCCCTCCCCCGGGCAGGACATCGCGGGCGGCGCCATCTACGGCTTCGGCGGCGGCGAGACCGTCATCGTCCGCAGCGTCTTCACCGACAACGCGGCGAGCAACGGGGGAGCGGTGGGCAGCCTCAACGGCGACCTCACCATCATCGACAGCTCCTTCTCGAACAACGCAGCCACCGGCACCGATGGGAACCCCGGACACGGCGGCTGCGGCGGCGCGCTCTACATGGACGGGCGCGACGAGGTCACCACGCTCTCTTGCGTCACGTTGCAGGGCAACGAAGCGGGCGCCATCGGCGGCGGGTTCTTCCGCGTCTCGAACGACGACAGCGGCTCGTTCTCGATGGACCGCTCGAGCGTGGACGGGAACCGGGTCACGCCGACCGATTCCGGGAACGCCGGCGGCCTCTATCTGCAGGGCCTCTCGCTGGCCATCACCAACAGCACCATCTCCAGGAACCAGGCCTTCTACAACGGCGGCATCTGGATCAACACCTGCGACGTCCGGATGACCAACGTGACGGTGGCCGAGAACACCGCGTTCGGCAGCAACGGCGGCGGCATCTGGCTCGGGCACACCCCGACCGGCACGCTGCTGAACTGCACCATCGCCAACAACCACTCGACCGCGGACGGAGTGGTGGCGGGCGGCATCTTCGGCGAGGGGCTGACGCTGGTGAACACGCTCGTCGCCGGCAACACGGCGATGTACCGGCCCACGTGCGACAAGACGCGCACGGATGGGAGCGGCAACCTCCAGTGGCCGAACGGCTCGCTCTGCACCTCGGACCCGCTGGTGGACGATCCGCAGCTCGGCGAGCTCGGCGACCACGGCGGCCCCACCGAGACGCTCGTTCCGGGAGCCGGAAGCCCGGCGATCGGCATCGGCACCGGCTGCCCCGCGACCGATCAGCGGGGTGAGCCGCGAAGCGATCCCTGCACGGCCGGCGCGGTCGAGGTGCCCTGAAGCGCGGATCGGGAGCGATCACCGCAAAGCGGGAATGGCCCGAGGATTGCGCCTGCCCGCGGGACATCGACCTCGCGGCACGCTGTGGCACGCGAGGCTCCGGAGCCGCTGGCGTGGGGGCGCCGGCGCAGGAGGGGGGCCTGAGCGGCGGCGCTCGTCGGCACATCGTCGATGAGCGCCGCCATCAGGTTTCGGCGCGCTGGTGTGACCGCGTCCGGGGACGCATCCTTCTCCGGTGTCGCTGATCTGGATCGGGTACACGACGCGCTATCGAGAAGGAGGCGCCGAGCTGGAGCGCGCCGCCAGGACCCTCGCCCGCACCCGCGGCGCCGCACGCCCGAACGGGACGGTCCGGCTGGAGGCGGTGGAGACGAAGGCGGCGTTCTTCGACGCGATGTGCGGGATTGCGGCGCGCGGCGAGCGGCTCTCGGAGCTCCACTTCGTCGGCCACGGCGGCATGTACGGACCGATGTTCGGCACCCGCGCGCATCCCGAGCAGCTCAGCCCGCACGAGTGGCGCACCCTCGAGCTGCCCTTCGCCGACGACGGCGAGGCCTTCTTCCACGCGTGCCGGAGCGCCCGCCACTTCGCGCCCTTCTTCGCGCGCACCAAGGGCGTGCCGGCGCACGGCTACTACTGGTACACGACCTTCTCGCGTCACCCGACGTACTTCCGCTGGGACGGACCACGCCGGCGAGCGGACAACCCGCTCTATCTCTTCGGCTGCCCGGGGAGGCGTTCCCACGGCCTGAGCGGATCGCTGCGCAAGTATCTCGGCGTCGCCCGCGCCGAGACGCTCCGCCGTTTCGAGCCCGCAGAGGTCGGCCACGAGGCGAGCTACGATCCGGTCGCCGGCCTCTACGACGAGGCCTTCGCCGACATTCGCGTGCGCGAGGACGAGTGGCGGTGGATCACCTCGCATCTTCCGCCCTGCCGCCCGCGCGTGCTCGACGTCGGCTGCGGAAACGGGGCGCTGTTGACGGCGCTCGAAGGGCGCATCGCCGAGGGCGTCGGAGTGGACGTGTCCGCGGAGATGATCGCCCGCGCGAAGATCCGCGCCGCGGCGCACCCGCACCTCTCCTTCGCGCCCATCGACGGCCCCTCGCTGCCCTTCACGGACGGCCGCTTCGACGTGGTGATCAGCCTGATGTCGTTTCGCTACCTCGACTGGGATCCGATGATGGCCGAGATGCGGCGCGTCCTGGCGCCTGGCGGCCGGATCCTGATCGTGGACATGGCGGACAAGCCAGCCGGCCTCCGCGACGTGCCCAGACTCCTGCGCGACAAGGCGAAGGTGTGGCGCGCGCGGCGCCGGTGGCGCGAGGCAGACCGGGCGCTGCACCGCCTCGTCTCCGACTCGCGCTGGTCCACCATGCTCCACGAAAACCCGATGCGCGCCGAGCACGAGTATCGCTGGTACCTCGAGAGCCGCTTCCCTGGCCGCGAGGTGGAGGTGCTCGACGTCGGCGGTCGCGCCCGCACGCTCGCGTTCGACAGCGGTCCGATCGACGAGGGACGGCGCGCCGCGGCGAGGGCACACCCATCGGTCTCGGATGCGCGGGGCGAGCCGGCGTGAGCCGCATCGCCATCGTGGACTGGGGCGTCGGCGGGCTCGGCCTCTTCCGCTGGCTGCGCGAGGCGAGGCCGGATTCTGGATTTCCTGTACCTCTCGGACAGCGGCGCACCGCCTTACGGGACGCTCACGTCGAACGCGCTGCGGGCGCGCCTCGAGACGGTCGGACACGCGCTCGGGCGACGCGGCGTCGAGCGACTGGCGGTGGCCTGCAACGCGGCGAGCACGGTGCTGGATCGGCCGCTTCCCGGACTGGATGTCCGCGCGATCGCGTTCGAGGCCGTCCGCGCCGTCCTGGCCCGCGGCGCCGCCCACGTCGGCGTGATCGGCGGCCGGCGCACCATCCGGAGTGGTGTGTATGGGCGTCCGCTGCGATCTGCCGGCCTCCGGGTCGCGCAGCGGGTGGCGCAGCCGTTGAGCGCGCTGGTGGAGGCAGGGCGGATCGACGGCGAGGACGTGGAGCGCCAGATCCGGCGGGTGGTGTCGCCCCTCCGCCACGTGCCGCTCCTGATCCTCGGCTGCACGCATTACCCGGCGCTCCATCGCTGCCTCGCGCGCGTCCTCCCCGGCGTCGAGCTCTTCGATCCGGTCGCCTCCATGGGCGAGGCGCTGCTCGACGCCTGGACGCCGCCGGCCGGCATCGGCGAGACCCGCTTCTTCACCACCGGTGATCCGACGGCGATGCGCCGAGCGGCGGCGATCGCGTTCGGCGTCCACATCCACGGCGTGCGGCGCATCGCGCTCTGATTCGTCTCCATCGGCCGCCGCGGCGTCCGCGCTCCGCGCGCGCTCGTGGTGACGCCGCCGAGACCACCGCGCGAGCCAGGCCTCGAGGCGAACGAGCTCCGTCGAGCCCGCTCAGCGCATCGCGCTCTGATCTTCGCCGCGGGACCGGCACTCGCGACCGCTCGCTCCGGTGGCTCCCGCGAGACGCGCCCGGTGGCGACGAGATCTGTCGCGCCGGCTCAGCGGAGCGCGAGCACCATCCGGTAGTGATCCGGCACGTGCAGTCGCCCCTGACCGATCGCCGAGCGATGCAGCTGGATGACACGAAAGCCCAACCGCTCGTAGAGCCGCTGCGCGCCCGGGTTGGTCCGCGCGACGTCGAGCGCCATCTGGCGGAACCCGCTCGCCCGGGCTCGATCGATCCGCTCCTCGAGCATGCGGGTCATCACCCCTCGCCGGCGCATCTCGGGGTCGACGCCCAGGTGGGCCACGTAGAGCTCGTCCGAGCTCGGCGGCGGCATCAGCGACTCGACCAGCACGCCGCGCATGAACACCCGCGGCGCCCCGCGGCCGGCGAAGCGAAGGACCGAGCGAATGGTGCCTTTGCTGCGCGCGGCGAGCGAAGAGGCGTCGTAGAACGCACCGACCGCCACCACGCGCCCGTCCAGCACCGCGACATCGTGGTTCGAGCAGCCGAAGAGCCCCTCGTCCTGCTCGAAGCACGCGTCGAGCAGCTCCACCGCGCGCGGTCCGAAGACGTACTCGAACGCCTCGGGCCCGGAGGCGAGCATCAGCGGCGCGGCCGCGCTCGCATCCTCCGGTCGTCCCACGCGCAGGCTGACCCGTCGATTGCCTCCCACGGTCAGACAACGTAGCCCCGATTCGCGAACGCGCCGCGCCCGGTCACCTCGCGCCCGAGGAGCGCCTCGGGCCCGACCGGCTCCGTGGCCGCGCGATCCGGGATCGGCCTGGAAATTCGTGTACTCGTCAGTCACGACGAGCGAGACCCCGCTGGTCGCAGTGACAGCCGCCATGGTGGACGCTCGGGATGCCAGGGTAGACGAGCGCAGGCGGCATGCGAGGCGGCTCGGATGCCTCGGTAGCGAGTGACAGGTGCCATCCGAGACGCTCTGGATGGCAAGGTAGAAAAGCTCAGGCGGCATGCGAGACGGCTCGGATGTCGAGGTCGAGAGCAGCAGGCGACATGCACGTCGTCTCGTCTGTCGCGGTAGCGCGTCTCCGGCGGCGTTTCGCTCGTCTTGGATGTCGATGTAGGCAGTTTTCAGGCCCGAATTTCACCTGTTTTGCCGCTCAACGAGGCAATTTCGAGGGCCGATCCGTTCGGAGGGCCGAGAAGGCGCGGTGCGCGAAGGGGTCCAGCCGTGGCTTGGACGGCGCGCTCGGCGATGTCCACGAGCGCGAACGAGCCGGGTGTGCGTCCCCGATGGAGCGGGTCAGGGCGCGGCGCGTTGTCCGAAGTTCCCGGCCAGCTCGACGTAAGCGTCCGTGATGCTCACCGCGGGCGTCACCGCGCCGAGGCGCATGCCTGCGTCCACGCCGTAGGTCGCGTAGTCGGTGCTGGTCATCAACGAGGGCACCGGCAAGGTCGGGCCGCCCCGGTTGAGCGCGTAGTCGGTCATGAAGTACGCGAGCGCGATCAGCGTGTTCTGCACCTGGTCCTGCTCGTCCGTGGTGAGCACGCGGTCGGTGCCGAACGAGAGATCGGTGATGTGGATGTTCTCGAAGGTCGGATCCTCGCCCGTGCCGCTGGCGAGCGTCGCCGTGGCGGTGGCGGCCATGGTGGCGTCGAGCCCGCCTTCGTAGGCCGTGCTCGCGCTGCCGCTCATGGTGGCGGTGACCCCGCCGATCATCAGCATCACGGATCCGTCCGCCTGCGCGACGGCGACCGGCGCGAGGGCAGTGTCGAGCTGCAGCATGTTGGGCGCCACGATCATGCTCGGCGACACGATCGCGGCCGGGCCGGTGATGTCTGCCGCCGGCACGATCATGCTCGGCGCCACGATCCCGTTCAGCGCGCCGGCCTGCCACTGCCCGTGCAGGACGAGGTTCATCACCGAGTCCGAGACCCGATCGCCTACCGGCATGCCGGTGGGGTTCGCCGCGCCCAGATCGGGGCCTTGCCTCGGGATGCCGAGGCTCGACGGGGCGGATCCTGCCGGCGGCGTGTAGGTGGTCCCGAGGTTGAAGACGATCCCGCTGTTGCTCGCCTCGACGCCGACGAACTGGCTCGCGAACCCGAGATTCGAACGTGGAGCCCCCGCCGAGCGTGGGCAGGTTGACGCTGGGGTCGAGCGTGCGGACGGAGATGCTGGCGAAGAGCTCCTGCATCAGCGAGCCGAGCTGCGTGAGCACGTAGTCGCCGATGTTCGAGCGCAGATCGTCGCCGCCCGGGCCGGTGATCCCCGTCGTCAGGGTGTCGGTCAGCGTCGCGAGCGTCACATCCATGCCGGCGATGGTGGTGACGGGATCCGGCAGGTCCGGGAAATCGACGCTGACGTCGCCCGTACGCACGTGCAGCCCCGCCGAGAGGAAGTGCGCCTGCAGCGCGCCGGTGTCGTCCACCGTGACCTCGACGTCACCCTCGAGCTCGACGTAGGAGACGGTGAGGGTGCCCCGCCGCTGATTGGCCGAGAGCCCCGGGAAGAGCGGTTGATAGCCCATGCTGGTGAGCTGATCGCCGGAGACCTCGACGATCACTTGGACCTGCCCCGAGCGGCCGAGGAAGTGGAAGCCGCCGGCGATGAGCGTGAGCGAGGAATGGTCGATTCCGTCGATGATGATGCCCCGCGTGCTCGGCACACCCACGACGGGCATGGGCACATAGTCGAGCGTGGTTTGGACCGCGCAAGTGGTGCCGACGGTGTAGATGCAGGTCGAGTCCTGCAGGTGATAGCCCGGCACGCTCCAGCAATCGTGGAGCTGCTCCGCAATCAATCCGCTGTGGGTCGCGTCGCCGCCGAGCACGCTGGAGAAGATATCGTTCAGGCTCGCCATGTCGGTGAAGTCGCCGTCGGCGTCATCGACGCCCGAGTGCGTGACCCGCATCGTCACCGCACCGGCCAGCGGTTCGTCCGTCGGCGCATAGCGCGGCGCGGCCATGAACGTGCAGAGGATGCGCGCCGTCCGGCCGTCCATGCCGTCGACCTCGACCGGCACGGCGTTGATGCCGTAGCGCGCGTTGACGCTGCCGACGAGCAAACCGGACGCGTCCGGCGTCACCGGGACTCCGGCGATGCGCGCCGTGTCCACGTGCGAAGGATCGCCGACCGCGACCGCGATCCGCACGGCCTGGCCTGGCTCGTAGACCGCCTGCTCGCCGAAGGTCGGCGTGACGCACTCGACCGGGAGCGGCTCCGCCCGGACCATCCCGCCGTCGCCGAGGCCTCCGTCGGTCACGCTTCCGTCGGTCACGCTCCCGTCCATCACGCTCCCGTCGAGCACGCTCCCGTCGAGCACGCTCCCGTCGAGCACGCTCCCGTCGAGCACGCTCCCGTCGAGCACGCTCCCGTCGAGCACGCTCCCGTCGAGCACGCTCCCGTCGCCGACGGCACCGTCGCCGCCGTCGAACGCCGGTTGTCCTCCGTCGCGCGTGCCCGCGTCCCGGCGGCCGGTCGGGATGCCCGGCGGCCGGCTGTTGTCACACGCCGACGCCAGGGCAGCGAGCAATGCCACGACCAGAAGAGGCGTGACGCGATCGATTGCGACCTTCATGGTTTCCTCCGCGTCGCGCAGCATAGACCCACCCGACGCGAAAATCAGCGCCTGCGCTCAATCGGTCAACGCGCGTTGACGTGTTTCGCGCTCACCGAACCTCGGCCGTGACCGCCGAGCTCGAGCGCATCGAGAGCCAGAGCGTGGTTCCGTCGAGCGCCCAGCACGCTCCGTCGCAGCCGGCCTGCACGGTGGCGGCGTCGGTCGAGGCCGGGACGTCGGTCCCGCCCACGCTCACCGCGCTCACGCTCAGGGTCGGCTGCGCGTTGGCCACGTCGATCCGGAAACGGACGTCGGACAATCCGCTCGCAGCGGGCGTCATCGACACGGTCAGCCCGTCCGCCGTCCGCTCGACGTGCAAGGTGGGACCCTCCTCCGTCACCACATCGGTCGCGCCGGAGGGAATGGACCACGCGCGGAGGAAGGGACGGTCGGCCGGATCGACGAGCGGCGGATCCACGTCCACCAGCGTGTCGATGTCGCCGGCCAGCATCGGCAAGAGCGCGCCCTCGCGGACGAAGACCGGCGGCGTACCGATCGGCGCATCGACCGTGATGTCGGCCGGCCCGTCGAAGGCCTCGCCGGTGAAGTAGTGAACCCAGTGCCCCGGCGGGAGATGGAGATCGCGGCTCGTCGCGCCGGGTGTGATCACCGGCGCCACCAAGAGATCCGGGCCCAGCAGGTAGATGTAGGGATCGGCATAGCCGGCCTGATCGTTCGGCCAGACCAGCGAGGGATGCGCGATGGGCGGGTAGCCCGTGTCGGACGCGCGCTTGGCCTGCACGCGCAGGTAGGGCACCAGATCCATGTGCGCGCGGGCCAGCGTCTTGTAGATGTCGCCGGCTTCCGCGTCATAGAGCCAGGGGTCGTGGTGATCGCCGCCGCCGCCGAGCTGCAGGATCGGTGTGAACGCGGTGTGCTCGGCCCAGCGCAGAAGCACCTCGCGCGTCGGCATGCCATGGCGGTAGCCCCCGGTATCGGAGCCGAAGTTCGGGAAGCCGCTCGCCGCCAGCGAGATCAACCCGCTGATCGCGCCCGGCAGGCCGCCGACCTCCGTCGTCCCCGCCTCGCGGAAGTCGTTGTCGAGATCGCCGGGCCAGATGATGTCGGCCACGCTCTGCCCGCCCCAGGACGAGGCCCGCACGAGAAGGAAGCCGCCGTCGGCGCCGCTCCCCTCGTCCAGCGCGCGCCGGTAGGGCACGTGATAGAGCGAGTTGAACACGTTGTGCTGCTCGCGCTCCGTGGTGCCGTCGCTGAACATGAAGTTCGTTCGCGACCCGAGCAGATCCGCGAGGATGTCTTCGCCGTAATCGAGCTTGAACGCGCGCACGCCCATCGAGACGGGCATCGCCGCGCGGCTCTGCCAGAACGCGGTCGCGGCGTCGTTCGTGAAGTCGACGAGCCCGCCGGAGGCGCCGGGGGCGGCCGGGGAGATGTAGACCTGACCGCCCTGACGGACCAGCCAGTCGTTGTCGCGCGCCATCACGAAGAGCTCTTCGGCGGTGTTGGCGGGCGTCGCGCCGTCGTCGACCGCGTCGAGGTAGGGCGTGCTCCAGACCAGCGGCACGAAGCCTTTGGCGCGCATCCCGTCGAGCATCCCCTGCGGGTCGGTGAAGCGGGTCTCGTCGAAGACCATGTCGTTGTAGGAGACCTGCCAGGGGTTGTCGATCCACATGCTGGTGCACGGGATGTGGAGGCTCCGCATGGCGTCGGCGTCCTCCTCGAGCTGCGCGCGGTCGGTCCACTCGTTGCGCCACTGCATCGGCGCGTAGGCCCAGCGCGGCGGCAGGATCGGCAGGCCCGTCTGGCGGGTGTAGGCCGCGACCACCTCGCGCGGCTCCTCGTCGACGTAGAAGTAGATCGAGAGCGCGGCGCCCTCGAAGGTCGCGCGGACCTCGGAGGGCTCGGTGGCCCCGACGTCGAACGCGCCGGCCTCACGGCTCTCCACGAACACGCCGTAGCCGTTGGACGAGACGAAGAAGGGGATGGGGACGTGGTGCTCGTTGAACCCGCTGGCCCGGCCGCCGACCTCGATCTGCATGGGCACGATCCAGCCGCGTGCGTCGCTGCCGTAGAAGCGCTCGCCGAGCCCTTGGTAGGTGCCGCTCTCGTCGGCGGCGAGGCGCATCCGCATCAGCGCCGCCTGCGCGTCGTCCTCCATCTGCACGGTGACGTGGTAGACGCCGCTCGACACCGCCTCCGCCGAGAGCGTGGCCACCCGCCCGGCGTCGTCGCGGAGATGGATGGTGCCCCCGCTCGTGTCCACGCCACGGTCGAGCGGCGACCAGGTCACCTGCGCGGGGTCGGGATCCTGCGGGTCGTGGTAGCGCCGCGTGCCCGTGCCGCTCACGCCGAGCTCGAGCGCCACCGAGGGCGCGCTGCCGACGGCAGTGGTCCCGTCCGCGCGCTCCAACACGATGGAGAGCGGATCCGTATCGATGCGCAGCGTGGCGCGATCATCGCCGACCGAGAGATGCTGAGGCGTGGGCGGCCCGGCGTCCTTGCCACCGTCGAGCCCGCCGCCGTCGAGCCCGCCGGCGTCGGCACCTGCGTCGGCGCCCGCCGTGGGCCCGCCGCAGGCGAGCGCGAAGAGGCCGAGGAGCGAGAGGCCGAGGAGCGTGGGGAGAGCGCGGAACGTTCGCATCGCGTCCATGGTCGTCCACCGGCCCGCGCCGGTAAAGCACCCGATCGCAGGCGGGCGGGTGACCGCCGCGGTGCCACGAAGTCGTCGCGCCCACCCAGCGCTCCGCGAGGCGAGGCGGCCAATCGCTTCGGTGAAGGGTCCCGCGCCCTTCCACGCGACGCGCACCGCGTGCATTCTCTGGGTCCGGGAGACCAGCGAATGAGCAGCGACACCCACTTCGACATCGTGATCATCGGCAGCGGCGCCGGCGGCGGCACGCTCGCCTACCGACTCGCTCCCACCGGGCTGAAGATCGCCATCCTGGAGCGCGGCGACTACGTCCCGCGCGAGAAGGCCAACTGGGATCCCGCGGTCGTCAACGTCGAAGGCCGCTACCACACCAAAGAGGTCTGGCGTGACGGCGAGGGCGAGCCGCTCCATCCGCACACCAGCTACAACGTCGGCGGAAACACCAAGTTCTACGGCGCGGCGCTCTTCCGCCTGCGCGAGCGGGACTTCGAAGAGATCCAGCACCACGGCGGCGTCTCGCCGGCCTGGCCGATCGGCTACGGCGACCTCGCGCCCTACTACGACGAGGCCGAGCGCCTCTACCATGTCCACGGCGCGCGCGGCGAAGACCCCACCGAGCCGCCGACGAGCGGGCCCTACCCGCACCCGGCGCTGACCCACGAGCCGCGCATCCAGGCGCTCAGCGACGACTTCGCCGCCCTCGGCATGCGCCCCTTCCACGTGCCCGTCGGCGTGATGCGCGACGAAGCGGACCCGCAGACCAGCAAGTGCATCCGCTGCAACACCTGCGACGGCTACCCGTGCCTGCTCGGCGCCAAGTCCGATGCCCAGGTGTGCGCGGTCAATCCGGCGCTCACCCACGACAACGTCACCCTCTTCACTCACACCTTGGCGGAGCGCATCGAGACCGACCCCAGCGGCCGCGTGGCCACGCGGATCGTCGCCTCCCGCCTCGGCGAAGAGCTCTCGTTCTCGGCCGACGTGATCGTGGTCTCGGCCGGCGCCATCAACTCCGCCGCCCTCTTGTTGCGCTCGGCCAGCGAGAAACACCCCCACGGCCTGGCCAACGGCTCGGGCGTGGTCGGCCGCCACTACATGGGCCACATCAACTCGATCCTGATGGCGGTCTCCAAGTGCCCGAACGAGACCGTCTTCCAGAAGACCCTCGGCATCAACGACTACTACTTCGGCACCGAGGACTTCCCCTACCCCATGGGGCACATCTCGTTCGTGGGGAAGCTCGACGCGGTGACCCTCGGCGCCGGTGCGCCGGCCATCGCGCCCGGCTGGTCGCTGGAGATGATGGCCAAGCACTCTTTCGACTTCTGGCTGACCAGCGAGGACCTGCCCGATCCGCAGAACCGCGTGACGCTCGGCGAGAACGGCGAGATCGTCCTCTCGTACAAGCCGAACAACGAGGAAGGCCACCGGCGCCTCGTCGCCAGGCTCGAGGACGCGATGCAGCGGCGCACGCACTGCGCCCACCACGGCCACGAGTGCCATCAGGGCCTCTTCGCGCGGAACCTCTTCGTCGGCCAGCGCATCCCGCTCGCCGGCGTGGCCCACCAGAACGGCACCATCCGCTTCGGCCACGACCCGGAGAGCTCTGCGCTCGACCCGATCTGCAAGGCGCACGAGCTGGACAACCTCTACGTGGTCGACGGGAGCTTCTTCCCGAGCTCGGGCGCCGTGAACCCGGCCCTGACCATCATCGCGAACGCCCTGCGGGTCGGCAATCACCTCGCCGAACGCTTGGGCGCCTGAGGCCGCGAGCGCTTCCCGGCTTCGGACGAGGAAGGGCACGTCTCGGCTCGGCGTAGACCGCGTCGGGCCGAGCCGCGCCCGGAGACGACATCGCGCGGGAGGCCTCTCGGTGCGGCCGGACCTCTGATACGATGTCCGGGTGAGGAGGCGAGGGTGACCATTCAACGGCGGATCATCGACTGGAACGGCGAGTACGTGCTCGCGACGCGCGGCATCGGGGGTGAGTCCCTCGTGCCGGTGCCCGAGGTGGAGGCCGAGCGCTTCCTCCGCCGGTGGATGCAGGAGGAGCCGCTGCGGAGCGAGCTCAGGTCCATCGCCGCCGAGCTCTTCGAGCCGCTCGGGCTCGCCGGCGTGAGCGACGAGGACCTGCTGCTCCGCATCGGCGCGCACTTCGCGAGCGGAGCCGGCGTGGCGCTCTTCCGGATCGAGCACCGCGGGGGCACCGGGTCGTCGGTGACCGCGATCGGCGGCATGGCCGACGTGGTCGACGCCCTCGGTGACGCCGTCTCGGACGAGCCGCAGGTCCGCCCCTGCGACTTCCAGAAGGTGGTCATCAAGTGCAAGCACATGCCCGACCCGACCCACGACGGGGGCAAGCGCACGATGACCGCCGCGACCTTCTGGCGCGACGGCGCCATGGACAAGAACGATCTGCCGCATCCGGACGCGAAGTCCGGGCGCGCGTTCACGCGGGTGATCGAGGTCGTCGGCAACCACGAGGACAACGGCGCGGACGACATCACCGTCCAGCTCACCGGCGGCCCCGGCTACAGCTGCGGTCGCGACCACCCGAAGATCACCGTCGTCGACTCCAACCAGGACCGGCAGGTGTTCGAGGGGCAGACCACCGCCACCTTCAAGGCCAAGTGCCGCACGCTTCCCCCGCCGCCCGAGGCGACGGACGCGTTCTCGCTGATCCGCTACTACTTCTTCCCGCGGCAGACGCAGAACATGTACCGGATCGATGTGGAAGCCTGCGGCGTGCTGCCGGGCGGCTCCCACGGGTTCGGGCGCAGCCAGCAGCAGGTGCGGGTCTACCCGAAGGACACCTACAAGTTCTCGGCCGAGATCCCGGCGCTCGGGAAGAAGAGCTACGAGCGCGGGCGCCACGTGACCGAAGACGGCTCGGTGGTCGATTCGACCGAGTCCACCCGCGCGAGCCTCGGTGAGAGCGAGACCACGGGCCACAGCGAGTCGGTCTCGGATCAGAAGCTCTCCGTCACCGACAGCTACGCCTACAAGACCCGGCAGGGCGGGCTGGAAGAGACCAACACCACCAGCCTGGACCGCAACAACAAGCTGACCTCGAGCAGCGAGCTGGAAAAGGTCGACCCCATCGACCACCCGGCCAAGGAAGCCGCGGCCAGCATCTCGCTGCAGCGCAACGGCACGGACATCCAGGGCACGCAGGCGATCGGCCAGGTCGTCAACGGCATCATCAACCTGCAGAACGAGATCGCCTCGGTGATGAACTTCATCGAGAAGTTCCAGCCGCAGGTCGGATGGAAGTTCGTCTTCGAGCTCGAGCTCTTCAAGGGCGAGGTCAGCTACGAGTGGGGCTACAAGGAGTGGGAGGACCACACCGTCTTCGAGTGGTGGAAGCTCGACATCGGGATGAAGCTCTTCTCGCTCTTTTTGGAGCTGCGCTTCGGGGCCGATCTGAGCGTCTGCGGCTTCGGCGTGACCGTCCTCGTGTTCGGCAACACCTCCGTCGACGCTGGCGTCAACGCGGAGCACGAGGCGGAGCCCGGGCGGGCCTCGGCGCCCTGGGAGCTCGCGGTGGAGTCCGAGCCCAAGGGTGAGCTGGGCATCCGGGCCGCGCTCGGCTCCGACTGGGTGAAGGCCGAGGGCAAGCTGACCTGCGGCTTCCCCTTCGAGGCCAAGGTCGAGTGCAGCACGCGAGAGCCCTTCCACGTCGACTGGAAGCTCGACTTCAGCGGCATCAAGGCCTCCGTCGTCGGCCATGTCCGCTTCGTCGGCTCGATCCAAAAGGACTGGACGGTGATCGAGGAGCGGAAGAACTGGAAGAAGGGCCGCTTCCCGAGCGGCGACACCCATCAGAAGCCGCTCCGTGGCCGGCACGGCAACGTCGCAGCGTGAGGACGAATGGCGACCCCCTGTTTCTATCTGAACGTGACGATCCGCGGCTATGACGCGGAGGTCTTCGTAAACGGCGCGCCGATCCTGAGCACGGCGCGCACCTATCCGTGCATCGCCCTGCCGCCCGTGAGCGAGTGGGTGGTGCAGGGACTGAACACGCTGAGCGTCGTCATCGAAGGCGGCGACCACATCGACCCGCCGCCACCCGAAGAGGCGGAAGGCGAAGACGGCGAGGCGGCGGAAGGGCGCGGAGGCCGAGGCCGAAGTCGACGAGAGCACGCAGGACGTGGCCGGAGGCGGCGACGACGCCGGCGACGCGGCCGACGACGACGAGCCGCCGATGCTGCGGGTCTCGCTCTGCCGCGGCGAGATCGGCGAGCTGGTCGAGCCCGGGCAGGAGGACGAGCTGCTCGTGTTGGAGTGGACCCCGCCGCCGCGCGACGACGAGCACCCGCTCGTTCTCCCGCACGAGGAGCGCGCCACGGTCGACGTGCAGCACCCGTGGGGAGCCTGGAGCTGGGAAGGGGCGCCGGCGTTCGACTTCGAGACGGAGCCGGAGATCGTCCTCGACGTCGTGCAGTTCATCACCGATCTGCACACCGCCGTGGCAGCGGGCCGGCTCGATCCGCTGCTCGACGCCAGCCAGATGAAGTTCGACGAGGTCGCGCCCTGCTACGAGATGGACCCTGGCCAAGCGCGCTCGCGGCTCGGCGGAGCCTGGCCCGAGATCACCAAACCCTCGGGCTGGCGGCTGGCCGACTTCGACGAGAGCGATCTGGACCTTCGCCTCTGCTGTGAAGGCCGCGTGATCGAGCCGCGCACCCTCGACGGCGAGCCCGTGCTGCGGCAGGCCGAGGCGCTCGAGAACCAGCGCTGGATGATGCCGCTCTACATCGCCCGCATAGGCGGGCAGCTCACCATCGTCCGCTGAACACCTACCGGGTGGCTTCCGGCGAGAGCTCGCCCGCAGGTGCGCATGGGCCCCCGCGGTGCACTCGCCTTCGCGGTCGGCCGGAGATCTCGCCTCGCCGGCGCAGCGAGCAAGCGAATCGGGCGGAGTCGGAAGCTCGGCGGACTGCTAGTCTTCCGCTCCGGTGAGCCCCTCGGTCCGCACCTTCGGCAAGTACCTCCTCGACGAGGAGATCGCCCGTGGCGGAATGTCGCGCGTATACTCGGCGCGGCTGCGGGGGCTCGGCGGGTTCGAGAAGCGGCTCGTCGTCAAGCAGGTGTTGCCGGAGCTGGCTCGCGACCCGCGCTTCGTGTCGATGTTCGTGCACGAGGCCAAGACGCTGGTGCAGATGAGCCACCCGCACATCGCGCCGGTGTACGAGCTCGGCGTCGTCGACGGCGTGTACTTCCTGGCCATGGAGCTGGTCGAGGGGGCCACGCTGGCGCAGATCGTCCGCGACGGGCCACTCGCGCCGGGTCTGGTCGCCCACCTCGGGACGGAGGTCTCGGACGCGCTCCACTACGCGCACACGCGCTTCGACATCGTGCACCGCGACGTGACGCCGCGGAACGTGATCGTCGACGCGGCAGGACACAGCCGGCTGCTCGACTTCGGCATCGCGACGCCGCTCTCGGACGAGGAGAGCGAGCTCTTCGGGACGCCGGGCTATCTCTCGCCGGAGCAGCTCGAAGGCGGTGGGCTCGGGCCGGCCAGCGATCTCTTCGGGCTCGGCGCGGTGCTCTTCGAGGCGCTGACCGGCCGGCGGGCGTTCGAAGCGAGCACGGTGGAGGCGATGCGCACCGCGCTCGAGGGCGAGGCTCCTCGCTTCGAGGAGGGTGAGGCACCGCCCGAGCTGGCCGCGATCGTGATGCGAGCGCTCTCGCGCGATCCGAAGGAGCGGCAGGCGTCGGCGCGCGAGCTCGGCCGCGCGCTCCGCGGGTGGCTGGCGAGCGCGCATCCCGAGGGCGTCGCGCCCGAGCTCGGGGTGCGGGCGGAGCGAGCCGAGCGCGAGGAGCGGCGGCGTCTCTCGCTGGAGCCGAGCCCGAGCGACGCCGCGGGCGGAGCCAACGAGGTGCGCACCATCGCCACCAGCCACGCGCTCGACGTGCTGCTGGAAGCGCCGGCGGGCGACGAAGACGATGGCGAGGACGTTTCGGCGAGCACGGCCGAGCCGGGCACAGCGCGCATCCCGGGCCGGCGCGCGCGGACGAGCGATGCCGAGCCCAGCGTCGCGGCCATCGGGCGAGCCGAAGACGAGCGCGACGGGTCCAGCGTCGCCGAGTCGGGAGCCGATGGCGGCGAGGACGGCCGCGACGAGCCCACCACCGCAGCGATCGATCGAGCCGCCGACGGCGATACGAGCGAGGGGCCCGCGGCCGGCGGCGAAAAGGACACCGGCGCGGCGAGCGACCGAGGATCGAGCAGGCGACTCAGCGCGGACGATGGCGCCAGCGAGGCGGCGCGCGGCGAAGCTGGCTCGAACGAGCCCGGCGGGATTCGCGAGACGAGCGAAGACGAGCGCCGGCCGGGGGCAGCCTCGACGTGGTCGCGCGCGCTCCCGTGGCTGGTAGCGGCCGGCCTCTTCGGCGGGCTGATCGTCGCTCTCCAACCTCCCGGCGAAGACCCGCCGCCCGCCGCACGACCGAGCGAGACGGCGTTGACGCGCGCGGCGAGCGAACCGCGGATCACCGAAGGCGCGGAAGTGTCCGGTCCCACCGAGCCGGCGCCGGAGCGAGCCGAACCGGACGAAGGCGCCGACCCGGCGACCGAACCGAGCGAGCCACCGGCGCGAACCGACCACGAACCAGCTCCGCGGCGGGCCCCCGAACAGCCCACCCGCGCGACGATCCCGCTCCGGATCAACGCGTCGCCGTGGGCCGAAGTCCGCCTCGACGGTCGCGCCATCGGCCGCACGCCGCAGCGCCGGGTCATGGTGCGCCCGGGTCGACACACCCTGGAGCTGAGCTGCCCTCCGCTCGGCCGCGACGTCCGCTACGCGTTCGACGCCGAAGCAGGCGCGCCGCTCACCCTCGTCGCCGACCTCGAGCGCGATCCCCCCGTCGTGCGGAGCCGCTGACCGAGCGACGTGAAGCCGGGCTCGCCTCTCCGACCTCGGGTCCCTCGTGGGAAGGCGCCGATCGAGGTCGACGCCGGAGCGCTCACGCGTAGCGGTCGCGCAGCTCGCGCTTCAGGAGCTTGCCGGCCGTGTTGCGGGGCAAGTCGTCGATGAAGACGAACCCGCTTGGGCACTTTGAAGCCCGCCAAGTGCACTTTGGCGTGGGCGGTCAGCGCCTCTGCGGTGGCCTCTTCGCCTTCCTTGAGCACCACGAACGCGGTGATGGCCTCGATCCAGCGCTCGTCGGGCAGGCCCACCACCGCGACCTCGGACACCGCCGGATGGGTGAAGAGCGCTTCCTCGACCTCGCGGCTCGAGACCACCACGCCGCCCGTGTTGATGACGTCTTTGATGCGGTCGACGATGCAGAGGTAGCCATCTTCGTCGATCGTGGCGACGTCGCCGGAGTGGAACCAGCCGCCGCGGAACGCCTGCTCGGTCTCCTCGGGCTTGTCCCAATAGCCGACCAGGAGCTGCGGCGAGCGGTGGACGATCTCGCCCTGCTCGCCCGGGGGCACGTCCTCCATCGTCTCCGGATCCACCACTCGCGTCTGCACGTTGAGGATCGGCCGCCCCGCCGACGCCGGGCGCGCGTCGTGCTCGTCCGGTCCCAGCACCGTCGCCAGCGGGCCGATCTCGCTCTGACCGTAGCAGTTGTAGAACTGCGCGCCCGGCAGGCGCTGCCGGAGCTCGTGCAGCACCGGCACGGGCATGATCGACGCGCCGTAATAGATCTTGGTCAGGCTCGACGAGATCGTGCGCGTCGAAGCCCGGGTGCCGGAGCATCGAGATCCACACGGTCGGCGGCGCGAAGAAAGCGCGAATCTTCTCTCTCTCGATGAGCGGGAAGCAGTGGTCCGGCACCGGCGCCGGCAACAGAAAGCTGGTCACTCCCGAGAGCAAAGAGGGGAGCAGGAAGACGTGCATCTGCGCCGAGTGGTAGAGCGGCAGGGCAGCGAGCTGCGGATCGCTGCCCGCGATATCGAGCACCGGGATGCAGCTCATGTAATGGCTCATCAACGCCCGGTGGGTCATCATCGCGCCCTTCGGCGCGGCCGTCGTGCCGGACGTGTAGAGGATCTGCGCGACCGCGTGGTCGTCGATGTCCTGATCGACCGGCGCCACCTCCTCGTCGGAGGTGATCACCTCGAGCAGGCGGATCTCCTCGCCGTCGATCGCGCCCTGGATGGTGCCGAAGAGGGTGGCGCTCAGCGTCGCGCGGACCGTCGACAGCGCGCCGGCGAGAGCAGGATCGTAGAAGACCGCGCGCGCGCCGCACTGCTCGAGGATGTAGGCCAGCTCTTCGCCGGTGAGCGCGAAGTTGACCGGCACGTGGATGAGCCCGGCGCGGCCGCAGGCGAGAAAGAGGATGGCGTAGACGTCGGAGTTCTTCCCGAACGCCGCCACCCGATCACCCGGCGCCAGCCCGAGATCGATGAGCCGCTGCGCCACGCGGTCCACCGCGGCATCGAGAGCGCGGAAGGTCCAGTGCCGCTCGTCGAACACCAGCGCGGTCTTGTCCGGGCTCCGCGCCACCGACCGGCGCAGGCCGTCGCTGATGGTGTTGCGTGTCACGCGTCCGATGCGGGCGTCCAGCTCGGTCATGGTCATCCTCCAGGGACCTCATTGGTAAGGGGTCCGCGCGACCGAATCAATCGCCGGCGGAGCGGTCCCGGCGCTGCGCCGAGTCGCCGGCTTCCGCATGTACGCCGCTCGAGCGCTGCCGAGACAGCTCCTCGGCGTCGCGCGTGAAGCGATTTTTGCTCCAGCCACGCTGGCGGGTGGCAGCCTCGCGTCGACGACCCGATGGGCAGCCCGCGCGCGCCGCTTGTCCTGCACCGTCGTGGATGCCCTCCGCGGCCCGCCGCATCGGGCCCTGACCGAGCCGCTCCTCGGTCGCCGCAGCTCAGCCGCCGGTCGGGCCGACGTGGTGCTGGAAGAAGAGGCGCTCGTCGCCAAAGCGCGAGGCGACGAAAGGCGTCTCGAGGACCAGCTCGCCGTAGGACGCGGCCGGTTCGTCGATCGCGGCCGCGACGCGCAGCTCGAAGAGACAGAGCCCCGTGGGCAGCGCGGCGAGCGCGGTCCGCCACTCCTTCTGGTCGTCGAACGCGGCGCGCGCGTCGTCGGTCGGATGCAGCTCGATGCGGTCGGGCACGACGGGCGCTTCGACAGAAGTGCCGTCGAGGTTCGTCTCCGCGAGCTCGTGGAGCGGCAGATAGACCGCGTAGACGCGCGTGGCATGGAGCGCCTCGGCCGTCTTCTGGAACGAGCGCCCGAGCAGCTTCGCGTCGAGCGACATCGGCACCGGCGTGGAGTTGGCGAAGGGACCGCTGAGGAAGTCGTAGTCGTGTTCCGTCCGCTCGGTCGCGGGCAGCCCGAAGAAATTGAGCGAGGGCTGACCATCGACCGGGATCTTGAGCGCGAGCGAGGGCGTGAAGCGCGGGCCGCCGGTCGCATCCGAGAGCCGCAACAGGCCTTCGCCGCCGGTGGCCAGAACGCCGGTGTAGGGGCCGGGCTCGCTCACCTCGAAGCGCACGCGCGCGCAGGTTCCGTAGCGGTGGACGAGCTTGCCGCGCCCTTCGGGCAGCTCGTCGGCGGCGTGCTCGAACGAGCGGCGGTCGTAGTCGACGGAGAAGAGCTTCCGCCGCGCCCACGCGCTCGGCGCTTTGTCGGGCAGGGCGTCGAGCGGGTACGGGTCGGACGCCACGCGGCTCCAGAGGAGCTCGAGCTTCTCGAAGCGGTTGAGCGCGGCGTATCCGTCGGGCAGCGGGTCGGTCATCGCGGATGACTCTGGCAGCCCGTTTCGCGGCGGGCAACGGCTCCGCTCTTCGCTCTTCACGGAAATGGCCGAGCTGCCGCGGACGCGCCGGCTTCCCCCGAGCGGGCCCCGACTCCCGGGCGCTGCGGAGACGCGAACGATCCGCGCGGCGGAGAGCGGCGTCTACTCGCCCCAGACGGAGCAGGCTTGGGCGTCGGCGTGTTGGGCGGCGTGGACGGTGCGGTCGAGGACGAGGTGAGCGTCGTGACCGGCGTCGTTCGCGGGCCAGTAGGGGGCGTCGCCGCCGTTCGGGTCGCCGGTCGCTGCGAAGCGGGTCCAGTAGCCGGCCATCGCTTGGTGCAGGCGCTGGTCGGTGCCGTGGAACTTCGACTGAAGGATGGGTGCAGGGTGGCCGAAGATGTACTGAATCTCCGCCGAGTGGAACGCGCCGAGCCCCGTCACGAAGGGGATCTGGAAGCCCGCGTCACGGTACGAGAAGCGGTAGACGTGGACGTCGGCGCCCTGCTCCGCCAGGAGCCGCGCGAAGCTGCGCGAGGGGCAGGCCAGCGTGGCGTGACCGATGGCGTCGGCCGCGGCCTCGCCTGGATCGGGGTACGCGTCGAGCGGGTACTGCGCCATCACGTCCTGCGCCGAGACGTGGTTGTGTGTGGCGAGCTGCCGGATCAATGTGCGGAAGCGACTCGCGTCGACCCGATCGCCGCCGAAACGAGAGAAGACCATGTCGAGCGTCCCCTCGTCGCCGTTCCAGCCGACGATGATCGGCACGTGGTGGAACTTGCCCGCCGCGACCTGGTCGCGAATGGCGCCGGGCACGACGCTTCCGTCGACGTACGGACGCCAGGGATGGCGGATCCCGTTTCCGGTGCCGCGGTGCATCTCCCGCGAGGCCTCGAGGATGGCACCCGCCGGCAGCTCCCGCATGCAGGCCGCGGCGTCCTTGCCGTCGCATCCCAGGCGCCGCACGAGCTCGCCCGTGTCCTGCTCCGCCTCGCGCTTGGTGGTCGCCCTCTGACCGCACATGCCGCTCTCGACGATCGCCCGCGAAAAGAGCCCCTCGCTGCTCGGCGAGACGAGCTGCTCGCAGACGCTCAACCCGCCCGCCGACTCGCCGAAGAGCGTGACGTCGTTCGGATCGCCACCGAAGCGCGCGATGTTGTCGTGCACCCAGCGGAGCGCCGCCTGCTGGTCCTGCAAGCCGAAGTTGCCGCTCTGGTCGTCGCCCGGCCGCGCCAGAAACCCGAACGCGCCCAGCCGGTAGTTCATGCTGACGACGACGACGCCGCGCTCCTGCGCCAGCCGGTCCCCGGCCGTGCCGCCGTCGGTCTGCACGCCCTCGCCGTACATGAAGCCGCCGCCGTGGATCCACACCATCACGGGCGCGTTCCGCGGCTGCGGGTCCGGCGTGTGCACGTTCAGGTAGAGGCAGTCCTCCTGGCTCGCCAGCGGTACCCCCGGCGTGCGCTGAACGCATCGCGGCGGGCGTGTGGTGGCGTCGCGCGGCTTCGTCCACGGCGCGTGCGGCTGCGGCGGCTGCCAGCGCAGCTGACCGACCGGCGGCGCCGCGTAGGGGATGCCGAGGAACGCCCGGTAGCCCTCCCCGCGCACCCCGCGAACCGGCCCGGACAGCGTCTGCGCGATCGGTGCGGCGAGAGGCCCCGCTTCCACGCTCGACCCAATGGGACCGAATGCCCCGGTCAACGCCACGAGGAGCGTGAACATCAGCGGGACGAGGAAACGGCGCATGGTCGCAACGTAGCCCGCTCCAATTCCGCCGCCAGTCATCCTGTTTCCATCGCGCGACGATCGTGCGTTTCCGCTCGCCACACGTCGCATCCGTCCCCAAAACCGACGACGACGCTCTGTAGCCCATCTCGGATTCCTCGGTGAGCTGCCGAGATCCGCATGCGCATGGGGTGTGCTCCAGCGCACGTATCACGAATCACCACGGGCACACCGAACTGGCGCACGATCGCCTCGAAAGGAAGCCAGCCGCAACGCCACACGAGGACTATCGGCAGGCGGGCCTACGTTTGTTGGCGGAGCCTAGCGCACGTCGGGATGGAACGAACGGTAAGCACGAAATCGGCGTGGATCGCGTTCGGTGTCGCGCTCGCGGCATCGATCTTCTTGGTCACGAACGTCTTCTTTCCTCTTTGGCAGCCAGTCTTCATGGCCGCCGTGCTGGCCACCGCGACCTACCGACCTTTCGAGTTCGTGAAACGGCGGCTTCACGGGCGAAAGCGCATCGCGGCGACCCTGATGACGATCGCCATCGTCGTCCTCCTGCTCATCCCGGCGTCGGTGATCGTCACGGTCGCGGTACGCGAGGCCGTCGCCGCGTTCGAGCTGGTCCGCAGCGCCCTGCAGAAAGGCGGCGTCGAGGAGCTCGTGGCGCGCTTGCCGGACCAGGTGGAGGGGCCCCTCCGCAACGTCCTCGAGACGCTGCACGTCCGCCTCGACGCGCTCGCCGGCGAGGCCACCACCGGCGGCTTCACCGTGGCGAAGATCCTCGGCGAGCTCGTGACCGGCGTCAGCCACTTCTTCTTCCAGCTCGCGATGATGCTCATCGCCTATTACGCGCTCTTGACGGAGGGAAAGCGCCTCCTCGCGTGGATCGAGGAGGTCTCGCCCCTCCGGGGGCAGCAGACCCTCGAGCTCCTGACCGAGTTGAAGTGCGTCTCGGGCTCGGTGCTGCGCTCTACCGTGCTCACCGCGGCCGCGCAGTCCGCGGTGGCGACCATCGGCTACCTCATCACCGGGGTGCCGAACACCGTCTTCTTCGGCTTCCTCACCTTCTTCGCCGCGTTCGTGCCTTCGGTCGGCACCTCGATCGTCGCCGTCCCGCTCTCGCTCGTTCTGCTCCTCTTCGGCCACACCTGGCAGGGCATCTTCCTGCTCCTCTGGTCGACCGCGGTCGTCGGGCTGGTCGACAATCTGCTGAAGCCGTTCCTGATCCGCGGCGGGATGCAGCTCCACGGGGTGATCATCTTCTTCGCCCTGCTCGGCGGCGCCATCGTGTTCGGACCGATCGGGCTCCTGGTGGGCCCGCTCTCGGTCACCTTCTTCCTGGCGATGATCCGCTTCGGCTACCGCGACTCCTCGCCCCCACGGCCGGACGAGCCGAAGACGCCGCGCTCCGCACCGGCGACACCGAGCGACGCGCCGCAACCCGCGGGCAAGGCGTGATCGGCCGCCACGGACCCGATCGCGCGGCGCGCCGTCGCTGACTGGTCGCCTCCGTTCGGGCACGCGCTCTGCATCGGATCGTCCACGGAAGGAGATCCGATGAAACGAAACCGAATTTGGGCTCGACTGGATCAACCTGATCTTGGGCGCATGGCTGATCATCGCGCCGTTCGTCGGGATCGGCTCGCTGAGCATGGCGGCGAGTTGGAGCAGCATCATTTCCGGCGCGGTGATCGTCGTCGCCGCAGCCGTGGCCATCTTCCGCCCCCAGGCGTGGGAAGAATGGATCAACGCCCTCACCGGCGTATGGCTCATCATCTCGCCCTTCGTGCTGGGCTACGTCTACATGGAAGCCGCGACCTGGAACCACGTGATCGTAGGGGTGATCGTCGCGGCGGCGGCCATCTGGGCGCTCCAGCGCGTGCACGGTGTCCCGCCGCGAAGGGAGAAGATGGCCTGACGTCGACTCGAACGCCGGGGTGGGAGCTCGCTCGGGTCGCCGGCCACGCGCCGCGCGGCCCGAGCGTTCTTCCGCGCATCGGCGAGAGAGAGAGGATCGATCGGCTCGACGGGACCTCGGCGCGATCCGAATCCGTCGGTCGCGCGAGGAGGAGTCAGCAGGCCGGGCTGGCTTCGTTCTCGGCCGGATGGCGAGTCTCCGCCCGCGCCACGATCAGTCCCGGGATCATCGGCAGCCAGAAGCTGATCGCTCGGTCGATCAGCGTCGCCGCGACCGCCGCTTCCATGGGAATGCCCATCGCGACCAAGACGCCGATGGCGCCGCCTTCGTAGACGCCGAGCCCACCGGGCAGCACCGAGAGCGTGCCGGCCGTGGTGGCGATGACGTGGGCGGCGAACGCCACGGCGAAGGGCGAAGGAACGTCCAACCCGTGCAGGACGGCCCAGAGCGACGCTGCGTCGAGGACCACGACACCGATCTGCCAACCCGTGACCGAAGCCATCAACCTCGGCGCGCGCAACATCGACCGCGGCGCCGCGGCCAACGACGCCACGAACGCGCAGCCCACCTTGGTGCGGACCAGCCAATGCGGCGCGCGCTCCACGCCGCGCGCGTTGATGCGGAGCACCAGCGCGGGGATGGCGAGCGCCAGGAGCGCGAAGAGCGCGCCGAGCACGATGATCGCTCGGTCGACGTGGCCGTAGACGTAGAGCGTCACCATGCTGGCGCCGAGCACGAGGGCGCCGGCGACGTAGAACGCGACGAGGTCCACCACGATCGTCCCCATCGCGGCCGGCCGCGGGACCCGGCGGCGCGTGAAGCCGTGGACCATCAAGAGCGTGCCGCCGACCCCGGCCGAGGGGAGCGCCTGGTCGGCGAAGAGCTTCACCAGCCCGAGCCGGACCAGCGTGGGCATGCCGAGGTGCACGCCGCGGCTCACCAGCGCCCGATGCAGGACCATCGCGCTCGCGCCGTAGGTGGCGACCTGCAAGAGGAATCCGAGCGCCAACCACGGCGGGCTCGCCCGCGCCGCGACCTCGAGCACGTGCTTCCAGTCGGCGAGGTGCCCGAAGACGGCGATCACCGCGCCGAGCGCCGCCAGCGCGACGATCCAGGTCGCCACGCGGGAGATCCCTCGCCTCGGCTGGCGTCGTGTTTTCGGCGAAGGCTCGTCCACCCGTTCCCGCTCCGAATGAAACCGGAGCACGTCACGTTCCGTCTCGCGGACGGGCGATCCTCACCAGAGAGGCGCCTCGCCTCCGCCGCCGGGAGCTCGCGAGACGCACCCTTCGATGTGAGTGGCGCCCGCCACCCCAGCGGACCACGGTTCCGTGCTCGACGAGCGGCGATGGCGGAGCGCGTTCCGCGCGTTCTCGCCCGCCAACGCGGTCGCGACGTGTGTACACGTCTCCGGAGCGCCCGGGCCCAGCGGGAACGCGATTCTGCGATCAACCACCGCGTGCGAGCGCCGACCACGCGCGCTCCGTAGCGTCTCCGCGCCCTTCGACGCGATCGGGACCGCTGCGTCAATCTCACGAACGCCCGCCGCTCCGGCGGAACGCGGTTCGGCGGTCGACGACCGCGTGCAGACGCCGGCGGCGGGCTTTCCGCGGCGTTTTGTCGTCCACCGTCGCGGGCGCGAGGTGTGTGTTCGTTTCACGCCCGCGTGTCACGACGACCCGGCGCGACCTCGATTGCCGCACTCGCCTTCCGCCGGCCTCGGCACGCGAGTGTCAATCCCACGGTCGCTCGTGACCCGGGGCGTCTCGCGTCCGTGATGCACGGAACTCCTCCGGCCCGCGGCGAGACGGCTTCGTCGACTGCCGGAGCCCTTCCTCCCGCGGTGGACCGCGACCGTTGATCCAAAACACACCGTCCGCCGCGGTGGAGAGGCACTTTTCAACTTAAAACTGCCACGCTGCCGGTGGCCGCGACGGCTCAGGTCAGCCGCTGGTGCGCGGCACGCACATGTTGCTGCTCGTGTCGCACATGAAGCCGGTGCCGCAGCTCATCGGGTCGCAGCAGATCTCGCCCGAGTAGCCGCAGGCGACGCACATCCCGCCGATGCAGCTGTTGGGCTCCTGACACGGATAGGGGAAGACGGCCGGATCCGTGCAGCAGATCTGCCCGCGCGCGCCACAGGGCGTGCAGCTCCCGCTCTGGCAGGTCAGGCCGCTGCCGCAGGTGGTCCCGCAGCAGGGCTGGCCGTCACCGCCGCAGCCCGCGCAGGTGCCGCTGCTGCACGTGGTGCCGGAGCCGCAGGTATCGCCGCCGCAGCAAGGTTGACCGACGGTGCCGCAGCCACCGCAGCTCCCACCCGAGCAGACGCTGCCGGGATCGCAGCTGTCGCCCGTGCAGCAGGTCTCGCCGAGGCTGCCGCAGGGACCGCAGTGCCCGCCCGATCCGCAGACCTGGCCGGCGCCGCAGCTCCCGCCGTCGCAGCAGAGCTGACCGTTGCCGCCGCAGAGCTGACAGGTCGACGACCCGTTGCAGACGTTGCCCGCGTTGCACGCGCCGGCGCAGCAGGGCTGACCGGTCCCGCCGCAGTGCGAGCAGGTCCCTCCCGAGCAGACCGCGCCCGAGGCGCAGGTGTCGCCCGAGCAGCAAGGCTGACCAGGACCGCCACAGCTCCCGCAGGTGCCTCCCGTGCACGCCAACCCACCCGAGCAGCTCCCGCCGCAGCAAGCGGCGCCCGGTCCGCCGCAGGCGCGGCAGACCGAGAGCTGACAGACGTTGCCGCTGTCGCAGGTCGTGCCCCCGCAGCAGGGCTGATCGGCGCCGCCGCAGGGCGTGCAGGTGTTGGCCATGCAGGTGCTCGACGCGCTCGCGCACATCGCGCCCGGACAGCAAGGCCCGCCGTCCTCGCCGCAGGCGGCGCAGAACCCCGTCGACGCGCAGGTCGCGTCGCCGAAGCAGGCGCCCCCACCGCAGCAGGGCTCGTCCGCATGCCCGCAGGTGACGCAGCGGCCGTCGCTGCAGGTGTCGGTGCTGGCCGAGCAGAGGTCGCCCGCACAGCAGGGGGCGTCGTGCGCGCCGCAGCCGACGCACGAGTTCGTCGTCGAGTCGCAGACGATGCGATCGCCGGTACAGGGCGTCGCGCTCAGGCAGCACTCGGCGCCGGTCGCGCCGCACGCCGCGCAGGTCCCGTCCACACAAGTCAGCCCGTCCCCGCAGGCGGCCCCGACGGTGCAGCAGGCCTGCGAGGCTTCACCACAAGGTCCGCTCGGTGCCGCATCGGTGCCGGCATCGGGCGTGGGCGTCGTCGCGTCGCGCGGCACCGCCGCGTCCATCTGCGTCGTGGAGTGCCCGCCGTCCCGCGAGCCCGCGTCACCGTGGCCACCGTTGTCTCCGCCACCACAGGACGCGAGCGCACAGGCGAGCGAGAGCGTGCTCAGGATGCGGAGCCAGCGCATCGTCACCTCAGAACGAGCCACAGGCCGCGCTGCTGGCCCGGTAGCTGTTGATCGGCGTGATGGTGCAGGTCGTCGCCGACGTGAAGTGGACCCGCGCGACCGTCCAGAAGTCGTTGGAAGAGCAGTTCCCCGAGCTCCCGCCGGAGAGCCCGCGGCTGGTGAAGGTCTGCGTCGGGACCGTGGACGTGGTCGAGCCGCAGAAGACGTTCACCGTCGCGATGCGGCCGGCGCCGCGGGAGTAGTTGTGGACGGCGATGGTGTAGTCCGCGCCCACGACGGGGGAGTTCATCGCGATGTTCTCCGGCCCGTTCATGCTCGTGTTGTCGAAGTCGAGCGTCGCGCCCCACGCAGGCGCGCGGTCGGCGTAATAGCAGTCGTCCGGCGACACGAACCAGGGCTGGCTGGTCACGTTGTCGTGCAGGTGGAGGTCGAGGTCGCCGGCGCCGTCCCAGGTGAGCTGCACGCGCAGGCCGTGCGGCAGCGCGGTGACGACGAACATGCAGGTCACGCTCATGCCGCGGGCGTCGGTGCCGCTGACCTGGATGGTGTAGTCACCGACGATGTAGGGCGTGAAGGTCACGCTGTTGCCGGTCGGCGTCGCCGGGCTCCACACCGCCGTCGACGCGCCTCCGGTCGGCGCGGAGATGATGGTCCAGGTGATGCCGGTGATGCCGGTCCCGCTCGCGGTCAGCGTCGCCGCCTGACCCGCCGGCACCGTCTGGTCGCCAGGGCACATGATGACCCCGCCGCAGGCCTCGTCGATCGAGCCGTCGCAGTCGTCGTCGAGGCTGTTGTCACAGACCTCCGTCACCGGATCCTGCTCGCCGGCGCAGCTCCCCGACCACTCGGCGCCGGACGAACCGGACACGCAGGTGTTCGTGCCGTCGTGACACTGGCCGACACCGCGAGTGGCCGCCGGGCCGCCGTAGCAGGCGCGGGACTCGCCGAGGATGCAGGCGCAGCCCGCGCCGGGCACGCCGGTGCAGGTGTGATCGATGCCGTCGCAGGTGTCGGGCTCCGGCAGGGCCTCGCCCGTGCACGGCCCCCACATCGCTCCGACGCCGCCCGAACCGGCGACGCAGGTCTGCGCGCCGTCGTGGCAGACGCCGATGCCCGAGGTGCCGGTCGGCCCGTCGTAGCAGGAGCGGGTGGTCCCGAGCGTGCAGTCACAGCCGGTGTTGGCCGCCCCGTCGCAGTCGTAGTCCATCCCGTCGCAGAGCTCGGGCCGCGGCGTCACCTCGCCCGTGCAGTCGCCCCAGTCCGCCGTGCTGCCCATCGCGACGCAGGTCTGCATCCCGCCGACGCAGGTGCCCACGCCCTCGGTCGCGGAGGGCCCGGTGTAGCAGGGGCGGGTCGTGTCCGGCGTGCAGCCGCAGCCCTCGTCGATCGTGCCGTCGCAGTCCTCGTCGGCCGTACCTTCGCAGACCTCGTCGACCGGATCGGTCTCGCCCACGCAGGCTCCCCAGCTGGAGAACTCGCCGCCACTGTCCACGCAGCTCTGCGTGCCTTCACGACACGCGCCCACACCGGCATACTGGCGCGGGCCGTTGTAGCAACTCTGGGTCTCTCCGGCAGTGCAGGCGCAGCCCTCGTCGGCCGTTCCATTGCAGTTGTCGTCGACGCCGTTTCCGCAGATCTCGTGGTCGAGGCAAGCGCCGACGCCGCCGTCTCCCCCGCCACCGCCGCCGCCGTCGCCGTTCGTGCCAGCGCCGCCGTCGCTGCCCGATTCCGCCGGATCCGCCGTCGCCCGAGGTGCTTCCGCCACCTCCGTCGGCGCCTCCGCCACCGGCGCCGCCGTCGCCCGCCACCGCGCCGTCCCCACCGCCGCCGCCACCTCCTCCACTACCTGCTGCGCTGCAGCCGAGGAGAAGCGAGAGCGTGGCGAGCAAGACGAGAGCCTGACGGCGCATTTGATACCTCGGAGTTGGAGGTTTCCAGTCTACCGGGTATCGCGACGGACGAGAAGGGGCCCTCGCCCAGATCGAGAAGATCGATCGTGCGAGAGCCCCTTTTCCGTTTTGCCGGACGCTGCGATCCGGCGCTCGAGGTCAGCTCATCCAGGTCTGGTCGGGCTGCAGCGACCACTTCGTGGTGATCTTCTTCAGCCGCGTCCACAGCTCGACCCCGCCCCAGCCGGTGATGTCGCCCTCACCGAACTTGCTGTCCTTGGCGCCGCCGAAGCTGAAGGGCTCGCGCGGGACCGGCACGCCGATGTTCACGCCGACCATGGCCGCCTGGGCGTGCTCGGCGACGTAGCGGGCGGTGGCGCCGCGGGTGGTGAACACCGAGTAGGCGTTGCCGTAGGGTGAGCGATCCTGGAGCGCGATCGCCTCGTCCAGGGTCTTCACGCGGACGATGGTGAGGATCGGCCCGAAGAGCTCCTTGTTCGCGCACTCCATGTCCATCGACGCGTGATCGAGGATGGTCGGCGCGAGCCAGTGGCCGCCTTCGTAGCCTTCCGGCGCGGCGACGTCGCGACCGTCGAGGCGGATCTCGGCGCCTTCGGCGACGGCCTTCTCGAGGTCGGCCTTCAGGCGCTCGCGCGAAGCCTCGTCGATGATGGCGCCCATGTCGGGGCCGAGGCGCATGGAGCGGGCGTGCTCGACGATGCGGTCGATCAGCGCGTCCGCGTCGCCGACCGCGACCATCAGGCTGGCGGCCATGCAGCGCTGCCCGGCGCAGCCGGTGAAGGAACGGACCACGCCGTCGATGGTCACCTCAGGGTCGGCGTCCGGCACGACCAGGAGGTGGTTCTTGGCGCCGCCGAGCGCGAGCGCGCGCTTCCCGTTGCCCGCCGCGCGGGCGTAGACGGCCTTGGCGATCGGCGTGGAGCCGACGAAGCCGACGGCGCCGATGTCCGGGTGATCGCAGATGGCCTCGACCGCGTCGCGGCCGCCGTGGACGATCGAGAAGACGCCCGGCGGATAGCCTGCCTCGCGCATCAGCTCGCCGGTGAGGTCGGCCGTGAGCGGCACCTTCTCGGAGGGCTTGAGGATGAAGGCGTTCCCGAGCGTGACGGCGATCGGGTACATCCACATCGGCACCATGGCCGGGAAGTTGAACGGCGTGATGCCGGCCACGACGCCGATGGGCTCGCGCCGGGTCTCACACGTCACGCCGCGGCTGACCTCGAGCGCCGAGCCGCTGTCCATGTTCTGCAGGCTGAGCGCGAACTCGATGATCTCCACGCCCTTGAGGACGCCGGCCTTGGCCTCGTCGAACGTCTTGCCGCACTCGGCGGCGGCCGAGTGGCTGGAGATCGTCGATCCGCGCGAGCACCAGCTCGCGCAAACGGAAGAGCGTCTGCGTGCGCTCCTTCAAGGGCACCTGACGCCAGCTCGCGGCCGCGACCTTGGCGGCCGCGACGGCCGCGTCGACGTCCTTCGCGCTCGACATCGGCACGGTGCCGATCGTGTTGCCCGTGTACGGGCTCATCACGTCGATCCGCGCCCCGGCCTCGGGCTCGCGCCACTCGCCCGCGATCAGGTTCCGGCACGCGATCGGCTTCTCCGGCAGCTCCACCAACTTCATCTGTCGCCCCCGTCCATTCGGTGATCGGGAAGGGTCCCGGATCGTCCGGGACGAAAGGATCCTTCCTGCCATGGCGCTGCGCGGCCGTCCAGGGTGGGCGCGATCGGAGCGAGGGCGGGCGCGACGCGGCGCCGAGCGAAACTCGCCATGGCGGGCGAGGCCCGAGCGACCTCAGCGCGCGGTGAGCGTGAGGCTCCGGTGACCGCCGATCTGCGGCACGAACACGCTCGCGCCTTCCACGCGCGCCTCGCGTCCGTCGGCCAGCGCGACGTCCGCGCCGCTCGAAAAGAGCAGCGACGGAAGGGTGATCTCGGTCTCACCGGTCGCGCTGCCGTCCTCGTCCCACTCGAACGAGAAGACGCCCCCCTCCGCGTCCCACGACCAGCTGCGTGGAACGCCCGCCGTCCGCGCCGGATGCGGCCGCACGATCGCCGTGGCCACCGCAGACGGCGCGCCGTCGCTGGTGAAGAGGCCATAGCCGCTGGCGCCGCCCTCCCATTGCAGCGCGCCGAACCCCGCCGCGTCGAGCGCGTCGTAGACCTGACGCAAATACGTCGTCGCCCCGGCCACGCTCGGCTGCGCGCCCAGCTCGGTCACCAAGAGCGGCAGCCCCATGCGCAGCGCGTCACCGCGCAGGCCGGCGAGCCAGCGGTCGAGCGAGTCGCGGTCGCCGGTCCAGCCCGTCCCCTGCTCGAGCCCGGGCGGGTAGATGTGCGGCGCGAACACCAGATCGGGCAGCACCGGCGGGATCAATCGCTGCCGAGGCCGATGTTCGCGCTCAACGCGGGCTCGATCAGCACGCGCGCGCCCGGATCGCCGGCCCGGATGGCGGCGGCGCAGTCGGCGTAGACCGAAGGCAGCGTGGTCTGCTCGAACCTCCTCGCCGAGCCGCTCCCCCAGAAGGGCTCGTTGATGACCTCGTACGCGAAGACCCCGTTCGCTCCGTGCAGCGCCTCCGCCACGTGCCGCCACGCGTTCCGGAACGACGCGCGCAGGTCGGGATCGCTCCAGAAGCGGTCGAAGCACGCTGCCACCTCCGGCGTCGCGTAGCTCAGCCCCCACTGCGCCGGCCGGTGCATGTCGAAGGAGTCGTAGAGCGCCTGATCGCAGGCCCAGGCGGGCGCACCGTCGAAGCCGAAGCCGCGCCCGAAGACATCCTGGTGCATGTCGACCACGACCGAGAGCCCCGCCGCGCCCGCCGCCTCGACGCGCCGGCGCACCTCGGCCAGATAGCCATCGTCGTAGGTCCCCTGCGTCGGCTCGACCGCCTCCCAGAAGATCAGGTAGCGGATGGCGTTCATCCCGAGCTGCTCCCGCAGGCGCGAAAAGTCGTCGGCGCTCGCGTAGCCATCGGGCGTGAACTCGGGCGGGCGCTTGGAGTCGTTCGAGACGTTCGTCCCCCGCAGGATGAGCACGCCTCCATCCGCGTCGCGCAGCCAGGGCAGCTCCGGCGCGGGCGTGCTCGCGTCGAGCGCCGCCCCGTCGGTCGCCGCGGCATCGAGCGAGCCCCCGTCCGAGAGCGGCGCCGGCGCATCGCAGCCGGCGATGAGCAGGAGGGATGCCATGAGCGCGAGGCGCACGGCGATCAGAGTACGCCATCCGCTGCCAACGATGCTCCACAGCGTGTGAACGCGCGGGCGGTGAGCCCGCCCCTTGCGCCGTTTCGGCAGTGCGACCGCGGTTGGGAGCGCTTCTTGCTCGGTGACGGCGCGTGCGGACTCGAAAGCCTCTTCCGCGCGCGCCAATGGGGCGCCATCCTCTCGCTCTCGCTGCTGGCGCTCGGCGCGTGCGGAGGGCCGCCACCGACCCGAACCGCCGCTGATGCGCAAGCCAGCCGCGCGAAGCGCTTGGTGCCGCCCTGGACGAGCGGCGGCGCGAGCACGGTGGCGATCGAAACGCCGACGTCGCCCGCGCCGTTCACGCCCGCGCCCGATGCGGCCGGGCAACACATCGTGGAGACGGCCAACCGGATGGTCGACCAGGGGGAGGTCGTCCGCGGCTCCTGCTATCGCTACGCGGACCACGTCTTCGACGAGGCCGGCTGCCAGGGCTGGCGCCGGCGCACGAACGTCTTCCGCGGCTCGCGGAACGGTCCCTACGCGGACCTCGACCTCATCCGGCCCGGCGACTGGCTGTGGATCGTGAACCACCCCGAGAGCGACCCGGTCGGGACCCACAGTGTCATCTTCCTGCAATGGGACGACCGCGCCGCCGGCTACGCGCGGGTCGTCTCCTACGTCGGGGGCGACTCGGAGCGGCCGGGCGACATCGTCGACTACGACGTCTCGCGCACCTACGCAATCCAACGAGCCCACGATCCGGATCCCGAAGAGGCGCATCACGCGCATCGAGCGCACCGCTCGCGACACCACGCGCGCGCTCGGCAGTGAAGGAACGCTTGGCTCAGCCTTCCTCGAGCTCGGACTCCGGCTCGGGCTCGTCCGGCGAGGTCGCCTTCCACCGCTTGTACGCGCCCCAGCCGACGAGGGCGGGCGCGCCGACCACGCAGAGCGGGCACGTGGCGCCGAGCACGGCCGTCGAGACGACGCTGATCGCGCCGAGACCGACCCCGCTCCACATCAACCGCTCGCCTTCCTTCTTGTTCGCGTCTCGTTCTTCGCTCATCCGAGCCTCCGCGCCGCCTCGACAGCAAGCGCCGGTCCATCGGCATCGCGCGCGAGAGCGCGTCGGCGCTGGAACATCTTGCAACGCGCGGTCAGCGCAAGCGGGCATAGAGCTCGGGCGGCTGCTGCGCGGCGTCCGAGACCAGCATCGCGCGGAATTCCTCCCAGCTCGCGGCGAGCGAGCTCGTTCAAATCCGAGCCCTACCAGCAGGCGATGGCGCAGCCGGCGTCACGCCAGCCTTCCTCGAGCTCGGCACGTGCCGTGGGATCGCTCGAGCCATGAAACTCCCGCTCGGCAGACCAGCACGGCATCGGGTCTGGATCGCGCTGGGAGCTGAGCGAAGGGGGGGTAGGCGGGATGGCTTGAGGTATCGGTGACCTCAATCGAGCATGGAGTTGCTGAGACCCATGACCGACGAGGCACCGATGACGACGACGATGCGCGCGGGCAATCCGGAATGCAACGGGGAGGCGATCGCGGCGATCGCCGAGCTGCTGCGCGAGGAGGTGGACCGCCGGTTCACCCTCGAGGGCGACTACGGGGAGCGCGAGCGGGTGATGCACGAGGTGGGCAACGAGGTCCTGCGGCTCGTGCAGGGGCAAGACCTTCAGGCGATTGCGGACCGGTTCGACACGGCGGAGGTGGTCCACGCGGGGCAGGTCTACCGGCGGCACGAGGAGGCGAGCCGGACCTACCACGGGCTGAGCGGGTCGGTGACGGTTCGGCGCTGGACGTACCGGCAGGTGGGCGTGCACAACGGACCGACGATCGTGCCGCTCGAACTGGCGGCGGGTCTCCTCGAGGGCGCGACCCCGGCGACGGCGAGCGCGTTCATGACGGGCGGGGCGGACACGCACAGCCGGGAGCTGCGCGAGCACCTGCTGTCGAGCCTGCGTGTGCCGCCGTCGCGCACGACAATCGAGCGAGTGGTCCACCGGGCGGCGACCAAGCTGCGCGAGCACCTGCCGGTGATCGAGCCGGTTCTTCGCATCGCCGAGCACGTCCCGGAGGGCACGGTAGCGATGTCGACAGGGCTGGACCGCACGTCGGTGCCGATGGAGGAAAAGCTGGCGCCGGAGGAGGTGCGGAGCGCCGGCGCAAGAAGCGCCGCAAGCCCTACGAGCGCAAGGCGCCGGACCCAATCGAGGTGAACTACCGGATGGCGTACGTGGGCACGGTCAGCTTCCTCGACGTCGACGGGCGGAGCCTGCGCACGCTGCGCTACTTCGCGAGCGCGGGCACCGGGCCCAAGATGCTCGTCGAATCGATGATGCGCGACATCCGACACGCTCGGCGCGAGAGTCCGGAGCTGCCGCTGTGCGTCGTCCAGGACGCCGCACCGGAGATGTGGAACCTCGTCCGCGCCGGCCTGAAGAAGCACAAGCTCGTCGCGGACGCCGAGCTCGTCGACCGCTACCACCTCGACGAGCATCTGGCGACGGCCCTCGCGCAGGCGGCTACACGCCCGCTTGGTGCGAGCAGAAGCTGCACCAGTGGAACCGGCGCCTCAACGAAGACGACGGCGCCATCGACGAGATCGAAGCCTGGGTGCGAGACCACCGCTGGAAGATGGGCGGCAAGTCCTGCGAGGCGCTCATCGACGAGCTCACCTACCTCAAGAACAACAAGGACCGCATGCGCTACGCGTCGGCCCGCGATGCCGGACTGCCATGAGGAAGCGGTGCCACCGAGGGCACGTGCAAGTCGGCCGTCAAGGTCCGCGCGTGCCGCTCCGGTCAGCGGTGGCACACCGAGGGCCTCGACAACATCCTCACGCTGCGCGCGCTCTCGCAGAGCGACCGGCTTCCCGGTGCCATCGAGATCCTGCACCGTGATCGCTACACCGCCGAGGTGAGGCGTGCCGCCTGATCCGTACGCGTTCCAGACCCACGGCATCTCTCGACAAAGAACGAGATGACGTGCGCCTTCAACCGATTCAACTATCACTCGCAACCGCCGATCGCGAGGGTTCATGCGTGGCGAGCGGCTCGAACACGACTTCCGCCTCGGACATCTAGGTCATGAGCGGCCTCGACGACCGGACATCGCGGTCCGCAGACCCGACGCAACAACATACCAAGAGAAGCCATGCGCCTGAAGAACGGAACTCACCGAAAGGCACCAGACACTCACGTGCCGCTCCTAGCGGGTGTTCTGAGCTTTCGGTGCCAGCCGAGCCACATGAGGTTTCCCGTGTAATTTTCCCGTTTCTGACACCTCCATTGATCCTGATGTCACTGGCACGAATGCAGCCCCGGCTCAAGCGCCAGGGGTGTCGGGTAAGATGCTGTTCATGGGCGAATTGCGCTGGCGAGGATGGATTTGGGTACGCAGCTGTATGCGGCTCTGCGCAAGGAGGTGCGGCGGTATGATCCGCATGGGCCAGGAGGATGCCTCCGACCAGTGTGGTACGGTCGGCTCGTGACTTCTCCAGCGCCCCGACTGCTCGCGCTGGCGACGGCCGAGCTGCTGTTGACCTCCTGCGACCCCTCGCCGAGCTGCGAGAGCGTCTTTGACAAGGCCTCGGCGTGTCCGGACCTGATGCCGGTGGAAGACCGCGTCCCGCAGTGCGAGGAACGGCTCGCGGACTACCGTGACGAGCCGCCCTGCGACGATGCGGAGTCGGCGAGCTGCATCGATGACTGCGAGGCCGCCTTCACGGCGTTCTCGAACTGCCGCGAGGCGTACTGCACGAACCCGAGCGCGGACGGATGCTGAAAGTGGAAACCACCGACGAGTCGAAGATTCACTCCGATGCCGCCTTCGCCTGCGAAGGCTCGACCTCCGCCCCGAGCTCGCTCGAGCGGGAGCGCAGGCTCGGACTGGGGGCGTCTCCTCGGACGCGAAGGCTGGCCGCCGTCGCGTTCCTCGCCGCGCTCGCGGGCGCCAGCGGCTGCTCCGGGACGCCGGTCGCGGGGGACGGCGGCACGCTCGACGACGGTGGAGTGACGGTCGACTCGGGCAGCGGCTGCGGGGACACGCAGACCGACCCGATGCACTGCGGCAGCTGCGACCACGCCTGCGCGACGGTCGAGCACGGCGCGGCGACATGCACCGACATGGTCTGCGGGTTCACGTGCGATCCGGGCTACGCGCCCGTGATGGGCGCGTGCGCCGAGCTCGAGGCCCCGCGGCCGATCGCGCCGCTGTCCACGGCCACCGCGACCTCCCGCCGACCGACTTTCCGCTGGGAGCTGGCGCCGGGGACCGACGGGGCCCAGGTCGAGGTCTGCGCCGACCGGGCCTGCGACACAGTCGTCGCGACCTTCACCGCCACCGGCGATCGGGGAGCGCCGAGCGCCGACCTGCCGCAGGGGCTCTCGTTCTGGCGCCTTCGTGGTACGAACGGCGACTACGTGGGCGTGACCCCCTCACCCACCTGGGAGCTCCTCGTCGGGGCACGCTCGGCGCCCGCGGACACCTCCTGGGGTACCCGCCTGGACATCGACGGCGACGGCTACTTCAATCTGGCCGTCGGCGCTCCCAACGCGAGCTCCGGCACCGGTCGCGCCTCCGTCTTCCTCGGCAGCGAGGCCGGCCCCGCCACCAGCCCGGACCTGACCTTCGACGGCATGGGGGAGGACCAGTACTTCGGCTACTCCGTCGCGAGCGCCGGCGACCTCGACGGCGATGGGTTCACGGATTCCGTGATCGGCGCTCCCGACGGCCAGTCGTACGACGGGCGGGCGTACATCTACTTCGGCGGCGAGGCCGGGCCGGGCACCAGCCCGGACGTCAGCCTGCACGGGACCGCGCCGGGCGAGTACTTCGGCGCCTCGGTGGCGAGCGCGGGTGACGTGAACGGCGACGGGTTCGCCGATCTCGTGGTGGGCGCGTACGGGGCCGACTCCGCCGCGGGACGGGCCTACGTGTTCCTCGGAAGCGAGACCGGGCCCGACACCAGCCCGAGCGTCACGCTCCACGGCGAAGCGACCGAGGATGGCTTCGGCGCGTCGGTGGCGAGCGTCGGCGACATGAACGGAGACGGCTTTGCCGACCTTGTGGTGGGCGCGTACGGGGCCGACTCCGGAAGTGGCCGGGCGTACGTCTTCCTCGGGGGCGAGAGCGGCCCCGGCACCAGCCCGGACGCGGTCCTCGCCGGCGCCACGGCACGCGGGAGCTTCGGCAAGTCGGTCGCGGGCGCGGGCGATCTCGACGGCGATGGGCTCGCCGACCTGGTGGTCGGCGCCCCCACCTACGACTCCAGCGCCGGCCGGGCCTACGTGTTCCTCGGCAGCGAGAGCGACCCCGGCAGCGGCCCGGACGTGGTGCTCGAGGCGGTCGCCACGAGCGAAGGCTTCGGGAGGGCGGTCGCGGGCGCGGGCGACCTCGACGGCGACGGGTTCGCCGACTTGGCCGTCGGCGCGCCCTACGGCGCCGGCCACGTCTACCTTTTCTCCGGCGGCTCGGCGGGGCCCGGTACGACGCCGTCTGCGACTCTCGATGGCCCCGACGTCGCGTCCAGTGGCTTCGGCGGCTCGGTGGCCGGCACCGGCGACGTCGACGGCGACGGGTTCGACGACATGGTCGTCGGGGCTGCACAGGCTGAGCGCGCGGCGCTGTATCTCGGCGGCTCGGGTGGTCTCCCCACGAGCCCCGCCGCCACCCTGTCTGGTGGGGCGTCGAGCCTCTTCGGCACCGCCGTCGCCAGCGCGAAATCCCCGGGCCCCGTCCCCTGGTGGCTCGAGCCGCCGGCGGGGCTCACCGGACCAGGTGTAGCGCCAGCGCCAGGTGGATGGCGCGGTACGGCCGATGGACGGCGCGCTCCGCAGGGGCCTCGAGCTCCTCGACGAATCCTGAAGCGACGGTGATTGTCGTCGGCAACATCGCCGTGGCGGTCGCCTTGATCGCAGCGCACTCGTCCGCGAGCACGCAGTGGCTCACTCGCTGGCCACTCATCTTCGGTGCGAGCGCGGACGGCGCGCGGGGGATTTGTCCACGATCGCGGGATCGATGATGACCATCGCAGGGGTCACGTTCTCGATGACCCTGGTGACGCTGGCGTGGCAGTCCGTTGAAGGCCGAGTCGACGGATGCTCTGCAAGGTCACGAGGTCCCGGCCATCGGAGGCCGAAGAGGAGATCGGTGATGCGCTCTCTCTGGCTCGTCGGGGTGGCGATCGCGATGCTCGTCACGGGCGGATAGATATCCGTGAAGGGGCCGATCGGGTTGCGAGGGCTCAGCCAGTCGACGGACGGCCGAGCGTAGCGCACCACGCGGACAGCTGCCGCCGCGAGGGCTCGTCGCGGGCCGCGCTGGCGATGCACCTTGGCTCCCCCCGCGCGGCGGTCGCCAGCCCCGCACCCTCCGACGCCGGCCGCTCACCGGGGCCGCTCCGTCGGCGGCATGTGGACGATCTCGACGGTGCTGGAGGCCACCTCGATGCCTTCGGCGCGCAACCCCTGGAGGATCTGCCGGAACATCGCGTCCTTCACGTCGCGCACGCCGAACGATCGCGTCACGAAGCGGACGGCCAGGCCGATCCAATTGTCGGTGAGGCGCACGTAGACGCGTGGCTCGAGGTCGCTCGCCTTCAGGAGATAGCGCCCGCGCAGCTGTCCGAGCTCGGCGCGGGCTTTCTCGACCTGCGCGGCGGTGTGGCGGTGCGCGGCGTCGAGGAGGATCTTCTCCACGACCGCGATATCCGCGTCGTAGCGGACCGGAACATGGATCTCCTCCCACAGTAGATCGAAGTTCGCCGTGTAGTTGAATACCGGTTTCTTGAAGACTTCGGAGTTGACGACGGTGACGACGCGGCCGGTGTACTGGCGCGCGGTCACCCAGTGATTCGGATCGGGCAGGAGCGACGCCGGGACGCCCATCTCCATGATGGTGGTCTTGAAGAGACCGATGTCGAGCACGTCGCCGCGCACACCGCCGAGCTCGATGCGGTCCCCGAAGTCGAACACGCGGCCGAACACGATGATCAGATAGCCGGCGATGGAGAGGAGCGCGCTTTGGGAGGCGAACGCGAGCCCGCCTCCGATGAGCCCGCTGAACACCGCGAGGTTGCTCGGCTTGTCGAACCAGATCGAGAGCAGCACCACCGTGGCGAGCAGCCCGAGCGCGATGAGCGCGAGCTTGCGGCCGCGTACCGAGCCCTTGGTGGCTTGGCCGGGCAAGAGGCGCACCGCGATGCGGACGAGCCGCCCTATCAACCACGCTGCCCCCAGCACGCCGGCCGTGAGGACCAGCTTGTCGAGGGTCTGTCCGTTCGCTCCCAGGATGCGGACGCCGAACCACTCCATCTTCATGACATGGAGCACGGCGCGCGAGACCACAACCGATGCCCTCCGCGCGCCGTCCCGGATTGGAGGAGGCCCTGGCATGTCCCGGTGCCGGTGGAGTCGCACCGCCCCGAGCGAGTGACAGCGCGGACGCGAGAAGGCTACGCTGCGTCCATGGCCGAAGAGCCGCGCATTCGGGCCGTACACACGCACAATCTCCTCCGCGCCGTGCGAGGGCTGGCGCACGGCGAGCGCGACCGAATCCTCGCGAGGCTGGGCGAGAACGACTGCGACGAGATCGATTCGACGAGCGCGCTCCTGTGGCTGCCGATGTCACTGCACATGCGGCTCTCCGACGCGGTCCGGGACGTGCTCGGCCCCGAGCGCAACGTGCTGCTCTGGCGCACGGCCATGACGAAGACGTACGAGCGTCCGATGCTCCGCGGCTTCGCCACCACGGCGGTCGAGATCTTCGGTATGACTCCCGCCGCATTGTTTCGGCGGAGCGCCGCCGTCTACAGCCACCTGACCCGCGACCTCGGGACGCTGGTCTACGAGCCCGCCGGCGAATCGTCCGGGACCGTGCGGCTCACGGGGTTCCCCGCCGATGCGTACCGTTTCATCTGCTACGTGGAGGGCCTCGCGGGCTGCCTCGAGAGCACGCTGACCCTCGGCCGCGCCACCGGCGAGGTGGTGGTCCGCGAGCTCGACGAGGCAAGGGGCGACGTGAGCTACTCGGTCAGCTGGGTGCAGCTTTCGAAGTCGTGACATCGCTTCCCGGGTGACGCCGGCAGACCGCGAGCGCCCGGCTGCATGCCGAGAGAAGAAGGCGTCATCGGCGATCCCTGCTTGCACCCGAAGGGTCGCTCCGCGGACTACCGTGCGCGCTCCGAGCTCCGTTCCCGGTTTCGTGCCCGTGCCACCAACCCGTTCGGAGCCCGAGTCGTACCGTCGTCCCGAAGCTCGAATCCGTCATCTCCAGAAATCCGGATCGAGCTTCGGGCCCCGCGGACTACCGCTCGGCCTCCCTTCGCACGTACCATGTCGGCCATGCGCGCCCTGGTCTCCACGTCCCTCCTTCTCCTCTTGCTCTCCGCCTGCGGCAACGACGCGCCGGCGGCGGGCACCTGCTCGACGTCTTCCGATTGCAGCGACGGGAGCGAGTGCGTCGACGGCATGTGCACGCCTCGACAAGACTCGGGCCCGAGCTCGACGGCCGACGGCGGGTCGATGTGCGGGCCCTCCGGCTGCCCGTCCACCATGGACGCGGGGCCTCGGACGCTGCACATCGAGCCCGCCAACCCGGTCATCGAGGCGGACGGGAGCCCGAGCGATCTCCAGCTCCACGCGCTGATCGGCTCCACCGAGCAGAGCAGCGTGACCTGGCTGCTCGACGACGTGGTGGTCGGGACCATCGCGCCGACGGGGATCTTCACGGCCAACGGGCTGGTCGCGGGCCAAGTGCAGGTCACCGCGCGCTACGGGCGCCTCGAGGCGACGACGACGATCACCGTCCACGTGAACGCCTCGCAGAGCTTCGACGACGGGCTCTCTTCCGCCGACCAGGACACGCTGCGCGCCGGCGGCGATCCGGGTACCGACTTCCGCTGGCTCTACCCCTACGACGGCACCGTGTTTCCGCGCGGGCTGACCGCGCCCACCCTCCAGCTCGGCGGCGGCGGCGCCGACGCGGTCCGCGTGACCATCGACATCGACGCGCAGAGCTTCCACTGGGAGGGCTTCTTCACCGGCAACGACCCGCTGCAGATCGCGCTGCCGCAGGACGTGTGGGACGGCGCGAGCCGCAGCGCGACCGCGACCGCTCCCTTGGTGGTCGGCGTCACCAAGCTCTCGGCCGGAGCCGCCGCCGGGCCTGTCACCGAGACCTTGAACATCGCTCGAGGCGAGCTGACCGGGAGCATCTATTACAACTCCTACAACTCGCACTTGGCCGGTGGAGGCGCCATTCTACGCGTCCGGTTCGGCGAAGACGCGCAGGTCGTTCAGGGTGGGTGCACCGTTTGTCACTCGGTCAGCGCCAACGGAAACCGCATCGCCAGCGGGCTGAGCTGGAGCGGCACCGCCACCATCACGGGAACCGGCAATCCGATCCAGAGCGGCACCATCGACGTGGACTCGAGCGGCAGCGCGACGGCGGACTGGACCGATCCCGACGGCCGCAAGTTTGCGTTCGCCGCGCTCACGCCGGACGGCGCGATGGCGCTCTCGAACGCGGTGGCGCCGAGCAATCAGATCCGCGGGCTCTCCGGCACCCTCCCCTCGCGGCTCTGGAACGCCACCACCGGCACCCAGATCGACGCCCCGAGCTTCACCGACACGATTCAGTACGCCGTGACGCCGCAGTTCGCGCCCGACGCGTCGGCGCTGGCGTTCAGCTGGTTCCGCGCGGACGGCACCGACGGCCGGGTCCTGACGGTGATGAGCTTCGACGGCACGACCTCGCCGCCGACCTTCGGCGCGCCGCGCACGGTCGTGGTCCGCGACGGCACCACCGGCATGGTCGGCTGGCCGAGCTTCTTGCCCGACGGAAACGCCGTCCTCTACCAGGAGGGCGACCACTTCGACACCTCGCTCAGCGGCGGCGTCGGCAACCCGAACCATCCATCCTACGCCGATCTGAGGCTGGTCGATTCTGACGAGCTGCGACGGCGACGGGAACAATTGCAGCGTCTCCTCGCTCGACATGCTCAACGGCTACGCATCGGGATCGTTCACTCTGCCTTACGGCGAGACAGAAGAGGCGCATTCGAACTACGAGCCGACCGTGCTTCCGATCGCGGTCGGCGGCTACTACTGGGTCGTGTTCACCAGCCGCCGCTGCTATGGCAACACCATCGCGCCGGGCGGCACGGTGGCGGGAGGCGACGACCGCTGGGGCTATCACTCGACCACGGCCGAGGTGCCCAGCGTGCGCAAGAAGCTCTGGATCGCGGCCATCGACATGTCGGGCGGCTCCGGCGACCGCAGCCACCCGCCCTTCTACCTGCCCGGCCAGGAGATCGACGCGGGCAACATGCGCGGCTTCGCGGCGCTCGATCCCTGCCGCGCCGACGGCGACACCTGCGCCTCGGCGGCGGAGTGCTGCGGCGGGTTCTGCCGCCAGAGCGACGCGGGCGACGGCGGGACGCCCATCTTGCAGTGTGTGCCGCGGCCGGACGGCTGCTCGCAGGAGGAAGAGGCCTGCACCGCCGACGCCGACTGCTGCGACGCCGCCCTCGGCTCGACCTGCATCAACGGCCACTGCGCGAGCCCGGTGCTGCGCTGATCGCCGCTCAGCGGGGCCAGAGCCAGGCGGCGCCGCGGACGCCGCTGCTGTCGCCGTGCACGGCCGGGACCAGCTTCGTCGCCACGGTGTCGCTGAAGACGTAGCGGCCCCAGCGGGCCGGGATGGCCTCGTAGAGGTGACCCAGGTTGCTCACGCCGCCGCCGAGCACGATCACGTGCGGGTCGAGGACGTCGATGACGGTGGCCAGCGCGCGGGCGAAGCGGTCGGCGTGCCGCTCGAGCGTGGCCTCGGCCGCGGCGTCGCCTTCTTCGGCGCGAGCGGCGATCGAGGCTGCGTCCATCCTGGCGCCGTTCACCCGCTCGTGATCGGCGGCCAAGCCGGGGCCGGAGAGCCAGGTCTCGATGCAGCCGTGCTTGCCGCAGTAGCAGGCCGGCCCGGGCAGCTCGTCCGGGGCGGGCCACGGCAGCGGATTGTGTCCCCATTCGCCCGCGATGGCGTTCGGCCCGGACAGGAGCCGCCCGCCGACGACCACACCGCCGCCGGTGCCGGTGCCCACGATCACGCCGAAGACGGTGGGCGCGCCGGCCGCCGCGCCGTCCACCGCCTCGGAGAGCGCGAAGCAGTCGGCGTCGTTGGCGATGCGCACCTCGCGGGACAGCGCCGCCGAGAGATCCCGAGGGAGAGGTCGCCCGTTGAGCGCCACCGTGTTCGCGTTCTTGATCAGGCCGCTGGCCGGCGAGATCGCGCCCGGCGTGCCCACGCCGACGGAGCAGTCCTCGCCGACCTCGCCTTCGAGCTGCGTCACCAGCGTCGCGATGGCGTCCACGATGGGCTCGTAGCCATCCTTGGGCGTGGAGACGCGGCGGCGCAGCCGCTCCCGGCCGGCGTCGTCGATGACGATGGCCTCGATCTTGGTGCCGCCCAGGTCGACTCCGATCCGCACGCCGTCGGCATAGCATCGCGGCGGGACGCTCGCTCGACCGCGCGCCGCGATCGCGAGCGGACACTCGGCACAAACGTGCTACCTTCGCACGTCCCAAATGCTGTACGCCTCGCTCCGAATGCGCCCACTCCCGACGACCGCGCGCTTCCTCGGCGCGCTCTTCCTCACGTTGCTCTCGTTCGGCTGCGGCGGCGCGGCGACACCGCCTACCGAGACGGCCACGCATGCTGCGCCTCGGGCCGCGCTGCCGCGGACGCGCTCGCTCCCGCTCTGGGTCGTGCGCAGCCCGGACGGCCTGACCAGCTACGTGCTCGGCACCTATCACATGGGTGTGCACATCGACGAGGTGCTGCCGCCGATGCACGCCGCCGCGTTGGACAACGCCCGCGTGCTCCTGGTCGAGCTCGATCTCGCCAACACCGATCCCGCGGAGATGATGCCCTACCTGGTGCTCCCGCCGGACCAGGATCTCCACGACCTCATCCCGCCCGATCTCTGGCCGCGGCTGGTCTCGACCCTCGTCGACACCATCCCGGAGCCCAACCTGCACCACCTCCGCCCTTGGGCCGTGATGTCACTCCTCATGTCGCAGCAAGCCAGCGCGGAGGAGTCGGAGCGGCGCGGGCAGGCGACCGAAGGCCCTTCGGTGCTCGACATGCAGGTGATGGAGCGCGCCCGGGCGTACCACGTGCCCATCCGGCCGCTCGAGACCGCGCGGGAGCAGGGCGAGCTCATGGCCGGGCTGCCCACCTCGATGGTGGTGGACTACCTCGACGAGGCGCTGAAGGGCGAGCGCCCCTCGAACCAGCAGCAGAGCGAGCTGCTCGATGCCTACCTCCACGGCGACGACGAGACGGTCGAGTCCACCCTGCTCGATCCTTCGGCGTGGGGAGGCAGCACCGAGCTCATGGAGCGCCTCCTCTACGCCCGCAACGACCGCTGGATCGACCGCATCGACGAAGAGGCCCGCCAGGGCGATGCCTTCCTGGCGGTCGGCATGGCCCACGTGATCGGCGAGCGCGGGATCATCCACCTGCTCGAGGAGCGCGGCTACACCTGCACGCGCGTGCACGACGACCCGGGTTGAGGAGAAGTGAACGTGGTTCAGGGATCGTTGGGAGGCGAGCTCGGGACGCGTGCCGCAATGATCGGATCAATCGAGTTTACTTTTTCGCCCTCGTCGGGGCGCTTCACGCGGGCGGCTGGCCCAGCGCCTCGCCGAGCTCGCGGATCTCGTCCACCGCGGCGTAGAGCGGCGCCCAGTCGTCTTGCTCGGCGATCGGCGCCCAGAGCGACTCCATTCGCTCGATGACCATCGTGACCGGCTCGTCCCGCTGCATCAGCGGGTGCTCGAGGTCGGCCGCATCGCTCGGCTCGCGCTGCTCGAGCGCGCCTCGGAGCGCGTCCCACTCCGCGCCTCGGTAGGACGCCGCCGCCGGACCTTCCATCGCCCGCGCGATGCCGATCGAAGCGCCGCGCAGATCGTGGAAGAAGCGGTCGAAGGAGAGGCGGCTGGCGCGCAAGAAACGCTGGCAGGTCTCGACGAGGAGCGCGTCGGAGTCGGGGTCCTCTTCGCGCACGCCGAGGCGCCAGAGCCACGCGCGGGCCAGCTCCCGGCGGAAGGTCGGATCGAACTCGCGCATCACCGGCTCCGCCTGGGCGGGCGCGATCACGTCGCGGAAGCACTCGGCCAGCCGGGTGAGGTTCCAGAGCACGGCCCGCGGCTGGCGGCCGTAGGCGTAGAGGCCCGCCTCGTCGAAGTAGGCGGCGGTGAAGCCTTCGTCGTACTCCGGCAGGAAGCGCCACGGGCCGTAGTCGAAGCTCTCGCCGGTGACGACCTGGTTGTCGGTGTTGAGGACGCCGTGGACGAAGCCGGCCGCCATCCAGCGCGCGCACATCCGCGCCGAGCCGTGACAGACGCGGCGCAGAAATTCGGTCGGCAGCCTCTCGGCGGTCTCGTCCGCCAGGTCCGGGAAGTACCAGGCCACGGCGTGCTCCATCAGCCGCCGCACCCGATCGGGGCGCCGCTCGAACGCGTGGCGCTGGAAGCTCCCGAAGCGCACGTGCGAGTGGCTCAGGCGCACCAAGACGCAGGCGCGCGTCGGCGAGGGCTCGTCGTGACGGTGCAGGTTTTCGCCGGTCTCGATCAGGCTGAAGGTCTTGGACGTCGGCACGCCGCGGGCCTCGAGCAGCTCGGTCGCCAGGAGCTCGCGCACGCCGCCCTTGAGCGTCAGCCGGCCGTCGCCGCCGCGCGAGTAGGGTGTGCGACCGCTGCCCTTGGTGCCGAGGTCGAGCAGGCGGCCGTTCCCATCGCGGAGCTGCGCGAAGAGGAAGCCGCGACCATCGCCGAGCTGAGGGTTGTAGCTGCCGAACTGGTGGCCGTGATAGCGCAGCGCCAGCGGCTCTTGGAGGTTGTCCGGCAGCGGCGCGAAGCGGCCGAAGGCCTCGGTCCACTCCTCGTCGGTCAGCTCGTCCAGCCCGACGTCGGCCGCGTGGCGGTCGTTCCGCCAGCGCAATCGGTGCTCGGGGAAGCGAGCGGGCTCGACGGCATCGAAGAAACCCTCGCCGAGGTCGACGAAGCGAGGATCGGGACGGTAGGCGGCGGAGATCGGCACGCAGGCGGTGTAGCGCAAGGGGCCGCGATCGGAAGCCACTTCCGGGACGTCGCGGAGGTCGGCGGCGCGCGGAGAGGTGCATGCGGCGTGGCGTCGGCCTCGGGTTGACGGGCGAGCGTCTCGACGCCAGGGTTTGCCGCGCTGAGGATGTCCACCGCGGTGGGGCAAGGCGCGCTTCGTCCGTCACTCTGCCCTCGCTCGGACGAGCCGCCGCGGCGACGCGCCGGTCAGCCCTCGGCGTCTTCGCGCGAGCCATTCCTCGCCCCGAGGACCAGCGAGCCGGATCCGAATCCCCGGTAACCGGTGGACGAAACGTGCGCCGCGAGCGCGAGCGCATACAGTGGCCAACCGTATGCAGAGCCCCAAGAAATGGATCGTCCTGAAGTTCGGCGGCACGAGCGTCGCCTCTCTCGAGCGCTGGCAGACCATCGCCGAGGTCCTGCGCGAGCGCGTGGCCGCAGGGCAGCGGCCGCTCGTGGTGTGCTCCGCGCTGTCCGGCGTCTCGAACCTGCTCGAGCGGATGCTCGCGGACGCCGAGGCGGGGCGGGACCCGCGCCCGCCGCTCGAAGAGATCTTCGAAAAGCACCGCAAGCTCGCGACCGACATGGGGCTCGACGCGGACGCGCTGCTGAAACCGCGCTTCGAGGAGCTGTCCCGCATCGCGCGTGGGGCGGCGCTGGTCGAGGAGGCGAGCCCGCGAGTCCGCGCCCGAGCGATGTCGATGGGCGAGCTGATGTCGACGCGGCTCGGCGCCGCGTGGCTGACCGCGCAGGGTCTGAAGACGGCGTGGACCGACGCGCGCGAGGTCTTGTTGGCCCAGACCCAGACGGCGGGCGGCAGGCCCGAGAACGAGTACCTCTCGGCGACGTGCGACCACGAGGCCGATCCCGAGGTCGCCGCGAAGCTGGCCGCGCTCGAGGGCGACGCGATCCTCACGCAGGGCTTCATCGCGCGGAACGCCGACGGCGAGACGGTGCTCCTCGGCCGCGGCGGCTCCGACACGTCGGCCGCCTACTTCGCGGCGCGGCTCGGCGCCGAGCGGCTCGAGATCTGGACCGACGTGCCGGGGATGTTCACCGCCAACCCGAGGCAGGTGCCGACCGCGCGGCTGATCCGCCAGCTCTACTACCCCGAGGCCGAGCAGATCGCGCTGATGGGCGGCAAGGTGCTGCACCCGCGCTGCATCGCGCCGGTCGCGGCGCACGGGATCCCGCTCCACGTGAAGTGCACGACCGCGCCGCAGATGACGGGCACGGTGATCTCCCGGCAGGCGCCGCGCGGGGTGCCGCTGGTCAAGGCGGTGAGCGCCCGCGAGGGGATGGCGGTGATCTCCGTCGACGTCGACCGCGCGCTCGAGAACGTCGGCTTCCTCACGCATACCAGCGCGTGCTTCGAGCGGCGCGGGCTCTCGATCGACATGGTGTCGGCGTCCGAGACCAACGTGACCTTCTCGCTCGATCCGGCGGTGAACGTCCTCGGCGAGCACGAGCTCGAGGCGCTGATGGAGGATTCCTCGGCCGTCGCCCACGCGCGCCTGCTCGGCCCCGGCGCGGCGGTCAGCCTGGTCGGCTCGAACATCCGCGCCGTCCTGCACGAGCTCGGCGCGGTGCTCGAGCGCTTCGAGGACCACCGCGTGTACATGGTCACGCAGGCGGCCGACGACCTGAACCTGACCTTCATGGTCGCCGAGGACGAGGCGGATCGGCTGCTGAAAGACCTGCACGCGCAGCTCTTCGGGCCGGACCAGACCGATCCCGCGTTCGGGCCGACGTGGGAGCACCTCTTCGACCGGGAGCGGGCGTCGGTCGACGTGCTCGAGGGCTGGTGGCAGCCCGAGCGCGAGGCGCTGCTGTCGGAGGCCGAGGAGGGCGGCACGCCCTGCTACGTCTACCGCGCCGGCGCGATCGACGACGCGGTGAAGGAGCTCGACCGACTGCCCCTCGAGCGGCTCTTCTACTCGGTGAAGGCCAACCCGCACCCGGAGGTCCTGGACGCGTTCCGGCGGCGCGGGGTGGGCTTCCAGTGCGGCAGCCCGGGCGAGCTCGCGCTGGTGAGCGAGAAGTTCGGCGACGTGGCCGGCGACGTGATGTTCACCGCGCACGCCGCGTCCGAGGAGGACTACCGCCGCGCCTTCGAGCTCGGCGCCCACGTCGTGATCGGGAGCCTCCAGCCGCTCGCGAGCTGGCCCTCGCTCTTCGAGGGCCGCGAGATCTTCCTGCGCATCGATCCGGGCCGCGGCGCGAGCGGGCGGCGCTTCGTGGCGAGCGCGGGGCAGCAGTCGAAGCTCGGCATCGCGCCCCGGCAGCTCGAGGAGGCGGAGCGGCTGGTGAAGGCGGCCGGCGCGAGGGTGGTCGGCCTGCACGCGCACGCCGGCAGCGGGCTGCGCACCAACGAGACCTGGCGGGACATCGCGCGCTTCTTGATCCCGGTCGCCAAGCGCTTCGGCGACGTGCGCGTGCTGAACCTCGGCGGCGGGCTCGGCGTGCCGGAGCGGATTGGGCACCGCCAAGTGGACCTCGGCAAGGTGGCCGCCGGGCTGCACGGGGTGAAGGAGGAGGTCCCGCACCTCTCTCTGTGGATGGAGCCGGGGCGCTTCCTGGTGGCGCGGGCCGGGGTGCTCCTCGCCCGAGTGCGGGACGTGGTCGAAAAGGACGGGCGCTCGTTCGTCACCCTCGACGCGGGGATGAGCTCCCTGATCCGGCCGGCGCTCTACGGGGCGTGGCACGAGACCGTGAACCTCACGAAGCTCGACGAGCCGGCGCGGATCGTCGCCGACGTGGTGGGGCCGCTCTCGGACTCCGCCGACGTGCTCGCGCGCGACCGGCAGCTACCGTTCACCGAGCCCGGGGACGTCTTCTTGATCGCCAACGCCGGCGCCTATGGGCGCTCGATGGGGAGCACCTACAACGCGACGCAGCCGACGCGCGAGGCGGTGCAGCGGGGAGGCGAGGTATGAGCGAGGTCGACGTATCGGAGCTGGTGCTTCGGGAGCCCACCCCGGACGACGGCGCCGCGCTCTGGGAGCTGGTGCGGGAGCTCGGCAAGCTCGATCTGAACTCGCCCTACGCGTACTTGCTCGTCGGCCGGCACCTCGCCTCCACGAGCGTGGTGGCGGACCTGGGGGGCGGAGAGCTGGTCGGCTTCGTGAGCGCGTACCGCCCGCCGATCCACGACGACGTGGTCTTCGTGTGGCAGGTCGGCGTGCACCCGAAGATGCAGGGTCACGGCCTCGCGCGGCGCATGCTGATGGAGATCCTCGGCCGCGACACGTGCCACGGCGTGCGCTGGGTGGAGTCCACGGTCACGCCGAACAACCTGCCCTCGCAGCGGCTCTTCCGCTCGCTCGCGCGCCAGCTCGACACCGAGATCACGGTGACGCCGTACTTCCCGCGCGATCTCTTCCCGACGACCGGGGTGCAGTCCGAGGAGCTCTACCGCATCGGCCCCATCGACCGCTGGAACGAGCGGGACGAGGCGCGGGGCGTCGACTCCCAGAGCTTCAAGCGCTTCGAGTCGGTGGTGCGGAGCTACTGCCGGGCGTTCCCCACCGTGTTCGATTGGGGGGAGGGCCACGTGATGGTGGACGAGCGCGGGGTGGAGTACCTCGACTTCTTCGCCGGCGCGGGCGGGCTCGCCTACGGGCACAACGAGCCGCGGCTCCGGCAGGCGCTCATCGACTACATCGAGCGGGGCGGGATCACCCAGTCGCTCGACTTCTACACGACCGCGAAGCGGCGCTTCCTCGAGCGCTTCCAGAAGGTGATCCTCGAGCCGCGGGCGATGGACTACCGCGTGATGTTCCCGGGGCCGACCGGGACGAACGCGACCGAGGCGGCGATCAAGCTCGCCCGCAAGGTCACGCGGCGCTCGAACGTGATCGCCTTCACCAACGGCTACCACGGCGTGACGCTCGGCTCGCTGGCGCTGACCGCCGATCGCTCGAAGCGCCGGATCGCGGGGACCTCGCTCGCGGACGCGCAGCGGATGCCGTACGACGGCTACCACGGCCCCGACGTCGACACCGCGGAGATGCTCGAGCGCTACCTCCGCGACGACACGAGCGGCGTGGATCTGCCGGCGGCGATCGTCGTCGAGACCATCCAGGCCGAGGGCGGCGTCAACGTCGCGTCCGACGCGTGGATGCGGCGCCTCGACACGCTCTGCAAAGAGCACGACATCTTCCTGATCGTCGACGAGCTCCAGATCGGCTGCGGGCGGACCGGCACCTTCTTCAGCTTCGAGCAGGCCGGGATCGAGCCGGACGTGATCGTGTTGTCGCGGGCGCTCTCGGGGTACGGGCTGCCGCTCTCGGTGGTGCTCATCGAGCCGGAGCGGGACCTGTGGGCGCCGGGCGAGCACGGCGGGAATTTCCGCGGCAACGATCCGGCCATGGTCACCGCGACGGCGGCGATCGACTACTTCTGGGAGTCGGACGAGCTCGCCACGTCGGTGATCGCGAAGGGCGCGCTGGTGGAGCAGCGGCTGCGCTCGATCCTCGCGTCGCATCCGGAGATCGACGGGGCGGTCCGCGGGCGCGGGCTGGTCTGGGGGCTCGATCTGCGACGCGGCGCCCTGGCCGACGCGGTCGCGCAGGCGTGCTTCGAGCGCCACCTGATCTTGGAGACCTGCGGGCCCGACCACAACGTGCTGAAGCTCCTCCCGCCGCTGACAATCCCCGAGGACGCGCTCGGGTCGGGCCTCGACGTCATCGCGGAGGCCGTCGACGTCGCCGTCTCCGCGTCCCACGCGGACTGAGGCGGGTCAGGACGCGCCGGTCTCGGAAAGACGGCGCGCCGGGCGCCGAGCGCGAGGAGGCGGGTGCGCGGGAAGCAGGACGGGCGCGGCCGTGGTTCCGTCGTTGACCGACGCTCGCGCGTGGCGCCGACGCGTCCGGCGAACATGCCCCGATGCCCGGCACCGGCTCGCGCGGCACGCTCGTCGACCTCGACGCCCGCGCTTCGCACGAATCTCAATCGCGTCGTCGGTCTCGGATTCCGGATCGAGCCACAGGATCACGTCCACGTCGGCGGTCGCCTTCGGTTCCGACCAGGCGGCGAGCGAGACGGCCCCACCAAACGGGTAGGTGACCCCGCTGTCCTCGAGCGTGGCGCGCAGGCGCTCCACGACGACGGGGACGCTATCGTCGGGCGCGCTCACGCCGGGCCTCCTCGATCAGCCGCTCGAAGAGCCGCTCCGACTCCGGGGAACGAGGCGTCGGCTCGCGGAGCGCCGCCGCGGGTCCCCTTCCTCGCCGGCGGCTCGTCCCGGGATCTCGCGGAGGCGATCGATGCCGTCGTGCTCGCGCGGATCGACGCCGCCGACCACCCGGAACGAAAGAAGCGGAAGAAGAAGGTGGGGCCGCGCGACGCGAACCCACCCGTCGAGTGAGCCGCGCGAAGAGGCCGACGTCGGGCCTGCCGACTGGTTCGAATCGCGCGCGGGGGCCTCGGTCGACTCGCCAGCGTCCCGAACCGCCCGAGGGGACCGGCGGCGGGCGTATCGATCGGTCTGCATCGCGCAGAGAGGCCTCGGTCGGTCTCCCCAGACTCCCGAACCGCGAGAGCAGGCCGGCCGCGGGCCTCTCGAGTGGTCTGCATCGCGCAGAAGGGCTTCGGTCGGCCTCTCCTGCGTTCCCAGCCGCCCGAGCAGGCCGGCCGCGGGCCTCTCGAGTGGTCTGCATCGCGCAGAAGGGCTTCGGTCGGCCTCTCCTGCGTTCCCAGCCGCCCGAGCAGGCCGGCCGCGGGCCTCTCGAGTGGTCTGCATCGCGCAGAAGGGCTTCGGTCGGCCTCCCCAGACTCCCGAACCGCGAGAGCAGGCCGCCACCGGGCCTCCCAACCGGTTCGCGTGGCGCAGAGGGGCCTCGGTCGGCCTCCCCAGACTCCCGAACCGCAAGAGCAGGCCGCCACCGGGCCTCCCAACCGGTTCGCGTGGCGTAGAGGGGCCTCGGTCGGTCTCCCCAGACTCCCGAACCGCGAGAGCAGGCCGGCCGCGGGCCTCTCGAGTGGTCTGCATCGCGTAGAGGGGCCTCGGTCGGTCTCCCCAGACTCCCGAACCGCGCGAGCAGGCCGCCGCCGGGCTGCGCGAGTGATCGCCGCGGCGTGGGTCGGGCCCGCGGGTCTGACGCACGGTTCCGCGCGCCGCGCCGGTCGCTCGTTTCTCGTCCTCCGGGCCGAGACGCAGGGCGTGCGCCAGGCGCTCTGTCCGAGCCGGGGTTGAGCGCTCGGGACTCACCCGTTAGGATGGTTCCCGATCGACCCCATCAGAAACCAGGGGAGGTGAGGGGATGTCGTTGAAGAAGCTCTCGATCGAGGAGATGGTGGAGCGCACGGCGGATTCTGTTGAATCCGGACAGCAGCGAGCACGAAGCGCTGGTCGCGTTCCCGGTGGGCGAGGCGATGGTTCCGCAGAATCCAGACGGTGTACGACGGTCTGATCGCCGCGCAGCCGCCGAACGACAGCGTGATCGCGGCGCTGACCCGTCAGCTCGGGCAGCTCGACGGAGTGCACGACGATCTCATCCGCTCCATGTTCGATCGCCTGCAGAGCGAGATCCGGCTCGCGGTCGACGAGGACACGCGCAACGCGCTGGTGGCAGCCCACGATGCGCTCTTTCCAAACGGCGAGTCGACCATTCAGCTCTCGTACGCGGAAGAGGGCGGCGAGGCCAAGATGCGCGCCGGGCGGGTCGACGCGGATATCCTGAAGACGCTTCACAAGATGAAGACCTTCGACGGCCGCAACCTCGAGGCGCTCTACCAGCATTGGCAGGAGGTCGCGACCGAGGTCGGCCGACTCGACAAGCGGCGCGACGAGCTCGGCGCAGAGGGCGCCAAGGTTGCCCGCGCGGGCGACGCCCGCAACGCGTGGATCCGCACCATCAACGCCCTCGCCGCGGTGATAGTCGCGGCCGGGATCGACGAGGAGCCAATCCTGGGCCGCATCCGACAGGCGGAGGCCGCGGCCGACGCCAGCGCGCCCCGCGCGGCGGCCGTCCGGGTCGGCACTTCCGCAGAGGCCGGCACGGGTGACGCGGCCGGCGCAGCCGACGCGACCACCGCAGGGGGCACCACGGACGGCGCCACCCCCGACGCGGGCGGAGACCCGAGCTCGGCCTGAGAACCCGCTCCGATCGCGTTCTGGACGATCATCAACGGCACGATCGGAGGGCTCGCCTTCGGAAAGCCGATCAGATGGGGCAGGTTGTAGGTCAGGGCCTCGGGGTTGTGGACTTCCATGTCCCAGATCGCGCCGAAGCACTGGCGAAGGGTCTCGCCGACATAGCGCGCGGCGCCGTCGGTGATGGCGACGTTGTCCTCGGAAAACGCGGTGCGCACGTCGGGGAAGCGGTCGATCAGCCAGGCCTCGAGCGTGTCCAGCGAGGCGAGGCTGAAGTCCAGCTCGCCGGCCAGGTCGTCGGGCCGGATGGTTTTCCATTCCTCGATGGCGGTGCCCTCGTGTCAGGCGTCGTTGGTCTCGGGGAAGGCTTGGCCCAGCAGGATCTGCCGCGCATTCTCCGTGTTCGCGGGGGTGATGCGCCAGCGCTTCTCGTCCTGGAACTCGAAGTACATTCGAAGCGCCTTGTCCGCGCGACGCACGGCGACGAGACACTTGATCCAAGGCTTTCCGTCGTCGCCGGCGGTGATTTCGCGCAGCCGGAAGAAGGCCTGACCCGTCGGGCGCTGTTCCAGACCCATGTCGAGGCGTATCCGGGTGTTTCCGTGGTAGCGGAAGACCTCGCCACCGTAGCTACTCCCGTCGCGCGTCTCGAACACCCAGCCCGCATAGTCCCACTCTTCGCCGTCGGAGTTGGCGCGCCGCAGGATCGCTCCTCCGATTTGGTGCACGAGCTCGGTCTTGTTTGTCATCTGCTCATCTCTTTCTTTGATGCGCCACGCCGGAGGCCTCATCGCCTGCTGGCGAAACGGCGCCCACCCCAGTAGAGGTCGCGAGGCGCCGCCGGGTCGCAAGCTCCTCGGATCCGCCTCGGACGGCAGGGTTGCTGGTTGCGAAGGCGGAGATGGTGGCGAACGGGGGGCCCGGAGGTCAACGCGCAGTCACGGATGGTGCGGGACCGGCGTCTCCTCGCACCGGGTGCCGTCATCCACGCGCCGGGCACCGTCGCCGTGCGCGCCGAGCGCCGTCGTGCAGCGCCCGGGGGTGTCGTCGACCCGCCGAGCGCCGTCCTCCTCGCTCGTCCACCGAGTCTCGTCCACGCGCTGGCTCGCCGCCCGCCGAACCATCCGAGCGACACTCCACCGTCGCCTCCGTGATATACGGAATCCACACATGCGCCTTCGAATCGGTGCCCTCCTCAGTGCGCTCGCCGTCGTGGCCGGCACCGGCTGCGAAGAGAGCTGCCTCGACGCGAACCAGGGCTGCACGATCCCGACGCCCTGCGCCGCCGTTCACTTCGAGTGCGCGTCCGGCAACGCGCCCCACGCGTTCACGCTCGCCTCCGGCGACCCCATCCCCGGCGGGCTCGACGCGCTCGCGTCGCCCGGCGACGTGATGCTGACCAACGGCGAGGTCACGGCCGTCATCGACGCCATCGACCACCCCCACTACGTGGCGCCGACGGGCGGCAACCTCCTCAATCTCGTAAGCGCCTCGGGCGACGACGACGCGCTCACGCACCTCTTCCACGCGGTCGGCCTCCTGCCCCACGACTCGGTCCACTACGAGACGCTGGAAGTCGAAGAGGGAGACGGCTTCGCCGCCGTGCAGGTGCACGGGACGCTCGACGGGATGCCGCAGATCCGGGTGGCCACGCGCTACGAGATCCGCCCCTGCGAGCCGGGCATCCGCGTGCGCACCGAGATGGTCAACGGCGACAACGAGCCGCGGGTCTGGTCGCTGGTCGACGCGTGGTATTGGAGCGGCCGCGAGACGCTGCCCTTCGCGCCGGGCAAGGGGCGCGGGTTCGATCAGCCGGGGCTGGTCTCGCCCGTGTCGAGCTCGTGGGAGCCCGCGCCCTTCATGGCCGCTGCGGCGCACGCGGACCCGGCCGCGAGCTACTTCGAGGTCGCCTGCAACGCCGACTCGCTCTACGGCTTCCACACCGAGCAGATCTCGGCCGTGGGGAGGCCGATCCGCATCGTGCAGCCGCGCGACCACGAGGTGTTCGAGCGCTTCGTCGGCGTGGCGCCGGGGCGGGCCATCGGTGGCGCCGCCGACCTGGCGCTGGAGCTGCGGCATCAGCTCCACGGTGAGCGCTACGCCGAGCTGAGCGGGACCGTGCAGGCGCAGGGCGGTGGGCTGCTCGGCGACGAGGTGCGCGCCTCGATCGTGATCGCGGAGGGCACCGCCGACACGCCGGCCGAGGAGCGGACGCCGTGGACGCAAGTGACGCCGGTCGCCGACGGGACCTTCACGGCGCGGGTGCCGGCGGGTCGCCACTACGTGCTCGACGTGCGCGCGTTCGGCCGGAGCGTGGCCAGCGCGGAGACAGACGTCGGCCAGGACGCAGCAGACGTCGGCACCATCGACATCGCGCCCGCGGCCGAGCTGGAGATCGCGGTCACGGTCGACGGCGCGCCGGACTACGCGCAGGTCTACGTGCGGCCCGCCGACGACACGACCGACGCTGCCGTGCGCGCCAAGCTCTTCGGCGGCTTCTACGAGTGCGCCCCGCTGCTCGGCTCGCCCGTCGGCGGCTCGCCGGCCTGTGACCGCGTGCTGGTGAACGATCCGGTGACGGTCCAGCTCCCGCCGGGCCGCTACGATCTCTTCGCCACCGCCGGGCTCTTCGCGACCGTGGCCAAGCAAACCGTGGAGATCGCGGCCGGCGACAGCGCGCACGTCGATCTCGCGATCACCCGCATCGACGGAGTGCAGCCGGCGGGCACGCTCAGCGCCGACTTCCACGTCCACGGCGCGGCCAGCTTCGACTCGACCATCCCCGATCTCGATCGGGTGCAGGCGTGGTTGGCGGCCGGCATCGAGGTGCTGGCGACGACCGATCACGACGTGGTCTGGAGCTACGAGGACGCCCGCAGCGCGCTCGGCGCCGACGCGCGCATCCACGTGATCACCGGGCTCGAGAGCACGGGGCACATCCTCTTCGATCTGACCCCCGGCGCGGCGCTGCCGCAGGTGATCGGCCACTGGAACGTGTGGCCTCTGCCCTTCACGCCGGAGGGGCCTTACCGCGGCGCGCCCTGGGACGAGCTGGTCGAGCCCGGCGCGCTCTTCGACCGCTTCGTGCAGGCCGGCTGGCCGCGGGACACGGGCATCATCGAGCTCAACCACCCGTGGGCGCCGGCGGAGTTCGGTCGCGATCTGGGCTTCCCGCGGGCGGTCGGCGTCGACGCGCGGCTGCCGCTGCCGCGGGAGTACGACGGGACCGGCCAGGGGCTCATCTTGCGCACGCCGCCGGGCTCCTCGTTCTCGAACGCCGAGTACCACGCGCAGGAGGTGATGAACGGGACCGCCAACGAGTCGTTGCTCGCCTACCGTGCGTACTGGTTCTACCTGCTGAACCAGGGGATCATCCGCGCCGGCACGGCCAACAGCGACTCGCACTCGCTGGTCGACGACGTGCTCGGCACGCCGCGCAACATCGTCTTTACCGATCAGCGCGTGGCCAGCTTCGACGAGGTCGCGTTCAACCGCGAGGTGCGGGCCGGGCACATGGTCGGGACCAACGGGCCGGTGATCGAGATCGCGACCACCGACGCCTCGGGCGCCACGCAAGTGCCCTCGGTCACGCCGCTGTCGCCGGCGAGCGACGGGATGCTCTCCATCCACGTGCGGGCCGCACCGTGGGTGCCGATCGACGAGGTCCGCATCGTCGTGAACGGGCAGGTCGCGCGCACGCTCTCGGCGGAGCTCTCACACCCGGCCGATCCGCTCGGCACCGACGGCGTCGAGCGCTTCCAGGGCGCGGTGGCGCTGTCCGAGATCCTGCCCGACGGGACGGCGGACACGTGGATCGTGGTGGAGGCGGGCGTGGCGCTCCCTTTGACCGGCGATCTGGACTGCAACGGGATCCCGGACACCGGCGACAACGACGGAAACGGGATGGTCGACTATCGCGACGTCGATCGGAACGGCGACGACGTGGTCGACGCGTCGGATCTCGCGGAGATTTCGGCGCCGCCCGCGATCTGCGACACCAGCCAAGACGTCGGGCCCCTCGGCACGGTGCCGGCGCCCGCGCGCGACGACGCGGGCTATCCCTTCTCGGTCGTGACCCCCGACGGCTACCCGATGAGCTTCACCAACCCCCTCTTGCTCGACCGCGACGGGGGCGGCTTCGACGGCCCCGGTCTGCCGCAGGGGGGCCAGTGAGCATGCGAGGCGGGATGGAGCGCGTGCGAGCGATCGCGGTTGGCGTGGCGCTCGTGTGGACCGCGACGCCGATCGCGCTCGCGCAGACGGATGAGGATCGCGTCGCGCCTCCGTCGCATCCGGCCGGGCCGGACGGCAGCGAGACCTCGGAGCGAGGGAGCGACGGCGCGGCGAACGGTGGCGCAGCGAGCGGCGACGGCCGGCCGGCGACGCAGCAGCGAGCCGCGGCGGGAGGCGGCGGAGCGAGCGACCGGCGAGAGCCCGTGACCGGCGCCGCGGGAGACACGGCGAAACGGTGGGCACGAGCGACGCGGCGGCGCGATCGTGACGGGCGGCGGCGCCGGCAGAGGCGGGCGACTCGGCGAGGGCCGGCGCGCCGGCGAGAGCGGGAGACGCGAGCGCGGCGAAGGGCGAGCGGACCGGTGCGGGGCCGGCGGCGATGCGACGGAAGCGCGACGAATGACTCCGCGCGGCGCGGGACTACCAGCGAGAACAGGCGTGCCGACACGCCCCGAGCGGACCAGCCGAAAGTGACCCCGCGGGCGCTGGGGCGAGTGACGCCGGCGGAGACGGGCGATCGGCCTCTCGCGCCGGGCTCGGCCTCATGCCGGACGGCTCGCTCGATCCCTGCGCCACCGACTTGCGCTCGCGCCCCGTGGGCCCCCTCTCGGTGGGCGCGCTCGACGGCATGCTCGGTGTCCCCTACCGCGCCTGCCCGCGCAACGAGGTCGCGGTCGGAGGCAACGCGCTCGTGGTCGCCGACACCGCGCGCTTCTACGGCGACATCCGGCTGAGCGGACGCGTGCGCGGCTCGCTGCTGCTCGACCGCAACGTCGAAGGCTTCGTGTCCTGGGAAGCGCTGCGCTACCAGACCGTGCTCAGCTCGGTGACGGGCAGCTACCTCGGCCTCGGCTACCTCACCGCCGGCGCCACCGGACGGGTCTACTCCGAAAAGGGCCGCGTCTATGCCATCACCGGCCGCATGGTCCTGCCGACCACGACCGGCCTCGATCAGTCGAGCCAGCCGGTCGCGCTCGACGTCGGCGTCACCGGCGCCTGGCAGGCCGATCGCAACTTCCGCTTCCACATGTGGCTGACCCTGCTCGGCTCGATCGGCATCGGCGGCCCCGCCCAGCCGCGCGCCGGCGTGCGCCTCGGCGGCGGCGTCGACTGGCGGCCCTACGAATGGATCTCGTTCGTGCTCGAGATCCAGAGCGGCTTCGGCTACCGCGCGCTCCTCGATCTCCTGGCCGCCAACGCCGGCTTCCGCTTCGCGCTCGGCAGCGAGGTCGGCCTCGAGCTCTCCGCGCAGCTCCCCTTCTACGGCGTGCGCGCGCTGTCCACGGGCGCGCTCCCCATCGCTGCCACGCTGATGGTGAGCTGGCGCCCCCGCTGAAGAGCTGCCAGCCGCGCGCGGCGTTCGCGGATTTCCCGCTTTGCGGAGGAGTGCGGTGCCACGACTCCGTGCGCCTCTACCCTCGTCGACCGCCCGAGCGGTCACGTCGCGAAGCGCTGCATCTCGGCGCCGACGATCGTCGGCTGGCGCAGCACCTCGCCGGGCGAGAGAGCAGTCGCGACGTGGCCCGGAGTCGCCGTTGAACGGTGCGATTCTCTCGGGTGTGGCCTGTGGCCTGCTCGGCCATGCGGCGGCGCGACCTGCTCGCCGGCGTCGCGCTCGGTCAGAGGATGACTCGAACCCCGCTCTTCCGAAGCTTGGGCGAGAGATCGCGACGCTTCATCGCGGACCCGGTCAGATCGAGCTCCTGGAGCCCCTCGAGGTGCCCCAGCCAGTCGAGCTGCATGAAGCCTTTGCAGTACCGCATCGAGATGTGAGTGAGCTGGTGGAGGTCGCGCAGCGGATAGGTGTCCTCGATCTCCGCGAAGTCCAGGTTGAGGACGCGCAGCCCCTCGAGCTCCTGGAGCGTGGGGACGGCGTCCCACCAGTTCGCCTTGCCCGCGATGACGGTGTGGAGGCGCCCGCACGACGCCAGCCCGGCCCAGTCGACCGACGCGTCGATGACCGATATCTCCCGCAGCCCCGCGACCGCCGAGTCGGAGAGCCCGGACAACGAGCGCAGGGAGGGGCCGCCCACGCGGAGCACCTCGAGGTTCGGCGCGCCGCGCAGGGAGCTCACGTCCGGGTCGTCGAAGGGCGCAACGTGGAGCTCGCGCAAGGCGGGGAGGGCCCCGACGTCGAGCGCGGTCGGCTCGGTCGCATACCACTGCCGTACCCGCTCGACGACGGCGTCCTCCGCGAGGGCGAGCTCGCGCAGCCCCCGGCAGTCCAGGATGTGGAGGTCGCGGACCTCGCGATGCACCGACATCCGGCGCGGGAACGCGCCCCGGACGATCAGCGTCGGGACCGCGACGGCCCCGATTCCGTCCAGCTCGCTCGCCGACTCGCTCATCACTTGTAACGACTCGAGCGATCCGATGAGGCCCAGGGCCTCGAGCCCCGCCCCGCCCGCTCCGTACACGAGGAGCTTTCGCAACGCCGTCAGCTCGCGCAGCGCGTCGCGGGACGAGCCGAGCGAAGGCACGCAGAGCTCGGTGACCTGCGGGGCCGCGCCCACGACCGTAGCGTCCCCGCGCACGTGCACCAGTCGGAGCTGCGGCCAGTTCGCGAGCCAGCTCAGGTCGAGCGGCCGGTCGTCGCATCGCAGGACGAGGCTGGTCGCAACGTTGCGAACCTCTCTCGCCGCCGAGGTCCCGTCCGGCGCGAGGTGCAGCAGCTGGAGCACCCTCGCGCGGGTCCGCTCGGCGGTCTTGCCCCGAGGTTTGAGGGGCCCGGCGTACTCCAGCTCGCCGGCCTCGCCCCGGTCGGCGTAGCGCGACGCCTTCCACCGGACGCCCGCGAGGACCGTGTCCCACGTCTCGCAATCGGCGTCTCGCAGCAACTCGAGCGCAGACTCGAAGTCCGCGTCGTCGGGGCGCTTCAGCTTCGTGATGAGCCGGTCGACCTGCACTGGTAGACCCTACCTTTCCTTTGCCGGGGGCGCCGGAAAGGTAGGGCCCCCTTTCAAACCGTGCGTGCGGTTTTCCCGCACACGGCTTACCGATGGACTCTCGAGTCGCTGCATTACGCAGCCTCCCAGAAGGCGCGCTCCGGATAGCGGATCGTGCCTCGCAAGCGAGTCAGCCCGAGGGCCTCGAAGTACTCCCGCGTCCATCGAGCCGCTTGCCCCGCCTTCAGGTTGCGGCCCCTGCGCCTCTTCTCGAAGCGCCTGAGCCGCCAGACGACGTGGTCATCGATCGCGACGAACTTCTTCGACGCGTTGCCGGTCCGGAAGTAGTTGCCCCAGCCGCGCAGCACCGGGTTGAGGTCGCGGATGAGCACGCGCACATCCTTGACCCCGTTCCGGTGCGACCCGGTCAGGTCGCGTATCCGAGCCCGCACCCGCTTCATGCTGCGCTCGGACGGCCAGCGCTGGAGGAAGTAGACCCGTCGGCCGTCCCTCTCCCAGAGCTTGCCGCTCAAGCGCTTATGAAGATGGCAGCCGAGGAAGTCGAACCCTTCCCGTCCCCAGGTCAATCCGCCCGCCTCGTCTTGTCCGCGTGAAGAGTCAGCCCGAGCCGCCGCATGATGCCCTGCACCTTGCGCTCGGCCTCCTCGCACGTCGCGCGAGTACGGCACATCACGACGAAGTCGTCGGCGTACCGCACCAGCACGCCCAGATGGGCGTACCGGGCCTCCCACATCGTGTCGAGGACGTGCAGGTAGATGTTCGACAGCAGCGGGGAGATGACTCCGCCCTGCGGCGTGCCGCTGAGCTTCGTCGTCTCCTGCCCGTCTTCCATCACACCCGCCGCGAGCCACTGCCGGAGCAGCTTCGAGACACGACGATCCGAGACGCGCCGCTCCACGAGCCGCATCAGCAACTCGTGGTCGATGCTTCCGAAGTAGTCCTCGATGTCGGCGTCCAGCACGTGGTTGCCGCCCTTCGCGCCCACCTTCCGCAAGCGCTCCAGCGCCTGCGTGGCCGAACGCTTCGGGCGGAAGCCGTACGAGCACGGACGGAAGTCCGCCTCGAAGATCGGCTCCAGCACCAGCTTCGCCCCACTGGACCCACGTCACGACCTCCACCCGCGGCGCCATGGCCGCCCGCGGACGCGGCGCGATCCTCCTCGTGTCGAGCATGTCGGGCTGGGCCGCGCAGCCGTACATGGCGCACTACGGCGCCGCGAAGGCTTACATCCTGTCGCTCGGAGAGGCCTTACACCACGAGATGAAGGACCGAGGCGTCGACGTCGCGGTGCTCTCGCCCGGCCCCACCGACACCCCGATGGCGGCTGGCACGGGCATCGACTTCGCCAGCATGGGCATGGCGATCATGCAGCCCGAGGCCGTGGCCGCCACGGGGCTCGCTGCGCTCGGCCGCCGCCCCGGCGCGGTGGCCGGCAGCCGCAACCGACTCATGGCCTGGATGATGACCCGGCTCATGCCGCGGGCGTGGGTGGGCGCGATGTTCCGCAAGATGATGGGCCGCGCGCTGGGCATCCCGCGCCCGGCCTGACCCGCGACCCGCAACGCAGCTACCAGTCCCTTCGTCCGCGGGGCGACGGGAGATTGATCGACACACCTTCAGCTCGATTCGCGCCGGGACCCCTCACCGCGGCCACCCGTGCGGAACACCCAGTCCCAGAGCGGGCTCGAGATTCCCGAAGCGCCAATCCGGCGTACGGTGGTGGTGCAGGAGGTGGTGGCGGACGACGGTCTTCAACAACGGGTTCCTGACGCGCCCGTGGTGGGCGAGGTAGTGAATGGCCTCGTACGCCGCGTACCCTGTGGCCGCGCCGGCAAACGCGAGGGTCCACGCGGCCCCGAGCGCCAGGCGGAAGAGCCCCGCGAGGAGCACCAGCGCGCTCACCATCTGAACGGGCGTGGCGGCCAGGCGAGAGCGCTCGCGCGGCGCCACGTGATGGTGGCCGTGGGCCACGAAGCAGACGACACGGCCCACCTCGCTCTTCGCCGGCCAGTGGAACACGAAGCGGTGGAGGAGGTACTCGAAGAGCGTCCACGCGAGCACGCCGAGGGCCCAAAGCCCCGCCGAGACCAGCGGGGAGGGCCACGGCTCGCCAGCGTAGAGGGCCACGCCGGCCGCGGGCAGCGCCGTCAGGTAGGGCATCGCCGGGTGGCCGCGGAAGATCACGCGCTCAGGCACGAACGCGGTGAAGAACACCATCCGGCGCGACGCCTCGCGACCGCGGCGCGGGGTCCAGGGCGCCAGCGCGGCCTCGCGGCATTCGGAGGTGAGACCTCGAACGGGCATGCACGACATGTGGGGCCGCGGCCACGCGGGTAAAGTCCCGCCCGAGCTCCATCGGTCGAGGAGGACGAGGGTCGACGTCTGATCGATGGACCGATGTACGACTCGCCGTACGTCGAGAACCCGACCGTCGGCGCCTCTTCGAAGGCCCTGGATGGCCGGGCCGACGTCCGTCGCCTTCAGCGCAGTGTCGGGGACGTCGAAGCTGTGAGTCTCGAGGAGCTCGAAGGGGCGCGAGGCCGGAGGAGCGCCAGCGCGCTCGACGAGGAGGAGGTTGGGGGCACGCTCAGCGCCGCTTGGGCGTTCGCTTCAGCAGGAGGCCGAGCAGGTCGTCAGCCACGGACGAGAGCCATTCGTCTCTCGGCGGGAGCGCGGCGCCGAGCATCGGTTCGAACGTCGGCCGGACCACCACGGCGTAGCTCAGCGCGCCGAGGAGGATGGTCAGGATCGTCTCCGGTGATCCATCGGCGAGCACACCTGCTTTTCGCGCCCGCTCGATGATCTCGCGGGCGGTGGAGACGAAGCCCGCCAGGGGCAGAGCGCGAGCGGCACCGACGCGCTCGGCGTTGTCGAGCAGCTCGCGCTGGATCAGCCGGAGCGCGGTCGGCCGCGAGAGCGCCCACTCGACGTGGACGCGGACCAGCGCCCGCACTGCCACTTCGGCGCCCGTTTCTTCGTCGACCGCGGCCGCCAAGCGCTCCTCGAGGATCGGCCGCCACCCGCTCGAGCACGGCGCGGTAGAGCGCCGATTTGCTCGGGAAGTGGTGCAACAGGCCCGCGTTGCCGAGCCCGGCCGCGCGCGCGAATCTCACTCAGCGACGCGCCGTGGTAGCCGCTCTCGGCGAAGCGCGCCTCCGCTTGGTCCAGGATGAGGGCGCGACGCTCGGCCGCGCCAATCCGCTCAGACATGGATGACGTGGTCGGGGTTCGGCTGCTCGTCCTCGGGCGCCTGGCTGTAGTCGCCGAAGAGCCCGTCGCGCTCCCGCACCGCCGCCTTCACGCCTTCCGAATCCGGCCATGTCGATGAAGCGCTTCGCGTCCGGCGTGTTGCGCATCAGTCCGTCGAGGATCGGGCCCAACACCTGGGTCGAGGCGAGGCCCATGTTCTCGTAGGCGTGGTTCACCACCAGCTTCATGGCGCTGAGCTGGGAGACGGGGATGGACGCGAGCTGCTCCGCCGTCTCTTTCACGGTCGCCTCCAGCTTCTCGAAGGGAACGGAGCGGTTGATGAGCCCGACCTCTGCCGCCTTCTTCCCGGACAGCGGCTTGCCCGTCAGCGCGTGCTCCTTGGCCTTGGTCAGGCCCAGCCGGTAGATCCACATGCCGCTCAGGTACGCGCCCCACATGCGCGAGTAGGGCGTGCCGATGCGCGCGTCGTCGCTGGCGATCACCAGGTCGGCGCAGAGCGCATAGTCGCTGCCGCCTCCGACGCACCAGCCGTGGATCTGCGCGATGACCGGCTTGGGCGAGCGCCAGATGCTCATGAACTTCTGGGTCGGAGAGAGCGTCGGGGCCGTGGCCATCACGAAGTCTTTGCCGGGATCCCACTTCCCGTCGGTGGTCAGCGACTCATCCCAATGATGGAAGCCGTCGCCGAAATCGAACCCGCCACAGAACGAGCGGCCCGCGCCGCGGAGCACGATCACCCTCACCGCCTCGTCGCGGACGGCCGTCGCGATGGCGTGCTCGATCTCGTCCGGCATGGGCGGGACGATGGTGTTCAGCCTCTCGGGCCGGTTGAGCGTGATGGTCGCGATGGCTCCGTCGGCCGAGTAGAGCAGCGTCTCGTACATGGCGTTCCCTCCAGACCCGCGCACCATACCGACCAACCAGTCGGTCGGCAAGTCGGAGCGATTCGGCGGCCGGCGCCGCGCTCGACGCGGGCTCGGTCGCAGCTCGCCAGCTACGCCTCGGGGACGCGCGGCGCTCGGCTCCCACGGCCGACACGAGCCGCCGGTCGCGCTGCCTTGGACCGCCCTTCAATCTTCCGTAGTCTCGGCCGGAGCCCAGAGGACGCTGGAAGACATCGATGGCCCCAACTCCGACGTAACATCGCGCTCCTGCGCGGCATCAACGTGGGCGGGAAGAACAAGCTCCCGATGCGAGAGCTGGCCGCCATCTTCGAAGAAGTCGGAGCCACTTCCGTCAGGACCTACATCCAGAGCGGCAACGTCGTGTTCCGAGCCTCGCGAGCGCTCGCGAAGCGCCTCGCCTCCGACGCCGGGGACCGGATCGAAGCGCGCTTCGGACATCGCCCTCCCCTCGTGCTGCGGACCGGCGACGAGCTGGAAGCCGTCCTCGCCGCGAGCCCCTTCGCCACCGAAGGCGTGGACCCGAAGACGCTCCACGTCCTCTTCCTCGACGCCGAGCCGAGCCGGGAGCGGATCGAAGCGCTGGATCCGGATCGAATCCCCGGGCGACGCGTTCCGGGTGCGCGGGCGCGAGATCTACCTCCACCTGCCGAACGGCGCGGCGCGGACGAAGCTCACCAACGCCTACTTCGACTCGAAGCTGGGCGTGATCGGCACGGGCCGGAACTGGCGGACGGTGGGCAAGCTGGTCGAGATGAGCCACGGCTGAGCGCGGCGACGCGAGCCCGCCCGAATCTCGGCGCCGCCCATCGCGCCCGCCCAATCTCGGCGCCCGCCCGAATCTCGGCGCCGGCACGATCTCGGCGCCGGCACGGTCGGCCTCACCGAGAGGGCCACTTCGAGCCGCGCTCAGGCTGCGAGCAGGCTCGCGCGGAGCGCAGCGCGCGCGGCCTCGGAGACACGCCCCCGATCCTCGAGCGCGACCTCCGCGTGGGTGGCGACGTAGCCGACCGCGGCGCTCACCTCGTCCGCGGGGCCCGAGGCGCTGCGACCGAGCCAGCGCAGGGTCCACAGCGCCGGCCACGATACGCCCACCAGCTCCGCGAGCTGCGCCGCCTTCGCACGTTCCCGGAGCACTGGCGGCCACACCTCTCGTACGGCCTCCGCGTTCGCGGCCTCGGGCTCGTCCAACCACCGCGCCACCGCATCGAGGAGGTCCTCGGCCAGGTTCGCGAGCGGCAGGAGCCGATTCGAGGATCTCACCGGTGAGCAACATCGCACCGCCCGGCCCCGTGTGGAGCCCGACCAGCGACGCGCGGACGTGCGAGGGCTCGCGGTCCAGGAGCGGCCCCACCGTGCGGCCGATCGCCAGCGCGGTCGACACGGCCACGGAGCGATCCAGCCGCGAGAAGCCGCCCGACCACGAGAGCCACCCGAGCGGAAACGCGGGCGGGAGCTCTTCGAGCGCGCTCGGCGGCGTTGGCGCGCTCAGTACCAGCTCCATCTGGCCCAGAGCGCGGCGCGCGGCCGCGTCTCCGACCGACGACAGCAGCTCGAGCGCTTCGCGCGGCAAGGCACCGCTCCGTACCCGCTCGGCGAGCTCCCCCGCCTCTTCGCTCACCTCGTCCCCCGTCGGCTCGACCATCGCGACGGGAGGCTACGCGACCTCGGCCCGCGCGCCTACAGGCTCGCGCGGGCACTCCCAGCCGTTCGGAGGAGTGCCGGCTCTTCATCGCCATCTGCTCGACACGCCAGTCGACGGAATGGGTCGCGAGGAGCGAGGTTCCGATCCGCCGGAGGGTGGCGGCTACTCCGCCGTGCCGAGCCGGGATGGCAGCGTGGCTCTTCGCGCTCGGCTTGGCCTCGATCGCATCGAGCCGCCGGCGCTGAGGTGTTTCAGCGCTGCAGCGCTGCGGCTTGCGCCAGCGAGCGCAGACCTCTACGCGTCTCGCCGTGGGTCGGGCTCGACGCGCTGCGGCTCCGGCTCCTGACCCGGAGCATGAAGGCCGCCTCCGGCCGGCGGCGGGACGTCCGGGTGGCCGGCCTGCGGATCGTCGTCGCGCCCGAGGTGTGCAACCCGGTTCCCGCGCTGGGCTTGTCGTTCGCGCCGCTCTTCGAGGCCGCGCTGGAGCGGGTGACGCCCAAAGAGCCGACCCTCGACCTCGGCACGGGCTCGGGTGTGTGGGCGCTGATGGCCACGCGCGCCGGCGCGGAGGTGACCGCCACCGATCTGCCGCACGTGCCCTTCGACGCGATCGCGGAGTCCGCCCGAATGAACGGTCTGCCGGCGCCGCGCTGCCTGCACGGCGATCTCTTCGCGCCGGTCGCGGGCCAGCGATTCGATCGGGTCCTCTTCAACCCGCCGTTTCATTTCGGCGAGCCTCGGAGCGACGCGGAGCGGGCGTACCTCGGAGGCCGCGACGGTGGCGTGGTCCGGCGTTTCTTGGCCGAGCTGTCGGGACACCTGACGCCGGGCGGACGCGGCTTTCTCATCCTCCCCCGGCTCGAGCAGCGCGGCTACGCAGACGCGCTGGCCCGCTTCGATGTCACCATCTCGGCACATCGGACGCTGCCCGTGTTGGGCCGGGCCGAGCTCCTCGCGTTGCGACCCCGGTGATCCGCGGCGCCCGCTGCGCTACGATGGCCGCGGAGGTGCGGGCATGCGTAGGGTTCGTGCGATCGTGATCTTGGCCGCGGCGCTGGCAGCCGTCGCGCTGACGGCCGTCGGCTGCGTCCCCGAGCAGCGTTACGTCGCGGCCGATGGCGGCGGTCCCTGGGCCATCGCCATCGACGAGAACACGCCGCCCTTCTTCATGTCGCGCGACGGGACGCTCTACATCCTCGAGCAGCGCATCGAGATCCCCTACCGCCAGCCGACGCAGCAGGAGCGGGCAGCCGAGTCGCACATCGGCAACATGCAGATCCCGTGGTCGCACCTTCCCTGGCTGACGCGCGGCGACGTCGAGATCCAGATCGACTACACGATCTCGAACCTGGACACCGCCAACGGCGCGTCGGTGGCCGTCACGGTCAACGGCTTCAACGAGTTCCAGGAGTACAACCCGGGCGTCGAGGTCGTCGACAACAAGATCGTGCCGGACTACTCGGGCTGGGAGCGCACCATCCACCTCGACCCGGGCGCGCGCTACAGCGGCACGGTGCGACAAGAGCAGCTCGACGAGGTGGCCACGGATCTCGCGACCGTCGTGAACGGCGCGCCGAACGCCAACCTGGTGCTGCACCCCAACAGCCAGTCGGCGCTCGACCCGCGGGTCCAGGCGTACATCCCGGACGTGATCCCCGAGCTGCTGGGCGTGCGGATGGGCATGCGCGCGCAGGGGGACACGCCGCCGAAGCTGCTCCTCGAGATGACCGTGCGCGTGACCGATGTGCGCGGCGTGCTGGTGCAGGGCGACGCGCAGCCGTGGACGCAGCCGACGCCTGCGCTCTTCGGCCCGGCCGACGCCGCCGCGGCGGCGGGCGCCGCGATGACGCCCTGAGTCGTCGAGCGAGCTGGAGAACCCGAGGCCGGTCCCTCACAGCAGCGCCTCCGGCAGAACGTCGGCGAGAGCGCGCCGACTCTCGAGGCCAGGCGGAAGCGACCGTCCGTCCACGCGGCGTCGGTCGAGACCGGACCCGAGGCGGCGCGAGCGCTCAGCGGAGGCGACGCGCGCCGCGCGGCGGGGTGAAGGCGAAACGTTCCGGGTCCACCGCGCGGTTGAACTCGGTGCGCTGGAAGTCGAAGCGGTTCAGGTTGCCTTCGTGGTCCTGGATCAGCACCCGGCGGACCACCCCCGGCAAGCGAGGGTCGACGAAGAGGAAGACGCGGCGGTAGCTCGGCTGCGCTCGGATCGGCGTCAGCTCGAGCACCTGGCCCCGCCAGTGAAACGCGTTGGCGTCGCGGAGCCGGAAGCGGAAGTCCCGGTCGAGGCGGGACTGCCCGGTCAGGAAGCCGAGCGCCGAGGCGGCGTCCTCCCGCACCTCGGTCTGCACGTACTGCCCGGCGCTTCCGTCATCGTCCGGCTCGTAGACGGTGAGCTCGCGGCCGTCGCTGACGACCACCTTCCCGTTCCCGCCGAGGTAATCGAAGCGCAGCTTGCCGGGTCGCGCGATCGTCAGCACGCCGCGCGAGCGGGTGGTGCGCCGGTAGACGCGGTCGTAGGCGGCCTGCGTGAACGCCGTGCGGACGGTGGTGGTCTGGTCGTAGAAGGCCTGCACCTCGGCGGCGACCTGCGCCGCGCTGCTGTGCCGGTCTTGCGCGGAGCCGACCGCGGGGACCGCGAGAAGAAGCGCCGCGAGGGCGATGCGGGTGGCGAAACGATTCATCGTCGTCCTCCTCGTTGCAGAGCACCGAGCGGGAAGCTGGACCGAGCCGGACCCACGCCGCGCGACAGGCGGCGCTCCGGATCCGCGCAGGAGCCGCCGGAAGGCTGGCTCTTCGTTGCGACCGGCCGAGCGCGGCGGGTATTCACGAAGGGCGCCGTGCCGATTGACGCTCGATGCCGCCGCTCGGTAGTCTCGCGCCGTGCCCAAGAGCGCTGTGACGACGCGCAACACCTTCGCCTGCATCGCGCTCGCGTCGGTCCTGCTCTTCGCGCCCCATCTCGCCGCCGCTCAGGCCGGCGAAGAGGAGACCGTGGCCACGGAGGCACCGGACGCCACGCGGCTCGACGTGGAGCGGCTGCCGCCCGAGGCGATCCGAGATCACCCGCGACCTCTACGCGCACGGCTTCTTCGTCGAGACGCAGCTCGGCGCGCTCGGGTTCGTGAACGGCATCGGCGACTACATCAACGCGGGCCCCTGGGCGAGCGTCGGCGTCGGCTACGAGATCTTCGACTTCCTCCACGTGATCGTGGCTGCGGAGGGGTCGATGCACGAGACCAACGCGCCGGCGCCGCCCTCGACGACCGCCTTCGCGCTGGTGGGCGGGAGCGCCGCGCTGCGCTTGCAGGCGAACTTCACCGAGTGGTTCGCCATGTGGATCTCCGGCCAGTTCGGGGTCGCGGTCGCCACGACGGATGTGCTCGGCCTCTACGGCCTGCAGAGCGCCAGCACGATCGGCATCAACTACGGCGGCGAGCTCGGGATGGACTTCCACTTCCGCGCCCGCCACCACTCCATCGGGCTGGTCGGCGGGACGCGGCACTACCCCTCCTTGCAGGCGCCGACCGGTAGCTCGCCCGCGCTCGGCATCCACGGCAGCGTGTACCTCCGCTACGTCTTCTGACGCTGCGGGCTCTGGCGTCGCGCGCGGAGGGCTTCGGTCCGGCACGTCTCCTCGCGCCTAGCTGGCTGGTGTCAGCGCGGGGTGGGTTTCGGTCGCGCGACGCCTCCGGACGTCAACGCGCGCGGAGGACTTCGGTCGCCGCGCGCTCACCGGCCTCGATGGCGCCGTCCATGTAGCCGTTGTGCGTGGTGGCGGTCTCGGTGCCGGCCCAGTGCAGGCGGCCGCAAGGCTCGCGGAGCGCGCGGGCGCAGGTGGTCATCACGCCGGGCGGCATCAGGCCGACGTAGCAGCCGGCGCTGTGCTCCTCGGCGATCCAGTCCTGGTCGGCGTACTCGGTCGGCCGTGCGGCCTCCGGTCCGAAGAGCCGGCTCAGCGCGCCGAGCACCGCTCCTCTGCGCTCTTCGGGCGCGCGAGCGCTCCAGGTTCGTGCGGCGCTGCCGAGCAGGAACGCGACCAGCGCCGACTGCGATCCGTCGTGCGCGCTGTCGTCGAAGACGAGCCGGACGGGTCCTTCGTCGCTGACGGCCTCGCCGCTCAGCCCGCGCTCGCGCCAGAAGGGCCGCTCGTAGACCGCGACGCATTTGATGGCCGAGCCCATCGGCATCCGCTGCACGAGCTGGTCCCGCATCGGCGGCAGCATCACGTCGATGCGATCGACGAGCGCGGGAGGCAACGCCACGATCGCGCGGGCGGCGTGGAGCTCACCTCGGTCGGCGTGCACCACCACGTCGTCCTCCGACTGCGTGATGGCGCGGACCGGCGATTCGAGGATCAACCCAGCTCCGAGCGGCTCGGCCAGGCGCTCGGAGAGCTGCTGCGCGCCGCCGACGAAGCGCCGCTCCTGCGCGCCGTCCTTCACCTGCGCCAGGCGCATCAGCCCGCCTCCCGAGCGCAGATAGAAGAGGAAGTGCAAGAACGAGAGCTCGCTCGGCTCGGCGGCGAAGATGGCCCGGGTGGCGATGTCGAGGACGGTCTTGGCGCCGCGCGTTCTCACGTGCCGCCGCTTCCAGTCCTCCAACGTCAGTCCGTCGAGCGCCTCGGCATCCTTCGCGCTCCAAGGTGCATCGAGCGGGACGCGCTTCGCGAGGCGGTCGAGCCGCCAGATGGTCGCCTGCAGATCGATCAGCGCGTGGACCGGAAGCGAGGGGATGTCGCCTCGGTAGCTCTTCACGCGCCCGTGGACGGCCAGGATCTTGTCGCCCTCACAGCGCTGCGGAAACGTCTGCACGCCGAGCTCGTCGGCGAGCCGGGCGACGCGATCCTGCGTGGGCCCGATCCACTGGGCGCCCAGATCGATCACGTCCCGGCCGAGGCGCCGGCTCAGCGTGCGGCCGCCGACGCGATCGCGCGCCTCCACCACCGTCACCGAGGCTCCGCCCTCGCGCAGGCGCCGCGCGGCCGTCAGACCGCTCAGCCCGGCGCCGATGACCACCACGTCCACCCGCTCCGCCATGGTCCGGGACTGTAGACCAGAGCGCGGGTCAGGAGGGGCTCAGCGCGGGCTCGTGCAGCCGCTGCCGCTGCTATCGCACACCTGGCCGGAGGGACAGCAGTGCAGCGGCCCGCCCTGGTAGCAGCAGACTTCGCCCGCGCAGCTGCCGTGGCAGGGGTCCGTCCCCGAGCCGCTCGTGTAGCAACCGAAGAGGGACCCCCAGGCGCAAACGTTCTCGGCGCCGCCGCAGCACGCCGTTATCGACGTCGTCTGGCAACACGGAGAGCCACAGGTCGTGCCGTCGGTGCACGCGTAGGACGTCGGCCCCGCGTCTCGCGTCCCCGCGTCCACCCCGGCGTCGTGTCCCGCGTCGACCCCGCCGTCGACGTGCATGACCCCTGCGTCGCAGGTGTTGGGCCCGGCGACGCATTCGCCCAACGCGTTGCACTGATCGATGGTGCAGGAATCTCCGTCGGCCTCGCAGGCGCTTCCAGGAGTGGGGCTGGTGTCACACGCTCCGCTCCGACAGACGGCGGTCTGACACGCAGGTGCCGAGCACGCGTTGTCGCAGCTCCCGCAGTGCTGCGGGTCGCTCGTGAGGTCCGCGCAGGAGCCCGGACACGAGGTCTCTCCCGGACCGCAGCCGGCGACGCATTCGGCGCTGCCACCGCTGACACGGCAGACGGGCGTCGCACCTCCGCAGCGGTGACCGCACTGGCCGCAGCTCATCGCGTCGCGCTTCTGGGTCTCGCAGCCGTTCGTCGGGTCTCCGTCGCAGTCGAACCAGCCGCTCTCGCACGCGCACTGGCCGGCCTGGCAAATCCCGCTCCAGTGCACGTCGGTGCTGCAGCTCGTGTCGCACCCACCGCAGTGGGCGGCGTCGGTCAGGAAGTCGAACCCCTCGTCCACGCGCCGGTCGCAGTCGTTGTCCGCGTGGTCGCACGCTTCCAGGGAGCCCGGCACGCAGCCCCCGAGGGGCGGGCTCGCGTCGGGAAGGCCGGCCTCGGGGTGGAAGGTCCTCGGCATCTCGGGGATCGGCTGGCAGCGCCCCTCGCTGCAGCTCGTGTCGAGCTGCTCGCAGGTCACGCCGATGCAGGAGTCTTGGAGGAGCAGGTAGACGTGCTGGATCTGATGGGGCAGATAGCTCCCGACGATGCGCGTCTGTGAGACCACGGCTCCTTCCGACGTGAGGGCCGTGGCCTCCACGCGGAAGACGCGGTTCGCGTCGCCAGCCGCCGGCACGAGGGCGACGGTCCACGGCCAGCGCGATCCCATCTCGGTGTCGGGCGAACCTTCGAAGCTCCCATTCTGCCCCCGCCCCCAGATGTTCACTCGCAGGTTCGCGGGCATGGAGGTCGCCCGCACGTCGGGCTCGGCGTCGATGGTCACCAGGACCTCGGTCGGCGCGACGGTCTTGCAGCCGAAGGCGATCGCCATCACCAGCAGCAGCCCAGCCCTCTTCACAGGCCCTCCAGGAGGGTCGTGTGCACGCTCTGGCTGTCTCCCTGGATGGGAGGCATGACGGACGGCGGAAGACTCGCCGCCGTGATCGCGGCGGCGGCCGCGCCGAGCACGACCACCCCGATCACGGTCCAGAACCACCAGCTGGTCAGGATGTCGTCTCCTCCGCTCTCAGTCGGCTCGACGGGCTCGGTGTTGAGGCGCGCCGGCTCCACGCTCGAGCGCGCGACCTCCTCGGGGCTGAGCCCGACGGCGGGAGGCGCCTCCAGGCTCACCGTCGCCCGCTGACCGCTCTGCACCTCGACCTCGCGTGCCGAGAGCTCGGCGGCGCCTCGGCTCACGCTCACCCGATGCGTGCCCGGGTCGGCGGGCTGGGGGACACCGAGCAAGGGGGCTGGGACCGGCGCGCCGTCGAGCATGAGCTGGACCCCGTCGCGAGCGCCCGTGAGATCGATCTGGAGAGTACCGAGACGAGCCTCCACCTCCGCCAGCCTCCGCTCCGCCAGGTCGTGGAGACGGGAGTCGTCGTCGCTCGCGCGGATCGCGGCGCGGAGATCCTCGCTCGCCTCCACCAGCCGGCCGAGCTGAGCGAGCGCTCCCGCCAGGTTGTAGAGAACGACGGGCGAGGGCCGCAGCTCGTAGGAGCGACCGAGCCGGTCGGCCGCCGTCGCCCAATCGGATCGGTCGACGGCGTCCATGCCTTCGCGGAAGAGCGCCCGCGCCTCGGCCGTCCGCTCGGTTTCCTCTCGGGTCTCGGATTGCGCCGACGCTCCCGCCGTAGCGAAGAGCACGACGAGGAGCCCGGCAGCAGCGACGAACCTGCTCACCTGCAACCTCCCGGATGCCATGATGAAATGCCCATGTGTCAGCAACCCGGGCTGCCCGTCCCCCAGACGCAGGTCGAAACGGGCAGCGTGTCGTTGCAGCAGGTCTGGCCGGGCGAACAGGTCATCGCGCAGTGGTAGTTGAAGGGCAGTTCGCACCCGCCCCCGACGACGCAGAGCCTTCCCGTGGAACAGCTCCCGCCGCATGCGTCCGTGACGCAGGCGCCCAGATGACACCCCTGGCCCATCGAGTGGCGGCAGCACTGCGACCCGCAGCACTCCTGGTCACCCGATGCGAGATCGGTACAGGGACAGGTCGGACCGGAGTCTGGGCCCGAGTCGGCTGGGCCGCTGTCGGGTGAGCCGCTGTCCCGCAGACCCGAGTCGGGCGGACCGCTGTCCCGCAGACCCGAGTCGGGTGAGCCGCCGTCTCGCGGACCTGCGTCGCGCGCGCCGCTGTCACCCGCGTCGGGAAGGGCACACGGCCGGGATGCTGGGGTCTCGCACCCGTCTCCGGCGAGGTGGTTGCAGTCCTGCCAGCCGGACGCGCACCGCGACACGCATTGGCCGCCGTCGCAGTCAGCGACCACGTGCGGGGAGCCCCCGTCCGGGAATCCCGCGTCCGGATCGAAGGGCGACGGATCCCTCGGAACCGCCGTGCATGCGCCGTTCACGCAGGTCGTCGAGGGATCCTCGCACGACACGCCGATGCACGCGTCCTGGAGAAGCAGGTAGAGGTGCTGAACCCGCCCCGCCCTGTAGTCGCCGACCAGACCGGCCGTGGCGACCGTCACCGGCGCGTTCGGCGATCCACCGAGGGCTGTCGCTTCGATGCGGAAGAATCGGCCGGGATCTCCACCCCGCGGTGAGAGCGCGACGGTCCACGGATACCAGACACCGCTCGGCCTCGTTCCCGTCTCCGACTGCATGTTCTCGAGCGTCACGCCATCGGGGCTGCCCCAGAGCTCGATCTGGACCCGGTTCGAGCTGCTCCTCACCCCATCTTGGGCGTCGATGGTCACCAGCACCTCCGGTGGAGTGGCCGTGCATCCCAGCGTCGCCATCGCGAATACGAGCGAGAGACTCGCGCTTCTCATCGGGCTTCCAGCAGGAGCGTGTGAACGGCGCCGTTGTCGCCCGGCTGCAAGGGGGCGGGCTGCAACAACACGGCGGCGACGATCGCGACGACGACCGCCGCGGCGCCGGCTCCGATCAACGTCCAGAACCACCACTGCTCCTCGATGCCGGCGGGCGGGGCGCCGCCGGTGCTCAGTGGTGAGCTGTCGGGTTGCCGCAAGCTCGCCCGAGCGGTCTGCTCGGGCGTGGGCGGCGCGGGAGGCGCCTCGAGCGCGACGGTGCTGAGCTGTCCCGACTCGACGGCGACCTCCTCGGACGTCAGCTCTTCGTCCCCCCGCCGCAGCGTGATCCGATGGGGGCCGGGATCCGCCGGCTGCGCCACGCCGAACGCCGTGGCCGCCAAGAATCTGTCCGTCGACCTCGACCTCGACGCGATCGGTCGGACCCGTCACGTCGACGCGCAAGCTCCCGATGCGGGGCGCGACCTCGTCGAGACGCGCGCGGGCGCGGCGGCCGACCTCCGACTCTTCCCCGGCCTCTTGCACGATCCCGCGGAGGTACGCGCTCGCCTCGACGAAGCGACCGAGCTCGCTCAGCGCGAGCGCCAGGTTGTACGCGACGACCGGCGACGGGTGCAGATCCTGGGACCGCTGGAGGCGATCGGCGGCGCGCTCCCAATCCCTGTCGTCGACGGCGCGCATGCCCTGTTCGAAGAGCGCGCGCGCCGCAGCCCTGCGCGCCGTGGGTCGGTGTCCCACCTGCGCCCGGGCTCCGCCAGCGACGACGACCGCCGCGACGAGCGCCACGACGATCAGGGACGCGATCCTCCTCACTCGGTGCCCTCCGCCATTCCGCCGGTCACCATACCTGACCGGTCGCGAGGCGACGACCTTGCGACCAGCCACCACATTTGCTGAAAACGCCACCAGGGGCGCACTGAGACAACAGACTGTAGCGAGCGCACTCGGTGGCCGGAGTCCATCCTGCGGATGCCTGCATCCTCGTTCCGCGGTACACACTACGGGTGCACGCGGGGATGATTGTCGGCGAGAAGTACCGGCTCGAAGAGCCGATCGGTCAGGGAGGGATGGCGAGCGTCTGGCGAGCCACCCACCTCGTGCTGCAGAACGCCGTCGCGGTCAAAGTGATGGACGCGCCGGGAGGGCGCGCGAAGCTGACCAAGCGCTTCCTGCGCGAGGCTCGTCTCACGAGCGGGCTCAGGCACCGGAACGTGGTCCAGATCCTCGACTTCGGGATGATGGACGACGGCCAGCCCTTCATGGTGATGGAGCTCCTCCACGGGAAGAGCCTCGCCGACCGGCTCGAAGAGCTACCGCCGACCGAACAGGAGCTCTTCGAGATCGTCGATCAGATCGAGCGGGCTGGCAGCCGCGCACGACGCCGGGATCGTCCACCGCGACGTGAAGCCGGATAACATCTTCCTCGTCCACGACGGCGACGGAGACTACCCGAAGCTGCTCGACTTCGGCATCAGCCGCAGCGTGGGCGGGCCGGACGAAGCGCGCCTCACCAGCACCGGCGCGGTGCTCGGCACTCCTCTCTACATGTCGCCGGAGCAGGCGCGCGGCCTCCCGGACATCGACGGGCGTACGGACGTCTGGAGCGTCGGCGTCGTGCTCTGGGAGGCCCTCGTCGGAGAGCCTCCGCTCCAAGCAGAGCACATGGGCGACGTGCTCATCCGAATCGCCACCGAGGACATCCCCTCGATCGAGAGCGTGCGCCCCGACCTGCCGCCCGAGGTGGTCTCGGTCGTCGACCGCGCGTTGAAGAGAGACCGAAACGCGCGCTTCCAGAGCGCGCGCGAGATGCGGCGGCGGTGCGCGCCGCGGCGAAGGCCATGGCCACGGCGGACACGGCCGTGGTGTCGAGGAGCTCGCTGCGACCCCGCCTCGGGCGTCCTTCGGCGCCCCCCCTCGAAGCAGCCACCGACACGTTCGAGGAGACCGGCCCGAGCAAGCGTCGATGGCTCGCTGGAGGTGCTGCTCTCGTGGTCGCGCTCACCCTGGGTGCCGCGGCCGTGTTCGTCGGCGTACGGCTGTCGTCCGAGGAGGACGCGACACCTCCGGTGGCATCGCCGAACCCGCTCCCGGGGGTGCAGCCCGCGGCCGGCCCAGCAGCGAACGAAGCGCAGGGGTTGGGCGCCGTCGCAGAGGACCATCTTCAGCAGCACGCGGCGCCGTCGACCGCTGCGAACGCGGGCGAGAGCTCGACCGGCGACGCCCCGACCCAGGCCGAGGCGAGCTCGATCGACACGGCCGAGGAGAGCTCCCCCGATGCGACCGGCGCGAGCCGTGAGGCGTCGACCGCCGAGCGTCCTCGCTCCGCCCGACGGTCCGCGTCCAGTGCTCGCGTGCGCCAGCGTCCATCCGCGGAGCGGCCGGCGCCTCGGGCGCGCCCGCGTCGTCGAGGTGCACGCAATACCTCGTCCCACGAGGACGAGGCCTTCCTCCGTCAGCTCGACTACTGACGCTCTGCTCGCCGCGGAACGACCCGCGACGCCGCGAGATTCCGCGCCACGGCCTCTGCGTCGGCAGCCTCAGATCAGAACGGGGCTCGTCGTCCTCGAGCTCGCGTTCGTCGTAGACGATGTCGTCGTCCCCGGGCAGCGGCGCGTCGTCGAAGCCGGCGGATGCGGGCGCCTCTTCGAACCCGGCCGGTGCGTCGTCGAAGCCGCCGGGCGGATCCTGGAACTCGCTCTCTTGCGGCGGATCCTGGAACTCGTTCTCCTGCCGGCTCGGCGCGCCTCGCGGCGAGGACGCGGGCGGCGGCGGCCCTTCGATCGCCTCGATGCCGGGCCCGTCGACCCAGTGCGTCTCGCCGTCGTCGGCGCGCACGCCGTAGCGGAACCCCTTGCCGTAGCGGCTCTCGCCGACCCAGAACACCTCGCCGCGCGCTCCGGCGCTGGTTCCGCGCGTGATCTCGACCCGCGTGCCCTTCTCCAGCGCCTTCTGCTCGGGCAGCTCGGGCGCCGGGACCGCGTCCTCCGGGCCGACGTCTTTCTCGTCCACCCAGTAGGTCTCGCCGTCGTCGCCGCGCACGCCGTAGCGGAACCCCTTGCCGTAGCGGCTCTCGCCGACCCAGAACACCTCGCCGCGCATGCCCTTGCCCTGTCGGCCGGACACGATCGCGACGCGCGCTCCCTTCTCCAGCTTCTCGCTCTCGCTCTTGTCGCTCATCGCGCCCGAACTCTGCCACGACCGGCGCCGGGGCACGAGCGGCGCGCTCCGGCGCGTAGGGGGCGCCCGACGGAGCTCGAGATCCGTCGCGCCGCTCGATCCCGTCACGGGTCACGTACGCGTGGCGACGACCTCCGTGGACTCGTTCGGCACACTTCTGTGCGCGAGCCTCGACGCGCGTGTGGCCACGACCAAACCCGCGGGTCCGCGACGCCGTGGCGTCCGCGAGCCTCCACGCGCGTGAGGCGACGACCCGTCAGCCCATCTCTGCGCTCTGGAGCTGCAGCGCGTTGGCGAGGTGCTGCTGGAGGTCGCCGCGGAGCTGCTCGAGATACGCGCGATAGGCCGGATCGCTCGCGTTCGGGATCAGCTTTTGATCCAGCATTTGGATCGCGGCCTGATGTTGCTGGATCTGCGCCTGTATGTAGGCGTCGTCGAACTGCTGCCCCTGGAGCTGTGAGAGGCGCCGCTCCTCGTCTTGGCTCTGGTGCCGGAGCTGGCGGCTCAGGTCGCTCTCGACCGGCGTGATGCCCTCCCGATCGAGCACCTGCGCCTGCTGTCGCGCGGCGGATTCGTGACCGTTCATCAGGTAGCTCGCGTAGTTCCGCACGGCCGGGGTGGCGGCCTTCTCTTCCGCGAGGTGCGCCTGCTGGACTTCGTTGAGGTTGACGGCCTCGAGGACGCCCGCGATCTGCCCGTCGCTCAGCGAGCCGCCGCCCATGGCGGTGGTCCCGGACGCCGCGTTGGGAGCCGTGTTGGCGGCGCCGCTGTGCGCGCACGCGACCAGCGCGAGCGGAAGCGCGACGAGGAGCGCGTAGCGGCTCCGAACGAGGATCTTCGACATCTGATACCTCCGAGCATTGGATTCGACCGGGCCGGGAGTCCCGCACTCGGTCCGCGATCTCGAAGGCGGCTCCTAGTCCCCTGAATCCGGGCTCCGATCCACGCGCTCCCACGAGACCGAGGCGATGCTCACCGAGAGAAGGCAGGGCGGCACGATGCCCCGAGGCGTGCCGACGCAGGGTAGCGACGCCCTCGCCTCGCCGAGCGACGCGCCATCGCGCGGGAAGACACGAGCCGATCTTCGCCGGCGCGGAGGCCGACCGAGGACGACCTGAGCGGTGTCAGCCGCCGGCCGGCGTGGAGGGCGTCTCGGCCGGCTCCTCGCCGCCGCTCGTCGCGTCCTCCGAATCGGCGCTCTCGTGCACGTTGACGTTCACGTCCATCTGCACGCGGATGGGCTCCACGTGCACCGGAGCGAGGTTGACGTTGTGCTGCATGGCGCATCCGCCGAGGAGAACGAACGCGAGAGGGAGAATGCGCTTCACGGCTGCCGTACTCGGATGGTCGTCTCGCCGCTGGGCCAGAGCCGCAGGGCGTGGTCGAGGAGGGGCTGAATGCCTCGGAGGTTGAGCGTGACGTCCAGCTCTTGTGGCGTCCGCACCCCCTGACCGACAACGCGCGCACGGACGCGCCTTGTTCCAGTCGTCTCGTCGACCGTGAGCACGAGCTGCCGGTAGCGGAAGTCCGAGAGCGCGCCGAGCACGCGCTGCTGAACGATGCGGCCTTGGATCACGGCGTCGAGATCCGAGACCCGCGGCGACGCGAGCTCCGCCAGGTCCGCGACCTGCAGGCGGCCCGGCTCCCGCGCGCTCAAGCGGCTCGGGCCGAGGACCAGACGTCGCTCGTCACCGAGCTTCACGCGGAACGCGAGCGTTCCGTCCAACCGGCCGCTCCCGCGCACGCGACCCTTGGTGGCCGCGTTCAGCACGTCCGACAGATCCACGCCGCGCAACGCGAGCCGAAGCGGCACGTCCGGCGCTTCCCAGTCGAAGGAGAAGGGCGCCGCCCGGCAGTTGCCGCCCGCGAGCTTCGCTTCCATGTCCCGGACGGCGATGTGATGCGGTGCGTCGAGGCGGAGCTGCGCCGTGCCCGGACCGGCGGTCACGAAATCGCCGAACGCCAGCTCCGACCAGGCCAGCCGCGCGGGCGCGCTCTCCACGGGAGAGAGCCGCGTCAGGCGGAGCGTGCCGTAGACGCCCTCCGCTTTCATGCCTCCGGGCTTCGCGACCCGCGCTCCGTCCACGTGCAAGCGCGCTCTGCCGCGCGAAGGCGCCTCGATCGGCAGATGGAGCGCGCCCTCGATCGGACCGGCCACATGCAGCGACGTCAGCTCGGCCAGCACCCGTGAGATCGGATCGCTCTCCTTCACGGTGGAGCGAGGCACCGCGATGTCCACGCTGCCGGTCGGCCGCTCGCCGAGGCGCACGCCCACGGTCAACGAAAACCGCGTGTTCCGGGCGACCGGGCCGGTCCACGCGAGCGCGACCCGATCGGTGGTCAATCGCACCGCGCCCGAGACGGGGCCGATCGGTACGTCGCGCCACGCGATCCGCCTCGCCCGCAGCGTCCCCTCGGCCTCGAGCTCGCCGTTCTGCCAGGCGAGCGGGAGGCGAACGCGCGCGTCGTGCAGCGCGCTCTCGCTCTCGTGCTGGGTCAGCTCGGCCACCCGCAGACGCAGCGGCAGCAGGATGCGATCCTCGCCCGGCGCCAGCGTGGCCTCGAGGTCGCCGTGGGCCCGGACGCCGTGGCCTCCCAGGACGCCTCCGACCCGCGCCGCCGACGCATCGATCGGAAACTCGATCGTCGTGTGGTCGCCCTCCACCGCGACCATCTCGGAGCCCTTTGCACCGAAGCGGGCGCGGACACGCTCGAACCGGAGCGCGGCGGGTCCGGTCCCGATGGCGAGCCGGTCCATCCGTGCCGTCAGCCTCGAGCCGGCCGTCAGTCGCACGCCCGCGCCATCGACGATCAGGCGCACGTGAGGCGTCAGCGCGAGGCTTCGCGCGTGGAGATCGGCCAGCGTGGCGTGTGCCACGACGAGACGTGAGCTCCGGTCGAGCGCGAGATCGAGCCCTTCACCGATGGATCCTCGCGCGCTGAGCGAGAGGCGCGCACCCTCGAGGTCGGTCGTGGCGCCCGGCGCGTGCAGCGCGGGGATGGCGATGGTGCCGCGGAGCTCGTCGAGCGCCACCCGGTCGCCCTCGAGGCGCGCGCGGCCGGCGAGCTTCGCCACCGGATCGCCCGAGAGCTCCACCCCGGAGATCGCCCGCTGGATCAGCGCGGCGGGGATCGGCCCGTCGAGCTCGAAGCCCACCGGCTCGTTGGTCACGGCGGCCAAGGCGCTCAGCTCGGAGGGCAGCCGTCCTCCGGCGGATGCGGTGAGCCCGCCCTTGCCATCGCTCTCGAGGCGCCAGTCAATCCGCTCTTCGCTCAGCCCGGCCCGGAGCGTGACGTCGCCGAGCGGCACCGAGTCGACGCTCGCCGAGTCGCAACGCGCGTCGAGGGCGAGCCGCTCGACGCGACCCTCGGCGATGGCAGCGTCCAAATCCACGCGTGCATCGCGCAGCCGCACGCGGTGAGCACCGACGTGGCGCTCCTCGGCGCCGAGCCGCGCCTTAGCCGTCAGCTCGACCCGCCCGTCCTCCGCCAGAGAGAGACGCGCCTCGATGCGATCGGAGGACCCGCGCGCGTTCACCTCGAGCGAGGTCGCGCCGTCCTCCGGCCGCGCCCGGACGTCCACCTCGTGCCGGCCGAATGGCGAGGTGATCGATAGGTGCGCGCTGCCACGATGCGGGAAGACCTCTCCCTCGACGCCGAAGGATTGGCCGCCGAGCTCGAATCGACGAGCGCACCAACTTCACGCGGGAAGGCGCGCCGGCGTCGTCGGCGCCCGGGCTGCGTCGCAGGATCAGCGCGGGCGTGCTCGCCTCGAGCGCCTCGGGGGTCGCCTCACTGCGCCAGCGCACCCCGGTCAGCGTGAGCGAACGGACACGACCGGCGAAGAAATCCACCCCGACGTCCACCGCCTCGACGACGAGGTCCGGACCGAGCCGCACGTCTTCGAGCGACACGTGCTCCGGGCCCACGTGGCTCACGCGCAGAGACGGCGAGACGAAACCGGCCGACCGTAGCTCGGCGACCACGCGCTCGTGCACGACGACCGGCGCCACCAGGACCGAGAGCGTCGCGATGAGGCCCGCGAATGCGATGAGCGCAGCGACGAGAGCGCGTCGAGCGCCCCCGTGCGCGTGCTGTCCGGGCGGGCGTCCCATGCGTGACCGCGGGGCATAGGAGGCTCGCACCGGTCCGGCAAGAACCGTCTTCGAAAGCGGCCGATTGTTCGGGTGGAGCGAGCACCTAGAAAACCAGCATCCGAGCCACACCTGCGCTCGCGAAAGAGGGGTTTTTGGGCATGCGCGTGAGCTACGCCGTGGTGATCACAATCGTCACGCTCTTTTTGGGGTGCAACCACGCGGACGGTCTGCACGCGGGCACCTACAACCTGGGTCTCGCGCCCGGGTTCGTGCCCTACACCGACCAGCGCGCGCCCTACACGATCCACGCATTGGCGAACGAGCCCCTCGACGTGGCGTGCGTGCAGGAGGTGTGGCGCGCGAGCGACGTGAAAGCGCTGCAGGACGCCACGATGTCGAAGTGGCCCTACTCGACCTTCCCCGCGCCCAACCCGGGCACGCCGAGCGGGAGCGGTCCGGCGTGTAGCTCGACCGAGCTCGATCCGCTGCAGACGTGCGCGCAGAATCATTGCGCCGGGGCGACCACCGACGCGCTGGCGGGATGCGTGACATCGAGCTGCACGACCGAGCTCGGCAGCATGGCCAGCGCGTGCAGCACCTGCTTGGCGGCCAACATCGGCGCGACCTTCGATCAGATCCGCCTCGCCTGCACCACCACACCGGGCGGCGAGTACGCCTTCGAGGGCGCGTACGGGACCGGTCTTCTGAGCCGCTATCCGCTGCTCGATCAGGACTTCCTCCCGCTCGACGCCACCTACAACCGCCGCGGCGTCATCTACGCGCGCATCGAGGTACCGAACCTCGGCACGGTCCACACCTTCTGCACCCACCTGACGCCGATCTTCCAGGACATCCCCTATCCCGGCGACGGAACCTGGGAGTCCGAGCAGCAAGCGCAGATCATGGCGCTGCTCGACTGGATGGCGACGAAGACCACCACCGACGATCGGGTGCTCTTGATGGGCGACATGAACACGAGCCCCGATCTGGGCACCGTCGCCGGCGAGGCGCCCGCCAACTGGGCGCTGCTCCTCTCGTCCGTGCTCGATCCCTACGTGGCCGAGACGCCGATGCCCCAGTGCAGCTACTGCGCATCGAACCCGCTGGTCCCGGACGACGCACCCTCGACGCTCATCGACCACGTGATGGTGCGCAACCTCGAGGCACACGACTCCTCCACCCTCTTCCTCACCGGGCCGCTCCAGATCGCCGAGGGCACCGTGGCCTACTCCGACCACTACGGCGTCATGTCCACGCTCTCGCACTGACCGGCTGTCCCATGGCAAAGCCCCGATCGGTGTGCGATGGTCGAACCGAGCATGGGCTCCGATGAGCGCATCAACCTCTTCGACTTCGAGCGCGACGCGGCGCGCGCGCTCGAGAAGAGCGCCCTCGACTACTATGCGAGCGGCGCACACGACGAGCTGACGCTCCGCGAGAACCGAGCGGCGTACGAAAGGGTGGCGCTCGCCTACCGCGTGCTCGTCGACGTCTCGAAGCGCACCCCCGCCACGCGCGTGCTCGGCCAGCCGGCGGCGATGCCGGTGCTCGTCGCCCCCACCGCCTTCCATGGGATGGCGTGCCCGGACGCCGAGCTGGCGACGGTGCGCGCCGCCGGCGCGGCGGGCGTCCCGATGATCCTGAGCACCCTCTCGAACACGCCGATGGAGGACGTGGTCGCCGCCAGCTCGGCGCCGGTGTGGTTCCAGCTCTACGTCTACCGCGACCGCGGCGCGACGGAGGCGCTCGTCGCGCGTGCCGAGGCCGCCGGCTGCAGCGCGCTCGTCCTGACCGTCGACGCACCGCTGCTCGGCACCCGCGAGCGTGACCGGCGAAACCGCTTCCGGCTGCCCGCGCACCTGGCGGTCGCGAACCTGACGGCGGCCGGCCGCCAGTACTTCCCGGAGGCCGACGACTCGGGCCTCGCGGCGTACTTCGCGCAGCACCTCGACCCCTCGCTCTCGTTCGCCGATCTGGAGTGGCTGCGCGGGCTCACCTCGCTGCCGCTGCTCGTCAAAGGGATCGTGCGCGGGGACGACGCCTTATGCTGCGTGGAGCACGGCGCGTCCGCCGTCGTCGTGAGCAACCACGGCGGCCGGCAACTCGACACCGCGCCCGCCACCCTCGACGTGCTCGAAGAGGTCGCGGAAGCGGTGGGCGAGCGTGCCGAGGTCTTGGTCGACGGCGGCGTGCGGCGGGGCACCGATGTGATCAAGGCGCTCGCGCTCGGAGCGCGCGCGGTGCTCGTGGGGCGGCCCATCCTGTGGGGCCTCGCGGTCGACGGCGGGCGAGGTGCGGAACAGGTGCTCGCAATCCTGCGCGAGGAGCTCGACCTCGCCATGGCCCTCACCGGCTGCCCCGACGTCGCCGCGATCACGCGCGACCTGGTGCGGCGCCCGGGCTGAGGGCTGCCTCTCCGCTCTCTGGTCGACGGGACGCGCGTGGCCGACGGGTCGCGCGTGGCCCTCGCTGCCGAGGCGCGGTCGCTCCATCTCCTGCGAGACCGCGCTCGATGCGGTCTCGAGAGCGCCCGGGACGCCTCGGTCGACCCACTCCGGTTTTCCGACTGGCTCCCGCCTCGGGCGGGCTGCTACACCGCGCGGATGCCACCGCCGGTCCTCTTGGTCCATGGCATCTGGGATCAGGGCGTTCGCTTCGACCGCCTGCGCGCCGCGCTCGAGCGCGCGGGCCATCGCCCCACCCACGCGCTGGACTTCGATCCCAACGACGGCTCGGGCACCATCGAGGACCTCGCCGCGCAGGTCGATCACGCAGCCGGCGCGCTCCTCGACGAGACCGGCGAGGCGAAGCTCGATCTGATTGGCTTCAGCATGGGCGCGCTGGTCAGCCGCTACTGGCTGCAACGGCTCGGCGGCACCGAACGGACGAAGCGCTTCGTGTCCATCTCCGGCCCGCACCACGGCACGATGACCGCGTACGCCATGCGCAAGCCCGGCGTCGTCCAGATGCGCCCGAAGAGCCCGCTCCTGAGCTCGCTCGCGGCCGACCGAAGGCCCTTCGGCGACGTCGAGGTTCACACCCTCTGGACGCCCTACGACCTGATGATCGTCCCGCCGCGCTCCAGCCGGCTCCCCGGCGCCACCGACCACCGGCTACCGGTCCCGCTCCACCGCTGGATGATCACCCAGCGAGATGCCGTCGGGCGCGTGGTCTCGATCCTGGCCGATTGAGCGCGAGCCCGACGCCGGCGCGGGTGACGGCGCCGAGCGCCGCGGAGGCCCACGGCGGCGAGGCGCGGGTGGAGAGCACCCCCGGCCGCGGCTCCGTCTTCGAGCTCTCGCTGCCCGATCTCGGCTGACGCGCCGCCGGAGCTCGCCATCCCCGATCGGGCGTCGCCGATCGGTTGTCATCTCCTCCGCCGGAACTACCTGGCGCGCAAAGGAGAACGACCCATGAGCGATTCGCAGGACCTTCCCGAGAGTAACTGCGTGGCGGTCTTCGACAGCCACCAGGACGCCGAGCGCGCGATCCGCGCGATGCAGGAGGCCGGGTTCGACATGAAGCAGCTGTCGATCATCGGCCGCGACTATCACACCGAGGAGCACGCCGTCGGCTTCGTCAACGCCGGCGACCGCGTGAAGTATTGGGGCAAGCTCGGCTCGTTCTGGGGGATGCTCTTCGGCATCCTCTTCGCGCCCGCGTTCTTCTGGATCCCGGGCATCGGACCGATTCTGACGGGCGGGATCATCGGCTCGATCCTGATGGGCGCGCTCGAGGGGGCGGCGGTCGGCGCGGCGCTCGGCGGGGGCGGCGCGGCGTTCACGGCCGCGCTCGCGAGCATCGGCATCCCCAAGGACTCCGTCATCCGCTACGAACGGAGCCTCAAGGCCAGCAAGTTCCTGCTCTTCGCGCACGGGAGCACGGCCGAAGCCGAGCAAGCCCGCGCGATGCTCACCAAGTTCGGCGTGAGCGACGTCGAGGTCCACACCCGCGCGGCCTGAGCGAGGAGCGAAGCGGGCCGGACGCGAAGAACACGCGTCAGAAGCGGATCAGGCCGAAGAGCGCCTTTCTCCGCACCTCGCCGGCTCGCTTCGCCAGCTCTCCTCCGAGTCGAGCTGAGCTTGGACGGATCAAGCTTGGAACGGACCAAGCTTCAAGCTCAGGTGGGGTAGCGGGTTCAGTCAGTGGCGCCGAAGACCGAGTGCCCGAAGTATCCGTACTCGCCGTCGGCCCCGACAGTGTCACGGTGGGCGAGGCCAGCAGGGTTGGCCGCGCCTCGAAGTGGGCGAGGATCGGGCCGCGGTCTGCCTCTCCTCCCGGTCGGGTGCACCCTCTCCTGCCGCGTCCGGCACGCAGCGACTCACCCGCAATCTCTCGGCGGCGTCGCGCGCCTCCTCGCTCCGTTCGATCGGCGAACACCACCAGCGTCGACGCCGCGCGCGCTCAACGGCCGGATGCCTCCTCGAACGCACTGCACGCGGCGGCGTTGCCAGCTCGGCAGGCCTCCTCGAGCAGCCGCGTTCCTCGCTGAGCGTCCACAGGCACTCCCTGCCCGTTCAGGTAGAGGACGCCCATCCCAGCGCAGCCGGCCGGCTCGTCGTCATCGCAAGCGGCCTGAAAGTACGTTCGCGCCCGCTCGAAATCCTGCCGGACACCTCTACCGTCCATGTAGAGCACGCCGAGGTTCGCGCACCCGAGCGGACTGCCCCGCTCGCACGCGCGCTGCAGCAGCTCGTAGGACCGCACCTCGTCGCGCTCGACGCCCCGGCCGCTCCCGTAGAACGCTCCCAGGTTGGCGCAGGCGTGCAACTGGCCCGCTTGGCAGCTCCGGTCGTAGAACCCCGCCGCCCGCGCGTCGTCTTGCGCGACGCCGTCGCCGGTCGCGTACAGGTTCCCGAGATTGGCGCAGCCGTCCGGATCGCCGCCCTCGCACGCGCTCTCCAGCAGGGGGAGCGCCCTCGCCACATCCTGTGGCACACCATCTCCTCGGAGATAGAGGGCGCCGAGGAAGGCGCAACCGGCCGCCGAGTGCGCCTGGCAGGCCCGCTCGAAGAGCTGACGGGCGCGCGCTGGGTCCTGCTCCACGCCCCGCCCGTCCCGATAGAGCAGGCCGAGGTTCGCGCATCCGAGGCCATCGCCCCTGCTGCACGCGCGCTCGAGCAAGGTGTGCGCGCGCGTGTCGTCTCGCGCGACGCCCGCGCCCGCCGCGTACATGACTCCCAGGTTCGCGCAGCCGTGCGCGTCGCCGTCGTCGCACGCCCGCTCGAAGAGCTCCCGCGCTCGCGCGTGGTCGGGCTCCGGCGCCTGCTCGGCGAGCACGCCGAGCCCGACGCAGCCGGCTGCATCGTGCGCCGCGCAGGCCCGCTCGAAGAGCTCTCGGGCGCGCTCGCCGTCGCGCTCGACCCCTTGGCCGTTCATGTAGAGCAGGCCGAGGTCGGTGCAGCCGTGCGGGTCCTCGGCGTCGCAGGCGCGCTCGAGCAGCTCGCAACCCCGCTGGACGTCTCGAGCGCCGCCGTCGCCCTGGATGTAGTAGACGGCGAGATTGCTGCAGCCCCACCTCGCGTCGGTCTCGCAGGCTCGGCCGAAGAGCTCTCGCGCACGCTCGAGGCTCCGCTCCACCTCGATCCCGTTGGCGTAGAGGAACCCGAGCCCGGTGCACCCCTCGGGGTCGCCTGCCGCACAAGCGCGCTCGATCAGCGTGTGGGCGCGCGCTGCGTCCTGCTCGACTCCCTGGCCACGCAGGTAGAGGCGCCCGAGGCCGGCGCAGCCGTTCGCCACGCCGGCGTCGCACGCCCGCTCGAAGAGCGCGGCGGCGCGCGCTGCGTCCCGCTCCACATCCCGCCCTTCGGCGTACAGCCTCCCGAGCTCCGCGCAGCGTGCGACATCGCCAGCGGTGCACTCGCGCTCCAGCGCCTCGGGGCTCGAGTCGGCGACCGCCGGTCGTGCGGGCGCGCTGCCGCATCCCGCGAGCAGCGCGCCGACAATCATCACACCGGTGAAGCTTCTCATTCGAACACCTCGTCGGCGCATCGTCACGGCAACCGACCGTGGGCGCAACAACGCGCGTCGCCGCCCGGCCGTGACCGACTGGTTCTCAGCCGACGCGAACCGCCGCGTCGACGACTCCGGCCGCACCCGGCTCGCGACGCGGGCCATCGAGTCGCGCTACCGGCGGCTGGCGCGTCGAGCGGGTTCGCGCTCGCCGCGCGGCGGCTCGGTGACGGTGCACCAGCGATTTGGCTCCGACTTGCGGCTCAACCTGCTGCACGGCTTGTTCTTGGACGGCGCCTACGGCGACGACCTGCGCGGACGGCGCCGCTTCTTCACCGCACCGGCACCGAGCCCCAACGAGGTGGAGCAGCTCCTCGGACGCATCCTGGGAGGGGCTCGAACGCTGCTCTCTTCGGCCGAGGAGGACGTGGCGGACGAAGAGCTCGCTCTGTTGCAGACCTGCGCCGCTTCGGCCGGCACGCAGGGCAGCGAGCGGTGTGGCCCCGGCGAGGAGCCTGGACTCGGGCTCGTGGTGCTGCCCACCCGGCGCAAGGCGCGCATCGACGGCTGGGACCTCGACGCCGAGGTGGCCGTGCACGAGCACGAGCACGAAGAGCGCCCTTCTCCGCACCTCGCCGGCTCGCTTCGCCAGCTCTTCGCCCTCGATGCCGGCGGAAGCGCGAGGAAGACGCGTCAGAAGCGGATCAGGCCGAAGAGCGCCTTTCTCCGCACCTCGCCGGCTCGCTTCGCCAGCTCCTCGCCGTCGATGCCCGCGTAGGCCTCGCGGCGGATCCAGGCGCTCCCGTCGTGCCGCTCGAAGAGCACCGAGCGCGTGGCTCGGTCCCAGCGGACCGCCTCCACGTCCTCCCAGCGGATCAGCGAGCGCTCCTCGGCCGTGCGGAAGTACGCGCCGTCGGTGCGGAGCGCGAGGTAGCTCTCCTCGGAGAGCACGCCGCGCAGGCCGATGATCGCGGTGGCGCCTCCCGCCACGATGCAGGCGAGGCCGAAGAGCCCGAGGCCGATCTCCCAGCCGAGCGTGCTCCGCCGGATCGGCGTGCCGTCGACGTTCACCTGACCGCCCCAGAAGATCGCGTCCGCCGACGTGCGAACGGCGCGCGAATAGACCGGTCCACCCGGATCGAGGCGTGGGATGAGGATGGCCGCCGCCATGACCACCGCGCCGAGGGTCACGACGAGCGAGCCCCACCCGAGCGCCCGGCGCAGCGCCGGCGTGGGATTGAGGCGGAAGTGCTCCACGATCAGCCCGCCGGGCTCGTCGTCGTCTTCCGGGCTGCCGACATCGGGAACCGATCGCGCGCGTACGGTCACGAGAGACGAGATTAGGTCCGCGCGCGGGGCTTGACGAGAGGATCTCGCGCGACGAGGAAATCGAAGCTCGTCCTCGCGGGCGGAGGACCATGGCCGGAGAAGGCTCGTCCTTCTATTCTTCGGCCGTCGAGCGGCGCGAGCGAACGAGCTCGAGCGGCGGAGAAGCCGGGCGGAGAAGCATGGACACGAGCGAGCACTACGACTGGATCATCATCGGCTCCGGCTTCGGGGGGAGCGTCTCGGCGCTGCGCCTCGCGGAGAAGGGCTACCGCGTCGCCGTGCTCGAGAAGGGCAAGCGCTTCCGCGAGGAGGACTTCGCCAAGACCAACTGGGACCTGCGCCGCTGGCTGTGGATGCCGCAGACCGGCCTCAAGGGCATCTTCCAGATGTCCTTCTTCGAGCACGTCACGATCTTCCACGGCGTGGGGGTCGGCGGCGGCTCGCTGACCTACGCGAACACGCTGCCCAAGCCGAAGTCGGACTTCTTCCGGGCGCGCTCGTGGTCGCACCTCGGCGAGTGGGAGCGGGAGCTCGCCCCGCACTACGAGACGGCCAAGCGCATGCTCGGCGCAGCCACGGTGCCGGTCACCACCCGCGGCGACGTCATCCTCCGCGAGATCGCCAAGGACATGGGGCGGGAAGAGCACTTCCACCCGACCGAGGTGGCCGTCCTCTTCGGCGAGCCGGGCAAGCGCATGCCGGACCCCTACTTCGGCGGCCAGGGCCCCGATCGCGTCGCCTGCACCTACTGCGGCGCCTGCATGACCGGCTGCCGCGTCGGCGCCAAGAACACCCTCGACAAGAACTACCTCTACCTGGCCGAGCGCCTCGGCGCCGAGGTCATCGCGGAGACGGAGGTGACGGCGGTGCGCCCGATGGCCAACGGCCAGGGCTACGTCGTCGAGACCAAGGACTCGTTCGGCCGCAGCCGCGTCGCCTACACCGCCGACCGCGTGGTCTTCTCGGGCGGCGTGATGGGCACCATCCCGCTGCTGCTGAAGATGAAGGAAGACCCCGCCGGCCTGCCCCGGTTGAGCGAGCAGCTCGGCCGCGCGGTGCGGACCAACAGCGAGGCGCTCTTCGGCGTCGTCTCGCCGGATGGCCAGGACTACTCGCGCGGCGTGGCCATCACCTCGATCCTCCACACCGACGAGCACAGCCACATCGAGCCCGTCCGCTACGGGGCGGGCAGCGGATTCTTCCGGCTCCTGACGCTGCCGCATGCGCCGGGGACCAACGCCGCCAGCCGCATGGCCGGCGCGATCCGCGGGCTGGCGCGCCACCCGGTGCGCTGGGCGCGCGCGATGACCGTCCCGGACTACGCCAAAGCCAGCCAGATCCTCCTCTACATGCGCACGCTCGAGGGGACGATGCGATCTCCAGCTCGGGCGCAACGCGTGGACCGGCTTCCGGAAGGGCCTCGTCTCGCACCTCGACGATCCCTCGCAGGCGCCCAAGGCGTTCATGGAAGAGGCGACCGAGCTGGCGCACCGCTTCGCCGAGAAGGTCGGCGGCGTGGAGGCGACCATGTTCACCGAGACCCTCCTCGGCGTCCCCTCGACGGCGCACATCCTCGGCGGGGCGTGCATGGGCGAGAACGCGGGCGAAGGCGTCATCGACACCGACCACCGCGTCTTCGGCTACGACGGCCTCTACGTCGTCGACGGCGCCGCCGTCAGCGCGAACCCGGGCGTGAACCCCTCGCTCACCATCACCGCCCTCGCCGAGCGGGCGATGAGCCGCGTCCCCGCCAAGGCGAGCTGAAGACCTCGACGAATCTCCCGTCGCGCGCCCCGGCCGATCCGGTCCCATCCGCGGCGTTGTCGCTCGTCGCCGGGCAATCGCCGCGACTCCTCGCGCCGCCTTGCGGCTGAGACCATCTCGATTGCGGGGCTCGCTCCGATTCATCGACAGCCCTCGAGTCGATCGGCGCGGCTGGACTCGACCGGGAGGCGCACCGATCGCGAGGTCGGATCCGAGCGACCGCGCCGGGTCGGTCGGCGGTGCTCGCATCAGCGTGAAGCGACCGCGCGCGGTCGACCCCGGCCTGGAGACGGCCTCGCGCGACCGCGGGCGGTCGAGGAAAGGGTGTCGAGCAGCTTTTGGACAGCGAGCCCGGACGGATTTTACCGTTTGACCGCCTTCCGGCGACTGGCGGGAGTCGGGATTGGACCGTCCGACGCCTTCCGGCGACCCGGCCGAGTCGAATTCGGCCGTCCGACGGCCTTCCGGCGACTGCCCCCAGTCGGGAGGAGGCCGTCCGACGGCTTCCGGAGACCCGGCCGAGACGAATTCGACCGTTCGACGGCCTCCCGGCCACCGCCGCCGGTCGGGATCGAGCCGCGGAGGCCGTTTTTTTCGGGCTCTCCTGACGTAGTCGTGGGTCGGTTGGGGGCCTGAAAGCAGCGCGCACCTCTCGCGGGCCTCAAGGTTGGGTTGTCGAGACCGAGCCAAGAGGGAGCGAGAAGTGCGCAACGCGAGGATGCTGGTTCGTGCGCTCGGAGTCGAGCGGGCGGTGGTGGAGGACGTGAGGTGGGAGGGGGTGCCGGGACTTCAGGCGCTCGTCATCCGGGTGCGTCCGCGAAAGAAGGAGATGGCTCGGTGCCCGCACTGCCGGCGTCGCTGCCCGCGCTACGATCGGGGTTCCGGGCCGCGACGATGGAGGGGGCCCGACGTCGGTCTGTGCCCGGCGTACATCGTCGCCGAGGCGCCGCGGGTCCATTGCCGTGAGCACGGGGTGGTGGTGCAGGCGGTGCCCTGGGCGCGGCCGGGCTCGCGGTTCACGACGGCGTTCGAGGACCAGGTCGCGTGGCTCGCGGTGCGCACCGACAAGTCGACGCTCGCGAGCCTGCTGAGGGTGGCCTGGCGCACGGTCGGCCGGATCCTCGAGCGCGTCGCACAGAGCATGAGCAAGCTCCGCAACCCCCTGAAGAACGTGACCCGCATCGGAATCGACGAAATCTCCTACCGCAAGGGTCACCGCTACCTGACCATCGTCGTCGACCACGACACGGGCCGGCTGCTCTTCGCGAGCCCGGGCAAGGACGAGGCGACGCTCGACAAGTTCTTCGACCTGCTCGGTCCCGAACGGTGCGCCCGCATCAAGCTCGTGAGCGCCGACGCGGCGGCGGCCTTCCACAATGTCGTGAAGAGGCGCTGCCCGAACGCGACCCTCTGCCTCGACCCGTTCCACATCGTGCAGTGGGCGACGAAGGCCCTCGACACCGTTCGCCGCGAGGTCTGGAACAAGCTCCGAAAGAGCGGGCAGAAGAAGCGCGCGAAGGCCCTGAAGGGAGAGCGATGGGCGCTCTGGAAGAACCCCGGCGACCTGAACGACAAGCAGAAGGCGACGCTCGCGGCCATCGAGCGCGACAACAAACCGCTCTTCCGCGCGTACCTGCTGAAGGAGGAGCTGCGCAGCGTGTTTCAGGACCCGGACCCCGAACTCGCCAAGCTCACTCTCGCCGACTGGCTGGCCTGGGCGTCTCGCTCTCGACTGCCCGCATTCGTCAAGCTCGCCCGCTCGATCCGCGCACACCTCCCGGCGATCCACGCCGTGCTCGAACACGGCCTCTCGAACGCCCGGCTCGAGGCCGCCAACACCAAGCTCCGCCTCATCACCCGCCTCGCCTTCGGCTTCCACTCGCACAAGCCTCTGATCGCCCTCGCCATGCTGCGGCTCGGCGGTCTTTGTCCCCCGCTCCCGACCCGACCCTGACCCACGAAAAGGGCAGGAGAGCCTTTTTTCGCTGGCCCGGGTCGAATTCAATCGTCCAACAGCTTCCAGCGACTGCGATGGGTCGGGATCGAAGCACGTCCGCGCCATCCACGACCGCGGCGGGACGTCGAAGGCGGTCCGCGACCCTCGTGGCGACCGCCCGCGGTCGGTCAGCTGGCGGGCGCGCTCCGTGGCGACCGCGACGGTGGTGACGCGCGTTCCGGCGGGCGGGAACGGCTAACGTGCGCGTGCCGCTGCTCTCGCGTGTCGGATTCCGCCGTGGAGACGAGCCGGGCTTCGCGGTTTCGACGGCCCGGCGGGTTCCGGACGGTTGACCCTGGCCATGCGGCGTCGAGGCGTGAACGGGTTACCCTGCGGCGTCGTGACGCCTCGGCTCCAGCGCCTTTTCGTGTCCGCGGCCGGGACGCGCCCGGTCCGTGCGCGGCGGTGGATTCGGAGCTTCTTCGCGTTCGCGCTGCTCGCCACGTCGACCGCGCACGCGCAGCCTCCCGAGGACGAGGCGGCGCAGGCGCGCATCCACGGCGCGCATCTCTTGGAGGAGGGGCGCTACGAGGAGGCGCTCGCGGAGCTCTCGCGGGCCTACGCGCTCTCGCCGAGCCTCACGACGCTCTACCGGATCGGGCTCGCGCACGCGGCGCTGGGACACGCGGTCGAGGCCGCAGACGCGCTGGAGCGATACCTCTTCGAGGGCGGACGCCGGAGCGATCGCGCGCATCGACGGCGCGCCGAGGACGAGCTGGCCCAGCAGCGAGCGCGTATCGGGACCCTCGACGTCGAGGTGAACGTGGAAGGCGCCGTCGTCATGCTCGACGGCCGCGAGCTCGGGCGCGCACCACTGACGCAGCTCTCTCGCGCCTCCGCGGGCACGCACTCGGTCGCCGCAGAAGCGCCGGGCTATCCGCGCGTAGAGCGCTCGGTGTCGCTCGAGGGCGGCCAGCACCTCGACGTCAGCCTGACCCTGGAGCCGGCCGCGTCGAACGGGCTCTTGCGGATCGTGACCGGCGTGTCCGACGTGGCGGTGACCGTCGACGGCGACGCGGTCGGAACCACGCCCTTCCATCGCACGCTGGCTCTCGAGCCGGGCATCCACCGCGTTCACGCGGTGCGCGAGGGTTACCGCGCCTTCGATCTCGACGTGCACGTGCACCCCGGCCGGGTACGCGAGCTGGAGCTGGGGATGGACATCGACCCGCACGCCGAGCTCGGGCATCTGAGGCTGGTCGTACCCGCCGACTACGATCTGCGCATCGACGGACGCGCGACGCCGGCGAACGCGGATGGTTGGGTGTTGCCCGCGGGAGCGCATTCGCTGGTGGTCGACGCCGCCGCGCGGCAGCGGTGGACGAGCACGGTCGAGATCACGCCGGGAGAGCGAACGGTGATCGCGCCGCCGCTCTCGTGGACACCCGGCGCGCGCGCGGCGCACATCGAGGCGGCGGTGCACGTGCAGACGCTCGGCTGGATCGGCATCAGCATGGGGACGGTGCTCACGGCGGTCTCGGTGCCGCTCATCGTGTGGAACGCGGCCGCTTCGGACGGCTGGAGCCAGCAGCAGCAGCTCTATCTGGAATGCGCCCACGCGTCGACGTGCGCCGACGGATCCGGCGGCACGATCGACAGGAATGCGCTCCGCGACGAGGTGCAGGCGACGCGCTCGCGGATCGACACCGTCTGGTGGGCGGCGGGCATCAGCGCCGGCGCCGCGGTCATCTCGCTCCTGCTCGGCGTCTGGGGGCTCGCGGCGTCCCCTTCCGAAGCGGACATCGATCACGCGGCGGCCGGCCACCTCTCGCTGGGACCGAACGGCCTCTACGGCACGTTCTGACCAGGGGGGGGAAAGGCCGTTTCACGTGCGCCCCGCATCGAGGCGAACCGGCCACGCGTCAGGCATCCCGCTGGCGGGCTCTCCAGCGCCGACCCTCACGTCGTAGCGCGCGCTCAGCTCATCGAGCGTGCCCGCGCATGTCGGGTCGACGCGAGCGCACGAAGGGGCCCGCTGGCGCCCCGCGCCGAGACCTCGAAAGGCCAGAGGTTCGAAGAGCCCCGCCGTCCACGCCGTTCGCCCGAGAAGCGCTCACGCGACGGGGCTACGGCGATCAGGAACCGCTCTCGCAGATGAAGCGCTCGCTGTCGTCGCAGCTGGTGTCGTTCCAGCCACCCGGCGTGCCGTCGGGCGCGCCGGCGTCGGACCTCAGCTCGGCGCAGTCCTCGGCCCCGAAAAAGTTGTCCGGCTGGTCGGCGAGCCAGTTCGTATACCCGAGGGCGCTGCCATCGGCGGCCCACACGAAGGTGCCCTCGGTGCTGTAGTCGTCACGGTCGGTGGCACCAATCCACCAGTTGCCGGAGTGATCGCTGTCGGCCCGCCTCTGTAGCCACATTTGTTCGTCGGCGTCGTCGATCGTGACGAGCGCGTAGCCGTGCATCACGCAGAAGTCGCGAGCCTGCGTCCACGAGCTGCGATCCCCGCCGCTGCCGCAGAAGAGGTAGGCATGCGACCCGTGCTCGCGGAACCTGCAAGGGCAGCCCGCGCCGTCGTCGATGTGCCCGTTGCAGTCGTCGTCCATCCCGTCGCACATCTCGGTGTGCGCGGGGCCCGCCTCCATGCACCCGAGCGAGCCAGCGTCGCAGACCATCGTCCCGTTCGCGCACATGTCGCTGTCGGGCCCGTCGCACGCGGCGCCGAGCATCGGGTCCTGGGCACCGTCCACGGTCGACGCGTCGCAATCGTTGTCGATTCCGTCGCAGATCTCGGTCGAGGGAACACAGCCGGGTCCGGTGTCGGGCATGGAGACCTGCGCGTCGCGTCCGGTCCCGGCGTCGGGCATGGAGACCTGCGCGTCGGCGCGCGGGGTGCCGGTGTCGGGCGGGACGCTGCCGTCGGAGCCCGCCGGGAGGATCGCCGTCCGATCGAGCGAGCAGCCGAGCGCGAGAAGCGACGCGAGGACCAACGATGATCGGGGAAAACGCACGTCGGGCTCGAGACTACCACCTCGCTCCACGCGATGCCGGGCGGGACATGGCGGCTGACGCGGGTGGTCACGCTTCGTCCCCGGCCTCACTCCTCGCCGTGCCGTCGGACGATGCGCGGCACGGGCTTCTCGCGGAGCACGTCGGACTCTCGACTCGAGCCGGTCGGAGGCCTCACGCGTGGGGTCGAGCGCGACCCGCAGGGTGACCGCGCCTGCTGGCACGGCTCCCTGCGGGTGTCTCGCTTCAAGCTCGTGCGCTGCGCTCGCGCCGGGTCCCATCGCGCACGCCGCGCTCGACGCGCTCTCCGATGTGGCGGTCGATCTTGCGCCAGTACTCGAACGCACGCTGGAGCACCGGGGGGGACACGCCGTCGCGCAGGTGGCCTACGACGTTGTCGACCAAGCGTGCACGGGCCGCGTCGTCCATCACCTGTCGCACCAGCGTGCCCGCCTGGCCCCAGTCGTCGTCGTCCTTCCGCAACGTGTACGCGGCGCGGACGAACTCGCCGCTCGCCGACCACTTCTCCGTGTAGGGGTAGCGCGCTGGATCGGCGACCGGACCACCCTTGGAGTTGGGCGCGTACACGGGGTCCGAGACGTTGTCGACGCGCATCGCGCCGTCCTTGCTGTAGCTGTGGACGGGGCACTGCGGCCGATTGACGGGAATCTGTTTGTAGTTGACACCCAGGCGCGCTCGGTGCGCGTCGGCGTACGAGAAGATCCGCGCGAGCAGCATCTTGTCGGGGCTCGGTCCGGTGCCGGGGACCATGTTGTTCACCTCGAACGCAGCCTGCTCGATCTCGGTGTGGAAGTCGGCAGGGTTGCGGTCGAGTGTCAGGCGCCCGACTTCGTGCAGCGGATAGTCTTCGTGGGGCCACACCTTCGTCAGATCGAAGGGGTTGAAGCGGTAGGTCTCGGCATCCGCAAAGGGCATGATTTGCATCTTGAGCGTCCAACTCGGATGCTCGCCGCGCGCGATCGCCGTGAAGAGATCACGACGGTGGTAGTCGGCGTCCATACCCGCGAGCCGGTCGGCCTCCTGCTGAGTGAGGAAGTCGATGCCCTGGTCCGTCTTGAAGTGGTACTTGACCCAGAACCGCTCCCCCTTCGCGTTGGCCCACATGTACGTGTGACTCGAGTAGCCGTTCATGTGGCGCCACGTCTTCGGAATACCGCGGTCGCCCATGAGCCATGTCACCTGGTGGGCCGACTCGGGTGAGAGCGTCCAGAAGTCCCACTGCATGTCGTGGTCTCGCAAACCGTTGTCGGCACGGCGCTTCTGGGAGCGGATGAAATGCTGAAACTTCAGAGGGTCGCGCATGAAGAACACCGGAGTGTTGTTCCCGACCATGTCGAAGTTCCCTTCGCGTGTGTAGAACTTCATGGCGAAGCCGCGCGGATCACGCCAGGTGTCGGGGCTCCCGCGCTCGCCGGCGACGGTCGAGAAGCGCACCAGCACGTCCGTCTTGGTGCCGGGCTGGAACACCTGCGCTTTGGTATAGGCGCTGAGGTCCTTCGTGACCTCGAAGCGACCGAACGCGCCACCGCCTTTCGCGTGCGGCTGGCGTTCCGGGATGCGCTCCCGGTTGAAGTTCGCCATCTGCTCGATGAGGTAGTGGTCTTGGAGCAAGATCGGGCCGTCGGGACCGACGGTGATCGAGTGCTCCTGGCTCGGGACCGGAATCCCGGCGTCGGTGGTGGTCGGTTTGCGGTGGTTGGGCAAGGGGTCCTCCTCGTTGTCGCCCCCTGCCGTGGGAGGGGACGCGATAGCTGGGGCCTGCGGCGGCGCTCACAAGCGCGACTGGCCACGCCCGAGCCGGAAGCCCGGTCACGAGGGACGGCGGCTCGGCGCGTGCGTGACCTCGATGTCGTCGAGCACGGTGACGGCGCCGGCCTCGTGCGCCGCGCGGACGGCCTCCTGCTCGGCCCGCCAGTCGTCGACTTGGCCGCGCAGCATCACCTCACCGTTCGAGACCCGAACCTCAATCTGCTCCGCCGACACGTAGGGGTGCGACGCGAGATGGGCGAGCACGTTCTGCTCCAGCGCCTCGTCGCTGATCGAGCTCGTCCGGGCCGGCGCCGAGAGCTGGTCGGCCACGCCGCGGATGCCGGGCACCTGCGAGACGGCCTGCGAGGCGAGGCTGTCCTCGTAGGGCGAGCGCACGCTGCCGGTGAGCGTGGCCACGCCGCCCTTCACCTCGACATCAATCTCGTCGGGGTCCAGCGCCGCGGAGCGGGAGAGCGCACGACGCGCCGCTCGCTCCAGCGCACGATCCGGCGGCCCGGCCTGGATCCCCAGACGGTTCTGGACGCGCCAGACGCCGCGCACCGTGTCCGCCGTCTCGCCGGCCGCGTCGCGCGCCGCCATGCTCGAGACCACGCCCCACAACGTCACGATGCCTTCGCTGACGTGGACGTGGACCGCGCGGCCGACCAGGCGAGGGTCGCGATCCAGGCCCGCCTTCACGGCGGTCTTGATCTCGGCGTCGTCCGGGTAGCGATAGTCGTCTGGAGGCCGCCGGAGCGTCGGAGCCAGCTCCGGGTCCACGTCCAGAAGCCGCGCGTCCACCTGGCGCACGCCGACCACGTGCGCGTCCTCGATGGCCCGCCGCTTGGCCGCCGCGGTCGGCTGCACGCCGCTCAAGGTGACGATGCCGTCGTCGACCTCCTCCCGCACCAGCCACTCGTCGACCCAGCGGTCGTTCCGGAGCGCGCCGCGCACGTCCTCGAGGATCGCTTCGTCGCCGCGCGCGTGCCGCTGCACCTCGAGCTGGTCGACCACCCGCCGCACGCCGCGCACCGCGCGCGCCGCCCGCTCTGCCAGGATCTTCTGCTCGAACGAGCCCACCTCGCCTCGCAGCGTGGCCACGCCCTCGAGCACGTTCACCGTGAGCCCGCCGACGCGGGTGGCGGGATCGACGCGAAGCGCCGCGCGGACGTCGTGCGCGATGGCGTCGTCGGGCCAATCGTCGCCGGGCACGTCCATGCGATCGACGACGGCCTTCACGCCCTGCACCATCTCGGCGCGGGCCATGGCCGCGTCGGCCATCAAGAGGTTGAGGACCCGCCCGCGCAGCTCGACCACGCCGTCGTCCACGTCCACCTCGAGCATGCCCGCGTCGACGGCCGGGTCTGCCTCCAGCTCGCGCTCCACCGCCCGCGCGATGCGGACGTCGGGCGGCACCGTCTGCAAGGGCTGCTCGCCACCCGCGGCCGGACTGGGAACGCGAGCGACATGCGCCTCCGCCTGCGTGCTCGTGGCGGCGCCGTGTCCGCACGCGAAGAGCGAGAGCGAGGAGACCAAAGTGACGACGCGAGACCGCCACGATCGAGGTTGCCAGCGAGCGTTCATCACGAGGCGGTGCTGCAACGGCGATGCCGGCGCGCGCGACGCGTCACGGCCTCGGGACCTGCGAAGCCGCGACGCCGACCCCATGCGTCGAAATCGACGGGCGGTGGGCGTCGGGAGGCATCGGGCCACGTCCCGCGGGGGAGGTCTTCGCGCCCCCATGCGGCGTGAAGACCCGTCGCACTCCGGTCGCGCAGCGAGCGCGGTGCTCAGGGGACGGCGGGCCCTCGCGCCTCGCGCACGCGGCGCTCGAGGTCCGCGATGTCGCCGTTGCCCGGATCGTAGAGCCGCGCTCGGGCGACCGCCCGGGCCGCGCCGTCCGCGTCGCCGTTCGCCAAGCGCTCGTTCGCCAAATCGACCTGGTCCTTGGCCGCTTCCTCGCGGTCGAACGCCGACATCGAGGCGAGGCCGGCGTCCTCCTCTTCGGGCTCGGCGGCTGCCGCGTCCGGCCCGGCCGGCTCGGCCGTCCCCGCGTCCGGCTCGGCCGGGACCACCACCACCGCGCTCGCATCCGCTTCGGCCGTCGTCGACCCCGCGTCCGGCGCCGCCGCGATCGCGCCCATGTCCGTATCTTCCGCGTCGTTCGTCCCCACATCGCCGCCGAGCTCGCCGAGCGCGATCACCAGCGCGATCCCGATGGCCAACCCGCCGGCCAGCACCAGCAGGAAAGGCATGCTGCTCGGCTTCTCGGCCCGCATCGGCTCCGGGGTCGGGAGCGGGTGGGCGCCGGTCGGATCGTCCTCCAGCACGCCGGCCGCCACGTAGGCCGACCGCAGCGCCTCGACGAGCTCGCCCGCCGAGCCGTAGCGCGCGTCTGCGTCCTTCACGAGGCCGCGCATCAGCACGCGGTCGACCTCCTTCGGAACTCGCGCCTCGGGCGCCACCGCGCTCGGCGGCTGCACTTCGTCGTGCACCACGTGGTGGGCCACGCTGATCGCGTCGTCGCCCGGAAACGCGCGCACGGCCGTCACCGCCTCGTAGAGCACGGCGGCGAACGAGAAGAGATCGCTGTGCGGCCCGTAGCGCGCCGACTCCAGCGTCTCCGGCGCCGCGTAACAGGGCGTACCGAGGAACTGCCCTTCCTTGGTCAGCGCGGCGTCCGGCACCCGCGCCACGCCGAAGTCGGCGAGCTTCGCGTCGCCCACCGGATTGACCAGGATGTTGTCCGGCTTGATGTCGCGGTGGATCACGCCCGCCGCGTGCGCCGTGTCGAGCGCCGCCGCGAGCTGACGGCCGAGCCGGATCACGTCCGCCGGCATGAGCCGACCGCGGCTGCGCAGGATGTGCTTGAGCGTCGAGCCGGCGACGTACTCGAACACCAAGTAGGGCCCGACGTCCGGATCCTCGCCGACGTCGTAGACCGCGACGATCGAGGGGTGGCTGAGCCGCGCCGCCGCCCGCGCCTCGTTCTTGAAGCGCTCGAGGAAGATGGCGAGCCGCTTCTCCTCGAGATCGAGGTCGCGCACCGTCTTGATCGCCACCGCGCGGTGGAGCTCCGGGTCGCGGCCGAGATAGACCGATCCCATCGCACCCTGCCCGAGCAGGCGCTCGACGTCGTACCGGCCGATCCGCGTGGGTACTCCGTTCACGCGGGATCCTGGAGGTGGAACACGCTCACAGCTGGTGGAGCTTGATCGTGTTCGTCCCGACCGACGGAGGCCAGCCCATCACGATCGCGACCGAGTCGCCGTGGGCGCAGATCTTCTCGCGGACGAGCAGACCCGACGCCAGCCGCAACGCCTCTTCCAGCGTGTCCGGCGGGATCTCCACCCGCGGCGCGACGCCCCACTCCAGCGCCAGCCGGTTGGCGATCTCCTGGCGCGGGGTGATGGCGACGATCATCGCGCGCGGCCGGTACTCGCTCAGGAGCCGCGCCGTGCGGCCGTCGCGCGTGAAGGTGACCAGCGACGTCAGCGGCAGCGCGTAGGAGAGCATGGCGGCGGCGCGCGCGGCCGCGTCGGTGAAGCCCCAGCGGTGCCGACCGAGCAGGCTAGGCCCCGTCTCGGCGCCGAGCGCCTCGCTCAGCCACTCGGCCTCCACCTCGCGGACGATGGCGTCCATCATCGCCACAGACTCGATCGGGTAGCGTCCCGCCGCCGTCTCGGCGCTGAGCATGACCGCGTCCGTTCCGTCGATGACGGCGTTGGCCACGTCGGCCGCTTCCGCGCGTGTCGGCCGCGGGTTGCGGATCATCGAATCGAGCATCTGGGTGGCCGTGATGACCAGCTTCCCTCGCTGGTTCACCGCCCGGATGATGCGCTTCTGGATCAGCGGGACCTTCTCCGGCCCGACCTCCACACCGAGGTCGCCGCGGGCCACCATCGCGCCGTCGGCCGTGTCGCAGATGGCCTCGAGGTTGTCGATCGCCTCCGGCTTCTCCAGCTTGGCGATGACCGGCGTGCCCTTGGCCAGCGTCTGGGCCTGGACGACGTCGTCGGCCGTGCGAACGAAGCTCAGCGCCAGGTAGTCGACCTTCAGATGATCGACAGCGAACGCGAGATCCACCCAATCCTTGTCGGTCAGCGCCGGCGTGGAGAGCTTGGCGCCGGGCACGTTGAGGCCCTTGCGGTCGCTGAGCGTGCCGCCGACCTCGACCTCGGTGACGACGTCGTCGTCGGTCGTCTCGACGACGCGCAGTCGGAGCAGGCCGTCGTCGAGGAGGATGTGATCGCCGGGCACGACGTCGTGCGCGAGCGGCGGGTAGGAATGCGAGACCTGGGTCTCGTCCCCCGGCACGTCGCGGTTGGTCAGCGTGAAGCGCGCGCCCTCTCTCAGCTCGATCGGCCCATTCGGGAACTTCCCGACGCGCATCTTCGGACCGCAGAGGTCCGCCAGGATGGCGATCGGCCGGCGCGCCTTGGAAGCCGCCTCCCGCACCAGCGCAGCGGTCCGCGCGTGGTCCTCGTGGGTGCCGTGCGAGAAATTGAGGCGCGCACAGTCCATGCCCGCCTCCACCAGCGCCGCGATCATCTCCGGCGAGGAGCTCGCGGGACCGAGCGTGCACACAATCTTGGCCCGTCGCATGGGGCACTTGTAATCGCGCGGGCGGCGGACGTCGAGAGGCACGCGTCCCGGCTTGCGGCCGATTGGCCAGAACCGGGCCAGTCGTGCCAGGCTGCCGCGCATGCGGTCCCCCAAGTCGTTCCTCGTGGCGGCCCTCGCCGTCGCCCTGAGCGCGTGCGTGTACCCCCACCGTGGCACCTCCCTCACGACCGTCCAGCGCCCCAGCACCGGCACGTTCACCGCCCCCGCCGACATCTGGCAGCTGACCATCGTCGAAGCGCAGATCACGCCGCGCAAGAACGGGGATCTGTCCTGGGACGACAACGGCGGCCTGCCCAATCCCTTCGTGCGCGTCTACCGAGGCGAGGAGATGGTCTTCGAGACGCCCGTGCTCAACGACACGCTGGCGCCCGAGTGGAACCTCACGCTCCCCCGCAACGTCCACATTCCGCGGGAAGCGGCGATGCGCTTCGAGGTGTGGGATCGGGACACGGTCGGTGACAATCCGGTCGGCCAGTTCCACTCCAGCGGGCTTCCGCCCAACGCGGAGCCGGACGCGGACGCGCGGCTGATGATGGAGGGGGGCAACTACCTCACCATCCGCGTGAGCGCGCCGCGACCCCACCGCGGGGTCGGCATCGACGACTACGAGCTCCAACCCGACGCGCTGGTGGTGCACCGGGTGCTGGCCTACTCGCCGGCCGACCGCGCCAGCATCGTGCCCGGCGACGCGATCGTGGCCATCGGCGGACGCCGCGTGTCGGCGATGAACGACGCGCAAGCGGCCAGCGCGCTCTCGATGGCCGGTCACCGGCGCACGACGCTCACCGTCAAGAACCGTGACGGTCGCGAGCGCGAGGTCGAGGTCGACGGCGGCTTCGTGTGGCTCACCATGTGAGCCTCGAGGAGCTCTACCCGCGAGCCCGCCGTCGCACTTGGGTCGCCGCGCGCGACGGCCATGGAGACCCGTCGGGACACGAAACGCGTCCTCCGGCCCTTCCGGCGCGAAGGGTGATAGCGTCACCGCGCGCGATGCACGGCGGGCCGAAGCTGTCGAAGGCGATCGGGTGGGCGCTCTCGCTCACTCTGCTCCTCGCGCCCCGAGCGGCCGCGGCGCAGGGCTGGGACGCGAAGATCTCCAGCCGGCTCACGCTGGGCGGCGGCGCGTACGTGGCCGAGCAGACACCCTCGCCCTGGCCTCTCTTCGAGCTCGGGCTGCGGAGCGACGTGCTCTTCGGCGAGGCGCGCCCGGCGCGCGTCCGCTTCGGCCCGGCGCTGGACTTCCGGAGCGAGGACTTCCGCACCTTCGAGGTCGCCGGCGGCCTGGCGGTGCTCCTCCCGGTCGATCGGGGCTTCGCGTTCACGCTGACCGGCGGCGGCGGCTGGGGCGCGCGCCCGCAGGGCCGAGACGGACCGCTCGCGCTCGGCGTCATCGCCTTCGGCTGGCGCCCCTACGACTACTTCAGCGCCTACGCGTGGGGCATCGACGGCTACGTCAGCACCCGCGTGCAGCTGAACGAGCCGCGCGTCTGGGAGATCACGGTCGGCGTCGAAGTGGACTGCGGAATCCTCTTCGCCATCCCCTTCATGTTCCTCTACGAGCTCGCCCACGGGCACGACCCCGACGAGCCGGCGCGGTGAGCAGTCATCGCGCAGCCGGCAGACACTCGGTCTCGGGCGCCGGCGGAACGTCAATCGTGACGCCCGGGTCGGCGGAGTCGAGCTCGAGAGCGCGCTCGGCGAACCACGTCACGTGCCGGCACGCGTAGGACGGCTGGTCCGGATCGCGCGGGTCGCACAGGCCGAAGCGGGCCTGCCACGCGCGCTCGCCTTCCGGGACCGAGAGCGGGCGCGCGGTGGTCTCGGCGAAGCCCGTGAAGGTCTGCTGAAGACGCGTGTCTCCGTCGTGCAGCTCGATCCGGATGGGCCGTCGCAAGCCGGGTCCCCGCTCGCACGACGGGAGCCCGCGCACGGCCACCTCGTGAAAGCGGGTGGTGCTCGCCTCTTGAAGCGCGTCACAGCCGAGCAGCATCAGCGCGAGCGCGAGCCAGCGGTGGTCCTGGAGCAGCACGGACGGATCGTACGGCCACACGCCTCGAACCTTCCGGAGACCGCTTCATACTGCGGTCGTGAGCACCGAAACGAAGCCCTCGCACGCCGAGCGCGCGCGCACGCTGGCGGCGTCGCGCGGTGAAGGCACGCTCTCCACGCTGGCACGGGAGCCGGCGGGCCATCCCTTCGGCTCGCTGGTCACCTATGCGCTGGTCGACGACGCTCCGATCTTCCTGATCAGCACCTTGGCCGAGCACACCCGGAACCTCGAAGCCGACGCCCGCGCGTCGCTCCTTGTCGCGGAGAATGCGCGCGGCGACGAGGCCCCTCTGGCCCTCGGCCGGGTCACGCTCCTCGGCGCATGCCGGCCGGTGAACAATCGCGGGGCCGTCGAAGAAGCGTTCCTGTCGCGCCATCCCGACGCGAAGGTGTACGCCGGCTTCCGCGACTTCGCGTTCTGGACGCTCGATGTCGAGTCGGCCCGCTACGTCGGCGGCTTCGGTCGCATGTCCTGGGTGGAAGGCGGCGCCTGGTCGGCGGCCGAAGTCAATCCACTCCTCGACGCTCGCGCGGGCATCCTCACCCACATGAACGAGGACCACGCCGACGCGTGCCTCGCCTACGCGAGCGCGTTCGCCGGGATCGAGGATGCCAGCGCCGCGCGCATGACCGGCGTGGACCGCTACGGCTTCGAGCTCGCCGTCACCACGCCCAAGGGCCCGCGCCCGGCTCGCGTGGCGTTCCCGTCTCCGGTCGCCACGCCGGACGAGGTGCGCAAGGCGCTCGTCCGCATGGTGCGCGAGGCGCGCGCGAGGCGGCGCTGATTCGGGAGCGCCTGCGCCCTATCCGCGGTCCTCGGTCGACGCCGCGCGGCGGGCTCGAGCGCGTGCGCGACGGCGGATCGACCACCCGAGCGCGAGCACGATGAGCCCGCTCCCCAGCCCTCCGCTGCGCCTCGGGGGCGCGACGACGCAGCCGCACCCACCGCTCGCGAGGTGCGTGACGCAGACGGAGGAAGAGTGCGCCACCGGGTTGCCGGAGGCGTCGAACGCGCGAAGCGCCACACCGACGCGAGCGCCCACCGGCACGCTCGAAGGGAAGGGAAGCCAATCGCTCGTCGCGCTCCCGTCGACGGTCGCCACCCGGTCACCGACCGCCACCGCCGCGTCGCCACCGGCGGCCGCGTCTCCGCACGCGCCCGGATCCAAGTACACCTCGTAGCGCGCGACGTCGCCGGCCGGCGGGTCCCAAGAGAGCGCGATGTCCGCGCCGCCGCGGGCCATGAGCCCGAAGGGCACGGAGAAGTCGTAGGGCAGCTCGAAGTCGGTGGCTTGCCCGTCTCCGGTCACACTATCGCTCGGGTTGTTCATCGCGAAGACGAAGACGTGCTCCATCCCCGACCCGCCCCCGGCGCAGGGCAGGAGGTCGCGCACGAGGACTGGAATGTCAATCTGCGAGCGGGCATCGGTGGGGCTCGGACCGACCGGCAGCTCGACGCAAGAGCTGCCTACACGCCCGCCCGGATCCGGCGAGCACGACGCGCCGCTGTACCAATAGAGCTGCGTCCGGCTGGTATCCAATCCGACGAACCGAAAGGTGACGTCCACGTCGCAGTCGGCGGCGGTGAACAAGGGGTTCACGAAGAGATTTGGATGCCCCGGCCAGCTCGTGACGCCCACACTGATCGGCGCCTGCGCTTCTGCCGCGACGCTCCAGCCCAGCGCGAGCGGGACCGCCCACACAATCATCCTCCGCCGTCCCATGCCGGGACCGACGAGCAATTCATGTACCGCACACGACAGACGGCGATTCAACGGCAGCAGCTCTCGAAACAGCACCGGCTCCTGTCATTCTGTCACGAATGCGCTCCGGGCGCGGGTCTGCAGTGACATCAAGTCCCCGGCGTGCCCGAGAGCACCTCGTTTCGAGGCAGCGGCCTCTGCGCATCGCTGCTCAGCCGGCACGCCTCCGCTTCGTGCGCCACCGGCCGCGCGCCAGAGCGCCCGGGCCCGCTCCTCGTCTCGAGCGACGCCCACACCATGCGCGAAGAGCGCGCCGAGCGCCGTGCACGCTCGCATCGCGCCCGCTGCGCACGCGCGCTGGCAGCTCGCAACCGCGCTCGATCAGCTCGAAGGCACGCGCTTCATCGGCCTCCACGCCAATCCCCTCGCCGTAGGCGCGGGGACAGCGTCGTGCAGGCGCGGGCCTCACCTCCGTCACAGGCGCCGCGCAGCAGCGTGATGGCGATGGCCGGGTCGGCGGGGAGGTCGTCTCCCGTCAGCAGCCGTGCGGCGTAGCCGGCGCACGACCAAGCGTCGTGCGCGTCGCAGGCGCGGCGGTAGAGCTCGGTCGCGCGCGCCGGATCGGCGGTGGTCTCGAGCCCGAGCGCATACCGCTCCGCGAGGAAGGCGCACGCCCTGGCGTAGCCCCGCTCGCAGGAGGCTTCGACGATGGGCCACGCGCGCCCCGGATCACCGCTGCCGCGATAGCCGTGGATCCCCATCGCCTGCTGAATGCACACGTCCTCCTCGACTTCTTTGGGTAAATCGAAGGAGCTCGCAATGGTGCGAGATCGGCCGCCATCTCCGGCGTCGGTCCCGCCGAGCCTACGCCGGGCGCGAAAGGCCGCCTCGCCCGACGCCCATTGTCGGCCGGGGTCGGCTATCCTGGAGGACGCATGCGACACGCCCTTCTTCTGCTGCTCCTCCTGCCCGCCACGGCGTCCGCACAGGACCTCGTCCTCGACGCCGATGTGCCGGCGGACGCGACGCCCTACTTCGAGGTGCCCTTCACGGTTCCGGCGGGCACCGCCGAGATCGAAATCCATCACGACGACATGTCGGACGCGAACATCCTCGACTGGGGCCTGCGCGATACGGACGGCTTCCGCGGTTGGGGCGGCGGGAACACCAAGCCGGCCATCGTCGGTGCAGAGGCCGCTTCGCGGAGCTACCTCCGCGGGCCAATCTCGGAAGGCGAGTGGGCCGTCCTGATCGGTCAGGCGCTGATCGTGGATCCGCCCGGGCACTACCACGTCGAGATCACCTTCCACGACACGCCGACCCTGACTCCGCAGACGGAGCGCGCACCCTACGCCGCATCCGACGCGCTCGGGAGCGGCCCGGCGTGGTTCGCCGGCGACTTCCACGTGCACTCCCGCGAGAGCGGCGACGCTTCGCCCACCCTCGACGCCATCGCGGACTTCGCGCGCTCGCGCGGCCTCGATTTCGTCGAGCTCTCCGACCACAACGTCGTCTCCCAGCTCGACTACATCGACAACGCCCAGTCGCGGCATCCCGACCTGCTCTTGTTGCCCGGCATCGAGGTCACGACCTACTGGGGCCACGCCAACGCGATCGGCGTCACGGAGTTCGTCGACTTCGAGGTGCACGGCAACGGCCCGACGATCGACACCATCGAGCAGATGGTGCTCTCGCAAGGGGCGGCGTTCTCGATCAACCACCCGGTGCTGGATCTCGGCAACCAGTGCCTCGGCTGCGCGTGGAGCCTCGACGAGGACCCCTCCACGCTCAGCGCCATCGAGGTCCAGAACGGGCGCTACTCCGTGACGGGCGCGCTCTTCTACGATCGGGCCATCCGCTTCTGGGAAGCGCGGCTGGCGACCGGCGCGCACATCGCCGCCCTCGGCGGCAGCGATGATCACAGCGGCGGCACACGCACGGACGGCTTCTCGAGCCCGATCGGCGGTCCGACGACCATGGTCTACGCCGAGGCGCTGACCGCGGACGCGATCGTCGCGGCCGTCCAGGCCGGGCACACGGTCGTAAAGCTCGAGGGCCCGGACGACCCGATGGTCGAGCTGACGGCCGGCGACGCAATCGTGGGCGACACGGTGACGGCGCGAGACGTGGAGCTGCGCGCGCGGGTGACCGGAGCGAGCGCCGGCACGCTGGTCTTCCTCCGAAACGGCCACGTCGAGCAGCGGGTGACGGTCGACGCCGACCCCTTCGAGACCACGCTCGCCATCAGCGCGCCGCCCGGCGACGTCGACGACCGCTGGCGCGCCGAGCTCCAGGTCGGGAACCGCCCGAGCGTGCTGACCAGCCACATTTGGATCCAGGCCACCGGCGAGCCCATCCCGCCCGACGCGGGCACCGCAGACGCCGGCGGCGCCGACGCGGGCAGCACGGACGCCGCGACCGGCGGAGGCTGCGGCTGTCACGTCCACTCGGGCCGGGGCGCTTCCGGCACGCTGCTGGCTGTGGTCGCGCTCCTCTTCGCCATCCGCCGGCGCAGGCGCTGAGGCTCCGGCACTCGAACCCCGCCCGTCAGCGAGCGCATCGGATCGCGAACGACTCGCCGACGCGCGAAGCGGGCGGTGTCGACGCTCGTACGCCGGCCAGCGCGCGCATCGGATCGCCAACGACTCGCCGGCGGGCGAAGCGCTCGGCGTTCCGCGCAAGACGCGCATTTCGCTCCACCGGTTCCGGCCTCGGGAGCTACGCGCGCCGCTGTCCTCAGCCGCCGACCTGGGCCAGCCGCTCCTCCACCATCGTGTCGGCGATGCGGTAGGTGGGCGCCATCGCCTGCTGCGCGCGCTCGGCAATCTCGTAGATCGTGTCGTAGATGGTCATCGTGCGGGCGCGGGCCTTGGCCTCGTCGTAGCCGGCGACCTCTTGGGCGACGTTGACGAGCCCGCCCGCGTTGATGGCGTAGTCGGGCGCGTAGAGGATGTCGCGCTGCATCAGGTCGTCGCCGTGGTGCGGCTCGGCGAGTTGGTTGTTGGCCGCGCCGGCCACGATGCTGCAACGCAGCCGCGGGATGGTTCCGTCGTTGAGCGCGCTGCCGAGCGCGCAGGGCGCGAAGACGTCGCACTCGGTCTCGTAGATGGCGTCGAGCGGGACCACCTTGGCGCCGAACTCACGCTCCGCGCGTTCGGCCTTGAGCGGATCGACGTCGGCCACCGTGAGCGCCGCGCCGAGCCCGTGCAGCTCCTTGCAGAGGTGGTAGCCGACGTGCCCGACGCCCTGCACCGCCACGTGGATGCCGGCGAGCGAGTCGCGGCCGAGGGCGAACTTCACGCACGCCTCGATCCCGCGCCGGACGCCGAGCGCGGTGTAAGGCGAGGGGTCGCCCGACCCGCCGTGCTCCGGCTTCACGCCCGTGACGCTCTGGGTCACCGAGCGGATGATCTCCATGTCCTCGATGCCGGTGCCGCTGTCCTCGGCGGTGATGTAGTGGCCACCGAGGTCGTCCACGAAGCGGCCGAACGCTCGGAAGAGCGCGCTGCGATCGAACTGGGTGTGCGGCCGGATCAAGACCGACTTGCCGCCGCCGTGCGGGATCCCCGCCAGCGCCGCCTTGTAGGTCATGCCGCGCGCGAGGCGCAGCGCGTCCACGAGCGCGTCCTCGTCGGTCGCGTAGTGGATGAAGCGGCAGCCGCCCAGCGCGGGCCCGAGCCGCGAATCGTGGATGGCGACGATCGCCTTGAGTCCGCTCGCCGCGTCACGCGCGAAGTGGACCTCGCCGTAGTCGTAGTGCTCGAGATGATCGAAGACGTTCACGCCGGGTGCCTCCTGAAGGGGCGCGGACGATAGCACCGCGTTCGGACGCCCGACCTGCTCGCTTTCTCACAACGCGGAGCGTCATGCGCGTTGCCGCAGCGCGGCATTCGTGACGCGACGCAGGACGGACGAGGCTCCCGGCGCGTCCGCACGCCGCGCGACTCGTCGAAGGACCGATGCCGATGCTCTTCGGAGCGGAGACGTCCGGCCGAGCCGGCCGGCATGAACGGGCGGCCGGGCAGGGCTCGTCGAGGGTCGAGCCCAATCTCTTCGTCGCGGAGCCGACGGGCTCTCCGGTCGGACCGGCGAGCGCTCGTCCGGCGTGAGCGAACGGTCGAACGCGGGGAGTGAGGTTCTTCGGTGGGCTGCTAAGCTCGCCGCGTGCTGCGCGCCCTCACCGCGCTCTCGATGCTCGCGATCGCCTCGACCGCCAGCGCGCAGGACGGCGCGTACGGCCGGCTCGATCGCGACCTGACCCTGGAAGCCGGCCTCGGCGGCGGCGTCGCGTTCGAGCCCGGCACCGGCCCGCTCGGCGCCGGCACGCTGGAGCTCCGCGCGCGCTACTTGGACATGGCCGGCGTGGTCCTCGGCGGCGAGGTCCGCCCGAACGGGACGAGCCGGGTCTTCGTGGGCGGCGATCTGAGGCCGCTCTTCTTGGCCCGGTTCCTCTTGAACGCGAGCTTTCACGATCGCTTCTGGGATCTGCTGCTCGACTCGATCGGCGTGGACCTCGGCGTCGCGTTCCTGCCCCTCGACCAGCACTTGGGAGCCGCGTTGATGGTCGGGTTCGGTCTCGACGTGCCGCTGGTCTTCTTCGGTGAAGGCGTCGACGGGATCAGCCTCCGCCTGGCCGGCCGCCACGTGGCCGCGCTGCCGACCGATCGCCTCGGGCCGAGCGGCGGCGCCGACGACTGGATCGGCATGGCCGCGCTGGTCTTCCGCGGGGGTGTCCAGACCGGTCTCCCCGGGCTCGAGCCGCGCCGCTACGAGGTTCGGTCCGACTGAAGCTCGGTCGGCCCGGTATCGGCTCGGTATCGAAATCGGTGCCCCGGCACGGGCCCTGCTATGCTGCCGGCCGATGCTCTATTGCCAGCAGTGCGGCGCCAGAAACTCGGACGACGCCCGCTTCTGTAATCAATGCGGCGGCGAGGTCGCGCAGGCGGGCGAGCCGGGTGGGCCGCTCCCTACGGACGGCGCCGCTCCGACGCTGCACGGCCATGGGAACGAAGCCGAAAGGCAGCCCTCCGCTCCGCCGCCACCCTCGATCCCGAGCGGATCGATCGGAGGCCCGCCCGCCCACGGTTTCGACGTCTCCACGATGAGCCTGTCCGCCATCGGGGTGCGCTCGCGCGGCAAGGCGTGGGGTGTGATCCTCGGTTTCGTGGCCGCCCTGGTCGGCATCGGCGCCGGCGGGATGTGGCTGGCGATGCACGCCGGGGATGGACAGCCGGTGGCGGCGAACGAGAGCGGCCAGCCGGATCCGGACGCATCGGGCTCGACGTCCGAGGAGGTCGTCGTCGGCGACGCCATCCCGGAGGGCGCCGAGGTGCCCGACGTCGACTTCGTCCCCGGCTCGCCGCAGCCGACCAAGGCCGCCTCGCGGGCGCGAGCCCGGAGGCGTTCCGCGAGCCGTGCCGGCACGAGCAGCACCGGCACCCACTCCTCGTCGGGCAGCCACGCGAGCAGCTCCGGCGGCTCGGGATCCACGACGAGCAGCAACACGACCGGAAGCAACTCCGGCGGCTCCGGCTCCGGCAGCTCCGGCTCCGGCAGCTCCGGCTCCGGCAGCTCCCGCGCTTCGTCCGGCGGCTCCGGCTCCACCACCGGCAGCTCCGGGTCCAGCGGCTCCGGGTCCAGCGGCTCCGGGTCCAGCGGCTCCGGGTCCAGCGGCTCCGGCTCCGGGAGCGGAGGCGCGACCGGCGGCGGCTCGGACACCGTCCCGGATACAATCCCGGACACCGGCGGCTCCGGCGGCTCGGAGCCCGACTGGGACGCGCTCGCGGCGGCGCAGGACAACGAGATGGACCTCTACGCCTCCCGCGTCCGCCAGGTCGTGCGTAGCTACTACGTGCCCCGCGCGCAGAGTTGCTTCGAGCACGCCTCGCGCAACGAGCAGTCGGTCCGCGGTACCGTGGTGATCGGGTTCGACATCCAGGCGGACGGGACCATCCACAACCCCGAGGTCGCGCGGAACACGACGGGCATCGACAGTCTCGGTCGCTGCCTGGCCACGCAAGTCGGGAGTTGGCGCCTGCCGCGGCCGCCGGAAGCGCCGCTCGCGATGCAGATGCCCTTTGCGAGATGAGGAGAGTAGTCGGATGGCAGCGGGCAGCGAGCTTCTGATCGTCGACGGCGCCCAGCGCACCCGCGAGGGCATGCGCAAGCTCTTCGAGCAAAGCGGGTTCGTGTGTACGGCCGTCGGCGACGGCGCCGCCGCGCAGCGCCTGATCCAGCAGAAGTTCTTCCCCGCCGCGCTGATCGATCTGGACGTGGACCACCCCGGCGCGGGCGTGGATCTGTTGCGCTTCGTGCGCACGCACTCGCGGCAGACGGCGGTCGTGATGCTGGCGGGCCGGCGCTCGTTCGAGGGCGCCGTCGAAGCCCTGCGCGCCGGTGCGCTCGACGTGGTGCTCAAGGAGAACGACCAGGTCGACCACCTGCGCCAGGTCGTGAAGCTGGCGGCCGAGCGCTATCAGAACGAGCAGAGCGACGAGCTCTACCGTGAGGTACGCGGCGTCCTCGACGAAGCGGTCAAGGTCATGCTGGCGATGAGCAAGAAGGTGTACGCCCACCTCTCGCTGGCGGCCGCTCCCTTGAGGCCGCGGGTGATGATCGTCGACGGCGAGAGCGAGTTCCTGAAGGAGCTGGCGTCGCTGGTCCAGGATCGCGGATGGGAGGTCGCCGGCGAGATGACCGGCGGCGCCGGCCTCGACCGCGGCATGAGCGAAAAGCTGGACATCATCGCCGTCCGCAACGAGCTGCCCGACCTGCGCGGCAGCATGGTCCTGCGCTCCGTGCAAGCTCAGCGCGGTGAGGTGCTCGGCTTGCTGTATAGTGCCGACGGAACCGGGCGGATCGAACGCATGGAGCAAGGACGTACGGAAGCCACGGAGCGACCCTTTCGGGGCGCGGACCACCTCGTCGAGCGGATCCAATCGCTCGCCGACGAGCTCGGCACGCGCGCGCAGGAGCGCCGCTTCATCCAAGCCTTCCGTGGCGACCACGAGGACTTCCTGCGGCGCTATGCGGAGCTGAAGCTCAAGGTCGACCGCCTGATCAACGACTGACGCCGCGTCAAGCGCCACTTCCTTTTCGGAGCATCCAGATGTCCCGCAAACACGTCGACGAAGAGCACCTCACGGTCACCGGAGCCCACCGCAATTCGCAGCCGCCGGGCATCGCCGTGACGGACGACGTCGTCATCGTCGTCACCCAGGCGTTCTGCCCGAAGGGCCACAACGTGGTCGGCGTCTCGGACGAGACGTTCGACGAGTTCCCCGCCGTCTCGCTGAAGGTCGTAGCGGACGGGCACGACGGGCTGGTGCACCTGAGCCCCATCCACGGGGACAAGCGCAAGTCGGGCCTCACCGACCTCCCGCTCGGCACCAAGTGCGACATCCGCTGCCCCGTCTGCGACACGCCCCTCGACACGCTGGGCCCCGTCGACGACGGAACGGACGCTCAGTACCGCGCGCTCTACCTCACGCCGAAGCTGGCCGAGGGCGCGCTCGTCGCCATCAGCGACACCTGGGGGCACTACCACTCGCGCATCGTCGAGGACACCGAGCTGATCTCGTACTGGGCGGCCAACCACCCGGATTCTCTGAACATCGGCTGGCGGCGCGAGCAATCGCGCGACGACGAGCGGCAACGCCGCGGAGGGGCCCGTACCGAACGCGGACCTCCTCAGGCGGTGCGGGTGGACGGCGCGGGCGGCGGCGTCCGCCGCTTGACGATCGAGCTCCAGCCGTCGTGCTCCCGATCTTCGAAGAAGTCGTCGTCGTGGGCCGGATCCGACTGGCTCGCGTCCGGCACCGAGGCCGGGTCGGCCGGCATCGGCCGCTTCTCTTCCGTAGTCACTGAACGCCCCCGAGGTCGTGCGCGAACGCCGCGCGAGGAGAGTGTGGGTGAGCCCACGGGTACCCGCAAGAGCGCCCGACGGGTCGGTCACGTGCCTGACACCGAACGAGAGCGGGTCGCCCCTTCCGAGCGGGGACACCGGATTTTGGCGCTCTCTCGAAGCGGCCGGCTACGATCACGTTCTGGAGGCCGCGATGAGCAGAATGAGAGCGCTGGTGACCATGCCCGACCGCTTCGTCTCGACGACGAGGTCCGACCGCCGCAGGACGATGCGGAGGGGAGTCCGAATCGGCTGCGAGGCCGTCGCCGACGACGGCTTCCGCCCGCTCGGACGCCGCACGCTGGACCTGTCGCCGGAGGGGATGCTCCTCGAGACCCGCGGCACGTTCGCGCGGCTCGGCGAGGAGGTCATCGTCTCCTTCCGCCCGCCGAACAGCCGGGTGTGGATCGACGCCGTGGCCGAGGTCGCGCGCCTGGTGAAGGGGCGCCGTCGCGGTGACCACGAGCAGGCGATCGGCCTGCGCTTCGTGACGATGGACAGCGGCGACCGCGCGTTCCTGACGGCCAAGCTCCGCGGCCACCCGCCGCCCATCCCGGCCCGGCAGCAGCCCATGGACTACGCGTCGATGGTCCGCTCCATCGCGCTTCACTCCTGAAGGCCTGTCGACGAGCTCCCGTCGCCCCGCGGCCGTTCCGGCCCCGGGCGCTCGGTGTCCCGTCTCGATTGCCGGGCGCCGACTTCTCGACAGCCTCGAGATCAGTCGACGGTCTCGCTCATCGCCTCGCGGATCGCGGTCGCCCGTTCGGGATCGATCCGGAAGCGGCGGGCGAGATCGTCCGGGCGATCGTCGAGGCGATCGTCCCGACGGGGCGCGCCGCCCCGAGCGCGCGGGCAAGCGCGCCGCATGACATCGTGATCATGCTGGGTGGATCATCGCGCGCCGGGCGGAACGGCGAGTGCAGAGCGACGCGCCATGACCGAGGCTCGCCGCCGCTACGTGCTCATCGCGCTCGCCGCATCCGCCCTCACCCTCACGGGATGCCAAGACCTCTTCATGGTCGAGCTGGGGCGGAAGAACATCGCGGCGGTCGTCGTCAATCGCGCGTTCCCGACCGGTCTCTCCGACCCCACCGGCTGTCCCGCGGTCGACCGGACCTACCACACCAGCGGGGGCGACGCGCGCATCGTGGTCGCGCAGCTCACCGAAGGCTGCCTCTTGGCCGTCCACCTCGACGAGGCCGAGCTCCTGAACGAGGGGACGATGAAGCTCTGGGCCAAGGCCCTGAAGGGCTACGATCTGAGCGCGCTGATCTCGATCGACATCATCATCGATCAATTCCGCCTCGACGCGGGCCGTGAACACCCCTTCGGGGCCGACCAGGTGCAGGCGCTCTCGATCGCGCTCGACAAGCGGGTCTTGGTGCAACGCGAGGACCTCGCGCGCATCGAGTCGGGCGAGAACGACGTCCGCATCCCGATCCCGCAAGAGCTGGTCGAATCGTTTCGAGAAGTCGCTGGGGGCCGGTGAAGCGTTCCGCGCCGCCCTCGACATCCGGATCGTCGTCCGGCCCGAGATCGCGCTGCCGGCCTTCCTGCACGTGCGCACCGCGCTCCAGCCGCTCCTGCTCATCGACGGCTGGAAGGCGACGTTCTGAGCCGCGACGTCTTGAGCCGCGACGGTCTGAGCCGCGACGGGCGTCAGCTCGCGACGGTGGCCAGGCGCGGATCCTTGGGCCCCTCCACCCGGACCACCTCCACGCCGTGCGACTCGAGGTAGTCGACGCCGTTCTCGCCGGCGTAGCCGCCCTCGACGATCAACACCCGCGCGATGCCGGCGTGGTGGATCATCTTCGCGCACATCATGCAGGGCTCGCCGGTCACGATCAGCCACGCGCCGCTGCAGCGGACCCCGTTGGCGGCGGCGTTGCACACCACGTTCATCTCGGCGTGGTGGCAGCCGATCTCCATCCGCGTGCCGCTCTTGATCCCGAGCGTGTCGCGCAGGCACTGATCGCCGCCGCAGAGCTCGCCACCGCCGCGCGGGCCGCCGTTGTAGCCGTCCATCAGGATCACGTTCCGATCCGGATCGAGCAGCAGCGCCCCGAACTTGCGCCGCGGACAGTTGGAGGCCTTGGCGAGCGCGAGGCATTGCTCGACGCGGATGCGGATGTGCTTGTCCTTCATGTCCGGCCTCGGAGCGTAGCAGGACGCGCGCCGCAGTCAGCGCGTCGCGAACGGCGAGCTCACCCGATGGCGCGCTCGATGGCCTGCACCAGCTCGGGGCTGTCGGGCGCGACGGTCGGCGCGAAGCGCGCGAGGAGCGTTCCATCCTTGCCGATGAGGAACTTCGCGAAGTTCCACTCGATGTCGCCGTGATCGGCGGCCTCTTCCTTGAGCCAGCGATAGAGCGGGTGGGCGCCCTCGCCGTTGACCTCGATCTTCGCGAACATCGGGAACTGCACGCCGTAGTTGGTGGTGCAGAACTCTTGGATCTCGCCCTCGGTCCCCGGCTCCTGCGCGCCGAACTGATTGCAGGGGAAGCCGAGGACGGCGAGCCCCTCGTACTTCTCGTGGAGCTTCTCCAGCCCTTCGTACTGCGGCGTCAGGCCGCACTTGGAGGCCACGTTGACGACGAGCGCCGCCTTCCCTTCGTACGCGCCGAGGCTCTGCTCCTGGCCGTCGATGGTCTTCATGGTGAAGTCGTGGAAAGTCGTCATCTGCTCCTCCGGGTCGATGGGCCGGTCGAATGGGGGCTCACCTTCGGGTCGGCCTCGGCCTGCGTCAAGAGCGCTCGCCGAACGCCCCCGCTCTGTCCAGGCTCCGGCGTGCTCACGGACCTCGGCGCGCTGACGGACGACGCCCTGACGGGCTCTTTTCGGGGTTTCCTGAGAAGCCTTCGGCGCTGTAGAGCGCGATGCGGCGCACGCCATCGGCGTCGGACTCGGCGCTCGTCAGCAGAAACACCCGTTCGTCAGCATTGAGCCCGAAGTGCCCATCCTCGAGAAGAGTGCACGACAGGTGCCTGCCGCGAACATGCTCGTGCCGCACTGCACGGATGCTGGAGGAGCACTGCACGGATGTTGGAGGAGCACTGCACGGACCATGGAGGAGCACTGCACGGATGCTGGAGGAGCACTGCACGGATGCTGGAGGAGCACTGCACGGATGCTGGAGCAGCACTGCACGGATGCTGGAGGAGCACTGCACGGATGCTGGAGCAGCACTGCACGGATGCTGGAGGAGCACTGCACGGATGCTGGAGCAGCACTGCACGGATGCTGGAGGAGCACTGCACGGACCATGGAGGAGCACTGCACGGATGCTGGAGCAGCACTGCAGCGCTTTTTCGGATGCAGCCTCATCCGCTGCGACCTGCGCAAGGCGATGTTGAACGAGAGCGCATTTCCCGAAACGGCACTCGTCGCCTGCGACCTCTCCCGCGTGTCGTTCCACGACGCCGACCTCGCTGGCACGCGCATCTCGGGCGGCACCCTCGAGGGCGCCGAACGGATCGGCACAGACCTTCGCCACGCCAGCCTAGTCCTAGTCCTAGTCTAGTACGACGGACCGGAAGTTCAGTCCGTCGTACGTCGTGGGGTGGGGGCCCCGCTTGCGGAGGTGGCGGGCGTTCGGCGAACCCTCGGCCGATCTCGGCGCCTACTCGGGGTCGGCCTCGGCCTGCGTCGAGAGCGCTTGCCGAACGCCCCCGCGCTGTCCAGGCTCCGGCGTGCTCACGGACCTCGGCGAGCTGACGGACGACGCCCTCACGGGCTCTTTTCGGGTGTGGCAACGCCGCCGCGGCCATCGCTACTCGCTCGACGACGTGGCCACGGCCTGGGAAGCGGCGCGCGCGATGCCCGAAGCCCGCTCGTACGCCGAATCTCGGCTGCGGCATCGGCTCGGTGCTCTTGATGGTCACCTACAAGCTGCCGGCCGAGGCGCGCGTCGCGGCCGTCGAAGCGCAAGCGCAGAGCCATCGGCTGGCCCGCGAGAACCTCGCCCGCAACACCCTCGCCCGCGAGGGGCTCGAGAAGGTGTTGCTCGTCCACGGCGATCTGCGCGCGCCGGATCTCCGGGAGACGCTCGGCGGCCCCTTCGAGCTGGTCACCGGGACGCCACCCTATCTGCCTCCCGGCCGCGGCTCGCCTTCCACCGACGCGCAGCGCACCTACGCGCGGCTGGAGATGCGAGGCGGCGTGGAGGACTATCTGGCGGCGGCGGCCGGGGTCCTCGCGCCCAACGGTCGCTTCGTGGTCTGCTGCGACGCCCGCCGACCCGAGCGCGCGCTCGAGGGAGGCGCCGCCGCCGGCTTGTCCGCGGTCCGAAAGCGCGACGTCGTCCCGCGGGCCGGCAAGAAGGGCGCGCTCTTCACCGTGTGGACCTTCGCCCACGCCGAGGGCGCGCCGGCGCTGGTCGAAGAGCCGCCGCTGATCGCCCGCGACGAAGGCGGCGGCCGCACCGAGGCCGCTCACGATCTCCGCCGCTTCTTCGACCTGCCCGTCAACGAAGCCGAGCCGCCGAGCCCGGGAAAGGTGGCCCCGTGAGCGGTGGCCTGCGAGACCGACTCGACCGCGGACAGCGCCCAACCGACTCGCTCGCGCCGACGGGAGAGTGGTTCGTGGCCGAGCGTTCAGGGCGTGGAGAGGATGTAGCGTGAGCGACGATCGACGAGACCGAGAGCCGAAGCCGCGCCCGCGCCGCGCGCTGAGCAACCTCGGCGGCGCGGTGGAGACGCGTGGCCACCCGGAGCTCTCGGCCATGTTGGCCAAGGCGTGGGAGCGCGCCGCGAAAGAGCCGCCGGACGTGCTGACCCACGGCTTCCACAGCTGGCCGGCGCGGATGCACTGGGCCATCCCGCGGACGATCCTCGAAGCCCTGGAGCCGGGCACCGTCATCGATCCCTTCTGCGGCGGCGGCACCGTGCTGATCGAGGCGCGCGTCGCCGGCGCTCGGTCCTTCGGCGTCGATCTGAGCCCGCTGGCGCGCCGGGTGGCGGACGTGAAGCTCGACTCCCGCGACGAGGCCGGCCGGGCGCGGCTGCTCGCTGCGGCCGAGGCCGTCGCCGCCGCCAGCGAGGCGCGCGTTCGAGGCCGCGTGCGCATCGTGGTGCCGCTCCCGGAGCACGAGATCCGCTGGTACGCGCCCCACGTGCTGAAGGAGCTCGGCGGGCTGCTGGCGGAGATCCGCGCGCTCGAGGATCTGGACGATCGCGACGCCCTGGAGATGGTCTTCTCCTCCATCCTGGTCAAGGTCTCGCGCCAGCGCGCCGACACCTCCGAGGAGACCACCGAGAAGCGCATCCGCAAGGGGCTGAGCACGGAGTTCTTCCTCCGCAAGGCCCGGGAGCTGGTCGAGCGGCTGGGCGAGCTGGCCGCCGTGGCCCGCGCGCCGGCGCCGCCCGTGGTCGAAGGCGACGCGCGCGAGCTGCCCTTCCTGGCCGGGCGCCGCCGCTGCGATCTGGTCCTCACCTCACCGCCCTACGGCGGCACCTACGACTACGCGACCCACCACGCGCGCCGCATCGCCTGGCTCGGGCTGGACGACCGAGCCTTGCGCCGCCTCGAGCTCGGCGCCCGCCGCTCGCTGACCGGCCCGGACGCCCTCAGGCACTGGGAGCGCGATGTCGCGTCCATGCTCTCCGCGATGGCCGCGGTCGTCCATCCGGGCGGCCACGTGGCGCTGGTGATGGGCGACGCGCAGATCGGCGAGCAGCGGGTCGAAGCGCCGGCCCAGCTCGTCCGCCTCGGCCGCCGCGAGGGCCTCGAGCCCCTCGCCCTCGCGTCCCAAGTCCGCGAGGATCGGACCGGCATGCCCCCCCGGCGCGAGCACATCGCCCTCTTCCGCCGCGCCTGATCGCGCCATCGACGACTTCGCCCGTACACCGCAGCCTCCGACGGGAGCGAGCCACGCTCGACCACCGGGTCCAGCGCCTGCGCGCCCAAGGGCGCGGAGCTTCGGCGGACCGCCGAGACGCGGGCGGCGAGGCGCTTCCACGTTTCCGAACGCGCTCGGCGCCGACCCCGGAGCTTCGACGGACCGCCGAGACGTGGGTGGCAAGGCGCTTCCACGCTTCCGACCGCGCTCGGCGCGAAGCCCTTCCTGCTCCGCTTCGGCCGGCGGATCGACGTCACCGCCGCGCGCCTCGAGAAGGTGGAGCATTTCTTCGTCCGCTACGGCGCGGGGGGTCACCATCGCGCGCTTCTTGGACCTCCTTCGCCAGCTCGACGGCATCGTCGCCCGCTCGCGCGGCTGCAGGCGCGGCATGGCCGCTCGCTCGACGGTGTGGACGACCTGCCCGACACAGTGAGAGAGAGCCCCCGTCAAGCGACGAGGTGCCGAGATCGGCGGAGCGTTCGCCGATCGTCGGGGCCGGCGGACGTCGGACATCGCGGCGCACCTGGTGGACGCGGTGCTCCCTGTGGTGCCGGTGCGCCAATGGGTGTGCACGCTTGCATGGACGCTGCGGACGGCGGTGGGCTACGACCGCGAGCTCTGTTCCGACGTTGTTTGCCCATGCGCTGTCCCGGTCGTTGCGGCATCGCGCGAAGCGGGAGCTCGGGCTCGAGAGGGTCGGGGAGGCGCAGCTCGGCGCCATCACCTTCATCCAGCGCAGCGACAGTCCACTGCGGCTCAATCCGCACTTTCGCACGATCGTCCTCGATGGACCGTGCGTGCAGAGCGGGGAGGGTCGGCCGTCCTTTCAGGCGTTGGGCGAGCCGAGTCCCGAGGGCGTCCACGACGTCGCCCGGTGGACCCACGAGGGCCTGTGCCGCGCGATCAGAAGTGGCTCGTCGCGTCGCACGTCCAGAGCGTCGTCGTGCCCGAAGGACCGTCGCAGTGGCAGTCGGTCCAGAGATCGCTGCCCGCGGCGGGCGGATACCAGCACCCGCGGTTGCCAGCGCTCGGCATGCACTGGTCGGCGGCGAAGAACGGGCGCGGCTGGGTGCTCGGGCAGTCGGCCGACTCGTTCGCCGTGCACGACCAGTGCGATCCGTCGCAGGTGCAATCGCCGCGATAGGTCGTCACCGGATCGGACGCGGTGACCGGTCCGTAGTAGCGGCAGTCCGACGCGAGGTCGCATGCGTCGCCCGTGGTCGGCGCCGCGGCCGGACAGAACATCGGAACCATCGTCGTGCACGACCACGTCCACGTGCTCGGATCGAGGTGGCACGTCTCGTCGCCGTAGTAGCAATCGGTCGACGTGGTGACGGCCACGTGATCGACGGCGGAACCGTCGGCCGGCGGCGTGAGCGGGCACGGCGCGTCGTCGACGCAGACCCATTCGATGGTCGCGTCGTGGCGATCCCAGCAGTCGCAGTAGACGCGGCCCGGCGCGAGGCCCGCGCCGTAGTCGCAGTACTGCTCGGGTGTGCACGCGCCCGACGGAATCGCGCTCGGACACGCACCCGCATCGCATCCATCGCGCACGCTCTGCACGCGGACGTAGTGCGCGCCGAACGTGTTGCCGACGCAGTGGAGCCAATCGGCGCAGCCGTCGTGACCGTCGCGGCAGTCGTAGTTCAGACCCGTCGTCGCATCGACGGCGCAGTCTCCGCCTTCGGTCGCCGACGCGGGACAGTCGGGCAGCGTGTTCGGCGACGTACCCACGCAGGCAGGGATCCACGTGCGCCGGCAGCGATTCGCGGTGCCGCAGACGTCGCGCGTGCAGTCGATGCCGTCGAAGCAATCGGCGTCGCTCTGGCAGGTGCCATCGACGTTCGTGTGCCCGCAGCTCCAGGTCGCCGTCTCGCAATCGAGCACGCAGTGATCGCTGGTGGTGGTGTCCGCGTCGTCGCAGGCCGCGTCGTCGGCGCAGCGTCGGTGCTCGCAGTGATCGGCGACGCACGCGTCGCTCGTGGTCGGGTCGCCGTCGTCGCACGAACCGCATCGCGGCGCATCGACGCTCGCATCGACGCTGGGTGCGGCATCGGAATCCGTGCCGGCGTCCTGGTCGTCGATCGTAGCGGCCGTCCCACAGCCGGCGAGAAGCACGAGCGCGAGCGCGAGAGAACGGGGCGAGATCATCGGTCCCTAATGTTGCGGCGGGCGGCCTCGGCGTTCGACACTCGCCGTCTCATCGAAACGTGACGGCGATCGTGTCGTGGAGCGCCGCCACGAACCTCAACCACCCACCGCCGAAGCGGGCCCGCACATCGACGTCCGAATCCCTGCTCCAGCACCATCTCCGCCGTTCGGAGGTCTGATCGGCGGCAGCCCGAACCTCTGGACCCCAATCACGTCCGTGTTGGGTGCGAAACCGAGCGATCTTCGCCTCCAGAACGCCGTCGGAAGCCCCATGGAGCAGCGACAGCACCGCCGCCGCGTGGCGTGGCGAGCCGGCTAAGTTCCCGCAGCAGCGAGGACTCGCTTCAGGGCCTCGCGCCAATCCCGAAAGGGGTTCTCACCGTCAATCTCGTCTTCGAAGCAAACCTCGTTCTCTTCGTCGACGAGCCTCGGCAGCAGCGCCTCGACCTCGGGCGTGACGCGAAACGGTCCCTCGCGGAGCTTGCGCAGGATCGGGGGCAAGACGGCCGTGGCGCCATGCTGCGCCGCCAGCTCGATGGCGGGCAGGAGCTCCTCGTTGGTGCGCGCCTTTCGGATCATGGTCTCGAATCTTCTCGACGTCGACAGGCGCTCGTTCGAGCGCCTCGCGCAGCGCGGGCGAGAGATTGTGGGTGTCGGCGTAGCCGGTGAAGATCGCTCCGAGGGCCGGCGGCCGATGCTCGAGCGCGACGAACGCCTGCGCGACGGCATCCCAGCGCACGGGCCCGAGTCGCGGCTCATCCATGGCGAACCTCGCGCTCAGCGCCTCGGCATCCGTGGCGGGCAGTCGCGCCCAGGCCAGAGCCGCGATGGCATAGAACGGGACGTAATCCCCGAGCAGATAGCCGGCGAGCGTCCGCCGGCTCGGCAAATCGAGGTCGTCGATGGACGCTTCAATCGACACGGAGAAAGCCTCGAGCAGCGGGGGCATGTGCGTCTCGTCGGGGGAACGCAGAGGCTTCGGCCCGACGCGCTGAGTGCCGGGCACGACGTCGAGGATGGACACCGCGCGCCGTGCCACCGACGCGTCGCGACCGACCATCCGCGCGATGATGGCCGCCGTGGTCAGGGCGTTGCGGTCCGGCAATCCCCTCTCGCGTGCTTGCTCGACGGCGCTTACGCACTCCTCGAATCGAGTCAGAAGCCCACCCATCGCGCTCGACACGTCCATGCCCGCCGACTGCGTCAGGGCACGCGCGAGCTCATTCCGCAGATTCGCCTTCTCGAGGATGACCATCAGCGCGGGTCCCGGGTCCGGCAGGCGCAGCGCCGCCCACACCAGCGGTCGGTCGAAGAAGAAACTACCGCTCGCAGGCGCTTCGTCGCTCTGACCATGCGCGCACAGCCGCGCGATGGGCTCGGCGAAGGACGCGGGAAGCGTGGTCGAGGGGCGCGCACCCTGCGCATCCGCATCCGTGAGCGCGCACAGCACCGCGCGCTCGTGATCGAAGTCCCTACTCTCGAGACCGGCCAGCGCCTCCGGGCATTCGGCACCGGCGATGCGCACGAGCGCGTAGAGCGCGCGCTGCTTCACGCCGGGTTCGACGTCCTCGTCCAACAACTGACGCAGCCGCGGCAGCAGCGCATCGGCCACCTCGCTCAGCTTCTCGTCGCCACGTCTCGCGACATCCGTGAAGTGACCCGGGGCGACCACGAGCGCATCCATCGCGGGGATCTCGAAGCCCGCCGGATGCTCCACCAGCTCGAGCATCCCCTCGACCGTGCGCGGGATCGACTGCGCCTTCTGTCGCATCGCGTCCGCGATGCTGTCGATGTCGTCGAACCTCTCGTAGCGCTTCAAATAGCGTTGGAGGAGTGTGCTCACAGGCCCGCAATCTGCCCCGCGCGCGGATCGGTCGCAACCGTGGCGCGCGCCATCCGGCCGACCTGGGCGAGATGCGATCGACCCTCTACGGTGGCGCCGGCTTCCTCGACGAGATCGAGCACGAGACCAAGCTCGCCATCGGCCGTCGGACGTGCAGCTGCTGGAGCCCAGCCCGGCCAGCGCACCGCCAAGCTCACGGGTCCCGTCGGCGTGGCGAGCACGCCCCGCGCGCTCACCGTCGAGGTCGCTGGCGTCCACATCCATGCGGGCCCGGCGATCGACGGGCGCGACCGGCGTCGCATCGAGCGGCTCGTGCGCTACATGGCGCGACCGTCGCTCGCGCAGGAGCGCGTCGAGCTGCGCGCCCACGGCCGCATCCGCATCGGCTTCAAGGCGCCGGAAAGATGGGATGCACTCAATCCCGCTCGAGCCGCGAGCCCCTCTGAGATCACGCGGCATCGCCCGGCTCTGTACCCTCATCCCGCCGCCGCGCTCTCACCTGGTGAGGTACCGCGGCGTGCTCGCCGCGCACGCGAAGGCGCGCTCGGCCATCGTCCCCCAAGTCCGCACCAAAGCCCGAGCCCGAGCCGCAGCTCGTGCTCCTCTTCGACTCCGAACCAAGCCCGCCGGCGCCGCCGCCACCGTCCCCTTCCCGCCAGCCCTGGCCGTGGCTGCTCCAGCGCGCGTTCGCGGTCGACATCCTCACCTGCACCGGGAGTCGCGGTGGCCAGGCCCGTTCGGCCGCCGGACGGTGCCGCCCACCCGAGGTGGGTCTACCTTCCCCCCTACCCGATGAGGCGGACGTCGACAATCCTCGCCCACGCCGGCGCCCTCGCCTTGGTGCTCTCGCTCGGCGGGTGCGGCGCGCACGGCGCTGATCACTCGTTCGTCGAGCGCTACGTCGACGAGGCCCGGCCTTACCTCGAGCGCTACGGCGCGGGCGCGGTCTTCGTCGCGGTGGCGGTGGAAGGCTTCGGCGTGCCCGCGCCCGGCGAGACGCTGGTCATCGCCAGCGGGCTCTTGGCCGCGCGGGGAGAGCTCTCGCTCTGGGTGCTCCTCCTAGCGTGGCTGGCCGCCATCGTCGGCGACAACGTCGGCTTCGCCATCGGTCGCTACGGCGGCCGGCCCTTCGTGCTCCGCTTCGGCCGGCGGATCGGCGTCACCGACGCGCGCCTCGAGAAGGTGGAGCGCTTCTTCGTCCGCTACGGCGCGGGCGTCGTCACCATCGCCCGCTTCCTCGACGTCCTACGCCAGCTCGACGGCATCGTCGCCGGCATCAGCGGCATGCCGTGGTGGCGCTTCTTCGCCTACGACGCGCTCGGCACCGCGCTCTGGGTCGGCGTGTGGGGAGGCGGCGCGTACCTGCTCGGAGAGCACCTCGCGGTCGCGCGGGCGCTCTTCCATCGCTACCAGCCCTACCTGATCGCCGCCGCGCTCCTGGTCGCGGCGCTGCTGATCATCCACCTGGTACGCCGGACGAGGCGCCACGCCGACTGACCGGCGCGGCGCCTTCGAGCGCCTCTACTCCGCGCCGGCGGTGGCGTGGCAGTTGAGGCAGCCGAAGCCCTGCTGAGTCTCAGGGTCGTAGGGCTGCTCGCCCAGGAGCTCGGCCATGGTGTGCTCCACCGGGCCCGCCATGAACTCCGCCATCGGCCGCGTCTCTTCGTTCTCGAAGAGCGCAGGGATGTTCTGAGGGTCGAGCGGCGCGAGCCCGTTCGGCATCCGGAAGTTCACCGAGAACGCGTCCGAGCCGTGGCAGGTCGCGCAGGTGAACGAGCTGAAGCGCTCGGAGTCGTAGTCCTGGAAGACCGTCTGCATGCGGGGCATGACGACGTCGCGCATGTAGTCGCGCTTCTGCTCGAACGACATGTCGGCCCAGGCGACCTGCTCGCCTCCGGCGCCGCCGCTGGTGGTCGCCTCGGTCGAGGTCGTCTCGGTGGTCTGGCTCGCGCCGCCGCAGGCGGTCAGGGCGAGCACGCTGAGCAAGAAGAGGGATCGCTTCATGGCGACCTCAATAGCACCGATCGAGCTCGACCGTGAGACGACTCTTCGGATGGGCGACATCGAGCGAATGGATGGATCAGCGCGGACGGCTTCGATGCCAGGCGATGGTCCGCTCGATGGCCTCGGCCGGCGGGTAGCGCGGCTCGTAGCCGAGGTCCTCGGCCAGCTTGCTGGTGCGGATCGTGAAGTCCATGCACACGAAGTCGACGGCGAAGCGGGTCAGCGTCGGCGCGAAGCGGAAGACGGGCCGGACCAGCCAGGCCGCGCCCTCGAGGAGCGCGCCGATGGCGTAGAGCGGCGTCCGCGGCAGCCCACGATGGGCCGGCGGCATCTTCACCCCCTCCGCCTCCACGAACGGCGTCACGAAATCGAAGAAGTTCGCGCCCTCGCAGTCGGTCACGAAGTAGAGCTGCCCCGCGGCCGGACTCTCCGGAGAGAGCAGCGAAGCGCCGGCCAGGATCAGCGCGTGCGCCACGTTTCCCACGTAGGTGAACTGACTGCGCGACGACCCGTCACCGACCCGGACCAGCCGACCGCGCTCAGCCAGCTCCAGCAGCGGCGGCACGTGATAGGGATCCTCCTCGCCAAAGATGCAGCAGGGCCGAATTACCGCCACCCGGAGCTGCTCATCGTTGGCCGCCAGCGCCCGGCGCTCGCCCTCCGCCTTGGTGCTGCAGTACGCGTTCGGGTGCCGGTCCGGATAGGGGAGCGACTCGTCCCCGTCGACGACGGGCCGGCCGGTGTAGACGACGTCGAGCGTCGAGGTGTGCACCAGCGCGCGCACGCCCTCATCGCGGCAAGCGGCGATCACGTTCTCGGTGCCGAGGACATTGACCGCGTGCAGCACCTCCTCCGACTCCCGGCCCCAGTCGACCGCGGCGGCGCAGTGGATCACCAGGTCGGCGCCGCGGAAGGCGCGACGAAGATCCTCGCGCTCGCGCAGATCGCCTTTGAAGGTGCGGACCCGATCGCCGTGCGGGTGATCCGCCCGGTCGAAGACCCGCACCTCGGAGGGCGTCAGCGGCGCGCCCTCGCCCAGGAGCTGCGAGACGACGACGCGCCCCAGAAATCCCGCGCCGCCCGTGACGACGACGACCGGCCCACTCGCTTCGTTGCTCACGCGGCGAGTGCGTACCGCACATCGGTGCGCCCGCCAATGGGAAGCGGAGGGCTCAGACGAGCCGGTAGCGGCGTAGCGCGCGTCGACCCAATCGCCGTCGAGCCCAACGGACTGTCAGAGCGCGCCGCAGCCCTCGAGCTTCGCGACGGAGTCCGTCGAGAGGTGCGTCCGACAGAGCGGCGCGAGCGCGGCGAATCGCTCCGGTCCGGTCGAGATCTTCACCGCCTCGACGAACATCCGGAGCGGGCCGAAGGGCTTCGTCGCCTCGAGCCGCGTCAGCACGTAGGGCATGAGCGCCCCCTCGAGCTCGGCGGCGGGCACGGTGTCGATCAGCCGGCCCACCGCGTCGGCGCGCCCCTCGACCGTCTCGTGCACCCGCTGGGTCAGCGGCATCATGATCTCCTCCTCGTGGACCAGATGCCGCTCGCAGCGCTCGAGCCACCCCCGCACCGCCGCGGCCAGAGGCTCGACCGTCGCCGCCCCCGGGTGCTCCCGACAGGCCGCGACGGCATCTCCGATCGCGCGCTGGTCGGCCAGATCGGTCTCGTGCTCGGCGAGGAAACCGGCGCCGCTCGCCGCGCCGTCGAAGCGCTCGTCGAGCAGTGGGAAGAAGCCCTTCTCCTCGATCGCCGCGTGTACGTCGATGCACCGGCGCACCTCGTCGAAGCGACCCCCGAGCGCGGCGGCTGCCTCGGCGGAGGGAGCGGCCTCGAGCGCGGCGAGCTGCTCAGCCACTTCGGCCATACCGGCGCGGATCGCGTCGTGCGTGAGGCGCATGAACGCGAAGGGGCGTACCGTGAACTCCTGAGACATCGTTCCTCCTCTGGCAGTGGTGCACGCACCCGCCGCGACCGGCTCCCAGACAAGAGAGTCCGGGGTCGCCGGCGGCTCCTCATCGGTACGAGACATCAATCCAACCGACCGCCTCGACACGCGCCTCGGCGAGGCTACCGGCATTCAGAGCGCCGGTCGAGGTGGTCAGAGCGGAGTCGGCGACGCGCCGCGCTGCGCGAGCCGCGGAACGGCCGGCCCGCTCCTCCGTAGGACCAGCCACCGGGCTCTTCGTCCCCGCAGTGCTACCCGAACGTAGGCAGCACACTTCCCCACCCGAGCACGAGTCACGCTCGCCTCTTGTCGCTACTTCTCGTCGCGGTGGAACGCGAAGCCGCCGAAGGCTTGCATCGTGGCCATCAGCTCGATGCGGTTCACGTTCACGTGACGCGGTTGCCCGACGGCCCACAGGACCGCGTCGGCGATGTCCTCGGCCGTCAGCGGCTCGATGTTCTGGTAGGGACGGTCGGCGGCGCTCTCGTCGCCCTCGAAGCGGACCAGCGAGAACTCCGTCTGCGCCAGGCCGGGCTCGATGTCGGTGACCCGCACGTGATGGCCGAGGAGATCCGCCCGCAGGTTCAAGGAGAGCTGCGTGACGAACGCCTTGGTCGCGCCGTACACGTTGCCGCCCGGGTAGGGATAGGTCGCGGCGACCGAGCTCAGGTTGACGATGTGCCCGCGGTCGCGCTCGACCATCCCCGGCAGGAGCGCGCGGGTGACGTAGAGCAGACCGCGCACGTTGGTCGCGATCATCGTCTCCCAGTGCTCCATCGACGCGCGGTGCGAAGGCTCGAGCCCCAGCGCCAGGCCGGCGTTGTTCACCAGGATGTCGACCTCAGCGAAGTCCTTCGGCAGCGAGCCGAGCGCGCGCTCCACCGCCTCGCGATCCGAGACGTCGAGCGGCAGCGGGTGCACGCGATCGCCCAGCTCTTTCGCCAGCGCCTCGAGCCGCTCCGCGCGGCGCGCGCTGACGATGACGCGGGCACCCTCGGCGGCAAAGCGGCGGGCGATGGCTTCCCCGAAGCCGGCGCTGGCGCCGGTGACGAGGACACAGAGCTCGGACAGGTTCGTCGACGACACGGATCACCTCCTCGGCGAGGGCGGTTTTCGCAGACCGAGCGGCGTGCGTCCACCTCGGCCGCAGCGCCGATCGCTCGCGCCGATCGGTTTGGCGCGCCGAGACGCTCCGGAAGCGCGGTGGCGAGGTTCTTCGGCGGACTGCTACGTTGCGCCGCATGAGCGTGACCACCATCGACTGCGAGTACCTCGGCTCGCCGGGCTTCGCGGCGGCGTATCTGATGGAAGAGGGCGGCAAGGCCGCGTTCGTGGAGACGAACACGAACAAAGCCGTCCCGCGCTTGCTCGAGACCCTGCACGCGCGCGGGCTCACCGAGGCCGACGTCGAGTACGTGATCATCACGCACGTGCACCTCGACCACGCCGGCGGCGCGTCGGCGCTGATGGAGGCCTGCCCGAACGCGACGCTGCTCGCGCACCCGAAGGCCGCCAGGCACGCCATCGATCCGAGCAAGCTCGTGAAGAGCGCGATGCAGGTCTACGGCGAGGACGAGTTCCGCTCCATGTACGGCGAGATCCGGCCCATCCCCGAGAGTCGCGTCCGCGTCGTCGACGACGGCGAGCAGAATCCGCTTCGGCGAGCGCACCCTGACCTTCCTCCACACCCGCGGGCACGCCGATCACCACACCTGCATCCACGACTCGGGCGTGAACGGCGTCTTCACCGGCGACTCCTTCGGGCTCGTGTACCCCGCGCTCCAGAAGAACGGGCTCTTCGCCATCCCGTCCACCTCGCCGACCGACTTCGACGCCGCCGCAGCCAAGAAGAGCCTCGATCGCATCGCGTCTACCGGCGCCGAGCGCGCCTTCCTCACCCACTTCGGCGAGCAACAGGACCTGTTGGGCATCGCCGCCCAGCTCCACCCGCAGCTCGACGCCTACGGCGCCATCGTCGACGAAGCGATGGAGAGCGGCATCGACGGAGACGCGCTGACCCGCTTCTGCGACGAGCGCGTGCAGGCGATCTTCGCGCCCTTGCTGAAAGAGCACGGCCTCGACGACGAGAAGACCCGCGCCCACCTGAAGCTCGACGCCGACCTCAACGCCCAGGGCGTCGCCTTCGCCGTCCAGAAGCTGCGCTACCGCGCCAAGAAGACCGCTCAGGGCTGAACACGCCGCACCGTCTGCGACGCGGCGCAGCGCCAGCGACTGCAACGCCGCCCCGGAAGCTCAGCGCCGCCACGCGGGGCAGCGGAGAATGGGCTCGAGATCGGTCCCCGCGAGGTCCCATCCGTACCCGAGGGAGTCGAGCTCCCGGGCGAAGACATCCTCCACGAGACGACGCGAAGCCGGATCGTAATACTCGCGCCAATCGCGCTTCGCGTGGCTCACGCCGATTCGGCGCAGCGTGGGTCGTCGACCGAGCCGGGCCTCGATCGCGTCCCCGAGCTGCACCTCCAGGGACTCGTAGCGGAGCACCACATCGGCGTCGTCGAACCACTTCCAGTACAGCCGGTCGTCCCGAACCTGCCCCTCGAGCGTCGTCAGCAAGAGCAGGAAATGGTGGAAGGACCGACCGCGACCGCGGGCGAACCACCAGGTGACCAGCGCGTCGAAGTGGTGCCGCACCGTGGTGAAGACCTGGTAACCGGTCGGATCGCCCATCAAGCCCTGGGCACGCACCTCGGCCAGCGTGTCATGATGCTTCGCCGACGCTTCGCCTCCGAGATCGATCAATGCCTGGGCGACCGCGCGCGACGCCGAGTGCGGAGTCGCGAGGAACACCATCTGCGCTTCATGCAGGACCACGGCCATAGGGAAGAGGGAGCATACTCGACCCGAGCTCGCCGGCTCGCGATCGCATGCCGTCGACGCCCACGGCCCGGCGCGACGTCGTTCCGGAAGAGCTGGGCGCTGCTCGTCGACTCGCTCGAGGCCAAGTACGTCGACGCCGAGTACGAGGAGAAAGAACGATGAAGGTGACGATCTGCGGAGCCGGGGTCGGCGGCGTGGCGTTGGCCTGTCAGCTCGTGGAGCGCGGCCACGAGGTGCGCCTCGTCGAGATCGCACCCGAGCTGCGCGCCGGCGGCTACATGATCGACTTCTTCGGTCCGGGCTACGACACGGCGGAGCGGATGGAGCTCCTCGACCCGCTCGCCGGCATCCACCAGCACATCGACAACCTCGTCTTCGTCGACGCCGACGGCTCCGAGCGCTTGCGGATTCCTTATCGCGATGTGCGCGCGGCCTTCGGCGGGCGTCACTTCAATTTCCCGCGCGGCGATCTGGCGCGGGTGCTCTACGAGCGCCTGAACGGACGGGCCGAGGTGACCTTCGGGACCACCGTGGCCGCCTACGAGCACGAAGGCGATCGGGTGCGCGTTCACCTCGAGAACGGCGAAGAGCACGTCACCGATCTCCTCGTCGGCGCCGACGGCATCCACTCGCGCATCCGCGATCTGATGAGGCGCAGCCGCGGCGACGAATCCGATCCGATCCGCTTCCTCGGCTACCACGCGATCAGCTTCACGGTCCCCGCCGGCGCGGTCCCGGAGATCACCGAGCCCGCGTTCTACATGTACTCGGCGCCGCACCACGTCGCGTCGGTCTATCCCGAGAGCGGGCAGCTCGTGGTCTTCCTCGCCCACGACGCCGACGCGCCGCCCGCCGATCGCAGCGCGGAGGCCGTGCGCCGCGTCCTCGAAGAACGCTACGCCGACGCCGGATGGATCTTCGGCCGCGTCCTCGACGGCTTCGACCCGGACCAAGAGGTCTACTTCGACGAGGTCAGCCAGGTGGAGCTCGCGCAATGGAGCGACGGCGCGGTCACCTTGCTCGGCGACGCCTGCCAGTGCGTGTCGCTGCTCGCCGGTCAGGGCGCCTCGCTCGCGATGGGCGGCGCCGAGGTGCTCGCTCGCCAGCTCGACGCAGCGGGATCGGTCGAGGACGCGCTGGCGCGCTACCAGGCGCGCATGGGGCCGGCCGTCGCGCGCAAACAGAAGTCCGGGCGCCGCATGGCCGACTGGTTCGTCCCCGCGACCCAACGCCACGTGGTGCTCTCGCGGGTGTTCATGCGGATGCTCAAGGTGCCGGGGCTGCGCCGCCTCGCCGCGAGCGGCGTGGACTCCAGCGCGATCGGCAACTGAACGCTCGACGTGGCCGTCCACCGACCTTCGGCCCGCCTCCGACGCGAGGATGAGCGGCCGCGCCGGCGCACGCCGGTCCGGGACGAACCAAAGAGACCACGCGGTCGCCCTCCCATCACAGTGGCTCAACGCCACACGCTGGCCATCGAGTGTGCTCCCCTGCCACGAAACCGTACGGTCGAGCCGAATACGGTGTGGCATCAATGCACTCCCCGGCGGAGCGTCACGGAGATGCCACAGATTTTGTCGCCTCCACTCTTGAAGACGTCCATCACGGGACTAATGAGGGTGGCTGTTTCAAGGCAAACCGTCGCTTGGAATAGGAGCTTTTTTCATGCGTATGCGATTCATTCTCAGCCTCCTCGCCAGCTCGCTCGCGGTGGTCGCGCCGGGCTGTCACTCGAGGAACGAGCTCGACGCGGGACCGACCCCGGGCACCGACGCGGGCGGGCATCACTCTACCGACTCGAGCGTGCCCCACACCGACTCCTCAATCCCCTCGGGCGACATCACCATGGCGCAGCTCACCAACCCGAGCGCCAGCGGCCACCCGAGCTCGGGCTCCACGGTGACCGTCGCCGGCCCGCTCGTCGCGCTGACCCCGCGCCTCTTCATCTCGCAGTCGAGCACGTCGATGAAGTGCCTCTTCGCCCTCTGGGTCGGCACCCCGGACGGCGGCGACTACAGCGGCGTCGAGGTCATCGACCGCTTCCTGCCCCCGAGCGGCATGGACTGCTTCTCCGCGCCGCCGAACGTCCTCCAGGACGTCAACATCGGCGACGCCGTCACCGCGCTGAGCGGCACCTACGACGAGTACTGCCCGTCCGGTTCGAGCTGCCCCCCGGGGACCTCGGCGGAGCTCGACGTCACGATGGGCTCCTTCACCAAGGGGAGCGCGGGCAGCGCGCCCACGCCGACCTCCGTCAGCGTCACCGACATCGCCGGGATGGGCACCAGCGGGGCGCGCGACGCGGCGCTCCAGGGGTCCCTCGTCATGCTCACCGGGACCGTCCTGCAGGTGGCGCCGTCGATGTCGAACTACAACGTGATGATGGTCTCCGACGCGTCGAGCGGCAGCACCACCATGCCGATCTCGGTCTCCAAGTACCCGGGCGTCGGCTGCCAGCGCACCACCCTGAGCGCGATGAGCACGGGCGACACCGTCGGCGACATCACCGGCGTCCTCCAGTACTCGTTCGGCCAGTGGATCATCCAGCCCCGCCAGGACGCCGACCTCCCCGGCGTCGCCTGCTCGGACGGCGGCGTGCCGGCGCCCGACGGCGGCGTGCCGGACGGCGGCGGAGCCTGAGCGCTGCCAAGTCGTGGGCTGCTCCCGCTGCCGCGGGAGGCCCACCGGCTACGACCGCGTCGGGCCTCGCCTCGTGGCTCCAGCTCGTGGGCGCGGTCCCGGCCGGCTTCCAGCTCAGCAGCTGCATCGCCTCGCTCATCTGAGCCGCGCGGCCCGAGAGAGCGAAGAGGCCGCCGTCGCAGGACGGCAGCCTCTCTCGCGATCGGATAGGGTCGCGCGTCACTCGGGGTCGGTGGTCACCGTCACCGGCGCGGGCACGAGCTCGTCGCGCTTCGACACCGAGAGGTACGCGACGAGGCCGAGGATGCCGCCGAGGAAGAGCACCGTCGTCACGGTCGGGCCGAGCCCGAGGCCGCCGTGGGCGTGCGACTGGGTGAGGAAGTCGCCGATCGACGCGCCGAGCGGCCGGGTCAGGATGTAACCGATCCAGAACGCCGTCACCGCGTTCATCTTCAGGAAGTAGTAGCCGGCGGTGGTCAGCGCGATGAGCCCGCCGAAGAGGAAGAGCGAGGGCAGGTAGCCGAGCCCGAGCTGCTCCGCGATGAGATCCCCCGCGGCCGTACCGAGGGCGAACGTGAAGAGGATGGTCAGCCAGTAGAAGGCCTCGCGCCGCCGCGTGTAGATCGAGTGGATCGAGAGCGTCTTCTCCTGCGCGTACCAGACCGCGAAGGTGACCGCGAGCGCGACCGAGAAGACCGCGGTGGTGAGGATGAGCGGGACGCCGAGGTTGTCGGTGAGGTTGTCGGTGATCAGCGTGCCGACCACGCTGATGAAGACGACGGCCAGCCAGTAGATCGACGGGACGTACTTCGGCGCGCGGAACTGCAGCACCAGGACCACCCCGAGAAGGGCGGCCATCAGGATGCTCGTGTTGGTCAGCCCGAGGCCGAGGTTCATGTTCAGGTAATCGGCCGCCGTCTCGCCGACCGTCGTACACAGGATCTTGATGATCCAGAAGAAAACCGTGACCGCGGGGACCTTGTTCAGAAGCTCCCTGGCCGCGCTGGGCGTATCCGATGCCGTGCTCGTCATGATCGCATCCTTCCTGGCTGGTCCAGGTGTCCCGTCGCGGTCCGTGGGCCGTGCGTCGCCTGGCTGACCGTCTCTCAGCCGACACCCTACGCACGCCGCCCTAACGGGCGCTGAACGCTCTGGCGGTTCGCGCGAACGAGCGGCGAGAGGAGCGAGCGCGAACGAGCGCCCGGACGGCGACGAGAGGCCCGATGGGCGCGGGCCGAGCACCTCCGGAGGGGCCACGCGAACTGCTCGTGCGCACCGACGCGCGGCAAGGTCCGCGGCGCTTGCGGTCGCCCGGGCGGAGGCCGGAGCGCGGCGTCGCGCCGGACCACACGCGTGTCCTCACCGCGACGGTGCCGTGGAGCGTGAGCGCGGTGCTCGCCGCGGATCGGATCCTGCTGCCTCGAATCTCGAATGGATGAGACGGCGGCCGTGACGTGGACGGGCGAGCGATCCGGGCACCGGGGCGAGAACGCAGCTCCGACGACGCTCGCCCCCGAGACCGACCGCCGAGCACATCGATGACGGAGGAGACGATGGCGACGATGAAGGCGGTTCGCTTTCACGAGTACGGCGGGCCCGAGGTCTTGCGCTTCGAGGACGCGCCGCGGCCCGCGCCGGGCGAAGGCGAGATCCTGGTGCGCGTGCGGACGGCGGGCGTGAACCCGGTCGATTGGAAGATCGCGGCCGGGTACATGAAAGAGAGGCTGAAGCTCTCGCTCCCGCACGTGGTGGGGCGCGACTTCTCGGGCACGGTGGAGCAGGTGGGCCGACGCGTCGCGGGCTTCTCGCCCGGCGACGACGTCTTCGGCCGGACCTCCTCCGCGCACGACGGCCCCGAGGCGCTCTTCGCCGTCGTCACGCCGGGCGACGTCGCCAACACACCGCGCGGCCTCGACCACGCGCTGGCGGCGGCCATCCCGACCGCCGGCCTGGCCGCCTGGCAGGCCCTCTTCGACAAAGACGGCGAGCCGATGATCGATCTGCGCCCCGGCCAGACCGTGCTCATCCACGGCGCGGCCGGCGGCGTCGGGACCTTCGCCGTCCAGCTCGCCAAGTGGAGAGGCGCGCAGGTCATCGCGACCGCGGCCGGCGAGCACGAAGAGTACCTGCGCGAGCTCGGCGCCGACATCTTCGTCGACTACGAGAAGCAGCGCTTCGAGGACGTCGCGAAGCGCGTCGACGCCGTGCTCGACACCATCGGCGGCGACACCCAGGAGCGCTCCATCCACGTGCTCCGCCTGGGCGGCATCCTCGTCTCCCTGGTCGGCATCCAGTCCGATGGGCTCGCCAAACAGCGAGGCGTGCGCGTGAAGAGCTTCATGTCCACCACCTCGACCGCCGCCCTGACCAAGCTGGCCGACCTGGTCAACCGAGGCACCGTGAAGATCGCGATCTCCGAGCGCTTCCCGCTCGAGCAGGCTCGCGAAGCCTACGCGCACAACCGCGAAGGCCACACCCAGGGCAAGATCGTCCTCGACGTCGGCGCATGAGGGCGGCTGGCGAGCTCGAGAGGCTCACTCGCAGCGCGGGAACTGCGCCGCGCCTGGCACGTCGCCGGCTTCCATGAAGGGGATGCCGCTGTCCTCGAGCACGTGGCCCCACACGTCGGTGATACGGAACGTGTAGGGGCCGGGCCCCATCCCCGACGCCTCGACGAAGTAGTTGTAGTCGAGGCGCGGCACCTCGTGGAACGTCCCGTCGTCGGCCAGGTACTCGAAGCGTTCGATGGCGTAGCGGTGATTGCGGATCTGCACCGCCGTCCACCACTGATTGCTGCCCTGCTTGAAGTGGTAGACCACCGGCCCGCTGACGTCGCAGGGCACGTAGGACCAGGAGATGGACACCCGGCCGGCGCTCAGGGCGGCGATCTGTTCGAACGCCTGCGGGCTCAGATCGATGTCGCCCGGCTGGCACTCCGGGCACTGGTCGACGATGCGCACCGTCACCTCGCCCGAGGGCCCGACCACGTGCGCGCAGGCCCCGCAGGGCGCCGAGCCCATGTAGTCGGTGTGGTTCATCGCGCCGACCATCAGATCGCCCGGGCTGGGCGGGAAGCTGCAGTTCCCCGACCCGTCGGCCGAGTAATACGTCCCGTCGCCCGAGTGCGAAGCAGGAGCCGGCGAGCAGCTCGTCGGCGGCCCCGAGTCGGCGGCCGGCGTGGATGCGTCGGGCGTCGACATCGAGCCGGAGTCCCGCCCCGGCGCGCTCGCGTCGTGCCGCGCGCCGCTCGCGTCCGCGTCCCCGCCAGACGATCCCGCGTCGCTGCCCGTGCCCCCGCCGCCGCACGCGCAACAGACCAGCACGGCGACCCATCCGATGAAGCGGCTCATGGCGACCATGATGCCACGAGCAGGGGTCAGGGTTCGACGAACGTCCCTCGCCGGAGCCGCCGTCGGAGCATCTGCACGCTCGGCTCGACGCAGCCGTAGTGCACGCACTGACGGGCGACGACGAGGACGTCGCGCCGCTCGACGCGCACCTCGAGGAGCACCGCCGGCTCGCCATGCTCCCACACCGTGCCGAGCTCGACGAGGCGATGGTTGCGAACAGCGTACGCCTCCAGCGATCGTCTGCCCGGAAAGCGCAGCGCCACGACCGCGTCCTCGCGCCGGTCCCCGTCGACGTCGCCGAAGACCACGCTTTCGAAGTGGCCGTCCCGGTACGCGAGAGTCGGCCACGACACCTCCCGAACCGTCGACACGCGGGGTACGCGCGCGAAGTCGACGGTACGACCGAACACGCACGCATTGATCGTGTCGAGGACTTGCTCCGTGGACGCAGCGCAACCGTGCACGTTTTCGGGCTCGTCGCAGCGGCGCTCCATTGCACGAACCACCGGTCTCACCGCCCGCTGGCAGGCCACGAAGCGCGCCGACGCCGGCGGAGCACGTTCGAGCACGTCCCGGAGGCAGCCACGCGACCGCGCCCCGGTCTCGCCGGTGACGATCCAACGACCCTCGACGCGGCGCAGCTCGACCACCTTCTCGTGAAAGGCGAGCTGCCCATCTCCGCCGTACCAGCCTCGATCGACCAAGGTCACCCGCTCGGGCGTGGCGTCGACGATGTGCAGCTCGCCGATCTCCAAATACGCGCCGAGCAGTTGCATTCGCATTCGCAGCCGAGCGCGTGGCGCGTTCACTTCGCCGTAGAGGCACTCCAAGGTGGACGCGAACCCGTTCAGGTATGCCTCTGGGTCCGTTGGGCCGAGCTCGACCAGGTCCCGGTAGGCCGCCTCCGCCTCCGCCCCCGGCCGCACCTGCGCGAGCGCGGTCGAAGGCAGCAAGGCGACGAAGACGACGAAGCGCGCGACGATGTTCACGTCCATCGAACTCCACCCGAACCCAGCTTTGTTCCGATCCATCCTGGTACACTTCAGCCCGCGGCGAGCTTGACCTCTTGGTAGAACGCGGCCGGCATGGGGCGGGCCAGCTCCCACTCGATCTGCATGGGGCGGGCGCCGCGGTGGCCGAGGTAGGTGCAGGGGCCGAGCAGGGTGTAGGGCATGGTCTCGCCGCGCTCGTCGCTCTTGCGCTGGCGGACGAAGAGGAGCGCCTGCTGCGGCCCGTCCGCCTTCACCGCGAGGTAGCGGCGGCCGGTCTCGGTGTCCTCGTGGCAGCTGCTCTGGCTCTCCCAGTGAAAGCGGTGATCGGTGATCGGATAGTCGTTGTAGAGCGTGGTCGGCGAGTAGTGCCGCTCGCTCTTCTCCAGGGTGACGAAGAAGAGATCGGCCTCGAAGCGCCGGAGGTAGTAGACGCCGGTCTGGATGCGCTTGACGCCGCCCTTGCGGTTTCGCTCGTCGAACGCCGCCATGGTCTCGTCCAGGGTGTAGGTGCCGTGGACGCGAAGGGGCACCGACGCGAGCCGACCTTCCAGCGGAAACGTGAGACGCCGGCTCCGGTCGTCGAGGAGGGTGAGGAGCGCGAGCAGCTCGTCGCGCAGCCAGCCGCGATCCCAGAGATGGTCCCACGCCGCCTGCATGCCCGAGAGCGGCGCGCGGACGTAGCCGAGCAGCATGTAGAGCATGCGCTGCAAGGCGTCGTCGGCATCCGCCTCGGGAGGGGACCCATGCGCCAAGAGCGCGCGGAGACCGCCGATGCGCCACGCGTCGTCGAGGTGGAGCATGCGTGACAGGGCTCGCTCGATCCGGAGCTCGCCTTCGTCCGGCTCACCGGGCTGCAGGCCGGCTTCCCGCCGGAGCCGCGTCCAGCACCACCCGCCCGAGTAGAGGTCCTCGAGGTCGATCCCAGACTCCTCCAGGAAGGTCTGCAGATCGACCTCACCTCGCTGGCGCGTCAGCTCCCGCAGGTCCTCGATGAGGCCCCGGCGTCCGAGCCCGAGCGCGTCCTGGATGTTCTTCAGGACCGCCTCTCTGCTCTGCCGGTCGAGCTGGATGGAGCAGCCGCTCGGCAGCGAGGGGAAGCCCCGCTCGATCTCGCGCTGCACGCTCCTCCGCGTACCACCCACGATGGCGCGGAAGCGCGCATCGAAGCGGAACTTGCGGTGCGCGTTCCCGATGAAATCGAGGACGGTCAGACACTCCTTGTCGGCGCGCCGGCGCAGCCCGCGGCCGAGCTGCTGGAGGAAGACGGTCGGGCTCTCGGTCGGACGCAGGAAGAGGACGGTGTCGACGTCCGGCACGTCGACGCCCTCGTTGAAGAGGTCGACGCTGAAGAGGACGCCCAGCTCGCCCGAGCGGAGGGCCGCCAGACGCGCGTCACGCTCGGCACGCGAGGTGTTCGCGGACACGGCCGCCGCCGGCAGGCCCGCGGCGCGGAACTGCTCGGCCATGAACTCGGCGTGCGCGATGTCCACGCAGAACCCGAGCGCGCGCATCCGGGTCACGTCGGCGACCTTGGCCTGCACCTCCTGCAGCACGCGGCGCGCGAAGAGATGGTCGGCGGTGTAGACGTTGCTGAGCGCGCGCGTCAGGTAGCGGCCGCCCGACCACTTCACGCCGCGGAGATCCGGCGCGCCGCCGACGCCGAAGTACTGGAAGGGGCTCAGGAGCCCCTGATCGAGCGCCTTCCAGAGCCGCAGCTCGGACGCGACGCGGCCGTCGAACCACGAGAGGATGCTCTTGCCGTCGGCGCGCTCCGGGGTGGCGGTCAGCCCGAGCAGGACCCGCGGCGCCAGATGCGAGAGCAGCCGCTCGTAGGTCGGCGCCGCCGCGTGGTGGAACTCGTCGACGACGACCACGTCGAAGTGATCGGCGCGCAGCGCCTCGAGCCGCGCTTCGTGGAGCGACTGCACGCTGGCGAAGACGTGCTCCCAGCGGTCGGCGTGCTCGCCGTCGACGAGCAGCTCGCCGAACGATCCGTCGCGCAGCACGACGCGGAAGGTGTCGAGGCTCTGTTGGAGGATCTCCTTGCGATGCGCGACGAAGAGGAGGCGGCCGCGCGACAGCTCCCGGCGGAGGCGCTGGTAGTCGAGGGCGGCGACGATGGTCTTGCCCGTCCCCGTGGCCGCGACGACCAGGTTTCGGTGATGGCCCCGGGCGCGCTCCGCCGCCAGCTCGTCGAGGATCTCCCGCTGGTGCGGTCGCGGCTCGATGTCGAACTTCAAGAGCGGCGCAGCGGCCGCTCGCTTCTGCCGGATCACCGCCCGGTCGAACTCGTCCGGGTCATAGGGACGGAACTCGTTGTCGGCCCAGTACTGGTCGAAGATGTAGGCGAACTTGTCGAGGATGGCGCCATTGTCGATCTGCGAGAGACGCACGTTCCATTCGACGCCGTCGAGCATGGCCGCGGCCGACAGGTTCGACGATCCGATGCACGCGGTGGAGAACCCACTTTCGCGACGGAAGAGCCAGGCCTTGGCGTGCAGACGCGTGCGCGAGGTGTCGTACGAGACGCGGACCTCGGCGCCCATCTCCATCAGCGCGTCGAGGGCGCGCCGCTGGGTGGCGCTCATGTAGGCCGTGGTCAGGACCCTGAGGCCGCCCGGCCGCCGGCGCAGAAAGTCGCGGAGCTCGGCCTCCACCAGGCGAAGGCCGCTCCACTTCAGGAACGAGCAGAGGAGATCGACACAATCCGCCGACGCCAGCTCCCGCTTCACCTCGGGACCGATGCTGACGTCGTGGCGGCCGTTGACCAGCAGATCGCTCGCCGCGAGCGGGATCTCGGGGCGCGCGGGCTCGATCGCCTTGGCCGGCGCGTCCACCGCTTCGAGCACGGCCAACAAGCGCTGGCCCGGCGCCGCGACCTCGTCCTCCACCTCGGCCCCCGCCCTGGGCGCGCCCTCGCGGATGACCTCCAGCACCCGGTTGGCGAGCGCGATCTGATGGGCGACGCGATCCTTCTGCGGGAGCGACCCGAACGCCTGAACCAGCCGATCGTGGAGGAGGCGCGCAAACGCCGGCGCCGCCTCGTGCGCATCGAGCTCTTCGAGGCGCTTCAAACCGTCGTCGAGCCCCCGCAACTGTGCCTCGAGGCCGCGCGTCAGCGGCTGCTCATACAATCCGGGCGGGGGACGCTTGGTCATCGACGGGTGAAGCTCGCGAGGGCTACAGTACCGCAACTCGCCCGGAGGATGGCCATGGATGTGGACGATGCCGTGAGCGTGCGTGAGGACGAGCCCGCCTACGTGGCCCATTTCTGGTCCGCCTTCCGCGCGGGCCGACCCTCTTCGCGCTGAGTCGCCGCCACAATCCCGAAGAGCGGCTCGGGGCGGCGAAAAGCCGGGCAGAGCCAGAAAAGCGGCCCCGGACGAGCTCGAAGCGGCTCCGGCGTCCTCCAAAGGCGTCTGGAGACGCTTCGACGCGCGTAGAGGCGCCAAAACCCGGCCAGAGGCGAGAAAAGGGGCTGAATTCGAAGAAAAAGCGGCCTCGACCTCCTCAAAACCGCCTCGAAGCTCCCCAAAACGCCCTCCGACGAGGGAAAAGGGGCCTCGAGCTGCCTTCGACGCGCGCAGACGCCCTTCGACGGCGTCGAGGCCCCTCGAAAGGGCCCAGGGCCGCAAAAAACGACCGCGGAGCCCCCCAAAACGTCGAAAATGCGACAAAAACCGGCCCAAACGGCTCCAAAACCCCGAAATTCAGCCAAAAGGGCGACGAGTGCTCCTCGGGGCGTGCTCGCCGCTGCGGAGGCGCCGGCGACGTCCGGAGTCTACGGCGGCTCGAGCGCTCAAACGTACGGAATCGCGCACGATTCGCGCTACACGGCGTGCGTGGTGATCGGTGACTTGCGTGAGCGTCGGGTGGCCCACCGGAAGACAATGGCACCAGATGGGGACGGTTTACCTGGCGTCGTCCGACTGGCTATGGTCGCCCCATGCCTGGAACATCGAACACGAACGGAAACGACAACGGCAACGCGAACGCGGACGGCGCGGCGAAGGGAGAGCTCAATCCCTCGCTCGAGTGGTCTCTCGACGAGGTCGAGAAGTACCTCCCGGAGGTGCCCGATGGTGCGTATCAACGCGTTCGCGCGAGCTTGATCGGAGCGGCGGGGGATGGGGCGCTGATCGCGCTCGGGACCAGCTTTCGCACCGAGGACATCTACGCGTCCGCGGCGCCCTTCGCGGTGGGCGGATTGCTCGCGTTGAGGAAGCTCGGGGATCCGCCGGTCGGGCTGCCCCTCGCGCTCTTCCCGCTCCTGGTCCACGAAGGCCAGGAGCTCGGGCGGGTGAACGCGAGCTTCGAGCAGGAGCAGAGGGACGTGGACGCGGAGATCTCCGGCCGCCGCGCCAGGCTCAAGCTCAAGAACGGCGAGGCGCTCCGCAGCCGCCGGGGGGCGGTGCAGACGCTGCTCCGCTACGTGGTGCCCGCCGATTCGCCCAAGCGCGCCGAGCTCGAGGCGGCCGGCGCCGGGGTCGACAGCTACGCCGGGACGGTGGCCAGTGTGCGCACGGTGGCGCGTGTGCTCGGCGAGCTCCGTAAGGACGACGCGCTCCGGCCGGTGCTCGACGACTACGGCTACACGGCGGCCAAGGTGGCAGATATGCGCGCGCTCGCCGACGAGGTGGAGCGATTGAACGCGCTCGGTGCCGGGCTGAAGCCGCCGCTCATGACGACGCAGCACGCGCTCGACCGGCAGGACGGGCTGGTGCTCACGATCATGCGGGCGATATCTGGGATCCGCTCCGGAACGCCAGGGCGGAGGGCGCGGCCATCGACATGCCGCCGACCGGGTCGGTCGACCGCTTCTTCAACGGCGGGAGCAGCAGCGACCACGAGCCGGTGGCGAGCCCTGCGCCTGCACCGGCGAGCGCGCCCGACGCACCGGCCCCGACACAGAGCTGACGAGAGGCCGCGCCACGGCCGCGCACGCCGATGCGGGCGGTCACGTCGCCCACCACCAGCTCACCTGCCCCTGAGCTTGCAGCGGCACGGCGCCGGCCGAGGCCGTGCCATGGGACGTGCTTGTTCCGAGTATCCCGGGCTTAGGGACCAGCAGGGAGGCTCCCGGTGAGCGCGCCGCCAAGAACACGCCCGCAAATGTCGGGCCTCGCCACACATGCGCTCGGCGGCGTCATGGGCGGGCTGGTCGGCGGCTTCATGGTCGTCGGCGTGACCCTGGTGCTCAAGGGCGGGATGGAGCTCGTCGCACGCCAGACCACCTGGGTCCTCATCGTCGTGCCCTTGTTGGGGCTCTTGTTCTCCGGCCTGGTGCTACACGGGCTCGGGCGCCGCGAGCCGACGACGACGACCGGAGAGACGCCCCCACGGCGCCCATGGGCGCACCGGTGGAGGACCTTCCCACCCGGCGCCATCCCGTCCGACATCACCGGCGACGTCGTCGACACCGCTGGCGAGGAGGAGCGCTTCCCCTGGCGGCTGGCGCCGCTTCGTGCCGCGGCCATCCTCGCCACCGTCGGCCTCGGTGGACCCCTGGGGACCGAGGCGCCCGCGGCCTACTTCGGCGTCGCGGCTGGCGCGGCCCTGGGGGATCGGGGCGGACCGTGGTGGCGCCAGTTCCTCCGCCCTGCCGCCCTCGGTGGCGGCGCCGCGGGCGTGGCGGCCCTGATGGGCATCCCCCTCGTGGGCACCGCGTACATCCTCGAGCTCGGCCGGCGGCACGGCGCGCCGCTGAACGTCGAACGGATGGTGGCGGCATTGATCGGCGGGATCATCGGCTGGGGGATCGACGTGGTCTTCGGTCTCAGCCTGATCCGCTTGATCGTACCGAACCAGGCTCCGGCCACCATTCTGTCTGCCGTGGTCACGGCGCTGTTCATCGGGGCCCTCTCCGGCGCTATCACGGCGGTCGCCGGAGCCACGATCTCTCGCGCCAAGAAGTGGAAGGCATCCTTGTGGGTGCGGTTGGCGATCGGCGGGTTGGGCGCTGCCGTCGTGGCGGTGAGCTTGGTGCTCGTCGCCGCGCCCGCGGCCGCGGTGGGCCCCGGCGGTGGGGCCATCTTGTGGGCCGAGAGCCACACCCACGCGTTGCCGCGCACGCTGCTCGCGGTGGCGCTGCTGCGGGCGGCTGCCACCACGGCCGCCGCTGCTGCGGGCGGCTGCGGCGGCATCTTCATCCCCTTCATCGCCGTCGGGGACATCGCCGGCCGGGTGTTCGCTCCGGGGCTCGGCGTGGGGTCCGACCTGGCCGGCGCGGCCGGCGCGGCCGGCGGCATTTCGGGGGGCTACCGTCTGCCGTTCACCGCGACGGCGATGGTCCTCGGGCTCGGCGGTCCCCATATCGCCACCCTGACGTGCCTGGCCACCATCGGCGTGGCCTTCCTCGCCGGCGCAGCCACCCAGGCCGGGCTCCAGAAGCTCGCGGAGCTGCGGCTTCCGCACCTCGGGACGCGCGCCCGAACCCCGTGACCGGACGCCGCGTGCGACGGCCTGAACGGCATGCTCGGCGTCCAGCTCACGCGGATCGGCGTGCTAGTCCCCCGTATCCGTAGTGAGTGCCCAATATCGGCGAGCCATCGGCGTGCGAATCAAGGAACGACGACGAGGCGATGCCACAGCATCGTCGAGGAGGAGTGACGCTGAGTCGCGCGGCGAGAGCCGCCGAGATTGGGTAGGAATCACGGATACGGGGGACTAGGTGGCTGGTGTCGAACGAGCGCTCCTCGTCTTTCCGGCGGGTCAGGCCCGTCTCGCCGCCCGTCCCTCCTCCAAAATGCTTCAGCATTTCGTCGTCGGGCCGAACGACAATCCAGACCTGTCGCGCTCGGAAATCCTTCGGGCGTCGTTTGACACCAGTCACCTAGGTGGCTGCCGCGACGGTCGCGGTCCCGAGCCTCACCGGCCAGGCCAGAGCTCGCCGCGCCTTCTCGGCCCGTACCTGGCGCGCTCACCGGTTCAGACCGGGCTCTTGGCGCTGGCGTCCGTCACGCTGGCGTCCGTCGCGCTGGCGTCCGTCTCCGTCACGCAACGCAGGCGCCCGTTGCGCCTCGCCGGGTTCCTCGTGGTTCGTGAAGCACGCGTTCCCCAGGCCGGTGCCGATCGTGAGCACGCCCCATCGCTCGATGTCGCGCATGTACGGCACTTCGCTCAGCCCCTGCACGACGGCGTCGTTGTGGATGACGACCTGCGTCACTTTCCCCCCAAGGGTCGGGAGCGCCTTCGTCAGCTCCTCGGCGAGGTTGAACGACTCACTCTCCCAGTTGCCCGGGAGGTTCTGACCTCCACGCAGGATCGCGCCGTTCTCGTCGATGACGCCAGGACAGGCGACCCCGACGAGCGGGACGAGCGTGAGCTTCTTCTTCTTCGCGCGCTTCTTCAGCCGCCTGAGCATCGTGACGAGCCGGGCGACGGCTTCCTCGCGCGTCGGCCGCTTCTTCTCGTCCGCATAGCGCCAGAGCTCGAGCCTGCGGACCCTGCTCTTCGACAAGTCCGCCGCCTTGTGGAGTCGGAGCTCGACGAGTCCTGCGCGAATGTTCGAGCCACCGATGTCCACCGTGAGCATCGCGTCGTGGCCACGCAGCGCCCAGGTGGGGACGAGGTGCCCCGCGCCCACCAGTGCGGCTTCGTCGGGGTGGAGCCGGGTGGTCGCCATCCGCACGGGTTGGCCCGCCGACTTCACGAGCACCGAAGCGCGCCCGACGATCACCTCGCCTACGCGGCTCCAGCTCAGCCCTCCGCCAACGACGATCCGCTGCGTGCCACGCCAGCTCTCCGTCTGCAGGAAGCTCAGCGTGATGTCGGCGAGCTCGTGGGCGAACTCCTCGATCGCGGTATGCAGAATTCCCGCCCGGAGCGGGTCTCCCAATCGGTGCATGCGGTCGAGCTGCTTCTTCGAGAACGGGCCCTGGTGCGCTTCGCTGAACGGGTCTTCCAGGACGATGGTCTTCATCCGGCCGCGCCAGTCGTCGAGCACGGCGTTGAACGCGCGCCGGTTCGCGCGATCTCCGATGAACCCCGTTTCGTCGCGCAGCTCCTGGCTATGCACGTCGACCTCGACGCGTGGCAGCGTGGAAGCTCCTGAGCGGCTGAAAGGCATGGCGTCTCCCTCCCGAATGCTCACATGGCTCGGAAGAGCCCTCTGGAGCACCGATCCGTTCGGACAGCGGATTCGAATGAATCGGTGCTCTAGTCGCGTCATGCCGGCGCGCCATCCGCGAGCGGTGCAGATCACGGCCTGAGCGATCGGCCCTGCTCATCGCCGGCGCTCCGTGTTCGCGGGGGGCATGCCGAAGAAGAGAAACTGCTAGCGTCCGCGCCTCCGCCGGTGACGGTGATCAGAGCAGGATCGAGCAGGCGCCGGTGACCTCCGCCTGGTCGTTGTCGGTCCGGCACTCCACGACGTCGGGGGTGCTGGGATCGCCGTCGTCGTTCACCACCACCCGGAAGCGGGTGTCGGCGCCGGGGTCGCGACCGGTCAGGTCGAAGGGCACCGAGAAGGTCTCGAACTCGCCCGGCAGAAGCACCCGGCTGGTGGTCAGCCGAGTCACCAAGGTGAACGAGCCGCCGTCCTCGACGTAGACCGCCACCGCGGCCCCGGCCGGCACCGCCGACCAGCCCTGGTTCTGCACCCGGAAGTCGAGCTCGAGCGCGCTCGTGCACTGGGTCAGCGAGACGGCGAGATCGACCGGCACGAGATCGGGCAGGTTGGTCGCGCCCGGCTGCACGTTGAGCCGGAAGTCGTTCAGCGCCGGCACGCTCCAGTTCGGCCGCTCGTGGGCCGGGATGGCGCCGCGCTCGGTCACGTTGGTGACGTGGTAGGTGTGCTGGTTCCAGATGCGGCGGGTGCCCACCCAGTCGCGGCTCGGGCTCGCGAACACGCGGATGCCGTGCGTGCCGAGGTTGTCGCCGGCGGCGATGCGGTCGGTCTCGCAGGTGCCGAGATCCGCGCTCGGCTGGCAGCTCGCGGTACCCGCGCCGTAGTCGTTGGACGCGAGGACGATCTCGGCGTGCCCGTCGGTGTCGACGTCGACGATCACGGGGTACTCCCAGAGGGTCGCGCTGGTGTTGCACTGGCAGAAGCGCACCGTCCCGTCGCGGCCGTCGTAGACGCGCAGCCAGTACTGGTCGTTGTAGACGACCTCCGCCGCGCCGTCCCCGTCGAAGTCGAAGACGCTGGAGCCGGTCTTGCGGGAGCTGCGGTCGTCGGAGAGCGAGGACCAGAGGAGCGAGCCGTCGGGGTCGAAGACGGCGTAGGCGTACGCACCGGCGGAGGTGATCTCCGGCTCCGGGTCGTCGTCCACGTTGGCGATGGTGGGCGGTCCGCCGCCGCCGACCGTGTCCGCCGTGACGTCGGCAGCCGGCGCGTGGCCGGCGTTCAGATCGATGGGACCGAAGCGATCGGTGCCGTCGGCGTTGAGCGCGCGCAGCCAGTGATCGCCGGCGTAGGGCGAGGGGTGGAAGGCCGACTGGATGACGACGACCTCGGGCGTGCCGTCGAGGTCGAGGTCGCCGACCGCCGGGTAGCCGTCCAGGAAGTCGGCGCTGCGGTCGTAGAGGGTGGTGCCGTCGGCGTGGTAGGCGACGTTGCCGCCGACCAGCTCGAGCTGTCCGTCGCCGTCGAGATCGGCGGCGGTCGTGTAGTCACAGGGAGAGTGCGCGGAGGTCGCCCAGCCGCCCGTGCCGACGCAGTCGTGCTGCCACTCGAGCTCGCCGGTCGTTCCGTCGAGCACGGTGTAGCGGACGAAGACCTCCGGCGTGCCGTCGCCGTTCAGGTCGGCGATCGCCGGCGCGGCCTGACCGCATTGCGCGCTGGGATCGGTGGCGCGCCAGAAGAGCGTCCCGTCGTGGCGGAACGCGATCAGCGGGCCTTGGTTGTCGGTCGAGTCGGACGCGCAGGTGACGATCTCGTTCCAGCCGTCGCCGTCCAGATCGCCGATGGCCACCTGCGCACCCGGCGTCGTCCGGAGCGCGGGATCGGTGACGTCGAAGACGCTCGCGCCATCGGTGCCGCGCACCGCGCGCAGGACACCGTCGTTGCTGTAGTTGCCGCCCGCGAACGAGTTGAAGACGACGTCCGGGATGTCGTTCTCGTCGGCCACGCCGTCGCCGTTGTCGTCGTTCAGGTTGGCGACCATCGGCGCCATCATCACCTGCATGTAGGTGGGCAGCGCGGCGCCGGTCCCGTCCCAGTGCCAGAGCAGCGTCGGCACCACCGCGCCGCCCATCGGGTGCGAGACGCACTCGGCGCCGGTCGGCTGGGGGAGGCAGCTGCCGAGCGTCGGCTCGCAGTACTGGCCGGCCGGACAATCGATGAAGTCCTGGCAGGGCGTGTCGGCGGCGAAGCAGCGATCGCTCGCGCAGACCTCGCCGTCGGCGCAGCAGACCTCCGCCCCCGCGTCGTCGTGGCAGCGCGTCTGGGTCCCACAATCGAGCCGGCAGATGGCGCCTTCGCACACCTGCCCGGAATCGCAGCAGACCGTTCCGCAGAGCACGTCGAGCGCGCAGCACTGCGTGTCCGTCCCGCAGACCTCGCCCTCGGCGCAACAGGTGCTGCCGCAGGTGCGCTGGCCGACGCTGCAGCCGCCCGCATCGCTCGAGCCGCCGTCCGGCGGCGCCGCATCCATCGGGGGTCCGCCGTCCGGGATGGCCACGCAGCGCGTGTCCACGCACATCGAGCCGGCGGCGCATTGATCGGAGCTGGTGCACTCGGGCGTCGTGGAGCCGCTGCAGTCGCAGCCGGAGACGACCAAAAGCACGAGAGCGAGAGCGAGGAGCGAGGGGACGCGCATGGCCGAGAGGATCTCCCGGCCGCAAACCCCGCGTAAAGGGGCGATGCGCGGAGCCCGGCTGCCCCACCGCTCGCCTCCGCTTCGCCCGAAGAAGTGAACGAGGCTCACTTCCCCGCGCCAACCCTCTGGAACGAATCGCTTTTTTTCGAGCGTGCGAGCAGGACGAGAAGTGAACGAGGCTCACTTCCGGGGCGCGTGCGTCGGACCGGAGGCCGCCGTGATTTCGCCGCCGCGATTTCGCCGATTTGGCTGCCCCTGCCGCCCATGTCGGCCACACTCCCGCCCATGCGGTTGGCGACGCTGTTGGGACCGGACCTCAAGGTCACGCTGGCGAGCGACCCGAGCGCCATCACCGAGGCGCTCGAGGAGTTCCACCCGGAGGACATCGCGGAGATCGTCGAGGAGCTGAGCCTCGAGGACACGCTGGCGCTCTTCCGTGCGCTCCCGGACGACTTCGCGGCGGGGGTGCTGGAACGGCTGCCGACCGAGAGCCAGACCGAGGTCCTCGAGAAGCTCTCGACGAGCGAGGCGGCCGAGCTCTTGAGCGAGATGGCGCCGGACGACCGCGCCGACGTCGTCCAAGAGCTCGACGACACGCTGGCGACCGAGCTCATCTCGCACCTCGAGCAGCACGAGCCGGAGATCGCGGTAGAGGTCCGGGAGCTGAGCGCCTACCCGGAGGACGTGGCGGGCGGTCTGATGACCACCGACTACGTCGCGCTGCAGCCGGACATGAAGATCTGGCAGGCCGTCGAGGAGGTCCGCCGCCTCAGCCGCGACGAAGAGGTCGAGACCATCTACTACATCTACGTCACGTACGGTCAGAAGCTGGTGGGCGTGCTCTCGCTGCGCGACCTCATCCTGAGCGATCCGGGCCAGACGCTCGACGAGCTCATGACCGAGAACGTGGTGACGGTGCGCGACGTCGACGACCAGGAGGAGGTCGCCCGAACCATCGCGAAGTACGACTTCAGCGCCGTCCCGGTCGTGGACGAGCACGGCAACATGCTCGGCGTGGTCACCGTCGACGACGTGGTCGACGTGGTCATCGAGGAGGCGACCGAGGACGCCCACCTCATGGGCGCCGTGAGCCCGATGGAGGAAGGCTACTTCGACACCAACCTCTGGCAGGCCTTCCGCTCGCGCGCGACCTGGCTGATCGTCCTCTTCCTCGGCGGCTTCCTGACCGCCACGGTGATGGAGTTCTATCAGCCGGAGCTGGAGACGGTGATCGCGCTGACGGTGTTCATCCCGCTGATCATCAGCTCGGGCGGCAACGCCGGCTCCCAGTCGGCCTCACTGGTCATCCGCGCCATGGCGGTCGGCGACGTCGCGCCGAGCGACTGGATGAAGGTGCTGGGCCGCGAGGCCGTGACCAGCGTCGCGCTCGGGCTCGTGCTCGGTCTCCTCGGGTTCGGGCGCGCGTTCTTCACCGGCGAGAGCGCGGGCCTCATCCCGATGGCGGCCACGGTGTCGATCGCCACCCTCTCGGTGGTGGTGATGGGCAGCCTGATCGGCTCGCTCCTGCCGATGGCCATCCAGCGGGTCGGCCTCGACCCGGCCGTGAGCTCCACCCCCTTCATCGCCTCGCTCTCGGACGTCCTCGGGCTGCTGATCTACCTGACGATCGCCCGCATCTTCGTCCTGCCTTGACAACCGCGAACTACCGATTCATTTTTCGAGCAGACGGTGGCGCAGTACCTGAAGGACGACGTGCAGCGCCGGATCGCGGCGGCTGCGCTGGAGGAGTTCTGTGCGCGGGGCTTCCGGTCGGCGACGATGGCCGCCATCGCGCGCGCGGCCGGGATCTCCACCGGCAACATCTACCGCTACTACGAGAACAAAGAGGTTCTCTTCGACGACGTGGTGCCGCCCTCTCTCGTCCGGGAGCTGAAGCGGCTGATCCGGGACCGCATGAAGGCGCTCGAGGGCGTGGACGACGTGCGGGAGCTGTCGGCGGACGCGCCGTGGCACGTCCTCTCGCGCGAAGTGATGGATCTGGCGCTGACGCACCGACTCCCGGTGGCCATCCTGCTGTCCAACGCGCCCGGCACCCGGCACGAGGGCTTCGCCGAGGAGCTGATCGGGTCGATGAGCGAGCTGGCGCTGGCCCACTTCCACGGGCTGAAGCCGGACTTGCGCGTGAGCGCGACGATCCGGCTGAACCTCGCGATCGTCTACCGCAACCTGGTGCTGGCGATGGTCCGCATCCTCACCACGTTCGAGGAGCCCACGCTCATCGAGGGTGCGGTGAGCGAGTACACCCGCTTCCACCTGGCCGGACTGAAGGCCCTCTTCGCCTGACCGGCGCCCGGACGGGGGCCCGGCGATGCGCACACCCCAAAAGCGAACGGTACGTTTATTTTATGACGGCTCGGCGAAAGACGAGGACGATATGAAGAACGACACGATCTTGGTGATGGGCGCGACCGGCGCGGTCGGTGCGGAGGTCCTGCGGCTGGCGGTGGAAGCGGGCCGATCGGTCGTGGGCGCGTCGCGCAGACCGGACGCGGCGGCGGCACGAGTAGGAGGTCGTTGGGTCGAGCTCGATTTGGAGCGCCCCGAGACATTCGCTCCGGCGCTGTCGGAGGTGTCGAAGGTCTTCCTCATCGCCCGCCCGGGAGACGAAGAGGCCGACCGATTCGCCGCCCCGCTGATCGAGGCGATGGTCGACGCGAAGGTGCGCCACGTCGTGCACCTGTCGGCGATGGGCGCCGAAGCGCGCCCCAGCTTCTCGATCCGCAAGGTGGAGCTTCTCCTGGAGGCATCGGGCCTCTCGTTCACGCACCTGCGTCCGAACTGGTTCTTCCAGGTGCTGGGCACCGGCGCGCTGCAGCGCGGCATCCTCGCGGCGGGCGAAATCCGTCTTCCGGCCGGCGACGCGGGCATCTCCTACCTCGACGCCCGCGACGTGGCGAGAGCGGCAGCGAGCGTGCTGACCACGCCGGGCCACGAAGGCGAGGCGTACACGCTGACCGGCCCCGAGGCGCTGGATCACGCGCAGATCGCCCACACGATCGAGCGCGTTCGCGGCGCCCCGGTCCGCTACCTCGCGATCGACGAAGCCGAGGCTCGCGCCACGCTGAGCGCGTCGGGCTTCCCGAGTCCATGGATCGAGCGCCTGATCGCCTTCTACCGCTTGGTCCGCGACGGAGCCTGCGCCCCGGTGACCGAAGACCTCGCCCGCCTCCTCGCCCGCCGCCCGACCACCTTCGCCGCGTTCGCCGAAGAGCACGCCACAGCCTGGGCGCCCCCCACCCCGTGAGCGGCAAGAGCGACCCCGAGCCGTGAGCGCCAAGAGCGACCCCGAGCCGTGCGCGCTCAGCGAAATGCCGCGTCCGCGCGCTGCCGCACCATCGCCCGCGCCGCGTCGAACCTCGCGTCCCCGCGTACGAGCGACAACAGAGGCGCCCGGTCCATCCACTCGATGTCCACCAGCGCGCCCTCCGCCGCCCGCGACACCGCCTCCAGCACCTGCTCGCGCTCCCCCTGCGACGCTGCGATCTCCGCCTCGAGCTGCAACAGCAACGCGTGAAATCGCCGATTCGCCGTCGTCGCCGCCAGCTCGTCCAGGAACGCGCGCGCCGAAGCGCCCCGCACCTCACCGAGGCAACCCAGCGTGTACGTGCGGATCAATCGCAGCTCCGGATCGTGGCCCTCCCCCAGTCGTTCGGCCACCCGCCGCAGCATCCCCCGATCCCCACGGTACGCGGCGATGCGGGCGCGGCTCCGCAACGCATACACGAGCATGTCCGTCCGCTCCTCGATGCGCGCCAGCCAAGCCTCCGCCTCCGCCCGCCGGCCGTGCAGCTCGTGGTGACGCATCAGCTCCGCGAACCCGTGGTCCATGGTCGGCTCCAGATCCATCGCCGCCCGTAGGTGAGCCACGCCTTCGGCGGGTCGGCCGGCTTCGAGATAAAGCCGCCCCAGATAATCGAGCGCCTCGGCGAACGTCGGCGCCAGCGCCAGCGCTTCCTCCAACGCCAACCGGCACGCCCGAAAGTCTCCGTCCTGTGCCGCGAGGATGGCCGACGCGAGATGGCTCTCCGGCAGCTCCGACGCCGACGACAAGGCACGCAGAACGCTCTCGCGAGAGGCCTTCTCCCAATCGCGCGAGCCGCTGGCGCCAGGGATGAACCACGCTCTCAGGCACGCGCTCGCATGCGCCGCGATGGCCGGCGGGAAGCCGGGAGCCTCCTCCAGACAGCGCTCGAGCAACCCGACCACCTCGTCGATCCGCGCGTAGCGCGAACCCATCAGCGCCCGCCGCGCGCGCAGGTACGTTTGGATTGCGCCGATCGGCGCGTCGCCCCGATGGAGCGCCGTCGTCAACCCGACCCGAAGCGCCTCCACGATCCGCCGGCCGACGCGGTCCTCGAGCTCGAACACGTCGGCGATCTCGCTCTCGAAGCGCTCGCTCCAGAGCTGCACGCCGGCCTCGGCGTCGAGCAGCCGAACGCCGACTCGCATCCGCTCGCCGACCACGTGTACCGTGCCGTCGACGCGGGCGTCGGGTTGCCGGCCGGCGCTCGACGACGCGCTCTCGTCCAGCGTGATGCCCACCACGCGCAGCCCGCGCGTTCGGGCCAGCAGATCCGTGATCAGGTCGCCGAGCACCCCCGCCAGCGCGGCGTGCTCCTCGGGCCCGTAGTAGCGGAGCGGCGCGACCGCGATGACGTGCTCGCGGCTGCGCGAGGACCCGAGCCCCGACGAGCTCCGGCCGAGAAGGGCCGCCTCGGCCGAACGCGCGAGCTCCTCCTGCGTACCGAGCTCGTCGGCGGCGAAGGGCACGAGCGCTTGCGCCACGGCGTTTCCGTCCGGCGGTCGGGCCGCGCGGTCGCGCGCCATGCAGCGCAAGACCAAGAGCGCGAGCTCGTCCGGGATCCCGGGCGCGATGCCGCGGGGATCGGGCGGTGGGCGGTAGACACGCGCGAGCGCGGTGGCCATCGGCGTGCGCTCCCGGAACGGCAGCCGACCGGTCAGCAGCTCGAACGCGAGCAGGCCGAGCGCGTACACGTCTGCGCGAGCGTCGATCGGCTCGCCGATCATCTGCTCGGGCGCCATGTAGAAGAGCGTCCCGACGATCGGGGAGCCAGCCAGCGTCGCGAACACGTCGTCGTCGATGGCGCGGGCGAGACCGAAGTCGCTGAGCGAGACGAGCCCGCTCCGGTCGACGAGCACGTTCGCCGGCTTGAGATCACGGTGCACGACCCCCACCGCGTGCGCGGCACCGAGCGCGCGGGCGATGGAGAGCAGGAGCGACGCGGCGCGAGCCGGAGCGAGCGGTTGCCGGGCGGAGAGCAGCGAGGAGAGATCGCCTCCCTCGATGAGCTGCATGGTCAGGTAGTGAACGCCGCCGTACTCACCGATGTCGTGGATGCGAGCGACGTTCGGGTGGGTGACGCGCCGCGCCACACGGACCTCGCGGCGAAAGCGCTCGATCGCTCCGGGACCGCCCGGATCGCTGAGCACTTTCAGGGCGACGGGCTCGGCGAGCACCTCGTCGAGGACGCGGTACACGGCCCCCATGCCACCGCGGCCGAGCAAGCACTCGATGCGGTAGCGCCGCGCGAAGAGCTCGCCCGGCTCGAGACGGTCGACGTCGAGGTGCGCCGGGGGTCGAAGCTCGGTTCGGTCGTTCACCGGCTGGGAGTGTAAAGACTCTCGGGCCCGCCCGGCAGTCCGTGAGCGCCGGCTGGCGGAATGCGCGTCGGGCTCGGGCGCGGGGAGACGAGCGCTCCCGCGATTCCGTCAGCGACGGCACTTCCATCGGGGAGAAAGCGGGCGCCGCTCGTGACGCCGCCGGCCGAGCGCGCGCGTACCGAGCGATCCGATCCCACGGGGCGTGGTGGCCGGGGCCACCGGCACGCCGCCAGACGGGGGTGGCGGCTCACTCTCTCGCACCGCGGACGACCGGGCTTCGACCGAAGCTACGTGATCGTGGCCGCCAGCGGATTGATGCGCGGCCGCTCGCGTTCACGTACGGGCGCATGACGACCCTGCACGACTTCCGCATGAAGACGCTGGCCAGCGAGGTGATGATGAACTTCGAGGAGCTCCGCGGCCGGGCGGTGCTCGTGGTCAACGTCGCCAGCCAGTGCGGGCTCACGCCGCAGTACCAAGGACTCGAGGAGCTGCACGAGAAGTACGAGGGGCGCGGCCTCACGGTGCTCGGCTTCCCCTGCAACCAGTTCGGGGGCCAGGAGCCGGGGACCGAGGCGGACATCGCCGAGCTCTGCCGTGGGTACGGCGTGAAGTTCCCGATGTTCTCCAAGATCCAGGTCAACGGCACCGGCGCCCACGAGCTCTTCCAGTGGCTCAAGCGCGAACCGACCGAGCCGGAGGGCCCGGGCGACCTCACCTGGAACTTCACGAAGTTCCTCGCCGGCAAGAGCGGGCGGGTGCTCGCGCGGTTCTCGCCCAAGACGACGCCCGACGATCCGAGGCTGGTCCAGGCGATCGAGCGCGCGCTCGACTGAAGCGCTCGGCCGAGCACGCCCGGGCGGACGGTGGAGCCACCACGCCCGCCGGTTGGAGCGACGCGGACCTGGGCCGGAGGGGAAGATCGCCGGGCGAGGCGAGGTATGGTCGCTCGATGCCCCGCTTCGCGCTCGCTTGCCTCTTGCTCGCCGGATGTGGCCACTCGGCGCCCGAGCGATCGTCCCCGCCGCCGGACCCAGCATCCGATCGGAGGGCGCAGCCCGAACGAAGCCCTGGAGAGCGAGCGGCGGACCAGCCGAGCGACGACTCCTCGGGCGAGAACGGCACCGCGACGGGCGAGAACGGCACCGCGACGGGCGAGGACGGCACGGGCGAGGACGACGCGCTCCACCTCGAGTGGATGCGGAGCATGGGCGCCGCCTTCGTCGATCAGGTCTCGGTCCGCGACGACGGCCAGCTCGTGTGGGTGGCCAGCCCGGAGCGCGTGGGTGGCACGGCGCACGCGGTCACGTTGCGGCTCACCCCCCGGGAGGTCCGAGCGGTGCGCGAGGCCGTCGAGGGCTCCGGCTTCTTCGAGCTGCCGGCGGAGCCGAGCCCCTCGGGCGTCGAGGACGGCGTGCAGATCGTCGTTCGCGTTCGGCTCGGCGACCGGACCCATCGCGTCCGCGCCGAAGAGCCCGTCCCACCGGGCGTGCAGCGGATCATCACCCAGGTCGCAGCACTGCTCTCGACCGACGCGCGGCGCGAGGCCTTGCGGCGCGCACCCGAGGCGCAGCCCGAGGACTACGACCCGAGCTTGGTGGAGTAGCTAGTACCGGCGCCCGCGGACGATCAGTCGCGCGTCCAGTGCCAGCACTGCTCTCGACCGACGCGCGGCGCGAGGCCTTGCGGCGCGCACCCGTGGCGCAGCCCGAGGACTACGATCCGAGCTTGGTGGAGTAGCTCGGCGGTCGCGGACGATCAGTCGCGCGTCCAGTGCCCGGAGCGGCCGCCTCGCTTCTCTTCGAGGCGGACCTCCTCGATCGACATCCCGCGGTCGACGGCCTTGAGCATGTCGTAGACGGTGAGCGCGGCGACGCTCGCCGCCGTGAGCGCTTCCATCTCGACGCCGGTGCGGTCCCGAGCGCGAGCGCGGACCTCGATGCGGACGCGCTCCTCGTCGTCGAACGTGAACGCCACCTCGACGCTGGTGAGCGCGATGTGGTGGCAGAGCGGGATCAGCTCCGGCGTCCGCTTGGCCGCCTGGATGCCCGCGATGCGCGCGGCGGCGAGCACGTCCCCTTTCGGAGCCTGCCCGCCGCGTAACAGCGCGAGTGTGTCCGAGCACATGCGCACGGCCGCGGTCGCGACCGCTTCCCGGTTCGTGACCTCTTTGGAGCCCACATCGACCATGCGGGCGCGGCCTTGCGCATCGAGGTGCGTCAGCTCCGGCTCGTCGGACACGGCCGGAGCCTACCACGCACGCGGATCAGGGCTGCGAGCTCTCGCTCTTGTTCGCCATGGACGGGATCACGCCGCGCGTGCCGGTGACGCGCGCGACGAGCTCGACCCGGCTGTGCACGCCCAGCTTCGCGAAGATCCGCTTGAGGTAGGTGTTCACGGTGGCCACGGTCAGCCCGGTGCTGTCCGCGATCTGCCGCGTCGAGGCGCCCGAGAGGAGCCGTCCGACCACGTCGCGCTCGCGCGGCGTGAGCGGCGTCTTCTCGAGCATCGCCTGCACGTCCTCGTAGGTTCGCTGCGACGTGTTCCCGTCGATCCGTTTGGCGTAGCGGATGCCACGCCCCAGGATCCCGGTGCCCCAGCGGACCAGCTCCATGTCCGCCTCGGAGAGCGGCGTGGCGAAGATGTGCAGCGTGCCGATCTCCTCCGTCCCCGCCCTCACGGGCAATGTCACCGCGGCCGCGCCGGCCGGAGCCGGCTCGCTCTGGTGAATGTCCTGGCCCATCTCCAAGCGGAACCCGTTGGCGCCGACCAGGTCGGCGAGTCGCTCTGCGCCCCTGCGGGCGTAGTTGCGAACCGGGTCCAACTCGAAGAGTCCTTCTGCGATTTCCAAGTGCCGGTGTGTCAGCACGGCCCCCCTCCAAACTACGTGCCCCCCGTTACCTCCACGATTGGAGGCCTCCGAGCGGCGACGACATGGGATTCTCAGGTTTTGGGACGGCCCCAGTCAAGGCCGCCCCATCGACGAGATTGGTGGTAGGTCCCGAGATGGGCTATCGGAAGGGGTCGACAGCAGCTTTTTGGTGCTCCACCTGTTCGGGCCTGGGAGAAACATGTCGCACAACAGCAACAACCCGCGAAACGTCATCATCATCGGCTCCGGCCCCGCCGGGCTCACGGCCGCCGTCTACGCCGCCCGCGCCAACCTCGAGCCCCTCTGCATCGAGGGGCAGATGATGGACGGCATGATCCCCGGCGGGCAGCTGATGTTCACGACCGAGGTCGAGAACTACCCCGGCTTCCCCGAAGGCGTCACGGGGCCCGAGATGATGAAGAAATTCCGTGACCAGGCCGAGCGCTTCGGCACGGAGCTCGTCACCGCGGACGTGGACCGCGTCGACTTCTCGAGCCGCCCCTTCAAGGTATGGGTGGGTGAGGAGATGTACGAGGGCAACTCCATCATCATCGCCACCGGCGCCTCGGCCCGCTGGCTGGGGCTCGAGAGCGAGAACGCCCTCAAGAACCGTGGGGTCAGCGCTTGCGCGACCTGCGACGGGTACTTCTTCCGCCAGCAGGAGGTCGCCGTCATCGGCGGCGGCGACACCGCGCTCGAGGAGGCCCTCTACCTGGCCAAGCTCTGCAGCAAGGTCACGGTGATCCACCGCCGCGACGAGCTGCGGGCGTCCAAGATCATGCAGGAGCGCGCCTTCGCCGACCCGAAGATCGAGTTCCTCTGGAACAGCGTCGTCACCGAGGTCCTCGACGTCGACAAGGGCGAGGTCACGGGCCTGAAGGTGAAGAACGTCGAGTCGGGTGAGGAGTCCGTGCTGGCCTGCACCGGCATGTTCGTGGCCATCGGCCACATCCCGAGCACGAAGGTCTTCGGCGACTGGCTGGAGTGCGACGAGCAGGGCTACCTGGTCACCAAGCCCGACTCGACCCGGACCAGCATCGAGGGCGTGTTCGCCTGCGGCGACGTCCAGGACAAGGTCTTCCGCCAGGCCGTGACGGCGGCGGGGACCGGCTGCATGGCCGCCATCGAGACCGAGCGCTGGCTCGCCGAGAAGGGCCTGCACTGACGCTCCGTCGTCGGGCGCCCGCACCGGGTCACGGCGCGCTTCCTTCCGTGCCGCCGGCTTGATACGGTGCGGGCGATGTCCGACGTGGCAGAAGCGCTCGGGAAGATCGACATCTTCCGCGAATTGCACGCGGAAGGGATCGAGCGGCTCGCGGCGGTCTGCGCCGAGGAGTCCTACCGCGTCGGCGAGATCATCTTCAAAGAGGGTGACATCGGCGACAAGCTCTACCTCATCCTCGAGGGGCGCGTGCGCATCAGCCGCGACGTCTCGGGGATGGGGGAAGAGGCGCTGGCCGTCCTCGGCCCGGGCGCGGCGTTCGGCGAGATGTCGCTCATCGACGACTTCCCGCGCAGCGCCGACGCCCGCGTGCACGAGCGCTGCCGGCTGCTGGTGCTGACCAAGAGCGCGCTCGAGGACCTGCTCTTCCTCGACAAGGACCTCGCCTACGAGATCCTCTGGAACTTCGTGCGGATCCTCTCGGCGCGGCTTCGCGAGACGAACGACAAGATGACGTTCCTGTCGGTCACCGGGAAGTTCTGAGCGCCCCCGCGGCGTATGGGACCGTGGTGGACGTACCGATGGAGACGGGGACCGAGCCGGAGCGACACGATGCGCCGCCGGTCAGCGCGAGCCCGATGCCGAGCGCGCTCCTGGAAGGCGCGGCCTGCGCAATCCATCCGGACGTCCCGGCTCGCTTCGTCTGCTCGCGCTGCGGCAACTTCGGATGCGAGGCCTGCGCGTTCAGCGAGGTGCCGAAACGCGAGGTGTGTCGCGCCTGCGCGGCCAAGGGGCTCGGCGAGCCCATCCCGTGGGAGCGACGCAAGGAGATCGGCACCCTGCGCGCGTTCTGGGAGACGGTGAAGCTCGCGTCGCTCTCGCCGACACGCTTCTTCCGCACCCCGACGGTGCAGCCCTCCATCGTGTCCGCGGTGGTGTTCGGCGCGGCGGCGCCGACCCTCGGGCTCATCCTCTCGTACGCCGTGATCGCCGTGACCGTCATGCTGGCCGGAGGCGTGGCCGCGGCCGTGCTCTCCGGCGACGAGCGATGGCTCGGTGGCCTGCTGGGCGCCTACGGCTGCGTGATCGCGGGGATGAGCCCGCTGGCGCTGATCTTCGGTCCGGCCCAGGCGCTGACGGGCGCAGCGGTGGCGGCGGCGGGAAGCCACGGCACGTTGGCGCTGTTGAAGAAGACCAACGCCGGCTTCGAGGACACGCTGCGCGCGGTCTGCTACGCGAACGCGCCGCGGCTCTTCCAGGCCATCCCTGTCGTGGGATTCTTCACGTACTTCTGGTCGGTGGGTCTCGAAGTGGTGGCCTTGCGGGAGACACACCGCTGTGGCACCGATGTAGCTCTGGCCGCCGCGTTGGGGTACCGGCTGCTCCTCTTCTTCCTGTTGATCGGCGCGTACGCGGCGCTCTTCGGGATGATGTTCATGCTCGATCGCGCGCACTGAACCGTACGGGGGTCACGGATCGCGCGATGTTGCCTCGGCGTCGGCGGGTCGAAACAGGACCGAAACACGCATCGATTAAGGTGACGACATGCTGCGAAGGATGAAGACGATCCCGGGGGGATCGCACACTACGTCGTCGGAAGCGTCTATCTGATGGCGCACCTCGTGACGTACGAGAAGCGGAGCCGACTCCTGGCAGAGGCGGCTCCCTGACACGCCTCACGCGCGGTGAACGGCAGGGGCTCGCGAGAGCCTCGCGAAGTCGAAGCCCGAGACGAGCGCGCTCGCCTCGATCGGGCTGTCGTCCTCGGTGAGGCCGGCGCTCTCCGCGAGGTGACCGACCACGCGCTCGGGTGACCACCCGCCCTCGCGCAACGCCGCGAGCGTGATGGCGCCGTGGCGCTTGGCGAGCCGTTCACCGTCGGGGCCGAGCACCAGCGGCACGTGTGCGTAGGCCGGCGGCTCCGCGCCGAGAGCGCGGAGGATGGCGATTTGTCGCGGGGTCGAGCCGAGCAGGTCGTCGCCGCGCACCACCTCGGTGATGCCCATCTCGAGATCGTCCACCGCGCACGCGAGCTGGTAGGCGAAGACGCCGTCCTTGCGGACGAGGACGAAGTCGCCCCGGCCGAGGCCGGATGAGCGACCGTGTAGCCCGTCCCCGAAAGAGGGCGGCTCCTCCGGCATCCGGAAGCGCAGCGCCGGCTCGCGGTCGGGATGGCTCGGACCGGCGAGACAGGTGCCGGGATAGATCGGCCCGTCCTCGCCGTGCGGAGCGGACGCGACGAACGCGATCTCCTTGCGCGAGCAGGTGCAGGGGAAGGTGTGAGCGTCCCGGGTCAGCCGCTCGGCCGCCGCGCGATAGCGATCGCAACCGCTCGGACTGCACGTAGGGGCCTGAGGGACCGCCCACGTCGGGACCCTCGTCCCAGTCGAGGCCGAGCCAGCGGAGGTCCTCGAGCATGGCCTGCGCGGCGCCGGGCACGGTGCGCGGGCCATCGAGATTGTCCGATCCGCAGGATGAAGTCGCCCTTCTCGCTCCGGGCCCGCAGCCAGGCGAGGAGCGCGGTCCGTGCCGTACCCAGGTGCGCCAGACCGGTCGGCGAGGGCGCGAATCGCCCGCGGTAGCTCGAGCCCACCCCGCGCGGTGTAGCAGCCGCCGGGAAGGACGGCGACGCGAGGAAGTCTCGGCATCGCGATTCCGGACACTCGCCGGTCCGCGACCCGCGGCGCGATGGCGAGAGCTCCCGGCGTCGCGTCGACCGGATCCCCGCTCGGCGAGAACTGCGACCCCGGCGTGGTGACGGTCGAAAGCGCGCGTGTGCTTGCACCCGATCGACGGAATGCGGGATCGTCGAGCGCGATGCGTGGACAGGTGGAGATCTGCGGCTGCTTCCCGACCGGCCGGCACTATCCCGGGATCGCCGACCGACTCGCCCAGGCGCGGGTGTCCATGGACGTGCGCGGCCTCGCGTCCGCGTTCGAGCCCGACATGGCCTGGGCCAGCGGCTCCTTCGCCATCATCGACTTCGAGACCACGGGCCTCGACCCGAGCGTCGACCGCGTGCTCGAGATGGGCATCGTCTGCTTCGAAGACGGGGTGATGACCGCCAGCCAGAACTGGCTGATCAACCCCTCCATTCCGGTCCCCGAGGCGGCCTCCGCGATCCACGGCATCACGGACGAGATGCTGAAGGACCAGCCGCGCTTCGAGCAGATCTGGGCCGAGATCCGACCCCACCTCGAGGGCCGGCTGCCGGTCGCCTACAACGCCGGGTTCGACAAGAAGTTCCTGCTCGCCGAGCTCGAGCGCGCGGGCGAGACGACCTGGGGAGAGCACCTGCCGCCGGCGATGCAGTCGGACGTCGAGTGGGTCGATCCGCTGGTGTGGGTCCGCGAGCTCTATCCGGACCGGAGCGCCAAGCTCGGCGAGATCTGCGCCCACCTCGAGATCCCGCTCGATGGCGCACACCGCGCGGCCAACGACGCCGAAGCCACCGGAAAAGTGCTGCTGACCATGGCCGAGCGCATGCCCATCGCCTACGCGGAGCTGATCCGGGTGCAGGTCCGCTACGCGGCGCAGCAGAACGTCGACCTCGCCATCTGGCGCGGCCGCCGTTTCTAGCCAGTCCGTCACGACGCCTCCAGTCCTGGTTCGGCCCCTCGCGGCAGCGCCACGTCCTCTCGGCGTCTCCAGGCCCCCGTCTCGCCGAGCTCGCGGGCGAGCTTCCGTCGAGCTCGACACCGCCCGCCCGCCGGCGACTTCGGGAGCGGATCGGAGCGAACGTCGCCGAGGCCGCCTCGCTGCCCCCGATGACGTCTGACAAGCGCGCGTAGGAGAACGCCTACAACAAAAGAAAGTCGTTCGATTGTGAGTAATTAGGCTGTTCTATGCGTCCGATTTCTGATACGTCCGTGCTCGAGAAATCCGAGCCGGGGTTTCTCGCTGCGGCTCCGTCGTCACGAGATGGACGCCAGCTGTTCTCGCGAGAAATGGGATGTCTCGCGGTCACCGGCGCCCATCGGACGAGCTTCTGCGACCGAACCGACCCTGGTTCGGCAGACGCGCACGACGGGAAGTGGACATTCACAACAGTGATCACGACGGGAAACGACGAGGCGTGAGGCGGAGCCGACTCGCAGGTGGCGCAGGAAGAGGCCGGCGGCGGCGACTCGCGCTCGGCCCACACGGTCCCGACGGCGAGCTGGAAGGCGGGCGCCGGTGCCTGAGTCGTCACGCAAGAGGCAGCGAGGGCTGCACTCGAGCGGAATCCGCAAGACGCCGCTGCGAGAGGCCGAGCGTGCGCTCGACGAGTTGGGCGTGGCCCGCGTCGAGTGCGACCCGCAACGCTGCGTCCGCTGGATGAACCGGGCCGCGGAGCGGCTGACGGGATGGTCCGTGGAGCAAGCGATCGGGCATCCCGTCGATCGCGTGATCCGGCTCTTCGAAGAGGCCGACGAGCCGGGTGCCGGCGGGCCCTCGCGCGAGCACACGTTCCTCACGCCGCGCTCCGGCCCTCCCGTGCAGATCGCGTTCGCGGAGGCGCTGCTGGAGCACGGGACGGTGCTGCTCTTCCGCGAGGTCTCGCAGGAGCGACCGGCGACCGACGAGGAGGACGAGCCGCGACGGGACTCGCTCACCGGTCTGCCCGAGCGGCCGACGCTCGATGCTCGGATCCTCGACACGGCCGCGCGCGGAGGGGCGGGGCTGCTCGCCATCCTGGAGGTGGAGACGCTCGATCTCTTGCGAGCCACCTGCGGCCACGAAGCGGGGGATCACCTCATCCAGTGGGCGGTGTCGTGTCTCGGTGAGAGTCTCCGTGAGAGCGACGCGCTCACCCGCCTCGATGGCGGCCGCTTCGCGCTCCTGCTCTCGGAACGGGATGCGGCCCGCGCGGAGCAGCGCTTGCGAGCGATTCGGCATCGGTTTCGCGAGCTCCCGTTCGAATGGGCGGGCCGCAGCTTCCGCGTCGACACGAGCGCGGGCGCCGTTCGCCTCCCCTCGAGCGGGCCCGTCGATCCGGGCGGGCTCCTCCAGGACGCCGCCGAAGCGCTGAGCCGAGCGCGTTCGAGCGGCGTGCGGCTGGTCGTGCATCACGGCGACGAGACCCACCTCGAGCGCAGGCGCGAGGCGCTTCGCTGGCTGGGCTCGCTGGACGATCACCTGGCGAGCGGCCGCGTTCGCCTCTTCGCGCAGCCGATCCGCCCACTAGCGCCCGCTCGAGAGCACGGCGCACACTTCGAGATCCTGATGCGCCCCTGCGACCTCGACGGAAGCGTGCGCTCACCCGTGGACGTGATCGCCGCTGCCGAGCAGCACGGGCTGATGGAGGAGATCGACCGCTGGGTCGTGGGCCGGACGCTCGACGCGTTGGCCGCGCTTCCGCCAACTCGACTGGCGCAGGTCGGTGTGTGCGCGATCAACCTCTCCGGCGCATCGCTGGGCAGCGAGTCGCTGCTGGAGCTCATCATCGACCACCTCGGTCGGACGCGGATCCCTCCTCAGAAAGTCTGCTTCGAGATCACCGAGACGGCGGCCGTCGGGAACGTCGACGCCGTCCGCTGGCTCCTTCAGCAGCTGCGAAGCGTGGGATGCCGCTTCGCCATCGACGATTTCGGGAGCGGCATGTCGTCGTACGGCTACCTTCGGGACCTTCCCGTCGACTACCTGAAGATTGACGGATTGTTCGTGCGGAGCTGCATCGAGCGCGAGCTCGACCGCTCGATCGATCGAGTCGATCGTGCACGTCGCCCGGGCGCTCTCGGTGGAGACGGTCGGAGAGTGGGTCGACAACGTGGAGACCGCAGAGCTGCTCCGCGACATCGGCGTGGACTACCTCCAGGGGTTCGGATTCGGGCGCCCGGCGCCGCTCGAGGAGCTCCTCGCGGCCCCGGAGGAGGTGAGCACCACCCCGAGCGAGCTCGGCCCACCGAAGGACCGACGGTAGCGACCCCTCGACGACGAGCTCAGCGCTCGAGCGATTGCGGTGGAGAAGGCCGAACCCGTTCCTGCAACGCACGGCGGAGGAGCGTCACGAGGTCCTGGATTCGGAAACGGCTTTCCGACGAAGTAGGGCGTGCCGACTCGCTCGGCCACGCTCGAGAGGCCGACCACGCCCGAGACGAGCAGAACCGGGATGTCCTCCATGCCCGCGTCGTGCACGATCATCCGATACACGACGTCCGGCCCCGTGAGTTGGGGCATCTCGACGTCGAGGATCAGCAGGTCGGGCAGCTCCTCCTCGAGCAGCCGCAAGCCTTCGTGACCGTCGGCGGCCCTCCGAACCTCGTGACCTCTGGCCTCGAGGAGACTCGAGAGGAGCTCCGCGACGTCCACGTCGTCGTCGACGATGAGGATCTTGGCCAAAGCACGCTTCTCCTCGACACGGGGACCGAAGTCTCGCCGGGTCAGGTCGCAGGGGTGGGCAACGCCGTCGCCGGCACCGGGGTCGATGCGCGCGGCGCCGCCTCGGTGACCGCACGCGGGATCCGAACGCGAAACATCGAGCCGACGCCCAGCTCGCTCTCCACCTCCACGCGCCCGCCGTGCGCTTCCACGATCCGTCGCACGACCGAGAGCCCGAGCCCCACGCCCGGCGCCACTCCTGGCTGGGAGCGGCGAAAGGGAAGGAAGATGTTTCCGACCTCTTCGCGCGCGATGCCGATCCCCTGATCGGCGACGCAGATCATCACCTCGTCGCGCTCGGGCCGCAGGGAGATCCGAACGGAGCCGCCACGCGGCGAGTACTTGATCGCGTTGCTGAGCAGGTTGCCGATCACCTGCTCGATGCGCACCGTGTCGCCACGCACGTGGACGGGCTCGGGGGGAAGGTCGGTCGTGATCCGATGGCGGGGCGACGTCGGCCCGTAGAGCCGCACGGCGTCGAGAACCACCTCGTTCAGATCGACGTCGCCCGTCTTCAGCTCGAGGTTCCCGGACTCGATGCGCGCTGCGTCGAGGAGGTCCGTCACCAGGCGCGCCAGCCGCTCGATCTGCCGGTCGAGCCTCTCGCACGTGCTGGTGCGCTGGGGCTCCGGCTGCCCGGCGCCGAGGGCGTGAATGCCGATCCGGAGACCGGTCAGGGGGTCCCTCAAGTCGTGGGCGACCCCTGCCAAGAATGCGAGCTGGTCTTCGTGCTGGCGCGCGAGGGCGTCGGCCATCTCGTTGAACGCCAACGCGAGCTCGTTCACCTCCTCGATGCCCTCCATGCTGGCCCTGGCGTCCCGCTCTCCTTTCCGAAATCGAGCGATGGTGTCGGAGAGCGCGAGCATCGGCCGGACCGTGAACTGGCGGATGATCACCACCACGATGAGCAGCCCGACGGCGATCGCGAGGCCGGCGCTCAGCGCGACGACGACCGCGGCTCGCGCGGTTCGCGTCACGGCGACGGAGGTCCTCTCGACCTGCGCGTCGTTCACCCTGTGGAGCTCCGACACGTCGTCGTAGGTCGCCTCGAAGTTCGGCCGGGTGAGGTGGACGATGGTCGGTAGGTCAGCTTCTCGTGCTTCCAGTCGATCCCTTTGATCCAAGTACGCGCTCAGGTTTCGCGACGCCCGGTCGACGAGGGCCTTCTCGTCGGCGTAGCGCGTGTTGTGCCGGGCTCGCACGAGCAGCCCGCGCATCTCCTCGGCGAGCCGATCGCTCGCGATGTCCAGCTGCGGATCGTCGGTCAGCGCGTAGAGGTTGCTGAGCCGCTGGTAGGTCAGCAGCGAGAGCTGTACCTCGGTCGCGATGGCCTGGCTCCGGGTGTCCCGGACGACGGTCGCGATCGAGCGCTGCAGTGAGGCGGTAGTCCACACGAGGGCGACGACCACGAAGGCGGCGATGGTCGCCAGCACGAACGTCCACATCGCGGCCAGCCGTCGAATGCTGGGCGGTCTGGAGCTCCCCTTTCTTCCGCGATGGAGTCTTCGGTAGTGCATCGGCGCACCCGTACCCGGAGACTCTGCAACTGCGGTACCGCGGCACTGGCGGGCGTCTTCGACGGCTGCGCGGTGTGTTCGACGGCTGCGCGGTGTGCGCATCGCCAGAACGTGGCGAGTTGGTAGAGCGGTCCCGAAGCGCGTGTCAGGCGGCTTCGAACAGGGCGCGCATGCGGATGGCCTGGACGATGACGCCCGCGCTCGCGATCCCGATGCCGACGAGCACCGGGGCGAGCGACGCGCCGAGCGTAAAGGCCAGCGTCGAGAAGACGGATGGGATCTGCGGCACCGACGCGGTCAGGAGGAAGACGCCGACGATCTGACCTCGGCGAGCGGCCGCGTCAGCCTCCGGCATACGCTCGAGCCGGCTCCGGACCAGTCGCCGCTGCAGCACGACGCCCGCGAGGCTGGCCAACGCCGCCAGAATGCAAAGGACCCAGGCGATCGGCGTCAGGGTCGGCTCGAAGAAGGCGCGCACCTCTTCGAACTCGGAGGGGAAGAGCAGGTGTCGGAGCAGGGTCTCGAACGCGAGCGCCACCGGCGCCGCGAGCACCGTGAGGTAGACGATTGGTCGGGCGCCGTCTCCGCGAGCCATCGGCCGCGAGGATACCCGCTCGCCGTTCGGGGCGCGCGACTTCACCGCGCGGGAACGCGGACGCGAAGCTCGCCGACGCTCCGGCTCATCCGTACGCCCCGGCCGGGCCCGAAACGCGCCAGTCCCTCCGCGCGCAGCGCCGGCGCCCCTTCCGCCTCGTAGCGCGCGAACGCCTCCCGCGACTCGAAGGCGTAGCGCGACTCGACCACACACGGCTCTCCGTCGAGCAGCACGGCCTCCCCAACCAGCGCTCCGGCGGCGACCACGTCGGCGATGTGGTGGCTCTGCAACCAGTCGAGGAACTCGTCCGCGAGCGCCCGCGAGGGGAGCTCGGTCCGCACGGCATAGATCAGCACGTGGAGGAGGGTACGCCGCCTCGAGAGGGAGCGCGATCGTCACCTGCGTGCCCGGCCCCTCGCGAGAGCCGTCCGCCGCGTTCGATTCCGACGCCGGCTCCACCCGCAGAACGGGAACGAATGAGGCGATCAGAGCACGCTTCCGCCGCCTGTCCACGGGGCCGGCGGCGGGGGAGGATCGGGCTGCGCGGGCGGTGCCGACACGGTCTGCTGCTGCGTCGCCGGCGTCGGCGTCCAGGCCGGCGCGATGGTCGGCGGCGTCCACGTGCTTCCCTGGGTCGTGACCGGCGGCGGATCCAGATCGTGGTGCACGTGCCGGCGCGGGTTGCGCGCGACCTCCACATCGGAGCTCAGCTCGATCCGGTCGGTACCCGTGCCGATGCGGAAGATCACGCGGTAGCTCGCGGGCACGGTGAAGGTGTGGGTGGCCTGGTAGCTGCCGTCGTCGGCGCGGTGTGCCTCGATGGAGCGACCGATCTGCCGCGACCCTCGCTTGACGAGGAAGCGCGGCCGGCTGCGCGCGCCCACCTCGACCTCGGGATCGAGCACCGCCGAGAGCGTGACCTCCTCGTGATCCACCACCGCCTCGGGCAGCGTGCGCACGCCCGGGTGCACCTCGGGGGGCGGCGGCGCCTCGAGCGCTGCGATGGCGCGCTGGATGTCGTCGTCGTCGGGCACGAACGCGAGCGCTCGGCGGTAGGTCTGGAGCGCCTGCTCCCGCTCGCCGCTGTCGGCCTGGCTCTCGGCGTCGTGGGCCAACCGATCGGCGGCGTCGCGCCGGATCCTGCGCGCCTCCGGGTCGTCGGGGCTCACCCGGAGCATGCGGTCGGTCAGACCGAGCACGCTGGTCTCCCGCGGGGTGTCGTAGCGATCCACGGCGAGGGCCTCGCGCGCCTGCGTGCCGAGCGCCTCCACGTTCACCACCGGCGCGTCGTCGTCGTCCAGCCAGGTCGCCACGCCGAAGCCGCCCCCGACGAGCAACACGCCCAGCACGAACGCGCCGAGCACCAACCGGAGTGAGCCGCCGCTCCGAGCGCGCTTGTGGGAGAGGCCGGGGATCGAGAGCTCCTCCTCGGACTCGCCGAAAGGGCTCGGCGCCGCCGCCAGCGTCCCGGGCCGAACCACCGGGTCGGTCGGATTGGTGCGAGTCCGCTGCGTGGTCTCCCGCGCCGAGACCTCCGGCGTAGGCACCGGCGTCACCCCCGGGCTCGAGGGCGGGCCGATCGAGGGCCTCCCCGCGGCTCGCCCGCGCACCTCGAAGCCCGCCCGCTCGGCCGCCACGCGCAGCGCGTCACCGAACGCGTGGGCGTCGTCGTAGCGGCCCTCCGGGTTCTTCGAGAGCGCCCGCATGACCACATCGGCGACCGGCTCCGGCACGTGGCGCGCGCGCTCCTGGGTCAGGATGTGCGGCGGCGACGAGTGGATGTGCTTCATCAGCATCGCCACCGGCGAGGCGGCGTCGAAGGGCGTCTCACCGCTCAGCAGCTGATAGGTGAGGATGCCGAGCGAGTAGACGTCGCTGCGCGCGTCCGTCGCCTCGCCCGCGGCGCCCTCCGGCGAGATGTAGCGCGCGGTGCCGAACACCAGCCCGGACTGCGTCGCCTGGGTTTGGTCGTCGCCCCACAGCACCCGCGCGATGCCGAAGTCCAGGACCTTCACGAAGTCCGGGTCGCGCGCCTTGCTGACCAGCACGATGTTCTCGGGCTTGAGGTCGCGGTGGATGACGCCTTGGGCGTGAGCCTCGCCGACTCCGTCGCAGACCTGGGTGGAGACGTGGAGCGCGCGGTGCACCGGCAGCGCGCCCTCGCGCTGGATCACGTCGAGGAGCGAGCGCCCCCGCAAGAACTCCATCACGATGTAGAGGCTGCCGTCGGTGAGCTGCCCGAAGAGGAAGACACGAACGACGTTCGGGTGGTCGAGCGCCGTGCAGACCCGCGCCTCGCGCTTGAAGCGCCGCACCGCGTCACGGTTGTCGGCCAGCTCCGGGTGAAGGATTCTTGATGGCGACGTCCCGGTGCAGCGTCGTCTGCCGGGCGCGGTAGACCGAGCCCATCCCGCCGGCGCCGATCTTCTCCTCGATCTTGAACTGGTCGAGGAGGGTCTGGCCGATGTAGGTGTCCGGCTGCTCGTCGGTGAGCCTCAGCCGCGCGCCGTCCTTCTGGCAGAACGCGGCCGCCGTATCGTATCGACGCCCGCACTTGGGGCAGACCTTGGCCAGGGCGTCCATGGGGAGCGGCTGTGCGACTGCGGAACGAATGGCTCGCCTCCGATCTACCTTAGACGCTCCATCTCCGCAAAAGCGTTCATCATGCGCGCTCGCCCGACACGGCCGCCGACCCCGTGACGCGGGAGACGCCAGGGGACGCGTCGACGCGGTGCGTCAAGACCTGCTCGACGTGGGGAAGCCTCCTCGGATCGCTCCCGGGTGGGCGCTTACCACGAGTCTTGCTGCGCAGCGGGCGAGGGCGGTATGGTGGCACGGACTCGGAGGGACTTCGTCCATGCAGCGGTCTTCCTTGGTCTCGCTCCTCACCGCGCTCGCCGTGACCGGCTCCGTGCTGGCGTCGCCCGCAATGGCGTCTGCGCAGCAACAGGCCAGCGTCATCGTGCTCGGAATCCGCTCGGTGGAGGGCGACGACGAGTTCACGCGCAACCTCACCGGCGCGCTGCGTCACGCGGCCGCGCAAGTGCCGGGCTGGACCGTCAGCGATCGCGAGGTGACCCTCGCGCAGATGGCGCTCGCGTACGGCTGCGACGAGCCGGACCCGATGTGCATGTCGCAGATCGCCGACAGCCTCCAGGTCGGCCGCGTCATCTACGGCGACGTCCGGCGGACCAGCGCCGGTGACTCCTACGACTGGTCGATCAACCTGCACGTCTTCAACGCGGAGACCGACCAGATCGAGCACTCGGTGGCCGACACCATCCCCGGCGTGCGGCGGGACATCGACGACCTGCGCGAGCCGGCCAGGCGCTACATGGCCGAGCTGGGCGGCGCGCCGCGGGTGGGCGCCGTCCACGTTTCGGTGAACGTGCCGGGCGCCGAGGTCTTCATCGACGGCCAGTCGGTCGGCACCGCGGACGACCAGGGCCAGCTCGCGGTCAGCGACGTGGCGGTCGGCACACGGAGCGTGCGGGTCGTGGCGGCCGGCCACCAGAGCTTCAGCAGCACCATCGCGGTCGAGCCCTACGGCGACGCCTCGTTCGAGGCCGAGTTGGAGGCGACGGGTGGCGGCACTGGCGGCGGTGTATCGATCGAGTTGGTGACCGGCATCGGCCTCTTGGTCGCGGCGGCCGGGCTGGCGGCGGGCTGGATTGCGTCTTGGGCCCAGGTCAACTCGCTGAACAGCGATCCGCAGTTCCAGCAGTTCCGCCGCGAGGCGGGCAACTACCTGGTCGCGACCCAAGGGGCGAGCGTCAACGCGAGCAGCTTCGACGTGTGCGGGCTCAACAGCCAGAACCGCTACCTGATGACCAGCGGCCCGAGTGGTCATGTCTACGCCAGCGACACCGGCGACCGGACCCACGCGGTCTGCAGCCAAGCGAGCACTTTCGAGGCCCTCGAGTTCGTGTTCGGCATCGGGGCGGCGGCCGCGGCGGGCGTCGGCGCGTACTTCCTGATCTCCGCGCTCCTGGGCGACTCGACGCCGCCCTCGCAGCAGGCCTGGCGGCTGGTCCCCTCGTTCAGCCTCAGCCACGGCTACCTCGGCGTCGCGGTCGACTTCTGATCATGTAGTACCGTTGGCCCGAAGTTCGGTCTGGGTTTTCTGCACGTGACGGTTCGAGCTTCGGGACGACGGTACGGCTCGAGCTCCGAGCGAAGGGGAGGTTTCGTGCTGCCTGCACGAAACACGGACCGAAGCTCGGAGCGGGGGTACCGGTGCGGATCGTAGGCGGCAGGCTCGGGGGCAGGCGCCTCGCCGCCCCTCGCGGCCAGAGCACCCGACCGACCTCCGAGCGGGTGCGCGAAGGGATTGCCTCCGCGCTCGAGGCCCGCGACCGCATCGACGGTGCGCGCGTGTTGGATCTCTTCGCCGGCACCGGGGCGCTGGCGTTCGAAGCGCTCTCCCGTGGCGCCGCGAGCGCGGTGTTGGTCGACCGCGACCCGAAACGGGTCCGGGCGATCCGCGAGAGCGCCCGCGAGCTCGGCCTGGATGACCTGGTGACGACGCTGGCGCTCGACCTCGCCAAGGATCCCGGCGCCTGGATCGCCCGCCTCCCCGACACGACGTTCGATCTCGTGTTCCTGGACCCGCCCTACGCCGAGATCGGAATGGTGACCGGCGTGCTGGCGGCCGCGCGGGAATCGGGCAAGCTCTCGCCCGACGCCGCGATTGTCATCGAGCACGCGCGGCGGAAGCCCCCTTCCCTCCCGCCGGATTTTTCGGAGCTCGCGAGCTATCGCTATGGTGACACGGCCGTGGTCCTGGCCAGCGCCCCGGGAGAGTAGTTCCGGCGCCCGGAAGTTCGATCAGGGTTGCGACCGGTATCGGACGAACTTCGGGGCGGAGGTACGGCTCGAGGCCCGAACGAAGTGAAGGTTCGTGCTACTTGCACGATACCCCGGAACGGAGCTCGGGCCGGGACTACTAGCCGCCCCGGAGAGCCGTCGGGCGGACGAGAACGGAGATCGCACATGAGCGTCGCCCTGTACCCCGGTTCGTTCGACCCGCTCACGAACGGGCACGTGAGCATCATCCAGAGCGGGCTGGTGTGCTTCGACGAGCTGGTGATAGCCGTGCTCCGCAACCCGAAGAAGCAGTCGCTCTTCTCGGTGGAGGAGCGGGTCGAGATGATCCACGAGGAGTTCGCGAGCACGCCGAACATCGAGGTCGACTCGTTCGATGGGCTCCTCGTCGACTACTGCCGCGACAAGGGCATCCGCGTCGTGCTGCGCGGCCTGAGAGCGGTGGCCGACTTCGAGTACGAGCTGCAGATGGCCAACATGAACCGTCACCTCAACGAGGACGTGGAGACGGTCTTCCTGATGGCCAACGACGCGTACTTCTACGTCTCTTCCAACATCGTGAAGGAAGCGGCGATGCTCGGCGGCGACGTGTCCCGGCTCGTGCCGCCCTCGGTGGCGGCGAGGCTCCGCGACAAGCTCGGCCGATAGCGCGGCACGCGGGCCAGCCCCGCCTCGATGAGCTCGGGGAGCCGCTCGGCGACCTGGAGGCCCACGCGGCCGACCCGCAGCGCGTCGAGCGTGGTCGCGCCCGAGGCCAACGACGAACGGACGGCGAGCCACCCCGCCAGGTAGCCGGCGTCGCGGGCCACACCGCCGCCACGATAGGCGCGCTCGGCGATCGACACGGCGTCCGCCGGCGAGAACCCGACGTCGTCGTGGAGCCAGCGGGCGGTCTCGCCGAAGGAGGCGCCGCAGTGCATTCGCTCGGTGGCCAGGACGCGCGCCGCGATCACCCGCAGTCGGTAGGCATCGAGCACGCCGGCCTGCTCCTCCAGCCAGAGCGCCGTCCCCTCCTGCGCGCTGAAGGCCCCGGCGGTGCCGATCTCGAAGATACGGATCGGCTGATCGCGCGCATTGGCGGCGGCAACCGCGTGACCGAGCACCTCGTGCACGGCGAAGCGGAGCGACTCGCGACGCCCGAAGCGGCGGTCGGCGAGGAAGATGGTGCGGTCGCCAGTGGCGGCGCCGGCGCTCAGACGTGGCTCGACCTTGATCTCGAGAGAGAGGCCCGCGGACGCGGCCACGGCCTGCATCAACGACGCGAGCGAGAGGCGGCCGGGCTCGTCGCGGGCGGGTACGTCCCGCGGCTCCTCGCGGTGGGGCAGCGAAGCGAGCAGCGCCCGCGCGAGGCGGGCGAGCGACACCGGGCCGTCGGCCAGCCCGACCTCCGCGCGCCCGTCGCCGAAACGCCGCGCGGCCAGCGGCCGGATCCGGCGCGGATCGCCGAGCGCTTCGATCATCGCGAGCTCGAGCTCGAGCTCCTCCAGCCGGTGCGCGTAGAGCCGGCCGCCGGGCACGCCCTCGACGCGCCCGCGGATGCCGTCCACGATGCGCCAGAGATCCGGTTCGACGCGGCGCTTGCGCAGCTCCCAGCGGGGGACGGGCGCCTCTTTCGCCGCCACCGCCGCCACCAGACGGGCGCGCTCTTCGACGGCGTTCGTCGCCGTCAGCGCGGGCAGCAGGCGCGCGACGTCCGCGATTCGCCTCATCAGCGCGTCGGCCTGGCGCAGCACCAAGGCTGCGGCGCGGTCCTGCGGTGCGTCCATGCTGCCCCCGGAACGTAGCAGCCGACCGATCGGCCGTCACACTCGCCTTCGTGGACGCGCTGGATGGAGAGGCGCCTCCACGAGAGCGATGTTACGCTTTCCAGCACGGTCCCACCGCCCCTGGCGACCGGGAGGATTCATGCCCGCCACCGACACCCTCGTCTCGAAGATTGCTTCCTTCCAGGACTACGACGAGTACCGCGACTTGCACTGGGAGGGGTCGTTCGAGGACTACCTCGACCTCGTCAAGCAACGCCCCGAGGTGACGCGCAACGCCTACCAGCGGCTGTACGACATGATTGTCAGCTACGGCGAAGAGGAGTACATCGACAACAAGAAGCGGCTGATCCGCTACCCCTTCTTCACCGACCCGCTCGACGGAGGCGCCGACGCCATCTTCGGCCTCGACATCCCGCTGATGCGCCTGGTCAACGTGCTGCACGCGGCGGCGCTCGGCTACGGCCCCGAGAAGCGGATCATCCTGCTGCACGGCCCGGTCGGCAGCAGCAAGAGCACCATCGCGCGCCTGCTCAAGAAGGGCATCGAGCACTACTCGCGCACGCCCGAGGGCGCGCTCTACACCTACCGGTGGACCAACCTGAAGGACACCGGGCTCGCTGCGGGCGACGACGAGTTCCCGTGCCCGATGAACGAGGAGCCGCTCAAGCTCATCCCGCAGGAGTGGCGGGCGCGCGCAATCCGAGACATCGGCCTCGGCAACGAGCGTCACGACATCGTCGTGAACGGCGCGCTGAACCCGGCCAGCCGCTTCATCTTCAACAGCTTGATGGAGCGCTACGGCGGCGACTGGTCGAAGCTCGTCCACAACCACATCCGCGTGAAGCGGATGCGGCTGAGCGAGAAGGACCGCATCGGCATCGGCACCTTCCAGCCCAAGGACGAGAAGAACCAGGACTCGACCGAGCTGACCGGCGACATCAACTACCGCAAGATCGCCGAGTACGGCTCCGACTCGGATCCGCGCGCGTTCAACTTCGACGGCGAGTTCAACATCGCCAACCGCGGCATCGTGGAGTTCGTCGAGATCCTCAAGCTCGACGTGGCGTTCCTCTACGATCTGCTGGGCGCGACGCAGGAGCGGAAGATCAAGCCGAAGAAGTTCGCGCAGACGGACATCGACGAGGTCATCATCGGCCACACGAACGAGGCCGAGTACAAGAAGCTCCTGAACAACGAGTTCATGGAGGCCCTCCGCGACCGCACGATCAAGATCGACATCCCGTACATCACGAAGATGAACGAGGAGGTCCGCATCTACAAAAAGGAGTTCAACTCCGATTGGCTGCGCGGCAAGCACGTGGCGCCGCACACCTTCGAGGTGGCGGCGATGTGGGCCGCGCTCACGCGGCTCGCGGAGCCCAAGAAGCACCAGCTCTCGCTGCTCCAGAAGATGAAGCTCTACGACGGCAAGACGCTGCCCGGTTTCACGCAGGACAACGTCAAGGAGCTTCGCAAGGAGGCGACGCGCGAGGGGCTCGACGGGATCAGCCCGCGCTACATCCAGGACAAGGTCTCGAACGCGCTCGTACGCGACGGGGTCGAGGGCTACATCAACCCCTTCATGGTCCTGAACGAGCTGGAGAAGGGCCTCGCGCACCACTCGTTGATCGCCAACGAAGACCAGCGCAAGCACTACCAAGAGCTCATCGGGGTGGTGAAGGGCGAGTACGAAGAGATTGTCAAGAACGAGGTCCAGCGCGCCATCAGCGCCGACGAGGAGGCGATCGCCCGGCTCTGCGCCAACTACATCGACAACGTCCGCGCCTACACGCTCAAGGAGAAGGTCAAGAACCGCTACACCGGGCGTGACGAGGAGCCGGACGAGCGGCTCATGCGGAGCATCGAGGAGAAGATCGACATCCCCGACAGCCGCAAGGACGACTTCCGGCGCGAGATCATGAACTACATCGGCGCGCTGGCGATCGAGGGCCGCAAGTTCAGCTACGACACCAACGACCGGCTGCGCCGCGCGCTGGAGATGAAGCTCTTCGAGGACCAGAAGGACTCGATCAAGCTCTCCAGCTTCGTGTCCAACGTCATCGACAAGGACACGCAGGACAAGATCGACGTCATCAAGGGCCGGCTGATCAAGCACTACGGCTACAACGAGGCGTCGGCGAACGACGTGCTGAGCTACGTCGCCAGCATCTTCGCCCGCGGCGACGTGAAGAAGTAGCCGCTGACTCGGCTCACGAACGCCCGCCGGCCCCAAGTCGGCGGGCGTCGTCGTTTTGGGCTCCGGCGCTGCACGCTGGCGATCCCAGGTCGAGAGCACCACGATCCGCTCCGTGCCGCGTCCCTTTTCACGACCGCTCGCGCTCGCGTTGGCCGCGATGTGGCTCGCCGGCGGCTGCGGGTACGTCACCTACTTCATCCGCGAGCGCAACGAGCCCATCAAAGCGATCGAGGTCCGGATGGACCCCTCGGCGCGCCGCGAGTGCCTGGTGGTGCTCATGCCGGGGCTCGGCGACACGCCCGACGACTACCTCTCACACGGCTTCGTGCGCGAAGCCGCAGAGGCCTCGGGACGCTGCGACTTCGTCGCGGTGGACGCCCACCTCGGCTACTACACGGCCGGGACGCTGCGGGAGCGGGTCGGCAGAGACGTGCTCCTCCTCGCCGACACGCGCGGCTACCGGACAATCTGGATGGTCGGGATTCTCGATGGGCGGCCTCGGGACGCTGCTCGTGGCGCGCGACAACCCCGAGCTGGTCGACGGGATCGTGCTCCTAGCCCCCTTCTTGGGCGATGAGGCGGTCATCCGCTCGGTGGTGGACGCGGGCGGGCTCCGCGCGTGGGAGCCGCCGCCGATCGAGGAACCGGTCGATCAGGAGCACTACAGCGAGGCGCTCTGGGCATGGCTGAAGGGGTACGCCGATCACCCGGACGAGCGACCGCCCCTCTTTTTGGGGTTCGGGACCGAGGACAGGCTGGCGCCGGCGGCGCGGACGCTGGCGGCGGTGCTGCCCGCAGATCGCGTGCTGACGGCGAGCGGCGGCCACAGCTGGAGCACGTGGAGCGTGCTGTGGCGGCGCTTGATGGCCCACCCGCCCTGGAACCGTTGAACGGAACCGTTGAAACGCCCGCGCCAGCCTCGGCGTTCGGTATGCTATGAGCGGCCGCGGAGGGAGAGCGTCGATGGGCCGTACGATCAATTCCATTCTCGCCGTCTGCGCGATGCTCGCGCTGCCGGCCATCGCAACGGCCCAGGACGACGCCCGCGCGCACTTCCAACGGGGCCAGGCCGCGTACGAGACGGGCGACTACGACACCGCCGCCCAGGAGTGGCAGCGCGCGTACGAGCTCGACCCTCGGCCGGCCCTCCAATACAACCTGGCCCAGGCCTACGAGCGGCTCGGTCGCCTCGACGACGCCGTCCGCGCCTATCACGGGTACATCGACAACACGCAGCCCGACGACCCGCGCGCGGAGACCGCGCGGGCCCGGCTCGCTTCCCTCGAGCAGCGCCTCAGCCAGACCAGCATCCACCTGACCGGCGGCGTCGAAGGCGCGACGATCTTCGTGGACGACGAGGATCGCGGACGGCTCCCCCATCCGGATCCGCTGCGGGTCGAGCCGGGCTCGCACCGGATCGTGGTCCGGGCGGACGGCTACGAGGACTTCGTGTCGGTGGTCGCGGTCAGCCCGGGACAGAGCGCCGAGGTGCCGGTCGGGCTGCGGGCGGGCGGCGTCGGCGTAGTGATGCCGTCAGGCGGCGGCGGGATCTCGACGGTCGGCCTCATCGTCGCCTCGGTCGGCGCCGCGGCGCTGATCGGGGGCGCCGTCACGGGCAGCCTGGCGCTCTCGAACGCCGGCGACGCCCCCTCGTCGGCCAGCCCGCAGGCGGACACGGCGCGCACGCTCGCGCTGATGACGGATATCCTCCTCCCGGTGGGCGCGGCGGCTGCCATCGCCGGTCTGATCCTGATGTTCGTGCTGGAGCCGGATCTCGGCGGCAGCGCGCAGGTCGTGCCGGTGGTCGGTCCCTCCTACGCCGGCGTGGGCGTGCTCGGCGACTTCTGATCCCTCACGCCAGCTGACCGCAGCGCGGCGGCGCTCGCCACGACGACGGTCGCGCCGCTTGGGGTCAGTGGCAGCCCATCCGCGCCGACGTGGCGGTCGAGCGGCTGCAGCAGTAGTGCGCCCAGGGAGCCCGGAGTGACTCGCTCGAAGCTGACCGCGCCGGGGCACTTGCTCCGACGACGGTCGCGCCGCTCGGTCTCAGTGGCAGCCCATCCGCGCCGACGCGTCGGTCGAGCGGCCGCAGCAGTAGTAGGCCCACGGACATCCACGGCTGCCCGGCGTGCAACCCTGGGTCGACGAGCACGTGGCCGAGCTGCTCGACGTACAAACCGCTCCGCACCCGCGGCGGATCGCGCAGAGGGAGCCGCTGCTGCAGGGCGAGGGGCTGCCGCAGGTCGTGTAGGTCCCCGAGAACCCGCAATCGACCGTGGACGTGGTCGCCCAGCCGCTCGAGCCCGCACAGTAGATGTTCCCGAGCCAAGCTGAGCGCGAGGGCGTGCACGAGTCGCTCGAGTCCGCGTTGTTGGTCCGCGAGTGATCGTACTGGGCCGTTCCGTCGCAGTTGTAGTTGCCGTAGCGCGCGTCGTCGGTCGAACCCGAGGAGTGGGCGGACGTGAAGTACATGGTCTGCCCGGGGTGCATGTCGCCGTTCGCGTCGTTGCAGTCGACGGTCGTCGCGTCCCCCAACACCGGCACGCGCGTCGTCCAACCGCAGCCACCCTGCGGCGCGGGCATGTCGCAGCTCATCGTGGAGGGCGCGCCGCTGGTGGAGTAGCCGTCCTCGTCGCAGTCGAGGAACCAGAGACTGGCGCTCGGGTTGGGCGTGGCGGGATCGCAGTCGTTGTCCACCGGCGTCGTGCCGGGCGGCTCGCAGAGCTCCGGGGCGCCCGGATGGGTCATGGGGTCGGCGTCGTTGCAGTCGGTACCGCACGCGCCGAGGTCGGTGGACGCGTAGCCGTCCATGTCCCCGTCGATCAGCGTGTTCTGGCAGCCGTCGACCGGATCGCAGGTGTCGTCGGTGCAGGCGTCACCGTCGTCGCAATCGAGCGGGCCCGTCGTCTCGCAGGTGTGGTTGGTCGAGTTGCAGGACTCGGTGCCGCTGCAGACGCTCCCGTCGTCGCAGTCCGAGTCCGCCTCGCACGAGAACGTGCAATCCGCTTCGCAGCCGTCGCCGGGTACGGCGTTGCCGTCGTCGCACTGCTCGCTCCCATCGATGACACCGTTCCCGCAACCCCCGTCGACGCACATCGCCATCGTGCCCATGCCGCGGCAGACGCCGTCGGGCATCCCGTCGCGCGCGCAGGTCGTGCCGGCCGCGAGCGCGTCACCGAGCTGGCAAACGTGGTCGGTGCTGCACGTCTCGGCACCGTTGCAGGGCAGGTGGTCGTCACACTCGCCGTCGGTGCTGCAGGTGTACAAGCAGGTATCGGGCTCGCAGCCGTCGAACGCGATGTTGTTCCCGTCGTCGCACTGCTCGCCGGACGCCATGTCGACGATTCCGTCACCGCAGCTGCCGCCACCGTCGCCCGTTCCACCGCCGTCAGAGGCGGTGCTCCCCCCACCGCAACCGATCAACGCACCCGACACGCACAGGACAACAGACGCTCGCGCGAGCCACATAGCAGAACCCCCTCGGGCAAAGACAAGCGGCACACGAGGGCGCCGTGCAAGATTCAAGACCAACAGGTCAATTTACCACACACATCCCCATGTGGCAGGTGCCCGGCATCGTACGGACCATGCAGGCCGTCCCGTCGGTGGTGTTCATCGACGGGTCGAAGCGCTGGGCGACGCACACGCCCGAGGCGGTGTCGCACATCTCCATACCATTGCAGTCGTTGTGGTCGTCGTCGCAGATGGCCCTGGCGGGCGGGACGCAGGGGCGCGTGCAGTTCGGACGGCAGGACGCGGACGGGCCGTTGCCGCCGCCGTTGTCGCAGTACTCGGGCGGATCGGCGCGCCGGTCCACGTAGCCGTCGCCGCAGCGCCGCTGGACACAGTCGCCACCGACGCAGATCTGCGTGCCGCCCGAGCCGCCGCAGACCAGCCCGTCGGGGCTCCGCATGCCCGAGACACACGCGCCGGGATGGCCGGGTGCAGCGCCGACGCAGACCTGCATGCAGTCGAAGACCCGGTCGGCGATCTGCAAGCAGTCGGCCGTGGTCGAGCAGGCGGGACCGCTCGCGCCGGCGTCGGGCATCTTGTTGTTGAGCATGTCGTCCACGATCACGCTGCACCCGCTGGTGAGCAGCATGACGACGACGAGGACGTGCAACGGACGCGCCATGTGGTGAACCCTGGAGCGAGGGAACCACATCCACGCGCGGAAGGCCAGCATCCCGGCAGCCCGGGTCGGAACCGCCTCCAGGAGTTCGTTGAACTACCGAGCCCGAGGAGTGAGATTCTTCAACGGACTGCTAGACTGCGGGGGTGTCCCTTCGCATCGACCAGGACCACAGCCGCTTCAAGCAGATTGTCCGCGGACGCATCCGGAAGAACCTGAGGCAATACATCTCGCAGGGCGAGCTCCTCGGCAAGCAGGGGAAGGACGTGGTGTCGATCCCCATCCCGCAGATCGACATCCCGAAGTTCCGCTACGCGGACAAGCAGCGCGGGGGGGTCGGTCAGGGGGACGGCGACGAGGGCGATCCCGTCGGCGGCCAGCAGGGCCAAGGCCAGGATGGGCAAGGCCAAGCCGGCCAAGACGCGGGCCAGCACGTGCTGGAGGTCGAGGTCACGCTCGACGAGCTGGCGGAGATCCTCGGAGAAGAGCTCGCGCTCCCGAACATCGAGAATCGCGGCAAGAGCAAGATCGTCGATCAGAAGGATCGCTACGTCGGCATCCGCCGCGTCGGCCCGAACTCGCTCCGCCACTTCAAGCGCACGTTCAAAGCTGCGCTGAAGCGCCAGATCGTCATGGGGACGTACAACCCCGACAACCCCGTCGTGATCCCGACCCGCGACGACATGCGCTACCGCTCCTGGAAGACGGAGGAGGAGCCGGTCGCCAACGCGGTCATCATCTATATGATGGACGTATCGGGCTCGATGGGCGACGAGCAGAAGGAGATCGTCCGCATCGAGTCCTTCTGGATCGACGCCTGGCTGCAGCGCCAATACAAAGGCGTCGAGACGCGCTTCATCATCCACGACGCCGTCGCGCGCGAGGTCGACCGCGAGACCTTCTTCCGTACCCGCGAGTCGGGTGGAACGATGATCTCCAGCGCTTACAAGCTCGCGGTGCAGATGATCGAGCAGGACTATCCGCCCAGCGAGTGGAACATCTATCCCTTCCACTTCTCGGACGGCGACAACTGGAGCGTGGACGACACGCTCCTCTGCATCGAGCTGATGCGCAAGAAGCTCCTGCCCGCTTCGAACGTGTTCTGCTACGGGCAGGTCGAGAGCCCCTACGGCTCGGGGCAGTTCATCAAAGACCTCCGCGAGCACCTGAAAGAGGACGAGCGCATGATCACCAGCGAGATCCGCGACCGCGACGCGATCGTGGGCTCCATCCGCGACTTCCTCGGCAAGGGCAAGTGAGACGATGGGCAAGTACAGGCTTCCGACCCAGCTTCCCGGCTATCTCCGCGACATCCACGCCCACGTGGACGAGGTCGCCCGCGGCTTCGGGCTCGACGTCTTCCCCACCATCTTCGAGGTCGTCGACTACGACCAGATGAACGAGCTCGCTTCCTACGGCGGCTTTCCGGTGCGTTATCCCCACTGGCGATTCGGGATGGAGTACGAGCAGCTCAGCAAGAGCAGCGAGTACGGCCTTTCCCGCATCTACGAGATGGTGATCAACAACAATCCGGCGGTCGCCTATCTGCTCGAAGGCAACAGCATCGTCGATCAGAAGCTGGTGATGACCCACGTGTACGGGCACGTGGACTTCTTCAAGAACAACTTCGCGTTCCGCGCGACCAACCAGGGCGTCGACCACCGCACCGGCGAGCCGATCCGCAAGTGGATCGACAGCATGGCCAACCACGGCTCGATCGTGCGCCGCTGGGCCAACCGGGTCGGGATCGACAAGGTCGAGGAGTTCGTCGACAGCTGCCTGAGCCTCGAGAACCTCATCGACCCCCAGAAGCCCTTCGCACCGCCCAAGAGCATCTCGGCGCGTGACGAGAACGAAGAAGAAGAGGCGGTCGAGGTCTCGCTCCTCCGAGTCGATCACGACTACATGGAGGACTACATCAACCCGCAGGAGTTCATCGATTCTCAGCGGGAGGAGCTGGAGGCCGAGCGCGAGAAAGCGAAGCGGACGCCGGAGAATCCCGACCGCGACGTGTTGGGCTTCCTGCTACAGCACGCGCCGCTCGAGCGCTGGGAGCGCGACGTCCTCGAGGTGATCCGACGCGAGGCGTACTACTTCTGGCCTCAGATGCAGACCAAGATCATGAACGAGGGCTGGGCCAGCTTCTGGCACTCGAAGATGATGACCGAGAAGGTCTGCGACGACGGCGAGATCATCGAGTACGCCGAGCGTTGCGCGTCAGTGCTGGAGGCGGGCTCCGGCCGGCTGAACCCCTACAAGCTCGGCATCGAGCTCTTCCGGCACATCGAGGAGCGCTGGAACAAGGGGCAGTTCGGCAAGGAGTGGGAGGAGTGCGACAGCCTGGAAGCGCGGCGCAACTGGGACCGCCGCACCGGGCTCGGCCGCAAGAAGATCTTCGAGGTCCGCGCGCTCTACAACGACGTGACATTCATCGACGAGTTCCTCACGCCGGACTTCGTCGTCGACCAGAAGCTCTACACCTTCGGGTTCAACCAGCGGAACGACCGCTACGAGATCGAGACCCGCCAGTTCCAGGCCGTGAAAGAGAAGCTCCTCTTCAGCCTCACGAACGCCGGCCAGCCCTTCATCTACGTCACGGACATGAACCACGCGAACCGCGGGGAGCTCTTGCTCTGGCACGACCACCAGGGCGTCGATCTGCGGGTCGACTGGGCTCGCGACGTGCTCCAGTCGATGGTGCGCGTGTGGCGCCGGCCGGTGGAGATCCACACCAAGGTGGAGAACAAGCCGGCGCTGATGCGCTACGACGGCAAGGAGCACGTGCAGCGCCCGCTGAAGTAGCGGCCGGAAGAGAACGCTCCAGCGCCCCCTTCCCGCAGCCACCCCTCACATGCAGGCGGCGAGGCCGTTGTCGCGCAGGCCCGAGCAGTTGGCCACGCGGAAGTGAGCCGCGGTCATCGCCGCAGCGGGCCCGGTTCCGGGCGCGGTCACCTCGACCTGGAACGTCGGGTTGGTGCTGTTCGCCAGGAACTGACAGAAGATGTCGCCCTTGAGCGTCGGGTTGCCCATGTCGTCGCAGAACGAGATGTTGGTGATCTGGCAGGGCTGCGAGGCACTCGGCGTGTTCGGGCCGCAGGCACCGGAGTACGTGTTCGCACCCTCCTGGACCGTCACCCGGCACGCCCCGCCCATCGCCGCGGTGCTCCCGGTGGTCACCGAGAGGTTCTGGACGCTGATCGACACGCGAGAATCCGCGGACGCGCTCGAATCCGCGAGCGCGCTGAAGCCGATCACCCGCATCGTGTCCGACTCGGTCACCGTGCAGCTGACAGCCGGGCTGGGATCGCCCGAGGCGCACGCGTCGCTGTCGGCGAACCCGCAGATGTCGTGCGTGTACGGCCCGTCGCAGTGCCCGGCCATGTCGCAGCGGACGGTGTACTGCGTGTCGATGAAGCGCGCGCCCGCGTTGGGGTCGCCGCAGCCGGCGAGACACAGGAGGGAAAGACCAATCGTCGAACCGAAGTAGCGAAGCATGTCGCGCTCTCCCAGCGGACCTCGTCCGTGCGGTCCGCAAAAGCCCCTCGTGGGGCGCCGCCAGGCTAGCAACCCGCCGGGCGGGCCGTCCAATTCGCGAATTCCTTCGAGCTCAGGCCGCGCCTGCAGCCTCCAACGCGGCCGCGAGGTCCTCCCGAAGGTCCTCCTCGGCCTCGAGCCCCACCGAGATGCGGATCAGCCCGTCGGCGATGCCGAGCTCGGCCCGCGCCTCCGCGGGCACCGAACCATGCGTCATCAGCGCCGGGTGCTCGATGAGCGACTCGACGCCGCCCAGGCTCTCCGCGCAGACGAAGACCCTCACCGTCGACAGGAGCGCCCGCGCCGCCGGCAGCCCGCCGCGCACCACGAACGAGATCATCCCGCCCGGCGCCTTCATCTGCGTCTCGGCCAGCGCGTGCTGCGGGTGCGACGGCAGGCCCGGGTAGATCACCTTCTCGACCTGGGGGTGCTGCTCCAGCCATCCCGCGATCGACGCCGCGCTCTTGGCGTGCCGCTCCATGCGGACCGGCAGGGTCTTCACGCCGCGCAGGACGAGGTAGCTGTCGAAGGGCGAGGGGATGGCGCCCATGGCGTTCTGCAGGAAGCGCAGCCGCTCGGCGAGCGCGTCGTCGCTGGTCATCACCACGCCGCCGACCGCGTCGCTGTGCCCGTTGAGGTACTTCGTCGTCGAGTGGAGCACGGCGTCGGCGCCGAGCTCGAGCGGGCGCTGGAAGACCGGCGTGGCGAAGGTGTTGTCGACGACGAGGAGCACGCCTCGGGCGCGAGCGACCTCGGAGAGCGCCCGGATGTCCGCCAGTTTGAGCATCGGGTTGGTCGGCGTCTCGACCCAGAGGATCTTCGTCTCCGGCTTGATCGCCGCGTCGACGTTGGCCGGCTCGCTCATGTCGACCTGGGTGGTCTCGATGCCGAGCGGCTTCATCACCTTGTCGAGGATGCGGAAGCTGCCGCCGTAGACGTCGTCGCTGGCGACGAGGTGGTCGCCCGGTCGCAGCGTGTGGAGGAGCGTGGTCATCGCGGCGCAGCCGGAGGCGAACGCCACGCCGTGCTTCGCGCCCTCGAGCGCGGCCAGGCAACGCTCGAGCGCCTGCCGCGTCGGGTTGCCCGTCCGCGAGTACTCGAACCCCTTGTGGTTGCCGGGGCCGTCCTGCGCGAACGTGCTGGCGAGGACGATGGGCGTCATCACGGCGCCGGAGACCGGATCGGGCTCCTGGCCGGCGTGGATGGCGAGGGTGTCGAGGTGCTGGCTCCGGTCGCTCATGGGCCCGACGCGTACCGCGTGAGCGCCCGCTTCGCAACGCTTTCGCGTGCGCTCACGCGGCGTTCGGCCCCGACCTCACGAGCCGCGTCGCGACGCCGGCGCATTCCTTCGACGGCGCCGGAACGCCGACATCAGGGCTGGTACTGGAAGACGCCGCGCAGATCCTCGGTGGCGCTCAGGCGGTGGCCGCGGCCGAAGCTCCAGGCCCGGAACTGGTAGATCATCCCCGCCATGAGATCGACGCGGCCGGAGAGGTCGTAGGTGATGGGCCGACTGCCCATGCCGGCCGGCAGCATCGCGTCGTCGTAGACCATGTTGCCGAAGGCGTCGTAGACCCGGACCTCGTAGCCGTCCTCCGAGGAGTCCTGCGCGAAGACGAGCTGCGGCACGCTGGTGACGACCTCCAGCCCGTCGGCGCCGGGCGACATCACGTCCAGCGCGCCGGTCACCTTGAAGGACTGGGAGATGGCCTGGTCGCTGCCGGCGACGTCCACGAACACGATCTGCGTCCCCGCGATGCCCATCGTCGGGGTCGCGGACGAGGCCGTCGTTCTCGAACGCGGCAAGACGGCGTAGCGACCGGGCGGGACGTCGGCGATGGAGAACGAGCTGGTCACCGGCGCCGCGCGAAGCCCGGCCGGGCTCTCGCCGCGAGCGTTCTCCATGTCGAAGGTCGAGGCCAAGACCAGGATCACGCTCGTGCTCGAGCCGCCCGGCGCGTTGACGATGTTCACCGACCCGGTGACCGTCGCGAGCTGGTCGGTCGAGCCCGTGAGGACCACGTCCATCACGCCGTCGGCCGTCTGGTCCACCATCACCGGCGCCGCGTAGAGCCCCGCGCGGTAGCCGGTGACCGTCGTGCTGCCCCCCGGGACGTTGTAGAGCGTGAAGTTGCCCTCGGAGCCGGTGATCGAGGTCGACACGGCGACGCCGCCCTGCTCCGCGACGACCAGCACGCCGCCCGGATCGTCGGCCTGCACCGAGCCGCTGATCCGCGCGTCGCCGCCGGACGCGAGCGGAACGAGCGAGACGTCGGTGGTGGCGTTCATGACCACCCAGCCGTCCGACTGCTCGCTGGCGGAGCTCGAGATCGATCGGGAGCGCCTGCCGTGGCGGCTTCGGGAAGGACTGGTAGCTGTCGGCGTCGGCCCGCAGCGTGATCGAGTCGCCCTGCGGCGCGCCGTTCGCATCGCGCGCGACCGAGACCTGGAGCGAGTAGGTCCCGTCCATGGCCGTGAAGGCGACGCCGGAGCGCGCGCCGCCGTTGGCGTCGAGGGCCACCACGCGCGCGTCGGCGATCCCGTCGCCGCTGATCGCGTCGATGACCTTCCCTTCGATCACGACCGGCGCGGTGCACTGCGGATCGCCGCCCGCGAAGGCCTCACAGACCTGCGTGCCCGAACAGCCCTCGGACGAGCCGACCGTGCAAGGTGCGTTGCCGCCGCAGCCTGCGAGCGAGAAGGTCGCGAAAAGAAGCGCAGCTCGAATGCGCATGGCTCACCTCCGCCGGGCCGAAGAGCCGGGACCCTGCCCCGGGATGCACGGCCTGCTCCGGGACGTACGAGGTCCCACGCCCGGGCGATACCCTCCCGGGGTCGACGCGGCGGGCGGACCGACGTACTTCCGCAAGCATGACGCACCCTTCCGTGCTCCTGCTCGACGTGATGGGGACCCTCGTACACGACCCCTTTCACGAGGAGATGCCGGCCTTCTTCGGCATGACGCTCCGCGAGCTCATCGAGCAGAAGCACCCGAGCGCCTGGGTCCGCTTCGAGCACGGCGAGCTGACCGAGGACGAGCTGATCGCGTCGTTCTTCGCCGACGGCCGGAGCTTCGACGGCCCCGCGTTCATCGGCATGCTGCGCGCCGCCTACCGTTTCCTCGACGGGGTCGAGCCGCTCCTGGCCGAGCTGGCCGCACGCGAAGTGCCCATGCACGCGCTCTCGAACTATCCGTGCTGGTACCAGCTCATCGAGGACGAGCTCCGACTCTCACGCTACGTGAAATGGAGCTTCGTCTCCTGTGAGACCGGCGTGCGGAAGCCCGATCCGGATGCCTATCTCGCCGCCAGCCGCGCGCTCTCCGTCGATCCGGCGCGCTGCCTCTTCGTCGACGACCGCGAGACGAACTGCGAGGCCGCGCGTGGCGTGGGCATGGACGCGCTCGTGTTCACCAGCGCGGCGGACCTGCGCGACGCGCTGCGAGAACGCGGTCTCCTCGGCTGAGGGCGCTCCTCAGCCCTCGTCCGGCTCGAAGTCGAGGGACGCGGAGTTGACGCAGTAGCGCAGCCCGGTCGGCTTGGGCCCGTCCTCGAACACGTGGCCGAGGTGCGCGCCGCACTGGGTGCAGTGGATCTCGGTCCGCACCATGAACCCGCTGCGGTCCTGCTCGGTCCCGACGTTCTCGGGCTCGGCGGGCTGGTAGAAGCTCGGCCACCCGGAGCCCGAGTCGTACTTCTCCTCGGAGCCGAAGAGCTCGGCGCCGCAGCAGACGCAGCGATAGCGGCCGCGCCCGTGGTGGTCCCAGTACTTGCCCGTGAACGCTCGCTCCGTGCCCTTCTGGCGGGTCACGTAGTACTGCTCGGGCGTCAGCGTCTCACGCCACTGCTCGTCGCGCGGATCCTCGTCGCTCATGGGGCTGGAAGCTAGAGCCGACCGGGGAGCCTGTCACGTGGGGCGAATACCTGCGTCGCGGTCTCGCTCCGGCGAAGGAGGCTCGCGAGCGACGAGAGCGACCGGAATGACGAGCGGGCCGCCACATCGGAGCTCGGCCGCTCACGCTCGGCCGCGAGGCGATCGCCGATCGTGAGGTTCGCGCACGACGGCCGGCACGAGCCTGCATGCTCAGGCGCGACGCACACCCACCGCCGGCGTCCCCTCACGCTCCAGCCGCGCGAAGAGATCGCCGAGCGTGTGGTTCGCCCGCAGCGGCTCCACGAACGTCGAGCCGAGCTCCGTCAGGCGACGCTCGAGCTGCGTCACCTCTTCGCCGTTCTTCCGGAGGAGCTCCTCGCCGGCCGCCCGGTCGTCCTCGTAGCCCGTCTCGAGCCGCTCGAGCTGACCGCGCAGCGCCTCGACCTGGAACTCCAGAATCCGCCACCTCCCTCTGCTTGGCGTCGACCCACCGCCGCGCTTTGTCGGCGGCCCCAAAGGCCAGGAGCCAGTGGTCGAGCCGCTCGGCCAGCTCGCGCGCCGCGTGCACCCGCTCCGGCGTCGGCTCCTCGGCCTGCTCGGCGCCACCGCTCGCGACGAAGCTCTCGTGGGCCTTCTGGTAGCCCTGCCGCGCGCCCTCGTCCGCCCGCAGGTAGGGCGCGACCTGCCGCTGCGCATCGCGGAAGCCCTCGCGCGCGTTCGAGAGGTCCTGCGCCAGCACGTGGACCGCGTGACCGAGCCGCTCGCGACCGTCCTGCGCTTGCTGCTCGCGATGCTCCAGCTTGCGCTGCTCCCCGAGGCCGTTCGAGCGGAGCTCCTCCAGCCGAGACAGGATGCGGCGGATCTCCTCGAGCGACGACACCGAATCCGGCGGCGCCCCGGCCGGATACGCGCGCTGCAGCATCTGCTCGAAGAGCAACGTCCGGTGCCCCCAACGCTCCAGCGTGGTCGGCGGCAGGGTCGGCGCCACTGCCGGCGGGCGCACGCTGGAGGGCGCGGCGGGCGGCATCGCCTGCGCGCTCTCGGGCGCCAGCGGCTCGAGGGCCTTGACCACCGCGTGCGCGTCGACCGGCCGGTCCTCCTCTTTCTTCTCGAGGAGCTTGAGGATCAGCTCCTCCAGCCGCCGCGGGATCTGCGGAGCCAAGGACGATGGCGCCGGCGGCGCGTCCTGCATGTGCTTGATGAAGAAGCCGGGGATGTCCTTCGACTCGAAGGGCAAGCGGCCGGTGACCATCTCGAAGAGGATCACCCCGAGCGCGTAGAGATCGGCGGACGCGCCGGCGTCGATGCTGGTGACCCGTTCGGGCGCCATGTACTGCGGCGTCCCGAAGATCTGCCCCGCGCTGGTCAGCCGCGAGTCCTGCATCGAGCGGGCGATCCCGAAGTCCAGGATCTTGGCGGCGCCGAGCTCCCCGCCCGGGCCCAGACAGATGAAGATGTTCTCGGGCTTCGAATCGCGGTGGATGACCGAGAAGTCGTGGGCGCGAGCCAGTCCGCGCGCGACCTGCACCCCGATGGCCGCGACCTGCGGCGCCGGGATGGGCCCCCGCTCGATGATCACGTTCAGCGGCTGCCCCTCGAGCAGCTCCATCACGAGGAAAGGCGTCCCGTTCTCGGTCTCGCCGTAGTCGTAGATGTGGATGATGTTCGGGTGGGCGACGGCGGCGGCGTTCTTGGCCTCGCGGCGGAAGCGCTCCTTGAGCGACTCGTCGTCGGCGAGGCGCGACTCCATGATCTTCACCGCGACCGGTCGCTCCACCAGCGTGTTGCGGGCGCGATAGACCGTGGCCATCCCGCCCTCGCCGAGCTGCGCCTCGAATCATGTAGCGACCCTTGAGCACCGTACCGATGTTCGGATCCGGCATCGGCTCGAGGAGGGCCGAGTCGACGAAGCATCAATCGTTCTCGTCGGGATACTTGAGCCCGCAGGTCGGGCAGAGCTTCATCGCGCCTCCTGGATGACGCCGAGCGTACCACCGTCCGCGTCAATCTCCGGCGCGCCGATGCGCTCTCGCGCCAACCGACCGCCGGCCCGGCCGACGAGCGCCGCGACCGGGGCGCCCCTCACTCGTCCTTGGCGGCCTCGAGCCGGCGATAGAGCGTCCGCTCGCTCAGGCCCAGGCGCGCGGCGAGCTCGCGACGCTCACCGGCGAAATGCCGCGCCGACCAGCGCAGATAGCGGCGCTCCACCTCTTCGAGCGGGATCACGTCCTCGCCCCAAGGCCACGACCCATCGCCGGCGCCCTCCGGTTGCGCCCCTCCGATGTGGCGCGGCAGATGCTCGACGCCGATGTGGCGGTCGTCCGAGAGGAGCACCGCCCGCTCGAGCACGTTGCGGAGCTCGCGCACGTTGCCGGGAAACGAGTAACGCTCCAGCGCGCGCAGGGCCTCGGGGGTGAGCGTCTTGCCCGTCTCACGACCACCGAGCAGCGCCTCGGCCAAGAGACGCACGTCGCCGCCGCGCTCGCGCAAGGGGGGCAGGCGGATCGGGAAGGCGCTGATGCGGTAGTAGAGATCGCTCCGGAAGGTCCCCTCTCGGATCGCCTCGTCGAGATCGCGGTGGGTCGCGCACACCAAGCGCACGTCGGCCTTGCGCGGAATGGAGTCGCCCACCCGGCGGTAGCTCCCCGTCTCGAGCACGCGGAGCAGCTTCACCTGCAGGCTGCGCGGCACGTCGCCAATCTCGTCGAGAAAGAGCGTGCCGCCCGACGCCGCCTCGATCAGGCCGCGCCGCTCGTCGACGGCGCCCGTGAAAGCGCCGCGCCGGTGACCGAAGAGCTCCGACTCGAAGAGCGACTCGGTGAGCCCCGAGCACTCGACCGGGACGAACGGGCCGTCGCGCCGCTCGCTGGCGTCGTGGACCGCGTGCGCGGCGAGCTCCTTGCCCGTGCCCGACTCGCCGAGCAGGAGCACCGCCGTCTCGCTCGGCGCCACCCGGCGGATCAGCTCGACCACGCGGACGAACGCGTGCGAGCGCCCCACGAAGCTCCCTTCGACGCCGGCGCTCGCCTCGGGGATGGGGCGAACCGTCTCCAAGAACGCCACGACGTCGTCGCCTTCCAGAGATCGGCTTGATCGTCACGTCCACGTGCTCCGGCCCGTCGGGGCCGAGGTGCACATGGAAGACCCGGGCCAGGCTCCGCGTGTCGCGCGCTGCCGCGAGCGGGCAGCTCTCTCCGTTCTGGTCACAGGGCGAGGCGAAACCGTGCGAGACGCGGTGGCAACGGTCGCGCCCGGCTACAATCTCCCGCCCGTAATGCGCCTCGTAGGCCTCGTTGGCCGCGAGGATCCGGTAGTCGGGCGAGAGGAGAATCGCCGGTGCCTCCTCGCGCGCCAAGAGCGGGAGGTGAGTGCGCACCTTCGTCGACTGACCTCGCTCGCTCACATCTCTCATCATGCCACGGGTGGCAGCCGACGAAAGGGCGACTGCCACTTTTGGCAGCCAGGACACGTCAATCGCTCCGCTCGGTGTCCCGGGCTCGCTGGTCCGGACCTTGCGGAGACCCCGAATCGAGGTGCGTCCATGATGAAGAGCCCACAGCCACAGCCCGCCGTCCCCGCCCGTTCCCAAGAATCCACTCGCCCGCATCGAAGCGCGGCTCGCCCGCATCGAGGATGCGCTCTCCCGGATGGAGGGGCTGGCCGGCCAGGTGCCGGGCCTCGGCGCCATGATGGCCGACTCCTTCGACGGCTGGGCGGCCGAGGACGGTTGCGTCGACGAGCGGATGCGCGGGCTCGTGCGCCTGGCGGAGCGGCTCAGCCGGCCGGAGACCCTGGCCACGCTGCAGATGATGGTCGACACCGTCGAGCAGGCGCCGCAGCTCGTGGCGACGGTCACCGACATCGCGGACGACCTGATGGCGCGCGCCGCCGAGCAGGGGCTCGACACCGGCGACCTGCTCGAGCAGATCCGCGCCGCCGCCATGGGTCTCTTGCGGATCACGACCTCGGCCGAGGTCCGCGACTTGCTGGAGTCCGAGATGCTGGCCACGGGCGCGTTGCAGACGCTGAGCCGGGTCGCCCACGCGCTGGCGGATGCGAGGACCCGACCGCCGCCGCCGACGGGTCTCTTCGGCGCCATCCGAGCGCTGAGCGACCCGGACGTCCAGCGCGTGCTGGGCCTGGCGATCGGCGTGGCCAGAGAGGTCGGGGGCTCGCTCGAGCCCGGAACGCGCGCGCTCACCGAGGGAGACGCGGGCGAAGGAGCAGAATCGTGAGCGACTTCGACGTATTGATCGTGGGCGGTGGAATCCGCCGGTCTCGCCATCGCCGCGCGGCTGATGAACGAGCCGGAGCCACCCCGAATCGGGTTGGTCGAGCCATCGACCAAGCACTACTACCAGCCGCTCTGGACGCTGGTGGGCGGCGGCGTCTTCCCGCGGGAGCACACCGAGCGCGAAGAGGCCGACTACATGCCCGCGGGTGTGGAGTGGATCCAGGATCGGGTCGCGCGCTTCGAGCCCGATGACAATCGGATCGTGACCGCCGGCGGCAAGACGATCACCTACGACGACCTCGTCGTCACGCTCGGCATCCAGCTCGACTGGGGCAAGGTCGCCGGGCTGAAGGAGACCCTGGGCAAGAACGGTGTCACCAGCAACTACAGCTACGACATCGTCGAGTACACCTGGGAGCTCATCAACGATTTCAGCGGCGGGGACGCGATCTTCACCCAGCCGTCCACGCCGATCAAATGCGCGGGCGCGCCGCAGAAGATCATGTACCTCGCCGAGGAGCACTTCCGCCGGAAGGGCGTGCGGAAGAAGAGCAAGGTGCACTTCGCCACCGCGGGAGCCGGGATGTTCGGCGTCCCGAAGTACAAGAAGACGCTCGACCGCATCGTGAAGGAGCGCGACATCCAGCCGCACTTCGGGCACGACCTCGTCGCCATCGACGGGAAGAAGCGCGAGGCGACCTTCAAGGTCGCGGACGGCACCAAGAAGCTGAGCTTCGACATGATCCACATCACGCCGCCGCAGAGCGCGCCCGACGTGATCGAGGAGAGCCCGCTGGCCAGCGACGCGGGCTGGGTCGACGTGCACAAGCACACCCTGCAGCACGTCCGCTACCCGAACGTCTGGTCGGCCGGCGACGCGAGCAGCCTGCCCACGTCGAAGACCGGCGCCGCCGTCCGCAAGGAGGTCCCGGTCCTGGTCGAGAACCTCCTGGCCAAGCGAGCGGGCAAGCCCCTGACCGGGCACTACGACGGGTACGCCTCGTGTCCCCTGGTCACCGGCCGCGGCAAGGTCGTGCTCGCCGAGTTCGGCTACGACGGGAAGATCATGGAGACCTTCCCCTTCGATCAAGCGCAAGAGCGTTACAGCATGTACGCGCTCAAAGCGTACGGCCTGCCGGAGATGTACTGGCACGGGATGCTGCGCGGCCGCATGTGAGCCGAGCGAGCTACCGGGCGACCGAGTAGCGGACCGTCCCCGTCGTCACGAGAAGGCGGTGTGGCTCGGCTACGTGACCACCACGGCGGTGGAGCGGACCTCCCACCTCGCCTTCCCGGGCCGCGGAGACCGAAATGCACTCTTCGCCTCGCCTTCCCGAGCTGCGGAAGCGTCGCACTCCGAATTCCTTCGGGTTCGGTACTTCAACGGACTGCTAGAGACCGGTCCATTCGGAGAGCCGAGAGAGCGCGGCGCGCGACGTGGTCCAGCCGAAGCGCGCGCTCCACAATCGACTCTCGCGGACGCGCGTCGTCTACGACCTCCGCTGAGCGCGGTCGACGCGCTCCACGGCATCCCGGCGCCGGCGCGCGAGCCCGATCGGCTTGAACCCGCGCGCGTTCACGTGTAGCTCTCGGGACTCGCCATGGTGGCCCTCAACCCCGCCCAAAGTGCTGCCGTGGAGCACGGCGACGGGCCGCTGCTGGTGCTCGCCGGCGCAGGCAGCGGCAAGACGCGCGTCATCACGCACCGGATCGCCCGTCTGGTCGCGCGGGGCGTGCGGCCCGAGGCGATCCTCGCCGTCTCCTTCACGAACAAAGCCGCCGCCGAGATGGCCGAGCGGATGATGCCCCTCGTCGGCCGCGAGCGCGCCGGCAAGCTCTGGCTCTCCACCTTCCACAGCTTCGGCGTCCGCTTCCTCAGCGAGGAGGCGAAAGCGCTCGGCTACCCCTCCCGCTTCGTCATCTTCGATCAGGGCGACGCGCTCGGCGCCGTCCGCGAGATCGTCAAGCGCGAGGGCATCGGCGAGCGCAAGCTCGACCTCTACGCCGTCCACTCCCGCATCTCGCTCTGGAAGAACCAGGGCCTGTCGCCGGAGGACGTGAAGGTGGGCGATTTCGAGTACGACGCGATCGCCAAGGAGGTCTACCCGCACTACCAGGCGGCGCTCCAGAACATGTGCGCAGTGGACTTCGACGACCTGGTGCTCGCGCCCGTCCGCGTGCTGCAGAAGAGCGAGACCATCCGGCAGAAGTGGCGGAACCGCTTCCGCTACATGCTGGTCGACGAGTTCCAGGACACGAACCGGATCCAGCTCCAGCTCGTCATGCTCCTCGCCAACGAGCGGAACAACGTGTGCGTGGTCGGCGACGACGACCAGTCGATCTACGGCTGGCGCGGCGCCGAGGTGGGCAACATCCTGGATTTCGAGCAGTTCTTCCGGGGCGCGACGATGGTCAAGCTGGAAGACAACTACCGCTCGCGATCACCCATTCTGGAGGTCGCGAACGCCGCCATCGCGCGCAGCAAGCGCAAGCGCCACGAGAAGGTGCTGCGCTCGTCCAAGCCCGGCGGCGCCAAGGTGCGCATCTGCACGGTGAGCGACGCCGAGGCCGAGGCCAAGCTGGTGGCGGGCGAGATCCGCGAGCTCAAGCGCGAGGGTGTGACGCCCGGCCACGTGGCGGTGCTCTATCGCTCGAACCTGCAGGCGCGGCCGATCGAGGAGGAGCTGCGCGCCAACGGCATCCCCTACCGCCTCTTCGGCGGCACGCAGTTCTTCGACCGCAAGGAGGTCAAGGACGCCGTCGCCTACCTCCGGGTGGTCGTGAACCCGCGCGACGAGCTGGCGCTCCGCCGCATCGTGAACTTCCCGGCCCGCGGCATCGGCGACACGACCATCGCTCGCGTGGCGCGCTGGGGGCTGGCGCACGACAAGTCCTTCGCGGAGGCGCTGGCCCGCATCGAGTCGTTGAGCGACGTGCCGGACGCGGCCAAGCGCGGCGCGCGGATGCTCTTCACGGCGCTGGCCAAGGCGCGCGAGCGCTTCTCGACCGGGCAGAACCTTTCGCAGGCCGCGCGGCAGCTCTTCACCGACGTGGGCCTCGAGCGCGTGCTGACCGAGGAGAAAGGGCCGGTCGCGCAGCGCCGCTGGGGCAACGTCGAGTACGTGCTCCGCGCGCTCACGCGCTACGAGGCCAAGCCGGGCGGCGAGCGACCCTCCATCGGGCAGTTCTTGACCCGGATCACGCTCAACGTGGACTCGGAGTCGCAGGAGACGGGCGATCGGGTGACGCTCTCGAGCCTGCACGCCAGCAAGGGGCTGGAGTTCGACGTCGTCTTCTTGATCGGGCTCAACGAGGGGCAGCTCCCGCACAGTCGCACCACGGATCCGAAGGTGACCGAGGCGGCGCCGACCGACGTCGAAGAGGAGCGGCGGCTCTTCTACGTCGGCGTCACCCGCGCTCGCGAACGGCTCTATCTGTGCCGGCCCTCGCGCAAGGTGCTGCGCGGAAAAGCGACGCCGCAAGTGCCCACGCGCTTCCTGGAGGGGCTTCCGGAAGAGCACCTCGAGCACTACGAGCGAGACGAGGAAGAGCCCATGGACGCCGACGAGGCCGTTTCGCTCGGCAAAGCGTTCCTGGCCCAACTTCGCGGAGATTCCTGAGCGAGATGAACTGGGAGCAGTACTGGGCCGCGGCGAAGACCGCGATCGTGAACCTCGCGACGGCGTGGGGCTTCAAAGTGCTCGGCGCGCTGGTGCTGGCGATCGTCGGCTGGATCGTCGCGGCGTGGGTCGGCTCTCGCGTCCGCAAGATGGCGGAGGGCTCGAGCCGGGTGGACCGCACGTTGGTGTCGGTCCTCTCGAAAATGGCCCGGCTCTCGGTGCTGGCGATCGTGCTCATCGCCGTCCTCGACAACCTCGGCGTCGACACGGCCAGCTTCCTCGCCTTCCTCGGCGCCGCGGGCCTGGCGGTCGGCTTGGCGCTGAAGGACACGGCCAGCGACGTGGCCGGTGGCGTGGTGCTCTTGGTGCTGCGGCCCTTCTCGGTCGGCGACGCGGTGATGATCGGCGCGAGCGGCGGGACCATCGAGGAGATCGGCATCTTCCAGACCAGCCTGACGACCTTCGAGGGCGTACCGCTGGTCATCCCGAACTCGAAGGTGCGCCAGAGCGAGATCCAGAACTTCACCCGCGCCGACACGCGGCGGATCGAGCTGACCATCGGCGTCTCCTACGACGCCGACCTCGACCGCACGCGCGAGATCCTGCGGGAAACGGTGACGGCGGACGAGCGCGTGCTGGCCGATCCGGCGCCGATCATCGACGTCACGAACCTGGGCGAGAGCTCGGTGGATCTCCTGGTCCGCGTGTGGGTCCCGGCGGCCGCGTTCCTCGACACGAAGCTCGCGCTCGGCCGCGCCATCAAGCAGCGGCTGGACAAGGAAGGGATCGAGATCCCCTTCCCGCAGCGGGTGATGCACACGCTCCCGCCCGCCGCCTGAGCGCGACGACTCAGAGACAGCACGACCTTCACCGGCACGCTGCTCAGCCCTGGAGAGGCCAGCCTTGGAGAGGATCGACATGATCGAAGAACGCATCGAAGCGAAGACCGAGGAAGGGACCGTCGACGGGAAGCTGCTCTTGCCCGAAGGCGCGGGTCCGTGGCCGCTGGCGGTCTTCTACATGGACGCGGCGGGGCTGCGGCCGGCGATGACCGAGATGGGAAAGCGCTTGGTCGACGCGGGCTACGCCGTGCTGCAGCCGAACCTCTACTGGCGAGCCGGCGACTTCGCGCCCTTCGACACGAGCACCGTCTTCGGCGACGAGAAGGAGCGAACGCGCTTGATGGGCCTGGCGCGCGCGGTGAAGGCGAACGAAGCGGTCTCCGACACGGAGGCCTTGCTGGGTGTCCTGGAGAACGATGCGCGCGTGAAGTCCGATCGCTTCGGCGCCGTCGGCTACTGCCTGGGCGGGCGCACCGCGTTCATCGTCGCGACGGCGCTCGGCGAGCGGGTGGCCGCGGCCGCGTCGATCCACGGCGGCAACCTGGTCACCGACGGCGAGGACAGCCCGCATCGCGCCGCCTCGAAGATCCGCGGCGCCATCTATCTCGGCGTGGCGGACGAAGACCGCTCCTGCACACCCGAGCACCAAGAGGCGCTGCGCGAGGCGCTCGACGCGGCGGGCGTCCGCTACCAGCTCGAGCTCTACCCCGGCGCGCGCCACGGTTTCGCCGTCGTCGACTTCCCGGTCTACGACGAGGCGGCCGCCGAAAAGCACTGGGAGCGGGTGTTGAGCCTCTTCGGCGAGACGCTGCGCTGAGCTCGATGTGAGAGGCGACGTCTCCACCTCGCACCGCGGCGCTTTTCAAACGCCGCTGGCGCGGGTGAGGATGCGGCGTGCCTTCACTGCCGACCCCGCCCGCGCTCGACCACGACCAGTACGCACTGATCGTCGCCCACTACCCGCACGCCCACGGCTCGCTCACGCTGCGCGGCGACGGCGCGGGGCTCGACTGGCTGCATGGCCGCCCGCCCGACTCGGTCGACGGTGACACCAGCTTCTTCCGCGTCGAGACGCCGCCGGGCGAGTGCGTGGAGACCAAGCTGGTGCGCGACGACCGCGACTGGATGGTCGGCCGCAACCTGGTCATCGCCGGCGGCGACCGGGTGGAGGTCCGCCCCTCGTTCACGCGGCCCGACGGCACGCTGCTGGCGGCGCGGAGCATCGACGTACGTGGCTATGGGCCGCTGCGCTTCCGGGTGATGCTGCCGCCGAGCTACGACGAGCAGGATCAGGCGCGCTTCCCGGTGCTCTACGCGCAGGACGGGCAGGCGCTGTGGAGCGACGGCAGCGACCCGTTCGGCGTGTGGAACCTCGACCACATCGTCGACGCGCTCTGGGATCTGGGCGCGATGCAGGAGCTGATCATCGTGTCGATCGATACCGGCGAGCGGCGGCTCGATCGGCTCGGCCCGGTGCCGGATCCGGAGTACGGCGGCGGCCAGGCGGGCGCGCACCTCGACGCCATCGTCGGGACGCTCAAGCCGCTCATCGATCGGGAGCTCCGGACGTGCGTTGGGCCGGACACCACCTCGCTCCTCGGCTCGTCGATGGGCGGGCTCTTCTCGTTCTGGGCGGCGTGGACGCGGCCGGACGTCTTCGGGAGCGCGATCTGCCTCTCGCCCTCGTTCTGGTGGGCGGATCGGTGGATGATCCGAATGGTGCGCGAAGGCGTCTGCCCGGCGCCGCGACCGCGCCTCTACCTCGACTCGGGCGCGGCGGCGACCGAGCTCGAGCCGGACGGAAGCACCCGCGACGGCGTACACCACACCCGCACCATGTTCCGAGCGCTGGTCCGCCACTGCTACCAGCCCGAAGAAGAGCTCCACGTGCTCACCTACGTCGGCGCGCATCACGACGCCGCCTCGTGGTCGGCGCGCGTGGCGGTGCCGCTGCAGATCGAGTTCCCGCGCGCGTTCTGACGCACCGCTACGCGGCGTGCGGACCGTCTGGCTGCGACGGCTCGGAAGGAACATGCGGTCCCCGAGCTGCCGGCTGGCGGCGACGGCACGCTTCACGAGACTCTCGAGGATGGCGGCATCGAGCTCGGGCCGCCGATTCGTGAAGAAGACACCTCCGCGGAGAGGCCGCTCAGGGGCTCTCGATGAATCGGACCGAGCGCCACCATCGAGACGGTCCCAGCCCGCAAGGCGGCGTGAGGAGTCGCAGGCGCATCGCACGGCGACGCGCGACGACGAGGACGCCGAACGACGCGTGCCGCGCGGCACCCCGCGTGGCAATCGCCTCTGCCGCGAGCGCTCGTTGCTCTGCGTAGGAAACGTCCGACAGCGTCCTGTGCGACCTCGTCGTTCACCGAGTCGACGCGCCGAATCGCCGCGCAATCGCTGTGCTTCAGCCTCGATTTCACTTCGATATCACTCGGCCTCCGTGCAACGATGTCCCTGGAAGAGGATGCGCATCGTTCACGTCAGAGGCTCGCTGGTCGACGTCGAGATCGTCCGACACGCGTGCGATCAGGTGCGCGAGGAAGGAGGCGTGGCGCCGCACGGGCCGAGCGTGCGTGTGCTGGTGAACGGCGAACACGCCGGAGACATCCCGCACCCTGTCTGGCAGCGGGTCCGCGCCGACCTCGAGGCCATCCTCGAGGACGACCTCACCTTCGAAGAGCGGAACGAGGCTGCGACCGCGCCATCCCCGAAGCGCGACGACGCTTTCGCGAGCGGACCGCGAGGGCCGGAGCTCCGCGCGCTCGTCGCCGTCCACGTCCCGGCCATGCGCAACGCGCTCATGGCGGCCCTCTACGTGGACGGCTTCGAGCCCGTCGCCGTCGCTGACGGCGCGCAAGCGCTGCGGCAGCTCACCGAGCACCGACCGCACGTCGTCATCGCCGACTTCGAGCTCCCGCGCGTCGCGGGCGACGTCCTGCTCGAGCGAGCGCGCCGGGAGCGGGGGACCTGTCTGCGGGCGGCGGTGCTCATCGGCTCCCAGCTCCCTCAGGTGCTCGTCCCGGAGAGCGAGCTCGCCGACATCGTCGTCGGCCAGCCCTTCGGCGCCGCGCAGCTCGTCGAACGGATCCGCCAGCGCGTCGGGCCGAACGACGAGGCCGAGACCGGGTGAGCGACGCCGCCGACCGGACCCCCGGGGCGGGCGCCAAACGCTCCGAGCCGCACGCGCTGGTGGAGACGTCCACCGCCTGACACGACCTCGGCCCCGTGCCTCGTCGTGATGGTGGCTCGTCACTCACCCGATTGGTCCAACCCAGCGCGGCACATCTCCACCATTTGAGTGAGACGGCGCAGAAGGCGGGAGCGGCATCCGCCACCCGGATCCCACAGAGGTCGGGATCGCGGACGACGCTTCATCCCCTTCTGGCAGCTCGACGGCGGCCGTGGCTTCGCCAGCCTCTCGCGCGCTGAACGCGGGATCGGCACGGCGGCGTTCGGCGCCGCGTGGTTCCTGTCGGCGGAGCCCTCGATGCTCCTGCGCTTCGCCGCGCGCGCGTTCCGTACCTTCCTCGGCGCAGCGCCGAGCGAGGGGGACCGCGCCGGCCTCGCGCACTGTCTCGCCCTGCTCGGGGCGCTCACGGCGCTGGCCTCCATCGAAGTCCCCACCTGATCCGCGAGGCGAGCGACACCGAAGCGGCTCTCAGCTGGAGCGCGAGCTACCATGCGCGTCTCGGAGGAGGTCCCCATGTCCATCGTGCTGCATCACCATCCCTTCACCCGCGCGTCGACCGTCGTCTGGATGCTCGAAGAGACCAGCGTCGAGTACGAGCTCCGCTTCGTCGACATCACGAAGGGCGAGCAGAAATCGGCGGAGCTCCTCGCGCTCAACCCCATGGGCAAGGTGCCCATCCTCGTGGACGGCGACACCGTCGTCACCGAGACCGCCGCGATAGGGCTCTACCTCGCAGATCGCTACGCCCCCGGCCGGCTCGCACCGGCGCTCGACGCTCCCGCGCGCGGCCCCTATCTGCGCTGGAGCCTCTTCGCGCCGTCCGTGGTCGAGCCCGGCTCCATGGCCCGGGCGTCCGGCTGGGAGTTCAAGGCGAGCCAAGCCGGCTGGGGCACCCACGAGGCCATGCTGACCACCATCGAATCGGCCATCGCCGAAGGGCCCTTCATCCTCGGCGACACCTTCTCGATGGCCGACGTCATCTTCGGCAGCACCGTCCGCTACATGCTCCGCTTCGGCATGCTCGAGAAGCGCCCCGCCTTCACGACCTACGCCGAGCGCCTCGGCGAGCGACCCGCCCTCCAGGCGGCCGACGCCCGCAACGCCGCCGTCATCCAAGAGCGCGGCCTCGGGAGCTGACGCGGGTCGGCTTTCTCGTATCCCCGCTACGCGCTTCGTTCCGGGTCTAGCGATCGAGGAGCGCGCGCAGCCGCGGCGTGATCTCGGCCGGGCTCCCCGGGCCGTGGATCGAGCCTTCGATGTGCCGCGGCGTCGCGCGCCCGTCCTCGCCTGGCACCACGAAGAGCGGGATCATCCGCGACGAATAGCCGGCCGCGTCGAGCCGCTCTCCGTCACGGTCCCGATCGAGCTCGAGCAGCGCGAGGCGCGGCAGCGTGGAGTCCAGCTCCCCGCTCTCGGCCGCCCGATGGAAGTAGCGGCAGGGCTCGCACCAGCTCGCGCCCACGTAGACCAGCGGGACACGTCCTTCGGCCCGCGCCTCGGCGACGAACGAGCGGACGAGCGGTGGAAGCTCGCCTTCGGGGGCGGGCACGAAGCGCACCTGCGGTCCCCCATTCGGCTGCGGGGACGGAGAAGCCGGGGTGCAGGCCGCACAGAGAGCCATCGCGAACACCGCCAGCCCGACGTGATGGGAGGATCGCACGGCTCCCTTGTACACCGAGCCCGGGCGCCCCGTGGCCCCGTCCGCATACCGCGCTCGACGCTCCTCGTTCGCTGCACCGACCCAGCGCGCAGGCTCCCGCGTCGATTCGTGAGCAACAGTAGGCCGATTGCTCCGTTCGTGCGATGCTCCGCGCATGAGCGAGCGTGGGGATGGACCGAAGGTCGCTTTGACGGGAGCGGCCACGGGGGGCAGCGGGGACGTCGCGAGCGGTGGGGGAGCACCGCGCGAAGGCACGGGAAGCGGGTCGACACCAGGCTCGACCGAGAGCGCGGCCGATTCCATCGTCGGCCGCGAAGTGCTGCGGTCGCTGATCCGAAGCCACCACGAAGCACGCCGGCGCGAGCGGGTCGAAGCGTTCGAAACGACCCTCGTCGAGTCCCTCGTCTCGGCGGGGGGAATACCGGCCCAGCTGGCCGTGGACGAGCTCTTCGCGGAAGCGGTCTTTCAAGGCTACCGGCGCACCATGGAAGCCTCCGCGCCGGCCGCCGTGGCGCCCATCGCGCGCCTCACCGCGCTCTTCGGCCAGCAGGGTCCGACGCCGTTCTTTCGCCGGTGCGGACGCTTCCTGCGAGACGCCTTCGACCACGAGCTCGACGCGCTGCGCGCCGTGCTCGTCCGGAGCGCCGAGCAAGTGCCCGACGCGACCGACCACGAGCAGATTCTGCATCGGCTGGGCGAGCACGCGCGAGCCTCTCGCCACGGTCGGCGCCGGCACCGGCCATAGCGTGAGCGCCGACGAGGACGTGCAGCCCTTGGTCCACGCGTACCGCTCGCTCGACGCGCACGGCCTGGGCGAGTGCCACCAAGAAGCGGGCATGCTGCCGACCTGCGACATCCTCGCCGGCGACCTCCGCAAGCTGGTGCTGGTGCTCGCCGACGCGAACGAGTAGCCGCGCGCCTGCCCTGCTCCGTGCCGCCGTCGACCTTCGCCGTTTCGCGCGGCCCGGGTCCTCCCGATCGCCGTCCGCGCGAGTGACCTTCCCCCGCTCTCGTGGACAGGTTGACTATGCCGCGAGCGCGGCGAGCAGGCTCTTCAAATTCGAACTCGATGGGGCTGAGGTAGTCGAGACGGGAGTGCCGCGTCTCGGTGTTGTAGAAGCGCTCGATGTAGTCGCCGATGGAGCCGATGGCGGTGCGGCGGCTGTCGTAGTCAGCATCGTGCACGAGCTCGACCTTGAGCGTGCCGAAGAAGCTCTCGGCGACAGCGTTGTCCCAGCAGTCCCCTTTGCGGCTCATGCTCGGGACGATGCCGTGCGCGTCGAGAGCGCGACGGTAGTCGGCGCTGGCGTAGGGGCTGCCGCGATCGGAGTGATGAATGAGGCCAGGGGGAGGCCTCCGCGACGTCGTCGCCATCGAGAGCGCAGCGAGCGCGAGCTTCGTGTTGTTGGCGTCGCTGGCCGCCCAGCCCACGACCCGACGCGCGTAGAGGTCGAGGATGACGGCGAGGTACAGCCACCCCTCGTGCGTCCAGACGTAGGTCACGTCGGTCACCCAGACCTCGTTCGGGCCCGTCGCGCCGAAGTTCCTCTCGAGCAGATTCGGCGCGATGGGGTCGGTGTGCTGCGAATCGGTTGTCTTGCGGAAGCGGCGGCGCCCCCGCGCACGTAGACCCTGCTCGCGCATCAGCCGCTCGACGCGCTTGCGCCCGACACGGGAGCCGCGCGTTCGGAGCTCGGCGTGAACGCGAGGGCTGCCGTACCGGCCGCGGTAGCGCTTGTAGATGGCGGCGATCTCGACCGCCAGCCGCGCGTCGTCCACGGAGCGCTCGGACTCGGCCCGGTCCCGCCACGCGTAGAAGCCACTCTTCGAGACGCCCAGGAGCTTGCACATCAGCGCGACGGGAAAGGCCACCGACTTCGCCCGGATGAACGCGTACTTCATCCGTTCTCCTTCGCGAAGAAGGTGGCCGCCGCTTTTAGGATTTCGCGCTCCACGCGGAGCTGCTTGTTCTCCCGCCGCAGCCGCGTCAGCTCCTCACGCTCCGCGCTCGTCAGCTCGCCGGGGCGACCGCGGCCGGCGTCGGCCTCCGCCCGCCGCACCCACTCGCGCACCGCCGTCTCCGTCAGGTCCAGCTCCTTCGCGACCTGCCCGATGCTCCGGTCCCCGGCCTGGCACAACGCCACGACCTCGGCCCGAAACTCCGGGGTGAACTTCCTTCGCTTTCTTCTCGGCATGGGACACTCCTCGCGCATTCTCGCGCTTTCGGGGGTGTCCACGGAAGCGGGGGATCCTTAATATCGGCGCGGGACGGTGCGCGGGCACGGACTGGCCACACGCCGGCGCCCGGGGTCACCCTCTGGCCCGACAACCACACGGCCCCGAAGCTCGGCCGGTGCGGATCTCGGCGAAAAGCCGGACGCCTCCGCCGTGGTCAGCCCCAGTTGATGTCGAAGGCCCAGGGCGGCGGCCGGGTCACGTCGTGCTTCACGACGATGTCGCGCGCGCCGCAGACCTGCAGCGCGCCCTCGAGCCACCCGGCCAAGCACTCGCGGAACCCCCGCGGCAGCCGCGGGTGCCCGACGATCTTCACCTGTACCGCCCGGTCGCCCCGCGACTCGAGCTGCGCCTCGCCCTCGCGGTGGTAGGTCGACCAGAGCTTCGTGTGCTGCTGGAGGAGGAACTTCACCGTCGCGAGCCGGACCAAGAACCGGTACACGCCGCGCAGATCGTTGCGAGCGAGCGCGACCCCCACCGCCCGCATCGGGTCGGGAGACGCGGCATACGCCACCTCGGCCAACGCCTCGAAGCACTCCGTCGCGAGCTCCACGGGCACCCATTGCGTCGCGACGGCGCGCTCGAAGCAGTCGCGCCCGTCCGGCGAGAGCGCCTCCAGAAACCGCTCCCGCGCCGACGGTGGGAGCTCTCGCACCTGGCTGCGCACGAAGAGCACGCCGACGCCCTTGTAGTTGTCCACGGTCACGATCGTAGCGCAGGGGCGCTCGCAACCGAACGGGGACACGCGCCGGCACCTGCCTCGCCATGGAGGGGCGATGGCACCGACATCACGGGGCGTTCCCTCGGGCGGCCATGTCCGAGACGGCGGCCAGATTCTGACGCGCGAGGACCAGGTCCGGGTGATCGGGCGGGAGCGTTCGCTCGTCCATGGCGACAACCTCGCGCTGCATGGCCAACGCTTCCGCGACGCGATTCGTCTCGGACAGGCACACCGCGAGGGTCTGCATGGTCGCTGCGGTCGCCGGGTGATCCGCCGGGTGGATCCGACGCTGCAGAGCCAGCGCCTCCCGCAGATCGGTCTCCGCCTCCTCGTACCATCCGAGGGCCATCAGCGTGTGGCCGAGGTTGGCCAACGCGATCGCGAGATCGTCCTCACGGTCCGGAGCCCGCCGGAAGAGAGCGACCGCCCGCCGCTGCAGCGGCTCGGCCTCCGACGCTCTCCCCTCCTGGCTCAGCGTCGAGCCCAAGTTGTCGAGCGTCTCCGCGACCGACGGCTCGTCCGGCGGCGACACGCTCTCCTTGACCGCCAGCGCCCGCCGGAAGAGCGACTCCGCTTCCGTGTACGCTCCCTGCTCGTGGCGGACCGCCGCCAGGTCGTGCAGCGCGACGCCCAAGTGGATTCCGCCGGAGCGCTCGAGGTCGCGCACCGCATGGTCGAGCACCGACCTCGCCTCGTCGTAGCGGCCGAGGAAGGTCAAGACATCGCCCCGGAGCGTCCGCAGCACACCGAGCTGCGAGTTCGACGCGCCCCTCTCCGAAGCCGCCGCGATCTCCCGTCGCAGCAGCACCTCTGCGTCCGCGTAGCGGCCGGCGACCTTCAGTTGACGCACCTGCCGATCGACGACTGCGATGCTGTACGGAGGCGGCGCCTCGGAGCGCGTCCGCTGCCACACCAACAGCGCGAGCACCAGGGCCGCGACGCCCACCAGCCAGATCGGAGGGCTCCCGAGCCCTCCACGATTCAAGCGCGCCCTCGCACGTCTCGCGTCATGACATGGACCGCGGGGACGGCAAACCGGGGAGGTCCCGCGCCTCCCGCCACACGTGCGAGCTGCGTACAATCATCCGCATCTCCGTGGGAGCAGTTCTCGCTCTGCTCGTCGTGGGTCGAGCGCAGGCGCAGGACCCGCATTGCCTCGCCATGCGCCACGAGGCCTCGGTCTCCCGAACAGCAGTGATCAGTTGTGTATCCGCCCGGTATGCGGATTCCGTCTGCGTACACGGTCACGCCGGAAACGCTCGATGTCCACGTCGTGGCGCAGCCGATTCTCTTCCTCACGCCGAGCTCGAGGTGTGTCGATAAATCGGACCGAGCGCCGCAATCGAGGCGCGTCCAGCCGCAAAGCGCCGAATGGAGTCGTGCGAACGCACGGCGACGAAGGGCAACGCCGCGGATGGGCGCGGATCGGCCGCGGAGCGACGGGAGATTTATCGACACACGTTCAGTGCCGGCGGCGGCGACGGTGGGAGGCCCTCCGGCGATGCGTTCGGCGACGATGCGATCGGCGGTGGCTCCTGCGGGCGTGAGCTCGATGCACGCGAGGCCGGCGCCGAGACACGTGCGCGCGGCGGCGACGGGCCCTCGAGTGGCGTAGGCGCACGCGACGAGCTCGCGTGCGGGCATGATGCGTCCGGGTCTGGCTCGGGACACCATGCTCGAGCCGCGCACGTACCTGCCGGAGCGCGGCCACGCGTTCTTCCGGGAGCTCGCCTTCGTCCACCAGCTCGTCGATGAAGGGGATCGCGTCGTCGCCGTAGATCCGCGCCAGGGCCGCCAGCGCAGGCCCGCGCACGCTTCCCTCGCTCGCGAGCCGCAGGAGATCGTAGAGCATCCGCGGATCGCCCCGCGCGGTGTCGTCCACGCGCTGTGCGAGGTCGTAGCGCTCGAGCGCAGCGCTCTGATTGCCCTCGGCCATGAAGCTCTGCGCCATCGCCAGGTGCGGGCGGGGATCGCCGCGATCGGCGCGCACCAGCTCGCGCAGGCCAAGCTTCTCGGCGCGCGTCAGCGGGTGCCCGGCGAGCACGCTCCGTCGCGCGCTCACGAGCTGGGGGACCGCGGATCGCACGCGCCACGGGTTTGGACCGAGCAGCTCCCCCTCGTCCACGACGTCGTCGGCGGCCTCGTCCTCGCCGGACTCGTCGTCGCCCTCGTCGAGGAGCTCCTCGTCCGCTTGCTCGCCGGCGCCCTCTGCGGCGAGCGCCTCGCGGGCCACTTCGTCCGAGGCACCGTCATCCAGCGCTGCTTCCGGGACGTCCTCCGCAACCTCTTCGACCGAGTCATCCAGCTCTTCGTCCGGGGCGCCGTCGGCCAGCGCCTCTTCCGCGACGCCGTCATCGAGCGCCTCGTCCGCGAGCGACCCTTCGGCGCTCGCGACCGTCTCGTCCTCCGCCCCCTCCGCCGGCGCGCTGCCCTCGGCTTCGCTCTCCTCGCCCGGATCGGTCGGCGCTTCGTCCGCGGCCAGCGCATCCTCGTCGTCTCGGGTCCACCAGTCGCCCGACAGCTCGTCGAGCAGGCTGGCGTTCGGCTCACCGTCGATCGCCGCGACGACTTCGTCCTGCATCTCGGCCGGCGCTCCTGCCGGCTCCTCCACCGCCTCGGCGCCCGGCTGCTCGGCCGGCTCGGCGCTCGACGGCATCGCGCGACGAAACGCGTCGACCCCGAGCTCCGCCACCGCGGCGGGCTGGATCCCGAACCACCACACCGCTCCGCCGGTGACCGCGGCGACGACAGTGAGCCCGAAGACGAGCCCGCGGAACGGACCGCGCGATCGTTCGCGGCGCTCGGGCAGAGAGGGCGCGGCCGCGCGCGGATCGGCGGGGCGCTCCGGCTCGGGCCCGACGTCGGATGGCGCGCTGCCCGCTCCCGAACGACCCGCCCCCGGCCGCGCCGCCTTGGTCGGCTCCGACGGCGCCGAGGCCGGAGCCGGGACGGCCATCATGGTCGCGTCCTCTCCGAACGAGCGGTGGACCGTCCACGGGAGCGGGATCGCAGCCAACGCCTCGCGCAGCTCGCGAGCGGACGTGAAGCGGTCCTCCGCCTCCTTGGCCATCGCCTTGTCGAGCACCTCGCGGAGCGCAGGGCTGGCGTCGACGGGGCGCCCGCCGACGGTCAACCGCGGCACCGGCTCGGTGAGGTGCTGGCGCACGATGTCCGGCAGGCTCCCGATGAAAGGCCGCCGCCCGGCCAGCATCTCGAAGAGGATCACGCCGAACGCGTAGAGGTCCGTGCGCTCATCCGTGGCCGCGCCCGTCGCCTGCTCGGGCGACATGTAGGACGGAGTACCGAACGCGACGCCCGATTGCGTGAGGACCGGCTGACCGCCGGGCGTCTCGTCCTCGATCAACTTCACGAAGCCGAAGTCCAGGATCTTCACGTGGTGCGGATCGGTCGGCAGCGCGCAGAGGAAGATGTTCGCGGGCTTCAGATCGCGGTGCACGAAGCCGGCCTCATGGGCGTGGATCAGCCCGTCGAGGATCTGCAGCGCGACGTGCCGAACCACCGCTTCGTCGATCGGGCCCTTCGCGATGAGCTCCGAGAGCGTGCAGCCATCGAGCAGCTCCATGACGAGGTAGGGGCGACCGTCGGCGACGCTGTAGTCGGTCAGCGTGACGATGTGCGGATGGCTGAGCGCGGCGAGCGCCTTCGCCTCGCGCTCGAAGCGCGGCCGCATCTGCGCATGGGCCGCGTACTGCGGCTGGAGCATCTTGATCGCGACCTCGTGCCCGAGCTTCAGGTGCTCGGCCCGGAACACCCAGCCGATGCCGCCTTCCCCGACCTCCGAGACGAGCCGGTAGCGACCCTCCAGGACCGAGCCCAACGCCGGTCGAGACCCATCTTCCTGCACTGCCGCCACCGACCCGAAAAGGTAGCAACATCCGAGGCCCCTCGTTGCGACAATCGCGCCGAATGGCCCAGGAGGAATCGCGTTCGAAACACCGCTGCCACCCGCGTGGGAAACATCCGCTTCCACAAGTCGCAACCCACGTGGGTCCAGGTGGGACGGCGTGTCCGCGACCGCTTCGGAGCGAGAGCGCCCGGCCTGTCCATCGTTCCGCGTAACCCAGGCGGCTGTGGGACGGCGTGTCCGCGAGCGCTTCGGAGCGAGAGCGCCGGCCGAACCGTGATCGAGTCCGTCGGAGCGACAGCGTCGCGCACCTCGGGACGCTGCGGGCCGCTCGCCGGCGCATGTGCTCGCTCACATCGTGACGATCGCCGGCCCGAGGAACGACCCGCCGGTGCGCTCGCCGTTGGGATTGGGCACGGTTCTGCCACGAGTGCTACGAGCCGTCCCATGGGCGCGCGAAGAGAAGAGCGCGAGCTTCGCGCCCGGCATCGAGACTGGGTCCACGCGCACGGCGACGAGCTCAGCGCGATGGGTCTGCCGTCTCGGATCTTCGAGTCGGCGGATGACTGGACGGACTTCCTCGAAAGCGGTCATCTCCACTGGCATGAGGACGTCGACCGCTTCTCGTTCGAGGATCTCACGACCGAGCAATGCGGAGCCCTGCACCGCTTTCTGGAACTGCAGCACGCCGAGGGCCACCACGCGTTCCCGCTCCTCGGATGGCTGCGGGTTCGCGCGGCGCCGGAGCTGACCTTGCCGGAAGAGCAGGCTCCCACGACCGCCCGCGAGGCCATCCAGTGGCTCGCCTCACGCGGAGCCCACCCCTGGCTCGTGCGCCATCACGAGCTGGTCCTCGAAGCGGCCGAAGAGATGGTCGAGGGCCTGCGCCGCTTGCTGCGGATCCGGTTCGACGCCGACCACGTCGTTCTCGGCGCCGCGGTCCACGATGCAGGCAAAATCGAGCACCCCTCCGAGATGCGCGCGCCCGGACACGAACACGAGCGTGCCGGCGAGCAGATGCTGCTCCGCTCCGGCTTCCCGGCGCACATCGCACGCGTATGCGTCACGCATGCGGCGTGGTCCGAGCCGCGCGCGACTCTCGAAGATCGCCTCATCGCGCTCGCCGACAAGCTCTGGAAGGGGAAGCGCGATGCCGACCTCGAGAGCGCGATCATGCAGGAGCTCGCAGACCGCCTCGGCCAGCCGAGCTGGGCGATCTTCGACGCCTTCGACGGGCTCTGCGAGCTCGTCGCGGACAACGGCCCGGAGCGGCTGAAGCGCTCGGACGTGTAGGCTGGGAAGCGTCCGAGCTGGGCTCCCCTCTTCCGCGACGGGGCCGCCGACTGACGTGGATCAACCGCCTCGATCCCGACCTGCCGCATGGGTTGGAGATGGCGTTCTGGGACTTCACGGACGAGTTCAACGAGGCGGTCGATCGCTGGGACGGCAGGGTGGAAGCCCCCACGAGCTGGAGCCGCAAGCAGGTGCGGCTCCGCGTCTTCGCGAACGGTTTTCTGGAGCACGTGCTCGCGACATCGCACCCCGCGCTGCCGGGGATTCGGTTCGGCCCCTTGGTCGTCTGGGGGCTCTACGTGGCGGTGACCGGGTCCCGCGGCCCTGGCCTCGGCCTCGGCCTCTTCGCGCTGGGCGTGGTGGGCTTCTCGCTCCTCGAGTACCTCCTCCACCGCTTCCCCTTCCACTGGCCGCCGGGGCGGAGCCGCCGCTCGAAGGTGCGCCTCTTCCTGACGCACGGCTACCACCACCTCTACCCGAACGACAAATGGCGGCTCGTCGCACCCCCGATCATGAGCTGGCCGCTCGGGATCGTGGTCATGACCACCTACTGGCTCCTCCTCGGCGAGGAGCTCGCCTGGATCCTCTTCGGCGGCACCGCCGTGGGCTACCTCGCGTACGACTGGATCCACTACTACACGCACCACGTGCGCTCGCCCAAGACGTCGCTCGGGAAGCTCCTGCGCCGCGCCCACGCCGTGCACCACTACCGGCTCTTCCACCTCAACATGGGGATCAGCTCTCCGCTCTGGGACCTCGTTTTCGGCTCCTTCGCCTGGTCCGATGCCACCGTGAAGGAGGCCATGGCCGAGACGCGCCGCATCGAAGCGGAGCACTCGGCGTCTTGAGCGCGTGAGCAGTCCCGGCTACCCGAGCACGGGTCCGGGGCGGCCGAAGACGACGTCGATGTCGGTGACCCTGCCGGCGCGGATCGCGTCGCCGGCGGAAGCAGAACCCCGGGGGCCGCGCAGGGGCTCACGACGACTCGCGCGAGAGCCACCCGAGACGAAGAAACGAAACGCCGAGGTTGTGCACCCTGGCGAGCGGCGACATGGTGCGGCGATGACCGACCTGCGCCGTCCCCTCGATGACGAGGAGTGGGCTGCTCTCGGCGAGCTGTTCGACCGCCCCGGCGGCCCGAACCGAGACACCATCTTCGGCCTGCTCCACGCCGTGGCCACGGCGCCGAGGATGGTCCCGCCGAGCGTGTGGCTGCCGGTCGCCCTGGGAGACCGCGACTTCGGCGGCGACCCGACGCCGATCATGTTGATGCGTCACTACAACACCGTGATCGACGCGCTGGCCGCCGGCCGTCCGCTGGTGCCGGCCCCGAGCGAGGAGCAGGCCATCCGTGACTGGTGCACCGGCTACATGCTCGGCGTGCGCATGGACCAAGCGTGGGCCAACGACGACGACAGCACCGAGACGCTCCTCCCGATCGCCGTGCTGGCCGGCGACACGCCGCTCAACGGCCCCGGAGAGGAGCACGTCATCGAGGACGAGGAGGACTGGCTTCGGGAAGCACGCTCGAACCTCGACGGAGTGGTGCTCGACACCTACCAGGTGGTCGCCCCGACTCGCCGCGCGCTCGCGGCGAGCATGCCGGTCCAGCAGCCCATCCGCCGCGGACCCAAGGTCGGTCGCAACGACCCCTGTCCGTGCGGCAGCGGCAAGAAGTACAAGAAGTGCTGCCTCGGCGCGCGCTGAACTGACCGGCCGTGATCGCCATCGGCCGCGGCGTGGCTCATCGCCGGCCAGCTCGACCTCATTCTGAGCGGGAACCCGTCCCGATCATAGCTGGCGGCCTTCCGGTCGGGGGCGCGCTCGATGAGCCAGAGAAGACACGCGACCCGCTGCGGCGGCACGCACGCGTCCACCCGCCCTCGGAGCACCTGGTAGGCATGATCCGGATAGCCGTCATCGGCGAAGACGCCCACCAGCTCCACGAGGGCGTCGTCTTCGGCGTTCTCCAAGAGCCGAGCGGCCCGCTCGGGTCGGTGCAAGCGAAGGAGCTCGTCGATGACCGTGCGGTAGTCTCCCGCTGCCCGGCGAGCGGCGAGCCAATCCTCGGCCGGCTCATCGCCACGAAATCGCGCTGCGAGCCGGCCGAGCCAGGCCCGAATCTCGAGGCGCGCCGCGAGGTGTGCGCGCTCCTCCCCGGTGGTCCGAGCCGCGAGCAGCTCCTCGCCCTGCGCGGCAAGCCCCCACCGGCTCCCCTCGATCGTGGTCTCAGGATGGCGTCGATCACGGCGGGCCGGAGACGAGCGTCCGCGCGTTCGAGGCACTCGGCGAGACCGCGCACGCAGTGGTCGACATTGATGCCCAGCTCCGACTCGTCCTCCGTGATGTCTCCGATACGCTTCAGAATCCCCGACGCCACCGTCGCGAACGTGACCAGCGCAGCCTCGACCTCACCCTGTCCGAGCTGGCGGGAGCCTCGTTCAGACAGCTCCTCCATCACGGGCGCGAGCAGCGCCGCCTCGCGCCAACCTCGACCGACCGCGGGCCGGAACGCGATCTCGATCTGCATCGTGATCGGAGATTCCGACGACGACTCCTTCCACCGAGGTCCCACCGGTCTCACCATCCAGACGAAGAAGATAGCCCTGATCGTCCCTGAGCCGCTGGTCGAAGAAGCGCGTCTCCGAGCAAGCGGCGATGGCCATCGAACCTACTTCATCGGCGCCCCAGCTCCTCGACGGTCTCCTCAAACTCCAGGTCGAGCAGCTCCATACACTCCGTCACGGCGCGGGGAATGTCCCGGACGCTGTCCCAGCTCATTGATTCGTGCCGAGGAAGTCGGCGAACGCCCGAAGGTTCTTCTCGTAGCGGGCGACGAGCCGGGGCGAGTCGGTGAACTTGCGCCGAAACTCGGACACCCACGGCGCACCGTGGCGAAACCGATCGAGGATGCGCTCGTCCTTCTGGGGCTCGTACATGAACACGAGCATGGCCGCAGCGCACAGATCACTTCCAACCGCGTTGAGCGAGCGCGGCGATGCGCCCGCTGCTTCGCGAGCAAAGAGGTAGCGCGCGATCGCGTCCGCCAGCGCCCTCACCGCCCGGGCATACCCACGACGGTGGTCCTCCCGGAGCTGCGCCTCGATGCCGGCGCGGATCACATCGAGGCGTACGGCGGGATCACCCTCGGCGCGCGCCTCAGCGATCGCATCTGCGAGCTCGTCGACCGCCTCGGGCTGCGAGAGGCCGTCGAGGTGGAGCGTGACGTCGCAGGCGCGTGCGAGACGCCGGTACTCCAGACAGCTGGTACCGCAGCGTCCGAACCCGCCGCGCGTGACCTGCCCGCGGCGGGCCGTGAAGGAGATCGGCTGCCGCGCTCGTGCCTGCATCGTCTCGGGGTGAGCCCAGAGCACGATCGTGGTTCCTACCCGGCGCGCGGCGCGGAGGATCCGGTTGTCATTCTGGAGCCGCCAAGGCAGGGCCACCACGTCTGCCTCGGCCGCACCACCTTCGATCGCGCTGGCATCGACTGGCGTATCATCCGCCAGATCGGCGAACCGTAGCCCGAGCCGCACACACGCGAGCGGGCCGAGCGCGGTCTTTCCCGCGCCTGGCGGTCCGAGGAGGAACACGACGGGCGTAGCCTTCATCGAAGAGAGTCTAATCCTCCCGGTCTCGCCCGGGTCCGTCAACGAGGAAGCATCGGACCGACCGCATCGCCGTGATGCGAGCACGACCCGGACGTCCCGATCGGTCCGGCCCGGAGCGACGCGGCCAAGCGCCCTCGACGCTCGCATCGGCCCCGCCCCATCCACGTGGCCCGGTAGCCTCCGGGCCGAAACCGCAACGCGCTGTCCCGCGGTACCATCAGGGAACCGACTTCATCGTCCCGGACGAGCTCCGCGGCGCGTACGAGCCCGGCGAGCGGGCCCTGAGCGTGTATGAGGGAAGCTCCGGGACACGCTCAGCGAAGGCGAGCAGGACTACGTCGCCGTGTTCGTCGGCACCGGCGTTCGCGACTGCGAGCTCTACGCCATCGAGGTGCAGCACGTCCTCGGGGATCGTCTCCACGTCCGCGGCAAGAAGACGAAGCGCGCGGACCGCTGGCTGCCGCTCCGACCGGAGCTGGCCGCCATCCTGAAGCGGCGGGCGAAGAAGACGAAGCGCGGGCCGCTGCCGCAGATATGCCGCAAACCCGAAGCCAACCGGGAGACTCAGGCGACCCCAGAGACTCGTCGGCGCGGCGCGACGGAACAAAAAACCCCGCAAAAAGCGGGGTATCCACTGCCCAGAGCCGGAATCGAACCAGCGACACGGGGATTTTCAACCCGATCCACCGAAGTCGCTCATTCCCGATTAACTCGCATGAAGCCAAAGAAGTCGGACACTTAGGTCATGCCACGGAGCGGCGTAGTGCGACACAAAACGACGCCTACCGACGCTCCGTGGCACCAACTCTGGCACCAGATTTCGCGCGTTCTTTGCGGCGCGAGTGGCGGTGCGCGATGCGCCGGTCACGAGCTCCTCGCCTCGTCGACGACGGAGAGCATCTTCTTGCCCTGGAGCTTCGCGATCCAGCGTGTCGCTGCCTCGCCACGATTGACCGTGTCGAGGAAGAACGTCCCGTCCGCGCGCACGACGATGGTCGTCTTCAGGCAGCGCCCGCGCGCGTAGTCGGCGTAGAAGCGGAGCTCGCCGCGCTCGAAGCGGAGGTGGCGCAGCATGTCGGCCACGGTCCAGTCGTCCTTTTCCTGGAAGTCGATGCCCGAGACACCGCGCGGTCGCGCATCCGCGAACGACAGGACGCCGAGGGCGTAGATGACCGCGAACACGTAGTGCTCGACGTCCGACCCGGGCTCGCCATCCTCGTCGTCCCCCTCCTCGGGCCCGAAGCGTCCCTCGATCCGCACGTGCCTGTCGTCGTCTGCGGCGGTCGGCACGACCTTCGTCTCGGTCACGATGAGCTTCGCGAGCACGGCGTCGTAGAGGAGCTCGTACTCGATGGGCGGCTCGGGTTCCTGCATGGCACCTGCATCGTACGCGGACATCGCGAGGCACGCGAGTACGCGGCGCGTCAGACCAAATCGTCGGGCCTGGCGTCCGCCGAGCGGACGGTCGCTGCGAGAACCCTCCGGGATCACCTCGATGGCATCGCGTGACCGGTCTCCTGCGAGCACGAGTGAAGGTGGCGCCAGCCGAGACAGGATTGGCCGAGCGTCCTGGTAGAGCTCCCGACCGACGGCGTGGGTGTCGCCACCGGTCTCGATGGAGACCACTTCCACCGGAATCACCGGGAGCCCAGCGCCCCCCGGGCGGTTGTCGAGAGGGGCGCACGATGGCGCAGGGTGGAGGTCGGCTCGGCCGCGTCAGCCGGGCACCGCCGGCAGCTCGATCGCCGGCTTCAGGGCGAGCTCGATCGGCGTGTAGATGTCGAGGCCGGGGGTAGTGACGGTCACGATGAGCGAGAACGCGAGCTCCTTCGTGCGGAACGCCGCGTACCGGTTCCACCATCCGAGCGCGGGCATGACGGCGATCAGCTTCGAGCCCGCAAGATACGAGGCCGGGCCACGCCAGCGGTCGCTCTGCACGGTTCCTCTCGCGCGGCGCTCCGGTCCGACGTCCCACTTGAAGCTCTTGCCCTTCAGCTTCTCGGCGACGTTCTCGCGAACGCGCTTGTTGATGCGGTAACGGAACGTCTGCTCGTCCTCCTGCGGTCCCTGCATGTCCCAGCGCAGATCGAGGCCGCGCATCGCGCGACGGCGGTACGTCTGCACCTCTGCGAAGTACGAGAGCGTCACTCGGAGCTCGACCTCGCCGTCGTGGTCGAGCAGGTGCTGGTCGTCGACGGGCAGGCGGAAGAACTTCGCGATGCGATCGGGCTCCAGCGTGGTGGCGGGCGTGCTCTTGCGCTTGGGCGGCTCCTTGCGCGGTCGCTCGACCATGATCGCGTTCGGCATCGTGTCTTCCACGATGACGGTCGCCCGCTCGCGCGTGCAGGCGGTCGCCAGATCTCCGTCCGGCACGCCGTACCCGCAGATCCGCAGTCGATCGTCGAGGCTCTCGAACTGCGCCGTCATCTCGGGCGTCCACGAGGCCCCGTGGACGATCAGCCCGCGCACGGTCTCGGGCCGCAGGCTCGAGTCGGCCCCCCAAATGCTCGCGCCGAGGTGTCCTGCGCGAGCGGCCGCCTCGCTGGTCGCCCAGATCGAGGCGAGCGGCCGACCAGGCCGATGGCCGGTGGTGAGCGCCGTCAACGTCGGCACCGTCGGATTGGGAAGAGCGCCGTCGTACGCGACGTTCCCGCCCTCGAACACCACGTCGGGCTTGTTCGGTACGCGGTCGGCATCGAGCGGGCGCGCCGACGAATGCGGCGAAATGCCGCCAGCCGGTGCAACCGCTGCGTAGGCCGTGTAGTCGTCCGCTTGCGGCAAGCGGTCTCGTGCCGTGAACGCTCCGATCGTGAGCGCGTTCCAAGCCTGCGCTGGGTCCTGAATCCGCTGGAGCAGGTTGAGTTGCGGGTACCCGTCGAGCAGACCGACGTCGCCGCTGTCGGCGTTGCCGGCGGAGATGCAGATTACCCGACCGTGCCCCTCGTCGTACGCGAGCTGGTCGATGGCCTGGCTCCAGTTCGTCGGGATGACCGGCTCGACGCGGGCGGTGACCGCCATCGCGTACACCCGGCGTCGGTCTCCCTCAGCCTCGGCGCGAGCAACGGCTTCCACAGTCATCGGCGGCCAGATCGCACGAGCGCTCTCATCGGCGGACGCGGCGCCCTTCGACGTGATCTTCACCGACTGGATCCAGTGCGGTGGCTGGGACACTCCGCTCTGAACGGCGTCACCCACACCGTCGAGATGCAGCGCCACGCCAGCCATCTGCGTGCCGTGTCCGTCGACGTCTACGGGCGAAGGAATGCCTGGAACGACCGTGTCCGCGGAGAGCACCGCGTTCGCGAGCAGCGGATGCTGCGCGAGGATGCCGCTGTCCAAGAGCACGACGGCCGGCCGATCGCTCTCCGGCGACGTCATCTCGTGCGCGACGACATCGACCTCGTCGTCGTAGTCGTGGAAGAGCCAGTCGCGGATCTTGGGCTCCGCGAGCTGGACCTCATGAACACAGTCGACCGCCGCGAGGAGATCACGGAGCTGCGCGATGTTCAGCTTCGTGTAAAAGATCACCTGCGACGTCGCCGTAAACTGAGCCGCGATCGACTGCGCCCGATCCGCCGGAGCTGGCGCTCCACCTCGCGACGGGACTGTGCCGACGTGTCGATCTCGTACACGCCGCCGCGGCAGCCCAGCTCGATCCAGTGAGCCGCTCCGCTGGACAACGCGGCCAGCGCCTCCGGTCCGAGCTCCTCGACGCGAGCGAGACGGATCTCGTGGATGGGAGCAACGAGGGGCGCGTGCTTGGGGTGCCCCTTGGGCGTTCGTCGAGTCGCGTCGGCGAACTCGTCGATCTTCTGGCGCAACGCCGGCAGCTCGGCGCTGGGTGCGTCGACGATCACGACGCCCGAGTCAGGGTCCGTACCGACCACCCGGACGTCCGTACGCTCATCACCGAGAGACGGCGCCGGGATCTCGCTCCCCGGCTCTGGGATCACCGCGATGATCTCGCGCGAAGCCTCCGGATCGCGGATCGCCGGATCGCGCTTCCCAACCTCGTCGGAGATGGCATCGAGCTGTGCGAGGAGCAGGCCGCGATGAGCCGTCGGATCGCGAGGCGGCAGCGCAGGCTTCTCTCCGCCACCCCCGCGCGGAGACACGAAGCTCTCCATCCTCTCGACCCGTCCGCGCAGGAACGGGAGCCTCTCGCCTGCCACCCCTCACCCCCGCAGGCGCTGATGCTCGTCGGCTCGTCGTCGGGCCGCATCGAAGGCGGCGCGCAGGTCGTCCTCGCGAACCGCTTTCGCCCCGCCCAGGATCATGGATCGCAGCGCATCGTCACAGGCCCGCGCGACGTCCGCGAACGACAGGCCCTGCGCCTGTTGGGCCAGAGCGCAGACGTGACTCTCATCCAGCCCGAAGGTGGACAGCCTGAGCCCGATCAGCGCCTCGACGGCCTCCGCGGTCGGCAAGCCAAACCCGAGCACCAGGTCGAAGCGGCGGAACACCGCCCGATCGAGCAGCTCCGCGTGATTCGTCGCGGCGACGAGGATGCTGGGGCTGCGATCGCCGTCGATGAACTGGAGGAACGCGGTCACCACACGCCGCATCTCGCCCACGTCCTGGGCGTCTCCCCGCGCCTGCGCGATGGCATCGAACTCGTCGAACAGGTAGACGCCCGGGCGACGCGGCATCTCCTGGAAGACGGCGCGCAGGTGGTTCGCCGTGGCTCCGAGGAAGCGGGAGAACAGCGCCGCCAGTCGGACCGTCATGAGCGGTAGCCCCATCTCGCCGGCGATCACCGCAGCCGCAAGCGTCTTCCCGCAGCCGGGCGGTCCATGAAAGAGCAGGCGTCGACGGGGCTGCACACCGTGCGCTTCGAGGGCGGCGCGAGCGCGGTTCTCGTCGAGGATCCGCATGAGCTCCGCGCGGGGCTCGTCCCCCAGCACGATGTCGCGGAGACGCTCCTCGCGGTAGCCCCCCTCCAGAATGTCGGCGAGCTCGCCGCGCGGCTGCGCGATGTCGATGACGCCGGTTCGTGCCGCCGGAGGCATACGCGCGACGAGCGCCCGCAAGTCCTCGGCGATGCGACTGTGACCCGCGGCGCTCTCCGATGCCGCGAGCTGAAGCGCCGCCTTCCGGAAAGCAGGTTCGTCTCCCTGCGCGTGCGCCTCGATGAGCTTCTTCAGGATGTCGCCCCGCATGGTCCTGCCTTGGAGGATACCTAGTTCCCGGGGCTCGGACGGAGAAACCGCGGCGCGTCTGACGGCGGTCGCGTCCCGGACGAGCTTGCCCGCCTCGTATCATAGAATCTATGATGACGCCGGTGGCCCGAACGGACACACTCGTGCAGACGCTGCTCCCCGCTGACCTCGCGTCCTGGGTCCGGGCGCGCGCGGCACTCGATGGGCTTCAGGTCAGCGGCTGGAATCCGCCAGCTCATCGTGCGCGAGCGGCAGCGCCTCATCGTCGAGGCGTGGTGGTGCGCGCCTCGTGCAGCTCGGCGCCGGCGATGGGCAGACGATGCTCCCTTCCGCCTGGAGCGGCTCGCGGCAGCCGGCGGCGACACCGTGGAGTACCGCTTGCTCGATGAGGAGCAGAGCGCGATCGACGACCGCGATCTCGCCGCACATCACGCGACGGTCTGGAACGCGCTCTACGACGGCGCCTTCGCTCTTCGTGGAGACCCTCGGCTCTGGCGTGTCGTCCATGCCGCCGCGGATGCCGATGCGGACAACGGGATGCGCTTGGTGATGCGGCCCGAGCCGATCTCGAAGCGAACGAGGAGGACGTCATGATCAAAAACGACGCTGAGCGCGATGCCAGCCGCGAGATCGCACCGCTGGTCAGCGGCTACTTCGAGCTGGCCCCCGGACCTTGGGGCGCCGACGAGCAGATGGAGCTCGCGCTCGCCATGGCGCGCGCCTGCGACCTCCCGCGGCTTCGGGCTCTCGGTCGGGCGGTCGGTGATCCTGCGCCGTGGGCCGTCATCCTCCAGCACCTCGCCGTCATTCCGCCCGAGCACCGCTCGGAGGAGGTCGTGAGCGTCGTCGCCCGCTTCTACGCGCTCTCCAGGGAGCTCCTGCACGAGCAGGGGCTGGAGGTCGTACGCCCCGAAGACCTGCTTCGACGCGAGCCGCCCTATGTGACGATGGCGAGGGAGCTCCTCTCCGAAGACGAACACGATTTCAACACCACCCCCTGTTTCCCAGGGTGAACCAGCCCGCAGGTTCCCCTCCACGGAGGCCACATGCTGCCCACTGGATGGGTCAATCCGGAGCGCGAACGTCGCGTCGTCGATGCTCTCGGCGTGGATCCCACGACCACCGTCGAGCTGCCGCCCTTCGAGCCAGCCGACGAGCTTCCCCCGGAGAAGAAGTCACGATGCCGCCGCGGCCCCTACCTTCGCGCCGCCGAGGTGGATGCCAAGCTCGAACCGTTCGTCGAGGATGCCCATGCCGGCGTCCCCGACTCCATGCTCGCCCAGCGCAGCGGGCTGACCACCGAGCGCGTCCGGCAGTGGCGCCGTCGCCGTGGCATCCAAGGTCGGCGCGGGCGTCCCTCCGCCGCCGAGGGCCGCGCCTACCTCGTGGCGCCGCTGCTGGGTGAGCGGGTGCCCCCGGTCGCTCAGGACGTCGACTCGCCGGTCGGTGGCAGGTGGCGGCCTCCGGTCTACCTGCTGCGCGAGCCGCTTCGCTACGACCTCTTCACGGCATGCGTCGTCGTGCTGGTGGAGCAGTTCACGACCGCCGAGATCTCCGCCGCGATCGGCATCGCGGAACGCGACGTCTTCGACGCCATCGCCCTCCACGAGGCCCGCGGAGGTGCGGCATGACCGACCCGACGTTCTGGGACTTCCTGGCCCGCAGCACCAACGAGCTCGTCGCGATGGGCATCGTGCGCGCCCGCGTCGTGGAAGAGCGCTTCGCCGCGACGGGTCACGTTCCGTCCGATCTCGTGGCCGTGGATCAAGACCTTCGGCTCCTGGGGCGGCGTCGAGCCCGTCGACGTCATCGCGGATCGGGCTGGCGTCGAGATTCCCCAGGTCCGCGACTACGCCAAGGGACGAGGCCTCAAGCATGCGACGCGCAACGTCCACCGCAGCCATGCCGAGCTCGCGGTCGGGCTATGGTGCGACCGCGCCCGGAGCCCTCAGGAGTCGTGCCGGCGCTTCGGCGTGTTCGCAGGCGAGCGGCGCCTGCTCTGCGCCGCGGCCCAGGTGCTGATCGACAACATCGATGGCGGCATCGAGACAGTCCTGCGGTGGCCGCTCCGCGAGCTCGACGCCCGCTTCGCAAAGCTCAACGTCCGACTGACGCCGCCGCCGCGCCTCCTGCGCGGGCAGATGCTCTCGGATGCCGACGTCGCACAGCACCGCGCCGACCTCCAGCACCGGCTCACGGGGGCAGCATGAGCGCCCTACTCCTCGCCAGGATCCCCGGCACCCGCGAGTGGGTCCGCGCCACCTTCACCCCAAGGGTGGAGCTCAAGTTGCGCAAGGAGCTTCGTGCCCTCGAACGTGCCACTGAGGCCCGCGCCGTCGTGCTCTGGTTTGGAGCCGACGGGGAGGTGATCGCCTTCAGCGGTGACCGTTCCGCAATCCCGCGTCGCTTTCCGTACGTGAAGGGCACGGTGCCAACCTTCGAGGACTTCGTGTTGGAGTGCGGCGAGCGCATCCCCGCCGTCGTCCATGTCGTCCAGCTCGGGAAGGGGCTACCCATGCTGCGCGTGGCGGCAATAGCGCCGGGTCCGTTCGAGAGCACGAGGCTGTTCGAGGCGATCGAAGGCTGCGCCGAACGTCTGGAGGAGGTCGTGGCCGCCACCCTCTGACCGGTCGCTGTGCTCGAAAGCTCCTCGTTCGGAACCGCGCGGTACGATATCTTCTTCGTCTTGCGGACCTCCTTCACACCAATACCCTGGACCCCCAGGCCCCCAACCCTTCCAAGGAACCGCCCCCCGTGCCAGCGCCCATGGGGCAAAGCATGAGCGACCAATCGCCACGCCGGGTCTTCATCACCCACAACGCCTGCCTCAACGCCGCGTACGACGTGAATATCGTCACCGAGGGCCTCAAGCGCACCGGCGTCATCGTGGTGGCGAGGCCGGAAGATGCAGACGACATCGTATTCTCGGGATGCTCCGTTCGCGACCATTGGGTGCAAGACGCGGCGCAGCAGATTCGCGAGATCCTCCAGCGAGCGCCTGGAGATGCACGGGTCGTCGTCACGGGATGTGTCGCGGCGACTGCCGCCGAGCGTCTGCGGGAACTCGTCGGCCCACTGTCAGCGAGGCTCACCTTTCAGGCGCAGGATGCTCTGCTCCGTGCCCGGACGGGGATGACCATCACGGACGTCGATCGTACGATGGTCCAAGACTCAACCACCGACTTCGAGGGGGCCCGGGCTCCACACGGCCTCACTCAGGTTCGACGCCGAGTAGGACCTGAGAAGGCCGAAGTGCTAGCCGAGTTGCAGCAGGTGGATCGTGAGTACGGCACCAATCTCGAACAGAGCTATCGCCGGATCACGAAGGGGTTCGTCTTCTACAACGAGCGTGACGACGTCGAGTTCGTGACGGTCACCCGGAGCTGTCCATACCGGTGCTCTTTCTGTTCGATCCCCGTCGGACGTGGCCCATTCACGTCCGTTCCGCTCCCTGATATTCTGGCGAGGGTGACATCGGCCATCGCGCGAGGAGTGCGGCGGATCGTGCTCATCGGCGACGAGGTTGGGAGCTACGGTGTCGGCACGGCGGGGCCACGACTTCCCGAACTGTTGATGTCGGTGATCGGAGCATCCACCGAACTGACTGTGTCCGTCCGTTACATCGAGCCCAAGCCGCTCTTGAAGCATCTCGACTTGATTCGAAGCTTGGCTGCGCAAAGACGGATCGAGCTGCTGTACGTTTCGGTGCAGAGTGGCTCACAGCAGGTCCTGAACCGGATGAACAGGAACTATCGCTTGGAGCCCTTGGCCGAAGCGCTTGCTCTCCTCCCCGACGACGTCATCGTGTATAGCAACTGGCTGACGGGGTTCCCTGGCGAAACGGTCGCGAACGTCGAGCTGACGCGGCAGGTCATGGAACATCTGGACTTGCACATCAACGTCGCCATTCCATTTTCCCCACGGCGAGGAACTCCGGCCAGCACCATGCCGGGCCAGGTTGAGGAAGCGGAAATCGCACGGCGCGTCCACACGCTCTCCAAGACGGCCGCAGTAATGAAGGGACGGCGGATGTCCGCAGAGATGTCCTCCTTGCCCTCGGCCCTCCGTGATGCGTTGGTCCGGAAAATAGTCCTCGCAGAGCTCACGCAGTACACGGATCCGGACGGAAGACCCGAGATAGGCCCAACGGATGCTTGAAGGGAACCGCCCCTGGCGAAGCGCCCGCATGCTGGCGGTGGATGTTGAAGGGAACGGCTCTCAGCCCCATGAACTCATCGAACTCGGCGTTGTCGCTATCGTCGACGGATCGATCTCAGGAGAATGCCGCTCATGGCTCGTGCGACCCAAACGCCCGGTAACAGAGCGTGTCATCGCGATCCATGGCATTACGAACGAGCAGCTAGCTGATTGCCCGCGGTTCGAGGACGTAGCGTCTGAAGTCCGAGAAGTACTAGGCAAGTTTCCGATAGTGGGACACCGGGTTGAAGTCGATCGTGAAATCATCGGGAGGAAGCTGCCCTCTTGGTCGCCAATCGCAGCGCTGGACACATGGCGCCTTGCTCGCAGGGCACTGCCCGCCATCAGCCGCTACTCACTCAAGGCCCTGGTGGAGCACTTCGGCCTCTCGGCTGACCCGGTTGGCCCGTCCCACCGAGCTCTCCCAGACGCATTCGACGCCGCCCGGCTGTTCCTGAAGCTTATGGAGAAGATCGATCCTGACGGAACCTTGACCGTTGCCCAGTTGGTCGGCTGGGCGGCATCGCACGCCCCCCCCGACCAGATGCGGTTGCTCTGATGGCATTCTTCGTCGCCGTAACTGGCACCCACTCAACGGGAAAGTCGACATTTCTTCGCGAGCTTGAAGAGGCGCTCCGAGTCCACGGCGTCGCCGCAGTCCGCGTCTCAGACAAGGCCACTGACTGTCGCAATGCCGGATTTCCAATCCTTCAATATCACACGTTCGAGAGCACCCTCTGGATCATGACCTCGGTCATTCGCGGCGAGTTGGAAGCTTCTCAGAAGGCACGAGTGGTGCTGGTCGACCGCCCAGTGAGCGACGCGCTGGTGTACCTGGAGGCCGCACTCCAAAGTACCGGCCGCTCGATCACCGAGCCTGAGCGAAACTACCTGTACTCCCTCGCCCGCCTCCACTCTCCTCGCTACCACCGCGTTTACCGCACGAAGCTAGATCCGACGGTGCCGCTCGGAGTCGGTCGGGATCCCGACCCGAAGTTCCGGGCACTCGTGGACGAGAAGCTCGCGTCCGTGCTGCGAGACCTTGAGCTCGACGCTCGTCCCCTCCCTAGCAACCTGGCCGATGTTGCCGGGAACGTGCTCTCGCTCGTTACGGAAGGCTGACGGGGAGACCGTCCTGATGGCCGATGACTCCGCCGGAGAACACCTCCGAAGCTGAGCCACTTTCGCGGACAGCCAAGTCAGCCTTGAGGTGGCTGTTCATCACTCCCGGGGGAGATCCCCAGCGCCTCCTGCAATCCCACCCCGTGGCCAACTGCGAGATCGAGCTTCAGATGGCCATCGAACTCCTCTGCCCGCTGACGCCCAGCCTGCGCTGCCGCTCGCGCAGCCGTCGAAAGCCCGTCAACGCCCCCGTGACAGCGGTCCCCGTGAAGGGCGCGGCCGGGGCCCGCGAGCACGATCGACGATCACGCCAACGGCGGTTCCGGCGGTGCCAGCCAAGAAGCCCTCGGCCGTGGCAGCGGCCTTTATGGGGGCTCTCTTCGTCGTCGGTCATGGCTTCTCCGTCGTCGTGGGAGCGAGCCGCGGCAGTAGCGCGGTGGAACACCAACTCGACAGGGCGAGCTCCAACCCCGCGAACCGATCCACCACCTCGTAGAGGTCGCCCCGTTGGGGCTCGACGTTCTCCGCCGTGTCGGTCTCGATCTCCGCAGCCTGTGTCATCGCGACGGTGAAACGGAGGACGGTGGCGTTCTGGCTGAACGGCAGCGTGGGGTCGACCTCGCGCAAGGTCGAGACCGGGACCTTGTCGATGTGGTGCCGCCTCAGGATCGCGTCCTTCTGCTCAGGCGAACGGTGCAGGCGCTTCTTCTTGGTCATCGTGAACTCGCTGCCGGGCTAGCCTACCCGGTCATCAGGAAGTCGCGTTCGAGCTGGTGCAGGACAGATGAAGTCCCGCAGGGAAGTGGTGACGGTCGTCGGTCCCAGACGACCTGGCGTCCAAGCCGCGGCCAGATCGACTTCACGCCGAGCGGATCGCGCGAGCCGTTCACCGCGGCTCGGGAATCCAGTTCGGTCAGGAACGGAACGGTCAGCATCGGGCCCTCGGACGCTCGGGAGCCTAACGAAGTGACGGTGCAGACGGAATCGTGAACCCCTCGCGTTCCTGGGGTACGCTTGTCCTTCCGGCTACTGACCGCCGGGGAGGCCGCAGGCGCGCGGGATCCGCGCCAGCCGCCGTAGCGCCGGGGTGGTGAATGCAGAAGGTTGTCGCATATCGGCTCGAGCGCCGCGATGGCATGCAGTGGGCCGAGGGCCGGACTGCCGCGGTGGCGAAGGTCAAAGAGCTTGTGCGCCAATGGCTCGTGCGGAAGGAGGGCAGCGGTAACGCCGACAGCGGCACCTACGTCACCGAGACAGGCGGCAAGGGCGGCTTCGAGATCGAAGAAGCGCGCGATGGATCACGCGGTTGGTGGCTCGCCCGTCTCGACGAGGCGGACGAGGACGGCCGACGCGTGACCGCCACCCTCTCGGTGACGACGCTCGACGACCTGGTCGTCGTGTATGCCACCGTGGAGGTCGGAACGAGCACCACCGAAATCAATCGTGTGGATGCTGATGCCCGCTGCCCGAAGGTGATCCGCTCGATCCTCAAGTCCCCGGGCCCCTGGTATCACGGATCATCGCGACTGCGCCTCCGCCAGCAGGTGCGGGGCTTCGAAGCTGGCGAGCAGCTCGCACTGGAGATCGCTGCCTCCGAACGAACCGTGCCCATCGTCGCCGTCACCGAGCAGGACGGCGGCGGGGTGGTCTTGCCGCACCTCGATGACAAGCTCGCGTACGACCTCACCGGTCTCGCCAACGTTGTCGTGCTGGACGCGGAGGCCAGCTGGGCCCTCACCGATCACCTCGGGCACTGGTTCACCTGCTATGGCGGCGCCGTACGGTTGTATTGGCCAAGTCTGACGCCGGAGGACGACCCCTACCGCCACCCCCTGTGGACCACACATCGCTTGCTCTCCAGCGGCGAGAACCCGCTCGACGTCCGAGAGCGCTTCCGTAACCAGATTCGCCGCATGGTCATGAAGGCGTCGGCGCTCGGCGTCGTTCGGCCCCGAGCAATCGATGAGATTCGTAGTGCCGCCGCACGGCGCGCGTTCGCAGAGATGGCAGCCGCCTCTCGATCCATCCACGACTACAGGGCGCTGGCCGAGTCGTACGCCGACGACAACGAGAAGCTCCGAAGCATCGCCGCCAATGGAGAGCGCCGGATCGAAGACCTGGAGTTCACGATCCTCCGGCTCGAAGACGAGCGCCGCGCTCTGCTCGCCCGGGTCGAGAACGCCGAGCTCCAGCTTCGCTATCGCGAGTCGGAGAAGACAGACATCCGCCCGGATACCGGGTCCGAGGTGACAAGCCAAGAGCCCGGCGCGCCGAGCGTCGGCGAGATCCGCTTCTACAAGAAGCTCTACGCGGCACAAAAGCACGACGTGTTGACCCGCGTGGCCGACTGTGGGTGCAACAACTGGGAGGGGGCCCACGCTGCGGACAAAGCCCGAAAGGGCATCGAGAAGCTTGAGGGCCGCAGCGACTGGAAGTCCCTCCTCCACTGTGCCTCGTGCACAGGCGGCGGGATGTGGAAGGTACGCTGGTAGGCTCCGCGGCCCCTGCTGGGCGAGCTGGGGCATGCGATCCGGCCCAGCATTCGTTGGCCCGCGAACCGTGCGGGCGACGCGGGCCGCGGTTGGCTCCCCAGCGCTGTCTGCGGATCGTCCGCGGGGAGCCCGATCTGCGGACCCGAAAGGGTCCGGAGCACCACAGCCCGCGACCTAAGTTGCGCAGGTTCGTCGGCGTTCCGAGCTGATCTCGGCGCTAGCTGATGGTGCGGTGACCCCTGGAAGCGGCGCTGGCGGCGATGAACGCCGGCCCCAGCGCGCCCGGTCGAGTCCATGTCAAGTGGTGACCCGGCGTGTAACGAATCGGACTGCGCACCTCCTTGTATATGAAGGCCACGAGCCTCGGACGCCCACAGCGGGTGTCACAGACCAAGGAGACGAACCGTGACCACCGACGATCAGAACACCACCGACTCGACCGACGGGAACGCCCTCAACTGGGCCCCGAACGCCCCTCGGGGCGGCAAGACCGTGATGGGCCGCATCCTGAAGGAGAACGCGACCGTTCCGCTCTTCTTCGGGCAAACGCTCATCCAGTCGCTCCGCGATGTCGGCTACAACCACACCACGTCCGCGTTGTGCGAGCACGTCGACAACGCCATCCAGGCCGGCGCCACCGAGGTCCGCGTCTACTTCCGGCAGTCCGGGAAGAGGGGCAACTACCGAGATCGACGCCGCCGTCTACGACAACGGCGGCGGCATGCCGCCGGCGGTGCTCAAGGTGGCCACGGCGTTCGGCGGCTCGATGTCGTTCGGCAATCGCGACCGGATCGGCAGGTTCGGCATGGGAATGAAGACGGCGGCTCTCAGCATGAGCCCCGTGATGGAGCTCTACTCCTGGCAAGAGCCGGGGGCGATCTACTCGATGACCCTCGACGTCGAAGCCATCGGCAAGGATCGGAGCAACCTGGTCGAGCTCCCGAACCCGACGTTGCTGACGAAGCTCGGCGACGAGGTCGCGGACCTCTTCTCGAAGCCGATGGCGCTATCCCACCGACCGCGCCGAGCAGCAGCTCTTGGCGCCGGGCGGCGAGGCGCTGGAGGATGCGCTCGGACCGCACGGCACGATCGTCTACATGCCGCAGTGCGATCGTCTGACCTACGCGAAGGCGCGCACCCTCGTGGACCACGCCGTGAAGGAGATGTCGCGCGTGTACCGTCGTGAGATCGCGCGCGGCCTGAACCTCTACGTGAACAACCGTCGCGTCGAGGCCAGCGACCCGACCTACTCGATGCCGACGGCGCGGCATACGCGCCTGGACCTGACCGAGAAGGTCAGCCGGCTGATCACCTCGAAGCCCGTCAAGATCCCCATCAGCGAGAACAGCGGCGAGACGGCCACGATCACGGTCAAGCTGTTCCGGCTGCCGATCGAGTCGTGGTCGACACTCCCCCGCAAGGTGCAGAAGAACGACTTGCGCCTCTTCGAGGGGAACATCGTATCGATTCTGCGCAACGACAGGGAAGTGTTCGCCGGCCCGATGCACTGGCTGACGGGACGGCACAACGTGACCTACTGGTACCGCGTGCAGATCGACTTCCCCGGCATCCTGGACGAGGCCTTCGGGGTCGCCGCGAACAAGCAGGGCGTTCGCCTCAAGGGATACGTGGAGACGAAGATCAAGGAAGCGATCGGCGGAGAGATCGCGACGATCAACGACGAGCTGAGGCGGTTCCAGGCGCAGCAGGCATCCACGCGGAAGGCGGCGACGCCGAGTGCCAGCGAGATGAGCGCTGGCGAGGCCGACCCATACCAGCAGACCGCGTTGCCGGGCACGACGCCGGAGGAGGAGGCACAGCTCGAAGAGAACCTGCGCGGTCTGGCCCTGACCCTCAAGCGTGATGGGGAGACCGAGGAGCAGGCGTTCGAGCGCGTCAAGAACTCCCGCTACATCCTGTCCTTCCATCACGACGAGTACTGGCCGTTCTACGATGTGAAGCACAAGTTCGACCGCGTCATCCTCACCATCAACACCGCGCACCCCTTCTTCACCGAGCTTTACGAGCCCGTGCGGCGACTGGGGATGACGACGGCTGGCGAGGACGAGGACGCCACGACCGCGACGCCGGAAGGGCAGAGCGGCCCGTTGCTGGCCCTCGACCTGCTGCTGCTCTCGTTGGCCCGCACTCAGAGCCGGCTCGGCGGCACCGGTGACGAGGCGCGCAAGCTCCTGGAGAACTTGCGCCGCGAGTGGTCGGAGGCGTACCGCGTGCAGATGTCGCTGTAGCGTTTCGCAGCGCGGCACCCGACCCCGGGGTGCCGCGTTTGCGCGTCCCAGTTGATCCCGTAGCATCTTACCCTCTCCAGGACCGCCTCCTCACGAAGGCTCTCGCCGGGCACAGCGTCCCGACGAGAGAGACCGAGCGGAGGACCCTGGAGTTCTTGTTCGCACCCAGCAGGCCAACAGCGGCCTGCACAGACCAAAGGGCTCCGAATGACGCTTCCGAATAGGTGGCACGCGTATGCGCGCGTGCAGAGCGACTTGAACCGCCGCTCCATCGTCAACGACGTGACGTGGGGGCTCGAAGGCGGTCTCGACCGGCTGCTCGACGACGAGCCGCCCAGCGACGACGAGCTCACGCGAGCCATCCGGACGGATGCTCGGCGTGAACGAGATCGAGCGCGGACGCGGCGGATCCGAATGCTGCACGAGCCCGTCGGCGTAGACGAGGTCGGGCGCTTGGACGCCCGAGCGCAGCTTCGTGTTGCCCACGCGAGTACCCCGGCGGAGAGCTGGGAGATCCTCACGGCCTTGGGCGTCGGCGCCGACTACGCGGAGATCACGAGCTCGACCGCAGTGTCCACCGGCAGCCTGAGGGTGCGGGTCATGCGCATGCGCAAGGCCCTCGCGGATCGGCTCGACCCGGAGACCGAGAGCTGCGGAAGCGATGTTCCCTGCGCCGCCTGACGGATCGGCGTTGCACGCGAGGCCGCTGTCAGTCCGGGAAGGACGAGAGCGTCCAGTGCGGGCAGACATCTTCATGTTGTTGGATCGCGCCCTCACCGGATAGGGTGGGCGCGCTGCATCATCCTGCACCCGGCTCGGCGGCCTTGGGGGCGGGTCGTCGTGGAGGAGGTTGAACGGTGGCGAGGGAGCTCCCGATAGCGCCGGGCGCGCACATCGAGGTGCGGGACGCCGTCTGGCGCGTGACGCAAATCAACCAGACGAGCAGCGGGAGCGCGGCGTGGCATGTGGTCGGCATCTCGGAGATCGTCCGGGACCAGGAGGCGATCTTCCTCCAGGAGTACGAGCCGCAGGTCACGGTGCTCGACCCGCGCGAGACACAGCTCGTCGCTGACTCCACCGCAGGCCACCGGCAGTCCCGGCTGTACCTCGAGAGCAAGCTCCGACGCGTGCCGCCGACCACGACCGAGCCGGTCCTCGGGCGCGACGCCGCGCTCGACGTGATGGACTTCCAGCTCCAGCCATCCCGGCTGGCGCTCCAGCAGACGCGCCCGCGGATCCTGATCGCCGACGCGGTCGGGCTCGGCAAGACGCTCGAGGCGGGCATCCTGCTCTCGGAGCTCATCCGCCGCGGCCGCGGGCGACGCATCCTCGTGGCGACGGTGAAGAGCATGCTCACGCAGTTCCAGAAGGAGCTGTGGACGCGCTTCGCCATTCCGCTGGTCCGCCTCGACTCGATCGGGCTCCAACGTGTGCGCGAGCAGATCCCGACGAACCACAACCCGTTCCACTACTACGACAAGGCGATCATCTCGATCGACACGCTGAAGCAGAACAACGCGTTCCGCACGCATGTCGAGCGCGCGTTCTGGGACGTCATCGTGATCGACGAGGCCCACAACGTGGCCGAGCGCGGCTCAGGCCGCTCGCAGCGCGCGAGGATCGCCGAAGATCCTCGCCGACCGGTCCGACGCGCTGATCCTGCTCTCCGCGACGCCGCACGACGGCAAGGCCGAGAGCTTCGCCAGCCTGATGAACATGCTGGACCCCACCGCCATCGCCGATCCGAAGGACTACACGCGCGAGGACATCGAGGGGCTCTTCGTCCGCCGCTTCAAGAAGGACGTGCAGGACGAGATCGGCAAGGCGTTCCCCGATCGTCAGATGCGCCAGGTCCACGCGCCCGCATCGCCCGCGGAGGAAGCGGTCTTCGATGCCCTCGTCGATCTCAAGTTTTCGGCCATCGACCAGCGCAAGCATGGCGCGATGCTCTTCAGGACCACGCTCGAGAAGGCGCTCTTCAGCAGCCCGGCGGCGTGCCGGCAGACCATCGCGGAGCGGCTGAAGACCATCGCGGCGCGCAAGGACGCCAGCGCATACGACGACGACGCCGAGGCCCTGCGCGACCTCGACGACCTCGTGGCCGAGGTCGACGCCTCGTCGTTCTCCAAGTACCAGCGCCTGCTCGAGCTCCTCACCGACAAGAAGGAGCTCAACTGGTCGCCGAGGAAGAAGGACGACCGCCTGGTGATCTTCAGCGAGCGCATCGAGACGCTGAAGTTCCTGCGCGAGAACCTCATCAACGACCTCGGCCTTCGCGATGATCAGGTCGAGCTGCTGCACGGCGGGCTCTCCGACCGCGATCAGCAGGAGATCGTCGAGCGCTTCGGCAAGGACAACGCGAAGGTCCGCATCCTCCTCGCCTCCGACGTGGCCTCCGAGGGCTTGAACCTCCACTTCCTCTGCCACCGGCTGGTCCACTTCGACGTGCCGTGGTCACTGATGGTGTTCGCGCAGCGGAACGGTCGCATCGACCGCTACGGCCAGGAGCGCCCACCGCAGATCCTCTACCTGCTCACCGAGTCGAAGAACGACCGCATCCGCGGCGACGTGCGAATCCTGGAGCTCCTCACGCAGCGGGACGACCAGGCGCAGAAGAACATCGGCGACCCCTCGGCGCTCATGCGCAAGTACGACGAGGAGGCCGAGGTGCAGGTCACGGCCGAGGCGATCGAGGCCGGCGAATCGGCGGAGTCGTTCGGCGCGCGCCTCGCCGCGCCCGACGAGCTGAGCCCGCTCGAATCTCTTGCTACGCGGTGGGCCGACGCTCGACGAGCCTCCACCTCCGCCCACGCCACGCTCGTTCTCGCTCTTCGATTCGGACTTCGCCTACGTGCGCGAGGTGCTGGACCTGCTCGCGGAGAACGACGGCCTGGAGCGCCGCGTCGACGACGACCGTGACATCGTCGAGATCCAGCTTCCACCGGACACCGAGGAGGCGCGCCGCCAGCGCCTCGCCGGCACCGACCTACGGCGCCGCCTGCGCAAGCTGCCTGGCGAGGTCGTGCCCGACGACGGCGTGCTCGTGCTGACGCCCGACCGCGATCGCATCCAGGAAGAGATCAAGCTGGCGCGCCGCGAGGAGCTGGCCTGGCCGAAGCTCTCCTACCTCTGGCCGCTGCACCCCGTCGTCGACTGGTGCAACGACAAGGCGGTCGCTCCTCTCGGCCGGCTCGAGGCCCCGGTCATCTCGTTGATCGACGGCCTCGCGCCCGACGAAGCGGTGGTGCTGGTGTCCACGCTGCTGCCGAACCGCCGGAGCCAGCCGCTCCTCCAGGAGTGGTACGCGGTGCGCTTCACCGCGGGCGTGCAGAAGGAGGCCATCCCCTTCGCCGCTTGGGCCGAGCAAGCCAAGGTCGCCCGCCGCGCGCTGCCGAACCGCAACCTGCCGGTGGACCTCGCCGCGCTGCGAGTCCTCGTTCCCCAGGCGGTCGATGCGGCGCGCGAGATCACGATGGCTCACTGGAAGGAGCGTCAGGCCGAGCTCAACGCGAAGCTCGACCGCGAGCTCGAGCGTCTCGAATCCCTGCGCAACCGGCGCTTCGCGCAGCTCGTGCTCGACGCGGGTGAGCGCGACAAGGACCAGATCAACGCTCGCGTGAACAAGGTCTTCGACCCCTTCTTCCGCTTCGTGCAAGCGAGCATGACGGCCGGCAAGGAGCCCTTCATCGAGGTGCTCGCCGTGTTCCGCAACGAGGCCGGCTATCGCCCGGGGACGGGAGCGGCGTCGTGACCTTCCTCGGCATCGAGAACACGAACGAGTTCTTCACCCAGCACTACCTGACGGCGATCCTCCAGGGCGACCTGCGGCCGGTGCTCGATCGCTGGCGCACGGAAGCGAAGGCGCGGCTCGAGGCCGGCGAGGTCGAGGCGAAGGGCGCCTCCCGCAGCACGCATCGTGCGCCGCCGCAGGCGCTCGGAACCAGCCACCAGGCCTTCTTCCGGTACCTGGATCGCTTCGAGCAGGAGGCCGGCCTCGACGCACGCGTCAGCGCGCACTTCGAGATGTTCTGCGAGCTCCTCGTCGGGCTCGGCTACGCCGACATACTCTCGCACCGCATCGTCGAGCTACCGAGTGGCCACGTGCCGCTCTACGGCCAGATCCAGCGCGCCGACGGCTCGCCGCTCCTGTGGCTTGTCCCCGTCGTTCCTGCCGCCGGCACCGAGACCGGCACGCTGGCGACGCCGATCGCCCTCGCGCAGCTCACGGCGGCTCGATCGACCACGAGCTTCGACGGCGAGCTCCGGCCGACCGGCGCAGCAACGGCCGAGGACCTCGTCAACGAGGCGTTTCAACCTCGACGAGCCGCCTCGCTTCGTCCTCATCCTCGGCGCAGACGACATCACCCTGGTCGAGCGCGCGAAGTGGGCCGAGCGACGCCTCCTCCGCTTCGATCTGCGTGAGATCCTCGGACGCCGGCAGACCGACACGCTCGACGTGACGGCTGCGCTGCTGCACCGCGACAGCCTCGTCCCGGACGACGGCATCCCGCTCCTCGACGATCTCGACGACCACTCGCACAAGCACGCCTTCGCGGTCTCGGAGGACCTGAAGTACGCGCTCCAGGCCTCCATCGAGCGGCTCGGCAACGCCGCGGTCGACTACATCCGCAAGGTCAAGAAGCAGAAGGTCTTCGGCGAGGAGGGCGAGAACGAGGTTCTCGCGGAGAAGCTCTCGCGCGACTGCCTCCGCTACATGTACCGGCTGCTCTTCCTCTTCTACATCGAGGCGCGCCCCGAGCTCGGCTACGCGCCGATGGGCGTCGACGCCTACCGCCTCGGCTACAGCCTGGAGCGCCTCCGCGAGCTCGAGCAGCTCGATCTCTCGACCGAGGAGGCTCGCAACGGGACGTACATCCACCAGTCGCTGCGGCTCCTCTTCGACATGATCTACAACGGCCGCCATCCGTCCGGGCAGGTGGCCGTCACCCGCGACGAGTCCGGCGAGCTCGCGGCCTCGCACTTCTCCACGTTCGAGCTCGCGCCGCTGCGCTCACACCTCTTCGACCCGGCGTTCACGCCACTTCTCGACGGCGGGTCGTACAAGGGCGACCGCGGCGTCGTCTTCACGAACGAGGTCCTCCGCGACGTCATCGAGAACATGTCGCTGACGCGCCCGAGCCGCCGCGGCCGACGTGGCCGCATCTCCTACGCGACCCTCGGCATCAACCAGCTCGGCGCGGTCTACGAGGCGCTGCTCTCGTTCCGCGGTTTCCTGGCCAAGACGGACCTCTACGAGGTGAAGCCGGCCAAGGCCGACAAGCACGACGTCCTCGAGACCGCCTACTTCGTGCCCGAGGAGGACCTGCCGAAGTACTCCGAGAAGGAGCGCGTCTACGACGGCAAGGCGCTCAAGCGCTACCCGAAGGGCACCTTCATCTACCGGCTCGCCGGCCGGGACCGGCAGACCTCGGCCTCCTACTACACGCCCGAGGTCCTGACCCGGGCCACGGTGAAGTACGCGCTCAAGGAGCTCCTCGGCGACGACCCCGAGCACCCGAAGCTCGCGGCCGACGAGATCCTCCACGTCACGGTCTGCGAACCGGCGATGGGCAGCGCCGCGTTCTTGAACGAGGCGGTGAGCCAGCTCGCCGAGGCGTACCTCAGCGCCAAGCAACGCGAGCGGAACGAGCGCATCCCCCACGACGAGTACGCGTTCGAGCTGCAGCGCGTGAAGATGTTCATCGCCGACGACAACGTGTTCGGCGTCGACCTCAACCCCGTGGCCGTCGAGCTCGCCGAGGTCTCGCTCTGGCTGAACACCGATCCACAAGGGCGGGTTCGTGCCGTGGTTCACGGGCCAGACGGTCTGCGGCAACTCGCTGATCGGCGCGCGCCGCCAGGTGTTCCCCGCGTCCGCGCTCGACCCCGGCAAGGGAGGCAAGAACAACGACTGGCTCGACACCGTGCCCGAGCGCGTCCCGCTGGGAACCAAGCGTCTCGACGGCAGCGTCTACCACTTCCTCCTCGGCGACCGCTCGATGTCCGTCTACGGCCGCGGCACCGAGGGCAAGCCCATCCGCGAGATGGCCAAGGACGAGCTCGCCGCGATCGACGCCTGGCGCAAGGAGTTCTGCGCGCCGCTGGCGGATGACGAGATCGGCGCGCTGGGCAACCTCTCGGCAGCGATCGATGGCCTCTGGAACAAGCACGCCGACCTGCTCAAGCGGATCCGCTACCGCACGACCGACCCGATCCAGATCTACGGCCAGCCAGCGCCCTCCAGCGACCGCAAGCCGACCACCACGGCCGACAAGGACCGCATCTGGGAAGAGGAGATGCTCTCCGAGACCGTGCGCGCGTCAGTCACCGTACCGCCGGCTGAAGCTGGTGATGGACTACTGGTGCGCGCTCTGGTTCTGGCCGATCGAGAAGGCCGAGCTCCTGCCGAGCCGCGACGAGTACCTCGAGGAGCTCCGCCGCATCCTCGACACCGACGTCTACGAGGCGCCGCCGCGGGTCGGTGAGACGCTCGAGCTCTTCGGCTCGACCTCCCCCGAGGAGGTGAAGCAGACCGCGATGGAGTTCGGTCTCGTCAACGTCCACACGCTCGTCGCCAAGAGCGAGCGGCTGCAGCTCGTGGAGGAGCTCGCCCAGCGCTACCGCTTCCATCACTGGGAGCTGGAGTTCGCCGACGTCTTCCGGGACCGCGGCGGGTTCGACCTCATGCTGGGGAACCCGCCGTGGCTGCCTGTACGGTGGATTGAAGCCGGCGTGCTTGGCGACGCGGATCCGAGCTTCGCCATCAAGAATCTCTCGGCGAAGGAGGCGGCCGAATTGAGGGAGGACACCTTTGTCCGTCTGGGTAACCGTTCTACCTACCTCAGCGGGCATGAGGCTGCGGGCGGACTTGGTTCCTATCTCGGCGCGGCGACGAACTACCCCCTACTTCAGGGCGTGGCCGCGAACCTCTACAAGGGTTTTCTCCCCCTCGTCTGGACTCTGACGAGCACTCGTGGCGCGGCCGGCCTGCTGCACCCGGAGAAGGTCTACGACGAGCCGAGCGGCGGGCCGCTGCGGGAGGCGCTTTATCCTCGCCTGCGCCGTCACTATCAGTTTCAGAATGAGCTTGGTCTCTTTGATATCCAGCATCAACGCAAGTTTAGCATCAACGTCTACGGTCCGTCCCGACCTCGAATCCGATTCACCCATATGGCGAACGTGTTCTCTCCTGCGACCATCGAAGCGAGTCTCGTCCATTCGGGTCTAGGTCCAGTACCCGGGCTTCGAGAGAGCGATGGCTGGTGTGTCGTCGGCCACAGGGACCGGCTGATCGACGTCGACCACGAAGCGCTTCAGCTTTTCGCAGATCTGTACGACGCGCCAGGCACACCGGCTGAGCAGGCTCGTCTGCCGGCCCTTCATGCTCGTCAGCTAGCCCCAGTGCTGGCCAAGCTGCGGTCGGCCGGAAGGGTCGCCGACCTCGATGGGTGGGACGTGTCCAAGATGCTGCCCGAAAGTGTAGCGCAGAAGGAAGGGATCATCCGCAAGACGACGGGATTTATTCCCTCACCTACCGTCATGATCCTGACCGGGCCGCTCTTTCACGTCGCGAATCCTCTCTACAAGACTCCGCGTAGAGTATGCACCGATCTTAGTCACTACGATGTTATCGACCACCAGACGATCGGCGACACGTACCTTCCGCGAACAACGTTCAAGCTAGCGATACCGCCGACAGATTTCGCCGCTCGAATCCCGAAACTGGCCTGGGAACGCGATCGGTCGTGCGCGTCGCTGCCACGTCTCGTGGTATCCAGACGAATTGACTCGCTTAGCGAACGGACACTCCAGCCAGCCATCGTCCCAGCGGGCGTGACCCATGTGGACAACGTCAACTCGTACGGATTCGTGAACACACGGAATCTGGTATCCGTCGCTGCGGCTTGGAGCGGCCTGGCCGCGGATTTCTTCGTGAAGTCCACTGGTTCGGGCGACTTCGTTCCGAACATGGGCCGTCAGATGCCTGTTCCTGAGCGCCATCTTTCGGAGCTCGCCGCTCGCGTGCTCATCCTGAACTGCCTGACCTCCCACTACGCCGACCTCTGGCGCCAGGCGTTCGACCCAGCGTTCCTTGAGGACCGCTGGGCCAAGCTCGACGCGCGCCTGCCGCCCGCGAAGTTCGAGGCGCTGACCCCCGAGTGGACCCGCGACACGCCGCTCCGCACCGCCTACGCGCGCCGCCAGGCCCTCGTCGAGATCGACGTCCTCGTGGCCATGGCCTTCGGCCTCACCCTCGACGAGCTCAAGACCATCTACCGCGCGCAGTTCTACGTGATGCGCGCCTACGAGGCCGACACCTGGTACGACCGCCACGGCCGCATCGTCTTCACGAACAGCAAGGGCCTCGTCGGCGTCGGCCTCCCGCGCACCACGAAGAAGGGCGACGCCACGCCCGCCTGGAACGACGTGAAGGAGATGAAGTCCGGAACCGTCGAGCACACCATCGTCGACGACACCCAGCCCGGCGGCCCGCGCGAGCGCACCATCGTCTACGAGGCTCCCTTCGACCGCTGCGACCGCGAGCACGACTACAACATCACCTGGGCCCACTTCGAGCAGCGCTTCGGAGACCGCTCGTGACCGTCTGGGCGTTCATCGACGAGTCCGGCGACCCGAACCTCGACGTCGACGCTGGGGGGACCACGCATTTCGCCGTAGGAGCCATCGTCGTCCGCGACGACGAACTGCAAGTCCGGCGCGAGCGCGTCGAAGGCGTGCGTCGGCGGCACTTTCAGACGGGAGCGATCAAGTCGCAGTTGGTGGGCGCGAACATCCCGCGACGCATCAAGGTCCTCGAGGGCTTGCAGCAGGCGGGGTGTCGCTTTCTGGGCCTCGTCGTCGACAAGCGTCGTCTGGATCGCTCGACCGGCCTCCGGTTCCGCCAGGTGTTCATGAAGTACCTCGGACGGTTCCTCTACGAGAGGCTGGTGCGTGCGTACCCATCGTTGCGTGTGCGCGCCGATTGGCACGGCCGTCCCGAGTTCATGCAGAGCTTCCGTGCGTATTTGGCGAAGCACTCCCCACAGATCGACCTGTTCTCGGGCGCGCCGGAGTTCCAGCACATTCCGAGTGCGGACGAAGTGCTCGTGCAGGCTGCCGACTTCGTCGCCGGGAGCTTGCGCATCGCGTACGGCGACGACATCGCGGAGGAGGACGCCCGCGCAATCCTCTCGACGCTCCGGCCCGTCTCGCTCGGCGTTCAAGAGTGGCCTGCCGCTGTCCGGACGCAGTCGGTGTTACCGGAGGCTGGAACGGGCGACGGTCATCTGGATGCCCTCGTTGCGCAGGCAGCGGAGCGTTCAGCGTACGCGTTCCTAGAGCAGGCCGCTGAGGCGGACGACGAGACGATGCGCATGCAGGTGGATGCCCTCCAGGAGCTGCTCGGTGCCCTGCGCTTCGACGAGTCGAGCTACATCAGCGGCGACGCGCTGGCCGAACGCCTTCGCGAGCGCGGATATCCGGAGTGCTCTCGGGATCTGGTCCGACGGAGCATCATCGCGCCGATGCGAGACCGAGAAGTCCTCATCGTGAGCAGCGCCAAGGGATACAGCCTGGCGTCGTGTCTTGCCGACGTCGAGACATACGTGAGTCGGATGGAGGACGAGGTGCGACCAATCCTCCGTCGGGTCCAGACGATGGAGGCATTGCTGAAGCGCGTGAGCGTGGGAAAGCTCGATCTGCTGGGCGAGGAGCGATTTCGGTACCTGCGGAGCCTCTTGGACCTCCACCTGGAACTCGAGCTGAGCGCGACGGGCGCGAGTGCAGAGGCGGAGGCCCCATGAAGTTCGTCGTGCCGGCCGCGCAAGCCGACCTCGGATTCCTGAGACTGATCTTGGAGAGCCTGTCGCCCGACCAAGCGAGCCGTCTTCTGCGGCGACTCGTAGCCGACGAACGCCTCGTCATGAAGGGTAGCCGACGCTGGGCGCGGTACCGGCTGCCGGAGGCGGAAGGATGAAGGGGACCGCGCATAGCGGCGCGCATAGCGCATTTACGGCGCCGCATTTTCAGCGTGATTCCAGCACGTTGCTTAACGCTGCGGAGCCAATGCGCGCCGCGTATAGCCGGCTCCCAGGCGCCGGGCCGGAGCACCAACCGCCCTGGGCGGCAGCGTCGGTTCCTGACCCCGCGGTCCGCCCTCAGGGGATGGGAGAGAACCTCCTGGAGCTCGCCGGCGACCGGTGCGGGGCCCGGTACACCGTCGCTGCAACGCTGGGGCAGCGTTCCCCAAATGGCTCCCCGCAAACCTCCCCGCAAAGCTGTCCGCAAACCTCCCCGCAAACTGCCGTGGAGGAAGCCGAGCCCGACACCATCCCGCAGATCGCCACCACTCGGTGGGCCGGAGGTGAGCGGGCCATCCCGGACGTCTGCCGAGGGCGACCCGACGGCCCACACGAGCGGGGTGATGCGCCCTTGGGCGGCTGCGCCCGCACGTACGACGGCCTCACGTGGGCCGATGTGGAGCAGCGCGGTCGCAGTTCCGGGAGCCGGCTTCCATGAGCAAGAATCACTACGTCGTGGATGCACCGCTCGACTCCCGCGAGGCGGACCGGCTCCGCCGCTGGCCGTTCGCTGAACGAATCGCGGACACCCTGGCCACGCGCAGCGATCCGACCAGCCTCGTGGTGGGCGTGTACGGCCGCTGGGGCGAGGGGAAGACGACGGTTCTTCGGTTCATCGAGCAGCGGCTCGAGGAGGAGCACGCCGATTCCGTTGTCTTCGTCCGCTTCAACCCGTGGCTCTTCACCAACGACACGGAGCTCTTCGTTGGGTTCTTCGCGCAGGTCGCGGCCGCACTCGACCGCAAGCTCGCCACCAAGGCCGAGCGGCTCGGTAGCGTGCTCAAGAAGTACGGCGGCCTCGTGTCCGGCATCTCGTGGGCTTGGGGCGACCTCAAGGCGGGCGCCGGAAATGCAATCGCCGGCCTTGGCGACGAGCTCGCCAAGGTTACGCCCGAGGAGCTTCGCAGCCGTCTGGAGCAGGGCCTCGCTGAAGAAGGCAAGCGCGTGGTGGTGCTCCTCGACGACATCGACCGCCTCGACAAGAACGAAGCTCAGGCCGTGTTCCGGCTCCTCAAGGTCGCGGCCGACTTCCGCTGGACCTCGTACGTCCTCGCGTTCGACCGCGAGGTCATCGCGGCCGCGCTCGCAGAGCGCTACCCGCAACGGCCCGACGGTGGGGATGAGTTCCTCGACAAGATTGTCCAAGTGCCGCTCCCGCTACCGCCTGCTCCGCGGGAGGTGCTCCGGAAGCTGCTCCTCGATGACATCTCCCGGGTCCTCACCGACGCGGGTGTGGAGCTCAGCGACCGCGAAGTTCATCGCTTCGTCGTCAGCTTCGACGTCGCGCTACTCCATCGTGTCGGAACGCCGCGCTCGGCGAAGAGGTACGTCAACTCGCTTCAGTTCGCGCTCCCCTTGCTGCGCGGCGAGGTCGATACCGTAGACCTGCTCCTGATCGAGGCGCTCCGTATCTTCCGCCCCGCGCTCCACGCCGCGATCGTGCGGAACCGGGAGATTATCCTCTACGGATCGAAGAGACGCTCGAAGGAGACGATCGAGGCGTTCAAGGCGGAGATCGAAGCGATCGTTGGAGCGGGAGAGAAGGCCTGGCAGGAGATCGGGGTACTCGAGGAACTCTTCCCTCCGCTGAAGAACATCTACAGCAACACGTTCTTCGGTGACGAATCCGCCCGCCGATGGGCGGAGCAGAAGCGGATCGCGTCGGATCGGTACTTCGCGCGCTATTTCTCGTCGGGCGTGCCCGCGGGTGATCTCTCGGATTCCGAGATTCGAGAGCTTCTGGCGACTGCAGCTCGCGACCCGGAGCGAGCCGCGACCCAGCTCGAAGCGATGCTCGCGCAGGCGGGGGCCGAACGACTCGCCCAGAAGCTGATCGATGCGGCGTGGGATGCGGAAGGCTCGAGGGCGCTCGGGCTGGCGGACGCGCTGCTCCGCGTGGGGATGGCGTTCCCGAACCCACAGGGAGCATTCGCCGAGTTCTGGGAACCGCGCGGGCGTGTCGCATTCCTCGTAGCGAGACTCCTGCGTCACGTGCGTCCGCCCAGGGCGTCCGGCCTCGCCGACAGGCTCGGCCACGCAGCAGTGCCGTTCGCCCTTCAGGTACTCCGCCGGCTGCACCCGGAGGAGTCAGAGGGTGAGGAGTCAACGTCTTCGGACTCGCTCACAAAAGCGGAATGGGCGGAGCTGGGCTCTCTACTGCTTATGCGGGTTCGCGAGGAGGCGGAGGAACAGTGGCCGTACGACCTCGGAGTCGAGGAGGGTGCGTTCCGGCTGAGTCTGTGGCGTAGGGTTGGAGACCGGGGCGAACTGCGAGCGTACGTCGACCGCAAGGTGAAGGAGCACCCGACGCGAGCACTCGATCTGGTCCGGCTCTTCTCCGCGGGCGGGCGTGACGTCCCATCTGGCGAACGCGTTCAGGATCCCCTTCGCCCCGACGGCTACGAGCTGCTCAAGTCACTGTTTCCGCCGTCGCTGCTAGCAGAGGCCTTGGAAGCCGTCTACGGCTCGGCCTTACCCGGGGCGGGCGAGCGGCACAGGCACGTTGCGAGTGATGCAGAGCTCGCGCACAGCTTCCTGAGACTCTACGACGCGGAGCAGGTCGCTGCCGATGAGCTGGACCCGCCGCAGGGAGCGAGCGAGTGATCCCCGCCGCGCTCAGCTCGATGCTCCAGCAGGGAGTCGCCGACTTCCTGCGGATGAGCTTCTGGTCCTCGACCCCGGGGATGGAAGACGTCATCGAGCGCTTCGTCCAGGCCGACGGTGCCGTCTTCAAGGGGCCGTACGTCTCGGTGAAGCTGCCGTTCCGTCAGGGCGGCCGCGAGGAGTTCTTCCCGCAGGTGCCGCTCGGGTTCCCGGCGCACCTCCATCAGGAGCGGGCCTGGGCGCGCCTGAGCGCCGCGACGCCGAAGAGCACGCTCGTCGCGACGGGGACGGGCTCGGGCAAGACCGAGTCGTTCCTGATGCCCGTTCTCGACTACTGCCGGCGGCACACCGGCACGCCGGGGGTCAAGGCGATCCTCATCTACCCGATGAACGCGCTCGCGACCGACCAAGCGCGGCGCATCGCGGAGCTCTGCTCGACGATTCCTGGGCTCAAGGGCGTGAAGGCCGGGCTCTACATCGGTGAGAGCGAAGGTGAGAAGAGCGTCGCGCACACCTCGATGGGCGAGGACCACATCATCACGGATCGCGCCCGGATGCAGCGCGACCCGCCCGACATCCTGCTCACGAACTACAAGATGCTCGACTACCTCCTCGTCCGGCCGGCGGACCAGGAGATGTGGGCGCCGAGCAAGGAGAACCCGGTCCGCTTCCTCGTCGTGGACGAGCTCCACAGCTTCGACGGCGCGCAAGGGACGGATCTCGCCTGCCTCATCCGGCGCCTCAAGGCGCGCCTCGGGGTCGAGCGCGGCGCGCTCTGCTGCGTCGGCACGTCCGCTACGCTCGGCAGCCCGGACAGCGGCGCGCAGCTGCGCACGTACGCCGAGGAGATCTTCGGCGAGCCCTTCGATGCGGAGAGCGTCGTGGGCGAGACGCGCCAGCTCCCGGAGGAGTTCTTCCAGGGCCGGCTCATCGAGCTCTTCCAGGTGCCGACTGATGCTGCGCGGCTGGACCCCTCGGGCTACGCGAGCCCGGCGGAGTTCATCCTCGCGCAGCACGCGCTCTGGTTGGAGGAGCCGCTCGAGGCCGCGCCCGGCACCGATGAGTGGAAGGTCGCGCTCGGGGAGCAGCTCCTCAGGCACGCGGTGTTGCGGAACCTGGTCCAGCTCTTGGGGGACAAGCCGGTGGCCATCACCGAGCTCGCCGACTCGCTCGCCCGCACGTCGCGGCCCCTGCGCGAGAACCCGGAGCTCGCGCTGCGGGTGATCGTCTCCTTCCTCTCCCTGATCTCCGAGGCGCGCACCTGGCTGCCGGAGCGAGCAGAGGCCCGCCGCGAGCGCGAGAAGCTCGGGAAGCCACGACGCACGAGGCCGCTCCTCGAGGTGCGCTTTCAGCTCTGGCAGCGCGAGCTGCGCCGCATGGTCGCAGACCTCGGCGATCCGGCGAACGGTCTGCCGCCCTCGCTCCGCTACTCCGACGATCTCGACGGACGAGCAACAGGGCCAGCACCTGCCGGTCGTCCACTGCCGCGACTGCGGCGCCATGGGCTGGGCGAGCTGCGTCTCGCGCGACCGCCCGGACATCTTCAGCGTCGGCCTCCAGCGCTTCTACCGCGCGTTCTTCGGCGAGGACCCGCAGGTGCGGTTCCTCTGGCCGGCCAAGGCGGTCGAGGGGCGCAACGCCGCCGCGTTCGCTCGCTTCCACGTCGACCGGAACACGCTGGCACGTGTTCGCGGCGAGATCCCCAACGATGCCGTCGAGGTGGTCCAGAGCGACAACGTCCACACCGTCTCGGGGCGGCACAAGCTCCATCGCGACTGCCCGTTCTGCGGGGCGCGCGAGAGCCTAGCGCTCGTCGGCTTCCGGGCGTCGACGCTGACGAGCGTCTTCATCGATCAGCTCTTCACGTCGACCTTCAACGACGACAAGAAGCTGCTCACCTTCTCCGACTCCGTGCAGGACGCCGCGCACCGCGCCGGCTTCTTCGGCGCGCGCACCTGGAGCTTCAACCTGCGCGTGGCCATCCAGAAGGTCGTCGCCGGCGCCGAGGGTCGGACGCTGGCTGAGCTGCCCGAGCTCTTCGTCCGGGCGTGGCGCAAGACGGCTGGCCCGGGCGACTCGGCGGCCGATGTTGGCGCCCTCGATGACGTGGCATTCGTCTCGACCTTCCTCGCGCCGAACATGGAGTGGTTCGCCGAGTACGACGCCATGCTGAAGGAAGGCGAGATCCCGCTCGGCTCGACGCTGGTGTGCGATGTCGAGCAGCGCATCGCTTACGAGATCCCGAACGAGTACGGCCTCCAGGCCCGCATTGGGCGCTCGCTGCCGCGCACCGGCTGCTCCACGGTATCGATCGACGAGGCGAAGCTCGACGCGGCGACGAACACGCTCCTCGATCGCCTCCGCAACGAGATCGGGGGACTGCGCGGCCTCGAGCACCCGACGTTGCGCACCTTCCTTCTCGGCGCCCTCCACCACCTGCGTGAGGTCGGCGGCATCGATCACCCCGAGCTCCCGCGGAGCTTCGTCGAGACCGCGGGGAGCGACGACTACGTCTTCAAGCGGACGCCACACCTCCCGTCGTTCGGGCCGCGGAGCCGCTTCGGCGCGATGCTCACGACCGACCCGCGCTCCCGTCGCTTCGACCTCATCTACGAGGGCGGGGCGTCGCGGTGGTACGAGCGCTGGGTCGCGCGCACGCTCGGTGATGGCGCGCCGCTGATGGGCGCCGCGGCCGAGGTCTGGTCGGTCGTGCTCCCGGTGCTGGTGGCGCAGGGGATCCTCAAGGAGACCGTCGGCACGCGTGGCAAGGTCTGGGGCCTCGCGCCCGAGGCGCTGCGGCTGACCAACCGCTGCGTTCGCCTTCGCTGCCCCGTCTGCAAGCACTGGCTGGTCGCGGCCGAGAGCGAGGCGCCCGTGCTGCGGGGCTCGCCCTGCCTCAGCCCGCCGTGCGCCGGCGCCTACGGCGACGACATCGCGCCGGTGAAGAACTACTTCGGCCGGCTCATCGAGCGCGGTCAGGTCGAGCGCGTGTTCCCCGAGGAGCACACCGGCCTACTCGATCGCCCGCAGCGCGAGCTGGTGGAGACTCAGTTCAAAGCCGAAGAGCGCAAACCCTGGTACCCGAACTTGCTGTCGTGCACGCCGACGCTGGAGATGGGCATCGACATCGGGACGCTCTCGTCCGCCATCCTCTGCTCCGTCCCGCCGGCGCAGGCCAACTACCTCCAGCGGATCGGCCGTGCAGGACGGCGCGACGGCAACTCGTTCGTGCTCACGATCGCCCAGGGCAAGCCGCACGACCTCTACTTCTACGCACAGCCGAGCGAGATGATCGCTGGCGAGGTCCAGCCGCCCGGCGTGTTCCTCAACGCATCCGCGGTGCTGGAGCGTCAGCTCGCGGCGTTCAGCCTCGACCAGTGGAACAGCTCGCCGGGGCAGCACCGATTCTCACCGCGGTTGAAGGAGGTCTTCGCGCACCTCGATCCGCCCAGCGAAGACCACTTCCCGCACACCTGGCTCGCGTTCGTCCGTCGCGAGCAGGATCGCTTGCTCACGGACTTCGTCCGGCTCTTCAACGCCGAGGGCGAGCGGCCCGTGCTCACCGAGGCGAGCCAACAGCACCTGAGCGACTTCCTCCTCGGCGACAACGAGAAGGAGGGAAGCCTGAGCTGGAAGGTCCTCGACGCGCTGGCGCGCGAGAAGCGGGCGCTCGACTCGAATCCGCCGCAAAGCGCGGCGCCTCAAGGACCAGCTCAAGGAGCTCCAGGCCACCGTCGCAAGAGACAAGGACCACGACGAGAAGGTCGCCGAGTACGACCGCGAGCGCAGCGGGCACAACAAGCTGGCGCGCGCCATCGAGTCGGCGCTGACGCTGGAGTTCCTCACGAACGAGGGGCTGCTTCCGAACTACGCCTTCCCCGAGGCGCCCGTGCGCCTGCGCTCCATCATCTGGCGGCGCAAGGCCAAGGTCAGCGATGAGGGCTCGGCGTACGAGACGAAGACCTACGAGTACGCGCGGCCTCCCGTGGCGGCCCTCGGCGAGCTCGCTCCGGCATCCAAGTTCTATGCTGGCGGGAGGCGCGTCGCAATCGACCAGGTCGACGTGGAGGCGGCGGAACTCGAGCTCTGGCGCTTCTGCGACGCGTGCAGCCACTGCGCCCGGGTGGACCGTGAGGACCCCTCAGCCGACTGCCCGTCGTGCGGCAGCCCGGGCTGGGGCGAGGAGAGCCAGCGGCGACAGCTCCTCCGGCTCCAACAGGTGTTCGCGCGCACGAGCGACCGCGACAGCCGTATCCGAGACGATGTCGAGGAGCGGCAGCCGCGCTTCTTCAACCGCAACATGCTGCCCACCTTCCGCGACCAGGATCGCCAGGGTGCGTGGAAGCTCGACAGCAAGACCGTCCCGTTCGCGTTCGAGTACCACCGGCGTGCGAGCTTCCGCGAGCTGAACTTCGGCGAGCACTCCGACGACGCCAGCAAGTTCAGCATCGCGGGCCAGCTCTCGGCACGGCAGGGCTTCGTCATCTGCAAGCGCTGCGGGAAGGTCCAGAAGAAGCGCTCGCGCCAGCAGCAGCTCGGTACCGATGTCCGCGGCGAGCACACCCTCTGGTGCCTGGCCAAGCAGCGCGGCGAGAAGGAGAGCGACTTCGAGACCGCGGTGTACCTCTACCGCGAGTTCTCGTCCGAGGCGGTCCGCCTGCTCCTTCCGCTCGCGGATGTGGGCTCGAGCCGGCGGCTTGCCTCGTTCCTCGCCGCGTTCCAGCTCGGGCTGAAGGACCGCTACGGCGGCCGCGTGGATCACCTCCAGACCCTCGTCTACAGCGAGCCCGAGCGCGACTCGATCTTGCGCCGTCAGTACCTCGTGCTCTTCGACACCGTGCCCGGCGGCACCGGGTACCTGAAGGACATCGTGCGCGAGCCGGCCGAAGGGGAACCGCACGCGCTCCTCGAGATCCTGCGCCGCGCTCGGGATCGCATCCGCTCCTGCGAGTGCTTCGGCGACCCGTCGCGGGACGGCTGCTACCGCTGCTTGTTCGCCTACCGGAACAGCCGCGACATGAGCGAGACCTCGGCGCATGAGGCGCTCGCGATGCTCACCGAGATCCTCGACGAGTCCGACAAGCTCGTGCGCACGGACTCGCTCTCCGACATCAGCGTCTCGGGGCTGATGGACAGCGTGCTCGAGGCGCGCTTCGTCGAGGCGCTTCAGCGCTTCTCGCGACTGGACCAGCCGGTGAAGGTCCAGAAGGCGATCGTTCGCAACAAGCCCGGCTTCTCGCTCACGGTGGGCCTCGGCCCCCAGGAGTGGCTCATCGAGCCGCAGGTCGAGCTCGGGGCGGCGCATGGTCTGCCGGTCACGGTCTCCATCGACTTCGTCGTGCGGCCGGCGTCGGTGTCGACGGGGCGCAAGCCAATCGCCGTCTTCCTCGACGGCTTCCAGCACCACAAGGACCGCGTCGGCCACGACATGCTCCAGCGCATGTCGCTCCTCAGCGGTGGGGAGTACGACGTCTGGTGCTTCACCTGGAAGGACGTCGACGCCGCGTTCGACCGCGCGACCGAGCTGCCGAAGATGCTTCTCCACCCGGAGGGGCCGAAGCTGAAGGACTGGTACCGCCAGCTCGGGCTCGGGCGTGGGCCCAGGTGCTCGACACGACGCCGCTCGAGCTCCTCCTGCGGTCCCTCGCCAGTCCCGAGGACCCGATCCCCTGGTCGAAGCTGGGCGCGATCGCGCTCGTCGCGCAGATGGATCCGGCGACGGATGCCCCGGCGTGGCGGCAGGAAGTCGAGGCTGCCGTCCCGGCACCGCTCACGGGAGCATTCGAGGTGGCGGACGACTGGTTCCTCGCGCGTCGGCCAGTGGACGGGCCGGGCACACTTGGGCTCTGGGCCGCGACCTCGCGCGACGCGGCGAAGGACGTCTCGCGGGTCGACGACTTCCGCGCCGTCCTCTGGCTCGACGATGCGCCCGAGCACCACGACACGCCGGAGTACCGCGAGGCCTGGCGCGCCTTCCTCTTCGCCTTCTTGTTCCTGCGCACGCTCCCCCAGGTGCTCTTCCTGACCCGCACCCACTCGCGGAGCCTCCACGGCTATGCGCGCTCGCTCAGATGCGGATGGCGGCTTCCGGCGGCGGGGACGAGAACTGGGCCGAGCTCGACGTCGGAGCGGACTTTCAAGTCGTCGTCGAGCAGCTCGCCACGGCTGAGATCGAGCTGCCCGAAGTCGGCATCGACCTGCCCGACGCTCGCGGGCTCTCCTCTGGAGTCGAGGGCGAGCTCGTGTGGGAGGCGGCCAAGGTCGCCGTAGTCCGGGAGCTCGCCGAGGGTGAGGCCGCTCGCGTCTCGCCGGAGTGGCAGGTATTCGTGCTCGACGACTGCGCGGCAGACGTGACGCCGCTCGTGAGCGCCCTTCGGGGCAAAGGAGACCAGGCATGAGCGCGCTCGCGCAGAAGTTCCGCATCGCCGTCTTCGAGGAGTTCCTCGACGCCTTCGCTCGGCCTCCCCCGGGCGCAGCAGAAGAAGGTCAGCCAGTTCATGCGGAAGTTCCGCTCGGACCCGACCAGCTCGGCATCAACTACGAGAAATCAGCACGTTCCGCGACCCGAACATGCGGACGGTGCCGGATCGACCAGCAGTACCGCGCCGTCATCCTCAAGCCGAAGCGGGCAACGTCTACGTCCTGCTCTGGGTCGACAACCACGACGAAGCGATGCGTGGGCCCAGAACAAGCAGGTCGTCATCCATCCGGAGACCGGCTCGCTGCAGGTGCTCATCGCCGGGCCCCCGTGAGAGTGCCGATGCCACCGGCCACGCTCGTCGACTCCACGCGCCGCTCTTCGGGCAGTGGACCGACGCCGAGCTGCTCGGCCTCGGCGTGCCGGACGAGCGCCTCCGGCCGTGCGAGCCGTCCGTGCATGAGGCGGAGCTCGACGCCCTCGCAGGCGTGCTGCCCGCCGAGGCCTACGAGGGCACTGTCTTCCTCGGCTCCGGCGAGTCGCTCGAGGCCGTCCGCAAGCGCTCGCGGTCGAGAAGCCCGCGGCCATCGACACCGAGGACTTCGAAACGGCGCTCGAGCGCGACCACCAACGCCGCTTCACCGTCGTGACCGACGATCAGGAGCTCGAGGCGATGCTGGATGCGCCGCTGGAGAAGTGGCGCGTCTTCCTGCACCCGAGCCAGCGCCGCATCGTCACCGCGAACTTCGAACGGGCCCGGCTCGCGTCCTCGGCGGCGCCGGGACCGGCAAGACGGTCGTCGGGATGCACCGGGCGAGCACCTCGCACAGAAGGTGTTCGCCGGCCCGGGATCGGATCCTCTTCACGACCTTCACCGAAACCTCGCGCGGACATCCGGGCGAACCTCGCGAGGCTGTGCGGCCCCGACGAGATGAAGCGGATCGAAGTCGTCCACCTCGACAAGTGGGTCGCCGACTTGCTGCAGCGAGCCGGATACGACTACGAGCATCGAGTAGTGGGGCCATGGCGAAGATCCCGAGAAGCTCTGGGAGACGCCCTCGGGACGAGCCCGAGGAGGTGGGTTCCGCGGGCGTTCTTCCGCGAGGAGTGGGACTTCGTCGTCCAGCCCCAGGGCTGCGGAGCTGCGGAGGACTACAGTGGCGAAGCGGTCGGGCGAGGCGTCCGGCTCAGCCGGCAGCGGCGCAAGGCCATCTGGCCCGTTTTGAGGAGTACAGAACCGGCTCGAGGCCAAGCGGGATCCGTGAGCCCGTCGACGCGATGCGCGACGTGGTCGAGCTCCTCAAGAACATCAAGGGCCGCTCGCGCTATCGGTCCGTCATCGTCGACGAAGCCCAGGACATGGCGACGGTCGCCTTCCAAGTGCTGCGCGCCCTCGTTCCAGAGGAGCCGAACGACCTCTTCATCGTCGGCGACGGACACCAGCGCATCTACCGCCGCCGCGTCTCGCTCGGCCAAGCCGGCGTCAAGATCGTCGGCCGAAGCCGCAAGCTCTACATCAACTACCGCACGACCGACGAGATCCGCCGCTTCGCCGTAGCACTGCTACAGGGCGTCTGATTCGACGACCTCGACGACGGCCTCGACAGCAACGCCAAGTACAAGTCGCTCATGCACGGCGGTCCGCCGCGGATCGAGCGCTGCGGCAGCTTCGCCAAGGAGGTCCAGACCATCGCCGAGTGCGTGAAGGCCGCCGAGGACCCGAAGTCCACGTGCCTCGTCACGCGAACCCACAAGGACCTCGACCTCTACAACGCGGCGCTGGAAGAGCTCGGCATCGCGACCTACCGCATCCGGCGCAGCCGGGCCGAGAACCGCGACGAGCCTGGGCTACGCCTCGCCACGATGCACCGCGTAAAGGGCCTCGAGTTCGACCGCATGATCATCGCCGGCGTAGACGAGGGCAAGGTCCCGCTCCTCGTCGGCGACGCCCTGTCCGATGACCGCGGCGTGCGCGACGAGGCCGAGCGCCGTGAGAGGGCGCTGTTCTACGTCGCGAGCACGCGAGCGCGCCGCGAGCTTCTCATCACCAGCGGCAACAAGCCCAGCCCGTGGCTCGACCCAGATGCTGCGAGCGGGAAGTTGGGAGTGCAATGATCACCTGGCCCAAGCTCAGGTTCGGCAAACACGAAGGTAAGACTCTGCCGTGGGTTGTGCTTCACGATCCGGACTGGGTCTTCTGGGCGAGCGAGAAAGGAGCGCTCACCGAGGTCCATCGTGCCAGGGAACTCGTAAAAAAGGCCCAGCGGATCAGGGTGCCCGACGGGAACCATGGATCTCGCGTGGCAGACTACATCCTTCACATGTCGGGGAAGTTGAGCCACGTCGAGGTTGGCTATCCAGGCGACATGCATCGTGAGGAGGATCGCGGCGTTTGGCGCGAGAGTGTGCTCGACCTCTCCGCGGCACGGCGGGTCGCGGGAGGAAAGGACAAAACCGGGGCAACTGCCATCCTGAGTGCGGTACGTCGCAGTGTTTTCGAACCGCGGGGATGGAGCCGTATCACGGCTGCGCGGGCAGAAGAGTTCTTCAACGATGATTCGAACTTCTTGCTGTAGGCAAATCGCGCCTCAGCCCGCGAGGAACATGGTGCCAAGGGGCGGATCAGGTCACCTGCCGCACCAACGGAACCGTCCGACGAGTAAACCACGCATGGACGAAGGCATCACCAACGTACGTCGCCGCGACGTCGGGTCGAGAACCGTCCGGTAGCCACAACTCCCAGCGAAGCCACGCCGGATGTGCCGCATGTACCGATCGAAGGGCTGGCAGGCCGTTCGTGGCGAGAAACTGGAGCCCACGTCCGTGCCGAGAGCCCTGCGCTGTGTGTGCGGGAACCGCCACGAGGTCCACCTCATGCCTCCTCGCAACGAGCGCATTGCGGATGGGCCGCGAGAAAATCTCGCCGCAAATGAGCACCTCTACCACACGGCCATCGACGGCAAGAGCACGGCGAGCGTCGGGCCGCACGACAGAGAAACCGTTCCAGGACGTCGAGGACCGCTGCTTCCAAGGCATGCGCTCAGGGTCCTTGGCTGGCCACGCGACGCACCAGTTATCGAGCGCGGCCGGCGGCGTCATCGTCTTGGTGTCGCCGGTCTTCGTGCCGGTTTGCGCTTGCACGTCGACGCCTAACACGACGGCAACGTCGTGCTGGCGGGCGGCCGCAAGCACCGGCTCAGCGACCGCCATCACCTTCTTGGCCGATTCTGCCCACAGAAACCCTGCGGGGAACACAACGAGGCGGGCCCCGGCCTCGGCGACAATCTGACGCGCCACACTCAGCCTGGCTCGCAGGGCTCGCGGACTGGGCGTCGGCTGTTTCGGAGCATACACACTCGCAACGGAGAGGGCATTGTCCATGTGCATGTCTCTACCACATCCAGGTCCCGGTGCGGCTACGGATCGTAATCTTGCACGCGAAAGACTCGGGGGAACCTCCTATCAGATCGGTGAGCCGGGCATGCCGCTCGGCCGGGTCCAGAAGGAGGATCCTCATGACCACCGCCACCGCAGCGGAGCGCAGCGCTCCGTCGACCGAGTCCCTCGTCCCGCGCCCGGATCAGCTGGAGCAATGGCACGCCTTCTCGAAGCCGGTGCCTTTCGACGTCGCCGCCACCCGCATCCTCGACGCCCACCGCACCGACGGCGAGCGCGACGACGTCGTCGCCACCGATCTCCGGGCGTGGGCTTTCGGGTCCACGGACTCCCGCACCATGCAGCTCGTCCGCGTGCCCTTCGCCGGCCGCGAGGTCGGCGAGCCGATGGCTCTCCGCGAGCAGGCGTTCTCGCAGCTCTGCTCCCGCTTCGGCGCGCCGGCGCCGTACATCCGCACGCTCCCGCCGAAGCTCCAGATCGCCTGCATGAACTACGGTCTCGCGCGCGACAGCAGCGCCGCCCTACTCCGTCTCGCGGGCGGAGAGGTCCGCGCCGTGCTCAGCGACCGCTACGCCGCGGCCGATGACGAGATGCTGCTCGACATGGTCTCCGACTGCCTCGACCGCACCGGCTACCGCGCCGACGCGCTGGTCCGCGCCGCGGCCGTGGGCCCACACACCCTCATGCGCATCACCCTGCCTGGCGAGGGCAAGGCGGTGCGCGTTGGCGACGTCATCGAGCACGGCATCGACATCGGCAACTCCGAGCTCGGCCTGCGCAGCGTGCAGCTCACGCCGGTCACCTACCGGCTGGTCTGCACCAACGGCATGCGATCCTGGCGCTCGGAGGCCGGAGTCCGGCTACGGCACATCGGGGATCCCTCGCGCCTCCACGAGCAGCTCCGGGACGCGATCCCGGTTGCGTTCGCCGAGGCCCGCGGCGACATCGAGCGCTGGCAGCGCGCGGTGGACGTGCTGCTCGACTCCGCGCTCGAGGAGAATCGAGGCGCTCCGCGGCTTCGGGCTGACCAGCTCGGAGACGCAGACGGTCGGACGCACGCTGGCGGCGGAGCAGCACCTGTTGCCGGCGCGCGGATCCGCCCAAAGCCTGCGGGACGCGCTGAAGACCGAGGTGTCGGCCTTCGACGTCGCGAACGCCATCACGGCCGCGGCGCGCGAGCGCCCGACGGCCGCCCGGCTCGGGATGGAGGAGGCCGCCCACCGCTACCTCGTCCGGCAGACCGCATGACCGCGCGGGCGAACTGCTGCGGCATGGCCATGCGCCGGGTCGACAGCTTGTTCGTGTGCCGGAGCCCGTCGTGCGGCCGTCTCATGACGGCAATCGAGCTCGAGGCGCACGCCAGCACCGTGCGATGCGAGCGCTGCGGTCTCGCCCTTCGCAGCACCGAGATCGAGCTCCGGGAAGCGCGCCAGCACTGCTACGCGCTGGACATCGCTCCCGGGGGCGAGCTCGTCTTGGTGTGGAGCCGCCCCGCGGAGCTCCAGCCAGCCCTCGCATGTAGCGCGTGCGGACACTTGGGAGTCGCCCCCGAGGGAGATCACGTCCCGCGTGCAGTGGTCGAGCCGCTGACTGGACCGCGACCACCCCGGAGGAGCCCTCGCGGCTCTTCCTTTGCGGGTGGACCACGGCGCTGGCGGCGGCATGCAGTGGGCAGACGATGTCATCCCACCGCGTCGGAGTTCTCGTAGTTGCCCTCCCCGCACCGGCGACGCGCTCGATCGTCCGATAGGCCAATCGTGCCATCCCGCTCGGCGCCAGCTCGGAGGCCGGTGTTCAGGTCCAGAGCCATGAGAAACGCGAAGCTGAGCGCCGCTCACGGTCCGCAGATGCCGCCAGTGCAGCGGGCTCCGTTGGGGCAGTCGCTGTCCATGTTGCAGGCCGGGGAGCAGATTCCCGTGGCGCCGTCGCCGACGCACACCGCGCCCCGCTCGCACTCGCGATGTCCCGTGCAAGTCGCACCAAGCGGCGTGGCGCCCCCGGGGTAGCAGGCATGGGAGGTCGTTCCGTCTGACCGCTCGAACGGTGCGCAGGCCAATCCGTCGGGGCAGAGCCCAACATCACCCATCACCGGTGCGCAGACCGGGACGCACTCGTTGTCGGCGAGGGTCCCCATCGTTCCCACGGTCACGCACGCCAGCCCAAACTCACAGTCTCCACCCGAATAACAGTGCTCGAGCGGGCCGCACAGAGGAACGCAGACCGGAGCACATACGCCCGGCAGGCCCCCGTCACCGCGCGGCTGGCACAACGCGCCCCTGACGCACCCGACCGCCAGCCAACAGGGCTGGCCGATGGGGACGTCGTTGCCCGGGAAGCACCCCCACACGTCCGGGGTGGCCGTGCTCACGGGCCAGCATACGCCGCCACCGTCGCAGTGCGTAGCGGCGCCCGCGTTGCAGTGGGCCACGCACGCGTAGCTCGCGCCGCCATCCCACGCGTCCACGGCCGCGCATGAGCTGCCGAGCTCGCAGTCGCCGTCATACCCGCACGACTCGCCAACCGCACGATCGTGCCGGGCGCACGACGCCAGGACGATAGCAACGGCGATCGACGCGCTCCCCCGCATGGAGTCGAGTGTCGCACCCGGAGCGCCAGCCGGACAACCGTGGCCCATCTCATGCTGTCCCGAGACGTGGCCCGGGACCGGGCTCCGCAATCCACGTTTTGCCGCGCATCGACGGAGGGTCCGAGACACCTCCTGCGACGAATCGGAGCGGGGCCGGCCGAGCGGTGTCAACAGGCGTTGACGCCGGTAGCACCAGGCTTGCACGCATGAAGAAGTTCGGGACACGATGGCAGCTCACGCCCATGGGGGTACCAGTGCGCTACCGGTTCGCTTCTCTTCTCGTGCTCCTCCTCGCCGCCTGCGACGGCCCTGCGATGCCCACCGACGGAGGTGGCCTCGACGCCACCACGGCGGACGCCGGGGGCGACGCGGGACCCGTCTGCACATCCTCCAGCGACTGCGACGACGGGCTCTACTGCAACGGGACCGAGACATGCTCGCCGGGGGCGTCGGGGGCAGCTCCGAACGGGTGCGTGGCAGGCACCTCTCCGTGCGCCACGGGCGAGACGTGCGACGAGACGAGCACGAGCTGCATCCCCAGCGACTGCCCCTCGGACCCGTCGATGCGGGACATGGACGGGGACGGGCACCAGACGATGGCCTGTCCCGGTGGCGACGACTGCGACGACACGGACCCGAACCGCTTCCCCGGCAACACCGAGTTGTGCCCCGGAGGCGGCGACCCGCTCGACACGCACGACGAGGACTGCGACTCGAGCACCGTCGGGGACCTAGACGCGGACAGCGACACCTACGTCAGCGCGGTGTGCTGCAACGGCGACACCTGCGGACCCGACTGCGACGACAGCAACGCGAGCATCCACCCAGGCGTAGCCGAGACGTGCGACGGGATGGACGACGATTGCAGCGGAGTAGAAGACGACGCTCCGAATCTCTGTCCGGGAGGAGCGTGCCTCGCCGGTCACTGTGACTTCATGGCGTGGGATCGTGGGTTCGGTAGCAGCAGCTCGGACGGCACTTCGGCCGTCGCCATCGATTCCGCGGGCAACATCTACGTTGCCGGTGTGATCGCGGGCACTGTCGACTTCGGCGCGGGCCCCGTCTCGATCGTCGGGGGTTCGCGTGCGGTGTTCGTCGCGAAGCTACAGGCCGACGGAACGCTCGTGTGGAGCTACGTCTCTCCCGGTGGCAGCTACGTCGACATGAACGCCCTCGACATGGCGGTCAGTCCCTCGGGCGACCGCGTGTACGTGGTCGGCGACGCGTCGGCCCTCGACTTCGGGAGCGGCACGACGACGGGCGCATTCTTCGTGCGCCTAGACGCGAGCGGATCGTATCTCGGTGACCAGCGCTTCGGGGCCTACGGCACGACGCTTGGGGGCGTCGCCGCGGACGCGAGCGGCGCAGTCTTCGTCGGCGGGTTTACGGGCACGGTCGATTGGGGCGGCGGCAGCCAGACTGCGCAAGGTGGGGGTTCGATGATCCTCGCCGCCTACGATCCCGACGGCGTCTACCGGTGGGCGCAGGTGTTCCATGCTTCCGGGAGCAACAGCGGCCGGAAGGTCACCGGTTCCGCGATCGCACTCGACAGCGATTCGACCATCACGGTCGGAGGCTCGTACAAGAGCGGCACTGTCTCCTTCGGCTCTGCGCTCGCGATGGCGGACCTGTACGGGTCGGGATTCACTGCCCGGCTTTCGTCGACCGGATCTCCCGTGTGGGGCGAGGCGATTCAGGGCAGCGCAGGCTTCGTCACGGTCGAGAGTGTCGCCGTTCGGGATGGGCAAGCCTACGCGGTCGGAAGATACGACGGCATGCTCGACCCCGGCACGGGTGCTCCGGCATTTTCAGCTTCCGACATAAGCGGTTTCGTTGTGGGGTACCAGACCGATGGCACGCCTGCTTGGGCTCGGTCCTATGCAGGAGGATTGGGGGGACAGGACGAAGCCAACGCGACCACGACCGATACCGCCGGGCACGTGTTCGTCGTTGGGTCATTCGGGACTCCGACCACGTTCGGAGGATCCACCCGCTCCCCGGTTGGCCGCGACGGGTTCCTTGCCCGGTACACGCTCGATGGGGTGTACCAGACGGACTTCCGATACGCGTCGTCGGGATCCGCTGGCGCCGGGTCCGTGGGAGTCCGAGACGTCGCCGTCGGCCCCGGAAACAGCACCGTCATCGTGGGCGAGTTCACCGGGACCGTGAACTTCGGCGGCGGGGACAGCGTCTCCAACGGCGGCATCGACGCGTTCGTGCTGCATCTGGGGAGCTAGACTACCCGTCCCTGGCACCTCCGCCCAGTCACGAGCGACCCGCCACCGGCAACAGACAAGTGCTCAGACAGGCTTGACCTCCTCGAAGCCGGTCTGCGTGTCGCGGTATCGAACCGAGTTCACTCGATCCGCATACACGGGCAGGAGAGCTTTCATGAGAGTCATGCGAATGATGTAGGCGGCCAGCGCCGGTGTTAGGACATCCGACCTCTGAACGCCGGGTGGCGATGGGCCATCCGTGAGAGTCGAATCTTCGACGATGAAATCGATGAGCAACTCGTTTCCGGCCACTCGCTCTTCGGGTATACGAATAGCCAGTGTGCCCTGCTCATCCGAGCCCTGACCCGGGTCCCTGCGGAAGATGTGGTGCTCGACGACGGGTTCCATCACCGTTCCGAAATACCACCATGATCCTCGAATATTCATCGTCTACCCTTCTGCGGCCTCGGGGAGCGCGAGTTCGTCGGCGAGTGCCTGTGCCGCACTGTCGAGATACTCTAGCCAGAAAGAACGGCGCAGGTCGACACCGACGTTCTCCCACCAAGCGCCTCCCGCTGCGGCGATGGACGCGCAGAACGCCACATCAGTGAGGTCGGGGTCCAGGCCGAGCTCACTCTCAGGAAGAGGCGCCATTCCTAGCAAGTCTTCGTCGCTGTAGCTGAGTCGCACAAGTTTGTACGCCGACATCCCAACATATGCGTAAGTCGCACTCGGATCGCGGTATACAATATTCATCATATCGCGTCGGGACACGCCAAACAGATGATGTGCCGCTTCGACGGTAACAGTGCCCGACAGCACTCCGACAGCGGCGGAAATGCAGTCGTCTACTAGACGGCCACGATGGTCCCCTGCCCAAACCGGGTGGACCTTACCCACGCACCAAGCAGCCAGAGCAAGACGGCGCCGAAGCCCTTCGTGTCGCACGGAAAACCCGTGCTCCCGCCTCAGTGGGCCCATCAAGCGGAGAAGACTCACCCTCTGATGCAGCGGCAACTTGCCGTGAGGGTCACTTATCACTATCGCGCGAAGCGCGTCAACCAGGTCCACGGCCCCTCCGTTGCAAATCAGTCATAACGCGGGTCGAAGCGAACACTACCGTCTGGATGCACCTCCTCTACGCGCCCGTCGGGGTGGAAGATGCGGGTCATCTCTGGATCCGTCTGAACCTGCGGCACCTGATTCTCGGTTGCCTTGGCTCGGTAGTGTTCGACGCAGTCATCGCACATCGGAAGATTCACTCCACCAGGTTCATTCGGCCGCAGCACTCCTTGCTGCTTCTCGGCGTGCATCGTTGCCCACCGGCCCGGTTCACCGTGGTCCAATGCTCCCGCGTTTCTAGGAGTATGTCCGATGCGTTCGTTCTCGGCCCTTACGTCCTCATAGGGGGCGCGCGTCGCACCCTCCGATGGAGTATCCGCCCAACCACTCTCCGTAAGTGGGTGGTCTGGGCCGTCACCGGCGACGCAGTGGGGGGTGTTTGTTTCCGCTCCCTGTCGTATGGCGCGATGTGCCGCCGCGCGGCTATGTTCGATCGCACCCGCTTGTGGATGGCCCTCTGGCGAGGCCCATTCCGTCGGATTGACTCCCGCATAGCGTTGGCCGACAGCAGAAGGGCTGGCGCCATCAGCATACTGATAGTGTCCGTCGCGGAACACCACCAAGTGTTCGTTGGACTCGTTCACCCAACTGGGTAACCTGTGTCCTTCCTCTCGCCGCTGTGTAGCAGTGACTTCTCCAGGGTGATGGACCGCTGGCTGCGCCGCCGATTCGCATCCGTCGGGGGACTCCGAGTCATGGTCGCTCGGACTCGGATTGGGCTCGTGTGACAGCCCCCTGATGTCGACCTGCGTGAGGGGGTTCTCTGTGTATCCATAGAGGTTCACCCCCCCGAACAAGCCGATCGGGTCCACCTGGAGGTATCGGCCGAGCATGGGGTCATAGTAGCGGAAGCGGTTGTAGTGCAACCCGGTCTCTGCATCGAGCCAGTGGCCAGGGAATCGTAGCGACTGGTAGAAGGTCGCCCCGACTTCGACACGCGCTAACCCGTACGCGTCGACTTGGGCTTTCCAGACGATGGTGCCGGTGTCATCGAGCACGCGCTCGACGCATCCGCGCTGATCCGTGAGCACGTAGTAGCGTCGCCCTGAGCTCGGGTCGGCGTCCGCGCTCTCGTAGTCGAGGAAGAGCATCGGAACCATCGCGAACGCGTCGGGGTAGACGTACACGCGCACCCGGCCGTCACTGAAGACCTCAGCAGCGAGGCGGTCCGTATCCCAGTAGTAGTGGGTGTCGTTCGTGTATCCCGGCGCCTTGCGGATGCGTCGGCCGAGCGGGTCGTACTCGGCATCCCAGCCCCACGTCTGGCCCTGAGGCCCCTGCCAGAACACGACAGCGAGCTGGTCGTTGCTGTCGTAGTCGTATTGGATCGTGCCGCGCGCGCTGACTCGACGGCTGAGGTGGTGCCGGTGGTCGTACTCGTACTGCTCGCCGTTCGCGTAGCGAAGTCGGTTCGCTTCGCCGGCGGTAGCCTGGCCGAGGGTGGGGGATTGGAAGAGGGTGCCAGCGGCGTTGTACCTGTACTCGTCGGTCCGCCCGTCGGGGTGCGTCGTCTTGGACAGCCGAAGCGCCGCATCGTGCTCGTGTCGCGTCGGCCCTCGCTCGCTGTCGATGACGAGCTGGAGGGTGCCCTCCGGTCCGTACACGAAGCGTCGCGCCCATGCGTGCTGCGGTGCGTCCTTGGCGAACAAGACCTTCGCCAGGATGCGACCTCCGCGAGGGTGGTACTGGATGGTCTCGCTGAGCCCGTTCGCGAAGTCGCGCGTGAAGATGCCCCGGCCGTGGCTCCGGAGCCGGTGTGTGTGTCCACCCGGGTCGACGAGGATGCAGGAGCCGTCATCGAGTGCGTGGTACTCGGTCCGAAATCGGTCGAGGACCACGGTGGAGGCGAGCCGCTCACCCGAAAAGCGGTGCTCGACGCCCTTGTCGTCACGCTTGTCCTCGATTCGGCGCCCTCGGAAGTCGTATGCGAAGGTGCACTCGTGCCGCAGCATGCGCGCCGAGAGGACGCGGCCTTGCTCGTCGTACCGAAAGGTGTGCACCTCACCGCTGGCGAGCTTGCGTTCTACGGCGCGTCCGGCCGTGTCCCGCGTGAATCTCGAGCATCACCTCGCCGTTGGCATCGCGCTTCTCGATGAGGTGGTCGCCGCCGTCGTAGACGTAGCTCTCCCGGAGGTGGCCGTTCCGGCGGACCTCGGTGATGCGGTCTTTCAGGTCGCGCATGTACTCGGTGTGGGTGCCCGCCGCGTCGGTCACGTCGGTCATCTCGCGGGTACAGGAGTACCCGTAGCGCGGTCCGTCCGCCGAGCGGATCGACCTCACCGACGATGTCGTTCCAGCCCGAGACCTCGATCGTCCAGGTGTGGCCCTCCATGTCGACGACCTCGGTGAGGCCGCCGTTCTCGTTGTACCCGTAGCGGCGGGCGTGGCCGGTTTCGACCTCTTCGCTCTGCCGCTGCCCATGGATGTCTCGGACCACCTCGACGGAACCGCGCCGAGGATCGTCGCTGGTCGTGAGCGCCTGTCGAACCTCGGCCGGGAGGTCGAAGGGCAGCTCGTGTGGGTCGGGCAGCTTGAAGTCGCGCTCCCATAGGTCGCCGAGCTCCCACTCGATCGGCAGGCGCGGCACGCGGTGCGCTTTGGGGTTCGGGGGGTTCAGCGGCTCGGGCAGCGCAATCCGGTTCCCGTCGGGGTCGATCTTCGCGATCGCCGCGCCCGCCTCATCATGCACGTAGCGGGTGCAGGCTCCTCGCGCGTCGTACTCCCGCAGGACCCGTCCGTCGTCGCCCAGCTTGAAGTAGCGCACGCCGCCAAGGGGGTCGGTGATGAGGGTGACGACGCCGGCCGGCGAGTACTGGTAGACCCACTCGGCGCCATTCGCGTCCAGGACGCGTGTCTCGTACTCGAGCGGCTTGTAGGTGAGCTGCACCGAGACCGCCCCGTCGTCGCCGTAGCTGGAGACGCAGCGACCGTCGGCGTCGTACTCGAAGTGGAAGCTGTAGCCGCGTCGGTCCGTGCGGCGTGAGACACGACCGTCGCGACCGTAGCCGAGGCGGAACGTGTGTCCGTACGGGTCGGTCGCTGCGATCAGGTAGCCGTTCTCGTAGTGGTAGCGAGCAAACCACTGCCGACTGCCGTCGCGGGCCCACCGTTGCACGCCGTGGAGGCGCCCGTCGGCATCCCACTCGAGCTTCAGGGTCTCATCTCGCGGCGCGAGGATCTTGGAGAGACGGCCGCCCGTGTCGTAGTGAAGCGCGACGCGCTCCTCGACGCCGTCGACGACCTGGCGCATCTCGACGAGCTCTGCCTCGAGCGCACGGGCCGGCCGGCGGAAGACGAGCGAGGGATGTGCGTACCTGCTGAGGACGTAGCTCTTCCTCGCTGACCCGCTCGAGCCAGCACCCGCCGCTCGCTTGCCGCTCGCCGTCGTACGTGAAGTGCCGGAAGTGACGGGCGGTCCCATCCGACTCGAGGTAGGTCACGCCGTCGAGGTCGAAGACCAGCCAGTGGTCGAAGCCGTGGCGGAACCCGAAGCCGAGGCCGCGGTCCTCCCGGTACCACCGGCTGTCGTAGTGCCTGTAGAAGAAGAGCTCGAACGGGCCGTCGAGCTCGAACTCGACCTCGCGGAACGTGTTCGCCCCCGTCACGACGTCGATGGGATCGCCGACCAGGTGTCGGCCCTCGACTGATCCGCAGACACGCATCAGTGGCCTGCGCAGTTCGCGGTGCCGCAGTGATGCGGAGCTTGGTCGGCGTAGTTGCCGCCGCGATTGAGCCGTCGAGCCACGGCTCCGCCAAGTCGACGCAGCGCGCCGACGATCTTGTCGATGCCCACTGCCGGCGGGAGCGGGATTCCGCCCACCAGCACCGTGTAATCGCCCGTCAGGAACACGCCGAAGTCAGGAGGGATCCCCGGGTCGATCTTCCGAAGCTGCTTGAGGGCGAGCGCTCCGGCGTCCGCCGCGGCCTGCGCCACGCTCATGCCAGCAGACGCGAAGTTGCCCTCCGCGGCCCCTGCCACGGCGTTCGCGATCCCGGCTACGGCGCCCGCGACGGCCATGAAGAGCGCGAAGCCTTCGAGCGGGCTGGGATTGTCGTGAAAGAACAAGTCGGTGCCTACACGGGCCGCCCGTGCCCCCGCGAAGAAGGTGTTCGACGACCCGGCCGCAACCTCGACGGGCGGTCCCAGGCTCACGCACGTCACGATCATGCCGACGTCGCCCGCGCGCGCTGCGGGCAGCCCGCCCACGAGCACCGAGAGCGCACCCGGCAGCAGCATCGCGCCGAGACTCGGTAAGGGGCATGGCGGGGCCGGCGGGATGAGGCTCGGAGGATGCGTGTGGGCGTGCGGATTCCGAGCCCCATCGAGGTGAGCGTCATGCACGGAAGCGGGACGGCCATCTGCGCGAGCGGCGCGGTGAGGGCGGCCAGACCCACGTATTGCGATCTGATCGACGAGGCCGATCGTCGCCATCGCGTTGTTGATGAGGTACGAGGGGGCGGCCCAGCCGGAAGGCGGCAGGTGCGTCCAACCCTCCGCGTACTCCGAGAACATCTGCCCCTCCATGGCGACGGCGTTCGTGGCTGCGTGGGCAGCCGTGTCGACCGGATGCAACACGGCCTGCTCGCCCGCGGCCTGCTGCTCCGCCCCGAACTCCATCAGCATCCCCTCGTATGCCGAAGCCGGAGCGACACGGTCCCGCCGCTGCTCGCTCAGCGGGGCGAAGCTCGAGAAGAACTCCCCCGCGCTCGGTGATCTCCGGGCCGTCACGAGGCGACTCCCTGCGCGGCCTGCTGGGCCGCCGCGGTCTCCGCGCGCTGGTGGTCGAGCTCGTGCCGCGCGACGGCGAGCTCCCGCTGGTGCCCCTCCCGTGCCTCGCCCATCTGCTGCCGCGTTTCGATCTCGACCAGGTTCTCCAGGAGCGAGACCGCCCGTGGCCAGTACCCGACCTGCTGGGCGACCTGCTTTCCCGCGTCCCAGAGCGCGAGCGCCTTCCGCAGGTCGCTCAAGGCGATCTGGCAAACCCCGGCGTGCTCCGTGCAATCGGCCAGCGCGTACGGGTTGTTCATCGCTTTCGCGACGAAGGAGGCTCCCTCCCAGTACTCGGCAGCCGGTCCCCACTCCGAGAACCGCTGGTGCAGCGCAGCGAGAGCCATCATCGCGTTGAGCATCAGCTGCCGGATGTCGTTGGCGATCGCGAGCTCGAGGGCTTGTTGGTACTTCTCGCGCGCCTCGGCGAACCGGTTCGACTGCTCGTACGCGTACCCGGCATGCAGGATGCAGATGCCACGCATCGGCTCGTTCCGTTCCTGAAGGTAGAAGCGGTGGGCGACCGAGTACTTCGCGACCGCCTCATCGTGTCGACCCCATGCATGGTCGAGCGCCGCAACCTGCACGAATGCGGCCATCCGGTCCGCCGGAGGTGCGCTGCGATCGTCCATCGTGTCGACGAGCGCCTGGGTCATCGCGTTGGTCGAGAAGTCGATGGGGCGCACGAGCGTGCCGAAGGCATCTTGCTTCACGAGCGTCGGGACGATGCGCGGCTGCCGTTGACTATCACAGGCGACGATCCGCAGTCCCGCCATCCACGGCTCGTATCCGTTCCAGGGGATGAGCTGGAGGACGACCTCGGCGTAGCCTTCGGGATCAGAGAGCTCAGAGGGTAAGAGACCCAGGACGATCCGATGGGATGGGTCGGGGTAGTACCGACGGATGTGCTCCACGAGCGAACGGATGCGGTCGACGGGCCGGCGTCGGTCGTCGTGGCACTCCGCGGGCAGGCCAGTCCACGGCTCCGCACCCTCCTCGCCGAACCCCTGCTGGATCACGGAGTTTCCCTCGTCGATCTCGATGTCCGCGGAGGCCATGATCGAGTCGACGTATCGAGGCGGGTCGAAGCAGTCGTGCGTGTAGAGAAGGATCATGTCGCGCTGCGTCGCCTGCTCCATCGCGTCGAGCAGCTTGAACGGGTACACGAGGTCCAGGGGGCTCTTGGCCCAGAGAACGAACATGAGCGACTCGCGCTGTTGCACGAAGTCGACGAGGTCCGAGCGCAGGCTCTCCACCATTCGCTGCATCGCGGTCCTCAGTTGATCCGGACGAGGGTGCCCTTGATGGTCGCGAACATGTCCGCAAGCATGTCGACCATCGCTCCCTTGAGCGTCGCTTTGGAAGACTCGAGCTTGAGGGCCGACTCACCCGCGGCCGCCTGGATCGACGTGCCCTCGAGCGCGATTCCCTGGGGGGTCAGCTCGAGTTTCGACCCACCGCACTCGAGGCCGATCTTGGCGTCCGACTTCAGGACGATCGTCCCATCGCTCTTGGCGATGAGGTGGCAGGGGCCGACCTTGACGTGGAACTCGCCGGCAGACTCGACGTACGTCTGCGGGCTTGCCTGGACGAACTTCTCGGTGCCCTTCTGCTTCTGCGCATACTGGTCACCGTCGATGGTGACGCTGTACTTCCCGCTCACATGGACAGTGCGATTCGCACCAGAGATGACCTTCAGAGCGTCGAACTCGGACACCGTCACATCTCGACCGCCGACGATGTCCTCCTTGTCCTTCCCATCCACGTGCATCTCGCGGTTCGCGTGGACCACGAGCTTGTCGTCCTCCTCGACCTTCGTCTTCCTGAACTTGTGGATGTGGATCTGCTCGTGGCCGGTCACGTCCTCCGTGCGGTTTCCACCGACCACCGTGTGCTCGTCGTTGTCGACGTTCTTCTTTCGGTCGTTCTTGACGTGGAGCGTCTGGTCGTTACCGACCGTCTCCGTGTGATCGTGGTCGACCGTGTTGCTCTGGTCGACCTTGACGTGCGTCGTGTGGCAGTGCTCAACGACCTCGTCGTAGTCCTTCTGCGCGTGGACGAAGATGCGCTCGCTACCGGCCTTGTCCTCGAAGCGCATCTCGTTGAAGCCGTCGCTGTCGACCGAGCTCTTCGTTCGGATGACGCTCTGGGTCTTGTCGTCCGGCAGTGTGGCCGGTGCGGCATTCGCTCCGTTGTAGAGGCAGCCAGCGACGACCGGGCGGTCCGGATTCCCGCCGAGGAATGCGATCACGACCTCCATGCCGATACGCGGCAAGAACCAGGTGCCGAAGCCGGGGCCCGACCAAGCCTGCATCGCGCGCATCCAGCAGCTCGAGTGCTCGTCGCGTTGGCCTTCGCGGTCCCAGTGGAACTGCACCTTCACGCGGCCGTGCTCGTCCGTGTAGATCTCTTCCCCCGAGGGCCCCACCACCGTCGCCGACTCGAACCCGTGGATGGTGGGCCGCTTCGCTCTGCGCGGTGGGCGGTAGGGCATCGACGCGGGGACCACCGCGAGGGTGTTCTCCCAGGAGCCTCGGCTGCCTTCGGTGGCGGCCCCCGACGAGTCGCACTCGACGATGAGGTACTGGCCGTCCAGCGCGCCGTCGGGCGCGCCCGAGAGCTCGAGGAGGAAGCCCGGCTGTGCCGTCGTGACCGTCGACTCCATGCCCCAACGCTGGCTCGCGAGGTCCAGTAGCTCCGCGCGAAGTCGGACCTGCGTGGTGGCGGTGTTCGCGCCGTATTGTCGGCCGCTGTAGCGGTGGAAGGTCACGGCATCGGTGTGGTCGTAGACCTCGAGCGTAGGCTCTCGCTCCCGCGCCCGGTCTGCTCGCCCCGGACCTGGAGCGCGGGGTTGGTCCAGTCGTAGTCGGAGGTCACGACGTCGGTCGCGCCGACGTGCTGCTCGTGCGTCACGACACGGACGGCCTCGTGGTCCGACACCTGATACGGATCTTCCGCGTACGGCACGCTGCCGTCGTCGCGCACGGTCGGCAGCCCGCTCGTCCCGTCGACGAGCACGAGCTTCTCCAGATCGTCCGTGTGGTCAAAGTAGAAGAAAATCCCTTCCTCCTCGAGCAGGCGGGCGATGAAGTTGAAGCAGGACTCCTGGTACTGGACCGTGTACTCGCGCGTCTCGTAGCTCTCGGTGAGATCGTTCTGGAGCGAGCGGTGCCGCCCACCGAGCTTCTCGCCGTAGATCTCCTCGACAATCTCCGGGACCGTCTTGTCCTGGTAGATGCGGCTCGTGAAGATCTCGCTCAAGTACCGAGCTGCCGGGACGACGTGCAGCCGTACCTCCACCCCGTGCACGGTCTCGCGCACCTCCGCGTGCCACACCACGCCGTGGTACGAGCGCTGCTGACTCTCCCGCTCGATGGTGAGGTGGCAGTCCTTGTCGAGCAGCTCCGACACCTCGGGCTGCGCGTGCTCGCAGAGCGCGTCGATCACGCCCATGGACAGGCGGTTGAGCCCCTCCTGGAGCTGGATGGACTCGACGCCCCAGGTCGCATCGATGCCGTCGACCTCGAGATGGAAGGCCACGTCGTCGTTCCGGCCGCCTCCCATGCTCGACTCGCCTGGCCTCGCGCCGCCACCAATGTTCTGGAGGCTCTGCGTGAGGTTCTGGGCTCCACGCGCAACCTGTCCCGCCCCCTCCAGGACTTCGCGCGCCCGCTCGTCGGGAACGATGTAGCGCGCAGCTTCCGTCGCCGACCCCAGCGCGCCGAGCCCCTGTCCGAGATTCCCCGAGCTCGCGACTTCGCTCAGCCCTCGGGCCGCTTCGACGCCCGAAGAGACGCCCTGCGCGACGTTCGAGGCCGTGGTGAGCGCCTCGCGCGCTTTGCCAGCGTCGCCGTCCTCGGGGAGGATGGAGGCGATCCCGCCGGCGACCTTTCCAAGGCCGCCCGCGACGCCGCCAATCGCTTCGCCGGCATCGCCCTCCGCGGCGTGCTCGACGCCCTCAGCCGCGGCGGCGGCTCCGTCCGCTGCGCCTCCGACCGCTCCGCCCTCGTTCCCGTCGTGCTCGTCGCTCATCCAGACGCCTCCAGCACGCAGCTCCGGCTACGCCCCACCCTCGCCCCCTTGTCGTCCGCTCGAATCAACAGTTGCTTCGAATCGAGCGGGCGGCGGAGAATCACATCCCGACCACAATCACGGCAACCACCAACTTGCTCGAGCCGATGAGACGCGGTGGATACGAGTAGGAAATGTCTTACGTACTCCTGACAGCAGATGAGAACTACGGCGGACCTGCCCGCCGCGGCCGCCGGCGGCACGGGGACGAACGCGGGCTGCTGCGGGAGAACAACCGCTGGGCCGAGCAAGTCGACCGGTCCGACGGCGAGGAGCACGGGGGCGACTGGGATCGCGTCATGATCACGTTCCCTTCCAGCTTCCGCAGCCAGGCTGAGCTCCTGGCGCGGACCCTCGACGGGTACCGCGTCGCCTGCACGCGAGCCGGCCGTGATGGGGTCGTGGGCGTCCTCGTCGGACACGGCAGCGGCGGGGTGACCAGCAGCGGTGCGCAGACGACGCCGTTCGTCGACTTCGCACCGCGCCGCCTGCTGAGGGTGACCGAGCAGTTCCTGCAGGAGTACGGCCAGGCCATGCGCTACGGCGAGAACGTGACCGACGAGTTCGTCGCATTGCGCGAGATCGAGCGTGCAATCCGGGAGTCCGAGCTCGGACGGGTCGATTTCCTGACCTGCTCCGTTGGCGCACTGGGCGGAACAAGGCTGCTGCGTGCGCTGAAGCATCGATTGCACACACGGGTGCGGGGCTTGACCGGCTACCTCGAGAGCACCATCGGCGACGACGGGCGGGTCGAGATGCGGGTCCTGCAAGACCCACACGAATCCGAACGCGCTCCGCCACCCTGCCTTCGTGGAGCGCCCCCCGGGTGACGGGTCCTGGAGGGAGTGGCCCGGCTCGTGAGCCCGCGCCGCACGCTCTCCGCGACGCTGCACCTCTCGATGCTCGCTGCGCTCATCACGAGCGCGTGCGGTCCTGCACCCGGCGGCCACACCGTGGGCCCGAAGCTCGCCAGCAGTGGGATGGAGCTCTGCGCCATCCGCTCCGGCGTCGTTCGGTGCTGGGGGGCGTATGTGGTCGGCCTCGACGGCGCGTTGCAGTACGACATCCGAGGGGAGACGCGCATCGACCTCCCCGAGCGCGCGGTCGAGGTCGCCGTCGGCGCGATGCACGACTGCGCACGTACTACTGGCGGCCGCGTGTTCTGCTGGGGCGGAAACGCCTACGGACAGCTCGGCCAGGCGCCCGCGCCGACCGTGACGCAGGTGCCCGTGGAGCTGCCCTTGCCGAGGCCCGCGCAGGCCGTCGCGGTCGGGTTCGAGACCTCACTCGTCCTCCTCGATGATGGCCGGGTCATCGTCTTCGGCAACTGCGAGGACCGCCGTTGCTCGCCCCGCTTCTTGGAAGTCGATGGTCGGCCGCTGACAGGCGTGCGCCACGTCACCTGGAGCTCGGCGGTGACCGCGGACGGTTCGCTCTATCGATGGGGGCTGTCTGAGAGTGGGCAGATCACGCCGCCAGCTGCCCAGCCGACGGCACCGCGACGACTCCCTGCCACCGACCCGCGTGCAGGGCCTCTCGCACGTCGTCGAGGCCGGCGTGCTCGGAGGCGCCACCTGCGCGCTGCTCGACGACGGACGCGTCCAGTGCTGGGGCCAGAATGGCCTGGGACAGCTCGGTGTGCCCGAGCGACCATGGACGGAAGACGAAGATCTGCACGAGCGTCGGACCGACCCCGCATACGTGCACCTCGACCCGCAGACGCCCGTGGACCTCGGGCTCGCCGACCACCTCTGGTGCAACCGCGCGATCTGCTGCGCGCGTGAACGCGAAGGAGACCTTCGCTGCTGGGGCCTGAGCGAAGGGCGACTCCGCGTGGACGGCCCCGCACTCCAGACCCCGATGGTCATGCCCTTCGGCCGCGTTCGCGACGTGGCCATCGGCGACGAGTACCTTTGCGCCACCAGGCATGATGCAGACGGGAGCCTGGTCTGCACGGGTCATCCCCCGAGCCAGGAGCCCGACGCACCCGATGAGTAGTGAACGCGAGCGTCAGAGGTTCGAGGCAGCAGCGTTCGGCTCCCGAGCCGCGTCAGCGCAGCACCTGCTCGAAACACGGGGCCAGATCATGAGGGCGTCGCTCGAACGTTGACCGGTGTCCCTGGCGACGAGCTGGCCGAGAGCGTCGGCAGGAGCACCGTGGCCGACCGGCGCGTCCGCACGCGACGGGTGTCTGTGCGCGACCGCGGTATGCGACGACCCGCGAGGTGGCACGCCCGGCGAGTACGCCGTGGTAGCGAGTCATGCGAAAGCGCGGCGGCGGGATGGGCGCGCAGGCTCAGCGGCGGCGGCGCCGCGCGAGCACCAGCCCGACCGAGGCGACGAGCGCGAGCGGAGGCAGGGCTGCGCGGCTCGGGCCCGGCACTGCGCAGCCGCAGCCGCCCCTCGGCGGGCGCGGGGCCGGCGTCGGCGGCCATTGCGGCGTCGCCGCGGGTGCTCGCGTCATCCGCCCCGCCGGCATCCGAAGTGTGCCGGCTACGACGCCTTCGTCGCCAAATCTCGCTGCCGGGTCATGATGCCCCGAGCGCCGCCTGAATCGCGTACCGCGCCGTCGTCCGACCGAAGCGCTGCTGGAGCTGTTCGAGCAAGGCCACGCGCTCGGGTATCTGCAACACCCCCAGAGCCCACGCGATGCCGCCGACCATGCGGTCATGTCTCGGTGTCCATCCTCTTGCGCGCTTCCACGGTCGGGACGCCAGCCTGAGCAGCGCAGAGCGCGGCGGGTCGGGACGAGGAATGCGGCCCCAGATCAACGCACGGACAGCGTCGGCGCCCGCGGCGCTGAGAACCCACTCGTCGAGGCTCGCGACCTCGTCCAGCCAACCGTGGGCGCGCACGTCGAAATCGTCCACCTTGTCCGCGAGCTTCTCCAGCTTGGCGGCGTGCGTCGGCTTCGGCTCGGCCCGGTCCACTTCCATGCCGGCGAGGAGAAGGTCTCGCCAGCGCCTGGCAGCGGTCTCCGACATCGCGCGCAGATCGCGCCGCAGGACGTCGCCGGCCCAGCAGGAAGGATCGAGCGGCGTGAAGGTCTCGAAGAAGAGCGCGCGGTCGATGGCGACTGCCGCGTTCTTGTCGGACCTGTGCACGTTCATCGACGACTGCATTTCTCGGAGGGCGTCGTGGAGCGCGCGGGAGATGCCCACGCTGTTGATCACCCGCCGTGCCTCGGTCCAGGCCAGGCGCCAGGGGTAGCCGCACAGGTGACCCCCCGTCCCGCCGATGGCGCGGGCGAGTTCGGCGACCTCGTGCTCGCTCATGGGTCGGCTGGCATTCAAGAGGGCTTCGAACGCATCTTGCGCAGCGAAGCGTCTTCGGCCTCGGTACTGCCCGGCCAGATGCTCACCAATCAGCTCGATGGCCAGCTCGACCCGCGCGTCGCGAGGAACTCGGGCGACATCGTCACTCGGTTGGGCGTGACTCCCGAGCGATGCGCAAGACTCGATGTACGCTTCGATCGGTTCGCGGACTGAGGGCTGCACACGCCGAGATTGCCACCGAGATCGGCCCCAGGTCCATGTGCCGGGTCTGCCGGGGCGCTTGATGCGCACCAGGATCGGCGTGCTGAGGAGCAGGCTGCGTCGCCGGGCTGCACCGGCGGACCTGCACCGCCCGCCGCCTCATCCACACACCATCGGAGGAACCGTGCTCTCGAACAAGAACGAGGCGGCGCACGATGCCGTCAGCACCCTGGACAAGAGGTACGGCAAGGGGACCGTGATGGCTTTCGGCGAGGAGCCCGAGCGCGTCCGAAATGGAGCGCGTCCAAGTGCGGTAAGCTCACACCGCTGCCCCGGCACCGGCCGTCACCGGATCCGTGGCCGCGCCCGAGCTCGCATCAGAACCCGGATGGCGATGGGCTCGAGTGCCCTACTTCCGCAACGAGCCGGTTCCAAGGTCGGTCGGGTCCTCCCACTCGGCATCGAACGCGTCGCGGATCTCGTGCATCACGACAGCCGGATCTCGTCCGGCACCTTCCGCGTATGCCCGCGCAACGTGCCTGGCGAAGTCGACCAGCGCGATTCCCCAGGTGCCGGCTTCCTCGAAGTAGTCCCACCGGATCACCGAATGTTGTTGGCCGTCCGCTGCCCACATCCGGACAAGCTCGACGGCCCATTCAGCAGCATCGACGACAGGAGGAGGATCGAGCGGGTCGGGTTCGCGCTTCATCCGGGCAGCGTAACCGCACCGCGCCTTGCGGTCCGGACTATCTCTGCCACCACGAGATACGGAGGCATCTCCAGCATTTCGTCACCGACATTCGCTTCCAGTGGTCGGCGCGGTTGGCGGTATCCAACATGGACACTCACCCAACGCCTTCCCGCCTCCCCTGGCTGCCACGGAGAGCGGATACCCGCCGAACGCCCCGAAGAGCGAGACGCCGACCGCTTTGAGAGCACCGAGGAGGGCCAGGCTCTCCCAGCACGCTCAGGGGCCATGTACGCCATCATCTCGAGGTCCTTGCCCGGCTCGGTCAGCTTCTTGGCCGAGTTCTGCAGCGCATACGCGAGCCGAAGTCGAGCAGGCGGACCATCTCGCCGTCCGGGCCAAGGCTGGGTCACGAAGGATGTTCGCCCGCTTCCCCGCTCACACCGAAACCAAGAAACGGCGATGCGCTACCGCGCAACCTGCTTTCGACGCGGGGAGGAGACGGAGTGCACCGTGCCCCCCGAGTCCGCCGGCAGCGCCTACAACTCGGCTTCGGGCGCGATCGGGACGGCGTGCGACATCAGAGAGGGCCGAGTTCGATGCTGGCCGTCCGAGGCGTTCGTGCCCGAGGCGGCGCGACGCACCCTCGAGGGTCCCGCCGGGGTCGTCGAGCTCGTCGCGGCAATCCCACGCTGGTTCGCGGTGCGAACGCGGGATGGGCAAATCTGGACCTTTCATGCCGCCGAGCGTGATGTGGTGGACGCCCTCGCGCACGAGCCAATCGACGACGCGATCGATCTGGCTGCGTCATGGGACGAGCTGTGCGTCCTGCGCCGAGACGGCTCCGTGCGCTGCTGGGGCGGGCGGGGAATGGACGCCACCGCTCACCCGAGCGAGCCAATCCAGGGCGTGCCGCCGCTCGCATCGATCGCGGCAGGCTCCCATCACTTCTGCGGGCTCACACAGTCCGGCGAAGCGTGGTGCTGGGGCCGGTGGGATGGCTATGGAGCCACCCCTCCGACCATGCGCATCGAGCCTTTCGACGTACCGCTCGATGCTCACTGATCGCCGAGCTCGCGGCGACCAGCAAGGAGCACACGCAACGCGGAGAGGTCAGCCCGCGACCTGGACCGACAGCCCTCGCCGGTCCGCCTCAGCCATGCCGTGCCGGAGCACGCCGAGATTGTAGATCACACGCTCGAAGTCGCGGTCCACGCCCTCGCGACCGCACTCGAGCTCTTCCTCCGTCAGCGCGAACTCTTCGATCAGCAAGTCGGCGAGGGCACGCATGCGCGGAAGTGACCCCACCGTGAGAGTCCCCATCGCCAGTGGCTGCTCGAGGTCCAGCGGCACAAGGATCAAGTCGGGGCGAACGATGAGCTCGGCGGTCGCACGGTCGCCGTGCGCAGCGAGGCGCACCGCGAGCGCATCGAGGCCGGCCGCGTCGAGCGTGTCGACGAGCTGGTGGAGGCCGACCTCCTCGGGCTCTTCACCCGGGCGGCCCCGGCTGAGGTCGAGCGCGCAGAGCTGCGCGCGGACGTAGGACGCTGCGCGCCGGACCTCCGCCCAGCTCGGCGCCTCGTCCGCGTCACCCGCGCGGTTGGACGATTGGTTCACGAGCGCGCGGAGCACCGGTCCCGAGTAGGCCCCGAGCAGCGCCTCGAGCGAGCCGACGAGCACCTGGACGGACATGCGAGCAGAGTGCTCGCAACGACATCGGCCAGCAACACGCACCGGTCTCGATCGAACCCACTCTCGTGAGATCGACGCGCCTGCGGCTGGTGCGCAGGATGAGCCCATGCTGCGCAGCCAGGCGGGCTACCCTGCGCCCATGTGGCTTGTCCGCGAGTTGGGGCGCCGGCAATCGCCGGAGCTCAACGCCTTCCAAGAGCTGGTCGCCGACGGCGAGGTGCTCTCGAACGCGGTGAATCACGTCGATTGGTCCGAGTCCGAGGTGCTGCTCAACCGCTGCACGTATTGTGGCGGCGACGACGCCGACGGTTGGGTCGCGCCGCGGCGGAGCGGTGACCTGGTCGTTCTCCAGCCGAAGTTCGAGGACCCCGCCTCGCTGTTCGCGCCGCCCGCGCCGTTTGCTCGAGCGGGCATCGCTGTGGTGCCACACGCAACGCTTCGCGCGGCCGTGAAGAGGTTGCCGCCTCTCGACGAGCTCCCACCCTGGACCATGGACGACGCAGTCCGCGCGCTCCAGTTCGAGAGCATCCCGCTGCTCGGGAGCTTCCCGGACGAGCCCCACATCGCAACGGACGCGGTCGTCGCATGCTCGAAGGAGATACTCGAGGAGGGTCTCGCGGCGCTTCGCACCTGCCTCGAACGGTTCTCGCACCGCGGCGAGTCCGTCCTGCTCGAGCCGCTGCCGGAAGGAGAGGATCCGGTGTGGTTCTATGTCGAAGGCCTCGAGCCGCTGGACTGGTTCCCGATCGCCGAGGTCGACGGCACTCCAGTGCCGCATTTCGCGCCTGGCCTCGTCGCCCTGCCCAGATAGGACAGCCCCATGAGACCACCGGATGGCGGTCGGCGCGGGAAGCCCAGGCGTCGACGAGGACGCGATCGAGGCCTGACTGGCGCGATGCTGGCCGGATCGTCGGGCAACCCGCGTAGACGCAGGATCAGCGATGCAGGAGCTGGGCGCGCATGGCCTCAATCGCCGCGTCGCGTCGGGCTCGCTCCCAGCCGAGCGAGAAGGGGACCCCAACTCGGTCGGCGACTGCGTCCGCGTAGAGGTCGCCGATGCGAACTGTACGCGGTTCGGTGGCAGGCTCTGGCAACCTGACGCTGAACGAGCCACCGTCTCGGACAACCATCGAGTTGCCATCGCGATCGCTGGTCAGGGTGCCGACCGCGTCCTGATGCCGGAGCGCGTCGGCGAGGCGTTCGCGGACCAGCGGCACCTCGAACATCCCCGACTCCACGAGGACCGCGATGTTCCGCCGAGCTCCCCAACCCACGGCCGTGGGCGCGAACGGGCCCTCGCGGAACAGCCACTCGATCGCCGCCTGGATGGCGGGAGCCGCGGCGAACCGAGCGATGGGCTCGTACGTGTACCGGTCCACGTCGCGGTTGCCGCGCAGCCAGCGCGCATAGTCGTCGAGGATGGACGGCTCCTGCTCGCCAACAATCTCGACGAGGGTCGGCGCGCAGCCGCACATCCCGCTCGAGACACATCGGTGGGCGAACGAACGCATCAGTGACGGCGCCTCGCTCGGCGTCCAAATCGAGAGCGCGTGGGCGAACGAACACCCCAGACCTGCCACCTCGCTCTCCTCCATCCGCCTGACGAGGAGGTCCGTCACCGACGGCTGTCGACGGGAACGCATCGGCTCGCCCGCGAGCGGGCCGTGGGGCGGAAAGAACCAGACCGGCTGGACCATCGATCCCTGGACGGTGGCGGTCGCGTCCGCGGCGGCCGTCAGCCACATGGCCGCTTCGACGTGCCGATCCCGTGACTCGTCATCCGCGGCGAGGATTCGATAGCGGCGCTCCGCCGGGGACCACCGCCCGTACCGCTCCCAGAACGCCCGCATTTGCGCCGCGAGCTGCGCCCGGGGGCCGTCCCCTCGGCTCGTGAGGTCGTCGCCGGTCGCAGCGGGGTGAAAGAACGACACGCCCAGGATCTCGATGAGGGCCGCGTACGCCGCCTCGTGAACGGCGAGGACGCTGCGCGGGGGCACGAAGTCTCGGAAGAAGTGGACGGACCGAGTGAGCCGGGTGTCATGCTCCAGCACATCCAGCAGCGGCGGCACCGCGGCATCGCCAGCCCGGATCAGCGCCTGGACGATGGGCGAGTTGCGGAAATCGACCCCGCCCGGTTGGCCGAGCTGTGGAGCGAAGACATCGTCCAGGTGCTCGATGAGGACCGGCACGAGGTCGGCGGAGACCTCGCCAGGAGGCATCGTCGGCAGCGGCGCTCGTGGTCCAGCGGCTGCTCGGCGGTCCTGATCGCGGGCGAGCGCATCGGCGGCGTCGAGATACCCGAGGTTGCCGAGCTCAAAGCCGTCACCGACCGCGGTCAGCGCATCTCGAAGCGTCGGAAGGAGGCGGACGACCTGGTGCGCGTCATGTCGCGCGAGAAGATCGTCGCCTCGCATGTGCGCCGTCACTGCGCGCTCGAACGAGCTCCGCACCCACGCGGAGAGGAAGGCCGCGTAGGTCTGCTCGGCAGCTCGGTGACCAGCGCGCAGGTCGTTCACCAGCTCGACGTGGGTCGAGGCCAGGAACAGCGCCGCAAAGATGCCCGGACAGTCCGCCCATGCGGCATCGACACGCTCGAACCACTCGAACCGTTCGGCACCATCGGCCGGCTCAGGGCCCAGGACATCCAGCGCATCGAGCGTCGCCCGGCAGGTCGCCGCCAAGTCGACCTCGGCACCGATGGACTCGACGGGATAGACGAGCACGCCGACCAACGCGTAGGGGCGCTGCCCTGGGCCGGCGGGGAACACAAATCCCACCGCCTCTCGCGTCTCGAGGTCGGTGCTCCACACCGAGCTGTCCGCGATCTGCACGCGGTGTGGGGTGCCGACGCGTGGGTCCAGGAACCCCAACGCGAAGAGCCGCGCCCAGGTCGCTCGCAGTGCGTCATCGGCCCCCGACGGAATCGGCGACGCCTCCGGCAGGTCGACCAGCGGCGGCACGGCAGCGAGGGGTGCGGGCGCCACCTGGGCGTCTCGCGCATCCGGGGCGGGTACGACGACCGGTTCGCTGGGGGTGGTCGGGAGCGGCGCGGAGGCCGCACAGCCCACCAGCACCAGCATGGCACCCAGCGTTCGCGCCCACATCAAGTCCATCGTAGCGCGGGGTGCGACCGCTCGTCCTTCGCGAACCGGTGGTCGATCTTTGCTATTGGTCCGCTGCTTCACGTCGCCGAGGACTTCCCCCAGCATGCTGACGGCGTCGATGTCCCCGAGCTGCTTCGAGGCTGGGCCGCGAGGTCGCTTCTGGCCGCCGCGCGCGATGGACGGATGCTTGTCGCAGATGCGATCGAAGCCCTCCTTCAGCGCGCCCCACGCCGCCTGGTGCGGCTTCGGCAGCGCGCGGTAGGCGCCGACGTCGCCGGAGCCGCCGGTGCCGTCCGCGACTCCCGCGAGTCCCGACCCCGATTTCCCATGCGCCACCGCGGCGACGTGACCATCTTGCCCGGCGTGTCGATCGCCGACTTCCTGCTCTTGCGCGCCCGCTCGGTGTGGGAGACGGAGCTCTCCCCGGGCGAGTGCTGTCGCGCGCTCGTCGAAGCGACGCGGGCAAACGGCCCGATGTCGGGGGGAATCGGGCCCAGCTCGTTCACGCTCTCGCTGTCGCGCCCGTACCCGGCCCCGTGGCGTCCCGTCGCGCATGGCGCGCTGAGCGACATCGGGACTGGAACCCGCGTCGAGGTCGACTTTCGGCTCGCCGACTGGGTCCGATTCTCCACGTTCTTGAGCGCGGGTTTCCCGCCGGCCATGGTGGTCTCGCACGCGTCGCCAACTTTCGTCGCATGGGCGCTCGGAGTGGCCGCGATGCTCTGGGGGCCGGGCTGGCTCGTCTCGCACTTCGGGAGACGCCACACCGAGCGCCACCTTCGGGAGGTGTTGCCGCCGCGGGTCGTGGCCTCCAGGGCACCCGCGGGGCCCTACCGGGGTTGATCCGATCGATGGGCGCCGAGAGGCGTGCGGTCAGGCGCCCGCGACGAGCGCGATGTACCCCGCGCAGCAGCACCTGGCGCTGCGCGGTCGGTCCCCCGATAGACATTCCGCCCCAACGCGCCAGCTCGCAGGCCGGTGTTCAGCTCCAGAGCCGCAGCAACGCGAGTGCCAGGGCTACCGCTGCGAGCCTCCCCATCCGCGTCTCGGTGAGGAACGCGAAGACCGTGCGCGCAACCGAGGGCAGGAAGCGTCGACCCGTGCGCACCACTGCCAGATGCCCGTCGGGAACGCGATAGCCGGCGGGCGTCGACTCCGCGAGCGTCACATCACAGGCCGAACAGGCCAGCCAGCGCGGCACCACAGACCCCACTCCTCGAGATTTGCGGACCAGCACGGCCGCGAAAGGAATGCGCCGGCGCCAGCGGAGGCCGGCGATCATCGCCAGCAAAACGAGTCCGAGCCCGGCGCCCGCGAACATGCACTTGCCGAGATCGCTGCGACCGTGCGGGATGGCGAGTGGGGTAATCGCGTCGCCGCCGGAGGGCCGCACTGGGTGGGTGTTGCGCACGACGAAGATCTCTTCTGGTTGCACCCGGACGAGATCGGCAGCGCGAGCGTCCGGCGGCACCTCGTCGAGCAGGAGCCAGCGCCATGCGTCCGGTTCGCATGCGACCTCCGGCTCCCACGGAGCGGCGATCCAGCAGGGCGGAGTGCCGTACGACTCGGCACGCCGGTCCGCCATCTCGCCCGGCGTCAGCACGTGCATCTCGATCACGTGCACCTCACGGCTCGCGGCCTCCACGAACACGAAGCGCTCTCGCGCGACATGCGCGTCGTCGAGCGCGACCGAGCGTGGCCGTCGGCCGATGATCTCGACCCGGGAGACGCCCGTTGCAGCGACCTGATCGATCAACCGCCGGAGCGGTGCTCGAGCGTCCGGGATGATCTGGAGCACCGGGGTGGCTTCACCGTCGACCGAACCGATCGTCTTCACCACCTCAGCGTTCGGACCGAGCAACCAGAGCGCGCCACGTTCGTCCGGAACACGCCGGCTGCCCCACTCCGCATCGAACGCGACCGGGGTAATCGGTGCGGCGCGCCACCACGGATCCACCCACTCGACGGTGCTGTGAACGATCAACGGCGCGTCGCTGACCGAGCCCAGCAGCCAGGCGCCGATGGGAAGGACGAGCACGATCGAGCGCACGAGAGCGCGAGCGCCCCGACCACCCGCGCCGAGGGCGGCCGCGATTGCAATCGCGGCGCTGATCCCGACGACGGTGCCGGCCGCGACATCCCACACCTCGGCCGCGATCGCGAGGCGCTCGAGCACCCTCGGTCCGAAGCCGAGCGCCCCTTCCGAATCGAGGGCCTGTTTCATGCGGTGCGCCGCCGCCCAGGTGAGTAGAATCGCGCCCGGCCGCAGCGACACATGCGACGCCGAGTACGGCGACCACCGACCTACCGCGAGCTCGCATCCGGAACGCCGCCGCCCCGAGCATGAGCGCCGCGATCAGTGCGCCCAGCGCGCGGGCAGACAGGCTCTGGGCGACGCCGTCGGCCAGCCAGGCCGGAGAGAACGCGGGCCCGAAGCAATGGAACGACATCCCCGGCCCGAGCGCACACGCCCACGCCGCCACTCCGAGGACGCCGAACGCGGCGAGCACGACCACCCGGGCTCGGGAAGACGACGGAGGCGCACCGAGCGCGCGCAGCCCCACCAGCGCGAACGGAGCCGTGAAGAGCAGCGCTGCCGTCGGCGGTGGCAGCCACGTCCTTGATCGCGGTGACGACCGCGCCGACGCCAGCGGGAACGAGCACGAGCCAGAACGAGCGCCACCTCGGCCCGCGTCCCGGCAATCGAACGAGCGCCAGCGCCAACGACCCGCTGGCCCAGAGGACGAGCGCAACGGCGTGGAAGGCTTCTCGTACGGAATACGCCGCGTTCCCCAGGACGGCAGGGAACACCTCCTCTTGCGAGAGAAGGGCGAGCACCGGCGCGAGCGTGAGGGAGATCAACGCCACGCTGACCGCGCGGAACCGCCTAACTCTGCTCCAGACGCGCATGCGGACTCGACCTCGGCACACCCGCCGAGTTCCCAGGAAGTCGCGAACCTCCGTCGTCGTCCCCGTGAGCGCGACTCGAACGACCTGCTCTGCGGTGGGCCGGCTGCCGTTCGAGGTGGTCGGACCACACATCCGCTGGTGGTTGTCCGCGTCCCACCGCAAGACGATCACACCCGCTTCTCTGGCGAAGACCCCGCCGTTTCACGGTACGGTCAGCCGACGTGACGGGCCGCAGCTCGGTGATCACAAGACGAACGAGGGGGATATCGATGATACCCGGTGACGATCGCAAGCCTGACCCGCTGGCCCCGCGCGAGCTCATCGAGATCGGGTATTGGCGGGGCGAAGGCCACCCCGAGCTACCGAGGGCAGGGGACTTCGTGGACACGAGCTGGGACGACGACGAGCGCTTCGAGGTCATTGCACACCTCGAGCACGGCATGATCGCGCGGATGTGCATGGGCCCCTCGCGGTGTCGGTTCTGCGGGGCGCCCAACGGCAGCCTCAATCTCACCGACGGCACCTACGTGTGGCCCGAGGGCCTCGCGCACTACCTCCGGGAGCACCAGGTCCGGCTGCCGGACGTGTTCGTGGACCACGTCGGGGCCTGCTCCGAACGGTGGGAGACTGCGACGTACGCTCGTGACTGGTGGCGCGGTTTCGCGCGGGCGGACGAGTAGTCTCGCGCCCATGGTCTGGCGGATACACAGCTGGTGTCCCGAGTCGGGCGCGGGAACGGTGGTCTCGCCTCACTTCGGACCATGGGCGTTCGGGCCCGACGAGAACCCCTTCGGCACCGACTTCGAGGTGGGCGAGGAGGTGCTCGTCGAGCTCGACGGGCCGAAGGGGGCGTACGTCGTTCGCGCCGTCACCGCAGCTCGCCAACGGCAGCCGGAAGGAACCGCGTGCCCGGCGTTTGCAGGGCTGAACGCTGGCACCCCCGGCGAGCTTCGCATCGACGAATGGACCGAGGTCGAGCTGCGCTTCTGGGCGGGCGACTGCTGCGAGTGGTGCAGCCTCGAATGGTGGATCGTGACCTTCGAGCATCCGATCACGTACGGGTTGGACGCGGACACCGACCTCGACAATCCGCTGCTGCGCTACGCCAGTCCGGCTGAGCGCGAGGAGCATCGGCTCTTGGTTCCCGAGGGAAGCCGCGCCTACTGCATCGTCACCGGCTATGGCATCGGCCGCGAGGGCCCGCCGGTGTTCATCATCGCACCGAGAGTCGCGGTCGAGCACCGGCGGTCGAAGCGATGAGCGCCGACGTTCGGGCCCCGCGGCGCGGGAGGCGACCTCCATCGAGCGCCGTTCGCCGCTGGCGCATGCTCGTGCCTCGTCTCGCACGACGCTCGCCATGGCTGTGGGTGGCCGCACTCGGCGCGTGGGCGACCGCAGGTCCCTCCGACGCGGTGGCGTGCAGCTGCAGGCGCTGGAACGCGATCGAGGAGTGCCAGACGGCTTCGGGCATCTTCACCGCCGAGGTCGAGGCGGTCGAAGTAGTCGACCCCGCATCCCCGGTCTACCGAATGTCGATGCGGGTCCTGCACGTTACCCGTGGTGCTCCGGGGCAGAGCTTGGAGCTCTGATTGGCGCAGCGTCTTCGTGCGACTTCGTCCATCCATGGGAGCCCGGCACCCGGGTCCGCCTCTTCATGGATATGGACCGCGAGACACACATGAGGCTGTGCTCGTCGGTGGAGTACCTCGGACCCGCAGACGATCCCGCCGAGGATCGCTGTTCGCCAGAGAGGCTGGCCATCGACCGCGCGCAGCTGGCGGAGGAGGAGCGAGAGCGGCAGGAGCGCCTGCGCGGACCTCGCGGCTGCGCGCGGTGCAGCGCCGGCGTCGCTCCGATGAGCCACGGGTCGGTGCGCTTCTCGTGCTCGTACTCGTGGTGGCGTTCCGGCGCCGTCGCAGGCGACACGCCAGGTAGCTTGCCCTGACCCGCCGATGCGAGCGCACGGAAGCGTCGTCAATTACTCGCCCGTGCTCGCCGCTCCAGGTTCATCTCGCGCCTCGGCGGGACGCCATCCCTCCCGGGCCATGCGGTCGAGGAGCGCACGCATTTCGGCGATGGCGGCGTCGCGCCGTGCTCTCTCCCAGCCGAGCGAAAATGCAACGTGCAGCGCGGGCGAGAGAGAGCGCGCCACCAGATCGCATGTGCGCACCAGCCGGGGCGACTCGAACGGCTCTGGGAGCTCCACGCTCCACCAGTCGCGCCCATGTCTCACGATGGGGTAGCGCTGGTGCGACCTCGAGGCGATGAAGGTCGCGTCATCGTCCGGCTCGGGCTCGTGCTGGTCGGGCTCCTCCTCGTAGAATCTCGAGCGTAGCGGCGCGAGTACGCGAGGCGAGCGCTCGATTCGAGGAGGTCGATCGCCCCAGGTGTTCCGCGTCCCGCGAGCGCCCACGCCCCCTCCAGCAGGCCCGACGTCGAGTTGCGTGCCAGCCGCTGCGCGAACCGCCGATCCGCCCGGATGGCGCGCAACTCCCGATCGAGCTCTCGCGCGACCTCGGGGACATCCAGGAGCGCCAGGAGCGTCCCCAGATCGTCCTGAGAATCGTAACCGCGGTCGAAGAAGTGCCTGGTGCCCGCGAGCCATTCCACCGCGACCTCGGAAGCCGCGTGTCCGAGCCGCCCAGCCAACCAGCCACGGCACGGACATGCACGATCCCGCTCGCACGCGAGAGCCATCGAGATCGCGTCCGCGGGCGGCGGCTCGCTCGCCCACGGGATCGCCGCCCCCACCAGGGAGCACGTCGCGCCTCGTTCGCGAGCGGCCTGAGCTGCCCGTCCGCGGGAGAGAAGGAGCGCGAGCACCGCGTCGCCGTGGGACGCGCGTAGCGGCTCCCGCTGCATGGGTGCGGAGGTTTCGTCCGCGCCGACGAAGTAAATCTGCATGGTCGACTCATGCACCTCCGGGTGCCGGGCCGTGAGCCACTGCGCGGCACGCGCCCATTGCTCCGCGCTCGCATCGTCGTCGGAAAGGAGCGCCCCACCGGCGCTCGAGCGGCGTTGTCGAGCCCCACCGCGTCCAATATGTACGCACGGCAGCCGCGACGCGCGCACGCCCACCCTCGCCGTGCACCGACAGGTCGTCGCTGGTCCCGGCGATCGAGAAGAAGTCTTCGTCGATGATCGAAGCGATCGCGACGTAGCAGGCCTCGTGCACGCCAATGATGAACCGCTGGCTCGCGAAGTCGCGCCAGAAGTGGACTGAGCGGGTGAGACGCTCATCCTGCTCAAGGCATTCGAGCAGGGCTGGGATGGCGGGCTCCCCGGCGCGGATCAACGCGACGACACGTGAGTCGTCTGCGAGCATGACGCCGCCTGGCTGTATCAGTTGCCGTGCATCGACCTCGTCGAGAGCGTCAATCAGCGCGGGCACGAGCGCCGCAGGTACCGGGCCTTCTTCTGGCGGGTCGACGGGGACCCGAGGGCCGAGCGCAGCGCGACGCTCGAGCTCGGGGCGTAGCTGGTCGATCGGCTCGAGGTACGCGAGCTCGCGCGCCGCCACTCCCAGCGAGACGGCGACTGGCCGGAGGCGCTCCATCGCGGCCACGTCGGCTCGTGCAATCCCGTCCTCGCGCTGCATGTAGTGCGTGATGGCCCGTTCGAACGCCGCGTGGAGCGAGTCGACGACGGCGTCGCGCACGATGTCGTCGGCCCCGGCTGTCCACTCCGCGAGCGCCCGTGCCGCGAGTTCGAGCTCCCCGCGATCCACCAGGATTGGCCACGCCCACCACGTCGGGCATTCGCCGTTCGCCTCCGTGCGCAGGTCCCAGTGCTCCTCTGTCCGTCGATCGTGCGTCGCCGCCTGTTCGAGAAGACCGAGAGCACGCCCGCACGACGCGACGGGATCGATGGGCGGCCCCATCGCGTGCACCGGCCACACGAGGCCGGGCGGGAGGACCGCGAAGCGGGGAGCGGCGTCATCGCCTGGAAGGACGATGGCGCGCACCCGGCGCTGCTGGTTCCGGCCCCATACGTTGGGCACGACGATCTCCACGTCCCGCAGCTCCCCGCCGCGCACATCCGGGAAGCCGAGCGCGAGGAGCCGTTCGCGTGCTTGGAGCACGTTCCGGGGAAGGCGCACATCGGACCAGGCCGGCACCGGGGGCCGGCCCGTCCACGCGGGAACGGGCGAGCACAACGTGAACTGGGTCCAACCGTCATCCCCGGGCTCGCTCGCGAACGTGCAACTGGAGGACTCCTCGGTCGCGGCGTCCTCTACCCGCGGAGCTGGCTCCACGGCCGGCGGTATCGGGGCTGTGGCGCAACCGACGAGGAGCGCGACGAGGGCGATGGATGCGGCGATTCGCATGGCGGCGTGCCTCGAGAGCGTGCCATCAAAGGGCCTTGCCTGCCGGGCCCCCCAGGGAGCGCAGCGCGCTCGTGCAGGTCACTCCGCGCGACCGCGAAGCACAGGTTGTCCGGGCGCGCCGGCGTGAAGCAACGGGATCGGGCTACGCGCTTCGATCTCGCTCAGCCGACGCGGAGCCCTCGCTCGCGGCGCACCTCGCGACCGTCGACGCTGATGACACGCATCGTGTCTTGCTCGAACTCGAACACGGACCGCTGACCGTAGCGGGCCGAGATTTCGCACGCCTGCGCCCGGTCGATCCCGGTAGCGAGGACCATACGCTCCGTCCATCGATCTCCTTCACCGGGAGCGCGACCGACGCCTTCGCACACGAGCCAGCCGTGGCGCACGACGTCGTCGACGAGAGCGCGATGCCGCCGATCGTTCTCGACGTCGCTGAGGACCTGCTCGCGCGGGTTTTGGGCCGAGATCATCCAGAACCGGTCGGGCAGCTCGTCGCGGATCTCTGCAGCTGGCCGCGCGGCCGCACCGCGCAGTTCGACCAAGCACTCTGTGCGCGCGTAGCGATCCCAGACATCGTCGCGATCGTCGACGAGGAGCCAGAGCTGCTCGGTCAGCCATTCCGCGCGGCGCACCAGCGCGACCACATCGGCCAGCGATCCCACGCTTGTCCCCAGACTACGTCCATGTGCGAGATCGTTCCGTAGCTCGCCGAGCGCTGCGGTTAGGCTGGCCCATTCGCCCTCCTCGAGTGGCATCAAGCCGGTCCGCTCGAGCGCCTTGCCCGTCAGGTCGATCTTCTGGCGGAAGTAGAGGCAGTCGACATCGGAGATGTACCGACCATTGGTTCGGTGCGTCTTGATCCACTTCCCAACGCGTTCGCGCTCCTCTGCTTTCAGCTCCGGAAGCCACCGCCGATCCATCAAGCTCGGGAACAGCATCGAAGCGGCGTTCTCGAGCGAGAGGATGAGCCCGAACACCCACAGCGCCGCCGCCGGCTTCTGAAGGTCGGCGAGGGTGACGAATCCCCCGCACGCTCGAGAGGTGGTCGACGAGAACGCAGAATCCATTCTCGGCGAGACGAGCGACGGCGTCGCGCAGGGATGCGTTGACTGGCGCGAGCGCGTCCGCAGGCACGGGCTCAGCGAAGAGCTCGACCGACCGCTCGTCGGCCGCCCAGGTCTCGCTTCGCCGCACACATCGGAGCTCCCCACCGTCCGCGAACAGGAGCGCCGTGTCGAAGTCGGCCGCGGCTGGGCAGAGCTCTGCCCAGGCTTCCGCGCAGCTCATCCCGGGGTCGAGGAATCTCACTGGCGCACTGGCGATGCTCTCCGCCGGTGATCGACTTCCCCAGGGCGTTCACTTGCTCGACTCGGAACAGCATCATCCCTCCAGCCTCTACGCGACGCCGTCGCCAGACGTGTGTGAGTCAGACGTGTGTGAGTCTGCATCTTGGACTCCCAATCGTGTGACAGGCAAGCATTCCCTTGCGCTCGGGTTCGTGTGCGCCAGCTTGCGAAGGCAGACACCTCGTCATCTGGTGCGCGCGCAACGTCGGCGGGTGCGTCGTGAAGTGTCCGTGCGCGGACCGTCACGGACCGAGGCGGCGCCGACCGATGGCAGGAGGACGACCAGTAACCGTGCGAGGCTCCGCGTACGTTGGGGGCGTGGACGATTGCAGTGTTCTGGGGTCCTCTGCACTCCGCACGCACAGCGGGCGCGTCTGCGTGACGCTCTCGGGGCCATCGGGCACGGCCATGCAGTCTCACGACCATGCGAAGAAAGCGCTGGCGTGCTCGTCGCCAGCTGCTCGCTCATTCGAGTAGCCGGACCCAACGTGCCCTGTATCCGGAGGTCTGCGCCCGGGACCCTGGCCCGGGAATCCGAGACCCCAGGGGCGCGTCCTGACGCTTTGGCGAGTCCATGGGGCTGGAACGCGCTCTGCGAAGAACCCGGCCCGTTCTCCCTATCAGGAAGATGAACTCGGGCAGCTGTGCCCGATTCGTCTCCAGGAGAACACCGACATGAACGAGAACGACAGCACCAACGCGGACTCGCCCGGCTTCTTCGGGTCAATCCTCTCCGACGACGGCGTGCACCGCGCCGCGGCCGGGGTCGTGGTCGCAATCGTGGTCGCGGGCGCCAAGCACATGCTCTTCAGCAAGGCGGGCTGACCGGCCCTACCCGAACGGGCGGAGCCCCGGTTCCTCTTCGCGAGGGGCCGGGGCTTCGCCGTTGGAGGTCTACATGCACGAGAACGACATCCCCCAGGAGACTCTCCACGCGCTCTGCGCGGTGCTGGTGGCCGTGTTCGAGAATCGCCCGCGAGGGCGTGCGCGATGCGGTCGACCGCCTGAGACCGTTCGTAGAGCCGCCGGAGGACCTGCACATCACGTCGTCGCGCGGCGTGATCTACTCCGGCATCGTCATCATCGAGCACAACGACGTCATCGCCGGCGTCGTCATCGAGGTCGGTAGGAGCACGCCGACGACGTCACCCACACCCGCCGCTGCACGCGCGCCGATCATCACGCCGCCCCGGTTCGAGCCGCGGTCATCGTTCCAGGATCGACCGCTCATCGAGCGCTCCGGCCGGCTGCCCGGCTGGGCCGAGGACTCGCGGGAGGTGTACTCCGAGAACGATGACGACGAGGAGGAGCCGCTGTGGCGCCGGTGACGATGCGGGAGCTGCGCGCGGTGGTCCGCCTTCATCGTGCAGGGGTCCACGGTGCACACCAGCAGCTCGAGTCCATCATCGACGAGCACGGCGCGGAGCTGCCGGCGCTCCTCGGCTTCCCCGCGGAGAACCTCGGCCGCCTTCGCAACTGCGACGATCCCGTCGAGCTGCTCGCCACCACCGTGGAGAGTGCTCCTCGGCTCACCCGCGATGCCCGTCAGAAGTCGCAGCGCGCACATGCGATCGAGGTCGCCATCCAGCTCGCGCACCAAGCCACCCTGCAAGCCGCGGGCATCATCGAGCTGGACGCCGCGCTCCTCTCCGAGGTGGCCCGCCTCGTGGGCTCCGCCCCCATCCAGTTCGGCGATCGCGGTTGGATCGGCGCAGCGCGGCTGCGTTCGTTCTTCCGAGAGTGCCGCCGGGTCGAGACCTGCACCACCGAGCTCACCGAGCACACGCTCGACATCGTCTACACGACGGCCTGCTCGCGGGGCCGGGTGCGGTTCGTGCTGTCGCTGTCGCCGGCGGCGGACTGCGTGAACATCCCGCTCGGCCAGGTCAGGCGCGCTCACGCCAATCAGCCCGCCATGGTCGCACCACCCACTCCGGCGCGTCCGCGCCCACCACGCCCGCGGCGGTCCAGGCGGTTCGCCGAGCGCTTCGCAGACGCCCTCCTCGAGGCGGCGGTGGGAGGGCTGCTGCCATGAGGCGCGGCGTCGACGACATCGACGAGCTCGTCGCCACGTTGCTGCCGAGGGTGCCGCTTCCGGCGCACCTCCGGCCGTCACACCTCCTCGACGACGCCGTGGTCCCACCGGCGAAGCACGCCACGAAGGTGCTGGCTCTCCGCGAGCTGGTCCGCCGCGGCGGCCGCGCCGACAACCTCCTCCATGAGCGCGTCGGCTCCAGCCGCGACGTGGCCGAGTTCTTCCTGCCGCGCCTGCGCGGCGACACCATGGAGTCGCTGCATGTGGTCGGCCTCGACGCCAAGAACCGCGTCCGCCTCATGCAGTGCGTGGCCCGCGGCGGCGTGAGCTCCTGCGCCGTCACTCCCCGCGACGTCCTGCGTCCGCTGATCCTCAACGCAGTCGTAGGCGGCATCGTCCTCCACAACCACCCCAGCGGCGACCCGCAGCCGAGCAGTGACGACGTCGCCCTCACCCAACGCCTCGCCCGAGGCGCCGAGGTCCTCGGCATCCGCCTGCTCGACCACGTCATCATCGGCGCCGAGGGCTACTTCAGCTTCCTCGACGCCGGTCTCCTCGCGGGCTGAACGCGGTCCTCTGCGGGCAGAGGACGCCTCGTAGCCGCCCGCCCTCCGCGGCGCCCCGGGGCGCCGGATGCACGCCTGCGTCCGGTGCCCTGGGGCTGACCCTCCGAATCCATCCCGTCTCGGACTCCACGCCGGAGCCGCTCGGAGACCTGTGCCTTCAACACAAACACCGGGCGCGGCCCGGAAGGAGAACCGAATGGTCGGACGTACCGTCGCCGCGCACCTCCGCGGCACCCGCTCAGAGATCATCACCGTCGAGGCCGAGCCCTGCGCCCGGGCCACCTCGCTGGACATTCTCGGCATCGCCGAGGCCGCCTCCCGCGACACCCGTGTTCGAGTTCGCTCGGCGCTCTCGCACGCCGAGCTCGAGTGGCCGCTCCGCGCTGTGGTCCGCGTTCTCCCGGAGGAGAGCCGGCGTGGTGTCGGGCCCCTCGACCTCGCCATCGCCATGGCGCTTCACGCCGCCGCCACCCCCGAGCTGACGGAGCGCTTGGGCGACGTGCTGCTCTTCGGCGAGCTGAGCCTGGGCGGTGCTCTCCGCCCGAGCCGCGGGCTCATCCCGCACCTGCTCGCTGCTCGAGCGCATGGCCTGCGGACGGTGGTCGTTCCCTTCGCTCAGCTCGGTGAGGCCGCGCTCGTGGAAGGCATCGAGGTGCTCGGCGCCTCCACCCTCCGCGAGGTCGCCGAGTACCTTCGAGGCGATCGCGACCTGCCGCGCGCCGGTGACGTGAGGCCAGCAGCCGCACGTATCGACGACCTCCCTCCAATCCAGGGCCTGGACCAGGCGAAGCGAGCGCTCACGATCGCAGCGGCCGGCCGGCACCCCGTGCTGCTCATCGGCCGGAGCGGCAGCGGCAAGACGATGCTCGCCCGCCGCGTGCCGTCGCTGATGCCTGTGCCCACGCCCGCCGAGGTCGTCGACATCGCCGCCATCCGTAGCGCTGCCGGCTTCGAGGTCGGCTATCTGGTGCAGCGGCCGTTCCGCGCCCCGCACCACACCGCGTCGACCACAGCGCTCCTCGGCGGCGGCAATCCGGTGCGCCCCGGCGAAGTCACCATCGCCTCCGGCGGCGTGCTCTTCCTCGACGAGCTGCCCGAGTTCCAGCGCGGCGCCGTCGACGCCGTCCTCCGCGCAGCCCGCGACGGGGAGGTGACCGTCCATCGACGCGGCGAGCCGGTAACGATGCCAGCCAAGGCGCTCGTCGTCGGTGCAACGGCTCCGTGCCCCTGCGGGCTCATGGCCGGGCGATGCACCTGCACGCCCGAGCGCATCGCCGCGTACTTCGAGCGCGTGCCGCTCGACCGCTTCGACATGCACGTGCTCCTCGCCGACGCGGAGGCGCCGAGGGCCTGCCGCCGCAGCGACGACATCACCTACCGCATCGCGACGACCATCGCGCGCCTCGACGACCGCCGCTGGCCCACGGCCGCCGACGTCCACGAGGCGCAGCGCTACCGCCTCGCGTGAGCCCGTGAGCAGCGCGCCCCCGGGGCGCCGGATGCAGACGTGCGTCCGGTGCCCTGGGGCCGATGGCCGCCGAACCGGCCGAGCCGCGCAGAACCACGCCCATCAACCCGAGCTTCGTCACCCCGTGACCCCTTCCAACACGAACCAAGGAGAACCCCATGAACGACGAGATCGTGATCCGCATCCCGTCCCGCGTGCTGCGCGAGCTGATCGCCGCGCAGGACCACGCCGAAGACGCCGAACCGACCCACGACGAGCCCGCCGAGGCCAAGCCGTGGAGCGACAAGCAGAAGCGCTACGTCTACCGCCTGCTCCAGCGCCTCGGGCACGAGGGCGAGGCGGCCAAGCGCTACATCACCGCCGCGCTGCGCCTGAACGGCTCGCCCCCCACCCGCGGCCAGGCCAGCTCCCTCATCGACCGGCTCCACGCCGAGCTCGCCGAGGGCAAGGAGGCGCGCGATGGGGCTGCCTGAGCACATCAGCGCCTCGCAGCTCTCCACCTACGCCCGCTGCCCGCGCAAGTTCCGCTACCGCTACCTCGACAGGGCCGAGCCCGAGTTCCGCGGCGTCGGCCTCGCACTCGGAACCGTCGTCCACGGCGCCGCGCAGTGGTGGTTCGAACGCAAACGCGACAGAGGCGAGCCCACGATGAAGGAGGTGATGGACATCGTCCGCGCCGACTTCGCGGCCGCGATCCACGACGGCTTGCGGTGGGGAGCCTGGACGCCCGCCGATCTCCGCGCTCAGGCCGAGCGCCTCGTCCGCACCTTCATCGAGAAGTTCGGCGATATCCACGTCGAGGCCACGGAGAAGCGCTTCGAGCTCTCGCTCTACGATCCGGAGACCGGTGAGAGCGTACAGCGCCCGCTCGTCGGCTACTTCGACTTCAGCATCGGCGCCGGCCGCGTGATGGAGCTGAAGACCGCGAGGAGCGACTACGGCCCGCTCGATCTCACGACGTCGCTCCAGTTCGCGGCGTACCTCATGGCGCTCGACCAGCAGTCCGAGGGCGGCGAGCTCGACCTCGTGGTGCTCATCAAGAACCGGGTGCCGCGCATCCAGCGCCTCAAGCTGCACCCCAACGTCCGGAGCGAACGCTGGTTCCTGCGCGCGGCGACCGACATCGAGCGCTCGATCCAGGCCGGGCACTTCCCGCCGGCGCCCGGCTACGGGTGCAGCAGCTGCGAGTACCAGCGCCGGTGCCTCGGCACGGAGCAGGCCGGTGCGGCGGCCGCGTAGCCGAAAGCGACGGCGGTCCCGGTTCTTCGAGCTGGACGGCGACGTGTACCTCGTCAGCGAACGCGACGAGGAGCAGCTCGTCGCCGTCCGGCTCACCGGCCGCGACCGCGAGCTCGTTCTCCGGATGATCGAAGAGAACGAGGTCGAGATGGAGAGCCGGGTCCTCGGCGGCTGGGAGTAGCCGCCGACTACACCTCGCGGAGCAGCGTCGAGAGCGTCACGCCGTAGGCGTCGGCGAGCTTCTTGAGCGTGCTCAGCCGCGGGTCGAGCACGCCGCGCTCGATCTTCTGCAGGTGGCTCAGAGAGATGTCGTGGTTCTTCACGACGTCCATGAGCGACAGCTTCCGGCGCTGACGGACCGCCCGACAGCGCCGGCCCAACCGAACCTGGAGGTCGGGGTCGGCCGCCATGAGCGCGGACCGTAGAGAGGGGCGTCATTGTGGCATACGTCAGGTTTGACGTAGGCTGCGTGAGCCGTCCATCACGAGCCGGCCCGACCTCCACGGTTCCATCTGCCCATCGAATCGAGGAGGAAAACCATGCATACGAAGATGCTCCTGACCCTTGTCACCGTGATTGCCTGTGGCTGCTCGAGCGGCCCCGAGGCGCCGGCCAGCCCGCCCGAACAGCCGCGGGACGATCCGGCGCCGCCCGCGGCGGCGGAGCCGGCGGAGGAGGAGGCGTCGACCCAACCGTCCATCGACGACCCCACCACGTGGCTCGTCGCGGAGTCCCACGACCTCGGATTCCGGGTCCGCATGCCGCCCTACGACGACTCGCTCCCGCTCGACGGCCAAGACGAGCTGACGGTCTACAGCCGCGTGGAGGGAATGCGCGGGCCGTGGTTCCTGATCGCGGTGAAGCCGACGCGCGTCCCAGCCCGCGCGCTCCGCAACAATCGTGGCGTCGAGCGCGTGCTCCGCCAGCACATCCGCCAGTTCGTCGGCTACGACCCGCTGGGCGAGACGGCGTACCTCGGCGGTGGTCCGCTCACCACGATGTACGAGCACCAGGGCTACGGCGAGACCGACATCATCAACGGCTTCGACGGATTGATGCAGGGCACCGTCTGGACGCGTGCCGTGCTCGTCGGCGACCGCGTCTATGTACTCCAGGTTCGCGAGCACGGCGGGCGGCCAAGCACCGAGGTGCGCGACGCCTTCTTCGACTCGTTCGAGCTGACGGTGCCGCCGACCGAGGCGGCGCCGTGACCACTGCGAAGGGCTCCGGCCCTTCCTTTGCCCAGGGGAACACCATGGTCGATGAGCCCACCGGGGAGGATCGCGCCAACGTCGAGGAGCTGCTGGCCGAGGTTCGGGAGTTCGCGAAGGGGGAGTCGGCCGAGAGCTTGAGGTCCGGCGACTGGTTCGTGCGGCTGATTCGCTTCGCGCTGGAGAGCTACTCGAAGAACGCGACCGCCGAGTTCTTCAAGAGGAAGTACCCCGGGCTCCCCGCCGACGTCGTCGCCGAGTCACTCATCCGCACGGCCAAGCGCTACTCCGCGCTCGAAGGCGGTGCGTCGGCGCTAACGTACAGCGCGGCGATCGCGGCGACAATCGGCTCGAAGGGCGGCGCCTCGCCGCTGACCGTCCCTGCGGCCGTGATGGCCTTCGCCGCGGACATGTCGTTCACGACGGTGCTCCAGCTCCGGCTCGCCCACGACCTCGCGATGATCTACGGCTCATCGATCGATCTCGACGACCCGCAGGACGTCTGGGACCTCGTCCAGGTCGCCGTCGGCGTGAAGGCGAGCGAGCTCGCGCGGGAGGCGGTGGCGAAGGCCGCACCCGAAGGCGTGCGCCAGGGCGTGAAGGCCATCGTGCGGGGCCCGGTGCTCCAGTTCCTCAAGAAGCTACCGATCATCGGCCGCTACATCTTCCAGCGGCGCGTGGCCCAGTTCGCGATCCCGTTCTTCAGCGTGCCGCTCAACGCCGGCATGAACTGGTGGACCACGAGCTCAATCGCGAAGCGCGCCAAGATCATCTACCGCGACAAGGCGGCGATCGACGAGACGGCGCGCCGAACGATGGCCGAGGCCGAGGCAGACCCGCTGCTCGTGCTGCGCGTGATGTACTGGATCGTGCAGGCGGACGAGGAGGTCTCCGACGGTGAGGCCGACCTGCTTCGCGCGGCGATGCGGCTCGTGCATGACGCCGGGGTGGATCCTGACGAGCTCCGTGCTTTCGAGGAGGTCGTCAACCTCGACGAGGAGGCGCTCCTCGCAGCGGTGCGGGCCGTCGGAAATCTCGAGAGGCGCGCCGCCATCTACGAGGCCGGATGCAGGACGGCGGGGATCGATCGGGACTTCGCGAAGCAGGAGCTGGCCGCGCTGCGCAAGCTCGCTGAGGCCTGCGGCGTCGAGTTCCACGAGATCGCGGTCCGCGCCCTCGGGCTGGCGACAGGTGCGTCATGAGGCGCGAGCTCGCGTTGTTCATGTTGCTCGTGACGGGCTGCGGCGAGCCACTGGCTGCCAACGACGCCGGTCCCGATGCTGGCTCGGAGATCGCTGCGGCCGATGGCGGAGCCGAGGTCGATGCGGGACACGACGCCGGGCGGGACGCAGGTCGGCGTGACGCCAGCGTTCACCTGCCCGATGCCGGGCGAGTCGATGCCGGGCGAGACGCCGGGGGCACCAGCGACGCAGGCATGACGCCCGACGCTGCCGCCCCGCTCGACGGTGGTGCCGATGCTGGCCTCGATGCCGCGGTCGATGCCGGAGCCCCGGTGCCAGGCGACGCGATCGCAGACCTCGGAGCGAACGGCGACGGCAGTTGCCTACGGACGGTCACCGACCAGATGTGGTGCTGGGGCAACCGACGTGCCACGACGCCTGCCTACGTGGGTGATGCTGTGGAGATCCAGGGAACCTGCGGCATCGCGCCCGACGGCCACGTCTTCTGCTGGGGAAACAGCGGCGTGACCGCCTACGGAGGGACCGATGCTTCGGTGGTGGGGCCGCTCACCTACGTGGCGTCATCTGGCGAGGTGCGAGGCCTCGGACTCGGGTCGGCATCTTGGGCACCTACGGTGGCCATCGACTCGATGCCGGCGCAGTTCTGCGCCATCCACATCGACGGCGGCCTGACCTGCTGGGACCTCATCAACACAGCGACCGATCCGTGGCGTCCTCCGGTGTTGGAGTTCTCGAACTTCTGGGCGGCAGTGGATGGGTCGGCGACCTACGATGCGGTTGATGTCGCCCGACGCGGTGCGTTCAGTACGAACGACATCGTGGTGTGCTTCGTCTGGACGGGTTCCAGGCCAGGCCTCGGCGGTGGTGTGGGGCCCGACATCTACTGCACCACGGAGTCCGAACAGGTTCCGACTCCGCTGTTCCATGGTGGCGTGGAGGTCGAGACCGCTGGGGGTCGCACCTGCGCCGTCATCCCGACGGCCTGGTCCGACACAAGCTACCATCCGGCTGGCATCTACTGCCGCGCCGACCAACCGAGCTCGTTCGCGGTGCCGAGTCACGGGCTCCCTCCGGTCTCGGCGACCGACCCGGTCGGCGGCTACACCAACATCGTGGGCACCAACCTCGCAGTTGGTACGAACCACGCCTGCATCATGCAGGGCTCCAACATCCTGTGCTGGGGCGACAACAGCAGAGGCCAGCTTGGCGACGGCGGTACCACGTCATCGACGACGCCGATCACGCTCCCGTGGTGACTCGACCTCGTTGAGCTATCGCCTACCGCTCAGCCGGCGGCCTCACGACGAAGACATTTGATACAGATCCAGCCAGCTCGTCGACGTCGACGCGGCGCCAGACGGCCGCTATGGGAGGGGCTAGAAGGGCCAGAATAGAGACCGGGCGTCCTGAGGCCATCATGAGGGCCGTTCTGGCTGGATCTGTATCAAGTGTCCTATTGGACGTGCCTCGAAGACAGAGGCGGACTCGGGGCCCGATCTGGCTGGATCTGTATCATCTGGAGTTGTCGACGTGGGCAACGCAGCGGAGGAGCTCACGGCCGGTTCCGGCTGGCGCTGCGGACGCGATGAGAGCCCTCGGCGCGCGGGGAGTCGGCGCCGCCGGGCGCGGGGTCTTGTCGGTGCCTGATCGACTCATCGAGGTCGCCCACCGCGTTGCACGATGTTCAACACGAGCTTCCCGTGGGCGTCGTGAATCTGCTCCTCGATGTCGAAGCTCGTGTTGCCGACGGGGAACCAAACCTTGAGCGCGCGACGACGGGCGTTGCCCTGTGAAGCGCCGACGCGGCCGTACTTCTTCTTCATCTTGACCTTCGCGCCGCCCTCGTCGTCATCGTGGACGTCGTGCAACATGCGGAGCTCACGCTTCGTCGCGAGCCACACCCGTTCCTCGGGGACGAGGACGAAGATGAACAACGCGTCGTCCGGCGCCGCATCGAGACCGCTCACGAGGAAGTGGGCTGCACTGAGATGCCGCTTGCTTGCCAGGTAGAGCTTGGCTTCGAGCGGGCTGCCCGGGAGGAGCTCGACCGCCGGCCAGCGCTCGGAATCCTCTTCGTGCAGCTCGTTGTAGACGCGTCGATGCTCTCTCGCGGCCAAGACGATCTTCCAGCCCCGCCTTCGGGTCGCGCTCTGCACGTCGATCGCTGCGGGCCGCAGCACCTTCCGAAGCACCGTGATGGGCGCGGCGTCCTGCTGCTCGGCGCTGTGTGCGCCACGAAGCCCGAGCGCGCGCTCGACATGAACACGCGACACGAGCCCACCGCCGTGAGGGATGCCGAGAGCATCGAGAAAGGCGACGACGTCCGTTCCCTCCGGAGCCACGGCTCGAAGCTCGTCTAGGGTCATCAGCGATGACCCGATGGGGTCGGGGGACTTTTTCTTGGCCACGGAAGACGTTGATTTTACTGGAAAATCCGCCAGAAGCCAGGGGTCTGCGCCGAGTTCGTGTTCCAAATCTCCTTGCCCGAACATCTCGGTTGATCATAGAGTTGCCCCTAGATGTTCATCCCGCACGATGCCGAGGAGCACGAGGCAGTCGGCGCCGAGAACCTCTTCCGGGGGTCGCGGTGGCCGCGGGCCCTCGTCAAGGTGAACAGGGACCTGCTGATCCCGAGCGAGCTCCGGGACCGCGGGGGCCACACGACGCTCAGGCTCGTGAGTGACCGCGAGCATGCGCGTAGCTGTGAGCTGCCGGTCATCGTGACCGCGCACGCGGGGCGCGCGGTCGAGCGGATTGAGATCCCTGCGCACGCCCGAGCGGTGCCCGGGTCTGTGGCGCGCCCGGGACACAGGCCGCTGCTGTTCGCCGCCGCTCAGGATTCTGGCTGAAGCCGCGATGCTGGGCGCCTCACAACCGCCCGAGGTGCTCGGCGTCGTGATCGACGGCAAGCGGGAGGTCTTCCTCCACTCCTTCCTCGTGCGCATCCTTCAGCTCCTCACGGTCCTCGCTCTCGGCCCGCTGGTGGACGCGAAGCTGCCGAACACCGTGTTGGCCTACCGCCCGATCGATGGCGTGCGTGCCGGGCTCTTCATGGTGCGGGCGCTGATGCGGCGAGGCTTCGTCTGGGGAGCGCGTGCCGACATCCGCTCGTTCTTCCCCGCGATCAAGATCCACCACGTCGCGGCATCGCTGCCGCGGGTGGTGCGCACGAAGGAATCCTACCTCCGCATGCTGTCGTGGTTCATGTCGGCGCCCATCGTCCGTGGCTCCGATCATCCGCGCGTCCAATCGGGGGAAGCTCTCATGCGCTCCGACCCATTGGGCGCGCTGTACCAGGGCAGCTCGGTCGCTCCGTTGCTCAGCAACGCGGTCGGTGCGGTCTGCTTCGACATCCCGTTCGCCATCGGCATGGGCGGGAGGGCGCTGCTGCTACGATACGCCGACGACCTTCTCGTGCTTGCACGTGATCGCGGAACAGCGAGCCTGGCTCTCGATCTGGTGAAGGAGCTGGTAGAGCTCCACGGCTTCACCATCCACCCTGATCCCGAGAAGACGAGCCCCGAGCCCGTCGACCTTCGGACCGACACGTTCATCTGGCTCGGCTACGAAGTCGGTCGCGGTGGCGTCCGCCTTCCAGACGCCAGGTTCGTGCAGACGGCCTCCTGGCTCACCCGTCTCGACCCATTCGATCGGCGAGCTTGGGGATCTTCATCGAGGCAGCGACGAGGTTGATCTTCGATCCTGCACAGCGGATCGAAGATCTTCGTGATGTCTCCGAGTTCATCGGAGACGGTCATCGCGATGCGGTGGAGCGGGCACTCCTCCACGTGAAGAACAACATTCGAGGACGATGGATTGCGAAGTGGCAGCGCTTCGCTGGTCCGGTTCTCAGGGAGGTTCTGTGACGACCTCCACGACATCAAGTTTCGCGACCGGCCTGGCTGACCGGCCGCGAGGTGCGTCCCGTGGATGCCCTTCTGGGGCCCCGCTTCGGGCGGCTGCGCCGCCCTCCGAGTGGGGGCCCTTTCCTATGGCCCCGCTCCGGGCGGCTACGCCGCCCTCCGTGGGGGCCGTGGGGTGGCGCAATCCAAAGGGCGTGCTGTGGGGTCGACTTCGGTCGTCCCTATCTATTGACGGATGCCCGGGTTCCCCCGCGCCGGCCACGCGGGAGCTCGGCGGCGAACGAGCTGCCGATGGGGTGAGAGCCCACCCGGGCTTCCGGCCAATCCCGTGTTCGAGCGAGGCACCACGCTGAAACCACCCTTGTGGAGGCGGAATCGAGGTGAGCGGCCCGCTCCTCCCGTATTCCGGCGTCCAGGGGCGTTTTCTGATTCCGGGGCCTGTGAGACCATTTGAAACTGCCATCAGGGGCCCCGGAATCTCAGCGCGTCACGAACTCCAACATGCCACTTCCACTGGATGCGCGGTGTTGAGCTCGGGCACGCAGGTCAGCGGCTCGATGTCACTGCCGACGCAGGATGCTGCACGGCAACGAGGCGCCACATCCTCCTATCAGTTGTTGCGAGCACGACCTTCGTGCGGTGGAGGTGATCGAACATGAACAACGACAAGAAGGATCGGGGGGCCTCGGTCGTGGTGGAGATCAACAAGGGCCTGGGAAAGGTCCTCGCCGACAACGTCGCGCTCATCATGTACGGCGATGGCGGCACGGTCGTAATCCCCCGCATCGCCCCCTCCAGCGATCCAGCCGGCGAGCCGCACTCGAACATCGACGTGGTGGGCGGCCGTCTCCTCTCGCGACGCGAGGTCGCGACGTGGCTCTCTGTCTCCACACGATGGGTCGAGCGTCACCTCCGCCCCTCAGCCCAAGCGACGCCCCGAGGCCGTGCCTGGTACACCCGCGAGGACGTGGAGGCGCAGCTCGCTCGGCTCGGCGACCGGAAGAAGCCGAGGTCACGTCGAACAACCAGTGATGACGGGCTGACGTCCGCCCAACGCCGCGCTCGTCGCGACGCCGCCAGCGGCGGCTCGACCTTCCAGGGCATCGAACATGCCCGCCACGTGGCCGAGGTCGAGCAGTCACTGAGGGCCAGCGTCGAGAACGGGCAGCGCCCCAAGCGCGCCCGCAAGCGCGGCAAACGATGATCGAGTTCTCCCTATCAGCTTCCCGGACACCGATGGCGCGCACGCCGCGCCGATACGGGAGGCGAACATGACGAAGAAGAAGGAGCCGTCCTATCGGTTCACGACGCCGATGGGCATCGAGGTCTCGATCAAGGATCGGGGCAAGCGCGGGTGGTTCCACTCGCACAAGCCGCCGTGGGGGCCGAGGCTGCGGCACCTCATCACCAAGGGCAGCCGCGAGATGGCGGTGAAGCTCGCGATCGAAGAGATCGAGATGCTCTACCGCACCCACGCGAACGGGAGGACGCCGACCGTCCTCCGGGTGGCCGCGGAGATGATCACGGCCAAGGAGCGCGAGGGCCGCGCTCGCGGCTACCGCCGGAAGATCGATGAGCACCTGCGCGGCTACATCCTGCCGGCGCTCGGGGTGGACACGCCCATCGGCTCGATCGACACGAAGCAGCTCCTCGCGTTCAAGAAGAGCCTCGGCGCGAGCGACCTCAACCCGCACACGTGCAATCGGGTGCTCACGTCGCTCCGGCAGATCTTCAAGTACGCAGAGGACCCCTGCGGCTACATCGTGGCGCCCGCGTTGCCCCGCAACTTCAACACGCCGCCGTGGGAGCAGCAGGAGAAGTGGAACCTGCTCATCCCGGAGCAGATCTCGAAGTTGCTGGCGCTGGCGCCCGAGGAGGTCCGGCCGCTGCTCGGCTACATCTCGAACACGGGCCTCCGCATCGGCTCCGCGCTCGACACCGAGCTCACGTGGATCGACTTCGCCCGGCGCATCGTCCGCTACCCCGCCAGCGCCATGAAGGGGCGGCAGCCGCACGTGGTCGAGCTCAACGCGGCCGCGGCCGGGTTCCTGCGCGAGGCGCTCGCCGTCTCGCCCGAGAAGCCCTTCCCCTTCAGCTACTGGTTCGTGCTGAAGCGCTGGGTGGTGCTCCGCGAGGAGTTCGGGATGCCGCAGCTCCGCATCCACGACCTCCGCCACAGCTTCATCTCGAACCAGCTCGCCGCCGGGACGCCCATCCACGTCGTCCGCGACATGGCCGCGCACCGGAACCTGATCATCACGGCGCGGTACGCGCACGGCACCGATGAGGCTCGCCGGGCCGCCTCCGAGCGGGTGCAGATCGAGGTGGGCGCACCGCCCGAGCGGAAGCCTGAACCGCCGGCCGTGGCACCAACCGTGGCACCAAAGCCGAAGAAGAAGGGGCGACGGAAGACAAAAAGCCTCGGAAAATCCGAGGCTTACGCAGTGCCCAGAGCCGGAATCGAACCAGCGACACGGGGATTTTCAATCCCCTGCTCTACCAACTGAGCTATCTGGGCGAGAGCGGGCGGAAGGTAGCCGAGTGGCGGGGCGTGTCAAGCAGGTGGCGCTCGGACGGCGAGGTTTGGGCTCGGCGAGGGCGCGCGGCCACGCTCGGGCCCGGCTCGAGGGCGTCTTCCGTAGGTCCGAGTGCCACGCCGCTGCGCGGGCCATGACGCGTTCGCGGCTACGGTGACAGCGGCTCGGCGACGACGGGGGGGTGCACGACGCGGTCGCCGACTTTGACGAAGACGCCGTCGGCATCTTCGCCGAGCATGTCCTCGAGCTGCATGGCGGCGTGGCGGTCGAAGCGGGCGACGAGGTCGTCCTGGACGTCGCAGTAGAGGGCGCCGTCCGGGCCCTGGCGGAGGGTCTCCGGCGCGAGCTCGACGTCGCTCTCGTCCGAGAGGTGCAGCGTGACGACGCCAGCCTCCGCTCGCAGGCTGCGGACGAAGCGTGGCGGGCCTTCGATGGCGACGTACGCCCAGTTGATGTCGTTCGATAGGCAGTAGCGGCCCGAGTCGTCCGGCGCTCTCTGCAGCCAACGGTCGAAGGCGTGCCTCAGCAGGGGATGCGTGAGCTCGTCGCCGTCGTTGAACCAGCGGCCGTCGGCGTCACGCCGGATTTTGGTCTCGCGGGTGCGTCCCGCCAACATGCTCGCCGGGTCGACCATGCCGGCAGGGTAGCCCGCACGGGCCGCGCCCCCAAACGCTGGAGGACCGCCGATGCTCGCGGGCCCCGCGGAAGAGCGGGAGCGCGCGGATGAAGTGGAACCTGCCAGTGGAGCGCTTCCACCCCGCGATGTGAGTCCAGGTATGGGTGGGTCTCACCATGACACCCCCGAAAGGCGCTCCCCGACACGCTGCGTGCTAGCCTGGACCGTTGCGTATCGGTCCGTGCCGTGAGTCGCGCAGTCCTATGGAAGCGGTGGCGTAGGTGGGCGTTCGTCCTCGCGATTTTCGCCCTCGGGATCCCCGCATCCAGCGCAGTCGTGGTCCGCAGCGGGTCGAGCCGTGATCGGCTCCATCAACTCGCCGCCGGCGCCATCCACGACGAGCTGGGGCTCGACGCGACGATCGGGACGGTCTCGGTTCAGCTGGTGCCGCTGACGCTCATCGCGCGCGACATCACGCTCGACGATCCGGTGTACGGGCGCTTCGCCGAGGCGGACGAGCTGCGCATCCGGCCCTCGTTCCGCGCCCTGCTCCGCGGCGCGGTCGACATCGACGCCATCGAGGTCCGCGGCGCGAATCTGCGCTTGGTGATCCGCAATGGGCAGGTCCGAAATCTGCCCCGCACCAACGCGCCCGCCGGCTCGGGCGGGCCGCAGCTTCCCTTCGACGAGCTCCGCGTGGTGGACTCGACGCTCACGGTCGACGCGGAGCCCGACGCAAGCGGGCAGCTCCGCCAGGTGGATCTGAGCGTCCACGAGGACGAGGGCGCGATCGTGGTCGAGGCCGCCAGCGAGGACGGCTGGGTCCGCCACCGCGGCGGGCGCGAGACGCTCCAGCATCTCGAGGCCACGGTGGCCATCGCGCCGGACCAGCTCCGGGTGCCGCACTTGGATCTGCGGACGCCGGTGCTGAACGTGGTGGTCGACGAGGCGGTGGCGCCGATTCCCTTCACGGACCACGGCTACGCGGGCGACGTGGACGTGAGCTACGACCTGGCTCACCTGGCCCGGCTGCCGCTGCCGCCGGAGGTGACGCTGCCTCCCATGAGCGGGCGGGTGCGGGTCGAGGCACACGTGACGGGCGAGGGACGCGAGCAGGCGGCGCACGGGACGGTGACGACCGACGACGTGCACATCGCGGAGTTCGGGACCGGCGAGAACGGGGTGATCCACTTCGTGGCCGACCGGCAGCACGTGCGGATCCTCGACGAGAGCACGCTCCAGCTCATCCACGACGGCGGCCGGGTGGTGCTCTCGGGCTCGATCGGCCTCGAATCCGACGGAGGGCTTCCCGGTCCGGGTCCGCGCCCGCCCCGACGAGATGAGCTTCGGGCGGCTGATGGACCAGCTCGACGTGACGCCGAACTCGATCGTGGAGTGGTTCTTCAACGGCACGCTCGAATCTGACGGGGACGCTGGTGCCGCTCGATCTCGAGGGGCCGGTCCGGCTGCGCACCCACGACTTCATGGTCACGAAGGACGCGTACCACCAGCGGCCGGTGCGACGGGTGATCGGGGTGAGCACGGGGCGCTTCGACGGGCGATGGTCCGTTCGGCCGGACGCGGTCCGCTTCGAGCAGCTGGTCGGGGTCCTCCCTCGGAGCCGGATCCGCGGCGACGTGCTCCTCGGCTTCGACAATCAGCTCCACGCCCGCGTCCGCGCCGAGGTGGCGGATCTGCGCGACATCGCGCCGCTCGATCAGTTCCCCATCGCGGGCCTCGGCGACGCGCAGGTCGCGATCGACGGGACGTTCCAGGACCCGACGATCACGGGCCACGTACGGCTCGATGACTTCCTCTTCGACGAGTTCCAGCTCGGGAACCTGGAGAGCGACGCGACGCTCAATCCGGACGGGCTCGGCGTCCACTTCCCGATGGTGGCCGCGGCGAAGAACGAGAGCCGCTACCGGGTGCAGGATCTCTATCTGGACTTCCACCAGAACCGCTTCGCGCTCGACGGAACGCTGCACCTCGACGGGCTCTCGCTGCTCGACTTCTACCGGGTGTTCGGCTTGGAGGAGGACGAGCGTTTCGAGCCCTATCAGGGGCTGATGCGCGGGCAGGCCGAGATCCGCTACACGAACGGCTATCCGGACGATGCGCCGAGCGGGACGCTCGACACGGAGCTGAGCCTCGGCTTCGACTGGGTGAGCCTGAACGACTACCGCTTCACCGATGGCCACCTCGCGGGCCGCTTCCGCTGGCTGGACTGGTCGGTCGGCGCGCGCGGAGCCGAGCTGACCATCGCCGCGCTCTCGCTCCAGAAGGGCGAGGGGACGGTGGTGCTCGACGGGCGGATGAGCCTCGGCGGGCATCTGCGGATGGACGCGGTCGCGGACCACGTGGCGATCAGCGAGCTGGAGGGCATCGGCGACCGGCTGCCCGGTCTGGACGGCGTCGCGACGGCCATCGGCCACATCGGCGGCACCTTCGACGTGATGCACGCGGACTTCGACGTCGGCGTGACGAACCTGACCTACGACGGGCACGCGCTCGGCGACGGGCGCTTCTTCGTGCGCTTGACCGACCGCGACGATCCCTGGGTGGTCGAGGCGCGGCCGTGGGATCGGGCCAGCCCGCCGGAGGAGCCCTGTGCCCGCGCCCGGGTGGGGCTCGCACACGCCAACTGGCCACCCGATCCGCCGGTGATGACGGTGGACGGACCGGAGGAGCAGCTCTCGCGGCCGATGGCGTTCTTGATCTGCGGGACGGCGTTCGAGGACCGGCTGACCGTCGACATGGCCCTCGGACGGACGGAGCCCTTGCCGGTCCGCGGCGCGATCACGCTCGACCACCTGGATCTCTCGCCGCTCTTGCCGACCGGCTCGGACGGGCAGCGGACGGAGGGCGCGGTCAGCGGGACGTTCGCGTTCGACGACGGCGCGTTCCGACGCCCCGAGACGCTGGCGGGCAGCGTGGTCCTGACGGAGGTCCGCGCCGGGCAGTCGGACATGGAGATCCGCAACCGGCGCAACGTGGAGCTGACGTTCGCGGACGGGCAGCTCTCGGTCGACAAGGCGCGCTTCGTCGGGCCCGACTCGCGCCTGCGCCTCCGCGGTCGGGCGTCGATCGAGGACGGGCTGTCGCTGCAGGTCGACGGCGACGTCAATCTCGGCATCCTCTCCCGGCTGACGCGCTCGGTGAGGGAAGCCCACGGCCACATCGCCGCCCAGCTCAGCGTCACGGGACCCCTCGGCGACCCGGAGCTCTACGGGCGCGCCAGTGTGGAAGGCGGGAGCTTCCGCTTCGCGTCGTTCGAGCCGACGATCGAGAACCTCGAGGGGCGCGTGGAGTTCAGCCAGCGCTCGCTCATCTTCGACGACTTCTCCGCCGACGTCGCCGGCGGGCACCTCAGCGCGTCCGGCGAGGCGGAGCTGCACGAGCACGAGCTGCAGCGCTACAGCTTCAATCTGCACGCCGCCGGCATCCGCTACCAGCTTCAGGAAGGCATCAACCTCGCGTTCGGCGCCCGCACTCGCTTGGCCTGGAGCCGTGGCGACCGGCTTCCGCTCTTGAGCGGCGAGCTGGCGGTGAACCGGCTGCGCTACACGCGGCCGATCGAGCTCCGCAGCCTGGCCGACGTGGCGGTCCACGCGGTCCGCGGCGCGCTCCGGCAGCACACGGAGGTGAGGCGCTACGACCCGGAGCAGGACTCGCTCCGCCTCGACGTGCAGGTGACCCAGGACGCGCCCTTCCGCATCCAGAACAACCTGGTCGACGCGGAGGTGCGCATCGAGACGAGCGAGCAGCCCTTCCGCATCGTCGGCACGGATCAGCGCTACGGTCTGGTCGGCGCGATGGACATCTCGCGCGGCACGCTGGTCTTCCAGAACAACGAGTTCGACGTGCGCCGCGGGGTGATCCGCTTCGACGACACGACCCGCATCGAGCCGAACGTGGACATCGAGGCCATCACGGAGATCCGCCGCACCAGCAATCTCTCCGCGCAGACCTGGCGGGTGGTGCTCACGCTGACGGGACCGAGCGACGACCTGCGCCTCGGCACCCGCAGCGAGCCGCAGCTCCCGGAGCCGGACATCCTGATGCTGCTCGCGTTCGGGATGACGCGGAACGAGCTGCAGCAGCTCCAGCAGGGCGGCGATCTGGCGGGCACGGCGGCCCTGCAAGCGGTGACGGCGGTGACCGGCGTGGACCGGGAGGTGCGGCGGGCAGTGCCTCTGATCGACGACCTGCGCATCACCAACGGCTACTCGCCGCGCACCGGCCGCAGCGAGCCGCGCATCTCGGTCGGCCGCCGCATCGCCGATCGAGTCCGGCTGAGCGCCACGACGGGGCTGAGCGCCTCGCGGGACGTTCGCGCGGCGCTGGAGGTGCAGCTCGACGAGAACCAGCGAGTGGGCGTCTCCTACGACAATTACAACAACACCAGCGCCAACTCGTTCGGTAATCTCGGTATCGACTGGGGCTTTCGGCTGGAATTCGAGTGATCTCGCGCGCGCTGATCGTTCTCGTGCTCGCCCTCGCCTGGCTGGCCCCGAGGGTGGCGAGCGCCCAGCTCCCGGCCCAGTTGGTCCGCCGGAGGGTGGTCGACGTGCAGATCGTCGGCGAGACGTCCGGCGCCACCGGCGCGCGTGAGGTCGGCATCCCGGTGGGCGCGCCGCTGACCCGACAGCTCCTGCGCGACGCCATCCAGCGGCTCATCGCCAGCGGTCGCTGGGCCGACGTGCAAATCGACGTCATCCCGCGCGGGGCGGACGTGGCGCTGGTGGTCGCGCTCCGGCCGCGCATCCTGATCACGCGGGTGGACGTGGTCGGCAACGAGGTGCTCGGCCGCGACGAGGTGACCCGCGCGCTCGCCCTCGGACCGGACGGGGCGCTGGAGCTCTCGGATCTGCGACCGCTGGCCCGCGCCGTGGCCGACGCCTACGTCGAGCACGGCTACGCGGACGCGGAGGTCACGCTCCGCCTGCGCGACACCGACAATCCCTCCCGCAAGGTGCTGCGGGTGCTGATCACGGAGGGACCGCCCCTCCACGTGGCCGGCTACGAGTACGAGGACCAGCGGCCGCCGCCCGAGGTGGACGTGCCGGGTGAGGTCGGCGTCGGCATCGGCGCGGTGCTCGACCGCCGGCAGCTACGGGAAGGCGTCGAGGAGGCGTCCCACCACCTGCGCGAGGAAGGGTGGCTGGAGGCGACGCTGGGCCGCCCCGAGATCCGCCGCCGCGCGGACGGCGCCCACGTGTTCCTGCCCGCCCATTTCGGACCGCACTACGAGGTGCTCCTCCGCGGCTACGAGCCCTTCTCCCGCGACTCGGTCCTGGAGGCGATGCAGCTCTCCGAGGAGCGCCTGACCCACACGACGATCGACTCGCTCCGGCAGCGGGTCCTCGCGCTGATGCGCAAGAACGGTTTCCACGACGCGCAGGTGGCCCTCGCGCGCTACCGCGGCGAACAGGAAGGCACGGCGGTGCTCGAGGTGCGGCTCCATCCGGGCCGGCAGCTCGCCGTGGTCGGGATGTCGTTCCCCGGCGCCCGGCACTACGGCAGCGACTTCCTCCACGGCGAGGTGATCAGCGTCCTCGAGGACGAGCTACCCGACACGCGCCTCTTCGCCGGCGTCGACTCGGACACCCTGGACCGCATCGGCATCAGCGGCGGCGGCGCCCGCAGCGAGCGCTCGAGGCCGAGACCGCTGGAGGTCGATCCCGGCCGCGTCTTCTACGAGCCCGCGTACGAGCACGCCGTCGAGCACCTGACCGAGGTCTACCAAGCGGCGGGCTACCTCGCGGCGAGAGTGGGACCGGCGCGCCTGAGCCCGATCGGCCGGGGCCGCGCGGTAGTCGAGATCCCCGTCTACGAAGGGCCGCGCACCGAGCTCTACGCCGTCACCCTGCGCGGAAACGAGCTGATCGGCGACCGCGAGCTCCTCCGGGCGGCCGGGCTCCGAGCCGGCGAGCCCTTCAGCTACCTCGCGCTCGAAGAGGCGGTCACCCAGATGACCGAGCTCTACCAGGAGCACGGCTACCTCTTCGCGCGGGTCGAGCCGGATGTGCGCTTCAGCGAGAACCGCGAGCGGGCCGAGGTGGCCGTGCGGGTCATCGAGCGCTTCGAGGTGCACATCGGCCAGGTCTACGTCGAGGGCGCCGAGCGCACCTCCGAGCAGCTCATCCGCGGGCTCTTGGACTTCTCAACCGGGCGACCTCTACCGGCCCTCGGCGCTCCAGGCGAGCCAGCAGGCGCTGATGGGGCTCGGCATCTTCACCAGCATCAACATCGCGGCCCAGAACCCGGATCTCCCCGAGCGCGTCAAGAACGTCACCGTCACCGTGCGCGAGCGGATGCCGCTCTACTTCGACGGCTCGGTCGGCATCTCCACCGGCCAGGGCTTCCGCGCCTCCACCGAGCTTCAGTTCCGCAACGTGGGCGGCTACGCCATCGACGTCGCCCTGCGCGGCCAGCTCGGCTTCCAGTTCTTCTTCCAGGACCCGCAGCTCGCCGCCAACATCACGCCCTTGCCGCTGAACGACCGGCTCGAGCGCAACTTCGGCCTCTCCGTCTCGCTGCCCTACATCCCCGGCCTCGACAACGTCCGGACCAGCCTCGACATCACCCACATCCGCGACAACCAGCGCGCCTTCGGCATCGACAAAGACGGTTTCGCGCTCTCCTTGAACTGGCGCCCCGAGCGCTGGCTCGCGTTCACGCTGGCCGGGGAGGTCGAGTACAACGACGTCCAGCTCTTCGGCAACCGCACCAACATCGAGGACATCCTCAACCCGCAGAGCGGCCCGCGACCGAACCCGAGCGTCGTCCGCCTGTTGCGCGTCCCGCAGGGCAAGTCGTGGGTCTCGTCGGTACGGATGGCCGGCTCGATCGACCAGCGCGACAGCGCGTTCGTGCCGACCCGCGGCTGGTCGGCGGCGGCGGACGCCGAGTGGGTCCGGACGCTGGACGTGCTGGGCCAGGCGGCCGGCATGCAGTTCTTCAGCAACTTCGTGAAGCTGACGGCCCGGGCCAACGGCTACATCCCGATCGGCGACGTCGTCATCGCCGCCCAGATCCGGGTCGGCGGCATCGTCCACCTCCAGCCGGGCTCCCGCACCTACCCGAACCGCCAGTTCTTCCTCGGCGGCATGGACACCATACGCGGCTTCAACTACCAGCAGCTCCAGCCGCAGGACATCGCCGACTACCAGCTCTCCCACCCTGACGCGCGAGGCGGCACCGTCCTCCAGGGCGGCGACCTCATGTACCTCTTGCGACTGGAGATTCGCTTCCCGATCTTCTCCAGCCTGCACGGCGCCATCTTCACCGACCTCGGCAACCACTGGGCCGACCCGGCGCTCTTCGTCTTCAACCAGAACTTCGTCCGACCCACCGCCGGCCTGGGCATTCGCATCGTCACGCCGGTCGGCCCGGTGGCGCTCGACTACGGCTTCAACATCCTGCGCCGCGCCGCCCTGAACGAGCCCATCGGCGCGTTCTCGTTCTCGATCGGCGTCTTTTGACGCGGCTCGCGCACTTTCCTCGATCGCAGAGGCTTCCGCATCGAGGGTCAGCGGACCATGATCGTCCGCGTGCCCGATCGCCCCTGGTCCCACGACCCCACCATGCCTGCCGCCGCGGGCGATCAGCCTTCGAGGGTGACCCTGCCGGGCGGCTACGAGCTCGTGGCGCGGGTCGGCTCGGGCGGCATGGGCGACGTCTGGCGCGCGTGGGACCCGCGGCTGGAGCGCGAGGTCGCGATCAAGCTCAGCGTCAGCATGGAGGAGCGGGTCGTGGGCCGCCTGGTCCGCGAGGCCAAGGCGCTGGCGCGGGTACGGCATCCGGCCATCGTGACCGTCTTCGACATCGGTCGTGACGAGCGGGGACTGCCCTTTCTGGTCATGGAGCTCCTCGAAGGCGAGGACCTCGGCTCCAGGCTCGAGCGCGAGGGCGCGCTGGGCCAGGGAAAAGCCGTCGAGCTGCTCATGCCCATCCTCGAAGGGCTTCAGATCGCGCACCAGAACGGCGTGATCCACCGCGACATCAAGCCGGAGAACATCTTCCTCACCCGCCGGTCGGACGGCGGCCTGCAGCCGACCCTGGTCGACTTCGGCATCGCTCGCACCGACGCGTTGCGCACGGACCTGACGGTCGGCCTGGTGGGCACGCCGGCGTTCATGGCGCCCGAGCAGCTCCGCTCCGGCCTCCCGGTCGGACCGGCGGTGGATCAATGGGGCCTCGCCGTGACGCTCTACCTGGTCGCCAGCGGCAAGTTGCCCTTCGGCAGCGACAACATCTCGGATCTCTTCGGACGCATCCAGCACGCGCCGCTCCCCTTCCCGCGGGACGGCTCAGTCGACGCGCGCCTCTTCAAGCTGCTCGCCCGGGCCACCCGCAAGGAGCCGGCCGATCGCTACCCCGACATGGCCGCGTTCGCCGCGGACCTCCGAGAGTGGCGCGCCACCCGACCGGCGCACCAGCCGCTCGACCGCTCCGGCTCGCGCGCCGCGTTCGAGTCCTCCCCCACCATGGCCAAGCCAGCCGAGCCGCCGGCGAGCACGGCCGACGCGCCCCTCCCGACGGCCACGGCGGAGCCGGTACGGCAGGGCGCGCGACCGCATACCCTCGACGAAGCGATCCGCCGCCGCTTCGGGAGCGACTCATGAGCGCCGCCGCCATCGAATTCACCCGCCCGCCCAGCTTCGACCCCTTCGACGTCGACCGCCTCGACGACGCCGAGCTCGACGACCTGCCCTTCGGGGTCATCTGCCTGGCTCCGGACGGCACCATCCTCCGCTACAACGCCGCGGAGGCCCGCCTCGCGCGCCTGGACCGCACCACCGTCATCGGCCGGCAGTTCTTCGGCGAAGTCGCGCCCTGCACCGAGACGCCGGAGTTCCGCGGCCGCTTCGACGCGCTCACGCGGGGTGAAGTCCAGGAGCCGGTGGTCCGCTTCGACTACCTCTTCGACTTCAAGTTCGGCGCCCAAGACGTCCACGTCGAGATGATCGCCGTCGCGGGCACCTCCCGCTTCTACCTCTTCGTGAACCGGCGCCACTTCGGCCCGGCGCGCGAGGGTCTCGACCCGGGCTTCCCGGCCCCGCGCCAGTCGGAGCTCTCGCCCCGCGAACGCGAGCGCGGCGTCTTGCGCGACACCCGCGAACAGCGCTCCGTCCGCACGCCGCTCCTGCTCTTCGAGGCCCTCTTGCGCACCTGCGACCGCGTCGCGCCGGAGACGTGGGAAATCTTCTGCCGCGAGTGGGGCGTCCAGTGGGGCCGCCGCACCGTCGTCGACATGGAGACCGCCTGCCTCGAGTCGACCGAGCAATCGCTCCGCGAGCGCCCGATGAGCGAAGTCGCGGCGCGCATCGCCGAGATGACCCGCTCGCAGGGCTGGGGCGACGTCCAGATCGACCTCTCGAGCGCGGCCGAAGGCGCCATCCGCATCCGCCTCATCAACAGCGCGCTCGCGGCCTCCTCGCGCCACCACGCCGGCGGCCGTCGCTGCCACCTCATCGCCGGCATGCTCTCCGCGCTCTTCACCCACGTCGCCGGCCGCCGCCTGCACGTCGAAGAGGTCGCCTGCGAAGGCCAAGAAGGCCACGACTCCTGCGAGCTCCTCGTGGTCGGCGGCACCCGCGCCGCCAAGATCCAGGAGCTGGCCCGCCAGCACACCGGCGCCCACGACATCCTCCAGGCGCTGGAGACCCGCGACGATGGATGAGGCCAACCGCTCCTCCGAGCGCCCCCGCGAAGCGCTCATCGGCGCCACCCGCATGCAGGCCCAGCGCGCCGCCGCCGAAGTCCTCGCCCGCATCCCCTGGGACGGCCGCCGCATCGACCCCGACCGCATGAGCGCCGCGAGGTTCCTGAGCACCCTCCCGGGCTGAGCAGGCCGACGAGGTCGCGCGCTCGTCGGGCATTGCTTCCCGGCTGGCTCGTCGCGCCCGCTCACGCTCCGCGCTCGAGTGGCCGGACCCGGGGTGGCGTGGCCGCGGTGTTCACGGTTGCGGCGGAGCCCCTCGCGAAGACGGAGATCGAGCCTCGGTCGCAACGTCGATGGCAGAACGAGGCCCCCGCCCCGACCGTCCGACGAGCGGATTGCTGCTAGGATGCTCTGCAAATCGAGCACGCCAGGGAAGAACGCATCTCCGTGGCGCGACTCGGGCACGCTGGCGATCTTCGTCGGGCTCTCGGGCGCGGGGTTCGCCGTCTGGATGCTCTCGGCCACCGCTCTCTTCCGGCTCATCATGGCGTTCGATCCGGCGGTCCAGCGATCACTCGTCGGAGCGCCGTGGAGGGTCATACTCGGCATCCTTTGGCTTCACATGCCCCTGTGGCTCATCGGTGGCATCTGGCTCGCTGCATGGGGCAACCGCCTGCGGAAGGGGAACCTGCGCGCCCTTCGTCCTCTACGCCTGGGCGCGTGGCTCTCGGTATGCGGCGTGATCGGTTGGGGCCTGCAGTGTATGTGGATCACGCTGACGATCTGCGAGCTGCTTCCGCCGCCGGCAGACACCTCGCCGGCGGCGGCTTGGGCGATCGCCGCTGCGTCGGCCATCGGCTCCCTCGCGCTGCCCGTGATACTGCTTGTCCACTTCGCGAGGACGCTCGACCACGCGAGCAAACGCTGGGCGGCGCCGGTCGAGTGACGCCGGCTCCTGCGTCGGAAGCCCCCAATCGCGCGTCGGAGGCCAGCGCCTCCGTCGGAAGAAGCGGACACGAGACCTCGGGTGGATCCGTGCATCCGTTCGCACGAATATTGCCTCTCCCAGGCCAGAGCATAAATGTGGCACGAGATGGCACTCGCCAGATCGCTCGTTTGCCGCAGAGGAGAGCCGGATGAGGTCGAGCTTTCGTCAGTTTGTTCTCTTTGCGTTCGTCGCGAGCTCCTGCGTGGCCTGTCAGGAGTCGCACGAGCTCGCGCCGGGCGCCGACGCTGGGCCCGACGCCGCCATCGACGACGCACTGCACGGAGCGTGCGTCGTGCAGGGTGAACGGGTCGTGGCCGACGGAGCGCGCTTCTTCGACGGCTGCAACGCGTGCGTCTGTGCGGCAGGTAGCACGGGCTGCAACAATGCCGCGTGTGCGTCCCCGCCCTCTGCCGCGGAGCTGCTCGACGGAGGAGGCACACCCTACTGCGAGCCCGGGGGAGACTCGGACCCCAAGGCCCCTGGCTACACCTGGACCCAGGGAGAAGAGCACTGCCGGTGCTCGGCCATCGGCGACATCATCTGCACGCCCCTCACCGACGGTTCCTGCGTGAGCGGCGAGCGTCTGATCCCGAACGGGCTCCGCTTCTTCGACGGGTGCGACGCGTGCCGCTGCGCGAACGGCGAGCTCACGTGCACCACGGGTGACTGCGCGTCCGGCTCGAACCCTGTCTTCTGTGTCAGCCCGAGCGGCGACGTGATGCCCGGCGCGACCTGGACCGAGGGGGATCGCTCGTGCCGATGCTCGACCATCGGCGACGTGATCTGCCGATGATCCTCGCAGTCGCGCTCCGGAGGAGGGCGCCCGATCGCTGACCTCTCGGAGAGGCAGAGTCCTCACATCGTCATCTCGATGAGATCCGGGGAGGCCATCCGGGGCGCTTCGGTCTTCTCCTGGACCTCCCTGGCGCTCACGCCGGGCGCGACCTCGCGCAGCATCATGGTCGCCGCAGCGTCGTCGACATGGAGACCGCGTGCCTCGAAGCGACCGAGCAATCGCTCCGCGAGCGCCCGATGAGCGAGGTCGCGCAGCGCATCGCCGAGATGACCCGCTCGCAGGGCTGGGGCGACATCCAGATCGACCTCTCGAGCGCGTAGCAAGGCGCGCTCCGCATCCGCCTCTCGAACAGCGCGCTCGCGGCGGCGTCCCGGCATGGATTGGGCGGCCGCCGCTGCCACCTGATCGCGGGCATGCTCTCGGCGCTCTTCACCCACGTCGCCGGCCGCCGCCTGCACGTCGAAGAAGTCGCGTGCGAAGGCCAGGGCCACGACGCCTGCCAGCTCCTCGTCGTCGGCGGCACCCGCGCCGCCAAGCTCCAGGAGCTAGCGCGCAAGCTCAGCGAACCGAGCCAGATCCTCGAAGCGCTGGAGACCCGCGACGATGGATGAGCCCCGCCGTTCCTCGGAGCGCCGCCGCCAATCCCTCATCGGCGCCACCCGCGCCCAAGCCGAGCGCCCCGCCGGCGAGCTCCTGGCCCGCATCCCGTGGGATGGCCGCCGGATTGACCCCGATTGCATGAGCGCGGCGAAGTTCCTGAGCACCCTCCGGGCTGAGCAGAAGGTCAGCCCGGCGCAGCTCCCTCGCGATCGAACGCCTCCAAGAGCCCGCGGACCAGCCGCTCGTTCTCGTGGCGACATCCCATCACCCACTCGTCGAGAACGGCAATCGCGGCCGGCGCGTCAGCGCGGTCGATGGCGTCCCCGAGCGCCTCCACGAGCTCCGGCCTCGCCCACCCGACGACGCGCTTCCCGTATGAGCCACCGGCCGCCGCCAAGCGACGGACGACGAGGATTGTCGGGAGCGGCGAGCGGCGCTCCAAGATGCGCGAGAACGTCCACGCCGCGCCGTGATGGAGACACTCTTCGATCGACGCACCGGCGACGTACGCCAACCCCTCGATGCCGGGTCGGTTCCGGATCTCTTCGGGTCCCATATCAAACCTCAACGGGAGCGTACCAGGCTCGGGACCATGACAGCTCCGAGTCCTGGGTCGTCCGCGGCCCGCGCCGCAGCGACCTGCTCATCGTCGCCCAGATCCCCGTCGGCATCGTCCACGTCCGACTCAACTGCGAGACCGTAGTCGACTATGTTCGCGCCACCTACGGCGCCAACGACTTCCTCCACGAGACCGAACACGATTCGCCGACCTCCCGCCTAGCCGTCGGCGTCGTCTGCCGCGTCCAGGGCCTCCAGTCCTAGATCGAATTGGGTGCCGAGCGACAGGGCCCGTTCCACGATACGACGCAGCCTAGTCTCCACGATCGAATACTCGTATGCCGGCTTACCACCAGAGTCTCCCTCCGCAGGGCGAGTTCCAGTGCGATCGACCAGGCCGGCGTCAACCCATCGTTGAATCTTCGCCCGGGCGGACTCTGAGCCGATCCGGAATGTCTCCTGCACGTCCTTGTTGGCAAACACTGTCTTCCCCAGTTTCAAAATCTGTTGAAGAACGCCATCATCGAAGCCGTCACGAATCGTTGTCGTGCAATATCGATCGAGACCGCGCTCCACACTCTCGCCTGGCAACTGTCGATTGGAATCGACCTTGCCATTCTGTACCAGTTCGACGTGCTCTTTCAATACGCTGTCCATAACGCGGATCGCAGCGCGAGGTGAGCGCATTGCCACATCCACGAGCAAGCGCACTGCCGGAACGAACATGGCCTCATCGTCGCCGGCCGGCTGGCCCTCACCACCAACAAGATCCGATAGTCTTGGAACACTGCCGTCCGAGAAATAGTCGACCCTTTTGTCGAGCATTTCAACTAGCTGGTGGTTATCCCAGCGAATTTCAACGCTTGGAATCTTGTCGATGCGTACCTTGAGTGGACCGTCGGAGTAGTAGGTCCGAACGCGGTCCCACAGAAAGAACCCCCAAGCAAACCCTTCCACCTCAACAAGCTGAACGTTGGATAGTAGCGGGTATAAGAGCTTGGCCGTAGACTCCGCGGAGTTGCTAGTCTGCTGGGTTTCATCCGCCTTGTCGACAAGCACTGTAACACCGGAGAAACCGAACACGCGACAGAACTCGACCAGCCGCTCCAACGTGCTCCGCTCGTGACCAGCGACTTTCGCCGACAACATCCTGGCCTTTGGCACCATCACTTCTTTTAGTGCAGGCGCGGCGCCGTCCGACTCGACATCCAGCTTTCTCTTCGCGATTGCAAGAGCAATATGCGCCACTACCTCCGCGAGAGCGGACCAACGCTTCTTCGCCCACAGACCGGTTTTCGTGGCCACAGAATACTGCAGCAACTGAGCTGCCTTGGACGCCGATATCTTCCGGACTGCCTCGTGCCGCGACAGATAAAACTCTTCAACAACACCAACACACAGCTTTACTTCGTCGTCGTCGCGCGCGTCGAGGTATACAGCTCGATCTTCTTCCTCTAGGGCGGACAGCCAAAGCAGCACCCCCTGCACCACAAGGAAGCCCGCCTGCTGGACCAACCGATCGGTAGTGGCGTTGTTGAGGCTCCCATCGAGTACCCAGCCAAAGTCATCCATCGTAACAACGAGTGTCTTCGACTTTCCTGCAGTCCCCGGCCACGCATCACGAGCGACAGCGATACGTGTTGCGCTCTTACCTGCGCCACGTGCGCCAAAAAGCAGAAACGAACGACTCTTTGACGCTCTATCGAGGCAGTCGGCGACGTATGGCGGCGCGACCAGATACTTGTCCAAATTTGGTTCGTTCTCCGCCACGTACTCGGCAAACGGATTGTCGCGCAATCCCAGAGCAAAAAGGGGCGTGCTGTCATTGGTCACGAAGAGAACTCCAGCGGATCGCACTCCACACTCCGGAGACCGGTCCGGTGTTAGGATGCAAGAAACGGCGTCTCAAGTCGAGCGTCCGAGGACATCGCGCTGGCACTCGTGAGGCTGTGACGACAAGCCCGCGTATCGCAGCGGCAGCCCCCGGTGGTCACTCCGGACCGCTGCTCCGTCGAGTGGGCACGCGGTGGCTGGCACGCGCCCGGCTACCTTCCGCTCAGCTCGTCGGATTCGCCTGCGTCGGGTCCGCCTGCGTGTGGCGGGACCTCCCGTAGAGCGCGTTCAGCTCGAACGCGTTGGCGATGTCGGGCTGGCCCTCGGCTCGGGCGGCTGCGCGGCCCGCTTTGCGCAGGGTGCGCACGAGCACCGCGCCGACGCCGTCGAGCAGGTTGACGTGCTGGGTCGCTTCCGGGGTTCCGCGCGGGCGGCCCTTCGACGCCATCGCGACGTCGAGCGCGGTCGCGGCCGTGGTGACGCGGGTCTGCAGGGAGGTGGCACCGTCGCCCAGGATGGGCGCGACCTGGTCGTTCGCCAGCAGCTCACCGAGGTTGCCGAGCTGCTTGCTCAGGAGCTTCGCGTCGTGGCCCACGCCCGGCGTGGTCGCCAGCAGGCTGTCGATCTGGTTCACGAGGTCGAGCTTGCTCTGCTCGAAGAGCTCGTTGCGCGCGGTGAACAGCGCGGTGCGGGCGGCGCGCTTGGCGTTCTTGCCCGCCCGCATGGCGTCGTGCAGCGCGGCGTTGTTGGTCTTCCTGTCGGCCTTCGCCGCTCCGCGCGCGACCAGCGCCGCGGCGAGAAGCTCGCGCACGTCCTTCATCTTCTGGGTCTGCGACGCCGGCCAGCCGTAGAACGATAGCTTCGGCGCATACTTGTCCGCGCCGAGGATCGAGAGGTCGAGCTGGCTCAGCACGTCCTCGGAACCGAACTCCTCGCCGATATGGGTGTAATACCCCTGCGCCTCCGGGCCGATGCTCGCGGGATCGAATGTCATTTCTCTGCCCCCATTCTGGTTGGTGTCTTCGAACGGGGGTCATGGTAAGGGCATGCCCCTTCCTCGATCAAGGGGATCTGAGACCTCGGCCGATGCCGATGTGTTCGCGCTGGCGCCGCGTCGGGCAGGCCGCGCGCTCGGCCAGCGCCGTCGAGCCGACCGCGCGACGTCAGGTGACGCTCGATGTGGACTCGCCCTCGCGGCGCATCGGGCGAGCGCGCGGGCGGCCGTCCCCGTCAGTACGCTGAACGGACGGCGCTGGAATCGCTCGATCCCTCGCCATCGCATCCTCGACGGCACTTCCGAGGATGCGGCGACACGAGCGCGGCATATCCGATGTGATCGGACCGAAGGTGGACCACGGCGCCGGCTCGCTGGATCAGGGCACCGGCTACGGCTGGATCACCGCGCCGGCTAGCTGCATCACCGCGCCGGCTAGGTGAATCGCGGCGCCGGCTAGGTGCATCACGGCGCCGGCTAGGTGAATCGCGCCGTCGTCTAGGTGGATCACCGCGCCGGCTATGTGGATCACCGCGCCGGCTATGTGGATCACGGCGCCGTGCAGGTGAATCGCGCGGCCGTCCAAGAGGATCCCGGCGCCGCCTGGGTGAATGGCGCCGCCGCCTACGTCGATGTCCGCGCCGTCTGGGTGAATGCCGACGTCGTCGAGGTGAGTGCGGACGCCGATCTAGGTGAATCGCGCCGCCGCCCAGGTGAGTCCCGGCACCGTCCAGGTGAGTCCCGGCACCGTCCAGGTGGATCCCGGCCGCGTCTAGGTGGATCCCGGCCGCGTCTAGGTGGATCCCGGCCGCGTCTAGGTGGATCCCGGCCGCGTCTAGGTCAGTCGCGTGCCGTCCAGGTGAGTCCCGGCGGTGTCTAGGTGGATGCCGATGCCGTCGAGGTGAACGCCGGCGCCATCGAGGCGAACGCTGGCGCCGTCGAGGTGGATGCCGGCGGCGTCTAGGTGTATGCCCGCGCCATCGAGGTGAACGCCGCCGTCGAGGTGGACGCCGGCGCCGTCTAGGTGGATGACATCGACGGCGTCGCGCAGAGACTTTGCGTGGTCCTGTCTCTTTCACGCTGACGCGTTCCGGTGCGATGCTCAGCCGAGCCCGAGGCACTGCGGAACGGGCCACGGTTCGACGGGAGTGAGAGACGAATGACCGAGAGCACCGCGTCGATGCCCCTCCGCCATTGCGCCCTCGTGCTGGCCCTGGTGATGACGGCCTGCGATCCCGTCACTTCCTCGGACGGAGGTACGACGCTCGACGGCTCGCCGGACACAGGCTCGCTCGATGCAGGCTCACTCGCGGCCGACGCCGGACCGCCTCCCGAGTGCGATCTGGACCCGTTGAGCCTCCTCGCGGATCCCTACCTGCCAGCTCGCCTCCTGCCGGGCCGCATGCACCTCGCGTCCTCGCGGCAGCCGGAGCCGGTGAGCGGAATGGGGAACTTCGATTTCAACAACTTCGCGGCCATCGATGGCTCGCAGCAGGTCCTGATGGACGAGCGCGGGCCTGGCGTCGTGACCCGCCTCTGGTTCACGGGCCGACAGCCGGCCGGCCAGGACTACACGGTCATCGACCGCACGATCCTCCACGTCGAGATCGACGGCAGCGAGGTGCCGTGGACCGAGGGCGCCGACGGGATCACCATCGGAGAGCTGACTTCGGGGACCGTGCCCGGCTTCCCGCATCCTTGGGTGGCCGATCGCGCGATGGCGACCAACGCCTTCCTCGTCTTCGTGCCCATCCCCTTCCAGCACTCGATTCGCCTCTGGATCGAGCCGCCGCCGGGTGTGAACACCCTCTTCTTCTACCAGGTCGATTGGCGCAGCCTGCCGGCGACGGCGCAGGTTCCCTCGTTCGACGGAAGCGTGAGCGATGCCGAGGCCGCCGCGCTCGATGACGCCACGGCGCTCTGGATGGAGCGCACCTCCGGCGGCGCCGCCACCCGGTCCTCGGACGACAGCCTGGCGGCGGGTGAGTCCACGACCCTGACGCTCGACGGCCCGACGACCGTCCGCGCCATCGTGCTCGACGCGATGGACGGATCGCTCGACGACCTCGAGGCCGAGCTGGAGGTGGACGGCACGACCGTGGTCTCGGGACCGATCGACCAATGGGGCTTCGCGCAGCCGCCCACGATCGCGTTCGACACGGCGCTGGCCACCGTGGAGCCCGGCGTCTCGGTCCGCTTCGGCTACCCCTTCCCGGTCCGCGTGTCGGCGCGCCTGACCTTGCGCAACACCGGCTCCGGCGCCGCTCTCGCTCCGCTCGTCCATCGAGCACGATCCCGGGCCGCCGGACGCGGATCTCGGCGCGCTGCGGATCGACTGCCGGTCCCAGACGTCGCCCGCCGTGGGCACGAACTTCACCGTCTTCGACGTCAGCGGCCGGCGCGGGCAATACGCGGGGCAAGCGCTGGTGCCCTACAGCAACCTCGACGGCTTCTGGGCGGGCGCCTGGGCGCTCGAGGGCGACCACGAGGTCTTCCCCGACGACGACGAGATCCTGGGCACCGGGATGGAGGACTACTTCGGCGGCGCCTGGTACTACCTGCGCGGGCCCTTCGCAGTGCCGCTCAGCGCCTCGTCGGGCCTCACGGCCGCGCCGATCAGCGTCGCCCAGGTGCGACACCTCTTGCTCGGCACCATCCCCTTCGAACGGCGCTTCCGCTTCCAGTACGAGACCTTCGTGGAAGGCACCCGCTTCGACTCCTGCGCGATCTGGTACGAGGACACACGGGACACGCCCACGCCGACCTGCCCGGGCGGCTGAGCGCACACGCATGAAGCCCCCGGGGCTCGCGACTACCTCAGATCGACGCACCCGCCGACGACGCGGCCGTCCTCCGTGACCGTGATAGGAAGGGTCCGCTCGCTCGCAAAAGTCACCTCGTACGAGCCCTCCGCCGTCGAACGGGGGAGGAGCTCAGAGCGGGAGGCGGGGGTCCGGGTGGAGTCGGGGGAGCGGCGAACGTCAGCCGACGAAGTTGCGCGAGCAGGCCCCGCCGCCGCAGGTCGTGGGGCAGAGGGTGAATCCGCACGTCTGCATCGCGCACGTCCCGCTCGCCCCGGCACCGCAGGTGGCTCCGCAGTCCGCGCCATCGAGGCACAAGATGCTGCAGCTCAGCTCACTGCAGTCGGTGGCGCAGTGGGAGCCGCTGTCGCACACCACGCCGCAGTCGCCGCCCGCGCAGTCGAAGTTGCAGGTGGCGCCCGCGTCGCATTGCAGGTCGCACTGACCGCTCGGGCAGCTCACGTTGCAGGTGCTCCCGGCCTCGCAGCTCACGCTGCAGCTCGCGGAGGTGCAACTCAGAATCACAGACGGCGTTGGGCGGGCACACGCAGTTGCCGTTCGCGTCGCAATCGCCGCCGGAGTCCGGCGCGGGGCGGGACACGCAGCCGATCGTGGGCACGCAGTACGCGTCGGCACCGCACGCGCCGTCAATCTCGCCGAAGAGGCAGGCACCGCCCGCGGTACACACCGCGTGCGCGCACGCCGCGGCGGGAGCCGGGCAGTCCGCGTCCGCCGAGCACTCCGGCTCGCAGGTCTGCGGCGCCTCCTCCACGCAGCTCGGATCGACGCAGTGACCGGCGAGACACGCCGTCTGCGAGGGATCGTCCGCCGAGCCCGGGCAGCTCACGCCCCGGCAGTCGCGGCCGATCACCACCGTGACCGCGGTGGCGCCGTGCATGCTCACGAGCACCGGGCGCTCGGCCACCGTGACGCCGTGCCGGAGGAGCGCGACGCGCAGGTACGCCTGCGAGCCCTCGACGAGGAGCTCGCCGATCCGCACGCCGGCGACGTAGTCCGCGCCGGCCATCGCGTCGTGCCGCTCGAACGAGCCGGAGGCGTCGTCGTCGAGCAGCTCGAGCCGCACCGCGTCGAACTCGACCTCGGAAACGAGGTCCGTTCGTAGATCGACCACCAAGAGCGAGCCGCTCGTCGTACACCCGGTCACGAAGAACAACGCCGAGAGCCCACCCACCGCGAGCCGTCTCTTCGAAAGCATGCGGCACTCTACTCGATCGGGATCGTGACGGCGTGACGAGCGGCGAGATGCCAGCGCGGAGGAGATCGCCGAGGGCCACAATGAGCCCACCCGGATGCGACGTCGCCGGGCAGGCCGTGGATGGTGGCTGGGCCGGCCGGTGCGCTCACACGGCTGCGATCCATCCCGACAGAATGGCCACCATCTGCTCGCTCGGAGCAGCCTGCCGAGTTGCCGACGAAAGAGTGGGAGGCGGCGCATCTCTCGGCGCGAACGGGCGGCGCGCCGGCCGCTGTCGAGCATCGGGATGGCGCTCTTCCTCGTGCACGGGCAGCTCGCCTTCGTCGCGATCCTCGACCGCGCTCTTCGACGCCGCGACGGTCTCGCAGCGCGCCGAGCGGCTCACGCTCGGCACCAGGGCGGCGCCCGGACCAGCTCGACCGCCGCTACGGGTGGTGATTCGAGCGCCAGCCCGCTCCACGAGGGCCGGGGCAGAGCGTTCGCTCTTTCGTTCGTGCGCCCTCGGTGCTGCTCCGGTCCGCGCGGCGCGAACATGTGACACTTCGTGGCCGGTGGTGACAGTCGCTGGAGCCAACGGTAGTGGCTATCCTTCAAGCATGACCGACGCCGCACGCAAGCTCCTGGACGACGTGATGGCGCTGCCGGCCCGAGACCGCGCGCGAGTCGCCGCGGCGCTCATCGCGAGCCTCGACGAGGGCGAGGACGAGAGCGCGGAGGCAGCGTGGGCCGCCGAGATCGAGAGGCGTGCCGAGCGGGTGCTCGCTGGTGAGAGCGAGGGCCATCCTTGGAGTGAAGTTCGCGAGCGACTCCTCCGGCGGCTTCGGCGGGAGTGATGCGCAGCCTCGTCATCGAGCCCGAGGCCGAGGACGAGCTCGCCGCCGCGTTGGACTGGTACGACGAGCAGGAGCCCGGGCTCGGCGCCGCGCTGCTCGCCGAGACGGATGCAGTCCTGAACGGGCTACGACGAGGAGCGCTTCGCGGGACCGGTGTCCCGAGTGTCCGCGCCGAGCTCTCGGTGCGCCGCGTCCTCTTGGCTCGATTTCCCTATGCGGTCGTGTTCGTCGACCGTGAAGACGAGGTGTACGTGATCGCGTTCGCCCACCAGAGACGACGTCCCGGGTACTGGCGACATCGGCTCTAGATGTCCTCCGCGGAACGCGCAACACAATCTGGCCGGCTCTCGACGCCGATCTCGGGCGCGAGCCTCCTCGAGGATCCTTTGCATTTCCTGCGGGGGCGCGCACCCAATCTCGACGCCGATCGCTCGGCCATACCGGTCACGACTTCCGCCTCGGACATCTCGCGCTCATGCCCCCTCACCTCGAGAGGAAGGTCCGATCAGATGCGGGGCCGCGGCGTCCGGGAGGTCTTCACCACGCGCCAGAGGGCGTCGGCGAACCAGCCGCGCGCGTCCTCGAAGCGACCGACGCACTCGAACCCGGTGTCACGGGCCAGCGCCTCGACGTCGCTCCGCAGGTACTTGTAGCTGTACTCGGTGTGGACCGGTTCCCAGGCGTCGAACGGGAAGGACTGCTCGAGCGCGTCGACGCGGACGACCTGCGGCTCCAGGCTGACCAGGTAGCTCTCCATGGCGCCACTGAAGACGTTGTACGTGCCGTAGTGACGGAAGCCGTTCAGGTCGAAGTCCGCGCCGAGCTCGCTATTCATCCGGCGCAGTAGGTTCAGGTTGAACGCCGCGGTCACTCCGTCTTTGTCGTTGTAGGCGGCGAGGAGGACCTCGATGTCCTTCTTCAGGTCGAACCCGACGACGGCGAAGTCGCCGTCCGAGAGTGAGCTCCAGAGCCGCCGCAAGAATGCGCGCGCTTGCACCGCGTTGAAGTTGCCGATGTTCGAGCCGAGGAAGAGGACCAGGTTGGTCCGCTCATTCTGCTCTTGGCCGAGGTAGCGGACGCCGTCGGCGTACTCGCAGACGAGCCCGTTCACCCGGATGCCGGGCATCTTCGCGCGGACCGAGGCGACCAGCTCCCGCATCGCGCCTTCGGAGATGTCGATCGGCACGTACACGAAGTCGGCGCCGGCCTGCCGCAGGTGCTCCAGCAGGATCAGCGTCTTCTTCCCGTCGCCCGCGCCGAGGTCCACGACGTTGAAGGGGCCGCCGCCCGCCACCTGCGCGGTCAGCGCCTCCGCGTGAGAGCGGAGGATCTCGGCCTCGCAGTCCGTCGGGTAATACTCCGGGAGATCCATGATCTTCTGGAAGTAGTGGCTGCCCGTGTCGTCGTAGAAGTATTTCGACGAGAGGCGCTTGGGACGCTCCGAGAGGCCGACCAGCACGTCGTAGGCGAAGTCGCGGGTCGGGTCGTGGAGATCGTGGACCGCTTGCGGCCCGAGGACTTGGTATCCGGCGCTCATGTTCCCCCCGGCTTAGCGCTGACCGCGCGTCACACAACCCCCGAGCGCGGCTGGACACGAGAGTGCCCGAAGCGAGCGGGCCCGTCGAGCGCGCCGGTGCAGAGGTTCTCACCCGCGCGTCACGCAGCCCACGACCGGCGCTCCCCACCCTGGGCGCTCTCGCCGACGAGGACGAGGTTCGCCGACGAGGACGAGGTCGCCGACGAGGACGAGGTCCGCCGACGAGGACGAGGTCGCCGACGAGGACGAGGTCCGCCGACGAGGACGAGGTCGCCGACGAGGACGAGGTCGCAACCCGACGTTGATGCGCGAACTCGCCGGTGGTAGCAGCGCAACATGAGCAAGCCGAACACTCACCTCGCGATCGACCAGCGGCTCTGTGGCGAGCCCGTGACCCTCGAGCCGGGCCGCGCCGTCGCCCGCTTCGTCGCTACCGAGGAGATGGCCGTCGATGACCAGAAGCTGGTGCACGGCGGCTTCGTGTTCGGGCTGGCCGACCACGCGGCGATGCTGGCGGTGAACGACCCGCGGGTGGTGCTCGGCCACGCGGACGTCCGCTTCACCGCGCCGGTCCGGGTCGGCGAGGAGGTCACCGCCACCGCCACGGTCGCCGAGCACAAGGGCAAGAAGCACATCCTCGCTGTCCGCGCGACCGTCGGCGATTGGGAGGTGCTCAGCGGGACGATGACCGCGTTCGTGCTCGAGAAGCACGTCCTCGAGGGCTGAGCACCGCCACGCGTCGATTCCGCGGCGCTGGCGTCCAGCCGAGCGAGACGATGCCTCTTGCCGTCGCGCAGCGCTGCGCGGCGGGCGGTCCCGCCGGGCAACGACGAGGGGGGCGGGAGATCGTGCTCTCGGCGCTCGCGGCGATTCCCGCACGGGCGGAAGGTGTGGTAGCGAGGTGGGATGCAGAGATGGCGTCGGCTCGCAGTGCTCGCGTGCGCCTGGTGGATGCTCTTTTCCGGGAGCGCGCTCGCCCAGGACGCGGCCGCCGCCACCGCGCCGAACGAAGGCGCCTCGAACGACACGCCGGGCGCGACGACGGACCCCGCGAGCACGTCCGAGACGGAGCGGGGGAGCGAAGCAGCGCCGGACGCCTCGAGCGGAGATGGCGCAGCCGAGAGCGACCCCGCTGCGACCGCAGCGGACGGCGCAGCCGCAGCGGACAGCGCAACCGAGGGCGACCCCGCCACGGCCGCAGCGGACGACGCAGCCGCAGCGGACGACGCAGCCGCAGCGGACGGCGCAACCGAGGCCGACCCCGCCACGACCGCAGCGGACGACGCAGCCGCAGCGGACGGCGAAGCTGAGAGCGCATCGGACGACGCAGCCGAGAGCGACGCGGACACCGACGAGACCGGCGACGGCGACGACTGGGGAGCGAGCGAGGGCTCGGAGGACGACTGGGGCACCTGGGAAGAAGAAGAAGAGGCCCCGCCGGCGCCGACCATTCCCCGCGACGCGCGGGTGCAGTACGAGATCCTCGGCGCCGTCGTCGGCGCGCTCGCGCTGGGCGCGCTCGGCTTCGGGATCGGCGTCGCCACCGCTGGAGCGGACCACCCGAACCGCTCGATCGAGGACGTCCTGCTCGGCGGCCTCGCCGGCGCGGCGGGAGGCTTCCCGATCGGCGCCTGCCTGGGCACGTGGCTCGCGGGCGAGACCGTCCATGCCGGCGGCGAGGTCTACGGCCCCATCGCCGGCGGTCTGCTCGGCGCCGCCGTGGGCTTGGGTCTCGGCGGCCTGCTCGCGGCGACCACCGGAGACGACACTCTCGCCGCCGCCGTCGGCGGCGCCACCGGCGGCACCTTGGCGCTCGCCGGCGCCGTGCTCGGCTACGAGCTGACCGCTCACCCGCAGCCGATGGTCGTCGGCTCGGGCGGCGAGTCCACGGACGAAGAGTCGACGGGGGAAGAGTCGACCTCGTGGCTCCCCGTGATCGCCCCGAGCCGCTACGGCCTCACCCTGGGCGTGGCCGGCCGCTTCTGATCCGAGCCCGAGCCGCGGGGCTCGACGCGAGCGAGCGCTGGACGTCCAGGCTCAAGGCGAGCAGTAGCCCGTCAGCTCCACGTAGGCGCGGCCGGTGACGTCGCCGTCGACCGTGGCGTCGCCCTCCCAGTAGCTCTCGCTGACCCGCATGGTGTTGGCGTGCTCCTGCGCGTCCATCACCTGCGTGACGCCGAGAGAGATGCCGTCCACCTGCACGTCCCAGCCGAGCGGATAGGTGCAGCTCGTGTCCGGGCTGGTCCAGGTTCCGCGCGAGGTCACAGTGACCTGATCGGCCGTCAGCTCGCGTGCGCCACCGCAGGTCGCGTCGCTGATCGTCCCGCTGACGTAGCCGTCACTGCCGTGGACGAGGAAGAGCATGATGTTCCGACCGTCGTCGAGCTCGATGCCGAACCAATCCCAGCCGAGCATGGAGATGTCGGTGAGGTCGCCCCACTGGTGGTCGAACCAGCTCGTCCCGGTCACGTCGAGCGTCTCGCCGCCCACCGTGACCGTGCCGCTCGTGTCCATGCGCGGCCGAGAGTAGTAGTAGGTGTAGCCGCCGAAGGGATAGTCCTCGCGCCCGTCGCCGTGATTGAGCACCGGCGCGTCGGTCGTGTGCAGCATCAGGTCGAGGCTCACGCCGTCGAAGGTCCCCGCGAGATGGTCCGTGCCGTCGCCGCCTTCGCCGCTGACCTGATCGAACATGAAGCGGAAGCCGTTCGGCACGATCTCGGGCCGCGCGAACACGAACTGCGCGCCGGGATGAAAGACCGAGCCATCGACATCCGTGAGCGCCGCGTTCATCAACATGGCCCCGAAGTCGAACACGAAGAAGGTCACCTGATAGCCGAAGCGGCGGCCGGTTCCGTCCTCGAGGTGACCGGTCCAGTACCACCACTCGACCGGCTCGCCCGAGTGGACCGAGTCGTCCGCGGGCAACCCCACCTGGCTGTCGGCCACGCAGAGGTCGGTGCTCGTGTCGCGGCCGGCGTCGGCAGGTCCGGCGTCGGCAGGTCCGGCATCGGGTGAACCAGCGTCGGCCGAGGCAGGCTCGGCGTCGGTGGACGCATCCGGCGCGGCCATGGGCGAGCCGCACGCGGCGAAGATCAGGGCGAACGAAGCGAAGCGAAACATCGCGCGAAGATACCGGCATCCAATGGCGTGGCAACGCCGCGAAGGCGCCGGTCGCCGCGGACCTGTGCTCGCCCAGCACGCGCAGCCGTCGGTCTCGTACGATTTCGCGCCACAGAACCTACGCTCGCCCAGCACGCGCGGCCGTCGGTCTCGTACGATTTCGCGCCACAGGACCTGCGCTCGCCCAGCACGCGCAGCCGTCGGTCTCGTACGATTTCGCGCCGCAGGACCGGCCTGCGAACGTCGGCGATCCGCAGCGATCGTGATCGCGCTGCGGCTGGCGTCCGAGGGGCTCGAGCACCAGGGTTGACCGGTGCGCGCGATCCGCTTTCATCGATACGGCCCTCCCGGCGTGCTGCGCTGGGAAGAGGCGCCCGATCCGGTGCCCGGCCGAGGCGAGGTGCGAGTACGTGTGCGGGCCGCGGCGTTGAACCCGAAGGACGCGCTCGTCCGCAAGGGCAAGCTGCGCCTCTTCACGGGCTGGCAGCGCTTCCCGCTGGCGAGCGGCTATGATCTGGCCGGCGTCGTCGACGCGCTCGGCCCCGGGGTGCGCTCGGTGGCGGCCGGCGACGCGGTCTTCTCGATGATCCAGAGCTGGCGTGCCGGCGCCTGCGCGGAGCTGGCCGTGGTGCCCGAGCGGGAGCTGGCGCGAAAGCCGGCGTCGCTGTCGATGACCGAGGCCGCCGCCGTCCCGCTCGCCGCGTCGACTGCGCTTCAAGCGTTGCGCGATCTGCTGCACGTCCGTGCCGGCGACGAGGTCGTGCTCAACGGCGCCTCCGGTGGCGTCGGTGTGTTCGCGATTCAGATCGCCAAGATCCTCGGCGCACGGGCGGTGGCGGTCTGCAGTCGCAAGAACGCAGGAGCTGGTCACCTCCCTCGGCGCCGACGAGGTCCTCCCCTACGACGAGGCGCCGCTCACCGCCCGACGACGCCGCTTCGACGCCATCTTCGACATCTTCGGCAGCGCGCCTTTCCCGAAGGTCGCGCATCTTCTCGGCCCGCGCGGCCGCTACGCGACCACCCTCCCCCGGCCTTCGACCGCCGACCCGTGATCTGCCGACTCGGCACACCCGCCGGCCCGCTCGCCTGGTCGTCGTGAAGAGCGACTCCCGCGACCTCGCCCAGCTCGCGAGCTGGATCGACGAGGGCGCGCTCAGGCCGGTCATCGACCGCGTCTGGCCCATCGAAGACGCCGCCGAAGCGCACGTCTACCTCGAGACCAAGCGGGCCCGCGGCAAGATCGTCCTCGAGGTCGGCTGACTCGCTGCGGCTCCCAGCACCCGCTGGGGTGCACGACAGTCCGGTTTCGGTCATGCTGGGTTTCATCGCATCGCGCCCTCGTCGGTTGGGGGTCACGCGCGATGCGCCGTGGGGATGAGGGAGAGTGAGAGGTCTCTTCGGAGCAGTGATGCTCCTATCGATCGGCTGCAGCACGCCGTACTACCGCTCGTGCCAACACGATTCCGACTGCCCGGGCGGATGGCACTGCTTCCGTGGTCTGCCGAACGCGGATGACGGCGTCTGCACCACCACCTGCGACTCGACGGCGGCGTGCACGGAGGTCCACGGCGACCGGAGCTTCTGTACGGCAATGCAGCTTTGCGCGGAGAGCTGCGACACGGATCTCGACTGCCGGCCCTCCGCGCAATGCGTGCCGGAGAGCGACCTGGTCATCGCGGCAGGGATCTGCTCGCCACGAGCGGACGGGGGAATGTGATGCGCCGCGCGATCGCCTCGCTCGTCCTGTCTCTGCTCGCCAGCTGCGTCCCGGCGGGCATTCCGGGCGAGAATGACAGCGTCTACGCCCACACGTCGACGCTCTGCCCGGGCTGCCACGAGCTCGACGCGTTCGCCGCCGGGGGCCGCTATTCGGTCACCGTCACCCTGGGCTTCGCGCCCCCGCTCGGCTGCTCCGGCGACGGGTTCGACGTCCAAGGATCCGGCGCGGCCGAAGACGTCGCCTCCGAGTCGGCGCTGTCCGGCTGTGGACGCACCGTCACGTTCTCCGCGCCGCACCCGGGCATCGCGACGCTCGTGGTGCTCAGGCCCGGCGAGACGTATCCCCTCGACCGAATCCCGCTACCCATCGTCGCCGCCGATCGCGTGAGCTTCCGGCACGACACGCTCACGTCCTGGTCGCCTCTGGAGCTCGACCACATCGTCCTGCCGGTCGGCGCGTACCTCGACATCTCACCGACCGTCTTCGGCAATGGTGAGCCCATCGTCCACGACCCTTCGCAGGTCACCTTCACGTTCGAGGGCGCGGTCTCGGAGGATCCGAACGACGGCGCAGCGCTCTTCGGACCGAGGCCGGACCACGTGCTCGTCTCGGCCACGGAGGTCGGGAGCGGGACCGTACAGGCGCAGGTCGGCGACGCGACCGGCACCCTCTCGGTCGACGTGGTGTCACCCGAGGCGATCGACTCGCCCGAGCGCTGGTGCAATCTCGAAGAGCACTGCGACGGGCTCGACAACGACTGCGACGGAGCGGTGGACGAGACCGGCGACGACGGCTGTGTTTTCTATTTGGCGACCGCGACCTGCGACGCGGGCCGGTGCACGAACATCGAGTGCTTCGCGGGCTACGGCGACTGCGACGACCAGCCGGGATGCGAGGTCGTGCTGTCGAACGATGCCGACAACTGCGGCGCTTGCGGCAACGCCTGCGCCGACGGTGAGGTCTGCACCGACAGCGCCTGCGCCCCCGGCCCCTGAGACGGCTGAGGCGCCGCCGACATTCGCGACCGCGGCCGTCTCGTTCGGACGTGGACCGCAAGGTTTCGGGCAAGAGCTCAAGGCTCGAGCAGCGCGCTCTCCAGCGGTCCTGACATGGCCTCGTCGGCGCGGCGGTCCTCGGCCACCCTCGCCACGTCTTCACGAGCGATGAGCCCGATCGCGGCGGCGTGCTCGGCCGCGGCGACGCTGTCCTCGACGACGACCAGCTCGGTGCCGCAGGCCCGCGCTCGCCCGATCAGCGCGTCCAGCTCGGGGTGCCGGTGCCCGACGTCGCGGATGTAGATCACCGGCACGCGCCCTCGATGATGCTCGGCGACGGCCACGTAATGGCGCGCGTCCTCCTGCCCGCTGTCACCGATGAGCACGAAAGGCAGCCCGGGATGATCGAGCAAGAGCCGGTTCACCTTGGCGACCTTGTGCGTGTGCCCGCCGAGCGGCGCGAAGCCGTTCCGCGAGATGCCCCAGTCGCGAAGGATCATCGGCCCCTTGGGGATGTCGTGCCGCTCGAAGAGCACCGCGAGATGCTCGTAGAGGTTCCAGGGGCTGCTCGACACGTAGAAGATCGGGTTGTCGCCCCTCCGGAGGGTGCGATAGAGCGCCGCCACTCCCTCGAAAGGCAGCCGCACCCGCGCGTCGGTGAGAAAGAGCGTCGCCGCCCGCGAAAGCGGATGCCGCACGTTGGTGTCGATGACGGTGTCGTCGATGTCGCTGACGATGGCGAGCTCGGCGCGACTCGGCGTGACCAGCACCTCGGCCGTCGACCGCGCCGCGTGCCCCGGCAAGCGCAGCCCGACCTCGTTCCATCCGGGCGTGACCTCGGGAGGCGGCGTCAGCAAGAGGGCGAGGTGCCCCTCCTCGTCGGTCGGCGCGGTCCAGCACGTCTCTCCCCAGCGGATCTCGACGGGGATCTCCGGGATCTCCAGCGTCGCGTAGCGCTTGTAGGACGCGACGAAGGTGTGCCGCAGCGACGCTCCCTCCCGCCACGCGGGCGCGCCGCGGTCCTCGAGCACCCGAGCCAGCACCGTCGCGCGCTCGCCGCAGGCCCAGCCGCGGTAGGGGACGATGCGCGGCGGGCGGCTCAGCCCGAGCACCTCGCGCGAGCGCCGGTAGGCCCGTCCCCACTGCCGGTCCACCTCGTAGAGGGCGCGCTGGACGGCGGCGGACAGGGAGGGCATCGGCCAGGTGGCTAGCCTCCCGCACACCTCCGGAAAGAGCGACGTGGTGCTGATTGACACTTCGGGGCGCGGCCATAGACTCCGCCCCATGTCCTACCCCGACTTCCTCATCGACAAGCGCGTGCTGCAGCGGAACATCCAGAAGGGCATCGTCGACCCGAAGGAGCACCAGAAGAACCTCCAGGCCCTCCCGGACGTCGCGTCCAACGCCCAGGTCTGCACGCCGGATCCCGAAGAGGAGCCGAAGGCCCAGTCGGCGCAGTCGGCCCAGTCGGCCCAGTCGGCCCAGTCGACCCAGTCGGCCCAGTCGACCCAGTCGGCCCAGTCGAGCGAGCCGGCTGAGTCCGCCCAGTCGAGCGAGCCGACCCAGTCGAGCGAGTCGAGCGAGCCGGAAGCGCAGAACTGAGCCCTCCATGGACGACGCCATCCCGCCGATCGACTTCAACACCTTCGTCCTCTCGATGAGCACGGCCTGCATGGCACAGCTCGGCGAGGTCGCGGGGCCCGACGGCGGCGGCGTCGACCTGGCCATGGCCAAGCAGACGATCGACATCCTCGACATGCTCGAGGAGAAGACCCGCGGGAACCTGACCGGTGAAGAGGAGCGCATCCTCTCGCAGGTCCTCGCAGATCTCCGGGACGCCTACAATCGCAAGGCCAACGCGAGCTGAGCCGCAGCCGGCGGCACCCCGACGCGGGGTCCGGCACCTGCACGGCGCGACCTTCGCCCGCACGGTGGGCTCCCCGCCGGCAAATGGGTATGCTGCGCCGCGATGAGCAAGCTGACGCTCCGGCTCGAGGCCTACGAAAAAGACACTCGCCAGCTCATCGGTGCGGCCCAGGGGCTCGCCGACGAGCGCACCAACACGGAGGTGGAGCCGCTCCACCTGCTCTACCGGCTGGTGGAAGGCACCGAGACGGTGCAGGAGGCCATCCGGCGCGCCGGCGTGGACCCGACCGACGTGCTGGTCGAGGCCGAGTCGGAGGTCCGGAAGCTCCCGAAGAATCGGGACGCCGTCTCCTACCTCTCGCCGCGCATGCTCGATCTCCTCGGTCGCGCCGAGGGCGAAGCCGCGCGCGACAACGGCGCCAGGGTCTCCGTCGCGCACCTCTTGGTCGCGGCGGCGCAGGAGACCGACGGGCCGGTGCGCCGGGTGCTGCGCCGCGTCGGGCTGAGCGCGCCCATCCTCCGGAGCGCCGCCAGCGGCGCGTCCTTCTCGTCGAAAGAGAGCGGCAGCGTGAAGAGCAGCAACCCGAGCGCGGACGGCGATCCGCTCGAGCTCTACGGACGCGACCTGACCCGCCTGGCCGCGCAGGGGAAGTTCGACCCGGTGGTCGGCCGCGACGCCGAGCTGCGACGCATCCTGCAGGTGCTGGCCCGCCGCCACGAGAACAACCCGCTCCTGGTCGGCGAGCCCGGGGTGGGCCGAACCTCGATCGTCCGCGGCCTGGCGATGCGCATGGCCAAGGGCGACGTGCCGAAGATGCTGCAGGAGCGGCGCCTCGTCGCGATCGAGATGGGCGCGATGGTGGCGGGCGCGAAGCTCCGCGGCCAGCTCGAAGAGCGGATGCGCGCGCTCTTGGACGCCGTCCGTGACTCGGGCGGCGAGGTCATCCTGGTGGTGCCGGATCTGGCGTCCCTCGCCGACAACGGAACCGGTGCCGCCGAGCTCTTCGGCGTCGCGCTCGCCCGCGGCGAGGTCCGCGCCATCGGCATCGCGACGCCGGACGGCATGCGCAAGGCCTTCGACGACAACAGCAGCCTCTCGCGCCGCTTCGTCTCCATTTCGGTCGACGCGCCGACGATGGACGAGGCGATCGCCGTCTTGCGTGGCGTGGTCGAGCGCTACGAGATGGACCACGGCGTGAAGATCACGGACCCGGCGCTGGTGGCAGCCGTTCGCTTCGCCCGCCGCTACGTGCCGGGCGTGCAGCTCCCGAAGAGCGCCATCAATCTGGTCGACGAGGCGGCGGCGCGGGTCCGGGTCGAGACCGAGAGCGTCCCGGCCGAGCTCGACGCGATGGAGCGTCGGATGGAGCGCCTTCAGCTCGAGTCCAAGAGCCTGGAGGACGACACCGATCCGGACTCGATCGACGCGCGAGCCGGCATCGACGCCGAGCTGACCGAGCTCGGTCCCAAGGTCGAGCACATGCGCGCCCGCTGGAACGGCGCGCTCACCCGGATGAGCGATGTCCGGCGCATCAAAGAAGAGCTCGCCGCGGCCCAGCGCGAGTACGACCAGGCGCGGGCGGCCGAGGATCACGGCCGGGCCGGCGAGCTTCGCTTCGGGACAATCCCGCTCCTCGAGCAGCGGCTGAAGGACGCCGAAGCCGCCGCCGGCGACGCAGCGCCGGGCGACGAGTCGATGGTCCGCGACCGCGTGGTGGAAGCGGACGTGGCCGACGTGGTGGCCGCGTGGACGGGCGTGCCGGTCTCGCGGATGCTGGAAGGCGAGGCGGACAAGCTCCTCAAGATGGAGGTGCGCCTCACCGAGCGCGTGGTCGGCCAGGACCGGGCCGTGCGCGCCGTCTCCAAAGCCGTCCGCCGCGGCCGGGTGGGCCTGCGCGACCCGCGCCGCCCAATCGGCAGCTTCCTCTTCCTCGGCCCGACCGGCGTCGGCAAGACCGAGCTGGCCAAGGCGCTGGCGGAGTTCCTCTTCGACGACGAGCACTCCCTGACCCGCCTCGACATGAGCGAGTTCATGGAGAAGCACATGGTGGCGCGCCTGCTCGGCTCGCCGCCCGGCTACGTCGACAGCGACGAGGGCGGGTTCTTGACCGAGGCCGTGCGCAGCCGCCCCTACAGCGTCGTCCTCTTCGACGAGATGGAGAAGGCCCACCCGGACGTCTTCAACATCATGCTCCAGGTGCTCGACGACGGTCGCCTGACCGACTCGCGCGGCCGCCTCGCCCACTTCTCCGACACGGTCATCATCATGACCTCCAACGTCGGCGGCCACCTCATCCTCGACCACCACGGCACGAACGAGGAGCTGCGCGAGAAGATTCAGGGGCAGCTCCACTCGCACTTCCGGCCGGAGTTCCTGAACCGCATCGACGACGTGGTCATCTTCGACCCGCTCAGCCGCGAGGACCTGCGTGGCATCGTCGAGATCCAGCTCCGAGGGCTGGCCAAGCTCCTCAGCGACAAGCGCCTGCACATGGAGATCACCGACCCGGCCAAAGACCGCCTGGTCGACCTCGGCTACGAGCCGGCGTTCGGAGCCCGCCCGCTCAAGCGCGTGATCCTCAAGCACCTGCAGGATCCGCTGGCCGAGGCCATCCTCCGGGGCGGCTACGGCAGCGGCGACATGGTGGTCGTGGACACCGCCGACGACGAGTTCACGTTCGAGCGGAAGCCCTCGAATTGAGGCGCATTTCCCCAGCGCTGTGCAAACAAGGGACAGGCCGTTGACTTCTCGGGCGAGGTCCGCATAGTGAAGTGAGTCGCGTCGAAAGGAGCCACTTGGGGCAACCAACCGCGACCACCGTGTGGGACCGCATGCCGAACGACACCGACCGCCCGAAGAAGTCGCTGAAGGAGCGAGTGGAGGATCTCGCTCGGGACTTCCTCGAGTCACTCGAGAGCCTCGTGACGCCGGAGCCGGAGCTCGTCCCGGTCCCGGTTCGGGGTCGCCGCAGCCCCTACCGCCGCTGATCGGCGCCGCCGCCTTTCTTGTCGCGGACCGCGGCTCTCGATAGGCTGGAGTGGTGAATCAGCCGTCGGTGATACCGCCGCGAGGGCGCGCTCTGAAGGAGTCGGAGCGCGACGCGCTGGTAGCCGACTTCGAGGACATCGTCGCCTCGAGCCACCTCTTCAAGTCGCTCGACGACGAAGGCCGCCATCGGCTGATCGAGAGCGGCTACGTCCTCTGGTTCGAGCCGGGCGACGTGATCATCCGCGAGGGCGACGTCGGCTCGGCCATGTACCTGATCATGCAGGGCACGGTGCGCGTGGAGACGACCGGCGCGCGCGGGTCGGTGCAGCTCGCCGAGCTCGGCCGCGGCGCGTGTCTAGGTGAGGTCAGCGTGCTCACGGGCGGGGCGCGCACGGCCAACGTCGCCGCCGTCGACGCCGTCCAGGTCGTCGCGTTCGAGAAGCATCGCATCCAGCGCGTCATCGACGCTCACCCGCGGGTCCGCGAGCTCCTCGAAGCCATGATCGAAGGCCGCGCCCGCGACACCGTCGAGAAGATCATCGGCTCCTGAGCGCCGAGGCTCCCGTCCGCGAGCTCCTCGAAGCCATGATCGAAGGCCGCGCCCGCGACGCCATCGAGAAGATCATCGGCTCCTGAGACGCGCACCGAATCTGACGTGCGCGAGCGCCGCGGCTACGCTCGGGCCGTGCACGTTCATCTGATCGGCGTCGCCGGCACGGGCATGGGCTCGCTGGCCGGTTTGCTCGAAGCGGCCGGCCATCGGGTCAGCGGGAGCGACCGCGCCTTCCATCCACCGATGGGCCCGGCGCTGGAACGCTGGGGCGTCGAGCTGATGGAGGGCTACGATCCCGCGCATCTCGAATCCGGCGCCCGACCTGGTGGTCATCGGCAACGTGTGCCGGCCCGATCACCCCGAGGCGCGCGCGGCAATCGAGCGCGGTCTCCCGTACGCCTCCTTCCCGGCCACGCTGGCGTCGCACTTCCTCGCGAAACGAACGCCCTTCGTCGTCGCCGGAACGCACGGCAAGACCACCACCAGCACGCTGCTCGCGTACCTGCTCGACCGCGCCGGCCTCAATCCGGGCATGCTGGTCGGCGGCATCCCGCGGGACTTCGACGCCAGCTTTCGGCTCGGCCACGAGGGCGGCCCCTTCGTCGTGGAAGGCGACGAGTACGACAGCGCCTTCTTCGAGAAGAGCCCCAAGCTCTGGCAGTACCGCGCAGCGGCCGCGATCCTCACCTCGATCGAGCACGACCACATCGACATCTACCCCGACGAGGCCAGCTACCTGGCGGCGTTCGAAGGCTTCGTCGAGCGTTTGCCGCCGGACGGGGTTCTGGTCGCCTGGGCCGGGAGCCCGCTCGTGCGCGCCGTCGCGAAGAAGGCGCCCTGCCGCGTGGTCTACTACGCGCTCGGCGGCGACGACTGCGGCGACGTGTCGCCGACCTGGCTGGCCGAGCCCTTCCCGGCCCGAGGCGACGCGCAGCCCTTCGACCTCTTCGTCGGCGGCTCGGCGACCCGCACCGTGATGAGCCCGCTCAGCGGCCTGCACAACATCCGCAACGCGGTGGCGGCGGTGGCGCTGGCGGCAGAAGCGGCGAACGCACCCCTCGACGTCCTGTTGAGCGCGCTCCGGAGCTTCCGCGGCGTGCGGCGCCGCCAAGAGCTGCTCGGCGTCGCCGACGGCGTCCGCATCTACGACGACTTCGCTCACCACCCGACGGCCGTCCGCGAGACCTTGCGAGGCCTGCGCGCCCGCCATCCGGAGGGCCGGCTCTTCGCCGTCTTCGAGCCGCGTAGCGCGACCGCCTCCCGAAGGCTGCACCAAAACGAGTACGAGAAAGCGTTCGGCGACGCCGACGTGGTGGTGCTCGCTCCCGTCGGCCGCCCCGAGATCGCGACTGAGGAGAAGCTGGACGTCGGCGCGCTCGCCGCCGCCATGCAGGCGAGCGGTCGCGACGCACACGCTCCCGACAGCCACGACGCCCTCCTCGCGCTGCTCGTCGAGCGCGCCGCGCCTGACGACACCATCGTCCTCATGTCGAACGGTGACTTCGGCGGCGTGCACGACCGCCTCCTCGCCGCCCTCGCGACCCGACCGAAACAGACCTGAGAGCCCACGAACCTGCCTCGGGTTGTACACGCTGGTCGCGACAACCGTGGTGGAGGTAGTGCGCGCGGTGATCGTTTGTCTAGGTGACTGGTGTCAAACGAGGCCCGAAGGATTTCCGAGCGCGACAGGTCTGGATCGTCGTTCGGCCCGACGACGAAATGCTGAAGCATTTTGGAGGAGGGACGGGCGGCGAGACGGGCCTGTCCCGCCGGAAAGACGAGGAGCGCTCGTTCGACACCAGCCACCTAGGGGCTACGCGCCCCCTGGCGCGACTGCGTCGCGCCGTACCCCATCGGGGCGCGAACCTCCGGCGCAACGGAGCGGATACTCGCTTCGCTCGCCTCCGCTCCTGCGCCTGCGGTCCGCGCCCGCCGCGCTTCGCGCGGGTGGTCGGGACCCGAGGCTGGATCGCCACGGAGCAGGAGGAACATAGCGCGACTGGGATGGTGGAGGGTCTTCACGGACGGCTGACCTGCTATGCCTCGCAGCATGGCGACCGAATTCGAGACGTGGCTGGAGACGGCGACCGCGATCGCGGACGAAGCCGGCGAGGTCCTGATGGAGGGCTGGCGCCGCGACCCCGCGGTGCGGAAGAAGGGCGCGATCGATCTCGTGACCGACTTCGATCTGCGCTCGGAGGAGCTGCTGCGCGACCGGATGGGCCGCGCCTTCCCGGAGCACGCGCTGATCGCCGAGGAAGGCGAGGACGAGCGCGCCGAGGGCGAGTGGGTCTGGTACGTGGATCCGCTCGACGGCACGACGAACTTCGCGCACGGGCACTTCTTCTTCTCGGTCAGTCTCGGGCTGGCTCGCCACGGCCGACCGGTCCTGGGCGTGGTCCACGCGCCCGCTCTCGGCACCACCTGGGCCGGCGCGGAAGGGATCGGCTGCCGGCGAAACGAGGCGCCCTGCACAGTCAGCTCCGCGAGCGCGCTCGGCGACGCGCTGGTGGCGAGCGGCTTCCCCTACAATCGTGCGGAGAGCGGCGAGAACAACCTCTCGGAGACGTCCCACATCGTCCCGAAACTACAGGGCTTTCGCCGCTGTGGCTCGGCTGCGCTCGACCTCGCATTGGTCGCCGACGGAACCTACGACGGGTACTGGGAGCAGAAGCTCAAGCCCTGGGACGCCTGCGGCGGGATGGCGCTGGTCCGAGCCGCCGGAGGGCGCGTCACGACCTACGAAGGCGATGACGCAGACGCAATCTCGAGCCGGCTCGTGGCCAGCAACGGACGGCTCCATGACGCACTGCTCACGGCGGTGCAGGCCGCACGTCCATAGATTTCACGAGTAATTCCGTCATCCGTTCACGGTTCTCTGAACAAAACGAGCACCGAGCCTTGACGCACTGCGTCTCGCGGGGTACCTCAAAAGCGTTGACGCGATGCGTCATTCGGGAGGACCGCCATGGACACCCTGTTCGGAACCCTGCGGCAGCGGCGCGACGAGCTCATCGAGCAGAGCGCCAAGCTCGCCGAGGTCACGCGGGACCGCGGGATCGACGCGCTCGGGAAGGTGCGAAGCGGCGCGCTCGACTGGCGGCAGACCCTGTCGGCGCGCCGAGCATCGCTGACGGAGCCCACGAGCGGCTGGTTCCGCTTCGCCGGCCTGCAGCTCCGCGTCATCGACGGCGTCGATCGAGCGCTGGCCCACCTGGCGCTGCAGGTCCGCGCCGAGATGAAGCGGCTGCAAGGGCTGGAGCTGCCCCACCCCACGCCGAGCGCTGTCGAGAAGGCCGAGCCCGAGCAGGCGGCAGTCCTCGCCGAGGTCGCGGCCGAGACGAAGACCGCGCGGAAGCCGGCGAAGACCAAGGCCGCCGAGTCGAAGCAGAAGACCGCGACGACCAAGACGCAGAGCGACGCGACCAAACAGACCGCCACGAACAAGGCGGAGTCGAAGCAGAAGACCGCGACGGCCAAGACGCAGAGCGACGCGACAAAACAGACCGCCACGAACGAGGCGGAGTCGAAGCAGAAGGCCGCGACGGCGAAGACGGCCGCCTCCAAGCAGGAGACGAAGGCCGCCGAGCCGGTGAGGAAGACCGCTCTCGCGGCGCCGAAGACGAAGGCGCCGGCCGCGAAGCGCGCCACCGCGAAGACCGCGCCGAAGGCACGCGCGAAGAAGGCGAGCACGGCGCCCGCGCCCAAGCGTCTGGTGCTGCCGATCGCCGACTACGAGAGCCTGAACGTGAAGCAGGTGCTCGCCGAGCTGCCGCGGCTCACCGACACGCAGTGCAAGGTGATCCTCAATCACGAGCGCGCGCACAAGAAGCGCAAGACAATCCTCGAGGCCGTCACCACGCGCCTCGCGGCTTGAAGACCCCGACGGCTCGTATCCCCCGAGCCGTCACTCCGGCGCCCACTCGGTCATCCCATCCCATCCCATCCCCCCCGAGACCCGGCGCCGGTTCATCCCACCATCCCCTTGAAGGGTCGCACGCGCAGTTTGCGTGCGGCCCTTCTCCTATTTCGGGGCGATGGAGCGATCGAGCACCTCGTCTTGCGGCCACGTCTTCCGGGCGGCCACGTCTTCCGGGCGCGCGGAGCGAGGCGCTCAGGCGTGGGCGGGACGGTCGAGGAGCGCGGCCTGGTAGTCGTTGCGGAGCGCCGTCAGCAGCTCCTTCAGATCGCCGTCGACAATCTGGTCGAGCTTGTGCAGCGTCAGCCCGAGGCGGTGATCGGTGACCCGGTTCTGCGGGTAGTTGTAGGTGCGGATCTTCTCGCTCCGCTCCCCCGAGCCGACCATGCTCCGGCGCTCGGCCGCCTCCGACGCCGCCGCGGCCTCCTGCTCGCGCGCGAGCAATCGCGCCCGGAGGACCTGCATCGCCCGCGCCTTGTTCTTGTGCTGCGAGCGCTCGTCCTGGCACTTCACGATGAGCCCGGTGGGCACGTGCCGGATCTGCACGGCGCTGTTGGTCGTGTTCACGCCCTGCCCGCCCGGACCGCCCGACGCCGCGATGGAGATATCGAGATCCGCATCGTCGATGTCGACGTCGACGTCGTCCGCCTCCGGCAGCACCGCCACCGTCGCGGTCGAGGTGTGGATGCGCCCCTGGCTCTCGGTCGCAGGCACGCGCTGCACGCGGTGGACGCCGCCCTCGAAGCGGAGGCGCGAGTACACCTTGTCGCCCGCGACCAGCGCGACCATCTCCTTGTATCCGCCGGCGGAGGCCTCGCTCGTCGAGAGGATCTCCACCCGCCAGCCGACCTCGTCGGCGTAGCGGCTGTACATCCGGAAGAGGTCGGCCGCGAAGAGCGCCGCCTCCTCGCCGCCCGTGCCGGCGCGGATCTCGAGCACCGTGTTGCGAGCGTCGTTCGGATAGCTCGGCAGGAGCAGAACCTGGAGCTTCTCCTGGAGCTCGCTCAGCTCGCTCTCCAGCCCCGGGATCTCCTCCTCCACCATCTCGCGCAGCTCGGGATCGTCGAGCGCTTGCCGGTCGTCCGCGAGCTGGTGCTCCACCTCCCGATAGCGCGCGTAGACCTCGACGATCTCGGCCAACTCGCTCCGCTCGCGGTTGAGCGTGGTCAGCCGCCGCGTGTCGGAGACGATCTCCGGACGGCAGAGCATCTCCTCGACCTCGGAGAAACGGGCGGTCAGCGAGTCGAGCTTGTCGGTCGGAAGCATGTGGGGAGATCAGGCGCCGGTCGGACGCAGCGCGGGCAAGAGCTCGAGGAACCGGTCGAAGCTCTCGAACACGAGCATCGAGTCCGCGGGGATCTCCTCGCCGACCTCCTCGCGCCAGATCGCCGTCTGCATCGCGGTGATGGCGATCTCGATCTGATCGTCGTCGGGCTCGCGCGTCGTGATCTTCTGGAAGAGGAATCCAGGCCAGAGCAGGACGCGGAGCGGGCCGCGGGTGCAGTAGCGCGCGCTCAGCCGCTGGAGCTGGTAGCTCGCCGCCGCGATCGGCACGAGGAGCGCGATGCGGATGCCGAGCGTCAGGACCTGCGCCAGCACGCCTTCGACCCGCGGCAGGAGCAAGGGCGTGGCGATCGAGCCGGCGACGATCGAGACGAGGATGACCACGACCAAGAAGGTCGTCCCGCAGCGCGGGTGCAGCTTCGACTGCTTGCGGACGTTCTCCACCGTGAGCGGCAATCCCTGCTCGTAGGCGAAGATCGTCTTGTGCTCGGCGCCGTGGTACTGGAAGACGCGCTGCACGTCGGGCAAACGGCTGATCAGGAGCAGGTACGCGGTCAGGATCAGCAGCTTGAACCCGCCCGTCACGGCGTGGAACACCCAGCTCTGCACGTCCCAGTGGACGCCGAACGCGTGCTCGGTGCCGACGGTGGCGAGCTGGGGCAGCGCGATGAAGAGGCCGAGCGCGAAGAGCGTCGAGACGATCATCGCCCCGCGGCCCGAGCCTCCGAGCTCGGCCTGCTCTTCCTCGCTGAGCTGCTGCTCGGCGCTGAAACGGAGCGCGCGGTAGCCCAACGAGAGCGACTCCACCAGCGTCGCCACGCCGCGCACGAAAGGCCACTTCCAGGCCTTCGAGCGGGCCACGCGGGAGGTCATCGGACCTTCTTCGACCGCGATGGTGCCGTCCGGCTTGCGCACGGCGACGGAAAGGCAGCCGGGGGCGCGCATCATCACGCCTTCGATGACGGCCTGCCCGCCGATGTAGGGCTTCGAGTCGCTCACGGCCGGAATGTAGTCCAAGTCCGCCGGGCTGGCCGCCCGGTGAGCACGAAGTGGGTCCTCGTTCGGCACGGGGCCGAGGCGGAAGGCCCCGGCTCCATGCCGCGAGGACGAGAGCGAGCCTTCAGCTCTGCTCGCCAGCCTTCTGGGCCGCGGCCTTCTTGGCCTTCTTGGACTGGATGGGCTCGTACTTGCGCCGGAACTTCTCGACGCGGCCGGCCGTGTCCATCAAGCGCTGCTTGCCCGTGTAGAACGGGTGGCAATCGCTGCAGATGTCCACGGTGTACGAACCTGCCGTGGAGCGGGTGGTGAAGGACGCACCGCACGCGCAGGTGATGGTGGCCTCGGGGTACTCGGGGTGGATGCCCTGCTTCATGACGACCTCTCATCCCCTCCGAAGATAAGAGGGGCCGCGAGACATAGCGGATCACCCAGGCCACCGCAACTTGGCCTCTTGCAGCGGCGGCCGTCCCGCGCATGCTGCCCCCCGACGTGTCGCTTTTTTGCGCGGCGCGCCGGCCACACGATAGGGAGGAGACGGGCCCCATGGCACAGAAGAGAATCCACCTCGTCGTCCGCGGACGGGTCCAGGGCGTGTACTTCCGAGCCTCGGCGCAACGAGAGGCGCGCCGGCTCGGGCTGACCGGCTGGGTCAAGAACCGCAACGACAACGCCGTCGAGCTGGTCGCGGAGGGCGAGGAGGACCAGGTGAAGGACTTCCTCTCCTGGGCACAGCACGGACCGTCGAGCGCCCGCGTCGACAAGGTCGAGACCCGATGGCGAAGCTACACCGGCGAGTACCCCGACTTTCGCATCACCTGATCCGCTCGCGGATCGGCACGCCGGACGGCCGCACGACGGCCTTCCGGGTCGCCGTTCGCGAAAAGCAGGCGGCGACGGAGCCCCTTCGTGCGCGCACAGCGTGGGTGACCGTCCGCGCCGGTTCCGTCCGGGCGAGCGTCTTGGCCCTCGTCGCGATGCTGGCGCTGATGGCGCGTCCACCGTGCGCGTGCGCCGAAGAGACGGATCCGGTGGCCGAAGCCGGCGATCCGACGCTGGAGCGCCTCGAGTCGCTGCTCTCGGACCTGCGGGCGGACGATGAGAGCACGCGACGGACGGCCTACGACGCGCTGACGACGCTGGACGAGGAGATGCTACCGGCCATCCGAGCCCGCATCGCCAACGCCCGCCGCCACCGGCTGGAGCCCGACGTCGCCCGCGACGTCTTCAACCGCATTCGACACGCGGCGGGGAGCGAGCGGGCCGACGACGACGTGGACATCGCGCCCGGCGCGCTTTCCGTGCTCGCGGAGGAGCGCAGCGAGCGGGTGATGCGGATGGTCGAGCCGCTCCTCCTCTGGCGAGCGCTCGAGCACCTCGGCACGTTCGAGGCGGGCCGGGCGATGTACCCGCTGATCGGCATCGACGGCGACCTCTGGAAGTGGGAGGCGCGCCGGGTGGTGCGGAGGATGGGCAAGGACATCATGGCCGCGGCGATCGCCGGCCGCGGCGACTCGGACCGGTGGGTGCGCCGCTGGGCGAGCCGGACGATGCGCGCGCTCGGGGCGGACGAGCCGGGCCTCGCGGTGCAGGGGCTGTCGCCGTCACAGCTCGCGGACGTGATCCGCGCCTACCCGATGCTCCACATGCAGAGCGCGATGCGCGTCATCGTCTCCTACGTCGACAGCGAGCGGCGGAGCGTGCGCCGCGCGGCCCGCTGGGCCATCGGTCAGTACGCCGGAAACGCGATCTGGATCCTGCGCACCGAGTACCAGAACCAGACCGGCGAGGCACCGCCCGAGCAGTGGGGCTGGCGACACGTGGCCGACGCGCTCTACGCGCACGCCGACGCGCAACGGTTGGAGCCGGTGCGGCGAGCGCGGGAGGCGGGCGTCGCGGCCCGCGAGCGCGGCGATCTCGACGAGATGCGCGCCCGATTCGACGAGGTGCTGGCCCGAGCGCCGGACCTCGAGGACGCAGAATCCGATCGCGGAGGGATACGCGGCGTTCGCGGCCGCCAGGGCGGAGGCGCACCAGCTCGACGACGCGGCCCGAGCCTACCGGCGGGCACTTCGCCTGGCTCCCGAGCATGCGCAGGCAGCGCGGTGGAGAGCGGGGCTCGAGCTGGTGGACGCGCAGCGCAGCCTGGCCGCCGGCGTGCTCGACGAAGCCGCCTACCAGCACGTGCTGGAGCTCAATCCGGGCCACGCGGAGGCTCGACGGGTGCTGGCGGCGCTGGAGCCTCCGCCGCCAGCGCCGCGCGATCGGCGCACGAGTTGGGCGATCGTGGCGGCGGCGCTCTTCACGCTGCTCGGCGCCGGGTTGCTGTGGCGGAGCCGCGGCGAGCCCCCGGCCGTCGACCCGCTCGAGGAGACCCTCGAAGCGCCGAGCTTCGACGACGACGACGCCACGCTCGCCGACTCGACGCTGCCCGGCTGAAGCGCACCGGGCGGTCGACGCCAGGCACCCGCGAGGTTCGACCGAACCGCCCCGAGGCCGACCGGCTCCGGTGTGGGTGTGGGTGTGGGTGTTGGTGTGGGCGAGACTGCCTCCACCGCCTCGCGGCCGAGACGACTCGGTCCGACCCGCCGCCCCGCATTCGCACGACTCGTCACAGCGCTCGAACCGAGGCGATCGGGTCGGGTGGAAACCTCCGCCGACCGCGGTCGATACGCGACGCGTCTGGAGGCGACGATGGTGCATGGTGTTCCGGAACGGATCGGCCCGTTTCGAGTGGTGCGTCGGCTCGGCGCGGGCGGCATGGCCGAGGCGTTCGAGGCCGTGCGCTCGGGTCCCGGGGAGTTCGAGCAGCGGGTTTGCGTGAAGCGCGTGCTGCCCTCGTACTCGACCGACAGCGAGTTCGTGCGGCTGTTCATGCGGGAAGCGCGGATCGCAGCCGCCCTCTCGCACCGGAACATCACCCGCGTGGTCGACTTCGGCGAGGACCGCGGCTGCCACTACCTCGCGCTCGAGCTGATCGAAGGGATGGATCTGCGGCGGCTGCTGAAGGCGCTCCGGCCGGACCCGCGGCTGCCGGTCGAGGTGGTCGCCCTGATCGGGATCGAGATCGCCGAGGCGCTCGAGCACGCGCACACGCGGGGCGGCAAGACCGGTCCGGTGGTTCACCGTGACGTGTCCCCGGCCAACATGCTGATCAGCGTGGACGGCGACGTGAAGCTGACCGACTTCGGCATCTCCAAGGCGCTCAACGACGCTGGGGTGACGCGCACCGACTTCGTCCGCGGGAACATCTGGTACATGGCTCCCGAGCAGCTCGAAGGCGTCGCCACGACGGACCCGCGCAGCGACCTCTTCTCGCTCGGGATCGTGCTCTACCAGTGCGTGGCCGGTCGACGGCCCTACCAGGGCCCGACCAATCTCGCCGCGATGGCCGCGCTCTCGAGCGGGCGCCTCGCTCCGCTCCGCGAAGCCGCGCCGGGCACCCCCGAGCCGATGCTCGCCGTCATCGAACGGCTCCTCGCGCAACGGCCGAGCAATCGCTTTCAGCACGCCGGACAGGTCGCGCACGCGCTCGCCCCGCTGACCAGCGTGGCGAACGCGCGGCAGACGCTGCGGCAGTTGGTACGGGACCTGCAGCACGTCCCCTCGCGTGGTCGGGCCGCCGCACGAATGGAGACGCTCGATCTGCGCCCCGCGGCCGACCCCCAATCCACGACCCGCCCGGAGCCGGCGGGCGGCAGGCCTGCCTCGCCCTGGGCGCCCGATGCGGCCGACCCCGGGCCGGACCGGGTGGCGCCGCGTCCCCAGCTCGCGGTCCGTGGCACCCCTTCGGCTCCGAGCCAGCACGGGGTCCCGAGACCCGCGCCGCCCCTGCCGCCTTTCGCGCTGCGGAGCGCGCACGCCGCGTCACCACAGGGAGGCTCGCCCGAACCGGCCCGGTCGCGGGACCCCGGCCACTCGAGCCCTCCGCGCCCACCGAAGGCATCCCTTCCTCCAGCCGAAGACCGCCGCGTCCGCAATCATGCTGCCGCCTGGCCCGTCGCCGAGTCCAACCGAAACGCGCACGAGCGTCCGCCGCGCTCGGGCCTGCCGGAGACCGCGCCGGCGAGAGGCGCCGAGGAGCGTCGGTTGAACCGCACCGGCGGCGCCACACCGCCCGACGGCCGCGGACAGGTGCCGGATCGCTGGAACCGCTACTCCCCGGCCCCACGCCGCTGGGCTTCCGCGGACAACGCCGCCGCAGTCCGCCGCGCCGAGGGACGTCCGCTCCCGAGCCGTGCGCCCGCGAGCGCCCAGGAGTCCGATGGCGGGCACCACCCGCAGGTTCGCGCCGACACGGACCCCGTGCAGCTTCCGAGCTCGCCGGCGTGGTGGGTAGCGCTCGCAGCCGCCGCCACCACCGCACTCGGGCTGGCGTCCTGCCTCGCTTGGATGCTCTGGTGACGGAACCGGTCAACGCCGCCGAGCACAGGGCTCACCGGCATCGAATCGGCCTCGCAGCGAGACCAGAGGCTAAAATCCCGAGCTCCGTTCCGAGTGTCGTGCCAGTAGCACGAACCGCTCGATTCGGAGCTCGAGCCGTACCGTCGTCCCGAGGTCCGAGCCCTGCGTTGCAGACACCCGGCTCGAGCTTCGGTGCGCTAAGCCTCGCCCTCGGACTCGAGGAACTCGATCAGCGCCATCGGCGCATTGTCGCCCTTGCGCGGCAGCATCTTCACGACGCGGGTGTAACCACCGCCCTTGTCCTGCTTGATGCGGTCGAGATAGCGCGGCGCGATCTCGTGGAAGAGCTTGTAGACCAGGTCCACCTCTTCCAGCGAGCCGTCGTCGAGCACCCTGGCCAGCCGGCGCGGCAAGAAGCGCGCGACCTGCCGCTGCGCGTGCACCCGGCGGGCGAGCACCCGCCGGCGCTCGTCGTCGGCCAACTTGCTCACGTCGACCGTGAGATCGTCCTCGAGACGCGCGGCGCGCGTCACCAGCCGCTCGGCGATGCGGCGAAGCTCCTTGGCCTTGGCCTCGGTGGTCTCGATGCGCTCATGCAGCACCAAGTTCCCCGCGAGGTTGCGGAACATCGCACGGCGATGAGAGCTGTTGCGGCCGAACTTCCGGCCAGCCTTCCGATGTCGCATGCCCCAAATCCTTTTGAAGACTCGAGCCTTCGAAAGCGGTTCAGCCCGCGGCCTGCTGCGCCTTCCAACGCTCCAGCATCGCCGGCCAGTTGTCGATCTTCATGCCCAGCGAGAGCCCCATGTCCGCGAGGATTTCCTTGATCTCCTTCAAGGACTTGCGGCCGAAGTTCTTCGTCTTGAGCATCTCAGCTTCGGTGCGCTGCACCAGCTCGCCGATGAGGTGAATGCTGGCGTTCTGCAAGCAGTTCGCCGAGCGGACCGAGAGCTCGAGCTCTTCCACGGAGCGGAAGAGATTCTCGTTGAGCGGCTCCTCGGCCTCCTCCTCGCGAATCAGCCCCTCGTCCTCTTCCTCGAAGTTGATGAAGATGGTGAGCTGGTCCTTGAGGATCTTCGCCGCGTACGCGACCGCATCCTGCGGCTTGACCGACCCGTTCGTCCACACCTCGAGGGTGAGCTTGTCGTAGTCGGTGATCTGACCGACACGTGCGTTGGTGACTGTGTAGTTCACCTTGCGGATCGGCGAGAAGAGCGCGTCGATGGCGATGGTGCCGATCGGCTGCCCCGGCTGCTTGTTGCGGTCGGCCGGCACGTAGCCACGGCCGACGTTGATCGTCAGCTCGCCGCTGAAACGGCCACCCTTCGACACCGTGCAGATCACGTGGTCGGGGTTGAGGATCTCGATCTGGTCCGAGACCTGAATGTCACCCGCGGTGACGACGGCCGGCCCTTCCTTCTCGATGCGGACCGTGTGCGTCTTCGGGGTGTGCGCCCGGATCACGACCTCCTTGAGGTTGAGGACGATGTCGGTCACGTCCTCGACCACGTCGGGGACCGACGTGAACTCGTGGAGGGCGCCGTCGATCTTGACGGCGGTGATGGCCGCGCCCTGCAGCGAGTTGAGGAGCACGCGGCGCAGCGCGTTGCCCAGCGTCGTGCCGAAAGTCCGCTCCAGCGGCTCGCACACGAACTTCCCGTAGTAGTCGGTCAGGCTGTCCTGATCGACCGGGACGCTCCGGGGCTTGATGAGATCCCGCCAGTTGCGGGCGATGAACTGAGTCTGGATTTCCGACATGATCTTCTCTCGGGGCGGCGGTTCGGGCGGCGGGCGAGGAGCGCCTTGCGGCGAGGAACGCACTGCGGCGCGGAGGCAATCCGCGCCGTGCGTGAATCAGCGGCGCGGATCAGCGCGAGTAGAACTCGACGATCAGCTGCTCCTGGATGGGCAGCGTGATCTCCTCACGGTTCGGCATGGTCTTGACCGTGCCGGTGAGGTTCTCCTTGTCGAGCTCGAGCCACTCGGGCACGCCACGGCGGTCCACGCCCTCGAGCGCCGACTGGACGCGAACCTTGTTCTTGCTCTTCTCGCGGAGGGAGATCTTGTCTCCCGGCTTCACGAGGAAGGACGGAAATGTTCACGCTCTTGCCGTTCACCAGGATGTGGCGGTGACGCACGAGCTGGCGGGCATCCGAGCGGGTCCACGCGAACCCGAGCCGGTAGGTGGCGCTGTCGAGCCGGCGCTCGAGCAGCCCGAGGAGCTGCTCGCCGGTGACACCCTTGGTCGAGTCGGCCTTCTCGAAGTATCCGCGGAACTGGCGCTCCAGGATGCCGTAGATACGCCGCACCTTCTGCTTCTCGCGAAGGCGGATGCCGTACTCGGTAAACTTCATGCGGCGCTGGCCATGCTGGCCGGGCGGGTACGGGCGCCAATCGAACGAGCACTTGTCCGTGTAGCAGCGCTCGCCCTTGAGGAAGAGCTTCATCCCCTCGCGGCGGCACAGCTTGCAGGACGGTCCGGTGTAACGAGCCATGTCTTTCTTCCTGTCTTCTGCTCGATGCTCGAGAATCAGACCCGTTCGGTCACACGCGGCGCCGCTTGGGCGGCCGGCATCCGTTGTGCGGGATGGGGGTGACGTCGCGGATGAGGGTGACCTTCATGCCGACGGTCTGAAATGCGCGCAATGCCGACTCGCGACCCGCGCCCGGGCCCTTCACGAAGAGGGCGACGGAGTTCATGCCGTGGTCCTGGGCTTTGCGGGCGGCGTCCTCGGCCGCGAGCTGGGCGGCGAAGGGGGTGCTCTTGCGCGAGCCCTTGAAGCCGCGCGCGCCCGCCGACGACCAGGAGATCACGTTCCCGTTGAGGTCCGTGATCGTGACGATGGTGTTGTTGAAGGTCGACTGAATATGCGCGATTCCATTCGCGATATTCTTCTTCGCCTTCTTCTTGCCGCGGGTTGCTTTGGGGTTCGCCATCTCGAGCTACTCCGAACGAAACGTCTCTAACGGCCGCTTCAGCGGCGCGCGCCCCGGCGGGGGCCCTTGCGGGTGCGAGCGTTGGTGTGAGTCCGCTGGCCCCGAACGGGAAGGCTGCGGCGGTGCCGGAGCCCCCGGTAGCACCCGAGGTCCATCAGGCGCTTGATGTTCATCGCAATCTCGCGGCGGGCGTCACCCTCGACCTTGAAGGTCGAGTCGATCACCTCGCGAATGCGACGCACCTCGTTCTCGTCGAGGTCGTCCGTGCGCTTGTCCTTGGGGATCTCCGCTGCCTCGCAGATGACCTTGGCCCGGTGCGCACCGACTCCGAAGATGTACTGAAGCGAGATGAAGATGTGTTTGCGACCCGGAAGGTCGACGCCCGCAATACGTGCCATCGCAGTTGCTCCTTAATTACTCCAGGGCTCTCTCGATCCGACTCGACTCGGATCAGCCCTGCCGCTGCTTGTGCCGCGGGTTTTCGCAGATCACGCGCACCACTCCCTGGCGGCGGATGATCTTGCACTTGTCGCACATCTTCTTGACGCTGGGTCGCACCTTCATGGGTCTGCCTCTAGCTCAGTCGGGCCTTGATTCGTCCACGGCTCGGATCGAACGCACTCAGTTCCAGGAGCACTCGGTCGCCAGGGATGACTTTCACCGTCACGCGGCGCGCCTCCGTGCTCAGAGTCGCGGTCACGCGACGACCGTCGTCGCACCGAACCGCGTAGAGCCCCCGGGGGAGCGCCTCTTCGATGATCCCCTCGAGCTCTCCCCCGCTCGACACTGCTGCCGCCGCTCCTTACCGCTCAGTTCTCTCCGATAGCCTTCAGAATCCGTCCGGTGATCTCGTCCACCGACCCCACGCCCTCGACCCTCGCGACCACACCCTTGGGCTCGTAGTGCTTCAGGATGGGGAGGGTCTTATCGTGGTAGCCGCCGTTCCGAGTGCGGACCTTCTCTTCCGTATCGTCCGCTCGTTGGACGACCTCGCCTCCACAGACGCCACAACGGCCCGACGGAGGGGGCGGACTATAGCGCACGTGGTAGGTATGTCCACATGCCAGGCACACACGCCTGCCGGTGATGCGCTCGACGATGACGTCCGTCGGCACGTCGAGCGCCACCACCTGGTCAATCTTGCGTCCGAGCCCGGCCAACGTGGCGTCCAGCGCTTCCGCTTGCGCCACCGTCCGCGGGAACCCGTCGAAGATCGCTCCTCCCTTCGCGTCCGGCTCGGCCAGCCGCTTGCGGAAGAGCTCCAGCACCAGCTCGTCCGGGACGAGCTGGCCCTTCGTCATGTACTCCTCGAACTTCTTGCCGAGATCCAATCCGCTGGCCCGCTCGGCACGCATCATATCGCCCGTCGAGATCTGGGGGATCCCCAGCTTCCCGACCAGGATCTTGGCCTGCGTGCCCTTGCCCGCGCCGGGCGGGCCGAAAAGGATCAAATCCATCGCGCTCACGCTCTCCGCCCGCGGACGCGCGGACCGCGCGGCCCCGTCAGGCCCTCGTAGTGACGCGTGATGAGGTGCGACTCGATCTGCTGCACCGTGTCGAGCGCGACGCCGACCACGATCATGATCGAGGTGCCGCCGAAGTAGAACGGCACGTGAAAGCCCTGCCGCATGAAGTCCGGAACCGTGCAGACCACGGCGATGTACACAGCGCCGCCCACGGTGATGCGGGTCACCACGCGGTCGATGTAGTCCGCCGTCTGCTTGCCAGGGCGCACGCCCGGGATGAACGCGTTCTGCTTCTTGAGGTTGTCGGCGACCTCGACCGGCTTGAACGTGACCGCCGTGTAGAAGAAGCAGAAGAAGACGATCAGGACGACGTAGAGCGTGCGGAATTGCCAGGTGCCGGGGGCGATCAGGTCGTTCACCTGCGCCATGCCGGGGATGTCGTAGTTCGCGAGCTGCTGCGGGAACATCAGCAGCGAGCTGGCGAAGATGGGCGGGATCACGCCGCTCATGTTCACGCGGAGCGGCAGGTGCGAGGTCTGCCCGCCGTAGAGCTTCCGTCCCACCATTCGCTTGGCGTAGTGGATCGGCAGGCGCCGCTGCCCGCGCTCGAAGAAGACGATGACCGCGATGACCGCGAGCACGACCGCGCCGACCATCAAGAGGTCGACCGGCTTGATCTGCCCGATCCCGACCTGAGCGAAGGTGTTGAAGAGCGCGTCCGGCAGGCCCGACACGATGCCGGCGAAGATGATCAGCGAGATCCCGTTGCCGATGCCCCGCTCGGTGATCTGCTCGCCGAGCCACATGATGAAGGCGGTGCCGGTGGTCAGCGACACGACCGTCAGCACGCGGAAGCCCCAGCCCGGGTCGCGCACGATGTCACCGGCCACCTGGCCGTTCAGGCTCTCGAGCCAGAAGGCGATGCTCAGCGACTGGACGACACTGAGGATGACCGTGCCGTAGCGCGTGTACTGGTTGATCTTGCGCTGGCCGGCCTCGCCCTCTTTTCGCAGCTCCTCGAGCGGCTTCACGACCACGGTCATGAGCTGCAAGATGATGCTCGCGGACACGTAGGGCATGATGCCCAGCGCGAAGATCGAGAGCTGCTTGAGCGCGCCGCCCGAGAAGAGGTCGAAGAGCCCGAGGAACCCTCCGCCGGAGCCCGACACGTAGTCGCGCATGACGTTGCGGTTCACGCCGGGCGTCGTGACGAAGATGCCGATGCGGTAGACGGCGAGCATCCCCAAGGTGAAGAGGATGCGCCGGCGAAGCTCCGGGATCTTCGCGATGTTGGCAAACGCGCTCATGGATGTCGGTATCTCGAGGTCAGGGGGCCGGGGCCCTACGTCACCCGTCCGGGAAAGACCCATCCGGGGAACGAAGTGACACCCGGTGGGCGGAACCTATTCGCTCGCGGCCTCGCCTTCAACGCGACCGCGCTCGACGACCTCCGCGCTCCCGCCGGCGCTCTCGATCTTCGCCTTGGCGCCCTTGCTGAACGCGTGAGCGCGCACGGTGAGCTTCTTGCCCTCGAGCTCGCCGTTGCCGAGCACCTTGACCACGTCCCAGGAGCCCTTGACCAGGCCCTCCGCGACGAGCGCGTCCACGTCGACCGTGGCACCGTCGTCGAACCGCGCGAGGTCGCGCACGTTCACCTCGGCCACCTTCGTCGAGAAGATGTTCCGGAAGCCCATCTTGGGGAATCCGGCGGGCGAGCGGCATCTGACCGCCCTCGAAGGCCTTCTTGTGGATGTTGCCCGGCCGGCGAGCCTTCTGGCCCTTCTGGCCACGGCCCGACGTCTTGCCGAGCCCCGAGCCAATCCCGCGGCCGACTCGCTTCTTCTTGCGGACGGCCCCCGCCGGCGCGCTGAGCCGCGACAGGATGGGCACCTCGGTCTCAGTCGACTCTGCGTTGTCAGCCATCGGTCTCCTCCACCGTGACGAGGTGGATCACCTTCTTGATCATCCCCGGAACGAGGGAGTGTTCTCGACCAGGACCTCGCTGTTCGGACCGCGCAAACCGAGGCCCTTGAGCGTGAGGCGCTGCGTCTCGGGACGGCCGATGCCGCTGCGCACCTGGGTCACCTTGAGCTTGGACTTCATGGCCTCACCTGATCTCGGCCGCGATCGACGCGGGGTCGATGTCGCGGCGCCGCGCCACATCCTCGGCGGACTCCAGCATACCCAGAGCCTCCATCGTGGCGTGGACGACATTGTGCGGGTTGGTCGTGTTGAGAATCTTGCTCAGCACGTCCTTGATGCCAGCCGCCTCGACGACGGCGCGGACAGCGCCGCCGGCGATGACGCCCGTACCAGGGCTGGCCGGGCGCAGGAGCACGCGCCCGGCGCCCGCGCGGCCGTCCACTCGGTGGGGGATCGTGCCGTGCACGAGAGGGATCCTGATGAGGCTCTTCTTGGCCTTGTCGTTGCCCTTGCGGATCGCATCGGGCACCTCGTTGGCCTTCCCGAGCCCCACACCGACGTGACCGTGGCCGTCACCGACGACGACCAACGCGCTGAAGCTGAAGCGTCGGCCGCCCTTGACCACCTTGGCCACGCGGTTGATGTGGATGACTCGCTCCTGGAGGTCTTCGAGCGTGTTCGGATCGATGATGGGCCGCATGTTCCGCCAGTTTCCTTCAGAAGCTCAGAAGCTCAGGCCCGCCTCACGCGCGGCGTCGGCCAGCGCGCGGATGCGCCCGTGGTAGATGTAGCCGTTCCGATCGAAGACCACCTTCTCGATGCCCTTCTCGGTACACGCCTTGGCGATCGCGGCCCCGACGGCCTTGGCCCGCTCGGTCTTGTCGCCTTCGGCGCCCTTGAGGTCCCCCGTCAGCGTCGACGCCGCCGCCAGCGTGGCACCGCGCGAGTCGTCGATGACCTGCGCGTAGATGTGCCGCGCGCTGCGAAACACGCTCAGACGCGGCCGCTCGGTGGTGCCATCGACCTTCTTCCGGATGCGCTTCTTCCGGCGCTCCCGAGTCTCATTCTTCGCGGTCGCCATCACTTGCCTCCCGCCTTGCCGGCCTTCTCGCGAACTCGCTCGCCGGTGTAGCGCACGCCCTTACCCTTGTAGGGCTCCGGCGGACGGTAGGAGCGGATCTGCGCCGCCGTCTGCCCGAGGGCTTCCTTGTCGTGACTCTCGAGGTGAACGCGGGGGCGCTTGGTGCCGCCCTCGTCGATCGTCTCCACGCGCGCTTTCACGTTCGGGTGCAGCGGATGGACGACCTGATGGGAGAGGCCGAGGTTGAGGGTCAGGTCGCTCCCCGCCAGCGTGGCGCGGTAGCCGACGCCGTAGAGGTCGAGCGAGATCTTGTATCCCTCGCTCACGCCCTGGACCATGTTGCGGAGGAGCGCCCGCGTCAGCCCCTGGAACTGCGCGAACCGACGCGACGGGACGGCCTGACTCACGGTGAGCCCTTCGTCCGTCTGCTCCACCTTCACCTCGGGTCGGAACGAGCGCTCGAGCTCGCCCCTGGGCCCCTTGATCTTCACCGCGTCTCCGTCGATCGACACCGTGACGCCACTGGGGATCGCCACGGCGCGCTTGCCGACGCGCGAGACGCGGATCTCTTCGACTGCCTCCGCCATCACCAAACCTCGCAGAGGATCTCGCCGCCCACCTTCTGCTCGCGGGCGGTCCTGTCACTCATCACGCCGTGCGACGTGGACATGATCGCCACCCCCAGGCCGTTGTGCACCTTCGGGATGTCGCGATAGCTGACGTAGACCCGGCGCCCAGGCCGGCTCTTGCGGCGCAGACCGGCGATCGCGCTCTCGTGAGCGCGGCCATACTTCATGAAGACGATGATCTTGCCGTAGCCAGACTCATCGACGCGGTACTCCGAGATGTAGCCTTCCGACTTCAGGATCTCGGCAATGCGGACCTTGATGGTCGAGAGGGGCATCTCAGTACGGTCGTGACGCGCCAGCACCGCGTTGCGGATACGGGCCAGCATGTCGGAAATGGGATCGGTCATCATGGCGCGTTCTCCTACCAGCTGGCCTTGGTCACGCCGGGGACATCCCCCTGCAGCGCGTACTTCCGAAGGCAAATACGGCAGAGCTCGAACTTGCGATAGAAGGCGCGGGGACGGCCGCAGCTCTTACACCGGTTCCGGTACCGAACCTGGAACTTCGGCTTTTGCTTCATCTTGGCGAACATGCGCGCGCTAGCCATCGTCTTCCCTCGTCACTTCCGGAACGGCAGGCCCAGGCCCCGGAGGAGCGCACGGCCGTGCTCGTCGGTCTTCGCACTGGTCACGAACGTGATGTTCATGCCCTTGATCTTGTCGACCTTGTCGTAGTTGATCTCCGGGAAAATGATCTGTTCCCGGACGCCCAGGGTGTAGTTGCCCCGACCGTCGAAGGCCTTGGGGCTCACGCCGCGGAAATCGCGGACGCGCGGAAGAGCCAGAGAGATGAGCCGGTCGGTCAGCTCCCACATGCGGGAACGCCGCAGGGTGACCATCGCGCCGATCGCGACACCCTCGCGCAGCTTGAAGCCCGCGATGGACTTCTTGGCACGGGTGATCACCGGCTTCTGCCCGGTGATGCGACCGAGCTCTTCGACGGCGGCGTCGAGCAGCTTCGCGTTCTGCACCGCCTCGCCCAGCCCCATGTTCACCACGATCTTGTTCAGACGCGGCACTTCCATGGGGTTTTTCAGCTCGAGCTCCTTCATGAGCGAGGAAACGATCTCACTCTTGTAGCGCTCGAGCACACGCGGAACGTTGTTGGCCATCTTCTTCAATCACCTTCGAGTCGCCAGCCCCGGCTCGCTCTCGTCACCGCCGTCTGGTTGCCCCAGGCGCGTCGAGCGGGACGTCCCGCCCGGGGAGCACGGCGTGCGTTCGGTCGAAACTGCGCTCAGCTCTCCAGGACGGTGCCGCTCTTGGTCGACACGCGAACCTTGGTCCCGTCTTCTTCCGTGCGGAAGCGGACGCGGGTGGGCTTCTCCTCCTTGGAGTCCCAGAGCATCACGTTGCTCACGTGGACCGGCATCTCCTTCTCGATGATGCCGCCCTCGGGGCTCTGCGGGGTCGGTCGGGTGTGCCGCTTGACCACGTTGATGCCCTCGACGAGCACGCGGTCGGTCTCGCGGATCACCTTGAGCACGCGGCCCTGGCGCCCCTTGTCCCGCCCGGTGATGACGACGACGACGTCGTCCTTCTTCAGTCGCTGGCCCATGTCAGACGACCTCCGGTGCCAGGGACACGATCTTCATGAAGCGCTTGGTGCGCAGCTCGCGCGCGACCGGGCCGAAAATGCGGGTGCCGATCGGCTCGAGGTTCGCGTTGAGAAGCACCGCGCTGTTCGTGTCGAACTTGATGTAGCTGCCGTCCTCGCGCTGATACTCGCGCGCGGTCCGGACCACCACGGCCTTGGCGACCTCGCCCTTCTTCACTCGGGCGGTCGGCAGGGCCTCCTTGATCGACACCACGATCAGGTCCCCGAGCCCCGCGTACCGGCGACGGCTGCCGCCGAGCACCTTGATGCACGCGACGCGCTTGGCCCCGCTGTTGTCGGCGACATCGAGCTCAGTCTCTGTCTGGATCATGACTACACCTGTACCGGGCGGTCGAGGAGCTTCACCGCGACCCAGCGCTTGGTGGCGGAGAGCGGACGGCTCTCGCGGATCTCCACCAGGTCGTTGGTGCGGAACTGTTCGGTCTCATCGTGCGCGTGGAACTTGCGACGACGCTTGACGTACTTTCCGTAGACCGGGTCACGGAAGTGGCGGGTCACCTCGACGATGATGGTCTTCTTCGCACGGCCCGGCTTGGAGGTGTCGCTGACGACACGACCGACCAGGTGGCGACGAGGGCCACGAACGGCAGGCTTCTTCGGAGTCGGCTCGGCCATGACGATCAACCCTGCTTCTCGGCGCTCTCACGCTCCGCGAGGAGCGTCTTGACGCGCGCGATGTCCCGACGCAGCCGGCGGATCTTCGCCGTGTCGTCGAGCTGGTTGGTGTAGTTGTTCATACGGGTCTTCCAGAGCTCGCGTCGGAGATCGCTCTCCTGCTGCGCCAGCTCCTCGACCGTCTGCTCACGAAGCTCGGAGGCCTTCACAGCTGCTCCTTCCTGCTCAGCACGCGGGTCTCGACCGGGAGCTTGTGACCGGCGATGCGGAACGCCTCGCGGGCCAGCTCCTCCGGGACACCCTCGATCTCGTAGAGGACACGGCCCGGGCGAATGACGACGACCCACCCCTCCACGGAGCCCTTCCCCTTACCCATACGAGTCTCGAGGGGCTTCTTGGTGATGGGCTTGTCCGGGAAGATGCGGATGTAGAGCTTCCCCGCGCGCTTCACTTTGCGCTGGATGGCCATACGAGCCGCCTCGATCTGGCGGGCAGTGATGCGGCCCCGGCCGACGGCCTGGAGCGCGAAGTCGCCGAACGAGACGCTCGAGCCGCGCTGGGCGAGGCCCCGGTTGCGTCCGGTGAACTGCTTGCGGAACTTGGTGCGCTTGGGCTGAAGCATGGTCCGTACTCCTCAGCTGCCGACGCGGCGGCGGCGCTGGGGCAGGATCTCGCCCTTGAAGATCCAGCACTTGACGCCGATGGTGCCGTAAGTGGTCTTGGCGGTGGCCACACCGAACTCGATGTCGGCCCGAAGGGTGTGGAGCGGGACGCGGCCCTCGCGGTACTGCTCGGAGCGCGCGATCTCGGAGCCGCCGAGGCGACCGCCGGCCGACACGCGGATGCCCTTCACGCCGAACTTCATCGCGGTCGAGACGGCCTTCTTCATGGCGCGGCGGAAGGCGACGCGGCGCTCGAGCTGGGTCGCGATGTTCTCCGCGACGAGCTGGGCGTTGGTCTCGGCCTTGCGGACCTCCTGGATGTCCACGAAGAGCTCGTTCTCCGTGGTCTTCTGGAGGTCGGCGCGGAGTTGCTCCACGCCGGCGCCGCGCTTGCCGATGATGATGCCCGGACGCGAGGTGGCGATGATGACCTTGGCCTTGTTCGCCGCGCGCTCGATCTCGATCGAAGCGATGCCCGCGTGGGCGTACTTCTTACGGATCAGCTTGCGGATCGAGAGGTCCTCGTGCAGCCACTTGGCGTAGTTCCGGTCCTCGTACCACTTGCTGGTCCACGTCTTGATGATGCCCAGGCGGAAGCCGTAGGGATGTGTCTTCTGGCCCATGGTTACGCTTCTCCCCGGTCGCCGAGGACGACGGTGATGTGGCTCATTCCCTTGGTGACGCGGGTCGCGCGGCCCATCGCGCGAGGACGCCAGCGCCGCATGAAGCGGTCGGGCGCCTTGTCCGCCCAGCAGGCGGTGACGACGAGCGCGTCGAGATCGACGCCGTCGGCCTTCTGCTGCGCGTTGGCGATGGCGCTGTCGATCAGCTTCGCCACGAGCGGCGCCGCCGCCTTGCGGGTGAACCGGAGGGCTTGCAGCGCCTCCGCTGCATTCTGACCACGCACCATGTCGAGCACGGTGCGGGCCTTGCGCACCGAGATGCGCTGGAACCTTGCTTTCGCGATGGCTTCCATCGTCCGTCTTCCTCTTCGCCCTGGCGCCTCCGCTTGGGCGGAAAGGGCGCCGGATCTAGCACGGCAACCCTCAGCCCTCAAGCGGAGACCGCGCTCAGCGACCCTTGCCCTTCGACTTCCGGTCCGCGGCGTGCCCGCCGAACGTCCGGGTCGGCGCAAACTCGCCGAGCTTGTGGCCGACCATGTTCTCGCTGACGAACACGGTCACGAACTTCCGTCCGTTGTGGACGTTGAACGTCATGCCGACCATGTCCGGGATGATCATCGAGCGACGAGACCAGGTCTTGATGACCCGGCGATCACCGCTCTCGCGAGCCACCTCGACCTTCTCGAGGAGGCTGTCGTCGACGAAGGGGCCCTTCTTGAGGGAACGCGCCATGTCTTCCTCTATCCCTTGCTGACCGCAGAAGGAGCGGACCGCTACTTCTTCCCGCGCTTGCGGACGATGAACTTATCGGTGCTCTTGTTCGTGCGGGTCTTCTGGCCTTTGCTGAGCTGACCCCACGGCGAGCACGGGTGACGGCCGCCCGAGGTGCGGCCCTCACCGCCGCCCATCGGGTGATCGACCGGGTTCATGGTGACGCCGCGGTTGTGCGGGCGGCGCCCCAGCCAGCGCGTGCGGCCAGCCTTGCCGATGCTGACCCGCGCGTGCTGCGCGTTCGACACCTGGCCGATGGTGGCCCGGCAGTTCAGGTGGACCATCCGGACCTCGCCCGAGGGGAGGCGGACCTGGGCGTAGTCGCCGTCCTTCGCCATGAGCTGGGCGGAGGTGCCCGCCGAGCGGACGAGCTGGGCGCCCTTGCCGATCTTGAGCTCGATGGCGTGGATCAGCGTGCCCGTCGGGATATGGCGCAGCGGGAGCGCATTGCCCGGCTGGATGTCGGCCGTGCGCGAGCTGACGACCGTGTCGCCGGCCTTCAGACCGTCGGGGGCCAGGATGTAGCGCTTCTCGCCGTCGGCGTAGTGGAGCAGCGCGATCCGAGCCGACCGGTTGGGGTCGTACTGGATCGAGTCCACACGCGCCGGGACGCCCACCTTGTTGCGGCGGAAGTCGATGACGCGGTAGCGACGCTTGTGTCCGCCACCCCGGAACCGCACCGTGATGCGGCCCTGGTTGTTGCGGCCGGCCGACGCCTTCTTGGGCTCGGTCAGGGCGCGCTCCGGCGCCTTCTTTGCGATGCCCGAGAAATCCGCCACCTCGAACTGGCGGCAACCTGGGCTGGTCGGCTTGAACTTCTTGATGGCCATGGCCTCAGGCCTCCTCGAAGAAGTCAATCGTCTCGCCGGATGCCACCTGCACGATCGCCTTCTTCCAGTTCTTGGTCTTGGCGTAGCCGCGGCCCATCCGACGGATGCGGCCTCGGACCACCATGGTGTTGACCTCCGTGACGGTCACGTCGAAGAGGGTCTCCACGGCGTCTCGGATCTGCGCCTTGTTCGCCTTCCGATCGACCTCGAAGAGGTATTTGTTCTCCTCTTCGCGGAGGAGCTGCCCCTTCTCGGTCAGGATCAGCGGGCGCTTGATGGTCTGCTCGGGTGTCATCTCGCTCGCCCCTACTTGCAGCGGGCCTCGAGCGCGGCCACCGCGCCCTTGGTGAGGATCAGGTGCTCGTGGCGGAGGAGGTCGTACACGTTGACGCCCTCCGGCGGAAGGAACTGGTGCGTGTCCAGGTTCCGCGCGCTCATCCGCAGGTTCTCGTTACCGACGGCGTCGACGATCACCGAGCTCTTCGGCACCTGGAGGGTGCTGAGGATTCCGGCGAGCGCCTTCGTCTTGATCTCGGGAAGCGAGAAGTCGTCGATCACGAGGAGACGGCCTTCCTTGAGCTTCATGCTCAGCGCGCTCCTGAGCGCGCCCACCCGCATCTTGCGCGTCGGGCGGTAGGAGTAGTCCCGAGGCTTCGGCCCGAAGGCCTTACCACCGCCGCGGAACTGGGACGCGGTCGCCGCGCCATGACGCGCGCGGCCGGTGCCCTTCTGCCGGTACATCTTGTGACTGGTGCCGTGCACCTCTGCACGGTTCTTCACCTTGTGGGTGCCCGCGCGGCGGGACGCGAGCTGCGCCTTCACGACGTCGTAGAAGAGCGCCTCGTTGACCTCGCCTCCGAAGACGGAGTCCGCGAGATCGAGCTCGCCGACGCTCTTCCGATCGAGGTTGTAGACGGGGACTTTGGCCATCGTCCTGGTTCCTTCTTCTCGCTTCTCTACTATTCCGCCCACCGAACCCGCTCTCCCGGATGGCTCCGGGACGGGCGGGCGCGAGGTAGGCGGGGGCACGGGATCAAGTCGTTCGCGCCGCAGCGCTCACGACTTGATCTCGACCTCCACGCCCGCCGACAGGTCGAGCTTCATCAGCGCCTCGAGGGTCTGCTGGTTCGGCTCGAGGATGTCGAGGAGGCGCTTGTGCGTCCGGATCTCGAACTGCTCGCGGCTCTTCTTGTCCACGTGGGGACCACGCAGCACCGTGAACTTGCTGATCCGCGTGGGGAGCGGGATGGGCCCGGCGACGCGAGCCCCCGTGCGCTTGGCGGTCTCGACGATCTCCGACGCCGACTGGTCGAGCAGACGGTGATCGTACGCCTTCAAACGGATCCGGATCTTGGTGGCAGCCATGCCTTGCCTCGGTTTGAGCGAATTACTCGATGATCTTGGTGATGACGCCGGCACCGACGGTGCGGCCGCCCTCGCGGATGGCGAAGCGCTGCTTCTCTTCCATCGCGACCGGCGTGATGAGCTCGACGCCCATGGCGACGTTGTCGCCCGGCATCACCATCTTGACGTCGTCGCCCAGCTTGATGCTGCCCGTGACGTCCGTGGTGCGCATGTAGAACTGCGGCCGGTAGCCGTCGAAGAAGGGCTTGTGGCGACCGCCCTCTTCCTTCTTCAGCACGTAGACCTCGCAGTCGAACTTCACGTGCGGGGTCACCGAGCCCGGAGCCGCCAGGACCTGGCCGCGCTCCACGTCTTCCTTGTCGATGCCGCGGAGAAGGCAGCCGACGTTGTCGCCCGCTTGGCCGCTGTCGAGCAGCTTGCGGAACATCTCCACGCCCGTGACCGTGGTCTTGCGCGTATCGGCGAAGCCGACGATCTCGACCTCGTCGCCGACCTTGATCACGCCGCGCTCGATGCGCCCCGTCACCACCGTCCCGCGGCCCTTGATCGAGAACACGTCCTCGATGGCCATCAGGAAGGGCTTGTCCGTCTCGCGGACCGGCTCCGGGATGAAGTCGTCGATGGCAGCGACCAGCTCCTCGATCGACTTCACGCCCATCTCCTTGCCCTGCAGGGCCAGGAGCGCCGAGCCACGGACAACCGGGGCGTTGTCACCGTCGAACTGGTAGCTGCTGAGGAGGTCACGGACCTCCATCTCGACCAGCTCGAGCAGATCGGGGTCGTCGACCGCGTCCACCTTGTTCAGGAAGACCACGATGCGCGGCACGCCGACCTGGCGGGCGAGGAGCACGTGCTCCTTCGTCTGCGGCATCGGGCCGTCCAGCGCGCTGACCACCAGGATCGCGCCGTCCATCTGCGCCGCGCCCGTGATCATGTTCTTCACGTAGTCCGCGTGGCCGGGGCAGTCGACGTGCGCGTAGTGGCGGTTGTCCGACTCGTACTCCACGTGGCTCGTCGCGATCGTCACGATCTTCGTGTCGTCGCGGACCGTGCCGCCCTTGGCGATGTCCGCGTACGAGATCGCGTTACCGCCGTGCTTCTCGCTCATCACCTTGGTGATGGCGGCCGTGAGCGTGGTCTTCCCGTGGTCGATGTGACCGATGGTGCCCACGTTCACGTGGGGCTTGCTGCGTACGAACTTTTCCTTGGCCATTGTCGTGATTCCCGTGACTTCGTAGTGCCTCAGAGAGGGAAAACTGCGTCCTCGCTCAGATGCCCTTCACCTTGGCAACGATCTCCTCGGCGATGTTGTTGGGCACCGGCTGGTACTCCTTGAACTGCATCGTGTAGTTCGCGCGGCCCTGCGTCTTGCTGCGCAGGTCGGTCGAGTAGCCGAACATGCTCGCGAGCGGGACTTCCGCCTCGACGACGCGCATGTTGCCCCGCTGGTCCATGTTCTTGACCTGGCCGCGCCGGCTGTTCAGGTCGCCGATGACGTCGCCCGTGTTCTCTTCGGGGCAGACGATCTCGACTTCCATGACCGGCTCGAGCAGGGTGAGGCCCGCCTTGCGCGCGGCATCCTGGAACGCCATCGACGCCGCGACCTCGAACGCCGGGCCGGACGAATCGACCTGGTGGTAGCTGCCGTCGTAGAGGCGCGCCTTCACGTCGATGACCGGATAGCCGGCCATCACACCGCGACCCAGGGCGTCGCGGATCCCCTTCTCGACGGAGGGGATGAACTCCTTGGGCACCACGCCACCGACGATGCCGTTCTCGAACACGTACCCGGCGCCGGGCTCGGAGGGCTCGATCTCGATCCAGACGTGGCCGTACATCCCGTGGCCGCCGCTCTGTTTGACGTACTTGCCTTCCTGCTGGACCTTCTTCGTGATCGACTCGCGGTAGGCGACCTCGGGCGCGCCCACATTGCACTCGACCTTGTACTCGCGCTTGAGCCGGTCGACGATGATCTCGAGGTGGAGCTCGCCCATGCCGGCGATGATCGTCTGACCGGTCTCCTCGTCGGTGTGCGCGCGGAAGGAGGGATCTCGTTCTGCAGCTTCTGGAGCGCCTCGCCGAGCTTGGTCTGGTCCGCCTTCGTGCGGGGCTCGATCGCCACCGAGATCACCGGGTCCGGGAACACCATTCGCTCGAGGATGACCGGCGCTTTCGCGTCGCAGAGCGTGTCACCGGTGGTCGGCGTCTTCAGACCGACCGCTGCGCAGATGTTGCCGCAGTAGACGGCCTTGATCTCCTCGCGCTTGTTGGCGTGCATCAGGAGAAGACGGCCGATGCGCTCACGCTTCTGCTTGGTCGAGTTGAGCACCGTGGTGCCGGTCTCGACCGAGCCGGAGTAGACGCGCATGAAGGTCAGGTTGCCGACGAAGGCATCGTTGATGATCTTGAACGCCAGCGCGCTGAAGGGAGCGTCGTCGCTCGCCTCGCGGATGAGCGTCTTCTCCGGGTTCTCCGGATCCTCGCCCTCGACCGGCGGCACGTCGAGGGGCGACGGCATGTAGTCGATCACGGCGTCGAGAAGCTGCTGGACGCCCTTGTTCTTGAATGCGCTCCCGCAGAACACGGGGACGAGGCGGCGGGAGAGGCAGCCTGCGCGGACAGCGCGGCGGATCTGCTCCTCGGAGAAGCTCGTGTCGCCCTCGAGGTAACGCTCCATCAGCGAATCGTCGACCTCGGCCACCGCCTCGACCAGGCGCTCGTGCGCGGCCTTGGCGGCCTCCTGATGCTCGGCCGGGATGTCGAGCTCGTCCCAGGAGCTGCCGAGCTTGTCGTCGTGGAACTTGATCGCCTTCATCGTCAGCACGTCGATGACGCCCAGGTGATCGTCCTCGACGCCGAGCGGGAGCTGCATCGCCACGGCGTTGGCACCGAGGCGATCCTGGATGGACTGGAGGCTGCGATCGAAGCTCGCACCCGCGCGGTCCATCTTGTTCACGAAGCACATGCGCGGGACCTGGTAGCGGTCCGCCTGCCGCCAGACGGTCTCCGACTGGGGCTCCACACCGGCGACACCGTCGAAGACCGCGATCGCACCGTCGAGGACGCGCAGCGAACGCTCGACCTCGATGGTGAAGTCCACGTGGCCGGGCGTGTCGATGATGTTGACCCGGAACTCCTCGTTCGGGAAAAGGCCGCCCGCCGCCGTCCAGAACGCGGTCGTCGCCGCGCTGGTGATCGTGATGCCCCGCTCCTGCTCCTGCTCCATGTAGTCCATGGTCGCGGCGCCATCGTGCACCTCGCCAATTTTGTAATTGACGCCGGTGTAATAGAGGATGCGCTCGGTCGTCGTCGTCTTGCCCGCATCGATGTGGGCCATGATTCCGATGTTGCGCGTTCTCTTTAGTGGAAACTGACGAGGCACGGTGGTTCTCCCACTTCAGTGGGCGGTGGCTATTCGGGCGTTGGCTCGCCTTTTGGGGAACGGGGTGGAACAGCGGTCCACGTAGTCGGGGCTGGTGATGCCGGGCCCAGAATGCACTTCGACCCCCTCCGGCCATCGCGATCTCCCTTGGATCGCCCTTCTCGGAGAGGGTCTCGGGTGACGGCTCGGTGCCTTGGTCTCCGCCCCCCGCGTGTGCGGAAGGCGCGTCGTTCGACCTCGGCCGGCGCCTTCATTCGGCGCCGTTGGCTTCACCCGTCTATGGTCCCTGCTTCATCGACTACGCTTCGACTCCCTTCCCGGCGGTTTCCACGTCGCGCTGCAGGCGCCGCGGACCTCCCGGAAACTTCGGCTCGACTACCAGCGGTAGTGTGCGAACGCCTTGTTGGCGTCGGCCATCTTGTGCACGTCCTCGCGCTTCTTCACGGCATTGCCGCGGCCCTCGGACGCTTCTTTCAGCTCAGCGGCGAGACGCTCGACCATCGTCTTCTCGCCACGGGCCCGGCTGTACGACACGAGCCAGCGCATCGCAAGCGCCATTCGGCGCTCGGCGCGAACTTCCACCGGGACCTGGTAGGTCGCACCGCCGACACGGCGGCTCTTGACCTCGACCTTCGGCTTCACCGTGTCGAGCGCCTTGCGGAAGACCTCGAGCGGATCCTCCTTGTAACGCTGCGCGATGACGTCGAGCGCGCCGTACACGATGTGCTCGGCGGTCGACTTCTTCCCGTCCTGCATCACGATGTTGCAGAACTTGGCGACCATACCGATCTCCGTACTTGGGATCGGGAAGGATGCGGCGCTTGGGGACTTCGCGGCGACGGGGCATCTCTACCTCAGCTCTTGGGGCGCTTGACGCCGTACTTCGACCGGCCTTGGGTCCGGCTGGCCTTGTTCGTGTTCGAGGGGCCCGCCGCGCCGGACGCGTCGAGCGCGCCGCGGACGACGTGGTAGCGCACGCCCGGGAGGTCCTTCACACGGCCGCCGCGGATGAGCACGACCGAGTGCTCCTGGAGGTTGTGACCCTCGCCAGGGATGTACGTCGTGACCTCGATGCCATTCGACAGGCGGACACGAGCCACCTTCCGGAGCGCCGAGTTCGGCTTCTTCGGAGTGGTCGTGTACACGCGCACGCACACGCCGCGCTTCTGCGGGCAGTTCTGCAGTGCGGGGGAGGCCGTCTTGGCCTTGACCTTTTGGCGTCCGCTGCGGACGAGCTGGTTGATCGTGGGCATGAATCTCTCGGCACCGCGCGGGTGCTTCAAGGCGGGGACATCGTGGTCGGGCCTGGTTGCCGGGAACCGACAGACCGCCCTGCGCCGCCAGCGGCTGGGCGCACAAGTGGCCGCCCTCGCCGAAGGGGAGCGGAAGATTACCGGGGACCCCTTCTCTGTCAAGGAAGAATCTGGATCACGTTCGCCACGTCGGGGCGTACGCGCGGGGCGATGGCTCAGAAACGCAGCCGGGCGCTGAAGCCGGCCGGCCCGAGGGTGAGATCCAGCCCCTCCAGGACGTCCGCCGGGACCTCGCGCTCCAGCCGGACGGTGTGGGAGGGCACGAAGTTGATGTGGGCCTCGATCACGCCGATCACGGCCAGGGCCGCGAACGCGCCGACGCAGGCCCAGTCGACGATCTGCAGGCCGAGCAGCAGGTTCGGGTCGACCGAGGAGGTCAGCCCCATCCGATTGTTCTGCTGATCCAGCGGCCCCCAGACGGCCACGCTGACGATCGCCCCGCTCAGAGCCGCCGCCTGGGTCACCAGGAAAAAGGTCCCGAGGCCGGCGTTCCCGTTCTGGAACTGCCCGACGCCGAAGGGCATCCAGGCGAGCAGCGGATCGTGAGGGATCTCCACCTCCGCGTGCTGCGCGAGGTCCAGCGCCCGCATGGACGCCTCCCGGCGGCGCGCATCGCGCTCCTGGGCGAGCCGCTGTCGGGTCGCCCGCTGCTCGTCCTGCCGCCGCAGCAGGTCGCGGCGCACACCATCGAAGACGTCGAGCACTTCCCGCGGAAACGCCGCCCGATCGAGGCGGTAGCCGTCCATACGGTCGCCCTCCCCGCGCAGGAGGAACTCGAATTGCCGGGCGCCCAGATCGCGCTGGCCGGTGAGCACGTAGGCGGCCGCCAGGTACTTTCGGGACTCTCGAACGAGGACGTCGTCGTGGATGGCCGGCGTCTCTCCGCCCACCATGCTCTCGAAGAGCTGGACCGCCCGCTCGTACTCCGCCTGGGCGTAGGCCTCGCGGGCGGCCTCGAAGTCCTGCCCTTCGGTCGCCCGCGCGGGCACGGGCACCAGCGCGCAAGCCCCGGTCAGGACCGCCACTACCCACGCGGTGGGTCGAGCTCGCGCCTTCGTCGCCTCCATGAGCCGATGTCCGTGAGTCGTCCCCGCCCTCGCCGGTATTCGCCCTGGGGCCACCGGGCCGCCGGGCGCAGGTTCACAGACTAAGCGGCGGCGCCGGGGGCGCAGCGGGCCATGGCATACCACGAAGTGCTCGGAACCCGGCACGATTTTGCCGGGTCGGCGTCACTCCGGAGCGGGATCCTGACCGGCTCGAGATGTGAGAGGGACCGGGATGTCGCGGCTCTCACCGGCGCGCAGGGTGATGAACCGTTCGGTGGCGGCGTATCCCGGCGCGCTGACGGTCATTCGGAAGCCGTCGGACTCCCTGCGCATCGGGATGAGAAGCAGCTCGTTCGCCCGCGCCGTCTGCCCGGAGGGGGGAAAGACGACCTGGCTGCCGTGGCGTAATACCACGGTCGCGCCCGAGGCCGAGCGGATGAAGAGCGGCGCGCGCTCCAGCGGGAGCGTCAGCGAGACCGGATATTCGTCGTCGCCGGGCGGGATGATCACCTGGACGGTGCGCTCTTCGTAGGGGATGTCGGGTCCGGGCACGACCCGGAAGGTGTGGGGGCCGGGCGGCAGCTCGCATCCCCGGAAGCAGGAGAAGGCGCTCCCGAACACCTCGGGCTGGGCCCCGTCGATGCCGACCAGCACGTTCAGCGGGTTGGGCATCAGGCGCACGTGGCGAGGGCCGCTGGGTCGGGGCCGGACGTTGCGGGGAGGCGCCCGCCTCGGCCCCGAGTCCGGCTGGGCCAGGGCGACTCGGGCCGAGGCGTCGGCGTGCGATGCATCTTCCGGCGTGCCCGAGTCACTTCGAGCTCCGGAGTCGCGCGCCGCGCCGGAATCGATGCCGCCATCCTCCCGGGCGGCGGCGATGGGCGCGATGACCCGCGGGTGGGTGTCTTCGGGAGAGGGCCAGAGCGCCCAGGCGCCGAGCGCGGTGACCGCGCCGAGGGCCGTCAGCCCGGCGCCGGCCAGCACCAGGACCCGGCGTCGCCGGTCCATCCCGACCCGCTCGATGAGCTTCAGGACCCGCTCGTTGCCCTCGTCGAGGGCGAGGACGCGGTTGAAGTAATCGAGCGCGGCGGGCACGTCGCCCGCGTCGGACGCCCGCGAGCCCCGGTCGATGAGGTGCTCGACGATCTGAGCGCGCAGCTCTGCCCCGACGGCCTGCGGGTCGCCGAGGTAGCGCTCCAGCGTGCCCTGGGCGTCGTCGAGGCCCGCCTCGCCGATGAAGGCCTCGAGGTCCTCGATCATCTCGCGAGCGCTCTGGTAGCGATCGGCGGGGTCGCGCTCGAGCGATTTGACGATGATCTCCCGCATCCGACCGCCGATGGTCGGGTTCACGCGCAGCGGGTCGGCGTACTCTCCGTCGACGATGCGCTTGAGGACCTGATGCGGGTTGCGGCCCGTGTAGGGCAGCCGGCCGGTGGCCAGGTAATAGAGCACCGTCCCCAGCGAGAAGAGGTCGGTGCGGGCGTCGCAGTCCTTCCCCTCAATCTGCTCGGGCGCCATGTGGCCCGGCGAGCCGAGGATCTGCCCGGTGGCGGTCATCGACTGGGCGTCGAGCATGTCCGCGATGCCGAAATCCGTGAGGCGGAGCTCCCGATCCTCGTGCAGGAGCACGTTCTCGGGCTTCACGTCGCGGTGGATGATGCCGGCCTCGTGCGCGGCCTCGAGCGCCGTGGCGATCTCGATGACGAAGCAGGCCGCGATCTCGGCCGGGACGTCCTGATGCTGCTCCCGCCAGTCCTTGAGGGTGGGACCTGTCAGGAGCTCGGCGGCGATGTACGCCTCGGCGGAGCCTTCGCCGCTGAAGTCGTAGATCTCGAGCACCCGCGGGTGCCGGAGGCGCGCGACGCTGCGAGCCTCACGGTGAAAGCGGCGGCGAGCCTCCTCGGCCGCGCGCAGATGCGGGTGCATCACCTTCAACGCGACGGCGCGGTCGAGCACGGTGTCGTGGGCGCGGTACACCGTCGCCATCCCACCGTGGCCAATCTCCTCGAGGACCTCGTACTTCTCCAGCTTACGGAGCATCGCGCCGCGCCGCCCGGCAGTCCGTTGAAGTACCGAGCACGAAGGAAATCAGCGTGCGACGGCCCGGCTGGGTGATGGGGCCGACGAGCGAACGCTGCAGCATTCGCGAGGAGGAACGGACGCACACACGGATCATCCCGCCCGAAAGCCGAGGAGTGAGGTTCTTCAACGGACCGCTAGGTGACTGGTGTCGAACGACGCCCGAAGGATTTCCGAGCGCGACAGGTCTGGATCGTCGTCCGGCCCGACGACGAAATGCTGAAGCATTTTGGAGGAGGGACGGGCGGCGAGACGGGCCTGACCCGCCGGAAAGACGAGGAGCGCTCGTTCGACACCGGCCACCTAGGACCCTCCGCGGCTCGGGCAGCCGTGCGAGGATACAGACCACGGAAGGCGTCCGCCATCGGAGGCGACGACGATTTCGGTGGTGTCGATACGAGGGAGACGCTCACGGCGCGTCGAGCGCGGCCGGGAAGCACATTTCGAAGTCGTCCCGCAGCGCCCGGCCGGTGCCCATTGCGCCCGCGCCCAGTCCGCCGGCGACGGTGACGATCCCTGCGGCGTGCTCGAACACGCTCGCGCCGGCGCGCGCGGACTCGAGCATCGGCCCCGCCTCGATGGTCGGTGCGCCACCGCTCCAGCGAACGATATCGATGACCTGCGAAGGGCCGTTTTCATCCGTGCCGCCCACCAGCCACAACGCGTTGGCGGCCGTGATGACGCCGGACACCTCGCTGCGCGCCGTGCTCCACGACACGTCGGCGAGCTCGACCGTGCAGCTCGGGCAGCCGCGGAAGACGTACACATCCTGGCTCGGCGCGCCGTCCACCTCGAACCCGATCCAGATCGCGGCCGTTCCGTCCGCCCAGGGCAGGAGGAACCCGCCGCGCGCGTCGGGGAGCGCGTCCGCATGCAGATCCGTTGCCATGTGCGTGCCGTCGATCCATTCCGCCCGCGGATCGCCGGCCGCGTTCCCGCCCGCGATGAGGAGCCCGTCGGACATCGACGCGACCGCGGGTGAGGTGCGCGCCGCGAGGAGCTGGGTCGCCTGGGAGAGGTTGGCGTCCATGTCGATCCAGTGGATCGCGTCGAGCTCATGGCCGCCGACGATCGCCGCGCCCGATGGCATTGCAACCACCGCCGACCCGATTCCGACCGCCGAGGCGAGCCCGTCGATCTGTTCCGGCGAGGGCGGGCCCGAGTCGGAGTGTACGAAACGCCACACGCTCGAATCGCCGACGACGAGCGAGACGTCCTCGCTGATCGCCACGCCGTGCGCGGCACCGATGTTCACCGAGCCGTCCCAGGTCGGCAGTGCGTCGCGATCGATGAGCAGCTCGTCGAAGCGGTCGACGCTGTCGTCCGGTGCGCCGTCCGCGTCGCTGCCGCCGACGATCAGGACCAGGTTCCGCCGGACCACCGCAGCGGCATCGCGCCGCGCGGTACCGAGCAGCGGCTGCGTGGTGTGCACGAAGCCGTCGAGGGTCAGCGTGTGGCAGCTGGAGGGCGGGCCGACCAGGATGCGGGCCGCTCCCGTCACGTCGAGCCCCTCCAGCCCGGGCTGAAAGGTCGGCATGGCCCCGACCCACTCGTTCCCGTCGCCGGTCAGATCGACCTGCAGCTGGGTCCGCCCGTCGAAGCTGGCCAGCGGTAGATCGAGCTGGTAGCTGCCCGCGTCGATGGTGGTCGTGCAGGGCCCCGCGTCGCACTGGACGAGCTGCATTTCGTGGCGCACCTCGACCGTCACGGTCCCGTGCTGGACGTCGGCGACGGGGTTGTGCCCGTCGGTGTCCTCGATCTGCATCTGGATGGTGCCGTAGGACACACCCTTCTTGCAGCCCGCGAGCGAAGCGCCGGCGACGAGACAGAGCGCGATCAGCGAAGTGCGGCGGACGAGCATGGAAGGGCCCTCTAGATGTCCGAGGCGGAAGTCGTGACCGGTATGGCCGAGCGATCGGCGTCGAGATTGGGTGCGCGCCCCCGCAGGAAATGCAAGGCATTTTCGAGAAGGCTCGCGCCCGAGATCGGCGTCGAGAGCCGGCCAGATCGTGTTGCGAGTTCCGCGGAGGACATCTAGCAGTCCGTTGAAGTACCGAGCACGAAGGATTCGGAGCGCGACGGACCGTGTGTGTGTTCGGACCGACGAGCGAGTGCTTTAGCACTTGGGAGGAGGAAGGGGCGAACGGCCGGGTCGTCCCGACCGAAAACCGAGTCGCGAGGTGGTTCGGCGGACTGCCGTCAACCCAACCTGCGGACTCGAGGAGCCGCTTTACTCGGCGCACGGGGCCGAGGTAGCACCGCGCGATGCTCGCGCTTCGGCTGAGATCGGCGCCTTCGGTCGAGCGCCTCGCGGCGAGCCTGCCTCGGCGGGGGCGCTTCTGGCTCGACGGCGAGCCGGGTCACCCCGAGGGGCGCTGGGCGTTTCTCGGCGCGGAACCGGTGGAAGTGCGGCTCGCGCGCTTCGGCGACGACGCCTTCCGTGTCTTCGACGGGCTGGAGCAAGCCGAGGGCGCTCTTCGCGGCGACGCGATTGGGCTCGACCTCTCCCGCGTGCCGCGTTGGGTCGGCTATCTCGCCTACGACGCGGCGTGGTCCGCCCGCCAGCAGCTCGGGCTGCGCATGCACCCTCGCCTCTCCCGCGACGCTTCGCCCGTGGCGTGGCTCGGGCGCTACGAGAGACTCTTCGCGGTCGACCTGGAGCGGGGCGACGTCTTCGCGCTCGGCGCGGATGAGCGGGATTGCGAAGCGCTCGGTGCGCTGGCGGAGGCAGAGCCGCCACGAGCGCGGATCGGTGCTCCATACGTCGAGTCGCGGCGGGACCACCGTCGCGCCATCGAGCACGCGCTGACCGCCATCGCCGCCGGCGAGATCTACCAGGTGAACCTGGCCAGGCGCTGGCGCGCGCCCTTCGAGGGCGATCCGCTCGCGCTCTTCTCCGCGATGCGCGACGCGAGCCCGGTTCCGCTCGGGTTCTACCTGGAGCTTTCGGATCAGACGGTGCTGAGCCGAACGATGGAGCGCTTCGTGCGCTGGGACGCGCGCGATGGTCGGCTCTGGACGAGCCCGATCAAAGGAACCATCGCCCGGGCCGGCGACGACCAGGCAGAGGCCATCGCGCTCGAAGGCGACGACAAGGAGCGCGCCGAGCACGCGATGATCGTCGATCTGATGCGCAACGATCTCTCGCGTGTGGCGCGGGTGGGCAGCGTGCAGGTGGACTCGGCGTTGCGGGTGGAGCCCTACGCCGCGCTCAGCCATCTGGTGTCGACGGTCTCCTGCCGGACGCGCGAGGGGATGACGGCGCGCGGGATCCTCGAAGCGACCTTCCCGCCGGGCAGCATCACGGGCACGCCGAAGCTGGCCGCGATGGAGCTGATCGAGCGGGAGGAGCCGCACGCACGCGGCGTCTACACGGGCGCGCTCGGCTTCGTCGATCGCGCCGGCGGGCTCTCGCTCGCGGTCGCCATTCGGACCGCCCTCGTTCGCGCCGGCGAGGTGTCCTATTTCGCCGGCGGCGGGTTGGTATCGGCCAGCGATCCAGCCCGCGAGATCGCGGAGACCGAGCTGAAGGCGAAGGTCTTCTTCGACGCGTGCGAAGCGCTCGCTCGCGATAAGGTGGATTGATGTCCGAGAGAAAACCTGGGACATGCGATCACTTTCTGTTTGACAGCCTCCAGAGCAGCGCTTACAACGACCTCACGATGACCTCCTTGGTCCACATCTGGCCCTCCCCCGTCGCGCGCCCCATCGTCGCGATGACGCGGTATTGCGCCTCGACGTACGGCGGCGGCATGCGGGTGAGCCGTGGCGTGCAGGTGAGCCGCGTCGTGCGGCGTGCAGCCGCCGGTGGGCTCATCGAGACGAGTCGGGACGAGAAGCATCCGTCCCACGTGGGCCAAGGTGAATGGCTCTCGTGCGTGTCGCTGACGAATCGCGGGCTCTTCGAGGGCCGCGGCATGCAGAGGGCGCTTCCCGCCGGGTGAATTCGTACGAACGCGCTGCGTTCTGCGAGGCCGCCCCGGGATTCCGAGGCGGCCTTTTCGCGTTCTCGGCTCGAGAGGGCCCCATCCGGCGGCTCCGCCACGCCTTCACCGGCGCGGTGCCACTCTCCGCTCCCGACCTCCCCCCATCCTCACGAGCGCTCATGAAGTCACCCCCGAGATCGAGATCGCGTAGGCACGGCCCGTGTCCGCCGGAGCAGACCGGTCGTGGTTTGGACGGGGCACCGGCAGACCGAGATCCGTTCGTGCCAACGCGACGACATCCCCAAAATCAACTCTTCTCGATGGAGCCCCATCGCAGACGGTGAATCGCATTCATTGCGACTTCACGAAGCCGTCTGCGCGAGTGGCAGACGGCTCTTTTCATTTCTCATGCACTTGGGGCGCTAGCTCAACAGTAGAGCAGCCGGCTCTTAACCGGCCGATCAGGGTGCAACTCCCTGGCGTCTCACCAACACGCCGAGCTGGTCCAACAGCAGGACGTCCGGCTCTGAACCGGAAGGTCGAGGTGCGACTCCTCGGCTCGGCGGCGACGTGCACCCTTCGCTCGAGCTGACTGGTGTCAAACGACGCCCGAAGGATTTCCGAGCGCGACAGGTATGGATCGTCGTTCGGCCCGACGACGATTCGACACCAGCCACCTAGTCCCCTGTCGCCCAAATATCTTGCAAAAGTCTCCGCGCCGTGATCTACGGTGGGAATGGCACGTACCGGACGACCCACGACACGCATCGAGTTGAGCGACGACGACCGCGCCGCGCTCGAGCGCTACACGGCCCGCGCCCGTAGTGCGCGTCGGCTGGCGTTTCGCGCGCGGATCATCCTGGCCAGTGCGTCGGGGCTGAGCGATGTCGACGTCGCAGCCAAGCTGCGCACGTCGGGCCATACCGTCGGTAAGTGGCGCAAGCGCTACCTGAAGGAGGGGATCGACGGGCTGGTCGACGAACCGCGGCCCGGCGCTCCGCGGAAGATCACCGACGAGGCCATCGAGAAGGTCGTGGTCGAGACGCTCGAGACCACGCCGAAGGGAGCGACGCACTGGAGCACGCGCCAGATGGCGAAGCACTTGGGCATGAGCCACACCACGGTCGGTCGCGTCTGGCGAGCGTTCGGACTCAAGCCGCATCGGAGCGAGACGTTCACCATCTCGCGCGATCCGATGCTGATCGAGAAAGTGCGCGACATCGTTGGGCTCTACATGAACCCGCCCGACAACGCGCTGGTTCTCTGCGTCGACGAGAAGTCGCAGATCCAAGCGCTGAACCGCACCCAGCCCGTGCTCCCGATGCGGATCGGTGAAGTCGAGCGCCGAACGCACGACTACGACCGGCACGGCACGACGACGCTGTTCGCGGCTCTCGACGTGGCGACCGGCTACGTCATCGGAAAGTGCTACGCGCGCCACCGCGCCACCGAGTTCCTCAAGTTCCTCCGCGAGATTGAGGCGAACGTGCCGAAGGACCTCGAGGTCCACGTGATCCTCGACAACTACGCCACGCACAAGACGCCGGCCGTGCATCGTTGGCTTGCCAAGCGCCCGCGGTTCCACCTGCACTTCACGCCCACGCATGCCTCGTGGCTCAACCAGGTCGAGCGCTGGTTCGGCCTACTCACGCAGCGGCAGCTCCGCCGTGGCTCTCACACGAGCGTCGCCGCTCTCAAGAGGGCGATCGAGGAGTTCACCGCCGTCCACAACGACGACCCCAAGCCGTTTCGCTGGACCGCCACCGCCGACGACATCCTCGCGAAGATCGCCCGCTTCGCGCAGCGCACCCTCACCGCCCACAACCCCCCGTGACTTCTGATCGAAATCAGGGATCCGGGGGACTAGGGCGTGCTCTTTGACAATCCGAACGGGGGCGGTGTGGCGACCGCCCCGCGCAACGAGCCGCCGTAGCTCAAGAGCAGAGCGCCCGGCTGTTAACCGGGGAGATGGAGGTGCAATTCCTTTCGGCGGCGTAGGACCAGCGCGTCCGTGTGTGTGGGCCGAAGTCGAAGGAGTCGAGGCGCCTGGCCGTGACCCAGGAGAAAGCGGGTGCGAGTCCCGTCGGTCCAGAATTGGCTGCGCGCCGAGCGATCGCATCGATCCCGGGCGCGTGACCGCCCGAGGGGTGCGAGCCGGGCGACTCGAAAGGGGCGGGTGGCGGAGGACCCGCTGACGCGTTCGCCAACAGGCGGAGCAAGCTGCGGCTCTCCGTCGCTCTCTCGGCAGCGGCTCCAATCGTTCGTGCCGGCGTCCGAGCGGACACCTTCGGCGAAAGCCCGTTGGACGAGGGAGCGACTCCCTCCCGGCGCCTCTCTTCCGCGCGGCGCGCTCCGCGCCACGCGCCTTCTAGAGCACCGATTCATTCGAAATCGCCCGAAATCCGGGGCGGGGCGGGGCCCCTCCGCGGCCCGTGCCTCCTCGGCGATACTCGGCATCGCCTCGTCGGCCCGAGCCACGGCTGAACCCCGTCGCGCTCCCGGCTTTCTCGGCTCTCCGAACGGATTGGTGCTCTAGCTCTCGTAGTGAAAGGGATGATCACGCGGGCTTGCGGAGCCCGAGATCCCGGTTCGAGTCCGGGCGAGAGCGTGGGACCTGCTCCCGACGACGCCGCGCCTCGGTCCTGGCGATCGGAGGCGACCGCCGGAAGAAGCCGGCGGGTGACCGGTGGTGGGCCACGGTCCGGCGACCAGGCGAGCTCGCCAGCAGGCGAGTTGCCGCCCCGGCGGATCGCGCCGGCGTTCGCGCGCGGAGAGCCGACCGGCCGCCCGGGGGTGTTTGCGGCCCACCGGCGGCACCCGGATGCCCGGGCGGCCGGTCGGCTCGAATCGAGACGCCCTGAAATTTCGGTGCGGTATGGGACCGCGCCCGCATCACCCACGAGGTGAGGTCATGGAGACCCTGATATTGACTCGAGGCTACGCGCCGCATCGGATCGTCGACTGGCGGAAGGCGATCACGATGCTGGTCATCGGGAAGGTCGAGGTCGTCGAGACCTACGATGAGGTGATCCGCTCGGTGAGCCTCAGCCTCCGCATGCCGGCGGTCGTGCGGCTCACGCGCCGGGTCCGGCACCACCAGCCGAAGGTGCGCTTCTCGCGCATCAACGTGCTCACGCGCGACGGCTTCCGGTGCCAGTACTGCGGCGAAAAGCAGCTCGCCCGTGACCTCACGCTCGACCACGTACTGCCGCGCTCGCTCGGCGGGCCCGCGTCGTGGACGAACATCGTGGCCGCGTGCCGGCCCTGCAACGCGAAGAAGGCGGCTCGCACGCCGGAGCGGGCGGGCATGACCTTGCTCTCGAAGCCTGTGCAACCCAAGTCGCTGCCGGTGACTCCGTGGCGAATACGGGGCGGGCAGAACCTGCCCGGACCGTGGCAACCCTGGGTCGCCTGGAGCCAGGGGGCCAGCGCCGCTTGATGCCCCCACCGCCGCCCCTCGGGCTGGGAGTCGGAGCGGACGGCGGTGGGGTTCGCAGGGGTCGGCGAGCTCGACGCTCCAGTCTCGACGCGAATGCCGACGGACCTGGAGCGGCCCAATCCGGAAGGCGAATCGGCCGGGGCGCCGAGCCCGCTTCGAACGCGGTGCGCGCCGGACCCTCCGGCGTGGGGATCGAGACCTCCGCCTTCCGCTCCAATGACGCAGAGCATGTCCCCGTCGTCCAAGGGCCAGGATGCCAGGCCTTCAACCTGGAGACGGTGGGTTCGAATCCCCCCGGGGACGACCATATCGAGGCCGGCGCGCCTCCCCCCGCGCGCCGGTCGAGCGGCTCTCGTTCGCGATCGAGCCGCCGGCCCGGTGACCGCCCCGCGGATCTCACGCTGCGGGGCGGTCGCCGTGGTCACCTTTCTCGAACCTCCGGAGACCACTCGGCCGGGACTACGTTCGCCCTCGTTCGCCTGCACATCCGCGGGCGCGCGGGCGAGTGGTCGTGACGCCGGAGCTTTCCGCGCCGGGGCTCGACGCGAGCGGCGCGTGTACTATCATCGGCCCCCCACTCCGGCGTCGTCCAATGGTAGGACAGCGGACTTTGGATCCGCGAATGTTGGTTCGATTCCAGCCGTCGGAATTTCGGCGCGACCTCGCGCGGCAGCCGCTCGACGCGTCGGCATACCCTCGGGAGGCGCGGGCATGAGTCCGCGTGGGGTTCGAGCCGTGCGCGCGCTCGGTTGGGCCACGCTCAGCGCGGCCCCGCCCCTGCTGCTATCGCTGGCGCTGGTCACGTCGAAGCCGGGAACGCCTCCATCGCTCGTCACCGAAGCGGCGCTCGCCTCGTGGGTCGCCGGAGCGCTGGCGTTCGGCGCGTCGCTCCTGCACGCGCGGGGGGCGAGAACACCGGCGCGCGTGGCCGGCGCAACGGCGGCGCTGGTGGTGGTCGCGGCCTGCGGGCTCGTGACCTGGTCGTCGCTGGAAACACGCGTCGCCACGTTGAGCGCCAGCGAGCGCGGGGACCTCGACGAGAGGAACGTGGACGGCGCGCCGCGTTGGGTGCACCCGACCCTCGGCTTCTCGATCTCGGCGCCGGAGGGCCTCTCGCCTGCGCCCGATGTCCAGCGCGAGCTCGCCGAACGCGCGGGAGACGCGTCCTGGGCCGAGGCCCATTGCGTCTGGGCATGGCGAGGAGACGAGACCGAGATCATCGTCGAGCTCACGCGCGCACCGGCCGTGAGCCGCGAGGTGCTCCGACAAGCCGCGGACCAGGTCGGCGCCCAGCTCGAGGGCACCGGCCATGTCCGAGAGCGGCACGCCGGCTCGACCACGAGCGCCGAGTTGGAGGCGACGGTCCCCGGAGGCGGCCACGTGCTGAGTCGCATCCTGCTCTTCCGCCACGGCGATCGCGCCTACCGCCTGCTGGTCACGGTGGTGACGCGCGAGACGGCGCGATGGCAACGCTGGATCCGCGACGTCCGAGCCGGGTAGGACGCGCGGTCCGCGCGGACGCACGAGCGCATCCACGCCTGACGTCCGAACCGGGTGGACTCGCGGTCCGCGCGGACGCGCGAGCGTGGCATCCACGCCTGACGACCGCGCCCGGCCCCTGCACCCGGTCAGCCTGGAGGCGGGCGCACGATGCCCGAGCACGACGGGGCGCCGCAGCTCCGATCAGCACCGTCCAGAACGAGCGGCTGTCCGGCAGGAGGAAGGCTCGATCGGGCGTCCGACGCGCTCCGAGCGCCATTTCGACGCGATCGATCAGCCGGCGCAGGTCGATGGGGCCTCTGCGCGAGGCGGAGCACCGCGAGCGGTCACGGGCGAGCTCCAGGCTCTTCACCCGAGACGACGCACGGTTCGACTGGAGCGCAGCTCATGATCCGCGCCGCAAGCGGAGGAACGCCTCCACGTTCCCGTCCGGGCCCGCCAAGACCGAGTCGCAGCGAGCGAGCTCGAGCAGGCCGAGCTCGCCCGCGGCCCGCGAGACCTCGTCGATGGCCTCCGCCCGCGCCGCGGGATCGCGGACCACGCCTTTCTTGATCTTGTCGCGCCCGACCTCGAACTGCGGCTTGACCATGGCGACGACCTCGCCTCGCCGGAGTCAGGAGGCGCCGGGCCGCCGGCAGCAGCTTGGCGAGCGAGATGAACGAGGCGTCGATGACGATGAGATCGACCGGCTCGGGGAGATCGCCCTCCTCGAGGTGGCGCGCGTTGGTGCGCTCCATGCCGACGACCCGGCCGTCACGCCGCAGCTTGTCGTGGAGCTGGCCGTAGCCGACGTCGATGGCGTACACGCGGGAGGTCCCGCGCTGGAGCAGGCAGTCCGTGAAACCGCCGGTCGAGGCGCCGAAGTCGGCGCCGACGAGGCCCGACACGTCCAGCTCGAACGCGTCGAGCGCACCGGCGAGCTTCACCCCGCCGCGCGAGACGTAGGGATGGTCCGGGCCTCGGACCGTGAGCGCGGCGTCCTCGGCGAACCGTTCGCCCGCCTTCTCCACTCGGCGCTCCCCCGAGAACACCTTGCCGGCGAGGATCAGCGCCTGGGCGCGGGCCCGGCTCTCGGCCAGGCCGCGCTCGAAGAGCAGGACGTCCGCTCGCTGCTTCTTCACCCGACTCAGAACGGGATGTCGTCGTCGCCGAAGTCATCCGGCGGGAAGTCGTCGACGGGGCCTCCGCCACCGCCGCCGCCGCCACCACTGCCGCCACCAGCGCCGCCACTGCCGCCGCCGCGGTTTCCACCGCCACCACCGCCGCCGTAGCCACCGCCACCGCCACCGCCGTAGCCGCCGCCACCGCCCTCGTAGTCACCCGACGGAGCACCGCCGCCGCCGCGCCCGCCGCCGAGGAAGAGCATCTCGTTGGCCACGATCTCGGTCGTCGAGCGCTTGTTGCCGTCCTTGTCTTCCCACTGGCGGGTCTGTAGGCGGCCCTCGACGTAGATGGTCTGGCCCTTGCCCAGGTACTTGTTCAGCGCCTCGGCCCGGTTGCCCCACATGATCACCGTGTGCCACTCGGTCCGCTCCTGCTTCTCGCCGCCGCGCGTCACATAGCGCTCGGTGGTGGCGAGGCGGAGTCGGAGGATGGCGGCGCCGCCCTGCGTGTAGCGGAGCTCGGGATCCATCCCGAGATTTCCGATCAGCATGACCTTGTTGAGCCCTTGTGATGCCATGTTCGCCTCGCTGCTTCCCTTGCTGCCCACGGGCGCGTAGCGCGCCGGCGCGGATTTGTCACTCGGTTCTCCGGAGGGCCCTCCGTGGAGGAGAACGCCCCGGCCTCCGAGGGAGCGTGTCCCCGGCCTTGTAGACCGTCCGGCCGGCGCGGATCAACGCCGAGACGCCCTCGCGCCGCCGATCAGCGGACCGAGGGCGCCGGACGCCCTGCCGGCTTCGCCCCCTGCTCTCGCGCGGCCTCCTCCTCGTGGAGCAGCACCGCGAGGGCACGGACGATCTCCTCGCGACGTTTCTGACGGTACTCGGGCCCGATCTCGCCAATTTCGAAGTCCGCCTCCAGCTCGCGGGCCTCGGCGAGCAGCTCCTCGCGGCGCTGGCGGCGCGCGCGGGCCGTCGCCTCGCGCGGGTCGCCGCCCTGCACGAAGAGGAACACGCCGCCCAGGACGAACGCGAGCGCGAGCACGACGGCAATCCAACGGAGCGGCCCGGGCCCGGGGATCCCCGAGATCGTGACGGTGACCTGCTCGAGCGGCGCATCCGACGGCCCGCGGCGCATCTGGGTGACCCAGAGGGGCTGCCCCTCGTTGTCCACCCGCTGCGGATCCGGCATGCCCGCGACGTTCATCACCAGCCCCTCGGGCGCCTCGGAGAAGACCTGGAGGCCGAAGAAATGGAGCGGGACGTCGATGGGGATGCGCATCGATTCGCCCTCGACCGGCACGTCGTAGGCCCAGGCCATCTGGACCGTTCCCGGCGGGAGCGAGCCCCGGATGGCGTAGCCGCCGTCGTCCGGCAGCTCCTCCACCCGCTGGTCGGTCATGATCCGCTGCGCTTGGAACGCCGTCGCGCCCTCGGGGAGGCTGGCGCGCAGGCCGGACGCCGGAAAGGCGTAGGTGTCTTGGCCGGCGTTGGTGAGCTCGACCTGGTGGATGACGTGCAGGCGCTCGTCCTTGAGCTCGATCACCACCCGGAAGATGTGGAAGAAGACGAAGCGGTCGTCCTCGGTGACCGGCAGGCGGGTGATGCGGACGTCGTAGCCCTGATCGGTCGGGAGCCGGAAGGGCGTGGAGCCGTAGGTCGCGCCGCGGCTCGGAACGTTGACGCGGTAGGCCTGGCCACTGCCGGTGGGCAGATCCGCAAAGGTGGCGATGCCCTGCGCGTCGCTGCGGCCGTTGTGGCGGGAGCGGTCTCCCTGCGCGAGCACGCCGACGTTCACCGGGACGTCGGGAACCGGATTTCCCTGGGCGTCCACGACCCGCACCCGGATGGTGCCGGCGGGGATCGCGCCGCTCGGCTCCGCCGACGAGAGGTTCGGCGCGGAGAGCACGTCCGGCAAGCCCGAGTGCGGCGCCCCCGGCGGGGCGGCACCAACGGTGGGATGTCCCGCCGGCAGGGCTCCGGCTTCTCCGCCCTCCGCCCGCGGAACCATCGGTTGGCCTTCGGGCGTCCCGGCGGGTGAGGTCGGAGCCTCCGCTCCCTCGGCCCGCTGGACCGTCGAGCCCTCTTCGCCCGTGCGCTGCGCGGGTGACGGCGCCATGGGCGTCGGGCTCGACGCCTCGGCGCCTTGCGGGCTCGACGGATCCTCGGCGCCTTGCGCGGGCGGCTGCGCGGACGTCGGGCGGACTGGCTGCTCGGCGCGTTGCGCGCCCGCGGCCTCAGTGTTCTCGTCAGGCGTCTGCGCGTGGGCGGTGGACGCGGCGAGGAGCGCCGCGATGAGGATGGTCGTCGCTCTTCTCATGAACGAGCGTCTCCGCGAGCTTCCTGCTCGTCGCTCGGACTCTCCGACGCCTCGCGGGCGGACGCGCTCGCATCGTCGGTCGCCTCCGCGCCATCCCCCTCGTCGGCGCTCGCGGACGCTTCGCTCGCGTCGTCGCTCTCCGCGCTCGCATCGTCGGCCGAGTCGATCGATTCGTCCGCATCCGACTCGGACCCGTCGTGCCCCTTCGCACTCGCCTCGTCGGCAACCGACTCGGATTCACTCGCATCCGGCACAGCGCCGCTCGCATCGCCGGCAGCCGACTCGTTCGAGGGACCGGGGCTCGCATCGTCCGCGCGCGCTTCGCTGGCCGACGCTCCGGCCTCGCCCGCGTTCTTCGAGCCCGCGCGCATCGGCTTCGCGCACTCGCTGCAGAACTTGGCGTCCGGCTCGTTGTCGGCGCCGCAGGCGGGACACTTCGCGAGCTCCATCGGCCCGCCGCACTCCTTGCACCACTTCGCCGCCGTGGCATTGCTGGTCCCGCACGAGGGGCATGCGCGGCGCGCTTTCTTGCCCTTCTTCTTCCGCGCGGGCCGGTCGGAGGGGACCATCTCGCCGTCGACCATGCGCTCGGCCCGCTCGAAGTAGGGCGCGAGATCCTCGTCGAGCTTCTGCAGGACCTCTTTGGCCCGGATGCGGTAGGAGCGGTTGAGCCGCGCGAAGTCGTCGTCCGAGAGCTTGCCCACCTCGTGCTCGAACGCGATGTCCTTGATGGCGCGGAGCAGCGCGTCCTTCTCGTCGAGCAGCGACGCCCGCTCGGGCAAGCGCGTGCGGAGCCCGACCGACGAGGACGAGTCGGAGAACGCCGAGCGCAGACTCTGGTAGAGCGCCGCCAGCGCGAGGAGCAGCATCCCGAGCGCCAGCGCCATGAACACGGCCGGTGCCGACGGGCCGCCGCCGCTCACGATCACCGCCAGCGCCGCCAGTCCGAGGACCAAAGCGCCGACCCAAACCACCCCCGGAATCCGGGGCCGAGCTCGTTCGCTCATCGCGGGCTCATTCTCCTTCGAGGCGCCGGAGCTCTTCCTCGAGACGCTCGTCGTAGCGCGAGTCCGGCTCGGTCTCGCTCTCCTCTTCAATCGCGGCGTCCGTCCGGGCGCTGCCGGCCCGCGCCCACGCCCGGCCGCGCATCACGATGGCGCCGGCGGCGAGGATCATCGCGGCCACCGGGACCGCCCACAGCGCGCGATCGAGACCGTGGTCCGAGGGGATGGCGATCGCCTCGGAGCCGAAGCGGGAGCGGTAGCCCTCGATGATCGCGGCCGGCGCGTCGCCGCGGGCCAGGCGCGCCCGCAGCTCGACGCGCATGTTCTCGGCCCAACCGCAATCGCAGGTGTCGAGGGGCAGGCGCTGGCAGTCGCCGCACTCGCAGAGCAGGCGGCCGAAGAGCCGGCGCTCCTCCGCGTCGTGCATCACCACCGTACCCGCGTGGAGTGAGCTCGTTTGGGCTCTCGCCAGCGCCGGCGCGAGGAGCGTGCCGCCCAAGAGGAACGCCAGCAACATCGTCGCCGCGGCCCCCGCTCTCGAGGGCGTGCTGGCCCGGCTCCGCGCCGTGACCTCGGACACGCGCGGGAAGATGGCGACGAACACGCCGAGGAGCAGGAAGGCGCCGCCAATCCAGATCCAGACCACGAAAGGATGCTCGATGAGCCGGAAGGTGGCCCTCTTCGACTGCGGATCCACCGTGCTCATGATCATGTAGAGGTCGCGCAGGAGGCTGCTGTGGATGGCCACCTCGGTGGTCGGCATGTTCGGATGCGTCCGGTAGATGAACTTCGCCGGCGACGACTGCGCGATCTCCTGCCCGTCCCGCAGAATGGTCAGGTCCGCGAACACCATCCGCTTGTTCGGGTCCTGCTCCATCCGCGCGCCGTCGTAGCGGAAGTCGAACTGACCGACCTCCATCGACTCGCCGGGGTCGAGGCTGGCCTCGCGCTCCACGTCGTAGGCGGCGCCGGTGTAGCCGAAGAACATCAGCACGACGCCCATGTGGACCACGTAGCCGCCGTAGCGCCGTTGCGCCTTGGAGATCAGCGACACGAACGCCGTCGGGATGCTCTCCTTGGTGCTCCGGCGGCGCATCGCCGTCCCGCGCCAGAACTCCTGCACGACGGTCGCGAGCACGAACGAGCAGAGCGTCGTCGCCGCGATCGGCGCCACGCTGTAGATGGCGGCGAGCACCTGCCCGGCCGTGGTGTCGTAGATGTCCTCCCACTCGACGAAGGGCGGATAGCCGAGGCTGGAGCCGGCGAGGAGGTGCACCGAGAAGGCGATGAGGCCGACGACGACGGGCCATCGGAACGCGCGGATCAGGTTCGCGCCCGTGGCCTTCCGCCAGCTCAAGAGCGGCCCCGCCCCCGTCGTGAACAGGAGGATGAGGCCCATCGGCACCATCCACTTGTTGTAGTACTCGGGCCCGACCGTGACGGTCTCGTTGCGGAGCGCCTCGCTGATCAACGGGAAGGTCGTCGCGACGAAGACGAAGACCACCATCGCGAGCAGGATCCAGTTGTTGAACAGGAAGGCGAACTCGCGCGAGAGCATCGACTCGATGCCGCGCTGGGGCTTGGCGTAGAGCGGCGGCCGCTTCAGGACGTCCAGCCGCACGATCTCGATCACCTTCAGCGGCGCCACGAACGCCAGCCCGGCCACGGCGATGCCGCCGTACTGCAGGGCCGACAGCTCCGAGCCAGTGACGGCGAGCATCAGGTCGACCAACACGCCGACGAAGAGCGCCACGATGCCGGCCGTCCGGATCCGCACGCCGCCACGCAGATCCGGCAAGCGCCAGCCGATCAGCACGTAGACGAAGATCGCGGCGACGACCAGGAAGCCGACGAAGTAGTTGCCGATGTCGGAGCGGGCGAAGGCGTGGACGCTCGCGATGAGCCCCGAGCGGGTCAGGAAGGTCCCGAAGACCGTCAGCAGGAAGGTCATGCTGAGCAGGAAGACGTTCCAGACCTTCAGGATGCCGCGGCGCTCCTGGATCATCACCGAGTGCAAGTAGGCGGTGCCGGTCACCAAGGGCATGAACGAGGCGTTCTCGACCGGATCCCACGCCCAGTAGCCGCCCCAGCCGAGCTCCTCGTACGACCAGTACATCCCGAGCATGTTGCCGATGCTCAGGAACGCGAACGCCACCAGCACCCACTTGCGCGCAGCGCGGATCCACTCCTCGTTCAGCCGGCCGGTGACCAGCGCCGCCACCACGAACGCGAAGGGGACCGTCCAGCCGGTCAGGCCGAGGTAGAGGCAGGGCGGATGGATCACCATCCAGTAGTTCTGGAGGAGCGGGTTGAGCCCCTCGCCGTCCGCCGGCGTCGCGCCGTAGCTGGTGGCGAAGGGGTTGGCCGCGAAGAGCTGCAGGACGATGAAGAACGAGATGACGCTCATCAGCGTGATGAGCATCACCGGCTGCAGCTCGCGATACTTGTCCTTCACCCAGAGGACGAACGCCGCCGTGTACGCGCTGAGCAGGAACGACCACCACAGGATCGAGCCGTCCTGTCCGCCCCAGAGCGACGTCCACAGATAGATGGGCGGCATCGAGCGGTCGCTGTAGTGCGCGACGTAGCGGATGCGGAAGTCGTGGGTCTGGAAGGCGTACGCCAGCAGGAAGACCGCGGTGGCGACGAGCGCGACCGTCGCCAGGGTGGCGAAGCGGGCCGAGCGCAGGAGATGGGGACGGCCGGCCGCGGCGGCGGCGCTCACCGCGATGGTGAAGCCCGCTGAGACCAGCGTGGCGCCGAGCACCAGGGTTCCGAGAGTGGGGATGTCAATCGACGGCATGCTCGCCTCATCAGCGCGGTGAGGCCGCGGCCTCGTAGCGCGGGGCTACGTAGGGTCGCACGGCTGCGTGGCGTAGGGCTGGAGGAGCTTACCGCGCATGGCGCCGAAACGCCCGTGAGGGACCGGTGAGGCGATCCGACCCGAGCTCGCGGCGCGATGCCGCGCGAACGGTGCTCCGGACATGCGAAAGCGCCGCCACCCTCGGGGGATGACGGCGCCTTCACGTGTGGGGGCGAGGCTCAGTTGGTCTCTTCGAACTCGGCGTCGATGACGTCGTCGTCCTTGCCGCCGCCCGCCGCCGGTCCGCCAGCTGCCGGACCGGGCTGACCCGCACCGGGCGGGGCGCCGGCCGCGCCGTAGGCCTGCTGCGCGATCTCGGCCATGGCCTTCTCCAGCTCGTCGGTCTGAGTCGCGATGGCGTCGTAGTCCTCCTTCTCGATCGCCTCGCGGAGCGAGGTGACCTTGGACTCGACCGAGCTGACCTTGTCGGCCGGCAGCTTGTCCTTGAGCTCGGCGAGGGACTTCTCGACCCCGTAGCAGAGCTGATCGGCCTTGTTGCGCAGCTCGACCTGGTCGCGACGCTTCTTGTCCTCGGCCTCGTGCTCCTTGGCCTGGTCGACCATGTTGCTGATCTCGTCCTCGGAGAGACCGCTGTTGGCCGTGATGGTGATCTTCTGATCCTTGCCGCTGGCCTCGTCCCGCGCGGTGACGCTCAGGATGCCGTTGGCGTCGATGTCGAAGGTGACCTTGACCTTCGGCACGCCGCGGGGGGCCGGCGGGATGCCCTCGAGGTGGAAGCGCCCGAGGGTCCGGTTGTCCCGCGCCTGGGCGCGCTCGCCCTGCAGGACGTGGATCTCGACCTTGGTCTGGCCGTCCTCGGCCGTGCTGAAGGTCTCGCCGGTGGAGTACGGGATCGAGGTGTTGCGCGGGATCAGCGTGGTCATCACGCCGCCGAGCGTCTCGACGCCGAGGCTGAGCGGGGTGACGTCGACCAGCAGGATGTCGGTGACGTCGCCGCTGAGCACGCCGCCCTGGACCGCCGCGCCGATGGCCACGACCTCGTCCGGGTTGACGCCCTTGTGCGAGTCCTTGCCGAAGTACTTCTTCACGCGCTCCTGCACGAGCGGGATGCGCGTCGAGCCTCCCACCAGCACGACCTCGTCGATGTCGCTGGGGCTCTTCTTGGCATCGGCGAGGGCCCGCTTGCAGGCGTCGAGCGTGCGCTCGACCAGGTCGTCGATCATCGCCTCGAGCTTGGCCCGGCTCAGCTTGACGTTGAGGTGCTTCGGTCCCGAGGCGTCCGCCGTCAGGAAGGGCAGGTTGATGGTCGTCTCCAGCTTGCTGGAGAGCTCCACCTTGGCCTTCTCGGCGCCGTCCTTGAGGCGCTGCAGCACCATCTTGTCGCTGCTGACGTCGATGCCGGTGTCCTTCTTGAACTCGGCGATCAGGAAGTCGATGATCTTGTCGTCGACGTCGTCGCCGCCGAGGTGCGTGTCGCCGTTGGTGCTGACCACCTGCACGACGTTGTCGCCGACCTCGAGCACCGAGATGTCGAAGGTGCCGCCGCCGAAGTCGTAGACGGCGATGAGCTCGTCGCTCTTCTTGTCGAGGCCGTAGGCCAGCGCGGCGGCCGTCGGCTCGTTGATGATGCGCTTGACCTCGAGGCCCGCGATGCGGCCGGCGTCCTTGGTCGCCTGGCGCTGCGAGTCGTTGAAGTAGGCCGGGACGGTGATGACCGCCTCGGTCACTTCGCTGCCGAGGTAGTTCTCGGCGGCCCGCTTGAGCTTGCGCAGCACGTGCGCGCTCACCTCCGGCGGCGAGACCTGCTTGCCCTTCACCTCGAAGGCGATGTCGCCGTTGTCGCGACGACCCACCTTGTAGGGGACGCGGCCTTCCTCGCCCTCGAGCTCGTCGAAGCGACGGCCGATGAAGCGCTTGGCGCTGAAGAGCGTGCCCTCGGGGTTGGTGATCGCCTGGCGCTTGGCGATCTGCCCGACGAGGACCTCCCCCTGGTCGTCCCATCCGACCACGGACGGGGTCAGGCGGTCGCCCTCTTCGTTGACGATGACCTTGGGCTCTTTGCCCTCCATCACGGCGACGACGGAGTTCGTCGTGCCCAGGTCGATTCCGATGATCTTCCCCATGTCTCGATACCTCTCGGGTCTCGTCGGGCCGACCGGCCCGGTCTCTCAGCCTCTACCGGGACGAAAACGACCCCGAGCGCGGGATAGTGCGCTGAAGGCGCCGGAGGCTCGGAGGAGCCTCTCGGCTTAGGGTGGGGGCGAATCTAACCACCCCAGTCGTTGGGTCAACCCGGAGAATTGCCTGAAAAAACGATGTGTTTGGCGGTGTGCCCGAGGCGCGTCGCCACACGCCCGTCGCCTCCGCCTTGGCACAAAATGGCAATCCCTGACACGTTGTCAAGGTGCGGGCACGACGCGACGGGGCGAATCGTGTCGGCGGACGGAGATCAGATCAACCCGGGGTCGCGTCCGATGGCGCCGCTGCTCACCCCGGCTCGGAGCCGGTTCATCTCCACCGTCTCGGCCAGCACGATCAGCGTCATCCGCTCCTCGAGCACCAGATCGGGGCCCGGGTTGTAGTCGTAGCGGGGCGGGCTCTCGGGATATTTCACTGCGATCACGAGGACTTTGGTCGCCGAGCGGATGGCGCTGTCACGCAGCCTCACGCCGACCAGAGGCGAGCCCTCGGGGATCTCCACCTCCTCGATCCGCAGGTTCTTCTTCGGATCGCGGAGCATCAGGTCCAGGAACTCGACGACCGCGGGCCGGACCATCTCGCTCACCATCCGCATCCCGCCGATCTCGCTGGGCGAGACCACCCGATGGGCGCCGGCGGCCAGAAGCTTGGGCCGCGCGGTCGGATCCACCGCCTTGGCCACGATGCGGAACTCGCCGCGGGTCGCCCGATCCCGCTCGAGCTGGAAGGCCGTGAGCGTGATGAAGAGGTTCTCCTTGTCGTCGGTGAGCGCCGCGATGACGCCGGCGGCGCGGGCAATCCCGGCCTGGACCATGGTCTCGTCGTGGGTCGCGTCGCCGTGCACGAAGAGGAAGGTCTGCGGGCCGTACTTCTCGGCCAGCGCGAGGAGCCGCTCCTCGTCGCGATCGACCACCACGAAGGGGTGGTGGGTGTTGAGCAGCTCCTCGACGACATGGATCCCCGTGCTGCCGACGCCGCAGACGATGTAGTGGTCGCGGAGGTGGTCGATGCGCTTTTGCATGCGATTTCGCCGAATTACGCCCTGAAGATCGCCCTCGACGATGAAAGCGGTCAGCGAAGAGATGAAGTAGAGGAGCGTGCCGCTCCCGAAGACGATGAGGGCGATCGTGAGCAGGCGAGCGTAGGGCACGTCGGCCATGCCCGGCAGCGTCTCGCCGAACCCTACCGTGCTGAGGGTGATGATCGTGAAGTAGAAGACCTCCTCCACGCTCCAGCGACCCTGGCCGAGGGTGTAGTAGCCGCTGCCACCGGCCAATACGACCAGCCCCAGCAGGAGGGCGGCCCCGATGAGGCGTCCCCGGAAGATGTCGCGCTGGTCGGGGGCCGGCTGCACGCACGGGATACGGCATCGACGAGCCTCGCTTGTCAACCGCATCCGCGCTGGTGCATCCGAGCCGGTGGGCGGCTCCGCGCTTGACCTCGCGGCTCGAGCCGGCAAGAACGCGAGACCCCACGGACCCGATCGGTGACCGAACGCACGCAAGAAGCGCCCAGCTCGGGCGAAGACGAGCCTCGCGACGCGCCCGCATCGGGCGGCGAGGACGAGACCCGCCGCGCCGGTCGGGGGCTCCTGCTGATCACGACCGCGAAGGTCGTGTTCATCGTGACCGCCTACGCGGTGCGCCTCGCGCTGCCGCGCGTGTTCCACTCCGAGCAGACCTACGGGCTCTTCTCGGTCGCGTTCAGCGCCACGTCGATCCTCAACAACGTGCTCATCGCCTCGACCATCCAGACCGTCTCCAAGATGGTCAGCGAGGACGAGGAACGCGCGCCCGAGGCGCTCCGCCACGGATTGATGCTGCAGGCGGCGATCGGCACCGTGCTGGCGACCGCGCTCGTGCTCGGCGCGCCGCTCTGGGCCGAGAAGGTGCTCCTCGATCCGGGCCTGACGCCGCTCATCCGCATCTCGGGCGGCGTCATCTTCTCCTACGCGCTCTACGCGACGCTCGTGGGCTATCTCAACGGGCGCCGCCGCTTCTCGCACCAGGCCGGGCTGGACATGACCTTCTCGGTCCTGCGCACGACCGGCCTCATCGGCGGCGCCGCGCTCGGGATCGGGGCGCTCGGCGCGATGGGCGGCTTCGCCTCGGCGTCGGGGGCGATCCTGCTGGTAGCCCTGGTGACGGTCGGGCTCGGCAAGGGCGGCAGCGGGTTCAGTGCGAAGCGCTGGATCGCGCTGATGGCGCCGATCTGGTTCTACCAGGCGTGCATCAACGGGATCCTGCAGATCGATCTGCAGGTGCTGAAGCGAACCGTGGCCGAGCTGGCGATGGCCCAGGGCACGGCGGCGGCCGCGGCGACCGAGCTCGCGAACGTCTTCGCCGCTCACTACAACGCGGCGCAGACCTTCGCGTTCGTGCCCTACCAGCTCATCCTGAGCGTCACCTTCATCGTCTTCCCCTTCGTGTCGCGGGCGACGACGCTCGGGGACGCGGCGGCCACGCGTCGCTACATCCAGAACGCGATGCGCTTCTCGCTCCTGGTGCTCCTGGCGATCGGTGCGCCGATCGGCGGGGCCGCGGACGGAGTCATGCGGATCGCCTACCCGGAGCCCTACCTGGCCGGGGCGAGCGCGCTCGGCGTGCTGGTCTTCGGGCAGGTGGCGTTCGCGCTCTTCGTCATCGGCGCGACCATCCTGACCGGCGCCGGTCGGCCGCGGACGGCAGCGGTGATCGCGCTCGGCTCCCTGATCGTGGTGCTGGTGTCGACCCGGCTGGCCATCGGTTGGGCGGGTATCGAGGGCCATCGGGCGCTGATCGCGACCGCCATCGGGACCAGCGTCGGGACCGGCGTGGCGCTCCTCTCGGTGGGCATCACCGTCTGGCGCTCGTTCGGGGCGTTCGTTCCGCTCGCCAGCGCGATCCGCGGGCTGCTCGCGGGGGGCATCGCGTTCGCGGTCGCGCGCTTCGTGCCGCACGGCAGCGCGCTCGGCGCGCTCCTGGCGCTGGCCAGCGGGTTCGCCGCCTACCTGGTGGCGCTCCTCGTGTTGCGCGAGATCGGCGGGACGGAGCTCGCCGCCTTGAAGGCCATCGCGCGTCGCGGGAAAAAGTGAGTCGGGTCGAGCGCCGGAGGGGTGGCCGCCGCGGCGAGCCGACTCACTTCTGGATGCCGTGCGCCCACGAGGCTCCGCTTGCCCGCGGCGCGGAGTGTCGGTACGACCCGCCCGCATGCAGATCCGAAGCCTGGGCCGCACCGACCTCCGACTGAGCGCGCTCTCCCTCGGCACGTGGGGGCTCGCCGCGCAGAGTTACGGGCCCGTCGCGCCCGAGCGCTTCGACGAGGTCGTCCGCGCCGCCATCGAGCACGGCATCACGACCTTCGACATGGCGCCGCTCTGGGGCGACGGCGAGTCGGAGCGCCGGGTGGCTCGCATGGTGGAGGAGGCGGAGCTCGACGACGCCGTGTTCGTCACGCGGGCCGGCACGCGGCGGGTGGACGGCAAAGTGCAGCAGGGGTTCTCGCCCGACGAGCTGATCGCCGACTGTGAGGGCTCGCTGGAACGCCTCGGGCGCGAGCAGATCGATCTCTGGCTCCTGCACGACCCCGGCGACGCGGTGCTCCGCAAAGACGACTGGCGGGAGGCCATCGACCGGCTCGAAGAGGATGGGAAGATCCGCGCCTGGGGCGTGAGCGTGGGTGACGCCGACGAGGCTCGGTTGGCCATCACGGCCGGCGCGCAGGCGATCTGCCTGCCCTACAACATGCTCCGCACCGTCGATCTCGACGACCTGGCGCCGGAGCTGGCGCGCTCGGGCTGCGGCGTGCTGGCGCGCTCGCCCCTGGCCTACGGGATGCTGGCCGGGCAGTGGAGCGACACCCGCCGCTTCGCCCCCGCCGATCACCGCGCCCGCCGCTGGAAGCAGCCCGCGTTCATCGAGCGCATCCGGCAGGTGAACGCCCTGCGCTTCCTGGTCGGGCCGGACCACCCGGACATGGCCACCGCGTCGCTACGCTTCGTGCTCACCAACCGCACTGTGAACAGCTGCGTCATCGGCGCGCGCTCGCCCTACCAGGTGCTGGCGGCCGTAGAGGCGGCGGGCGAGCCGCCCTACCTGAGCGAAGACGACATCATCCGCCTGATGAAGGTGCGCGACAGCGCCGGGATCTGAGGCCGGGATCTGAGGTCGCGACCCGACGCCGGCTCCGCGGCTCTCGACGAACGCGCGACGGCCGAAGCGTCGACGGACCCGGCCGAGCTCCCGCGCCTCGACGACGCGCCGGCACAGCGCGACGCGCCACACGATCGCACGACCGGCGGCGAGACCTCGCCTGCGTCGCAGCGAGAAGCGCGGCCCATCGTCCGCCGGACTCGAGATTCGAGGCCCGACCAGCCGGAGCACGGTTATCCTCCGCGCCATGAGCGCTCCCCTCTCGAATCGAGTCGCCCTCGTGACCGGCGCCTCGCGCGGCATCGGCGCTGCCACCGCGCGCCGGCTGGCCGAGCTCGGCGCGACGGTCACCGTTCACTACCAATCCGGCGCCGACGAGGCGCGGGCGGTGGCCGATTCGCTCGCCGGTAAAGGTCACACGACGGTACAGGCCGATCTGAGCCGCGCCGACGCGGCGCGCGAGCTCGTCGATGCGACGCTGCAAGCGCACGGGAAGCTCGACCTGCTGGTCAACAACGCCGGCATCTTCGAGCTGCACTCGCCGCTCACGAGCTCCTGGGAAGAGTGGCTCGACAAGTGGGAGCGGACGATCGCCACCAACCTGCTCGGGCCGGCGCACACCTGCTTCTGGGCCGCGGAGCACATGACGGATGGCGGGCGCATCGTGAACATCGGCTCGCGGGGCGCCTACCGCGGCGAGCCGAACGCGCCGGCGTACGGCGCGGCGAAGGCGGGTTTGCATCAGCTCACCCAGTCGCTCGCGGTGGCGCTGGCGCCAAAGGGGATCGCCGTCATCGGCATCGCGCCCGGGTTCGTGGAGACCGCCATGGCCCGACCGCATCTCCAAGGCGCGGCCGGCGACGCGATCCGCGCACAAAGCCCCCTGAATCGCGTCGCCCGCGTCGAGGAGATCGCCTATTGGGTCGGCTGCGCGTGCATGCCCGACGCGGCGTTCGCCTCCGGCGCCATCATCGACGTCAACGGGGCCAGCTACCTGCGCTGAGCTTCGCGGCGCGTTCCTCGCGAGCGACCCTCAGCCGGCTTCTTCGTACGAGGCCTCGTGGTCGGAGCCTCGCGCCTCGCGCACGAGCCCGGCCACGGCGTGGCGCTCGCCGACGACGACCAAGACGTCCTCGTCCTCGAGGACGGTGTCGCCGCGGGGGACGATCTCGTGCCCGCCTCGCTGCACGCCGGCGAAGATGACGTGCTCACGGTCGACGTCGCTGACGCACTTGCCTTCCCAGCCGAGGCGCTTCACCCGGACGGCTGCGATCGCCTCGTCGCCGCCCAGCGGCAGCACGCGGCCGGCGCGGAGCGCGTTCAGCACTTCGTCGCGCAGGATGAGCTCTTCGATCTGCAACGCCGACTTGCGGAGCAGATCGGCCGTGACCCGGTAGTACTCCTCGCGATGTACCGGGCTGTCGGCCGCGCTGCGCACCTGCGCCTCGTAGAGCGAGGGGTAGCGGAAGCCATGCGTGATGGCTTCCTGCAGCAGGAAGCTCATGGCCACACCGATCATGGCGGGGACCATCAGCGAGTAGCCTCCGGTCATCTCGGTGACCATCACCATGGTGGCGATCGGGACGCGCGCGGCGCCGGCGAAGAGCGCCGCCATGCCCACCACCGTCATCGCCGGGACCTCCGCCGGCACATCGGCCATGTGCAAGAGGCCCGCGGTGCCCGCTCCGGCCAGCGCACCGACGAAGAGGCTCGGCGCGAACACGCCACCCGAGCCGCCGGAGCCAACCGTCAGCGAGAGCGCCACCGCCTTGCCCGCCGCCAGGCCCAAGAGGAGCAGGAGCGGGAAGCCTTGCGCGCCATCGAGCACGTACTGCACGACGCCGTAGCCGCTGCCGAGCACGGGCGCCGCGAAGAGGCCGATGCAGCCGACGAGGAGCCCGCCGACCGCCGGGCGCGCCCACTGCGGCAGCGGCAGCGCCTGGAAGCGATCGCGCGTCCAGTAGAAGATGGTCGGTAGGAACGCAGAGCCGATCCCGCATACCAGCCCGAGCAGCACGAACCCGAGGAGTTGCACCGGCGACTGGTCCTGCGCGCCGCGCGGCAGAGAGAGGATCGGCCCGCTGTCGCCCATGAGCTGCACGACGCCGTAGGCGACCGACGACGAGATCAGCGTGTAGACCAGGATGCCGGACTCGAAGGTCATCGAGGAGTAGACGACCTCGACGGCGAAGATCGCGGTGCCGAGCGGGCTGCGGAACATGGCGCTCAGGCCCGCCGCCATGCCGATGAGGACGGCGGCCCGCCGCTCCTGGTCGCTCAGCTTGAAGATGTTGGCGAGCATCGAGCCCACGCCAGCGGCAATCTGCGCCGTGGGGCCCTCGCGCCCGGCCGCGCCGCCGGTCCCGATGGTGATGGCGCTGGCCACCGCTTTGACCCAGGGAACGCGCGCCCGGATCCTGCCGGCCTTGCGGTGGTAGGCCTCGACGGCCGCGTCGGTGCCGTGCCCCTCGGCCTCGGGCGCGAGGCCGGCGACGATGATCCCGGTCAGCAGCCCGCCCAGCCCCGTGACCAGCGGGATGAGCGGGTGCATGTGGAAGGCGTCGTGCCAGTCGTGCGAGGCCAGGTCCTGCGCCGTCGGCGGGTGGTAGCCGGTGACCCGCTCGAGCGCCGTCCGCTCGACGAACATCACCATCCAGCTGAACGCCGCCGAGGCCAGCGCGCCGACCACACCGAGCACCACCGAGAGCGCCAAGAGGCGCGGGATGCTGGCCGAGCCGGAGCGGCCCAGCGAGCGCGAGAAGCGCTGGAGAAGGGTCGCCTTCTCCTCTTCGACCTGTTCCTCCGTCTCGACCATGTCGGCGGCGGGCGTCCTAGGCACGAATCCCCCATCGGGAAATGCCATCGGGCCGCAAAGCGCCGTGCAGCGCGCGCCGAGGGAGCATGAGGCGACCTGGCGCGGTGAGGAAACAGCTCAAGTCCGGCAACCGTTCTCCTGGTGTGAGCGCATCGCGCTCTGCACGACGGAACCAAGACCGGGATGGTTCCAAGCGCCGTCGAAAGCGCGGCCGCGAGCCTTCTTGCCGCACAGCGATCGGAGGCAGCGAAGGCGCCGGCGCGCCCTGCGATCGAAACGGAGTCAGCGGGGAGCCGGCGCCCCGGTCATCACTCCACGACCCGATGGAAGCTCTCCAGCGAGTCGAGCGGGACGGGGACCAGCCGGTGCGGGACGTCCTCGCCATCCCTGCGCTCGATTCGTGTGCAGCTGCCGTCCGTCTCGTCCAGCCAGTACCAGACGTCCAGCGCCTCGCCGACGTGGAGGAGGCCGGTGGGAGGCGCTTCCGGGAAGCGTCCGCCGCATGTGTCACCCGCGCCCCGGACGAGCAGGTAGGAAAACTCGGGGCGGTTGGACGGGGCGTAGTACATGGCTGGCTCCGTGCAGGCGGGATCCGCATAGCGATGGTTCGGATGTCCGCCAGCGGGAGCGCATCGCCAGACGCCGTCGGCGAAGAGGTACAGCCCACAGTCCACGTCGAGGACCCGGTCGTGCAGCGACCAGGTCGGACGCGCGATCCCGCCCGGAAGCTGCCAGACGAGCTGGTCGACGTGGCCGTGGGAGCGGTGGGCGACGCCCACCCAAGGGACGAGATTGTCCGCGCGAGGCCCGACTCGGACCGCGCCCTCGGACGCGGCGAGGGTACAGCCGTCCGGAAGGGCATCGCTCGGAATCGGGTCGCCCACGGGGCGGATGTGGACCTCGATGGAGTGCGCGCCGGTATCGACGAGCTCCACCGCGACGTCGCTCGCGGGTGGGCCGCATTCGGGGCTCGCATAGAGTCGCGGTCGAGGGACCGCAGTAGGCCGTGGATGCTTCCGGCGGGACCTCTGGGCTCGCGTACGGAACGCATGCTGCGCGTCCAGCACCGGAACCGAAGACGGGATGGCAGAGCACGTCCCGCGCGGTGTCCCGCAGAAACGCGTGCTGTACGGTGCCGTCGTCCGCCATCAGCGTGTCGACGCCAATCGGCTGGGTCGACGTCGAAGGCACCCAATCGGCGCCGACGAACTGCGAGGGATCGAGCGGCGTGATGGCGTGAACGTGCTGCGGGGAGGCGACCTCGACGCAGTTCCCGGTGCCGTCGACCTGGTAGACGGCGATGGTGCCGAGGTCCTCGCCCACCCGCCAAGTCCGGTTCGAATGCGCGCGCGGATCGACGCTGCAGGCAGCCTCCACGTATTCGTTGACGTACCGCTGTCCGCACCCAGCTCGCGCGACGGGCTGCGTGCAGTCGGCGTCTGCGTAGGTCGACGTGGAGAATGAGCTCCACACGCCGAGCGGCCCCGAGACGTTCGGGAAGCACCGGTAGCGCCCGTCCATGGTGCGCAAGAACGCACAGTCCTCGTCGAGCTCGACGTCGTGCCAACCGACGAAGATGCGCTCGCCCTGACTCGCGACCATCCACACCGCGTGCAAGCGGGAGCCGCTCGCGTTCGGAATCTCGTGCGAGACCGTGCAGCCGGAGAGGAGCGCGAGCGCGAGCGTGATCGAACGATGCATCGGCGAAGAAGCGCGGCTTGCGCGCCGAGACCACCCTACCCAATGCGAGGGCGCGAGCAAACGGATCAACGTCCGAGCGGGCAAACCGCCTAACGCCGGATCGGGGCTCGCGACCCCGATTGATCTTCACACGCTCCTTCGGATGCGGTGCTCCGCACACGGAGCGAACGATCTCTCGTCGCCCCGCTGCCGCCACACGCAGCGTTGCCACTCGTCGCCGTGCACGCGCCACGACTCCTCGCAGGGCCTTCCCCAGGGCTGATCTCGATCGCCGGGATCGATCCGTTCCGCTCGACCGACGGCGAGTCAGTCGCGGACGAACCAGGGGACGAGGCGCGAGACTCGCTTGGCGTACGCTTCGTAGCCGGGGCGGCGGCGCTTCATGCGCTCGTCGATGATCGGGATGCTCACGAAGAAGAAGAGCGATAGCACCGAGGCGGCGCCGAGCACGTACCACCATGCGGCCGGGGCCGCTGCGAACGCGAAGAGGCTCAGGCCCCACCAGTAGGTCACTTCGCCGAAGTAGTTCGGGTGCCGCGAGTGCCGCCAGAGGCCGGTCCGAAGCCACTCTTCCTTCGGCGGTCCGCTCTTCACGTAGGCTCGGAGCTGCTCGTCCGACGTCGCTTCGTATCCGATGCCGAGGAGCGTCACGATCGCGGCCACGGCGTCCAGCACGCCGAGCGGACGCTCGGGATGGGTCAGCACCACGAAGAGCGGCACGCTACCGGCGAAGGTCAACAGGGTCGGCATCATGTGGATGCCGATGAAGCTGACCGGCCAATAGAGCGCGCCGTGCTTCTCGTGCAGGTCGATGTAGCGCCAGTCCTGGTGCGAGAGGCTCGAGAAGCCGCGCAGGAAGTTCCAGGTGAGCCGCGCGCCCCAGAGGAGCACCAGCGCGCCGGCGACGAGAGCGCGTGGAGACGCTTGTCCGACCGTCAGCCAGTAGGCGAAGAGCGCCGGTGGCGCGACGCTCCAGTAGGGGTCGTACATCGATGAGTTCTTCAGCGCGACGCTGAAGCCGAAGACCACCAAGGTGGCGACGATGTCCGCGACCAGTGCGGCCCAGAGCGGCTCGAGAGGCACGACCCGGATGGTCGAGGCGGCCACCGAGAGGGCGACCGAATAGCAGACTAGCTGCGCGAGATATCCCTTGCTGCGCGGGCTCACGGCGGCGGTCATAGCACCCGAGCCGCGAGACCGGGAGCCCGGGACCATCGAGGAACCTCGCTCCTCGGCGTTTGCCACGCGGCGGGTGCCGGAGCGCTCGCTCGAGCGCCTGGCCGCGCTCTCGTGCTCCGCAACCTTTGGGCGCTCCGAGGAGCTCAGCGGTGCAGGTTGCCGAGGCGTGCCGGCACCGCGTCGAAGGTGAACGCGAAGGAGAGCGACGAGCAGTCGGTGGCGTCGGGGCTGCTCGCGTCCAGATCGGCGCTGGCGTCGAGCACGCGGGTGAGGCTGGGATCGTCCGAGGTGAGCGCGATCAGGTCGTCGACGTGTGCCGAGCCTCCGACCAGCGCTCCGTGCATCCCGTTCTCGTCGACGGGCATGCGGCTGCGCGCCCGCTGGACCATGAACTGCGCGCCCGTGTCTCCGCTCGCGGTCTGCACCGGAAGGATACCGAGCGAGTCCGGGTAGCGCGCGTGCACCTCGCCGTCGATGATGCAGCCGGAGAGATCCTGCTGGGTCGGGAAGCTGTAATCGAAGGTCAGGCCCGGATCGAGCTCGCCATCGCCATCCTGGTCGAGATCGGCGACGGTGACGCCGGCCGGCAAGAACGCCGGGCGCTCGTCGACCGAGACGCAGTCGTCGTGGACCAGGTCGTCGATGTGATCGATGTGGACGATCTCGAGCCCGTGCCCGGCGAGGATCTCCTGATGGTTCTGGTCACCGATGTTCACGCCGTTCAGGTACTCGTAGCCGAGCAAGAGCTGCGAGACCTGATTGTCGATGCCGCGCTCGCCATCCGGAGCGACGAGATCGCGGACGCCGCAGACGGTCTGGTCCGTCGCGTCGAGGTTGAAACCGACGAGGTGCCCGTTGCCGTCGGGGCGCGCGATGTCGGAGCGCGTGATGACGAAGTAGAGCTCCTGACCGCCTTCGCAGGTCCGCGGCGCGCCGCAGGGATTCACGTCGAAGGTGTACTGATCGACCTCCACCACCTGGGTGCAGCCCGTGAGCCACAACGCCGCGATGATCAACCGCCGCCTCACATCCGCCCCCTCAGCACAGCGCCACAACCTCCGGGCCCGCACATCGCGCCCACCTGCACGTCCTGCTCCCACGACTCGCGGTACGCGAGCCCGGCGATCAGGATCGCCAACCCGGTCACACCGAGCGCCGCGGCGCTGATCCAGAGGACGTCGGTGGCCAGCGCGAAGGTGCGCACGTCGTCTCGGACCCCGATGTCGGTGCCGGGGCAGACGAACCCGGCGCAGTCCTGCCGGAGACGGTCCTGCGCCCCGAGCGCGAGGACGCCGGTCACCGCGCTAGCGACCCCTGTCGCGACGCCGAGCGAGAGGACGCCGATGCCGAGGCGGGTCAGGACCTCGCGGGTCGGGGAATTGCGCGGGGGCAGAACCAATCGAACGGTCTGGTCGGTGTCGCCCGCGACCTGGAAATCGAGCGTGCGCGGCAGGTGGCCGGCGCTCCGGGCGCTGAGCGCGTGTTCACCGGCGTCGAGGAGGACGGTCCCATCCGGCTGGGGATCGAGAGGCACACCGTCGATCTGCACGCGCGCTTCGTCCGGCTCGACCTCGATTCGGACCCGGCCGACGTAGATCTGGGTTCGCAGGATCAGGCCCTCGACGTGCCGCCGCTGCGCCGCGGAGAGGGCCCGTCGCGTCTCGCTGAGGGACGCGCGCAGCGCCCGGAGCGCCACCACGTACTGGCGCATCTCGAAAGCGGCCATCCCGACCCCGCGCAGCGTGCGGGCGCTCGGCGAGAGCTCCTGCGCCCGTCGAAAGAGGCTCTGCGCTTCGGGATAGTGAGCTGCATCGTACTCCGCGACCGCTTCCGCGATGAGCGCGCGCACCTCCGGGCCCTCATCGTCGGGGGGCGGGTCGGACGCTTCGTCCGCCGGGGGCTCGGTCAACGTGTCCGTGGCCGCGTCGGCGCCCTCGGCTGGCGGCCCGGCGCGCTCGTCCACCGGTACCGCGGTGGGCGCGGCTGCTCCGGTCGGATCGGCCTCGTCCTGGGCCCGCGCGGCGGGCGTCAGCGCGGTCAGCCCAATCCAAATGGTGAAGACTCTCGTCGCGAAGGTTCTGGGCATGCGCTCGGCAAAGCTGGTCGTTCGAGGGCAGAGACTACCTGTCAACGCCGCCCGCGTCTTCCTCCAGTCAGCAACGCGCCGTTCTGCGCGCCGGCCATGGACCCGGCGGTGCGCTCGCGATGCGCCGACTGCCGTCGACCGGAGACGCCCAATCTCGGCATTCGCGGCCCGGGCGCGCCCGAGGTGTGCTTCCGCATCTCCGCCCGGAGGGCTCCGGCCGCGAAGACGGGCGGTCCGAGCTCGGGATCAGAAGTCGTCGATGGAGAGACTTCCGGCCCTCGGCGCGCGAGCCCCGCGCGGCGGCGGAGCGGGCTCGGGCCGCGGTTCCGGAGGGGGCGCCTCGGCCACAGGCTCTGGAGCCTCGACCGGCTCCGGCGCCGGCTCCTCCACGGGCGGCGCTTCGCGGGGGGGCGGTGCTTCGCGGGGCGGACGCGCTCGACGGGAGGACCGGTGGCCGGCACGCGCCGCCCTGGGCGCGTGGACCGCCGCTCCCGTGGTCGCCGACGCTCCGCTCGCCTGGGTGGCCTCGGGCTCACCGCCCGTGCCGTCCGGCGAGGCTTCGTCGCCGAGCCCGTTCTCAGCCACCGCATCGGCGGCATCGGGCGCCGTCGCCTCGTCGCTCGGGGCCTCGGCGGCCGCGTTCGCCATCATGGGCTCGTCGGATCTCTCGCTCGGAGCGCTCGGGGCTTCGATCCCCTCGGGCACGTCACTCGCCCGCGCTCGGCGCCGTGCGGATTGGCTCGCGGCGGCGGGGGGCGGAGACGCGACCGGCTCTTCGGCAGGTGCACCACCACTCGCCAGCCACCATGCTCCGCCCGCGAGCGCCAACGCCACCGCCGCGACGATCCCGAACATCGCGCCCCTGCGTGACGGCGCTCGCTCAATCGTCCGTGAGGTGCGCGGCGGCGCCGGGGTGGCCGCCAGCGTCGCCGCCCTCGACAGGCTCGCCTGGCTCGGAACCGATGCCTCGCCGCTGATGCGCTGCTGGAATCCCCGCTCACCCGGGTCGAGCTTCGTTCCGTCACCAAAGGGCTCGAGCGCGCGACCGAAGCTCGCCACGTCGGGCCAGCGCTCGTCCGGGTCCTTGGCCAACGCCCGCATCACGATGTCCGCGAGCTCCTCCGGGATGTCCGGGCGGATCGTCCGCGGCGACTCCGGCTGCTTCGTGACGATCTCCACCAGGAGCGCGGTCACCACCTCGTGGTCGAGCGGCGGCTGCCCGGTGAGCATCTCGTAGAGAACCGCGCCCAGCGCGTAGACGTCGATGCGCCCGTCCACCTCTTTGACGCCCCGCACCTGCTCCGGCGACATGTAATGCGGCGTGCCCACCACCGCGCCGGTCTTGGTGGCCGGACCGTGGTCGTCGCCGTCGACGAGCTTGGAGATGCCGAAGTCGAGCACCTTCACGCGGCTCGCGTGGCCGCTGCAGAGGAAGATGTTTCCGGGCTTGAGGTCGCGGTGGACGACGCCCTCTCCGTGTGCGCCGTCCAGCCCACGGGCGACCTCAATCGCGATCCCGACCGCGTCGGCGATCGGGAGCGGCGCCTCCCGCTCGAGCAGCTCGTAGAGCGACTCGCCGCGCAAGAGCTCCATCACGAGGCAGGTGGCGCCATCGTGGTGGACCACGTCGTAGACGTCGACGACGTTCGGGTGGTGGATGCGACCGGCCGCGCGCGCCTCACGGGCGAAGCGGTGCATCGCGTCCTCGCTCTGTGCGTCGAGCACCCACTTGAGCGCGACCTTCTTCCCGGTCGCGAGGTTCTCGGCGGCCAGCACCCGACCCATGCCGCCCTCGCCGAGCACACGCTCGATCCTGAACTTGTCCCCGACGATGTCGCCGGTGGCCGGACCTTCGTCCTCTCGCCTCTGGGTCGCGGTGCTCACGGGGGCCAGCGCATGATCGCCTAGTCGGCCCAGCGGATCAACGCGCGCGGACGACACGGCGCTTCCGCCCGCTGGCACCACCGCCGGCCCGACGGCGCAGTTCCTCGTCCCGGGCGCTGCCTCGCCTCGAGCGGTCGAGCTGCCGGCACACGACGCGTGAGGCCGCGGCCGTAACCAATCGGTTACCGCGACCCGCCCTCGGGGCTGCTAGCGTGCCAACTTTCCAGCACCACAGGAACCAATGCGTCGCTCCATCTCGTTGCTCTGTATCGCCTCCTTCCTCGTCGTCGGCTGTGACGGCGGCGGCTCCGACGCCGACGGAGGCACCGCGGCCGACGGCAGCCAGACCACGGACGGCAGCCAGACCACGGCCGACGGAGGCGCCGACGCGGGAATGCCGGACGGCTCCACCTGCGATCCGGCTTGCACCGACGGCGACACCCGCTGTCAGGACGGCGCGGTCGAAGCCTGCTCGGCCGACGCCACCGGCTGCCTCACCTGGCAGGTCCAGTCCACCTGTGACCCGACGTCGGAGTACTGCGATCCGAGCGGCGCCACCGCCATGTGCGCGCCCGGCTGCGACGGGGACCTCGACTGCGACGGCGTCCCGACCGCCGACGATTGCGACGACTCCGATCCGACGCTCGGTGCGCGGGCGAACGACATGGACTGCGACGGGGTGCTCGCAGCCGACGACTGCGACGACACCGACCCGACCTCCGCCACCCGCGCGACCGACGCGGACTGCGACGGGTTCTCGCGCCGCATCGACTGCGACGACACGGACCCGAGCACCGGCGCGGATCCGGCCGACGCGAACTGCGACGGGCAGCCCGACGTGGTCACGTTCGAGAAGCCCGACGGCGCAGACTCGACCGACCCGACGTACCAGGACTGCATCACCAGCGACGTCTGCATCACCCGCGGCGACAATTCGGGCATCTACAACGCGGTCACCGAGATGAGCTATGCCTCTTCGAGCTCGCCGGATGGGACCGAGTTCGCGCAGGGCTACGTCGGCTCCGGCGCGGACCTCTCGGACTGGCAAACCGCCGTCTCGGGCGGCTCCTGGTGGGCCTATCAGCCCATGGCGATGCACCTGACTGCGAGCGATCGCTGGTTCGACGTCACCACGTACCGCTGGGCTGACCAGGACACCGGCGGCGGGTTCTCGTGGGCGCGATCGGAGGTCATCTACTTCGAGAAGGCGGACTCCGCCGACCCGACGGATCCGGCCAACCAGGACTGCTTCGCGCCCGGCGTCTGCCTGACCCGCGGCGACACGCAGTCCCTCTTCAACGCGTCGGAGGAGACCAGCTACCGGATGACCTCGCCGTCCGGCACCGAGTGGGCCGCCATGCCGACCGCGATCGCCTCGGCATCGGACTACGGCTCGTTCTCGGCCGCGGTCGGCAGCTCGCCCATGAGCGCCATCGGCCAGACCATCTCGATGCACATCGTGGACACGACGCTCTACTTCGACGTCACGCTGGCGAGCTGGAGCGGCGGCGGCCCCGGCGGCGGCTTCGCCTGGTGGCGCTCGCGGGCGGTCGCGGTCGGCTGCTCCGACTCGAGCGCGGCGAACTACGACCCTCGCGCGACGGCGGACGACGGCTTCTGCGGCGACTGGGTGCGGGTGAACATCCCGAGCAACCCCGACACCTCGCTGCCGGAGAACCAGGACTGCATCACCAGCGACGTGTGCATCACGCGAAGCTACCAGCGCGGGCTCTACAACACCGCGAGCGAGCTCGGGTACTCCGCTGGCGAAGGCGGCAGCGAGAGCCCCACCGGAACGCTGTGGGCGCCGATGGCGAGCGCGGACGCGGCGCCGAGCGACTACGTGACGTGGGTGACTGCGGTGGGCAGCTCTCCGCCCTCTCACGTGAACGAGACCGACTCGCTGTGGCTGCCGACGGAAGGCCGGATGTTCGACGTCGTCGTCCGGCGCTGGCCCGGCGACGGAAACGGCGGAGGCGTGCTCTACCTTCGCCGCGAGGTCGCGCTCACCGGCACCTGCGGCGACGGCACCGTCGACATGGGCGAGCAGTGCGACGACGGGAACACGACCGACGGCGACGGCTGCCAGTCGAACTGCCTGAACGAAGGCTGGTGCGGCAACGGCATCGTCGACGGAACGGAAGAGTGTGACGACGGCGCCGGCAACGGCGACCTGCCGGGGCACTGCCGGGCCACCTGCGCGGCGGCGGCGTGCGGGGACTCGATCCTCGATCCCGGTGAGGATTGTGACGACGGCAACGCGGCGGACGGCGACGGCTGCTCGTCGGCGTGCGGGGTCGAGTCGGGCTGGACCTGCGTGGAGGGTCCGGAAGGCAGCGCGTGCACGACGACGTGCGGCGACACTATCGTCGCCGGCCTCGAGCAGTGCGACGACGGGAACACCGACGCCGGCGACGGCTGCAGCCCCATCTGCAACCGCGAGGAGTGCGGAAACGACATCCTCGACCCGGGCGAGACCTGCGACGACGGCAACGCGATCGACGACGATGGCTGCCAGACCGACTGCACCGTCGCCTGCGGCGCGGCGCTCGGCGCGCGACTCGGCGCCCAGCGGGCCAGCGACGGGGCGTGCGTGGTCGCGTTCGACACGCCGCGAACGGAGGCGCTCGCCCGAGCGCATTGCCAAGGAGTGGGCGGAAACCTCCTCACCATCAACGACGCCACCGACGAGGCGCTCGCGACGGCGTACGCCGCCAACCTCGGCAACTTCCGGATCGGCTACACCGACATCGCGACCGAGGGCACGTTCGTGTGGGCCAGCGGCTCGACCTCGACCTACACGGCGTGGCACTCCGGCGAGCCGAACAACGGGGGCGGAAACGAAGACTGCGCCGAGGTCCGAACCGCAGACGGACTGTGGAACGACGGCAACTGCCTGAACCTCCGCCCCTACGCCTGCGAGACCCTCTGTGGCAATGGAACCGTAGACGCCGGCGAGGACTGCGACCTGGGCGACGCGAACAGCAACGCCGCCGGCTCGAGCTGCCGCACCAACTGCACCACGACCGCCGTCTGCGGTGACGGGATCCTCGACGCGGGCGAGGACTGCGACGACGGCAACACCGAAGACGGCGACGGCTGCTCCAGCACGTGCACCCTCGCCTGCGGCGCCGGCACCGGCGGCTCGGCCGCGGCGGTGAGCCCGACCGACGGGAGCTGCTTCGTCGGCTTCGCTGACGGGACGGACTGGACGAGCGCCGAGGCCGCCTGCGTGTCGCTCGGCGGGCACCTCGCCACCATCACCGACGCGGATGAAGCCACAGCCGTCACGGGACTGGTCTCCGCCATAGGGAACACCTGGATCGGCTTCAACGACCAGGCGATGGAAGGCAGCTTCGTCTGGGTGAGCGGCTCGTCGGCCACGTTCACTGCCTGGAACACGCGCGAGCCGAACAACTCGGGCGGAGACGAGAACTGCGGCGAGGTGCTCCCGAGCGGCCTGTGGAACGACGCGCGGTGCACGAACAGCTTGGCGTACACCTGCCAGATCCCCTGACTCGAACACGCGGGCGAACCGCCGCGGGGGAGCCACCGCGCTCGCCCGCCGGCGGGCCTGCGCCTCCAATCGGCCGGTCGCGTGGAGCGACCTGCGGGCGCTGCCGCCCTGGCCGCCGAGCTGAGGACCGCCGAGCTGAGGACCGCAGAGCCGAGGGCCGCAGAGCCGAGGGCCGCAGAGCCGAGGGCCGCAGAGCCGAGGGCCGCAGAGCCGAGGGCCGCAGAGGGCCCACGAACGCGTTCGCCGGCGCGGACCGAAGTCCACGCCGGCGAACATCGAGAGGCAATCGAAGCTCAGGGATGGTTGGCCTGCAGCTCCGTGACGTGGAGCGTGCTGCGGAGGTTCTGGCTCGCGCGGTAGCTGCCGACCCAGATGTCGTACTGCCCCGAGGGCGGGTTCTGGATGTCGACGCTCGGGTTGAGCCCACCGAAGGAGTCGTCGTTGCAGTGCCAGTTGCCGGCGCCGTCGTTGATGACCAGCGTCGTGTCGCCGTCGCCCATGGCGTAGAAGCGCACGAAGCTCGCCGCGTCCCGATAGTCGAGGATGTAGTCGGGCTGGCGGGTCACATAGCCGCGGCACCCGGAGGCGAGCCCGGCGTGGCTGGCGTCGATGTCGCCGCCGGAGACGATCGAGGTCGTGAAGGGATCGGGCATGAAGCCGCCCTCGATCGCGCTCCGGCCGAAGTTGCTCTGGTTGCCGCCGATGGTGAGGCCGGCCTGCGCGATCACGGTGCCGCCATAGAGGGCGGTGCCGGCGGCGAGCGCGGCGGCGGTGACCATCGCGGCAACGCGGCTGAAGCGGGTACGGGTCGAGGTCGTTGCGTTCGTCATGTCGAGGTATCTCCCAGGCGTCTTTGGCACTCGCGTCGTGCCGTTTGGTGCATGGAAGGTGGGTCGGCCCTCGCCCGCCGGCGATATCAGCCCGGTTTCACGCGAACCGTGCGCGTTTGGATCTATCCTCGCGCCATGGCGGAGCCTTCCGGGACCTGGTGGCTGCGCGCCGGCGAGACCATCGCCCGGCGCATCACCCCCGCGGGCATCGTGCTCGGCCGCTCACCGCACTGCGAGATCGTCCTCGACAGCAACCAGGCCAGCCGCCGTCACGCGCTGGTCTACCTCGGCGCGCGCGGACCGCGCCTGGTCGTGCTCGGCCGCGGCCCGACCACCGTCTCCGGCGCGCCCGTCGACGGCGAAGCGGAGCTGGCGAACGGGGTTCGTCTCGGCGTGCCGGGGCTCGAGCTCGAGGTGCAGCACGACCCGGGCGCCACGCCCCGAATCCAACCGCGCGCGCCGGTGTGGGTGCTCTCCAATCCCTCGGGCGGGTACTTCGGGATGGCGCGCTTCCCCTTCCTGGTCGGCGGCAGCGCGGAGGACGATCTGCGCGTCGAGGCGTGGCCTCCCGGCGCGCTCTGCTTCCGCGTGACCGACACCGGACGGCTGCAACTGGAAGTCAGCGCGCCCGTCGCAATCGACGGCGAGCCGATCGAGGGTGAAGGACCGCATCCGCTCGACCGCGGCGCCGAGATCGCGATGGCCGGGGCCGCCATCCGGGTGATCACCGGCGGCGCGTTCGCGAGCGGCAGCACCGCGGCGGAAGAGAGTCCGCCGACCGGCGAGGTCGCGCGCGCCGAGCTCGAGTTCCTCCCGCGCGGCGGCCGTCTGCACCTCACCGTCGGGAGCGAGGTCTGCTCGGTCTATCTCGCCGACCGCCGCTGCAATCTGATCGCCGTCCTCCTCCAGCCGCCGGATCCGCACGCCCCGGGCGACTACATCGAGGACGACGTCGTCATCGCTCGCGTCTGGGGAAAGAGCGGCGCGACGCGCACCAACCTCAACGTGCTCCTGCACCGGGTCCGCAAGGATCTCGACCGCGCGGGGCTCGACGGCGCGGCGATGATCGAGCGGCGCGAGGGCGGCGGCGCCACCCGCTTCACCCTCGGCGAGGGCGCGAAGGTCGAGCTCGGGTGACGGCGGACACGGACAATCGCGCGGCGCTCACCTCGGTGGCGCTCGAGGGCGAAGAGCTCGTCTCCTTCGACCGCGACGACGCGCGCGCGGTCGAGTCGCCGGCGCCCGACTCGTTCGGAGCGCGCTACGAGCATCTCCGAGTGCTCGGCGCGGGTGGGATGGGCGAGGTTCGCCTCTGCCGCGATCGGATGATCGGCCGGCTGGTGGCGATGAAGGTGATCCGCGCGCCGCGCCGTGGATCCCCACAGCGCTGGCGCTTCGTTCGCGAGGCGCGGGTGCAGGGGCAGCTCGAGCACCCCTCCATCGTCCCCGTCTACGATCTCGGCATCGACCCGGACGGCTTCCCCTACTTCACGATGCAGCGCGTGGTCGGCTCCAGCCTCGACGTGGTGCTCGCGGCGCTGCGCGAGGGCGATCCGGAGGCGCGTCGGCGCTTCACGCGGCGGCGTATGTTGACCCGCTTCAGCCAGCTCTGCCTGGCGGTCGACTACATCCACCGCCGCGGCGTGGTGCACCGCGATCTCAAGCCGTCCAACGTGATGCTCGGCGAGTTCGGCGAGGTCTTCCTGCTCGACTGGGGCCTGGCGAAGCTCCTCGACGCGCTCGAGCCCGAGAGTGGCGAGACCATCCTCGACGCCTCGAACGCGCGCACCACCAGCGAGGGCTCGGTGCTCGGCACGCCCGGCTACATGGCGCCCGAGCAGCTCCGCGGCGAGATACACCGGGTGGGCCCGCGCTCCGACGTCTACTCCCTGGGCACGATGCTCTACGAGCTGCTCACGCTGGCGCCGATGCATCCGCAGGAGCTCTTGCCGGCGAAGCTGATCTCCGTGCTGCAGACGGACGGCGGGCGGCCCCGCGCCATCGCTCCCGATGTGCCGGACGCGCTGGACCGACTCTGCACCCACGCGACCAGGCTCGAGCCGGAGGCGAGGCTGCCCTCCGCCGGCGCGCTCTCCAGCGGCATCGAGACACACCTCAATCTTTTCGGCGCCTGAGCCTCGATTACGCGCCCAATCGCTGCTGCGAGCGGTCTGGCCCGCCAGGACGCGGCCATCCTCGCTCTCGCGACGCGATCGATGGGAAGTCCAGGCTGAGCTTCTTCGGCGGCGGCCCGGCGTGGGTCGCGCGGGCCGGTCCCGACGTGTCGCCACCGCAAGCCCCTGTCGAGCGCATGACGGCGGGAGGTGTCCGCGAGCCCTTCAGTCGCCCAAACCGGAGAGCGCCGGCTCGAGCTCGCGGAGCGGCGCGGTCAGCGGCGCGAGTGGATCCTCCTCGCCCGAGCGCTCGGGCGGCGGCGGGGGAGGCGGCGCGTCGACCTCTTCGCCATCCTGAACGGGCCGTGAACGGGTGCGCGGCGGTCGCTCGTTCGCTGCAGCCGGCCGGGTCGAGGTGACCGCGGCGGAGTGCGGCTCGGCCGAGGGCGGAGAAGGCGTCGCCAATCCTTCGGGCGGTGCGACCGGCTCGATCGGCGAGCCTCGGTCCTCCGGGGCCACGGGCTCCTGCTGCGGCTCCGGCGCGGGGACCGTCTCGACAGCGAGCTCACGCTCCCCCTCGAATACGAAGAAGAGGAGAGCCAGCGCCCCCGCCGCGAACAGCCCGCCGACACCGAGCACACCGGCCACGATCCACGGCAGCTTCGAGCTGGACCGGGGCGCGACCGGAGCCTGCGCGCTCGAGAGCGCGGCCGCCGTGACGGCCGCCGACACCTCCCTCGACACGACCGTCCGCGCCACCCCGGGTGACGAGCTCGCCATCGGCCGCGCCGGCACCGTCTCCGCCGTGAGCGCGCCGGGGCGAGGGAAGGTATCGGCCAGCTGAATGCTGGGCATCTCGCGGATGGTAGCGGCCGCCTCCGCGTCACCGAGGAGCGCCCGCACCGCCCCGAGCTCGTTGAGCAGCGCCCTCGCGTCGCGGGGTCGATCGCCGGCCTCCTTGGCCAAGCAGCGGTCGATGAGCGCGGCCAGCGGCGCCGGCACCGAGGGAGCCGACTCGAGCACCGGCGTGTGCGCCGTCGTGATGATCTGCAGCATCAGCGCGTGGGAGCTGGCCCCGAGGAAGGGCGCCTCACCGGAGACCAGCTCGTAGAGCATCACGCCCACCGCCCACACGTCCGCCGGCGGGCCCACGTGCTTGGCGCTCATGAACTGCTCCGGGCTCATGTAGCGCGGCGTCCCGAGCGCCGTGCCGGTGCTGGTGACCGACACCGAGTCCTTCCGGCGCGCGAGCCCGAGATCGAGGATGTGCGCCCGCTCTTTCCCATCCGGCTCACGCGTCACGAAGACGTTCTCCGGCTTGAGATCGCGGTGGACGAAGCCCGCCTCGTGCACCGCCGCCAGGGCATCGAGAAGCTGCTCCACCAAATCGAGCGCGACGGTCAGCGGCCGGCCCTCGGCCAAGGTCGCCCGCAGCGTCTCTCCGTCGAGCCACTCCATCGCGACGAAGGGCGCGCCCTCCTGATCGATGTCGGCGTCGAGCACCTCGACCACGCCCGGATGACCGATCAGCGTGGGCGCGCAGACCTCCCGCCGGAAGCGCTCGCGCGCCGCCTCGTCGAGCGACGTGTGCGCGTGCAGCACCTTGAGCGCCACCACCCGCAACGTGTGAACGTGCTTGGCCCGGTAGACCGTGCCGAACGCGCCCGACGCCACCTCGGCGAGGATCTGATAGCGCTGCCCCACCACGTCCCCCGGAACGAGGGACGCGCGCCGCCTGCTCTGGGGCTCCTCACCGGCCATCGGCCGAACGATAGCAGCCGAGCAATCGCGGCGGACCCGTCGATGTGAGCGACCCCTGTCGGCGACCTGCGGCGGCACGCTGCCACGAGCGTGGTCCCCTGCCTCGACCGCGAGCGGTGTCGTGAAGGCGGGGCGGGAGCGGCGCGCGTCTTGCGCCTTCGTCACCCACGAGGAGCAACACCATGACGACACGCAGCGAAACGAAGGGACGCGGGCCGAAGCCCGGTGATCCGAAGAAGCGACGCACGCAAGCCGCGCACGATCGCGAGGAGGAGATCCGCGACGCGATTCACCACGAGCAGCAGCGGCCCTCGGCGGAAGAGCTCGGCGGTGAGTCCGAGTACTCCCTCGAGAGCGCCGAGCACGACGAGCGCGGGGCTTCGAGGAGGGTGACGCGCGGCGAGTACGGCACCGAGGACCCGGGGCCGACGGGCAACCCGATCGACCTGGCCCGGCGTTTCCTGGAGGGCGCGACCGAGGCGCGGCACGAAGACGACGAAGGCGAAGAGCCGGTGCGCGTCCCGCTCGAACAGGAGTGAAGGCGCGCCCGGGCGCGTTCAGCGGAACGGGCCGCAGGCCGCGATCGGAGTGGTGTAATCGCCGGCCCACTGCGCGCCGCTCGCCGTCATCGCGTTGCTCGTCCCGACGGTGCAAGAGCCGTCGGTGTTCGCCATGACGATCAGCGTGATCGCCTGGAGGGGCTCGTCGTGCGCGACCCTGGCCATGTCGTAGTCATACGAGAACTCCACCGGGAGCTCGACCGAGGTGCCATCACGCTCGAGCACCAAGGTGGCTCCCGTCGCGGTGAGCGCCGGCGAGACGGTCATCGTCCCGTTGGGTGAGAGCGCCACGTTCGCATCCCCGACGCGGGCGGTGACCCCATCCAGCGCCGACCACACCTCCACCTCGGTGGACGGTGCACCTCCCGAGTCCATCGCGCAGCCTCCGAGAAAGAGCACCGTAAGAAATGCCGTGGTCCAACGCATGCGAAGATGATGCGGAGAACCACGGCCGCTGTCAACCGACTGACCCGTGAGGCGGAGCCGGTCGCTCCGACGCGCATGCGGTCGGCGAGCGCGGGCACAGAGGCACGCCTGACGCGAGACCGGCGACGCGGTCGCTCCGCCCCGGATGGCTCGCGCGAGTCCCTTCCGGTCGAGGACCTGCTACATCAGCGGCGTGACGGCGACGAAGTCATCGCTCCGAGTGCTGAGCTGGAACGCGGACGGGCTGAACGAGACGCAGCTCGGGCAGCGGATGGAGAAGCTCTGCCTGGAGATCCTCATCGGCGGCGACCTGGCCGCGGCGATGGCCGGTCGACCGACGCCGCCCATGCCGCACGTGATCCTGCTGCAGGAGGTCGTCCGCATCGCCCAGCGCGGCTACTTCACGCCTCACTTCCGCTCGGCCGGCTACACGCTCTGGCCGGACGGCCCGCCGGGCGAGAGCGATCATTACGAGCTGATCGCCGTTCGGGCGCCCTGGCGCATCGAGGAGGTGGAGCGCAAGCCCTTCGACTACAGCCCCCTCGGGCGCGCCGTCACCATCGCCCGTCTGTCGGACGATGCCGGCCGTCGTGTCAGCGTGCTGACCGCCCACTTCGAGAGCCTGCGGAGCGGTCACGAGCCGCGCCTCGATCAATGCCGCGAGGTCGACGCACTGATGGAGGCCGAGGGGCGAGCCGTCTTCGCCGGCGACACCAACCTGCGCGACTCCGAGTGGGCGGCGGTCGAGAACGAGATGCACGTTCGGGACGCGTTCGTGGAAGCGGGCTCCAAACGCGAGGCGCGCTACACCTGGCGCCCGGAAGAGAGCTCCCGCGGCTTCCGCTTCGACCGAATCTGGCTGACCGGCGCGCTCGAGGTCCGCGACTTCCGCCTGCGGAGCAGCCCTCGCGCCAGCGATCACGAAGGCGTGGAAGCCCTCTTCGCGCTGCGATAGGGACGGACGGTGGGGCTCCTCGCCCGAGTCGGAGCGCGCCGGTCTTCGACGCCGCGCTCGGCCAGGCAGCCAGGCGACCTCGAGAACGACCGAGCCGGTGAGCGCTGACCGGTCACGACGCCTTCCAGCGCGCAGGGTGCCCGAGCGGTCGTTCAGCCCCGCGGGCCGTCCAGCACACAGCGCACGCCGCCGAGATCCATCTCCGCCACGCAGAGGTTGCAGGCGTCGCAGCGGGTGCGCGAAAGCTCGCCGCGCTCCATGCGCAGGACCAGATCGGGATCGGCGATGAGCGCGCGGCCGAGCACCACGAAGTCGAAGCCCTCCTCGCGGGCGAGCATCAGCGACTCGCGCGAGACCAGCCCGCCGAGGAGCGCCAGCGGCATTTGGACGGCCTCGCGCATCCGGCGGGCCAGCGGCAGGAAGAACGCCTCCTCGAAGTCGTAGCGGTCGATGATCGCGCGGCCGAGCCATCGCATCGCCAGCGAGGAGAGCCGGTCCGGCTGCGCGTCGGCCATGCGCGCCAGCGGCAACCCACCCCGGAGCAGGTAGAAGGGCGTCCGGCTGGTGAACCCGCCGCTCGGCACGATCAGAATCCGCCGCGCCGCTCTGCTCGATCACCCGCGCGATCTGCACCGCCTCCTCGATGTCCAGCCCGCCCCGGAAGCCGTCCGAGAGGTTGGTCTTCACGAGCAGCGCCACGTCGGGCCCGACCGCCTCCCGCACCCGCTCGAGCACGGCGAGCGGGAGGCGCATCCGCTTCTCGGCCGACCCGCCGTAGCGATCGCGGCGCCGGTTCACGGCCGGCGAGAGGAACTGCGAGAGCAAGTAGCCGTGCCCGAGGTGCAGCTCCAGCGCGTCGAAGCCGAGCTCGACCGCCGTGGTGGCCGCGCGCGCGAAGTCGTCGATGACCTTCTCGATGTCGACGTCGCTCATCTTACCCGTTCGGCGGCCCACCGTAGGCGACCGTGCGCCGAGCCGAGCCGGGGCGCCCGACGCGCCGAGCGGCCTCCGCCTCATCCGTGAACGCAGCGTCCACGCAAGGCGGCTCGAAGAGCTCGCGCGGGACGACGATGGTGACGCTCATCGAGCTCTTCCGGCCAGCGAACGCGCGAGGTGCATCGAGGCTCGGGGCTTCCCGCCAGAACGGGTGAGCGAAACGCGGATCCTCGGGCCTTCCGACGGGAGGGAGACAAGAAGACGGCCAAAGTCGGGCCTTTCCGCGCAGAAAAGGCCGGAGGCCGTGAAACCCCGAAGTTTCTGACCGGAAAAGACACGATGTCCATCGCGGCTCGGGTTCTCCGACCAGAAAAGGCGAGAAAACGCGAAAACTCGGGTTTTCTGACCAGAAAAGGCCAGACCCGAGTCGTCCCGGAGAGCCTCACTCCGGGTCGCAGGGGCCGGTGCAGGGGTTGGCGGAGATGCCGCCGGTGCGGAGGAACTCGTCCGCCATCGTGAAGACGGGCGGCACGCCAATCTGGCCGTGCGGGTCGTCCCCTTCGGTGAGCGGCACGTTGTCGAGCGGCTCCGGCGGCAGCCCGAAGTCGACCTCGACCATGAACGAGCCGGTGATGGGCGCGTCGACCTCGTCGATGTCGTAGACGCTGCGGTTCACGGGCTTCAGGTTCGGCGCCCCGACCGCGCGCACCATCACGTGACCGCCGATCGTCGAGACCTGATGGTCGCCGATGGCCAGCGCCATCATCACCTCGTGGGGGTCGGTGTTGCCGGGCAGCAAGTCGCTGCGGATGTGCCGCGTGTAGGAGCCGGGATCGATCCGATCCCAGAGCTGCTGCACGTAGCCGAGCACCATCATGATGTCGGTCCCGTCCGGGTAGGGACTGCTGAGGATCCCTTGGTAGTCGCTGAAGTCGACGCTGCGCGGCAAGAGCAGGTCGTAAGGCTGACCGGGCACCGCGAGGATGCCGCGGGTCACGTCGGTGGTCAGCGCCATGTAGGTGCCGCCGTAGATCCCGCCCTGCGAGCCGCCGAAGTAGTAGCGCTCGCTCGTGTCGACCAGGCTGCCGCCCGTCTCGTTGACCAGCGGCTCGTTCACGAAGCGGCCCATCATCAGCCGCATCGCCAAGAGCGCGTTGAGCATCCCCTGCGAGACGCGATCGGGCACCACCGCGAACTCGTCGACGTGACCCGTCGAGAGCACGCGGGCGACGGTGCCCACGTCCTGGTCGCTCATGCCGATCCAGTCGGTGGCGAAGAGCAGGTAGTTGTGCTCGTTGGCGAAGCTCTCGAAGCCCTCGGCGTAGAAGCGGTTGCCGAAGAGGCCGTGCCCGACCGCCATCGGTGTAGCCGGATTGTCCGGCGTCGCGTTGGCCGGCACGATGACCAGGAGCGGATACTCCGCCGTCCCGTTCACCTGCGGCATGCCATCGGCGCCGAAGACCAGCGTCCCGCCCGGATCGGCCTGATCCAGGAAGAGCGGCACCGTCATGATCACGTGGATTCGGCGCGCCACGTCGGCGTTGGGCGCCTCCTCGACCATGTCGATCCGGTAGGTCGGGCCGTCGCTGCCGACCATGGCCAGCCCCTGATCGCGCATGGAGAGCATCCACTGCGTGTCGTTGGTCAGCGAGCCGGTGACGAAGTCCCAGGCGAGCTGCAGATCGCTCCGGCCGATGCCGGCACCGTCGAGCTTGGTGAAGATGTCCTCGAAGTCCGCGCGGCGCGCGGAGACGTAGGGGTCTACCGAGTCGGTCCCGTCGCGGAGGGCGGCGAACACCGGCGAGGGCGCGACCGGGCTTCCGTCCTCACCGATCACGTTGCGGACGGCGACGATGTAGCGGGTCCCGTGCTCGAGCGGGCGGGTGGGCTGCAGGATGAGCGCCGGCCCGTCCGGGTTGTGGTCGGTGGCCGCGTCGATCTGCGCGAAGTGCGCCACGCGCTCGCCGGTCTCGGCGTCGATGAGGATCGTGGGCGAGTCGTCCTCGAGCGAGTGGCCGATGGAGTCGGGCCGCGCGAAGCCCTGCATCGTCGCGTGCGGGAGGTGCGCCAGGATCGCCGCGTTCACCGAGAAGCCGTCGCGGGTGGAGAGCGGATTGCCCGAGACCGCGTAGCCGAGATGCGTGTGGAGGATCTCGCCGACGTTGACGCGGTAGCCGGTCTCCGTGCTCGAGTCCGCCTCCAGGAAGTACGAAGAGGGGAAAGGCATCCCGCAGACCGCCGGCGAGAGCGGCTCGCAGGGCGACGCCGCCTGGCCCGCGTCCGGCGCGCTCGCGTCGGCGGCCGCATCGGCGCTGGCGCTCGCATCGATCCCGGCGTCCGAACCCTGCGTCCCACCGCCGTCACACGCGGCGACCAAGAGAATCGAGACGCAGCCCACCCACAGCACAGATCGCTTCATGGGCGCCACGGTACGTCGGGCCTGGAAGCGCGCGTGTGACTGCGATCACAAACGTGCGGGCGTCACGCGTCCGTCACGCGAGCCGAGCGCCGGCTCACTCGTCTTCGTCGCCGAGCAGGCCCTGCTCGCGGGCGATGTCGGAGACGATCGGCAGCACCGCGTCGAACGCCTTGGCGTTGCAGGCCAGGATGCCGCGCCGGTTCTGCAGATCGACGCCGTCGTAGCAGAACGAGCGCCCGCCCAGATCCGTGAAGCGGCCGCCGGCCGCGCGGAGGATGGCGTCCGGCGCGCAGGCGTCCCAGGCGCACGAGCAATCGGAGAGGTGCACGTAGAGGTCGGCCTTCTTCGAGCCGATGAGCCCGACCTTCAGCCCGACCGAGCCGCTCCGGGTCTCCTCCGAGATGCCCAGCCGCTTCACCAACTCGTCGGTGGAGGCGCTGCGGTGCGAGCGCGACACCACCAGCTTCAGATCGGCCGGCGTCGGCGTCTTCGACACCTGGAGCGCGTAGGTGCGGTCGGCGACCTCCATGAACGCGCTCTCGCCGACCACGCCGCGGTACATCGTGTCGGTGACCGGCTGGTAGACGACCCCGAGGCGCGCGTCGCCGTCGACGCTGAGGCCGATCATCACCGAGAACTCGCCGTTCTTGGCGATGAACTCCTTGGTGCCGTCGAGCGGATCGACGTACCAGCAGCGCCCGCGCCGCCGCGCGTCGCTCGTGTCCGCGCTCTCCTCGGCCACGACGCCGTCGTTCGGGAACGCGTCGCGCAGCCGTCGCACCAGGTGCTCGTTCGCGCGGCGGTCGGCCTCCGTCACCGGATCCGACTTCCCCTTGTACTCCACGTCGAAGTCGGTGGCGTACACGTCCATCAAGAGCGCGCCTGCTTCGCGCGCCAGCTTGACGGCCTCGACCAGCTCCCGATCCAACATTCGCGCAGAGCCTAACCCGAACGGACCCGCTTTCGCCAAGATTCACCTCGCCTGGTCGACGGGCGGCATCAGTCCACGACCACCTCGACCTGAGTCTCGCCGCTCTCGAGGGTGTCGCCGCCGGTGTCGCCGCCCGGCAGGTTCTCCTCCCGCCCGGAGCAGAAGCGCGACCAGTGCCGCATGCTCTGCGGCTGCACCGCGTTCTGCGCGCAGGCGCTGTAGGCGTGGCGAGCCTCCTCCAGGAAGGGCCGCGCCTGGCTGCGAAGGATGTCCCGGTACACGTCGCGGATCTCCGGCTCGTCGTCGAGCTCGGCCGGCGCCGGGATGTGGCTGAGCACGCGGGCCACGTCCTCGTACATCAGCCCGACGATGGCGCCGCCCATGATCCGCTGCCGGTGGTTCTCCTCGGCCGCGCGGTCCAGCTCGCTCCGCGCCGCCTGGATCGTGTGCACCTTGCGCTCGAGCCAGGGCGCCAGCACCTCGTCGGCCCAGAGCTGCAGGTTGTGCGCAGTGGCGTCGTGGGGCGGCTCGGGCGGCGGCACCAGGAAGGACTCGGCGGCGAGCGTCCACCCGAAGCGCATGCGCCGGGTCAGCGCCTCGTCGCTCACGTCCGGGTCGGGCAGACACTCCATGCTCGGGCTGGCCGACGGCTGCCCAGGATCGAGCGGCCCGCGCCGCATGGCCGTTCCGCTCGCGCAGCCGGCGACGGAGGCGAGCGCGAGGATGAAGAGCAGCGCGCGCATGGTCGAACGAGAGGGTAGCCACGATCGCGGCGCGCGCCCAAAGCACATCAGAAGTCGATCCGGAGGCCCAACCCCAGGCCATGTGGCATCAGCGCCACCCTGGGGCCCGGCGGCAGCGCGGCAGCGCGGATCTCGTCGCAGTCCGCGTCGGGGTGTGCTGCCACGTAGCGGCGCCATGCATCGCGCGGCCCCGTCGGCCGGAGCAGAATGCGACCGAGGCCCAGCACCACGCCGCCGATGGTGAACGTGATCGAGCCCACGCCCTGATCGAACGCGAACAGGAGCACCGAAGCCATGCCGGCCACGTAGGCCATCGAGAGCGTGGCGGGGAGCCAGCTGCGCACGAAGTCGACGCTGTCGGCGCCGCGGCGGAGCAGGTGCTCGGCCATCCGCAGCTTGTAGAGCCGCTCCTCCGGCGTGCCTTCCGGAAGCGACGCGATGTGATTGCGCGCGCCCATCATCGGCGGCCCCACCACCACCAGCGAGCCGAGCGCGAGCGCCGAGCTGGCCGCGCCGATGATCAAGAGGGCCCGGCTCTGATCGGTGCTCTGCGTGGCCGCGAGGATCGCCCCGCCGGCCGCCATCGTCGAGTGCAGGAGCGCGAAGGTCGTGAACCATCGGCGCACGGCCGGCTCCTCCCGGCGGGCGACCCCGCGCAGCACTTCGAGCCGCGCGCGGACCTCCGTCTCGGAGAGCGACTCCGTGCACGCCGCGCGCTGCGCCGCCCCGGAGGCGGCCGTCGCGAGCACGAGGACGAACGCGAGCGCGGCGGCGGATCGGACCACACGCAGACGCTATCACGGCCGGACCGCGTCCGTGCAGTCGTCGAGCGAATCGAAAGAGCGCGACGGGACACCCCTGCGAGCTCTGCAGTCGCCGCCCGTGCGCCGCCGTCGCGAACGCCTGCCGACCTACTGGACCAGCGCCACCATCAGCGCGCCCGTCCCGCCCGTGGTCCGCCGTCGCGAACGCCTACCGGACCAGCGCCACCATCAGCGCGCCCGTCCCGCCCCCGCTGGTCCGCCGTCGCGAACGCCTACCGGACCAGCGCCACCATCAGCGCGCCCGTCCCGCCCCCGCTGGTCCGCCGTCGCGAACGCCTACCGACCTACCGGACCAGCGCCACCATCAGCGCGCCCGTCCCGCCCCGCTCGTGGGCCGCCGTCGCGAACGCCATGACCACCGGCGCTGCGCCGCCCTCCGTGAGCGCGTGCAGCACCCGCTCGCGGAGCACGCCCGCTCCGCCGTCCGAGTGGAGCCCCTTTCCGTGCACGATGCAGACCCGCCGCACGCCCCGCCGCTGCGCCGCCCGGACGAAGCGGGCCACCTCGCGCTCCGCCTCGTCGCCGCGCATCCCGTGCAGATCGAATCGAATCCTCCACGAACGCATCGCGCCGCATCAGCCCGCGCAGCACCGTCGGTGGCGCGCCGACCCTGGCTCCGCGATCTCGTCTCCGTCCCGCGCGACCTCGAAGCGCACCCCGCCGGCGACCAGCGCCGCCAGCCGAGCGCGGGCGTCCTCGTCCGACCGAGCCCGCTCCGGCGGCGCCGTGGACGGCTCCATCTTCGGCGCCGAGGCCGGCATCGGTCGGTCCTTCTTGAGAATTGGTCGAACCCCCGCGTACGCATCGAAGAACGCGGTCAGGTCGGCGCCGCGGAGCGACTCGCTCGGCCTCCCCTTCGGCGCCTGGGGCGCCGGCTGAGGCTTCGCCTCGGGCTTCGGCTTGCGCCGGATCGGCTCCGCCTTCTTCTTCGCCTTCGCCTCGGCGGGCTCCTCCGCCGCGAGCGTCACGCCCTTCAAGAGCCCGCGCAGGCTGGTCCGCGCGTCCCCACCGGCGCTCGGCTTGGCCTCCTGCTCGTGGCGCGCATCCGCCCGCTTCTTCCGGCGTCCCACGCGTGAGTGGTAGAGCAGCGCTCGCACGAAAACCACCCGAATACGCTGGCGGTGGAGCACGAAATTCGATCGCCCGGTGACTTCGACCCCGCGGCGCGCCGTGGTACGACCCTCACCATGATCCGTGAGCTTCGCGTCTCGAACTTCCGTTCGCTGGGGGACGACGTCCGGTTGTCTCTCGGGCCCCTGACGGTGCTGGTCGGCGTGAACGGATCGGGCAAGAGCAACGTTGTCGACGTGCTCGCCTTTCTGTCGGACTGCATGGCCATCGGCCTCGAGGGCGCGATCACGCAGCGTCACGGCATCGCGGCGGTGCGACGCTGGAGCTCAGGACATCCACGCAACGTCGCTGTTCGAGTCGACGTCCACACCGAGGCGGTGCAGGGCGTCTACGAGTTCGAGCTCGCGGGCGACGAGCGCGAAGAGTACCGCGTCAAGCGCGAGCATCTTCTCATGAGCGACTCCACGGGGCCGCACGAGTACCTGATCGAACGTGGCCCGCAGGATGATGGTCGAACGGCGTGGAGGAAGAGCATCGAGGGGCTCCGCCCCAACGTCGACGCGCTGAACCTGGCACTGCCGCTGTTGGCCGGCGACGAACGCTTTCGACCCTTCGTCGACGAGCTGCGGGGCCTCGCCGTCTACTCCATCTTTCCTGATCAGCTTCGGCAGCCGCAAAAGTACGATCCCAAAAAGCCGATGAATCGCCACGGCGCAAACTGGGTATCGATCCTCAAGGATCAACCGGAACAGAGCTGGAAGCCCGATCTCCTCACCGTCCTCAACCGTCTCACCGGGGATATCGTCGATGTCCGAGTGCGCGCTGTCGCCGGTTACCTGACGGTGCAGTTCGAGCACCAGGTGAAGCCTGGAAGCAAGCGCCGAAAACACTTCGAGTCCTCGCAGGAATCCGACGGCACTCTGCGTGTGGCCGGTATGCTCACGGCACTGCTTCAGGAGCCGAGGCCCAGCGTGATCGTGTTGGAGGAGCCGGAGCTCACGGTGCACCCCGGCGTTCTTCCGCTCCTGAGCGAGTACGTCGAGGAGGCGTCCGAGAACGTGCAGGTGGTGCTCACCACTCATAGCCCCGAGCTCCTGGAGTTGCTGGAGGCCGATCAGTTGCGCGTGGTGGAGCGTCGCGACGGCGCGACGACCGTGGCACCTCTCGACGAAGGGCAACGGGAAGTCGTCAAGCAGGGACTGTTCGGGCTCGGCGAAGTGCTCCGCCGGGAAGGGCTGCAACAGTCCTTGCGCTTCGGTGCCGAGGAATGAGCGCGCAACGCGGCTACGTAATCGTCGAAGGCCACGGAGAGGCGTCAGGGTCCGCGGTCAACCTCCTGACCCGGCTCTGGCATGAGCTCGAGCTCAGTCCGAGCATTCATTGGGCGCCCGCGATTCGAGTCCCTGGCATCGACACGGAGCGCAGCCTGAAGCGGAGCTGCGAGTCGGTGCGCCTGCGCCCCGACGCATCGCTTCTCTTGGTCTTGCGGGACGAGGATGACGCATGTCCCCGGGACACCGGTCCGGCACAGGCCCAGCTCATCGAAGAGATGGCCCTTCCCTTCCCGGCCGCGATTCGTGTTGGCAGAACGCGAGTACGAGTCACTCTTCCTCGCCTCGCTATCCACTCTGGCGGGCAAGGGGCTCCCGGCCGGCGCCGTCGAGCGGCCCGGCATCGCAGCGGACGCCGCGTTCCGGGGACGGGCTCACGAGGTGCGCGGAGCGAAGGAATGGCTCTCCGGCCACATGAGCACGACGGGACGCAAGGTGAGATACAAGCCGCAAGCGGACCAGCTGCCGCTCACCCGCATGGTCGACTTCGACGAGGTCCGGCGGCACGGCCTACCCTGGTTCGGTACGCTGGAGCGCGCGTTGCGCTTCCTGAACGACCACCTCGGGGCCGACGGCGTCTATCCGCCACCATCGGACGGCTCCAGCTGACGACCCACATCGAGAGCCACCGCCACCGGCGACAGCACCTGCCCGCGAGCACCGCGATGCCGCGCGCCGCTGGGATTCGCCTGCCCGCGGGCTGAAGAAAGGCGTAAATCACCGATCCTGCTGCCCGCGAGCACCGCCGACCGCGGCTGCCAGCGATCCGGCCTGCCTCCGGGCTCGCCGCGGCCCCGGCGACGCCGCCCGCCCCTACCCGGAGGCACGAAGATCGCAAAATCCGGCGATGTCGGGTGCTCGGAGGCACGCCACTTTGGCACAGTGTGCCAAGATGGCATACCCCCGAGCACGAAAATCGCAGAATTTACCGGTTTTGGTGCCTCCGAGTACCCCTGTTTAGGGACGGTGTGACACCATGTCATACCTCGGAGCACAGAAATCGCAAAATCTAGCGTTTCGGGTGCCTCGGAGCACAGAGATCGCAAAATCTGGCGTTTCGGGTGCTCGGAGGCACATCGAGGGGATACTCCCTTTCAAAGGTCGACCTATGCTCGGCCGATGTCCGTTCGCAAGACCGACGCTCGCGGCGCGCCCTCGGCGGGCGCCACGGCGAGCGATGCCGAGGCGCTGACGGCCCGGACGCGGAACATCCTGCGCGAGTGCGAGCCGCTGATGCAGGTGCTGCGCACGGCACGGGCGCTCGCGCTGCCCGATTGGATGGTGTTCTCCGGCGCGGTGTATCAGCCGGTGCTGAACCATTTGACGGGTCGCGATTCTGGAGCACGGGGTCCGTGACTTCGATCTCGCGTACTTCGACGAGAGCGATATCTCGTACGTGGCGGAGGACGCGGTGATCCGGCGGGTGGCGGCGGCTTTCGACGATGACGCGCTGCGGCGTCGGGTCGAGGTGCGCAATCAGGCGCGCGTGCACGTCTGGTTCGAGCGCCGCTTCGGGCAATCGTATGCCCCGCTCCGCTCCAGCGCCGACGCGCTGCCCCGCTTCGTGAGCCCGATGTTCGCGCTCGGTGTCCGCCTCGAGGACGACGACGCGCTGACCCTCTTCGCGCCCTTCGGGCTCGAGGATCTCTTCGCGCTCTCACTGCGGCCCAACCCCGAGCGGCCCAACCCGGCGTTCGCCCGGGTCGCCGCGTCGGTGAAGGCGCGCTGGCCCGAGGTGCGGGTGAGCGCCTGACGCGAGGAGGGGTCGAGGCGCTGTGTCCAACCCTCGACCCCGTCCGACGTGATCGCCGGTTCACGTTCGGAGACCTCGGGCGCAGGACCCGCTCTTCCGGCGGATGGCCTGGCGCTTGCTGCCGGCGGCGCTGGCGACGCATGCCGCGTCCCGATCCGATGACGGAGGAACCGATGGAATCCCGCGACGGATGCGATGGCATCCGGCTCTCGTGCACAGGCGTCGGCGTCTGCGCCGTGTTCCTGGTCGCGCTGGCGACGGGCTGCGGTGGAGACGCGCCGATGGGCGCGGACGCGTCCGCTGGCGACGCGGGCGTGCGCGACGACGCCGGAGTGGCGATGGACGCTTCGCCAAACGGGGGCGACGACGGCGGGGGCGCGGAAGACGCGGCCTTGGCCGACGCCGGACCGGGAGACGCGGGTCCTCCGCTTCCGACGTGCACACTCGGCGCGACCCGGACGCTGACGTCCGCGCGCGGGACCCCGAGCCTGCTCGCCGACGGGGCACGGACGTTCGCGTTCTGGGCGCAAGTCGGTCAGGGCATTCGCGCGGTCGACGTCGAGGACGCGAGCTCGACGCCGGTGTCGACGGGCCTCGCGGACGGGCCTTTCTATGCGCCGGTGCCCTTCGCATCGAGCCGGGGCGGACTGCTGCTGGCGGCGCACGTGGACGACGCGATCTCCATCGCGCGGATCGATGCGACCGGGACGGCGGTCGCGCCCACCACCGACGTGTCCCTGACGCCGGGCTCGGGATGCGGCGCGCCCATCGTCGTCGCCGGCGACGCCACGGATCTCGTCGTCTGGTCGGATCAGGCCAGCGGCGGGACCTGCACGCTGGGCGGCTACGCGCTCGCCGACGACACGTCGGTGAACGTGGGGAGCGACCCCTTCCCGGTCGGACAGCCGCGACCCGAGGTGATCTGGGACGGCGCCGGCTGGTGCACCACGCGGATCGAGGCGGACGGCTCGGTCACCATCACGCGGGTGACGGCGCAGGGCAGCGCGATCGACGCGACCGCTTCCTCGTCGACGGGGATCATCGGCACCGTCTCCGATGTGCGGCTCGCGCACGGTCCGGCCGGCACCCTCGCCGCGTTCCGCCGAGGCCGGGACATTTACGTCGCTGCCGTCGACGACGCGCTGAGTCTCGGAACGCCGACGCGCGTCGCCGGGTCGAGCTTCGATATCGATCGGCTCGAGCTGACGCGGGGGCGAAGCGGGTTCGGTCTGGCGTGGACCTCCGGCACGAGCACGCTCTCGTTCCTGGCGCTGGACCCGAGCGGCGCTCCGGCGAGCCAGGTGATGGAAGTGAGCCGGCCCGGCTTGCTCGCGACGGTGTCGGCGTTCGGCACCCTCCCGCTGCCCATCGCGATGACGGAAGGTGCCTCCGGCTGGTGGCTCGGTTGGCTGGAGAGCGGCGCGGTGGTCGGTTCCGTCCACTGCGAATGAGGCGCGCTCGACTCGAGGGGTGTCGGTGAGTCCCACCGAGCGCCGCAATCGTGCCAGGCCCCGCCGTGAGGAGTCGCGGCGAGCGCGCGGCGACGAACAGCAACCCGGCGGATGGGACCGGATCGACGGCGGAGCGACGGGAGGTTCTTCGAAAGACCTTCAGCGGCCCAGGCGCTCTCGGGCGTCGCGGTCGTCCGGGTCGATGTCGAGGGCGTGCTGGTAGGCGCGGCGGGCGTTGGCGGCGTCGCCGGCCGCGCGGTAGGCGTCGCCGAGGAGCACCTGGTAGCTCGACCGTCGGCGGCGAAGGTGGGCGGCGCGCTCGGCGTGGGGGATGGCTGCCTGCGGGTTGCCCGCCGCGAGCTCGACTTGGGCCAGGCCTTCGTAGGCGTGCGGGTTGAGGTCGTGTACCTCCGCCGCGTGCTCGAAGGCCTGCCGCGCGTCGTCGAAGCGCTCGGCGCGCAGAGCTTCTTCGCCCTCTTCGACGAAGACGTCGGACTGGGCGCGCGCTTCCTCGGCGCTGAGCTCCTCGGCGGGCTCGGCAGGCGCGGCCTGCTCTTCGGCGGGCTCCTCCGCCGCGTCGGCGGCCTCGGCCTGTGCTTCGCCGGGCTCCTCCGCTGTGGCTGGCGCTTCGGCGGGCTCCGCTGCGGCTGGCGCTGCGTCGGTCTCGTCGGCCGAAGCCTCGGCCGGCGGGTCGGGCGGCTGATTCGGGCGGGGCCGGCTGCTCGGCTGCCTGGGTGGGCGCGGCGGGGGCCTCCGGCGCCGCGACGGATGAGCGCTGGGCGGGCTCGACGGCGGCCGGCACAGTGACCGGCGCGAGCTCGGGCACGTGCGTGAACCAGGCGTAGCCCGCGAAGATGACCCCGGCGGAGAGCGCGCCGAGGGCGGCGAAGAGGCCGACCACCAGGAGAGCCAGCTTGGGGCCGCGGCCGGAGCGAGTCGGCTGCGCCAGGGGCTTCGCGGATGCAGAGACCGCCGGGCTCCCGGACGAGACCGCCGGCACCGCGACCGTCGGCGCGTCCTCCACCGGCGGCGACACCGCAGGCACACCGACCGTCGGCGCGCCCTCCGGCACGCTCGGCAGCCCGGGCGGCGACACCGCAGGCACACCCAACGTCGGGGCATCGTCCGAGCCGGCGCTCGCGGGTGGCGACACCGCCGGCACACCGACCGTCGGCGCGTCCTCCGACACGCTCGGCCTCGCCGGTGGCGAGACCGCCGGCACACCGACCGTCGGCGCGTCCTCCGACACCCTCGGCCTCGCCGGTGGCGAGACCGCCGGCACACCGACCGTCGGCGCGTCCTCCGACACGCTCGGCGCCGCGGCACGACCGGCCCCGCGCGTCGAGCCGGCTGCGGATTCCGCACCGGGCCGCCGAGAGAAGACGCGCGCGAGGCTGCGCCACCGAACGCACCCTCCGGCGCCTGCGAGCCGGACCGCGCGGCAGGCGCACCGGCGGTCCCGGAGGCCGAGCCGAAGACGCCGTCGGGGGCGGTCGATCCCGAGGAGGACGCACGGACGCCGGCCGGCCGCGAGTGGGCGCCCTTGGCGAGAGCACCGTCCATTTCGAGCGAGGCGAGCGCCTCGCGCGCGGCCCTCAGAGGCGCCGCGGCGCTCCCGGCCAGCGTGCTGCCGCCGATGTTGCCCGCCGGTTTGCGCGGCTTGCCGGCCCCTTTCGCCGGAGACGGAACCTTCGGGAAGGAGGGCGAGCTGCGCTTGCGCCGGGCACCCAGGGGCGCGCTCGGCGGCGGCGGGACCTTCGGCGTGTGCTTCGAGTCGCTCGCGCCGAGGGCGATCTCACCGCTGGGCGGGGGCTTGGTCGGCGCGCCGTGGACGTCGGGAGGAGGCGGCTTGGTCGGCGCGCCGTGGACGTCGGGGCCAGCGCCTTCGTCTCTCGCGGGCACGATCCCGGGGGAGCTTCTCGGCCGCGTCGACGGGGCTGATGCCCATCAGCGTGCTGGCGAAGCTCTGCTTCTTCTTGCCCGCCCGGAGCCACGGCGCCTTCTGCGGCGCGGTCCGGTCCGGATTGGGGCTGGAGAGCACCGGGTGCGGCGCCGTCACGTCGGCGTCCGCTTCTTCGGCCAGCGTCTCGTAGCCGAAATCGTCGTCGGCCGGCATCTGAAGGGACTTCGTGGTCGCGCCGTGGGGGTCGATCTCGCGGGGGTCGATGTGGGTCGGCTTGGTGATATCGCGGTGGATGTCGCGCAGCGATTCGCTCTGGGTCACGTCATCGAACGAAAGCGCGACGTCGGGCCCCTTCGATGAGGAGCTGGAGAGGCCGCCCGGGAGGGTCGTCCGGTCGCCCTGCTGGCGCGGCGGAGGGATGGCAGGCATGCGCGGCAGGCCGCGGCCGGCCGTCAACATCGGCTCGCGGGGCTGGTTCACCGTCTCGGGCTCGTCGTCCCAGTCCAGACCGTCGAGGGCGATGCTCGGCGCCGGCGTGCTCGGCGTGGGCGAAGAGACCTTCCCTTCCACGATGTCCTCGAGCAGGTCGACGATCAGCGCCGCCGTCTCGCCACCGTCGTCCTTGCGCGGCACGACGTGCAGGCCCCGCTGGCGGGCTTCGAGCCGCACCGCCAGCGCGCCCGGCGACAGGACGATGACGAAGGGGCCACGCTCCTCGCCGACGGTGCGCACGACGGTGGCGCCGCCGTCTTCGGTCGCTTTGCCGAGGATGACCGTCAGGTCGGGCGGTCGCGGCGCGATCTTCAGCCCGAAGACCGAGATGTGGCGCGCAGACAGCCCTCGCTCCTGCAACGCGCGGACGAAGCGGTCGAGATACGCGGGGTCGTCGTCGCCGACGCAGGCGACCCGCTTCGCGCCAATGCCTTCCGACTTGCTCATGCGTTCGCAGTGGAGGGTACGTCAGGAGGGACGTCACCGAAATCACGAAGGTTTGCGAAACGCGCGACGAGGTCGGCGCGTCGTTTCGGTCACTCGCTCGGTGAGGACGCGCTCGCCCGCCGCTGCGTGCTGGCACGGGCGGGACGGCACGGACATCCTCGGACCGTGACGGGTTGGCTGAGAGGGCTCATCGGCGGGGATCCGTTTCCGAGCGCGGACCCGCGCGCGTGGCGGATTGCGGTGTTGCCCGACACGCAGATTTACGTGCGCAGCCACCCCGAGCTCTTCGAAGCGCAGACGGGCTGGCTCGCGGAGCACGCCGAGCGGCTCGGGGTACGGCTGGTCCTGCACGAAGGCGACGTCGTCAACGACAACGATGAGACGCAGTGGGACCTGGCCGAGCAGGCGCTGAGACGGCTCGACGGGCGGGTTCCCTACGCGGTGGCGCTCGGCAACCACGACTACGGGCCGGGCGGCAACGGGCACGACCGGACCAGCGGGTTCGTGGAGCGCTTCGGGCCGAAGGACGCGCCGGCGCTCGAGAGCACGTTCGAAGGCCGGCTCGACAACGCCGCGCACCGGATCGAGACGCCGGACGGGCCCTGGCTGGCGCTGGCGCTCGAGCTGGCGCCGCGCGACGCCGTGATTGAGTGGGCCGCCGAGGTGCTGGCGCGGCATCCAACGACGCCGGCCGTGCTGGTGACGCACGCGTACCTCTACTTCGACGGGACGCGCTACGACGCCGAGACTCGCGCGGACCAGAAGTGGAGCCCGATGGTCTACGGCGTGGCCCGTGGCGGCGTCGGCAACGACGGCGAGGCGCTCTACCAGAAGCTGGTCCGCCGCCAGGACTCGATTCAGCTCGTCTTCAGCGGGCACGTGCTGGGGACGGGCACGGCGCGGCTGACCAGTCCGCAGGACGGCGGGAGCGAGGTGCACCAGCTCCTGGCCAACTACCAGCACCACTCGCGAGGCGGCGACGGGTACCTGCGCTTGGTCGAGATCGATCCGGGAAAGGCGCGGGTGCGGGTGCGAACCTACTCGCCGGTGCTGGACGCGTTCCGCGACGATCCGGACGAAGCATTCGAGCTGCCGCTGCCGGTCTTCGGCCCGCGGTGAGCGGCCTCGGTGGTTCACGGCGAAGACGCCGGCAGGGCCGCGAAGCACGGACGGGTCGGCTGCGCGCGAGCATCGCCGCACCGAGCATGGCTCCGCTGACGCGCGGGCGATGCTCGTGGTAGGTCGCTTTCGTGAGCCGACCCATCGCCACCGACGCTCCCGGCGGGGACCGGGCGATCGTGGCCGGTCGGCGAGTGCAGGACGGCCCCGCGCCTCGCTGCCCGAGGCCGGTCGCCCACACCTACGCCGCGCTCGCGTTCCACACCGGCGGTCGCTCGCGCGTCGAGCAGGGCTCGGAGTGGCAGGTCGAGGGCGGCGACGTGCTCCTCGTGCCGGCCGGCCAGCCGCATCGCACCATCGAGCTCGAGCGCACGGAATACTGGGGCCTCGCCTTCAGCGTCCCGACGTTCGCGTCCGGCGGCGACGCTTCGCTGCTCGATCCCTTCGAGCGGGTGCGCGGAGGCGCGGCGCCGGTCGTGTCGATCCCACATGCACGACAGGCACACCTCGAGGAGCTCTTCCGTGAGCTGAGCGGAGTCGATCGGCCGCCGTGGCCGGCGCTGGACGCGGTGCGGCGCAGCCTGCTGACGCTCATCCTGGCGGAGGTCGGTCGCGCCGCTCGCTCGGACGACGCGCCCGATACCGGCGGCGGCGGCGTGGTCGCGGATGCCCTCCGCTTCATCGAGCGCAACTGCCTCGGAAAGCTCACGGTGGAGGACGTGGCGCGCGCGGTCGGGCGCAGCGCCACCCACGTGACGGCGGCCCTGACGCGCGCCACCGGCCGGAGCGCCGGCAAGTGGATCCTGCACGGTCGGATGGGCGAGGCCCGGCGGCTCCTGCTCCACTCGGACGAACCGGTCGATTCTCATCGCCGAGCGCGTCGGGTATGCGGACGCGACCCACTTCATCCGCATGTTTCGGCGCGAGCAGGGCGCGACTCCCGCCGCATGGAGGGCCGCACGCCGGCGGCAATCTGCCGAAGAAGCGCGCTCCTCGGCGCTCCGGCGGGACGCCTCGGCTGTCTGCTCCGTTCCTCCTCGCAAACGCTGAAGCATGCGCTCGGGTATTGCGACGGAACGCCGGGTCGGCGATCGGGCCGCGCACGGACGGGCTACGACACCGGGCTCGACGCGCGCTCCATCGCGAGCTCGACGTTGATCATCGCCGCCGCCCTCGTGCCCGCCGCCGCGGCGAGGATGGCGCCTTGCATCCGCGTCGTCAGATCGCCCGCGGCGTGCATCCCCGGAACGGAGGTCTGCGAGCCCATTCCGTCGACCCGTACATACCCGTCGTCGTCGAGCGCGACGCCGAGCGCGCGAATCAGCTCGACCTGCCGCTGCGGAGGGTGCGCGTAGAGTACGTCGCGGGGAACCGAGGTTCCGTCCGCGAGCTCGACCGCGTCGAGGCCTTCGTCTTTCCCGACGAGCCGGGCGACCGGAGCCGTGAAGACCTGGATGCCGGCCACCTCGAGCGCGGTGCGCGCGTCTTTCGCCATCTCGAACGCGCCGCCCGTGAAGACGGCGACGTCGGCGGTCCACGCCTGCGCTTGGAGCGCGAAGGGCACGAGGTGGTTCGCGTTGGCGGCGCCGACGAGATACCCCCAGCGACGATCGCGGACCTCCCAGCCGTGGCAATAGGGGCACTGGAAGATCGCCCGTCCCCAGAGCTCCGGGAAGCCGTCGATCGGGAGCATCTCGTCGATCATCCCGGTCGCGAGGAGGACGCGCCGCGCCTCGACCGCGCCTGCGCCGAGCCGGACGGTGAACGCGCCGCGGCCCCCGGTGATCCCGTGGACGCGCTCGTCCCGCAGCTCGACGCCGGGATAGGTCGCGAGCTCGGCGCGGGCCGCGGCGCGAAAGTCGTCGGGCGGCGTTCCGTCCCGGGTCACGAAGTTGTGGAGGTGGGTCGCCGCTCCGTTGCGCCGCGGGCCCGCGTCCGAGAGCAGCACGCTTCGCTTCGCACGGCCGAGGGCGAGCGAGGCCGACAGGCCGGCGGGGCCACCGCCGACGATGAGGACGTCGTAGCGCATGTCGTTTCTCCTGGTTCGGTGGTATGGGCGGCGCATTCGGCCACCCCGACCAATCCTGGAGCCCTCCCCCAAGCGCGCGTAGAGCGTGGTCTTCGATTGGATCGGCGAGACCTTCGATCCGGAGGCGGGACGCGGCGCGGCACGGGAGCCGACCCGATTGATGTCGCGCATCTCGGCGGCGAGTCGGTGTAGGACGAGACGCGGTCTACGCGCTCAAAGCGATCCGTCGTCCGCGGGCCACTTCGGTCCTGCGGCGCCCGGGACGGCCAGCCCGTCCAGCGCGGCCATCGCGTCCGCGTCGACCGCGATGGATCCGGCCGCGACGTTCTCCTCGAGGTGCCCGATGCTCGCCGTGCCGGGGATGAGCAGGGTGTTCGGCGCATGACCGAGCAGCCACGCGAGCCCGACCTGCGACGGCGTGACCCCCATGCGGGCAGCGGCGTCGATGACGACCGGCTGCGCGGTGACCTTCGGGAGGCCTGGGAACGCACCGCCGAGGGGGAAGAAGGGCACCCACGCAATCCCCTCCGCGAGGCACAGCTCGAGCATCGCCTCGAACTGCCGGCCGACCACGCTGTATGCGTTCTGGACGCAGGCGATGCCTGCGGGGAGCGCCCGCCGGAGCCCGTCGATGGTCACGGCGCTCAGACCAATCGCGCCGATCTTCCCCTCGTCCCGTAGGGCGATCATCACGGCGAGCTGGTCGTCGATGTCCACGACCTGGTCGCCCTCGGCGCGGATCCCGGGCCCGACGTCCAGGCGACGCAGGTTGACGACCGGGATCTGCTCGATGCCCAGGCTGACGAGGTTGGCCTCCACGCTCGCGCGGAGCTCCTCGGGGCGTTGCGCCGGCCGGAGCGGAATGGGGGCGCCCGGATCGGGAACCGCCCCGACCTTGCTCACCACGACGACGTGGTCCTCGGGACGGAGCACGTCGCGGATGACCTCGTTGACGAACCCGTTCCCGTAGAACTGCGCCGTGTCGACGTGGTCGACGCCGAGCTCGATCGCGCGCCGCAGGACGGCGACGGCCTGCGCTCGATCGGCGTGGTGGCGCTCGAGCTGCATCGCGCCGTACCCGACGCGCGCCACCCGATGGGCGCCGAGTGGGTAGGTTCCGCCAGGTCTCTGGACTGTCGTTGCCGCGCTGTCGTTCATGACGTACTCCTCTCAGGAGACAGAAGTGGAGGACCCTCCACTTACGCAAGACGTATAAACGGAGGCACCTCCGCTTGTCAAATCGAACCGGCCAAAGGCCCCTGCGCGCCGACGCCGCGCGCAATCGCCAGCGACTGATTGACGCCGCCCGCGACGCGTTCGCGTCCGGGAACGAGACCGTCACGCTCGAGGACATCGCGCGCGCGGCGGGCGTCGGCATCGGGACGCTCTATCGGAACTTCCGCACGCGCGAGGCGCTGGTCGAGGCGGTGTACCGCTCGGAGCTCGACGCCGTCGCGAGGGCCGCCGACGTTCTGCTCGCGAACCACCCGGGGTTCGATGCGCTGCGGCTGTGGATGGACTGCTACGCCACGTTCGTCGCAACCAAACGGGGGATGCACGAGGTCTTGCGCGGCGCGTGGGCGTCCGGAAGGCTCCGCGTGTCCGAGACCCGCGCGCGCATCACGGCGACCATCGCCCGGATCCTCGCCGCGGGCGCTGCCGACGGCACCCTCCGCGACGACGTCGAGCCGGACGACGTCACCGCGACCCTGGTCGGCGTGTTCCTCGCGACGACGGGCGCGGCGGACCGCGCTCAACTGCAGCGCGTGCTCGATCTCTTGATGGACGCGCTCCGACCTCGGACTCGACCCGGATCACGTTCCGGCGGCTGACGAGCCGTTCGACTCGGAGGCGGTTCCTCGACGGGCACCTGGGTGAGCCGGCATCCGTGGCCTTCACGTGGTGATCGCCGTGAGCGCTCGCGCGGCCCTTCCCGGTCACCGCACAGTCGCGGCCCCTGCACGCTCGTGTGGACACAGGGCGGGCGCCGCCTGCGGCGGGGGACGCTCGCTGGACCGGTCGGCGCGCTCAGACTCGGGTCAGCTCGGCGCGGGCGGATTGGTCGTGCCGCAGGACGGGCACCGGACGGCGCCGAGGGCGAGCGGCGCCTCGCAGCCGAGGCAGGGCTGGTTGGACGCGTCGAGCGCGACGAGCTCGGGGAAACAGGCGGCCAGCTCGACCGGATCGAGCGCCTCGGTGCGCTCGGCGGGATGGAAGAGCACGTCGACCGAGACCAGCTCGCGGTCGTGACGCGGGAGCGAGCTGTCGAGGGCCACCGCGAGGTTCAGGGTGTCGAGCGGAGCGGCGAGCTCCGGCAGCTCGCATCGGTGGCGAACCACCAGCGTGAGGACGATCAGCCCCTCGCCGCCGCCGCGGTAGGTGGCGTGCTTTCCGTTCGCGCGGCGGGCGCGCAGCTCCCGGAGGAGCGCGGCGTGACGCGCGTCGATCCAGTCCTGATCGGCCCGCCAGCGAGAGAAGGTCGCCGCGTACGCGAGGGGCGAAAGCGCCGAGAGCCGATCTCGGAGCGCGCGGGCACCGGACGGCGATCCAGCGGACCGGACCAGCTCCTCCAGCTCGCCGCGCAGCCCGGCGGGGAACGCGATGATGAAGCGGCGCAGGGTCCGCTCGCGCTCGCCACGCTCCCAGCGGCCGTGGACGGTGGCCTCGACCATCATCCCGATGACCAGGAGGATGAAGAGCACGGAGATCGCGTTGAGCGTCGCCGGCAGCCTGTCGACCGTCACGTGAACGACGCGGTCACCTGCGATGGCGGGGCCGTCCGCGCCGACGCGAGCGGGCGGGCCGCGCAGGACCAGCACCTCGGCGCCGCCGTCTCCGGCATGCCGGAGATCGACGTCGATCGCGACGCGGGCCCGGTCGGACAGGTCGGGGTCGGGCCGGATGGGGCAGACGCGGGTGAGCGCCGTTCGCCGGTAGGGCTCGGTGCGCTCGCGATGGATCAGCGGTCGCGAGCCGTCGCGGGGAACCCAGATCAGATCGGCGACGCGCCAGCGCCCCTGGGCCCCGGCCAGGGCGGCGATGCACTCACCGATCGGCACCTGCTCCCGGATGCGCACAGAGCGCGGGCCGAGCGGCTCGCGACGGACGAGCCGGTAGCCGGCGCGGCGCAGCGCGCGAAGCTGCCGGTCGAGATCGGAGCGGACGCGGGAGGCGTCGACGCGGGCGATGGGCTCGTAGTGAACGACGCGCGTCTCGGGCCTCGCGCTCGTGGCGTAGCTGGCCATCGCAGCCATGACGCTGACCAGCACGACCCAAGCTCGCCCCACACGCACGTGGTGAATTGTAGCAACGACTCGGCAGGGCCGCCGACTCCCACGCTCTCGGCCTCGGGCCCGCCCATCACGTTCGGCGGCGGCGGCTCGAACGTGCGCCCGCCGTTCGGCCGGATCGCCTCGTAGGCCGGGCGCTCGACGAAGTGGCGCATGGGATCGATCGGGTGACCGCGCCGGTGCCACTCGAAGTGCAGGTGCGGGACGACAGGCAGGCCGGTGGCGCCGACCTCGGCCACGGCTTGGCCACGCGCGACGAGCTGACCGGGCGCCACGTAGATGGCCCGGCAGTGCGCGTAGAAGGTCGCCGTGCCGTCTGCGTGGAGGAGGATGAGCAGGTTGCCGTAGCCGCTGACGCCGTTGTCGGCGTAGACGACGAGGCCATCGTTGGCGGCGCGGATGTGCTCGCCCTCCTCGGCCACGATGTCGACGCCGTTGTGCGGCCGGTCATGGATCTCGGCCCGCCGGACGTAGCCGAAGCCGCGGCTGAAGAGACCGCGCGCCACCGGCCAGAGCAGATCGTCCCGCGGCGGAGAGCGGATCTCCGCCAGCCACTCGGGAGGCGGGGCGGCGATGCGCAGCCGATCCGCCGAGGGGCGCGTGCCGAGGCCCAGCCGCTCGGCCCGCTCGAGCGCGTCGCCTTCCGGCACCGCGACCCGGCGGGGACCATCGCAGATGTGATCGCGGCCCACCGTCCCGTTCCGCCGCGCCGGGCGCGAGCCACACTCACGCCCCTCCGACGGCGCCCAGAGATAGGGCACCATCGGATTCGGGCGGATCGGCGAGAGCGGCTCGGCCCGAGGCGCGCCACCGGAGTCGGCGTGCGTGCGCGGCACCTGTCCGAACGCCGGGCTCGTGATGGTGAGGAGGGCCACGAGGGCTCCCGCCAACGCGCTGGCGACGCGGGCCACGGAGTCGACGCTCGAGCGCAGCGCCGACACGGCCGCTCCGAGTGCGACGCGCGCAGGGACCGGGCCCGAGATGGTCTCCGCGAGCGCGCTCGGGCCGATCCCCCCGGTCACGGCGCCTCGATGCGGGCGATGCGGTCGGCGCGGGCGACCGAGGCGATCCAGCCGACCAGGTCGAACGCGAAGAGGAGGCCGCCCTGGGCCGTCATGGCCGCCGAGTAGCCGCGCAGGAGCTCTTGGTCGTGGGGGTTCCCGATCTGGTCGGACAGGAAGAAGAGCAACACGCCGGTGGCGATGTAGAAAACATCCAGCCCCAAGTTGAAGGCGTACGTCGTGGCGGTGGAGTCCTGGGCGCGGAGGGCCCGCTCCCGCGCATCGCGTAGCTCGTCGCCGCGGAGCGCGCGATCGGCCTCGATGCTGCGGAACCCGCCGTCGCCGATGTCCAGCATGTTGATCGACAGCCCCGCGTTCACGGCGCCCCACGCCGCCGAGCCCAGCCCGAACGCGAGCCAGAAGGGGTCCTGGTTGTCGATCGCGGCCACCAGCCCGCCGCCCAGCACCGACACCAGCCCGCCGATCAAGAGCGTGATGCCGGCTTCCCGCCGCTCCACGTGCTGCGACAGCCGCACGTCCGTCAGCTCGTCCGCGATCGGATCCGGCCTGGTGAGATCGACCGCCTGCGCCGCGGCGATCCGCGGCAGGAGGGCGAGCGTCAGCGCGAGCACCAAAACGCGCATGGCGAGCGAGTCTACCAGCCGCGGACGTTCGGGCCTCCTTCTCGGCTCGCCCGTGAGGCGCCACACGACGCGGCCCACGATCGGGCTTCCGTGGCGTCGGGCCCCTTTTGATCGGGTCGGGCCGCGTGCTACATCGCGCGGCCATGGCTGGTCCGAGCCGCAAAGAAGCGATCGAAACGCTCCGCCGGGTGTGCCCGCGGCTGCGCATCGACATTTTGAAGATGATCACGGAGGCCAAGAGCGGCCATCCGGGCGGCTCGCTGAGCGCGATCGATCTGATCGAGACGCTCTACCGCTTTCACCTGCGGCAGCGCAGTGAGACGGCGAGCGATCCCGACCGCGACCGCTTCGTGCTCTCCAAGGGGCACGGCGTCCCGGCGCTCTACGCCACGCTGGCCGAGCACGGTTACTTCGACCGGGCGCTCCTGCCGACGCTGCGCAAGCTCGGCTCGCCGCTGCAGGGCCATCCGGTCCGCGGCACGGTGCCCGGCGTCGAGGCCTGCACCGGCTCGCTCGGCCAGGGGCTGTCCATCGCGGTCGGCATGGCGCTCGGCGCCCGCCTCGACGAGAAGGACTTCCGGGTCTGGTGCATGCTCGGCGACGGCGAGGTGCAAGAAGGCCAGGTCTGGGAGGCGCTGATGAGCGCCGGCAAGCTCGGCCTCGACGGCCTGGTCGGCATCCTCGACCACAACAAGGCCCAGATCGACGGCCTGGTGACCGACGTGATGCCCATCGAGCCCATCGAGGACAAGATCCAGTCCTTCGGCTGGCTCACGCGGCGCATCGACGGCCACGACTACGACGCCATCCTCGACGCCTACGAGTGGGCGGAGAAGCGCGAGGGCAAGCCGAAGCTGATCGTCGCCGACACGATCAAGGGAAAGGGCGTCTCCTTCATGGAGTCGGATCTGGTGAAGTGGCACGGCGTGGCGCCGACGCCGGAGCAGTGCGAGCAGGCCGTGGCCGCGCTCGAGCAGAGCCTCCAACAGAGCATCGGGTGATGACGATGGACGCGAAGCCCAAGGCGAGCCGTCAGGCGTTCGGCGAGGCCCTCGCCGAGCTCGGCGCGAAGCACGAGAACGTCGTGGTGCTCGACGCCGACCTGGCCAAGAGCACGAAGAGCGCGATGTTCGGCGAGAAGTACCCGAAGCGCTTCTTCGAGATGGGGATCGCCGAGCAGAACATGGTCGGCGTGGCGGCGGGCCTGGCCCTCACCGGCAAGAACGCCTTCTGCTGCTCGTTCGCCTGCTTCGTGGTGGGTCGCTTCGAGACGATCAAGATCTCGGTCGCGTACTGCGACGCGAACGTGAAGGTCGTCGGCACCCACGCGGGCATCGGCATCGGCGCCGACGGCGAGAGCCAGATGGGCCTCGAGGATCTGGCGCTGATGCGCACGCTCCCCGGCGTGCAGGTCTTCCAGCCGGGCGACGAGATCGAGACCAAGCAGGTCGTCGAGTACCTCTGCCAGCACGAGGGCCCGGCCTACCTCCGGCTGACCCGCCAGAACCTGCCGGCCGTCCACGGCCCCGACTACGAGTTCCAGCCCGGCAAGATCGACGTGATCACCGAGGGCAAAGACGTCGCGATCCTCGCCACCGGCGGCACGCTCGGACACGCGCTCTCGGCGCGCGAGCAGCTCGCCGTCGAGGGCGTCGATGCGGCGGTCATCAACGTGCACAGCATCAAGCCGATCGACCGCGAGGGGCTGCACTCGTGGGCCGGCAAGGTGCCGCTGATGGTCACGGTCGAGGACCACAACGTGCTCGGCGGCATGGGCGGCGCGGTCGCCGAGGTGCTGGCCGAGAAGAGCGGCGGCGCTCGTCTGCACCGCCACGGCGTGCTCGACGTCTTCGGCGAGAGCGGAGAGACCGAGGATCTCTACCGCAAGTTCCGCCTCGACGCCGAGGGCATCGCCGGCGTCGTCCGCGAGCAGCTCGCCCGCTGAAGCTCCGGCGAGGCGCATCCAGCAAGACCGGCCCGCCGCGCTTCGAACGCGCAGCGGGCCGTCTTCGTATGCGCGCGCCTCTCGACCCGCTTCCCGTCCCCATCGGCACGGCGGGCGTGACGTCGATGGCGAAGGAAGAGCCCACGACAGGCTCTGTCCCTGCAGGGCGGCGTGCCCCGATTCGGGGCCCTGGCTCAATCGCAGCCGACCCGGCGGAAGGTGTAGGGCTCGTCGACGTCGTACGCGCCGTCGTTGTTCCGAGACTCGAACACTTCGCGCATGGGATCGATGGTGCCGGAGAAGTTGTCGGGCGCGTAGAACGCGCGGCTGAAGGGGCAGTCCTGCCGGATCAGGTGCGCCGTGGCCGAACGGAAGCTCACGCTGGTCCCGTCGAGCTGGCCGCGCGCCTGCATCCGCCAGGTGTTGTCGAAGCCATCGTCGAGGCAGGTGGGCCGTGCATCGCTGGGCAGGCCGCTCCAGATGCGGCTTTCGATGGTGCCGCGCAGGGCGCCGCCCTCATGTCGAACGCGCAGCGTGAAGCGGATCCAGGTGTGATCGCTGGCGCGGTACTTCTGGGCGCGCCACGTGCCGGCGATGGGGTCACTGCAGGCGCCGCCGTTCGGGAGCAGGGTCCGCGACGCCGACACCGCGCCTCCGAGCGCGCCGGCCGAGCCGAGGATCAGCTCGCGGGCGTTGCCGGCCGGTGCGCCGGTGGTGGAGTCGTCGGCTCCCGTCCCGCTCGCGTCGTCCTCGCCGCCGGGCGCCGAGGGCGCGGGCGCGGTCGAGATCGCCGCTGTTGGCGAGGGGTCTGGGCGGCAGCGGAATCAGGGCTTGGCTCTCGCCGGCCGCGCGCGCACGCCGCTGCTCGTGGTCCCGCTGATGGTGAGGACGCTCGGCGCGCGGCTCCATGTGCACCGGCATCTCGCCCGTCAGCGCCGCCTGGGCCTCCGGCTCGGGGCTGGTCTCGGGCTGGGAGGGCTGCTGGGGCGCCACCTCCGGCTGCCCGCCGGCCGAGAGCGAGCCTCGGGGCGCACCGTTCTCCTCTCCCTGGATCTCGATCTCCACCGCCGAGCCGCCGAAGCCGTCCCCGTCCGGGAGGCCGGCGCCGGCAAAGAGCCCCGCCGACTGGGCTCCGAACGCCATCACCACGAGCAGCGCGTGCAAGCCGACCGAGAGGCACCCCCAGAGCCAGAGCGGGATGTCTGCGGGTGGCTTGCTCGGCGGCCTGGCGATGGCGCGCGGGGGCGTCACCCCGGGAGTCTGTGTGCGATCGTGACGGTCCGCCATGTCGGCTCTGGGGTCGGCTCCGGGGTCGGCTCCGGAGGCCGCTGCGCCCGCGGGAAGCGGCCCCATCCAGGACATGACGTCCCACGCGGGCGATGGGTTTCCGATCGTGGCGGGACGGGCGAGGAGCTCGGCAGCGCCGCAACATTGATCGCCGATACACGTTGATCACCGATACACATTGATCAACATGCATCACCAATCAATGTATCTGTGGGCAGCAACGCGGACGGGGCGCCCCGGGAGCCGAGGCGAGGGCCATGTGCTCGCAGGGCACGGCGAGGACGATCCGGACGCCGAAGCAAGGGCCGGCCTCGCCCGATCTACCTCCCCGAGCGTGCGTGGGGCTGCGTCAGGCGTTCGTGGGGCCGCGTCACGGGCTCTCCGAACACGGTCGCCCAATCACGTGCCATGCTCACGACCGTCCAACCGCGCTCCTTGGCCAGGCTGAGCGCCTTCTCCGCGCCCGTGTCGTATGCGTACTCGCGCTTCGAGTCGTCGTGGTGAACCAGCACGCACAGCGACGGTGGTCCCGACGACTCCGCGAACCGCAGCATCTCGATGTCCCCGTTGGAGTTGCCGACGGCCAGGATCGGTCGGCGCCCGACCCGACTCCAGATGCGGATGGGCTTCTGCGGCCCGTCATCGACCACTTCCATCTTCTTCGTCAGCATGAGCCGCGCGTCCCCGTCGTCATGGCGGAACTCGAGGCCGGCGCTGCTGCCGATCACGCGATCCCTTCCGATGCCGTAGACGTCCTCGGAGATCGCGCGCATGAAATCGCGGCCGCCACCGGAGGCGATGAAGCAGGTGAAGCCGTTCTCCTCGAGCCACGCGACCAGCTCGACCATCGGCCGATAGGCGCAGGAGAGATACGGGCGATCGAGGTCGGGATTCCTTCCGGTGCGAAAGAACTCGCGGGTGCGACTGGCGAGCTCGTCGACCGAGAGCGCGCCCATCGTCTCGAGGATGCCGCCCAGGATCACCATCAGCCTGGAATCGTCACCCAGATAGTGCGACTCGAACGCCGCCCTGAGCCACCCGTAGTCGCGCTCGAGCGCCGCCTGGTAGGGCTGCTTCCGCGCCAGCGCGCCGTCGTCTCGGGCTCGGTCGGCGAGCTGCTGGAGCAAGAAGTCGAGCTGAGCCGGGATCGGGTGCTCGCACCACAGCGTCCCGTCGTTGTCGAACACGGCAATCCGCTCCGGCTCCGGGACGTAGCGGTCCCCCCTCGGCTGGTCGCGCCGCGGACGAAGTCGCGGAGGACCGACTTCACGGGGCCTTCCTTCCAGAGCGGCAAGCTCGCCTGCTCATCGGTGGCCATGCTCGGCTCTCCTTTCGCGGTGGGGAGGTTGGGCTCGCGTCGACGCACGCTCCCGCCACTCCCCTCGGAGCTAGGCCCTGCCGGCCCTGCTCGACCACGGGGCTCTCCGGCGTGTGCGAATGCCGGTGCCCGCCGCGGAGGCCCGGACGCGTCCGGTCCGCACCCGCAGGGGTGCTTCGCCCGTGTTCCGCGTAGGATGCACCGATGTTCACCGAGCTTCGAAGGGCGACCCTCATGAGCCACTCGCATGGATCGCGGCGCTCGATCCTCCCGCTGGCCCTTCTCCTGACGCTCGTCGGCGAGTCGCCCAGCCAGGACTGGGGGCAAGCCCGCCTCACCGCGACGAGCTGTGACTGGGGCACCGGCGGGCTGGACAACGATCCCGACGACCTCGTGCTCTGGTTCGGCCCGGGAACGAGCAGCCTGATCACGGACGACGTGACGGCCGACGTGGTGTGCGTGGCCAGCAGCTCCGGCAACACCTGCAGCTCGCCCTGATCCCCCCAGGGACGCCCAATGAAGATCGACTACCCCGCAGATCAGTGGGGCGCGAGGGTGAGCTGGCGACGCGAGGCGCGAGAGGCCGAGGCCCCCAGGCCGAGCCGGACGCGATCGAGGACACGCTGTTCGACGGCGAAGACACGCTGGAACAGCACGCCGCGCGCACGGGATCTGGGAGCGCGGTCTCCGATCTGTCTGAGAGCAACGAACGGCGGTCGCAGGGATGCTCACCGCCGTTCTTCTGTTTCCGTCGAGGGACGCGTCCCGTTCGTCGCCGTCACATCAGGCGGTCAGCGGCAAGAGTCGGCTGTCGGCCAGGGCGGCGGTCCGGTGATGACCGATCCGCTGCGCCTCCGGGTCCTGCGCGAAGGCGAGGAACGCGCCGATGGACGCCTGACGCACCAAGAGGACGTGGTCCCAGCCTTCGCCTTCGGGGCCGATGAACCAGCGCCCCCCGACTCCGTCGAAGAGCACCTCGCCACCGGACGCGAGCAGCAGCGGCTCGATGCCCGCTCGGTAGAGATCGTAGGCCGCGGCGCCGCTGATCGGAGCCTCCGGGGCGAGCTCGGTCGCGTGGCTGTAGTCGGCCACGTCGCGAAACCGCAGCAGGTTGAGCATCACGACGGGGCTGCCCATCCCGCGGGCGATGAGCGCGGCGGCGTTGGCGTCCGAAGGGGTGATGTAGGTCACGGCGGCCTCCCGAGGGGATGCTGGCGTCCCCGTGCTCGCTGGCATTACCCCTTCGTCGCGACGGCGCAAGGCTCCGAGAGCCCCGACACCGCGCGAGCCAGCCCTCACCAGCCGTCGGCGACCTGAACGACGACGCGGCCGGCGCGGCGCGCCTCGGTCTGGCGGTGGAGCGCGGCGCCGAGGTCGGCAATCCGGTGGCGCGCGTCGATCGTGACCTGGAGCCCGTCGGCGAGCCAGCCGCCGACCAGCTCCAGGTCGGCACGCTTGGGCGTGACCATCACGAAGCGGCAGCGGCGCGAGCTGAAGAGCGTGCGGAGGCGGCCGACGAAGAGGGCGAGGCCGGGCAACGTCGTCACGTAGGTGCCGCCGGAGCGGAGGAGCTTTGCGCAGCGCCCGTACGAGGTGATGGCCGGGGTGTCGAAGACCACGTCGTAGTCCGCACCGCCAGCGTAGGGATCGGTGGTCTTGCGGTCGATGACGACGTCGGCGCCGGCGGCTTCCACGCGGGCGACGTCGCCGGTGCTACAGACGCCCGTGACGTGAGCCCCGAGGCGCTTCCCGACGCCGACGGCCAGCTCGCCGACCCCCCCGCCGGCGCCGATGACCAGGACCCGCTGACCCGCCGTGAGCCGCCCGATGTCGCGCATGGCCTGGAGGCTCGTCAGCGCGCAGGTCGCGGCCGCCGCCGCGGCGTCGAAGGGCACGGCCGCGGGCTTCACCGCGACGGCGTCGCGCCCGACCGTGACGTACTCGGCGTAGGTGCCCTGCCGCTGCGAGCCGGTGAAGGCGAGGTGGCCCCAGACCGCGTCGCCCACGGCGAGGTCGGTCACACCGTCGCCGAGCGCGTCGACCGTGCCGGCGAAGTCCCACCCGAGCACCAGCGGCGTCGTCTTGGCGTGGAGGAAGCGCCCGGCGAAGGCTCCGCCGATGACCTTGTCCTCGGCGGCGTTGACCGCGGCCGCGACCACCTCGACCCGCACGGCGCCGGCGGCGGGCGCCGGCATCGGCACCTCGGCCAGCGCGACGCCGTCGCGGGTCACCCCCATCGCTCGCATCGTCTCGGGCATGGCGCTCGCGTCCCCCGTGCTGTCGGTCACCGGCACCACTGTGCACCATCGCCACGGCGCTGGCACCCGGCCGCGGACGCTTTTCTCGAGCCGCAAGCAGCACGCGGCCGTCGTTCGCCGCGGTGGAGTTGACATTGACTGCGCGCGCCTTCGGCGTGCTCCTCATCCTCAGCGAAATGGTGGCGCTCCGGGGACTGCGTCCGCTCCAATCCGGACGACTTCACCCCCATGCGCTGAAGGTCTGTCGATAGAATCTCCCGGTCCGATCCATCGACAGCCCTCGAGCTGGTCGCGACGGGTCCGGGCGACTCCGAGCGCGCCAATCGCGAGCCCACGTCGGAGCACGGCCCGTCGATCCCCGTCGCGCTGGCTCGGCTCGGGCCCGTATGCTCTCGCGATGGTCCCGCAGCACCCCGACCCCGACGACGTGCCCACCAAGCTCGAGCGCAAGGCCCCGCCGAGCGGCGCGTCGCAGCGCTTCTCCCTGGCTCCCGGAGAGGCGCCCGCCGCCGAGGTGCGGACGGATCTCCCGGATCCGAGGAGCGACGAGGGCCCGCGCTACGGTTCGGGGCCGACGCTCGGCGCGGGTGGGATGGGCAGCATCGAGCTCCGCTACGACGCGAAGATCGGCCGGCGGGTGGCCTACAAGACGCTGCACCCGGAGCTGGACTCGACCGATCTGCAGCGACGCTTCCTCCGCGAAGCGCGCGCGCCAGGGCCAGCTCGAGCACCCGGCGATCGTGCCGGTCTACGATCTCGGCCGGGACGAGGACGGGCTCTACTTCACGATGAAGCGGGTCCACGGACACACCCTCTCCCGCGTGATCCAGGGGCTCGCAGAGGACGATCCAGCGTACGTCTCCCGCTTCACGCAGCGCCGGCTCCTGGCCGCGTTTCATCAGGTCTGCCAGGCCGTTCACTATGCGCACACCCGCGGCGTGCTCCATCGCGATCTCAAACCCTCCAACGTGATGCTCGGCGAGCTCGGCGAAGTCTACGTGCTCGACTGGGGGCTGGCGCGGATCGTCGACGAGGCGCCGCTCTCTCAGGCGGAGAAAGAGATCCCGAGAGAGGCCCTGTTCGACGGCGACGCGCTGTCCAAGGTCCGGCCGGAGGCGCCGGATCTGTCGCGCGTGACCTCCGCCGACGTGGTGATCGGCACGCTGGCCTACATGCCGCCCAATCAGTTCCTCGGCCCCGACGTGGACGCCCGCGCCGACGTGTACTCGCTCGGCATCGTGCTCTACGAGATCCTCACGCTCTCTCGCTACCGGCTCCGCGCGACGATTCAGAGCCTGGTGGGCGAGATCGCCGACCGGCGCGTGGCGCGGCCCTCGGACGTGGTGCCGGACGTGGATCCGGAGCTCGACGAGGCCTGCGTGCGCGCGACGCAGATCGCGCCTTCGGACCGCTTCCGGAGCGCCAAGGAGCTGGCCGATGCGGTGGAGCGCGTGCTCGACGGAGCGCGCGACGCGGAGGCCCGCGCGGTCGCCGCCGAGCGGCACCTCGAGCGAGCCCAGAAGCTGCTGGAGAGCGAAGCGAAGGACGAAGACCGAGTGTCTGCGATGCACGAGCTGCTGCGCGCGGTCACGCTCGATTCGAACGCCGACGAGGCGCGCTCGCTCCTGGTCGAGCTGGTCTCGCGCGGCGACGGACCGGTGCCGAAAGGCGCCGAGAGCGAGATCGAGAAGGCGAGCCTGGCGCAGCGGCTGGCCGGGCTGGACGGGACGATGCTGGGGCTGGCCTCGTGGCTCCTGCCGGTGCCGATCGTGGTGATGACGCTCGGCGTGCGCTCGTGGCCCTACTTCTGGTTCACGGCCGGCTCGACGCTGGCGGCGATGGCGCTCGCCGCCGTGGCCCGGCTGCGACGGACGGTCAGCTCGGGCGTCGCGTTCGGGCTGGCCGCGCTGCTCGGCACCATCCTGGTCAGCGCCAGCTTCATCCTCGGGCCCTTCGCGGTCGTGCCCACCATGGCCGCGACCTGCTCGATGTTCTTCGCCATGCACGTCCGGCCTCGGGAGCGGGCGGTGGTCGCCGCCATCCTGGCGCTCGCGGCGCTCCTGCCCTTCGCGCTCGACGCCACCGGTCTGGTGCCGCCCGGCTTCTCCGTTCAGGACGGCCGCATCGTCCTCTACCCGCGGATGCTCGACCTGCCCGCGCTGCCCACGGTGGTCGGCCTGGCCTGGGTGAGCGGCAGCTTCACGATCTTCTCGGCGCTCATCACGGGCCGGATGCGCGATCGGCTCGAGGAGGCCGAGCGCAGGAACATCGTGTCCGCCTGGCACCTGCATCAGCTCTTCCGCGCCGCTGGCGAGAGCGAGAAGAGCGCGACCGCCTGAAGCCCCGACCGTCCCCGCTCACGACGACCGGCACTTGTCGTACGCGGACCGGCGTCCAAGCGAAGGGGAGAGAGTCGCTCGGCGAGCGCCGGGCGAGCGCGCCCGTGTTCGGATAGCCGCCGATGTACGCGTCCCCCAGCCAGAGTGCGCGCTCTCACGCGCGTGTCGCCCTGCCCCATGGGCTCTTCGTGCTCGCCGCGTGCGCGCTGGCGGCATGCTCCGGCCATGGCTGCGGCAGCTCACCGCCGGCGCACCCGCCTCCGCCGCCGACGGTGGAGGTGACCCGCATCCATCCGCAGCCCGTCACGGTCTACGACGACTACATCGCTCGCGTCCGTGCGCCGGAGACGGTGGAGATCCGCTCGCAGGTCACCGGCACGCTGAAGCAGATCCTCTTCAACGAAGGCGCCCACGTCGACGAGGGAGACGTGCTCTACCGGATCGACGCGCGGCCCTTCGAAGCCGCCGTTCATCAAGCCGAGGCCAACATGGCGCAAGCGCGATCGCGCGCGGCCAATGCGAACCAGAATGTCGCCCGCTACCGAGAGCTCTATCGCCGCTCGGTGGTGAGCGAGCAGGAGTACAGCGCCTACGTCACCGCCGCCGAATCCGCCAACGCCACCGTGCAAGCACAGGAGGCGGCTGTCCGCGATGCACGCGTGAACCTGGGCTACGCCGCGATCCGCGCACCCGAAGCGGGCATGGTGAACCGCTCGCGGGTGCGGGCCGGGACGCTGGTCACGGCCGAGCAGACGCTGCTGACCACGCTCTACGCCGGCGACACGCTCTTCGTGTACTTCGCGGTGAGCCAGGAGGATCGCGCGTCCCTGACGCGGCCTCCCCTCACCGGAAACGCCGCCGTGTCCAAGCCGGGGACCGAAGGCGGCCCTCCGCCGCGCACCTACGAGATCGTGCTCGACGACGGCACGGCGCTGCCGGCGCCCGGTCGGCTCGACTTCGTGGCGCCTGCGGTCGACGACGCCACCGGCACCATCCAGGCGCGTTTGAACGTCCCCTCGACGGATCACCGACTGCTCCCGGGCCAGCTCGTCCGCGTGCGGGTGCCGATCCTCGCCCGCCGCGACGGAATCCTGGTACCGCAACGCGCGGTCAGCGAGCTGCAAGGCCTGAAGTCCGTCTTCGTGGTGCGCGACGGGAAGGTGCATTCCCAGCGCATCCAGGCGAGCCACCGGGTCGACAACGCCTGGCTGGTCGACGAAGGGCTCTCACCCGGTGAGACGGTCGTGGTGGAGGGAACCGGCAAGGTGCACGACGGCCAGCCGGTGCGGACGGTCCCCTACTCGGATGGCGAGTGAGGCGTGTTCTCGTTCTTCATCGAGCGACCGATCCTCTCGACCGTGATCGCGCTGGTGATCACCGCGGCCGGCACGCTGGCGGCGTTCGGTCTGCCGCTCGCGCAGTACCCCGACATCGTCCCGCCACAGGTGCTCGTCGAGACCCAGTTCCCCGGCGCCACCGGGCAGCTGGTCGCCGAGTCCGTGGCCGCGCCGATCGAGGAGCAGGTCAACGGCGTCGAGAACATGATCTACATGTCGTCGCGCAGCTCGAACGACGGCAACTACGCGCTGCGGATCACGTTCGAGGTCGGCACCGACCCGGACATCGCCGCCGTCAACGTCCAGAACCGCGTCTCCGTCGCCCAGAGTCAGCTCCCGCCGGAGGTGATCCGACAGGGCGTCACCGTCCGCAAGGTCTCGAACGAGCTGGTCGAGGTGTTGGCCCTGACCTCGCCCGACAGCCGCTACGACGACGTCTTCCTCGGCAACTACGCGCTCTTGCACGTACAGGACGAGATCGCGCGCGTGCCCGGCGTCGGCGACGTCCAGAACTTCGGTGGCCGCACCTACAGCATGCGGATCTGGCTCGACCCGGCGCGCATGGCGCAGCTCGGCATCAGCCCGCGCGACGTGACCCAGGTCGTGATGGACCAGAACGTCGTCGCGCCGGCAGGATCAGTCGGCGCGCCGCCTGCTCCACAGTCGCAGGAGCTCCAGTACTCGGTGGTGGTCCACGGGCGGCTGCGCGACGCCGATCAGTTCGAGGACATGATCGTCAGGGCCACCCCGGACGGGCAGATCGTGCGCCTCTCCGACATCGCGAGGGTGGAGTTGGCGTCCGTCGACTACTCCAGCGTCGCGCGCTCGAACGGGCACGAGGCGGTCTTCCTCGGGGTGCTCCTCCAGCCGGGCGCCAACGCCGTGGAGACCGCCACCCGCGTCGACGCGGTCATGAACCAGCTGGCGCGTAGCTTCCCGCCCGGCATGGAGTGGACCAAGCCCTACGACACCATCCCCTTCGTTCGCGAGTCGCTGGGCGAGGTCGTGATCACGCTGCTGGAAGCGTTCGCGCTGGTCGCGGTCGTGATCTTCCTCTTCCTGCAGAGCTGGCGCGCCACGATCATCCCGATCTGCGTCGTCCCGGTCGCGCTGGTCGGCACCTTCTCCGCCTTCTCGCTCCTCGGCTTCTCGATCAATCAGCTCACGCTCTTCGCGTTGGTGTTGGCGATCGGCATCGTGGTCGACGACGCGATCGTGGTGGTGGAGGCGATCCAGCGGCACCTCGACCGCGGGGACTCGCCGACGCCGGTGGAGGCCGCCAAGCGCGCGATGCACGAGGTCGGCGGGCCGGTGATCGCCATCGCGCTCGTGCTCTCGTCCGTCTTCGTGCCGGTGGCGTTCGTGGGCGGGCTGACGGGTCAGCTCTACCGGCAGTTCGCGCTGACCATCGCCGTCTCGGTGGTGATCTCGGCCATCGCCGCGCTGACCATCACGCCGGCGCTCTCGGCGCTCTTGCTGCGACCGGTCGATCGAAACAAACGGCGACGCGGACCTCTGGCCTGGTTCTTCGGCATCTTCAATCGAGTCTACGGGCGCCTGGAGGGCGTCTACTCCGCCGGCGTGGCCCGCATGATCCGCCACACGGTGCTGGTCATGCTCACCTTCCTGGCCGTGCTCGGCGCGCTCTACGCGCTGGTGATCACGCGCCCCTCGTCGCTGGTGCCGCCGGAGGATCAGGGGCTTCTCCTCTCCATCGTACAGCTCCCGCCGGCCGCGTCGCTGGAGCGCACCCAGGAGACCATGGAGACGATGGAGCGCATCGTGATGGACACGCCCGGTGTGCGCACGATCGGCTCGATCTCCGGGTTCAACCTGCTGACCCAGCTGCGCCCTTCCTACAACGGCACCGCGTTCATTCTCCTCGATCCCTTCGGCGAGCGGGGCGGCTCCGAATCCGCCGACGCCCTGTCCGGGCAGCTCACGGCGAAGCTCAACGCGGAGCTCCACGACGCCCAAGTGCTCGTCCTCTCACCGCCGCCGATCCGCGGTCTCGGCACGGCGGGCGGGTTCACGTTCGTGCTCGAAGATCACGGAAACGCCTCGGAGGCGAAGTTCGCCCAGGTCGTGCAACATCTGGTCGGCGAGGCCAACCAACGACCCGAGATCAAGCTCGCATACACGGGCTGGAACCCGAACGTTCCCGAGCTGGACGTGGAGGTGGATCGCGTCGCCGCCAGCACGCAGGGCGTCACGATCGGCGACATCTTCTACGCGATGCAGATGTTCCTCGGCAGCGTCTACATCAACCAGTTCAACCGCTACGGGCGCACCTTCCGGGTGATCGCGCAGGCCGAGGCCTCGCAGCGCTCCGAGCCGAAGGACATCGACGACATCTACGTGCGGAGCGATAGCCAGCAGATGGTGCCGCTCCGATCGCTGGTCCGCTATCACATGATCAACGGGCCCGAGTACGAGGAGCGCTTCAACCTCTTCCACTCGGTGACGATCAACGGCGCCGCCGCAGATGGTTACAGCTCAGGGCAGGCCATCGGCGCCATGGAAGAGGTCGCCCGCGACCTGCCGCCGGGCTTCGGCTACGACTGGAGCGAGGCGAGCTACCAGGAGCTGCAGACGGGAGGACGCGCCGGCATCGTCTTCGCCATCGCGCTGGCCTTCGTCTTCCTGGTGCTGGCCGGGCTCTACGAGAGCTGGACCATGCCGGCCGCCATCCTGCTCGTGATCCCCTTCGGCGCGCTGGGCGCATTTTTCGGGGCGTTCCTCCGCGGATTGTCGAACGACGTCTACCTGCAGATCGCGCTCATCATCCTGATCGGGTTGGCGGCGAAGAACGCGATCCTGATCGTGGAATTCGCCCGGCTCGAGCACGAACGTGGGGCGGGCACCGTCGCCGCTGCCATGCGCGGCGCGCTGCTCCGGTTGAGGCCGATCCTGATGACCTCCTTCGCATTCATCCTGGGCACGCTGCCGCTCGCGCTGGCCAGTGGCGCCGGGGCGGCCGCGCGGGTCGCGATGGGGACGGCGGTCCTCTTCGGGATGAGCGCGGCCACGTTCATCGGTGTCTTCTTCGTGCCGGTGTTCTACGTACTGATGCAGCGCGTCTCCAACCGACACTGGCCGTTCCGGCGTCGCGAGGGCGAAGACGATCCGGGACCGGACGCCGGCCCGACGCCGCCGACCTGAGCGCTCTCGAGGCTCGCGCGCAGATCGGGCGTGGGTGGCGTGTCCGTCTGATTGGATGGGTCCGACCGGTGAGGCCCCTGAGGCGGCTCCCCGGCGCGCGACTGCCGGCCGGCTCGCGCCGGGCCTAGCGTCGCCAGCATGCGAACTCTGCTCGTGCTCGCAGCCCTCGCCCTCACCTTCGGCTGCGCCGGTCCGAACGCGAACGCGCCCCAGACCGTCTACACCAGCGTGCGCCCGCCTCCGCCACGCGACGATGTCGTGCCGCCGCAGCCCGGCGAGGACTACGTGTGGCTCCCCGGCTACTGGCGCTGGACCGACCAGGGCTACGAGTGGAGCCAAGGGCACTGGGAGGAGCCGCCGGGCCGAGACTACGCATGGCAGCGCTCGGGCTGGGTGCGGCAGGGAACGGGCTACCGCTTCGTCCCCGGTCACTGGTATCGCTACGGCACGCCGCACGACGTCCCCTACGTCGTCCGCTATCCGGGACGCACGCCCGAGGAAGGTGCCGTGGCCGAGAGCGAGCCGAGCCAACCCTAGCGGTCCGGCGAGTTTCACGATGGGCGTCGGATACCCGAACCCGGATCGGGCCCTTCCGTTCTGGCGCGACGCGCTGGAATGGCCCCAAGCGATCACCCGGGACCTGCTGCCGAACATCCTCGCTTCGGGCGTCTACGCCGCGCTGGTGCTCGAGCTCTACGCGAAGGTCCGCTGGGGCGCGGTGAGGACGAGCCACGTCGAGTACACCGGCGGCGTGCTCGTCCTCCTGCTCGTCCTGCGCAGCAACGCGAGCTACGACCGCTGGTGGGAGGGCCGCAAGCTCTGGGGCGGGATCGTGAACCAGACCCGCAACCTCGCCGCGACGGCGTGGGCGCACGCGCCCGAAGGCGGCGAGGGGTGGGCCGGCCAAGTCGCGCGGTGGACCGCGGCCTTCCCGCACGCGTGCAAGCAGAGCCTACGGAGCCGCGGCGACATGCGCGAGGTCGAGAAGCTCCTCGGCGCCGACGCGACCCGCGAGCTCGAGCGCGCGCAGCACATCCCGCTCTACGTGTCCGAGAAGCTGGAGCGGCTCTTCGCCCAGGGGCGGGCGATGGGGCTCGATCCGTGGGTGGTCATCGCCCTGCAGCGCGAGCGCGGCTCGCTCATCGATCACCTCGGCGGCTGCGAGCGCATCCTGAAGACGCCGATGCCGCGGCTCCACACCATCACGCTGCGCCGCTTCATGCTTGTCTACCTCTTGGGCCTGCCCTTCGCGATCGCCGCCGAGGCTGGCGGGCTGACGCCGGTCATCACCATGCTCGTCGGCTACCCGCTTCTCGCGATCGACCTCATCGCCCACCACCTCGAGCGGCCCTTCGACGACGCGAGCCTCAGCCACCTACCGCTCGAGGCGATCTGCCAGACCATCGACGAGAACCTCCTCGCGCTCCCACTCGTCCACGAGCCACGAGCGACGCCTCAGGCGCGGTGATCGGCCCAGAGGCCCGCTTCGAGGCGGTTCGCGCCCTCGCCGGCGATCAGCACCGCGCGTTCGAGACGGACCGGGGCGCCGTGAAGCGCGGGCACGGGCCGGAGCACGTCGTCCGGCGCGGCTCCGCGATCGAGCTCCACCGCGTCGCGGACGACGGCCCCTTCCGAGAGCGCGCCGTCGACCGCCAGCGCGAGCCAGCGGCCGGACGGATCGATGACCTGGACGCGCTGCGCGAGCGCTCGCCAGCGCGCCTCGAAGCCGGCGCAGGACGCGTCTAGGCGCTGGAGGATCGAGCTCGCCAGCGCCCGGGTCGCCGGGCAATCGGGCTCGCACGGCAGGTGCGAGACGAAGGCGAGCGGAGGCAGCAGCCAGCCGGTCTCGGGCGCGATGGGATCCGCGAGGGCCGGCGCGACCCGGCTCGCGTCGAGCGCGTCATCGGTGCGGCTCCCGCAGCCGGTGAACGCTTCGATACAGCAAGCCGGATATCCGAGCGCCTCGCCCATCCACCGCGTCGCCTCTTCAGCACCTTCACCCTGGCGCAGCGCGAGCTCGGCCTCTTCGGCCTCGTCGAGCACGCCGGCGCGCTCGGCGGCGAAGAGGATCATGCCTTCCGGGTCGAGATGGAGCTCTCGCAGATGCAGGTCGTGCTTCTCCAGCCAGTGCCGCTCGGCCGGAAGGTCTTCCGCATGAAGCTCGCGCTTGATCAGCCGGCGCCGGCCCGCTCGCAGACTGGCGAGCTCGGCGTCGAAGGGCCAGATGGCGCTGCCCTCGGCCGGCGGCTCACCCTGGCGAAGGACGGCGCTCGGCCGCGGGACGCGCTGGCCGACCGGCAGCACGCGGACCAGCTCGAGGCGCGCGTCCGGCGCGATCCGCGACGCGAGCGCGACCAGACGCTCGGCCGTGAGCTCGCTCGGTGCCGGCGTGCCCGAAAGCTCTCCGAACGCGCGCCCGAGGCGGAGCATCGCGGTGCGGATCGGTGCTCGCAGGCGACCGTCGTAGGCGAGAGCGTGACCGAGACCGTGCGAGAGCGCGCGCTCCCGGCTATCCGCGTCCGGCGTGAGCCACACGAAGAGGTGCTGCGGACCGAGCGTGAAACGCAGCGCGACGGCGGCGATCGGCAAGCGCGTCGTCATCCGCCTCCCGCGGGATCGCGCGACGCCGCCCCGCCGCACGCGTGTGAAAACGACCAGCCCGCCTGACGGGACGACCTCGAGGACGCAGCCGACAGCGACGCACCGGGCGCCCCGCCGCATGCGAAAGGGGACGACATTCTCGCCTCGCGTCGCGGCCGCATCTCATCCGAGCGGCGTGAGGGCTGGCCGCGCTCGACCGACGACGTTCGCGATCGCTGCACCGGAGCGTCAAGCTAGCATGCGCTCGGAAGCGCCGGCTATCGTTCGGCGGCCGCACCGCGGCAGGCACCCAGCGGCAAGGGTCACGTTTCGGATGTCGTCATCGACCCACGAGAAGACGCGCTCTCTCGCCTTCCTGCTCCCCTACGGAGAGCCGAGCGACGGCTACTTCTCCGACGTGCTGCCCTCGATGCTGTGCGCGCGAGCGCGGCGGGCCGGACACGAGGCGCGGGTGGTGCGCGTCTACTACGACGGCCGGGATCCGGCGCGCGACGCCGAGGTCGCGAGGCGGCTCTCGGCGTGGCTCGCGGAGCACGAGATCGACACCATCGTGGTCGACCGCCTCTTCGATCCGGCGCCGCTCGTCGCGCGACGGGCCGCGGATCCGAACGCGCGAGGCATCTTCCTCTACGAGGGCAACTCGCTCGACGTCCTCGAGGGCATCGACCACGTGGTCGGTCTGACCGAGCACGCGGCGCCGACGCGCAGGCGGCAACCGACGCAGGCCGAGCTCGTCACCGCGTTCGAGGCGCTCTTGCCCACCCTCGGCGCGAGCGAGCCGGTCGACGTCGCGGGGGTCAGCCGGGTCGTGGACGGCGAGCTGCTCGCGGGACCACCGATGCCTCCGCCGAAGCCGCTCGGCGCGTTCGAAGCGGAGGTGCACCAGGACGTCGTCTGCCTCGACGCGCCGCCGAAGGTGATCCGCAAGGTGCTGGAGGGGAACGTCGGCTGCCCCTTCGCCGCCGACGTCGCGGAGAACCCCTTCTTCGAAGGCGCGGAGCTACCCGCGGACGGCCGCCTCGCGCGCCTCGGCTGCGCGTTCTGCTACGCCGGCGGCGACTACCAGAAGCGGCAGAGCGGCGAGGTGGTCGCCGAGCTGATCGAGCAGGCCGGCTACTTCGCCGCCCGGATGCCGGAGCTCGAGGAGATCGTCCTCGGCGATCAGGCGCCCATCCGCTATCTGGCCGCGCTGGTCCGAGCGGCGCACGACGCGGGTCTGCGCCCCTTGCGCTGGCTCTTCGCCGCGCGCGCCGATGTCTTCGTGAAGAGCCGCGATCGGGTCGTCGACGCGATCGAGGCCGCGCGCGAGAGCGGGCAGCAGCTGGAGGTCTACCTGACCGGATTCGAGTCGTTCAGCGACCGCGAGCTGGCCCGCTACAACAAGGGCGCGACGGTGCAGCAGCTCGTCCAGAGCGTGCGCGCGATGCGCGAGCTGGCGGCGGCGCACCCGGGCGTCTTTCATTACGCCGAGACGCGCGGGCACAGCCTGATCCTGTGGAGCCCGTGGACGCTGCCGGCGGACATCGCCGACTCGGTCGAGGTCATCCGGCGGAACGGCCTCGGCGAGCTCTTCGACGAGCTCGGCGGCAATCGGCTGCGACTCTACGAGGACCTGCCGCTCCACCACGCCGCGCGGCGGGATGGCGCGCTCAGCGAGCGCTGGGCGCCCGGCGACGAAGGTGCGGGCCGGCGCAAGGGCTACAACCAGGAGCACCCGTGGCGCTTTCTGGATGGGCGAACGCAGCTCGCGTACCGCCTCGCGAAAAGGCTCCGAGAGCGGCTGGGCGCGGAGACCGAAGCGGCGCAGCTCGCGGCCGTGGCGGCGTTCGCGGAGCGCGCGGAGCAGAGCTGGGACGTGGACGCGATCGTGGCGGAGGTGAGCGCCGGGCTCGACGCGTTGGAGGCGGCGCTCTCGAACCTGCTGCGCCCGGAGCGCGGGCCGGACGCGCCGTCCCGCGGACGCGCTCTCGAAGCGGCGCTCGTCCGGTTCACCGGCGCCTGCAACAACGGCTGCCGCGCCTGCGCGCAGCGCGACGTGTGGCTCGACGATCGCGAGCTCGCGCTGGCCGCGCGGGTCGAACGAGCCCGCTCCGAGAATCGACCCATCGTCCTGGCGGGGCGCGAGCCGACCATCCACCCCGCGTTCCTGCGGCTCGTCCGGCTGGCCCGCGGCGACGACGAGCGGCCGGTGGGGCTGGTCACGAACGGGCGGCGCTTCGCCGTCCCCGGGTTCGCGCGCGCCGCGGTCCGGGCGGGATTGCAGGCCGCCAGCGTGAAGCTCTTCGGGCCCGAAGCGGCCTTGGCGGACGCCGCGAGCCGGGATCCCGGCGGCTTCGACCAAGCGGTGAGCGGCGTCCGCGCGCTCCGCCAGGCCGGCGTGGACGCGGTCGAGCTGCGGATTCCTCTCTCTTCGAGCGTGCTGGACCAGGTCGATGCCTACGTGGACTTGGCCCAGCGCCTCGACGTGCCCCAGCTCCGGGTGGAGGTCGCCCTCGACGCGGTCGGGCTCGGTCGCTTGGCGGACACGGCGAACGCGATCGAGCGACTGGCACGGCGCTGCCGAGAAGCGGGCGTGGCGCTGGAAGCCGTCCCGCTCACGGCGGCCAGCCGCGGCCTCGCATGGTTCGCCGGCTGACGAGACGTCGCGCGCAGTCCTCGCGCTCGCGTCGACTCCAGCCTGCCGCGTCCGCGTCGATCGCATGGTGGGCCACCGGCGACGCGAGCCGCACCGTTGGGTCACGAGAGCGCGCTCGCCCGGGGAATCGAGCGAAGAGGCTCGAGCGGCAGCGTGATCAGTCGGCGGCGGCAGCAGGGAGGCGGCCGAGGGCCACGAGCACGTGGCGGATGCCTTCGACCAGCGCCGGCGAGGCGTCCTCGCCGTCCACGCGATAGCCGCCGCGCAGCTTGCCGCCTTCGTCGCGCAGCCACACCACCGCGCGAGCGCCGTCCGGCGCCGCCAGCGTCGCCTCCACGCCGGCCTCCGCGGTCGTGCAGATCCTCCCACCGAAGCGTCCCGAAGGGCGCAGCGCGGCGCAGGCGCGCGAGCCCCGCCGCCACCGAAGCGGGCAGCGTGCTCGACGCATCCGGACCCGGCGGGTGCACCCCCTGCGCGCCGGCGTCGAGGGCGGCCCGCCACACGAACGCCAGCGCCGCGCCGAGTCGCTCCGAGGATCCGCGCTCCACGTGGATGGAGAAGCGATCGGTGGCCGCCATCCCGCCCGCGTCGGGACGCAGCGCCAGCGCCAGCTCTCCATCTTCGGCGTCGAAGACCAGCCCCACCTCGTCCCGGCCGCGCTCGTGGAGCGTCACGCCTCGCACGCCGGCCGGGAGAGTCGCGCCTTCGAGCGCGCGGCGCAGGAACGCCGAGGTCCGGAGCGCGAAGAGCTGCCCGCGATCGAGCGAGCTCATGGCCTCCTCGCTCACCGGGACCAGCTCGCCGGTGCCGTACTGCGCGGCGTAGCTGTCGAACACGCCGGAACAGCGCTCGTCGAAGACGCAGCGCCGGCAGCCCTCGGGCTTCGACTTGAATGCCTGTTTGAGGTGGTATTTGAGCCTTCTGTGGCCGAGCTCGCCGCGCCCCCGATCGTTCGCGACCAAGGTCCACGTCCTCTGGCCGCCGTGATGGATCCAGGGCGCCAGCGAAGGCGCGATGCAGTAGGGCAAATTGCCGATGTTCACGTCGAAGTCGGACGGAAATCCGGCGATCATGCGCGTCAGCGGCTCCCGCAAATCCGAGTAGCGCGGCTGCAGCGCCGCCAACGCGGCCGACGCGTCGATGCGTCTCGGATCGCCCGGCGCGCTGGCCACCGGCCCCACCGCCGGCTCGCCGGTGTCCTCGTGGAGGAGCCCGGTGTCGTAGGGGTTGACCATGTCGACGTGGACCTGCGCCACGCCGAAGGGCGCGAGCAACGCCGGCAGCGCGCCGAGGCTCTCGCCGTTCTGCCGCACCACGCATGTGTTGACGGTGATGCGTTGGCCGAGCGCGGAGACGCGGGACACCGCGCGCAGGAGCTGATCGAACGAGCCCCGGCGGCGCGTGGTCCGCTCGTGCGCCTCGCGCGTCCCGCCCTGAAACGAGAAGCGCCACTCCACCTCGGCGCCGCTCGCCGCGACCTCGTCCACGAGCGCCGTCCGGCCGGGCTTGGAGCCGTTGGAGAAGACGACGATCTCGAACCCGAGCGCTGCCGCGTGCCGGACGACGTCGAGGAAGTAGGGCTGGATGGTCGGCTCGCCGCCGAGCAGGGTGACGCGGCGATGTCCGGCGGCCCAGGCCCCGTCGAGCGCCGTCATGAGCTCGCTCGCATCGAGGAGCGGCGCCTTCCCCTCCGACGTCAGATAACCGCTGACGCAGAACACGCAGCGGTCGTTGCACAAGTGACCGAGCTGGAGCTCGAACTGCCCGGGCTGGCTCATCGCAGCGACGCCTACTCCGCCGGTTCGCGGGCGGCACGCGCGTCGTCTTCGAAGACCAGCTCGCTCACGGGGGAGACCTCCCGGAAGCCGTGCAGCGCGGCGTAGTTTCCGCGCACGCCGACGCAGCGGCTGGAGAGGCGGCAGTCACCACACGCCGCCGGCTTCTGGAAGCCGGGCGCGGGGTTCGGCTCCGGCAGCACCGCCAGCCGGGTGACGTCGAGCCAGTCTCGCTCGAGGAAGCAGAGCGGCAGACCGCACTCGCCGTCCAGCCCGTTGCAGCCCAGGCCCAGACTCCGCGCCATCCGGATCGCTTCGCCGACGAAGGGGCGCACCTCCTCGAAGCGAGGCGTGATCACGTCGTTCACCGGCACGAGAATCCGTCGACGCGTTCGCGTACGACAAGGTGAGCTCCGGCGCCGTCCCCCACTCGCGATGGATGAGCGCGACCAGCTCCGGCAGCTCACGATAGTTCTCGCCGGTGATCACGCAGTTGAGCGAGACGTGCACACCCGCCGCGACCAACTCGCCGACGCCGGTCAGGGTCCGCTCGAAGGTGCCTCGAGCGCGGGTGACCGTGTCCGACACCGCCGCCGTCGCGCCGTGCAGCGACACGAACGCTCGCACCAGCCCGGCCTCCCGCAGCGAGAGCGCATAGCCTGGCCTGGCACAGCGGATCGCGTTGGTCTGGATCTGCACGAGGAGCCCGAGCTCCGAGGCCTGACGGATGTAGTCGGGCAGAGACGGGTTGAGCGTCGGCTCGCCCCCGCTGAGCGAGAGGAGCCCTACTCCGTCCTCGGCCGCGCGGGCGATCTCGTCGCGGATGCGCGACGGATCCTGCGCCGGCAAATCACGATTGACGAAGCAGAAGGGGCAGTCCTGATTGCAGTGGAAGTTGATGCGGATGACCCGCTCGCGCCGGGCGCCACCGTCGCCGCCCGTGTAGCAGATGGAGTCACTGATGAGCTCTTTCTCGACGAGCTCGCGGCGGTCGCCGCCGAGGCCGCGGACGAAGCGGGTCTCGCGCGCCGGGACCGGCTCGATGCCCGCTTCGCCGTGCAGGTCCAAGTAGCGCTGCTGGATGCCGGGGCAGAGCTCGCGCGCGACGCACGTTTCGCACGCCGAAACCCGCGAGAACCCCTGGGCGACGTGGGGCGCGCCGACCGCGAAGAGCTCGGGGTAGCGACGCCGCGCCGGGAAGAGGCAGAGCGGGATCGAATAGCGCGGGTCGAAACGCAGCTCGATCCCCGCCTCGCGCGCCGCCTCGGTCATCTCGGTCACGGCGTCGGCCACGTCGCCGTAGCGCGGCACCAGCGCGTCGTCGGCGTCGACGACCGCGCGCACCACGATGCGCCGGACCGCCGGCAGACGCGCCGCACAGAACGCCGGCAGCTCCACCGCGTCGCGCAGGTTCGCGGTGGTCAGCGCCGTCCCGAGCTCCACCCGGAGGCCCGCCGCGGCGGCCCGCTCGGCCCCGCGCAGGGTCAGCTCGAACGCGCCGGCGACCTCCGTGATGGCATCGGAGGCCTCGGCCGCCGGGGCGTTGAGCGCCACGCGCGCCGTCGTCAGCCCCGCCTCCACCAGCGCCTCGGCGCGCCCGGGGTAGGCGAGGATCATCGCGTTCGTCTCGAGGATCACCTCCTCGATCCCGGCCTCTCGCGCGGCCCGGACGTGGCCCGGCAGCCTCGGATCGAGCGTCGGCTCGCCTCCGCTGATCACCAGCGTCTTGGCGCCCTGCGCGGCGGCGGCGCGGATCTCGCCTCGAATGCGGGGCAGGGCCGTGAACCCGCGCTCGTCCTGCGGCCTCCGGAACGTGCAGAAGCCGCAGTGCTGGTTGCACGTGTAGTTGGTGAAGACGGTCGCGGTATCCATCGGAGACCCCGCGAAGTCTAGCAGTCGGGTGAAGTACCGAGCCCGAAGGAAATCCGGACCCTCTCGCGACCTCGGACCGAGCCTCGCCGAGATGGCGTGCAGCCTGTCGGGCGTGGCGAAGCGACACGGCGTATCGCGAGGACCGACGCGGTCCCGACGAGCGGAGCCCGCCGACTCGCCGAGCGCCAATCTCACGACGCGGCCGCAGAGGGCGTTCGCTCAGCGGGGCAAGCGCGCGGTCAGCTCGCGCGGCTCGGAGAGCGCCCACACCCGCGGGTCGAGCTTCTCTCGGATCCGCTGGCGATCCTCGGGCGGGCGGCACCAGAGCGCGGACGCGCCGACCATGCCCGCGCGGTGTGCCGCCTCGACGTCCATCGGCGTGTCGCCGACGTAGACCGCCTCGTGCGCCTCGAGTGCCCAGCTCGGCGAGCGCCCGCACCAGCCCGGTCGGGTCGGGCTTGGGCGCCGGGACGTCGTCCTCGAGCACCACCACGTCGAAGAAGGGCTCAGGTCGACGGTGCGGCAGGTCGCCTCGAACGCGCGCCGGCTCTTGCCGGTCACGATCCCCATCGGGACGCCGCGCGCCTTCAAGTCCTCCAGCATCTCGGGCACGCCCTCGAAGAACCCGCCGAGCAGCTCGCCCACCATCGCTTCGTAGGTCTCGCAGACGAGGCCGTGCACCCGATCGCCGAGCTCCTCGCCCAGCCACTCGAGCAGGAAGAGGCGCTCCGACGCCGGCCGGCGGCGCATCATCTCGCCCCAGCTCGGCGGCGTGTCCAGCGCCGAGGCGAACGCCCGGCGATAGCACTCCAGGTAGAGCGCGCCGGAGTCGATCAGGGTTCCGTCGAGGTCGAAGAGCACCGCTCGCATGCGGCGGAGCATGCCCCGAACGAGCGTCCACGCCAGCGACGGAAGCTCCGGCCCGGGCCCGTGACGAAGACCGCGGCCGGAGGTCCGCCGTCCCGTCGCGGGCTGGCCGAGCGACTCGCCCCCGTCCGGCACCGAGGCCGAGGATCGCTCGCCGCTTGGAGCCGAGCGACCCGATCGTTCGCGGAAGCGTCCGCGATCGGGCTCAGGCCTCGGCGACGGCGCGGAGCTTGGCCAGGATCAGATCGAGCGCCACGCGGTTTCGGCCGCCCTCGGGGATGATCAGGTCCGCATAGGCCTTCGAAGGCTCCACGAACTGCAGGTGCATCGGCCGCACGGTCGCGTAGTACTGCTCGCGGATCGACGCGAAGGTGCGCCCGCGGTGCTCCAGATCGCGGCGGATGCGGCGGAAGACCCGGATGTCCGGCGGCGTGTCCACGAAGAGCTTGAGATCGAGCTGCTCGCGAAGGCGCGGTTCCACGAACACGAGGATCCCCTCCACCACGATCACCCGCCGCGGCTCGACGCGCTCGGTCTCTTCGCTCCGGCGGTGCCGCTTGAAGTCGTAGACGGGCGTGTCGATGGCGTCGCCGGCCTTCAGCTTCGCCAGGTGCTCGATCAGGAGCTCGGTCTCGAGCGAGTCCGGGTGGTCGAAGTTGAGCTTGCAGCGCTCCTCGTAGCTGAGCTCCGCGCGGTCCCGGTAGTAGTTGTCGTACTGGATGATCCCGACGTGCTCGGGCGGGAGCGCCTGCACGATCCGCTCCGCGACGGTCGATTTCCCGGACCCGGTCCCTCCCGCGACGCCGACGACGTAGGCAGCCATCGGCCGCTAGATACCACGAAGCGGGTCCCCAGGCGGCTCTGGGTCGCGCTTGCCGGCAATTTGACCGCTCTCACGGGGCAGGGTACCGGAAGGGGCTGCCACCGCTCGGACGTTCAGGGTCCGGGTGTGCAGTTGTCAGGGCTCGTCGGGCCGGTGTGGCCCGCGCGGCGGTTTCCGCTGCAATCTCGAGAGGATGCCGATGTCCGAGACGGCCGAGCACGACGAGACGCTTCAGGATTACGGGCCGCCCGCGTCGCTCGTCAGCCGAGCAGGAGACGGTCGCCGAGCCGCCGAAGAAGGGGCCGCGGTCGGCCAAGAGCTGGATCATCCTGGCGCTCAAGGTCGCCGTCTCGAGCTTCGGTCTCTACCAGGTCTACGGCAGACCGTCGCGGCCAAGGACGGCCTCGACGAGCTGACGTCCCGGACCTCCAGCGCTTCGGTGGCGCTGGTTCGCGGCCGCGGCTGAGGATGCAGCTCGTGGCCATCGGCTTCGCGGTCCGCGTTGGCGGGTGATGCTGGACGGCCAGGGCATCCAGGCGCGAGGTGGAGCTTCCTCGTCCCCTCCTTCATGATCGGCCGCTTCTGGGGCGCGTTCACGCCGGGCGGGCTCGGCCTCGATGGGTGGAAGCTCTTCGACGTCGGCGCAGCAGACGCAAGAAGCCGGCGCGCGCGACCGCGGTGGCGAGGGTCGAGAAGGTCCTCGGCCAGCTCTCGTTCGGCGTCGTGGTCATGCTGGCCGAGCGCCTCGGGCTTCGCTTCATCGGCACCGAAGGCGTCATCCTGGTAACGTCTTCTTCGTCGTCCTGGTCAGCGTTGGGATGACGCTGCTGTCGCGAAGCCGAGCCCTCTTCCGACCGCTCTTCCGGCTCCTGCCGCGCCAGGTCGAACCGCGCTTCAGACGCTGATCCTGACGCGGTCTGCGCCTACCACGGCAAGGGCCGCCGCTCGCGCGCGCCGTCGCTTACGGCGTCGGGGTCCACGCGTTCAACAACCTCATTTACGTCTGCGCGGCGCGGGCAATGCGGCTCGAGCTGATCATCCAGCTGGTGTTCTTCGCCTCGTCGATGAGATCATGGCGACGCTGGTGCCGATCTCGGTCAACGGCGTCGGCGTCCGCGAGGCAGCCGCCGCGGTCGCGCTCTACCCGCCGTCGGTCTGAGCGAAGCGCAGGCGGCGCTGATCCCGACCGTCGGATTCAGCGCCGAGATGCTGGTCAGCCTGACTGGCATCGCGTTCCTCCTCGCACGCCGCGCCGCAACGACGAGGTCACGGGCCTGACCGTCGAGGACGCCGACCGCGAAGACAAGTCACTACGCCGAGCTGCCGGAGATTCCCGAGGACGCAGTGGCCGAGCCGCGTGCGCGGTCTGAGCATCGGCGCGGGCGCGGGCCTGCTGGCCGGGACCATCGTCGGCCTGGTCGAGGGCGGCGTGGTGGTCGCCGACGGCGGCGGCCGGGTCGGGTACGGCGTGCTGGCCTACGGCGCCATCGCCTACGCAATCTTCTGCGGCCTCGGCGGCGCGGCGCTCGGGCTCGCCTCCGCCTGGAGCGGCCGGCTGATGCGGCGCGAAGCCGTGCCGGAGCCGCAGGCCTACGCGCGGACCACCGCGTTCCTGGTCGCCTTCCTCGGCCTGGCGCTCGGCGCCTTCCGCATCCGCCGCGACGTCTTCCACGAGGAGCTCGTCTGGAAGAGCAAGGAAGGCATCCTCGTCTTCCTCGGCTGCGCGGCGGGCGCGCTCTTGATCTTCCTCGTGCTCTCGTTCCTGCTCCGCGTGTGGACCAGCGGGCGGGTCGGCCGCTTCATGCTGAGCGCGTGGGGCTCGCCCGCGCTGGTCGCGGCCATCGTCGCCGGGGTGGGCGGCTTCACCCTCTTCGCCGGCCGCCCCGCTTCGGCCGAGCAGGGGGAGAACGCGCGACCGGCCGCCCCCGAAGGCGCGCCGAACGTCCTCTTCATCGTCGTCGACACCCTGCGCGCCGATCACCTGCCGGCCTACGGCTACGCGGACGGCCACACGCCCGGCCTCGACCGCTTCGCCCAGGACGCCGTCCGCTACGACTTCGCGTTCTCCAACGCGAGCTGGACCCGGCCGAGCTTCGCCTCGATCCTCACCGGCCGCCACGCCTCCAGCCACGGCGTCATGGGCAAGCCGGACGCCCTGCCCGACGAGGTCACCACGCTGGCCGAAGCGCTCCACACCGGCGGTTACGCCACGCGCGGCCTGATCACGAACTTCAACGTCGGCCCCTACTTCAACTTCCAGCAGGGCTTCGACAGCTACGAGTTCCTCGAGCCGGAGTTCGTGCTCGGCGCGGACGACTCGGCGGCCAAGCTCTTGCTCGTGCAGGCCATGCGGCAGGGCATCGAGAAGATCCGCGCCATGCGCGGCGCGGTCGAGCCGGGCACGGCCTACCAGGACGCCGAGACCGTCAACCGCCACCTGCTCGAGCTCTTCGACGGCAGCCTCCGACGAGCGCGCCCTCGTTCACCTTCGTCGGCTACATGGACCCGCACGATCCCTACTTCCCGCATCCCTACGACGGGAGCGGCTACGCGCGGGCGGCGCACCAGCACCCGGAGCTCGACGAGGCGCCGCGCCTGCTCGCGCTCTACGACGGCGAGATCAGCTACTGGGACGCGCAGTTCGGCCACCTGATGGACGAGCTCCGCCGGCGCGGCCTCTACGACGACATGATGATCGTCGTCACCGCCGACCACGGCGAAGAGCTCGGCGAGCACGGCGGCTTCTGGCACGGCACCACCCTCTACGACGAGCAGGTCCACGTGCCGCTCTTCGTGAAGCTACCGGGCAACGAGCGGGCCGGCACTCACGTCAGCCATTGGGTGCAGAGCATCGATCTCATGCCGAGCGTCCTCCGCCAGGTCGGCCTCTCGATCCCCGAGGGCGTGCAGGGCGGCAACATCGAAGAGGGCAGCCCGCGCGTCTACGCGGAGGAGAGCCACGAGGGCAACATCCTCGAGAGCGTGCGCGAGCGGCGCGACTTCGAAGAGCTCAAGCTCATCACCGCCAACGCCGGCAACCCGCGCGGCCTCGCGCCGGTGGAGCTCTACCGCGTCGCCGACGACCCGGGCGAGCAGCACAACGTCGCCGAGACCGACGAGGACGACGTCCAAGCGCTGACCAGCACGATGGAGAACGAGCGCACCGCCGCGCGGATCGGTGCCGTCGAGCACGGCGAGAGCCAGGAGCTCGACCACGACGCCATGTGCCGCCTCTGCACCATCGGCTACGTCGACGCCGAGCAGTGCTGCGAGATCGGCTGCCTCTCCGGCGCCGCCTGCGAAGGCCACTGAGCGCAGGCCGCGGCGGTCGGTCCCGAGCCGAGCACGGTCAATGGTCTCGCGTCCTGAGCTTCCGAGCGAAGAGCGACCGAGGGAGTGCCGGCACGACCCACGTCGTGCGCAGAGTTCGGCGCAGGCGACGGAATCCGAAGTGATCGAGTGGTGCTGGTACGCCTTGGGCGGGGAGGATAGGGTATTGGCGTGTGTGAAGGACGACTCGAACACCTCCCCAACTCTGTCACTCGTATCCTCGAAGGGGCCCAGTCGCGCCGAGTTCGCCCCGGACCAGGCCTCGCAGGAGGAGTCCTCTCCGAAGTGTTCTTCGGTCGTCTAGCGCTTCAGCGCGTTTTCCGGTGCGCTCCAAGGGCGTGGGAACGTGCAAACGCCTCCTCCCAGGAGATCGTCGTCCAAGTGCGGACGGGGGTGTCGATTCGATTGCAGCGGGACGACGGAGAGTTGCGAGTTGCCAACGGTATCGTGGCGCTGGCAGCATTCGGTGATCCGACCGACGTACCTCTCACATGGGTGCAGACCGGGAGGTTTCTGCCTGAACGAGTCACCCGATTCGATGGTAGCTCCAGCGTCGAGCCGATCATGGAGGACGTGCACTATGACGGGTCATCGGGTTCGGAGGCCGAGCGGGTACTCCAGGCGCATGACCGTCCGCACTTTTCCGATGAGAACCAGGATTGGTTCGTCGACTCGACCGGCAGTAGCGCTCGATATGCGGATCGTGGGCTCTGGCTTGCACCCGTCAGGCACCCAAATGGTGAAATCGTATACGATGATCCGTCGTTGTCGTCGGCATACGCTTTGTTCTTTGCTCGCCATGGAGACGTACATAGCGTGGAGAGTCGCGCCGAATTTCGCACGTACCTCTACCAGCGCCCGGGGCAGGCCCGCGCGTTCCCTGGGAGCCAGCCAATGGCCATGGTCGAATGGCGATATACCTGCGAAATCGCGCGGACAGAACAGGGCGGCTTGTGGCGTGCGGCCGCGCGGAGGGGGCGTGTCCTCCGGATCGTTCCAAGCCCATCTCCCCCGGCCTTGCTCGACGGTGCCATTCGACGGTATCCGGCCTTCTAAAATGGCGCGAATTCTGTTCCGGTGCTGGCTACTGCTCCTCCTCGGGAGCTGCGGCACCGGTCAGCCGAGCGTGAGACCGCCCGATAGCGAGCGGACCGGCGGAGCATCACCGAGGCGTTGGCCCAGCCTGTGCCATCGGATCGACGAGTCGGACTGCTGGCGCGCCCATTTCCCTGTCGAGGCCTGCGCCGATCCGGTGCATCCCGAGCTCGTGGGACTCTGGGGAGCGGACGAGCGCTGGACGCCGTCGAACTCGGAAGACCCCGACTTCACGCCTCGGCTCGTCTGGGACGGCTGCTACGCGACGGTCTGGGTCGACAGGCACACGATCGAGGACCTCGGAGTCGAGTCGCTCGCCGACCTTCAGCGGCCGAGCGCCGCGACCCTCCCGGTTCATCGGCACTACGATCGGGCTCACCGCCTGCACGTTGCGTGGCGCGGCGACGCGATGTTCGCCGACTCTGATTTGACCGATGACTTCCCCATCGCCCGCCCATGGACCGCGCCCGACGGGAGCGTCCATTGGGCGGCGATTCGTGGTGAGAGGTTCGTGGTTCTGAGGCGCTTCGCGCCGCCAGACTGCCTCGACCGCGTCGGGTACGACCTCCTCTGCGCTCGCGACATCCTTCCGCCCCGGCAGCGCGAGTAGATCGAGACCCACCCGCCGCGTGGATGACCCCACCGGTCGCGTGGATGACGCTCCCGGCGCGAACGCGGCCACCGGAGCCACGGGGTCCCGAGCACCCGCGCGAAGCGCGGCGGGTGCGGACCGCAGGCGCGGGCGAGCGCGACGCAGTCGCGCAACGCCCAAGGCGCCGGAGGTTCGCGCCCCGATGGGGTACGGCGCGACGAAGTCGCGCCAGGGGGCGCGCAGCCCCCTAAACAAACGATCACCGCGCACCACCTCCACCACGATTGTCGCGACCAGCGCGCAAAGCCCAAGAGCGGCCACCGCCTCGCTTCCATGATCCCACGCGCGCCGGGTGCGGACCGCAGCCCGCGGTCACCCTCCAGCGGGCTACCCGGCCGTCCACTACTGACAGCCACCGGAGCCACGGGGTCCCGAGCACCCGCGCGAAGCGCGGCGGGTGCGGACCGCAGGCGCGGGCGAGCGCGACCAAGTCGCGCAACGCCCAAGGCGCCGGAGGCTCGCGCCCCGATGGGGTACGGCGCGACGAAGTCGCGCCAGGGGGCGCGCAGCCCCCTAAACAAACGATCACCGCGCACCACCTCCACCACGATTGTCGCGACCAGCGCGCAAAGCCCAAGAGCGGCCACTACCCCAGCGCGTGGATGACCCCACCCCCCGCGTGGATGACGCCACCGGCCGCGTGGATGACGCCACCACCCGCGTGGATGACGCCACCACCCGCGTGGATGACGCTACCCCCCACGTGGACGACGCCACCCCCCGCGTGGACGAGCACCCCGCCGCGTGGATGACGCCACCACCCGCGTGGATGACGGCACCGGCCGCGTGGATGACGCCACCCCTCGCGTGGATGACGCCACCCTTCGCGTGGATGACGGCACCCTTCGCGTGGATGACGCCACCCTTCGCGTGGATGACGGCACCCTTCGCGTGGATGACGCCACCCTTCGCGTGGAGAACCCGGTCCGATCCGTGGAGGGCGCTGGCTGCGTATGGAGAGCGGCCCCGAGCCCGTGGAGGAGGCTCGCGAGCCCCAGCCCGAGGGTCAGGAGCGCGTGGAGACGCCACCCGAGCGCGTGGACGAAGGCCGCACGCGTGTGGATGGGGCTCATCGCGGGTGGAGACGGCCGACGAGCCTGTGGAGACGCGCCACGTGCGCGTGGAGACCGCCGGCGAGCGCGTGGAGACAGGTCATGTGCGCGTGGAGACGGCCGCCGAGCGCGTGGAGACGGGCACCTGCCGCGTGGAGAGGAGCACGGCGCGCTTGGACGGCGCTCGGCTCGCGTGGACGGGGCCGAGGCGCTGCCTAACGGCAGATCAGGGGGGTCCAAGAACGAACGGAGGCAGCCCGAGGGCCGCCTCCGCTCGTTGCCAAGCCGATTCGCCGGACGAACCGAATGCTCGCTCAGCCGCCGTTGCCACCACCGCTGCTCGGATCCTCGACCGCGAGGGTGCCGCTCGAGCGCACGAGGAGCCGGCGGTAGTGGATCGAGCTCGACGTGTAGGTGGCGCGGACCACGTCCCGGAACTCGAGGAAGCGCTCGTACGCCTTGGCGTAGGCCTCCTGCCGCGCGTGCACCGCCGTCTCCAGGTTGCCGTCGGCGGTGATCCACTCGGTGATCTGCTGAATCGCGATCGGCGCCAGCCGACCGAAGTCGCCGGACGTCAGATCCGCGGCCCATCCGGGCGAGTCGTCGTTCGCGTCCAGGATCTCGAGCAGCGAGCGGAGCGCGTCGCGCTTGTCGGTGTCGGTGGAGAGCGATTTCAGCGTCTCCGGCACCGCCAGGTCCTTCACGTAGATCTTCGTGACCGTGCGGGCCTTGAGATAGGGCTGGTCGACGTCTTCGAGCGCCTGAAGCTCCTCGCCGTGCTCCTTCTTGGCCACCACCTCGGCGTTCTTCAGCCCGTCGTGCGACGCCCGGTACGTGGTCGCGTCCGCCGCGAGCTTGTCGTCGTACACACGTTTGACGCTCGGATCGACGTCCTCTCTCGCGGCCAACTCGGCCGAGCGATCGAGGAGACGGTCGAAGCGTTCGTAATCGATACCCACTGGATACCCCCGTTGGTTAGAGACGCTTCAACCTACGGGGTCGAGCGGCGTCGGCGCAACCCTTCGTGTTCAGCTCCGGCGCAACCGGCGACCGCAGCTGGCCATGTTCACCCGGAGGCGCCCAGCTCGCTCCGTGCCACCGCGGTCCGCGGGTTACCGAGGGTTACCGAGGGTTTCCAGCGCACGAGCGAAACGGCGGCGGACGGGTTACCGTCGGCCCCATGCGCCACACCAGCTCTCTCGCGTTGATCTTCTCTTCACCGCTGCCGGCTGCGGGGGCTCCTCACACGACTCCGACGCGGCGGTCGGTGTGGATGCCTCGCAACCCACGAGCTGCCCTCTTCAGATGTGCGGCGACGTGTGCGCCGATCTCCAGAGCGACCCCGCCCACTGCGGCGACTGCGGCACCGCCTGCGCCGACGGCCAGTATTGCCTTGCCGGCGCCTGCGCCGACTCGTGCCCGCTGACCGACTGCAGCGGGGCCTGCGTCGACACCAGCCTCGACGCGAGCCACTGCGGCGACTGCGGCACGAGCTGCGCGAGCGACGAACAGTGCGTCGCCGGTTCCTGCACGCTCGTATGCCCGACGGGTCAGAACGCCTGCGGCACCGACTGCGCCGACTTCGACACCGATCCCGCTCACTGCGGCGGCTGCGACACGGCATGCGCCGATGGGCAGTACTGTGTGGCCGGTGCGTGCGCCGACGCCTGCCCGCTGACCGATTGCAGCGGCGCGTGCGTCGACACCAGCGTCGACGCGAGCCACTGCGGCGACTGCGGCACGAGCTGCGGGACGGACGAGCAGTGCGTCGACGGTTCCTGCGCGCTCGTATGCCCGAGCGGACAGAACGCGTGCGGCACGGACTGCGCCGATTTCGACACCGATCCCGCCCACTGCGGGGGCTGCGACACCGCCTGCGCCGATGGGCAGTACTGCCTCGCAGGCGCGTGCACCGACGTCTGCCCGCTGACCGATTGCGGCGGCACCTGCGTCGACACCAACGACGACCCGAATCACTGCGGCACCTGCGACACGAGCTGCGCGGCCGGCGACAACCAAGCTCCGGTGTGTGCCGCGGGCCGATGCGCGACCACCTGCGACGTGGGTTACGGCGACTGCAACTTCGACGGGACGGACGGCTGCGAGACGGGCCTGGACACCGAGGCCACCTGCGGCTCGTGCGCGGTGTCCTGCGGCGGCGCGGAGCACTGCGTCGCCAGCCGCTGCAGCTGCGCGCCGGCGAGCGTGAGCCCGGCTCCCTACGCGCTCGGCGTCGACCCGGCCACCGCCATCACGCTGACCCCGAGCTGCACGCTCGACGCGTCGACGGCAACCGCCGCGAACGTGCACGTCTGGGGCAGCCTCGGCGGGACCGTGTCGGGCACCGTGTCGGTGGGCTCGAGCGGAGAGCTGGTGTTCACACCCGACGCCGCGTTGCAACGAGGCGAGCGGGTGACCGTGGACGTGTTCGGCGTGAGCGCCGACGACGGGCGGGCCGTCCGCCACATCTGGCAGTTCGACGTGGCGGTCGCCTCGATGGGCGGGATGCTGGTCGAGGACACCAGCGCCAGCACCGGCGGGAACGAATCGCGCGGCGTGCGGGCGGGCGACGTGAACGGCGACGGACTGCTCGACGTGGTGCTCGCCGACGAGAGCGACCAGTCGCAGATCATCCGCCTCGGCACGTCCGGCGACTTCTCGGCGGGGACGTCGTTCGGTAGCGGGCACACCATCGACCTCGCGCTGGCGGACTTCGACGGAGACGGAGACCTCGACGCCTTCCTGGCCAACCGCAACAGCGAGCCGAACGAGGTCTGGCTCAACGACGGATCCGGCACCTTCACCTCCACCGGTCAGGCGCTCGGCACCCGCAGCAGCGACACCGCCCGCGCGGCCGACATGGACGGCGACGGCGACCTCGACGTCGTGGTCGGCAACCGAAGCGGGGACCCCAGCGTCGTGTGGCTCAACGACGGAAGCGGCACCTTCACGGAGGGCGCGACCTTCTCCGACTCCCACAACAACAAGGATCTCGTCCTGGCCGACCTCGACCTCGACGGCGACCTCGACGTGGTCGAGCAGAACTGGTCGGGTCAGAACTCGGTCTTCCTGAACGACGGACGCGGCAACCTCACGGAGAGCTCCAACCTCGGCTCGAACCGCACCGTGGCCGGCCGCGGGGGTGACATGAACGGCGACGGCGCCATCGACATCGTCGCCTGCGTGCCGGGGACGAGTGGCGGCGTGGAGGTCTGGACCAACGACGGCGCCGGGAGCTTCTCGCTCGCCCAGACCGCACCGGTCGGTAGCACCGCAGGCTGCGGCGCGCTCACCGTGGGCGACCTCGACGGCGACGGGGATCTCGACGTGGCCGCCTCGAGCGACTCGGACACCGGCGAGAACGGGTTGCTGACGAACGACGGCGGGAGCCTCACCGCCGCCAGCACCTTCAGCACGACCACCCGCAGCGATCTCGTGCTCGGCGACTTCGACGGCGACGGAGACCTCGACATGTTCGCCAGCGACGGCGGCACGAACGGCTACTACCGGAACGACTCTCCGCTCTGACGCTGGCCGTTCGAACCTGCGACGCGGGGCCCTCGGATCCGTCCGAGCGGCCCCGCTCGTGTTCGAGGCTCGGGCCACCGATGGCATCGGCGCATCGAGGCTCGCCGGCGACCACGGAGGTCGTTCACGCGGCCCGGCGCGGTCGCTCCAGCTCGACGCCGGGTCGGCGCCCATGAGTCAGTTCCAGCAGGCGAAGCCGTAGGTCATCATGAGGCAGAAGAGCTCGAATAGCGCCGCGAAGACGAAGACGACGGCGCTCGTCACGTAGATGCCCGGGCGACCGCTCGGCTCGAGCCTGGCCAGGAGCTGGGCGCCGAGGATGGTGGTGACGATGGAGGTGAGCACGCCGACCGCCGTACCCTGTCTCCAGTGCGCCCCACAGGACTCTGACGCCGGGTGGGCCAGGTTGGCCGCGACCAAGCCCAGCCCGCAAGCGACCACCGGGTTGAAGAACGCACCGGTGAAAGCGGCCAACGACCGCGCCCGTCGCGGAAAATCGCCCCACGGCGTCCCCGCAGGCTGGAGCCAATCGCGCGGCGCGAGGGCGACGGGCTCCGGGTTGCCACGGTAGGGTCCGCCGGCCGCTGCCCGGACGATGACCGCGTCGAGAGGTTGGTGGTCGCGGAGCAGCGCGGGCGCGTCCAGCTCCCCACGCTCGACGAGAGCCAGCCCGTTCTCGCCGTCGCGCGCGTCCTGCCAGAGGCGGCGCAGCACCCGAAGCCGCCGGTGGGCGGCGAGCGCGACGACGGCGCCGGCGAGCGCGGTGACGATGCCGAGCGCCCGGCCCCAGGGGACAGCGACCGCGAGCGTGGGAAGGGCCGCGCACGCGAGCCAGATCCCGATCGCGCGCCACCAGCGCGGCGCGTCCTCGAGCGTGGGGGCCACTGCCGAGCCCCGCTCGAGCGCCGGCGGGATCCAGAGGTAGATCGTGAGCGCGAGCGCGACCGGAGGCCCGAGCCCGATGGACGCGCACATGCCGGGGAGACCGAACGCGACGCAGAGCCCGAGCGCCACCGCGAGCCAGGCCGTCCCATAGGCCGCCCCGTCGTCCACGCGGCGAGCGATATCGGGGAGCGCCGCGCCGGCCGCGAGCCCCGCCAGAGCCAACGAGACGAAGGGTCTCCACTCGTGCGGCGCCACCGCCAGCCCGCTCGCCGCGCCGACGACGGCGGGCGCGGCGGCGATGACGAGGCGGCGGGCGAGCGCTTCGGGAGTTCGCGGCATCACCCTCAGTGTGAAGTCGGCGGCGCGCGACACGAGGAACGGCACCACGAACGGTCGCCACCGGCGAACGAGCCGCGCTCACGGAGGCGTGAACCGTTCGAGCACCCCAATCATCTGCCCCGCGAGTCCGAGCGTCGGTTCGCGCAATACGTCCCTCGCGAACGCGCCGGCTCACGTTCGTATCCCAATCGCATGTCTCGCGACTGGGACGCGACATCCGCGCTCGCCCAGCTCGGGCGGGCCGGCCGATCAGAAGTGGATCGCTCCGTCCGCCACCCGCACGCCCCGGAGCGGGGGTGGGCGTCGCGAGGGGCGGCCGGGGCGGCACCGCGGTCTCCGGAGGCGTCGGCCTGCTGCGCGCCCGCCGAGCCCGTCCACGCCAGCACCGCGACGGCGGTGGACAGGGCGACGGAGCACGCGCTGAAACCACCGTGAGCCCTGCCCACGGATCGCGGCGCGCTCGTCTGACAGGACAACCAGATCCAGCCTCTGAAGGCCGATGCCACTGCATGTCTCATCCGCGCCACTATTCAGGAGCGCGGGTGGTTCAGTGGACGAAGATCACTCGACTGCTTCATCGGTCTCGTTCCTGTGCGTGCGCGCAACCACCCCCGAGCCCGGTTCCGCGTACCCCTCGGCCTTCTCGACGACTGGGTCGACGCAAACGGGTGCGTCAGCGACCGGCCGCGGGAGCGTTGGGACGGCGCGGACGAGAGTGAGCTGCGCGCGTGGGCCGATGAGGTCGCCCTCCGCCAGAAGTGCGACTGGGCTCGATGATCATCTGGGTCACGGTCTCGCAGATTCCGGCTGTCGGGGTGCGGCGGGCGGCGGCTCTCCCTGCGGGCGTGCCGGTCGACCGCCTCGCGTCCCGGCTTTCGAGCCTTCGTCGTGCGATGCTCTCCGCGTCCCCAAGCCGTCGGAGAACCGAATGACCCCGCCGCGCCCCGTGACCGTGACCCTGATCGGCTCCGTGCTGCTGGCCTGCGGCGGCCCGCCGGCGCCGGCCGCGCCGCTCGCCGATCGGGCGGTGGCGACGCTGACACGCGAGTGCGAGGGAGGCGCGCAAGCGAGCTGCGTCGAGCTCGGGCGCCGCTACACGGAGGGCACCGGTGTCGAGGCCGACCCGGCGCGGGCGAGGTCGCTCTTCGAGCACGCCTGCGACGCCGACGTCGCGAAGGGCTGCGCCAACCTCGGGCGGCTCTACATCCGCGGCGAGGGGGTCGAGCGCGACTTCGACCGGGCGCGGGGGCTGCTCGAGCGGGCCTGCTCGGCCGGCGACGCGGAGGGCTGCTCGGGGCTCGGGTTCGTGTACGCGAGCGGGCTCGGGGTGGACGAGGACGGCGAGCGCGCGAGGCAGCTCTTCGAACGCGCCTGCGAGCAAGACCCGCGCTGGGGATGCAGCAACTTGGCGGTGCTCTACGTCGACGGAATCGGCGTCGAGCGGGACTTCGACCGAGCGCGCGAGCTGCTCGGTCGAGGCTGCGAGGCCGGGGACGCGCGCGGGTGCAGCGGGCTCGGCGTGCTCTACATGAACGGACAGGGAGGCCCGCCCGACTACGTGCACGCGAGGCGTCTCTTCGAGCGCGCCTGCCAGGACGACGATCAGGAGGGCTGCGCGAACCTCGGCGTCCTCTACGCGCGCGGTCTCGGGATGGCCGTCGACGGCGCGCGGGCCGCGGACATCTTCGAGCGCACCTGCCACGCGGGCGCCACGGAAGCCTGCGCCAACCTCGGCGCGCTCTACCGGGAAGGCCGCGGCGTGGAGCGCAACGACGCCCGCGCCCGCGAGCTGCTCGAAGGCGCGTGCCGCGCCGGCGACGCGCTCGGCTGCACCAACCTCGCGCTCCTGATCGCCGACGGAGGCCACGCCGACGAAGAGGCCGAGGCGCGGGCTGCGCAGCTCCTCGAAGAGACGTGCCGCGCCCACTCCGCAGACGCCTGCGCCAACCTCGGCGCGTTCTACATGAACGGGCGCGGCGTGGAGCGGGACGACGCCCACGCCCGCGCGCTCCTCGAGGACGCCTGCGACGGCGGGAGCGCGTTCGGCTGCGGCAACCTGGCGCTCCTCTACGCGCAAGGGCGGTCGGTCCCGCAGGACGTCGACCGCGCGCACGACCTCTTCGCCCGCGCTTGCGACGCCGGTGAGCCCGGCTCCTGCGCCGACCTCGGCACGATGTACCTGAACGGCGAAGGCGTGGAGCAGGATCTGCCGCGGGCCGAGCAGCTCCTCTCGCGCTCGTGCGACGGCGGCAGCATGCGGGGCTGCGCCGACCTCGGCGTCCTCTACCTGAACGCCGAAGGCCCGCTGCACGACCCGGCGCGCGCCGGCGCCCTCTTCGCCCAGGCCTGCGAGGCGGGCGACGGAGAAGGCTGCGCCGGCCTCGGCGTGCTCTACGTCAACGGCGAGGGCGTCGAACGCAACGTCGCGCGCGGGATGCAGCTCTTGGAGGATGCCTGCCAGGGAGGCACCCAGAGCGCCTGCCACACGCTCGAGCAAGCCGCGTCCCACTGACGCGGAAGCGCGAACGCCGAAGAGCGAACGCCGAAGAGCGAACGCCGAAGAGCGAACGCGTCCTCACCAGCACGCGTGGCAGAGGACGCGCCCTGGCTCACGGGTAGTCGTAGGTGCTCTGCGGCGTGCTGCTCGTGGTGCTCGTGTCGTCGCCGAGCAGTCCGCCGACGCCCCAGCAGGTGAGCGATTGGTGCGAGGCGCGCACGGCGCAAGTGAAGTCGGTGCCGGTCGTCACGCTGTCGAAGTCCGTGTAGTCGAGGACGTAGGTCGGCTCCGTCACCGGGAGCTGGTTTCCGACGCCCATCTGCCCGTCCGAGTTCGACGAGTTCCAGCACAAGAGGGGGCGGCTCGGCGAAGGAGGCGGGACGTCGACCAGCACACAGATCGAATCCCTGGTCCTCGGCGTCGAAGTCGATGATGCGGCCGGTGGAAGGCAGCCCGGTGATCTCCATCGGCGTCGCGTGGACACCGTCGATCAACGAGCCCCAACACGCCATGGCTCCGGTCGCGCGCAGCACGCAGGTGAAGCCGTTGCCGACCCGGACGTCGACGAGGTCGTGGTAGAAAGTGATCTCCTGCGGCGTGTTGTGCCCGCCGGTCACTCCGCCGAGCTGCCCGGACTCGTTCGCGCCCCAGCAGTAGCCGTGACCGTCGGCCTGGATGGCGCACGCGTGCCGGCGTGAGGTGTCGAAGGCGCGGACGTCGGTAAGCCCTGTGACCTGGACTGGAGAGAGGTACGCGTTGGCGCCCGAGCCGTTGCCGAGGGCTCCGTCGCCTCCCGCGCCCATGCACCACAGGGTGCCGTCGTCGCGGAGGAAGCACTTGTTCTCGTATGCGGCGCGGATGTCGACCACGCCGCTCACCGGCGTGGTGCCATCCGCCTCGTAGAGCGGCGTCGGTGTCCCGGTGTCCGTGGCCGCGGTCGACGAGGTGTAGATGTGGCCCCAGCACCGCACCGTGCCGCCCGGCTCCACGGCGCAGCCGTTCTCGCTATCGGCGTCGAACGCGATGGCGGTGATCGACGAGACCGTGAGCGGGCGGAGGGAGCGGCTTCGCGTGGTGCCTTGGGCGAGCTGCCCATACGAGTTGTTCCCCCAGCACGCGAGCGTTCCGTTCGTGGCCCGCGCGCAGGCGAAGTTGTCGTAGGCGCCGACGTCGGCCACGCGCAGGAGGCCCGGAACCTCTTCCGGTGCGGTCGTCGACGCCGTAGTCCCCGCGCCGAACTGGCCATCGTCGTTCTTGCCCCAGCACTGGACGTGCTGGCCCGAGCGCGCGCAGCCGTAGTACGCGCCCATGGAGACTTCGTCCGCGTCCGACAGGCCGGTGAGAGGGGACGGCGCGCTGGCGTTCCCTCCGATGCCGAGGCCGCCGTAATCGTTCCGGCCCCAGCAGGCGACCTGACCGTCGTGGACGACGCAGGTGCCGTGGCTGCTGGCCTCGATGCTCGTCACGCCGGTCAGCGCCGAGCTGCCGACCATCACCGTGGTAGCGGTGAGCAACGTTCCGCCGGTGGTGCCATTGCCAATCTGCCCGGAGCTGTTGTCACCCCAGCACGAGACGGTGCCGTCGCTGAGGAGCGCGCAGGCGTGGTCGCCGCCCACGGCGACCTCGACCGCCGTCGTGATGCCCGTGACCGTCACGGGCGTCGAGGACGAGGCCACCATCCCGCCGTCACCGAGCTGCCCGCTGCTGTTGTCCCCCCAGCACTGGACGGTTCCGTCGGAGATCACGGCGCATGCCGCGCTGTCGAACGCAGAGACGTCCACCGCGTCGGTGATCCCGGTCACGCTCACCGCGCTCAGCGAGCAGTCGCCCGTGCCGTAGCACTCCGCGGCGTGGCCGTGATCCGCGATTCCGTCGCCGAGCTGGCCGGCCTCGTTCTCGCCCCAGCAATCCACCCCGCCCGACGCCAAACGCGCGCATCCGACTTGGCCGCCCGTGGCGACCTGGACCGCAGAGCCGCTGAGGCCGACGACGCTCACCGGCGTCCTCTGCGTGCTGGGGTGGTCGTTGTTGCCGAGCTGGCCTTCCTGGCCGTCCCCCCAGCACTTCACCCCGCCGTCGGCGAGCGCGGCACAGGTCTGAGCTTGTCCTCCGTCCACGTCGACGGCGTTGGTGATGCCGGTGACCGCGACGTGGGCCGTGCGATCCGAGGTGGTGCCGTCGCCGACCTCGCCGTGGCGGTTCAATCCGGCGCAGCTCAACGCCCCGCTCGAGAAGCGCAGGCAGCTCACTTGGTAGCCGGTGCCGATGCCCACGATCTGGTCGCAGAGCCCACCGTTGCAGGGCGCGTTCGCGCCGCAGGTGAAGCCGCAGCCGCCACAGTTGTTCGTGTCGGCCGAGAGATCGACCTCGCAGCCGTCGCTGTAGTCGCCGTTGCAGTCGCCGTAGCCGAAGTCGCACGCGAAGAGCGCGCACGCGCCGTCCATGGCGCAGCCGGCGCTGGCGTTGGGGGCCGTGCAGCTGTCGTAGGCGGCGGGATCCTCGTCGATCGATCCGTCGCAGTCAGTGTCGTGCCCGGAGCAGACCTCCACCGCGCCCGGGTTGTCGGTGGGCCGGGTATCGTCGCAGTCGGTCGCGGGGAATCCGCCGTCGGGGCAGATCCCGGTCGTCGGGTCGTCGGCGCCGATCGGCGCGTAGCCGTCGTTGTCCTGGTCCTCGTAGATGTCGACGCCTCCGGCCGCCGAGCCGCCGAGGCTGCAGTTGTTGTCGATGCGGTTACAGGGCTCGGGCGCGCCGAGATAGATGGTGTCGTCGGTGTCGTCGCAGTCGGTCGACACGGCGGCGCTCCCGGGATTGCCCTCACAGCGGTCGACCGGCGTTCCCTCCGCGCCGTCGCCGTCGTTGTCGACGTAGCGGACTCGCAGCGGGAGCCCCTCGTCGACGCTGGCGTCGCAGTCGTCGTTCACCCCGTTGCACGTCTCCGTGGCACCGGGGTGAGTGCTGGCGGTGCTCCCGTCGCAGTCGATGTCGGGATCGAGCGGCGCGCGGTTGGTGAGGCCGATCGGGCAGCCCCCGACCGCCGCCCGCCCGCCGACGGGGCACTGGCTGCTCATCGAGGCGCCTGCGACCGCGTAGCCATCGTCATCCGGGTCGTCGAAGCAGGTGACGAGGAGCATCTCGTCGGTCGCTCCGTCGCAGTCGTCGTCGATGCCGTTACAGACCTCGACCACGGGCGAGATGGAGCAGGCGCCGTACGTTCCTTCGGAGCAGTGCTCGATGCCGGCCGAGCAGGCACCGGGCGCCAGACAGCCACGGGTGGTCGAGCCGGAGCAGCTGCAGAGCGAGGGCGGATTGGCGACGCCGTCGCAGTCCTCGTCGACCATGGCCGCGTCGCAGACCTCCGGCGCGCCCGGGTGCGCGGTCGAGTTGGCGTCGTTGCAGTCCCCGCCCTGCTCCGCGTAGCCGGAAGGAAGGTAGCAAGCGTCCATGGTCGGCTGGGTCGAGTCGCCGAACCCGTCGCCGTCGGCGTCGACGTAGAAGGTGCGCTCGACGCCCTCGTCGACCGTGGTGTCGCAGTCGTTGTCGTCCCCGTCACAGACCTCGGGGCTGCCCGGGTGGTCACCGCCGCGGGCGTCGTTGCAGTCGTCGCCGCAGGTCTGCGTCCCGTCGGAGGCGGTGTTGCAGCAGCTGGCGTCGGGATAGCCGTCCATGTCGACGTCCCGGTAGCCGAAGGTCGTCGGATCGCAGTCCTCGTCGTGTCCGTCGTCTCCCGCGCCGCTGCAGACCTCGGGGTTGTCCGGGTAGCGGTTCGGGTCGCTGTCGTCGCAGTCGCGCCCGAGCGGCAGACCGTCCGAGCCCAGGCAAGCCGCGTCGCCCACCCCGTCTCCGTCGGCATCGGGGGGGGTGTTGGTACAAGCGCGCGTGTCCTCGTCGCACGCGTCCACCGTGCAATCGATGCCGTCGTCGCACGCGGCAGCCTCGCCGGCCTGGCAGAAGCCGGAGACGCACTGCTCGGTTCCGTTGCAGAAGAGCCCGTCGTCGCACTGCGAATCGACCCGGCAGGGCGTCAGGCCGCCGTCGGTGACCGCGCCCGAGTCCGGCTCCTGTCCGGCGTCGGCCTGTGGTGACGAGCCGGAGTCCGGCGAAGAGGGTGTTCCTGTGCAGCCGAGCGAGAACAAAGCGAAGGCGAGAATGACGCGAGCACGCATGGTGCCGATGGTAAGCGTCCAGTGCGCTCCCGTCAGCATCCGCGGGTTACGTGGAAGTTACCGCGCGAGGGGGCGTTTACGACCGAGATACGCGCCCGGCCGAAACCGTTGCGGTGACGGGGGCGCAGTGGATACGCTGGCTCGACCTTGAACCAGCCCGCCCAGGAACCCGAGGACCGAGCCACCACACTCATCGGAACCGTGGTCAACGACCGCTACCGGATCGTCCGGGTCCTCGGCGAGGGCGGAATGGGCACGGTCTTCGAGGCCGAGCACGAGCTGGTCGGCAAGCGCGTCGCGCTCAAGATGCTCCTGCCCGAGCTGGCCTCGGACGCTGGAATTCTCGAGCGATTCCGGAGAGAAGCGCGCGCCGCGAGCACCATCGGCCACGAGCACATCGTCGACGTGCTGGACATGGGCGCGCTCCCGAACGGAGCGCCCTTCATCGCGATGGAGCTCTTGAACGGCCAGGAGCTCGCCGAGCTCCTCCGCGACGCGGGGCCCCTGCCCGCCGGCCGGGCCGTCCGCATCATGCTGGACGTGTGCTCCGCGCTCTCGGCCGCCCACGCGGCCGGGATTGTCCACCGCGACCTCAAGCCCGCCAACATCTTCCTGGTCGAGCGCGGTGACGGATTGGACTTCCCCAAGGTCCTGGATTTCGGGATTTCGAAGATTCAGGGCAAGGGCGTCAACGATCAGGGTCTGACGAAGACCGGCATCGCCATGGGGACGCCGGCCTACATGTCGCCCGAGCAGGCCCAGGGGCTCAAGACGGTCGACCAGCGCACCGACGTCTACGCCATCGGGACCATCCTCTTCGAGATGCTGACCGGGCGCACCCCCTTCCGCGCCGACACCTACGCCACGCTGCTGATCAAGGTCTTGATGCAGCCGCCGCCGCCCTTGTCGGACTTCCGCAAGGATTTGCCGCCGGAGCTCACCGCGATCGTGCAGCGCACGCTGGAGAAGGAGCCCGAGCGCCGCTTCGAGTCGATGGACGAGCTGGCCGAGGCGCTGAAGCCCTTCGCCGAGCTCGACGCGCCGGTCGACATGATCCCGGCGGAACAGCAACCGTCCGAGCCGTCGGTTCCGCGGGGGCCGCAGACGCACATCCTGGAGGCGCGCGAGGCGGCCCGAGCGGACGTTTCCCTCCCGCCCGCGCCGCCGAAGCGCTCCCTCGCGCCCCTGGTGATCGGCGTCGTCGTGGCGATGCTGGCCCTGGGCGGGCTGGGCGCCTTCCTCGCCCTCTCCGGCTCGTCCGAGACGTCGGAAGGGGAAACCGCCCGGGCCGACACGCATCCCGGCGAGACGAGCGACACCGGCTCGGACCCGAGCGGTCCCGCTGCCGACGAGAGCGCGACCCCTCCGGAGCCGAGCGGCACCGAGACGAGCGCGAACGCCATCCCCGAGGGCGAAGACGTTCCGCCGGAGGTGCGCATCCAGATCCGCGTGGTCCCGCCGGACGCCGAGATCTACATCGGCGACGTCCGCTTTCCGAACCCGATGGACGCGCAGCAGACGCGCGCGCTGACCCCGACCACCATCCGGATCGAGCGCAGCGGCTACCGCACCGTGGAGCGACTGGTCATCTTCGACCGCGACCGCTCGCTGGACATCGAGATGTCGAGGGGCGGAGGCGTGGATCGGAGCGGGAGCGCACGACCGCGCGGCGGGCACACGCAGCAGGGGCACCAGCAGCAGAACCAGGGGTCCACGGACCAAGCTCAGCAGGGCGGGACCCAGAGCGGCGGGATCTATCGCGGGGATCAGAGAGGGCTTCGAGATGACTTCTGAGCGAGCCGCAGCGCTACTCGCAGCGTGGCTCTTGGTCGGTGGCGGCGTGGCGCGGGCGCAGGACACCGCGGACGACACCGACGCGAGCAGCGCGGAAACCGCCGCGGAGACCGGAGAGCAAACCGACACGACCGACGACGCGGAGGGCGAAGCCGCCGAGGAAGCTCCGGATCCGCGCTTCGACGAGGCTCGCCAGCGCTTCCGGCAGGGCTTGGCGCTGGCCGAAGCCGGGCAACTGCTCTGGCGCGATCGCCGAGTTCAACGCCTCACTGGCCATCCTCCCGCGGGCCAACACGCTCTTCAACATCGCCCGCTGCCAGGAGACGCTGAACCGCTACGACCTCGCGATCGCCGCCTACCAGCAGTACCTCGAGATGGCGCCGGCCGACGACGCCGACCGTCCGACCGTCGAGGCGACGATGCGCGCGCTCTCGAACCTGCTCGGCACCATCCACGTGAGCTCGAACGTGCCGGCGGAGGTCTGGCTCGAAGACCGCGTGGTCGGCGAGTCGCCGGGCGACGTGCTGGTCCCCGGCGGGCGGCACGTGCTGGAGCTGCGCGCGACCGGCCGGTTGCCCGAGCGGCAGGAGGTGGAGGTCAGCGCCCGTGGCGAGACCTCGGTGGAGTTCGAGCTCTCGGCCGCCGAGACCCACCAGTACAACACCACCAACATCAGCTACGAGGCCCCGCCGCTGCCGCCCGCGCTGACCATCGCGACCATCGGCGCGGCCGTCGTCACGCTCGGCATCGGCGCCGGCTTCGGCATCAACGCCATCCTGCTCTCGAATCAGGCCCACGCGCTGGACCCGCGGCTTCCCCGGGATACGCAGTCCATCTCCAACTCGGCGCTCTACGCCGACATCTTCTACGGCGCGAGCGTCCTGGTCGGCGGCGCGGCGCTGGTGATGGCGTTCTTCACCGACTGGAGCGACGGCGCCGACGCCGAGCGCGCGCGGCGGGAGGCCGAGGGCCGGTCTCAGCTCCGGGTGATCCCGCTCCTCGGCCCGCTCTACGCCGGCGTCCGGGTGGAGGGCATCGAATGAAGGGCGCCACGCACCTCTCGCTATTGGCGATCCTGCTCCCCATCCTGGTGGGCGGCTGCAGCGCGCTGGGGTTGGCAGACGGCCTCCAGCAGGCGTCCTGCATGAGCTGCTCGGATCTGGACTCGATCCAGCCGACCGGCGACCCCTGCAAGAGCTGGCAGTGCAGCAACCTGAACGATCCGACGGCCGGGATCTGCGTGGTCGACACGCTGGACGCGGACGGTGACGGCGCGCCCTCGCCGATGTGCGTCTCCGACGCGACCGCCGACTGCGACGACGCGAACGCGGCCAACGCACCGAACAAGATGGAGGCCTGCGATTCTCGTCGACAACGACTGCGACGGGGTGATCGACGAGGGGGCGCTCTCGCTCGACCGCACCGATCTGGTCCGCGCAGCGTCGCTGACCGCGCTCTCGTGGGCCGCCGACGGCAGCGGCGCCGTCGCCGTGTACGCGCTCGGCAGCGATCTGGCCGTGTCGACGCTCCCGGCGACCGGCACCACGGTGGGAGGCGGAACGTTGATGGGGCCCGCGTCCACGCCTCTCCCGAAGAGCACCGCCGTGGCCGGCGACGAGGCTGGCGACTACGCCATCGCCTATGCGGCGGGCTCGGGCTGCTCGCGGATCGTGCTCGGCACCTGGTCCGGCTCGGGGACGAGCTTGACCATGCCGGACGGTCACCAGAACACCGGATTGCCCAAGGCTGAGCGGCGCCACGTGCACCGGCGGCAACACCAGCCCGGTGGGCTTCCTGCGCTGGCGTCGGCGGTCGACCGCCAGGTCCTGCTCGCCTACCTGGCCGACGACGGCGACCGCAGCTGCGGCGGCGACGCGGTCGACGTGGGGCTCGTCGTCGCGCAGCGGATGACCACCAGCGGGAGCTTCGGCGAGACCGGTCCGGTCGCGAGCGGCGTGGTCGGCCAGAGCGTCGACGGCGCGCCCGCCCTGGTCGCGATCGACAGCACGTTCGGCTACCTACTCGCGTTCGCGCGGAGCGACGGCACCATCGGCGTACACCGCGTGCAGGTGGACGGAACGACGCTCGCCGCCACGGTGACCAGCGACGTCTACGTCGAGACCTGCAGCTCCGGCTCATGCGGCGACGTCGCGCTGACCGCCGCACAGGTGGACTCCGGCTACCAGGTCGCCCTCACCTACCGCGACGGCGACTGCTCGCAGGCGTCGGCCGCCCTGCGCGTGCTCTCGCTCGACACGACGGCCGGCACGTTGACGGCGGCCGGCGACGTCCAGCACAGCGCCAGCGCGAGCACGCTCCGGTACCCGGTGGCGGCGCGGCGGACCTCGCCGGACGAGTGGCTCCTCACCTGGTCGTACAACGCGGGCATGCAGCGCGCGGTCGCCATGCAGCGCTTCGACGCGAACGTCGCGCCGGTCGGCGAAGCCCGCGACGTGCTGACGACGAGCGGCGTGTTCAGCCAGCCCATCGCCGCCACCGGCGGCACCGGCAGCGACGGCTACCACGTGTTCGCGTACGACACGAGCTCCCCGGCCACACTGACCCGCGCCGGCGCTCAGTGCCCATGAGCAGCGACTGACGGACCGCGGCGTCACCCGCACGAGCTGCTCGGGCACGCTGACCCGCCAACACGCAGTGTGCCGCCAGCGGCAGCGGACACGGACCGCGGCGCCACCCGCCGACGCACAGAGCTGCTCGAGCACGCTGGACCCGCGCCGGCGCCTCCGTCGCCGCGAGCGGTCGACGGTGCGGTGCCGACGTCGGCTTCGGAAACTCGGGCGGAGCTCGGCTGACGGGAGCAGCGCTCGGCCCTCTCGACGAGGACGATCGCTTCCCAACGTGCCGCGCGCTTCGTCGGCGGCGCCGTGCTCAGTTCAGCATCGTGCAGACGTTCGAGGCACAGCGATCACCGCTGTCGCAGCAGTCGCTGTCCGTGCGGCAGGCCTCGCCGGTCATCGAGCACGAGGGCACGTCCGGCGGAACGCAGACCGGCCCGGCGCCCACGTCGCGGCAGAACCCGCTGCAGCACTCGCTGCTGGCGGCGCAGGTGCGACCGTCGGCGCGGCAGGCCTCCTGCGCCCAGAACGCGGCCATGTTCTGCTGCGTCACGTCCTGCTGCGGGATCCAGTAGGGCGGGTGGCTCGCGTCGCTGCCCGCGCTCGGATCGTTGGAGATGGCGCTGACCCAGAGCTGCCGCCGGTGCGTGCCGCGGGTGCCGACCTGCGCGTTGCCGTAGTCGCGGGAGCTGAAGAACGCGAGCCAGAAGAACCCGCCCTCGTCGAAGGGCGAGAACGTCGGGTAGTAGCTGTTCTCCTCGCCACCGTTGAGCGCGTCGAGGTCGACGGTGACGCTCCCGTCGGCGCGGACCAGCCGGATGTGCGCCGGGTACAGCGTCGTCCCGTTGGCCGAGCGGCTGTTCATCCCGTCCTGGATGCCGATCCACTGCGAGTCCGGCGACCACGAGGGCCTCGCCAGCGCCCGACCGCCGCCCGGCACGATGACGCTCGGCGCCCCGAACGCGTCGGCGCCGGTCACCGGGATGACGCCCAGATCGCTGGCCGTGAAGTCCACGCCCCACGACGCGCCATTGTGGTTCATCACGAACGCGATGGTGTTCCCGTCGGGCGACCACTCCGGCTGGGCCGAGGAGGTCGTCGGCAGCGGCGTGCCGGTCGTCGGCAGCTGCATCCCGGTGTTTGCGTCGACCAGGAAGATCTCGTTGGCCCAGTTGGCGATCAGCCGTGTCGCGTCGGGGTTGAAGCTCGAGGTGAGGAACTGAACACCCGTCGGCGGCACCACGAAGGGCGGCGGATCACCGCTGAGGTCCGCGGTGAGATCGAGCACGGCGCCGTAGCCCTGCGACGCGTCCCAGACCTCCGCGGCCATCCGGCGACCGTCGCGGCTGATCGTGTGACACGCGATGCAGCGCTCGCCGTCGGTGGGGCGCGCGGGCGGGTTCGGCACCAAGGTCTCGCGCCCGCTTCCATCGCCACCGATGCGCTGGATGCGGCCCGCGCCGAGATCCCAGTAGTAGATGGCGCCGGTGATGCTGGCGGAGGCGAACTGGAAGGAGCGCGGCGCGCCGGCGATGGTCTCGGAGCTGGCGCTGATGAAACGGTCGACGACCAGAGTGACGGTCTCGCCGCCGCTCGAGTCCGCCAGCGCCCGCCACTCGGCGCGCGGAATCAGAAGATCGTAGCCGAAGCCACCGCCGGAGTGGACCACGTAGGCGGTCAGCGTCGTGTGAGGCGCGGTGAACGTCAGCCGGTAGACATCGCCCGCGTCGCCCCGCTCCCACTGCACGTCGGGCGGATACACGTTCTGCGGGAAGACCACGTCCGCCAGCGGGTAGAGCAGCCCGGCCTGACGCGTCGTGTCGGCGGTCGCCGTGGACGCGAAGCTCGTCGGCGCGTCGGCCGGCACGCCGTCGCCCATGTAGTGCCGGTCGAGATTCACCGTCACGGTCGTGGTCGCCGTCATCCCCAGCGCGTCCACGCTGACCGTCTCCGTGCCGCCGGACTCGCCCTCGGCCGTGAACACGCCGGTCGTGGAGTCGATGGTCCCGAGGCGCGTGGACCCGAGCGACCAGAAGCCGGTCGACACCGCGGCCATGTGCCCGTCCGAGTAGGTCGCCGTCAGCGTGAAGGTCTGGCTCACGCTCGCTCCGTCGGTGCTGGTCAGCACCGGATCGGCGGGATCGATCCCCAGCGAGACCACCGTGGTCGAGCCGCCGTCGGGCATGCTCGTGTGGCCGGCGTCGGAACCGCCTCCGTCCATGCCCGGCATCGGTGCCTTGCACGTGCCGTCGACGCAGCTCTGGCCGGTCGCGCAATCGGAGTTGCTGGCGCACTGCGGCGTGCTCGGGGAGCTGCCGCAGGCGGCGAGGACGAGGACGGTGAGGGGGACGAGGGCGCGGGGCATCCCGCTACGATAGCAGTCGGCCGTGCCGGCGAGGCGTCGGGACGCGCGGCACGCGAGAATTCGTCACGCGAGGGCGGTCGAGCCGGACACCCTCGCTCGCGCCTCCGAGGACCTCCGGCGGAGCGACGAGCGGCCGCGCTCTTCGCGATCCCTCGTCTGAACTGAAGCGAGCACGCGAGCGAGGTCGACGCGGGCAGGGCCGTGTCGACGCACCGCTCCGCACCAGCGCGGAGCGGTCCTACTCGAGCGTGGGCAGGGCGAGCAGCGACTGGGAGCCCACCACCTCGACCTCGTCGGGGCCCGCACTCGCCATGACCGTGTTGCGGCTGCCGGCCAGCATCGTCGCCATGCCGGTCGGCAGGTGCGCGAGCACCGCGCCAGGGACGGTCATCGTGCCTCTCGCTGCCGACGTGCCACAGAGCACCCGCACGTACCCCGCGGGAGAGCTCTTCGAGAGGGAGAGCTCGACCGTCTCTGCCGCCAGCGAGGGATCCCACGTGAGGGTGAACCCGTCGTGTCGCGAGATCGAGCGCGGCAGCGTGAAGTCCGGCGCTTCGGGGATCGTCACCGAGCCCTCGAACGCGGCCACGCTGTCGCCAGTCGCGGTGATCCGCACGCGCGTCCCGGGGTCCAGCGTCCCGTCGCCGTGGACCGAATAGGGGCCCAGCGGGTGATCAGTCGCGGTCAGAAGGGAGTCACCGCCGGTCGACGCCTCCAGGGTCCCGACCCCGACCGGCGGCGTGACCGGCCCGTCGCATTGAACGGCCCGACAGCTCCCCGCGAACGCCAGCGTCATGCAGCCGGACCGAAGCCCGTGATCGAAGTCGGAACGGGGCAAAGGAGAGTCGTAGAACGTGCCTCCCAGCGCGTACCCCGGACCCTCCAGCTGCGCGATCACGGCCGAACCGCGAACAGGCGGTCCGGCCGGCTCACCGCTGCAAGCGCTGGCGGATACGAGCAGAAGAAGAGGGGCGAGGTAGCGCATCGTTCAGCTCCCGAGGTCATGCCGGCCAGGACCTCGACGAGGGCCCGCGTCCGCAAAGCCGACAGTGCCATGAATGTCGACAGGCGACAAACCGACGCGCGGGGGAACGTCGAAACAAACGAGATGCGGCATCGAGAGGCCTCCGTGCGTCCGTTCTCGGGGCAGGAGCCCCCTCGGAGAGCGCGCCACGCGGGCGGCCGTCCCGGCCCTCGTTCGCCGAAGCGCTCGCTGACTGCGGAGCCGCTCGATCGATGAAAAGTCCCGGAAACACGGGCGTGCTACCGTCCGCGCGATGGTGCGCGGGGAGTCTCTATCCAGCTGGAACGCCCGGCGCGCGCCGAGGTTCGGACTGACCAGGCGATGCTGAAACTTCCCGGTGGTGCAGCGGCGGCGGCGGGGCTCGATCCCGGCCGCGAGCGCGCTTCGTCTCGCCCCGGCCGCACGCCTTGGGATGCGTCCCTCTGGCTGACGCTCGGGTGGCGCGCCGGGCGGACGCGGGTGGCAGAGGCGGGGCATCGCGGGCCGCTCCGGCTCCAGCGCTTGTTCCACCCGGAGCCGGACGGGACGGGGCACGCGGTGGTGCTCCATCCGCCCGGCGGGCTGGTGTCGGGGGATCGGCTCCGGCTGCGGTTCGAGGTCCAGAGCGGACAGGCGCTGGTGACGACGGTCGGCGCGACCAAGCTCTACCGCTCGAGCGGCACCGAGGCGTCGCAGCACACCGAGCTCCACGTGGCGGCAGGCGCGACGCTGGAGCACGTGCCGCAGCCGGCCATCGTCTTCGACGGCGCGCGCGGCAGGGTGACGACGCGGGCCGTGCTGGAAGAAGGGGCGGAGCTGCTCGTGTGGGACGTGGCCTGTTTCGGCCGCCCCGCCAACGGCATGCGCTTCGAGCACGGCTCGGCCTGGCTCGGGCTCGAGGTCGTGGACGCGGATGGAACGCCCCGGCTGATCGAGCGCGGCCGCTACGAAGGCGGCGGGCCGCTCTTGTCGGAGCCGTGGGGCCTCGGCGGGATGCCGGCCATCGGCACGCTGGTCGCGACGGCCGGCGAGATCGACGCCGTCCGCGCGTTGGACGATCCGCGCCTGAGCGCCACCCGCCTCGATCGGCTCTTGGTGGTGCGCGCCCGCGGCCGCGACGGCGAAGAGGTGCGGCGCGCCCTCGAGCCGGTGCGCCACTTGGTTCGCGACGCGTGGGGACGGCCCCGCGTCGATCCCGGAATCTGGAGGACCTGATGAACCTCTCCCCTCGCGAAAAAGACAAGCTGCTGATCTTCTGCGCCGGGCTCTTGGCCGAACGACGACGCGAGGCCGGGCTGGCGCTGAACTATCCGGAGGCGATCGCGTACATCTCGAGCGCCATCCTCGAAGGCGCGCGGGCCGGAAAGTCGGTGGCGGAGCTGATGGAGCTCGGCGCCACGCTGCTCACCCGCGAAGACGTGATGGAGGGCGTGCCCGAGATGATCCCCGAGGTGCAGGTCGAGGCGACCTTCCCCGACGGCACGAAGCTGGTCACCGTCCACGAGCCGATCCGATGACGCCGGGCGAGCTTTTCCCCGCCGCCGGCGACATCGAGCTGAACGCCGGCCGGCCACAGACGACGATCGAGGTCGCCAACACCGGCGACCGGCCGGTGCAGGTGGGCTCCCACTACCACTTCGCCGAGACGAACCCGGCCCTCTCCTTCGACCGCGCCGCCGCGCGCGGAAAGCGCCTCGACATCCCGGCCGGCACGGCCGTCCGCTTCGAGCCGGGGCAGACCCGCGAGGTCACGCTGATCCCCTACGCCGGCGACCGGGTGGTCATCGGCTTCCGCGCCGAGGTGATGGGCCCGCTCGACGAGAAGGAGGACGCATGAGCCCCATCGCGGAGCAGATCGAGACGAGCGGCCCGGCGAGCCGCAAGACCATCGCCGTGGCGCCGAACGCGGACGCCTCCCGAGCCGGGGCGCCTCGCGCTCGCGTCATCGGATCCATCGACTCCCAGGAGGACGCATGAGCCGCATCTCACGCGCGGAGTACGCCGCGATGTACGGGCCGACCACGGGCGACCGGGTGCGGCTGGCCGACACGGAGCTGATCCTCGAGGTCGAAGAGGACCGCACGGTCTACGGCGACGAGGTGAAGTTCGGCGGCGGCAAAGTCATCCGCGACGGGATGGGCCAGAGCCAGCGCGCCGGCGACGAGGTGCCCGATCTCGTGATCACCAACGCGCTGATCGTCGATCACTGGGGCATCGTGAAGGCCGACGTGGCCGTCTCGAAGGGGCGCATCGCGGCCATCGGCAAGGCCGGCAACCCGGACGTGCAGCCCGGTGTCGACATCGTGATCGGGCCCGGCACCGAGGTCGTGGCCGGCGAGGGACAAATCCTCACCGCGGGCGGCATCGACGCGCACATCCACTTCATCTGCCCGCAGCAGATCGAGGAGGCCATCGCCAGCGGCGTGACCACCATGCTCGGCGGCGGGACCGGCCCGGCCACCGGCACCAACGCGACGACCTGCACGCCCGGCGCGTGGAACATCCACCGCATGCTCCAGGCCGCCGACGCGTTCCCGGTCAACCTGGGTTTCATGGGCAAGGGCAACGCCAGCGCCGCCGAGCCGCTCGAAGAGCAGGTTCGCGCCGGCGCGGTCGGCCTCAAGCTCCACGAGGACTGGGGCACCACGCCGAGCGCGATCGATCAGTGCCTCTCGGTGGCCGAGCGCTTCGACGTCCAGGTCGCCATCCACACCGACACGCTGAACGAGTCCGGCTTCGTCGAGGACACCTTCGCCGCGATGAAGGATCGGACCATCCACGCCTACCACACCGAGGGCGCGGGCGGCGGACACGCACCGGACATCATCAAGGCCTGCGGACGGGCCAACGTGCTGCCCTCGAGCACCAACCCGACCCGGCCCTTCACGGTGAACACGATCGACGAGCACCTCGACATGCTCATGGTCTGTCACCACCTCGACCCGCGCATCCCCGAGGACGTGGCGTTCGCCGAGTCGCGCATCCGCAAGGAGACCATCGCCGCCGAGGACATCCTCCACGATCTCGGCGCGTTCAGCATCATCGCCAGCGACTCGCAGGCGATGGGCCGAGTGGGCGAGGTGCTCATTCGGACGTGGCAGACCGCTCACAAGATGAAGGTGCAACGCGGTTGCCTGCCCGAGGACTCGGCTCAGAACGACAACTTCCGCATCAAGCGCTACGTCGCCAAGTACACCATCAACCCAGCCCTGGCCCACGGCATCGCCCACGAGGTCGGCTCCATCGAGGTCGGCAAGCTGGCCAATCTCTGCCTCTGGCAGCCGGCGTTCTTCGGCGTGAAGCCTTCGCTCGTGATCAAGGGCGGGATGATCGCCTTCGCACCGATGGGCGATCCCAACGCGTCCATCCCCACGCCGCAGCCGGTCCACTACCGGCCCATGTTCGGCGCGTTCGGCGGCGCGCGGCACGAGACACGGGTCACCTTCGTGTCGCAGGCGTCGCTGGAGGCGGGCCTGGCGGCGGCGATCGGGCTGAAGAGCCGGCTGGTGGCCTGCCACGGCACCCGGAAGGTGAAGAAAGCCGATCTGATCCACAACGCCTACACGCCGGTGATGGAGGTCGACCCGCAGACCTACGAGGTGCGCGCCGACGGCGTGCTCCTGACCTGCGAGCCGGCGGACGTCCTCCCCATGGCCCAGCGCTACTTTCTCTTTTGAAGGAGAGCCCGATGATCGAGATCCATCGCGTGGCCGAGAGCGGAGAGCCCACGGCCGAGCTCACCCTCCCCTTCGACGAGCGCCAGAAGAGCCGGCTCCGCGCCCGGCTCGCCGACGGGAGAGAGGTCGGTCTCTTCCTACCGCGCGGGCACGTACTGCGCGGCGGCGACCTGCTGCAGACCGACGACGGCGAGACCATTCGTGTGAAGGCGGCCGACGAACCGGTCTCCACCGTGCGGACGGGCGATCCGCGAGCGCTGGTCCGCGCGGCCTACCACCTCGGCAACCGACACGTGGCGCTCCAAATCGGCGAGGGCTGGATCCGCTACGCGCACGACCACGTGCTCGACGAGATGGTGCGCGGGCTCGGTCTCGAGGTCGCCGGCGAGAGCGCGCCCTTCGAGCCGGAGGGCGGCGCCTACGCGCACGGTCACTCGCACGGCGGGCACTCGCACGGCGGCCACTCGCACGGCGGGCACTCGCACGGCGGGCACTCGCATGGCTGATCTGCTGGCGGCGACCCGGCTGCTCCAGCTCGCGAGCCCGAGCCTGCCGATCGGAGGGTTCGCCTACTCGCGCGCGCTGGAGACGGCGGTGGAGCAAGCGGGCGTGGTCAATCGCGCCTCGGCCGAGCGATGGATCCTCGGTCTCTTCGAGCACGTCTTCGCCGCCCTCGACGCGCCGCTCTTGCTCCGGATGCACGCGGCGGTGGAGGCGGGCGACACCGACGCGCTCCGCCGCTGGGCTGCCTTCGCCGACGCCAGCCGCGAGACCGCCGAGCTGCGCGCGCAAGGCCGGCACACCGGCGGCAGCCTCAGCCGCTGGCTGCGCGAGCTGCAGCTCGACACGATGGACGATCCGATCCTGGCCCGCTCGGATCTGGCCGCGTTGGCCATCGCCGGAGTGCGCCTCGGGCTGGACGCGGAGACGACCCTCACGGCGGCGGCCTGGCACTTCGTGGAAGGGCAGGTCGCGGCCGCCATCAAGCTGGTCCCGCTCGGACAGAGCGACGGGCAGCGCATCCTCTTGGCGGCCGGCGCGCGGATCCCCGACGTGATCGCCCGCGCCGAGCACGATTGACGACGACGCGATCGGCGCCACCGCACCGGGCCTCTCGCGGATGAGCGCCCTCCACGAGACCCAGCGAACGAGGCTCTTCCGAAGCTGAGGCGCGGGAGCGCCCGGCGCCCGGCGCGAAACGGCTCCGAGGCCGACGAGACACGGCGGCTCCGAAGCCCGCGCCACATGACGACGAAACAACCAGGCTCGACTCGAGCCGAGGAGAACGAGATGGAAACGTCCCAACCGCTACGCGTCGGCATCGGCGGCCCCGTCGGATCGGGCAAGACCGCCCTGGTCGACCGCCTCTGCAAGGCCATGCGCGATCGCTACCGCATCGCCGTCGTGACCAACGACATCTACACGCGCGAGGATGCGGAGTTCCTGGTCCGCAGCGAGGCCTTGCCGCCCGAGCGCATCGTCGGCGTCGAGACGGGAGGCTGCCCTCACACCGCCATCCGCGAAGACGCGTCGATGAACCTCGCCGCGGTGGACGAGCTGAGCGTGCGTCTGGCGCCGCTCGACGTCGTGTTCATCGAGAGCGGCGGCGACAACCTGGCGGCCACCTTCAGCCCCGAGCTGAGCGACCTCACCCTCTACGTCATCGACGTCTGCGCAGGCGACAAGATCCCGCGCAAAGGCGGGCCCGGCATCACCAAGAGCGACCTCCTGATCATCAACAAGATCGACCTCGCCGAGCACGTCGGCGCCTCGCTCGAGGTGATGGATCGCGGACGCCAAGAAGATGCGCGGGGAGCGGCCCTTCGTGTTCACGGATCTGAAGCGCCACGTCGGCCTGGACGACGTCATCGCGTTCATCGAAGAGCGCGGCATGCTCGCGCCGCTGATCCGGAGAATCTCGGAGGAGCGAGATTCTCTCCTCCGCGCTCGGCTGGCGGCCGAGATCGGAGCCTTGCTGGTGCCGTGAGATATCTGGTAGCCAACGCCATGCTCAGACGTGTCGCTGTGGCGTTCTCCATTCTCGCTGTCGGTTGCGCGCACAGTACGGCTGCGCGCCGCGTGGCCGCGGCCGAGCTGCACGGAGGAAGGCGCGAGCGGCCCGAGCGACGGGCTCGCGGCACGATGCGTGGCGGAGGCGCCGCCGCCGGGTTCCGAGGTGGTTCTGCTCAGCGCCAGCTTTCGTCGCGTGCCCACGGGCTTCCCGCCGGACCCGGCACGTCCGTCCGGCGATCGCGTCGAGGTTCAGCTCGGGCTCTCAGCTCACCCGTGCGGAGATCGCCAGCATCGACGTGTCGGCATCGCAGGAATCGAGCTGTTCGACGCCGAGGGCATGCTCTGGCCGCGCACCGGTGGGGCGGCCGGCTCGTCTCCCGACAGCTTTCCCCTTCCCGAGGGCTTGTCGGAGGTGAACCTCGACGCTCACCATGCTGCCTTGGAGCTGGAGCTCGCTCGCGCTCCCCACCCTCGAATCCACGAGCTCTGCTCGAGGGGACGGATCGACGTGGAGGTGGCTTCCGTGGTGCGCCGTGAAGTTCGCCTCCGCGTGGAGGAAGGCGCGACCGTCCAGGTCGGAGATCGGACCGCGCGCGTGACCCGCGTGCGCTCGGAGGGAGGACGCGCGCTCGTCGACCTGCAGGCGGACTGGCGGCTTCACGAGCTGGAGATCGACGGCGTGTCTGCCGCGAACCGCTCTGTTCCGGTCGGATCCCCGAGCGAGGAGCGTTCACCACTCCGGAGGGGCTCCACGCTTCGCTCCAGCTCGCTATCCCCGAGGCGCTCATTGGCGAAGAGCTGCGACTGAACGTCGTGGATCAGTGTCCCGACCGAGGCGACCACTGTGCCCTTCGCGCTGCGCTTCTGGCTCGGGGCCGATGGCGCATAGCGGCGTGGTGATCAGCCGGCCGACGAAGCGGGCGAGCGATAGCCTCCGAAGCGGAGCCGTCGCTGGAACGTGAGCTCCGTGTGCGTCCGCTCGTGCGTGACGCAACGTCGACTGCCAGCCGTGTTCGTGCTCGTGGGCGAGGGGAGCAGTTCGCTCTGCGCGTTCCGGCTGTCTCCATTCCCAATACAAGTCGCATCCCCCAGCTCGGATGTCCGACGCCCCACCGCGTAGTACGGTGGGCTCGAGTGGGCGGACGGCGACGGGATCGTGGATGGCAGCTGGGAGGGGCGGTCTTCGTCTTGCTGCTCGCGGGCTGTGGAAGTGCACCACTGCCTGCCGTCGTACCTCCACGGCCGGCGCCCAGCCCCTGCGAGCAGGCGCGCTCGACCGCGGGTACCGACTTGGAGCGTGCACGGGTCGAGCGGCGCTGCGGCGACATGCGCGGCGCGGAGCGCTACTACCCGAGCCACGCTCGACGCACAAGAGGGCTGCGACGTTGCAATCGAGCTCGGCGGAGCTACTGCCACCGGAAGCGCAACGCGAGCTGCTCGTGCCGTTCGCGCGGGTCAGTTCGCCCACCATGGACGCGATCGAGCCCGATGTCTGCCGCGCTGCCGCGCTCCGACTCGCTGCGCTCAATCGCGGCGCGGACGACGACGCGCCGGTGGCGCGGCTGGCGGTTCTGCTCGGTCGGGATCCGGCCGACGCCGACGCGTTGACGGAGCTCGCGCTCCACCACCTCGCGCGCGAGCAGCTCGGCGCAGCCTCGAGCGTGTGCAATCGCATCCCGCAGGGGCACGCCCAGGGCATGCATGCCTGTGGGCTCGTCGCGCTCCGCCAAGGCGCGTTGCATGTGGCCGAGACCCGACTGCGCGCGTCGCTGGCGGCCAATCCGGCGAGCGAGGCGGCGCGGCCGCTGGGAGCGCTTCTCTTGTCGACTCGCCACTACCCCGAGGCGGTCGTCGTCTTCGATGGCCTGCACCGCCGCCATCCGGCGGACTACGGCGCGCTCGTCGATTTCGGGATCGCGCTGGTGTGGGCGGGGTGTCCCTACGCGGGTCGGGCCGCCTATCGACGAGCGACCAAGCTCGCTCCCGAGCGCCCCGAGGCTTGGTACGACCTCGGTCTCCTGTATCGGTTCCTGGGAAACGAAGACGAGCTGGTCGAGTCCCTCGTCGCATTCCAGCGGTTCGCGGAGATCGCGGCCGGACGGCCCGAGCTGGCTCCGCTTCTCCGCACGTTGAGTGACGAGGACTGCCTCGTCCGGTGGCGCGGGGCGCACCCAGCGTGTGACCCCGGACACCTGTTTCACATCGCCCGGTCTGGTCAGCGCGAGCTCCGCGGACATGCAGAGGGTGATCGACGCAGACCTCGACGGGATCAGGCTGCCCGCGGAGCTGCAGGACCCGAGCGTCCTCAGCCATCTCGTGCGGCGACTACATGCCCGGGGCGTCACCGTAGGTCGGGTCGGTCGGCGTGCTCACCCGGCGCTCGATGGCTGCTCATCGCCCCGGCAGCCGACGACCGTCCGCACTCCGCGCCTATCGCGGCGACGGCACGAAGCGCTGGCCGGCCAGCGAACACCGACTGCGGGTACTTTGCCGGGATGGATCTGTGGCGTGTGAAACGAGTGGAAGCGCGGCAGGCGGTGCTGGACTTCAGCTCTTCCGATCTCGGCCAGGCGCGAGTCACCCAGGTCGTCGCGGATGGCGTGGTCATCGCGAACGCGCGCGAGCACACCAGGTGGACCGAGCGCGCGTCGCAGGTCCAGGTGTGCGAGGAGTGCGGCGTCGAGCGTTGCACGCCGGGCGGTTGGGTGGCGGCACGCCGTGCTGGGGACGTGGTGCTCTGGATCCAGCGTTCGACGAGATGGTCGAGGTCGACTTCGGCCCACACGAGCTGAATCCGCCCGCGTACCTGATCGAGCGCGGCATTCCGGTCTTCGATGGCCAGGCGATGTTCGATCTGCTCTCCGTCGTGCCCGCCTGGAGCGGCATCGGGGACGTTCCCACGCTGAGCACCCGGGGGCTTGCGCAGACCCTCCAGTGGACTGCGCCTGGGCACATGCTGGGGTCGCCGCCTGCGCCGCCACGGGTGCGGCGCGAGGACGTCCTCGCGGTCTCGGTCGGGGAGCGTCAGGCGGTCATGGACACGCTCGACGGCCTTCTCGTCGTCGGGCTGCGGGAGCCGTGCGCCGGTGTCACCTCCGAAGGGTCCACGACGACAACGAGAAGATCACGTTCTACCTCAATCTTCCCCGGTCAGTCCGAGTGGCGCCCGCTCGTCACGGTGGGCGATCGTCCCGCGCTCGCGCTCGGTGAGTGGGCGGCCCTCGTCCCTCGAGCTGCTCACACGTGAGCTCGTCTGATCCCTTCGCGCCCGGCGACGAGGTTCTTCGCGAAGGCGGGCCGGGAGGTGATGGAGCGCGACGCCCGCGGACCGAGGCGCAGCCCGCGCCTTTCAGGGCGAGCCGGAGTCCAGCCGCCGACCGACGACGAGCGCGAAAACGTTCGCGAGCGCCATCTCGAACCGCTTGCGCACCGAGTCTTCCGGCACCATCCAAGCGCGGTGCCGAACTCGAAACGAGCAGTGGACGACTTCGAGGACTCCGGGACGCGCGAACGGCCGGAGGCGGCCGTGAGCGCGGATGCCGAGGCGGCACCGCCCGCCGGCCCCGCGAAGCCGCGGTCCAAGGCCCGCTTCGTGTTCCTGGGGCTCGTGGCGACCGCGGCCGTGGGGGCCGGTGCGTACGTGATGCTCACGCGCGGCCAGGAGAGCACCGACGACGCGCAGGTCGAGGGCCACGTCGTGAACGTGGCCGCCCGCGTCGCGGGACAGGTCGCCGAGGTGCAGGTCACGGACAACCAGCTCGTACACGAGGGCGACGTCCTGGTCCGGCTGGACACCGCCGATCTCGATGCGCGGCTCGCCGCGGCCCGAGCCGAGGCCGAGGCGGCGCGCGCGACCCGGGAGTCGGCAGAGCGGCAGCTCGCGCTGGCCGAGGCGACGGTCGAGTCCGCTTCACAGCAGGCGCGCGGCGGGCTGACCTCCGCCCGCGCGGGGTTGCACAACGCGGCCGCCAGCATCCGCTCCTCCGAGGCGGCGGTCGAGGCGACCCGCGCGCGCTTCGAGCTCGCGGAAGCGGAGCTCGAGCGGGCACGGCGGCTCTTCGCGGACCACCGCATCCCGCAGGCGGACCTCGACGCTCGGCAGGCGTCGTTCGACCAGGCGGAGGCCACGCTCGCTCAAGCCGAGGCCGCGCTGACGGCGGCCGAGACGGGCCGAGCCACGTGGATGGGCCAAATCGACACCGCCCAAGGCCGCGTGGTGCAGGCCGAGGCGGGGCCCGAGCAGATCGCCGTCGCGCGGGCCGCCGTCGCGCAGGCCCGAGCGCGCTTGTCGCAGGCGGAGGCCGCCGAGCGACTGGCGGGGCTCCAGGTCGAGTGGGCGACCGTTCGGGCGCCGATCACCGGCTACGTCTCGCGGCGTACGGTCGAGCCCGGCTCGATGGTCTCGCCGGAGCGGGCGATGCTCGCGATCGTCGGCAGCGAGGAGCTCTGGGTCGTCGCCAACTACAAAGAGGATCAGATCGCCGAGATGCGCCCGGGGCAGCCGGTGACCATCGAGGTCGACGCGTTCGGTGGAGCGGAGATCGGCGGCCACGTGGAGAGCCTGGCGGGAGCCACCGGCGCGCGCTTCTCGCTCCTGCCCCCCGACAACGCTTCGGGCAACTTCACCAAGGTCGTGCAGCGGGTGCCGGTGCGGATCGCCATCGACGACGCCGATGGGCTCCGCTTGGTCCCAGGCCTCTCGGTCGAGACGACGGTGATGGTCGACGCCTCCCGGTGAGCCGATGAGCGCGCATCCGGCCGAAGAAGAGACCGAGATTCAGGGCCCGAAGGCGCTGGTCACGATCGCCGTCATGTTGGCCGCGCTGATGGCCGTGCTCGACATCTCGATCGTCAACGTGGCGCTGAACGACATCCGCGCCGCGTTCGCGGTGCCGATCGATCAGATCGGCTGGGTCTCCGTCGGCTACATGATGGCGAACATCGTCGTCATTCCGATGACGGGATGGCTGCAACGACGCTTCGGGTTTCGCCGTTACTTCGTGTTCTCGTTGTTGATGTTCACGGCCGCCAGCGCGCTCTGCGGTCTGGCCTGGAACCTCACGTCGCTCGTCGCCTTCCGAGTGCTGCAGGGCGTGGGCGGCGGCGCGATCATCCCGACCGCGCAAGGGATCCTCTTCGCTCGCTATCCGCGCCGCGAGCACGGCATGGCCGGCGCGCTCTTCGGCCTCGGCGCCATCACCGGCCCGCTCCTCGGTCCCACCCTCGGCGGGTACATGATCGACATCGCGAGCTGGCACTGGATCTTCTACATCAACGTGCCGGTGGGGCTCTTGGCGGCCATGCTGGCGTGGCGGGTCATCGACCAGCCGAGCTTCCGGCCGACGACGGTCGCCATCGACTGGACCGGCATCGGTCTCTTGGCCGTGGGCATGTCGTGCCTCCAGTACGCGCTCGAGGAAGGCAACCGCGAAGGCTGGTTCGACGAGCCCCTGATCGGCGTGCTGCTCGCGGTGGCGGTGATCTGCCTGATCACCTTCGTCGTACACGAGCTCGAGGCGCCGAACCCGGTCGTGGACTTCCGGATCTTCCTGAACCGAAGCTACACCGCGGGAACGCTGATCAATTTCCTAACAGGCATGAGCCTCTTCTCGGGGTCGTTCCTTTTCTCTCTCTTCTGCGGATCGGTGCTCCACTACAGCGCGCTCGACATCGGGCTCGTGTTCCTCGAAGCCGGACTGATCCAGATCGTTCTCATGCCCATCGTCGGCCGGTTCGCAGGGAAATTCGACGGCCGCGTGCTGGTGGCCATCGGCGTGGTCATCGTCTCGTACAGCATGTGGGTCAACGCGGAGCTCACGGCGCAGTCCGGGTTCGAAGACCTCGTGTACTCGATGCGCCTCCGAGCCATCGGGCTGCCCTTCATCTTCGTGCCGCTTTCCGTCCTTTCGCTCTCGAACCTCTCGAACGAGCTCCGGCCCAACGCGACCGGGCTCTTCAACCTGACGCGAGAGCTGGGAGGCTCGATCGGAACAGCCTGGATGAGCACGCTGCTCGAGCGTCTGGGCCGGCAGGAGAGCTCGTACCTCGCGGAGCACGTGACCCGTACCTCGCAAGAAGCGCGCGACGCGCTCCTCGGCGCACAGCACGGGACCTTCTCGTCCCTCGCAGACCCGGCCGCGGCGGCCATGACCGCGCTCGGGATCCGCGTACACGGCCAAGCCATGATCCGCGCGTTCGATCAGGCGTTCGGCTGGGCCGCGGTCGCCTTCGCGCTCGGCCTCTTCGTCGTGATGGCGATGGAGCGACCACGCAGCGACGTGAAGGTCGAGGGCGCGCACTAGTCACCCGGCCCGAACTCCGTTCCGGGTTTTCGTGCAGGTAGCACGAACCGGAACTTCGTTCGGGCCTCGAGCCGTACCGCCGTCCCGAAGCTCGACCGTCCTCAGCAGAAACCCGGGACGAACTTCGGGCCGCCGGCACGGAGGTCGCGCCGGCTCGGTCGCAGACAGTCCGCGACGGGCCGTGGTAGAAAAGCGGCTCCATGAGCGACGTGCGGTGGGTCTTCGACGAGCTGCCCCCCTCGGGTGCCCGGCGGGGAGGCAATCCCTCGGAGCACGCCTTCCGCCGCGACCTCGAGAGCCTGGTGCGCGAGGTCGTCCAGAACGCGAACGACCAGTCGGTGGCCTGGCCCCGCATCGGCTTTCGCCTGCGATGCCTCGAGGGCGAGGCGCTCGAGCGCTACCTGCGCGCCATCCGCTTCGACACGCTCGAGCCACACCTCGAGGGCGCCTCACGTGCTCGGGGCGGCGCCGCTCTCTCGGACTTCCTGGAAGGGCTCCGCCGCGAGAACCGCGCGCTGGTCCTCGACGTCGAGGACCGGGGCACGAAGGGTTTGGTGGGACACGAGTCCGAGGGGGAGTCCCACTTCCGCGCGCTCTGCAAGGACACCCTCTACAGCCACAAGTCGAGCGAGGCTGCCGGCGGGAGCTATGGGCTCGGGAAGAGCGTCCTCTGGACCTTCTCCGGCCTCTCGACCGTCCTCTTCAACTCGGTCCTGCTCGAGACGCTCGACGGGCAAGAGTCGCCCCGCCTCATCGGGCGCACCGAGCTCCCGTCGCACGCGACCGAGGACGGCACGTGGTACACCGGCTCCGGCTGGTTCGGGCGCGTGGCGAAGGTCCGGGGGCGCGGAACGCGGGCCGAGTCCGTCTGGGGCGACGAGGCGCGCGGCGCGGCGGAGGCCCTCCGCATCGACCGCGACCCGGACCACACCGGGACCACGAATCCAAATCGTCGGCTTCCGCGGAATCCGACCCGCGAGGAGGAGGCGCCGAGCAGATCGGAGCGGGGATAGCCGCCGCGAGCGCGCGCTTCTTCTGGCCGGCCATGGTCGAGCGGCGCCGCGGGATGCGCGTGTGGGTCGACGCCGCGGGCGAGAGGCGCGACGTCGACGTCGCCACGTACGCGGAGGTCGCCCCCTTCGTCGCTTGCTACGAGGGGCGCCACGTCGCCTCGCCGGCCCTCGAGCGCCCCGGCGACGTCGCCGTCCGCACGCTCCCCGTCCACATCCCCGCCGGCCGCGACGGAACGCCGGCCACCACCGGCCACGTGGACTTGGTCGTGCGCCTGGCCTCCGAGCGCGAGCGCGGCCACCCGTGGCTCGGCCGGGTCGCCATGTTCCGCGGCCCCGGGATGGTCGTGCGCTACTGGGACCGTCGGGCCTCGACGCCCGGCGCGCGGGCCTTCCACGCGCTCGTCGTCGCGGGGGAGGCGCGCCGCCCGAGCAGCCCACGGCCGAGGACGCCGCCGTCGAGCGCTTCCTGCGCGCCGCCGAGCCACCCGGACACGACGAGTGGCGCTCGACGCCGGCGCTCCGTCAGGCCTACAAGCCGGGCTGGGCGAAGTCGCTCGACCGGCTGCACCGCAGCATCACCGAGGAGCTCGCGGCCCTCCTCGCGCCGCGCGTCAGCCAGGGCGAGCGGGGCCCGGATCGCCTGCGAAAGCGCTTCCCCATCGGCCCCCGAGGCAGCGCCGGCGGCGGCCCGAGCGCCTTCCGCTTCTCCAGCCTGAGCGCCTCGTTCGACGGCGAGCGCTGGCACTTCTCGGGCACGGTCGAGCCGGTGCGAAAGCGACAGCCCTGGCGGGCCGCGGTGGAGCTGCGGGAGCTCGGGGACGAGGGCACGCCGCTCGAGGGAATCCCCATCGAGACGTTCGAGCTGCTGGAGCCGAGCGGCCTAATCTCTCTCGAGGGCGGGATCGCGCGGATGCGGGCGCCGGCCGACTCCCAATCGCTCTCGTTCACCGGTCGCAGCGTCTCGCTCGCGGCGCGGCGCGAGCAGCCGGGCGAGCTGAGCTTCGAGGTCGCCGGCAGCCTGGAGTCGGCGTGAGCACCGAGCGCGGCGTCAAGCGGCAGCGCTTCTTGCCCTACGCCTTCGCGCGCTTCGGCCTGCGCTGCCGCGTCGAGCGCGTGACCCTGGACGGAGACCGGCGGACGGACCTGGTGGACGCGGACCGGCACCTCGTCGCGCTCGACGCAGACGACTGGGAGACGGCCGAGCTCTCGTGCAGCCTCGACCTCGAGCCCCACACGCTCGCCGAGGTGCTCCCGGAGCACGAGCGCGCGGAGCCTCCCGCCCGCCTCGTCCTCGTGGCCCGCAGCCCGTCGACCCGGCTCCGCTTCGCGGCGGCAATCGCCGAGGGCCCCCTGGCGCCGCGCACGGAGCTCTCGGTGCGGCTCCGGCGAGCGGACGTGACGAGCACGGTCGAGCTCCTCCCGCTCCTCGTGCGCTCCGAGAGCGCGAAACCCGTGCCCGGCTATGCGAGCGAGGCCGGTGTGCGCCTGGCGTCGGCGCGCACGTGGTCTCTCCGCGTCGACCGCGTCCGCAATCCGGAGGGCCAGTTCCTCGACACCCGCTACCACCCCTTCTCGGAGGACGAGCGGCTCCGGCCCTACGCCGACACCCTCTTCCACCTCGAGGTCGGAGACACGCCCACGCTGTCGATCAACGCCGATCATCGAGCGGATCGTGCCGCTCCTGAGCGACAAGGGGACCCGCGGGCCGCGCGCTCGGACCCGCGACGTCGTCTTCGACCTCATCGAGCACTCCGTCTGGAGCCAGCTCTTCGTGCACGCCGCGCTCGATCTCCGCGAAGCAGGGGAGAGCGTCTACGACTGGGAGGACTCGGTCCTGCGCGAGCTGCTCGGAGGGCTCTTCCCGAGCGAGCGCACGCATCTGGCTCGCCGCGCCCGGCTCCGGGCTGCGCTCGACCGCGGCGAGCTGCCCCTCCTTCTGGGCAAGCTCGACGCCGTCCTCCAGCGTCGCAGCAAGCTCGTCGAGCACGTCGAGAAGCTGGTCGACGAGGCCGTGGAGCGGCGCTCGTGATCCTGCGCGTCCTGCACCCGGACGGACGCCGTCTGGTCGAGCCCGAGCTGGCGAGCGGGGAGCGCAATCGCTGGCCCGAGGAAGCGTACGCGAGCCTTTCGAGCGAGCACCCGAGGCTGCTCGTGCTCGACGCGCTCGACGAGCGCTTGGACGCGTTGATGGCGGACACGACGCCCTTCGACGCGAGCATCGATCGCCGCGCCGCGCCGGCAATCCACCGCGCGCTCCCGCTCACACGGCGCGAGGCGGCGGACCCGGGCGTCTTTCGCTTCCTCGCCGTCGTCCACCGCCCGGACTTCGTCCGCCATCGCTGGGAGTACCGGTCGTGGAGCACCATGCGCACGCGCTTCTGGCGCCCGGGCACGCGACCGGACAGCAACGCGTTCGCGCGCCTGTGGTGGATCGCCGAGCTCTCGCGCGACGGCGACGACTACGCGCTCACCGAGCGGGTCCTGGCGCGTCAGCCGCTCGCGAACAACCTCTTCGTCCGGGACATGTCGTCCTACCGGCCGCTCGTCGAGGCCTACGCGGACGTCCTCGACGAGGCTCCGTCGGCGATCATCGAGGCGTGCACCCGCGCGCTCCAGCGCCGGCTCTCGACGGTCGTGCTGGAGAGCCTCTCGGTCGACGAGCTCCGAGCGCTGCTGCGCGAGCTTCGCGACCGTGCGTCCTGAGGGCCGGTCCCGCTGGTGAGCCCGCGAGGGCTGCTCTACGCGACGACCCGCAATCGAGCCAGCGTCTGCGTCATTGCCTCGGAACCAGGTGATACTTCTGATTCCCCGAGTAGTCGGGCTTGGTCGGCAGGTTCTGGACGTACCTCAAGGCTGCGTCGGCCCCCGGCGCACCCGCGTTGTGCGCGGCGACGACCGCGGCGATGAAGCTCGCGGGGTAGGCATCGGGCGCCGCGACGTAGCCGTGGAAGTCGGAGACGCCGTCGACGTACATGCCGGCCCACGCCGTCCCCCTGCTCGCATACTGCGCCACCATGAGGTTGTAGGCCTCCTCCACCGTCGTGGTGGCGAGGAGCGCCGTGGCGTCGGCGTCGCTCCACATCCCGTGGGCGTCGTCGACGAGGCTGTAATAGAGCATCTGCGAGAAGTCGGTCAGAAGGTTCCCGCTCGGGTCCTTGCACATCAGGGTGTAGTGCGTGGCGAACATGACCCAGGGGTGCTTGAACCACTCGAGCGCTAGCTTCGCGACGTACTGCGCAAACGGCTTCCATTCGGGCAGCTTGTGCGAAACTGCGTCGAGTGTCATGGCGAGGTAGTTCTGCATCCATTCGGCCATGCCGTGGTAGCCCGCCGCCGCTCCCGTTCCCGCATACGACACGACGGTGTCGATGATGCCGAAGTCATTCTGGGGCAACGCGTTGGCGATGGTCAGGTTCCGCGCGGTCTCGGCCGTGAAGTAGTCCGTGTCGGCGCTGACATAGCTCGCCATGAAGATGTTGCGCAGGCACCACGCGAACCGGCGCTGTGCGCCATGAACGACGCCACCGGAATCCGTGTAGGTCGGACCGATCTCCATCAGCGGGTAGTTCGCCCAAAAGCTCGCATGGTCGCGGTCGCGCGCCGTCTTGGTGAGCATTGCGGACAAGAGCGCAAATGAAGTCAGATGCGCGCCGTTGGGCGAAAACGAGCACCCGGTGATTTTCCACTGGCTCGGCGGCGGCGTCAGCGTGGTCCCGTCGTACGTACCACCGTAGGGCACGAGCGGATTGTTCGGATAGGTGGAGCTCTGCGCGGGCGACAGGAAATTCGCCTGCGGGTAGACCGTGCGGTCGATGATCCTGCCGGTATCCGCGTCACAGTAGTAAATCGGCCATACACCCGCCCAGTCGTCGGCACGCCGCACAATTGCCCAGTCGTCGGGCGTCTGGTTCACGAGGAACCCCATGTTCCACTTGCTCATGTAGCCGATGTCGGACCGCTCGCCGCCGGCACCCATCGCGGTCAGGGACGCGATACCGAGACCGTTGAAACTGTAGTCCGCCGCCTCGCCGTGATAGCCAGCATGGGCTTCGTCGTACAGCGGTTGCGGCTCTTTCGCGTAGCTGGGTAGGAGCGTCCAGTCGATGTCCGCGCCCGTAGGCGCCGGAGCCTGGATGCCATACCGCGTGATGGGGTTGCGGCACCCGCGCCAGAAGTCCACGCTTCCATCCGCCTTGCTGCTCGGAGGCGCTGTCACGGCGCTGCCGTCGTAGGTCACGGCCAGCTGGCAGTTGATGTAGTCGTAGGCGTTGTCGAAGCGGCACGCGCCCACTTCCACGCCATCGGCGTAGAACCATGCGGTCAGCCCGGGATGCTCGTTGCCGTCGGCATCGGTGAGCTTCACGTAGACGGCTGGCGCGGAGACGTCCTCGCCCACGGTCGCGTTCGCCGTCCACTCCACGCCCGCGTTGTCCGTCACCGTCACGGTGGCGGCATGCGTCGCGTCCGCTGGTCCGCCGCCCCCATCGGCGTCTGCTGGTCCGCCGCCGCCATCCGCGCCGGCTGCTCCACCGTCCTTGGAGGAGCATCCGGACAGGAAGGCGGGGCCCGCGAGCCCGAGGCCCATCGTGAGCTTGCCGGCGAGCTCCATGAGCTCCCGCCGCGAGTATTTACCGTCAGGCATGGGGCATCATCCTCCGCGTACAGACCGGCGATTCGGGTCCAGCCCGGTCAGGTTCGAGCATCGACTGACACTAGCAAGCCGGGTAGACGAATGAACTTACGGCGCGTGCGCGCATTCCTCGCGGATCGCGAGGGGAGGGAGCGGAACGACGTTCGCGCCGTGTTCATCGCGGCCGAAGCTCGAGGGACGGCGTCCTGCAGATCCCCTTCCGCGGCGCTTCGCTGCCTCGTGCACGTTGGTAGAGCGCGTCGAACCCGCGAGACGGGGGCGCTTGCGTTCGCGTCGGCGCGCAGGTCGGCCACGGTGAGCCTGCTACAGTCCTCCCGCCGTGAGCAGCAAGCACTTCGAGAAGCTCGACGACGAGGCGCGGGCGCTGCACGACTCGTGGGACTCGATCATCCGTATCGTGATCCTGTCCGGGATGCTCGCGGTGCTGGTGTGGGCGGCGTGTACGGCGCTGCGGCTGAGCGTGCACTGGACGCTGGATTGGGTGCTGCGCCACAGCGAGGAGCGGACCTGGGTGGGCGCGCTGACGCTCCTCGGCGCGCTGGTCGGCGGCGGGCTCATCCGCGGGCTGCTCCTGCGCCGGTCGGACTGGAAGGACGCCGGCGGCGACGGGATGGAGATCGCGCTCGAGAACTATCACATCACCTACGACTACGAGGGCGACGACCCGCAGCCGCGCTACTCGCGCCCCGCGTTCGCGCTGGCCGGCAAGAAGTTCGTGGCCACGATGCTGACCATCGGCACCGGCGGCTCGGGCGGGCTGGAGGCGCCGGTGGTGGTGATCGCCGAGTCGTTGAGCGCCGGCTTCTCGCGCGTGCTCGCCGTCCGCAGCGAGTACGAGCTCCGGACCTATCAGCTCGCCGGCATCGCGGCGGCCGTGTCCGCCCTGCTCGGCGCGCCCTTCACGGCCGCGCTCTTCGCCGCCGAGGTCGCGTACGGCGACCGCATCATCTACCGCAAGCTGGCCTACGCGCTCTGGGCCGGCGTCATCGCCTACTGGCTGAACACCTGGCTGCGCGGCGCCTATGTGCCGCTCTTCGTCGGGCCCAGCCACTCGCCGGTCTACTCCATCCCCGAGCTCGGCGGCGCGGCGCTGGTCGCGGTGGCCGTCTCGGTGCCGGTCGCCCTCGGCTTCGGCAAGGCGATGATCTACATCGAGAGGCTCGTCGTCGGCCGGGTGAGGCGGAGCTGGCACGCGGTGACGAGCTCGCTGGCGATCGGTCTCTTGGCGCTCGCGCTCTACTACGGCGCCGGGGTCGACCCCGAGCACGTGCTGGGGATGGGCGAGCACACCATCAGCGCCATCCTCGACGGCAGCACCGATCTCACGGTGTGGTGGATGCTGCTCTTGGTGTTGGTCGGCAAGACGCTGACGACAGGCTTCACCATGGCCGGCGGCGGCAGCGCGGGGCTCCTGGTGCCGAGCATGTACCTCGGCGGTGTGTCGGGCGCGCTGGTGGCGCACCTCGTGAACCTCACCGGCTGGGCGCACCTCGATCCCTCGCTCTTCGCGGTGGTCGGCGTGGGCTCGTCGCTGGTGGCCGTCATCGGCGTGCCGCTGGCGGCGATCGCGCTGGTGTTCGAGGTCTTCGGGAAGTCGTTCGGCCCGCCGGCGATCTTGGCCTGTGGTGTGACCTACCTGCTGACCTTGAAGTTCAAGATCTACGGCGCGCAGCGGAGCTCGCCGAGCCCGACCGCCGACGAGACCGGCGCCGCACAGAGCTCGCTGCAGGGCCCGCCACCCGAGGAGCCAGCCGCCCGCGCAGTGGGTGAGGACTGAGCGCCACCATCTCGCCCCACCCAGATGGCACCTGCCACCGAGGCTGCTGCCACGCTTCGCGACGCGTGGTACATCCCCCGCGTGGCGGACGGGGTGCGGACCTACAGCGACGAGGAGCTCGAGGCCATCCTGCGGCGCGCGCTGGAGCAGCAGGCCGAAGAGGGCGACGGCTTCGGTCACGACGAGCTGGTCGCGGCGGCGCGCGAGGTCGGGCTGGACGAAGGCGCGGTCGAGCGGGCGATCGACGAGCTCTCGCAGCAGCGGACCGACGCGCAGGTCGTGGAAGGGCTGCGGCGCCGGCGGCGCGAGAAGTTCGTCCGGCACTTCGTCACGTTCGTCGCCGTCGTCGGCGGCCTGCTCGGCATGCACGCGCTCGGGTTCTTCGGCACGTGGGTGTTCTGGGTTCTGTTCGGGTGGGGCATCGGCATCGTCCTCGACGCCTACGAGAAGCTCCGCACGCCGAACGAAGAAGAGGTCGAACGCGAGCGGGTGCGCCTCAACCGGCACGAGCGCCGCAAGGCGCGGGCGGAGGCGAGGCGCGAGGCCAAGCGGCGGCGGGCCGAGCAGCGCCGGCAGCGCGCGCAGCGGGGCAAGCGCCGCAGCGAGACCTCCGAGCAGCTCGAGCAGGTGATCGAAGAGGGCGTGTCGCTCCTGCTCGGCGCGGCCGCCAAGAAGATCCGCGAGGCCACCGAGCAGATGGACCGCGGGCAGCCCGCGCCGGACACCGAGTTCGGCCGCTACGTGGCGCGCAAGAAGGGCCGGCCGGCCGGCGTCTCGCAGAGCGCGTCGCGGCAGCGCCCGCAGGTCCGGGTGGAGACGGACCTCGACGACGAGCTCGAAGAGGCCGCGCTCGAGATCGAGCGGCACCGCGAGCGCAAGTCCCGCCGCTGAGCCGGCGGGCTGGGTCCGGAACGACGACGTCCTGCTGGACGCGCGTCCGCGTCGCGCGGCGGAACGCCGAGGGGTCGGACGCATTGCGGGGCCGGTCGACCGCGACGCGGAGAGATCGGGGGTTACGAGCGCAACACGCGATCGGACGCAGCGAGGCTTGCTATCGGCGCGAGAGGGCGATGGTCCGCACGCTCGATCCCGACGCGGCGCGGAACGCGACGCCGACGTGCGCGGGGAGCGTGACCGGGCAGTCCACCGCGCCGTTGCCCGCGTCGAGGGTGAGCCGGTTCCCGTCTCGGACGAGATGCAGGCGCGCGGCCTGTGCGCGATCCGCCTGACAGTCGCCGAGCGAGACCCAATCGGACCCTGTCGTGATCACGACGGGAAGTGCATCGTCCTCTACCAAGAGGACCTCGATCTCACCACTCGCCTCCAGCGTCAGATCGAACGCGGCGAAGCGGAGCGCGGGCACGTCGAAGCGCGCTCCGTCCGCCATCGCGACCAGCGCGCCGTTCTCGCCCTGCCATCGTCCCGGCGCGTCGAGCGCGAGCCGCTGGCGATCCTCGAGCAGCGCGGGCGCGAGGGTGGCCGGTGGGGCGTCGAAGGGCGTGACGATGCCGATGCGCAGGAGCGAGAGTCCCTCGCCGTCGCCCTCGGCCACGCTGCCATCGGCCAGAGGGACCAACGCGACGGGGCCGCGTGAGGGATCGATGGCGCTGCTCGTGCGGTTGCCGACGTCGAGCACGACGCCGCGCGCGCGGCGGTCCGTCGGGTCACGCCCGATGACGACCACCCGGCCGTCCCGGAGCGCGGTGGCGACCGGCGACTCGAGCGGGGGAAGCACGGCGCCGAGGGAGACGACCTCGCCGCTCTTGGCGAGCAGCACCTCCACGTCACCGCTCCAGCCTCCATCGTCGCGACCGCCGAGCTGCGCGATGCGCGCGCCGGGCAGCGCCGCGTACGCCGCGTCGAGCCGCCCCGGGAACGCGCCCAGCGTCGAGACGGCGAACGAGCTCGCGTCGAGCTGCTCGACCGCGGTGACCGGTTCGCCGTCCGCGCCCGTGCCGCCGGCGACGACCACGCTCCCATCGTCGAGCCGGAACGCCCGCGGATTGCTGCACGGCGAGGACAGATGGGCCACGGAGCGACTCTGGGCGGAGCTGCCGTCGGCGCGCACCTCGAGGAGCTCCGCGTCGGCCAGGACGCTCGCGCCCGCGTCGCTCCGCCCGCCAATCAGCAGCACGCGCCCCTGCCCCAGCGAGAGCGCCGCGTGATCGCGACGGCGCGCCGCCAAGAACCCGTCGCCGACCCGCGCCTCCATGCCCTCGGTCACGCGCACGACCTCGTAGGTGTCCTCGCCCGCGCCCAGGACCGAGCCCGCGCCGCCCGCGAGCACCACCAGGTCGTCGGTCACGTAGCTCGCGCTGGCGCCGGTTCGATTCGACGAAGAGGCGAACGGCGCTCGGCGTGGCCAGCGCGTCGCCCGGACGGACCGTGACGATGCCGTCGAAGACTCGCTGCCCGTCGTCGCCGCCGGCAATCCAGAGCCGCCCGTCCGGGAGCGCCACCACGGCCGCGCCGGACGGAATGCGGGCGCGCGCGTCCGCCAGCGGGCAGGAGCGCCCGTAGGTCAAGAGCACCAGCGGCGCGTCCTCCGACGCCGAGCCGACGGAAGCGACAGCGCCGCCAACCCAATCCGCAGGGCCCATCGAGCCGCTCGCCTCCACGCTCACCACGCGGGTGTCGTCCGGGAAGCGCTCGACCGTCTGCGGTCCCGCGGCCGGATCGAAGAGCAACACGTTGGGCTCGCGCGCCGGGAAGTCGCCGAGCGCGTGCGCCTCGACGCGATCGATCACGCTGGGGCGGCACCCGATCGCGTCCGGGAGCTCGAGCGCGAGGTGCACGACCCGCGGCTCCTGAGCACAGCCGAGCGTGCCCAGGAGCGCGGCGAGAACCAAGAATCGCCGCTCCGAGCGTCGTTCGGCGCTTCGGCCACATCGATCGGAGCTCGAGCCGTACCGGCCCAGCGCGCGGGCGCACCATCGGATCGACTCTATCAGGCGGGCGGCGCATTTGGCTCGTCGGCGAGCCGCCGCCCTTTCGCCAAGCCTCGGCGCGTTCGCCGTCCTCTCGCGACGGAGCCATCCGCGCCGCGCGAACCGCTCCCCTCGCTATGACATCCCGACGTCGAGCTCGGAGGGGTCTTCGACGACCCGGCACTCGATCCCGAGGACCTTGGCGAACAAGAGGGCCCCCATCCTGGTGAGCTGCGAGTTGCTGACGAAGGCCAGCGACAGGATCCGCTTGCGGTGAGGCAAGAGCGCGCGCTGCCAGCTCTTGCGGGCCTCGCTCTCGTATCCCCCCACCCCGCGCACGTCGAAGACGAGGTGGACCGAGTCGTCCCCCATCTCGTGCAGAAAGGCCGCCGCCGAAGCTCGGCCGATGGCCTCGGTCACGAGCCCGTCGAACACCACGAAGACGTTGTCGCCGACGCGGGCGACCCGCCATTCGCTCTCGGCGTCGCTCCCCACGGCCAGCATGGTGCACCGACTCGGCGCTCGATGTCAGCGACAAACGCGGGCGCGCGGTCACAGGCCCGCGTCGACGCTCGTCCGGTCGGGGAAGGTGACCGAGAGATTCGACGCGCGTGGTCCGCGCAGCGTCGCGGGACCTCTGCCGTCGCCTCGCCGACCGGACTAGATGTCCGAAGCGGAAGTCGCGACCGGTATGGCCGAGCAATCGGCGTCGAGATTGGGGGCGCGCCCCCGCAGGAAGTGCAAAGCAGTTTCGAGGAGGCTCGCCCCCGAGATCGGCGTCGAGGGCCGGCCAGAACGTGTTGCGACTTCCGCGGAGGACATCTAGTCCCCCGTATCCGTAGTGAGTGCCCAATATCGGCGAGCCATCGGCGTGCGAATCAAGGAACGACGACGAGGCGATGCCACAGCATCGTCGAGGAGGAGTGACGCTGAGTCGCGCGGCGAGAGCCGCCGAGATTGGGTAGGAATCACGGATACGGGGGACTAGGTTCGTCAGGGTGTGAACGCGTGCACCCGCGCGACCCAGTCCTCGCGACGGCTTCGCCACGCAGGCGACATGGCGGACCAGCGGGTGGCGGCCTCGAGCCCGAGGAGCGCTCGCGCGAGCTGGGCCACGGTGCGGGCGCCGCGCGTCTTCGCGATCCACGGCGCGCGCCGCTGCCGCCAGCTCTCCGCGACGGCCGACCAGCCCATCAGGTTCTCGAGCTCCAGGAGCTTCGCCGCCAGCCCCGCCACGTCGGTCGCACCTCGGACCGCCTCCAACCACGCGTCGCGCCGCGTCGCCCATCGGGGCGAGACGCTCTCCCACGACACGCCGTCCTCGAACTGAAGGAGCGCCGCGCGGAGCGACTCCACGTCCTCCGGCGCCGAAGGCTCGGCGCTCGGATCGGCAGGCGGGTCGGCCGGATGCTCCGCCGGTGAGTCGGCAGGCTGTCCAGCGGCCCGCCTGCTCGGTGCCGGCTCGGTGTGCACGGGTGGCGCCGGCGGATCGTCCTCGCCGCTCAGTCCGCAGGCCACCGTCGCGAACAAGAGCGCGAACGATGCCGTGAGTCGAAGTAGCTTGTGTACGTGCGTCATCCAATGCCCCCGATCGCCGGCCACGATAGCAAACGTCGCGCACAGCCTGCCCGCAGCGCGGGTGACGGTGCGGCGCTGAGCCGTCGCTCCTCGCGAGAGGGCGTCATCGAAGACCGGCGGGCGCCACGAGAAGTCGCGCTCTCGGCACACCAGCGGAGATCGCGCTCGGCACGAACGACCGGTCGCCGCGCAGCATCCTCACGGTGCGACCCACCCCGAAACGTGACCGGGAGAGGCGCGCCCGCTCCCCCTCGTGAACGCAGCCGGTCGCTCGCCGCCGGCGCCTGCCTCGCGAGAACCACCGAACAGCGCGGTGGTCGTTTCGTCGTCCCAGGCGAGTGAAGCCGAACGTGTGATTGCCTGCCCGGCGCCCTCCCGATTTGACGATTTGTCAGGCGCGTCACTCCCAATCGGGGCGGTCCTGTCAGACTGACACGGTCGAGCATCGAGGAGGCGCGTCGACGCCACGGAATATGGCACGTGCGCTCGGCATGCGGGTTGCTGAGGGCCGCCCTGTACGACGAGCCGGAGACGACCTGCGCGCCTTGTCCCATCGGCGAGAGCCCGCGGCCGGGGTCGTTTCGGATCGCGCGCACCGCCCTTCGCCACTCACCCTCTCACGGAGCCATGATGCATCGAGCCGGTCCGGCAGCCATCCTCCTCCTCGCGTCCCTCTGGAGCACGAGCGCTGCCGCGCAGACACCCATTCAGGTCGGGATTCAGAGCTTCCCCGGCCACGACAACGCGTCGATCGCGCTGATCGGTGACCAGATGGGCTCCCCGATCAACGTCGCCGACTGCAACAGCTCGATCACGTTCGTGTTCAACGGTGTCGATCCGACTCGGTCGAACCTCTACTTCTATCGCGGCTCCATGTGCGACGACCCCAGCGTGCGGACCTCCGGCGTGAGCCACCTCTGCGACGCTACCGGGGCGCCGCCGGCCGTCACCAACAACAGCGCGATGGTCGTGGCGACCGTCCCGGTGGCGGACCTCGTGCCATGCTCGACGGGCGGTGTCGGCGTCCAGACCAGCTGGGTGCTGGCGATGAACATGGTCGCCGACAGCGCGGACGGCGACGGACAGGCGGTCAGCTTCCCGATCGCCTACGACTTCACGCCGCCGCCCGCGGTGACCGGCCTCATGGCCGACTCCGGCGGCGCCGCGCACCTCTCCTGGAATCCCCCCTCGGACAACCAGGCCACCTCCTATCAGATCTTCATCGAGCCGGGCACGTGCGACGTCAGCAGCGGCACGGACGCCAGCGTCACGCTCTACACCGGCGACGCCGGAGCCCCGATGGACGACGCGGGAAGCACGGACGACGCGAGCGTCACCTTCGACGCCGGAGCGAGCGACGCAGGCACCATCGCCGACGCGGGCGCGATGCCCGATCCCGCCGCCACGCCGGACGCAGGGGTCGATGGCGGTGCAGGCCTCGGCGCCCCGACCGCGACCGCGCCGGTGGGCAGCACCAGCGCCAACGTGACGTTCCCGGACATCGTCCCGAACGGTTCCACCGGTCGCGTCGCCATCCGCCCGGTCGATCGCGCCGGCAACCTCGGCCCGTTGACCGACTTCGTGTGCGTGCAGCACATCTCGGGCTCGAGCTGGCGGGAGGTCGAGTGCGGCGGGTCCACGCCGCCCGCGTGGTGCAGCGGCGGCTGCGCGGCGACTCCGGGACGCTCACACGTTCCCGCCTGGCCGCTCGCGCTCGCCGGGCTCGGACTCGCGCTCTGGATCGGTCGACGCCGAACCTGACCCGGACGACATGATCGGGCTCGACGCGGGCCACATCTCGATCCGTGCGGTGTCGGTGCCCATCCCCCATCCACGATGACTCTGGCGGGCGAGATCGCTCGTTCCGCGCGCCTTCAGCCGTAGGAGGGGACGACGACCTTGCTCGGTGTGCGGCGCGCGACGACACTTTTCGCATGCACGTACCGCTGACCACCCGCGACTTCCTCCGTCGGGGCGCGCTCGTCTACGGCGACCGCGTCGCCCTCGTCGACGAGCCCAACCGACCCGACGGCTGGGGCGCCATCTCCTACCGCGAGCTGGCGAAGCGCGCAGATGCGGTGGGCGCCGGCCTCGACGCGCTCGGCGTGGGCGTGGGCGAGCGGGTGGCCATCGTCTCGCAGAACGCCGCGCGCTTCGTGGCCACGCTCTACGGCGTGACGGCGGCCGGGCGCGTCCTGGTGCCGATCAACTTCCGCCTCCAAGGCCACGAGGTCGAGTACATCGTCGGCCACTCGAACGCGCGCGTGCTGCTGATCGATCCGGACCTCGACGAGCCCCTCTCGCACGTGCCCACCGCGCACCGCTTCCGGCTCGACGCGCAGGCCGACGAGGCGCTCTTCCTGTGCTCCGGCGAAGCGAGCGACATGCCGCTGGAGGAGCACGAGATCGCGACGCTGAACTACACGAGCGGCACCACCGCCCGCCCCAAAGGCGTCTGCCTGACCCACCGCAACCTCTGGATCAACGCGACGACCTTCGGCTGGCACGCCGGCGTGAGCGATCGCGACGTCTACCTGCACACCCTACCCACCTTCCACGCCAACGGCTGGGGCATGCCCTTCACGGCGGCTGGGATGGGCGTCGAGCAGGTGGTCCTGCGCAAGGTCGACGGCGCCGAGATCCTCCGCCGGGTCGAAAAACACGGCGTCACGCTGATGTGCGGTGCGCCGGCGGTCGTCGCCGCCATCCTCGACGCGGCGGCCGAATGGGAGGGCGAGATCCCGGGCCGGGGCAGGACGCGGATCGTGGTGGCCGGAGCGCCGCCCCCGACGCGCACGATTCGAGCGGGTGGAGACGGAGCTCGGCTGGGAGCTCATCCAGATCTACGGCCTCACCGAGACGTCGCCGCTGCTGACGATGAACCGCCGCCGCGTCGAGATGGACGCACTCACGCCGAAGGAGCGCGCGCAGCGATTGAGCCGCGCGGGCGCGCCGGTCATCGGCGTCGAGACGCGAGCCGACGATCAGGGTGAGATCCTCGCGCGCGGCAACGTCGTCATGGACCGCTACTTCGACGACCCGGCCGCGACCGAGGCCGCCATCCGAGACGACTTCTTCCACACCGGCGACGGCGGAAGCATCGACGAAGAGGGCTACGTCACGATCTCGGATCGCAAGAAGGACGTCATCATCAGCGGCGGCGAGAACGTCTCGTCGATCGAGGTCGAGGATTGCCTCGCCTCGCACCCGTCGGTCGCCGAGGTGGCGGTCATCGGCGTGCCCCACGAGAAGTGGGGCGAGACGGTGAAAGCGCTCGTCGTGCTCCGCCCGGACGCGAGCACGACCGAAGCGGATTCTAATCGATCACTGCCGCGCCCACCTCGCGCACTACAAATGCCCCACCTCGGTCGAGATGCGCGACGAGCTGGCGCGCACCGCGACCGGCAAGCTGCAGAAGTTCCTGCTGCGCGCACCCTACTGGAAGGGCCGAACGCGGCAGGTCGGCTGACCGCCAGGCATCGGTCGAGGCGTAGGACCTCTCGCCGAGAGTGCCCGAGCCGCCGGCGACGGTCTCGCTCGATGTCGGCCGCGCCGGGATCGACGGAGCGCAGCTCGGCCGTGTCCGGAGTCCGGATGGCCTTCGCCAGCGTCCGGTGATCGCCAGCCGGGGGGCGCGTCGTCCCTCCGTGCTCGGCCGTCGACGCCATCGCGCTCCACGAAACCGTGCAGCTCGGTGCACGCCTCTCCGGCAACGCGCTGCACAGTCACTCGCCCGCGGGCGAGGAAGTGGCGCCTCATCCTCGGCACACAACCTGCTCAATGGGCGGGCGACCCCGAAAGGAGCGCCCATGTCCATTCGATCGTCGATCTTCCTCGTGCCTTTCCTCGCTGCGGCAGTCGCCGTTCCCGCCCGCGCGCAGACCGCTCCTCCCTCCGCTCAGACCGGCTCGCCCGTGGTGCAAGCGCCGGCCGGCGCCGCGCCTCGAGCCCAGCCGGGGACCGTTCAACCGCCGGCGCCGCCGCCCGGGTCGAGCGCTGCCACGTCCGGGCCGCCCGCGAGCCCGCCCGCCGCACAGCCAGGCGTCTACGGCAACGGCAACACCACCGCCCAGCCGGGCGTGTACGGCAACCGGCAGCCGACCTATCCCGTCTACGGTGCCGGCGGTGTCTACTACCCGCCGCCCACGCGGCGCGGGCGGGTCCAGCGTCCCATCGTCGGCTACCGGAGCGTCGAGCGCGCGGACCCGCGGCTCTGGGGCTCTGGGCTCGCGATGTTCCTCGCGGGCTGGGTGCTCGACTTCGCCGCCATCACGCCGATCGCCAACGCCATCAGCGACGACCGCGATCCGGGCGTCGAGCAGGACTCCTGGGCCTGGTCCCTCTTGCCGATCGTCGGACCGATCGTCCAGCTCGGGCTCCAGGCGCCCCACCCGGCGATCCCGATCACGCTCGAGCTCCTGCAGCTCACCGGCGCCGGGCTCCTCATCGCGGGCCTCGTCACGAACCAGACCATCCGCGTCCCGATCTACGCCGGCGATCCGGAGGACCCGAACATGAGCCGCATCGAGCTCTCCGCCCGGCCCGTCGCCGGAGGCGCCACCGTCGGCGTCGTGTACCGGCACCTGTAGGCCCTCGGGTCGAACGCGCCGAACGAAGAAGATCCTCCCGCGCTCGAGCTCGTCACTGCCGACCGCAGGCAGCTGGCTGACCAAGGCGACGCAGCCTCAAGGCGAGGCGACGCAGCCTCCAAGGCGACGCAGCCTCCTGAGGTACGCCGAGTGCCGGGCAAGAAGGAGAACGAAGCGCGCGGTCGAGCTCCTGGCGATGTTGTCGCCGTAGGTGATCGAGCTGACCAGGCCGTCGCGCTCGTGCGCGATCGAGTCGACGATCGCGACGTCGTGCAGGTGCGGTAGTGCTCGCCCGAGGGGTCGATGTCAGCGGGTCGCAGATGTCCGTTCGCAGCGCGTGGCAGCTCGTCCACGTGACCGCGCCGTCTTCGGCGTGGACGCCGCGCGCTCGGCCGAACGCGTCGTAGCGCCACCGTGTAGGGGATGTCCGTCGGGAGCACGACGACGGCGAGAGCAGTGCAAGTCCTGCGGCGGCATGCGGCGTCGTCTGAAAGCCGGGCGGCCTGCGCATCGTCGAGCTGAAGACAGCCGCGGTTGAGCGATCGCCTGCGCCATGGCCAACCCCGTGGAGGCGAACCCCTGGAGGAGGGGCTCGCGTTCTCGGTGCCCGATGGCCTCGACGCTCGCGGTCACGCCGGGCCACTCGCGCGGGGCAACAGTCAGCTGGGCGCGGATCCGGTCTCGTTCCACTCGGAGGCGGAGATGCCGCCGTCGCCGTTCGCGTCCCAGTAGGCGAACATGGCGTCACCGAGCTCGAGGTCGGTCACGTACCCGTCATCGTTCCGGTCGAAACGCTCGAAGAGGGCGGTGTCGTGGACTCCTTGCCGCATCTCGTCGCGGTCGAGGACGCCGTCGCCGTTCGCGTCCCAGACGGCGAAGCGTCGTTTCGCCGGTGGTAGCCAGTCGGCCGCGCCCGCTTCGAGCTCGGCCGGCTGGATCTCGCCGTCGCCGTTCGTGTCCCAGGTCTCGGTGAGGCCGACGTTCAGCTCGCTGCGGGTGAGCTTGCCGTCCTCGTCGAGGTCCCACGCGTCGTAGTAGCGCAGCATGGTGTGGAAGATCTCTCGCTCTTCGATGCGCTGGTCACGATTGCGATCCAGGCGCGCGAAGCTGGGCCGCGCAATCTCCTCCCGAGGCGCCCGCGGCGGCGGTGGGTGCCCACACCCGGTGAGCACGATGAGGAGGCTCGCGAGCACGAAGCGCTGGTCCTGACGTGCATGCACGCTGTGGCCCCACGCAGCGCGCGTGCCACGGGTCCGCAGCATGCGCCGCGGATCGAGGCTCGCTCCTTCGCGTCCCGCCGTGGCGGATCGGGACGCCGCGCGGAGGACTTCGGCCCCCGGGGCAGAGCCAGCGGGACCTCGGCGGAAGCGTTGCAGCGGAGCACCCCGGGTTAGCGTTGCTGCAGCGGAGCACCCCGCGGCACCCCGTGGATCGCCGGTGACGCGGAGGTCACGAGCCCTGACAAATCGAGGGCGGATGCGGTAAGCAGGCTCTCCGTGACGAAGGCCGCCGGTTTCGGCGGGTCCCGAGGAGGCAAGGATGAGCTCGAACGAATCCCACGGCGCGACGCACGAGGTCCTCAATCAGCCGCCGCCGCTCGAGCCGATCAACCTCTACACGAGCGATCAGGCGCTGCGCGAGGCGGTGGCGCGCGAAGGCGGCGCGGACGGCGAGGACCGGCTGACGACCTACGGCGCGCTCTCGGGCGGCGAGCTGATGGCGCTCGGGTTCGAGGCGAACGAGAACCCGCCGCGGGTGAAGCTCTTCGATCGCTACGGGCATCGCGTCGACGAGGTCCAGTTCCACCCCGCCTACCACCGCCTCATGGCCGCCGCGAAGGAGCACGGTGTGCACTCGCTGCCCTGGGCGGAGCCGAAGCCGGGCGCGCAGGTGATCCGCTCGACGCTCCACTACCTGCACACGCAGGCCGAGGCGGGGACGCTCTGTCCCATCACCATGACCTACGCGTCGATCCCGGCGCTGCGCCATCAGCCCGAGGTGGCCGCCTGGTGGGAGCCGCGCATCCTGGCCAACGCCTACGACCCGGCGAACGCGCCGGCGTCCGAGAAGACGGGGCTGACCATCGGGATGGGCATGACGGAGAAGCAGGGCGGCTCCGACGTGCGCGCCAACACCACGCGCGCGGTCCCGATCGGCGTCGCGGGCCCTGGCCACGAGTACGAGCTCACGGGCCACAAGTGGTTCATGTCGGCGCCGATGTGCGACGCGTTCCTCGTGCTCGCCCAGACGGAAAAGGGCCTCTCCTGCTTCTTGATGCCGCGCTGGCGCCCCGACGGAACGCCGAACTCGTGGCGCATTCAGCGCCTCAAGGACAAGCTCGGCGACCGCTCCAACGCCTCCAGCGAGGTCGAGCTGCACGGCGCGTGGGCACAGATGATCGGCGAAGAAGGCCGCGGCGTGCCGACCATCATCGAGATGGTCATGCACACCCGGCTCGACTGCATGACCGGCTCGAGCGCGCTGATGCGCCAGGCGGTGGCGCAGGCCATCCATCACACCAGCCATCGTGCCGCGTTCGGCAAGACGATCGCCGATCAGCCGCTGATGCAGAACGTGCTGGCCGACCTCGCCATCGAGACCGAGGCCCACACGGCGATGATGCTGCGTGTGTCGCGCGCCTTCGACGAGGCGCCGAACGACGAAGGGGCCGCGCTCTTCAGCCGGTTGGCGACGGGCATCGGCAAGTACTGGATCTGCAAGCGCACGGTGCCGGTCGTGAACGAGGCGCAGGAGTGCCTGGGCGGCAACGGCTACGTGGAGGAGCACATCCTGCCGCGCATCTACCGGCAGGCGCCGCTCAACTCGATCTGGGAAGGCTCCGGCAACATCCAGTGCCTCGACGTGCTGCGCGCCGTACGCCGCGAGCCGCGCACGCTGGAGGTCTACCTGGACGAAGTACGGCAGGCGGCCGGCGCCGACCGGCACCTCGACGCGTTCGTGAAGCAGCTCGAGACCGATCTCGGGCGCACCGAGGATCTGGAGCGGCGGGCGCGCCGGCTGGTCGAGCGGCTGGCGCTGGCGCTACAGGCCTCGCTGCTGGTCCGCGCGGGCAACGCGGCGGTGGCGGACGCGTTCTGCGCCTCGCGGCTGGCGGGCGACGCCGGACTGGCGCTGGGGACGCTGCCTTCGAACCTCGATCTGTCCCCCATCGTCGAGCGCGCTCGTCCCGTCGAGAGCTGAGCCACGCCGGCGACGACCGCGAGCAGCCTGCTCGGCGACGGGTAGGGGAGAGGCTCGTGCGGGACGAGCAGGACTTGATCCGGCGGCACACCCGGTCCCGAGCGAGGCGCCGTCGTCGCGCAGGCTGCCGAGGGTCGTCCGTCCTGCAACGACTCGATGCCGCTTCCGGTTCGCGGGTAGCCGGCAGCGCGCTCGGCCTGGCGACGCGGGCCAATCGCGGGGGCGCGGCAGTTGGCGCGGCCTCAGCGGGCAGCGCGGCGGCGAGTCTGCTTCGGAAGGCAGCTCGGCTTCCAGAGCGAGCTCGTCCCGCAGCTCGTCCTCGGTCTCCACCCGCACCCGCGGTCCCGTCTCGGCCCGGGCGTCGAGCCACTCCGCGAGCTCGGGCAGCGCCTTCGCAAAGCCGGGCGTGGCGCGATCCCGCGCCTCCGAGGCCAGAAGCTCCGCCATGTCTTCGTCGCCCGAGCGCTCGAACGCCCAGGCGAGCCCGGTCAGGAGCGGTGTGCTCAGCGTGACGCCCAATGCGAACTGCGCGCGCTCGTGCAGCGTCTCCTCGCTCAGCGTGTGGCGCCCCTCCGCGAACGCGAGGAAGAGCTCGCACGTGTAGCGCGCCAGAGCCGGCACCTCGCCCGCCGGCTCCGGTCCCAGCGCGTCGAAGCAGGTACGTGCCTCCTCCAGTCGGCCCAGCCGCACCAGACAGTTCACCTCTCGCATCCGAGCGAGCGTGTTGTACAGGCCGGGCCGGCTGCCCCGTCGCCGGAGCGCTTCGCGGGTGCGCTCCAGCGCCAGCGCCGCGTCGCCGCGCAGCATCGCGCATTGAGCGAGCCAGTCGTAGGTGTGCGCGCGCCACCGCCGCGGCAGCAGGCGCCGCTTCTGGATGGCGGAGAAGATCCGCTCCGCCGCGTCGAGATCGAACGCGGCGATCGCGCGGACCCCTTCACCGCGCTTCGCGTTGAGCCGCAAACGCCAGCTCACCAGCGCGCCGAGCACCGCGGCGATGCTCAGCCCCGCCACACCGTAGAGCGCGTATCCGGCGAGCCCCTCCACGCCGATCAGCCCGGCGAGGATGCCGTGGTAAGCGAAGCTCCGGAGCCGCCGCGAGCGGCGCGAGATGACATTCCCGCGCGTGTCGACGGCGAGGATCTGCTTCGCCGTCGCGCTCTCCAGATCGTTCGCGTACTCGGCCTGCTTCGCCATGTGCGAACAGTATCGCGGCTCGGACGACACGCACGCTCGACGAGTCCTGCCCGCACCTCGGGTTCGAGGAACGAACGAGCTGCCGGCGATGCGCACCCGGCGCCCAGCCGATGGACGGTCAGGCGGCCGGGCGAGCGAGCACCAACGCACGAGCTGCCGGCGATGCGCACCCGGCGCCCAGCCGATGGGCGGTCAGGCGGCCAGGCGAGCGAGCACCAGCGCGACGTCGTCCCGGAGCGCTCCGTCGGGCAGGCGGACACGGTCGACGAGGCCCGCGGCCACGTCCGCCAAGGGCAGCGGCCGGACGGCGGCGGTGAGGCGGTCCGGCGCAGCGCACTCGAGCAGGCCGTCGCTGGCGACCACCAGTGTGCCGACCAGCGGGAATGGGCCGAAGGGGACCGGGCTGGCGTGACCCGAGCCGAGCCGCCACTTGCGGCTCTGGCGCGCGGTCAGGTCGAGGTGGACGCCTTCGTGTACGAGCCACGCGCCGGAGTCGCCGACGCTGGCGCCGTGGATGACGTCACCGACCACCTCCACCAGCACCGCGGTGGACTCGCCCGCGCGGCGGCAGCGCAAGAGCTCGCGGTCCATGCGCTCGAGCAGCCGGCAGAGTCCCCGGAAGCCGATCCGCTCGTCGGTTCTCCGCATGTGCTCGCGCGCGATGTCCACGACGAGGTCGGCGGCCCACGAGGCGCCACTCGTCCCGCCCGCGCCGTCGGCGACGACGAGGAGGGCGCGCTCGCGCGTTCCCATGATCTCGGCGCGGTCGTGACCGCCACCGAACGACTGCAACGTAATCGAGGTGTGCTCCAGCATGGGAGGAGACCCCAATCAAGCGGTGTGCCGTTCGTGCGTCGGCGCGAAATCGGCCACGCGACGTCGTCCGAGCGTCATTTGGTCGACGCGGGGCCCGGCGCCGCGGACAATTCGTCGAACCGTGAAGCTGGGAGCACACGGGTTATGCTCCGGGCGTGCGCGCGCGATCTACGTTCGTTCTCCTCATCGGTCTCGCCATCGGCGGCTGCAGCGGCGGCTGCTCCGGCCCCAGCGAGAGCCGCCAAGCGTCCACCCGCACCGCGACGCAGCGGACCGAAGCCAGCGGCAGCGAGGCGACCGACGAGCCGGCCGCGGACGCACCGCCGGCCGCCGATCCGGGGCCGCCGCCCGTGTTGCGGGTGGTCGGAGAGCCGGACCGCTACGACCGGCAGGTCGCGATCCACATCGAGAACCACGGCAGCGCCGCCGCCGAGCTGCGCGGGCGCCTGACGCTGCAGCGCCGCCAAGGGGAGCGGTGGCGCGATCTCGAGACCCGCCTCGACCTCCGCTTCTCCTGCGAAGACCGGGCCCCCGAGTGCGTCACCCTCGCGCCCGGCGCGGAGTACATCCCGCCCGGCTGGCTCGGCACCGAGGGCGACGCGCAGTGCGTCTGCACCCGCTGTGGCGAGGCGCCCGCGGGCACGTACCGCTTCGTGGCGACCACCTGCGACGGCGCCCACACGGTGGAAGGCGAGCCCTTCGAGCTGCCCCGCTGAGCGTCGTCACGCTCTCGCGAGCGACGCCGGGGGTCGGGCTCAGCCCGAGCCGACCGCTTGCCGCACCGCCTCCGCGTCGGGCAGCCAGGGGTCGATGGCCCGCATCCCGAGCGGCGTGACCAGCATCATCACCACGAAGGGCACGAGCACGACGACCAGCGCCGCGATCGGCCCCACCCCGCTGGCCACCCGCGCGCCGGAGAGCATCGACGAGATGAGGACGATCAGGGGGAAGAGCGAGAGCAGAGACACCATCGTCGCGGCGCCGTCGGAGTCGGAGTCGATCGGCAGGAACCAGGTCGCCAACCCGAGCACGAGGTAGGTCGCCGGAACCAGCCAGCCGCGATAGAGCATCACGCTCAGCCCGGCGTCCGGGTGCCTTCCCGAGCCGTAGGCGCGGCTCAAGCTGAGATAGGGGACGGCCAGGCAGAGCAGCTTGGCACCCTCGACCAGGACCCCGATGCCCGCCGCGCGCGCGATGTCGATGGCGATGACCTGCGTCGATGGTGAGCCGACGAGCTGAACGACGCCCGCGCCGAAGAGGAGCGTGCGCGTGTAGGGGATGATGCCGGAGAGGAGCGCCACCGGCAGGAACGTGAGCGCGAAGAACGAGAACGCGGCCTTCCACTCGCTGGTGGCGAAGCTCGGCGCCGAGCGCGAAGGCCGGAAGGCGTCGGTGAGCGTCTTCGCGAAGCGGCGCGGCAAGGCGAGCGAGGCGTCCTCCCACGGGACGGGCGGCCCCGGGTCGCGGGCCAGGCAGCCCGCGCAGCGGCGGAGGCTGCCGTGCCAGCAGGCGATGCAGCAGAACGAGCCGCAGCGCGGGCAGATCACCAGCGCGTCGCGCTCGGGATGCTCCGCACAGCTCGCGCCCTCGGGCGGGCTCTCAATCGGCCGTTCCTCGTCGCTCACGGGGCGGGACCATGGCACGGCCGGGCTGGTTCGTCAGGTGAGATGGAGGCGCGAGCGGAGAGGACCCGCGGCTCGCGAGCTTCCTCCCGTCAGCCCGTCACGGCTCGGGCCCCTCGCATGGTCACTGGTCGCGGCCAGCCTCGTGATCGCCTACGGCGCTGACCGGCGCGAGTGGCATGCGGTTCCGCGTTCTCGGATCGTCACTCGGCGTCCGTGTCGGTAGGCGGTTATCCTCGGCAGGGCAGCGGCCCACGTCATCGCCGCTGCGAGGAGGGGAGAACGTGACGGAACCGCTGACGATCCACACGGCGCGCGCCGCACGACCGAGCCTCGCTCAGCGCGCGCGGCAAGCCGGGATGAGCTTCAACCACTGGTACCCCGCCGCGTTCAGCGAAGAGGTACCGCGCGGGAGAGCGATCGAGACGACCTTCTGGGAGCAGAAGATCGCCCTCTACCGGGCCGACGACGGCTCGGTGCACGCGCTCGAGAACCGCTGTCCCCACCGCGGCATCGAGCTGAGCCACGGCTCGGTGGAGGGCTGCCGGCTGGTCTGCCTCTATCACGGCTGGACCTTCGACCCCGCCGGCGCGCTGGTCGACATGAAGCACGACCGCTTCGGCAAGAAGCTGCCGGTCGTCTCGGTCCGCAGCTACCCGACCCGAGAGCGCTACGGCATCGTGTGGATCTTCCCCGGCGACCCGGAGCTCGCGCGCATCACGCCGCTGGTGGAGATCCCGCACGCGGAGGGCGCCGGCGCGTGGCCGTCACTGCACTTCGCGTACACCTGGGATGCCCACCACTCGATGGTGATCGACAACCTCTGCAACCTCACCCACCTCTGGGTGCACGGGAAGTGGGTTCCCTACGGCGACACGGTGCTCGCGGACTCGTCCGCCGACGGCCGGCGGATCACCCTCTCGTGGAAGCACCAGCTGCGCCGCGACTGGATGTTCCCCGTGACGACGTCGATCTTTGGCCGATCGATCGGATCCGCCGAGAGCGACACCTTCATGATCTACGACTACCCGTACCAGTCGGCGCTGAGCAACGGCCGCATTCGCTCGACCAACTTCATGCTGCCGATGAGCCCGACGAAGACGCGCGTGTTCTCGCTCCAGCTCTGGCAGCCGCTCAGGGTCCCCTTCGGCGGCGGCGCCCGCTGGCCCAAGCCGCTGGCCCAGGTGGCCATGCCCTTCATCCGGCCGGTCACGAAAGAGATCTTCCGCCAGGACGGCTTCACGGTGGAGCGCGAGCAAGTCGCCTACGAAGGCGATCCCAAGCGCCCCTTCCCCGAACCGAACCCGACCGTGAAGCACTTCAACGCGCTCACCGTCGGCAAGTGGGAGGGCTACCAGGCCTACCTGGAGCGCGGCGGGCTGACCGGCGAAGAGCGCGCGGAGCAGACGCGGGTCAAGACGCTGTAGCGGCTCACTCAGTCGAGCCGGAACGCGAGCTGGTCGGCGAAGGCGGGCCGCAGCCGGCGGCGCCGTGGCGCACGCGCGGCAACGGCGGCCGCGAGGAGGCGCGCGCGTCCCGACCACCTCGTCCCGACCACCTCACCCCCGACCACCTCGTCCCGACCACCTCACCCGGGGTGCCTCGTCCCGACCACCTCCCGACCACCTCACCCGGGGTGCCACCCGCGCCGGACCGTCCCGACCACCTCACCCGGGGTGCCACCCGCGCCGGACCACCGCCGCACCGACCTCACCCCCGCCGCACCGACCTCACCCGGGGTGCTTCGCCGGTGGCGTGCTCCGACCACTGGCGTGCTCCGAATCACCCGGGGCGCCACCGCGCCGGACCACCCGCCGCACCGCGCCGGCGACCACCTCACCCGGGGTGCCACCCGCGCCGGACCACCCGCCGCACCGACCTCACCCGGGGTGCTTCGCCGGTGGCGTGCTTCCGCCGGACCACCGACCTCACCCAGGGTGCTTCGCCGGTGGCGTGCTTCACCGCCAACGACCTCGGCGCCTGCAACACCCCGTCGCAATCCGAACACCCCGGGTCGCCCCCCGCCGCACCCTCACCCGGGGTGCTTGACCCACCTCACCCGGGGCTGCCGGTTGCGGAGCGTGCGTGCGACCAGCGTGCGTGCGACCGACCAGCGTGCGTGCGACCTGACCCGACCGACCAGCGTGCGTGCGACCTGACCCGGGGTGCTTGCCGGTTGCGTGAGAGACGCGACCGCGGATCCGGGTGTCGGCCCGGCCAGCGGCAGTGCTTGCCGGTCGCGCGAGCCGATGCTCGGCGGAGCTCGGCCATTTCAGCGTGCGTGCGACCTGACCCGGGGTGCTTGCCGGTTGCGTGAGAGACGCGACCGCGGATCCGGGTGTCGGCCCGGCCAGCGGCAGTGCTTGCCGGTCGCCGCGAGCCGATGCTCGGCGGAGCTCGGCCATTTCCGCCCGCCCGCTGGCGGCGTACCCGCTCCCGGGGCCTCGCCCGGCGTGAGACGGACGCACCGATGCGAGCCCGCGGGTCGCACAGGCTCGCAGTCCACGTCGTCGTTCCGATCAGCAGGGAGGGTCGGCGCAGGTCACGCCGTGCCACCGTCGCATGGCGTCCGTGCCTGCCGGCCAGACCACGTGTCGCTCCCCGGCGAGCCAGCGGTCCCGGGTCTCGGCGTACCTCAGGAGGAACTCGGCGTCGCGCGCGATGGCGGCGTCCAACGCGTCAGCGTCGCCGCCGCTCGCGTAGCGGGGACTGAGCCGGCCGCGCGCCTCGAAGGTCTCGGCCCGCGCGTATGGAGACGATTTGCGCACGCGGTCCGCGCCCTTGAACGACCAGCCCGCGGCCTGGACCTCGGCCCGCGCGTCGTTCTCCTTCTTCTCGACCGCCTCGGCGATGCGCACGCGCGCTCCCTCGAGCCCATGCGCCTCGAGCAGCGTCTCCGGCATCTCGAAGCGAAGCTCGACGCTCTCGGGCATCGTGCCGTCCTCCGCGAAGAAGGCGGACGGGCGTTCCACGGTCACGACCCGGCGGCCGATGTCGGACACGCGCGTGCGTGCTCCGGGCCAGTCTTTCGCGAACCGAACCAAACCGGCCGTGGTTGGATTCGCGATGGTGTAGGCCACCTTGTCGACCAGCGCCTCGGGCGTGAGCAACTCGGTGTAGCTCGGCTTCTGCCCGTCGAAGACGCTGCCCTGCCAGCCACGCATGGCCTGCGTCGCCTTGGTCAGCAGTCCGTTGAGTCGCTCGGTGAGCTTCGTGATCTGCCCCCGACGATCGACGACCACGACGTGGTAGTGGTTGCTCATCAGGGTCGCGGCGACGACCTGGACGTCGGTCTCCTGAGCCGCGCATCCGAGGCAGTAGAGGAAGACCTGATTCATCAGTCGGTCGGGTCGAAAGAGATGGACGCGGCGCTCGGTGCGGCGCGTGATCATGTAGGCCATTCCGGGCAGGCGGCAGCGTGACGCGGTCATGCCCCGCCCGCTCATCACGATGCGATCCGGGAGCCGCTCGTGTGATCTCAGGCACTTGCGAGCCGAAATCGGCGGAGGTGGCGGCGCGCACACCGGCGGCCGCCGGTCGCTCCACCGCCGCCCGGGGTCCCAGACCAATGTCCCCCAGGGGCTCCACCCGGGGTCCCAGACCAATGTCCCCAGGGGCTCCACCCGGGGTCCCAGACCAATGTCCCCAGGGGCTCCACCCGGGGTCCCAGACCAATGTCATCCCCCGCGCCACCCGGGGTGCCAGACCAATGTCATCCCCCGCGCCGCGAAGGTCTCCGCGCGGGGCTCGCCGGGCAGGACACTCCGGCGAGACGCTCCGGGATGCCCGTTTCATGCGGAGGGCTCCGCGGCCCGTCCCGCGTCCGAACCAGGGTCGGGGAAGCGCTCTCGGAACGCTCCCCGGGTAGAACGTCCCCGCAAATCGCTCCGCGGCCCGTCCCGCGTCCGAACCAGGGTCGGGGAAGCGCTCTCGGAACGCTCCCCGGGTAGAACGTCCCCGCAAATCGCTCGGCGGCCCGCCCCGCGTCCGCACCAGGGTCGCGGAAGCGCTCTCGGAACGCTCGCCGGGTAGAACGTCCCCGCAAATCGCTTCGGGATGTTCGTTGCATTTCGAAACGATGCTCGCGAAGACCTCGTCTCTCTTCCTGGAGCTCCGGCAGCGGGGCCGGAGGGCTCCGGACGAGGAGTTGACGCGGCGCACGGGCGGCGAGGGCTTCACGGGCTCTCTTTCGACCGCGGGAGGCCTTCCGAGCGCTTCGGACGGTGTCTTTCATTTTGAAATCCGGCTCCGAAGCCCTCGACCCCACATTTTGGGACGCCCAGACGGTGACTGGCCTCTCGCGGCGAAAGGTGGTCCCATCGAGCCATCGAGAAAGGAGCGATGGGGCGATGGACAATGTGTCGAAGATGGTGGCGAACTGGGCGATGGTGATCCGAACCGTGGTGGCGTCCATTCGAAGCAACCTGGACGCGGTGGCGTCCGGAGCCGAAGCGGTCCTGTACCCGGATGGACCGCCCGATGAAGCGCGCTTGCGCGTGGTGCTCGCGGCGATGGCGGACCTCCTGGAGCACCGGCTCGAGGCGCTGCGCGAGGCGGAGCGGACGCTGGTGCTCGAGCGGGGCGACAATCCTGCGGCCCGTGGCGCCGAAACCGACGCGTACCAAAAGCTGCGCGCGCTGCTCATCCGCCTGCGCTCGCTGGCCGAGGGCACGTTCGACGACGTCACGGTGGCGAAGCTCGGGCTGCGCGGGGCCACGCCCGAGAACGCCGACGCAATCGCGGAGTACGCCTCCACCATCGCGAAGAGCCTGAGCACCATCACCCTGCCGGCGCCGCCGGAGGGCATCACCTTCGACGCCGCGCACTTCGCGACCGCCCTCCGCACCGACGTGAACACGCTCACCGGCGCGCAGCAGGCGGTGGCGGTCGAGGAGCGCGAGGCCCAGCGCACGCTCAGCGCCCGCGACGCGGCCGAGTCCGCGCTCCAGCTCGCGTACGTGAACGTGGCGGACACCTTCACCGCCTGGGCGCTGCTCGCCGGCCGGGCCGACATCGCCGAGCGGGTCCGGCCCACCTCCCGCCGCCGCAGCGGCCTGCCCGAGCCGACCGACACGGCGGCGAGCGGTTCGGCCGGCGGCTCGAGCACGAGCGAGGGGTCCGCCACTGGAGGGAGCGCGAACGACGCCGGCGCAGGGGACCCGAACCCCGGGGGCCCGAACCCCGCCGGCGATTCACCGGCCGGCGGCGCCTGAGCGTCGCGGCGTAGCGCGGCGACGCCTGAGCGTCGCGGGGGACCAGAACCCCGGGGGCCCGAACCCCGCCGGCGATTCGCCGGCCGGCGGCGCCTGAGCGTCGCGGCGCAGCGCGCGGCGAAATCGCGGGAGCCGGGGTCCGCGACACATCGTCATCGGCGGCGCCCGAGCGTCGCAATGCAGGCGGCGCCGGACCCGCAGGCGACGCCGGCGCAGGGGCGCCTACGCGGCCGACCCGAAGCGCCCCTTCCCCGAGCCGACCCCGACCGTGAAGCACTTCAACGCGCTCACGGTCGGCAAGTGGGAGGACTACGACGCCTACCTCGAGCGCGGCGCGCTGACCGACGAGGAGCGAGCAGAGCAGGGTCGAGGTGCTCCGCGCCCGGCTCCAACGCGCCGACGGGAACGAGCGCGCGAACACGAGCCCACTCGGAGCCACACGCGAAGGGCTCTGGGCGCGCGGACGAGGCTCACTCGGGCGAGGCGTGCACGATGGGCTGGCTCTCGCGCTCGCTCGGCTTCGGCGCGTCGCGCTCGTCGTCGCGCAGGCCGAGCACCTCGTAGGTCTGCACCGGCTGGGCGCGCCCCTTGACGGTGATCTCGCCAATCGGTCGGGCGCGGATGGCGTGCTTGGTGCGCTCGTACGTCTCTTCGCTGATGAGGACGTTCATGCCGAGCTCTTTGGTGGAGCTCTCGAGGCGCGAGGCGACGTTCACGGCGTCGCCGATGACGGTGTATTCCATCCGCCGCTCGCTGCCGATGTTGCCGGCCACGACCTCACCGGTGTGGAGGCCGATGCCGGTGCGGAGCGGCTCGATGCCGCGCTGGGCCAGCCGCTCGTTGAGGTGAACCAGCGCCTGGCGCATCCGCACCGCCGCCCGGACCGCGTTCACGGGATCCTGCTGCGTCGGCACCGGCGCCCCGAAGACGGCCATGATCGCGTCGCCGATGTACTTGTCGACGACGCCCTCCTCGTTCATCACGATCGAGACCATCTCCGAGAAATACTCGTTGAGCAGCCCGACGAGCGCCTGCGCGTCCATGCGCTCGCTGATCGAGGTGAAGCCGCGGATATCGGTGAAGAGGATGGTGACCTCGATCGACACGCCGCCGAGCTCGACCTTGCCGTCCAGCAGGTGATCCATCACCGACGCGGTCATGTACTTGCCCATGGTGGTGCGGAGCTTGTCCCGCTCCTTGAGGCCGTCGACCATGGTGTTGAAGCCCAGCGCGAGATCCTCGAGCTCGTCGCCGGTGCGCAGCGCCTCGACGTGGACGTACTCCTGCTGCTCGAGCCGCTTGAGCGCGCGGCTCACGCGCTGGAGCGCGTTGCTCATCACCGAGGCCATGCGCCAGCCGGCGACCAGCGCCAGAAACGCCGCGATGAGGAGCACGCTCGCGAACACGACGAGCTGCCGCTCCACCACCGCCGTCAGCTGCGTCACGTCGAGCGCGGCCACCAGCGCGTAGGACTGCACGGGCCCTTCCAGCGCGCCCGCGTCCCGCCGCACGCTCACCCAATCGCGCCCCTCGACGCCGGTCTCGAGGTGGGGCGGCGCGGCGACGCCCGGCACCGTCAATACCGGGAATCCCGCGCTCGACTCCAGAATCGCGTCACCCCCGCGCGCCGTGATCGCGAGCTCGAGGCGCGACTTGGTGGCGGCGCGGCTCAGGAAGGTGCGCCCGAGCGGAAGGCAGACCACCACGACGCCACCGCCGGTCACGGGCACCGCGACTATGTAGGAGGGCGGCGCGGCCTCGGCGCTCTCGCAGCCATGCCGGGTCACGCCCTCCACCCGCTCGCCGCGCACGGCCGGCGCCAGCGCCTCGATGCGCGCGAGCTGGCCCGGCGCGGACTCGCAGCCCGGGTGCGCCAGCACCTCGCCGCCCGGTGCGGCGAAGAGCAAATCCATCTCCGGATACTCGCGCCGAAAGGCGGCGGTGATGGCGTGGAGCGCCTGCCGGTCGCGGGCCTCGATGGCACGCTGGGTGTCGGAGTCGGTGGCGATCAGCTCGGCCGCCAACCGAAGATCGTGCATGCCGTCTTCGAGCTCGGCCGCGAACGCCTCCTCGGCGACCTCGACCCGGTCGTCTGCCTCGCCGACGAGCTGCTCGTGCATGGCGAGGAAAAGGAGCGGCAGCGCGGCGAGCAAGACGAGCCCGCTCATCGCCACGAGCGCGGTCAACTTCGCGCGGACAGTGCGGAATCGCAGCATTCGGTGGCAGAGAGTAGCGGAAAGCGCACGCGCTGCGAGGGTCGGGCGGAGACGCGCCACCGAAACCGGCCGCCGCGTCGGCATCGGCCGGCACGTCGGCATCGGCCGCCACGTCGGCATCGGCCGCCGCCGGGTTCGACAACCTCTGCATCGAGGCGCACGGGCGCAGCACCGAGCGCGCAATCGAGAACGCGATCGAGGTCGCCACCCGCGCCGCGCGGACCGGACTGGTGCAATCGATGCGCGCGGGGCGGGCCTCGCTCGAAGACGTCGGACCGAAGCCGCGCGCCGCGAGCGGAGACGGATCGAATCGGTCGGATCCGGCATCTCGACCCCGACCGCTTCCGCGAGCCGGGCGAGGTCGTCGCGCACGCGGTCGAGCTCGGCCCGGCCGATCACCGCCGCGTGCTCCGCCTCGAGCTCGCTCACCACCGCGAGCCCGTCGTCAATCAGCCGGAGGCCACGGCGCGTGAAGCGGACTCGTTTGGCCCGCAAATCGTCCGGGTCCTCGAGGCGCTCCACGTAGCCGAGCGCCTCGAGCCCGTCGACGGAGCGCATCATCGCCTGCTTGGTGACCCCCGCACGCGCCGCGAGATCGGTGAGGCGCGCGCCGTCGAGCGGCAGGTGCACGACCACCTGCTTCTGGGCCGAGGTGAGCCCTTCGTGGCCCCGGGCGTGGAGCCGCTCGAGGGAGTCGCGCTCGAAGCGGGCGCTCAGCTCGAGCAGCAGCCGCCCGAGGTGCGCGCCGCGTCGCCGCGCGCGCGGGTTCTCGCCCTTCGCCACGGGGGCTATGCGCCGCCGGGGCCGACGAGCTCGGCGTCGAAGTACGCGCTCTCGGGCGGCGCGGCGAGCAGCGGCCTCAGCTTTCCGCCAACATCGCGGAAGTAGTCGCTCGTTCGGTACGCCTCGAAGCTCTCGCGGTCGCGCCACTCCTCGTAGAGCAGGAACGACCCTGGCACACCCACGCCGGCGTGGAAGCCGTAACGCAAACAGCCGGCAAACTTCTCCGGGACCTCTCTGGTCTCGGCGCGGGCCTGCTCCTCGAAACGCTCGAGCGCGTCCTCGTTCACGTGCAAAGCCACTCGGATGACGAACATTCGGGTCCTCCCAGTCAGTCGAGGTGTTTGGCATTGGTAAGCCATGCTGACCATAAAGTCAACAGCGCTGACCATCGACTCTCGGCGGGAGGTCGTTCCGGGCGCCGCCGCACCTCGTCCGTGGGCAGAAGCGCCGGCCCACACGACGCCGGATGGGTCGTGTGTCGCCGCGTCTCCAGCGGGCTCATGACGCGACCCGTCGTGCGCTCGCGACGGACCGCCGCGCCGACGGGCGCTCGCGACCGCCGATCGGGAGGATTCATAGCCGACCGAGCACACCGAACTCCGCGCCCGGCACCATCCGCGGCCTGCCCACTGACCTCGGACCGCGGATCCACAACAATCTCACCTGTTTGGAAGACCTATCGGCCCCGAGCGGTGATACGGTCCGCGCCGGAGGCGGTATGCGCAGACTTGCTTCGTTGTTCATCTCGGCGTTCGTTCTCGGTGCATGTGGAGGGGGAGGGGCTCCGGGCGACGCCGGAGTGGACGCGACGTCGGCAACGACGTGCCACGGCGCAGCGGACGGCACGGCCTGCGGCGACGGGCACGTCTGTGCGAACGGGTCCTGCGCGCCGAGCACGTGCGGCGACGGCATCCTCGACACGCGCAGCGAGCAATGCGACGACGGCAACGCGGTCGCGTTCGACGGCTGCGAGCCGGACTGCCAGTTCACGTGCATGGACGATCACGGCTGCAACGACGGCAACGCGTGCAACGGGACCGAGACCTGCCCGACCAGCACGCATGCCTGCGCGATGGGCACGCCGCTCGACGACGGCGCAGCGTGCTCGATGCGCGACGGCAGCTCGGGCGTGTGCGGTGGCCACACCTGCTTGATGCCCGGCTGCGGCAACGGTGTCGTCGAGACGGGGGAGGACTGCGACGACGGCAACGACGACCCGTCGGACGGCTGCACGAGGGAGTGCACGTTCACCTGCACCGACGACGCGTCCTGTCAGGACGTCACGGTCTGCAACGGCATGGAGACCTGCGATCTGACCTCGCACACGTGCATGGCGGGCACCGCGCCGACCTGCGACGACGGGAGCCCCTGCACGAACGACTCGTGCGACGACGTGCTCGGCTGTGTGACCAATCTGATCGACATGGACGGCGACGGCCACGCGCCGGACACCCTCGGTAGCTGCGGCGACGACTGCGACGACACACGCGCCGACGTCTACACCGGAGCTCCGGAGCTCTGCGACGGGCGCGACAACAACTGCAACGGGAGCATCGACGAGACCGCCCCCACCTGGTACGTGGACTGCGACGGGGACGGCTACGCGACCGATGTCACCTCGTCCCGGACCAGCTGCACCGCGCCCGACGCCTCGGCAGCAGGGTGCTCACCGGGCGGTTGGACGACCATCCGGCCCGTGGACGCCTCGACCACCGACTGCGCGGAGACCGATCCCGCATTGAATCCGAGCGCCACCGAGATCCCGGGCGACGAGGTCGACCAGAACTGCGACGGGATGGAGATCTGCTACCTCGACGCGGACAACGACACGTACCGGCGGCCGGACGGGCACACCATCACCTCCATGGATACCGACTGCCGCGACATGAACGAAGCCACCGCGTCGCAACCCGACACCGACTGCTGCGACACCGACGCGCGCGCGCAGCCGGGGCAAACCGCCTTCTACGGCTCTGCGAGGAGTGGCTGCGGTGGGTTCGACTACGACTGCGACGGAGCCGAGACTCCGCAATCTACGGCGACCGGCGCGTGCGTCTGTCCGTACTACGGCTCCAATTCGTCGGTCTATTTCACGATGCTCACGGAAGGATGGCAGTCCACCCCGCCGGGCTGCGGCCTGCCCGGGCCCTATTGGAACCCCACCTCGTGCCCGCCGACCGTGGGACCCTCCATCTACTTTTGCCCCACGACGGGGCTAGCGCAGGTCCAGGCCTGCCGCTGACCGCCCCGTAGGCCGAGCCCGGGTGGAACATCCGAGCCCGAGTGGGTCGACACCGACGGCAGACTCACCGCGCGTCACCGCCCGGTGCCAGCGTAGTTGCCGCTCTTTCCGCTCGACGGGAGTCAATTAGCGAACCGTGGTTTGCGCTGGTCCCCCGGAGGTGAAGGATCAACCGGTAGGCAATGTAGAGTTGGGCGAGGAGCATCACCGGTGCGTAGAGCACGAGCACGAACCACATCGTACCGATGTCGGAAAAGAAGACGCCGGCGTTGACGGCGGTGTAGCCGACGGATACCAAGTCGCCGATGCCCACCAGCGTAAATAGCGCGACCAGGCCGGTGGCGGCGGACCAACGATGATGCACGGCGACCGCGGCCAACAGCGCCGTCACCCCCGAAGCAAAGTCGCCCCAAGCCATGATCTGCAGCGCATCCCGCGGAACCGCCGGATCGATCTGGCCGGGGATGATGAGCGTCAGCCCCAGGTACCGAAACGCGTGCAGGATCAGCAGCGGCAGCACCGCCGAACCGAACGGCTGGGCCTTGAACCAGGGCCGCAGGTAGATCCGGTAGATCACAACGTACGTGCCGAGCGCGACCAGGACTTGGAGGTTGAGAATGACGAGGTTGGACATGCTCAGACTCTCTCGTGGCTTTCCTTGCGCTCAAAGATAGCGCGAAGCGCGAGTAGGGGGATGCCGATGGACAAGATCATCCTCGGGACATGAGCGATCAGCCAATACAGTCGCGCCGCTGCGGCTTGCTCAGACGTGTAAAACGCGTCGCGCAGGCGCAGGTTTTCGGGCATGTGGTAGCCCAGGGTGATGAGCGAGGTGGCGACGTACAACGCGATGGCGATCAGCCAGAGACGTTTGAGCTTTGGCTGACCCCAGTCGAGGCGGGCCGAGAGGATAAGGCCGACTAGAGTCAGCAGGAACAGCGGCATGATCGTGTAGAGGAACGTGGTGAACTGCGGCCAGAAACCGTGCATGAAGACGAGCGGATCGAGGCTCATCCAGTACGCGCCCATGGAGAGTCCGATGAATAGGTTGCCTCCGGAGAACGCGGCGGAGACGACGACGGCGAGGGCGTTGACGCGGCGGCGGTATGGGTCCGAGTGAGTCATGTTGTTTTGTTCATCTGGCGGAAGGCGACTGTGGGCAACAGGCGGGCCATCCACTTCAGGGGCGTCGAGACTCCCGGCGCGATCTCGACCTTGCCGCGCCGCAGGCCACGCATCAGCGCGGCGGCGAGCTGCTCAGGCGGCATGCGGGGGAACGGGGTGTCGATCCCTTGGGCCAGGGGCGTGTCCACGACCGGGGGCAGCAGCTCGACGACGCGGACCGAAGTGCCCCGGAGCTGTTCACGGAGACACTCGGTGTAGGCGTGCACGAAGGCCTTCGCCGCGCTGTAGACCGGGCCTTGGCGAACGGGACGTACGCGATACCGGAGCTGACGTTGATGATCGTCGTGTCGCGCTCGAGCAGCGCCGGGAGGAAGTGGTGGATCATCCGGATCGGGCCGATGGCGTCGATGGCGACTTCTTTGATTTGCTCTTCGAGCGGGTAACCATCGAGGATGTCGAAGAAGGCCATGACGCCGGCGTTGTTGACCAGAACGTCGGCCCCGCCCGCGGCGTCCACCTTCTCCTTCAGGGCGATCACCTGATCGTCGACCGTCACGTCACACACCACCGGAACGAGCCCCGGATGACCCGCGGCCGCTTCTTGCAGCGCTTTCGCCCTGCGCCCGGTTATGAATACGCTCGCCCCACCCTTCGCGAAGGCATGCGCCAGCGCGAGACCGATGCCCGAGCTCCCGCCCGTGACGATCACCCGTTTATCCTCGAAGTCCATGTCGCAGCGCTCCTGGCGTCGGGGTGAACTAACTTGCAGTCCGCAAGCTACCCTGGTCACTTGCTCGATGCAAGCTACATTCCCACGATGACAGGTAGTCCGCGCATGCAGTGCCCGATCGCCGCCTCGCTCGACTTGCTCGGCGATCGGTGGACGCTCGTGGTCGTGCGCGATCTGCTCCTGGGCCACCGCTACGCGTTTTCGGAGATCGGTGCCGACGAGGGGATCGCGACCAACATCCTCCAGAACCGGCTGGATCGGCTCACCGAAGCCGGGGTCGTCGAGCGCCGGCCCCACGCCACCGACAAACGCCGGCGGCTCTACCTGCCCACCGAGCGAGCCATCGAGCTGTTGCCGGTGCTGGTCGACCTGGTCGTCTGGGGCGATGCGCACACCGACGCCAAGTCCCAGCACGAGACAGCGCTGGCCATCGGACGGGATCGCGACGGCGTGCTAAAAAATCTCGAGGCGGGCGTACGCAAAAGCATCGCCGAGGCGACCGCCTGACACCCGCACGATTGGGGACCGTTCGAAGCTTGGTTGAGAGCTTCGAGCCGTCCCCTGGCTCCCGTCTCACGACATCGAATCGGCGCGCTCGTTCAGCAGCAACGGTCTACCCGGCGATCTCGCCGGTCCGCTCGAACGAGCTGCTCGGATCAGGCCATCTCGAGGAAGAGCCGGTCCGGATCCTCGAGGTAGCCGATCACGTCGTAGGCGAACGCGGCGCCGATGTGACCGTCGACGATGCGGTGGTCGAACGAGAGGCTGAGGAGCATGACCTCGCCGATCTCGATCGATCCGTCGCGCACCACCGGCTTCTGCTTGATCTGGTGGATGCCGAGGATGCCCACCTCGGGGAAGTTCAGGATCGGCGTCGCGAAGAGGCCGCCCTGCTTGCCGAGGCTGGTGATGGTGAAGGTCGAGCCGCTCAGATCCGCCGGCGCGATCTTGCCTTCCTTGGCGGCGGCACCGAGGCGCGCGATCTCGCGGGCGACGTCGAGGATGCTGCGGCGATCGGCGTCCTTCACCACCGGCACCATCAGCCCCAGGTCGGTCGAGGTGGCGATGCCGATGTGGTAGTAGCGCCGCGTCACCAGCTCGTTGGTGCTCTCGTCGAGCGCGCTGTTGAGGACGGGGTGCTTCTTCAGCGCCGCCACCACCGCCTTCACGATGAAGGGCAGGAAGGTGAGCTTGACGCCCGCCGCGTCGGCCTGCGGCTTGAGCCGCGCGCGAAGCGCCTGGAGCTGCCCGACGTCGCACTCTTCGACAAAGGTGAAGTGGGCCGCGGTGTTCTTCGCCGTCTGCATCCGCTCGGCGATCTTCCGGCGGACGCCGACGAAGGGCGTGCGCTCCTCGAGCGCGCTCTCGGCCGCGTCGGGCGCCCGGATCGACACCGGCTGGCGAGCGGGAGCCTCGCGCTTGGCCGGCGCCGGCTCGGGCGCGCGGACGAAGCCCGGCGTGGTGGCCTGCCCGTCGCCCCGCTTGGCGAACGAGCGGACGTCGTCCTTGGTCACGCGGCCGCCCGGACCGCTCGGCGGAACCTGGCGCAGGTCGACGTCGAGATCGCGGGCCAGTTTGCGGGTCGCCGGCGTGGCCAGCGGCTTGGCGGTGAAGTGCTCGGACGCGCTCGCGGCGGCGCCGCCCGGACGCTTCAAGTAGGCCGTGCCGGGCAGCGTCTCCTTGATGTCGCCGACCGCGGTGGCGGCCGGGCCCTCGCTCGCCTTCGCGGGAGCGGGCGCCTTCGCAGGAGCAGGAGCCGGAGCCGCGGCGGCCACGGGCTCGGGCGCAGGCGGCGGAGCGACGTGCTTCTTGGTCTCGGTGGACGCAGCGGCACCGTTGGTGTCGAGCGTCACGATCACCGAGCCGACCGGCACCACGTCGCCGACGTCGGCGCGGAGCTCTCCCACGGTGCCCGTCTTGGGCGCGCCGATCGTGACCGTCGCCTTGTCGGTCATGACCTCGACCATCGGATCGTCCTCGCGGACGGATTGGCCGGGCTCGACGTGCCAGGCGACGATCTCGCCCTCCATCACGCCTTCGCCGATGTCGGGGAGCTTGAAGTCGAAAGACGCCATGCGTGCGCTGCCTCGATGAAGAGAAGGGGGTTGCTCGAGCCCGAGCTTCAGTAGGTGGCCGTCTCCCGCAGCGCGGGGACGATGCGGTGCGCGAGCGGAAGGTACTCGTTCTCGAGCGTGTAGGGGAACGGGGTATCCCAGCCGGTCACCCGCGCCGGCGGCGCCTCGAAGCGGAGGAACGCCTTCTCCGTCACGGCCTGCATGACCTCGGCCCCGAACCCGCAGGTCTTGGGCGCCTCGTGGACCACCACCAGCCGGCCGGTCTTCTCGACGCTGGCCACGATGGTGTCGAGATCGAGCGGCCAGAGCGTCCTCAGATCGATCACCTCGCAGTCGATCCCGTCCTCGGCGACGCTCTCGGCCGCGCTCAGCGCCTCGTAGACCATCGCGCCCCAGGACACGAGCGTGACGCCCTCGCCCTCGCGGACGATCGACGCCGAGCCGATCGGCACCTCGTAGTCCTCCTCCGGCACGTCCATCTTCACCGCGCGGTAGACGCGCTTGGGCTCGAGGAAGAGGACCGGATCGTCGTCGCGGATGGCGCTGAGCAGGAGGCCCTTCGCGTCGTAGGGATTCGAGGGGCAGACGACCTTGAGGCCCGCCGTGTGGATGAAGAGCGCCTCGGGCGACTGCGAGTGGTAGAGGCCGCCGCGGATGCCGCCGCCGACAGGCGTGCGGATCACCATCGGGCAGCCGTACTCGCCGCCCGAGCGCCAGCGCATCTTCGCCGCCTCGCTGACGATCTGATCGAACGCGGGATAGATGAAGTCGGAGAACTGGATCTCCGGCACGGGGCGCATGCCGTAGAGCGCCATCCCGATCGCGGTGCCGATGATGCCGCCCTCGGCGAGCGGCGTGTCGATCACGCGGTCCTCGCCGAACTCCTCGTGGAGCCCGGCCGTCACGCGGAAGACGCCGCCGAACTTGCCCACGTCCTCGCCGAGCACCACCACGCGCTCGTCGTTGCGCATCTCGCTGCGGAGCGCGTCGTTGATCGCCTGCACCATGTTCTGCTGGGCCATCGTCTGGACTCCCTGGGGGTGAGAAATTCCCCTCGGTGAAAGAAAGCCTCGCCTCGATCAGCGCCCGGCCGTGATGGCGCTGCGCTCCGCCTCGAGCTCGGGCGTCGTGGTCGCGAAGACGTCGTCGACCAGCGTCCGCGCCGGCGGCGTGCCGGCCCGGCCGGCGGCGTCGATCGCGCTCGCGAGCTCCTCCTCGACGCGCGCCACCAGCGCACGCTCCTCGTCTTCGTCCCACGCGTTCATCCGCACGAGATGCTCTCGCGCTCGGGCCAGCGCGTCGTCGGGCCCGCCGATGGCGAGATCGAGGACGCTCGCCTGTCCGTCCAGCGCCCGATCCACCGCGTCGGTGATCGCGCTGACCACCGCCAGCACGTCGCTTCCGTCGACCCGCACCGCCGGCAGCCCGTACGCGATCGCATGGTCGGCCGCGCTCGCCTCGCCTTCGCGAGTGCGGCAGACGAAGAGGGTCGGCGCGCGCATCACGCCGGCGAAGTTCAAGCCGGTGTGGAAGTCGGCGGCGTCGATCTCGCCGGCGTCGAAGTAGGCGGCGGCCACGCGATCCTCGCCTCGACGGCGCGCGGCCCACGCGTAGCCGACCGCGTGCGGGAGGTGGGTCGCCGCCGGCGCGCTGACCGACGCGATGTGCTGGTCGCGGGCGCTGAAACCGCCCGGCATGTCGCGGCCCTTGAGCGGATCACTCGCGCTGCCGAAGACGCGATGCGCCAGCACCGAGATCGGCATCCCGCGGAAGAGCGCCGCGCCGAAGTCGCCGATGGTCGGGAAGATCCAGTCCTGCTCGCGCAGCGCGAAGGTGGCGCCGATCACCGCGGCCTCGCTGCCGCGCCGGTGCGGGAAGAAGCCGATGCGGCCGCTCTCGGCCAGCTTCTCGAAGCGCTCGGCCACCACGCGGGTGCGCTGCATGGCGCGGTAGAGAGCGACGACGCGCTCGCGCTCGAGGCCGGGATCCCGGTCGGGATCGGCGCTGCCGTCGGCGCGCAGGACGGACACCACGTCCGCGGCGCGGGCACGCTCGTCGAGAGGCTGCATCTCCATTAGCCCACCACCGTCAGTCGAGTCTTCTTGCCGTAGCGATCCTCGAAGGGCGCGACACCTTGCAGCACGCCCTTCAGGAACGCCTCCGCCGCGCGATAGCTGGAGCGGACCAGCGGTCCGGAGGCCACGAAGCGGAAGCCCATCTCGAGGCCGCGCTCTCGGTAGCGCTCGAACTCTTCGGGCTCCACATAGCGGACCAGCTCCGCGTGCTTCTTGGTCGGGCGCAGGTACTGCCCGATCGTGACCACGTCGACGTCGGCCTCGCGCAGCTTCTGCATGGCCTCCGTCACGTCGTCCTCGTCCTCGCCGCAGCCCACCATCAGGGAGCTCTTCGTGATGTTCGCGCCCGCCTCCTTGGCCCAGCGGAGCACGTCCATCGAGCGCTCCCAGCTGCAGCGCGCGTCGCGCATCTTGCGCTGGAGGCTCGGCACGACCTCGACGTTGTGCGCGAAGACGTCCGGACGACCGTCGCGGACCACCGTCTCCACGTCGCGCCGCACGCCCGCGAAGTCGCCCACCAGCGTCTCGACCAGCATCTCCGGGCTGTAGGCCTTGATGCGCTGCACCGTCTGGGCGACGTGGTCGGCGCCGCCGTCCAGCAGATCATCGCGGTCGACCATCGTCAGCACGACGTACGCGAGGTCGAGCTTCGAGAGCGCGCGGCCGACGTTCTCGGGCTCGCGCGGGTCGACCATGCCTCCCGGATTGCCGGTGTTCACCGCGCAGAAGCGACACCCTCGCGTGCAGGTCTCGCCGAGGATCATCAGCGTGGCCGTGCCCTCGCCCCAGCACTCGCCGACGTTCGGGCAGCGCGCCTCTTCGCAGACCGTGTGCAGATCGAGCTGACGGAAGGTCTCCTTCAGCCGGTTGTAGCGCTCACCGCCGGGGAGCCGGACCTTCAGCCACTCGGGCTTTCGTCGTTTCGCGAGCTCGGACATGGGGCGTGCCTCACCACCGACCTAGCACGGGCACCGATGGCGGGCAGCGATATGTACGAACCCCACCCGCGCATCGTCAACGGCGGCTGCCCCGCAGGTTCGCCACGCCGCCGTGGCAGGTCGGTTTCGCAGCACCGCGCGCACTTCGACGCGGCGCGTCAGACGTGCGCATCCGCACGTCCCTCAGGGGAACGGCCCGTCGTCACCGAAGAGCGCGAGCCACATCGGACGCGCCCTGCGGACGCAGCCGTCGGTTGCAAGGCCGCTCAGGCTGCACGGTCCCGCGAGGATCCGTCGAGCCGGGAGGCTCGGGATGCGAGCGGTCCACTCGATGCCGGGAGCGAGCCTCGGGCGGGCAGTCGACTTCGAGCTGCCAGCATGGCGATGGGAGGGCCCGCGCCGCGTCAATCCGACGCCTGGGGCCGGCGGTGATCGCCACGCAAGCGTCGGACGAGGAGCAGGTAGGAGCGGCACGACTCTGGCGGTGAGCCGGGCGATGGACAGGCGCGACCGCGTGCTCGGCGCTCTCCTCGGCGTCGCCCTCGGTGATGCGCTCGGGCTGCCTTTCGAGGGGCTCTCACTGCGGCGGGTCGCGCGCAGGTTCCGAGGTGCGGACCGCTTTCGGCTCGTCGGTCGAACGGGGTTCGTCTCGGACGATAGCGAGCAGACCGCGTTGCTCGCTCAGGCCTTCGCCGCGTCGGGCGGGGACGATGACCTGTGTGTCCGGAGGTTCCGGCAATCGATGGTCGGTTGGCTCGCGCGCCTGCCGTTCGGGATCGGCGTTTCCTGCGCTTCGGCGACGCCCCGGTGAGCGGCATCGAGGCGGCCATCCGGGCCGGCGGCGACACCGATTCCCATGCCGCGATCGTCGGCGGTTGGCTCGGCGCTCTCCACGGAGCCACGGCGCTTCCGATGCGGCTCATCCGGAGGATCCACGATGGTCCGTTCGGTCCAACCCATCTCGAAGAGCTGGCGACTTCGGTCGTCGAAGGAGCGCCGACGCCGGCGTGGTCTTGGCCCTACGCGCTCCTCCGCAACCTCGCCCTCTACCCCGTGATCCTCGCGCATGGCTTCGCACGGCTCCTGCCGTGGTAGGCGCGGATTCGAATACCCGCTGCACCCCGGCGCAGACGTGGGGAGTCGAGACCTCGGCAAGTAGGGTCCGATCACCCCGGATACACGACCGGCGCGGGCGCCGGGCCCCAACTGTCGACCTTCTCTCGCTGCGCGTGATCCTTGCAGACGGTCCTCTCAGCCGGGCTCCCACCGAGATCGAGAGGACGAATGACCACGACGAGGAACGCGACCCAGATGCGGGTCCTCCCCGACATTGCGAGCACGCGGCTCGGCGCGCTCGTGCTCGCCTTGCTCGCGTTGGGTTGCCAGGGTCAGCTCTCGACGAGGAGCGCTGCGTGCAGCGTCGACGGCGACTGCGGGGCGAGCGAAGCCTGCGTCGACGGGCGATGCCAAACGCGGCAAGCGCCCGCGGACTCGGGTGCGGCCGACGCGGGGAGCCCCACCGAGATCGTCAGCCTGTCGATCACGCCCGAGAACCCGGTGATCAACCTACCGGACGACCCGGGCACGGTCGGCTTCAGCGTGACGGGCCAGCAGCGCGACGGCACCGTGCTGACGCTGACGGACCGAGTCGAGTTCACGATCGACGACGCCTCGCTCGGCACCGTCGACGTGCACTCCGGCGTCTTCACCGCCGCCGGAACGGGCGGCACCGCGACTCTCCGCGCGCGCGAGGTCGGAACCGGCGCGTCCGTGACGACGCTCATCACGGTGAACTGGCACGGCGTCGTGCTGGGCGACGGCGTGTCGGCGAGCGATCCCGACGGCTTCGACGCGGCCACGGCGAGCACGGACGCCGCGTCTGCTCCTTCGGTGGACTACCCGCTGGCCGGCGCGGTCATGCCGCGCAACGTCTATCCGCCCAACGTCATGTGGACGCCGCACCACTCCGCCGGCGCGGGGGATTCTCTGGCACGTCCGCCTCTCCCGCCCGCACGCGGTCCTCGACGGGTACTTCCTCGACGCCGCGGGGTTCCCGGACAACTGGCAGATGGCGGGCGAGAGCTGGTCACCGATGGCGGGGAGCGATGTCGGAGACGCGATCGATCCGACGGTCGAGGTCCTCTCTGCCGGCACGCTCTACCGGAGCGACTCGACCCAGTTCCGCACCGTCGACGCGGTGCTCGGTGGGTCCGTGTACTACTGGTCCCCGCCCACCTCGCGCCTCAAGCGCATCGACGTACAGACCGCGGCGCTCGTCGACTTCATGCCGGACCCGGGCGACACCTGCATCGGCTGCCACACGGTCTCCCGCGACGGGCGCCGCCTGGTCGCGGTGCGCGAGCCCAGCGAGACCGTCACCGCGTACGACATCACCACCGATCTCCACGCCCAGCCCCGCGCCGGATCTCTTCGCCGTGCACTACGACGTGCGTCGCTGCGAGTCGTTCAACCCGGACTCGACCTTCCTGGTCACCGGTGACTGCGGCGCGAACCCCACCACGCTGCCCTTCGGCATCATCGACATGAGCACCGGCGCGCAGGACCCCTCGCTCGACGGCCAGGCGGGCGAGGGCTTCGATCCCGAGTGGTCCCCCGACGGAACGGCCATCGCGTTCTCCAACCGCGACAACGACCTCGCCGTCACCCCCGTCATGCCGGGCAACCACTTCGGCACGCCGGCCGTCATTCACAGCGCCTCGTCCTCGCCGGGCGGCGCGGTCGACTGGCACCCGACCTGGACGCCCGACTCGCAGTGGCTCGTCTACCAGCACGGCCAGACGCGCAGGACCCACGAGGAGACGGGCTCCGGGCTCTCCGGTCGGGACGGCGCGCTCTACATCATCGCGCCCGGCGGCGGGACGCCGGTGCGGCTGGACAACGCGAACTTCGGAGACACGAACGGCTCCTACCGTCCGATCTTCTCGCCCTTCGATTCCGGCGGCTACTTCTGGCTGTTGTTCACGACCCTGCGTGACTACGGCAACGGCCCGGCGGGCGTGCACGGACAAAAGCAGGTGTGGGTCACGGCGATCACGCACATGCCGGACGGGACCACCGACCCCTCGGCCGTCCCGTATTACCTGGCCGGGCAGGAGCCCACGACGACGATCCTCTCGCCGCAGTGGGTGCCGCCGCCCTGCAACGATAACGGGACGGGCTGTGGCGCGGACTCGGAGTGCTGCAGCGGCGTCTGCGGCCCCGACCCGTCGGGCAACTCCGTGTGCATGCCGCCGACCACGACATGCCGAGCGCGCGGCGAATCGTGCGGCGGCGCGAGCGACTGCTGCACCGGCCTCACGTGCACCGACGCCCACCTGTGCGACTACCCGCCGCCGGGCTGATCGGCATCACACTCTCGCGAAGCGCCCCGCGAAACACCGCCAGCTCCCTTCGCGAAGCGAGTGACGAGCGGCCAACCCGCGCAACACATCCATCTCGCGAAGGCGAGCGAGCAGCCGACGGGCCACCAGCACCATCTCGCTCCCGCGAAGGCGAGCGAGCAGCCGCCGGACATCGACAAGACCCTCCTCTCGCGAAGCGAGCGAGCAGCGGCCGGGGCAGCAGCGCCAGCTCCCCCTCGCGAAGCGAGCGAGCAGCGACCGGGGCAGCAGCGCCAGCTCCCCCTCGCGAAGCGAGCGAGGAGCGACTCGCGGACGCAGTCATGGTGGACGCGCCGCAGGCGCGGCCAGCGTGACCCGTACCAGCACGAAACCGGACCCTGTCCAATTCACCGAGGAGGCGGGGTCCGGGGGATTGCCAGCGACGACTCGGGTGGCCCGTCGACGTGCCGCGTGCCGAACGACCTGTTGTTTGGTCGTTCGGTGCGCGGCACCTCGGGTCGGGTTCCTCGCTGGAGGAGCGGGCGATCCCCCGATCCCCCGGACCCCGCCGATCGTCCGTCCGCGGCAGCTCCGACGGCCGCCAGACCAGCCACCGCCAGCCACCGCCAGACCAGCCACCGCCAGACCAAACCCGCGAACTCCCGAAACCGCGAAACCGAGACCGCGACAGCGCCGACCCAGCGCGGGCGCTGGTATACCTCCCCCGTGACGATAAAGAGGACCTTCGGGATCTTCGCCGGCGGCTTGCTCCTGCTCGTCGTCGCGCTGCCGCTCGCGGCGTGGCTGCTGCGCGGCACCCTCGCCACCTCGCTCGCCCGCGACGCGCTCGGCCAGCAGGGCCTCGCCTGCGACGATCGCTTCGCCGTGTCGCTGTCGGCGCTCTTCGACGAAGCCACGCTCCAGCCGACCCGCTGCACGCGCGAGGGCGGCCTGATCGAAGCCATCGAGCTCACGGCGCCCGCGACGATCGAGCTCGAGGGCTCGCGGCCCACCGCCGTCCGCGCCGAGGGCGTGCGGATCACGCTGAGCGACCAGAACGTGCGGAACGGCTCGTCGTGGGCGCGCGAGCTGAGGCGGCTGAACCTGGAGCAGCGCGTGGCCGGGCTTGTGAAGGGCGTGAGCGAGTGGAGCGCGCTCGGACTCCCTCCGACCACCGTGACCCACGCCGAGGTCCTCCGCGGCGGGGACGATCTGGCAACGCTCGAGGGCCTCTCGACCACCTCGGGCACGCCGACCGGCGTCACCATGACGCGCGTCGTCTTCACCGCCGTGATGGGTGCGGCCAGCCTCACGCTGACGGACGTGCACGGCACGGCGACCCGCGACGCGGTCCACCTCGAAGGCACCGCTACGGCCCGCGCCGGCATCCCGATGCTCGGCACCTTCTCCACCGGCGGCGCGTTCACGCTCGACGCGACGGAGCTGACCAGCGCCTCGCCACGCTTCCGGCTCGACGGCGATCTCTGACCGCTGATGCTACGCGACCGGCGGCGCGTTCACGCTCGATGCGACCGAGCGGACCCGCGACTCGCCACGCTGCCGACTCGGCAGCGAATCTCCGGCGGCAGCTCGAGGCGTGGGCACCGCCATCGGCCAGCTAGCCGCGCGGATCACTCGAAGGTGGCGATGGCGCGGAACTGCTGGTCGCCCCTGCCGAAGAGGTAGTAGCCGCCGACGGCCAACCCCGCGCCGACGACGAGCACGGCCGCCACCACGAGCGCGACCACCACGACCGTGTCCAGGTCGCTCGTTCGCGCGGGCCCGGGCGCTCGAGGCTGCCCGACAACGTGCGGCTCGTCCTCCGAGCCGATCTCGACCACCGCGTTGCCGTACCCGTCGAGCACGCGGGCGTAGTACTCGACCTGGCCGCCCTCGAAGCCGGGCAGCGCGAACCGGAGCTCGGACGCCGCCTCCCGCTGCACCTGCTGTGGCTCCGCGCCGGCCACGCGGCTCACCATCACCACGCTGGCCGCCATGCGGATGGGATCGCTCAGCGTCAGCCGCAGCTCGCCGCGGCGGGAGAGCAACGACACCCGAGCCCCCAACCCCGCGGGCTGCGCCGCCCAGAACCCGCGCGCTTCGAGGAAGGGGCTTCGCAGCCGCGGCGCGAGGCTCAGATCGATCTCCGTGTCGGGCCGGAGGGCCAGCATGTGCGTGTACGCGTCGCGCGAGCGATCTTCGTCGCCGAGCGCGGCCGCCGCGATGCCGATGAGTTGATAGATCCGCGCCGACTCGTCCACGTCGTGCCCGCCGGCCTCGAGCGCCGCCTCCGCCAAGCGCAGCGTGCGCTCGAAGTCGACCTCCTGATACGCGCGCTCGGCCTCGGACAGCGCGTCGCGCTGCGCCTCGGCGACGTTGGCGAGCGCGAGGAGCGAGAGCAGCGCCAGCGGAGCGAAGCGCCTCATGGCTCGCGACATCCACCGCACTTCTCGGCCGCGGAGCAGGTGGGAAGCGCCGTCCCGGCAGGGTACTTCGTGCGGTACTCGTCGGTGATGGCGAGCGTGATCGGAATCCTCGCCGACCGTGTCGCCTCGATGTCCTCGACCTCGCATCCGCTCAGCAACGCCGACGCCCCCTCGCGCGCGACGGCGATGTACGCGTGCAAGCCCGGCGGGGAGCGCGGCAGCTCCAGCCCAGCGCGCCCGAGGAGATCGCAGGCGGGCTGCGCGCCCGAGTCCATGTCGAAGTCGTGGAGCGTCTCGGCCTCGGCTTGCATCGTCAGCTCGGGGCAGCGCCCTCGCTCCTGCGGCCCGAGCGGCACCGCATACACCTCCACCATGTCCACGCGCACGAAGGTGGCCTGCGACGGGAAGTTCAGCTCCAGCGTCACGCTCTCGCCGCTACACCCGATCGCGAGCGCGGCGATCCAAGGGATGACGCCTCTCACCGGGACAGGTCCCTCCAGCTCACCACGCCGTCGCGGACGAAGTCCTCCATGGAGGCGTCGTAGCGCCATATCTCGTAATCGCCGAGCACGTCCCCGTCGGGCTGCAAGTCCACCGGGCCGCTGGCGCCGACGTAGTCGATGTCGTCGCCCTGACGAATGCGGACCAGCGCCTCCGGCATGTGTCCTGGGTTGATGAACGCGTCGCCCCCCGAATCGTCCCGCGCGACCCGGAGGAGCGCGTCGCGCACGTCGGGTCCGTCCGTGGATCCCGCCGCCTCGATGGCGAGCATCAAGAGCATCGCGGCGTCGTACTCGTTCGCGCCGAAGACGGCGTCGGTCTCGTTGAACGAAGCTTCGAAGCTGGCGGCGAAGTCGTGGTAGGCCTGCGTCGGCGGCGCGCTGAGCGGCGCGGTGCCCAACACGCCGTCGACGATGCCGGGATCCCCCGCGGCCGTCGCCAAGGCGAGCTCGCGGATCCCGTCCGTTCCGATCCAGGTCACGTCGGGATGCACGTGCAGCGCGTGCCAGTCGCGGAGGATGTAGCCGCCCGAGTCGGGGTAGGCGACCAACGCGACGCAGTCCGGACCGGCATCGGCGACCTGCTGCACCTCGTCCGTGTAGTCCGGGCGGCCTTGCGGAAAGCCGAGATCGAGCACGACGGAGCGGGCTCCGCCGAGCGCCTCGAAGTCGCTCCGGATGGCCATGCCGAGAGGCTGCCCGTAGCTGTTGTCGAGATGGAGAATGGCCAGTCGGGTGCACGCCAAGGGGCCGGCTGCCTGCCGAGCGAGCACCTGCGCCTGCAGCAGATCCGATGGCACGGTTCGGAAAAGGTAGCGGTCCGAGTCGGGCTGGGCGGTGGTCAGCGCTGGCGAGGTGGAGCAGCAGCTCACCTGCGGAACGCGCGCCGCGCGGGTCACCTCCGCGACGCGCAGCGACGCGCTGCTGCCGGCCGCGCCGAGGATGCCGCTCACCCCGTCGACCTCGATCAGCTCGTGCGCAGCCGCGACGGCGACGTCGGGATCGGTCTGGTCGTCCCGCACGATGATGTCCACCGGCCGGCCGCCGAGCAGCCCGCCGGCGGCGTTCGCCTCCCGCTGGGCGAGCTGCACGGCCTTGGTCAGGCCGTCGCCGAGCGAGCCCAGGTCGCCCGTGAGCGAGAGGATCACACCGATGCGCACGGGCTCCGCGTCCGCCGGTCCATTGGAGCAAGCGAGAAGCAGGAACGCGAGGCCGAGCGAGCACGGCCACCTGCAAGAGCGAAACATCGGGGATCCCCCACGAGCCGTCGGACGACGGAGGGATGATACGCAACCCACGTCCTGGGTGTCACGCTGGCGAACGTCCACGTCCGCAGCGACGGACGGGCGCGGCCACGGACGGGCGCGGTGACGACCGGCGCGGCCCGTTTGTGGGGCATCGACCGGGGGCTTGGTACGCTTCGAACGTGACCTCCGAGCTCTCCCGTTCCCAGTTTCGCGAGGCGCTCCTCTCGGTGATGGAGGAGAAGGTCCACTGGGCCTGGCCGCACTTCACCGCCGGGCGCGTGTCCGAGGACCGGCTCCACGTCCACCTCGAGCACGAGTACGCGGTCTACGTGCGCGACTTCCCGGTGATGGTCGGACGCGCGTACGTGCAGTGCCCGATCGCGGCCGTGAGGCGGGAGCTCGCCGAAAACCTCTACGAGGAGGAGACGGGCGGGCTGGTCGCCGGCAGGCCGCACCCGGAGCTCTTCCTCGAGTACCCGCGCGGCCTGGGGATGGATCTGAGCCGCTTCGAGCACGTCGAGCTCTTGCCCGAGGCGGCGCGCTACCGCGCCTTCCTCGACGAGGCGACGACGGAGCGCGGATGGTCGGTGGCCGCCGCGGTGGCGACGATCTTCCTGGAGGGGACGCCCCACGATCGGAGCGTGCTGGATCCGAGCGCGCCGCCTCGGCCGGAGCCGCCGCTCGCGGAGCACCCGCTGGTCAAGCACTACGGGCTGCCGCTCGAGTGCCTGGCGCTGACCAAGGCGCACCGTGGGGTGGAGGGCGAGCACCGCGCCGCCGCGTGGCGGGTGATGCTCGATCACGTGCCGGAGAGCGAGCGCGGGCCGGTGGTGGACGCGATGCGCGAGGCGCTCGAGCGCTGGCTCGCCTACCGCGACGACGTCGCCGAGGCCTGCGGGCTGACCCGCTGAGCGGTCCATCGCTCGCCGGCGACACCGCCGATATCTCAGCAGCTAAGACATCCGCGCCAATTTCAACTGAAAACGTAGGATTTCAGGCAACAGCGGACGTCTCCAGGCCCGATCGTGGCCAAGATATCTCAGCGCGTGAGATATCTGCCTGTCAGGCGGCGCGGGTATCGGTGGCGCCCTCACGCTCGGCGGCGAGCACGACGGTGATGGCGAGGCCGGCCAGCGTCAGCCGGACGCGCGCGCGGTCGGCGAGGCCGCGCCGCTCCAGATGGGCCAGCACGCGGACGGTGCGTCCGACGCCCCAGCCGAGGCGGCCGGAGAGCACGCCAAGGCCGGCCGGCAGGTTCGCGCGGGCCAAGTCGTGCATGGCGGTGAGGAGGGCGATGGCTTCGTCACGGGTGGTTCGCTTCGTCATGGTGGCCATCCTCGACCACCACTGAACACGAGTCCAGTTTCTGGCGTTCAGTACTGAACGATCGTGGAGCACAATTGTGAGCAAGCTCACCGTCGGACGCGCGCGAGCCGGCGGGCGTCCTCATGTTCGCGGCCATGAGTGAGCTACCGCCCTGCGGCGTGTACGTGACCCGGGCCGCGATCGGCGGCGTCTCCGCGGGCCGACTCGTCTACTTCCACAACCACGGCGAGCCCGGGCCGGGCATCTATCTGCCCGCGACCTGGAAGAACAACCGCGCGCGCTTCGAGCCCCAGGGCCATCTCCTGCCGGATCCCTCCGCGGCGGAGCACCTCGAGCCGCTGCCGGCCGAAGGCTTCTATCGCGTCGTCGAGCCCTTCCACTGCTGTGAGAAGGAGTGCTCGCTCTTCGAGCCGGAGACGCTGGTCCAGCTCGGCTACGACGGCGCCGGACAGGCCATCCTCTTCCGCCCGCAGCTCATCGACGCCCAGATGGCCATCCCGACCACCGGCACCCGCGTGGACCGCGATCGGCTCGCGAACCTCGCCCCGCTCCGCGTCCCCGTCGTCGACACACCCGTGCACGACGGAGACACGCACGAAGCCCTGCTGCACTGAACGCCGACAGGCGGCGTCGAGATGCTCAGCCGCGGTTGTACTTCCGCAGGTACATCTCGAACGCCTCGTCGATCACGCTCTCGAGCCGGCCCACATGCGGGCGAGCCTCGCGGAGAGCGCAGCGCGACCGGTGCTATGGTCCGCCTCCCTCTCGGAGCCGCATCATGACCGCCTCGCCGAACCCGCTCGTGTCCGATCGCTTCGTCGACTTCTGTCTCTACGAGGTGCTCGACACGCCCGCACTCTCTGAGCTGCCGGCCTTCGCCGAGCACTCGCGCGAGACCTTCGACCTCTGGATCGGCGCCTGCCGCCGGCTCGCGCGCGAGGTCCTCTTTCCGACCTACCGACCCACCGACGCGGATCCGCCGACGCTCCAGGACGGCGCCGTCCGCGTGCACCCTCGGATGCACGACGCGTGGCGCGAGCTCGCGCAGCTCGGCGTCATCGGCTCCACCCGCCCGGCCGAGGTCGGCGGTCAGCAGCTCCCGCTGACCGTCGCGACCTTCGCCAACGCGTATCTGATGGCCGGCAACCTCTCGGCCTACGGCTACGCCGGCCTCACGACGGGCGCGGCGCACCTCATCGAGGCCTTCGGCGAGCCTTCGCTGCGCGAGCGCTTCGTGACGCCGATGCTGGAGGGGCGCTGGACCGGCACCATGACGCTGACCGAGCCGCAGGCCGGCTCGTCCCTCGCCGACGTGACCACGCGCGCCGTGCTCACCGAGGACGGCCACTACCTGCTGAAGGGCTCGAAGATCTTCATCTCGGGAGGCGATCACGACCTCGCCGAGAACGTCATCCACCTGGTCCTGGCCCGCATCGAGGGCGCGCCGCCCGGCACCAAGGGGATCTCGCTCTTCGCCGTGCCCAAGAGGCGGCCCGAGGGCGACGCGCTGGTCTCGAACGACGTCACGATCAGCGGGCTGATCCACAAGATCGGCTGGCGCGGGCTTCCCAGCGTGGCGCTCTCGCTCGGCGACGCGGACGACTGCCGCGGGTGGCTCGTCGGCCCGCCCCACGGCGGCCTGCGCTGCATGTTCCAGATGATGAACGAGGCCCGGCTGATGGTCGGGCTCGACGCCGCGGCCACGGCCAGCGTCGGCTATCACGAGTCGCGCCTCTACGCCGAGGAGCGCACCCAAGGGAGGCCGCTCGGCGTCAGCGATCCGAGCGTCCCGCCCGTGCCATTGATCGCGCACCCCGACGTCAGGCGGATGCTCCTGCGGCAGAAGGCCATCGTCGAGGGCTCCCTCTGCCTGCTCGGCTGGTGCGCGCGCTACTCCGACGTGTACGAGCAGGGGCGGGACGAGGCCGAGCGGACGCGGGCCAAGCTGCTCCTCGATCTGCTGACGCCCATCGCCAAGAGCTTCCCCGCCGAGCACGGCTTCGAGTCCAACACGCTCGCGCTTCAGATCCACGGCGGCTACGGCTACTCCTCGGAGTACCTGCCCGAAGCGCTGCTGCGCGACCAGAAGCTCAACTCCATCCACGAGGGCACCACGCAGGATCCAGGCGCTGGATCTCTGGGCCGCAAGGCCGTCGCCAAGAACGGCGCGGCGCTGATGGTGCTCCGCGAGGAGATCCTCGCGTCGTGTGTGCGTGCCGAAGAAGCGGGCGTGCCGGCCGACGAGCTGAAGCCGCTCCGCGACGGCCTCGGGCGGATCCTGACCCTGACGGCGACCCTCGGCGCGAAGGGCGCGGGCGGCGACCTCGAGGGCATGCTCGGCCACGCCACCGACTACCTCGAGCTGAGCTCCATCCTGGTCATCGGATGGATGTGGACGGCCATGCGCGCGGTCGCGAAGGACGACGCGTTCGGCCGAGGTATCCATGCCGCCGCCCGCTACTGGGCCGCCTCCGAGCTGCCGCGCATCCCCCAGCTCGCCGCGCTCTGTGAGAGCGCCGAGCGGAGCTTCCTCGACGTCCGCCCCGACGAGCTTCTGATCCGACGCAAATCCGCGCCGGCGTGCGCGAGAGCGCGAGTCGGGAGCCCTCCCGTCGCCCGTCGGACGGCACGGCCCCGCTGCACGATCCACCGCTCCTCGGCCTCTGCTCGGTCCAGCGGCACCGTGAGGGTGCTCCGCCCGAACGTGGACATGCCGCCGGCAGGGGTTAAACTGGCTCGTTCGGCCGCCCGGCCGAGATTTGGTCACCAAACGAGGCCGGCATGCTCCGCTACACCGCCGACATCCGCTCCATCGCGTTCGTTCTCACCTACTTCGCGCTCATCGCGTTCGTCTACGCGACCGAGCTCCCGTGGTACGGCTGGGTCGGCTTCGCGGTCGTCATCTCGCTGCTCTCGTTCTTCTGCGCCGTCATCACCCACAACACGGTGCACAGCCCCGTGTTCAAGTCGCGCGGGATGAACAGCCTCTTCCAGGTGGCCCTGAGCCTGACCTACGGGCACCCGGTCAGCATGTACGTGCCGGGCCACAACCTGAGCCACCACAAGTACACGCAGCAGCCCAAGGACCGGATGCGCACCGACAAGCTGCGCTTCCGCTGGAACCTGCTGAACCAGCTCTTCTTCAGCTTCATCGTCGGCCCGGTCATCTTCCGGGACAACGCGCGCTTCGCGAAGGCGATGCGCACGAAGAACCCGAAGTGGTACCGGCAGTTCGTGCTGGAGACGGCCGTCTACGTGGCGTTCCTCGTCGTCCTGGCCGTGCTCGACTGGCGCAAGTTCATCGTGTTCGTGATGATCCCGCACCAGTACGCCGCGTGGGGGATCATGGGCATCAACTTCGTCCAGCACGACGGCTGCGACGGAGACCACCTCTACAACCACAGCCGCAACTTCAGCGGCACGCTGCTGAACTGGTTCACGTTCAACAACGGCTTCCACGGCATGCACCACATGCGGCCGGGCCTGCACTGGAGCCTCCTGCCGAAGGCGCACGCCGAGGAGCTCGCGCCGCACATCCACCCGGAGCTCGACCGCAAGGCGCTCCTCCCCTACCTGATCCAGGCCTACGTCTGGCCGGGCACGCGCAAGAACTACGACGGCACGCCCTACGTGCTGCCGCCGCCGCGCGAGGACGAGGACTGGATGCCCGCCACCATCCGCCGCGAGCTCGACATCTACGACGCCGACTACGTGCGGGACCAAGCAAGCGCCGCGGGTTGAGTCGAGGGCGGGGGACATGATCCGGATCGAGCCGCTCGGGGTCGCGGCCGCGCCGGCGCTCGCCGAGCTCGCGAGCCGTCCGGAGGTGACCCTCTTCGGCGATCATCGGGCGGACGCACCCGCGGCGGTGTGGGCGCGCTGGTTGGGCCCGCCGGATCCGCACCTCGGGTTCACCCTCGGTGCATTCGACGGCGACGCGCTGAAGGCGGTCGCGCGGGTGCGCCTCCGAACAACGCGGCGACGCATGCACGCGGCCAGCCTCGACCTGATCGCGAGCGGTGGGCCGGAAGCGGACGAGGTCATCGACGCGTCGATGGAAGCCGCGCTGGACGCGTGCGACCGCTGGCTCCAGGTCGCCCGCTGCGAGCTCCGCTGCCCACCGGATCACCCGCGGATCGGCGGCATCTTCGCCGCCCGCGGCTTCCATCGCGAGGCCCTCCTGCGCGCCTCGGTGCGCGAGGGTGCGGCTCTGCGAGACGAGGCGCTGCTCGGCCGGATCCGCGAGGGCGTGGAGCCCGCCGAGCCGCTCTCGACCTCGCTGCGGATCCCGCCGCGCCGCCGCCCGAGCGGTCCCATCCACGTTCGGCTCGCGCGACCTTCCGACGGGCCGGCCATCGCGCGCACGATGAGCGAGCTCCCGGTGGTCTGGGGCACGCTCCAGCTCCCCTTCCAGCGGCGTGACCGGTGGAACGAGCGGCTCTTGCCCTCGCAGCAGAGCCATGTCGTCCTCGTGGTGGCCGAGGTGCGCGGCGAGCTGGCCGGCAGCGGCGCGCTCACGCTCTTCGAGGAGCCCCGCCGCACCCACGCGGGCACCCTCGGAATGCAGGTCGCCACCGGCTTCCAGGGACAGGGCGTGGGCACGCGCATCCTCGACACGCTGCTCGAGCATGCGGACCGGCGCGGCCTGGTCCGGGTCGAGCTCTCCGTCTACCCCGACAACGACCGAGCCCGGCGTCTCTACGAGCACGCCGGCTTCGAGCTCGAAGGGCGCTGCCGCCTCGGTTCGTTCCGGGACGGCACCTGGGTCGACGAGCTGATCATGGCCCGCATCCGCGGGTGAACGTCTGACGCGAACCCTCCGTCGCCCCGCGGCCGTTCTCGGGTCCGGCCTCGGCGTTGCGGGCTCGTCGCCGTGCCGCGACGCGGGCCCACCTCGAGCGCAGCGCTGCCGGATTTCGTCGCCGGACCTCGAGTGCCGGACGGGATGGCGCCGGCCCGCGGCCGAGCGCTACCGTCGCGCGCATGACGCTGCGCGACCGCTGGACGCTCGATCCCGAGATCACGTTCTTGAACCACGGCTCCTTCGGCGCCTGCCCGAAGGCGGTCCTGGAGACGCAGTCGGCGCTGCGCGCGCAGATGGAGCGCGAGCCGGTCCGGTTTTTCCTCTACGAGGCCGCCGAGCTGCTCGAGGAGGCGCGGCGCGAGGCGGCAGCGTTCGTCGGCGCGCGGCCCGAGGACTTCGTCTTCGTCGGCAACGCCACCGAGGGCGTCAACGCCGTCTTGCGATCCCTCTCGTTCGCGGAGGGCGACGAGCTGCTCACCACCGACCACGCCTACGGCGCCTGCAGAAACACGCTCTCGTTCGTAGCCGAGCGGGCCGGCGCGAAGGTCGTCGTAGCGGCGTTGCCCTTCCCGCTCGCCTCGCCGGACGAGGTGGTCGAGGCCGTCGTCTCTGCCGTCACGCCGCGCACCAAGCTCGCGCTCATCGATCACGTCACCAGCCCGACGGGTCTCGTTCTGCCCGTCGCCCGCATCGTCTCCGCTCTGAAAGAGCGAGGCGTGGAGACGCTGGTCGACGGCGCCCACGCGCCCGGCATGGTCGAGCTCGACGTGAGCACGATCGGTGCCGCCTACTACACGGCCAACTTCCACAAGTGGACCTGCGCCCCGAAAGGCGCCGCGTTCCTGTGGGCGCGCGAAGACCGGCAAGAGGGCCTGCACCCCACGTCGATCAGCCACGGCTACACCTCGGCGCGGCCTCGAAAGCGCTTCTTGGAAGAGTTCGACTGGCCCGGGACACACGACCCGAGCGCGTACCTCTGTGTGCCGCACGCGATCCGCTTCGTGGGCGGGCTGCTCGAGGGCGGCTGGCCGGCGGTGCGGGAGCGAAACCGCGCCTTGGCACGTCGAGCGCGCGATCTCCTGTGCGAGACGCTCGACGTCGCGCCCCCGGCCCCCGACTCGATGATCGGCTCGCTGGCGGCAGTGCCGCTTCCGGACGGCGACGACGCGCCTCCCGCCTCGGCCCTCTATGCCGACGCGCTCCAGCGGGCGCTCCTCGAACGGCACGGGATCGAAGTGCCCATCGCGCCGTGGCCCGCGCCGCCGTCTCGACTGATCCGCATCTCGGCCCACCTGCACAACGAGCCACCGGACTACCTGCGGCTGACCGAGGCCCTGCGGCGCGAGCTCGATCGACGCTGATCCCAAAGCCCCTTCCTTGGGGTATGCTCCCCGTCCCTATGTCGATCGCATCGATGGCGTTCTCCGCGGCCGGTGACTACCTCCGCCGCAACCCAGGCGAAGTCTCCCGCGCCGTCCGCAACCTGCTCGGTCTCCGGGCGGGCATCCCCGTGGACGCGCTCCGCTGGCTGATGGAACAAGCGGCCAAGGGCGGGAAGGTCGAGGACCCGGTGATCACCGAGGTCTCGCCCGGTCTCCGCGTGACGGCGAACGTCGATCTCATGAAGACGCCCGTGCGCGCGTCGGCGGTCGTGTTCATCGATCGGGTGCGCATCGACCCGGACCAGATCCGGCTCGACGTCCGGCTCGAGGAGATCTGGATGGAGGTCATCGGCGAGTCGAGCTCGCCCGTGGCCGCGCTCCTGCGCTCCGGCGCGCTCGATCTCTCGAAGCCCGGCGAGCTGGCCAAGTACATGGATCTCCCACCGGTGATCGTGGAAGCGCGGGAGAACCGGGTCGCCCTGGACCTGATGCGGGAGCCGCGCATCGGCGAGAACCCGGTGGTGCGGCAGGCGCTGGCCATCCTCACGCCGCTGGTCACGATGCACGGCATCGAGGCGGACGACAATCACCTCAACCTCGTCTTCCGCGCGCTCCCGCAGGGCGTCGGCACGGCCGCGACGGCGGTTCGGACGCACCTCTTCAAGCCCGGCTTCCGCCGCGTGCGCGCGCTCCTGCCGAGCTTCCTCTGACGCGCCTCCTTCTCGACCGCCCTCGACGGATCAGTGGCGGGTCGAGATCGACACGCGATTCTTGAAGTTGCCGGAGAGGCGGCTGTACTCGAGCGTCCCGTGTACGACGGGCACGTCTCGATAGCCGTTCGTGGAGTCGAGGGGGAGCTCGATCCGCTGTTGCCGCGGCGTGGAGCCCGCGAAGTGGATCATCGTCTCCAACAGATGCATGCCCGGCTGCAGATCCACGCTCACCCGGAAGCCGCTGCGGAAGCTCCCGTCGTAGAGCGTCCGCTCGTCGAGCGTGACGACCAGGCGCGGGTCGTTGAGGAAGAACCCCGGTGCCGGGAACTCGAGCTGAACACGCACGCCCGGAAGATAACGCCGGCTCGCACTTCGCTCACGCGTGGACGGTAAAGGACCGGCAGGGCCCGCGCGATCGACGTCCGCCAGCCACGCGAAGCTCCCGCTCCGGCGCGAGCAGGCGGCGAAGTGTGCCAAAACGCTACACCTCAACCAGAGCGAAGGTGATGTCACCTAGGTGGCTGGTGTCGAACGAGCGCTCCTCGTCTTTCCGGCGGGACAGGCCCGTCTCGCCGCCCGTCCCTCCTCCAAAATGCTCCAGCATTTCGTCGTCGGGCCGAACGACGACCCGGACCTATCGCGCTCGGAAATCCTTCGGGCGTCGTTTGACACCAGTCACCTAGCGGAGACTTCCGTCTGGGTACCCTCATATGGTACTATCACGACGTTACGGTCACGCGGGGGGAGCCTCGCAGCGAGGACGCAGCATGGACATCGTCGAAGCGATCGCAGCGCATCGAGACGAGCTCATCGAGATGATGGTCCGGGTGAACCCTCCCTTGGAGGGGACGTCCAACGAGGACACCCGTCAGTTCGTCGTGGGGCATCTGTCGATCCTCAGCGCCGCAGCGAAGGGCGACCTCGCCGTACGCGACGAGTTCCTCGCCACCGTCATCCCCGCCATCCGCGACGGCGGGATGCCGCTCCGCCTGGTGATGGTCGGCATGGTGCGGGTGGCGACCGTGATCGCGGGCTTGCTCGACGCGGAGCACGTCGAGTGGCTCGCCGAGTTCGAGGGGGAGTACACCGGCCTCTTGCTCGACCACTGGGAGAACCGATGAAGGCTACGCTGGACGACCTGGTCTCGGCGTCGGGGCTCTCGCCGCTCTTCGGAAAGAACGCCATCAAGCGCGCCGTGGAGCGGTGTGGCGTGCACCTCGAGCGCCTCTCGGAAGACGAGGGAGAGCTCCTCGTCGGCGAGCTCGAGAAGGTGGTCGCGATCTTCGATCCCGACGGCGTCGGCGCCGCCGCGTCGCGCATCCGCAAGACCCTCGGCCTGGGCTGATCCGCACCAGGCGGAGGGTGGCTCCGGAGAGGGCCGGCGCTCGCACCCACCGGCCAGCGTGCTAGGACTGCCGACCGCCGGCAGTACGCGCCGGCGGAGGGGAGCCCGACACCGTGAGCGATGCCACGCCCTCGTTCTTCGCCCGCTTGTTCCTGGCCTGGATCGCGTACTTCCGCGTCATCTTCGACGGCGAGTTCGCCGCCGGCGTAGTGCGCCTCCGCGCAGGCGAGCCGGCGCTGCCGCCGCCGAAGGAAGAGGCGCCGGAAGAGAAGCCGAAGGCCGAGGAGAAGCCCAAGCCGGTGGTGCTCAAAGAGGCCACGCCGGACGCGGCGCTCCAGCTCCTCGCCCTGCTCCAACGCGAGGGCCGCTTCGTCGACTTCCTGGAGGAGGACGTCTCCGGGTTCTCCGACGCCGACATCGGCGGCGCCGCGCGCGTCGTACACGAGGGCTGCAAGAAGGCGATCGACGAGCACTTCACCATCGAGCCGGTCCACGAGAAGGACGAAGGCACGAAGGTGTCGGTCGAGGAGGGCTACGACGCCCACGCCATCCGGTTGACCGGCAACGTCGTCGGCGAGGCGCCCTACAGCGGCCAGCTCACCCACCGCGGCTGGCGCTGCGCCGAGGTCCGACTGCCCAAGATGAGCGAAGGCCACGACCCCAAGATCATCGCCCCCGCGGAGGTGGAGCTCTGATGAGTGATCCCAACTACGCCGTCGGCATCGATCTCGGCACCACGCATTGTGCCGTCTCCTACGTCGACCTCGACCTGAGCGAAGGCGAGGAGGTCGCGCAGCACGTCCTGCCGCTGCCTCAGGTGGTCACGCCCGGCAACGTCGAGACCCACGATCTCCTGCCCTCGTTCCTCTATCTGCCGAAGCAGGGCGAGCTCCCCGAGGGCGCGCTCACGCTCCCCTGGGACGCCGACCCTGCCTTCGGCGTGGGCGAGGTCGCCCGCGGTCTCGGCGCCAAGACCCCCATTCGCGTCGTCGCGAGCGCCAAGAGCTGGCTCTGCCACGGCGGCGTCGACCGCCGCGCGCCCATCCTCCCCGCCGGCGCGCCCGACGAGGTGCAGAAGGTCTCGCCGCTCCAGGCTTCGATCCTCTATCTCGAGCACCTCCGCGACGCGTGGAACGCCAAGCACCCGGACACGCCGATCGAAGAGCAGGAGGTCGTGATCACGGTCCCGGCTTCGTTCGATCCGGCGGCGCGGGAGCTGACGGCGGAGGCGGCGCGCGAGGCGGGCTTCAGCAACATGGTGCTGCTCGAGGAGCCGCAGGCCGCGCTCTACAGCTGGATCCAGAAGAGCGACGGCGGCTGGCGCGAGCAGGTGAAGGTCGGCGACGTGATCCTGGTGGTCGACGTCGGCGGCGGCACCACGCGACCTCTCGCTCATCGCGGTGTCCGAGCGGGACGGCGCGCTCGAGCTGCACCGCGTGGCGGTCGGCGACCACATCCTCCTCGGCGGCGACAACATGGACCTGGCGCTGGCCATCACGGTCCGCCAGAAGCTCGAGTCGGAGGGCAAGAGCCTCGACGCCTGGCAGCTCACGGCGCTCACGCACGGTTGCCGGGCTGCCAAGGAGCAGCTCCTGAGCGATCCGGACCTCGAGTCGGTGCCGGTGGTGGTGCCGAGCCGGGGCAGCAAGCTCGTCGGCGGCTCCATCCGCACCGAGCTGACCCGCGAAGAGGTCACGCAGATCCTGGTCGAGGGGTTCTTCCCGAAGGTGAAGGCGGGCGAGCACCCGAAGTCCCGCGCCCGTGGCGCGCTGACCCAGCTCGGCCTGCCCTACGCGCAGGACGCGGCCATCACCCGCCATCTGGCCGCGTTCCTGGCCAAGCAGCTGGGCGCCACCGAGTCGCTGGAGGGCTTCTCGAACGCGCTGCCCGAGGGCGCGAGCTTCCTGCACCCGACGGCGATCCTCTTCAACGGCGGCGTCTTCAACTCACCGCTCCTCGCGGGCCGCATCGAGGAGGTCATCAACGACTGGCTGGCGGCCGAGGACGCCCCGCCCGCACGGATCCTGGAAGGCGCCAATCTGGACGTCGCCGTCGCCCGCGGCGCCGCCTACTACGCCTACGTCCGGCGCGGAAAGGGCGTTCGGATCCGCGGCGGCACCGCGCAGGCCTACTACGTCGGCGTCGAGACCGCGATGCCGGCCGTTCCGGGCCTCGCTCCACCGCTCGTCGCCGTGTGCATCGCGCCCTTCGGCATCGAAGAAGGCAGCGAGTGCGAGCCCGCGCCGCAGGAGCTCGGGTTGGTGGTCGGCGAGCCCGTCTCCTTCCGCTTCTTCGGCTCGTCGGTCCGCCGCGACGACCACGTCGGCACCTTGCTCGACCGCTGGAGCGACGACGAGCTCGAGGAGCTGCCCGAGATCCAGGCCAGCCTCCCGGCCGACGGCCGCAACCCGGGCGAGGTCGTCCCGGTCCGCCTGCGCGCCGCCGTCACCGAGGTCGGCACCCTCCGCCTCGAGGCCGTCCCGCGCGCCGGCAAAGAGCGCTGGAAGGTCGAGCTCGACGTCCGCACCGCGGACTGATCCGTCTCGGGACGGCGGAGCTCCGCCCGGGAGCCACCGCCGTCGTCCGCTCCGGAATCCCGCGCGTCAGCGGAAGTTCTGGACCGCGTAGACGCCGGAGCTGCCCTCGTAGAAGCCGCACGCCACCTTGGTGAAGGTGGTGCTCGACATGTTCAGGTAGTGGCCGTGCTGCGGCGGCCCGTAGAAGTCGCCGGGGCCTTCGTCCCACATCTGCTGGAAGCAGGCGCTGACCGTGTTGTCGACGCTCGGCCATCCGGGGCACTCGTTCTGCCCGTGCCCGGCGTCGCAGATCCCCGCCTGGAATGCGGCGTGCGGCCCGTCCGACATGTGCTCGGAGTCGTACTGCGCCATCCTGTCGGCGCAGGCCTCGCCGTCGGTCCACCGCTCCAAGGGCGGCAGGTGCTGGCACTGGCAGCGGAACTGATTGATGCGCTGCACGCAGTCCTCGTGAGGGTCGCCGGTGCTCGGCAGCGGCGCCGGCATGCAGCCGTCGATGGGCGCCGAGAGCGCAGCTCCGAGATCGCAGCTCATCGAGCCCGAAGTGCCTCCGCCGTCCGCCCCCGAGCCACCGCCACCACCACCGCCACCGTCGCAGCCCGCGAGCGCCCAGACGAGCGCCACGGCCACGGCTCCCAACCTGCAACGATTTTCCATCTCCGCGTCTCCCTCGACGGCGATTGTACCTTCGGACACACGACACGTGCGACGGAAGGCGAGCTCGCGGCGGGGTTCGGACTTCGGGACGCGGGCCCTATGTCGTCGCCATGACCAAGACGACCATGAAAGGGCTGCGCGTCGGCTTGCTCGTGGCGGCGCTCGCCGCGGCGGGCGGCGCCATCGCCTGGGTGTCGACCGCCCGGCGGAGGGTCGAGCACGCGCGCTACGAGATCGAGCAAAAGGACGACGATCTCGAGGTGCGCCGTTACGCCCCGCGCATCGTGGCGGAGACCACCGTCCGCGGCCCCTCGCGCGAGGCGTTGACCGCCGGCTTCCGCCGCCTGGCCGGCTACATCTTCGGCGCCAACCACGCCAACACGAAGGTGGCCATGACCACGCCGGTCGGGACGCGGCAGAGCCAGCGCATCGCCATGACGGCGCCGGTCGAAGCGCGGCCGGGCGCGCACATCGCCATGACCACGCCCGTCGAGCAGTCCACCACCGGCGAGCAGACCGCCACCGGCGAGAAGGCGTGGACCATCTCGTTCACCATGCCGTCCGACTGGACGCTGGACACGCTCCCGGAGCCGGACGACGATCGGGTGAAGCTGCGGGCGGTGGGCGCGAGGCGCTACGTCGCCATCCGCTTCAGCGGCAACGCCGATCGTCAGCAGACCGACGCGGAGACCGAGCGGCTGCAGCGCTGGATGCGCGAGCGCAACATGCCGGCCGCCGGCGAGCCCGAGATCGCCCGCTACAATCCACCGTGGACGCCGGCGTTCCTCCGCCGGAACGAGGTGCTCATCCCGCTCGCGTCGTGAGGCACCACGATGGGCGAGCCGGTCACCACCCTTCGGTGCCGGCCTCGCCCTTGAAGGGACCCACCACGTCGCTCGTGATCCATCCCGCGTAGAACCCGCCCGCTTGCGGAACGACCCGCTCGTCATCCACGAAGCAGGCATCCACGCGGCCCGGATAGAACGCGACGTGCGCTCTCAGCGACTCGAACCCCGAGAAGGGATCGGGATAGGCCCAGGCGACGCGGGCGACGCGCTTCTCCACCGCGAGATCGTAGTAGTGGGCGACACCCTTCCACTCGCAGAACGTGCGGTAGGCGACGGGCTCGAGCAGGTCCATCCGCACATCGTCCGGCGGCAAGTACCAGGTCGGCGCGTGACTCGTCTCCAGCACCCGGAGCGCTCGCGTGCTCTCGGCAATCACCACGCCCCCGTGCTCCACCCGCGCTCGCCGCGCGCTCACTTCGACCCGGGGCGGCCGTGGGTAGTCCCACACCGACTCCTGCCCGGGCGCGATCCGTTGAGGTCTCATGATCTCGTCATAGGGCCGGCGACCCGCCGGCGAGAGCCCCTGCGCCGCTCCATCTCACGCGCTCGAGGCGAACTTCGGTGGGGAGACGACCACCCGGTCGCCGTATGGTGGCTCGATGCGTACCTCCGCTGGTCTCACCCTCGCCGCGCTCTCGCAGGCGCTGATCCTCACCGCCTGCGGCCCGAGCAGCGCCGGAATGGACGCCGGGACGGCGCACGACGACGCCGCCGTCGCCGACGCGAGCCGCCCGGACGGGGCCACACCCGACGCCCGCACGCCGGACGGGGGCCGGGCTCCGGACGCCTCTGGAAGCGACGCGGCGGCCGGCGGACCGGACGCACACGTCCCCGCCTGTGCCGAAGGGGACCGGCGTTGCGGCGCGGCCGGCGGCGTCGAGGAGTGCACGGGCGGCGCCTATGCGCCGGTGACGGATTGCCCCATCGGCTGCGCGGACGGCGCCTGCACCGACACGGCGTCCTGCACGCCGGGGGAGCGCCGCTGCGCCGGCGACGTGAGCGAGATCTGCAACGCCAGCGGCACGGCGTACCTCTTCGGCGAGAGCTGCGAGTCGGCCAGCGCGTGCGTGGACGGCCTCTGCACCGGCGCCTGCACGCCCGGCGCGGTGCGTTGCAACGCCGGCGGCGTGGAGACGTGCGCCGACGACGGCTCCGGGTACGCGGCCGGTGAGACCTGCTCGGTCGCCTGCGTGGCCGGACACTGCGCGCTCGACCGGCTCGACGTCACCAGCGACATGGATCTGAACGGCGAGATCTTCGTCGACGGACCGGTCAACGTCTTCCCGGGCGCCACCCTCGGCTCGTCGACCGGGGACCTCACCATCCACGCCCAGACGATCACGGTCGACGACACCGGCGCCATCGTGGTGGCCGCGACCGGCACGAGCGCGAGCGGCACCGGCGGCATGGGAGACTCGTGCTACGGCGGCGGCATCACCAGCCGCGGCGGCGGCGGGGGTGGCGGGTACGGCACCCGCGGGAGCTGGGGCCAGATCCAGGGCTACACCTGCGGTGGCTTCCCCGGTGACGCGTGGGGCTCCGATACCGACATCGTCGTCCAGCCGGGCAGCCCCGGTGGCGACTCCTATTACTCCACGCACGCCGGCGGCCTCGGCGGGGGCGTGCTGCGTCTGATCGCCGACCAGATCACCATCGGCGGCACCCTCCGCGCCGACGGAGCGCCCGGCTCGGGCAGCTACACCTCGGCGAGCGGCAGCGGCTCGGGCGGCGGCATCTTGATCGCCGCGGACCAGGTCAGCGTCAGCGGCACCGTCTCGGCGGTCGGAGGCACCTCGGCCACGGCCGGCGGCAGCGGCGGAGACGGCCGTGTGAAGATCCTCCATGGCGCGAGCGCGGACATCACGGGCACGGTCTCGGGCGCCGTGACCCAATCGCTGCTGCCCCCGCTCGGGATCACCTCGCTCACCCACCCCGACCCGAGCCTCTACTACGCGGACGGCTTCGACAGCGCCGCGATGGCCTGGGATCCGCCCTTCCCGTCGCGCGTCGGCTACTACGTCGTCGTCGACACGATGCCCAGCCACGTGCCGACGGCGGCGGACGCGGACTTCATCACGACCGACGCGGTGATCGTCGACCGAGCGCATCTCGCCGCCGGCGACAACTACGTCCACATCGTCAGCGTCGACGCCGCCAGCGCAATCGGCTCCGTCGAGTCCACCTTCCGCATCCGGGTCGAGCCGACGGTCCCGACCCTCTCCTCGACCAGCCATCCGAGCCAGACGACCTGGTCCTCGAACCCGAACGCGCTCTTCCAGTGGGCCATGCCGCGCGGAGACGAGAGCTATCGCGGCGTCCGCTACGTGCTCGACCACGACGGCGACACCGTGCCCACCGCCGACGACACCTTCCTGCCAATCTCGCAGCAACAGCTGCTGCGCGCCGGGCTCGCGGACGGCATCTGGGCGTTCCACGTCGTCTCGGTGGACACCCGCGGGCGCCTCACGCGAGCCGCCGGTCACTATCAGATCCGCCTCGGCGACGACCCCGGCGCCGGCACCGTCCTCGGCAACGTCTCGGGCCCGAGCGGCGCCGTCGCAGGCGCGACGGTGAGCATCAACCGCGGCCTCTTCCCGACCCAGATGACCAACAGCACCGGCGACTTCAATCTCACCGGCATCGCGGCCGGCGACTGGGAGCTCTCGGTCACGGCCGACGGCTACCGACCGTTCACCCAGATGGTCACCGTCACCGCCGACGGCTCGACGAACGTGCCCGTGACGCTGACGGCGATGTGATCGACGCGGATCTCGACCCCCACCCCGATGCGGAGGGCCGATCCGAGCCTTCAGATCATGCCTCCGCACGCGCTGAGGGCCGATCGGAGCCTTCAGATCATGCCTCCGCACGCGCCGGGTGACCGATCCGAGCCTTCAGATCATGCCTCCGCACGCGCTGAGGGCCGATCGGAGCCTTCAGATCATGCCTCCGCACGCGCCGGGTGACCGATCCGAGCCTTCAGATCATGCCTCCGCACGCGCTTGGGGCCGATCCGGCCAGCGTGTGGCCCGCCACGCCCCGATCGCCAGACGCACATTTTTCCGCCTCGAACGGCCCAGTGGCTCCTCGGTGAGCGCAACGTGTGTCACTCTCGGAGCCATGGCTTGGAGCTTTTGCGGCCACGCCCGGCTCGGGGCGGACGCGGCGCTGCGCGAGGTACTCCCGGAAGACGGCGTGACGTCGCGGGTCTCGGTGCTCGAGTGGAGCGCCGAGGGCGCGCGCGAGATCCTGGACCGTGAGCTGCGCGCGAGCGCCGCCGTGGTGGTGATCGCAGAGGACGACGCGGCGGAGCGCGAGGCGCTCGAGCTCGGCGCGAGCGAGGTCGTTCGCTGGCCTGCCTCCGGCGCCACTCTGGCCGCTCGGGTCCGGCGCGCGACCTACGTCGTCCGCCTCCCGTGGCTCGAGAGCGTGCTCCGGATGGTCGACGACTCGGTCGAGATCACCAATCCCGAGATTCACCTGCTCGAGGTGAACCCCGCGTTCGAGCGCATCACGGGCTACTCGCGCGACGAAGCCCTGGGAAAGACCACCGGCGAGCTCTTCCGCTCCGAAAACCAGGACCCGAGCTTCTACGCGCCGATCGGCGAGACCATCGAGCGAGGCGACGTGTGGCGCGGACAGTTCACCGCCAGGCGCCACGACGGTTCGCTCTCGTTCCAGTCGGTGGCGATCTGCGAGGCGCGCGACGCGCTGGGCCGGACGGTCGGGCACGTCGCGGTCAAGCGTGACGCCTCGCGCGACGAGCTGGCCCGGTCGGCGCTGGAGAACGCGGAAGTGCGCACCCGCAGCCTGCTCGAGCGGGCGGCGGAGGCGGTGCTGGTCCACGGCTTCGACGGGGCGCTCGCCGACGTGAACCCGGCCGCCTGCCGCATCCTCGGGATGGAGCGGACGGAGCTGCTCGGCAAGCGCGCGCACGAGCTCTGGCTCGACGCGACGAAGGACGAGCTGGTGGCGTTCTGGTCGTCGGTCGGTACCGAGCCGGTGACGCGCGAAGCGACCTGGAGGCGCGCCGACGGAAGCTCGGTGCCGGTCGAGCTCTCGCTGGCGCGCACGCAGATCTCCGGCTCCGATCTCCTGCTGACCGTGGCGCGCGACGTCTCGGAGCGGCGCGAGGCGCAGCAGCGCTTGGAGGCGCTGAACGCGCAGCTCGAGAAGACAGTGACCGAGCGCACCGAAGAGCTCAGCGAAGCGCTCGCACAGCACGCGGCGGTGATCGACAACCTCGCCGACGGGCTCTTGGCGGTCGACGCCGACGGTCACATCGAGATGTGGAATCCGGCGCTCACGGCGATGATGCCGGATCTCTGCGCGGAGAGCTGGGGCGCGCCGGCCGGGGCGCTGCACGAGGCGATCGGCGAGCTCGTCCATCAATGCATCCGGGAGCGGGCCCGTTGCGAGGCGGACCTCGAGCTGCACGACCAGCGCACCGGACACGCGGCGGTCTCACCCATTCTCGTGGATGCGGCGCACGGCGCACGGCGTTGCGCGGGCGCCGTCGTGCTGCTGCGGGACGTCACGCTCGAGCGGCAGGTCGACCAGATGAAGACCGACTTCATCGCCACCGTCTCGCACGAGCTGCGGACCCCGCTCACCTCCGTGCTGGGCTTCGCCAAGCTGACCAAGAACAAGCTCGAGCAGAGCGTGTTCGAGCACGTGCCGGAGGACGTTCCGAAGGCGCAGCGAGCGGTCAAACAGGTCCGCGGGAACATCGACATCATCGTCTCCGAAGGCCAGCGGTTGACCTCGCTGATCAACGACGTGCTCGACATCTCCAAGATGGAAGCGGGTCGGATGGAGTGGAAGGTCGCGCCGCTCGAGCCGTCGACGCTGGTCGATCGCGCGCTGAGCGCGACCAACGCCCTCTTCCAGAACGACGCCGTGTCGGTGGAGCGCGTGGTCGAGAGCGGCCTACCGCTGATCGAGGGCGACTTCGACCGCCTCCTCCAGGTGCTGATCAACCTGATCTCGAACGCGGCGAAGTTCACCGACGAAGGCTCGGTGACCGTCCGCGCGGCGCGCGCCGGAGACGGCGTCGAGCTCAGCGTCACCGACACCGGCGGAGGCATCGCGGCCAAGGACCAGGGGACCGTCTTCGAGAAGTTCCGGCAGGTCGGCGACACGCTGACCAACAAGCCCAAGGGGACCGGCCTCGGGCTGCCGATCTGCAAGCAGATCGTGGCCGCGCACGGCGGATCCATCTCGGTGGACAGCGAGCTCGGAAAGGGTTCGACCTTCCGCGTCGTGCTCCCGCTGCCCGAGGCCAGCGCTCCGCGACCGCGCCCCCGCTCGGTCCCGCCGCGGGAGAACGAGGAGCTCGACGCGCTGGTCCGGCGCATCGAGACCACCGTCGAACAGGCGCTGCCCAGCGCGTCGACGGACGTCTTGGTGGTCGATGACGACCCCTCGCTACGGGAGATGCTGCGCCAGCAGCTCAGCGAGCGCGGCTACCACGTGCGGCTGGCGAGCAACGGCTACGACGCCATCCAGGCCGTGCGGTCCAAGCGCCCGGACGTGGTGGTCCTCGACGTGATGATGCCGGAGATCTCGGGCTTCGACGTGGCGGCGGTGCTCAAGTCCGATCCGAACACGCAGACCATCCCGATCATCATCCTCTCGATCGTGCAGGACACCGACCGCGGCTACCGCCTCGGCGTGGACCGCTACCTGACCAAGCCGGCCGAGGCCGAGACGCTGATCGACGAGGTCGAGCGCGTGCTGAGCAAGTCGCGGGCGCCGCGCCGCGTGCTGGTCGTCGACCCCGAGCAGCCGCCCGTCGCCGACGTGGTGCGCCTGCTGGAGACCAAGGGCTTCGACATCGTCGGCACCTGCAGCGGCCAAGCGGCGCTCGAAGAGGCGCGCGCCAAGCGCCCCGACCTCATCATCGTCGAGTCTCAGAAGAACCGCGGACAAGATCTCGTCCACGCCATCCGGCTCGAGAAAGAGCTGGAGAACGTGCTCGTCGTCCAGCTCCTCGACGACGACGGAACCTGAGCAGCCCCCGTTCGTGCGTCGCGCTCAGGCCTCCGCCGGCGAGACGGCGTGAGGGGCCGTGGCGACCGCGCGGCGACGATCGGTCAGTCGCGGTGCGTGGGCGCGGGCGGCACCACTTCGCCGATCGCGATCGCGCGCAGCACCGGGAAGCGCCGGCGAACGTAGGGCGTCCGCAGCGCGCGGCGCGCGAGCTGAGACGCCATCCGGTGCAGCAGCTCGGCTGTCGGACGCGACTCGGCGTCGAGATCGCTTCCTCGGTCGGCGTGGTGCTCCTCGAGCAACGCGAGGAGCGTGTTCCATGCGAGCGCGGCGAGGATGGCGTCACGGTCGGCGTCCACCGTGGTCCAGGTCGACGCGCGTTGCAGCACACGCTGGATGTCCTCTCGATCCTCGAGCACGGGCTCGTCACCGACGTGCGACACCCACCCGATGCCCGCCGCCATGTCGCGCTGCTCCTGCGTGAACGAGGGCATCGCGTCCGGCACCCGCGAGAGAGCCTGCCGGATCGCCGGCAGCGGCACCGCGACGGTCAGCCCCTCGACGCCTCGATCGACGCGACCTCGCGCGCTCACGATGCCCACCAGCCGCCCCTCTGCGTCGATCACCGGACCGCCCGAGTTGCCCGGGTTCACGGTCATCGCGAGGTGCAGCTCTCCGTCGCGGGTCACACGGCTGACCTCGCCGCTCACCGCCGCCGGCGTGTACTCCCTCAGAATCGAGCGGGTAACCGCTGGCGCTCACGTGCTCGGAGAGCGTCAGCGGGCGGACGTCGCTCGGAATGGTGATCCGCTCCGGCAGCGTGCCGTCCACCACCAGGAACGCCACGTCCTGGTCCGGGTCGACGTAGACCGGCTGCGCGGCGCGGGGCTCCGAGCTGCCGGGCAACACGACCGCCCACGCCTCGGCACCCGCGATGACGTGCCGTGCGGTCAGCACGAGGCTCGGCCCGACCACCACGCCCGAGCCATGGATCGACATCGCCCGCGCGACGACGCGCCGCGCGTGGGTTCGGCGCCCTTCGACCGAGTCCGGATCGATGCCGCTCAAGGAGATGATGCGGACCGTGGCCCGGTCAATCGGCCGCAGGTTCACCGCGGACGGCTGCGCGAACGCGTGCCCGGTGAGCGAGAAGAGAAAGGCGCAGAGCAGGGTGGACCGCATGATCAGAGGATCCGGAAGGAGTCGAAGAACGCATCCGCAGCGGCGTCGCCGAGCGCGCCGACGCCGGTGAGCTCGAGCACGTACACTCGCGACGTGGTCTCGAACGCGCGAGCGCGGCGATCTCCTTCGGGCGTGTAGGCGCGTCCCGGATATCCCGACGCCGAGAGATAGCGCCCCGGCGCGCCGAGCGAGAGCGCCTCCGCGACGGAGTCGAGCGCACCCTCGGGCACGCGGGAACGGAAAGGGACCACCGTCACCCGGCACACGCCCGACGGGTGCCGGCTCTCGAACACCCACGTGCTCTCGGTTTCGCCGTCGACGGTGATCTCCGCCGAGCGGCGCGACGCCAGGGGCGGCATGTCCACCGCGAAGTCGGCGTCGGGCAGATAGATCGGCACCGGCGCGCTCGAATCGCCGTAGGGCAAGAGGGCGTCGTGGCGGTCGAGCGAGATCGACTGCATGAACTGCTCGGCAGCCCTCAGCCCCATCCGATCGTCGCGCACCGAAGCGACCGCGACGTAGATGCGGTCGCGACCGAAGAACTGACGAAAGGCGAAGAACGTCCCGTCCGACGAGTGCCCCGTGTCCTCACGCGCGTAGAAGCCCGGGATGCTCACCCGGGTCGCGTGTCGGTCCGGCGTCTCGGTGTGCTCCAGAATTGAGTCGGCCAAGTGTCGGGCGATCTCCAGCGGATCACCGACGACGCCTCCCTGCCATTGGGTCACGAAGACGGCGAACCTACCGAACGGCGCTTCTGCATGCACCTGCATCGACTGGTAGCTCGCGCCGTCTTCGGCGTAACCGGTGTTGCTCTCGATGCGCGCAGCGGCCGGCATTCGGCACGCGAACCCGGCGTTCGGCTGCCTGACCGGAAACCAGCCGGCGGGTCCCGCCCCGGCGCTCGGGCGGCTCGGCGAGCCCCACCCGCCGCGGTACGGAACCCGGCTCCTGCAGCCGGCGAGCGCGACGGTCACCACGACCGCGAGGGCGATGCAGGCCTTCTGCATCGGCGGAGTGTCGCTTCCAGGGCCATTCGACACAAGAGCTGTTGTATGCTCGCGCCCGTGCGCCGCTTGGTGATCGTTCCCTTGCTCCTCAGCGCGCTGGTCGGCTGTCGAGCCCGGCCGCCCGTGCACATGGTGGTGGGCCCCTTTCACGACATGCCCTCGGCCGCGCTCTGGGAGCGCACGCTCGCGACGTTGCGTGGCGCCGGTTACACGCCCGATCGTGCGGATCCCGCATTCGGTCAGATCACCGTGCCCTCGCACGCGTTCGGCGACCGGCAGTCGTTCCTGATCCGGCTCTATCGCGAGGGCTGGGTGCAGGTGGGCCTCGCCTCGCAGGAGACCGCTCAATACTGGAAGCCCCGCATCCCGCCGGAGCTCACGCGCGAGCAAGTCGAGCTGACCATCCGCTTGCGCGAAGGACTCGAGGCGCCCGCGAGCACGAGCGGCGGCGAGGAAGAAGAGGAGCCGAGCTCGTGAGGGCCGTGATCATCCTGACGACCCTGCTGGTGCTCGCTCCGCGGACGGTCTGCGCCCAGAACTGCGCGAACGGTCGGGAGCCGACGGCCGAGGGATACTGCTGCTGGCCAGGACAGCACTGGGACGACGGGCACCAGCGCTGCGACGGACCGCCGTCGTGCCCGGAGCCGCTGCGCGCGGCGGGGAACGAGTGTGTGAGCGCGGGTCAGACGGCACAGGCGACGCCCGCCCAACCCGATTGGGTCTTCTCGGAAGGCAACGTGGACTACGGCTCCGGCGCACAGACGAGGCCGCCCGCGACCCCGCCCAATCAGCCCGCTCCGGCCGCGACCGGCACCCAGACCTCGCCGGGCCCTGCTCCGCCACCGCAGCAGCAGGTCGCGGGCGAGGTCGGCTCGCAGTGGCCGAGCGCGGGGAGCACGCCGCCGGCCGGCGTTCGGAACCCGCGCATCGAGCACCGCACCGACGAGACGCTGCAGATCCTGGGCGCCACGCTCTTCGGGGCCGGCTACGCGGCGGCGCTCGTGACCGGGCCGCTCGAGCTCGCCTCCGGGAGCTACGACCCCGGGCCCACGGGGTATATGACCGCCAACTCCACCTGCCCAGACGCCGTAGGTGGGAGCTTCTTCGCACCACTGATCGGCGGGTTCATGGCGTGGGGATTCCAGCAGAACTGCAACGTCCCCCTCTATGCCAACGTCGGCGGAGTCGCCTTTCTCTACGGATCGAGGGCTTCCTCCGTGCGGGACCACAACGCCGCGGCGTTCGCAGGCGCCATCGAGTCGGGCGTTCAGCTGATCGGCCTCGCGCTCTTCCTGATCGGCACCCTGCGCACGGTCGAGGTCACCGTGTGGGACGACGAGCAATCGAGTGTGAGCGTCGGACCAACCTTCGGCGGCATGCAGACGACGGTCCGCTTCTGATCCTTCAGGGGCAGAAGGTCGGCGGCGCGCACACCGTCGTGTTGCCGGAAGGCACGCAGCAGAACTCGTTGCTGCAGCCGTACGAGTCGGTGCAGCCCACTCTCGCGCAGCGCGTTCCCCAGCCGTCGAACTGGACACAGTCGAGCCCGCCGCAGCACACCGGATAGTGCGCGCCGCACGGCGCGCCCGAGGCTCGGCACATCCCGCCTCCCGACGGCACACAGACGTGCTGCGTAGCGTCGCAGGTGTAGTTCGTCGTACACGATGTCTGACACGACTCCGTGCAGATCCCGTTGCCGGGCTCGAGGATCAGACAAGGTCCCGACTCGCAGTCCGCGCTGGTGTTGCAGGGGCTCTCGAACTGCCCGAGCCAGACCATCTCGGGGGCGTTGGTGCAACCGAGCGCGAGGAACGCGAGTGCGAGATACCAGCATCGCATGGGCGCATCTTGCCGCATTCGGCGCCTCCTGTCGTCACCCAAGGAGGGTTCGAGCGAAGCCCCCTCCAGCTCAGCCGCGCAGGCTGGCGATCAATGCGTTCAAGCGCTCGCGAGTCGGGTCGATCACGGCCGGATCCTGCGACTCCAGCGCGGCGCGGAAGGCGGCGAGGAGCTGCCCGAGCAGCTCGCGCTCGAGGCCGGAGGTCTCGGCGAAGAGCGCGTCGGCCCGCGCGAGCGCCGTGCGGTTGGGCAGGCTGTCCCGCGGGTGGAACTTGATGCGCTTCATCGACGCACGCGCTCGCTCCAGCTCCTTCTTGGAGAGCTTGCCGGGCCGGCTCTCGATGAGCAGGTGCTCGACGCGCTCGGTCTCCATCACCCGTGCTTCGACCTCGAGGATCCCGTTGAGGTCGTAGGTGAAACGGACGTCCACCCAGGTCTCGCCGGCAGGGGCGCGGGGGAGCTCCCGCAGCGAGAGCTCGCCGAGCTTGTGGTTGTCACGACAGAGCGAGTGCTCGCCCTGGAAGACCTCGACCAAGAGCTGCGTCTGCCCGTCCTCGAGCGTGAAGAAGCGCTCCACCCGGCTGGCCGGGATCACCGTGCCCCGCTCCAGAATCGGCGAGAAGAGCCCGGAGACGACCCGCGTGCCCATCTTGGTGCCGCTCGCGATGCCCATCGTGAAGGGCGCGACGTCGGTGACCACCAGGTCCTCGACCGCCTCTTCGCCGGCCTTGAGCGCCGCCTGGATGGCCGCGCCCTTCGCGACGGCCTCGTCCGGGTGCAGCTCATCGTGCGGCCGCTTGCCGAAGAGGTCCGCGGCGAGCGTGATGACACAGGGCATCCGCGAAGCGCCGCCGACCATCAGCACTTCGTCGATCTCCTCCGGCTTCAGCCGTGCGTCGCGGAGCGCGCGCAGGATGGGGAAGCGCAGGCGCTCGAGCAGTGGACGCCACGCGCGCTGGGCGTCTTCGCGAGAGAGGGTGAGCGCCACATCCCGGCCGCGGAGCGAAGGAAGCACGACCTCCGTCTCCTCGACCGTGGTGAGGCGCCGCTTCGCGCCGTCGGCCGCCTCGCGAATCCGCGCGCGGGCGACGGGCTCGTCCACGTCCACGCCCTGAGCGCGAATGCGCTCGACGAGCAGCTCCGCCAGCGCGTCGGTGAAGTCCTCGCCGCCGAGGCGCGCGTCTCCGGCGGACGCGCGGATCTCGATCACGCCCTCCATGATCTCGAGCAGGGTCACGTCGAAGGTGCCGCCTCCGAGATCGATGACCACCGCCGTCATCTCCCTCTCGAGGTGGTGCAAGCCGTAGGCGAGGGCCGCCGCGGTCGGCTCGTTGACGATGCGCTCGACCTTCAGCCCGGCGATGGCGCCCGCGTCCCGCGTCGCCTGCCGCTGCGCGTCGCCGAAGTACGCGGGCACGGTGATGACCGCCTCTTCGATCTTCTGGCCGAGCGCCTGCTCGGCGTCCTCCACGAGCGAGCGGAGCACCATCGCCGACAGATCGACCGGCCGCAGCTCGCGCCCCCCGAGCGAGTAGGTGCGGTCCGTGCCCATGTCGCGCTTGAACCCGAGCGCGGTGTCTTCGGGATGGGTGGCCGCGCGCGCCCGGGCCGGCGCGCCGACGAGCAGATGCCGTTCTCGTCCACGCCGACCGCGCTCGGCGTCAGCCGCTCGCCGAGCGCGTTGGGGAGGAGGATCGGCTGCCCGGCCTGGAGCACGCCGACCAGCGAGTAGGTCGTTCCGAGGTCGATTCCGATGATGGGCGAAGAGCGCGTCATGGCGGGGCCGAGAATGGGCAGGAGGTCTGCGAGCGAGAGAGTAGATTCGCGCAGCTCGCGCGCGGCAGTGGAAGCACCCGGGCGGCCGTCGGTCTCGAGCGACGAGAGCGCATCACGAACGGCGGGCTCCGCTTGCTGCGCTGCGGCACAGTCGCCGCGGGAGAGGGCCACACGCAGCGACCAAAGGGACGCGCAGCGGGTCGGGGCCAACCGGCACGCGTCGGCCAGGGTGACGTCGCCCTCGACCGGGGGCCCGCTGGTCGGCGGCGGCGTCCAGTCCCTCGTGGACGACGGGCGGTCGCACTGACTGGCCATGCGCAGCAACGAGATGAGGACGAAGAGGCCCATCACAATCAGCCGCCCGCTCACGGAATTCGCGGGCGCGGATTTGCGGGGCGCGGGAGCTGGCTTCGGAGTCCGCTGGGGCACCGCGAGCACATCGCCGAAGACGGCGAAGAGGCTCGGCGCGCGAGCCTTCAGCGCGTTCCGCGTGCGCTCCGCTTCCAGCAGGTCTCCCCGCGACCACTCCTGCACATCGCGCCGGACGCCGTCGACCGCCCCGGCGCGAAGCCCGCGGAGGACCAGCTCCCACATCGGGCGAGGCAGCTCGTTCCACACCTCGAAGAGCTCGGCGAGAAAGAGCATCGTGAGCGAGTCCGCCTGCGCCATCCGCGTCGCCAGCCCTTGCTGCCGGAGGACGAGTTGGTAGCGCTCGAAGAGCGCCTCGGCGCCGTCTCCCTCGTCCGCCTCACAGAGCGCGAGGATCGGCTCGAGCACGTCTCGCGGGAAGACGTGGCCGCCCTCCTCCAGGCGCCCGATGGCTTCGGACACCATGGTGGTCGCCTCGTCGATCTGGCCCCGATCGATCAGCACCAGGACCGCCGCGCTCGGCTGGCGGGCGCGGAGCGCGTCGATCGCGTCGTCATCCACCAGCGAAGGAGCTCGGCGAGCGAGCTGCGCGAAGAAGAAGGGGCGCGCCGACGACTCGGCGCCTCGCGCGATCCGTGCCGCCTCCTCGAACCGCTCGGCGTCCATCAGCTCGAAGAAGAGCCACTGGCGGATCCCACCGTCCGTGTCCTCGTCGAGCGCATCGAAGAGGGCCTGGATCCGCCTCTCGCGGGGCGCGTCGTGCAGCTCGTGCCGCAGCCGAGCGGCGGGAGGAGGGTTTCGCGCGCGCTCGACCTCCTCCGCGAGTGCCTGCCGCTCCTCCGGCGGCGCGCCCGCAATCAGCCGCTCGGCCTCGTCGAAGCGCCCGAGCGCGAGTAGCTCGTCGAAGAACCACTCCCGGAGCGCCAGATCGTCCGGATCCTTTTCCAGCGCTTCCCGAAGCGGCCCCAGACGCTCCACGCCCTCGAGAACCTCGAGCCACTGCTCCAGATCAGGAAGGTTCGCTGCCGCTCCGCCTCGCGCTCGGGGTCGGGCGGCTCGGGCGCCGGCACATCGACCAGCGCTCGGGGCGCTCCGTCCCCGGAATGCTCGAACGCCGGTGCCGGCTCACCCTCCGGCTCGTCGCCCAGAGAGCCAGGCTCGGGCGCCGTCGGCGCGAAAGCCACCGGCTGGGCATCGCGCAGCTCGACGTCGGCAGGCGACGCCGGTGTGGGCCCGCCCGCAGCGTCCGGCTCGGGCACGATTGGCGCGGCGGCGGACGGCTTGGACGCCTCGTCCCCGGCGGGCTGCGCGTGCACGTCTCGTGCAACCGATGACGGCACCGCCTCGCTCGGCGCCACCGTCACGGCGAAGGACCGGCACAGCTGGTAGGCCTCGCGAACGCGCTGGAACCCCTCGGGGTCGCGCTCCGGCTTGTGCCGTTTGACGGCCCGCAGATACGCCCGTTTGATGCTCTTGGCGTCGGTGCCGGCGTCGACACCGAGGAGCTCTCTCGCTTCAGGCAGATCCACGACCAATGCTCGTCATACGCGCTCGCCGACCTGCACACCAGCAAATCTCACCGTCCCGAAGGCAGCGCGAGCGACGAGGACTCGACGTCGGGCCGGAACGGACGAGTGCGCGGGATCTCCCAGGTCCATGCGGTAGCTGACCGCGTGGCTCGAGATTGGTGAGCGCTCGAGGTCGACGGGATTGAGCGGCCGCGGATGCCGACAGGCTCTCGCGGAAGGAGTCGGCGGGTCCCGCGGTAACCTCGACGGAGCCGGTGTCGTTCCGTGCCGGCGGGCCACGCTCGAGGTGCGGCTCGACGACCCCGATCCCTCCTCGTTGGGCAGCGCGTGCTTCGCTGATGACCGCGGGGAGGTGACGCTCGAGCGCTGAGCGCAGCCGACCTGGAGGCGTTGAAGGCGGCGCTCCCCGAGGGCTGTCTGCGCTGAGGACGTCGGGACGCATACCCGGCCGCTCGGCAATTGGCGCGCTCCGGTCCTCTCGACGATACTCCCCGCCCGCCATCTCCCTCGAGCCACGACGGCTCGCCACGTTGGGAAGGCGCGAACGAACATGGCCGCGAAGGACTCCCGCTACATCGTCGGCATCGACCTCGGCACGACGCACACCGTGGTGGCGTACGTCGACACGAACGCCGGCCTCGATGCCCCCATCTCGCTCTTCGAGATCGAGCAGCTCGTCGCGCCGGGCGAGATCGAGTCGCGCCCGCTCCTGCACTCGCTGCGCTATCACGCGGCGCCGAGCGAGCTGAGTGACGACGACCGCCAGCTCCCCTGGCATCCGCGCGATCTCGAAGGCGTGCCCGACGGAGTGATCGGGCAGCTCGCGCGCGATCTCGGCGCCAAGGTCCCCGGCCGGTTGGTGGCGAGCGCCAAGAGCTGGCTCTCGCATCCCTCGGTCGATCGCACGGCGGCGATCCTCCCCTGGGGCGCGCCCGACGAGGTGCCGAAGATCTCGCCCGTCGGCGCCAGCGCGAGCTACCTCGCCCACGTCCGCGAGGCGTGGGATCACCGCTTCCCCGACGAGCCGCTCTCCGCGCAGTCGGTCGTGCTCACCGTGCCCGCCTCGTTCGACGAGGGCGCCCGCACGCTGACGCTGCGCGCCGCGCGGCTGGCCGGACTCTCCAGCGTGCGGCTGCTCGAGGAGCCGCAGGCCGCGTTCTACGACTGGCTCGGCCGTCACGATGAGCAGATCGAGGAGCTCGTCGGCCAGATGCACCTCGCGCTGGTCGTCGACGTCGGCGGGGGCACCACCGATCTGACCCTGATCCAGGTCGAGCTGCGCGACAGCGGCCCGCGCCTCACCCGCGTGGCCGTCGGCGACCACCTCATGCTGGGCGGCGACAACATGGATCTGGCCCTGGCCCACGACGCCGAGGGCCGGCTCGGCGCCAAGGGCAAGCTCGCCGCGGGCCGCTTCACGCAGCTCATCCAGCAGTGCCGCACGGCCAAGGAGGCCCTGCTCGCGCACGACGCGCCGGAGACGAAGAAGCTCACCGTCCTCGGCGGCGGCAGCAAGCTGATCGGCGGCTCGCTCTCGACCGAGCTGAACAAGGGTGAAGTACACGAGCGCATCCTCGACGGCTTCTTCCCGAACGTCGCCCCCGACTCGCAGCCCGAGCGCACGCGCGGCGCCATCGTCGAGTTCGGCCTCCCCTACGTGGCAGATCCGGCGATCACCCGACACGTGGCGGCGTTCCTCGGCCGCCATCGCGACGTCTCGCGCGAGGCCTTCGGCGAGGGCATCTACGAGCCGGGCGCGTTCGTCGTCCCCGACGCCGTGCTGCTGAACGGCGGCGTGTTCAACGGCGAGACGCTCACCGAGCGGATGCTCGACGTGCTCGGCGGCTGGCGCGGCGAGCCTTTGATGCGGCTGGGGAACCCGGCGCCGGAGCTGGCGGTGGCGCGCGGCGCGGTCGCCTACGGGCTGGCCCGGCGCGGTGTGGGCGTGCGCATCGGCGGCGGCTCGGCGCGCAGCTTCTATCTCATGCTCGGCGACGCCGACGAGAAACCGCGGCGCGGCGTGTGCCTCTTGCCGCGCGGCGCCGAAGAAGGCGAGGAGGTCACCCTCGAGGCCCGCACCTTCTCGCTCAAGCTCGGCCAGCCGGTCCGCTTCCCGCTCGCGTCGAGCACCGGCGAGGCGGTGCTGCATCGCGCCGGCGACATCGTCGAGGTCGAGGGCGACACCTTCCGCGAGCTCCCGCCGCTCGCCGCCGTGCTCGAGGACGAGAGCGGCCAGGCCGGCGGCACGATCCCGGTGCGGATCCAGAGCGCGCTGACGGAGGTCGGCACGGTCGAGCTGAGCTGCATCGCCGCCGACGGGCCCTCGCGGCGCTGGAAGCTCGAGCTTCAGCTCCGCGGCGAGGCCGGTGCCGACGTGGGCGCCACCAAGATCACCCAGCTGCACCCCCGCTTCGCCGAGGCCACCGAGCTCATCAAGACGGTGTACGGAAAGAGCTCGGCCCACGTGGAGGGCGTCAAGCCAGTCAAGACCCTCCGCGCCGACCTCGAGAAGCGGATCGGCGCCCGCGAGACCTGGAACACGCCGCTCTTGCGCGAGCTCTTCGGCGCTCTCTTGGCCGGAGCCAAGCGGCGGCGGCGCTCGGCCGACCACGAGCGGGTCTGGTTCAACCTGGTCGGCTACTGCCTGCGACCGGGCTTCGGGTACCCGCTGGACGACTGGCGGGTGAAGCAGGTCTTCGCGTTCTTCGATCAGGGCGTGCAGTTCTCGCCCGAGGCGCAGGTGTGGAGCGAGTGGTGGACGATGTGGCGCCGGATGGCGGGCGGTCTCGAGGAGGCCGCGCAGGTGAAGGTCCTCGACGCCATCGCCTGGTACCTCCACCCGCCGACGCCACGGCCGCGCCCGCGCCCCAAAGGCCAACGGATGCAGGGCTACGACGACATGGTGCGCCTGGCGGCTTCGCTCGAGCGCGTTCCGGCCGCCCGCAAGGTCGAGGTGGGCGGCTGGCTGGTCGAGCGGCTGACCCGGCACGACGAGGGTGACTTCAGCTGGTGGGCGCTCGGCAGGCTCGGCGCGCGCGTCCCCTTCCACGGCAGCGCCCACGCGGTGGTGCCCAAGGACATCGCCGAGACCTGGCTCGGCCACGTGCTCGCGCTCGACTGGAAGGCCGTCGACCCGGCGCCCTTCGCCGCAACGCTCCTGGCCCGCATGAGCGGCGACCGCGAGCGGGACCTCGACGCGGCGTTGCGGGAAGAGGTCGCGTCGCGGCTGGAGACCCACGACGCATCGCAGAGCTGGGTACGGATGGTCCGCGAGGTCACGAAGCTGGAGGCGGCCGACGAGCGGCGCATCTTCGGCGAATCGCTCCCGCCGGGCCTCTCGCTGGTCGAATAGCCGCCGCCGCGGCGACCGAGCCGGACTGGGCGCAGCCTCTCGCTGGCGATCAGGAGCGCCCGCGCGGCCGGCGTCGCCACGGCAACCGAGGCTCCGAGGACGCAAACCCGCCCTGACGAGACCAGAGCGCTGGCGGCCGCGATCCGGGGAGAGCCCAGGCTCAGGGCGCCGGCGGACCGGGGACCGGGAAGACGTGGTAGACGCACGCCTGGTGGCCGAGCGGACCGACTCCGGTCGGAGGCTGCACGTAGATCAGCTCGTCGTCGATCTGCCGCAGGTACGCGTAGGGCGGGCTCGGCTCCGCGTCGTCCCAGAACGCCGGGACGCGACCCGGGCCGAAGAGGAGACTGTCACCGTCGCTGCGCGCCAGATCCGAGGTCGGCGTGCTGTGCCGCGCCGCGAGGCGGATCCAGCTCGGCCAGTCGGTCGGCATCGAGGGGTTGTCAAAGCTCGCCGCGTCGATCCCGGGGGCGCTCTCGCCGGCTCGCAGCGCACGCATCGTCTGCGCCGCGGCCGCCTCGAGCGCGGGGTCGGGCCGCATGCTCAACATGCTGTCCACGACGATCCCGGATGGGCGGTGCGCCGCGTCCACCCGCTCCGACGGCGCGGATCCGGGGCGGAGCTGGATCAGCTCGAAGACGACCGCGCTCGGCCCTTCGTCGGAGCAATCGTGACGCCCCAGGTAGACGCGCGGGGCCGCACTCGGGAAGTCGGTCACCGTGCCGGCCCGCTCGAAGCGGTTCACGGCCGCACACGCGCGCTCTTCCGCCGGTCGGCTCGGCTGCTCGCAGTGAAACGCCGCGCGCACCGCCGCCAGCTCCGGCCGGTCCGAGTAGTCGTCGTGACCTCCGCAGCCCGCGCACGCGAGCACGAGCAGCATGCCGAACGTCCGTGCGTTCATGGCGCGACCGTACCAGAACCAGCGTTGGCAACGCCGCTTGCGACACCGCCTCTTCGGTCTCGAGCCGAGCAACCGCCGACGCCGGTCGACCTCACGCCACGTCGAAGTTCCAGCGCGCGGGAAGCTCCGCCCTGCACACGTCGCACGCGAAGCAGTCGCCTGCGTTCGAGCGCGAGCCTCGTCCGGACGAGCCGGCGACACGCGGGTCGGTCCGTCCGCTCAATCCCGGTAGGCGATGGATTGCAGGAAGGGGCCGAAGCGGCGCTCGGCGGCGTCCCAAGCCTCGCCGGGCGGGAGCGGAGCATAGCGGAGCGGCTCGCGGACGGGGCCGTAGCGGGATTGCCCGCCGTGCCAGCGGTCGCGCACTTCCTCCACCGAGGCGACGATGGCGTCGCCGTCGATGACGTCGAAGCGGTCGGCCAGCCGCAACACCGACTCGCAGGGCATGAGGTAGGCGTGGCGACGCGAGACGAGGTCGCGGACCAGCGCCGTCAGCCAATCGCGCGCGCTCGATGCGTCGAGGCCGGCGAAGGGGATGATGGCCGCTTCGCCGTCGCGATCGCCCAGAAGGTGCACGGCTTGGTGCAGCGCGGCCTCGCGGCCCGAGGCGCTCAGCGCCGCGTGATCGAAGAACGCGCGCAGGGCGTAGCGCAGCGTGGTGACCCGACCTCGCGCGCCGGTGCCGCCACGCAAGAGCGGCAAGAGCGAGCTCCGCAGCGGGTCGCCCGCGGGTGCTCGGTCGTCACGCACACCCAGGAGATCGGTTCGGCCCACCAGCTCCACTCGCAAGGGTCTGCCCGAGCCGGGCGCGCGCGGGTCGTCGTCGAACGCGATCACGAGCGGGTCCAGCACCTCGACGCTCGCCTCGGCGCTCTGGGCGCTGCCGAAGCGCACGCTGGAGAAGCGGGTCATCCCGTCGGCGCGCAGGCCCTCCAGCGCGAGCCTCCAGCGCGCCAGGATCTCGGCGTGCTCGGCGTGGACGATCTCCGCGAGCGCGCCGACCGGCCAGTGGCCGTGGGCCTTGCGCGGCGCCACCTCGGCCGCGTAGGCGTCTTCGAGCGGGGTGCCGTGCACGGCGTGCTCCACGAAGCTCGCCCGAAGCGCCATGGTCGCGTCGAGCGCGGAGGGCGCGAAGGGCTCGTCGGAGAGTGCGAACGCGGTGTCTGCCTCGTCGTCTTCGAGCCGCAACACGGTCCGAGTCCACGCTTGGAGCGGACACTCGAGAAAGCGCCGGAGCGAGGAGAGCGAGAGGCGGAGCGTGGTGGTCGGCGTATTGGCATCGACGCGCTCGGGCAACGCCGAGAGCGCAAGCGCTTCACGCACGGGCTCGGATCGCGCCGCCCTCCGCAACACCTCGGGGCGCGTCAGCTCGGCGGCCGCGCTCTCGTCTCCGTTCTCTTCGAGCTGTTCGCGGAGCGCCCGCCCGAGCATCTTGGCGCGCAGCTCGGCGGCGGCCTCCGGCAGCACCGCGATCATGCTCTCTTCTTCGTAGCGGCGAAGCTTCGGCGTGCGGACCACGCGGTTTCGCGCGTCGGGCAGATAGCTCTCTTCGATCACGTCGAGCAGCTCTTCGACGACGGTCGAGGGCGCGAGCACATCGCCGGTCTGCTCGTCGCGCGCGACGTAGGAGACGTAGAGCCGCTCGCGGGCACAGAGCAGCGTCTCGAGGAAGGTGTAGCGGTCGCGCTCGGGAGGCGTGACGTCGCCGACCTGCCGGCGGGCGGCGCGCAGATCCATGGAGTCGCGACGGTCCGCGGCCGGGAAGCGGCCTTCGCCCATCCCGAGCACGAAGATCACGCGGAAGGGGATGGCGCGCATCGGCATGAGCGAGGAGACGGCCACTCCGTCCGCGAGCTGCTGGCCGCGCCCGCCGCCGAGCGCCTCCACGCTCTCCTTCACGAGCTCGTGGGCGATCGTGTAGGAGACCTCGGCGCCGTCGAGATCCAGCTCCGCCAAGGCATCGACGGCCGAGAGCACGCGCCGCAGGGCGCTCTCTTCGCGCTCGTCCTCCGGCGTCAGGTAGGTGCGGGCCATGGCGGTGAAAAACGAGGCCCAGTCCGAGAGCGAGAGGCGCGCGTCGCGGGCGAAGCGAGCGTCCGAGAGCAGCGAGCGGACCACCTCCGCGAAGCGCGCCGCCGAGTCGTCTCCGACGGGCGCCTCTTCCGGCAGGTAGCGCTCGTCGCCGAGCTGCACGAAGCGTCCGTCGCCACTGGCCTCGCCGGCCACGAACGCGCCGAGCGCGATGCGGACCAGCCCCTGCTCCCAGTGGAAGCGGTCCTCGTCGACGTAGGTGCCCTCGAGCGCCGCGCGGTCGAGCCCGAAGAAGATGCCGAGGCGGTCGGCCAGCGCCACCCACTCGTGCGGCTCGATGTCGCGCGGGCGCACGGCCGGATGGGTGAGGATCGAGAGCACGTCGGGCCGCGTGAACTGCCCGGCCGGCAGCGCGAAGAGCCGGAGCGCGCCCTCGACCAGCGGGCTGGCGGAGGCGAGCGAGAGATCGGCGACGTTGAAGGGGATCCGATGCGCCTCCTCGAACGCCGCCATCAGGTGCGGCAGATAGAGGTCGCGGTCGGGACCGTTCACCAAGACGGCGATCCGGTCGAAGCTGAGATCCTCGGTCGAGCCGACCAGCTTCCAGATCTCCGCCGCCACGGTCTCCACCTCGCGGCGGATGCTCGGGCAGGCGAGGACGACGACGCTCTCGTCTCGGGCGGCGTCGGGATCGGGCCGCTCCGGCCGCGGCGCACGGTGCAGAACATCGTGCTGCAGACGCGCCAGCAAAGGAGGAGCGCTCAAGCTGGAGAAGAGCGGAAGAGCGTGAGCCGGCGCTTCCTCTTCCGGCTGCGGATCGACGAACGCCGGCTCGAAGTCGCAGTCGGTGAGCGCCCCGAGGAGCCGGACGTGCTCGCGCCCTGGCCGGCCCCACAAGCGCAAGAGCGGCGTCTCCGTCTCGACCGAGAGGCGGAAAGGATCCTCGTCCTCGAAGAGCCACGTCGGCTCCGCCTCGCTCCTCTTGCGCCGGCGCCTCAGCTCGCCTTCCGTCTCGACATCCTCCCAGAACTCCTCGCACGGGTTGAGCGCGTAGAGGTGCAGGTCCGCCCGCTCGCCGAGCACGGCGTGCATGCGCGCGAAGATGCGCGCGACGTAGGAGAGCCCGAAGACGTGCAGCTCGGGCGCGGGCGCCTCGAGCGCGCTCGCGTCGTCGAGCGCCTCGGCCAAGGTGCGATGGCCCTCGCTCTTCGGATGCGCACGGACCGCCTGCCAGAGCCTTCGCTGCCAGCCCTCGGTGGCGGCGTGCGGTCCGGCGAAGCGGCTCTCTCCCGCGTCCCAGGCGCCGAGCAACTCGGGGCGCGAGAAGCCGTACTCCTCGAAGAGCCGGGCCACGTGCATGGCGAGCTGAGCGCGCCTCAGATTCGATCGCGTCCGGCGCGTCGCCGGCGCCGAAGAGATAACGGCGAACCGGCCCCATCGGCGGCTCGGCCAAGAGCGCGTCGTCGAGGAACGCGCGCAGGACGCGTGCGGTGAGCGCCGTCTCGATCAGCAGCGGCCCACTCGGCGCCAGCCACTCGCGGACCAGGCTGGCCAGTCGCGAGAAGCGCAGGTTGGCGGCGATGCCGAGATGCCGCGCCACGCCGAGCTCGACGTAGCGCTCCACGTTCCGATTCGGCACCACGATGAACGTGGGCGCGAGCGGGTCGTGCGGTCCCCGCCGACGCTCGTCGAGCCGCCGCACCAACGCCTGCAGCAGCGCTTCGGTTCGGTTGGAGTAGGTGAGCCGGATCATGGGCGGGGGCCGAAGCATAGGCGGGAGGGTCTGCTCGGCGCATGCGTCTTCTCCCGATCGTAGGTCGGCGCTGGCGCGGATGGGCGTCCGGCGGCTCTTGGTGGTGGCGGGGCTGCAGCTCTTGGTGGTGGCGGGGCTGCAGCTCTTGGTGGTGGCGGCGCCGCAGCTCTTGGTGGTGGCGGGGCTGCAGCTCTTGGTGGTGGCGGGGCTGCGGCTCTTGGTGGTGGCGGGGCTGCAGCTCTTGGTGGTGGCGGGGCTGCAGCTCTTGGTGGTGGCGGGGCTGCAGCTCTTGGTGGTGGCGGGGCTGCAGCTCTTGGTGGTGGCGGGGCTGCAGCGGATGGGCGTCCGGCGGGGGCCGGGGGAGCGCCCGCTCCTCCGACGAGGAACCCGACCCGAGGTGCCGCACACCAAACGACCAAACAGCAGGTCGTTCGGCGCACGGCACGGTAGCGGGCCACCCGAGTCGTCGCTGGCGCTCCCCCGGCCCCCGCCTTCTCGGGGTGATGGGCCGCAACGGGTTTCGTGCTGGTACGGGTCACGCCGGCCGCGCCTGCGGCGCAGCCAGCATGACTGCTCCGCGTGCCGCTGCTCGCTCGCAGGGCGAGAGGTGCGGGTGGGGTCTCGACTTCGGTCGCTGCTCGCTCGCCAGCGAGAGGCGTGCCGTGGTGGGCTGGGGCACGGTCGCTGCTCGCTCGCGGGGCGGGAGGTGTGCCGTGGTGGGCTGGGATTCGGTCGCTGCTCGCTCGCCGGGCGAGAGGTGCCGGTGCTGTCTCGACTTCGGTCGCTGCTCGCTCGCCGGCGAGAGCCCTGCCGTGGTGGGCTGGGACACCCGCCATGCTGGTCAGCCGGTCCCCGAATGTCTCGAGTGGCCGAGACGGGCTGGCCGGAGGTTCGGCGTCGCCTCGGCGCACGCCGGGCGGGGTCGTGAGTCGATTCGAGACTGTTCGTGAATCGAGCTCGGCAACCTGGGAGTCTGTCCGCCGATCCGGTGAGCTGGTCGATGCGAGCTCTGATTCGATCGGTTCGAGCGGTGTCTCGATCCGCCGAAGTCGTGAGTCGGTCCGGGCGATCGGTGAGCCGGCCGGCGGGAACTGTGAGCGCGGCTGCACGACCTGCGCGTCGCTCCGGCAGCGCTGTGCGTCCGTGATGCCGAGCCGTGAGTGCCGTCGGACGATTTGTGAGTCGGTCGGCGAGGATCTGTGAGTCGGTCTGGACGGTCTGTGAGTCGGTCGGCGAGGATCTGTGAGTCGCTCTGGACGATCTGTGAGTCGGTCGGCGAGGATCTGTGAGTCGGTCTGGACGATCTGTGAGTTGGTCGACGAAAAGCCGTATGTCGGTCTGCTGCCCGCGTGGCCGGGGCTGGCCGGCGGATGACTCGGCCCGGGTCGACCCGTGGGTCGCCGGGACCGATCCGTGAGTCGGCCAGAGGATCTCTGAGCCGCTCTTCCACAGTGTTTTCGACGACTTAGGAGGTCGGCCCGGAGCTCGGGCCACCCGAGGCGGGGCCGCTCGAGGAGACCAGGGCTTCGAATCGGGCGCGCTTGGCGGGGTCCTTCCGAAACGCGAAGAGGCCCGCCATGTGAATCGTGTCGATCGCGCCCTCCAGCCGAAGCTGCGCCTCGAGGCGCGAATCGGTGGAGCTGGCGCGGCCTTGGATGGCGTCTGATTGCCCCGAGTCGGCCGATTGCAGCGCGGTCGCGAGATCGGCCGCCTCGCCGATCGCGGATGCGGGAATGCGGCAGGTGCGCAGCCCATCGGCGTGCGTCGCCACGGCGCCGAGCGCATCCAAGATGCCCCGCGTGTCCGTCGCGTTCAACGTGTGTCCGACTCCCACGGCAGCTCGGAGCCGCGGTGTTCCCTTCGGACTGCGTCGTACGGCCTCGCGAATCAGCATCAGCAGATCGTGCGCGTCGGTGGCGATCTCCCGTTCCGTCGCGGTCGCGGTCCGCTGATCCCCGAGCGCCTTTTCGTCATCGTCGACGCTGAGAAATGCGAGATCGGACTTCAGCTGGGCACCGAAGCCGTCTTCGAGCTCCGGGGTGAGCACGTCGCTGTTGTCGTCGAGAAGTCGGTCCGCCGCACGCCCTCGGGCGAGCGCGCTCTCCGCGGTCCATCGGGCCGTCGCTCCCATGTCTCCCTCCTTGGTAGGAACTCAGACTGGATCAATCGACGGATGCAATGCAAGCGGGGGTGCCGCGTGCGCCTGCGCGAGCTGCGGTGTCGACGATAGCTCGCGCTCACGCGCCGCTCGGTGAGGTCCCGCCTCGGGTCGGGTCCGCGGCACCTCGTGGGCCCCCTGCGACGCATGGCTCGCCTCGCTCGCCCGCGAACGGGACGGCAGCTTCGACGCACGACGATGCCGCGCGAGGGCGCGCGTGAGATCGTGGTGCGCGTCCAGGCCCACCACGAGGGCGCGCGAACGGGAGGTCGTCGATCCGCCCGTCGCAAGAAGAACGGGCAGGAGTGTCAGCGCGCCTCGTGGCCGGCTTGGCAGGCGACGCAGAGCGGTGTCTCGGGGCGGGAGCGCAGGCGGCGGTAGCCGATGGGCTCGTCGCACTCGGCGCACTCGCCGTAGCGGTCTTCCTCGAACGCGGCGAGCGCCCGTTTGATTTGGCCGAGCCGCAGCTCGTTGCTGCGCTGGGCGGCGAGGGCCATCTGCTGTTGCTGGAGCGCGTCGCCGCGCGAGATCCGACCGACCGCCGCCTGATCGAGCGCGACGGGCTTGCCGCTCTGGCGGGCCAGCGCGAGCGAGGCCTCGAGCTCTTTCTCCAGCGCCTTCAGTGCCGAGTGCAGCTCTTCGCGCTCCTCGTCCGTGAGCTCTTCGGGAGTGTGCATCACCCGGATCATGCCGCACGCGGGCCCATCCGCACGAAGTGGCGTGCCCTCGAGGGCTGTCGATGATTCGGACCGAGCACCCCAATCGAGACGGTCTCAGCCGCAAGGCGCCGAGAGGAGTCGCGGCGATTGCACGGCGACGAACGGCAACGCCGCGGGTGGGCACGGATCGGCCGCGGGGCGACGGGAGATTTGTCGACAGACCTTCAGTTCGCGTCGGCGTCGCGGCCGGCGCGCCGCCGACGAAGTGCGCCGGATCGAGGCGCGGGCGAGCTCAGCGGCGGGGGATCCAGACGCGGGAGGTGAAGGGATCGACGACGACGCGGCCGAGCGCGGCGTGGAGATTGGCGCCGACCTGGGCTCCGGGTGCCGTCCAGGTGCCGATGCCGCCGCAGCCGTGGGCGGCGGCCGGAGTGCGCTTCACGAACACGCGCACGTCGCTCAGCGAGGCCACGGCGTCGCCGGCCGTGCCGATGAAGTCGAGGGTGCGGCCCGGCGCCAAGGTGTACGCCTCGACGTTCTCGGTGACGCCGACGACGCAGGTGGTGAGCGCGAGGTCCGAGGCAGCGTCCCGCATCAATGCGCTCGGCCCGCTGGCCATGATGGCGTCGAAGAACGCGGCGTTCACGTTCAGCGAGCGCGGCGCGAGGGTGTCGTCGAAGCCGCTGTCGAGCTGGGCGAAGGCGTCGGCGCCGCCCACGCGGACCGGCACCGTCGGCACGTTCGGCACGTGCGAGCCCGGGCTGGCGGTGGAGTCGACGTCGGTGGTCGGCCGCAGGGTGGAGTGGTCGTTCGCGTAGAAGCCCTCGGTGGAGAGCGCGCCGAGCCCGGCGGCTGTCAGCGTGGCGTCGCTGCAGAGCGCGCCGGCTCGTGACGACGCGGACCTCGCCGGCGTCGTAGTCGAGGGTCATCGGATGCACGGCGAAGAAGTCGGTGCCGAGGATGCCGGCTTCGGAGACGCCGCCGAGGCCGGAGAGGTCCTCGGTGATCAGCGTGACGCTTCCCCAGGAGCCGAAGAAGTCGAGGTCCGCGAAGGAGCAGTACTGCCCGAGCGCGGTGGGGTCGCAGCCGGAGGCGACGGGCCGGGTCGAGAAGCCGTTGAGGTCGATGGCCGAGGCGGTGGTGGCCAGGTCGAGCAGGAAGAGCCCCGCCGGGGCGTCGCTCCCGGCGCCGACGCGGACGGAGACGAAGGGGAGGTCGTGCGAGAGGACCAGAAGCCGCGAGTCGCCGAGGCAGGGAAGAGGAGCCGGCGTGCCTCCGTCGGCGCCGGAGTCGGCGATGCTCGCGTCGATCCCGCCGTCGATCGCGGCGCTCCCGGCGTCGACCCCGGCGCCAGCGTCCTCGATGGTGCCGGCGTCGCTCCTATTCGCGTCGAGGCCGGCGTCCGATCCGTTCGGCGCTGCAGCGTCGGCGGCGTCGATCGCCGCGTCGGCGAGCGCTGCGTCCACCGCGCTCGCGTCCGCCCTCATCGGTCCGCCGTCGCATCCCCCGAGCGCGAGGGTGAGCGCGAGCGCCGAGCCGACCCAACCACTCCGACGCAAGCCACTCCGACGCAAGCCAGTCCGACGCAAGCCAGTCCAACGCATGCGAGGGTGTGGACGGCGTCTCCCGCCCGCGCAAGGGGCAGTGGCTCGGGCCGGCAGGGGTTCGGGCCGGCAGGGGTTCGAGCACCCGGCTGCGCCTCGACTCGGCGTGTCGAGTCAGGTGCGACTGATCCCGCCGCGGGTTCGCGACCGCGGAACCGCGACCATGAGACTCCAATCAGCGTCGCGCCGCGTAAGGAGCGTGCCGGTAGTACTTCGGGCGAGCGTCGAGCGGCGGGGCGTCGACCAGCGCCATCTCGAAGGGCTGGTCCAGCGACTCGAGCGTCACCGGCGGCGTCTCCCAGAAGAACGCTTCGAAGCGCGCGCCGGCGAGCTCCTCTCGTAGGTGAGCCCGGAAGGAAGGGTCTCGGTCGAGCAAGTCGAGGACCTCGCCGAACCGGAGCTCCCGCTCACCCTCCACGATCCGCGTCAGGTCCGTGTGCGCTTGCTCGCTCTCCGTCCGCGCCGACCAGGTGCTCATCCCGCAGCGCATATCACACGCTCCCGTCGCCTGGCCGGCGGGATCGGGCTCATTCACGTCGCGCCGGACCACGGCTGGACCCCATCGCGCTCCGACCGAGGTTGCGAGATGTGCGTTGGCGACGAGCACACGTCACGTGCCGGCGGCAGTCGCCGGTGGTATCCCTGCGCCGCGTTGCCCGCCGGAGGTTGTGGTGACCGATCCCGCGCTCTTGTCGTTCGTGCTCGTCGTGGTGCTCGCGTTCACGGTGCAGACCGCGATCGGGTTCGCCAGCGGCATCCTCTGCGTGACGCTCGGCGCGCACTTGCTGCCCATCCCCGAGGTGGTCGCGCTGATGCTGCCGCTCTCGTTTGCGCAGACCAGCTACATCCTGGCGCGCCACCACGAGGGCATCCGCTGGCGGCTCTTGATCGAGAACGTCCTACCGGCGATGGGGCTCGGCGCCGTGATCGGCTACGTGGGCGTCCGCGCCTTGGCCGGCGAGTGGATGCGCTCCGTCTACGCCGTGCTCGTCTGCCTGCTGGCGGCGCGCGAGCTCTGGCGGCTGCAGCGGAGCGCCGCGGTCGAAGGACGGCTCAGTCCGTGGGCCTCGCGGCTGACCATCTTCTTCGGCGGCATCGTCCACGGCGTCTACGCCACCGGCGGTCCGCTGGTGGCCTATGCGATCGGTCGCGAAGGGCTGACCAAGCGCGAGCTGCGGAGCACGATGTCGGTGATCTGGGTCGTGATGAACGCCGCGTTGATCGTGACGCTGGCGCTCGACGGCCAGTACCCGCTCTCGTTCGTGCCGAAGCTGGCGGCGGTCTTCCTCGCGTTGCCGGTCGCGGTGGTGCTCGGCGAGATCGTGCACCATCGCGTCGACGAGCGCCGCTTCGCCAAGGCGCTCTTCGCCCTGCTCTTGGTGGCCGGGCTCACGCTCTTCTTCCACTGAGCGCCGAAACGGCGAAGCGCCGGCCCCGCGGACGGGAGCCGGCGCTTCACGCGGGATGGGTCCGGATACAGAACGAGAAGCCGTTCACACCGGTGCCGGGCGTGTAGGGCCCGAATGGAGCCCGTCGCGGTCGAGTGCTGCACGAAGCTCGTGCCGGTGACCTCGGGCGAGCGGACCAGGGACTGGTCGTTGCCGCCCTCCGAGCCGTAGGTGACGGTGTCGATGATCGTGCCCGACGCGTTGGTCAGGGTCAGCGTGTCACCCGAGTTGTTCAGGCTCAGCGACCCGCCCGTAGCAATCTGCACGATGGCGCCGCCGAAGAGCGAGGTCGCGCCGACCGAGCCGCCCCCGAAGACGACCAGCGAGCCGAGCGCCGGGATCACCGTCCCGTCGGGGAAGGTGTGCCGCACGCTGACCGAGTCGCTCAGCGTCATCCCGGAGACGTCGATGGCGATCCCCGTCGCGTTGACGATCTCGACCATCTCGTCCTGGGTCGTGCTGGGGGTGCCGTCGCCGTTGACGTCGGCGCCCGCCGGCGGGTCGGCCAGGATCTGGTTGATCACGACGTAGCCGGCGTCGACCGCGTTGCTGCCGCCCAGCGCCGAACCGTAGATGTCGTAGTTCCCGAGGCGGTTGTCCTCCCAGAAGACGACGTTGCCGCTGACGGTCGGATCCGCCTGGGTGGCCGCGTTGGTGGAGATGAGCACGGGCGTGCCGCCGATGGTGCCAATCGCCGGGTCCCAGTTGCCGTTCTGGTAGTCGCTCCAGGCGAAAAGCTGACCGTCGATGTCGGTCAGGATCTGCCCGTTGGCGGCCGTGGAGAGGGCGTTCTCACCCGGGAACACGGCAGCGCTGCCGAGCGCGGCGTAGGGCGCCCCGTAGACGTCCCAGTTGTCGGTGCTGGTGGGCATCGTCGACGTGATGTTGCGGCCGTCCGACCAACCCATGACCGAGTAGTCGATGACGGGCCTGGTCTCTCCCACCGCCGACATCGACGCGGGCGTTTGCGCCGTGACCGTCCCCGTCCCGACGTCGACCACGTACGTGAGCAGCGTGCCGCTCGCGTCACCGAGGTAGGCCAGATGGTTGCCGCGCAGGCTCGGCTGAACCTCGTTGTTGGTCGTGCCGCCCATGAAGAGGTTGCTCGCCGAGGCCATGGCGATGTCGTAGACGAAGATGTCCCACTGGGTGCCGTCGTACTCGTCGTACACGACGGAGCCGCCGTAGATGTCGGCGCTCAGCGTCTGGGCCGCGTTGATCACCGTCTCCGAGTCGTCGGTGAGGTCGTAGAGCACGGCGCGAGCCGCCGCGTCTTCGCCGCGCAGATAGATGACGTAGTTGCCGTAGACCTTCGGCTGGTGCTCGTTCGCGCTGGTGCTGGTGAGCCGGCGGGTCTCGCCCGTGGTCAGGTTGGCGAAGACCACGTCCCAGTTGCCGTCGTAGTTCGCCAGGTAGGCGAGGTGCTGGTTGTGCAGCGAGGGCAGGACCTCGTCCATCGACGAGCCCACGATCGGGCCCGACGCGCAGTTGTCGTCGACGGTGCCGTTGCAGTCGTTGTCGAGGCCGTCGCAGACGCTCTCGTCGGTGGAGCCGTCCTCGCTCGCCACGAAGCTCGGGCCGTAGCTGTCGGTGCCGCTGCAGGCCGTCCAGCCGGACGCGCCGCCGCAGGTCTGGGTCGAGCCCGCGCAGACGCCCTCGGTGAGCGCGCAGGCCGGCGCGGTGAGCCCGTCGTCCGAGCTGCCGTTGCAGTCGTCGTCGAGGCCGTTGCAGAGCTCGGCCGTGGCGTCGACCGAGCCCACGCAGGCGCCCCAGTCGCCGCCGCTGCAGGTCTGCATCCCGCGCTCGCAGACGCCGGTGCTGGAGCCGCACTCCTGGGTGTCGCCGTCGACGCAGGTGCAGCCCTCGTCGACCACGCCGTTGCAGTCGTTGTCGAGGCCGTCGCACATGGTCTCGGTGGCCTCGTAGCTCGAGCCGTAGTCGGACGCGACGCAGGCGACGAAGCCCCCGGCGCCCGAGCAGCGCTGGTGCGAGCCGGCGCACACGCCGTCCTGAAGCGCACACGAGGGCGCGGTCAGGCCGTCGTCGACCGTTCCGTCGCAGTCGTCGTCCACGCCGTTGCAGGTCTCGTCCATCGACGGGACCTCACCGGCGCACGCGCCCCAGGCGCCGGCGGTGCAGGTCTGGGTGCCGGCCATGCAGGCGCCGATGTCGGAGCCGCAGGCCTGGGTCGATCCGTCGACGCACTCGCAACCGTCGTCGGTCACGCCGTCGCAGTCGTTGTCGAGCCCGTCGCAGAGCGTCTCGGAGGCCTGGTAGTCGCCCCCGTAGCTCGCCACGCCCGAGCAGGCGATCCAGCCCGCGACGCCGCCGCAGGTGCGGTGGCTTCCGGCGCAGACGCCGAGCTGGAGCGGGCAGGCCGGCGGCGTCAGGTCGCCCGCGTCGTCGGTGCTCCCGTCGCAGTCGTTGTCGAGCCCGTCGCAGACCTCGCCCATCGGGCCGGTGTCGCCGTCGCAGGCGCCCCACGCGCCACCGGAGCAGGTCTGGGTGCCGGGCATGCACGCGCCGACGTCGGAGCCGCAGGCCTGGGTGTCGCCGTCCGAGCAGGTGCAGTTCTCGTCGGTGCTGCCATCGCAGTCGTTGTCGAGCCCGTCGCAGAGGGTCTCGGTGGCCTCGTAGCTGTCGCCGTAGTCGGTCGCGTCGCAGGTCAGGAAGCCGTCGGCACCGCCGCAGCGCGCCACCGCGCCGGCGCAGACGCCGTCGGTCAGCTCGCAGCTCGGACCGGTCAGGTCCTCGTCGGTGTTGCCGTCGCAGTTGTCGTCGACGCCGTTGCAGACCTCGGTCGCCGCCGGGCTGACGGCCGCGTTCGAGTCGTCGCAGTCCGCGCCCAACGCGCAGCCGTCCCCGTAGCCGTCCCCGTCCCCGTCGGTGCAGGTCGGTCCGCCGTCGACGCCACCGTCCGGGCTCGGGCCGGGCCCCCCGTCGGTCCGCGTGCCCGAGTCCGTGTTCGTGCTCGTACCGCCGTCGTCCTGGACGACCCCGCCGTCGTCGTTGCGGTTCCCGCCACCGCACGCCGCGAGCGCGAGCCCCACCATCGCAAGCATCAATCCTCGTCTCATCCTATTTCCTCCTCCGGCCCAATACGCTCCCGGCGGGCAGGCCTTCCCTCCCCGAGACGAGGTGTCGAGACGGCGGCTGCGCGGTCACCGGTGGCGCACGTCGCGTCTCGCTCGGACCGGGGTCGCCTCCAGGACCTGCTTCAGGCGCCGCTCCACGACCGAGCGAGGGGTGGCACGCAAGGCCCAGTCGCGGAAGAAGCGCGCGACGCCGGACTCCCACTGCGCCACGCGGCCCAGCTCCCAGGAGCTCCTCGCGAAGCCGTTCGCCCGCTCCAGCGGGCTGCGCTCGTAGTCCGCGAAAGCCTCGGCCGGCGACGGCGCGCTCGCCCAGGCCGACGCCAGCACCCACGCGTCTTCGATGGCTTGGCAGCCGCCCTGGCCCATGTTGGGCGTCATCGGGTGGGCGGCGTCGCCGATCAGCGCCGCGCGACCTTCCGTCCACCGATCCACGGGGCGCCGGTCGCTGATGTCGGTACGGAGCACGGCGGACTGTGGGGTGGCCCGGAGGACCGCCTCCACCGGCGCGCGGAAAGACGCGAAGCGCTCGAGCTGCCCGTCGATCGTCCTGTCCGTGCCGCCGGGCGCCGTGTTCTCGGTGGCGAACCAGTACAGCCGGTCGCCGCCGATCGGGACGATGCCCAAGCGTCGCCCGCGGCCCCAGCTCTCGGTGCTGAGGCCCGCCGGGCGCGCGCAGCGCGGAGACGCTGGCCTTCGTGACGGTGCACGCGCTTCGCGGGGCCCTGATGGCGCTCGTTCTCGACGGGCCCGACGCCCCCGACGAGGGCGCCGTCGTGCAGACCTTGGCGGACATGGCCTGGGCGGCGATCACGGCGTGAGGAGCGGGCAGTCTCCTGCTCACTCTGCGGGGTGCCAGCCCTCGTCCTCCTCGTCCTCGCCAGCCTCGGGGCTCGGGCACACGGCTGGTCGAGTGACGCCGTCGGCGTCGCGCCGCAGCCCGCTGCCGCGTTCGCTCGCGGCTGCGGCGGCGAGGCGCATGACGGGGGGAACCACGTCGGAGGCGCAGCCGAGCTGCTCGACCTCGCTCAGCGCCTGCTCGGCCTGCTCCGCGTTCCCAAGCCGCCGCTGCGCTTGCGCGGTGCGCAAGAGCGCGAACCCGTAGAGCGGGTGCCCGAGCTGGCCGAGAGCGAAGCGGTACGCATCGATCGCGTCCTGGTACCGCTCCTCGGCGAACGCGATCTCGCCGCGCAGCATCCAGGCCAGGGTGAGGAGAACGCCCGCCTGCCGGTGCCGCGTGGTGAAGCGCTCGGCGCGGCGCTCGGCCGAGCGCGAGCCGGCCTGCCAGGACATCCAGAGTTGCGCGAAGTCGAGCTCCGCCGCGAGGTTCCGGTCGCGCGAACCTCGACCCGCCGCGTCGGCGAGGCGCGACGCCCGCCGCCGGTCGCGGCGTGCCTCGCGCCCATCGGCGTCGGCGGCCGCGAACATCAGGCCGACGACGAGATTCGCGCGCCGCCTGCCGTCGCTCTGTGCCGTGCGCGTCGCGTCGCGCCTGCTCGAGCTCGTCGAGCGAGCGCTCGGAGCGCTGCAGCACGACCGTCGACGCGGCACCGACCTCGACGAGGAACGCGGCCGGGTCGATCCCCGAGGCCTGCGGTGTCGTCCCGCCGGTGGCCGAGGCGCCCCCGCACCCGAGGGCGACGACGAGGAAGGGCGCCGCGACCGAAGCCGCGATCCGGGACGATGTTCCTCGCATGGCGCGATCCTACCCCAAGAAAGACCGCCAGGACGACGCGCCGCCCGACGCGCCGAGAGGACCTCGACCCGTTGCGCGAGCCCTCGTTTCAGGTGCTGAGGTGTCGTCCCAGGCGACCCCGGGGGAGAGCGCCCACGTCGACGCGTGTCCGCGCTCGTGGAGGACGCCGCCATCGGCGATCGGGTGGAATCCCGGCGGCACGGTGTCGCCTCCCAGCTGCGCGGAGCGCACGGCGTCGTGGGCGCAGTAGAAGAGGTCTTCGAGCGCATCCACCTCCGCGTCGGGCCGCAGGGTGCAGCCCGCCAGCCAGTCGTCGAGCGTCTGATCGAACGACGGCACGAAGTCGAAGAGGGCCCGGATCGTCTCCTCGCGGATCATGCCCTGGTCGACGGGGGGCTCCTCCTCGAAGCCCAGCACTTCGCACTTCGTTCAGTCGTCGGGGCGGTAGTGGGTGCGGTAGGCGCCCCACATGTGGTGCCAGTCGCGGAGGCGGTTCTCGCTCTCCATCGCCCACGGGGTCAGCGTCATGGGCAGCGCCGTCTCGAACTGGAACCACATGGAGCTGGCCTCGAAGCGTTGCGGCGCGTCGGCGCGCTCGTCGCTCATCGAGAGGTGTCGCTCCACGGCCGGGGCGCGCACGCCGTGCGGTGTCATGGACGGCGTGAGGAAGTAACCGCCGGCGTAGAAGGGGGCGTGGTCGCCGCCGGGATCGCGGATGATGCCGTTGAACTCGGTCACGGCGTTGCGGTGGAAGAAGGGCGGCCGGAAGGTGCCCTCGGTCGCGTCCCAGCGCGGCGGAAAGAAGACGAAGTCCAGACTGTTCGCCCCCTGCTCGTCGAGGGGCGCCGAGAGGACGGAGTAGATCGACGGATTGGGGTGGTCGACGCGCACGTTGCCCACCGGCGCGAACGAGAGGAGGTCGTAGACGTAGGGCGCGTAGTTGCCGTGCCAGGCGGCCACGTCGAAGGGCGAGTGGTCCTGCGTGCCCTCGAAGAGCGCGCCGGCGTGCTTGACCGTCAGCCGGTAGCCGGGGGCGAGCCGGTTCTCGTGGTAGGCGGTGGGGGCGCGGAAGTCGCGCGCCTCGGAGAGGCCGTTCGCTCCCACCGGGCCCCGCTCCGGGAGCCGGAACGAGCGGCCGAAGACCTCGCCGACGAAGCCCCTCGCGTCCCCGTCGCGGAGCAGCACCGAGAGCTTCATGCCCCGCGGGACGATCGCGATCGACCCGGCTCGACCTCGAGCACGCCCGCCTCGGTGAGCAGCGTCAGCCGGCCGCGCTGGGGCACCAGGAGCAGCTCTCCGTCCGCGTCGTAGAAGGCTCGGTCCTCCATGCTGCGATTCGCGGCGTAGGCGTGGATCGCGAAGCCCCGCCGGAGCGCGGGGCTGCCGGCGCCACCGATGGTCGCGAGCCCGTCGACGAAGTCCGTGGGCGCGTCGGGGATGGGCACGGGCGCCCAGCCGAGGAGGTTCGGGTCGGGCGGCGCCTCGTCGAAGCGGCCGCGGAACCTCGGGTGCGCCAGCGGCTCGAGCTGCGAGTGCTGGGCGGAGGGGCGGATCCGGTAGAGCCAGCTCCGCTGGTTGTCGTGGCGCGGAGCGCTGAAGCCGGTGGCGTTGACCTGCTCGGCGTAGAGGCCGTAGCGGTCGCGCCGCGGGCTGTTCTGGCCTCGAGGCAGGGCGCCCTCGAGCGCCTCGGATTGATGCACGTTGCCGAACCCGGCCTGGCCTTCGGTGACCGAACGGCCGAGCAGCAGCTCGCGGGCCCGGATCCGCTGGACGGCCGTGATGCGGTGGCCGTCGCCCGTCGTGCTCGCGACCTCCACGTCGGCGCCCGCGTCGCGGAGGAAGGCGGCGGTCGCCTCGACGTCGGCGGTCGACACGTGCGGGTCGTCCGCGCTCACGCCGAGGAGCACCTTCATGCCGTCGAAGCTCGCCCGTGCCGGCAGTTGCTCCGAAGCGGGTCCGATGCGCGCGCCCGACAGGGCGATGAGGCCGCCCAGGCTTCGGTCGCTGCGCGCGACGTATTCCGCCGCCAGGCAGGCCCCCTGCGAGAAGCCCACGACGAACACCCTCTCGGGGCTGGTCTCTCGGAGGACGCGCGAGACGACCTGTTCGACCGTGTCGAGGGCGCGCGCCAGGTCCTCGCCGTGCTCGACGAGCGAGGTTCCATACGCCTTCGGATACCAGGCGTTGCCCCGCGCTTGCGGCGCCACGACCGTCACCTCCGGCGCGTCGCCGGTCATCTCGAAGAGTCGCTCGACGAACGCACCGGCGTTGGAGCCGCGGCCGTGCAGGGCGATCACCACGGTTCGCGCGTTTGCGACCGGCGGCCCGGCCACGCTCACCGGGAGCTCGAGGCCGAAGTCGGCGAGGCGCACGCGTGCCGAAGGGCGGCGTCCGTGCAGGGCGCGCAGAATGCGCCCTCGTGGCAGGTCGGCCCGCTCGTCGAGCGCGGCCCGCAGCTCCGTTCCGTCGATGCCGAGGGCCGAGAGCGACGTGGCCGCGCCGGCGCGGACCAAGAGATTCGAACGCCGCCGCCGGCAGATCGGGCACATCGGCCGCCTCGGTGAGCTCCGCGAAGAGGGCAGGCTCGTCCTCGGCCAGATCGGCCAGCGTCTGCGGCAAGAGCACGCTGTGAAGCCCGGCGTGGCTCGCGTCGAAGCGCCCGCCGAGGAAGTGGGCGACGGCGTGGTGCGTGCCCATCGAGCCCTCCTCGAGGATTTGCGCGGCGCGGGTCGCCGCCCGCAGCGCCGAGGCGCGGGCCTGAACGCTCCGGGGCGCCTCTGCGACCTGCTCGGCCGCGAAGAGCACCCGGCCGACGGCGCGCAGAGCCGCTTCGCGTGCGCCGCCCTCCAGAGACCCGGTCGACAGCGCGCTCACCGGGTGTGCGAGCGCATTGAGGAGGCTCTGGGCCGTGATCGCCTTCGGCAGCTCCACCGTCAGGCTCGGCTCGTAGATCACGACGTCGGGGCGCACGCGCGGATCGCGCCCGGTCTTCTTGTCGCGCCCGGAGGTGATTCCCCAGATGTCCGTGCGCTCCGAGCCCGAGTAGGTCGTGGGCAGCGCGATGAAGCGCACCTCGTGCTCGAGGCGGAGGGCCTTGCCGAGGCCGGTGGCCGAGCCGCCGCCCAGGGTCACGATCGTGTCGGCCTCGGAGCGCCGCAGGGCCGCCGCCGCGTCCTCCACCACCTCGGCGGGCACGTGGACGCGCGCCCCGTCGAAGACCTCGACGAGGCGGTCGCCGAGGGCCGCGCTCACCCGATCCACGAAGCGCCGGGAGGGCGCACAGAGCAAGAGCACACGCCCGCTCCCGAGCTCGTCCAGGGTCTCGACGAGGGCGGCCTCGAGGTTCTCGCTGAAGACGACCTGCTGCGCTGTGGAGTCGGACATGGGTCTGCAGCGTACAGACGCCGTGCCATGGCCGCCCGGGTCGAAATCGAGGGCAGCCCGCTCAGCCCATGCTCTCAGAATGAGAGACATCTCTCATTTCGAGATAGTATAGATGCCCATGCGAGCGCGAGAGCTGCGGGTCGACGATCTCCTCGAGCTGGATCCGCGGGGCGGCGTCTACCGCTTCGCGGGGCAGCGCACGCTCTTGCTGGACGCGGTGGCGCTGGGCCTGCTCCGCACGCAGCTCATCGATTCTCTTCGGGATGCGGACGGCGCGCGGACTGCTCACGCGCCTGGGCTACTCGCACGGCTGGCGCACGGCGGAAGGGATGCGGGACGCGGTGGCGTGGGACGACGTGCGCGAGTGGCGCATCGCCGGCGGCCGCCTGCACCGGCTTCAGGGGCTGGTGCGCTTCGAGCCGGTGGAGGTGGAGCGGGCGGCGCCGGTGCTGGCGGAGGCCATCTGGAAGGACAGCTACGAGGCCGAGCAGCACGTGCTCCACCTCGGCCAGGCCGACGCGCCGGTGTGCTGGACGCTGGCCGGTTTCGCGAGCGGCTACCTCAGCCGCGTGACGGGCCGCGCGGTGTACTGCGTCGAAGAGACCTGCGCCGGAAAGGGCGACGCCGTCTGCCACATGGTCGGCCGGGCGGAGGAGGACTGGGATCCAGCGGAGCTCGAGGCCCACCGCATCTACTACGAGCGCGACTGGCTCGACCGCTCCCTCGGCGAGCTGCGCGCCGCCCTGCGGGACACCGAGACCGAGCTGCGACAGCGCCGGCGCTTGCTCGGCGAAGACGCGGACGCCGTGACCGGCAGCGGGCTGGTCACGAGGAGCGAGGCCATGCGCCGGGTGCGCGACCTGGGCCAGCGGGTGGCGATGGTCGACAGCAACGTGCTCATCGCGGGTGAGAGTGGCGTGGGCAAAGAGCGGGTGGCGCGGCTGATCCACGACGCCTCCGAGCGGGTGGGCGGACCCTTCTTGGCCATCAACTGCGGCGCCTTGCCGGCGGCCCTGCTCGAGAGCGAGCTCTTCGGCCACGTTCGCGGCGCCTTCACGGGCGCGACCTCGGACCGACCCGGGCTCTTCGAGGCGGCCAACGGCGGCACCCTGCTCCTCGACGAGGTGGGCGAGCTGCCGCTCGAGCTCCAGTCGGCGCTCTTGCGCGTGCTCCAGGAGCGCGAGGTCCGCCGCGTGGGCGAGAACCGCCACCGCGCCATCGACGTGCGCGTGTTGGCGGCGACCCACCGCGATCTTCGGGCCGCCGTCCGCGCGGGGAGGTTCCGCGAGGACCTCTACTATCGACTGCGCGTCATCGAGATCGAGGTGCCGCCGCTCCGCGACCGGCCGGACGACATCATCCCGCTCGCGCGCGCCAAGCTCGTCGAGACCGCCGCGCGCTACGACCGCGACGTACGGCACCTTTCGCCGGAGGCCGTCCGCCGCCTGCTCGCCCATCGCTGGCCGGGCAACGTCCGCGAGCTCCAGAACGTCATCGAGCGCGCGGTCGTCCTCGCCGACGGCGACACCCTCGACGCCGCCTGTCTGCCCGACCTGGCGCTGGACGCGGAGCTTCGCTCGTCCGAAGGAACGCTCGGACACCCGGCCCACACCATGGCGGACATCGAGCGGGCCCACGTCCTCGGCGTCCTCGAAGCCGTCGGCCAGAACCGCGCCGAAGCCGCCCGCCGCCTCGGCATCGGCCCGGCCACGCTCTACCGGCGCCTCAAGGTGTGGGGCATCACCTGAGCGGACGGCGCTCGAGCGGTCGCCCTCGACCTACGGCCGGCGCGCGGAGAAGAGGTAGTGGTTGTGCCCCATGAGCGAGGCGTAGGTTCCGGCGCCGATTCTCCGCGAGGCATCGGTCGGCCTGATCGAGGAGCTCCGCGTGCAGCAAGAAGAAGCGCTCCCGGGTTCCGCCGCCCGCCTCGTACAGGCGCCACGCGTAGTCGGCGTCGTAGAGCCAGCGGCGCTCTCGGACGAGCTCGGGCCAGGGCCCCAAGTTGCGCAGCATCGACTCGGTGTAAGGCGGCACCATGGGCCGGACGCGTTCGTTCTGAGCCACTCGTAGCTCGGCGAAGCCCGCTCCGGTGATCAGCCACGGGAGCCGGTCGGCGATGCACTCGTCTCCTTCGCCGAGGCTCTCGCGCCCCGCAGCGATGAACGCGTGGAGCTCGGCGACGCGGGCGAGTCGCGCGGGCTCGAAGGTCGCGGTGACCGAGTCGCGGAGGAGGCAGTTGGCCAGGTTCGTGGGCTCGGACGCCAAGAAGAGCCCGCCCGGGCGCAGGACGCGGTGCATCTCGCGCAGCACCCGCTCGGGCTCGGCGACGTGCATCAGGAGCGTCTGACACGTGACGAGGTCGAAGGAGGCGTCGTCGAAGGGGAGCGCCTCCGCCCGCCCGACTCGGTACGAGACGCGCTCCGCGTCGACGTCTGCGCTCGCCTCCTTCACCCAGACCTCTTCGCGATCGACGCCCCCCACCCTCGCGTGGGGGCCCAGGCACGGCAGCAGCGTGCGGCCCCAATGCCCCTTTCCGCACCCCACGTCGAGCGCGTGTCGGACCGAGCGCAGTTCGAGTCGTTCGGCGACGAGACCCAGGTAGTCCGCCGCCCACCAGTCGTCGCGCCAATCGCCCAGCACGTCCGCCGAGTGGGGCTTCCCGTCGATCTGCATCGGAGGGGACTACGCGCTCACACACGGGTCGGCAACCGACCGGGAGGCGCGGCGACGGCCCCGGCGAGGTCATCGTCAAGCTGGGTCGCCGGCGCCCGAGCACGAGAGGCGGCTCCGCCGACCGTCTCGCCCCGAGTCACGGCGTCCGGGCGATCGCGGCGCGATGCCCTTCGATCTCGCTCCGGCGATTGCGCTCAGGCGGTGCGTCGATGCAGCACGGCGGGGCCGGCAATCCCGCGCTGCCGGAAGGCCTCGAGCACCCGCTCGGTCACGTCGGTCTCGAGCGCCTTCTCGTAGTGCACGTCGAGCACGTAGACCTTGGCGCGCAGGCGGACGGCGATGAAGTCGTTCTGCTGGACCTCGCTGACCACGATGGCCCACGGCTTCTTCAAGTACGCGAAGCGGCTCGAGGCCAGCGCTTCCCCCACGATCCGCTTGGCGGCGCGCAGGTCCTGCTCGACGCCGATGAAGAAGTCCATCTGGACCAGCATGTCGAGCTGTCCCGCGTTCCCGCTCGCGACCACGTCGGTGAGGAATTTGCTGTTCGGGATGGTGACGACGTTGTCGTCCAGCGTGACCACGCGGACCGCGCGCAGGCCGATCTCCACCACCTCGCCGTAGGTGCCGGCGTAGGTGATGCGGTCGCCGACGCTGAAAGGCTTGTCGATGATGATGGTGATGCCGGCGATGATCGACGCGACCAGATCGCGCAGCGCGATGCCGACCGCCACCGCCAGCGCGCCGCCGAGGGCCAGCAGCGCATCGCTGGAGAGCTGGAAGATCAGCGGCACGGCGGCGGCGAGCCCCGCCAGGTAGAGGATCAGGCGGCTGATCGCCTTCGCCTGGTGAAGCGTCAGCCGGCGGTCGACGAACCGCTCACTGAGCCGATCGAAGGCGCCGGTGAGGATCCGCGCGATCCCCCACGTGACCAGCAGCACGAACGCGGCCGGAATGACGCCTTCGGGACGGAAGAAGCGGAGGATGGTGCCGACGTCGTTCATGGCGACCTCAGTTGAAGAGCAGCCGCTTGCGTCGCAGGTAGCGGATCACTTCGCGGTACCAATGCGTGCTGACCCGCCAGCGGTCGTGCTCGTCGTGCTCGACCATGCCCTCCTGCTCCAGGAAGGCGAAGAGCGCGGCGCACTGCGCCCCGGGCAGGCCCGCGGTGCTGGCGGCCTCGACCTCGGAGAGGTTCTCGTGCAGGACCACCGCGGCCAACAGGAAGCGCGACTGCTCGTGCAGCGCTTCCAGCCGCTCGGCCTTCGGCGCCGCGAAGAGCCGGACCCGCAGGCCCTCGTCGCCCGCCACCAGCGAGCACAGCCAGAAGTGCATCGCCACCCGCGGGTTTCCGTCCGCGTAGTCCCACAGGAGCCGCAGGTACTCGCCCTCGGTCCGCAACACCGCGTTCTCGAGCGCGCTCCCCTCCAGCCGGTCGACCACGAGATCCGCGAACGACGCGTCGAGCTCCAGCGCCGCCATCCGCTTTCGGATCAACGCCGCGATCTTCTCTTCCGGCCAGGGCTCGAGGACCACGCGCTCCTTGAAGAGATCCTGCGCCTGCCGCGCGCGCTCGAGATAGAGCCAGGTGTAGCGCGAGAATGCGCAGACCCACACGACCGACGCGCCCGTCCGCGCCGCGATCTCGACCAGCGTCTCCAGCGCCACCGTTCCGCCGATGGCGCGCACGACCAGGTTCTGGCAGTGGTCGAGGAGGAGCACGCGCCGGATCTGTGCCGCGTCCACCAGATCGGCCAGCTCGTCGACCGTGTCGACGCCGTCCACGCCGAGGACCTGCGCGATCCAGCGCACGACCGATCGCGCGGATCGCCCAGACCGTGCGGCACGTCGACGATCGCCGACTCGAGCTCGCTCCGGCGGGCCAGCGCGCGCATCCAGCTCGTCTTGCCGATGCCGCGCTCGCCGACCAGCGCGGTGGTGAAGCCGGGCCCGCCTTCCTTCCAGCTCTCCACCACCTCCGCGATGCGTGCCAGCTCGGGGAAGCGATCGATCTCCAGCTCGGGCCGGCACGGCGCGCCGGAGAAGGTTTCGCGCACGGCCTCCGGCACGGGCTTCGGCGGCAGCGAGTCCGCCGTCCCTTCGGCCTGCTTCTCCAGTCGCCGCCGCGACAGGAACGCCACCGCCCGGCGCGCTTGATCGAAGCGGAGCGCGAGCTCTTGCAGGCCGGTGGTCACGGCGGACACCGTGAGCTGGGCCGCCGCGGGCAAGGTCAACACATAGCGGCGCCAGCGGGTGTCCTTGTGCGCGAGCCGCCGCGCGCAGATGCCGTCCGGATGGCGCTCAGCGTGCGCGTCGGTGACCTCCTGGCTCCAGCGGCGGATCAAGAACGCCGCAAGCGGCAGCAGGCCCAGCCACGCCAGGTCGACGACGAGCGTGTAGAGATAGCCTCGCCCGACCAGGAGCTCGCCGAGCTGCAGCGCGACACCGACCAAGAGGCCGAACCCGAGCACCAAGCGGGTGGACGCGAAGATGCGGCGGGCCAGCGCGGCGCGGGTGGCGCCGTGGCGCAGGCGCGAGGTGAAGAGGCGCGCGACGGCGGTCACGGTCACGAAGAACCACGCCGTGCCGAGCACCACGATGCGCAGCGCGACCAGCGCCACCGACGAGGTGAGGTCTCCGAGGATTCGGAAGAGCGCGTAGAGCCCGGCCACGACGAGGAGCGGCACGATCAGCGCGCCGATCACGTCCCAGAAGGGCCGCACCACCTCGACCCAGCGGCCCTGACCCGTGCGGGCGTGGACGTGGCCGCGCAGCCAGCTCGTGATCGATTCGCGTCTCCGCCAGGTCCAGCTCAGGGCGAACGCGAGCGCCAGCACGCCGAAGAGCTCGTTGCGGCTGCTGGAGCGGGCCAGCAGGGCGCCGAGGTGGGCCGGCGCGGCGGGCAACCGATGCCACGCACGGCGGATCCAGAAGCGGGTGAGGAGCCGGATCTGATCGAGCTCGCGGCCTGCCTGCGCCAAGCCCTCGCGACCGAGGCCGAGCATCGTCTCGCGCCGGGCCTGGGTCATGTGGGGGAGCAGCGCGACCCGCAGTCGGTCGAGCTTCCGCACGTCGCCGGCGAAGCGCTCGGCGCGCTCCCAGCGCAGTCTCCGCTCGGCGTCGATGGCGTGGCTGCGATCCCGATCGAACGCGTCCAACGCTCCCACGAGCTGGGTGCGCTCGGGCCGGTTTCGATAGAGCGCCAGCTCGACGTCGAGACCGGGCTCGAAGTGCGGCGCGTCCGGCTCCGTTCCGATCCGGTCCAGCGCGTCGTCGAGCCGCTGGCGATCGGCGATCAACGCGTCGACCAGCTCGTCGTAGCGGGCGTCGGCTTCTCGCTCGGTGAAGTCACGCTCGCCGAGCTGGCGCTCCACCGCGTGGGCCAGCTCGAGCCTCTCGGCGTCGTGTCGCGCGATCGCCTGCCGCTGGCGGGCGAGCTGACCTTGCCAGCGCGCCAGCTCCGCCCGCGCGTTCTCGATCCGGGCCCGCTCGGCCAAGAGGTCCCTGCCGACCGCGCTGGAGGTGGCGCTCGCCCGATCGAGGGCCTGCTGGCGGGCCTCGCTGGCCCGCTCGGCGTCGGCGCTGGCGCGTCGTGCTTCGGCGCGGGAGGCCTCTTCCTCGGCGGCGATGTGCCGCCGCCGCCCAACCGCCTCGGTGACCGCGGCGCGCTCGGAGGCCGGCAGGGTCAAGAACGCCAAGCGGGCGCGGTCGCGCTCGAGGCGCAACGCGGCCAGCGGGTCGGGCGGCGCGCTGGTGCGGCTCTCTCGGACGGTCGTGTCCACCGCGACCGGGCCGCCGTCCGGCACGCCGCCGTCGAGCGCGCCTCCGTCGACGGTGCGTTCCGCTCGAGGCTCCCCGGTGGTGCCGCCGGCTCCCCGAGGAGTGCCCGCGTGGCTCGTGCTCCCGCGGCCGCCGTCCATCCGGCCCGTGTCGCTCGCGTCGATCGGGACGCCAGCGTCCCCGACGGCCGGCTGGCTCGCGCCCGCGTCCGGCACCACCGGCGGCGTCACCTCGGCGGCGGCGATCGAGCGCCGGAGCGCCTCCACGCGCGCGGCGCGGGCGGACTCGTCGAGCAGGTCGACCTCGAAGAGCGTCTGCGGATCGATCTCGGCCGGGAGCTGACCGGCGAGGAGCGCATCGAGGGCGTCGATCTCGGCCCGCAGCCGCTCTTCCTCGCTGCGCTCGGCCGAGGACATCGGGGCCCCGGCGTCGGCGGTGGCGGGGACAGCTTCCGTACGCGCAGCGGCAGCCCCCGCATCGGCGCTCCGCGGTGCCGCCGCGGCCGACGCCCCTGCGTCGCGATGCGCGCTTCCGGAGCGCGCACAGCCGGCGAGGGCCAGCGAGGGCCAGGAAAAATCGGAGTGAAGCGCGCACGTGCGGAAGCGCCGAAGGGTAGCAGCGCCAAAAGACGGAGCCGAAGAATGCGGAGGTCTCCGAGGCGCTCACCCGCGAGCCGTCCGGTGGCGCCTTGCCTCGCGGTGACATGCACCGTCGGCCGGAGTCCCGTCGCGGGCTGGAAGCGCTCGTCCAGGGGTGAGTCGGAAGCGAAAGAACCGCGTACGTCGCAGCATCGCGCTGCCGCTCGCTGCCACACCCGTCGTGCTGCTCATCGCGTCCTCGGCGACCGAGGAGCGATGCCACAGACCCAGGTCGGATCGGCGGCGGCGCCGCGGGAGACCGAAGGACCCTCAGTCGCCGAAGCACACGCCCATGGCGCGAGCCTGCTGGACGATCTGCGAGCTCGGGTCGACCCGCTTGGGCTCGGCGACCGCCTCGGCGATGTCGACCGCGACAATCTCGCCGCCGCGGAGCGCGACCATCTTGCCGAACTGCTCTCTGGCGACCAGCTCGGCGGCCGCGACGCCGTAGCGGGTGGCGAGGACCCGAATCGAACGCGGACGGGCTGCCACCGCGTTGCACGTGGCCGAGCACGGTCACCCGTAGCTCGGCGTCGATCCGAGAGTCGAGGCCGTCGGCCACCCGCTGAGCCGCGCCCATCAGCCGCGGCATCGCGCCGAGCTCCCGCTCGCCGACGCTGGCCTCCCCGCCGTCCGGCTTGGCGCCCTCGGCCACCACGACGATGCTGTAGTTCTTGCCGTGGCGGGAGCGCTCGCGAATGGCCTCCGCCACGATGTCGATGCGGTAGGGGATCTCCGGCAGCAGGATCACATCGGCGCCGCCCGCGAGCCCGGCCGTGAGCGCAATCCAACCGGCGTCGCGTCCCATCAGCTCCACCAGCATCACCCGGTCGTGGCTGTCGGCCGTGTCGCGCAATCGATCGAGCGCCTCGGTGGCCACGCCGATGGCGGTGTCGAAGCCGAAGGTCTGATCCGTGGCGGCGAGATCGTTGTCGATCGTCTTGGGGACGCCGACGATGTTCATGCCGAGCTCCCGAAAGCGATCGGCGATGCGCATCGAGCCGTCGCCGCCGATCGAGATCAGCGCGTCGAGGCCGAGCTTCTCGAAGTTCTCCATCACCGTGGCCGACACGTCGGTGGCGCGGGTGCCGCCTTTCTCGTCCTTCACCACGTAGTGGAAGGGGTCGGATCGGTTCGAGGTGCCGAGGATGGTGCCGCCGCGGGCGAGGATGCCGCGCACGGCTTGGGCGTCCAGCCGCTGGTTGCCGTGGGGGCTCCGGTAGTCGAGGTCGACCAAGCCGTTGAAGGCGTCCTCGATGCCCAGCATCTCCCAGCCGTAGCGCTCGCGGCCGACGTGCACGACCGCGCGGATGACGGCGTTGAGGCCGGGGCAGTCGCCGCCGCCGGTCATCACGGCCACCTTCTGGATGCTCATGCGTTACCTCCGTCGCGTCCGCGGGTTCATGGTCGGCGCGCCGGCAGCATGCCACGCGGGTGGGCGGCTGCGCATGAAGTCGTGCTCGCCCGTCGGGGGCCCGTGCGCCTCGATGCGCGAGCCGAGGGAGGTGCGGTCAGCTCGGCGTCGGAGGCCGCTCGCCGACATCGCCTCGGACGCGCGTGGGTGAGGCGGGGCGCCCGTCGAGCACGAGCCCGTGGCCGCCGGGCGAGCGCCCCCCGGACTGCTCGGCGCGCGAGCCGAGCGCCGAAGCGCCGCCGGCCGTGGCGGCAAGGCGTCGGAAGCTCACGGAGACGGACCTGCCTCGTGAGGGCGAGCCGGCCCCCTCCGCGAGTGCGCGCAAGCGGCGTGACCGCCGCGGCTCCGGACGGCGCGATCCCGCTGGTATGCTGCGCGCCCGGAGGTGGTCGATGCGGTCCTCGGTGCGAGCGCTTCTCTCGTGTATTTCGGCGTGGGCGATCATGGCCGGCGCGGCCTCGGCCGACACCATCTCGGTCGGCCCGAGCGACGCCTGGTGCGACGCCATCAACGGCGCCTCCGCCGGCGACGAGGTCGTCCTCGCGCCGGGCGACTACGACCAGCCGTGCTCCATCCGCGTCTCCGGCAGCTCGGGCTCGCCCGTCGTGGTGCGCTCGATGGGCTCGGCCGACGGCATGCGCGCCCGCATGACCTACTCCGGCTCGTCGTCGAACATCATCGATCTGAGGCAGATCGCTTGGGTGGTGATCCGGGACATCGACTTCCCGCACAGCGAGAACGACGTCGACGGGATCAAGATCCACGGCTCGTCGGACGTGACCATCGAAGGCTGCCACTTCACCGACATCGGCGGCATCTCGATCAGCGCCAACCACCTCTCGAGCCAGCGGATCACGATCCGCGATTGTCGCTTCGAGAACCTGCGCGCCACCGCGCTCTACCTGGGCTGCCACAACGGCACCGACTGCATGGCCACGGACCTGCGCGTCGAGAGCAACTTCTTCTCGGGCGTGCACCCCTGGAGCGCGAGCGCCGTCGGCTACGCCATGGAGATCAAGCTCAACTCGAACGCGCTCATTCGCGACAACACCATCTACGACACGCGCGGTCCGTGCATCACCGTGTACGGCTCGGACTCGGGCGGCGCCGCGAGCATCGTGGAAGGCAACTACGTCGAGGGCTCGATGAACGACGCCGGCATCAACGTCTCCGGCGGTCCGGCCATCGTCCGCAACAACGTCTTGGTCGGCAACGCGCACGGCGGCATCTGGGCGCAGAACTACGGCGGTCGCGGGCTGCAGCAGCACGTGTGGATCGTCGACAACACCCTGCTCGACAACGCCCTGGCGGGCATCGTGACCCAGTCGTGGACGGCCGGCGCGGACGACGTCCTCGCGTTCAACGCCATCTCGCCGCGCTCGGGCACGCCGCTGCTGATGCCCGACGCGCCGGCCGGCACCGTGATGGGCAACGTCGACTGCAGCGACCGCGCGTCGTGCTTCGTCGACGCCGCGGCCGCGCCCTACGATCTGATGCCGGCGGCCGGCGGACCGCTGATCGGCGCGGCGGACACTGGTTCGGAAGCCTGGCGCCCGACGGACGACTTCCTCGGCACCCCGCGCGGCAACCCCTCGGACGTCGGCGCGTTCGAGCACGCGGCCGGCGTCACGGCGCGGGTGGGCGACGGCATGCCGCGGCCCGCTCGCGGGACGACGGGCGGCGCCGACGGAGGCGTGCCCGCGGCGGACAGCGGCGTCCCCGGAAGCGACGCGGGAAATCTCGTCGGTGGCGACGGCGGCGTCGTCGGTGGCCACGACGCCAGCCTCGCCGGCCCCGACGCGGGCGCGGGGAGCGGCATGTCGGGCGGATGCGGCTGCCGTATTGGTCGCTCCGGCCAGGCGCCGCTGGCGTCACTGCTGGCGCTGTTCGCGCTCGGCCTGCTCCTGCGGCGCGGCCGGAGCCGGTGAGTCGAGGCGGCCGGCCGGGCAGCGCGCTGCTCGCTGCCGCGCCCCTCGACCGACCACAGCGCGACCGGACCCGCCGCTGCGCCTCGCGGGGAGACGTCGCCGTCGTGAAGTCCGTGAGCGGAGCGTGCCTCGAGCCCGCGGCGAGGCGGACCGAGCGTCGGCGCAGGGAGTCGCCGAGTCGGCTCGCGGATGGACCGACCCTCGCCACCGCGGTCGCGAACGACCAACCGAGACGCCGCGAGCGACACCGCGCCGTGCGGGCTCGACGTGCGCTGGAGCCGCACTCGCATCGCGCGTCGATCACGCCCGGCCGTCTCGGTCGCGAGGAAGTGCGCGGTCACCGCGGACCGAGCCACCTTGGGGAACGAGGATTCAAATGGTAGGGTCGATCCCTTGGAACCGAGCGTTCGCCGGTGCTCGTCGATGGCCGGGAACGAGGAAGGAGAACATCATGGGACAGATCGAGCATGGCACGGTGAGCGTCACCATCGACGACTCGCTCACCCTGCCGGAACGAGCGGGAAACCTCTCACCCGACGAGGTCCGGCGCTTGCCGAAACCGAGGCATGGAATCGGCTTGGTGGGCACGCTGACCGCCGACGCGCTGGACAAGGCCGGCCCCGATTTCATCGCGCCCGCGGGCGTCACGCCGGACGCCTTGCGGGGCGCCTGCAAGCGCTCGGATGACATCGACCAGGTCATCGTCAATCTCGAGGTCATCCTGCAGCGGGTCAAGCAGGCGAACCTGCTCTTCGACGCCGACGCGTGGGAGATGCTCCGCAAGATCAACGATCAGGTGAAGGCTCAGGCGAAGTATCAGCCCGAGCTCGAGACGGTCTTCACGGCGCTCCGCGAGTTCATGACCTACGGCCCGTCCAACGCCGGCTGAGCGCGCGACGGTGTCCGGCGTGAGCCGGCACGGCGACCCCCCCGGCAGCGCGCATTCTCGCCGTGTCGGCTCGCCCGGACCCCAATCGGATCGCTCGGCGGGAGTGCGCGACGCGGGCATGGGGAGTGCGCGGCGCGGCCCTCGGGAGTGCGTGACGCGGTCCTCGGGAGTGCGCGACGCGGGCATCGGGAGTGCGCGTCGCGGTTCTCGGGAGTGCGTGACGCGGTCCTCGGGAGTGCGCGACGCGGTCCTCGGGAGTGCGCGACGCGGTCCTCGGGAGTGCGCGACGCAGTCCTGGAAAGTGCGAGCCGCGGTCCTGGAAAGTGCGCGGCACGGTCCTCGGGAGCGCGCGTCGCGGTTCTCGGAAGTGCGCGACGCGGTCCTCGGGAGTGCGCGACGCGGTCCTCGGGAGTGCGAGCCGCGGTCCCGGAAAGTGCGCGGCACGGTCCTGGAAAGTGCGAGCCGCGGTGCAGGGAGCGCGAGCCGCGGGCATCGGGAGTGCGCGACGCGGGCATCGGGAGTGCGCGACGCATGGCTCGGGAGTGCGCGGCGCACCATTCCGCCTCGGACATCTAGATGTGCGAGGCGCGAGTCGTGATGCAGATCGCGCAGCGCGACGGGATCCAGGTGCGGCTCGGGTCGACAACGGAGTGATCGCGGCACCTTCGAGGAGGTGGCCGAGCTCCTCGGCTCGCCGGACGAGCGCGGGCGGGTGCTCGCATGTGACGTCCTCGCGCAGCTCGGTTACGACGACCGCGATGAGGCAGGTGACCTTCCCTTCCGAGAGGAGACGATCCCGCTTCTGATCGCCTGCACGCGGGAGCGCTCCGCGGCGCTCGTGGAGTCCGCGCTGACCGGCCTCGGCCACCAGCGACTCGGAAAGCATGCCAGCGAGGTCGTCTCGCTCGCCGACCACGAGAGCGACGAGGTGCGGTTCGCGCTCAGCGCCGAGTTGTTCGACGCGCGGCGCAGCAGCGGGGGGCGATCGGCGCGACCCCGCGTCCCGACCAACGTCATCGCTCAGGCTGGCATGCGCACCTCGAGCTCGGGGTAGCGCGCGCGCATCCACTCGAGCGCGAGCCAGGTGTGGCAGTGGCGGACGTCGGGGTTGGCCTTCGTCGGGCAGCTGCACCCGAGGTAGACGTCCTCCTCGCCGGCCAGCCGCGCGAGCTCGTCGAAGGGCGCACGCTCGTCGCGAAAGCGTTCATCGAGGAGCGCGCGGTAGCGGCGGGCGAAGCGCGTCCACGCATCGTCGCTCGGCGCGGCGAGGTACGCCTTCACCATCGCCGCGTCCGGCCGGAGCACGTGGCGGGTGTGCTTCCTCGTGTCCTGGCGGAATCCCCTGCGGCAGCTCCGAGGCCGGGACGCCGCGCGCCATCCGATAGCGGGCCAGCATGCTCGGATCGTGAGCGCGCCGGCGGCGAGAGGCCAGTCGCGCGAGGCCAGTCGCGGAGGCGCAGAGGCCGCTGTGACCCTCGCACGGACGGCTCGCGTCCGCGAGGTGGACGGCGCTTCAGGACAGCGTCTGCTCGACCAGGGCGATCGGAGCCGGCGGCGCGCTCTTGCGGGCCAGCATGAGGAGGCCGCCGGCGAGCGCCGGGACCTGGCCGGTGAGGTAGCCGAGCAGGGCGATGAGCGCGGCGTCGGTGGAGGCGACGCCGACGGTGGCCAGGAGCACGACGGCGACGCTCTCGCGAACGCCGACACCCCCCACCGAGACGGGCAGGAGCACGGCGAGGACGATGGCGTTGCCGACCGCCAGGAGGGTCCAGCCGCTCACGCCGACGCCCAGCGCGCCCGCGGTCGCCCAGAAGACGGCCGAGAGCGCTAGATGAGAGAGGATGCCGAGGCCGACGGCGCGCGTGAGGTGGCCGGCGTCCAGCTCGGTCTCGGCCAGCGCCTCCACGGCCTTGGTGGCCCGGCCGCGCACGGGCTTGGGCAGCCTCGCCGCCAGCGCCGAGAGCCATGCGGGACGCTGGATCAACGCCAAACCGGTCGCCGCGGCGCCCGCCATGGCCAGCGCGACGGCGATGGCGCCGTGACCGAGGAGCGCCGCCCCGCCGAAGGGGACCAGCGCCGCGCAGACCAGCGCCATGCCAATCAGCCCGACCAGCTTCTCGACCACGATGGCGGCCGCGCTCCGCCCCATCGCCCCGCTCGCTTTGCCCGCCTCCCAGATGCGCCAGCCGTCGAGACCGGTCGTCGAGGGGGTGAACGCGCCGACGAAGCGGCCGATCAAGAAGGAGCGGGTCATCCAGCCGAGCGAGAGCTCGACGCCAGCCGCGCGCGCCAAGAGCCGCCAGCGGAGCACGCCGGCGAACACGGCCAGCGCGTGGAGGGCGATGGCGACGGCGAGCCAGCCCGGGTCGAGCGCGCCGAGACGGTCGAAGAGGGCGTCCACTCCGTCGCGCTGCACAATCCGCGCGCCGAGCCATGCCAAGAGCCCGAGGCTCACGGCGACCTTGGCCAGGACCAAGATCTGGCGGCGCAGCTGGCGCGGCGGATCCTCGAGGTCGGCGGACGCGTCGGGCATCGCCCTCGGGTACCGTCTGCCGTGCGTGGGGTCAACTCTTCGACCCGCCGCCCGCGGAGAGATGTGCCCGGCGGAAACGGGCGGGCCTCGCTTGCCGGGGTGGAAGGCCACGCCTAAGGTCCATTCATATGCTCAAGCGGCTCGGGCTCGGGCTCCTGAAGGGTCTGGTCATCGGCGGGGCGATCGGCGCGGGACTCCAGTACGGCCTGGGCCCGTTCGGCCTGCACTTCGAGGGGCTGCTCGGCTTCTTGGTGGCCATGGGGGTCGCCGGCACGACGGGGGTGTTCGCCGGCAGGCCGCCCTGGCAGCAGGGCGCGTGGATCGAGGCCACGCTCAAGGGGCTGGTCGGCGTCGGCGTGGGCGCCCTGCTCTACTGGGTCTCGTCGCGTTGGGGGCAGTTCGAGATCCCCTTCCCCCAGCTCCCGGAACCGCGGAGCTGGACCGCGCTGCCGGTCGTCTTCGGCCCCGCCATCGCCGGCGTGTACGGCGCGCTGGTCGAGCTCGACAACACCGGCGGCGGCGACGAGGGCACGACCAGTCGCAAGGGCGCCAAGAAGGCGCGCGTCGCGCTGGATGACGGCTTCCTCCTGCAAGAGGAAGAAGAGGTGCCCGCCGCCCGCGCGTCCGAGAAGAAGCGCCGAGCCTGAGCCTTCGGCGCAGCCGGTGTGCCGCGCGATCGCGGGCGCGGCGTTGCACCTCGGCCGAATGAGCCCACTATTGTGCCCGCTCCGGGCTCCGTTCGGGGGTTCGTGCACGTAGCGCGAACCCTCTGCTTCGTTCGGAGCTCGACTCGCAGCGTCGTCCCGAAGTTCGAACCGTCATCTGCAGAAACCCGGATCGAGCTTCGGGCCGCCGGTACTATTCGTCCCCGGCGCGCCCGAGGAGGTCTCGTCGCGAGACCCGTGGGGGCTCCATCACTCGTTCGGAAGGGGAGATTCGATGCAGCCCAGAAGCTCCTGGGGCCCGGCGGGGCCCGACCAGCTCGGTTGGACCCTCGACCGCCACATCTTCGAGCGCCAGCGGCAGACCCCGGCCGCCACCGGCGACTTCACGGGGCTCTTTCAGTCCATCGCCCTCGCCGGCCGGATGATCGCGGCCCGCGTCCACAAGGCCGGGCTGAGCGACGTGCTCGGACGCGCCGGCGGCAAGAACGTGCAGGGCGAGGAGGTCCAGAAGCTCGAATCTGCTCGCCAACCAGAATCCTCATCCGCTGCGTCGAGGCGGCCGGCCACGTCTGTGTCATGGCCAGCGAGGAGAACGAGGGGATCATCCCCATCCCGCCCGAGTACCCGAAGGGCAAGTACGTCCTGATGTTCGACCCGCTCGACGGCAGCTCGAACATCGACGTCTGCATGTCGATCGGGACCATCTTCTCGATCCACCGGCGGGTGACCGAGAGCGGGCCGGGGACCGAGGCGGACTGCCTGCAATTGGGCACCGAGCAGGTGGCGGCCGGCTACATCCTCTACGGCTCGAGCACGGTCCTCGTGTACACGACCGGCAACGGCGTCCACGGCTTCACGTTGGACCCGCTGGTCGGCGAGTTCTTCCTCAGCCACGAGAACATCCGCATCCCCAAGCGCGGCAGCACCTACTCGATCAACGAGGGCAACACGATCAAGTGGGACGCGCGCGTCCGCGACTGGGTGGCCTGGCTCAAGAGCAAAGAAGCGCCCGGCGGCAAGCCCTACGGCCACCGCTACATCGGCACGCTCGTGGCGGACTTCCACCGCACGCTGCTCAAGGGCGGGATCTTCGGCTATCCGGCCGACGAGAAGAACACCAGCGGCAAGCTCCGCCTCCTCTACGAGTGTGCGCCGATCGCCATGATCGCCGAGGCAGCGGGAGGAGCGGCTTCGACGGGCAACCGGCGCGTGATGGAGGTGGAACCCAAGAGCCTCCACGCTCGCGTGCCCTTCTTCGTGGGCAGCGCCGACGACGTGGCCGACCTCGAGCGCTTTCTCTCTCGCTGAGCCCCTCTGGCACGGCGCCTGCGTCGTCTCCGGACGAGGAGGCGCCACATGCTGCTCGGGGAGCTCTGCAACCGGACCGTGGTGATCGGGCACGCTGGCGACGCCGTGCTCGAGTCGGCGCGCCGCATGCGCGACCTCCACGTGGGGAGCCTCGTGGTGGTGGACGAGAGCGAGCGGGGGCGGGTGCCGGTCGGGGTGGTGACCGATCGGGACCTGCTCTTCGCGCTGGCGTCGGTCGAGCCCGAGCGCCTGCAGACGCTGCGGCTCGGTGAAGTGGCGAGCTGGGACGTCATCACCGGCAGCGAGCACGAGCACGTGAACGAGGCGCTGGAGCGAATGCGCGTACACGGCATCCGTCGCCTGCCGGTGGTCGACGAGCGCGGGACCTTGGTCGGCATCCTCGCCTACGACGATCTGGTCGAGTGGGTGGGTGCCCAGATCGGCGATCTGGCCCGGCTGGTGGGTCGAGAGCAACGGCAGGAGCGCGCTTCCTGAGCGCTCGCCGCTGGCTGGGCTGGCCGCTCGCTGCCGGGCTCGCCGCTGGGCTTGCCGCTCGCTGCCGGGCTCGCCGCTCGCTGCCGGGCTCGCCGCTGGGCTTGCCGCTTGCCGCTCGCTGCCGGGCTCGCCGCCCGCTCGGCTCGCGGCTCCGGCTCGCCGCCGGGCTCGCCGCTCGCTGGGCTTGCCGCTCACCGCTGAGCTCACCACCGCGCGTGGAGCGCCGGCAGCCCCCGTACCCCGGCCCCCCCGAGTGGAGGCACGGGCTGGCCGCCGACGTGCCGCGCAATTTTGCAGCGACCGTACCAATCGGTGCGGCCGACGGACTGGCCGCTCGGGTCTCCCGGGTCGAACATCGGACGGGCAAGAACGCGCATCGCAGGGGGAAGAATCTCCCAACCAGATGTCCGAGGGGGAAGTCGCGACCGGTATGGCCGAGCAATCGGCGCCGAGATTGGGGGCGCGCCCCCGCAGGAAGTGCAAAGCACTTTCGAGGAGGCTCCCCTCCGAGATCGGCGTCGAGGGCCGGCCAGAACGTGTCGCGACTTCCGCGGAGGACATCTAGCTTGGTTCGCGACCCCGGACCGAGAGCACCGGCGAGCGCTACGCGTCGGACTCTCGTTCGGAGGGGGAGGAGGATAGACGCACGACATGTTCGGCGAGCGGACGGGCGGGCGCGTTCCGGCGCTGGGCGACGGGAGGGGTCGCGCGCATCGAGCTCCACGCCGTGGCGCGCCAGGCTGCCCCACGGGCGCGGATGGCGCCCGCCCTGGCCAGCGTTCCTCGGCTGCACCGCGCCCGGACGGGACGGCACGCGGGTTGCGCATCGAGGTTCGGGAGACAGCGAACATGGTCGAGATCGAATGGGACGGAGTGGAGCTCGCGACGGATGCACGGCGTTCGGTGCTGGAGCGCCTGCGCACCCTCGCGGCAACAGTGGACCCGGACGGACGTGCTCGGCTCGAGGTCGAGATCATTCGTGAGCAACGCGGCTACTGTGTCGTGGTCGCCGGTCGCGACCGCACTCGGCGCATGGGCGCGGAGGTTCGCGACCCCGACCTGATGGCCGCCGTGCAGCGCGCGATCGATTCTGACCCTGGAGCGCTGGCAGGCGGCGCGCGAACGGGCAGCCTGACGCGGGCCCGCTCGAACAGACAGCCTTGGAGCGTCCGCCGGGCGCGATCCGGTCCGAGGCCGGATCTCCCGCGGTGGTCGCGCCGAGACGCGAACGAAACACGAGCCGCTCGGTGTCGCAATGGCACCGAGCGGCTCGAGGCGCGTGTGGCGTCCGCGCGACCGATGAGCGGACTTGGAAGCTCCGATCAGACCTGCTCGGTGAGCGCCTGGCGGAGCTTCTCGAGCGCGATGGACTCGAGCTGGCGGATACGCTCGCGGCTCAGGCCGAGCTCCTCGCCGATCTCGCGGAGGGTGACCTCCTCGCCCGAGCCGTCGAGACCGAAGCGCCGCTTGAGGATGTGCTGCTCGCGCGGCGTGAGCTTGTGGAGCACGACCCGCGCCGCCGCTTGCTGCTGCTTGGAGGCCACGTCCTCGTCGATCGAGGTGGCCCCCTCGTCGGTCAGCACCTCGTCCCACTGACGATCACCCTCTTCGCTGACGTGCGCGTGGAGCGGGATGGACCTCGGCACCGCCTCGAGCGCCCGCCGGGCCTGCGCCTCGGTCATGCCCAGCTCTTTGGCCACTTCGCCGGTCTCCGCAGTGCGGCCCAGCGTCTGGGCCAGCGTGCGCGCGGCACGGCTCGCCCGCCGGCGCTTGTCGACGAGGCCGAAGGGCATCCGCACCGTCTCCCGCTGCCGCGTCGCCTCGCGGGCCACGGCCTGCCGGATCCACCACGCGGCGTAGGTCGAGAAGCGCGTGCCCACGCGGTAGTCGAACTTGTCGATGGCGCGCATCAGCCCGAGGTTCCCCTCCTGGACGAGATCCGGGAAAGGCACACCGGAGCGGCGGTAGCTCTTGGCGAGCATGACCACCAGTCGCAGGTTCACCTCTGCCAGGCGGTTGCGCGCCCGGTCGAGCCTCGCGCGCTCGCCCGCCAGCTCATGGGCGAGGCGCGTGAGCACCGCCCGGTGCCGGCCGAGCTCGCGCTCCGCTTCGCGGACCTGCTCGCGCACGCGCAACGTGTCACGCCGCACCGGAAAAGGTGCGAGCAGCTTGGTCACCCGCCCGAGCACGTCCTGGATGCGCTCTCGGTGCAGACCGATGTCGCGCACGACCTGGGCGCGCTTCTCGAACGCGCTCTCGCGGGCGGCCTTGCGCTCGACGGCGTTGCCCTCGGCGTGGACGTGCAGCTTCTCGCACTTGCGCTCCGCGCGGCGGGCGCGATCGAGCCTCTTGTGGAGCCGCTCACGACCCTGCTCGCCTTCGTAATCGCCGAGCTTCGAGAGCTCGAGCACCGAGCGCTCACCGGCGTCGAAACGGTCGGCCCACTCGATCAGCTCCGGGAGGAGCACTCCGTAGGAGAGGATGATGTCGAGGCAGGCGCGCTCGGCGTCCTCGATCTCCTCTGCGGCGCGCACCTCGCCCTCGCGGTCGAGGGGCCGAGGGAGGTCGCGAAGACCCGCCAGGTAGATGTCGAACACGTCGACGTTGCGCATCGACCCGTTTCGCATCGATGTCGTGGAGCTGTTTGCTTTCGTCTTCATGGTGGACACGATTCTCATTGTGCGTCGTGCGGGTTCGCCGCGACGCTTCTGATTCAGATTCTCTAGTGCCGAGATCTCGAACGTCGATCCGGGACCCCGCATGCCCGGAAACGATTCGCTCGACACCAAGGCCGCTCGGACACCAAGGCCGCTCGGACACCAAGGCCGCTCGGACACCAAGGCCGCTCGGACACCAAGGCCGCTCGGACACCAAGGCCGCTCGGACACCAAGGCCGCTCGGACACCAAGGCCGCTCGGACACCAAGGCCGCTCGGACACCAAGGCCGCTCGGACACCAAGGCCGCTCGGACACCAAGGCCGCTCGGACACCAAGGCCGCTCGGACACCAAGGGGCGAGGCGATGCTCGCCGCGCGAGACCGGAGCGAAGCCGAGACCCGGAAAATCGGCCTCCGTTTTCGCCACCTGCGCGGAGCCAGGGCACGCGAACGGAAGCCGACGCCACCGATCCAGCGCGAGCCCTTCCCCCCATCGGCGTAGCCTCCCTCCTGACAAGCTGTGTCGGCGGGCGAGCGATTTCAACTGTGCGGACTAGCCCGGGTTATCCACGAGAACGTCCGATGATCCCGAAGGGGTCCGGTTTCACGAGCCTTTCCGGCGCCCGGAGGGATACAGGCGGTATTTCGTAGGGCGACGGGAAGGCTCGTGGAAGCACCAGGATTCGCGAGGGTGGGCGAGATCGCGAATAATCTGGGCCGTCCACGATCGCAGACGTTCGGCGTGTGATTAGCTGCGTTGACAGGGAGACGGGAAGTCATGAGCGCGAACGAACCATTCGAGACGACGCTGCAGAAAACGAATCTGTGGCTGGGCGACATCATGCGCCGCATGGGCTGGGACGACCGTCAACGCGCGTGGTCGGCCTTGCGCGCGGTGCTGCACGTGCTGCGCGACCGCCTCAGCGTGGAGGAGGCGACCGCGCTCGGAGCGCAGCTCCCACTGATGGTGCGAGGGGCGTACTACGAGGGCTGGAGGCCGAGCGGGAAACCTGCGCGTTTCCGAAAGCGCGACGACTTCCTCGATCGTGTGGCCGAGGAGCTCCGACGGCAAGATGGGGAAGAGCTCGACGAGGTGACCGCCGTCGTCCTCGACGTCATCGGCGAGCACATCTCGCCGGGCGAGGTGGGGCGCCTCGCGCGGGTCTTGCCGAAGCAGATCAGCGAGCTCTGGGCCGGCTGAGAATCGGTTCACTTCCGGTGAACGCGTGAGCCGCGGGCGTTCGTCCGGCCGGCCTCGTCCGACGACGGAAAACGAACGCGCCGCGAGCCCGGAGGCCCGCAGCGCGCGGTGATGCCAGCTTTCTCAGGGCTCTCAGAAGCTCGGGCCCTCAGAAGCTGGGGGACTGCCCGGTCGAGGAACCGCCCGAGAAGAGCTCGACCACCTCGGGCCCGCTGCCGCCTCGTCGCACTTCGGCCAGCGACTCGACGCGCGGCTGCCCGTCGTTGCCGCGGCCGACCCGGACCAGCACCCCGACCGCCGAGGGCAGGATGTCGGAGACCGCGTCGGCGTTGGCGCCCGCGAGCCGGGCCAGCGCGCTCAGGTGGCGGAGGGCGTCGGAGCCCGCCGCGCTGTGCACGCCGAGCGTCGAGCCGGTGCGGGAGGCCACGGTCAGGAGCGCCGCGAGGGCTTCGGTCCCACGCACACCGTCGATCACGATGCGGTCGGCGCTCATCCGGCCGCCGCGGGTGATCGCCTCCTCCATGCTGGTCCCGCTCGCCGCCGCGAGGCGGGCGCCGTCGGAGCTCGCGAGGGCGAGGTTCGGGGTCGCCTCGATGGCCACCACGCTCTCGCCGTCGGTGAGGTTGGCGATGGCGCTGACGAGCTGGCTCACGCCCGCGTCGCTAGGCCCGACGACCACCACGTTCTTGCGAGCGCGGCTGGCCCGGCGGAGCACGTCGAGCATCTCGTTGGTCAGCATCCCGCGGGAGGCGAGCTGCTCACCGCGCACCGCCGCCCGCGCCGTGCGGCGCAGCTCCACGATCGGGCCGCCCACCGCGACCGGTGCCATCACGGCGCTGAAGTGGACTCCCCCCGGCAGCGTGCCTTCCTGGGTGGGCTTGCCACGGTCGTAGTAGCCGCCCGCGCTGGTGACCAGGCGGCCGACGATCACCGAGAGGGCCTCGGCCGAGGAGAAGCAGCTCTCGTGCGGTGCCAGGCCCTGACCGCAATCGACGGCGACCGTGCCCGGGCCCTGCACCGTGACCTCGTGCACGGACTCGTCGCCGATCAGCGCGCCGAGCGCACCGAGGCCGACAAGCTCTTCCAGAGCCGCGGCGCCAATCTTCTGGCGATCGAAGCCCGGGCCGATCTTGGCTGCGTTGTCGAGGGCGCCGTCGACGGCGCGGCGGGCGCTGTCCCGGCGGGGATCACCCTCCGGCACCGGCGCCGTGACCTCGTAGGGGTTGAAGTTGCTCGCCGCCTGACCGACCACGGCGGAGAGCGCGGCCTGGTCGCCCTTGGAAGGTCGCGCACCGGAGGGGGCCGCCGGTGCGGAGATCGGGGCCGGCGAGGACTGCTGCGGTACCGGCGCGGAGGGCGCCGGCTGCGGGGCAGGCGGCTGTGGGGCCGGGGCCGCCGGGGCCTGCGGCGCAGGCGGCTGGGGCGCAGGCGGCTGGGGAGCCGGAGCCTGGGGCGCGGGCGGCTGGGGAGCCGGAGCCAGGGGCGCAGGCGGCTGCGGGGCAGGCGGCACCGGCGCCGGCGCGCTCGACGACACGATGCGCGGGGAGGGGCTCGCGGCCTCGTGACCCGCCGGCTCTTCGTCGAGGGGGAAACGCTCGGCCGCGCCTCCAATCGGCATGGGGGCTGGCGCGGGAGCCGGCGGCATGGGGGCCGGAGCCTGAGGCGCGCTCGGCATCGGCGGCGCCGAGTGCTGCGGCGGCGGCGCGTGTTGCGGCATCGACGGCGAGTGCTGCATCGACGGCGGCGGCCCGGCGGGCGCCGCAGGAACCGGCGCCGGAGACATGTGTGCCGGTGACGGTGCGGCGGGAGCCGGCATCGGTGCCGGGCCCGGCCGGGGCGGCAAGGGCGGCGGCGCCGAGGGCCGGCTGGGCGGCCCGGGCGGCGGTCCGGGCGGTGCGCCGACCGACGGAGGCGGGCCCATGGGAGGCGGACCTGCCGGCGGCGGCCCGGGCGGTGCGCCCATGGGGGGCGGTCCACCCGGAGCGGGAGAGGCCTGCGCCTCGAAGCCACCCGCGCCTGCACCGGCGCCCGCTGCCTCCTCGAGGGTGAGGATGAAGTCGCCGATGTAGATCTTGTCGCCGCCCTTCACCACCAGCGGCGACGTGATCTTGCGCCCGTTGACGTACGTCCCGTTGGTGCTCTTCAGGTCGACGACGATGAAGCGGTTGTCCTTCAGGACGATGCGCGAGTGCCTCTTGGAGACGTTGCCCTTGGGCAGGATGATGTCGTTGCCCTGGACGCGGCCGATGGTGACTTCGTTCTTGTCGAAGTCCAACCGCCGCTGGGCGCCACCCTTCTCCGTGATGACAACTGCGAACATGGGCTCCTCTGCCGCCAGAGATGTGTGAGGAGCGCGCGAAGCGGTGCGCGCAGACCGTGCGCGACCGACCGGACGCCTCGAGCGGGCGCGTCCGGATCGTCTCCTCGGGGCTCGTATTGAACGTGCCCGGAGGCGCTGTCGTCAAGGACCAAAGGACCGAAGTCGCTCGCTTCGGCCCGATGCGCGGATCTGCTACCCGCGCGCGGGCCGACCTGGGCTCCGCCTGGCGTCCTCCAAGTCGGCGGCCGGACCGAGCCCTGCCCATGCGAGGCGGGAGGGCAGCTGGCGGAGAGACCGTCCGCGCGCTCGGTCATCGTCCGCCCCGCCACGCTGCGCCCTCTCACCGCGAGGCGTCGCCCTTCGAGCGGGTCGCCGCCGCTTCGCTCGCGTCGACGACGTCCTCCTCTTCCGCGCTCACCCTCGCTCTCACCACCGGCTCTTCGAGCGCCTCTCGCGCGAGGGCCTCCAGCTCCTCAATCAGCCGGAAGAGCTGGCGCTCGCGGGTTTTGCCGAGGGCGGCGAACGTGGTGCGCGCGACGCTGTAGGTCAGACCGGCCCACAGGAGCGAAAGGGCCGCGCCGAAGGGCAAGAAGAGCCCCGTCTCGGCCGCGATGGCCAGGATGACCACGACGCCCCCGGCCCCCGCGCCGCCCACCACGCCGCCGAAGAGACCGCCTGCGAGGCTGCCCAGCTTCTCCTCGACCCGGATCCGCGTCGTGCCGTCGCCTCGGATGATGAACACCTGCGCGCGCCGTCCCGCCTCGGCGTCGGTGCGCCAGGCGGCGGTCCTTCCCACGTCCTCGCGGCGGCCCATCTGTCCGAACGTCAGCCGCAGCACCTCGACCAGCTGCTCGAGCGCCTCGTCGGGCAGCTCGCCCGAGAGCGTCCGCTCGAGCACGACGCGGCTCGGCGCGCCGAGGAAGACGCTCGGCTCGGCGAGCTCCCCGTCGCCGCCGCGCCTCAGCCGTGCAATCTCCCGCCGCGCGTCGGCCAGCTCCCGCTCGAGCTGCTCGATGCGCGCCGCCAGCGCCTCCCGCTCGTCCCGATATGCGCTCATCCGAGCCCGAAGTCTGGTTCGATTCGGAGCTGAGAGCACCACGGGGCGACGCCGCCCGCTCAATCGGGACAGGCGAAGGCGAGCACACTCACGACGCAGCACGGCGAGAGAGCACGTCGACCCGCCAGGACGGTCCGGGCGACGTCGACGATGCTCCTCCTCCCCTCCTCGTCATCGTGACCAGCGATGCGGCTGCGTGTAGTCGCGGTCGAGAAGTACGACGCCTTTCACGGTCGTGGCTCGCGCCGGGCCGTCGCGGCTACTCCTGCGGCGCGCGGTCGCGGTTCTGGAACTCCACCATCCAGCCCGGGTACTCCGGCGGGAGCGCGCTGACCTCGTCGAGCGCAGCCATCTCCTCGTCGCTCAGCTTCAGGTCGGCCGAGGCGAGGTTGTCGGCGAGCTGCGCGTCGGTGCGGGCGCCGATGATGACGCTGGTGACGAAGGGCTTGTGCAGCAGATACGCGAGCGCGACCTGCGGGATGGACGCGTCGTGCGCTTCGGCGACCCTCCGCATCGCGTCCACGCAATCGAACGCGCGAGCGCGGTTCACCGGCGGGAAGTCGAACTGGGTGCGGCGCGCGCCCTCCGGCCCCTCGCTGTTGCGCGTGAACTTGCCGGTCAAGAGCCCCCCGCCAGCGGCGACCAGGGCAGGATGCCGAGCCCTTCCTCCTGCGCGAGCGGCGCGATCTCCCGCTCGATGTCGCGGCCGGCGATGGTGTAGTACATCTGCGCCGACACGAAGCGCGGCAGGCCCAACCGATCCGAGATGGCCAGCGCCTTCATCGCCTTGTACGCCGGCAGGTTGCAGAAGCCGATGTAGCGGGCCTTGCCGGCGCGCACGACGTCGGCCAGCGCCCCGAGCGTCTCCTCCATCGGCGTCTCCGGGTCGACGCCGTGGATCTGGTAGAGGTCGACGTAGTCCATCTGCAGCCGCTCGAGGCTGGCGTCGATCGAGTCGAGGATGTGCTTGCGGGAGAGGCCGACGTCGTTGGGTCCTTCGCCGACCCGGCCGCGCACCTTGGTGGCGATCACCAGCTCCTCGCGGCGGAAGCTCCCGCGCGCGGATGGCCTGGCCGAGCAGCTTCTCGGACTCGCCCTCGTGGTAGACGTTCGCGGTGTCGATGAAGTTGACGCCGGCGTCGACCGCCATCTTCAGCTGACGGCGTGACGGCCTCGACTCCGAGGTCGCCGATGACCTTCCAGAAGCCCTTGCCGCCGTAGGTCATGGTGCCGAGGCAGAGCTCGGAGACCTGTAGGCCGGTGTTCCCGAGGCGCTTCATTCGCATCGCATTCCTCCTTCTGTGAGCGGGCACTCTCGGGTCGATGACGCTCGGGCGCAAGGGTCCCCGCCTGGCATGCCGTCGGAGAAGGGTGCGCGGACCGTTGATCGCCTCTCGGCGCGGCTCCAAGCTGAAAGCCCTGATCGAGTCACGCCGCTCGCAACCGGAGGTGTCGATGAGCCGACTGAGCCAGAGCTACGTGTGCGGGACGAGCAACGAGCCGCTCCGCTACCAGACGGTCGGACAGGCCTTCGACGAGACCGTCGCGCGCTTCGGCGATCGGGAAGCGCTGGTGGTGCGCCACCAGGACGTGCGCTGGAGCTACCGCGAGCTCTCGCGCCGGGTCGACGAGGTCTCCGCCGGCCTCCTCGCGATGGGCCTCTCGCCCGGCGACCGCGTCGGCATCTGGTCACCCAACTGCAGCGAGTGGGTGATCACGCAGCTCGCCACGGCCAAGGCCGGGCTGATCCTCGTCAACATCAACCCGGCCTATCGGACGGCCGAGCTCGAGTACGCGCTGAACCTGGTGAAGTGCCGGGCGCTGATCACCGCCGACCGTTTCAAGAGCAGCGACTACCTCGGGATGCTCCACGAGCTGGCGCCGGAGCTCGCGCATTGCTCGCCCGGTCAGCTCGAGGCCGAGCGGCTACCCGCGCTGGAAGCCGTGATCCACCTCGGCGACGAGACGACGCACGGGATGCTGAGCTTCGACGACATCGCGCACGCGGCGACCGACGCCGAGCGGAAGCGCGTGCGCGAGCTGGCGGCCGAGCTCCGGCCGGACGACGCCATCAACATCCAGTTCACCAGCGGCACCACGGGCTACCCCAAGGGCGCCACGCTCAGCCACTTCAACATCGTCAACAACGGCTTCTTCGTCGGCGAGGCGATGAAGCTCGGCGAGGAGGACCGCCTCTGCATCCCCGTGCCGCTCTACCACTGCTTCGGCATGGTGCTCGGCAACCTCGCCGCCATCACCCACGGCGCGGCCATCGTCTACCCGAGCGAGGCGTTCGAGCCGCGCGCGGTGCTCGAGACGGTGCAGGCCGAGAAGTGCACGGCCCTGCACGGCGTGCCCACGATGTTCGTCGCCGAGCTGGCGCACCCGGACTTCGCGAGCTTCGACCTCTCCTCGCTGCGGACCGGGATCATGGCCGGCTCGCCCTGCCCCATCGAGGTGATGAAGAAGGTGATCGACCGCATGCACATGGCGGAGGTCACCATCGCCTACGGGATGACCGAGACCAGCCCGGTCAGCTTTCAGAGCGGCACCGACGATCCGCTGGAGCACCGGGTGTCGACAGTCGGCCGCATCCACCCTCACGTCGAGGTGAAGATCGTGGATCTGGACGGCCGTGTGGTGCCGCCGGGCGAGACGGGCGAGCTCTGCACCCGCGGCTACTCGGTGATGCGCGGCTACTGGGACGACGAAGCGCGCACTCGCGAGGCCATCGACGAAGGCCGCTGGATGCACACCGGCGACCTCGCGACGATCGACGAGCAGGGCTACTGCAACATCGTCGGCCGCCTCAAGGACATGGTCATCCGCGGCGGCGAGAACATCTACCCGCGCGAGATCGAGGAGTTCCTCTACCGCCACCCGAGCGTACAAGGCGCGCAGGTCTTCGGCGTGCCGGACGCCAAGTACGGCGAGGAGCTCTGCGCGTGGATCCAGCTCCGCGAGGGAGAGCCGGTCACGGACGAGGCGATCCGCGACTTCTGCCGCGGCCAGATCGCCCACTACAAGATCCCCCGCTACGTCCGCTTCGTGACCGAGTTCCCGATGACCGTGACCGGCAAGATGCAGAAGTTCGTGATGCGCGAGCGGATGATCCACGAGCTTGGGCTGAGCGAGGACGAAACGGCGTAGCGCGCTCCGTCGCGCTCACTGCCATCGGATCGGATAGGGGGTGTCGCGGTCGGCGTGACCGCGCCCGTCTCCGAGCTGCCCGTTGTAGTCGTCGCCCCAGCAGCGCAGGTCGGCGCCGCCGAACCAGACGCAACAGTTGCCCAGGCCGCAGAAGAGCCGCTGCGAGCCGACCGTGGAGGGGATCGCTCGGGGCGTCGTCGCCGGGCTCGGCGCCAAGGGGCCGGTCACGCCATTTGCGCTGTCGCCCCAGCAGTACACGCGGCCGCTCGAGACGCGCGCGCAGGTCCCGAAGCCGTAGAGCGCGAGCTCGACCGCGGGCTCGGGCAGCTCCACCGTGGTCGGTCCGTCGAGCCCGAAGCCCGAGTCGACGGTTCCGTCGCCGAGCTGGCCGCTGCCGTTTCGGCCGAAGCAGGACACCGCGCCGTCCAGGATTGCGCAGGCGTGCCCGCCGCCGACGTCGATGTCGGTCGCGCCGAACCACTCGGCGCGCTCGGGCGGCCACCCGCCGACGTTGCCGAACCTGCTGCAGTGCACCTCGCCGCCCTCGCGACGCACGCAGACGGCGGAGCCACCGACCTCGAGCTCGACGACGTCGTCGAGGCTCCCCCAGCGCACCGGCACGGTCACGGGATCGAGGCCGGGCGACTCCACGATCCCCTCGTCGGCCCGGCCCCAGCAGTAGACCGTTCGATCGGAGAGGAGCGCACACGTCGCGTCGTCCCCGGCGGCGACGCGGCTGACGACCCCGCTCGTCGGGACCCGGCCGGCATTGCGATACGCGAACGCGGTGGTGCCGTTGCCGAGCTGGCCGTACTCGTCGTCTCCCCAGCAGTACGCGCGACCGCCGGCCACTGCGCAGGAGTAGTTCACACCGGCAGAGATCTGCGTGATCCCGGTGATCGGATAGCGAGCCGCCGGCTGGGAGCGGGTGACGCACTCGCCGTCGCCGAGCTGGCAGCTCGCGTCGTAGCCCCAGGACCACATCACGCCGCTCGTCATGCGCACGAGCATGTGCGACCCACCGATGCTCACGTCGTCGATCGCTTCGCACGCCCCGTTCATGCATTGGAGCGTGCACGCGGTTCCGCACGCGCCGCAGTTGGCGGCGTCGGTGGAACCGTCGACGCATGTGCCGTCGCACTCGATCCCGCCGGCGCCCGGACAGACGCACGCGCCCGCCGTGCAGGTCGCCTCGGCGGGGCACGCGTGACCGCAGGCGCCGCAGTCGTCGTGGGCGGAGGTGAGATTCACGCACGCTCCGCCGCACACGGTCTGGCTCGCATCCGTGCAACGACAGAAGCCTCGCTCACATTGGGCGCCCATCCCACAGGCGAGCCCGCACGAGCCGCAGCTGCGCGCGTCGTTCTGGAGATCGACGCACGTCGAGCCGCAGCGGGTGACCCCCGCGTCGCACACGCACGAACCGGCCTGACAGTGCGCGTTGGCGCCGCAGTCGGGCACACAGGAGCCCGAGGGCGGCTGACATCGACCGTCGCGGCAGCTCAACGTCGCCGGGCACGCGTTGCCGCACGCGCCGCAGTGCGCGTTGGAGGTGGCGGTGTCGACGCACTGTCCGTCGCACTTGCTCGTCCCCGGCGCGCAGAGGCAGGCGCCGAGGAGGAGCGAGCTCAGCGCGCCGAGGATCCACCTCACCACCCGAGCTCCACGAAGAGCTCGAACGAATGAAACGCGGGCGCACCGTCGAGCTGCATGCCGTACCAGCCGAGCCCGACGGTCGCGACGTCGATCTGCGCCCCCGCGAACGCGCGCCAGCCCGCGGCCGTCACGCCCGTCGCCTGCGAGCCGTTCAGCAGGACGCCCGGCGACCACGCCGCGCCAATCATCGCCCCGTAGCGGTCGCCGATGCGGAGCGTTCCCCCGAGGTCGAGGTTGGCCCCGAAGAGGAACGAAGGCCCCCACCCGCCGAAGCGCATGCCGCCGCCGAGCCGAAAGTCGAACGCGACGATGCCGGCGCGGAGCGTCGCCGGCGACCAGTCGACGCCGAGGTTGCCGGTCCCGAACGCGAGCCCGAACCCGCCGCGTGGCTGCGTGAGGAGCGCGAGGCCGACGTGCAAGACCACCCGCGGGTCGCGGTAGGGCGAAGGAGCGCAATCGGCGGGCGCCGCGGCGGGCGGGCTCGCGGGCGCCGGCGCAGCCATCGGAGGGGGCGGTACCGGCACGGCGGGAGCGGAGGCGGGGTCGAAGTAGTAGACGACCCGAGCCACGAAGGGCGAGCGCCGCGCGATCAGCGGATCGAGCGAGACCGCGCGATGGCAGAGCGAAACCGCCCGCGTCATCAGGTCCGCGACCATCTGCCGCTCCGGGCCGGCCACGAGCTGCGAGGCGCGCATCGCACCGCCCGCGCGCTCGAGCACCACGGCCGCGGCATCCCAGAAGTACGCGGCCAGGAGCGCGAGCACCTCCGGGTCCTGCGTGTGCTCCGACAGGGCGCGCAGCCGCTCGAGGATCTCGCTCCGGCGGCCCGCGTCGAGCACGCCAATCACGTCGTGGACCAGCTCGACGGCGCCGACCCGCACCAGGAGCGCCACCAGCCGCGCGATCTCGTGCGTGCGCGCCGTGTCGGCCAGCTCACGTTGGGCCGCGTCGAGCGCGCCCGGCGCCCGGACGTGCGCCTCGTAGGCCTGCGCGATGGGGGCGAGCGGCACCGCGAAGCCCATGCTCTGCACGCCGGCCTCGGGGTTGCCGCGCGCCACCACCATGCCCACCACGCGCTCGTCCGCGTCGATCAGCGGTCCGCCGGAGTTGCCGGGATTGAGCGCCATGTCCAGCTGGATGAACCCGTCGGGGCTCTCGCCCGCCACGATGCCCCGGCTCGACTGCGGGTCGGTACGGCGCACGTCGAGGGGATAGCCGATCGCGTGCACCTGCTGTCGCACGCGCAAGGGCACCGTCGGCTCCAGCTCGACGTAGTCCTCGAAGCTCCCGGACACCGCCAAGAACGCGAGGTCTCTCGCCTCGTCTCGATACACGACGGCGGCCGGCAGCGCGCGGTCCTGTCCGGGCACCCAGACCGCCAGCAGCGCCGCGTCCTCGATGACGTGGTTCGCGGTGAGGACGATGCCGTCCGGCGCGATCACGAGGCCGCTCCCGTGCCCGGCGTCCGGCACCCCGAGCATGCGCGGCTGCCCCGAGTCGCTCTCGATGCGCATCGCGCCGACGCCTCGGACCGCCAGCACGCGCACCGTGGCGCGGTCGACACGCGAGAAGCCCAGCGGGTTCGAGGCGGACGCATCGACCGCGCTCGGCGGGGCCGAGGATTGCTGCTGCGCGTCTGCCGGCGCCGGCGAAGCGGGCACCTGCTCCGTTGCGGCGGGCGCCGGCGGGGTAGGTTCGGTCGCTGCGCTCTCGGACGTCCCCGACGGCGTCGTGGGTGCCTGCGCGTGGGCGACGCTGGCGGCGGCGAGCAACGCGATCACGATGGCGGCGCGAGCGCTCACAAGCAGGCTCCGAAGGTGACGCCGTCGAGGACGATCTCGGGCATCAGCGGCACGCATTGGAGCGCGCCGGCGCAGTCGCTCGAGGTCGTGCACCACTCCGCGCAGCGCGAGCCCGTGGACGTCGTCACGCAGAGCAACCCGATCCCACATTCGCCGAGCGCGCCGCAGCGATCGCCTTGCGCACCCGTTCCCGGATGGCTCGCGCACTCCGTCCAGAGCCGCCCCGAGGCCGTGTAGAGCGCGCAGGTCTCACCGCGTGGGCAGTTCGTGGGGCTCACCAGGCTGCACACCGAAGCACAGCGGCCGATGGGCTCGCCCATCCCGGTGAGCGGCTCCGAGCAGACGTGGCGGAGACAGTCGGAGCCCGCATGGCAGAGCGCAGCGCAGCGCGTGTCGGGCTGCGTCGCGTCGAGCGAGATGTCCAAGCAGCCGAAGCCCGGCAGGCAGTCGCTCGCGCGGGAGCACGGATCCCCGTCGCCCCCAACGCCCGGCGGCTGACACGACACGCTTCCGTCCATCGCGAGGTAGCAGGCGTCCCCGGGACCGCAGCCGCACTGCGGCTCCACCACGCCGCAGGGCGAGCGGTCGCACGCATAGTGACAGCCCGAGCTGCCGGTCCCGTCGCACGTGCCGTCCCCGCAGCGGGCGTCGTCCGGCGTCGACGTGCAGGCCCCGTCGGGCTCCGCGCAGCGGTCGACCGTGCACATCACCCCGTCGTTGCAGATCACGTGCTCACCCGCCCGGCAGTACAGGACCGTCTCCCCTCCCGGGAGCGTGCGCCGGCCGGTGCAGGTCTCCCGCCCGGTGCAGGCGAGCCCGTCGTCACAGTCCGCATCGCTCGTGCACTCGTCCCCCGGGATGCACTGCCCGGCTCGGCACTCCGTCTCGCAGCGCACTCCGCACGCGCCGCAGTTCGTCGGATCGGTCGACACGTCCACGCAGCGCCCTTCGCACATCGACTCACCGGGCGCGCAGATGCAGCCCGCCACCGAGAGCGAGAAGCCGACGAGGATCGCCTGCTTCACGACCGTCCCCCCGGCAGCGCGCCACTCGGCGGCGCGGGCCGCCAGTCTTGCGAGGGCTCGTCGCCGCGGGCAGGCGGCGGCGGGCCGGGGTGACAGACACGGTCCGGCCCGCAATAGGCGCCAGGGACGCACGGTGGGTTACAGAGCGGAACGCATTGCCCGCTTTGACAGGACCAGCCGGCGCCGCAGGCGGGCTGGCAGCTGGCGACGCAGTAGCCCTGGGGCGCGCACTGAAAGCCGGGAGAGCACGGAGGCTCGCACGCTCGGGTCGGCGCGTAGGCATAAGGCTGGGTCGCGGCGCGCCGACAGCCCGAACCGAACGTCACGGCCACCAATGCGACGGCGAGCGCGAGCGAGAGCCGCAACGGCATGGCGCGGAGGAGTATCACCGATCCGGTGTCGCCTGGAAATGCTCTTTCGCGGACACCTGGGAAGACGACCAATCGTGCTTGCCGCGTCGGAACGACGCTTCGCATTCGAGTCGATCGATTTCCCTCGATCGCGCGCGATCGAACATCGCTTCGAGCCCCGGCCGCCGGCCGTCAACACACGTTGACACGGGCGGTCCCGGCGGATCACGCCGCGCACGGTTCCGGGCTCTCGACGAGCACGAGCTCCGAGCTCTCTGCTCGTGCTCGGCGGCTCCGGGCACGCGTGCACCGGGTGCGGGCGTCGCCGTCCGCCAGAGGTCACCGGCAGATGGCGACGCAGCTCGGGGAGGCGCCGGGGGACGCGCTCATGCACAGGGTCGGCGGCGGGCAGCCCAACGCGCTGGTCGGCGCCAGTCCGCAGCCGCACGTATCCGCGGCTCCGGCGTTCGTCTGCACGCACGTGTCGGCCGACCGGCACTGGCCTTGAAAGCAGACGGAGTAGAGCGTTCCACTTCCGGCAAAGGAGCGGAAGTAGGACGCGCAATCGGCGTTCGTCTTGCAGGCTTGCAGGTAGGCGTAGCCGGCGTCGGCCGGGCAGGCGGCGTCGCGCGGTGAAGCGTCGACCTGCGTCCCGGCGGCGTGGAAAGTGTCGGGGTGGTCGCACCCCGTCGCGCAGAGCACCGCGACCAGCAAGAGTGAACGCGCGCTCATGTCCTCCACCCTACGTTCGAGTCGGCCCTGGGTTCACGATCCCGTACGACGATGGATGCGTACACCCCACCAGAGGCTCGCTCCCAATCGACGGCCGTACGCTGCCTCGGCGACCCATCGGCGCGGGGGCCGGCGTTCGGGATTCGGGCACGAAATTCGTCTCCTCGCCAGTCACGACGAGCGGATCCCCGCTGGTCGTCGTGACCGCCGGCATGTGGGTCGCCGTGCATGCCTCGGTCGCTCGTCACCGGCGGCATGTGAGGCGTCTCGGATGCCTCGGTAGCGAGCGACAGGTGCCATCCACGACGTTCCGGATGGCAAGGTAGAAAAGCGCAGGCCGCACCCAGGACGGCGCGGATGTCGAGGTCGTGAGGCCCAGGCGGCATGCACGTCGTCTCGCGTGTCGAAGTAGAGGGTCGCCAGCGACACGTGGCTCGTCTCGCATGCCGATGTAGACGGTTTTCGACGCAATTTTGCCCATTTCAGGGGGCGAATCATGCCCCGAGGGCATCTTTTCCTTGAAGTTTGCCGCTCGATGAGGTTCAAACAGGGAACAGCTGCCGCGTCACGGCCCGCCCGGGCTGATGCGGCGAGGGGAGGTTCGGATGAGAAACTACCGGGCGAACGCAGGGTCCGAGGTTCGCCTCGACTACGGAGTCTCGCTCTCGCGCGGGCTCTCGCACTTCGAGGAGACCCAGCCGCTGGCGGGCCCGTTCACGACGCTGAACGAGGAGCTGCGTACGAAGTACGAGGCGCGGCGGAGCTTGCGCCGGCCGCTGCTCGAGGCGCGGCAAGATCTGCGTTTCGGGGACTACGACGTGGATCGGGCGATCCGGATGTTCGAGCGCGAGACGGAGATCGCCGACGGCGCTCGCCGCGGGCCGTTGACGAAGGCGCTCTTCGACGGCGGAGTGACGCCCATCGTCGCGCCCTACGGGGCGAGGCAGGTGGCGCCGCTCGGCGATTTGATCGAGCGCCTACAGAACAGCGGACTGACGGGCGTGGACGCGCTGCGCACGGCCGAGCTCCCGAAGCTCCAGGCGGTGGCCACCAAGCTCGGGACCGCGGTCGACGCGTACAAGAGCGCGCGGGACGCGTACCTCGCCGCCTTCGCCGAGGAGCTGGCGGTGCGCGACGATCACCGATTGGCCGTCGACAAGCTGATGGGCCAGGTGCGGGCGCTCTTCCCCGGCGATCGGGTCCGGCAGAACCTCGTCTTTCCCGACGTGCAGGTCAGCTCGGGGCACGCGGAGAGCGCGGACGGCGCCACGCACGATCCCGGGCCCACCGGCTGAGCCGCGCCCGCCTCGCGGGGCCGTAGGACGATTGCCCGTCCCCGGCCCCCGAGCGGGCGCGCCTCGTCCGTCACCTCGTGCTCGGTCGCCATGCCCGGCGCTCTACACGTCCCGCGAGAGCGCGCCATCGGCTCCCACCGTCTCTGCGCTCGCGGCTCGTGTCGCGCCCGAGCTCCGGCAGCGACGGCGGGGAGGCCTCCGGAGGGCATCTTCGAGGTGCCTCACGCACCCGGTGCGCACGGCGAGCCGAATCGGGTAAGCTCGCGCCCATGCGGAACAAGGCTCTTCTTCTGGCCGCGCTCGCGGCCACCGCGCTGGCCCTCGTCGGCTGTGGAGGCGGCTGCGCCCACGGCGGACACACCCACGCGGTCGGCAGCACCTACGAGCAGCCCCCGGACTACCAGACGACCTGCACCTGCGAGCAGAGCGGGCAGATCGACTGCGGCGGCGCGCCGGTCTCGGACTGAGGGTCGCGCTCGCGGCGCGGATTCGAGTCGATGTCGAACGATCCTCGCCGCGAGCCGCGCCAGCGTCCCCTGCCGGCGGTCGACCCATGAACGGTCGTCGGGCTCTCTCGCGCTCGGGTGGGCTGAGCGTCGCGCTCGGATTTCCGATCGCGCGCGACGGTCTTCTGCGTCCGAGTCTCCTGCGTCCGAACGAGGCGCGACCGGGACGAACGGCGGCTCGGCTCGCGATGGCCGCGCGCGGCCGATGCGTGCGATTGAACGCGCTGCCGCGAGCAGGACGAACGCCGGCGGGGGCCGGCGCCGTGGAGACGCTCCGTTCCGGAGGGCTGCCGGAGCGGCGGCCGGCTCACGCGGGGCGGTCGGGGATCGACGGCTCGAAGGCAGGTGGAGGCGTCGATGATCGGTAGCCGCTACCGCGCTCACGGAGGCGCCCGGGTCGCGATCGGGCTCGGTCCGGATGAGAGCCTGCCGCCCGATCTGCCGGAGAGCGTGCGCGAGGCGCTGATCCGCGCCGATCTGGCCGAGGCGGAGGCCCACCTGGCCTGGGAGCTGGCCCGGTTGGCGCCGGGTCTCTCGCCCGAGCTGCATCTGGCGCTGGTGGCGGTGATCCTGATCACCCAGGAGGCCCTCGGTCGTGGATCCACACGCGTCGCCCGCGATCCGGCCGCGCTGGCGGCACAGGCCCGCGCGCTGGGGTTCGAGGAGACCGATGCCATCGCCGCGCTGATGGAGCGCGCCGAACGCGCCGACGAGGCCGATCCGATTGCGCGCCTCTTCGGTCGGCCCGGTGAGCGGAAGCCGCTGATCCTCGACGGCGAGCACCTCTATCAGGAGCGACTGCGCGCCCTCGAAGAGCGATTGGCCTCGCTCTTGGCCCGACGGGTGGCGCGCGCGCCGCGCGAAGACGTGAGCGAGGCCATCGACGCGGTCTCGGCGCGCCCGAGCGGCGCGGTGATCCTCACCGGCGAGCAGCAGGAGGCCGTCGGCGCGGCGCTCCGCGCGCCCCTCAGCGTGGTCAGCGGCGGGCCCGGCACCGGCAAGACCTCCATCGTGGTGGCCATCTTGCGCGCCGCGCTGGCGGCGGGGTTGATCGACCCGAGCTCCATCGCGCTGGCGGCGCCGACCGGCAAGGCCGCCGACCGCATGCGCGGCGCCATCGAGGGCGCGCTCTCGCGGATTGAGGATCCGCTCCCCACCGATCGCGAGCTGATCGAGGCGCTCCCCCGGCCGATGACGCTGCACCGATTGCTCGGCTACTCGCCCTCGCGCGGCGGCTTCCGGCACCACGCGGACAACCCGCTCTCCGAGCGATTGGTCATCGTGGACGAGTCCTCGATGATTGACGTCTTCTTGATGGAGCGGCTGGCCGCCTCGCTCCTTCCGAGCGCGCAGCTCGTCCTCCTCGGCGACGCCGAGCAGCTCCCCAGCGTCGCCGCCGGCGCGGTCTTTCGCGATCTCGGCCGCGCCGGCCGGGTCCCCTCGGTCGTGCTGACGAAGAGCCACCGCATGGACCCGGACAAGCCGGAGGGCTTCAACATCCTGCAGGTCGCGACCCGGGTGAACGAGGGCACGCTGCCGCCGAAGGTGCCCGGGAGAGCGCGCGGCTCGGTCGTGCTTCCGGCGGATCCGAGCGGCCTCGGCGTCCTCACGGATCTGCCACAGGATCCCTCGACGCTGGGCGGCGTCTTCCTCTTCGATCCGGCCAGCCCGCTCGAGCGCGAGCGCTTCGTGGACTTCTGGTACGCCTCCTACGGCCGCGGGCCGCGCGCGGTGGCCGAGCTCGCGACGCGGACCTGGGCGCGGATCGAAGGCCGGATCGATCCAGACGAGCGGAGCGCGCTCGAGCCGCTCTTCGCCCATCGGGAGCGCGCGCGGCTCTTGGCCGTCACCCGCAGCGCCGCCCGGCCGACCGGCGTGGACGCCATCAACGCTTCGCTCCACCGTCGCCTCGCCGACGAACGGCGCGCCGACGGCGCCTTGCTCCTCGCCGGCGAGCCCGTGCTGGTGCACCGAAACGACTACGAGCGCGGCCTCTTCAACGGCGATCAGGGCGTCGTGCTCTTCACGGCTCAGCCGGGCGAGGGACCGCGGCCCTCGGCGGTCTTCCGCAAGGACGAGGGCTTCGCCGCCCATCCGCTGGAAGCGGTGCGCGCCTCGATCGATCTCGGGTTCGCGACCACCGTCCACAAGGCGCAGGGCTCGGAGCACGACACGGTCGCGCTGGTCCTCCCGGAGACGGACAGCCCGCGCCTTCTGACCCGCGAGATCGTCTACACGGCGATCACCCGCGCCCGGCGCTCCGTCCTCATCGTCGGCAGCGCAGAGCTCCTCGCCCGCGCCGCCTCCCGCCGCGTCGAGCGCTCCTCCGGCATCGCCGAGCGCATGGCCCGCGCCGCATCCTGAGCATTCGCCCGGAGCCGAATCGGTGGATGCCGAGCTCCGGCGTGTCCCCGCGTCCGAGGCCGCGGGGGTGCACCGCACAGTTGGACGAAGGCCCCATGACCTCGTCGAGCGGCTCGGCTCGCCGGCGACCGACGTCCGCCAGAGGCTTCGCAGCGCGGCGACGGCCGCGTATCCTCGCCGGATGGGGTTCAGGGACGATCGGGAGGCGCTCCGCGCGGGGAGAGAGGCCGCCGAGGCCGACGCGCGCGAGCTCCGCGAGAGGCTCGCCGAGGTCGAGGCGCAGCTCAGCGCGCACGAGACGAAGGACGTCAAAGACGAAGCCGAGCTGGCGCGCCTACGGGACCAGGTCGCCCGCTTGCGAGGCCAGCCGGCACGTCCGAGAGCGCAAGCGCAGAAGACGCGCCTGGTCATCGCGGGCATCGTGGCCGCGGTCTTCGTGATGGGCAGTGTCATCGCCACGTTCTTCATGTCGACCAAACGTCCAGCGAGGGTCCAAGCGCCACCCGCACCGGCCGCCGCGACCGCCCCCGCGCCGAAGCCGCCGCCGAGCAGGCTCGACGTCGCGATCGTCGGCGCGCAGGTCACCGTCGACGACGAGCTGGGCTCCGTCGCGCCCGGCGACGGATGTGCGATTGAAGCGGAGGTCCGCGGCTCGAGCCTCGGGCAGGTCCGCGTCTACTGCGGCGGGGCAGAGCCGGTCTACGACTCCACGATGACCGGGGGCGCCGAGATGCGGATGTCGAGCTCCAACGCCGCCGAGCGCGCCGTACCGGGTGGCTTCGACCACCTGATCGCGTACGGGGACACCGGCAACCGGACCGGACCGCGGCCGCAGATCTCCCTCGACTCCGAACAGCACACCGCGCGGATTTGGCGCGACGACGCGATGCCCTTCGATCTGCGCCTCTTCCTCGACGACCGCAGCGCCATCCACCCGGGCGCAGCGGTGGGAGGCGTCACCGACATCCCCGTGACACCGATGCACCTCGGCGCGCTCGCCACCCACCACACGGGGAACGTCCCCGGCGACCTGAACGGCTGCGAGCTCATCGCGCACGGCGAAGCGGCCGGCGACCCCCACAACTGTCGCTTCGTGCTCAGGTGCGGCGACACGATCCTCTACGGCGCGTCGCACTCCGGCTACAACGCCTGCGCGCTCTCCGACGAGAACGCCATCCTCTCGGCCGACGACGATCACACCGACGACGGCGATCCTGCGTTCCACCTGAACACGGCGGAGCACACCCTCTCGGTCGCCGGCGAGGATTGGCAGGTCGAGCTCCGCCTCGAGCCGGACTCGCGGTGCAACCTGGACGGGCGCTGGAGCGGCCGCGCGCGCACCCCGGAAGCCGAGTCCACCCTGCACTTCGGACCGGGCGACGGCGACGCCACCGTCTTCGAGTCCGACGCGCTGCTGTCCGGGCCGGCGCAAGTCCAGCTCGACTGCCAGCGAGGCACGGCGCAGATCCTCCTCGAAGACGGAACGCGCTACGACGGCCGCTTCGGACCCGGCTTCGCCACCTTCCTAGGCCGGCGGGGCGGCGAGACGCCAGCGCTCTTCTGGATGCGTCGCGAGCGCTGAGACGCGGTGGTTCATTCCGCGCGAGCTCGACGCCGGTCTCGAGCGCGCGGTCGGCCAGCAGGCGAGAGAGCAGATGGTGGAAGGCACCACCTTCCGCGAGGTCCTCGAGCGCGCTCGCCAGCGCCGCGCCGACGCGATGCTCGCCGAAGGCATCCCCTTCGCCGGCGTCGCCGACGCGCTCGGCTTCTCCGGCGTGCACAGCTTCCGCCGCGCCTACCAGCGCTGGCAGGACGCCGAGACCGGATCGGCGGCGGCCGACGCCAGCGCGTGCACCTTCCGCGACGCGATCGGCCGAATGTGCCGCTGCCAGACCAGCCCCCCGCGTTCGATCCTTCGGCCCTCCGGGCGGATGACTTCGGGGGCATGGACCGGCACCGGCGCCGCGGAGACGCGCGGGCGGAGTCGGCCTGGAGTCACTCCCGCGGATGCAGATCGAACGTGCGCCGGACCTGCACCCCGCCGTAACGCGGGGACGGGAAGCGCCAGCGGCTGATGCGCGCGATGACGCACTCCGAGAGCCCCTCGTCGGCGCGGGCGCCGCGGGTGATGCTGGCGCGCTGCACCTGCCCGTCGCCGTCGACGAGCATCAACACTTCGAGCTGCACCCGGAGGTCCGGCACCTCCGCGAGCCGCGCCTCGTAGCATGCCCAGATCTGCGGCGTCCCTTCCCGCACGACCCGCTCGATCTGCTCCGGCGGAATGGTCGGGATCGGCGCCTCCGGGTCCTCCTGGTAGTCGGCCGTATGCCGCGGGTCGACGCGCCCCGGGAAGTCGCAGATTGGGCTGCCGACCGCCACCGCGACCCAATCGGCGGCCGACGGCGACGCGCCCTGCGCGACCAACGCCGACGACATCCAGCCGCTCACCGTGCCGCCGAGCGCGCCGACCTCGACCCTCGACCACTCGCCATCCTCTTCCACCACCCGGACCGGCGCGTTCTCCGGCACGGGCAGCCCCGCGCTCCCGTCGAGCGTCTCCTCGTCGGCGAAGATGCAGGCCGCGTTGCCCTCGCCGGCCGAGCCCACGTGCCGCTCCGTCGCCATGTCCGCCGCTTGGACGCAGCCGTCGAGCCCGATCGCGTCCCGCGGCACGACCCGCGAGCGCGCGCTGTCGAGCCCGATCGACACCCGCGCCGCCTCCCGCGACGACGCCAGCACGAAGACCGGCGCGCCCGCGTTCAGATGCGCCGAGAACGCGGCCTCGCTCATCTCGAACGGCTGCTGGAGGCAAGCCATCGGCCACCCCTCGGTGCGCGGCACCCGCCGGTGCGGCCCGTCGGCCACCGAGATCACGAACGCGTCCGCGTCCACCTGCACCAAGTCCGCCGTCGCCAGGTACGACTCGCCCGAGCCGAGCGCGTCGCGCGCGAAGAGGTAGGGCCCCGGCGCCAGATCCCCGACCCGCCGCAGCTCCGGCAGAGGATGCGAAGGCTCGGCGACCTCGTCCCCCGACGTATCGGAGTCCTCGGTCGACGACGAAGGCTGGCTCGCGCACATCGACGCGAGCGCAAAGATGGAGATGACGGTCAGTCGCACGGGGCCGAGCGTAGCAAGCCCGGGGCGCTGCGCCGCCCGATCGAGATGGCCTTCACGACGAAGCTGGTCAGCACGCCGGGGGCCCCGTCACCGGTCCCAGACGGTTCCCGCTGGCGAGCCGCCGTCCCGGCGACGTGGTGCGTCAGCCCTTGCCGACGCGCTGCAGCCGCTCCGGGTCCCCGAGGTACTCCTCGTAGCCCATGCCGAGATCGTAGTAGTTCTCGCCGGCCAGCTCGATCACGCGGTTCGTGATGGTGTCGACGAACTGCACGTCGTGGGAGCTGAGCCCGACGCACCCCTCGAACTTCTCGAGCGCATCGTTGAACGCCTGGATCGACTCGAGGTCGAGGTGGTTGGTCGGCCCGTCCAGCAGCAGCACGTTCGGGTCCTGGAGCATCATCCGCGCGATCATGCAGCGAACCTTCTCGCCACCGGAGAGCACGCGGGCGGCCTTCTTCGTCTCGTCGCCCGAGAAGAGCATCCGGCCGAGGAAGCTGCGCACGAAGTGCTCTTCCTGGTTCTCGCTGTAGCGCCGCATCCAATCGATGAGGTTCGCGCGGGTGTCGAAGAGCTCCGCGTACTCCTTCGGGAGATAGCCGAGGTTGACCGAGCTTCCCCAGCGCACCTCGCCCTCGTCCGGCTTCACCTTGCCGGCGAGAATCTGGAGGAACGTCGTCGTCGCCAGGTCGCTGCCGGTGACCACGAACTTCTCACCCTTGCTCAGATGGAAGCGAACGTCCTTGAAGAGCACCTCACCGTCGATCGTCTTGCTGATCCCGTCGACGAAGAGCACCTCTTTGCCGAGGCGGCGCTCCGTGTTGAACCCGATGTACGGATACTTACGGGAGGACGGCTTGATGTCATCGAGCGTGATCTTGTCGAGCTGAGACTTGCGACTGGTGGCCTGCCTGGACTTCGACGCGTTCGCGCTGAAGCGCTGGATGAAGGCCTGCAGCTCCTTCATCTTGTCGACCTTGCGGCGGTTGGCGTCTTGCCGCTGCCGGAGCGCCATCTGGCTGGTCTGATACCAGAACGTATAGTTGCCGGTGAAGAGCTGCACTTTCTGGAAATCGACGTCGGCAATGTGCGTGCAGACGCGGTCCAGGAAGTGACGGTCGTGGCTGACCACGATCACCGTGTTCTTGAAGTCGAGGAGGAACCCCTCCAGCCAGAGGATGGAGTCGACGTCCAGGTGGTTGGTGGGCTCGTCGAGCAGGAGAATATCGGGATCGCCGAAGAGCGCCTTGGCCAGGAGCACGCGGACCTTCTCGCCGTCCTCGAGCTCCCTCACCAGGAGCGAGTGCTTCGCCTCGGGGATGCCCGAGCTGCTGAGCAGGCGCGCGGCGTTGGTCTCCGCGTTCCAGCCGTCGAGGTCGCCGAACTCGCCCTCGAGCTCCGCCGCCCGCATCCCGTCCTCGTCCGAGAAGTCGGGCTTCGCGTAGAGCGCGTCCTTCTCGGTCATGACCGCGTGGAGGCGTGCGTGCCCCATGATCACCGTCTCGAGCGCGGAGACGTCGTCGTACTTGAAGTGGTCCTGCTCGAGCACGCTCAGCCGCTGGCCCTCGCCGATGGCAATCTGCCCCGAGTAGGAGTCGATCTCGCCCGCGAGGCAGCGGAGGAAGGTCGACTTGCCAGCGCCGTTGGCCCCGATGAGGCCGTAGCAGTTGCCGGGCGTGAACTTGATGTCGACGTTCTCGAAGAGCGCGCGGCCGCCGAAGGACAGGGAGAGCTTGTCGGTATGGATCATCGCGACGGCGCATAGCAGGCGAGCGCGCGATGCCAAGGGGAATGGCCCAAATTCCCCAGAATTTACCCTTCGGACATGCACCCGCGGACCGCTCGACCGGAGCTCGCAGCCGCAACTCGAGCGAGAGCAACACCGCGTCATGTCCCCCTCGGAGGGGCTCCCCGGGCTTGCCGTGACCCGCGCTCGGCGAGCCCACCGGCAGCCCGACCGGAGAATCGACCACACGAGCCCACGCGGGATGCTCGGCCGCGAGCGCCATGTTGCACCTGTGTCCCACCTGCGAAGCCCGGCTCGGGATCCCGGACGCGGCGCAGGAAGCTGAGCCTCCCCGATCGCGGAAGATATCGAGCGCAGAGGTGATAGGTTCGCTCGATGTCCAAGGACAACCGCCTCGTCTACGGGATCGACGACAAGCCTCCGCTCTGGGAAGCGGTCGTCCTCGGGTTCCAGCACTACCTCACGATGTTCGGCTCCACGGTGGCCATCCCGCTTCTCTTGGCGGGGCCGCTCGGCATCGCCGACGACCGCCTGGCCCTCGCGAAGCTCATCGGGACGATGTTCTTCGTCAGCGGCATCGCCACCCTGCTCCAGACCACCTGGGGCAACCGGCTGCCCATCGTGCAGGGCGGCACCTTCAGCTTCCTGGCCGGCACCATCGCGATCTGCGGTATGGCCAGCCTGCGCAACGCCGGGTTCGAAGTGCGCATGGCCCACGTCCAGGGCGCGATCATCGCCGGCGCCATCGTCGAGACCATCGTCGGCTACAGCGGCCTGGCGGGCAGGCTGCTGCGCTTCGTCACCCCGATCAGCATCGCGCCCACCATCGCGCTCATCGGCCTCGCGCTCTTCGAGCTCGGCGCGCCCATCGCCGGGCAGCACTGGGGCCTCGGCGGCCTGACCATCGTGTCGATCATCCTCTTCTCGCAGTACCTCCGGAACGTCAGCCGCTTCTTCCAGATGTTCCCGGTCCTCTTGGCGATCGTCATCGCGTGGGGCACCGCTGCCATCCTCACCTGGACCGGTGTCTTCGGGCCCGAGCACCCCGGCCACGTCGACACCGCCATCCTCGGCGCCACGCCGTGGGTGCGCGTCCCCTACCCCTTCCAGTGGGGCATGCCCGTGTTCGCCGGCTCGGCCGTCGTCGGCATCCTGGCCGGCTACATCGCCTCGGTCGTCGAGTCGATCGGCGACTACTACTCCTGCGCCCGCCTGGCCGGCGCGCCGACCCCGGACGCCAAGACCATCAACCGCGGCATCGGCATGGAGGGCGTCGGCTGCCTCATCGCCGGCGTCTTCGGCACCGGCAACGGCACCACCAGCTACAGCGAGAACATCGGCGCCATCGGCATCACCCGCGTCGGCAGCCGCCGCGTCGTGCAGGTCGGCGCCGGGCTGATGATCGTCTTCGGTGTCATCACCAAGTTCGGCGCGCTCTTCACCACCATCCCCCAGCCGATCGTGGGCGGCATGTACTGCGCGATGTTCGGCATGATCGCCGCCGTGGGCCTCTCGAACCTCCAGCTCGTCGACCTGAACTCGCCGCGGAACCTCTTCATCCTCGGCTTCGCGTTCTTCATGGGCCTGAGCATCCCGGAGTATTTCGACGCCCACCCGCTGGCGCTCAGCGAGAACCTCACCTGGCTGGCCGACATCGTGAACACGCTCGGCAAGACCAGCATGGCGGTGGGCGCGTTCATCGCCATCCTCCTCGACAACACCATCCCCGGCACCCCGGAGGAGCGCGGCCTCCACCACGTCACGCCGGCCGAGGTCACGCCGGCCGAGACGAAGGAAGAGGACGCGGCCGCCTGAGCCCGCCGGGTCGGGCGCGACGTCGAGCCAGCGAGGCCGCGTCGCGGCCTCCACCACGTCACGCCGGCCGAGGTCACGCCCGCCGAGCCCGCCGAGGAGGACGCGGCCGCCTGAGCCCGCCGGGTCGGGCGCGATGTCGAGCCAGCGAGGCCGCGTCGAACCCTGTGACCTCGAACGTCAGGAGATACCCGGACGCGTGACGCCCGCGACGACGCTCCCGGCGGCGACGGTGTTCGTCGCCGGGCGCCTGCACGCGCCCATCCGGAGCAGTCTCGTCGTCGGCTCCAAGTGCAGACGATGAGGTCGGTGCGCTGCACGCCGCACACTCCCCCGAGACCCTCGCGCGGAGGGTCGGGCGAGCGAGGAGGCCTCGGCGACGAGCATGCTCTCGTGGCGACCGAGCGGGGCGGGCTGCTGCGTTGTATCTTCCGCGCCGTGCCTGCTTCGACTCGATCCCTCGCCCTCGTCGCCCTGTTGGTCTCGGCGTGCAGCAACGCGGCGCCCGCCTCCGACGGGGGGCTGATGAACGTGATGGAGACGCACCCCGACGCGACGCCAATCGCGCCGGCGACCGAGTGCACAGTGACGACCGGGAGCGTGGTCGTGACCGACCGCTCGCACCTCAATCCGTGCACTCCCGTGACCTATCCCGAGAACCCGCCGCTCGGCGGGCCGCACTACAGCGTGTGGGCGGCGTTCACGACCTACGACGCGCCGGTGCCGTGGGGCTTCCTCGTGCACTCGATGGAGCACGGGGCCGTCATCCTCACCTACAACTGCCCGGACGGTTGCCCCGACGTGCTGTCGGCGTTCGAGAACATCCAGGCCACCAAGACCGATCCGGTCTGCACCGACATGCCGACCCAGAACCGGATCGTCGTGGTGCCGGATCCGGATCTCCCGGTGCCGGTGGCCGCGGTCGCCTGGGAGAACGCGTACCTCGCGACCTGCCTCGACGTGCCCTCGTTGCAGGCGTTCGTCGACACGCACTATGGGAACGGGCCGGAGCAGGAGTGCGCGGGAGGGCTGAACCCGCTCGACGGCGTGTGGTGCCCCTGAGCCGCGCTCTCGCGTTCGTCGCGCCTCGCCCGAGGTGAATGGCGCGACCGCGAGACTTGCGGCCGAGCCCGATCTCGACGAGGCGCGGGCTTCCGCTCGCGCTCGAAGGCCCCGAGCTCGCCGCCGACCGCATCGCGTGCGTCGAGCGCCCCGCCGCAGCCCCGCGTCGATCGATCAGGGTTCGTCGCCCTCGGACGCCGATTCGGGCTGCGAGGACGGCGCCGCGTGCACGACGTGCAGAAGCTCGCCCGGCGCGTCGCAACGCAGTCCGCCGGCTTCTTCGGGGAGCGCGGCCTGGACGCAGCCGGTCACCTGCGGGTCGGGGTGTCTCGGCTCGACCGACAGGACGCAGTCCACGTCCCACCGAACGCGCAGCGCGAGCATGTCGGTTCCTGCGCAGGCCAGGATCACCTGGCTGGCCGCGTCGAGTCGCGCGCGCACCGCCGCCTCCACCGGCTCGTCGGTCTGGTCGGCTCGGGGCTCGGGCGCGGCCGCCTCACCGTCCGTTGAAGAGGGGTTCGCGAGCGGCGCGCCCGTCTCCCCACCGGAGCTCGCCTCCGCGGCCGGTTGCACATCCCGCCAATCGCCGACGGCCGCTCGATAGGCCGCCTCACCCTGGCGGAGCGACCGACAGGAGTCGCGCTGCCCCACATTGCCGGCGAGGCGAGCACGGGCTCGAGTCAGCCCACTCGGGGGAGGAACGCAGCGGTAGACGCCGAGCAACCCGCAGCCTCGGACCGCATACTCGTGGTCGCCGACCACGTCGAGGCTGAGGTCCTCACCGGCACATCCCTCGCTGCTATGAACGAGGATGTGCTCGGCCCACGCGATATCCGTTTGGGCCGGCGGCGGGGTGACGCATCCGACGTCAGAGCAGCCGCGATGAGCGGCAACGTCGTCTTCGCCTTCATCGGTAGATCGTCACCGAGTCGATGTCGGACAGCCGGATGCGCGAGGAGGGCCTATTCGAGCCGGCGATGATCAGGGTGTCATCCTCGACCCGCGCGGCGATCGGACGGAGGAAGAGACGGGCCGGACCGTGCAGCGGTACGAGGAGCGCGTCGGCGTCTTGCCGCAGCAAGACCGTGCGGCCGTCGAATCTCGTGACCGGCACCCAATGCTCGCGCCATCCGCGCCGGGGAGAGCCACGCTCGGGTGACGGCGCGAGATGCGCGAGATCGGCGGGCCGAATGCGGACCGGCCGCTTGCACCCGCCGGCCATCACCATCGTGACCATGGTCACCGCGAAGATCAGAGCCGGAACCCGCCGCCGCACGGCGCGAGTGTACGCGATGATGGCGGGCACTCCACCCCAAAAGTGAAGGCTACGCAGGACGGCCCCCGCTCAATCCGGCTGGGCGAGCTTGCTCCGGCGGTGGCCGTAGGTGAAGTAGATCACGAACCCGAGCACGAGCCAGACGAGGAGGCGGAGCCAGGTCTCCCACGGCAGGCCGATCATCACCCAGACGCAGGAGGCGGCGCCGAGCAGGCCGACCACCCACGGCGCGCGAACACGGAAGGGGCGCGGGTGATCGGGCGCCATCCGGCGCAGGAGCGGGACGCCGAGGCAGACGAGGACGAACGCGAGCAGGGTGCCGATTCGAGACGAGCTCGCCGACGATGCGGATCGGCATCAGACCACCGGCTACTGCGACGACCACGCCGGTGACGACCGTGGCTCGGTGAGGGGTGTGATAGCGCGGGTGCGTCTCCGAGAACCAGGGCAAGAGGCCGTCGTGGCTCATCGAATAGAAGATGCGCGCCTGGGCCATCATCATCACCAGCATCACGCTGGTCAAACCCGCCAGGGCGCCGAGCTTGACGGCGGAGGTCAGGCTGACCTGGCCGGCATGGCTCCAGTGGCGGAGCTCGACGATGCGGTCGATGCCGACCGCGATGGGGTCCGGCACGTCGAGCTCGTGGTAGTCGACGACGCCGCTCAGCACGAGCGCGACCAGGATGTAGAGGATGGTGCAGACGACCAGCGAGCCGAGGATGCCGATCGGCAGGTCGCGGCCGGGGTTCTTGGCTTCCTGGGCGGTGGTCGAGACGGCGTCGAAGCCGATGTAGGCGAAGAAGACGACGCCGGCTCCCGTCAGCACGCCGCCGAAGCCCCAGCCGTAGCGGCTGACCGCGCGCGTTCCCTGGTGGACGATCTCCTCGGGCGGCACCAGCGCGGCGAGCCCGGTGGCGTGCGGGTTCGCCAAGAGGTTGTGCATGTCGATGACGCCGAACCCGAGCGCGATGAAGAGGATGACGATCGCCACCTTCAGGACGACGATGAGGTTGTTCACCGACGCGCTCTCGCGGATGCCGCGGTAGAGGACGGCGCTGATGGCGACGGCGACCAGCGTGGCCGGCACGTTCCAGAGGCCCGACACCTCGCTGCCGTTCGCGAGCTCGACCGTCTCCCAGGGGCCTTGGGTGAAACGGATGAGAAAGTCCGGGAGCTGGATGCCCAGCGTGGAGTGGATCAGCGAGTAGAGGTAGCCGGACCAGGCGATGGAGACGGTGACGGCGCCGAAGGTGTACTCGAGGATCAGGTCCCAGCCGATGATCCAGGCGACGAGCTCGCCGATGGTCGTGTAGCTGTAGGTATATGCCGAGCCGGCGATGGGGATCATCGAGGCGAGCTCGGCATAGCAGAGGCCCGCGAACGCGCAGAGGACGCCGGCGATGACGAAGCTGTAGACGATGCCGGGGCCCGCGTACTGCGCGGCGGCGGTGCCGGTCAGCGAGAAGATGCCGGCGCCGATGATGGCGCCCACGCCGAGCGCGACGAGATGCGTCGGCCCGAGGTGCCGGCTCAGGCCCTGGGTGTGTCCGTCCCCCGCGTTCGCCTCGTCCGCCTCTTCGAGAATGTGCGAGAGGGTCTTCTTCCGGAAGAGCTTCATGCGGTCTCAGCCATACCACGATGCGCGTCCTCGTACCGAGGCGGTCGGAGCTCTCGGACAGGCCGCTCGACGAAGCGATGGCGCCGGTCACTGCCGGGGAGGCGTCGAAGGCGGGATCACTGCTGGGGCCCGGGGACGTACACGACGGGCGGCGGCGGGTACGCTTGCGGTGGCTGCTGCTGGCCATAGCCGACGGGCGGCGGCGGCGGCACGTACGGACGGGACAGCGACGTCGGCGGGGTCTCCGGAGCCCAGCCGCATCCGATGCCGTTGCAGAGGAGCGACATCGCGACCTGCCTGCCGCAGCCGGTCACGAAGCGCCGGAGGCTCGGTCCCGCGACCTGCTGTCCGATCTGGGTCGGCGGGCAACCGAGCACCGGGGCGGACGCCTCCTGGACGGTGGCGATGGGCTCCCAGCGACACCCCGCCCATCGGTGGTGGCGGCTGCAGCGGAGGAAGTACTCGCGAGGCCCGGTGCAGGTGTTCGCCTCCCACACGGTGTCGGACACGCGGAAGACGCGGACCTGCACCGGCGAGCAACCACTGTCGCGCGCGGCGCTTCGGGTCAGGTTCGCCTCGTACCGCGCGAGACGGCGACCGTTTCGAATCGCGCCCCGGCGAGCGCAGCCCGACACGCTCGCGACGGTGGCGAGGAGCGCCACAGCGGTGATGATCCCCCGAGCTCGCATGCCCTCCATCTTGGCACCGATTCCCGAGCAGAGCACTCGAGGCAAATGCTCTCTGCTTTGCCCGCGATTTGGCGCCCACGGTGGGTGGGCACCAGAACCGCCTGCCTTCGGACCTCGAGTCGCCCGTCGATCGCACGCGATTCGGCGCCGGCGGCCGGTGCGCACCAGAGCCGGCTGCCCTCCGACCTCGAGCCACCCGCCGAGTGCAGGCGATTCGGCGCCGATGGCGAGCGCGCGCCAGAGCCTCCCGCGCGACCGGGAGTCGGCCACGGCCTCCACGACTCGGGGCCCCGAAGAGGGCGTGTGGTGGAGCTGCCCGCCCGGCGACTACTCCGCGTCGCCGCCGCGCGCCCGCACCGTCGCATCGAGGCCGCCGGGCACGAAGTCGGTGCCGGCCTGGACCCGGTCGTTCCAGGTCTCGACCTCGGGTCCTTTGCGCTTCTCCACCATCGAGATGCAGCCCTCGACCGGGCAGACGAGCGCACAGAGGTTACAGCCGACGCACTCCTCCTCGTGCACCCAGGGCACCCGCGCGCCGGGCGTGCCGCGCATCGCGGTGACCGGGCGGTCCGGCACGTTCGTCGGGAACGCGACGTGGCCCTTCTTCTTCTTCTCCTCGTCGCTCATCCCGGGCAGGTGGATGCACTGGTGCGAGCCGTCGAGGCAGGCCACGTAACAGAGCTGGCAGCCGATGCACTTGTCGGGGTCGATGTCGGCGACGACGTGGTAGTTCAGATCGAGATCGCCCCAATCCTTGTACTGCGGAACGGCCTTGCCGACGAGCTCCATGGCCGAGCTCATCCCCTTCTCGTCCAGGAAGTCGTTCAACCCCTCGATCATGTCCTCGACGATGCGGTAGCCGTAGTGCATCACCGCCGTGCACACCTGCACGCTGGTCGAGCCGAGGGCCATGAACTCGGCGGCGTCCCGCCAGTTGGCGATGCCGCCGATCCCGCTGATGGGCCGGTCGAAGACGTGCGCCACCTGCCCGAGGAGGTGCAGGGCGATCGGCTTCACCGCCGGGCCGCAGTAGCCGCCGTTCGACGAGCCGTTGCCGACGACGGGGAGCGGCACCATCCGGTCCAGATCGACGCCGACGATGGACTTCACGGTGTTGATCAAGCTGACGGCGTGCGCGCCGGCCCGATGCGCCGCCTCGGCCGGCTCCGTGATGTCACCCACGTTCGGCGTGAGCTTCACGATGACCGGCACGTTCGCGCAGTCGACCACCCAGCCGGTGATGGCCTCGAGCACCTTCGGCTCCGCGCCGACGGCCGAGCCCATGCCGCGCTCGCACATCCCGTGCGGACAACCGAAGTTGAGCTCGATGCCGATCGCAGCCGACGTCCTCGACCTTCTTGACGATCTCCTGCCACTCTTCTTGGGTGTCGACCATCAAGGACGCGATGAGGGTGTGCTTCGGGATAGTGCTTTTTGACCTCGGCCATCTCGCGGAGGTTCACCTCCAGCGGCCGGTCGGTGATGAGCTCGATGTTGTTCAAGCCCATCAGCCTGGTGGAGCCGTAGTCGACGCCGCCGAAGCGGCTCGACACGTTGACGATGGGGTTGCCCAGCGTCTTCCACACCGCGCCGCCCCAGCCCGCGTCGAACGCGCGCTTCACCTGGTCGCCCGTGTTGGTCGGCGGCGCGCTGGCCAGCCAGAACGGGTTCGGGCTCTTCACTCCGCAGAAGTCGACGTCGAGATCGGCCATGTTCGTTCTCCCGCTGTCAGCCGAGGAAGGATGCCGTGATGGCCCGCGCGGCGAGCTTGCCGTGCTGGGCGGCGTTGACGACCTCCTTGCCGCCGTTCACGCAGTCGCCGCCCGCGTAGACCTTGGGGTTCCCGGTCCGGCAGGTGGCCTCGTCGACCACCACGCGGCCCTTCTCGTCGAGCTCCACGCCCTCGAACGCGCCGGCCAGCTTGGTGAGCCGGCTCTGCCCGATGGCGAGCGTGATCGAGATCGGCCGCCAGGGTCTCGACGGCGTCCGAGCCGTCGGTTGCTCGAACCTCGAGACCGACCAGCTGCTCGAACCGGCTCCGTCGCCGTCGCGCAGCACCCGGCTCGGCTGCCGGTTCTCGATCAGCCGCACTCCGTCGTGGCGCGCGCCGTCCATCTCGTGGGCGTACCCGCTCATCACCTTCGCCGTGCGGCGGTAGACCATGGCCACGTCCGGGATGCCGAGCTGGGCCAGCTCCCGCGCGACGTCGATCGCGGTGTTGCCGCCTCCCACCACGATGGCCTTCTCGACTCCGTCGAGGCTCAGCTCGGGGTCGAGCTTGAGGCGCTCGATGTAGGCGGTGGCGCCCACGACGCCGGGCCCCTCGGCGCCCTCGACGTCGAGGAGGGTGTCCGGGCCGAGCCCGATGCCGATGAAGACGGCGTCGAAGTCCGCGAGGAGCTGCTCCACCGTGATCTGAGCCGAGCCCGGGTTGCTCGCGACCACGGTCACGCCGGTCCGGAGCTCGATGTCGCCCAGATCGAGGATGGACTCGATCTCGCGGAGCGAGTCCTCGGCCATCAGCTTGTAGGGCGCGACGCCCGTCGTGTTCAGCCCGCCGCCGAGATCGCGCTGCTCCAGGACGACCACGGAGTGACCGTCGAGCGCGAGGTGCCCGGCCGCCGCCAGCGACGCAGGACCGCCGCCGATGCAGGCGATCTTCATCCCGGTCGGCGGCTTCTTGTTCCGCTTCAGGAGCTCCGGGTCGAGCTCGATCGCGTTCTCGGTCGCGTAGCGCTGGAGGCGTCCGATCTGGATCGGCTCGCGGTCCCAGTGGTTGTAGACGCAGCTCCCCGCGCAGAGCACCTCGACCGGGCAGACGCGCGCGCAAGACGCACCGAGGAGGTTCTGCTGCGAAGATCGTGCGGGCGGCGCCCTTCACGTTGTCGGTGGCGATCTTGTGGATGAAGGTCGGGATGTCGATCCCGGTCGGGCAGGCCTGAACGCAGGGCGCGTCCGAGCAGTAGATGCAGCGGTTGGCCTCGGTGACGGCCTCGCCGTGCGAATAGAGCGGGGCTTTGTCCGAGAGCTTCGTCTCCAACCGATCCTTGGGCAGCTCGCTCATGCCTCCTCCATCGCGGCGAAGGACTCTGAGAGCGCGCGCAGGCCCTCTTCGATCTCGTCCTTGCCGATATTGAGCGCCGGCGAGATGCGCACGACGTTGCCCCACAGGCCGCCCTTGCCGATCAACAGCCCGCGCTTCTTCGTCTCCTCGAAGAGGCGCGACGTCGCCTTCGGGTTGGGCGTCCGATCGCCGCCCTCTTCGTCGGCGACCAGCTCGAGGGCCTGCATCAGCCCCATGCCGCGCACGTCCCCGATGACGCGCGGGTGCTTCTTCTTCAGCGCCTCGAGCCCCGCCCGCAGGATGGCGCCCATCTCCTCGGCGTTCTTGGTGAGCTCATCGCGCTCGATGATCTCGATCACCTTGCAGCGCCGCCGTCGAGCTGACCGGGTTGCCGCCGAAGGTCGAGATGCTGCCCTTCTTCAGGCTGTCGGCGATGGGCGCCGTCGCGACCAGCGCGCCGAGCGGCAGGCCGTTCGCGATGCCCTTGGCCATCGTCATCATGTCGGGCTCGACGTCGTACTGCTCGATGCCCCACATCTTGCCGGTGCGGCCGAAGCCGGTCTGCACCTCGTCCGAGATGAACACGCCGCCGTACTTGCGCACGATGTCGGCCGCGATCTGGAAGTACTCCTTCGGCGGCGTCACGAACCCGCCCACGCCCTGGATGGGCTCGGCGAGCATGCCGGCGATGCGGCCGGTGGTCGTCGTCTGGATGAGCTCGTCCAGATCCTTCGCGCAGGCGACGCCGCAGCTCGGGTACTCGAGCTTGAGCGGGCAGCGGTAGCAGTAGGGCGAAGGCGCGTGCTTGATGGCCGCGATCTGCGTCGGCACCGCGCGGTAGGTGTTGTGGGCGGTCAGGCTCTGGGCGAGCATCGAGCGGCCCGAGTAGCCGTGGCGCAGCGCGATGATCTCCTGATTGCCGGTGTAGACCTGCGCCATCATCACCGCGGTCTCGTCGGCCTCGGTGCCGGACGCGGTGAAGAAGCACTTCTCGAGGGCGCCGGGCGTGATGCCCGCCAGCTTCTCGGCGAGCTCCACGATCGGCACCGTCGGGTAGAGGGTGCTGACGTGCTGGAGCCGGCCGAGCTGCGCGATCACCGCCTCGTTGACCTCGGCGTTGGTGTGGCCGAGCGAGACGGTGAGGATGCCGCCGAAGAAGTCGAGGTACTGATTCCCGTCGAGATCCTTCAGGCGCGTTCCTTCGCCGTCCGTGAGGACGACGGGCTTCTCGTAGAAGTTGGCGACCGCTCCGAAGAGGTGGGCGCGATGCTTGTCACGGATCTCGTCACTGGTCGGCACGGGTGCCTCGCTCTTTTCTGACGTGCTCATCTGAAACGGACCTCGACGGACACCGCTCACCGCCGCGCAGGGCGGGGAGCGGAGCAAAGGCTCAGCGCAAGAGCTCGCCTTGGCCGACGCGCTTGATGAAGCGACCGCCGCCCTTGTTCTCGAGCTTGTGGTTCTTGACGATCACGCGGCCGCGGCTCAGCACCGTCTCGGTGAAGCCCTGGATCTCGCGACCTTCGTACGCCGAATAGTCGACGTTCATGTGGTGCGTGCGCGGGTTGTCGACGCTGATGGTCTCGCGCCGCTCGGGATCGAAGATCACGATGTCCGCGTCGGAGCCGACGGCGATGGTGCCCTTCTTCGGGAAGAGGCCGAACGCCTTGGCCGCCGCGGTGCTGGTGAGCTCGACGAAGCGGTTCAGGGAGATGCGCCCCGTCACCACGCCGCCGTCGTAGACCAGGCTCATCCGGTTCTCGACGCCGGGCGCGCCGTTCGGGATCTTGGTGAACGAGTCACGCCCGAGCTCCTTCTGATCCTTGAAGCAGAAGGGGCAGTGATCGGTGGCGATCGTCTGCAGATCCCGGAACTGGAGGCCCTGCCAGAGCACGTCCTGGTTCCACTTCTCGCGGAGCGCGGGCGTCATCACCCACTTGGCGCCCTCGAAGCCCTGCTCGTAGATGCTCTGATCGAGGAAGAGGTACTGCGGGCAGGTCTCGGCGATGACGTCGTTGCCGCGGGCGCGGGCCCGCTTGACCTCGTCGAGCGCGTCCGACGACGAGAGGTGCACGATGTAGAGCGGCACCTTCGCCACCTCGGCGATGGCGATGGCGCGGTGGACGCCCTCGGCCTCCATCCGCGTCGGCCGGGTCAGCGCGTGCCACTTGGGCTCGACCTTCCCGTCGTCGACCGCCGCCTTGATGATCTCGTCGATGACGATCCCGTTCTCCGCGTGCATGCAGATGCGGGTGCCGTTCTCGCCGGCCTGCCGGAAGGTCCGGTAGAGCACGCCGTCGTCGACGTAGAACACGCCCGGGTACGCCATGAAGAGCTTGTAGGAGGTGACGCCCTCGTCCCGAAGCTTCCGCATCTCGGGCAGCCGCTCCTGCGGCATGTCCGTGATGATCATGTGGAAGCCGTAGTCGATGGTCGCCTTGCCCTCGGCCTTGGCGTGCCAGGTGTCGAGGCCCTTGATGGCGGACTCGCCCTTGCTCTGGATGGCGAAGTCGATGACCGTCGTCGTGCCGCCGAACGCCGCCGCGAGCGTGCCCGTCTCGAAGTCGTCGGCGCTGAAGGTGCCGCCGAAGGGCATGTCGAAGTGCGTGTGCGGGTCGATGCCGCCCGGGAAGAGCAGGCGGTCCTTGGCGTCGATCACCTCGTCGGCCTGAACGTTCAGGTCCTTGCCGATGCTGCGCGATCTTCTCGCCGTCGATGAAGATGTCCGCGAAGTAGTCGTCGGTCGCGGTGACGATGCGGCCGTTCTTGATCAGGGTGCTCATCGTCACTCCTCCTTCAGGGCAGCAGCTTCACCATGTCGCCGTAGGTCTCCGGCCGGCGGTCGCGGTAGAACTGCCAGGTGCGGCGGACCTCCTCGATCATGTCGAGGTCCATCTCGCGTCACGACGAGCTCGTCCTGATCGTCGCGAGCCGGTCGCCAGGAACTGGCCGCGCGGGTCGACGAAGTAGCTCTGGCCGTAGAACTCGCCGATGTTCCAGGGCGCCTCGGTGCCGACGCGGTTGATGGCGCCGAGGAAGTAGCCGTTGGCGACGGCGTGGGCGGGCTGCTCGAGCTTCCAGAGGTACTGCGAAGCCCGGCGACCGTGGCCGAGGGGTTGAAGACGACCTCGGCGCCGTTCAGCCCGAGCAGGCGCGCGCCCTCGGGGAAGTGGCGGTCGTAGCAGATGTAGACGCCGACCTTGGCGTAGCGGGTCTGGAACACCGGGTAGCCGAGGTTGCCCGGCTTGAAGAAGAACTTCTCCCAGAAGCCGTTCGTCTGCGGGATGTGGTTCTTGCGGTACATGCCGAGGTAGCTGCCGTCGGCGTCGATGACGGCGGCGGTGTTGTAGTAGACGCCCGGCATCGCGCGCTCGTAGATCGGGCACGACGATGACCATCTGGTACTTCTTCGCGTACTCGGCGAGGCGGTTGGTGGTCGGCCCGGGGATCTCCTCGGCGATGTCACACCAGCGCGCGTCCTGGCTGGGACAGAAGTAGGGGCCGTTGAAGACCTCCTGCAGGCACAGGATCTGCACCCCGCGCTTTCCCGCCTCCTCGATGAGGGGCATGTGCTTCTCGTACATCGCGTCGCGAACCCGCTCGACCGACGCTTCCGCATCGTTGATCGGGTTTGCGCACTGAATCAGACCACCGACGACCTTCCGAGCCATGCGTACCCTCCGTGTCGTTTCCGAAAGGGGGTCGCGCCGGACGGCTCCGGAAATCACCTGCCGTGGCTCTGGACGCCCCCCCAACGAGAGCGAAGGAGCTTGAGTACCACGAGGGCCGAGCCCGCCACAAGATGGCCGTCGAGCTGTCCCGCCAGCCGGTGAGGCACATCACGAGGCGGTCGCGGATCCGGGAACCGTTTCGCGCCTCGTGCCTGGGTCAGCGGGTCAGCGCGTGGAGCAGCGTGCCCGGCTGGGTTCCGGCCGCGACCTCCAGCGGTCCGGCGGCGGCGCGAGCACAGTCGATCACGGCCTGGTCGCGCTCCCCGCGGATCCCCAGCGTCACCGCGCCCGATGCGGCCCAGCGCAGCGAGACGGCCGCAGCATCGCCGCCGACGCAGGCGAGAATGGCGGGGGCTCGTTCGTCGATACGCGCTCGAAGTCGCGCCGCCAGCGCGGGGTCGGGGCTCGCGCCGACGGGCGACGGCTCGGGCGGGGGCATGCCGAGATCCGCCCGCTCGTGCCGCTCCGAGCCCGAGGGCTCGAAGCCCACCTCTCGCAACAGATCGCGCACACAGCGCCCCACCGCCTCCGATGGCGCGGGGGTGAGTGTCACCGTCTGCACCTGCCGTCGGGCGCGATCAGCGCATCGACGCGTCAGCGGGCGACCGCCATTGCACTGGACGATCGGCGCTTCCAGCTCTCGGATGCCCGTGGAGCAGCTGCGGGGAGCGACGACCCGTTCTCGACGATGAGGTCACTCTGCTCGCGCACGCAGGCCCATCGTCGGTTCTGGCTTGCGGCAGAAGTAGACGGCCTCGCGGCCGCAGCCGGACGCGCGGTACGAGTAGCCGCCGAGAGACTCGACGTCCACGCCGGACGCGCTGCACCGGTACTCGCGAGCATACCGCTGCCGGGCCGCCCCGTACCCGGAGCCGCAGCCGACCAGGAAGCCGAGCAGCAAGACGGCCACGAGGTTCTTCCGCATGGACGCTCCTTACCATTGCGCACGCCGCCAGCTCAATCACGTAACCGCATCGCCCGACGCGTCGCTTCGCTCCGAACGTGGTATTCGAGCAGGGTGCGGCTCGTCATCGACACCAACGTCGATCGTCTCGGCGCTCCTGCATCCGGCGCGGACGCCCGCGCGGGCGCTGGACGCGGTGCGGGAGCGAGGGCTGACGGTCGTGATCGACGACCGGATCGAGGCGGAGTACCGCTCGGTGCTGGGCCGGAAGAAGTTCGCGTCCATCGACCCGGCGCGGAGAGACGGCGCTGCTCGACGGGCTGCTCGGCGCAGCGGAGCGGGTCATGGCGGCACCGATCGATCTGGCGATGGTCGACCCGGACGACCGCGTCTTCGTGGAGGTGGCGCGGACCGGGCGCGCGGACGCGATCGTGACCGGCAACGGCAAGCACTTCCCGGACGAGGTCGGCGTCCTCGTGCTCTCGTCCGCCGCGCTGCTCGAGAAGCTGAGCTGAGCCCGGCACCCACGCTACTCTCAGACCTCGCCGTGATGAGCGCGAACTGCCCCAAGAAGCCCGCTCAGGAACCGCGCCGCATCGAGCTGCCCAAGGGAGTCGAGACTCGCGGCCTCGCCGTGGCTCTCGAATGCCCTCGTACGTGGGAACGGTTGGAGCCCACCGAGGAGGACGGCATTCGGCGCTGCGGGGCCTGCGAGGAGCTCGTCTACGAAGCTTGGTCGGAGCAGGAAGCTCACGAGCACATCGGCGCCGGTCATTGCGTCGTGCAGATGCACATCTCGCTCTCGGCGCGCGGACGGCCCAAGGTCGCTTATCATCCACCACCTGCCGACCTGGAGGCGTGCCGGCAGTGCGGGGCCGAGCTCGACCTGCGTCAACCGAAGTGCGACCAGTGCGGCTCTCACGCGTGAGGTCGCGCGCCTCCGCAGGACTTTCACGGCCTCGGGCGCGAAGGTGCGGGGAACTTCCCGTTGCGCAGACCTCCAACGCGCAATGGACGCCGCACAATGAAGCGCCGTCCCCACCTACGAGTCCGAGCTCACGAAGCCTGGCTCCGTGCCGATTGGAGACCGGCCCGTGCCGGTCGGAGAAATGTTCGTGCGGGTGCCCCAATTACTCGTGCGGGTGCAAAATTACTCGTGCGGGTGCCCAAATTACTCGTGCCGATGCCCGAATTGCTCGTGCCGGTGCCGGAATTGTTCGTGCGGGTGCCAGGAATTGTTCGTGCCGGTGCCCAAATTGTTCGTGCCGGTGTAGAAGCGCTCGTGCCGCTCCGACCTTCGTCCGTGCCGGTCTGAGCTGGGTCGGTGCGCGCCCAAATCTCGCGTGTGCGGGTGCGACACTTACTCCTCGGCGGAGGTGACTGATCGCGCTCCTTCCGGTCGCTCCGTCGGAGCAATCGGCCCCCGGAGCAACCGAGCAACCGTCCCCTGGTTCGTTCTGGGGAATTGAGAAGAGAACAGCGTTCGACGCGGCGCCAGGATGCCGAGGGCTCGCGTCGGAGTAGTTGGGGTATAGCAACCCTCCCCTGGTTCGTTCTTGGGAATTGAGAAGAGAACAGCGCTCGACGCGGCGCGCCGGGACGCCGAGGGATCGCGTCGGAGTAGTTGGGGTATGGAAACAGCCCCTCTGACCGGCTGATCCGTGCAGCGAGGAAGGAAGCCTACAGCTCATGGGGACCGACGGACGCACGTCGGCCCCGGAGCGCCAGCTCCCGGGCCGTGATGCGCGATCGTACAGCCACTCAGGGAAAGGGGGCGACGTTGGCGGCGTGATGGACCCGCATCCAATACGTTCCCGCCGGGAAGAGTGTGTCGCGGTCGCCGTCCATCCATCGGCGCTTGGCCTCGCGGTGGTCGGCGCGGAAGGCCTTCAGCTCGGCGATGGCGGCGAGCCGGGCCTCCTTCTGCCCGCGTCCCGCGGCGATGTGCGGGACGAGCTTGCCGAGCTCCCGCCAGTTCTTGGCGCAGCGGTAGGGCGAGACGTTTCGCGCGCCGACGCGCCCGAGCACTTTCCAGCCGTTCTTCTTCACGAACTCGCGTGCGAGCTCCTCCTGCAGCTCGAGCTCCGCCGTCAGCATCGAGTACGCCTGCTCGTCGCCCAGCTCCCGCAAGCACGCCGGCATGGTTAGCGGCACTGCCCCACGCTCTGGCCACTTGTCGCTGAAGAAGAAGCCCGGCCTCCTCTCCTCCATCACGCGCCTCCCGATGTCCTCGACGGCCGCGGTCACGCCCGGCCAGTCGCTCGACGCGAAGACGAGCCCGGCCTTCACGGGATTCGCGATCGCGTACGGGGTATGGACGTTCTGCCCATCGCGGAGAGACCGCGGTGTCCGGTATCGCTGCGCTGCGGCTCTGCGGCCGTGAGCTCACCGTAGTCGAGCGCGTCCAACTGGCAGACGGTCCCGTCGTCCGGTGCAGGACGTCGGCCGATGTCGCCGTCACGCTGCCGGCGTGGATGCTGGACGAGGCGACCTGCGCCCGCCTCACGGAGGGAGCTCCGCGCGCATCCGCGGAGGCGCTTCTCGCCCTGCGCGATACTGCTCTTGGCGGCAGTCCCCACGCCGGCTTCGATCGACCTCCACCAGCCCGGAGGAGGTGATCAGTGCGCAAGCGAGAAGACGAGAGGCTGAAGCAGCTGCACCTGGGTCTCGACGAACGGCGCGTGGAGGTCGTCCTCCCGGCGGCCCGTGAGGATGAGCTCAGGCGACTGCTGTGCAAGCTCCTGGACGGGATCGCGGCGGGGATGTCGCGCCATGGGACCCTGCTCAACGAGGTCAACGATGAGGACGGACATGTCTGACGAAGCGTCGTGCAAGTCGACGAAGATCACTTCGGCTCATGTGAGCCGCACAGCTATGGTTTATGTTCGGCAGTCTACATTGTTTCAGGTTGCAAACAACCACGAGAGCCAGAGGCGGCAGTATGGTTTGGTTGGTCTGGCCAGGGCCCTGGGGTTCGGCGGGGTCGAGGTCGTCGACGAAGACCTCGGCCGCTGAGGTTCGGGCCAGGTCGAAAGGCCCGGATTTCAGCGGCTCGTGGCCGCCGTGTGTCGAGGCGTGGTCGGCGCCATTCTCTGCCTGGAAGCCTCTCGGCTGGCACGCAACGGTCGCGAGTGGCACCGGCTGATCGAGCTCTGTGCTCTCTCGGATGTGGTTCTCATCGATCCCGACGGGGTGTACAATCCGCGGCAGACCAATGACCGGCTCCTCCTCGGACTAAAGGGCACCATGAGCGAGTTTGAGCTGTCACTGCTGCGCCAGCGAATCTCAGGAAGCCATGATAGCAAAGGCGCGCCGAGGGGAATACCGTTTCCAGCTTCCGATCGGGCTTGTGTGGGGAGATTCCAACATCGAGCTGAAGCCCGACCGTCGAGTGCAGCGTGCTGTACGGCTCGTCTTCGAGAAGTTTGCCGAGCTCGGCAGCGCGCGGCAAGTTCTGCTTTGGTTCCAAACCAATAACCTGGAGCTCCCCGCGCGTCGCCGGTCAGCCGCTCGGACCGTCGAATGGCGTCGACCGGCATACCACCAAGTAGCCTCTGTTCTACGGAGCCCGCTATACGCAGGCGCGTACGTGTATGGACGCCGTACGTCGCGAACGGTGGTTGTAGATGGCCGTGCGTCCAAGACCGCCGGACATTCACGGCCGATGGACGAGTGGGCGGTGCTAATCCGCGACCATCATGCTGGATATATCTCCTGGGACGTATTCGAAGCGAACTTGCGTGTGCTGGGAGATAATGCGCACATGAAGAAGCGTATGAACTCGAAGAGTGGGCGGGGCGGCCGTGCTCTTCTCAGCGGACTGATGCGGTGCGCACGGTGCGGACGAAAATTGAACGTGCATTACGCAAAGTCGGCCGGGCATCGTTATCGGTGCCGCACCAATCACACTCTCGCGGGTGCGGAGCGGTGCATCGAGTTCGGAGGTCGGCCTCCCGACGAGGCGGTGGCGAACGCGGTGCTCGAGGCTGTGCATCCGACGGCAATCAAAGCGGCCCTCGACCTGGCCGAGCGCAGTCATGTCAATCGGCATCAGCTGAGCTCGCAGCTCGAGACGAAGTTGGAGGAGGCCAACTACCGGGCGGAGCTCGCTTGCCGCCGCTACGAGAGTGTCGATCCCGCCAACCGGCTGGTAGCGTCGGAGCTGGAGGCACGCTGGAACGAGGCGCTTTCGGAAGCTCGCGACGTTGCCGACGAACTGGAGCGAATCAAGGAGGTGGAGAGTAAGCGCCAGACGCCCCCGCGTGAGGAGTTGCTCGTGCTGGCGGACAACTTGGCCGTCATCTGGACGGACGGGTCGACGGACATGCGGCTGAAACAGCGCATTGTGCGAACCGTAGTGCGTGGAGATCGTCGTGGACATTGACGAGGCGAGCAGGGAGGTGATGCTCGTCATTCACTGGCACGGTGGCCAGCACACCGAGGTTCGTACGGCGAGGCGTGCGCGCTCGTCGCGGCACACGGATCTTGCCGCCATCGAGGTTCTCAAGCGGCTGGCCGGCCGGTTCGACGATGGCGCTGTGGCCTCGATGATGAACCGATTGGGTCTGCGCACCGGCGCGGGGAACACCTGGACTGCCGAGCGGGTGTACAGCGCCCGCGCGTCCAGGGACTGCCGGCGTACGATCCGGCGCAGGCGGGTGGCAACGCCACCGTGACGATCACCGAGGCCGCCAAGCGACTAGTACCTGCGCCCGGAAGTTCAATCCGGGTTTCCTTGCCGCGACCGGCGACCGACCCGCAAGCTGGCGGTTGGGCGCCGGTCCTCGAATGTTGGTCGAGGGGGCAGCGCCCCCTCCCCCGCAAGCGGGGCCCCCACCCCACGCCGTACGACGAACCGAACTTCTGGTCCGTCGTACTAGGCGTCTCGCACCAGGCAATCCGAAGGCTGATCCGTGATGGTCTCCTGTCGGCGGCCCAGTGCACGCCACTGGCTCCATGGGAGATCGACGCGGGCGACTTGGAGCGGCCCGAGATTCGTGCGGCCCTCCGTCCTGGGCGCCGCAGACGCCCGTCGCGGGCCCAGGACGGTTCGCAGAAGTCAATGTTTCCGGATGCTTAGCAAGGAGGTGCACTATGAAGGAATCCGTAGGCAATCTGCTCGACCACGGCCTCGGTCGTCTTCAGCTCGACGATGCTGAGCGCGCCCGGCTCCCAGACGACGCCCCGCACGTACCGCCGTAAGACCTGCAGCGCGAGCGCCATCCGCAGATCGAGCCGGTGCATGAAGTCGCTGACGTTCCCTTCCGGCACGGTCGCGACGAGATGAAAGTGCGTCGACATCACGGTCGCGACGTGGACCTCGACGTCGAACTCCTCGGCGCAGATCGCCAGCAGGTACGTGAAGAGCTGATTGAGCTGGTGGTCGGGCCGCAGGAGAAAGCGGCGGCCTTCGATGCGCCGGCAGATGGCGTAGATCGCCTTGGGCCGGATGAGGCGCGGGTGGGACATGCCTGGCGGCGTCATCACGAGCCGTTCCGCATCGGCCGCAAGCGATTCCGAGCACTTACGCATCGAGATCGGCGAAGGTGTCCGCCGATCCGCCGCCGATCCGCCGCTCGAGGCTCTCGCTTCCCTTCGACCTATGTCGTCGGTGGAGCCGTCGCCGAGCTGACCGCGGTGGTTCTGGCCCCAGCAGAGCATGGCTCCGCCCGTCTGTGCGCTTGTGACCGCGTCGGTGCGCGCCGCGTCGGTCAGGCGATGCGGGCGCGGACGAAGGCCTCGTAGGCCTCCTTCATCGGCAGCTCGTGGTCGATGCGGAGCTGGCGGCGCGTCTTCTTCACCTTCCGACCGGTCCTCGGATCGGTGCCCTCCGACTCGACGGCCTCCCAGTAGGCGCCGATGCCGCGCCGCTGCCAGGTGGGCAGCTCGTTGAACTGGATGCCGTTCTGGAAGAGCAGCTCGTTCCGCTCGGCCACCGACACGCCCTGCAGCTCGCGGGTGGCCTCGGCGTCGCTCTTGCCCTGGCGGCGGAGCAGCCAGTAGCAGTGCCCGTTGAGCGCGTTCCGATGCGCGTCCTCCTGCCGCCAGCGGAAGTAGTCGACCACGTCGTCCTCGCGAGGGAGCTGCGAGATACGGCAGTCGAACGCGCCCGGCGCACCGAGGGCGAGCGAGAACGCGGCGCTGGCCTCGCCGGCGAGGACCGAGTTCAGCTTGCGGAGCTTGCGGCCGAAGAGGCTCTCGTCGCGGCGGAAGAGGAGCGAGATCTCGTCGCTCTGCGTGTAGCCGTAGGTCACGCTGAAGCCGGCGGTGATGACCCGCTCGAGCGCCGCCAGCATGCAGTCGCGGAAGCGCGTGTCGTAGGGCGCCTCGAGCTCGTGGGCCACCCGGGTGAGGTGCGAGAACGAGCGGCCGTCGATCCGGGCGACCATGTGGATCCCGGGCAGCACGCAGTGATCGTGCGCCGTCTCGAAGACGCGCATCCGCCGGTCGAGCTCTTCGAACTTCACGGGCCGGAGCATAGCCCGCCGACCTCGGGGAGGCGCATGCGCTGCCAGGCAGGTGTAGGGGAAACGCATGACCATGGACGGGGACGCGAACGTGCGGCATCTTGCAGATCGTGCGCATCCGATTCGTCGAAGATCACCTCCCGCTCCTCGTCGTGCTCTCGCCGATGGACGGCTTCGACGAGGAGTCGATCCGCGAGATGGACGCCGAGTACGAGCGGCTGTGGGCGCGGCGGGAGAAGTACGCCGTGATCTCGCACTCGCCGAAAAACGCGCAGGCGACGGGGGCACGGGGCCGGAAGCTGATCGCCGATTGGGCGAACCGGCCGCGCGTACGGGACATGTCGAAGGCATACTGCATCGGCTCCGCGACGACGGTGGAGAACACCATCGCGCGCGGCGCCTTGACGGCGGTGCTCTGGCTCTGGACGCCCGCGGCCCCGCACCAGGTGGCGTCGACGCCGGAAGAGGCGGTCGACTGGTGCATCGCGCAGCTCGGCAAGACGGGCGTGCCGATCCCCGAGGCGAAGGAGACGTTTCGCGCCAAGGTGCTGGACACGCTCCGGCAAGCCTGAAGTCGAGTGAGTCAGCCTGCGCGCGATTCCCGGGCTCGGTCGACCGCCCGTCGCGGCGTCCGCTCCGGCAGGCCTGACGCCGAGCGAGCCGACCTGCCAGCGATTCCCGGGCTAGGCGCGCCCGTCGCAGGCCCCGAGGTGAGGTCTGTCGACTCTATCCCCTGCACTCGCATCTGGGGGATGTCGTCCCCACCTGGGGCGCGTACGACGGCGAATCTCATCGGCGCGATTCTTGATAAGTGCGGTGGAGTGGACCCAGCTCGCCATCCTGTTTCTTCTGCCACCGCCGGGAACGACGCGCGCCGCTCGCCGGACGAGCCGAGGCGGGTCCACCGAGGCGGCTCGGTGGCGCGCGGCCGACAGGACAGCTTCGGGACGCGTCCGGGCGACGGCTCGACGCAATCTCGCGGACGGTCGACTCGGTCGCGCGGACACCTCCTCGCCGAGGTCGCGGGGGGTCCCGGGGCGCCCACGCCCACTCCGACAGTTTCGGACCGAGCATCGCGCTCGGGCCCGATGAACCATCGACGCGAGGCGTCGACCGAGGTGAAGGCATGAATCAAGTCGAGGCGATGTTCCACGCGGATGCGACGCCCAGCATCACCTGGAACGTGTTGGGCGCCACCGTCAGCACCGCGCTGAACGAGCCTTACCTCATCCGGCTCGAGCTCGAGTCGGAGCTGCAGGACGCTGATCCGCTGGCGCTCCTGGGCAGCGCGAGCTCGCTCTCGCTGCGGCGGGACTTCACCGAGAACGTCTACGGCGGGATCGTCTCTTCGGTGCAGGTGCACCACCACCACGGACACACCATCCGCGCGTCGGCGGTGGTCGAGCCTGCCCTGGCCGCGCTCCGCCACGGTCGCGACACGCGCATCTTCCAGGAGAAGACCGCCCCCACCGTGCTCCAGGAGGTGCTGACCGAGGCGCTCTCCCCCTACGGCCGCGACGTCCAGGTCGACGTGATGCGCTCGTACCCGGAGCGCGAGTACACGGTCCAGTACCAGGAGAGCAACTTCGACTTCGTCCATCGGCTGATGGAGGAGGAAGGCATCATCTATTACTTCGACCCCGGCGAGGACGGGATCGAGAAGATGGTCCTCATCGACGCGCCCCAGCAGCACCCGGTCATCGAAGAGGGGCCGATGCTCGAGTACTCGAGCGTGCAGGGCGACGCCGGCCTCATGGACCAGGAGTACGTCCGCCAGTTCGAGCCGCTCTCCGCCGTCACCGGCACCGAGGTCTCCACTCGCCACTTCGACTGGACCCACCCGCTGGTCAAGGTCGAGGGCAACGCGGCCGGCGCCCGCCAGGGCGAGGCGCCCGACGGATTCCTCGGCCGGCCCCAAGCGCGAGTCCTACGAGCACGACGAGCAGCTCACGCTCCACCAGTACTCGCTCGCCTACCGCGCCTACGACGTCACCGACCAGCAGCAGGTCCGTCGCGACCGCCAGTCGCGCGACACCCTCACCTTCCGCGCCGACAGCTCCGTCAGCAAGATCCGCGCGGGCGCACGCTTCGAGCTCAACGGGCATCCCACCGTCGGCCTCAACGCCGCCTACGTCGTCGTCAACGCCGTCCACCACGTCGGCACCCACATGGCGCAGGGGGGAGGCGGCGAGTCGCGCTCCCACTACACCAACCGCTTCGTCGCCGTGCAGGCCGAGGTGCCCTACCGACCGCGCCGCGTCCACGCGAGGCCGCGGGTGCACGGCATCCAGACGGCGCTCGTGACGGGCCCGGCGGGCGAGGAGATCCACACCGACGAGCACGGCCGCGTGAAGGTCCAGTTCCACTGGGATCGCGTCGGCCAGATGGACGAGCGCACCACCTGCTGGATCCGCTGCATGCAGAGCTGGTCCGGCAAGGGATGGGGCGCCTGGGTCCTGCCCCGCGTCGGCATGGAGGTCGTCGTCTCCTTCATCGACGGAAACCTCGACCGCCCGCTGGTGACAGGCTGCGTCTACAACGGCGACAACCCGAACCCCTACGAGCTGCCGGCCAAGAAGATGGTCAGCACCTTCAAGACCAACTCCTATCCGCACGGAGACGGATACAACGAGCTTCGCTTCGACGACACGAAGCACGCAGAAGAGATCTGGATGCACGGTGAGAAGGACTGGAACACCGTCATCGAGCACGATCTCACCCGCGACGTCCGCCACGACGAGACCCAGCACGTCACCCACGACCGCACCCGCACCGTCGGCCACGACGAGCAGGTCACCGTCCAGCACGACCGCACCAAGACGGTCGACAAGAACGAGACCCTCGTCGTGGGCGTGAACCGAAGCCGCATGGTCGGCGCCAACGAGACGGTGGCCGTCGGCGCCAACCAGAACCTCTCGGTGGTGGCGAACCAGGAGACCAACGTCGGCTCGAACCGCACGGTGAACGTGGGTATCCACCATCTGTTGACGGCCGGAGAGACCCTCGAGCTCCGCTGTGGGAGCTCGCGCCTCTTGATGGAGAAGGACGGAAAGATCACCATCGAGGGAACCGAGTTCCACTTCGGTGCTTCTGGTGAGGTGTGGGTCGCGGGCTCGATCATCAACCTGAACTGACCGTCCTTCGCGATACGGTGGCCGCGCGCGCTGCTCGTCGGCGCCTGCGCGGGCCCCGAGCACAACCCTACGTCACCTTCTCGCTGCGAGGCCGGGCGCACGCGCTGCGCTGCGCCGCCCCGAGCTGAACGGGTACGCCGATGCAGTTCTCGAACTACACGCCGTTCTCCCCCCTGGTCTTCTCGAGTGAAGACGTCGACCGCCGCCTTCACCACGTGATCGTGCTCCGCGGCACCTTCGCCATCGAACCGGATCGCCCGCTGCGGCCGCTCGTCGAGCAGGAGCCGGTGGTGCTGACGGATCGCTACCGCGGAGAGATCGGACGCTCGAGCCTCGTGCTCGAGAGCGACCTCGCCCCCTTCAAGCCGCGCACCGATATCACGATCGAGGCGACGGCCTACGCACCGGGCGGGCGACCGCAGCCGAGCTGGCTCGTCCGCGCGCAGGTGGGCCGCCTCGAAAAGATCCTCCGCGTGACCGGGCCCCGACGCTTCCGCCATGGTTCCGAAGGTTGGCTCCTGGACGAACCGGAGCCCTGCCTCGAAGTCCCGCTGACGTACGAGCTGGCGTTCGGCGGCGCTCAGCGGGTGGACGACGTCGAGCACGTCGACGAGCGAAACCCGGTCGGTCGCGGCTGGATCCACGACGCGTCCGCCCTCGAGCAGGACGAGCTCCCCGGACCGCAGATCGAGGCGCCCGACGCACCGATCGAAGCGCTCGGCGGCGACTACCGGCCTGAAGGGCTGGGACCGATCGCCCGCGCTTGGCTGCCCCGGCGCGCGCTAGCGGGGACCTACGACGAGCGATGGCAGAAAGAGCGCCATCCGGCGCTGCCCCTGGACTTCGACTTCGCGCACTACAACGCCGCGCACCCCGATCTCGTCTACGACGGATATCTCCGGGGCGATGAGGTGGTGACGCTCGACGCGCTCGACCCCGACGGCTCGCTGCACTTCACCCTGCCGGCGTTCGAGGTGGAAGTCCGCCTCGAAGAAGTGGGCGGCGACGCGACGAGCGTGCGCTGCGAGCTCGACACGCTGCACATCGACGTGGCGGCGCGGCGCGCGAGCCTGACGTGGCGGGCTCGGGCTCCGCGGATCTCGGGACCCCTGGCGGAGGTCGAGGCGACGATGAGCGCGCCGGATGGTGTGCTGCTGGAGGACGAGGATGGCTGACAAGGAAGGCTCCCGCGACACGTCGAAGTCGGTCGTGGTGTCGTCGACCCCGGACGTCTGTCTGACGCCGATGGGGAGCGCCATGGTGCCGGTTCCCTACTCGATCGTCGGCAACTTCTCGGACGCGATGAGGACCACGCAGACGGTCAAGTTCACCGACCAGCAGGCATTCAACTTCGCCTCGCGCCTGAACCGCGTCTCGGGCGACGAAGCCGGAGCCGGGGGCGGCGTGTCGTCGGGCGTCAACGTCGGGTACTGCAAGCCGCTCGAGCACTCCCCCACCGTGAAGGCGCAAGACCAGTTCGTGCTCCGCCACGACGACAAGATGTTCATGAACTGCAGCGGCCCAGATGGCAGCAGCAACACGATCGGCAACATCGTCTACATGGCCGTCACCCACAACGCCTGCGTAATGCCGAGCGGCCAGGTCAAGAAGAAGAAAGAGAAGAAGGGCAGCCACGCCAAGCTCACCGACTCCGACTACGAACGCGCCGCGAAGAAGCTTGGCGTGGACAAGAACGCGGTGAAGACCGTCGCACAGGTCGAAACGTCGGGAGACGGGTTCCTCTCCAACGGGCACCCCAAAGTGCTATTCGAGGGCCACTACTTCCACCGCCTCACGGGCGGCCAGTTCGACGCCACGAACCCAACAATCTCGTACCCCCACTGGACCAGCAAATACTACGAGGGCGGCCTGGGGGAGGTCACGGACCGCCTCGACGTGGCCGAGCAGCTCGACCACACGGCGGCGCTGGAGTCAGCCTCGTGGGGGAAGTTCCAGATCATGGGCGAGAACTACAAGCAGGCGGGATTTTCGAACGTGGACGACTTCGTGTCGGCCATGAACGACAACGAAGGGAAGCAGCTCGACGCGTTCACCAACTACATCATGAACGACAAGCGAACGTTCAACGGCAAGACGATGGCGCAGGCGTTGAAGGACAAAGACTGGAAGACGTTCGCACGGCTGTACAACGGCAAGGGCTACAAGAAGAACAAGTACGACACCAAGTTGAAGCACGCTTACGGCAAGCTCCAGAAAGAAGGGGTCGCGGTCACCGCGCTGCCGAAGCACCCGCCGCTCCCGAAGCCGAGGCCCAAGCTGGCGCCCGATCACGTGCCGATCCCGAGGCCGAGACCGACCGGCCACTGAGACGCGGCGCCTCGCCTCTCGCGGCGCGAGCACGGTGGCCGTACTCGCGCTCCGGCCCGGCGGGGGACGGGCTCTCCATCGCGCCGGCCCGTCGAGGGCGCCGTCGGCTCGCCGCGGCGGACCGCGCCGTCGCCGGTGCTCGTCCGGTCGTGCGCCGACCCGGCCGAGAGACGGCCGCGTTTCACCACGTTCCAACGTTCCATCCGGAGCGCCCGCGCCGACGATGGCACGGACGTCGCTTTGTCGGGGCGCATGGGAATCCTAGAGAAGCTCTTCAGGCCGGCCCGCCGCGTCGTGCCCACGCCGGTCCGCGACGTCGACACGTTTCGTGGCACCGTGCTCGAGAGCGAGGTGCCGGTGATCGTGGACGTGTGGAGCGAGTCCTGCGCGCCCTGCCGGCAGCTCGTCCCCGTGCTGATCGATGTGGCCACGCGCCACGAGGGCCGTATCAGGGTGGTGGAGATCCAAGCGGACGCCGACCCGGCGCTGCTCGGGCGGCTGAAGGTACGGGCCACCCCGACGCTGATCGTCTACGAAGGAGGCGAGGAGCTCGGGCGGCAGACCGGATTCCGGCCCGCGTCGTGGTTCGACGAGATGATCGAGACGGAGTTCCCGGTTCGGGAGGCGAGCGCATGAACGACAACCTGGTCACCGCGATCGGCTTGGCCGTCGTCACATTCTTCCTGCTGCGCATGATCCTCGCTTGGCGAGGCCGGGTGTCTGGCACCGACGCCAAGGCGAAGGTCGAGGCCGGGGCGCTGCTGCTCGACGTGCGGAGTCCCTCGGAGTTCCGCAGCGGCGGGCTGCCGGGCGCCAAGAACGTCCCGGTCCAATCGCTCGCGGGGCGGCTCGGCGAGCTCGACAAGAGCCGGCCGATCGTCGTCTATTGCGCGTCCGGCATGCGCTCGAGCCGCGCGGCCTCGCTCCTGCGGGGCAAAGGCTTCGAGGTCCACGACCTCGGACCGGCCAGCGCCTGGAGCTGAGGGCCCCGACCGCGAGCGCCGCGCCAGCCCGACGAACGCACGGCGGCACCTCACGGACCCAGAGCGCGAGACGGGCTCGAGGCTCGTGGTCGCGAAGAGCCGCAAGTCCCGGGTGCACATCGCGATCGTCGCGAGCCGAGCGGCGCGAGCCGAGCCGACGCGAGCCGAGCCGTCGCGAGCTCGGCCCGCGGCTCGAGCAAAGGTCTGTTACCCAGTCGCACCGAGCGCCGACGCACACGGTGGGCCTCGAGAGCGCCGATCCGTTTGAAGCGCCGAGAGAGCCGGGAGCGCGACGAGGTTCAGTCGTGGACGAGGCGATGCGTGGGGAGCTTACGACCTCAGCTCTGGGGGGCCACGGCGCGCAGCGTGACGTTCACCTGGATCTCGTTGGACACCTTGAGGCGCACCGGCAGCGGCACCGACACGCCGTAGTCGGTGAGGCGCACCGCGAAGCTGGCCCGTACCCGCAAGACGTCGCCATCGATGTGCGCGGCGCGGAGCTCCTCGCTGAAGGGGATCAAACGCACCCGCGCGTTGGAGACCACGTCGTGGGTGACGCCGTGGATGGTGAAGCGGCCGTGGACCCGGACGCGGGCCTCCCGGTTCGGCTGCAGGTGAGCGGCGCCCTCGACCCGCGTGATCTCGAAGGTGGCGTCGGGAAAGCGGGCTGCGTCCAGCCAACCGTCGCCCCGGAGGTGCTCGTCGCGCAGGTCGATCCCAGTCCGGATGGAGGCGACGCGCACACGCACGGCTCCGCTCGCGCCGGACGGGTTGTCGGCGTCGAAGATCACGTCGCCGGTCACGTGCGAGCTGACGCCGGTCATGGTCTCGAGCGGCGCGTCGGAGACGAACTCGATGCGGCTCCCACCGTCGTTGTGAATGGTGTACGTGCGCTCCTGCGCGGCGGCCGGCGCCGCGAGGGCGAGTGACGAGATCAGGGCCGCGACGATGCTCTTCATGCGTATCTCCTCCCGCTCGGGGTCGTGGGGTTCGGAGTGTGCGTACGGCTCTCGGGCGAGCTAGTTACGGGCACCCGCGGAGACCTGGTTCGACGCTTCCGTAACGAGGAGGAGAGCCAGCGCCCGACGCGCCGCGTTCGCCTCGACATGCGCGCTCGACGAAACAGAACGCTCGCACCGCACGACACTGCGCCTCGATCGCACACGCTGGTCGCCGGTCGTCGCGAGGTTCCGGGCGCGCGGACCGCGGACCTCCGCTCGCCCGCGGCTCCCTCGGGTTCCTTCCAGCGGCCTGCACAACGGGGCTTCCGAAATGAGCGGACGCTGGAGCTCCAGAAGGACCTGCCGGTACCCGAGCTACGCCGGAGCGGATCGGCTGGACGGTGGACGTTCCCGGCGTAGGCTGCGGGCCGTGGAGATGGCCGGCCGGCGATGCGCGCGTTGCGACGCCACCCTCGAGGAGGGCGCTGCCGGCAAGGCCTGCGAGGACTGCGACGTGGTGCTCTGCGACACGTGCAGAGAGGACGACGCGCGCTGCCCGCGATGCGAGCGCGAGCTCGGAGGGAGAGACGTGCCGGAAGAGAAGAGTCAGCCCGAGCCCGACACGACGGTGGAGCGCGGTCGCAAACAGGCCGTGGCCGTCTCGTTCAGCGTGATAGGCGGGCTCGTGCTCCTCGGGTTCCTGAGCGGCCAGCTCGCGAGCGTGCCGCTCTCGCTCTTCGTCTTCGGACTGCTCTTCTTCCAGCTCTTCCGCGGCCGCGCCTGGGCGCGCTGGCTGATCGTCTTCTTGGTGGGTGGGCTCTCGGTCACCTACGCCTTGGCCGCGTTCAGTGTCTTCCAGCCGAACGACGCGCCGCTCTTCTCCGCCGCGTTCGCAGCGATGTTCGCCTGGAACGCGTTCGTGATGGCGCTCAGCCCACCGCTCGGGCGCTTCCTCCAGGCGCAGCGCCAGAAGAACGGGTGAGCGAGCGCGTCCTGACGCGCGACGAGGCGCGCCGCTACCTCGTGGCCACGCTCGGGCTGAGGCGCCGTCGCCACCGCGGGCGGGCAGGCATCCGCCACACCCTCGACGCGCTCGGCTGTGTACAGCTCGACCCGCTCGACGCGATCGGCACCAACGCCGATCTGGTGGTGCTGGCGCGCGTCGACGGCGTGGCCAAAGGCGACGTCTACCGCGCGCTGCTGCCGCGGCACGCCTTCGAGCACTTCGCCAAGGAGCGCTGCCTCCTGCCGGCGCGGGCGTTCCCCCAGTACCGCGATCAGGCCCGTCAGACGCCGTGGTGGCGGCTCGGCGAGCGCGTGCGCAAGGTCCCGCCGCGCGTGATCGAGGCCGTCTACCGGGAGGTGTCGGAGCGCGGCCCGATCGGCCCCTCGCAGCTCTCCGATCACGGCGAGGTCGAGCCCCTCGACTGGCAAGGCTGGAAGGGTACGGCGCGCATGAGCACGATGGCGCTCGAGATCCTCTGGACTCGCTGCCGCATCGTGGTCGCCGGCCGCGCGGACAACGGCGAGAAGCGCTACGACCTGCCGGCGCGGGCGCTGCCCGATCATCACGACGCGCCCGCCGCGCCCTTCGAGCGCTGGGCATTGGTCGAGCGGGTGCGCTCGGCGGGACTCTTGGCGCGCGCCGGCGGCCCGCATTGGTCGATGCTGCGGGACGTCCGCACCTCGACCTTGCCCGACGCCCTCATCGAAGAAGGCCTGCTGGAAGAAGTGCGCGTCGAGGGCTCCCGCCGCCCGTATTTGGCGCTTCGCGGTTTGCTCGCACCGCGCACGCGCGACGACGGCCAGCTCCGGATCCTGGGCCCGCTCGATCCTCTCCTCTGGGATCGCGCGCTGGTCCGGCACGCGTTCTCGTTCGACTACGTCTGGGAGGTCTACAAGCCGGCGTCCAAACGTCGCTTCGGCTGGTACGTCTGCCCGCTCCTGCACGAGGGGCAGCTGGTCGGGCGGATGGAGGCGCGGCTGCGCGAGGGCGCGATGATCGTCGAAAAGCTCTGGCCCGAGCCCGACCGAACGCTCGACCGAGACGCCCTGCGCGCCGCGCTGGAGCGGCACGCGAACGCGTGCGGCGTCGAGCTGGACTTTCCGCCCCTAGCCTAGACTAGCCCTAGCAGTCCGTTGAAGAGCCTCGCTCCTCGGCTTTCGGGGGGACGACCCGTCTGTGCGTGCGTTCCTCCTCGCACATGCTGAAGCATTCGCTCGTCGGCGAACTGGAGGCCGCGGATGTCTCCCCAGCTCGCGATGTCGCCGTTGATGGTGACCGCGACACGACCGGTGGCGAGCACGTTCTTGGTGTGCCGCGTCTCCCGGTCGGACATGAAGTAGAAGTCGGCCCCGTCGTTCACGTAGAAGACGGTCGCGGCCCACAGCCCGTCGGGCCCGTCGGTGGCCAGGCTCAGCGTGTGGTGTGCGGCGAGGAACTCCCGCACGCGCGTCTCGAGGTCGTCGCTCAGCGCGCCAGGTACGCACGGCCCGGGTCGAGCCACCCGCGCGCGGCTTTGCAATGCCCGCTCCGCTGTCCAACCATGGAGTCCCTTTCACGCGGTAGGTGAAGCTTGGCTTGCTCGAAAACGACCCTGTCTCTCCTGGCCCTCGGGATGCTCGCCGGATGCAGCGCGGACGGCACCGCCACGGCCGACGGAGGGCTGGACGCCGCTCGACCGGCGCCGGACGCATCTGTCACGCGCGACGCGTCCTCGATCCACCCGGGGAGCGACGCGCAGACCCCGATGGGCACCGACGCGGGCTGCGGCCTCCTGATGCCGCCTTCCACGTCGGGCACGTGCTGCACCTCCTGCACGCCGGGAAGCGGCAACTGCCAGCCGAACGGCTGCTACAACGGCTGGTGGTGCGACAACGACAGTGATCAGTGCCGCTGCGTGTCGCCGCCGACCCCCTCGGACTGCGCGACCGGCCTCCCCATGCCCGGCACCTGGCCGAGCACCACCGGCGCCCTCGCATGCAGCACGCCCGCCACGTTCGACGAGAGCACCGGCACCGGGCAGTGCGGCCGGTGGCGCTGGTCGGTGAAGACCGGCGTGGACACCGACGCGAGCTCGATCGACACCACGCCGGTCGTCACCACCATCGCCGACCTCATCGCGCTGAGCCCGCCGAGCACACTCCAGTACGGGACGCCACGGCAGCCTCCGACCGAGACGACGGTCTACGAGCTGGTGAACATCCACGTCAGCGACGTCGGCCGCTCCGCCGACAGCGACTACCACATGATCGTCGACGACGGCGCGGGCAACACGATGATCATCGAGGTGCCCTTCCCGGAGTGCGTGGTCTCGGGCGGCGTGCTCGGATGCAACATCACCCATGCGCGCAAGCAGGTGGACGACGCGCTCGGGCCGGTCGGCTCGGGTCACCCGGTCGACCAGACCGCGACGGTCATCGGCGTGGGCTTCTTCGACTTCGTACACGGCCAGAACGGCGTGGCGCCGAACGGGATCGAGCTGCACCCGGTGCTGGCCATCTGCTTCGGGAGCGACTGCACCCCGAACTGAATCCGCAGGTGGTTTGGCGACATCGACGGCGGGTCTATTCGGCCCTCGGCACCGGCAGCCTACCGGAGCTCGCCGCGCCTCGGATCTTCGGAGGCCCCGCGCGGTGACCGAGCGCGGTCCGCTGGGCCCGCGAGGTGGCGCGCGCGAGCGGGTCGCCTGAGACTGCCTTATGCTCGAGGTACTTCGATGAACGACTTACCCACATGGGCGCCGATGTGTGCACGCCCGCAGCGTGATTCGTCGGCACATCTTTCTGCTGGTGCTCTGGTTTCTGCTGGTGCTCTGGTTTTTCCTGCTGCTCTGGCGCTCCTGGCCGGGACCACGTTGGCCCTGCTCGCCGCGCCCGCCGCGGCCCAGAGCACTCCAGCCTCCCGCCTCGGCAACCCGGTGACCGGTGAGGCCTCCGAAGTCGTCGTCCCTCCGCCGCCGTCCTACCTGGAGCAGGATGGACAGTATCCCGCCGAGGGCGTCGGGACTGTCAGTGGCGTCGGTTCCGAGGAGACGGGCGAGGATGGCGGCGAGTCCACCGACGAGATCCGCGTACGGCTGCGGGCGCTCGACATGACCTGGCAGACGCTGGCGATGACCTCGGGGCAGAGCTGGTTCAACTTCGCCTTCAGTCTGCTCGGCGGCGGGCTTCAGGTGGGGTTCGGGATCTACATGGCCACGCAGAGCGGGCCGGCTGCCGCGTTCGGTGGCATCTGGATCGGCATGGGAGGTCTGGCGCTGGTCTCTCCGCTGATCCGCCTGCTCCTGCAGCCGAACGCCGGGACGCCCGCGATGCGCTACCTCGGCATGGCGGACACCACGCGCGCCGAAGCGCTGGCCAAGATGCGCTATGGCGAGGAGCAGCTCGAGGCGTACGCGAACGGCTGGTTCACGATGCGGATGGTCAACGCCTCCGTGAACGTGGCCAGCTCGGTCGCCATCGCGGGCGTCATGGGCTGGGTCGTGTCGAACAACAGCGCCTCCTCAGGCTGGGGCTGGTCGAACCCGTTCACCTACGTGATGTTCATCGCGCCGGCGTACGCCCTGATCAGCGGCCTCATCACCTTCGCCACGCCGAGCGGGGCCGAGCGCCGCTGGATGATGTACCAACGCATGCGCGACCAGCTCCGCGCCCGCCGTCTGCGCGGCGAGAACGTGAGCGAGGACGAGGTCCCGATCCCCCAGCCTGCGGGCCCGAGCTTCTCCTTCGGGCTGGCGCCCGACCCGCGCGGTGGCGGGTTCGCGACCATCGCCGGCCGGTTCTGAGCTCGGCCGTCCATCTTCCGCACACGAGACGGCGGGCTCGAAGGCGTAGACCCTCAGTTCTCGGTGGGCTCGCCGAGCGCGAGCGGCCGAAAGGACTCGGTCTTCGGGTCGTAGGCCGTCAGCTCGCCCGTTTCGATGGAGTAGACCCAGCCGCGCAGCACGACTTCGCCCGAGATCCCTTCTCCGTGGGGTGGGACCCGGTTACCCGCATTGCGGACCACGAAGAGCTCTCCCCCCGATTGGGTGATGAGACTCGGTACCACCCGCGAGTCCGAGCAGGTGATCCAGAGCGCGCGCGGCGCCTGCCCCTTCGCGAGGTCGCGCAGCTCGTCGCGGCGCGACGCGACCACGTCCCGCTGGAAGCGACCGATCCCCTCCAGCAGCTTTTCCATCACCTCTGCGTCTAGCTACCCCAGACGGCCGCCAGCAGAAGCGCCGCACCGGTGCCGCTATCAGGGAGCTCGGCGAGGCGAGGCACTTTTGCCGCTCCCGTTTCGCGAGGATCCGGTCGCGGGACGAATCCTCGCCGGGTCGCCACGAACCGCGTGGCAACGGCCAACTCCTGCGGTTCGGCAGGTCCCTTGCGGTTCGGCAGCCCCTTCCGATTCGGCAGGACCCTTCCGATTCGGCAGGTCCCTTGCGATTCGGCAGGCCCGTGGAACGGTACTCTTGTAGCCCGCTCCCGACGCGCCGCCCCGGTGACCCCGTCCCGACGCGCCTCGGCAGGCTCCGACTCCTCGCGTGATCGCTGGCGGTCTTCCGCTGCGAGACGCCGTGGTCCGCCCGGCAGCGCGCAGTCGCAAACACTTCGACCTGGCCGAAGGTCACGATCGCTTTTTTGGAACCTGGCCACGATTCCCTCCGTCGTGGAGGTGCAGGACGAGAATCAGAACCGCTCCCAACCACAGCTCGGGTCGGCGGGAACGCCGGCCGGCCCTCTCGGGATTGGCCGTGCCTGCTTCGTTCCGGTCCCTTCGAGGTCCAGCGATTCGCCCACGAACTCACCCGCCTATCGGGCCTCGGGCGGACGACCACGGTCTCCCTCCATCCTCCTCGTACGCAGGTGCTGGAGCCCACGACCTCATGCCGAGAACCACGTTTACGGCGGAAGAAAACGTTCGACGTGGTTGCTGAGCGAACGCTGAGTCAACGATCTACCGAGGTGGGAAGACCGTTCTCATTTACGCCACACCGCGCTCCGCACGAGCAGCTCCACGCCGCAAACGGGTAGCCTCGCAGCAACGCGCGAACCCATTCGGAGAAGTACATGGATTTACATCAGATCTTGCTCAACATCGAGCACAACATGCTGAAGCCGTTGCTGCTTTTCTTCTTCATGGGGTTCTTGATTCCAATACTCAAGATCCCCTTCGAGTTTCCGAAGCCGCTCTACCAATCGATCACGCTCTACCTGCTGATCTCGATCGGTTGGCACGGCGGTGAAGAGCTCTCCCATCTGAGCGGCCACCAGCTCGTCGACGCCGTCGGGTTCATGGGCTTCGGCTTCGTCGTCAACCTGACCATCGGCTTCGCCGCCTACTTCATCCTCAGGTCGTTCACGAAGCTGAGAAAAATCGACGCCGCGGTGGTGGGCGGCTACTACGGCTCGGACAGCGCCGGCACGTTCGCCACGGCACTCGGCGTCATCGCGGCTGCGAACATCGCGTTCGCTCCCTACATGCCCGCCATGCTCGCGGTCATGGAGGTCCCGGGCTGCCTCGTGGCGCTCTTCCTCGTCACTCGGATGCGGCAGAACGGCATGGACGCCGACGGCAACATGCCCGGCGAGCTCGGCTACGACGCCGACAACGCGCCCAAGGGTGAGCCGAAGAAGTTCTTCGATCCGGAGGTCCTGCGCGAGGTCTTCCTCAACCCAGGCCTCTTCCTGCTCTTCGGCGGCACCCTCGTCGGCTACATCGCCGGCGGCTCGGGCGCGAACCTGGCGGACGAAGACGAGCTCTTCATCCACATCTTCCACGCCGTGCTCTGCCTCTTCCTGCTCGAGATGGGCATGACCGCGGCCAAGCGCCTCCCCGATCTCCAAGGTCGCGGGCGGTCGCTTCATCGCCTTCGGCCTCTTCATGCCGAACGTCTTCGCGGCCTTCGGCATGGTCATGGCGCACCTCTACTCGCACGCGACGGGCAACCCGCTCGACCTCGGCACCTACATGCTCTTCAGCGTGCTCTGCGGCGCCGCCTCGTACATCGCGGTGCCGGCCATCCAGCGCATCGCCGTGCCCGAGTCCAGCCCGACGCTCCCGCTCGCCGCATCGCTCGGACTGACGTTCTCCTACAACGTCACGGTCGGCATCCCCGTCTACGAGGAGTTCGCGAAGAGGATGATGGAGGCGTGGCCGGTCGTCGCGACGCACAGCCAGGTCGCCATGGCGATGCTCCACTGATCACGACGCCGCCCGAGCCCACCGCCGGCTCGGGCGCTCGTGAGCGAGAATCCTCGTGAGCGACAATCAGAGAACTCTGCCTGAAAGGTTCAGGACATGCGCGAAGTCGACATCGTCATTCCCACCACTCACCGAGACAAGCTGATCAAGAAGCTCGATGCCGTCGGCGTGGAGGGCTACACGGTCCTCAGCACCGAGAGCGGAAGCGGGCCGCGCGGTGGCAAGGCGGCCAACCTGCTCTTCGACGCCACGGATGCTTCCTACATCGTCGTGATCGCGTCCGACGAGGTCGCGGAGCGGGTGTGGAGCGAGCTGGGCCCGTACATCAAGGAGCACCGGGGCTACGCCTCCATGACGGAGGTGATGAAAGTCCTCTCCTGAACGAGGCCCGCGACCCCGAGAGTCGAAATCGGCCGCTCTTCCGGGCGGCCGATTTTCGTCCGTCAGCGGAAGAGCTCGACAATCGCGCCGAGCAGCGCCGCGCCGCTCTGCACGACCGCTCCATCGCGGCCGGAGGAGTCGTGCAGGATCGACTGATGGGTCAGCGCCTCCGTCCGGCGCCGGGCGATCTCGGCACGGACCTCTTCTCGCTCGCGCTCTCGGACCTGACCCATGCCGCCGCTGGCCACGAACGCGAGCACCGCGGTCAGCTCGTCGGCGTCGAACCAGACGCCGTGATCGTTGCAGATGTCGACGATGACGCCCGAGCGCTTCCCGAAGTTGCGCCGGCGCATGAGCTCGGAGCACACCGGACAGCGCCGGTAGCGAACCTCGCCGCCCGAGATCACCGCTCTCGGGACCCGGTCGCCGTGCACGCGAACGCCCGCTTCGAGCTCGCGCCGGCGCGTGATCATCTCGAGGGTCTCGTGGTCGACCAAGACGCCGCCACAGCCCAGGCACTCGAGGATCCGATGGTCACCGACACCCCTGGCGTGGAGCGGCTCGTTCTCGCAGGAGGGACAGCGCTCGTCGCCCGTCCCGAGCTCCTCTTCGAGCCCGAGCACGGTCCCGCACCCGCCGCAGTGGGTGCTTCCCGCGAAGCTGAGCTCGAAGCAGCGCCAGCAGCGGACCGAGGCCAGCTCGATCTCGCAGTAGCTACAACGCCGCGAGCCGCGCTCGAGGTCACCGCCGCAGCCCGGACAGCGCAGCGCGCGCGCCTCGCTCCCGGTCGCACCGCGCGTCTCGGGCACCCCGAGGGCGGGCAGGGTCTCGACGGGCGCCAGCTCGCACAGGCAAGGCGGGCGATCCGTCCCCGGACCGAGCGCGCCTCCACAGCTCGAGCACACCTCCCGCATGTCGTCCACCGATGCTACCCCTTTCCCCACTAGAGCACCGATTCATTCGAGTCCGCCGGAAATCGCGGGCGGGACGCGGCCCATCCGCGGCCCGTGCCGCACTTTCTCGGCTCTCCGAACGGACCTTCGGGCGTCGCTCCCAAAGGAAAACGCGCCCAGCCCGTGGCGATTCCGACACACCCGACCGATTTCGCGAAAGATGGGCAGCGTGAGGCGCGTACTCGAAACGCGGGCGCACGGCGCGCGGGGCTCTCGAACGACCTGCCTGCCACGTCGGTGGAGCGACGTTTCGGCCGCTCGTCCCTTCGCGCGGGTGCTTTGGTATCTCCGAGGTGCACGGCCGGCTCGTGCTACACGGAACGACGTTCGGAGCGGGTATACTCGGCCCGCTCGCGCGACTGGCTCGACCGGTCGGAGGCACGATGGTGAAGCGCAAGGTCTCCCTCGATCACGCAGGACCGACGCCACAGAGGACGGCGCACGCGGTGGAGCCCAGCACGGAGGTGCTCGAGCTCTTCTTCGACACCGGCGTGATCGTCCACGAGGTCGACCTGCCGGCGCCGCTGCCGGATCTCATCAGCGGCTTCGTGGTCGTCAAAGGCGAGGACGAGCGCGCCGGCTTCAGCGTGCGGCAGGCGGCGCCGGGCGAGGAGCCGGACGTCGAGATCAGCGCGGTCGAGCATCTGCCGGAGCTGATCAACCGCTGGCTGCCCTGCCCCTACCAGCTGAGCTGCCTGCATTGCGTGCAGATCTACCTCTCGCTCGGCGAGCGCCCCGGTCAGGTCCGCGCGCTGCTGGCCATCGACACGAGCGCCAGCGAAGGCGCGGGCGGCCGACAGCTCGATCCGGCGGTCGACGGCGGCCGGCCCTTCCGCCCGCTCGAGAAAGCGGACCTCGGCGCGTTCCTCGATCACCCGGTGACACGCGGGTTCATGCGCGAGCTGGCCAAAAAGGGCATCGATCGGGCGCCCTTCAAGCTGGCGGCGCTGCTCGACACGCTCTCACCGCTCCTGCCGCGCATCTCGCTCTCGCGGGTGAGCGAGCACCAGCCGGTCAACGTCTCGCTGGTGCTCGATCTGGGCAACTCGCGCTCGAGCGCGGTGCTGGTCGAGAGCCACCCGAACGGCGTCAGCTCGGTCCCGCTGGAGCTGCGCGACTCGGGCAACCCCTTCTCGCTCACCCAGGACAGCTTCGGTTCGCGGATTCTCGTTCCTGCCGAACGCGTTCGACGACACCGAGAACGACGTCGCGGTGGGCCAGAGCTTCCAGCTCCCCTCGCTGTCCCGGCTCGGCCGCGAAGCCCTCGACCGCGCGCTGGAGACGCCCCATCGCTATCAGTGCTCGCTCTCCGGGCCCAAGCGCTACCTCTGGGACGAGAAAGCCGCCGAGGAGCGCTGGCACTTCGCGCGAAAGCAGGGCGAGAGCTACCAGCCGGTCAGCGGCCGCCTGCTCAAGCACGTCTTCGATCTGGGCGACGGCCTGAGCCTGCGCGAGGACGGGCCTTCCACGCCGGCCGATCCTCGCTACGCGCCGCGGGCGATGATGCTCTTCGCGCTGGTGGAGATCCTCCAGCAGGCCTACGCGCAGATCAACTCGGCGCCCTATCGGGTGTTCCAGGGCCGCGAGGCGCTCCCGCGGGTGCTCCGGCACCTGGTCATCACCTATCCGTCGGCGATGCGGCGCGAAGAGCTCGACGTCTACGAGGCGCTGGTCCGAAACGCCGTCATCCTCACCTGCCACTACCTGAACATCCCGGCCGAGGACCGACCCAGCTACGACCGCGACACCGGCTCGTTCCGCCCGTTTTTGGTGTTCGACGAAGCCCTCGCCGCGCAGATGGTCTACGTCTACCAGGAGATCGTGCACAGCTTCTCCGGCTCGATGGAGGAGCTGGTCCGCATCTACGGCCGCGACGACGGCGAGGCGCAGACGCTGCGGATCGCGTCGATCGACATCGGCGGCGGCACCTCGGACGTGATGATCGCCGAGTACCGCGATCTCATGCCCGGCACCGGCACCGCGCTGAAGGTCAAGAAGCTCTTCCAGGACGGGATCAGCGTCGCCGGCGACGACGTCTGCCGCGCGATCGTCGAGGACATCGTGCTCGAGCAGGTGCTGGCCCAGCTCCCGACCGGCCGCGCGCGGCGAGAGCTGGCGCAGCTCCTGAGCGAAGGCGACGCGGGCTACGGGGCAGAGTGGCGAACCCTCAAAGCCAAGCTGGTCCCCTACTTCTGGCTGCCCATCGCGCGCTGCTACTGGGCGCTGGCGGAGGGCTTCGAGATCCCCGAGCACAACGCCGAGCGACACTACTCGGTGAGCGACATCTGGCGCATCTTCGAGCGGCCGCTGCCCTCGGACGCGGTGCTCGGCGAGCTGGACGGCTTCCTCGGCCGTACCGTCCCGGGCTGGCCGGGGCTCTCCAACCTGGCCTTCCGCTTCGACGTGCGGGACGTGGAGCGCTCGGTGACGCGGGTCTTGCGCGAGCCGCTCCGCAAGTACGCCGACATCGTCGCCCAGTTCGACGTCGATCTCTTGGTGCTGGCCGGCCGCACGTCCAAGCTCCAGCCGGTGCGCTCGCTCTTCGTCTCCGAGATGCCGGTCTCGCCGCCGCGCATCAAGACGATGGGCGACTACCGCGTCGGCGACTGGTACCCGTCCAAGTGGCGTGACGGCGCGCGCATCCGCGACCCGAAGTCCTGCGTGGCGGCCGGCGCGGCGATCCTCCATCTGGCCAGCCGGAACATCCTGCCCGGGCTCTTGCTGGAAGGCCTCGACGAGCTGGCCCAGCGGCCGATCTACGGCCTCTACCAGAGCACCGAGCCGCACATCGCCCGGGTCAACGAGCTCTTCCGCGACGGCAAGCTGAGCCCGCCCTTTCTGTACACGCGCGGGATGATGATCGGCTTCCGGAACGTCGACAGCCAGGAGATGGACGGTTCGCCGCTCTTCGAGGTGCTGCCGACGAGCCCGCAGGTGGAGCACGCGCTGCTCGAGGATCGGGTGACGATGCGCTTTCGGCTGAAGGACGACGGCCACGTCGAGCTGGCCGAGGTCGAGAGCCAGCGCGACACCTACTCGTTCACGCCGGCGGACTTCCGGCTGCGCCTCAAGACGGCGACCGTGGACCGCTACTGGCTCGACACGGGCGTGCTCGCCGCCCACTACCGCCACGCGGACGACGAGGAGGCGAGCTGATGGCCAAGGCTCCCGATCTCGCAGAAAAGGCGCTCGAAGCGCTGGCCTCGGCGGTCGATCGAGCCCGCTTCGGCCAGGCGCTCGAGCAGCTCCTGCCGGCGCAGGAGGTGACGGCGGCCTCGCCCACCAAGACGGCCAGCGCCGTCCTCGATCGCATCGTGCTCAGCGACATCCTCGACGACGCCATCCTCGGCGCGCGGCCGGGCGAGACGAGCTTCCCGCTCCGGGTGTTCTTCGGCGAGCTGGGCGACGCGCTCTCCACCGAGACGGCGTTCGCGCTGGCCAACGGGTTGAACTTCTACTTCCGGGTGGCGATGGACGAAGAGGCGAAGATGCGGGTCGGGCTCGAGGTGAGCCGGGTCTACTACCGCTTCGCCGAGGAGCGGCCGCTGGCGCGGGACGTGGTCCTCTCGCTCTCGCCGCTCCTGTCGCGGCTGATGAGCACCGAGCTCGAGCGGGTGCGCTTCGAGAGCGTGGACACGGCCGGGGTGTTCGACTCGTCGCTGCACGAGCGCGCCCCCGGCTCCGATTCGAGCGGTTCGCGCGTCATCTCTGCCAAGTCGTTCCTCTGCCGCGTGGTCTCCAGCTCGATGGTTCGCGCCAAGGCGCAGGTCCGCACGTGAGGGGGCGACGGTGACCGACGAGAACGAGAGCTGGCTGCCGAACCTGGTGGGCGGCGTATCCATCTGGAAGCTGGCGCCCGATCTGAACGAGCCACAGTTCTTCGACGGCCGCTTGCTGGTCCCGGAGACGGAAGGCAGCGACAGCCTGCCGGTCCGCGTGGAGTGGGATCTGACCGGGCTCGTGCCGCTGAACGAGGCGCGCGCGAAGTACGGCGAGCGGGTGGAGGCGGCCGTCACCGACTTCTTCGCCTGCCTGGAGCGCACGGCGAAGGTCTTCGAGCAGGGCGGCAGCGGCTACGACAAGTACAAGGCCGCGTTCACCGTCCCCGCGCTCGATGCGGACGAAGGCGCCCACTACTTCTTCGATCCGAGCGACGACAAGCTCAAGGTCGTCAACTGGGGCTCCTCCCCGCGCAAGATCCGCCACGAGAAGCACTATCTCTTCGGCTACCAGGACTTCGGCGCGCTGATCGAGAAGGAGCAGGCCGGCGGGATCTCCCTGGGCGCGCCGGGAGACGCGGCGAGCGCGAACGGCGAGGCGGACGGCGGCGACGCGAACGCCGAGGGCGAGGAGGGCTCGGACAAGACCGCGCAGGCCAGCGAAGAGAAAGACGGCGAAGAGGAGAAAGACGAAGACGAGCCCGGCGGCCGCCCCTGGTGGATGTGGGCGCTCTTGGCCGCCGTGCTGGTCATCGCCGCCGTGGTGGCGTTCGTGCTGCTGCGGGGCTGCGATCAGGGTGCGGCGCTGGGCCCCGACGCCGGCGCCGACGCCGCCGACGCCGGATCCGCGGAAGCGCCGATCTACGGGAACGCCCAGGACGACGCCGGACCGCCGGCCACCGCGCTCCACGACGGCGGCGCCGCCGCAGACACCACCGACGGCGGCACCACGGGCGACGAGAGCGCGGACGGCGGCGCCAGCGACGAGAGCGGCGACGACGGTTCCGGGGAGGTCGCGGACGCAGGAGCCGAGGACGAGGCAACCGGGGACGAGGGAGCCGGGGACGAGGGAGCCGGGGACGGCGGCTCGGGATCGGGCAGCGGCTCGGGATCCGGCAGCGGCTCGGGCTCCGGCAGCGGCTCGGGATCCGGCAGCGGCTCGGGATCGGGGAGCGAGGGCCCGCCTTCCGACGACCAGGGCGATCCCATCTACGGCGAGTCGAGCGATCCCTCGGCCGGCCACGTGTACTGGACCCGCGGCGCCGACGGCCGCTCGGTGACCCTGCCGGGCCGCGAGTACTACCACCCCGAGGCGATGCAATGGCGCATCGTGCGCGGCACCGGGAAGGTCTACGACTACACCGGCTCGGGCTCGAGCTTCCGCGTCTACCTGCGCCCCGGCGAGAGCTTCGACGGCGTGCTGGTGCAGTGGCGCGACGCCAACGGACAGTGGCACGACCACTGACCCTCACCCGCGCGCTTGCGGCGCGCGCCTCTTTCGTGGTCTGAAAGAACGACGATGCGCATCGATCAGCCGCTCTATGCGATGGACCTGCCCGGCCAGTGGACGCTCCAGGAGCTCGAAGGAGCCGATCGCTGGAGCGACGGCGAGCGCGAGGTGATCCTCACCGTGCTGCGCGTGCCGGCCGGCGAGACCGACCGGTCGGTGCTGCTGGCCGACCTCGGGCACGCCGTCGAGCAGAGCCGAAAGTCGGTGCTGAACTTCGCGCGCGGCCCGCTCACCTTCGACGACCGGGTCGACGCGAACCCCGACGGCGCGCTGATGACGGCGGCCTACGCGGGCGATTCGGAGCACGGCCAAGCCTTCGTGGCGGTGGTGATGACCGCGGGCCCGGTCGGAGGCCTCTCCTACACGGCCACCCTCTTCGTGCTGGCGAAGGACGCGCGCGCCATCGGCCCGGACGTCCTCGCCGCCGTGGAGCTCGGGCCGGGCTGACGCGCGCCCTTCCGAGACGAGACGCTTTCAGGAGCGAAGATGGAAGACACCCTCACCACGCTCGAAGACGCGATTGAGAAGGCGCGCTCGGCCGCGCTCTCGGCCGACGGCGAGCCGCCGCCCGAAGCGCACGCGCTCTCCGACCTGGGCCAGCGCATGCGCAAGCTGAAGCGCGCCTGGGGCCGCCCTCAGAGCCTCGGGTTCTTCGGCCCTTCCCAGGCCGGCAAGTCGTTCCTGGTCGGCGCGCTCCTCTCCCACGAGCTGGGCACGCTGAAGGTGCTGAGCCGCGACGGCGAGGTGGACTTCCTGGCCGAGATCAACCCGGCCAAGGGCGTCGAGTCGACCGGCGTGGTGACCCGCTTCTCCACCGCGCCCGCCGCGGCCCCGCTCACCCGCGGCGACTTCGAGTGCCGCCTGCTCAGCCTGGAGGTGATGCTCGAGTCGATGGCCACCGGCTTCCTGGTCGAGTGCACCGCGCCGCCGATCGACGCCGAGCGGGTGGAGCGCGTGTTGCGGGAAGCGCGGATGAAGTCCGGCCCGCCGGCGCCTCCGCTCTACCGGATGGCCTGGGACACCGTCTGGCACGATCTCTCGAAGAAGTACCAGGACCGCCATCCCTACCTGAACGAGCTCAACCGCCACCCGGAGCTCCGCAGCGAAGCGTGGAAGAAGGGCATCTCGTCCGTGGCCGGCTGGAGCCAGGTCTTCTCGCTCCTCTGGGGCGGGCGCGGCTACTCGAAGGACCTCGACCGCCTCGGCGATCTCCTCATCGACGGCCTGGAGAAGCTCGGGCACCCCGACGCGGTGGAGGTCGAGCTGGCGCAGGTGCGGGCCTCCAGCGAGACGCCGAGCGTGATCGACGCCGCCTGCCTCAACGCCATCGGCGCGCCGCAGCCCTCCATGCGCGTCCACGTCGGCGAGAGCGGGCGCGACGTCGAGATCGAGCCGAGCGTGCTGGCGGCGCTGATCGCGGAGATCCGCCTGCCGCTGAAGCCGGTGTCGGGCTCCCTCTTCGACAACGCCGATCTGCTGGACTTCCCCGGCGGCCGCGCGCTCCGCGGCATCAACGGCTTCGAGCCGAACGATCTCGAACGCCGGCAACCTCGAGAACGCCATCGAGGTCTTCAAGCGCGGCAAGCTCACCTTCCTCTTCGAGCAGTTCTCGCTCGACCGCGAGATCACCGCGCTCGTCCTGGCCTCGCCGGGCCCCACCAAGCCCGAAGCGATCCAGATGCAGCATCAGGTGGAGCGCTGGCTGGCCATCCGCCACGGCGCGCCGACGCCGATCGACACCGAAGAGGTCGACCGCCCCAGCCTCTTCGTCGCGCTGACCAAGTTCGACATGAGCCTGGGCGCGCTGCGGAGCGACAACGCCCGCGACCGCTGGGACTCGCGGGTCGAGGAAGCGTGCGTGGAGTTCTGGGCCCGCGGCCACTCGAGCTGGATCTACAACTGGGGTGAGCGCGGCCGGCCCTTCGACAACATGTTCTGGATCCGAAACCCCTACGCGGATCAGATGAACACGCTCAAGCCGGGCACGCCGGACTTCGAGGAGGTCAAGCGCGGCTACCACGAGTCCAGCTCGGTCAAGACCTTCATCGGCCGCTACGGCGACAAGTGGGCCGCGATGGAGGGGGACGACGAGCGCGGGCTGCCGAAGAGCGGGATTCCGCTTTTGGCCAGCCACCTGCGGGCCAAGCTGGCCGAGGACATCAAGGCCAAGGAGCTCTCGGCGGAGCTGACGGCCATCCACGGCGAGCTGCTGGCGGCGCTCCGCCTGCTCACCCCCTCGCGCGACGAGGAGGAGCAGCGCGCGCGCCTCGTCCACAACGCCGAGATGCTGGTCGAGGCCACGCGAGCGGAGATGACCCGGGCTTACAGCGGCGCCGTCTTCGGCGAGCTGATCGAGCTCGTCACGCTGCCGCAGGACGAGCTCGAGCGCGAGGTCCACGACTTCTACAAAGTGGTCGCGCCGATGTCGATCAAGGTCAGCGACAAGGTGAAGAAGCTGATGGTCCACGTGCTCAAGCACTGGACCGGGCGGGCCGTGTCCCGCGTCCGCAGCTCGGAGCTGGATCTGCCGGCGGCGCTGGTCGAGCGCTACCTGCGCGAGGTCGTGACCAGCAAGAAGATCCTCCCGGTGCTGGGCAAGGCGATCTTCCCCTACTTCCAGAAGAGCGAGCTCGATTACGCGCTGATCGCCACCATCCTGCAGGTGAAGGTGAGCGACGCCCTCCTCTCGCTCTTCGCGAGCCGGCCGCGGCGGACGCCGGAGATCCCCGTCCGGCTGAGCTACTCGGAGGTCATCGCGCCGGGCAACGCGGAGGCCAGCGACGAGGTCGACTGGGCCGACGTCGACTTCGGCGACGAGACGGAGAGCGCGGGCGAGCCAGCCGAGGTGGAGATCATCTTCGCCGGCAACCGCGCGTTCGAGCACTGGGCCTCGACGCTGCCCTCCTTCTACCTGGAGAGCGCCGGCGCCGCCGTGAAGGCCAGCGCCGACGACCCGCGCGCCCGCGCCCTCATCAGCGTGCTCTCGACCGTCGAGTCCGTCCGCGTCTGATCGGCGCGGGATCGACGCGATCGGCGCGTCCACCGACCCTCGGCGCCGGGTGAGGAGCGGGCGGGCTCGCGCGTGCGAACCGGTCGGGCGCCGCGTCCGCGGGCCTCGTCATCGGGGGTGCCGCGGCGGCGGTGGGGGCAGCTCCTCGCGCGGCCCGCGTAGTATCCTCGGCCATGCTTCATCGATACCTTCTCGCCATCACCGTCCTCACCACCGCGTGCGGGACCCCATCGACCCCGCCGGACGGCGGCCCGCAGCCGGACGCGGGAGCGAGCCTCGACGCCGGGAGCCGCCCTCCCGACGCGGGCCGCCCGCCGGACGCGGGCGCGAGCGATCACGACGCCGGCTCCACCAACGCCGACGGGGGGAGCCCCGGCGACGCGGGCGGGCCCGACGCGGGCGGGCCCGACGCGGGCGGCCCCGACGCGGGCGGCGGGAGCTGCACCGATCTGGACGGCGACGGCTACGGCGACGGGTGCACGAGCGGCCCCGACTGCGACGACGCCGACGCGGCCGTCCATCCCGGTGCCCGCGACGTGTGCGGCGACGGCATCGACTCCGACTGCAACGGCACGGTCGACGACGGCTGCCCCTGCCCGCTGCTCACCGTGGCGTGCCCGAGCGGGTGCTGCGCCGTGCCCTCGGTCGAGCTGGCCTCGGTCGGTTCGTATCCCTCGATCGCCCGCGACGCCGACGGCTACATCTACGTCTCCTACTCGATCCCCAGCGGAGGCGCGTGGGCCACGGGCCTCGCGATTCTACGACCCGGACGCCGGGAGCTGGTCGACCAGCTCGGTCGTCGGCGCGGGCTACAACTCCGTGGTCGAGGTGAGCGACTCGGGGCGCGTCCATCACGCCTTCGGCGGCAACACCTACGCCTTCGTCTATCGCTTCTCCGACGACCACGGCGCGACCTGGACGACCCGCCCCATCCCGATCTCGAGCGCGATCGGCGGGACCATCGACCTCGCGATTGGCGCGGGTGACGTGCCGCACCTGGCCTTGCAGGGATCCACGACGTCGGTCTGGTCGCGCCTCATGTACCTGGTCTGGAGCGGTACGTCGTGGACGTCGACCGAGCTCGACATGGGAACCACCGAGAAGGACTACCCGCAGATCGTCCTCGGGTTCGCGGATCGACCGCACATCTTCTCGTCGGCGTACCACCCCGATGGCGCGAGCGGTCAATCGGTGAGGCACGCGTTCTACGACGGCGCGGCCTGGGTGTACGAGAACGTCGACGCCGGCGATGTCTACGACCACGAGAACGACTACTACTCCGCGTTCCAACCCGAGATCCTGCCGGATGACACGATCCACCTCGTCTACGCGCGTCACAACAGCGGCTCGCCCGAGCTGGTACGGGCGACGCGCGGTCCGCTCGTCTCCGACGGCTGGACGCCCACGGTGCTCGCCGGGATTGACGGCTCGTTCCGAAACGCCATCTACGTGGACGAGGTCGCCGGCGGGCCGGCCGTGGTGGCCGACGGACTGACCAGCTATCGCGAGACGGCCGGCACGTTCGTGGCGTCCACGTCCTCGTTGCAAGGCTCGGATCCGGCCGTGTTGGTGATGGGCCACTCGCTGATCGTCGCCTACACGAGCACCGAGCCGAGCACGCGAAACCGGCTCTATGTCTCCCGCATCGACTTCTGACGACGAAAACGAGCGGTGAACGCTTCCGAGGTCGGACGAATCTCGCCCAACCGCGACTGAACGAGCGAAAACCGGCCCGGGAGCTCTCCAAAGACCGCTGGACACGCTTCGACGCCTCTGGGAGCGCTTCGACGGCGCGATCGCGCGTACAAACGCCCGAATTCGAGCAAAAAGACGGTTCGAGCGACCCAAAAGGGCCTTCGAGGCCTCCAAAACGCCCGAATTCGAGCAAAAACGGGAGCCGAGCTGCCCAAAAGACGCGCAGACGACCTCGGACGCCCTCGGAGGCCGGAAAAGTGGCCTCGACCTCGTAAAAAGACCGCCAAAGCCGCCCAAAACGCCCGAATTCGAGCAAAAAGACGACCGAAGCCCCCCAAAACGCCCGAATTCGAGCAAAAAGACGACCGAAGGTCTCGAAAGTGCCGGCCGCCTCCTTCCAAGCGCTGGGAGCGACCGAAAAGGCGCGTGGAGCTCACGAAAACCCGCGCCGAGGTCCCCCAAACGCCCGCAGACCAGCGGAAAAGGGCGTGGTCCGAGAGGACGCCCGAGCCTCCGAGAACGCGGGCCACCCGGGAGAGGCCATCCGTTCCGTCGCGCCTCCGCATCGCTCGAGCCCGCTCGCGTGCTCGCGCCGGCCAACGGGTGCAGACTCCCCGGCGTGAGACGCTTCGCATTCGTGATCCCGCTCCTCATCGCGGGCGTGGCGGCGGCCCAGTCAGGCCAGCACCAGTCAGGCCAGCACCAGTCCGGCCAGCACCAGTCCGCGGCACCCGACCCGCGCTTCGACGGAACGTATCGCTACGACGGATCCGCCGAGGACGCGCAGCAGCGCGTCCACGAGGCGCTCCAGCCCTTGATCGCCCACCTCGATCCGGTGATGCAGCCGGTCGCCGAGTCCCGCCTCAGCCGCGGCGTGCCGGTCGCGCGGCGGATCGTCATCCACGTGAGCGACGCGCGCATCGCCGTCACCTACCACACCACCGAGGACCGCACGTTCACGAGCCCGCCCGGCGAGGCGCGCAACGTGGAGCTGCGAAACGGAGAAGAGGCCCGGCTGGTGCAACGCTTCCGCGACGGCAGGCTCGAGCAGCTCCTCGAGCGCGACCGCGGGACGGTCCGGAACGAGCTGCGCCTCGACACCTCGGGCCGCCACCTGATGATGATCAGCACGGTGAACGGCGGACGCCTGCCGGCGCCGATCCGGGTCGCGCTGCCCTACGTCCGCGCCGACTGACCGGGAGTCTCCGAGCCTCGACGGCGGCCCCGACGGTGCCCTCGGTCTCGCCGCCCGCACAGCGCGGGCCGGCGCCCGCATCGGGAGAGAACCTCGTCCGTGTCCCGGGGCGTCCCAGATTGGCTATGATGCAGCGCCATGGCGTCAGGCCCGATCCTCGTCATCGACGACGACCCGGAGATATGCGAACTCTTGCGCCGCGTGCTCGAGAGTGAGGGCTACCGCGTGGTCACGGCCGCCGATGGAATGGAAGCCATCCGCGCCTACGAGATCGACCGGCCCAGCATGCTCTTCGTCGATTCTCATGATGCCCCGGCTCGACGGGGAGGAGCTCCTCCGGATCCTCGGCTCGCCGCGCCCGCCCGTCGTGCTGGTCACCGCCAGCGTGCAGCGGCAGGAGGTGGCGGAGCGTTTCGAGATCCCGGACACGTTGGAGAAGCCTTTCGAGCTCCAGGACGTGCGGGACCTGGCGCGCAAGCACCTCGGAGCACCTTGAGCGAAGCACCTCGAGGGAAGCACCTGAAGGCCGGAACAGCGGGACGCCGAGCGGCGTACACTCTGCCAGCATGAACGCAGTCCGAGAGCGGGCGATCGCGAACGATGAGCTCCAGGAGCTGGCCGCGGCGGTGCTGGAGCCGGACGCGCCGGCGCCGAGCATCGACGAGCTCTCCGCCGAGGGCGATCACGAAACGCTGCTGGCGCTGGGCGCGGCCTACCGCACGGGCACGCCGCCGGTGGCGCGCGACGACTTCAAGGCGCTGGAGTGCTTCGAGGCAGCGAGCCGGCTCGGTGACGCGGACGCGACCTATCTGACGGGCGTGGCGTACATGGACGGCATCGGGATCGGCGCCGACTTCACCGAAGGCGCGAAGCGGCTGCGATCGGCGGCACAGCGCGGCAGCCTCGAGGCCAAGGTCTACGTCGCCAACCTCTACGAGATGGGCGTCCACTACCAGGCGGACCGCGAGAAGGCGGACGTCTGGTACCGCAACGTCGAGCGCGCCGCGAGCATCGAGGCGGAGCCCGAGAGCCACGAGCACGACGTCGCCATGGGCGAGCTCGGCTGCGTGCGCCACTGCCTGAAGCTGGTCGCGGACGACGCGCTTCCGACGAAGGACCGGGCCTTCTACCTGAAGAAGGCGAAGGCGATGGGCTACCACCACCGGCTCGCCCTCGCGAAGCAAGAGAGCGCGAGCGCCATCGCCGAGGAGCTCGAGGCGGGCGAGCCGCCGGCCGCCGCGCAGCCCGCGCCCGAAGACGAGGCCGCCGGAGCCCAGAAGCCCGAGGCGAAGAAGCCCGAGGGCGAAAAGAAGCCCGAGGACGACGAGAAGCCCGACGAGACGAAGAAGGAGGCGCCCGAAGACGCGCCGGCGCTCCTCGGCGCGGCGTGGACCTGGGCCGCGGGGTTGCTCGCGCTCGTGCCGGCCGCGTTCTTCCTCTGCGCCGCCGCAGCCGCCGGCGGACTGGCCATGGTGGGCGCCGGCGCGATGGTCGAGGCCGGCCACGCTCTCCCGCAGCTCGAGGCCGTGCCGCCGGTGGCGGTGTTCTGGACGATCGTCGTGGCGCTCGGCGTGCTGCCGGCGACCGCGACCTACCGGCCGAAGGTCGTCGCCATCGCGGCGGCGCTCGGTGCGGCGGCCGGCGCCGGAGGTCACTTCGCCTGGGACGCGCAGCACCTCTTGTGGGACCGCTTCTCCCAGGCGGCGGCGCTCGGAGGCGGCACCTTCCTGGTGGTGCTCTTCGTGCTCGGCGTGCTCGGCGGGACGCGGGCTCGCGGGCGCCGTCCAGAGCGCTGAACGGCCCGACGCGATCGGGACCGCTTCTCCCAGGCGGCGGCGCTCGGAGGCGGCACCTTCCTGGTGGTGCTCTTCGTGCTCGGCGTGCTCGGCGGGACGCGGGCTCGCGGGCGCCGTCCAGAGCGCTGAACGGCCTCCGCTCGACGTGATACCGTCCCCATATCGGGAGGATGCACTGAGCCGGCGCCGTCAACACTGGACCCTCAGCGATACCAGCGCTTCCGGCGTCGAGGAGGACCCGCACGCGATCCGCTCGCTGACGCGGGACGAGATGTCGGTCCTCTTCCAGCCGATCGTGGATCTCGAGAACGGTCGCGTGTGGGCGGCGGAGGCTCTCGCCCGCTGCACGCGGCCCCACTTTCGCGATCCGCAGGCGCTCTTCCGGGCGGCGGTCGAGCAAGGCGCCACGGGCCGCCTCGGCCGTCTGATCCGTGAGGTGGCGTTCGAGCGCGGCGAGGGCCACCGCATCTTCGTCAACGTGCACCCCCACGAGCTGAGCTCGCGCTGGCTGGTGCGGACCGACGACCCGCTCTGCTTCCACGAGGCCGAGGTCTTCCTGGAGATCACCGAGACGGCGGCGTTCGAGTTCTTCGACCTCTGCCACAGCGTGCTGCGAGAGGTCTGCATGCGGACGGGCGCGCACCTGGTGCTCGACGACCTCGGCGCCGGCTACTCGAACCTGGCCCGCTTCATCGAGCTCTCGCCGGACGTGGTGAAGCTCGACCGCGCGCTGGTCAGCGAGATCCATCGCGACCGGCGCAAGCAGGTGATGGTCCGGCACCTCACCAGCCTCTGCAACGAGCTGGGCGCGCGCGTCGTGGCCGAGGGCATCGAGCTCGAGGACGAGCTGCGCGCGGTGATCGACGCCGGGGTTCAGTACGGACAGGGGTACTATCTGGCGCGGCCGGGCTTCCCCATGCCCGAGGTCGGCTGGCGCCCGGCGCGTTGACCCGTGACGGCAAGCCCGGAGTCTTCACCGGAACGTCCGTCCGATGATCCCGAAGAGATCCGTTTTCACGAGCTTTTCCGCGGATCCGGAGGAATGCGGACCGCGTTTCGCGGGACGGCGGGAAGGCTCGTGGAGCCGCCGAGATTGGGCAGGAATCACGGATACGGGGGACCAGGATTCTGGTACACCAACGACGTCGATGGGCGTGCCCGTGACCACCAACGATCTCGCTCCCGGGGAAGGCTTCCTCGTCTTGTGGGCGGGAGGGCTGGCGATCCCCGAGCGCGACGCGCAGGTCGAGCTCCGGCACGGCGGCGTGCGCGTGGAGGTCTGTGACGCCGACGACCTCTTCCAGCGGGTGAACGCACGCGCGCCGGATCTGGTCGTGCTGGGCGGCGAGCTGGGCGAGGATCCGGAGCCGCACGCGGCCGCGCTGACGGAAGCCAGCCCCAGCGCGGCGGTGCCGGTGATCGCGCTGGTCCCCCACCCCGCCGCGTCGCCCCGCCCGCGAGCGCGCTTCGGGCTGGTGGCGCGCTTCGATCGCGATCTCGAGCCGCCGGCCCTGGCGGAGCAGATCCGGACGCTGCTGGAGGGGCTCGCGACCCGGGCGCCGGTGTGGCGGGTGAAGCTCAGGAGCGGCGAGCTGGGGCCGCTGGCGGCGCGCTTCGCGGCGACGGGGCGCTCGGGGCTCCTGACGCTGGCTTCCGGCGGCGCGATCGCCGTGGAAGGTCGCGGCGCCACCGCGCCGGAGACGCTGCAGGCGCCCACCACCATCACCGAGGCGCTCTTCCACGAGCGGCCCGCCGGCCGCGTGCGGGTGCTCCGCGCCACGCCGCGCAGCGAGGAGACCGCGCCCAGCCTGGAGAAGGTGCGGGCGCTGGTCATCGAAGAGGATCTGACCCGCCGCGAGAAGCTGACCCGCCGGCTGCAGAGCACGGGCGCGGAGGTGCGCGCGGTCGGCGTGGAGGCCCGGGCCATCCACGAGAGCCGAACGCTCGACCCGACCGTGATCGTCATCGGCGCGCCGGCGTTGAAGAAGCCGGCCTCGGCCGCGCTCTGGAACGAGCCGAGGTTGGCGCAGGCGGCCATCCTCGTCCTGGACGGCGAAGCCCTCGATCGCCCCGAGAGCAGCGCGCTGATCGCGGAGGTCGCCGCGCTCGGTCGGGCCGAGGCGACGCTCCGGCGCGCGCTGCGACACGAAGAGGCCGTCGCCAACCGGCTGGAGACGCTGGGGCCCGCGCGGTGGCTGAAGCTGCTCGGCCGCTGCAAGCACGAGGTGACGCTGCGCGTGTTCACCGCGGCGGGCCGGGTGCGGGTCGATTCTCGCGGGTGGCCGCATCCGCGGCGCCGCCTTCCACCCGGCCGGAGAGAAGGACGTGGTGGACGGCCGCGCCGCCGTCGACGCGCTGATGGGCTTCCCGTACGGCCGCGTGCTCGCCGGGCCGCCGGCGGCGGTCACGAAGCTCGAAGGCGCGAACGTGAAGCGCAAGCAGAGCGTGGTCGGGCGCATCGCGCCGACGCCTCCCTCCGGCGTACACCGAAAGCGCGGGCTGGTGGCCGAGGAGGTCGTGGTCAAGCGCACGGACGCGACGCTGATGCCGATCGCGCCGCCGGCCAAGCCCACCACCCTCGTCCCGCTCGGAGACCTCGGCGAGGACGACGAGCACGAGACCGGCGCCTACTCGGCGGAGACCGCTGCCGAGCTGCGCGCCGCGATCCGCAGCGGCGAGGGCGAACCGGGAGCGGACAGCGAGGGGGAGCGAGCCGAGCCGAGCGAGGAGGACGCGCTCGACGCGAAGCCGCGCGAGGCCGAGGGCGACGAGACGCGCGACGATGCAGGCGATACCGGCGGAGCGGAGGCGAGCTCGCGCGAAAAGGCAGCCGGCGTGGAAGCTCCGCGCGGCGCCGAGAGCGCAGCCGAGGCGAAGGCGGCCGGGTCCCGCGACGCCGGAGCCCAGCCGAGAGAAGCTCGCGCGCGAGACGCCGAGAGCGCAGCCGCAGCCAACCAAGCTCGCTCGCGAGACGCCGAGAGCGCAGCCGCAGCCAACCAAGCTCGCTCGCGAGACGCCGAGAGCGCAGCCGCAGCCAACCAAGCTCGCTCGCGAGACGCCGAGGACCGAAAAGGCCGCCCCGAGCCGGCGCGAACTGGCAGAGCCGGCGAGACCATCGGCCGCGAAGGACGCACCGAGGCGAAGGAGAGCGCCGCTCCGAGCGAGCACGCGGCAAGCGGCACGACGAGCCCGGCCACGCCGGAACCCGTTGCTTCGCCGGAGCCCAAGCAGGGCTCGAGCGGCGCCTGGCTCGCGGCCGGTATCGTCCTCGCCCTCGGCGTGGGTGGCTGGGCAGCGTGGCGGCTGCAGGGCGAAGACGAGCCCACGGCGAGCTCCACGCGAAGGGTGAGCCCGGCCTCCGCGGCACGTGCGGGCGAAGCGCGAGGCGCGGACGAGAGCCAGCCCGGAACCGGCGCCGAGACGCCGACCGCGGGCGAGAATCCGGTGGCCAGGATCGAAGCCGGCGGCGACGAGAGCGGTGACCCGGCTCCGAACGCGGCCGAGGATCGAGCGGCCGAGATCGAAGCCAGCCCCGACGTGAACGGGGACGAGCACGCCACCGCCGAGACGGTCGCCAACGCCGCCCAGCCGGCAGACGCGGCAGAGCAACGCGGGGCCGAGGCGGGCGCACCGGGCCAGCCGCCGGAAGCGGCAGAGCAGAGCGCCGAGAGCGCGCTCGTCGCCGCCCATGGTCAGTCCGCGCCCGCGCTGGTCGGCGGCGCGCTCGAAGCCGCCCGGCAGCACGACTACTCCCGCTCGGAGGCGTTGAGCCGTCAGGCGCTCGCCGTGTCGCCGCGCAACCCGCGGGCGGGCTACCGGCTGGCGACGGCGCTCTTCCATCAAGAGCGCTACCGCGAGGCCATCGAGACGGCCCGCGAGGTCGCCGGTTGGGCACCGCGCGATCCGCTGCCGCGGGCGCTCCTCGGCGACATCTACAGCCGGCGAGGCCAGTTCCATCAGGCGGCACGCGAGTACCAGCGGGCCCTCGACGCCAATCCGAGCTTCGCCAGCGCCTCCCGCAGCCTCGAGCGTCTCCGCGGACGCGGCATAACGCCCTGACCTTCCGGACGCCCTGAGCCTCCGGGCGCCCTGACCCTCCGGACGCCCTGACCTTCCGGACGCCCTGACCTTCCGGACGCCCTGTGAGCCTCCGGGCGCCCTGACCTTCCGGACGCTGGCCACACCGGCGCTCTCGGGCGTGGCCCGTGGGGAGCCGGCGAGAACCGATCTCACGGGCCAATGGCGGCTCACGAGGCTAGTACCGAAGGTCCGGTTCCGCAGCCTGATCGCTGAACCGATGACCAGCGCATCTGCGCCACACTTCGGTCCGTTCTCGCTCATGTCATCACTTCCGACAACCGCCGACGCCACGCCGGCTCGGCTGTCGGCATACCGACAACATGCCTCCGTGCGGGTTTTTCCAGGCTCGAGTCGATACGTCATGCGACGCGGGATGGACCTGGATCAGCCCGCGTTTTGGGGACATGTGGCGCACGACGGATGGGCGACGGCGAGGCGAAGGGGTACATGGGGCCTCGTCATGCGAGCCCTCCCCGCGCTCTCCCTCTCCGCGATCTGCCTCTTGGCCGCCCCAGCGGCCGCGCAGCCGGTGAGCTTCGATCGAGCCATCGCGTTCTCCGGGAGCACGCCGCTGGTCGAAGGCACCCGCCGCGCCCTCGAAGCCCGGCGCGCCGGCGACGAGGACATCGCCGGGACCGCGCGCTCCCTGCAGGTCACCGCCCAGCCCGGCATGCGGATCATGAGCGAGCAGGACCGTGGGTTCGAAGGGCAGATCACCATCAGCCAGACCTGGAATCTCGCGGACCTGACCGGTGCCCGGCGCGTGGCGGCGGGAGTCGAGCGCGAGGTGCTCGACGCAGAGCGCCGCGCGGCTGCGCTGGCGGCCCGGCTGGAAGCCGCCCGCCGCTGGATCGACCTCTGGCAGGTCGCGGCGCTGCAGGAGGTGATCGGAGAGGAGCGCGCGCTGGCCGTTCGCACCCGCGAGCTCGCCGAGCGGGCCGTCCGGGCCGGCGTTCGCACCCGCGTCGACCAGGCCGAGGCCGAGGCCTACGCGGCGGAAGTCGCCCTGCGCGCGCTCTCGCTCGATGGCAGCCGACACGAGACCTCCGTCGCGCTCGCCGTGGCCATGGGCCAGCCCCCGAACGCCGAGCTGGCCCCCTACGGCGAGCTCCCCGAGCCGATGCTCCCGCCCGATCCGGAGCGCCGGCTGGCGGACGTCGAGCGCCTGCCGACCGTAGCCGTCCATCGCCTCTCGGCCGCCGCGCAACGCGCCCACGAGGTGGAGGTCGCCGCGCAGTACGCGCCCCAGGTCTCCGTCGGCACCCAGGTCCAGCGGGAGTCGCCCTCCGGCTTCATCGTCGAGGGACTCCTGGGCATCACCCTGCCCACCTTCGACCGCGGGCAGCGCACCCGCTCGTCGGCGCTGGCGGAAGCGGAGCGGAGCGAAGGGCAGGGAGATCAGGCGCGCCTCGACGCACAGCGACAGCTGAGCCTTGCCATTCACGACGTCGAGCACCAGCGAACCCAGGAGCACACCGTGAGCCAGACGCTCCTTCCCGCCTCGAACGACCTGGTCGAGCGCCGCGAGTCCGCGATGCAGACCGGCCAGGGGACGGTCTTCGAGCTGCTCGACGCCCGCCGGCGCCTGCTCGCAGCCCGAGCCCGCGTCGTCGAAGCCCGCGCCGCCCGCGCGTGGGCCGAGGTGCGGCTCTGGGTCCTGCTCGCCGAGCTCTCGCGCATGGGAGAGCACGCATGAGATCGATCCTCACCGCGGCGCTCGCGATCGCGCTCTTCGGCTGCTCCGAGGAGCCGCCGCCCCAGCTCGCGCCCGAGTCCGAGGCGCCTTCGACGGGCGCGGCGCGCTGGGCGGCCGTCCGGCGCCCGGTCGACTCGACGCTCCTCGAGCACCCGGCCCACGTGATCGCCAATCCCGCCACCACCGGCGACGTCGGCCCGCCCTTCCGCGCCCGCGTGGTGCGGGTCCACGTCCAGGTCGGCCAGCACGTCTCGGCCGGCGATCCGATCCTCGACGTGGTGATGCCCGAGGTGCTCGACGCCGCGGCCGCCGTCGAAGGCGCCAACGCCCGCATCGCCGCCCATGGCGAGCGCCGCCGAGAGCTGGAGGCGCTCCGCGCCGACGGCATGGTCGACTCCGCGCGCGTCTTCGAGCAGCGGGCCATCCTGGCCGAGCTGGAGGCATCGCGAGCGCGCGCCCTGGCCATCCTGCGAGCGGCCTCCGTCTCACCGAACCGCGCCTCGGCGCTGCTGAGGCGCGGGACCCTCGCGCTCGTCACGCCGACCGAAGGCGTGGTGCGCAGCCTGGACGCCCGGCCCGGCGAGATCCGCGATCCCGGCGCCAACCCCTTCGCGCAGATCGTCGGCGAGGGCTCCGCGCGCATCGAGGTCCGCTCCACCGAGCCGCTGCCCACCGACACCGCCGCTTCGTTCGAGGGCAGCGACGGAACCCACGTCCAGCTCGCGCAGGAGCCCATCGCTCACGTCGTGGACCCGGCCGACGGCACCCACGTGACCTGGCTGGCCCCGGCCAATCCGCACGCGGCGCTGTCCAACGGCCTCAGGGGTCGCGTCCGCCTGCGAATCGCCGACGAGAACGCCTGGGAGGTCCCTTCCACCGCGCTCGTCCCGGCCCCCGAAGGCATGTCGGTGCGCCGCCGCACGCCGGACGGCGCCGAGCCGGTCTCGGTCGAGGTGCTGGCCAGCTCCGGCGCCACCGCCATCGTGCACGGCCCTCTCCAGGAGGGCGACGAGGTGGCGGCCGCGCCGAGCGCCCTTTCGCGGGCGACGGGCGGCCAGTGAGCGAGCCGGAGGAGCGCGGCGGGGTCATCGAGCGCCTGGTCGGCTCCGCCCTCTCCCACCACCGGCTGGTGCTCGTCCTGGTGGCCGGCCTGGCCGTGCTCGGTGTCTTCGGCGCGCTGAACATGCGCTTCGACGCGCTGCCCGACGTGACCGGCAAGCAGGTGGTGATCCTCACCCGCGCGCCCGGCCTCACCCCGGAAGAGGTCGAGCGGCTGGTCACCCGCCCCATCGAGGCCTCGATCGGCGGCGTGCCGGACCTGAAGACGCAGCGCAGCATCTCCCGCTACGGCATCTCCTCGGTCACCGCCGTCTTCGAGGACGACGCCGATCTGCTGCGGGCGCGCCAGCTCGTCTCGGAGCGCGTGCAGATCGTGACCGGTGACCTGCCCGCCGGGGTGCAGGCGCCCGAGCTCGGCCCGCTGACGGGAGGCCTGGGCGAGAATCTATCACTTCACGCTCAGCTCCCAGTCACGCTCGCCCGCCGAGCTGCTCGAGCTGGCCAACCTCCGCGTGGCGCCGCTCCTGCGCGCCGCGCCCGGCATCGTCGAGGTCAACACCTGGGGCGGCGAGCAGCGCACGCTCGACGTCATCGGCAACCCGACCCGGATGGCGCGCCACCACGTGACGCTCATGGATCTGCAGCACGCCGTCCAACGCGCCACCGGGAACGCGCCGGGGGCCACGCTCGGCGCCGGCGACCGGGGCGTGCTCCTGCGCGGCCTGGCCTGGCCCGAAAGCCCAGCCGATCTCTCGGGCGGCATCGTCCGCCGGGACGGCGACTCCGTCGTGCGGATCGGCGACGTGGCCACGGTCGCGGTCGGCGCTCGCCCGCGCCTCGGCGCCGCCACCACCGACGGTCGCGGCGAGACCGTCTACGTGATGGTGCAGATGCGCATCGGCGCCAACGCGCTCGAGGTGCTCGACGGCGTCCACGCGCGCCTGCCGGCCGTGCGCGACGTGCTGCCGGAGGACGTGATCATCCACGAGGTCTACGACCGCGGCGACCTGGTGATGGCCACCCTGCACACGGTCGGCAAGAACCTCCTCGAGGGCGGCCTGCTCGTCATCGCCGTCCTCTTCATCATGCTCGGGAGCTTCCGGGCCGGCTTGCTCGTCGCCAGCGTCATCCCGCTCTCGATGCTGGCGGCCGCCGTCGGCATGGTCGCGTTCGACGTCCCCGGAAACCTGATGAGCCTCGGCGCGCTCGACTTCGGCCTCCTGGTCGACGGCGCGGTGGTGATGGTGGAGGCCGTCTTCCACGGCGCGCAGCACACCTCCGTCCGCCACGAGCTCCGCGGCGCCACCCGCTCCATGGCGCGGCCGGTCTTCTACTCGGTGCTGATCATCGTGCTCGTCTACGTGCCCATCCTCAGCCTCGACGGCGTCGAGGGCACGATGTTCCGGCCGATGGCGATCACCGTCGTGCTGGCGCTCCTCGGGGCGCTGGTCCTCTCGCTGACCTACGTGCCGGCGATGGCGCGGGCGGTGCTCCGGGACCGCGACGTGCCCAAGCGCGATCCCTGGCCGGTGCGGATGGCGGAGCGCGCGTACGTGCCCGTGCTCTCCGCCGCACAGCGCCGGCCGCTGATCGTGATGATCAGCGCCGGCGCGCTGCTGGCCATCGGCGTTTTCCTCTTCGCGCGGAGCGGGACCGCGTTCGTCCCCCAGCTCGACGAGGGCGATCTGGTGGTGCAGACGACGCGCTCCCCCGACATCCGCATCGAGGCCGCGGTGCGCGACGCGGGCGAGATGGAGCGCGCGCTCTCCCACATCCCGGAGATCACCCAGGTCGCCTCGCGCATCGGCAGCCCGGCCGTGGCGACCGACATCATGGGCCTCGAGCAGGCCGACGTCTTCGTCCGACTGAAACCCCGCGACGAATGGCGCGCGGGGCTGACCAAGAACCAGCTCATCGCCGAGATCGACGCCGCCATCGACAGCGGGGAGCCGGCATTCACGCAGCCGATCCAGATGCGCTTCAACGAGCTCCTCGGCGGCTCCGTGAGCGACGTGACATTGAGCATCTACGGCGAAGACCTGACCGAGCTGCGCACGCTCGCCGAGGCGGCGAAAGCGGCGATGACCGGCATCGATGGCAGCACCGACGTCCGCGTCTATTCACCGCCCGACGTGCCGATGCTCGAGGTGCGGCCCGATCCCTTCGCCGCGGCCCTGCACGGCTTCTCGTCCGACGACGTGCTGGCCTACGTGCAGTCGCTGAGGACCGGCATCGACTCCGGCGCGACCTACGACGGCCCGGTGCGCATCCCGGTGCGCGTCCGGATGGGCGGGATCGAAGACGCGTTCACGCTGGCGCACGCGCCGGTGCCGACGCCCAGCGGCAGCCTGATCGATCTGGGCCGGCTCGGCGAAGTGCGGAGCGTGGAGACGCCCTCGTTGGTCAACCGCCACGAAGCGCAGCGCCGGATCGTCGTCGGCTTCAACGTCCGCGGGCGCGATCTCGGCAGCGTGGTGGCGGACGCCGAGCGGGCGGTGACGGGGTCCTTGGAGATCCCCGCCGGCTACCGCCTGGTGTGGGGCGGCCAGTACGAGACCTTCGAGCGCGCCAAGGCGCGGCTGGCTATCGTCATCCCCGTGGTAATGGTGCTGATCGTGGCCATCCTCTTCTGGCTCTTCCGAGCCGTCCGCCCGACGTTGATCATCTTCCTCAACGTGCCCTTCGCGGCCGTCGGCGGGATGATCGCGCTGGCCCTCCGCGGACTCCCCGTGTCCATCTCGGCGGCGGTCGGGTTCATCGCGCTGAGCGGCATCGCCGTCTTGAACGGCGTCGTCTTGATGAGCCGCTTGCAGCAAGCGGAAGCGGAGGGCCTGTCGCCGCGCGAAGCCGCGCACACCGCGGCCCACTCGCGGATGCGACCCGTGTTGATGACCGCCATGGTGGCGGCGCTCGGCTTCGTCCCCATGATGCTGGCGACGGGCGTCGGCGCCGAAGTGCAACGCCCCCTCGCGACCGTCGTCGTCGGCGGCCTGCTGACCTCGACCATCCTCACCCTGGTCATCGTCCCGGCGATCTACACCTGGTTGCCCCGCCTCCGCCCCAAGGAGCCCGAGCCCGAGCTCGATTGAGCATCTCCGACCGTGGCGAGGGGCCCAAAATCGCATCTGAAGATCGCGATTTTGGGCCAAAGATCGCAATCTGCTGCGAAAGGGGCGTGGCGGGAACATCGAGGAGCCCGGGAGACGCCGCGAACGCTGCGGCCCGGCCGTCCAATCTCGGAAGGAGGGCTCGATTCGATCGCGTGCCCCGAGCACGGCGGTCGGCGGCCGCTCGCGTTCCGGGACGGAAAGGGCGCACCCGTCGCGGCGAGTGGGCGATGATGGGGCGCCGTGAACACGAAGACGTCCCGAGGCCAGGGGATCCGGTGCTCGAGCTGCGGCGGGACGTTTCCGCTGCAGACGCTCGCCGCCGCCGTGCTGTGTCCGTACTGCGGTGCCCAGCAATCGCTGGCGGGCACCGCGATCCGGCGGGTGCAGCAGTACCGGCACGACGTGTTCGCCGAGATGCGCGCCGCCGACGCCGACCGGCAGCAAGCCTCGACGTGGAGCCAGTGGACCAGCGGCGGGTCGCAGATCTGGATGATGATCGTCCCGCTGACCTTCCTACTGCCCTTTTGCATCTCGGTGCCGACCATGCTGCTGGCGATGGGGCACGTGGCGTTGCCACCGGCGATCTCGAACGTCCTTGGCAACGTCGGCGGCCTTTGCACGACGTTCGTGGTGATGGCCGCGCTCGGCGCTTCGAGCTGGATGCGATCTCGACAGAAACGCGGGGCGTCGCAGCGCGGTCCGAGCGTCGCGAGCAAGGTCGCCTGCCCCCACTGCGGCGCGCCCAATCGACTGGTCGCGGGCGAGCACGTACACACCTGCAGCTACTGCGGCGGCGCGCTCATGCCCTCCAAGACGGTGATGGTGCAGAGCCTCGACGCCGTGCGCGCGGAGCGGCGACGCGCGGCGCTGGAGCGCTACCGCGCCGAGCGCCACGGGATGATGAACGCGGGCGCCTCCAGCCGAACGACGATGCGGCTCGCTCCGCTCTACTACGTCGTCCCCTTCGCCCCGATGTCGCTCTTCTGCCTGGTCGGGATCCTCGGCGCCGCGAAAGAGACACAGGCGTTCTGGCCGCTGCTCGCGGTCGCGGTGATGGTGGTCAGCCTCGTGGCCGGCGCGCTCGGGCTGGTGGCGCTCCGCTGGTGGCGACGGCGGGAGAGCTGGCGCCGCGGCCTGGCCCAGCTCGCGACGCAGTTCCATGGCCGCGCGTCCACGCAGATCGCCGATCTGGTGAGCTGGCTCGACACCTACTGGGCCGGCCCCTTCGACGTCCGAAAGCTCCTCGGAGGCCCGCGCTTCGCGGTGGTCGCGCTCGACGCGTGGGGCTACTCCGGCGTGCTGGCGCTTTCGCCGGCGCGGATGCTCCTCGACACATCGAACGCCTATCCGACCTACGCGCAGGTGGTGCTGGCCGGATGGGTGCCGAGCGCGACGGAGGGCCACGGATCGCCGCCAATCGGCGACGCGGCACGGGCGACGCTCGGCTGGTTGGAGGCGGCCGGCTTCTCGGTCTCGTTCGAGGAAGCCGGCGTCGTCGCGTCAGCGCTGCCGTGGGTGATCGAGCGCCTGCGCCGCCAGCCCGACGTCGTCGGACAGCTCGCGCCGGTCGTGGCCCACGTGGTCCGGCTCGCGTACGAGCTCGGCGTGCAGCCCGTCACCTCGACATGACGGGGCAGCGAGCGCGCGACGCGTCGTTCACGACGAGCCCGCCCGCGAGCGAGCGACGGCTTCGGTGAGGTCGGCTCGTTTCTGCGCCTCCGACGGCGATGGTCTCGCTCCAGCGCTGCTCGGCATCGTCGCACCGCCGGAGCGCGCTCGTCCGAGCTCGCGCTGACGCCGCGCTCACTGTTCCCCCACTGGAACAGTTCATCCCGCGACCGGCCCGTTGTAGCGCCGAGATCGCTCCTTAGGTTGGCCGTGTCAGGAGGAAACGATGACGGTACGAGAGAATCAGTCGGGTCGTCGGCGCGCACCGGCAGCACGAAGGCGGTGGGTTCGTGGTGCGGCGGCCCTTTCCCGGGCCCGCGCTGGACATCGCGGACCCTTTCCTGCTCCTCGACGAGATGGGTCCGGTCGCGTACGGCCCCGGCGAGGCCATCGGCGCGCCGGACCATCCGCACCGCGGGTTCGAGACGGTGAGCTACATCCTCGAGGGCGAGCTCGAGCACGAGGACTCGGCCGGACATCACGGGATCATCGGCGCCGGCGACGTGCAGTGGATGACAGCAGGCGCCGGCATCGTGCACTCGGAGATGCCCTCGCGCGCCATCCGCGAAAAGGGCGGGCGCGTCCACGGCTTCCAGGTGTGGGTGAACCTGCCGGCGAAGCTGAAGATGTCGCGGCCGCGCTATCAGGAGGTGCCTTCGAGCCGCATCCCCGAGGCGACGAGCGAAGACGGGCGCGCCACGGTGCGCGTGGTCGCCGGCGAGGCGCTGGGCGCGCGGGCGGTGATCGACACGAACACGGCCATCGTGTTCCAGGATTGGACGTTGGAGCCCGGCGCCGACGTGACCATCCCGCTCGGCGCGGATCATCGCGCGTACGTCTACGTCTTCGGCGGTCGCGCGCAGCTCGGCGACCCGCCGCGAGCGGTGGAGGACGGACAGCTCGCCGTGCTCGGCGAGGGGGACGCGATCCGGCTGCGCGGGAGTGACTCCGGCACGGCGCGCCTGCTGCTCTTGGCGGGTGTGCCGCTAAGCGAGCCGGTCGCCCACTACGGCCCCTTCGTGATGAACACGCGGAGCGAGCTGCTCCAAGCCGTACAGGACTTCCAGTCCGGCCGGATGGGCGAGATCACCCGCACCGCGCGCACCGATTGAGCGCGCGCGCCGAGCGGTTCCGAGCCGCTCGGGCCTTCGCTCGGATCGAAGCGCGAGCACGCGTCGAGCCGCCGCCCTGCAGGACGGCGGCTCGGCGCGTCGATCAGAGCGTCACGCCGGGCAAGAGCGCGCTCTTGTCGAGCGGCTTGTCGTTCTCCAGCGAGGCGACCGGGTAGGTGCAATAGTAGACGCTGAAAAGGGCGGCCGGGTGACCGTTGCCGCTCTTCTTCATGCCTCCGAAGGGCAGCTTGCTGCTGGCGCCGACGGTGGAGCGGTTCCAGTTGATGACGCCCGCGCGCACGCCGCGCACGACGTCGAGGTAGCGGGCTTCGTCGGCGGTGAAGACCGAGCAGGCCAAGCCGTACTCGGTGTCCTCGGCCAGCGCGATGGCCTCCTCCGGCGTGTCGACGGTGTAGATGCAGGTGTCGGGCGCGAAGAGCTCCTCGCGCTGGTAGCGGCTCTTCGGATCGGCGGCGCTCACCCGGTGCACGCTCGGCCGCACGTACGCCGCGTTCGCCTTCGGCGGCGACGGATTCGAAGCCACCCCGCACCAGCGTCTCGGCGCCCTCCTCGTCCGCCACCTTCTGCCAGGCGTCGAACTGCTCCGCCGCCTTTCGATCGACGAGCGGGCCCATGAAGACGTTCGGGTCGTGCTGCACGCCGCTCTTCAGCTTCCGCGTGGCCTCCGCCAGCGCTTCAGCGAAGCGGTCGGCGATGCCCCGCTGGCAGATGACTCGGCTCGACGCGGTGCAGCGCTGGCCGCTGGTCAAGAACGCGCTCGTCAGCACCTCGTAGACCGCGAGCTCGAAGGGCGCGTCGTCGAGCACGATGGTCGGGTTCTTCCCGCCCATCTCGAGCGCGGTGATCTTCCAGTGCTGCTCGAGCGCGAGCTTCTCGATGTGCATCCCGACCTCGGTGCTGCCGGTGAAGAGCACACCGTCGACGCTCCGGTGGCCGACCAGCCGATCGGCGTGGCGACCGGGCACCTGCACCAGGTTGAACACGCCGGGCGGGAAGCCGGCCGCGTCGATGCACTCGGCCATGATCTCGGGCCACGCCGGGCGTGTAGCTCGCCGGCTTGAACACGACGGTGTTGCCGGTCGCCAGCGCCGGCACGATGTGGCCGTTCGGCAGATGCGCCGGGAAGTTGAAGGGCCCGACGACGGCCATGACCCCGCGCGGCAGGTAGCGGACGCGACCGACCACGCCTTCCGGCGTCACGTCCTCGATGAGGCGCATGCCGTCCTTCAGCGTGATCGGCACCTTGCCGGCGACCGCCTTGGCCTCCGTGCGCGCCTCCCAGAGCACCTTGCCCATCTCGCGGCTGATGCACTGCGCCAATCGCTCGGCGTTCTTCGTGACCGCCTCGGCGTAGCGCGTCAGGTACGCGGCGCGCTCTTCGAAGGGCATGCGGCTCCAGCCCGTGAACGCGCGACGCGCGGCGCCGACCGCCTCGTCGATCGCGTCGGCCCGCCACGGGAACTCGCCGACCACGTCGTCGGGGTCGCCGGGGTTTTGGCTGCGGATGACGCCCTCCGGATTCTCGGGGATCCGAAACGCGCCGTCGATGTAGTTGCCTCGCACTTCGAAGGCGTCCCAGGTGAAATCGCTCATGGGAGCCGTGCTAGAGGCCCGCGCGCAGAATCGCAACCCTTTCGAACGCGCTCGCTCATTGGTCCACCCTCATTGGTCCACCCTCGGTGCTGTCGAGTCGTCTCGGGTTACCGTGACTCGATGCTCCGGGTGCCGCCTCACGGACAGCCACGCTCGCTTGCTGCTCGACAGCCCCTTTGAGACCCGCTGCCGCCGCACCCCCGAGCAGCTGCTCGAGCGCGTGCATGCCGCGCCTGCAGACCGTGCCGGCGAGCTCGGAGCTCGATTCCTCGAGGCAAAGACCACCCCCACGCCATCCGCATCCTCGCCCGCGCGTGGCTGCGCGTACTCTGACGATGCTGAGTCGACGGCGTCGAGCACGACCACCTCTCCGCGCACGCCCTCAACGTCGCCTGATCGCAGAGAGGTTGACACAGGGAGTCTCACGGGACGGACCCGTGCACCTGCGTCGTGCGGTACAATTCGCCGAACGCGAGGCGAAGCTGCCCGGGGGGCGATGGATGAGGCCGCCTCGGTGGCGCGCGAGCCGCGTCACCGCCGGCGGCGGCCACGACGCGGGCGATCTGGTCGGGCTCGGTGGCGAGCTCGACGAGGCGCATGCGCCCGCCGCAGCCCGGCGCGGGGCAGGTCTCGATGTCGACCGCGAACACTCGCTTCGAGAGCCACGGCCAGGGATGGCGACTGGGCGGAGGCGGCGGTGCGAGGGGATGCAGGTCGCTGGGCGTGAAGAGCGCCAACTGCGCATCGGCCGGCGGTGGCGCGCGTCCGGGCACGACCTCGGCGCGGGCGGTGGCACGGCCGGCGAGCACGCCGTGGTAGCGGATCAGAGCCGCCCGATGAAGTCGAGAGGATCGAGCAGGATCGCGTGCGTGCCCTTCCACGCCGCGTTGAAGCTCAGCTTCAGGCGGCCGTCAGGGTGCATCGAGAGGCGCTCCTGCGAGAGCGGAGGCCTGGCCAGGTAGCGGCAAAGGCGCTCGAGCCGCGGCCGGTCCCGGCCGTCGAACGCCACCTTCGCATGAACATTCACCCCACCGACCTCGGCGACGGGCTCGGTCGGCGAGGGCATGGCGCGCACGGGGCGAATGAGCTTGATGGTGCGCTGTCCCGGTGCGGCGCCGAGGAGCTGCACGTCGAGGGCGCCCCGAGCCCGCGTTCGACGGCATCCGCGTGCACGCGGACTTCTGCCCGAGCGCCGACGCGGACTGCAGCTGCGACATCGTCGTGACCGACGTGGGCGCCGACCTCGCCGACCAGGTCCTCATCCCGAACACAAACCTCACCATCGACATCGCCGAGCGCTCGCTGCAGATCACCACCACGCCGTCCTGCGAGTGCCTCGGCTGCCCGTGCAGCTACTCTCTCGTGCTCGACGCGACCGAGGGGCTCCTCTCCCTCGATCTCCGTGGAGCTCGACTCCACGACACTCACGGAAGAACGCGCGGAGCAGCGAGTGGCGAGATGACCACAGCGGTGAAGACGGTGAAGCGCGGGCATCGCGGTGGCCCTCCCTGCGAGCAGTAAGCCGAGGGGAGGGCGGGTGGTCTAGAATGCTTCTAGTCACCCGGAACAGCGGTGAGTGGTAAATCCCGGCGAGCCATCGGCGCGCGAATCAAGGAACGACGACGAGGAATACCAAAGGTATTTCGAGGAGGAGTGACGCTGAGTCGCGCGTCGAGGGCCGGTGGGGTTTTGCCACGAATCGCTGAGACGGGTGACTAGCGCAGTGTCCTCCATGCTCATGCCGGCGACCCTACGCTCGGCTCCCCGCATCGCCAACCGCAGCGCGTCCGTATCGCGACTCACCGTCTGCGCCCGAACCTTCCGGTGGCCTCGCTGCCGGCGACGATCGCGCAATCGAACGAGTTGACCGTGGGCGAGGAGATCCCCCTTCGGCTACGGGAGCACGTAGCCGAGGAGCTGCTCGTGGGTCTGCCCCTCGCAGCCGGGGTCGGGGCTCACGAAGTGATCGCCATTGGACGCGATGCGGCAACGATGGAGCGCGACGCGCCCGGCGCCCGGATCGGTGTAGGCGTAGCCGACCGGACCCAGCGGATGCAGCCCCTCGCAGTGCACGTCGCGGGTGATCAGATTGTGCTGCCCGAACTGACATTCGTAGAGGAGCACGGTGCCGGGCGCATCGTCGTGGAGGAGCTTCCACGAGGATTCGGTCGTGAAGCCGCTCGGCGGGAGGCGCGAGCTGGCCCAGTGACCGCGCGTCGGGTGAACGCTGCGGGTCAAGCGCGTGTCGGGGACGTCCTCGAAGCCGCAGGAGAGCATCGGCGGAGCGGAGATCGCTCCGGTTCGCGAGCGCCCACACGGCCCAGGCGCTCTTGGCCGCGCCCGTCTCGTCGTGTAGCCCCACGCCGAGGCCCGCCGCGGTTTCCGCCGGATGATCGCGCATACGGTGGTAGATGTAGCTCTCGATCCCAGGCGTCCCGAGCACGTTGCGGAAGCTCCGGCACACCCCGTCCGCCTGCGCCGCTTGGCTCGACGGCGCGAGGGAGTTGACCCCGCTCTCGGTCAGCTGGATCTCCGCCGTCGAAGGCACCGAAGGGAACGTGGCGCGCAGCCACCCGGCGAGGGTGCCGATGTTGCCGTAGGTCACCAGCGGCCAATCGTCGGGGGAGAACTCGGGCCGCAGCAGATCCGGCGGGTACGGGTGGTAGGCGACGCGCCACGCGCGCGGCGCGACGAGCGGCGCGAAGCGGCCGAGGAAGGTCTGACCCGAGAGCAGCGGGTGCTCGGCGGCCGGCGCGTCGAGCTCGGCGCCGAAGTGATGGTCGAGCGAGATCAGCACCTTCGCCGTCGGCTGCTCGGCGAGGATCCGATCGTAGGCGGCGACGTAGCTGTCCGCGTAGGTCGACACCCATGTGTCCACGTCGCACGGTGTGCCGGCCCCGCAGCCCACGTCGAACCAATCGTTCGAGTTGACCTCGTTGTGGATCACGAAGTCGGCGATGCGCCCGTGCCCGTGCAGGCCGTCGTAGCGGCGCGCGAGCATCCCGGCGAAGCGCCCGTAGTCGTTCGCGTCGTTCGGTGCGCAGAAGATCTCGAATCCGGCCGCGGCGGGTGAGCAGGTGCGGCCGGCGCGCGCCCAGGCAGGCACGCCGTAGACCACCGCGGTCACGACCAGCCCGCGCGCGGTCCAGTCCGTGATGGCCGCGTCGACGTTCGCGTCCACGGTGAAGCAGTGCCCGTCGTGCTCCTGCTCGGAGGAGGCGCAAGGCGGCGCGTGCACCGACGGCTCCCAGCTGCTCCAGACGAGGTTCATGGCCACGCCGCCGGTGTTGTTCCCGCTGATCTCGTCCGCGTTGGGCCAGAAGTCGGGCTGGAGGCCCTTGATGCGGTAGAGCGAGCGGGTCGGGTAGGGCAGCGGCGCGGGCCCGCCGTCCTCCGGCCTGACACCGGCATCGACACCCGGCGCGGCATCGGGCGTGGCCGGGGCGACGTCGCCGGCGTCCCTCGTCGTGCCCGCGTCGATCCGCGGCGCGCTCGCGTCGAGGTGCGACGGTCGACCGCCGTCGAGCCCATGGTCCAGGCCACCCCCGTCGGGGCCGCGGACCGCGCCACTGCACCCGACGGCCAACGCCATCAACCACGCTGCATGCCTCGTCATGCTCCCGAGTCTACGGGCGCGATCCGTCGCGATCGACGGTGAACTTCACGGGCACGACCAGGCCGCCGTGATCTTCGCGCCGAAGAGCGCCTGATGCGGCCGGGCGACGGGGGTCACCGTGACCGCCAGATCGCCTCCCGACGTATCGGTGGTGACCGTGAAGAACGCGTCGCTGCGCGTCGGGTCGCTCGTGCCCGCGATGTGCGCGGCGGGGCTCGCGAGCGCAGCGTCGTAGGTGGGACCTTCGAGGTTCGTCACGTTGATGCCGTTCTCGAGGTTGCAGCCTTGATCGATGATCACGTCCGGTTGGTCGTAGAGCCACTCCACGTCTTGCGTGATCTGAAGCGACCCATTTCCGCCGGGGCACACGTTTGCGGGAAGCGGAAAATGTCCGGTGAGTGCCTCCGCGGCGTCGGGCGGATTCGGCAATGCGCGGTAGTCGGCCGGACGCGTGAGCATCGCGGTGGCGCGGACGTACACGACGGAGGTGTCGGTCCGCGCGCCGCCCCAGACGACCAGATACGGCGGGTGGATTTCGCTCCGGTAAGGCGCGTGGCCGCAGTCGAGCACCCCGGCGCCCTCGAGCGCGACCGCGTCTCCGACCTGCATGTCGATGGCGGGCCGGCTCCAGGTCGTGTAGCTGGCGCCGGCCCCGGCCGGCATCGCCACGAAGGACGGGTCCATGTACATCGCCTCCCACTCGCCTTCGAAGACGCCGGTCGGGTGGTCCACGTCGGCGATGGCGTTCGCCGGCTCGAGGAACCACGCGTCCTCGGCGTCCGGCGTGACGTTGAAGTTCCAATCGATGTCGTCGTGGCTCGCGCAGAAATCGCCCTCGGGGGCGGACGTCGGGCTGTCGTACGTGCTGCCGCCCGGCGCGATCGTCCCGTGCATCTGTTGCCGAACCGCCGTCTCCGTCGAGACCGGAGCCCACTCCTGGCGCTCGACCTGGCTGCGGCAGTCCATCGCGCGGCCCGAGAGGAGGCAGTGTTGGAGCTCCAGCGCGAGCGTCTGCCAGAACAGGCGCTCGTCGGGCTGCGGGACGAGCGAGCAGCGCGGATCGGGGGAGGGCGCGCAGCCGGTCGCCGTCATCACGAAGGCGAGCACGAGAGACGGTGCAACGAGCGTAGTTCGAGGCAAGAGGTCGGCCCTTTCTCTGGGGGCCGCGACTTAGCATGGACCGTTCCATTTCGTCGGCGTGCCGATGTCTGCGAACGAGCGTGAACGGCCGGCCGCACCGTCGTCCCCCGTTCACATCGACGCCGTGCCGCGGCTCGCGCGCGGCGCTCTCCGAAAGCCGCGCGGGTCTCGACCCCGAGCGCCTCGTATCGAGCTTGTATCTACCCCACGAGGCTGATCTGAGGCTTACTGGTCCGGATCAACCCCTGCCGGGAGAGGGTCGCCGCGCACGGCGTGAGGCATCGTCCTCGTCGCTGAGATTGGCGCCCTCGTCCGGCGATCCTTGCTCGGACGGTATCTCGAGGCCCCATGGGAGTCCTCGCATCGACAAGCGCGAGCATGGTCGTCGGGCACGAGGCTCCCGCAGGCGGAAGATCGCCAGGAGTATCATGCGGTTTTTCGGGATCGACATCGCCTCCAAGGTCCACGTGGTCGCCGCGATCGACGCGGACGGGGAGGTTCTGCTCAAACCGACGAAGATCGAAGAGACGGGGCCCGGGCACGAGCGGCTGCTCGAGCTGCTCGGTGATCCGTCCGACTCGCTGGTGGTGATGGAGGCCACCGGTCACTACTGGCAGAACGTGTTTGCCCGGCTGGTCACCGCGGGGTTCCAGGTGGCCGTGGTCAATCCGCTCGCGGTGCGGCGCTTCGGCCAGTCGGAGCTGAGCCGGGCCAAGACCGACGCAGCCGATGCCCGGCTGATCGCGCGCTTCGGTCGGGCGCATCGTCCTCGGACCGCCACCGTGCCGGACGAGCAGCTCCAAGAGCTGCGCGAGCACGTCCGGCTGCGGGATCGCTGGGTGCAAGATCTCGGCGACCGGGTCCGGCAACTGCACCGCCTGGTGGACCTGGGCTTCCCGGAGTTCACCCGGCACGTGAAAGATATCGGCACGAGCTTGGCCACCACGCTGCTGACGCGCTGCCCCACGGCAGCGGCGTTCCGGCAGGTCAAGCCGTCCACGCTCGCCAAGCTCAAGTACGACGGCCGACATCACGTGCCCGAAGAGCTCGCGGCGAGCCTGATCACCGCCGCGAAGAGCTCCGCGGGGATGCACCACGGCCCGGCGTACAAGCTGGGCGTCCAGACGAGCTGCGAGGACATCGCCGTGCTGCGCAAGCGCATCGGTGAGATCGACCGCACGATCAAGACGCTGATCGACTCGTCCGAGCTCGCGTCGCTGCTCCAGACGATCGACGGGATCGGACCCACCACCACCGCACGGATCCTCGCCGAGTTCGGCGACCCCGCGAGCTACGCGTCGGCGGCAGCCTTCGCCGCGCACTTCGGCGTCGTCCCGGGAGTGAACCACTCCGGCAAGAGCACGCCCTCGCGGGCCGCCACGACCTCGCTCGGCGATCGCCGGCTACGCGCCAAGCTCTGGATGCCCACGCTCACCGCCATCGTCCGCAACAGCTGGCTCAGGGCCTTCTACGAGGGCCTGATCGCCCGTGGAAAGCCTGCCAAGCTCGCGATCGTCGCCGCCATGCGCAAGCTGCTGACGGCCATCTACAGCGTCGCCAAGAACCGCAAGCCGTTCGTCCCGCGGCTCCCGGCGACTCCTGCAGAAAACCCTTGCTGAAGGAGACGGTATCTCAGCGCGCCGCCCCGCCGTGCATCCGAGCGCAGCCCTCGCTGAACAGGCTGTGCGCGCCGCGGCGGACCTCGGGGGCGCACGCCTCGAAGCCGAGGCTCGGGCAATCGACGCGGTCGAGTCGCTCCGCGATGCACGTCACCATCGCGTCGCCCTCGCAGCGCGGCGGTCGGCCGGCGAGCGGATCGCATTCGTCGCCGAGACCGCAGAAGGCGCCTGTCCCGCACGCGCCGGAGGCGGAGTACCCGGTGCGCTCCACGTCGAAGGGGGTGCTGACGGTGGGCTCAGCTCTCGCGCCGCCGTCAGCACGTCCTTCGTCCCTGGTCATCGGCGCACGCGCTCGAGGTAGGCGATCCGATCTTGGAGCCGCGCAAGCTGGCTGCGGTAGGCGACGTAGCCGTCGGGGCGCAGCAGAGATGCGCACTCGGCGCTCGCGCCGATGCGGCGGTGCAGGTCGCCGGTCGTGTCCACGAACACCGCGCTCTCTGCGAGCTCGTCGGGCGGCGGGTCGGTGCGCCGCCCAGGGGGCGAAGGATGAGGCCGCCTCGGTGGGGCGCGAGCCGCGTCGCCGCCGGCAGCGGCCACGACGCGGGCGATGTGGTCGGGCTCGGTGGCGATCTCGACGAGGCGCATGCGCCAGCCGCAGCCGGGCACGGGGCAGCTCTCGATGTCGACCGTGAACACTCGCTTCAAGAGCCACGGCCGTCAGGGTGCATCGAGCTGATCGTCAAATCGGCATGGAAGGACGGCACGAACGCGATCCTGCTCGATCCTCGCGACATTTGGCTTTAGCTAGATGTCCTCCGCGGAACTCGCAACACGATCTGGCCGGCTCTCGACGCCGATCTCGGGCGCGAGCCTCCTCGAAAATGCTTTGCATTTCCTGCGGGGACGCGCCCCCAATCTCGACGCCGATCGCTCGGCCATACCGGTCGCGACTTCCGCTTCGGACATCTAGTCCCCCGTATCCGTAGTGAGTGCCCAATATCGGCGAGCCATCGGCGTGCGAATCAAGGAACGACGACGAGGCGATGCCACAGCATCGTCGAGGAGGAGTGACGCTGAGTCGCGCGGCGAGAGCCGCCGAGATTGGGTAGGAATCACGGATACGGGGGACTAGTACGACGGACCAGAAGTTCGGTCCGTCGTACGGCGTGGGGTGGGGGCCCCGCTTGCGGGGGAGGGGGCGCTGCCCCCTCGACCAACATGCTAGGACCGGCGCCCGACCGCCAGCTCGCCGGTGGGTTGCCAGTCGCTGCAAGGAAACCCGGATCGAACTTCCGGGCGCCGGTACTAGATGCTCGTGCACCCGGTGAGGTCGAGCTGCACGTCGATGGGCACGATGCTCGAGCTGCTCACGCCTACGCCCGGTCCCGCCAACCGACTGTCGTGGGTCTCGCAGGTCCCCGTGAGTTCGACCGCGTTGGAGTCGGAGCCGACCATACTGATCTGGCATGAGACGTCTTGAACGTACTCGGTCGTGCCGATCATGGCCGTGACCCGGGCGGGGGGGCTGATGTCCCCGTTCGCCTCGACGTGGATGCGCGCCAAGCCGGGATCCGTGCTGGCCCCCACTCGCTGGATGTCCACGGTGATCAGCTGACCGACGCCGGGGGGGAGGAACCGAGAGCCCCCTCACCCACCCTCTGCACCGTGCAGGTCCCGGTGAAGTCGCCCGTCCCTCCCGTCGGGCCATCGAGCCGCACGCGGCTCCCGGTCCGCATGTCGACCGGAAAGTCGAAGCCGGTGGAGGTTCCATCGAAGAGGTGCGCCTCCACCGAGCCCTGGACCGTCAGGCCGGCGTCGCCTGCGCAGGCGGTCAAGGTCAGCGAGGATAGGAGGCTGCTGATCAAGAGTGTGTAGCCTTGCATGTGGCGGCAGCACAGCAAGCTCCGTGCCAGAGGTTTCACACCAGCGAAATCAAAAGCACACACGCAGCGTGCACACCTTCCGCGAAACTGCCGTCACGGGTTGGGAAGCAGGCTGCACGCTCCCCGGCGACGAGCAGAACGCGACCGACGACGGCCAGAACGTGACCGGCGACGAGCAGAACGTGACCGGCGACGGCCAAAACGGGACCGGCGACGGCCAAAACGGGACCGACGACGGCCAAGGCGCGACCGGCGACGGCGAGAACGCGACCGGCGACGGCGAGAACGCGGCCGACGACGGCGAGAGCGCGGCCGACGACGGTGACGAAGAAGGCACCGACGTCGACGATCTCCTCCGCCGGGCGCGTCACGCCGCCAGCGACGAGCTCAGGGAGGGCCTCTATCGCCGCATCCTGCAGCTCGACGAGCACGAGCACCACGCGATGGTCGGGCTGGCGCGCATCCTGATGGACCGCGGCGAGAACACCGAAGCGGCCACCCTGCTCCGCGGGCGCCATCCGCCGCCGCCCGCGGCGCGCCCTCTACCGCATCTGGTTGGGCGACGCGCTGGCCGACGCGGGCGACGCCGCCGGCGCCCGCCGCGAGTGGCAGCGAGCGCTCGAGCCTCGAGCCGGGCGTTCGAGAGGCCGTGTTCGAGCACGGCGTGGATCGCCGGGAGGTGTGCGCGGATCGAGCGGGCGAGCTTGACGAATGCGGGCAGTCGAGAGCGAGACGCCCAGGCGAGCCAGTCGGTAAGAGTGAGCTTGGCGAGTTCGGGGTCCGGCTCCTGAAACACGCTGCGCAGCTCCTCTTTCAGCAGGTACGCAAGGAAGAGCGTTTTGTTGTCGCGCTCGATGGCCGCGAGCGTCGCCTTCTGCTTCTCGTTCAGGTCGCCCGGGTTCCTCCAGAGCGCCCACCGCTCTCCCTTCAGGGCCTTCGCGCGCTTCTTCTGCGCGCTCTTTTGGAGCTTGTTCCAGACCTCGCGGCGAACGGTGTCCAGGGCCTTCGTCGCCCACTGCACGATGTGGAACGGGTCGAGGCAGAGGGTCGCGTTCGGGCAGCGCCTCTTCGCGAGCCCGGCCGCGCCCAGGGCACCGCCTGCACCACCACCCCGTGCTCACGGCACTGGACCCGCGGCGCCTCGGCGACGATGCACGCCGGGCACAGACCGACGTCGGGCCCCCTCCATCGTCGCGGCCCCGAAACCCAATCGTAGCGCGGGCAGCGACGCCGGCAGTGTGGGCACCGAGCCATCTCCTTCTTTCGCGGACGCAACCGGATGACGAGCGCCTGAAGTCCCGGCACCCCCTCCCACCTCACGTCCTCCACCACCGCACGTCCTCCACCACCGCCCGCTCGACTCCGAGCGCACGAACCCGCATCCTCGCGTTGCGCACTTCTCGCTCCCGCTTGGCTGAGTCTCGACAACCCAACCTTGAGGCGCGCGAGAGGTGCGCGCTGCTTTCAGGCCCCCAACCGACACACGACTACGTCAGGAGAGCCAGAAATCTCCCCGGTACGGCCTCGAAGCCCCGAACAGAACATTGCGTGGATCGCCGACCCGCTCACGGCGAGCGGTCCCCGGAGGACGACGGCGCGCGGCGTCAGTTCGAGTGGACGACCACCCCGAGGATCGTGCTGACCACCGTCCTCGAGGGTCGAGCTTGCTGGTTCTCGAAGCGAGGATCCGTCGCGTAGTCGACGCGGTTGTCCAATCGAATCACCAGCTGATCGACGGGGGTCGTCTCGAGCGTCAACGTCGCGGTGTAGAGCGCGTTTCCCGAGTCCGGATAGCCAATCACCTCGCCGCGGGCGGCCACCGCGAAGACCGGGTGGATGCGCAGCCGGCCGCTCAACATGACGCCCCAGAGCTGGCTGAAGGTGCCGTTTCCTTGGTCTTCCGCCACGTAGTCGCCGTTGGTGACCAGCTCGAGGTCGTCCACCGTGACCTTGACCACCACGTCGGCGAGGTGCCGCCAGAGGTCGTCGCGCGGCCCTTCGGGACCGCCCAAGTAGCCGGCGAGGATCTGCAGGTGATCGACGGACCAGCTCACCTGGCCGCCGAAGGTCTTGCCGTTGTTGTTGTCGACGATGTTGTTCCACCCGTTGACGGCAAGCGCGGTGAAGGTCAGTGACTCGACAGGGCTCCAGATGGCACGAAACCCGGTGTGATAGAAGGGCTGCACGAGGTTGTAGAGCGCGCCGCGGCTGTAGGTGGGGTTGCGCCAGCTCTCGCTGACCTCGGCGCCGTAAATCGTGTCGAACTCGCCAAAATCGATCTCGAAGTTCTCGAGCGGCCGCCAGTAGACGAAGGCCTGCTTCATGAAGCGCACGCCGGGCGGGAGCCCCGAGAACGCGCCCAGGAGGTGCGGCATCGACGTGCCGAGGCGGATGTCGAGCCGCGCGCCCACGGACTCGTACCGGTAGGAGAGGTCGAAGCCGGCGAAGGAGATGGTCAGCCCGCCCTCGAAGGTGTACGCGCGGTCCGACAGGACGGCACTCTGATCGCCACCGAAGGGATTGGGCAAGGTCCACACGCCCTGGGCGTAGCCGTCCACGAACGCCATCAACGAGAACCCGCGCAGCCACGCGGGCAGGCCGTCGCCCTCGTCCTCCGCGTCCGCTTCGGACGGCGGCTCGTCGAGCTGCGCGCCCGCGGACTGCGCGACGCTCGGCCGCACCGAAGGCACCTCGGCGTCGCTGCCTGGATGGGCGACATCCGTCTCCGCCGGCGGGCTCGGAGGGCCGTCGGACGAGCTCGCCGACGAGGTCTCCGCGGACGGCGCGGGCGGGGCCGGGATCGGCTCCTGCGCCGCGAGGGGAGCAGCCATGAGCATGGCGCTCAGCAACAACAAGATTGAGAAAGTTCGTCGTTCCGTTCGCGACACACCGTTCTCCGTGCCCCGTGATCACGGAGCCCCGGGAAGGTTCGCGAGTCAGTGTTTCATCGACGTTTCTCAGCCGAAACAAGCCGCGCGTCGACGGGTTTCCGTTCCGCGTACGGAACGTTTCCATTCGGTTTCCGAGCCCACTCGGCGAGGGTTCCGACGCAGGCCGAAACAGCTCGGGGAAGCGGAGCAGCCGCGCGCTCAGCGATAGCCGCGCGCCTGGAGCAGGAAGAGCTCGGCGTAGCGGCCGCCCTTGGCCAAGAGCTCGTCGTGCGAGCCGAGCTCGGTGATCTTCCCCTCCTGCACCACCGCGATCGTGTCGGCCATGCGCACGGTCGAGAAGCGATGACTGATCAGGATGGCCATCCGGTCCTCGGCCAGCGCTTGGAAGCGCTCGAAGATCCGCGTCTCGGCGGCCGCGTCCATCGACGCCGTGGGCTCGTCGAGCACCAAGATGTCGGCGTCGCGCCGCATGAACGCCCGCGACAAGGCGATCTTCTGCCACTGCCCGCCGGAGAGCTCGCGGCCGTCCGCGAACCACTTGCCGAGCTGCGTCCGGTATCCGTCGGGCAGCGACTCGATCAGCTCGTCGGCCAGCCCCTTCTGGGCCGCGTCCTTCCACCGCTCCTCGTCGTCGAGGGCGCCCACGTCGCCGACGCCGATGTTCTCGCCGACCACGAGCTGGTAGCGGACGTAGTCCTGGAAGATGACGCCGATCCGCCGCCGCAGCGTGTCCGGATCCCACTCCGAGAGCTCGCGCCCGTCGAGCGTGATGCGGCCCCCGCTCGGCCGGTAGAGCCCCGTGAGGAGCTTGATCAGCGTCGTCTTGCCGGCACCGTTCTCGCCGACCAGCGCCAGCTTGTGGCCCGGCGGCACGTGGAGGGTGACGCCGCGCAGTGTCGCCTCCTTGGCGCCCGGATAGCTGAACTCGACCTCCTCGAAGCGGAGCCCGTCCTCGGGCCGCGGGCCGTCGATCGCCGTGCCCGAGACGGCGCGGGTCGGCGTCGTGTCCAGGAACTCGAAGAGCTCGGACACGTAGAGGAGGTTGTCGTAGTCAGCCTGCACCTGACCGAGCACGCCGCCCATGGCCTTCTGCGCGTCGCGGAAGACCAGCATGAACATGGTCATGTCGCCGAAGGTCAGCTCGCCGCGCGCCGTGCGCAGCGCGACCCAGGCGTAGGTGCCGTAGAACGCGAGCTCGCTGCCGAGCCCGAGCAGGTACCCGATGATGCTGTGGCGGACGGTTCGCTTCGCGTCCTCGGCGTAGTGCCGCTCGAAGATCTCCCGATAGCGCTTCAGGAAGACCGGCCCGAGGCCGAAGAGCTTCACCTCCTTGGCGTGGTCCTCGCGGGCGATCACCGACTCGTAATAGGCCTGCTCGCGCGTCTCGGGCGTGCGCCAGCTGAAGATGCGGAACGCGTACCCCGAGAAGCGGCTCTCGGCGATGAACACCGGGATGGCGGCGGCGAGCACCAGCAAGGGCGCGAAGGGTGCGAGCTGCCAGAGCAAGACCCCGTAGGAGAATCAGCGCCAGCACGTTGCGGGCGAGGCCGAACATCCCGAGCACCACGCTCAGCGGCCGGTAGGACGCGCCGCGGCGGGCGCGGGTCATCCAATCGTAGATGTCCGCGTTCTCGAAGTCCGGCAGCTCGAGGTCGAGGGCCTTCTCGAGGATGCGCTCGTTGATGCGCTGGGCGAGCAGCGTGCGCAGCAGCGAGTCCGCCAGCCACTGACCGCGTTCGATGGCCCGCTGGACGACCACCAACCCCAGCTCGAGCAGCACCCACCAGACGACCGACTCCCGCCCCGCCGCGCTCGGCCGCATGAACACGTCGACCACCGCGTCGACGATGTGCTTGCCGACCCAGGCCATCGCCGCCGGCAGGACGGCGCTGCCGAGGGTCAGCGCGAAGAGCGCGACCAAGAGACCGCGGTGCACGCCCCATACGAGCTGCACGGTGCGGCGGGCGGTGATCGCGAGCCGCTTCGCCTGCGGCAGCCATCGCGCGGGCGAGAGCATGAGGCGTCATGGTAGCAGCCCCCGCGGCGGCCGCCGCCCTCAACGCCAGGTCACGTTCCAAACCAAGCGGGCGCCCTCGAGCACGTGCGTCACGCGGACGTTGGAGGCGCCGGTCAGCTCGACCGCACCCGTGGTCCAGCCGCTGATGGTCTCCCGGATGTTGATGCCCAGCGTCGGGTACTCGAGGACCACGAAGCGCATGGAGCGGGCGGAGGTGCTCTCGGCCTCGGCGCGACCGTGATCGTGATAGGTGCGCCAGAGCGTCGCCGCCTTTCCAATCAACGCGGGCACGGTCATGAAGCGGACGATGAACTTGTAGACGCCGCCGAGAATCCACCCGGGCCGCCTCGCTGCCGAAACGCCGGAGCCCCATCACGCCGGCGCCGAAAACCAGCGGCGTCGCCGCTCCGTAGACCTGCTCGGCGAACTCCATCGGGACCCAGTCGGTCGCCACGAAGCGCTGGTAAGTCTCGCGATCGCCGGGCGAGAGCGCCTCCTCGAGACGCCCCTCCACGCCCTCTTCTCGGACACGCTTTCGGAGATGGACCAGTGGAACGGCTTTGTAGCGGGCCACCCGATGAGCATAACCCCGCTTACCCATTTAGGGACCCTCGGCTCGAATTCGGGGCCTTTCGCGGCGCACGAGCGAGGAGAGCACGGCGACGAACGGCCACGCCGAACGGCCACGCCGAACGGCAATGTCGCCGACCCGGGAGCGCGGGCGCGAGAGATGGCAGGGCGGACCAGCTTCAGCCCGGCGCGGCGCCGAAGAGCGTACCCAGGGCCGAGGTGATCCCCATCGCCAGCGCGCCTCCGAGGACGACGCGCGCCACCGCCCGGCCGACCGGAGCCCCGCCGAGCCGCGCGCTCCACGCGCCGAGGGCGCCCAGCGCGAAGAGCGCGCTGGCGAGCGTGACCCACATGCGGATGGAGGGCGCCCCCGTGCCAATCGCGGTCAGCGGAAGCGCCGCGCCGATGGCGAACGAGACGGCCGAGGTGATGGCCGCCTGCCCGGGCCGGGCGAGGTTCTCGAGGTCGATGTTGAGCTCCTCGCGGGCGTGGACCGCGAGCGCGTCGCCCTTGCTCAGCTCGACCGCCACCTTCCGGGCCAGCTCCTTGCTCAGCCCCTTCTTCACGTAGATCCACGTCAGCTCCGTGAGCTCACGCTCCGGCATGCTCTCGAGCTCCTCGCGCTCCTTGGCGAGGTCGGCCTGTTCCACGTCCTTCTGCGAGCTGACCGAGACGTACTCGCCGGCGGCCATCGAGAGCGCGCCGCCGACCAGCCCGGCCGCGCCTGCCGTGACGATGGCCGACGTGGAAGCGTTCGCGGCGGCGACCCCGAGCACCAGGCTGGCCGTCGACACGACCCCGTCGTTGGCACCCAGGACGGCGGCACGCAGCCAGCCGCCGACGTGGGAGCGGTGGTGCTCTCGATGGTGCGCAGTTTTCGTCGGTCTCACGGCGGCGGGAACATAGCCCCGGGCAGCGCCGCGCGCCCCGAATCGCGCGTCAGCGGATCCCGATCACGATCTTGCCGCGGGCACGGCCGCTCTCGCTGTAGTGGTGGGCCTCGACGATGTCGTCGAGGCCGAAGACGCGATCGACGACCGGCCGGATGGCGCCGTCGTCTACCCGCCGGCTGATCTGGTCGAGGATGCGCCCGTCGCTCTCGCGCAGGACGTGATGGACCCGCACCCCGCGGAGCGCGCCTCGCAGCGTGAGCGAGGCCAGGCCGAAGGTCGCCACGAGCGCGCCGAGGACCACGCCGTGCTTCTTGGTCGCGGTCGGGAAACCGCCGATCATGGTCGACAGACATCCGCCCGGGCGGACGATGCGGAGCGAGCGCTCCCGCTCCTCGCCGCCGAGCGCGTCGAGGACGAAGTCGCAGGCCGGCATGGCCCGCTCGAAGCGCTCTTGGCGGTAGTCGATGACGCGGTCGGCGCCGAGCGAGGCCACCAGCTCCGCGTTGCGCTCGCTGCACGTGGTCGCGACGAACGCGCCGAGGTCCTTGGCGAGCTGGATGGCGAGGGTGCCCACGCCGCCCGAGCCGGCGTGGATCAGCGCTTCCTGCCCGCCGCCGAGACGACCGCCGACCACCAGCGCGTCCCAGGCGGTCAGCCCGACCAGCGGGAGCGACGCAGCCTCTTGGTGGGTGACGCCGCGCGGCTTCCGGGAGACCACGCGCTCGTCCACGGCGAGGTACTCGGCATAGGTGCCCGGCCGGCGGTGCGTGGGCGAGCCGTACACCTCATCGCCGACGCGAAAGCGGGTGACCTTCGGACCGACCTCGACGACGCGGCCGGAGAAGTCGAGCCCGAGCGTCCACGGGAGCTTGTAGTGAATCAGCGCGCGCTGGCCGCCGCTCCGGATCTTCCAGTCGACCGGGTTCACGCTGGCGGCGTGGACCTCGACCAGGAGATCGCGGGGGCCCGGACGCGGCTCCGGGACGTCGTCGACGGAGAGGACCTCGGGAGGGCCGTAGCGATGGATGCGGGCGGCGCGCAAGGTGCGGCGAAGGTACGCGGAGCGCCGTCCCCTGTCACCGGGCACGATATGACGAGGTCGGGGGTGGCGTGTTATGAGCGGTGCATGCGCTCGGCGTCGATTGCGATCGCCTTGACCGCCGCGCTCGCCACCGGGGGGTGTGCGCCAAGGCGCTACGTTGCCGTCCGCCCGCCTCGCTTCGAGACGGGGGTTCCGGCCCAGGCGCTCTTCCCGGGCCTGGTGCAATACGCGGCACAGATCGGCTACCAGGTCTACGCCGCCAATCCGGCGGCCGGCGTCTTCCAGGTGTACTCGCGCCTCCTGGGCAGCCCGCCGCGGCGCCGGCGGCCGATGCCGGCCGGGAGCATCATGCGCAGCGATCTTCTGATGGTGCAGGTGGTCGGCGACCAGGTGCGGGTGTCGGCGATCGGCCGCCACGTGCGCCCGGACGGGACGATGCATCCGGTGCTCGCGCAGGAAGTGGGCATCTTCGCGGAGTCGCTGAACGGCGCGGCCCGCGCGCTCGCGCAGCGGGTCACCGACGGACCCACGCCGGAACCGCCGACCGGCTACGGCGGGCTCGGCACCCCCGGCGCCGGCCCGGGCCGTGGCCCCGCGGTGGGAGGCGCAGTCATGATGCCCGGCGCGATGCAGCCCCAGCCCGGCGCGATGCAGCCCCAGCCCGGCGCGATGCAGCCCCAGCCCGGCGCGATGCAGCCCCAGCCCGGCGCGATGCAGCCCCAGCCCGGCGCGATGCAACCGCAGCCCGGCGCGACGCAACCGCAGCCCGGCGCGATGCAACCGCAGCCCGGCGCGATGCAACCGCAGCCCGGCGCGACGCAACCGCAGCCCGGCGCGACGCAACCGCAGCCCGGCGCGACGCAACCGCAGCCCGGCGCGACGCAACCGCAGCCCGGCGCGACGCAACCGCAGCCCGGCGCGATGCAGCCCCAGCCCGGCGCCCCTCCCGGACCGCCGCCCGGCTCGAGCACGGCACCGCGTCCCGGCGACGCACCGGAGCCGCCGGCTCAGCCCGGCTCACAGCCGAGCGCGCCGCCCTCGCCACCGTCGACCCTCTCGCCGGCCCAGCGGCTCGGCCGCCCGTGAACCGCGCGCGAGCCGGAGCTCAGCGAGCGCGCCAATCGCCGGAGCGAATCGGCGACGCGAAGTCGGTGGGCCCGACGTAGCGGTAGGTCCACGCGAGCTCGCGCTCCCCGGTGTCGAGGCGCACGTCCACCACCACCCGCCGGTAGAGCGAGCCCGGCGCACCGTAGCCGGCGAAGTCTTCGACCTCGTCCAGCTCCTCGAGCACGTCGCCGGGATCGTCCAGCTCCACCAGCTCCCCGTGGACGCACCCCTCGGCCGGCACCCACCCCGGATACGCACCGAAATCGAGCAAGCGCCCGGCCACGCTCGCGTTGGCCACCCTCCGCGGCCCATGGCGCGCCACCATCGGATGCCTCAGCTCGTCGCGCATCAGTGTGCCGTAGACGAAGACGGCGCGGGGAAATGCGTCGATGGAGAGCGCTCGAGCCGCAGCGCGCACCGGCGCGTCCGGCAGCCCGTGGGCGCCGAGCCCGCCGGTCACCAGCCCGAGATACGCGTCGGTCGGCGGCACCAGCGTCTCCCGCCGGTAGGGCTCGGTGACGACGTAGGTGGTCGCGTGGACCTCGTCCCCGCCCTCGATCAGCACCACGGCGGGGACCCGCCGGTAGGTTCGCGGCGCGCCCTCCTTCGCGTCGAGCGCGCGCCAACCCGCCTGGTCGACTTCGAAGAGCACGCCCGGAACGACCGCACCGCGCCGGGGCCGCACGCTGAGCGCGCCGCCCGCGCGGGCCCGCGAGTGATAGTGGAAGACCGGCGCTGCGTCTGGCCACCACGCGCGCGCCACGGCACGGATCCCGCTCGCGTCGTGCCCTCGGTCGGCGCACCACGCGTCCAGATCGGCCCGGTGGAGATTCGAGCCGTAGCCGAAGTAGAGCATTGGGACAGGAGCGTAGCAGCGCTCTCCATGAAGTGGTCGACGGCCCGCAGCGACGATTCGCCACGCCCACCGTGCCGAGCGCGGCGATGGAGGCTAAGACACCCCCCGTGGCTGCCGAGGCGCCCGATCCGACCCGAATCCCCCGCATCGCCCTGCGCGTCACCGCGCTCGGCGCGCTGGCGTTCAGCGCCGCCACGGTCGCCGAGTACTTCGTCCCCAGCGCGACCTTCTGCCAGCCCGGCGGCGGCTGCGACGAGGTTCGCCATTGGTCGTTCGGCCAGAGCATCGGCGGACTACCGCTCGGCATCGTCCTGCCGCTCCTCGGCGTGCTCGGCTTCACGGCGCTCTTCGCGGGCTCGCTGGTCCGCGACCGCACCACCTCGCGCGTCGTCGGCGCGCTCGCCGTCGTCGGATCGCTGATCGCGGCCGCGCTTCTCGTGACGCAGGCGACGACCATCGGTTCGTGGTGCTGGCTCTGCGTCGGGGTCGACAGCTTCGCCATCCTCGCCGGCCTGTCGGGCATCGCCGTCCTGGCCACCTCGGCCCGTGCCGAGCCCGTCGAACGCGGCTCGCTCCTCAGCCCCTGGTGGGCGCTCTGGGTGGTGTTCGCGTTCGGCCCGCTGGCGTGGTCCGGCACCAGCGACGCCGACATCCCCCCCGCGATCCGCGACCTCTACCAGCCCGGCGCGGTCAACGTGGTCGAGCTGGCGGACTTCCAGTGCCCCTTCTGCCGCGGCCTGAACCCCGTGCTGGAGTCGGTGCTCTCCGAAGTGCAGGGCCACCCCGTGAACTTCGTCCGGATCATGGTGCCGCTGCCCTTCCACCTCCACGCCCGCGATGCGGCCAAGGGCTACCTCTGCGCCGAACGGATGGAGCACGGCGACGCCATGGCCGACGCGCTCTTCTCGGCGCCGGTCGACGATCTCACGCCGCCGGGCATCACGGCCATCGCGACGCGCCTCGGCATGGACGGCCCCGCGTTCGAGCGCTGCCTGGACGACCCCGCGATCGAAGCGCGCATCGTGCACGACGAAGAGCTGGCCAAGGAACAGACGCCCTTCGAAGGGCTGCCCACCGTCTACATCGGCGACCGGGTGCTGCTCGGCTTCGACGCCGCCGAGGGGGCGACGCCCTACCGCGAGGCGGTGGAGGCCGAGCTGGCGGGCGAAGGGACGCGTATTCGCGTCTGGCCGCTGGCCACGGTCGCGCTGGTGGCCATCGCCGTCTTCCTCCTGGCGCGACGGAAGTCGAAGCGCTGACACCCGTCCGGCGGCGCTCGTGCGCTATCCTCGCCGCGTGGATGGGCTGGAGCTCGGAAACAGAGAGCGCGCAGGGACCCCTTCTTGCAGAAGACCTATTGGCTGAAGACGGACGCGGGTGCGGCGCGTCAGGTCACGCCCGCGGGGCTCCTGCTCGGGCGCGCGCCGAGCTGCGACCTCGTGCTGCCGGGCCCCACGGCGAGCCGACGGCAAGCGCTGATCTATCTCGCCGAGGACGGCCCCGAGGTCATCGTGATGGGTCGCGGAGAGGTCACGGTCGACGGCGAGCCGGTGGCGGAGCGTGCGGCGCTGCCGCCCGGTGCGACGCTGGTGGTCGGGGACCTCTCGTTCTCGCTGGACGAGGACGAGCTGGACACCAGCATGCTGGAGCCACCGCTGTGGGTCCTGCAGGGCCCCTCGGGCGGCATGTTCTCGGTGGGCGACGGCGCGTTCTCGATCGGCGGCGACCCGCGGGACGACCTTCGGGTCGAAGACTGCGCCGAGCGGGCGGTGGTGCTCTCTCCCGGACGCCACGGTCTCGACGTCACAGCCGGCGTGGATGTGAGACTGGACGGTCGCACGGTGGAAGCCGGTGACCACGGGCGCGCCCGGGCCGGCAGCGTCATCGAGGTGGGAGAGCTCGCCTTCCAGGTGGTCGCCGGCGGCGCGCTGGGCGAGGACTCCACCATCGGCGCGGCGGACACCACCATGACGATGATCCGCCTGGAGTTCCTACCCCGCGGCGGCCGCCTCCACATCGTCTCGCCGCACGACACGGTCTCGCTCTACCTCTCCGAGCGCCCCTGCGACTTCGTGGCGGTGCTGCTCGCGCCACCGCCGCCGCTCTCGGCGGGTGATGCCATCCCTGACGATCACATGTGGTCGCGGGTCTGGGGCGCGCAGCCGTCGGGGCGCAAGACGGTCAACGTGCTCCTGCACCGGCTCCGCCGCGATCTCGATCGCGCCGGGCTGGACGGCGGCGCGCTGATCGAGCGGGTCGCGGGGGGCGGAGCCACGCGCTTCGTGCTCCCGCCGGGCGTGCACATCCAGGTCGAGTGAGCGCGCCGATTCCCTGCGGTTCCCCGGACTCGCCGGTTGGGAGTACGCTGCGGGGGATGGCCGACCCGGTCGAGACGCACGAGACGGAGTGGACGTCGACGGTGATCGAGAGCGCCGAGCCGCCGGAGGCGGCCCGCGAGGTCTTCGGTCAACGCTACCGGCTGCTGGAGACCGTCTCCCGCGGACCGATGGGCGTCGTGCAGCGTTGCCGCGACCTGCCCTTGGCGCGCGACGTGGCCATGAAGATCCTGCCGAACCGCGGGTCGCGCGTCTCCCGCTGGCGCTTCCTGCGCGAGGCGCGGGTGCAGGCCCAGCTACGCCACCCGCACATCGTCCCTGTCCACGACATCGGCGTCGATGAGCATGGCCAGCCCTACTTCACCATGGCCTGGATTGGCGGCGAGACTCTCCGCGACACCATCCAGCGCGGCGCGCCGCGCGACACCTGCCTCGCCGTCCTGCGCCAGGCCAGCATCGCCGTCGCGCACGCCCACGCGCGCGGCGTCGTGCACCGCGACCTCAAGCCCTCGAACGTGCGCGCGGACGAAGACGGCCTGGCGTATCTCTTGGACTGGGGCCTGGCCAAAGTGTGCGGCGAGGACGCCTCCCACGATCCCGTGCAGGACGTGACCGGGGCCGGGATCACCCGCGAGGGCTCGGTGCTGGGCACCATCGGCTACATGGCGCCCGAGCAGCTCCGCGGCGAGGTCGCCGACGTGGACACCGCCGCCGACGTGTATGCGCTCGGCGCGATGCTCTTCGAGATCCTCGCCGGGGAGCCGATTCACGTCGGCAAGCGAGCACAGCGCGCGATGTCGATCCTCCAGACCGACGGCGCATCGCCCGCCGCTCGCGCGCCGGACCGAAGCGTGCCGACCTACCTCGACGCCGCGTGCACGACGGCGACACGCCTGCACCCGGCCGACCGCGCAGTGAGCGCCGCCGAGCTCGCGAAGCTGCTCGAACGTTGAGCCGCCGCCGCGCGGTGCAGGGCGGCCCCGAACAGGCCGTCGGAGTACCGAGCCCGAAGGAGATCAGCTCGCGATTGCCCGGATCTCCCTTCGGACCGACGAGGAGATACGCGAGCATTTTCGAGGAGGGCCGGGCGGAGCGGCGGGTCGTCCCGCCGAAAGCCGAGGAGCTAGGTTCTTCGACGCGCTGCTACGGGCGGCTCCACACCCCTCCCTCGTCTAGGCACCACTCCGGTCCACGTCGAGCGAGCCCAGGATCGTACACGACGACGCGCTCGATGCCGGGCTGAGCCCCCGGCGGCTGACCTGGAGGGTCGACGCTCCGAGTGCAAGTCCCGCGGACACGCTGGTGGATGCGAGAGCAGCTCTCGATCGAGCGCACGGTAGCGCGCCGATCGCCGACCGCCCACGAGGCGTTCTGCTCGTGGAAGTGAGCGCGGAGCCGTGACTCATCGGTGGCGCTGAACGCGCCGACCATGGAGATGGACGAGCACGCGCCCGTCGTCCCGTCCGGCCAGATGATCTCGTGCGCCATCCGGACCGTTCTCGGGATGAGATCGTCGCTTTGGGCCGGCGTTTCGGCGGGCTCGGACGAGGCATGTCGCGCGGACTCCGTCTCGTTGGTCTCGTGACGCGTCGCCAAATACACGACGCAGGCGATGCCGACGCAGACCAGGAGGACGAGGAGGCCGGAGCAGCCCCCGCCGGATGAGGCGGGAGCATTCGACTCGCCAGGCCGTGCTCGCAGTCCGACGAAGGCCGGCTTCGTCTCGGGTCCCTGCTGCGCGGGCTCCCGCGCAGGCGGCGCGTCGGCTCCCTCGCGATCATACGCCGCTCGCGCCTGTGGATCGTGGAGGACGTCGTACGCCGCATTGATCCTCTTCATTCGCTCGTCATCGGGCGATCCGGTGCTGGCGTCGGGGTGGTACTTGCGCGCGAGGCGTTTGTACGCAGCCGCGATGACCTCCCGCTCCGCCTTTCGGCTGACTTGGAGGACTTCATAGAGGTCTTCGTCCGAGCCGTCCGCCACGCTCGGACTCTACCCTCCCCGCGCACTGCCATGCCATGTTCCGTGTACCCGACACGCGAGCCTGATCGGATGGTGTGCCGGCGGCCGCAGCGCCGGAGGCCCGTCACGGAGGCCAGGAGGACTACGCGACTCCCGTCACGTCGTTCCTCCTCTCGATCCACTGATCCGAGCCCGCGAGGTGCGGCCGGTCCGCGGGCTCAGGGCGTCAAATCGCTCGGGTCGCGCCAGCGCATGGTGCTCGGGTCGAGGCGGCCGGAGAGGGTGCCGCGGCCGTCTGCGAGCTCGATGAGCGCGGCCCCGCTGGTGCGAAAGCCGGGGAAGGCGCCGCCGACGCCGCTGAGGTGGCCGGCGAGGTTCCGGACGGTGGGCTCGTGGGTGACCAGGGCGACGATGTCGTCGTCCGCGCGCATGTCGAGCACCGAGAGCGCGCGGGCGCTGGTCCCGCCGGGGACGAGCGGCTCGTGCACGACGATCGGGCCGGGATGCGAGATGGCGTGGGCGAGGATCTCGGCGGTCTGGACCGCCCGCACGAGAGGGCTGGTGTAGATGTGGGTCGGCACGACGCCGCGCCGGGCCAGCGCTTCGGCCACGTCGGCGCTCACTTCGCGGCCGCGCCGAGTGAGGTAGCGGGAGCCGTCCGCGCTCGCGTTCGGATCGCTGGCTTCGCCGTGTCGGATGAGGAGGACTCGCACGTCCTCGATCCTAGCAGTCCGTTGGCGCACCGAGCCCGAAGGAAATCGGAGCGCGACGGGGCCACTGTGCGTTCGGACCGACGAACGAGTGTTTCAGCATTTGCGAGGAGGGCCGGGCGGACGGCGGTGTCGTCCCGCCCGAAAGCCGAGGAGCGAGGTTCTTCAACGGACTGCTACGCCACGGCGAGGCGGTTCTCACTGTCCGGAATCGTGTCGGCCAGCTGGGGCCGCGGGCCGCGGCCGCGAACCAGACGCGCCAGCTCGGACTCGGTGCGGCGCCGATCCCCCGCCAGCGGCAAGAGCGCTCGCGCCAGGGCGCGCGCGGAAGGGAAGCGATCCGCGGGCTTGCGCGCCAGCGCCCGGCTCACGACGTCGTCGAAGCGAAGGTCGAGCTCCGGCAAGAGAAGCCCGACGCGCGGCGCGTCCTCGCGGATGATGCGCCGCAGGACGTTGGCGACGTTGGGCCCGTTGAAGGGCGCGCGGCCGGTCAGGGCCTCGAACATGGTGGTGCCGAGCGCGAAGACGTCGGCTCGGGCGTCGAGGTCCGGCTTGCCCGCGGCCTGCTCGGGCGAGACGTAGGCCGGAGTGCCATAGACGCGGCCACGCTCCGACTCGCGCTCCTCTTCGCTGGCGCGGCTGGAGGCGCAGACGCCGAAGTCGAGGATGCGCACGTCGAGGTAGCCGTCGGCGGTGCGGTCGAGGACGATGTGCTCGGGCTTCACATCGCGGTGGACGTAGCCCTGCGCGTGCGCGGCGTGCAGGATCGCGGCGGCGCGGATGCCGATCACGGCCACGTAGGGCGGCGGCAGCGGCCCGCGCCGATGGAGAAAGCGCGCGATGCACTCACCGGTGAGCCGCTCCAGGACCAGGAAGGGCGATCCGTCCTCCAAGATGCCCTGGTCCAACACGGGCACGATGCCCGGGTGCGAGACAGTGCGGGCGACCTCGGCCTCGCGCTTCAGACGCCGGATCAACTCGGCGTGAAAGGCGAAGGTGTCACGTAATGCCTTCACCACCACCGAGGCGCCGTCGCTCAGCCGCTCGGCCTCGAAAACCACCGACGTCCCACCGATACCGAGCGGACGGCCGAGGCGATATCGCCCGGCGATCACCGCCCCGTACAGCTCGCTTCGCTCGACCTGCCCCATCGCGCCACCACCTTCCGCGGGCCGGACGACGGGGTCAAAAAAAGGGATCAAGCGAGGAGATCGGCCTCTTTCAGCAGCGTGGTGATCTGCATTCGCAGGGGCGCCATCGGCGGTAGAGAGAGGGTCGTGATCACGCCCATCGTCAGGTCCAGCGCGCCGTCGAGCAGGGCGCGGGTCCGGCGCTGCCTCGGCGATCCGTCGTTGGCGAAGTAGAGGAGCAGGCCCATCTGGAGCGCCCAGAGCGCGAGCGCGAGCGCGTCGCGGAGATCGGGTGGAACGGCCCGGTCCTCGACCGCGTCCCGATAGAGGCGGATGGAGCGCTCCCGGAGCGCGGCGCTGACCGAGGAGAACGCGCTCAGGCTCTCGTCCGTCCCGACGACGAGCGGCGCGAGCTCGCGCAAGAGCTTGCGGTCGAGCCCGCGCACGTCGAGCGCGGTGTGGAGCGCGATGCCGAGCCGCTCGCGCAGATCCTCGGCCTGCGCCATGCCGGCTCTGGCCGCCTCCTCGTGGGCGAGCTGCTGTTGCTCGTAGAAGGCGGCGACGATCGCCTGCTTGCTCTCGAAGTGGTGGTACGCCGCGCCGAGCGAGAGGCCGGCTTCCTCCGCGATGCGCCGCATCGTGGTGCCCGCGAACCCGCGCTCGCGGAAGAGGGCCAGGGCGACGCTCAGGATGCGTCGGCGCGTCGTTTCGGCATCGCGGGCCACGAAGCAAGGCTCATCGGTAGGGGCTCTCCGGCGTTGGTAGCCCACAATGCTCGCCGGTGCACGTCTCGCCGGCCGTCACCGGAGCGCCGAGCGGAAGGCGCGCGCCGTCGCCTCAGGAGTCGGTCATGCAGCCGATGCCGTCCGCGCCGGGGACGACGATGTCGACCGTGGTCACGTCCAGGCGGCTCCGACCCGACGCGCGATAGATGATCCGGGCCGGGAAGACGCGACGCTGGGTCGAGGGAGGCAAACCGCTGGCGTCGACGAGGAGCTCGAAGGTCAGGCGCGTCCCCGGGATCACGCCGTAGAAGGTGGCGCCGTCGAGGCGATCGACGTTGCCGGGCGGGTCGGCCGAGAGCGCGCGGACGCCTCGGAGGACCATGGTCGCGTCGACGGCGTCGCCGGGGAGGTCTTCGGCCACGGCGTCGACGTCGAGCGGCACCTCGGAGGCGACGAACTGCACGGCCTGCACGATCTGCGATCCGATCCGGCCGCCGCCGCCACCGATGTCGAACTCGAGCGGGTTGCCGTCCGTGTCGACCAATCCGGTGTCCACGGCGAGCTGACGCAAGTGCCGGTAGGGCGCTTCGCCCGTGGCGTCGCTGGCGCCGAGGCCGATCACCAAGGCGTGCAGGCCGGTGACCGCCGAGACGGCGTCCTCGTAGCTGTGAGGCGCGGGGGTGATGTCGTAGGGCGCGATCGGCGGGACGCCGGGAGGCCCGTTGTGCATCGGCGCGTCGGTGATGAGCATCACGATCGGGAGGGCGTCGTGACGGAAGCAGCCGCCGCCGGTGCCGCCGCCCGGACAGCCGACCGAAGGCGGGATGTAGCCCGGAGTCGTGGGGTCGCCGTAGCCCGCGCCCGTGATCACCTGGTAGAGGCCCTCGACGTCCGCCTCGGGGTCGTCGAAGTTGCCCCACGAAGGCGTGGCGTCGAGCGCGGCCGCCACCAGCGTCACGTCCGACGTGATCGGTGTGCGCAGCTCGTAGGGGCGGACCGAGGGAGGTCCGTAGGGATCGACCGGGAACTCGCCGAAGAGCGCGACCCCGAACGCCGCATCCGGGATCGCCGCCCGCACCCCCGGCACCACCACGTCGCGCAGTCGCGAGCGGACGGTGTCAATCTCGTCGCGCATGCTCCCGGTCGAGTCGATCAGGAACATGACGTCGACGACGGCCAGCGAGGCCGAGAGAATCGAAGGAGGCCGTGACCGTGCCCGCGTCGACCGGCGCCTCGACGCAGGGCCGGGGCGGCGGACCGGCGTCCATGCCCGCATCCATCCCCGCGTCGACGCCGCCGTCGATGCCCGAATCGGGTGCTTCGAGGCCCGTCTTGGCCCCACAGGCGGTGAGCCAGAGGATCGCAACGGCGGACCAGAAGAGGCGACGCGGGATGATGTCGTTGCGCACGCCTTCAGCGGGCTGAGCAGCCCGTGCCATCGGCGGCTGGGACGACGATTTCCACGAGGCGGCTGCCGAGGCGGGTGCGCCGATCCCCGCGGAAGACAATCTCGAGAAGGAAGCGTTGGGGCGTCGGGCCCGGAGTCAGAAGGTCGTTGCGGAGCTCGAGCTGGAAGTACACCCGCGTGCCCGCCCGGACACCGAGGAACGTGTTCGTCGCGGTGTCGATGCCGGTGATGCGCGACATCGGATCCGCGCGCAGGGGCACCACGGCCTGCACGAAAGCGGTCACGTCGACGCCATCGGTCGGATCCGGATCGGTCACGATCGCGTCGACGTCGAACTGGATCACGTCCGCCAGCGTGCGGATGGCGGTGACCACCTGATCGCTCAAGCGCTCTCCGCGGGTGCCGATGTCGAACACCAAGGGCATGCCGCCCTCGAGCGCGCCCGTGTCGCCGGCGATGGACATCATGTCGCTGCGACCTTCACCCGTGCCCGAGTACATGCCCATCACCTTGATCTCGAGGGCGTTCAGCGCCGTGACCGCCTGCTCGTAGGTGTGCGGCGTCGGGACGACCGTGCAGCTGTAGGGGTTGGTGCCGCCGGGACCGTTGTGGAACGGGGCGTCGGTGAAGAGCAGCACGATGGGCAGCGCGTCGGGACGGAAGCAGGGGTAGCCCACGCCGCCGCTCGGACACCCGAACGAAGGCATGATGTAGCTGCCGAGGCCCTCGCCCGTCGCGACCTGATAGAGCGCCTCCACCTGCGCCTCCGGGCGGTCGAGGCCGTTTCCGAGCATGAGCGCGTCGACGGCAGCCTGCGCGCGGTTGAGGTCGGCGGTGATCGGCGAGAGCAGCTCGAAGGGGTTGTCGCTCGACTCGCCGCAGCGACCCGTGGGGAAGTCCTCGAAGTGCGCCACGCCGAGCTCGGAGTCCGGGATGGCGTCGGCGATGCCGGGCGCGATCCGGTCGCGTAGCCCCGTGCGGATCCGATCAATCTCCTCACCCATCGAGGCGGTGGTATCCACGAGGAAGAGCACGTCGGCGCGGGCGAGCTGCGCCTCGATGTCCAGCGGCACCTGGATGGTGCCGGCGTCTGGCGGGACCTCGATGCAGGGGATGCTCGCGTCGGTGCCCGCGTCCATCGCCACGCCGGCGTCGAGGCCCGAGTCGAGCGACGCGTCCGGCACCTCGAGACCCGTTTTTGCGCCACAACCCGCTACGAGGAGCGCCGCGAGCATCGCCGCGGAAACCAATCGAACTGCCATCGCGCTCCTCACGACCTCGGTCATTTCGCGCTCCCCATCGTCATGCGCAAAGCTAGCGCTCCCGCTCGAGGACGTCGAGCGTGGCCCCCTGCTTCGGCGCGGTCTCAGCGGCCCAGAATCCGTTGCTTAGCCCGTCGCGCTCGCGCCTTGTCCCTGCCGAATAGGCCCACGTAATCGATGGTCAACGGAGCCGGCTCGGGCGCTTCGGGGGGAGATCGCGGGCGCTGATCTGGAGCTCGCGGCCGAAGCGTTTCAACACCCGGAAGGTCGCCGCGAAGTGCGACTCCTCGAGCCCGTCGATGGCCTCGACGAGGAGCGTCGCCGCCCGCCCGCCGAGGTGATGGCGCTCGACGAGGTCTGCGTAGCTGGCGACGAGCGCGTCGTGGGTGAACCCGTGGTGGATGACCAGCTCCGCGGCGACCCGCAGCGCGCCGAGCGAGCCGAGCGCGTCTTGCTCGAGGAGCACCAGCGCGGGTTGGAAGTAGTTGTAGAAGGGGCAGACGCGCGGGCCGTACTCGTCGAAGACGGCCGGCGAGCTGACGCGGTCGAGGTGGATGAAGATGCGCCGCGCGCCGTCGTGGCGGGGCAAGCGGCTGGTGAGCCGCATCAGGCGCGGCAGCTCGTCCTCGTAAACGCCGGCGTTGCGGAGCACGGTCATGAGGACGTCGCTCTCCACGCGTCCGCTGCAGATGTCGGCGTAGATCGAGTAGATGAACGCGTCCGCCTCGGCGTCGTCGCCGAACATGAACTCGTCGACGTCCGCCGGCAGCGCGGCGCGCGTCTCGAGGAGCGCGCCCATCTTGTAGCCGACCTGATCCTTGATGAAGCGGAATCGCCCGCGGAGGATGTTGCGGAGCTGCGGCTTGAGCGTGAGCGAGTCCCAGCGGATGCCGTCCAGACGCAGCTTCGCCTCCAGGACGCGGCGGAGCTGCTCGGGGCTGCCCGACACGATGTAGATGCCGAGCGGCTCGGTCGCGCGCTGCTCGCGCAGGAGTGCCGAAGCTCCCGGGACGGTGCGCTTCTGGGCCGCGGACTCGAACGCCGTCCTCACCAGGTCCGAGACGGTGTCGAACTCCGTCCGCAGGTACGTCTTGTCGAGGTCCCAGCGGTACACCAGCCGGCCCGAATCCACTACGCGGCGAGACGCTTCTCGTGGCTTCTGCCCCACGCGAGCGGACCTTAGCAGCCCGCCGGAGAACCTCACACCTCGACGTGGGACGGAGCGGTCGATGGGCTTCCCGGAACGGCTCCGCAGAGCGACCTCCGCGCCCGAACCGACGTGATATCCTCGCGCCGACGATGTACCCGGACAGCGACCGCACCGACCTGCTGATCGTGGCCGCGCACGCCCCCGAGATGGCCGGCCTGCGCCCGTGGCTCTCGGACGCCCTCATCGGGCAAATCCGCGGGATGAACGTCCGCGGCAAGGCGGTCGGTATCGGCATGGCCGCCGCCGGCCCGGCCAGCGCCCGCGGAATCCTGGCGGTGAGCCCGCGCGCGGTCGTGCTCGTCGGCTCCTGCGGCGTGTATCCGAACCAGGCTCAATACCGGCCCCACGACGTGGTGGTCGCCTCGCGGGTGCAGCTCGTCTCGCACGCGGTGGCGACCGGGCGGGGCGAGTTCCCGATGCCGATGCAGACGCAGCTCGAGTGCAACCCGCTCCTCGTCGCCGGGCTCGCGGCGTCGGGAGGACGAACCCGAGCGGCGTCAATCGCCTGCACGCTCGCCAGCACCACGGACGACGACGTCGCCGCCTCGGTCCCGCCCGCGACCGGTTGCGAGGCGGAGAACCTGGAGGCCTTCGCGGTCGCGCAGGCGTGCAAGGCATCGGAGATCCCGTTCACCGCGGTGCTCGGGGTGAGCAACATCGTCGGATCGACGGGCTTGCACGATTGGCGGCAGTTCCAGCGCCAGGCGGTGAACGCCGCGGCGGAAGTGATCGTCACGTGGATCCAGCGGGGGGCGCAGGGTCTGCCGCACGGCTGAACGGATTTGGGGGGAAGTCGAGAGTCGAGCGCCGGCATCGCGCGCAGGGCCGCGCACACATACGAAGGCCGTTTCCGCCGGGGGGCGGATGCGGCCGGCGCACGATCGGTGTCGCCCAGACAACCGATCGCGCGCGGGGACGATGATGAGGCTCGCGCTCCGAACGAAGGGCGACGCATAGGCGCCCGGGAGCGGAGTGCGAAAGCGGAGAGACGAGCGCGGAACGAAGCAGTCCCGCGTTCCGAAAACGGAGGAGAGATATGATTCGCAGAACGATTCTGGCGTCGATGCTTCTACTCGCCGGCTGTGGTGGCGCTCAGGCGAACGCCGGCGCGTCGGTCAACAGCGATGGGACCGTCAGCGCCGACGCCAACGCCAGCGCGGAGGTGGACACGCCCGCGGGCGCATACGGCGCGAACGCGGACGCCAACACCAGCACCGGCGCCAGCGCCACGACCACCACCGGACAGCCCGTCGACCCCTCGGTCTACACGCAGCCGACGCAGGGCTACGTGACCACGGGGACCTGCGCCGAACAGTGGGTTCAATTGCCGATGATCATCAACTTCCCGAGCGGCGGCGCGATCATCGACGCACAGAATCGCGCGGTGCTGCAGGAGATGGTGCGGAGCGCGCAGGGTCGTCAGGACATCGTCGCCGTCCGCGTGGAAGGCCACACCGACCACTGCGGCAACGAGGCCAACAACATGGCGCTCTCGCAGCAGCGCGCGCAGTCGGTCGCCAACGAGCTCGTCTCGATGGGCGTCCCGGCCCAGCGCGTGCAGGTGATGGGCTACGGCTCGTCGATGCCTCGCGCCAACGAGTCCTGCGCGGCGCGAGCGCAGGAGGAGCTCAGCCGCAACATGAACCGCCGGGTGGAGTTCAGCCTGCTCGTCTGCCGCTGACCGAGATGACCGATCGCCGGCCTCGGGGATCCGGGGCCGGCAGAATCGGATCAGTGGATGGTCTTCTTCTCGGCGCACATCGCGACGTACTTGGCGATCCGCCGGGCGCGCGTCTCGGGCTTCTTCGCGTCCTGGATGCGGTAGAGGATCGCGTAGCGGTTCGCGCGAGAGAGCGTCTCGAAGAACGCTCGCGCGCCCTCGTCGCGGTCGAAGGCCGCCCGCAGGTCGGCCGGCACCTCGGCGCTGGCCTGTCCGGCGTACGCCGCGTCCCAACGTCCGTCTTGCTTGGCGCGCTCCACCTCGCTCAGACCGGCGGGTTTCATCCTGCCGGAGGCGATCAGCGCCTCCGCGAGGTCCCGATTTCGCTTCGACCACTTGCTGCGCGGGCCGCGCCGCGTGAAGCGCTGCAGCCAGAACGCGTCGTCGAGCGCGCCTTTCTGGCCGTCAATCCAGCCGTAGCAGAGGGCAATCTCCAAGGCCTCGGCGTAGGCGACGGTGGTCGACGATGCGCCTCGCTTGGCGATCTTCAGCCAGAGGCCCGGCGAGCTCACGTGCGCGTCGTCGAGCCAGGCGGCCCATTCGTCCGGAGTCGCGAACGCGCGGATCGGCAGGTCGCCCTTCGTCGCCATCGGGTCCAGCGTATGCGGCGGGTCGGAGAGTGGCCAGCGTTCGCCATCGAGCCTCACTCGCTCACGAGCGGTCGGCGGCCGCAGACGCTTCGGCAGCGGCGCCGGCTCACTCCGGCGCTGGCTCGCTCCGGCGCTGGCTCACTCCGCCTCGGGCTCTTCCGAGGTGGACCCTTCTGCCGCGGGCTCTTCCGCGGCGGGCTCTCCGGCCCGCTCGCCAGCGGGCTCGGGCGCCTGCGCAGGGGCCGAGTCGGCGGCGGGCGGCGCAGCGCTCGCGCCGGGGTGGTCGAGCCCCTCGATCATGCGCTCGAGGAGCACGAGGCTGCCCGGGATGTCGTGCGCCACGAGGCGGTCGCCGACGACGGTCGCCGAGCCCCGCGGCGACGCCACCATCGTGCAGAAGCCGATGGCGACCTCGTGCGGATCGTGGTGCGGCGGGATTCTGAAAGGCACGCATCTCAATCGGCTCCGACGCGAGCTCCGCGAGGAGGTGCTCGTGGGTCCTCTGGCGCGCCCGCTCGTAGAGCTCGATCACGATGCTCTCGCCATCGTTGGTCACGATCGCGTCCATCATGGCTGCCGTCTCGGCGAGCACACGGCTCGCGGTGGCGTCCTGGGTCTCGATGGCGACGGCGGCGTCGACCAGCACCGAGTCGACGACGATCGTGTGATGGATCGTCTCGCCGATGGCCACGGCCAGCTCGCCCAGCCGGGCGCGCGGCGCGCGAACGCGCAGGTGGGTATCGAGCGCGGGATCGGCGATCTCACCGACCCGCTCCACCGTGAAGGGAGAGGCCTCGCCGCTGATGAGCGTGGCGCCGGCACCCGACGCCGGCATCTCTTCGTCCATCACCGCGTGCGCGTGGCAGGAGAAGGGCGGGCGGTGCATCGCCATCGCGTGGCGCGCGGGCGGGGGCGGGGCGCCACCACAAGCGGCCAAGACGAGCGCACCGTGAGCGACGAGAAGAGATGGCATTCCGAAGCGCATGGCCCACACGACACCACCAACGACAGGGCGATGCAAGGTGACCCCCGAGAGTGGACGGTTGGCAGTGAAAAGTAGATCTCTCGGGGCGTGAGAGCGCGAATCGCGAGGTCCGATCGGGCCGTCCGCCGAGCCCGGACGCTCCGCCGTGCTCGCCGCCGTCTCGCCGAGGCTCAGCCGCGCTCGTTCGCCGGGATCGCGACCGCCTCCAGGCTGCCGTCGTCCGCCAGCCGATAGCGCAGGCGCGTGCTCTCCCGCGTCAGCGAGATCGGCAAGCGCTCGATGTGCTCGGCGTCGGTGCCGAGGCCGGTGATCACCAGCAGCTCGGCCTCGAGATCGCGGATCTCGTCGCGCTCGTTCCGCCGCACCTCGAAGAGGTAGTCGCCGTCCTCCCGCTCGCGGACCCGCGTGGCGTAGATGCCGTGCTCCGCGCCGCCGAGCTCGGTGGGCTCCCAGCCGACGTCCTCGTCGGTGCTCGGAAAGCGCGCCACGAGCTCGGGGTGGTCGTCCGGGTGGCGCCAGGTCAGCGCCGCGAAGATGGCCGGCGGCTCCCTGAGCGCGCCCGACTGCCGCTCGCGACGCCGCACGGCCGCCAAGGTCGCCTCGTCTTCCGCCGCCGCGCGAAGCCGCGCCAGCCGCACTGTCGTCCACAGACGTGCGTAGCCCGCCGCCCCTTCGTCGACGCCGGGATCGGTCGACTCGCTCAGCCGCTGCTCGAGGCGGAGCGCCTCGTCGATGCGCCCGGCATCCGCCGCCGCCCGCGCGAGCAGCAAGAGCACCTCGCCGTCACCCGGCCTCAGCCGCGCCAGCGTCCGATACTCACGGTACGCGTCGTCCGGCCAGCCGTGGGCGCGGTAGAGATCGCCGAGCCGCCAGCGCGCCCAGGGATCGAGCGGCGTGCGCTCCACCAGCTCGCTGAACACCCGCCGCGCCTCCGGCACGTTCTCCTGCCGCAGCCAGAACTCGCCGACCGCCGTCCGCACCCGCGCGTCGGCCAGCGGATCAGAGCTCAGCTCCCGCGCCAATCGGCGGGCCTCGCCGAGCTCGTCCACCTGCTCGAGCAGCGAGAGGAGGCGCAGCCTGAATCCATCTCGTCGGGCGCGACCTCCAGCCACTGCCGCACCAGCCGCAACCGGTAGTGGGGATCCTCGTGGGTCTTCCACAGCGTCGAGAAGAGGTGCCAGTCGACCGGCACGTCGAGCCCCAGCCCGGCCCGGACGGCCATCACGTCCCGAGGGCTGCGGACATTGCGGAGGATGACCCGGCGCAGGTAGGCGGCGATGGACTCGTTGCCGCGGAACGCGCGGTAGAGCGCGACCTGGCCCGGGACGCCGCCGACGTGGCCGATCATCTGATGAAGGAGCGTCCGCCGGGCGCGCCAGGTGCTCAGCTCGCACTGTCGGCTGGCGTCCCGCCACACGCTGAGCGCGCCGCTCGCGCCACCGTTGACCGCCAGTCGCTCGCGCCAGAGCGCCCGCCGGACGTCGAGCCCCTGTCGGGACGCGTCGCTGCACTGCCGGCGCGAGCCGAACTCCCGCTCCGGCATCGCGAAGCTGAGCGTGTGGCGGACCGAGACCGTCCCCGCCGCGCCGGTGGCCGGGAAGCGCAGGCCGCGGATCTCGGTCTCGACGCAGCGCGTCGAATCGTCGTCGCCGATCGACTGCCGCACGATGTGGACCGAGTCGGGGTTGCCCTGGCCGTCGACCTGGACCTCCACCACCATCTCGCCGGCCAGATCCGGTCGAACGATGGAGCGCCGCTCGTAGCAGCCGCGGGGCCCACGCTCGCCGCTCCGCAAGGCGCGCTTCACCGCCGCGCGCGCCAGCCCGCCATCGGCGCCGTAGCCGGAGCTCCCAGCGCGAGACTCGTCGTCCGTGTCCACCCGCGACACCCAGGTCGTCTCCGGCGACATCGCCGGCTCGGGCTGCTCGCGCTGGATACGCCGGCGCCAACCTTCTTCGTCTGGGGTCAGCATGGCAGCCTGCACCGACGCGCCGCCGCCGCCGAGCCCCCACGCGACGCCGAGCGGGTCGTAGTCGAAGCCGGTCACCGGCTGCGAGGTGCCGCGGGGCACGCCGCCGACCACCAGCGAGGTCCAGGGCGAGACGAGCCCGAAGCGCAGGCCGAGATCCACCATCGCCTCGCGGCCGGCGTCCTGATCGACGAGCTCTGCCAGCCGATTCGTCGCCCAGCGCTTCTTGATGTCGCCCGCGTCGTGCACCACCGCACGCCGGACGTTCATCTGCCGCTCGAAGGGCTCGCCGTCGAAGCTGCCGCGGATGGTGATCTGCGAAGGCGAAGCGCCGACCAGGCGGCCGACCAAGCGCAGGTGCTCGCCGTCGCGGACCAGGATCGGGGGCCGCGGGTAGACGCGCTCCACGTTCTCGCCGAGATCCACGCTGACGCCGCGAAGGGTCGGCTGCGCCGCCTCCGCCAGGACGCGCATCACCGCCCGCGAGGCCTCGGTTCGATCCGTCACCTGATGGGCGTGGCCGTCGAAGAGTCGGCGCAGCAGCGCGACGTTCGAGCCGTCACCGACCGCCAGGCCGAAGAAGCGCGGCGGCGCGTCGAGGGTCGCCAGCGTCTCGCGCAGCGCGGTCGCGTCGAGATCGCCGGTGGTCGGGAGCCCGTCGCCGAGATAGAGGACCGCCGCTCGCGGCCGCCGGGCCACGAGCTGCGCCGCGTCGCGCAGGCTGCGCCCCAGATCGGTCGCGCCCCCGAGATCCACGCGGGAGATCGACTCGAGGAGCGCTTCGCGGTTCTCGTCGGTCGCCTCGACCAGCCCCTCTGGCGCGCCTTCCGGCGCGTGCGCCCGGACGTCGGCCAGGCGGATGGCCACCCGATCGGTCGGCGTGACCTGCCGCAGCACGGCCTCGATCACCGCGCGCGCCACCTCGAGGTCCTCGGGATCGGTATCGCCCGAGACGTCGAGGAGCATCACCAGCTCGAGCGGCGGCGGCGTGTCGGCCTCGCGCGCTTCCACGATGGCCGAGGTCGGCAGATCGAAGAGCACGTAGCTCTCCTCGCCTTCCGCCCGCGGCCCGCCGGCGTGCTCGATCGGCGCGCTGACCACGTAGCTCACGGCCTGATCGTCGGGCGGCGCCTCCTCGTCGTAGAGGTCCAGGGCGAAGTCGGCGCGCGGCCGGAAGTCGCTCTTGCGGAGGACGACGCGACCCTCCTCGACCGTGGCGCCCATCCCGGCTCGCAGGCCCGCCAGCTCGTCACCGGTGGTGTCGACCTGCAAGATCAGCTCGCCGATCGAAGGCGGCTCGCCCTCGGCGCGCATCGGGTAGACGTAGGTGCGGCGGTCGCCGACGCGGTCGAGCCACTCGGTGTAGCGAAGGCGAACGCGGACGGTGGCGCCGGGCGCGACCGGGTTGATACGCGCGCGCAGCCGGTCCGGGCCGTCGTACGTCAGCTTCGCGCCCGCCATCGACGAGGGCCACCACGCGAGCTGGTAGCCGGACTCGACCGAGGTCGCGTTCACCACCGCCGACTGGAAGCCGCCGCCCTGATCGAGCGCGAAGTCCTGCACGATGGCGCCGCGCGGCAGGCGGATGGACCACTCGCCCTCCAGCGTGTCGCTGCGCGCGTTGAAGAACGTCTGCACGACCTCGGTCTCGGCCAGGTCGCCGTGCACCCGCACGTTCACCTCGTGCGAGCGGATCGGCAGCGGCGTGCGCGCCTGCCCGAGCTGGTCGACGCGGCGGCCGGCCAGGACGCCGAGATGCGTCGTGTCCGGGTAGCGATCGCGACCGGGATCGGCGAGACCGCCGGTCCAGTCGTCCCAGAGCTCCTCCGGCTCCACGTCGGGCTCCGTGTTGCCCGCCAGCACCACGCGCTCGCCCTGCGCGAGCCGATCGCTGCCGCCTTCGCTGTGGAACGTGAGCTCGCCGGAGCCGCAGTAGACGGTGGTGCCCGCGTCGCCGAGCTCGACGGCGAAGGTGGCGTTCGTGGCCGTGACCGAGCCGTGGTCGGTGACGACGGTCGTCTCGTCGACGTTCGAAGCGTCGATCCAGATGCGTCCGTGCTGGAGCTTCAAGCTGGCCAGCTCGATCTCGGCCCGGCTGTCGCGATCGAAGAGCACCCACGCGCCCGAGTCGAGGGTGACGGCGCCGCGACCATCCGCGGCCGTCGTCGCGGTGGCGTGGTCTTCCACGCGGGCACGGTCCACGACCCGCTCGTCGTTCCCGTCGCGCTCCAACGTGAAGCCGCCGCGGATGACCTCCGCCGTGGCGACGGTCGGCGCGGGATCGTGGTGCCCTCCTCCGCAGCCGGCGAGGATCAGCGCGAGCCAGGCCACCTGCCTCGTGATGGTCTTCATCATCGCCCCCCGCCCGGGCTGGTCTCGGTCAGCGAGCGCCCCGATATCGTCCACGCGTGCTCCTGGTGGTCGCCGTCGAAGGTCAGGTCGACGAGCTCGACCTTCTCGTCCTCTTCGCCCTCGTTCCAGACGACGACGAGCTGGGCCGTGACGGCCGTGAGCTGCCCGTCCTCGTCGGCGCTGCGCCGGACCTCGATCCGGTAGGCGCCCTGCTCTTGCTCCTCGACGTCGAACGCCTCCAGCCCGAGCTCGGGCGAGATGTCGGTCGGTCGGGTGAGGCCGAGGCCCGGGTAGCCCGCCCAGAGCCCGAGCTGCGCGTCCGGATGCGACCACACCAGCGTCACGCGGAGCTGGGCCGACTCGCGCAGCACGCCGCTCCGCCGGAGACGCCGCGCCAGCGCCTCGAGCCGCTCCCCGTCGTCTTCGGCCTGCGCGCTCTTCTCGAGGCGCGCGAAGCGAACGCTCGACCAGAGGAGCGCGGTGCGGGCGATCCCCTGCGAGGCGCCCGGCTGGGCCGTCTGCATCAGCCCGCGCTCGAGCCGAAGCGCCTCGTCGACCCGCCCGGCGCCGGCGGCGGCCTGCGCGAGCAGGAGCTTGGCCGTCGGATCGTCGGGCCGGATCTCGATCAGCGTCTGGTACTGCCGGTAGGCGTCCTCGAACCAGCCGTGAGCGCGGTAGAGATCGCCGAGGCGACGCCGGGCCAGCTCGTCCAGCGGCGCGAACTCCACGATCTCGCTGAACGCCCGCCGCGCGTCGTCCTCGCGGCCGAGACGCAGGAACATCTCGCCGATCGCGGTCCGGACGCCGGGATCGGCCAAGGGATCGGCGCGCATCCGATCCGCGAAGCGCTTGGCCTCATCCGTCCGCGAGGCGCGCTCGAGCGCGGCCAAGAGACGCAGCTTCAGGTCGAAGCTCTCCGGGTACTGCCAGCTCAGCCGGCGCAGCGCGCGGATGCGGGCGCTCTCGGTGGTGGCGCGGGCCAGAATCTGCTCGACCAGCGTCCAGTCCACGCCGGCGCCGAGACCGAACGCGCCGCGGACCGTCCGGAGATCGTCGGGCGTGCGGACGCGCCGGAAGATCTGAGCTCGCACGAGATCGCGCTCCGCCGCGCCCGAGAGCAGGCGGTAGAGCGAGAGCATCGCGTCGATCGAGCCTGCGCGGGCGAGCATCAGCGAGAGCAGCGCGCGACGGTCGCGCCAGGTAGGCGCTTCACAGCGGCGGATGGCCTCGCGGTAGGTGTCGAGCCAGGCGGCGGCGTTGCTCGCGCTGCTCAAGCGTTCGCGCCAGAGCGCGCGGCGGTCGTCGAGGAGAAGGTTCGCCGCGTCGCTGCAGCGGCGGGCGCGGTGCGCCGCGGGATCCTGGATGGTGACGATGCGGGTGACGGTCGTCTGCCACTCATCGGGCGCCGCTTCCTCACTGCCCAGAACCCCGTTCGCGTGGACGAAGCGGCGCGCATGGGCCGAGGTGCGGGGGCCGCGGTCGTCGCCGTCGCTCGCGCGGTTGCGTCGCCTCGACGGGTGAACGCTGCGTTCGAGCACCTCGTTGCCGGCGGCCCCGTAGCGGTTCCCGCTGCCCGAGCCGGCGCCGTGACCGATGGTGCCCAGGTCACCGAGGCCGACGGTGCCGCCGCCTCTCCCTCCGCCGCCGCGACCGGTCCCGCGCAGTCCGAGGCCGCCGGCGGGCGCACGGGCGCTGCCGCCGCCTCCGCCGACGGCAGCCAGCCCGCCGGTTTCCCCCACGAAGTCCATCAGGTCAGCCGGTGCGTCGTTTTGATCCATCAGCGCGCCGGTCGCCGCCGTCGGGTCGTTGCCGAGCTCCGTCTCGTCCGAGGCGCCTTCGCCGCCGTAGCCCTGGGCGAGCGAGTCCATCGGGCGCTGCGGGCCCGCCGCCGCTCGCTCCATGTCCGCGCCCGTATCATCGTCGAAGTTTGCGGCGGTGGTGGCTTCGGGCGCTTCCATCGGCATCTGCTCCTGCCGCGCGGGAGGCGGCGCGGGCTCGGCGGCCGGCAGGCGCTGCTGCTCTCTGAGCGCCATGTCCGCCGCCGGCGCACCAGGAACGGTGGGTGTCGACGCCGCACCCGCGGTCGGCGCCGCTTCTTCCACCGCCTCCGGCTCCATCGCCTCGGGGGGAAAGAGGATCGAGTGGGACGCCGGGGCCTCGTCCTCACTGCTGCAGCCCGCCAGCGAGAGCGGCCCGATAGCGATCGCCAGCGCTCCCTCGAGGACCCGATCGCTCGTGCTCGGCCCGCCGACGGGCAAGAGCGGCCGATCGATCCAGACGCGCGCCTGCCAGCCCATCCGCGCCAGCTCGTTCCGGCTGGGCACGTAGTAGCTGGTGAAAGGCGTGATCAGCCCGTAGCGCGTGCCGAGCTCGGCCACCTCCTCGCGGCCTGCTCCGTCGAGCAGGAGCTGATGCAATCGCTCGCCGGCCCAGCGCAGGCGCAGATCCGTCGACGCCTCCGTCGACGCCGTCTGGATCGCGATGGTCTGCTCGAAGTCCTGCCCGGCCACGCTCCCGCGCACCGTCACGCTCGCGGGAAGATCGCCGCGGACGCGCCCGACGACCGGGAAGACGTCGCCGATCACCGCGTCCATCGGCCGGCGCGGGTAGGCGTTCTCGATTCCGTCGCCGAGCTCGACCTCGACGTGATGCGCCACCGGCCGCTCGGCGTGGGCCAAGAGCCGGAGCGCCGCGTCGGCAGCCTGCGCGCGCTCCTCGACCCGCAGCGCCAGCCCGCCGCCTCGCGTCAGCGCCTGCAAGAGCTCCAGGTTCGCGTCGCTGCCGACCGCGACCGCGTAGAGCCGCACCGGGCTCGGCAGCCGGGCCATCCGCTCGAGCAGCCCGTCCGCCCGCAGCTCGCCGACCGTGGGCGTTCCGTCGCCGACGTACACGATCGCGCCCGGCCGCGAAGGATCGAGGAGCGCCGCCGCGTCCTCGATGGCCTGGCCGAGATCGGTCGCCCCGCCGGCCGGCACCCGCGCCAGCGCGTCGAGGAGCCCCTCCACGTTCGCGCGGCTGGCCTCGACCAGCTCCGGCGACTCGCCGGAGACCGGCCTGAGCCGCAGATCGCTGGTCACGATCGCCACGCGGTCGCGCTCGTCGAGGTGCGCCGCGATCGACTCCACCACGCTTCGCCCGAGCTCGAGGTGGCTGCGATCGGTGCCCGCCGAGACGTCCTCGAGCACCACCAGATCGAGCCCCTCGGCGTCTTGACCGGCCAGCGACGCCGGCAAGACCAGCGGCAGATAGAAGTAGTCGCGCTCGTCGGCTTCGTTCGGCATCGCCGGCGCGTCGGGCGCGCGCGGCGGCGGCTCGTGGCGGGCCGTCCAGGCGCGCTGGGTCTCCGCCTCGCCGCCGACCAGCTCCATCCAGAAGTCGGCCCGCGGCCGGAAGTCGCTGCGCCGGATGCGCACGGCGCCGTGCTCGACCTGCGCGCCCATGCCGGCCCGCACGTGCTCGGCGCCCGAGTCCGAGACGTCGGCGCTGATCGAGAGCTCCTGGATGTGCGGCGGGTGGGCGCCTGCCCCCATCGGATAGCGATAGAGCCGCGGCGCGCCCGGCGCGGGAGGACGGAGCCACTCGGCGTAGCGGATCACGATCCGGCGCGTCTCGCCGGGCTGGATCGGATAGATGCGGGCCCGGTAGCTGCCCGGCGCGTCCCACTCGAGCAGCGCGGGATCCTCCACCGAACCGCGATAGACCTGCTGCTGGTAGGCCTGCCGGGCCTGGGCGCGCTCGCGGACGTAGCCGTCGACGAGCCGGCTGTCGCGATCCACCGCGAAGCGCTGCAAAACGGCGCTCTCGGGCACGCGGACCCGGTAGAGGCCCTCGACCGTCTCGCTGGCGGGGTTGAAGAAGAGCTGGTCGACCTCGGTGATGGCCAGATTGCCCTCGACCCGCACCCTCACGTCCAGCCGGCGGATGGTCAGCGGCCAGCGGGCGCGACCGATCTCGTCCGGGACGCGCCCTTCCAGCGTGCCCACGCCCTCGGGCGCCGACGCGTCGCTCGGGCCGGGTCGGGCCAACCCGCCGGTCCAGTCGGTCCACAGCGTCGCCGGCTGCACCTCGGCGTCCTCGCCGGACACGCGCAGCCTTTCACCCGCCGAGGCCACGCCGCGCGCGTCGCCGGCCGTCCAGCTCACCTCGCCGCGGATCACGTAGAGCGAGAGCGCGCCGTCCTCGAGCTCGGCGCTGAACGACGCGTCCGACGCACGGAGCACGGCGTCCGCGGCGTGCGTCTCGAGCTGCTCGCCCGGCTGCACCTCGGCGAAGAGGCGGCCCTTTCCGAGCTCCACCACCGCGCCGTCGACGACTCCGAGCTCGGTGTCGTCGCCCAGGAGGAGCCGGGGCCCCGAGTCGAGCGAGACCCGCGCCAGCCCGCGCTCGGGCGTGCGGATCCTCCCGGCGACCGACGCCCGGGCCACCTCGGCCACCGCGTCTTCGCCGAGCTGCGTCTGGCCGCGCACCGGCGTGACGGTGGCCACCGTCGTGTCGACGTCTTCGCCCACCCCGCCGCACCCGACGAGCGCGAGCAAGAGCGCGAGGCTCCCGAGCTGCTTCAATCGCATCGAATCCCCTTCGGCGAGCGCCGCGCCGGCGCACGCGCCTGCTCCGACCCGGGCTCCCCCCATCACCTTGGAGCTCCCCACCGACGGCGAGAGTACCGCAGGCGCGGCGCGGTCGAGGCAAACGATTCGGTCCGGTGACGGCATGGAGCGCTCGGACGCGCGAAGCGCCCGTTCGGTTCGAGATACGTTTCCCGCCGGCATCCCTGCCTCGACCGCGCGGAGTCGCGAACGTTCCATGCGCAGCCGAAAGGCGACCCTCGACCCGTCAGCCAGACTCTGCGCGCGAAGCGCGGGGGTGCGACCGCCAGGGAGCACCCGAAGTGGGGTCGCGCGCAAAGCGCGCAGGGGGCGCTTCGAGCCCCCTGAATACAGCGCCCGCAGCTATCAGCCACTCGGGTTGTCGCGACCAGCGCGTACCACCGCGCCGCCACCGCAGACTCGAGACGTTCGCGCGTGGAGCCCCGCAAGACGCGACCGCGCGTACAACCGCAGCTCTCACGGCGGACTTGGAGCTCCGCTCACGGCGCGGCCAACACACCGCGGCTTTGGCTGTGGAGGTTTTGCGCGCTAGTCGCGACGATCGGCGTGCAGTCGGAGCTCTGGTCCAGCGCGGCCAACACACCGCGTTTTGGCTGTGGAGGGTTACGCGCTGGTCGCGACGACCGGCGTGCAGTCGGAGCTCCGCTCACGGCGCGGCCAACACCCCGCGCGTTGGCTGTGGAGGTTTTGCGCGCTAGTCGCGACGATCGGCGTGCAGTCGGAGCTCTGGTCCAGCGCGGCCAACACACCGCGTTTTGGCTGTGGAGGGTTACGCGCTGGTCGCGACGACCGGCGTGCAGTCGGAGCTCTGCTCACGGCGCGGCCAACACCCCGCGCGTTGGCTGTGGAGGTTTTGCGCGCTAGTCGCGACGATCGTAGTGGAGGTAGTGCGCGGTGATCGTTTGTTTAGGGGGCTGCGCGCCCCTGGCGCGACTGCGTCGCGCCGTACCCCATCGGGGCGCGGACCTCCGGCGCCTTGGGCGTTGCGCGACTGCGTCGCGCTCGCCCGCGCCTGCGGTCCGCACCCGCCGCGCTGCGCGCGGAAGATCGCGACCGGGATCGGTGAAATACACGGTCCCCATCGCTCGTAATGGAGCGCGTGGGCACGAGCTGGCCCCCGAACTTCATGAAAGATTGCATGTTCTTACCGCTTCAGTGGATGAGCGCCCCCACTTCGCCGGCATACTCGGCCGATCGGAGGCGCGGCATCGACGCATCGCTGGAAGCTCGGGCATCCAGGGGGGACAAGCAGGCCCTCGAGGCGCTCCTGCGCGAGCACGGCCCGGCCGTGCACGACGTCTGCCGCTTCGTCGCCGGGCCCGCCGACGCCCACGACGCCACTCAGGAGGCGCTCGAGCGCATCGTGACGTCGATCGACCGCTTCGACCCCGACCGCGGCTCCTTCCGGAGCTGGGCGCTGACCGTGTCGCGGAACCTCTGCCGGGATTGGCTCCGCCGCCGGGGGCTGGAGCGGCGCACCTTCGTCGACGACGGCGACACGACCACCGCCTGGACCGCCAGCGGCGCGCCGGGTCCGGAGCGCGTCGCGCTGGCCCGCATCGAGTCGGAGCGTCTGGCCGAGGCGCTGGAGACCCTGCCCGAGAACATGCGGCTGGCGGTGGTCCTCTATCACGTGCACGAATCGACCTACGAAGAGATCTCGAACGCGCTGGACGTCCCGATGGGGACCGTGATGACCTGGCTCCACCGCGGCCGAAAGCGGCTCCGGGCGGCGCTCCAGGACGAAGATGTGAGCTGATGGAGCACTTGGACGAGGTGGCGCTCGAGGCGCTCGCGACCGGACGGCAGGACCTGGTGTCCGAGGCCACGCGGGAGCACCTCGCCGCCTGCGAAGCCTGTCGCGAGCGGGTCGAGATCGAGAAGGACGACGCGCAGGAGGCCACGGTGGCGCTCCGGCGGGCGGCACCGCAGGTCGACCTCGACACCATGATCGCGCGCGCCATGCAGGCCGTGCCCGTGGCGGACGGGCCTTCCCGCCGCAGCCTCATCGTGGGCGCGGCCATCGGGGGGCTGGTGGCGAGTGGGCTGGCGCTCCTCGCCCTGCCTGGCGCGAGCGTGAGCGGGCTGAGCCGCATCGGCCGGCAGGGGCTGACGCTCGGGCGCGCGGCGGACTCGCTGGTCGACTCGCTGGTGCCGGGCGGCTGGGGCAGCGTCGCGATCGTCGGGCTGCTCTTCGCGCTGCTGCTCGCGGTGCCGATCCGGCTCCTGCTGAGCGACCGGCGCGGTCCGGGCACGGGAATGCTGACGGGCGCGCTGGGGCTGCTCTTGGCCATCGGCGTCAGCGTGCCGCTGCACGCCCACGCCTATCGCGTGGAGGGGGCGTGGCCCGATCCGCAGCCGACCGTGACCCTGGACGTCGACGGACAGCCGACCTCCGAGGCGCTCCGGATGGCGACCGAGGCGGCCGGCCTCGGCGTCGTGGCGAGGCTGCCGAACGATCCCCCGGTGACGCTCCACGTACGCAACGTGCCCATCGGCGAGGTCGTGTCCGCGCTAATCGGCGACGCCGACGTGGTCGTCCTCCCCGGACCGAGCCTGGTGACGGTCCGACCGGACGAGGCGCCGGCGCCCGCGCCCAGCGAGCCCGCGCCCAGCGAAGCCGAACCCAGCGAGGCCGAACCCAGTGAGGCCGAACCCAGCGAGCCCGCCGCTCCTGCGCCTTCCGCGGCCGCGGCCGCTCCGGCGCCCCCTGCTCCGCCCGCGCCGCCTTCCCCGCCTGCCGGGCTGGGCGACCGGGTGACGCTGGGATCGGACGTGGTGGTCGGCCCCGACGAGGTCGTTCGGAGCGTCTACACCGCGGGCGGCGACGCGCGGGTGGATGGCCGGGCGTTCGGCGACGTGGTGACGATGGGTGGCGACGCCGACATCCGCGGCGAGGTCATCGGCAACGTCACGACGATGGGCGGCGACGTCAAAGTGCGCGACGGCGCGCGGGTCCACGGCGACCTGAACGCGATGGGCGGCCACATCGACGTCGCAGACGGCGCGACGGTCTTCGGGCAGAGCCTCACGGCGCACGAGGGCCACGGGAACATCGAAATCCGGGCCGGCGACGATGCCGAGACGCCCGAAACGCACGAGGGAGAGACGCCCGAGGTCGTCCAGTGGGGCCTCTGGCACGTTCTGCTCTTCTTGCTCGGCCTGGTGATGATGGGCAACTCGAGCAAGCGCTTCGACGCGATGCGCGCCGAGGTGGCCGCCCGCCCGTTCCGCAGCTTGTTCGGTGGGATCTTCGAGATGCTGGCCGGCGGCGTCCTCTGCCTGGTCTTGGTCGTGACGGTGATCGGCATCCCCGTGTCGGCGGTGCTCGGGACCCTGCTGGTCGCGGCCGTCTGCGTCGGGTGGTCCGCCGCCGCCTGGTGGCTGGGCGGCGTGCTGCCGATCCGCGCGTTGAAGGGGCGGCCCGTGCTGCAGCTCGCGGTGGGCGTGGGCGCCCTCTTCCTGGCGGGGCTCGCACCCAAGGTGGGCCCGATGGTGAGCGTCATGGCCGCGCTGGCGGGCCTCGGCGCGACCGTGTCCACTCGCTTCGGCGGAAAGAAGCCCAACGAGCGTGTCCACGTCCCGACGGGCCCTTTCCGCAAGTCGCGCTGAACCTCTGCGGGTCGAGCCGGCACGCCTCCTCGTTGCAGCCCTGCGCGAGCGCGATAGAGAAGGCCCATGATGGCGACGGCCCGGCGGCGACCGACGTGGGCGATCGCGCTGGCCGTCGGCCTCGCCGCGCTCGCCGCGCCGCTCGTGGCGAAACCCGAATGGGTCGCGACGAGCTGCGGTGCGCTGGCGATCGTGGCCGGGCTGGGCCTGCTCGCGAGCGTGCTGCGGCGGCGTGCGATCGAGCTGACGCTGGGCGCCCTCGGCGCGCTGCTCCTCTTCGGCGGCGGTGTCTACCACCTCGCCGCGCATCGAGGCCGGTCGGCCGGTCCACGGGCGGCGCTGATCGCAGAGGGATTCTCGAACGTCACGCTGAGCCCGGAGGCCGGCGGAACGCTCTCGTTCGAGGCGGAGCGGAACGGCGAGCACTGCGAAGGCGAGATCCTGCCCGACGGCCGGAGAGCCATCCGCTGCACCAGCGCCGAGCCGTTGGCCGACGTCGAACACGACTGCGCCGAGGATCGGCTCGAGCGCTGCGCCGAAGCGGCCGCGCGAGTCCGCGCCGACGCGCCGGTCGACTGGCCGCGGGCCACGCGGAGCTCGGCGCGCGCCTGCGAGGGCGGGCTCGTCAGCGAGTGTCTCTACCTCGGCATGGCGGAGGAGCTCGGCGGGCGGGGCGTGCCACGGGACCTCGCCGCCGCCGCCGCACACTACGAGCGCGCCTGCGACGCCGGCGTCGAAGCCGCCTGCACACGCCCTCGGGCCCTCCCCGACGCTCGGTGAGCGCACACACCCTTCTCGACACGCGCGGGATGGAATGGAGCCCGAAGTGTCGCTACCCTGAGTCCCGTGAAGCGTGCACGTACCCTGAGCGGCCTGCTCCGGCAGGCCATCCAAGTCCGCTGGGCCGCGCTCGGCAAGGGCACCAAGGTGCTGCTCTTCGCGAGCGCCTTCATCGGTGCGCTGGTCGGTCTCCAGCTCGCGCTCTGTGCCTCCGGCGGCTGCCCCTGCTCTGCGTCGCGGCCTCCGTGCCATGGCGGCGCGTACATGCGGGACGCTCAGTCGCCCTGCCCCTACGCGCACCGCGGCGCGATGGGCGCGGCGGGCGAGCCGAAGGAAGCCCCGCCGCCCTGCCACGCGCCCTGAGCCTGGACACGGCGATTCGACCGCAAGCGCTCCCCTGAAGGGAGCGGCTGTCGGGCTTCGCTGTGTGCGGGCACGACGCGCGTTGCGGCCCGGGTCGTCCGGGCGGGGGTCGCGTTCAGTGGCACATGCTGTTGTGACAGCTCTGGCCGCTCGGGCAGGCCATGCCGCACATCCCGCAGTTCGCGTCGCTGGAGCGCAGGTTGACCTCGCAGCCGTCGCTCGGATCGCTGTTGCAGTCCGCCCGGTTCATGTTGCACATGTCGATCGCGCACATGCCGGTCGCGCAGGTCGCGGTGCCGTTGGCGACGCTGCACGCCGTGCCGCACGCGCCGCAGTCGGTCAGCGTGTCCAGTGGCGTCTCGCAGCCGTTCGTCACGTTCGAGTCGCAGTCGCCGAAGCCCGCGTCGCACATGTCCACCGCGCAGCTCCCGCTCGCGCAGCTCGGCGTCCCGTTCGTGACGTCGCAGCTCGTCCCGCACGTCCCGCAGTCGGTCAGCGTGTCCAGCGATGTCTCGCAGCCGTCGGTCACGTCCCCGTTGCAGTCGTCGAAGCCCGCGTCGCACGTGTCGATGGCGCAGCTCCCGCTGGTGCAGCTCGGCGTCCCGTTGGCCACCGTGCAGCTCATCCCGCAAGAACCGCAGTCGGTCGTCGTCGAGAGCGACGCCTCGCAGCCGTCGGTCGGGTCCGCGTTGCAGTCGTCGAAGCCGGTGTCGCAGGCTCCGATGCTGCAAGCGCCCGACGCGCAGCTGGCGGACGCGTTCGCGAAGCTGCACGCGTTCCCGCAGGTGCCGCAGTCGGTGGCAGTGGACTGGAGATCGGTCTCGCAACCGTCCGTCGGATCGCCGTTGCAGTCGCCGAAGCCCGTGTCGCAGCCGACCGAGCAGCTCCCGGCCGAGCAGCTCGCCATCCCGTTCGTCGCCGAGCAGGCGTTGCCACAGGTGCCGCAGTTGAGCGGATCCGTCTGCAGGTCGAAGCCCTCGTCGATCCGGCCGTCGCAGTCGTCGTCCGCGCCGTTGCAGCTCTCCGTGCCGGGCGTGCACGAGCCGCCGTCCGGGCTCGACACCGTCCCGTTCCAGTCGGTCAGCGTCGAAGGATCCACGTCGGCGGCGACGCAGCTCCCAGCCTCGCAGGTCTCGGTGTTGCCGCAGGAGGCGCCCACGCAGCGCCGGGACAAGAAGAGCGGCAAGACCAGCGTCCGGCCGCGGATGAACGAGGTGCTCGCGCTCGCGCTGACCACGTCGCCGCCCATCACGCTGCCGACGGCGCTGATCTCGAGCGGGCCGAGGCTGCCTCCCTGGTAGACGATGCCGACCGTGCGCGGCAGCGGCTGCGCGTCCGCCCCCGTCAGCGTCCCGCTCGCGCTCATGGTCATGGCGCCGTTCACCTCGACCCGTACGGTGTCGAGACCGGCCGGGATGGCGAGGTCGCTGTCGACCACGACCAGGATCTCCGTGGGCTTGCCGGCGCAGGAGGCGAGAAGGAGCACCAGCGCCGAGAGGGTGATGCGAATGTTCATGGCGAGGTTCATCGCGGGGTTCATGGCAGGGTCACCTGCAGAGAGCCGGGGCTCAGGTTGCCCTGCACGGGGCTGGGCGATTGCGTTCCGAGCACGACCCCCGTGGCGACGCCGGCGCCGACCACCACGACGGCGGCGAGGATGGTCCAGAACCACCACTCTTCGAGCACACTGCCGCCCGGAGGCGGCGGAGGCGGAGCCTGGGTGAGGAGCTCGTCGTCGACCGGCGCCTGCACCGCGGTGGCGACGAGGGTGATCTCCTGAGACTCGCCCTCGGCGAGCGTGACCTCGCGGCTTCCGACCTCCGCGCCGTCTCGCAGCAGCGCCGCGCGGTGCGTGCCCGGGTCCACCTCGAGCGGCTGACCGACCCGCTCGAGGCCGAGCGCTTCGCCGTCCAGCGTCACCTGCGTCCCCGCCTCGTCACCGCTCATCGTGACGGTGAGATGTGCGAGCCGCGGCTCGAATCGACTCGAGCAGGTTCGTCGCTTCCCGCCGCGTCCGCCGGCGCAGCTCGTGGTCGTCCACCGCTTCGCGCAGCAGCACTGCCGCCTCGGCGAGCTCGGTGGTGTGCGAGAGCGCGAGGGCGAGGTTGTACTTCACCTGGCCGGTGGCGCGGACCTCCATGACTTGGCGGAAACGATCCGCCGCGTCGGCCCACTGCTCCTGCTGGGTGAGCTCGACGCCTTCGCCGAAGAGCGTGCGGGCGCGATCCAGCTCCGCTTCGCTCTGGGCGGAGGCGCCCGAGGTCGCCGCCAGCACGAGAAGAGCAGAAGCGAGCGTCGTCTTCAAAGCGCGCGTGATGCTGACGTCCATCGAGGATCGAGGGTACCACGAGCGCGTCGGTTCACAGTGACTCCCCCGTCCACCCTCCCAGGGGGCCGATTCGAGGTATCTTGCCCGGGATGCCAGCGCCCGAGATGCGCGCGAGTTACCTGATCTCGAACCTGAAGGCCCTCGAGCGCCTCGGGCTGGGCGACGAGCGCGCCGTCCGGGAGGAGGTGCCCGACGTCATCGCAGAGGTCGAGCGGTCGTCGAGCGTCGCATGGCTCCCGCTCGAGCTCGACGTGCGCATGACCGAAGCCCTCGAGCGGGTCTGCGGCGGCGTCCGGCTGCGCCGCTGGTCCGCCGAGGCGATGGCTGAGCGGACCGCTCCTTCGCCCGATGCTGGCCGCTGCGCAGCGCATGGGGCTCACCCCGCACGCCGCGTTGCGTCGCGCACCCTACGCCTGGAAGCTCATCTACCGCCACTGCGGCGCGCTGAAGTACACCGAGCTCGACTCGCGGCGTTGCTCCCTCGTGTTGACGGGCGCGCCACCGGAGATGACGGGCGACATCTACCTCAACGCGATCGCGGGCACGTTCGAAGGCGTGATCGAGATCGCGGGCTGCACCTACAGCGCGACCGAGTTCACCAAACGCGGCGGCACCGTCAGCTTCGAGTGCGAGTGGTTCTCCTAGCCAAGGTTCTCCTGGACAGGGCCACCTCCTGCCGCGCGAGGCCGTCGCTGCGGCGTGCAGGCCTGCTCTCACCTGGTCGGGCACGTTCCGCCGTGCTCGGCGCGGAGCGCACTTCCCGCGTCAGGCATCGGGAGCTCGCAGGGACCATGGTGCAGGAGGATGCTCGAATGGAGAGATGGAGACTCGTCCGGGCCGCTGGCAGGGCTCGGCGGAGGCAGGACAGAGCGATTGAAGCGAGCCGCTGCACTTCCAGCGCTCCATCGTCGCCGCGCGTGCGCTCGAGTCGAATCGCAGGACGGCACGGATCGCGCACGTTTCGTACGTAGTGCAAGGGCCTGCACAGTTGGCGCGGCCGTGGCCGTGCTCGAGGGTGGATCGCCGCGCTCTGCTCCCGTGGCGCGGGCGTTGCGGAGAGAGGCTCGACTGGAGCGCTCTCGATGAACGCATTCGTGTGTCTCCCGGCCCGCGGGCCGAGATTCTTGCTTGCCCTCTCGTGTCTCGTCCTCACGACCACGGTCGCCGGCTGCGGCCTGCTGCTCGACGGCGGTGAGCCCGACCCGCCCGGCCTGCTCGTCCCCGGCTCAATCGACGCTGGCCGAGCCACGGACGGCGGGCCGACGGCGGACGGTGGCTGCGGGGCCGTGATTTGCGCAGGAGCGTGCGTCGACGTCTCGGCCGACACGAGGAACTGCGGGGGATGCGCTAGGGTCTGCGCCGGGGGCCGCTCGTGCATCAGCGGTACGTGCGCTTGCCCGCCGGGGCACATCGAGTGCGACGGGGTGTGCGTCGACCCCGCGGCCAATCCGATGAACTGCGGCGGGTGCGGCAGGAGCTGCGGCTCGACCGGCACGTGTACGAGCGGCTCCTGCATGTGCCCTTCGGGCGCCACGGCGTGCGCGAGCGGCTGCGCCGACCTCTCGAGTGATCCGGCCCACTGCGGCGCCTGCGGCAACGCTTGCGACCGCGGCTCGGCATGCGTCAGCGGCTCTTGCAGCTGCCCGCCCGGGCGGATTCGATGCGGCTCGAGCTGCGTCGACCCGACCCGCGATCCCGCCCACTGCGGTGCATGCGGCAACGCCTGCACGACCGGGCTCGCCTGCATCGCGGGCACGTGCAGCTGCCCGGCGGGATACTCGGCATGCGGCGGATCCTGTGTCGATCTCTCGAATGATCCGGCCCACTGCGGCGCGTGCGGCAACGCTTGCCCCGGGGTCGACACGTGCGTCGGTGGAGCGTGCGTCTGCCCGCCGGGCGGCTGCTGCCCGCCTGGGACCATCGGCTGCGCCGGGAGCTGCGTCGACCCGACCGGCGACCCGAGCAACTGCGGCGGCTGCGGGATCACGTGCGCGGCCGGCGAGGTGTGCCGCTCGGGCGTCTGCACCTGCCCCTCGGGTTCGAGCGCCTGCGCGGGGGGCTGTGTCGACTTGTCGAGCGAGAGCAGCAACTGCGGGACGTGCGGGCACGGGTGCCCGTCGGGCGCGAGCTGTGCTTCGGGGCTGTGCACGTGCCCGGGCTTCCAGAATCGTCTGCGGCGGGGCCTGCACCGATGCCTCCTCCGACCCCGCCAACTGCGGCGGCTGCGGCCGGGCGTGTCCGAGCGGCGCCGCCTGCACCAGCGGCTCGTGCGCCTGCTCTGGCGGACGCCTCGCCTGTGGCGGGAGCTGCGTGGACGCCTCGAGCGACGCCAGCAACTGCGGCTCCTGTGGCCACGCCTGCCCGCCGGGGGCGACCTGCAGCGCCGGCACGTGCGCGTGCCCAGTGGGCCAGATCACGTGCGGCGGCCGCTGTGTCGATCCCTCGACCGACGTGGCCAACTGCGGCGGGTGCGGAACCCTCTGCAGTCCGACGGGAGCGTGCGTCGCGGGGACCTGTGGCTGCGGCCCCGGCACCACGAACTGCGGCGGGTCGCGCTGCTACGACCTGAGCAACGACCCGAACCACTGCGGCGCGTGCGGCAACACGTGCGGTCGCAGCCAGACCTGCAGCGGTGGGAGCTGCGTCTGCCGGCCCGGCCTCACCGACTGCGGCGGCACGTGCGTCGACGCGTCGGCAGACCCGGCCAACTGCGGTGCGTGCGGCAACGTGTGCGGCGGGACCACGCCGGCATGCAGTGGTGGAACCTGCGTCGCGTCCTGTCCCTGGGGCACGACGAGCTGCGCGAATGCGTGCGTCCTCACCCAGACCAACCCGCTCGACTGCGGTGGCTGCGGCCATCGCTGCGCTCCCGACGAGGTCTGCATCGCCGGCGCATGCGAGCAGTACCACGTCGCTCCGGGATGCTCGATGTGTCCTTGCTACGCATGCGGGCCCGCCGGCTTCGACACGGGCTCGTGCTGCCCTGCGCCCGGTACGACCTCGGTCGCGTGGTGCATCGATGTCGGCATCTGCCCTTGACCACGTTGGCGACCTCGATTGCCTAGACTTCCGCGGAGGACATCTAGAGGTCCGAGAGGAGCTGGGCTCGACGCGATTTGAATCGGGCGACGACGAGGGTCTGCGGTCCCCAGGCGTCGGCCGCGCCCCGGTCGAAGTTCATGAAGACCGCGTTCGCGAGGCGCACCATGGCCGCGTTTCGATCAGAGCGCGACTTCGGCGATCGCGTCCTCGACGTGCGTGACGCCCTCGGCGAGCGCGTCCTCTCCGATGCAGAGCGGCGGCGCGAGCACCAGCGTCCGCTCGCGCTTGCGGAGGTGGACGTGGACGTGACGGCGGGTCAGCGCCTCACCGAGCCGGCCGAGCGCGGCGTCGTCGAGATCCAGCTCGAGCGCGGCCAGCATCCCGAGCCCGCGGGTGAAGAGGACGGCCGGCTGCCGCGCCGCCAGCGCCTCCAGCATCCCGAAGAGCTTCGGCCCCAGCGCGGCGGCCCGCTCGATGAGGCTCTCCTCTTCGTAGACGCGGATGGCCTCCAGCGCGGCGGCGACGCCGAGCGGATGCGCGTAGTGGGTCAGGCCCGCCAGGAGCGTGTGGTCCTCGAAGTGACGCGCGACGCGCTCGTGCACGATCACCGCGCCGAGCACGCCGTAGCCGCCGGTGAGCGCCTTGCTGACCGTGATCATGTCGGGGACCACGCCATAGTGCTGATGGCCGAACCAGCGACCGGTCCGGCCGAAGCCGCAGAGCACCTCGTCGGCGACCAGGAGCGCGCCGTGGGCGTCGCAGGCCTGCCGCACCTTCGGCCAGTAGTCGTCCGGCGGGACGAGCACGCCGTTGGCGCCCGGCACGGGCTCCAGGAACACCGCGCCGATGTTGCCCTCCAGCGCCATCACGTCGGACAAGCTCGTCGCGCACTCGCGCCGGCAAGAGTCGAGCGTCTTTCCGAAGGGGCAGCGATCGCAGTAACAGTCGAGCGCTTTGATCGCGCCGACCAGCCCCGGCTCGAGCGGCGGCCGGCGGTAGTCGCCGGTCAGCGAGAGCGCGCCCATGCTGGCGCCGTGATAGCTGCGGTAGCGGCTGAGCACCTTGTATCGGCCGGTCACCATCCGAGCCATCTTCAGCGCGTTCTCGTTGGCGTCCGAGCCGCCCAGCGTGAAGAAGACCTTCGAGTAGTCCGGCCCGGCGATGGCCAGCAAGCGCTCGGCGAGCTCCCGCTTCTCCGGGTAGATCGCCTTCGGCATCGTCATGCACAGCCGATCGGCCTGCGCTTTGACGGCGGCGATCATCCGAGGATGGCCGTGGCCCAGGTTCGCCTGGTAGATCAGGCTGCCCAGATCCAGCCAGCGCGCGCCGTCCTCCGTGTCGAAGTAGGCGCCGTCGCCGCCGACGATCGTCAGACCGTGGGCGTCGCGCTGGGCGGACCAGGTGAAGAAGAAGGGCTCGCTCACACGTGCCTTCCTGCGTCTCTCATTCGGAGAACGCGAAGCCTTCCGGCTCGACGTCGTGGATGCACCCCGGCGCGGCCCAGAGCCGCTTCTCGTCGAGATCCATCACCAGCCCGGCGCAGGTCAGCATCGCGTGCGGCGCCGACTCGCTGGCGAGGTGCGTGCACACGCTGCGCGGGTAGCCGTCGTGGGAGCCGAGCCGCGCGAAGAGATCCATCGCGCCCGAGAGCGGCCGGCTCGCGATGCTCTGTGGTCAGCCAGTCGTAACGCTCGCGCGTGGTGCTCGTGTCGGACACCCAGCTCACCGCGCCGACCTCGTCGCTGACGCAGTGGTTGGTGTGCACGTAGCTCGCCGGGCCTTTCGCCCACTCGGCCTCGAACGCGACGTGCTTGAGGACGCCGCTGGTCTCCACGCCGTAAGCGCGCTCGGCATCGGCGACGAGGTAGTGGTGCCCGCTCGACATCGGCGCGCCCACCAGCACGCGCTCGGCGGCCTCGGCGCTCCGCTCCGCGAGCATGCGGCGGACCAGCGCCGGCCACACCACGCCGACGCGCGCGTCGTGGCTCTTGAGGTTGTTGATGGTCACCCCGACGCCGGACGCGTTGAGCCCGGCCATCCCGAGGCAACCGGTGATCGACAGGAGCCACGCCTCCGGCCGGTCCTCGTGGGCCGGCACGTGCAGCATGAGCACGAAGGGCGCCGCCGAGCCGTGCATGTCCCAGGTCTGCCCCAGCACGGCTCCTTCGGGCGTCTTGGCCACGACGGCCGAGCAGTCCTCGTCGACCGGGCCCGAGAGCGCGCCGGGGCCGAGATCCTTCAGGTCGGTGTAGTGGTTCAAGACCACCAGCGCGCGCCGGATCCAGATCCGCGCCCGCCGCGATGCCGGCCAGCTCCTCGCTCAGCGACGCATCGAAGCGCGCGAGCACCGGGAGGTGAGCCCGCGCGGCCTCGAGCACCTCGGCCTCGGTGCTCATCCGTCCCTGTTGGACGGCCAGCTCGGTTCGGATCGAGGCGATCTCGTGGATCTCCTGCCGGAAGTGCTCGCCATGGGCGCGACCGCGCTCGCGCGCCGAAGCTCCCGCCGGAAGTCGAAGCGTCCTCACGAAGCGGAGCCTGGCCCGGAGCCGCTCGATTTGCCACTCCCGGCGGACGGAAAGCGCCCGGTCCGGCCTTCAGCTCGCCCCCTCCACGGCACCGGCGGTGCATCCACTCGAAGGGCGGGACATGCCGCGCTGATCCGTCGCCGGGCAGCTCACGCCGTGTCCGATGGCGGGGCTTCCGCTCGCCGGCAGCCGCGTCGGCGTCGGCCCACCGTGATCGCCGATGGGACCCAGCATCGGATCGGCGATGGTCGTCGTCGGCGTGCAGAGCGCGTCGGTGCCGCCCCCGACGACGTGGTTCGCGGGCCACTGGAGGTCACCTTCACCGCTGCCGTTCGCGTGGCATTGCATCGGCGCGCCCGGGTTCTGGGCCGTGTTGTTCGCGAAGAGGCAGCTCGTCAGCGTGAGCGTCGGGTTGCCAGCGAGGGCCGCGCCGAAGTAGGGGTCGCCGCCGTCCGCGTGGTTGTCCGCGAAGGTGCTGAATGCGATCTCGCCTCCGCCGCCGAAGAGGCAGATCGCGCCGCCGAGCCCGGCCGTTGCCACGTTGTCGCTGAAGGTGTCGTTCTGGAAGTGGAACTGCGTGCCGTCGGACTTGATGGCGCCGCAGCCTCCGGTGGCGCTGTTCGCGTGGAAGGTCGTGGCGGTAACGTGCAGCTCGCTGTTGTGGAAGTACGCGCCCGCGCCGGAGGGCGCCGTGTTCGCGTCGAAGAGGCAGCGATCGACGAAGCTCGGCTGTCGAGCCGCGTCGGGCGTGCGGAAGATGGCGCCGCCGAGCGCGCCGTCCCCCGCCGCGTTGCCACGGAAGGTGACACCGCAGAACGTGTGGGTCAGGTCCGAGCCACCGTCGATGGAGATAGCCCCGCCGTTGCCGCCCGATCCCACCTGGTTCTGACCGGTCCCGGTGGCCACCACCGAGCACATCGATGGGTCGTTGCTGTTGGCCCCGTGCCCCTCGGCGACGTTGTCCTCGAAGGTCGAGTCGTAGACGTCGAGATCGCTGTTGAGGCACTCGATGGCGCCGCCGTTGCTGCCGTGGTTTCCGCGGAAGGTGCTGCCGACGACGACGGCGCCGAGCGCGCCGTGCAGCGCGATCGCGCCGCCGCCGACGTCCGGACCGAGCACCTCCGCCTGGTTGTCGAGGAAGGTGCAGTCGAGCACGTGCAGCGTTCCGTCGCGCACGTAGACCGCGCCGCCGTAGCCGTCGTAGTAGCCCTGCGAGCAGGGCGCGGGCGCGGGATCGAAGGCCATCGTCCCCGCGATGTGGCCGTGCGCGAGCGTGAGGTGCTGGAGCGTCAGCACGTGCGTGTTCACGCGGTAGTCGCCGTGGTCGAACGAGAGGATGCGGACGCTCCCGCCGCCGTCGAGCGTGATGTGCCCGCCGCCGTCGATCGTGGTGTCGCGGTCGGTCGGCACGTCGATGGTCGTGGTGATCGTGATCGTCGTGTCGCCGCCGCAATCGAAGGTGATCACGCCGCCCATGGAGACGGCGGACTGCAGCGCGTCCTCGGTACACGAGGCGGCGGTGCCGGTCCCGACCACGTGATCGGGCGAGCTGGTGTCCACCGGCGCAATCGGTGCGTCACACACGCTCGACGGAGGAGCGACCGGTCCGCCGTCGGGCGAGGGCGTCGCACCGTCGGGCGAGGACGTCGCGCCGTCTCGGTCCGTCGTGCCGCCCCCATCTCGGTTCGGCGAGCTCCCGTCGGCAGCCGGCGTGCTCCCGTCGGCGGCTGGCGTGCTCCCGTCCGGGACCGGCGGCGATGCGTCGGTCGCCTGCTGGTCACCGCCACACGCAGCGAGGACGCTCGCGAGCAAGACGCCTGCACACGCACGCGCGCGTCACGGATCCGGCCTGCATCATCCCTCACCTCCAGCGGCAGAGCGTACCGCATGCCGGACCGCCCCCGCGCGAGCTCCGCGTTCAGGTGCGCCCATGCGTGCACACGGACCAACCGCATCCACACGTAGGACAGACGAGGAGAACGCGCGCCCGCTCCACTCGTCGTCGCGATCGAGCACGCGGCCCGCGGCTCGATGAGGGTCATCGCGGCCCGCACGGCTCGCCTGCGTTCGAGATACTCGGCGAGCTCTTTGGTTGGACCAACCGCAGATCCACGCGGTCAGACCTCGTCCGCACTCGATGCTTTCCGATGTCGGCACATCGCGCGGGATGGAGTCCACCAACGTCCGAAGCTCCACTCGTTCTTCTTGACTTCCGTCCTGCGTTCCTTCAGAAGCGGCCGCCATGCGCCGTCGAACCGCGATCTACCTCGCCTCTCTCGCCCTCCTCTCTGCGTGCAACGGAGGTAGAGGTGGAACCCACTACGACACCGGCGCGTGCAGCATGCGCACGGTCAGCGTCGGCTTGCAGGGAGAGCTCACCGCCTTCCCGTCGATCCAGACTTCGATCATCGGCGCGGATCTCGGTCTGCACAGCGTGAACTTCATCGTCGTGCCGGCGATGGGCGACTATCTGGGCTTCGTGCGGGTGTTCGCCGAGGTCGAGAACGTGGGCACGACGCGCCTCTGCTCGGCGACGTTCAGCGTGCTCCTGGGCGGGTTCGACGGCGATGGCCTGCTCGCGGCACCTCGCTACGCCATCCCGCTCACCGGAACCAGCCCGCTCGAGGTCAGCTGCCTCGAGCCGGGCGCCCGCGGGGTGATCGTCGCGCGTATCTTCGACGTCACCGAGGACGATCTGCTCGCGACGGCCGTCCTGAGGATCGACCTCTCCAACAGCATCGGCACGGACGCGGCGAACGCGATGCCCGAAGACGTGGTGACCCTGAGCGACCAGCACCTCGCGGCGGTGGACGGCGGGTACGAGCTGGTGCAGACCGCCACCGCCTCGGCGAGCGTCCGGAACTACTACCAGGACGTGTACGGCGTCGATTCCCGCGGGCTCCTCATCGCCGACCTCGACGTCCCCTCGTACGGGCCGACCGCGGGCGGCGCCTCGCTCGAGGCCGGTGTCCCCCAGGAGCTCGACAGCAACGTGGTCGACTGTGAGCTGACCGACTTCTTCGTGGCCGGGACGCACTACATCGATCAGTAGGGCGAGAAGCCGTCCGCACGGGCTCACCCGATAGCGGTGGTGAGGTGACGGAGCAGCGACCTACCCCCCGTCACCGGCGGTCGGGAGCGCATCTACGACCCGCTCGTGCCGGCCAAGAGAGGCGAGCCCGGACATCGAGCTCGCTTCCCCCGCCCAATTATCACGAGTTACAACTCTAACTCGGCTCCCCGGGCCAGGGAACACGAGTTACAACTCTAACTCGGCTCCCCGGGCCAGGGAACACGAGTTACGACTCTAAGCTCGGCTCCCCGGGCCAGGAAACACGAGTTACAACTCTAACTCCACTCCCCGGGCCAGGAGACACGAGCTAGGACGCCAAGCTCGACTCCCCGGGCCAGGAGACACGAGCCAGGACCCTAACTCCACTCCCCGGGCCAGGAGACACGAGCCAGGACGCCAAGCTCGACTCCCCGGGCCAGGAGACACGAGCCTGGACTCCAGGCTCGACTCTGGCCGCCGAGAGGGACGCCCCGATGTCAGAGCGCCGCGCGGAGGGCCGCTCCCAGCTTCTCGGCTTGGTCCGCCGCCCGATCGAGCGAGGGCACGATGGCGAGGCGGCCGCCGGGGTAGGTCCTCACGCGGACGCCCTCGGCGGATAGCCGAGCGGCGATGGCGTCGGCGCGATCGCCGGCGTCGAGGACGCGGTAGAGCCCGGCGCCGTGCACGGTCAGACCGGCTTCCTCGGCCGGCTTCAACGCGGCGTCCAGCGCCGAGGTGGCCGCCGCCACGTCGACATTGCGCGCGGCCCGGAGCTGGTGGTGCATCTGGATCAGGCTGAGCTCGTCGCCGTCCCAGGTGCTGACCAGCGTGAGCGGCTTGGCCACGTGGAGCGGCGTCGTCACGTGCACGAACCCGAGCTGGCCGCCGGTCCACCAGATCAGGATGTCCGGCACGAACCCGCCGAGATCGCTGGACGCGAAGGGCCCGCGGCCCGAGCGGTAGTAGGCGCTCGCCGTGTCCACGCTGACCACCGGCACGCCGGTCTCGGCCCGCAGCGCTTCGAGCTGAGGCCAGAACGCGTCCGGGATCACCCTCCCCGTGCGCTCCTGCAAAGGCTCGAGGTAGAGGCCGAAGACCTTCGACGGTCCGCCCGCCTGCTCGATGGTGGCTCGCAGCGCTTCGATGGTCTGCTCCACCCCGTCGGCCGGATGCGGCACGCGCGGCCATGCGAAGTGAGCCGGTCCCTGGCGGTGCAGGACGGGGTCACTGATCGAGCGCGCGCAGGCCGTCGTGTGCCCGACGTAACCGCCCTCGAGCCCGATGACGGTCTGGGCATCTTGCCGGTGCCAGCGCAGCGCCCGCACCGACTTGTCGACCGTCTCGTCGCGGCCCGAACAGAGGTAGGCGTGCGGATGATTGGGCGTCAGCGCGGAAACCCACTCGGTCGCCCGGACCACCGCGGGCGTGAGGTAGTTCAGGACCGTGAGCTTGTTGACCGAAGGCCCGTAGAGCGCGCCCTCGCGCCAGAGGACCCTCAGCGACGCCGGCGGATCGGCGAAGGGTCGGGCGAGCCCGCCCGCCAGGTCGATCGCGCGCGATTCCGGCGGCGGCGGGGCGACCGGGTCGGGCACGAAGCGGCCGAGCGGCTGCCGGTAATAGCGCGCGACGGCGCCGCCCTCGTACTGCCCTTCCAGGAGCGCGACGGTGTAGGCGCCGAGGGCGTCGTTGAGCCGGCTCATCGAGCCCGCCTCGGGGACACGGTTGCGCCCCGCAGCGTGCTGGTAGCGCGGGCTGCCGTCCGCCTTCCGCATCTCCGCCGCCCGCGCGAGCTGCGCGAGCTTGAGCTGGCGGCCGATGCCCTGGCCTCGGAGCTCGGCGTCCACGGTGACGGCGATGGAGTAGATGGTGTTGTCCCGGCCGCGCATGGGATCGCGATCCGGCCCCTCGACGTCGGCCACCGACTCGAGCGGCGCCGCGAGCGCCGAGCCGACCACCTTCGGGCCCGCCTCTTCCATCCGCTCGGCCACGATGGCCACGCCGTCCGGCTCGAAGCCCTTGCCGAGGTGCGCCTCGTCGTCGCGCCGCGCCGGCTCGTAGGTCTTGGCCTCGATCTCCATGATCTGCGGCATCAGCGCCGCCCGCTCGGAAGGCTCGGCCACGCGCACGCGGATGGGCAGCTCCTCGCGCGGCGTCTTCGGCGGCGCGGGCAGGTCTTCCCACGCCGGCGGCGTCTTGCCGGGGTGCGCCTCCAGCCAGGAGAGCGAGCGCTGCATCGACTCGAAGAGGATGTCGATGGTGCGCTCGTCGAAGCTCGAATTGAGCCGATAGCGGATGGTCCGGCTGCCTGCGCCGAAGACGATCGCCCCGCGCCAGAAGCGCTGCCCGAGGTAGGCGCCCATCTCGGCGGTGTCCCGCACGTCGAACGCGAGCGCGTAACCCGTCGCGCGCGGGCTCTCGATGCGGTGCGCCCAGCGGCGGTAGAGCTCGCCGAGCCGCGGGCGGACCAGCGCCTCGATCCGCGCCGCGTCGCTTCCGTCGGCCGCGATCTCGGCGTGCAGCCGCCCGCGCGCCAACGACGCCGGGAAGGCCTGCGTCGGCTCCGGATCGTCGAAGCGGCTCATGCAGACTCCGACCTGGGCCCGCTTGGCGAACACGACGCAGTCGGGGTGGTCGACCTTCCCGTCCGCGTCGACGAGCCCGAAGCGGTGGTGCCAGAGGAAGGTGCCGCCGAGGCCGAAGCCGGTCTGCACCTCGTCGAAGATCAGCGCGATCTTCATGGCCCGGGTCAGCAAGCGAAGCGCCCGGTAGAAGCGCGCGGTGGCGTAGCGATCGCCGCCCTCGCTCTGCATCGGCTCGATGTCGACGGCGAAGTAGTGCCCGCCGGCCAGCGTGCGCGCGACGTGGGCCAGGCTCTTCACCTCGGCCTGCAGCAAGGGATCGGAGTCCTCTCCGAAGCGCTTCTCCAGCTCGGCGATGTCGCCCTTGGCGCAGGCCTCCTCGAACCCCGGCGGCGACGCGGGCTCCTCACCCGGCGTGAGCCAGAGCGGGAAGGGCGCGAAGTCGACCTCGTAGCCCGCGATCTGGAAGGGCACGCGCTTGCTCGGGTTGTAGCTGGCGTAGAGCGCGAGGAGCGTGCGGCCGTGGAAGCTGCCTTCGAACGCCAGCAGCTTGGTCGCGTCTTCCGGCGCGTTGGCGCGGCAGAGCGCGTAGGCCTTCTCGTTGGCCTCGGCGCCCGAGCTGGCGAAGCAGACGGTCGGCAGCCCCGGCACCAGGTCGCGCAACGTGTCGGCGTAGGCCTTCGCGTGGCTCTCTTCACCGAGCGTGATGTCGGCGCTGGCGATGGGCGCCTCGCCCAGCTCGCCCTCGACGTAGGCGCGGACGACGCGGTCGGGCGCGAACCCGGCCGGGATGGTCGCCGTCTGGCTCATCCCGTCGAGCACCGAGAGCGGCTCGTCGTCCACCGAGACGAAGAAGGGGCCGGAGCTGCGGAGGTGATCGAAGACGGCGGGCTTCTTCTCCCGGACGTAGCGGTCGCCGGCGTAGAAGCGCTCGAGCAGCGCGGTGGAGCGAGGGAGCTTTCCGCCTTCGGGCAGCCGCACGTCGAGCACGCGCGGCTCTTCGAGGAGCGTGCGCGCCGCCTCGGCCGCCTCTTCCTCGGCGTGGCGAGCCTCGAGCCGATCGAGATCGGCCGCGGGAAGGTGCGGGACGACCTTGGCGTGGCGGGCGAAGCCTCCCCCTTCGTTGCGGGTGTGCGCCACCGGATAGACCAGGTTGCGGTGTGCCCACGAGCCGGCCGGCCGGAAGTTGCCGCTCCGCTTCACACCGCCGAAGGGCAGCCGCCCGCTGGCCTGGTTGGTGCTGCGCTGGAGGTTGACGATCCCGGCCTCGATGCCGCTCAGGTAGCGATCGAACGCGGCCTCGTCCTGGGTGAAGACGCTGTAGGCGAAGCCGTAGGGTGAGTCGTTCAGCCGCGCGATGGTCTGGGCGTCGTCGTCGAAGACCTCGATCGAGAGATCCGGCCCGAAGAGCTCGGTGTCGGTGTAGCCCTCGATGGCGCCGAGCCCGTCCGGCAGCCTGTGGATGGTGGCGCCGACGTACGCACCGCCCTTCTGCGCCTCGCCCTGGAAGACGCGATCGGCGCCCGCGGACTCGGCCCGGGCGATGGCCGCCTCGAAGCGCTCGCGAGCGGCCTGGTTGGCCAGCGGCCCCGCGAAGCTGCTCGGGTCCTCCGGATCGCCGAAGCGGAGCTCGGAGACGACGGCGCTCAGCGCGCGGACCAGCTCGTCGGCGCGGCTCCGGTGCACCAGCACGCGATTGGCGCAGGTGCAGCGCTGTCCGGTCGTCAGGTAGCCGCTCGTCACGATCTCGTGCACGGCCACCCTCAGATCGGCGTCCGCGCGGACCACGCAGGCGTTCTTGCCGCCCATCTCCAGCGCCAGGAGCACCTCGGGCCGGTCGAGCATCGACTCGGCGATGCGGCGGCCGGTCGCCCACGAGCCGGTGAACGCCAGCGCGCGCAGCGCCGGATCGGCAGCCAGCGCAGCTCCTTCGGCGCCTCCCCCCTGCACGACGTTCAGCACGCCCGCCGGCAGCCCGGCCGCCTCGGCGGCCTCGGCGTAGCGCTGGCCGGCCAGGGGCGTCACCTCGCTCGGCTTCATCACCACCGCGTTGCCGAGCATCAGCGCCGGGACCACGTGAGCATGGCAGAGGTGCAGCGGGAAGTTGAAGGGGCCGAGGACGCCCACCACCCCGTGCGGGTGATAGCGGAGGGTCTCCAGCGGTGCGCCGGCGACCGATCCCTCCCGCAGATCGGCGCGCACGTTCGCCTCGACCGTAGCAAAACGCCCCAGCAGAGCTGTCACTTCGGCGCGAGCCTCACTGCGGACCTTGCCCATCTCGAGCGAAATTGCCTCAGCGAGCAAATCCGCCCGATTGGCGATCGCCTCCCGGAAACGCGACAGCTTGTCGAGGCGCTCGTCGAGGCTGAGCCGGGCCCATCCGGGAGCCGCCTCGGCGGCCGCCTCGCAGGCGCGGCGGACACGTTCGGGAGACGTGGCCGTGGACAGCACGATCTCGCCGTCTCGCGCAGGGTTTCGGCTCTGGAGGGCCTGTCCTTCCGGCGGAAGGAAGACGCCCCCGACGAAGTCACCTCGGGCGTGCATGTGCCGGGTTGTCTAGCAGAACCCCGGGCGAAGTCCGACCTCCGCGTTCTGGGACACCCGTCTGCGGATGTGCGCGGACGCACGCCACGCCGTCTTCGTGCCCGGCGGATCTGCGCTGTGGCCGATTGCCCCGGCCGGGGAGATTCGCCATCGGCGTCCGCGTCACCTATCCGCATTTCCGCCTGGCAAGGCTGGAGATCGAGGTTGGGCCCGGCGGTTGCAGTCGGTCGTCCGCATGACGATGTCCGAACGCAACGAAGCTCTGACCCGTGAACAGGAACGAGAGCTCACCGAACGACTGCGGAACGGCTGCCCGACCGCGCTCCACGAGCTGGTGGTCAAACACCGGCCCTTGGTGGCGGCGATGGCGAAGCGCTACGGTCGCCCGGGAGCCCCCAGAGAGGATCTACTGCACGAAGGATTCGTGGGCCTGCTCGACGCCGCCGGCCGGTTCGACCCGGACCGCGGCACCCGCTTCTCCACCTATGCCCGCTGGTGGGTTCGCTACTACATGCAGCGCTACGTGCGGGCGAACCGGCGGATGGTCACGCCGTCGAAGACCCGCAACATGCGCAAGCTTCGCCAGCGGCTCCGCAAGACCGCGCGCGAGCTCGAGCAGCGCAGGGGCGGCGCGGTGAGCGCCGAGGACCTGGCGAAGGTGCTCGAGGTCAGCGTGAACGAGGTGCTCGAGGTTCAGCAGGAGCTGTCCTATCCGGACATGCCCATCTCGGTCGACGATCCGCGCGCCGGGCACGACCCGATCGCGCACGATGGGACGCCCGAGGAAGAGGCCGCCACGGTGGAGCGGCGCCGGGTGGCGCGGGAGCTCGCCGAGCGGGCGCTCTCGGTGCTCGACCCGCGGGAGCGCAAGAATCGTGCGCGAGCGTGTGCTCTCCGAGGAGCGCCGGTCGTTGCGCGAGAATCGGCGAGAGCCTCCAGGTGTCGGGCGAGCGGGTCCGGCAGATCGAGGCCGCCGCGCTGCGCAAGATGCGCAAGGCGCTCGAGTCGACCGCCACCGACGCGGCCGCGCTCGCCTGCGCCCGCGAAGCGCTCGCCGCCTGAACGCAGGCCGCGCGCGCCCGGAGGCGGCCGGGAGGGAACGGTCGTGTCCGGACGCGCTCGGTGAGTCGGCGCCGAGGACCCGGGGGGTTTCGAGCACTGGGGGTGCATCGCTCTCGAACGAGCTTCGAGAGCGGGCGGCCCCGTGCGCCCCATCCGGCGCCGAGCGCCGCCACCGCCGAGGCGGCATCACTCTGACCGGCGAGCGGCTGTCACCGCGTCACGGCCGGATCCCAGATGCGACTGAGCCCGGAGCGAACCCCGGGCTGGACTGGCGATGAGTGGAGTCGAACCACTGACCTAGCGCGTATGAAACGCCCGCTCTAACCACCTGAGCTACATCGCCGAAGAGCAGCGGCGCAGTATAAAGATGGCCGCTCCGGTGTCAACGAAGGATGCGGGCGAATTCCTGGGCTCCGTTGGGCCTCGTTCGTCGCCCGCGAGCAGCGCTCCGAGCCGGCGCGAGCGCGCATCTCACGACCTCTCCCGCCGGGGGATGAGGGCCCTCCGCGTGGCCTCGACGCTCGTCGACGACACGCCTCATCGCCCCGGCGCGGGCGCCCGATGTCTCGAGATGGACTCTGGCGCTCACAGGCGCCGAATCCGGTGCGCCGACTGAGCGGTTGCAAGCGGCGGCCTCGGGCTGCTAGACGCGACGCGTGCGTTCGCGATGGCTCGGAATCGGCGTGCCCATCGTTCTGGCGGCCGCCCTGGCCCTGGCCCTGGCGGCGACCGGGAGCTTCGTCGGTGAGACCCGCGCGGGCCGAGCCGACGACTCGGTGGCCCGCGCGCAGACCCCGGAGCCAGCTCCGCCGCGCGACGCCGGCGTCGACGCATCGTGGCGCTTCGGCGAGAACGGCGAAATCGTCGCGCCGCCCGGCGACGAGGATTACCGCTGCCTCCAGCCGGCGGTGGAGATCCCGAAGGCCGAGCCGTGCGCCGACGGCCGCGGCTACCCGGCCTGCCGCTGGCAGCTGCCGATCCCGACCGACGACACCTACGAGATCTGGCGCAACACCACGCCCGAGCACCGCTGGGGCCGGCCGGGCCTGGTCTCCCTGATCCTCGCCAGCGCGGCCGAGTACGCGCGGCGCTGGCCCGGCGAGCACATCCAGGTGGGCGATCTCGACGCGGCCGGGCCGCGCCACCAGACCCACGACCGCGGCGTCGACGTCAATCTCTACCTCACCGAAGCGATGATGACGCGGAACGAAGGCCATCATCGCTACGTCGACAACTACGAGCAGCGCGGCACCCGCGAGGTCCGGCTGCTGCGCGCACGGGTGATGGACTTCGCCCGCATCCTGGCAACCTGCGCGCGCGGGCGGATCCGCATCTACTACAACGATCCGGAGATCGTGCGCCCCTTCCGGCAGTGGTTCGAGGAGCACGGCTTCCACTCGGACGTCGGCCACCCCATGCAGCGGCACAACCGGCTGCACGAGTTCCACTTCCACCTGACCACGCCCGAGGATCTGCCGCCCCTACCAACCGCGGACTGAACCGCCGCTGGCGGAGCTCCGGTCGGCGGCGGGCGCTCCACGCCTCGGCTCGAACGATCTCGGGCCGCGCCGGTGCGCATCGCTTTGGGCGCATCGCTTTTGGCGCATCGCTTTGGGCGCGTAGCTCTGGACCGTCAGGCTGTGGGGCGGATTCGAATCAGAGCCCCGCGAGGCTGCACGGAGACCCGACGTAGCCCAGTCGACACACGCGAGCGTGGACAAATTGGAGCGCCGGGCGAGCAGCGCTCAGGGCATCGCGCAGACCATCGCCGTGGTCGTGGTGCTTCCGTGGGCGGGCAGCTCGACGCAGTCGTAGCCATCGCCCGTCCGGCAATCGGCGCCCGCGGTGCAGGTCAGCAGGCACGTCGCGCCGTAGCCGGTCGCGTCGACGCAGGTGCTGCCGTCGGGGCAGTCGGTCGGCGCCGTGCAGGACTTGGCGCAGTACCCGTTCGGGTAGCTCGTGCCGGTGAGGCACTGCGAGTCGTTGTCGCACTGGGCGCTGGTCAGGCAGCTCCCACCGACGACCGCGCCGTCGTTGCCGACCCCGTTTCCGCAGCCACCGAGGGCCGCGAGGGCTCCGACCAGCACTGCCATCCGAAGCATCATCCGAAGCATCCGTCGTCCTCCCAGCGAGCGAGCCGGTCCCGCTCGGGCGCGCACTCTAGAGCAGGGTCTCCATCGAAACCACCCCAAAAGTCCAGGCGCTTCGACTCGCTGACACAGCGTGCGCACGCCGCCGTCATCGACGGGCTCGCTGGTCGAGACCCCGGCGCGGGCTCACGGCCCGGTGACGCGGCCCAGGTAGCCGAGCCGGATCCCCGCCGTGGCGTCGATGGCGGTCCCGATGTCCTGCCCGTTCTGCCCCTGCACGTAGAGCCGCATCGTGAACACGAACGCCAGCGGGCCGGCCAGATCGAACGTGGCGTCGAGCTGACCGCGGAGCTGGCTCAGGTTCGCGTTGCCCAGATCGGCGACGAAGTAATCGAGCGTGTACGAGAGCCGCGCGTAGCGGTCCTCGAACCTCAAGAGGTCCCAGGGCGAGAGGGTGAGCGTGGCACCGATGCCGGGCTCGATCCGCCCGTCCGCCAGACAGGGAACGTCCGCAGCGGCCGACTGGCAGCTCGTCGGCGCGAAGGGCTGCACCTGGAAGCCGCCGTTGAGCTGGAGCTGGAGCTTGTCGAGGAGCTGGAGGCGCACGCCGGCGGTCGGTCGTACCAGGAACCAATGCCAAGTCCGGGTCGGCGGCGGGTTGATCTCGGTCTCGATGAAGAGATCGACCATCGGATCCGGCACGTACCACTCGTCGTTGCCGCGCCTCAGCCCGGTCCACGAGAGGGTCGAGCGCCCACGGGTCTGGTCCGCCGCCTCGGCGAAGTTGGTGCCGACCCAGGCCGTCCGATAGACGACGTTCAGCGAGTTCTGCCAGGTCCAGTCCGGCGCCGCCGCGTTGGCCGCCAGCTCGATCATCACGCCCAGCGTCAAGGTGTTGGCTCGGTTCAGCAGCGAGGTCGTGTACGCCGGCACGGTCACCGGCGGCATCGTGGAGCCGGGGGAGGGCGGCGAGAGGAGGTAGCCCTGATCGTTGCACTGCGAGTTCGTGGCCGCGGTGGAAGGCGGCGCGAACGTCCCGGACGGAGTCCTCAGGCAGCGCTGCAGCGGGTTTTGGATGTTCGACCCCGAGAACTGCAGATCCGCGCTGGAGCGGAAGATCCACTGCAGGGTGTTGTCCGGGTTCGAGACCGCCTGCCGCGGGTCTTCGTGGCGGGAATGCCGGAGATAGTCCAGCACCACCGTCCGGAGCGTGTCGTCGTCGAGGTTCCGCCACTGGCTGCCGTGGGGTAGCGCCGGGAGCGCCCCGTCTCCGCCGGCCGCCAAGAAGCGGATCGTCACGACCCGATAGTCTGCGCGGCTCTCGGGATCGTGCCCGTCGATCTTCACCGAGATCCCGCTGCCCGTACCAGTCCAGGTCAGGCCCGAGGTGACCAGGCCCTGATGGCTCTCGGCGTTCTGAGCCAGGCTCTTGAGCCAATCGCCATCGACCGTGGAGACCTCCAGCGGCTCGTCGTACTCGAGCGCGACGTACACGTCGCTCTCGGTGAGCACCCCCGGCTGGGCCGGCCGCCACCCCGAGTCGAGCACCTGTCTGTTGAGGACGGCGACGTCGGCGCCGGCGAGCTCGCGGATGATCGACGTGGCGAGCTCGAGCATCTCCCGGCCGTCGAGCGGCGCGTCGAGCTGGCCGCCGGCCAGCGGCGTGCCCCACGCATCGCAGTAGGCCTGCCCGATGCGGTCGATCCAGTCGAGGACCGGCTCCCCGACGCTGATCCCGCGGCCCTCCAGCGGGCGGGCCAGCATCTCGTAACCGTCCCGCATCAGATCGCTCTCGCGGATCAGGACCTCGACCGAGTCGTCCTCCGGCGCGCCCACGATCACCGGCTGCACGGTTCGGGGGCGGGCGAAGAGGAGCTCACCGCCGCCCGAGACCAAGAGCAGATCCGGCCGTGAGTCCTCGGGCAGCGACGAGGCGAGCTCGATGACCCCGTCGGTGATCCCGGAGTCGACGACGGCCACCACGATGTCGGCGCCCTGCGCGCGCGCCATCCGGGTCAGCCGGATGATGGAGTCCTTCGGCGGCTCGATTCGGATCCCCGCGCCGCGGTCGGGCGCCACCAGGTCGGTCACGTTCTGGCGGAGCACCGCCAGCACCGCCATCTGGCGATCCGCGACCTCGTGCATCGAGGGCCCGTCGCTCGCGTCCACCAGCACGTCGCAGAGCTCCTGCTGATCGGGGGCACAGCGCAGGTTCGACGCGATCATCGGGATCCCGCGATCCCTGAGCTCCCGCGCCACGGAGAGCATCCCGGCGCGCGGGGAGGCCAGATTCGTCAGCCCGAACGCGAGTGCCCTGTATCCCAGCTGCTGCACCATGATGGCGAGCGAGCTCGGGCGCTCCTGCGCCGCGTAGCGAGCGACGCCCTGCGGGGTGAGCAGGCCTCCCGTGTCGAGCACCATCGGTCGGTCCGGGTCGTGCGCGTTCCGGACGAGCGCGTAGGTGAACGCGGCCCCCTCGGCCGGTTGCAAGGTCTCGCCCCAGTGGCAGACCGGATGCGCGAAGCGCCCGGATACCTCGCTGGAGGCGATCAGCCGGGCGACCGTGTGCGCTTCCTGTGCCCGCGCGGGCCGCGCGACGGCCATCCCGGACAGCACGACACACGCCAACCAGGCCGCGAGCGGCCCTCCCCTCCACGATCCGCCGAGCACCTCAGTTGCTACGCTGCACCGGGCGGAAGGGATGGATGAAGGTCGCCAGCGACGCCGGGTTGCGGGTGGAGATCCACAGGCGGCCCTGGCCCTGGAAGTTGCAGACCAACCCTTCGCCGCTGAAGAAGAGGCTCTTCAGACCCCCGACCCGCTGCACGTCGTAGTTGAGCCCGGCCGTGAACGCGACCACGTGGCTCGTATCACAGATGTAACCACCGGGGCCGACATCGACCGCGTGGAGGCCACCGTACGACGAGAAGAAGAGCGGGCCCTGCCCCTCCGCCTTCAGCAGGAAGAACCCGGTGCCGGAGAAGAAGCCCTTCGCGCCTCCCCAGGTGGTATCGAGGTTGACGGTGGGCGCTGCGCCGAGGAACGCGCCCGAGTTCATCAGGATCGGCATCGTCCCGTCGAGCTCGAGGACCTCGACGTCGCCTTCCGGAGCCGGCGAGAAGTAGAGGGTCTCGCCCGGCTGGCTGGCCGTGAACGTATTCTGGAAGATACTCTCGCCGCCCATCAGCTTGCGCTTGGCCGCGGCGAGCATCCCGCCGCGCATGTTGGTCTCCATGGTCATGCCGCTCGAGCGGGCGACCATGGCGGCGGACTCGAGGACCATCTTTTCGCCCGGCGCGTCGAAGGTGACCTTGACCATGCTGAAGTCGGGCTTGTCGAGCAGCTCGTATCGCATTTGGGTCTCTTCCTTCTCAGCCGCGGCGCGGCGGCAGCATCTGGCCGATGGTCTGGCCGTACTCGCTGGCGTTCCGGGACTGGATCCAGATGCGACCCTGGCCCTGGAAGCGGCAGACGAGGCCCTCGCCGGAGAGCCAGGACGCGATCCAGCCGCCGGCGCTCTTGCCCACCGAGTACTGGAGGGTGCCGTCCCAGGCCACCAGGTGCCCGGTGTCGATCACCATGTGGCCGTCGCAGTGGAGCTCCTCGATGCCGCCGAAGCTGCCGACGACGAGCTGTCCGGGCTGCTGCGAGACGGCCTTGAGCACGAAGACGCCGGCGCCGCTGAAGAAGCCCTTGAAGCCCCCCACCTGCGTCTCAATCTGTACGTCCGGCGTGGAGGCGACGTAGGCCGAGTTCTGGATGAAGTAGCCGTGGGGGGTCATCTCCAGCAGGGTCATGTCGCCGCAGAGCGCCTGGGCGAGCAGGACCTCGCCGGGACCGTTCTGGGCGGTGAACGTGTTGCGGAAGAACGACTCCCCGCCGAACATCCGCTTGAGGCCGCCCATCATCCCGCCCTGCGACTGCGTCTGCATGGCGACGTTGGTGCTCATGCCGACCATGGCGCCCGACTCGGCCACGATGGACTCGCCCGGCTGGAGGGCGACCCGCGCCATGGAGTGCGCCGGACGATACCCGATCTCAATCTGCGGCATCTCTCGCTCCTCCTTCAGCTCGGCATCAGCGGCGTGAGCCAGCCGGCCAGCGAGCTCAGATTGCGCGACTGGATGTACACGCGCCCCTGCCCCTTGAACTCACAGACGATACCTTCGCCGGAGGCCATCAGGCCCATCAGCCCACCGCCGGCGCCCTTGATGTCGAAGTCCAGGTTGCCCTCGAACCCGACCAGGTGGCCGTTGTCGACGATGTACGAGCCGTTCACGTCCACGGCGTGGATGCCGCCGTAGCTGTTGAACCAGAGGTCGCCGTGACCCGAGAGCTGGAGGAAGAACGCCCCCTCCTTCGCCAAGAGCGACTTCAGCCCGCCGAACTTCATGCCCATGTCGACGTCGCCGACCGACGCGACGTACGCGCCGCTCGAGAGCGTGAGGGTCTCACCCTGCATGCGGCGGTAGGAGATGTTGCCGCTCAGCGCCGGCGCCACCCACACGCTGCCCGGCTGCGGGGCGGTGAAGTGGTTCACGAAGAAGGTCTCGCCGCCGACGACCTTGCGGATGAGGGCGATGACGAACGCCTTCATCATGGCCCACAGCCCGGGGCTGCGGCCGGCGTTCATCTTTACCTCCATCCCCACGTGGTCGTGGCGCGCGACCATCGAGCCCGCCTCGGCGATGAGCGTCTGGCCGGGCTGCAGATCGACCCGGAGCATCGCGAACGACGGTCCGTGGGTGATCTCGTGCTGCACCGGAGCCTGGGCCGGCTGCGATTGGGCCGGCTGCGATTGGGCCGGCTGCGGTTGGGCCGGCTGCGGTGGGCCGCTGGGCTGCGGCGCGTTCATCTGTGGCTGCATGTTCCTCTCGGTGCTCGCCTTGTACCGTGGGCGAGCGTTCCTCCGCAATCGCCCCCGGTCATCTGGAGACCTCGTACGGAGATCGTCACCGGATGTTCCCGCCGGGACGCCACACTCGTGGAGCTTCGCCACAGGGGAGTCCGCTCCCGCGGGCCACCGTTCGGGTTGGAACGGATCCTGTTGCGTCGCCGAGCATGGAGACCCGTCAACGACTCGCCGAATCGGCGATCCCTCCGTGGACCGAGCGCTGGTCCAGCCGGCGTCAGCTCGGCTTCGGGGCCGTGGCATGCATCCCCCTGGTGCTGCTCGCGGCCACTTTCATCAGCTGGTTCCTGGCAGCGATCGGGGTGGGCACGCCGTACACCGACTCGCTGCTGCCCATCCTCTTCTACACGCACGTGGGCGCGCAGTTCATCACACTGCTGGTGTTCGGGCACCTCATGGTCGCCAACCCGCAGCTCAGCGGGAGCGCCAAGACCGTGTGGAGCGCCGCCTTCCTCTTCCTCGCGCCCTTCGCCATCCCGACCTACTGGGCGATGCACGTCTGGCACGAGGATCCGAGCGTCCCGGCGGAGTGGGAACACCAGCGGCCCCAGCACTCGGTGCACGTCTACGACTACGACTACGAGACCCACGAGAAGGGCGACGAGCGCCGCGACGACGGCTCGATTTCCCATCACGTGGACGCCGAAGCCACCTGATCGACACGCCCGCGACCCCCGCCGGGCACCTCTCGGCGTCGCGGTGTCCTACATATCAGCGTAGGAATTCCGGCAACTTGCGTCGCCAATCGGAGCCGATCGGCGACGGATCCGTCCGGGGTCCGGCGCGCTCGTGATCCCGCGTGATGCGGGGATGGTCTCGCATGCGAACACTACCTGAACGGGTGTATACCCACGATATCTGGTAGATTTCTTGGTCATCTAGGCCACCCACAGTAGTGTTCGTGACGTGACAAGGCGCTGCACCGCGTTACGCAGGGTCGTTTGCGATACCTCGCTGCCCCGGCGCCCAAGGACGGCGTCGAATCCCCCGAGATACGGGCCCAATGACCTGAAATGACTTCGGAATTCGGAAATCGACATCGAGCTCCGCAAGACCCCTTGACCCGGATTCCCGAGACCGGTACCCCCGGGCTTCTCACACCACGGGTAGTGGGGGGGAGGAAATGCATTCCCCACTGGTTGTGGACGACCCGTCCCAGGCTGAGGACGATTGTGCTCGGGGCTCACGCTTCTGCCCTCACGGTAGAGGCGGCGAGTTCTCGTGGTGTGGATTCGTCCGCTCGCATGCGGACAGTGAAGATGGCGGGAGGCTGACGTGTCGGTAGATTTTCGTACGGTGAAGGACGCAGGCGCAGAGACGGGCATGAACGGGCGGGGCACCGATTCGACGAGCCCGGGCCTGCCCTTCGAGCGGCGGCACACGCGGGCGGGCGCCGACCCGCTCGATGGAATCGACTACGAGCTGCGCGACAGCGTGATCACCAACCCGGACGGGTCGGTGGTCTTCGAGCTGCGCGGAGCCGAGGTACCGCGCAGCTGGTCGCAGCTCGCCACGGACATCGCCGTCTCCAAGTACTTCCGCAAGGCGGGCATCCACGGAGACCCGAAGACGGGCGAGACCAGCGCCAGGCAGCTCGTCCACCGGGTGGCCCGGACCATCCGCGAGGCCGGCGAGGCCCTGGGCGGCTACTTCGACTCCGAGGAGGACGCCGACACCTTCGAGTCCGAGCTCAGCTACCTGCTGGTGACCCAGCGCGCGGCGTTCAACTCGCCGGTCTGGTTCAACTGCGGCCTCTTCCAGCGCTACGGCATCGAGGGTCAGGGCGGGAACTGGTACTGGGACGCCGAGCTCGACGAGATCCGCGAGAGCACCAACGCCTACGAGCACCCGCAGTGCTCGGCCTGCTTCATCCAGAGCGTCGGCGACGACCTGATGTCGATCTACGACCTGGTGAAGACCGAGGCGCGGCTCTTCAAGTACGGCTCGGGCACCGGCACGAACTTCAGCGCGCTGCGCGGCAAGCAGGAGATGCTCAGCGGCGGCGGCACCTCGAGCGGCCTGATGAGCTTCCTCGAGGTCTTCGACCGGGCGGCGGGCGCCACCAAGAGCGGTGGCACCACGCGCCGGGCGGCCAAGATGGTCTGCCTGGACATGGAACACCCGGAGATCGTCGACTTCATCGAGTGGAAGGTCCGCGAGGAGACCAAGGCCCGCGCGCTCATCGGCGCCGGCTACGAGTCGGACTTCAACGGCGAGGCCTACCACACGGTCAGCGGCCAGAACTCCAACAACTCGGTCCGCGTGACCGACGAGTTCATGCGCGCCGTCGAGCAGGACGGCACCTGGACCACCCGCTTCCGCACCACCGGCCAGGACGGCGACACCTACCAGGCGCGCGACCTCTGGCGGAAGGTGGCCAACTCCGCGTGGGCCTGCGCCGACCCGGGCGTCCAGTACGACACGACCATCAACGACTGGCACACGTGCTCGAACACGGCGCGCATCAACGCGTCGAACCCGTGCTCCGAGTACATGTTCCTCGATGACAGCGCCTGCAATCTCTCGTCGATCAACCTCGTGAAGTACATCGATGACGAGGGGCGCTTCGACATCGAGGGCTACCGGCACGCCATCCGGATCATGTTCGTCGCCCAGGAGATCCTGGTCGACCACTCGGCGTACCCGACCCGCCAGATCGCGAAGAACAGCCACGACTACCGTCCGCTCGGCCTGGGCTACGCGAACCTCGGCACCGTGCTGATGCGCCTCGGCATCCCCTACGACAGCGACCAGGCGCGCGGCTGGTGCGCGGCGCTCACCTCGATCCTCTGCGGGCACGCGTTGCGCGCGAGCGCCGAGATGGCGGGGACGAAGGGGCCCTTCCCGGGCTTCCTCAAGAACCGCGTGCCGATGCTGCGCGTGATGAACAAGCACCGCGACGCCGCGTACGCGATCGATCGCCGGGGTGGCCCGGGCGTGGCCGGTGGCGGCGGCAGCGGCGTCCCGCAGGAGCTGCTCGACGCGGCGCGCGAGGACTGGGACGAGGCCGTGAAGCTCGGTGAGCAGAACGGCTACCGCAACGCGCAGGCCACCGTGCTCGCGCCGACGGGCACCATCGGCCTCTTGATGGACTGCGACACCACCGGCATCGAGCCCGACTTCGCGCTGGTGAAGTTCAAGAAGCTGGCCGGCGGCGGCTACTTCAAGATCGTCAACCAGAGCGTGCCGGCCGCGCTGGCGAACCTCGGCTACACCGAGGCGCAGCGCGCCGACATCGTCGCCTACGTCAGCGGGACCAACACCTTCACGGGTGCGCCCTACCTCAACCGCAAGGCGCTCCTCGATCGCGGCCTCACCGAGGCGGACGTCGAGAAGGCGGAGAAGGCGCTACCGGGCGTGTTCGACGTCGGCCAGGCGCTGAGCCCGTGGGTCCTCGGCCCCGACGCCATGAACCGGCTCGGCCTCTCACCCGACGCCTACAACAAGCCGGGCTTCAGCCTGCTCAAGCATTTCGGCCTGACCGCCGCGCAGATCGGCGAGATCAACGACGTGGTCATCGGCCGGATGACCATCGAGGGGGCCCCGCACCTCGAGGACGAGCACCTGCCGGTCTTCGACTGCGCCAACCGCTGCGGCAAGCACGGCAAGCGCTTCCTCGAAGCGATGGCGCACGTCCGGATGATGGCGGCCGCCCAGCCCTTCCTCAGCGGCGCGATCAGCAAGACGGTCAACCTCCCCCACGAGGCCAGCGTCGAGGACGTCGAGCGCATCTACCACGAGGGCTGGAAGCTCGGCCTCAAGGCGATCGCGCTCTACCGCGACGGCTGCAAGGCCAGCCAGCCGCTGAACACCTCGTCCGACAAGGAGAGCGAGGCCGAGACCAAGGCCGAGGTGCGCGAGGAGAAGGCACCCGTCGCCGCCGCGCCGCCGCGGGAGGGCTTCGCGCCGCCGAACACGGTGCGGCATCGCCTGCCGAAGAAGCGCAGCGGGTTCACCCAGGAAGCGCGCGTGGCCGGCCACAAGAATCTTCCTCCGGACCGGTGAGTACGGGGACGGCTCCCTCGGTGAGATCTTCGTCGACATGCACAAGGAGGGCGCCGCCTTCCGCTCGCTGATGAACTGCTTCGCGATCAGCGTGTCGATGGGCCTCCAGCACGGCGTGCCTCTCTCGAGCTACGTCGACCAGTTCACGTTCACGCGCTTCGAGCCGGGCGGCATCGTCGCCGGCCACCCGAACATCAAGTTCGCCACCTCGATCATCGACTACGTCTTCCGCGTGCTCGGCGTGGAGTACCTCGGCCGCTACGACTTCGCGCAGGTCCCGCCGACCGAGGTGCAGCTCGAGCTGCAGAACCCGACCGACGTGGAGACGGTGCACAAGGTCGCCGGCCACCAGCCGTCGGTGCCGCCCGAGCAGATCCAGCCGGCCGAGACGGTCGAGTTTGGGCAGGTCGACTTCGGCTTCGAGGGAGCGGGCGTCAGCGTGCTCGATCAGCAGCTCGGCGAGATGATGGGTGACGCGCCGATGTGCGATCAGTGCGGCCACATCACCGTCCGCAACGGCGCTTGCTACAAGTGCCTGAACTGCGGCAACTCGATGGGCTGCAGCTGAGCTGCGAGCCAGCGAGACACAGCGGGCCGTCCGTTCCGCGGGCGGCCCGCTCGCTTTTCCGTCTCGCGCCCGGCCCCTCGTTTCCGGTTTCCGCGCCCATTCACGTCGCGGAGATCCACGGCGCGAGCGCCATCGACGCGGCGCGTCGAAGCGACGGCGTTCCCATCCGGCGCGTGTGACGCGGCGCGTCGAGCTCGCGCGCAAGCAATCGGGTCAGCGGCGCTCGCGACCGCGACCGCGAACGGTCAGACCGAAACGACGGGCGAGTCGATAGAGCGTGCTCCTCGCGACGCCGAGCTCGCGCGCGGCCGCGCTGACATTGCCGCGGTGAGCATCGAGGGCGCGGCGGAGCGCGTCTTCCTCGGCCCGCTCGAGCGCGCCGGCCGGCTCCCGGGCGGACGTGTGGCGAACGTCGATCGGCAGGTGGCTGGCGCCAATCTCGTCCGCACCGGCGCCGCGGGCGGTCACCAGCGCCACATCGAGCGCCGAGATCAGCTCGCGCACGTTCCCCGGCCAGTCGTGGGCGGCGATGCGGCGCTCGGCCTCGCCCGTCAACGAAGGCGTGCTCCGCCAGCCGGCGCGCTTCGCTCGCGACGCCAGGAGCGTGCGCGCCAGCGGGACCACGTCGCTGCGATCGCGGAGCGCCGGCAGCCTCAGCGACGCGCCCTTCAACCGGTAGTAGAGGTCCTGCCGGAACGCGCCCCGCGCCACCGCGTCGTCGAGATCGCGACAGGTCGCGCAGATCACCCGCACGTCGCAGCGCTCGCTCCGCGGATCGCCCACCCGCTGGTAGGTTCCGGACTCCAGAACGCGGAGCAGCGCCGCCTGCATGGCCAGCGGCATCTCCGCCACCTCGTCGAGGAAGAGCGTGCCGCCGCTCGCCGCCGCGAAGAGCCCCGGCCGGCCGCGCCGATCGGCACCCGTGAACGCGCCGGCGGCGTAACCGAAGAGCTCGCTCTCGAGGAGCGTCGGCGCCACCGCACCGCAGTTCACCGCCACGAAGGGTCCGTCCGCCCGGGCGCTCGATCGGTGGATGGCCTGCGCAAAGAGCTCCTTTCCCGACCCGGTCTCCGCCAGGAGCATCACCGGCAGCTCGCTGCTCGCGACCAGGCGCGCCCAGTCGATGGCCTTCAACAGCGACGCGTCCTCGGCGAAGATCGGCGCAAACACATCGTCGTCCGATGACGGCGCGTCCACCGGCGCGGGCCGCGGAGCACGAACGCGCGGGGGCGGCTCCAACCTGACGAGCACGGCGATGGGCTGGCCCCGTCGGTCGAGGACCGGCTCCGCGTGCAGCCGGAGCGAATGCTTCACCGTTCGCCCTCCCGGCGGAGGGTCCAGCGCGATGCCGGTGAGCGTCGCCCAATCGATCCCGAGGAGCGCCTCGACGTCACCACCGGCGAACGCACCCTCGAGCTGCTCGCGCGCGGCGGCGTTCATGCGCGACACCCGACCGGGCGCCTCGATCAGCAGCGCCGGATCCCCGCAGCGGTCGAGGGTGCGGGAGAGCAAGCGCAACATCGAGCTGCCCACCCCGGCATACGCTTCGAGCCGCAGGAGCTCCGAGAGGACGCGAGCTGCGCCGAAGACCGCCGCGCCGATCTCCGGCACCGCGCGCTCGACGGTCGAGGTGGCATCGAGCACGCCGACCAACCCGCCGTGCGCGTCGAGGACCGGCGCCGCGTAACAGGCGAGCCGATGGTAGGAGCGCGCGAAGTGGGCGCGACCCAGCACGACTGTCGGGCGCCGCTCGATGGCCGCCGTCCCGATCGCGTTGGTCCCGCGGTTGGCCTCGCTCCAGGACGCCCCCTCGATCAGGCGCACCCGGCGCGCCTCGTCGCGGAACGCGCCTCCACCTTCCGTCCGCACCACCACGCCGTCCGGGTCGGCCAGCAGGAGCACGAACCCTCGCTCGGACACGCGCGCCGCGGCCTCGTCGAGCGCCGAGGAGCCAATCGACTGGAGCATCTGCGCGTGCTCGGCTCGCAGCCGGAGCGCCTCTCCGCGCAGGAGCTGATCGTCCACGCTCGCGCCTCGAGTCGGAGCGCCCAGCCGCCGCGCGCGCGCCCATCGCTCGAGCAGCGGGTGCCCCACCGACTCGCGGATCGCGGCTCGCCCCTCCTGGAACGCGACCCACACGCGCTCCGGGACTTGATCGAGCACCAGCGGCCCCACGCTCGACATTCCATCACGGTGCGCCCGAAACGAGGCGCCAACAACCCCGATTCGATCCCTGTATCGAGGCGCGACGACGATCGTATCGAAACGCTCCAATCGATCCGTGCGAGCGAGCGCGGGAACCTAGCCGAGCGCGCTGGTACGTCCGCTGCAACGCGAGCCTTCCCGCACGACCGAGGAGGCATTCATGCGCTACGCGTCACCGAACACCGAAGGCTCGAAGGTCCACTACGAGAGCCGCTACGACAACTTCATCGGCGGCGAATTCGTCGCCCCCAAAGCGGGCCGCTACTTCGAGAACATCAGCCCCGTCACCGGGAAGCCCTTCTGCGAGATCGCCCGCTCCGACGCCGACGATGTCGAGCGCGCGCTCGACGCCGCCCACGCGGCCAAGGAGAAGTGGGGCAAGACGGCGCCCGCAGAGCGCTCTCGAGCGCTGCTCCGCATCGCCGACATCATGGAGGAGAACCTCGAGCTGCTCGCCGTCTCGGAGACCTGGGACAACGGCAAGCCGGTCCGCGAGTCGTTGGTGGCCGATCTTCCGCTGGCCATCGATCACTTTCGCTACTTCGCCGGCTGCCTGCGCGCCGAGGAAGGCAGCATGGCGGAGATCGACGAGCACACCGTCGCCTACCACGTGAAGGAGCCGCTCGGCGTCGTCGGGCAGATCATCCCGTGGAACTTCCCGCTCCTGATGGCGGCCTGGAAGCTCGCGCCCGCGCTCGCCGCCGGCAACGCGGTGGTGCTCAAGCCGGCCGAGCAGACGCCGGCGACGATCATGCTGTGGGCCAAGCTCATCGGCGAGGCGCTGCCGCCCGGCGTCCTCAACATCGTCCAGGGCTTCGGCGTCGAGGCCGGCAAGCCGCTCGCCCAGAGCCCGCGCGTGGCCAAGGTCGCGTTCACCGGCGAGACCACCACCGGCAGGCTGATCATGCAGTACGCGTCCGAGAACATCGTGCCGGTCACGCTGGAGCTCGGCGGCAAGTCGCCGAACGTCTTCTTCGAGGACGTGATGGCGAAGGACGACGACTTCCGGCAGAAGGCGCTGGAGGGCTTCGCGATGTTCGCGCTGAACCAGGGCGAGGTCTGCACCTGCCCCTCGCGCGCCCTCGTCCAGAGCTCGAATCTACGAAGAGTTCATGGAGCTGGCGACGGCGCGGACACGGGCGGTCGAGCCGGGACATCCGCTCGACACCGACACCCGCATCGGCGCGCAGGCGTCGAACGACCAGCTCGAGAAGATCCTCTCCTACATCGACATCGGCAAGAAGGAGGGCGCCAAGCTCCGCCTCGGCGGCGAGCGCGTCTCCATGCCCGGCGAGCTGAAGGACGGCTACTACGTCGCGCCCACCATCTTCGAGGGCGACAACACCATGCGGGTCTTCCAGGAGGAGATCTTCGGCCCGGTCGTGTCGGTCGCGCGCTTCTCCGGCTTCGACGACGCCATCGCCATCGCCAACGACACGCTCTACGGCCTCGGCGCCGGCGTGTGGAGCCGCGACGGCAGCACCGCCTACCGCGCCGGACGGGCCATCCAGGCCGGCCGGGTGTGGACCAACTGCTACCACCTCTACCCGGCTCACGCGGCGTTCGGCGGCTACAAGCACTCGGGCATGGGCCGCGAGACCCACAAGATGATGCTGGAGCACTACCAGCAGACCAAGAACCTGCTGGTCAGCTACGACCCGAAGCCGATGGGCTTCTTCTGATTCCATTCCCCCGCGCCCGCGGTCGGCCAGCCCCCTCTGGGCCGGCCGCGGGCGTCCTCCTTTCTCTCCGGAAGGCGCCATGACCACCGTGGACGAACGAAACGGCGTGCAGGCCACCGACGCGGCGATCGAGCTCGTCCGCTCGCTGGCGGAGGAGCACGGGCCGCTGATGTTCCACCAGTCCGGAGGCTGCTGCGACGGCAGCGCGCCGATGTGCTACCCGCGCGGCGAGCTCCGCCTGGGCGCGCGCGACGTGCTCCTGGGCGAAGTGGCCGGCCAACCCTTCTACATCGGCGGCGACCAGTACGAGCGCTGGAAGCACACGCGGCTCTTGCTCGACGTGGTGCCCGGACGGGGCGCCGGGTTCTCTCTGGAGGCGCCGCGGGGCGTCCGCTTCCTGATCCGCTCCGAGCTCTGCGCGACGGACTGACGGCGCGGACCGCTCGCGGCCGGGGAGGGACCGGAAAGCCAGACGGGTCGAGCTGGATCCTGACGGCCGCGCCTCCGGATGGCATCCTCGAAGAGCGATGACCGCTCGCGCCCTATCCGCGCTCGCCATCGTCGCTACCGCGGCGCTGGTCGCTTGCGGCTGCGCCCACCTCCCGTCGTCCCGCGGGCACGTCGACCACTGGTGGACGTTCCGCACCGAGCACATCCGCGTTCGGACGGACTTCGGCCCGGCGCAGGGCGCGCAGTTCGCGTGGGAGCTGGAGGACACGCACCGCGCGCTCTCGCGCGTCTTCTTCGGATGCAGCGCGGTCAAGACCGTCGAGGTCGAGGCGGTCGTGCTGGCGAACGACGCCGACTACGTCGATGTCGAGGACTCCTGGAGCGCGGGCACGTTTCACGCGGCGCGCTCCGACATGGCCGTGCAGTCCGCCCGCATCGTCGTCTCGGGGCACACGCTCGGTGTGCGGGAAGTGCTGATCCACGAGCTCACGCATCGCTTCGTCCAGGCATGCTTTCCCGCCGCGCCGATCTGGTTGAACGAGGGCCTCGCGAAGTTCTTCCAGACGCTCGACATCTACGAGGACCACCTCGTCGTCGGTCTTCCGACCTACGCCATCTCCCGCAGGTCCTACGAGTACCCGTTCCAGTCCCACGGCATCTGGCGCGATGCGTTGCCGCGCAGGACGTTCCAACCTGCGAGCGCCGTGGTCGCCGCCGACGGTGGTGCGTTCTATCACCGCGCGGACGACACGAGCGCAGAGCGCACCGGCAACTACGCGAGCGCGTGGGCAATCGTGCACCTCTTGGTGTTGGGGCGCGACCGTGACCTGCGCCACCGCATGAGCCAGTACCTCCACGCGCTGCGCGACGGGTCGGTGGACGGCGCGCGGGCATTTCGCGAGGCGTTCCGCGGCGCGGCGCTCGACCAGGCGCTGACGGCGTACCTCGGAGGCACGAGCTTTCCCACGCGCCGCATCCGCTACGACGCGCCGACCTTCCCGTTGCCTCGCCCGGTGGCGATGTCGCACGCCGAGGCGCAGCTGCTGTGGGCGGAGCTCTACGCGGAGCGCGGCTCCACCGACAGAGCCCTGCAACACCTCGACGCGGTCGTCGCGGCCGCCCGTGGGAGCCAGCCTCACGTCGCGGCGCGCGCGCTCGTGCTCCGCGCGGCCTTGGGTCCATCGGACGAGCGCGAGCGCCGGCTCGGCGAAGCCGCGACGCTCGCCCCGCGGGACCGCGACGTCGTGCACGCAAGCGCCTGGCTCGCGCGCGACGACCCTCGCTCGCCAGAGATCGCGGAGCGGATCACGGAGCTGCTCGCGATGCGGCGACCACGGACCGCGGATCGCGTGTTGCTCGTCGAGCTGCTGCTCGGCCGAGACGAGACGCGAGCGGCGATCAAGGAGGCGCGCACTGCGGTGCGCGAGGACCCGGCCGAGTGGAGCACCCACCGCGCGCTCGGCCGCGCGTTCGCCCGCGCCAATCGCGCGGCGGAGGCCGTGAAGGAGCTCCGGACCGTCATCAACCTCGTACGCCGCGAAGACCCCGGGACCACCGAGCGCGTGGAGGCGCTGATCGAGGAGGTACGGGAGGAGGATCGAGAGTGGAGGCGCTGGTTTGGCGACCTCGCGCCCTGAGCCCGAATCGCTGGCCATGAGCCGGCCCTGGGGATCCCACGGCTCGCCAGATCGTGTTCTCCGGCGGCCGCTGGGCACGTCCACGCGCGAATCGCGCGCTCCGCGGCGGAAAGCCAGCGTCGCGAGACGCCGCGCGTTATGCTCGCCTCCATGCCGTCCTTGAAGTGGATCAAGCCCGAGGGGCGCCCACAGATCTACCCGGTCTACAAGAAGATCACGTCCGTCGGCCGCGCCGGTGGGAACGACGTCGCCATCCGCGCCGAAGGCCTGGCCGACTACCACGCCCAGATCGTCTTCGACGGCAAGGACTTCAACCTCTCCGAGGTCGATCGCAAGGGCGACATCGCCATCAACGGCAAGAAGAAGCGCCGCGGCAAGCTCCTCCACGGCGATCGGCTCACGCTCGGCGAGCTCGAGCTCACCTTCTCCATCTTCGACGAGACCGTCTCGCTCGAGTCGGACGAAGACGAGAGCCACGAGGCGGAGCTCACGGGCCTGCGCAAGCTCCACGAGTTCTCGGAGCGCCTGATGGCCTCCACCAGCCTCGACGGGCAGCTCGAGGCGCTGATGGACGCCATCGTCGACGTCACCCACGCCGGCAAAGGTTTCCTGATCCTGCTCTCGGACGGCGAGCCGCGAGTCAACGTCGCCCGCAACCTCGAGCAGCAGAACCTGCCCGACGCCGTGCAGCACCTGAGCGACTCGATCCTCCAGAAGGTCATCGAGAGCCGCCGCCCGCTGATCGTCTCGGACGCGCTGCACGACACGCAGTTCGGCTCCAGCGAGAGCGTGATGAACCTGCAGCTCGCGAGCGTGATGTGCGCGCCGCTGATCGCGCAGGGCCAGCTCCTCGGCGTGCTCTACGTCGGCAACGACAACGTGCGGCGGCTCTTCGACGAGTCGACCCTCGACGTGCTGACCATCTTCTCCGGCCAGGCCTCGCTGATCCTCCAGAACGCGCTCTTGCTCGACCACCTCAAGACCGACCGCGATCACCTGGCCGAGCAGCTCCAGGACCGCAAGTTCGGCGACATCATCGGCACCTGCCCCTCGCTGCTCGAGGTCTTCCACAAGGTGGAGAAGGTCGCCGCGACGAGCATCAACGTCCTCATCACCGGCGAGACCGGCACCGGCAAGGAGCTCATCGCGCGCGAGATCCACCGGCGGAGCCCGCGCAAGGACGGGCCCTTCGTGGTCGTCAACTGCGGCGCCATCCCCGAGAACCTGCTGGAGTCGGAGCTCTTCGGGCACGTGCGCGGCGCGTTCACCGGCGCCGTAGTCACCCGCCAGGGCAAGTTCCAGGCGGCCGATGGAGGCACCCTCTTCCTGGACGAGATCGGTGAGATGCCGGTCGCGCTCCAGGTGAAGCTCCTGCGCGCGCTGCAGGAGAAGGTCGTGATGAAGGTCGGCGACACCAAGCCCGAGCCGGTCGACATCCGGGTGGTGGCCGCCACCAACCGCGACCTCGAAGAGGAGATCCAGAGGAACAACTTCCGCGAGGACCTCTACTACCGGCTGAACGTGGTCAACCTGCACCTGCCGCCGCTGCGCGAACGCGGCGAGGACGTGGTGGTGCTCGCCAAGTTCCTGCTGCGCAAGTACGGCGAGGAGTTCGGTAGCAAGGTGAAGGGCTTCACGCCCAACGCGCTCATCGCCATGAAGAAGTACGAGTGGCCCGGCAACATGCGGCAGCTCGAGAACCGCATCAAGAAGGCCATGGTCCTCTGCGACAAGACCCTGATCGGGCCGGAGGACATGGACCTCTTCCCGGAGGCGCTGGCGGACATCCAGACGCTGGCCCAGGCCCGCGAGGACTTCCAGCGCCGCTACATCCTCGAGGTCCTCGAGCGCAACAACGGCAACCGGACCAAGACGGCCCGCGACCTCGGCGTCGATCCGCGCACGATCTTCCGCTACCTGGAGAGGGAGCACGACGCGCCGGAGCCCACCAGCGGCACCGCGAAGGATGCGGCACCGCGAAGGAGTGATGCGTCATCGCTCCTCAGGCCGAAAAGCCTGACATCGATGTCCTAGCGAGCCGATCGAGGTTGGACCATGGCACCCCGATTCCTGCGTAATCTCGCCGAAGGTCGCTGGCTTCGCGGCGCTGGCACCGGCGTTGCTAAGGGATCGCCGGTGAGCCGGCTGCTTCTCTTGCTCGCCTGCTCGACCTCACTGATGGGCTGCATCCTCCGCGACTTCGACTACCAGGCCCCGGTCAACGTGCCGCCGGCCGTGCTCGGCACCGCCGAGACGCCGATGTCCCAGATGATCAAGGTGGACCTCGACGCGCCGGTCGGCGGCGATGCGGGCGTCGGCAGCACGCTGACCTTCAGGGCCGTCGTCCGGGATCCGAACGTGGACCAGCAGCTCCGCGGGCTGATCTATCTGGACCGCAACCCCAACGCGCCCGGCCGCCAAGGGTTGGTGAACGACACGCTGATCACGCCTCAGCACGGCGATCAGCCCTGGGATCGCAACGTCTCGTTCGACGTTCCGCTCGAGCAGCTCTCGGCCCTCGGTGCCGGGTGCCACTGGGCGGAGCTCTTGGTCACGAGCAACGACAACATCTCCGGGGTGGCCGACCCGCAGCTGATCGACCCGACCGACCAAGGCGTCGGCGTGTGGTGGATCGAGGTGATCAACCAGTCCATGCCCTCGGTGGACATGGACAGCTGTCCACGCACGTCGTCGGGCACCGCGCCGTGAAGGCACGCCTCGGTCTCGCGTTCGCGACCCTCGCGCTGGCCCTCTCCGGCTGCGGCACGCTGTTGGACGACCCGGCGAGCAACACATGCTCGCGGGACTCGGACTGCCCGACCGGCCGCTGCGACACGACACGGATGTGCGTCGCGGATCCGCCGAGCGCGATGCAGGTCGCGCTGATGGTGGTGCCGGCGATGGACCCGCTCGGCGGGACCCCGCTGCCGGTCACCTTCGCCCCCACGGAGGTCACGGGCAGCGGCGAGCAGGATCTCGTGTTGCCTCTCGGCGTGTCGGTGCGCGGCATGGTCCGCGCCGTGCTGACCGGTGATCCCGCTTCACGGGGCGAGCCGATCACGGCGGCCCTCACCTTCTCGCTCGTCGACGGCATCCACGGCGTGTCGACGCCGCCCGTCCAGACCCAGACCTTCACCACGCCGATGACGGCGGGCGACGAGGTCTTCGACTACGCCGTGCAGCTTCTGCCGGACCGGATCTACGACGTCCGCGTCGAGCCCAACGGGGACTGGCGCTCGCAGCTGCCACCCGCCCGCTTCCGCTATCGCACGCCGGCCGGAGGCGGCGGCGCGCTGCCTCTCCTCTACCCGGTGGACACGCTGACGGCGATCGAGGGAGTCGTCGTGGACCAGAGCGGCGACGGCCAGGACGGGATGCTGGTCCGCGCGATCGATTCCAACGACGGTCGGGTCATCTCGTCGACCTACACGACCGGCTCTGACACGTCACATCCCCAGGGCTGGTTTTCGATCCAGATGCCGCCGACGGACGATTTCCTGATCGCGATCAGCGCCACGTCGTCGCGCCTCGCCGAGGGCCGGCCGAGCCCGACCTTCACGGTCGATCCGGGCGCGCTCTTCGACACCGGCAACGGCGTCGCAATCCTGCTCCCGCCGATCTCGGATCAGGTCATCGCGTACAGCGGCTCGGTCGAGCCGGCGGGCAGCCCTGGCCACGGCACCTCGGCGACGCTGACTTTCACCTCGACCGACGTGACCGACCAGACGACCGGCGTGGTCGGGACCTTTCGAGCGACCGTCGCCACCGACGCGTACGGCGCGTTCTCGGTCCAGCTCCTGCCGGGCACCTACGACCTCGTCGTCACGCCGACCGACACCGAGACCCACAATCTGGGCATCCTCCGCGTGCCGCGGCTGATGCTGGGCACCGACCACCCGACGCTGATGGGCCAGCTCTACGAGCTGCCGCCGCGCACGCACTACGGCGGGAACGTGCAGACTCCGGACGCGCGCGCGATGCCGAACGCCGAGATCCACGCTCGGCCGCGAGGCAGCACCGACGGCGGCGCGCTCGCGGACGTGGCGGTCTACGCGCGAGCCACCGACACGTCGACCGATCCGGACGGCCGCTTCGACCTGCCGCTCGACGTCGGCCTCTACGACCTCACCATCCAACCGCCGGATGGCACGGAGTGGCCTTGGTCGATCGTTCGCAACGTCGCGATCGGTGGCGCCGACGCGGTGGTGCGCGATGTGGTCGAGCTGAGCCCGCCGGTTCCGATCACCGGCACCGTGAGCTTCGCAGACGGCCCCGCGGTCGCCAACGGCGAGGTCCGCGCGTACGCGATCATCGACGAGTCGGGCACGACGCGGGCGGTGCAGATCGGGCGGGCACAGACGAACGCGGACGGCGCGTTCACGCTCCTCCTGCCCCCTTCGCCCTGAACACCGCGCGGCCGCGCGGGAGCTCGGTCGACGAATTCCGAATCGAAGCGGCGCTCTCAGAGAGCCCGCGCACGCCGGAAAAGCGCTTTGGTCTCCATCACTTGCGCTCGGCGCTGGGCACCCTCCCGACCCCCGGCTGGTTTTGCACCTTCCTCTTGTAACTCCGGGCGGGATGTGGCGTAAGATGCGACGACCTCATCCGGTCGCCGCCGACGAGGTGTCGTCCGGGCGACCCCAAGTAGGCAACCGAACCAAAGAAATCTCGGGAGAATCCGAATGAACACGATCCTCAAGACCCAGCTGGTGGCAATCGCGGCTGCAACCCTCGGCCTCACCGCGGTCGGCTGCGGCGGCGGCAGCGCCTCCGGTGCCAGCACCGACGACACGGCGACGACCGGTGGCGGCGAGGCGTCCTGCTCGGGCAGCGGCGAGGCGTCCTGCTCGGGCGCGGCGGGCACCACCGACACCACCGCGACCGACGGCACGACCACCGACGGCACCTCGACCTCGACCGACGGGGCGGGCTCCGAGGCGTCCTGCGGCGCGGGCAGCTGCGGCGGCGCGGCCGACGACAGCGCGGCCGCGCAGTGATCATCTGATCGCTGCTCGAGCGTGGATCGCGGGGGTCGCCATCGGCGGCTCCCGCGGTTTCGTTTCTGGGGCATCGCTCGGCGCGGCCGGTCGCCCGGCGACTCGGTTCGAGCGCGCTTTGGTGCCGAGGGTGCGTGGCGACACGAGCGCCGGCGCCCAGCGGGGTTAACCTTGGATGCGGAGGCGCTTTTGAGCGACGCGAAGGCGGTCGAAGGAGTCGGCCTCGGGCTGCGACACGATCTGGCGGCAGAGCTCTTCGAGCGCGCCCCGGACGAGGTGCGCTGGCTCGAAGTGCACCCCGAGAACTACGTGCGGCGCGGAGGACGCTTCGCGCAGAACCTCGAGCGGGCGATGGAGCGCTGGGCGCTGGTCCCGCACGGACTGACCCTCGGGTTCGGCACCGTGGACCGCTACGACCCGGGCTACGTGCGCGACCTGAAGGCGTTGCTCGATCGCATCGACGCGCCTTGGTACAGCGATCACCTCTGCTTCGCCGGCACCGACGGCGCGTTCCTCCACGACCTCTTGCCTCTGCCCTTCACGCGGGAGGCGGTCGACGTCGTCGCGGCGCGCGTGAAGGAGCTCTCCGACGCGATCGAGCGGCCCGTCGCGGTGGAGAACGTCAGCTACTACGCGGATCCGGCGCCGCCTGCGATGGACGAGCCGGACTTCGTGCTCGAGGTGCTCGAGGCGGCCGACTGCCGGATGCTGCTCGACGTGAACAACGTCTACGTCAACGCGCAGAACCACGGCTTCGACCCGAAGAGCTACATCGACCGCATCCCGCCCGAGCGCGTCGTGCAGATCCACGTCGCCGGGCACATGACCCGCAAAGACGGGATCATCATCGACACGCACGGCGAGCCGATGTGCGATGGCGTGTACGAGCTGCTGCGCCACACGCTGGAGCGGATGGGGCCGGTGCCGGTCCTGCTCGAGCGCGATCAGAACATCCCGCCGCTGGACGAGGTGCTGGAAGAGCTGCGCCGCCTGACGGACATCTACGAGCGGGCGATGGCGGTGCACGGACGCGCGAGCGCACAGCCGCGGGCGGTGGCCACGTGAGCGCACTGGCGGAGGTGCAGAGGGCGTTCACGCGGATCTGCTTCGACCGGACGCCGAGCGAGGAAGACCTCGCGCTCTTGTACGCCGATCGCGAGCGCTGGTTGATGTACAGGGGGATGGTCCGCCATCGCCTCTTCGAGATGGCGCGGAGCGGGCTGCCGCGGACCGCGGAGGTGCTCGGCAAAGCGCGTTTCGACGCCGCGGTAGCGCGCTATCTAGCCGAGAAGGCGCCGCGGACCCGCTACATCCGCGAGATCGTCCGACGAGCTCGTCGCGCACGCGCTGCCCGGCTGGGAGAGCGACGAGAGCCTTCCGCCGCATCTCTCGGATCTGGTGCGCTTCGAGGACGCGAAGTGGCGCGCACTGGCCGCCGAGTACGATCCGCCGCCCCACGGCGAGCTCGACTTCGAGGCGGTGCCGGTCCTGAACCCGACCGCGTTCGCCGTCCCGCTTCGCCATCGGGTCGACAAGGACTTCGCGAGCCCGGCCGCGCTCGCGGAGCCGCATCTGGCGGTGGTCTACCGCAAGCCCGAGGGCGCGCGAACGTCCTGCTACGTGCTGAACGACATCGGCGGGCGGCTCTTCTCTGCCTGGAGCGGGGGCGAGCGCAGCTGCGCGGACGGAGCACGCCTGGTGCTGGCCCAGCTCGGACGCCAACCGGACGCGCGCTTCATCGACGGCATGGCGGGCGTGCTCGCCGATCTGGTCGAGCAGAAGATCATCCTCGGCTCGCGCAGGTGACGCCGGGCGGCGCGAGGCATCCTCCCGAGCGCCAAAGCGGCGCCGTGCCGAAGAGGCGAGCCGCGCAATCGAACTGCCAGCTTTCCGAGGCCGTCCCGCGCGCGGCGCGGCTGACGCGCGGCGCCGTGGCTCCCCCGAAGCACCTGCCGGATGTCACCCGTCGAGCGAGCCTCCTCGTGATGGCCGCGCTCCTCGCCGCGTGCGGCGCGCTGCCACCGGTGGAGGGACGCGGACCGGCCCTCTCGCGCTGGTCCTACACTTTCGCGATCGACCGAGGATTGCGTCTGCTCCGCGCGCGGATGTGCTTCTCCGGACCGGCGCCCTACTCCCTCTCGCCGGTGGACCCGAGCGGGCGCCGCTACCTCGGCATGGCGCGCGGACCGGATGGTCGGTCGCTGACGCGGAGCGGCGAGGTCCTCCTCACCGCGGGTCTCCCGCGCGACGCCTGCGTCCGCTACGAGGTCGACCTCGCGCTGGCGGCCCGAGAGCGCGGGGGCATCGAGGGTGCCTACCGCATCGGCGACGAATCTCATCGCGTCGACCGCCGTCTGGCTGTGGGCGCCGACTCATCGCGCGCCGGGCGCCGAAGCCACGGCCCGCTTCGAGCTGCCCGAGGGCATCCGCCTCTCACCCCTCTGGGCCCGCGGGCAGGACGGCGAGCTCCGGTTGGACGAGCGCGCTTTCCGGTTCACCGCGTACGCCGCGTTCGGACACTTCGAGACGCGCGAGGTGGCGGTCCCCGGAGCGTGCTTGCACGTCTCGGTCCTCGGCGACGGAGTCGCGATGGGCACGGACGCGGTGACGCATTGCATGGCGCGGGCGGCCGACGCGGCGGCCATGCTCTTCGGCCGCTTTCCCGACCGCGACGCCGGCATCCTGATCGTGCCGACGCCCTTGTCCACCTCCTCGCCCTTTGGCGTGGTCGGCCGGGGAACGCTGCCCACCGTGGCGATCCTCGTCGGCGAGAGCGCGACCGAGGAGCGCTTGGCCCGCGCCTGGGTGCCGGTCCACGAGTTCAGCCACCTGACCACGCCTTTCATCGACCGGCGCGACGCGTGGCTCTCGGAAGGGATCGCGACCTACTATCAGGAGGTGCTCCGCGCGCGGGGCGGGCTGCTACCGCCCGAGGAAGCGTGGTCGAACCTGGTCGACGGCTTCGAGCGGGGCACGCACGGGGGGACCGGGCGGACGCTCCTCGAGGAGAGCCGGGACATGACCGACACGGCCTCCTTCGGCCGCGTCTACTGGGCGGGCGCGGCCATCGCCTTGAAGGCCGACGTCGCGATGCGGCTACGATCGGACGGCGCGGCGTCCCTCGACGATGCGCTGACGCGGCTCTTCGCGTGCTGCGGCGCGGATCCCTCGCCCATCAGCGCGGACGAGGCGATGGCTCGCATGGACGGCTCCGGCCCGCCCATCTTCGAACGCATCGCCCGAGGCGCGCTCGAGCAGACCGGATTTCCGGACCTCATCGAGACCTACGCCGCGCTGGGCATCGAGCCCGGACCGGACGGAATTCGCTTCTCGGACGACGCCCGGTCGCGAGCCCTCCGCGACGCAATCGTGGCGCCGCGGACGAACCTCGCGCCCGCTCCCTCCACCTGCGGCGTCAGCTCGGGTTGGCCACCGCGCGCAGGTTCACGTTCACCCGAATCTCGTTCGCGACCTTGAGACGCACCGGCAGCGGCACCGAGACGTTGTAGTCGGTGAGCTGAATGCGGAAGGTGGCGTGCCCGCGGATCACGTCGCCGTTGATGTGCGCCGCGCGCAGCTCGTCGTTGAGCGGGATGTAGCGGACGCGGGCGTTGGCGACGACGTCGTGCGTCACGCCGTGGATGGTGAAGTGGCCGTGGATACGGATGCGCGCCTCCTGGTTCGGCTCGAGCCGCGAGGCGCCGTCGATGCGGGTGATCTCGAAGGTGGCGTTCGGGAAGCGCTGCGCGTCGAGCCAGCTGTCGCCCTGCAGGTGCTCATCGCGCAGGTCGATGCCGGTGCGCAGCGACGAGACGGGGACGGTGATGGTGCCGCTCGCGCTCGAGAGAATCGTTCGGGTCGACGCTCAGCTCACTGCTCACGTTCGAGCTGACGCCGGTCATGGTCTCGAGCGGCGCATCGGAGACGAACTGGATGCGGCTCCCACCGTCACCGCGGGCGCGGAAGGTCCGGGCCTGCGCGGAGGCGACGGAGGCGAAGCCGAGGAGGGCGCCGAGGACGGCGGCGAGACGGAAAGAAAGAGTCTGGGTCATTCGGAGGACTCCGGTTCGAAACGAGAGAGCACTTGGAGGGACGAGCGAAGCGCAGCGGCATTCAACCTGAAGCCCACGCTTCGCAGCATCGAAAGGGCGGCTACAAGTTACGCGCGAACGACGGGCGCGTCACGTCTGGACGGTCCCAAAATCACCGTCGCAGGATGCGGATGTGGGGGAAAACCCGCGTCAGCGCTTGCAGCACCGGCGCCACACGGCCGAAGGGCGTGGTCGACGCGACCGACAACGAGAGCGTGTCACCGGCTTCACGCGCCTGCCCCACACAGCGCTGGATCCTTCTCGCGTTCACGGCCCCCTGAAACGTGCAGTGAGTCTGCTCGCCCGTGGCCACCGTGATGCGGTCGGAGTCGAGGGTGGCCCTCGGCGCGGCGGCCTCGACCTCGCTCTCGCCCGGGGCCTGATGTCCCTGCAGGGCGGCCTCAATCTGCTCGCGCGTGGGGGCTTGCCGCGGCGGGGCAGACGGCCACGGCAGCACACGGCGACCGTCATCGAGGTCGAGCAACAGCCGTGGCGACGAGTACCCGGCCTGCGATGCGGTGTAGAGGACCCGCTCGACCAGCTCGAAAGGGACGTCGCTGGCCACGCGCAGGTTGAACGCGCCGGCGCCGGTTCCCGCGCCCGTCCCCGCGCGCTCGGCCTGCCGGGCCGTCTCCAAGAGCTCGCGGAGCGGCGCGATCGCAATCGGATCGCCCTCGAGCTCGGTCACGCTCCCGGAGAGCCGCGGCCAGCCCGGACGGCCAGCCCGGGCCGCCGCTTCGGCCCGCTCCAGCTCGAGGGCCGGCCAGGTCGCGATGAGGTCCGCGTTGTCGAGGTCGACCCAATCGGGCCGAACGGTGACCTCGGTGGCGGGCGTCGCGGGTTCGAGATCCGGCACCAGCGCGCGCGGCCAAGGCGTCGTGGGCTCGGCCACGCGGACCGGCTCCGGCGGCGGCTCCGGCGCCCGCTCGCAGGAGCAGCCGGCCAGCAACGACGCGAGCAGTGCCGTCAGAAGCAGGCGGTCCACAAGCCGGCGCCCGACATGTTCCCGTCGTTCTCGTCGCTCTGGAACACGGGCTCGAAGGAGCGGTTGTTGCCAATCGTCAGCACCTTCGCGAAGCCGCGGCGCAGCATCTGCCGCTGCCAGAACCCACCCTCTCCGTTGCCGATGTGCACGTAGGCGAGCAGGCGGCCGTAGGGATCGTGGCAGGTGTTGTCGAAGGTCAGCCACACTTTGTGGTTCAAGAGCTGGGCGGTGAACGTGGTCGCCTCGTCACCGTAGCAATCCGACGTCGTGGTGGCCGGCGGGTGGGCAATCTCGGGGGAGTTCACGCCGATGAAGCGGATCTTGGTGTCCAGCACGGGATCGTTGGAGCGGATGTGGAAGGTGTCGCCGTCGACGATCCGATACACCTCGACCAGCGCCGGCGCCATGCAGGGCGTTGCGCCGGCCGGGAGCGTGCTCGGATCGATCCGCGCCAGCTGCTCGTCGTCGGGGACGATGTCGCCCGTGAGAGGAAAGTCGAGCTGGACACCGCCACCGTCGCTGGAGGGCGGCGGACCCGCGTCGTGGGGGAGAGGGACGACGCGCACACAGCCCGTGAGGACGAGCGGGAGCGTCGCCAACGCCATGAAGCGGAGCGACATCCGGTCGATGCTACCAGCGCGCCGGCGCCCGAGCACCGGCGTTCGTGGGAAAAGGCGGCTCAGCCTGGATTTCGCGCCGAATCGCTGCCGCGAGTGGCCTGACCCCGCCAGGACGGGCCTACGCCGTCCCGGCCTCGGTCGCCGCAGGTGAAACTACGGCTCGGTCGGCCCCTGCGGGCGCGCTTCGTCCCGACGCGGCTGTCCCGACGCGGCTGTCCGACGCGGCCCGACGCGGCCATCCTGACGCGGCCATCCTCGCTCTCGCGACGCGATTCACGCCAAATCCGGGCTCAGAACCGGATCTGTGCCTCGACGCGAACCTCGTGGGTCATGAGCGCGGCGGTCGGGTTCGTGGTCGGCGGCTGACACTGCCCCGAGCCGAAGACGTGCTGACAGTTCATCGTGAGGGCGTAGAGCAGCGAGATCCGGCCGATGTTCCGGAACGCCCACCAGTGGATGGCGGCGCGCGCCTGGAACTCCTCCATCGGCTGCTTGAGCTGCGAGCTGAACCCGCCGATCATCGCCAACACCTGCGGGTCGTAGCCGACCGGCACGAAGAAGCCACCGACGTCGGCCGCCAGCATCAGGACGTGCGGGATGAGCAGGATGCTGGTCTGCACGTTCCAGGCGACCTGCACGCTGTCGAAGTCGAGGACGTACCGGCCGTAGTGCTCGGCGCGGATCAGGAAGCGGTCGTAGCGCAGGATCGCGAACGCGTTCCACGCCGTGTAACGCTCCAGCGGCCGCTGGTCGTAGCGCGCGCCCGCGAAGACCGCGATCGTCAGCGGGACGGGCGAATAGAGGAAGGGCGTGTCGAAGCGGTTGTAGTTGCCGACGATGTTGAGCAGGAGCTGCCCGCCCGCGCCGTAGCTGAAGTTCCGGTCGGTGGAGTTGAAGAAGCGGCCGCCGACGTTGCCCGTGTAGTTACCCGAGCCACCGGTCGCGAAGATACGGAACCCGAGGCGGTTGTCGGACGTGATCGGGCCGCCGACCTCGACCGAGCCGCCGTTTCGCTGCTCGAACGCGTTGAACAGGTAATAGGGACGGTCGAGGAGGGGCTGCTTGGAGGTCGAGGTGATCAACCCCGAGCTCAGGTTGCCGCTACCGCTGTTGACCGAGAAGTAGTGACCCTGGTTGTCGAGCGGGAAGTTGAACGTCGCGAACGTCAGCCGGAAAGTGCGCTCGGCGCGGACGTTGATGAGGAAGAAGGAGTTCTGGATGAAGGGGATCGTGCCGAGCGCGCGGAGCTGCAGGCGCGTGAAGCGAACGTCGCCCTGCGGATCTTGGTAGGTGGTCCCGCCGCCGGCTCCCGTGTTGGGCACCTGGTTGATGATCATGCTGGCGCCGACGCCGGCGACCACGCTGAAACGCAGGCCTGGCGTGCCCCGGCACACGCTCACCGAGGGGTCGAAGCGGCAGCCGAAGTCCTGGCAGTCGGTCCGGCCGTCGCCGTCGTTGTCGATGCCGTCGGCGCACAGGTAGTCGTTGCGCTCGCCGTCGTTGTCGCCGCCCTGGCCGATGAGAATCCTCGACGCTCTGGTTGCCCTCGAGCTGCGGGATGTCGTCGCCCTGGCCGCCGCCCGACTGCGTGTTCTGCGGCCCCACTTGCTGCGCTTGCTGGCGCTGCCACGACCCCTGGCAAACCGTGATGCCCGGCGCGTTGCAGTCCTGGTCGGCGCAATCGACCGCGCCGTCGCCGTCGTTGTCGACCCAGTCGCTGCAGCGCTCGTTGGTGCGCTCCTCCGAGCCTCCCGCGTGGCAGTACTCGTTCTCGTAGCAGTCCGCGTCGGCGCAGTCCGTGAGGCCGTCATGGTCGTCGTCGCGACCATCGTCGCACGCCGCTTCGTGCTGAGGAGCCGCGGGCGACTGGAGGCCCTGATCCGGCTGAGCCGCGGCGCCGGTGTCCTCGGCGCCGGTGTCCGCGGTGCCGGTGTCCGCGGCGCCCCCGCCCACGGTGCCCGCGGGTCCCGTGGTCGCGGTACTGAGCCAAGGCAGGCGCAGCCGCGAGGCTCCAGACGATGAGCGCCCAGGAGGCGCGGACCAATCCCTTCTTCATTCGACCCTCTCCCTAAGACTCGGGGGTCTGGGGACGCACCCCAAGACGAGACAGCTCATGGGCAGACGAACGCTTCGCCGGCGGGCCCGGCCACGCTGCAGGCGTTCCGATACGACATCGGCAGCTCGCCGGTGTCGGTGAAGCCGCAGTCGGCGTCGGAGCTGCACGCCTGACCGATCTGCGACCCGATGGCACAGGTGCGGCCGCCCGCATACGTACAGAGCGGTCGGTTCGTCGCTGCCGACGAGTCGTCCGTTACGATGTCGGAGGCAGCGGTCCGGCGTCGGCACCTCGGCAGGCGGTCGCCGGGTCACCGGTCACGACGCAGGGATTGTGATTGCACTCCCAGTCGACTGGCAGTCCGGGAACGAGTCGTGGTCGTTGTCGAGCCCGTCGAGACAGGCCGCCGTCGCCATCCGCACTTGCTCTTCGCAGGTCGATGCGGTCGAGAAGGTGGAGTCGTTCGACGTGATCGTCGGAGCTCATGTCGACCCAGAGGCTCTCGTAGCAGGGGCTACGGAGCTCGAGGCAGCGGCTGCGGTAGCAGGTCTGACCGCGGTCCGTGGCGCAGTCGGCGTCGGTGGCGCAGCTGTGGACGCAGCTCCCCGCCGTTGGATCGCATTGCCAACCGGCCGGGCAGGTGTTGCTCCCGACTCGTGCAGTTCGTGGATGCAGAAGTTGTTCTGGCAGGTGAAACCGGCGTCGCAGTCGTCCGGCGTCTCGCAGAGTTCACGCCCCAGCCGACCACGGTGAACTGGCAGGAGTAGTCGGAGCAGTCCGCGTGCCCGTTGTGGTCGTTGTCGATGCGGTCGGAGCAGGTGGCGAAGGTCGTCTCCGTGACGGTGCTGCAGTAGTTGACGGCGTCTTGGGTGGCTCCGCTCGACATCCGCGTACAGCCGTGGTCGGCGCAGTCCGTGTGCCGTTGCCGTCGTTGTCGATGCCGTCCATGCACTGCGCGAGCGTGTTCTCGGATCGGCTCGCGCAGTAGTCGACGGCCTCGGGCGTCGCGGCACCGCTCGACGCGAGGCTGCAGCCGAGAAGTCGGCGCAATCGATGAAGCCGTTGTGATCGTCGTCGATGCCGTTCTGGCACTGGTCGAGGGTCGTGCTCACCGGCGCTGGCGCAGACCGCCATCACGGCCGGGTCCTGCTCCGCGAGCAGCCGAAGTCGTTACAGTCGACGAATCCGTTGCCGTCGTTGTCGAAGCCGTCCTGGCAGAACGCGACGGTGTTCTCGCGCCCGATACAGCAGGGATCTCTGGCAGCTCATGTCCGCGCAGTCCGTGTTGCCGTCGTTGTTGTCATCGATGCCGTTGCTGCAGTCGCTCTCGGGGCAGGTTCATACGCCGGATCGGTCGCGCAGTCGCTGTCCGCGCAGTCGATGGCGCCGTCGCCGTCGTCGTCCACCCGTTGGTGCAGTCGGACTCCGGGGCCGGAAGGCACGCCGGATCGGTGCTGCAATCGCTGTCCATGCAGTCGATCAGGCGGTCGCCGTCGTTGTCGACTCCGTCCGTGCAACGGCCGGCCTCGGTGGAGCACACCGTGACGTAGGGGTTGTGCCGGCAGCTGAAATCGGCGCAGTCGACGTAGCCGTTGCCGTCGTTGTCGATCGAGATCACTACAGCTGATGTTGTCGACCTCGACCTGGCAGCAGAGCTCCATGATCGCCTGGCAGTTCGTGTCGCCGCAGTCGAAGTGCCCGTCGTCGTCGTTGTCGATCCCGTCGGTGCAGAGCGAGTAGGTGGTCTCGGGGGTCGGCTGGTCCGTTGGGACGATCTGCTCGCCGCAGAATTGGAATTCGAGGCAGTCCGAGTCTTGGCAGTCGATCTGCCCGTCCTGGTCGTTGTCGAGGCCGTCGGCGCAGGCGATCGGGTCGGACTCGTACCCGGCCGGAGGAGGACCGGCGAGGGTGAAGCAGCCCGCGACCAAGAACGCGGGCGCGACCGCGAGGAAAGCGAAGCGACGCATGGCTCAGTGTCCTCCCGCCTGACCGTGCCAGTTGCCGTGGCCATTGAGACAGGCGGCGCGCGGGATACGACCGCCGTAGCGGCGCTCGAAGGTCACGTAGAGCATGCAGGATCCCGGCGCCTCATAGGTCTCGCCGTACATCCCCTGGTCGCGCTCGCGGGTCAGCCGCGCGCTCAGGTCGTTGCGGAGGTCCGCCGGGATGATCTCCGGGATCTCCCCGGTCCGGACGAAGCGGTCGACCAGCGTGATCAGGTTGATGTTGAACATGTCCGCGATGCGCGGGGCGATCCTCGGGTCCTCGCGCAGGCGCCGCGCGCCGGCCTCGACGAGCTGCCGGTTGGCCCGCGTCTCCGTGTCGCAGACCCACTCACACTCTTCGTAGGTGTCGTTGTGCTCCATCGACTCGGAGTGCCCGTCGAGCGTCGAGATCAGCCGGTTGTAGTGGACCGGCCGGCTCGGATCCTCCGCGGCCGAATGGACCGAGGTCATGATGAAGTCGGGGACGCCGTGCGCCCAGATCCCGCGGCGGTGCCGGATCGCATCCTGCTGCGCCCGCAGGTACTCCGGCGCCGCCGGCGAGTCGTCGACTTGCATCACGTGCGCGAGCCCCTGCCGAACCTGACTGACGATCAGATCGGGACAGTCGGTCAGCGTCCGGCCGTAACCGTCGAGCGAGCCGTCGGTGTGGCAGTGCCAGGTGCCGCGTTGCGCGTTGTACGTGGCGATCTTGGCGATGATGTAGAGCTCGTACGGGTGCCAGCTGCCCCATTGGTGGACCGGCCCGTAGCTCTCGAGCGTGTTGTAGCCGGCGAGGCGGTTGTTGATGCCGTTGAACTCGCCACCCAACGCCCGGAACGTGTCACCGTCGTTGAACGACACCTGCGTGAGCTGGCCGTTCAGGAAGACGCGGGTGGTCGCGTCCGCTTCGGCTTCGCCTCGCGTGAATGCCAGGCCGACGCACGCCAGCGCCGCCAAGGCGAGCGAGAGCGTGCCGAGAGCGCGGACGGGAGCCCGCTCGAGCGAGGTGTGGATGCGGCGGTACACGGTGCAGTCGCGGTTGTTCGGGCTCGCCCCCGGAGCGCCCAATCGAATGCGATCGGCCGCCCCGTGTCAATGGCGAGTTGCCGCGAGATGCGACGCGGAGGGGAGAATTTTGCGACGGACGCGTGTCGTCCCGCACAGATCGAGGCGCTCAGGCCGCCGCGCGACGCCGCCTCGGCCACCGCCCGAGGAACGCCATGTAGACCGAGAGCGCCAAGCCGAGCCAACCCGGCCAGTCGCCGAGCGTCTCGTAGGGCGTCCATCCGGTCATCATCGCCACCTCGCCGTGAAGCGTCGCGCGCTCGAAGAGCGGGCTCTCGGTCACGATTCGGCCGGCCGGGTCGACAATCGCGCTGACGCCCGTATTGGTGGTGCGGACCAGATAGCGGTGGTGCTCGGCGGCGCGGAACTTCGCCAGCGCCAGGTGCACGTAGGGCTCGTGGGTGGCGCCGAACCAAGCGTCGTTCGTGATGTTGACGAGCAGGTGCGGGTCGCCCTCGTCCACGGCCCGCCGCACGAAGCGCGGCAGAATGTCTTCGTAACAGATCAGCGTCGTGATCCGGTAGTCCCGCCCGCCTACATCCAGATGCATCGGCCGGACGTGGCTGCCCTGCGTGAAGTGCCCGGTGTTGGGCGAGTACTCGTAGAGCTGCGGGATGAGCTCGCCGAAGGGGATGTACTCGCCGAAGGCGAGCAAATAGGTCTTGTCGTAGGTGCCGGCGACGTCGCCTTCGGGATCGGTGAGGAACGCGGTGTTGTAGAGGCGCGTGCCGTCGGCCGTCTCGCGCCGCGAGATGCCACCGAAGATGACGGGCGTCGTGACCGTACCCTCGCGCGTCGAGAGCACGCCGCGAATGTTCACGCCCTCGGGTATCGCGAACGACACCGCCGACTCGGGCCACACGATGAGATCAGGGTGGACTTCGCGCTCGAGCGCCAGCGACTGCTCGACCTCCCGCCGCCGGCCCTCCATCGGCCGCGCCTGCGCTTCCAAGATATCCATGTCCGGCTGCACCAGCCCGACCTCGAGCTTCGGCGCCGCACGCGGCGCGCGCTTCCACGTCGCCGATCCGCCAGTAGCCGTAACCGAGCGCGAAGAGGGCGGCGGCGGCGAAGACGAGCGACGAGGCCTTGGGAAAAGGCTCCTTGCGCATCCTCGAGCGGACGACCTCGTAGAGCGCGCCGTTGCCGAGCATGGCCAGCGCCGTGAGCATCATCGGCCCGCCGATGTCGACCAGCTGCACCAGCGGCGGCAGCATGTGGAAGCTGTTGCCGTAGTAGTGGTCGAAGAGCGTCGGGAAGACGAGCTCGACCGCCACATAGGCGCTGACGAGGGCCAGGGTCGGATTGAACCCGCGCTCTCTGGCGCGCCGCCAAATCCACAGGATCAGGACGAACTCGACCCCTTGGTAGAGGAAGTAGATCGAGCCGAAGGCCAGCGCGAGCAGGTAGGGGAAGCCGCCGAAGTCGACGATGGTGTCGACGACCCAGTAGAAGCCGCCCCAGTAGGCGATGTAGCCGAAGAAGAGCGCTCGCCAGAAGAACTTGCTGCCGGTCGGGCGGGTGCCGTCCAGCGATCCGCCGCCGTCGAAGACGAAGAGCGCCGGCACCATCCCCACGAACGCCAGCGGCCAGACGCCGAAGCCGGCGAAGCCGAGGAACATCATCACGGCCGACCAGAGCAGGAGGCCGTAGACCCGCGCCCGCTCGGTCCACACCGCTCGCTTGGAAGGCGTGAGCGCCTCGCGCGCCTTCTCCCACTCCGCCAGCCTCCAGTGTCGCTCGTTCAGGTGGCGGACGTGGAGGTGGACCGTGGCGCCCGACGCCAGCTCGCGTTCCCCGTGGGCCGCCATCAGCTCGGCCGCCAGCGCTGCCAGCGCCTCGTCGTTCTTCTTCTTGCGCGGCAGTGCCGGGCCGATCAGCGCCTCGACCGTTCCGTCGAACGAGGGATCGTCCGCCTTGTCGTCCAGCGCGCGCACAATCTCGCGGCGGGCCTTCTCGAGCGCCTCCTCGAGGCGGCTCACGGGCAGCGGTATCGCGACCGAGCCATCCTCGTGCACCACGCGGAAAGGCGCGTCGCCGGCTCCCTGCTCGAACACGAGGACGGGAGCCTCGCCGGACGACGAGGGCTTGCGGGGCGGGGCGGCCACTTCCAGCGCGTTACTTACGCTGTCCGAGCGCCTTGCGCACCTTCAGGAGCAGCTCCTCGGTCTTGAAGGGCTTGGTGACGTAGAAGCGCGCGCCCGCGTTGATGCCGGCGATCACGTCGCGAGGGCCTGTGCGGGCGGTCAGCATCACCACCGGGACCCGCGAGAGCTTCGGGTCGTGCTTGAGCTGGCGGGCGAGCGTGAGCCCGTCCATCCGCGGCATCATCAGATCCGTCACGACCACGTCGGGCGAGGCCGATCGCGCCTTCTCGAGCGCGTCCTGCCCGTCGATCGCCGTCACGACGTCGCCGAGCGCGCGCATGACGTGCTCCAGCATCTTGAGGAGGTCCGGATCGTCCTCCGCCACCAGGATGCAGGGCCTCGATCCCGGGCTCGTCGGGACAGACACGCCGGGGACGTTAGTACCGAACCCGGAGGGATGCACGCCGCCGGCGGAGAAAGCTCAACGCACGACTTCGGAGGGCACGGGCCGTGACTTGGTCCGCCGCCGGAAGCGGTTCGGAGGCACCTTCGGCGCGGCCACCCGCAGCAGCGCCGGCTGCACGATCAGCGTCGACACCAAGGACAGACCGACCGTCACCGCGATGAGCTCACCGAAGCGCCGCACCGGGATGAACGAGCTGAGGAGCATCACCCCGAAGCCGAGCATCAGTGTCACACTCGACACCACAATGCCCCGTCCGGTGCTGCGGGCGGCGCGCAGGATCGCCACGCTCCGCAACGCACGATTGCTCGTCTCCTCCCGATAGCGGGCGAGGATGTGGATCGACGCGTCCACGGCCAGGCCGAGGCTGATCGAGAACACGATGACCGTCGCCGCGTTGAGCGGAATCCCGCGGAGCGCCATCCAGCCGACCGTGCCGATGAGCGGGATGAGGTTGGGCGGCAGGGTGAGCAGGCCGAGGCGCCAGCTCCGGAAGAGCACGACCATCATCCCGAAGATGATCAGGACCGCCGTGCCCAGGCTCCCGAGGAGATCGCGGACCACCGCGTCGAGGCCGACCGACCCGGTGTAGGCCTCGCCGGTCATGGCCACCGTGACGCCGAGCGGCCCGTAGGTGCGGCTCATGCGAGCGCGGAGCTGCTGGATGAGGTTCAGGGTCGCGCGGGCGCCGATGTCCGCCAGGCGCACCTGGATCCGAGCCACGCGGCCGTCATCGGCCTCGAACGCCGTCAGCGGATCGGGCTCGGCCCGCGCGAAGAGCAACCCCAGCGCAGCAACCTGATCGTGGCTGCGGAAGGGCTCGCCGGCGGCACCGGCATCGCCGCTGATACGCGCCCACGACTCGTGGAGGTAGTCGGTCGGGCTCATGGTCGAGAGCACGCCGGGCTGCTCGCGGAGCCACGCCTGTGTCTCGTCCACCGCCGCCAGCACCTCGGGATCGTCGAAGCGGCCGTCCTCGGGCGCCGTGAGCATGATCTCCAGCGGTCGAACGCCGTCGAGCTTCTCCTCCATGAGGTGGGTGCTGCGGAACGCGGTGTCGCCCTGCTCGAACTCGTCGAGGAGGGAGCTGTCGATCTTCACGCTGAACGCGCCGGCCAAGCCACCTGCCGTGAGCAGCCCCGCCACCGTCAGGGGCACCCAGGGTCGCCGGAGCACGCTGCGGGTCGTCCCGACGATGCCCCGCTCGAGCCAGCCGCGGTCCAGGATGTGCGCGACGCGGCCGGGTCGATTCTGCGGCGGGAGCGGCGGCCGGAAGAAGGACATCGCCGCCGGGAGGAAGACGATGGTGACCACGTAGGCGATCATCACGCCGATCGCGGCGATGATACCGAAGCCACGCAGCATGCCCGTCCGCGAGACCACCAGGGAGCCGAGGCCGACCGAGGTCGTGGCGGAGGTGAGGAAACAGGCGAGCGCCATGGCCCGCACGGTCTTCTGTCCGGCTTCCAGCTTGGTCGAGCTGTGCTCGAGCTCCTCTCGGTAGCGACCGATCAGGTGGATCGAGTCGCTGACACCGACGATGATCAAGAGCGGCGGGATGATGTTGTTGATGACGTTGAGCGGCTCGCCGACGAGCGCCATCGAGCCGATCGTCATGAGCACGCTGATGCCGACGGCGACGACCGGCAGTATCATCCCCGGCACCCACCGAAACGACAGGTAGAGCAGGATGAGGCACACCAAGAGGGTGAGCGGGACCATCCTGAGGTTGTCGTGCTCCATCTTGACGACGATGGAGTTGAAGAGGTGGGGAAGGCCCGCCGGCGAGACCGTGACGCCCGCCGGCGGTGGATGCGCCGCCAGCCAGGCGTCGATGTCGTCGACGGTGCTGCGCATCACGTCGTGGTCCTCGACCCGCTCGTCGAGGAAGAGCGCCACGGCGGTCAGCGTGTGGTCCCGGCTGAGGAGGCGCCCCTCGAGCATCGGCGCGTTCTGCAGGGCTCTCAACAGCGCCGCGCGCTCGTCCTGGCTGATGGTGCCGCCCTCGATCGCGCGGCCGTAACGGATGGTGCCGAGCCGATTCGCGATGGTCCCGATGCCCATCGGGAAGCGTTCTGGAGCCGCCAACACCAATGCGCCGAGCGCGTCCTCCACGGCCGGATCGACGGCGGGCTCGTCCCCGACCTCGTCGAGCGTCTCGCCGCCCAGGTCGTCGAGCGTCTCACCGTCGCCCAGGTCGTCGAGCGTCTCACCGCCCCCATCGTCCGCGGTCTCGCCATCGGGATCCATCGGCACGGCCAGCGGCGTGACCGTGATGCCCTCGACCCGGTTGACGTAGGCCTTGTCCGCGAACGAGGTCGCCAAGAGGTGCACGTAGCCCAGCGGGGCGGCCGCGAGGACGTCCTCGGCCTCCACCAGGAGCAGCACGACGTGGTCCGGGTTGCCGAAGCGCCGGTTGAACTCCGCGGAGACCTGCGCCTGGTTCTCCACCGAGCTCGCGGTGAGCTGCTGCGGAGTGGGATCGGCGACCAGCCTGGGAATCCAGAATCCCGGTCCCGATCGTCAACAGGGCGATCATTCCGAGGGCCGCTCCACGTCGCTGCGTGACGAACCTGGCGATCGCGTCGAAAAGGGCTTGCACTGCCGCTCGGAGTGTAGGCGGAGACGGAGTCTCGGGGGGAAATAGGTTGGCCCGCGGCCCCAGCCCCTCTTCCGGGGGCCCGACATTTCAAGCAGGGCGGCGCAAGGCGGCCCGGATGCTGTCCTCCACGATCGAGAGGAGCAGCGAGAGATCGTCCTCGCCGATGTTCAGCGGAGGAGTGACGTACACGGTATCGCCCAGCGGGCGCAAGAAGGCTCCTCGTTCGAGGGCTTCGTCGAACACGCGCCAGCCGAGACGCCCATGATAACCCGCGTCCCCGACATCGGCTGCCCCGATCAACCCGAGACTGCGTGTTCTGCGTACCCCGGCGATCTCACCGATGCGCTCGAACGCGCTCGCCACCCGGGGCGCTTTGGCCACCACCTGTCCCACGATGTCCTCGTCGCGATAGATGGACAGCACTTCCCGCGCCACGGCCGCCCCGAGCGGATTGCCGCAAAATGTGTGACCGTGCATCAACGCACGCTCCTCGTTGCCACGGAATCCCTGGTACACCCGCTCGGTGGCGAGGGTGGCCGCCATCGGCAGGACCCCGGCCGTGAAGCCTTTGGCGACACACATCAGATCGGGCACCACGCCGGCCAGCTCGCACGCCCACATCGCGCCGGTGCGGCCGTAGCCGGTGAAGACCTCATCGGCGATCAGGAAGGTGTCGGCCGCGTGAGTCGCCTCGCGAATGCGGCGGAGCACCTCCGGCGGATGCATCCGCATGCCCGCCGCGCCCTGGACCAGCGGCTCCACCACCACGCCCGCGATCTCGTCGCCGCGCTCGCGCAGCGTCCGCTCCACGTGGTCGACCACCCGCTCCCAGCCCAGCGCGTCGTCCGGGTGCGGAGGGCGGATCACCTCGAAGAGAAGCGGCGCGAAGACACGGCTGAACTCCTCGAGCGCGGCCAGGCTCGCGGCGCCGATCGTATCACCGTGATACGCGCCGGCGAGGGCGAGGAAGCGCGTCCGCGCGGGCCGGCCGTTCTGCTGCCAGTGCTGAAACGCCGCCTTCACGGCCACCTCGACCGAAGTCGAGCCGTCGTCGGAGAAGTGCACGCGGGTCAGGCCCTCGGGTGCGACGTCGGCGAGCTCTTTGGCCAGCAGCGCCACGGGAGCGTGGGTGATCCCGCCCGCCGCGACGTGCATCAGCGACTCGGCCTGGCGGACCAACGCGGCGCGCAGCCGGGGGTACTGATGGCCGAGGGTGAGGGTCCACCAGGACGCGTTCCCGTCGAGGAGCCGCCGGCCGTCCGCATCCTCGATGTAGGTCCCTTCCCCACCCACGACGACGAGCGGATCGACGGATTCGTGCCGCTCGCTGGCCGTGTAGGGCGGCCAGACGTGCCGCCGCTCGAAATCGACGACCTCGGCGCGGGTCAGCTCGGGCGGCAAGCGCATCGCGGCGGACCCTGCGACGGAGCCGGCGCGGAAGCAAGCGTCAGCGACCGAAGCGCAAACGGTAGCTGAACATCACCGCGCCGCCCGAGGGCCCGCGCGAGACGTGGAGCGAATGACGCCGCCTGGCGCACGCACTGCTCGAAGCGGGCGTCCGAGAACCCGGAGCGCTCGATGTCGACCTGCGTGGCCTGACCGCTTCCGCCGAACGCGAAGACCAGGTCGAGCTCGCGGGGGGCGATGCTCCCGCGCTGCAGATAGCTCGCGTAGCAGCGCTGCAATCGCGGCGCGATGGAGTGGAACGCGTCTCGGACCGCGGTCACGTCCATCCGACCTTCGCCGTCGACTTGCTCACCGCGGACGACGTGCACGTTTCCGGTCAGCTCGACGTCCTGTTCGACCGTCCGCACCGTGCCGCCGGTCTGGGCCACCGAGGCCGCGGCACCTTCCAAGGGCGCATCACGCACGATGACCTCCGTGCCGGGCGAGGGGAGGTCTTCGCCAAGACAAGCGCGAGCCCGCTGTTGGATCTCCGCCGCGCGGGCGACCAGCGCCTCCAGCGCGCGCTCCGCGTCACGTCGGGCCGCCGCGTCCCGCCCCCGTCGGCTCTGCGTCTGAGACTCGTCGATCAGCCGCACCACCCGCTGCAGCGCAGCATTCTCGCGCTCGACGCACGACGCCAACGAGCGAACCCGGCTCAGCGCCTCACCTCGGTCGGACTCGCTCAGGTCCTGAGCCGAAGCCCACGCCGGCAGCGCCAACGAGAGCACGGCGAGGAGAATGATTCGTGTGGGCATGCGGACTCCAGTCTAGTGGCATCCCGCGCCTCGTCCCGCTTTCGTGCGGGCAGCCCGAGGGGAACGGCGGTCCGGCGCGCGCGTGCCCTTACGGACGCACGGAAGCGCGGAGATGTTCAGGTAGGACCGCGAACCGGGATCGCGAGCGGAACGACGCGACCCTCAAATCCCCGACCGAGCTGCAGATCGGTTGGCGCTCCCGTCCATCCCATGGCCGAGCCGCCCGTTGGTGCCCTTGCCCCAACAGAACACCTCCCCGCGTCGAGCCGGTCGCCGCTACCGGAGCGGCGGACACTGCCCTACGCTCGCGCCATGACGATCGACTGGAGCCGATGCCTCGTCTACGGAGCGACGGGCTACACGGGGGAGCTGATCGCCGAGCGCGCAGCCTCGCTGGGGATCTCGCCGATTCTGGGCGGGCGATCACGCGCGAAGGTGGAGGCGCTGGCGGAGCGCATGTCGATGCCATCGCGGGTGGTCGGGCTCGACGACCCGAGCGCCCTCGACAACGCGCTCGAGGACGTCGACGTCGTCATCCACGCGGCCGGCCCCTTCTCGAAGACCTCGAAGCCGATGGTCGACGCCTGCATCCGCACCGGCACGCACTATCTCGACATCACCGGCGAGATCGACGTGTTCGAGGCGTGCGCGGGCCGTGACGGCGAGGCCACCGCCGCGGGAGTCATGCTGATGCCCGGCGTCGGCTTCGACGTCGTCCCCTCGGACTGCCTGGCCGCGCACGTGGCGACGCGCCTACCGGACGCGACGCACCTCGCGATCGCGATCTCGGGGATCGGCAGCAAGCCCTCACACGGTACGGCGGCGACAGCGGTCGAAGGCCTCGGCCGCCCAAACCTCGTCCGCCGCGATGGCGAGATCCGCGAAGTCCCCATGGGCTCGCTGCGCCAGCGCTTCGACTTCGGCCGGGGCCCCGAGAGCGCGCTCGGCATCCCGTGGGGAGACGTGAGCACCGCGTACCACTCCACGAAGATCCCGAACATCGACGTCTACATGCGCCTCCCGACCGCCGCGATGGCGGCCACGCGCGTGCTCCGCTACGCGAGCGGTCTGCTCGACACCAAGCCCGTGAAGCGCTTCCTCACCTCGCGCATCACGCCGGGCGGTCCGAGCCAAGAAGCGCGCTCCCGGGCCTTCAGCATCGTCGTCGCCGAAGCCCGCCGCGGCGACGAAGTGGCTCGCGCTCGCTTGCGCGTCGCGGACGGCTACACCCTGACCGCGCACAGCGCCCTCGAGATCGCGCGACGCGTGCTCGACGGAGCCGCCCAGCCCGGCTTCCGCACGCCCTCCATGGTCTTCGGCCCCGATTTCCCCCTCGACCTCGGCGGCGAGCGCGAAGATCTCTGACGAGATCGCGCGCTCACGTCGCGCTTCACGTCCAGGTCACGTGCCACACGCAGTGGGGATCTCCGCGGTGCACGCATCGTGGCTGGGTGGAATGGACCTCGCGAGCACCAGCCACTTCCACCCCCGCTTTCATCCACCCAGGGACCCCATGCTCGCAGAGGTAGTAGGGGAGGACCAGGTCGTGAAGGACCAACGATCCTTCTCTGGAGCTGACGTTGGGCCTCAACTCGCCACCGCGGAAATACTGACCCCAAATTATCCGAGATCGGCCCAACAAGAACCCAGGCGTACCAACCTTGAAGAACATTCTGTAGAGAAGGTTGAGATCGTGATGCGAGATGAACTCTCCAAAGTCTCGCATCTCCTCGATACGCCCCCGCATGGGCCCGTCGAGGATCGCCCGGTCGATGTTCGCCACGATCGACACCGGTATCCACACGAACGGGAGCGGCGGGGACTCGAACATCTCTCGGTATCGAGACTCGAGCCGTTCGGCGACGTCTTTCATACCCGCTGCGCCGTACCGTTCTTCCACGTAACGGTGCCGGGAGGCAGCCCAGTTCCCTTTACACTGGACGGACTCGAGGTTGGACAAGCGCGAGCGCACGCCCCAAAAGTCCTGGTCACTCACCAACTGCACGGTCATCGTATGAGAACGCAGCTTGGGCGGGAGCGTGCGTTTACGCCAGCCAGAAGCACGTCCACAGCGCAATTCGCGTGCCAGCGGATCACCAGCGGGGCTCAGCCCGGCGAGACGTGGCCGGCGACCTGGCGCACCCAGGTGAGCTGCTCGGGCGTAAGCAGGAGGCGATCCACCAGGGTGCCTTCTTTGAGCCTGGCGCTGCCCTTCTGGTCGTGGGTGCGTGTGACGTCGGACGGGACGAATGCGTTCGTCACGCCACAGCTCGAGAGTGCGCAGAAGTTCACCCGGTGCCAGATCGGGTCGTCGTGCGCACGCGCCACCTCGCGCCGGCCACGAAACCCGCAACGGCGCCCGCCACCGGCCGGGTGAACGAGGCGAAGCCGGAGTGGCCGGTGGGCACGGCCGAAGACATGAGACCCTCGCGAGAACAGCGAGTCTGCCAAGAGCGTCGACGCTCCGACCGGCGCACGACGTCAGTCCGAGATCATCCGCTCGGAGATATCACCGGAGCGCGGCGAAAGCCGACTCGACCACGGGCCGTACGGCGGCTCGCGCTCCCGCTCGATACACCCCGCCGTGGGCGCCGACCAGGTGCTCGAAGGGCAGCGAGAGCAGACGCTCGAAGTCGCCCGCGAGACCCGAGCCGTCCTTCTCGAGCCGCTTCTTCAACCACATGGGCCCGATGAGGAGCTCCCGCCGGAAGCCGAGCAGGGGCATGCTGGCCCGCGCCATCAGCGAGCAGAGGGGGATGCCCTCGCGCAGGTCCTGCAGCGCGTCGCAGGTGACGAGGAGCCCGCCGTCCACATCGAGACGGATCGCACCCTCGGGCGGCTGGGCGTGCTCGAAGACGAAGAGCTCGCCGTCGAAGGGGAGCCGTCCCCGGACGAGCTCGCGCGGCGCGATCCCGACGTCTTCCGGTTGTCCCGGCAGGGCCCAGTATGTCGCTCCAAAGCGCTCCACCGAGTAAGGGACGTCCACCGAATGCCCGTGCCCGAGGCGGACCACGTGCGCGACCTTGCCCAGCCGGAGCAGCTCTTCTTCGCCGCCGGGATCGAGCCGAATCGGATCGACCAAGGTGAGCTCGTCGCCCCGGCGCAGCACCACCATGTTGCGGCCGATCGTCATCCCCGGCGCCATGCGGAAGGTGCCCTGCACCAGGAAGACACCGTCGAAGATCTCTCGGAGCGGCCCGTGCTTTCCCTCCGGCGGATGCGTGCTCATCGACGCGATGATGCCGCCGAACGAGCGCGGGGCCAACGGATCGGAGTACATCAGCCGTGGGGCCATCCGCCGAGCACTTCGGCACAGGACGCGAGCGACTGACGAGGCGCCGGGATCAGAATCGCCTGGATCAGCACCTCGCGGCGGCCACCCGCCTTACCGCTCGGCGGGCCGACGACGCCCTCCTGCTCCATCCGCTCCACCAGCTTGGCCGCTTTGTTGTAGCCGACGCCGAGCTGGCGCTGGATGTGGCTGATCGAGCAGTAGCCAGCCTGCGCCACGCACGCGACGCCTCGATCGTAGAGCGGGTCGTCGCTGCTTCCGCCGCCGCTGCCACCGCCGCCGTCGTCCTCGCGCGGCTCCAGGATCTTGTCGTCGTAGACGGGCCGGCCCTGCTCGCGGAGGTGGTCGCAGAGCCGCTTGACCTCGTCCTCGCTCACGTACGCGCTGTGGACGCGGTGCAGATCGCTCGAGCCGGGCGGGATCATCAGCATGTCGCCCATCCCGAGCAGGTGCTCGGCGCCCTGCCGGCCCAGGATGGTCTTGCTGTCCTCGCGCTGGCTGACCTTGAACGCGATGCGAGCCGGGAAGTTCGCTTTGATCATGCCGGTGATGACGTCGACGCTCGGCCGCTGCGTGGCCAGGATCACGTGGATACCCGCCGCGCGCGCCTTCTGGGCCAGTCGCGCGATGGCCGCCTCGACGTCCTTGGCCGCCACCATCATCAGGTCGGCGAACTCGTCGACGACGACGACCACGTAAGGCAGCTTCTCGGGCATCTTCACCGCGTCCGGCGCCTCGCCGTCGACGGGATCGAGCAGAACCTCCTCGCCGCCCGCGCCCTGCGCGCGGACCTTGCCGGCCCGGCTGCGGAAGAGCTTCTCGGCCGGCATCTCGCCGTTGAGGACCCGATCCACCCGCGCGTTGTAGGTGGTGATGTTGCGCGCGCCGGCGTCGGCGAAGAGCTGATAGCGCCGCTCCATCTCGTCGACCGCCCAGCGCAGCGCCAACGCCGCCTTCTTCATGTCGGTGACGACCGGCAGGAGCATGTGCGGGATGCCGTCGAAGACCGCCAGCTCGACCACCTTCGGGTCGATCATCAGCATCCGCACTTCGTCCGGCGTCCGCCGCGCCAGAAGCGAGCAGAGCATCACGTTCAAGCCGACACTCTTCCCGGCGCCGGTCGCGCCCGCGACCAGGAGGTGAGGCATCTTCGCCAGATCGCCGTAGACCGGCTGCCCGGCGATGTCCTTGCCGAACGCCACCGGCAGCGCCGCCTTCAACCGGCCCCAGCGGTCGTCCTCCACGATCTCGCGGAGGAAGACCGTCTGTCGCGTGCGGTTCGGCAGCTCGAACCCGACCCGCGCCTTGCCCGGAATCGGCGCCACGATGCGCACCTTGTGGGCGGCCAGCGCCATCGCCAGGTCGTCGCTCAGGCCCGCGATCTTGGAGATCTTCGTCCCGCTCTGGGGCTCGAACTCGTACATCGTGACCACGGGCCCGGGGTGGATCTCGTCGACTCGCCCCTTCACGCCGTAGGCCTCGAGCTTCTCGGTGAGCTGCTGGGCGTTCTCCCGCAGGGTCCGCTCGTCGATGTCGATCGCCTGCGCCGGCGGCGAGTCGAGCAGCTCGGTGGGCGGCAACGCGAAGCGGCCGTGGACCAGCTCGGCCTTGGGCACCGCCCGCAGCTGCGGCGCGCTCTCCTTCGGCGCCACGATGGTCGGTCCGCCGCTCTTGGCGCCCTGTGCCGCCGGCTTCTTCTTGGACTTGGCCGGCAGCGGCGGCGGCGCGCTCGCCTCCTCGGGCTCCTCGGGCTCCTCGTCCTCGGGCTCCTCGTCGATCATCTCGACGTGGTCGGCCTGCGGCTCCTCTTCCGGCTCCTCGAGCTCGGCGAACACCACCGGCTCACCGCCGGGATCCGTTCCGTCGAGCGTGCTCGGCTCCACAATCCGCGGCGCCGCCTCGCGCTCGGCTTCCTCGCGCTCGAGACGCTCCAGCTCCTTGGCCTCACGCCACGCGTCCCAGGCCGCCAGCGCGCCGTCGCGGACCCTGAGGGCCAGCGCCACGATCGCCTGCGCAGCCTTGCGCACGGCCTGGATCACCGAGAACGGCGTCCGGAGCACGACGGTGATCAGCATGACCGCCGTGCCGACGACGAACGCGCCCGCCAGCCCGAGCAGCGAGCGCAGCACCTCGCCGAGCACCTCGCCCAGCGCACCGCCGGGCAGGTGACCACCGAAGACCTCCGCGTCCGGCAGCGCCAGGTGGGTCATCGCGCAGCCGACCAGCACGATCACCATCGTCCCGGCCACGCGACCCACGCCGATCGGCGTCACGCGCCGCTGGAAGAGACGGACCGTGGCCAAGCCCAGCTCGATCGGCACGAGCCAAGCGGCGAATCCGAAAGCGGTCGCGAGCACGCCGGCGAGCGCGGCACCGACCGGCCCGATCCAGTTCTCGCCGCCGCGCAGGTCGTACGAGGCGAGCGAGAGCGTGACCAGGACGGTCCCGGCTGCCACCAAGATCCCGAGAACCTCGTGGCGCCGGCCGATGTCGCCGGTGAGCTCGTCGACCGATGTAGTCTGGGGTACGGCCAAGTAGACTACCTCCCTACACGGACGATGGCCTAGACGGAGCCGGTTGGTCAAGTTTGCGGCGACTCGCACCGGATCGAGGCCAATTGCCGTGAAAGCCGTTGCGCTTCTCGGCAGTTACCGCGTACAGCAGTCTTGATTGGGAGCCCCAATCCTCTACTATCGGGTGCCGCCTCGAACGGCTCCCGTGCGCGGGCAGGATCCGCTCGCGCGTGCCCCGGCGTGGATAGCGGGGGACCGATCACCCGACGAGGAAGAATGCGACGAACGCTCGTACCCGCACTGACCGCTCTCCTGTGCCTGTCGCTCGCCGGTTGCAAGGTGACCGAGGGAGACGTCGACTACTGGACGGGTACGCAGAAGGGCCCCGGCAAGATCGTCGCGGTCCTTCTCGCGGACAAGTACGAAGACCAACTCCGCTCGTACGCTGGCCTCGCGCTGGTGCGGATGGAGCCGCGGCCCGCGACCGACACGCAGAATCCGGTCGACGGTGTCTCCGAGCTCCAGGCCGCCGTGCGGCAGCTGCCGGAGGAGACCCGCACGCGGCTGGTCGACCTGATGGTGCCCGACCTCATCCGCATGATGCGCGGTGAGGACGCGCCGGCCGCCGAGGGTGACGAGAACACGGTGCCGAGGCGGCAGGTCCGGGCCAAGGACGCCGCGTTCCTGCTGGTCCCGTACGTCTCGAGCGCCAAGCGGCAGGAGCTGACCGACGCCGTGGTCGACTGGTTCACCGTCGACTTCAACGGGCGCAGCCTGGAAGGCACCTACACGGCCGAGCAGGTCATCCGCCAGCTCGGCGCCCCCGCGGCGTCGCGGCTGGTCAGCGCGATGAGCGCGCAGTTGCCGCAGCAGGCGCTGGTGAAGGTGGCCGAGCTCATCTCCACCCTCGGCGACGACCCGACCAAGCAGCGCGCGGCGAGCCGCTTGGTCGAGATCGAGCGCGAGATGGAGAGCGACGAGTTCACCAACTCGCTGAAGGAGCGGCTGCGCGAGCAGTTCCACCAGAACCACCCGGACCAAGAGGTCGAGGAGGCGCGGATTGACGCCGCGGCAGTGCTCAACCGCGAGAACTTCATCACGCTCGGCGCGCTGCCGGCCATGAAGCACCTCAACCACGAGCGCGTGGTGCAGGATCGCCTGCTCGAGATCGCCCAGCTCAGCGGCACGGACGAGCCGACCGCGACCCGGCGGCAGAAGGCGCTGCAGGCCATGGAGGGCGGCGTCCGGCCGGACCAGTGCGACGCGCTGGTCGACATCGCGCTCAACGACGCCACGCCGACCGCGGTCCGCGACTACTCCTTCGACCGCATCGCCGACGCGCGCGCCACCAGCGCCATCCCGCGCCTGTGGCCGGTCTTCGCGGACACGCCCGACTGGCGGCTGCGCTGGCGCGTCGGCTCGCTGATCCTCACCCTGGGCGGTGACGACGTCCTCGACGAGTTCTTCCAGAAGCTGAACGACGAAGAGTACGCACGCGAAGAGCTCTACAACTACGGTGAGCGCATCAGCCAGATGCGTCCCCCGCCCACGGACTTCATCAACCGGCAGCTGCGCTCCAGCCGCTGGTTCGACCGGATCATCGCGCTCTACTTCTACGAGAAGCGCGCGACGGCGGAGGACGTGCCGCGCATCACCGCGCTGGCGCACGATTCGGCGGCGACTCACGGCCAGCACTGGGAAGACCAGGACACGGTCGGCAAGGTCGCGGAGGCGGTCGCCCACACGGTGCAGGAGCGGCTCGCGCAAGCGCAGGGGAACGCAGGGGGCGGCACGGAAGGATTCCGGCGGCTCCGAAGGCGGCGACTCGGAGTAGGAGACGGAGCGGGGCTCCGACGGACGCATGAACCACGACCAGAACAAGAAGACTCTCCGGCAGTTCCAGTGCCGGGACTACCTGTGGGAGATCTTCGAGCAGATGAGCGCCGAGCTGGAGTGCTCGGTCGACTACCTGATCAACGAGGCGATGCGGCAGTACGCGCGCTCCCGCAACTACGGAGTGCGCACGCCGGGGCCGATGCCCAGTCAGCAGCCGTCGATCCCCTCTGCGCCCCCGCCGCCGCCATCGCGCGGAGCGCCGCCGAGCTACCCCAGCTCGTTCGGTGCACCGCCCCCGAGCAACGCGGGCTACCCGCCTCCGCCAGCGCCGCGCCCGGCGCCGGCCTCGTACGGCGCGCCCGGAGGCTACGCGCCTCCACCCTCGGCGCCTTCCTCGTACCCGCCGCCGCCGCCGACCCAGCGTCCGCCGGCCTATCCCGGCGCCGCCCCCCAAGCGCCCGCCTACGCACCGCCGCCTCCGTCCGGCGGCTTCGGCGGGCCGGTCAACGCGCCGCCGCCCCTGCCCAGCGGAGGCGTGGGCGCCGGCCAGATGGGCCCGCTCTTCGTCATCTTCAACGGCCAGAAGTTCCCGGTCGCCAAGGAAGAGTTCATCATCGGCCGCGGAACGAAGACGGCCGACCTGCCCATCAAGGACGGCAACATCTCCCGCCGCCACGCCGCGGTGATCTGGCAAAACGGCGGCTGGTACATGAAGGACCTAGGCTCCACCAATGGCGTCGAGTTCCAGGGGCGAAGAGTCGACACGAAGCGCATCGAAGAAGGCGATGTCTTCCAACTCTGTGACTACGAAATCCGCTTCACCTACCGCTGAGCAGATCGCGTCGCTCGAGAGCGGCATCGAGATCTGCTGGGACGTGCGTGGTGAGGGCCCGCCGATCGTCCTCGTCATGGGCATCGGCGCGCAGATGATCCTGTGGCCCGACGGCTTCTGCGACATGCTCGCGGCCCGCGGCTTCCGGGTGATCCGCTTCGACAACCGGGACGTGGGCCGCTCGAGCAAGCTGGACGCGCTCGGCGTCCCGCCGCTCTTGCCGACGCTGACCCGTATGGTCGCCGGAATGAGCGTCGCCGCGCCCTACGCGCTCGAAGACATGGCGGGCGACATCGCCGGCCTGCTCGACGTGTTGGAGATCGAGCACGCCCACATCGTCGGCGCCTCGATGGGCGGGATGATCGCCCAGACCATGGCCATCACGCACCCGCACCGCATGCGCTCGCTGGTGTCGATGATGAGCACGACGGGAAAGCCCGCGTTCGTGAGCACGCCGCGGGCGCTCAAGGCCCTCTTCGGCCCGCCACCGCGCTCTCGCGAGGAAGCCATCCGGAGCCACGTCGCGCTCTTCCGTGTCGTCCGCAGCACCGGCTTCGACTTCGACGAGGAGGCGCTGATTGAGCGAGCCGGCCTCGCGTGGGATTGCGGCGTGAGCCCGCGCGGCGTCCTGAGGCAGCTCGGCGCCATGGCGGCCACCGGCGACCGGACGGCGCGCCTTCGCTTCGTGCGCGTCCCGACCCTGGTCGTGCACGGCACCGTGGACCCGCTCATCCGGCCGCTCGGCGGCGAGCTCACCGCCGAGGCCATCCCCGGCGCGGAGCTGCGCATGGTGAAGGGCATGGGCCACGACATCCCGCGCGGCGCCTGGCCGATGCTCACCGACATGATCGCCCGGCACGCCGAGCGCGCCGACGCGAGCTGACCGAATGCTGGAGCGCGGCACGCGCGACGGCCCGGCTTCGCGAAAGCGGACCGAGCTTCGATCTACGGTTCCGGGCTGCACCGCCGTATAGTCGCCTTGATGGCCGTCAACCGTCGGCAGCTCGGCGCGCAGGTCCAAGAGTGGACCTCGGAGCGCGGCATGCTCCGGGTCGAGCGCCCGGCGCGCGAAATCCTGATCTATCGCGGGTCGGGACACCTCCAGGCCGAGCTCTCGGATCTCTTCGTCCAGAGCGTGAACGACGCGGTCGACGAGGGTCGCCCGCACCTCTTCTGGGACGGCGAAGAGATGGTCGGCTACGACTCGGACTTCCGGATCCGCATCGGAAAACACTGCGTTGCGGTCAAGGACCGCGTCGCCGCGATGAACGTGTACACGCCGAACCGCTTCGTGGCGATGGGCGCGGCGGTCATCAACGTGTGGCTCGGCGGCTTCTTCAACATCGTGCGCACGCGCAAGGAGCTCGAAGACCTGATCGCCGACGCGCGCATGTCCGGCATGTCCCGGGCCTGACGTCGACCGCAGCGTTTCGCTCCGTATCCGGGCTCGAAGACGAGCCGTGGCGGACTCCGCTCGGCCTGCGCCTCGATGCGCGCTACCGACCGGTAGAGGGGGAGATGGCGCCGGACCGGCGTTTCAGGGCAAGGCGCTCGGACGAGTCGATGCCCAGCATCGGCGAGGAGGAGCAACGCGGCCCTGGAGCGTCGGGACAAGCCAGGTCCCCTTCTACCGGGATGGATCTCGCACTAGCATCGGGCGCATGAGGCTCCGAGGGGCAGGGCTCGTCACGCTCGTCGTGTGTGCGTGGGGATGTGGTGGGACGCGACCGGCGGCCACGGCGCCGGCAGCACGCGAGAACGATCCGGTCGCCTCGTGCGACGCGGGCGACGGGGAGGCGTGCCTGAACGCCGGCCGCGCGCTCGAGACCGGAGGCGGCGGGGCGGCGGACCAAGCACGCGCCACGGTCCTCTACGAGCGCGCGTGCGATGACGGCGAGCCGCGAGGCTGCAGCGCGCTCGGCGCCCGCTACTACGAAGGCCGCGGCGTCCCGCAGGACGACGCCCGCGCGCGCCAGCTCTTCGGCCGCGGCTGCGACGGCGGCGAGCTCTTCGCCTGCTTCAACCTGGGCGTGGTGCTCGAGAGCGGCCGCGGTGGAGAAGCGGATCCCTCCCGCGCTCGCGACCTCTACCAGCGCGCCTGCGAGGGTCCGATCCCCGCGGCCTGCAACAACCTCGGGCTGATGTTGGTGAACGCGGAAGGCGGCGACGCGGACGCGGACCGGGCTCGCACACTCTTCACCCGGGGCTGCGCAGAGCGGAGATCCCCGGAGCTGCCACAACCTGGCGCTCGCCCTCGACCGCGGCACCGGCGGCGACGCCGACCCGGCGCGAGCGGCCACGCTCTTCCAGCAGAGCTGTGAGACGGGCGTCGGCGAGAGCTGCGTGCGGCTGGGCGAGCTCTACGAGGAGGGTCGCGGCGTCGAGGCGGACGTGACTCAGGCCGTACGCATCTACGAGCGCTCCTGCCAGACCCACCACGCCGGCGGTTGCGTCAACCTCGGCGTCCTCTACCTCAAGGGAACCGCCGTCGAAGCCGACGCCGCGCGGGCGCGATCGCTCTTCGACGAGACCTGCACGGAAGATTGAGTGGCCGGTTGCCGAGCCCTCGGCGAGCTCTACGAGAGCGGCCACGGCGGCGTCTCGCGCGACTACGACCGCGCCCGCAGCCTCTACGAGCGCGCCTGCAGCGGTGGCGAGCCGAACGCGTGCGTCAGCCTGGGCAACCTGTACACCCTCGGGCGCGGCGTGCAGCGCGACGCAGATCGTGCGCGTGCGCTCTTCGAGCAGGCCTGCCGCGCCGGGTCCAGCGTCGGCTGCTTCGACCTCGCGGCCAGCTTCGCGAGCGGCGTCGGTGTCCCCCGCGATCGGACCCGCGCCCGCACCCTCTTCGAACAGGCCTGCAACCTCGGCGAGCCCCGCGCCTGCCGCGTGATCCGGCGAAGCGACGGCTGATCCGCGCTCGTCCGCCGGTGAGCCCGGTCGGCCAGCAACCGTACGGAGAATGGAGGCGACATGCCCGAGAGAGTCACTCGACTGGTCATGGTGACGCCCTTCGAGTCGTCGATTGCCGACCTCGAGCCCGAGCCGCTCCCGCCGTCCTCGGTGCAGGCCACGACCCCGCCTCGGCCTGGCGCCACCGCGATCGCGGAGGGAGGCGGCCACCACGGCGTGCGAAGGGCCCGCCGCCGGCACAGCCGGCCCGTCGGTGCCGGTCACGACGCGACGCCGCCCGCGTCGACCTCCGCGGAGAGCCAGGCCGACGTCGCGAGCGCTCCGCCGGCGCCGCTCACAGCGAGCGAGCCGCTCCCCGACGAGCTCGCGCCCATGCCGGCGACCGATGATTCGCGGTGCCGTCGGACCTCCAGGCCGCGCTGAGATACCGTCTCCTTCAGCAAGGGTTTTCTGCAGGAGTCGCCGGGAGCCGCGGGACGAACGGCTTGCGGTTCTTGGCGACGCTGTAGATGGCCGTCAGCAGCTTGCGCATGGCGGCGACGATCGCGAGCTTGGCAGGCTTTCCACGGGCGATGAGGCCCTCGTAGAAGGCCCTGAGCCAGCTGTTGCGGACGATGGCGGTGAGCGTGGGCATCCAGAGCTTGGCGCGTAGCCGGCGATCGCCGAGCGAGGTCGTGGCGGCGCGCGAGGGCGTGCTCTTGCCGGAGTGGTTCACTCCCGGGACGACGCCGAAGTGCGCGGCGAAGGCTGCCGCCGACGCGTAGCTCGCGGGGTCGCCGAACTCGGCGAGGATCCGTGCGGCGGTGGTGGGTCCGATCCCGTCGATCGTCGTGGAGCAGCGACGCGAGCTCGGACGAGTCGATCAGCGTCTTGATCGTGCGGTCGATCTCACCGATGCGCTTGCGCAGCACGGCGATGTCCTCGCAGCTCGTCTGGACGCCCAGCTTGTACGCCGGGCCGTGGTGCATCCCCGCGGAGCTCTTCGCGGCGGTGATCAGGCTCGCGGCGAGCTCTTCGGGCACGTGATGTCGGCCGTCGTACTTCAGCTTGGCGAGCGTGGACGGCTTGACCTGCCGGAACGCCGCTGCGGTGGGGCAGCGTGTCAGCAGCGTCGTGGCCAAGCTCGTGCCGAGATCTTTCACGTGCCGGGTGAACTCGGGGAAGCCCAGGTCCACCAGGCGGTGCAGTTGCCGGACCCGGTCGCCGAGATCTTGCACCCAGCGATCCCGGAGCCGGACGAGCTCGCGCAGCTCTTGGAGCTGCTCGTCCGGCACGGTGGCGGTCCGAGGACGATGCGCCCGACCGAAGCGCGCGATCAGCCGGGCATCGGCTGCGTCGGTCTTGGCCCGGCTCAGCTCCGACTGGCCGAAGCGCCGCACCGCGAGCGGGTTGACCACGGCCACGTGGAACCCCGCGGTGACCAGCCGGGCAAACACGTTCTGCCAGTAGTGACCGGTGGCCTCCATCACCACCAGCGAGTCGGACGGATCACCGAGCAGCTCGAGCAGCCGCTCGTGCCCCGGCCCCGTCTCTTCGATCTTCGTCGGTTTGAGCAGAACCTCCCCGTCCGCGTCGATCGCGGCGACCACGTGGACCTTGGAGGCGATGTCGATCCCGAAAAACCGCATGATGCTCCTGGCGATCTTCCGCCTGCGGGAGCCTCGTGCCCGACGACCATGCTCGCGCTTGTCGATGCGAGGACTCCCATGGGGCCTCGAGATACCGTCCGAGCAAGGATCGCCGGACGAGGGCGCCAATCTCAGCGACGAGGACGATGCCTCACGCCCTACGCGGCGACCCTCTCCCGGCAGGGGTTGATCCGGACGAGTAAGCCTCAGATCAGCCTCGTGGGGTAGATACAAGCCCGTGGGGGCCGAGCGCGGGAGGCGGTGGGAACGACATGGCCGCGGCCCTCGGCGATCCGAACGCGCGCGGCACGGGAAACGGAACCGGCGGTGGCAACGGCGACGGGCACGGCGCCGGCAACGGCCCCGGCAACGGCCCCGGCAGGCTCGGCTGCCCGGATCCGGTGGTCGGCACCTGGCGCTCGAACGTCCATCAGTGGTACCGCTGGTGGCAGCAGATGACGCTGCGCATCCGCCGCGAGAATGGAGAGCTGCGGGGGAGCATCGAGAATCGAGAGTGGGGCCTCAACGCGTTCTCCGGACCGGAGCCAGGCGGCGCTTGTGTGGTGGTCGGCGACGACTACACGTGGGCCATGCGAGCTCGCGGTCACCTCGACGGCGAACAGCTCGATTTCGGCGCGAGCGGTCGCCCGGTCCTGCTCTTCGTCCGCTGTGGGACATCGCGCGGCATCTACTACGCCGATTGCTTCAGCGGTCGATTGGACCGTGCGCACGATTGCTTCGACGCCGTGTGGAACGACGACCACTACAAGTTCGATGACCCGGTGTCGTTCCACCGGGTCAGCTGCGGGCAGATGCTCCAAGCCGAGTGATCCGACTTGGGCTCGAAAGCCTCAGTGGCCGGGCTTCTGCGGCAGCCCGTCGGCGATCGGGTAGTAGTCGCCCTTCTCGGCCACGAAGATGTGCTTCTCGAGGACGACGCCGGTCGGCGCGTCGAGCGAGCCGGCGCTGATCGCCAGCATGTCCGAATGGCGCTCATGGCGAGCGCTCGGCCATTTGACGCGGAAGAGATTCTCGTGCAGAACGACGACCCTCCGGTACCCAGAGGGACGACCTCGGCGCCGCCCGGAGCCTACGCCATGACGAGCATCCGCACCTCAGGCCAGCCCCAATCACGTCGCTATCGCGGCGAGTGGGCACCTTTGCGCGCGGAGGCTCCGGCGTTCGGCTGATCGTCTTCCATCGATCCCGTCCTGACCCGTCGAGCCACCGCGCGAAAGCCCGGTGGCTCGTCTCGTTCCGTCCATCAGTCACACATTCCGATTCAGGAGAAAGAAAGGTTCACGATGTCGGTCCTCGCGATGAAGGTCCTCGCGGCTCATCCCCACCCGAACGCGGACGCGCTGCGCGTCTACGAGCTCGGCGCGCCCGAACTGTCGCCCATCGTCGTGATCGCCAACCTCGAGAACGTCTACGAGGTTGGCGACGTGGTGGCGGTGGCTCGCGTCGGCGCGACGCTCGCCGACGGCACGCAGATCCGAAAGGCGCGGCTGCGCGGCGTGGACTCGTTCGGGATGGCGCTCGGCAGGGTCGACGACGCGCCGGGGACCGATCTGTCCGCGCGCTTCGCCGCGGCGGCGCCGCCCGACGTGCCGGTGGTGAGCTGGACGAGCATCGAGCTCTTCCATCACGTCCGGCAGGGCGTCGAGGCAGCCGCCGAGGTCGAGGGCGCGACGCGGCCGGTGCGGACCTTCGTGAGATTGACCGCCACCAGCTCGGTGTTGGTGCGCGAGGCCAGCGGCGCGAACTGGGCCCGAGCGACGCGCGATGGAGCGAGGGGATGACCCAGCCGCCCTGCCCGCGGCGCCGACGACCCCGACGCCGCCGCCTACCGAGGCGCCTCGGGGGTCTTCCTCCAGTCGATGATCTTCGGGATCACCCAGGACGGCTCGGGCCAGAACCTGGTGCGCGGACAGCTTCGAGCGCGTCGTCTCTCCCTGAACGTCCCGTTAGTCCCCTGTCGCCCAAATATCTTGCAAAAGTCTCCGCGCCGTGATCTACGGTGGGAATGGCACGTACCGGACGACCCACGACACGCATCGAGTTGAGCGACGACGACCGCGCCGCGCTCGAGCGCTACACGGCCCGCGCCCGTAGTGCGCGTCGGCTGGCGTTTCGCGCGCGGATCATCCTGGCCAGTGCGTCGGGGCTGAGCGATGTCGACGTCGCAGCCAAGCTGCGCACGTCGGGCCATACCGTCGGTAAGTGGCGCAAGCGCTACCTGAAGGAGGGGATTGACGGGCTGGTCGACGAACCGCGGCCCGGCGCTCCGCGGAAGATCACCGACGAGGCCATCGAGAAGGTCGTGGTCGAGACGCTCGAGACCACGCCGAAGGGAAGCGACCCACTGGAGCACGCGCCAGATGGCGAAGCACTTGGGCATGAGCCACACCACGGTCGGTCGCGTCTGGCGAGCGTTCGGACTCAAGCCGCATCGGAGCGAGACGTTCACCATCTCGCGCGATCCGATGCTGATCGAGAAAGTGCGCGACATCGTTGGGCTCTACATGAACCCGCCCGACAACGCGCTGGTTCTCTGCGTCGACGAGAAGTCGCAGATCCAAGCGCTGAACCGCACCCAGCCCGTGCTCCCGATGCGGATCGGTGAAGTCGAGCGCCGAACGCACGACTACGACCGGCACGGCACGACGACGCTGTTCGCGGCTCTCGACGTGGCGACCGGCTACGTCATCGGAAAGTGCTACGCGCGCCACCGCGCCACCGAGTTCCTCAAGTTCCTCCGCGAGATCAGGCGAACGTGCCGAAGGACCTCGAGGTCCACGTGATCCTCGACAACTACGCCACGCACAAGACGCCGGCCGTGCATCGTTGGCTTGCCAAGCGCCCGCGGTTCCACCTGCACTTCACGCCCACGCATGCCTCGTGGCTCAACCAGGTCGAGCGCTGGTTCGGCCTACTCACGCAGCGGCAGCTCCGCCGTGGCTCTCACACGAGCGTCGCCGCTCTCAAGAGGGCGATCGAGGAGTTCACCGCCGTCCACAACGACGACCCCAAGCCGTTTCGCTGGACCGCCACCGCCGACGACATCCTCGCGAAGATCGCCCGCTTCGCGCAGCGCACCCTCACCGCCCACAACCCCCCGTGACTTCTGATCGAAATCAGGGATCCGGGGGACTAGCGCGGAAGGGTGCGGATCACGAATCCGCCTCCGCTCCCACGCCGCGCCGGCCGGACCGCTCCGCGCCCACTCCTCGATGCGCACGCTGCGACCGTCGCGGTGCACGATCCAGCGCGACGCGTGGTCGGGCCCCGCCGCGATCTCGAAGCGCACGGTGTCGCCGCCGTCCTCCACCGTCAACGGCGCCCGCACGCCGTGCCTGACGCCGCGGTGCCCCGTGCGCACCTCCTGACCTGTGCCCGCGCGGAGCACCAGCAGCGTCTGCGCGTCGACCTGCCAGACCCCCGCGTACCAGGGCGCGGCCGGCGCTTGCCCGAGCGCGGTCGCCGACCAGAGGAGCGCCCCCAGGCCCGCGGCGTACGTCGTCTTCGTCCCGGCGCGTCTCACGGTCCCGACATCGTACGCGACCGAGGCCGCTGTGTTCCCCATCGATCGCGGCGCGTCTGCGCCGCACGCCTCAGCCGGCGACGAGCACCGCGACCCGCTCGGTGGGCGCGAACACCCAGTCGTCGCTGGCGACGTAGGCGCGCAGCCAGGGGCCGTCGGCCTCCGAGAGATAGAAGCCGCGGGGCGCCAGCTCGTCGGCGTCCAGGCGCGGCGAGAGCACCGCGATCCGGGGCTCGATGGCCCGGTCCTTCCACGCGAGGCGCAGCAGCAGGGCGACCTCGTGCGGGCAGGGGGCCAGGCCGCGGGCGGGCAGCGCGGCGAGCACCGGCGCCAGCTCGCTGCCCTCGGGCCAGCCCAGCGAGGCCAACGTGTGCACGACCACCTGCACGGGGCGGGCGCACAGCGCGATCGGCACCCGCGGCAGCAGCTGCTCGCCGTAGGCGTTGTGGCGGACCCCGGCCTGCCGCAGCATCTGGCGCAGCTCCGGCAGGCGATGGCGACCCAGCACCATGGTCACGGACTCGGGCATGCGCCGACCCTGAAGTAGAACATCGATTCAGTCCGAATTCGCCGGAATCCGGGGAGACACGGACCACCCGCGACCCGTGTCTCCTCGATGCTGTGGCATCGCCTCGTCGCGCGCTCGGCGCCCGACCTACATGTGGACGGCGATCTCGGCGTTCTCGGCCTCGTCGGCGGCGCGGCAGAAGGCGGCGAAGCGGCCGTACTCGTCCGCCGTGACGCGCATCCGCGGGATGCGGTAGGAGCGGTGGATCGAGAGGCCCTCGCCCTCCGCCTCGGCGCCGAGCTCGACGCGCGAGCCGTGCGCGCCCTCGAGCGTGCCGTCCCGCGGCGAGCTGACGATGGTGGCGCCCTCCGGGATGCTCACGTGCATCGTGAGATCGACCGCGAGGCCGGCCGCCACCAGCTCGGTGGTGGTGCGCGAGGCCAGCGGCGCGAACTGCGGACCGAGCGACGCGCGATAGAGCGAGGGGATGACCCAACCGCCCTGCCCGCGGCGCGCCAGCGAGCTCACCTCGACGTCGTAGCGCAGGACCACCGGCTGATCGGCGTTCTCCCGCCCGCTGATGGTCAGCCGGGTCAGCCGCGCGCCGGGCACCAGGCTGGCGACGTACGCCGACTCGAACTGCTGCTCGAGCTGCGCCTCCGGGATGCGCTCGAGCTGCTCGCGCCAGAGCACCGCGCCCGAGCCGTGGAAGGTCTCCACCACGCTCAGTCGCGCGCCGCCGTCACGGTTCAGGTCGAGGTCCACCTCCACCGTGCGCAGATCCGCGTCCAGCGGTCGCTCGGGCACCTGCGCCCGCTCGGCCTCCTCGTTCAGGATCATCGCGTCCATGCCGGCCAGCACCGGCGGCATGTAGCCGAAGGGCTGGCCGCGCGCGCCGGCGTGCAGCCAGAATCGGTCCCTCCGATCCCTGCAAGCGCACGAGGAGGTTCTGGTAGGTGTCGTCGTCCGGCAGCTCCGACTGATGCGAGTCGGCCGCGTAGCTCCGCACCAGCGCCAGCTCGGCGTCCAATCCCGCCATCTCCAGCAGGTAGCGCAGGACGCGCGTCCAATCGCCGGTCCGCGCCGCCACCATCGCCGGCGCCAGCCCGAACACGCCGTCCGACTCCTCGATGTTCTCGGCCACCCAGCGGTAGATGCGCTGCGCACGCTGCTCGATGGTCGAGCGCGCGGCGTCCTCGCCGAGGATCTCCGCCACCAACGTCGCCGCCGCCGGATCGTGCACGTCGCGATCGGCCATCACGTCGCGCAGGCTCTCGACGTACATGTCCCAGCTCGCGCCGCGGCCCCAGTCGATCGAGGGGAAGAACTCGCGCGGCGACACCGAGGCCGGCTCCTGCACCAGCGGGCGGCTGTCCTCGACGCCCCAGTGGTAGACGTGCAGCCCGTTCTCGTCGCGCTCCTCGGTCTCGGGCGCGTCGCCGCGCGGGTCGACCATCAGCTCGGTGCCGGGCGGGGTCACGACCGTGAGCTGGCTCTGGAAGAAGGGCGTCTCGTAGTTGCGGAAGTAGAAGCGGTCACCGACCACCCCGCCCGGATAGCCGGCCGGCGCGCCGTGCGGGCGCATGTACTCGAACTCGATGTAATCGCCCGGCGACAGGTTCGGGAAGCTGATGCTCTCCTTGCCGGCAATCTCGTCCGGCTCCAGCCGCCGGCCGTCCTCCTTCACCGTCTGCAGCGTCAGCATGTGAGCGTCTTCCGGCACGTGGAACTCACCCATCGCGTCGACCGCCTCCTGGCTCTGCAGGCGGAAGATGTTGTGGGTCAGCTCCAGCGTGGAGCCGTCGTCGAACACCCGGTAGACGGTGTAGTCGAGCACGAGGACCATCGGCTCCTCGTAGGTGTGCCCGCTGGCCTCGAAGTCGTGGATGACCTGGGCGCCGTCGCGGCGGAAGCGCTCGAGCGGGCTGTCCCCGCCGAGGGCGCGGAGGACGCGGCGGAGCCCCATCATCGCCTCGGGCTCACGGGCGAGCGCCCCGGCAATCTGCTCGCGCGCCGCCTGCTCGTCGCCGCGCGCCATGGTGCGGTCGACCTCGAGCATCACGGGCCCCTCCGACTGGGGCATCCTCGATTCGAGCTGGCTCACCAGCCGCGCCACCGCCTCGTCGTCCCCCGCGCTCTGGGCCACGCGCAGCCGCGCCGAGATGACCCCGACCGGATTCTCCTCCGGCTCCAGCGAGGCCAAGCGGGTCAGCTCTTCGCCGGCGCGGTCCCACTGACGCCGACGCAGGTACGTCGCCACCAGCGCGTCGCTGCGCGCATCGCACTGGACCAGCGCCTCGGCGATGTCCATCTCGTCTTGCGCGTGGTTCTGGCGGCGGGCCTGGTTGAGCGCCGCCCGCTTGGGCCGGCAGGCGTCCGACACCACGTCCTCGGCGTGGGCGACCATCGCGTCCGCCTGCGCCTGCCAGCCGCGCTGCTCGAGCAGATCGATGAGCTGGAGCGGGAAGACCAGCAGCTCGGGCCAGTGCGCGGTCGCTTGACGCAGCGCATCGATCGCCGCCACGTCGCGGCCCTCCGCCGCCTCGAGCTGGGCCAGCGTGAGCCGCGGATACCACGCGTTCTCGTCGCGATCGGCCGCCCAACCGAGCAGACGACGCGCCGTGTCGTGGCGCACCTCGCCGCTGCGGAGCGGATCGTTGAGCGACGCGGCCGCGCCCACCACCAAGAACGCCGGCGAGCCGTCCTCGACCAGGTGCGATGCCAAGAGCTGGCGGGCCTTCACGATCTCGCCGCGGCTCATCGCGCGCTGGATGCGGACGTGCGCGGCCAGCAGGCTCTGCCCTTCCAGCTCGCCGCCGCCGGGCGGACCGGGCGTGCGCGACACGCTCAGCGCCAGCACCGGGTTCGGATGCCGGGAGACCACCTTCACGCGGACGAGATGCCGGCCCGCGCTCAGCTCCACGCCGTGGAAGGTCACCCGCCCGAGCGGCTCGCGGCGCCGGTCCAAGCGCGCGATCGAGCGGCCGTCGACGAAGACCTCCGCCGTGTTCGGCGTCTCGACGCGCAGCACGTAGCGGCCCGCCTCCGGCGCCTCAATCGAAGTCTCGGCGTAGGTCGCGCCGGGCCCGCCGACCGGGCCGTTGCCGAGGTGCACGGCGCAGCCGCGCGCTTCCACCTCGCGCGTCTCCTGCTCACCGCGACCGGGGCCGTAGTCGTAGCGCTCGGCCAGCGTGTCGTCGTGCTCGGGCGCGAGCTCGCGGTCGAAGCCGATCAGGTGCCGCGGACCGATCGGACCGGCCACCCTCCAGCTCGCCGGGCAGCCCTCCTGCTGCCGCAAGGCCTCCGCGCCCTCTCGGTCGCCACGCCGGTAGGCGATGTCGATCAAGAGATCCGCGATCGTGCTGCGCGCCCCGTCCGGGAAGCGCGTCGAAGCCGGGATCGCCGCCAGCGCCTCGGCCACGCGGGTCGGGTAGCCCTCGACGGCGTCGTCGAGCGACTCGATCTCGGCGGCCGCCACCTCGGCCATGGCCGGCGCCAGCGGATCCTCCGACTCGCGCGCCCGCTGGATGACGTCGATGTAGGCGTCCAGCGCGTCCGACGGCTGACCGTGCAGCTCGCGCTCCACCGCGTGCAAGTAGTGCAGCCCGATGTCGTCCGGGCTGAGGGTCAGCGCGCGCTGAATGGCCGCATCGGCCCGCGCCGGATCGCCACCGTGCAAGAGCAGCTCGCCCTCGGCCAGCGCGCGCTGGGCGTCGGGATCGGTCGGCCGCTCGGAGGCGCGCTGCCGGAGCGTCTCGATGGTGGGCGCCGTGGGGTGCGCCGCGCCGCCGCAGCCGGCCAGCGGGAGGGCCAGCAGGACGACGCACCCGAGGATCGCCCGAAGCCGCGTCTTCGCCCGAACCTTCGCCGGAAGAATCTTCGCCGGAATCTCGGCCTTCATCGCTCACCTCCGGGGGCCAGGGTCAGCCGCTGGCGAAGGACGCGGTCCGCCGACTCCACCCAGCGCCGGAAGGCGGGGTACTGCGCGGGCGAGATGCGGTCCTGGTTCAGGTCGAAGTGGGTGCGGGCGACGACGTCGCGACCGTCGCGCGTCACCTGCACGCTCAAGTGGCCGAACTCCGACTCCAGGTCGCCTCCGTCCGGCAGCTCGTGGACGGTCCAGCCGTCCGGAAGGTGCACCCGCCGCTCCTCCACGTAGGAGCTGCGCATGCCGAGAATCGAGCGGGAGCTGCCGCTCCGAGGCCGGCGCCAGGTTGCGCACGAGCTCGTGGAGCGCCGTCGCGCCGATGCGTAAGAGCCGTCCGTCCCTCACCGCGAGCTGCGGCGCGTTCGCCCGCAGGTGCAGCCGAGCCGGCGTGTTGAAGTCGTCCAAATCGCCGAAGTCGCTCTCGGTCAGCTCGAGGCCCGGGAAGAGCCCGCGCATCTGCCGCTCGAGCCGCTCGTGCCGCAGCCCCTCGCTCTGATAGCGGGAGCGGTAGGCGGGAGCCTCCACGCCGCGGACCTCTTCGCTCAGCTCCACCGTGCCCGACCCGTCGGGGGTGAGCGTCAGCGCCACCTGGCGAGTGCGCTGGTTGTGCTCGGCCGGCAGCACCGGCGTCTGGGTCATCGTCACGTCCTCGGGCCCGACCCGGAGCACGGTCACGCCCTGATCCATCTGCGGGAAGTCCTCGATGCCGCTCTGCTCCGCCGTCCCGTCCAGATAGAGGTCCAGCTCCGGCACGTAGGCGATGGCGTGGTCGAAGACGGCCAGCGACGCCGGCTGATCCTGAATGGAGCCGTTGCGCCGCGTCCGGAGCAGCACCAAGCGCGCGTCGATCCCGGCCTCGCGGAGCATCGTGTAGATGAGCGACGCCTTGTCCTTACAGTCGCCGAAACCGCGGCGGACGATGTCGGGCACCCGGTAGGGCAAGAACCCGTGGATGCCGAACTCCAGCGCCACGTAGCGGGTGTTGCGAATGACCCAATCGTAGATGCGCTGGACCTTGGTCCGCGTGTCGGGCGCGTCGTCGACCAGCCCGTGCACCACCTCGCGCAGGTGCTCGTCGGCGTAGAGCTGGTCGCGTACCAGCCCCCAGTACCAGCGGCCCACGTCCTCCCACGTCCGGTAGGTCGAGACGTGGAGATAGGGCGCCACGTCGGTCATGCCGGGCATCGAGGGCTCCGACGCCAGCGCCGCCACGTCCTCCACGTGGAAATGATCGATGTGGCGGCCGTCGTCGTCGGTGGTGTCGTGCGCCAGCCCCTGCATGTGCGGATCGTTGAAGTAGAAGTGCCGCGTCGCGGGCGTGATCAGCACGTAGTCGAGCCGCTTCACCGGCACCATCGACTGCAGCACCTTCAGGTCGCCGTAGTAGTCGTGGAAGACGTTGCGCGGCGCGACGTCGTCGATGCGGTAGCGGATCTCCACCACGTCGCCCGGCTCGAGATCCGGGAAGACGACCACCAGCGCGCGGGTGTCGTAATAGATCCGGTACCAGGGCTCGCCGAGCTCCCGCTCGAAGGTCCGCGTGGCCGAGAGCTGCTCACCGTTCCGGAAGACCCGCGCCTGGCGGATGTCCACCCGCTGCACGTCCGGGTCGTACTGGATGCCATAGGTGCGCCACTGCCGAGCGCCCTCCTGGTCGTGGATCTCCACCGCCATCTGGTGGAAGCTCGAGCCGAGGCCGCTCTCGAACACGGTGTTGACCGTCAGGTTCTCGAGCACGGTCATCGGATAGCCGCCGCTGTTCTCCCCGCGGCGGGCCAGGAGCACGTCCGGCTCGGTGGCGTAGGCCTCGTCCCGCCGCTCCTCGGGCGAGAGCTGCTCGAGCAGCTCGCGCGTGTTGGCGTCCTGGGGCCGGAGCGCCAGCGCCCGCCGGAGCTCCACCGCGCCCGCGTCGCTCTGCCCGGCCCGGAGCAGCATCCGGCCGTGCGCCACGAAGAGCGAGGGCTCCTCCGGCGTGATCTCGATGGCCCGGCGCAGGGTGGCGAAGGCCTCGTCGAGCCGGCCGAGCGCCTCGTAGACCGAGGCGACCATCTGATAGGTGCGCGTCCGATCCCCGGCGATCGACTGGTAGACCCGGAGCTGCTCCAGCACGCCGTCGACGTCTCCGCGGGCGAGCGCGTCGTCCATCAGCGAGCGGCGCGCGCCGAGGTCGTCGTAGCGCAACGCCACCACCTCACGGCGCAATCGGATGAGCTCGTCTTCCCGGTCGCAGGCGCCGGCGGCCGCTGCCCGGGCTCCGACCCAGGCCGGAGCGCGAGGCGCCAGCGCCGCCGCCTCGTCCACCCTCGTCCGCGCCGTCTCGGACAGCCCCAGCGCGCGCAGGATGTCGGCGGCCAGGAGCGTCCCGCTCATCCACTCGCGGCTCCCCTGCGGCAGCCGCGCGATCAGAGGCAACGCCGCCTCCGGGCTCGGCCCCTCGCTGGCCACGTTGGCGGCCAGCAGGATCGCCGCCGGATCCTCGGGCGCCAGCTCTGTCGCCTGCTGCGCGAAGCGCATCGTCTCGCCGCGCGTGTTGGCCAGCGCCGCCGCCAGCCCCAGCCGGCGCACCGTCGGCTCCGCGTTCGCCGCCCGGGCCGAGAGATCGCGAGCGCGCTGCTCGGCCGGATCGTCCGAGCCCGTGTAGACCAGGTAGCGCGCGTAGTCCTCCAGCGCCTGGGCGCTCGCGTGCTCGCCCGACGCCGCCTCCTGGAGCGCCGCGAACGCCGCCACCGGCGCGTGCGGCAGGCGGATCGAGCCGTTGCCGGCCACGATGTCGCCAATCTCCTCGGCCGTCGCGGTGGAGCGGACGGTGATCCTCTGCGCCGGCTCGCCGCGCGCGTCGCCGATGCGCATGTAGAAGCCCCACACCCCGTCGGTCGCGCAGGTCTTGACCAGCACCCGGTTCAGCCCGCGGTGCGCGCCGACCATGACCACCGCGCGGTCGGGATAGGGCGAACGGTAGCCGGCGTCCTCGTGGGCCACCTCGCCGTTCCACCACACCCGCACCGCGCCGCCGCCGCCGACCCAGAGCGAGAGCGGCTGATCCGCTCGCTCTCCACGAACGTCTCCGCGTACCCACAAACGTTGGTGTTGGGCCGGAAGACCGCGTCGAACGAGACGTAGCCGGCCCGCGCCAAATCCGGATAGGTCCGCCAGCCGACGTCCCGCTCCCGTCCCGGATAGCGCGCGTCCATGTCGACCGGCCCCATCCGTCCCGTCTCGGGCGGATACTCCCGGTCGAAGCCCGACTTGCCTTCGTTGTCGAAGGGCCCGATCACCCGCCAGTCGCGCACGTAACCGAGCTCGCCCAGCTCCCGCTCGCTCGCCTCCGGATCGCCCATCCGGAGCCGGGCTCGAGCGCGGAGCCGCCGCGCGTAGGCGCGGACCGCGGGAGAGAGCCGCCGTTCGGACGCCAGCCGGTCCAGCGCCGCGAAGCCCACGTCCGGCGCCACCTGATCCCACATCTTCCACAGCTCGATGAGCGGAAGCATGGCGCGCGGCGAGCGACCGGCGCGGGCCGTCTCGGCGGCCAGCCTTCCGACCTCGGCCTCGTAGGGATTGTCCGCGCGAGCACCGCGCGCGAACGAGGTCACGAGGAGGAGCGACCCGACCGCAGCCAGGTAGCGAGAACGGAAAAGGGCTGCGATCACGGGCGATCTCCGTCGAGGAGGGAAGCGCAGAGGGCAACGGGAACGGCGCAAGGTACCCAGGCGATGGGGGGTGGACAAGCACGCCCGGGGCGATGTTCCGTAGCGTGGCGACGACCGATGTCGAGCGCTTCGCGAGGGCTCGAGCGGGCGTGCCGCGTAGCCGCGGTGCCCCGAGGCGTTCCTGCCATGGGAGCGCAGGGCGCGAGCTCGCGGAGAGGCTGGGGCGACCGCGCCGCATGCACCGATATCGAACGCCACTGCGAGGCGGCACCGGCGCGATGACGAGGCTTGGTCCTCGCGCGCTCGATGAGCGCGTCGATCAACGCCCGGACGCGCGGCGGCAGGCGCCGTCTGGCGCGACTGCGCCTGCTCGAGGCTGCGCGTGATCGCCGAATGGAGCGCCCGTCGCTGCTGCTCGTCGAGCGGGTCCCCCTCGTCGTCGATGACGAGGTCGACCACGGTGCCCTCCGGGAGCTCGGTCGGCTCATCGAGGGTCAGCCGACCATTTCTGGACGGTCGCGCGCACGGCCATGAAAGGAGGTCGCTCTCCGTGGGGGTGCTTCCGGTAGGAATCCGCGGGTCGGCAGCGCGCCTCGATCGTTTCGGCCGGGAAAGGCGCGATCCGAGTCACGGCTCGCGGTTTCCGCACGGAAAAGGGCCGATGGGCGGCGCAGCTCGGGGTTTCCGGCTGGAAAAGGCGAGAGAATGCGAAGACTCGGGTTTTCCGGCCGGGAAAGACGAGAAAACGCGAAAACTGGGGTTTTCCGGCCGGAAAAGAGGACCCGCGCTGCACCGGCGCCTCAGTCGCAGACGAAGGGGGCCTCGCTGCAGGCCGTGCAGTACTTCGTGGCGATCCACCCCGTCCCGTTCCCGTCCTGGTCCACGCAGGTCGCCGCGCGCGTCGAGTCCAAGCACACTCCCGAGGCGGGCGCAGCGGGATCACACGCGCTCGCCGCGATGCATCGGCCCGTCCCGGGGTCACACGCCACCGCACACGGGTAGACCTCTTCCCGGGCTCCGTCACAGAAGACGGAGCGGGAGGGACCGGTATCGTCGCAGAGCCAGCCGGAGCTGCTGCACGGCGAGCGGTCACCGGGGGCCGGCAAACACGCATACGATCCGTCACGCCCCACGCACGAGGTCGGCAGTGAGACGAAGGAGCCGCCGCGGGACACGACCGCGGTCTCGCAGGCGTCTTCCCATTGCCAACCATGACGCTGTCGGATCGGGGCAGCGCCTGCGCAGCCGATCACGCTGTCCACCAGGCTCGCGACCGGGCTCTCGGTCGCCGACGCCCCGACGCACACGGCCTCGCCGCTCACGCGACTCGTCTCGCAGCGATAGCGGCCACTGCACGACGAGTACACGACACGTCCCGAATCGCAGTAGGTCGAGCGCGTCGCGTCGGCACATCGAGGCTCGTAGGTCGACTCCTCGCAGGCCATGAGCTCGCAGGAGGCGGTGGGGCTCGCCACGCACGTTCCGCCGGGGCCGCTCGCGCCGCAATCCGTCATCACGATCCACGACGGTAGGATCCCCGTTGCGTCGCTCTGGCGGAGACACTCGACCAGGACACCGCCGTCGCAGCGGCTCTCGAAGGTGGTGAAGTCGCACGGCGTGGCGCCGGCCGGACCGCAGTAGGCCTGCAACGTGCCGTCGCCGCGGTGCAGCAGAAGGCAAGCGTCCGAGCCCGTGCACGTGTCGACACGCGCTCCCGTCGCACACGACACGACCTCGGGTCCGTCGCACACGCTGATGTCGGCGGATCCACATCGTGGGGAGCTCGCATCGGCGGTGCTGGCGTCGCCGGTGCTCGCGTCCCCGGTGCTCGCATCTCCGGCCGCGATGGTCCCACCGTCGGCCGGCGTCTGCGCATCGGCGCGAGGGCCTCCGTCGTCGTGGATCACCACGCAGACGCCTTCGTCGAGGGCGGTACCGGGGCCGCAACGGGCACCGTCACAGCCCGACCCGAGACACAAGGCGAGAGCGACGACGCTCCACGCGGTGTATCGAGCATCGACCGCACCCGGGATCTTCCATGTCGTGGTCAAGACAGTGCTCCTCCCGGGGACCACAGTGGCCGGCCAAGCCCGAACATTCATTCGAGATCCGAGCGCCGGTGGCCGTGCCGAACATGGTCGTCGACCGATTCGCCGACGGATGGAGCCGCGGAGCCCCACGCCGTCGTGGGGGCGTTCCTCCCACGGGCGGGAAGCTCGGCGCGAGCCCGTGCAAGGCGCCGACTGGGAGCGCAAGCGCCGACTGGACGAGCGAGATACCGCCGACCGGAGCCCCCGCTCGGAGCGCCGAGTCGCGGCCCTTCCCGGGGTGACGAGCCGGTCGTCCGGCCACGCCGCGGACGCCGGCGACAGCTCGAACGGACGGACCCGCGGCTGTCCATGGCGCCATGGGGCGTTCCTGCCGCGGGCGGGACGCTCGGCGCGAGCCCGCGGAAGGCGTGCCGACGCCGACCGGGGAGCGCGGGCGCCGCCGAGAAGAGCGGAACACCGGCGCCCGGAGACCGCGCGGCGAACGCCCCCGAGCCGGCGAATGGGCCTCTCCCGAGGGTCCACGAGCCGCTCGTCACCGACGGGGGCTGCGCGCGGGCCCCGACCGGGCTATGGTCGCCGGCCATGGGTCACGGTCTGTTGAGGACGATGCGGCCTCACCAGTGGGTGAAGAACGTCTTCGTTCTCGCCCCGGTGATCTTCGCGCAAGACCTCTTCGAGCTGAACCGCGTGGTACGCGCGCTGCTCGGGTTCGTGTGCTTCTCGCTCTTGGCCAGCTCGGTCTACGTCCTCAACGACCTGATGGACGTCGAGGCGGACCGGGCCCATCCGGTCAAGAAGAACCGCCCCATCGCCAGCGGCGAGGTGAGCGAAGGGACCGCCAAGGTCGTCATGGTCGTCCTCGCGACCGGTGCCCTGGTGGGGGGCTGGTTCCTGAGCCCCTGGTTCTTGGCCGCGCTCCTCGGCTACCTGCTGAACAACGTCGTCTACAGCATGGGCCTCAAGCGGGTGGCCTACCTGGACGTCTTGTCCATCGCCGGCGGGTTCGAGCTCCGGGTCCTGGCCGGCGCCTACGCCGCGCTCGTCCCGCCCTCGGCCTATCTGCTGATCGTCACCTTCCTGCTGGCCACCTTCCTCGGGCTCGGCAAGCGCATGCACGAGCTCGCCCAGCAGGAGAGGACCGGCTCGAGCACGACCCGCAAGGTGCTGAAGCAATACAACAAGCGCCTCGTCACCATCCTGCTCTGGCTGACCAGCATCGCCACCGTCGCCGCCTACGTCGTCTACACCCTCGACCCGCACACCCGGCGGCAGTTCGGCACCGACTTTCTGGTCGTGACCAGCGTCTTCGCCCTCTTCGGCGTCCTCCGCTTCGTCCACCTGGTCCGAAGTCGCCCCAACGCGGAGAGCCCCACCGAAGAGATGCTGAAGGACGTGCCCTTCCTGGTGAACGGCGTGCTCGGCGCCGCGACCCTGATCGCGATCATCTACTTCAGCTGAGCACGCGTGAGACCCGGCCGGCTGATCCACGCGGCGGTGCCCGAAGACGATGCCGAGTCGGACGATGCCGAGTCGGACGGTGCCGAATCGGACGGTGCCGAGTCGGACGGTGCCGAGTCGGACCGCCTCGAGCCGCTCTGGCTCGCGTCCAACGCGCTCGTCTTCGCCGCCCACGCCGCGGTGGGGCGAACGCTGAGCGCGCGCTGGAAGGCGCTGCCGGCCGAGGCCCACGCCAGCGGCCGGCCGGTGATCTACCTCGCGTGGCACCGCTTCAACTACGCGGCGGCGTTCGTCATGCGGGAGCTACCGGAAGCGTGGCGGCCGACCCTGATCATGCACGACGGCAAGAGCTCGCGCGCGCTCACTCACGAGTCGAGCGTCTGGCTCGGGTTCGACACCTTCGTCTTCCGGCGGCGCTCCTCGGTCGCGGCGCGCGATCGAGATCATCGACTTCGTGCGCGGCTCGGGACGGCACATCTTCAACCTGCCCGACTCCGGCGGACCCTACGGTCGGATGAAGCCGGGCATCGTCGAGGTCGCCAAGGCCTGCGACGCCATCCTGCAGCCGGTGGGCATCCACGCCCGCCGCACCCTCACCTTCGGCCGCACGCTACGCCACGTCGTACCGCTCCCCTTCTGCTCGCTGGAAGCCGTGGCCGGGCGCCCGCTCGACGCCCGCGATGCCACCGTCGAGGCCTGCCAATCGGCGCTCGACGCCCTGCGCTGACACCGAAGCGCTGACATCGAAGCGCTGACATCGAAGCGCCGACATCGAAGCGCCGACATCGCGGCGCCCGACATCGAAGCGCTGACATCGAAGCGCTGACATCGAAGCGCCGACATCGAAGCGCCGACATCGCGGCGGACGCGCGGAGGCTCAGCGGCACTCCGTCGGGATGTCGCACACGTTCGCGTCCAGCAGCGCCTGCTGCAGATGCGGCGACTGCTGAGCGACACAATCCGCGTAGCAGTTACAGTCGTAGTACTGCGTGCCCGCGCACACTTCGCTCGACGTGCAGCCGCGCAAGCACGCTTCCATCGACGATGCGTACATGCTCACGGTTTGCCATTGGTCCATGCAGGCGCCCGAGGTGCGTTGGGTGACACAGGTCGCGTTGCAGAAGTTGACGGGGTCTCCGTGCGCCGTGCACAGAACCTCTCGGACGTGTTCGGACGGAGAGCTTCCGCACGCGGTCGTCAGCAGGAAGAGCAGCGCTGCGAGGTGGCGTCCGGTCATGGGGTGAGAGCTTGATACGAGATCGCGTGGCGAGCACCCACGCGATGCGCTCTTTTCTCGTGAGGACGACGACCATCCTGGCGCCCGCATTCTTCGCGGCGGCGTCGCCGTGATATCGTGACAGGTCGCCCCGCCTTCTGGAGAGGTCCGATGAACCGCCGTTTGCTCACCGCCCTCGTCGGCGTCGCGCTCGCCGCGTGCGGCTCGCCGGCGCCCACCCTGCTCGTCGATGTTCGGACCGACTTCGTCCCGGGCGCGGAGTTCTTCGCCGTCGAGGCGGTGGCGACCCCGACCTCGGGCACGCCTCTGCAGACCCAGCGCGTTCCGGCGCTCGGCAGCGACGACTTCATCGCCGGCAAGCGCGTGTCCGAATGGGACTCCGTGACGGCCGGGCAGTACGACATCACCGCCCACCTGCTCGACGCGAGCGGCGCCGTGCTCGCGCAGCGCCGGGTTCGGACGCAGGTCTCGGGCCCGCGTGCGGTCACCATCATCCTCACCCGCGATTGCCGCGACGTGTCCTGCCCCGGCGCGGGCGACGCCACGGCCACCGAGTGCTTCGGTGGCCACTGCGTCCCGCCCGAGTGCACCGACGACAACCCCGACGCCTGTGTGATCGACTGCTCGAGCGACGGCGACTGCGCGGCGCCGGCCGGGAGCTGCGCGGTGGCTCACTGCATCCAGGGCGCGTGCCTCTCGGCGCCCGATCCCACCTCCTGCCAGAGCCCGGATCAGTATTGCGATCCGGACGTCGGCTGCCGCGCGCTCGCCGGCGGCACCGACGACGCAGGCATGCCCATGATGGACGCCTCGGCTGCGGGCTGTCGCTCGAACGCGGACTGCGACGACGGCGTCGCGTGCACGAACGACTCTTGCGACGCGGGCAGCTGCACGAACACCCCGGACGACACGCAGTGCACCGATCAGTCCGGCGGCCACTGCGATGCGACCAGCGGATGCGCCTACTCCTGCACGGCCGACTCGTGCACCGGCGGACCTTGCCAGGACGCGTCCTGCGTGGACGGCGCCTGCGTGATGACCGACCGCTGCGGCAGCGGCCAGCTCTGCTGCGACGGAGCCTGCTTCAGCGGCACGGACTGCGCCTCGGCGCGGCCTTGCGCGGGTCAGCCGGCGGGGACCGTATGCCGAGCCGCCGCCGGACCCTGTGACGTCGCCGAGACATGCGACGGAACCACCGACACGTGCCCCGCCGACGGGTTCGCGGGCGCGGGGATGGAGTGCCGCGCAGCCGCCGGCCCCTGCGACGTGGCCGAGATGTGCGACGGAACCGGCGCCGCCTGCCCGGTCGACGCGGTCCAGCCGAGCAGCACCACCTGCCGCGCTGCGGCTGGGGGCTGCAGACGTCCCCGAGACCTGCGACGGCACGCAGACCACGTGCCCGAGCGACGGCTTCGCCCGCCTCGGGACGCCCTGCGGCAGCGGCAACAGCTGCGACGGGGCGGGAGCCTGCGTGTCCGGTTGCGTGGAAGGCGCGAGCTGCACGCCGACCAATCCGTGCGAGGCGGGTCAGGTGAGCTGCGCCGGCGGCTCGCCCGTCTGCGTCGGGACCGGCAGCCCCGGCGGCGCCGGGACGGAGTGCCGAGCGTCGAACGGGCCCTGCGACCTGCCGGAGATGTGCACGGGGAGCAGCACGAGCTGTCCGAGCGACTCGTTCCGACCGGGCTCGTACGAGTGCCGGGCGTCATCCGGGCCCTGCGACGTGGCCGAGACCTGCACCGGAGCCAGCGCCGCATGTCCGAGCGACGGCTTCGCCTCGAGCTCGACCGAGTGCCGCCCCACCTCGGGTCCGTGCGACGTCGCCGAGACCTGCACCGGAGCCAGCGCCAACTGCCCCGGCGACGGGTTCGCGAGCTCGGCGACGCTCTGCCGTAGCGCTGCGGGCACGTGCGACGTCGCCGAAACCTGCACCGGAGCCAGCGCCGCATGTCCGGGCGATGTGCTGGTGTCGTCCGGGACCCAATGTCGCGCCGCGGCGGGACCCTGCGACGTGGCCGAATCGTGCGACGGCTCGAGCGCGGCGTGCCCGACCGACGTGCTGGTGGCGATCGACACGCAGTGCAGAGCCTCCGCCGGCGGATGCGACCCGTCGGAGACGTGTACCGGCTCCAGCGCAGCGTGCCCGCCCAACGTGAAGTACCCGGCCGGAACCGTCTGCCGCTCGGCGGCTGCCCACGACATCTGCGACGTCGCCGAGACCTGCGACGGATCGAGCGCGGCGTGCCCGCCCGACGGGTATCGACCCTCGAGCTATGTCTGCCGCTCCGCGACGGGCGCCTGCGACGTCGCCGAGACCTGCAACGGCTCGAGCCCGTCCTGCCCCTCGAACGCCTATCGACCGTCGTCCTACCAATGCCGCGCGTCGGCGGAGGGTGCGATCCCGCGGAGACCTGCACCGGATCGAGCGCGACCTGCCCGAGTGACGCGCGCTCGGCGTCGGGGACGCAGTGCCGCGCATCGGCCGGTCCCTGCGATGTCGCCGAGAACTGCGACGGGATCGAGCGCAACCTGCCCGAGCGATGGGGTCCAGGCGTTCGTCGTACGTCTGTCGCCGCTTCCACGGGCTCGTGTGACCTCGCCGAGACGTGCACCGGGTCCAGCGCCAGCTGCCCCGCCGACGCACTGAAGTCGTCTGGAACCCAGTGTCGCGCCTCGACCGGCTCCTGCGACGTCGCAGAGACATGCAACGGGTCCAGCGCGACCTGCCCGACCGACGGCTTTCGCTCCTCTTCCTACGTGTGCCGCACGTCGGCGGGCTCGTGCGACGTCGCCGAGACCTGCACCGGCTCCAGCGCGAGCTGCCCCGGCAACGCCTTCCGCTCCTCGTCGTACGTCTGCCGCGCGGCCACGGGCGTCTGTGACGTCGCCGAGACGTGCAGCGGTTCCGGCGCCAGCTGCCCCGCCGACGCGTACGCGCCGAGCACGACCGTGTGCCGCGCGTCGACCGGTACCTGCGACGTCGCCGAGCACTGCACGGGCACGAGCACGAGCTGCCCGGCCGACGGCTATCGCGCCAACGGCTCCGCCTGCGGGAGCTGCCGGACGGGAAGCTGCACCGACGGTGCCTGCTTCGGCGCCGGCTGCACCGGAGGCAACATTTGCGTTTGTCTGGGACAGTGCTCGCCGCCTGGGACGGCCTGCTACTGAGCGCAGACACACGGCCGACCGCGCCTGACTCACGCCGGCGCGGCGCGGCCGTTCGCGCTCTTGGTGGGCCCCCGATGTCAGCGCGGGCGCACGAGGCGTCGCAGTCGCCGGCAAGACCAGCAGCGCCGGCAAGACCAGCAGCGTCGCGGCCAGGCACGCCAGCGATCCCATCACCATCACGAGCGCGAACGACTGCATCCCGCGGTGGCTGGCCAGCCCCAGCGTGCCGAACCCGGCCAAGGTGGTGGCCGTGGTGAGGACCAGCGCACCGAGGATGCCGCCCAAGGCGGGCCGGACGCGCCCCTCCCGGCGCACGCGGTGGATCAGGTGGACGCCGTCGTCGACGCCGACACCGAGCACCAAGGGGAGCGCCGCGAGGTTCGCCATGTTGGCGTGGACACCGAGCCAGCCCATCAGGCCGAGCAGCCAGCTCGCGCCGAGGGCCACCGGGACGAGCGCCAGCACCACGTCGCGGGCCGAGCGGAGGTCCAGGGCGAGCACCAGCACCACCAGCAACGCGGCCACCAACGCCGCGCGCCGGAGGCTGGAGGTCATCCGGGCCAGGAACGCGCGGAACGCGAGCGGGTAACCGACCGCGTCGGGGTCCACCGAGCGCACCTCGTCCACGAACGCGTCGAGCGCGCGGAAGACGTCGCCGCGGGGGTAGACGTGCAGGAAGTAGCGGACGCTGCCGTCCGGTTCCTCACGGACCAGTCGCGCGCGCAGCATCTCCGGCAGGTTCGTCTCGGTGATCTGGCGCCGCATCCCGCGCGCTGACGATCCGAGCGCGAAGGGAGTCGAGCTGGACCGCCAGCGCTTCGTCGAACGCGGCGACTCGCTCGTCCGAGTCCTCGGCGTCCGGAGCGCTCGCCGCGCCCGCTCGGCCGCTCGGGACACCTCGCGCAGCTCGTCGGCCATGACGGTCGCTCCCGCCCGCAGCGTCTCCTCGCTGGCTCGAGCGGTTTCGCGGCGCAGCCCCGCCAGCGCCAGGTCCAGATTGACCCTTCCGTCCGCCGCGTGGCTCCCCTCCGTATCCCGAGCCGCGCCCGCTCCGGCATCGGCCGGAACGGATTCCCCCTGATCCGGGGATGACGAGGGGTGCGACGCGAATCGCCTTCGAGCCGGCTCGTCGGCCGGCGGTACGCGTTCCGGCAGGTCCGGTGGAAGAGGTGGCGTACGGCGCGGCGCGGCGCACATCGTTCGCCCCGTCGAGGCCCCCGTTCGGCGCGTCATCACCACGTGCGCCACCCGCGTCGTGAGCGGTCGAGAGCGGGTCGTTCGTGCGCGAGCCGCCGATCTCCAGCCGCGCGTCGCGGAGGATGGCCCGCGCCTCGTCTTGATGGCTCGGGAGCAGCGAGGCGATGCTCTCCACGCGCCCGACGTGAGGGAGCGCCTCCATCCGGGCCGCGAGGCTTCGCAGCGCGGGCAGGTCATCCGCCTCGCTCGCCATCAGCTCGTTCGAGAACGCACTGCCCGACACCATCCGCCGCACCGCGATCACGCTCTCGGCGTCGGCCGGCAAGAGCGCCTCTACGTTGGCGTCGAAGCGGATGCGCGGGATGCCCAGGAGCACCACCGCGGTCCCCGCCGTCGCCAGCGCGAGCGCCGTCCAGGGCCGCGCCGTGGCCATCCTCGCGAACGCTTCCCCCGCCCGGCTCTCCGCCCGGTCCGTGCCACCGACCCGGAGCCACGCCCAGCCGTGCCGCTCGCCGATCGTCGCCAGGGCTGGCGTCACGAAGAGGATGGCCAGCATCACCAGCAGGAGCCCGAGCCCGGACACCAACCCCAGCTGTCGGAACGCGTCGTACTCGGTCACCGTCAGCGCGAGGAACGCGAGCGACGTGGTGAGCGCGCCCGTCAGGATGCCGCGGCCGGGACCGTTCAGCGCATCGCGCATCGCGTCCTGGTGTGAACGGCCGGACGTGCGAGCACGCCGATACGCGGCCAGGAGGTGCACCGCGAAGTCGATCCCGAGCCCCGCGAACACCGGCGCCGCCGCTTGCGTGAGCAGGTTCAGCTCGCCGACCGTCAGCACGATCATCCCGAACGCCCACGCCATGCCGATGCCGAGCGGGATGCCGGCCAGCAGCACGCCGCCTCGCGAGCGAAAGCCGAGCGTGAAGAGGAGCATCACCAGAAGCGCCGAGACGACGCCCGTGACCACGCTCCCGTCGCGGATCGCGTCCACCTCGTCGACCGCGATGGCCGGATAGCCCGTGAAGGCGATCGCCACGCCGGGTCGCTCCAGCTCGACCGCGATCTCGGCGCGCCCGCCTCGTCAGCGGCGCCGCGTCCTCGTAGCGGTCGCTGGCCGCGCGCGGCGTGATGAAGAGATAGCGTGTGCGACCGTCCCGCGAGACCAAGTAGCCGGCTTCGTCGACGGGGAGCTCTTCTCTGGACGCGCCGTGCTCATCGAACGTCGCCTCCTGCGCCCCATCCGAGGCGACGACCCCGGAGCGCGCCGCCTCACCGCCTCCGTCCTCGTCCGCGCGCCCCTCTGCTGCCGTCGCGGACGGGCCGTTCGAGGTCGAAGGGGCCTCCAGCTCGCTCGGGATCGTGGGGGCGCGGCCGAAGCCATCGTGTCGTACGGGCCGGGCGCCCGAGCTCGAACGAGCGCCGCCCTGGCTCCTGCCGACGTCGCCGGGCCGGAGATTGAGCTCGCGCCGCCTCGGGTCGCGGAGCCAGCGCGTGAGCGCGTCCAGCAGATTGCGGAGCGAGCGAAGACCCGTCTCGGGATCGATCGGCGTCGGCTCGTCCTCGAGCGTGTCGAGCGTGGTCGTGCCATCGGGCGCGAGACCGCGGCGCGCGTCCTCGACCAAGCGTGCGACGTCGGCGGGCGCGCCGGCCAGCGCGACCAGCGGGGCCAGCTGATCGGGCGGCACGAAGAGCAGCTCCCGCCCGCGGAAGAGCGCGGGGTCGATCCGCGACCACACCCGTTCCATGCCCGGGTCCTCGGCCAGCCGCGCCGCCAGCAAGTCCACCGCTTCCCGCCCCGCGCTCGCGTCCTCGCTCGTGACGGAGGCTACCAGCTCGCCGCGCGCGCCCCGCGCATCGAGGGCAGCGCCGACCTCTCCCTCGCCATCAATCAGCTCGAAGCGGCTCGACGAGATACGCAGCGACGGAAGACGATGCCGCCGAGAGCAGCGCGCCGGCGACGGCCACCACGAGCACCGCGCGAGGTCGCGTCAGCGCGATGGAGGCAATGCCCGAGAGCAGCCGGTGGCGCAGGTCGGCCTTCACGCCGAGTCTCGCCGGGTCAGAGCGCATCGCTCACCCACTTCGCCGCCCGGATCCGATCCATCCGCGGCCGGCCCTCGAATGCACGAGCGAGCTCAGGACGCGTTCGCGCACGCGATTCGAGGGGCGGGCGCGGCGTGCAGCTCGGCCACCCATTCGTCGAGCAGATCCTCTGCCGCTGCCGACGTCCCGAGCGCGCCGCTGGTGGTGAGCCCTGCCGTCAACCCATCCTCCGCCACCACGATCGACAACCCCGCGCCGCCCCGATCCGCGCTGAAGCTCGGCACCGCCGACGGATAGATCGGGATCGACGGGACCTCGTCGGGCGGGAAGCGCATCCAGGACACGTAGCCGGCGCCGGTCAGCGTGCGTGCGGGCGCCACCCAGCGGTCCATCCACGGGCTGCGGGCGATCAGCCGGCGGCGCAGCGCGAGCGGCACCGGGAGCTCCAGCGCGGCGCGCAGGACCCGCGTCAGGATCCCGCGTCCTTCCGCCTCCCGGGCGAGCCAGCCCGGCAGCCGCGCCCCGAACGAGTCGAGATCTTCCAGCCGCCCCTCGTGCTTCTCGAGCGCCAAGAGCGCATAGAGCGGACGGCGGCGCCAGCGGGTCGCGTCGACCGAGGTGCCGGGCGCGATCGGAACGTGGATCGGCACGCTGCGGGTGGCGCTGCTGCCGAGGCGTCGGTCCAGCACCGTCGCGAACGCGTGCAGAGCCCGCGCGAAACGCGGTCTCCCCTGCACGTCGCGGCTCGCGAACCCGAGCCGGAGCGGACAGATGGACACGCCGTCCGGCGCCAAGAGCGGCCGCGCTCGGTTCGGCTCCGCGCGCTCGAGCACCGCCGAAGTCACCCGCGCGTGCATGTAGCCGTCGACGGCGGAGTGACACGTGGACACCACCGCATAGGGCGGCGTATCGGCCACGCCCATCCACGGCCCGCCGCCGCGGGTCCACGCCAGCCGGTGGAACGAGCGCGCCCAGGAGAGCGGCAGCGGATCGACGGCGATGGCTGCTGCGGCCGGCGTCGGGGCGTGCGCATCCGGATCCACCCGCGGCAGCGCATCCTCGCCGCGCACGACCGCCGCCAGCGCGCGGACCAGCGCATCGCCTGCGCTCGGGACCTCGGCCAAGAACGCCTTGCCGCCGACCAGGAACACGACCTTCGACGCATCGGCGAGCGGCGTGGCGCGCAGCCAACCCTGGTCGCGCCGCAGCGTGGTCAGCACGCGCTGGTCGGGCGACGTGCCCTCGAGCGCGCGGAGCGTCGACACCACGGCTTCGGCGCGGGCCACCGCGTGCGCCACCCGCGCCTCGGCGTCGCGCGGCGGCGGGCCGGCGTGGGTGGCCATGAACGTGTCAGCGGCCGTGGTCCCGTTCGCCTGCAGCGCCGACACGTAGGCGTCGACCGCTCGCTCGGGCGTGAAGCGCCGCTGCGCGCGGGCCTCGTCCGCCGCCAGCAGCGTGACCAAGCCGTTCCAGGCCGGATGCCGCCAGTCGACCGCGGCCACCTCGTCGAAGAGCGCGATCAGCTCGCGGCGAGCCCGCGCGAAGTCGCTCTCCCCAGCCTTCGTGCCTGCGCGGCTCACCCGACCTGCGGCGACAGAGGCGTGTACGTGCCCTTCGGGACCTGGCGCGACGGATCCACCACCACTCGACCGTCCTCGATGCGCACCTCGAACCACGTCAGGTCGCGGCCCGCGGGCCCGCTCTCCACCGTCCCGTCGGCCGCGAACGTGCTGCCGTGACAGGGACACTCGTACCCGTCGCCGTCCGGTCGGACTCCACAGCCGAGGTGCGGACATTGGCCGCTGATGGCAGCCACACCCTGGTCGGTGCGGACCAGGAAGACGTCGTACTGCTCGAGCCGCTGGGGCGCGCCCTCCGGGATGTCCGCCGCGCGTCCGGCCATCACGGTCTGCGACGGGAGCGCCGCTCCGCCGCAACCGACCGTGAACGTACCGAGACCGGCAGCGGCCAGAACCGGGAGCGAGACGCCGAGAAATCCGCGCCGCGTCAGCTCCGGCAGCGCAGGCGCATCCTTCTCGTCGGGCGAACGTTCATCGTGAGCCAAGGCGATCCCCTTTCCGGCGAAAGAACGATGTCGCAGAACGTCGCGCGCTTCCAGGCGCATCGAGCGGCTGCGGCTCTCTGGTGTCGAGTAGAACGCCGCGCGCGTCAAGCGTCACGTCGGAAGCCCGCCGTCAGTGCGCGCTCATCCCGGACTGGCGCACGACGCAGTACGACAGCGGCTGGTCGCTCGGCGACGAATGGCGCACCTCGAGTCGCTCGAGCTGTGGCGGCGCGTTGCCCTCGAACACCACGCTGTGCCGGGCGGAGGCGTGAGCCGGCACGGTGAACGACATGAACCAGGCCTGATCGTCGCTCGGCATCCGCGCCGGGTTGAGCGCGTGCCCGCTCCGGTCGACGAAGCTCGCGTCGCCAATCGGACCGACCGCGAGCGCTGCATCGCCCGTGTTCTCGAACTCCAGCCAGACGCGATGTCCGCCGCGCGCGAGGACGAGCGGAACCGCCGAGACGGTCTCCATGCTTGTCACTCGAGCCCGCACCGCGTCGCAGCCTCCGAGGGCCGGCGCCTGACTCGGAGCCTGGTTCATCGGACCGGCCTGGTTCATCGGACCGGCCTGGTTCATCGGACCGGCCTGGTTCATCGGCCCCGGCGGAGTCGGCGCTGCGGGCGGCTGATTCGCCGGCGCGACCTGATTCATCGGCCCCGAGCAGAGCTTGCGGTGCAGGAGGAGGAGCCGGAACGGGGAACGGCGCACCCGATCCCGGCGCGGGGCCGCTCGGCGTTGGAGCCGGAAAAGCCTGCCCCGGCGCCTGCGCACCCGAGGGCCCGCTGCCTCCGAGCGCTCCGCCCACGAAGCCCCGACCGAACTGCCCCAGCATCTGACCGAGCCCCTCGCCGAGGCTCTGCAATACACCGCCTCCCTGCCCCGGGCCGGGCTCGCACTGCGGAATCGGCGACTCCTCCGTCCGCGCTGCCTCCGTGCCGGGCATCACGACCAGCGCCGGCTCGCGCCCTTCCCGCGGCACCGCCATCGCGCACGCGTCGGTACGTAGCGTCACCTCGTGGTCATCCGAGATGGACAGCTTCACGTCGACCCCACCTTCGACGACGCGAACGGAATCGACCTCACCCACCTGCACGCCTCTGATCATCACGGCGTCGCCTTCGCTCAACCCGGCTCCGTCGCTGAGCCGCGCGTGATAGGTCGAATCGCAGCCACAGAGCACGAGCCCCACCAGCAACGACGCAGGGAGCGAGAGGAAGATGTGAGATCGTCGCACACCGCATCGTACCGCAGCCGCGCGACGGATTCTCCGCCGAGTCGCACGCTGCCTGCGAGCGCCTCCGGGCTCCTCCGACCCGCCCGCCATTGTTCGAATGTGCAATCTCGCCTCTCGTGGCTGGTGGGCGGCACCGGCGGCACGCTCGCGCTCGACCTGCGAGAAGTCGGAAGTGCGTCCTCGTTCTTCCCCGTGATGTGACCGGCACCGCACGCAAGAACGCGGCGCCATCATCGACGGCGCCGCGTTCGGTCTGGGTCCCAGCCCAGCTGGCCTGGCTCAGTATCCGTTGCGATGGATCGTGTGGTACGAGCTCGAGAAGGAGCGGAGGTTGTGCTGGATGCCGGACGAGCAGCCGCGCGCTTCGTACACCCAGTGCTGGCCCCACGGCGATCCGGACTCGTTCAGGACGATGTGTCCCGAGCCGCCCGAGCGGTACACCATCGCGTCGCCACGCTGGATGTCGGTGCGCGAGATGTGCGACCAGTGCAGCGACTGATTGTAGAAGTTGTACGTGCTGTAGGGGTGCGAGTCGGAGCTGAGCGTGGTGTTCGACGAAGGCACCTGCCACGCCTTGGCGACGAAGCCGGAGCAGTCGGCGCCGTAGCTGCCCGAGTGCCGGCAGCTCGGGCAGCTCCCCGAGCAGTAGCCGGCCGTGGACGAGGTGACGCCGTCACTCCGCCAGCTCCCGTGGCCCCAGTAGTAGGAGAAGCCGACGCCGGCGCGCGCCCGGGCAATCGCTCCGTCAACGCCCGCGCTGCTGATTCCGCTGCCGCTCCCGCTCCCGCCGCTTCCGCTCCCGCCGCTCCCGCTTCCGCCGCTCCCGCTTCCGCCGCTCCCGCTGCTTCCGCTGGTCGAGAGGCAGCACTCGATGTTGTTCGGGCCGGGGCAGAGCCCGCTCTGGAGCGTGCCCCCGCAGGAGTCGACGCTCGTGTCGATGCACGAGCCGGAGGAGGCGCCGTTCGAGCAGCTCGTGCCGGCGTACGGGCTGCTCGACGAGCTACCCGAGCCGCCGCTCCCGCCGTCGCTCGGCGTGGACACCACCGAGAGGTAGCGTCCCGCGGCCCAGCCGTCGGTCGAGCCGTAGCGGATGTTGTACCAGCCGCTCTGTGGAGCGCTGGTCACCAGCGTCACGTGCACGTCGTTCGGCATCACCACACGCACCGAGTATCCGCCGCTCGGGCCGGTCCGCAGGTTCAGCGCCGACGCGGTCACGCGCATGATGGTGCCGACCGGATAGCTCTGGGTGCTCAGCGCATCCGAGCTGGTGGCGTCTTCGGCGAAGAGCTCGTGGTTGTCACCGGGGTTCGCCCCGAGCTTGGCTGCGCAGCTCGCGGTGCCGGCCAGCAGGGCCAGCAGGGAGAGGTAGGTGATGCGCTGCGAGATCATGTGCCGTCCGTTTCCCATCGTGGTGCTCCGCGACCCGCTCCGGCCGGGTCGGGTGGGCCGCCTTGCACGTTTCGTGCACACTTCGCCGGCAGCGCTATGGCAGGGTGATCTCGAGCTCGGCGCGCGAGCTGGAGGCGAGCCGAGCGAGAGGAGCGAGCACGATGGCGAGAGACCGAAACGGCGCGAGGATTGGCATGGTTTTCGGGGGAATTGGGCTCGTCGCGCTCGCCCTGTGGTGGTGGTCGAGCGACTCCACCGAGCAGGCTCCCGAGCACGGAGAGGCACCTCGAACCCCCTCCCGGGGCTCGGCCGGCGGCGGGCACGTGGCGAGGTTTGCTGCGGACTCTGGACCGCAGCAGGTGGGGACAGCGGACGACGAGACCCCAGCTGCCGTGCCGCGCTCGGTGTTCGCCCGCGCGAATTTGGGGAGCGGACCGGGCGAGCTGGGTCATTCGCGGCCGGATGAAGCCAATCCGGAGGGTCCGATGAGCCTCGCCGAGGGGCCCGACGGCACGTTGGTCGTGCTCGATCAGGTCAACCGGCGGCTGGTGCGCTTCGACCGCGACGGGAACCCGATAGGCACCTCGCCGCTGACCATGTCGGAGCCGCAGGACCTCGCGATCGCGCCCGATGGGACCACCGCCGTGCTGGATTGGCTGGTCGACCACAGCGTGACGGTGATCGGCGCCAACGGTCAGCAGCTCGGGTCACTCCCGATCGAAGGGGAGGGAATTCCCGAGGGCGGCGGCGTGACGGCCGTCATGGTCGACGACGAGGACGTCTACGTCGAGCGCGAGAATGGCCCGCTCGTCCGTATCGGCGATGTTCACGGTAACGTGGCTGATACGCGCACGCAGATCCCGGGCCGGCCCACCAAAGACCACCAGTCCTACGTCCTGGCGGGTCTGATCGAGGCCGCGGCCGGCCGTTTCTACGTCACTTCCATCGATTGCGAGACGGACGAGCACCGCTTCACCCGCGAGCTCACCCTCCCGCTCGTCCTACGGCAGATTCTCATGCTCGATACGGACAACGCCGGTATCATCTACGTCGCGGTGGCCGGCGCGCCTCTCGACGCGATGAGCGAGGAGCAGGAGGAAGGTCTGCTCCTCTGTCTGTCGCCGACCGACGGAACGACCATGGGCTCCGCGGTGCTCCCCGCGAACACCGACCCGGACGAGACCATGCGGGACATGATCGTCCTCGCTACCGGAGGCGTCCTCTACTCCGTGCGCTCGGAAGCAGGAGTCTCGGTTCAGCACTTCGATTGTCGCTGAGCAAATCTGGCGCAGTCGATCTCGCCCACCGTTCAGAGTCTGGACAACCGGGCGCTTCTCTTCGGTCTCAGGATGGTACTCGGCGCAGCGACGAGGCAGCAGGTGAGGTCTCGGCACCGCATCGCGTCCTCGCGATGCGCCCACGTTGGGCCGTGCGACCGCGTTCGACGCGGCTTCGAGTCCGCGGTGGCGGGCTCCAGCCACGAGTCGGCTCGAGGTCACCTCGGCCTGCACAGCGCGATTCAGCAGCATCAGCGAGGTGATGGGCAGCTCGTCGCGAACGCGGCCATCAGCGTGACTCGACCGAACGCGGACCGTCATCACGCGGGCGCGGCGACGTGTCTTCGACCACACGCGGAGCACCGAGAGATTTCAGGGTGAGTGCTTTTTTTGTCCTCTCTGCGTAATCTCTCTCGGCGGGCCGTCATCGGCTAGTACCATCTGAGGACCCTCGTTCGTGCGGCGTCTCTTCGGGAAGGCTTAGATCAGGCCCGGTCAGCCCGCGGCCGCGGGACCTCGTCGGGCCGGCAGCGGGTCCCAGTGAACCAGACGGAGTAGGCACCCATGGCGTCAACGATAGCTCGAGGGCTGGAGCCTCCCTACGAGGCGGCGGAGCTCGAACGGCGGATTGCGGCGTGCCGGGCAGCGGTGGTCGGGCACGTGGGCCAGTGCGTCGAGCGGGCCGGCCCACCCCTGGCGGAGCCCCTCGCATACGCGCTACTGCCCGGGGGGAAGCTGCTCCGATCGACGCTCTGCCTGATCGTCTCGGAGGCGCTGGGTCTCGAGCCCCGCGTCGCGGTCCCGACCGCGGCTGCCGTCGAGATGGTCCATACGATGAGCTTGATCCACGACGATCTCCCGGCGATGGACGGCGCGTCCACCCGACGGGGGCGGCCCACGCTGCATCTTCGGTACGACGAGGCGACCGCGATCCTGGTGGGGGATGCGCTGTTGACGATGGCGTTCGCGGAGATCGCGGCCACGCCGGGGCTCCCCGGGGAGCGGCTCCTCCGCGTGATCGCGACACTGGCCGCCGCGGCGGGTCCGCGCGGGCTGGCGGGCGGTCAGGCGGTGGACCTCGAGGTCCGGGGCGGGCGGGGGCTCACCGTGGAGTCGCTGGAGCGGCTGGCCATCGCCAAGACCGGCGCGCTCTTCTCGGCCGCGGTCGTGTGCGGCGCGCAGCTGGCGGGAGGGTCCGACGCGTTGCTGGAGGGGTTGCGCGAATACGCGCTGCGGCTCGGGGTGCTCTTCCAGATCACGGACGACCTGCTCGACGTCACGGGAGATGCGGCGCGCATCGGCAAGGACGTGGGGCTGGACCAACGAAACGAACACCCGACCTTCTGTGCCGTCCTCGGGGTGGTCGGAGCGCGTGCCCGCGCGGCGGAGGTGGCGTCGGAGGCCCGAGCCGCGCTGGAGGCGACGGGGCATGCGGACGCGCTCTGGCACCTGGCGGGTCTCACTGCCCGCGTCGAGGCTCGCGTCGCTTGATATGGCGGGTCGCTTGATGTCGCGGTCGCTCGATGTCGCGGGTCGCTCGATGTCGCGGGGTTCGCTGTGAGCTCGAGCTTCCAGGAGCGTCCGCTCGACGCCGTCGTGTCTCGCGCGCTGCGTGCGTGGCGGGCCCTCCGCGGCGAGGCGATTGTCGGCTGGGTAGCCTTCAACCATCTGCTCTGCGCGCTGTCGGACCACACCCAGAGCCGGGCGTGGATCTTCGACCTCTTCTTCTTTCTCAACTCCTGCGTTTGCCAGGCCGTGGACGACGTGCTCGATCGCGAGCTGGACGCCAGCGTGCCGACCAAGAAGCACCGGTACGCTTTCTGGACGCACTTCGGCCTGCCGGCGCTCGTGGGCGCATGCGGGGTGACCATCGCCGGCTCCGTCGCGTTCGCCGCCCACGAGGGCTGGCTGCCGGCCTACCTCGCGTGGCTGGTCGTCGCGCTGACCTACACGCGCGTATGGAAGCGTTCCCGCTGGTTCGTGAAGAACGGCGCCGTCGCGGTCGCCGTGTGCCTCGGCTACCAGATCCTCGCCTCGGGCTACGACCGCGCGCTGCCCATGGTGGCTGTCGTTGCGGTCCTGGCCAAGGTGATGTGGAGCGAGCTGCTCCTCGATACCGGGGACCGTCGTACCGATCGTGCCGCGGGCGTGCGCACTGCGGCGGTGATGTACGGGATGAGGCGATCGGCGTGGATCCTCGTGGTGTTCCAGGTGGTCGCGCTGGTCGCACAGATCGCCGTCTGGAGCAGAGGCAGCGGCGCGGGCTGGAACCTCATCAACGCTGCGCTGACCGGACTGCTCCTCGTGGCGGCCGCAGTGGACCAGGTGGCCATGCGCCACGAGGTCCCGCACGACGGATGGCGCCGCTACCTGCTCGTCGTCTACGAGTTCGCCCTCGTCCTCGCGGTGCTCGTGGGTCGATAGGGAGCATGGGCTACAGCTCCGCCGCGCCTCGAGGCCCGCCCGCGACTGGCGCGGTGTTCGGCGGACCCGCGCGCAGGCCCGGGGAACACGTCGGTGCGGCTCGCGTCCGTCGCGGCGCGAGGTACCTTGGCAGACATGCCTCTGTCGGCCGACGAGCTCGAGCGCTTCATGCGCGAAGCCCTGGAAGAGGGTCGCAAGGCGATGCCCGCCTGCCGCCCCAACCCTCCCGTCGGGTGCGTCCTGGTGCGGGACGGCCGCGTCATCGCCCGCGGCCACACCCAGCCGCCCTACCAACCGCACGCCGAGCCCATGGCGCTGGCCCAGGTCGAAGGCGACCTCGAAGACGTCACCGCGTTCGTCACCCTCGAGCCCTGCGCCTTCCACCAGCGCACCCCGAGCTGCGCCAAAGAGATGATCCGGCGCAAAGTCGGCACGGTCTACGTCGCCCTCACCGACCCGCACCCCAAGAACCGCGGCCGCGGCATCGCCATGCTCCGCGAAGCCGGCGTCGAGGTCGTCACCGGCCTGCTGGAAGACGAAGCCGCCCGGGATCTCTCCATGCTGGTCTGGCAAGAAGGCGACCCGAGCGAGCTGAAGGACGGCTGAGGGGCAGCGGGGCCAGCCACGTCCGCTCGGACGCCGTCGCCCCCACGCTCGCCAGGCGGAGCGCCGGTTCTGGCGGACGAAGCGACGGGGCGGTCGACGTAGCCTCGCGCTCGCTCGCCGCGATGCCCGTGTCGGGCGCCGCCACCGCCGGGGCAGCCGGGGCCCTTTCCGTCGCGGTCGGCATGATCCTCGTGTGCGCCGGCTCGCCTTCCCAGCCGGACGGAGCGACCTCCACGCCGCGCGGATCGACCCCCGGGGCGGCCGGCGCCACCTCCATGTCGGCCGGCGCGGTCGTCGTGTCCGCCGGAGCGTCCTCCGAGAAGGCCGGAAGAACTTCCGAGGAGGCCGGATCCAATGAATTCAGGGGTTTAGGATGTATAGCGACCTCTCCGTCAGTCTCCCGCGCGCTCTGCCGTCTAGAGCCACGCTGTGGCACTCGACCGCACTGCTGCGGACCGCGCGAAGCGACCTGGCGCCCGATGCCGTGCGTGGCGACGGGATTGCTGCCCATCGCCGGATCAGGAGTGACTCTTGACGAGCAAACCCAAGATCGACATCGTTCGAACGCCTGTGGACGAGCCGAAGAAAACGCCTGCCAAGGACCTGTTCGTGAGCATGGACCCAGAGAGCTTCGAGCGCTCGACGGGACCGACTGCGCACGCGTATCGAGAGGCGCTGTTGAAGGCTGATGCCGAGCTCCGTCGAACGAAGCCCTACGTGCCGGTGCGTCCGGGAGACGCTGCGCGTCGTCGTCGGCGGTGAGTTCCCGACCGCGCCCTGAGCAGCCGTCGCTGCGGTTCTCGACCTTCGATGATCAGACGTTCGGAGCGGATTTCCCGGGAGGAAGCGCGCCGATCGAATACCTGCGCAGCTACCTCTACGATTTGAAGGCCAGCGCGTTCATTCGCGAGGAGCCATACGTCGACCGGCACTACCTCGACGACTTCGGCACCTACTACTCCCGCTCGTGGAAGGTGCCCTCGGCACGTTGCCTTCGGTTCCACTTCTTCTGCGGCCTCGAAGTCGCGGAGCTCGAGCGGCTGTTCCGCAGCGTCTACACGGCGACCACCCCCGCGAAACGTCGGACCGTCATCGAGCGGCTCGGCCCCCACTACCTCGGGTTCGTCGTGCATCGCCCGCTGAAGGAGGCGCTGATAGGACGAACCGTCCTCCGTACGTACCCGGAGGAAGGCCCACGGCAGTACACCGTGGTTCGGCCCTATCAAGTGCATGTCGGAGCGGTGGCCTTGACGATCAGGGGACTCGCGTATCAGCAGCAGGATTGCGGCTCCGCGGTCTGCGCCTCCATCGCGCTCTGGTCGGCTCTTCAGAAGGTCGCGCACGTCGCCGGGCACCGGACGCCCACGCCCAGTCAGATCACCCGGGCGTCGGGTAGCCCGTTCTCCGCTAGCCATGGCCTCGACGACCGGGAGATGGCGGTGGCCCTTGCCGAGCTGGGCTATGCCGCGGACTACCTCGATCCACGGGAAGACCGAACTTTGTTTCGCGCGAAGATCGGAGCCTGCCTGCGCTCGCAGCTGCCCGTTCTCCTTTCCGTGGTGGGCCCGGCCGGCTCGCACGCCATAACCCTGACGGGCTACCGGGAAAGCGCCGACGTGACGCCAGTGCAGATCACGCCGAGCATCGCGCTTCCGATGCGGAGCGGCGCTCTGCAGGTGGTGTACGCCCACGACGACAACCTGGGCTCTCACGCTCATTACCAGCTCCTCGATGAGGAACCGCCCGGCTGCCACGACGGCGGGGAGGTGGAGACGGGACAGGGCACGAACGCGAGCGCCATGGCCGGCTCCAGCGAGCCCGAGCTGCTGGAGGAGACGGACGAGGGCGAGGTGGATCTGGACGACAACGAATGGCGCGCGCCGCTGCTCTGGCTCTACCGGGGCAGTAGAGAGCGCACGCAGCCGCCCTGGTGGACGCCCGACTGCTGCGAAGTCCAGGCCGCGATCATCCCGAAGCCGTCCAAGGTTCGGTTGTCGGTCGACGAGCTCTTCTCGATCGGTGCCCACCTGAAGACGCTGGCCGAGATGGCATTCGACGGGGTACCGCTGTGGTACGAGCTCGCGTTCGCGACCGGCGTCGACTATCGGCAGCGCATGTTCGACTGGGACCTCTACCGGCGTAGGTTGATGACCTTCCATCATCGTTGCGCGCTCCCGCGGCATCTCGCGGTGCTGAGCGTCTTCACGGAGGATCGGCATCTCTGCGATCTCCTCCTCGACGCGACGACCGTGGACCTCAAGCCGGACAACGGAAGCCTGTTGGCGGTCGTCGCTCCCGGTGTGCCGGAGCGATTCTCAGGCGTGGCGCAACCTCTGGGGACTCGGCCAGGGCGCTCGAATCCCGATGATTGGTGCAAAACCGAATCGTTGAGCGAGATGCAACGACGCCGACTCGCCTTGGGGGCGGTCGGCGTCTTCGCTCGGCGTCTCGCTCGATGCGGACGGAGCTCAGGGGCTCGGGGCGGGCGCCGGCGCGGCGGGGGTGACCGGCGTGGTCTCGTGGGTGCCCGCCTCGGTCTGATCCTGGGCGGTGGGACCGCTGTCCGAGACCAGGCGCTGGAAGCGGTCGCGGAGGACCGGATTGCCGGCCACCTCGAACGCCAGGGCGCCGCGGCTCGAGATCTCGTCGACCAGCCGCTCGATGGTGAGGTGGGCCTCGAGGCGCTGCTCGGTGGTGTTCGCCCGCGCGTCCTTCGCGTCCGCCTGCGCACCCTTGGTGGCGCGGAGCTGGGTCGCGCCGGCGGTCAGCGCGTCGACGACCGGACCGATGACGCCACACGATTTCAGCGCATCCTTGTTCGCTTCGATGCGGGCCGCCTGCGCGAGGATGCCGTCCACGTCGCTCTCGTCGAGCGTCTCGCCGATGCCGACGATGGCGCGCTGCTCCGGCGTCGCGTCGGCGGTGCGGTCCACCGCGTTGCGGATGGCCATGATCAGGTCCTGCACGCGCTTGGCGTCGCCGGCCTTCTTCGCGGTGGCCGTCTTCTGCGCTCCGAGCGCTTGGATGGCCGATTCATCGCCGAGGGTCGCGCGCGCCGCGAGCAACTGATCGCGCGCCCCAGCGGACAGGTACGGGTCGATCGTCGATGCATATTTGACCGCGATCCGAGTCGCAGTCTGTGCCCGCCTGAGCGCATCATCGATCGGCCAACGAGGCTTCGTCGCCGCCATGCTTCCCCCTTTTCGTTCTGAAAGAGACTCTGGCGACCTTGCCAAGTCTCGGACGGGAGATCAAGGGTCGGTCCGGAATCGCTCGATCGCGAGCTTCCGCGTCCCCATCCAGGCTCGCGCTCTCGAGCGCTTGTTGGGCACGCTCCACCGATCGATGCCCCGCGCCGGCATGAGGGCGAACGGGCGAGCGCGCTCAGGCGGCGAGCGCCCAGTCCTTGCAGACGACCTCGGCTTGCTCGATGACGGTCTGGACGGCTTCATCGCGCTTGTCCGGCGGGTAGCGGTGCTTGCGGAGCAGGCGCTTCACCTTCCTCCGCATGTCGGCGCGGACGGCCTCTTTCTGCGTCCAGTCGATGGTGACCGAGGCGCGGATGGCGCTGACGAGCTCGTGGGCGATGGCGGCCAGGATCTCGTCGCCCATCACCTCTTTGGCGTTCCCGTGGTCGACGAGGGCGTCGTAGAACGCGAGCTCGTCCTCGCTCAGCCCGAGCGCGTTGCCCCGCTTGGGCGCGTCCTCCGCACGCAGCGCGACGAGCTCCCTGCTATCCTGCAAGCGACCCGTGCAGCGCTCTAAAGTCGAGTTCCGGATCTGTTACGGATCGGTCGGCGCGTTCGAGGCCGAGCGGTTGGCGCTGGCGCTCGTCCACTGGGACGGTTGGCGGCTGCGCGTGGCGGCTCGCAAGCACGTTCCCGCGTCGTTCGAGCAGGCTGCGCGCGGCATCGAGCGGACGCTGCACGGCTGGGAGCGGACGGCGACTCGGAACGATGTCTCGCTCCCGGGGATGCCGCTGCACTCCGTGCTCCCGATACGCGACGGCGTGATGACCGGCGCGTGGTGGGAGCCGATCCGGGTTGGCCACACGTCGGACGCCGAGGGTCACTTTCAGCACCTGTGCGATTCGTTGCGACTCGGCCAGCCGCAGCGGCACGCGACGCCCGAGATCACGCGGCCCACGCTCGACCATGACCTGGCCACCGTCCGTGAGCGGGTGCTGGCCCGTGCATCGTACGCCGCCGATCGGATCGCCGTGGACCATCGGGTCACCGGTCCGACGCGAGAGTACGAGTCTCCCCTCTCCTGGCGGACGAGGGGGGCCTGGAATCACACGATCTGCGTGGTCGCCTCCCTCCGGACGCAGCCGGATCCGATGAAGGAGGTGCTGGCCGTGCGCCAGCTCCACGTGCCGCCGAATGACTTCCTCGTGGTCGTGTACCCGCATGTCGGCGATCCGCAGGACTTGCGGAAACTGGCTCGCGAGCTCCGGACAGTGTCGAAGCTTCGCGCGGTCGAGCTTCCCTTCGCGTCGGGGCAGGTGGACGTGACGCCGGTCGAGGAAATGATCCTCGACGAGGTCGCCTGACGTCACGCGGGCGGGTCGTCGCCGAAGAGCACGCCGACGTGCAGCTCGACCGCGTCGAAGGGCTCGGCGCGGACGACTTCGCCTCGCTCCGCCCGGATGCGGGTGATGTAGCCGTCGGCGCTCCATCGGAGCACGGTGAGGGTCTCGTCGCGCGGGTCCACCAGCCAGTAGTGCGGCAGGCCGACCTGCTGGTAGAGGCGCAGCTTGCGGATCGTGTCGTTGCTCGCATTGCTCTCCGACACGACCTCGCAGATCCAATCCGGCTGCACGCGGATCGGGGTGCCGGTCGGGCGTTCGGGGCAGCGTTCGCGTCGCCAGCCAGCCACGTCCGGGCGGACGATGTCGCCCGTCGAGAGCTGGACCTCGGGCTCGGGGTAGATCCACCAGCCTCCGGGACCGCCCTCGCCCGCGCGTCGCTGGAAGGGCGATCGCAGCGCGCCCAGGACGCCGCCCTGCGCGTCCGCGTGCTCACCGCTCGGCGCGGCCTTCTCGATGATCTCGCCGCCGATGAGCTCGTGGTGGCGCTCGCCTTCCGGGATGGAGAAGAAGTCCTCCGCTCGCGCATCTCCCGTCTTCGGCGCGCCGCTCATGCCGGGATCGTGCGTCACCCCGCCGTGCAGGGCAACGCATGCTGACACGCAACACGGCGCGCCACGCCGACGGCGGACACGCGCAGCGACCATCACCGGCTACGCGCACGGCCGCTCCGAGGATCCACCGCCCGTCGAGGCCTATTCAGACCACTTCGCACCGCGGCCGTGCCCTTGCAGCGTCAGGCCGGCCGCGATCAGATTCGGCGCGCGCCTGCTGGCGGCTCACCGAGCCGTCCACGGCGTCGAGGTAGTCTCGGAGCGAGAACGGTCCTCGGGCCGCGAGCTCCCGGGCGATCCGCCGCCGCGTGGGGGCGTCGTAGCGACCGACCGTACGCTTGGTGAACGCGTCGACCGTCGGCCGCTCCGTGCCCAGGAAGCCCCAGCTGCTGTATGCGCCCAGGCTGCGACCCGCGCGCCGGGCCGCACGACGGCTGCCCGGCCTCTCCATGCCCAAGAAGAACCGCTCGGTCGGGATCACCGGCTCGAACCCCGCGGCGAGATAGTCGATCGCGTAGCGCAGCTCACGATCATCGGGGCGAGCCTGGCGCGCGAACGCGAAGACCACCTGGAGCGCCTGTGGCCAGCGCATCTCGCGCATGCGTCGCCGGAGCTCGGTGAGGTTCAGCGAGCGCCAGGCGTTCGTGAACCACTCCACCAGAATGGAGAGCAGCCTGGGATCGTAGCGAAGCATCTCGCCCGCGAGGGCCAGCAGGTGCTCGCGGTTCTCGAAGCGGTAGGGCCAGTCGCTGGGGCGTCCGACGGACGAGGCGCCCTCTCGCGCGAGCTCGTGATAGAGCCGCTCGAGCTCTTGCTGCGTCGGAACGTGATCGAGCAGCCCCTTCACACACCCATCTCGTCGCGCAGGTCGTCGAAGAAGTCCGCCGCGGCCTCGGCTCCGCGGTAGCGGCGCTCCACGAGCGCCGAGAGGTGTCGATCGATCAGGTCGACATCGAGCCCCGGCCTGCGCATGAGCGCCCGGGCGTGCGGCAGATCCTTGTCCCGCCCCGCGAAGCACTTCATGACAAGCAGATCCTCGGGGCCCAGCGCGTCCACGGTGAGGCGATCTCCCGCGTACACTCGCTTGAGCCGAGCGGCATAGTCTCGCGGCAGGACGGGTGTGTAGGTCTCGAAGTGCGGGTTCAGCCAGTCGGGCTCGATGTCGAGCGCGTGGGCGGTCGCCTTGGTCGCAGCGTCGACCTCCGCCAGCGTGATGCTTCCCTTGGCGGTGAACGCGTCCACGTCCTGCGTCGAGAGCGGGTGATCGTACGCGAGGACCATGGCGGCCCCTCCACCGATGACGAGATGGGTCGGCGCTTCGAGGCGGGTCTCGAGGTCCGCGAACGCCTTCAGCATGAGGTCGTGGTCGAGCGGGAGGTGGCCCATGGAGGACTATTGACAAGCAAAAGACCACTAGTCAATTGATTTCCCTTAAAGGCAGCACCGGCACGCCACGAACGCGGTCGCAGTCGACCCGCATCGCCCCGCGCTCAGCCTCAGGCGGCGCTGGTCTCTTCGATGCCGGTGGGGCGGAGGCTCGCGGAGCGCTCGCGCGGGACGGCGTCCATCCACAGGCCGGAGCCGAGGCCGAGGGTGATCTGCGGCGAGGCGACGATGGGGCGGCCGGGGATGAGCTGCAGGCGCAGACGCTGGGCGAGGACGGCCAAAACCAGGGTGGCCTCGAGGTAGGCGAAGGCCTCGCCGACGCACTTCCGTTTGCCGCCGCCGAAGGGATAGAAGGTGAAGGGCGGGAGCGCGCCCCGCGGCGACAGCGCTTCCCAGCGGTCGGGGTCGAAGCCCTCCGGGTTGTCCCAGAGATCCGGGCGGCGATGGGTGACGTAGGGGCTCAGGAGCACGAGGGTGCCGGGCCGCATGCGATGGCCACCGAGCTCGTGCTCCTCTTGAACCAGGCGGCCGGTGAGCCACACCGGCGGGTGAAGGCGCATGGCTTCGTCGAAGACGCGCCGCGTGAGCACCAGCTTCGGCAGGTCGTCGAAGGTGGGCGCGCGATCGCCGAGCACGTCGTCGACCTCCGCCACCAGGCGCCGCGCGATGTCCGGGTGCATGCTCAGCCGCATCAGGGTCCAGCTCAGCGCGTTCGAGGTCGTCTCGTGGCCGGCCGCCAGCAGGGTGACCAGCTCGTTGCGGATGCGCGCTCGGCTCAGCGGGCGGCCGTCTTCGTAGCGTGCCTCGAGGAGCATGGAGACGACGTCCGTGCCCGACTCGCCGGAGCGACGGCGCTCGTCGATGATGGAGTAGGCGACGCGATCGAGGGTGACCAGCGAGCGTTTGAACGCGAGGTTGCGCGGGGTGGGCACGAAGCGCGGGATGCGCACGAGCTGGGCCTGCAGCGCCTCGATGTAGCGCTGCGCGCCGTCGACCGCCTGGCCGATGTCGGCGGCGTCGCGATCGGTGCGCGTGCCGAGCAGGACCTCGCTGACGATGCGCAAGGTCAGGCGCATCATCGCGTCGCTGATGTCGAGCTCGCCCCTCCAGCTCGCGGCGGCGTCGGTCGTGATGTGCGCGATCTGGTCGGTGAAGCTCGCGAGCTGACGCTTGTGGAAGGCGGGCTGGACGATGCGGCGATGCACCCGCCAGTCGTCGCCCTCGGTGGTCAGGATGCCGTCACCGAGGAAGTCCTTCATCGCCTCGTACACCGGCGTCATGCGGGTGTAGCGGCTCTCCTGGGTGACGAGGACCTGGCCGACGAGCTCCGGTTCGCTGATGAGGTAGCCCGACAGCGGCCCGAGCCGCAGCGGCGCCATGCCCCCGTGCTCGCGGGCGAGGGCGGTGATCATGCGCAGCGGATCGCTCTGCATCGCGAGGGCGTGCCCGACGATCGGCAGCGCCCGCGGCGCGCCATGGGTGGGAAAGAGCGAGGGAAAATCCATGGTCGACCTCGATGAGGGGCTCGAGGACGAGTGTACGGGCTCGCCGCGCGGGCCGGAACTCGCGTTGAGCGGCTGGGGCGTGTCGCTCGAACAGGGCCTCGGCGCCGCCGGTCGGCTCCCTCGGTGGGGTGCGGTCGGACCGCGGCCGCGCACGCTCGTGTGGAAGCCGTCTGATCGATTGCGATGGTCAGCTCGCATTCCCGGGGAGATTGGTCGCTGCGTTGGCGGAAGCGGGTCCGAGCGCGTGGGACGACAACCGCGGCTTCGTCAGGCCGCGTCGGGAGCGGGACCGGCGTCAGGGAGACCGGCGTCGGCGGGGGGCGGCGGGCTCGCGCCGGCGTCCGGGGGCGGCAAGACGGCTCCGGCGTCCGGGCTCGACGGCGCGAGGTCGACGACGGCGCTGCCGCGCGGGATCTCGCACTCGCAGGAGTACGGCGGCGCTCGGTTCGTCGCGACGTGCAGGCTGATGGGCTGAGGCGCGTAGCCGGCGGCGAGGACGACGAGGTCGTAGTCGCCGTCCACGATGGCGTCCGGGCGGCACGCGGTCACGCCGTCGCCCGCTTCGCAGGTGAAGTCGTCCCAGCCCTCGACGCTGACGTCCAGGCTCTGGGCGTCGGCGCTGACGACGATCTCGACCGCGTTCTGCCCGCAAGGGGCGGTCTGGTCGCAGCAGCCACCGGCGAAGAGCGCGAGCGCGATGAGCGAGGTCCTGCCCACGAGCCGGAGGGTATCCGACCTGAGCCGGCTTCTGGGAGGCGTCAGCGCGTCGATCGCCTACTCGCCCCCACCCCAGCCCTCCCCCGGCGCGGGGAGGGAGCTCTCAAGGGGCGGCCCGTGCGACGGTGCCATCGGGGAAGGAGATTGCGGGCCCGGCGAGGGAGCTCTGGACGAGCGGCCCTTGCGACGGAGATTGGGGAGCGGCTCGATGCGCTCAGACGTCGAAGCGCTGGGTGCGCGTCTTGAGGAGCGCGACGATTCTCTTCGTGGCTGCGGGGCGTCTCGCGCAGCTCGACGAAACGCTTCGCCAGCGCGTCGTAGCGCTTCAGCATGAGGTACGCCCACACCTGGAAGAAGTCGATGCCCTCGAACACGATGGCGTCGTTCGCGATGTAGTTCGCCCGGTCGCGCTCGAAGTCCTCCGGCATCTCGGTCCAGTGGCGGTTCGCCTGGACGTGATGGCCGATGTGGTAGCCGTCGTTGAAACAGCGGCGGTTGTAGCGCGCGTTGATGCAGGTGATGGCGCTGCGGTAGGGGTTCGCCGGCTCCTCGCGGTCGACGAACGCGTGCTGGCCCCAGTTGCCCGCCATCATCAAGAAGCGAACGAGCATGAAGGGGATCACGAAGACCACCAGCGTCGCCTGCCACGAGATGAAGCTCAGGCCGATGCACAGGAGGTAGAAGCCGAACTCGCCCACCAGCATGCGCCGCACGATGGCCTTGCGGTTCTTCTTCATCTGATACGCCGACATGTCGAAGAGAACCAGGAAGAAGAAGCGGAAGAAATAGCGCAGGAAGTGGCTCAGCTTGTCGCGCTGGAAGCGCATCGTGGAGGAGAGGTCGCCCGGCATGTTCCCCTCCGCGTGGTGCATGGTGATGTGGTGGATGAAGTACGTCTCCGGGGACTCGCCGCAGAAGGGGCCGAGCACCCACGGGATGTAGTTGTTCAGCGCCTTGTACTTCCTCTTGAAGAGCCGCCGGTGGCTCGTGTTGTGCAACATGAGGATGTAGCGGTCGAAGAAGAGCCCGAAGAGGACCGCCCAGTACACCGGCGCCATCCACCAGCGGAACACGCCCGGCCAGAACATGGCCACGGTCAGCGGGACCAGGACGAGCGTCATCGACAGCGAGAGCCACACGAAGGGCAGGTCGCGCTCGTCGTTGATGAAGTGCAGAGCGAGCCGCTCGAACGCGTTCCGCTCCGACTTGGGGGCGAACGTCGGGTCCGAGAGGGTGATCCCGGTGATGGGGCGTGCCATGGCGGCCAAACTATGCCCCTTTCGGCCTCGATGGCAAACCCGAGGCCAGAGGGCCCTCACAGGCCGGGGACCCACTGGAAAGGCCGGTGATGTCGAGAGCTTAGCCCTCGGCCAGGGTGCGCAGGTCCACGTCCGCCTCGCTCTCGCGGCGCGCCCGGCGGAGCTCACCGAGGATGTGGGAGACGCGCTCACCCCGGCTGTCGCGCTGGCTCTCCGGCAGCTCCTCCGGCTCTTCGCGGTGCTCCACCGCCGCCACGATGTCGGTCACGCGCACGCTCGCCGGATCCCGGGCCAGGGCGTAGGCCGCGCGGCCGTTCTCGCGGGCTTGGACCACGATGCCCACCCGCGTCAGCTCGTCGAGGAGGTCGCGGGCCAGGGTCTCGGGCACGGCGCCGAGCTTGGTGAGCTGCTGGAGGGTCGGCGGGGAGTCGCCGGCCAAGAACGCGTGGGTGATCTCGAGGGCGAAGCGGAGAGAGAGCTGCTGGCAGGTGGTCGAGCTCGGCTCGCCGTGGCGGATTCCGCCAGCGGAAGCCGCGCGGGTTCTGGTGGGCGGCCGCCATCTCGGCGCCGAAGAGGACGATGCACCAGCTCACGAAGACGAAGACCAGAAAGAGCGGGACGGCCGCGAAGCTGGAGTAGAGGGCGTTGTAGCGGGCGACGCCGATCTGGAAGGTGGTGTACGCCCACAGGACGCCGGTCCAGAGCAGGCCGGCCGTCACGCCGCCCCGGATCGCGCTGCGGAAGCGTACGCTGGTGTGGGGCATCACCAGGTAGAAGAAGGTGGTCACGAGCGACGTGGCGCCGACGGTCGAGACGACGTCGATCACCCGCGCGACCGGGTGCAGCCAGCTCGCCTTGGCCACGGCCTGGCCCGCGGTGGCGGCGAAGGACATGGCGAAGGGGATGACGAAGAGGATGGCGGCGTAGTCGGCGGCCTTGCGGACCAGCCTGCGCGGGCGGTGCACGCCCCAGATGCGATTGAGGGTGGACTCCGTCGTGGCCAGCAGGACGACGACCAAGTAGAGCAACAGGATGATGCCGATGAACCCCAGCGCGGCGAGGTTGACGCCCTCCCCCAGCTCGAAGAGGCGCACCACCGCCTCGCGCAGGGTCGAGCGATCGCTGGCGGCGGGGCCGAAGGTGTGCTCGATCCATGGGCGGAGGGAGGAGTTGATGAAAGCGTCGTACGCGCCGAGCCCGCGTAAGGTGGCGAAGGCGATCACCAAGAGCGGCAGGATCGAGATCACGCTGTCGAACGCGAGGGCCGAGGCTTGCTGAAAGCCCTCGTCGCGAAAGAAGCCGCGCACGGCCAGCACCACGGTGCGGAGGGCGGCGCGCAGCGAGCGGACCATCCGCGAACGATCCGAATCGGGCCGAAAGAGCTCGATTTCCAGGTATTTGCGCACCTTCTGCAAGGGTCTACGTGAGACAAATGGGCACGGGTCGAGACGACGCAAGCGAGGCCGGGCGCGACAGCGTGGGGGCGCGTCGCGAGGCCGGGAGCGCGCCGGGAGAGGGCGAGGCCAAGGCCAGGCGGCACTTCACGATGCTGCGCTCGTTCGCGATGGCGGACTTCGTGACGCTGGCCAACGGCGCCTCGGGGATGGGCGCGATCCTGCTCTCGATCGCCTGGGTGCAGAGCCGTGACGGGGCGCAGATGTGGGCGGCGCTGGCGCTCTTTCCGGTGGCGCTCGCCTGCGATGTGCTCGACGGAAGCATCGCGCGCTGGCGGCGGCGCAGCTCGGCGATGGGCGCCGACCTGGACTCACTGGCCGACGTGGTGTCGTTCGGGGTGGCGCCGGCCGTGCTCGGCTACTGCCTCGGCTTCACCGGCGCCTGGGACGCCCTGGTGCTGGTCTACTTCGTGGGCTGCGGGATCAGCCGGCTGGCGCGTTACAACGTGACGGCCGAGTCGATGACGACCGACAAGGGTAAGGTGAGCCACTACGAGGGCACGCCGATCCCGACCAGCCTGCTCTTGGTGGCCGTGCTGACGGCGGCGTTCGCGCAGGGCGCGGTGAGCGACGCGCTGTGGTTCGGCAGCATGACCATCGGCCCCTGGACGCTGCACCCGCTGGTGCTGATGTACGCCCTGAGCGGGAGCGCCATGATCAGCGCCACGCTCAAGATCCCGAAGCCCTGACCGTTGGGTTTTCGCCTCCCGAAGGCGGCTCACGGCCCGACGTTCACCGTCACGTCGGCGACCACGTCTCCGCGGAGCACGTGGAGCGTCGTGGTGCCGGCGCGCTCGCCGCGCACGTAGACGGAGCTCGAGGTGTTCTCGACCCGGTCGACCTGCGCGGCGCCGCCGACGAGCGCGGCGCCGGGGCTCCAGAGGCTGGCGACCTCGACGTCGTCGACGGCCCAGGTCCAGTGGTTCAGGTCGAGCAACAGGCCGAGCTCGTCGTAGGCCTCGACGTACACCACGATCTCCTCGCCGACGGCGACGTTCACCTCCGAGACCTCCTCGCGGGTCACCGTGTCCGCGTAGGCGAGCAGCCGGGTGGGCTCCGCGACGTGCACGCCGACCGTGTCGAGGAGCTCACCGGCGTGGTTGCGGAAGACGAGCCGCGCGTCCCCCGGGGCGAGGGCGTCGACGTCGAACGCGGGCCGTCCCGTGCTCTCCTCGCCGAGCTGGGCCGTGAGCAGGTCCGGGTCCGCGCTGTCGAAGACGATGTCGTCGCCCGCCGCGACCCGCTCACGGCCGGCCACCCAGTACACGGTGAGCTTCCGCGAGGCTCCGACGAGCAAGCCGACCGGCTCGCACGAGAGGCAGCCTCCGAGGCTGACGGCGATTCGTCCCTGGTCACCCACGAGGTAGTCGTCGGGCAGATCGGTGCCGCAACCCGCCACCAGGAAGAGCGCTCCGACGACCCCCCACGGGGTGCCCCGCTTCGTTCGGACTCGCATCCGCCGCAGATAGCAGCGCGTGCTACGCGGGGCCAGCGGGCTCCGGCCGCCTGGCGTTCAGCCCCTCGGGACGCTCTCAGCCCGGCTGGTTGCGCATGAAGGTCGCCACCTCGCCGAAGCGCTGCTCGAGGAAGGCGCGGGTGTCGGGCTCGACCTCGCAGATCACCATGGCGCGGGTCATGGCCCGGACCCAGGCGTCGCGCATGGCCGTGTCGACCGGGACGCGGGCGTGGCGCATGCGGAGGCGCGGGTGGCCGTGGACCGAGGAGTACCCGCGCGGGCCGCCAAGCCACTCGATCAAGAAGAGCGCGAAGCGATCGCGTGGCCCGCGGGCGACGTGGCCTTCCTCGTCCAGCTCGTGCAGATGCGCCAGGGCCGGCTCCTCCGGTCCATCACGTCGTAGAAGGTCTCGGCCAGGGCGCGGACTCGCTCTTCACCGCCGATGCGATGGAAGGGCGTGTCGTTCTGGAAAGGCGTGTCGTTCTCGGGACGGGTCACCCGCAGAACGTACACGCCCCGGCCGCCCGCGCACGCACCGCTCGGCGGCCGGCCTTCGGGCCCGCCGTCCGTTCACCCAGCACCGCCCCGACGAGAGTGGGCTGGTCGACGGCGGGGCGCGGGCAGACCGAGAGCCGATCCCGCGCGTCATAGCTCCTGCTGCCCAAGCTGCGACAGCGCGCTCGCGTCCGACGTGCGGGATGAGTACGGAATAGATGAGGCAGCGATGCCGTAAGCTCTGCGGGACGGCGAAGAGGGAGATTGCGATGAGGACGATGGGAACGCTGGCCGCGCTGGCGCTTTGGGCGCTGCCGGTCGCCGCGAGCGCACAGGGCGAGCTCATCACGGGCCTCGGTGGCGAGGCCGGCTTCGGGACCGGCGTCCTCGAGTACAACGACGACGGCTCGAGCAGTGAGATCGATTCTGGGGCCGGCGTTCCCGAACGGGCTGGAGTTCTTCGGGCAGCGCTTCCACTCGATGTACGTGAACAACAACGGAAGCGTGACCTTCGGCGGGCCGACCGGGACCTACACGCCGCAGCGCTTTCCGGTCACGGGCAACCGGATGGTCGCGCCCTTCTGGGCCGACGTGGACACGCGCCATGGCGGGCGGCCACAGCGGAACGGGGTCTACTGGGACGTCCGGCCCGGCCGGGTGGTGGTCACCTGGCAGAACGTGGGCTTCTACCCGAGCGACAACAGCCACGAGAACACCTTCCAGCTCGTCCTCATCTCCAACGAGCTGCTCGATCAGGACGAGCTCTGGCGGGTGCAGTTCCGCTACCAGCGCTGCGAGTGGACGACCGGCAGCGCCAGCGGCGGTCAGGGCGGCTTCGGGGGCACGCCGGCGCAGGCCGGCTTCGACGCGGGCAACGGGCAGACCTACGAGATCCTGCCCGGCTCCGGCACGCGCGAGGTGCTCCGGCTCTGCCACACCTCGAACGTCGGGGTGCCCGGCATCTGGGAGTTCGATATCTACCGGGGCACGCCGCAGATGTCGCTGCCGACCGAGGCCGGAGTGGAGACGCAGGACTTCTCCCGCCCGCGCCGCGGGCATCATCGCCGCCCCCGTCACTGAGCCGCGTTGACTCCGCGCTCTGGGTGCACACTTCCGACCCATGGGACCGGGCTCTCGCCGCGTGGTCGACGCGCTCCTCGGACAACCGCTCGCCGATCGGCTCGATCAGCTGAGGTGGCGGGATGCGGGGCACGGCTACGACCGCTTGGGGATGCACCCCGATTGGGTGCGCGCGTCCGTCGCCAGCGCACGCTTCCTCTACGAGCGCTACTTCCGGGTGACGAGTCACGGGATCGAGAACGTGCCGCGCTCGGGCCCGACGCTGCTGGCCGCCAACCACAGCGGGATGCTCCCCATCGACGGGGCGATGCTCTACCTGGATTTGGTGCGCGGACTCGATCCGCCGCGGGTCCCGCGGGTGGTGGCGGATCTCTTCGTGCCGAGGCTGCCTTTCGTCTTCCTCTTCTTCAACCGGACCGGCGCGGTCTCCGGCGACCGGATGACGATGCACCGACTGCTCGACGATGGAGAGCTGACGGTGGTGTTCCCCGAAGGGACGCCCGGGATCGGTAAGCCCTTCTCCGAGCGCTACCACCTGAAGCCCTTTCGGGTGGGACACGCCGAGCTGGCGCTCCGGCACTGCGCGCCGGTCGTGCCGGTGGCGATCATCGGCGCCGAGGAGCAATGGCCGCAGCTCGCCCGCATCGAGCGCTTCCATCTCTTCGGGGCACCGTACTTGCCCATCCCCGCCACGCCGCTGCCGCTGCCGGTCCGTTTCCACATCTGGTACGGCGAGCCGATCCACCTCGACGCGCGCTGGTCGCCCGAAGAGGCCGACGACCCGAACGTGGCCGAGGAGGCGGCGAGCCTGGTGCAGGACGCGGTGCAGCGCCTCATCGATCGCGGGCTGAACGAGCGCAAAGGGATCTTCCGATGACCAGCGTGTTGGTGACGGGCGCGTCGGCGCCCCTCGGTCGCGCGCTGGTGGAGGCGCTCTGTGCCGATCCTCGGGTCAGCGCGGTCCTCGCCGTGGCGCGCGAGCCGAGCTGGGAGGGACCTCGAACGGGCAAGCTGACCTACGTCGCCGCGGACCTGACGCGCTCGCGACAGCTTCGAAAGCTGCTCTTCGGCCCCGCACGCGAGCTCGGCGTGAGCGCGGTGGTACACGCGGCGTCGCACCGGAGCGCGCTCGATCGAGCTCACCGACTGACCGTCGATACGACCCGCGAGCTGCTCTATCTCTGCGAGCGTCACAAGCGCATCACGCGCTTCGTGTACCGGAGCTTCGCGGAGATCTACCGCGTCCGGCCCGAAGGCGGCGGGGTGATCGGCGAGGGGCACCCGCTCGAGCTCTCGCCGCGCTTGCCGCCGGGCGTGCGCGACCGGGTCGAGGCCGATCTGACGGTGTGTACGCGGATGGGCATGGCCCCGCAGCTCTCCATCGCCGTGCTCCGGTTCGCCGAGCTGCTCGCGCCCGAGACGGGCAGCCAGCTCTGCGACTACCTCGGCTCGAAGGTCTGCTTCCGGCCGCTCGGGTTCGACCCGATGCTGCATGTGCTCAGCATCGACGACGCGGTGCGGGCGCTGGTCGCGGCGGTGTTCTCGGAGGCGCAGGGCGTGTTCAACGTGCCGGGCGCGGACGTGCTGCCGCTCTCGCGCGTGGTCGCGCTGGCGGGCCGGCGGGGCATCGCGGCGCCGGGTCCGGTGCTCGGCCCGCTCTACGCGTTGCGCGGGATCGTCCTCGGGACCCAGTTCCGCTATCCGCTCAACCGCTGGCGCTTCCACTTCTCGGGGGTACTCGACGGGCGGCGGACGGAGCGCGAGCTCGGCTACCGACCGGCGCGCCCGATCGACTGGACGGCGTTGGCCCGGCAGCTCGACGGTGAGGGCGCTGCTGCCTCGTGCGAGCCGGCGCCCGAGCCCGCCGCGGTCTCGACCCGCGACGCCCCCCGATCCTGAGTGGTCGAGTCACGGCCCCTCCGGTCGTGCGCCTGGGCCGTCGTGCGCTGCCGCCGGAGCTCGGCCGCGTTGAGTCTCGCGTGCTCTTGGCACTGGCAGCGGCTTCGGCTCTCGCACCCGTCCCTCCTCGCGGACCGCTCGTCGGTCCGAACCCACCTCCGGGCCGTCGCGCGGCGAATCGTTCGGGCTCGGTATTTCAGCGGACCGTCGTCGGGCTGGGCCCGTGGCACCCGCCGCCGATCCGAGGCAAGGTCGCTTCCGTCATGCGACGCGCCCGTATCCTCGAAATCTCGGCCCTCCTCGTGCTCGCGTTCGCGCTCTTCGGGCAAGCCTCGCCCGGCCAGGGCGCGGTCGAACAGCAGCCCGAAGAGGGCGTCTTCGAGCAATACGCCGTCGCCGCCGATCACCCGCTCGCCAGCGAGGCCGGCGCGGAGGTGCTCGCCGCCGGCGGAAACGCGGCGGACGCGGCGGCGGCGACGATGCTGGCGCTCGGCGTGGTCAGCCCGGCCTCGAGCGGGCTCGGCGGCGGCGGGTTCGCGCTCTATTACCGCGCCAGCGATCACAGCCTCCACTACCTCGACTTCCGCGAGAAGGCGCCGGCGGCCGCGAGCTCGACGATGTTCGAGCGTCGCGAGGGCGACGACGAGCACACCGCCGCCAACCGCTCGCGCGTGGGCGGGCTGGCCGTGGCCGTGCCCGGCGAGCCGGCGGGCATCGACGCGCTGATCTCCGAGCTCGGCTCCGGGAACGTCACGCGGCAACAGATCTTCGCGCCCGCCATCCGCTACGCGAGCGAAGGCTTCGAGGCCTCCGACACGGTCTCCCGCATCAGCGCGTGGGTCCACGGCGGCATTGCGCAGGATCCGGTGCTCGGCCGGTGGCTGCCGCACGGCGAGGATCGCATCCCCCCCGGCGCGCACCTCGAGAACCGGGAGCAGGCGCGCTCGCTCCGCGAGATGGCGGCGCGCGGGCTGGGCGCGTTCTACCACGGCCGGATCACCCGCGAGATCGTGCGGCGGGTCCACGCGGCCGGCGGCATCCTGACGATGCAGGACCTGGCCGACTACCAGGTGGCCCGACGCGAGCCGGTGCAAGGAGAGCGCTTGGGCTTCCGCTGGGCGTCGGCGCCGCCGGAGAGCGCGGGCGGCGTGACGATGCTCGCCTCGCTGGCGTTCCTGGAGCGAACGCTACCGGACTCCTACCGGCACGAGGACAACCCGCTCTTGCGGCACGCGCTCGCCGAGAGCTGGAAGGGCCCCTACACGGACCGCAACCTCTACCTCGGCGATCCGGACCACGTGGACGTGCCGGCGCTGGCGCTGCTCGAGCCGAGCCGGGCCGAGGCGCGCGCGAACGTCTTCCACCCGACGCTGGCCCAGGCCACGGCGCGCTACGATCTGCCGCTCGATCGGGAGACGCGGCCGGCGCAGCCGGGCGGCGACGCGGGCACCTCGCACCTCTGCGTAGTGGACGCGGAAGGGAACGTCGCCTCGATCACCACCACCGTGAACCTCGGCTTCGGCGCGCGCTTCACGGCGGCGGGCATCGTGATGAACGACGAGATGGACGACTTCGCGCGCGAGGTCGGAGAGCCGAACGCGTTCGGGCTGGTGGGCGGCGCGCCGAACCTGCCGGGGCCGGGACGGCGGCCGGTGTCGAGCATGTCGCCGACCATCGTGTTCTCGGGGGTCGATCCGGTGCTCTGCGTGGGCGCCGCCGGCGGCAGCCGCATCATCACGGCTACCGAGCAGGTCGCGCTCTTCGCGCTGCTGCTCGGCGACACACCGATCCAGGCCATCCAGCGCGGGCGCATCCACCACCAGGGCGTCCCCGAGGTGCTCTACGTCGAGGAAGGGCTCGACGACACGCTGCGGGCCGCGCTGGCCGCACGAGGCCACCACCTCGAGGAGACCTCCCACTCGGCGATCGTGCAGGCCATCCGCATCGTCCGCGACGGAGAGCAGCGCCGGCTGCTGGCCGCGAGCGATCCGCGCAAGCACGGGCGCCCCGCCGGCCGCTGAATCGACCTCGCCGCGCGCGACCGAGATCCGATCAGTGAAGCAGCGTCGACAGGTACGCGACGATGCCGATCATCACCGCCACGGTGAGGGGCATCAGCAGGAGAAAGAGGAGGCTCGCCGGCGAAGTCCCTTCGGGGACCGGGTGCCGGTGCGGAACGCGCTCGTTCGTCGGGGCCGTGGTCATGACCACCTCCGCCTCGACGAACGAGCAAGGGCGATTCCGCGCGCGATCTCCAACGGTCAGGAGGCGCGGACCGTGGCATTACGCCACGATTGAGCGATTAGACGTGACCGCCGACCATCGAGCCGAGGTAGGCGATCACGCCGAGAAGCGCGGCGACCGCGATCGGCATCATGAAGAGCATGACTACGCCGAGGCCACTGGCCTCCTGGTTCTCGCTTCGATAGCTCACGCAAACCTCCAAAATGAGCAGGGGGTCGGTCGGACTCGACCGCGAGCATGCCGTGGTCGGCGCCCGGGCGCCAGTGCTAGAGGCCCTTCTCGCGGATGAAGCGGTTGGTGAACGCGGTCGCCTTCACGTAGCTGTCGCGGGTCGTCTTCTCGATGAACTTCTCGATGGTCCCGCCGACGCCGAAGATCTTCACGTCAATCTCGATCTCGGCCGCGCGGGCGAGCTTCTTGTCGCCCTGGGGCTCGGCCCACAGCCTGCCGCCGATGTGGAGCTTGTCCGCGAGCTTGCTGGTGGTGATCTGGTAGGTCCACACCTTCGTCTCGGGATCGAAGCGACCCGACTCGGTGTAGGTCAGCGAATCACCGATGAGCTTACGGACGACGGCCGGCGCGTCCGCGGCGGGCTCGGTGCGCATCGTCCGAGTGCGCGGTCCGCCCTTCTCCCCCGTCAGCTCGACCAGCTGGAAGTCCTTGAACCCGAGGGCCTCGCGGTAGAGCCGCGCGTTGTACTCCTCATCGAAGAAGATCTCGTTCCAGTAGGTCTCGACGTCGGTGTCGAAGATGTCGCGGACGGTGAACTTCACGGCGATCCTCCTCCCCCGGATGGAGCCCCGGCATAGCACGGATCCAATGCCCGGCGGCCCCGTGGCCGGCCCACCAGCCAGCACCCAACCGCCCGACTGCCCAGCCAACCGGTACCCGACCACCAGCGAGCACGCATCCGCCCCCCGACCCAGCCAGCCGGCCCACGAGCACCGGAGCGCGCAGCGCGACGGCCGCAGCAAGTCGCGCCCGTCACCCCCGCGGCGTGTCGAAATCCTGCAGTTCGGATTCCCGCGCGTCGCGGCAGCAACGAGACCCGCGTGCAGCGGAGACCGACGCGCACCGAGCCCTCCCTCTCCCAGAAGAAGCGCATCGCGTCCCGGCCGCCATGGGGAACGGACGGCGGATCGCCCCCAAGAGCGAGGACGGAGCCGCCGACGGGCCGCCGCCTGGGAACGGACGACGGGCGGGCCGCCACGAGGAACGGAGGACGACGGATCGCCCCCAAGAGCGAGCGCGGAGCCGCCGACGGCCCGCCACGAGGAACGGGGCCCCCCGATGCGAGCGGCTGCGCCGACCTTCAGTCCGTGACTTCGAGCAGCACGACGGTGACGTTGTCCTCGCCGCCGTTGGCGTTGGCGCGCTCGACCAGCGCCTTGGCCGCCGCCTCGACGTCGCCCTCGCTGGCCATCACCAGCTCGCGGATGACGTCGTCGGTCATCATCCCGCTCAGCCCGTCCGAGCACAGGAGGTAGACATCGCCGGTCTGCGGCTGCTCGGGCACCAGATCGACGACCACCGAGTCCTGCATGCCCAGGGCCCGCGTGATGACGTTCTTGGGCAGCTCGTCGCGCTGCTCCTGCGTCATGTCGGGCATGACCAGGAGGTAGTCGTTCAAGAGCGAGTGGTCGCGGGTGAGCTGGGTGATCTCACCCTTTCGCACGCGATACGCCCGGCTGTCGCCGACGTGGGCGAAGTACATCCGGCCGCGCTCGCGCGAGAAGAGGGCGCCGACCACCGTCGTGCCCATGCCGTGCACCTCGCGGAAGCGCGACGAGGCCTCGAAGAATCCGCTTGTTGGCGACCTTGATGCCCGTGATCAGCCGGTTCTCGTCCACCGAGAGGTGCGGGTCGAAGTGGAAGGGCCAGGTGGCATCCTCCTTCGACGTCGCCTGGAAGAACGAGGCGATGGTGTGCGTGGCCATCTTGCTGGCTACGTCGCCAGCACGATGCCCCCCCATACCGTCTGCAACGATGAAGAGGTCGTACTCGGGCAATATGCAGAAGCTATCTTCGTTGTGCTCCCGCTGTTGCCCGACATCGGACAGACCTGCCGCGATGATGTTCATGGCGTGCGCCCGTCGATGCGCATTCGGCCCAAAAGCTCGCGTGGACTGCACCGGGTGTCAAGAAGGCTTTTTTCGAGAAGGCACAAACCGTTGCGATACGCCACTTTTCTTTCTCCCGAGGTGGCACTCCGAAGCCCGCCGAGGGCGTGATACGGTCCCTCGCCATGGATACGAAGCGGATCGCCATCATCGAGGGGGACGGGATCGGCAAGGAGGTGATCGCCGTCGGCGTGGCCCTCCTGAAGCGGCTGGCAGAGCTCCGCGGCTACCCGCTTTCGCTGGTGCCCTTCGACCTCGGGGCGGACCGCTTCCTGCGCGACGGCGCCACCTTCCCCGAGGAGGACCAGAAGACGATCCGCGAGACCTGCGACGCGGTGCTGCTCGGCGCCATCGGCGATCCGCGTGTGCCGAGCCTCGACTACGCGCGCGACATCATGTTCGGGCTCCGCTTCGGGCTGGACCTCTACTGCAACATCCGGCCGATGCAGTGCCTGCACGAGCGCCTCATGCCGCTCGAGGGCAAAACGCCCGCCGACTGCGACATCGTGGTCTTCCGCGAGAACACGGAGGGCAGCTACGTGGGCATGGGCGGGCAGTTCAAGCGCGGCACGCCCGACGAGGTCGCCATCGGCGAGGACCTGAACACCCGCAAAGGGGTGGAGCGCATCATCCGCGCGGCGTTCGAGCACGCGCGGCAGCATGGCCGGCGCCGCGTGCACATGGCCGACAAGTCGAACGCGATGAAGCACGCGCACGAGCTGTGGAAGCGCGTTTTCCGCGAAGTCGCGGAGGAGTACACGGGCATCGAGGCGAAGCATCAGTACGTCGACGCCCTCTGCTTCAACCTGATCCGCGATCCTTCACAGTTCGACGTCATCGTGACCTGCAACCTCTTCGGCGACATCGTCACCGATCTGGGTGCGGCGCTGCAAGGCGGACTTGGGATGGCGGCGAGCGCCAACATCCACCCGGGCCGGATCGGGATGTTCGAGCCGGTGCACGGGAGCGCGCCCGACATCGCTGGCAAGGACGAGGCGAACCCGCTGGCGACGGTGCTGACCGTGGGGATGATGATGAGCTTTTTCGGCTGGCCCGAGGAGGAGAAGAAGCTGGTCGACATCGTCCGGCGGGCGGTCGACGAGCGGAAGTGCACGGCCGACGTGGGCGGCGAGCTCGGGACGCGCGCCGTGGGCGAGTGGGTGCTGGAGCAGCTCGACTGACGATCCCGGAGGGCTCACCGCGTTGCACGCGGGCTGCCGGGTCGCTACCTCCTCGACCGATCATGGCCGGCTCGACCGACGACGTGGTGGCGCCGACGACCCGCGAGGTCACGCACCGCTATCAGGACCCGCTCGACTGCGTCTGGCTGGAGGCGGCGAAGCGGATCGGGCTGCGCGTCGATCGCAGCAGCGGGTGCTACGCGGCCACGGACGGGCGCGGGCGGCTCTTGCTGGGCACGGACGAGACGCTCGACGCCGACGACTGCCTCGCGCAGATGATCTTCCACGAGCTCTGCCACTCGCTGGTACAGGGGCCCGAGTCGTTCGAGGTGCCGGACTGGGGCCTCGACAACGAGACGGACCGAGACCTGCCGCGGGAGCGCGCGTGCTTGCGTGCTCAGGCGCTCTTGGCGGGTCGCTACGGGCTGCGTGAGGTCCTGGCTCCCACCACCAATCATCGGGCGTTCTACGACGCGCTGGGCCCCAATCCGCTGGACGGGGCCGACGAGTCGATCCCGCTGGCCCGGGCCGCCGCCGCGCGCGCCGGCCGACCCCCGTGGGGGCCGCACCTCTTGGAAGCGTTGGAGGCGACGGCGAGCATCGCCGAAGCGACCGCGCGTCACGCCGGGCCCGGGACGCTGTGGGTGCGCACCGCGACACGGCCGAGCCCACATCCGAGCGGGTTGCCCGCGAGCGCGCGGCCGGAGAGAGGCACCTGCGGTGAGTGCGCGTGGCAACGTCCGTTCCGAGGGCGGCCGCGCTGCCTGCAGGCGGCGCGGCGCGTGGAGACGAGCTGGCCCGCCTGCGAGCGCTTCGAGCCCGAGCTCGACTGCCAGGACTGCGGCGCGTGCTGCCGCGAGGCCTACGGACGGGTGGAGCTCTCCCGCCGCGATCCCTTCGTGCGCCTGCACCCCGAGCTGCTCGAGCGCATCGACGGCCGGCTGGTGCTCGATCGGAAGGATGGCCGGTGCCCGGCGCTGGAAGGAGACGGCCCCTACGCGTGCCGCTGCTACGAGGACCGGCCGCGGACCTGCCGCGACTTCGAGCGCGGATCGCTCAACTGCCTCGAGGCGAGGCGCCGGGTGGGTCTCAGCCTCTGATCAGCTCGGGCCGCGCTTTGCGACGCCGGCTCAGCCCTTCGCGGCTCGCTCCTCCGCCCGCTGCACCAGCGCGCGGGCCATCGACGAGAAGCCATCCTCCAGGCTGCCGCCGAAGAGCAGGAAGGCCAGCGGCGAGATGGCGCCGCCGATAGTGTCCTCGGTGTGATAGCGGGTGCGGTCGTCCGGCAGGGCCTCGAGCGTCTGAACCCGCTCGGCGTGGAGGATCGCCGGCGAGAGCGAGGTCATCCCGTAGCGCAACAGCTCGCCGGGACGGACCTCTCGGATCTGCTCGCGCTGCCAGAGGTGGAAGCGCATCCCGCTCATCCACACACGCATGTCGATCGGATCACCGACCTTCAGCGAGGTCCGGACCTCTGGCGTGAAGGGGTTCCACTCGGGGTAGCGTGAGAAATCGGTGAGGACCTCCCACACGGTCTCGGGCGGCGCGTCGATCTCGACGGTGGCGGCGAAGGTGCGGCTCGGCATCGAGCCAAGGGTGCCGCGGCGGGCGTTCGCCGTCGACGCGCAATCCCGCGGCTCGAGTGAGCCCGATCAGAGCTCGAAGCGCCCCACGTACTCGTTGAGCCGGTCGGCGATCGTCGACAGCTCGCGCACCGCCTGCAGAGTCTGGTTCGTGCCCGCCGCGCCTTGATGCGTCGCCTCCGCGATGTCGTCCATCGCAGAGGTGACCTGCTGCGTGCTGGTGCTCTGCTGCTCGGTGATGGAGCGGATGCGCTGAGCGGCGTCGGTCGTCTCGCCGGCCAGCCGCGTGGCGTCCTCGGTGGCCAGCGCGGTCGCGTTGGTGGCCTCGCGGATGTTCGCGGTCAGCTCCTTCACGTCCTTCACCGACTCCATCACGCTCTCGGCCAGGCGCTGCATCTGCGAGGCGACCAGCGAGAACCCGCGCCCCGCCTCGCCGGCCTTGGTGCCCTCCAGCGCCGCGTTGAGCGCCAGGAGCTCGGACTTGTTGGCGACGTCCTTGATGATCTCGAGGATCTCGGTGATGCGCTGGGTGTGTCCGGCCAGGGTGTGGATGCGGGTGGTGATCCGCTGCGCGTTCTCGAGCGTCGACTGCGCGTTGTCGGCCACCCCGCGCGCCGAGTCGGCGATCTGCGCGGACGCTTCGACCATCGCCGCCAGGGTGCGGCGGGTCTCCTCGATGGCGCCTCCCTGCTCGACGGCGCTCACCTCCTGCTGCTGGGCCATGGCCGCGATCTCGCCGCTGGCGGAGGCCACCCGCGACGCGTTCTCCTGGATCTGCTCGACCAGCCCGCGCAGCCCGTCGAGCATGCTCGCGATCACGTCCGAGACCTCGCTGTCCCGGTCGACCGTGCCGGAGAGATCGCCGGTGGCGATGCGCCTGGCGCGCATGACCACGGCGTCGATGTCCATCAGCCGCTGGCGCAGCAGCTCCTGGTTCTGACCGGCGTGCCGCACGAAGGTCGAGATCAGCGCGGCCATGGCGACGACGACCAGCGACGTGCCGACGGCCGGCGACGCGATCTGGTTCGCGGGCAGGCCGTCCACCAGCCCCATCTTCGCGTGACCGATGCCGATCAACGCCACCTCGGTCAGGGTGAGGATCACGACGCCGCGCTGGCTGACCAAGAAGGGCGCCATCACGACGGCGATCATCATCGCCATCATCGAGCCGCTGGCGAGCGGTCCGCCGCCGCTGCCCGCGAGGCCGATGCCGGCCGCCGCAGCGATGCCGAAGAGCAGTGCCCACGCCGCGTCCCGCTGACGCTTGATGTACGTCAGCACCAGCCCGCTGGCGGTCGAGGCCAGGAAGATCCCCACCGCCGTCAACGTCACGGGATCGGGCATCACGACCATGTAGACGATGCTCGCGAGGAACCCGATGGCGGCCAGTCCGCCGCAGATCACGAGCAGGAAGCGGCGTTGGAACGCATCCGTCCGCTGGTCGAGCGCCAGCGCGAAGTTCCCGTCCATGTTGTCCACGTCCTCCATCCCTTCTCGATCCATGCGCGGGTCACGGCGCCAGCGCGCGCGACCCGGTCAGCAAAAGCTCGTCTTGTGGCGGCAAGAGCCGCTCGAGTGAAGACCGCCACGCCACCTCGGGACGCGATCGGTGAAGTCTCAGCGCCTCCTCGAGCGCGCGGCGGCTCTCGATCGAGAGGCCCAGACGCGCGAGGCAGCCGGAGAGCAGCGCCCAGGCGTGCCAGACGCCGGGCTCGAGAAAGATCGAGCGGCGCAGCGCGCTCGAGGCCCGCTCCCAGTCGCCGCGCTTCCGGTAGAGCACACCGAGCGAGAGGTGCAGCTCGAACGAGCACGGGTCGAGCTCGGCGGCGCGGCCGTAGAGGCGCTCGGCGGCATCGAAGTCGTGCGCCCGGACACACGCGTGGCCCTCGGCCAAGAGCGCGCTCACCTCCGGCGCCAGCGTGGTCGTGCTCTGGTCGGCCGATGGCGCGGCGGCCGAAGGAGGCGACGCGGTAGCGACGGACGCGGGCTCGGGGACCGACGACGTCCGAGGAGGCGGAGGCGTCGAGCGAGACGGAGGCGGCGCGGTAGCGGCGGATGCGGGCTCAGGGAGTGACGACGTCCGAGGAGGCGGAGGCGTCGAGCGAGACGGCGGCGCGGTAGCGACCCGAGCAGGGGAAGGCGTCGAGCGAGACGGCGGCGCGGCGCGGACGCGATTGGGAGGCGGCGGTGTCGATGGCGCCGGGTCGCGCGGGCGCGGAATCGAGCTGTCTCGGCGGTTCCGAGCGCTCGCCTCGCCCGCGGACGCGAGGGGCGGCGCAGACGGCACGACGCTCGATACCGGCCCAGTCGAGACCTCGCGCCCTTGCGGGCCCGCGGCGCCGCTCCCTCCGACGCCACCCGAGAGAGCGCTCGCGGATCGCGACGACGCGCGCCCAGTCGCGGGCGACTCGGTGCTCCTCGAGCGGCTCGCCCGCGGCGTCGACGCGACCCGGCGGGCGGAGTCGAGCTGCTGCGCCGGGAGCACGTCGGAGGCACCGAGCACGAGCTCTCCGCCCGGCGCCAGCGCGCGCCGCGTGTTCCGCACGATCTGATCGACGGCCGACGGCGGACTGTAGATCAGCACGTTCCGGCAGAGCACGGCGTCGAAGCGAGCGGTGGCGGGCGGCGCCTCCATCAGGTTGTGCCGCCGCAGATGGACGACCCGCCGCAGCTCGGGGTGCACCTGCCAGGCGTCCGGCCCCACCTGCTCCAGCCAGCGCGCGCGGACCTCGTCGCCGACGCTGCGCAGGCTCCAGCCGCCGTAGACGCCACGCTCCGCGGTCTCGAGGCGATCGGGGTGCAGATCGGTGGCGGTGATCCGCACGTCCACGCCCCGGTCGAGCAGGAGAATGGCCAGGCTGTAGGCCTCCTCCCCGGTCGAGCAGCCCGCGACCCAGACCCGCACCGTCGGCGGTTTGCACACCAAGCGCGCCGCGAGGCCCGTGAGCTGCTTCTCGTCGCGGAAGAACCAGGTCCATCCGTTGCTGAGCACGCACGCGAGCTCCCGCAGCTCCTCCTCGCTGCCGACCGCGCGCGCGGCGTACGTCACCAGGTCGTCGACGCCGAGGGCGCGTTGACGCGCACGAGCGTGCGTATCCAGCCGGCTCGTGCCCTCCGAGGACGGCGCGAAGCCGAAGCGCGACGCCACTGACTCGGCCAGGCGCTCGAGCGCCCGCTGCTCGGATGCGCTCACGCCGCCCTCCGCTCGGCCCACGCCACCAGCTGCTCGGCCACGGAGTCGATGTGGAGGGCGTGATTGGCCGCGCCGGTCTCGAGCGCCACACGCGGCATGCCGAAGACGATGCTGCTCGACTCGTCCTGCGCCGCCGTCTTCCCGCCGGCTTGGCGGAGCGCGGCCAAACCGTCCACGCCGTCACGGCCCATCCCGGTGAGGACGAGGCCCGCCGCGCTCGATCCGAATGCGCGCGCGAGCGACTCGAGGAGGCGCGTCCCCGAGGGACGGTGACCGCTCAGCGGCGGGCCGCACTCCAGCCGCACCATGCTCTTCTCGACCGCGAGGTGCCGCTCGTCCGGCGCCAAGAGCACGCGACCCGGCCGCAGGCGCTCTCCATCCTGCGCGAGCGCGACGGAGAGCGGCGTGGCCGCGTCCAGCCAGCGGGCCAAGCGCGGCGCGAAGCCGATCGGCAGGTGCTGGACCATCAGGATCGGGGCGGGGAAGTCGGCCGGGAGGCGCCGCAGGATCGCGCTCAGGGCCGCGGGCCCGCCCGTCGACGCGACGAGACCGACCGCCGAGACAGGTGCCTCGCGCGGGGCGCGGACCGGGGGCGGCGGTCGTCGCGGCTCGGGGGCGCTCCAGGGCGCCCGCGCCAGCGCCCAGATCCGTGCGCAGAGCGCCTCGCACCCCTCGCCGATGCGCGGCTTCTCCATCAGATTGCAAGCGCCACGACGCAGCGCGTCGAACGCAGCCGAGCCACGGTCGTCGACGCTGGTGACCACCAGGATGCGCGTCGGGCTCTCGCGCATGATCCGCTGGATGGCGGCCAGGCCGTCGAGCCGCGGCATGTGCAGATCCATCGTGATCACCGAGGGCCGGAGACGCGACGCGAGCTCCACCGCCCGCAGCCCGTCATAGGCCCTGCCGATCACCTCCAGCCGCGAGTCGGTGGCGATGCAGCGGGCGATGACGTCCACGCAGAGCGGGGAGTCGTCGACCACCAGAACGCGCACGCGCCTCTTCACGATGCCCTCGCCGGCGCGCTCACGAGCCGCCTCCCGCATAGCGGCGAACCACCCGGCGCAGATGCTCGAGGTCGAGCCCGCCCTTGACCAGGTAAGCGTCGGCGCCGAGGCTCGACGCCCGCGCCTTGTCTTCGTCGGCACCGCGGGTGGAGAGCACGACGATGGGCAGACGCGCGTGGGTCGGCGCCGCGCGCACCCGCCGCACCAGCTCGAAGCCGTTCAGCACCGGCATGTCGAGGTCGGTGATCAACATGCGCACCGGCGTGCGGGCGAGCTGCTGGAGAGCCGCCTCGCCGTTCACCGCCTCCACCACATCGAGGCCCATCTCGCGCAGGGTCGCCACCAGCACGTCGCGGGTGAGCTCCGAGTCGTCCACCACCAGGACGCGGCGCACGGACTCCTGCTCGGGCGGGAGCGCATCGCGGTCGACGCGCTCGGTCCCCTCCGCGCGCTGCATCAAGACCTCGACGTCGAGGACCACGGCCAGCCGGCCGCTCGCCAGCGTCGCGATGCTCCGCACCACCGCCAGGTCGTCGAGGAAGGGATCGAGGCGCTGCTCGGACATCGGGCTCGCGCCGAGGAAGCGATCGATGCCGACGGCGATCGACCGCTCTGCCCGGTGGAGCACCACCACCCGCGCCCGATCGCGTGGCCGGTCGGCCCGTCCAATCAGGTGGCCGAGATCGAAGAGCGGCAGCGTGCGCTCGTCGACGCGGACCGCCAGCCCCTCGCCCGCGGCGCCCGCCTCGAGCGAGGCCCCGTCGAGTACGCGGTCGACGTCCTCGGGCGCGAAGGCGCAGCGCGCTCCATCCACCTCCACGCAGATCATGGTGCCGAGGACCATCGAGGTCGGCAGCTCCAGCGCGAAACGCGTGCCCTGGCCCGCTTCGGTCGAGAGCGAGAGCCGGCCGCCGACGGAACGCGACGCGTCGCTGCACCACGTCGAGGCCCACGCCGCGGCCGGACACGTCGGTCACCGCGCGGCGCGTGCTCATGCCGTGCTGGCAGAGCGCCCGCAGGAGCTCGCTCGGTGCCAGGTGGTCGGCGCCCACCGCCACGCGCACCGCCTCGATGTCCACCCCACCGCCGTCGTCTCGGACCTCGATGCGGGCCACGCCGGCGGTCGCCCGGGCGGCGAGGGTGATGGTGCCCCCCGGCGGCTTCCCGCGTGCCCGCCGCGTCGCGGGTGGCTCGATGCCGTGATCGACGGCGTTGCGGATGAGATGCAGGAGCGGCTCGGTCACGACCTCGAGCACCTGCCGGTCAATCTCGACGTCGACCCCGCTCACCCGGAGCTGAACCTCCTTGCCGAGCTGAGTGGCGAGCTGGGCCACGGCGCGCGGAAAAGGCTCGAAGACCTCGCTGAGCGGCACCATCCGGAGCTGTCGCACGTCGTCGGCGACCGCCTCGCAACGGCGGCGGTGATCGAACTTGATCCTACGGGCGGCGAGCAACGCCCGGCGGACCGCGCGCGCGCCATGGGCGCTCCCCTCGGCCTCGATCGCCTCCAACGAGGCGATGAGATCGGTCAGCTCACGGTCGGTCGTGGTCAGCTCGGCCACCGAACGGACCAATGAAGAGAGGACGCCCAGGTCGGCGCGGACGAACGCATCGGCCGCTCTGTGCTTCATGCGCTCGAGCGGATCGCTGGCCGGCCGGGCGGGAGGCACGCTGGGCGCGGGCGCGGCGCCCTTCTCGTCGAGGAAGGCCTCCAGCCCCGGCAGCGGCGCGTCCGGCTCGTTGGCGCGGGCCTCTTCGATCAGCGCCAGCCCCTCTTCGATGCGCGGGTCGTCTCCGTCTCCGTCGAGCAGCTCTTCGAGCCGGTGGGCGACGGCCGCGATCGCCTCGAACCCGACGACGCGCGCCTCGCCCTTGAGGCCGTGCATCTCGCGGCGAGCCTCGGCGACGTCTCCATCGGCCAGCGCGGCGCGGACGCGGCCGATGCGCTCGACCGCGACGGCTCGAAAGCGCGCCGCGAACAATCCGCGGCTCACGAGGCGGTGCTCCCCACCAGCCGGGCGGCGTCGAGGACGAACGCGAAGCCATGGTCGAGGCGAACCAGCCCCGAGAGCGGCAGGCGCTCCGCGAGCGCGCCGAGCCACGCGGGCCAGGGCACGAAGTCGCCGGCTGCGATCTCGCGGACCGCCACGTGCTCGCCGATGACCACCCAGCCACGCTCGCCGCCGGCGTGGACCTCGAGCGCCCTCCGTGCGGCGGGCGGCGCGACCTCGAGGAGGCGGGCCAGGTCCTTCGGCGCTCCATGCTCGCCGCCGGCCTCGACGCGCTCCGCGATGCGAGCCACGTGAGCGGCCGGGATGAGCACGCTCAGCGGGTCCATCCGCACGTGGACCATGCTCCCGGCGCCTCCTCGTCGTTCAGCGGGCACGCGCCGCCTCCAGGAGGCCCTCGAGGTCCAACAGAGGCGTGACGGCGCCGTCGACGAAGGTCTCCCCCGTCGCGAGACGGCGCAGCGACGCGGGCTGACAGGCGCGCGGCGCTTCGATCCGATCCTCGGGCACGCGGAGGATGCCGGTGATCGCGTCGCAGAGGATCCCGACGCGATAGAGAGGTGAGCGGACGACCAAGACGCGAGGCTCGCGATCGCCGGCGTCGCTGTCTCCGTCCAGCCCGAAGAACGCCGCCAGATCGAGCACGGGCAACGCGTCTCCACGCACGGCGATCAAGCCGGTCACGTGCGCCGGTGCGCAGGGGATCGGTGTGAGCTCGTCGCGTTCGACCACCACCTCGATGGCGCGGGCGTCCACGCCGAGGTCGGAGCCGGCGACACGGAAGCGGAGGATGGCTCGGCCGCCCTCCACGTCGAAGTCGGCTCGCTCCTCGGTCCCCTCGCCCATCTCAGCTTCTCGCGCCGAACGAAGCGAGCCGTGCGCCGAGAGTCGCGACCGGGTCGTACTTCGACCAGACGGGTACGTGCATCAGCTCCGCCAGCACGCTCGACGCATGCTTGTCGGCTTCGTCGATGACGAGGAAGCGGCTGCGCCAGCGCGGGTCGGCGCGGCAGGCCGCCTCGTAGACGGCGTCGCATGCGACGTCCGAGACCGATGTGCCGACCAGCGCCATCGTCGGCGCTTCCCTCGAACGCAGCCAACGCAGCGCCTCGGCCCCCGAGTCGGTGAAGCGGAGGTCGAAGGACGTGTCGAGCTCGCTCGACAGGCGTGCTCGGGTGTCCGCCGAGCAGGCGACCAGGATGTAGGAGGATCCGCCGGCGGCGCCCGCGTCCGCGCGCGGCCTCCCCTTGGTCACCCACGCCTGAACTGCGGAGAGGAGACGCTTGGTATTGCCGGTCTTGCGGATGAAGCCGTCGGCGCCACAGCGCTGCACGAGCCGCCGCAGCTCCGCCTCCTCGCGATCCGAATGCAGCACCGATCCAGGTCGAGCGGCTGATCGAGCGGGAGCGGAGCGCTTCCGAGATCTCGGTGCCGGTCATCAGCGGCATGGAGACGTCCAGAAGCGCGAGGAGCGGCCGGTCACGCAGAATCGCAGCGCCGGTGCCGATGGCGACCGACCGCGTGATCACCTCGTACCCGGCCGCACGCAACGTTTCACCGACGACATCCAGCACCAACGTGCTGTCGTCGACCACCATGATCTTGGGCTTGTCCATCGCTCCTGTCTCGCTGAGCCGGGACCATTCACGCGGGACGGTTCCGTCCACCACGGCCGTGAGCATCCGGATCCCGGCTCCTTATTCGAGGACAGGGGATAATGGGGACCGTAGTGTCGTCAGGTCAACTGGTTCCTGACGCAATTCACGATGTCTTACAGGGACATGTAAGACATCGTGACATGAAGACTCGACTCGACTGACGGACTCGGGACCGGCTCGTTTACCGTCCGTTGATTCCGTCGAGGAAGTCTTGCTCGAAGCGCGTCTGATCGGCGGTCATCGCGACCGACATGTGATCGCCCCGCCAGGAACGATAGGTGCGTCCCGACTCGGCGCCGCTCTGGGCCACCTCGATGCGATCGCGTTCATACCCGACGACGCCTCGGTCGCCAACCGCAGCCACCGCCGCCAGCGGATCCCACCAGAAGAACGCGCCCAGACTGATTCCGTACTGCGTGATCGGCTGCTGGAGGATGCGGAGCACCATCGCCGCCTCCGGCGTGGTGTCGTCGGCGGCGAGCCGGGCCACGAAGTCGCTCGTGACAGGGACCTGGTTCGCGGCGTCGAGGGCGATCAGCTTCGTCGCGTAGGGACGCATGGCGCCGAAGACCGCCTGAGCCGCCGGCGGATCCACCCAGATGTTCAGCTCCTGCGTGCCGTCGAAGGACTCGGTGCCGGTGCCGAGCAGGTTGCCGGGCACGTCGAGCGCGCCGCCCATCACCACGAGCCGACGGATACTTGCGGACCAGCTCCCCGTGATGATGACAGTCGTCGTCCGAGCTCAGCGCGGCGGCGAGGTTCGTCTGCGGGCCGGTGGTCAGCATCAGCACGGGCTCACGCGAGCTGCGCAAGGTCTGTGCGATCAGAATCCGGCGCCGAGATGTCCGAGGAGTCGGTGCTCTCGTCACACGATGCGAAGGCCCCTTCCAGCACCGCGTCGACCGCGAACCGGAGCTCCGGCGCCACCGGGTTCACGCCCTCGTCGGAGCCGTCGGCCACCGGGATCTCCGGCAACCCGGCCTCGGCCAGGATGCAGCGGGCGTGGCGAATGGCGTGGCCCGGCGTGCCGGCGCCGTCGTTGTTCACCGTGACGGCGAGCAGGTCGATGTTCCCCTGCACATGCTGCTGGCAGAGGTACGCCAATGCCGCGGCATCGTCGAAGTCCATGTCCGTGTCGAAGACGACCGGCACTGGATGCCCCCTCCGGTCGCAGTCTTCCGACTCGGATTCGTCCGCACGCAAGGACGCGCTCGAGGCGGCAGCTCCGCCGCTCGGATCCAGCGCGCATCCCGTGAGGCAGACGAGGCTCATCAGCCAATAGCGCTTTAATGTTGTCACAGTCCGCACCTCCCAAACTGAGGATGAGTGATCTCACAGAACAATACAAGGGAACTCCGGGATTTTTTTGAGGTCGGTGTACGGGTCTTCCTGACGGGAAGATTCCCTAGAATTGGTCGCACCTTTTCCGCGACACCGGGCGGAATGGCAGGGAGCGGGCGTGGAAGCGCCGATCCGAATCGGGTGTCGGGGTGGGCTCGGGGGGCGCATCAGCCCGGCCACCGTTGGGCTGGGGGCTGATCTTCGAGGGTCTCCGCCGCCGTTTGACGGATGAGCCGCAACGCTTCACGAGCCGCGCGGGTGGTCACCCGACCGGCCGCGTGGATGTGCTTCGCTACGAGCTCCACTTCGTCGTCCTGAGCGCCCGCCACGATGGCGACGCCGCGGGCGTGGAGAGCCATGTGTCCCCGCTGGATCCCGTGGGTGGAAAGCGCGCGCAGGGCAGCCAGGTTGGAGGCCACGCCGGCGCACGCGGCGATCATCGCCAGCTCCTGCGCGCTGCCGACCCCGGCCACGGCGAGCCCGAAGCGCGCGCCGTCGTGCACTCGGAGGGTTCCACCGACGATGCCGAGGGCCAGGGGCAGCTCCATCTGTCCGACGAGCTGCCCGTCGTCGCCGATGCGCCAGGTGCAGAGCGGCCCATAGCGCCCGCTCCGGGCAGCGAACGCGTGAGCGCCGGCTTCCACGGCCCGCCAGTCGTTGCCGGTGGCGATCACCACCGGATCGACCCCGTTCATGATGCCCTTGTTGTGGGTGGTGGCCCGATAGGGGTCGCGCTCGGCCATCTCGCTCGCCCGAACGATGCCGTCGCGGACCGCCGCGCCCGAATAGCCCTCCGTGGCCAGCGCCGCGACGGGGATGGAGCAGCGCACCCTGGCGCAGCGCCGGTCGGAGAGGTTCGAGAGGATGCGGAGCCCGGGCCGACCGCCGGAGATCTCGCCCAGACGCTCCGCCAGGGCCTCGGCCACGGTGTTCACCAGATTGGCGCCCATGGCGTCGCGGCAGTCGACCAGGACGTGCGCGACGATCCAGCCGTCGCCGAGATCACGCACCTCGAGGTCGCGCGCGCCGCCGCCCCGCTCGACCAAGTTCGGCACCGCGGCGTCGGCGCGCGCCAGGATCTCCTCGCGCGCCGCCTCGATGGCCTGCGCTGCGGCCGCGGGATCCGGCACGTGGTCGAGCTGGATCTGCGAGATCATCCAAGGCGGATCCGCCTCCGCCTCGAACCCTCCCCCAGCGCGCACCATCTTGCATGCGTTGGAGGCGGCCGCGACGACCGAGGGCTCCTCCACCACCATCGGCACGAGATGGTCCCGGCCGTTCATCCGCAGGTTCAAGGCCAGCGCGAAGGGCATCGCGTAGGTGCCGATGACGTTCTCGATGGTCTTGTCAGCCCGCGCGGCGTCCATCCCGCCGCGGGCCAACGCGTCGTCGAGGTCGGCGAGGTCCAGGCCGAGCGCCTCGGCCGCCACCCTCCGTCGCTCGACGAGGGAGAGCTTGTAGAATCCCGGAAGTCTCGAGGTCACCATCGGTACTGCCTCCCCCGCGACCACCTTCAGGACGCGCCGTAGGCGCTGACGTCGCGCGGCGCGCCGTCGTGTGAGCGGACACCCGCCACCGCAGGGCAGAGACGCTCCACGTCGGCCCGCAGCGACTCGAATCCGGCAGAGCCGCTCCACGAACGTCCACACCAGATCGCTCACGCAGAAGCGGGTCGTGTCGGACGCCGCCTCGATGGCGGCCGTGGCATCGTGCGCGATCTTCTCCAGCGTCGCCGGCACACCCACGGCGTGCATCTGCTCGGCCAGCCACGCGTACTCCTCGCGCGTCTCCTCGTGACACGCGGCCATGTCGGCCTCGGAGGTGCTGCCCTTGGCACGCAACGCGGCTCGGTAGGGCTCCCACAAGCGCTCGAGCCGCGCCGCAGCACCCGGCCGCGCCTGCACCGTGGCCAGGAGCGGGTAGGTCACGATCCCCATCTTCAGGTCGTCGTTCTCGCCGTCTTCTTCACGGCGCTCGACGAAGTTCACGATGTCGTCGACGTCCTGCTGCAGCTCGGCGAAGCGCTGGCAGACCTCGGGATCGAGGCGCGGCTGTCCGTGAAGGATGAGCGCGCTGTCGAGCGAGTGGGCGATCGCCGCCGGCACGGCACCGTAGTGGTGGTGGAGCCAGCGCTCGAGCGCCTGCGGCACCGCAGCCGGATAGCGGCCCCCGTGCTCCCACGTCTCGGCGGCGCAGACCTCCGAGAACATCGCCGTCACCAACGGGATCAGCTCGGGCGCCGACTCCCGCGCGAGCTCCACCGCCGTGCTGAACAGGAAGCACGAGAAGGGCGTCGCCGACTCCGCGCCGAAGCGCCGCCAATAGGTCACCCGGCCGGATCGGGTCGGCGTGTGGTCGACCGTGTCGTCGAGGATACCGATCAGCTCCACCATCACGAGGAACGCGGGAAGATAGGCCTCGTGCCGCGGCGTGATCCCTCCCTGATCCTCGGCCACGGCCAGGAACATGAGCGGCGCCAGCACGAACGAGGGCTGGGCGTGCTCCAGCACGCCATAGCGGAAGTAGGGCTGGACCACGGGCGGCAGCGGGAGCTCGCGCAGCCGGGTCCTCGCCTCCACGATGAGCGGCTCGAAATCGCGCCGTGATCGGGAGAACACGCCCCGGAAGTTCTCAGGGAACTGAATTGGCTCAACCGCCGACTTCACGATTTCGTACACGACCCTGTCCTCCTATTTCCTACACCGTACAGCGCGGCGTCCAAATCACGCTCGACTTTGCGTTCATCGCCACGACGAGCGTGAACTTCAATGCTGCTATTTCAACTACGGTGCGCCTATAGGGGAATTCCCCTACGCGGTCGCCCATTTGGAGACACCGCGGGGCGTCGACGGGCGGTCAGCGGAGAGGTCGGATCGGTCCATCCCCCCGAAAGCCCACGTGAAACGGGCGAGGAAGCCGCTAGGTGACTGGTGTCGAACGACGCCCGAAGGATTTCCGAGCGCGACAGGTCTGGATGTCGTTCGGCCCGACGACGAAATGCTGAAGCATTTTGGAGGAGGGACGGGCGGCGAGACGGACCTGTCCCGCCGGAAAGACGAGGAGCGCTCGTTTGACACCAGCCACCCAGTACCGCGCCGCTCCGAGCTCGCCCGGCGTCGGGCGGGAGATTCCGGGGCGGAGATCGGCTCAGGCGCTCAGGATGCGGGCGAACGCTCGCAGAATCCGGCAGGACGCCATCCTCGAGCAGAGCATCGTCGGCACGCCGATCGAGCCGGTAGGCCTCGACCCCGACCGCCCGAGCGCCGGCCACGCAGGGCTCCTCGTCGTCCACCATGAGGCATTCGGAGGGCGCGACGCCGAGCGCGTCCAGCATCTGCTGATAGGCATCCGGGTGCGGCTTGGGCTCGCCCAGCACGCGGGCGGCGCGGGAGACGTCCACGAGGTCGTTCAACCCGGTCGACACGAGGGAGGCTTCGAGACCGACCAGCGGGAAGTTCGAGAGAACGCCGACGCGCAGCCCCTTTTCCTTCGCTGCGAGCAACGCGGGGCGAGCGTCGGGGAAGGGGCGGATGGTCTCTCGGTAGTCGAAGTCGCGGAGCCGCTGGCGAAGCGCGTCGTCGAGCCCGACCGAGGTCGAGACCTCATCCCAGAAGCGCGCGATGTAAGCGGCTTCGTCCTCGAGCGTCCGCGGCAGCGCGTGGGTCGTGTAGTAGACGTGCCAGCGCTCCCAGAGCTCTTCCAGGAAGGGGCGGGGGCCGGAGACACCCGCGACGAGCGCCTCGACCGGCGCGAAATCGAAGTGCGTGAGCACTCCATCCCGGTCGAAGATGACCGCGCGAATCGCCACTCGAGGTGGCTACGCTACCGGCTCGGAGACGTCAACCGCTCCGTCGACAGCTTGGTCGACAGAATGGGTCGCCGGCTCCGCGCCGTTCGGCTCCAATCGCGCTCTGGGCTCGGACGGCCGATGCGCGGTAGGCTCCCGCGCCTCATGGTCGAACGCCGTTACGACAGCGCGTGGCTCGCTACGCTCCACGCCCTTCGCGACCGCCTCCGGCGCGAGCGCCCCGAGCACCTCGGCCCGGAGGATCGGCTCGACGGCTGCACGGCGCTGGTCACCGGCGCCAACCGCGGGCTGGGCCGCGCCGTCGCCGTCGGGCTCGCCCAGCGAGGCGCGCGGATCCTCCTGGCCTGTCGGAGCGACGCGAGCGAGGCGCGACGGGAAGTGGAGCGCTTCGCCGAGGCGGATACCGTTGCCGTCGATCTCTCGGACCTTCCGAGCGTGGACAGGCTCGTCGACGATCTCGCCGAACGCGGCGAGCAGGTCCACGTGCTGGTGCTCAACGCCGGCGTGGTGCCGAACCGCGCGCGCCGGACGGCGCAGGGCCTCGAGATCCAGATCGGCGTGAACTTCCTCGCCAACGTGGCGCTGGTCGACCAGCTCCTCGAGCGCGGGATCCTCGCGCCCAACGGAGATCGCCTGCCGCGGATCGTGGTCGTCTCGAGCGAGTCGCACCGCTCGGCCGCGCGCTATGCGCCCGAGCGCCTCGACGCCTACGACGACTACGGCATCGGCGGGGTGATGCGGCGCTACGGCGAGAGCAAGCTGCTCTTGACCGCGTGGTCGACGGAGCTGGCGCGCCGGGTCGAAGGGCGGGCGGCGATCTACACCATGTGCCCGGGGCCGGTGGCGACGGGGATCGCCCACGAGGCGCCGCGCTGGGCCCAGGCGCTGGTCGACCCCATCATCCAACGCTTCTTCGCGCCGGCCGACGTCGGCGCCCAGCCGGTCGTCTACCTCTCCTGCGCTCGGGCGCTGGAGGGACGGAGCGGCCTCTACCACCACCGCTGGCGCGAGAAGCCGCCCTCGGACATTGCCGCCGATCCCGGCTACGGCGCAGCGATCTGGGACGCGAGCCACCGCCTACTCGAACGTCTGGACACCGGGAGGAGCACGCCATGAGCGACCGACACGAAGAGCGCATCCTGAACGGGACCACCTGGAACGATCTCCTCGATCGGCTCCGCGACGCCGGCCAGGTGATCCAGCGCGAGGGCTCGCCGACGAGCGCGTTCGACCGCGCGGAGGGCTACCGCTACCTCTCGCGCATCCTCCGCGCCGCGCTCCAGACCTTCGTCGAGCACGCGGACCCGCTCGCGCCCGTGCTGCAGCGCGTCGTGCACGAGACGGCGAAGATGGGCGCAGACAACCCGGACAACTACTACATGAACGCCGCGATCAGCGGCGAGCATCGTTATCGAATCTGGGGCGACCGTGGCTCCGTTCACTATCTCAGCTTCGGCACCCAGATCGGCCACTACGGCAAGGGCGCCGGGATGCCTCCGAGCGGTCACCTCGAGAGCTCTCAGATGAAGATCGGAGCCGACGGCAGCTTCGAGATCATCGTGAGCTGCGAGGAGCCCGAGGGCGACGTGAGCTGGCTGCCCATGAAGCCCGAGACCGGAACACTGATCGTGAGGCAGACGCGCCTCGACCCGGTCACCGAGCGGCTCGCGGACATCCATATCGAACGGATCGGCCCGAAGCAGCCAAGTGAAGTGACCCCGAAGACCATCGACGAGGGGCTGACGCAGGCGGGGAACCTCGTCGCCGGCGCCGCCATGATCTTCGCCAACTGGGCGGAGGGCTTCATGGCCCACGCCAACGAGCTGCCCCAGTTCGACCCGGCGCTCTCGAACTCGTTCGGTGGCGATCCGAACATCATCTACTACCACTCGTACTGGAAGCTCGGTCCCGATGAAGCGCTGGTGATCGACGCGACACCTCCGCCCTGCGACCACTGGAACTTCCAGCTCAACAACCACTGGATGGAGTCGCTGGACTACCGCTACTTTCGCATCCACGTGAACGCGAAGACGGCCGCCTATCGCGAGGACGGCTCGGTGCGGATCGTGGTCGCGCACGAGGATCCGGGCGTGCCGAACTGGATCCAGACGGTCGGCCACGATCGGGGCACGATGTGCTTCCGCTGGGTGCGTGCGGAATCCCACCCGCAGCCGCAGACCCGTGTGGTGAAGCTCGCCGACGTGCAGGGGCTGCCTTGAGCCCGCGCGAGACCTCGCTCGACTACCGGCACCCCTATCGGCCCCGCGCCATCGCGCTCGCCAACGCGATCGGGAGGCGCGCGGCTGCGCTCGGGGTGGAAGCGCCGCTGAGCTCCGAGTCGCTGGTCGCTGCCGCGCGGCGAAGGACGAAGCTCCACGACTTCGGCGACGAAGGGTTCCGGGAGCCGCTCGACATGCTCTTGCGTTCGATCGACGAAGAGGCGCGCCTCCATCCGGTCGGCCGCTTCATCACGCGCGAGCGCCTGATCGGCGTCTTGGCCAACCGGCTGCGCATCGCCCGCGTGCTGGCCGACGATCCGCCCATCGAGACGGCCGAGCTGGCGCCGCCGGTGGTGATCACGGGCCTGCAACGAACGGGGACCACGCTCCTGCATCGCTTGCTGGCGTCCGATCCGAGGCGGCGCTTTCTGCCCGGCTGGGAGGCGCTCCACCCGGCGCCGGTGCGCGGCGGTGGTGACGAGGATCCGCGGGTGAAGGGCGCGAAGACGGCGGAGCGCGCGCTCTCGTACATGGCGCCGGATTTCTTCGCCATCCATCCCGTGGAGGCCGGCGCGCCCGAAGAGGACGTGCTGCTCCTCGACTACGCTTTCCTCAGCACCGTCCCCGAGGCCACGCTGCGCGTGCCGACCTACGCGAGCTGGCTCGAGGAGCAGGATCAGCGGCCGGCTTACCGGATGATGGCCACGCTGATGCGAGCGCTGAGCGCGCAGCGCGGAGCCGGGAAGCGCTGGCTGCTCAAGACGCCGCACCACCTGGAGTGGATCGACACCCTGCTGGAGGTCTTCCCCGGAACGCGGATCATCTGGACCCATCGCGACCCGACCACGACGCTGGCCTCGTTCTGCTCGATGATCGCCCACGGGCGCGGCGTGTTCAGCGACGAGGTCGACCCGGTGGAGATCGGCCGCGACTGGGGCCGCAAGATCGGTCGCATGATCGACCGGGCCATGGACTCGCGCGAACGGGCGCCGGAGGGGACCTTCCACGACGTCCGCTACGAGGACTTCGTCGGCGATCCGCTGGCCGAAGTGCGCCGCATCTACGACTTCCTCGGCGACCCGCTCCCGCCTCACATCGAGGCGAGGATGCGCACCACCCTCGAAGCCTCACCGCAGCATCGCTACGGCAAGCATCGCTACCGCCTCGACGACTTCGGCCTCCGCACCGACGAAGTCCGAGAGCGCTTCGCCCGATACCGCGCGCGCTTCGGGATCGAGGACGCCTGATCCTGCCGAACGGCGACGCCACGCGTCGTCGCTCTCGGGCGGTCGGGTACGCGCGCAAAGGCGGAGCACGTCCGAGGCCGCCCGCGCCAGACCGAGACGGCGAGGGCCCCGCCGACCTCGGCCCGCGACGGTCCGCAGCGCCCTACACGGCGCGGCCGCGAACGTGGATACGTTGAAGCGGGGCGCAGCTCTCAGGAGAAGAGATCGGGACGGAGCACCTGCACGTCGTCCATCCACGCGAGCAGCGCGTAGGACTCGAAGTAGGTGTCGGCGAGAAACTCCATGAGCTTGTCGGCCTCTTCGGGCGCCACCACGATCTCGAACCGGGTGTTCGGACCGACCCACTCGTTGGGACGAATTCCCTTGGCGCCGACGCCGTGCACGCGGTCGTAGGTGTATCCCTTCACACCAAAACGCTGGAGATCCTTGATCAGCACCTCTTCGAGGGAGCTGGCGCCGACGATGGTGACGCGCTTCAAGGGGGATGTCTTCATCGGGAAAACCTCTCGTGTCGAGCGGTCGATCGCGCTCCCCAACGAGCGTCGATGGCCCTCGATCGTACTACGGAGCAATCTCTCGCATCGGTGGCGGATGCCACGTTTCTCGAATCCGAAGAAGAATCGGTCGCGCGGCTGCGGGACGCGATGGTCCGTGCGACGTCTCGGGCCGACCGTGTTGCATTCGGGGGGCGAGGTTCTTCACCGGGCTGACGCGTGACCGACCGGGGCACGGTGCCCAGACGGCTCTTCCGGACGGCGAATGGTGGTCGATGTCGACAGGGGGGTCAACGGGAGCCCTCGGCAAGTCTCGCTGCGACCTCATTCGTGCGCTCCCCCGGCCGGCGCCACGGTGCGCGGAAGCTCGAGCGGCCAGCCGCGGCTCGGATCCTCGAGGTAGAGATAGTGCGCGAGGTGGGAGGTCACACGGCGGATATAGTTGCGGGTCTGGGTGAAGGGAATGCGCTCCACGAAGAGGTCGAGCTCCGTCTCGCCGCGCGCCTGGAGCCACGCCTCGACGTTGTGCCCGCCGCCGTTGAAGGCGGCGAAGCAGAGGGGCACGCCGAAACGCCTCGCCAGCCCCCCGACGTAGGTGGCGCCCAGGCGGATGTTGACCGCGGGGTCGAAGAGCATGTCGCGGGAGAGCTCGACGCCGGCGGCGCGCGCGACGCGCTCGGCGGTGGGCGGGATGAGCTGCATGAGGCCGATCGCGTCGGCGTAGGAGACGGCGTCGCGGGTCGAAGCCGCTCTCCTGCCACATGATCGCGTAGAGGTGGGCGGGCGTGAGGTCGACGCTGCGGGCGGCCGTCCCGACGGCGTTCGGCCAGGGGCGTGGGTAGGCGGCGTCCCACTCCCAGCGGTCCCGCGCGCCGGGCGCGTGGGTGGAGTGGACCAGAGGCGCGCTGGCGGCCAGGCGCCGCAGCCGGGAGGCGTCGCGGAGGGCGGCGTAGGCGGCGATCACCGCCCGGGTCCCCTGGTCGCCGGCCTCGCGGCGCAGCTCGCGCTCGTGCCGCCGGAGCGCCTCGGTGGCGTCCGTGCGCAGGCCGAGCGCCGAGTAGAACGTGACCTCCTCGGGCAAAGCGACGGTCGGGGCCGGCTGCGCTTCGCCTGGCTCCGGCGGGTCCGGAAAGGGAGGGCCCGGATCCTCGCCCAGCTCGAGCAGGCGCTGGCGCGAGAGCAGCGCGTACCAATGGAGGGGCTCGACCGCCATCGCCTCGCGATAGGTCTGCGCCGCCCGGCGATCGTGCGCCGCCTGCCGGGCGCGACCGAGCCAGTAGAGGCCACGCGCTCGGATCAACGTGCGCCCGCTCGTCGCCGCGTACTGCTCGAAGAGCCCCGCCGCGCGGCGGTAGTGGTGCCGCTCGAACGCGCGTAGAGCCAGCTCCCACGTTCCGTCCCGGGCGAAGCGAGGCGCGCGGCGGGCGGCGGCGCTGCGGAGGAAGGCCTGCATGTGTCGCTCCGCGCCCCGCATCCCGTGCCGGAGCTCCAGCCACGCCGCCAAGAAGAGCGCCTCGGCGGCCAGCGCGTGCTCGCGGTGGGAGGCGGCGAAGCGGCGGTACGCGGCGACGGCCTGACGGTCGTGGTCGGCCCGCGAGAGGGCGCGGGCGGCGTGGAACTCGTCGCTGGCGGCGTGCGGGCCGCCGAGACGTGCGCTCTCGGCGAGCACGCGGCTGGCCTCCAGATAGCGCCCGCGGTGCCGGTAGAGCGCCATCCCGTGGAGGTGCAGCCAGGCCCGCAGATCGGGCCTCGAGTGGGGCCGGCCCGTCGCGTCGAGCTCGGTCAACGCCTCGTCGTAGCGACGACGATCGACCAACCGGTCCGCCCGGCGCATCCGCTGGGTGAACGAGAGCTCCAGCGGTCCGCCTCGCAACGCTTCCAGCGCGCCGAGCGCGGCGGCGGCCTCGGGGTGGGCCGGTCGCTCCACCACCAGATCCGTCAGGACGCTCGCGGCCTCGTCCCGCTCGCCCGCGCGGGCCAAGGCCTCGGCGAGTTGGAAGCGGGCGGCGAAGAGATCGACCTCGGGCGCGCCCCGCTCGACCACCGCTCGCAGCGCCTGGACCGCCGTCGGCTCGCCCGTGGCCAGCGTGCACTCGGCGAGGCGGGCCTGCACCAGCGGATCGTCGCCGAGAGTGGCCAGAATGCCGCGGGCATCGTCGCAGTGACCGCTCCGGGCCAGGGAGATGGCGCGGCGGCGGCGGGAGTCCGCTCGGATCGGCTCCGGGAGCGCCGCGGCGTCCTCGCCGTCGGGAAACGCCTCCGCCGCCTCCGCGTGACGGCCGAGCCTCGTCAGCAGCCGACCGCGCAGATAGCGGATCCGCGCCCGCCGTCGCTCGACCGCCGGGAGCGCGTCGACGGCCTCCAGCGCCCGCCGATCGGCGTGGCTGGACACGAGCGAGGCGATCTCGGGCAGAGATCGTTCCGGCTGCGCCCGCGCGGGGAGCGCGAGCGCCGAGACGAAGAGGAGCGCGAGCAGTCGGAGCGCCATCGGCGGTGCCCTTCGACCCTCGCACCGCGCCATCCGGGCGGTCAACGTTCGCGTACGCGCCGAGGATGGCGGATGGAGCATGGGCGTGCGTGTTGCGATCAGCCCCTCGGCGCTCGGCTCCGCGATGGCACCGGACCTACACGTCCATCGCGTTTCTGTTCTCCTGGGAGTCCGGCGCATGAGCCTCGGGCGACGCTGTGGAACGTCGGGGTCGGAAACAGCGCGACCCCCGCGGACCCTTCCCGGATTCCGAAACGACTCGGGAAGCACGAGCGGGATGCGTGGGCTATGCTCCGGCGCCCATGCGGTCCTGGATCCTCCCGATCTCGCTCGTCTGCGGACTGATTGCCGGCTGCTCACCGCAGATTGGCAACCCGTGCGCGAGCAACTACAACTGCTCGATCCGGGGCAACCGCGTGTGCGACCTGTCGAGCCCGCACGGGTACTGCACGGTCTACGGCTGCGACGACGGCACGTGCCCGAACGAGGCGGTCTGCGTTCGGTGGCGGCCGATGGAGTCGCGCCTCTCGTTCACCTCCTGCATGCACCGCTGCTCCGCCGACGGAGACTGCCGGGTGGACCAGGGCTACCGCTGCTACGCGGCGGACGGGGTCGTGGACGAAGCCACCGGCGAGGTGCTGGCCGAGATTGTCGACACCGGCACATTCGCCGACTCCAAGTTCTGCGTCGCCACCGAGCCCGTCACGCCCTGATCCCGCGGTCGGTCGCCCGTCGGACCGAGCCCCGCGATCGAGGCGGTCCAAAGCCGGCGCCCGCTGAGCGGTGACGCCGCCCAGGAGGCCCGACCGACGTGGGCCGGAGATGTTGCGAGGGACCTTCAGCGGACCAGCTCGTCGATCGGCACCTCGCACACGTCCCGGCGACCGCATCCGGCGCACTCACCGCCACGCCAGAGATGATCGAAGAGCGCCTGAACCTCGTCGAGGAGCTCCTCGTCGCGGGTCCACAGCCCGAGCTCGAAGTTGCGGCGTCCTTCGCCCTTGGCGCCGAGCCCGGCGCCGGTCCAGTTGGCCGAGCCGAGGTAGAGCTGCCGGCCGTCGACGATGACCGTCTTCAGGTGCAGGCGCGGGCACTGCCTCAGATCGATCCCACCCGCGACCAGCCGTGGGTGCCGGTCGAACTCGTCCCGAAACGCACGCGAAGGAAAGCCGCCGTGCAGGATCCGGAGCTCCACGCCGCGCTCGGCCAGCTCGTCGAAGACCTCCAGCACGGAGCGCCAGCGGGCGCGGCCTCGCCGCCGGCCCGGGCGGGCGTTGGCGTCCTCCACCATCAGCCCCTTGAGGTTCGCGGTGGCGATCCAGACGCTCACCCGCGCCTGCATCACGGCCTGCACGACCTCTTCGTAGTGGCCTCGGCCGCCGATCAACGAGAGCCGCACGTCGCGCGGCGGGCGCGCGAAGTCCATCACGGGGCGAGCTCCGGGATCGGATGGAGCGGCGCGTCTCCGCGGGCCACCCGGAGCGCGTCTTCGAGCGCGGTGCGGGCCATCCTCCCGCGGGCCTCCACGGTCGCGCTGCCGAGGTGCGGCAAGAGCACCACGTCGTCGCGCCCGATCAGCGTCGGATGCACGGCGGGCTCCTCCTCGTAGACGTCCAGCCCGGCGCCCATCAAGGGCCCGTCCTCCAGCGCGCCGGCGAGCGCGGCCTCGTCGACCAGCGGCCCGCGCGCGGTGTTGATCAAGATTCGAGCCGGGCGACATCTGCGAGAGCTCGACAGCGCCGAAGCGATGCCGCGTCTCCTCGGAGAGCGGCGCGTGGATGCTGATCACGTCCGAGCGCCCGAGGAGATCGTCGAACGAGACGCGCTCGGCCCCGAGCGCGCGCTCGATCTCCTTCGGCGCCGCGCTCCGCGAGCAGTAGACGACCCGCATCCCGAACCCCAGCGCGCGCCGGGCCACCGCGCGGCCGATGCGCCCGAAACCGTAGACGCCGAGCGTCCGCGCCGCGAGAGCTCCATCCCGAGCAACATCGTCGGCGACCAGCCCACGAAGCGACCGCTGCGCAAGAGCGCCTCGCCCTCCCGCAGTCGGCGGCCGACGGCAAGGATCAGCGCGAACGCCAGATCGGCCGTGGCGTCGGTCAGCACGTCCGGCGTGTGGGTCACTAGCACGCCGCGGGCTCGGCAGGCCTCGACGTCGACGTTGTCGTAGCCGACCGCGACCTGCGCCACGTGCCGGACCGAGGGCAGCGCGTCGAGGAGGGCGCCGTCCACCCGATCGCTGACCAGGGTCAGCAGGGTCGAGCAGCCGGCCGCCTCGCGGACGATCTCCTCTCGCGAAGGCGGGCGGTCCGCACCGAAGACCGAGAGAGGCACCTCGTCTCCGACCACCTCGCGCGGATTCGATTGAGAGCGGGCGCGTGACGAAGAAGCTCACTTCTTCCTGTGCTTCTTCCACTCGTCCACGAACTCCCAGTCGGCCACCAGCCCCTTGCGCATCAGGAGCGAGAGGAGCGCCGCCACCAGCGAGTCCAGCCCGTCATCCGAAATCACGTCCGATACATCCTCGCCGGCCGCGCGAGCGCTCAGGGCGTGGATCAGATCGCGGGTGGTCAGGCCGCGCTCGACCTTCTCTTCCTTCTTCTGCTCACTCCCCGGCGAAGGCAGGCGAACCTGCGTCCCGTCGAGAAGGGTCAGGGTCAAGAAGCGCGGGCCGCCCGTCTTCGGCGGCGGCGGCTGTGAGGGTGTGGCGCTCCGCACCGGCTCGGGCGGAGGCGCATCGTCTTGGTGCTCCTCGATGTCAGCCTCGGCGAGCTCCTCGATCTCCTCGACCTTCTTCGTCGGCGGGGGCGCAGGCTTCTCGGGCGCCGCAGGCTTCTGGGCCTCGAGCGGCGGCAGCCCGAGGTAGTAGACGCGGATGGCGTTCTCGATGTCGCTCGGGGAAGCCACCATCGGCTTGACCGGCAGCCCCGACGCGTCCGCCACGAGCTGCAGCGCGTCGAAGTTCAGCGGGTCGTCCATCGCCACGTAGAGCGTATCGCCCTGGCGACGGACATGTCGCACGTACACCGGCACCAGGCGATATTGCTCCGCGAGATCGGCCGGGATGCGCTCCAGCAGCTCCCGGGAGAAGTCGATGTGATACAGGTTGGCCCAGGGGATGCTGAGCTGGTTGGAGAGGACCTGCGTCATCTGGCCCTCGCTGACGTATCCCAGCGATACCAGCGTCTCGCCGAGCCGCTGACCGGTCTTCTTCTGATGGGCCAGCGCCTCCTGGACCTGCGCCTCGCTCACCAGCCCCGCCGCCACCAGCATGTCGCCCAGTCGAAGCCGTTCGCTCACTCCTGCTCCTTCGCCCGACCCGCGCGGGTCCTGCGATCGCAGTCTGCAACGCTCGGCCGAGCCCTGGCAAAGATCCGCCGCGGATCCTCGCTCCGATTTCGGGTGGTTTCGGGGAAGTGCTGCTCTAAGAGTTGGATCCCATGACCGACACGACCCACTCCGACCGCGCCGTGACCGCCGTGACGCACGACGGCGCCTTCCGCGTCATCGTGGTGCGGACCACGGAGACCGTCCGCGAGGTGATCCGCACGCAGGAGGTGTCGGGCGCCAACGCGGAGCATCTGGCCGATGTGCTGACGGGCACGATCCTGGTGCGCCTCACCATGGCGCCGACCTACCGGGTGCAGGGCATCGTGCGCGGTGCGGGCAACCGGGGGACGCTCCTCGGCGACAGCCAACCGGACGGGAGCGCCCGCGGGCTGGTCCAGCGGCCGGGCGGATTGGAAGAGGTCTCGCTCAGCTCGGGCGCGTTACTGCAGATGATGCGGACTTTGCCGAACGGCGCCGTGGTGCAGGGCGTGGTCGAGGTGCCGAAGGGCGACGTGAGCGCCGCGCTGATGGGCTACTTCCAATCGTCGGAGCAGATCACCTCGGTGACCAGCGTGGGCGCCTCGTTCGAGGACGGCGAGATCCGAGCGGCCGGCGGCTACATCGTGCAGCTCCTGCCGGAGGTCAGCCGGGCCCCGCTGGCGGTGATGACCGAGCGACTCGACGCGGACTTCTCGGACCGCGAGGCCGTGCTGAGGACGATCCAGACCGATCCCGCCGGGCTGATGAGCGAGATCCTGAGCGACATGCCCTTCGAGCAGACCCAGGAGCAGGCGCTCCGCTTCGGGTGTCACTGCAGCTCCGTCCGCGTCCTGGCGAGCCTCTCGACCCTGCCGAAGGAAGACATCCGCGAGCTCATGGAGTCCGAGGAGCAGCTCTTCATCACCTGCGACTACTGCGGGCAGAACTACGAGATGTCGCCCAAGTCGTTGGCCGGGCTGCTCTCCTCCAGCTGACCCGGCTCGGAGGCGGCGGAGCGAGGGGCCTCGCCGGACTGACGAACGGCCCGGCTCGAGCGAGGCGCTTCCGGCGAGCTCGCCATCATCGTCGCCGTCATCCTCGCCATCATCGAGGCGGTCGCGTTCAGGTCGCCCGCATCGCGCGCACGGCCTCGCGCACCGACGAGAGGGTGGCCAGCACCGCCGACGGCTCGTACCCACAGTGCGCCATGCAGTTGCTGCACCGCGGATCGCGCCCGCGGCCGAAGCGCTCCCAGTCGGTCGTGTCCAGCAGCTCCCGGTAGGTCTCGGCGTAGCCGTCGGCCATCAGGTAGCAGGGGCGCTGCCAGCCGAAGAGCGAGTAGCTCGGGATCGCCCACGGCGTGCAATCCAGATCGGTCTTCCCTTCCAGGAAGTCGAGGAAGAGCGGGCTCTGATTGAGCCGCCAGCGCTGCCGCCGGCCTCCGCGCGAACACCTCCCGGAAGAGCCGCCGCGCCTCGGGCACGCTCAGGAACTCCTCGGGCTGCGGCGCCTTCTCGTAAGCGAAGCCCGGCGAGATCATCATCCCGTTCACGTCCAGCTCGTCGTTCAAGAAGTCGAGCACGCCGCGCACGTCCTCGGCCGTGTCGCTCTTGAAGACGGTCGTGTTGGTCGTCACCGAGAAGCCGCGCCGCTTCGCCTCGCGGATGGCCGCCACGGCCTTGTCGAAGACGCCCTCGCGGCAGACGCTCGCGTCGTGGCGCTCGCGGAGGCCGTCGATGTGCACCGTGAACGAGAAGCGCGGGTCCGGCTCGAAGAGGTCCATCTTCTTCTTCAGCAGGAGGCCGTTCGTACACAGGAAGACGATGCGGTCGCGCCTCAGCAGCGCGCGCACCATCCGGTCAATCTCGGGATGGATCAGCGGCTCGCCGCCCGCGATGGAGACCATCGGCGCGCCGCACTCCTCCATGGCGGAGACGACCTGCTCCACCGACAGCCGCTGCTTGAGGATGGACTTCGGGTACTGGATCTTCCCGCACCCGCCGCACTCGAGGTTGCACGCGAAGAGAGGCTCCACCTCGACCAGAATCGGGAACTTCGGGTCGCGCGAGAGCTTCTTCTTCAGGAGGTACTTGCCGAGCACGATCTGCTGTGAAGCCGGAATACCCACGTCGTCTCCAATCTCGCGATCAGTAGGAAGAGAGCGCGGCGAGGTCGGGGGTCCAACCTGCGAGGGCCCGCCCGACGGCCGTGAGGGCGCGGAACGCCCGCACCCCACCGCGCAGGGTCGTCCACACCCGCCAGAGCTCGGCCGAGGGGCCGTCGACCACCACCCGGACCACCGCGAAGAGCCGCTCCTGTCCGAGCGGCGCCAACCAGGCCGACTCCATGTCCACCACGTCCGCGCCCAGCGCGGCGAGGCGCGCCCGCCCCTCGCCGGTGACCAGCCGCGGGCTCGATGCCACGGGCGCGCGATGCACGGCGACGCCCGCCGCGCCGAGGAGCGAGCAGACCGGCTCGAGCGCGCAAGGATGCTCGCCTCGAGGCCCGAGCACGCTGCGTGCGACCACCACGTCGCCGGGCGAGAGGTCGGGCGTCAGCGCGCCGCCGAAGCCGGCCACGATCACCGCCCGCGCTCGATGGCAGGCCAGTCGGGTCGCCGCCCGGCGCGCACGATCGGGACCGACCCCGACGCGGACCACCGTCAGCCCGGACTGGTTCAACGCCGACCGGCTCAGCGCCGCCGCCTCGACCGCCAGGGGCGCGAGCACCAGCACGTCGGCGGGCGTCAGGGCCGCTTCGCTGGGCGAGAGCACCACGTCACCCGGCCTTCTGCCCGGCGACCCTCAGCCGGACCAACGGCTCGCCAGCGTTCGAATCGAGGATGGTCACGCTCGCACCACTCTTTCGCGCTCTGGCGTGACGGCCGAGCGCCATCAGCGGAAAGACCTGCGCGTAGAGGTGGTAGTCGATGTAGAAGTCCGACGGAAACCCCGTGCCGGTGAAGTGGATGTCTTCCCAGCTTCCGTCTTCGCGCTGAGCCTCGATCAGATGCGCGATCCCGCGCTCGACCGTCTCGTCCTCCTCGCCGGCCGCGATCAACGCCATCAACGCCCACGCCGTCTGGGAAGGCGTGCTCGCACCCACCCCGACGTAGGCGGCGTCGTCGTAGGAGCGCACGTCCTCGCCCCAGCCGCCGTCTTCGTTCTGGTGCGCGCGCAGCCACTCCACCGCGCGCCGAATGGCCGGGTGACCGCGCGCCCACCTCGGCCGCGATCAGCGCCGGGACCACCGCGCCCGTCCCGTAGACGTGGTTGACGCCCCAGCGCCCGAACCAGATCCGCCCGCCTCTTGGTGTGCCAGCAGCCACGCCACGCCCGCTTTGGTGGCCCGATGGCCGGCCAGCCCCTCGTGGGCCAAGAGCTCCACCGCGTGGGCCGTCACGTCGGCGCTCGGCTCGTCGATGACCTCGCCGAAGTCGCAGAAGGGGATCGCGCGGCAGAGCTCTCGCGTGTTGTCGGCGTCGAACGCGCCCCAGCCGCCGTCCTCGCTCTGCATGCCGAGGACCCACCGCACCCCGCGGGCCACGGCCGACTCCAGCCGCGCCGGATCGGGGTAGGCCACGCGCCGCAGCGAGAGCGCCACCTCCGCCGTGTCGTCCACGTCGGGATAGTTCAGGTTCGCGTACTCGAACGCCCAGCCGCCGGGCGGCAAATCGGGGCGGCGAATGGCCCAATCCCCCTTCACGCGGACCTCGTTGTCGAGCAGCCAATCGGTCGCGCGGACCACGGCGGGATCGTCCCGACGCAGCCCGGCGTCCGAGAGCGCTTGCAACGCCAACCCCGTATCCCACACGGGCGATTGACAGGCCTCCAGGCGCCGGCCTCGCTCGTCCTCGATGGTGAAGCGGTCGAGACCCTCCAAACCGACGCGCATCACGGGGTGATCGAGCGGGTAGCCGCGCAGGTGAAGCGCGATCATCGAGTAAACCCACGGCGGCTGGATGCCGCCCCACGAGCCGTCCGCCTCCTGGCGGCGAACGATCCACCGCTCCGCCTCCGCGAGCGCCCGCTCGCGCAGAGGACGAAGAGGACGGCGCGCGTAGATCGCCAGCACGTGGTCGAGGGCACCGAACGCCGCCCCCATCCACGAGGAGGGACGCTCCGAGGGCGCCGGACCGTCGTCGAGCTCGCTCAGATCGAGCTCGAGCCGATGCACCGGCCGGTAGGTCATGACCACCGTCAGCGCGACGATGGTCTGGCGCGCCCAGCACGCGAAGTCGTAGATGTTGAGCGGGAACCACGAGGGGAGGAGCATCATCTCCGGCGGCAGCACCGGCAGCTTCGCCCAGGGCCAGAGCCCGAAGAGCGCCAGCCAGATCCGCGTGAACACCCTCGTGGCGCGGACGCCGCCGTGCTCGCGGACGTAGGTCGCCGCGCGGGCCATGTGCGGCGCCTCCTTCGCGTCGCCGGCCAGGCGCAGCACGAGGTAGGCCTCCACCGTCGTCGAGAGATCGGCCGGCGCATCGAACGCGTTGGCCCACGTGCCGTCCTCTCGCTGCTGGGCGCGGATCCACCTCGCCGCCGCCTCCGTCTCGCGCTCGCCGCGGATCCCCAACAGCTCGCGGAGGAGCAGATCCTCCGCGTCCATCGTCACGTTGGTCTCCAGCTCGCCGCGGAAGTGGCCGTCGTCGCGCTGGTTCTTCAGCAGCGAATCGATCCCGCGCTTCAACGCATGTTGCGTGTCGATGCTCTGCCCGTCCGCGTCGAGTCGATTCACTTCGTGCATTCGTCCCCCGAGGAAAAGTGAACGCAGGACGTCTCGCGGCGAACGGCGGGCGCCGAGACGGCGTTGGGACCTCCGTGGATAGACCCGACGGGAGCAGCGCCAATGACCGCCGGCTCGGAAATCCGCCACGCGGCTCCATCCACGGGAGCAGATTCGTTCGACCCGGTGACGAGCGCCGTTCCGAGCGCTCGGCTCAGCGTTCGCCGCGCGGCGCCGGGAGGATGGCGCGGACGGCGGCGCGGGTGCCGCGACGGACCAGCTCCGGCCAGAGGCCGCGCAGGGCGTGGGCCACGCTCAGGCGGGCGGGCACGACGGCTCGCCGCTCACCGGCCCGGAGCGCGCGAAGGGTCCGCGTGGCGACCACCTCGGGCGCGATGGCACCGCGGACGGCGGCCGGGACCAGGCGCTCGCGCTCGTGCCGCGCGAAGTCGGTGCGGACGGCGCCGGGGCAGACCGTCAGGACGTGGACGCCGAGCGGCTCCAGCTCCAGCGAGAGCGCGTCCGCGAACCCGACCAGCGCGAACTTCGACGCCGAGTACACGGCCTCGCCCGGGACCGGGACCAGCCCGGCGATCGAGCCCATGAACACCACGAAGCCGCGGCGACGCGCGGTCATGGCCGGGACCAGCGCCCGCGTGAACGCCATCGCGCCCACGACGTTCACGTCCAGGAGCGCTCGCGCGGCGGGCAGCGCGTCCTCGACGAAGAGCCGGTGGCGGCCGACGCCCGCGTTGTTGATCAAGAGCTCGACGGGGCCGAGCTGCTCTTCGATGGCGCGGGCCGTCGTCTCCACCGCCGCGGAGTCGGCCACGTCGCAGACGAAGACGCTCGCCTCTCCCCCCAGCCGCTCCACGTCGCCGGCGACCTCCCTTAGCTTCGCCTCGCGCCGCGCCACCAACGCCACGCGGGCCTTCTCGGCGGCCAGCGCCAACGCCAGCTCGCGGCCGATGCCCGACGACGCACCGGTGACGACGGCGGTGATCCCCTCGAAGCGCGCGAGCCCTCGTCCCACGCCGCGCAGCGTACCGCCGGCTCCCCTGCCGACCAGTCCCCAACGGGAGGGATGGAACCTCTCGGCTGGCGCAGGAGGGATCGAAGCCCCTCCCATCGCGCACCATCACCGCCACCCGAGGGATCGAAGCCCCTCCCATGCGCGCGCGATCACCGCCACCCGAGGGATCGAAGCCCCTCCCATGCCGCGCGATCACCGCCACCCGAGGGATCGATGCCCCTCCCATGCCGCATGATCACCGCCACCCGAGGGATCGAAGCCCCTCCCATGCCGCATGATCACCGCCACCCGAGGGATCGAAGCCCCTCCCATGCCGCACGATCACCGCCACCCGAGGGATCGAAGCCCCTCCGACGCCGCGCGATCACCGACGGGCGCGACCTTCAGCGGCCCAGGACCATCACGCGGTCTTCGGCCAGCAGCCACACGCGGTCGGCGGCGTCCGTCTGCACGTCTCGGAGGGCGGTCACGGGGAGCCCGGCGTCCTCCCCGAGGATGCTCCACTCGCCGTCGCGGTGGACGACCAGCCCGTGGGACGAAGCGGCCCACAGGTTGCCGTTCAGATCGGTGGCGAGCTCGGTCGGCCGCGCCTCCTGCACGAACGCGGGCTGCCCGTAGTCGAAGCGCGTCCGGTCGTAGGCACCGAGCCCCTCGGCCGAGGCCACCCAGATGACCGAGTTGCCCACCGCCACGTCGCTCACGACCTCGCCGCGTACGCCGCGCGCCTCCCCGAAGATGACGGCCTGCGCGGCGCCGACGCGGATCAGCCCGGAGAGCGACGCCACCCAGGCGTTGCCGTCGGTGTCGAAGTCGATGGCGCTCACCTCGTCCGGCACCGGCAGCCCGCCCTGCTCTCGGTCGGCGCCGCGGTGGTGGTAGACGATCGTCTCCGCGTTCGGATCGATCACCGCGAACCCGCGCATCCGCTCGCCGCTGCCGTTCTCGCGCTGTATGCGAGGCGCCACCCAGACCTTGCCGTCCGGCGCAACGCCGATGAAGGGCACTCCGGTGAGCTGCGTCGGCACCTCGATGGTGCGCTGGGCCAGCGGCGACCAGCCGCCACCCGAGTTCTGGAAGAGGCGGACCACACCCGGGCCGGCCTCCGGCTCCAGCGTGAGCAGGACCGCGCCGTGAGGGCCGGTGGCGAGGGCCTGCGCGACCAGCCCGTCCGGCAGTCGCGAGCGGCGGAGCCGACCGTTCACCATCTTCGTCAGCTCTCCGTCCCGCGAGAGCATCCACACCGTGCGGCCGGAGTCGGTGGCGACCTGCAGGTGCTCCTCGGGGACCAGCGAGAGCGAGCGCAGCGCGCGCGGCGGCGAGGAGCGGCGGAGCCGGAGCACGCCACCGTTGGCGATCGCGAGGTAGGCGTCCGCGCCGTCGACGAACGCCTCGTACACGTCGCCGGGCAGCTCGAGCTCGACCGGCTGCGCCGAGAAGCTCGGGGCGGACACCGTCGGGTGCCCTTCCGGGATCACCGCCAGCGACCTCGGCTCTTTCAGCACGTCCTCGTCGGCCGCCTCGGCCGGGTGATGCTCGGCGGCGGGCGTGATGCGCGCCCGGAAGCTGCGGACCGTGCCCTCGTGGCTCTCGAGCGGCGAGAGCCCCACCCCGTTGCCGGTCGGGCCGATGGCGACCGCGCGGCTCGGGCTGAGGAGGAGCACGTCGCGGCCGCGGCGCACCAGCTCGACCGCCGGACCGCCCAGGCCGGGCAGCGTGTAGCCGAACCAGGTCTCGCCGTCCCAGTAGGCGATCTTCGCGTCGGTGGGGCCCTGCACCAGCGCCATGATCTTGCCGGGCAGGACCGGCACTACGCTGCGCACGTAGCCGTCGGGGATGCCACCGCTGATCGGGTGCTCGCGGACGACGTCGCCCTCGACGTACCAGAGGCCGGCGGTCGTCCCGACCCAGAGCTGGCCCTCGGGGGTCGGCGCGAGCGTCGTGCAGTGAACGGGCTCGCCGAAGGCCTCCCAGCCATCCGAGGTGCGGCGCGCCACGCCGCCGAGCCCGCAGATCCAGAGCGTGCCGTCGGCGGTGCGGGCCATGTCGCTGACCGCGCCCACGTCCGGCACGCCTTCGACCGGCGCGGCCGTTCCGTCGGCCAGGCGGACCATCCCGCCGCCGGTCGCGATCAAGAGCGCGCCCTCGTCCTCTTCCAGCGCGCGCACGTCGTCGGAGGGCAACCCGGCGACCCGCTGCACCTCGGCCTCGCCGCCCTCGGCGTACTGGAGCAGGCCGAGATCGGTGGCGACGAAGACGGAGTCCTCGGCCGCGATCACATCGCGCACGGTCTCCAGATCGGTCAGCGTCCGGACGCGCCGGCTCTGCGTATCGCCGAGGGACACGGTCGGCGTGGTCTCCTGCTCGCGGAGCGCGGTCGGCCCGCACGCGGTGGCCGAGAGGAGGCAAACGAAGAGCGGAACGACACGTCGCAAGGAACACCTCGTGGGCTGGCCCCCGGCTGAGCAATCCGGGCTGGGGAGCGCCCCGGGCGTAGCCTCCGCATCGACCGGCTGTCAATGCCCAGAGCCCGCGATGACCGGCGTCGCATCATCTCGATGTGCGAGGCGCGAGTCGTGATGCAGATCGCGGAGCGCGACGGGATCCAGGTGCGGCTCGGGTCGTGCTCGGGAGCGGTCGTCACGACGCGCTCGAAGGGCTCAGCGCTTCCGGCGCGGCGCGACCGCTCCCGCCGCGATACCCCGCTCGATCCACGCGCGCAGCTCGCTCTCGGCGCGCAGGCCCTCGAGCTCGACGCGTACGAAGCCGCGCATCGTCCGTCGGCCCGAGCTCCATCGGGGTGACGTGCGGGAGCTCGAGCAGCCGCTCGCGGTCGGCCTTGGCGACGCGGAAGAGGACTCCGTCCGCGCCGACCGAGCAGCACATGGAGCCGTCGACCATGAACGCGAGCCCGCCCATCACGACCTTCTCCTCCACGCCGCCGCGCCCCGCCAGGACGGCTCGCACCCGCGCCGCCGCTCCTTCGTCGTACGCCATTCGATCCGCCTCCCGCTCGCCGAAGACGAGCACCATAGCGCGAGCCCAGCAGTCCGTTGAAGAACCTCGCTCCTCGGCTTTCGGGACGACCCGTCTGAGCGCTCGTCCATCCTCGCGAATGCGTCGGCACTTGCTCGTCGGCCTGAACACTCCGCCGGGCCGTCGCGCTCCGGAGTCCTTCGGGCTCGGTACTTCGACGGACTGCCAGCGCGCTGGACGCATGACCGTACGCGCCCGAACAGCGGGCCGAAGCCAGGGTTACCAGATGGTTGCAGCCAGGTTGCTTCCGTAGGGCCGCCCAGCGACGCTCGCGAGCGGGAGGCATGACGATGCGGACGCGTGCTCGAGGGGTCGTTTTATTGGCCGCGGGGCTCTTGCTCGGTCTCGCGTGCGGCGACGGGATGAGCATGATGGGGGACGCCATGGTCGACGCGGGCCAGACGCTCGTGGACGCCGGGCAGCACCTCGACGCCGCCGGGGACGCGATGACGCCCGATGCCGCCGCGCAGCCGATGGTCGTCACCGCCGACTGCACAGCTCAGGACGGCTCCCTCTACTACGCCGACGCCTACGTCGACATCGACCCCGCGACGGTCCACCACGTGGAAGCGATCATGTGCGATCTCGAGGGCACGTTGTCGGGAACGGGCGGGTTTCCGTGCACCTCGGCCGCGCCGCGCTTCAGCGCCACCCGGATTCGCGTCCTCTGCGGCAGCGGCGATCCGACCATGAGCGGGTACCGCTATCGCACCGTGCGCTTCGTGATCAATTAGCAAGAGCGGCCGCCGCGTGATGGAGCCCGGTCCCCGCGCCATACTCCTCGACCATGTCCACGACCGTGCTCACGTCCTTCCTCGCCAGCACCGCCCGGCTCGGTCAGGGGGTGATGACCCGACCGGCGGTGCGCCGGCCCGAGCAGCGCTTGCGGCTCTACGAGTTCGAGGCCTGCCCCTTCTGCCGGAAGGTCCGCGACGCGCTCACGCATCTCGATCTCGAGGCGCTGGTCCTTCCCTGCCCGAAGGGCGGCGAGGTCTATCGGCCGGAGGTCGTCGAGCGCGGCGGCAAGGCGCTCTTTCCGTACCTCGAGGATCCGAACACCGGCGCGTCGATGTACGAGTCGGACGCGATCATCGGCTACCTCTACCGGACCTACGCGCGCGCCAAGCCGCCGCTCCTATTCCGGGCGTCGCCGCTGAACACGCTGAGCTCGATGCTCGCCTCGGCGGCGCGGCCGATGGCGGGCGGGCGGCATCGCGAGGCGAATCGACCCGAGCAGCCGCTCGAGCTCTGGTCGTTCGAGGCGAGCCCCTACAGCCGGCTCGTGCGCGAGCGCCTCTGCGAGCTGGAGCTGCCCTACGTGCTGCACAACGTCGGCCGCGCGAGCCTGGCGGAGCATCTGCCGATCGGCGCCCGCACCCTGCTCCGCTACGAGCCGCGGCCGAGCACCGAGGCGCGGCGCGAGCTCGCGAGGCGCGCCGGCCGTTTGCAGGTGCCCTACCTCGAGGATCCCAACACCGGCGCGGCGCTCCTCGAGTCGGACGCCATCCGCCGCTACCTCGACCAGACCTACGCGCTCTGACAGTATCGCGGTTCGCGTCGTCGAGCGCGCGTGCGGCCGGCACCCGATTGTCGGCACACCTTTCGACCGGGCCCGACATCGCCTCGTCGTCCCTTGCACGCAGCCCGCTCGGAGCGACCGCGGCGACTTGGACGAGTGACCTCGGTGCTCACTGGGGACCCGCGTGGACGCCACGCCGCACTGAGCGCCTCCACGGTCGCCATTCACACGGGTCGGATGCCTCGGGTCAGAGGAACTCGTGGGAGACACACCACCAGCCGTAGCCGCGGCACTGCCCGGTGCAGCGCGCACCGTCGCAGCCCACGGCGCTGTACCCTGAGAGGCAGGCGCATCCCCCGCCGGACGAGCAGGTGCTGAACGCCGGGCACGTGCTGCCGTCCGCACAGGAGACCATGAAGTTCGGCTCGCCGCACGAGGTCATGAAGGAGTCGGGATAGTCGCAGCTCGAGGAGGGGCATGGATCGCCTTCGCAGGTGGCCGCTTGCATGCCCGGCCCGGCATCGCAGGTGCCGGTGTGGTGGTTGCAGACCGAGCCCACCGGGCAATAGCCTCGTCCGCAGAGCGTCACGAAGTCGGCTGCACCACAGCTCGCCGGAACACAGGCGTAGTCTGGATAGGCGCAGTCGCTGGTGCACGCCTCGCCCGTCGAGCATCGGACGCTGGTGAAGCCGCTGTTGCAGACGCAGTCTCCTCCCTGACACGACGCGTGCGCCGGGCAGAAGGTGTCGCCGCAGGCCACGCCGAAGCTCGCCGCGCCGCAAGAGGCGCCGCACGCGCCGCAGTCGTCCGGGCAGCTCGAGCAGTTCTCCATCGCCGACACGTCACAGCGACCGTCGCCGCAGGAGTCGGGCTTCGTGCAGTCGGCGCACGTGGTGTGGACTCCGAACATCCACACGTGGTCCCGGTCGCCGCTCGACGGGAAGGGATAGTCCGTGCGGTCGTACTGGGCGGCGAGAGAGTAGACCTTGTAGATGGCGAAATCTCCGGGCGTCGGTGGCGTCGTGATCTCGAGCATCACCGTCTCCCCGTTGTTGACCTGCACCACGTCGCCGTCACCCGGTAGCACGACCCGGAAGCCGGCGGCGGACCTCTGCGTGACGATGCCGACGAACCAATCGTCGCGCGGCTGCAGTGACCAGGCGGTCAGAGGCACGCTCGTCGTCGTGCCCGCGGGTAGCGTCACCCAGTCGCTCTCGGTGGAGGTGTCGTAGTAGTCGTCGGTGGCCGGAAGGCATGGATCGCCGCCGGCCGCTGCGGCTTCATTGTTCCACACACGTTCGAAGGAGAAGCCGCCTTCGTCACTGTATGCCCGTCCGAGCGCAGACGTCTGGCAGCGGCCTGCCGTCAAGAGACCATCGAGGGCACGGCGGGTGCGCCGGCGACCGTCGCGGCGGCTCCAGCGAGACGAACGTCGCGAGGTCGAGTCGGAGGCGTTCCACGTTCTCGTGGCTCGCCGTCATGGTCAGCCCGTGGAAGTCGTCGAGTCCGTCCTGCGTACAGCGCTGCGCGAAGGCGAGGGCGTCCAGGCCGCCCGAATCGAGGAAGGTGTGCGCACCCAGCAGCGAGCTGCAGCCGGACCAATAGGAGGCGCTGGGCGGGAAGAAGAAGAGGTAGATGGTCCGCCCGTCCGGCGACGCTTCCGGGTGGTCAGCGAGGACGCCGTTCACGTAGTCGCGCAGCGCCTAGTGGTCCTATGAGCTGGGACCGTTCCCCGGTGAGTGGAGCGTCGGTGTGGCCGCCATCGCGTCGAGGCCGTAGTCGCCGCCGACCTGCCGCAGCCACTCGCTGGTCAGCACCGTATCGACGAACGAGAAGAGCCGGTCCGGGTCCGGGTCGACCGGTCCGACGAAGGCGAACCGAGGTCCGGAGCTCCGTGTCGCGGCGAGCGCGCTCTTCGAGCACGGGGTGGGGGCGGTGGTGACCAGTGCCCCGGGATCCGAGCTCAGCGCGACCGGTCCGGCGTCGCTTCCTCGCCGGCTGGTGTGAGCAGGCGGTGAGGAGCAGCGCGAGCAGCGTCGCTCCTGCTTTGGCAACGGGCAAAGTGCATGGCGCGTAGCGAATGAAAGTCATCACCGTCCTCTGTGCATCTCACGAGAGCCCCCCGATCACCCAGAGTCGTATACGGCCCCCATAGGAGTGTTCGCCCTCGCATACTTGCGAGTCACTTTCGCACAATCGTGAAGCGGTTCGGCGTCGTCGCGGTGCTACAGCGTCGGCGCTACCAACGATGCGGTCCGAGGCGCACGTGCCGCCGCAGACGCCCTTCGTCACCGACGCGCGCACACTCGAGGGCCTTCGGGGCCGACGTCGGGCTTTCTCGAATCCGGGCGGTGAGAGACGACGCCGGCACCTAGTCGATCCTCACGCCGCACGCTCGTCGTGACGCTCGAAGCGCAGCGATCCGGGTGACGCAGACGCGCTGGCGCCGATCAGCGCGCGGGGCTTCTCGAGGTGCATTCGCCTGCTTCGTGTTTGCGTTCGCGTACCTGCGATCCTCTTTCGCGATTTCGAGAGCTGATCGCCATCGCCTACGACGTGGTAGGGCATCGGCGCTCCCCCGAGGTCGTCCGATACGCGACGAAGGTGCGCATCTGACGTCGCCGGCTCTTCGGGTCCCGCCGTCGCGCGACCACGGAAGGCGCGGGTGCGCGGTCCTGGTCCCCGCGATCGGCCGGCTCCTGCAGGGCGCCATCGCGCACCGGGGCAGGACACTGCGGGGCCCCGCGGAGGCCGCCGATCGCCACCCCCGAGACCCTCGCCTGGGATCCCGACGGCAAACGCTCTGGGTGCTCGCCTGGGCCCTGGCTTCGGGCTGGGGCTCGCCGTCGCACTCGCTGATCTACCGGCTCGTCCCGGGCAACGAGGAGGCTCCTGGTTCCGCCTCGACCGAAAGAGGACGCCGAACTACCTCGCCGGCACCGCGAGCGGCCCCTGCGTCGACGCAGAGGACGGCGGGTTGCAGTTCCTCGATCCCGAGACCCTGGCCCCGGTCCGTGCGCTGGAGCTGCCCGGCGAGCTGACCGGTCGCGGCGCCTCGCCGGACGGATCCTCGACTCGTGGCGCTGACGCAGGAGCCCGAAGAGCGCGGGCTTTGCCAGCTCTTCGACGTGGAATCGGGCGAGGAGCGGGCCCGTGTATCGCTCGACGGGCCGGGGTTCAAAGTCCAATGGTCGCGCAGCGGCGACGCCTTCGTCTTTCACTCCGGAGATCGGATCCACGTCTACGGCGCGTGACCGATGAAGCCGCGGACGGCGCGCTCCCGGGGAGCGCCGTCCGCTCAGGGATCGCGTCGCTCGAACCTCGACCTCGAGCCTCGACTTGACGCAAGGGTTCGGATAAGGCGTCGAGATGGCCGTCCGGACGGAATCGTGAGTGAGCGACGTGCGGCCTTCTTCGCCCGGGTGCGCGCTACGAGAACGTGGCGCCCCGGATCGGACACCTGCTGGTGGCGTCGAATAACGCCACGGATCCGGAGACGCTTGCGGCATCGTCGCGCGGGCCCTTGGAGTATCGACGTCGAGGCGAAGAGCGAGTGCGGGCTCTACGTCGATGGACGGCCGACCGCCGCGCCCTCTACAGTGACGGGCCGAGCGGTCAGCTCCGCTCCGCAGCGGCACGCGTGTGGTTCGAGCGCTCGGGGTCGCGCCGCCGAATCAAGTGGACGGCTTCCACCTCATCTCTCTGGACCTCAATGCCTGGGCCCGGTGGAACCTCGTCGTCTCCTATGAGTACTCCCTTCGCGACGCCAGGTCTAGTCACCATACTCGTGAGCCCCTTGCTCATGGCCGTAGGCATTGCCGTGGCCGCGATCGCTGAAAGCACTGCCGTGGCTATCGCGGGTGGGATCACCGCCGGAGTCGGCGGGGCAACGCTCTTCGGAGGTATGGGGCTTCTTTTCTCGGGCGTTCAGACGCCAGTCGTGCGTTTCGAATAGGCGAAAGGCCGCGTGAGAGCCGAGGTCCTTCGACTCGGTCGGCGACGGAAACGGGGCGGATTCCTGCTGAGCGCCCTGGTGGACGCGGGGAGATACGGAGCGGCGATCGATGCGCGGCGGAGCTCCTCGACGGAGAGGGCCGGCAACTCACGGTGCCAACGCGACGCTCTTGCCCGCGCGCTCGAGTCGCGACCTCGAGCTCGAAGCGGACGACACTCGCGAGGGCCGTGGAGCGTTGTCGCCGCGCTGGAAGGGTCGGTTGGAGCCGCCGGCCGGAGATTGCCGATTGAGAGCGGCTGTACTGGCTCCTCTTCGCCGCCGAAAAGCGGTGGGGACACAGTCCCGCGGTCTTGCGCGACATCGCGTCTTTCCAGGCTCCGGATTTCCGACCTCCGACCCACTCGGAGACGGCGGATTCCCGACCAGCATTTCCCTTCTCTGCCCCACGAGATTGGCGAGAGAGCGGCCGACCCCACGTTCACAGAGTTGGGCATGTCCTTCCCGCTCTACGAGGCGCCGGCGTCTTCGTGCGGCCGCTACGTCGGGCGCGGCCTCTGCGCCGTGTCGGGCGAAGAAGAGGCGCACTGCTTCGAGGTGGACGTCCTCGTTCGCGCCCTGCGCGAAGTGTGGGAGCTCCAACCCGCTGAAGAGCGAGCCTTCGGTCTGCGAGGCCTGCGGTGCCGCCGTCGACGCGGCGGATGCGGACGACGATATTCTCGCCGGGTATGCCGCCGTGCACGGAGACGGGGCGGTCTTCGTGGTCGACACGGAGCTCGGCATGGTCACACCGGCGCTCGCGCGGCGAGGGCACACGCGTGGAGCGACCGGTCTCGACTCAGGCCGACCTCGAAGAGAGCGGCTGCGCCCTGCAGGAGAACGCCGAGGGTCGAGTCGAGGCCATCGTCCCGAGCGAGCTCCTGTGGGCGCTGGTGAAGACGCCGCCGTACACGACCTGGCAAGGCGAACGGTGGCTCTTCCACTGCGGCCGCCCGATGGTCTTCGTCGGAGAGCACACGCCCGAGGAGCTGGAGTCGTTTTCCCTGACCGAACGTGCAGAGGCCGACCTGGACGCGTTCCGACATTGATGGGGAGCGACGCGGAGGGCTTCATGGTCTTCCGCTGCGCGTCCTGCGGCCGCCACCGCTTCCACGTCGACCTGCCCTGACACCGGCGTGCTCGACACCCCGGCTCCACGGGGGAGGGCGGGTGAAGTCGGCACACCCCTAACCGAGCGGGTCGCTCGCGAAGCCCCACATCGTCGGCTCGGGCGTGATGGTGACGCCGAAACGGCTCTGGACGGCGTCGCGGACCTGCCTCGCCAGCGCCATCAGCTCGCGCGTGGTGCCGCCGCCGTGATGGACCAACGCCAACGCGTGCTTGGTGGAGATGCCGACGCGGCCGGCGACCGTGCCCTTGGCGATGCCGGCTCGCTCGATCAGCCAGCCTGCGGCCAGCTTGGTCCGCGTCGTTCCGTCCGGTGCCTCGACGGGCCAGCGCGGGACCTGGCTCGCGTCGCCGACGACCCCCTCCGCCACCGCGCGCTCGACCAGCTTCTCCGCTTCCTCGCTCGGGACGATGGGGTTGGTGAAGAACGAGCCGGCGCTCCGGCGGTTCGGATCGTCCTCGTCGATCACCATCGACTTCTTGCGGCGGAGCCGGATGACGGTCTCGCGCACGGTGGCCAGGCTGCGATCGCCGGCCAGCGAGCGCTCTAGCTCGGCGTAGCGGATCGTCGGCTCGCCGTCGGGAACCAGCGCGAACGTGACCTCGGTGACGACGTAGCGTTCCGGGTGGTGCTTGAAGTAGCTGTCCCGGTAGCCGAGCTCGCACGCAGACGGCGAGAGCGTGCGGACCTCGAGGCTCTCGCGGTCCACGACCCGCACCGCGTGGAGGTGCTCGGCGATCTCCTGCCCGTAGGCACCGACGTTCTGGATCGGCGTGGCGCCGACGCGGCCGGGAATGCCCGAGAGGCACTCCAGCCCGGCCAGCCCGGCGGAGACGGTCCGCGCGACCAGCGGATCCCACCGCTCGCCCGCGGCGGCGCGGATCAGGACCCGGCCATTGGCGCGCTCTTCCTCGACGCCGAGCAGGTCCATCTCGATGACCAGCCCGTCGAAGCCCTCGTCCGCGACGACCAAGTTGGAGCCGCCGCCGAGGATGGCCACCGGCACGCCGCGCAGCCGCGCCCAGCGGAGGCCGCCGACGACCTCTTCTTCATCGCGCGCGACCAGGTAGAAGCGCGCCGGCCCGCCGAGCTCCAGCGTGGTGCGCGGCGCCAGCGCCACGTCCTCCAGGATTTCGAGCGCCGGGATCACGCGGGCGTCAGCCGCTCCACGCCGCCCATGTAGGGACGCAGCGCCTCCGGCACGATCGACCGAGCCGTCCGCCTGCTGGTTCTGCTCCAGGATCGCCACCAGCGTCCGGCCGACCGCGAGGGCCGAGCCGTTCAGCGTGTGGGCGAGCCGCGGCTTGCCGCCGACCTCGGTCCGGTAGCGGATCTTGGCCCGGCGAGCCTGGAAGTCGCCGAACCACGAGCAGCTCGAGAATCTCGCGGTACGCGTCCTGCGCCGGCAGCCAGACCTCGATGTCGTAGGTCTTCTGCGAGGAGAACCCGAGGTCCGCCGTGCAGAGCTCGATGACGCGGTGCGCGAGCCCGAGGCGTCGCAGGACCTCCTCGGCGTGGCCGACCAGCTTCTCGAGCAGCGCCTCGCCCTGATCCGCCGGCGCGAAGTGGACGAGCTCCACCTTGTCGAACTGGTGCTGGCGGATGAGGCCGCGGGTGTCCTTGCCATAGCTGCCCGCCTCGCTCCGGAAGCAGGGCGTGTAGGCCGTGTACTGCTTGGGCAGCTCGCCGGCGTCGAAGATCTCGTTCGCCCGGTAGTTGGTGATCTGCACCTCGGCGGTGGGCGAGAGGTAGAGGTCCACCCGCTCCGCCGTGTCGTCGTCCGCGTAGTGCCGGACCACCTTGAAGAGGTCCGCCTCGAACTTCGGGAGCTGCCCCGTGCCGCGCAGCGCGCTGCCCTGCACCAGCACCGGCGGCCAGAGCTCCTCGTAGCCGTGCTCGCCGGTGTGGAGATCGAGCATGAACGAAATCAGCGCCCGCTCGAGGCGCGCGCCCATCCCGCGCAGCACGCCGAAGCGCGCACCGCTGAGCTTGGCGGCCCGCTCCAGATCCAGGATGCCGAGGCTGTTGCCGAGCTCGACGTGGTCCTTGGCCTCGAACTCGAAGCGCGGGGGCTCACCCCAGGACCGGAGCACCGGGTTGTCGGCCTCGCTCCGCCCGACCGGCGCGCTCTCGTGGGGGAGGTTCGGCACCTCCATGATCAACGCGTCGAGCGCCCCCTCGACCTCGATCCGCTCGGCCTCGAGCTCCTTGACGCGGTCGGCCAGCTCCTTGAGGACGGTCCGCCGCTCGGTGAACTCGGCGCTGGACTTGTCGAGCTTGGCCATCGCCTTGCTGGCCTCGTTTCGCTCGGCGCGCAGGGTCTCGACCTGGGTGATGGCGGCGCTGCGACGCTCGGCCAGCTCGGCGATGCGATCGACGGTGGCAGCGGCGCCGGCGCCGCGGGTGGCCAGGCGGCGGCGGACGTCGTCGAGGTTCTCGGTGACGTGGCGAAGGTCCAGCATGCGCGAGGCATAGCATGTCGCGCCGCCCGCACGACGCGCCGCCGACACGTGTGATAGCGTTCGCGCCAACGATGCGGTCAGGGAGCGAAGGACGTATGAAGACGCGCTGGCTTCGGTGGATGGCGGCGGTGTGGTTGCTGATCGGGCTCGGCCTGGTCGCGGTGCCGGTCTTCGCCCAACGGACCGGCGGCAGCTTCGGCGGCGGCAGCTTCGGCGGTGGCGGTGGCGGCGGCGGCGGCTTCCACAGCAGCGGCGGCAGCTTCGGCGGCGGCAGCTACGGCGGCGGCAGCTACGGCGGCGGCTATCACAGCTACGGCGGTGGCGGCGGCGGCCTGCCCTGCGCCTGCTCGCTCCCGCTCCTCTTCATCTTCGTCATCGTCATCATCACATCGCGGATGAGGCAGTCCGGCCTCAACAGCCCCGGCGGCAGTTACTCGCCCTCCCACGGCGCGCGTGGCTGGGGCCAGGTCGACATCTCCGCCATCCAGCTCGGCATCGACTGGCGGGCGCGGCGCGAGCTGCAGGCCCAGCTCGAACGCATGGCGAAGAGCGGACAGACCTCGTCGCAGGCCGGGTTGGCCAGCCTCCTGCGCGAGACCGTGCTGAACATCCGTCGGGCCGAAGTGAGCTGGCTCTACGCGGCGGTCGCGAACTACCACCCGATGAGCGCCGCCAGCGCCGAGGGCATCTTCCGGCAGCTCGCCGTGGACGCCCGCTCGCGCTTCCGCGAAGAGCTGGTCCGCAACGTCGACGGCAGCAAGAGCGCGCAGCAGGCGAGCGCCATGCGCGCCCGGCCCGAAGAGGGCGAAGGCGTCGTCGTCGTCACCCTCATCGTGGCCGCCCGCCGTGAGATCCTCGACGTCTTGGAGACGCAGGACGCCGGCAAGATCAAGGCGCTCCTCGACGACATGACCGCCGTGGCCAACCCGCAGATGCTGGTGGCGATGGAGGTCATCTGGTCACCGGCCGCCGAGAACGACCGCATGAGCACGGCCGAGCTGGAGACGCTCTACCCGCACATGAAGAAGATCGACGAGCACTCGATCGCGGGCCGCATCTTCTGCGACTACTGCAAGGGCCCCTACGCAGCCGAGCTGTTGAAGTGCCCGCACTGCGGCGCCCCCGCGCCGGGCGCGCGGTAGGCCCGGCTTCGCGCCTCTTCGAGGCGGCGTAGCTGGTCGGTGCAGCGGAGCAGCGGCCGCGCCACGTCGGTGCCGGCGGACGGGGGCTACCACTCCAGCAACTGAGGTGAGAGGCGGGGCAGGCTCGGTCGTGTGACGCCGAAGAACGTGTCGTGGGACGAGGTCGAAGCTCCGCCCGCGGTCAACGTGGGCTTCAAAGTCCCATTCGATGTCAAGTTAACACACGACTACTTTCTTTTTCAATAGGTCAGGGTGCGGGCGGCAGCGGCTGCGAGAGGATCCGTCTCTCAGGGTCTCCTGGGTGGAACGTGCACTTCCCGATCGATCGGCGTGCGGAAACGAGTGTCGGTGTCGGGAAACGAGTTGAAGGTTGGTACGGCAGCCCACCGTCCAGAGCGGCTCCGCCGAACGCGCTCGCCTCGCCTCGCTCGCGAGAAGTAGCTCGCCCTCCCGCGGGGCGAGAGGGCGAGGGTGGAGAGCTGCGGCGCCGGCTGGTGACCGTGCTCGGTTCAGGAGTTGGAGCCCGGCCCGCCGGGGCCGACCAGGTCCGCGCCGGTGGGGGCGTCTCCGCTGTTGGCTGGGTTCCCGCCGGCCGCGTCTCCGCCTCCGGCGACATTCGCGGTGGTGACGCCGTTGCCGCCGTTCGCCGCGTCGCTCGCGCCGCCGGCCTGGAGGCCGGCGTCGTCGACGACGACGTCCTCCACCGTGCCGTCGGGGCGGCGCACCGGGCGCAGGAAGCCGAGCTCGCGGAGCGAGCGGCGATCGTGGATCACCGTGCGCGCGATGCCGCTCCACTCGAGGTACCAGTTCCACATCCGGTCCTCGGCCGCGCTCACCTTCTCGGGCTCGACGGGCGCCAGCACGTCGGCGGCCTCCGGCACGGTGCCCACCTTGGCAGGAGATTCCCGCCCCTTCTGCTCGACCTCGGCGGTGAAGCCGCGTTTGTTCAGCAGCGCACGGGCGTCGGCGCCCTTCGGGAGACCGCCGTCGCTCTCGGGTTTGCACACCTCGTCGATGCGGTCGAGCAGCGTGCGGACCGACACCACGACGTCCACGCCTTCCGTCTGGGTCAGGTTGCGGAAGACCACGTCGTGCACGGCCGGGTAGTTGGTGCGCAGGACCACCTCGACGATGGGGAACCAGTGGTTCTCCCATTGGTCGATGGCGGCCAGCTGCTTCGGATCGAACCCGGGCTTGATGGCGAGCCGCACGCTGGTGAGCCCGTTCAAGAGCGACATCCCCGTGCCCAGCTCGTCTTCGTCGAAGCCGTAGGGCGTCAGCCTTCGCCAGATCAACGGGTCGGACAGACCCACCACGAAAGTAACCGTTCACGGGGTCACGCCGCGATGGGCAGCAGCGACGGCGGCGTAGCGGACGTGTCCTTCGCGGCGAGGGCGTCCATGAGGAATCCCATGACGTCGCGCTCCTGCTTGCGGAGCGTGTCGACGGCGGAGAGCATCCGCTCGACGAAGCGGCTCCCACGGTCGCTCTGCGTTCCGAACGACAACTTTCGGAGGATGACCGCGTGACGGAGGGCGCGCTCGGCCTCGTTGTTGGTCGGCGCGACGCCCTCGACATCGACGAAGGTCCAGAGCGCGTCGCGGTACTTCAGCAGCGCCTTGGCCTTGCCTCGGGTGCGGGTGCACGGAGACTCGGCCGCCTCGTCGAGCAGCCTCTCGATCTCGGTGCGGATGGGGACCATCCGGCGTTGCAGCGTTCGATGTTGCAGGGTCCCGTCGCGCACGCGGCGCCAGAGCTTGAACATCTTCCGGGTCTGCTCGAGCAGGGGGACGCCGTACTTCGCGCAGTCCCCGTCGGTCCGGTCCGCGAGGCCCTGGAACATGCGTTTCAAGTGCGCCCAGCACGTCTGCTGCGGCCCCTCGCGGAAGCCGTACGAGGCGAGCCGGTCGACGACGAGCGTCCCGTCGAAGCCGCCGAGCAGGCGCTTCGCCCCGTCGGTGCAGCGACCGGCCTGGATGAGGAAGAAGCTGACCGTGCAGGTGCAGGCGACCCAGAGCCAGTGCGTCTTGTGCTCCTGCTGCCAGCTCGTCTCGTCCGCGTGCAGGACGTCTTGGGCCTGCACGAACCCGTGCAGCTCCTCGTGCGGGGTCTCGAGCGCGTCGCCGACTCGGCGCTCGCAGTTGCTGACGGCGCCGGTCGAGATCGTGACGCCGAACAGCTCGCCCAGGATCCGCTGCGTGTTCCGCTTGCTCAGCCGGTAGAGGCCCGTGAGCAGCGCCACCGTCGCGACCAGCCTTGGCCCGAACGCGCCTCGCGGAACGTCGTCGGGAAGCTCCGCGCGGGTTACGCATCCGCAGCGACACTCGACCGCGTGGAGCCGATGCTCGTCGACGTGTGGCCGCACCTCGGGCAGCTCGGTCACTTGATGCCGCTGCGGCTCCGCATCCGCCGTCTTCGGCAGCCGCTTGCCGCATCCGCCGCACTCGGAGGGGTAGTGATCGTGGAAGGCGTCCACTTGCTCCGGCGGCAGCAGCTCCCGATGGCGACCCCCGCCGGGGCGCTTCTTCCGCTTCTTCCGCTTCGTGCCCTTCTTCGCGTTGCGGTGCGGATTTTGGCCCCGGTCCGTCGAGGGCGGCAGCGACGAGTTCGACGAGTTCTGGCCGAGCTTCGTCTCCAGCTCCGCCACCCGCTTCTCGAGCTTCGCGATCGTCGCCACGTGCTTCGCAATCGTCGCGTCGCGTTGCGAGACCGCTGCTTCCAGCGCGGCGAGTCGCTGCTCGAGGTCCGACACGCCTCCGGTAGATCACGCTCTCGCCCTCGACGCCGTGGGGGCAATCACAAGATTACCGCCGCTACCCCCGTGAACGCTTACCCACGAAATCCAGCACGCGCCGCGCCTTGGTGCCGATGGACAGTTCGGCCATGCGTCCTCCTCTCTTTTCCGGTTGATGGTTCGCGAGAGGAGGGTCCACTTCCGCGTGCGACCCACCTCGTCGCTGCGGGAAACCCGGCGAACTGCCCCCTCGCCCGATCTCCGTTGTAACCCGAGACCGAGGCCGCTGACGAGAGTCACCGCCTGAGGACGCCTGGACGCCGCCCGGCGGAGACCCCAAGCCGCTCGGCGGAGACCCCAAGCCGCTCGGCGGAGATTGGCAGGCGCTCGGCGGAGACCCCAAGCCGCTCGGCGGAGATCGGCAGGCGCCCGCCCGAGACCCGAAGGCGCCCGGCGGAGACCCGAAGGCGCCCGGCGGAGACCCGAAGGCGCCCGGCGGAGACCCGAAGGCGCCCGGCGGAGACCCCAAGCCGCTCGTCGGAGATCGGCAGGCGCTCACCAGAACCGAGAGCCGGCTCCGAGGAAAGCCGACGCTCCCCGGAGAGGGCGCCCGGGGAGATGGCAGGCGCCGGCGGAGACCGAAGGCGCCCGGCGGAGACCCGAAGGCGCCCGGCGGAGACCCGAAGACGTCGTACGCAAAAGGCGCGCGGCGAAAACTCGACGGCGCTCCACGAAAACCCGAAGTCGGTTTCCAGAAACTCGACGGCGCCGGGGAGAAACTCGACGGCGCCGGGGAGAAACTCGACGGCGCTTGGGAGAAACTCGACGGCGCCTGGGAGAAACTCGACGGCGCCTGGGAGAAACTCGACGGCGCCTGGGAGAAACTCGACGGCGCCCGGTAGAAACTCGACGGCGCCTGGGAGAAACTCGACGGCGCCCGGTAGAAACTCGACGGCGTCTTAGGAAAACTCGACGGCGCCCAGCAAAACTCGACGGCGCTCATCGGAAACTCGACGGCGCTCGCGGGAAATCCGAAGTCGCTCTCGGGAAATCGGTGGGCGCGCTTTCGGGTGTGCGTCATCGTGCTCGGAGCACGAGCCTCGCCCGACGGGAGCCCGAAAAGCCGCTCGATCTCGCGTCTCGATGGGCGTGCGCGCGTGCCGAGGGGAGGACGCGATGCCGCATCGGACCGCCCAGAAGGCCCACCGCCTGCTCGACTTTCTGGTCGGGCTCGGCGGGCCCTCGGACGCGATGCTCATCGCTCACGACGTTTCCGCGGAAATCGCAGTGTCACCAGCGAAGGAGGTACCGGAGGTCTCGGCCGCCGCCCCGAGGCCCGTCGCCGGGGTTCTCACGCCCCCGACGGGCACACGACCGGGCTCGACGAAGCGCGCTCCGCCTGCCGCGGAGCGAATCCTGGTCACTACGCCAGCAGGGCCGGTCTCACAGCATCAAGCGCACCTCACGGAGCACACGAGGATCGAGGGGCCGCTCGAGGACGGCACCGTAGAGCGCGTCCCTCCAACAACGGAGCACATCGTCCTCGTCGAGACAGCCGCCTCTCGCGGAAACCGTCATCGAACGGGGCCGTGCGACCGTCACCATCCGATTGAAGAAGTACGTTCCCTCGCCGAAGTGATAGACGACACCGTCCAAGCCTGTCGAAAGGCATTCTGCCAGCGAGCAAACGATGTCACGGCTCGCGGGAACACCGGGTACGGGCACCGGATCGACGAGCTCCTCTTCCACCGTGGCGGACAGTTCGTTCGTCGAAAACGTCGGGTCTCCCCAGCACGAAAGAAGTCCATCTCGATCGACCACGCACGTCGCGAAGCCGGCGTTCGCCGCATCGACCACGGGTGAGAGCCGTGGGACCCGGCGCGCAATCAATTCGTCGGCGTAGCGGCTCGCGGGATCGGGCTCCCGACTGACTTGCCCGACGGCATCGTTTCCCCATGCGTAGAGGACGCCTTCCGCATCGAACGCGAGGTCGACCTCGATGCGCACCATCCCCTTCAACGGCTCTCCTCCCGGCGTCATCACCGGCTGCGGCGTGGTCAGCTCGGGCCGACAACGCCCCTGGACATCGCTCCAACAGGCGACGCCGCCGTCCTCGAAGCGGACGCAGGTGCGCCCTCCCAATGCTGCGATTTCCACCGCCGGCTGTGGAAGCTCCACCTCCTCCGGCAGGAGCCAATGGCCGACGCTGCACTCGCCATTGCCTCGCTCTCCCGCGAGCGACCGTCCCCAGGTCAGCACGCGGCCGTCATCCAGAAGCACGACACCGTGCGACCCGAGCTGGCTCTCGCCGATCACCACCTGCACTGCCCGCGCCGGGAGACCGACCCTGTGCGGCGGCAGCGGAGGATCACTCGGGTAGAACGTCCCGCCCCTGGGCTCGTCCACGCCGAACGGGACCCGTATCCTCGTCCCCCAGCAGTAGAGGCCCCCGTTGCGAATCGCGCACGTCGAGAGCTCGCCCACGGCCACGGTGCGCAGCGGTCGCCGCAACGACGTACGACGAGCGACGGGCAGCGAGGGCACGTCCGGACGCCTGACCACCTCCTTCGGCGGCGCGCTCGTCTCCGACTCCGAGCACCCACCGGCGACGCCGGAAACCACGGTGGCCAGGAGGAGCGTCGATGCCCAGTGAGAGCTCACTTCCGAATCGTCCGCTCGTCGTGAGGTCCACGTGCCACGGAAGTGGGCGCGACGAGCAGACGTCCACCGAGAAGAGGCCACGGCGGCGTTCGGCGAGCTCGAGCGCGCGCCTCCTCGCGCGTCAGAGGCTCCAGGCGATCCGACCGGTGGCCGGCTCGATCGCGACCAGGTGCGACCCCGTCGAGACCACGACGTAGCGGCCATCGTAGAAGAACCCGCGCATGCGCGGGATGAAGCCGTCCGGCATCGGCGTGGCGTAGCGCTCGATGCCGGCGTCGGCGCTCAGGCCGACCAGGGTGATGGGCCCATCGTCGTCTCCGCGCGGCGATCCCGCGACGACCACGACACCCGGGGCCGCCGTGATCGCCAGCGCGCCGATCGCCTCGCCGCCGACGGGCACGAAGCGGAGGGTCTGGGTCCACTTCGGGCCGCCGCCGTTCTGGCCCGTGACCTCGAGGAAGGGCGTCCCCGGGTTGCGCGCGCGGAGCTCGTAGTGCGCGCCCTCCATCTCGGCGACGACAGGCTGCACGATCATGTCGATGATGCCGCTCCGCGCGCCGACGGTGATGTCGTCGTCGAGTAGCCGGCGGTCCGCGCTCCACGCGCACTGGGTGGTGGATCCGTCCGCGAGCGAGACGCCGATCGTTCTCTCGTCGCGGGTCCGTAGTGTGATGCAGGCGTCGCCCACGCCGTACTTCTGGAGCTCGTCGCTCATCGGGCGGCGGAGCGCAGCGCTCGGCCCTGCGGCCGGATAGATGACGAGCTGGAGCTCTTGCTGCCCCACGAGCGCGAAGTGCTGTTCGTCGAGACAGAGGATCTCGTGACCGGAGCGCGGCACGGCATCATCGGTCCAGAGCACCTCTCCGCTCGCACCATCGATCAGGGCAGGCCGCATCTCGGCCCGGGACGCGGTCCAGGTCGCGGCGCCGATGTCGCGGACCCCGTCACCGTTGGTGTCGGCCAAGAGGCACGCGAGCGAGCCCACTTGCGGGCTCGTGACGGCGTCCGGAACCGACTCGCCGGAACCCTCGCCGCTTGCGAAGAGCAGCATCGGGACGACCGCCCCCGCCCCCGCGATCCCAGTCAGCGCGAACATCAGGACCGCCGCCACGACGAGCGAGCGGTTCGGCCGGCTCGGCGACGGCACGTGGGGCGGCGAGGTCCCGAACGGGCCGCTCGGCGGTGCGCCGAAAGGAGCGGCGGGCGGTGGCGGCGCGACCTGCTGCTGGTTTCCGCAGTACGCGCACCGCAGGACGCCGTATCCGGGAGGGAGCGGCGCCCCGCACTGACCACAATGCTCGGTTGCCATGTCGGACGTCATCCTGCGAGACCCGTTCTGGGCTCGTCAACCGCCGCTCGGAGCGCCAGTCGATGGAGCCTGCGGGGAGCCCTGGGTCAGGCCTGGGCGCGGACGTGGCCGAGGAAGCCGTCGAGTTGGGCGGCGTCGATCCGGTTGGCCTCCCGGTGAATCCACGCGGCCAGCCATCCGATGCGCGTCATCCACCCCGTCCAGGGCTCGACCGAGCGGATCCGCGTGCGGCCCGGCCCGGCCTCTTCGAAATGGAACGAGTGCTCGGCGTGCAGACCGGGGACGCCGCCGGTCCAGCAGACTTCTTCGCCCGAGAGGACTCGCACCACGCGGATCCGCGCCTTGATCGGAGGCATCCGCACGACGAGCCGATCACCCGCCTGGAGGGGCCGGCTGGGGCCCGAGAGCGGCCGGAAGCTCTCGGGCATCCATCGGTGCCAGTCGGGGTAGTCGATGAAGAGCTCGAACGCGCGTTGGCGCGGCAGCTCGACGATGCGCTCGACCTCGGCGGTGACGGACATGGGCGGGCACGATAGTCGCCCCGGCGGGGCCTGTCCCGTGGTCGTTCGGCCCTCTCGCCGACACCCGGTGGTCTGCGCCTCGGCGCACGCTACATCACGGAAGCCGGGATCCAAGACCCGTCTCGAGGCACCTCGCCCCAGCGATGGCCGGCATGTCCCGGACCGTGATAGCGTTCAACTCGAAGAGGCAGATGGCGCGACACACCGTCAGAGCGCGACTTCCAATCCACTCCGGCACGGGCGCGTCCCGTGTGAAGGAGGACATCTAGATGGCCTCCCCGCCCCGCACCCAGCCGGCAGTCGAGCCGATCACGACCGACCTCGAGGTCGCGGACCGCGAGCTCTTGATCCGCCTGACCGGCCCCAACGGCAGCCACCTGCGCGCGCTGGAGAAGGAGTACGGCATCTCGGCCGGCATCCGCGGGAACTCCATCCTGCTGCGCGGGGAGGCCGGACGCCGTCTCGGAGGCCGAGCGCGGGCTGGCCGAGGTGCTCTCGATGCTCCAGCGCGGCAAGGACATGTCCGAGCGCGACGTGCTGCGAGCGGTGCGCACGCTCAAGCAGAACCCCGAGGTGCACCTCGCCGACTACATGAACGAGCCGATCCTGGTCGCGCCGCGCAAGACGATCGTCCCCAAGGGGCTCGCTCAGTTCCACTACGTCAAAGCGATCTACGAGAAGGACATCGTCTTCGGGATCGGTCCGGCCGGTACGGGCAAGACCTACCTGGCGATGGCGATGGCCGTTCGCGCGCTGAGCGAGAACCGGGTCAAGCGCATCATCCTCACCCGCCCGGCCGTCGAGGCGGGCGAGAAGCTCGGCTTCCTCCCGGGCGATCTGGCGGAGAAGGTCAACCCCTACCTCCGGCCGCTCTACGACGCGCTCCACGACATGATGGAGATGGAGCGCGCGCAGATGCTGATCGCCCGCGGCGCGATCGAGGTGGCGCCGCTCGCGTTCATGCGCGGTCGCACGCTGAACGACAGCTTCGTCATCCTCGACGAGGCCCAGAACAGCACCAGCGAGCAGATGAAGATGTTCCTGACCCGTCTCGGCTTCGGCTCCAAGGCGGCGGTGACCGGGGACATCACCCAGACGGATCTGCCGAGCGGACGGCGGAGCGGCCTCGCCGACGCCTCCACCCTCCTCGGCGAGATCGACGGCATCGCGTTCTGCCGTTTCACCGAGGCCGACGTGGTCCGGCACCCGCTCGTCGCCCGCATCGTCAAGGCCTACGACCTTCGCGACGAGCGCCGGCGCGCGGACGAGGACCGGCGCGCCGAGGAAGAAGAGCGGCGCGCGGAAGAAGAGCGGGGGGAGAGCGGGGGCGATGACACGTGATGCCGCGGCAGGCGCGGACGCATTCGACGCCGAGGAGGTCGCCTCCACCGTCCGGCTGAGCAAGACGCCGCGCATCGACGTGCGCGTGGCGGGGCCGGTGGTCGAGGTCGTCCGCGACGAGGCGATGGTGGTGATCCTGCCGGTCGCGTCCCTCCGGCAGGCGGCGCTCCACCCCTACACCGAGAAGTTCTCGATGGGCCACGTCGGCGTGGTGCTGGTCGGGCCGCCGCCGGACGAGGTGCTGGCGCGCATGCCCGAGCGGGCGGTGATCGCGCCGCTGCACGAGCTGGACTCGCCGCACGCTCTGCACGCGACCGTGGAAGGCGCGCTCGAGCGGGTCGAGCTCCGCATCGCGGCCGAGCGGCGCTCGCGCTCCATCCGCCGCTACCGCTACGAGCTGAGCGAGCTGGTCGAGATCGCCCGCGCCATGACCCAGGAGCGGAACATCGACCGCCTCCTCGATCTGATCCTGGAGAAGAGCCGCTTCATCACCGGCGCCGACGCCGGCAGCATCTACGTCGTGGAGACGACCGACGCGGGCGAGCAACGCCTTCGCTTCAAGCTCAGCCAGAACGAGTCCTGCGCGTTTCCGTCCAGCGAGTTCACCATCGAGGTGTCGACGCGCTCCATCGCGGGCGCCGCCGTGGTCTCCCGCCGCGCGATCAACATCCCGGACGTCTACGAGATCGGCGACAACCAGCCCTTCGGGTTCGACCGGAGCTTCGACGAGCGCGTCGGCTATCGGACCAAGTCGATGATCACGATGCCCATGATCTCGGCCGAGGACGAGGTCATCGGCGTCATCCAGCTCATCAACAAGAAGCGCGTCCCCGAGAAGCGGCTGCCGACGCCCGAAGACGTCGAGCAGGAGGTGGTCCCCTTCGATCCGAGGAGCCAGGATCTCTTGGCGACCTTGTGCTCGCAGGCCGGCATCGCGCTCGAGAACGCGCTCCTCTACGACGAGATCCGAAGCATTTCGAGGGCTTCGTGCGAGCCAGCGTGCAGGCCATCGAGCAGCGCGATCCGACCACCAGCGGTCACTCGCTGCGCGTGTCGCGAGCTGAGCTGCCGGGCTGGCCGAGGCGGTCGACCGCTCCGACGCGCCGCGCTACTTCGACGCGCGGTTTTCGCGGCGACGATCTGACGGAGCTCGAGTACGCGGCGCTGCTGCACGACTTCGGCAAGATCGGCGTGCGCGAGCAGGTGCTGGTCAAGGCGAAGAAGCTCTATCCGCACGAGCTCTCGCAGATCGCCGCGCGCTTCGCCTACGCGCGCAAGCCGCCGAGGCCGACGTGCTGGCGCGCACGCTCCAGGCGCTGCGCGAGGGCGCCGCCGAGCGCGATCTGAAGCGGCTCGACGAGGAGCTGGCCACCCGCGTGAGCGAGCTGGACGAGGCCTGGCGGCTGATCCGCGAGTCGCCAACGAGCCGACCGTGCTCAAGCAGGGCGACTTCACGCGCATCGCGGAGCTCGGCCGGCGCACCTACCTCGGCCCGGACGGCGAGCCGACTCCGCTCCTGACGCCCTCGGAGGTCGAGTCGCTGCAGGTGACCACGCGGCTCGCTCAACGCCGACGAGATCCACGAGATCCGCTCGCCACGTCGTCCACACGTACAACTTCCTCTCCAAGATCCCGTGGGGCAAGCAACTTCCGTCCGCGTCCCCGAGATCGCCGGCGCGCACCACGAGAAGCTCGACGGCTCCGGCTACCCGAACGGGCCTCGAGAGCCGATCAGATCCCGATTCAGTCGAAGATGATGACGATCGCCGACATCTACGACGCGCTGACCGCGCGCGACCGCCCCTACAAGAAGGCCGTCCCGCGGGACCGCGCGCTGGCCATCCTCGGGTTCGAGGTGAAGGACGGGAACATCGACGCCGACTTCGTTCAGATCTTCGTCGATGCAAAGGTCTACCTCGAGGTCGAGAAGGATCTCGAGTACTGAGACAAAGAGTACTGAGGCTCGTTTACTGAGATAGGGGAAGCTGTCCTTGGACGATCGCATCTACGACGGAGTGCTGGACTTGGTGGGGCGGACGCCGCTGGTGCGTCTGCCGAGGGTCTCGCCCAAGAGAGGCGCGGAGATCTGCGCGAAGCTGGAGCGGAACAACCCGGCGGGCTCGGTGAAGGACCGGCCGGCGCTGTGGATGATCCGAGCCGCCGAGCGCGACGGACAGCTCCGGGAAGGATCGACCATCGTCGAGGCCACCAGCGGCAACACGGGGATCAGCCTGGCGGCGATGGCGACGCTGAAGGGCTACCGCTGCGTGCTGGTGATGCCGGAGGACATGAGCACCAGCCGGCGGCAGATCCTGCGCGCGTACGGCGCCGAAGTGGTGCTGACGCCGGCGCAGGAGGGCATGGCCGGCGCGGTGGATCGGGCGACGCGGATTCTCGAAGAGACCGACGGCGCGTTCATGCCGAGCCAGTTCGAGAACGCGGCGAATCCGCTCAGCCACTTCGAGAGCACGGCGGAGGAGATTCTGGCGGGCGACCGCCGGGGAAGTGCACGCGTTCGTGGCCGGCGTGGGCACGGGCGGGACGCTGACCGGAGTCGGCCGGCTGCTGAAGGAGCGACGGCCCGACGTGAAGGTCGTGGCGGTGGAGCCTCGAGCGAGCGCCGTGCTCTCGGGGGGCCGTCCCGGGCTGCACGCCATCCAGGGGCTGGGCGCGGGGTTCGTGCCGCCGGTGCTGGACCGTGATCTGATCGACGAGGTCGTCACCGTCACCGATCTGGCTTCGGACCGGATGACCCGGCGGCTCGCGCGTGAGGAGGGGCTGCTGCTCGGTCCTTCCTCCGGCGCGAACGTCCACGCCGCGATCGAGGTGGCCAAGCGGATGGCCCCCGGAGAGCGCGTGGTCACGATCCTCTGCGACGGCGGCGAGCGCTACTTGGTCTGAGGCTGCGCCGCCGGCGTACCGCGCCGGAAAGGCTCTCCGGGGAAGCTCGCTCGACGCGGTGTGATCCGCCACGATCGAGCAGCCGCGTCACGATCGAGTGGTGGAGGCCGTATCTCGGTGGTGATGCCGGCGGACCCATCTGGTGGTGATGTTGGCGGTCCGCCATGGTCGCTGTCGCTGTCGGGGATTGCCTCGATTGGGACATTGCGAACCGGGCCAACATGGCCTGCGCGCTGGGTGGGGAGACCCGAAGCGCCGGGGCCGATGCGCTCACCCTCCCGAACGTCGAGCGGCACGTCGGGTGCATTGCCCCGGACGCAGGACTCGCGCGAGGAGTGGGCGCGCGAGAGAACATATGAACGAGCTCGAGACTGTCGATCGCCGATCGAAGAGGATGGCTCGGGTCCTCCGGGACCGGAGCGAGGTTATTCTGCGCGCTTGGGAAGCCGAGGCGCGTGATCTGGGCCCGATGCGCGATCTCGACCGGCCGGAGCGGCTCGGATCGATGCCCCGCTGGGTCGCGGTCCTGGCCGACATCACCGACCGGCTGGCGGAGGGCGTCGAGCCTCGGATCCCCGACACGCTGATCGAGGAGCACGCGGCGCAACGCGTCCGCGCCGGGTTCGACGTGGCGCAGGTCGCCGAAGAGCTCACGATCCTCCGGCGGGTCATCGCCAACGAGCTGGAAGGGGGCGCCGCCGACGCGCGCTGGTTGGCTCAGGCGGTCGACCTGGTGCTCGTCCGCTGCGTGGACCGCTGCGCCGCGCTCCGAGCCGCGCAGCCGGGCACGGCCGAAGAGCGCGAGCGCATGCTGGCTCTGGTGTCGCACGACCTGCGGACGCCTCTGACCGCGATCGATCTGAGCAGCGCCGTGCTGCTGGAGATGCCGCAGGTCACGGCCGACAGCTTCCTCGAGAAGCAGCTCCGCATGATCCGACGCAACACCGCGCGGATGACGGGCCTGATCGGGGACCTGCTCGACGTGTCCAGCATCGACGCCGGGCGGCTCGCGCTCTCGCGTGAGCGCTGCGCGCTGGCACCGCTGCTCGGCGAGTGCCTGAAGTCGCTGACGCCGCTGGCCGAGGAGAAGGGAGTCTCGCTCCGGCGGGAGATCCTCCTCGACGAGGGCGCGGCGGCGCGCTGCGATCGCATCGAAGAGGTGCTCGGCAAGCTGATCGAGAACGCGATCTCGCTCACCGAACGCGGCGGAGAGGTCAGCGTCCGGGCCGAGCTTCGCGACGGCGAGGCCCGCGTTTCCGTGGCCGACTCGGGCCCGGCGATCGCGCCCGAGGACTTCGAGCGCGTCTTCGATCTCTCCTGGAAGGGGAGGCCCGGCCAGCGAGCGGCGGGGATGCGGCTCTTCATCGCCCGCGCCATCGTGGAGGCCCACGGCGGGCGGATGTGGGTCGAGCAGAACCCGCCCCGCGGAAGCCGGTTCGCGTTCACGCTCCCTCTCCCCGAAGGAGACACGGGTGCGTCATGAGATCCGCATGGGCTCACGGGGCGCGCGCGGCATCGCGGGTCACGACCGCACCCGTTCCGTCCCGGCCGCTGCCGCCCTTCTCCCAGCTGCCCATCGCGCTCGGCGCACTCGCCATGACGCAGGCCGCGTTGGCGCTCCTCGCTCCCCTGGTTCGCGCGGACGTCCTGGCCAGCTACGTGGACCGCAGCCGGGACATGGCGAGCAGCACCTCGGTGAGCATCCTGCTCATCGGGCTCTCGCTCCTCTTGCTCCGCCGGCCCCGCAGCCGCCTCCGCAAGCTGCTCGGCGCGCTCTGCGCCGGCAGCGCGCTCGCCATCGCCGGTGCGGTCATGGGCCAGGATCTCTTCACCTCCTGGGTCCGGCACGCGCCGGGCGGCGAGCCCATCCCGCCGCTGGGCTGGATCGCGCCCAACACGGCCCTGACGATGATGCTGCTCGGCGCCGCGCTGCTGGCGATCGACCTGCGGCGACCGCGCTGGCCGGTCCACGAGATGGCCGCGCTGGCGGCCGGGCTCATCGGCTTCCTGGGTCTGCTCGGCTACCTCTATCAGGTCGCCGAGCTCTACTGGTTCGCGCGCGCCACGGCCATGTCGCTGCCCGCGTGCATCGCCGCGCAGCTCTTGAGCGCCGGGGTGATCTTCGCCCGGCGCGATCGCGGGCTCGGAGGACTGTTGGCGAGCTCCGGGCTCGGCGGTCAAGTCGCGCGACGCCTGCTGCCCGCGGCCATCCTGATCCCCACCGTGCTCGGCCTGCTGCGCCTGGCCGGCCAGCGCGCGCAGCTCTACGACACGGAGCTCGGCACGGCGCTCTTGATCGCCACCACCGTCATCCTCTTCGGCGGCACCACCACCTGGAGCGCGGTGGTCCTCGGTCGCATCGACACCGCCCGCCTCTCGACGATGCACGAGCTGCGCGACGAGAGCCTTGCGCTCGACCTCGAGCGCCGCCGGCTGCGCGCCGTGTTGGAGGTGTTGCCGGTCGGGGTCGTCATCGCCGACACGAGCGGGCGCGTCTCCGACGTCAGCCCCGAGGCGCTCGCGATTGGGGAGAGAACGCACCGATTGTCCAGGACGAATCCGAGTACGCCCGCTTCCGCGGCTGGGACACGGGCACCGGGCGTCCCTACGCGGTCGACGACTGGGCGCTGGTGCGCGCGTTCTCCCGCGGCCAGACCAGCGTGGGCAGGGAGGTCGACATCGAGACCTTCGACGGCGAGCGGAAGACCATCCTCGACTACGCCGCGCCTCTCTACGACGAGCGCGAGCGTCTCGCCGGAGCCGTCGCCGCCGTCGTGGACATCACCGAGCGCAAGCGTGACGAGCGCGAGCTGGCGGTCTTGCGCGAGGAGCTCGAGGAGCGCGTCCGGCTGCGCACCGAGGAGCTCTCGGCGGCAAACGCCGAGCTGGAAGCGTTCAGCTCTTCGGTGTCGCACGACCTGCGTGCGCCGCTCCGCTGGATTGACGGTTTCGCGAGCGCGCTGGCCGAGGAGCACGCGGACGAGCTCGGCCCGGGCGGGCGCGAGTACTCGAGGCTGCTCCGCGACTCGGTGAAGCGGATGCGGGAGCTCATCGACGCGCTCCTCGAGCTCTCCCGGGTGACGACCCGCGCGGTCGAGCGCGAGGAAGTCGACGCCAGCGCGATGGCCGAGGAGCTGGCCGCCGAGATCGCGAACGAGGCGCCCGAACGCTCCGTCGTGTGGTCGATCGAGCCCGAAGTCGAGGTCCGCGGCGACCCTCGCCTGCTCCGGGTGGTGCTCGACAACCTGCTCCGCAACGCGTGGAAGTTCTCTCGCGGGCGCAACCCGGCGCGCATCGAGCTCGGCACCGTCGCTGTCGAGGGTGAAAAGGTCGTCTTCGTGCGTGACAACGGCGTGGGCTTCGACCCGCTGTACGCGGGCAACCTCTTCTCGCCTTTCGAGCGGCTCCATCTCGCCGAGGACTTCGAGGGCACCGGCATCGGGCTCGCGCTGGTACGGCGGATCGTCCTCCGCCACGGCGGTCGCGTGTGGGCCGAGAGCCGGCCGGACGAGGGCGCGACCTTCTATTTCACGCTCGCGCCGCCGCGTGCCCGGAGGCCCGAGCGATGAGCGAGGTCGTCCGCGTGCTCTTCATCGAGGACTCCGCGCAGGACGCCGCGCTGATCCAGCGCGAGCTCCGCAAGGCGGGCTTCACGCTCGACGCGGAGCGGGTGGCGACCGCCGACGCGCTCTCCGACGCCCTCGCGGGCGAACCGTGGGACATCGTGCTGGCCGACTTCGAGCTGCCGGGATTCGACGGCTTCGCCGCCCTTCGCATGGTGCGCGCGGCCGACGCGATCGTGCCCTGCATCGTGGTCTCCGGGCGGATCGGCGAGGAGATGGCGGTCGACGCCATGCGGAACGGCGCCGCCGACTTCGTCCCGAAGGACCGGCTGCTGCGCTTGGCGCCCGTGGTGCAACGGGAGCTGCGCGAGGCCGAGGTGCGCCGGGCGCGCCTGCGGGACGGACGCCGCATCGCGGCTCAGCAGGCCATCGCGTCGTTGCTGGCCAGCAACCCGAACATGCGCGTCGTCATCCCCCGCGCGCTGGAAGCGATCGCGAAAAACCTCGATTGGGACTTCGCGTCCTTCTGGCGCTGGGACGGCGCTGCGCGCCTGCTCCGCTGCACCGCGACGTGGGCGTCGGAGGGGCTCTCGTCGTTCGAGTCCGAGACCCTCGGCGCAGGCACGCCGCCGGGCAGCGGGATGGTCGGTCGCGCGTTCCAGAAGCGGACGCCGATCTCGGGTCCGCGAGCTCGGCGACGCGCCGGCCGAGACGCGCCTCACGCACGCGCTGAGCGAAGGACTCCACGGCGCGCTGGTCGTGCCGGTGCCGGTCTCCGGCGACGTCTGCTGCGCGGTGGAGCTGCTCTCGCGCGCGCCACGGGATCGCGACGCGGAGGTGTTGGAGACCACGATGACGCTGGCGGCGCAGCTCGGTCAGGCCATCGACCGCGAGTCGGCGTGGGCCGCGCTGCGCGAGAGCGAGGCGCGCAAGGCGGCCGTGCTCGAGACCTCGCTCGACGGGGTCGTCACGGCCGACCACCGCGGCCGGATCCTCGAGTTCAACTCCGCCGCCGAGCGCATGTTCGGCTACTCGCGGCAGGAGGCGGTCGGTCAGAGCTTCGCCGAGCTGATGCTCCCGGCCTCGCTGCGCGATACCCAGAAGCGTTGGCTGGCCCGCTACCTCGCCACCGGCGACGAGTCCCTCCTCGGCCGCCGCGTCGAGCTGCCCGCGCGGCGCAAGGACCGCTCGGAGTTCCCGGCCGAGCTCACCGTCAACCGGGTGGATCAGGACGGACCGCCGGTCTTCACCAGTTTCATCCGGGACGTCACCGAAAGCGTGAAGCTCTTTCGCGCGGTCCAGAGCGCGGAGGCCCGCCAGCGGGTCCTGGCCGAAGCTGGCGCCACGCTCATGGAGTCGCTCGACACCATGGCCTTGCTCCCTCGGCTGGCGAAGCATCTCGCCGGCGAGATCGCGGACTGGTGCACCATCCACCTGGTCGACGAGGGCGGGGTGATCCGCCAGGTGGCGGCGGCGCATCGCATGCCCGACAAGAGTGAGCTCTTGGACGCGCTGTGGCAGCGGCGGGCGCCTGCGCGAGAGCTCCCGCTGGGGCCCACGTTCGTGCTCCGGCGGGCCAGCCCGCAGCTCGTGGCCGAGGTGAGCGACGAGGAGCTCCGGCGCCTGGTGCCGGACGAGGAGGAGCTGGCGCTCGTGCACGAGATCGGCGTCGGCTCCTATCTCGGCGTCCCGCTGGTCGCCCGTGGGACGACGCTGGGCGCGCTCTCGCTCGGGCTCCAGCCGCGCGACACACACTTCGGCGCCGACGACCTCGAGCTGGCGATGGAGATTCGGTCGCCGGTGCGCGGTGGCGATCGACAACGGGCGCCTCTACCGCGAGGTGCAGGACTCGCTGCGGGCGCGCGACGACTTCATCGTCATCGCCGCCCACGAGCTGCAGACGCCGCTGACGCCGCTGCGGTTGCGGGCGCAGGAGCTCGACCGTCGGGTCGCGGACCGCGCCGGGGGCACGCTCTCCGCCGACGAGATCTCCGGCACCGTGCGGGCCATCGACCGATCGTCGCGACGCCTGAGCGATCTGGTCGAGCGCCTGCTCGACGTCTCGCGCGTCATCGTGGGCAGGGTCGAGCTCGAGCGCTCGCGCTTCGATTCTGATCGACCTGGTCCGCGAGATTGTGGAGGAGAACACGGTGGAGCTCGAGCGGAGCGAGTCGGAGCTCGTCTGGGAGCTCCCGCCGGCGCCCGTCGTGGGCTGCTGGGATTGGCGGCGGGTGGGGATTGCGGTCCGGAACCTGCTCTCGAACGCGGTCAAGTTCGGGCCGGGGCGCCCCATCGAGATCACCGTCCGCGAAGAAGACGGCCAGGTGCGGGTCTCCGTTCGCGATCACGGACCGGGCCTCACGCCGGAGGAGCGCCGCCGCCTCTTCGAGCGCTTCGTGCGACCGGCGTTCCGTCCGGCACTACGGCGGGTTCGGGCTGGGCCTGTGGATCGTGCGCCGCATCGCCGAGGAGCACGGCGGTCACGTCGACGTGTGGAGCGAACCGGGCGAAGGATCACGCTTCTCGTTCGTCCTCCCGCACGCCAGCTGACCGGACGACGCGAGCCCGAGGGGAAGTCCACCCCCCGCCGCCGGCGGAGCGCTTCGTTCTCAGCGCGGGTCGTCGACAAACGGACCGAGCCGGGCAATCGAGACGGTCCCAGCCTCGAGGCGGCGCGAGGAGCTGTGCGCACGCACGGCGACCCGCGACAACGCCCCGGATGGAACCGGATCGGACGCGGGGCGACGAAAGATTTATCGACAGACCTTCAGTGCGGGCCGATCGCGTCGAAGGGGATCGGCTGGAACCCCGGGATCGCGAGGGCGGGCGATCCGGACTGGAGGCTCAGATCGAGCCGCGCCTGGTCGGTGAACATGGGATCGGCGTCCTCGACGTTGTCCGAGACGGAGGCGTAGTGGTCGAAGGTGCTCCCGCCTCGCATCCACATCCCGTTGTGGTAGCCGAGGTTGCGATCGAACGTGCTGCCCTCCGGGTAGAGCCAGGTGGCGTCCGGGGCGATGATGGCGCTCCAGTCGTCGGGGATGGCCGCCGCCGCCGGGTACGCGGTGAGCCAAGGATCGGCCTGGTAGTTCATCCGCTCGAGCTTCTCGAGCAGGTTCCAGCTGTCACCCGGAGTGTTGTTGGGGCCGTGGCTCGGACGCCAGGCGTAGCCGCGGCTGTCGGCGGCGAGCGCGTCTCCGCAGGACACCATGAGGTTGTTCTCGACGATGTCGTCCCGCCCGCCTCCGTGCTGCACGGCGTGACCGGAGACGGCGTAGAAGACGTTTCCGTGCACGTGGATTCCGGACAAACAGTCGTCCATGTACACGCCGTGCACGCCGTAGCCCTCCACCCGCGTGTGGAGGTGATGGATGAAGTTGTTGCGGATCTCGTTGCCGCGCGCGCCCCAATCGCGGCCGGCGTAGACCGCGCCGGCGTCGCTCGAGTAGCGGCAGACGTCGTGGATCTCGTTCTCGGCGATGGTGTGCTCGTTTCCGCCGTAGAGGATGGCGGCGTGCGGCGCGCCGTAGATCAGGTTGTTCGAGACCCGCATGCCCGCGCCGCTGATCGAGACGCCGGGCCGGTAGGTCCACTCGGTGCGACCGAAGTGGTGGATGCGGCAGTCGCGAACGAAGTTCTCGGCCAGGTCCAGGGTCGGCCGGTCGCCGCCGGAGAGGATGGCGCCGTGGGTGGCCGTCCCGTGGATCTCGCAGCTCTGAATGCCGTTGCGCGTCCCGGTGATGCGCGCCCCGGGGCCGCCGCCGTTCTCGAGCGTCACGCGGTCGAGGAGGTTGTCGTTTCCGCCCTCGACATTGACCAGCTGCGCGCGTCCGGACTCGAACGTGACGTCGCGGATCTGGATCCACTGGGTGTTCGAGAGATGCACCAGATCGGCGTCGAGCTGCGAGAGCACGATGCGCGCGCCGTCCAGCGCATGCGGCGGATAGAGGTAGAGAATGCCCGAGTCGCGGTCGAGGTAGTACTCGCCGGGCACGGTGATCTCTTCCAGGAGGTTGAACGCGTAGTAGGGCTGGTCGGCCTGGATGCCGTAGCCCGTGTCGTCGGCGAGCGTGACGGTGCGCGAGCTCGCGTCGATGTTGGTGGCGCGGACGCGACAGTCGGCCCAGGCGTACTTCCACCAGCCGTGGAACCAGACGTCGCTCGCCTCGGTCCAGCGGCTCGGCCGGTCACCCGCGTAGGTGAAGGCGGTGCCGGAGGAGGTGCTGTCGACGTACGCGAGCTCCGTCGGGCGCGTGCCGTCGGGCTCGAACGCGACGTCGCCCAGCGCGCCGTTCCCGGGGCTCATCACACCGAGCTCGGGGTCGTAGATGGCCCACCACGGCCCGGCGTTGGTCGGGACGCCGCTCGCTTCGCTGGTGAGGAACCACGCCGAGGAGTCGCGCCCGTCGATCACCATCGGCGTGCGGCGGAGGTAGTACTGGACGCCGTCGACCGAGCCGTCGCGCTGGAAGACGGAGACGCCGTCGTTCTCAGCGGTGCGCGTGTAGCTGCCGGTCACGTCGGGCGTGAGGCTGCCGTAGACCTCGATGCTGTCGCCGCTCGGATCGACGCCGGCCACGCCGACCGGGATGTCGGGCCAGCGGGCCAGGGTCATCGGCTCCCCGTCGACGGAGATCTCGGGCGGGGACGACTGCACGTTGTGGCAGAAGCCGCGGCGGGCCAGCGCGCCGAAGTCGGTGACGCCGGCCGCGCCCAGATCGATCTGGACGATGTGGTCGCGCGCGCCGTCGTCGAGCCGATGCCACACGGGCGAGTCGCTGGTCACCGGCGTGAAGTCGGACGCGCTCAGCGTGATGCCGCCGCTCGATCCGGACGCTCTCTCCCGGATACGCGCGCCACACGACCGGCTTGCCGTCTTCACCCGAGTCCTGGTCGCCGAGCTCGAAGGTCTTCCGTCCGCGCGAACGTTCCGCCTCGCAGCCACACGCCCACGCCGCCGTCGGGGAGGCCCGCGTCGGACTTCAGCGTGCGGACGGCGTCGCGCGCCTCTTCGAGCGTTCCGTAGGGCGAGTCGATGGTGCCGTCGCCGCCCGAGGCGCCGGGCGCGACGAAGATGTTCTGCCCGTACGAGGGGCAATCGCAGGCGCCCCAGGATTGGCCATCGGCCGCGCACACTGTCGTCCCGGGGACGCCGCTATCGCAATCGCAGGCATCGGTCGCCGCCGGCTCGCAGACGGAGGTGGGCCCGCCGTCGACCGTCCCGGAGCCTCCGTCGCCGAGCTGGCCGGAGTCGCCGGTCGGAACGGAGCCGTCGGCGGGAACGGCCCCGTCGGCGGTCCCGCCATCGCCAGAGCAGGCCGCCAGCAAGAGCATCAGCGTCGGGAGAGAGAATCGTTTCGTGCGCATCAGGGTGTCCTCGGGCGCCGAGCGCGATGGGCGCTCGTGGGGCATTCGATGGGAGCGAGCGCGATTGTAGCGGCTCTCGTCAAGGTGAGGCTGCCAAGTCGATCTCGGCGGCCTCGGCGTGGTCGCGGAAGCCCTTCGTGTTCGCCGCGGAAGCTTCGTGTTCGTCGCAGCGATCTCGGAATCGATCGCAACGGCTTTGAGGTCGATCGCAGCGGTGTTGCAGTCGATTGCAGCGGTGTTGCAGTCGATCGCAGCGGTGTTGCAGTCGATCGCACCGGTGTTGCAGTCGATCGCAGCGGTGTTGCAGTCGATCGCACCGGTGTTGCAGTCGATTGGCAGCGGCTTTGCGGTCGATCGCAGCGGCTCTGCAGTCGATCGCAGCGGCTCTGCAGTCGATCGCAGCGGCTCTGCAGTCGATTGCAGCGGCTCTGCAGTCGATCGCAGCGGCTCTGCAGTCGATCGCAGCGGTGTTGCAGTCGATTGCAAGGGCCTTCGAATCGGTCGCAGAGGCCTTCGAATCAGTCGCAGAGGTCTTCGAATCGGTCGCGGAGGCCTTCGTGTTCGTCGCGGAAGCTTCGTGTTCGTCGCGGAAGTCTTCGTGTTCGTCGCGGAAGTCTTCGTGTTCGTCGCGGAAGTCTTCGTGTTCGTCGCGGAAGTCTTCGTGTTCGTCGCAGAGGCCTCCGAATCGACGACCGCGCCGTGGTGCCGGCCGCGCAAGGCACGAACGGCGGTCCGCGCGTTTCATCCTCTGAGTCGCTATCCACGAGAGTCCCTCCGAGCGCGTCTGAGCTCACGCGCGAAGCGCTTCCGGCGGGCTGCACCGATGACGGCATCCTTGCGCGCGCGGATGTGGAGTCGACCAGAAGCGGCGTTCGTCGTGGGTGGGGCGTTCGTTCGACCGCCTCGGGCCGGCTCGCCCGCGAGCTAGCATTGCTCGAGCTCGCTGCGCTGATGACTCGTCGCATTGCCTCCGTCCTCGAAATGGCACAGGGTCCTCCGCGCGCGATGGGCGGGGATGACTGCGACGCTGCGAGCCGACTCCGGCCGCGACGGGTCACGCGCCGGAATGAGCTTCGTAACGCAACGACCTAGGGAGGGCGTGCGACATGAGTGAGAGAGCGATCTTGGTCCTTTCGGCGATATCCACGGCGTGGATCGCGTCGGCATGCAGCGGGCCGGCGACACCGGCCGATGCGGGTAGCGGCCCGCACCAGTACACCGACTCCGGCCCCTACACGCATCCGGATTCGAGCGTGCCCACCCATGACGCGGGGATGGACGGCGGCACCGTCACCACGCCGGACGGCGGACCGACCCCGGACGGCGGACCGACCCCGGACGGCGGACCGACGACCGACGACGGTGGAACCGTCCTGCCGGACAGCGGCCCCTCTGCGCCCGTCTGCGGCGACGGCGTCGTGACTGGCTCGGAGATGTGCGATCCCGGGATCGCCGCGGGCTCGCCGGGCGCCTGCCCCTCGAGCTGCGACGACGGCATCGCGTGCACCAACGACATGCTGGCTGGAACGGCCAGCGGGTGCGACGCCCACTGCACCACGACGCCGATCACCGCGTGCACGGCCGGCGACTCCTGCTGCCCGAGCGGCTGTGACACCAGCACCGACTCCGACTGCTCCTGCACCGTCCGCACCTGTGGCGTGCTCGACTGCGGCACCATCGACGACGGCTGCGGCGGCACCTTGGACTGCGGCGCGTGCATGATCGGCGGCGGCTGCAATGTCGCGGGCGACTGCGCGTCGGGCGCCTGCGTCACCGAGTCGTCGAGCGGCTGGCCGGGTGGCTATTGCTCGCTGAGCTGCACGGCCGACTCCGACTGCGGATCCGGCTCGCACTGCGGCTACCGCGACTCGACCGGCGCTGGGCTCTGCCTGGCCAACTGCGCCAGCTCCACCGACTGTCGCACGGGCTACACCTGTCGCGACGACGACGGCGCGACCCCGAGCACCATGGAGTGCGTGCCGGCCGGCACCACCGACTCGTCGGGGCACGCGATCGGCGGCGCCTGCACCACCACCAACGACTGCTTCGGCGACGTCTCGCGCTGCCTCGTGGAGGCGCGTGGCTGGGAAGGCGGCTACTGCACCCGCGACTGCACGAGTGGCGGCAGCGAGTGCACCGGCGCGTCTCACTGCCTGGTCACCGACTCCACCGCCGGCACCGGGATCTGCGTATCGGACTGCGGCTCCGGCTGTCGGACGCCGGGCTACGGCTGCTACGACTCGGACATGGACGGCACCAACGAGTGCCTCCCCTCCGCCACCGGCTCGGGGATGACCGGCGACGCCTGCAGCCAGACCTTCGACTGCGCCGGCGGCTCCAGCGGCACCTGCCTGAACGCCCCCGACTACATCGACGGGTACTGCTCGGCGTCGTGCACGAGCGATACGGACTGCACGGCCGGTGGACACTGCGCGACGTTCACCGACAGCTCGGGCGCCACGACCGCCCAGCTCTGCCTCGCGGCTTGCACGAGCGACTCCGACTGCCGCGACCCGGGCTACTCCTGCTACGACGCGGACGGAGACGGCAGCAACGAGTGCTACCTGGGAGCCACGGGCACCGGCGCGGTCGGCACGGCGTGCCAGTTCACCTGGCAGTGCGCGGGCGGAGCGAGCGGAGGCTGCATCGGCGAGGGCAGCGGCTTCCGCCAGGGCTACTGCTCGCTCGGCTGCTCGGCCAGCGCGAGCTGCCCCAGTGGCTCGCACTGCAGCATCTCGTCCGGTGCCAGTAGTGGTGTCTGCGTGGACGACTGCTCGAGCGACTCGGACTGCCGCGCGGACGGCTACCTCTGCTACGACAGCGACGGGGACACGTCGACGGAGTGCTGGCCGGCCGCGACCGGCAGCGGCGCCGTGGGCGACGCCTGCACTGGCAGCTGGGAGTGCACGGGAGGCACGTATGGCTTCTGTGCCACACAGCTTCAGGACGGCACGACGGTCCCCGGCGGGTACTGCGTCGTCGCCTGCGCGACCGGCGGCACCACCTGTCCCTCCGGTAGCTCTTGCATCACGACAGACGCCACGATGGGTGGCAGCTGTCTCGACAACTGCACCGGACCGGCCGGCACCATGAGCGATTGTCGCACTGGGTACACCTGTACGTCCGATCCGACGAGCGGCGGATCCACCGCGAACGTCTGCTTCTTGTAGACCGCTGTCTGCCACCGGGATGAGCTAATCTCGGGTGATCCGAAACGAAGCCCGCGCGCCCCGATCGGCGCGCGGGCTTCGTCTCGTCGAGAGGCAAGCTCTCGTCCGCGTCGTGTGCGGAGACCGTGTCGGGTCGCTCCCCCGCTCGGTAGACGACGTACATCGAGTTCAGCCCGCGCCGCGATGGATGCGCGAGCGTGGGCGAGGCGCCGTCTTCTTCGCCTCGGGCTCGCTCGGCGGACCGGCGTTCGCCGCCACGGATGCCACCGGCATGCCTCACGCCCGCCGGGGGCCTACAACTGCGGCATGGACCAGGATCGACTCCGTTCCTTCGCCGAGCACCGCACCTGGCGCTGGCGGCCCCACGACGAAGACGCGGACCACTACGTCGCGGTCGAGAGCACCGACCACGGCTTCCGCTACTTCGCGTGGTCGCACGTCGACGACGGGCTCACCGGCGAGGAGCGGCAGTCCTACGAGGACTTCCGCGATTGAGGGCCGGCCTGGCCGATGCCGGCGGCCATCGAGCAGCAGGTCCGCGCCTGGCTCGCCGACCACCGGCGTTGAGGCTCGACCGAGCGGCTCGCGTCCTAGATTTCCTCCGCGGAACTCGCAACACGATCTGGCCGGCTCTCGACGCCGATCTCGGGCGCGAGCCTCCTCGAAAATGCTTTGCATTTCCTGCGGGGGCGCGCACCCAAGCTCGACGCCGATCGCTCGGCCATACCCGGTCACGACTTCCGCCTCGGACATCTCGTCGCACGGTCACTTCGGTCGTGCGGCGCGATTCGCGCCGAAGCGGCGTTCAGCAGGTTCGTCCGCAGCGCGAAGATTCGCTGTTCGCGGACGAGGGATGAGTCCGGCTGCGACCGAGCCGAGGCTCAGCCTGGAGTTCGCGTGTATTGCGTCGCGAGAGCGAGGATGGCCGGGTCAGGACGGAGCGCACCCACAGGGGCCGAGCCGTAGTTCACCTACGGCGACCGAGGTCCCGAGGACGTAAGTCCGTCCTGGCACGGCCAGACCGCTCGCAGCAGCGATTCGGCTGCTACAGGCTCAGAAGAGGTCGCCCCCGAGCACCTGCGAGGCGTCGACCACGCGCCGTGCATGGTACGGGTCGGCGGTGCCGTGCGTGTAGAGGTAGAGGCTCGACGGGACGCGGACCTCGTAGGACTGCTCGCCGACCGTCGCGACGATCGTGCCCCAACCGCGCCGACCGTGTTGCCGGCGGAACACGTGGAAGTGGTCGCTCCGCCGCATCCCGTCCTCGTGCAGCCGCGCCATCATCTGCAGGCTCGACGCGCGCCCGCCGGCGTGGCTGACGATGGCGACCGCCGTGCGGGGCTCGTGCAGGTCCCAGCGGTACGCGCTCTGTCCGACGCGGCCGTCGTCGCGGTAGAGGACGAGCTCGACGTGCGGGTCGAAGGGGTTCGAGGCGAGCACCTCGAGCCGCCAGCCGTTCTGGATCTCGCCGGCGTCGTAGCGGACGTGCCGGAAGGGGACGATGTGGTCGGCCTCGCCGAGCTCGGCCATCGCGGGTGGGAAGCGCGCCTCGCTGCGACGGTCGCCCGTCGGCAAGGGCGCGCGCGGGTCACGGACGAAGCCATACGGGAGCTCGAGCCAGTAGCGGCCGCCCTGCCCGAGGTCGACCTCGACGTACGCCTCGTCCAGCGCGTCTCCGTGCCACCCGAAGCGCGCGCTCCGCGCCCACAGCCGCCGCGGGCCCTGACCTCCGCTGCCACCGATCAGGCCGAGACCGCCGACGAGATCGTCGCCGGGCTCGACGACCGATTCCGTCCGGGAGGTGCAAAGCGAAGCGGGCGCCGTCGAGGACGTCGTGCTCGATGCCGCGCGCCATCACACGAAGGTGCATCCCGTTCTCGCGCTCGTTCCAGAGGCGTGTCTCGAGGACGGTCCCGGCGCCGAACGCGTCCTCGACGTCGACGAAGCGGATCTCAGCCCAGCCGTGCGCGTCGGGACCGGCGGTGGGCGGCGCCGCCTCTGGCGCCGGCTCGTCGGGCGGCCCCTCGTCGGGTCGAGGCGTCGGCTCGGAGCGCTCGGTTTCGGGCGCCTGCGCGCGGGATGTCTCGGCCGCCGAGGCGGGCGGACAATCGGGCGGCGGGTCCGAGCACCCACAGAGGAGCAAGGCGAGGACGGCGGTCGTCGTGCGCATGCGGGCCCAGACCCGTGCACCACCCGGAAGTTCCCACCCCACCATCCGCGAGCTTGCTCCGACCGGGCACGTACCGACGCGTTCGAGGCTCAGCGGCGGCGATAGGTCACCGTGTAGTGCATGTCCCGCGGCAGCTGCGGGCTCTGCACCGTCACGTCGAGGCGCATCTTCCCGTCGGGCTGGAGCCGGAACACGTTGCGCCGCGAGCCGGCGTCGGTGCGGAAGAGCTGGACCAGCGCGCCGCCGTGGTAGCGGTGCTGGACCTGCGCCGTCTCGCCGTCCGGCGTCTGATGCGGCGTCCATTGGCCGAGCGCCGTGTCGTAGCGGCGGCTGTTGTCGAAGTTGATGAGGACGTGGTCGCCGTTGTGCTCGATGGCGATGTTCCGGACGAGCGGGTTCTTCCCGCGCAGGCGGCCGGCGGCGATGTCGGTGACGATGAAGCCCATCCCGTCCACGGCGCGGCCCACGGCGCGCTCGATGACCTGGCGGCCGTGCGCCTCCGATCCGTCCAAGCGCCAGTGCCCGACGAAGTCGTCGACGCTCGGCGCGTCCTGGCCGTACGCCACGCCCGTCAGGCAGAGGAGCGCGAGGACCACCAGGTAGCGCGCGCCGGACAAGGCGCCGCTGCGCGCGCCGTCCTTCGATTCGTTCCGCATCTCGACTCCTCGTCGGTTCGAAGCCCCCATCTGCACGCGCATCCTGCCATCGAATCGCGGAGCTGTCGTGGAACGCGAGCCGGGAGGAGGTTGACAGCCGCCCTCGCCAGCCGGTAGTGCGCGAAGGGAGCACAAACCGGACGCCTTCGATCGTGATTCCCTGTCCCACGTGTGGCGCGCCGCTCCCCGCGCGCAATCCCGGCATCGTCATGGCGGTGTGCGAGTACTGCGGCGCCGTCTCGTACTGGAACGAGCAAGGCGTCTCGAGCACCGGCAAGACCTCGATGCTGAGCGAGGGGTTTACCCGGCTCTATCGCGGCGCCACCGGCACCCTTCGCGGCACCCGCTTCCGAATCGAGGGCCGCGTGCGCTGGGGCTACGGCGTCGGGTTCTGGGACGAGTGGTACATCGTCGGCGAAGACGGCACCCGCGGCTGGCTGGCCGAGGACGACCACGAGCTGGCGCTCCAGACGCAGCGCCAGGCGACCGTCGACACGAGCGGCGTCGCGCTCGGCGCCACCATCCCCTTCGAGGGCGGCTCCTTCATCGTGCTGGAGATGGGCGAGGCCCAGTGTCTGGGCGTGGAGGGCAACCTGCCGGTGCCCATCCTGCCCGACGAGACGCACTCCTACTTCGACGCCACCAGCCCGGACGGCCGCTTCGCACTCGGCGTCGAGATTGACGACGAAGGCGAGCAAGAGGTCTACATCGGCGAGTGGCTCGGGCAGGACGAGCTGGCGCTCGACGACGAGGGGTTGATGTGACGGGGGGACTCGAGGGATTTGCGCTCGGCCAGGGTCGGGCTCGACCGCAGTACAAGCCCAAGGCGCTGCAATGCCCGCAGTGCGGTGGCTCGCTGGAGCTCAAGGACGAGCGCTCCCGGACCATCGTCTGCCCCTTCTGCAGCGCGCAGATCGAGCTCACCGCGTCGCAGGCCCGCGCCATCGGCGTGGTCGAGCAGCAGCCGCCGCCCTTCGAGCTCGAGATTGGCCAGGGCCTCGACATCAGCGGCGACCGCTACGAGGTGGTCGGCCGCATCGCGCGCTTCAACCCGGACGACCCCGACGATCACTGGACGCACGACTTCCTCCTCTACAACCCACGCCGGCCCGCGGCGTGGCTCTCGTCGTACGACCGCGACTGGTCGGTGAGCCGCAAGACGCGTGTGATGCCGATGGGCGACGCGTTCTCGATGCCGGTCGGCGCGAACCTGACCACCTACGACGGGCGCCGCTGGCGCGTGGTCGAGAGGGAGCGCTCGCAGATTGCCCACGTGGACGGCGCGCTGCCCTGGATGGCGGCGGTCGCCGACACGATGCAGTTGGTCGAGCTCGCCTCCGTCGACGAGCCGGGCCGCACCTACGAGGTCGAGAACAGCCGCAAAGGCGAGATGGAGCTCAGCGAGGGCCGCTCCCTGACCGAGCAGCAGGTGCGAGAGGCCGCGGGCGGCAACCTCGGCGCGCGGCCGCAGCGCTTCGACGACGACGACGACGATGACGAGGTGTACGCCGGCGTCGACGGCGATCACCCGCAGCTCCGCGCGGTCTCGATGATCATGATGGGCTTCGGCGCGCTCTGCCTGGTCACGGCGGCCTACTTCGCGTTCTCGGGCACGACGATGGCCACCACGTCGCTGCCGCCGCAGGGTGGGCGCATCGGCCCGCTGACCATCACGAAGGCCAACACGATCCTGAGCGTCGAGGTCCACCAGCCCTTCCGCACCGACGGATGGTCGTACCTCGAGGCCGAGGTGCAGGACCCGGAAGGCGAGTACCTCTTCGGCTTCGGCGACGAGCTGTGGGCGGAGAGCGGGCGCGACAGCGACGGCGCCTGGCACGAAGAGAAGACCGACTACGACGTCGACCTGACCATCCCGCAGGCCGGCACCTACTACCTGGCCTTCTCGGGGAGCGACAGCACGCACCCGCAGGGAACGCAGCAGGTGGGCGTGTCGCCGGGTCAGCCGAGCTGGTCGCCCGGCGGCGATTTCGCAGTGAAGGTCGTGCAGCGGCACGGGAGCTGGGTACCCTTCCTCCCGCCCGGGATCATCGCGCTCTTGCTGGGACCCATTCTCTTCTACTTCGGGTCGGCCAAGCTGCGTCGGGCCCTGGCCAACGCCTCCGGATAACCGCCTCCGGATAATCGCCTCGGGATCGCACTCGCATGAGAATCTGGACCAGCCCCTTCGTCCTCGGCTTCACGCTCTTCTCGGCGCTGAGCTACGGTGCGCTCTTCATCCCGAGCCGCAGCGGCTACGGCTACGCCGGCTACGGCGGCTTCAACCGCGGCCCCTCGTTCTTCTACTTCGGGGGCGCGCCGACCTACCACGGGGCGAGCGTGCGGCGCGGGAGCCGCTACGGCCCCGGCATGCACGGCGGCGGGATGCACGGCGGGAAGTGAGCGCTTGGACACGCCGAGCCCTGAAGCGGCCCTGGCCGCGCTCTCTCCCCGCCAGCTGAGCGCGCTGGTCGTCTCGGTCTTCACGGCCGGGCTCTGCTCGATCGTCTACGAGCTCTTGATTGGGACGATTCTCGTCGTACTTCCTCGGCGACAGCATCCAGCAGTTCTCCATCACGATCGGCATCTTCATGGCCGCGATGGGGGCCGGCTCGTTCCTCTCGCGCAAGCTCGGCCACGGCATCCTCGGCACCTTCGTCGGCGTCGAGATCGCGCTCGGCCTGGCGGGCGGAGCCAGCGCACCCGCCCTCTACTTCGCCTACGCCTACACCGATCTCTACTACCCGGCGATGATCGTCTTCATCGTCGCGATCGGTGCCCTGACCGGGCTCGAAGTGCCGATGCTCGTCCTGGCGATGCGCAAGCACTTCACGCTCGAGAACAGCCTCTCGAGCATCCTCTCGCTCGATTACCTCGGCGCGCTGGCGGCTACGCTCCTCTTCCCCTTCGTGCTCCTGCCCTCGCTCGGCACCTTCCGGAGCGCGCTGGTGGTCGGCGCGGTCAACCTGGCCATCGCGTATCTGATCCTGCGGGTCTTCCGAGAGACGCTGCCCGCCAAGCGAGCGCGCTTCTACAGCATCGCCATCGCCGCCGGGATGCTGCTCTTGATCGCCGGCTTCGTCGCCTCGCCGCAGCTCCTCCGGCCCTGGTACGACGCCGTCTACGAGGATCGCGTCGTCTACGTCGAGCAGAGCGCCTACCAGAACATCGTCGTCACCCGCGGGCGCGACGATCTCCGCATGTTCCTCGACGGAAACCTCCAGTTCTCGTCCGTCGACGAGTACCGCTACCACGAAGCGCTGATCCACATCCCCTTCTCGCTCGCCGAGCGGCGGGCGCGGGTGTTGGTGCTCGGCGGCGGCGACGGGCTGGCCGTGCGCGAGATCCTCAAGCACGACGACGTGGAGGAGATCACCCTCGTCGATCTCGATCCGGCGATGACCCGCATCGCGCGCACGCAACCGACGATCCGGCAGCTCAACGGCGGCTCGCTCGACGATCCGCGCGTCCATGTGCTGCACCAGGACGCGTTCGTCTTCCTGGCCGAGGACGCGCGGCTCTGGGACGTGATCATCGCGGACCTGCCGGACCCGAACAACGCGTCGCTGGCCCGGCTCTACAGCCGCGAGGCCTACGCCAGCGCACGACGGCGGCTGGCGCCGGGCGGCGTCTTCCTCACCCAGGCCACCAGCCCGTTTTTCGCGCGCGACGCGTTCTGGTGCATCGAAGAGACCATGCGGGCCGCCGGCATGCGGACCCTGCCTTACCACGCCTACGTGCCGGCCTTTGGCGACTGGGGGTTCATCCTCGGCGCCGACCGCCCGCTCTCACCGAGCGACGTCCACGTCCATGTACCGACCCGCTATCTCGACGACGAGACGGCTCGCGCGCTCTTCACGTTCGAGCGCGACTTGCAGCCGGGGCCCATCGAGCCCAGCACGCTCGATCGCCCGATCGTCCTCAGCTACTACCTCGGCGGCTGGGAGCACTGGAACTGACGCCAGCGCAGATGGGGCTCAGCGAGCGAAGATCGCGCGCTTCAGCTCGAGTTGGCTACCCAGCTTCCAGATCTTCCCGTCCACGTAGTAGTGGTAGAGGACGACCATGAAGAAAGGCAAGAAGAGCCAGGAGAGGAGCTCGTTGGTCAACCCCAGCACCTCGACCGTACCGACCACCAGCCCGTAGCTGAACGCCATCGCCAGCCAGCGGCGGACGATGCGGCGCCCGCCGAGGCGGCGGTCCTGGTAGTTCATCATCCAGCCCTGGTATTGCACGTCGTGTTAGGCGGTCTCGAGCGCCTCGGCGACCAAGAAGGGCGTGGCCGTGGCCCGGAAGACCAGCCCGTGGGTGCCCAGCGCCGCGGTCAGGAAGACCAGCTTCGGCAGGTTCATCCGGCGGCGGCGGAAGAGGACGATCTGGCGGAGCACGAACACCGCCAAGAGGACGAGGAACGCGTACCAGAGGGTGGTGGCGATCCACGGCGGCACGCTCGGGAAATGGACGCTGAGCCGTCCGTAGATCGGCGTGTCGCCGAAGATGCCCGCGTAGTCGTAGACGACGAAGCCGACCATGCCCGTGTAGAAGAGCGCCGTGTCCAGCCAGTCGTCGAAGGGCGCCGTGTCGCCGTTCATCTTCTTGTAGGCGCGCAGAAAGCCCCAGTGCTGGCGGACGATGTGCCAGCTCCCCCAGATCGACGCGCAGACGATGAGCTCGCGGATCCAGCCGGCGGCGGCGATGGCGAAGCCGGCGCAGATGAACCCGGCCAGGCCCCAGGTGTGGGTGCCGAGGTGGCGGCGGTGCTCGGCCGGATCGGCGTGGGTGCGCGAGAAGGTCTGGAAGATGTGCGGGTGGTCGAAGAACGCGGTGAACACGAAGTAGGTGACCAGCACGCTCTCGGGACCGGCCAAGACGCCCGCCCAGCGCAGCCCGTGGTAGAGCGCGAGGAAGACCCAGGTGAGCGCGCAGCTCCCGATGAAGAAGGTGAGGTCGTAGCGCGGGCTGACGATCCACTTCGCCTTCACGCCGCCTCCTCGGGGGGCGTGTTCTCCGGCGAGATCCGCGCCGGGGAGCTCGGCATGCGCGGCGCGCTCATGGGGACGAGGAAGACACGAATCGCGCGGCTTGCCAACCCCGGCGCCAGCGCGCTCAGGGCGCGACCACGTGCTCGAAGCTGTCCTGCTCCATGCCCATGTCGTCGAGCGCGCGACCGCGGATCACGTCCCGGCCCATCGAGTCCTGCACAATCTCGAAGATCATCGACTGGAGGAAGGTGCCGGACGCCACGCGGTGCGAAGCGTCGTCCGGGAAGTCGCTGACGTGCTGATCGACGCTGGCGTCGGTGAACCCGCCGGCGCCGGTGGTCACGTAGGTGACCGTGTCGAACTCGAAGCGCTCGTAGCCGTGTACGTGGCCGGCGAGCACCAGCGGGATGCGGTGGGCGTCGATGATCGGGAAGAGCGCCATCCGCTGCGAGTCCCGAGGCAGGTAGTCGCCGAGCGTGTAGAGCGGGCGGTGCAGATAGAGGATGGAGAAGCGGTAGTTCGGGTCCGCCTCCGCCGCCGCCAGCGTGCTCTCGAACCAGTCGATCTGCTCCGATCCGATGTCGAGGTCGTGCTCGCTGGAGAGCGAGAAGAAGTACACGCCTCCGGTCTGGTAGCTGTACCAGCGGTCGTTTCCGTCGCGCCCGGCGGGCGTGAACAGCCGCTGGTAGTAGTCGACGTACTCGTGCGGGACCTCGTCCATCTCGTGGTTGCCGACGCAGGGCAAGAACGCGTTCGCCTCGAGCATCGGCGGCATCAGATCGAACCACAGCTGCCAGCTCTCCACGATCGTGGAGTAGTACTGGATGTCGCCGACGTGGACACTGAACTCCGTGTCCTCGGGGTGGGCGGCGGAGAGCAAGCGCAGCGTGCCCATGAACGCGGGTGAGGTGTCGCCGATCGTGTAGAAGACGATCGGCGTCGCGTGGTCGTCGGCCGCGTGCATGGTGCAGAAGCGGCCTCCCTCGCTCGGCCAGCCCGAGATGGTGTAGCGGTAGCAGGTGGCGGGCTCGAGGCCGTCCACCTGAACCTCGTTCACGTAGTAGGTCCCGGGCAGGTCCGGCTCGCGGACGAGCGGGTTGCCGACCCCGTAGGTGAGCGTGGTGGTGGTCTCGTTCGCGGTGCCGGTAAAGGTCTGCATGGTCCCGCCGCCGTCCTCGCGCATGACCTCGATCGCCACCGGATCGGGCGCCAGGACCGACTCCCAGCGCACGGTGACGGAGGTGTCGGTCGGCTGCTGCACCCACGGCCCCTTGTCGGGCGCGTCGGTCGGCGCCCCTCCATCCGGCGGCCCGGCGTCGTGCCGCGCGGGCTGCCCCGCGTCGGGCGGACCGGCGTCGGGCGGACCGGCGTCGTCGGCCGCGGTGGAGTCGCAGGCGGCGAGGCCGCAAGCCAAGAGGAGGACGTAGACCGTGCGCATGGAGACGACTCTACCGAAAGATGCCGGTGTGCGACCACGCGCGGTGCTTCCGACGGGGAGCCGCTGGCTTTTTTCGCCGCCTCGCGATTTTCTTTGTCACCAGCTCGCCCCTCCTCGCGTTGGCCCAGCGCAAACAGCGCAGCGCACGACGCAGCCCGACAGGAGGAAGAGCATGACCCAGCCCGCGATGAGCCTCGACACCACCAACACCACCTCGCCGTCGGCCGGCGGACGCCTGGTCACCGCCGACGGCCGCACGATGCCGCTCCGCGGGGCGCACCTGGCCGCGGAATGCGCCGGCGGCATCGGCCGCGTGGTGCTGACGCAGCGCTTCGTGAACCCCTTCCCCGAGCCGCTGCGGGTGACCTATCTCTTGCCCTTGCCGAGCGACGGCGCGGTCGCCGGCTTCGCGTTCCGGATCGGCGAAAAGCGCATCGTCGGCGAGGTCGACCGGCGCGAGCAGGCCCGAGCGCGCTTCGAGCAGGCGCTCGTCGAGGGGAAGACCGCCGCCCTGCTGGAGCAGGATCGCTCCAGCCTCTTCACGCAGGAGGTCGGCAACATCCCACCGCGCGCCGAGGTCGAGGTCGAGGTCGAGGTCGACCAGCGCCTCCGCTGGGTCGACGAGGGCGCATGGGAGTGGCGCTTCCCGACGGTGGTCGGCCCGCGCTACCTCGGCGCCGAGAACCGGGTGCCCGACGCGGAGCGGGTGACGGTCGACGTGGCCGAGCGCGGCGTGAGCGCTCGGGTGGGCCTCGAGCTCTCGATCGGCGACGCGCTGGACGAGCGGAAGATCGAGTCGCCCTCGCACGCGCTGATCGTCGACCGCGGCCGGCGCTCGCGCGTGAGCTTCGACGAGGGCGCCGCGCTCGACCGCGACGTGGTGGTCCGCTGGCCGGTGAAGGCGCCCGCGCTCGGCGCGTCGCTCACGGTGGCTCGGCCGGCGGCGAAGGCGCACGAAGGGAACGCGTACGGCTTGCTGACGCTGGTGCCGCCGGCGACGAAGCCGCGCGCGCTGGACCGCGATCTCATCTTCCTGATCGACGTCAGCGGCTCGATGAACGGTGAGCCGCTCGACCAGCTCCGGCGGGTGGCGGCAGCCATGATCGACACGCTCGGACCGAGCGACCGCGTCGAGCTGATCGCCTTCGGCAGCCGGCCGGTCCGCTTCGCCTCGGAGCCGATCGCGGCCACGCGGGACGGGAAGCGCGCGGCGATGAAGTGGCTGAAGAGCCTGCGCGCCAGCGGCGCGACCGAGATGACGCAGGCCGTGATCGAGGCGCTCCGACCGCTCCGCCCGGGCAGCCAGCGCCAGGTCGTGCTGATGACCGACGGCTACATCGGCTTCGAGCGTGAGCTGGTCCGCGAGGTCCGCGAGCGTCTGCCGGAGGGCGCGCGCCTGCACACGGTCGGGCGTCGGCTCGGCGGTGAACCGCACGCTGACGCAGTGGGCGGCCCGAGCCGGCAACGGCGTCGAGATCCTCTGTGGCCTCGGCGAGGACCCGGAGCGGGTGGCGAAGCTCCTCTTGGCCCGGACCACGGCGCCGATCGTGACCGACCTCCGTGTGGAGGGCGACGCGCTGCGCGAGACGGCGTCGTCGCGCCTGCCCGATCTCTACGCCGGCGCGCCGAGCCTGATCCCGCTCTCGCTCGTTCCCGAGGGCGGGACGCTGACCGTGCGGGGCCGAACGGCGGAGGGCGAGTACGTCGAGCGGGTCGACGTGGCGGCCATCGCGCTCGGCGAGGGGCTGCCAGCGGTGGCCACGCTCTTCGGTCGCGAGCGGGTGGAGGACCTCGAGACCGAGGCGACGGCGACCTGCCGCGGCGAGACCGACGAGGCCATCGAGGCGGCCGGGCTGACCTTCCAGATCGCCACCCGCCTGACCTCGTGGGTGGCGGTGAGCGACGACGTCACGGTCGACCCGGAGGTTGAGAAGCGCGCCGTCCGCCAGCCCCACGAGCTGGCGCACGGCGTGTCGATTGAGGGCCTCGGTCTGCGGGCCGCGAGCGCTCCGTTCGCGGCGATGAGCTTGGCCACACCGACCGGCATGCCGATGCCCATGCCGATGCCCCCGCGTCATCACCGATGCCGACACGCCGCCATTCCGAGCTCGGGCGGCGCTGCCCCGTCCTTCGGCGGCGGCCCTGCGCGCAGCAAGAGGCGCGCTGGGCCCCCGCCGCCGCCGAGCGCAGCCGCACCCGAGGAAGAGGCTGCGAGCGAGCGCGCCGACCGCGCCGAGGCGCCGATCGTGAGCCCGCCCACGATGGACGCGGGCGCGGAGCCGGTGCGCACAGAGAGCGCGCCCGCTGAGGCGGCGAAGGCGTCCGAGAGCGGTCACGGATCTACACAGGGGCGGCCCATGGCCGAGCGCGAGGACGCCTTGGAGGACGTGGCGAGGGGCGCCGATGTCGCGAGCCCCGACGAGGGCGCGCAGCGAGCGAGCGAGCGCGACGCGAAGAAGTCGGGGCGCCGCTGGATTTGGATCGTGCTCTTCGTGCTGACGCTGCTCGGGTTGGCCGCCGCCGCGTGGCTCGCGCGCTCCTCGGACGCGCCGGCTCCGGCCCGGCCGGCCCGCACGACGGAGGCGCCGCTCCGTGAGTGAATCGAGCCGAGCTCGCCTCGCCGCCGTGCGCGTCATCGACTCGCACGGCGGCGTCATCGCGCGCGGCGTAGATGACGGACCCCAGTCCCTCGGCCGGCTCACGTCCCGAATGCATCGTGGGCTGAGCGACCTGGACACCGGCATGGCCTGGATGGCGGAGCCCGCTCCGCGCGGCTCGCGCTTCGGAGGCTTCCCGCAGTGAGTGATCTGGACCAGCACGTCGGCGCCATCGCCCGCGGCGACACCGACGCCTTCGCGGCCTGGATGGCCGGCGCGGAGCCCGCTCTCCGCGCCGGCCTGCGGCGCTTCGCGGCGCACGTCGACACCGAGGCCGTGCTTCAAGAGGCGCTGCTGCGGATCTGGCAGGTGGCCCCGCGCTTTTCGCCAGACGGGAGGCCCGACGGCCTTCTCCGACTCGGCCATCGCATCGCTCGCAACCTGGCGGTGAGCGAGCTGCGCAAGCGCGCCAAGCCGGAGCCCGAGGACGAGCCCCCGCGCGCGCCGCGGCCGCCCGACCCGATGCTGCGGGCGGTCATCGCCAAGTGCCGCGAGCGCCTCCCCAACAAACCGGCGCAGGCGCTCGAAGCCCGCCTCGGCTCGACCGGCGCCGACCCCGACGCGGTCCTCGCCGAGCGGCTCGGCATGACCAAGAACACCTTCCTCCAGAACTTCACCCGCGCGCGCTCGCTCTTGGCGAGCTGCCTCGAGAAGAACGGTGTGGATCTGGCCGCGGAGCTGGCATGAGCGACCCGAAGAACACGCCCGAGGACGAGGCGCGCCTCATCGAAGAGCTCACCAACGCGTGGCGGCCCCACGACCCGCGCGAGCTGACCTTCCACCCGGTCTTCCACGACCTCGACGAGCGGGCGCGCGAAGAGGCCTACGAGCGAACCCGGGAGCTCAGAGCGATGGAAGCGGCGCTCGACCCGGACGGCCTCTCGACCACCGCCCGCGCCGTCCTCGCCCGCATCGCTCGCGCCGGATGATCAGCGCCGGATGATCAGCGCCGAAAACGTGAACATCGTTCACTCTCGCGCCCGCCGGGGTCAGCGCGTGATCTCGAGCTGGTAATGGCCGCAGCCTGGATCGGTCGTCGGGAACACGCGGATGTAGACCGCCTCCGGCCAGGGCGTGTTGCGGGTCGAGAACTGGCCGTCGCCCGGATCGGAGAGCGCCGGATCGTCGGCGAACGACCAGTCGGTCAGGTTGCTCGCCATGTCGAGGCCGCCGTCGCCTCCACCGCCGCCGCAGCTCGCGATCCCCGCGCACATGTCGCGGATCTCGAAGCGGTAGGCGTCACCCTCGTTCTGCAGGAAGTGGATGGTGGGCGAGCCGCCACCCGCGGCCGTCGGGACGCCGCCGTCTCCCCCGCCGCTGGTGGGCGGGAAGCTGACCTTCAGCCACTGCGCCGTCCGCACCGCGACGAGCCCCACCATCGACTGCACGGTGTCGCCGACCGCGACCGGCCCGATCTCGGTGGCGTCCTGGCAGCTCGCCCCCGCCCCGTGTGGGTCGCAGCTGCCGCCCCCGCCGCCGTCGCGCGTGACGTGGCCGGCGTCGTGCCCGACGACCATCCCACCGTCGCGGCGACCACCACCGTCGCCGCCTCCGCCTCCGCCTTCCGGCGAGCCCGCGCCTTGCGCGCAGCCGAGCACCGCGAGAGGAAACAGCGCGGCGAGAAACAGGGGAAAGAGAAAGTGGGTCGGTCGAGTGGAGCCCATCCCGACCGACACGCTAGCACGGGTCCGTCACGGCGCGCAGGTGTAGTGCCGCTCGGGCTGATCCCGGTAGGCCTGCGAGTCCACCGCCGGGCACGCGTCGCGGATGGCCCGCTTGAGCTCCGTGACCTGCTCCCAGCTCAGCGCCATCGAGTCGAAGACGATCGGCACGGAGCCGCTCCCGTCGGTGATGTCGGCCATGAGCGCGTCGTAGAGCCCGTCGGCCTCGCCGGTCACCCACATCGCCTCGAAGCGATCGGTGAACGCGTCGATCAGCGCCTGGTGGGCCTCGCCCGAGAAGATCAGGTCGTTCTCCATCGTCCCGTGCTCGGCGTTGTCCGAGAGGTTGTAGCTCCCGGTCACCAGGATGGAGTCGTCGACGACCATGAACTTGTCATGCATCTGCTCGGCGTAGTGATAGTCCCAGCGGTACGCGTAGAGCTTGTAGCGAAGCGCGATGCCCGCGTCCTGGACCACGTAGCTGAAGAGGAAGCCGCGGTCCGTGCAGTTCTGCTGCTGCGAGACGCTGTCGCCGGCGGCGACCAGACAGTCGGCCAGGTCGCGCTCCTGCCCCGCGTTGGTCGACTCGGCGAGGTACTCCTGGTCGTCCAGATAAACCTGGATGTCGAGGTCCGGGTTCGCGCGGTGCGCCTCCATCAGCGCCTCGGCGACCGGACGGCTGCGCAGGTGGCCGGAGGCGATGCGAATGGAGCGCTGGGCGCCGCGGATCAGCTCGACCCAGCGGTCCGAGACGGTGTTCATCCCCGAGACGACGCTGAAGGTCGCGCCGTAGCGGGACGAGATGTAGGTGCGGAAGTTCGCTGAGGTGAACATCGCATCCACGCTCGGATCGTCGGCGACCTGGTCGACCGGCACGTCGAAGGGCTCGATGTGCTCGATGTCCTCGTTCCAGACGATGTCGCGGCTGTTGGCCCAGAGCAGCTCGTACTCGGCCTGATAACGGGTCGCGAGCTCCGCGTTGCCGTACACGATGACGGTGTTCTCGTCGTAGCGGGTGCCGGCGCTGTGCGACCAGTTGGCGCTGCCGGTGGCGAGGACCGAGTCGATGGCCTGCTCGACCGACTCGCGCGGCCCGTCGACCAGGATGAACTTGTGGTGCATCACCTTGTTCACGTACCGGACCTCGATGCCCATGTCCTCGAGGCGGGCGCTGGTGGTGCCGGCCGGGTCGCGATGATCGGCGTTCGCGCCGTCGTAGATCATGCGGATCGATACGCCGCGATCGAGCGCGCGGGAGAGCGCGTCCATGATGGCGCTGTCGCTGAAGCTGTACATCGCGATGTCGAGCGAGCGGCGGGCGCCGTCGATGAGCTCGACCGCCTTGGCGAGGTGGCTGCGATCGTAGGGCTGCGGCGAGAAGATCACCTGCGTGCGGCCGGTCGCGCAGCGCACGGCGACGGAGTCGACCAGCTCTTGGATGGCGACCGGACCGACGTAGTAGACGTCGTCGACCTCGCCGATGTCGTCGAAGAGGTCGTCGTCGCCGGTGCCGAAGGTGGCGTCCGCGCCGTCGCGGTGGGCGACCAGGTTGCGGGCGGCGCGAGTGTGCACGCCGGCGTCGCGCAGGGTGTCCGCGCTCGGCCCCTCGTTCAGCCAGCTCACCACGGCACCGAGCTCGCAGGCGCTGTAGTCGCTGCCGTCCGCCTTCCCGCCGGGGATGACGCCGACCTCGTCCACCCCGTCCGGCGAGGCCGCGTCCATCGCGCAGCCCGAAACCACCAGCGCCAAGAGCCCGATAACCTGCCAGCGTGCGTGCATGCGCAGTGTGGCAGCAATGATCGCGCCGGCGCGGCGGCGTTGAAATCATTGGCATTTTCGGTACGCTGCCGGCTGGCTGGCCGTCCAGCTCGGTGGCTACTCGAAGAGCCACCTCGTCGCATCCGAGCATGCTCTCGTCGGGCCGGAGGGTTGGCTCCGGCAGCGGCGTCTCCGCGTTGGTGAGCAGCTCGGAGTGCGCAAGCAGCCGGGCGCGCGTCGCCCAGCCAGCAGAGCAGCCGGGGCCGAGTGCCAGCGAGGTGGGGGCGAGCGCGTCGCCGAGCGAGAGCAGCTCACGCCGGGCCGAGCGCGGCGTCCACGAAGTCGCCGAGCGCGTCGAAGTACGCGTGGCGGTGGATCAGCATGTGCCGGACGTGCTCGGAGTCCTCGAAGCGGAGCGCGCGGACCTCGCGGCCGTGCTCGCGCGCGGCGTCGAGGAAGGCCTCGACCAGGTGGACCGGCACCAGCGTGTCGGCGGCGGAGTAGATGGCCAGCATCGGCCAGTCCCCGGTCGCGCGGACCAGCGAGAGGCTCTCCTCGGCCTGGCGGATCTGCACTGGGCTCAGGTGGTACCAGACGCGCATGAACGCTGTGAGCGCCGGGCTGAGGACGGGATGGGCGAGCGCCGGCGGACGGCCGAGCCTCTGCAAGAGGAGCGGCATCATCGCCATCGCGCTGTAGCGAGCGGTGAAGCGCGGCTCGAAGCGCTCCGGGAAGCCGGGCGCGGAGTCGAGCACCAGCCCGCGGATGCTGTCGAGCGCAGCCGGACGGCGCCGCTTCAACACTCGGATCAACGCCGCGTAGGTCCAGAACCCGGCGTTGCTGAACGCGTGGACCACGAAAGGCTCGTCGGGGCTCGCGAGCAGCTGCCGCGCCACCAGCGCGCCCTCCGCGTCCCAGCCCCACGGCAGCGCCATCGCGCGAAACACCCGCGGCGCCGTCACCAGCGGCGTCAGCTCGCGCCGCCGATACCAGCTCGCCACCGCGCGGAGCTGCCGCGGCGTCGAGCCCGCCCAGCCGAGGATCACCGCGCGCGCCATCGGCCCGACTCTCGCACGTGCCCGCGCGGTGTCCATCCGGTCCCAGCGCGCGACGGGAACCGGAGGCGCGGTCGAGCACCGAGCAGCCATTTCGACCTGGTCGGCCGTCATGTGGCCCACCAACGTCAGGGCAGGGACGCCCGGCGAACGCACCGGGTGGCTCGAACGCCGCCGCGAAGAGCGAACGCAGCTCGATGCGAGGGACGCTCGAGGCGCCACTCGCCGGCGACCACGTGCCGCGTACCCCATGGACCGCGCTCCACGCGATGCGGGACCGGGACTATGCGCGCACCGCGGATCGCGCACTGCGGGCAACCGCGCAACCGAGTCCGCAGCGTCAGCGCGCCCGCTGCTCGAGCCAGTCGATCACGCGGGCTTCGATGTTCTCACCGCCGAGGCGGGTCATCTGCTGGATGCCGGTCGGGCTGGTCACGTTGACCTCCGTCAGCTTGCCGCCGATGACGTCGAGGCCGACGAAGTAGAGGCCGTCTGCTTTCAAGCGGGAAGAGACGCCGGCGATGATCCGGCGGTCGTCGTCGTCGATCTCCGCGGCGTCGACGCGGCCGCCGACGTGGATGTTGCTGCGGAGATCGCCGCCCTGCGGGACGCGCAGGATGGCGCCCAAAGGCTCGCCGTCGAGCAGGAGGATGCGCTTGTCACCCTTCGCGATCTCGGGCAGGAAGCGCTGAGCCATCGCGAGCTGCGTCCCGCCGCGTGTGACCGTCTCGATGATCGCGTTGAGGTTCGGATCCTTCGGGTCGAGCGCGAACACGCCCTCGCCGCCGGCGCCGTGGAGCGGCTTGAGCACGCCGCGACCGCCGATGCGCGAGAGGAAATCCTTGATGCGCGCCTTGTCGTTCGACACCAGCGTGTCGGTCATCAGGTCGGGGAAGTAGGTCGCGTAGATCTTCTCGTTCGCGTCCCTCAAACCTCGCGGATCGTTGACCAAGAGCGTCCGGCCGCGCGCGTGCTCGAGGAGCAGCGTCGCGTAGAGGTAGGCGTCGTCGAAGGGCGGATCCTTGCGCATCAGGACGGCGTCGACGTCGCCGAGCTCGACGTCCTCGGCCTCGCCGAGCGTGATCGGCTGCGCCGGGTCGCGCCGGCAGGTCGCGCGCCGGACCCGGGCATACACCCGGCCCGCTTCCACGAAGAGGTCGCTGAGGAGGCAGTGGTCGACGCGATGGCCGCGCTGCTCCGCCTCGAACATCAGCGCGAACGAAGTGTCCTCGTCGACCTTCACGGTCGCGGGGGGATCCATGACGACGACGATGCGCATGCGGACCTCGCGGTTCGGGAGTGTCCGCTCTAGCACTGGGGGGCGAGCCCGGCACCTCGGCCCTCGGCGCTGAGCGCGGCGGCGATGGGCGGAGGGAAATATCGGGTCTGGCGGCGTCCGTTCGAGTCCCTCGTGAGGCGGATCGTGCTCATCGCCGCGCTCGTTTCGGGCGCGCTCCCGGCCGCGGCGCAGGACGACCTCACGCCGGCGTTCCTCGCCGCGGGACGGGCGCTGCTCCCCGACCGACTTCGCTGGCCCTGAGGTTGGACCCGCCTCCTCGGCGACGCGGCACGTCGACGTGCTCGGTCCAAGTTCCTGGTCGGCGCTCGGACGGCAGAACACGCTCCCCCGGGCAGATTGGACCTCGTACGATTACCATATTGGCCCACCTCGAACGGTCCAAAGACGCCGATTGGACCACTTGATTGGCCACGAACCGGTGCTTGTCCATTGCTACGAGCCGACCATTGGACCACAACGAGGCTCGGAGGCGCCGTGATGACGAGCCCGACCTTCGGCCTGCATGTGGAGCCCGGCGAGGCCGACCCGATCTACCGCCAGATCTTCGACCAGATCGCCGAGCGCATCCGCTCCGGCGCGTTCCCGGACGGCTTTCGACTGCCGCCTTCGCGCACGTTGGCCGCGGAGCTGGGGACGCATCGGAACACGGTGGTCCGCGCGTACGCCGAGCTGGAGGCCGCCGGGTTTCTGAGCTCGACCGTCGGCCGCGGCACGTTCGTTCGCGCGCCCCGCGGCGACACGACGCCGGTTCCGTCCCGACCGCTCCCGCGCGGGCTGCCCTGGGCGTCGCTGGTGTCGCAGGCGTCGCGCACCGAGCCACTCAAGCGCTTCACCCGCCTGCAGCGCGAGTCGGTGGCGGGCGACGACGTCATCAACCTCACCCGCATGCAGCCGGCGCCCGAGCTCTTGCCGGTCGAGCTCTTCCGCCGCTGCATCGAGCACGTGCTGCGCACCAACGGCGAGAAGGCGCTCGGCTACGCACCAAAGGAAGGCTACCGGCGGCTGCGGGAAGAGGTCTCGCTCGATCTGGCGCGGCTCGGCGTGCCCGCGTCGGTCGACGACGTGCTGATCACCACCGGCAGCCAGCAAGGGCTCGATCTGGTGGCCCGCGCGCTCCTCGATCCGGGCGACGTCGTGCTCACGCCGGCGTCCACCTACGCGGGCGCGCTGCAAGTGTTCGCGGCGGCCGGCGCACGCATCACGGGCGTGCCCTCCGATGACGAAGGGCCCGATCTCACGGCGCTGAGGCGGCTGGGCATGCAGCGGCCGAAGCTCGTCTACTTGATGCCGAACCACGAGAACCCGACCGGCCGGACCACCAGCGCGGCCAGGCGGACTGCGATCCTGGAGTGGGCCCGCGACGCGCAGGTCGTGGTGGTCGAGGACGACTACGCGGCGGACCTCGAGCTGGAGCCCGAGCCTCTGCCGCCGGCGCTCCGCGCGATGGACGCGGACGTCGTACACGTCGGCACGTTCAGCAAACGGCTGATCCCGGCGCTCCGCATCGGCTACCTGCTGGCGCCGCCCGCGCTCAGGCCCCACCTGCTGGCGCTCAAGCACACCACCGATCTCGGCAGCTCGGGGCTCAATCAGCTCGCGCTCGCCGAGCTCCTGGAGCGCGGGTATCTGCGCGCGCATCTGAACAAGATCCAGCCGGCCTACCGCACGCGACGCGACGCGCTCATCCGCGGTCTGCGGGCGCACCTGCCGAGCGACGTGCGCTGGCAGCGACCCATCCGCGGCGTGTCGATCTGGCTGGAGCTGCCGGCCGAGATCGATCCCGAGCGGGTCTTCGAACAGGGCGTCGCGCGCCGCGTGCTGGTCGGGCCCGGCCACGCCTACGCGGCCGACGAAGGGACGCGGCCGGGGGTAAAGATCAACTTCTGTCACGAACCGGAAGCGCGTTTGATCGAGGGCGCGCGCCGGCTCGGCGAGGCCATCGAGGCCGCCCGCGCTCAGCGCACGTCCGGCGGCGGTCTCGACCTGGTCTAGCAGTCCGTCGAAGTACCGAGCCCGAAGGCTTTTGGAGCGCGACGGCCCGGCTCATCTAGCTCGGCGACGTGGAGAGCAACCGGAGACGTGCGGTGCGACCGGCGCCGCGCGAACGGATCGGTCTGCCCTGGCAGGCCGCGAAGAACGATGGAGAAGACGATGAACGAGAGCACGTGGACGACGAAGGTGGGCCTCGCCGAGATGCTGCGCGGCGGAGTCATCATGGACGTGGTGGACGCCGAGCAGGCGCGCGTCGCGGAAGAGGCGGGCGCGGCAGCGGTGATGGCGCTCGAGCGCGTGCCGGCGCAGATCCGCGCCGAGGGCGGCGTGGCGCGGGCGAGCGACCCGGCGATGATCCGCGAGATCCAAGCGGCGGTGACGATTCCGGTGATGGCCAAGTGCCGGATCGGCCACGTGATGGAGGCGCGGATCCTGGAGGCGCTGGAGGTCGATTTCGTCGACGAGTCGGAGGTGCTCACGCCGGCCGACGAGCGGCATCACGTCGACAAGCGCGCCTTCCGCGTTCCTTTCGTGTGCGGCGCCACCAACCTGGGCGAGGCGCTGCGGCGCATCGCGGAGGGCGCGGCGATGATCCGCACCAAGGGGGAGGCCGGGACCGGCGACATCAGTCAGGCGGTGCGCCATCTGCGCGAAGTGAACGGCGCCATCCGGCGACTCTCTGGGCTCGGCGAAGAGCAGCTCGTGACCGAAGCGCGCGAGCTGGGCGCGCCGCTCGATCTGGTCCGGAGCGTGGCGCGCGAAGGGAAGCTGCCCGTTCCACAGTTCGCGGCCGGCGGCATCGCCACGCCCGCCGACGCCGCGCTCGCCATGATGCTCGGCGCCGAGTCGGTCTTCGTCGGGAGCGGCATCTTCCTGTCCGCCGATCCGCCGCGCCGTGCCCGCGCCGTCGTCGACGCCGTCACCCACTGGAAGGACGCGGCGAAGCTGGCCGAGATCAGCACCGGCCTCGGCGAGGCGATGCGCGGGACCGAGAGCAGCAAGCTCGAGCCGTCGGCGCAGCTCTCCGCGCGCGGGTGGTGAGCATGGAACGCGGGGCGAAGATCGGCGTGCTCGCGCTGCAGGGAGCGTTCGATGCGCACGCGCCGATGCTGCGGCGGATCGATCGCCAGCCAGTCGAGGTCCGGCGCGCCGAAGACCTCGCGGGCTGCCGGGGACTGATCCTGCCGGGTGGCGAGAGCGGCGTTCAGCTCCGTCTGCTCGAGCGGGATCGGCCATTGAGAGAAGCGCTTCGCGAGCTGGTCGGCACCGGCGCGCCCGTCCTCGCCACATGCGCCGGGCTGATCTTGGCGGCGCGCCAGGTGCGCGAGCCGCAGCAGAGCTCGATTCGCTTCCCCGGACCGAGCACCGGCGAGCGCAACGTGTCCGGATTTCATTCCGACGCGAGGAGGAAATACCGAAGCATGGTCGACGAGCAGACGGACGGAGAGCGAGCGCGTTCCGCCGCAAGGGCGACGGGAGAGGTTGTGAATCGAGCTCCTGGCTTCGGATGGCTCGACGTCGCCGTCCGCCGCAACGGCTGGGGTCGCCAAGTCCACAGCACCGAGGCGGTGGCCGACGATGGGAAGACGCCGCTGATCCTGATCCGCGCGCCGCGCATCGAAGAGGTCGGCCCGCGCGCGAGCGTCGAGCTCACCTACCGCGGCGAGCCCGTGCTGGTTCGCCAAGGCGCCGTCTTCGGCGCGACCTTCCACCCCGAGCTGACCGGCGCGCCGACCCTGCACGCGAGCGTGTTCGTGTAGATCGTCCGGCGGGTCGACCCCGGGCCGCCAACGCGACCCCGCGGCCGACGAGAGCCCCGTCGCGCTGCGGCACCAGCGCCGGGCGGAGGTCGGGCCTCCACGCTCTCGGTGCGCTGGTCGTCCATCCACGCGCGGAGCCGCGCCTCAAGCAGCGAGTGCAAAGGACCTCGGAGCGTGGGGACCGCATGGCAGCCACTTCGGAGATCAGCCCGTGACCTGCAGCCCGACCCCCGCGCCGGGCCGGGCCGTGAGAGATTCCGCGAGATTGGCGAGATTCCGATCAGCGGACCCCTCGGACCGGTCCAAGGTTGCTCAATCCTGATCACGAGGGCCAGCTGATCGCTCGGAGCCGGCCCTGGATTTGAGTTGGATTGAGCGCGGGGCCCGGCAAACTCCATCATGACCCATCCGTCGAGAAACCTCGCGAGCCGGGCTCAGTTCGTGGCGCCGCTCGTGGCGCTCGTGCTCTCTGTGCCGGGCGCCGTCAGGGCAGACGTGGGCTCCGCGGCCGACGGCGCGCACGGGTGCTCGACGTCCACGGTGTTCGGCTGGGGTCTCGACGCGCAGCTCGCCCGCGCGGAGTCGTGCATGTACCCGGACGCGCTCGTCCCGGTGTCGGCAGGGAGCGGGCTGAGCTTCGCGAGCGCCTCCCTGCGCTACGCGACGCCGGAGACCCGCAGCGCCCTCTACTCCGCGCGGGGGCATGTCTCGTTTCGGGTCAACTCGGCGTTCCGTACCGTGCTCGAGCAGTACTGGCTCTACACCGCGCGAAGCCCCGCGTGCGGCTCGGTGGCGACGCCCGGCAGCAGCAACCACGAGTCGGGCAGCGCCGTCGACGTTCACGAGTACAGCGCTGCGCGCTCGGCGCTCCTCGCGGCCGGATGCACCTGGCCCAACTACCCGCACGACCCGTGGCACTTCAACTGTCTGCCCCGCAGCGCGCCGCGGAGGACCGTGCTCGTCTTCCAGCGACTGTGGAACCTGAACCACCCGGACGATCGCATCTCCGAGGACAACGTCTGGGGTCCACAGACTCGCGCTCGCTTGCGAGCCACGCCCACGGCGGGCTTCGTGTACGACGGCTGTAGCTGCGACGACACTGCGGGACAGTTCACGTTCAGCTGCGATGGTGTCAACGCCGGAGCGCACTGCGTCTCGATCAACGAGCCGGGTGACCCGGACGGGTGGGCGAACGACTATCTCTGCACCGACACCGACGTAGGGTTTCAGTGGAGCTACAGCGGGCCGATCGACGGGATGCGGTGTACCAACGTGACGGAGGGATTGCAGCCACGAGACCGAGTCCTCCGCGTGGTCGGACAACTACGCGTGCATCCCCGAGGACGCACCCTTCGAGCTGCAGTGGAGCAGCTCCGGCCCGATCGACGGTTGGTCGTGCGTGAACTGGAACGAGCCGCTCGACCAGGGCACATGGACCGACAACTATCTTTGTTCACGCGCGCTCCATTGCTGGAACGCGGGGGGCTTCACGTTCTGCAACAACGGACCGAGCGACGGGATGAGCTGCGTCGCTCTGACCGAACCGGATGATCCGGACACGTGGAACGACAACTACTTCTGCTCCACCGACGACGTCGGCATGGTGTGGAGCAACAGCGGCGCGGTCGACGGAATGCGCTGCACTCCGGTCGAGGAGCCCAACGACACCGAGCTCGATGCATGGTCCGACGACTTCATCTGCCTGCCCGAGGACTCCGCGTACGAATTCGTATGGAGCGACGTCGGGCCCATCGACGGCATGGACTGCGTGCGTTGGTACGAGTCGCGCGAAGCAACGCAGGGCTGGGACGACAATTACCTGTGCGTCCACCCTGCGCCGGCGCCGCCCCCCGATGCCGATGGCGGAACCGAGTTCATGGCCGGCGGTGACGCCGGCGGTGGATGGTCGCACCCGGACGCCAGCATCGCCCAGGACGCCAGCATCGCTCCGGACGGCGGACCGAAGCCGCTGAGCGGCGGGTGCGCGTGTCGGGTGGAACCTCGACGGTCCTCCGGTGATGGCGCGATCCTGCTGCTCCTCGCAGGGCTGGGTTGGATTGCCGGGCGGCGGCGCCGCCGCGCGGGTTGAGCGGAGCGATAAACGGCCCGTCACGAGGCGACGCCGTCCGAGGCGGCGCCGTCTCGGCTTCTGATGCACGGACGAGAAGCCCTCTCCTGATTGCGGTGGGTAGGGCTCGAGCGAGACACCCGATCTGCGAACGCATCGCCTCGGCCTGAGCGACAAGAGCATCGCCAAGGTCTCGCCACGCTGCGCGGGCCGGCGAAGACCGACGCCCGGCGTGGTCGGCGAGACCGACGAGTCGGGCTCTCAGCGAGCGCGTGCTTCCCGCTCGGGCCCGGGATCGGGGAGCATGGCGGCGGCGTTGCGCATCTCGTCGTCGCAGAACTCGCGCCACTGATCGAGGCTGTGGGCGGGGGCCGCGCCCGCGGCGCCGGCGCAGCTCCCGAACGCGTCCAGGGCACGCTGCCACAAGGGGCCGGTAGCGTTGCGGAGCGCGCTCTGGAACGCGTGGGCACGGTCCGGCTCGACGGCGAAGATGCTCGGGGTGGGGATGCCGCGCAGATCGAGCGCGAAGCGCGAGTAGGCCAGACCGAGCAACGCGGACGCGACGACGCTCACTTCACGCCGACCCATCCGCGCACGCTCCAGGGCGTGCTGAGCGGCGCCGACCGCCTGCGCGCGGCGCTGCATCCAGCCGGTGAGCTCCTCGTCGGCCCATACCTCGACCTCCTCCGCTTCGCCCGTCGGTGGGTGCGGGGTGGGCATGGAGAGAGCCAGGCTCGCGCGGCGCCAGCCTTCCTCGAGCTCGGGATCGTCCGGCTCCACGTCGAGCGGCATGCGCGGGAGCACGATGCCGCCGATGCTGGCGTGCTCGTCCTCGTCCGGGAGGTCGTCGTAGGGGAGAGGCGGCGCCACCGGCGGCGGTCGACCGCACGCGAGCAGGCCGAGCGCGATGGCGATGACGCCGACGCGATGCCGGATCGCATAGCCGGTGAAGCCCTCGCGCGACCGCTCCATGCCTCACCGGCTTAGCATGGCGGAGCGAGCGGATCCCGACCGCCAACCCGGGACCGTCGTCGCTTTTCGCCGCGTCGAACGCCACGAGACAGGAGCCGGCCTCGCGCTCAGGCGAGACTGCGGCAGAGCGCGTCGTGGAAAGCAGGGCGCAAGGCGCGGATTCCCTGGACGTTCTGGCGGCCGTGATAGGTCCGGTTCGTCAAGAGCGCGACCGAGAGGCGGCGGTCCAGATCGATCCAGAGCGAGCAGCCGGTGAAGCCGAGGTGGCCGATGGCGCCTTTGGGTCCTCTGCCGAGCTGGCTGCCAGCGCTCGAGCCCTCCGGCGCCACACGGTCGAAGCCGAGGCTGCGCGGCGGGCCGTCAGCCGGATCGATGGGCACGAACGAGCGCAGGACCTCGCCGCTGCCGAGCCGCGCCGCGCCTTCGAGCTCTTCGATGACGAGCCAGCCCAGCGAGGCCAATGCGCGCGCCGTCCCGAACACGCCCGCGTGTCCCGCCACGCCACCCATCGCGAACGCGTTGTCGTCGTCGACGCGACCGACGTCGTCGCGCCTTTCTTGCGGCGGCACGCGGTAGAGCGACTCTTGTCCCGGCGCCGGCTCGCGGGGGCGGGTGCGGCCGGTCGGCAGGACGTGACGACCGTCCATCCACCGGCTCGGCGCGCTCAGATCCACGAACCCGAGCTCCTCCTCCAGCCCGAGCGGCTCGAAGACGGCTTCTCGCGCGACCGCGTCGAGGCACGTGCCCGCGACCTCCTCCACCAGCGCGCCCAGCGTGATGAAGCCGAGATCGCTGTAGACGCGGCGACCGGGTTTCTCGAGCGGCGCGTCGAGCACGCACTCGACCACGTGCCGGCGGGCGAGCGCCCACATTTCCGGACTCGGCGAGGCGTCCTGCTCGAAGAGCGCGGCCGTCTGCGGATCGTCCATCACCTCGACGAAAAGCGGCGCCCACGCCGGCATCCCGCTCCGATGCCCGAGCAGCTCGCGGACGGTGACACGGTCTTTGCCGTTCGCGGCGAAGCGCGGCAGCCAGCGCGCGACCGGCGCGTCCAGGCTCAGCTCGCCGCGCGCGATGAGCTTCGCCACTGACAGCGTCGTCGCCGCCACCTTGGTGACGCTCGCCACGTCGAAGACGTTGCTCGGCTCGGCGCCGTGCGCACTCTGATGCACCACGCGGCCATCGACGATCGCACACGCCGACGCGGCAGGCGGGTGGCCCGATCCCACCGCCTCCTCGAGCAGCGCGCCGGGGGTCACGCGGGCTCCCGCCAAGCGCTGCGCTCGCCGGCGGAGCGCGCGGGCATCGACGGCTCGGCGATACGAGGGAGCGAGGCCCTTCGGTCCGTTCCCGCAGCGCTCGGGCCGCTCGAAAGGGCGTCGATCACGCGGGCTCCGGCTCGGGCTCGTTCGGATCGCGGATCTCGATCGAGAGCAGGATGGCGATGGCGGGCAGCGCGGCGGCGATGGTGATGAGGAAGAAAGTGGGCCAGCCGGCGCTCTCGGCGACCCAGCCCGACACCCATCCGAGCAAGCGGCCGGGCACCGTCATCAGGCTCGAGAAGATCGCGTACTGCGTGGCCGTGAAGCGGTGGTTGCAGAGCGTCATCAGGAACGCCACGAACGCGGCGGTGCCGAGTCCGTTCATGAAGTAGTCGACGCCGATGGCCGCCGTCATCAGCACGTAGTCCTTGCCGACGACCGCCAGCAGCACGTACGCCGCGTTGGCGATCGCCTGCGCCACGCCGAAGACGATGAGCGAGCGCTTCAGGCCCCAGCGCGCCACCAATCCGCCGCCGATCAGCGAGCCGGCGATGGTCGCGCCGAGCCCGAGGCCTTTGAGCACGACGCCGATCTCCGTCCGGGTGAACCCGAGCTCCATCAGAAACGGAGTCTGCAGGTGGCCCGCCACCACGTCGCCGACCTTGTAGACCATCACCACCGTCAAGAGCAGCGGCCAGCGATCACGCCGGAGAATGTCGCGGACGGGATCGACGACCGCCTCCTTCATCGTCTTCGGCGCCAGCTTCTCGCTCTCCGGCCGCGGCGAGAGGAAGGTAGTGAGGACGCCGACGCCCATCAGCCCGGCCATGATCCAGTAGACCGCCGACCACGACATCTGGTCGCTGAGCACCAGCGCCACGCCACCGGCGACGATGAGCGCGCCGCGGTAGGCGGCGACGAAGATGGCGGTCCCGCTCGCCCGCTCGGCGGTCGGCAGGATGTCGGTTCGGTAGGCGTCGGTGGCGATGTCCTGGCTCGCGCTGAAAAACGCGGTCACCAGCGCGAGCGCCCCCACCCAGCGGAGCTCCGTGCTCGGGTGGAGCGTGCCCAGCGCGCCGATGCTGACGACGAGCGCGAGCTGAGCGAGCAGCATCCAGCCGCGGCGACGGCCCATCATCGGCGGCGCGAAGCGATCCAGAAAAGGCGCCCAGAGGAACTTGAAGTTGTAGGGGAGCGCGAAGGCGGCCGCGAAGCCGATCATCGTCAGCGAGACGTGCTCGGTGGCAAGCCAGGCGGCGAGCGTGCTGCCGCTGAGCGGGTTGGGCAGCCCGGCCGCGAACCCGAGGCCGATCATCAGCGCCAGGCGCGGGCTCCGGAACGCGTCCCAGAACGACGGTGCGCGCACAGTCGGAGCTGCGGCTCGGGGCGTCTCGTCTCGCTCGGGGGACAGCATCGACCGGGTGACGCCGGCGGCGGCAGGCACGCGCCGACTCTCTCAGGGAGGATGACGGATCCCAACTTTTCCGCCGCTCGCGAGCTGCTCATCCTGCGGCCGCCAGAGCAACCACCCTTTCCCGCCACGGTCTCGAGCACCAATCCATTCGGAGAGCCGAGAAAGCGCGGTGCGCGACGTGGTCCAGCCGTGGCTTGGGCCGACGAGGCGATGCCGAAGCATCGTCGAGGAGGCACGGGCCGCGGATGGGCCGCGTCCCGTCCGCGATTTCCGGCGGATTCGAATGAATCGGTGCTCTAGGTCCAGACCGCGGCGTTCGGCCACGGCTCGGCTCGTCAGGGCGACCGTTGGCGCTACTGTGGCCAGGTGGAGGTCGTGCGCGTGCGCTTCGCGTGTCCGGTGCCCGTCGGTCACCGCGTCACGCTGCGTTGGTATCTCGCGTCGAGCCGCGGCACCGGCCCGCTCCTCAGGCGCCCGCACGAGCCCATCGTGAACGACCACGACTCCGGCATCCGCTACGCGCCGGGTTGGATCCTCCACGCGAACGGCGACCCGAGCGTCCGCGAGCTCTCACAGCTCGTCGACGAGCCATCCGAGGCGCTGCGGCTCGGTCGCACCCTCACCGGCCGCGTCCTCGCCTGCACCGTGGTGACCATGCCCGCCAACCACTCGCACCCCGTCCAGACCCGACTGGTCATCGAGGTCGACGCGCCCACCACGGCGTATCGCTGAGCGCCGCTCTTCGCGAATTTCCCTCAGCTACGCGACGGGAGCGCGTAGGTGCCCGTGGCGTGGGCGACGATGCGGTCGGGGTCGTCGTTCCACATGCGAACCTCGGCGACCGCGTTCCGGCGACCGAGATGGAGCAGCGTCGCTTCCGCGTGCAGGTCCTCGGGGGGAGGACGGCGGAGGAAGCGGACGCTCAGGTCTGATGTAACGGCCATCGGCTCGTGGCCGATCCGGGTCAGCACCGCCGCGTAGAAGCAGGCGTCGGCCAGCGCCATGATGGCCGGCCCGCTGACCGTCCCGCCGGCGCGCACCCAATCGGGGCTGCCGGGGAGCGTCAGCGTCGCGCTGCCGTGGCTGAGCGCGTCCACCCGGACCTTCAGCATCCGCATGAGCGGGATCGTCTCGTCCAGGAGCGTCTGGAGCTGCTCCAACCCGATGCGCGGCGCCTCGTCGTCCATCGCTCGGCAGCATGTCGCGCGAGCACGAGCGAGCAAGCGAGCAACGCGGGTACGGCGCTTGCTGCATGTCCAAGAAGAGGTGACCGATGAAGGAGATCCCGTTCGGCGCTGAAGCCCCCGCCGGCCACTTCCGCTGCGTCGACTGCGGACAGGACATGTGGAACCAGGCGACCACGGCGATGCCCCCGTGCCCCAACCTGCGCGGCTCACCGCATCGCCGGCGCGCCTACGAAACGATCGGCGGCCCCGAAGACCTTCTGCACGAAGAGGAGGTCTTCGAGAACATGCCGCCAAACGAAGAATAGAGTCCGTCGTCCCGCAACAAGGCCCACCGGCGAGCCGCCGTCCGCACGGAATCGGCGCGACCTCGGCTCGACGCGCTCTCGGCTCGGCGCACTCAGCGCCAGGGCTGCTCGCCGGACCACGCCCGCGTCACCGGCTCGAGCCCCTCTGCTTCCAGCCGGTGGACGACGGCGTGACCGGGATGGAACGAGACCGCTTCCGACAGCGCGTGCCCGCCGTAGTGCGCCCACGCCACGCGCATCGGCGTCAGATGCGTCACCACCAGCGCGTTCTCGGTTCGGCGAATCCGCTCGAGGGCGTCCACCACCCTCGCGATCACCGAAGCCAGCGTCTCGGCGCCCGGAGGCGCCACGGTGGGCTCGCCCGACCACGCGCGCTTCTCCTCCGGAAAACGTCGCGCAATCTCGTCCTCGTAGAGCCCCTCCATCGGTCCGTAGTCCATCTCGGCGAGCTCATCGCAGACGCGGATCGGCAACGTGCGCTCCCGGGCCACGATGTCGGCGGTCTGCCGCGCGCGCAGCAGCGGGCTCGTCCAGATGGCCGCCAGCGGCAAGCCCGTCGTTCGCCGCCCCAACTCGCGCGCCTGCCGACGGCCCAGCAGCGAGAGCCGCTCCGGCATGTGTCCGAGCCGCACGCCTTGCACATTCGCGCGCGTCGCCCCGTGACGGACCAGAAAGACGAGCCCCCGCTCGCCTCGATTCCTCGCCTCGGACTCTCTCGCGTCGTCCATCTCGCTCCAGCAATGACTCCCAGAGCGAGATAAGCGCGCCCCACGTCTCGAAAGAGAGACGTCACGCCGCATCCGCTCGGTGAGCGTGCCCGAGCACGGCGACCACTCCCCTGGGGTGTGCTCCCGCGACCAGCCGAGGCGCGTCACCCCGCCTAGATCACTGCTCCAGCCACACGAGTCCGGGGAGCCCGCCGCTTGCATGGCAGCGCCGGAGGCGCCCCAACCGGGGCGCGATGGAGATGCGCATGTCCAAGCAAACCGTCGCCCTGATCTCGATCGGCATCGGCCTGCTCATCGGCGTCCTCGTCGCCTGGAGCTTCGGCCGCGTCGAGCTCGCCAGCGCCCAAAGCGGACGCCAGGCCGCGCCGGTCCCCAACGCCGCATTCGTGGCCATCGCCCCCGGCCCGGGCGGCATGTGGATCGTCTACGGCAACCGCGTCCGCATCTGCAGCGGCGGCAACCTGCCCCCCGGCTCGGCCCCGCCCGTCCCCGAGTGCGCCGAGTCGATCCCGCTCTACTGACCGCCCCTCACCGAGCGCCCGGCTCGTAGCCGAGGACCGGAGCCAGGTGCCGCTCGGCCTCGGCGACGCTGATGCCCTTCCGGCCCGCGTAGTCCTCGACCTGCGCGCGGTCGATCTTGCCGACCGAGAAATAGCGGGCGGCGGGGCTGGCCAGGTAGATGCCGCTGACGCTCGCGGGCGGGGTCATGGCGAACGTCTCGGTGAGATCCATGCCGATTTCGCGCGCGGCGAGCACCTCGAAGAGCTTCGGCTTCTCGCTGTGATCGGGGCAGGCGGGGTAGCCGAACGCGGGGCGGATGCCGCGGTACTTCTCGGCGATGAGCTCTTCACTGCTCAGCTTCTCGTCCGGCGCATACCACTCGCGGCGGACGCGCTCGTGCAAGAGCTCGGTGAAGGCTTCGGCCAGCCGGTCCGCCAGCGCTTTGACGATGATGGCCGAGTAGTCGTCGTGCTCTCCCTCGAAGCGGGCGACGATGTCGGCCGCACCGAGACCCGCGGTGACGGCGAACGCGCCGACGTAGTCGTTCTTCCCGCTCTCGCGCGGCGCGACGTAGTCGGCCAGGCAGAGGTGCGGCTCGTCGCCCTTCTTGTCCCGCTGCTGGCGCAGCATGGGGAAGCGCAGCTTCTCCTCGGTCCGCGATTCGTCGGTGAAGAGCACGATGTCGTTGCCGTCCGAGGCCGCCGGCCAGTAGCCGTAGACGCCGCGGGCGGTCAGGAGCCCTTCATCGATGATCTGCTTCAAGAGCGGCTCGGCATGCTCGAAGAGCTCGCGCGCGGCCTGGCCGTACTTCGGGTGCTGGAGGATGTCCGGGTAGCGGCCCTTGAGCTCCCAGGCGGTGAAGAAGAAGGTCCAGTCGATGTACTTCGCGATCTCCGCCAGCGGGACGTCGTCCACCACGCGCCGGCCGACGAAGGGCGGCTTCGCGGGCGCGGTCGACCAGTCGATGGCGGGCTTGTTCTCGTTCGCCTTCGCGTAGGGGGTCAGCGGCCGGATGGGGCCGCGGGCGTGCAGGGCGCGGAGCTTGTCCTGCTCTTCGACGTTCTTCTTGGCGAAGCCTTCCCGCTGGTCGGGCGCCAGCAGGGACGAGACGGTGGCCACGGCGCGCGAGGCGTCGAGGACGTGGACGACGGCCTGGTCGTAGACCGGCGCGATCTTCACGGCGGTGTGCTGCCGGCTGGTGGTGGCGCCACCGATCAACAGCGGGAGCGACATTTTGCGCCGCTTCATCTCGCTCGCGACGTGGACCATCTCGTCGAGCGAGGGCGTGATGAGGCCGCTCAGGCCGACGATGTCGACGTCGTGCTCCACGGCGGCGTCGAGGATGCGGTCGGCGCCCACCATGACGCCGAGATCGATGACCTCGTAGTTGTTGCAGCCGAGCACGACGCCGACGATGTTCTTGCCGATGTCGTGGACGTCGCCCTTCACGGTGGCCATCAGGATCTTGCCGGCCGAGCGCCGTGCGGCGTCGCCGAGGCGCCGCTTCTCCTCTTCCATGAAGGGCATCAGGTAGGCGACGGCGCGCTTCATGACGCGCGCGCTCTTCACCACCTGCGGCAGGAACATCTTGCCGGCGCCGAAGAGGTCTCCGACCACGTTCATGCCCGCCATCAGAGGGCCTTCGATGACGTCGAGCGGCCGCGGCAGCTTGGCGCGCGCTTCCTCGGCGTCGGCCTCGATGTAGTCGACCAGGCCGTGCACCAGCGCGTGCTCGAGCCGCTTCTCGACCGGGGCCTCGCGCCAGCTCAGGTCCAGCTCACGCTTCTGGCCGCTGCCTTTCACCCGCTCGGCCAGCTCGACCAGCCGCTCGGTGGCGTCCTCCCGCCAATCGAAGAGGACGTCTTCGATGCGGGTCAGCAGCTCCTTCTCGATGTCCTCGTAGACCACGAGCTGGCCGGCGTTGACGATGCCCATGTCCATGCCGGCCTGGATGGCGTGGTAGAGGAAGACCGAGTGCATCGCCTCGCGGACGTGGTCGTTTCCGCGGAAGGAGAAGCTCAGGTTGGAGACGCCGCCCGAGATCTTGGCGCCCGGGCAGGTCTCTTTGATCTTCCGAACCGCGTCGATGTACGCCAGCGCGTACTTGCTGTGCTCTTCGATGCCGGTCGCGACCGCGAAGATGTTCGGGTCGAAGATGATGTCGGTCGGGTCGAGGCCGACCTCTTCGGTCAGGATGCGGTACGCGCGCTGACAGATGCTCACCTTGCGCTCGGTGGTGTCGGCCTGGCCCTCTTCGTCGAACGCCATCACCACCACGCCGGCGCCGTACTGGCGGCAGAGCTCGGCCTTGGCGATGAAGTCGGCCTCGCCCTCCTTCATGCTGATCGAGTTGACGACCGACTTGCCCTGCAGGCACTTGAGGCCGGCTTCCAGCACGGTCCACTTGCTGGAGTCGACCATGATGGGCAGCCGCGCAATCTCCGGCTCACCGGCGACGAGCTTGAGGAAGCGATCCATCGCCGCCTCGGAGTCGAGCATCCCCTCGTCCATGTTGACGTCTAGGATGTTGGCGCCGCCGCGCACCTGGTCGAGCGCGACCTCGAGCGCGGTGTTGTAGTCGTCGGTCTTGATCAGTCGCAGGAACTTCCGCGAGCCGGTGACGTTGGTCCGCTCGCCGATCATCAGAAATTGGCTTGCCTGGGGGTCGACCCCCAGACCCCCGGAGGTGCTGTCCTTCCGAATGACCAGAGGCTCGAGCCCGCTGAAACGGGAGAGCGATTCGGCTTTCTTCGGGACGCGCGGCGCCACGCCTTCCAACGTCTTGGCGATGGCGGCGATGTGCTCGGGCCGGGTGCCGCAGCAGCCGCCGGCCAGGTTGATCATGCCGTCGTCGGCGAACTCGCGGATGAGCGCGGCGGTCGTCTCGGGCTGCTCGTCGTAGCCGCCGAACGCGTTGGGCAGGCCGGCGTTCGGGTAGACGCTGATGCGGGTGTCGGCGACCTGGGCCAGCTCGCTAAAAACGGCCGCATCTCGCGGGCGCCGAGCGAGCAGTTGATCCCGACGGTCAACGGCTTGGAGTGGGCGACGCTGATCCAGAACGCCTCGACGGTCTGCCCGCTCAACGTGCGGCCGCTCTTGTCGACGATGGTGACCGAGATCATCAGGGGCAGCGCCGTGCCGAGCTCGCGCTGGACCTGGTCGATGGCCATCAGCCCCGCCTTGGCGTTGAGCGTGTCGAAGATGGTCTCGAGGAGGAGGATGTCCGAGCCGCCCTCGATCAGCCCGCGCACCTGCTCGGCGTAGGCCTCGCGCACCTCGTCGAAGCTGACCGCGCGGAAGGCCGGGTCGTTGACGTCGGGCGAGAGCGAGAGCGTCTTGTTGAGCGGGCCGATGGAGCCGGCCACGAAGCGCGGCTTCTTCGTCTTGGCCGTCCAGAGCTCCGCCGCCTCCTTGGCGAGCTGGGCCGAGCGCACGTTCATCTCGAAGACCGCGTCCTCGAGGTCGTAGTCGGCCTGGGCGATGCGAGTGGCGGTGAAGGTGTTGGTCTCGACGATGTCCGCGCCGGCCTCGAGATAGGTCTCGTGGATGCCGCGGATGATGTCGGGCCGGGTGAGGCTCAAGAGATCGCTGTTTCCCTTGAGATCTTTGTGGTGATCGCGGAAGCGCTCGCCGCGGAAATCACCTTCGTCCGGCTTGTGCTGCTGGATCAGCGTCCCCATCCCGCCGTCGAGCAGGAGGATGCGGTTCTCCAAGAGGTGGACCAGCTCGTCGCGTGTGGCGCTCATCGTCGTGATTCCTCGTGCCCGAGACGGGCTCGTGCCTCAGGCAGGCTTGTGCGCGAAGGCGGAGATGACTTCGAAGTAGGGCTTGCGGCGCTCGCGGGACGTGACCTCGCAGGTGTCGACGGTCAAGCCGCTCTTGGCGATGTGCCGGGCCAGCTTCTCGGGGTCGAAGCCGGCGACGACGTGGCCGTAGCCGGCGGTGACGGACTCGTGCGGGTGGGCGCGCAGGGTGACGACGGCCAAGAGTCCGCCGGCTCGCAGGACCCGCGCGGCTTCGGCGAGCGCGCGCTCGGGTCGCTCGGTGTAGGTGAGCACGTTGAAGAGCATCACCTGATCGAACGCGGCGGCGTCGAAGGGCAGCTCGAGCAGAGTCGCCCTGCGCGAAGCGGACGTTGTCCTGCGTGGCCAGGCGCTTCTTGGCCGCCTCGAGGACGGTCTCGCTGCGGTCCAGGCAGGTCACGCTCTCGGCGCGCGGCGCGATGAACGCGGCCAAGGTGCCGTCGCCGCTCCCCGCGTCGAGCACGTGGCCGAAGCGCATCAGCCCGAGGAAGCCGCGCGCCGTCGCTTCCCAGGTGCGCCCGGGCGAGTAGTGACGCTCCATCTGCCCCGCCACGGCGTCCGGCCACGCCGCCTCGCGAGCGCGGATCAGCGCCCGGCAGCGCTCGCGGTCGGCGTCGATCGTGCGGTCGTCGGTCTGCTCCCGGACCAGCGCCCACAACGCGCGCGCCGCGTCCGGCATGGCCGCGCTGGCTCGATAGAAGGTCGACGCGCCGTGGCGGCGGTCGGACAGCATTCCCGCGTCGCGCAGCTTGCCGAGGTGGGTGCTGACCCGGGACTGCCCGAGCTGCGTGATGTGGGTCAGCTCCGCCACGCTGAGCTCCTCGCGCGCGAGCAGGGCCATCAGCCGCACCCGGGTGGGGTCCGCGAAGAGGGTCAGCAGCGAGGTGGTGTCGGCCAGCGAGACGGTCATCCGTTCATCTCGATGAGCGGATGGCTAGCCCCGGCGCGCGCTCTCGTCAAGCGCGCCTCGCAGTCCTCGTTCGGTGTCTAGCGATCGAGATGGCGACCGAGAGGGTCCCAGAGGAGGGGTCATGCGGATGATGATGAAGGTCTCGATGGAGAACGAGCCGACCAACCGAGCGGCGACCGAGGGGAAGCTCCCCGGAATGTTCATGGACTTCATCGAGCGGATGAAGCCGGAGGCGGCATACTTCGTGGCCGAGAACGGCAAGCGGACGGGGATCTTCTTCGTCGACCTCGCCAGCCCGGAGGACATCCCGTCGGCGGCCGAGCCGTTCTTCATGACGCTCGGCGCGTCGATCGAGCTGACGCCTGCGATGAACCCGGCCGAGATGCGAGCGGGTATCGACCGCGCGATGAAGAAGCGCTGACGAGAAGGGGAGCCGGGGCGGGACGCGCGGAGCGGCGATCCGAGTCGGTCTCGACCCGGTGTGATGCGTGGCGGTTCGTCACGCGCGTGAGGATGTGCGGACCACGCCGACACGCGCGTGACGGTGCGCCATGTGTGAGCGCGCCATGTGCGAGCCACGCCGTCCCGTACATGACGTTGGACCCTGTGCGAGCCACCGCGTCTCGTGCGTGATCGAAGCGTGTCAGTGGGTCGGGCACGCCCTGAATGGGCGGAATTTGCCCGGGTTCTCGGCGCTGCCAGGTGCCTAGCTGCGCCTTTGACGTGAGACATCCCCCCCGAATCCGTCGAGCGCCGAGCCTGTGGCGGCTGGTCCGCGAGGACTTCGTCACGCACGGACGTGATTGGAGCCGAGCGGGGCTCCACGCGCTGGTCGTGCACCGCTTCGGCGTCGCTCGAATGAACGTGAGGCCGATCGCCCTGCGCGCTCCGCTGAGCATCACCTACCGCACGATGCACCGGCTGGTGCGGAACCTGTACGGGATCGAGCTCCCCTACAGCGCCCGCATCGGCCGGCGGGTGGTGATCGAGCATCAGCACGGCATCGTCGTGCACGGCAACAGCGTGGTGGGCGACGATTGCATCCTGCGGCAAGGCGTGACGCTGGGCATGCGCAGCATGGCGCGCCCCGACGAGGCGCCGGTGCTCGGTCGCGGCGTGAACGTGGGCGCGGGCGCCAAGATCCTCGGCGCCGTGCGGATCGGCGACGGCGCATCGATCGGCGCCAACGCGGTGGTGCTGCGCGACGTCCCGGCCGGCGCGCTGGCGGTAGGCGTCCCCGCCGTCGTGCAGGAGAGGCGAGGTCGGCGGCCACCGCTGCGTCTCTGGCGCTCGTAGCAAGGAGCGACGTTTCATCGTCGGCAGCATCACGCGCGCTGCCGGGGCACGGAGCCCGCCGTGTCTACGGGGCCCACGTCGGCGCCAGTCGGTCCACGCCAGTCGTCAGCACAGGTCGTCAGCACAAGTCGTCAGCACCCGCTCGTCTCCTCCCGGCTGTCTCCACCGCCCGGCTGTCTCCACCGCCCGGCTGTCTCCACCGCCCGGCTGTCTCCACCGGACTGTCTCCGCCCGGAAGTCGCCGCGCGTCCACCGGTCGGCCGGTGAGTCGATTACGCGTCAGAGCGCGGCGCGGACCAGCGCGATGTCCTGCAACGTCTGGTGACCGAGCGAGGTGCCGTCGATCACCAGATCGCAGGTCCCGTCGTGGAGGCGGACCAGGTGCCGGGCGCTCCCGCCGGGCTGCTTGCAGATGCTGTACGCGCCGCCGTTCGCGTTCGGGTCGGGCGCCGATGCCTGGAAGCTGTCGCAGTACGAGGGACAGGTCATCGCGCTGCTCGGCGCCGGCGCGCCGACCTGCCAGACGGCGACGCCGGTCTGGTGTGTGATGGCGATCCGCTGCGTCATCAGGTCCGTGCCGACGTGAGTGCGCTGCCCGTAGGTGTCGTAGAGGCTGGGCGGCATGCCGGGCCAGAGCGGCGTCGCGTCGGTGTCCGGGCGGATCGACGTCGTGCTGTCGTTCACCGTGTAGACGTCGATGTTGGCGTTGGCCTTCGAGGGCATCAGCAAGCGCCCGCTGCCGTCGGGATGCACCGCGATCATCGCGCCGAAGAAGGGCGGCGTGATCATCGGCGCCGTCACCTGCCCGTCCGCGCTCAGCAGCAGCATCGAGTCGAGCGACGACGAGCTCTCGTTCCAGGCGACCGCGATGCGCGGTCCGCTGCTGCTCGAGAACCCGACCACCCAGCCTCCGGAGAAGCCCGTGAGCTCGCCGAAAGGCTGGTAACGCCAGCCCTCGAAGCCCTGATCGTCGAGCGCGATCACCGCGTCCGAGAGCCCCAGCACCTCGCCGGTGGAGGGATGCCAGTCCACGTCTGGGATGGCCGAGCCGAACGCGAGCTGCTGCGCGACCTGGGGAGTCTGGCGGCAGCGGGATCCGGTCGCGGGATCGACCCGGATGACCTGCGCCGTGTCGCTGGTCCCCGTCACCGTGCCCATCAGCAGGTAGGGGTTCGGGCAGGGCGTGCCGCGGTCGATCGGGTTCGGCCCCGGACCGCCGCCGTCGTAGCTCGGCACGCTCCCGTCGACCCCGGACGACACGAGCTGCCATTGGCCCAGGTCGGGCACGCACCCGCCGAGCAGGAACAACGACGCTGTCGCGAGCAGCTTCAAGCGCATCAGGAAGACCTTGCCGCCGAGGATACGCGGACCGCGGGGAAGGATCCCTCTTCTTTTCGTCCGTTTGCGGTGCGGGCGCCGCTGCCGGACACTCCCGACCATGCTCTCCGGCGTCCACCGACTTGCGCTCTCGTCCGCGCTCCTGCTCCTCGCCGGCTGCGCGCGCCAGCCGATCACGCTGAATCCCGGAGACACCAGCAGCCAGCCGGTCTGTCCGTCGGGACCCCATCTGCTCGTCGGCGCGGTGGCCTCCGGCTCGCCCGTGAGCCAGACCCTCCTCCGTTACGACGCCTCGCTCCAGCCCTGTCGCGGGTTGCAGCTCGACTACAGCACCTACGGCAGCCTGACCCTGGTCGGCGGGCTGCAGGACGGGACCGATCTGGTCGGGTTCGTCGGCGACTACGGCCGCGGCGGCTCGCTGGTCCACGTCGACGGCGGCATGGTGCTCGACCGCATCGACCGCGACGACCTCAGCCCGATCAGCGTCTCGCCGATCACCTTCCAGAGCCAGCCGGCGGTGGCCGTGCTCTGGGGCGACGCCTCGAGCTCCAGCGATTCGGGTGACACGCTGGAGATCTACCGCGAGCAGGGCTGGTCGCTGGTCGGCTCCTGGCACGTCTCCTACGAGTTCGTCCGCGTGAGCGCCGCCCCGAGCGGGCAGCCGGATCGGATCGCCGGGCTGATCCACGACGGGCTCCAGGAGTATCGGGTCGATCCCGGTGCGGCGAGCCTGGCCACGACGGGCGAGCTCCAGGTCGCCATCCCGAACAACGCGTACTCCCGGAGCTCCCTCGACGTGCTCGGCACCGACGTCCGCGTGGGCACCAAGGGCGGCGTGCTCTCCTGGAGCGCGGGGCTGGCGCCGGCGTTCCTCGGTCCCGTCGCGTGCAATTCGCCGGATCCGGCCGGCACGCCCTTGCCCGCCGAAGACGCCGAGTACGTCGGCGCAGTCCTCGACGCGGGCTCGGCCGGCGGCTCGTTGGCGTTGGTCCACGGCGCGATCCGCGGCGGCTCGGGCACCGCCACGTATCTCTACCGGATGGGCGCGCACGGCGAGTGCACGCAGCTCGGCGCGTACCCGTCCGACTACAGCGCCGCCTCCATCGCGTGGTCCGGCCGGTAGACCGCGGACCAGGAACGTTCGCCGCGAGTTCCCGATGAGCGCGGCTCACCAGACTCGGCACGGGTGGGAGGTCGGACGTCCTCGGTCGCGCTCCCGATCGCCGTTCCTGTCGCTCGTGCGCGGCCGCCGAGACTCGCCCTCCGTCATCCACGCCAACGGTCGAACGTGCTCGGTCAGGCTTCCTGATCCGCCGCGTCCCAGCCGCCCGAGACGCGGCGGCCGAGACGCGGCTCTCATCATCAGCGCCGCCGGCGGAAGAGCGAGAGCGCCAGCATGCCGAGCGCGACGGCGCCGAGCGGCGTGCCGGGCATGCCCACGCCGCCGACCGAGCAGCCGAGCCGGTTCGTCGAGTCCACCACGCCTTCGGTCGCGTGGATCATCACGTTCGCTTCCATGCCGGAGAAGTGCGCGGTGAGCTGCCGCGGGCTGTGGGGCGCCAGCGCGTAGCGGTAGAGATCGCCGAAGCCGTCCTGCGTCGCGCCGTCGAGGTCCCACTGATACTCGACGCCGAAGACGGCCCGGCCTTCCACGTCGTAGGCCTGCGCGAGCACCGTCAGCAGGTCTCCCTCGTGCGCGTGGGCCTCGTCCATCCCGTAGAGCGCCACACTGTCCAGCGCGTCGGCGGTCACCGCGACGACCTGCACCGTGCGCACCGGCTGCCCGTTGGCGAGGAGCTGCACCTCGTAGGTGCCCTCCGAGTGCGGCGCGAACGTGACCCACTCCCGATCCTCGAAGAGGAAGGTCTGCCGCGGCGTCACGTCGATGTCGCCGTCGGCCACCGCCGTGAGCGTCCCGTTCCCGTAGAGCCGCGTGTCGCCCTCGAACCAGCGCACCTCGAACGTCGCCTCGTGGCCGGCCAGCACGTGGATCTCGCTCCAGTCCTCCTGCAGCGCGGGCCGGTCGATGATCAAAGGACCGTGCGCCATCAGCTCCGCGCGGTCCGGCTGCCGGACGTCCAGCGCCACGTCGTGTACCGGCTGCCCGTCGGCGTCCACGATCGACATGGCCACGGTCCCGGCCGAGACCGCCGTCACCCGAGCGCTCCCATCGCTCGTCGAGTCCACCCGCACGACCGAGTCGTCGCCGCTCTCGAGGGTCCATCCCACCGTGTGCCGGGACGAGATGCCGATCGTGTAGAGCGAGAAGTCGGTCCCCGCCGCGTAGGGCATGTGGAGCTCGTCGTGATGCTGGAGCGGGCCCCAATCGAAGGTGAGGTCCACGCTGTCGGCCAAGCGCACCGAGTTGCAGGCGCTCAGCGCCAGGCTCGCCACCGCGAGCGCAATGAAGTGAAGCTTTCGCATGGCGGCCTCGCCGAGCAATCCACGTGCCGCTCGCGTCCAGCGCCTCGCCCGCATGCCTCGCCCTCGCAACCGTGAGTGAGATTCACGCTGTGCCACGCATGGCCGCTCGCCCGGCGCAATCCGTGCGCCGCCCGCAGGGACGGAAGGCCGCACGCGCCGCCGCGCTCGTGGGGGTTGCTCCGGCATTCCGGGTTGCTCGGGCATTCGTGGCGTACCGACGGGTCGTCTCCGCCGGAGAGCCGAGGCGCAAAGAGCTTCGACGGACTGCTACGCTCCGTTCGTGTCCGACGCGTCTCGCGACCTCGCGACCCAGCCCACCATGTGGGCGCGCATCGCCGCCCGCTTCGTCTCTTGGGCGGACGAGGCCGGCGTCGAGCGGGCGGCGCTCTTGGCTCGCGCCCGGCTGAGCGAGGACACGCTCCGCGATCTGGACGCGCGCATCCCGCTCGCCGCCATGTACGACCTGCTCGAAGGCGCCGCCGACGCGCTCCGCGACCCCCTCGTCGGCCTGCGCTTCGTCGTCGCGTTGACCGTCGAGGACCTCGACGCCCTCGGCTTCCTGATGATCACCAGCGCCACCCTGCGCGAGACGGTCGAGCGGATGGCGCGCTACCAGCGGGTCTTCAACGACGGCGAGCGCTTCGAGATGCGCATCACCGGCGACGCCGCGCGCATCTCGTACGCGCCCTTCGGTCCGGCGCGCCCGGCGCATCACGTGATGGCGCAGCTCACCATGGGCGACTTCGTCATCAACGGTGGCGCCTTCGTCGGCGGGCTGAGCGGCGCCCGCGTCCGGCTCCGCGCCGAGGGGGATCCCGCCGCCTACGAGCGCTTCCTCCGCGTCCCGGTCGAGCTCTCCCAAGCGCTCGACGAGGTCACCGTCCCCCTGTCCGTGCTCGAGCGCCCGCTGCCGGACGCCAACCCCTTCCTGCACCGCTACTTCCAGCGCTGGGCCGAGGGCATGCTGGAGCGCATCCCCAGCTCGGTCAGCCTGACCCAGCGGGTCGAAGATCTGCTCGCCGAGCGCCTGCACGCCGGAGACGCCGACGTCCAGCGCGTGGCCCGCCGCCTCGGCATGAGCCGGCGCACCCTCCAGCGCCGCCTCGCCGACGAAGGCACCTCCTTCAAGGCCACCCTCGACGCCGTCCGGCGCCGCCGCGCGCTGATCCTCCTCGGCGGCGGCTCGGCCATCGCCGAGGTCGCCTGGATGCTCGGCTACGCCCAGCCGAGCGCGTTCCATCACGCCTTCCGCCGCTGGACCGGCGACACCCCCGAGGCCTGGCGCGCCCGCCAGCCCTGAGCGCTGCCCTCATCGACCTCAGGCCGAGGCGAGCTCGGCGGCCGCCGTGTCGCCGACGTCCTCCACCAGGCCGAGCTGCGAAACGACGGCAGCCGCGACCGTCGAGCCGCTGAGACGGCCGTGTGACGAGGCTGTCGCGTGTGACGGACGTCGCTGACAGCTCTGCCGGTTCGTGACGGCGATCGGCGGCCACCCGTGTTGGCACGCGCCGTGACCACGCGCCGCGAGGGGGCATTTGCAGCAAAGCACCGTAGGGGAGAGCGAAAGATGACCGACGAAGAAGCCAAGACCGCCATCCGTGAGCTCCTCGCGAACGGGAAGATCCACGAGCTGATGGGCCCCCAGCAGGGGCTGCGGCACCGCGACCGCCACGCGTTCCTCCGCGTCGTGATGGCCTGTCCGGACGAGCTGGCCCCGGGCGGCCTCATTCAGTGGAAGGATCTCAGCCTCGACCCGAGCGCCCTCGACGCGCCGGTCACCGAGGACGAGCTGACCGCGTGGATCACCCCCGAGCGGCCCATCCCGCTCCTGCAGCGGATGGCCTACGTCCTCCACCCGGACATCGCCGAGCCCATCACCTCGATCCAGTACATGACGCGGGTGAGCGAGCGGGCGCCGGCCCGCTTCTCCTACGTCCTGGAGACCCTCGGCCACGACGGCTCCGAGCGGACGCGCCAACTGCAAGCGCGCTTCGCCGCGCCCTTCGTCGACTCGATCATCGCCGGCGAGCGGGCGATCGACAACGTGTCCAGCAAGCCGATCGAGCTCGGCGACCTGGCGGACATGGCCCGCCTCCTCGAATGGCTGGCCGGGACCGACCAGGAGCTCAGCCCGCACACGCTCGAGCACTTCGTCCCCGCGGCGCCGCTCGCGCCGGCCGCGTTCGCCGAGCTGGCCACCCGCGTCGTCAAGAAGGTCAACAAGCGCGACGTCGACCACTTCTGGATCGAGCTCGGCGGGCTGGACGCGGACGGCGTCGCCTCCGTCCTCGCCGCCGTGAAGGGCAAAGACGCCCAGTTCGAGCGCCTGGCGTTCCTCGCCGCCAAGACCCGCACGGCGGCGGCGGCCGATGCCCTGGCCCGCTTCCTCGGCGACAAGAAGCGCGGCCGCGCCGTGGCCCGCTGGCTCGCCGTCATGGGCCCGGAGGGTCGCCGCGCCGCCCGCGAGGCGGCCGAGAGCGCCACCAAGAAGAACCAGACCGACGCCAGGACCCGCGAGATGGCCGAGGCCGTGGCCAAGCTCCCGGAGGCGCCGACCTTCCTCATCGATCTGGACAACCGCGCCAGCTCCGCCTGGGACCTCGACCTGCGCGACTTCGCCATCGATCCCGGCGCACCCGCGGAGGGCGCGCCTCCGAACGAGCCGGTCGCGCTGGCCGACCTCGAGCGCGTGCTGAAGGACGAGAAGCATCAGAGAGACGACCTCACGCCCTCCGCGTGGGCCGATCTCCTCCAGATCGTGACCACCCCCGGCTGGCGCGACGACCTGGCCTGGGCGCGCGAGCGGGCCCTCTCGGAGAACCTCCTCGGCTGGGGCGCGGATCCGGCGCGGCTCGTCGCCGCCATCGAGCGCTTCGACTTCGACGCTCAGATCAGAATCGGCTGGGGCGACAAAGGCGCCGTCGGCCTCTTTCACATGCTCCTCGGCTGCGACGCCCCGCGGGAGGTCCTCTTCCACGCCCTGGCCGTCTTCGCCCGCCGCCACGGGTCGATCGTCATCGGCTGCGCGCCCCGCAACTTCGAGAAGCCCATCCAGGACTTCAAACCCGAAAAGCACGAGTCTCTCTCGCTCCTGGTCCGCCACCTCGAGCTCGTGCGCTTCAACCGCATGCGCGTCGACGAGATGGAGCGCTTCCCCACCCTCGAGAGGGCGGAGTCCTGCGGGCCGCGCTGGCAGTCGGCGGCTCCGCACGGGGACTTCCGCCTCGCGCTCGCCGTCACGGGCGCGAACCTGATCACCGTCCGCTTCCGGGACGGCGCCGCGTTCGTCGTCGACGTGGCGGCGCGCCGGTGGTCGCAGCAGGGCCTGGGCGACAAAGAGGGCGGATGGACCAGCCTCCTCGGCGGCGAGCCCGAGATCACGATTGGCGTGGAAGCGGTGGGCCCGCTGGCCCGCGTCGGCGTCAACGGCACCCTCGTCGACAACATGATGAAGGGCTACGTCCTCGACCCGCCGCTCGGCGCCGGCCCCATCGAGATCGAGACCGACGGCGTCATCGAGCGCGTCCGCGTCACCGGCGCCGGCTCCCAGCGGGCGGCGGGCGACCATGCGTCTCTCCTCTTCGGCGAAGCCAAGCTCGTCAAAGACGTCGCCGAAGCCCACACCGCGACGGCCGCCCTCGTCCTGGCGACCATGGCCACCCTGGCCGACGACGAGACGCTGGCCGAGAGCGCCAAGCACGCATTGGCCGAGATGCCGGACGTCGCCGGACCCTGGCGGCAGGCGCTGGGGCTCGAGAGCGTCGAATCCATAGAGCAGCCTTTCCCCATTCGCAGCTTCGACGAATGCGTGAAGACCTGGAGCGAGCTCCGGGGCAAAGAGCCCAAGCGCGCCGAGAGCGTCGACGGCTACGACGCGGCGGTCGCCTACCGCGACCCGACCAGCCCCGACTGGTCGACGACGGGCGTCAGCGAAGACACCCTCTACCTCGCCCGCGAAGGGAGCTACTACGGCGGCGTCCTGACGACGCGAAGTCGCTGATGCAGCAGAACCTCCCGGCCATCACCACCTGGAACTCGCGCGGCAGCGGCGCCTGGGCGGGGGAGCCGGGCGTGTGGCTCACCCTGATCTGCGACGACCTCGTGCAAGAGCAGGACGAAGAGTACGACTGGATGTCGATCACCCTCGCCTGCTGGAAAGTCGCCGAAGGCGTCGCCTACGCCGCCTGGCGCGGCGATCGCGAAGAGCTCGGCAAGGTCATGGGCCTCCCCCGCGGCTGGCCCTCCCGCCGCGACTGGAAGGACATCGACGTCTGGATCGGTGAGTAACGCGGAAGATCCGTGTCCACACTGCGCGGCCGGCCTCACGCCAGCCGCGCCGCCTGCACCTCGGCGATTGTCGATGAGCGCGCCCGAGCTCGTCCGCCAGCTCAGTTCCTTCGGCTGCGCTCGTCGGGCAGCACGTGCGCGCGCCGGGCCCGGTGCCGACGGTACTCCCGTCCTCGGACGATGGATGAGGCGACCACCAAGCGCCTCGCCCCGCCCTGATGGGGCACTGCTATCGCATGCTGGGCTCCGCGGTCGACGCCGATCGACGCCATCAGGAGACGATGATTCGCGCCTCGTCGAGGTGCGCCCACGGCGCCGGGAGGCGCTCGTCGAGAAAGCCCCAGCGCGGCGCACGCAGCCGTGGAGCCTCCCGTACTCGTGGAGCGCGTAAAGGGACTTCAGGTCCGCCTCGAGCCTCCGCCGCAGCTTCTGAGCTCGCCCGTCGCGAGGTAGTGCGCCATCTTCTCCGCCGTCTCCGAAGGGCGCGCTGATCCCGCAGGAGCCCGGACCGAGGAGCGTCGCCGTGATCTTCAGCGTCCGGCCGCTCTTGTTCAGCTTCCTCGATTTGTCGGAGGCGCGAGGTCGACCGGAGCGACGACACGCACCGGGCCGTCACCGAGCGCCTTCAGCGTGCGAGCGCCACCTCGCCGGCGCCGACACGGCCCAGCTCGTCCGGCCGAGCCGGGCGCGCAAGCCGACATCTGGCTCGCTACGCCGATGAGGTCGAGCGCTATGGTCGAGGGCCTGCGCGTCTGAGCGAGGAGCGACGCTTGCCATCCTCCTGCGCCCTGTGGCGCAGGGACGGGACGCCATCACGCAGCGCGCGCGCTCCGGCTGGCGCAGCTCGGCCCCGGCCCGCGCGGCCAACGGGGCGCCCGCCGATACGGCCAAGATCGCCCCGAGCCCGGCGGGGCTGGCCCGGTCGCTCCGTGCTCGAGCTCTGCGGGATCGCATCGCGAGCCTGGAACCCGGTCTTGCCACGACGTGCTCTTTCTCGCTTCGCCTCCGGCGGAGCTGCGCCCATCTGGCGAAAAAAAGACCATCGAGCCATTTTCCGGCCACCGGTCCACGGTCGAACCACCCGGGAGGCGTTTGAACGTGTCGTACGAACCGTCGAAGGCAGCCTGCGCGCCGGGCGCCGAACCGCTCCACCGCGGCCACCGCAGCCGCCCGGCCGAGCGGAGCCTGGTTGCCGCGTCCAGCACTCGCGAGCGCCAACCGTGAGGCCGAGCCACTGTCGAGGCATCGCGTCGGTACCACCCCATCGTCGCAGCCTCGGCAGCTGGTCTAACGGCCTGCCCTTACCTCGGGCCCCGGCAGGGGCTCCGGCTTCGCCTTCACGCGCGGCCTTCTTCGGCGGCCGCAGCCCGAGCCGGAAGGCCCAGACAGTTCGAGGTCCTGGTCGTGCGCTGATTGAGGTGGTAGCGATTGCCCTCCCGGTACAGCGGCGCCCGCCCGGGCTTGCACCGCTTCGCGATCGCAGCGCGGAACGCCTCGTCGGCGATGCCGGCCTCCTCGAAGCGAGCGGCCACCTGCGCCAGCGTCATCGGCTCCCCGCGCTCGAGCAGCGCGACGATCAGCCGCGCATACGTGTTGGCCTCCGCGTGATGGGCCACCGCCTCCAGCGTCGGCGTCTCCGATCCCCAGCACCTCGCACCACCGTTCGGCACCCGGTGGGCCTCGTGTATCCGGTCCCTCGTGATCCGGTCCCTCGTGTATCTGGTCCCCGTGAGCGGTCCCTCGTGTATCCGGTGCCCTCGTCTGCGCGAGCCCGGATGCATCCGGCAGCGGCACCACGCGACCTCGCGCGAGCCCGGAGCAGGCGTGGGATACCGCGAGGCGCACCCGTGGACGAACCGGCCCGGCTCGCTCCCGTATGGCTCGGTGTGACCGCTCGCCTGAGCGAGGGAGTCGACCCGACGCGCGATTGACCAAGCGGCGTGGCAGGGCTCTGGCGAGCGGGTTGATCGAGCGCACCGGCTGTTGCACTCTCTCTCGAAGAGGGAGGGAACATGGTCGCTTCTACGACACGATGGTCGCTCGAGGATGCGCTGCGACGAGCGCGAATCGCGACCCGACTGGAGCAGCGTCATTCGGACGTGCTGGGGCCTCGGCTGCCGGATGGATTGATGGATCAGCTCGCGTCCGCCATGGCGCTGCTGAACGGTTCGTCCGATGAGGCTTCGCTGCTCCACCAAAAGACGGCCACGGCGTCCGAGCGGGAGATCGCGGAGGATGCGCACGATCTGATCGTGGCGATCCGAAACGCGGTGGTTCGCAGCAAAGCGGGCACGAAAGAGCTGAAGACGGCGATCGGCGTCGGTGACGGACTGCGCTCGGGCGACACGCCGGGCGTGCTGACCGCGCTCGACGCGATCGGATCGCATGCGGACGCGTTGAAGCCCTGCGGCGTCATCGCCGACGACGTGACCGAGGCGACGACGTTGGCCACCCAGCTCCGGGGCGCGGACGCCGCGCAGCACGGCAAGATGGGGATCGTGAGGCCTCGACCGACGACCGGGTGGACGCGCAGCTCCGGCTGGAGGAGGCCATCGACCGGATCGAGTCGGCGGGCACCCTGGCGTTCCGCAAGGACCCGGCGATCCGAGGCCGCTTCGAGCGCTTGGTGACGGCGAGCGGGCCGACGAGCGAGGACGACGCGGCTCCGCCGTTGGATCCGCCCGTTCCGTCGTAAGTGCTTGAAATTACTGGAGACGGCGCTTTGTAAAATGCCGCCGGTCGATTGTAAAATGCCGCCGGTCGCTTTGCAGAACCTCGAAGGAGGGTTCGCAAATGCCGCCGGCGGTTTTGCACGGGCGGCCGGCCGCTTTGCGCGAGCGCCCAGCTCGATTTCCAAATCGCCCAGCTCGATTTCCAAATCGCCCAGCTCGATTGTCGAAGACCGAAGCGGCGCTGCGAGGTGCCGCCGGCGGGCTGCAGCGACCGGCCGGCGGATTTCACCGACGAGATGACGCTTTGCTCGACCGAGCCGATCCGTTTCCAAGGGTCGCCGGTCGAATGAGAGAGGCCGGCGGGCGTTTGAAGCGAGCCGCCTGCCCGTCGGGAACCTCGTCGGTCGGCGCCGGCGAATCGTTCGCGTCGATGCGTCCGGGGACACTCGCGCCCGTCGCCGCCGACCGGTCGGGGTCACGAGCCCACGACCCGCCGCATCGTGAGCGCGGTGGTCGTGAGCGCGGTGGTCGTGAGCGCGGTGGTCGTGAGCGCGGTGGTCGTGAGCGCGGTGGTCGTGAGCGCGGTGGTCGTGAGCGCGGTGGCGTTGATCAGTCGGGGTGGACCGAGGCATCGTGCGGCCCGACCTCGACGCACGTGCGCATCGTGGGATGGCGCGATGACCGACGTGAACGCGCCTTCGATCACTCGCAGGCGAAGCAGCCGGGCGGGCCGTCCGCGGACTGCATGCAGGTGTCGAGCGTCGCCATCTGAGCCGCGGACACGCTCGCCAGACAGCTGTCGATCTGAGCGAGGTTCGTGTCGCAGAGACTCGGCTGCACGCCGGCGATGCAGTTGTCGACGTACGCGTCGACCTGGGAAGTGCAGACGAGGGAGAAGCAGTGGAACTGCTGGTAGCTGACACAGGCCGTGCAATCGAGCGGCGTCGTGACGCGCTCCGAGCCGATGTAGTACATGGCGCCGGGCGTCGTGTCCGCGGCGAGCGCCGCGTCCCGGCACGACTGGGTGGTGCACGCGCGGTGGGCGGCCGCGGTGTCGGCGCTGCAGCGGGGCAGGCAAGCGGCGGTGAGCGGACCGAAGCTCCCGATCGGGACGTGGAGGACGCAGTCCCCGACCGGCTCCGGCGCGCTGCACACGGGCCGGGGACCTGCATCCGTGCCCGCGTCGGGCCGCGGGACGTACGCGTCCATCATCATCGGGATCACGCCCGCGTCCCTTTGGGTGCCGGGGTCGTGCACGATCATCGCCGCGTCGAACCGGAGAACCCCCGCATCCGTCGAGGGCGGCGGCGTGGAATGCCGCCCATCGCCGCACCCCGTGATCGATCCGGCGATCGCGATGGCGGCGAGAGCCGCGACAAGACGACGGGAAGAAGTCATGGAAGCACCCACACACCACCGCATGCCGTGTCGGCGGGATGGCATGTCCGCAATGCGATCGATGCGACCAGGTGTCGTGTCATCCTCGTTCTCCCGGCGCCATCCTGAACCATCGGCCTCCGAATTCAATTGGAAACATGAGCCGTTGTGCCGGCAGGAACGAGCAGGGGTAAGCACGTGCAGGAGCCGAGTCGAAGCCCCTGCTCTGCGAATCGGAGCCTCTCCGCTCCAAATCGGGCCCTCCCGTGATGTACAGAGGGAGCGCCGAGGTCTGGGTCACAGTCGCTCGATCACGCGGTCTCTCACTGCGGGCGGACGCGGATCACGGCGCGGTCGCCTTCTTCTTCGGTCAGTTCGATCGCGACCGGGAGGAAGCGGGGGATGAGCGCGAGCTGGGTGCGGGTGTGGAGGCTCGGGCGGGTGGTGCGGAAGGCGCCTTCGCCGGCCAGAGCCATCAAGAGGACGAGCTGGTCGGCCTGGTGCTCGCCGACCGGGACGTCGGCTGCCTCCCAGCGCTGCGCTTCGTTCACGACATCCCGCGCGACCTTCTCGGCGCTCTTCCCCTTGGCGCCGAAGCCGGTGAAGAGCTCGAGGGTGTGCTCGCAACGCCAGAGGAGCTGGACGGTGTTGCCGGGGCCGCGCGGGTGACGGATCTCCTCGGCCTGAAGCGCGTCGCGCTGGAGGTCGAAGGCGCCTTCGAGGACGGCGAGCTCGCGGTGGGCGATGTTCGGCGGCAAGACGCTGACGCGGGCGACGGCCCGCCGCTCGGTGGTGGCGCCGCGCTCCATGCGCTCGAAGCCGGAGAGCCGCGCGGGGACGCTGAGGTGGGCGACGAGGCGGCCGCCGCCGGCGGGGTAGTAGCCGCGGCGCTCGATCTGGACGTGGAAGTCGGCGCCGAGCGCGCGCACGAGCGGGGCCCACACCTGGACGAGGAAGTCGGCCGGCGGGGCGGCGGGGTTGTCGGTGCCGCCTTCGACGGTGATGCGGCTCTCGCCTTCGTGGCTCAGGAGGCCGGTGACCAGCGTCTGCAGGACGAGGGCGGCGCTGCCGGCGGTGCCGACCGCGAGGCGGTGGTCGCCGTGGCCGACGCGGCCGGGGGTCAGCTCGAAGGTGGACGAGCCCAGCTCCGCGCCGCGCACCTCGGCGCCGCACGCGCCGGCGACGGCGTGGACGGCGGTGAGGTGCTGGCGCAAGAGGCCGCGAGCGCGCGCGGCGGGCGCGGACGTTCGTGATGCGCACGGGCGTGCCGGTGGCCATCGCGAGGGCGAGGGCGGTGCGGACGACTTGGCCGCCGCCTTCTCCGGTGGAGCCGTCGATCTCTTCTCGCAGGTGCATCTCTCTTCTCTCTGTTCTCTCTCTGCGTGCGGAGAGTATCGTGCTTTGTGCAGCTTTTTTCGCGATGGCTGCGTGTCGATTGCGTTCGGGTGCTGCCGCGCATGATCGACCGGCGGGGGCCGGGGATGGCCCGCTCCTCCAGCGAGGAACCCGACCCGAGGTGCCGCGCGCCCGACGAACGAACAGCAGTTCGTCGGTCGCGGGGCACGGTGGCGGGCCACCCGAGTCGTCGCTGGCCATCCCCGGCCCCCGCCTCCTCGGGGTGATGATCCGGGACCGGGTTTCATGCTGGTACGGGTCACGCCGCCCGCGCCTGCGGCGCAGACGGCATGACTGCTACCGCGGGTCGCTGCTCACTCGCGTTGCGAGAGGTACGGACGGGCGAATGCTCCCGCCGGGGGCGATCGCTCAGCCCTTCACGCAGACGACCTGGCGGAGGGTGTGGACGATGTCGACGAGGTCGGACTGGGCGGCCATGACGGCGTCGATGTCCTTGTAGGCCGCGGGGGTCTCGTCGATGACGCCGGGGTCCTTGCGGCACTCGATGCCCTCGGTGGCGCGGGCGTGGTCGTCCAGGGTGAAGGTCTTCTTGGCCTTGGTGCGGCTCATCTTGCGACCCGCGCCGTGGCTGCACGAGCAGAGGCTGTCCGGGTTGCCCTTGCCTCGGACGATGTAGGTGCGCGCACCCATGCTGCCGGGGATGATGCCGAGCTCGCCGGCGCCCGCTCGCACCGCGCCCTTGCGGGTCACGATGAGGTCGGCGCCGAAGTGTCGCTCGAACGCGACGTAGTTGTGGTGGCACTCCACCGCCTCGAGGTGCGCGGTGAACTGCGGGAGCTCACCCGAGACGCGAAGGCCGTCGACGACCTGGCCCATCATCAGCCGCCGGTTCTCGGCCGCGAACGACTGCGCCCAGCCGACAGCCTCGACGTACTCGTCGAAGTGCGCCGTGCCCTCCTCGAAGTACGCCGAGATCTCGGTCCGGGACCCGGCGGTCGAGCCGCTCCAGATCCTTGCGCGCCAAGGCGATGAAGAAGGAGCCGATCGCGGTTGCCGACGCCGCGCGAGCCGGAGTGGAGGACGATCCAGACGCGCGCCTCTTCGTCGAGGCAGACCTCGATGAAGTGGTTGCCGGTGCCGAGGGTGCCGAGGTGGTTCTCGGTGTTGCCGCGCACCAGCGACGGGTGCTCGTCGCAGATGCGATCGAAGCCCTCCTTCAGCGCGCCCCACGCCGCCTGGTGCGGCTTGGGCAGCGCGCGGTAGGCGCCGGCGTCGCCGGAGCCGCCGTTTCGGGTGCGGCCGTGGGGGACGGCGCGCTCGATCGCGGCGCGCACGCCGGACAAGCCGTCCGGGAGCGAGTCGGCGGTGAGCGAGGTGCGGACGGCCATCATGCCGCAGCCGATGTCCACGCCGACCGCGGCCGGCACGATGGCGCCGCGCGTCGGGATGACGCTGCCGACCGTCGCGCCCTTGCCGAGGTGCACGTCCGGCATGACCGCGACGTGCGGCTCGATGAAGGGAAGGAGCGCGATCTTGCGGAGCTGCTCGAGGGCGCCCTCGTCCACCTCCACCCCGCGCACCCACGCCTTGATGGGACGGATGCCGCCGTAGATCGTCTCGTAGCCGGCGTTCGTCTCGTTCTGCGTGGTCATCATGGCGTCCTCTCTTCTTCTCTTTCGTCGGCAGCGTCGACGCCGCTCGATGCCCTCCTTCAGCAGCCGCCATGCCAGCCGCGTGAAGGGCACGCCCTGCCCTCGTCGGCCGCAGGTGATTGCGACACCGATATAGCTTCGTATACGCTGCGATAATGTCGCGTCGGAAGCGAACGGTGGTGATCTCGGCGCTGGGGAGCGTGCTCGACGGGCCGAAGGGGGCGAAGCGCTGGGACAAGTGGCGGCCGACGGTGTCCCTCTGCCAGCAGGAGGACTTGGTCGTGGACCGGCTGGAGCTGCTCTACGACCCGCGCTTCGAGTCGCTGGCCGAGGTCGTGATGGGCGACATCGAGGGGGTGTCGCCGGAGACGGAGGTCACGCCCCGCGAGATCGCGCTGCCGAGCCCGTGGGACTTCGAGCGGGTGTACGCGGAGCTCCTCGACTTCGCGCGCGGCTATCGCTTCCGGCCGGAGAAGGAGGACTACCTGGTCCACATCACGACCGGCACCCACGTGATGCAGATCTGCTTCTTCCTGCTGGTGGAGAGCCGGCACGTGCCGGGCACGCTGTTGCAGACGGCGCCGCCGCCCAAGGGCGACCCCGAGTCGCCGGGGACCTTCGACGTCATCGATCTGGATCTGGAGCGATACGACCTCCTGAAGACGCGCTTTCAGGCGGAGCGCGACGAGAGCCTGAGCTTCCTGAAGGCGGGGATCGCCACCAAGAACGCCGCCTTCAATCGGATGATCGAGCAGATCGAGCGGGTGGCGACCCGCTCTCGCGATCCGATCCTGCTCATGGGGCCGACCGGCGCCGGGAAGTCGCAGCTCGCGCGGCGGATCTACGAGCTGGCCAAGACGCACGGGACGGTGGAAGGGACGTGGGTCGAGGTGAACTGCGCGACGCTGCGCGGTGACGCGGCGATGAGCGCGCTCTTCGGACACGTGAAAGGCGCGTTCACGGGAGCGCAGCGCGATCGGCCGGGGCTGCTCCGGCAGGCCGACGGCGGGATGCTCTTCTTGGACGAGATCGGCGAGCTCGGGCTCGACGAGCAGGCGATGCTGCTTCACGCGCTGGAGGACAAGCGCTTCTTGCCGGTCGGCGCGGATCATCCGGTGGAGGTGGACTTCACGTTGGTGGCCGGCACGAACCGGGACCTGCGGCGGTCGGCGGCGCGGGGCGAGTTCCGGGACGACCTCTTGGCGCGCCTCGACGTGTGGACCTTCACGCTGCCTTCTTTGCTCGAGCGGCCCGAGGACATCGAGCCGAACCTGGACTACGAGCTCGAGCGGGCCAGCGAGCGGCGCGGCGAGGTGACGACGATGAACGCCGACGCGCGGCGGGCGTTCTTGCGCTTCGCGCGCTCGGCGGAGGCGCGGTGGACCGGCAACTTCCGCGATCTCTCGGCCGCGGTGCTGCGGATGGGCACACTGGCGCCGCAGGGGAGGATCGACGTTGCGACGGTGCAACGAAGAGGTCGCGCGGCTCGAGGCGGCGTGGTCCGCGCGGGCCGAGCCGACGCGAGGGGCTCATCCGGATCGCTTGACCGAGGTCCTCGGCGACGCGGCGGCGGAGCTCGACCGCTTCGACCGGGTGCAGCTCGCCGAGGTCCTCCGCGTCTGCGCCGACGCGCCCAGCCTGTCCGCGGCGGGCCGCCTTCTCTTCGCCGAGAGCCGCAAGCGGAAGAGCTCGCACAACGACGCCGACCGGCTGCGGAAGTACCTGGCCCGCTTCGACCTCGAGTTCACCGATCTGCGCTGAGTCGGAGCGGGCTCGATCACGAAGAACGCGCTCGACGCGGCGCTCGTCGCAGTACAACCGGCGAAAGGTGGCCGGTCGGTCACGGCATGTCAGACGGGCGGCTCTGGGTCGGTGAAAGGGCGCCAAACGATGGTCCGACAGCGTACCTTTCGGGCATACTTCTCCCCGTGCGTGCGACCGCCTACGAAACCAGTCCCCCTTCGTTCGCGGCTCCCATCGATGTCGACAAGCACATTCGTGCGCTGCCGCCCGGGGCGACGGCCAAGGGGCTCTTCTTCCGCGACCCCCTCCGCCGTGTGCAAGAGCGGCAGCCCGGACTCGACATCTTCGCGAAGGCAGGGGTTCCGACACGCCGAGTCCTGCCTTTCTTCGACTATCCCTACGACGAGCTGATGCGGCTCCTGGTCGCGGCGGCCGGGGTGCTCCATCCCTCCGTGCCGCTCGGCGAGGGTCTGCGCCGGCTCGGGCGAGGGGCCTACGAGGCGCTGATCCAAGCCCAGGTCGGGAAGGTGCTTTTCGCCGCGCTCGGCAACGACTTCTCGCGCGTGGCCGCGGTCGGGGCCCGGGGCTGGAAGGTCTCCGTCAGCTTCGGTCAGGTGCGCTTCGAGGCACTCGGCGATGGCCACGCCGCCTACCACTTCTCGTCCTTCCCGGCTTTCCTCGGGACCTACCAGGTCGGGGTGGTCGAAGGGGCGATGCGGATATGCGGCGTCCAGGGCGAGGTCTGGACCCGGCTCGACGGGCTCGGGAAGGGCACGCTCGAGCTCTTTTGGTCATGATCCGGGAACCTCGGGCTTCCCCGCCAGCCCGCGCCGCGGGGCGCGGAAGGCCGACGCTTCCCCCCGGCATCACTTGCGATGTTGCGGATCCGGAAGCCTGACCGGTACCCTCCGCCACGGACGCAATCCCTCCCGCGCGTGAGGCCCCATCGATGGAATTCTACACCAAGCTCCGGCAGAGCCGGCTCTTCTGGCAAGGCCTCTTCGTGGCCGTCGTGTTCGTCGGGCTCGGATACTACGCGGGGGAGCTCTCGCACCAACTCGCGCTCGCGGTCCTCACCTCGGGCGTGGGAGCGCTGGTGGGCGGCCTGATCGTGGCCATGGGCTTCGACAGCGCCCCCGATTCGCTCCCGGATGCGTTCCGCGACGCGCTCGGCGGCCGCATGCCGAACCGTCCGGCCCAGCTCCCGCCGTTGGCGTCGCGTATCTTCGATGATCTCGGCGAGGTCGCGATGAAGATGCAGCGCGCGACCGAGCAGGAGGAGCAGCATCGCGAGCGGGAGTCGGAGCTGCGGCGGAGCGTGGACCGGCTCGACGAGGAGGCCTCGCGGCTCCGGGCGGAGCTCGAGGAGGCGCGTCGTGGAGGCGGCGCGGACCAGGGAGAGCTGGCGGAGATGCGCCGGCGGATCTCGGACGCCGAGGACGCCCGCGACGAGGCCCAGCGGAAGCTGCGCGATCTGGACCAGGCCCGCGAGGACGTGGAGCGGCACGCTCGCGAGGTGATGGGCGAGCTCGAGAAGGTGCAGCAGCGCGCCGATCACAACCGGAGCTCCATCAGCGACGCCGAGAGGGTCATCGCGGAGCACGTCGACAAGCTCTCGGCCGGGTTCGGCGAGCAGATGGCCGCCGTCGAGCAGACCATCTCGTCGATGCAGGAGATCAGCGCGGCGCTCCACCAGATCGCCCAGCACGTGGAGGCGCTGGCCTCGAACGCCGAGGAGAGCTCGAGCTCGATCCTGGAGATGACGGCGACCAACGACGAGGTCGCCGAGAACATGGCGAACCTCGCCAACAGCGTGCGCGAGACGGTCAGCTCGATCGAGGAGATGACCTACTCCATCAAGGAGGTCGCCCGGAACGTCGACGCCCTCTCGCTGACGGCCGAGGAGACGAGCTCGTCCATGAACCAGATGGACGTGTCGATCGATCAGGTGCAGTCGAACGCCAACGAGACGGCGCGGCTCTCGGAGGAGGTCGCGGTCGACGCCGAGAAGGGCGCCGAGGCCATCCTCAAGACGATCGACGAGATCAACCGCATCAAGGAGACCAGCTCCGAGGCGGTGCAGGTGATCGGTAACCTCGGCGGCCGGATCGAGGCGATCGGCGACATCCTCAACGTCATCGACGATGTGGCCGAGCAGACCAACCTGCTGGCCCTGAACGCTGCCATCATCGCCGCCCAGGCGGGTGAGCACGGCAAGGGCTTCGCGGTCGTCGCCGACGAGATCAAGGATCTGGCCGAGCGCGCCGGCGCCTCGACCAAGGAGATCGCCGAGCTGATCAAGGCCATCCAGGCGGAATCCAAGAAGGGCATCGCCGCCGTGCAGCTCGGCGCGGCCACGGTCGACCGCGGCGTGGAGGTCAGCGCCGACGCGGAGCGCGCGCTCAAGAAGATCCTCAACTCGTCGCAGAAGTCGACCAGCATGGTCCGCGCGATCGCCCGCGCCACGGTCGAGCAGGCCAAGGGCAGCAAGCAGGTCACGGACGCGATCGGGCGCATCGCCGAGACGGTGCAGCAGATCGCCGCGGCCACCGCGGAGCAGGCCCGCGGCTCCGAGCTGATCATGAAGAGCGCGGAGAAGATGCGGCTGATCACCCAGCACGTGGAGCGCTCGAGCCAGGAGCAGGCGCGCGGCGGCCGGCAGATCAGCCAGGCCATCGAGAACATCAGCGGGATGGTCAACGAGCTGCACCAGTCGCAGCGGGCGCAGGCGCGGGGCTCCGAGCAGACGCTGGTGGCGGCGAAGCGCATCCACGAGCTCACCCGGGCGTACGAGGGCCACCTGCGCGAGCTGACCCGCGCCGCCGAGCGCCTGCGCACGGTCTCCCGCGAGTAGAAGCGGGCCCGGATGTCGGCAGGCTCGCACCTTCGCGGGTGCCCTGTCGCCGGGACCCAAAGGTGCTACAACGCGAGCGGGCGCAGCCTCTATGTTCGGAATCGGCTTCAGCGAGCTCGTCGTGATCGGGCTGATCCTGATCATCGCCGTCGGACCGAATCGCATGCCGACCATGCTGAGAGCGGTCGTGAAGGCGTACCGGGAGTTCCGCAACGCCACGCGCGATCTGCGAGCGAGCACCGGCATCGACGATCTCTTGCGGGACGAGGATCTGCGCTCGCTGCGCAAGCCCTTCGACGACGCGCCGGTGAGCAAGCCGGCCAGCGTGCCGCGAAAGCGCTCGCTGACCATCGCCGAGCGAGCGCAGGAGTTCCCGCCCGAAGGGGTGGACGTGGCCGAGGCGCTCGACGCCGAGCAGCGCCCGCCCGCCGCGGATCCCGGCACGGAGAAGGCACGGGAGCGCGAGATCATCAACGCGAAGCTGGTCGCCGCGGGGATGGCGCCGCAGCTCGCGGACGAGGCGAGCGAGCAGGCCCTCATCGACGCGAAGCTCGCGGCGGCGGGGATGACGCCGCAAGACGAGCCGACGGACGCGGAGGCGATCCGGGCCGCCAAGATCACGGCCGCGGAGCGTGAAGACGAACCGGACGTGGAGGCGATCCGGGCCGCCAAGATCGCGGCCGCGGAACGCGAGGCCGCGGACGCGCGTTCGATGGAGCGCGCCAAGACGATGGGCGCCGCGTCACCGCAGGGTGAGGAGTGAGCGAGCCCGTGGCCGCAGAGCCCGAGAAGGTCCAAGGGCACCGGCCCGAGGACGACGTCGAGATGACGTTCATGGAGCACCTGGTGGAGCTGCGGACGCGGCTCATCCGGGCGCTGATCGGCATCGTCCCCGGCACCGCCGTCGCGTGGGTGTTCAAGGAGAAGCTGCTCGAGCTGATGGCCGCGCCCTGGCGGGACGCCTACCAGGCGATGAATCTCGGCGAGCCGCAGCTCCACTTCGCCAACCCCATCGACCCCTTCGTCTCGTACCTGATGATGTGCGGCATCGCCGGGCTGATCATCTCGAGCCCGTGGGTGTTCTGGCAAATCTGGGGCTTCATCGCGCCCGGCCTCTACCGGCGCGAGAAGCGCTTGGCGTTCCCCTTCGTGCTGGTGTCGACGGTCTTCTTCGTCGGCGGCGTGGCTTTCGGCTACGAGATCGTCCTCTCGTTCGCGTTCCAGGCGTTCCTGGACTTCGGCGGGCCCGTCGGCGAGCACCTGGTCATCCAGCCGACCGTCATGCTCGGCGAGTACCTGAGCTTCGCGACCAGGCTGCTCCTCGCGTTCGGCGTGACCTTCGAGATCCCGGTGGTGATCACCTTCCTCTCGTTCGCCGGCCTGGTGAACTGGAGGCAGCTCCTCAAGTTCGCACGCTGGTGGCTGCTGATCTCCGGCGTGCTGGCCGCGCTGCTGACGCCGCCGGACGTGGGATCGCAGATGATGATGCTCATCCCGCTCAACGTCCTCTACTGGATGTCGATCGGGCTGGCGGCGCTCTTCGGGCCCAAGCCGCCCCCGCCGCCGGGTACGGTCAGCGAAGACGGCTTCGAGCGCTGAAGGCTGGGCGCGTCAGAGAGGCGCGTCGAGGTCGGCGAGCGAGGCGCGGAAGGGCGTCTGCATCCAGTTCTGGAGGAGATCCGCGGGATCGTCGAAGACCTCCACCGCGCCGTCGAGCGCGTCGTCGTCCCAGCCGCCGCAGCGAAGGGCGATCACGGCCACGCCCGCGGCGCGACCGGTCGAGATGTCGTAGGGGGTGTCTCCGATGAGGATGGCGTGGTCGGGGTTGCACCCCGCCAGCTTCAGCGCGGCATGGATCAGGTCCGGCACTGGCTTGGCGAGCTCGACGTCGTCGGCGCTGGTGCAGCCGTCCACCAGATCCGCGATCTCGGCCACCTCGAGCAGCGGGCGGAGCGTCGCATCGGAAGCACTGGTCGCCACGATGGTCTTGAACCCGCGCTTCTTCAGCTTCTCCACGAGCGTACGCGCCCCCGGCTGCGGCGTGACTTCGGCGAGGTAGCGCTCGCGGAAGATGGCGCTGCGGGCTTTCTGGATCGCGACCCCGCGCGGGTCGTGGGGCGCGATGCCGGTGACGCGCTCGAGCAGGAGCCCGCCGCCCATGCCGATCGAAGGCCGGACGTCTTCGAAACGCGCGTTGAAGCCATTGTCTTCGAGCACGTCGACCCACGCTTTGGCGTGCGCGTCATTCGACGCGACCAGCGTGCCGTCGAGGTCGAGAAGGACCGCCGTGACGCGCATGCGCTCGGCGGGGGCGGTACGGATGGTTTGGCCGCTCAGCGTCATGGACAACCTCCGGGCGGACATCTGCAGCGTCCGTTCCAACGTCGCCTGCCGCCGGTGCGACGAGGCAAGACGCGCCGAGACGACACAAGGCGCAGCCGCGCCCCTGCTCGCTACTCGATCGGGTACGGCGGGAACTGCGGCACGTCGTCGGAGATCGGCCACTGGTCGCCCCAGATGCTGGTCCCGCCGTCGATGTAGAAGGTCTGCCCGGTGATGAAATCGGCGAAGACGCTCGCGAGGTAGACGATCAGGTGCGAGACCTCCTCGGCGCTGCCGAGCCGCTTCAGCGGCGCCGCCTCGATGGCCGTCTCCAGGAGCTGTGGCGGGTACTGCGCGGTGCCGCTCGTCTTGATCACCCCGGGCGCCACGGCGTTGACCCGGACGCCGAACTGCGCCCACTCGACGGCCAGCGTCTTGGTGAGGTTCTCCACCCCGGCGCGGGCTGCCCCGGTGTGCGCCATGCCGGGGAAGCCGCGGGCGATCTGGGCGATCACGTTGACGATGCGGCCGCGCTTCTGGGGGATGAAGAGCTGGTTGGCGACGGCGTGCGTGAAGTTCCAGGTGCCGAGGAGGTTGTTGCGGACGACCGCCTCGAAGCCCTTGGGGCTGATGTGCTGCGCCGGCGAGGGGAACTGGCCACCGGCGTTGTTGATCAGGATGTCGACCTTGCCGAAGGCGTCCTTCACCGAGGTGACGAAGGCCTCGACGGAGTCGGGCTGGCGGATGTCGGCGGTGTGGTGATGGACGCGGATGCCCTCGGCCTCGAGCGCCTTCGCGGCGGCTTCCAAGGGCTCGGCGCGGCGCCCGCAGAATCGCCACGCTGGCGCCGAGACGGCCGAGCTCGCGCGCGACGGCCAATCCGATGCCCGTCCCGCCACCGGTCACAATCGCGGTCTGTTCGTCGAAGAGCCCGCGCGCGAAGAGATCGTTGCTCACGAGGGGCCATATACCACGACGCGGCGGTCGCTCGATCCGCGTGGCTCGCGTCGGCCACCCCGCGTAGAGTCGCACGGGTGAGCTCGGAGATCGCCGCTCCCTCGCTCTCGATCCGATCGCTGCTCTCCGAGTCGTGGACGATGCTGCGCCGCCACCCGGTGGTGAGCCCCGCGCTGGGTGGGGCGGTGGTGCTCTCGCTGGCGTCAGTGCTCTTCGGCATCGGCGTGCTGGTCACGCCTTGGTTCGTCTGCGAGATGTTCGCGCTGCAGCTCGCGATGCTCACCGGGCGGCCGAGCGAGCGGAGTGTGGCCTGGGTGCGGGCGGGGCTCTTGGCGCTCTGCATGGTGGGGCTGGTCGGCGCCGCGACCTGGCTGGCGGCGCTGGCCATCGGGCCGGATGTCTCGACCGCGGACAGCGCCGCCGGGCCGCTCCCCTGGCCGGACGCGCTCGAGCGGGGGGACGCATCGCGGCGGTGACGGCGCTGACCGTCGGGTTCATCGCGCCCTTCGCCTACGCGCCGCTGATCCTCATCGAGCGCGGCGGGCGGGTCGGCGAGGCGGTGCTGGAGAGCGCCTGGCTGGTTCGGCGAGGCGGGCTGGCCCGGCATTGGGCGCTGGTCTTCCTCGCGCACCTCTTGCCGCTGGCGCCGGCGCTGGTGGCGGCCGTGGTCGTCGCGCGGACCTTCGAGCGCGCCGCGACGCCGCTGGGCGTGCTGATCGCGCTTCCTCTTTTGCCGGCGAGCATCCCGCTCGGTCAGGGGCTGCTCAGCGCGGCGTACGTGCAACGTCGCGCCGAGTTGCCGGAGCGCAGGTGGACGCGCGCCGAGGGAGCGCCGCCGTGGGCGTTGCGGGTGGTGTTGATCGCGGCGGTGCTCGCACCCATGGCCAGCGTGGCCCTCCTGGCGGTCGGCGCGCTCCGACCGGCGCCCCCCGTGGACCGCGCCGGTACCGGGCAGGTCGTGGTCGAGCGCGCGGTGAGCGGTGCGGCGGAGGTTTTCGTTCCCGACACGACGCTCGCCGTGCGCGTGGACGGGAGGCGGGCGGCGGTCCGGGCCGGCGACCAAGGTGGCACCGGCTGGATCGGGTTGGGGGCCCCAGTCCAGCGTGTGCGCGTGCTGCGCCGCGGCGACTTCGCCGACATCGAGCTCACGGCGGGCGGGCATCCCGCCGTCGTGGTCGTGGACCGCGCGGGCGTGCGGGTCGACGACACGGTGGCGGCGCGGCTCTCGGCGCGGCTTCCGGGCTGGGCGCTGCCCGCCATCGCGCTCTCGTTCGTGTTGAGCGCGCTCTTGTTGGCGCGGGCGCTCGAGCCGCTCGGGGAGCTGCGCCGCGCCTACGGTGCGCCGGCCCACGACCGGCCGCCGTTGAGGGTTCTTCGGGAGCAGCGCCGCGTGTCGATCCGGCGGACCTGGACGGTGGCGCTCGTGCTCGCGCCGGCCGCGCTTCTGTCGCTGGCCGCCGCGCTCTTCGCGGTGCTCACGTAGTCTCCGAACGCCGCCTCTTTCGGCGCTGCTCTTTGCGCCAGGTTGGTGCTGCCGCGGACGGGCGTCCGGCGGGGGCGCCCGCTCCTCCAGCGAGTTGCCGGTCGAAGAGGTCGCGCGGAGGGACTCGAACCCCGCCGGTGCCGGTCCTGGAGCTCGCCTCGAGGGGCTCGAACCCCACCGTTGCCGGTCCTGGAGCTCGCATCGAGGGGCTCGAACCCCGCCGGTGCCGGTCGTGGAGCTCGCCTCGAGGGGCTCGAACCCCACCGTTGCCGGTCCTGGAGCTCGCCCGGAGGGGCTCGAACCCCACCGTTGCCGGTCGTGGAGCTCGCCTCGAGGGGCTCGAACCCCACCGGTGCCGGTCCTGGAGCTCGCCTCGAGGGGCTCGAACCACGCCGGTGCCGGTCCTGGAGCTCGCCTCGAGGGGCTCGAACCCCGCCGGTGCCGGTCGCGGAGGTCGCACGGCGCTCGCTGGCCCGCTCGGGCCCCCGCCGGTATGCTCCGGCCCCCATGGCCGACGCTCACGAGCCGCGCGAGCCCGAGGAGGCGCCCGCCGAGGCAGACGCGGCCTCGGTAGAGGAGCCTCGCGCGTCCGAGAAGCTCGCCGATGAGGCTGCTGAAGCTGCCGTTCAGTCGGACGGGGCTGAGGGCGAACAGTCCGGCGAGGAGGGCGACGCGGAGGCGCGCGATCCCGACGACGACGACGAGCGGGACGCAGGCGCTGCTGACGAGCCGCTCGAGGCCGAGCCGGGCTCCGATGACGACGCAAAGCCGCTCTCGGCCACCAGCGACGAGCCGGCTCCCGAGAGGCCGCGACAATCGAAGGCGCGCTCGAAGAAGCGCCGGAGGAAGCGCGGCGCGGACGCCGATGTGCCAGTCGCTCGCGATGCGAAGAAGGGCGCCGCGTCCGCGCCTCTGCCCGGCGCCGGCACACCCGATGGGAACTTGCTACGCCGCGCCTTCCGGGCCTTCGACGTGGGCGATTACGCCCTGGTCCGCGCGGAGCTCCCCGCGCTCGAGAAGGCCGAGGACGCCGCGATCCGCGACGCCGCCGCCGATCTGAAGCAACGCATCTCGATCGATCCAGTGCAGGTCGTGGTCATCCTCGCCTGCGCGCTGGTCCTGGCGACCATCGTCTATGTCTGGGTCTTCTGAGATTTGTCTTCTGAGATTCCCATTTTGAACTCCCTCCCGCATCGAGGCGTCGTATCCACGATGAAATGGCTCGTCTTCGCGCTCCCCTTCGCCATCGCCGGCTGCGGCGCCGCCTCGAGCGCGCCCGAGCGGCCCCGCGGTGACCGGCTGGCTCCCGCCACGCTCTACCCGATGATCCTCGGCGCGCAGTGGGTCTACGACGTCGAGACGGGGCCCGAACCGCCGACCCTCGGCATCTTCGAGGTCATCGAGTCCGAAGGCGACCACCGCACCATCGCCAACAACCGCGGTATGAACGCGAACGGCCAAATCCGGCACGCCGACCCAATCGTCTACGAGCTCACGCCCGAAGGCATCCGGCACCTCGCGTCCGGCCGCTGGGTGCTCAAAGCGCCCGTCGAGGAGGGCGCCGAGTGGCCGGCCATGGGCGGTCGCACCGCGCACGTGCGAGACACCGACGCCAGCGTGGAGGTCGTGAACGACACCTACGACCACTGCGTCGACGTCGAGGAGAGCGGCGGCGAGGACGGTCGGACGGTGCACACGGTCTACTGCCCGGATGTCGGGCCGGTGCTGATCCAGTCCAGCATGGACACCCGGCTCACCACCCGCACCGTCTCCACGCGGGCGCGCCTTCGCAGCTACGACTCCGGCTCCGGCGAAGAGATCTGATCCGCTGCCCACGTCGAGCCCGTAACCACCCGTAATCACTCTGGATTTTTGCGGTCGTGGGCAGTTGCCACGGGGGCCGGCGCGAAGTATGATTCATCGTCTGCGAGGCGGCCCTTCCGCTGCCCGATTTCCTGCGTGATCTCAGAGAGATCGCCCGCATCCGGTGAGTATGGAGCCCAACGAAGAATCTCGAGAGCGGCGAGAAGCCCGCTCAGGGTGGCAAGGAGTACGGCTCGGGGTCGATTCAGGTCCTCGAAGGGCTCGAGGCCGTCCGCAAGCGCCCGGGCATGTACATCGGCGACCCGCACGACGGCACCGGCCTGCACCACCTGGTGTGGGAGGTGGTCGACAACGCGGTCGACGAGCACCTGGCGGGCCACTGCGACACCATCCGGGTCACGGTCAACGCCGACGGCTCGGTGACGGTCGAGGACAACGGCCGCGGCATCCCGGTCGGCATGCACGCGAAGGGCGTCAGCGCGGCCGAGGTCGTGATGACGGTCCTGCACGCGGGCGGCAAGTTCGACAACGACTCCTACAAGGTGTCGGCGGGCCTCCACGGCGTCGGCGTCAGCGCCGTGAACGCCGTCAGCGAGTGGCTGAAGATGGAGATCCGCCGCGAGGGCAAGCTCTGGTACCAGGCCTACGGCCGCGGCGCGCCGAAGGGGCCGCTCGAGGCCATCGGCGATACCGACCGGACAGGTACCAAGATCGTCTTCAAGCCGGACGATCGAGATCTTCACGAACGTCGACTTCTCGTGGGACGTGCTCAACAACCGTCTTCGCGAGATCGCGTTCCTGAACGCGGGCCTGACCATCTATCTCCGCGACGAGCGGAGCGATCCGGCGCGCGAGCACACCTACCACTTCGAAGGTGGGATCCAGGAGTTCGTCCGCCTCCTCAGCAAGAACAAGACGCCGCTTCACGAAGAAGTGATCTACATCATAGGACATCGCGCGACGGAGTCGAGGTGGAGATCGCCATGCAGTGGAGCGACTCCTACAACGAGCAGGTCTTCTGCTACACGAACAACGTCCACAACAAGGACGGCGGGACCCATCTCACCGGTCTACGCGCCGCGCTGACGAAGACCATCAACTCCTACGGTCAGTCGCAGAACCTGCTCAAGGACCTCAAGGGCGCCTCGCTGGTCGGTGAGGACGTCCGCGAGGGCCTGGTCGCGATCGTCTCGGTCAAGCACCCGGACCCCAGCTTCAGCTCGCAGACGAAGGACAAGCTCGTCTCCAGCGAGGTGAAGGGCATCGTCGAGAACATCGTCAACGACCGGCTGAACATCTACCTCGAGGAGAACCCCTCGAGCGGCCGCAAGATCGTCGACAAGACGGTGATGGCGGCCCGGGCCCGCGACGCGGCGCGGAAAGCGCGCGAGATGGTGCAGCGCAAGGGGATGCTCGACGCGTCGAACCTTCCCGGCAAGCTGGCCGACTGCCAGTCCAAGGATCCGACCGAGTCCGAGCTGTACATCGTCGAGGGTGACAGCGCCGGTGGCACCGCCAAGCAGGCGCGCGATCGACGCTTTCAAGCGATCCTCCCACTGCGCGGAAAGATCCTCAACGTCGAGCGCGCCCGCCTGGAGAGGATGCTGGCGAACCAGGAAGTCGGCACGCTGATCACGGCGCTGGGCGCGGGCATCGGTGAGTTGCTCGACATGAACAAGCTCCGCTACCACAAGGTCATCATCATGACCGACGCGGACGTCGACGGGAGCCACATCCGCACGCTCCTGCTGACCTTCTTCTACCGCCAGCTCGGCGACGCGATCCGCAACGGCTACGTCTATATCGCGCAGCCGCCGCTCTATCGTGTGAAGAAGGGCAAGAAGGAGCAGTTCCTCAAGGACGAGAACGCCTTCGATCGCTTCGTGCTCGACGCCGGCACCGATCGGCTGGCGATCCGCGCGCAAGGCGGGACCATCACTCTGGCCGGAGACCTGCTCCGCAAGCAGCTCGACGAGCTCTTGCGTTGGCGGCGCCTCCTCAAGGCGCTCGAGCGGCGCGTCGAGCCGGCGATCCTCGTCGGGCTCATCCGCGGCACCACGCTCGACGCCCAGGCGCTGGCGGACCGCGGCCGCATCGAGGAGGAGATGACGAGGCTCGAGGCGGCGGTCGAGGCGATCGATCCCGATTTGCTTCCGCTGGCCCCGCACTACGTCGAGGACAAGGAGCACGGCCGCTTCAGCGTCGAGATCTCCACCCGCGCCGGTGTGAGCACGCGCGTGAGCCGCATCGACTTCGATCTTCTGGACGGCGGCGAGGTCGCGCAGCTCCGGGCCATCCACGATCACGTCCGCTCGCTCGGCGAGCCGCCGTTCTTGGCCATCGAGCTCGACGACGACGGCAACGAGAAGGGCGAGCCCGCGGAGGTCGGCCGCATCGACGACGTGTGGGAGTTCGTCAACCGTCGCGGGCGCAAGGGGATGGGCATCCAGCGCTACAAGGGGCTGGGCGAGATGAACGCCGACCAGCTCTGGGAGACCACGATGAACCCGGAGAGCCGTGTGCTCCTGCAGGTGCGCGTGGACGACGCGGTCGAGGCCGAGGACATCTTCAGCGTTCTGATGGGCGATCAGGTCGAGCCGCGGCGCGAGTTCATCGAGAGCCATGCGCTCGACGTGCGCGAGCTCGACATCTGACGTCCTCGCGATGGGTTCGACGCTGGCGGCAAGGTTGCTCGCGGCGGCAAGGTTGCTCGCGGCCGAGTTCCGCCAGTCCTCGGATCGCCAGCCCTCGCTTGCGTGGCCGTCGCGCCGTGTGCAGCTAGTCTCCCGGAGAGGGCTGCGGCGCGCAGTACTCCTCTCATGAGCGATCCTCCGGATAGCCCACCTGCATTCGCCTCTCGCGGCACCGAGATGCTCGACGCCTTCGAGCCGGTGCTCGCGAAGTTGACGCGCCCGCTCATCGAGTCGTCGACCGACGTCGTCTACGGGCTGCTGCCGGACCTGACGATCGCCTACGTCAACCCGGCCTGGTGGCAGTTCGCAGCCGAGTCGAACGCGCCCTGGGAGGAGCGCGCGTGGGGTCCGGGGGATTCGCTCGGCGACACGATCGCACAGCCTCTGCTGGGCTTCTACCAGCGGACCTTCTCGTACGCGCTCTCGTCCGGGGAGGTCGTCGAGCACGACTACGAGTGCTCCACGCCCACGGAGCGACGCGTCTACCGCATGCGCATCGTGCCCTTCGGAGCGGACGGGCTCGTCGTCGTCAACTCGCTGCGGGCGGCGCTTCCGTACGCCGCGGACCCGGTCGAGTGGGTGAAGCAGCGTTTCGTGCAGGCGACCGGACTGATCGTCCAGTGCAGCTACTGCCGGCGCGTGAAGCACGGTCAGCAAACGGACCTCTGGTGCTGGGTGCCGTCCATCGTAGAGCAGCCGCCCCTGTCCATCTCCCACGGCATGTGTGGGACCTGCGCGGCCTATTGGTTCGGTCCCGGCAAGCTCGACCTCTGATCGCCCCGCCGTGGCGAAATACCAGCCTCGGCGCGCCCACCTCGGCTATGCTCGGCGCCCGATGGAGGAGTTCGGAGACCTCCATCGCTTCGTGATTGGGGAGATCGGCGAGCGTTCGCGCGTAGACCGCGTGACCGCCCGAGCCCGTGGGGTCCGTCGACCTCCCGGGGCGGTGCCCTTCGCGAGAGAAAGGACAGGGGAGCGCATGGAGGTCGAGAACGTCGGCTGGTTCGGGAAGATCTTGGAGTCGATCAAGGGGGTCCTGATCGGGCTCGTCTTGGTGGTCGTGTCCTTCCCGTTGCTGTTCTGGAACGAGGGGCGCGCCGTGCACCGAGCGCAGGACCTCGAGGAGGGTCGCGAGGCCGTGGTGGAGGCCAGCCCGGACACGGTCGATCCGAGCCAGGAGGGCAAGCTGGTGCACTTCAGCGGCACGGCGGCCACCAGCGACACCGTGCGCGATCCGGTCCTAGGCCCGAGCGGCCCGGGCGCGCTCAGGCTGCGTCGCGTGGTCGAGATGTATCAGTGGCGCGAGGACAGCCAGCGCCGCCGCCAGAAGCGCGCGGGTGGCGGAGAGCGCCGGACCACCGAGTATCGGTACCGCATGGACTGGTCGGACACGCCGATCGACTCCAGCCAGTTCCACGAGACGGGCCACGCGAACCCGCCGATGCCCTACACGAGCGAGACCTTCGACGCGACGAACGTCACGGTGGGCAGCCGCTCACTGAGCCCGCAGCTCGTCGACCGCATCGGCGGATTCCAAGCGCTGCCGGTGCAGCCGGCGCAGGTGCAGCTCGGCGTGCTGGCGGGCCGCCCGGTCCGCGCCGAGGCGCAGGGACTCTACGTCGGCGCCAACCCGACCACGCCGGTGATCGGTGACGTGCGCCTTCGCTGGGAGATCGCGCCTTCCGCGGCGGTGAGCGTCCTGGCGGCGCAGCAGGGCAACACCTTCACGGCCTGGGACACGCCCGGCGGCCGCACGGTAGAGCAAAACCTCGAGATGGGCACCGTCAGCGCCTCGCAGATGTTCGGGACGCTCGAGGCGGGCAACACGGCGCTGACCTGGGGCCTGCGCTTCGTCGGTTGGCTCTTGATGTTCATCGGCTTCAACCTGATCTTCCGTCCGCTGGTGGCGGTGGCCGACGTGCTGCCCTTCCTCGGCTCGATCGTGGGCGCGGGGACCTTCCTGGTAGCGCTCGTGGCCAGCGCGCCGCTCTCGCTCTTCACGATCGCGATCGGCTGGATCGTCTACCGGCCACTGCTCGGCATCGCGCTCCTGATCGTCGGCGCGCTGATCATGGGCGGTCTCGGCTTCTTGGCCATGAAGATCGGTCGCGCGCGCAACCAGAAGCGCGCCGCGCAGCGGGCCGCAGCGGCCTGACGCTTCGAGGCGGGCGGCCGGAGCGCTCCGGCTGCCCTCAGTGCGTCTTCTGGAAGAAGGCGTCAGTGCGCCTTCTCGAAGAAGGCGTCGATCGCCAGGGCGTGATGCAGAGCGCGCGCGAGGGTGAGGTCGTCCACGCTCGGGAGGGCGGCCTCCGCCTCGGCGTTCGTCGCGATCAGGTGCGGCGCGAGCCCCGGCGTCAGCCGGCTGGCACCCGTCACGTAGACGAACGCCATGTGCGGCCACTCTTCGTCCAACGCGGCGCGCACCCGCGCCTCGGCGAAGGCGCGGCTGATCCAGACGGCCAGGACGGGCGCGCGCGTCTCGAGGTCCGTGACCACCCCGGCCGAGGCCACCGCGCCGAGCTCGTCGAAGACGACCGAGAGCTTCTCGAAGGGGAGCGCGGCGAGGTCGACCGCCTGCGCTTCCCGCACGTCGGCGCGCACCTGCGGGCCGATGTCGAGGGGCTCACCCCCGATCGCGTTGCCGATCGCGCGCCCGACGACGAAGTCGTCGATCGGCGGTCTCCATGGACCGAACGAGACCACGCCCGCCGTGCCGTGCCTCAGCGCGGTGATCGGACCGTCCGCCGGCAGCACGAACACGCTGACCCGCAGCGACGAGGGCAGCTTCCGCCCGAGGTGGACCGCGACGGCGTCGACATGCTCGGGCTCGGCGAGCACCACGTAGTCGTCGCCGTGATCCCGCAGCGAGTACGTGGCGCGATACGGTGGCCCCGCCGCCAGCGCGGCGTCCAAGCGAGCTCGCGTCGCGCCGGTTTGCCCGACTGCGGGCAGCTCGCGAACGCGACCTCTTCGGCGCGCTTGTCCAAGGGAGGTCGACTTCGCAGCAGCGCGATGATCTGTTCGAGGTGTAGCCCTCGAGGCCGCTGCCCTCCGACTGCCAGAGAGTGACGTTGCAGTTCCGGCGGAGGACTGCCGCCAGCACGCGCCGCTCGCCCGCGCGGGCGGCGTGCGCGAAGACGACTCTGCGGGTCGATGTCGCCGTCGACGACCAGCACCCGCTCGGCCAGGTGGGTCCTCGAACCACCAGTATCGCTCGACGCCAGCCGAGGCGAGCTCCAGCGCCAGCGGGTCCGGCCTGCCGAGAACGATGGGCGGCGCCGCGCGCGCGCTCGCCACGTCGCGCTGCGTGATGTCGGCTCCGGCTCGTCCGGCCGTGGAGGAACCACTGACCTTTGTCGGTTCGCGTCCCGTCCCAGCAGACGACGAATTGAATGTTCGCGCGGTGCCGGCGAGCGAGGTCGTTCAGGCGCTCGAGCATCTCGGCGGCGCCGGTGAAGCGGGTGCGGCGTACCAGGAGGGCCACCGGCGCGCCCGAGATCCGATGGATGGCGATGAACGCGGGATCAGAGTCGAGCAGCTGGCGGAGCGAGTCGACGACCTCGGTCGCGGGCGCGCACGCAGTCAACTTCTCGGAGCGCGGCACCGTGAGCACCCGTGGGAAGAGGCTCGTGCCCTCGCGGCTCGGGTCGACGATGAACGCCTCGTCGTCCGGCGACGGGTAGGCGGGGCTCACGCCCGGCTCCGCCGCGGCCGCGTCGTCGGTGCCCAGCAGGTCTGCGGCTGGTGCGCGCGCGGGCTCGGAGGCCGTGACGGCAGTAGGCTCTTTCCCTCGGCTAGGCGCACGCCTCCTCCGCCGTACGACGGCGGACAGGATGGGGGTCGCTTCTTTCCGCCGCGTGGTGATCGGCGTGGGCTTCCGCGGCGACGTGACCGGCGTGGGCTCGCGTGCTGAAGCCGACTCGTCCGGCGTGTCGGGAGCCCGATGCACGTCGCCGCGCTCCACCGGCTCGCGCGCGAACCACCAGCCGAACGTGCCGCCCACTCGGCCATCTTGCCCATCGGTCAATGACGGGACAACCGCGGTCAAATAAAAACCGGACCGCCACGAGGGCGATCCGGCTCGGGGTTTGGATTGTTCAGAGGAGCAATCCGCGGATCCGGAAGGATCAGGACCCGCGAAGATCGACCGAGCCCGCATGACGCGCGACGCGGGCCTCTTCCTGCGCCTGGAGCCGCGGCGAGTACGACGCCGCGATGGACGCGCCAGCGCCGATCGCGAGCAGGAGGGTGTAGAAGGCCGCCAGGAAGAAGCGGCGGCGGGCGGTGCGAGGGAGGCGTTCATGATGACGTCCGATGGCTAAGCAGGCCTCGTGCCAGATAACGGAGACAATCGATCGGCGACAAACCCGTCTTCGTCGCGCTGCCTACCGTAACCATCGAGCACGCCGGTTACGTCCCGCGACCGTAACGATCGGTTACGGTGTGACGTTCCGCGGCTCGTGAAGTCAGCCGCCGAGGACGGCGACGATGCTCCGGCGGGCCTCGGCGCGGAGCTCCGGCGTCGCTCCGTCGACCGCGCGACGGCTCGCTGCTGCCACGATTCCGTCGACGATCGCCGTGACGGTCGGCAGGTCGCGGTCGGGCTGATCGCTGAGCGCGTCGGCGACGGTGGCGTCGATCGTATCGCGCAGGAGCTGATGCCAGGATGTCACCAGCTCCTGGATGCTGGTGGGGAGCGCGTCGAACTCCGCCATGAGTCGAACGGCGGCGCCCTCCCGCGGCTTGGCGGCGAAGTCGAGCTGGGTGTCGAGCCAGGCCGCGAGGCGCTCGGCGGCGGTTCCGGGACCCTCGAGGATCGCTTGCGATCGCGCCATCGCCGGCTCGAACGCGCGCTCCAGCCATTGCGCGACCAGCTCGCTCTTGTCGCGCGCGTAGCGGTAGAGCGAAGGGCGCGCGAGGCCGACCCGACGCGCGACGGTGGCGAGCTCGAGCCCGGCGAAGCCCTCCTCGGACAGCACGTCGCCGACGGCATCCAGGATGCGTTCGTGCTGGTGGTCTCGGTGCTCCTTGACCGTAGGCGCGCTGATGCGGGGCATCCCTCGCAGTCTGGCGCCTCCGACCGAGGAGGGACAGCCGTCGTCCTGGAGAGCACTTTGGCAACGTTGCGTTTCCAAGATAGCAACGATACGTTTCCAACTCTCGCAGAACCATCCACCAGCCGGAGGACAGTCGTGTACATCGTGAACAACCGAATCGAGGCGCCGGTCAGCGACCAGTTCGAGCAGCACTTCGCCGGGGCCATGCGCTCCACGCTCCAGGGCGTGCCGGGGCTGATACGCAGCACGCTGATGCGCCCCACTCAGCCGGGCCAGCCTTACGTCTCGACCATGGAGTTCGACAGCGAGGAGTCGTTCCGCGCGTGGATGAGCTCCGACTCCTTCCAGGCCGCGCACGCCAACACGGAGGCGCCGGGCGCGCAGGCCAAGTCGGCCATCGAGGCCTACACCGTCGTCGAGGACATCCGACCCTGAGGCCGGCCGCTACGGCTCGACGCTCTCCTCGGCGCCCTCTTCCACGCCCTCCGGCCGCCCGCCGCTCAGCCCCCACTCCTTGAGTCGGTACTGGATGGTGCGGCGGCTGATGCCGAGGATGGACGCGGCCCGGGACTTGGAGCCGCCGACCGCCTCCAGCGTCTTGAGGATGGCGAAGCGCTCCAGCTCGGCCATCGTGACGCCGGGGATCATCAACCGGATCGCCTGTCCGGCCGGCGGCGCCTCGACCAAGGGGAGATTGTCCAGATCGATCCGCCGCCCCTCGCAGACGAGCACGGCCTGCTCGATGGCGTTGGACAGCTCGCGGACATTGCCCGGCCAAGGGTGGCTCAGGAGCGCCCAGCGGGCCGCTTCGGTGAAGCCGTCGATCGTCTTGTCGTTCTCCTGGCAGAAGCGGCGGAGGAAGAAGTCGGCCAGGAGCGGCAGATCGCTCGGCCGCGCGCGCAGCGGCGGCACGTCGATCCGCACCACGGCCAGACGATAGTAGAGGTCTTCGCGAAAGCGCCCGTCCTGCACCAGCGTCTCGAGCCGGCGGTTGGTGGCGGCGATGACCCGCACGTCGACCCGCACCGTCTCGTTGCTGCCCACTCGCTCGAACTCGCGCTCCTGCAAGAAGCGCAGGAGCTTCACCTGGACCTCGGGCGGCGCCTCGCTGATCTCGTCGAGGAAGAGGGTCCCGCCGTCCGCCAGCTTGAAGCGGCCTTCGCGCCGGCCGGTCGCGCCCGTGAACGCGCCCTTCTCGTGCCCGAAGAGCTCCGATTCGAGCACGGTGGGCGCCAGCGAGGCGCAGTTGAGGCGCACGAAGGGGCCGGCGGCGCGGTTGGACTCGCGGTGGATGGCGCCCGCGAGGAGCTCCTTGCCGGTCCCGCTCTCGCCGTTGAGCAACACGGTGGCGCGGCTCTTGGCCACCTGCATCACGCGCTTGATGAGCTGCTGGACGTTCGGGTGATTGCCGACGAACCCGTGAAAGCCGACATCGGAGGCTCGCGGGAGCGGCGGCGGGTGCACGCGCGACGCGGCGCGGTCGACCACCATCGCCAGCGCCGCCGGACGGACCGGTCTCGGGATGCAGTGCTCGGCGCCGTTCTCGAGCGCGCGGACGACCTCGTCCGGATCGCCGGGCGCGGTCACGGCCACCACCACCGCCCGCGGGTGCGCGGCACGCAGCGTGGCCAGCCCTTCCCAGAGCGGCTCCGCGCTCGCGAGATCGGCCACCAGCACGTCGATCGCTCCGTTTGCCTCGACCTCGCCGGGTGGCGCGATGGTCACCGCGTGTCCCCGCTCGACGAGCGCGCGACGCACGTCCGTCCAGGCCTCGGGATGGCGCGTGAGGACGAAGACGATGGCCGGTGGCCGGCTCATGACTTCGTAGGGTGCCCCGGTTGCGCGCCCACGGCCAGCGTCACGTCGTCGTGTCGGCCGTCGCACCCGGTCCCGCGTGGCACAAATCGCGACAGAAAACACATCGATGGGGGACCGGGGAGCGGCTCGCGCCGGTGGCATGGGGAGTGAATGGCCGGGCTGGAAATCTTCGGCCCAGGGAGCGACTCCACGACATGCGACCCATCGCCATCTCGACCGTCCTCGCCGCCAGCCTCTCTGTCGCCAGCCTCTCTGTCGCAGGGTGCGCCGCCCGCGGCGGAGGCGACGACAGCGCCAGCCTCCATGCCCGCGTCCGGTCGATGCGGCGGCAGCTCGCCGGTCACCTCGAGCGGGCGCGCGGATGCTTCACGGACGCATCGGTGCGCGATCCCCACGCCGGCGGGCTCGTCGAGGTGGGCTTCACCATTCGGCCGGACGGCCGGACGGCCGATGTCGACGTCCACGCCTGGTCGCAAGACGAGCGGGAGCTCGCCGGCTGCGTTCGGAGCCGCGTGGTCTCGCTCTTTTTCGAATCCGGCGCCGCCCGACCGCGAGGTCCGCATCCAGCGCACGCTGACATATTGCCCCGAGGCGCAGTCGGGCGTCTGCCCGCTGGGCCCGGTGGACGCGATCGAGGGCGAAGCGGACGACTCGCTCCTGTCGCGCGTGGCGGCCTCGCTCGCCGACCGTGGCGCGGCGCTGCGCGAGTGTGCGACGCAGGCGGGCGGCGGCTCGGCCGTGCTCGACGTCCGCCTCGAGCTGACCGATGGGCGGATCATGGCCGGCCAGCTCAACCGCCGGATGCCCGAGGACTCCCCCATCGCGCGCTGCGGCGTCGGCCCGCTCCTCGGCGCCCGCGTCGAAGGACCGGCCCCGGAGGGCACGGTGCAGCTCCGCTACATCTACCAGCTGACCACACGCGGTGGCGAAGTGGAGGTCGGCTCGCGCTGACGCATCGCCGTCGCTCGTCAGGCCGGCTGCTCGACGAGCGCCCAAGGGAGGCGCGGGAGCGGGAGCCCCATGTCGACGCCCGCGAGGATGGCGCGATCGACGGCCTCGGCCTCACTCCTCAGCGCCGCCAGGCGGTCCGCGTCCATCCCTGCGTGCGCTGCGTCGGCGACCACGCGCTGCACCACCTCGCGCGCGAGGTGCCGGTCTTCCGCGCACTGCGCTGCCAGCCCGAGGTGCTGCGCCAGCTCGAGGATCGACCCCAGGAGATCCGGATCGGTCGCGCCGTAACGGCTCGGACCGTCGACACAGAGCGATACGAGGTCCCGCAGCGTGCGACCGGCCAGCGAGACCCGTTCACGAGCGTGTGGATCGACCCACGCACGGTCGCCCAGCGGCGCCTGCGCCAGCACGACCAACACGGTCCGCATTCCTTCCAACGCCTGCCGGGCCGTGTGGGGATCGTTGACGGCCGGCGAGAGCGCGCGGTCCGCGATGTCGACGAGCAGGTGCAACCCGAAGCCCACGTCGCTCCGGATGCTGCGATGCCAGGACACCTGGAGCGCCGGGGCGACGGAGCGCGCCTCGTCGCGGGCGTCGTCGCCATCGTCCCGCGCCACCCATCCGACGCACTCGCCCGACACGACATAGTCGCCGGGCGAACGGTCGAATCCGTACCCGCAGACCTCGCCGGAGAGCCCGGGCGCAGAGCCTCGGCAGCGCGACTTCAGTGACGTAGCCGGTCTGCGGCGCCCGGAGCGGCGTCGCGTTCCGGGGAGGCGCGGGTGGTGGTCCATCGAGCGGTGAGAGCCCTTCCTCGGTCTTCCTCGTCCGCCTCGCGGCGGCGAGCGTGCTCGCCACGACCGTCCGGATCAGCGCCTCGATCTGGAGTCGGGAGAGCGTGCGGACGAGCGCGAAGGTGAGCAGCGCAGTGGCGATCAAGAGCAGCAGTAGAGCGACACCGACCACGGGCCGCGGTGCGTCGCCCGGGATCTTGGAGAGACCGAGCTCGCGGACCGCCGCCAAAGTGAACGCGCTCGAGAACGCGAAGAAGTTGATCACGTGCCGCAGCACCGAGCGGCGTCCGTGCAGCGCGACCAGGCGCGGCGAGTAGTGGCTGGACGCGGCCTCAATCGCCACCGTGGTCACACCCAAGAAGATGCTGACCATGGTGATGTGGAGGCCCAGCATGGTGCCGAGGGTGGTCCTCGCCGCCCCCACGTCCGTCTCCCAGGCGATGCGCCCGAGGACCTCCAGCCATCGCATGGCCTCGTCCGTACTGGCGAAGGTTCCCAGCGCCGCGCCGCCAGCGAGCGCCAGGACCGTCCGCGTGATGGACTCCGCCGACGTCTTCGTCCAGTGCCACGGGACCCGGAGCGCGAGGCTCATCGTCCCCTCCCGCGCGGGTCACCGTCCGAGCCCGAATCGTGTGCGCGCACGGTTGTGGTGAAGCACTCGATGTGCCCGGCGGCGCGATCCGATGCGGCTGCCGATCAGGGCCCCGCGAACACGGTCGAGCCGCGGCAGGTCGATCCGAGCGTCCCGCGTCGCGGGGCTGGACGCCGGATCGAGACGTGCGCGACTCGAGCGGCCTCGAGGCCCGAGGCCCCGCTCTCGTGCTGGCTCGCGGAGCGACCTGGCTGCGGATGCCGGCTCAGAAGCGGCCGACGGCCGCCAACCCCCACTGGCTGCTGCCGACGGTCGGCACCACCGCGAGCTCGAAGCCACTCTCGCGATCGGCATAGACCGTCTCGGTCCGCGGCGTGGCGAGGCCGATGATCAGGAGCGCCAAGCCGGCAGCCTGCAACGCGCCGTCGACGATCAGCCAGCCGCCCCAGTCGTCGTTCCGGAAGGACGTGGGCTTCACGGCGAGCTGGATCCACGGGCCGAGCACGGGGATCACCGACGTCCCCCGAAACGCGTTCCAATCGGACGAAGAGGAACCGATCCCGGCGAACAGACCGGGGATGATGTTTCCGATCCAACCCGCGCCCAGCAGGACCGCGCCGCTGATGATCAGGCCGAGGTTCGGCCGGCTGACCGTGTGGGGCTGCCCTGCGGGGGGAGGCTGACCGTACTGTTGCGGGTAGCCCTGCTGTTGCTGCGGGTAGCCCTGCTGTTGCTGCGGGTAGCCCTGCTGTTGCTGCGGGTAGCCCTGCTGTTGCTGCGGGTAGCCCTGCTGTTGCTGCGGGTAGCCCTGCTGTTGCTGCGGGTAGCCCTGCTGTTGCTGCGGGTAGCCCTGCTGTTGCTGCGGATAGCCCTGCTGTTGCTGCGGATAGCCCTGCTGTTGCTGCGGGTAGCCCTGCTGCTGTGGGGAATCTCCCTGCACCTGTTGTGGATGAGCCTGCGGCGCAGGGCCCTGCTGGGGTTGCTGCGCAGGCGCGACCGGCTGCTGTGCGGGCGCCTGGGCCTGGACGCACGCACCGTTGCTGCACAGCGTCCCGCCAGGACACTGCGTGTTGTCGACGCATTGCTGGGCTTGCGCCAACGCAGGCGTGAGCGCCGCCGCGAACGACGCCACCAGCGCGAGCGTGCTCGCACGAATCTGCTCTCTCATCGCTCCTCCTCCGAAGGCCGCGAGCCCCTTGCAAGTCGCCGACCGTCGCCGAAATGGGGCGATGGGTGGCGGGCGGGCCCGCCGAGCGCGAACGCGGATTCGCAGGCGTTGCTCATCGGGTGCACACACAGGCGCGAGCTGAGCCACGGTCCGGGCTCTGCGAGGTTCCCGCTCTGCGAGGTCCGGCTCTGCGAGGTCCGGCTCTGCGAGGTCCGGCTCTGCGAGGTTCCGGCTCTGCGAGGTTCCGGGCTCTGCGAGGTCCCGGCCGCGGTGCAGCTTCCGTCGGAACGCGGGGCGGGCCGTGGCCGCCGGCGGCCCCGTCGCGAGGCGCCCACCATGGTGCAGCCCGACCCGGATCGTCGGCCGGGACGCACGGCAGCTCCCCGCGGCACGACCGATGCAACTCGATCGAAAGCGCCCGAGCTGCGGGCCGGGAGGGGGTGAGAATCATGGTGAAGTTCACGAAGAAGATCGAAATCGACGCTCCGATCGAGCGGGTATTCGAGTTCCTGACGAGCCCGGAGAACCTGCCCGAGATCTGGCCGAGCCTGATCGAGGTCTCGAACGTCCGGCGACAGGACGACGGGAATCACAGCTTCGACTGGGTCTACAAGATGGCCGGGCTGCGCTTCCACGGGCACTCGGACACCGTCGACGTGACGAAGAACGAGCATGTGGTGTTGAAGAGCGAGTCCGGGATTCCGAACACGTTCGACTACACGTACGAGCGCGTCGGTGGGAAGACTCGGGTCACCGAGACGGTCGAGTACGCGATCCCGAATCGGGTGCTCGGCAAGCTCGCCGAGCCGATCATCCGCCGCCTCAACGAGCGGGAGGCGGAGCTGGTCCTCGACAACCTGAAGACCAGGACCGAGATGGCGGAGAAGGCGGCAGCGCGCGCAGGCGCCGCGCAGCCCGCCGAGTAGGCCGTCGTCGCGGACACGCATCCGCACGAGACCGCGGTCGTTCCGTCGCTCCGACCCTGGGGTGGCGGGCGGCCCGGTCAGCGCCGCATCTGGCGATCGATCGCCGACGCGATCGGCGCCGCGATGCGGTCGGCCGCGTCGGGGCGAACGCGCATCTCCTCGAAGGGCGTGTAGCGCTCGACCAGGAGATCGCGCCGGACCTCCAGGCAGAGCACCTGCCCGGGGAAGCGGCTCGACCAGCGGAACGCCTGCGTGCTCTCGTGGAGCGCGTAGGTGCCGTTCTCGACCGCCTCGACGCCGAGCGCGCGGAAGCGCTCGATGAGCTCTTCCGCCATGCCCTCCGGCGCGTAGCCGGTTCCCTCCGGGGTGCGGGTGATGAGATTCGAGCTCGGCCCGGACGGGCCAGCTCTCCCACGCGTCGGGTTCGTGCGCGCGCCGGAGCGCCTCCACGATGTGCTCGTCGATGCGTTCGATGCCCATCGTGCGCGGCCCATAGGTGTGCGGCGTGAGCGCGAAGCCCCCGGCCGCGCAGACCTCCTCGTAGGCGCGCTCGGCCAGCGAGACGTATTCGCGGTGCAGCGCCGAGAGGAGCTCGATGTCCCGCGGGTCGTGAACGTAGGGCGCGATGGCGGCGGTGAGCCCGCCGGCCGCGAGCGAGTCCTGCGCGTCGACGATCCGGTTGGTGTCCACGAACGTCCGCGGCACCAGGCAGCGCACGAGAAGCGCCGAGCGCGCCGGGTCCGCCTCCAACACCCGCTCGGCCACGCGCCGCCCGTAGGCCCACGCGCCGACGTCGGTGTTCACGTGGAAGAAGACGTGCAGGTCGTCCGGCAGCGTGCCGACCATCCGAGCGCGGAGCGCGTCGTAGTGGGCGCGCCGGTCGGCCCCGTGCGGGACCTCGACCAGGAGGTCGGGCGGCGCGCTCGGGTCGGCCTCGGGGCCGCGCAGGCGCTCGACGAAGGCCACGTTCTCGACGGAGCGGATCGGATCGGTCGCCATGGGCCGGCAACGCTGCCACGCAGCGGAGCGGGCGTCGACTGCGACCGACCGGTCCGGACCATCGTGCCGAAAGCCCCGCCCCCTTCCCGGCGCACGGGAGAGGAGCGGGGCCCTTCGGAGCGTACCGTCGCCGTCAACGACGCTTGCGACGAACCACGAGCCCGAGCGCCATCCCGATCACGACGAAGAGGGCGACGTCGCTCGGGACGCCGCTCGGCGTGACGCTGCAGCCGCCGCCGCCCGAGCCGCCGCGCTGCGGGCCGGCATCGGTCGTCGGCACCGAAGCGTCGGCCTCGACCGGGGGCGTGCTGCCGGCATCGGAAGCGCTCGGCGCACCCGCGTCCGCGACGCTCGGAGAGCCAGCGTCGTGCGTGGCGGGGGAACCGGCGTCGTGATGAGCCGGTGTGCCCGCGTCGTGGGTGACCGGCGTGCCCGCGTCCGCCGGCGGAGGCGGAGTCGGCGCACCGCTGATCAGCGCGTCGCGCACCGCGTCCCGGAGCACGTTGCGGTCGGCCGCGGACGCCCCGTTTCGGAAGTCGCCGCCGAGCTCCCACACGATCACGCCGCCGAGCCCGTGGCTGCGCACGTAGGCGAACTTGTCGTGGATCGAGCGCGAGTCCTCATAGGAGACGAAGACGTCGTTGGCCGAGCCCGGCTGGTCCACCGAGAGGTACGCCGCGTTGCCGACCGGATCCCAGCGGTAGTCCGCGTGGCTCGAGCCGTCGCCGGTGAAACCGTAGCGGTCGGCGATGTCGCGGAAGGCGACGTTGTCGGTGATGCTCGGCGCCGCGCTCCAGCCCTGCTGAGGCGCCGTCATGCCCTGCGAAGCATTGTCCGAGCGCGTCCCGCCCTGCCAGGTGTAGGCGTAGAAGTCGATGCCGATGCCGAGATGCGAGGGCGACACGCCGGCGGAGGAGAAGCTGGCCACCTCGCTCTCGGCCGAGGGAAGCCCGCCGGTGCCGAGCAGCGAGGTGTTGTGCCAGGTCTCTCCGGTCCAGGAGCCGGAGTTGTCGTAGGTCATGATGTTGACCTGATCGATCACGCCGTCGAGCGACGCAAAGACGCTCGGCGCCCACTGCACCGCCGCCGTCAGCCGGGGCCGGCCCAACACCGGCGAGGTCTCCGCGTCCATGGCCGTCCTGAGGTCGTTGATGAACGCGATGTAGTTCGCTTCGTCGCCGCCGTTGATCGGCTCCATGTCGATGTCGATGCCGTCGAAGCCCCACGTCGTCATGAAGTCGACCAGCGTGGAGACGAAGTTGGCACGCGAGCCGGGGCTGATGGCGCCGGCGAACCCGTCGTGGTTCCCCCAGCCGCCGACCGAGACGATGATCGGCTTCCCGTGAGCGTGCGCCGCGGCGACGATCTCGGTGACGCGGGTCGGGGTGAGGTTTGCGCTGTTCACGCTGCCGTCCGCCTGCGCGGCGAGCGAGAAGTAGTTCATCTGGGTGAACGCCGACCAGTCGACGTCCGAGGTGCTTACCCACCCGCCGCTACCGCCGGCCTGATGGGTCCAGGCGGCGAAGTACATCGTCACCCAGATGTCCTGCGCGCTCGCGGGCGCCGCCGAAGCGAGCGAGACGAGCGAAGCGCAGAGGAGCGCGATGGAGTTGCGAGAAGACATTCGGTGGATCTCCTGATGCGAGAGACCCCTCCGCCCCGAACGAGGGACAGGGCTACCAGCCGCTCGGAAGGCGGGACGCCAGGGAAACCCCCACCCTCGAGCATGCGAGCGGGAATGGTCATCCGGGCCACACGTTCGTAGCCTCCGGAGATGGCGAAGGCGCCCGGCCGGCGGTGGATGATTTCCCTCGGATTGCTCGCGATCGCGGGGATCGCCGCCGCGTGGGCGTTCGATGGCGAGAACGCCCCGGCGCGTTCCGCCCCGGCGCCGGCACCGCTCCTCGAGCGCGATGATTCTGCGGACGCGGGGACGGCGGCACCGGCCGAGGGCTCACCGCCGGCCCGCGCGGCGACTTCCTCGGGCTCCCATCCCCCCGCGCCGGTCTCCGCCGCCGCGCCGCCGGGCTGCCCCGAGGACGAGCCGGACACGGCGGATTTCGTGCGGCCGTCGGTGTGGGATGCCCTCCGCCTGCGGACCGACGAGCTGCGCGAGCGGTTGCCCCAGATCTCGCGGGACGCCAGCCCCGGGCTGCGCGAGGGCCTCAACGGCATGGCTCGGAACGACGATCGGGCGCTCGACGGGATCCTGACGGCGCCGGATCGTGACCGAGACGGCTTCGACGTGGCCGTCTCCGCGCTCCTGCACACCGGCATGCGCGCGCTGGCCGCCGACGATCTCCGGACCGCGACCCGTCGCGCGTCCACGGCTGCTCGCGAGGCGCCGGAGGATCCTCTGCCGCACGCGCTCTCGTCGCTCGTCGCCGACCACGCGCACGACCCGGCGACTGCCCGCGAGGAGATCGCCCGCGCCTACTCACTCGCGCCGGACGAGCCGGCGTTCGCCCTCGCCCACGCGCGGAGCCAGGCCACGGCGGCGCACTTCTCGGAAGCCCTCGACGCCGCCGACGCCTACCTGCGCGCCGTCCCGGACGACGCTCGCACGCGGCGCTGGCGGGAGCGCTTGGCCGTCCAGGAGGAGCTCACTCGCGGCGACGCACGGCGGAGCTACGCCGGCATCGACGTCTCGTGGCCACGCGGATCGCTGAACGTGCCGAGGGTGGACGAGGCCATCGAGGTCGTACGCCGAACGCTGGACGAGGTCGCGCGGCTGACCGACCACGCGCGCCGCTCGGAGCTGGCGGTCGTGGTCTACCCGGACCGAGAGGCGATGCGGCGAGCGACCTGCACGCCCTCGTGGACCGGCGCCGTCTTCGACGGAGTGCTGCACCTCGACGCCGGCACCCTCTCACGCGCCGACCCGAGCTGGCAGCGCGTGGTGCGACACGAGTCCACCCACGCCCAGCTCGCCCGCGTGGAAGGCCACACCCCTCAGTGGCTGAACGAAGGCTTCGCCCAGTGGATGGAAGGGCCGCCCTCCCCGGGAGCTCGGCGCGCGTGGGCCCACATGGTCCGCGACCACTACTGGATCCCATTCGGATCGCTGGAAGGCGGCCTCTTGGTGATCGACGACGCCGGCGACGCCGGCCTGGCCTACCACCAGAGCCTGGCCATGATGCTCTACCTCGTGGACCGCCGCGGCGAAGGAGGCATCCGCGAAGCCGTCACGCAGATCGAGGCTCGCCACGACGAGGGACTGCTCGAAGCGCTCGTCCCCGGCGCCGACGGCGAGCACCTGCTGGCGTTCTTGGCCACGCGGTGAAGGTGGCCGCACGCCCGCTGTGCGCGCTCCAACCCGCGAGCGAGCCTCGTATCGCGACCACGCCGGCCGGCGCGGCGGGGACGGTCGAGGGCTTCTCCTCGGAGCCGGAGGACGAGCTGTTGGGGATGCGCCTTTTCCCTCGCGGGAGAGAACCGATGAACGAGATCGAAGCGTTTGCGCGGGCGCAGGGGATGGCCTTCCTCCGAGTCGGAGGTGCCGGACGAATATCCGTCGCCGCACAACCGCAGCGGGTCGTCGAGGTGACGGTGCCCGACGCGGTTCCGGAATGGTTCATCCACGTTCGAGATGCGGCAACCGGCGCGGAGGTCTTCTCCGACTGGTGCGATCACTATCGCGTCGACCCCGCGGACGAGACGGATGTGTTCGCGGAGCGCTACGCCGAGGTGACTCGGTTGCTGCTCGCGGTTCGCGGCGTGGTCCTCCGCGTGACGAAGGGCGCCCTCGGAGTGCGCACGCTGGAAGTACAGACCGTGCGGGCTGGCGGAGCATCTGGGATCTCGGACAGAATCCGATCGGATAGCCTGGGCAGAGACGGCTCGGCCCGCCGCGACTGATGTCGGGCGGGCCGAGCTTGAATGATCCGAGGCGCGATCAGGCGTGGGCGGTGTGCTCGGGCTGGCCGTCGCTGGCCACCTTGCGCACGACCAGATCCCCGCTCAGGGCGCGGTCGACGCGGACGGTGTCGCCGGCGGCGAAGCGGCCGGCGAGGATCTCTTCGGCGATGCGGTTCTCGAAGTGGCGCTGGATGGCGCGCTTGAGCGGACGGGCGCCGAAGGTGGGGTCGTAGCCGACTTCGGCCAGGAAGTCCTTGGCTTCGTCGGTGACCTCGAGGGTGATCTCCCGGTCGGCCAGCCGCTGAGTGAACCGGCGGAGCTGGATGTCGACGATGCTCCGCAGCATCTCCTTGCCCAGTCGGTGGAAGACGACGATCTCGTCGAGGCGGTTCAGGAACTCGGGCCGGAAGTGCGCCCGGAGATCCTCCATGACCGCCGACCGCATCTGCTCTTCGTCATCGAGCTGCATGATGTGCTGGCTGCCGATGTTCGAGGTCATGATGAGGACGGTGTTCTTGAAGTCGACGGTGCGGCCCTGGCCGTCCGTCAGGCGGCCGTCGTCGAGCACCTGCAGCAGCACGTTCCAGACGTCGGGGTGCGCCTTCTCGATCTCGTCGAAGAGGATGACCGAGTAGGGCCGCCGCCGGACGGGCTCGGTGAGCTGGCCGCCCTCTTCGTACCCGACGTAGCCGGGCGGCGCGCCGATGAGCCGCGCGACGGCGTGCTTCTCCATGTACTCGCTCATGTCGATGCGGATCATGGCGTGCTCGTCGTCGAACAAGAACTCGGCCAGGGCACGCGCGAGCTCGGTCTTGCCGACGCCGGTCGGGCCCAGGAAGAGGAAGCTGCCGATGGGCTTGTTCGGGTCGCCGAGGCCCGCGCGGCTGCGCCGGACGGCGTTCGAGACGGCGACGACGGCGTCGTGCTGGCCGACGACGCGGTTCTCGAGCCCGTCCTCCATGCGGAGGAGCTTCTCACGCTCGCCCTCCAGCATCTTGCTGACCGGGATGCCGGTCCACTTGCTGACGACCGCCGCGATGTCTTCGTCGGTGACTTCTTCCTTCAGGAACGAGCCGTCCGCCTGCACCTTCTCGAGCTGGGTCTGGGCGTCTTGGACGTCCTTCTCGGCCTTCGGGATCTCGCCGTACTGGATGCGGCTGGCGGTCTCGTAGTCGGCGGTCCGCTGGGCGCGCTCGAGATCGATCTTGAGCTCTTCGACGTTGGCTTTGCGCTCGCGGATCTCTTCGATGAGCTCCTTCTCGCGCAGCCACTGGGCCCGCATGGTGGACTTCTGCTCGTTGAGCTCCGAGAGCTCCTTGTCGACGTCCTCGAGCCGCTTGGCCGAGGCGGCATCGCTCTCGCGCTTGAGCGCTTGCTTCTCGATCTCGAGCTGGGTGAGCCGGCGCTCGACGGTGTCGATCTCCGTCGGCATCGACTCGATCTCCATCTTGAGCTTGCTGGCCGCTTCGTCGACCAGATCGATGGCCTTGTCGGGCAGGAAGCGGTCGGTGATGTAGCGGTCGCTCAGGGTCGCGGCCGCGACGATGGCCGAGTCCTGGATGCGGATGCCGTGGTGGACTTCGTAGCGCTCTTTGAGTCCGCGCAGGATGGCGATGGTGTCCGGCACGGTGGGCTGGCCGACGAAGACCGGCTGGAAGCGCCGGGCCAGCGCCGCGTCCTTCTCGATGCGCTTGCGGTACTCGTCCAGCGTGGTGGCGCCGATGCAGCGCAGCTCGCCACGCGCGAGGGCGGGCTTGAGCATGTTGCTGGCGTCCATGGAGCCTTCGGCCGCGCCGGCGCCGACGAGGGTGTGGAGCTCGTCGATGAAGAGGATGACCGCGCCCTCGGCGGCCTCGATCTCCTTCAGCACGGCCTTCAGTCGGTCCTCGAACTCGCCGCGGTACTTGGAGCCCGCGACCATGCTGCCGAGATCGAGCGAGAGGAGGCGCTTGTCGCGCAGGCTCTCGGGGACGTCGCCGGCGGCGATGCGCTGGGCGATGCCCTCGACGATGGCGGTCTTGCCGACGCCGGGCTCGCCGATGAGCACCGGGTTGTTCTTGGTGCGCCGGCTCAGGACCTGGACGACGCGGCGGATCTCTTCATCACGGCCGATGACCGGGTCGATCTTGCCGCCGCGCGCGTCGGCGGTGAGGTCGCGGGTGTACTTCTCGAGCGCCTGGTACTTGCCCTCGGGCTCGGGGTCGGTGATGCGCTGGCTGCCGCGCACCTCCTTGATGGCGTTGGCCAACGCGTCGGGGCCGACGCTGGCGTCCGCGAAGACCTTCCTGAGGTCGTCCTTGCCCTTCATGAGCGCGGTCAGGACGTGCTCGGCCGAGGTGTACTCGTCCTTGAGCTTCTCGGTCTCGGTCCAGGCGTCGGTCAGGAGCTGCCGCAGCCGCCGGGAGATGGTCGGCTCGGAACCGCCGGAGACGGTCGGCATGGCCTCCACCCGCTGCGCGATCGTCCGCGCGAGCGCCTTCGGATCGGCGCCGGCCTTCTGGACGATCGGCGCCGCGACGCCGCCATCCTGCTCGAGCAGCGCGAGCAGGAAGTGCTCCGGGTACAGCTCCGGGTTGCCGCGCTGGGTCGCGCGCTGCTCGGCGCTGACGAGCGCCTCCCGGGTCTTGCTGGTCAATCGATCGAGTCGCATCCCTCGTGCCTCCAACGGGCCTCAAGATAAGCACTCGAATTGGCGGGGCAACCGTTGTGCTACGTGATCTGCCACAATTTGGCACAGCGGCGTTTGCGTCAGTTTCCAAGACAAGCGCGCCCTCACACGGCGTCACGGGCTGGGCAAGCGTGCCGGTGTGTGTCGTGCGGCCGTGGGCCATCCCCACCCCCCGGCGGGGGAGATCGCAGGAGCCCGGGCGTCACCGCCGCCGGTCCCCGGTACGGGAGGGGGAGGTCCTCGTGGCGCTCGGGTTTCACAGCGTCGCCCGGATGCGCACCGGAGGCAGAGGCTGCCGCGCGCACGGGGAGCTCACTGCTGATCCATCCGCGCGCGGGGAGCTCCCTCGCCCGGAAGAACGGGGGCGGAGCCGGCGGGGAGCCGCTCGGGCTCAGGTGCCGGGGGCCCAGCGGATGCTCTGGCCGACGGGGAGGCCTCGCTCGCGCCGGAGGTAGGCGAGAAAGGGGTTTTCCTTCAGCTCGGCCTCCAGCGTGGTCATGGGGCCGTGGCCGCTGTGGACGCGGAGGTGGCCCGGCAGGGCGAGGAGCTTGCGGAGGCTCTCCACGGCCAGCTTGGGGTCGCTCATGGGGAAGTCGGTGCGACCGATCGAGCCTTCGAAGAGGGTGTCGCCGACCAGGATGTCCTCGTCGTCGAAGTAGCAGCCCTGCCCCGGCGTATGGCCGGGCGTCGACAGGAAACGCAGGGTGGTCTCGCCGAGCTCGATGGTGTCGCCGTCGTGGACTTCGTGATCGACACGGCCGCACTCGCGGTCGAGCATGGGCATGCCGAACATGCGGCCCTGGACCGGCAGGGTCTCGAAGAGCGGCCGCTCGAGCGCCGGCAGGTAGGTGGGCACGTCGAAACGCTTCTGCAGCGAGACCAGGGCGCCAGCGTGATCGATGTGGCCGTGGGTCAGCAGGATCATGCGGACGTCGGGCGCGGGATCGAGCGCGCGCAGTCGCTCGACGAGCTCCTCGGTCTCGCCGGTGTCCACGATGGCGGAGATGCCCGTCGGCTCGTCCGTGATGAGGTAGGTGTTGACCTGGAACATCCCGACGGTGAAACAGCGTACCTTCATCGATCTCTTTCTCAGGTCGGTTCGATGCCCGTGACCTCACGGATCTGGGCCAGCTCGTCGGCGTCGACGCGGCTGAAGCGCCGGCTCCCGTCCGGCAGGGTGAGCCGCACCATCTTCTGACCGCCGACTTCCTGCGTCGACCAGGCGCCGGCCTCTTGGATCAGCGTGACCAGCTCGGCCAGGCGGGGCGGAAGCTCGGAGGTGTGGGGCGCCGGCAGAACGTAGGCGACGTGCTTCGGCTCGCCGAGAGGCGTGAAGGCGTCCTGCTCGCTGACCATGGCGAAGAGGATGGCCTGGGCGGTGGCCTCGAAGTCGCCGTGGGCTCGGGCGGCGAAGTCGTGGTCCACCGTCGGCTCGAGGTCCCGCATCGCTCCGTCCGGCTGGACTTCGAGCGAGCGGTACTGGTTGCGGAAACCCTGCTCGTCCTCGCCTTTGCCGAGCTCGACCACCTCCTGCCGGATGCGCAGCACGTGGGCGACCAGCGTCTTGTCGGTCTTCGCGGCCAGCTCGCGGGCGAGCGAGAGCGGCAGCTCCTGGCCGGTGCGCATGACGACCCAGGCGCCGTGCACCTCGAACGCGTGCAGCTCGGCCTCCACCCAGATGCCGTCCACCATGCCCTCGGCACCGTCCTCCGGACGCCCGCCCCGCGTACGCACCACGGTGTCGAACGCTTTCGCGAGCTGCCGCGGCGCCAGAATCGGGCGCACCGATGGCGAGTCCGTGGATGGTGGCGATCGCGTCGTCCTCCTCGTCGAAGTCGTCCAACACGGTCGCCGGCATCCTAGCTCGCTCCCGTCGTATGTGACAGGTCCCGAGCGAGGAGCGTCCGGGAGCGCCTCCCCGCGGCGGGCCCATCGGGTATCCTCCCCGCCGGCGTGCCAGTCGGCGGCCGACGCGCCTGCTCCATCGACGCTGGAGGGGATCGATGAAGAATTGCCTGGTCACCGGAGGCTGCGGCTTCCTCGGAAGCTGGATCGTCCGGCAACTCCTGGAGGACGGCTGCACGGTGCGGGCCTTCGCCGTCCCCGGCGAGTCGCGCGCGAACATCGAGGGGCTGGACGTCGAGGTGGTCGAGGGCGACGTGCGCTCGCGACGGGACGTGGAGCGGGCGGTGGAAGGGATGGACACCGTCTTCCACGCGGCGGCGATCTACGACGACTGGGCGCCCGATCCGACGCTCATGTACGACGTGAACATGCGCGGCACGTTCTTCGTGCTGGAGGCCGCGCGCCGCGCGAACGTCGAGAAGGTGATCTACACGGCGAGCATCGTCTCGCTCGGCCGGCCGCCGATCGGTCGATACGGGGACGAGACGACGCCCTACGAGTGCTGGGATCTCGACTTCCCCTACAGCCGCAGCAAGCTCTTCAGTCGCGAGCTGAGCGAGTACTTCGCCGCCTGGGACATGGACGTGCGCGTGGTCTGTCCCGGCATCGTGATGGGGCCGAACGACATCCGCCCCACGCCGAGCGGCCAGCTGATCGTCACCAGCATGCAGACGCCCGGTCCGGCGGTCTTTTGGGACGGCGGCGCGAGCTACGTGGACGTGCGCGACGCGGCGAAGGTGCACGTGCTGGCGGCGACGAAGGGCCGCGCCGGCGAGCGCTACCTCGCCACCGCCCACAACCTGACCAACGGCGAGCTGGTCGAGGCGATCCTCTTGGCGAGCGGGAGGTCGCGCCCGACGATGAAGCTGCCGCTCGGTGTCGCGCGCACCATCGCCCGCGGGATGGACGTGGCAGCCCGCCGGACGGGCAAGCGGCCGCTCCTGTCGCGCGAGTTCTTCGAGTTCAGCCTCCAGCCCTCGTTCTACCGGAACGACAAGGCCCGTCGCGAGCTCGGCGCCACCTTCCGTCCCCTCGACGAGACCATCCGCGACGCCATCGCCTACTTCCGCCAGCGCGGGCTGATCACCTCCTGAGCACCGGCGGTGGCCCGAGATCGTCCGGACGGCCGCTCCCTCACTTCCACGCGCCCCCGTTCGCTGCGCGGCAGTGGGCTCCGCTGCGAGGACGTCGTCGTCTCGGCCCCCTTGCTGCCGTCGTTCCTGTTCTTCGGCGACTTCTTCGCGGAGGAGGCGCAGGCGATCTCCCCGCCACTGCTCGAGGCGATCTCGCGCGGCTTCGGCTGGCTCTGCGTCCTCTCCACCCGGCTCACGTCGGCTAGTACGACGGAACCGGAAGTTCGGTCCGTCGTACGTCGTGGGGTGGGGGCCCCGCTTGCGGGGGAGGGGGCGCTGCCCCCTCGACAAGCATGCTAGTCCCCCGTATCCGTAGTGAGTGCCCAATATCGGCGAGCCATCGGCGTGCGAATCAAGGAACGACGACGAGGCGATGCCACAGCATCGTCGAGGAGGAGTGACGCTGAGTCGCGCGGCGAGAGCCGCCGAGATTGGGTAGGAATCACGGATACGGGGGACTAGGACCGGCGCCCGACCGGCAGCTCGCGGGTGGGTTGGCGGGCGCGGCAACGAAACCCGGATCGAACTTCCGGGCGCCGGTACTAGGCTGCGATCTCTCGTCGGATAGGCTGGTTGTGGAGCGGCGTCTCGTGACTACGCCGCTCACGAGATGACTATGTTTTTCCCATGAACGAACGAGATCGGGGCTGAGAGCCGATGAAGATGCTTCTGCAGAACGAGTGGGTGGATCGCGACGAGACCATCGAGGTGCGCGATCCCCAGACCGACGCGGTGATCGACACGATCCCGCAGGCGACCGCGAGGGACGTCGACATCGCCATCGGCGCGGCCCAGAAGGGCGCCGCCACCGCGCGCAAGATGGGCGCCTATGCCCGGGCGACGGTGCTGCGCGACGCGGCGAACCTGGTCGAGGCGAGGGCCGAGGACTTCGCCGAGACGATCGCGACCGAGGGCGTCAAGACCATCCGCGAGGCTCGCAAGGAGGTCTCGCGCTGCGTCAACGTGCTCAACGTCTGCGCGGACGCCTCGAAGCACATCGAGGGCGAGACCATCACCTTCGACTCGTTCCCCGGGGGGGAGCACCGCAAGGGCTGGTACGAGCGCGTCCCGCTCGGGATCATCAGCGCGATCACGCCCTTCAACGATCCGCTGAACCTCGTGGCGCACAAGATCGGCCCCGCGATCTCGGCCGGCAACGCGACGGTCCTCAAGCCGGCGACGTCGACCCCGCTCTCGGCGCTCAAGCTCGTCTCGACCCTTCAGGAGGCGGGCCTGCCGCCGCTCGTGCTGCAGGTGGTGACCGGCAATCCGCAGGGGCTCGGCGACGGCATGTTCACCGACGACCGCGTCGCCATGGTCTCGTTCACGGGCGGCGTCAGCACCGGCAAGAAGATCGCGTCGATGGCCGGGCTCAAGAAGCTCGGCATGGAGCTCGGCTCGAACTGCCCGGTGATCGTGTGGGAGGACGCGGACATCCCGTGGGCGGTCGAGACCTGCGTGTCGGGCGCGTTCTGGGCGGCCGGGCAGAACTGCATCGGCGTCCAGCGCCTCTACGTGCACGAGAACGTCTACGACGCGTTCGCCGAGGCGTTCGTGAAGGAGACCGAGAAGCTGAAGCTCGGGAAGAAGCTCGACGAGGCGACGGACATCGGCGTGATGATCGACGAGCGCGCGGCCGAACGCGTGAAGACCTGGATCGACGAGGCGCAGGAGAAGGGCGCGAACGTCCTGACCGGCGGCGACCGGGACGGCACCACGATCACGCCGACCGTGCTCGCCGACGTGCCCAAGGACGCCCGCGTCCACTGCGACGAGGTCTTCGGCCCCACCGTGAACCTCTACCGCGTGAACGACCTCGAGCAGGCGATCGCCGAGTGCAACGAGGTGCCCTACGGCATCCACGCGGCGATCTTCACGCGCGACCTCGACGTCGCCTACCACGCGTACGACGCGCTCCACTACGGCGGCGTGATGATCAACGACTCCACCGACTATCGGCTCGACGCGATGCCCTTCGGCGGCGTCAAGGACAGCGGTATGGGCCGCGAGGGCGTGCGCTTCAGCGTGCGCGAGATGACCGAGCCCAAGGTCGCCTGCTGGCGCCTCAGCGAGCGATATCGCTGAGGGTCGGATCGGAGGACCCGGCGCTCACCGACTCGTGCTCGACGCTCGGCCGGCGCGGACAGGCCATCGCGAGCAAGGGCGGCGCGGTGACCCGCAGCCGGACGTTGCCGCAGCGGCAGCCGCCCTCCCAGGGGAGCTTCCAGTCGTCCATCATCGCGCGCGTTGTACCACCGCATCGCGCTGCCGACCTACTCGGTCGGGCGGCGGGGAGCTCTTCGTCGATGAGTCGCGATCAGTGGCCTCCCTGCTGCTGCTGGTTTCGCGCTCCACTCCTTCGCTGCGACTGCGCGATGGCTTCGGTCGCGCCGGCTTGCACCGCGGTCGCGTGAACCGCCGTCGAGCCGCCCGCCGTCATCATCGGCTCGCACACGCAGCCTGCGTAGTTGTGCTGGACCATCACGAACGCACCCATGCGGAGCCCGAGCTCCTGACACGCGCTCGCACAGTATCGCGGCCCAATCTGGCCGCTCTCCATCGCTTCGGGGGAGAGGTAGCCGTGGTTACAGGCCGTCCCGCCGAGGACGACCCCGACCACGATGACCAACGCTTGGATCCTGCTCATGCCGCGATTGAGCACGACCGAGCTCAGGCGGTCCACTTTCCGGCCTCTCGCGGGTGTGCTCAGGAGAGGCGGAGAGTGGGGTACTTCCCCTCAGAACGCGCAGACCTGCTTGCCGCGCTGCACCGCCGGGCGCGCGTTGCAGCGCTCCACCCACGGCTGGACGTTCGGGAACGAGTCGTACTCGAGGTGCTCTTTGCCCTCGTAGAAGTCGAGCGCTTCGACCCAGGGAAAGGTGGCGATGTCGGCGATGGTCATCTCGTCGCCGACGAGGTACGAGCGCCCTTCCAGCCGCTGGTTCAGCACGCCGAGGAGGCGCTTGGCCTCCTTGGAGTACCGCTCGACGCCGTACTCGTCGGTCTTGCCGCGGGCGAACTTGAAGAAATGCCCGAACTGCCCGAAGAGCGGGCCCACGTTGGCGGCCTGGAAGAACACCCACTGGAGGGTCTCGGCGCGCAGGCGCGGGTCGTCCGGGATCAGCTTGCCGGCCTTGTCGGCCAGGTGATCAGGATCGCGCCCGACTCGAAGATGACGATCGGCTCGCCGTCGGGGCCGTCGGGATCGACGATGGTGGGGATCTTGGAGTTCGGGTTGATGCCGACGTACTCGGGGTCGAACTGGTCGTCCTTCATGATGTCGACGCGGTGCGCTTCGTACGGCAGCCCCAGCTCCTCGAGGGCAATGCCGATCTTCTGACCGTTCGGCGTGGCGAGGGAGTAGAGCTGGATCCGGTCGGGATGCTCGACGGGCCAGCGGCTCGGGTAGGTGACGTTCACGGCGTGCAGTCTGGAGCCGATGCCGCGCCGGCGGAAGCCCTCCATCGACTGTCCAGTCCGTGGCTGGGCCACTCAGTGGCTGGCCCACTCAGTGATTCGGGCCCACCAGGAAGGGCGCGACGTCGACCGGTCCCTCTTCGTCCGGGTTGGCCAAGAGCAGCGCCAAGGCCGTGAGCTCGCGCGAGGAAGGCGCGATGGCCAGGGCCTGCTCGACCGCGTACCGCGCCGGCTCCCGCGCGCCCACGGCCGCGTAGTAGATGGCGTCCATGTAGTGCAGCCAGAGCAGGTGGTTGGTCGTCTCGGTCTCCTGCGCGTCGTCGCCGAGGTGCGCGTAGAGCCGCCGCACCACTTCGCGATGCGGCTCCGCCGCTTCGAGCACGTCCGTGTCGGTCGCCCCGCCGTCGACCACCTCGTAGTAGAGGCCCGCCGGCACCATCGTCTCGTAGAGCGCGCGCGGAACGCGCACGTCGAGCTCCACCAGGAGCGGCCGGCGCGCGGCGAGGCTCTGCAGGTCCGGCTGCCGCAGCTCACCCGACAAGCGATAGCCGCGCAGGAGCTCGGTCACGTCGGGATCCCGCTGCACCAGCGCGTCGACCACGCCCGGGTAGTCGAGGAAGGGCATCGGCACGATGGTCACGTCGGGCCGAACCTGCTCCACCGCCGCCGCGCTCCAGTGGCGGAAGACGGTCTGCGGGTCGTGCGCCACCACCACCGCGTGCGGCGGCAGCCGCCGGATACGCTCCTCGTCGAAGTCGTCGGTGGCGTGCAAGCCCGCCAGCGAGGCGCGCTCGGCGCTGTGGTGGAGCTGCGCCAGCCCGAGCGCGGCCACCAGCAGCGCGACCACCGTGGCCGTCGTCCGCGGCACGCCGTCCGGCCTCTGACCCACCCGACCGAACACGGCGGCCACCAGCGCGGTCGCCAGCGCGCCCAGCGCCGCGATGCCCGGCATCATGTAACCGAGCACGTCCGGGTTGTTGCGCACCGACTTCAGCCACGCCCGCGCGGCCAGGTTCACCGTGAACACCAGGAGCCACACCACGCCGATCCGCCGCGCGCCGGCCGTTCGCAGGAGCGCGTAGAGCCCGGCCAGCGCGAGCACCAGCACCACGACGTGCAGGTTCTCGGCGAGGATCAGCACCACGTCGGCGAGGCGCTCGCCGAGCGGCTGCGGCGCATCCAGACCCGACCCCTGCGCGTAGACCTTGGCGCTGACCACCCAGAAGAGGCGCGCGGCGTCGGTGGGATCGCCGAGGTTCATCAGCGGGTCGGTCGCGGCCCGCACCGGCAGGTAGACATACGCGCCGACTCCGAGAGCGAGCGCTCCGCCGCTCACCATCAGAGGCCGGCTACCGCGGGCGCGGTAGACCCGAGCGAGAGTCGGAGCGAGCGCCGGCATGGCCAGAAAGGCGATGAAGTGGTGGTTGGCCAGTCCGAGCCCGAGCGCGAGCGCGGCGACGTAGAGCGGCCGCACGTCGTGGGTCGGCCAGGCCGCCTCGAGGGCGACGATCCGCTCGATGGCCAGACAGACGAGGAGCGCCTCCAGCGCGTAGACCTCCGGCCGCACGGCCTGGAACCACCACGCGTAGGAGCAGGCGACGAGCCAGGTGCCGCCGAGCGCCAGCGGGACGGCCAACCGGTCGCGGCTCACGCCGAGGGCCCGCACGGTGGTGTCGATGGCGCTGTAGAGGAAGCCGGCGGCGGCGGCGGCGCAGATGGCCTGCCCGACCGCCACCCTGAGCGGGATCGGCCCGAGCGGGATCAGCGTGAAGAGCGCGCCCAAGAGCCCGGCCAGCGGGTGCCCCGGCGGATGGGCGATGTCGAGCCCGGCGGCTTGCGCCGAGAACTCGCCCCCGTCGAGCCAGTAGCCGTGCGCCGAAGCGGTCGCGAGATAGGCCGCCAGCGGCACGCCGGACGCGAGGGCGAGCGCGACGAGGCGCCGGTTCGGGTCCCGCTGGCCTTGGGATACGAGCGCCATGCGCCGGCGCATCATGGAGGCGCTCGATCCGTGCCGTCAAACGTGCGCTGACGCCTCGGGTCACGAGGCCGCAGCGACGAGCGCTGGCGGGCTCGGAGCTCCCTCGCCCCGCGCGCAGCTCCCTCCCCCGTTCGACGGGGTCGACGGGGCAGGGTTGGGGTGGGGCCCGACCGAGCCACGCGCTCTCCGGGCCCCGCCTCCCGGCTCGGAGCTCCCTCCCCGTTCGACCCGTTCGGAGGGGGAGGGTTGGGGTGGGGGCCCAACCGAGCCACACGCTCACTGATTTCGGCCGCGGGAACGATGCGTATACGCTCGGGAGCATGCACGTACGGCACGCGCCATCCGCAACTTGCCTCGCGCTCCTCGGCCTCGCGGGCATCACGCTCCTCGCTGCAGGCGCGCAGGCGCAGGCGTCTCGACTGCTCGGCGCGCCCACCGGGCAGGCCACCGCTCCGGCTGCCACCGGCTCGGCCGCCCAACCAACGTATGCGCAGCCGGGCTACCGACCTCCGCTGCAAGTCGCTGAGCTCGAGCCGGTGCGCAGGTCGCGCGGCTACATGCCTCAGTGGGCCATCCTCGCGCCCGGCCTCGCAGCGTTCGCCTCGACATACGGCTCCTCGGTGGCCGCCGCGCTGACGGTGGACCTGAGCTACCGAGGAGGCGGATCGGTGGCCAGCTGGCTCTACGCGCCCGTGGTCGGGCCTTGGGTCGTCGCCGCAGCGGCGAGGGGAAACGCGGGCGCCCAGGCCATCTTCGCGCTCCTGGGAATCTTCGAGGCGGCGGGGCTGGCGTGCATCATCATCGGCCTCGCGATCAACCGACACGCCGGACCGGCGCAGCCCATGGCGCGCATTGCGCCGATCCCGCTCCCGGGTGGAGCCGGGCTGGGCGCGATGGGCCGCTTCTGAGGCGCGTCGCACTGCCTGCGCGAGCCGTGCGGAAGGCGTAGTCCGACCCGCCCCGCCCCCGGCGTATCGAACCCGAGCAGGCCGGCGGCGGACCTGCCGAGCGGTTTCGGTCACGCATGAGGGTCCCGGCCGTCCTGGCGAGTCTCCCGATCCGCGCGAGCACGCTGGCGCCGGGCTTGCCATCTGATCGCGATCGGCGAGAGAGAGCAACTCGAGAGTCACCTCGGAAACCAAGGTGGACGGGAGGGCTGGGTTCTCGATTACATCCGGCATGATGCGTGGGAACATTTCGATGTCCCCGTGGAGATCGCACCGTTGGAGAGCCTCCCGAACGAGTCCTCCCTCGGCCTGCGCCTCCGGATAGGAGTCGATGCCTCGGGGTAGCGAGCTGAGGTAGCGGGCGAGGACCCGATACTGCTCTTCCAAGGACGCCACGGCACAACGCCGCATGGTCACGAAGGAGGGCACAACGCCGAGCCGTGGCGCTACGACGCCGGGTGGTGGTAGTCGAATATCACCGCAAACAACTGGAAAACCGGCGCTCGCGGCGAGCCGCGCTGCGGTCCACCGTCCCCATGCCAGGACAGGGTCTCGGCGCCGATTTCGTGGCTCTCACCTGCGCCGATCATCGCTCGGCGGCGTTGACATGGTGAGGCGCGGACCCGAAACTTCTCATCGGCGTCGCGCGATGCGACGCGGAGTCGACGCATGGCACCGGGGGCCCAGACGGCCGAGCAGGGCGACGCATCCAAGGCCTACTCACTGGTCGCGATCCCTCCGCAGCCTTTCGACAAGTACGTCCTGATCGGCAAGCTGGGGCACGGTGGGATGGCCGAGGTCAACCTCGCCGTCTCGGAGGGCAAGGGCAACTTCCGCAAGCTGGTCGTCATCAAGCGGTTGCACCGGCACCTGGCGATGGAGCCCGGCTTCATCGACATGTTCCTGGACGAGGCGAGGCTCGCGGCGCGCCTGAACCACCCGAACTGCGTGCAGACCTACGAGGTCGGGGAGTGGGACGACAACCACTTCCTGGCGATGGAGTATCTCGACGGGCAGGGTCTGGAGCGGCTGCTGCGGATCAGCGGCCAGCGCGATGAGCCCGTCCCCCTCGACGCGGCGGCCCGCATCGTCTCCGACGCGCTCGACGGCCTCGCGTACGCCCACGAGCTGACCGACTACGACGGCAGGCCCTTGAACGTCGTGCACCGCGACGTCAGCCCGCAGAACATCTTCGTCACCTACAACGGCGTGGTGAAGCTGCTCGACTTCGGCATCGCGAAGGCCGCGACGCACATCGTCGAGACCCGGACCGGCGTCATCAAGGGAAAGTACGCGTACATCGCGCCCGAGCAGGGCCTCGGCGAGACGATCGATCACCGCGCGGACCTCTGGAGCATGGGCGTCGTGCTCTGGGAGGTGCTGACCGGGCGCCGCCTCTTCAAGAGCGTGAACGAGCTCGCCACGCTGCAGGAGACACTGCAGGGCGAGATCGCGCCTCCATCGGCGTTCCGGACCGACGTCCCGCCGGAGCTGGACGTCATCTGCATGCGCGCGCTGACCCGCGACGTGAGCGAGCGCTATCAAAGCGCGAACGAGATGAAGGACGAGCTCGACCGCTGGCTCAGCGATCAACCCAAGCCCTTCGGTCGCAAGCACATCGCCCGCCTCATGCGGGCCCGTTTCGCAGCCGTGATCGAGCTCCATCAGAAGACGCTGGCCCAGTGTCTGGACGGAGGTGCCGTCCAAGCGGGCGGTGTTCAGCCCACCATCGAGCCGCTCACGCCCTCTGGCGCGTCGCCGGCGCCGCGTGACCTCGCTCGGATTCGCGTCCCGCCCCCAGCCGCGGATCCGGTGCTGCCGCCCATCGTCGAGGAGAGCGAGGCCGAGGCCCGACCGGACGACAACGCTCGCGTGGGCAGCGTCGTGCTGGTGGTCCTGGCCATGCTGGGCGCTGTGCTGGCCGCGCTCATGTTGCCGAGCGAGCAGCCGCGTGGAGCCGAGTCGGGCGCCGAGCAGTCGTCCCGCGGTCGGGCCAGGGCTGGACAGGCCACCATCGAGTCGGCTCCCGCGGGATCGCGCGAGGCGCCCGCATCGGGTCGGCTCCGGATCGCGTCGGCCTCGGATCACGCGTCGCTCGGATCCGCTGCCGAGCCGAGGTCGGAGGGCTCGTTCGAACCGGGCGCGGGCAGGTCGGAGGGCGCGCCGGGGACCGCGACGCCGAGGTCGGAGCTCGACGGCACGTCGGAGGGCGCGGCGGGGGCCGTGAGGGAGCCGGGGGCGACGCGCGCTTCGCCGGCATCGGGCTCGGAGGCAGCCGCCGACCCGCACGCGTCGGGCTCGGAAGGCGACGCGCGACCGGCGGCCTCGACCGCCGCCCACGACCGGACCGCCGGCGACCGGACCTCCGACGAGCGGCCCGAGCATCACCGCGCGCGCTCGACGGCGGTGTCCGCGCCACCCGTGGGCTCCCGCGACCTCGCTCCACCGTCGGGGCCCGAACCCGGCGAGCCGCCGAGCCCGCCTCCTTCGGACTCGAGCGAACCGGCGCCGGTCGAGACCCCTGCTCCGGCCTCCGGCTACCTGACGCTCGCCACCACGCCCTGGGCGCGCGTTCATCTCGGCGATCGCGACCTCGGCACCACCCCGCTCATCCGCGTCGAGCTGCCGGCCGGCACCCATACGCTGCGGTTGACCAACCCCGAGCAGAACCTCGAGCAGACCTACCGCGTCACCATCCCGCCCGGCGGCACCCTCACCCGCCGCCTCGGCCTGCGCTGACGCGAGCGAGGTGATCCGAAACGCGGCGTCTCCGCCGGCACCGCGACTCCGTCGTCGAAGTCGCGAACCTGCCGCGCGTCGAGGTCCACCGCGATGAAACCGGCGCGCACGCGCGGTGCAATGTTCCGGCACGGACCACGATCAGCCCGTCGAACGTGCGCGCCATCCGCTCGTGTGTGTCCTCGGTCCTGGCGGCGCGCCTCAGCGAGCGCGGAGCGAGAGGAGCACGGCCGCCAAGGTGAGCGCGCAGCCAAGAGCGACCATCGGCGTGAGCGCCTCGCCGAGCCAGAGCCAAGCCAGGAGCGTGGCGCCGACCGGCTCACCGACGGTGGCGATGCCGACCGCCGTGGGCGTCGCGTGCCGGAGCGACCAGGTGAGCAGGTTGTGGCCGATGAGCTGCGGGACGAGGGCCGCCATCGCGGTCCAGAAGAACGACTCGGTGGAAGCGAAGACGATCGGGATCCCGAACAGCCAGGCCGCGCCGAAGAGCGAGAGCGCGCCGACCGCGGTGGCCACCCCGCCGAACGCCAGGACGTCGAGCTGGCTGCCGAGCTGGCGCGCGATCAGCAGGTAGAACGCCATCGCGGCGGCGCCCGCGAACGCCAGCCCATCGCCGAGCAGCGCCTCCGGCGAAAGCGAGAGATCCGCCCAGCCGATCAGCGTCAGGCCGATCGTAGCCAGGCCGATCGAGAGCCAGTGGCGGCGCTCGGGATGGTCACGGCCGGTCGCGAACGAGAGCAGCGCCAAGAGAAGCGGCGTCGCCGTGACCAGGGTGACCGACGACGCGACGCTGGTCAGCGCGAGCGAGCTGACCCACGTGCCGAAGTGCAAGCCGTAGAGCCCGCCCGAGAGCACGGCGCGGAGGAGCACGGGTCGCGGCAGACGCCCGGCACGGAAGGCGCGCCACGCCGGAACGGAGAGGACGAGCGCGGCGATGGCCAGCCGCGTGCCGGCGACGACCAGCGGGCTGGTCGGGCTCGCCAATCGGAAAAAGATGGCGGCGAAGGAGATGCTGACCACCGCCACGCCGAGCGCGAGCGGGGTCAGGCGAGCATGGCTCTCGTCCTCCTCGGACACGGTGCTCAGCGCTCGGGCGGACGGACGCGCTCGGCCAACCCGCGGCGGTGCGCGGCACGCCGTTCACGAACGCGAACGCGCGCCTTCTCGAGGTCTTCGCGCGGACGCCACCAGAGGAGGCTCGCCGTCACCAAGAGCACGGCGTTGGCGGCGCTCATCACGTAGAGCGCCCGGTCGAGACCGATGAAGGGCAGCACCACGTAGCCCGCGAGATAGCCGGCCGCGGGAACCCAGAGCCGGCGATCGATCGAGCCCGCCACCATGGCCGCGATCCCGCTCCAGACGAGGAATTGCTGGTGCAGCGACTCCAACACCGACTCGCCGCTCTCCATCGCCACCAGCCGCGCGACGAGCTGCAGGCCGATGGCCAGGAACGCGGCGAGGCCGATGCGCCGGTTGATCGCCGTGCCCATCATCGACTCGCGAGCCCAGAGCCCTGCCCCGCCGAGCACGGCCAGGAAGAACACGCTCAGCGCCACGCCGGCGACGGGTGAGTGATCCGGCGCGCTCGACCCGAGGTAGAGCTGCGTCCCGAGCGGCATGAGGGTCCAGAGCCCGCCGATCACCATCGCCAGGAACGCACGCGTGCGGCGGCCTCGCGAGGGGTCGAGATCGTGCCGGAGCTCCTCGAGCTCGCGCCCCCGCTTCACCTTGGCCTCACGCGCCTCCCGGACACGCTCCGCGAGCGGCTCGGGCACGGAGTCCATCTCGCTCAGCAGCGCGCGCGCCGCCTCCGGCTCGCCGAGCGAGAGCTCGTGCTCGATCATCGCCCCGATGATCCGATCCAGCGCGCGGCGCGCGGGCTCGTTGTCCGCCCACACCTCGAGCGCGTGCCGGAAGCCGAAGCGGCACTCGCCGAAGAGGTGGTAGATCCCCTCGCGGGCCTCGGCGTCGCGCGAGCGGCCTTCGTCCGATGCCAGCAGCGCCAAGAGCTCCTCGCCGCGCTCCTCGGCTCGCTCGGCCAAGCGCGTGGCGTCGCGGTGCTGAAGGAAGCCCTGGATGGCCAGCCGCAGCTGCTCGGCGTTCTCGAAGCGGGCGTCCGCGTCGCGGTTCATCGCGTGGCGGATGATCCGCGCCAGCTCTTCCGGTACGTCGGCGCCGATCTCCGGCTCGGACGCGGCGATGCAGCCGACGATCTCCATGAAGCTCTCGCCGCGATGCGGCGGCGCGCCGGCGACGATCTCGTAGAGGATGGCGCCGAGCAGATAGACGTCGGTGCGCTCGCTGAGGTGGCTCTTGGCCCCGCCCAACATCTCCGGCGCCATGTAGAGCGGCGTGCCGGCGACCTCGACCGCTTCGGAAGCCAGCGGCAGCCGGCCCGTTCCGTCGTCGTTCAGGCTGACGGCGATGCCCCAGTCGACGACGTAGACCTCGCCGAAGTCGCCGATCATCACGTTCTCGGGCTTGAGATCGCGGTGGAGCACGCCGCGGCTGTGCGCGAAGCGGATCGCGTTGCAGACCTGCATGAGGATGCGGAGGTTCCACTCCAGCAGGTCGTCCTCGCCGAAGCGCTCGCGCACCGTCCGGCGGTCGTGCATCAGCGAGCCCCAGTCGACGCCCTCGATCCTCTTGAGGACGATGAGCGGCGCGCCGTCCGCCTCGAGCGCGATGTCGTAGACCGGGACGACGTTCGGGTGCTCGAGCGCGCCCGTCACCCAGGCCTCGCGCAGGAGCTTGAGCACCGAGCGCGGGTCGCGATGCTCGCTCTTCAGGCTCTTGACCGCGACGGCCCGGCCGAGCGCGCGCTGGGTACCCAGGCGAACCCGCCCCATGCCGCCCTCGCCCAGCGTGCCGTGCAGCTCGAGCTTGCGGTCGAGCGTGGAAGCACTGGCCTCGTCGAGCAGGGCCATCGCTCGCTCGCCCGCCGTGTCCAAGCGCTGGTCGGGCGGCACGATGGTGTCGCTCGGTCGCTGCTCCACGGTGGCCGCGTCGATCCCGGCCTGCGTCAGCTGGGCCTCCAGCGTCTCGGTGAGCTCGACGATCGAGGGCATCGGCGGCCCATCGTGGAGGATCTCGTCGAAATCCGCCATCGCGGTGGCGCCGCGTCGCTCTCGCGACCGGATGGAAGCAGGAGCGCGGCGCTCGAAGCCCTCTTCTTCATGGCTGCGGGGGCGCCGACGAGGGCGGAGCCCTCGACTCGATGCTCGCCACGTCGCCAGAGACCGTGATCGCCTCTACGGGAAGCCGACTCGGAGGCCGGACGTCCTTTTCGGCATCGATTCGAGGAAGAAGAGAAGGCAAACCATCGCAATTTCCTCGTTTTGATGGCTCCGACAAGGCTTCGTGACGCGATCGGCCATCGATTCGAGGAAAGAATGCTCGTCGACATCGATTCGGGCATGCGGCGATGGTGCGAAGGAGCGAGTCAGCCGGACTTCGCCACCTCGCGGATGGCGGCGGCCAGGACCTCGGGCACTTCCTCTTGCAGGAAATGGCCGGCCCGGGTCTCGGTCACGCTCGCCTGCGGCAGCGCCTCGCGATGGCGGCGGAGCGCGCGGCCGAGGATCGGATCGCGCGTGCCCCAGACCAGCGCCGCAGGTCCTCGGAACGACTCCACCCAGGCGCCGATGTCGTCCATCACCGACGTGGTCGGGTGGTGCTCGCTGTCGGGCACCATCCGGGCGAGGCCCAACGCGCCGGCGCGGTCGAGTGGATTGAGGAAGGGCCACGCGTACGCCGCCTTCTCGCGCCAGCCGAGGCTTCCCCGGTCGCCCTGCACCCGATCCATCACCGGCACCGGGAAGAGCAGCCCGCGGAAGGCGAGATCGCTGATCACCGGCATGTGCGAGAACCGGTGGAAGGCCTTGGAGCGGAAGGGACGCGCGGGCGGCAGGACGGAGGTGTTGGCCAGGACCAGCCCGCCGACGCGGTCGGCGAGCCTCTGCGCGGTGCCGGTGACGATTGGCCCGCCCCAGTCCTGACCGACGGCGACGAAGCCCTTCAGATCGAGCTCGCGGACGAGCTTCTCGATGTGCTCGACGTGCATGGCGAGCTGGTGGTCGGCGGCCATGCGCGGCTTGTCGCTGGTGCCGAAGCCGACGAGATCGGGCGCCACGAGCCGGAAGCGACCGTCGTCGAGCAGACGGATCACCTTGCGCCACAGATAGCTCCAGGTCGGGTTGCCGTGGAGCATCAACACCGGCTTCGCGTCCCGCGGTCCGTGATCGACGAAGGTGACGTTGTCGCCTTCGATCCGGGCGACGTAGCGGTCGAAGGGCAACTCGCGTCGCAGCCATCCGGGCAGCGGTCGAGCGGGCGAGATGATCCTCATGAGCTCCTCCCTACCGGAGTCCGTTCCGTGTTCGTGGGAACACCTGTCCCGGGACTTCGGGCGTTCGGTACCTAGCTCGCTAGCTAGCGGCTGCCCGAAGGTAGGCGCGACGCGCCGCCGCGTCGAACGCGTCGCCAGTCCCCCGTATCCGTAGTGATTCCGACCCAATCCCTGCGGGTCTCGCCGCGCGACTCGGTGTCACTCCTCCTCGACGATGCTGTGGCATCGCCTCGTCGTCGTACCTCAATCCGCACGCCGATGGCTCACCGATATTCGGTACTCACTCGGGATAGGGGAGGCTAGCGGCCCATCCCAGGCAGCTCAGCCCTGCGGCGGGCTGTCGTCGTTCGGCCGCTCCAGCCCGACCACGCGATAGCTCGCGGGGCCCGTCTGGTAGAGATGGACGCGCGCCGGCGCCGCCGTGTCGCGGCCGGGCGTCGCGGCGACCACGTCGACGATCCAATAGCTCGGCCGGCCGGCGCTGGAGGGCGCGCTCGGAAGCTGCACGCAAGCGTGCTCCCCGGACGCCGCCACCGGTGGCGCCGCGTGCGCGGCCGGCGGCCAGCCCTGCCAGGCACCCGTCGTGTAGCGGCGCTCCTCGGCGTCGCGGATCCCGCCGACCACGGCCATGTCGGTGAGACAGAGCAGGTTCCCCTCCGTCGTCGGCTGGGCCAGCGGCGACAGGCGGGTGAGATAGCGATCGAGCAGCTTGTAGCGCCGACCCATCATGATGCGGGCGAGCTCGCCCGAGTAGAGCGCGCGGGAGAAGTGCCCCGTCCGGATGGCGGCCTCGACGTCGTCGCGGTCGAGGCGCGCGATGATCCGAGCCATCCACGCCTTGTCGCGCTCGGTCGCGCGGTCGAAGGCCGGGTTCGGATAGCCCATGCGCCAGCGGTCCGGATCGAAGCGCTCGACGTCGTAGTAGCCGAGCACGTTGGAGGCCATCCCGAGCTCGTCCTCCGCGACGCGGTACGGCCGGTCGAGTAAGCCGAGGGTCAGGAAATCCTCCACCAGGTGCTGCAGGTCGAGGTAGTAGGAGTTGCCGAAGCTCTGACTGAGCATCGCGTTGCCGGCGAAGACCACGCCGAAGGAGTCGCTCGCGTCGAGGACGTAGTGGCGCACGTACCCGCGGCCGTCGCCGGTGGAGACCCACACGTCGAGGTTGTTCTCGGAGCGCGAGTCGATGTGATCGAGCCACGCCGAGAACGCCCACATGCCGCGCACCTCGCGGCGGTCCTCGTGCGGCACGACGTCGTTCCGATCCTGGTCGTTCACGCCCCAGAACTCCCAGCCGCCGAGCCCCTCGCCGGCGACGCGCTGGCCGACGCTCACACGGTAGCTGCCGTCCGCTGCGCGCGTGCAGTGATCGATGACGCGGTTGATGTCGTCCTGCGTCGGGATGTCCTCGGCGTCTTCACCCGGGTCGGGTGCGAGCACGAGATCCTCCTCGCGGAAGAAGTCGACGAAGTTGCATGGCCCGTTGTAGCCGGCGGCCCAGAAGAGGCGGGTGGCGATGGCGTCGGCCGCGGTGGAGCGCTCGGGCAGTGTCTCGTCGGTCCGCACGAAGAACTCGCGGCCGTCGGCGGCGCGGATGATGAACCCCGGCCGCAGCCCCTGAGTCTTGCGACGGATCACGTCCCAGGGCTTGGGCGGCGGGGTCACGTCTCCGCAGGCGCCGCGATCGATCTCCCGCGGACCGACGCCCGCGACGCGGTTGGTGAACCAGCTCGAGTTGGGCACCTCGTCGACCGCGTTGACGTTCACCGACTCGTGCCCCCGCCGGAACGTCCACACTTCCGCCATCGGCCGAAAGATGACGGCGTCCACCACGTCCCAGCGCGGCGGCGTGAAGATCGGCGAGGGCTTGTCGGCGAAGGGGTGCCTGTCGTGGTCGACCCACATCGGCGAGCGATTGGGGAAGGGGTACACCGTCGTCGCGCAGGCGCCGAGCAGCGCGGTGGCGACCACGAGAATGCTTGTGAGACGCCGCATCAGATCCCCGTCCTGGTGCCGATGGCGAAGCGGATCGCCGTGACCTGCATTCCAGCGCTGAAGGTCTGCGTGCCCATTCCAAAGAGCAGCTCGAAGGGGTGTTGACCTCCGAAGCGCGGTTCCATCCCGATGTCGAATGACATGCGGAGGCGATCGAACCGGAAATCTTCCATGTACTGTCCGAACGCGTTCCCGACGCTCACGCGGATGTGCGCGTCCAGGAACGCCCAGATCGGCCAGACATAGATGAGGCTCACCGCCAGCATGCTGTAGCCACGAATCCAACCCGGCCAGAACCCACGTAGCGGACCGTTCCCGCCCACATCGAGGAGCTCGGTGAACGGGACGACCACGTTTGGGTTGTTCCGGTTGAATGGGCTGATGAACGCGGTGTCGCCGCGTAGTGACAACACGCGGCCGTGACCGAGCACGTCGGTCGAGAACATCAGCGTGCCGCCCCAGTTGAGCCAACGGCTGAGCGTGGGCAGCCCCCCGAAGCCGGTGTTGTGCGTCACGAACGCGCGGGCGATGACACCACCGGTCGAGAGCGGTGCGATCGAGGGGTGTGTGTCGAAGACCGCCGACACGCCGGCGCGGAACGCGTTGTACCCGGTGTTGAAGGCGGGAGGTGTGGTCCCGCGCTGCCCCACCCCCGGGTCTCCGAAGATCGAGTAGGGAGAGAACGACGCCGTCCGGAAGCCGACCTCGTAGTCGATCGCGGTCCGTCGCCAGGGCCGGATCCCCGCCACGACGCTCGCGTCGATGCTACGGATCTGGTAGCGCGAGCGCACGGTCTGCGTCGCGTTCCAGCCGATGCCGCCGAAGACCTGATCCGACCGCTCCGTTGCGTTGAAATGGAAGCGAAAGATCATGAACGGGTTCGGGTACATGACGTCGGAGACATCGAGCATGTACCAGTTCGGTCCACCCGTAGCGAGGTGAACTCCGATCCGGTTCTGACGGATCAGGAAATGGTTCCAGTACGCGTACAGACCAACGGAGGGACGGAATCCGAAGTCGAAGAACGCGCTGGGAGTGATGCCGGCCTCTCGGTTGGGGCCGAAGGTCAGCAGGTTGATCAGCCACCTCAGCGCGTGGATGCGCTCGATCTCGGTGAAAAGCCAATTCAGAGGCTGTCGGATCACGTACTCCGTCACCAAGTAGAACGGCGAGAAGATCGTACGCGGGATCCACAAGGCCACGTCCGCGGCGTCGGTGCCCTGCGGAGGCGGCCGGCCGGCGTAGTTCGGGACCTCCCGTCGCTCGTGATCGGGCAGGAGCGCGTCGGGCGATGCCGGATCGGCCACCGCAGGATCCGCATGGTTGCGATCGGGCGGCGCATCGGCGGAGGTCGAGTCGGACGCGCCGCCCGTCTCGGGGGCGTCGGCCCGCGCGGAGTCGGGAACCGCCGCGACCAGGAGGCAGGCCAGAGCGACGCGCATCACGGAGAGGTGTGTGGGTCGTGTCATCCGAACCGTCGGGCTTGCAGCGCCTCGGGAGGGCGTCGCCGCGCAGACGGTCCTAGACGCGACGCAGACCCCAAAAACTGAGCGCTACGCCCCGGTTGCGGCGCTCCTGCAGGCCTCGTCACCACGTTCGGAGGCGTGGCATCATGTGGGGATGGCGAGCGAATGGAGCCCCGAGCGATACGAGCGCTTCAAGGACGAGCGGAGCGCTCCCTTCTACGACCTCGTGGGCTTGGTCGAGGCTCGGCCCGGGATGCGCGTGGTGGATTTCGGCTGCGGGACCGGCGAGCTGACGCGCGTGCTCCACGACCGGCTGACTGCGCGCGAGACGCTCGGCGTGGACTCGTCGGAGACCATGCTGGCCCGCAGCGCCGCGTTCGCCACCGATTCGCTGCGCTTCGTCCGCGAGGACATCGAGACTTTCGCGCCGCCGCAGCCGGTCGATTCCGTGTTCTCGAACGCGGCGCTTCAATGGGTGAACGATCACGAGTCGCTGCTGCCGCGGGTGGTCTCGTTCTTGGCGCCCGGCGGTCAGCTCGCCGTGCAGGTCCCGGGCAACGACCAGCACCCTTCCCACCGCGTCGCGGCCGACGTGGCCTCCGAGGACGCGTTCCGCGACGCCCTCGGCGGCTTTTCGAGGGTGTTCCCGAACCTCTCGCTCGCCGGCTACGCGCGGCTGCTCGATCATCTCGGGCTGGAGAAGGTCCACGTGCGCCGGCAGGTCTACCTGCACCACCTCGAATCGCGCGACGCCGTGGCCGACTGGACCCACGGCACGCTGCTGACCGCGTACCTGAAGCGGCTCCCCGACGCGCTCCGCCAGCCTTTCGAGCAGCGCTATCGCGACGCCCTTCGCCAGGCGCTGCCCGATGAGCGCCCTTTCCTCTACCCCTTCGAGCGCATCCTGTTTCGGGCGACGAAGCCGGGTTGAGCCCGCTCGGCGCGCGAGGCCGGAATTTTCGGGGAGATTGGCGCACGAGTCGCGTACGATGGCCGGGCCCGAGCGCGAGGGGTGCGCCCGGCGGTGATGGGAGGAGCTTTTCGATGTCCGAGAAGGAGACGAAGCAGACGGCGACGCTGAACGACGACGAGATTGTCTCGAACGGGCGCAAGGAGTTCGGTCGTCGGAACGCCATCAATCTGCTCGGCGTGGGAGCCGCGGGCGCCGTCGCGATGGCCACGGGCTGCGCGCGGCGAGCGCAGGTGGTCGTGCAGCCGCCTCCGCCTCCGCAGGCCCAAGGCGCCGTCGTGGTGCAGCCGGCGACCGGCATCACCGACAACGACAGCGGGCCCTGCGCCGACCCGGGCGGCAACGGGCGCGGAAACAGCGGCATCACCGACAGCGACAGCGGGCCCTGCGCCGACCCGGCGGGCCGCGGGCGCGGCGGCGGACAGGTCGTTCAGGCGCAGCCGGCCGGCATCACCGACAGCGACGGCGGCCCCTGCGCCGACCCGGCGGGCGGCGGGCGCGGCACCAGCGGCATCACCGACGGCGACGGCGGACCCTGCTCCGATCCGGTCAACCGCGGGCGCGGAGGCGGCGGAATGCAGGGCGGGATGCAGGGCGGCATCACCGACAGCGACGGCGGGCCCTGCTCCGACCCGGCGGGTGGCGGTCGCGGAAACAGCGGCATCACCGACAGCGACAGCGGGCCCTGCGCCGATCCGGCGGGCCGCGGGCGCGGCGGCTACTGATTGGGCGGAGCTCGGGGAGCACGCTTCGAGCTGAAAATCGGATTCGATTCGGCGGCCGGGGAGCGAGGCTCCTCGGCCGCTTTCGTTTGGATGCGCCGTCGCTCGTTCTCGAGGCCGATCACGCGCCCGGGGGCACGAGAGCCGGCTCACTCCCAGGAGCGCTCCTGGTTGCGCGCGTTCTTGCGGCGGAACGCGTCCTCGACGTCGATGTCGAGCCGGTTGGCGACCGCCAGCAGGTAGTTGAGCACGTCCACGATCTCTTCGCCGACGTGCTCACGCCGCTCCTCCGCCTGGGCGGCCGGCGCGTCGGCTTGCTCGTAGAGCCGTTGGACGCGCCGCACGGCCTTGAAGAGCTCGCCGACCTCTTCGCCCATGAGGAAGCAGTTGTGGACGAGGTCGACGTCGAGCCAGCCGTGCATCGACTCGAGCTCGTGCACATAGCGCTGGTACTCGCGCATCGGCGCTCCCTCGGACAGCTCGATCTTCGTGTCGCTCATGCAGCGGCGATACTCCGGTCCGGCCGCGCGCGCCAACTCGGGAGCTCGTCGATACACGCCACCGAGACGGTCCCAGCCGGGAGGCGCCGGCGTGCGCAGGGTGACGAGCGGCAACGCGTCGGGTTCGTCCGGGCGGACGCGGCGCAACGAGGGGTGGCTCGGCGCGCGCGAACGCGTCTCAGCGCTGCAGACTCTCGGCGGCGATCGCGCGGATGGCCCGAGCGGACGCGTCGGGGAGGCGCCAGGGGACCCACGACGCTTCCCGCGGGTCGTTCCCGGTGAGCGTTCCGTAGAGCACGCAGGCGGCGAGGTAACTGCCGGCCAGGGTCGGGTGTGTTCCGTCCCGGCGATGGAGCGTGACGTTCGGCGCTTCGACCGAAGCGCGCTCCCAAGCGCGACCCACCGGCGAGACCGCGGCGTGCACCTCCTGTCCGACCCGCGCGTAGGCCGCGTCGACCCGGCCCAGCATGTCCTCCGGACCGTGCAGATGGAGGCGGCGATAGACCCGGCTCCGCGGAGCGCGGGCCCAGGTCTCGAAGAGCACCAGCCGCGCGCCCGTCGCGTCGACCCGCTCCGAGAAGCGGCGCGCGTACTCCTCCATCCGGTCGGGGTGCTCGATCGGCGCCAGGCTGTGGTCCTGGATCACCACCGTGTCGAAGTCACCGTGATCGATCTGCGCCCGGACGCGGCGGCGGCGCCAGTGCCGGCGCAGGTCGAAGCCGCCGTGGGTCTCGCGCGCGGCCTGCACCACGGGTCCCCGCTCCACGCTCTCGCTGAGCTCGCGGACCATGCGCGGGAGGTTGTTGAAGCGGGTGTAGCTGTTGCCGATGAAGAGCACGCGCAAGAGCGAGCGTCCCCTTCGATCCTCGTCGCGGCCCGATGCGTGCCCGACGAAGAAGGCGAGCACCACCACCGATGCGGCGAGCCAACGTCCAATCCGCGCGTGGGCCTTCACGACTCCTACTCTCCTTCATCATAGACGCGGACGCGCGCTCTCACACGGCCGCGGTCGACGGAAAAAGAAACGGCGCCGAGGTGAGAACCTGGCGCCGTCGCTTTCGTCATGGCTCAGAAGGGGTTGTCCGGCGGAGGGGGCTCCTCCGGAGCCGGAGCCGCGCCGCCACCGGAACCACCGCCAGAGCCGCCGCCGGCCGAGTTGCCACCGGACGAGCCGGTGGGCGCGGCCGAGCCACCGCCGGAGCCGCTGCCGCCGCCGGAACCGCTGCCGCCGGAGCCGCGGCCGCCGGAGCCGCCCGCGCTGCCGGAGCCGCTGCCACCGCCGGAGCCGCTGCCGCCGGAGCCGCCCGCGCTGCCAGAGCCGCCCGCGCTGCCAGAGGCGCTGCCCGCGCTGTTCGAGCCACCACCCGAGCCACCCGAGCCGCCAGCCGCTTCACTACCGCCCGACCCGCCGCCGGCAGCCTGACCGCCGCCGTTTGCCGGCTGCCGCCGCTGCGGGCGCTCGGTGGGCGGGCGACGCACCGGCTGCGCCCGCTCCTCGAGCGTCAGCGTGACGTTGGCCACCATCCGACCCTCGTTCTCGGCGAAGTCTGCGACCTCGACCTCCTGCGTGGCGTCGTCGTAGCCGCGCATCCGCGCCGTGAGCGAGACCGGACCGGTCGGCGCCTGCCGCAGCGAGATGTCGCCGGGCGCCGTCACGTTGCCGGGCCCGCGGACCAGTGCGCCGGGCGGCGTGGTCTCCACGTGGATGGCGTAGGGCATCGCCGTCAGCGAGAGCGCGATCGGCGCCTGACCGTCCTCGGCCGTCACCTCCTGCGAGGCCTCGGTGTAGCCGGTCATGCGCGCCGTCACCGTGGCCGCCTCACCGATTGGGAGCTGCACCTCGAGCGGCGCCGGCCCCTGCTCGGCTTCGTCGACCAGGACGGTGGCCCCTTCGGGCGTCGTCCGGACCTGCACGCCGGTCGTCGGAACGTCGACCTCGACCGTCTCTTCCTCGACGACCAGCTCTTCGCCGGGCTCTCCGGGCACGGCCTCCTCGACGATCTCGTCCTCGACGACGATGTCGTCCTCGGGAGGCTGGGCGCCGATGTCCTCGGTCGTCGATTGCGTCGAGTCGGTGTCCGCCGGCTTCATCTGCATCCAGACCACGAGGCCGATGGCGGCGACCGCGATCACGCCGAAGGCGATGAGCCCGGTGTTCGAGCGCGGCTCCTCGGCGGCAACGGCCTGTGCCGGACGCTCGACGACGGGAGTCGGCTTGGGCTCCTTCTTCTCCGGGGCCTTCTTCTCTGGCGCCTTCTTTTCGGAGGCCTTCTTCTCGGGGGCCTTCTTCGCTTTGGGCGCCTTCTCAGGCTCCTTCGCCTCGGATTCCTCGGCCTTCGCCTCGGCCTCTTCGGCCTTCGCCTCGGCCTCCTCGGCCTTCGCCTCGGCCTCCTCGGCCTTCGCCTCGGCCTCCTCGGCCTTCGCCTCGGCCTTCGCCTCGGGCTCCTCGTCCTTCGCGTCGGCGTCGTCCTTGGCCTCGAGCGCGCCGCGGTCCATCCCGACCGTCTCGGCCGACTCGCTCACCGAACGCTCTTCCTTCGCGTCGGCCTTCTTCTCTTCGGCCTTCTTCTCCTCGGCGACCGTCGGCGTCGAGATCGGCGAAGCCTCGAGGGCGGGCGCTTCCGTGGCCGAGTCCTCCGGGATCCCGACCCCGACCAGGGTCTTCTTGATCCGCGGCTTGCGCTTGGCCTGCGCCCGCTTCTTCTCGATCTCCTCGGTCCGCTTGCGCGCTTCCTCGGCCTTCTTCTCGGCCTCCTCGCTCGCGCTCTCCGCGGCGCCGTCCGCCAGCGCGCTGGCCAGGAACTCGCTCGCGTGGCGGACCTGAGTGCGATCCTCGGGCGGCGGCAGATCCTCTTCCGGCGTCGTCGACGGGAAGAAGGGCTTCGCCGCCGGCGCTTCGTCGTCGGCCTGGCCTTCCTCGAAGCGTCCCGGCGCGTCACCGCGCGTGGACACCATCTGCTCGACCAGGCTGCGGCTCTCGGGATCCATCTTGATGAACTTGATCCCCATGCCCGGCGACTTGCCGCTGCCGTCCTCCTCGCGCTTCCAGACCACGCGCCCGACCCCATGGATCAGACGCGACTCGTCCTTCAGACGGAACTCGAACTTCAGCAAGGTCCCGATCGACATCGGGGTCTTCGACTTGATGAAGATCCCACCACGGCTGATGTCGAGGCTGTACTGCTCGATGAACTCATCGAGGGTAGCGCTCTTGAATCGGACCTTGAGGGAGATCGGAGCGCGCTTGTCCTTGCGCGTGTCGGCCATGCGGAAGCCTCCAGAAACACGGGCAGAATTATACGGACCTGCCCTCCCGTAGGGCAGGCCATCGTACCCCCACGGGGGCTGCGATCACAACAACTTGCGCGCCAGGACGCAACGTCCATCGCCGAGCGCGGCCAGCACCAGCGGCGAAGGGGGCCTCCGCGAGGCGGGATCGTACGCAATCCGTGCACGGATCGGGCCCGAAACCCAATCTTCGAGCGTCACTGCGGCAGGATGCCCCGCAGCCGCCACGTGCGCGAGGAGCGCCCCGACATCGGGCCCTGTCCAAGGCTCCACCTCGGCGGGCGTCGCCGGATCACCGAGCGCGGCGGTCAGCGCCAGGGCGAGGGCGTCGGCGTCGTCCGCGGCGCGGGCCTCCCAGCGCTCCGCTCCGGTCGTGACCCGGGTCCAGGCCCTTCCGCGCGGCGGTCCCAGCTCGTCGAGCCGGGACCCCCATCGGGCGCGCAGCTCGGGGGCCACGTCCAGGAGTGGCCCCAGCGCGAACGCGCGATTGAGGAGCCCCGGGTGAGGCACCCTCAGGTCCGGCTCCCGCACCTCGCCGCCTTCCCAGAAGAGCAGATCGAGATCGACCGTGCGCGGCCCCCAGCGCACCTCGCGGACCCGACCGAGGAGGCGCTCCACGCGCTGGGTCCGCTCCAGCAACGCCCGGAGGTCGAGCTCCGACCGAACCCGCACGGCCGCGTTCAGGTAGTCGGGCTGCGGCGGACCGAGCGGTGGCGTCCGGTAGAGGCTCGAGATCGCGACCACCTCGACCTGCGCGGCGAGCAGACGCACGGCCGCGCGCAGGAAGGCCTCGCGGGAGCCGAGGTTCGAGCCGAGCCCGACGATCGCGTCCACGCGTGCGGAGGTAGCGCGAGCGGCGAACGCCGACCAGGAGGGGAGCGCTTCGAGCCCACGACCAAGCCGATTGGAGCCTCCGCCCCTCCGCTCGACCCCTGCGACCGGCAAACGAGGGGTTCGAGCCCCTCGACGCGACCCCTACGACCGGCAGCCGAGGGGTTCGAGCCCCTCGACGCGACCCCTGCGACCGGCAATCGAGGGGTTCGGGCCCCTCGACGCGACCTCTACGACCGGCAGCCGAGGGGTTCGAGCCCCTCGACGCGACCCCTACGACCGGCAATCGAGGGGTTCGGGCCCCTCGACGCGACCCCTGCGACCGGCAAACGAGGGGTTCGAGCCTCTCGGGGCGACCCCTACGACCGGCAATCGAGGGGTTCGGGCCCCTCGACGCGACCCCTGCGACCGGCAAACGAGGGGTTCGAGCCCCTCGACGCGACCCCTGCGACCGGCAACCGAGGGGTTCGAGCCTCTCGGGCCCGTTCGAGGCGCGCGCGGTCTGCTAACTTCGCGGCCGCATGCGAGCCCAGGAGCGCCCGCGGATCTACCGCGTCGCCGAGCTGACGCGGCGCGTACGGCTGAAGGTCGAGCGCTGGGGCGAGGTGTGGGTCGAAGGCGAGCTCTCCGACGTCACCCGCGCCACCTCGGGGCACCTCTACTTCACGCTGGACGACGGGGCCGAGCAGGCGCAGCTCCGCGGCGTGATGTTCCGCGGCGACGCCCGCTTCGCCCGCGCCAAGATGAACATCGGCGAGCGGGTGCGCGTGCTGGGGACGCTCTCGATCTACGAGCCGCGCGGCACCTTTCAGATGCTCGCCCGGCTGGCCGTGACCGCCGGTGAGGGCGACCGGCGGGCCGAGCTCGAGCGGCTCAAGAAGAAGCTGGCGGCCGAGGGGCTCTTCGCGCCGGAGCGCAAGCGACCCCTGCCGCGCTTCCCGAGCGTCGTCGGGCTGGTCACGAGCCGCGAGGGCGCCGCGATGCACGACGTCGTCCGCGTGGCCTCGGGTCGCGCGCCCGTGAGGCTGGTCGTCTCGCACTGCCAGGTGCAGGGCGCCGAGGCGCCCGCCTCGATCGTGCAGGCGATCCGCCGCGTCGCGCGGGTGCCGGGGCTCGAGGTGGTGATCGTCACCCGCGGCGGAGGCGCGAGCGAGGACCTCTCGGCCTTCAACGACGAGCGGGTGGCCCGCGCCATCGCGAGCTGCCCCGTGCCGGTGGTCAGCGGCGTCGGTCACGAGGTCGACGAGACGATCGCCGATCTGGTGGCCGATCTCCGGGCCGCCACACCTTCCAACGCCGCCGAGCTGGTGGTGCCGGACGCGGCGGCGCTGCGGGCGGAGCTCGACGCCCACCGCCGGCACCTGGAGCGCGCGCTCGAGGTCATGGTCGGTCGCGAGCGCCTGCGCCTCGAGCGGCTGGGACGCCAGCTCGCCGATCCACGCCGGGCCCTCTCCGGCGTCCGCCAGCGCTTCGTCACCTCCAGCAACGCGGTCGAGCGGGTCATGGCGAAGCGGCTCACTCACGACCGCGCGCGGCTGGACGCGTCGACGCGGCGTCTCGAGGATCCGCGGCGCGCGCTCGACGCCGTGCAGCACCGCGTCGCCGCCTCCCGCAATCAGCTCGAGCGGGCCATGCGCCGCGCCTCCGCCCACGAGCGCGCTCGGCTGGCCGCGCTGGTCACGCGCCTGAACCGCCTCAATCCGCGGGCCGCGCTCGCCCGCGACCGGGCTCGACTGGCCACGCTGCAGCATCGCCTGGCGTCGTCGCGCCGGCCGATGGTCGAGGACGGGAGGCGGCAGCTCGCGCAGCTCGACGCCGAGCTGAAGGCCGCGATCGGACCGCCGCTGACCGGCGCGCGCGGCGAGCTCTCGGAGCTGGCGGCGCGGCTGGGCGCGCTCTCGCCCTTGAGCATCCTGGCGCGGGGCTATGCCATCGCCATCCACGCGCCGAGCGGGCGGGCGCTGCTCCGAGCCGAGGACGCCGCGCCGGGAGACCGCCTGAACGTGCGACTCTCGAAGGGGCGGCTGATCGCCGAGGTGACGAAGGTGGAGACGGAAGAATGATCGAGCCCCGCCCACCCGAAGCGACCCGACCGGAGGGGGCTGCCGTGCGATCGAGAGGTCGAATCGACACGCGGAGCTGCACGGTCGTGCCGCCTGGGCTGGGGTCTCCGGCGAGTCCTCTGCGCCTCGTCGCGGGCCGCCCCGGGGAGGGGCCTTCGTGACCAGCGCCGAGACCCGCTTGCTCGGCGTGATCGGCTGGCCGGTCGATCACAGCCGCTCGCCGGCGATCCACACGGCGGCGCTGGCGGCGCGCGGGATCGACGCGTCCTACTTGGCGTTCGCGGTGCCGCCGGACGAGCTCGGCGCGGCCATCGGCGGGCTGCGGGCGCTTTCCGCGGTGGGTGCGAACGTGACGCTGCCCCACAAAGAACGGGTGATGCGCCACCTCGACGAGGTGGAGCCCGCCGCTCGAGCCATCGGCGCGGTGAACACCATCGTGGCCGACGGAAGGCGGCTGATCGGCACCAACACCGACGGCGCGGGGCTGGCGCGCTCGCTCGTGGAGCAGGGGGTCGACCCGAAGGGCGCCCGCGTGCTGGTCGCGGGAGCGGGCGGCGCGGCGCGGGCCAGCGTGTTCGGCCTGGCCGAGGCCGGCGCGGCGGCGGTGACGGTGGCCGCGCGGCGGCACGAGCAGGCAGCGCGTTTGGTCGGCGAGCTGGAGACGCGGATCGAGACGCCGCTCGAGGCGCTCGATCTTCGCGACGCGAGCGCCATGCAGCGCGCGGCGGAGCACACGGACGTCTTCGTGCAGGCGACCAGCGCGACGCTCGGCGACTCCGAGCGCGCCGCGTCGTTCGCGGCAGAGCTCCCGCTCGCTTCCCTCCCCTCGAGCGCGGTCGTGGTGGACCTCGTCTACGTGCCGCGCGAGACCGCGGTGCTGAGCGCGGCGGCGGCGCTCGAGCTGAAGACCGTCGACGAACTGGGGATGCTGGTGTGGCAGGCCGCGCTCGCGTTCGAGCGGTGGTTCGGCGTCGAAGCGCCAATCGAGGCCATGCGCGCGGCGGCCGACGGGCGATGACGTGCGAGCAGGCCGCGGGCGGCGTACGCTCGCGGGGCGGAGGAAGCGGATGAGCGATCGGATCGAGAGCTACGAAGAGTTCTGGCCTTACTACCTGTCGGAGCACCGCAACCCGGTGTCCCGGCGCCTGCACTTCCTCGGCACGAGCGGGTTCTTGGCGTCGGTGGTGGGCAGCGCGGTGCTCAACCCGGTCACCTTCCCGCTGGCGATGACCGGCTTCGGCGCGCTGATGGCGGACGGGCTGCGCAAGGGCGAGTCCGAAGGACCCTCGTTCGCGCGCATCGCCGGCATGATCGGCCTGCCGACGGCGGCCTCGCCGGTGCTCTTCCCGGCGGGCGTCGTGTTCGCGTACGGCTGCGCCTGGGCGGGGCACTTCGGGATCGAGAAGAACCGCCCGGCGACGTTCGAATACCCGCTCTGGTCGCTCGCGTCCGACTTCCGGATGTGGAGCCACATGCTCCGCGGCAAGCTGTGGAGCGGCGACCCGCTCGAGGAGCTCGGCCTCGAGGCACCGGAGACGGAGCCGATGCCGCAGGCCGAGCCCGTCCTGAGCTGAGCGGCCGAGGCCGGCGATCACTCGGACGCCGGCCGCCCGGCGATCACTCGGTCGCCGGGCCCTCGTCTTTGCCGGCGCCGATGTAGACGGTCTTCGCGTTGACGAACTCGCGCAGACCGTGGCGCGCCAGCTCACGGCCGTAGCCGCTCTCGCCGATGCCGCCGAAGGGCAACCGCGGGTCGCTCCGCACGAACGCGTTCACGAAGCAGGCGCCGGCGTTCAGCCGGGTCTCGGCGATCCGGCGGCCCTTGTCGAGGTCGCGGGTGAACACCGCCGCGCCCAAGCCGTAGGTCGAGGCGTTGGCGAGCGCGATGGCGTCCTCTTCGTCGCGCGCTGCGGTGACGGCGGCGACCGGGCCGAAGACTTCTTCGTCGAACGCGGCCATCCCGGGCCGCACGCCGGTGAGCACGCTCGGCGGGTAGAAGAAGCCGGCGCCTTCCGGCAGCTGGCCGCCGAGCCGGGCCTCGGCGCCGGCCGCGACGCTCCGCTCCACCTGATCGTGCAGCGCCGCCCTCAGGTCCTCGCGCGCCTGCGGCCCGACGTCCGTGTCCTCGCGCCGCGGGTCGGCCATCCGCGCCGCGCCCATCCGCTCGATCACCCGTGCCTCGAAGCGCTCGCGCACCTCCTCGACGACGATGAAGCGCTTGGCCGCGATGCAGCTCTGCCCGCTGTTGATCAAGCGGCTGGTGACGCAGGTGTCGGCGGCACGCTCGACGTCCGCGTCCGCCAACACGACGTAGGGGTCGCTCCCGCCGAGCTCCAGCACGCTCTTCTTGAGCATCTCTCCGGCCGTGGACGCCACCGAGCGGCCGGCGCGGGTGCTGCCGGTGAGCGTGACGGCGGCGATGCGCCGGTCGCGGATCACCCGCGCCGCCTGCTCACGATCGATGAGGAGCGTCGTGAACGTTCCGTCGATCGCGCCGGCCTCGCGGAAGATCTGCTCGATGGCCAGCGCACAGCCGGGGACGTTCTCGGCGTGCTTGAGGACCACCGCGTTGCCGGCGACCATCGAGGGCGCGGCGTGCCGGAACACCTGCCAGAAGGGGAAGTTCCACGGCATGATCGCGAAGGTCACGCCGAGCGGCTGGTAGCTGACGAAGCTCTCCTTCGCGTCGGTCTCGATCTGCTCGCGAGCGAGGAACGACGCGGCGTGCTCGGCGTAGTAGTCGCAGACCCACGCGCACTTCTCGGCCTCGCTCTCTCCCTGCGTGACCGGCTTGCCCATCTCGCGGGCCATCAGCTCGGCGAGCTTCTTCTTCTGGGAGCGCAGATCGCGCGCGGCGCGGCGGAGGATCTCGGTGCGGTGGTCGAGGGAGGCGGCGCGCCATTGGGCGGCAGAGCCGTACGCCAGCTCGAGCTTGGCCTCGATGGCTTTCTCGTCGTGCGTCTCGTAGCGGTCCCCCGGCTCGCCCGTGCTCGGATCGATGACTTGCATGGTGACGAGCAGATAGGATCGAACGCGCAGGCGCAACCCGCGACCTCGATCGCTGCTGGCACCGAGCGCGTGTCACCCGTCCGATGACGACGGCGCGGTGCCCCCGATCGGCCATGCGGCGCGCGCTCGCCACGCCGCGCTCACCCCCGCCACGGCCATGGTCGCGGTGCCCCCGATTGGCCATGCGGCGCGCGCTCGCCACGCCGCGCTCACCCTCGCCACGGCCCCGCTCACGGCGCCCTCCGAGGCGTGGCGTGGCACGCGCGCTGCTCGTCCGATGCCGCACGGAGGAAGCTGCACATGCCGGGTTGGGGCGACGAAAACGAAGAGCACCGAGCTCGAGCGCGCGGATGGGAACCGGACGAGAGCGGGGCGCGCGCTCGCCCGGACGACGAGGTCTTGACGCTCGACGACGACGACCTCGAAGAGCTCGCTCACCTCGAGCGAACGCCGCGGTCGACACCACCGCCAACGCCCGTCCCGAGGCCTCCCGAGCGCTTCGACCTCGACGCGATCCTCCGCGAAGCCTCGAAGATGCCGCTGACGTCCACCATGGACGCGCCGGAGATCCCTGCTCCGCGCGACCGGCCTTCGTGGACGACGTCGATCGTCCTCTCCTCCGCGATGCTGCTCGTGGGTGCCTGCGCAGCCGCGCTGGTGCTGCTGGCCTACGGACCCGAACGCGCGAGCGTGCCCAGCGTGGCCGTCATCACACCGAGCCGTGACGAGGCGCGCCCTCCGAGCGAAGACCGAAGGGCCGAGCGACCGACCGAAGCGACGGCGCCTCGCTTCGAACCCACGGAAACGAACCGGGACGGGCGCGGGTCCGCGACGCGATCGCGAACGAGCCCGTCGACTCCGTCGGTGGGTCTCGCGCGAGGCCACGCCGCCCCGCCCGGAGTGCGCGCCGAACACCCCGCGCCGCGAAGCGCCAGCGAATCCAGAGCTGCCGCGAGGCGAACGGCCGGCACAGAGAGCGCCGCGAGCCGCTCCAGCGCTGCGACCAGGCGAACCGCGAGCACACACACCGCCGCGACGCCAACCGCGAGCACACACACCGCCGCGGCGCGAACCGGGAGCCAATCCCGGGCCGCGAGCATCGACTCCGTCGCAGCGCGCTCGACGGGCGAGCGCAGTCCGCGACGCGCCATCGCTGCACGCCGAGGCTCCGGCCGACCGGAGCGGAGCGCCGCCGAGCGGGCGACCGCGAGCGTCGAGCCCCTCCCCGAGCGCCCCGGCCGAGCCGACGTGGAGCACGCCGTGAACACGATCATTCCGGCGCTCAGGGCCTGCGGGGCGGGGATGGGCGCGGTCCACCTCGAGCTGCACTTCGTCTCGAACGGACGGCTCACCACCGCCCGGGTCGACGCCGCCCGCGCCACACCGAGCCAACGCTCGTGCATCGCCCGCGCCGCCCGAAGCGCGCACGTGCCTCCCTTCTCCGCTCCGAGCCTGACGGTGCGCTACCCGATCACGCTCTGACGTGCGCCACGGGCGCGACCTGGGTCGCCCCGCTATCGCACCTCCTCGGGCGTACCTCGACCGGCGCGAGCGAGCGGCAATCGCTCCCGGAGAGCGAGGTCGACGGTCCGCCGGAGCGCGTCGGCAGAACAGGGCTTCACGAGGGAGTAGGGAACCCCCACCCGCCGCGCCAACGCTTCCAGCTCGACTACACCCGAGACCAGCACGACGGGGATCTTCTCGGTGCCCGCGTCCTGCAGGAGGATGCGCCTCACCATCTCCGGCCCCGTGAGCCTCGGCATCTCCACATCCAACACGATCACGTCGGGATGCACCTCGTGGAGAATCCGAAGGCCGTCCTCTCCGTCGACGGCACGACGCACTTCGTGCCCAGCGCGCTCGAGCACGAAAGCCATCATCTCCGCGACGTCCGCGTCGTCGTCGACCATCAGTACGTTGGCCACGAGCTGCCCTCTACTCTTCGGGCGCCGGCGTCGAGCCGGAGTCCTTCACCTCCGGCCGGGCGGGAAGTCGAACGCGGAACGTGGACCCCCGTCCCAGCTCGCTCTCGACTTCCACGGCTCCACCATGGGCCTGCACCAATCGGCGTACGATGGACAGACCCAAGCCCGCCCCCGGGATCTCCGCCGCGTGGCGCCGGAACGGTGCGAAGAGGTCCGAGATGGCCTCGGGAGGGATCCCAATGCCGTGATCGCAGACCTCGACGATCGCTTCGGTGCCGGCGTGGCGGACTTCGACGTCCACCCGCCCACCATCCGGGGAGAACTTGAGCGCGTTGCTCACGAGGTTGGTGATCACCTGAGCGACTCGGACCGGGTCGGCGTTCACCACGACGGGCTCGTCCGGAACGTGGACGATGAGCTGGTGTGCGGGCGTCGTCGGCGCATAGAGCGCCACGACCTCGCTGGCCGCCGCACGGAGGTCGAGCGGCTCCCTGTGGAGCTCCATCGAACCGGCCTCGATCCGCATCGTGTCGAAGAGGTCGCCTGCCATGCTGGCGAGCCGGTCGACCTGCCGTTCGAGCAGCCGCAGCGTGCGACGGTGAGCGGGGGTTCCCTCCTGCGCTTCCAGCGCGGTTACACCGAACTTCAGGGCGGCGAGAGGGTTGCGGAGATCGTGTGCGACGCTGGCCAAGAAGACGAGCTCGCCTTGGCGCTGTCGCTGGATCGCGTCGGCCATCCCGTTGAACACGCCGGACAGGTCGCGGAGCTCCGCCGCGCCGGAGGGCTCGCTTCGTGCCGCGGCGTCACCGGCCTCGAACCGACGGATCGAGGCACTCAGCCCGAGTAGGGGCCGGATGACCTCGCGCCGGATGCTCTGCAGCGTGACCGTGACTGCGAGGAAGAGGAGCACGGCCCCGGTGAGGATGACGGCGTAGGCAACGATGCTCACGTGGCGGGCCTTCGCGCGTGCCGCGTCGAGGTCGGCCTGCTCGTGAACCTGCAACCTCCCTAAGGTCCTCAACGCCGCATCCAGCGGGGCACGAACCCCGGTGATGACCTTCTCCACGTCGCCGTCTCGATCGAGAGCCCGCGCGACCTCGACGTACTCGCCGATGTGATGGGTCGCCGAGATCACCAGCGCCCCGGCCTCCGGGTCCTGCTCGTTCACCGCGAGGGTCTCCCGCAGGAAGGCGCTCATCGAGGCCTGCAGCTCTGCCCGGGCACTCGTCGCCTCGGCATCGGCGGTCGCGGCGTGCAGCCCGAGGAGACGGCGGTCCGTCAGAAGGTCGAGCTGGGTGTCCTTCACGAGCGCCACGCTGCGGGCGGCTTGGACATACTGCTCATTGGTCGCGACGAGGAGCGCGATCGAGGCGACGAGGATGGCGGTGATCACGATCGCGGCGAGTTGGAACGCAGCGCCGACGCGCTTGGATGAGATCTCGATGCTGATCGACTCGCGCTCTCCCGCCGCGGTCCGCCGCGCGGCGTGATGCCGGGGCCGTAGGAGCGGACCGGTGGTGGCCATGGGAAAAGGGTCGGCAATCCTCATGCCGGAGCCTCGGCGCGGACTGGTGGTGCCAGGGGAGACGGCCGACCCGCTTCACTCCGCGAGCGCGCGAGCCCGGCCTACATCCACGCCTTCCACCTCGACGCGCTTGTTGCGGCTGCTCTCGCCGGAGGTGATGCGGACGGCGCGCTTGGGAACGCCGAGCTTCTTGGCGAGCAGCGCGATGAGCGCCGCGTTGGCCGCGCCCTCCACCGGCGGCGCTTTGAGGGCGACCTTGAGCGCGCCGCCGTGCACGCCCGAGATGGCGTCCCGGCTGGCCCGCGGACTGACCCGGACGGCGAACGAGACCGACCCGTCCTTCTCTCGCACTTCGAACCCGCTCACCTTGCCTCGCTGCGCTCCCCATCCACAATCCCGCCGTGGCCGACAAGAGCCTACCTCGGCTCGGACCCGCGCAGGAGAAGCTGGGGCTGCCGACGATCATGGACCGCGCGCTCGCCGCGCGGCACGGCGTGGCGTACGTGCACCTGGCGGCGTTCGCGATCGATCTGGACCGCGTCCGCGAGGCGGTGGAGGGCTACGACGACCCTCGACCCTTCGGCTGGGAGGTGCTCCTCACCGAGGTCTATCTCGTGGCTCGCTTCGGTCCGGACGACACCTCGATCCTGGAGGACGCGGTGCTCTCGGTGCTCGACGGAGAGCCGGATGCGCTGGGTGGACAGCTCCCCTTCGCCGTCTGGGACGCCGTCGAGCGCGGCGAGCTGCCCCGCTCGCTGCGGGAGGCGTTCCGGAGCTGGCGCGCGCGGCCACACGAGCTGGTGGAGGCCCTGGCCAAGCTCTGGGCCCGAGGAGACGACCTGATCCGCGAGCTGGCGAAGCGCGCGCTCGACGTGGAGCTGGATCCGCCGCTGGCGCCGCCGACGCGCGAGGCGCTGATCACGATGACGAACGCGTGAGCCGACCCGGCGTCCCGAAGGTCGCGATGACCCGCAAGGTCGCGATGACGCGCGACCCCGGGGTCTTCGGTCCGGACTCGCCTGGTCGCCTCCGGCCCCTGCCTTGATTTTCCCGGGGCGCGCGACAAGAGTCCGCGCGATGCATCCGGTGCTCATCGAAGTCCCGGCGGCCCTGGCAGCGGCCCTGGTCGCGGCCGTGGCGGCCGGGCTGGTCGGCCAATCCCTTGCCGGGTCCGGTGGCTCGCGCACGCGCGGCATCGCCGGCGCGGCCGTCGGCGCCGTGATCGGTGGGGCGCTCGGCTATTTCGTCGTGGCCCCGCGCGGCATCGATCCGCTGCCGATCTACTCGTACGGCATGATGCTCGGCACCTCGATGATCGTGGCCTGGTACTTCGTGATGTACCTCGGCGCGAAGAAAGAGGGACTGCCCCGCGAGCAGATGGCCAACGCGTTCATCGCGACGGCCGTGGTGGCGATCGTCGGCTCCCGCGTCCTCTACATCCTGACCAACCTCGACGACTTCTCCGACCCGTCGCGCTGGTTCGCGCTCCGGGAAGGCGGCCTGGTCGCCTACGGCGGGTTCCTCGGCGGCTTGCTCGGCGCCTGGGGATACTGGCGGACCAAGGACGTGAGCCTGCTGGCGTGGGCCGACGTGGTCGCGCCGGCGCTCGGACTCGGGCTCGGGTTCACCCGCATCGGCTGCTACATGTTCGGCTGCGACTTCGGCGCACCGCTCGAGGCGAGCGCGCCCGGCTGGTTGAGGTCCCTCGGCACCTTCCCCGGTCCGGGCAGCGCGCCCACCCAGGAGCACGGCTCACCGGCGTTCATCCACCACGTCCAGCAGTACGACCTATCGCCGACCGCCCACGCCAGCCTGCCGGTCCACCCGACCCAGCTCTACGAGAGCCTGGCCGGCTTCGCGCTCTTCGGGCTGACCATGTGGGTCTGGCGCCGGCGCCGCTTCCGCGGCCAGGTCGTGCTGGTCCTGACCATGGCCTACGGCGTCTGGCGCTTCTTCATCGAGTACGTGCGGGACGATCCGGAGCGCGGCTTCTACTTCGGGTTCTCGACCTCACAGCTGATCTCCCTCGCGCTCGTGCCCTTGGCCGCCGTCGCGTACTCGATCCTCCGCAAGAAGCAGGGCAGCGCACCGGTCACGCCCTACGGCGCGGAGCCCGAAGTCGAGGCCCAGCCGGCCGAGGCGCCGGCCAAGACGAGCAAGCGGAAGAAGCGAAAGCGGGCCTGACTCGCAGCTTCTCTGTCAGCCTGTCCGGGCCCGCGACGGCGCGATGACAGAATGTCAGCCGCGGCGCCACGGAGGTGGCGCGTATCCCGCCTGATCTCGCTTTGGGCCTTTCGGCACGCGGGCTGCTTGACGACCGGGCATGCGTCCCCGTTTCGTCGTCTACACCGTGGTCGCCACGCTCCTGATCGGCACCGTCGCGTTCGCGGCGGACGCCTTCTTCGTCTCGGACCGCGAGCAGCTCGAGCAGCTCTCGGACGAGCTCACCAGCGGGGCTCCGGCCGACGCGGTCCTCCGTTGGACCGATCCCTCGCGCGAGCCGGTCACCGTGCGCCACGACGGCGTGCGGGATCGCTTCGACGAGCAGGACGACTACCTGCTCTCGGAGCGGATGGCCGAGGCGCTCGCGCCGCTGGCCGAGAGCGACCGCGATGTGGTGCAGCAAAGCGTTCGGGTGAACGGCGAGCGCGGGACGGTCGCGCTCCGTGTGCGCAGCGAAGGGGACCTGCACGACGTCACGTTGCGCCTGGCGCGAAACGGCCAGGGCTGGCTGGTGACGGACGTGCTCGCCCGCTGAGAGTCTGCCAAGCCGCGAACGAGGAGACCTGGGCACCGTTTCCGTTCACACGGCGTCGTGCTACGTCCGCGTCGCACGCATGGCCAAGCGAAGCGGACTGAAGATCGCGCTGATCGTCATCGGGATCTGCGCCGGGCTCGGGATCCTCACGGTGCTCGTCTGCGCCGGCTCCGGGTACTACTGGTTCAAGTCGAACGTGCCGGAGATGCGCGAGACCGGCCGCCGCGCCTACGAGGAGGGCGTCGCGTTCGCCGCGACGCACACGCAGAGCGAGTGCCTGGACGAAGGCTTCCGGCGCCACGACGGCTGCGGGCAGGGCATGGAGATCATGTGCCGCGCCGAAGCCCGGATGTTCCTCGAGCGATGCCTGGCCGACGCGAGCGAGACGCCGGGGATCTGCGACGGCGTGCCCGCACCGACCGAGATCATGGCGGGCGCCACCTGGGCGGCCCGCTTCTGCGCGGAGCACGGCCGCGGCAACGACCAGCAGTGCGGCAACTTCGTGCGCGCCGTGGTCGAGCATTGCGGCCGCGTCGCGCGCCAGTCCGCGAGTCCTTTGGGAGGCGCGCAGGATCCCGGAACGGCGGAAAGCCCGGCTGCGGCCGGCGCACAGGGCGGAACCGAGCCGGCCGAGTAGCGCCTCCGAGCCGCTCGGGGCTTCACGCGCGCTCGCGCTCGGCCTTCTCGAATCCAGCGCTGCATCGCCCGCGGCGCTCCGCGCCAGTCCGCCTCGACGACGTCGGGAAGGGGCGAGGTCGACTTGGTCGCCCAGTAGAGGAGCGGGCCCGGCAGGCCGGCGCGGGCGTGCGCGATCGCTGCCGCGGCGCTCTTGCCTCCGTAGGTGGTGTCCACCTCGATCCCGTCCTCCCGCAGGATCGCGATGGCCTCACGCCCGGCGTCCGTGGGGTGACCATAACCGCGGCCGAGCTGGCCGGCGTCGACCGTGAAGCGCTCCTCCAGCGTGCGGGCGTCGAACGCGAGGCGCGGATCGCCGGTCCGCTCCGCCAAGAGCGCGGCCGTTCTCCGCGCCAAGCTGACGATGCGCCCACGGCTGGTCACCGGCCACGGCGTCACCCGCACCGCGACACGAGCCGCGGCACCTCGCGCCAGCCCGTCCCGAGCAGGCGCGCGGCGTGGAGACCGACCAAGAGGCCGGCCGAGGTGCAGGTCGACCCGACGCCGACCACGATGGTGTGCGGCGCGGGCACGAAGCCCTCGTCCACCTGCTCGAGCCAGCTCGAGCGCGGCCGAGACGTAGCCGAGCCCGCCGAGCGGCGTCGCGCCTCCGGGCACCATCACGTAGCCGAGCTCGCCGTCCGCCCGATCGCGCAGCTTGGCCCACGCCATCCCGAGCGGGAGCGCGGACCAGTCGGGGATGCGCGTGCACGATCGGGCGCGCCGACAGGAGCGCTTTCAGGTTCGCGACCGCGGTGACCGAGCGCGGCTGCGGGAAGAGGACCGCGCCTGGCTTCAGCCCGACCCGCGGCGCGTGCATCGCCGTGGCCAGCGCGTGGTTGCTGCCGTACGCGCCGGTCGAGTACACGCGTCGCGCGCCACGCGCTCGCGCCTCGCCGAAGAGGACCTCCAGCGTGCGCACCTTGTTGCCGCCGTAGATCGGCGAGCTCAGGTCGTCGCGCTTCACGAAGAGCGGGGCGCCCTCGCGTCCGATCCGGGCCGCCGTCCGCTCGAGCGGCTCGACCGGCGTCGGAAAGTCGCCCAGCGTCAGCCACGGAACACGGCTGCGAAGGCTCGGGCAGGCCGTGAACAGCCCGCGCTCCTCGGCGCCGTGATCGCCCTCCGATGTGTCGACCGCGGCGCTCACGGATCGCGCCGGCGCACCCGGTGCGGTCCCTCCCCGTCAACCTCCTCGACGAGCCCGCGCGCCATCAAATCCAGCATCACCGTCGTCACCCAGTGCGAGAGCTCGGCCGGATGGAAGGTACTCGCGCCCACGTGCCGCTGTACCGCGGGGGTGAGCGTCCGTTCGGGGATTCCGTCGTGGGCGGCTGGGATGACCCGCAGGAGCGCGGCACGCATGACCCGGTACTTGTGCTCGTCGACCTGCCGCGCAGCACGGAAGGGATGACGTACCTCAATCATCTGCTTCACCGTTTGCCCTACTCGTCCAAATTCGTAGCCGCCCGCCCTCGTGACGAAAGCATTCAGTGGGGGCTGCTCGCCTCGTGAACGCTCATGGCGGCACCGGTACTCCCGCGTCCGTCGCGGTACCTCCATCCGAGGCGCCCTGCACTCGCGCGCGGCGTTGCGCGAGGCGGTTGCGCGCTCGTGAGAACGCGCGAAGCACCGTCGGTGAGGTGCGGCGACTGTCCAGCTCCAGATCCGGCTGCCTCTCCAGCGCGCGCAAGAACGCCTGCACGCCCAGATCGGATCGCTCGAGAGCGACGTAGGCCACCGCCAGCTCGCGCTGGATGGTGACCACCTGGTTGCCCGTGAGCTCGCCCGCGCCGAGCAGGCGATTGCCGAGCGCCACCGCCTCCGCATAGCGGCCGCGCTCCACGTGCTCGCGCAGCGTCGGCAGCTGCTCGTTGATGCGCATCTGCAGCGCGCGCACTTCACCACCCGTCACGGTCTCGCCGGTCGCCTCCTCGATCACCTGCCGCCCCTCGTCCGAGAGCACGAGATCGCTCAGCGGAACGAGCACGACCTGGCCTCGCGACAGGCGCTGGCGCCGGAGCGAGTTGAAGCGCATCAGCCGGGCCGCCTCACCCTGGTCGCCGTAGTAGGTCTGCGCGACCCTCCGCATGGTGTCGCCCTGCCGGGCCACGTGCCGGAGCGGATAGGGCACCAAGAGCTCGGCGCCCTCGTCGGGCTGCGGCCCCGAGACCTGCGGGTTGGCCTGGATCAGCTCGGACGCGCGGCGCGGATCGCCATAGTGCTGAGTCGCGATCTGCGCCCAGCTCTCGCTCGCCTGCACGCGGTGATGCGAGACCCAGGGGATCACCAGCCTGAGGCCCACCACGATGGCGGCTCCTCCCTGCGTCGTCAGCCCGTTCTCCGCCACCAGCACGCTCTCGCGGCGCGCGTCGCCGTAATAGCGCTGGGCGATCGAGGCGAGGGTCTCGCCCGGCCGGACCACGTGCACGTACGCGGAGCCGTCGGCGCGCGCGATCGAGGTGGCCGAGCCGACCACCGCGCACGCCGCGAGCACGAGCACGATCGCCAGATGTCCGAGGCGCCTCACGGGGCCTCCGTCGAGCCGGAGGTCCCAGTCCCTGCCGGCGTGGCCTCCTCGGGCAGCGACTCCAGATCGAGCTCGATGAGCTGCGTCTCGCCTTCTCGCACCCACACGTCCTGTGTGACCTCGTCGAAGAACTGGTTCCGGAACTTCAGCCAGTGCTTCCCAGGAGAGAGCGCGACGCGATCGGCGGAGGGTGTGGTCAGCACGTGCTGCCCGTCGATGAACACCTGCGCCCACGGCTGGACGACGAAGCGGAGATAGCCCGCCCGCCGCGGCACCACCGGCCGGCCGGCCTCGGCGGTGAAGCGGTCCGTGTCGCTGCTCAATCGGCCCGCCGCCGCCTGGATCGCGCCGCCGCTCCCGACGATGACCGCGAAGAGCAGCGCGTTGACCAGCCACACGCTGCGGGCGATGCCGCGGCCGGTCCCCGAGCGGCGGGTCCGGTTCGGCGTCGACGCCGCGAGGATCTCCTCGGCCTCGTCGTCCGTGACCACGCCCAGCTCGCGCAGGTACATCACGACCCGCGCGTTGTGGTTGATCGGCACGCGCGAGCTGAGGAAGTCCATCAGGTCGTCGATCAGCGCCTGCGTGGTCGGGTACCGGTTGGCCGGCATCTTCTCCATGCAGCGCGCCATGATCCGCTCGAGGCTGCGCGGGACCTCCGGGTTGAGCTTGCGCGGGCTCGCATAGCGGTCGAGCCGGATCTTCTGCATCACCGTGCGCGAGTCGTCCTCGATGAAGGGCTTCTGACCCGTGCACATCTGATAGAGCACGATACCGAGCGAGAAGACGTCGCTGCGGAAGTCGAGCTTGTCGCCGAGGATCTGCTCGGGGCTCATGTAGCTCGGCGTGCCGAGGCCGGTGCCCGTCTCGGTCAGGTCGCTCAGCTTGTCGTCGCGGGCGATGCCGAAGTCCATCAGCTTCACCTCGCCGTGCTTGCTCAGCATGATGTTGGCCGGCTTGATGTCGCGGTGGATGACGCCGCGGAAGTGGGCGTAGTCCAGCGCGCGCGCGACCTGCAGAGCGATGATGGAGGCGATGTCGACGGGGAGACGCGGCGTCACCTCCAGGAGGTCGTACAGGTCGATGCCCTGCACGTACTCCATGATGATGTGCATCGTCCCACGGTCTTTGGTGAAGTCGTAGACGTGGAGGATGTTCTCGTGCTGCAGCGAGGCCATGAAGTGGGCCTCGCGCTCGAAGCGCTTCGCGAAGCCGCTGTCGACCGCGATGGACGGCTTGAGCGACTTGATCGCGACCTCGCGGCCGAGCGGCTCCTGGACGGCGCGGTAGACGACGGCCATTCCACCGCTACCGATCTCGGCGAGGATCCTGCAGTTGCCGATGCGGTCGACCATCGGGAGGGCCGGATCGTGTCAGCCGGTCCCCCCAGTGTCAACGACGACGGCCTGATTTCGCCGCATTTCCGAGGATTTGGCCTCCTGGGTTTGACCCTGACGGCCAGCGCCCGAAAGATCGTTGGCGATGCCGCTCGCCCAGCCGTACGCGTCCGCCGACGACGCGACCGTGGTCGATGCTTGCCTGCGCGACGACCCGGACGCGTGGGCGGCGCTCCGGGCTCGCTACGGGACGCTGGTCTACGCGTGCGTGGTGGGCGCACTGGACGGGCCGCGGGCGTCGGAGCTCGACGAGGAGGGCACGATTGATGTGGTCTGGGACGAGATCCGCGAAGGCGCGCTCGAGCGGTGGAAGAGCGAGTCGCAGCTCGGGAGCTACCTGGCGCTGGTCGGCCGACACCTCGCGCTGACCCACGGCGAGGCGCGCACCAGGCCCGAGGTGATGGTCAACGCGGTACCCACGCCGAGCGGCATCTTCCTCGACGATCTCTTGGCCATCGAGCCGGCCACGCGCATCGAGGCGACGATCGAGAAGCTGCCGCCGAACATCGGCGCGCTGATCCGCCTCCGGCTGCGCGGGCTCTCGCAGGGCGACATCGCGGCCACGCTCGGGATGAGCCCGGCCACGGTGCGCGCGAACCTGGAGCGCATCGCCACCCGGCTGGGCGACCTGGACGCGGCGGACACGGACGCGACCTGGCGAACGCTGCTCGACGCGGCCGACGTAGAGGAGCGCGTCCGGCAGGCGCTCCGAAGCGAGGACGACGCCTCCTACCGATCGCTACGCCGGAAAGTGGAGAAGACCTGGCAGGCCGTGAGCGCGCGGGCGCTCGGGCGGCCTTCGCCGAAGAGCGCCGAGTGCCTGGACGAGGCAGCGGCGGCGGGCTTCGTGGACGGAACCCTTCGCGGAGCGGCGCGCGCCCGGGCCGAGGCGCACGTGGCGAGCTGCCGGCGCTGCGTCGACGAGGCGGCGGCGCTGGTCCTCGAGTCCCGCGCGCAACCGGTACTGAAGGACGCGGCGGAGCTCGAGCCGACGGTGGCGGTGGCGGCGGCGTGCGCGGTGACGGGTCGCTTGGTCGCGGCGGAGCGTCTGGCGAGCCGCGCGCTGGAGCGCAGGAGCGGCCCCGTCGCCGGCGATCTGCGGCGGATTGCGCAAGCCGGGCGGCTGCTGGAGGGCGGTCAGCGGCGCGCCGAGCAGACCTCGCAGGTGATCGCCACCCGCGCGCCGGCCTCGGAGAACGGTCCGCTGCTCGCGTTCGAGGCGCTGGCGGTGTCGGACCCGAACGCCGCCTGGCGGGCCATCGACGACGACATCGCCAAGCAGACGCTGGGAGCACGTTTGAGACTCTTGGCTGCGGCGGCCGGACGGGACCCGGACGCGGCGCGCGAGCTGGCGGAGGCGACGCTGGCCCAGCCGCTCGACCCGGGTCACACCCTCGACGCTCGCGCCGTCTGTGCGCTGCCCCGCGGCCGAGCCCTCCCGCGGGAGATCCTCGTCGAGCGCCTGCGGGCGCTGCTTCCGGCCGCCGTGCGATTCTGTCCTCACCCGCTCCGGCTGACGGCCTCGAGTGGAACGGGGCGGCGAAATGCGAGTCTTTTCGGTGTCACGAGTCGCCCTGGCTGCCGTGTCGTTGTAGTGTTGTAGACCGGCCCGTGAGCATTCTCGCACCCCACATCGACCAGCACTTCGACTCGCAGCTGCGCGAGCTGAAGGATCGTCTGCTCGCGATGGGGGGCCGCTGCGAGCAGCTCATCGCCGGCGCCACCCGCGCCATCGAAGAGGGCGACGGATTGCTGGTGAAGGAGATCGACGCCGCCGATCGGCTGGTGAACGCCGACGAGCTGGCGGTCGACGACCTCTGCGTGCGCATCCTGGCCCGGCGGCAACCGGTGGGGCGCGACCTGCGGCTCCTGGTGACGGCGCTGAAGGTGGTCGTCGCGCTCGAGCGTATCGGCGACGAGGCCGTGAACGTGGCCGAGCGAGCCGAGGTGCTGGGGATGAGCGTGGAGGAGCTCGGTCCCGCCAAGGCCCTCCTACCGGAGATGAGCCGGCGCGGCGCCGAGATGCTGAAGATCGTCCTCGACGCGTTCGTCGAGGAGAGCGCCATCGAAGCGCACCGCGTGCTCGAGATGGACGACGAAGTCGACCGGCTCTACGAGCAGGTCCTCGAGCACAGCATGACCTTCATGGCCGGCCACCCCGAGCAGGCCGATCTGGGGCTCTGCGTGGCGCGGACGGCGAAGTACCTGGAGCGCATCGCCGATCTGAGCACCAACGTGGCCGAGATGGTCGTCTACATGGTGCAGGGCGTCGACGTCCGGCACGGCCGCTTCCCTCGCCGCCGCAAGAGTTGACGCACCGCGTCAGACCCGGTCCGGAGCGTCGGTCGAATCGAGCGCCGCGCGGGCCAGCGACACGCGGAAGGTCGTGCCCTTGCCGACCCGGCTCTCCACCTCGATCTCGCCGTCCATCCGCGTCACCAGGTGCCGGACGATGCTCAAGCCGAGCCCCGTCCCGCCCTGCGCGCGCGAGCGACCTTTGTCGACGCGGTAGAAGCGCTCGAAGATGCGGTCGAGGTGCGCCCGCGGGATGCCCGGACCGTCATCGGAGACCTCCAGCAGCACCCGCTCGCCCTCGGCGCACAGGCGTACCGTCACCCGGCCGCCAGCCGGCGTGTACTTGATGGCGTTGTCCACCAGGTTGAGCGTCACCGAGTCGAGCGCGCTCGGATCGGCGCTGGCGAGCTGGACGGTGCCGGCGCCTTCCAGGATCAGCTGCTGCCGCTTCTGGGCCGCCCGCCGCTCGACGCCGCGGAGCACTTTCGCGGCCACCTCGCCGACGTCGACCGGCCCGAGCTCCATCCGGCTGTCCGGCGACTCGGCGCGGCTCAGCTCGAGCAGATCCTCCACCAAGCTGGCCAGCCGGCGCGCGTTGTCGGCGATGTTGGTGACGAAGCGCTTGGCCATCCTCTCGTCCGCCATCGCGCCGTCGAGCAAGGTCTCGGCGAACCCCCGGATCGACGTCAGCGGCGTGCGCAGCTCGTGGCTGGCGTTGGCCACGAAGTCGCGGCGGACCGCTTCGGCGCGCTTGAGCTGAGTGACGTCGTGCAGGACGGCGACCACACCCTGGCGAGTCGGGAGCGGCGCGACCTGCGCCTTGATCGACCGGCGCTGCGCCCCGAACGAGAGCTCGAGCTCGACCTCCGCCGCCTCTCCCTGCGTCGCGCGGCGCACCGCCTCGTGCAGATCCGGGCTGCGGATGGCCTCGATGGCGGTGCGCCCCTCCATTTCGCCGCCGGCGAGCTTGGAGAGCGCCGCGTTGGTGAGCACGATCCGGCCTTCCGGATCGGTCACGAAGACGCCCTCCACCATCGCGTCGAGGATGGTGCGCAGCCGGTCCTCCTCGCGCCGCACCGCGTCGAGACGGTCGACGAGCTGATCGGCCATCTGGTCGATGGCGGCCCCGAGCGCGCCGAGCTCGTCGCGGCGGCGAGAGCGGACGCGGGTGGTCAGCGAGCCGCGCCGGAAGGCGTCTGCCGCCTCGTGCATCTCGCGGATCGGAGTGCCGATGGCCCGGCTGAGGTACTCGCTCAGCGCGAGCGACATCAAGAGCGCGAGCAGACCGGCGGCGAGCAGCACCTGGTGCAGGGTGGATCGAGCCGCGCCCATCCGAGGCATCGGTCGCGCCACGCCGATCACACGATGGTCCGCCCGCGACCACAGGTACATCCACTCGCGTCCGCGGGGACCGTCGCGCACCTCCGTGGCTCTGCCCGTGCGCCGGGCCTGCGCGACCTGACGCGCGAACCCGCGGTGGGGCCCCTCGCTCTGGGCCAGCAGCGTCCCGTCCCAGCCGTACACCGCCACCCGCGTCGCGCTGTCGGCGCCCACGCGTTGCGCGACCGCCTCGGGATCCTGGCCGCGGGCGAGCGCCGCCTCGGTCTCGCGCACCACCTCGGCGAGATCGCCCTGCGCGTCGTCGCGCGCGCGCCGATCCACCAGCGGATCGGCCACCAGCATCGCCGCCAGCACCACCAGCGCCGTCATCAGGAACATCGAGCCGACCAGGCGGGCGCGCAGGCTCGTCAGCATCTCTCGTCCGAAGGCGAGGCGACGACGCTCGGCAGCGCTCCCACGGCGCCGCGTAGCCTAGCAGCCGAAGCCGGTTCGGCGGCGCTACTCCTCGCGGATGCGGTAGCCGATGCCGCGCACCGTCTCGATGCTGTCACGAGCCTCGCCGAGCTTCTCGCGCAGCCTCTTCACGTGGGTGTCCACGGTGCGCGTCTCGATCCCCGGTGCGTAGCCCCACACCCTCTCGAGCAGGTCGTCGCGCGTCTGCACGCGGCCGCGCCGGCTCGCCAGGTCGAGGAGCAGCTTGAACTCGAGCGCCGTGAGCGGGACCTCCTCGTCGGCGACCGTGACGCGGTGCCGCGGCACGTCGATCTCGAGCGCGCCGATCTTGTAGCGCTCGACCGCGCCCTCTTCCTTCGGCCGCGCCCGGCGGAGCAAGGCCTGGACGCGCAGCACGATCTCGCGCGGGCTGAAGGGCTTCACCACGTAGTCGTCGGCGCCCACCTCGAACCCCACCACCCGGTCGATCTCCTCGCTCCGCGCGGTGAGCATCATGATCGGGATGGCCTCGGTGTCCGGCTCCCTGCGCAGGCGCCGGCAGACCTCGGTGCCGGGGATGTCGGGCAGCATCAGGTCGAGCACGATCAGATCGGGGCGCTGACGACGGACGGCGGCCAGCGCAGAGGCGCCGTCGCGAGCGTTGACGACCGTATACCCCGCGTTCCGCAGGTTGTAGTCGAGGAGCTCGACGATATCGGCTTCGTCGTCGACGATGAGGATGTGCTCGGTCATCTGTGCGAACCGTGGCCCGGGCGGGCAACAGGCGTGTGAACTCAGCGTGTCGCACGGGCAAGAAGACGCCTGTGGGAGCCGCCTCCTTGCACCGCGCCCGGCCCTCGCGCTAGAGCCCGGCCGGCATGGGCCTTTCGGTAGGTATCGTCGGGCTGCCCAACGTCGGCAAGTCCACCCTTTTCAACGCGCTCTCGTCCAAGCAGGCCGAGGCGGCGAACTACGCGTTCTGCACCATCGAGCCGAACGTGGGCGTCGTCCCGGTGCCGGACCCGCGCTTCGACGCGCTGGTGTTGCTCTACGAGCCTCAGAAGGTCGTCCCGGCCACGGTGGACTTCGTGGACATCGCCGGCCTGGTGCGCGGCGCCAGCAAGGGCGAAGGCCGCGGCAACGCGTTTTTGAGCAACATCCGCGAGTGCGACGCCGTCGCGCAGGTCGTGCGCTGCTTCCAGGACGACAACATCGTCCACGTCGACAACCGGGTCGATCCGATTGCCGACATCGAGACGATTGAGACCGAGCTGGTCCTCAAGGACCTGGAGACGGTCGAGAAGCGCCTCGATCGCGCTCGCCGCGCCGCCAAGGGCCAGAACGCCGTCGAGAAGAAGGCCGTCGGCGTGTGCGAGGGGCTGCTCGAGGTGCTCAACGAGGGCAAGCTCGCCAGCGCCTACCAGCCGGGCGACGCCGACGAGGACGAGCGCAAGATCGTCTACGAGATGTTCCTGCTCACGAACAAGCCGCTCTTCTACGTGTGCAACGTGCAGGAGGACCAGCTCGGCGACGTCGACAGTGACCCGATGGTGGCCGCCGTCCGCCGCCGCGGCGAAGAGGTGAACGCGCCCGTCGTGGTGATCAGCGCCAAGATCGAGGCCGAGATCATGCAGCTCCCGCTCGAGGAGCGCGGCGACTTCCTGGAGTCGGTCGGCCTCGAGGAGCCTGGCCTCAACCACGTCATCCAGACCGGCTACCGGATGCTGGACCTCATCACCTTCTTCACCGCCGGCAAGCCGGAGGTGCACGCGTGGACCATCGGCCGCGGCACCAAGGCGCCCCAGGCGGCCGGGAAGATCCACACGGACTTCGAGCGCGGCTTCATCCGGGCCGAGGTCATCGGCTGCGAGGATTCGATCGAGCTCGGCTCGGAGGCGGCGGTGAAGGCGGCCGGCAAGCTGGCCATCGAAGGCAAGGAGTACGTCGTCCGCGACGGCGACGTGATGCACTTCCGCTTCAACGTCTGAGCCGCACTCAGCCGGACGACGTGTCCCCTGGCGCGTGCGACGGAGGAGCCGTCGCGCGCCAGCCGGGGACGCGGTCCAGCTCACTCTTCGGCGGCACGGGCCCGACCGAATCGCCGTGGCGGGCAGCCTTCAGGTGGACACGGGGATGCGGACGCGGACCCGGATGTCCGGCTTGACCTTCAGCGCGCCGAGCATCGCCGAGTAAGGCTTGATGCCGAAGTCGGGCTGGTGGAGGACGGTCTCCGCCACCGCCTCGCCGTCCTCCCGGCTCGCTTCGAGGGTGATCTCCTTCTCCCGCCCGGCCAGCGAGAGCCGGCCGCGGATGGTCCAGCCTCCGTCGCGCTCCGAGACCTCGGTCGACTCGAAGCGGATGTCCGGGTGCTTCTTCACCGGGATCACGTCCGAGGTGATGTTGCCGCGGATCTTCGCCTTGTCCCGGTCGCTCAGCGTGCCGGGCGAGCGGCGGCCGTCCACCACGGCGTCCACGACCTCGATGGAGCTCGGATCGAAGCGCGCCGTGATCCGCGAACGGTCGTCGGCCACCTCGATCTCGAACGCGCGCACCGCGAGCTCGAGATCGTGGGCGACGGCCGAGAGGAGGCCTTCTTTGAAGGTGAAGACGCGGACGTCCGCGTCGCTCGCATCGAAACGGGGCATCGCGCCCGATGGTGGCACGGCCGGGCGCTCGAGGCGACGTCCGCCGCTCCGTCCCCTCGTTCACGCCGGCGAGATGCGCGCGATGAGTCCAAACCATCGAAATCACGCAGCTTTCGTCCATGCGACGCGACTCCGGAGGGCTCGTGCGCCGTCCCATTTTTGCACAGGTGAAAGGCCAGGGCCGGTCACCGTGTTATCTTGACGATGGCCGATCCTCGGCCTGCTCAAGGGCGCGGCGGATGGACAGCATGTCCCACAATGGTGTGAAATCGTTCGCGATTCCTGCCGCGTTCATCCGGAGCGGCGCGACCGCGCGGCTCCCCATCATGGAACGCCCTTCGAGAGCCTGGCCCGTGTTGGTACGGACAGATGCCCGGGGGCGCCGGCGTGAAGCCGGAGGAGGGATGTACAACGTGACCCACAACGGAAGTACGAATGTCGTACCCAGTGCTCGGATGTTCCTGGAGGTGATCCGGAGCTGATCCCCTCCCTGGTGATTCGAGCCGAGGGCGGCGTGGCGATGGCTACGCCGCCCTCCTTTCAATTCGGGCCCTCGATCAGAAGGGAAGCGGCGTCGGTTGGGCGGGCGTGCACTGCCCCAGAACACACGAGAGCCCCAGGATGCAGGGGAACCCGCACACTCCGCAGTTGGTGGGGTCCGTGAGCAGATCGACGCAGCGGTTTCCGCAGACCGTGAGGTTGTCGCCGCAGCAGATCCCCTGGCTGCAACCCTGACCGGCGGGGCAGGTGATGCCGCAGGCGCCGCAGTTGGTCGGGTCGATGGTCGTGTCCACGCATTCGCCGCGGCAGAGGGTCAGGCCTCCGCACGCGATGCCGCCGTCCTGCGTGGAGCCCTGACCGGGACGCCCCGTGCTTCCGCCCGGGCGAGGCGCAGAGCCGCCCAGGCTCGGCCGCGGCGCGCTCATGGGAATGGTCGCGTCGGGGATGGGCTCGCAGCGTGCTCCATCGACGCACACCGTGCCGGCAGGGCAGCCCATCTTCTCCATGCACATCGGCGCCATCGCGGGGTCGCCTCCGTCGCAGCCGACCGCGATCAGACACGCCAGCGCGACCAGTACCACGGTCCGGAAGTTCGATCCGGGATACCGGCGAGCCATCGGGTTCGAGGTCGCCCGGCAGGCGACGAAGGAATGGCAACGCCATTTCGAGGAGCTCGCCGCCCGAGATCGGGTGTGTGGACCGGCGCAAACCCGGATCGAACTTCCGGGCGCCGGCACGAGCCAACCATCACCGACGAGGTGCCGCATCCGTCCTCCTCGCCGTCCTCGTCTGCACCCCTCGTTCCAGCAGTCGCCGTGGTCCCGGGCGTCGCGACACCCCACGTGGACCCCGCGGAACGCAACCCCGAGACGAGAACGAGCCGGTGAGCGTGTGCCCACCGGCTCGTCGAAGCGCGAGCGAAGCGCTCAGCGCGTGGCGATTTGCATGCTCCAGCTGTCGAGCGTGCCCACGTCGTTCGCCGCCGTGTCGACCACCGTCAGCTTCCACGTGCCGGCCGCGTCCTCACCGACGAAGCCGGGCACGGAGAAGGTGCGGTGGATGCCGCCCGTGCTGCTCCAGTCCTCGGTCAGCAGCACGAACTCGCGGCCGCCGTCGCGGGCGAAGCGGATGGTCAGATCCGCCGGGAAGGGGTGGGTGATGTCGACCGTCACCGACATCTCCGTGAGGGTGCCGCCGTCGGTCACCATCAGGTCGCGCACGATGCCGGCCGAGTCGCCGTCCGGGATGGCCACGTTGGCGGCATCGTCGAAGGTGCGGGTGTTGGACGTGCCGCCGCAGTCGGTGGTGCAGCGGGTGATGTCCATGCTCCAGGTGTTGAGGGTGCCGGTGTCCTGCGCGGCGTGGTCGGCCACGACCAGGTGGTAGGTCCCGGCGGCGTCGGTGCCGTTGAAGTCGGAGACCGTGAAAGTCTGCTGGAGGTTGTCCGCGCTGCCGCCGTCGCGGTCGAAGAGCAGGACGTCCAGGCCGTCCTCTTCGCGCACGAGATGGACGGTGAGGTCGCCGCGGTAGGTGTGCTCGATGTCGACGGTCACGGCGAGCGAGCTGATGGTGCCTCCCTCGGTCACGCTGATCGTCGAGGTGACGCCCGTCTCGTCGTTGTCCGGGATCGGCATCGCCATGCCGTTCATGGTGTTGTCGCCCGGATCCATGCAGGCGCGCTCGGCGCTGCAGTCGCTGTCGGCGCAGTCGACGTCGCCGTCGCGGTCGTTGTCCTGCCCGTCGTTGCAGACCTCGGCCAGCGTCACGTGCGGAAGCCCGGAGATGTACGCCGTCATGTGCTGCTCGATGTAGTCGTACGCGATCCACCCGTAGCCGACGCCCATCGGGTTGTCGGCGCCGAAGCGGCCGATGCCCCACGAGTTCTTGAAGAGGAAGAAGCCGCGCTGCATCACCGGGTTGCCGTCGGCGTCGACCATCGGCTGACCTTCTCCGTCGACCTGCTGCACCTCGAGCTCGTCGTCCCAGCCCACCAGCAGGATGCCATGACCGGCGCGCCGGCCCTCGGCCGTGCTGTCGGCGATGTCGGCGTCGTTCGGCGAGAGGATGTAGCCGTGCCGCATGCGCTCGCTGCTCACCGGCAGGTGGGAGCCGCCGTGGTTCCAGGCCTGATAGAAGAAGGGCCCGCTGACGACGACCGGCGTGCGGGTCGAGGCCATGTGGCCCTTGATCGAGCGCGGGCTCGGGTTGATCGACTGGCCGGCCGGCAGCTTGAAGCGCTGGGCCGACTGCGCCGCCATCGGTGGCTCACCGTTCGTGTAGCAGCGGATCGGCTGCGAGTCGCCGGTGCACGCCGCGTCGTCCGAGGCGCCCCAGGAGGAGCGATCGTAGGGCCAGGCCGGCTCTTCCACGATGCCGAAGCGGTTGATGGCCTGGAGGTTGTAGCTCGGGTTGCTGCCCTCGGTGTCCGGGAACGCGCCGACCTCGGTCTTCACCGACCACTGCAGGAACTGCTCGGAGAAGTCCGGCATGGCGAGGGTGCCCTCGCGGACGTAGAGGCTCTCCATCAGCGCCGTGGTCGCGAAGACGGTGCACGTCCCGCGGTGGCCCTGGTCGCGGATCGGCGTCTGGTACTCCATCAGGTCGAACTGCGCGGGCAGCGTCTCGTCCGCCTTCGCGTCGAAGGGGATCGACATCCCCCGGTCGGCCGGGGCGCCCTCCATGATCGCGTCGAGATCGCTGAGCGGCTGGTCGTCCGTCTGGACGGGCGCGGGGTCCATGGAGCAGCCGCCGAGCAGCAAGAGCGCGGCGAGACCGGTGGTGGTCCTGAGGATTTTCGGCATGGTCGTGTGTGGCAAGCAGCCACTATGCCACAGTCATCGCGCCTTCGTGTAGTCCGATCCAAGGGACCTCTCGACGCGCTATCACATCGAAATCATTGGTCTCGTGACCCTCACTGAGGACGGCCGCGAGACCAGCCGGTCGGGCCCGGAGTGGCTACTCGACTAGCCGGTGGGGCTCATCGTCACAGCCGACTGCCCGCCGGTCGGCTCCGCTGCGGGCGCTCGGATGCTGGCGGTCGACCACACGCGTCCAGCGTGCCGGTGCTCCAATCTGAACCGAGCGTTCGGGAGGATCACCCGCTCTTCGGTGAGGCCGTCGAAGCCGAGGGTGATCATGCCGCCGTAGCTCCGGACGCCGAGCAGGCCGGCCCGGAAGGCGGCGCTCAGCTCGACGCCGGGCGCGACGTCGATCGACAGGCCCGCCTCCGTCCCGAGCTGCAGGATCGCGGCGTCGACCGTGTCGCTGCCGAGGCGGCCGAGGCCGTCCACCCGCTCGCCGACGTCGACCCAGACGCCGCCGGCCGAGGCGATGCCGACGACGTAGGGCGTCACCGGTCCGAGCGGGAGCTGCACACCGACGGACGCTTCCGCCTGGAAGATCAGCGCCGATCGGAGTGAGAGCTCGATCCCCGACGAGCCCGCCGCGGCCGCCCACGGTCCGTCGATGTCGCCGCCGCCCACCCTCAGGCGGAGCTCCGGCCCGCGCAGGAACCCCCGGCAGCGCAGGCCCACGGCGAGGCTGACGCCGCCGAAGGTGCGGCTGGCCATCGGCGCGTTGCCCGCCCACTGACGCCCGAGGTGCACGCCCGTCAGCGCCTCCACTTCGGGCCGATGCATCGTGAAGCCGAGCTGCGAGAGGTTCATGTTCTCCACCCAAGCGCTGAAGCCGACGTAGCCGTCGATGTCGTGCTCGGGCTCTTCGGTCTCCTCGTCCGCGTCGTCCTCGTCGGGCGCTCGCACGGTCACCACCGATCGCGACGCAGCGATGCGCTCGTCCGTCTGCGGGAGGACGACGCGTTCGCCTCCGATCGCGTCGTCGGTCACGACGAGCACCGCCTGCGCACCCGAGCTCGGGACCGTCGTCACGCCGTTCGCGCGGGGCACTTGGACGACGATCTCGCCGGAGCTGATGCCTTCACCGACGCGGGCTCTCGCATCCAACTCGACGTGTGGCCCGACGACGGGATCGCCCCCGAGAAGCGCAGGATCCGGAGGCGCGACCAGGATCAAACCGGTGCTCGCGGGCACGTTCGGCGGCGCCGCGCTCCGAACCAGCGACGACCGACGCACGTCGACCGGCTCGGGGACGCTCGTTCGCGAAGTCGAGGGCGGTCGCGCAGCCACCCTCGCACCGGGGGCGACCTCCACCTCCACCGTCAACGTCTGCGCCGCGGCCGGCGCGCACACCGAGAGCAAGAGCCAAACGAGAACCAAGTGCTTCATCGGGCCACCTCCGCGGACCCCAACGCGCCTGCTCCGCGCCGCTTACACCTCGCCCGTCGAATTCGTCCGTGCGTCGCCCCGAGCTTCCCCCGCTCTCGCGGACCGCGGTTCCGGCGCGGCCGGAGCTCGAGCCGCACGGAGCTCGAGCCGCATCCCCGTTCGTCTCGCAGCTCGTTCACCGGACGGCGTCACCGCCGCCCGCCTCGACGCGAGCGGCCGAACCTCGAGCCCGCACGTGTCGACCGTCTTGGAGCTCGAATCGTTCTCGTGCCGCCGAGTCGGAGCACCGCTCGTTCCGCCGTCGGGACCGCCCGCCGCAGCCTCGAGCGAGCGGAGCGAGCGGCTCAGCCCTTGGCGCGCAGCCCGGCGCGCTCGAGCGCGGTGCGGAGAGGGGAGCTCTCGGCCTTGAGCTGCTGCGTCGTCCGCACGAAGCCGTCCTCGAGGATGGTGCGGCGGGCGGCGAAGTTCATGGGCGAGTACATGAAGATCGTCGCGTCGTCCGGGTCCGGCTCCAGGAGCTGCACGGCCGTGTCCGGATGCTCGACGGCGAAGCGGCGCAGCCCTTCCCGGAGCCGGGCCTCGGAGCGCAGCCGGAAGGCCTGGCTGTAGACCCAGATCAGCCCCTTGTCGCGCACGCGCCGCTCCAGCCCGTGGCCGGTGGGGACGCCCTTCTCGCCGAGGTCCGCGTGGACCGGGACCATCGGGTTCACGATCAGCACCAGCTCGCAGCCCTCTTCCATCGCCAGGTCCGCGTGGGCCACGTCGCCGATGCCGGCGTCGATGTAGTCGTGCCCGCCAATGCGCACCGGCGCGAAGAGGAGCGGGATCGCGCTGGCGGCGCAGATCGCCTGCGAGACCGGCACGTGCGTGAGCTCGCCGGCGCCGAACACGACGCGCTCGCCGCGGTCGACGTCGCTGGCGACCAGGAAGAGCCGCCGCGGGAGATCGGCGAAGTGCTCCGAGATGCTGCGCCGGGCCGCGAACGCGCGCAGGAACTTCTCGTAGCCGTCGAGCGCGAAGATGCCGGCCGGGAGCGAGTCCCAGAAGCGATCGAGCTCGTTCCAGAGGTCCAGCTCGAGCGGTCGCGCCGCCGCGGACGACACGAAGCGCCGGGCCGCGCCGACACCGCTCTTCACCACCCGGCGCCACTCCGCCGAGTCCAGGCGCAAGAGGTGGTTTCGCTTGAGCGGGAAGAAGTCGTCCGAGGGATCGAGGAGCGCGCGATAGAGCCGGGCGGCCGGGAACCCTCCCGCCAGCGCCGTCGCCACCGTCGCCCCGCTCGAGGAGCCGACGAAGACGTCGAAGTCGGACGCCGCGAAGCCCTCGAAGAACTCCTCCAACGCCGCCAGGCAGCCGACCTCGTACATCGCGCCGGTGATCCCACCGCCGCCGAGGCACAGTCCCATCCGCGCTCGCTCGCCCATCCGCGAGCCGGAGGGTAACCGTCCCGCGGCGGAAACACTCGCGGGAAGTCCCCGATGAGACCAGCGGCGTCGAGTCCGCCGTGACGGGCACGGCTGTACGCGCAGGTCGCGACGACCCGGTTTTGCCGGTGTCGCTGCACGCTTCGCGCGCTCCCCTCCGGTCGCACCCCCGCGCTTCGCGCGCCGTCTCGGGTGACGTGATCGTCGTCGCGGGTGACGCGAACATCGCCTCCGGTGAGTTTTCAACGTCGCCGGTGACGTCGAAGCCGTCGTCGCGGACTCACGACGCCGTCGCGGGTGACGTGATCGTCGTCGCGGGTGACGCGAACATCGTCTCCGGTGAGTTCTCAGCGTCGCCGGTGACGTCGATGCCGTCGCCGCGGACGCACGACGCCGTCGCGGGTGACGTGATCGTCGTCGCAGGTGACGCGAACATCGCCTCGGGTGAGTTTTCAGCGTCGCCGGTGACGTCGATGCCGTCGTCGCGGACGCACGACGCCGTCGCGGGTGACGTGATCGTCGTCGCGGGTGACGCGAACATCGCCTCGGGTGAGTTTTCAGCGTCGCCGGTGACGTCGATGCCGTCGTCGCGGACGCAGGACGCCGTCGCGGGTGACGTGATCGTCGTCGCGGGTGACGCGAACATCGCCTCCGGTGAGTTCTCAGCGTCGCCGGTGACGTCGATGCCGTCGTCGCGGACGCAGGACGTCGTCGCGGGTGACGTGATCGTCGTCGCGGGTGACGCGAACATCGCCTCGGGTGAGTTTTCAACGTCGCCGGTGACGTGATCGTCGTCGCGGGTGACGCGAACATCGTCGCGGGTGAGTTCTCAGCGTCGCCGGTGACGTCGAAGCCGTCGCCGCGGACGCAGGACGTCGTCGCGGTGACGCGAACATCGTCGCGGGTGAGCACGAACGCTCTGGGATGCGCTCGCCGAGCTCATCGACCGCAACTGCCGCTGACAGGGCTGCAGCGGCCCTCGTCGCCGGACACGGTTCGAGCCCTACTCGCGGTGGTCGTCGGTGGCGTCGCTGGTCAGGCGGGTCATCGCCGCCAGGCAGACGCCGCAGAGGATCGCGCTGCCCACCGCCAGGGCCAGGGGGACGTGGTGGATGCCGGTGGAGACGGTGTTGAAGCCTTCGATGCGCACGACCTCCGGCGGGAGCATCACCGGGACGGCGTTGAACGCGCCGTGGAGCGCGATGCAGGGGAGGACGGAGCCGGTCCGCAGCCGGACGACGCCGAGCACGAGCCCGGCCAGGAAGGCGTAGATCATGGCGACCGGCACGCCGTGGACGAGGCCGAAGAGGAGAGAGCTGACTCCGAGGGCGATGCCCGAGCCGTAGCGTCGCTCGAGCCCCGGCAGCATCAGCCCGCGGAAGAGCAGCTCCTCGCTCACCGCCGGGATGGCCACCACCGCCAGCGGGACGGTGATGGCTTCGCCGATGGAGCCGATGTGCACCATCCGGTGCAGCGCCTCCTGGGCCTGCCCGTTCAGCGCGAACGAGGGCACGACCTCGGTGATCAGGTTCGCCAGCTCCGAGAGCGGGAACTGGAGCGAGAAGCCGGCGGTCAGCGCCAGCACCGAGATGACGGCCGGCACCGGCTGCAGATCGAGGGCGTCCCGAAAGCGGGCGTCCGCGCCGTGCATGGCGATGACCCCGACCCCCAGCGCCAGGGCGATGCCGCCGAGCTGACAGACGGAGAGGAGAAGCGGGTCCGAGCGCAGCCCGGCCAGGGCCTGCCCGAACGTCGCGTGATGCCGCAGCATCTCGATGCCGATCGCGACGCCGCCGATGGCGGTCGAGCCCAGCGCAGCCAGGAGGAGGAGCGCGATGGCGCCGAAGATCGTGAGTGTGTGAGTCGGCCGTCGCGGCACGCCTTGTGCCTAGGCTTCGGCGGCCCGAACGGCAAGCGGACGGCCCGATCCGAGGCGCTTCGAGACCCCGCCGGCAGGGATCGCCGATGATCTCGTTTTTGGACTTGCGGATGGAGCGGAGGTTCTCCCGTGCTGCTACGCTTCCGTGCGCGGACGGCGCGCGCCGGGGGCATTGGGCGCGCGTCGATGCGTATCGATTTGCGGAGAGCCATGCGACGAACCGAGCTGCCCGTGATCCTCGTCCTCCTCACCCTGATCGGGTGCGGCGGCCCACCCGGCGGGGTCCAGCACGGCGGCGGCGCGGCGCGCCCGCCCACGGTTACCGAGTCGAACGTGCACGACGTGGAGCGGACGTTCTGGCTGATGGCCCAGAACGACCCGTCGCGCACCGCCTGGCGCGACGCGCTCTTCGCCTACCGCAACGACCGCTCGGCCGAGATCCTCGCCCGCGGCGATTACGACCAGGTCGTGCAGCATCTGGCCAACCTGACCGAGCTGCTCAGCCCGACCGACATCGAAATCCACAACGTCCCCACCGACGTCGGGCCGCTGGCCCAATGGGTGGCTCGCCACGGCGCGCGCCGAGGCGACGAGGGTCGCGTGCTGGGCGCGCTGCTGCTCTTGAGCGCCATCGGCGAGCAGCCCGAGCTCAACGACGCCGAGCGCGAGCGCGTCGCGCAGTGGAGCCGCGACGCCCGCTCCCACATCGACAACCCGATCGAGCGCTTCGGCGGGCTGATCCAGGTGTGGGAGCAGTACGAGCAGGTCGCGCCGTCGCCGGACGTGCTGAGCACGCTGGCCCGCCTCTACGTGGAGCAGCGCGACGCGTTGCTGGGGGCGTTCGGGCCGGAGGGCCAGGGCTCGAGCACCGCCGGCCGCCTCTCGATGCAGGAGCTGCACCTCGCGCCGATGCTGGTCCAGCGCGCGCCGCTCGACGTGGCCGCGGTCTACCTGCGGCACGGCGATCTGGAGCACGCGATCGAGCAGGTCCAGCGGATGGGCAATCAGGGCGGCGTCGAGGCCGATCTGGTCACCTACCTCCAGAGCGCGCTGCGGGACGACGAGCGCGGCGCCACCTCGCTCAACGAGCTCGCTCAGGGCTTCGCGCGAGCCCGGCCTAGCATCGCCGCGGCCATCTGCCGAGTCGGCGCGCGCCGCTTCCCGCACGACGCTCGCTTCACGCTCTGCCTGGCCCGGGTGGCGATCCAAGAGCGTCATCCCGGCGAGGCGACGAGCTGGTACGCCGAGGCCATCCAGCTCTCGCCCGAGGAGCGCAGCACCTACGACGAGGCCCTCGGGCAGCTCGGCGAGATGATGGAGCAGGGCCTCCTCGGGAGCGACGCCGGTGAGGGGCGCGCCGTGGCGGAGCACGCGCTCGCAATCCTCGACGCACGCGCGCGGCGCTGGCCCGATGCGCCTTCGGCGGTGACCCGCGAGGAGCTGCTGATGGCCCTCGCCCGCGCGGCGATGAACGAGGGCGACGTCGGCGAGGCGCGCCAGCAGCTCGAGGCCAGCCTGGAGGCCCACGAGACGTCGGCGGCGCACCAGCAGCTCGGCATCCTCCTCGAGCGGACGGGTGAGCCCCGCGACGCGGCCGTCCACTACCGCAGCGCGCTCGACATGACGGGCGTCCAGGACATGAACGGCCGCGCGGAGCGGGCGGAGCTGCTCGAGCACCTCGGCGACGCGTTCCGCGAGGCCGGTGACGGGGCGCAGTCGCGCCGGATGTACGGCGAGGCGATGGCGCTCTGGAACCAGCTCGGCGAGCAAATCGAGGGCGCGCAGACGGCCATCGTGCAGGTCCGGCTGGGCGTGTTGCAGAGCCGGCTCGGACATCCGGAGCAGGCCGCGGAGGCCTTCAACGAGGCGATGGACGCGGCGCCGAGCTGGCGCGATCCCTACGCGGCGATCCTCTCGCACCTGGTGGTGAGCGCGCCGAACCTCGAGCTGGCGCAGCAGGTGCTCCGCCGCGCGCAGTCGCACCTCACGTTGGAGCCGGAGTGGAAGGTCTACTTCGCGCTCTGGGTCCAGGCGATCGCCGAGCGGGCGGCGGCCCAGCCGGAGCAGGACATCGCGTCGCTGCTCTCCGACGAAGCGCACGGCGACTCCTGGAGCGCGCGGCTGGCGGCGTTCGGTACCGGCTCGGTCGAGCCCACGACGCTGGTCTCGGAGGCCCAAGGCCGCCGGCAGCAGGCGGAGGCGCACTTCTACGCCGGCACCCGGATGCTCGGCACGGGCGATCTGGCCGGCGCGCGGGCCCAGTTCGAGCAGGTCCTCACGACCGGGATGATCGGCGACTACGAGTTCGCGATGGCGCAGGAGCTGCTCGGCGCCATCCGCTCCGACGCCGCGCAAGCGTCCAGCCCGCACGCCGACGCCGGCCAGCGCTGAAGATCGGTCGCGGGATGGCGCCCGTCCGTCGTCGTGCCTTCCGCGCCTCCGCACGACGCCCTTGCGGCTGGATTGCGGCTCCGCGGCCTCCGCGACAGCCCTCGACACCCCCGTAGTGGATTCGGCCTGCAGGGCGACGGCCTACGGGTGTGGGCGCCGACCCGACAACGGATCGCCTCCGGCGAGGGGATATGCCCGGTCCGCGGTTTGGTACGCCGCGTGAGAAACGGGCATCTCACTACTCGCGAGGTGAAGCGTGAAGAAGACCGTGGTGGGTGCGATGGGGGCGGTGCTGATGATGCTGGCCGGCTGTGGCGGCGGGGGCGACGCGAGTTGCTCGCTCTGCGGACAGGCGCTGAGCGATACCCAGTGCATGGCCATCGCCACGTCGCAGGGCTGCTCGAGCGGTGAGTCCTACGACGATCCGATGTGCGGAGGACAGCCGACCCGAGGCTGCCATCTTCACGGCTGCCCGGCGGGACCGGTCATGTGCTCTGTCGCCTCGCCCGACGGCGGCGCCGACGCCGCGCCCTGAGCGAGACGGGCAGCGAAAAGCGACCGGCGAACTACTGGGGCAGGAGCACGCTCAGCGTGTTGTTCGCCGCGTCGCCGCCGCAGTCGGTCGGCGTCTCGCCGCTGGTGCCGCCGGTCATGACGACGCCGCCGGAGGGGAGCCCGACCATAGGGCTCTCTCGGACCAGCGTCGCGAGGTCCGCGAAGGGCATCATCTCCATCGTGTCCGGCAAGAGCTGGTTGCAGGTGGTGGTGCCGCCGCAGGCGGCGTTCTCGCCGCCGCAGACGATGATCGTCCCGTCGCCGGCCAGCGCGGCGCCGGGCCACGTGGCCGTCGGCGGGCTGGACGACCACGCGCTCCACGCGGACGCGCTCGGGTCGAACGCGTAGAGCACCGGCGTGCCGCCGGCCGGCTCGCCCGGAACGAACACCAGCCGCTGGTCCGGCGTGACGATCAGCGTGTTGGCCGGATCACTTTCCATGACGCCCGAAGGCAGCGGCGGTGCCGGCATCGCCGTGACGCTCCCGTCGGCGCCGACCGAGAGCGTGTAGGCCTCGGTGGTCGCTGCCGGATGCGTCGCGGCCGTGCGGCCGCCGGCGACGAGGACATCGCCGTTCGCGAGACGCCCGGCCGAGTGGTCCACGACTCCCGGCATGCCGGGATCGATGGCGGCGAAGGTGCCGGCGACCGGATCGAAGAGCTCGGCCGGCGACCCGCTGCCCGGCCCGTAGCCCCAGTGGTTGAGGTCGCCGCCTCCGACCAGCAGGACGCGGCCGTCCGGCAGCAGGGTCAGCGTCTGCCCGGAACGCGCCGTGGTCATGTCGCCGACGGCGCTCACGCTGTCGGTCTGCGGATCGTAGACGTCCGCGTTCGCCGCCGCGACGATGTTCACGCCCATCGCGTTGACGTTGCCGTCGTACGGGCAGGTCTCCGTCATCGTCATCGCGTCGTAGGAGGGAGCGTCGCCGCAGCCCGTCGTCGCGTGGACGCCGCCGGTGAAGAGCACGCGCCCGTCGAGCAGCGTGATCGCTTCGAATCCAGGAGCGGTTCGCGGAGAGCCCACCGGAGGCCGGATGGGAGCCGCCCGAGGGCGGGTCGTAGACCTCGACCATCGACCAGCCGGCGCACCAGGAGTTCGCCGCGCAGTTGCCGCCGCCGACGACGAGCGCGCCGCTCGGGATGACGGCCGCGCCCGGCCGGTCCGCGCGGCCGACCAGGAAGCCGGAGAGGAACTCCGAGCCGCCCGGCATGATGCGCCCCCGCGTGTCCCACATCGACGGCAGCGTGGCCGTCACGTAGCGGAAGGCGTTCAGCTTGATCGCCCGCTTGGCGCCCTGCTCGACGACGATCGGAACGAGCCCGCTCACGTGGGGTGGCGCGATGGCGGTGAGGTGTGCCGCGTCGGGGCCGTACATCGTGGAGACGCCGTTCCGGTAGTCGCCGAGCGCCGCCGTCGCCACCACCGCGCCGCCGCTCGCGTCGTCCCCGAAGGTGACGCGAGGGGCGGTCGGATCACCGGGCGCGGCCGAGTCGAGGCCCTCCACGTCGAGCACGACCCAGACCTGCCCTGCCACGGTCGCGCGGCTCGGCGAGCCCATCGAGAGCCTGGGGATCGAGAAGCTCGGGTCGTTCGTGCAGCTCCCGTTCACACACATCAGCGAGTCGGGGCAAGCCAGCATGCAGCCGCCGCAGTTGGCCGTGTCGGTCCGCAGATCGACCAGCATGCCGCCGCAGTCGAAGAGCCCCGCGTCGACGTCGCCGCCGGCGTCCGGCGTCGAGCCGGAGTCGGGACAATCGACGCACGTTCCGTCGGTGCACCGTTGGCCGGTGGCGCAGTCTCCGTCGGAGGAGCAGCCGTCCATGCTGGGGCTCGAGCTGCACGAGCAGCCGGCGGCCAAGAGGGAAAAAATCGAGGCGAAGAGGGTGGTGCGTCCGATCACGGGCGAGAGCGTAGAGCAGCGGATTGGTGATTCCCACCCGGCGAGCGCGCTCCGGAGAGCCTCGGCGCTGGCCCGCGCACATCGCGGCAGCGGCGGCTTCGTCGCCGCGCGGTGTGCGCCAGTGTCGCCGGCGGAACCTTCAGTCGCCGCGGCGGCGGCAGTCGCGGAGGACGCGCCAGACGCCGCGGGAGTACTGGCCGGCCGGGGCGGCGCGGCGGTAGCGCGTGGCGTAGTCGCAGGTGGCGTCGGTGACCTCTTCCTCGCGGATGGCCAGCACCGCGAGCGGGCGCGCCGAGGGGTGACGGCCGCTCATCGCCGCCTCCATCTCGGAGGTCGGAATCCTGATCGCGCGCCGACGCGACGTCCGCCAGGACCAGGTGCGCCTCGCAGTTCTTCGGGTCAATCTCGAGCGCCTGGTGTGCTTCTCGGTCGGCCAGCGGTCGCGTGTCGCTCGAGAACGCCAGCCGCGCCAGCACGGCGTGGAGCTCGGCGCGGGTCGCCGGCTCCAGCGTCGACTCGTCGAGCCCCTCCTGCAGATGCTCCAGCGCCGACTCGGCCGGTGCGCTCGCCCGCATCCGGGTCTGCGCCAGCGCGCGGCCCAGGATGGCGTCGGTGGAGGGCGGCTCGGCATGTGTGAGCCGCCCGAAGGTCCGCACCGCCGCCGTGTACTGCTCGGCCTGCATGTAGAGCCAGGCCAGGCTCAGGATCAGCGACGCGTCGTCCTCGTGCTCGTCCAGCGCTTCGCGCACCCGTTCGATGCCGTGGTGGCCGGCAATCTCCATCGTGAGCAGCCGCCCGCGCAGCCGCTCGATCTGGCGCGAGTCGATCTCGGCCTCGTCGATCCGATCGAGGATCTGCCGCGCCTGCGCCGGGCGGAAGTCCATCACGTCCAGCTCCAAGCGACCGACCAACGCCACCGGGTGGCTCGGGCTGAGCGCCAGCGCCGCGTCGAAGGCCTCCCGGGCGACCTCCAGCCGCGAGAGCTGCCGCGCCGCCCGCCCACGATCCGCGTGCAAGTCCGCGTCGTCGTCCTGGATGCGGAGCGCCGAGTCGAGGGTGGCCAGCGCGCGCTCCCACTGCTCGAGCGCCATCTGCACGTGCGCCTTCGCCGCCAGGAGCCGCACGTCCCGCGGGTGCGCCTCGAGCGCCGGTTCCACGAGCTCCATGGCCTGCTCGCGGTTGCCGAGGCCGAGCTGTGCCTCGACCGCCACCGGCACCACGTCGGGGTGGTTCTGCTGCTCGGACAGGAGCGGAGCCACCCGATCGGCGGCCTCTCGAGCGTTGCCCTGGCCCAGCTCCATCGCCGCCAGCCGGACCGTCGCCGGCACCCGGTACGCCGGCTCGGCGGACGCCTCCTGGTAGATCTGCCGCGCCTCGTCGAACTGCCCGCGCGCTTCGAGAAGCTCCGCTCGCGACAAGGCCGTCCGCGCGCCGGCCGGAGCCTGCTGGAGCGCCGCCTCCGCCGCACGCAGATCGTGGTTGGCCAGCGCCAGCTCGGCCGTGAGCTGAAGCCGCCGCCCGGCGTCCACCGAGAGCGGGCTCGGCAAGCGCTGCGCCACCTCCTGCGCGAAGTGGACGGCGCCGATGCGGAGCGCAGCCTCCGCCAGCCCCAGCGTGAAGAGCTCGTCGCCCGGCGGGGCTACCGCCGAGGCCTGATCGAGATGCTCTCGGGCCGTGACCCGATCACCCGCCGCCGCGGCGGCGCGGGCCAAGAGGAGGCGCGCCCAGGCCTTCTCGTGGAAGGTGGCGCTCTCGTCGTCGAGGACCCCCTGCGCCTGCTCCGCCACCTGTTCGAGGTCGGCGCCGGCGCGGTCCATGATGCGAGCACGCGCGATGCGCGTCTCCGGGTTGCGCGCCGCCTCCGGCACCTCGTCGAGCCGCGCCAGCGCCTCGTCGGTCTGCCCCTGGCGCGCCATCAGCTCGGCGAGAAGCGCCACGTGCCGCGGAGCCTCGGGCCTCTGATCGGTCGCCAGCCCTGCCGCCGCCAGCGCCTGCTCCACGTTGCCGACGGACCAGGCCGCCAACGCGCGCGACCGCGCCGCCTCCGCTGCGTAGTCGCCCTCGGCCACGACGTTGGACGCGTTCTCCATCGCCGCCGAGAGATCGCCGCGCGCCAGCGCCAGGTAGGTCGCGGCGATGCCGCGCTCGCGGCCGACGTCCGCGTCACCGCTCGGCAGCGCCTCGAGGCCCTCGGCGATGGGGCCCGTCTCTTCGTCCTCGCCGGCCAGGACCAGCATCGAGCGCAGCCGCAGCGAGCGCGCCTTCGAAGCCGGCGCATCGTCCCCGTCGAGCAGGGCCATCGCGTGGCGGATCGACGCGACCCGTCCATCGTTTCCGGCGGCCTGGATCGCCTGCCGCACTTCGGCCAGGTGCGAGAGATAGAGGTAGAGCCACGCGCCGAACGCGAGCGTGCCGACCACCAACACGACGTAGCTGATCCTCAGCATCAGCCGCTTGCGGATCTCCTCTTTCGTGAGCGGCACCTTCTCGATGCGCGGGATGCCCGTGCCCGAGTCGTACGACTTCACGCTGAAGAGGTCCGACTGCTCTTCGTCGCGGAACTTTCCTTTCGGCCTCGCGTCGCTCACCGGTCCTCGCGATGACGGCCGCGCGCTCCCCGTTCGCGCGCTCCGGCGGCCCCATCATAACCGGCTGCGCCAAAGTTCGCGATTTTGGGTCGCAGACCGGCGAAAAGGACTCTCGAGGGGCCAAATTGGCCTCAGATCCGTTGCTCTTTCGCCTCAGGAGGTGCCGCCCTATCGAAGCGAGCCCCCGATCGAGGCTGCGAGCCGCCTTCAGGAGGCGTGCGATTGCACCGTGAGGAACGCGGCGACGCGGATGGGACCGTCGCCCGGCAGCGGGCCGAGGCGGGCCTTCAGTTGAAGCGGTAGCCGACCCGCAGGCTGGCGCCGATCGTGAAAGCGCCGGTTCCAGGCGTGAGCACACCGATCTCGGGCAGCGAGGCTTCCAGATAGAAGTGCTCGAAGGGCCGCCACGCGAAGAGCGCGCCCACCCGGGCGGAGAAGCCCGGGTCGCGGGCGCCGGTGAAGGGAAAGATCACGCCGACGTCACCGCCGACGCCGATGTAGACCGGCTCCACGAAGAAGCTGCCCAGCCAGGCGGCGCCGACGTGCAGGCCGAGCGCGGTGAACACGCCCGTCGTGAAGTCGAGGCCGCCGCGCAGCTCGAACCCGTCCAGCCCGTCGAAGGTGCGGCCGATCCGCAAGGTGGCGTCGAAGAGCCCGCCGCCCGCCTGGTGGTTGGACATGGGCGGCCCGGGGAGCGACGAGAACGCCGCGGCGTAACGCCCGCCCCCGCCGAGTTGGATCATCCAGTGGCCGTCGCTGCCGTAGCGCGGGCGCTGGTTCCAGGCGTCCTGCGCGGCCTGCTCCCGCTGAGCGGCCTCCTGCGCTTCCCGCTGCGCTTGCGCCTCGGCCTCCCGTCGCGCGGCCTCTTCGGCCTCGCGCTGCGCCTGAGCCTCCGCGTCGCGCTGGGCTTGCTCCTGGGCCTCGCGCTGCTGGCGCTCCTCGTCGGTCTCGCCCTGCTGCTGCTGGGTCTGGTCGGGCGGCGTCTCCTGCCCGGTCAGCCGCAGCGCGTCGTCGCCGAGCCCTTGGCGCCGGACCATCGAGCTGAGGATGTCGGAGAGTCGGGCGTGCTCCTCCGACTCGAGCACCGTCGCCACCAAGTCCTCGATGCGGCCGGCCGGGTGATAGTAGACGTGGACCTCGAAGCGGTACTGCCCGGGCAGCGGATCCACCCGCCCGACCACCACGTAGACCGCGTTCGTCGCCGTCGCGACCGACTCCATCTGGGCGCTGGCGGTGGGTCGGTCGGCCGAAGGCGGCGTCACGATGGTGTGCCCCTGCTCGCGCAGGATGTCGGCCACCTGTTGCTCCACCTCGTCGAGGCGCGCCTGATCGGCGTCGCCGTTCAGCGGATAGAGCACCACCCGCTCGGCCTGGGCGAAGACGGGGATGGCCCACACCAGGAGCGCGATCGTGAACCCCGCCAAGCGAGAACGCGCGTTCACGCCGGCGAAGGGGGACGGGGGGCGCTTTGACGCTGAGATCACTCGTGAAATCCGGTCTCGAGGCGGTTGAGGGAGGGCTCCGGAGAGGCTGGCCCGCACCCTGATCCGCAAGGGTCGCGCCAGATCGGCTATGCGCCGGTCAGCTCGGGCGGGGCCTGCACCAACTCGATGAGCACCCCTTCGCCACCCTGGGGGCTGTCGTCGTTGCCGCGCGGGTGGATGAAGCAGACGTCGTGCCCGGCCGCGCCCTTTCGGATGCCGCCCGGCGTGAAGCGCACGCCCTGCGCCTCGAGCCATTGGACGGCGGCGGGCAGGTCGTCGATCCAGAGGCCGATGTGGTTCAGCGCCGGTTGGTGCACCTTGGGGCTGCGATCGGGATCGACGGGCTGCATGAGATCGATCTCGACCTCGGCGTTGCCCTCGCCGCAGACCGCGATGTCCTCGTCGACGTTCTCGCGCTCGCTCCTGTAGGTGCCCTTCGGCGCGAGCCCGAGCAGATCGATCCAGAGGTGGCGGAGCCGGCTCTTGTCGGGGCTGCCGACCGCGATCTGCTGCACGCCGAGGACGCGGAAAGGTCGCTCGCTCATGGCGGCGGAGAGTACGCCATCGACCGCGTTTGCGCCCAGACAACGGCTGTGCGAAGAGCAGCGATCGGAGGAAACGCCGTGAAGAGGTCACTGACCGGAGTGAAGCCTTCGGGCATCGTGCACCTGGGGAACTATCTCGGCGCCATCCGGCCGGCCGTGGCCATGGCCGAGCGCTTCGAGAGCTTTCTCTTCATCGCCGACTACCACGCGCTGACCACGCTCCACGAGCCGGAGAAGCTGCGCGCGTACACCTACGACGTGACGGCCGCGTGGCTCGCCTGCGGGCTCGATCCCGAGGTCATCCACCTCTACCGCCAGTCGGATCTGCCGGAAGTGTTCGAGCTGACCTGGGTGCTCGCCTGTCACCTGGCGGCCGGCCAGCTCGAGCGGGGCCACGCCTACAAGGACGCGATCGCCAAGGGCGAGTCGCCCAACGCCGGCATCTTCAACTACCCGGCGTTGATGGCGGCGGACATCCTCCTCTTCGACGCCGACGTGGTGCCGGTCGGGAAGGACCAGCTACAGCATCTCGAGGTGACCCGCGACGTGGCCATGCGGATCAACCACCACTACGGCGAGGGCACGCTCGTGGTGCCGGAGGCGCGCATCACGGAGGCGCCGCTCGTGCCCGGGCTCGACGGGCAGAAGATGAGCAAGAGCAAGGGCAACGCGATCCCGCTCTTCGCGCCGGCCAAGAAGCTGCGCAACGTGGTGATGAAGATCGTCACGGGCTCGGAGGGTCTCGAGGAGCCGAAGAAGGCGGAGGGCACGACCGTCTACGAGCTCTACCGGCTGGTCGCGACCGCGGCGCAGGCGGCGGAGATGGCGTCCAAGCTGGCGGCGGGAGGCTACGGCTGGGGCCACGCCAAGCAGGACCTCTACGAGGCGCTCGAGGCCGAGCTGGCTCCCAAGCGCGAGCGCTTTCACGCCCTGCGCGCCGACGAAGCGGAGCTCGACCGCATCCTGCTCCGCGGCGCCGAGCGCGTCCGCCCCATCGCCGACCGGACGCTGACCCGGGTTCGGGAAGCGATCGGCATCGGTCCGATCCGCCGCTGAAGACGACCGTCGGCCGCTCGCCGCGTCGCCGGTTTCGTCCGTCAGCCCTTCGCCGCCCGAGCCGGGGCTCGCTCACTCGTCCGAGCGGCCCCGCGTTCGCATCGTGCGGCTCGCCCGTGCCATGCTGGCCGGCGATGACCCAGCGCGCGCTCCGCCTCGTCCTCGCCATCCTGACGCTCGTCCCGACGTTGGCCTGCGGCCTCATCGACACGCTGCAGGAACGGCCCTTCGTGAGCGAGTGCACCGACGCATGCGCAGTGGGCGGCGTCGACCGAACCCTCTGCGCCGACTACTGCACCTGCGGCTATCGCTACGCGAGCGACAACGACCGTCTGGCCGAGCTCGAGAACGCCCAGGCGACTCCCGGGCAGCCGATGCCACCGGTGCTGGTCGACCTGATGGCCGAGTGCGGCTCCGACGTGTGGGACGCGAGCTTCACCTCATCCTGCATGCAGAGCTGCGAGATCGGCCAGGAGGCCTGCCGCACGCACTGCGCGTGCTTCCTGGGCGAGCTGCGCGGGACCGGCGACCGCCGGGCGTCCACCCGCTTCTTGGTGGAGAACCTGGAGGGTCAGCCGACCGAGGCGGGCAACCAGAGGATGCAGGCCGCCGAGCGCGTGTGCCTGTCCGGCGGCGGCGCGGCTCAGCCGCGGTAGGGCTCTCCCACGCGCGAGGCCGTGTCCGAGGCCGACTCTTCCTCCTCCTCATCCTCCGGCGAGAACATCAGCTCCTCGTCGCCCGCGTAGACCGACTCCTCGTCGAGCAGGAAGCCGGCCGCAGTCTTGGCCCAGTGCTGGCGCAAGATCGTGCCGTGGAGCGTCATGGTGCTCTGGTCGTACCAGGAGATCTCCACCATCGACGTGGCCGAGTCACTATCCGGAGCGATCACCAGGGCGCTGACCTCGGTGTCGGCGACGGCGACGCGATGGCCCCACTCGCGACGCGTCTCGATGAAGCGGTGCCGGAAACTCGGCACCACCTGCTGCGACGCCAGATCGATGCGGTTCCAGCGCGTCTCGTCGTTGAGCAGGTAGATCCGATCGCGGAGCTGCTGCGTCGGAGCGAGGTTGTTCAGGATGCAGCCGCCGAGCAGCGTGCTGGCGAGGAGCGCGAGGACGAAGAGCGAGCGGGGCATGCCCGCACGCTACGAACGAGGAGCACCTCGGGGCAAAAAAGCGGCGAAGCGAGGCTCAGCGACCTCGGAGCCCGGTCGACCCGTTCGGCATGCCGCCGACGGGATTACCCTCCTGCGGAGGCACCTTCAGCCCGAGCGCGAGGACGAGGGACATCGGCGTCGCGATCCCGACGACCAGGACCGATCCCGAGAAGAGCGCGCTCTTCACCGTCGTGATCAGCGCGACCCCGAGCGCCGTGTAGAGAGCCGAGATCGCGGTGGTCGCGAAGAGCGCCTTCTTCAGGCGACGCATCCGCAGGGCCTTCTGCGCGCGCTCTCGGGCCGAGCGCTCGGCCACCTCGGACATCTTCTCGTCCAGCCGCCGCTGGGCGACCTCGGCGGCCGGGAGCTCGGGCTTGCGATAGGGGTCGCTCATCGAGTCGCCACCCTCCTTCGAGTGCGTACCACGAACACGCTCGACGCGAAGAACGCGAGCGCGGGGCAGAAGAGCGGCGCGCCCAGCTCGCGATCGACCATCGCCAGCACGACGACCGCCACGAGGACGATCAGTGACGCGATCGCCGCCGCCCACGCCATGCGATCGCGCCGGCGCTCCCGCTCGCGCTCTTCGGCCAAGAGAGCCCGCGTGATCTGCTCCACCCGAGCCCAGCTCGCCTCTCGCTCGCGGGCGAGAAGCGCCTCGGGCGTCGGCGCCGCGCTGCGGAAGGGCCCGCGCTCGGGATCGGGTTCCACCACGCGAGGATACGCGGGAGCGTAGCCATTCACCCTCGCTCGTGTGCCGGCTCCGAGCTCACATCGCCTCGATGCTCAGCGTGTAGGGCCCCATCGCGTCGCCGGCGCCACGCACCTCGATGAACGACATCCCCGGTACGTTCTCGATCCGCGCCGGCGCGTCGGGCCCGGTCGCCATCATGATCAGGTTCTGCGCGTCGTCGTAGACGTAGAGATCGAGATCGTAGTGGCGCGCGTCGTAGTTGAGGCTGACCGCGTAGGTGCCCGCGTCGCGGATGACGAAGAAGTCCGGCTGCGCGCAGATCTTCCCGTCGATGTCGGCCGGCGTGACCTGCACCGCGTCGGCGAATGTCCCCTGATCCCAGAGCTCGCAGGCGATGTCGTAGTTGAAGCCGCCCTGAGGATTGAAGCGCCAACGCCAGGTCGTCGGTGTCCCGTCGAGGCTCGCGTCCACCCGCACCTCGTAGTCGGCGCGGGCCAGGCTCGTCCCCGGCTGCGGGATCATCGCCACGCTCCCTCCCACGTAGCCCATCTGCTCGTGCGGCGTCGGCCCGCCGTCGTAGTAGACGTGGATGAGCGGGACCTGCTCCATCGTGTCGAGGCGGGTCATCGTCCCCATCACGTCCGAGAGCGACCCCCAGTTGTTCACGCTGAGCGACGCGATGGCGGCGCCGGAGGGACAGGGGCCGGAGAAGGGATCGGCGGTCGTCGGGCAGGGGCTCTCGTTCCCGCCGAACTGCCGGTCCGTGTGCTGGATGTCCGGCGCCGGCCACATGATCGGGTGCGGCGCGCGCACCGAGTCGTCCGTGCCCTGCCGGTAGAGCAAGCAGGCGTAACGGTCGCCGGGCGTGTAGTGGATACCGACCGTCGACAGCCCCGGATGGACCAGCGGCAGCCGGTGGTAGAGCGTGTTGAGCCAGCCGTCGATGGCCGTGTCGACGTCGGGCTGACCGATCGAGAGCACCGAGTCGATGCCCGCCTGATTGCCCTCCGCGCTCGCGTAGGGCTTGGTCATGTCTTCTTGGTGCTCGAGCTGCGGCGAGCCGAGCTCGGCCGAGAGCTGCTGCAGATACGCGATGTGCACCTGACAGCCGTGGGTCAGCATCGGATCTTCGGTGACAGGATCGAGCCCGAGCTGCGCCCGCCAGAAGTTCAGCCGCGCCAGCCCGTCGGCGACCACGTCGCCCGTCGGATCGGGCGCCGAGCCGTAGTAACAAACGTCCCTCTGATCGGCGTTGGCGAGCGAAGGACAGATGTCCATGTCGTTCGGGACGCCGTCGCCGTCGATGTCGTCGTCGGTGGGCGCCATGGGATCCGGATCCGGCACCCCGAGGACACCCATGCCTGCATCGGGACCGGTGCTACCGGAGCCGTCACAGCCGGCCGCGAGCGCAAGGAGAGAAGCGAGGACCGTCAGGCGCAGCGGCATGGGGCGCGAGTGTAGTGAACACGCCCCGAACGGGCACCCGATATTCCGCGGACGCCACCGGCCGCGAGCTGTCATACCATCGCCATCATGCGCGCACTCTCTCGGACCCTCGGGCTCATCGCCATCGCTCTCGCCGTCGGCTGCGGCGGCGGCTCCTCCCAGCACGACGACGCGGGCCACGGCCACGGCCACGACGCCGGCGGCGCGGCCGACGCCTCGCGCCCGGCCGACGCCTCGCAGCCCTCCGGCGACGCCTCGCAGCCTTCCGGCGACGCCGGCCCGCGCGCGGACGGAGGCGGCGGCACCAGGGACGGAGGCGGCACCACCCCCGGTGCGGGCACGGTCCTGGCTGGCTGCGACATCTTCCCGGCCGACAACCCGTGGAACCAGGACGTCTCCTCGCTCCCGCTGCACCCGCGGGCAGCACAAATCCTCGCCCAGATGAACCCCACGCGCGGCCTCCACCCCGACTGGGGCAACTGGTCGACCGATCATTACGGGATCCCGTGGGCGAGCGGCATGGGCGCGCCCGCGCTCCCGATCACCTGGACCGCGTCGTGGGGCCCGACCGAGAGCGACATGCTCGCCTGCCCGGGAGGCGGCGGCGACTTCTGCTACCCGATCCCTTCTGACGCGCCGATCGAGGGTGGCTCCGGCGCCGCGACGGACGCCGACCGCCACGTCCTCTACCTCGACACGAGCGGCGCGCCGAGCGACTGCACCCTCTACGAGCTCTACAACGCCCAGAACTTCTCGGGCGGCGGCTGGACCGCGGCCAACGGCGCCATCTTCCACCTGGGCAGCAACGACCTCCGCCCCGAGGGTTGGACCAGCGCCGACGCAGCGGGCCTGCCCATCCTCCCGGGATTGGTGCGCGTCGACGAAGTGATGGCGGGCGAGATCCACCACGCCATGCGCTTCACCATGCAGCACAGCGCCCGCGCCTACATCCACCCGGCGACCCATGCCGCCGGCCGCAGCGGAACCGATCTCCCGCCGATGGGCCTGCGCCTGCGCTTGCGCGCCGACTACCCCGTCGACAGCGCCCCCGCGTCGGCCCAGGTCATCCTCCGCGCCATGCAGACCTACGGCCTCATCCTCGCCGACAACGGAAGCGACTGGTACATCAGCGGCGACAGCGACGACCGCTGGGACGCCATCATCGACGACGTCATCAGCGGCCTCCGCGACGTCCACGGCAGCGACTTCGAGGTCCTCGACACAGGCGCGTCGATGCCGCAGTGAGGATCGGCTCGCCGTGCGGTCGGTGCTCAGCGCTTGCTGTGCAGGCCGTGTCGGACCGCGAGCTTGTAGAGGTACTTGCGGTCCATGTCGGCGGCGCGGGCGGCGGCGGAGATGTTGCCGCCGCAGCGGTCGAGCAGCCACGCGATGTACTTCTTCTCGAAGAGGGCTTCCCACTCCGACTTGGTGTCGCGGTAGCTCTTGCCCTCCTCGAACACCGGCAGGTCGTCTTCTTCTCCCTTCGTCGGCGCGGTGCCGGCGAAGGGCATGGTCGACAGCTCCACGACGTCGCGGCCCGTCGCGCGCGCCAGGTACGCGGCCCGCTCGAGCACGTTGCGGAGCTCGCGCACGTTCCCCGGCCAGTCGTGCGCCTTGAGCGCGTCGACGGCTTCCGGTGAGATGCGGGTCGGCGTGGAGGGATCGAGGTCGGCGAGCGAGGCGAGCAGCGCCTCCACCAACACCGGGATGTCGTCACGCCGCTCCCGCAGGGCGGGCAGCTCAATCGGCACCACGGCCAGCCGGAAGAAGAGGTCCTCGCGGAACTTTCCCCGCTCGACCTCCATCTTCAGGTTCCGCTTCGACGCCGCGATCACCCGGATGTCCACGCGGATGCTCTGGTTGCCGCCCACCCGCCGGATGGCGCGCTGCTCCAGCACGCGCAGGAGCTTCGGCTGCAGATCGAGCGGCAGCTCGCCGATCTCGTCCAGAAACAGCGTGCCGCCGTTGGCCAGCTCGAACGCGCCCTGCCGCGTCGCCACCGCGCCCGTGAACGAGCCCTTCTCGTGCCCGAAGAGCTCGCTCTCGATCAGCGAGCCGACCACCGCGCCGCAGTCGACGACGATGAAGGGCTTGCCGGACCGCGGGCCCTCGGCGTGGATGCTCCGCGCCAGGACGTCTTTGCCGGTCCCCGTCTCACCGCCGATCAGCACCGTGGCGTCGGTCGGTCCGAGCCGCTCGAGCAGCCCGAACACCTGCCGCATCGCCACCGACTGTCCGGTCACTTCGCCGTATCGGCTCTGATCGCTCGGCAGGATCTCGATGCGCTCCGAGAAGGGGCGCACCTTGAGCTCGACCTTGCCGACGGTGATCACCGCGCCGGGCTTGAGCCAGGCCTCCTTGATCTCCGCGCCGTCGAGCAGGGTGCCGTTCGTCGAGCCCAGGTCGTGGAGGAGGTATCCGCGATGGTCGCGGGTGATCTCGCAGTGGGCCCGGGAGACGGTCTCGTCGGGGAGGACCAGGTCGTTCTCCTTGCTCTTGCCGATCCTGAAGAGCTCGCCCTCGATGATCTGCTCGCGACCGCGCTCGGGACCGCTGAGGATCACCAGCGCGCAGCGGGGCAGCTCGAGCACTCGGGGATCCCCGACGTGCGCGGTGCGAGGCTCGAGACCGGTCAAGACGCCTCCAACGAGAGGTGGATGACGCCGTCGCCCGGCGCCTTCAGGTGGCCGGACAGTGCGCGCCGATCCCCGCTTCGGTCCACCAGTGTGACGGAAACGTCATACTCGCCCGGGCTCAGATCGAGCGTGTCGCGCACCGACGCCGGCGCGCCGTTCGGCCAGCGCCGCGTGATGGAGCGCACGGGCTCGTCGTCCTGCCAGTAGTCGATCCGCGCCTCCGTCACCTCGGCGTGACCGGCGCCGAGCGGCACGTCGACCTGCACCGCGCGCGGGATGGCGCTGCCGATCTGAACGATCACCGCGGCCACGAAAATGCCCAGAACCAGGGTGGAAAGGCGCCGCCGGTGCTTCTGGAAGAGGGCCGCGAGGCGCGAGACGAGCGGGTGCTTCGCCATGAGAGCCCGAGTCTAGCGCAACGCGGGGGCGCCGGCCCCCAGCGGCGGATCCTCCCGGCGAGGTGTGACGGACGGGATCGGTGGCCGGACCGTGGCTACATTTGGATCAGGCGTGCAATCCTTGTCCACCAGATACGAGGGTGATAGCGTCACTAGCCCAATCCTTGCAAGGCAAGGCGCGGTCGTGATCGAAGCGCTCCCGAACGTGCCGTGGAAGTGCCGGCGGAGCCCACGAAATCGTGGGTCTCATCGACCGGAGCGAGCGCAGTCGTAGGTATGGTGCGGCTGACCGACATCGTAGACAAGGTCAAGAGCTACCACCCGGCGGCCGACGTCGATCTGATCAACAAGGCCTACGTGTACTCGGCCAAGATGCACGAGGGCCAGCTCAGGAAGTCGGGCGACCCCTACTTCATCCACCCCGTCAGCGTCGCGCACATCATCGCCGACATGCGCCTGGACGCCGCCAGCATCTGCGCGGCGCTCCTGCACGACGTGGTGGAGGACACGCAGGCCACCACCGAGGACCTCGCCGGGCTCTTCGGCGAGGAGGTCGCGTTCCTGGTCGACGGGGTGACCAAGCTCGGCCGCATCAACTTCAGCTGCAAGGAGGACCAGCAGGCCGAGAGCTTCCGCAAGATGCTCGTGGCCATGGCGCGCGACATCCGCGTCTTGCTGGTCAAGCTGGCCGACCGCCTCGACAACATGCGGACGCTCCAGCACATGAAGCAGGACAAGCAGGAGCGGATCGCGCAGGAGACCCTCGACATCTACGCGCCGCTCGCGGGCCGGCTCGGCATCTACTGGCTCAAGAGCGAGCTCGAGGACCTCAGCTTCAAGTACCTGTACCCCGACGCGTACGCGGAGATCAGCCGCAAGGCGAAGAAGGTCGCCCGCGACCGCGACAAGTACATCGGCGACGTCACCCGCCGGCTGAGCAAGATGCTCGTCGAGCGCGGGTTCGCCGTCGACGTCGGCGGGCGGGTCAAGCACCGCTACTCGATCTGGCGGAAGATGCGCCAGAACAACTGCGAGTTCGAGCAGGTCCACGACTTCGTGGCCTTCCGCGTGATCATGGAGACGGTGTCGGACTGCTACGCGGCGCTCGGCGTCGTGCACTCGCAGTGGACGCCGATCCCGGGCCGCTTCAAGGACTACATCGCGCTGCCCAAGCCGAACATGTACCAGTCGCTCCACACGACGGTCATCGGCCCGGGCCAGCGGCGCATCGAGGTGCAGATCCGGACCCAGGACATGCACCGCACGGCCGAGTACGGCATCGCGGCGCACTGGAAGTACAAGGAGCGCACGGGCGGGCTCGACGCCAAGGACGCGGCGCAGTTCGCGTGGCTGCGCCAGCTCATGGAGTTCCAGCAGGAGGTCAGCGATCCGGCCGAGTTCCTCGACTCGGTGAAGGTCGACCTCTTCAACGACGAGGTCTACGTCTTCACGCCCGCCGGCGAGCTGAAGGTCTTCCCGCGCGGCGCGACGCCGGTCGACTTCGCCTACGCGATCCACTCGGAGGTCGGCCACCACTGCGCCGGCGCCCGGGTGAACGGCGCCATCGTCCCGCTCCGCTACAAGTTGCACAACGGCGACACGCTGGAGATCATCACCAGCCCGCAGCAGCAGCCGAGCAACGACTGGCTCGACTTCGTGGCCACCGGCCGCGCCCGCTCGCGGATCCGCACCTTCATCCGCTCGGAGGAACGGAAGAGCGCCATCAAGCTCGGGCGCGAGCTGCTCGAGCGCTCCTTCCACAAGGAAGACACCAGCTTCTCGCGCTGGTTCAAGAAGCCCAACGAGGTCGAGCGCGTCGCCACCCACTTCAAGGTGACGACGGCGGACGAGCTCTTCGCGCAGGTCGGCTACGGCCGTCTCGCCGCCAGCGAGGTCTACGACGTCGCCGTGCCGCGCGAGGATCCGGCCGAGCGCGAGAGCTTGCGGCCGAGCTTCTTCGAGAAGACGGTCCGCCGCGTCACCGGCAAGGACGGCAACCAGGGCATCCGCATCGACGACGTCGACGACATCCTGGTCCGCTTCGCCAAGTGCTGTAACCCGCTGCCCGGCGACGCGATCACCGGCTGGATCAGCCGCGGGCGTGGCGTGACCGTGCACCGCCGCGGTTGCCCCAAGGCGATGGAGCTCGATCCGGAACGCCGGATCGAGGTCTCGTGGTCCGACGCGGCCAAGGTCGAGCGGCCGGTGTCGTTGCGGATCGCCACGGCGGATCGCCCCGGCATCCTCGCCAACGTGAGCGCAGCGTTCACGGACGCCGGCGTGAACATCCAAGAGGCGAACTGCAGGGTCGGCGAGGACGGCGGCGCGCAGAACATCTTCCAGTTCGCCGTCAGCGACGTGGCCAAGCTGCGCTCGCTGATGCGGAAGATCAGCCAGATCGACGGCGTCTACGACGTCGAGCGGACCTGAGGTCGGGGCTCCCGCCGAGGCTCCTCGCGGGTCCGCATGGAAGGTCGCGCTTCGTGCTTAGATCCCTTGTCGGAATGGCCCATCGCACGACGACACCGGTGCAACGCGTGGACCTGCTGCTCGTGCAAGCCGAGCGCTTCGCCGAGCTGACGGCGAACGAGGAAGCGATCGCGAGGGCGCGGCAAGTGATGGCCTACGCGGAGCTGGAGCGCGCTCGCACGACCGACCCGCACCTGACGGCCGCGCTCGAGATGCGGGGGCGCGTGGCCGAAGCGCTGATCGCGCGGCTGACGGAGAGGCCGGCCCGTGTCGAGGTGCATGCCGAGGACGCGGCGGTGCCGGAGAGCTGGAGCTGAGGGTCCGGCGTGAAATCTCCGCTCTCCCGGCGGTCGCGACCTGGCCGTTCGTCGCGGTGCGTTCACACGCCCCGTCATCGCCTTCGACCGTCTCGGTCACGGGGCGCGCTTCGAATCCGTCGACGACCCGGGCGCCGGACTGCGGAGCTCGCCCGTCTCGCCGGCCCGATCGAGGCGGCTGTCGAAGGAACCGATGGCCGCGCCGCGTCGACTGCGTGCCGGTGCCGAGCGGGAGGCGGCGTACACGATGGGCGCGCGGCCGGTGGAGGAGCGGATCGCCGCACCGAGCCGAGCGTGTGGCGCCGTGCCGCCGGGCTCGTCTTTCTCGTCGCCTCTCTCGTCGCCGGCGTCGCTCGCGCGCAGGACGCGCAGAGCACGACGCAGGCTCCTCCCGCCGTGCAGGATGGAGGCACGCCGAGCACGCAGCGCGACGACGCGCAGCACATCGCGACCGGGTTCGCGCCCGACCCCTTGCGGCTGTCGGGCCAGACCCGCGGCGTGAGCCCGCTGAGCAGCACGGCCGCCGGGTGCCGCGGCTACGTGGGCGACGGCCCGGACCAGACGCTGCAGCTCGACTCGGAGTTCGTGTTCCTGCGCTTCTTCGTCGTCGCGCCGGAGGACGTCACACTCGCCGTGCACGGCCCGGACGGCGAGTGGCATTGCTCCGGCCGCCCACTCCTCGGCGCACCGCGGGAGCAGGGCGCATTTCCGGCCGGCCGCTACGAAGTGTGGATCGGCTCCATCCGCCCGCGAACCCAGGTCGACTACGAGCTGGCGGTCACCGAGTTCCACAGCGTCACGCCGATGACCGGGCACACCTCGCAGGCGACGCCCGTCGGTGGAGGCGCCGAGATCGGCCTGCACACGCGCGCCGAGCACGGCCGCTTTCGGGATCGCCGGTTGCGCCGCGGGTTCTTGCCCGAATCCGCGCGAGGACGGGGGCGTCGCGGGCGGCAGCATCGAGGTCGACGTGCTCGGTGGCGGATGCCGCGGCCGAGTGGACGCCGAGCCGAGCCACATCCTGACCTTGCGCACCGCTTCGGACTACTTCCGCGTCCAGATCCGCGAGCCGGAGGGCCCGACCTCCCTGATCATCCGCACGCCGAGCGGGCAATACCTCTGCAGCTCGCCGGACGACGGCTCCCCCGACATCGAGCGCGACGCCTGGCCGGAGGGCGACTACCTGATCTGGGTCGGTGCCCGCGAGCCCGAGGGCGAACCCCGCTACCGCATCGAGTACACCGAGACGCGTCCGCCCGCCCAGTGAGCGCTCGGTGGCCGTCGCGCCCGCCCGCGGCGCGCGGTCGACGAAGGGAGGCTCTCGCCGGGCTCGCGGCGGGGTGCTACACGCCGCGCGTGGACGGCGACGAGGACATCGCGCGCCTCTTTGCGTGTCTCGAGACGCTGGAGGCGATCGTCGAGGATCGCGGGCTCTTGGCGGCGCTCGACGAGGAGACGCGTCAGCGCTTGGTGATCGCGGCCGGGCGGGTGTCGCGGCCCGATCGCGCCGAGCTCCGCAAGCTGGCCAAGGCGCGGCGAAAGCAGCGACGCGACGCGATGAAGGCGCGCGATCAGGAGGTGCTCGACGCGACGGGGATCCGCGCGCTCCGCAGAGCGCAGGTCTTCGCGACGCCGAGCGCGCTCCCTCCTGGAACACCGCCGCCGGGGACACTGCCGACGGGGACACTGCCGACGGGGACACTGCCGACGGGGACACTGCCGACGGGGACACTGCCGACGGGGACACGCCGACGGGGACACTGCCGACGGGGACACTGCCGACGGGGACACTGCCGACGGGGACGCTGCCGACGGGGACACTGCCGACGGGGACACTGCCGACGGGAACACCGCCGACGGAGCGCGAGCTGGAGCAGGCCCGCAAGTGCTACGTCTGCAAGGCGCCTTTCCGCGAGGTCCACCCGTTCTATGACCAGATGTGCGGTCCCTGCGCGGCGCTGAACTGGGAGAAGCGTGCTCAGACGGCCGATCTCCGAGGCCGGGTGGCGCTGATCACCGGCGCGCGCGTCAAGATCGGCTACCACGCGGCCATCAAGCTGCTGCGGGCGGGTGCGCGGGTGATCGTCACGACCCGCTTTCCTCACGACGCCGCGGCGCGCTATGCGCGGGAAGACGACTTCGAAGCGTGGCGCGACCGGCTCGCGATCTACGGGCTCGATCTGCGCCACACGCCGAGCGTGGAGGGCTTCTGCCAGCACGTGCTCGGCACCGAAGACCGGCTCGACTACATCCTGAACAACGCCTGCCAGACCGTGCGGCGCCCGCCGGGGTTCTACCGGCACCTCATGGATGGAGAGAGCCGCGGCGAGGTGCCGGCGCCCGCCCGGCCGCTCTTGTCCGGTCACGGCGAGCTGCGCCGGGCTCGCGCGCTGGCCCGGGCGAACGACACCTCGCTGCGCGGGCTCACCGAGTCCGCAGCGCTCTCCCAGATCGCGCTCTTGCCGGACGAGCTCGCGCCGGACCTGCACCTCTTCCCGGAGGGGGAGCTCGACGCCGATCTCCAGCAGGTGGATCTGCGCGACATCAACAGCTGGCGGCTGACTCTGGATCAGGTCCCGACGGTCGAGCTGCTCGAGGTGCAGCTCGTCAACGCGGTCGCGCCCTTCGTGCTCAACGGCCGGCTCCGCCCGCTGATGGCGCGGGGCGGCGAGCGCGACCGGCACATCGTGAACGTGAGCGCGATGGAGGGGCAGTTCTATCGCGAGTGGAAGACCGACCGCCATCCCCACACGAACATGGCGAAGGCGGCGCTGAACATGATGACCCGCACCTCGGCGGTCGATTACGTCAAAGACGGCATCCACATGAACAGCGTCGACACCGGTTGGATCACCGACGAGGATCCGGCCGAGATCGCCACCCGCAAAGTGGAAGAGCACGGCTTCCACCCGCCGCTCGACGTGGTGGACGGCGCCGCGCGCATCGTGGACCCGATCTTCCACGGCGCCCGCACCGGCGAGCACGTGTACGGCCTCTTCCTGAAGGATTACCACCCCATTCCGTGGTGATCCGCGTCGGCTCCTCTGACGCCAGGCCAGTCACTGGGACGAGCGCTGGCCGAGCGCTCAGGGACCGGCCGCATCGGGCCGGCGCTCGGGCCACTGCGCCGGCCGAGGGGCGGTCGGGATGGCGAAGAAGAAGGTGCTCCCGTGCCCTGGTGTGCTCTCGACCCAGACGCGACCGCCGTGGGCCTCCACGATGCCTTTGACGATCGAGAGCCCCAGCCCGACGCCGGTCCGGTTCGGTCGACCGGCTTGCCAGAAGCGATCGAACACGTGAGGCAGCGCGTCGCTGCTGATCCCGGCGCCGGTGTCCGCCACCGAGAACACGACCTCGTCCTCGCGGGCGCTCGCGCCGACGGTGATGCAGCCCCCGGGCGACGTGAACTTGATCGCGTTGCCGATCAGGTTCTCGAAGATCTGCAGGAGTCGGTCGCGATCCGCCCACACGTTGGGCACCGTCGAGGGCAGCTCGGTGCGGAGCGTGATGGACGCTGCCGACGCCATCGTCCTCTGCGCCTCGACAACGTCCGCGATCAGGCTCGGTGCGGGCAGCGAGCTCGGCTCGATCGAGAGGTGCCCCGCCTCCAAGCGCGTGAGGTCCAGGAGATCGTTGACCAGTCGGTTCACGCGATGGGCCGCGCGCACGATCGCCTCCACCGGCCGGCGCGACCCCTGGGCTTGAGCCTGGACCACCGCCGCCTGCATCAGGATCGCGCCGAGCGGGTTTCGGAGATCGTGCGCCACGATGCCGATGATCTCGTCGCGTGCCCGGATGGCCCGCGTGGCCAGGCCGTAGAGCCGCGCATTCTCGATGGCGAGCGAGGCGCGCACCGCGAGGTTCTCGACCAATCGAACGTCGGACGAGCGATAGGTATGGGACTCCGAGGCGGAGATGAGCGCGAGGGCACCGAGCATGTTCCCGTGCGCCACGAGCGGCACCACGAGGATCGACTTGGGCTCGAGCGCGCGGAGCGCCTTCAGATGGGCTTCGCTCTGTGCGAACCCCTGGAGCATCTCGGGCGTGACCCGCTCCATCAGGACCGGCCGCCCGGTGTCGAGGGCCGCCCGGAGCAGATGGGGGCGGGTGGGATCGAGCTGGATCTCCTTCCCCAACTCGGCAATCCAGGCCTTCGCTGGATCACGGCTCTCGATCCGTCGCAACCGCAGGTCGCTGGCGACGACGTCGATGATGCAGGAGTCGGCCAGATCGCGCACCAAGAGCCGCGCGATCGTCCCGAGGGTCTCGTCGAGGTCGAGCGTGGTTGCGAAGAGGGCGCCCACCTCCGCCAGCAAGCTGTGCTCCCGCTCGTTCTGCCTTCGGGCCGTGATGTCGAGCTCGGTCCCCGCCATGCGGACGGGCCGTCCACGCTCGTCCCGGCCGAAGACCTTCCCCCAATCGAGCACCCAGAATCCAATCGCCCGACTTCGTGCGGGAGCGGTGCTCGACCTCGTACTCCGCCGTGCGTCCCGAGAGGTAGTCGTCGAGAACGCGCTGCACCGTCGGCAGATCATCGGGGTGAATCCCCGAGAGCCAGGTGTCCACGTGTCCCCGGATCTCGTCGGGCCGGTAGCCGCGCATCTCGGCCCACCGGGCGCTCAACACCACGTCGCCGCTCTCGATGTTCCAGTCCCACGCGCCGAGGTCGGCGCCGCGGAGCGCGAGCTCGACGCGTTCCTGCGCGGCGCGGAGCTCCTCCTCGTATTGCTTGCGCGCCGTGATGTCGTGGGTGATGCCGATCCCACCCACCAACACGTGGTGCTCGTCGAATTGCAGCTCGGCCTTCTCCCGCACCCACTTGACCTCCCCGTCGTCGGTGACGACGCGGTGCTCGATGTCGTAGGGCTCTCCCCGCACGGCGGCCTGCCAGTGCTCGTCGACCATGGCGCGATCCTGCGGGTGGACGCGCTCGATGAACGCCTCGTAGGTCACCGGCTCGCCCGGAGGGACGCCGAAGATGCGGTAGCTCTCCTTGGACCACTCCAGCTCGTCTTTGCGGATGTCGAGCCGCCAGCTCCCCACACCCGCCACCGACTGCGCGCGGACCAGATCGTCGTGGCTCGCGCGGAGCGCCTCCTCGAGACGCCGGCGTACCCTGACGTCGCGGAGAAATCCCTGCCATCGGCCGTCGGAGAGGATGCGCGCGCTGACTTCGACCGGCAGCTCGGTGCCGTCCTTGCGCCGGAGCGTCCACTCTGCGAGCTGCCCCTGCCGTCCCCCATCGCGCTCCAGCGACCCTATCTCGGAGCGGGGAACGACGTCGGCGAGGTCCCTGCCGAGGATCTCGTCGAGCTGGTAGCCGAGCATGCGACACGCGGCGCCGTTCACGTCGGTGATCCGGCCCTCGGCGCTCACGACGAAGATGCCGTCCGGCGCCTGCTCGCGCAGCGTGCTCATCGCCTCGCTCGCTTCGCGGAGCCGATCGTTGGCGTGCTGGGCGGCCGACAGAGCGCTGACGCTTCGACGGTTCGATGCGCGCAGCCGACCCTGAAAGACGCCGAAGAGCACGGCCGTCATGAAGAACACTCCGGTGGCGACGTAATCGCCGGCCGGAACCATGAAGGAACCCCGGGGAGGGAGGAAGAAGTAGAGCGCGCCGCCGGCCGAGATCGCCGCGGCGACGACGCCGGCACCCAGGCCTCCGATCCAGGCGCTGACGAAGACCGCCGGATAGAAGACGAACCAGACCGAGTGGCCAAAAAGAGGTCCGAACAGAAGCAGGACGAGGAACCCGACGACAGGCGGAAGGAGCGCGAGGAGAAAGCGCGCGAGGCTCTGGTCCGCGGCCTCCGGAGCGAGACCTTCCTGCCTCGGCGGGCTCACGCCGCGCCTCCGAAGAGGTGCTCCGGTCGACCCCGCCGACCGGCCTCGTCGATTGGTGTGACGAGGCCGAGGGCGAACACCCCATGGGTCCCGCCGAGCTCACCGACGGGCAGCACCTCTGCGTCCTCGGGGCTCTCGCGTCGCCCCGACCGCCACGCCGCACCGGACCGTTGCGACCAGGCCCCTCGGCCGACCGTGACCGTGGGGCGCTGCGTCCCTCGAGCGGAGGGAACTGAATCGAGCGGCGCACCGGTGTACACGGGCACATTCCCCGGGATTCGGTAATGCAAGCGCCGCTCCAAAATGGAGGGCGGTCCGCTCCGTGCTGCGCCCACGCACTTCGCTTCCGCGGAAGTCGCGAAGAGGCTCGCACCCGAGATCGATGCCGTGACCGACCAGACCGGCGTCTGCGGCGAGCGCATCGCGGTCCACGCTCGCACCGGTGGCGAGCTGCCTCCACGCTCGGAACGGAAGGAAGGGAGCTCGGCCGGTGAAGAGCCAGGGGCGGGCCGAGAACGGGCCCGCTCGAGGTGCAGATCGGCCACCCGCTCGACGGCAGCGCCAGGCTTGCCGGGGTCGAGCGGTGGCGGGGAGACTGTGATCGACCGCGTCACGCGTCGCCCGGAGCGACGCGCGGGGGATCACTTCATACGGAAGACGATCATGCCGTGGTTCAGATCGTAGGGGGAGAGCGCCACCGTGACCCGATCGCCGAGGATCACGCGGATGCGGTAACGTCGCATACGGCCACACAGCTTCGCGCGGATGGTCGGTCCGGCGTCGGTCTCGACCTCGAACTGACCCCCTGCGAACACCTGGACGACGGTTCCGTCGAGCTTGACGTGATCCTCGCGGATCTCGTCGTCACCGCCTCCGCCGCCGCCGCCACCGCCGCCACGGCGTCGACCGCCCGAATCGTCCTCCCCGTCTTCCTCCGCCACGTCGTGCCACTCGTCCTCCTTGGTGTGGGTATGTTGCCGGCGACCGCGTTCCCGTCGATTCGGGCGCTCGTTCACGCCGGTTGCGCGAGCAGCTTCATGGAGCATGGTCTCGCGCTTGTCCAGAGCTGCGCGCACGGGGACCCCCCGGGCGCAAGGTGCCGTGTGTATAGGAGCTTGAGCGGTCCGTGCAAGCAAACGGCGGTTCATGCCCCAATTCCGGCTCGAAGTGCCGGTACGTCGTCGCTGATGAGCCCGGTCACTCCCAAGCTGGTGAGCCAGCGCGCCCGCTGCGGGTCGTTCACCGTCCAGGGATTGACGAAGAGGCCGCGGGCCCGCCAGCGACGCACGCGGCGTGGCGTGCAGATGGCCTCGTGGGGGTGGAGGCCGTCCGGTCGCAGCGCGCCAGCGAGCAGCCGCGCGCGGATTCGGCCGGTGTGCTCGTGGTCGAAGAGGAGCGCCAGCGGCACTCCGCGAACGTGTCGGCGGAGGTTGGCGAGGACCACCGGATCGAAGGTGGAGAGGAGGATCGCGTCCCGCTCGGCGCTTCTCCGTCGAGCGATCGCGGCCGCCACCGCCCGCACCGTCGCAGGTCGGTCGGGGACGTCGCCCTTCACCTCCACGTTCAGCCTCAGGCCGGCGCCGACCACCAGGTCGATGACCTCGTCGAGGAGCGGGACCCGCTCGGTCTCACCAATCCGGACCTCGCGGATCCGCTCCCACGGCAGCATCGCGATCCACGCTGCGCGGCCCGCGACCCGGCCGAGGTGCGCGTCGTGCGAGACCACGACCTCGCCGCTCCCGCAGGTTCGGACGTCGAGCTCCACGCCGTCGGCACCCTGCTCCACGGCCATCCGAAACGCCTTCAACGTGTTCTCCGGCGCGAGCCGGTTGGCGCCGCGATGAGCGTAGAGGACAGGTCTCACTCGCCGACGGTGCGCCTCGGGCCGAGCCTGCGCAAGAGTCCTGGACGGGCTCCGGGGCGCGCGCTCACTCGGCCGGGATGCCGAAGATCGTGATGGAGAGGCTGAGCAGGGCCAACGCGCCGCCAGCGACCATGTAGAGGCGGCGGTGCGGAATCTCTTTGTGCGAGTAAGCGGTCACCGCGGTCACGGTGCACTGGATCGCGTAGAAGAGCGCGAACGCACGCGACGCGAGGCTGATGATCGAGAGCACGTCGGTCATCCAGGTCAGCGTGACGGTGGCCGCGCCGATCAAGAGGTAGCCCCACCTCGAGTCGAGGCGCTTGGCGAAGAGGGTCCGCGTCAGGCCCGCGCAGCCGGCGTCGTCCGCCACCGCCGCCGAGAACTGGCTGCCGACGGCCGCGATGACGATCAGTGTCGGCAGCACCGCCGCCACCGGCGCCACCAGCCGGACGATCGCGGTGACGTTCGCCTCCAGCTGCTGGCCGTCGAAGAGTGGCAGCATCAAGGAGACGAACACGAGGTAGATCGCGCTGGCGATGATCTGCGCGAGCCGCATGGTCCGCACGCGCTCCTCCGCCGGGTGCTCCGAGCCGAGGAAACGCGAGGTCTCGAAGCCCTGGACGACGATCAACAGACCCATGACCACGCGCGCCGCGTGCTCCGTGTCGGCGTCCGGCGCGAGGTGCGGCAGGGCCAGCTCGCCGCTCGCCGCCAGGATGCCGTCGTGGATGATCAGCCCGACGATCAGCGCCGCGATCATCCCGAGGTTGAGGCTGACGGCGTAGGTCTCCATGTTCTCGAGCGCCTTGAGGCCCCACGCCGCGCCGACGGCGGTGATGATCACGAGCACGCTCGTCGTCGTCACCCGCTGCCAGACCACGTCGTGCACGCCGAAGCGGTCCAGCACGAACGCCGACAAGAGCTGCAAGTAGTAGGTGACCGAGACGGTGTACGCGCCCGCGAGCACGACGTGCGAGAGCTGCTCGAGCGGCTTCGTCAGGTGCTCGCCGTCGGGTAGCCAGTGCGTCTCGGAGAGCTCCTGGTGGCCGCGGTGCAGTCGGTGCTCGCCTTCCTCCTCGCCGCCTTCGAAGATCGGCTCGGCGTAGCGGATGTTGAAGCGGATCATCGCGCCGATGGAGAACGCGGTGATCAAGAGCGCCGCCATCGCGAAGGGCGCGTAGACGCCCGCTTCGCCGGCCACGAGCGGCGCCGAGACGAGGAAGCCGCTGCCCATGATCGAGGCGAGGGGGGTGACGGTCGCCTTCCACGCCCGCGAGTCGCGGATGCGCGGCGTGAAGGCCAGCACGGCGGCGACCGCGAGCGCCGCGACGGCAATCGCAGCGCTCACGTGGCGCGAAGCCCGGGTCGGAGGCGCGTCATGGCCGCAAAGACTGGCGCTCTCCCAGGTTGGGGTCAACGCGCTCGGAACCCAGCTTTCCGCGATCCGCGGGCTCCGCGCTTCGCGTCGGCGACCGACTCACCACGGGCTCGTTCAGCTCGGCGACGGAGGTGCTCCCGCCGTCCGCGCGCACGGACCTGATCGCGCGGCGCAGGAAGATCGCCAGGGGGAAGGCGACACGCCCGGTCTGACGGGTCCGGAGTCGAATGTGACCTCCGACGCCGCCGCCCGCGTGAGCCGTGAATCGCGCCCCACGATCGCGACATTCGCGTCAGGGCTCGTGCATCAGCGGTTCGACCTGGACCGTCGGAAACTTGCCATCTGTCGCACTTTTCCTCCACTGGAGAACATGGTTGCCAAGGCGAAGGACCGATGGATCGTCCATTGCACAGCGATGAGACGGCCGATGAGACGCACACCCACGACGAGCTCGAACGACCGAGCGGACATCCTCAAGCGGCGGGCTCGACGCCACGCGAAGAAGGGTGACTACCGCAAGGCGGCGCTGGCGCTCCGAGAGCAGGTGGCGCTGACGGGTGACGCGCCCTCGTGGGTGGCGCTGGGAGACATGCTGCGGCGCGCAAGGCGCATCCCCGAAGCGCTCAACGCACTGCGTCAGGGCATGTACCTACACCGCCGGGCCGGCGCCGACGGGCGGGCGCGGACGGTGGCGCGGATGATCGTCGCCCTCGATCCGTGGGACGCGAAGGCGGCGCGCTACGGCGGGCTCGAGCGCGCGAGCTGAGCCGCGTCAGCTGGCGATGTACGGCGCTTCGCGCAGGTAGGTCCCGTCGGCGAGCGCGCTCAGCATGAAGTCGGCGACGTCGGCGCGGGCGATGGACGAGCCACGCGGCGGCAGCCCGTCCATGGCGACGCGGTAGCGACCGGTCCGCGGCCCGTGGGTGAGACGAGGCGGGAGCACGACGGTGTACTCGGTGTCGCTGGCCTCGATGGCGCGCTGCTGAGCCGCCGAATCCCGCATCGGGTGCTTCAACAGACCGTTCCTCAGCACCCAGAAGAGCACCTTGCGGAGCCGCGTCTGATGCTTGCTCGCATCACGCAGCGCACCCGACGCGCCGAGCACGATCAGTCGTTTCACGTCGTGCGCTCGCATCCCGGCCATGATGTTGGCGCTGGCGCGCTCGAGCAGATCGTCGGTCTTCAGATCCCGCGCGCCGAGCGCGGAGAGGACCGCGTCCTGCCCCTCGATGGCGCTCGTGACGGCGTCTGCGTCGGTGACGTCGCCCTGCACCACACGAACCTCGTCGCGCTCGTCGAACGTGGCCGGGTTGCGGACGAAGGCGGTGATCTCGTGCCCGCGTGCCCGGCCCTGGCGGACCAGCTCGAGCCCCGTGCCACCGCTGGCTCCGAAGACGACGATCTTCATGGCGCCGAGCTTCGGGCCACCGCGCTCTACTGGCAAGTGCGCCGCGTCAGAGCCCGGCCAGCGCCCGTACGACCTGGTCCGCGTGCACACCCGGATCGACGTCGGGGAACACGTGGGCGATGCGGCCCTCGCGGTCGATGATGAACGTGACGCGCGCGGCCATCCCCAGCCGGGAGGGCACTCCGTAGCTTCGCAGGATGTTGCCGTCCGGATCGGAGAGCAGCGTGAAGGGCAGGTGATGCTCCTGTGCGAAGCGGGCGTGGGCTTCCACGCTGTCGGTCGAGACGCCGATGACCACCGCGCCGGCCGCCTGCAAGCGCTCCCAGGCGTCGCGGAACGCGCACGCTTCCTGCGTGCAGCCCGGTGTTCCGTCGCGCGGATAGAAGAAGAGGACCGCCGGCTCGTCGTGGCGGAGCAGGCGCAGGCTGCGGACCTCGCCCTCCTGGTCCATCGCCATGAAGTCCGGCGCCTGGACGCCCTCGTGCAGCAGCGAGGCGCTGGTGCCTCCACAGCCGGCCAAGACGAGCGCTGCGAGCGCGATGGAGCGGGTCGAGCGGGTGATCATGCGCGAGGATGTCTTCGGGCCACGCCGGCCCGAGCGCAAGCAGTTCTCAGAGGATGTACTGATCCCCGAGCCGGCAGATCTCCATGTTCTGCCCGCGAACACGCGCGAGCTGCTTCTCCACCACGCCCTCGAAGACGGGCTTGATGTGGTAGAGGAGCACCGGGAGGCCGCGCTTGCCGTCGAGCTTCTCGAGGTCGACCGCCAGCGTCTGCGGCGTGTGGTGCCCGGAGATCTTGGCGAGCTGGTGATGCTCGTCCGGGAACGAGACCTCCATCAGGAGCGCCTTGAGGTCCTCCTGGACCGAGAGGACGTCCCAGAAGTGGTCGGTGGGGCCCGTGTCGCCGCTGTAGGCGATGGCGCCGTCCGGCGTCTCCACGATGAACGCGCTGGTGTCGATGGTGTGGTTCACCATGACCGCGCGTACCCGCATGCCGGCGACCGACGTGGGCGCGTCGGCCTCGAGCTTCTCGAAACGGACCGTCGGCCCGTCGCCGGCCGGGATCTTCGAGAAGTCCGGCCAGATGAGGTCGTTGAAGAAGTGCTCGCGCAGCACGCGCAGGGTCGGCTCGACACCGGCGATGGTCAGCGTGGGGCCGCCTTGCTGGCAGCGGTTGTCTGCCAGCGTCGCCAGGTCCTTGATGTGGTCGAGGTGGGCGTGGCTGACGAGGACGGTCTCGAATCTTCCGCTGCTCCTCCAGCGTGAGCATGCTGGTGACGGCACCGGCGTCGACCGCCATCCGCCCGTCGAGCAGGAAGCTCGAGGTCTTGTGGTGGGGCGTCTCGCCGCCGTGGCAACCGAGGATCCGGAGCTCCATCATGCGTCTCCGAACTTCTCGCGCATCTCGAGGAACGCGTAGAACTCTTCGAGGCGATCGACGTTGGTCACGATCAGCCCCTGCTCGGTCGGCTCCACGATCCGCAGGCGGCGCAAGCGCTTGAGCACCTCCTGCGTCTCCGGCTCCGACAGCCCGATCTGCTCGGCGAGCCCCTCGGAGCTCAGCGGTACGAGCACCAATCCGTCCGCCTGCGTCTCGCCGAGCGCCTCCGCCTCGCGGCTGAGCCCCAGGATGACGCGGGCCTTGGGATTGCGGTGCATCAGCACCTCGATCAGCTCGTTGGCCGAGTCCAGCCGCCGGGCGAGCTTCTTGATCATCCGCACCGCGATCTCGGCGTTGCTGACGACCATCTGCTCGAAGGTGCGGGCGCCGAGCACCAACACCTGCGCCCGCTCCTCGACCGTCGCCGTCGCCGTGCGCGGCTTTTCGTTGAGGATGGCCATCTCGCCGAGGAACTCCCCGGCGCCGAGGATGGCCAGCGTCTTCTCCTCGTCCTTCACCGATTTGGTGATCCGCACGCTGCCGGACTGGATCACGTACATCGTGTCGCCCGGCTCACCTTCGCGGAAGAGCACCTCACCGGGCTCGCAGGTCCTGCCGAATCGCGCAAAGAGCTGGTCGCTTTCGGCCATATTGGAGGACGGGACATCCAGTCGAGAGCGGGCGGACGAGTCCGACGCGCGAGGTGGAGTCGAGGCAGGAGCGTACAGAAGGTTCGGCGGCCGGTCAAAACCCTCGCGAGGGGACCGGGTGACCGGCTCCCCGGTGGTGGTCGGGCTCGAGGACGGTCGATCGATCGGACCGAGCTCCGCAATCGAGACGGTCCCGGCCAGGAGGCGGCGCGAGGAAGCGTGCGAACGCACGGCTACCCGCGACGACGCCGCCGATGGGGCCGGATCGGCCGCGGGACGACGGGAGATTGATCGAGAGACCGTCAGTAGTGGCAGCACCGGAATCCGGTGTTGGGGAAGGCGAAGGCGTTGGACCCGGCCGTGAAGTCGAACTGGCAGGTCCGGCCCTGCTCCACGTTGTTGTAGGAGCCGCCGCGGATCTCGTGGATGCCCGTCCCAATCGCCGTGGCCGTCCACTCCTTCACGTTGCCCGACATGTCGTAGACGACGCCGGCCGAGGCCCAGTCCGTGTAACACATGGCGAAAGTGCTGTCGGCGGTGGGGTAGAGCGCGTCCTGGTCGCCGGCCGTCGACGGGTCGCTGTCGAACTCGTCGCCGTTGCAGGTCATCGCGCTCGAGCTGCTGCAGCTCGACGCGTAGCTCCAGTCGCAGGTGCCGCTCGGCCCGCTGCACGCCGTCTGCCAGTCGGGCGCGTCACAGAGCCGCCAGCCCGTGCCGCCTCCCGCGCAGGTGCCGCTCGAGTTCAGCGCGCAGCAGGCGTCCTGGGCCTCCTGCCAGGTCAGGTCGGTCCAGGGCAGCACGTTCGGGTTGGAGCAGGCCAGCGAGCCGACCGTGCCGGCGCTCGACGAGCTCGCGTCCGGACGGCTGGCCTCGTACTGCATGACCTGCACGCTGCCGCCGCCCGAGAGCGGCACGGTCACGGTCGGGATGGCGCTCACCGGGATCGCCTCGTCGACGTTCCCGTCGCAGTCGTCGTCGCGGTTGTTGCACGACTCGTACGCCGCCGGGGTGCCGGCCGGGGCAGCCGTGCAGTAGGTGCCGGAGCCGTCGGCGGTGCAGGCCACGGCGCCGGTCCGGCGGCACTCGCCCGAGCCGTTGCCGCAGCTCGTGCCCACCGTCGGGAAGGGCTCGTCGATCATGCCGTTGCAGTCGTTGTCGAGGCCGTCGCAGCTCACCTCCGTGCTCTCGTACGAGCCCGGGTAGTGGCACTGCCAGCCGGAGCTGCCGTCGCAGGTCGGCGTGGTGCCGCTGCAGACGCCGTTGGCGTTGCAGAACGTGGACGGCGCGGTGAGCCCGTTGTCGGTCGAGCCGTCGCAGTCGTCGTCGAGGCCGTTGCAGACCTCGGAGCCCTGGTAGTCGCAGCGGTACTCGCAGCCGTCGCTCGGGTTGCCGTTCAGATCGTGCCAGCCCGTGTTGCAGGCCGCGAGCGTGCAGCTGCCGCTCATGCAGGTCGGGACGGCGTGGGCGAAGGAGCAGACGTTCCCGCACGAGCCGCAGTTGCGGATGTCGCTCGACGTGTTGAAGCCGTCGTCGACGACCCCGTTGCAGTCGTCGTCGATCCCGTTGCAGGTCTCGAGCGTCGGGCCGGAGCCGCCCACGCAGGCGAGCGTTCCTCCCGTGCAGACGTAGCTCCCGTAGGTGCAGGCGCCCGTGTTGGAGCCGCAGGTTCCGCCGCCCTCCGGGTCGCCCTCGTCGATCGCGCCGTTGCAGTTGTCGTCGAGGCCGTTGCAGAGCTCGCCGCCCGCGCGCGGCCCGATGGCGCCCATGCAGACGAGGGTGCCGCCGCTGCAGTGCTGCGCGCCCGGCGCGCAGATGCCCACGTCGGTGCCGCAGGAGCCGCCGCCGCCGGGGTCACCGTCGTCGACCATGCCGTTGCAGTCGTCGTCGACGCCGTTGCAGCTCTCCATCGTGGGGCCGACCGCGCCCTCGCAGACCAGCACACCACCACGGCAGTTCATCGTGCCCGTCATGCACGCGCCGGTGCTGCTCCCGCAGGCCGCGCCGCCGCCGGGGTTGCCGTTGTCGATGACTCCGTCGCAGTCGTTGTCGAGCCCGTCGCAGACCTCGGTCCCGGCCCCGGTCGCGCCGGTGCAGACCAGCGCGCCGCCGGTGCAGACCTCACGGCCCGTCTCGCAGGTGCCGGTCGAAGAGCCGCAGACGCGGCCGCCGTCCGGGTTGCCCTCGTCGACCGTGCCGTTGCAGTTGTTGTCGAGCCCGTCGCAGGTCTCGGCGGTGGGGCCGGTGGCGCCCTGGCAGACGATCGTCCCGCCCATGCAGTGATCGGTGCCCGTCGTGCAGATGCCGACGTCGCTGCCGCAGGAGCCGCCGCCGCCCGGATCGCCCTCGTCGACCGTGCCGTTGCAGTCGTCGTCGCGGCCGTTGCAGGTCTCGGTGGCCGGCGACGCCGGCGTGCAGGCGTACTCGCAGCCGTTGCTCAGCGTGCCGTCGAGGTCGTACCAGTCCGGGTCGCAGTCGCCGAGCACGCAGGTGCCGGCGTCGCAGCTCCCGGCCGAGTGCGCGAAGCGGCAGACGTGTCCGCACGAGCCGCAGTTGTTCGAGTCGGCGTTCAGGTCGACGTCCTCGTCCACCGAACCGTCGCAGTCGTTGTCGCGGAGATCGCAGACCGAGTCGTCGCTCGCGTCGGGCAGGCAGCGGTACTCACAGCCGTTCGAGGGATCACCGTCGAGGTCGTAGTGGCCGACGTCGCAGGAGGCGATGCCGCAGACGCCGCCGGTGCAGGACGGGAAGGCGCCGAGCGGCGCGCAGACGTCGCCGCAGCCGCCGCAGTTGTTGACGTCGGTGTTGGTGTCGATGCCCTCGTCGACCATGCCGTTGCAGTTGTCGTCCAGGCCGTTGCAGATCTCGGGCGCGCCGGGCACGCAGCCGTCGGGGCCGGCGTCCGGCGGGCCGGCGTCGTGCCCCGCGTCGGGCAGACCGGCGTCGTGACCCGCGTCGCGACCGCCGTCCGCCATGACGATCTGCCCGCCGTCGCCACCGGCGTCCACGCAGTCGAGGCAGAAGGGATCGACCGAGCAGCCGGAGCCCAGGGCCGCCGCCGCGATCGCGATCGCCGCCACCACCGGCGCCGGCGAGCGGCGTCCGGCCGGCGCAGCGGAGCGGCCACGCCGCGAGCGGCGGCGGAGCCCGATGATCAGCGCGAGCCCGAAGAGCAGCGCGAGCGGACCGCCGGCGCCGCTTCGGGGCGAGGTGGAGACCCGGCAGTTGCAGCCGCCGGCCGCCAGCACGCGATCGTGGTGATCTCCGGCCGAGCCGTGGCCGGCGTCCACGCCGCCGTCGACGCCGCCGTCCACGTTCGACATGTCGACGTTGCACTGGCCGTCCGAGCAGACCTGACCGCTCGGGCAGTGCACCGTGTTGCAGGGGTCGGCGATGCAGCTCCCGCTGGTCACGTCGCAGACCTGACCGCTCGGGCAGTGGACGCCGGTGCACTGGTCGTCGACGCAGCTCCCGTCGGTCGGGTCGCAGACCTGGCCCGCGTCGCAGCTCACGCCCGCGCAGGGATCGTCCACGCAGGTCCCCGTCTGACAGACTTGCCCGTCGGGGCAGGTCACGTCCGCGCAGGTCGCCTCGCAGACGCCGTTCCGGCAGGCCTGGTCGGCGTCGCAGGTCACGCCGGCGCAGGGATCGGCCATGCAGTCGCCGCTGACCGTGTCGCAGAGCTGACCGCTCGGACAGCCGAGCCCCCGACAGTTGTCCTCCACGCAGCGCCCGGAGGGATCGTTCGGATCGCAGACCGTGCCGTCGGTGCAGACCACGCCCTCGCAAGCGAAGGTGCACGTGTTGTTCTTGCAGACGCAGTTGGAGACGTCCGTCGAGTCGGGCGCGCAGCGCGTCGTACCGCCCTGATCGACCGTCTGCGTCGCGCAGTCGGTGGGGTCGCAAGCCGGCGCCACGCAGAAGCAGTCGCCCGCGCTGTTGGTCTCCGGCGCGCGGCCGGTCGGACAGGTGAAGCCGAACTCGCTCGACTGGCACGGCAGCGCGCACTGGCAGTCCACGCAGGTCGATCCGGCCGGGCAGAGCGTGCCGTCCGGCGGCGGCTCGTCGACGTTGCCGTCGCAGTTGTTGTCCAGGCAGTCGCAGGTCTCGCGGGTCGGCCCGACCGAGCCCTCGCAGACCATCCGGCCGCCGATGCAGCGGCTCGTGCCCGGCATGCAGAGGCCCTCGCTGCTGCCGCAGGCCTCGCCGACGGGGAGACCGTCGTCGATCATGCCGTTGCAGTCGTTGTCGAGGTTGTCGCAGACCTCGGGCATCGGGCCGATGGCGCCGTCGCAGACCAGCGCGCCGCCCATGCAGATGTTGACGCCGGGCACGCACTCGCCGACGTCGGTGCCGCAGGGGGCGCCGACCGGGATGCCGTCGTCGACGATCCCGTTGCAGTCGTTGTCGAGCCCGTCGCAGATCTCGGCGCTCGGCCCGGTGCCGCCCACGCAGGTGAGCGTGCCGCTCATGCAGTGGAGGACGCCGGCGGTGCACTCGCCGGTGTCGTCCCCGCAGGCGCCGCCGCCCTCGGGGTCGCCCTCGTCGACCGTGCCGTCGCAGTCGTTGTCGACGCCGTCGCAGACCTCCGGGCTCGGCCCGGTGGCGCCGACGCAGACGATGGCGCCCATCACGCAGGCCTCGGCGCCGTAGTCGCAGGCGCCGACGTCGGTCGTCCCGCACGACGCGCCGCCGCCCGGGTTGCCCTCGTCAATCAGCCCATCGCAGTCATCGTCGATGGTGTTGCAGGTCTCCATCGCCGGCCCGACGCCGCCCGTACAGACCAGCATCCCGCCGGTGCACTGCGCCGTGCCCGGCATGCAGACGCCGGTCGAGCTCCCGCACGACGCGCCGCCGCCCGGGTTGCCCTCGTCGGTGGAGCCGTTGCAGTTGTTGTCGCGGCCGTCGCAGACCTCGGCGCTCGGACCGCGGGCGCCGACGCAGGTGTAGCTGCCACCGACGCAGGTGTTCACGCCCGGGCTGCACTCGCCGGTGCTGCTCCCGCAGGCGCCCATGGTCGGCACGCCGTCGTCGACCGTGCCGTTGCAGTCGTCGTCGAGCCCGTTGCAGGTCTCGCTCGGATCCGGCCCGGTGCCGCCGACGCAGGTCAGCATCCCGCCGGTGCAGGTGAGCGTGCCGGGCGTACAGATGCCGATCGAGGTCCCGCACGACGCGCCGCCGCCGGGATTGCCCTCGTCGGTGGAGCCGTTGCAGTTGTTGTCGATGCCGTCGCAGATCTCGGGAGAGGAACCGATCGCGCCGGTGCAGGTCCCCCAGCTCCCCGACGTGCAGAGCTGCATCCCGGGCACGCAGGCGCCGGTCGAGCTACCGCAGGCTTGGCTGATTCCGTCGACGGTGCCGTCGCAGTCGTCGTCGATGTTGTTGCAGGTCTCGGTGGTGGGCCCGATCGAGCCCGCGCACGAGCCCCAGCTGCCCGCCGAGCAGGTCTGGGTGCCGGACTGGCAGGCGCCCACGTCGCTCCCGCAGCCGCGGGTCAGGGTCTCGTCGACGGTGCCGTCGCAGTCGTTGTCGATGTTGTCGCAGAATCTCGGCGGTCGGCGTGCAGGTCCCGCAGACGCCGCCCTCGTCGATGACACCGTTGCAGTTGTCGTCGATGCGGTTGCAGATCTCGGTCGGCACCGGCCCGCAGCCGCCGCACGCGTTGGAGACGCCCTCGTCGACGCGCGTGTCGCAATCGTCGTCGGCGCCGTTGCAGACCTCGGCCGGGACCGCGCCGCAGCCGCCGCAGGCGTTGGTCACGCCCTCGTCGACCAGCCCGTCGCAGTCGTCGTCGGCCATGTTGCAGACCTCGACGAGGAGGGAGCGCTGCACGATGTCGGAGAGGCCAGCCGCGAGCGTCGCCGGGTCGTTGGCGAAGTAGGCGGCGTTGCCACCGCCCGCGTTGGTGCCGCCGGCGGTGGCGATGCCGTTGAGCTGGCTGGTCGAGCCACTGTCGATCGCGAGGCCGACCACGTAGGTCTGGATCCCGTTGCTCAGCAGTGTTGCCGCCGCGTTGCGTGGCGGCGTGCAAGTATCCGGCGGATTGCGGGGGTCACAGTCACATGACTCCGCACCATCCGTGATGAGAATCACCGAGTAGGGCCGGCAGCTCGCCTGCGGGTCCGCGGTTCGGATCGGCGTGATGTAGTTCTGGACCGAGGTGAGGAGGCCGGCGAGCGGCGTCGGACCGCTCGGACGCAGCTCGCAGTCGCCGGTCGTCGCCGAATCACAGTAGTTCCCCTGCGTCGTGCTGCTGACGAAGTTCGTCTCCGTCCCGTTCAGCCAGCTAAGGATGCCGTAGGTGCTGCTCGTCCCGGTGAACGCGCCGAGGTCGGAGAAGCCGACGAGGATGTCACCGCCGCGCGAGCCGATGTTGCAGACGCCTCCATAGTTGATGCAAACGCGGGGGCTCCCTCCGCTCCGGGTCGCCCACGTGCGCAGCGACGGCAGCCCCCCGCTTCCCGGCTGACACGCGGCGGGGAAGATGCTCGCCCAGTCGTACGGACACCCGGCGGTCGGCAGCGCGTTCCCGGTGTTGCACTGCGGATTTCCGTACGAAGTGACGTGGAGCGTACACTCTTCGGCGTTGATGGTGTCGCAGCTCTCGTCGACGCCCTCGTTCTGCGTGAAGCGCGCGAGCGCCCAGTCGACGTCGCCGAACGCGAGGACCATGTCGCTCACCGCGTTCTTGGCGATGTAGATGCGGCTGTCGTCCGCCTCGCCGTTGCAATCGGTGTCGATGCCGGCCGTGCAGTTGGTCCCGCAGAGCTGACCGGCCGCGCCCGCCGTGCAGTTCGTCGTCACGCCGTCGCCGAAGGTGGGTACGCCGCTGAAATCGGTCCCCATCGACCCCGAGGTGTCGAACGCGATCACGATCCGCGGCGCGACCTGGGCGCGCGCCACCGCCGGCCCGAGGAACAACAACGTCGACGCAAGTAAAGCGAGCCGGCTTCTCATGGCCTCTCCCCGTGGACGCAGGACGCCACCGAAGCCTCCATCTCATCATGCGCGCTCCGCAGGGTCAACGAGACTGAACGAATCCAACGCCACGGCGCGTTGGCACGGCGAAGATCATTTGTGGTCTTGCCCGCGTTCGGAGACACTTCGGGCTCCTCGTGCGAGCGACCGACGAATCGATGCGCCCTCCGCGCGACGTCGACCGACCGACGCTCTTGATGGTCGGCAGCGGCGATCCGATCGACGAAGCGTTGAAGGTCGCGCTGGACCGTCACGGGCTCTTCGTGGAGGCCGTGCCGCTTGAGGAGCTGCGCGGCTCGGTCCAGCTCACGGCGCCGGACCTGATCCTCCTTCTCGGCGACGCGGCGGAGGATGGCGGCGTGGCAGCGCTGACGGTGCTCGGTGGCGACGCCTCGAGCGCGGCGGTGCCTGTCGTGTTGCTGGCGCCGGACGCCCGCCTCGAGAGCCGGATGTACGCCTTCCGGCACGGCGCCATGGCGGTGGTGCCCCGGAGCGCCAGCGCGGACGCCGTGGCCCGCAAGGTGGCCGGCCTCAGCAAGGAGCTGTCTACCCACTTCGAGGAGAAGACGGGGGAGATTGGCGAGGCCACCTTCGACGAGCTGGTCGACCTCGTGAAGAAGGAGCTGCGGAGCGGGATCCTCTCGGTCCACGCCCCGAACCACAAGGGCGGCCCGATGCGGGTCGTCCTCGGCGCCGGCCGGCCGGTCGCGCAGGCCGTGCAGGAGTTCGTCGCGCGCCTCAAGCCGCACATCGCCGCCGCGGGCGATTCGGCGATGTACTACCAGTTCCACACCAGCGCCGGCGGACCGGTGGAGCTGCTCGACATGGACGGGGCCGGCGGCGACGTGCAGGTGCTGCGCGAGCTGCGGATCCTGCTGGTCGACGACGATCCGGCGCGGGCCGACACGCTGGCGCAGGAGCTGCGGGCTCGGGGCGCCATCGTCTTCGTCACCGACACGCACGGCCGCGGCCTGGAGCGCGCGGTCGGGCTGGACCCGCAGGTGGCCATCGTGGACGCCGCGGGGCTGGAGGGGCCGGGGTTCGAGGTGGTGCGCTCGCTGCGCAAGGACCTCCGGCTGCGCTGGGCGTCGATCCTGATCGCGCCCTGGGACGAGATCTGGCCGCGCGGGGCGGCGATGCCGGACATCGAGAAGCTGGCCTCGCGGATGGAGCCGCTCCTGGTGCCGGAGCGGGATCTGACCGAGCGCGCCGGCGGCAAAGAGGCCTTCGATCTGCGGCTCGAGTCGATGGGCCCGGGCCGGATGCTGCGGATCCTCGTCGAGTCGGGCGCGACCTTCCACGTCACGGTCCGCAACCCGAAAGCCGTCGTGCAGGTGGACTTGGCGCAGGGGCTGCTCGTCGGCGCCCAGGCGCGCACCAAGGACGAGCAGGACGTGGAGGGCACCGCCGCCCTGGCCGCCCTGCTCTCGCTCGGCTCGGGACGCGTCCACGTGGAGCGGCGGGCCAACCCGGCCTTCGCCAACGTGATGACACCGGTGGACGAGGCGCTCAGCGTGGCCTCGACCGAGCGCTCGGTGGTGCCGCTCTCGACGCCGCCGGAGTCGGGAGGCAGGGCGCTGCCGCGGAGCGCGCTGCCCGAGCCGAAGCGGAAAGCGCAGCCCGCGGCCGGGGCCAGCCACCCCGAGCCCGAGCCGCCGCCGGCCAGCGGCGACATGAAATGGGGCAACAGCGGCGACTTCCCCGTCATCGGAGACGACGACGACGACGGCGAAGAGGTCTCGGCGCAGACGCAGATCAAGGATTTGGCGGGGCTGGCCATGGCCGGCGAAGCCTTCCTCGACGAGTCGGCCCGGACGGTCAGGCCGCCCGAGCCCCACGTTCCGCCGGAGGCAGTGCCGACGCCGAAGCCGCCTCCGCCCGTTTCCGGTGGGCCGGTCTCCGCGAACGAGCGCACGCGTCCCGCGCGGCGGCGCCGCTCCACGCTGGTCATGGGCGCGCCCACCGTGCCGGACGCTCCGCCGGCGCCGAGCGCCGCCATCCCGCCCAAGCCGCCGGGGCTCCAAGGAGGCGCGCTCCCGCCCGAGCCGCCGGGGCTTCCCGGAGGCGCGCTCCCAGCCAAGCCGCCCTCCGGCGCGCTCCCGCCGGAGCTTCCCGCCGCCGCGCCTCCCGAGGAGCCGCCCGCGCTCTCGGACGCCGGCGTCGACCCGAACGCCGCATCCGAACCGGCGGACATCGGGGTCGAGCTCCCGAGCGAGTTGGAGGAGATCGATGCGCTGGTCGCGGAGGCGCCAGCCGGTCCAGCCGCGGTCTTCGAGGACGCGGCCGGTGATCCGGAAGTCAGTGAGAGCCCTTCGGCGCTCCTTACGCCGGTGGCGTCGAGCGCGCCGGTGCCCGCGTCCGTCGTCGAGTCACCTCCTCGACGTGGCTTCGCGCGCACGCTGGGCACGATCTGCGTCGTGGCCGCGTCGGTCGTGCTCGTCGCCGTGCTCGGCCTCATCGGCTACAGCCACTCCGGCTGGCATCGCCCCGAGCTCGACCGCGCGCTGGTGCTGCTCGGCGCCGCGCCCGCTGCCACCCGAGGCGGGTCCACGGACACGCTCGGCGAGAACGGCGAGGCGGACGCCGAGAATCACGAGGCGGACCCCGAAAACCACCAGGCGGACCCCGAAAACCACCAGCCGGACCCCGAAAACCACCAGGCGGACCCCGAAAACCGCCAGGCAGACCCCGAAAACCGCCAGGCAGACCCCGAAAACCGCCAGGCAGACCCCGAAAACCGCCAGGCGGACCCCGAAAACCGCCAGGCGGACCCCGAAAACCGCCAGGCGGACCCCGAAAACCGCCAGGCAGACCCCGAAAATGGCCCGGCAGACACCGAAAACGGCCCGGCAGACACCGAAAACGGCCCGGCAGACACCGAAAATGGCCCGGCAGACACCGAAAATGGCCCGGCCGACACCGAAAATGGCCCGGCCGACACCGAAAACGGTCCGGCCGACACCGAAAACGGCCCGGCCGCGGATGAACACGACGAGGAAGGCACCGACGTCGACGACCTGCTCCGCCGAGCGCGCAGCGCGGGCAACGACGACCTGTCCGAACGCCTCTACCGCCGGATCCTGCAGCTCGACGAGCACGAGCACCACGCCATGGTCGGCCTCGCGCGCATCCTGATGGACCGCGGCGAGAACGACGAGGCGGCCACCCTCTTCCGCGGCGCCGTCCGCCGTCGACCGCGGCGGGCCATCTACCGCGTCTGGCTGGGTGACGCGCGCGCCGGTTCGGGCGACACCGCCGGCGCCCGGCGTGAATGGCAGCGGGCCCTCGAGCTCGACCCCGACAACCGGCTCGCCCAGCAGCGCCTCGGCCAGTGAGCAAGAAGAAGCGTCAGCCCTGCCCCTGCGGGAGCGGCCAGGACCTGCGCACCTGCTGCGAGCCCTTCCACGACGGCGCCGAGCCGCCGGACCCGGCCGCGCTGGTCCGCTCGCGCTTCAGCGCCTTCGCGCTCGGCGAGGGCGCGTACCTCCACCGCACGCTGCACCCCGACCACCCGCTCCGAGCCCGCGCCGAAGCGGACGTCGTCCGCGAGCTCGCCCGCGCCCGCCAACAGCTCCGCTACCGCGCGCTGACCATCCACGAGGTCGAGGTCGACGGCGACCAAGCCCGCGTCCTCTTCACCGCCCGCGTCTTCGAGAAGGGCCGCGACCGCTCCTTCACCGAGCTCTCGCGCTTCTTCCGCACCGGCGAAGGCTGGCGCTACCTCGACGGCGACCTGATGCCCGCGAGCGAGCTCGACGACGAAGCGCTGACGATCGCCGCGTTCGAATCCCGCGTCGAGTGACGACGCCAGCGCGCCGACCTGGCCGCGAGCGAGGCCGGCGAGAATCCGAGCAGGAGCAGCGCCAGCGCCCGGAGCGCGTTCCGCATCCCGCCACGGCAGAGAGCCCCTCGGCGCCGGCCCGGAGACGCACTCGATCGCCGGGCTCGGCGGGTGGTGGGGCCCGCTCCGGGGTCCGGCGCGAGCGGCGAGCGTGAGCCCCGCGACGCACGAAAGCCAAAGTCTCGTCATCTCGCCTTCATACGGACACGGCCCGGTGCTGCTGCCCCGCGAGCCCGGGGCGGTGAACGGCATGTCGGAGCGTGCTATCGCATGGCGCATGTCGGACGAGCTGCCCCTCTACTGGACCGAATCGCAGACCGCTGGCTTCGTCGCCGCGCTCAACCAGAGCGCCGAGTTCCAGAAGGCGGCGCGCAAGTTCGACGGCGACATCGTCTTCCGCTGCCTCGACCACCCGGACGGCGCGGACATCGAGGTCGTCTACGCGATCCGACGGGGCCCGGTGACCATGCAGTGGCGCGGCGAGCCCTCGCCCTCGAGCGCGCTGCGGAACGCGCCCTTCGACAAGAAGCGCGCCTTCGCCCGCACCACCGCCCCCTTCTCCGTCTGGGTCAAGCTCGACCGCGGCGAGATGAACGTCGTGCAAGCGATCGCCTCGCCCGACTATCACGTCGAAGGACCCAAGCTGAAGATCATGGCCAACATCGGCGTGTTCAACGCCATGAGCGCGGTCGCCTCCAAGATGCCCAAGCGATACGCGTGAGACGCGGCGGATCCGCGCGGATCCAGGCTGCCACGTGAATTGCGCGTCGTGTGTCGGGTCCCGGGAGCGCCACGGACGCCCTTGCGCGCGTACCTGCCACTCGCGACGACACTCGTAATTCTGGTACACAGTGGTCGTTTGGTCGTATCCGGGCGCGCGTCGGATGCGTTGGTCGTACGCGCGGGTCGCGACTGACATCGTGGTCACATTGCGCAGATCGTTCGTTTGAGGGGGCCGGGCGCGCGGAGGCATGGCGACTCCCGCCGCGGGTTCACGTTCCGCCCGCTGCTGCGCGACAGGCCCGCCCGGAGCATGCTCGTTCGCATGAACGGGACGCCCTACAGCCCCGCGTGGCCGCACGGACGGCTCACGCCCTTTCTCGACGAGCTCTGGTACGTGATGGGGACCAACCGAGTGCATCACGCCGGCGTCGATCTGCAGACGAGCCGCACGATGCTGGTCGTCCGAGACGGCGAGGCCCTCACCCTGGTCAACACGGTCCGGCTCGACGACGAAGGCCTGCGCGCGCTCGACGCGCTCGGCACGGTTCGCGACGTCGTGCGCCTCGGGGCCTTCCACGGGCGCGACGATCCCTTCTACCGCGACCGCTACCGCGCGACGCTCTGGGCCGTGCCCGGCAGCGCGCACGCCGACTCCCGCCCCGAGGACCGCGCCATCGTCGACGGCGGCGCGCTCTCCATCGGGCGCGCCCACGTCTTCGCCAGCGCCCGTCACCCCGAGGCGGCGCTCCTCCTCGATCGTTCGGGCGGCGTGCTCGTGACCTGCGACGCGGTGCAGAGCTGGTCGCACGTCGACGAGCTCTTCTCGCCCGAGACCGGCGCGGCGTTCGAGGCGCGGGGGCTCATCCGCCCCGCCAACGTGCCGAGCACCTGGCTGGAAGCGTGCGCGCCCGACCGCACCGACTTCGAACGTCTGCTCGCGCTCCCTTTCCGCCACCTCGTCAGCGCGCACGGCGAGCCGCTCCTCGAGGACGCGCACGAGCGCCTCGAAGAGAGTGTCCGCCGGACCTTCGCCCCTCGCTGAGCCGACGGAGCTGTGGACGCCGCCTCGACGCGCCCGACTCCCGCCGCCAGGCCAAACGGCGACTCGCCACGGCGGACACGGAAGGCTCGCGGAGAGTCGCGGCGGCCGAGCCCGTGGGCGGTTGCCGTCCGCTCGAGCCACAGGGGCCTGCGCGGGAAGCTTCGTTCGTAGACGGGTCTGCCGGAGCGCTTCGCGGGGGCCGCATTCGAACACGCGCTCGTCGCACTTCGCGCGGGGGCTCGGGAACCGAGGCTTTGGTGCCTTCAGTCGGGCGCCCTCACCGCCTCGCGCGGCGCGTGAGGAGGGCCAGCGCCGCGACGCCGAGCATGAGCAGGATGGCACTTCCTGGTCCCCTTCCCGGAGCGGCCGCGCACAGGCCCGAGTCGCTCGGTGCAGCAGGCGGCGAGGCGGGGGGAGACGCGGCGGGCGGCGCAGGCGTGGCCGTCGCAGGCGTGGCCGTCGCGGCGGCGGCCGGTGGTTCCGGCGCCTGCCCCGGCGAGGGCGCGGCAGGCTGGGGCTCGCTCTCCGCCGGATGCGGCGGCCAGCCCGGCGGCGGGCTCGATCCGGGCTCGATGCCGAGCGACGGGATCGGCTCCAGGATCGCCTGGCCCGGCCAGATATCGTCGCTCCCGCTCGACATCGACTCGCTCGTCGCCCAGCGGTTCGCGATGCGACGCTGCGCGCCGGGCCCAGGGCAGGCGTCGTGCCTGACGACGTAGCGGACGTGGAAGGCGTTCTGTCCGTGCCCGCCCGGCGTCCACAACCCCGGCTCGGACCACCGCCGGAAGAGCCGGAGCGGCGGCGCCGGCCGCAACGTGAGGTCGTCCGACAGGTCCTTGCCGTAGCGATGCCGGATGCGGGTCAGCGTCCACGTCCTCGATCGACGACCTCGCTCGTCCGCGAGCCCCAGCTCCCGGACCTCGGTCCGCGGCACGTGGAACCCCAGCCGATGCGCGTACTCGGTGATGGCCGCGCCCGGCGTTCGCTGGAAGATCGCGTCGGAGATCCCGCGATAGAGATCCGCGAAGCTGCCGCCGATGTCCGGCCGCAACAGGATGTCCGTCGGCGCCACCTCGTTCGGCCGGTTCGCCAGCTCGTAGCGCCCCTCCGGCGAGAGCACGTAGAGCAGCAGCTCCTGCTCGCCCGGGCTGTTCAGCGTGCCGAGCCGCACCGGAACGCGCAGCTCGGTGGACTCGTACTCGAGCTGGATTGGCGAGAGCACCATCGCGTCTCCGAGCCGATGCGCGCGTGAGGGATTGACCTTCGCCAGCACGAAGCGGTGGCCGGTCTCGATGTACCCGCGAAGCACGCTCACCGCGCGGTCGGGCAGGTCGAGCCCCCGCGCGCGCAAGAACGTCAGCAGCCCCGCCGACTCGCTCGCGCTCAGCATGGTCACGTCGTACTCGTCGACCGCCCACTGGTCCTCGATCACGACGCCGTCGTCCTCGAACATCGCGCCCGCTCGCCGGCGACCGTGGGCCGAGCCGAACACGCTGCCCGATGGCATCGTGCGCGGACGGCGAGAGCAATCCGGCCAGACGTGCCGCACACGCGGCGCGGTGTGCCGGTCGAGCCGGCGGAAGACCGTCCCGCTGACCGTCCGCACGTCGTCGCGCGAGATTGAGGTGGGCACCGGGATGACCATGGAGAGCTCCACCGCCGGTCCGCGATACGCCGCCTCGATGGTCACCACCGTCCGCGTCCCGTCGCGGAGCACGAACACGGCCGAGGAGGGGCTGTAGCTCTCGTCCGCCACGAGGCTCCGCTCGACCGGCCTCCGCAACATGCAGAAGCAGGACGCCTGGGCGGTCGAGGTGACGCTCGCGACGGCGAGCGCGGCGAGGACGAAACGCGCGGTCATGCCCTCCCTGTGCCCACGAGAGACGGATTCGTGACCGGCGAAGAGGAGATTCGGTCGAGCCGGTCACTCCACGCTGCGCTCGCTCGAGCTGGTCACTCCACGCTGCGCTCTCGAACGAAGCTGTCCGGCGGGACCGCCTTCGCGCCGAAGCCCCGCGCCGAGCTCAGGCCGTGGCGATCGAGAAGAGCACCCGGGCGCCGCCGCCCTCGATGTCCTCGATCCACGCGCGCCCGCCGTGGGCCTCGGCGATGCGTCGGACCAGCGCCAGCCCGAGGCCGAGGGACGCGCCCGCGCGGTGGGCGCCGCGATAGAAAGGCTCGAAGACCTTCTCGCGCTCCTCGGGACCGAACCCGGGCCCCCGATCCTCGACCGCGAACACGACCTCGTCCTTCTCGAAGCGCAGCTCGAGCGCCTCGACGCCGCGACCGTGCCCCTGCGCGTTCACCAGCAGGTTCGCCAGCGCCCGCGCCACCAGTGTCGGGTCGGCCGAGAACCCGCGCGGCGTGCCCTCCACCGCCAGCCGATCGCTCTGCAGATCCACCCGCTCCAGCGCCCGCTCGGCCAGCTCGACGCCGTCCACCTCCGACGCCTCCAGCGTGCCGAACTCGACGCGGGAGCTCGCCAGGAGCTGCCCCACCAGCGCGTCGACCTCCAGCACCTCGCGCTCGACGTCGTCCACGGGCACGCTCTCGGCCCGCTCGCGCATCATCTCCAGCATCACCCGCAGATGGCCGAGCGGCGTGCGCAGCTCGTGGCTCACCGCCGCCAGAAGCTCGCGCTGATCGGCGAGCTGCTTCTCGATGCGGGCCGCCATCTCGTTCAGGGTCACGCCCAGCATCCCGAGCTCGCCATGACGCTGCGGCGAGAGGTTCGTGCGCGCGCTGAGATCGCCCTCTCCGATCTGCCGCGCCATCCCCTCGAGGTGCCGGAGCGGTTTCAAGAGCCGTCGGGCCAGGATCCCCGACGCGGCCCACAGGATCGCGATGGCCACCAAGAGCGCGAGCGCGAAGCGGATACCGCCGCCGGGATAGGGCTTCCCGCAGACCTCCAGCGTGCCCAGCGTCGTCCCCCGGCGTGCGACCGGGATCCGCAGCCACGCCTCGTCGCACTCGCGCCCGGCCCGCAGGAGGACGTCGCCGCGCGCATCGAGCAGCGTGGCGTCGAGGTGGAGCTCGTCGTGCAGATCCCGCACGAAGCGGTCGCGCGCCGCCGGGTCGTCCCAGACCTCGGCGATCCGGGATGAGACGAAGCGCTGCAGCCCTTCCGCTTCGCGCCGCCAGCGGTCGGACGGCGACAGCGCCTGAAAGAGCACGCCCACCACGATGGCCGTGAACACGATCGAGGCGCCGAACCAGAAGAAGATGCGCCGCTGCAGGCGCGGGTGAACGCGCTCGAAGCGGGAATGGAAACGGCAGTGCGCCTCGCGCGCCCACGACGGACCGTGACCATGGGTGCCGTGCTGAGGGTGCCCGTGATGAGGATGCCGGTGCCGGTGTCTCATGCGCCGTCTCGAACGAAGACGTAGCCCAGGAGAGTCCACCGCGGACCGTGACCGTGACGAGAGTGCCGGTGGCAGGTTCTCATGCGCCGTCTCGAACGAAGACGTAGCCCACCCCGCGCACGGTGCGGATGAGCTTGGGCGAACGCGGATCGTCGCCGAGCTTCTTGCGCACGTGGGAGATGTGCACGTCCACCGTGCGCTCCGACACCACGATGTCGTCGCGGCCCGCCTCGCTGAGGAGCGCGTCGCGCGGAACTACGCGGCCGGCCCGCCGCATCAGCGCCACCAAGAGGTCGAGCTCGAGCCCGGTGAGGTCGACCGCTTCGCCGTTCACGCGGGCCGTGCGAGCGCCCACGTCCACCTCGACCTCGCCGATGGCGATGCGCTCTCGGGTGACGTCCGGCTGGGCTCGCCGCAGCACCGCCCTGAGCCGCGCCAAGAGCTCGCGTGGGCTGAAGGGCTTGGGCACGTAGTCGTCGGCGCCGAGCTCGAGCCCGACCACGCGATCCGCCTCGTCACCCCGCGCGGTCAGCATCAGCACCGGGATGCGGCTCTTGTCGCGGACGCGCCGCAGCACCTCCAGCCCATCCATCCCCGGCATCATCACGTCGAGCAGCACGGCGTCGAACGTCCCGTGAGCGAGGATGTCGAGGCCGCTCGCCCCGTCGCGGGCGCTGGTCAGACCGACATCGTGGTCGGCGAAATAGCCGACCAGCAGATCCGCGAGCCGCGCGTCGTCGTCAATCAAGAGCACACGAAGGGACATGGGATCGCTCATCCTACACTTCCAATCCTCGATGCGCCGGTGCCGGGTCCCCGGCGAGGGGACCCCGCTGGCGTGCGGAATCGGGCAGTCTGAAGAGAGAGCCGGAGCGCCTATCAAGCCCGCCCGTTCCCCGAGCCCTCCGGCGGGCTCCGGCCGACACCCGGGGTGCACGCCGAACCGGCTCCGGCCAACCGACACCCGGGGTGCTCGACGAACCGGCTGAGGCGAGCGGCTCGCGGAGAGCGGGACCGCCGAGCCGACAGCCCACCCGGCTAGCCCACCCGGCTAGCCCACCCGGCTAGCCCACTCGGCTAGCCCACCCGGTTCCACCCCGGGGGCGGCGCCCCGAACGCTCACCAGTGCGGGTGGTGCATCCCGTGCCCTTGGGGCGGCGGCGGACGGTCGACCGGCGCCTGACCGTCCTGGGCGCGATGGGCCGCCTCGACGCAGACGTCGGCGACGTGTCGCTCGAACGCGGCGCGGCGCTCGGCCGCGTGGTGGTGGAAGCACGCCATCGACGCGATGCCGGAGCCGAAGCCGCCGACGGTGCCGAAGGCGAGAAGGGCGATGAGCAGCTTGCGCTTCATGATTCGTTCTCCTCGTGTCTCGTCGGGCTCACGGCCCAGCCTCGGTAGGGACCGCCGAAACCGCGCCGCGGACCGGCCTCGATCAGCTCGGCCAGCGTCTCCCGCTGCTCCGGATCGAGCGCGTTGTGGATGCGTCCGAGCGCACCGGCGAACGCCTGGTGCACCTCGCGGAGCGCGTCGTCGTGCCGCGAGAAGAGCTCCCCGAGCGCCTCCTCGTCGAGCGACTCGTTGCGCAGCACCCGCGCGACCTCGTCCCGCGACGCCTTGCCCTGCTTCTTGATGGCGCGAGTCTCCTCGAGGAACTCCTCGACCGCCTTGCTGATCTCCTTCTCCTGCCCCGGCGTGGTGTCGAGCCGGCGGAAGAGCCAGCGCATCCACCCACGGGCGCCAAAGTGACGTTGGTCGTGCCAACCGTGATGACCTCGACCGCGATGACCGTCGTGCCAGCCGCGCCCGCAGCGGCGACCGCCGCGGAGCACCTTCACCAGCCCGATCAGGCACACGATCCCAATCAGAAATCCAAACATGCGTGACCTCCTTCACCCGAGAACCTGGAGCGGTCCTGTGAAGGGAGCGCATGGCTCGACGTGAAGAAGTGTGAACGACGCCGGTCTCGCGACCGCGGGATCGAGCTACGGCTCGGCGCGGCGCGGAAGCGCACAGCGAACCGAGAGCGGGCGCGTCAGGGGGACGCCAAGGTCACTCCGTCGGGCAGGGTGTCGAGCCCGGCGGCGGTCGAGCCGTCGTCACCGGTCGCGTCACGGATGAAGACGCCCGCGAGGGAGATGGGCTCGCCGTTCGCGGTGAACAGCACTCGGTCCATGGTCGAGTGCTCGACCACCACGTCGGCGAACTGGCCATGCGCGCTCCGCAGCCCGAACGCGCAGTCGAGCGCGGCCGCACAATGAGCGCGCCGATAGACGTGCGCCGCGCCCACCACCCCGTCGTAGCCCGTGGTCTCCGTGCCGACGAAGGAGGAGTAGTACGCGCGGGTGGCGTTCGCGATGTCGTTGTCCAGGAACTGGAAGTGCCAGCTCGGCGCCGTGAGATCGTAGTGGTGCCCGGTCCACGCGACGGCGCTGAAGGGCGCGCCCTCCATGCCCATCGCGTTGTTCGCGACCACCGTGTCCATGGTCAGGAAGTACTGCTGGATGAGCGGCTCGTTGCCGAGCTCGTTGTCCACGAAGAGGAAATGACCGTGATAGTTCCCGACGCTGATCGTCGAGGTGGCGTCGGGCGAGATGTCGAAGGGAGAGTCGATCTCGATGGTGTCGACGCCCGGTCCCGCCGTGACCGCGTGGCGCCACTGTCCGGCACCCGTACCGTCGAGGATCTGGACGACGGCGCCCGCCCAGTCGAACGTGAGCGGCGTGTCGCTGGGGGAGGTCGGCGTGTTGGTGGCGCCCGCGAGATGGAGCGTCGTGCCCTCCACGCTGCTCACGCCGCCGAGGTAGATCCCGGTCCCGCCATCGGAGGTCTGCCCGACGTAGCCCGGCTGCGCCTCGGTGGCGTCGCGCGAGGAGTGGTTGTTGGCCCAGAGCAGGTCCCGCGTGTAGGGCCCGCTGAAATAAGGATCGCCGTAGAACTCCGTGAACCAGGAGCCGGGGTTCGGGTTGGGCATGTCCACCCAGTGATTGCTGACCGAGTCGCCGATCTGGTGGAGCGTATTGTTCGAGAACACCATCGAGTGCGAGCGAGCGGAGATGTACGCGTTGGAGTTCCTCCAGCGGAGCGTGGTCCCCGTGACGCGCAGATAGGAGACGCCTTCGCGGGCGAAGAGGCTGATGTCGGCCTCGAGGACGCTGTCGGTGACCTCGGTGCTCGCGGCCCGGCGCAGGAAGAGCGCCACGCCGGCGTTCGCCTCGTCGGACGGAAGCGTGATGGAGACGCGACGGAACCAACCGCGCTCGGAGGTGAACTCCCGCTCGACGCCATGGCCCGTGAATCCGTTGGGGGCCACGACCGAGAGGTCTTCGAGCGCGAAGGTGCCGCGGTCCGGACGACCGTGGGTCAGGCTCGCGCTGCGGATGAGCACCGGGTCACTCGGAGCCGCGGTCCACTCCAGCGTCGTCATGTCCGTGCCGGCGCCGACGAGCAACGTCCGCGGAGGCAAGAGGAGCTGCTCGGTGAGCGCGTAGGTCCCCGCCGGGATCTCCAGCGTGCCGCCGTCCGCGAGCATGCCGAGCGCCGTCGCGAAGCGCGCGTCGTCGTCCGCGCCCATCGACGTGTCGAGCACGACGTGGGTCGAGGGCCAGTCGGCGCTCGCGCGGACGGTCACCGTCGAGATGGCGGTGTCGGCGTAGCCTTCGAAGCGCGTCCATCCGTACGTCCCGCCGCGGCCGTTGTGCACGTAGAGCTCGTAGTCGCCTTCCGGCGTCGTGGCCGGGACGTCGAAGGTCACGGCGTAACCGCCGCTCGCCGTTCGTTCCGCCAGCGTGAGGTCGGCCACCACGTGCCCGTCGGCCACCAGCGCGGCGGCCGGATCCATGCAGCCACCGGCGTCCAACGCCGTGCCGGCCACGGTGATCTGCCCACCCGGCGTCGCGGTGGCGCCTCCGTCGCCGAGCACGAACCAGGGATCGGGCCGGTTGACGAGGATGGGGCGGCCGGACGCGCCGCCTTCGCTCATGCGGAACGCGTACACGCCTTGGGTCCACTCGGCCGGGATCGTGAACGTCACGCTGCGAGAGGTGGCGGTCGCCAGCGGCACCGCCATCCAATCGGGCACCGGGCCGCCCGCGTCGAGCGGTCCGCCGCGCGGCCAGTCCGGGACCTGCATCAGCTCGCCGCTCACCGCGGAGGACATCGCGCCGCCGGTGACCAACACGGTGTCGTCGGGGAGCGCGGGCTGAGAAGCCCAGAAGGGCATCGGCGCCGCGGAGTCGCCCATCTCGTCGAGCGAGCCGGCGGTGCCCTCCGGCGAGAAGCAGTCGGGCGGCACCGTCGGCCCCGCGTCATGACCGCCGTCGAGGCTGGCGTCGGCTCGGGCGGACAATCCGCCGTCGGTCGAGCTCGCGTCCTGAGACGACGCGTCCGGCCCGGACGTGGAGGAGCCGCACGCCGACACGGCGAGAAGGACGAACGAGAGGCCGGAGCGAGTGAGGAGTTTCATCGAATGCACAGTCTCCGAGAATCGACGGCGTCGTCGAGGGCGACAACGCTGGCGGTAGCATGACGAGCGCATGAATGGCGACCGAACGCCGTTCGGTTGGGGCGCCGCCTTCGGAGCATCCGGCCTGCTCTCGGTCCGCGCGACCTCGACGTCGAAGCTGGATTCATCGACGTTTGGAACGCGTGCCAGCGCGCCGCCACGGCCCTCCGTCACCTCGCCCGAACACGGTTCGGGTAGAAGGCGTGAACCTCGATGGACTGCTCGTCCACCCCCGACTCTGCTGTGGCGGCGACTCCGACCCGCTCACGTGGGCTTGCCTCTGACGGAACGCCTCACGGCGCCGTGTCGACGCAGATCCGATACGGGTTGGCGACCGCGCTGCCCGCGTCGCTCACCAGGACGTACACGATGCTGTCCGACGTCCAGGAGCTGAACCGAAGCCCTTCGAGCCCGCCGGCCCCGTTCATGTCGGAGGTGGCGACGAGGGCGCCCGATCCGTCGTAGAACTGGAGCTGCACGTCCACCGCGCTGTCCGGAGTGACCGACACGGCGATGGGTGAATCGGTGGCGGCGTGGACCTGGAAGAGAATCGCGGTCCGTCCCGAGCGGCACCAGACTGCGGCTCACACAGTCCCCGAGCCCGAGCACGGCGTCGTCGGCCGTGTCGCTGCCGGTCACGATGGTCGGGCCGAAGCAGACCGGAGGACCGCTGCGGGTGGCCAGACAGAGCGTCTGCTCTTCTCGGCAGTCGTTGGCGCGGCTGATGTCGCAGTCACGCGTGCAGGTCCCGGTCGTCTCCCCGCTGAGGATGAGGCAACGGCCACCCTCGCAGCGCGCCGGGTCGGTGCAGGTCTCGCCATAGCCGAGCAGAGGCCCGGCGTCCGGAGGATCCGCCGGACCCGAGTCGGGAGAGCCCGAGTCCGGAGAGCCCGAGTCGAGCGGCGCCGCAGCGTCGGGCTCGGAGCCGGCGTCTGGCGGGTTGCCCTGCGTCGACTGCGTTCGACGTGCCCCCGTCGCACGCCGAGAAGAACGCGAGCGCGAAGAGGAGCGGGGAAGCGCGCCCGCTGAATCGGGGCGAGCGATGCGTGTCGAGGTGCGAAGCCGCGCGGCCCTGGGCGGCCGAGCCATCACGGATGAGCGTCTCGTCGAAGGGGCGAAGTACCATGGCGGCCGAACGTGCGTCGTGACGTGCGCCGGGCAACCGAACACCGTTCGGGGGAGAGATTCGAGTGGCGCGACGTACTCACTCCCCCCAGCCATCGAGGTCCGTCTCCATGAACGACACGCGCGGCGCCGAGCCGAAGGATGCCAAGAGCCACATCCTGAAGTGCGCGCGCCGGCTGCTCGCCACCGAGGGAGAGGCCGGCCTCCAGGTCCGCACGCTCGCCATCGCAGCGGGCCGCAGCGCGTCGACCATCTACCATCACTTCCCCTCCAAGGAAGCAATCGTCGACGCCTGCATCGAGGATGTCTACCGGGACATCCGCAGCCTCGGCCCCGAGCTCCTCGCCTCCCTCCCGGAGACCGACAATCCGGCCGCGCTCATCGCGCGCGCCACCCGCATCGGCTTTCGGCTCTGCCGCGCCGAGACCCTGACCCTTCGCATCCTGCTGGGAAACGTCGTCCGGAACGGAGGGCTGGACCCATCACGACGCAGCGCGGTGCAGCTTCCCTTCATCGACGCCTTCGAGAGCTGGCTCCGCGCCCAGCACGCCCGGCCGGTGCCCGACGTGCGGCTGCGCATCCAGAGCCTGATCTTCCTGGTCGCCCGCTACGCCTGCGGAGCCGACGACGACCTCGAGCAGGTCACCGGCGCCGCGTCCGCCGAGGCGGCCGAGGTCGCAATCGAAGAGCACCTCGCCACGCACGCGGTCTCCTGGCTCCTGCCCACGGGCTGAGCGCCCACGGCGACAACCGGCACTGACGGGCCGGCCACCCAACGGCCTCGCGGACCGTGTACCCGCCGGCGTGTCTGCGCCCTATAGTCCGCCCGTGCATCTCTCACCGCAGGAGCTCCGGACCCTCACCGCCGACGTCCCGCTCGACGCGAATCGAACCTCGCCCCCGTGAGGGCATCACACGAGAGGGGATCTCGTTCGCGATGGGCCACGAACTGGTCGCCCGCTTCGACGGCGCCGAGGTCATCGTCACCATCGACCCGACCCGGAACGCCGAGCAGCACACGATCCACTGGAGCTTCCCGGGCTCCGTCCCCCCGATCGGGCTCGTCGCCCAGCGCCGGATCGCGGGGATGCCACCCGACGCGCGGGCTGAAGACCGGCGTCCGGGCGTTCGACGCGGCCTTCGTTCTCCGTTGCGACCTGCCGGACGTGGCTGCGCGGGTCTTGGACCCAGTGCTCGCCGAGCAGCTCGCGACCAACGAGGTCTGCGTGCTCCACGACATCATCGCAATCGCCGATGAACAGACCGGAATCCCCGGGTTCGGGACCTTCTTTCGCGTTCCACCTCGACCTGCCGTGGTCGCCGAGAGCTTCGAGAATCACCCGCGCGCTGCAGCGGCGGATCTTCACGAGCTAGTCCCCCGTATCCCAAGTGAGTGCCGAATATCGGCGAGCCATCGGCGTGCGGATCAAGGAACGACGACGAGGCGATGCCAAGCATCGTCGAGGAGGAGTGACGCCGAGCCGCGCGTCGAGGGCCGGCGAGATTCGGTAGGAATCTGGGATACGGGGGACTAGCGCTATCGACGGCGCGCGGTTGGGGCACGGTGCCGCTGCCGTGCGCGGCCAGCCCGCGTGACCTAGCCCGTCCGCGTGACCTAGCCCGTCGTGCGCTCAGCCAGCCCGGCGGCTCCGCTCGCCAGCCCGCCCGACTTTCGTGGAAGAGCGCGTATTTTCTTGGCGACAAGCTGCCGATACCGTCGGAGGATCGTCTCCGGCGTCACGATGGAGGCGAGCGCCCGAAGGCGCTCTCGGCCCAGCCGCTTGCCCCGCTCGGCCAGCCGCCGACGCTGGGCATCCGTGAACCGGAGCCGGCGCTTGCCGAGGTGCTCCCGCAGGACGCGGTTCTCTTCGAGCAGGTACTCGATCGCATCGACCTGGCGGCGGTTCATCCAGCCCGCCACAGTGAGCACCAGGAAGTGGAGCGCGGTCGATTCCACGAGCACGATCTACCATCCGGTGTCGGCATGCCGGCAGGCGGGCCATCCGGCTGGTGCCGCGTTGACCTTGGCCCGCTGCTCCACCACCATCACACCCGATCGGATGTCCTAGCCCCTCGCACGTCTCATTCGGACGCTTCAGGATACCTACATACATCGCGGAGGTGGCGGCGCCGCCAAGAAGAGTGGTGATGATGACCTGGTTTGCGACAGTTCACAGGACCGAGGGTCAGGGCTGGGACTTCAGTGTCTTGGTGACGGGTACGCTGGACGTCTATGTCCAGACAGACCCTTATTACTCGGGCGTGCCTCACGACGAACTAGAAAACCGTATCTGTCGCGTGCTATCAGATACGATCTTGTCCACGTGGAACACTATGAGTCATGCATGTGAGAATGGCGGGCAGCGGTACATGGTGCATTTCGGCATGCGCGTTCGTCAGGGCTCGAGTGCGCGAATACGTGCCTTGGTCGATCGAATGGACTCCGTCCACCCAGAGGGCGCGCGTCAGCGCCTCTATTCTCGCGAAATCCACACACGTGCCGAGATTGCCAACACCAACGCAGTCGCTGTATTCAGCAGAGCGAGCAACCCGCGACTCGGCGTTGTTCCTCCGGTTTCGCCCGATCACCGAGCACGACCGCGCTACGAGCCCCAACCGTGGGCGGCAGTGATGATCCTCGGGCCCCATGCGTCGCGGTACACGATGGCCCACGAGGTCGGACACCTTCTCGGGCTCGGCGAGGGCTATCGGCTCTATGTAACTCGCACCATTCGTTCAGGAGGGGTGGACCTCCCGGCCGCTCACGAACGCCGCACGATTCCGGAACAGGCAGGCACGCCGATGGCGATGCGGACCGAGGCCGGTCGAGACGCAAATGAGGCGCAACTCGACGCCATCGTGGGCTATGCCCGTGCGGCGCTGCGCGCCGCCGGCAATGGCCGTCGCTACGGTCCGGCCGTGGACCAATACCGCGCGCGGTACGGCGAGGAATGACTCGTCGTGCTCGATGGACGACCGCGATCCTCCTCGCCGCGACTGGCCTGCTCGCTGTGACAGTGATCGGCTGGCACACAGACCAGTGCTACTGCTTGGGACATTGCCATGGTGAGACGCTCGACTGTGCGGGGGTGGAGCGCTGGCTCTCCGAAGTGTCCGCAGAGGATGTCCGCGGTGTGGTGGCAGCCCGGCGGAGAGTCCATCGCATCCGCTACGCGTACATCGGCGACCTGCCGTGTGGCTCGGAACGTTGGGATGTGGGCAGCACCGACCCTCGCGTATGGGAGGCGATCCAGCGGCGCGCCCGCGAACATCGGCCACTCACCGTGACGGTGCGGTATGTGAACGCTGCGGCCGACAGCGACGAGATCGGTCTCGACGCGATGGGGATCGAAGCATCCGGATGGGAGGACTGGCGGCTGATGACGGACGGGCATCGGCTCGATGAGTGTCACGATGAGGAGCGCGTGTCTCCGGCCCCGTGATGTGATCCGGGCTCCTCGACCCAGCTCCGCTGCAGAGCATTCTGAAGAGCGCGGCGTGCAGTTGCGTCACCTCGGGTCCGCCGCGGACACCCGAGGGTCGAAGGCGTACCCGGCCACCCAATCATCGCCAACCAGCGGCGGGCGGATAGGTGCGCTTGCCGAACATCGGCCACCGTAGTCGAGGCCTGAAACCCCGGACGGTCTGAGGGTGGGTGCTCGACTCGGGAAGGTCGAGGATGGAAGCGAGCAAGAGCATTGGGGCGGGGCGGCGGAGCTACACGGCCGGGCAGCGGGAGGAGATCCTGAGGGACGCGGCCGCGCTGGGGGTGTGCGAGGCGGCGCGCAAGCACGGTGTGCCGCAGCCGACGATCAGCAACTGGCGGCGGCGGCGGGTGGCGTGTTCGTCGCCGCGGTCGTGCTCCTCGCGATGAGCTCGGCAGGGCTGCCGACACCCGCGACGCCGCCGCCCGCGCGGCAAACGCGGCGACGGTGGCGCTCGTTCTGGCAGGAGCATCTTCTCAGCTCGGCGCTCTTCATCGAGATGGTCGCGTCCCGGCAGGACTCGGTCCTCGAGCCCACGGAGATGCCCGGCGCGCTGCTCGAGCGCTTCGGCGGCGACTTGCTCAGCCGGACCACGGGGACGCTTCGGTTGTTCGCGCCGTGGACGACGGGTTCGGTCTCCCCCGAATCAGCACGCTTGGCGATGGTGCCATGACTCCGCGCAGAGCTTGGCCGTAGGGCTCGGAGCCACCCGTTCCGTAGGGTGATCCGCACGGACCGAAGCATCGGATCTCCCGATGCGTCCGTGGAGGAGCTCGACATGGCCGATATGAGTCACGCGTCAGCACGCGGCGCGCTTTCGCTTCTCGATCGTGAGCCCGCTGATCACGTGCCCACCCCCACCCGGTGAGCTGGGGGCGCACCTCGCGTCCCTCGCGGCGCGGCGGTGGACGCATCCCACGACAGGGGAGGCGCTGCGATACGGCGTCTCGACGATCGAGCGGTGGTACTACGCGGCGAAGAACGAGGTTAGAGACCCCATCGAGGTGCTCGCGCGCAAGGTTCCCTCGCACACAGGTACGCATCCGTCGATGAGCTTCGAGCTGGCGAAGGCGCTCGAGCTCCAGTACCGGCAGCACCCGAGCTGGACGTACGAGCTGCACCGCGAGAACTTGCTCGCGCTCGCGAAGGAGCAGCCCGAGCTCGGGCGCGTGCCGAGCGCGACCACCGTCGCGCGCTACATGAAGAACCACGGCCTGGTGAAGCGCAAGGTGAAGCGCGGCGGGGACCCGACGTTCGAGCCTCGCGAGCGGCGCAGCTTCGAGGTGAGCCATGTGCATGCGCTCTGGCACTCCGACTACCACGTCGGCCGCCTCTCCATCGCGCACCAGCGCATCGGCGGGAGGCGGCGCGCTCTTCACGCCGAGCGACCTGCCCGACCGAGCGTTCGCCGGCTATCCGCCTCCACGCGCACGACGAGCGTGGTGCGGGAGTTCGAGGCGCCGGATGGACCGCTGCTGCGCGTGGCGCTTCATCAACCCGCCCACCGCGTGGACCCGCGGCGTGCTGGTCGGCATGGACGGAACCCGCATGTGCAACGAGGAGCTCTACGGCTCGAAGAGCGGCGAGCACCTCGCGGACCGCTTCGGCGGCCGCGGCGTGCTGATCCTCGATGCGGCGATGATGGACGCGGCGCGCGGCCAGATGCGCACCGAGCCGATGGGCGGCTTCCAGATCGTCTTCGGCGCCGCCAACAACTACCTGAACCACGTGAAGGCCGACTCGCTCGCGGCGCTGGCCGAGCGCTGCGGGATCGACCGCGCGCGCTTGGCGGAGACAGTCGCCGCCTACAACGAGGGCGTCGCGGAGGGACACGACGCGATGGGCAAGAGCGGCGACGCGCTCCATCCGATCGTGAAGGCGCCCTTCTACGCCATCGACTGCGACCTCGACACGGTCGCGTTCCCAACCCCCTGCATCACGCTCGGCGGACTGGTGGTCGACGGGCTGAGCGCGCGGGTGATCCGCGAGGACGGCGGCGCTCCGATCCCCGGCGCGAGCGGCACCTGGCGTTCTGGGGCGCGTTCATCGCGCCCAATCGGGTCACGTTCCACGGCCGGCGCGAGCACGCGAGCGGCGACACGGTGGTCCGCTACGTGACCATCTCCAGCGTCACCCCGGTCGGCGACGCGACATCCCGGCCATCGTCGAGTACGGCGTCCGCGGGGAGCACATCGCGTCGCTGCGCGCGTTCTGGGAGCCCTCGCGGGCCGTCTTCTGGCACGCTCGGCAGGGCGCGCGGGGGCTGCTCGGGCTCGGCAAGCACGGCCTGCCGATGACGGGCGGCCTCGGGATCGGCAGCGCGCTCTCGTTCTCGCGGGCGCTGAGACCGAGCGTGTCCAAGGCCGAAGCGAGCGCGCTCGCCGCGGGTCTGGCCACCGCGTCGCGCGCCGAGTGGCTTGCGCTGACCCGCGACGCGGAGGTTCGCGTGGCGTCGCGAGAGGGAGCGGAGCTCGACGACCCGGTCCGCGCGTGGGACGCGGCGCGGAAGGACGCGTCGGCGCTGGCGCCCGAAGAAGTGATCGCCGCCGGCGACCACCTCCCGTGTGTGCTCTCCGCGGGCGACACCTCGGCCGCCGTCCTCGCGCGGATCGACCGCGGCCGGATCGACCGGCTCCGCTGGGTGTGGTCGGTCGGGCCGCGCTGAGCGCTGGTCCTCGCGCGTGTCGCGGCCTCGAAGCGCTCGTCGGCGCAGCGCTTCCACACCGCCCCAGCGAGGTGGCATGTTTGTAACATTTCGGTGTCTGTGGCAGCGTGCTCTCGCGACCGGACCGCGGTCCGTCACCCCACCCAATCGCGCCACAGGGGGCCGAAATGAGCGACGAGGACGAATACCGTCTACCCATCGGGTACTCCTGGCTCGGAGGGGGCTGAGCACCGCGGCCGTCATCACGATCGCGGCAGGTCTGGTCCTGCACCTGTCGATCAACGACGTCGACTACGCGAAGGTCGCGGCCGGCGGGTTGGCGCTCCTGCTCGCGTCGATCGGGATCCCACTCTCGCTCCGGGGACGACGCTTCGCGAGCGCGGCGATCTGCGCGGCGTGCGCGCTGGGCGGGTTGGGGATGGTCGCTTTCTCGGGGATCTTGGACGGCGTCCTCGGCCCGTCGGTCGACGACGCGAGAGAGTTGCTCGCGCGGGAGAACGAGCTCACCGACATCGAGGTCACGCCCCTCGGCAACGGTGCGTTCGAGTTCACCGGGCGCAAGGGCTTCGACGTCTGCACCGGCAACCTGACCCTGGCGGGAGGCTTCGGCAGCCAGACCTCCGACGTGTCCATGAGCTGCGGTCTGCCCACCGATCCGGAGCAGCTCGAGGCCGTGTGTCGGGAAGGCAGCGCGGAGGCCTGCGATGAATCGTGCGAGCACCTGCGGCTCGCCGAGGAGGTCGACTGGGGGCGGATCGCCGCCATCGCGCGGCGTGGCTGCGAGCTCGGCGGAGCGTCGTCGTGCTTCTATCTCGGGGTCACGTCGGAGCGGGGCGATGACGCAGATTTGGCGGCGGCGCTGCGCGCGTACGACCGAGCGTGCGAAGGCGGCAGCACGACGGCCTGCCACAACGCGGGGTTGATGCACTTCAACGGCCGCGGCTGCGAAGCGGACCCGGCGATCGCCGCGGAGCGATGGCAGGCCGGCTGCGAGGGAGGATTCGCGCGTGCGTGTGAAGTGCTCGGCGAGAGCTACCGCGACGGAACGGGCGTGGAGCAGGACGCCCAGCGCGCGCGCCAGCTCTTCGAGTCGGCGTGCGAAGACGGGATCGGGTCCGGCTGCAACAACCTCGGCTCCCTCTACCTCCAGGGTCATCTCGGCGAGCGCGACGGGCCGAGAAGCCTCCCGTTCTTCGAGCGGGGATGCGACCTGGGGATCGTCGTGGGCTGTCGCGTCGCCGGCGAGCTGCTCGAGGGGAACGACGGAGTCCAAGCCAATCCGGCACGGGCGGTGACGCTGCTGGCTCGCGCCTGCGACGCGGAGGAGGGCGACGGAGACGCGTGTGCGCACCTCGGCCTGCTCCGGCACGAGGGCGCGGAAGGCGTCCCCGTCGACGAGGCGGCCGCGCTGCGGCGCTTCGAGCGGGCGTGCACGCTGCGCGACCGCTTCGGCTGCCGGAACGCGGGGATCATCTTCCGCGACGGGATCGGCACCGAGCGCGACGAAGCGCAGTGGCGGCGGCACTTCGAGCAGGCCTGCGATCTCGGGGACGAGGGCGCCTGCTCGGACCTCGGTCGCTGAGCGGATAGGACTTTCCATCCCGGGAAACCGGTATGGCGCGGGTGGGGGTCGGTCGACACGAGGCGGGCATGAACCCCCTCGCGAGCCGGCGAGCGCTCGGTCGGAGCGTGGCGAAGAGCGTTCTGGAGAGAGTTAGGGGCGAGCTCACGCCGTGCAGACGGAACCGGACGGAGCGGTGCACCGGCGTCGCGACAGGGACTCTGCCGAACGCGAGTCGGAGCTGTCCGGCGATGGACGAGGCCGCCGCGGCGGTGCGCGAGCCCGGTCGTCCCCGCCGAGCTCGGCCATGACGCGCGCGATGTCGTCGGGCTCGGTGGCGACCTGGACGAGACGCATGCGGCCGCCGCAGCCGGGCACGGGCCAGCTCTCGATGTCGACCGCGAACACGCGCTTCAGGAGCCAGGGCCAGGGGTGCCGGCTGGGCGGAGGCGGGGGCGCGAGCGGAGGCACGTCGCTGGGCATGAACAGCGGCAACTGCGCCTCCACCGGTGCCGGCGCGCGGCCGGGCACGACCTCGGGCCGCACGCTGGCACGCCCGGCGAGCACGCCGTGGTAGCGCGTCATGTGAACGCGCGGCGGCGGGATGAGCGCGCAGAGCCGGGCGACGCCGTATTGATTGGTGAGGGGCGAGGGGATTGAGCAGGACCGCGTGCGTGCCGTCCTTCCACGCCGCCTTGAAGCCCAGCTTCACGCGCCCATCGGGGTGCATCGACAGCCGCTCTTGCGAGAGCGGCGGCCGGGCCACGTAGCGGCAAAGGCGCTCGAGCCGCGCGCGGTCCCGACCATCGAACGCCACCTTTGCATGAACATTCACCCCACCGACCTCGGCGACCGGCTCGGTGGGGACCTCGAGCGCATGCGGCGGGCCCTCCTCATCGTGCAGAACCTCGTCGCACAGCATGATGTGCCGACCGACATCGCGGAGTGCGTGGAGCTCCTGCGGGTCGAGCTCGACGAGACGCTCGAGGAGATCGGCGACCGGCGCTGAACGGAAACCCGACCGCCGTCTCGTGCGCGAGGCCGCCACGAGCGACGACGGCGCGGCGGTTGCGCACGCTGTTCGGCTATCTTTCGATCATCAGCCGGACGGGTGAGGACCCGGTTCACGAGGTCGCCACCCACCTGGGCGAGCCCCTGCAGGAGGAGATCATGGAGCTGGAGGAGATGCTCGCGCAGAAGATGCGGGAGGCGGGGCGCGCGGAGGGCCGTGTCGAAGGGCGCGCGGAGGGCCGTCTCGAAGGGCGCGCGGAGGGACGGACCGCGGTCCTGCTCAAGCTGTTCCAGCTGAAGTTCGGCGCGGTGTCGGACGAAGTCGAGCGTCGCGTTCGCGAGGCCACCGACGAAGAGGTCGATCGCTGGGCCGAGCGCGTCCTGACCGCCGAATCGCTCGAGGAGGTGCTGCGCTGAGGGCCCCCTGACGGAAGAGCGGAGGCGCCGACCAATGACCCGACCGGCGTTGGCTCGATCGGTCGTCGTGTCGGGACCGCGCTGCCGACTCGGGCATGCGCGGGAAGTGCGAAACCGGTTGCTACGGCCCCGCCGAGCCCGCGCGCTCCCAGGCTTCTTCGAAGGTCGCGGCCGAGATCTCGAACTCGGCGAGCTCGTTCAGGTCCAGCGGTTGATCCGCGAGCCCGCCGTACTCGTCCTGCCACCTGGCCTCGTCGTAGCGGAGCATGGGTCCCTCGTCGTAGTCCTGACCTGCCTCGAGACGTTCCCGTCCTCGTCGAGCTCGAGGAACCACCACGATGGGGCCCCAGCCCGCGTGCTCATCCGCGCGGGGCTCGTCCCATCGTCGCTTGAAGTGTCTGACCATCCCCGTTCCGCTTCCGCCTGCAAACGAGCAACGATACCGTACATCGCCGCCAGGCGACGGGACCGGCCGTGACCATCTGGCACTTCAAGGGCGAGAAGATCTCGGAGGAGGGCCGCGAGGCGCGGTACCGCTTCTACCCCGACCACGTCATGGCGCCCGACGTGACGGGTGAGCTCACCGTGAACGTCGACACGTGGGAGTACGAGATCGTCCGCCCGGCACGGGCCGAGGAGATGGGCTTGGTTTCGACGGACGGGTACTGCGTGTCTGCGCTCGTCCACAAGCTCGAGAAGGCCGGCCCCGAGGAACTGCCGGCCGAGGTCTATTTCATCGCGTGAACTGCACGCGGCCTCTTCGGAGTACGTTCGGCCGATATCGAGGCTGACCCCTCGATGCCCAATGGTCCTTGGCCTGACGCCCGCTCGACTCGGCCGATTGGGCTGCACTTGGCGCCAGCTGTCGAACGCAACGGTTACCGTCAGTCCGCCTGCGACGTGTTCGTCCTTGGCCCCATCGGTGCTGACTCCGAACACCCGTCTCCGCACGACGCGCTGCTCGAGCGCGTCTTCGGCGACGTCCGCCGCGGCGCCGCGCCGCAGCATCCTGCCGCCCCGTCTCGTCGACCGCGTCGCCCGGGCGAGCTGCTCGACAGAGGACCGCGCGGGGCGGCTGCCGGTGGCGAGCGCGATGAGCGGGCGCAGGCGTCGTAATCCGTCCGGCCTGCACCGAGCCCCGCATCCCTCGAGGCCTTCGCCCGAGGGTGAGACAGGACCGCCAGCTGGGTGTGACGGGGCCACGGAGCGTCCGGAGGCCGGGCGGGAATCGAATGGCCCGCACCCTGCACCGGGCGGACATCGAAGGAGCACGGATGCCCACTGCGAAGGACCTGCACAAGGCGGCGAAGACGGGTGACGTCGAGGCGGCGAGGCTGTGCCTCGACGCAGGCGTGAAGGCGAACGTGGAGCTGCGGAATGCGACGCCCTTGCACGTCGCCGCCGCGAACCGCCGGGTCGAGCTCATCGAGTTCCTGATCGAACGGGGCGCGAAGCCCGACGGGAAGATCCTCGACGGCACCGCGCTCCACGACGCGGCGCGCAAGGGCAAGACCGACGCCGTGCTCGCGCTCCTCGATGCAGGCGCGGACATCGAGGCGCAGGACTACAACGGCGCGACCGCGCTCGAGCTGGCCGCCAGCTACGAGAAGGTGAAGACGATCGAGGTGCTGGTCCGCAGGGGGGCCAACCTCGCGCACTTGCACAGCCGAAGCCCGCTCTACGGGGCCATCGCGGTCGCGAAGACGACCAAGGCGCTCGCCGCGCTCTTGAAGGCCGGCGCGGATCCGAACTCGGTCGTGACCGGGCACAGCAAGGAGCGCCCGCTCCACCTCGCGACCCGAGACGCGAAGAAGGACGCGGTGAGAGTGCTGCTCGATGCGGGCGCGGACCCGCGGCTCCCCGACGGCGAGGGCCGGACTGCCTTCGACGTCGCGAAGGAGGGCCCGCAGGCAGAGCAGCAGGAGATCCTCGCGATGCTGGAAGCGGGCCCGAGCGCACCCGCGGCGGCGCCCCGAAAGAAGGGCAAGAAGGCCAAGAAGGGCAAGAAGGGCAAGAAGGGCAAGAAGGGCAAGCTGAAGCACAAGACGGACGTGCGCGGCTTCGCGGCCAGCGCCTCGCACGTGGCGTGCGGGTGCCGGGACGAGACGGTGTGGCTCTGGGACCTCGCGACGGGTGAGGTGGTCGTCAAGGTGAAGGTGCCTTGGCAGGTCCCAGCCCTCACGTTCTCTCCCGGCGGGGAACGGCTGCTGGGCACGAGCGACCGGGGAGAGATCGCCCTGATCGCGGTTCCGTCGGGGGAGGTGCTCGCCACCGCCTCGATCGGAGGCACCGCGTCTCCGCTCTTCGTCGACGGAGAGCCCGCGGTCGTGTGGAACGCCGACGGCCAGTGGAAGCTCACAGTGCTGGACGCCGCGAGCCTCGATGCGAAGCGCACCATCGACGTCCCGGGCCGTCTCGTCGGCGCGCGCGGCGACCGGCTCGCGCTGAGCACGCGGGAGAACCTGTTCGTCTTCGACGTCTCGCGTGGTGAGATTGTGCAGACAATCGAGCACCCAGGCGCGTCGACCGCCGCGTTCTCGGAAGACGGCGCGGAGCTCGTGCACGACTCCGGCCGCGGCCTGCACGTGCGCACCGTCGCCGACGGCGCGCGGCGCCTCGGGGAGCCCCGAGTCCTCGCTCAGCCGCGATACGGCGAGCCCGCGGCGAGCGAACGCGTACAGCGGAGAAAGAGCGTCGGGCTCATCGCCTCCAGCCGCTCCCGAATCTGCTCGAGCACGGTCGCGGCCGACTCCCATCGCTCCGCCTCGCCGAGGGCCAAGACCCGGAGCGCGTCGATCTCCGTCCGCACGCCGACGATGGTTGGCGTCTTCCGCGGAAACGAAGCGAGCCGGCGCTCGGCGTCGTCGAGGAGCGCGAGCGCCGAGATCGGATACCCGTCTTCGAGCGCGATCCACCCCCGCGCCCAATCGTAGAAAGCTCGCGCCAGCTCGACGAGCTTCCCGGGATCGACCTCCCGAAGGAGAGCGCTGCTCTCCTCGCAGTCCCCGCGATGTCGGACGAGCGCCATCGCCAGGTCGATCCGCGCATTGAGCGACTCGGGATCGACCCTCAGCGCATTTCGCAGGCAGCGGATCACGTCATCGGTTTGCCCGGCCGCCGAGTAGACCCCCGCTCGCCTGGCGTGACGCATGGTGGCGGGCATCACGGGGTCGGCGTCCCATCGGTCGAGCACGCGTAGCCCTTCCGCGAGCCGTCCCCGACCGGCCAGCGACGTCGCCAGGCTCACGTCGGCTTCGAACCTGATCAGACGCTTTCCGCCGCTGAAGTTCATGAACTTCAGAATGCGAGCGAGCGCGGCCACCTCGACCCATCGCTTCCACATCCGCGCCCGCAGCATCTGTGTGAACACGGCGAGCGAGAGAAGAGCGAAGAGCCACACGAGGAGGAAGATCGCCGCCTCAGCGCCACCGTCGCGATCGACGTCGAGCAGGATGAGGCCGGAGACCAAGCCGGGGAGGATACAGGCGCGAAGCGCGGCCTCGGCCAAGTGGACCCGCCGCGTGGTCATCACGGCGATCCCTCCCGTGACCGCGAACTGCAAGAGCGTGCCCATCACGCGCGTCGGCCGCGGAGGTGGCCGGAACAAACCATCGAGCCGACCGTCCGACCACACCTTCACGTCCGTGTAGCCCTCGTCGAGCAGCGTCTTCCGGGCCTCATCGACCGAGTGCGCGAAAACCTCCACGTCGACGGCGCGACCGTCGACGCGCACGGCCGTGCAAGCGACTTTCCAGCGCCGTCCGTCCGCTGCCACAGCGTTATTCTCCCCCACGACAGAAATGTGCGCGGCGAACTGCCGCTGCGTCAAGCCCGAGAGGAGGATCACTCCCGGTGCGGTCGCTCCGTCTCCGGGGCGGCGTAGCGGAGACGAGTCGTCTGCTTCGGAGTCGGACCTGACAATCGACCGGGCCTGGGTCTGCGTGCGCCGCGTATCAGACGCATGAACGAAGGCGCCTGTCACCGGGCCCGTGCGCGCCGCGGGCATGAATTCCAGGGCGACCCTGGATCTCGCCGCAATCCTCGTGCAGTCTCGCCCCATGCCGAATACCACCGATACCGCGGGCCACTCTACGTATGATCCCCAGGCCGCCGAGAGCGGATGGCGCGCGACAGCGGGCCTCCGCGCGGCCGTCGAAGATGCGCATCTACCGTCTGTCGACCTGGCCGATGTCTCTATTCTAGGACTGCACATCTCGCGAGAGCTGCTGCAGCCCGACGTTCGTTCACGCTTCGAGAGACAGGACCCGCAGTCCTTCGATCACGCGCTGCTCGACCGCATCGAGCCCGCGTCGTGGGGCCTGTGGTACGCGAACACGCGGCGGGCCTCGCTGGAGGCGACCGCGGGCGGCGGCCGCGTCAAGGGCACCACGCTCGAGCAGGCCCTCGCGACCAAGGCGCGGATGATGCGCGTGTGCGAGTACATGCTGGTCGACGACCCGAAGGCCGGCCTCGAGATCGCCAGCATCCGCGGCGGCACGGGCCACAAGGACCTCGCGAGCGACCTCACGCGCCTGGCCGCGCTGTACGACGGGCATGCGGAGCTCCTCGCGTCCGGCGGAGGCCGCTACTACGACGCGTCCGACTCCGCCGCGGCCAAGGCGAGCGCGGGCCAAATCCTCTTCGAGCTCGGCGAGGGCCAGGCCAAGGCCCTGCAGGACGCCAAGGACGACGCCGCGAGAGCCTTCGTGGTCCTCCAGGACGCCTACGACCGGATCCGGCGCTGGGCCGCGGCCATCTGGAACGACGACGACCGCCTCCCCTCCCTCTTCAGCGTCCGCCCGAGCGGCCGCGGGCAGAGCAAGCCGGCCAAGACCGACGCCAAGCCGACCACCCCCGAGACCGCCTGAGCGGCCACGAGCACGCCGCCGAGAATCACCTGTAGGTGGTTGTCGAGCCTCTCGACAGCCTCTTGGCCACCTAAAGGTGGTTCCCGAGGCTCTGGACAGCCGGTTCGCCACCTAAAGGTGGTTGACGAGGCTCTGGACAGCCGGTTCGCCACCTAAAGGTGGCTCCCGAGGCTCTGGACGGCCGTCTCGCCACGTAAAGGTGGTTCCCGAGGCTCTGGACAGCCGTCTCGGCACCTAAAGGTGGCTCCCGAGGCTGCCGGCAGCCGGTTGGCCACCGGCAGCAGGCTGCAAGGCTGTCGACGCTTCCATGAGGGGAAAGCGAGTCCACGGAGAGGCTCGGTTCAGGTTCGCAGCTCCGCGCCCTCGGGCTCGAGCTCGGCCAGGCCCTCGCGGATGGAGCGGACCAGCTCGCTCCGCGCGGCTCGGCTGGCCACTTTGATGGCGTTGCCGATCGCGCGCTCGGTGCTGCGGCCATGGGCTTTGATGCAGAGGTGGTCGAAGCCGAGGATGGGAGCGCCGCCGTATTGTTCCCAGTCGGTGGCGCGGCGGAGTTTGCGGACGGCCGGCGCCAACAGACCCAAGCCGGCTTTGTAGCGGAGGCTCTTGTCGCCGGCGTAGCGGCCGAGGCGCATGACGGTGTCCGCGACGCCTTCCAGCATCTTGAGGACGATGTTGCCCGTGAAGCCGGCCGTGACGACGACGTCGGCGGTGCCCTTCGGGATGTCCATGCCTTCGATGTTGCCGATGAACTCGACGCAGTCGACGTGGGTGAGCCGCTCGTGGGCTTCGACCACGGCGCGGATGCCTTTGGTCGGTTCGGAGCCGATCGACAGGAGGGCGACGCGAGGGTTCGGGTTGCGCGAGATGCGGGCGGCGTAGGCGGAGCCCATCACGGCGAAGGCGACGAGGTCGTCGGCGCTCGGCTCGAGGGTCAGGCCGGCGTCGAGGATGAGGCTGAAGGGGTCGTCCTTCTCGCCGCGGCGGCGCTCGGTCGGGTAGACGGCGCCGAGCGCGCAGCGGGCCACCCCGGGTAGGCGCTCGAAGGTGCGCGCGCAGGCGAGGGTGACGGCGCCGGTGTTGCCAGCGCTGACCAGGACGTCGGCCTCCCCTTCGCGCACGAGCTCGGCCGCCCTCAGGACGGAGCAGTCCGGCATGGAGTCGAGCGCGTCGCCCGGTTTGTGATGCTGCTCGACGAAGCGGGGCGCGTGGGCGATGCGGATGCGCGCTCGGTCGTGCTCGTGCACGGTCAAGAGCCGCCGCAAGACGCCTTCGTCTCCCACCAGCAGGATGTCCGGCGCCCCCGCGCCGAGGCTCACCGCCGCCGCGCCGGCGACGGCCACCTTGGGACCGAGATCCGATCCCATCGCGTCCACCGCGACCGTGACCATGCCCTCAGCCTACACCGGCTCGGAGGCACACCGGCTCACAAGAAGCGGGCGGCGATCCGGTCGAAGAAGATCACAGCCAGCGCGACCGGGATGGCCAGTCGCAGCGCGGAGCCAATCAGGTCGTCCTCGAGCGTCGGTCGCGGCGCGCCCCCCGGGTACTACGGCTCACGGCCAGCGAGCGACGATCCAGTCGAAGAAGATGACGGCCAGCGGGACCGGGATGGCCAGCCCGATCGCGGAGCCGATCAGGTAGTCCTTGAGCCGCACCTTGGTCATGGCGAGGCCGTAGTTGAGTGCCGGCGCGAGCCAGAAGATGGCGCGCAAGATCGCGACGGTGCGGATGGGACGCGCCTCCAGGCGGTCGAGCATCTTGCGCACCCAATGCCAGCGGATGCTGCCGAGGGGCTGACCGCCGATGGTGCGAATCAGCAGGAAGCTGATCAACACGCTGCCCAGCGCGCCCGTGTAGCCGGCCAGTGACCCGAGCACCTTCCCGTACGCGAACGCCGCAGCGCCGACGAAGACCATCCCCGGCACGTGCATCAGCTCTCCGAGGGTGAAGAGCGCGACGAACGCGACGAAGCCCCACGCGCCGGCCGATACCATCAGCGCGCGGATCTCGTCCACGTCGAAGCGCTCGTGCACGCCGGTCACCTTGGCGACGATCAGCGACCCGACGAAGAGCACGGCCAAGAGACCGATCCGCCAGCGCTTGGCTCGGGCCGGAGGGTCCCCGACCTCGTCGACGACGGTCTCGTGCTCCAGCTCGTCGGTCATCTCTTGCTCGGGCTCGCCCATCTCTTCCGAAGGGTAATTCGCGCGGGTCCCCCGCGTCACTCGCTCGTGAGACCCGCTCGAAAGCTCAGGCCGTGACCGGGTCCGCGGCCTCTACGTGCTCGGCCGGCATCCTCTACGTGCTCGGCCAGCGCTCGGCCCGCCCCGACCGTCACGCGCTCGCCGTCACGCACGTGCTGAACGAGGTCGGCGACGTTCATGGCGCGGAGCTTGGTCCCCGAAGGGGCGGACGTAAACCCGTTGGACGGAAACGATCCACAGGAGAGACTTCGGGTGATGCCGGACCGCTTGCAGGAAGCCATCGAGGCGCTGGACGCGCTGCACGCCGAGGACCCGAGCCGGACTCGGATCGACACGGAGAACGTCCCGGCGGAGCTGGCGTACGCGAGGCGGATGAGCGCGGCGCTGGCGACGCGGGTCGAGGCGCCGTCGGAGGCGTTGCAGCTCGCGGTCCGGGCTCAGCACCTCTGCCGCTGGCGGGTGCCGAGGACGGACTATCCGGCGGGCAAGGCGGGCTACCTGCGCTGGCGGCGCGAGCAGGGCCGGCTGCACGCGGCGCTGGCGGTCGAGACGCTCCGCGCGGCCGGCTACGACGAGGACACGCTGGCGCGGGTGGAGGCTTTGATCCGCAAGACGAGGCTCGCCTCCGATCCGGACGCGCAGGCGCTCGAGGACTGCGCTTGCTTGGTCTTCCTGGAGCACCACTTCGACGACTTCGCACGAGACCGCGACGACGAGGCGCTGATCGATATCCTCCAGAAGACGTGGCGGAAGATGAGCGAGCGCGGTCGCGAGCTGGCGCTCCGGGTGCCGGTGTCCGAGCGCGCCGAGAGGCGCTCCTGGCCGGCGCGCGCTCGCCGCGCGATGACGACTGGACGCGAGCCGCGGCGGGCCCAAAGTGAGGCTCGATGATCACGCTCTACACGTCCGCGACGCCCAACGGGCACAAGGCCTCCATCGCGCTCGAGGAGCTCGGGCTCGAGTACGAGGTGCACCCGATCTCGCTCGGAAAGCAGGAGCAGAAGGAGCCCTGGTTCCTCGCCATCAACCCGAACGGGCGCATCCCGGCCATCGTCGATCACGACGAGGACGACTTCGCCGTGTTCGAGTCCGGCGCGATCCTGGTCTACCTGGCCGAGAAGGCCGGCGCGCTCTTGCCCGAGGACGTGAAGGGCCGCTCGCGGGTGATGCAGTGGGTGATGTTCCAGATGGGCGGCGTCGGCCCGATGATGGGGCAGGCCAACGTCTTCTCTCGCTACGCGCCGGAGAAGATCCCCTACGCCATCGAGCGCTATCAGCGGGAGTCGCGGCGGCTCTTCGAGGTGCTGGAGCGGCGCCTGAGCGAGCACGAGTGGCTGGCCGACGACTACTCCATCGCGGACATCGCCAACTTCGCCTGGGTGCGCACGCACTGGTGGTCGGGTGTCGAGATCGAGGGGCTGCCGGGCCTGCAAGCGTGGCTGAAGCGCATCGACGAGCGGCCGGCGGTGCAGCGCGGGCTGGCGATCCCGCCGCGCGAGGCCAAGAAGGCCGAAGACGTGGTCTCCGACGCGCGCAAGATGCTCGCCTGAGCCCGCTCGGGCAGACATTCACCGGCCGTTTTCCACCATTCCGCGGCGGACGAGCCAATTGGGCGCGGCGCGGCTACAGTACCGCCAGCCATGGCCGAGAAGCGGAAGAAGCGGAAGCGCAAGAGCAAGCGCTCCACGTCGGCGTCGGGAAGCGGCGCGTCCTCGGGCGGCGGTCTCCTGCAGAGCATGCGCTCCGGGCCTGCGCCAGGTCGCCGGCGTCGAGCAGCCCCAGGGCAAGCCGTCCACGCTGAGCAACGTGATCTGGACCGTCATCCTGATCGCGGCAGTGGCGCTCCTGGTCTACCGCCTGATGTGAGCCGGCGCGCGACGTCCGCGCCCCTCGACGTCGCGCACGACGGCTGGGTCTCGATGTCGCGCACGATGGATGCGTCCCGATGTCGCGCACGAGGGCTGCGTCTCGATGTCGCGCACGATGGATGCGTCCCGATGTCGCGCCAACGACGGCTGCTGACGTGCCGGCGCCGGCGGGTCGGTCGCCGACGGGCCTCGCTCGCTCTCGTCGCGACGAGCAGCGTCGCCGTCACGCGGGAATTCGCTCCCGAGCTCGAGGCTCAGCTCACCAGCGCCAGGAGCGCGACGACCACCGAGACGAAGGTCACCGCGCCGGCGGCGCCGAGCGCCCACCACACCCAGAGCGGCACCGCGCTCGGCTCGGCGGGCGGCAACGGAGCGGTCCCTCGCACGATGGTCGGGATCTCCCGCTGCGCGAGCGGCGAGCGCGCGTCCTTCACCGTCTCGCGCGAGTCGGAGACGTAGGGCCGCTCGGTGACCGGATCGGTGTCCGCCGGGGTCGCGCTGGCCAACGCGTCGCGCATCTCGGTCACCGAGGCGAAGCGCCGGGCGCGGTCCACGCGCATGGCGGTCTCCACCACCTTCACCAGCGGCTCCGGCACCTCGTCGCGCAGCCGGTCGAGCCAGGTGGTGTCCCCCGCCTGCACTCGCTTGAAGATGCCGAGCACGGAGTCGTCCGCGAAGGGCACGTCGCCGGTCAGCGCCTCGAAGAGCATCACGCCGAGCGAGTAGACGTCGGCGCGCGCGTCCACGTCCCGGGTGTTGGTGACCTGCTCGGGCGCCATGTAGAAGGGCGTGCCCATGACCGTACCGAGGGAGGTCAGCTCCTTCAGCCCAGGCTCCTTGAGCTTGCTGATCCCGAAGTCGAGCACCTTGGGGACCACGCCGGCGCGCTGATCGGCCAGGAAGATGTTGTCCGGCTTCAGGTCGCGGTGGACGACGCCGCGTGCGTGGACCGCCGCCACTCCGTCCATGAACGCGAGGAAGAGCGTGACCGCGTCGTTCACCCGCATCGGGCCGCGCATCAGCCGCGCGCCGAGCGACTCGCCCTCGAGGCGCTCCATGGCCAAGAAGAGGACTTCGCCTTCCTTTCCGCCGTCGAAGACCTGGATGACGTTCGGGTGCTCGACGGTGGCGGCGATGCGCGCCTCGCGGAAGAAGCGCTCGACGATGGTCGGGTTCGAGGCGTGCTGCGGGTAGAGGCACTTGAGCGCGACGCGCTTGCCGATGACCAGGTGCGAGGCCTCGAAGACGACGCCGGTCGCGCCTTTTCCGATCACGGACTCGACGAGGTAGCGGCCGCCGAGCTGAGAGCCGGGCCCGAGGTCACCGAAAGCATCGATGCTGCCGCCACGCAGGATGGGGCGGTCGTTCTCGAGGATGGTGTCCCGGGCCTCGACCGTACTGCGCTCGTCGGGCACCCGCGCATTCTATCGAAGGGCGCGCCGCCGTGCGAAGCGCGGAACCCTGGACGGCGCCGAGGAGCCCCGCGTCCGAGGCCGCTCACTGGCACAGAGCGCGCATCGATGCTGGACGGCGGCCGGGAAGCCTCGTGTTCGAGGCCGCGGGCTCCCGCAGAGCGCTCATCGATGCTGGACGGCGGCCGGGAAGCCTCAGGTTCGAGGCCGCGGGCTCCCGCAGAGCGCTCATCGATGCTGGACGGCGGCCAGGAGCGCCTGCGCGAAGCGCGCGCCCACCAGCTCGTAGCCGTGGCGGGCGAGATGGAGGCGATCGCCGCTGACCAGCCCGGGCACGCGGCCCCAGGAGCCGAGGTTGCCGTGGCCACCCGCGAGCCGGCTGCCGTCCCAGAACGCGCAGCCGAGCTCGGGCGCGAGCCGGCGCTGCACGTCGGTCACCTGCTGCATCCGCGCGGCGTGCACAGGATAGGTGGCCAGCGGACCGACCATGAGGCAGCTCGCGTCGGGCGTCAGCGATCGCATCCGGGTCACGGCCCGCCGGAGCTGCGTCTCGTAGGTCGCCATCGGCAGCGAGCGGTCGAGCGCCTCGTTCCCGCCGTAGCTCAGCACGACCAGGTTCGGCCGCCGCTGTGCGAGCTCGGAGCGGAGCAGCCGCTCGTTCCAGTGCAGGATGGCGCTGGCCCGGTGACCGTTGATACCGAGCACGTCGTAGACCACGCCCGAGCCCCGCTCGACCACCACGCCGAGCACGCGCGGGTGACCGCCGGCGTGACGGATCACCACGCGGTGCGCGCCCGGCGAGAGCTCGAGGCGGCGGAGGATGAGCCCGGGCTCCGCCTCGAAGGTGCTGACGCGGATCGGCTCGCCCTGATCGACGCGCAGCACGATCGCCCCCGGTCGTGGCCGGCCCAGCAGGTGGAGCTCGAAGACGCGCGGTATCGGCGCGGCGGGCACGTCGACCCGGATGCGCGCTCCCGGCGACTCGGCCTCGATGCCGACGCCGGCGACCCCCCACAGCCCGTCGTTGGGGCCGAAGTCGCGACCGAAGCCGCGGCGGCGGCTGCGCCAGGTTCCCTCCGTCTCCAGCGACACCTGCCCGCGGTGCCAGCTCCCGTGGCCCGGCGGCAGCAAGAACCCGCTCCCGCCGTCGCCGTAGCGGCGCTGCAGCGCCACCCGCGCCTCGTTCGTCCAGATGTCGGCCGCGACGTTGCTGTCGCCGTAGTGCAGCACCCGCACGCGCCGCGAAGGGTCGTGCGCGAGGGCGGAGAGCGCGTCCGCGAACCCCGAGAGCGCGCCCGGGTTCTCGATCGGCACCAGCGGCAGCGTCGGCTCCTCGGGCGCCTGTGCGAACGCCAGCGCGGCCAACCCCGTCACCAGGGCGAACGTCGCCCCGGCGCGGCGCGGCGCGCCCATGTCACTCGTGCGGCGCGGGCTCCCCATCGGCGATCCAGTCGTCGAAGCCCTTCAGCAGTGCTCTGTAGACGAGCGTGCCCATCACCCGCGAGCCGGCGTCGGTGAGGTGACCGAGGTCGGCGGTCACGAGCCGCGGGCTGGCGTGGTACCAGCGGCGCATGGTGCCGTCGCCGCCCATCGCCCGATAGGTGTCGAAGAACGCGCAGTGCTCGGCGCGCGCCGCCTCCCGCTGCGCTTCGATCAGCGGCTCCACCCGCGGGCGCGTGCGGATGTGGCCGTTCACGCGCTCGCCCTTGTCGAGGATCGCCATCACCAGACAGCTCGTGTCCGGCCGCGCGGAAGAAAAGCGCCGCAGGATCTCGCGGTAGTGCGCGATGTACTGATCGCGGATGAAAGGCACCGACTCGCTGGCCGCGTCGTTGGCGCCCATCCAGAACACGACCAGGTTCGGATCGCGCTGCCGGATCTGCGTGGCCAGGTGCTCCTCGTCGAAGAGGCGCAAGACGCGGGTGAACGCACCGATCAGCGCCAGCCCGTCGACCACCACGCCGGGCCCGTCGCGCTCCATCGTCACACCGTAGAGGCGGAGATCGCCCGGCTCCTCGCCTTCGGCGCGCAGGGTGAGCGAGTGCGACCCGTCGGGCACGTCGATCTCTTCGACGCGATCCTCCACCTCGTCGGCGTGGGTGGAGATCTGCCGCTCGTCGCCATCGTCGACCTCGATGCCCAGCGGACCGCCCTCCGGGAACGCCTGGTAGAAGAGGCGGAACTGGCTCACGGCGCTGCCCGGACCGTCACCGCCCACCGTGGCGATGGTCGAGCGCGCGCCAATCCGGCTCTCCGCCACCACGCCGCCGAAGCCGTAGCGATCGAGCGGACCGTTGCTGCGGTTGACCACGTAGGTGTGCCAGCGCTCGGCGTGCCACTCGACGTGCTGGTGACGCTGATAGCGCCAGCCCGGCGCGACCGGGACCCAACCCTTGCCGCCGTCGCCGAAGCGCGCTTGCATGAGACGCCGGACCTGCGCCGTCATCCGATCGGCGCCATTGGTCGAGGTGCCGTACACGCCCATCCGCGCCAGCATCGGCTGGTGGCGGGTGACCTTGGCCAGCCGCCGGTAGAACGCGCGCATCGAGCCGTCGGGATCCTCGATCTCCTGCGTGAGCCCCTCGTACTCCTCGGGGTCGATGCGGCCGAGCGGGGCTTGTTGCCGATCCTCGTCGCCGTGCCGCGGCTCTCGCCTGCGCGAGCGGTGCGGCGCCACCTCGATGGCCTCCGGCAACGGCGCGATCTCCATCAGCGCCTGATCGTCCTGAGCGAGCACGCTGTTCCGACGCAGCGCCCCGGCCAGGCTCGCGCCGCCCTGGCGCGGCCGGAACGAGATCAGGTCGGTCAGCGGCATGGGCTCGCTCGCGCGGAGCAGCCGCAGCTCCTCCATCCCGGGCACCACGTAGGGGATCCACGCGAACGACGCGGCGACGGCGAGGATCGCCAGCGCGCGCCACACCCCGGCCGGATGAGCGCCATCGCGCGGCTCGGCGTCGGTCGTCGTCACGTGCTCGGTCTACCAACGGAAAGAGGCGAATCGCAAACCACGGGCAACTCCGATCAGAACTGGAAATAGATGAAGGGCGACGCTTGCCCGGCCGAGACGTGCATCAAGAGCGCGGCGATCAGCGCCACCAGGACACCCATCGCCCACCAGGGCAGCTCGCGGATGCTGCGCTCGGCGTGATCGACCCACGCCCGCGGGCAGAAGTGCACGACGCCCATGCCGACGATGACCGCCCACACCCACGGCCCGACGCGCAGCGACATCCAGTCGCCGGCGAACATCTGCCGGTAGACGTCGACCATCCGGCCGAGGCTCGGCGAGCGGAAGATCGGCCAGTGGATGACGAAGAAGTGAACGCTGATGAACACGAGCAGCGCGCGCTTCCATCCGCCCTTGGGCGGACCGCCGTCGAGCCCGCGCGCCTTCTTCCACTCGCGATAGCCGCGGTTCAGCGTGACGCCGGTGGCGTGCCAGAGACCGAAGATGACGAAGGTCCAGCCGGCCCCGTGCCAGACGCCGATGATCAGGAACGAGAGGAAGAGGTTCGCGTAGGTGCGCGCGCGACCCTTCTTGCTGCCGCCGAGCGGGATGTAGATGTAGTCCTGGACCCAGCGCGACAGCGTGATGTGCCAGTAGCGCCAGAACTCGATCGGCCCCGTGGTGTTGAAGGGGCGGTCGAAGTTCTCGGGCAGCTCGAACCCGAGCAGGCGCGCGCTGCCGCGGGCGATGTCGGTGTAGCCGGAGAAGTCGCCGTAGAGCTGCCAGGTGTAGGCGTAGACCGCGACCCACACCTCGCCCGAGCTGAACGCGCCCGGGTTGTCGAAGACGCGGTCGATCAGGTGCGCGGCCAGGAAGTCGGCGATGGCGACCTTCTTCACCAGCCCGCGCAGGATCAGGAGATCGCGCTCTGCGCGCCCGAGGTGCGTCAGCCGCGGGCGATGCGCGAACTGGGGCAGGAACTCCTTGGCCCGCACGATCGGGCCGGCGACGAGCTGCGGGAAGAACGCGACGTAGGTCGCGAACTCGAGCACGTCGCGGTGCGGCGCCAGCCGGCGGCGATAGACGTCGATCGTGTAGCTCAGCGTCTGGAACGTGTAGAACGAGATCCCGACCGGCAGCACCAGGTGGAGCAGCGTCGGCCGCCAGTCGACGCCGAAGAGCCGGAGCACGTCGGAGGTCGCGACCAGCCCGAAGTCGGCGTACTTGAAGAGACCGAGCGCGCCGAGGTTCACGAGCAGGCTGACCCCGACGATGGCCTTCCGCTTCCACTCCGTCTCGGTGCGCCCGAGCGCGAGGCCGGCCGCGTAGTCGACCAGCGTGGACCCGATGATCAAGAGGATGAACACCGAGTTCCACGACATGTAGAACAGGTAGGAAGCGACCAGCAGCAGCGCGCAGCGCGCGAGACGCAGCCACGCCTCGCGGCGCACGTGACCGTCGCTCACCAGCGCGCGGGCGAACGCGCTCGTGCTCGGCTCGAAGCTCCAGAAGAGCGCGAACACCAGCACGAGAAAGATGATGTAGTCGAGGCTGTTGAAGAGCATCGCGCGGGTCGGGGGCCCTGGGCATCGCAAGGTTGCCCGGCTGCGTCAACCTCCGCCGCCGTTGGGAGGCGCGACGCCACGCGCGCGGTTCGCGCACGCGGCGCGACGTCGCACTTCGGGTCGGAGCGCGCGCCGCCGCCCTTCGCGCGCCGTCGCGACGCAGCGTGTCAGAGCGCGACATCCGATCGACTTCCGCACGGCCATCGCGGTGTGATCGGTGGGTCGGCGCGTGTTTCGCGCCCGAGAGACCAAGAGCACGTGGCGAAGCACGATCAGGACGGCGGCTCGACGCTGGCCGCCGCCGTCGGCGAGGCCCTCGGGGCGGGCGGCTTGGAGCCCGCGCTGCACGCCGCGAGGGCGTTCTTCATGCATCACCCCGGCGACGGCGACGCCAAGCGCGCCGTGGAAGCGCTCGAGCTCGCGATGGCCCAGGTGTGGTTTCGCGGCGCGGAAGAGGGCGCGCCGGCCGATGCGCGCTTCGTGGAAGCCGCCGACCATCTCGCGAGCGGGGATCTCGACGCCGCGCTGGCCCGCTACGAGAGCGTGAGCGAGGGTGACGCGGCGGCTCGCGCCGGCCGGCTCGTGCACGCGCTGCGGGTCGTCCTCGCGGCGGCTTCCGGTGCGCCGTTGCCGGAACGGCCCGAAGACGAAGAGGATCACTCGCCCGTCGAGGCGCCGAATCTTCGGCGACACCACCCGCGTGGCCAGCGACGGTGAGCTGCCGCTGGCTGCGTTCTCGGCGGACGACGTGACCTCGAACGTCGACGCGACGATCCCGCCGGACGCGTTCCCCGACGAGCCGACCCGCACCCTCGGCGTGGGCGAGTACGAGCTGGTCGACGAGGACGAGGAGCGCACCCGCGTGCTGCGCCCACTGGCGGCGCCGGAAGGCCGCGAGGTGACCCGCGTCGCGGGCGCCGGCGAGCTCCCCCTCGCCGAGCTCGAGCGCGAAGTGGAAGCCGACGCCGAGCGCGATCTGGACGCGCTGCTCGAGTCGATGGAGCCCGCGTCACCGAGCGAGCCGGTCGTCCCGGCGGCGCCGCTCTTCGACGCGCCGAAGGACGCGCCCGCGCTGAGCGCCGATCCCGTGCACGCGCCGCTCGACGAGGACGACGTCGCCTCCGCGGCACCGGAAGCGAGCGCGTGGGCCATCCACGAGCCGGGCGAAGACGACGACGACGGCGCGCCTCCGCTGGGATTCGGCGAACGGAGCTGGCCCGGCGTCCGCGTGCGCGAAGAGCCGCCCACCTTCGCGCCCGGCACCGAGTCGGTCGACGCCGACACGTGGGGCGAGGCCGATGCGGCGTGGGACGACGACGAGCCGACCTTCGCCATCTCGCCCGCACAGCTCGAGGCCGAATCGCTCGTGCAGCGCGGCGAGCTGGGCGAGGCGCTCCGCGTCTACCAGGAGCTCGCCGCCGAACGCCCGGACGACCCCGCGCTCTGGGATCGGATCGCGGAGATCGCCCGGATGCTCCAAGCGCGCTCACGGGGCGAACAGTGAATCACATTCACGTTTCGCCTCGACCGCCAACACCGAAAAAACCTTCGTAATCCATAGGTTGAAGGGCATCTGTGAATCACGTTCATCTTTGCGCGGATTCGCCGGCCCTTTCTCGTAAGCCGGGTTGAGTGAGCGCGCGCCGCGTTTACGTGGGCTCGCATGGCATTGGAACGCTTCCTTGATCGCTACCGCGGCGAGCCCGCGGATCTCCCTTGGTACCATCGCGAGCCGGACGCCGATCTCGTCGCGCTCTTCGATGACGAGCTGCCCCCGAGCGGCGCGCGCGTCCTGGACCTCGGCGCCGGTCCCGCCGTGCACTCGATCGAGCTGGCGACGCGCGGTCATCACGTGGTCGCGATCGACGGGGTGCCCGAAGCGCGCGACATGGGGCTGCAGCTCGCCGCCGCGCGCGGGGTGGAGATCGAGTACGTGGTCGGCGACGCGCTGAGCTCGACGCCGGCGGGCCCCTTCGATCTCGTCTTCGACCGCGGCTTCATGCACACCCTCGAGCCGTCCGAGCGAGGACGCTGGCGCGACGCGGTGGTGCGGGCGCTGCGGCCGGGCGGCGCCGTCATCTTGAAGTGCTTCGACGTGAAGCCGCCGCGCGATCGAGGGCCGCGAGGGTTGAGCGCGCGCGACGTGCTCGATGTCCTCGGCGAGCCGGAGCGGGGCGGGTTGGAGCTCGCGCTCTTGCGCCGGACCACCTTCCCGGGTCACGAAGGGATCGATCACGCGACCTGGACGGTCCTCGCCCGACGGCTCGCGTGATGTGTGCTCAGCCCACTTCGTCGAGCGCGCCCAGCACCCGCGGGAACGCGCCCGTGATCCGCTCGGGAGACACCGCCATGAGATCGCAGACCGCCTGCGCGAGGTTCGCGAGGACGACCGGCTTGTCGAAGCAGCGATCGACGCCGGCGCGGCTCAAGAGCTCGCGCTCCTTCGCGCCGAGCCGACCGCTGACGACGACGATGGGCAAGCGCGCCAGGTTCGGCTGCGCGCGCAGGGCCAGCGCCAGATGGAGGCCGTCCAAGCCGGGCATGTCGTAGTCGAGGATGGCCAGATCCGGCGGACGGCGCCGCGCCGCGACGAGGGCATCATGTCCGTCATCCAGCGAATCGACTACGATTCGTCCCAGCCGGCGTCCCAACACGAGGGACAGGATGTGCCGGTGGTCCGCGTCGTCGTCGGCCAGCAGGATGCGTGGACGGCGCGAGCCCTTGGAATCCTCTCGTTTGGGTTCAGCTCGAGTTTTCATTTCGCGCCTCCCGCGGTGTCCCCGTAGCGTTCGGGACGCCGCAGCTCGAGAGCAATGCCCGTGCCTCGGTGCGAGGCATTCTAGATTTCAGGGGTTACTCTGTGGCGTGATGCCACGACCGGGGCGATATCGACCCTGCGGTTGGTGCCGTGATCGATTCGTCGGTCTCGCGTATCGTCACTGACGCGGCGTCGCCGGGCGAGGGCATCGCGAGCGCTCCACGACGGAGCGGCTCGGCGACTGTCCGGGAGTGGCCACCGGAGAAGCCAGCTGCGGCGTCCGATCACGCGAGATCGGCTCGAAAGAGGGCGGCACAGCGGTTGCGGAGGCCGGCCGCATGTCTCAGCGCAGCGTCGCCCTCGCCGTCCTCCTCGCTCTGACCGGGTGTGCCGGCCTCGACGATCCGGAAGCGACGCCCTCGGGCTACGCGCTGGTGGTGCCGGAGGATCAGGCGGCGCTGATCGTCGGCCTGCTGAACTTCCCGGGCACGAGCTTCGAGGTGCTCGACGACGCGGCGCGGCTCGACTCGCGCGCGGCCCGCAATCTGATCGACTACCGGAACGGGCCGGACGGGATCTGCCCCTCCGGCGACGACACCTACTTCACCGACCTGGCGGAGATCGACGCCGTCCCCTACGTCGGCGACGCGGCGTTCCAGGCGCTGGAGATCTACGCGGTGGCCCACCCGGCGCCGGCCGGCGAGCTGGTCGAGGGCGTGTCCTTTTTCGGCTGGGAGTCGGAGTCGGTGGTGTGGGGCGTGAACCAGGCCGATCCGTCCGAGCTCGACGCGCTCCTCGACGATCGCGCGGCGGCGGCGCTGGTGGAAGGCCGGCCCTTCACCACCGTCAGCGAGATGGGCCCGCTCTCCTACGTCGGGCCGAGCGCGCTGACTTCGCTCCGCGACGCGGCCACCGACTGGTGGGCGGCGATGACCGAGACCCAGCCCGCGCTCGCCGGGACCTTCGACTCGGTGAGCTTCGACGAAGCGACCGCAGAGACGGCGCTCGCGATCGCGAACGGCGCCAGCCACGACGAGTTGGTCGCGCACGGCATCACCAGCGCGCCGGCCACCGCCATCGTCGACGGCCGCCCCTACGACACGCTGGCGGCGGTCAGCGACACCGGCGGCGTCGGGCCGGCGACGATGAGCGCGCTCCACGACTACGCGCAGAGCGGCGAGTGGGGTGCGTGCACCAGCGACTTCCAGTCGGCCGTCGAGCCGCACCTTCCGGACGTGCTCTTCCTCAGCGAGAGCGACCGGCCGCTCGAGTACGTGTCGTTCCCCGGCGAGGGCACGAGCGCGCCGACCGCGGCGCTGGTCCTGGCGCTCTCGGGCGAGCCGAGCGGGAGCACGGCCGAGGTCCGGGACGCGGCGAGCTACTTCCGCGCGCTCGAGCCTTCCAGCGACACCGCCGACCCGAACGCCGCGGCGGCGATCCAAGCCGCGTTCGACGCCAACCTCACCGACGTGACCTACGTGGCGGTACACCTGCCGGCCTCCGATCCCTACAGCGCCCAGGTCCGCGTCTTCCTCCTCGGCCGCACCGCCTGCGGCGACCTCGTCGGCCTGCGCGCCATCGCCATCGAGACCTAATCCGCGAGAGCGCGGCGTTGGCCGAACCCGTTCCCTCGTTCGCGACGAGCGTTCGGGACGCGCTCGCGAGCGTCCGTTCCTGAAGCCGCCGTCCGCGACTCTCGACCCTCCGTGAGTGAGCCCTGTTTTTCAGGCTCGCCGGGGCTTTCGTGCGGGCGCGTCATCCTCGCGGACGCGCCCCGATCCGCGGCGGCACGGACACGATTCTCGCGGTGTGCCCTTCGCGGAGTCGCTCGAAGGCGTCACACTTGAAGCGAGATGTATGGATTGTACGACTGGCTCCCCCGGCGGCTGGTCATGGCCGCCGCCCCTGCCGTGATTGGCGCCCTGAGCGGGCTCGTCGCGGCACCCTCCGACTGGAAGCCCGCGACCTTCCTCGCCCTATCGGGCTCGATGGCCGGCGCGGCGCTCCCCAACCTCGGCGAACGGGTCGACGAGGGTGCGCCCTACTGGACCGTGTTGGTCGCGGTCGGCACCGGACTGATCGGCGCCTTCGGGATCTACGGCTTCTGGCTCTCGTTCGTGCTCGGTCCGGTGGTCGCGCTCGCGCTGACCATCTACCTCTGGGTCCCCGTCGCGTTGGCCCGCGGCAGCGAAGCATCACCCACGCTCGAGGACGCGGCGCGATGGTGGCGGGCGACGGGAATCTGGCTCGCGTTCGCGGCCCTTCCGGCGCTCGGCGCGCGCGGGTCGGAGGCTGTCGGCATCGGCGTCGTCACCGCGCTCGGCGGGCTCCTCGTCGCGCTGGACGCACAGCTCCGGATGATGGCCCACCGCCGGCTCTGGCGTGACGCGCGCGACGGCAAGAAGGGGCTCGTGCTGATCGACCGCACCGATCAGAACGCGCCGCCGCTGCTACGCGATCGAGGCCTGCTCGACGGGGTCATCGCCCGCGTGCCCACCGACGGCCCTTATCGCGGAAACGCCCTGCCGCTCGCGCTCGCGCCGCGCGACCGGCTGCGTCCCGCGCCCATGAACTGGCACGCGTACCCGACCGCCGCGCGCCGGTTGACCGCCACCGTCGGCACCTTCCTGACTCCCTTCGTGGCGTGGGTCGCCGGCTACCTGGCCGCCAGCCCGGGAGGGTACGGGCATCACTTCGCTCACGACGGGATCGCGGGCATGGTGGCCAGCCTCGCCGTCGCGATCACCGGATTCGAGCTGCTGTCCAAGCTCGACCCGCGCGGCCGCGCCTACGTGTGGAAGTTCGGCAGCGTGTGCTGGCTCCTGCTCTGCCCGCTCTTCATGCTCTTCTTGGTCGGCGCCGAGCTGCACCCGACCTGAAGAGGCTCACAAGACGGTTCCGCTGAGCACGACGCGCGCGACCTCGAAGTAGATGATGAGGCCGGCCACGTCGACGAGCGTGGCCACGAAGGGCGCGGAGGCGCTCGCCGGATCGAGGCCGGCGCGGCGCAGCACGAAAGGCAGCAGCGCCCCCGAGAGCGTCCCCCACGTCACGACGCCGACCAGGCTCAGACCGACCGTGATCGCCACCAGCGCGTAGTGCGGGCCGTAGGTGTGGAAAGCGGCCTGCCAGACCACGATGCGGACGACGCCGATGACGGCGAGGATGACGCCGAGCGTGAGCCCCGACGCCAGCTCGCGCCGCGAGATGCGCCACCAGTCGCGCAGCCTGACCTCGCCGACCGCCATGGCGCGGATGATCAGCGTCGACGCCTGCGAGCCCGAGTTGCCGCCGCTCGAGATGATCAGCGGGACGAAGACCGCCAGCACCACCGCCCGCGCGATCTCGTTCTCGAACGCGCCCATGGCGGTGGCCGTCAGCATCTCGCCGACGAAGAGGATGGCCAGCCAGCCGGCGCGCTTTCGGATCATCCGCCAGAACGGGGTGTCCATGTAGGGCGCGTCGAGCGCCTCCATGCCGCCGAACTTCTGCGCGTCCTCGGTCGCCTCTTCCTGCACCACGCCGACGATGTCGTCGATGGTGACGATGCCCTTCATCCGGCCGGCGTCGTCGACGACGGGCAGCGCGATGAAGCCGTGCTGGGCGAATCGCTTGGCGACCTCTTCCTGGTCCATGACTTCGCCGATCACGACCGGGTCGGCGTGCATCATGTCGCGCACGACCGTGTCGGGCGGCGCCGCGAAGAGCTCGCGGAACGAGCACACGCCGAGCAGGCGCTGGTCCGCGGCGAGCACGTACGCGTAGTAGATCGTCTCGAGGTGATCGCGGGCCTGTCGCTGCAGGTAGCGGATCGCTTCGTCGACGCGCATCTCGGGCCTGACCCGGGCGAAGCGCGGGCTCATCGAGACCGCCGGCGTCGTCCTCCGCGTAGGCGAGCAAGGCCGTGACTTCGCGGTGGGTGGCGTCGTCGAGGAGCGCCATCAGCTCCGCGCGCGCTCGCACGTCGACCTCCTGCAACACGTCGGCGGCGTCGTCCGGCGCCAGCACGCGCATCCACACCCGCCGCTCGCCGGAGGGCAACCCCATCAGGATCTGCGCCTGCGCCAGCGGGCTCGTCCCGAGGAAGAGATCGTCTCGATCTTCGCGCGGCGCGTTCAGGAAGGCGGCGACGCGCTCCTCGGCCGAGAGCACCGGCCACGCGTCACGAAGCGCCTGCAGCTCGACCCGCGCGCGCTGCTCCGGGCTCATGGATCACCCTCCGGCGCGTCGTGCGACGAAGCGATGGCGGCGTGCGCTTCGGCGCCGAGGAGAGAACGCGTCATCGTTGCCTCGCATCCGCCGCGGCGCGGAGGGAGGCCGGGCCGGGCGACTCAGGGGAAGAGGTCTCGGTCTCGTGTCTCGGCGTGATCCGGCATTCGGCCCTCGATGAAGAGGCGCTCTCGACCCATACGCCCGCTCGCGCGGGGCACAACGGGGGCTGTCCCTCCTCGACGATGCTCAGGGTCCGAGAGATTGCTCGCGTCCCCGAGCTCGTCGTGGCGCGAGCCCGCCTCGTTCAGCGCGTGACCCGCGACCGGTGCCCGTGTTCCACTCGCCTCGATGAAGCAGATCGATCCTCACGAGCACGGTGTCCAAGTCCTCGAGAACGTCTTCATCCCGCTCCCCGACGGCACCCGGATGGCGGCGCGGATTCGGCTTCCGGCCCGCGCCGAAAACCATCCGGTGCCCGCGCTCTTCGAGTATCTGCCCTATCGGAAGCGCGACCTCACTCGTCATCGCGACGACATCACCCACGGCTGGTTCGCGTCGAATGGCTACGCGTGCGTCCGGGTGGACATGCGCGGCTCGGGCGAGTCCGACGGGATCATCGTCGACCAGTACCGGGAGCAGGAGCTCGCGGATGGGGAGGAGGCGATCCGGTGGATCGCGGCCCAGCCCTGGTGCAACGGCCGTGTCGGGATGATGGGCATCTCCTGGGGCGGGTTCAACAGTCTCCAGGTCGCGGCCCGGCGACCCGAGGCGCTGAAGGCGATCGTCACGGTCTGCTCCACCGACGATCTCTACAGCGACAACATGCACTACATGGGCGGCTGTCTGCTGTCCGACAACCTCGTCGAAGCGACGACGATGTTCTCGGTGAACACCTGCCCGCCGGACCCGCAGATTGTGGGAGAGCGCTGGCGGTCGATGTGGCTCGAGCGCCTCGCCGGCAGCGGCCTCTGGCTCGACGCGTGGCTCCGGCACCAACGCCGGGATGACTACTGGCGGCACGGCTCGGTCTGCGAGGACTACGGATTCGATTGCCTGCCCCGTCCTGGCGGTCGGCGGCTGGGCCGACGGGTTCAAGAACTCCGTGTTCCGACTCCTCGAGCACCTCGACGCGCCGAGCTGGGGCATCGTCGGTCCCTGGGCACACTGCTACCCGCACCTCGGCGTCCCCGGACCGGCGATCGGGTTCCTCCAGGAGTGTCTGCGGTTCTGGAACTGCTGGCTCAAGGACGGACCTCGCTACGAGGCTCCAGCGCTCCGCGCGTGGATGATGGACAGCGTCCCACCGGCGACGCACTACGAGACCCGGCCTGGCAGGTGGATTGCCGAAGACGAGTGGCCCTCGGCGCGCATCCCGATGAAGACCCTGCCGCTCGCGCCGGCGCGGCTCTTCCTCCCGGAGCAGTCCATCCGCCGCAAGCACCGGCGGCTCACGGTCCAGTCGCCGCTCGGCCTCGGCCAGGTCGCGGGCAAGTGGCTGAGCTCGGCGGTCGGACCTCAGCTCGCCCACGATCAGCGCGAGGAGGACGGCGGCGCGCTGCTCTTCGACACGCTTCCGCTCGCCGACTCGATTCGAGATCTTGGGGGCGCCGATCCTGGAGCTCGAGGTCAGCTCGGACGAGCCCGTCGCCATGCTCTGCGCGCGCCTCAACGACGTCGCCCCCGACGACAAAGCGACCCGTGTGACCTACGGCCTGCTGAACCTCACGCACCGCGACGGGCACGAGGCACCGCAGCCACTCGAGCCGGGCAAGCTCTACCGGATTCCGGCTGAGCCTGAACTTCATCGCCGCCCGATTCCCGAAAGGACACCGGATCCGGCTGGCGCTTTCGACATCGTACTGGCCGATCGCCTGGCCGTCCCCGGCGCCGGCGCGGCTGACGATCCACACCGAGGCTTCCCATCTGCTCCTGCCCATCCGGGGCCCGAGCTCCGCCGATGACCTCGTCTCCTTCGAGGAGCCTGCGGGCGCCATTCCGCCCGCGCGAACCCAGATTGTCCCGGCCCGGCACGACTGGCTCATCAACCGGAGCCTCGCCGAGTACCGCACGGACCAGGAGGTGATCGCCGACGACGGGTCGTATCGCTTCGACGACCTCGACCTCACGATCTCGGAGAAGATGATCTCGCGGTTCTCCCACGTCTACGATTGCTACGACTCGGTTTCGGGCGAGACTACGACCGAGCGTCGCTTCGAGCGCGGTGACTGGAAGGTCCGGACCACGACGCGCACCGTCCTCACCGCCACGCCGACTCACTTCCGGATCCGCGCCGAGCTCGACGGGTACGAAGGCGAGACCCGCGTGTTCACGAAGAACTTCCAGAGCGAGATTGACCGCGACCTCGTGTGAGCGACGCGCTCAGCCACTCATGCGAAGCGCGCGAGCTCGTCCCGCTCCTCGGGCGCCGCTACCTCGCGCGCCAGCGCCAGCTCCTCCGGTGACCACGACCAGGGGCCCGGCACCTGCGCGGCGAGCGCACGGACGTCCTCCGAGGGATGCGCGTGCGCGCTCTGCACCACGCGATAGAGGGGCATGTGCGGCCAAAGCCCCGGTGGTTGTTGGACCTGGAAGTCGCCGTACCGTTCGGTCACGGCGTCGCGCACCAGGGCCATCACCTCGGCGGCCGCGCTCGTTTCGAGCGCCGACGCGACATGGCTCGCGAGCTGCGCGTCCTCGGAGCTCGCGCGGGAGAGCGGTAGCATCAGGAGCGACGCGAGGCGTGCCTCGTCCCTCGCGATCACCGCGTGGAGGGGCCGAAGCTCCACCGGACCGAGCGTCGAGATGCCGTCGAAGAACGCCCGTCGACTCTCCGGGTCGGGCCGCCGCAGGATGTCCGCGAGGGCCTCCGCGACGTGCGTGCGAAACGCTCCGCTCGCCAGCTCCTCGCGGAGGAGCGGCGCGGCGGTGTCTCCGTCGAGCTCGCCGAGCGCGGTCACCCCGAGATCGTGGACGAAGAAGCGAGCGATGAGCGGAGCTATCTCCGTCTCGACCGGGACCTCGCGGTAGTACTCCAGCGTGAGCACCACGAGCGCGTCGGAGAGCGCGCCCCGAGCGGGAGGCCAAGGGCCACCGACCAGCGCGTGATACTCGGACGGCGCGGCACGACACGCCTCGAGCGCGCGCCCGTAATAGGTCGCCGCGACGGAAGCCCCCGCGTAGACGAGCCCGTGGCCGACCGTCTCCGTCGCGCCGCGAAGGTTGTAGAGCAGCTGGCGAAAACCGCCCTGCTTCACCTCGTACGAGAAGCGCGCAGCCGCGCGCTCGGGCCTCGCGGCGGCGAGCGCCTCGAGATCGGTGTCGAACGCTTCGGTCAGCACGGAGCCCGAGCGTGCGCGTCGGGCTGCCGAGGGGCTGGGAGAGAGCGTAGCGGTCGAAGAGCTCTCGTCGTGCATCGCGCATGACGGAAACGTATGCCCGCGCCCGCGACGACGCCCGCGAACGGTGGTCCGGATGGCGCCTTCGGGGCATCGGCGGAAGCGAGCCGCGCTTCAGCGCTCGTTCGACTTCGCGACCGACGACGTCCGCGGGAGGGCCTTCGCCCCGCTCCGGTCCTCGTCCATCGCGTCACGGCGCCGCCTTACGACGTGATTGAGCGCAAGAGCGCGCTGGCGGCGACCCCTCCCTCGACATGGTCACGAAGCAAGAGAAGTCGCTCGACGACTTCGAGCCGGATTTCCGTCTCCACGACCTCCACGGTCAGGTCACGCGCTCCGGGCGCCCGCCCTCGACGACGATGCTCGAGCCCCCGCCGCCGAGCGTCGCGATTCCTGGGCGTCGCGAGCAGGCGCCCCGTGGCCACGGTCAGCGTCCGAGCGACGTTCTCGCAGGCCCGCAGGGAGACCCACTCGTCCGCGCTGTGCGCCAGGTCGATGTCGCCGGGTCCGTAGATGACCATCGGCACGCCCGCCCGACGCACCCAGCCCGCCATGTCACAGCCGAAGGGCGCCGCCCGCACCCGCGGCGCAGTGCCCATGACCTCCTCGTGGGCCGCCGCGAGCTCGGTCACCACGGGATGGTTGCGGGGGGTTCGAGCCGAGCCGAAGCCCCGGGAGGTCACCGTCACGGTCGGGGGGTTGGCTTTCAGCCAGGGGTCCCGGGTCCCCGCGCGATCGACCGCGCGGCGAATTCGCTCCTCGGCCTGCTCGACGGTCTCGTCGACCGACACGCCCACCCGCAGCTCGACCAGCAGGCCGTCCATGACGGCGGATATGAAGGTTCCCCCGGTGACGCGACCCACGCTGGTCGCGTAGGGGAGCTCGAGGTCGCGCAGCAAGGGATCGGACTCGCCCTCGTTGAGCACGCGTTCGTCGCGGCGGAGCTCCTCGTGGATCACGAGATAGTGCTCGAACGCGCACTCGCCGGCCCGGCGCACGCTGGCGTGAGCCGAGCGCCCCGGCACGAAGATTCGACACGCCCATCGCGCCGGCATGCGCCGCCACGATCGTGGGCTGGCCGTCGATCAGCGACGGCTCCGGGAGGAAGGCGACGTCCCCGCGCCAGCCCCGCTCGATCGCCGACAGCGTGCCGACGCCGCTGTCTTCCTCCGCGGGGACCGCGACGAACACGATCTGCCCCGCGAAGTCCGCCCCGGAAGCCGCAAAGACATCGAGGACCTCGAGGGCTGCGACGAGACCGGACTTCATGTCGCAGGATCCTCGTCCGTAGAGGCGGTCACCGTCCACGACACCCGAGAACGGATCCCTGGACCACTGGGCGAGGTCGCCCGGCGGGACGACGTCGACGTGCCCGGTCAGGAGCACCGCCGGTCCCGGTCGGGAGCCGCGGAGCCTAGCGGCCACGACCGGGATGCGGGCGCGGGCGACCTCGTGCCCGGGATAGCCCGGGAGCGTGGCCAGCGACGCGGCGTCGTCGTACCACACGTCCACCTCGGCGCCGATCCCCTGCAGGTAGTGGGCGACCCGCAGCACCACGTTCTCCTCGAAGCCATCGAAGGACGGGTAGCGGACCAGATCGACGAGCCGCTCCCGGATGCGTGCGGGCTCCACTGCCGTCGAGCGGTCCAGAGCTCTGTCGCGTTCGCTCACGCCCAGCTCGTCGGTTCGGTGAACTGGATGTCCTCGACCGCGCCGCCGTCGGAGAACTCGAAGTCCAGCATCCGCGCGACCCTCTCGAAGCGCTGGAGCAGCTCCGGCTGATCCCGCGCGCCCAGACGGACGGTGGCGATCTCGTAGCTGAAGCTGTCCTGATCCCGCAGATCGCTCAGCTCCATCCCTGGCTCGACGGTCACGTGCACCTCGACGCCGGGGACGGCGTCGGCCACGGCGGCGAGGTTGGCCTCGTCGGGGACCTTGAGGACGGTCGCATTTGCGTAGCGGCGCAGGTGGAACTTCGCCGCGCAGTCATAGGCGCCTTTCGTGCGGCCCAGGTTCGTCGGCAACCCGAGGGCGACGTTGATCGCGATCTCGTGGTTCGAGATGCCGTAGACCCGCTCGAACTGATCGCTATGAGACTGCGAGATCCGCGTGTTCACCTCGATGAGCCAGAGCTTGTCCCGCTCATCGTCCCAGAAGAACTCGACCCCAAACGGCGCCTGGTTGTAGCCGAGGTGCGCCATGAGCTTCTTGGTCGCGTCGATCATCCGCTGCTGGACTTGCCTGGGCCACCGGCTCGGGAGCTCGTAGCGATTGAAGCTCCACGCGTTCTTGTCCTTGTAGCAGTCGAAGATGCCGTGCACGAACGTCTGCCCGTTCAGAACATACCCCTCGACACCGGACTGCCAGCCGCGCATCAACTCCTCGGCGATGCACCAGTTCCCGTCGATCCGGGCGATGTCCGGCGGGAGGTCGACCATGTCCATGACCACGTTGAACTCGTCGCCGATGCGCCGAATGTTCTCGCGGATCTCGACGATCGCCTCCCGGAACTGCTCCTCGTTCTCAATCTTGAAGCCGAGGGTGGAGGCGAAGCCCTTGATTGGCTTCAGCCAGAAGGGGAAGTCCAGCGTGACCTTTTCGAGCGCGTCGTCGTCGAAAGGGTCGACCGCGCAGAATGCCGGGACCATCTCCGGCAGGACGCGCTTCTGCTCGACCCGGCTCCAGTACTTGTGCTCGCACTTGAGCATCGAGATCAGGGGCACGTAGCGCAGCCCCAGCGAGCGGTTGATGATCGGCAGGGTCGTGCTGACCGGAAAGTCCCAGTGGGTGATGATCGCGTCGACCGGCCCGTCGAAGGACTCCAGCGTTTGGAGCGCCTCGTCGATGATCCCCTTGAGGTCGTACTTCTCCGGAGTGATGAGCTTGTCGCGATCGATCAAACCGTGGAATTCGCACTCGGAGGCGAGGGTGATCGCCCGCGCCTTCGAGAGGTTGTAGTCATCGAGACCCACGATGAACACGTTCCTCGGCGCGACTTCATAGGAGCCCTCGAGGTCGTGCTTCTCCTTGCCACTCACCGGCGGGTTGAAGACGCAGACGAGCCGCAGGTCCGCCGATCCGCCCCGGAGGATGTGGCGGTCGTGCTCATCGAGGCCGTAGGTCACGCCGTCCTCGAGCACGTGGACCTCGCCAGTGGCCAGGTCCTCGATCGTGCCGTTCCCACCGACGCAATAGACGGCTTCGAGGTGATTCTTGTAGCAGAGCTCCATCTCGGCACCGGCCGGAATGATGGTCTCGTGCAGTGAGAAGCCGAACCCGTCCCGTCGCAACAGCAGCCGTCGGCTCGTCCAGCCGGGGCCTTGGACCTCGCGGTCGGTACCGATGATGTCTTCGAGTCGAACGATCTTCATGAGCTCCCTTCACTCCCCCCCGCGCGGGAAATGCGCAGGAAAATTTCTGCCTGCAAACGACCCGTCGCAGGAGGCTCGCGCGTGGCGCGCCTGTGCTGCTCAGACCGGATCGGCCCGAACTATAGCAGACGGGGAGCATCGGCTCTGATGGACACGCCGTGCACCTGTGGGGCCGTGGGTGGGGTCGGCGCAGCAGCGGTACCCACGGTTCCCACCGGCAGGTGTTCATCAGCGGGCTCCGGATTTGCGGTCGACCCCAACCCCGCACGGGCATCGGGCCGCGGAAACTGCGGCAGGTTTGCAGGACGCGAGCGTATCCTCGCGCCATGGAGTGGCGGGTCGACGACACGACGATCACGGTGGGCCCGAAGGGGATGACCCAGCTGGCCATCGGAGTGGATGGCGCGGCGACGGCGTCGATCCCCAACTCGATCCCGGGGCGCTTCGCGATCCCGTGGAAGAAGCGCGACGTGGAGCTGCGTCGCATCGGGCCGAGCCGGGGCCTCGAGAGCGCGCTCTACGTGGACGGTGTGCTCGTGCCTCCCTCTTCCGAAGGGCCGGTCCTCCGCGAGCGCGCCGAGTGCGGGCGGCACGGCAAGCCCTCGCGGCGGCGCTGCCCGGGCTGTGACACGGTGCTCTGCCCGCGCTGTGCGTCGGTGGACGGAGTGCGCTGCGAGGCGTGCCTGCACACGGCGACCGAAGCGGCGCGGAGCACGCGGCGCCGCGGCTGGCTCATCGGCGCCGCGTTCCTCGGGCTGGTGGTGGTCGGCTGCGTGGCCGGCTTCTTCGCCACCGGCAACAGGCACTTCAGCCAGGCGGCGGGCGCGATGCTCTTCGGCGCGCTGTACATGGCGTACGCCGGCTTCCGCACCTACGACGGAGCGTCGCTGGCGCGGGCCGAGGTGGCATTCGCCTACGACGAAGACGCTGAGCCCCAGCTCGTCGGGGAGCGCTGCCGCACCTGCAAGAAGCGGATCAGCTCGCGCGGAAGCTGGTGCGGGGACTGCCGTCGCGCCTTCCACGGCACCTGCGTGGAAGGGCACGAGTGCAAGCCGCCCAAGCGCGGTCCCGACTGGGACGCGGTCCGCGGCGCGGCGTAGGTCGCTACTGGATCGAGCCCGAGCGGTGCTAGCGTCCTCGGCATGAGCGAGCTCGTCGTCGACGCCTGGATGCAGCACCCGAGCGCGGGATTCCTCGGACACCCGATGTTCGCATCGCTCCGGCGATGGAGCGGCGCGTCGGACATCCCGAAGTCGATCCCGATCGAGATGACCCTGGCGGCGATGGACGCGGCCCGTGTGCGGCGCGGGATCCTCTCGGCGTGGTGGGCGCCCGACGGGCCGATGATCACCAACGACGAGGTGGCGGCCCACGTGCGAGCGCATCCCGATCGCTTCCTCGGGATCGCGTCGGTGGATCTCCGCCGGCCGATGGACGCGGTGCGCGAGCTGCGCCGCGCGGTGCGCGAGCTCGGTCTCTCGGGCCTGCGCATCCTGCCCTGGCTGTGGAACCTCCCGCCGAACGACCGGCGCTACTACCCGCTCTACGCCGAGTGCATCGAGCTCGGCGTGCCCTTCTGCCTGCAGGTGGGTCACACGGGTCCGCTCTGCCCGTCGGAGCCGGGTCGTCCCATCCCCTATCTCGACGAGGTCGCGCTCGACTTCCCGGAGCTGGTCATCGTCGGCGGCCACATCGGCTACCCGTGGACCGACGAGATGATCGCGCTCGCGACGAAGTACGAGAACGTCTACATCGACACCTCGGCCTACAAGCCGCGCCGCTACCCACCGCAGCTGACGGCGTTCTTGCAGCGGCACGGGCGCCGCAAGGTGCTCTTCGGGAGCAACTACCCGATGATCCTGCCCGGCGACTGCCTCTCGCAGGTCGACGAGCTCGGGCTGGACGACGAGGTCAAACGCCTCTTCCTCGGCGAGAACGCAGCGCGCGTGTTCGGCGCCTGATCACTCGCCTTCGACCCTCATCCGTCGTCGACCCTCATCCGTCGTCGACCCTCATCCGTCGTCGACCCTCATCCGTCGTCGACCCTCATTCGTCGTCGACGAGATGGGGCAGGATCAGCGCCCAGAAGGCCTGCTCTCCCGTGAACGCCCAGCCGAGGTGGTCGCCGCAGCCGAGACAGCTGGCGATCTGCCAGGCGTGGCCCGGAAACCAGGTCCAGAAGAGGGTTGGTGGTCCCTCGGCCAGGCAGCCGGGCGCGGCGGCGAAGCAGCCGAGGTGGAAGTCCACGCCGATCGGGTTGACCCGGCGGTGCTCGTGGGCGCCGTGCACCTCGATCCTGGCGCCGCGCGTGGTCACGACCTTTCGGCACGCCTTGCAACGGATGGGATGCTCGTCCTCGCCCGCGCGCTGCTCATCGGCCGGCGCGCCCTTCGGCACCGTGGGGCTGCTCCGATGATCGCCCTTCAGCCGCACACGCGGATCGTGCCCACCCGCCGCGGCGGCGCAAGCATCGTCATCCCCGTGCTGCTAGCATGGCGCGCCGCGAAGGAGGTGATCCCGTGTCCGAGCCGACGATCCACTTGAACGACAAGGTCGCCATCGTCACCGGCGCCAGCCGGGGCATCGGCGCGGCGATCGCGAAGACCTTTGCCCAGGCGGGCGCCAAGGTCGTGCTCGCGTCGCGCAAGATCGAGGGGCTCACGGCCGTCGCCGGCGAGATCGAAGCCGCCGGCGGCGAAGCGTTCGCGCACGCGTGCCACACCGGCAAGGAAGACCAGATCGACGAGCTGGTCGAAGCGGCCGTGTCGCGCTTCGGCAAGGTCGACGTCCTCGTCAACAACGCCGCCACGAACCCCTACTTCGGGCCGATGCTGAACATCGACTGGGGCGCTTGGGACAAGACCTTCGAGGTGAATGTGAAGGGCTACTTCGCGGCCACCCGCGCGGTCGTCCGGCACATCCAGGGCCGCAAGGGGACGGGCTCGATCGTGAACATGGCCTCGGTGGCAGGGCTGATGGCCATGCCGCTGCAGGGCGTGTACGCGATGACCAAGGCCTCCGTCGTGTCGATGACCAAGACGCTGAGCGTGGAGCTCGGCCCCGACGTGCGCGTCAACGCCATCGCGCCGGGCCTGATCGAGACCAAGTTCGCCAGCGCGCTCACTCAAAACGACGAGATCCTGAAGCACGTGCTCGACCGCACCAGCCTCAAGCGCGTCGGTCAGCCGCCGGAGGTCGCCAGCGCAGCGCTGCTCTTGGCCAGCGACGCCGGCAGCTACTTCAACGGCGCCATCCTGACGGTCGACGGCGGCTGGTCGGTCGGCTGAGCCGGGCGTCCGCGACCGCTCACGGGAAGCCGCCCGGTCCCGTGCGCGATCCCGTGCCGGCCTGGTAGTCGTCGCTGCACTGGGTGAACGCGGTCGGATCGCGGGCAGACGTGGTGACGCAAGCCGCGAAGGCGTCGGGCCGGCGCGCCTCGCACGCGATGTAGTCGCGCTGCGCTGCCGTTCCGTACTCCGAGAGCACGCAGGTCCGCTCGGCGGCGGTCGGCCGCTCCGCCTCGAGACACGCGGCCTCGCTCGCGTAGTGAACGAGCGCATCGCAATGACGGTTGGCCGTCACCGGACCGACCTCGACCGGGAGCTCGCCCCTGGCCACCGGCGGAACGCGATACCATGCGTATCCACGTGTCCCTGCACACCCACCTCGACCGCGCGCTGGCGCGGTTGGCGAGTCCCCTCGGAAAGCTCTACGCGCACGGGTTCGGGGACGATCTCGACGCCCGCGTGGGCGGTGTGCGCGACTACGTCGGTCCGAGCGCCACGGCGGACCTGCGCTGGGGGCGGTCGCGGCGGGTGCTGGGAGTGACGGTGCGCGCGGGCCACTTCCTGTCTCCGGCCGCGCCCTATCTGCCGCCCGAGAGCCGTGACGGCATCGTCGAGGCCTGGATGCCCCGTCCCGACGCGCCGGTCTGTCTGGTCCTGGCGGCGACGGCCGAGGAGAGCTTCGGGCGGCGGCGACCCTTCGCGCGCTGGCTGGCGACGCACGGCGTGGGCGCGGTCCTGCTGGAGAACCCGTTCTACGGTGCGCGGCGGCCGGCAGGGCAGCGCGGCCCCTACTTGCGCACGGTCGCGGATCAGTTCGCCATGAACCTCGCCACGGTCGAGGAGGCGGCCACGCTGCTGCGCACCTTTCACGAGGAAGGCCATGTGGTCGGTGTCACGGGCTACAGCCAGGGAGGCGTGATGGCCGCGTTCGCGGCCGCGGTGAGCGACTTCTCGCTGGCGGTGGTGCCCCGGGGCGCGGCGCGGGCGGCGGCGCCGGTCTTCACCGAGAGCGCGCTCAGCCAGGCCATCCACTGGGAGGCCCTCGCGCGCGAGGCGGGCGGGCTGGAAGCGGCTCGATCACGTTTCCTCGCCTCGCTGGAGCCGGTCCGCGTCGATCGCTACCCGCCGCCCCGCGATCCCAAGCGCGCCATCGTGGTGGCGAGCCGCGACGACGGCTTCATCCCGGCGGCGGAAGCGGAAGCCCTCCACCGGCACTGGCAGGGCGCCGAGCTGCGGTGGACCGAAGGCGGCCACCTCACCGGCCTGGTCCTGCACCACGACGTGCACCGGCGCGCCATCCTCGACGCCTTCGGCCGCACGCCCACGGGAGCGCGAGCCGGCTCGTGACGACGATCGGCGGACGCTATCGGCTCGAATCACAGCTCGGTCAGGGCGGGATGGGGAGCGTCCATCGAGCCACTGATCTTCAGACCGGCGAGACGGTCGCGCTCAAGCGGATGTACCTGCCGGACAGTCGCTCCCGCGCGCGGCGCGCCATCCTCCGCTTCCAGCGCGAGTTCCACACCCTCGCCTCGCTCCGCCATCCGCGGATCATCCGTGCGTTCGACTACGGCGTGGATGCCGACGGGCCCTACTACACCATGGAGCTGCTCGCCGGCGTCGATCTGCGGGACGTCATCCGCGAGCGCGCGCCGCTGCCGCCCGAGGAAGTTTGCCGGATCCTGCGCGACGTCGCCTCGGCCCTCGCCGCGCTGCACGCGCGCAACCTGATCCACCGCGATCTCTCACCTCGCAACGTCCGCATCGTCGACGACCGCGCGGTGCTCTTCGACTTCGGCGTGCTGGTGAACGCGGGCTGGGTCGGCGACGTGGCGGGGACGCCGGCGTTCGTGGCGCCCGAGATGCTCCGCGGCGTGCCCATCGACGGGCGCGCCGACCTCTACTCGCTCGGCGTGCTCGGCTACGGGATGCTCACCGGCACGCGACCCTACGACGCGCGCTCGCTGCACGACCTGGAAGCGGCTTGGGCCCAGCCGGTGGCGCCGCCCTCCGCGCACGCGCCGGTGCCGGAAGCGCTCGAGGATCTCGTCCTCGATCTCCTCTGCCTCGAGCCGCTGGGCCGCCCTCCGAGCGCGGCCGTGATCATCGATCGGCTGACCGCGCTCGGCGGGCTGAAGGCAGAGCCGGAGCTGGCGGTCGATCCCGGCTACGTCGAGTCGGCCGCGCTGGTCGGGCGCGATCGGGAGCTCACGGAGATCACCGATCTCTTGCGCGACGTGAAGCACGGGATGGGCCGCGCGTTCGTGGTCGAGGCCGAAAGCGGAGCGGGAAAGAGCAGGCTCCTTCAGGAGGTAGCCATCCGCGCCAAGCTGGAAGGCGCGGTGACGGCGCGGGTCGCCTGCGAGCAATCGGACGGCGAGCCCTACGCCGCCTTGGCCGTGCTGATGAAGGAGGCGTTCACGGCCGCGCCGGAGGAGACCACCCGCGCCACGCGCAAAGAGGCGCCGCTGCTCGGCCGAGTGTTCGATTCCGTCCGGCAGGCGCACTCGGACGTGCCGCTGAGCCCGGAGTCGGGGGAGCCCGCCGAGGATCGGATGCGGATCCACACCGCGATCGCGCGCGCGATCCGCCGGCTCGCCGTGACCCGCCCCGTCGTGCTCCTGGTCGACGACGTCCAGCGCTGCGACGAGGCCTCCGCGGCCGCGTTCGCGGGCCTGGCGCGCGCCGAGGTGCCGGGCCTCCTGCTCGGCATCGCCCGACGCCTCGGCGAGCCGATCCGCGCACGCGACGCGGTGGCGGCGCTGGCGACGGTCGAGCCCCGCTTGCGGCTCGGCGGCCTCGACGAAGCGGGCACCGAGGCCCTGCTCCGCTCCATCTTCGGCGACGCGCCTCAGCTCTCCCGGCTGGCCCACTGGATGGTCGAGGCGACCGGCGGCAGCCCGCTCTTCTGCACCGAGCTCACGCGGCACATGATCGAAGAGGAGGTGGTTCGCTACGACGGCGGGACCTGGATCCTGCCCGAGGAGATCACCCACACCGGCATGCCCGACGGGCTGGCGGAGGCGATGCGGCGGCGGGTCGGAGGGCTCCGCCCCAGCACGCGCGCTGTCGGCGAAGTGCTGGCGGTACACGGGCGGGAGGTCCGGCTCGAAGAGGCCCTCTCGCTGGCCGACACGAAGGAGATCGAGCTGCCCGGAGACGACCGCACGGCGGCAGTCCTCGGCGCGTTGGGGGAGCTGGGACAGCAGGGCGTCCTCGTCGACGAAGGGCCGCACCTGCACTTCCGCCACGACGCCCTGCGGGAAGCGCTTCTGGCCGGCATCGATCCCGAGCGGCGACGTCGCCTGCACCGCCACGTCGGCAAGAGCATGCTCGCGAGCGGCGCCGCGACGGCGGCCGAAGAGGCGGAGATCGGTTGGCACCTCCACCACGGCGGCGACGAAGAAGGCGGCGCCGAGATGCTCGAGCGCGCCGGACGCCGGCTCTTTCAGGCCCAGGCGCTGGCGGACTGCATCCCACCTCTGACCGCGGCGCTCGAGGTGCGAGAGAGGCGCGGCGCGCCCGACGCGGTCATCGCCGAGCTCTCCTACACGCTGCTGAGCGCCGGCTGGGTCTCCAACCGCGAGGTGGGCGCGCTGCACTCGGAGCGCCCGATCGACATCTACGCCGACATCTCCGGCTTCGCGCTGACGACGACGCTGTCCCGCTTCGTCGGCTACCGATTGGCGTTCCCGGTCGCGCTGGCGTGGGCGTACGTGCGCTGGCTCTTCCGGCCCGGCGAAGCACGGGGGCCCCATCCGATCCGCGCGCTCTCCTACTTCGGCCTCGGGTTGAGCTACGCGACCGCCATCGCCTACGCCGCCAACCAAAAGGAGAAGGTGCGCGCGTGTCTCTCGCGCGCGGAGCCGTTCCGCGCGTTCGCCGGCCAGCCGCCCTTCGCCATCTACCGGATGCTGCACGGGATGAACGACATCCTGTGCGGCCGGTTGGAGTCGGCGTCGACGAACCTGAGCGAGGCGCGGAGGCTGGCCACCGCCAAGTACTTCAACCCGCTGACCCAAGACGAGCGACGGCTGGCGGAGGCCGGCATCCGGGCCACGCGGATGATCGTGGACGTGAACCAGTTCGACGCCCGGCTCTACGACGACCTGGAGGCCATCGAGGGGCTGGGGCTCGAGTACTACCGGCTCGCCGCACGTTCGGTGTGCGCCGTCCGGCACCGCTATCGCGGCGAGGAGAAGCTCGCGCGCGAGATGGAGGGTCGCCTGGAGGCGCAGTCGCTCTCGCTCGGGGCGTGGTCGACCGATCTGCAACGCCTGCTCTTCGCGCACCCGGCCTACGCGCTGACGCACGATGTCGAGGGGCTCAAGCGGGCCCTGGACGGGCTCGAGCGCCGGATGGCGGAGGGCATGGCGCTGTCGGCGCGGGTCGCCATCACGCGAGCGGAGATCCACCGCGAGCTCGGCGAGTACGATCTGGCGCTCTCGATCCTGGAGCCGCTGATCGACGAGCTCTCCCCGGACGACCACCTGTACCGGCAGTACGCGCTCTCGGCGGCCGGCCTGGCGGCGCTGGAGTCCTATCAGTACGAGCGCGCGGCGAAGCACGCGATCCGCGGGATCGACGAAGGGCGCGATCCGACGCTCCGGCTGCTTCTGCCCTGGTTGCGCTCGCAGCGGGTGCTCGCGCTCGCCGACGACGCGCTCGGACGCTCCGACGCCGCGGCGGCGAGGCTGGAAGGAGCCATCGAAGAGGCGGAGCGACGCGACTGCCCGATCTTCGCCGGCGAGCTCCACGAAGCGCGGGCCCGGGTGGCGCTGGCGGCCGGAGACCGCGTGCTCTTCGACGTGCACCGAGAAAAGTGCGACGCGTGGCTGCGCCCGACCGAGAACCCGGGCTTGGTGTCGATCGCCGAGCGCCTGGCGGAGCTCGGGCGGGAGGCCGCCGTCCGGCCGGTGGACCCGCGCCGGCGCCGGCCGGGCGCGAGCACGACCGAGAGCAGCGTGCTCGACTCGGGCACCGTCTCCAGCGAGGGCTCGGCGGAAACCGAGACCGTGGTCGAACGGCCCAAGGGGCGGCGAGGCCAGGAAGAGAGCGCCACGAGCGACGTCACCGTCGCCGACCCCGAGTGAGGCTCGTCCGCGAATCTCACCAGCCGAGCAGCGTGGTAGCATCGGCGACGTCCATGCGTCTCTTCCCCTCGCGGTCCCGATCCGCCCTCTTCGCGCTCGTCTTCACCGTCGGCTCCCTCTCACTCTCTTGCCAAAGTGGGAGTGGGCCAATCGGATGGCAGATCGGATTCTCGTCTTCGTTCGATACCCAATCCGTCGTCCGGGTTCAGGCATCGATCGAGCGGGGAAGCTGCGGTGGGCCGTCCGTCTGGGAGACCTCGCTCGTCCCCGGCGAGGCGCCGATGGAGGTCGCGCCACCGAGCTTGGAAGCCGGTGACTACGCGCTCGCGGCCTACGCCGTCGACGCGGCCTGCCGGGTGATCGGGCGTGGCTGCGTGGCGGTCTCCATCCCCTACACCGGCGCCAATCCGCTGGTGGTCGAGATCGACTCGGTCTCGCCGGAAGCGCTCTGCGCGCCGGCGGATTGCACCGACGGGATCTGCGCAGGTGCCGCAGACGCCGGCCCATCCGATTCCGGGCCGGCTCCGATGCTCGACGCCGGCCCTCCCGACTCCGGCGTGGTCTGCCCGTCCGGCTTCGGCGACTGCAACCACGCACCGAGCGATGGCTGCGAGACGCCGCTGAACACCCTCGCCGACTGCGGCGGCTGCAACCGGTCCTGCACACCGAGCCATGCGACGGGCGACTGCGGCGCCAGAGTGTGCACCATCGCTTCCTGCGCCGACGGCTGGGCCGATTGCAACGGCCGGAGTGACGACGGCTGCGAGACCAACACCGCCAGCGACGTCGACAACTGCGGCTCCTGCGGCGGCGCCTGCCGACTGCCTCACGCGAGCGGGACGTGCATGGGAGGCTCGTGCGGCACGACGATGCACGAGCTGCGATTCCGGGTTCGACGACTGCAACGGCGACCCCAGCGACGGCTGTGAAACCTCGTTGAGCAGCGACACGACGTGCGGTTCGTGCGGGGTCTCGTGCGGCGCCGTCCCGAACGGCACGACGAGCTGCATGGGCGGAAGCTGCGGGATCGCCACCTGCGACACCGACCGCGCCGACTGCGACGGCGACCCCACGAACGGCTGCGAGGTCGACACCAGCAGCGACGCCACCCACTGCGGGCGATGCTCGACGAACTGCACGCGGCACGCGGTGGCGACCTGCTCGGCCGGAACGTGCGCACTCAATCACTGCTCGGTGGGGTTCGGCGACTGCAACGGAAACCCGAACGACGGGTGCGAGGCCAACTTCGCGACCAGCGGCTCCAACTGCGGGACGTGCGGGACGACCTGCATGCTGGGCTTCATGTGTTGCAGCGGCAGCTGTCAGCCCATCGCGACCTGCTTCTGACCCCGTCTCGGAGGAGGCACGTCCGCCTCGGACTCAAGGCGAGAGCGGAACCCGGGTGCGCGACACCCCGTTCGGCCGCACATTCACGCGGACCCGCCTCGGCGGCCCCTCGCCGAAGGGGAGCAGACGGAGCGTGTGACGGCCAGCGGGGACCTCGACGCTGAGCGGAGTCTGGCCGAGGCGGCGACCACCGAGCTCCACGTACGCCCAGCCGCCGGGGGTGACGACGTTCAGCGTCCCCGTGCCGGCGACTCGGCCACGTCGAGGACGGCGACGCTGCGCCCGGGGCGAGGTCGTGGTCTCGGCCAACTCGCTCGGCTCACTCTCGGCCGGCGCGTCCGGGACGGGAGTCGCGGGCACGGGTGCGTCGGGAGCCGGCTCGTCAGGCGGCGGCGGTGCGGCGGGCGCCGGGGAAACCTCAATCGACGCCTCGCGGGCCTCGCTCTGCTCGTCTTGCACGCCCCCCGTGGAAGGGGTCTCGGAGCCTGTGTCTTCCGACTCGGCCGCGACCGCCGTCGTGGCGTCCGTCTCCTCGCCGCCCAGCCACGAGAACGCCATGGTGCCGAGGAAGGCCAGCAGCGCGACGACCGCGATCCCCGCGAGGATCACGGGCGTGCGGCGCATCGGCAGCATGCCGCGCGTGATGGCGCGCACCTCCGAGCCGCGGAGCTCCGACAATCCGCTCGGCTCGGCGACCGTCAGCACCTGCATCGGGCCCACGTCCTGTGCCTGGCGTGCGAGGTCTGCGAGCTGCCGCTTGCGCGCACGCGACTCCGCGAAGATATCGCCCATCCAATCGGCCATGTCGCCGAGCCCGACCGACTCGCGTCGCTTGCTCGCCCACGCCACCAGATCTCGACCCATCTCACGCGCGGTCGGATAGCGCTCGTCCAGGTCGCGCGAGAGCGCACGCTGCACGATGGCGTTCAAACCGGGCGGCAGCTCGGGGCAGACCTCGGACGGGTCTGGGATCGGCTCCGACATGACGGCCAGGATGGTCGCAGAGTCGGTCTTTCGTCGGAACAAGCGCTTGACGGTCAACGCCTCCCACAGAACGACACCGAGCGCCCACACGTCCGCTCGTCGATCCACTTCCATTCCGCGGACTTGCTCGGGCGACATGTAGGCGAACTTGCCCTTCACCTCCCCGCTTTGGGTCTCGTGCAGGCGATTCTTGGCGGTAGCGATCCCGAAGTCGACCACGCGCACGGCGCCGTCGTAGGTGACGAAGAGGTTGTGCGGCGAGATGTCGCGGTGGACGACGTTGAGCGGCTGATTTTGTGCGTCGCGCAGCTCGTGGGCGGCGTGGAGGCCCTCGCAAGCGTCCGCGATGATGCGCGCGACGATGGCGGGATACTTCGGAGAGCTCCGCCGCTCGGCATCGCGCGTGAGCACGCGGAGCACCCGGGAGAGCGACTCTCCCATCAGGAACTCCATCGCGATGTAGTACGTCCCATCCGCCTCGCCGAAGTCGAACACGGGGCAGACGTTTGGATGATTGATCTGCGAGGCGATACGGGCTTCGTCGAGGAACATGTCCACGAACGCCTTCTGCTTCGCCAAGTGCGGATGAATGCGCTTGAGCGCGACCAGCTTCTCGAACCCGGCTGGGCCTGCCGCGCGGGCCAGGTAGATGCTCGCCATCCCACCCGAGGCCATCTCGAAGCAGAGGAGATAGCGGCCGAGCCGCTCCACGCGCGCGTCCTGCTCCTCATCCTCCAGAGACGGCCGCTCCTCCTCCGGAAGCTCCTCCTCCGGAAGCTCCTCCTCCGGAAGCTTCTCGTCGGCGCGCGGGCTGGAGGGCGTGGACATCGTTCAGGGGAGGTTGAGCTGCGGGTAGCCGAACTGGGTTCGGTCGCCCGACCCGCCGGTGGTCAGGAGCACGACAGCGATGACGACGGCGGCGATGACGACGACGGCGGCGCCGACGCCCACCGCGAGCCAGACGGCTCCGTCTCCGTCGACGAGCCAGACGGCTCCGTCTCCGTCGAGCGGTCCAGAGCCTTGGCCCGGCTCGGCCACCGGCGACGTCACGACGACCGATCGCGGCTCGGATTCGGTCCCCGCCGAGGCGACCACGGCGCCCCCCGGCCCGACGGCCTCGGCGAAGTAGTCGACGGTCGCCCCTTCGGTGGCGGGCACCTGCAGAGAGTCACCATCGAAGCGGGTCCAGTCGGCTCCTTCCGGCCGCGCCGCCAGGCGTACACCGCGCACCAGCGCGCGATCCCCGGACACCACCTCGACCCGGACCTGCAGCCCGCCCGCCACCGGCGTGGTGGTCACCGCGATCTCGGGTGCTCCCTCGGAGTCGGTCAGGGCCTGCTGGAACGCCTCGCGAACGGCCGGTGGCACCTCGCGCCCCATGGCGCGATCCGGCTGGAGCGCCGCGAGCAGCGAGAGATCTTGCGCCATCGCCTCCCGATCGCTCATGGCGAAGTGGACCAGGGCGCGCGCATGGAAGAGGTCCGCCAGGTCGGCGCGCGAGAGATCGCCCGCGGCCTCGGCGCGCGAGAGCAAGTCGAGCGCGCCTCGAAAGTCGGCATCCTGATAGCGCTCGATCCCCTCGTCGACCAAGGGATGGGCCGACGCGCGCCCCGCCCCGAGCATCCACATCAACCCCAGACCGAGAAGCCAGAAGCACCGACGCATGGGTGACCGAATGTAGAGAATCCGATGCTCTCGTGTAAAGCAGTGCCGGCTCACGGGGAAATCGCATGTCGCTGGGGTCTCTCCTCGGAGGCGTCCGGCGCGGGATCCCCACTCGCTCGCCGAAGTCACCGGTCGGCCCCTGGAAGACCCGCAGCCCGAAGGAGGGCAGCGCGGCGAGCAGATGATCGAAGAGATCGGCCTGGATCCCTTCGTAGTCCTTCCAATCCGTCGTGTCGGCGAAGACGTAGAGCTCGAGCGGCAATCCGTGCTCGTCGGGGGCGAGCTGGCGCACCATGAAGAGCATGTCGTGGCGGAGGCGTGCGTTGGCCGCGAGGTACGCCTCGCAGTAGGCGCGGAAGCAGCCGAGGTTGGTCAATCGCCGGCCGTCGACGGGGACCTCCGGATCGACGCCCGCCGCTCGGTTGGCATCCTCGACCTCCGGAACTCGCTCTTCGAGGTAAGGCCTGAGGAGGGCGATCCGCTTCAGCCGGGACTGTTGGTCCGCGTCCAGGAAGCCGATCGACTTCATGTCGATGGGGATCGCCCGCTTGATGCGTCGCGCGCCGGCCTCTCGCATCCCGCGCCAGTTCCGGAACGAGCTCTGGGTGAGATCGTAAGCCGGGATGCTGATGATCGTCTTGTCCCAGTTGCGAACGCGGACGGTGGTCAACGAGACGTCGATCACCTCGCCGTCGGCGTCGTGTCGCGCCACTTCGATCCAGTCGCCGATCTCCACCAGGCGGTAGGCGGAGAGCTGGATGCCGGCGACCAGTCCGAGCAGCGGATCTCGAAAGACCAGGATCAGCACGGCCGTGACCGCACCCAGCCCGCTCAGCAGATACGACGGATCCTTGTCGAAGAGGCGCGCGACGATGGCCACGGCGACGGCCAGCACCGTCACCAGGCCGGCGGCCTGCGCCAGCGCGCGGACGGGCAGCGCGCGGATCCGCGGATCCTCCTCGGCGTGTTGCTGCACGCTGCCGAGAACCGAGAGCACCGTCCCACCGACCACACCGTAGAGGTAGAGATCGAGCAGCAAGCGCGCCGCGCCGTTCAGCGCGCCGTGGCCCGCGAAGAGCAGCGGGGCACCCCACCGGAAGACGGTCAGGGGGCCGAGGTGCGCCAGCGCGCGGAAGGTGCTCGTGTCGAGGACGATGTCGTCCCAGCGCGTGCGGGTGCGCCGCACGAGCCGGGCGACCACCGACCCGAGCAGCCAGCGCGTCACGTGATGCGCGAGCACGCCGGCGATCAGCATCAGCACCACGCCGAGCGCCACGCTCAGGTGCGGGGCCAGCGCGGGGCTCACCCCCAACGCGTTCATCCGCTCTTCCAGAGTTCCAAGCATGCGATTTCGACCGCGGGGCGCGCAGTATACGCATCCGCGTGGCGGGGTTCAGGGCGCGGCCAGCCCCTGGATCCTCCGGCGCACGTCGTCCGGCACGCTCTCGCGGAGGGCGATGCGGTACGCGCCGTCGGCGCCGCGCTCCATCACGACGCGATCGCCGGAGCGCAGGACCACATACCCGCGCCGCGCGATCGCCTCGTAGCGCAGGGAATCGCGACTGGCCGCGATCATCCCGAAGACGTACTCCGCCAGCGCCTGCCCGCCGGGCTCGCCCAGATCGGTGAAGCAGCCGGCGTAGGCTTCGGGATCGACGATGGGCAGTCCTTCCCCGGATGCCATCCGCGCCTCGATCGCGTCGGCGCTCGTGTCCCCTGCACCGTGCGCGGTCAAGAGCGTGTCCACCGTTCGCTCGGGCGTGGCGAAGCGCTGGTCGGTGGTCGAGGTCTCGCCGCACGCCGTGAGGACGGCGAGCGCGAGCAGAATCCCAGTCGTGGCGGGAGCGCGCACAGCGGCGGAGCGTAGCAGCCGCCGGAGACCGCGCCGCTGGAGACCGCGCCGCTGGAGACCGCGCCGCCGGGCGTTGACCAACGGCCGCGCGATGGGCAGGCTCCGCGAGTTCTCCGGTGGGGGACGAAAGGCGTGGACACGATGGACGAGCTGGAACGACTGACCGGGAACGAGCTCCTCGCGCTGGCGGGGCTCGCGCGGGTGATGGTGCGCCTCGACGGGCGCTTCACGCCGGACGAAGAGCGAGCGCTGTCCGAGATTGGCGATGCCTTGGCCGCCGCGCCGGCCCCGGATGACGCCAGCGGCGAGAGCCCCTACCGGAGCTCGTCGGCGGAGCAGGCCCTCGGCGCGACCGGCTTCTTCGAGCTGATCGAGCTCGCCGCCGAGCAACTCCCCGACGACGACGCCCTCCGCGAAGCCGTCCGCGCCGTCTCGCGCCCGGCCGGCCGCGAGACCATCCTGGCCCTGCTCGACTTGATCGTCCGGGCCAACCCCGGGCAGCCGCAGCCGCTCGAGATTGTCGACTGGCTCAACCGGGAGTGGGGAACCTAGTACGACGGACCGGAAGTTCGGTCCGTCGTACGTCGTGGGGTGGGGGCCCCGCTTGCGGGGGAGGGGGCGCTGCCCCCTCGACAAACATGCTAGGACCGGCGCCCGACCGGCAGCTCGCGGGTGGATTGGCGGGCGCGGCAACGAAACCCGGATCGAACTTCCGGGCGCCGGTACTAGGTGGCTGGTGTCGAACGAGCGCTCCTCGTCTTTCCGGCGGGACAGGCCCGTCTCGCCGCCCGTCCCTCCTCCAAAATGCTTCAGCATTTCGTCGTCGGGCCGAACGACGACCCGGACCCATCGCGCTCGGAAATCCTTCGGGCGTCGTTTGACACCAGTCACCTAGGCGCCCTCATCCCAGAGCATTCTCGAGGGGGCCGCGCCCGAGATCGACGTCGAGAGCCAGACCTGCTGCGATCTTTGCCGAGCACATCTAGATCTAGACGCAGGCGCGGGTCTGTATCGACGATGTGTCGGCGATGATGGACACCGATCCGCAGATCATCCCGCGCTGCGAGGGCCGCTGCCGGGAGGGCTCGTCGATGCTCCAGTGCCGTCTGGACGGAACGCACTTCTGCGAGTGAGCCGAAGGTCATCGCCTGACGGCGGCTGCCGGCAACCGAGGTCGACGACCATGCGCGTCGGCGCCCGCATGAGACACCCTGCAGTCGGGGGAGCGCCGTGGTCCCTTCCGTGCGCTCGCTGCCGGAAGTCGAATCGCACGCGACCGAGACGCGTCGGGCGACCGTCAGTCAGCGCGTGCGGCGATCGAACTCTTGGACGCCGAGCAGCGGCGCGGAGGGGTTCCGGGCCCGGGGCGCAGAGGGGGGCTTAGGCGGGCTCGGGCTCGTCTCCGGGGTGCGGCGGCGAGTTCGACGGGTCCGCCGACCCTGCCGGTGGGTCCCACGCCGCGGCTCGACCGCTTGCGTGTGGGCCTGCGAGTCGCTCTGTGTCGCGCCACCGGCTCGCTCGCCGGGCGCGACGGCGGGCACGTCCGCGCTCTCCTCGCGAGCAGGCGTATTCCCGCTCGCGGTGTCGGGCGCCTCCTGAATCGTCGAGGCCGTGATCTCCCGCGCTGCCTGAGGCACCTCGCTCGGCCGCTGATGCGGGTCCGAAGGCGAGTCCGACGCCACCGGCAACACGGCCTCGGGCCGATCGGAGGGCCAGAACAGGAACATCGCCAACGCCACGCCCAGCACCAGCGCGGCACCGACTGCGACCACAGCGGTCCACGTGATCGTCCGCGAGCCCGAGCTCGGCGCCCGACGGGAGGGCACAGAATGGGACACCTCGGGATGCTCGAGCTGCACCTCGCGCGCCGTCGTACGAGGTGCGGTCCGCTCCGGGGTGACCGGCACCCGATCGGTCCGGTCCTCGGTCGCGAGGTCGGGCTGGCTCTCGAAGAGCCCCGTCTCCTGCATCTCCTCGCTGGAGATGATCATCGCCGTGCCCGTGTCCATCGAGACCGGCGCGCCGGTGATCTCCGCCGTCGTCTGCTCGATCGACTCGTGCTGGATCACTTCGCCGTCGGCGCCGATCACCGCGGTCCGTCTCGCGCCGGTGCCGAGCGGCGCCACGCCCGACGCGTCCTCGGACAGAACCCGGGTGATCCCCGGCACGACCGCCTCGATCGTCTCCGGCGCCGCGCCATCGGTCCCGAGCCGGATCAGCCGCTGCAAGCGCTGGAGCTCCTCGCCACCGCTCTCTTCGACGAAGGTGGCGATCTCCTTGCGATGCGGTGGCTCGCCGAAGCTCTCGCGCGCCGCACGGCGGATGGCGATCGCCAGCTCCGCGGCCGTCTGGAAACGCTTCTCGGGGTCCCGCTCCAGCGCGCGCACCGCCACGGCGGACACCGCCTCGGGAACGGAGGGCACGAGATCGCTCGGCGGCGGAACGGGCCGGCGCTGGACGTGCCGGATGGCTTCCATCGGATCGCGATCCGCGAAGAGGCGCCGGCCGACCAGCACCTCCCACAGCACGACGCCGGTCGAGAAGACGTCCGAACGACGGTCGAGCGTCTTCAGCCGCGTCTGCTCCGGTGACATGTACGCGAACTTCCCCTTCAGCTCGCGAATGTTGGTCTCGGCGCGGGGCGCGTGGACGGCCCGCGCGATGCCGAAGTCGGTCACCCGGGCGCGGCCGTCGATGCCCACCAGGATGTTGTGCGGCGAGACGTCGCGGTGGATCAGCCCGAGGGGATCGCCGGCCGGGGTCGTCGCTTCGTGCGCGTCGTCGAGCCCCTGCGTGGCCTGCGCCATCAGCTCGAGGGCGACCGGCAGCGGCAGGTTCTCCGGGTGGGCCTCCAGGAGCCTGGCCAGCGAGATGCCGACGACCAGCTCCATGACGATGTAGAGCGATCCCTCGCTGCCGCGGCCGAGATCCATCGTCTGTACGACGTGGGGGCTGACGATGTGGGCGGCGAGCTTGGCCTCGTTGAGGAACATGTCCACGAAGCCCGACTCGTTCGCCAGGTGCGGAAGCATGCGCTTGACCGCGACCAGCTTCTGGAAGCCGGCCTCGCCCTGGATGCGGGCGGCGTAGACCTCCGCCATGCCACCCGCCGCCACGCGGAAGAGCGGCTCGTAGCGACCGAAGGACAGTACTTCGCGGAGGGATTCGGCCATCTGGAGGGGTTCACACGACTCTCGCCCGACGCCGCGGCGAGGTCAAACTCCACCGTGCGACGAGGCGCCGGGCGGGAGACGAACGCCGCAGGATCCGGCGGCGAATCAGCGAAGGGGTCGGGGCGCGACCGCGACCGGCATGTACGAGGCCTGCCCCGCCAGCTCGTCGGGCAGCGGATAGCGGCGCGGGTCGAGCGTGTGCAGCGACTCCTCGCAGCGCCGCGCCCAGCTCGGAGCGACGCCGTGATGATGCGCCCACCGAACGCAGGTCTCCAGGTGGGCGAGCGCCTCGTCGTAGCCGGGCCGATCCTCGCCGCGCCGGACCAGCACGCGGAACCACTCGTCGTCCGGCAGCGGCAAGGCATCGTGCAGCTCGGCGAGGTGCTCGTACATCTCGCCGATGCGGGCGGCAGCGACCACGCTGTGCGCGGGCGAGCCCAGCTCGTAGACCCGCTCGAGCGCCATCCGGGCGAGCAGCAGGCGGCGCTCGGTCCGGACTCGCCAGGGCGTGATCACCCGGCGCCAGAGCTCCTCGGCGTCACGGGCGCGAGCTGCGCGGGGGGCGCGGGAGGCGAGGAATCGTTCGACGAAGGGCTCCGCACCGAGAAGTCGCGCCTCGGCGACCGCCTCACGGACCGTTCGGAGCGGGATCGGGCCCTCGTCGGTGAGCTGATCGCGCACATCTCGGAAGCGCCGGTCCACGCGCCGGCGGTAGTGCGCCGCGCGGGTGGCGTGCCCGCCCGCCGCCGCGATGCGAGCGCGGAGCGCATCGGCGAGGATCGCCGCGGCCGGGACCGGATCGGGATCGAGCCGCTGCCACGTATCGAGCGCGTCCTCGGCGGCCTCCAGATCGCCTGCTTCCAAGCGCATGCGGACCAGCTCGTACCCGACGCGCATGGCCTCGCGAGGGTGCGCGTAGAGGAGGTGCTCGCGGAAGACGCCGGCGATGTCCTCCGCGGCGGCCACGTCGCCGAGCGCGTGCGCGAGCTCGAACGCCCGCGAGAGCGCCGCCGGGAGCACGGCGCAAGGGCTGTCGAGGACGGCGGTGGGCCTCGTCAGGCACGCTCGTCCCAGCTCGCGATAGAGCGACACGGCCACCGCGTGGTCGGCTCGAGCGTCGGCGGCTCGGGCGCGCTCCAGGAGGTCCCCGGCCGGCTCGGGCTGCGCGTAGGCCAGCGCGGGCAAGGCGAGGACCGACAACAAGACGATCGCGATACGCATGGGCGCTCCCTCCGAGGACCGAGGCCGTCACCGGTCGCGCGAACGCGACCACGAGAAGAAAAGCGCCCGGCGCGGCGCGCGCGCCAGAGTCTTCGACTGTGCACGAAGCGCGAGCCGCCGTCGAGGTCGAGGCCGCCGCCGGCCTTCGAGCGGCGCGGGCTTCCTCATCCTCGGATGCCGCGCAACGCAAAGCGTCGACGGTCGGGCTCGCAGCCCCGCTCGTCGACGCCGACGCGTACTCCGCGGGCCTCGATGATCGGCGCTTCAGCCGGCCTAGTACGACGGACCAGAAGTTCGGTCCGTCGTACGGCGTGGGGTGGGGGCCCCGCTTGCGGGGGAGGGGGCGCTGCCCCCTCGACCAACATGCTAGGACCGGCGCCCGACCGCCAGCTCGCCGGTGGATTGCCAGTCGCTGCAAGGAAACCCGGATCGAACGTCCGGGCCCGGTACTAGCAGCTGCGCTCGTCGACACGGACCACGGGGCGTCGCCGCTCCCAGCCCCGCTCGTCGACCCGGGCGCGCCGCGGCGCATCGACACTCGCCGGCGACTCCGCAGCCTCGCTCGGTCGGCGCTCTTCGCGATGCCGTTCAGTTGGTGCGCCAGCGGCGGTTCTGTTCGAGCGCCTGCTGCGCGGCGGCGAAGGCGGCCTCGAGCGAGTGGTAGCAGCGCACACGCGGACCGCCGGCCATCCCGGAGAGGGCCCGCGCTGCCCCGGCCACGCTCCGCAGCACGGGAGAGCGCGAGATGAGCGAGACGTGGCACGCCCGCGGCAGGGCGAGCGCCCGGGAGAGCGCGAGCTGCCTCAGCCCCGCCAGCGGCTCGACCACCAAGGCGTAGGCGTCGGGGGCGGCGTCCTCCTCCACCGCGTGGGCGAGCGCGACGCTCGTCTCCGGCCGCGCGCGCCCGGTCAACACCAAGTGGTAGAGGCGAGGCTCGAGTCGACGGAGCTGGGCTTCTTCCAACGCGGTCAACAGACGGATCGGCGACACGGGCATCGGTTCCCCCCAGGCTGGTCGATCGAGTGGGCCGGCGCCTCGATCGACGCACCTCCCCTTCGCTGGCCTCCCAGGCCGATAGGCGCGCCATCTAGGGTGCCAAGCGCGATCCGCCGGAATCTCCGGATCGCCGCGGCGGTTGTCCTCGTTGCGAATCGGTCACACCTCCGGAGGAGGAGCGATGTCTGCCTTGGAAGTTCTTTCGCCGAGCGCCCGGCGCACGTTGCTGGACGTTCTCGCTCGCATGAGCGCGGCGGATGGAGAGGTCTCCACAGAGGAGCGCGAGGCCTATCTCGGCGCGTGTGCCGCCCTCGCTCTGCCCGAATCACCCTCGCGCGAGCTCGAGGCGCTGCCGCTGGCGGCGCTGACGGCGCGCGAGGCGCGACTCGTGTACTGCGCCGCGGCGTGGATGGCCCTCGCGGACGCGATCCGCCGGCAGAGCGAGTCGCGCTCGCTCGAGCAGCTCCGCGACCTGCTCGGTATCACGCCCGAGATGGCGCGCCTGCTCGACGCGCACGCCCGTTGGGTGCGCACCAGCACCGATCGGTCGTGGCGCCGGGAGGCCGATCTTCTGCTCACCGAGCTCGACCGGCGCCTCGACAAGCTCCGCGCGCGCGGCGTCGCCGCCTGAGCCGCGAAGACCCTGGTGAGGTCCGGCTCCCGGCCTCGACGAGCTCCGCGCGCACGACGTGCCGCCTGAGCCGCGAAGACCCCGCGAGGTTCGGCTCCCGGCCTCGACGAGCTCCGCGCGCACGACGTGCCGCCTGAGCCGCGAAGACCCCGCGAGGTCCGGCTCCCGGCCTCGACGAGCTCCGCGCGCACGGCGTCGCCGCCTGAGCCGCGAAGACCTCGCGAGGTCCGCGGCGACCGTGGGAGGACCGGCGCTCCGCCTTGCCATGGGCGCCGGATCCGAGCGAACGGGTATCAGCCCGGGCGCGCTCGGCTCGCCCCGCACACGCCGCGCCTCAGGTCACGATCTCCTCGTCGCCGGTGCGATACACCACCCGGTAGAGATCCGTTCGCCGGTCGTGCCAGTTGCGGACGGTGCCCATCCGGCGCGAGCGGCGCAGCAGCTGGAGGTCGACGTCCTGGAAGAGGACCGTCTCGACGTTCGGATCCGCCTCGACGGCGACTCCGTCGCGCGCGTAGGGGATGTCCGAGGGCGTGAAGATCCCCGACTGCGCGTAGTGCGTGTCCGCGTTCTCGACCAGCGGCAGGTTGCCCACGCAGCCGGCGTTCACGACGTAGACCTGGTTCTCGATGCAGCGCGCCTGCGCGCAGAGCCGGACCCGCAGGTGGCCGCGGCGGTCGTTCGTGTTCGAGGGCACGAAGAGGATCCGAGCGCCGCGGCCCACCGCCACGCGGGCGAGCTCGGGGAACTCGACGTCGTAGCAGACCAGGATCGCGACCTTGCCGCAGTCGGTATCGAAGACCTCGACCTTGTCGCCGCCTTTCACGCCCCACCAGCGTGCTTCGTTCGGCGTCACGTGGATCTTCTTCTGGGTCCCGATGGTCCCGTCGCGGCGGAAGAGATAGGCGATGTTGTAGAGGTCTTCATCTTCGAGCGCGAGCTGCGATCCGGCGATGATGTTGACGTTGTATCGGGTGGCCAGGCGCATGAAGAGCTCGAGGTAGCGCGGCGTGAAATTCGCGAGCTGGCGCGCGTCCTGCTCGGGCCGTCCTTCCTCGAGCAACGAGAGGAGCTGGACGGTGAAGAGCTCGGGGAAGCAGAGGAAGTCCGCCTTGCTGTCGGAGGCGGTGTCCACGAAGAACTCGCACTGGCGCTCGAAGTCGTCCCAGGTCTCGAGCGGGCGCATGCCGTACTGGACCAGAGAGAGGCGGACACTCTGGATCGAGCGGCGCGCCTTCTTGGCTTTGGCCGCGGGGACGTAGTCGAAATTCGGCCACTCCAGGCAAGTCGCCCACCCCGCCGAGTCCTCGTCGTTCGGGAGGTAGTCCTCCAGCAGCTGGCGGAGCTGGAAGCCGTTGGAGATCTGCGTCGTGAGCACCGGATCATAGAGGTGCTTTTCGATCACCTTCTGTACATACTCCTGGGCGCTCAACTCGTGCTTGACCTTGGCGTACCCTGGAATGCGTCCGCCGATGAGCATGCGCGCCAGGTTGTGATCGCGGGCAAGCTCTTTGCGCTTCTCGTAGAGGCGTCGCGCGAGCTTCTGACCTCGGTAGTCGGGATCGACCATCATCTCGATTCCGTAGAGGGTGTCGCCATCCGCATCGTGGTTGCGGATGTATCCCTCGTCGGAGATCTCCATGTAGTCGTGCCAGTCCGTGTAGTCGTCGTAGTCGACGATGAGCGACGACGAGGAGGCGACGAGCTCCCCGTCGACCTCGATGCAGATCTGCCCTTCGGGGAAGTGCTTCAGCTGACTCTCGAGGTGGGCGCGGGTCCAGGGCTTGAGGGTGGGGAAGCAACGGAGGAGCAACGCGCGCCAGCGCTCGTAGTCCTCGAGCAGGAGGGGGCGCATGACGATGCGCGTCTCGAAGTCGGATAGGTCGATGGCCATGGTCCGCAGTGTAGCGACGCGCACCGAGGACGCATGCGGTGCGCGGCGGGAGGCGGATCGGAGCGCTACGCTGAGGGGCCCGCGACCTTCGTGGCGGGTGCGAGGGAGGGACCATGCCGACGACGCAGAGCGTGACGGAAGCGAGGGCCGCATGAAGCCGGGCTTCCTCTGGGGGGCCGCCGTCTCGTCGCACCAGGTCGAGGGCGACAACCGCCTCAACGACTGGTGGGACTGGGAGCAGGCGGGTCGCGTCGCGGGTGGAGACCGCTCCGGGCGCGCGGCCGGGTGGTGGGCCGGTGAGGCGGAGGCGGATTCTCGCGCGCGCCGCCGACCTCGGGCTCAACGCGATCCGGATGAGCCTGGAATGGAGCCGTCTGGAGCCCGAGCCCGGCGTCTTCGATCGCGACGCGTTCGAGCGCTACCGGGCCATCCTCCGCTTCGCGAAGGACCGCGGCCTCGAGGTGATGCTCACGCTGAGCCACTTCACGCTCCCGCGCTGGGTCGCCAAGCTCGGGGGCTGGACCCACGCCAACACGCCGGCGCTCTTCGGGGGATTCGCGGAGCGGTCGATGCGCGAGCTGGCCGATCACGTGAGGCTCGTCGCGACCCTGAACGAGCCGATGGTGCTCGCCTTCACGGCCTACGCCGGCCGGAGCTGGCCGCCGGGCCGGGGAAGCCTCCGCGCCTGCCTGCTCGCGCTCCGGCGCATGATGGACGGGCATCTGGAGGCCTACCGCGCCATCCGGCGCGTCGCGCCGGCGGTCCGCGTCGGACTGGTCGTGAACATGCCCCTCTTCACGGCGGCGCGCGGAGACCATCACATCGACCGCCTCGTCGCCGCCGCGCAGGACTGGGCCTTCAACGGCGCGCTGCTCCACGCCCTCAGGACCGGTGTCTGGTTGCCGCCCTTCGCGCTGCGCCCGGAGACGGTGAGCGAGCTCCCGCGCTCGTTCGACTGGATGGGCCTCAACTACTACGGGCGCTACGACGTGCGCTTCAATCCGCTGGCGCCCGCGCTGCTCTTCGGACGTCACGTGCAGGACCCGACCGTGCGCTTGCACGAGACCGACTGGGGTCGTCCCTGGCCGCCGGGCATGAGCGCGCAGCTCCACCGGCTGGAAGCGCTCGGTGTGCCGCTCTACGTCACGGAGAACGGTGTCTGCGACGCGGAAGACGCCCTCCGACCCGACTATCTCCTCGAGCACGTGGCCGAGCTCGAGCGCTTCGGGAAAAGCGGTCACGACGTACGCGGGTACTTCCATTGGTCGCTCGTCGACAACTTCGAGTGGGCCGAAGGCTGGAACGCGCGCTTCGGACTCTTCGAGCTCGACGTCGCGACGCTCGCGCGGACGCCGCGTCGGAGCGCGGAGCTCTACGCGTCCATCGTGCGCGCCGGTGGTGTCCCCGAGGCCCTGCGGCGCGAGCTGGGCGCGTCGTCCGGCGCCGTGCGGTGATTTCCCGGCGCGGGCTCCGCCAGATCGAGCCATCCGAACGTCCCGTCCGGTCGAGCAGCGCTGCACGAATTCCGCGCGGGAGTGTTTTGTCTCTAACCGGGGACGTGCTTTTCGGTGGTCGCGGGCACGGAACAACGCTGTGTGACTGCATGAATACCGTCGTGCTGTGACACACATGGTAAACGGTTACGGTGCTCGGAAAAACCCCGCGAAGGGTCTTCCGCTCGTGGGACAACCGCGTACCATTCCCACCATGCCCGCGCGTCACGTCATCGATCTGCCGCAGGCCTCGATCGAGGTCGAAGCGCGCTCGGGCTACCTCTTCGTCATCGAGACGGGCCAGCTCCGCAGCCGGGGCGAGCTAGACCGGTACACCCGAGAGATGGAGATGCTCATCGGGCGCACCGGCTTGAACAAAGCCATCATCGACGCGCGCGGCGAGGTCGGTGAGCCGGCTGTCGACGTCCGCGAGGCGATGTGGGAATGGCTCGTCTCCTCGGAACGCGGGTTCGAGATGGTCGCGTTCGTGCTTCCCTCCGAGATGGCGGTGGCTCGGGTCAACATGACCGCGCTCTCCCGCCGCGCGACGGTGCGGGCGTTCGAGAGCGTGCAACAGGCACAGCGCTGGCTGATGCGCGGAACCCGACCGACCCTCTCCGCGTCCGATCTGCCCTCCGGCGGTCGCTCTTCGAGCGCTCGGCCCCGGGCCGACAGCGACCAGGACGCGCTCGCGCCGACCGAGCGCCCCGCCCCCTCCGACGCTCCGGCCGCGCGCGTGCCTTCGGCGGCCCCGGTCCCGCGCGATGTCGCGCCGCGCAGGTCGAGCGACCGCGGGTTCCGCCGCCCCACACCCGGGGGCAGCGAGGTCGTGGGGGGAGCCGGCAGCAAGCTCCGCGCTCCGTCCGAGCGCTCCCACCGGGAGAGCGAGATGCGCTCGCGCGGCAAGAGCGCGGACGAGGACGACGACGGCTCCCAAGTGGCCTGATCGACTGCGCGGTCGTAAGACTGCGGCGATGGGACTCCTCTCCAAGCTGTTCGGGCTCACCCCGAAGAAGATGCCGCTTCACGTCGACGACGAGAACTTCCAAGAGGAGGTTCGCCGCTCGTCGAATCCCCGTCATCCTCGACGTGTGGGGCCCCAACTGTGGGCCCTGCAAGCAGCTCGAGCCGATCATGATGCAGCTCGCGGCCGAGTACGACGGTCGGGTCAAGATCTGTGAGATGAGCGTCGCGGACGGCGGCCGCTCCGCTGCGTCGCTCCGCGTGAAGGGCACGCCGACGGTCATCTACTTCCAGAAGGGCCGCGAGGTGGAGCGCGTCGTGGGGATGCGCAGCAGCATCTATCACGAGCAGGCCATCGAAGAAGTCTTCGGCATCCCGAAGGTGGCCGAGTAAGCTCGCGCGCCATGGCCAAGCGAGCACACCGTTTCTGGCTCATGAAGAGCGAGCCCGAAGTCTTCTCGATCGACGATCTCGAAAAGGACGGCCGGACCGAATGGGACGGCGTGCGCAACTACCAGGCGCGCAACTACATGCGCGACGAGATGGCGGTCGGCGATCTGGTCTTCTTCTATCACTCGAACGCGAAGCCCCCGGGCGTGGCCGGCGTCGCTCGGGTGTGCAGCGAGACGCACCCCGACCCGACGCAGTTCGATTCGAAGAGCAAGTACTTCGACCCGAAGGCGGACGGTGACGACCCGCGCTGGTGGCTGGTCGACATCGAGCACGTGGAGACGTTCCGCGAGCTGATCTCGCTCGACACGCTCAAGGCCCACGCCGACGCGCTCGAGGGCATGATGCTCATCAAGCGCGGCATCCGCTTCAGCGTGCAGCCGGTGGACGCCAAGCACTTCGCCTACGTGCTGAAGCTGGCGGGCGCGAACACGAAGATTCGCTGAGCCCAGCGGAACTCCGGCGCGCGCAGGCTGTCGGTCCCCCCAACACGCGGGAGGCGACGATGGCACGGCTGAGCATGCAGCAGCGGCGGAAGCTGCGGGAAGCGATCCGGCGGAAGACGGAGATCGATCCCTCGGAACGGATGGGCGAGCTGAACATCGTCCCCTTCCTGGACGTGGTGGTGAACCTGATGCTCTTCCTGCTCGCCACCTCGGCGGCCACGATCTCGATCGCGCAGGCCGACGCTTCGTTGCCGGGGCTCTGTCGCGACTGCCACTCGCCGCGGGGGCTCGAGCTGAGCGTCACGCTGACCCGGGACGGAGTCGTCGTCGCGGATCGGGAGGGTCGCCTGGCGGAGGGCTGTGCCGAGATGAGCGGCGATGCGATGCCGGCGGTGCAGCGTCTCCCGAGCGGCTACGACTTCGCCGCATTGCGCACGTGCGCCGAGCATCTCCACCAGGACCATCCCAGCGAGAGCTCGGTGATCGTCAGCGCCGACCCGGAGGTGCCCTACGACGCGATCATCGGCGCCATGGACGCCATGCGCGGCGGACCCGATGGGCTGCTCTTCCCCGAGGTTCGCATCTCGGCGGGCGTGCGCTGAGCCGCTCGCCTCCCATCGGCGTGCGCGGTGACCGTTCGAGCCGAGCGCGAGCGAGCAGCGCGTCTTGTTCTCTCACTGCGTGCGCCATCACGCCGATGTGAGCGGCCGCCCGAAGGCAGGTCGGCCAATCAGAAGAGGTAGGCGGCGCCGAGCGAGACGCGCAAGAGCGGCAGCACGGTGTCGCCGAAGAGGGGGAGCGCGCCTCGCGAGGTGGAGATGCCGATGCCTCCGTCCGCCTGGGCGAAGAGCATGGTGTCACCGGAGATCATGCCCTCGATGCCGGCGCGCGCGAACGTGGCGCCGAAGGGTTGCGGCCCGCCCGCGTCGGGCGTGTGCGCGAACCCGAAGTGACCGCCGACGCCGAAGTAGACGGTCAGCCGCTCCATGACCTGGATGCTCAAGAGGCCGCCGGCCTCGACCCGCGCCGACCAGCCGAACGAGCCGCCGAAGACGTAGGGACCCTCCCCGACCAGCGAGCCCTGTCCCGCGGTGACAGCAGGCGTGACGAAGACGGCGATGTCGATGTTGTCCTCGCCGAAGAGGTGGATGCGCATCGGCGCCGCCAGCTCGGCGCCCGCGCCCGGCACGAGCGCCATGATCGGCGAGCCGTAGAGGAGCGACGCGCGGATGCCGATGTTGAAGGTGGAGGTCGGCGCCAGCTCGAGCTGCACCCAGAGCGAAGGCCAGCCCGCGGCGCCGGCCATCATCACCTGGCCCTCGCCCAGCGTGCGCGCGCCGAGGATCGAGGGCGTCCCCGAGGTCGATCTCGCCGTAGGTGGAGGCAAGCCGTCGTCCTGGGCCGTCACCACCGAAGACCACGCGAGCGCGAGCACGCCGGCGCAGAACGCTTTGCCCATCCCGATCCGCATCGGCGGCGATGATAGCGTCGCCTTCGACCGGCGTCGCAAGTTCGCGGACGGGTCGAGGCTGCGCTATGAAAAGCGCCTAAGGAGGCCTTCGACTCATGCGCTTTCCGGAACGTCCTCGCGCCGCCGTCACCGGCGCCGGCAGCGGCTTCGGCCGCGCCATCTCTCTCGCGCTGGCCGATCGCGGCGCGCGCCTCGTGCTGAGCGACATCGACGAGGAGGGCCTCGCCGAGACGATGGAGCAGGCGAAGCGGAGGGGCGCCGAGGTGCGGACACTCCGTGTCGACGTGCGCGACCCCGAGCAGGTGGAGGCGCTGGCGGCGCTGGCGGACGAGGCCTTCGGCGGAACCGACATCCTGGTCAACAACGCTGGCGTGGCGGTCTCCGGCGCCATCGGCGACGTGCCGATCGACGACTGGCGCTGGCAGATCGACATCAACCTCTACGGCGTCATCCACGGCTGCCACGCGTTCGTGCCGCGGATGAAGCGAGCGGGCCGAGGATGGGTCTTGAACGTGGCCTCCTCGGCCGGGCTGCTGTCGGCGCCGATGATGGGCCCGTACAACGTCACGAAAGCGGGGGTCATCGCGCTCAGCGAGACCCTCTTCGGCGAGCTGGCCGGCACCGGCGTCTCGGTGACGGCGCTCTGCCCGACCTTCTTCCGCACCAACATCCACAAGAGCGCCCGCTCATCCAGCCGCAGCCTGAACGCGCAGACCGAGAAGCTCGTCACGAAGGCCAAGTGGAGCGCGGAGGAGATCGCGGCGGTCGCCCTGAAGGGGCTGGAGCGCGGCGTGCTCTACGTCGTCCCGCAGGCCGACGGGAAGGTGCTCTGGCGCGCGAAGCGCCTCTTCGGCCAGCGCTTCTACGGCCTGGTCGGCCAGGTCATGAAGAACCCGCGGGTCAGCGCGTTCATCAACGGTCGCTGAGCGCGACGAGGGGATTGCGCTCCCAGGCTCCGAGGGCCGAAACGCGCGCGGGCGGACCCGTGGAGGCCCGCCCGCACTCGGTGCGTTCGTTCGCGCTCGATCACTCGCCCGGCAGCGGCTCTCCCCCGCCGAAGCGGCCCTTGAGCACGGCCGGCAGATCCACGCCGGTCGCGGCCTTGATCTGCTCGTTCGCCCGCACGAGCGAGGTCGCGAGATCGGAGCCGGAGGCGCCGTTTTGGTCGGACTTGCCGATGACGGTGAGCTTGTCGACGTGCAGATCGCCGATGGTCCCGCTGACGGCGCGGAGCAAGGGGACGAGCTTCTGCATGAGGAGCGCGTCGCGCCCGCTGGTGCCGCTCGCGCGATAGGTGCGGGCCAGATGGCTGAGCACCTCCGCCGTCGCGCGGCCCTGCTCGATGATCTTCGAGGCGTCCGCCTTCGCGCTCTCCTCCGCTTGCCTCCGATTGGCTTCAGCGGGCTCGAGCACGTCGGCCTGTAGCCGGCTCTTGATCTGCTCGATGCGGGCTTTCTGCATGCCGATCTCGGCGCGCGCCTGACTGATGTCGGCTTGCACCTCCGCCTGCTCCTCCGCGATCATCGCTTCGCGCCGCGTGCGGAGCTCGGCGATGCGCCGCTCGTTGTCCTTCGCCGCCACCTGGATCATCGCTTCGATCTTGGCGAGCTCTCCCTCGCGGGTGTTCCGCCACTTCTGCTCTTGCGCCTCCGCCTTCGCCACCGCCTCGGCGATCTGGGCCTTGCGGCGGATGTCCGCCGAGCGCATGCGACCGATCGAGTCCAGGTAACCGACGTCGTCGGTGACGTTCTGGATCTTCAGCGTGTCGAGCACCAAGCCGATATTGGTCATGTCGTGCTCGGCTTCTTCCGTGAGCTTCTGCGCGAATGCCTCTTTGTCCTGGTTGACCTGCTCGGGCGTGAGCGTCGCGAGCACGCCGCGGAGATTCCCCTCCAGCGTCTCCCGCGCCACCTTCATGATGTCCCCCCGGCTCTTGCCGAGGAAGCGCTCGAGGCTGGCGTGGATCAGCGGCTCCTCACCGGGGACCTTGATATTCGCCACGCCCTGCACGGTGAGCGGGATGCCGCCGCTGCTGTAGGCGTTCCGCACGGTGAGCTCGATGATCATGTTGGTGAGATCCATTCGGTCCACCGTCTCGAAGAGCGGGACGCGCATGGCGCGGCCACCCTTGATGATCCGGTATCCGATCGTGGCGTCACCACTCCGCCGCGCGCGCCCGCTGAACACGAGCACCTCGTTCGGCTGACAGACGTAGAGCACGTTCTTGATCAGCAACACGGTGGCGACCAGACCGATCACACCGATGCCGAAGAGTGCCAATAGCGCTCCCATCATACCCTCCCTGCCGTCAGCTTGGCTGCCGGCGTCTTCTCGCCTTCACCGGCGAGGATGGTCGGCACGTCTACGCCGGTCGTCTCCTTCAGCGCGCGCATGACCTCGGCGACCATCTTCGGGTAGGTCGCGGCGTACGAGCTCATGCCGCTGCCGTCACCCGGGTCGAGCACGCTCACCTCGTCGATCTCGACCTTGCCGAGGTGCGCGACGACCGTACCCACGATCTCCTCGATGTGCTGGATGACGTAGAGCTCCTTCGCGTGCGGCCCCATCTCCTTCCAGGCGTCGGTCATCATCCGCAGCACCTCGACCTCGGCCGCGCCGTTCTCGCGCGTCGGCGCGGCGGCTCCGATCGCCCACGTGGTGCGCGCTTGCCGCTCGAACTCGGCCGGGATGATCACCTCGGCCTCGAGGCGGAGCTTCTCGAGCTCGGCGCGGATCTGCTGAAGCTCGAGCTCGGCGGCCGCACGAGCCGTCTTCGCAGCGGCCTCGGCCTCGCGCTCGACAGCCTGCGCTTCACCCTCGAGCTCCGCTTTCACACGCCGGAGCTCGTTCTGCTTCTGCTGGGTCGCCATGTGCGCCCCGGCCTTGGCGACCTCGGCCCGCCGGCCGGCTTCGGCCTGCGACTGCGTGATCTCCTGCATGGCCTGGTTCTCGGCGTTCTCCGCGTCGCGTAGCGCCTGCGCGATGGCCGGGCGGCCGAGCGAGTCGAGGTAGCCCGTCTCGTCCGACACGTTCTGGATCTTCAGCGTGTCGAGCTGCAGGCCGAGCTTGTCGAGGTCGTCCTGCGCCGCGTGGATCAGCTTCTCGGCGAACTTCAGCCGGTCCTCGTTGATCTCCTCCGGCGTGAGCTGGGCGAGGACCTCGCGGAGCGCGCCCTCGAGCGTCTGCTGTGCGACGAGCTGGATCTCCGCGATGGGCTTGCCCAGGAAGCGCTCGATGGCGTTGCCGATCAGGTCGTCCGCGCTGTGGATCTTCACGTTCGCGATGGCGTGGATCTGCAGTGGGATGTTCCCGCGCGAATATGCGTTGACCACCACGACGTCGACCGGGATCAGCGTCATGTCGATGCGATCGATGCGCTCGAAGAACGGGTATTTGAGGGCGCGCTTGCCCTGACGCAGGACGCGATAGCCTTGCGTCGTTCCATCCGACCGCTGGTAGCTCTTGCCGCTGAAGATCAGCGCTTCGTTGGGCTGCGCGATGTACAAGAAGCGCCGCAGGATCGCGACCAGGACCAGAATCCCGATCGCCACCGCCAAGGCGCCGAACACCACGAGCCACACGATGGCTACGCCGCTGTCGGCCTGTGCCGCGCCCTCGTAGGGTGCGTACGGTTGCTGCATTCTCTCCCTCTCCTTTGCTCCGTCGGGCACGCGTTCTCGCGAGCCATCGGGCCCCCAGGCGCGCGCTCGCGCTCGCCGTGTGTGTGTGTCGGCCGGCGGTTCGCCGGCGCCCCCTTCAGTCGCGCCGCTCCGCTCCGTCGACGCGGGCGACCCGGGCTCGCGGCCCCTCCATCTCGACGATCAAGACATCCTCGCGCCCGCCGAACGATTCCTCGTCCTCGATGCCCGACGCGAGCAGGTCGATCGAGCTGCCCTTGACGCTCACCCGCACCTTGCCGACGCCCTTCGAACCGATGGGCACGATCACGCGGGCGGTCTTGCCGATGTAATCGGAGCTCTCGACCGCCTTGCCGCTGGTGTCCTTGCTCAGCTTGCGGAACGCGGCCTTCGCGCCGGCGCCCGTCGCGAGCCCCATCGCCAGCGCGAGGGCCAACGTCAGCCACGGGTTCTCGACCAGACCGAGCAGGTCGAGGACGAGCCCCGTCATCCCGAAGAACGCCAGGAAGAAGGTCCAGAAACGGAGCGAGAGGAAGGTCAGCAAGAACCCCGAGAAGTCGCCGTGACCTCCGATCTCGCCCTGGTGTAGGGAGCCGTCCACGTCACCGTCGGCATCGAGGTCGGCATCGGCATCGAGGTCGGCATCGGCGTCGAGGTCGGCGTCCGCGTCGACGTCGAGATTGGCGTCCGCGTCGACGTCCGCGTCGTGACCGCCGAGGAGGATGGACGCGCCCAGCAGGACGGCGCCCACGATGAGCGTGAACAGGTAGACGTAGATCAACACGATGTCCCCCCGGCGTGCCGTGTCGGCGCGCTCGATGGCGCGCTGGCGACCGGGCTCGTGGCAGGGAACCGCATGGTGGATCGGGGCATTCCGGAAATCGGGGTGTTGTACGCCCGATTCGCGATCGATCTTGCCGGATTCGAGCCAAACAAGAAATGCCCCCAGGCGCGGACGTCCCGAACGCGCACCGGGTCAGCCGACCAGGTCCAAGCCGTGACCCCGCGCGAGGGCTTCGACGATGGCCAATGGATGGGACGCCTCGGGTGTGGCGCGGGCGTCGTCGCCGAACAATCGCGCGACCCAGATTGCCCGCGCCATGGCGCGCAGCTCCGCCACCACGCCGTGCTCGGCGCCGATGCAGATGAAGAACATCGCGCGCAGATAGAGCCGCTCGTCCCCCGGCTCCCGCGCGGCCGGTACGCCCTCGTCGCTTGCGCGCTCGCAGGCTGCGCGGACCCACGCGACGGAGCGGCGGACGAGGTCGCGCTCCGGACGCCACACCGCGTGCCGCTCCCACAGCAGCGCCGCGCTCCGCGCGACGGGCTCGATGGGCTGAAATGGGGCCGCCACGTCGGCGAGGCGTTCGAGCGCCTCCGCGCCGTGGCGCTCCGCCGCGGCCGCGAGCCGCCAGCAGAAAAGGGCCGGATCCTCGTGCTCTCGGCTGCGCTCGCTCGCGTCGTCACAGAATCGGCGGAGCTGGTCGGACGAGAGGCGTGCCGGACCGAGGGCGACGGCCTCTGGGAGCTGCGGCACGAAGAGCGAGCGCGGCAGCTCGACGCCCCGGCGCGAGCTGGTGAGCGGCCCCTCACCGTCACGGAACACGCAGGCGCACTCGGGGCGTGGGGCCACCCGGATCGCGTCGCCGACATCGACGTATCGCATCGGAAACGTGCGGCAACCCTCGGGCTTGGCGTCGGCACCGGCTGCGGCGTGGATCCGACAGCCTCCATCTGTATCGAGATAGAAGCAATGGCCGTCTCGGCGAGGCGGCACCGAGAGCATCGATTCGCTTCCCGCCGCCGGCATCATGTCCGGCCACGCGTCGGGCAGCGCGGCGCGGGCGCGCGCCACGTCCAGGGCGGTGAAGAGGATGGTGTCGAATTGGCTACAGCACCCGCCCGACCCATCGCAATCGAATCCGTACTCGGGCAGCGACACGACCGGCAGGTCTCGTGCGAACGAGGCCTCCTCGGGCGTCTCGCGCTCCGAGTCGAGCAAGCCGAGCTGCGCGAGCTGTCCGAAGAAGGCCTCGACGTGCTCGATCCGGGCCGGCGCGCCCGCGGCTTCGGCCGCCAGCCGGATCCCTTCGAGATCCCGGGTCCCGTCCGCCTGGCGAAGGATCGTCCACTCGCGCTCGCCGATCCGCAGCGCGTGCTCACCCGCGTGGAGCACGATCGTCACCTCCGCGCCGACGAGGTGACGGCGAGCGCGTACGGCGGACGAGAGTCGAGGGCGGGCGAGCACTTCGCCATGCTAGCAGGGCCGTCTCTGCGCACGCCCATTCGTCGCGCGGCCCGAGTGGAAGCGTCTCCAGCCCGGGACTGCAAAGGGGACGGGTCTCGCTTCACGATGAACGGGCGGAAGGTTCGGGCACCTGTGTCCGTACGCAGCATGCACACCGCGGCGGAGGCTCGATGAGCGCACATGAAGACGGGTGGCCCGATCCCGACCCGTGGACGGAGGAGACGCCGGCCGCCCCGCTCCACAGCGATGTCCGCGCCGTATCCCGCCGCGAGGGGCCGATGGGCCGGCTCGGCGAGCTGGTGGCGGGGCAGTACGAGCTGACGCGGCTGCTCGGCTACGGCTCGAGCGGCGCCGTGTACGAAGCGCGCGACGTGCAACATGGCGAGGGGGTCGCGATCAGAGATCCTGCACGAGCACCTGCGCACGTCGGATGGACACGTGGCGCGTTTCGCACGCGAGGTTCGCGCGACGACGTCCATCGCGCACTCCTCGGTCGTGCGGGTGCTCGACGCCGGAGAGGATCGCGACGGGGCGCTCTTCTTGGTCATGGAGCTGCTCGAGGGCGAGCTGCTCTCGGAGCGCATGGCGGAGCGTCCGCCGACCCGCGATGTGCTGGAGATCGGCCGGCAGCTCCTCGGCGCGCTCTCGGCCGCGCACGCGCGAGGGGTCGTGCATCGCGACATCAAGCCGGAGAACCTCTTCCTCACCCGCACGCCGAGCGGCGCGATCCGGCTGAAGGTGCTCGACTTCGGCATCGCCAAGCACATCAGGCCGCGCTCGACGATTCTCGTTTCAGACCCTCGACGGTCTCATTCTCGGCACACCAACCTACATGAGCCCGGAGATTTGCCGCGGGATGCCCGTCACGCCGGCCGCGGACCTGTGGGCTGCGGCGACGGTGCTCTTCGAGGCGTTCGCGGGCTGGCCGCCTTTCGAGGACGAGCACGTGGGCAAGCTCCTCTTGAAGATCGTGCGGGGCCGCGCGCCCTCGCTGCGGGAGAAGCGCCCCGATCTGCCGAGCACGATCATCGATGCCATCGACCGCGCGCTCGACCCCGACCCTGCGCAGCGCTGGCAGACGGCGGAGGAGCTGGCCACCGCGCTCTCGAGCGGGAGCGCGCCCATCGCCGAGCTCGACTGGGACGACGACTGAAGGTGCGGGCGCGTCTTCGCGACTGCCGGGAAGACGTGCTCCAGGTCGAAGATCGTCTCCGCGAGCGCCGCGAAGGGCTCTCCTGATTTGGCGATCGGGCGCGCGGCGGTCGCGACGGGCCGCCGCGATCGGGGAGACGGGCACGCGAGCGCCGTGAGCGCGGGCGGGAAGGACGCTGAGGCTCCGCACGGCCCGCGCGGGGGCCTGCACTTGCCAGCGCGTCCCGAACGTCACACAACCAGCCGGCCCGAGTTTTCGGCCGGGCGTCCAAAAACGTGCTGAAGCTGTCCACACCCGAGCCGGCCGAGAGCGGCCTGAGCCCCGATCAACGCCGCGCCGCCATCGCGTTCGCGGAGGCGATCATCCCCGGTACCGACCGCATCCGCGCGGCGGACGAGCGGACCGTCGCCCGGACCGAGCAAGTGGTGGAGCATATGTCTCCGCTGGTCGCCCGCGTCTGGCGGACGGGGATGGCCGCCCTGGATCGCGCGGCGGTGCTCCGCACCGGGCGGCGTTTCGCCAACCTCTCCGAGCCCGAGCAGCAGCGGCTCCTGGCCCGCTGGGAGAAGGATCCGATCCTGCGCACGCCGCTCAACGCGGTGGCGTTCGCCTACAAGTTCACCCACTTCGACACGCGGGACGTCTACGAGTCGCTCGGCGGCCGCCTGAACGTCGTCAGCAACATGGAGGAGCCGCGCTGGCTCTCCCAGATCTTCGACGCGAGCGAGTGGGACGCGGCCGAGACCATCGAGTGTGAGGTGGTCGTGGTCGGCACCGGCGCGGGCGGCGCGGTGGTCGGCAAGGAGCTGGCGGACCGCGGCCACGCGGTCGTGTTCGTGGAAGAGGGCGGCCATCACCGCCGCGACGACTTCACCGGCAGCTCGGTCCAGGCGCACTTCGACTTCTACCGCGGCTCGGTGACGCTCGGGAACGCGGCCATGCCCATCTTCATGGGGCGGCTCGTGGGCGGCTCGACCGCGATCAACACCGGGAGCTGCTTCCGCACGCCTTCGTGGGTGCTGGACCGCTGGTGCGAGGACATCGGCACGGACGCGTTCGAGCCGGATCGCATGCGCTCGCACTTCGAGCGGGTCGAGCGTCAGCTCAGCGTCGAGTACGCGGACCGGAAGGCCGTCGGGCCCATCGCGGACATCATGGCGCGGGGCTGCGACGCGCTGGGCTGGAAGCACTCGCTGATGCAGCGGAACGCGCCCGGCTGCCAGGGCGAAGGCTTCTGCGACTTCGGCTGCCGCACCGACGCGCGCAAGAGCACCAACCTCAGCTACATCCCGCCGGCGCTGGAGAAGGGCTCGATGCTCTTCACCGGATTCCGGGCCACGCGGATCCTGATGGAGGGCGACCGCGCCGTCGGCGTGGCGGGCGTGGACGCGCGAGGCCGCACGCTGAAGGTCCGGGCGGACGTGGTCGTGTTCAGCGGCGGCGCGCTGCCGACGCCCGTCTTCCTGATGAACCAGGGTCTCTGCAACTCCAGCGGGCAGCTCGGCCGCAACCTGACCGTCCACCCGAGCACCGGCTTCTCGGCGCTGATGGACGAGCGTGTCGACGGGCACAAGCACATCCCGCAGGGGTACTTCGTCGAGGAGTTCGTCCGCGAGGGCATCCTGATCAACGCGGCGCAGGCGGACATGAACTTCGCCTCGCTGCTCTTCCCGATGACCGGCCATCGGCTGATGGACGTGCTCGAGAAGTTCCACTCCATGGTCTCGTACGGCGTGATGATCGCCGACGCGCGACCGGGCGGCGTGGTGCATTCGGGTCCGGGCGGCATGCCGGTCGTCCGCTACAACCTCACCAAGGAAGACGTCGCCCGCATGCACCGCGCGTTCATCGTCTCGGGCGAGCTCTCGTTCGCGGCGGGCGCGAAGGCCGTCTATCCGGTGAACATGGCCATGCCGGTGGTGGAGAGCCGCGAGGAGTGGAAGCGCTTCTGCGAGCTCGACCTGAAGGCGTCGGACCTGATGCTGACCAGCTACCACCCGCTCGGGAGCTGCAAGATCGGCAAGGACCCGAAGACCAGCGTCGTGGGGCTCGATCATCAGACCCACGACGTGAAGGGCCTCTACATCGTCGACGGAAGCACCGTCCCGGGCCCCCTCGGCGTGAACCCGCAGGTCACCATCATGGCGATGGCCACCCGCGCCGCGGGCTGCATCGCCGACGCCATGTCCTGAGCTCGCGTGGATCCCGAGCACGCCGGCGAGCGTCGGCGCTCGCTCCCGGCGAACCACGTGCAGCTCGGGCTCGTTCGAGGACTACGGGTCGCGCCGACACGCGCACGACGCTCGGCCCGAATCGGTCTATCTGGTCACCAGCTCGGCGCGCAGGCGCGGCGCTGCCGGTCGATGCCCGGCATCTCGGCGCGGATCGTCCGTCGCAGCGGTGAGGCCGGTCAGACCCCGCCGCCCGGGCCGTGGTCGTGGGGGAGGCTGCCGCGGGGCGAGCGCAGGTAGGCGAAGGGTGTGGTGGCCAGGAAGTTCGACACCCGCGAGGTGTAGACGTCCGCGTAGCGCTCCATCTGGCGCGCCAGGTGGCTCTTGTCGTTGCCGGTGCGCAAGAGCAGCCCCCAGCGGGAGTTGACCATCTCGCCGGCGGCCTTGGCGAGCGGGACGATGCGCGCGTCGAGCTCGAGCAGCGTCTCGCGGAGCGCCGTCATGCGCTGCTTGAGGTCACCCGCCCGCGCGGTCGGCTGTGGTCCGTACTCCTTTTCCAGCCGCTGCAGACCGAGCCTGAGCCGCGAGAAGCGATGCTCGAGCTCTTCCTTCTCGGCCATCAGCGCGCTGAGCTGGGCCTGCTGCGTCTTGAAGCGCTCCAGCGTCTCGAGCTCTTCCTCGAGCATCCTGAGCACCAACGCCGTCCGCCAGCGGAGCAGGCTGCGCGACACCCGCACGTCGCTGAAGATGTGGTCGCCGACGTAGAGGATCTCCTCGCCCGAGAGGCCGAGCCCTTCCTCCACCGCCGCCGCGTTCCCGCCGAGATAGCGCCCGCCGACGCGCGGCCCGCGGCAGGGCAGGAGCCGGCCCTCCTCGTCGACCACCTCGAACCACGGATTCTTGTGCTCGAAGAACGAGGGCTTTCCGGCCTGCACGATCACGATCTCGAAAAGATCCCGCCACGTCATCGCTCCCGGCAGGAAGCGATCGAAGGCGTAGGTCATCATCTCGTTCGTGTAGTGCCACTCACTGTTGGTGATCACGAGCAGCTTCTTGCCGGCGTTCTTCATGTCGAGGAGGGCCAGCGGAGTCTCGGGATCGAGCTCTACGAAGCGCTCGGGCGCCGCCACGATCTCCGCTTTGAGGCGGCCCTCCATGTGGGTCTCATCGAGGCAGGAGCGGACGGTCTTGTAGAGCTCGAGGTAGCCCATCACGCCGCCGAGCTCGCCGGCGTCGAGGAGATCGACGACCTGTGCGTACATGCACGCTTCGCTCAGCGAGAAGAGCGTGTTCAAGAAGACCCAGCGGGGCTCGGCGAGAACGACGAGGTCGCGGGCGTAGAGCTCGCGCTGCTGCTCGTAATCGAGCATTCGGGTGCCGTGGGAGGCGCGCTTCACGTAGCCGAAGCGGTTCGCCTTCACGAGGTTTCCGTTCTCCAGATCGAGGATCAGTCCGAGGGCGACCATCGAGGGATCGAATTGGAGCTCCGAGACGGGCCATCCGCGGGCGGCGAGGCGGTCGCGGACGTGCTCGTACGCCCGCCGCTCCCACTGCTCGGAGTGGTAGTGGATGAGCGTGTAGTCCATGTCGAAGCCGACCGCCTTGATGGACCGGAGGTTCAGCGTCCGATTGCAGAAGATGCGCCGGGTCGGCGGCGGCAGCTCGAGCGCTTCGTCGTAGGGAGTGTCGTAGAGCTCGCGTGTCGGATCGTCGTTCATGCGCGGGAGGGATAGCCGAGGGGCCTCGCGCTGGCGAGCATCGAGCGGGTCGGGGCGATGCTCGAGGGTCGCCGGACGACGTCAGCGCGTCGTTTTGGCGAGCTGTGCGGCCAGGTCGCGGGCGACGCGAGCTTCGTCGTCTTCGCCGCGGGCGGAGAGCGCCTCGGCCAGGCGGGTGAGGATCACGCCGTGATCGCCGGCATGGTGACCGAGCTTGCGGACGGCGTCGCGGAGCAGCTCGACGGCTTCGTCTCCGCGCTCCAGGGCGTCGAGCAGGTCCGCCTTCATGGCGTAGGCGCTGGCGCGGTGCGGATCGAGGGCCAGCGCGCCCTCGCAAGCGTCGAGCGCTTCTTCCGTCGCGCCGGACGACCGCAGGATGGTGGCCTCGAGCTCGTAGAGGCCCGGGTCGGCAGGGTCGAGGTCACGCGAGCGGTGGAGCGCTTTTTTCGCGTCGTCGAGCCTGCCGAGGCCCAGGAGCGAGCGGGCCCGCGCGAAGTGCAGCCAGGGATCCTTCGCGGCTTCCTTCAGCGCCGCGTCCGCGTGCTCGAGACCCTCTTCCCACCGCTCGCGTGCGACCGCGATCGCCGCCGCGAGCCTGCGTGCTTCCGCGTCGTCCGGTCGGGAGGCCAGCACCGCCGCGCTCTCCCGGGCCGCCAGCTCGAGTCTCCCCGCCGCCAGATGCCCCCGCGCCGTCTCGAAGCTCGCTCGCCTGCGTCTCATCCCGCGAGGAGTGCACCGAGCGAGGACGCCGGGTCAACGCCTCCCGGGCCGATCCCCGAGGCACCCTCGGAGGAGCGGCGACGTCGTCGTCCGCAACCTGGGCCGCGATTGTTCCCGTTTCGCAACAATGAGTTGCGTTCGGCGGGCCTTGTCGCAGGTGCTGTCCGGTCCGAAATCATTCGCATGGACACGCGATCGACGCGTGGCCGAACCACAGGAGGTTCGTGATGGCTTGGGAGTTGGACAACGCGCACTCGGAGGTCGGGTTCGCGGTCAAGCACATGATGATCAGCACCGTGCGAGGGAAGTTCACCTCGTTCTCCGGCACGCTCAGCCTGGATCCGAACGATCTCGAGCACGCCTCGGCCAAGGGCGTCGTCGACACGGCCAGCATCGACACCGGCGAGGAGAAGCGCGACGGGCACCTGCGCTCCGCCGACTTCTTCGACGCCGAGAACCACCCGCAGATCACCTTCGACACCAAGAAGGTGAAGCGCGAGGGATCGAGCATCGAGGTGACGGGCGACTTGACCATCCACGGCAAGAGCAACGAGGTCACGCTGAAAGGCACCGTCGAAGGGCCGGCCAAGGATCCGTGGGGCAACCAGCGGGTCGGGTTCGAGCTTGCCGGCGAGATCGACCGCGAGGCGTTCGGGCTGACCTGGAACCAGGCGCTCGAAACGGGCGGGCTTCTCGTCGCCAAGAAGGTGAAGATCGACGTCGCCCTGCAGGCCGTGCAGAAGTAGCGACGGCGATCAGAGCGAGGGGCGGCGGGGCAGATCGTAGGTGTAGTCGACGTCGAGGCTGTCGCGCCGAAAGCGCGGGAAGCGCGCGGCGCGGACGGCCTGGACCACACACGTCTGCTCCTGCTGCGATGCCGTGCCGCTCACCGAGACGCTGCGGACGGAGCCGGTGGAACCGCGGAGGGTGAAGTACACCCGCGCCGTCCCGCCGTTTCGCGCGCAGCGCCGCTCGATGGCGGGCCGGAGCCGGCCGAGGACGTCGACGATGGAGGCGTGGGTCGGCAGCTCCGGGAGGCGCGGGCGCCGCACCGCGCGTCGCGGCGCGGGCTCGTGATCGTGCGTGGCCGGCACAGGCTCGGGCTCCGTGACCGCCTCGGCGGCGTCGGGGATGAGCTGGGCGTGGAGGACGACGGCGGCGCTCGAGAGGGTGCCGCTGACGGTTGCCGGGTGATAGCCGTCGTGCTCCAGCGTCCAGCTCCGCTCGGCCGGGCCCGCGTCGGGCGGCAGCGAGACCACGAACATCGTCGGTGTGGTGCCGACCGCGTGGCCGTCCGCGTCGCGCACCGAGGCGCCGCTCGGGTCGGAGGTGATGGTGACGCTGACGTCGCGGCTCCCGTCGGTCGCCGATGTGGGCTCGGCGTCGTCCTCCTGCGTGCTCACGGTCAGCGTGTAGGGCAGCTCGCCCGGCGAGCGCAGCGCGGCGACGTAGACCGCGATGTCGCCCGGTCCTCGCACGACCAGCGATGGCGCGTGGCCGTCGCCTCCGTCGCTGTCGCAGCGCACTTCGTCGCCGCGGGCCGCCGCCAGCGCCAGCGGTCCGGCGTCGGAGCGGGCGCGCAGGTGCACCTCGATGTCCTCGCTCACGTGGACGACGTGCGCGGGCTGGGTCGGGTCGAGGTAGCCGGGGCAGCCGGGCGCGAGCTCGAGCGCGGCGGCCTGGCCCCAGGTCGTGCCGGTGAGCGTGGCGCGCGGCGAGGCGTTCGAGAGCGTGGCCTCGCCGTAGCGCGGCTCGGGCTCGGAGCAGGCGCTCAGGGCGAGCGCGAGCAGCAACACGAACGCGCGACCTCGACCTCCTCGATGAGAGCGCCGGGCACGCGGACCGCTCGAGAGACGCTCGTGCTCCGCGATACCGCGAGTCGCGAGTCGCAGGCGGTCGGCGAGACGAATCATGCGGCCTCCTCGTGCGAAGCCGGCGGTCGGCTGGCGCGAGCTCGGCCCCAGCGGCGGCGGCGGACCCGCTCGGGCCGGACCACCATCGCGCCGACCGAGTGATCGGGCAGGCGCAAGAGCAAGAGCCCGAGCAGATAGAAGAAGAGCGCCGCGGCCAAGAGCGGGATGCGGAGCGAGCGCATCACCGGCTGAGCCTCCACGTTCGCCAAGAGCTCGGCCGGATCGTCGAGGACACGTCCGCCGCCCGCCGCCGCCAGGCGCGCCAGCGCGGCCGGATCGGAGCCGAAGGTGGAGAGCTCGAGATCGTAGGGGCGGTCGAATCCGACGGCGACCGTGGGCCGCTCGTCGCTCGGCATGCGCGCGTCGATCAAGAAGCCCTGGTCCTCGATGATGTCGGCCTGCCAGACGCCGGGGCCGCGCTCGATCAGCGCCACCGGCTCGCCCTCGCCGTGCTCGCGGTAGATGCGGACCAAGGGAGGCGGCTCGCTGGCCAGCGTCGGCGCCATCACGCTCAGGATCTGCACGCCCTCGACCAGCGGGTGAGGCGTCAGCCGGAGCTCGGGCGGGTCGATGGGGCGCGAGCGCAGCATGCCCTCGGCGAGCGAGACCCAGAGCTCGCGGAAGCCGTCCCAGGTCCGCCAGCGATCGGCCCAGGCGCTGCTGGTGGCGCTGGTGAAGCTGGCCACTTGGCCCAGGCCGCGGTGCCAGTGGGCCAGGATCGGGAAGTGGTCGGGCGTGGCCAGCACGGTGGTGGCGCCGGGGCGAGCGCTGGCCATCGCGTGGCCGAGCAGCGGCGGCGCCTCGTCGAGGGGAACTCCGTCCAGCATCGAGAGGGGCGTGACGACCCGCGGCGTGACCCGACCGCGGCGGTGCGCGGGCGGCTGACGGTACTGCGCCTCGCGCACGAAGAGGCTCGGCAGCGCGCCGGCGCTATTGGTGACGTGGTAGCGACCATGCCCGATGCGGGCGATCTCCTGCATGAGATCGTTTCGCGGGCCGAGCGTGATGGTGGTGATGGTGACGCCGCGACCGGCCAACACCTGCGCCGCTTGGATGGCCGGCTCGGGCGCGCTCACGCCGTCCGAGAGCACGATCACGTGGTGGATGTAGCGCGGGTCGTGGCTCATCACCGAGTTGGCCGCCTGCAACGCCGCGCCGATGTTGGTGCCGCCCGACGCCTGGATGCGCTGGATGAACGCGGTCAGGGCGTCGATCTGATCCATGCCGACCGGCGACATGATCTGGTCGGCGGCGCCGCTGAACGCCACCACGCCGGCGCGCGCGTCGCGGCGGAGCGCGTGGACGGCGGCCACGCCTGCCGTGCGGGCCTGCATCATCTTGATGCCGCTCATCGACGAGGAGCGGTCGATGACCAGCACCAGCTCGAGCGGGCGCGGCTCGGGGATGGCCGGCGGGACGGTGATGGGCTCCAGCTCGCGGAAGATGCGGGGGCTGCGCCGCACCGGGTGGTCGCCGGTGACGGTGACGAGACCGCCGCCCTCGTCCTCGACCCAGGTGCGCAGGACCTGCTGCTGTTGCTCGGTGAGATCCTGCGGATCGGCCTCGTCGACGATGACCAGGCTGTAGGGATCGAGCTCTTCCGCGCTCGTCGGCGCAGCGATCATCGAGGTGGCGTCGACGCGCATGCCGCCGTCTTCGAGCACGCGGGCCAAGACCGGCGGGCCGTTGTCCGGGTCGTAGAGGATGCGCACGCGCGGCTTGGGCGAGACGCGGACCAGGCTCGACCAGCGATCGTTGTCGGTCACGGCGTCGCCGTCCGCGTGGAGCGAGACGGTGAGCCGGTGGATGCCTTCCTCGTCGGGGAAGTGCACCGAGAGACGCGCGCTGGAGTCGCCCCGACGGGCCACGGCGCTCGTGCGCGCGGCTTCGGTCCCGTCGACGGCCAGCGAGAGCTCCACGTTCGCGTCGCGGGAGGCGTGCATCTCCACGCCGACGTCGAGGCGGTCACCGGCGCGCACCATGCGCGGCACCGAGAGGCCGCGGACGCCGACCAGATCGACGGGAGGTCGGTCGCCCATCGGCAGGACCGCGACGTCCACCCCGGCGCGGTGCGCGGCGGCGACGGCCGGGCCGAGCTCGTGGTCGTGCCCGTCGGTGGCCACCACCATCCGCCGCACGCGATCGCGGGGGAGCATGGCCACGCCGACCGACACGTCGGTGGCCGGCGCGATGCCCTCTTCGTGGGCGGGCGAGATCCAGGCGACGTCGGGATCCTGCTCCGCCAAGCCGGCGAGCGTCTGCCGCACCCGCTCGCGATCGGCCTCGGACACGCTGGCCGTTCCGTCGACGACCGTCGCCACCGCCAGCTCGTTCGTCGGCCAGCCGAGGCGCAGGTCGGAGACGGCGGCGACCACCAGCGCCACGGTCAGCGCGCGCGTCGCGATCACCATCGCGCGCCGCCGCGGGCCGACGGGGAAGCGGCTCCGGAACGCGAGCAGCGCCACCAGCGGAACCAGCGCCAGCCCTGCGAGCGCGAGCGGCCAGCCGATGCTCAGATCCATGCCAGCCTCCGCGTCTCGTGGCGGCGCGAGGTCGACTCAGCTCCCACGCGGCTGGCCGTCTGAGCTCCCCCTCCCGCCGGGAGGGCGTTGGGGCAAGGGCGGTGGCTGACGAGGCCCGCGAATTCCGCTGCTCGCCCCCACGCCGGCCCTCCCCCGGGTCGGGGGAGAGAGCTCATGCGAGGGAGCTCGCGTACGATGGAGGCGATCACTCGAGCCTCCCGCGGTGGAGCAGGGTCCACTCCAGCAGCATCAGCGCCAGGAGCGCGATGGCGACGAGGACGGCCAAGGGAGGCAGCGGATTGGCGGTGCGGAAGCGGCCGCCCGTGGCGCCGGCGCTCAGCTCGTCGGCGTGCTCGGTTCCGCTGAACGCCACCGCGTGCTCACCCACGTGATAGATGCCCTGGCGGCGGATCGAGGCGAGCTCGCCCGCGCCCACCGGCTCGCCGTCCGGTCCGAGCACGGTCTGCCCGCTGCCGGCCACGAGCGCTTCGCCCAGCCGGTGGGGGAGCGGGATGGCGTCCTGCGCGCCGGCCGCCCAGTGCATCGCGTCGTGGACGAAGAGGGGGAAGGCCTCGCGGTCCACCAGATCCGTGGCGCCGAGCTCGATCCCGAACGCGACCAGGCGCCGGCCCGGCAGCTCGCGGGCGATCGCGAGCGCGTCCTCGCCGCTGCGGATCAGCACCTGGTCGCCCGGCTCGGTGGCGAAGCGGAGCGCGCGTCCGACGCGGACGCCCGAGAGCCGCACGCCGCGCAGAGCAGGGTGCGACGCCAGCGAGGCGCTCACGTGCGGGTGCTCGGCCGGCCCGGCGGCTGCCAGCTGACCGGAGGTCGGCGAGAAGAGGAGCGCGGCCGCCGGCGCGCGGCCTTCGGGCAGGGGAGTCCGGTCCAGCACCAGCACGTCGTAGGCGCTCAGCGCGTCGTCGTCCTGGCCGGCGAACGCGCCGGGATCCATGCGCTCGACCTGCGCGTTCGGATGCACGGCCAGCGCCGCTTCCAGGAAGGCGTTGCCGCTCGAGACCAAGAGGACGCGCAGCGGGCGGAGCGGCTCGACCATCGCGTAGGCGACGTCGTCGATCGCCAGCGCGTCCTCGCTACCCACGATCTCGATGTCGTCGAGGCGCGCGGTGAGCTCGGCCCGCTCGGACGAGAAGCCCTGCGCCGTCACGCGTGCGCCATCGCCGGGTCGCAACGTGACGCGGCGATCGAGGAGGGGGACCTCGCCGTCCAGGATGCGAAGGCGCGCGCTGGCCTCGCGCGACGAGAACGAGCGGATCATCACCTCGGCGGTCAGCTCGCCGGCCGCCAGCGGATCGCGACGGGCCGAGAAGTCGGCGATGGCCAGCGTGTCCGAGGGGACGCCGACGGGGATGAGCACGCGGGTGGCCGTGGTCTCCTGCTCCACGTCCCGATCGGCCACCAAGAGGATCTGCCCCGCCTCGCCGCCGGTCGAGACGATGCGGTCGGCGAGCCGCAGCGCCCCGGCCAGATCGGCGGGCCCGTCGTCGAGCGAGAAGCCCGCGAGGGCGCGCGAAAGGTCGGCCGGATCCTCGGTCAGCGCGAGCAAGGTCTCCGGTCGCATGCCGGCGCGGACCACGGCCACGCGACCGCCGATGGTCGTGCGGTCGACCCAGCTCCGCACCTCGCGGATGGCCCGATCGATGCGCGACTCTCCGTCGAAGGTCGCGCCCATGCTGCGGCCGGCGGCCAGCACGATCACCGTGGTGCCGCGCACGCCGCGGCCGAAGCGCGGATCGCCGAGCTCCCCGACCAAGAGGAGCGCGACCAGCAGGCTGATCAGGAACGCGAGCCACGGAATGCGCGACGCCCGCAGGAAGCGGGGTCGGCTGCTCTCCGCCGCGCGCATCCAGAAGATCACGCTCGAGACGAGCTGCGGCTTGGGCGTCCGCCGCAGCATGTAGAGCGCCAGCACCGTGAGCGAGATGCCGCCGGCGATGGCGGCGAGCGCGCCCCAGCTCAGCCCCGCGAAGGTCACGCGCGCTCCGGGCCGGCGAAGACGAACTTCATCATGGCCTCGGGCGCCATCTCGACGTCGACCTCGATGTAGCGGCCGCCGGCGCGCCGGCAGGCATCGCGGCAGGCGTCGAGGTGGCCGCGGACCTCGCGCCGGTAGCGTTCGAGCATGCCCTTGTCGACGCGCAGCCTGATCCGCTCGTCGGTCTCGGCATCGCGCAGCTCCAGCTCGCCGGTGAAGCCGGGATCTTCGTCCTCGCGACAGCCGACGCGCACCAGGCGGATCTCGTGGCCCATCGCGCCCAGCCTTCGGAGGCCTTCCTCCCAGCCCTCGGGCGCCATCAGGTCGCTGACGATCACGACCAGCCCTCGCGGGATGCCGCGGCCGGTCAGCTTCTGCACCGTCTGGGCGAACGCGGTCGGGCCGGCGGCGTCGATCTGCTCCAGGAAGCGCTCCAGCTCCGGCACGTCGTGGGGGCCGCGCAGCGCCAGCGGCATGTCCTCGATGTCGTCGGCGAAGGGGTAGACGCGCGCGCGGTCGAACTGCCGGACGCCGACGTACGCGAACGCCGCCGCCAGCTTTCGCGCGACCTCGATCTTCGGCGGCGCGCCGCGGCTCATCGATCCGGTCACGTCGAGCAGGACGTGCACCAGCGCGTCGCGCTCCTCTTCGAACTGCCGCAGCACGAGCTGCCCGTGGCGGGCGAAGGCCTTCCAGTCGACGTGCCGCACGTCGTCGCCCGCGACGTAGGGGCGGTGATCCGCGAACTCCACGCCGGTCGCCTTGGCGGGCGATCGATGTCCACCCTGACGGGCGGCGGTGGCGCTCGGACGGACGCGGAGGCGCATCCGATCGAGCACGCGGCGGGCGGCGCGATCGAGGATGGCCATCGCTTACTTGCGCTTCGGGTTCTTCGGCGCCTGGAGCTCCATCACGAGCTGGCGGATCAGCGTGTCCGTCGTGGCGTCGTCGGCGATGGCGTCGAAGTTCAGGATGATGCGGTGGCGCAGGCAGGGGAACGCCGCGCGCTTCACGTCGTCCGTCGAGACGTTGAGGCGGCCGTCGAGCACGGCGAAGAACTTGGCGACGGCCAGCAGCGATTGGGCGGCGCGGGGGCTGGCGCCGGCGCGCACGTAGCGGCGGACGCAGGCCGGCGCGTTCTCGTATTCGGGGTGCGTCGCGAAGACCAGGCGCACGGCGTAGCGGCTGACCGTCTCGGCGACCGGCATCTGGCGGAGCGTGCGGCCGGCGGCGATGAGCGCGTCGCCGTCGGCGACCCTCTGCACCTTCGCGTCCATCCCGCCCGCGGTGCGATCGACAATCGCCAGCACGTCGTCCTCGGTGGGGAAGCGGATGAGCAGCTTCATCAGGAAGCGGTCGAGCTGCGCTTCCGGCAAGGGATAGGTGCCCTCGTTGTCGATCGGGTTCTGGGTGGCGACGACGAAGAAGGGCTCGGGCAGGTGGTAGGTCTCCGTGCCGAGGCTGATCTGATGCTCCTGCATCGCCTCGAGGAGCGCGGACTGGGTCTTGGGCGAGGCGCGGTTGATCTCGTCGGCGAGGACGACGTTCGCGAAGAGCGGGCCTTGCTGCAGCGTCATGGTGGGCCGGCCGTCCGGGCCGACCGAGACGATGTGGGTGCCGAGCACGTCGGCCGGCATCAGGTCGGGCGTGAACTGGACGCGGGCGAAGCCGAGCTCGACGACGTCGGCGAGCGTGCGGGCCAGGAGCGTCTTCCCGATGCCGGGCACGCCCTCCATCAGCACGTGCCCGCCGAGCATCAGCCCGGCCGTGATGCACTCCACGGCCTCCTGCTGCCCGACGACGCGCTTGCCGATCTCGGCGGTGATGTGGCGGCACAACGACCGCACGCTGTCGAAGGGATTGAGCACGTGGACCGGATTCGACTCGCCCATGGTGTTCACCGTCTCTCGCCGCGGCGCCAGCGCCGCTCGTAAATCATCGTCACTGGCCGCCCCGGACCCGCTCGAGGTAGCGCCTCACGTAGGCCCGCAGCGAGGCCGGGACCGTGCTGTCACCCGACACACGGGGCCCGTCTTCGCCGCCGCCGGCCAGATCGCCGCTGCCCGCGCCGCCCGCACCGCTCGCGATGCCGTCCATCTGGGTTCCGCCGTGGCCTACGCCGCGACCGCCGCCGGGCAAGAGGCCACCCGGATCCACGTCCGATCCGAGCTGGGCGTTCTGGCCCGGGTCGGTGCCGGGATCGACGCTCACGTTGGGATCGGCGCCGCCGGGTCCGCCCGCGCCGCCACCTTGGCCGGAGCCGCCGCTCCCGCTTCCCCAGGACTGGCTGCCGCGCTGCGAGGTGCCACCGGGAGCCTGGCCGCCCTGGCCCTGACCGCCGCCGAACGACTGGCCGCCCTGCGCCTGCCCTCGACCGAGACCCTGCCCCCCGCCGAGCTGGGCGGAGCCCTGACCCTGGCCGAGACCCTGCGCGCGCCCACCGCCGACGCCGCCACCGGGTTGGCCTTGGCCCTGACCCTGACCCTGACCCTGGCCTTGACCCTGACCCTGGCCCTGACCCTGACCCTGACCCTGACCCTGACCCTGACCCTGACCCTGGCCCTGGCCTTGACCCTGACCCTGACCCTGACCCTGACCCTGACCCTGACCCTGACCCTGACCCTGACCCTGCTGACCCTGGCCCTGACCTTGTCCCTGACCCTGACCCTGACCTGGCCCTGACCCTGGCCTTGACCCTGACCCTGACCCTGGCCCTGCTGGCCCTGACCCTGGCCCTGCTGGCCCTGGCCCTGGCCTTGTCCCTGACCCTGGCCCTGACCCTGACCTTGGCCCTGCTGGCCGCTCTGGCCTTGACCTTGGCCCTGCTGGCCGCTCTGGCCTTGACCTTGGCCCTGCTGGCCCTGGCCTTGTCCCTGTTGCCCCTGCTGGCCCCTCTGTCTTTGGCCTTGCTGGCCGTTCTGGCCCTGCTGGCCCTGGCCCTGCTGGCCCTGGCCCTGCTGACCTGACTGGCCCTGGCCCTGACCTGACTGACCCTGCTGACCTGACTGGCCCTGACCGTTCTGGGCGAGCTGCCCGCTCTGGTTCTCTCCGGCGCGCTCCGCCGCGCGGCGCGCCACCTCGTCGTGCAGCTCGTCGAGCCGCCGCCTGGCGTCCCCGAAGCGCTGCGGCTCGGCGCCGGCTTCCCGCTGCAGCTCGCGGCGGGCCTGGTCGAGCGCGAGAATCCGTCCGCTCCGCGTTGCCTTGCTCGCGTGCCCCCGCGGCGCGGTCCATCGCCTGCGCCGTCCGCGGGGTGTGCTCCCGCATCCGCTCGGCGGCTCGGCTCAGCGCGTCCCCCACCTCCGGCGGCTGGATGCCCTGCGAGTCGTCGTTCCGGTGCAGCGCCGCCAGCGCCCGAATCGAGCCTGTCCACCGACTCCTGAAGCCGGTCGGCCGGGCTCTCCCCTTGCGAGCGCCGCTCCTCGGCCACCCGCGCCTGGCTCTCGCGCTCCTCGGCCGAGCTCGACTGCGCCCACTGCTGCTCCTGACGCGCGAGCTGGAGCGCTTCCATCTGCCGACGCTGGGCCTCCTGCTGGAGCTGCGCCGTCCGGTAGGGGTCGGCGTTCGGCTCGGAAGCCGCCTCGCGCCAGCGCTCCATCGCCTCGCGCGCCCGCTGCCACTCCTCGGCCAGCCGGCGCGACGCCGTGTCGGGCAGGTCCTCTTCCACCGAGCTCGGAACGTGAGCGGAATCGGTCTGCGCCACGTCGCCCGACTCGGGCTCCCCGTCCTCCGCCCCTTGCTCCTCGGGCGTGATCCCGGCGGCCCGCTCCAGGATCTCGGCCGCGTCCGCCAGCGCGGCGGCGCGGTCTTCGGTCACCTGCCGCCGCTGCTCGGCCAGATCGTGCTCGAGCGAGTTGATCTCCGAGTCGAGACGGCGGTTCGGGTCGTTCTCCAAACGCGAGCGCAGCGCTTCGGCGGCGGCGGCAATCTCCTCGGGCGTTCGCGGCTCCTCCCGCTGCTCCTGCGTCTCGCGCCGGGCCAGAAAGTCGCGGAAGTCCGGCAGCACGAACATCAGCGGCACGGCCACGCCGAGCGCCGCCGCGGCGGCGAGCGCATAGCGGCCGGCGCGCACCGGCGGCCTCGGCACCTTCGGGATGCTGCCGGCGTCCTCCAGGAACACGCCCGCTTCCTCGATCTGCAAGCGGTGCAGCTTCGGCGGATCGGCCTCACGAGCGAACTGCCACGCGGTGGAGAAGCGGTCGTGCGCATCGAGCAGGTGGTCGAGCGTCAGCGCGCCGTCCAGCGAGTCGTGCCAGCGACGCCGGGCCTCCCAACCGGCGACGAGCACGCCCGCCAGCGCTGCGGCGATTCGCACCGCGTTCGGAGGCCAATCCCAGACCGCCGCGCCGACCGCGAGCGGGGCGGCCGTCACCACCGCGCCACCGAGCCCCGAGAGGAGCGCGTCGAGCGCCACGTGCCGGTTCAACGCGCGCCGCGTGTCCTCGATCGCGCAATCCAACGCGGGCGGCAACCCGGCTCGCTCCTCCTCGTTCGTGCTCATCGCGGGTGAATCCTCCCACCCGACGTAGCGACGAGCCGAAGAAACGTGACCAAAGCGCGCGGGAAGGAAGAGCTCCGTTCCATGGGGTGCGAGCTATGGACGAACGAGGAGGGCAAATGTTTCCCGCGGTGTTCGAGCGTACGGTGAGCCGGGCGTTGGGCTCCCCTGGTCGGACCGAGCGCGCGCGCCATCCTTGGCGGAGCCATCCCTTTCGGGTGGCTTCGTCCGAGCCCGTGCTCTAGATGCGAGCGCGTGACCGAGAGCCGAGAGTCGCCGATGCCCGTCGTGGTCCTGGCCAGCGGACGGGGCTCGAACCTGCTGGCGCTCCTCGAGGCGATCGAGCGCGGCCGATGTGCGGCACGCGTGGTGGCGGTCATCTCCGATCGCGCGAACGCTCCCGCCCTCGAGCACGGCAGGGCGCGCGGCATCGAGACCGAGTTGGTGAGGCCGAAAGACCACGCCGACCGCGCGGCTTGGGATCGGGCGCTCGCCGAGGCCATCGCGGCCCACTCGCCGTCGCTGGTCATCTTGGCCGGGTTCATGCGCATCGTGGGCGAGGCGGTGTTGGCGCGCTTCGGCGGCCGGATCATCAACGTGCACCCCGCTCTTTTGCCCTCGTTCCCGGGGCTCGACGGAGCGGGGCAGGCGCTCGCGGCCGGCGTGCGGATCACCGGCTGCACCGTGCACCTGGTCGACGCCGGCGTGGACACCGGGCCCATCCTCGCCCAGGCCGCCGTCCCCATCCTGCCCGGTGACGACGCCGAGCGCCTTCACGCCCGGATCCAGCCGGCCGAGCACGCGCTGCTGCCGGCCGTCGTGCACTGGGTCGCCACCGGCGCGCTCGAGCTCGAGCCGGCGCCCCGCTTCACCCGTGCGATGCCGGATCAGCCGCCGCTCTTCAGCCCGCCTCCAGGCTGGTCGGGGCCCGACGTTCCGGGCCGCTGAGGCAATCCGCCACATTTTTCGCGCCCCAGGCTTCTGTTCGTGCGCGACAGAGTGCAATCTCGGGGTCGGGATGACGCCGGGCCACCAATCGCGCCACCAATCGCTGATCGGCCAGCGCGTGGATCGCTACGAGGTGCTGGCGGCGCTCGGGCAGGGTGGGTTCGGCGCGGTCTACCGGGCGCGGCACACGCTCCTCGGGACCGAGATCGCGCTCAAGGTGCTCCGGCCCGAGCTCGGCAACGACGCTTCGATCGTCACCCGCTTCCTCCACGAGGCGCGGGCCGCCGCGTCGATCGGCAACCCGCACATCGCGCGAGTGCTCGACGCCGGCCGCACGGACGAGGGGCTCGTCTTCTTGGCCATGGAGCTCTTGGCCGGTCGGGATCTCGAGCGCGAGCTGGAGGAGCGGCGGCGCATCCCGACCGAAGAGGCGGTCCCGATCATGCGGCAGGTGCTCGAGGCGGTGGCGGCCGCGCACGCCGCGGGCATCGTCCACCGCGACCTGAAGCCGGCCAACATCTTCCTCGTACCCGGCCCCGACCGGACGCCGCTGGTGAAGCTCCTCGACTTCGGGATCGCCAAGAGCGCTGGCGGCGCGCGCATGACGCGGACGGGGGTCCTCGTGGGGACGCCGCAGTACATGGCGCCGGAGCAGCTCGAGGGTCGCGAAGCGGACGCGCGCGTCGATGTCTACGCAGCCGGCGTGGTGTTCTACGAGATGCTGACCGGGAGGCTGCCAATCGAAGGAGCCGGCGTCGACGTGCTGGTCCGGCGCGCATCGGGAGAGGTCCCGCCGATGGTGCGTGCGTTGGCTCCCGAGGTGCCGGAGTCGATCGCGTTCGTGGTGCAGCGCGCCCTCGCGTTTCGTCCGGACGCCCGCTGGCCTTCGGCCTCGGCGATGGGCGAAGCGCTCGCGGCGGCGGCCGTCCCGCGCGGTGAAGCGCCGACGCTCTCCCCTGGGGCCTCCGCCGGCATGGGCAACGCGGCGACGATGCCCGCCACGCCGGTCGCATCGTACGCCCACCCCCCCTCGAGCGCGTCCGTGAGCCCGCACCTTTCGAGCGGGAGCGGTTGGCCGGGCGCCGAGAGCATGCCGTCCCACCGAGCTGGCGTGGGCGCGTCGACCCCGGCGTCCGGGGGCGGCTGGCAGCCGGGCTCCGAGAGCGCGCCACCGCCGTCACACCGAGCTGGCGTGGGCGCGTCGACCCCGGCGTCCGGGGGCGGCTGGCAGCCGGGCTCCGAGAGCGCGCCGCCGCCGTCACACCGAGCCGGCGTGGGCGCGTCGACCCCGGCGTCCGGCTGGCAGCCCTCGCGCCACGCCGCGACCGTGGGCCTGCCGAGCGAGACCGGCCCTCTGGCCCAGGCTTGGCCCTCCGGCGTCTCGCCCCAGCCGGTAGCCGGGCCCGGCTGGCAAACTCCCGCCCATCCGAGCGCGCCGCCTGCGGGCGGATGGCCCGCCACGCCGCAGGACCGACGAGGCCCGGTGAGCTCCGGACGGTCGCCCTTTCCCCTCTGGATCGTGGCCGCCGTCGGCGCGTTCGCGCTGCTGGCCGTCGGAGTGGGGATCGCGGTCGCGCTCGGGATTCGCCACCGCACCGAGCGCCCCTCCGCTCCCTCGAACCCGGCCGTCCCGACGAGCCGTCCCGTGCCCCCGGTCATCGACCCGCCGACCGAGACCGTGGCGGCGCCCGAGCCGAGCCCGGACGCGAGCGGTGACCCGGCGGCGGTGGACCCGGCCGCGGTGGACCCGGCCGCCACGCCTCCGGCCGCGGATCCCAATCCTGCTCCGCCCCGACGAGGCATCGATCCGGCCGACATTCGCTTCCGCTTGGTCCAGGTGGTGGGGACCGCGCCGCGGCCCGAGCTGGACCGCCTCTTGGAGCGGTCCCGGCGTTCGGTCGCCGACTGCGCGGAGGGCCGTCCTCTCCACCTCGCCGTGATGTTCATCGCGACCTGGGGCGGGAACATCAGCATCGCGCGCCCGAGCGACAGGCGACCCTCCGACGATAGGCGCGCGGCGGCGTGCGTGGCGACGGCGGTCCAAGGTGCCGGACCAATCGCGACGTCGGGCGGGCAGAGCGCGGTCGTCGAGCTCGACGTGGAGCTCCCCGCCCGTTGAGGGGTGCACACATCGCCGAGGGGTCTCGTTCGCGGGCCGCGAACTGCGATAGAGTCTCGGTCCGTGAAGCCGACGATGCCGATGAACGCGTTCCCCCCGGTCAGCCGGGCGCGCCTGGTGGGGGGTATCCGCCCTCCGGTGGGGGCTTCGGCCCGCCGAGCGGTGGCGGCTGGGGACCGCCGGGTCCGCCTTCCGGTGGTCCTCCCCAGGCCGCGCCGCCGAAGAAGAGCAAGACCGGGCTCTTCATCGGGGTCGGCTGCGGATGCCTCGCAATCGTCGGCTGCATCGTCTTCGGTGTCGTGCTCGCCATGAGCGGGCGGAACTTCTTCGGTCCGGGCGAAGAGGTGGTCGCCACGCCGATCACCATCGGCCAGCCCTTCTCGCTGACCTACGTGCAGGACGGCTCGCAGAAGTACGAGGCCTGGTTCGAGCTCGACCTCGACTACACCGGCGGGTACCAGCTGAACGGCACGATGCTGCTCAGCCAGAACGGGACCGCGTTCGGTCAGTACACCCTCTCCGAGAACGGCGACGGCAGCCCGGTCACGGAGCGGAGCAGCTCGAAGCGGATCGACTGGGTCACCACCAACCTGAACGGCAGCGGCAGCACGAGCGGGAAGGTCGCGCTCTTCCCCATCCCGGCCGAGGCGGACGGCGCCCAGGTGACGATCTCGGGCACAATCACCGCGCCGCCCGGCACCACCGGCACCCTCCGGCTCTTCGTGGCCAAGCGCGATTGATTCGGAGAGCTCGAGCGCCGCGCTCCACCGACCTCCGCGGCGCGCCATGATCACCGTCACCGTCGAGCGCTGGCCCCTGCGCGACGCGTTCACCATCGCCCGCGGCTCGAAGCGCGAGGCGGTCGTCGTCGTGGTCGAGGTGACGCACGGCGGCGTGACCGGCCGCGGCGAGGCGCTCCCCTACGCGCGCTACGGTGAAGACCCGGAAGGCGTGTGCGCCGCGCTGAGCGGGCTCCTCGCGGAGCTGGCAGCGCTCCTCGACCGGCCGGCGCTCGCCCGCGAGAAGCTGCGAACCCTCCTGCCGGCCGGCGCGGCGCGCAACGCGCTCGACCTAGCGCTCTGGGACCTCGAGGCCAAGACCTCGGGAGAGCCGGTGTGGCGTCTGGCCGGCCTACCCGAGCCGGCGCCAATCGTCACGGCGCACACAATCCCGATCCGATCGGTCGAGGAGACGCGCGAGCTGGCGAAAGGACACGCCAATCGCGTGCTCTTGAAGCTGAAGCTCGGCGGAGACGACGTCGAAGGCGACCTCGCGCGGGTCCGCGCCGTTCGGGACGAGGCGCCGAACGCGCGTTTGATCGTGGACGCGAACGAAGGCTGGGACATCACCACGCTGCAGGCGCTCGCGCCCGAGCTCGCGGAGCTGGGCGTGGAGCTCGTCGAGCAGCCGCTGCCCGCCGCCGAGGACACTGCGCTCGAAGGCTTCCGCAGCCCCGTTCTCCTCTGCGCCGACGAGAGCTTCCACGGCGAGCCGGACGCCCTCGACGCGCTGGCCCGCCGCTACGGCGCCGTCAACGTGAAGCTCGACAAACAGGGCGGCCTCACCACCGCGCTCGAGGCCGTCGAGCGCGCCGAGGCGCTCGGCCTGAAGGTGATGGTCGGCACCATGGTCGCGAGCTCGCTGGGCGTGGCGCCGGCGGTCCTCCTCGCCGCGCGCGCAGCCTGGGCGGACGTCGACGAAGCGTTCTTTCTGGCTCGCGACCATGAGCCCGCGCTCCGCTACGAGGGCTCGCGGGTCTTCCCGCCCGCGCCCGAGCTCTGGGGCTGACGCTCCGAGTCCAGGCCCGTTCCGCGTCGTCCTGCGCGGTGGCAGGCGACCGGGCGGCGGAGGGACCCTGCCGGCGGCCCCGCTCCGCTCGGGAGGACCAGCGTCGGCCCGTGATCACCGTCGAGGGCGACAACCGCTTCACACTCGACGGGGCTGCGCGCGACGTCGGGGCGATCGCTCGGCGACTCGAGTCGCGGCGACGGGGCTGGGCGGACGGCCATCCGCGCGAACATTTCCCGGCGACCATCGTGCTGGCCGCTCCGGCAGAATCTGCGGACCTCCGATGTCGCCCCCGTGTTGCGCCACGCCTTCGCCGCGGGGTACCGGGAGGTCGATGTGCTCCTGGCCGACCGTCGCTACGTCCACACCGAGACGCTCGGCACGATCGAGCGGCGGCGCGCCTGCGTCGTGTCGTTCTGGATGTACGACAGGCAGACTCATCTCGGCAGTGAGCCGCGCGAGCTGCCGTCGACCTGGGTGGCTGGTGTCAAACCAGCGCTCCTCGTCTTTCCGGCGCGACAGGTCTGGATCGTCGCTCGGCCCTCCGACAAAATGCTGAAGCATTTCGTCGTAGGGACGGGCGGCGATCCGGGCCTGTCGCGCTCGGAAATCCTTCGGGCGTCGTTCGACACCAGTCACCTGGGGCGCTGTCGCCGCCGACGTCGAACCGCATCGCGGATACCTCGTTCCCTGAAATCGCGGAGCGGTCAGCCAGCGCGACGCGCGACGAGGGGGCGCGCCGCCGGCCCCGCTGGACGCTCGGGCACGCGGGGCGGGCCCGCCATCAGCAGATGGGCCAGGCGGGCGAGCGCGAAGGCGACGGGCGCCAGAGCACAGACCGACTCCGGTGCCTCGCGGACCTCTCGCAGGACGTCGTGGTTCGCCTGCAGAGCGAGGCCCCCCCCGTGCGGAGCTCGAGCACGAACCCGCTCCGCTCGAGCTGCTCAATCAGCGTCGCGGCCTCACCTCGCTTCACCCAATGGCGAACGTCGCGAGGGAGCGTGGCCGCGAGGAGCACCACGCCGTGCTCCGAGCCGCCTCCGAGGAGCCCCTTGCCCTGCACCGCGACCGAGAGCAGCGTCGGGAAGCTACCCACGTTGAAGGAGACGACGCCCTGAAGCGCCGAGGAGCGGAGCCACTGCGGCCCCAGGCAATCGTTCCACCAGCGCTGCGCCCAGGCCGCGAAAACCGACGCCGAATCCGACCTGAGCGGCGCCGAGCTGCTCGGCCAGCGCGCCGTACACGCGCTGCCAACGCCCGCGATCGCGCTCGCGCATGCGCCACGCGGGGAGGACGAGGGCGGTCGTGACCACGGCCAGCGCGACGCCCCCGCCCACGGCCCACGGCCAGTACTCCCACGCCTCGGGATTGGCGAGGAGCGCCATCGGGTACATCAATAACCCGACCGAGTTCAGGCCCAGCACCGCCACCAAGGTGCGCTGCGCCGAGCCACCCGACGCGACCCGCACGGCGACGGCGCGTCGCTCTGCGGCGGCGCGCATCCGGTCGTTGCGCAGACCGCGGGCGAGCGCGTCGTGATCCGGGATGAGAGGCGCGCCGCAGCTCGTGCACCGCTCGTCCAGCGCGTCGGGCTGGTGTCGATTGGGTGCCCCGCAATGCGCGCATGCGAGGGGGACCTCGTCCGCCCGAGCCTGGACGAACGCGCGTCCGAAATGAAGCTCGAAACGGGCCGGGATGACGCATTGAGCGGCCTGAACGCGCCGCTGGTAGCGCTCGAGCTCGCCGCGGATGGCGGGGTCGAGCACCTGAGGGGTGCCGCAGTAGGGGCAGCGCCCGTCGCCGACCAGCGTGCCCGCCGTGCTCGGCCCACCGCAGCTCGGGCAATCGAGACGGAGCGACGTGAGCCGCGCGTCCGCCTCCGGATCGGCTGGAGGCATAGGCTCCCGCGTCAACGGCACGGTGTCCTCAATCTCCTCGAGCCGGTAGAGCGGCTCGGCGCCCGCCGCGCGGAGCGCGGGGATGACTTCGCGCAGATAGGCGCTGATCGCCGCCCATTCCGTGTCTCGGCGCAGCGCCCACATCCCCGCCGGCACGACGTTCCAACCCGCCACCGGTCGGGGCGGGGGCAGCGCCGCGACCAGCACGTAGGCTCCGCTCCCCTGGCTCTGGCTCACCATGACCACCATGCAGGCGAACCCGTTCACCGAGCCGGAGTGCACGGACGCGGGCGCGAACGTCAGCTCCGGTGCGGAAGGAATGGTGTCCGGCCACCACACCTGCATCCAGTCGATCAGGGTGTTCACCGCCCGGTTCGCGAAGCGACGCATGTCCTCCCATCGGAAGGTGACCGCGTCGGGGTTCGCGTGGGGCGCGTCGCAGTGCTCACAGAACGCGACGCGCTCCTCTGCCGCGCCCAGCTCTGGCCAGAACGCCCCCTGGCAACGCCCACATCGAAGCTGACTCAGGATCTTCGGCATCGTCTCTTCCGGCTCTCGCGGCGAGCATATCGGCCGAGGCGTCGTTCTGGTTCTCCGATTCCGCTGGGGATATCGGGCGAATGGCCGGCAAGCTGCGCCACGAACGAGCTCAGCGCGTTCGGGAGAACGCCATGTCACTCTACGACGAGCTCATCCAGCAGGGCGAAGCCGAGGGACGCGCCGAGGGAGAGGCCCAGGGGCGCGCCGTGCCCGACCGAGGAACGTCTCGAGGTAAACAATCATGCAGTCCTTCCCCTATCCCAGTCCGCTCGGCGCGCCGCATCCGCTCGCCGGGCTCCTCGCTGCGGCCCCGCCCGAGATCGGGCGCGTGCTCGCGGGGGACAGCAGCGTCGACGTGGACGGGTACGAGCTCGCCGACGAACGCCGTCCGAACGCGCGCGTGGGCGCGTGGTGGAATCCGTTGCGCTCGATTGGGACGACGGCCCTCGCGCTCTTCGCCGGCGGCGGCGGGGGCGCGATCGTCCTCGCGATGATCGCCGGAGTGGGCGCCTCGGTGGCGGGCCTGCCGCAGTCGGTGCTCCAGCCGCTCGTGATCGCCGCGGTCGGCGTCGGGCTCGTCGTGGGCACGCTCGGCGTCATGCGCCTCTCCCACTGGCTCGCGTTCAAGCGTCGAGGAGAGAACGTGCTCGTCGGCGAGCAAGGCGTGAGCGTCGTGCGCCTGAGGAGCGACGGTGGGCTCGAGACGACGACGCTCACCTACGGCGACGAGGTGCTCTGGGCGACGAGCCGCACGCGCTACGTGCGCCCCACCGGCAACGTCGTCGGAGACGTCGTGGCGCAGGTGTGGCTCGACCCGCGCGGCAACAGGATCTACGAGACACACGACTTCGTGCAGGGCGCGAGCCCCCGCACCGCCGCGCTCGCCCTCGCGATGGAGCGCCACTACCAGGCGCGCGCTCCGCGCCTGCGCGCGTCGCTCGAGCGCGGAGAGCCGGTCGCGATTCCGCTCCTGCGCTCTCCCGAGCGCGACGCGCCCTACGCGGAGTCGCCCGTGCGGCCGCGATCGTTCCTCCGCTTCGAGGGCGGCGCGCTCGCCGCCGTGGTCGACGGCGTGCCGAAGGTGTCCCTGCCGCTCGGCGACCTGCGGATCGCAATCGCCGAAGGCAAGTGCCTCTTCCACTCGAAGAGCGGTGCGCCGGGCACCGAGCTGCGCGCGGGGGACGTGCCGGACGCGCTGCTCCTGGCGGCGCTCTTTCCCTGACGGGTCGAGCACGCCCCGCGGCGATTTGCCGGGGGTGACGGCGAAGGCGGGGTTGCTTTGCTTCGCCAAAACGGACCTGGGCAGGGTTGCTTACTGCTATGCCCGAGACCCTGCGCCTCCGGCTCCCCGGCGGCCTCATTCTCGAGGTGTGGGCAGGGTTGCTTTCCAAAACGGACCTGGGCAGGGTTGCTCCTGCTCCCGCGCTCGCCTTCGACGCCGTGGGCCCCGATCACAAGATCACGGCCGCTACCCCCGTTGAACGCTTACGCTCGGAGCCGCCCCTCGCCGCGGCCAGACAGCCTTGAGGACACTCAGCGTCTTTGCTAGCGTCCTGCAGCTTCAAACCGGGGAGTGCAGATGCAGCTGATCCAGCAGATGAACCTGGCGCGCATGGAGGCCGATATCGTCGAGACGGCAAAGCTCGTCTCCGCACCATACGAGGCGCAAACGATTCGGCGTACGCTAGAGCAGTTCGAGTGGGGATTCCGGAACGAGCCGGTAGAGTTCCGGACGTCTACCAAGCCCGTGCAGCAGCGAGGTGTCTCGTATCGGTTCGTCGACTACCGCTCCGGGCGCGACCCCTTCCGGCATGCGGTCGAGGTCGGCGCTCTGGTCCCGCGAGGCAGGCCGGTCGACCTGCTGGTACCGGAGCTCACATCCAAGTTCCCGGTCATCGGCTTCGGTGTCGACGCCGATGCAAAGGTGGGGCTCGAGAAAATTTGGCCCTTCCTCGACCACATGCTCCCAATCGAGGTCGCGATGGAGATTCGGAGCCTGCCGCCAGCGGTTCGCGGGGTCCGCGAGTACCTTCATCGACACGGCCTGCACCACTTCAACATCGTCGCGGCCGACTACCATCACGAGACGGCGAACCTCTACTTCGCCATGCGCAATCCGTTCATGTATGACGCGGATCGGATCGGTCGGATGATCGGCGAGCTCGGTTTCGCCGTCCCCGACCGCCAGGCTCTCGAGTACAACGCGAACGCGGTGTTTGCGAACATGACCTTCTCCTGGCGCTCGGACACGCCGGAGCGGTTGTGCTTCTACGTGCCCGCCCCCGCTCCCGATCTGGTCCCTGTCGGCGCCAATCCGCTCCTGGCCGAGCTGGTGGAGAAGGCACCCATGCTGGAGGGGCCACGCGCCTTCATCGTGGGGTACACGTTCGGTCGCCAGGGAAGCTACATCAAGCTCGAGACCGACTACTCGACCCGCATCATGGGCGCGCTCGCGACGGCGACCCTGGTCGAAGCCCTCGAACCGGGCGACGTGGAGTTGGCCTTCCTCACCGATACGGCAGCCTCGCCCCTCGCGGCGCCCGTGCGCGCCTTCGACCCAGAGTCGCGAGAGTTCCTGGACACGGCCGCGGAGGGGGCTTCGCCGACACCACGCGTCGAAGGCACTCTCACCTCCGCGCCCTTCCTGCTTTCCGACGCTGCGCGCGACTTCGGCGGGATCCGACGGAGAGCTCCGGCAGCGGTGCTTCGGCCTCGCACGGTCGAGGACGTGCAGGAGATCGTCCGGTTCGCGGCGGAGCACAGCCTCCCGGTCGCGATGCGCGGACAGGGCCACTCGGCTTTCGGCCAAGCCCAAGCTCCCGAGGGCATCGTCATCGACTCGCGGTCTCTGAAGAACGTTCACGAGATCACCGACGAGAGCGTGACCGTCGACGCAGGAGCCACCTTGCGGCGCGTGTGTGCCCGGACTCTCCCCGAGTCGGTGCCTCTGGTGCTGACCGACTATCTCGATCTCTCGGTGGGCGGGGTCCTGAGCGTGGGTGGCATCGGCGGCACGACGCAGCACTTCGGGGCCTTCGCCGACACCGCGCTCGAGCTCGACGTGGTCACCGGGAGCGGTGATCTCGGTTCACTGCTCCGAAAACGAGAACCGGACGCTCTTCGAGTCGGTTCTCGGGGGCTTGGGACAGTTCGGCATCATCGTCCGCGCCCGTCTCGGGCTCGGCACAGCCCCGCCTGCCGTGCGCGTCTACCGGCTCGTCTATCGCGAGCTCGCCGCGTTCCTCGAGGCTCAGCGAACGGCCGTGCGCGACGGTCTCTTCGAGTTCCTGGAGGGGCGCATTGCGCCAGCGGAGCACGGAGGCTGGGTCTTCATGCTGGAAGCGGCGCGCTATGTGACGTCGCCGGAGCCGATGGACGACTCGAAGGTTCTCGACGTGCTGCCGGCGGCGGATGATCGCGAGCTGATGACGCTGCCGTTTCCCGCGCTCCTGTCACGGGTGGTCCCCTTCGAGACCCAGTGGAAGGCGGAGGGCTTGTGGCATGCGCCTCACCCTTGGTTCGACGCCTTCGTGCCCGACGAGGCGGTGGACGAGCTGATCACGGAGACCGTCGCCGACATGCGCCACGACGAGGTCGGAGCGGGTGTCGTATTGCTCTTCCCATTCCACCGCGAGCGCTTGCGGCGGCCGTTGTTGCGGATGCCCGACGACGAGCTCGTGTGGCTCTTCGACATCCTCCGCTTCCCACCGAGGGGCGAGCGCCGCGCAGCGGAGCTGCTCGAGCGGAACCGAACCCTGTTCGAACGAGCTCGCGACCTCGGCGCCACGCGATATGCGATCAGCGCCATCCCCTTCGACGACGACGACTGGAGGCGGCACTACGGCGAGCAGTGGGACTCCTTCCAAGCGCGGAAGCGGGAGCTCGATCCGCACGGCATCCTGGCGCCCGGGCAGGGCATCCCGATCGAGTAGCCGCGACTCCATCCGTCTGCAGGGCTCCGGATGAGCGCCGTCGAGCCCGCCACCGTTCAGCTCGTGGCGGGTGTGTCCGGGTGCGCGGGGACGGGCGCCGCGACGGCCGACGCGGCGGCGCCGCTCACTGCCAGCGGCCGGAACCCGTAGAGGCGCAGGTCCGGGTCGTTCTTGCGCTCCGGCAGGTTCGCGTAGAGGTGCGAGCGGACGGCGCTGATGACGGCCTGCGCTTCGTCCAATGTCTCGTTCTTGGTGGCGACCGCCTGCGAGAGGCTGGCCCGCGTGTCGAGCCGGGTTCCGAGCAGCGCCGAGAGTTGGTCGCGGGCATGCTCGACCCGGTATCGAATGAGCGGGGTGAAGAGGAGCTTGCGCTCGTCGGAGCCGGCGGGGAGCGCGTCGATGCGCGCGTTCTCGGTCGCGCTCAGCTCGAGCGAGCGGAGCACCCCGCCGAAGCTGACGGGATTGTCGCCATAGACACCGTAGCGGTTGGCGATGAGCGGACGGCGCTCGCCCGTGACGGCCTGCAGATGATCGTCCACGCGCCCGAGCGCGTCTTCGCCGCGGTTCAGCGCGTCGCGGCCCGCGCGCGTGGTCAGCAATTTGGTCGTCTCCGCGGCGCTCAATCCCGGTGCCTGCCCGCTCAGGTCGTGCAGAGATGATTCGACCCGCGTCCGCAGGGCAGGAGGCAGCTTCACGCTCGTCCTGAGCATGGCCTGCATTTCCGTCTCGCCGTCGGGCGCGACGGAGTGCGCGTCGTCGGCTTCGATGATTCGCTCGAGGTGAAGCTTGATGTCGTCCGGATGGTTCGAGTCGCTGATTCCCGCCATATGCGGCCTCCCTTCCAAGGAACGGGAGTACCACGTGAGGGTTCGCCATACAGCTCCACGTTTGGGGACGTGTCGGCTGGTGTACGACGTGGATCGAGCGGTTCTGCGCGGAATTCGAGCGGTTCTGTGCTGAATTCGAGCGGTTTTGCGCCGAATTCGAGCGGTTTTGCGCCGAATTCGAGCGGTTTTGCGCCGAATTCGAGCGGTCGCGTTCGATGCGGGGAGCGGTTCCGTGGTTGCAACGCGCGGTTGTCCGCGCGAGCCGAGCGGTGGGGTGGATCCGCCGAGCGGTGCGGTGGATCCGCCGAGCGGTGCGGTGGATCCGCCGAGCGGTGCTGTGGATCCGCCGAGCGGTTCGGTGCGCGGTGCGCGCGTCTCTCTCATTTGAACCGAGCGGTTCTGTTCGTGGACCGAGCGGTTCGCCGCTTACCACGGATCGGTCTCATGACCGTGGTGAGCGTATCGGTCCGCAGTGCGACCGAGGGAGTCGCGCGGTCCCACCGGGCTCGTCGAGCACTCCACACCTGGGGGGCTGACGCTTCGAGTCCAGGATCAGTCCTCGCCCCACGAGCCGGGGCCGTTCCTCGTGGTCCTGCGCGGCGGCAAACGACCGGGAGGCGGAGGGATGCTGCCGGCGGGCGGACGGCCCGACGGAGACGGGCGGCGAGCGGGCGGGGAGACGCCGAGCATCGACGCGACGACACCCTCCATCCCGCTCTTCTTCAAGTCTTTGCCGAGCGCGCCGCGCCGCCCCGCCAGATCGAAGACGAGCGCGTCGCTCAGGCTGATCGCCGTCAGCGGCGAGTGGGTCGAGACCACGAGCTGCAAGGAAGGATAGAGCTCCGCCAGCGCCGGCAAGAGCTCGCGTTGCAGCCGCACGTCCAGATCGGACTCCACACCGTCGATCACCACCACGCCCGGCGGGTCGAGCATGGGGTCGTCGTTGCGCAGCCGCGCCGCCTCCACGCGCATCATCATCTCGGCCCAGATGGCCACCGCCGAAGCGTGCCCGCGCGAGAGCTCGTCGAGGTGCATGCGGCGACCGTCCGGCAGATCGAGATGGAAGCCGTCCCGGTCGTGGGTCAGCACCAGATCGGGCCGGTGGAGCAGGCGCCGAAGGGCAGCCTGGACCCGCAGGAACCAAGCCCCGTGCACCTTGGCGCGCATGGTGTCGCCGCTCTCCGACGCGAGACGCTCCTCGAGCTTGCGGTTGGTCAGGAACTGGAGGAGGCGCGCCGCCGTGCGCTCGCGCGGCCGCTTCGGATCGGCATCGGTCGGCGTCGGATGCGTCGCGGGCAGCACGCTGGTGTCGCGCGGAATCCGGCAGGTACGCGAGGATGAGCCGGCCGGCCGCGAACGCGTCCCGCAGCTCGCGCACGGGCCCGCCCCACGCGAGCCGCACCGGCCGCCCGAGGTGGGCGAGGCGGACCTGCCAATCGAACGCCTCCGCGTCGCCCCCGAAGCGCAGCTCGTCGGCCGGATGGGCGCGCCCTTCGAGGGCGGCCTCCAACTCGTTGGCAATCTCCTCGAGCAGGACGCTCTTGCCGCTCCCGTTCGGACCGACGAGCACCAAGTGGCGCCGCGTCGCGTCGCCGGAACGCAGATCGATCTCGACGCGGTCCAGGTGCCGGAGGCTGCGCGCCGCGATCCCGTGTAGCCAGCTCATGCGCCGGTGGTTTTCCCCCGCCGCCCGGCCGGGGTCAATCGAGGCCCGTCGGGAGCGCCGGCGAGTCACGGCGGCAGCCACGGGCGGAGCGGGCCAGCTCGTACGAGCGTGCCGTCCGACCGCGCCAATTCGATGTTCACCCCGAGACCGCTCGCGCCGCTCGTCGGCTTCGAGCGCCCGCTCGTCGGCCCGCTCCGCCCGCGGGTCGCACCCGGCGGAGCCCGAGCCGAGTCCATGTCCAGGCTGGGCCCATGACTCAGTCACACGAACGCGCCGCGTCGAGGGCCAGCCGCCCCTCCAACTGCGGCACCAATCTCGGGTCCGAGCCTCCTCGAACATGGCCTGCGGTTCCCGAGGGGGCTCCCACCTCGGCTCGCCGCCGATCGCTCGGCCATGCCGGTCGCGACCTCCGCGGCCATTGGGCGCGCCCGCTCGCGGCCGTGCTCGTCTTCGGGCTCGCGCTCGCGGCGACTCGAACGGCCTCGGCGCAGGGCCTTCCTCCGTCGTCGCCCACGTTCGTCGTGGGCGACACGCCGCGAGCGCAGCTCGTCGGAAGCGAGGTTCTTCGGCTCACGCCCGAGGACGAGCGCACGCTCGAGTCGAATCGACCTCGAGTCCAGGTGGGCCACCGGCCTCTATGTCGGTTCGGTCGTCGCGACGGTCGGCGGTGCCGTGCTGGCGTTCCTGGGAGGGACCCGGGCCCTCGTCGGGGATGTCGTCGGTGCCCCTGCCTCGAGTGGGCCCGACGAGATCGGACCCGCCATGATGTGGTCGGGCGTCGCGCTTTTCGGGCTCGGTATCCTTGCGCTCCCCTTCGCCATCGGGCTCGACGTCGACTCGGGCTCACGCCGCGGCGGCTTGCTGGAGCGGGTGCGCGCGCGGTTTTCGGTCGGTCCGGGCGGACTGATGCTCTCCGGCTCCTTCTGACGGCTCCGCCCCATCATCCAGGGACCGCGAACGAAACCCTCACTCGCTCACAGGGTCGTGCCAGCGTCGGCCGGAGGGCCTCCGTCGAGGGTGCCAGCGTCGGTCGGGAGGGTGCCAGCGTCGAGCGGACCGGCGTCGAGCGGACCGGCGTCGAGCGGAGCCGCGCTTCCGTCGAGGGGCCCGGCGTCGGTCGCAGGCACTGCGCGGCACTGGTGGTCCGGCCTGCACCGCGCCACCGTGGCAACGCAGTCCCCCGCGGAGCGGCAGTCGGCGGGCAGTCCGGCGCAGAGCTCGTCGTCGACCGCCTGATGAGGGCGCCTCGGCGCTCGTGGTGCAGTCGACCGTGTCCATGACGCGCCCGCCCGCCGGCAGGGGGCGCGCGACGAGGTCACGGGAGCAGCTGCGGGAGGAGCGCGTCCAGCTCGCGCTCGGCGATCAGCCGCGCGCGATGCTGCGGGCGGACGAAGCCCTCGTCGCGCATGTGGTCGAGCGCCTTCGAGAGCGGCTCCCAGTAGCCGTCCACGCTCCAGAGGCCGATCGGCTTGTCGTGGATGCCGAGCTGGGCCCAGGTGAGCGCCTCGAAGAGCTCGTCGAGGGTGCCGTGGCCGCCGGGCAGCGCCAGGAACGCGTCCGCGAGGCTGACCATCTTGGCCTTCCGCTCGTGCATCGTGCCGACCACGAAGAGCTCGCTCAGGCCGGTGTGGGCAATCTCGCGGTCCACCATCGAGCGCGGGATGACGCCGATCGCTTCTCCGCCCGCGTCGAGCGCGGCGTCCGCCACCGCGCCCATGAGCCCGATGGACGAGCCGCCGTAGACCACGCCGTGGCCGCCCTCCGCCAGCGTTCGGCCGAGGCGCACGGCCGCGTCGAGATAGCTCGGCCGGAGCCCGGGAGACGAACCGCAGAACACGCAGAGCCTGGCCATGGCCGGGACTCTACGCGCTCCCTCGCCTCGCGACGAGAAGGAGTCGTCCACCGACCGTCTCGGGGACACGCCGGGCGGTCCCGATCGGCTCGCCCAATACACGAGGGCGGGACGCGCGCCGGAAAGCCGGCACTCCGTGAAGCCACAAGTGCACTACGGACCCTCCGAAGGCGCGCCGAGAGGCCGACCGAAAGCGGTGCTTGCGCGCCGGGGTCGCTCGGACACGCAAGGCATCGAAACCGGGGAAAGGGTGCCCCTCGCGTACTCGTGGACGGGGCAAGAGACGCGCCGTCATGGGCTGTAGACGATGTCGTCGCCGATCTCGATATGAGGCGGAGTGGTGAAGAGCTCCCAGTAGGTGGGAGTCCCGCTGGCCGGCGTGAAGCTCGGCATGTAGATGCCCCACTGGAACGCGGAGACAGGCGTGGCCGAGCTGCTCGAACCGAGCTCGTTCCAGCGGAAGTCGTTGGGCCCCTCGTAGAAGAACGGCTTGCCGTCGATCCACAGGCGGATGACCCCCGTGTCGTACGACGAGGGTCGTACCAGGAGCTCGATGTCCACCCAGCGATCGCTGACGTCGCTGACGCTCAGGTCGCTCCTGCAGAGACTCACGGAGCCGGTAGGCGGCAGCGGCGAGGGCAGATCCGGGGTCCCGTCCGCCGCGACGGGCACGACGAAGCTGTTTGCGTTGATGGTCACCCACGGGTTGACGGTGCCGCCCCGGGTGGGTCCGCGAGGATCGAAGGTCGAGTCGGTGCTGTAATTGATCGTGAGGCAGATCGATCCGGCCCCATTGTTCCCCATCCCGATCCCGAGATTGTTCGCCTGACAAGGCTCGCAGTGGTAGTCGATGTCGAACACGCCCATCGACGTCTCCTGCATGTACTGCGGGTCGCCCCGCAGGAAGACTTTTTGTATCGTATGATAGACGGGGCCGTAGGTGGAGATCTGCGCAAATGAGTTGTATCCATCGCGCTTGTCCTGGGCCGCGACCATGACGTGCTGCCAACCCGAGTGCTCCTTCTGCTCACGGAAGCGGAGGACGCTCCCCAGCACACCGAGCGGGTCGTCGGCGACGACGACGCTGCCCCCCGGATCCTCGATGTATTGCCAGTACTGGCTGTTCAGGTCGAGCTCGGTGCCGTCGAAGAGCACCTGCGGATTCGTGACCGTACGCGTTCCGCCCGGCGGTCCGCCGTCGATCCCACCGTCCGGGGCGCCCATGCCGCCGTCGAGGCCCATCGGTGCGAGCGAGGCGTCGGACTCGAGCAGATCCAGGCTCTCTGTCCTGGCGGGCAGGAAGCCCATGACTCCGACCTGGAACGACTGCACGGCGTTGGCGAGTCCGATGTGCTGGCTCAGCATGACCGACGAGTCGGCGGTCACGGTCAACATCCCAGCCGCGTCGAGGTCGACCTGGACCGGAACCGCGCTCGTCCCGTCGTTCGGAAGGGTCACGGCGAGGTCGACGTCGATGGCGGAGGTGTCCAGCGCGCCGGCCGCGCTCGAGAAGTGCAGATCCCGTCCCGTGTCGACCCAGACGCGGAAGACGACCGTGCCCGAGCCATCCAGAACTTGGAGCGCGGTGAACGGTGCAGCGGGGCTCTCGGACGCGCCCACGGCGAGTCGAACGCTCGCGCGGTACGGGGCCGCGAGTGGGGTCCCGAGGTCGCGCACGAGGTACGCGGTTCCGCAACTCGTCGGGCCACCCTCGACGTGGATGTCGCCGTACGGACCCTGCACGGTGAAGCTCGCGGCGGTGCAGGTCGCGTCCCTCCGGGCTCCGGTGAAGTAGTCTGGGTAGGGATACGAAGCGACCGCCACTTCGCCATGGCAGACGCCGCCGGTCCCGGTATCCGGGCCAGCTCGGCCCGAATCCGGAGGCGACGCCGGCGAGTTGCACCCGACCCACGAGAGCGAGAGCACGGCCCAAACGGCCGCGGCCGTCCAATGAGAACCTCGAACCATCGGCAACCTCCGACCCGCTACAGAAACGACTCTCACGAATCCGTGGTGAGTCTCCGAATCCCCCGGCGAATCGAGGAATGGGCGAACTCAGAGATGGTAGTGCGAGAATCCATCCCGGTAGTAGGGGACCTGGCTCGTCCCGACGCTCCAGGGCGGCGTTGCTCCTCCTCGCCGGTGCACAAGCATCGACTCGTCCGGGCGCCTTGCCCTGAAACGCCGGTCCGGCGCCATCTCCCCCTCTACCGGTCGGATCTCTGCGCGGCCTCGTCGGCAAACTCGGAGCGGATAGGACACGCCGGGCGGACAGGACATGCCAGCGGGAGAAATAGCGCGGGCGAGCCTGCCGTGGGTCAACCGGGAGACGGCGCGGGGCGCGATGAACCTCGAGGAGGCTCGTGCCCGAGATCGCGGTCGAGAGCCGGCCAGACCGCGTTGTGATCTCCGCCGAGGACATCTGGGTCACTCGGACTCGCGCCCGAGCGGCAGCGTCGCGCCGGGGGCCTCGCCCGCGCTCTGGTATAGTGACGGGCATGGCGAAGGTCACCGGCATCGGCGGCGTGTTCTTGAAGGCGAAGGGCGACCACGAGGCGCTGGCGGCGTGGTACGCGAAGCACCTCGGGCTCGCGCTCGAGCCGTGGGGCGGGGCAGTCCTGAAGTGGCCCGACGACGAGGCGGGCGACGGCGGGCTCACCGTTTGGCATCTGGCCGCGAAGGACAGCGACTGGTTCAGCCCGAGCACGTCGAGCTTCATGATCAACTACCGCGTCGACGACCTCGACGCGCTGCTCGCGCAGCTACGCGAAGGCGGCGTGGAGATCCTGAAGGGCCCGGAGGCGCACGAGAACGGGAGCTTCGCGTGGATCCTCGATCCCGACGGCAACAAGGTGGAGCTCTGGCAGCCGACCGCGGGGGACGAGAACGCGAGCGCTCCCTGATTCGCCGCATTGGGTGGGCCAATCCCTCGGGGTTGCCGGCGTCGAATTCGGCGGGTCCCCGGCCCCTCGCCGACGTCCCGTCTCCCGTACGCTGCAGACTCGGCGCCGGGAGCTGCCACGGTCGGACGCCGTCCCTCCCGACGAGCCGGCTCCCCGCGCTGCTTGACGCCCGCCCCGGCCGCCAGCACGTTCCCCCGCTGACCGGCCCCGTGCCGCGCGAGCGCGTCGCTGTTGCGCTTCGCCTCGGGGCGGTCGAGAAGGCCCCGCATGTCCGAGCGCACAATCCACTTCATCTCCCTGGGCTGCCCCAAGAACCGCGTCGACACCGAGGTGATGCTCGGCGTGTCGGACGCCCGCGACTTCCGCCTGGTGGAGCGCCCGGAGGACGCCGAGGTCATCGTCGTCAACACCTGCGGCTTCATCGGGCCGGCCAAGGAAGAGTCGATCGACACCATCCTGGACATGGGCCAGCACAAGGAGGCCGGGAGCTGCAAGCGGCTGGTCGTGGCCGGCTGCCTGTCGCAGCGCTACCCGGATCAGCTCGCCGCCGAGCTGCCGGAGGTCGATCACTTCCTCGGCTCGAGCGACATGCTCACCCTCGGCCGCGTGCTGGAGGAGGACACGGCGCCGCGGATGCTGGTCGGCAACCCGGCCGCCTACACCCTGCGCGCGACCGACCCGCGCCGGCTCAGCCAGGCCACGCACAGCGCGTACGTGAAGATCGCCGAGGGCTGCAATCGCACCTGCGCCTTCTGCACCATCCCCTCGTTCCGCGGCAAGCAGCGCAGCCGCGAGATCGCCGACGTGGTCGAGGAAGTGCGCCGGCTGGTCGAGCTCGGCACGGTCGAGATCAACCTCATCAGCCAGGACACCATCGCCTACGGCCGCGACCGCAAAGACGGCACCGATCTCGCCAAGCTGGTCGAGGCCGTGGCCGACGTGCCGGGCGTGCGCTGGGTGCGGATCTTCTACCTCTACCCCGAGACGATGAAGGACGGCCTGCTCGACGCTCTTGGCCGAGCACCCGCGCGTCCTGCCCTACGTCGACATGCCGCTCCAGCACGCCAGCGACGCCATGCTGCGCCGCATGCGCCGCGGCCACGGCGGCGACCGGATGCGAAGTGTCGTCGAGCGGCTGCGCGAGAAGGTGCCGGAGCTCGTGTTCCGGAGCGCGTTCATCGTCGGCCACCCGGGTGAGACCAATCAGGACTTCGACGAGCTGCTCGAGTTCGTCCGCTGGGCCGAGCTCGATCACGTCGGCGTGTTCCGCTACTCGCCGGAGGAGAGCACGCCGAGCGGCGAGATGGACGCCGAGGTGCCGGCGAAGGTCGCCGCCGCGCGCCACCGCAAGCTCATGTCGGCCCAGCGCCCGATCAGCCGCAAGAAGCTGAAGGCCATGGTCGGCCGCGAGATCGAGGTGCTGGTCGAGGGCCCGAGCAGCGAGAGCGAGTACCTCTTCGAAGGCCGCTGGTGGGGCCAAGCGCCGGAGATCGACGGCAAAGTCATCCTGGCCAACGGCGAGGCGCGCCCGGGCGAGATCCGCAAGGCGTGGGTCACCGCCGCCGCCGACTACGATCTCGTCGCCGACCTCTACGACGCCGACGGCAACCTGGCCGAGCCGCCCCCCGGCGCGCCCAAGCGCCGCGTCCGCCTCCCGACCGTCGGCCGCTGAGGCGGTCCAATCAGAGCTGCTCGGCGTCGTAGGTCATCCGGTAGGGGCGCGCCTGGAGGATGACGATGCGGCGCTCGGGGCCGGCGACGAGGAACTCCACGTCGACGGCCGCGCGCTCGTCGTCCGGGGCGCCCCAGCGCCAGGTGAAGTGCTGGTGGATGCGGCCCAGCACGGCCGCCAGCGCGGTGATGTCCTGCTCCGACAAGAGCAGCGCGTCGGTGCGCGACGAGCGGGAGAGCAGCTCGGACTCGATCTGCTCGGAGTAGGTGTAGATGAGGTGCTGCTCGGGGATCTCGTCGCCCTGCGCGCCGGTGACGCTGCCGCCGAGCGCCTGCGCGTTGACGAAGTAGCCCGGGCGGCCGGCGAAGAAGGGGTTGGCGGTGATGGCGACGCCGTTGACCGACGCGCCGTCGACGAAGGGCTGCACCAGAATGCCCATCGCCACCCGCGCGTGGTCGATGCGGTACCACTCGCGTTCTTCGTACGCGCCGAGCAGCCACACGCTCGCCCACACCTGGCGCAGCGCGTCGGCGATCTCGCTCTCCGAGGCGTTCCCCGAGACGATGATGGAGCGATAGAGGCCGGCGCCGGTGAAGCCGGGGAGATCCTCGGCGTTGGTGCTGGAGCGGAAGATCACCCGTGGGTGTCCCGGAAAGCGGGCGATGCGCGCGCGGAGGGCGTGCAGCAACGCGGGATCGACGGGAGCCTGCTCGATGGCGGCCCGCAGCTCCGCGAGCTGGCGGGCCCTCGCCTCGCCGTCGGTTCGGAACGCCTGGTCGGCGAGCATGGCAGGCAGCGACGCGGCGATGCCCGAGCGGGTCAGATGCGCCAGGTAACGCGCTAGCGGCACGGCGAAGCCACCCGGCGTGTGGACCGGCGGCCCAATCGAGCAGAGCTCGCCGAGCTGCGCGGCTTTGGCGCCGAACGCGGCCGAGTCCTGGAGGCGGAGCGCGCACGCGTCGCGGAGATCGCTCGTCTCGCAATCGAGAAGCGGGACCAACGGGCTCTGGGGCCGGCGCGCGGCCCAGGCGCGCTCGGCCTCGTCGCGGCTGGCCTCGCGGATGGCGTGCTCCTGCGGGCCGACCTCCAGCCGGACCAGATGTCCGTCCAGCGCGCGGAGCGCCGGATCGTCGAGCGCGTTCCGCAGCGCCATGTTCGGCGTGCCGCGCGTCGCGCAGAGGATCGCCAGATGCCCGAGCGGCGCCTGCATCGGCGCGCTGATCACCCCCGCCGCGACCGGGATCTCGTCCGGCAGGGTCTCGAGCACCAGGATCTGATCGGGTCGGACCGTCGCCGGATCGAGCTCGCCGCGGACGAAGCGCAGCGTGCCGTAGGCGTCGCCCTGGGTGAGCGGCTGGTAGCGGATGCCGGCGAAGACCTCGTCGGTGGTGATCATCGGGATCTGGCTCGCCACCGGTGCGATCTGCGTCTCGTGGAGCGGCGAGATGGGCCGGTAGCGCAGCCGCTCGCCGAAGAAGACCGCGCCTCGGATCTGCTCGAGCGCGCGCACCACCCGCTCGCCCGCCAGGTCGTCGCCGGCGATGAGCTCCATCGTCCACAGAATCCGGGTCGAGGTAGTGGACCAGCGAGCCCATCACGAAGCGCCGCTCGGGCCGGCGGTACTCGCGCACGTTGAAGGCGGCGTGCCCTTCGACCGGGTGGTCGGGGCTGCTCAGGTGCTCGCGCGCGAAGTAGTAGTGGATGGGCCAGCGCTCGGTGTCGACGAGCCAGATCTCGCGATCGCGGTCGAGATCGATCAGGAACTTCACGACCTCGGTGCGGGCCACCGTCTGGCTCTCGGGTCGCGCGGCCAGTCGCTGCCACGTCCCCTCGTCGTCGATGCGATGCGCGAAGGGGAGCCGGTCGGGACGGCCGAGGTTCGACGCGACATGCGGCGCCGCGGGCGCCTGTCCCGGCCCGCAACCGATGAAGAGCGCCAACGCGATCGCAAAGCCCCGCATGCCTCCTCCAGAGTACGTGCATTGGGACCGCGACTTACCCTCGTTCTTGGCTCCCCTACTCATCGCGTGCGGGCCGTGGTTCCATGACCGCATGCGCCGGACCGCCTTCGTACTCGCCCTGAGCGTGCTCGCCTTCGCCGCTCCCGCCTTCGCCACGCCCGGCCCCGACTCGGTGGTGGTCGTCGCCAACTCGAACGTGCCCGAGAGCGTGACGCTGGCGCAGCGCTACGCCGAAGCGCGCGACGTGCCGGCCAATCAGGTCTGCCTGCTCGACGTGCCGGACATGGAGGACGTGGACCTCGACGTGTTCACGATGCAGGTGCTCCAGCCTTTGCAGGCCTGCCTCGACGCGGGCGGCGTGCGCGACCGGATCGAGGCCGCGCTCTTGATCCGCGGCCTGCCGCTCCGGGTCGGCATCCCCGTCGGCGGCTCGACGCAGAAGGTCTCGCTGGCGGCCGCCCTCGGCGTCTGGGACAGCACGTCGAGCGACGGCACCACGCTCCTCGGCCAGGACCCGGGCGCGATGCTGATGTGCGGCAGCTCGAGCTGCTACGGCGCCGCTTGGTCGAACCCCTATCAGAGCGGGCCCTTCGAGCCGGGCTGGAGCGCCGATCAGAGCGGCGTCCACTGGCAGCCGCTCCTCGTCACCATGCTCCACGCCCGCACCTACGACGACGCGGGCCGGCTCCTGGACAGCGCGCTGATGGCCGAGTCCGATGGGCCGGCGACGGGCGAGTTTCTCTTCATGGAGGGCGCCGACTCCGCCCGCGGCTACCTCGACTTCGAGAACGCGGCCGTGATCTCCGGGCTGACGGATCGCGGGCTCTCGGCCAGCAGCGTCCCCTTCGACGCGAACCTCACCGGCCAGACGCTGGCGGCGTTCTTCACCGGCACGGCTCACATGGGCGAGACCATCGAAGGCAACACCTACCTGCCGGGCAGCTTGGTCGACAACCTCACCAGCTTCGGCGCCGCGCCCGCGAACTTCCGCGACAGCGGCGAGAGCCAAGTGTCGATCGCGCGTTGGGTGGCCATGGGCGTCGCTGGCGTACACGGCACCGTGGCCGAGCCGCTCAACAACTGCTTCCCGCACCGGCGGCTGATCCTCGACTACGTCGACGGCGCGACGCTGGCGGAGGCCTACGGCGCGGCGATGCCCTACGCGTACTGGCGCAACCTCGTCCTCGGCGATCCGATGGCAGCGCCGTACGCGATGCGGCCGATGGTCCAGATCACCGGCGCCAGCGACGGCGACCGGCTCAGCGGCGCGGTCTCGATCCACGTCGACGCCACGGATCCCGGCGACCGCGGCATCGCCTCAATCGTCCTCTACGCGGACGGAGTCGAGGTCGCTCGAGCGGACGAGAGACACGCTCGACTACTGCCTCGCGCTCGACGCCGGAGACGGCCATCAGCTCCTGGCCGTGGCGCGCGCGGCCGAGGACCCGACCGGCACACGGCCCTGGCAACCCAAGGGCTGGCTCGCGCTCTTGCTCGACAGCGACGGAGGATCGACCGAGTGCGCGCCGCCGATGCCGGACGCGGGAGCGAGCGGACAGGACGGCGGCGTCGCGCCCTCGGATGCGTCGGTGACGGCGGACGGCGGCACGGGCCCGCGGCCCGCGGCCGGTTGCGGATGCCGCGTGGGTCGCGGTCGCGAGAGCCCCGCCTGGCTCGCGCTGGCGCTCCTGGGCCTGACTCTGCTTCGTCGTCGCCCGTAGTTCCCGCCCGGTCGTCCGCGCGCTGAGCGAGTGGCTGTGCGCTGCCGCGCGTGAGGTCCGGGCGTCCGACTGCTAGAGTCCGCGCCGCTTAGGAGGCGGACCGTGGGCGAAGTGCACGTGATCGATCACCCGCTGGTGCAGCACAAGCTGTCCTTGATGCGGAAGAAAGAGACCTCGACGAGCAAGTTCCGGCTGCTCCTCGAGGAGATCAGCATGCTGATGGGCTACGAGGTGACGCGGGACATGCCGCTCTCGCGCGAGCGCATCGAGACGCCGCTCGTCCCGATGGACGCGCCCTTCCTCGAGGGCAAGAAGGTCGTCGTCATCTCCATCCTGCGGGCCGGCGACGGGATCCTGAACGGCATCCTCAAGCTGATTCCGTCCGCGCGCGTCGGGCACATCGGGCTCTACCGAGACCCGAAGACGCTCCAGCCGGTCGAGTACTACTACAAGGTCCCGAACGAGCTGGCCGACCGAGACGTGATCGTGGTCGACCCGATGCTCGCCACTGGCAACAGCGCCATCGCGGCCGTGGAGCGCGTGAAGAAGGGGCAGCCGCGGAGCCTGAAGTTCGTCTGCCTCCTGACCGCCCCCGAGGGCATCGAGGCCTTCCACGCCGCGCAGCCCGAAGTACCAATCTACTGCGCGTCCATCGACGAGCGGCTGAACGAGAAGGGCTACATCCTGCCCGGGCTCGGCGACGCGGGCGACCGCCTCTTCGGCACGAAGTAACGGTGTGTCGCTCAATCTCCCGTCGCCCCGCGGCCGAGTCGCGCCCATCCGCGGCGTTGCCGTTCGTCGCCGTGCGTTCGCACGACTCCTCTCGGCGCCTCGAGGCTGGACGCGGCTCGATTGCGGGGCTCGGTCCGATTGATCGACACACCTCGAGCCGGGCCGCGGCGGCGTAGGGCGAGCGCCAACGCAATCGAGGCGAAGAGGCCGGTCACCACCGTCCCGAACGCGGCGGCGAAGGCCTGGCCGAGCGGCGTCTGCAGCTCGGCCACGGCTTCCATCTCCGCCCGCGCCTGCATCGGGTCGACGCCGCGGGCGAGCATCATCTGCTCGCGCATGACCCGGACGTCGGCGAGGTAGTCTGGAAACGCGAGGGTCGTGAAGACCATCGTGCTTCCGAACACCAGGAGCGCGGCGATCACGCTGGTGGCGAGCCCCACCACGAGCTGGCCGCCGAAGCCGCGCTCGTTTCGGGTCCGCACCAGCGTGCCGGCCAGCACCGCCACCTGGATGGCCACGCCAATCCAGAAGAGCTCGTTCCAGACCGGGTCGGCGAACCAGCCCGTCAGCGCCAGCACCAGCGACCAGAGCGAGATGCTCACGCCGAGCACGACGCCTGCGATCAGGGCGGTCTTCATGGATCGTCTCCGAGTCCCCCTCCGCGAGGGTGAGGCTGCAAGGCGCACGCCCTCGCTCGAGAGCGGGAGACGCGTCGTCCGCTCGCCCGCGGGCCCGCCGTCGGCCGAGGCGACGCGCCACCGAATGGACGGCCACCCTCACTTGCGCCGCTGGCCGCCGTGCATACTCGCGGCGACCCATACGCGGCTCCTGGACCCTCAGCGACACTCGCTGCCGGGATCGCCCGTGAATCTGATCGCGCAGCCCCTCGATGTGGGCGAGCCAACCATCCCGGACGTCGGCGGGTACGCCGTGCTCGTCCAGCACGTCGCGGAGGATCTTCGCACGGCGCGCGAACTGGCCGCCCATGATCCGGTGCGGCGCGTGCGCATCGCGGAGCGGCCGGCCCCCGTAGGTGATCGGCGCGCCGAGATGCGCTGCCGCGTGCTGGTACTCCATCTCTTTGATGTGCTCGCGGCTCACACGCCTGAAGAAGAAGCCGATCATCGCGTCGTCGAACATCCGGTCGACGAAGTCCTCGATGATGGCACGCAGCACCGGCTCGCCGCCGATACGTTCGAACGGGCTCGGGTCCATGACGCCGGGAAGGTAGAGCGCGGCGCGTGCCCGCACCAGGCCCGCGCGATCGGGCCGAGCTCTTCCGCCCTCGTCTTCGTCGCCTCGCACCTCAATCCTCGCCAATCTCCGAAGCTCACTTCGGATTCGGGGGGCTCGGGGTGGTTTCGGGCAGAGCGGTGCTCTAGCTTGGTCGACCGTGCGTCTCCCTCGAACGCTGGCCGTCGCGCTCCTCGTCGCCGCCGGGTTGGTGGCGATGCCGGTGTCCGCCGACCCGCCCGTGCAGGCGGTGGTGAACCTCGCCGCGCGCGTCCCGGCCCGATGGTTGGAGCACGCCACCGACGACTTTCCGCTGACGCCGGAGCGATGGCGCCGCCGGGTCCCTCGGCGCTGCCGGACGCGCGGTGGTTACCGCCGCTACTGCCAAGGCGCGCGCCTCGTCCCGACGCCCCACGGTCCCGCCGCGGAGCTGGCCCGCCGCCTCGCCCTCGGCCGGCGCGCCACCGCGCTGCAGCTCATGCACGACCGCCCCTTCCCGGAGTGGCTCGCGGCCGTGGCCGACTCCGACCCGGAGGAGGCGCTGACTTTCCCGGTCCCGGACGGGCACATGGGCCGCGGTTTCGGCCGCACCCGCACCGGCGCGCTCTCGAACCGCCGCCACTTCGGGGTGGACATCGGCGCCCCGGAAGGTGCGCCCATCGTCGCCGCCCGCGGCGGCCTCGTGGTCTACAGCGACAACGGCCTCATCGGGTACGGGAACGTGGTGCTGATCCTCCACAAGGACGGCTTCACCACGATGTACTGCCACACCCGCCGCACGCTCGTCTTCGCCGGCCAGCGCGTCCGACGCGGCCAGCCCATCGCCGAGGTCGGGATGACCGGCTTCGCGCCCGCACCGCACTTGCACTTCGAGTTCCGCCAGCGCGGCTGGGCCCGCAATCCCGCCCCGCACTTCCATTGATCCCGGAGCGCGGCCGAGCGTCAGAAGAGCGCGAGCTGCCCCTTCTTCGGCTTGGGCGGGATCTCCTCCACCCGCTGGCCGTCCAGGCGGAGCCGCCGCACGTGCATGTCGAAGAGCTGCTGCACGGTCTCCCAGCGGGCGCCGGTGCCGCGCATCCGCGAGCCGAAGCGCGGGTCGTTGGCCCGTCCGCCGCGCATCTCGCGGATGCCGTTTCGGACCTTCGCGGCGCGGGCGGGCAGCACCTCCTCCAACCGCACGTCGAAGACTTCGCGCACCTCACGCGGTAGCCGGAGGAGCGTCATGAACGCCATCCGCGCCCCTGCATCGGCCGCCCGCTGCAGGAGGGTCGGGATCATCGCGTCGTTCACGCCCGGCACGACCGGCGCCAGGGCCACGCCGACGGGGATCCCCGCGTCCGCGATCCGCCGCATGGTCTCGAAGCGCGCGTCCACCGGCGGCGCGTAGGGATCGAACGCGCGCCGCATGGCGTCGTCCGCGAACGCGATGCTGATCCAGACCCGTACGCCAGCCTCCCGGTGCAGCTCTGCCAAGAGCTCGACGTCGCGTCGAATGGCCGTGCCCTTGGTGATGACCCCGACCGGATGCGCGTGCCGCAGGCACACCTCCAGGCAGCGACGGGTGAGGCCGTAGCTCGCTTCGATCGGCTGGTAGCAGTCGGTGTTCCCGCTGAACGCGATCGGTTCCTCGCCGCAGCGACCACGCGCGAGCGCTTTCGCCAGGAGCTCTGGCGCGTTCACCTTCACCACCAGCTTGCGCTCGAAGTCGGTCCCGGCGCCGAAGCCCCAGTACTGGTGGCTGGGACGGGCATAGCAGTACACGCAGCCATGGAAGCATCCGCGATACGGGTTCACGCCGAAGCGGAAGCCGACATCGGGGCTGTCGTTCTCGCTGACGATCGACTTCGCCCGCTCCTCGTAGACCTCGAGCTCGATCTCGGGCGCGGGACCCCCCCACTCCACGTGGCGGCTCTCGAAAGGGCTCGGCGGATTGGCGACGCGCCTCAGCTCGGACATCGCCGGAGAGCGTGACAGAAGACTGTACGGGTGTACAGTGTCACCGAGACCCGACGAGCCGCAGGGTTCGCGCTACTTGCGCGAAAACCCGGAACGAGCCGGGACTACGAGCCGCCTTCGAGGAGCCGCCGGCAGAGCTCGCCCAGGTCGGCGAGGCGCAAGTCGGCGTCGCAGGTGATCGTGCGCGGGCCACCGGCCAGAATGCCGTTCACGGTCACGTGCTCTTCGGGCTCGGCGCCCCACCACACGACGGTGCTCTGCTCGGAGAGCTCTGCCCGCAGGAGCTCGCACACCGAGGGCTCGACGCAGGGGTGCTTCCGGTCGACAACCACCATCATCGACGAGCCGGCGGAGCGGCGGAGCCAATCGCGCAGGTCGTCTTCGTTGCTCACGGCCAGGACCTCGACGTGCTCGCCGATGACGTCGCCGAGCAAGAAGACCACCAGCGACGCGCCGGTCACGACCAGCGTGCGGTTGGGCGGTGCCGGCAGCGTGATGCGCTCGCGCACGTCGGAGACCGCGCGGTCTTCGTCGGTGCTGTTCAAGGCCAGCTCGAGCGCCGCGCGGATCTGCGCCACGAGCTCCAGCGCGTCCGACACCTCGAGGTGACGGGCGAGCACCGAGAAGAGCGCGCCCTCCACGAAGACCCGCAGCGAGCTCGGCTGATCCGGGATCGCGTCGAGGCCGGCGGTCGAGAGCGCCTCGTCCACGATCTCGAGCCGGCGCGCCGGCGCGAGCACCGCGCCGAGCGCTTCCTCCACGATCAGAGCCAGCCGATAGTCGATCGGCGAGCTGCCCTGACTGACGGAATGCACTACGTCCTCCTTGCCAATCCGCCACGCAAGGATCGGACCCACGGTGCTCGATGTCTCGCCACGCGAAATCACGGGGAAATAGCCTGTGACAATGCGCCTCTGTTCACACGGTCGAGCACCTGGGTGTTCGACCGTGCGAACAGTGTTCGACTCGTCGAACACCGCTCAGGAGCGCGGGCGCCGAGTGTTCAGGGGAAGCAACATGCTGGCGCGGACGCCGGGTTGGAGGCCATTCAGCACCACCGCACCGCCGAGCACGCCGAGGGCGCGACGCAGCAGAAAGAGGCCGATTCCGACCCCGCTGGCCCGCGTCGTGAACCCGAGCTCGCCCGCCGCCCGCAGCGTCGCCTCGTCCATCCCGCGCCCGTCGTCGGAGACGTCGAGCCTCACGGTGCCGTCCTCGATCGCGACCTCCACCTCGACCCGCACGCCCTGACCGCGTCGGAACTTCCAGGCGTTGGACAAGAGGACCGCGAGCGCGCCCTCGATCAGCACCGCGTCGAAACGGGTCTCGCTCGAATCGCCGCGGACGGTGAGCGCGAAGCGAGTGCCGTCGGGATCGAGGGTGTCCCGGGTCGCCTGCGCCAGCCGCTCGACCGAGCTGACGAGCGCGCCCTCCACCACGTTGGGTGGGCTGGAGAGGGCGGCGCTACGGTCTCCGAGGAGCTTCATCGAGCGGAAGACGCCGCCGCGCGCGTCCTCGAGAAGCAATCGGGTCCCCTCGGTGATGGGCTCGTACTCGAGGACCGTCTCGATGGCGGCCAGCACGCCGGTGGCTTGGCCGCTGGTGTCGTGCGCGAGCTGGACGCGGCGGCGGTCGAGGAGCGCCAGCCAGACGTCGAGGCCGGCTCGGTCATGCTGAGGGAGACGCCGGACGAGCACCTGGAGGGGATCGTCGATGAGCACGGCCACGTCGATCGAGTCGCCCGTCGCGCTCCAGGAGCATGCTCGCCACGCCTCCCCGGAAGCGCTCGGACAGCGCGCCGGGTGGCAGGGCCTCGAGTGCGGCCGCCGTCTCCTCCGCCGTGGCCGGCCTCGCGCTCATGCCCCGACTCTAGCAGTCCGTCGAAGACCCTCGCTACTTGGCTTTCGGGCGGGAGGACGCGTGTATCCGCCCGTCGGCCCTCACCCGATTTTCTTCGTCCTCGCTGCTGCGACGTCGAAACGGAACTGGAAACGGGGTTGGGAGAGCTTCGAGCGTCCGGCCGTGAGCCCTGGTGGCTCGGAAAGGCACGTCGCGGGCGGAGCCGTGGGCCTGGTAGGATGCGCGCCGGTGCCCACCGTACTCATCGTCGAGGACGATCCCTTCGAGTCGCGCATGATGCAGCAGTATCTGTCACGCGCGGGGCATCAGGTCTCGCACGTCGCCAGCGCCGAGGACGCGGTCGAGACGCTCGAGCGCGAGTTGGTCGACGTCGTGGTGACGGACCTGCACCTGCCCGGCATGAGCGGGGTTGATCTCTTGCGGCGTATCGCGGGCGCGGAGGCGCCGCCGGTGATCGTGGTCACGGGCGATACCGACGTGACCACCGCCGTGGACGCGATGCGGGCCGGTGCCGCCGACTACGTGAACAAGCCGCTGACCATGAAGGCCCTCGAGCACGTCCTCGATCGGGTGGTGGAGACCACGCGCTTGCGCCGGCGGGTGACGCTCCTGCAGCGCGAGGTGGAGGTCGACCCCGATCCGGCGGGAGGATCGTCGGCGATGCAGGCCACACTCGAGCTCGCGCGGCGCAGCGCCGACCGCGACTCACCCGTGCTCCTGGTCGGTGAGAGCGGCGTCGGCAAGGAGGTGGTGGCGGCGTATCTGCACCGGCTCTCGCCGCGGGCGGCCGGCCCCTTCGTCCGGATCAACGTGGCGGCGATGCCGGACACCATGATCGAGGCCGAGCTCTTCGGCGCGGTGCGAGGTGCGTTCACCGACGCGCGGCAGGACCGGACGGGCTTCTTCTCCGCCGCCGACGGTGGCACCCTGCTCCTCGACGAGATCGCCGAGCTGCGACCCGAGCTGCAGGCCAAGCTCCTGCGCGCCATCGAGACCCGCCGCTACTACCCGGTGGGCGCGCGCCGCGAAGCGAGCAGCGATGTCCGCATCCTGGCCGCCACCAACCGCAATCCCGAGCAGGAGGTCGAGGCCGGACGGATGCGGGCCAATCTCTACTATCGCCTGGCCTCGGTGGTGGTCCGGGTGCCTCCGCTGCGCGAGCGCCAGGCGGACATCGGACCGCTCGCGCGCGCGATGCTCTCGCGGGCGAGGCGGCAGACCGGACGCGGTCCCTCCGACTTCGACGACGAGGCCATCGCCGCGCTCGAGGCCTACCCGTGGCCCGGCAACGTGCGCGAGCTGAGGAACATGGTCGAGCGCGCCTCCATCCTGCTCGACGACCACATCGTCACGCGGCCCGCGTTGGACTCGATGCTCGGCACGACCTACGTCGCGAGTGAGCCGCGTCCGCCGGTGCGGACCGACGAGTTCGTCGCCCGGCCGCTGGAACAGGTCGCCCGCCAGGCCGCGCAGGCAGCGGAGCGGCGCCACATCGAGGCCACGCTCGCCCACACCGGCGGCAACAAGAGCCGGGCGGCCACGCTTCTGGGCGTCTCGCGTTCCACCCTGTGGAAGAAGCTGCGAAGGGACACGGGCGAGGCCTGATGCGAGAGCTCTCCGACGTGCTCGGGCGCGCCGGAGCGCCGGCGGAGCTGGTCCGAATCGATCCGCGAGCGCGAGCTCAATCTGGAGGACGCGTGGCTGCGCTGCGTGCGAGGCGATCACCGCGTGTGGCTCGCCGCGTGCGGCGGAGTGCCCATCGAGCGCGTGGTGGAGGCCGCGGGCGCCGCCGTGCTGGTGGTGTGCGAGCGCTACGGGAGCATCGCGGATCCGGTCGTGCGGACGGTCGAGCTGGCGGTGAGCGGCGCGCTCGAGTCGGAGGACGGCAGCGTCGAGGCCTGCCGCGCGATATCCAACGGCGACCTCGGCACCTACCGCGAGGCCAACTATCCTGGGCTGCCTTCCGCCGCGCGGGCAGCGACGCTGGTGCTCCACGCGGCGCAGGGGTTGATCGAGGGCGAGGCGCGGCGCGAAGCGGCCCGTCTGCATCGGGCCCGCCAGACCGCGGCCATCCTCGGCGCGGGCGCGCACATCACCTTGCCGGCGCCGGTGGGCCCGGCGCGCCTCTACCCCGAGCTGGCCGCGCACGACCCGGCGCAGGGCGCGTTCCTCTTCGCCGTGGCGGCAGCCGCGGAGGCGGTGGTCGAGTGCGGCGCCACCACGCTGGCCGAAGGGCTCGACGCCGAGGACGAGCTCGACGAGGTCGTCCGCACAGTCGTCGAGCACGGCGAGCTACAGTGACCGCAGGAGAAGGCGGTCCGGTGCAGGCCAGCCGGCGGAGCGCGATCAGGGGCGACGAGCACCGCTCGCGTCGACGCTCCGACCTTGCCACCGGCGCCGCAGGGACCCAGAATCGGTGGCCCACCACGACGAACCACGGGAGGCGGAATGCTGCGCTATCGACTGTTGGGCCCGACGGGACTTCGCGTCTCGGAGATCTGCCTCGGCACCATGAGCTTCGGCGATCAGTGGGGCTTCGGGGCGGACGAGAAGACGAGCCACGCGGTGCTCGATGCCTACGCGGAAGAGGCGGGCGGCAACTTCCTCGACACGGCGAACAAGTACCACGGCGGTCAGACGGAGGAGATCGTCGGCCGCTGGCTGGAGGGCAAGCGCGACCGGATGGTCGTGGCCACGAAGTACACGCTGGCGATGGATCACGAGGATCCGAATACCGCCGGCAATCACCGCAAGAACATGATGCGCTCGGTGGAGGCGAGCCTGCGGCGGTTGCGCACCGATTACATCGATCTCTTGTGGGTTCACGCCTGGGACGCGCTGACGCCCTTCGAGGAGACGATGCGCGGGCTCGACGACCTGGTGCGCTCGGGCAAGGTCCTCTACGTCGGGGTCAGCGACACGCCGGCGTGGGTGGTGAGCGCGTCGAACGTGCTGGCCGAGCTGCGCGGCTGGACGGCGTTCTGCGGCATCCAAATCGAGTACAGCCTGATCGAGCGGACGGTGGAGCGAGAGCTCTTGCCGATGGCCGAGCACTTCGGGCTCTCCGTGGTCGGCTGGGCGCCGCTCGGCGGCGGCGTGCTCACCGGGAAGTACACGCGCGGCGACGGCCCCGCCGACTCGCTGAGGCAGCAGGGCAACGAAGCGCGCGGGCGTACGTCGGAGAAGAGCCTCGCGATCGCCCGCGCGGTCGACGCCGTCGCCGACGAGATCGGCGCCACCTCGGCGCAGGTGGCCACGGCCTGGGTGAGCTCGCGCGGCTACCGATTCATCCCCATCGTGGGTGCGCGGAAGGTCGAGCAGATCCGCGACTCGCTGGGCGCCACCGAGCTGACGCTGAGCGACGCGCAGCTCGCCCGCCTCGACGAGGTGAGCCGGGTCTCCATGGGCTTCCCGAACGAGTTCTTGGGCTCGCCGGGCGTGCTCGAATCTGGTGCGCAGCGAAGCGCGAGCCCGGCTCGAATCCGCGCCCGCCCCGCGGCTGAGACCAATCGTAGCGACGCTGGTCGAATCCCACCCGGAGCAACAGCGCTTCCCGCGCGGGGGTCATCGTCCGCTCATTCGTCTCGCCACTCGTCGGCGGCGGCGTCGTAGGCGCGGGTGGTGCGGCTGTCCTCGGGATAGCACTCCGCTTCGTCGTCCTCGGTGAGCGACCAAGGATCGTCTGCGTCGCAGTACGAGCTGACCCGCCGCACGTCGAGCTGCAGATCGCGCCGGCCGTCGCCGTCTTCGTCGGTCAGGGTGACGCGCGTGAAGGTGCTCGGCTCGTCGGCGCCCTCGGTGTCCTCGAGGCGCTCCGAGAGCACGAGCTCGGCTTGCGGTCGAAGGCTGGTGTCCGTGATGACCGCGCGGCGTACGGTGCCCGCTACCGCGCCGGGCCCTGAACGGCTCTCCGACGTGGTGTAGAGGACAATCGGCGAGACGAAGACGAGCTCCAGCCGGCCGTCGCCGTCCACGTCGCCTTGCTCCACGGTGGCGCCTTCTGCGCCCGGGCACACGGCGAGCAGCTCGCCGTCGACGCGCGTGGTCCCCGCCGCGTCGGTGATGACGCGCTCGAGCCGGGTGCGCTCGCAATCGCCCGTCACGTCGTCCTCGGACTGGTTCTCGGGCTCCGGCAGCCGAACCGTCGCCAGCACGCCGCGATCGTCGCCCGGGACACCGCCGAGCACCGTGACCTCACCGTGGAATCGCGAGCGGAGCATCTCGCGAACGCAATCGGCTCGTGCTTCGTCAATCTCGTCCGGAGCGAAGGGGGAGAGCTCGCTGTCGAGCGCGACGGGAGCCGCCGGTGCCCTCGGTGCGGGCTCGGCCGCCGCGGTGACGGGGTCATCGTCGGAAGGCCAGGATGGCGCGTCCGATGCGTTCCGCGGCGTCGAAGAAGCGGATGGGGCGCCGCCGCACGCCGTCAAGATGACCAGCGCGAGAGAGATTCGAGACCAGCCCATCGCGCGACCATAATACGGGCAAGCCGAACTTCCACCGGCCGCAGAGCGGGGATACCTGTCCCTCGCCGCAGCCGGCGGCGTGCGAACCGAGGAACGACGACCAGGCGATGGCGATGCATCGTCGAGGAGGAGTGAACCGGGATCCCGTCCACGAAATCGGGACGGCGCGAGCAGAGTCGAGCGGTCAGGGGTGATCCCCCGTTTGCAACGAAGCGTGTGCGCCGCGCATTCGAGGGCTCGAGATGGCGCGGGCTATCCTCGACGCGCGTGCCTCTCCGACTCGCGTCTCTGGCCCTCGCGCTGGCGTTCGCCGGCTGCGGTGAGCCCTCGCCGAGGGCGGCGACTCCGGCGGTCGCCACGCTCCGGCTCGACGCCTGGACCAACGACGCCTGCGGCGCATGCCACGAGAGCGAGCGGGCGCAGCTCGCCCAAAGCGCCCACGGCCGCGGCTTGGACAATCCGCGTTTCGTGACGGAGTGGCGCCGCGAGCGACTCCGCTTCTGCTCCGATTGTCACGCCCCGCTGGGGCCACCCGGCTCGACCGGCGCAGCGCAGGCCGTCGGCTGCGCGGTCTGCCACGCGGAGGCAACCCGCGGCGCCGAGACTTCCACCGGCGCGCCGCACGCCCTCGGGACGGGGGAGGCGCGAGACCGGACACTTTGCGCCCCTTGCCACGACTTCTCGTTCCCGGACGCTCGGCAGGCGCCGCGGAGCGCGTTCGATCCTCGGGGCGCGCTGCAGAGCACCTGGCGCGAGTGGGCACGGAGCGAGGCCGCGGCGCGCGGGGAAGGCTGCATCGGCTGCCACATGCCCGGCGGCGACCACACGCTGGTCCTTCGTCGCGATCCGAGCGCGCCCGTGCTGCAGGTCGCGCACCGCTGGCTCGAGCACGGGGTCGTGGAGTTGCGGCTCGAGGCGACGGACGCGGTCGGCCACGCCTTGCCCACGGGAGACGTGTTCCGGACGCTCGGGGTGGAGCTGCGCCTGCCGGGAGGCTCGCCGATCGCGCGGACGCGGCTGAGGCGCGTGTTGACCGGCCATCGTCACGTCGACGGCGTCGTTCGCATCCGCGAGAGCCTCGATTCGCGCGTGCCGCCGCCGGGGAACGGCCCCTCCGTCGTGCGCCTGCGAGTCGGCGGCGCGCCTCGACCGCTGGAGCTGCGCGTGACCCTGCACCGGACGCCGCGCGCGGAGGGCGAAGGTGTCCGCGAGCTCTTTCGTGGCCTGCTCGCGCCATGAGGCCGGTGCTCCGCTCGACGCCGGCTGGCACCGGCACCCCGACACCCGATCCGGTGTCCATCCCGCGACTGGCAAGTCGACCGGCGAGCTGGCGGTTTGGCGGAGCCCGCTGCACGAGCTGGGACGCGCCCGCGCGCCTCCGAAGCCCTTGCTTCCCGTAGGAGCAGCACAGGAGCGCTCCGCTCTCCACGCTGCGCGCCGAGCGCATCGCGCCCGAGCGTCGATCCGCCCGTGCGATGCTCGCCGCCCGTGGCTGCGTGCCGCGGACGCGCGAAGCGATCCGACGTTGACCGCTCGCGAGAAGAAGACCACGGTTCTGCGGTGGCCTGCGCCGCCGCGGCGCGCCGGCCCCCGAGGAGCCCACCGTGTCCCGACCGCCCGTTCAGACGCCCAGCCCGGCGAAGGTCGCGCTCCTCGGCGGTGCGCTCTGTGCACTCCTCACGGTCACGCTGGCCCAGCGACACCTCGACGACGTCGAGGCCTCCACGAGCCTCACCCTCCTCGCGGTCGGCGGTGGCTTCGCGTTGGGCGCGCTGATCAGCTTCGTCATCGCCAAGATCGCCAGGCGCTGAGCGGCGGGGCAGCCTGGATCTCCACCCGGCTGCGCCGTGGCGTCAGCTGCGGGCGTGCTCGCTCTCGCGCACGACGATCGCCAACAGATCACACGCGCGGTCGATCACCGAGCCCAGGTCGTCGCCCGAGAGGCGCAGCTCCGCCGGCGCCGCCGGCAGCGGGGTGGTGAGGCACGCCTCGTAGCCCGAGCCCCGACGTCGCAGCGAGACGATCGGCCCGTGGACGTGCGCCAACTCGTCGACCCGCGATTGAACGCGGACGCGCTGGCGACGGGTGGGAGTGAGGTCTCCCCAATCGACTTCGATCATGGCACTGCCCCGCGAGCGACCGAGCCTCTCTCGATCGGGCCGTTTGTACACGAATCACCGATCGGCCGCGAGTCCGGGATGTCCCCGATCCCCGTTTGGGGACATTCGGCGGAAAAGGCTCCTGGACGCCCAGAACACCAGCTCGAACGGACCGAATCGGCATTTCTTCTCGGCGTGCGGATCGCGCGTGCTTCGTGCGCATACTCACCGCCGGAGCTTCGTGAGCTCTCCCCGGGGCGCTTCGCCTGCCCGAGTGCCCGCCCGAGCGCCTGGGACCATCGGTTCGGTACGACACGTCCCATTCTCGGGACGGACCGATCTCTGCAACTGGTTGCGATCGAGATGGAATGGTCGGGGGGCAGACGCCGGTCGAGAAGATCCTCATGGTCGCGGCGATCGCGTGCATCACGTCCGTGGTGTGCGCTCGAGACCACTCGGTCGAGCCGCGCTACTACGAGTTCTACGGCAGCTTCGAGCAGACGTCGGTGCGGCTGGGCGGCGAAGGTCTTCCCGAGCTCTATTCCGCCTGTACACAGTTCGTGCGCCGCTCTGGTGTGGAGCCGATCCACGATCTCGCCGTCGAAGATCGCCATTTCATCCGCGCGACCGGTCACTTCGCCCGCCGGCAGGTCTGCGGGTTCGTCGTCCTGAACGCGCACCCACCCGGTCCGCGGTCGATCGAATTCGCCGAGACGCCGCTGCTCACCGGTGTGGTCGGCGGCGTCCCGTTCCGTCTGTGGGGCCCGCGCCAGGAAGCGCTGGAGGCGGCTCGGCGCTTCGTGCCCATGGCGCTCGGCGGGCTGAGCATCGGCACGGTCATCGTCGGCGACACCCAGTACGAGCACAGCGGTCCCTGGTCGGTCGACGACGTCGTGGTCCTGATCGAGCGGCAGTTGCGCGCGCCGCGGCCGCCGGTGGATTATGTGAGCGATGGCGAGCGTGTCGGTCGTGTCGCGCTGGCGCGGGCCTGATCGCGCGCATTTCGAGCGGCGCCCGCGACGAGGGCTCGCCACAACCGCCGGAGCGGCGGGATCGGGTCGTCGGCGATCGGGTTCCGAACCGTCGCGAAGCGATGCCGGTGCGGGCTCGCGCCATCGGTGGCCTCCAGGTTTCGCCACGGCGCGGGACGGGTCATCATCGCGGCCATGAGCTACGGGCAAGCGGGCCGGATGGCGATCGTCACAGAGCTGGGCGACGATCCGCTCTCGTCGATCGAGGACCACCTGGAGCTGGTCGAGCAAGCGCCCCCGGACGCCCGGGAGCTCGGCCCGAAGGATGTGGTGGTGCGGGTGAAGAGCGCCGCGGTCGGCTGGGTCGATCTCCTGATGACGAGCGGCCAGTACCAGCACGTGCCCGAGCCGCCCTACTGCCCGGGCATGGAGTACAGCGGCGAGATCGCGTGGGCCGGACCGGAGGTTCGCTCCGTCGCGGTCGGCGACGGCGTCATCGTCGATCCCTTCCTGGTCGGACCTCGCTCGCTGGGCGCGTATCGCCGCTGGGGTGGCTTCGCGACCTACGCCGTGGCGCCGGAAGGGGCGGTCTTGCCTCTGCCGAGCCGCTTCTCGTTCGATCAGGGCGCCAGCCTGCTCGGGAACTACGAGACCGCGTATCACGCGCTGATCCATCGCGGCCGTCTGCGGGAGGGCGAGTCGGTTCTGATCCACGGCGCGTCCGGCTCGACCGGCATCGCGGCGGTTCACCTGGCCAAGCGGGTCGGCGCGAATGTCATCGCCACCGGCCGCTCACCCGAGAAGCTGGCCCAGGTGAAAGCGCAGGGCGCCGATCACGTGCTGGTCACCAGCGAGGACGGCGCCGTGAGGCGTTTTCGCGACGACGTGAAAGCGCTGACCGACGGCAAGGGCGTACACGTCGTCTACGACGCGGTGGGCGGCGATGTCTCGCTCGAGAGCCTGCGCTGCGTCCGCTTCGGCGCCCGCTTCTTGATCGTCGGCTGGGCCTCGACGCCCTTCGTCGCGCGCGGCAAGGGACAGCGCGGCGCGCCCAACGCCAACGTCTTGCCGACGAACCTCATCATGATGAAGTCGCTCGACGTGCTGGGCTGTCCCGCGGCCATCGCCGCGCACGCCGATCCCGCGATGCGGCGCGAGCGCTTGGCGACCATCCTCCGCTGGGCGGAAGAAGGTGGCATCACGCCGCACGTGAGCGAGTCCTTCCCGCTCTCGCACCTGCGCGATGCGCTGAAGGCGAAGTGGGCGAGCCGCTTCGTGGGCACCACCGTGGTCCACCCCGCCGAGTGAGACCGCGGGGCTTCGCCCGTTCGCCGGCCGCATCCCGCGGCGGATCGAGGCTCAGCCGTGCGCGGTGCCGCTCGGTTGGAAGTCCAGGATGCGACCGTTGACGCAGTAGCGCTGGCCGGTCGGCGGGGGGCCGTCGTCGAAGACGTGGCCGAGGTGGCCGTCGCAGCGGGCGCAGTGGACCTCGGTGCGGCTCATCCCGTGGCTGGTGTCGCGCGACTCGGCGACGCGGCCAGGCTCGATGGGCTGGACGAAGGAGGTCCAGCCCGTGCCGGAGTCGAACTTGTCGTGCGAGCTGAAGAGGGGCGCGCCGCACCCCCCGCAGTAGAACGTGCCCTCGCGGTGCTCGCTCCAGAGCGGGCACGAGAAGGCCGGCTCCGTCCGCTGCACGCGCAAGATCTGATACTGCTCCCGCGTCAACCGGCGCCGCCACTCGGCGTCGGAGAGCACGAGGCGGCTGCCCACGGGTGGCGGCGGATCGGTGATGTAGCTCCGCGGCGTGCTCGGCCCAGGCCAGTCCGCAGAGGACTGCGCCGACAGCCTCCGCGGGCTGCAAGCGAGCAGGAAGGGCGCGGCTCCGAGGAGCAGGTTGAAGTCACGACGTCGCATCGCTTTGTCCGATTCCTTCTGAAGCGAGATCAATTGGGATAGGGCTGGAGTCCGATCGGGCAGGTGACACCGGTACCGCCGTGCCCGCAATAGCCGTTCGGGTTCTTCGCCAGGTACTGCTGGTGGTAGCCCTCGGCGTAGTAGAAGGGCCCGGCCGTCTCGAATCTCGGTGGCGATGTGCCCGAACCCGGCCTGGGTCAGCGCACGCTGGTAGACCTCGCGCGAGCGCTCCGCGATCCGCTGCTGCTCGGGCGTGGTCGCGAAGATGGCCGAGCGGTATTGCGTGCCGACGTCGTTGCCCTGTCGCATCACCTGGGTGGGGTCGTGGGCCTCCCAGAACGTGCGCAGGAGGTCTTCGTAACTGATTCGCTCGGGGTCGTAGACCACCAGGACCGACTCGGCGTGCCCGGTGCGACCGCTGGAGACCTCTTCGTAGGTCGGGTTCGGGGTGTAACCGCCGGAGTAGCCGGCCGCGGTCGAGATGACCCCGTCGAGTGACCAGAAGCGTTGCTCCGCACCCCAGAAGCAACCCAGCGCGAAGATGGCGCGCTCCGAGCCTTCCGGGAAAGGACCCTTCAACGCGTTGTGGAAGATGAAATGAGTCTGGGCGGTGGGGATCGGCTGCGAGCGACCCGGCAGCGCGTCCTGACGGGTCGGCATCCGGGCGCTGTGCTGGGCGGCGGTCGGAGGCGCACGCCACACGAGGACGGCGGTGGCGGCGAGCGCGGTGAGCAGGAGGCCGACCACGATGCGGTGGGAACGAGTAGTGGGCGTCACCATGACCTTCCGTTCTCGAGGGAGGAGCACGCGTCGTGCTCACTGGGGGTACGGGCCCCACGGCTGGACGTTACGTCAATCCTCGGCGCGGGCCATCGCGATCCGTCTGTGGCCCTCCCTCCGGCGCGTCCAGCCCCGGCGTCGCGGCAGGAGCGTGTCGAGTCGCCGCCGGCCGGAGCCTGCGCGACATCGTGCCCCAGTGACGGCGGCTTCACGCTCGACGATTGCAGCGGCGCGGATCGGCCCGACGGCGCCGCCGACCGGCTCGAGCGCGCACGAAGGCTTCCGCGGCGCAGATCGACGCCACGACCCGGAGTCCGACCGGCGCGCGATGCGCTCAGCGACCGTAGCGGCGCAGATTGACTCCCCGACCCGGAGTCCGACCGGCGCGCGATGCGCTCAGCGACCGTAGCGGCGCAGATCGACTCCCCGACCCGGAGCCCGACCGGCGCGCGATGCGCTCAGCGACCGTAGCGGCGCAGGTCGGCGCGATAACCCGGCGTCTGACTGGCTCGCGGGTGGCGGCGCACGAAGCGCTCCATGCGGTCCAGCCACTGCGAGGTCATGCCGAGCGTGCGGTAGGTCTCGATCAGGAGCGCCTGCTCGGGGACCGTGCGCGCCCGCTGCTCCAGGATGCGTCGGGCACACTGCCTGTCTCCGCGCCCCAAGCAGTCGCGGGCCTCATCGAGCGCGCTCGGACCTTGCTCTTCCTCCGCTTGCTCCCTCGCGTCGTTGCGGGCGACCCGGGCGGGGCGAGCGCGGCGCGGCGGCGTGGGACGCGCTCGGGACGGCTCCTCTTCGGAGGGGATCCGGCGCCTCGACCGCGTCGGGTGTCGGTTCCCCAGCTTGCGTGGCGGCCGGTTCCGCGACCTCCGAAGGCTCCACCGCCGGATCCGCCTCCGCCAGCTCGGCGCTCGGCGCCGCGGGGGCCTCCGGCTGGGCCGGCTCGGGCTCGACAGAGGGCTCACCGGAGGGCGCGGTCGCGGTCGCTCGAGCCGCGGCGGTGGCGTCCGACGGCGGCGGACCGCCCGAGAGCGCGAGCCACGCGGCGACGCCACCGGCGACCAGCACGAGCGCCACGGCACCGAGCACCAGTCCGAGACGGTTTCCCCGGCGATCTTCCATTCGACCTCCGAGGACATCACCGTCGCGCCGGCGGCATCGCCGTCGACGGCCAGGTCGTCGGCGAGGTCGACTGCGAGGTCGACCGACGGCGGACGGCTCCGGGCCGGCTCGAGGGGATAGGGCGAGCTGTCGAGGCGCTCGTCGTCCTCTTCGTCGTCCCACTTCGGCGGAGCCTGCGGGGGCGGCGGGGACGCTGTCGTCGAGCTGGACCTGCGCCACGACCGCCTGCAGCTCGGCCAAGAGAGCGCCCGCGTCCGCCGGACGGTCCTCGGGCCTCTTGGCCAGACAGCGCTCGATCAACGCCGCCAGCGGCGCCGGCACGTGGGGCGCCTTCTCCGAGAGCGGCGGGTGCGGATCTGATGGCGTTCGCCATGATGGCGTTCGGCGTCTCGCCGTCGAAGGGATGCTCGCCGCTGACCAGCTCGTAGAGCATCACCCCGATCGACCACACGTCGCCGGGCGCGCGAACCTTGCGGGCGCTCATCGCCTGCTCGGGGCTCATGTACTCGGGCGTCCCGAAGGTGATGCCGGTCCGGGTCGGCCCGCCCTTGGTCACCTCGCGCGCGAGCCCGAAGTCGAGGATCTTCACGCGCTCGCGACCGTCGTCGTCGACGGCGACGAAGACGTTGTCCGGCTTGAGGTCGCGGTGGACGAAGCTCTTCGCGTGGGCCTTGGCGAGCGGCTCGAGGATCCCCTCGATGAGCTCGACGGAGCGACGCAGACCGGGCCAGTGGCGGCGCAGCAGGTCACCGAGGCTCTCGCCCTCGAGCAGCTCCATCGCCATGAAGAAGCCGCCGTCGTCGTCGACCCCGGCGTCGTAGACCTGGACGATGCCCGGGTGGTCGATCTCGGCCGCCGCGCTGACCTCGCGCCGGAAGCGCTCCACGCCCTGGCGTCCCTTGCAGAGGTAGGGGTGCACCACCTTGAGGGCGAGCTTCTTCCGGCTGAGGACGTGCTCGGCCAGATACACCGAGCCCATGCCACCCTGCGCGATCAGCTCGCGCAGACGGTAGCGGCCGGCGACAATCTCGCGCTCGCCGGGCCCGAGCCCAGCGGGACCGGATGTGGCCACCTCCCCGGACGGGGGCGACGGCTCGCTTTCGAGCGGAACGCTCATGAGCGGCCCATGATAACGCCGGGCACCCGGTTCGCGCGAGTAACGGCCGATCGCGAGCCGGCTGGCGAGGGGGGACCGATCGTGTCAGCCCGTCAGCGAGAGTGACTCGGTTCATCACGTTCGGACGGTCACCAGCGGGAGGGGCACCGCGGCGGCCCCGCGATCGCCGCCCCGATTGGCAGCAGGCGGAGCCGGCGCACATCGCCCGCGCGCTGGCCCGAGCGTCCGCGAAGCCGACCGGCGGATGGGCCGTCCTCGACGCCAGCGACCGCATCGGCGCGCCGCGCTCGTTCGTGGTGGCCGGCCGGGAGCTGGTGGCGTGGCGCGGATCGGTGGGGCTGCGCGTGGCGCCGGCCTCCTGCCCGCACATGGGGGCGTCGCTCTGCGACGGGCACGTGGATCGGAGCGGCCGGGTGGTCTGCCCGTGGCACGGCCTGGCGCTCGGGGAGAGACGGCACGGCGGGTGGGCGCCCTTCGCGTCGCACGACGAACGGCGTCCTGAGCTGGGTACGGCTCCGCGAGCTGCTGGCGGAGGGCGAGACGCCGAGCGAGAAGCCCTACCTGACCGAGCGGCCGCGGCGTTTCGTCGACGGGGTCATCCGCGTGGAGGCGCGCTGCGAGCCGCGCAACGTGATCGCGAACCGGCTCGAATCCCTGGCACGGCGTGTACTTCCACCCCTACTCTTTTTTGCGCCTCTACGTCGTGGACCGGGACGACGATCAGATCACCGTCCGGGTCGTGTACCGGGTGGCCGGACCGCTCGGGATGGAGGTCGACGCCCGCTTCGACTGCCCGGACGCGCGCACCATCGTGATGACCATCGTGCGCGGCGAAGGGGTCGGCTCGGTCGTCGAGACCCACGCCACGCCAATCGACGGAGAGCGGACCGCGGTGGTGGAAGCCACGCTGGCGACCAGCGAGCGGCTGCTCTTTCCAGTCTTTGCGCGCGCGCGGCGGCTGATCCGGCCGATGATCGAGAAGCGCGCCGCGCGCCTGTGGGTCGAGGACGCGGCCTACGCCGAGCGCACCTACGCGCTCCGGCACCGCAATCGTGCGACCCCGAGCGCGCCCGAACCCGTCACCGCCGCACACCGCGAAGCCGAATAGGCGCTCGGGAGCGTCCGCATGCGCGGGAGAGCCGACCTCGACGGCAGACCCACGCCCACGCGATCCCGAAACGTTCGAAGGCTCGGCCGTGCACGCGCTCGAGGTGCGTCGATAAATCGGACTCTCTTGACGTAGTCGTGGGTCGGCTGGGGGCCTGAAAGCAGCGCGGGCCTCGAGGTTGGGTTGTCGAGACTCAGCCAAGAGGGAGCGGCTCGCGCTGACCGACACTGGCCCGGTCCCCGACGCACTCGTCGACCGGCTGCTCACCGCCCTGCTCGAGCAGACGCGCGCCCACCGGCGCCTGGCTGGCCGAGTGGCTCCTCGAGCAGCCCGAGGTCGACAACGTCTTCGCAGACGACGCGACCCTCGCCTCGCACATGCTCGCGTGACGGCGCAGTCCGGCGGCAACCCGCCGGGAGGCGGCAGCAGCGACCGCCCGGAGCCGGCAGTCCCCCCGAGGCTCAGAACCTTCCGCGCTGTAGAGCGCGATGCGGCGCACGCCATCGGCGTCGGACTCGGCGCTCGTCAGCAGAAACGCCGTTCGTCAGCATTGAGCCCGAAGTGCCCATCCTCGAGAAGAGTGCGCGATAGGTGCCTGCCGCGAACATGCTCGTGCCGCACTGCAGGGATGCTGGAGGAGCACTGCAGGGACCATGGAGAAGCACTGCAGGGACCATGGAGGAGCACTGCACGGACCATGGAGGAGCACTGCACGGACCATGGAGGAGCACTGCACGGACCATGGAGGAGCACTGCACGGATGCTGGAGGAGCACTGCACGGATGCTGGAGGAGCACTGCACGGATGCTGGAGGAGCACTGCAGGGACGCTGGAGGAGCACTGCACGGATGCTGGAGGAGCACTGCAGGGACGCTGGAGGAGCACTGCACGGATGCTGGAGGAGCACTGCAGGCCGACCGACCGGATCGCCCGTGCCCATGCGTGCGGCAGGAGCGCCAGATTTATCGACACACCTTCAGCCCACGTCTTCGAGGACCGAACGGACGCGGGCCAGGAGCTCGGTGGAGCTGAACGGCTTCTTGATGCTCGGCCACGGGACGTCCCGCAGCAGCGTGGGCGCGTAGCCCGTCATCAACAGCACGCGTTGCTCGGGACGACGCGCGGTGACCTTCGCTGCCAGCGCCAAGCCGCTCTCGTTGCGCATCACGATGTCCGACACGAGCAGGTCGGGCGGTGTCTCGCCGAAGGAGCGGAGGGCATCGCGTTCGTTCTCCGCTGCGACCACGGTGTAGCCCGCGCGCTCGAGCACGCTGCTCACGGTTGCCCGAACGTGAGCGTCGTCGTCCACGACGAGAATCCGCTCGCGTCCACCCAGTCGGCCTGCTCCCGAAGGCCGTCGGCTGTCGCGCTCGACCGCGCGCTCCTGGACCGACGGCAGGAGGACCTTGAACGTGGAGCCGATCCCAGGCGCGCTGTGCACCTGCACGTGACCGCCGTGCTGCGCCACGATGCCCTGCACGACCGAAAGGCCGAGGCCCGTGCCCCGATCGAACGGCTTCGTCGTGAAGAAGGGCTCGAAAATCCGCTTTTGAGTCGCAGCGTCCAACCCTTCACCATCGTCCGTCACCGCGAGCATCGCGTAGTGTCCGGGCGAAACGTCGGTGTGATTCGCGATGAACCCCTCGCGCACCTGCAGAGCGCGGGTCTCGACAACGATGTGGCCACCGCGGGGGAGCGCGTCGCGCGCGTTGAGCACCAGATTCATCACGACTTGCTCGAGCTGAGTCGGATCTCCGCGCACGACACCCGTGTCGGAGCGGAGCTGCCTCTCGACCACGATGCCCACCTGCATCAGGCGCTCCAGCATGTCCAGGCTGCGCTCCACCAGGGGAGTCAAGGAGAGCGGTCGGTTGTCGAGCACCTGTCCCTTGGAGAACGCCAGCAGGCGGCGACTCAAACCGGACGCGCTCATCGCGGCGTCCCGAATCATGTCGATGTGGACGCGCGCCGGGTGGTCGCGGAGATCGTCGGCGGCCACCTCGGCGTTCCCGATGATCGCCACGAGGAGGTTGTTGAAGTCGTGCGCGACTTCGCCCGCCATCCGCCCCAACGCGTCGAACTTCTGGGTGGAGACGAGCTGCGCCTCCACGGCCTTGCGAGCGTCCTCGGCGCGAATGCGCGCGATCACGACACCGACGATGGACGCGGTCTGCACGATGAAGTCGAGCTCGGCTTCGGTCGGCTCGACCACGCCTTGGTCCGCGAAGGTGGACACGTTGAGGGGTCCGAGCTGCGCGTCGCCGTCGAACATCGGCACGGCGATGCACGTGCGCAGCCCGAACGCCTCGAACGTGCTGCTGATCGGCCAGCGGGTGAAGACGCATGTCGGCGATGATGGCCGGCTCCGTCATGTCGAGGATCGTCTGGATGAAGGGGTCGCTGCCGACATCCACCCTCGCCACGAGCTCGTGGGTGCGCTCCGCGTCGGGCAGGACGTATCCGACCACGTCCATGGACGTACGGTCGGGCGAAGGGAGCTGGATGTAGACCCGGTCGTAGCGCGTGTTGGCGCGAAGCGCGTCGCGGGCATGCCCCAGCACCTCGACCAGGTCTCGCGCACCGTGCAGCGCATGCGACAACGCGAGCAGGTCGGATGCCCCCATGCGCCAACTATCCCACGAGCGCGGGGCGCCAGAAAAGGGGGGTGCTGACCGAACCGGCTACGTGCGTCGGATCGACCCTCGTCGAGCACGCGCCTCGCCGGAGCGCCGAAGCCGCGCGCGATCGCCACCGGGCGCGCCACGAGTGCATCCGTCCGTGTCCGAGCCACGCCCCCAGACGCTGCGACGAAACCCGGATCGAACTTCCGGGCGCTCGTGCTCAGCCCAGGGAGGCCATGAAGCCGCGGGGCGGGATCGAGTAGAGCTGCTCGCCGCGGACGTCCCAGCGGTCCAGGAGGTGGTTGGCGGCCAACATGCCGCTCGCGGTCGCCCGCTCCATCAGCGCGGTCGGGAAGGGCATGCGGACGAAGTCCCCCGCCAGCACGACGTTGCCGAAAGGCGTCGCCACCCGAGGCCGGACGGGATGGGAGCCGGGCGCGAACGACGGGCAGTCCTGCCGCAAGAGCCGCGTCTGGTGCAGCACCTTCGCGTCCGCCAGCTCGGGGTAGAGCGCGTGCAGGCCGGCCAAGGATCGCGCTCGAGCTCGGCTTCGTCGGTGTGCGGGACGGCGTACGCGTGCAGCTCGACCACGGAGCCGCCGGTGCGCATCGACCAGCGGCGGCTCTCACCCTCGAAGCGCTCGTAGAGGGAGATGTTGTCGAGCAGGCCCATGCCCGCCGTGCCCACGAAGGGATGCCGCTCCGGATCTGCGGATCGGTCCAGGAAGAGACGCCACACGTGGAAGGGCAGCGTCACGCCGAGCTCCGCCACGGCGCGGGAGAGACCCGCGTCGATCCCGAGATCCGGTGAGGCTTCGAAGATGGACTGGAGCGCGGGGACGGTGACCGCGAGCACCAGGCCCTCGCCCTCCACCTCTTCGCCGTCGTCGGTGCGCACCCGCCAGCGGGCGCCGTTGTCGAGCCGCTCGGCCGAGGTGACGGCGCAGCCGAGACGCAGGTCGACACCGTGCCCCGCGAGGTAGCGCTCCATCGGCTTCCACAGCGCATCCGAGAAGGGCTCGTCCAGCACGTCGAAGACGAGGCCTTCCGGATTTCCGAGGAAGTAGAAGTGGAACATCATCAGCATCTCCGCCGCGCTCATTCCATCTTCTGGGTTGAAGAAGGAGTGCGAGAACACGTCGAAGAGCATCTGGCGGGCGTGCTCTGGAAAGCGCAACGAGTCGAGATACTCGCGAGCCGTGCTGGCGTCGTGATCGGCGTAGGTCCGCACCGAATCGAACATCAACATCAGCTTCGCGCGCGACTGATCGACCTGCCGGAGGTCTTTGAACGAGACCGACCGCGTGCGTCGCAGGAGCGACATCAGATTGAGCGGCGGTGTCTTCGGCAGCTCCGAGAAGGACTCGATGGCGCCGTCGGGGCCGAGGATCGGGTAGTCCGCCAGCGGGGTGAGCCGCGACAGCTCCGGATCGACCCGGCGCATCAAGTTGCGGAGGTTGTAGTACTGCCGGAAGAACGCGTGGAATCCGCGCTCCATCTGAAAGGGGGTGCCATCCGGCAGCGTCTCGGTCCACGCCGCCGCCCGACCGCCGAGGAAGGGCTCCTTCTCGAGCAGCGTCACCCGGACGCCGCGCTCCGCGAGCACACAGGCCGACGCGACGCCGGCCAGCCCGCCGCCGACCACGACCACGTGGTCGGATCCTCCACCCTCCGCCGCGTGCCGCGGGTGACGCCGCGGACCTCACGGCGACCGAGCCCGACGCGCGCGAGCAGGCTCACGAGGGCCTCCGCGCGACGAAGGAGTGCACAATCCCACGCTGCCAGCCGTCCATGGCGCCCGTCCACACGTCGACGAAGCCGGCGCGATGGAGGCGCGCCTCGAACGCGCGCACTCCGTCGAAGGCGTGCACGCTCTGGTGCAGGTAGCGGTAGATGCGCGCGGAGCCTGAGGTCAAGAGCCCTCCTGGCACGATGATGCACCAACAGACGGCATCCCACACGCGCTTCGACACCAGCGAGTCGGCGACGGAGTACTCGTGGAAGACGACCCGGCCACCGGGACGCAGGAGGCGGCGGATCCGGCGCAGCGCGAAGTCCGGATCGGCGAGGTTTCGGATGCCGTAGGCCATGAACACGCCGTCGAAGGGACCGCAGACGCCGGACGCCTCGGGATCGGACGCGTCGCCGACCAGGAGCTCGACGCCCCGGAGCGAGGGCTTCTGCGCCGCCACCCGTAGCATCCCAGAGGAGGCGTCGAGCCCGACGACGTGGGCGCTCGGGTGCGCCCGCAGGATGGCCTCGGTGCTGGCGCCGGTCCCGCAGCAGGAATCGAGCACGCGGGGCCCCGGCCCGAGGTCGAGACGGCGAGCGCTCGTCACGAGGTGGTGGCGATAGCCGGGGTTGAGGCCGGTCAGGAAATAGTAGGTCGGCGCGATGGTGTCGAAGGCCCCCCGCAGATCGCGGGCGGGAGGCTTCTGGACGCGTGGCTGGTGGGGAGTGGTGCTGGCCATGGTGCTTTCGGAAGGAAGCGGATCGGGAGATCGCGTCGATCAAGAAGCGGGTCTCGGGGAGCGGCGGCGGTGGCGCGCCGTCCGACACACCTAGCTCCGCGAAGTACGACGGGAGGGCATTCGCCAAAAGGCGCGCCTTGCGCAAGCCGGTGGTGAACGCCCGACCGGACACGCTGTCGTAGCGGCGCGCGCGAATCACGCGGCCGATGTCGGCGTAGATCGCGCGGGCGGCGGCGATGGCCGTGCGGCAGTCCGCCGGGAGCCCTGGGATGCCGCAATCGGCGCGCCGATAGAGCAGGTCGGCGTGATCCAAGAGCCGGCACACGCTCACGCCGACGCCCTCCGAGAAGCGCGGCGCGGCCGTGAACGTAATCGGATCGACGCCTTCCTCGCGCAGCCACGACAGCGGCAGATAGATCCGGCCGGCCCTCGCGTCCTCGCCCACGTCCCGCGCGATGTTGGTGAGCTGCATGGCCACGCCGAGATCGGCCGCGCGGGAGAGCACCTCGGGCTCGCGCCGCCCCATCAGCAAGGTCATCACCACGCCGACGCTCGCCGCCACCCGCGCCGAGTAGGCCCGAACGCCCGCCAGGTCGTCGTAGCGGCGGCGTTGGACGTCCCACGCGTATCCCTCGAGCAGCGCGGCGAGGGGCGCTCGCGGATCTGGTGCTCGCGGACGACCCAGGCCAACGCCGACGTCCGCGGGATGGTCGTCCGGGCGGCCCTCCAGGATGCGGTCGAGCCTCGCCGGAGCGCGTCGAGGGCCACCCCGGATCGGCGCTCTCGTCGACGGCGTCGTCCGAGACCCGGCAGAAGGCGTAGTACGCGGCCACCGGGTCGCGCAGGCGCGCCGGCAACAGGCGCGAGGCCGCCGCGAAGCTCTTGGAGCCTCGCGAAAGGATCACGCGACACTCGCCGAAGACGGCGTCCGAGGGCCTCCCCACGCCGCGAACCTACACCGCGCCCGAGCCGCGTTCGAGCCGCCCCGAGGGGATACCCGGGTGGGGGCCGGATCGAAGCCGGTCAGCCGGCACGGCGGCCAATCAGCGAGGGCGCCGGGACCACGGCGTCGAGCACCCGCGCCGACGAGAGCACGCCCGGCATGCCGGCGCCGGGGTGCGTGCCGTGCCCGACGAGATAGAGCCCCTCGAGCTCCTCGCTCTCGTTGTGGGGCCGGAAGTACGCGCTCTGCTGGAGGACGGGCTCGAGCCCGAACGCGGCGCCCTTGAGCGAGAGGTAGTCGTGCAGAAATCCGCGCGGCGTGAGGACCCGCGAGGTGACGATACTCTCGCTCAGCTCGGGCAGGACCGTGTCGGCCGAGCGAGCGCTCGACGGCCCGCCGGTAGGGCTCGGCCTTCTTCTCCCAGTCGATGCCGCTGTCGAGGTGCGGGACCGGCGAGAGCACGTAGAAGGCGTCGCAACCGTCGGGCGCCAGCGAAGGATCGGTGGCCGTCGGCCGGTGCAGATAGAGGCTGAAGTCCTCGGGCAGGACTTTCGCCTCGAAGATGTCCGTGAGCAGCTCTCGGTAGCGCGGTCCGAGCAGGATCGTGTGGTGCGCGACGTCGTCGTACTTCTTCTTCGTGCCGAAGTACCAGACGAAGAGGCTCATCGAGTAGCGCGCCCGATCGAGGCGCCGATCGGTCCAGGTCTTTCGATGCTCCGGCCGGATCAGGTGCCGGTAGGTCCACGCGCTGTCGGCGTTGGAGACGACCACATCGGCCGCGAGGTGCGTGCCGTCCGAGAGGCGCACGCCGCTGGCGCGCCCGTCCTTCACGGTGATCTCGGTCACCTCGGTGCCGAGCCGCAGCGTCCCGCCGAGATCCTTCTCGATCAGGTTCGCCAGCCCGCGGATGATCTCCCCGGTGCCGCCCATCGCGAACCACACCCCGTGCTCGCGCTCGAGGAAACAGATCAGCGAGTAGATCGAGGAGCACGAGAACGGATTTCCGCCCACCAAGAGCGGGTGGAAGCTGAGCACCTGACGCAGCTTCTCGTTCTTCACGTACTTGGCGACCAGGTCGTAGACCGTGCGCCAGCTCTCCAGCACCATCATCGAGGGAACGGCCCGCGCCATGTCACCCGGATTCGAGAAGGGGACGTGGCTCAGCATCTCGAACCCGACGCGGTAGATGCGCTCGCTGTGCTCGAGGAAGCGCTGGTAGCCGTCGAGATCCTCCGGCGCGAGGCGCGCGATCTGGGCGCGCATGGCCTCGGCGTCGCCGGTGTAGTCGAAGACGTCCCCGTCGTGAAAACGGATCCGGTAGAAGGGCGCGACCTCGACCAGGCGGACGTCGTCTTCGAGGCGCTTGCCGGCCAGCGCCCACAGCTCCTCCAGCAGGAAGGGCGCGGTGATCACGGTGGGCCCCGCGTCGAAGACGAAGCCCTGGTCGCGGAAGACGCGAGCGCGGCCGCCGGGCATGTCGAGCTTGTCCACGACGGTCACGCGATAGCCCCGCGCGCCCAGCCGAACGGCGGCCGCCAGCCCACCGAAGCCGGCGCCGATGACCACGGCGTGGGGGGAGCCCTCGGTGACCGGGACCGGGGCTCGCGCCCGGGTGTCGATGTCCAGCGGATGGATGAAGGAGCGCGCAGCCGCCTCGACGACCGACCGGACGCCGCGCGGGCGGGTGATGTCACCCAGAGCGCCTCGCAGATGGGGAAGCACGGACATGGCCACCTCCTGGGGCCGGATTGTAGCAATGCAAAGACCCATTCGTGGCTAGGCGCCACAATCGCCCTCGAATCGGAGACGGTGGAACGAGGGCATCCTGGTCGATGTGAGCCCTCGCGTGGCAGCCCGACACGGAGGATCCGGTGAGTCGGGCGTGAGGCGAGCCGTTCGTGGCCCGAAACCGGGCCGACCAGCTCGGCCCTTGATAGACTCCCCGGCGCTTTGACCAGGCGACACGTACGGCGCCGGCCACCAGGCATCGCTCGCACCATGCGGGTCGAGGAGGGCGAGTCCCAGCGGCGCGAGGTCCTGCAAGCGCTCGGCGTCGAGCGGCCGGCCGTCGTGGTCATCGCGGGGCCCGATGTCGGCAAGCGGGCGGCGGTCCCGGAGGGCTCGTTCCTGATCGGCCGCGACCCGGAGGCGCACCTGCCGCTCGGCGATCCGCGGGTGTCGTTCCACCACTGCCACCTCGAGGATCGCGGGGACGGCTGGGCGGTGGTCGACGAGGGCTCGACCAACGGGCTGCGGGTCAACGGCGAGCGCACCGAGCAGCGGATGCTGGCGCCGAACGACAAGATCGAGGTCGGCGACAGCGTGCTGCGCTTCGAGCTGCAGGATCCCAAGGACCAGGCCTACGACCGGATGGTCCAACGGCTGATCGACATCGACGACCTGACGGGGCTCTACCAGCGGCGGCGTTTCGACCGGGAGCTGGAGCGTTTGCTGCGCGCGGCGGCGAGCTCGACGCAGCCGCTCGGCCTCCTGGTGATGGATCTGGACGGCCTCAAGGCCATCAACGACACGCACGGGCATCTCTACGGCGCGCACGCCATCGCGGAGGCAGGCCGGCAGATCGGCGCGCTGCTCCCGCGCGACGAAGTGGCGGGTCGCTTCGGCGGCGACGAGTTCGTGGCGGCCGCGCCGGGCCGCGGCGTGACCCGAACGGAGGAGCTGGGCCAGCGCATCGTCGACGGCATCGCCACCCACGCCTTCGACAAAGACGGAATCCCCCTCCGGCTCGGCATCTCGGTCGGCGTGGCCGCGTTTCCCGCGCACGCCAAGGACGCGCTCTCGCTCTTCCACCGCGCCGACGAGGCGATGTACGCGGCCAAGCACGCCGGCAAGGGCTGCGTCCGCGTCTACGGCCGCTGAGCACGACGAGCTCGTCGCGACACGAGCGGGTGCATCGGCGGCCGGTTGGCTCCTCGCGAGGCGGGGATATGTAGCGCGCGCCATGACCCATCCCAGCGCCGAGCAGGTCGCCGGGCTGGCGCTCTTCGCCGGTCTGCGACGCGACGAGCAGCAGCGCCTGGCCAATCTCGCCCTGGTGGAGTCCTTTCCCGCCGGCTCGACCGTGTTCGAGGAGGGTGATCCGCCGGGGGATCTCTACTTCTTGCTCGAGGGACGCATCACGCTCTGCATGCGGGTGGACGGGCGGCCGGACACCTGCTTCTTGAGCCTGCGCCACGGTGAGCTGCTCGGCTGGTCGGCCCTCTTGAAGCGGCGCCGGGTGGCGACGGCGCGGGTGGTCCAACCGACGACGCTGCTGCGCTTCCCGGCTTCGGAGCTGCTCGTGCTCTGCGAGAAGGACCACGACGTCGGCTACTGCGTGATGCGGCAGGCGTTCGAGGAGATCGCCGACCGGCTGGCCGACACGCGCCTGCAGCTCCTGGACATGTTCGGTCGGTGAAGCGCGATGCGTGTCCTCGCCCGCGCCGATCTGTCACGCCTGCTCGACACGCTCCGCGAGGACGGACGGCGCCTCGTCGGTCCCACGGTGCGCGACCACGCGATCGTCATGGACGCGATCGAGTCGGTGGACAATCTCCCCGTCGGCTGGACCGAGACGCAGGCGCCCGGCCGGTATCGGCTGGAGAAACGCGAAGACAATCCGCGCGCGTTCGCCTTCACCATCGGCCCGGACTCGCTGAAACAGAGCTTCTTTCCGCCCCGCGAGACGCTCTACACGGCCGAGCGAAGGCCGGACGGGAAGCTCGGGTTCACGCCCGTCGTGCCCGAGCCGCCCGAGACGGCGTATCTCGGCGTCCGCGCCTGCGATCTGGCCGCCGCCTCGGTGCAGGACCGGACCTTCGAGGGCGGACCCTACGTGGAGCCGCGCTACCGGGCGCGGCGCGAGGCGGCCACCGTCGTCGCCGTCCAGTGCACCGAGCCGGGCGCGCTCTGCTTCTGCGCGTCGATGGGCACCGGACCGAGGGTGCAAGAGGGCGCGGATTCTGGTGCTCACCGAGCGGCGGGACGACTTCCTGCTCGAGGCGCGGAGCGAGCGCGGCGAGGCGATCCTCGACGCCTTGCCGACCGGCGACGCGAGCGACGAGGACGCCCGCTGGCTCGACGACGCTCTCGACGAAGCGAGCTCGAAGATGGGCCGCGCGATGGATCCGAAAGGGCTGCCGGAGCTGCTCTTCGGCCGCCTCGATCACCCGCGCTGGGACGAGGTGGCCGAGCGCTGCCTGGCCTGCGGCAACTGCACCAACGTCTGCCCGACCTGCTTCTGCGCCACGGCCGAGGTCCCCTCCGATCTCGACGGCTCGGAAGCCTCCGCCGAGCGGCTCTGGGATTCCTGCTTCACCCGCGACCACGCCCAGATCCACGGCGCGAACGTCCGCCCGAAGATCCGCGACCGCTACCGCCAGTGGCTGACCCACAAGGTCGGCTCGTGGGTCTCGCAGTTCGGCGTCTCGGGCTGCGTGGGCTGCGGTCGCTGCATCGCCTGGTGCCCCGTCGGCATCGACATCACCGAAGAGGTGGCCGCGCTCCGCCAAGGCGAAGGCACGGCGCCGATGCCGAGCGCGCCGGAGCACGCACAGGTGGTCGTGCAGGACCTGGTGCCGCGCGCCGTGGAGATCATCGCCATCACGCAGGAGAGCGCGGACGTCGTCACGCTCCACATCGCCGATCCCGACTACGGCCCCTTCGCGCCGGGACAGTTCTCGCAGCTCTCGTTGCCCGGCGTCGGTGAAGCGCCCATCTCCGTCTCCGGACACGACGGCCGCGCGCTCGAGCACACCATCCGCGGCGTCGGCGAGCTCACCCGCGCGCTCACCGCGCTCCGCCCGGGCGACGAGATCGGCATCCGCGGGCCCTACGGTCGCTCCTGGCCGCTCGACCAAGTCGCGGGCCGCCCCGTCGCCATCATCGCCGGCGGGATTGGCATCGCTCCGCTCCGGGGCGCGCTCCGCGCGATGCTGGACGACCCGGCGCGCTACCCGCGCATCGACCTCTTCTACGGCGCGCGCACGCCCGACGACGCCGTCTTCGTGCGCGAGATGCTCGGCTGGCTGGAGGATCCGCGCTTCACCCTGCACGCCACCGTCGATCACGCCACGCCGTCCTGGCGCGGGCACGTCGGCGTGGTCACCCGGCTCCTCGACCGCGAGAGCGTCGCCGAGGACGCGGCGGCGTTGATCTGCGGCCCCGAGGTCATGATGCGCTTCACCATCGAGGCGCTGGCGAAGCGCGGCATCCCGGAGAAACGGATTCTGGATCACCATGGAACGCCACATGGAGTGCGCGACCGGCTTCTGCGGTCGCTGTCAGCTCGGCCCCCACTTCGTCTGCAAGGACGGCCCCGTCTTCCGCTACGACGAGGTCCGCACGGTCTTCGGGCACGATGGCTTCTGATCGACGAGATTCGGATCGACGAGCCTCGGATCGACGAGATTCGGGTCGACGAGATTCGGATCGACGACCGAGGCTGGGCGTCTTCAAGGGTGCTTCCTGCGACGGCTGCCAGCTCCAGGTGCTGAGCCTGGAGGACGAGCTGCTCGCCCTGGCGGCGCGCGTCGACATCGCCTACTTCGCCGAGGCGAGCAGCGTCCTCGACGACTCGGAGCCCTTCGACCTCACGCTGATCGAAGGATCGGTGTCCACGCCCGAGCACGCGGCGCTGGTCCGCGAGCTGCGTGCGCGCTCGCGCGTCCTCGTCACGATCGGCGCCTGCGCCACCGCGGGCGGCATCCAGGCCTTGCGCAACTGGGCCGACCATCGCGAATTCCTCCGCGTCGTCTACGCCAGCCCCCAATACATCGACACGCTGGCCACCTCGACGCCGATCGCCGAGCACGTGTCGGTCGACTTCGAGCTCCGCGGCTGCCCCATCGACAAGGGGCAGCTCCTCGAGCTGATCACCGCCTTCCTGATCGGCCGCAAGCCCGCCATCCGCGACGAGTCGGTGTGTATGGAGTGCAAGCGGGCCGGGAACGTCTGCGTGATGGTCGCCCGCGGCGAGCCCTGCCTCGGCCCGGTCACCCACGCCGGCTGCGGCGCGCTCTGTCCCTCCTACGACCGCGGCTGCTACACCTGCTTCGGCCCTCGCGAGAACGCCAACACCGCTTCGATGGCCCGGTGGCTGTCCAAGGAAGAGGCCATGAGCGAGGACGAGATCAAACGGCGTTTCCGCAGCTTCACCGGCTGGAGCGGCCCCTTCCGCGAAGAGAGCGAGCGGCATGAGCGATGAGGAGCGGACCTACCGCGTCGACCTGATGACGCGGGTCGAGGGCGAGGGCTCGTTCCGTCTCCGCGTGAAGGACGGCGAGGTCGTCGAGTCGGCGCTGGCCATCTTCGAGGCGCCGCGCTTCTTCGAGGCGTTCTTGCGCGGCCGGAGCGCCTACGAAGTGAACGACATCGTGGCGCGCATCTGCGGCATCTGTCCGGTCGCCTACCAGACCAGCGCCAGCCGCGCGATCGAGCGGGCGTTCGGCGTGCCTCTCGCCGAGCCCGTCCGCCGCCTGCGCCGCTTGCTCTACTGCGGCGAGTGGATCGAGAGCCACGCCCTGCACGTCTTCATGCTCCACGCGCCGGACTTCCTCGGCTACCCGAGCGTGATCGAGATGGCCAAGGACCACCGCGCCGTGGTCGAGCGCGGGCTCTCGATGCGGAAGGCCGGCAACGCGCTCATCGCGCTCCTCGGCGGGCGCTCGGTTCACCCGGTCTCGCCCTGGGTCGGCGGGTTCACCAAGGTGCCGTCGCTCTCGAAGCTTCGCGCGATGCGGCCGGTGCTCGAGCGAGGCCTGCACGACGCGCTCGAGACGGTCCGCTGGGCGGCGTCGCTGCCCATGCCCGAGCTCGCGCAGGACTACATCTACGTCGCGCTCTCGGGCACCGACGACTACCCGATCGAGTCCGGGGAGACCATCGCCGTCTCCGGCCGCGGCGAGGTGTCGATCGACGATTGGGGTGAGGTGATCGACGAGCAACAAGTTCCCTACTCGAACGCGCTTCAGTCACGACTGAAGGACGGGAGCTCCTATCTCTGTGGTCCGATGGCGCGTCTCTTTCATCACGCCGAGAAGCTCCACCCGAGAGCGCGCGAGGCAATGGATGACGCCGGGCTGCCCCGCGAAGTGAAGAACCCCTACCGCTCCATCGTCGTGAGGGCGGTGGAGATGGCGCACGCGTTCGCGGAGGCCGTCGATCTCGTGCAGCGGCTACACGCCGCCGGATCCGCCGCGCGCGCCCTCCACGCCCCGCGCTTCGATCGGCTGCGGCGCCAGCGAGGCGCCCCGCGGCATGCTCTGGCATCGCTACGAGCTCGACGCCGAGGGGCTCGTCGTCGACGCGCGCATCGTGCCGCCCACCTCGCAGAACCAGGCGCAGATCGAGGACGACCTGGCGAGCCTGGCGCCGCAGCTCCTCGCGATGGACCACGCCGCGGCGACGCATTTGTGTGAGCAACTCATTCGCGCGTACGATCCGTGCATCTCTTGCGCCACGCACTTCCTCGATCTGCGCATCGACCGCGACGAAGAGGGCATGATGGCTCCGAGGCACAATCGAGACGACGGGAGGCAGCGTGAGCGAAGACGGTAGGCCGCGCGTCCGCGTGATCGCCCTCGGCAACCCCATGGCGAGCGACGACGGCGCCGCGCTCGAGGCCGCCCGCCGCCTCCCGCCGCGCGGCGGAGTGGAGGTCGTGCTGGCGGGCCGGCCCGGCGCCGGGCTCCTGGATCTGCTCGAATCCGGAGATCCCGACGGTGGTGCTGGACGTGGTGCGGATGGGCGTGCCGATCGGCTCGGTGGTGGAGCTCCCGCTCGCCGAGGTGTCGACCGCGTCGGTGGACGGCAAGCCGCTCTCCTCGCACGAGCTCGGCGTAGCGCAGGCGATGGCCATGGCCGAGGCGCTCGGGCGGGCGCTGCCACCGGGCCTCTTCGTCGGCATCGGCGCGCGGGTCTTCGAGCCGGGCACCGAGCTGAGCCGCGAGGTCGCGCTGGCCGTCGACGACCTCATCGCCGCCGCACAAGGGGCCATCGCCGCCCTCGACGAGAACCTCTGAATCGGAGCCGGGATCTCGCGCCGGTCTGGCCCGGCCAGGGCGGGCGTCCTCGAGGCCTCGGTCGCCGTCGTGGACGACGGCTCGGTCGTCCCCTGTGGGCGCGCTCCGTCTCGACACGGCCATCCTCGCTCGCGACGCGGTTCACACGAGATCCTGGCTGAAGCGCCTCGAAATCTCCTCGGGGTCGCCTCGGGCTCGGAAGACCACGGCGCCATCTCGAGCGGATGCGCGCCCTCTCGTTTCTCCTCCTGCTCGGCTGCTCGGCACCGGAGGTCCACCCCGGCGACCTCGTCTTCCAGACCTCGCGCTCGCGCCAGAGCGCCGTCATCCGCGAGGTCACCGGCTCGCCGTGGACGCACGTAGGGGTGGCGTTCGAGCGAGACGGACGACTCTGGGTGCTCGAAGCCGTCGAGCCGGTGCGGTGGACGCCGTTCGAAGCGTGGCGAGCGCGCGGAGTAAGCGGGCGCTACCTGGTGAGGCGCCCTCGCGAGCCGCTCGACGCCGAGGAGCTGCGCGCGCTCCGGCGGGCGGGCGAGCGCTTCCTCGGCCGGCACTACGACGCGCGCTTCGAGTGGGGCGACCGCCGCATCTACTGCTCCGAGCTGGTGTGGAAGATGTTCGATCGCGGCTTGCACGTCCGGCTGACCGAGCCGCAGCGCTGGCGGGACCTGCATCTCTCGCGACGCGCGCGGCGGTTGGCGAGACGCAGGCTGGGCCACACGCCGCGACCCTTCGGCCGTGTGGTCACGCCGGCCGCGCTCATCGACTCGCCCGCGCTGATCACGCCTTCGAGCCATGCGCGCGTTCGCCGGCCGACCCACCCACGAACGGGCGCCGGAGCCGCCGGCCCCCGAGCACTCACCGGACGATGGAACAGCACTCACGGGACGATGGAACAGCACTCACGGGGACATGGAACAGCACTCACGGGGACATGGAACAGCACTCACGGGGACATGGAACAGCACTCACGGGGACATGGAACAGCACTCACGGGGACATGGAACAGCACTCACGGGACGATGGACCAGCACTCACGGGGACATGGACCAGCACTGACAGGGCGGTCGACCAGGGCTTACGGGGCGGTCGACCAGCACTCACGGGACGATGGACCAGCACTCACGGGGACCACCGGAAATCGTGCCGCGAACGGGTGACGCTCGGCGGGCGCGCGCATACGTGGACCTCTCATGGGCGAGCGGGAGCGCTGGATCGGGCGGATCGAGGGCGTCGTGCAGGGGGTCGGGTTCCGGCCCTTCGTGGCGCGCTTGGCTGCGTCCGAGGCACTCGCCGGCCGGGTCCGGAACGAGGGCACGTTCATCCACGTCGAGCTCGAGGGCTCGATGGCGGCGCTCGCGTCGTTCGCGACCCGGCTGCCGCTCGAGCTGCCTCCCGCCGCGCGCCTCGATCGGGTCGATTGGCAGCGCGATCTGCCGCCGCGAGGACTCATCGCGTTCGCCATCGAGAAGAGCGCCGCCTCCACCCCCGGCGCGCTCCCGCTGCCGCCCGATCTCGCCACGTGTGCCGATTGCCTGGACGAGGTCGCAGATCCGAGCGCGCGGCGCCATGGCTACGCGTTCACCAACTGCACCGCCTGCGGCCCCCGCTTCACCATCGTCACGGGCCTTCCCTACGACCGGGCGCGCACCACCATGGCCGCGTTCCCGCTCTGCGAGAACTGCCGCTGCGAGTACGACGATCCGCTCGACCGCCGCTTCCACGCCCAGCCCATCGCCTGCCCGCGCTGCGGCCCCGCGCTGCGGCTGCTCGACCAGGACGGCGCTCTGCTGGCCCGCGAGCACGCCGTCCGCGACGCGGTCACGGCGCTCCGGCGCGGAGCCATCCTCGCGCTGAAAGGCCTCGGCGGCTTCCAGCTCCTCTGCGACGCGAGCCGCGCGGGACCGGTCGACACGCTCCGCGCGCGCAAACGTCGTCCCGACAAGCCCTTCGCCGTGTTGGTCCGCGACGTCGAAGCGGCGCGAACGCTGGCTCGACTGTCGGAAGAAGAGGCGCAGGTGCTCGCTTCGCCGGCCGCGCCGATCGTCCTGGTCCGGCGACGCGGCAGCGTGCTCGCCGAGAGCGTGGCGCCGGGCATGCGAAAGCTCGGCCTCATGCTGCCGACCACACCGCTCCATCACCTCTTGGCGCGAGCGTTCGAAGGCCCGCTCGTCTGCACCAGCGGCAACCTCCACGAAGACCCCATCGCCAAAGACGAGCCTGATGCGCTGGCGCGGCTGCGCGGCATCGCCGACCTCTTCCTCGTCCACGATCGCCCCATCGCGCGCCGTGCTGACGATGGAGTGGTGCAGGTGATCGGCGGAAGGCCTCGTGTCGTCCGGCTCGGTCGCGGGCTCGGACCGCGGGCGTTCTCGATCGGCGGCGACGGACGGCCGCGCCTCTGCGTCGGCGCGCACCTCAAGAACGCACCGGCGGCGCTCCTCGGCGAGCGCGTGGTGCTCTGGCCTCACGTCGGCGATCTGGACGCCCCGCTCGCACGCGACGCGTTCGCCCAGGCGGTCGAAGACCTGAGCCGCTTCTTCGACCTGCGCCCCGAAGCGATCGTCTGCGATCTGCACCCGGACTACGCGTCGACCCTGTGGGCCGCGCGCACCGGCCTCCCGCTGGTCCGCGTCCCGCACCACGTCGCGCACGTCGCCGCCTGCCTGGCCGAGCACGGCGCAGAGAGCGCGCTCGGGTTCGCGTGGGACGGCTTCGGGCTCGGCGAAGGAGGCGAGGCGTGGGGCGGCGAGACCCTCGCGCTCGGACCGGACGGCGCGTCCCGCGTGGCGCACCTCGCGCCCTTCTCGTCGCCGGGCGGAGATGCCGCGGCGCGGGACGGTCGGCGCGCGTTGGCCGGCGTGCTGAGCGCGGCCGACCGGCTCGACTTGGCGGATGATGAGACGCTCCGCTTCGCGCCGCTGGTGCGATTGGCTCGCCTCGCGCCGGTGACGACCAGCGCGGGCCGCCTCTTCGACGCCGTCGCCGCCCTGCTCGGCGTTCGCAGCGAGTCCAGCTTCGAAGGTCACGCCGCCATGGCGCTCGAGGCGCTGGCCGAGCCGGGCGCCGCCCCCTACCCCTTCACGCTCGACGGCGGCGTGCTCGACTGGCGGCCGATGATCGGGCCGCTCGCCTCGGACCGCGCCGATCCCGTCCTCGCCTCGTCGCGCTTCCACGCCACGCTGAGCGCGATGATCGCCGCCGTCGTCGATGCGGAGCGCGCACACCGCGTCGCGTTGAGCGGCGGCTGCTTTCAGAACGCGCGGCTGGCCGAGGACACCCTGGCCCGGCTCCGAGAACGAGGCGTCGAGGTCCTCCTGCCGGAGGCGGCACCGGTCAACGACGGAGGCATCGCCCTCGGCCAAGCCTGGCTCGCCAGCCGCGTCCGCCGCTGAAGGGCTTCATCGAAGGTACGGCTCCACCTCCTCGACGGCTCGATCGGGCATGAACCGGCATTCGCTCGCTCCCCGACGCGGATCAGACATCCCGCCAGCCTCCTCTCTGCGGATGTGGCACAGATCTGGGCGAAGTGCCGCGCACGGATGCCGGCAAAGCTGTGTTTGTCTTTCCAGCGGGATCGGCTCGATCATCGCTCTACACCTCGGCGCTTCCAGCAACCCGCCGAACGCAGCCCCGGTCGACGCCTCGGGCTGCTACGATGACGGCGTGGCCAGCCCCGCGATGTCCCGATTCCAGGCTCGTTCGCGGTTGAACGAGGGAAGCGTGGACAGACGGCGAGACTCACGGCATCGAGTCGCGCGAGCGCTGGCGGCGAGCGGCCTGCTGGTAGCGCTCTCTGCGATCGCGGGCTGCAGCTCACGGGCCGAGTACGGCACGGTGCACACCCAGAGCGGCCCGACCTTCGCCAGCGCCGGCAGCGCGAGCCGGGTTCCCAGCCCGCCTCCCAGCCCGAGCACGGGCCGGAACGGGTACCCCGTCGATCAGCAGGCCATGGGCTTCAGCTGCCGCGTGCCGAACCCACCCCGCGTGGAGACCCACGACGGCGTCGACGACGACGGAGCGCGCTACCGATCGGTCCACGTCCGCTCCAACGCGAGCTACGGCACCTTCGGGATGAGCGTCATCCAGTGGGAGGGCGGCGTGGTCGGCGATCCGATCGGCAGCGCGAACAACCTCGCCCGCTCGATCCTCGAGGGCATCGAGATGCCGGACCACCACGTCACCCGGGTGGAAGTGCCCGGCTTCTACGCGCGGGAGGACACCGGCCACGCCGCCAACGGCAACTTCCTCGCCCTCCGCCAGTTCTTCGGCCGCGCCCGCATCTACGTGGCCGTGGCCGCGGTCCGGCCCGACCGAGCCGGGATGCGCGCGGCCGAGGTGTTCATGGGCTCGATCTCACTGGCGCGGAGCGACGCGCTCATGCCCTACGGGCCGTCCACCCATCCGGAGCCGCTCTATCTGCCCGAGGTCGACTTCGCGGTGCACATGCCGCCGATCGAGTCGCGGCGTAACGCGCAGATCGAGATCGACGGCGAGTCGGTCGACGACTGGGTCTTCGAGAGCCGCCACCCATCGGGCGTGTATCGCGTGACCGTGGTCTCGTTCCGAGACGGAGTCCCCGACGAGGCCCTCGACCACGTGGCCCGCGCGCTCTCGCTCGGACGGCCGGAGGCGTACGTCAGCTCGTCCGGCTTCCCCGGCCGCGCCTACCGCGGCAGTGGGGATCGGCGACCCGCGCCTTCGTCACCATGCACCGCGTCTATGTGCTCGAGGTCACCGCCACGAGCGCGTTGGGGGCGACCGGTGTCACCGACTTCTTCGACTCGTTCCGGATCCTCTGATGCGCTCCGCTCTCATCCTCTTCTCTCTCGTGCTCTTCGTGTTTCCCGCCACCGGCGCGCGAGCCCAGCCGGCCGCGTCGGCGGTGGTCAACCTGCGACCCATCGACCGCGCGACCGTCCGGATCATCTCGCTCAGCGGGATCGACGCCGAGTCGGTCGAGGGCAGGCGCACGCGAGCGCGCAGGGTCGTCGCGCAACCGCTGACCACGCACGGATCGGGTGTGGTCGTCGGACCGAGGCTGATCCTCACGGCGCGCCACGTGGTGTGGGGCGCGAACGCGTGGGCGGTGGTGCTGCCGGGGCAATCGGATCCGCGTCCCGCCGTGCCCGTCTACGTCGACCCGGAGCAGGACATCGCGTTCTTGGCGGTCGACGGGACGCTGCCGGATCAGAATCGCGATGCCTGCACAGGCGCGCCCGCTCACTCTCTCGGAGCAGGTCAGCGCGAGCGGCTATCCGCTCGATCTTCGTGAGTACACGCCGGCGGCGGTCAGCGGGCAGGTGAGCCGGGTCACGCGCCGGGGCGAGCTGCACCTGGCGATGACCGTGAACCCGGGTCACTCCGGCGGTCCGGTGATCGACCAGCAGGGCCAGCTCGTCGGCATCCTCAGCGCGCGCGGCCGGGTGGACCGTGGCGTGGAAGGGCTCTCGGTCGCGGTGCCGCTGGCGGCGATCCGCGAAGCGTACGGGCATGTGCCGGCGTCGCGGCCGACCTTCGACCAGGAGCAGCGCGACGTCGCGACCGCGATCGGCTGGGTGGCGGGTGTCGGTGACGATCCACTGCGTGAGCATCGGGCCGAGGTGCAGGCCATCGTCCAGCGCGCGGCGGCCAGCTCCTCGGTCGATGCCGACCGGGACGCGGTGCTGGCCGCGCTCGCCTGGAACACGCTGCTCGCCTATCTCGAGTCAGTCGGCGCGAACCAGGTCACGGATTCTGACGCCGGCGCAGCAGCCGGCCGGTCGAACGCTCCTCGAGTCCGCGTCGCGCCTCGCCCGCCGAGCCCTCCACACCGGTCCTTACCTTCGCCGCCGCTTCCCCGCGCTGCGCGCGATCGGCATCGGCCGGGTCGTCCCGCTGGCGCCGACCGGCGAAGATCGCTGAGCGGCGCGGAAGACCCCATTCCGGACAGGGCGATCGGCCGGCGCGGTGCTCCCCTGCACGTTTGCCCGAGGGGAGCGACGCGGTCCGAGACGAGACCGTCACCTCGGGCCGGGAAGGGCGTCTCGACCCACGGAGCGCGCTCATGAGAGCAGGACGCGAGGCACACGAAGGGGTCACGCCGGCGCGGGCTCGGCGCTCGGCGCTTCGGGCGGCGGCGCGGCCAGGTACGACGCGGCTTCGGCCAGCGCGGGCTCGGTGCCGGCGAGGTGGAGGATGTCGCCGGCTTCGAGGGGGATCGTCCCGACGTCCTTCTGAATCAGCGCCCGGCCGCGTTCGATGGCCAAGCAGAGCGCGCCGGTCTCGCGCTGGAGCGCCACTTCGACGAGGGTCCTTCCGACGGCGGGCGCGCCCACTTCGACCAGGACCGAGTCCACCGAGAGGCGCGCCAACGCGGTGGCGGCCAGGGTGCCGGGAGGAAGGCGGTGAGGACGTACGCTGGCCAACGTGGCCTCGCGCGCTTCGGCCATCCGCCGCTCGAGCACGTTGCGCGGCACGCCGAGCTCCTTGAGCGCGCAGGCCACGATCTCGACGCCCGACTCCACCTCTTCGACGATGGTCTCGTGCGCGCCGAGCTCCATGAGGCGCGCGCGGTTGGCCAGGTAGTGCGTGCGGACGACGACGTGGACCTGCGCTTCGCTCCGGCGGATGGCCGAGAGGACCCTCGGCACGGCGGAGGGATCGTTGACCATGATGGCCACCACCCGCGCTCGAATCGATGCCGGCGTGCTCGAGCGCCTCCGGGCTGGTCGCGTCGCCGTAGTAGACGGGCTCGCCTCGCTTCTGCGCCTCGCGGACCGTCTCGGCGTTGAGCTCGAGCCCGACGAACGCGAGCCCGCTGGCTTCGAGCGCGCGGCCCATGAGCTGCCCCGCGACGCCGTAGCCGATGATGATGGCGTGACCGCGCAGCCTTCGTTCGAGCTCGGGGTGCGTCTCGATACCCGAAGGGCTGAACAGCCGAGCCAGCGGCGCCAGCATGCGCTCTCCCGCCGTGACGTGCGGCGCCAGCCGGATGAGGAGCGGCGTGACCGACATGCTCAGGATGCCGGCCGCCATCACCACGTCGGCGTCGTTCGGCGCGATCACCCCGCCCGACTGGGCCAGCCGGAGCAGCACGAACCCGAACTCGCCGAACTGCGCGAGCCCGACGCCGGCCAGCCAGGCCACCCGCGCCGGAAAGCGCATCGCCAGCGCGGCCACGGTCGCGAACACGCCCTTGACCGCCACGAACCCGAGGAAGAGGAGCGCCACCTCGCGGGGCGCACGCACCAGGATGCGCGGGTCGAGGAGCATGCCGAGCGAGATGAAGAAGATGCTGACGAAAGCATCGCGGAGCGGCAGGACGTCGCTGATCGCGCGATGGCGAAAGCGGGTGTCCGCCACCGCGACGCCACCGAGGAACGCGCCCAGCGCCAGCGAGAGGCCGGCCAGCGAGGTCATCCAGGCGGTGCCGATGCAGATGGTGAGGACGGAGAGCAAAAAGAGCTCGCGGCTGCGCGCGGCGTCCACCCAGGCCAGCACGCGCGGGACCACGACCCGCGCCACGATCAGCACCACCACCACCGCCAGCGCCGCCTTGCCGAGGGAGACCGCCAGCGCGCCGGCGCCACCGCCGCCACCGCGCAGGAGCGGCACGGCGAGCACCATCGGCACCACGCAGAGGTCCTGGAAGATCAAGACGCCGACGATGAAGCGACCGTGCGGCGCGTCGAGCTCGCCCCGCTCGCCCAGCAAACGCAGCACGATGGCCGTGCTGGAGAGGGCGAAGACGAACCCCAGGACGACGGCGGCGCCCAGAGGCCGGCCACCGAGCAGACCGATGCCCGTGACGACCAGCGCCGTCAGCCCGACCTGAATGGAGCCGCCGATGAGCAGCGGTTTGAGGATCTGGCGCAGTCTGGAGAGGGAGAGCTCGAGCCCGATGCTGAAGAGCAGGAAGACCACGCCGACCTCGGCCAGCGCCTCGATGGGCTCCTGCTCCCGGGCCAGCCCGAAGCCGTGCGGGCCGGCCAGCACGCCGGCGACCAGAAGCCCCGTGATGGTCGGCAAGCGCAGTCGCCCGAGCACGAGCGCGACCAACACGCCCAGCCCGGCGACGATGACGAGCTCTTGGAGAAAGGGCATGTGGGTCATCGTCGCCCCCGTCTCGAAGTGAGCGCCGTCGCGTCCCCAACAAGGGAGGGTGGCGGCTCGCGGCGGCGCCGCGCGACGACGCGGTCAGATCGGCTCGACGTGACCGGACACGACCTGCAGGTCGAGGCGGCCATCCTCCAGGCGGATCAGCTCGCGCTGGGTCGTGGTCAGAAAGACCTGCCCGCCCAGCCGGTCGAGGAGCGCGAAGAGGCGGCGGTTCCGGCTCGCGTCGAGCTCGCTGGAGACGTCGTCGAGGAGCAGGACCGGCACCTGACCGACCCGCCGGGTCAGGACGTCGAGCTCGGCCACCTTGAGCGCGAGCACCATCATGCGGTGCTGCCCCTGCGAGGCGTGGTGCCGCGCACCCCGCTCCCGGACCGTGAGCGCCAGATCGTCGCCGTGGGGCCCCTCCGCCGTGAACCCGCGGGCCAGGTCTTTGGTGAGGGAGCCCGCCAGGGCCTTGCGGATGGCCTCGACGCTCGGCTCGACCCGCGGACGGTAGCCGAGGTCCAGCGGCAGCTCCTCGCCGGCCACCTCTCGGAAGGCATCCTCGACGCGCGGCTTGAGGTCGGCGGTCAGCCGGGCCCTACACTGCGCCACGACGGCCCCAGAGGACGCCAGGAGCTCGTCGTAGGCCGTGATGGACCTCCTGTCGGTCTCCGGCCGCTTGAGCAGCCTGTTGCGGCTCCTGAGCGCCTTCTTGTACGTCTGGAGCGCCGTCCCGTAGGTCGGGTCCATCTGCTCGAGGATTCGGTCCAGGAACGCGCGCCGAGCCTCGGGCGGGCCTCCGGCCAGCGCCACGTCGCCGGGGTGGAAGAGCACCATCGGCAGGGCGGTCAGCCACGCCGCGGTGGAGCGTGGCCGCTTCTCGTCGAGCGCGAGCTTGCGTCCCTCCCGCCGCGAGAGCCGGACCTGAGCCTTGAGGGGAGCCGGCGAGGTCTGAAAACGCGCCGCCAGGAGCGCCCGCTCCTGCTCGTGCCCGATGAGGTCCTCCCGCTTGGCGCCGCGGAAGCTTCCGAGCGAGCCGAGGTAGTAGACCGCCTCGAGCAGGTTGCTCTTGCCCTGCCCGTTGTCGCCCGCGAGCACGTTGAAGCGCGGCCCGGGCGAGAGATCGAGGTCCGTCAGGTTGCGGAACCCCCGCGCGATCAACCGCTCGACCCGGAGAGCCCGGGTCATGATGCGCGGCCTGGGGCGGCGGCGCCGGAGCGGGTGAGGGTGGCCGAGCGTGACGCCGTGCGGCAGCTCCAACGCACCGAGGGGGTCCAGCACGAAGCGCGGAGCTCGCTCGGCCACGCTGCCCGGCAGTCCCCGACCGGCCGGGCGCGACCGGTGCGCGAGACACCGGTCTCCTCGCTCGTCCCTCGGAGCGCCGGCAGAATGGCTCAGATCCGCATCGGCATGACCACGCCGACGAAGTCGATCGTGTCGCCGACCGGCTTGATCACGCCCGGGTCCAGCTCGCCCGAGAGCTCCAGCGCGACCTCGTCGTCCGTGAGCGAGCTGAGCACGTCCACGATGTAGCGAGCGTTGAAGCCGATGTTCACGGCCTCGCCGGCGTAGTCGACGTCGAGCTCCTCGCTGCCCTCGCCGACGTCCGGGTTCTCGCTGACGATACGGAGGATGCCGGGCTCGATGCCGAGCCGCACGCCGCCGCTCTTGTCGCTCGAGACCAGGCTGATGCGGCGGAGCGAGTCGAGCAGGCTCTGGCGCGAGCACACCACCCGGCGCTTCTGCTGCTGGGGGATGACCTTCGAGTAGGGCGGGAACTGCTCGTCGGCGAGCTTCACGCTCAGGAGCACGTCGTTGCCGCGGAAGAACGCGTTGCCGCCGGTGGTGGCGATGCCGACCTTGGCCGGCTCGCCCTCGCCCTTCTTCTGCTCGGACTTGAGGTCGTCCACCAGCCGGCGCAGCTCGCCGATGCCCTTGTTGGGTACGAGCATCGTGAAGTTGAGCATCGAGCCGTCGTCGACCCGGTGCTCGGCCTTGCTCAGGCGGTGTCCGTCGGTCGTGACCATGCGGACGACCTTGCCATCGCCCTCGAAGAGCGCGCCCGCCAGGTGCGGCCGCGTGTCGTCGGTGCTCATCGAGAATTGCGTCTTGGCGATGAGGCTGGCGACCGTCTCCGCGTCGAGCTCCACGAACTCGGCGCGGCCCGGGCTCGGCAGGGGCGGGAAGTCGTCACCGGGCATGCCGGGGATGCGGTACTTCACCTTGCCGCAACGGATCTCGGCCGCGTGGTTCGGGCCGACGCTCCACTTCACCTCGCCGTCCGGGAGGTTCTTCACGATGTCGAAGAGGGTCCGCGCTGCCACCGCCACCGATCCGCCGGCCTTCACCTCGGCCTCCGCCTCCGCGGCCACGCCGAGGTAGAGGTCGGTGGCCGCGAGCCGCAGCGTGTTGGTGCTGTCCGTGCTCAAGAGGATGTTGGACAGGATCGGCATCGAGCTCTTCCGGTCCGCCACACCGTGCGTGCGTGCCAGCCCTTTCAGAAAGCTCTTCTTGCTGATCGTCAGCTCCATGTCTCGCCGCCTCTCCAAGTCCGAGCGCGTTTCTTTCCACACGCGCGCTTCCGGTAGATCAGAACAGATCTTAATTTCAATTGATCGTCTTCGTCGTAATAGCTGTGGATTGGGGAATCAGGACGACAACCTACCGGGATCACGAGTGAAATCATCGAAAGGAGGCAGTGGATGGTTCCGTGGATGAAGTGGGGAGCGTTCCGTCCCCAAGCCGTCCACTGCGCTCTCCCCAGCTCTACCCACGCGAACTTCACAGGCCGGCCGGGCTGAGGCACGACTGTATAGAGAGCCCCGCCCCCGGAGGCAAGCGGCGCGGTCTCGCGAGTGCAAGTGCTCGGATTCATGCATGAATTCGCTTCGCACGCGCGCGATCGTCACTCCAGGCCGAGCGCGCGGGAGAGGCGCTTGATCGTTTCCATCTCGTGGGGGCTGACGCGCCCGTCGGCGAGCACCGCGGAGACGAGCCCGTCCATCAGGGCGCGCTTCTCCTGCTCCTCGAGCGCAGCCACGATGGGCTCCGCCTCGTCCCAGCCCTCGAAATGGCGCACGCGGGTGCGCTCCGTGGGGTCGAGGCCGAGGGCCTCCATGGCCGTCTCGAGGAACTGGCGCTCCTCCTCGGTCATGATGCCGTCGGAGGCCAGGACCTTGGCGATCAGCATGCAGCGCGCGACACGTTCGTCCATCGAGGCGGCACCGTAGCACCCCAGCCCGGGGCGACGGAAGCATCGCGGGAGAGCGTCGTGTCGGGGCTCGACGGGGGGTCCCTGGCCGGCGGAAACGCGCTTCTGCGGGCTCCAGAGGCGGCGCCGGGCCGTCGTGGAGCATGCGCCGCTCGGGCGAGAACGCGGAGCGGTCGACCCGAGAACGAAGGCTGCTCGGCGCCTCCGTCGCGTGGGAGCGGCTCCGGCCTCCAGCCCCACCGCCGTGCGCCACGTGGGTGGGCTGAGGGTGCGCTGAGGGTGCGGAAACGAAGAAGGCGCCTCACCTTCCGGCGGGCGCCTCTCTGGTTGCTCGCGGTCGCCGCGCGGCTCAGACGATGCCGACCTTGCGCTCGATGGCGGCGATGGCGTTCCGGACCTGATCGTCCTTGTCGACCAGGCCGCCGATCTTCTTGACGGCGCTCATCACGGTCGTGTGGTCCTTGCCGCCGAAGCGGTCGCCGAGCTCCGGGTAGCTGAGCTTGAGCCGCTGCCGGCACACGTACATCGCGACCATCCGCGGGAAGCTCACCGCGCGGTGGCGGCGGTGCGACTTCAGCTCCGAGAGGCGGATGTTGAAATAGTCGCAGGCCGCGCGCTGGATGTCCTCCACCGTCGTCTGCTTCTCCAGCCGCGGGATCTGCGCGCCGAGCGCGTCGCGGGCGAAGTCGAGCCCGATGGGCTGTCCCAGCAGCTCCGCCTTCACCGCCAACCGCAGCAGCGTGCCCTCGAGCTCCCGCACGTTGCTCCGCACCTGTTGGGCGATGATCAACGCGACGTCGTCCTCGAGCGGGATCTCCTCCTGCTCCGCCTTCTTCTTCAGGATGGCGATTCGCGTGTCGAGCTCGGGCGCTTGAATGTCCGCGACCAAACCCCACTGGAAACGGCTGATGAGCCGCTCCTCCATCTCTTTGATCTGCTGCGGGTAGACGTCGCTGGTCACGACGATCTGCCGGTCGGCGTGATAGAGCGCGTTGAAGGTGTGGAAGAACTCTTCCTGCGTCTGCTCGCGACCGGCCAGGAACTGGATGTCGTCGATGCAGAGGATGTCGCAGCTCGTGCGGTAGCGCTCGCGGAACTCGTTGATGCGGTGGTTCTGCAGCGCCCAGATGAACTCGTTCGTGAAGCGCTCGGCGCTCAGGAAGAGGACGCGCGCGTCCGGCTTGTCCTGGCGGATGCGATGACCGATCGCGTTGACCAGGTGCGTCTTGCCGAGCCCCACACCGCCGTAGATGAAGAGCGGGTTGTACCGGGTGCCCGGGCTGGACGCGGCCGCCACGCTGGCAGCGTGCGCGAGCTGGTTGCTGGGGCCGACGATGAAGTTGTCGAAGCGGTACTTCGGGTTGAGCCCGTTGTCCGCGGGCGCGGCCGAGGGAGGCATGGGCGGCGGCGCACCGGTCGTGTGGGCGCTCGTCGCCGGTGCCTCTACCTTCGGAGTCTGCCGCGGCTCGGGGGCCGGACGCGTATCCGTGCGCGCCTCGGCCTCCATCTGCTTCTGGAGCTGTTCGTCGACCGTCCAGTCGACCTCACGCGGGTCCACCCCAGCGTTGCGCAGCGACTCGAGGATCAGATCGAGGTAGTGGGTCGAGATCCAATCGGCGTAGAAACGATTGGGGATCCGCAGAACCACTCTCTGTCCGTCGAAGTGATCGAGCCTCACCGGCTCCAACCACGTCCGATAGTTCTCTTCGGACAGTCGGGATCGCAGTGTCGCGAGCGCGGAATCCCACAGGTCTTGCATGCCACCGTTTCTCAGCAATTGGGTACACTTAGCCTGCTGATCCACAGGCTATCCACAGCCTCGATCACATTGGGGACAGCTTGTGGAAAACGTTGCGAACGGAGGGCCGGCAGGCATGGTGAAGACGGATGTCTTGCCGGCCTGTGACGCAATTTCGTTCAGCCAGGTCCCCTGAAGAACGGAGGAGCGACGCTAGCAAACGGTCGTGGCTCCGTCTACGACCGAGATCGCGCCAATTCGTAACTGGTGAGGATCGCACGGGTTTCGCGGCGGCCTCGCCAGCGTCACCGCGAGCGCTCGCGTCGCTCGTCTCGGACGTGATCCACAAGGCTGCGGATCGATTGGGTTTTTTCCGACGCCCTCGCTCGCGGGCGGATCGCGCTTGCCACAGGTGCGTCACTTTTGTCGCGGATCGGACACGATTCGGCGCGTTCGGACGGTCTATTCCCGGCTCGACGCGCGCTTTGGCCCTGTTCCAGTGGGTATCGCGCGCGGCTTTCTTGGATCCCTCCCCGCGACCTGTTAAGCAAGGTCTCGGGCGCAGGGCGAAGAGGGCGGAGCGGTTCATGCGAGGGTCGACGAAGCTTCATGGCTCCATGGTGGTGGCGGCGCTGCTCGTCGTGAGCGCGCCGGCCGTGGCGCAGACGGTCGCTCCCGGGTCTCCGATGGAGCATCCCGACATGCGGCCGGCCTTCCCCGACACGATGGAGACGGCGCGCGGCATGGCGATGGGTCTGGGCGCGCGGGCGTCGGCCACGAGCACCAGCGCGCTGGCCTATAACGCGGCCGGTCTGTCCATCGGGCGCCTCTACCACGTCTCGACGAGCGGTTTCTACTCGCCGCAGGCCGGTCGCTATGGCTTCGGCGGCTCGCTGATCGATTCATACAGCGGTCCGGTCAACGCGGGCGTCAACTTCCGCTACATCCAGGGCAACGGACAGAACGGGCACGGCGGCTACGACGGTCGGGTCGCGCTCGGCGTGCCCTTCGGCGAGCACTTCGCCATCGGCGCCAGCGGTCGCTACGTCAGCTACTGGCGCGAGGGGCAGTCGAACGCATCCCCGTACGCGCAGGGCTTCACCTTCGACGCGTCGATCCGCGTCTCGCCCATCCAGGGCCTCCACATCGCGGCCCTCGGCTACAACCTCCTGCCCCTCAACTCGCCCCTCACGCCCACCCGCGTCGGCGGCAGCATCAGCTACACGATCAACAGCGCGCTGACCCTGGCGTTCGACGGGCTGGCCGACCTCACCACCTGGCAGAACGCGGACGGCAGCATCAAGCCCGAGGCGCAGTTCGGCGGCGCGGTCGAGTACTTCACGGGCGAGGTGCCGATCCGCGCCGGCTACATCTACGACACCGGCCGTGACGCGCACTTCATCACGGCGGGTATCGGCTGGATGAACCAGCAGCTCGGCTTCGACATCGCCTGGCGCCAGCAGGTCACCGCCGACTATCAGACCTGGCTCCTGGCGAGCTTCCGCTACTTCATCCACTGATCGGTGGTCGGTCGCCAGGCGCGGTGCGCGAGTCCGCCGCCGGCGCGCCGCTCCCGGACGCTGCCCCACACGCCGACCGTCTTGCGCGGAGCTCCAGCCGAGGATGGTCGGGAGCCGAGCGCGCTCGGTCCATGGGCGAGAGACGAGCTTCAGCGCTCTGGCGCGGTGGAAGGGCTCGGCTGCGCGGGCGCTTCGACGACGATGCCGGCCTGCAGCGCGTACCAGGCGCTGGCCAGCACGAGGACGGAGGCCATCGCGAGCAGGAGCGGCAGCACCCAGCCGAGACCGGCACGCTCCGAGAAGCGATCCCGGTAGTAGCGGCCGCGGCTGCGCTTGCGGATGCGCTCTTGGACGCCGTGCAAGAGGTCCGGCACCTCGTCCTCGTCCGCTCCGAGCGCAGAGACCATGCGGAAGGTCTCGACGAACTCGTCGTACTCGTGGCGGAGCTCACCGTCCTGGGCCAGGGCCGCGTCGAACGCCTCTTTGCGCGCGGGCTCGAGGTCACCCTCGAACGCTTCGCTGAAGAGGTCTCGTGCTTCGTCGGGGCTCATCGCGGTGGCTCGGTCTTCGGCTCGGTCTTCGGCTCGGTCTTCGGCTCAGTCTTCGGCGAGGGGCGGGCCCGGGTTGCTGGAGCGGCGCCCTTCCGAGAGGCGCAGCACCTTCCTGCGGAGCGAGTTGCGGGCGCGGTGCAGGCGGCTCTTCACGGTGCCCTCGGCCAGGCCGGTGATCTCCTGGATCTGCTCGTAGGTCATGTGCTCGATGTCGCGGAAGACGATGAGCTCGCGGTGCTCGTCCTCGAGCGACGCGATGGCGAGCTGGAGGATCCGCTCCTTCTGCTTGGCCTCCATCATCTGGTCGGGCCGGGCGATGTGCGCGCTCGGGTTCATGGTCGCGCTCTCGAGCGCGCCGTGCTCCGCGATCTCGTCGAACTCCTTCTTCTTCCCGCGGGCGCGCCGGTCGAGATACTTGATCCGGTTCTTACAGTGATTGGTAGCCACGCGGTAGAGCCACGTCGAGAGCTTGGAGTCGCCTCGGAAGCCGTCGATCGACTTGAAGACCGTGATGAAGACTTCCTGCGCGAGGTCCTCCGCCTCGCTGCGGTCGCCGAGCATGCGGAAGACCAGGCGGAAGATGCGGCCCTGGTAGAGACGGATGAGCTCGTTGAACGCCGCCTCGTCCCGACGCTTCAGGCGCTCGACCAGCTTCTCTTCGTAGCCCTCGGGCATCGGGACGTGGAACCCCGCCGCGGCCGCCGCACGTTCGATGTCGATGGCGACGCGCACGCGCAGGAGACAACGGGAGTCCGGCGCGGTTCCGGCGAAGGGTGCCCTGGCGGCGCTCGGAGGTAAAGGACTCGTCTCTCGCCGCCCGCAGGCTCGGTGCTTCGGCGCTCACGGGATGCGCGCCGGCTCCGCGCGCGGCACGGACAGCATGTCCGCTGACGCCGGCCCGCAGCTCGCTCGCTCTGCGAGAGAGGCGGTGGGGTCCGAGGTTGCTTGCTCGCTTTGCGAGAGAGGCGTCGCTGGCGAGCGAGAGAGGGTTCTCGGACGGTGTCGCGTCGCGGTAGGCGTGTGAGGGTGACTTCCGACGGCTCGCCGTGCTCGGCTGGCGGCCCTACGCTCTCGGCGTGCAGAAGTCCGCCCTGCTCCTCGTCGATCACGGAAGCCGCCGCGCGGAGGCGAACGCGCAGCTCGACGCGCTGGCCGAGCTGGTCCGCGAGCGGGTCGGCGAGAGCGTGCCGGTCCGCGTCGCGCACCTCGAGCTGGCCCCGCCCAGCATCGCCGAGGGGGTGGCCGCCTGCGCCGAGGCGGGCGCCGAGGAGGTGGTGGTCGTTCCTTTCTTCCTCGCTCCTGGACGCCACGCGCGTGAGGATGTTCCACGCTTGGCCCGGGAAGCGGCGCGGGAGCATGGCCTCGCCGTCCAGATCGGTGAGCCGCTCGGCGTGCACCCGCTCTTGGCCGATCTCGTGTTGGTCCGCGCCGGCGTGGCGCCCGCCGCCGAGCGCTTCGCCCTCATGCGGCAGGACGACAACGGAAACCGCTTCCGCATGCAGGGCTTCGAGACGCTCGAGGCCGCCCGCGATCGGCTCGACGAGCTCGAGGTCCACACGCACGAGCAGTGCTACTGGATCGAGCGCGAGATCACGTGAGCGCGATCCGCGCGGCCTTCCCCTCGTCTGCGCTCAGCGCGTTTCTCCTTCCGGCTCGCTCGTCACGCGGGACGCGGCTTCGTCTGCTGCCTCGTCGTGTTCGCCGGTGATGCGGCGGACCAGGGGCGCGAAGATCCGGCTGACCCGCGCCGAGAGGACGTCCACCGAGTAGTAGAGGCTGGGCACCACGATCAGGATGAGGACGGTCGAGAAGGTCAGACCCCAGCTCATCGCCGTGGCCATCGGCGCCAGGAGCTCGGAGCGGCCCCCGATCCCCAGCGCGAGCGGGAAGAGGCCTGCGATGGTGGTGATGCTGGTCAGGAAGATCGGCCTCAGGCGGAGTCGGCCGGCTTGCACCACCGCTTCTTCCAGCGGCACGCCCTCGCGCCGGCGCACGTTGATGAAGTCGACCAGCACCAGCGAGTCGTTGACCACGATGCCGGCCAACCCGACCACACCGATCAGCCCGATCAGCCCCACCGCCTCGCCGCTGACGAAGAAGCCGAGGCTGACGCCGATCATCGACAGCGGAATGGCCGTCATCACGATCAGAGGCTGGACGAACGAGCGGAACTGGGTGGCCAGGATCGTGTAGATGAGGAGCGCCGAGATGATGAAGGCGAGGAAGAGGGAGCGGAGCGACTCGTTGGTGTCCTCGTACTCGCCGCCGAGCTCGAAGCGGATGTCCGGGTTGGCCGCGCGGAGCGGCGCGACGCGGTTTGCGAGCGCGCGGTTCACCTCGGCGCTGGTCGCGCCCGAGCCCTCGATCAGCTCCGCGGTCACCGTGATCACGCGGCGGCGGTCGCGTCGCTCGATGTTGGCGACGCCGCGGCCCTGCTCGATGGTGGCCAGCTCGCTCAGCGCCACCGTGGCGCCGGTCGGCGCGATCAAGGTCAGCTCGCCCAGCCGATCCGGATCGTCGCGCACCTCTTCGACGAGCTGCACCACGACGTCGACCTCCTCGTCGCCTTCGCGCGTGGTCGCCGCCGGCGTGGCGCCGTAGGCGGTGGCCAGCCAGCGGGTCACGTCGCCGGTGGTCAGGTCGAAGAGCGCCGCCCGCTCCTCGTCGACGTGGACGCGGATCTCCCGCTTGCCGAGCTCGTGATCGTCGGTGACGTCGCGCGTGCCCGGGATCTGCCTGAGCTCCGCCTGCACCCGCTCGCTCAGCTCCGCGAGCTGATCGAGATCCTCGCCCGAGATGCGCACGGCCACCGGCGCGCCGCGCGGCGGTCCGTCCTCGAACTTCACGACTTCGATGCTGGCCGGGCCGACCACGTCGTCGAAGAGGCGCGCCGCCCGCTCCATCAGGTGGTTGCCGGCTTCCTGCGAGCTGCGCTCGGCGCGCGGCACCATGTAGACGCTGACCATCCCGATGTGGTCGCCGCTGGCGTTCCAGGTGCGCGTGCGTGAGTAGCCGCGGATCGCCACCACGGTCTGCACGTCCGGGCTCTCGAGGGCGAGCAAGCGCCGCTCGAATCTCGCGCAGGACGCGATCGGTCTGTTCCGCCGCGGCGTCGGTCGGCATCCGCACCCGGACGTCGAACATCTCCACGTCGCCTTCGGTGAAGAGGACGACGTCCTTCACCATGGCCGCGGTGGCGATCATGCCGATGCAGACGGTGTACGCGCCGAAGAGGACCAGCCAGCGGTGGCGGAGGGCCCAGCGCAGGGCCTTCTCGTAGACGCGCATCGCCGAGGCGCCGATCGCGCGCAGCCGGCTCGGGCGCGGCGCTTTCTTTGGCGGCGCGGCGCCGAAGTCGGCGATGTGGCTCGGCAGCGCGAAGAAGGCCTCGATCAACGACGCGACCAGCGTCGCCACCACCACCTTGGGGATGATGGCGAAGAACTTCCCGAGGACGCCGGTCATCAGGAGGAGCGGCAGGAAGGCGGCGCAGGTCGTCGCCGTCGACGCCGCCACGGGCCACATCACCTCCAGCGTGCCGCGGATGGCGGCGCGCCGGCGCGAGAGCCCTCCCTCCACGTGCCGGTGCACGTTCTCGATCATCACGATCGCGTCGTCGACCACGATGCCGACCGAGAGTGTCAGCGCCAAGAGCGAGAGCAGGTTGATGGTGATGCCCATCTGCTGCATCACGATCATCCCGCCGGCGAGGGCGACCGGGATGCCGATCGCCGCCATCAGCCCGTTGCGGAAGCCGATGAAGAGCCAGAGGATGCCCAGCACCAGCACGAGGCCCATGCCGGCGTTCGAGTAGAGGGTGGCCAGGTTGCTGCGGACCCAGGGCGCGGTGTCGCCGAAGACGGCGATGCGAACGCCGGGCGGCGTGTTGGCCCGCGCCTCGTCGACCAGCGCCCGCACCGCCTCGCTCACCCGCACCGCGTCGGCGCCGTCTTCCTTCTGGATCAGAAAGACGATCGCCCGCTCGCCGTCGACCCGCGCCGTCGTGCGGGCCCGCTCGAAGCCCTCGTGCACCTCGGCCAGGTCGCGCACGCGCACCGATCCGCCGTCCGGGCTCGGGCGGACCACCACGTCGCCGATCGCTTCGGCCGAGGAGGTCTCCGCCATCCCGCGGACCAGCCGGCTGCGCCGTCCGCCCTCCATGATGCCGGCCGGCACGTTGCTGCCGCGCGGTGCGAGCGCCGCCGCCACGCTGGTCAGCGGCAGCCCGAACGCGGCCAGTCGATCGGGATCCACGTCGACCTGAATCTCGCGGTCGCGGATCCCGGTCGAGGTCGCCTTGGCCACGCCGTCGAGGCGCTCGATCCGATCCTCGAGATCACGGGCCACCGAGCGCAGCACCGCCTCGGGCACGTCTCCACGGACCGACACCGCCAGCGAGGGCGGGCGCACCGAGGCCTCGTGGACGACGGGTGATTCGGCGCCCTCCGGCAGGTCGGTGACCCGGTTCACCTCGTTGGTGAGCTCGAGGACCTTGCGGCCGGTGTCGGTGACGGAGGGCTCGAGCTCCACCCAGATGAAGCTCATCCCTTCGCTGGAGGTGCTCTGGATGCGCGAGATGTCCTCGACGTCGGCGATCTCGTCTTCGATGCGCGCCGTGACGAGCTGCTCGATCTCTTCGGGCGAGGCGCCCGGCATCAGGGTGGTGATGCTCGCGCCGCCGACCGGCACGATCGGATAGACCTCGCGGGTCATCCCGCTCAGCACGAACGCGCCGATCAGCACCACGCCGAACGAGAGCAGGTTGACCAGGACCGGCTGCCGCACCGAGAAGCGCGGGATCGACGGCCGCGACTCGGGATCGTCGTTCATGGCGACGGCTCGATCGGCTCGTTCTCGTCCGCGACGTCCGAGTCGGCGGGGTGCGCATCCGTGGCATCCGGCTCGGTGTCCGATTCGGTTGCGTCCGGCTCGGTCCCATCCGGGCTCGGCTCGATCACCGGCTCCGCGTCGCTCGCGTCGACGATGTGGACCGGCTGGCCGTCGAGCACGCGATCCTGTCCATCCACGACGACGCGCTCGCCGACCTCGAGGCCATCGAGCACCTCGGCGCGGCCCTCTTCGACCTCGCCCAGCCGCACCGTCCGCCGATGCGCGATGCTCCCTGCGTCGACCACGTAGACCAACGACACCTCGAAGCGCTCGAACGAGGCGTCGGCGTCGACGGTGGCGATCGCGCGCGGTGGGCCCGTCCGGACCTCGAAGCGGCCGACCAAGCCGGGCCGGAGGCGGCCATTCGGATCGCGGATCTCCACCTCGACCGGCAGCCGGCGCGTGGACCGATCCACCGCTTCACCGACGCGCAGGACCTCGCCTTCGAAGCGCTCGCCGGGCCGGGCGAAGACCTCCGCCCACGCCGCCGCGCCCGGCTGGACGTCGAGCGCGAGCCGGGGATCGAGCAAGACATCGCCTCGTAGCGTGCCGGCATCCATCAGCACCGCGACCGTGGCGCCGGGCGCGACGTACTCGCCGAGCTCCACGTCCCGCTGGACGATCACGCCGGAGAAAGGTGCGCGGAGCACGGCCTCGGTCAGCCCGCGTCGCGTCACGCGCGCCTGGGCGGCGGCCGCTTCGAGGGCGGCCTGGGCCACCGACTCTGCGTCGCGCGCTTGGTCGAGGCTGTGGCGCGAGGCGCTCCCGCGGGCGACGAGCTGCTCCGCGAGCTCCCGCTCCCGCGCCGATTGAGCCAGCGCGGCCTGGGCTTGTTCGACCTGCGCCGCCGCCGCCGCCGTCGCCACCGCGGTGCGGCCGACGTCGAGTCGAAGCAGCACCTGGCCCTGCTCGACGTGCTGACCTCGCTCCATCTCGACGCTCACGACCCGACCGGGCGCCTCGACCGAGAGCGCCGCGCGGCGGAGCGGTTTCAGCTCGGCCGTGCCACGCGCGAGCGGGACGCGATCGGCGCGGACGACCGGGTCGATGCGAACCGGCGGAGGCGGCGGATCGCTCGCGGGCGCTTCCGGCTCACGGCACGAAAGCGCGACTATTCCGCACGTGGCGATCCACCACATGTGGCGTCTGCGAGACATCTCGATTTGGCGAACGTGCGACGCGCGACACGTCGACGTGGGCCTCTCCGGCGGGAAGGGAGCCCCAGTTATTCGCTGTCACGCCCGAGACGTCAACGATCGAGCGCGTCGGATCGAGGTCACCGGGTTTAAAGTTGGCGTCCCGCGGTGTGTGGGGGAACACACCGCGGGACACCGAAGGTTCGGCACGACGGGGCTGGCAGTGGGGGGGCTGGTCGCCAACCATGTTCGTCGTGCCGGCCCTCGCTCTTTGCGAGACGCGTGCCACCGCTTTCATCCGCGTTCTAGCGCCGTTCTAGGGCTTTCTCGCGGGTCCCAGGTGGTCAAGGTTGAAAGACGCCGTTGCAGCTGCGCAAAGCGCGTCCAGTACGAAAAAAGGCGGCCCGCGATGTGTGGGGGGGATCACACCGCGGGCCGCCGAAGGTTCGGCACGACTTGGGTTGAAGGGTCAGGGGGGGAAGACCCTTCAACCGTGTCGCCGTGCCGCTCCAGCATCTTAGCGAGGGTCGTGCCAAGCCTATCGCACGCTGCCGAGGCGCGCGGAACCTGGCCGAAACCTCATCGTTGAAAGAAGCGGCTTTCAGATCCGAAACGGCCGCCGGCGTGGCAGCATGGGGGCCATGCGAGCTCGGGGCATACACCACCTCGCCGTGCGCACATCCGATCTCGGGGCTGCCGAGCGTTTCTACGTCGATGTGCTCGGGCTGTCCGTGGTGGAGCGCTTTTCATATCCGGATGGCAGCCCACGCTCCGTTTGGGTGTCCTTGAACGAGGACGCGTTCCTGGCGCTGGAGAAGACGCCGGACGGAAGCGCACGTCGGGACGACGACCCCGGCTGGCACTGCGTCGCGCTGCGCATCCCGCGCGAAGACCGCGAACGGTGGCGTGCACGGCTCGCCGAAGCGGGACACCCGGTCGAACGCGAGAGCGACTACACCCTCTATGTGCGGGATCCGGACGGAGCCCTGCTGGGGCTGAGCCACTATCCGGAGAGGTGAGGCTCAGCCCTCGCGCTGCGCCTCGATGACCGCGAGGACCTCGTCGTCGGTCATCAGCCGCTTGCCCTCCTTGGCCTTGGCCAGGATGACGTGGGCCAGCTCGTCGGTCGGCTCGATGTCCCGCTTGCGGCACCAGTAGCGGACGTTGCTCACCCCGCTCATCGGACCGATGCAGAATCTCCTGCTCGCGTCCGAACTCCCCCGCCGGCACGCCCGAGTAGACCCGATCGGCGAGGAAGGCGTCGCCCTTCTCCATCGCCTTGATGATCGCGGCGGCATGCACGCCGGTCCCGGTGCGGAACGCGTCCTCACCGAACGCCGGGTAGTTGATCGGGATCGGGAAGTCCGTCGCCTGGCTGACCTTCTCGCAGAGCGGCGCAAGCTTGCTGAGGTCGCGGTCGCCGAGCTCCCCGAGGAGCTTCAGGTTCACCAGGATCTGATCGAGTGATGCGTTTCCGACCCGCTCGCCGATCCCGAGGATGGTCCCGTGGACGCGGTCGGCGCCGTGCTCGAGCGCCCAGATGGTGTTCACCAACGCCAGCCCGCGGTCGTTGTGACCGTGCCAGTCGATCCCGACCTCGGCGCCCGACGACTCGATGATGTATCGAGTGAACTGCACGAGGTTGCGGACGCCGTCGGGCGTGACGTGTCCGACGGTATCACAGAGCGTCAATCGTGATGCGCCGTGATCGATGGCGGCGCGGAAGAGCTCCCACAGCACGTCGGGCCGCGAACGGGTGGTATCTTCCGTGACGTAGTTGACCGGCAGGCCTTCCTTCACGCCGAAGGCGATCGCCTTGACCGAGCGCTCTCGGATCAGCTCGACCGACCACTCCTCGGCGAGGCTGCGGATCGGCGAGGAGCCGATGAAGGTCATCACCTCGATCGGGATGCCTGCGCGCTGGCTGATCTCGGCCATCGGCGTGATGTCCTGCACCAGCGTGCGTCCGGCACAGGTCGGCCGGATGTGCATCCGGTGGTCGGCGATCTCGCGGCAGATGCGGAGCACGTCTTGGAACGCGCGCGGGCCGGCGCCGGGCAGACCGACGTCGATGGTGTCGACGCCGATCTCGTTCAGCATGTGGAGGATCTCGAGCTTGTCGTCGATCTCGGGGTCGACGACGGACGGGTTCTGGATCCCGTCGCGCAGCGTCTCGTCGTGCAGCTCGAACTTCCGGTTGAGGACGACCGGTCCGCGGTAGCGCTTGGAGTTCCAGTCGTACACGAGCTTCGACGCGTCGCTGTCGTCGAGCTCGGCCGCTCGCGTGGTCGGCTTCTCGTCCATCGACTCGCTCCCGATTTCGATAAGCTCCCGAACGAAGTCGGGGCCTCGCGAGGATCGTTCGCGAGGCCCCTTCAGTCTCACACGTGCAGGCCGCCGTTGAAAGCGGCGAGCTGGCTACGCGCGCTCGAGGACGACGGCGATGCCCTGGCCGCCGCCGATGCAGGCTGAGCCGACCGCCAGGTTCGCGTCGGTGCGGCGGAGCTGGTAGACGAGGTTCGCCGTGATGCGCGCGCCGCTGGCGCCGAGCGGATGACCGAGGGCGATGGCCCCGCCGTTCGGGTCGCACTTCTCGTCGGGCAGCTCGAGCTCCTTCTGGACCGCGAGCCACTGCGCAGCGAACGCCTCGTTCACGTCGAACCAGTCGATTTTGCCGAGCTCCAGGCCCGCGCGGTCGATGGCGGTGCGGATGGCCGGGGCCGGGCCGATGCCCATCAGGGTCGGCTCCACGCCGGCGACGCCCCACGAGACGAGCTTGGCGAGCGGGGTGAGGCCGCGCTCCTTGGCCCAGCCGCCGTCGACCACGACCAGCGCCGCGGCGCCGTCGCAGATGCCCGACGCGTTGCCGGCCGTGACCACTCCGTCCTTCTTGAAGACGGGCGGCAGCTTCGCCAGCGTCTCCATCGTCGTCTGCGGGCGCGGGTGCTCGTCGCGGTCCACCGTGACCATGCCCTTGCGGGTCTTCAGCTCGACCGGGACCATCTCGTCGGCGAACGCGCCCGACTCCTGGCCGGCGGCCCAGCGCTGTTGGCTCCGGATCGCGAACGCGTCGCAGTCCTCGCGCGAGATGCCGTACTTCTCCGCCAGGTTCTCCGCCGTGATGGCCATCGGCGTGTTGGAGTAGCTGTCGGTGAGGGCGGACCAGAGGGTGTCGACCATGGCCGGCGGCTTGCCGAACTTGGCCCCGTCGCGGAGGCCCCACACGCTGTGCGGCGCCTGCGACATGTTCTCGGTGCCGCCCGCGAGCACGGCCTTGGCTTCGCCGAGGAGGATCTGCTCGGCGGCGCTGATCACGGCCTGGAAGCCGGAGCCGCAGAGGCGGTTCACGGTCAGGGCGGGCACCTCGATCGGCAGGCCCGACTTCAGTCCCACGTGGCGCGCGCAGTAGATCGCGTCCGGGCTGGTCTGCTGCACGTTGCCGACGATGACGTGGTCGATCTCGTTCGCCTCGAGCCCGCTCTGGGCGAGCGCCGCCTTCGACGCGTGCACCGCGAGATCGGTGGCGGAGATGCCCTTGAACGAGCCGCTCATCGCTCCGAAGGCGGTGCGCTTGGCGGCGACGATCCGAGATCTCCTTGTCCAGCTTCTTCATGGGGGTCTCCTCGTGTCTCGGCTCAGGCGAGCTCGGCGTAGGCGTTGGTGAACACGTAGTCGGTCGGGCGTTCCTTGGTGGCGGCGCGCACGACCACGCGGCCGTCCTCGCGCCAGCCCTCGGTGACGATGGTCTCGCCGGGCCAGACCGGCCGGCTGAAGCGGCCGTAGAAGGTCTTCAGCCGCGCCGGGTCGTCGTCGCACGCGTTCGCGAGGATGGCGCGGCCTACGTAGCCGTAGGTGCAGAGGCCGTGCAGGATCGGGCGGCCTTCGGTGACCTTGGCGGCCTTCTCGGCGGCGGCGGGATCGGCGTGGAGCGGGTTGAGATCGCCGCTCAGACGGTAGAGGAGCGCCTGCTCGGGCGTGGTCGGGTCCTCCACGACCCAATCGGCCTCGCGCTCGGGCGGCCGGATCTTCGGCGAACGGGGCGGCGGAGCCCCGCCGAAGCCGCCGTCCATCAGGTACATGATGGTCCACACGGTCTCGCAGACGAGCTCGCCCGACGCGTCGCGGGTCTCGGTGCGGACGACCGACTGGGCCATGCGCTTGAGGTCGTAGATGCCGTCGACGATGCCGACCGTCGTCAGCGTGCCCTCGGGCGCGAAGGGCCGGTGGAGCACGATCTTCTGGCTGCCGTGTACGACGCCGGACAAATCGCCGCCGACCACGTCGAAGAGCTTGCGGTTGGCCTCGAACGCCGGAACCACGGCGTAGGTCGGGAAGACCTTCGGCCCGCGCTTCTCGTAGAGGAAATCGAGCTGGCTCGCCGTGGCGCCGATGCCGAGCGCGTAGAGCGCGGCGTCCTGCCAGCGATAGGAGTGCTCAATCTCTTCGGTCCGCTTGCCCGCTGCGTCGGTGTTCAGGGCCATCGTTCCTCCACGCAGGGCCGCGGATCGCGGGCGCACCGCGTGCGAGGTTCCTAGTACCCTGCGTGACGGAGGGTCAAGCGCACGGGGCGGGGCGCTCGGCGCGGGCGTGAGGCCGCGCACTGGCGGTGCGGGAGCGCTCGGGGCCGTTTCTCCCTCGCGAGAGTGTCTCTGGACGGATCCCCGGCTAAGCTTCCGCACCACCGTGGCCGACACGCGCGCGAGACGAGCGGGGATCGCACGGGCCGTGCTCCTAGGCGGCCTCCTCGGGCTCTCTTTCGCCGGCTGCGGGCAGGGGCCGATTCCGCTCGGTGCGCCGTGGGACGCGGGCACGGTCGACGGTGGTGGTGGCCGCCCGACGAACGTCGACACCGACGGCGACGGCGTGTGTGACAGCACCGAGGTCTCCCGCGGGACCGACCCGAGCAACCCGGACACGGACGGCGACACCTTCCCGGACGGGGTGGAGCTTCGCCTCGGCTTCAACCCGACCCGCACCGACTCTCCCGACCGCAGCCTGCTGGTCTACCTGCCCGAGTCGCCTCTGGGCACCAGCGACATGCCCATCACCGTCTCCGTGCGCGGCAGCGGAGAGACCTACATCGGTGGGTTCCAGACGCTGCCGTTCACGGATCCCGGCATGGAGACGGCGAGCACGTTCTACTCGAGCGCGAGCGCAGTCGCCGCGAACCCGATGCAGAACGTGGGAGAAGTGCTCGCCGACCAGCAGCGCTTCGTGGCCGTCCAGGGGCGCACGGACCTCTACTACGACGTCCGCTTCACCGTCCCGCAGATGGAGGAGCTGCGCGGCTGCCAGCATCCCTTCCCGTGGCGCTACAAGGTCAAGCGCGACGACGGAACGCTGATCTTCTTGCGCCGCTACGTGCTGATCGTGACGCCAGCCGGGCAGCGTCCCGAGACCGCCGCCTGGTGCGCGCCGGTCGGCTCCTGTTTCTGAGCGCTCTCGGTCCCGTTCGCGGCTCGGAGCGAGGAGCGAGGCCGTCGACGGATCGGGCCAGGTGCGAGATGCCCGAGCCGTCCGGGTCGCACGCCTGACGGTTGCCCGTCCGCGGCTGATAGGATGCCGCGATGCGCCGACCAATCGCTCTGGCCGTGCTCTTCCTCGCCGCGTGCAGCGGCGGGACGAGCGCCACCGACGCCTCCACCCAGTCCGATGCCGCCGTGCCAGGCTCGGACGGCGCGACTCCGCGCGGTGACGGCGGCGGCGGCGGCGTTTCGGACGGTGGGATGGGTGTCTGCGATCCGCCGGGTCGCTTCGGGACGCCCGAGAACACCTTCGTCCTGCCCGCGACAGGCGGCGGCCAGACCATTTACTACGACGACGTGCAGGCATCGTTTCCGGATGTCGACTGGCAGACTCTCGACCGCCTCTATCTGCCGGCGGGTCACTACCGCTCGCTCCGGATCGGCAACCTGCCGGCGCGGACCGCGGACCGCCCGCTGGTCATCACGAACCAAGGCGGACAGGTCTTCGTCGGAGAGAACCCGGGCGGCAACTACATCTGGTCGATGGGCGGCGGCTCCGGCTGGATCCTCACCGGCCGCTACGACTCCGTCTCGCAGACCGGCGACGCCGCTTTCCCTGGCCACGCCTGTGGCGCGTACGCGGGCTCGGCCGGCGCGTACGGCATCGTCAGCGACGACGGCTTCGCGCTCGACGCGCCCTACCTGCACATGGGCATCTCCGTCGCCGAGGCCACCGACTTCGAGAATCGAGTACGTCGAGGTGAAGCGCTCGGGTTTCGCGGGGATTCGTCTGCTCAACTCGCGAAGCGCGGGTGACCCGGCGCATCCGATGGCGAACGTTCACGTCCACGACGTCTACGTGCACGACACGGCGGGCGAGGGCTTCTACTTCGGCTGGACCGGCGCCGACCCGGCGAACCTGCTGCCGGGCCTGGAGATCGACAACTGCCGCATCCTCCGAACGGGAAACGAGGCCCTGCAGACGCAGGATCTCGGCGATGGGACGCACATCCATCACAACACCATCATCGGCGGTGGGCTGCACTGGCTCGACAACGGCCTCGGCCGCTACCAGGACAATCTGCTGCAGATCCAGACGCGCGAAGGCGACATCGAGATCGACCACAACGTGTTCGTCGACGGCGCGGGGACCATCGGCAGCTTCTGGAGCGCGCCGGAGGACGGAGACGGCCCGCGCCACGTACACTTCCACGACAACTACTACGCGAACACGCTGAACCTCGGGGTCTACTTCGGCGGGACGGCGGACGGCAGCTCGAGCTTCGACTTCACGCACGAGACCTTCCGCGGGATGACCTTCGGGTACACGCCCGCGCAGGCGACGGCGACCGATCCCGGCGTGGTCCTGCGTTTCGCGGGAGCGATCGCGGCGCCGATCACGCTCAGCGACGTGACCTGGCCGGGGATGCGGAGCCTGGTGTCGGGCGTGAGCGGGACGGACGGGACGAGCGGGCACGTGACGGCGAGCGGGAATCACGCGGCGGACGCGCCGGCGATCGCGTTCGTGAACGCGGGGTATCCGCTCGACGAGCCGGGCCATCACCTGACCTGGTGGGCGCCGAACGCGACGGTGGACGACGGGTCGCCGGCGGTGACGTATCCGATGGGGTCGCTGGTGGTGTACGGCGACGGGCCGACGCTCTATCGCTGCACGAGCGGCTCGTGTACGCACGCTCCTGAGGCGTCGGGTTCGGAGTGGATGGCGTTGGCTGCGCCGGTCGACGATGTGCGGGTCGCGCCGGGGTCTTCGTACTCGGGGTATGGGATTCGGTGATCTTCGGTCTCTCTCGCGTCGGTCTGCTGTGCGGAGGTTCCTGTTCTTCGAGGCTCGGCGCTGCCGCGGATGGGCGTCCGGCGGGGAGCGTTCGCAGGTGGGCGGCGCTGCCGCGGATGGATGTCCGGCGGGGAGCGTTCGCAGGTGGGCGGCGCTGCCGCGGATGGGCGTCCGGCGCTTGGTGGGCTGAGGGCCGGTGCTGCCGCGGATGGGCGTCCGGCGGGGGCCGAGGGATCGGGGGATGGCCCGCTCCTCCAGCGAGGAACCCGACCCGAGGTGCCGCACACCGAACGATCAAACGACAGGTCGTTCGGCGCGCGGCACGGTAGCGGGCCACCCGAGTCGTCGCTGGCCATCCCCCGGCCCCCGCCTACCCGGGGAATGGGCCGTGACGGGTTTCGTGCTGGTACGGGTCACGCCGGCCGCGCCTGCGGCACGTCCTGCATGCCTGCTGACGCCGGCCGCTGCTCGCTCGCTCCGCGAGAGACGGGGCTGGGCCGCAGGCTGCTCGCTCGCTCCGCGAGAGAGGCGGACTACGACACGCGATGCGATCGATACCGAGCGCGCTCGGGAAGAGTGCTACTCGAAGAGGGACTTGAGCTTCTCCAGGAAGCTCTTTTGTTGCGGGTGGACTTCTTCGCCCATCTCGGAGGCGAGGTCGGCGATGAGCTGGCGCTGGCGCTTGCTGATCTGCTCGGGGACTTCGACGACGACCTTCACGAGCTGGTCGCCTTTGCCGTAGCCGCCCATGACCGAGATGCCCTTGCCGCGAAGGCGGAAGATTTTGCCCGATTGGGTGGCGGAGGGGATGCGCATCTTGACCTTGCCCTCGAGGGTCGGGACGTCGATCTGCGCGCCCAGCACGGCCTGTGGGAAGCTGATGGGGACGTTGACCAGGACGTCGGCGCCCTCGCGGGTGAAGAGCGGGTGAGGGGCGATGCGGATGCGGACGTGCAGATCGCCCGCGGCGGCTCCCTTTCCGCGCTCGCCGGCTCCCTTCACGGTGCGGATGGAGCCGTCCTCGACGCCCGGCGGGATCTTGACGGTCATCTCCTCGGTCTTCGGGACGACGCCGTCGCCCGCGCAGCCGGGGCAGGGCTTCTCGATGCGCTTGCCCGTGCCACCGCAGGTCGCGCAGGGGCGCGAGACGCTGAAGAAGCCGCGCTGGTAGCGCACTTCGCCGCGACCGCTGCAGGCCGGGCAGCGGCCGACCTTGGTGCCGGGCGCCGCGCCGCTGCCGCCGCAGTCGTCGCAGGTCTGCTGGCGCGAGACCTCGAGCGGCTTCTCGGCGCCGAGCGCGGCCTCCTCGAACGTCACGTCGAGGTCGAGCTCGATGTCGCCGCCGGCCCGGGTCCGCCGGTTGCCGAAGAAGTCGCCGAAGAGGCCCTCGAGGATCTCGCTGATCGATCCGAAGTCGACGCAATCGTAAGGGTTGTCGCCGCGGCCGGCCTGGAAGGCTGCGTGGCCCATCCTGTCGTACCGCCGCCGCTTCTCGTCGTCGCTGAGAACGGAGTAGGCCTCGCTCAGCTCCTTGAAGCGCGCCTCCGCCTCCGCGTCGCCGGGGTTGCGGTCGGGGTGGCACTCCATCGCCAGCTTGCGGAACGCACGCTTGATCTCGTCCGTCGAGGCGTTCCGGCTGATGCCGAGGGTCTCGTAATAATCACTCTTGCCGGACATGAGCAGCGCGCACTGTAGTCCTGGGCGCGGAGCAGGCAAAGACACTCTCCAACCGGCTGGGAGCGCGGATGGCGCCGGGGTCGGCGTGGAGGGCGATCGCCGGCTTCTTCCGGGCACGAATCGGCTCGATCCGGCAGGACCGGCGAGACGTGGGCGGTTCGTCGCGGCGCGCGCCGCTTCCTCGTTGTCGCCCCGCGCGCGCGCTGGGATAGTCGGGGCCGCATGTCCGAACGAGAGCACGATCCCGAACGTCAGCTCGACCTCCTCGGTGGCTTTGGAGGCCCGGAAGAGGGGCGAATTCGCCGCCCGGAGCCGTTGGCCGTGTGGTGGGCGGAGGTGGACGCGCCCGGCAAGCTGGGTCGAGCGGCTTGGCCCGGGAGCGGGATCGGGGTGGCCGACGATCTGGCGCACCTGCGCGATCATCACCGCGCCTCAATCGTGTTGGCCGTGGCCGACGACGCGACCGAGGTGGTGGATGCGGCCCGGGAGCTCTCGCTGGACGTGCGGCAGCTCGTGCCGGGGTCGCCCGCCGGGCGGGTGAGGCAGCAGGGGACTGCGCTGGCTGCCGATCTGAGGGCGGGCCGGCGGGTGGTGGTGGTCGGTCCGGACCCCTCCGCCGCGGCCTTGCCGGCCTGCTTCGCGCTGGTGCTCCTCGGAAAGAACCCCGCCGAGTCCGAGCGGGCGCTCGGTGGCTCGGCGCTGGCCGCCCGGGAACGAGACGCGCTGGCCGAGCTGCTGGCGGAGCGCGAAGGTGCGGTCGCGGAGCGGAGCGCGAGCGAAGGGACTGGGGGCGTCGCCGGGAGCGCGGACGACGGCGCTCAGGCTCGGGAGACCTCTCTCGTGGTCACGTCCGCCGGTTCGGTCCGCGCGGCCGAGCCGATGTCCGCCGAGCCATCCTCGGGCGAAGCGATCGCCGCGGCAGATGCATCCGAGGTGGCGCCGGCGCTGCATGCGGACCGGGACGGCCAGAACGAGAAGTCGGGAGCGTCTGTCGCAGCCCCCGCCCACGGTCGGTCCGGCGCGCCCGCGTCGAGCGGTGGAGGGGCTGCGTTGGCGGGCGGCGAAGCCGGCCGTGCGCCCGCGAGCGAGGTCGACGCCACGCTGCGAGGGGACACGGAAGGGCAGCGCGCGGCCGTCGGCGAGAAGCCCGAGAAGCCGAGCGCGGGTGCCAAGCCTCGCGCGAAGACAGGCGCCACCGGCGCCGATCTCACGTCCGGGTCGAAGCCTGCCGGCGATACCGATCCGGCCTCCATCGCCCGCTCGCCCCGGCTCTCGAGGCTGGCGGGCGCGGTGCTCGGCGCAGCGATCGGCGACGCGATGGGCCATCCGACCGAGTTCATCCGCTCGTTCGAGGCCATCCGCGAGGAGTTCGGGCCTGATGGCGTGCAGGGCTACGAAAAGTGGATCGACGAAGCCGGCCGCCGCGTGGCGCCCTACACGGACGATACGCAGATGGCCGAGCAGGTGCTCCGGTCGCTCTTCTGGTCGCGGGAGCGGGACGCCGACCTCGACGCGACCATGCGAGAGCTGGCGGCTCGCTTCGTGTCGTGGGCCGACGAACCGCAAGGGGGGCACCGCGCGCCCGGCAACGCGTGCCTGGCCGGCTGCAGGAACCTGAAGCGCGGCGTTCCCTGGTACGAAGCGGGCGGGCCCACCGCGGGCGGCTGCGGCTCGGTCATGCGGGCCTACCCCTTCGGCTTGGTGTTCGCCGGCGACCTCGCGCGGGCGGAGCGCTGGGCGGTGGCGCATTCCAAGCTCACCCATCGCGATCCGATCGCGCTCGCGGCCAGCGCGGCGATGGCGGTCGGCGTCGCCCGCGTGCTGCGCGACGATCCGCTCGAGGTGGTGCTCAGCGAGATGGTCGCCGCGGCCTGCCGCTACAGCCCCAAGACGGCGGGGATGATGGCGCGCGCGCTCGACGAGGCGCAGTCGGGCGTCCCGCCGGAGACCACGCTGGCGCGTCTGGAGGGCTGGGCGGCGCACGAAGCCATCGCGGCGGCCGTCTACCTCTTCGCGCGGCACCCGGACGACCCGCGCGCGGCCATCCTCGAAGGCGCCAACACGCCCGGCGACAGCGACAGCCTGGCCACGCTGGCGGGTGCGCTGGTCGGTGCTCGCTGCGGGATCGGCGCCTTGCCGGCCGACTGGGTGCGCGACGTGGAGCGCTCGGCGGAGCTTCTGGCGTTGGCCAGCGCGGTCTGACGGCCCGGTCACCCGGCTGGCGCTCGGGTTGCAGAGAACCGGGGCTGAGACTGGGGGGCCCCCATGAACCTGTTGGACGCGATCGATGGTTGGGTGCTCTTCGCGGCCACGGTCGTGGTGTTCTTGGTGGTCTGCGAGGTCACCTTCCGTTTGGCGCGCCGCACGATGGCCGAGGTGCGCTCGGTCGACGGGGACGCGCGACGCGCAGGACTCGATGAAGCCGTCGTACCGCCGGAGCCGTGGTGCGGTGGCGGTTTCCCCCGTCGGGCGAGGAGCGAGTTGAGTCGCATCTCGTCCGCGAGACGCTCGCGTCAGGAGCCGCAGCAGGCGCGCCAGCAGCAGCTTCCGTCGTCGGACCCGCAGCCGCCGCTGGTCCAGCTGCAGTCGCAGGTGCAGGTCCCGGCGTCGCCGCCCGCGCTGCTGCCTCCGACCGCGCTACCTCCGCCGCCGCTACAGTCGGCGACGGCGTCGTGGAGGGGCCGGCGGTCGAGGCGGAGCTCAGATGAGCCGATTCTCTCAGTTGCTGAGATGAAATTCGGTCGAAAAGCCATGCAGAGAGCGGTTTTGGGGTCGAAAGCGGCTCTCGACGGCAGAGATGTCTCAGTTGGTGAGATATCTCGGGAGGATCAGTGCGGGTCGGGCGGCGTGCGCTCGCCGGCCCGCAGCTTCCGCTCCGGCGGATAGGGAGGGAACTCGTAGATCTTCCCGGCCTGCACGACCGCCTGCATCTTGCGCCACCAGCGGGCGGTGAAGATCTCCGGATGCCGCGCCAGCAGCTCGGCGCGGAGCTTCTGCGGCAGCCCGAGAAAGCGCGGGAACTCTTCCGGGAAGACGTCGCGGGCGCCGACGGCGAACCAGGGCTCGGCGCTCATCTCGTCCTCGATGGAGGTCGCCTCCGGCAGATCGCGGAAGCTCATCGAGGTCAGCTCGACCAGCTCGTCGTAGTCGTAGAGCGCGACGCGGCCGTGGCGGGTGACGCCAAAGTTCTTGAGCAGGAGATCGCCCGGGAAGATGTTGCAGGCCGCCAGGTCGCGGATGGCCCGCGCGTACTCGCTGACGGCGGCCACCGCCTGCTCGAAGGGCGCCTTGCGGACGTAGATGTTCAAGGGCGTCAGCTTGCGCTCGACGTAGGCGAGGTCGATGTACACGCGGTCGCCGCGCACCCGCACCGAGCGACCGCAGCTCGTGGTCAGCTCCTCCAGCAGATCGGGCTCGAAGCGGTCGCGCGGGAACGCCAGATGCTCGAACTCCTGCGCGTCGACCAGCCGGCCGGCGCGGTCGTGCGTGTAGACCCAGCCGTAGCGCTCGCGGACTCTCGCCGGCGAGAGATCCTTCTGCGGCGGGAAGTCGTCGCGGATGACCTTCAGCACCATGTCGAGCTTCGGCGCGGTGAACACCACCATGACCAGCCCCGGGATGCCGGGCGCGGCGCAGAAGCGGTCGCGGGTGTCGTCGAGATGGTCGACCAGCGCGCGGTAGAGCTCGGTCTTGCCCTGCTTCACCTCGCCGATGGCGATGTAGAGCTCGGCGATGGGCTTTCGCGGGATGAGCGAGTGCAAGAAGCGCATCACCTCGTAGGGCCGGGGCGCGTCGAGGTGGAGGTAGCTGCGGGTGAAGCTGAAGAGGATGCTGACCTCGTTCCGCTCGAGGAGCGCCGCGTCGACGCGCACGCCGCTCGGCCCGTTGCGCAGCGCGAGCACCAGCGGGAGCACCGCGCCGGCGGTGAGGGTGAGCCGGCCGACCACGTAGGCGCCCTTGCCCTGGAAGAAGAGCGGCCGGATGACCTCCAGCGCCGCCACCCGGGTCGCGCCGCGCGCGGCCAGCGCCGCCTCCACGCGCTCGGCAATCCGCGCCGCGTCGCGCTCTAGATCGAATCCAGGGCACCGAGAGCGGCACGTCGCGGAGGCAGCGGGTGACCAGCTCCACGATCGGCGCTCGCGCGTAGCGCTCGAAGATGGGCGCTAGCACCTCGCTCGGCGGCGCGTCGAAGTCGCTGGCGACGTACTCCATCAGTGGGTCCGCGCCGCGGGTCGAGAAGAGCCGGCGGGTGACCGAATTGAAGAAGGTCTCCGCCAGGTCCCAGTCCTGTCGCTGGGCGATGAGGCTCGAGTAGACGGCCTTGGCGCTCACCCACACCAGCCGGTCGTGGCAGCGCTCACCGAGGAGCGCGCGGGTGCTGGCCTCGGCCTGATCGACCGCCTCGCGGTAGAGGCCCAGGCGCAGCGACGAGTCAGAGCGGAGCTGAGCCCAATCGCGGGTCTCGAAGCTGCGGGTCGCCCGTCGTGTCACCTCCAGGTAGGCCTCGCGATAGTCCGCGAACGTGGCCGCGATCTCCCGAGCGACGGGATCGGCGAGGCGGCTCGGGGTGGGGGGTCGCATGCTCACGTCTGCTCTTCGTCCCGCGCGCCTTCGCGCCGAGCCGTGCCGGCGTCGCGATCTCGTGCCGGGCGCTTCCCGTTCGTAGGCTGGTTGTAGCCAAACCGGGCGGATCGGCACGTGACCTCTCCGCCGGGGCGTTCGCGTGCTGCGGGGCGACGCGTTCCGGGGGTGTTCGCCTCGCGGGATCCCCGGCGTGGGGGGCCCGCGGTGGCTTTTGCTCCATTGCGCGCTCGGCACCGGACCGGTCTCCCCGCGAACCCTCCCCCCTGCCGCGTCGACTTCGGTGGTGCGTGGATTGCGTCTCATGGGTGGGAGGCGGCTCGAATGATGGACGAGGCGCAGGGAAACGCAGTGGATGCGAAGCCGGACTCGCAGGAGTCCCAGGTCGGCGAGCCGTGGGGCATCGTGGTCGTGTCGCCGGACGGAGTGGTCGAGGTGGCGAGTGGGCCCGCGCTGCCCGCGCTGGAGGTGCCGACCGACGTGAAGGGGCGCCGGGCGGCCGATGCGTTGCCCGCGCCGGTGGCGGAGGCCGTGGCGGGCGCGCTCGACGCGAACGAGGAGACCTCGTGGGTCGACCCGGTGCGCGCGCTGAAGCTGGTGGTGGCTTGTAGCGGCCGGGGCGCGGTGGTGACCGTGTCGGCGTTGGACGGAAGCCCGGCGGCGCGTCAGGTGCGGCTCCTGCTGACACAGCTCCCCGCGCTCGTGTGGGCCACCGACGCCGAGCAGCGGGTCACGCATCTGATCGGCAAGCTCCCGCGCCTGCTCGAGGTCGACCCGCGGAGGATGATCGGTGTCCACGCCGACCGCTTCCTCGGCACTCATCGCGCCAGCGCGGTCGCCGACGCCCAGCGCCGGGTGTTGGAGCGCGGCGAGAAGGAGCTGATCCGGGTCGAGGTGCGCGGCCGCTGTCTCGAGATCGCCATCGAGGCGCTCCGCGACGGAGCACGGATCACGGGCTGCGTCGGCGCCGCCATCGACGTCACCCCGCGCTGGGAGGCGGACCGGGCGCGGGCGGCGAGCGAGGCGCGGCTGGCCGAGGCTCAGCGGTTGACGCACGTGGGCAGCTTCGAGTGGAACGAAGACCTGGACCAAGTGATCTGGTCCGAGGAGATGTATCGGATCCACGGCGTCTCGCCGCAGACCTTCGCCGGGACGCGCGAGGACGTGATGCGAGTGGTCCATCCGGACGACCGCGAGCGGGTGGGGTCGATGGCCTGTCAAGTGTTCGCGGACGGAACGCCCTTCTGCGCCGAGTACCGAGTGGTTCGGCCGGACGGCACCGTGCGCACGATCGAGACGCGTGCCGAGGTCGTCCCCGATCCGGTCACCGGCTCGCCGCGGCTCGTGGGCAGCGTCTGGGACGAGACGGAGCTGGTCGAGGCGCGGGCGGCGCGGGACCGGACGCTCTCGCTCCTGCACGCGACGCTGGAGGCGACCGCGGACGGCATCCTGGTGGTCGATCGCTGCGGCCGGGCGGTCGCGCACAACGCACGCTTCGTGGAGCTCTGGCACATCCCAGACGCGCTGGTCGAGAGCGGCGACGACGCGGCGATGCTCGCCTTCGTGCGCGAGCAGCTCGACGATCCAGCCGCGTTCCTGCGAGGCGTCCGCGATCTCTATGCCGCACCGCGGACGGAGAGCCGGGATCTCCTGCGCTTCGCCGATGGGCGCGTGATCGAGCGGAGCTCCAAGCCGCAGATGCTGGACGGCGAGATCGTGGGCAGGGTGTGGAGCTTCCACGAGGTGACCGAGCGCGAGCAGCTGCTGGGTCGCGCGGAGCTCTTGGCCGACGCCTCGCGCCTGCTGACCTCGCTCGAGGCCGAGAGCGCGCTCTCCGCGGTGGCGAGGGTGGTGGTCGGTCGCTTCGCCAGTCAGTGCGCCGTGGATCTCGTCGACCGACCGGAGCCGCGCCGGCTGATCGAGGTGGGCGGCTGCCCGGGGCCGCGCATCGAGCCGGACCCGGGGGCGTTCGACGGACGCACGGTGCTCGAGAGGGAGGACGAAATCACCCAGCTGTCCGTGCCGCTCGTGGCGCGCGGCGAGATCTTCGGTGCATTCACCTTCCGTGCGGCCGGCCGCGCCTACGACGGCGCCGACGTGGAGCTGGCGGCGGAGCTCGGGCGACGGGCCGGGCTCTCGCTGCAGAACGCCCGGCTCTACGACACCGCCCGCGAGGCGCTCCGCGCGCGCGAAGACCTGCTCGCGATCGCCGCCCACGAGATCCGTGGTCCGATCACGTCCATGCACCTGGCCGTGCAGAGCCTGAAGGACGCGTCGCTGCCGGCGCCGGTGCGGAAGCGTCTCTTCGAGGTGATCGAGCGAGAGGACCGGCGGCTGGCGCGCTTCGTCGACGAGCTGCTCGACGTCGGCAACCTCGCAGCCGACCGACTCTCCCTTTCGCGGGAGGAGGTGAGCCTGGCGACGGTGGTGCACCGGGTGGTGGCCGATGCCGAGGCCGAGATCCGTGAGAGTCCTTCGTCGGTCGACGTCCGCACCGACGACCCCGCCGTCGGCTCGTGGGACCGCTTCCGGGTGGAGCATGTCGTGCAGAATCTGCTCTCGAACGCCCTGAAGTTCGGGAGTGGGCGGCCAATCACCATCCGGGTGTGGAGCGAGGGGGAGCGCGCGCACCTGTCGATCACGGATCGCGGCATCGGCATTCCGCCGGAGCTGCAGGAGCAGATCTTCGAGCCCTTCGAGCGCGGTCGCGCGTCCACCCGCCACTACGGCGGCCTGGGGTTGGGTCTCCACATCACGCGGATGATCGTGCGAGCGCTCGGGGGGGACGTCTACGCCGAGAGCGAGCCTGGGAAGGGCTCCACCTTCGTCGTCGACCTGCCGAGAGGGAAGCCATGAGCGAACACGACGGCCCGATCCTCGTCGTCGACGACGACCCGGACATCCGCGACATGATGGAGCTGGTGTTGGCGATGCGGGGCTACCGAGTGCAGAGCGCCCGCGACGGCGTGGACGCGCTGGAGCAGCTCGAGAGCGGTCCGCCGCCGGCGTTGGTGCTGCTGGACCTGATGCTGCCGCAGATCGACGGCATCGAGGTGGTGCGCGCCATGAAGGCGAACCCGAAGCTCGCGCCCATCCCGGTCGTGATCATCTCCGGCGACAGCGCGGCGCGGGAGAAGGCCCGGATCGGAGGGGCTGCGGCCTGTCTGCTCAAGCCGGTGGAGCTCGAGGAGCTCCTGCAGACCGTCCGCGGGTTCGTGCACCCCAATCCCCCGAGCTGAGAGCGGAGCGGAGCGCTGGCACGCACCACTCCCGCCTAGACACGCCGGCTGTCGTGAATTCACCCACTCCGCCGACCGCCCCTCCGCACGCCGATGAGGTGCGGGTGAGTTTCGCATCGCCGCCCGCTGCGATAGGCTCGGAGGGTCGATGCATCCGCTCGAGCTCCCCGCGCCGGCGACCGTCAATCGTCTCGCCCTTCGCCAGCCCGCTCGAGGAGCGCCGTCGCGGTGAGCGTCGAGCTGCAGGTCGAAGAGGGCGACGCGGGTATCCGCCTCGACGTCGTCCTCGTCCGGCGGGTCGAGGGGATGAGCCGCGCCAAGGCTCGCCGCATGATCGAGGGCGGCACCGTCCGCGTGAACGGCCGCCGGGCTCGCAAGGGCGCCCGCCTCACGGCCGGCGATCGGGTGGAGCTCGACGAGATGCCGGTCCCGGCCGACTTCCCGGCCCGCCCGGATCCGGGCTTCCCGCTCGTCATCCGCTACGAGGACCCGCACCTGGTCGTCGCCGACAAGCCGGCCGGCGTGCCGACCCACCCGCTCCGGCCGGACGAGCGGCGAACGTTGGCCAGCGGGTTGCTCGCTCGATACCCCGAGATGGGCGGCGTCGGTTACGCGCTCCGCGAGCCCGGCGTGCTGCACCGTCTCGACAACGACACGTCCGGGCTCCTGATCGCCGCGCGTTCGACGCAGGCCTTCGATGCGCTGCGTGCGCTCTTGATGGCGGGCCGCATCGACAAGCGTTACCTCGCGCTGGTGAAGGGTCCGGTCGAGCTCGGGATCGTCGACGCGCCGATCGCCACCCACCCGACGGATCCACGGCGGGTGCATCCCTGCGTCGATCCGCTGGATCGGCGGCGGAGCAAAGCGCGACCGGCGGTGACGGAGATCCTGCGCGCGGACGAGGTCGGCGCGGGATTCTGGCTCATCGAGGTGCGCGCCAGCGTGGCGGTGCGGCATCGAATTCGAGCCCACATGGCGGCGCTGGGGCATCCGCTGGCGGGGGACTGGCTCTATGGCGGCCCGCTGCTGCCGCCGCTCGGCCGGCACTTCCTACACGCCTCGCGGCTGAGCTTCGATCATCCCCTCTCGGCTGAGCCGGTCGACGTAGGCTCGCCGCTCCCCGACGAGCTGACCGAGGTGGTGAAGGCGCTGGAGGCGTCGTGATCGCCTGGGAGAGCGAGCGGGCGAAGATGGTGGCCTACCAGCTCGCGGCGCGAGGCATCCGCGACCCGCGGGTCCTCACGGCCATGGCGACGGTGGCGCGCGAGTGCTTCGTCGGTAGCGAGGTTCGGCAGCTGGCCTACGCGGACCGCGCGCTCTCGATCCCGCTCGGGCAGACCATTTCTCAGCCTTTCATGGTGGCGCGGGCGTGCGAGCTGGCGCGGATCGGCCCCGACGCGCTCGTGCTCGACGTGGGGACGGGCTCCGGATACCAGGCGGCGGTCCTGGCCGAGCTGGCGCGCGCGGTGGTGAGCGTGGAGCGGATCGGGCCCTTGGCCGAGGCGGCTCGCGCGAAGCTGACCGAGCTCGGTTATGCGGAGAAGGTCGAGGTGGTGATCGGCGACGGCTCCAAGGGCTGGCCCGATCGCGCGCCCTACGACGCGATCCTGGTCGCGGCGGCCTCTCCGCGGATTCCGCAAGCGCTCCGCGAGCAGCTCGCCGTCGGCGGCCGGCTCGTCCTGCCGCTCGGGTCGCGGGATCGGCAGGTGCTCACCGTGGTCGAGCGGCGAGGAGAGGACGCCTTTGCTCGGACCGAGCACGAGCCCTGCGTCTACGTGCCGCTCCTCGGCGAGGGCGGGTTCGCGGGGAGCTGACGCTCGGGATCAGAAGGGCACGCGCAGGCCCGTCTGGGCCAGCACGGCGTTGCCGAAGCCGCTCGTCTGGATCCAGTAGTTGAAGCTCATGTCGAGCCAAGCCTGGTTCAGGAACGAGAGCGGCGTGTTCGACAGGAAATCGAGCCCGATCATCGCCTGCAGCCCGAGGAGGTGGCTGTGGAAGGGCGCCATCTTCTTGTCGGCGGTGACGTACATCGTGCCGGCAGGATAGGGATTCGACGAGTAGAAGAACGACTGGGTCTGATCGTAGAAGCGGTAGCTGAAACGCAGCATCGCCGAGCGTCCGATCATCTGATAGAGCTGAAAAGTCGGCGTGAGCGAGGCGACGTTCCAGTTGTCGATGTACGCGCGGTAGCCGATGTGGATCGCGGTCGACGTCTCGACGATGTAGTAGGCGAGGTTCCCGGATAGTGAGTGTCTCAGCCGCTGGTTCGGGTGGGTCTCCGCCTGCACGCCGCCTGCGACCTGCGCGCGCCGGTAGGGGCTCTGCAGATAGCCCCAGTCGTTCACGAGCGTGTAGCTCGTCGTGAGCGTGCATACCGGTGAGAGCACCTGATTCCAGGTCAGTACCCCCATGAACGCTTGCAGCACGCCCTGCCGGCCGCGGTCGCTCAGATTCCGGCCCGTGGTCGGATCGACGCGCGCCATGCCGCCCCGCAGCACCGCACCCACGTCGTCGTGCTCGTACGTGAAGGACGCGTTGATCACCGTCGAGCGTTGATTGAGCGAGAGGCTGGCGAAGCCCGCGATGTTCGTCGCGAAGTAGTCCGGCTCGTGGCTGAGGCGGCCGCTGGTGCCGAGGCGGAGCTGCGCGCCGCCGAGATCGAACTCGCGGCTGATCGCGAGGCTGCCTTGGTTGCGGATCTCGGTGAAGCGGATGTCGGACTGGACGCCGCTTCCGACGCTGGCGCTGGTGACGGCGTCGATCAGCGTGTCCGCGTCGATGCGCACGCCGTCGGGCGACTCGAGCCGGGCCTGAACTTCCGGCGCCACGACGCGGGTGGAGGTCTCCCAGTAGTAGTTGCCGCGGAGGTTGACGTAGCCGGTCCAGGTGCCCGAGGCCTCGTCGGCGCGCGCGAACGACGCCGTGAGGACGGCCACGAGCACGACCCCCAGCCCCGCCAGATGTCGGAGGCGGAAGTCGCGACCGGTATGGGCGAGCAATCGGCGTCGAGATTGGGTGTGCGCCCCCGCAAGAAATGCAGAGCATTTTCGAGGAGGCTCGCGCCCGAGGAATCGGCGCCGAGAGCCGGCCAGACCGCGTTGCGACCTTCGCCGGGGACATCTAGCGCGCGCGGTGTCTTGCCGCCGCTCATCGCTCAGTTGCAGCCGCAGCCGCCGCCCGTGGCTCCGGTCCCGCTGCCGCCCGTCGTGCCTTCGCGCGAGTTGAAGACGTGCGACTGGAACCCGCTCTCGCCGCTCTCGTACTGAGGGTTCATCGCGGGGCTGGCCAGATACTCCCGCTCGTAGGGCGCGACCGAGACACAGCCGCCGACCGAGAGCGCGAGGAGCAGCGAAACCACGAGCATCCGCATGGCCCGGCAGCCTACCGCCGAAATTGGGCAGCGTCACGATCTGCCGAAGGCGCACGTCCCGGCTCTTGCGGGTGGTCAACTCGAGGACAATCGACGCACACCGAGCCCCATGGGATCGCGCGAACGCCGGGCGCGTCGACGACCTTCAGCGTGAGCGCGCTCGGCCGCGTGGCGACTTGCCCCGACCCTTCCCTTTGCCTTTGCCCCCGTCCGGCCGGGAGACGGGCTTGCCGCTCCGGCCGACCAGCGCGTCCTCGAGCACCCGGATCTCGTCGCGCAGCTCGGCGGCGCGCTCGAAGTCGAGCTTCTCCGCGGCCACCAGCATCTCGCTCCGGAGCTGCTCGACCCGCTCGGGGATGGCCTCGGCGGGCAGGTTCGGGTCCAGCTCCAGCGCCTTGGGCGTCGAGGACCAATCCGCCCCACCGCTGGCCGCGTCCATCTGGAAGAGCGACTTCTTCACGGTCTCGGGCGTGATTCCGTGCTCCTCGTTGTACTGCGCCTGCAGCTCGCGGCGGCGGCCGGTCTCGTCGATGGCGATCTGCATCGCCCGGGTGATCTTGTCCGCGTACATCAGCACCTCGCCGCGCGCGTTTCGGGCGGCGCGGCCGCTGGTCTGGATGAGCGAGCGCGCAGAGCGGAGGAAGCCCTCCTTGTCGGCGTCGAGGATGGCGACGAGCGAGACCTCCGGCAGATCGAGGCCCTCCCGCAGCAGGTTGATGCCGACCAGCACGTCGAACTCGCCGCGCCTGAGATCGCGCAGGATCTCGATGCGCTCCAGCGTGTCGACGTCGCTGTGCAGGTAGCGCACCCGCACGCCGAGCTCCGTGTAGTACTCGGTGAGATCCTCGGCCATCCGCTTGGTCAGGGTGGTGACCAGCACGCGCTCGTTTCGCTCCACCCGCGCGCGGATCTCGTCCAGCAGATCGTCGACCTGGTGCGCCACCGGCCGCACGTGGATCTCCGGGTCCATCAGCCCGGTCGGGCGGATGAGCTGCTCGACGACCACGCCCTCGGCCTTGTCGACCTCCCAGTCGCCGGGCGTGGCGCTGACGTGGATGGTCTGCCGGACTCGCTCCCAGAACTCCTCGAACTGCAGCGGCCGGTTGTCGAGCGCGCTCGGCATCCGGAAGCCGTGCTCGACCAAGGTGGTCTTGCGGGCACGGTCGCCGCGGTACATCGCGCCGAGCTGCGGCACCGTCTGGTGGGACTCGTCGAGGACCAGCAGGAAGTCGTGCGGGAAGTAGTCGACCAGCACCGGCGGTGCGTCGCCCGGCTCGCGCTGGCTGAAGTGCCGCGAGTAGTTCTCGATGCCGTGGCAGAAGCCCATCTGCTCCAGCATCTCGAGGTCGTAGAGCGTCCGCTGCTCCAGGCGCTGGCGCTCCAGCAGCTTGCCGTCCCGGCCGAGCGTCTCCAGCTGGTCTTGGAGCTCGACCTTGATCGACTCGATCGCCCGCGTGCGGATCTCTGCCGGCGTGACGTAGTGGGAGCCGGGGTAGATGGCGTACGAGGGCAGGTCGCGCAGGACCTTGCCGCGCAGCGGATCGATCTCGGAGATGCGGTCGATCTCGTCGCCCCAGAGCTCGACGCGGACGGCGCGATCCTCGGAGTCGACGGGGAAGATCTCGATCACGTCGCCACGCACGCGGAAGGTGCCGCGGTGGAAGTCGACATCGTTGCGTTGGTACTGGATGTCGACGAGCTGGCGCAGCAGATGATCGCGCCGGATCTCCTCGCCGGCGGTCAGCAAAATCAGCATCTGCGAGTAGGACTCGCGCGAGCCGATGCCGTAGATGCAGGAGACGCTGGCGACGATGATCACGTCGCGCCGCGACAGGAGCGCGCGCGTGGCCGCGTGCCGCATCCGGTCGATGCGGTCGTTGATGATCGCGTCCTTCTCGATGTAGGTGTCCGAGCTCGGGACGTAGGCCTCGGGCTGGTAGTAGTCGTAGTAGGAGACGAAGTACTCGACCGCGTTCTCGGGAAAGAGCTCCTTCATCTCGCCCCAGAGCTGAGCCGCCAGCGTCTTGTTGGGCGCGATGATCAGCGTCGGCCGGTTCACCCGCGCGATGGTGTTGGCGATGGTGAAGGTCTTGCCGCTGCCGGTGATCCCGAGCAGGACCTGATGCTCGTCCCCGCGCTCGAGGCCCTCGACGAGCGCCTCGATGGCCTGAGGCTGATCGCCCTTGGGCGACATGTGGCTGACCAGCTCGAAGCGTTCCGTCACTCCAGGTTCCTAGCGCCGCCGTCCATCTCACGCACCCTACCGTGGCGCGCTCGTGGCGGCTTCGCCGCGCGAACGGGAAGCGCGTTCCGGTCGAGACGGAGATCGCCTGCGGGCGACGTGATCTCTCGGAAGCTCGGGCGAGGTGCCAGACGAGGTTCGGCACCGGAGGGGGCATGGGCGCCGGCAACGGGCCGCGGCGGGAGTCGATCGACGCGGTGCGTCAGAGCGAGCGGAGGTAGGCGAGCAGATCGGCGCGGTGGGCCGAGGTCAGTCCGGTCGACTGGCCGTGGTGGCCGGCCGTGCCGCAGGCGCCGTCGAGCACGGCCTCCAGCGTCGGCGCGCAGCCGTCGTGGAAGTAGGGAGCCCTGAGCGCCACGCCGCGCAGTGAGGGGACCTGGAACGCGCAACCGGTGCCGACGTCGACGTTGCGGTCGTTGGTCAGCGCGTCGCCCGAGTGGCAGTCGGCGCAGTGAGCCTCGCGGACGAAGACGTTGCGGCCCCGCTCGACCGCGTCCGGGTCGTCGACGGAGCCGGGGACCGAAGGCAGCGCGTTCAGCCACGTCGAGAGCGCGCCGACGTCGCTGGCGGTGGCGCTGCCTCCCATCCGCTCGTGGAAGGTGACGTGCATGACGTGCGCCATGTCCGGCTGGTTTCCCTCCCAGTGGAAGGGGGCGGTGGCGAGCAGCCCGCCGAGGAGGCTCTGGGTGCGAAGGGAGCTGCCGAGCAGCCAGACGTGCCCGTCGTCACCACCTCCCGGATGGCAGGACGCGCAGGCGAGCTGGCTCGGAGTCATGGCGTGGAAGACGACGAACCCGCGGGGGACGGAGATGCTCTGGCCGAGCGGGATCTGCCGCAGGTTCGAGAGGTGTGGGCTGGTGAAGTGCAGCGCGTCGGTGTCGCGTTCGAGGGAGGCGACGCTTCCGTCGGCCAGCGTCTCCACGGCCAGCGACGGGTAGGTCTGCGCGTTGCCGTCGGAGCGGAGGCAGGGGTCGCCGAGATGCGCGCGCGGGTAGCTCCGCACCCCGGATCCGCCCTCGGCGACGGTGGCGCTGGCGACGTAGAGCCGCTCTCCGTCCGGGCTCACCGCGGAATCGACCGCCAGCACCGGGCTCGCCAGCGGTCCCGACTCGGTCGGGTCGCCGCTCGGCGGGAAGATGGTGATGGCCGACTGCACCACGCCGGTCCCGCAGGCGCCGATGCCGTCCGGCAGGTTGGCGGTTTCGGGAGGCGGCGTGGAAGGAGGGTCGGCCGAGCCGCCGCTGGAGCCGCTGGAGCCGCCGTAGGGCGAGCCCGAGGAAGAGCCCGACGAAGAGCCACCGGAGCCCGGGTCGGAGGAAGCGTCCGTGGAGGACGCGCACGCCGCGCTGCCGCCGCTCGCGGTGACGGAGAGCTGATGGAGCATGGCCACGCCGCCATCGGGCAGAGCGCGCAGCCGGTAGGCCACGTTCGGGGTGAGCTGGACGCTCCCGCCGCTCCCATCGCTCTCGCTCTGCGCGCTCGGGTGGCGCACCGCCAGCACGCTGCCATCGAGCGCGACGGAGAGCAGCTCGGCCGTGCGGAAGCGGCTCACGTAGACCAGACCGTCCCCGATCACGACGTCGCGCAGATCGGGTCCGAGCTGAACGTCGACGGTGGGGCCGCCCTGGCTGGCCGGCAGCGAGAGCAGCTCGCCGCCGGCGCAGGCGATCCAGACCGCGTCGCGCGCCTCGTCGTAGGCAAGGCCGCGGGGCGCCGCGCAGACATCGCGCCGATCGACCACGCTGCCCTCGTTCGGATCGATCGTGAGGAGCTCGCCCGCGTCGCGGCGCAGGACGTGGATCATGCCGCCCGCGTCCTCGGCCATCCGCCCCGGCTGCGCGTCCTCGCCGAGATCGATCGTCGCCGTGACCGTGCCGCTCGGATCGGCGATCACCAGCGCGTGCGTGGCCGGATGCGCGGCGGCGAGGCGCCCGTCGCGCAGCGCGAGCAGGTTCCCGCCGGAGAGCGGCGGTGCGAACGCCGGCGTAGACGATTGGTTCGGATCGGGCGCGCCGGTCGGCGGGGTCTCGAGGCCGCCGTCGGTGGGCGGCGGGAGCGGCGCCCGCGGCGGAGCTCCCTCGCCGCACGCCGAGAGCGCGAGGATCGCGAGCACCAAGCCGACCTTTTTGCCCATCCCGTCCACTTCAGGATGCGCCCCGCCGAGGAGGCGTGCCACGTCACGGAGCGCAGATCGTGACGATCGGTCGCAACCTGTGGAGCGGAGCCGACGCGCCGTCCCTGCTCGCGGGCGTGCGCCAACGCGCTGCGTTATGGTCACCCGCCATGCAGATGCGCGGCTGGCTGCTCCGAACGTTCCGGATGGCGTTCATCGCGATCGCGGCGTGGGTGGCGTACCGGGTGCTCGAGCCGAAGGGGTTGGGCTGGCTGGTCCCGCTCGCCGGCGCGGTGGGCGCGTTTTCGTGGATCGGTTTCCGCTACGCGCGCATCCGCCGGCGCCGCGCCGACGAGGCGCAGGCCGACCTCTGGGCCGAGGCGCTGATGGATCCGCCGATGCGGCCGAACGCCGTTCGCGAGCTTCGCGCGCGGATCGGAGAGCTCGACGGCTCGCCCCGCCGGCTGCCGCTCCGCGCGCGGCTCACGCTGGTCCTCGCCGAGCTGCTCGACGCGGATGGCGAGCCCGCGGAAGCGTTGCGCGCGCTCGATGCGCTGGATGTCTCGGCGCTGCCCCCGCGGACGGCGGTCATGGTCCGCCACGCGCGGGCGGTCGCGTCGCTCAGCGCGGGAGATGCGGAGGCGGCGGAGGCCATTCTGGCAGAGCTCGGCGGGCCGAGCGGTGACCGCTCGGTCGATCTGCGCGTGCAGGCGTTGCGCGGCGTGCTGGCGGCCGAGCGCGGCGACGGAGAGCGCGCGCTGGAGATCGCCGAGGAGCTCCGGATGGAGGCCGCGAACGATCCCGAGCTGCGCATCGAGGCGCGGGTGCTGAAGGCGGTCGGCCTGGATGCCCTCGGCGACCGCGACGACGCCGTGACGGTGATGCGCGGGCTCGGCGAAGAGATGCTCGGCGTGCTCTTGGTGCTGGGCCTCCCGCGCGTGAAGGAGCTGGCGGACCTGGCGCTGGACGACGACGAGCCCTGATCCGGGCTGAACGCTCTCGATCGATCGCCGTCGCGCCTCGCCACGGATGGACATCGAGCCACGGCGCGAACGGAGGGGGCCCGTCACGACCGAGGGAGGTGTGTCCGCGGTACGCGATCTGCACCACGGAAGGACGTGTCGGTCACCGTCGTCATCGCCAATCCGCACGCGGGCTCGGGCGACGAAGCCGAGAGCCTCGCGCGGATCGCGAAGAACCGTCATCGGTGGCGCTGGGAGTGGACGCGGACGGCACACGACGCGACGCGGCTCGCCCGGCAAGCCGCCGCGGAGGGCGCCGACCGCATCGTGGCCGCGGGCGGTGACGGAACGGTCCATCTGGTCGTGCAGGGCATCCTCGCCACCTCGGCGCGTCCGACGCTGGCCGTCCTGCCGATCGGGACCGGCAACGATCTGGTCCGCACGCTCGGGTTCGGCACCGATCCCGAGGAGGTGCTCGATCAGCTCGCGCGGGGGACCGACGTGCGGGCGATGGATCTCGCGCGAGCGCACATCGGCCATCACCGCCGTGTGATGGTCAACGGGTCGGCCGCGGGGTTCAGCGCCGCGGTGGATCGCGCGCTCGATCCGGAGGCGAAGGCGCGCTGGGGCGCGTGGGCGTACATGCGCGGCGCGCTGGAGGTGATCGGCGACCTGCCTTCGTATCGCTTGGCGCTCGAGGTCGACGGCGACACCGTTCCGGCGGTCGAGTGCGTGGGGCTGACGCTGACGAACGGTCGCTCCTGCGGCGGTGGGCTGCAGGTGGCCCCGACGGCCGACCTGGAGGACGGGCTCTTGGATCTGCTCGTGGTCGAGCGCGCGTCGAAGCTGGCGCTGGCCGGCGTGGCGGCGCAGCTACGCGCCGGGAGCGTGCTCGAGAGCAGGTACGCGCACCACGGGCTGGGGGCCTCCGTCGAGCTCTCGTCCGACCCGCCCATGCCCTTCAACATCGACGGCGAGCTGCTCGGTGACGTGGACGAGGCCTCGTTCGAAGTGCTCCCGCGGGAGCTGCCGGTGGCCGTGGGCCCGGACTACGAGCTCGAGCGAGGCGGCCTCGTGGCGCGCTGGGCGCGTTGAGCGTCGTCGGGAGCGCTCACTTGGCGGCCAGGTGCAGCCTCGACTTCGCGAAGCGGGCGGTCACGCCCACGATGCCGGGGGTCTCGGCGATCTTCTCGAAGATCTCCAGAGCCTGTTCGAAGCTCACCTCGCCGCCTCCGATGCCGAGCTCGCGGGTGGCGGAGCGGACCGCCTCGGTCGCTTTCTCGTCGCCGATCGAGGCGCTCAACAACCCCGCGAGACTGGTCAGGAGAAAGATCTGGCCGTTCGGCTTCATTCACGTCCTCGTCGGTCCCCCCCGTCGAGCACGAGACCCATCATTCCGGGAACGCCAAGACCACCGTCGTCGTGTTGTGGAAGCCCGATAGGTCTCCCGCGTCGAGGGCGATCTCGCCGTAGGTCTCGAACCCGGCGAGCGGCACGTCGCCGAGCTCCTCGGAGATCCCCTTCACGGCCGACTGGAAGTCGTCGCCGAGGATCAGATTGCGGCAGATGCAGTCGAAGACGACGGCGCCCGCGGCCTTGGCGCCGAGTCGCGCCCGCGCCCTCCGCGCCGCTTCCCGCGCGCTCTCGATCTGTCGGGCGGGGACGCTCTCGGTGATGCGGATCGTGGCGCCCTCGGGCACACCGCAGGCGAACGACAGCGATCCATCGGCCGCGCGGCTGAGCGGTGCGCGGATCTTGTACTCGCCGCCGCTGGCCAGGCCGGCCTCGTAGCGGAGCAGGAAGCCGCCGACCTGATCGTCCGGCAGCGCGTTCGGATCGAGCCCGGCGCGCGCCGCGGCCTCGCGCGTCGATTCGGCCCAGACCTCCCACGCTGGCCGGCCCTCCACCTCGTGGATCGTCGCCCCCTCGGCCCGGGTCACCTTCAGCGGCTCGCTGATCGGCTCGTGCCCGTGGCAGACGCCGACACCGAGCGGCGCGTTGGAGAAGATGACCGCCGCCACGATGGCGTCGCTGGCCGTGCGCTCGCCGCAGGACACCGTCGTCTTCTGCATGGCGAGGTCGTCGCCCGCCGCGCCGCCGGCGAGAGGGATGTCGCCGAGGAACGACGCGGCGATCAGCGTCGCCTCCTCGCCGTTGCCGGAGAGCGGATCGAGGAGGAGGATCCCCGTTCGGTGCCGGTAGCCGTCGAGCGACTCCGGGATCCCGTCGAGCGCGGACCGAACCGCCGCTTCCGCGTCGGCTTTCAGGTCGGTGCCCATGCCGGCGCGGACCGCGAAGTCCCCGGCCACCGCGATCGCGCTGGCGGAGCCTTTGGCGTCGCCCTTCTCCGTGAACTCGCCCGCCGTGGAGGCGCCCAGCACGATCGCGTCCGGGAATGCGGCGGCGAGGCGGGGCGCGAGGCGCTCGAGCGGCTGTTCCGTCGAGGCGAAGGCCAGGATCAACACCGGCGATGCGTCACCGAGCTGGGTCTTCAGCTCGTCAGCGAGCGCGTCGGCGGTCGATTCGGCATCCCCATTCGAGGAGGCGCTCGCGATCTTGGTGCCCATCTCGGGACCTCCTTGTTCCGTACCACCAGAAGAGTACAGCGCCAGGAGGGCGATCTGAACGCCGAAGCCCAGAAAAGCGTCCCCGAAAGACCGAAAACGACCGAATTCAGCCGTTTCTGCGGGCGAAGTCGGCCATGAACGTCACCAGGTGCTGCACCCAGGCCACCTCGACCGCGTTGTAGAGGCTGGCGCGGATGCCGCCCACCTTGCGGTGGCCCTTGAGGCCGACCATCCCGGCCTCCTTGGCTTCGGCGACGAACTGCTTCTCGAGCGCCTCGTTCGGCAGCCGGAAGACCGCGTTCATCACCGAGCGGGAGTCCTTCTCGACGGGGCAGCGATAGAAGTCGGGCGCCGCGTCGATGGCGTCGTAGACCAGCGCCGCCTTGGAGCGTGCGGACGTTTCGAGCGCCGGCACGCCCCCGCGCTCCTTCAGCACCGCCAGCGTGTTGCGCAGCATGTAGATGGCGAAGGTCGGCGGCGTGTTCCAGAGGGAGTTGGTGTCGGCGTAGGACGCGTAGCGCAGGGCCAAGGGGATGTCCGTGCGGGCGGAGGCGACCAGCGCCTTCTTCACGATCACCACGGTCACGCCGGCCGGGCCGAGGTTCTTCTGGGCGCCGGCATAGATGAGCCCGAAGCGCGACACGTCGATGCGGCGGCTGGTCAGGTCGCTGGTCATGTCGGCGATCAGCGGCACGTCGCCGGTGTCCGGGTAGGTCGCCCACTGCGTCCCGTAGAGCGTGTTGTTCGACGTGATGTGGAGGTAGGCGGCGTTCGCGTCGAGCTCGAGCTCGTCTTGCCGCGGCACTCGGACGAAGGTCCCGTCCTGCTCGGTGTTGGCCGCCTCGCGGGCCGCGCCGACGAGCTTGGCTTCCGCGAGCGCCGACTTGGCCCAGTTGCCGGTGACGACGTAGTCGGCGCTCTGTCCGGGCGGCAGGAGGTTGAGCGGGATGGCCGCGAACTGGAGGCGCGCGCCGCCCTGCAGGAGCAGCACGTGGTGCGTCTCGCCGACGCCGATCAGCTCCCGGAGCAGTGTGATGGCCTCCTGATGCACCACCTCGTACACGGCGCCGCGATGGCTGTGCTCCATGATCGACATGCCGGTGTCGGCGAAGTCGACCAGCTCGCGCTGGGCTCGCTCCAGCGCTTCGAGGGGGAGGGCGGCCGGACCGGGGTTGAAGTTCATCGCGCGCTCGGACATGGCGCGGAGCCTAACGCAATCGGGATTGCCGGCACAGCTCGCCCCGGCACAGCTCGCCCCGGCACCTGGCAGCCCGTTGAAGAACCTCGGGACGACCCTTCTGTGCCGCCCGTCCCTCCTCGCAAATGCTGAAGCATTCGCTCGTCGCGCCGAACACTGAGGCGAGCCGTCGCGCACCGAAATCCTTCGGGCTCGGTACTTCAACGGACTGCTGGAGGGGCGCCGCGCCCGTGTCATACTCCCGCCCCCTTTGAAGAACCCGGGTCGGAGCCGACATGGAACAAGCCGTCGATCGCAACGAAGAGGAGGATCTCTACCGCATTCGCCACAGCCTCGCGCACGTGCTCGCGCAGGCGGTGATGGAGCTCCGCCCGGGGACGACGTTGGGCTTCGGCCCTGCGATCGCCGACGGCTTCTACTACGACTTCATCCTCAGCGAGCCGATCACGGAGGAGGACTTCCCCGCCATCGAGAAGCGGATGAAGCAGATCATCAAGCAGGGGCAGGCGTTCGAGCGCGAAGAGCTGCCGCGGGCCGAAGCGCTGACCCGGCTCGAGGAGATGGGCGAGCCCTACAAGCGCGAGTACGCGGTGGAGCTCTTCGAGAAGAAGGGCCTCGACCGGCTCACCTTCTACACGAACGGCCCCTTCCTCGACATGTGCGACGGGCCGCACGTCGACAACACCCGCCGACTCCCCAAGGGCGCCTTCAAGCTGCGCTCGGTGGCGGGCGCCTATTGGCGCGGCAATTCCGACAACGCGATGATGACCCGCATCTACGCCTGGGCCTTCAAGACGAAGGACGAGCTGGAGGCGTACGTCAAGGCGTACAAGGAAGCGCTCGAGCGCGACCACAAGAAGCTCGGCCGCGAGCTCGATCTCTTCCACATCGACGACGAGATCGGCAAGGGGCTCCCGCTCTGGCTGCCGAACGGCACCGTCGTGCGGGAGGAGATCGAGAAGCTCATGAAGGAGCTGGAGTTCCAGGCCGGCTACGACCGCGTCGCCACGCCGCATCTGGCCAAGACCGATCTCTACTACCAGACCGGCCACCTCCCCTACTACGCGGCGCACATGTTCCCCTTCATGGAGATGAAGGAAGAGACCGAGTCGGGCGAGGAGGTGCGCGAGCGCTATGCGCTTCGGCCGATGAACTGCCCGCACCACCACAAGGTCTTCGCGGCCCGGCTGCGAAGCTATCGCGACCTGCCCTTGCGCCTGGCCGAGTACGGGCAGGTCTACCGCTACGAGGACTCGGGCGCGCTCAGCGGCCTCTTGCGCGTGCGTGGCATGTGCATGAACGACGCGCACATCTACTGCACCGAGGATCGAGATCAAGGCCGAGTTCCTCGAGGTCATGCAGATGCACCGCGACCTCTACGAGATCCTCGGCATGTCCAACTACTACCTGCGCTTCTCGACCTGGGATCCAGAGGATCCGAAGGGCAAGGAGAAGTACGTCGACGATCCCGAGGCGTGGGAGCGCACCCAGCGCTACGTGCACGAGGCCATGGTCGACAGCGGCCTGCCCTTCGAGGAGGGCAAGGGCGAGGCGGCCTTCTACGGGCCCAAGATCGACGTGCAGTTCCGGACGGTGACCGGCCGTGAGGAGACGGCCAGCACGAACCAGCTCGACTTCGCGGTGCCGCGGCGGCTCGGGCTGGTCTACCGCGGCGCCGACAACACCGAGCACCACCCCTACGTCATCCACCGCGCCCCGGCGGGCACGCACGAGCGCTTCACGGCGTTCCTGATCGAGCACTTCGGCGGCGCGTTCCCGACCTGGCTGGCGCCGGTGCAGGTGCGCGTGCTGACGGTGAGCGACAACTTCCGCGAGTACGGCGAGGCCATCGTCGCGCGGCTGCGCAAGAGCTTCGTGCGGGCCGAGCTCGACCAGAGCAGCGAGACGGTCGGCAAGAAGATCCGCGGCGCCGTCACCCACAAGATCCCGAACATCGTGGTGGTCGGCGAGCGCGAGCAGAGCGAGACCGCGGTCACGCTGCGCCGCTACGGCTCGCAAGCGCAGACGTCGATGTCGCTCGACGCGTTCGAGGCGGATCTCTTGGAGCGGATCCGCACGCGGGCGCTGGATCGCGTCGACTGGCAGAGCTGAGCTGAACGCTCCCGTCTTCCGCGCGAAGGCGGGAGCGCGTGATCTCAGCCACGCCGAGGAGTGTCGTCCGCGCCGATACTCCGGCTGGCGCGGATCGCCGCGGCGTCGAGAGGACGCGCGAGGGGAGCTGCCGGACGGCAGCCGAGACGATGTCGGCACGGGTCGCCCCGACGAGGCGACCCCGATCAGAGCTGCTGAGCGACGGCGCGGCGGAAGCGCATGGCGGGATCGCTGACCCAGAAGAGGGCTAGCTCCGTCGCGGTCTCGTCGGTGCCGATGGTCACGCCGAGCGCGTCGAGGGCCGAGAGCAGGTCGTCGGCCACCAAGAGCGCGGCGCGCTCGGCCAGGCGATGGACGCTCGCGACCCAGGCGGTCAAATCCTCGGGCGGGCTGGCCGCGAAGGTGGTCGCCGCGTCCTGGATGCGACCGCGTTGAAGCCAGGGGATCGCCTTGCCGACCCGCTTGGTGTCGGCGTCCAGCTCGTCGTCCTCGGGGCCGAGTGAGAAGGTCGGCTCGTACTGGCGCGCGGCGCCGACGAGGATGCGCGTCAGGTGCTCGGGCGGGATCGCGTCGAGCGCGTGCAGGTGTCGGGAGAGGAGCGCCAGGGGCCTCGCCAGCTCGAACACCAGCTTGGCGTCGGGGGCGCTCTCGATCGCGGCCGGCACCAGCAGTGCGGGCGGGCTGCCGGGCGCGATGGAGGCGTGCTCCAGGCCGCTCGGCACGATGAAGAGGTCCACCTCGGGGATGCCGAAGATGGTGCCGATCCGGTCCACGAGCGCGCGGACGGCGTGGGGCTCGCCGGCGCGGATCCGGTCGCGCTTGGTGACGCCGAGAGCCTCGTAGTCCACGCCCTCCAGCTTCACGATCACGTCGCTCAGCGCGTGGGTGAGGACGGCGGCGCTGCTCTCGAGCGGGTTGTCGTCGACGAGCTGCTTGAGCCCGGCCTCCCCGAGGATGCCCGCCGGGGCTTCGGCCGGACGTGGCCTTCGCCCGCCGACCGTCCGGGTCTCCTGCTCGTCCGCCTGACCGAGGGCGACCAGCGGCGCCATCGCGACCGCCGCGCCGTCCGGCTCGTTCAGTGAGCGGGTGAGCGAGGCCAGCGCCCGCCACGCCTGCGGGACGCGTACGTCGCTCGCCAAGAGTCGGCGGAGCTCGCCGAGCGCCTTATCGTGTGCGCTCACGGTGACGAGCGCGTCCACCAGCGCCAGCGCGAGCTTCGCGTCGCCTGGACAGGCTTCCACGCCCTCGCGGAGCGTCGCGATCGCGCGGTCGGGGCGGTTGAGCGGGCCGGCGAAGATCCGCGCCAGCTCGCGGTAGGTGGCGGAGCGCGCGTCCGTGGACGGCGCGTGCTTCTCGAGGTGAGTCGCCAGCGCCGAGGCGTAGGCATCCCAGCTCGCGTGGTCGGGCACCCGCTCGACGAGCTGGCGGTAGATCCGCGCCGCCGCCGATCCGGGCCCGTGCATGCCGATCGCAGCAGCCGCCGCCTGCGCCGCCGCCGCCGCGTCCCCGCGCGCGATCTCGAGCTGCGCGATCTCGGCGAGCGCGTCGGCCCGCTGCCCCTCGTCCGTGGCGACCTCGATCAGCTTCTTGGCCAGCCGGAGCGCCTCCTCGTCCCGACCCTTCGTGCGCTCGAGACGGATCAGCGGCGCGATGGCCTCGGGGCGATCGGGCTGACGAGAGAGCACCGCGCGCAGGCTGCGGATGGCGGCGTCCGCGTCGCCGAGGTGCGCCTCCGCGATGGAGGCCAGCTTCAGATGCGCCTCGACGAGCGCTTCGTCGCGGGCCGTGGAGATGAGCTTCTCCAGCGCGTCGACGGCGTCCTTCCACTGTCCGTTTCGGCTCAGGTAGTCGGCGAGATGGGAGAGCGCGGCCGGATCGTCGGGCCGCGCCGCCAGCGCCCGCTGGGTCGCCGCCACGGCCGCCGGCAGGTCTTGCCGACTGTCGGCGGCGAGCTCGGCGACGGTCAGGTGGAGCGCCGCCACCCGAAGCTTGCTCCTCGCGGCCAACGCCGCGCGGGTGAGGTGGTCGACGAGCCGCGGCACGTCCTCGAGCGTCGTGCGCGACGCGCGCAGCCCCGTCGCCGCCGCCTCGCTCTCGGGGTCGAGCGCCAGCGCGCGCTCGCAGTCCTCGGCCGCGCCGTCCTGGTCGCCGAGCTCCCGTCGCAGCGCGGCCGCTTCGAGCAAGAGCCCGACGGCCACCTCGCGGTCGCGCGTGACCTCCTCTTCGAAGCGTGCGGCATGTCGGAGCGCGTCGGGATCGTGAGCTTGTCGCGCCGCCCGGGTGAGCCCTCGGGTGGCCGCGACGCTGCCTGGATCGAGCCCCAGCGCAGCCCGGAACGCCGCCAGCGCGCCGCCCGCGTCTCCGTCGTTCGCGAGCAGCTCGCCCACGCGGCTCTGATGGAACGCGCCGACCATCGGATCGTCGGCCGTGGAGGCCAGGCGCGCGTGCATGGCGAGCAAGCCGTCCCGGTCTCCGCTGGCCTCGGCCTCCCTGGCGATGGCCTCGAGCGCTGCCGCGTCGTCCGGCGCCAGACGCAGGATCCGGCGCTGCACGTCGGTCGTCTCGCCGCCGGCGGCTGCCCGCGCGCGCGCCAGCTCTTCGAGCGCGGCCAGCTTCGCCTTCGGGTCGCGCACGACCTCGGCCATCTTCGCGTAGGTGGCCGCGAGACCGTCGTCGTCGCGGGTGCGGGCGTAGATCTCCTCCACCGCGAGCAGCGCGCCGAGGTGATCGGGGCGGGCGCCGAAGACCGGTCGGAACGCCTCGAGCGCCGGCGCGACGGCGCCCTGCTGCTCCGAGAGCACCAGCGCCGCGCGCAAGGCTGCGTGCGTGGAGAGGAATGGATCGTCGCTGGCGGCGGCCTCGTCCGTGAGGCTGTGGACCAGCGTCGACCAGTCGGCGGCTTCGGTGAGCAAGCGCTCGCGTGCGTCGAGCGCCGGCCTGTGGAGCGGTGCGGCCTCCAGCGCCTTCTCGTAGGCCTTCAACGCCGCCTCGCGATCGTCGAGCTGAGTCTCGTAGAGAGCGCCGATCTCCGTGGCAAGCCGCGCGCGCTCGTGACCGCCTTCGGTTCGTCCGAGCTTCTCCTCCAGCGCCGCGACCAGGTCGGCATGGGCGCCCGTCCGGGCGAGCGCGCCAATCAGTGCCTCGCGGGCCTGCTCGAGCTCCGGATCGAGCCGGAGCGCGGCGCGATAGGACTCGACGGCGGCGCAATCGTCGCCGAGCTGCAGCTCCTGGAGCTCTCCGAATCCGATAGGAGAGCCGGACCTTTTCGGCGGCGGTGCCGAGCAGCGGCAGCAGGCGCTGGTAGACGGCGACGAGCTCCTCCCAGCGCCCGGCGTCGAAGTGGAGCTGCGCCAGCGACTCCAGGCTCGGCCGGTGCTTGGGGTCGACCTTCAGGATCGCCCGCAGGGCGCGGGCGGCGCCGTTGGCGTCGCGGAGCCCGTCAGCCATCACCTCGGCGGCGCGGTGGCGGAGCATCAGCTGGCGCGTGCGGTCGCCGGTCTGCTCGGCTTCGGCGTGGAGCGCTGTGACCAGCCGCTCCCAGCGCTTGGAGCGCTCGGCCGCGCGGGAGATCGCGTGGAGCGCGCCGAGATGCTGCGGCTCACGCTCGAGGATGCGCTCGTAGACGGTGATCGCGCCCTCCGGATCCTCGAGCCAATCCTCGACGATGCCGCCCAGGCGGAAGAGCCAGGCCACCGCCAGCGCGTCGCTCGGGGCGCGGTCAATCTGGCGCTGATAGAGCTCGGCCAGCTCGCGCCAGCGCCCGTCGGCGGCGAGGAGGCGGCTCAGTTCCTCGAACGCCGGCTGATGCTCGGGGTCGAGGCCGAGCGCGCGAGCGTGGGCGTCGGCGGCCTCGCGAGCCCGGCCGAGGCGGCGCTCCAGCAGCTCGCCGACGCGGTGGAGGATCGAGGCCCGCTCGCGGGGCGCGGCGATGGCGTCGGCGCGGCGCGACCACACCTCGATCACCCGCTCGAAGTCGTTGCGCGCCTCGAAGAGCCGGACCAGCGCGAGCGAGGCGGCGCGGTGGGTGGGATCGGCCTCGAGGGTGCGCTCGTACCACGGGCGCGCGCGATCGGAGTCGCCGAGCTCCTGCTCGTAGATGCGTCCGATTCGATGAGAGAATCGAGGCCTTCTCATCGCGGTCCTCGACCTGCTCGACCAGTCGGGAGAGGGCCGACGCCTCGATCGCGTGCCGGCCCGCGGCGCGGTGCAGGCGTGCCAGATCGGCCAGCAGCGAGCGCTGATCGGGGCGCAGCGCGACGGCCTCCTCGAGGGTCGCGACGGCGGCCTCGGTGTCGCCCAGGCGCTTCTCTTGGAGCTCGGCCAGCGTGGCCAGGATCGCGAGCCTCGCGTTCGGGTCTTGGCAGAGGTCGTGCTCACGGCGCAGCGCGTCGACCAGCTCCGGCCAGCGCTTCTGGCTCACGCTCAAACGCTTGAGGGACGAGAGCGCCGTGGTGGCCTGCGGATCGGCGTCGAGGGCGGTGCGGTAGAGCGCGAGCGCTTGCGCGGCGTCGCCGAGCTCGGACTCCGTCAGGCGCGCCCGGACGCTGGTCCAGGCCGCGCGCAGCGAGGGATCCTCCACGGCGGAGGCGAGCTCGGCGTAGGTGTCGGCGAGCGGGGCCCAGGCCTTGTCGCGCCGGAGCGCCCGCTCGATGGCCTTGAGGACGATGAGGTTTCCGGGATCGAGCGCGAGCGCTTCACGGTAGACCTTCAGCGCCGGCCCCGTCTGGCGCAGGTGCTCCTCCATCGCGCGGGCCTTCGAGTAGAGGAGCCGGGCGCGGTCGCTCGGGTCGCGGGTGACCTTCACCTCGGCGTCGAAGAGGGCCGGCAGCGCGGGGTGACGACCGAGCGCGGCGAGCACGCGGCGGGCGGCGCGGATGGCGGCGACGTGATCGGGCGTATGACGGAGGGCGGCTTGGTAGTGCTCCGCGGCCTTGGCGGCGTCGCCGAGCTCGACCTCGTGCAGGCGACCGAGCTCGTACGCGAGCCGGGCGGCGCGATCGGGGCTCGGCTTGGCGTCGAGCTCGCGGGTGAGCAGCGCGACCAGGGCGGTGCCGGAGTCGTCGGTCGGAGGGGGCGCGGGGATGTTGGAGGGCGGTGCCGGTCGGCGCGGCGCGGCGCTGGCGGGCGAGGGAGGCTGGGCCCGCGAGGGAGGCTGGGCGCCGGTCCTCGGGCTCGGTGTCGGCGGAGTCGGGGGCGCCTTGGGGGCGCGGGGAGGCGCAGGAGGCGCGGCGCTCGCGCCGGAGGCGGGGGGAGCGCCGGTCCCGGTCCGGCCGTTCGGTGCCGGCGGAGGCGCGCTGCGCGTGGAAGGAGTCGGAAGAGCGTTCGCGCTGTCTTGCGACGCGACCGGCGCGCTGGGGGGCGTGGGCGGTGGCGCGCTGGGCGTCGGGGCATTGGTCGGAGGGGGTGAAGCGCTGGGCGGCTCGGGAGGCGCGGCGCTGGGCGAGGTCGACTTCGACGGGCTCGGTGTCGGCGGCGGTGAGGCGCTCGGGGTCGTCCCGCTGCGCTTGGACGTTGCCTCACTGGGCGGCGGTGGAGCCGCGCTGGGCGTTGCGCTGCGGGCGCCGGACGGTGGCGGCGCGGCGCTGGGGGTGGATCCGCTCGGCGTCGACTTCGCGTCGCTGGGCGTCGGCGGCGTCTCGCTGGGCGTCGCGCCGGGTGGCGGCGGTGCGGCGCTCGGCGTTGCCTTCGGCGCGCTCGTGCCCGTGTTGTTCGGAGGCGGCGGGACGCTGTTCGTTCCGTTCGTCGGCGCGCCGGCCGCCTCGTCCGACCCATTGGAGGCGCCCGTGCCGGGCTTCGTCCTCGTCCGCTTCTGGGGCGGCGGAGGCGGAACCGAGGGTGTGGGCGGTGTCGCCTTGGCGCTCGCGGACTTCAGCGTGGAGCCGCCGCGTGTCTTCTTCTCTTTGCGCGGTCGACCGAGCCCGCGCGGCGTGGGAGGCGGCTGATCGAGTACCTCGACCTCCTCCATCTCGAGCTCGGAGGTGGGTGGCTCGAACATCTCGAGGTCGCCCATCGTGAGCTCGGCCGTCTCGTCGCGCCGTTTGCGCGAGCCGCGGCGCCCCTCGTTGCCCTCGTGCTCGTCGGCCATGGCATCTCCCTCCGGCGGTGCCGGTCGGATCAGCCTAGCGCGATCGGGCGCGCGGTTCGTGGGCTTCCGTCCATCTTGGACGCTTGCACCAAGGCGCGCGACTCGAGGGGCCAGAAAGAAGGCCCAGAAACGCCGACGGGGTCGCGCCTTTCGACACGACCCCGTCTGGGTTGGAGCTGAGGGGGATCGAACCCCTGACCTCTAGAGTGCGATTCTAGCGCTCTCCCAGCTGAGCTACAGCCCCGTGAAGGGAGGCGGATTATACTCATCGCCGGGACCGAGGCAAGCGCGTCTCGACCTTCTCTGGACCTGAACGCGGCGCGACGGTATGAGGCGGGGGAAACAGAGGAGGAGCGATGGCCTTCGCCGGTGTGGATTTCTACGGTCTCGATGAGGAGCTCACGGAAGACGAGCGACTCGTGCGCGACAACGTTCGCCGCTTCGTGGAGAACGAGGTCGTTCCGATCATCGGCAGGCACTATCAGGCGGGCACGTTCCCGGAGCACCTGATCCCGAAGTTCGCGGATCTGGGCCTGCTCGGCGCGAACCTGGAGGGCTACGGCTGCGCCGGGATGGGCGACGTGGCGTACGGGCTGGCGATGCAGGAGCTGGAGCGGGGCGACAGCGGCGTGCGCTCGTTCTGCTCGGTCCAGGGATCGCTCGCGATGTTCCCCATCCACGCCTACGGCTCGGAGGAGCAGAAGCAGCGCTGGCTGCCCGGGATGGCGCAGGGCGAGATCATCGGCTGCTTCGGCCTGACGGAGCCGGACTTCGGCTCGAATCCGACCGGGATGATCACGCGCGCCGAGTCGCTGCCGGGCGGAGGCTATCGGCTCGAGGGCACCAAGCGGTCGATCACCAACGGGTGTACGGCGGACGTCGCGGTCGTCTGGGCCCGGCTCGACGGCGGGAAGGTGCGCGGGTTCTTGGTCCCGGCGGGCACGAAGGGCTTCAGCACGCGGCGGATCGAGGACAAGTTCTCGCTGCGCGCCAGTGTCACGAGCGAGCTCTTCTTCGAAGACTGCGAGCTCGGGCCTGACGCGCTTCTGCCGGGCGTGGAGGGCATGCGCGGGCCGCTGTCCTGCCTGTCTCAAGCGCGATTCGGGATCTGCTTCGGCGCCATCGGCGCCGCCATGGCTTGCTACGACACGGCTCTCGAGTACGCGAAGGACCGCAAGCAGTTCTCGAGGCCGATCGCGGGCTACCAGCTGGTGCAGCAGAAGCTGGTGCACATGCTGAGCGAGATCACCAAGGCGCAGGCGCTCACGCTACGACTCGGGCGGCTCAAGGAGCAGAAGAAGGTCCGGCCTGCGCAGATCTCGCTCGCGAAGCGGAACAACGTGGCTGCGGCGCTCGAGATCGCCCGGATGGCGCGCGACGTCCTGGGCGCCAACGGCATCATGTACGAGTACCCGGTTGGCCGGCACATGATGAACCTCGAGACGGTCTACACGTACGAGGGTACGCACGACATCCACACGCTGATCGTCGGTCAGGACATCACGGGGATCGCCGCGTTCGAGTAGTTTGGGGAGAATCTTTTGTGATACGTATGGCCCGCCGGTCTCGCGGCGCTCGAACCGGGTGCCGGGTCGCGTTCTCAGTCTAGCGAGAGGCCGAGCGGACCGAGGAGCGGCGCGGCCGCATCGGCGAGCGCGTCGTCGTCGTCTCGACCGGCGGGAAACCGGAGGACGGGGCAGGGCAGCCGCTCGCGGAGGATGCGGGCGTTGGTATCGCAGCTCGGGTCCGAAGGTCCGAAGGACGTGAGCACGATGGCGGCGATTCGGACGCCACGTGCGGCCGCGAGCCCGTGCGTCGCGAGCGTGTCGGAGAGGACGCCCAACCCGTCGTGCGCTGCCAGGACGACGGGGATCCCGAGGGAGCGTGCGAGGTCGGCCATGTCGCGATCCGCGTCGACGGGGACGAAGAGCCCGCCGGCGCCCTCGACCAGCGCGATTCCGTCGTCCGGGTAGGTCCCTCGAATGGCGTCCACGATCGCGCTCGGATCGGGGGCCGCTGCACCCTCGAGCGTCGCGGCCCACGGGGCGAGTGGGCGGCGCGTGCGGTAGAACCCGGGCGTGTGGGCGAGGATGGGGCGACCGCACGCGCGGGCCAGGGCGAGCGCGTCTTCGGGGTCCGGCTCGCAGCCGGTCTCGAAGGGCTTGACGGCCGCGACGACGACGCCGCGCCGGACGAGCGCGCGGGCCAGCCCGCGGGTGAGCCAGGTCTTGCCCACGCCGGTGCTGGTGCCGCTGATGAACATCGCGGGCATGCGCGGGTCGTGGTCCGCGGGGTCGAGGGTGTCAATCGGCGGTGGGCTGAGCGTGGCTTTCGTGCCGACTCGTTTCTGTGACCGGGTGGGCCAGGACGGCTTACGTCCTCGCGCTCCGCCGTGACAGCGCCATCCGGATGCCGGCCGGGGCAATTTGCGGCAAATCCGGGCTCAGCGGGATCGGGTCGTCGCGAAGGCCTCAATCAACGCGTCGATGTGGTGTGCTTCGTGAGCGGCGGTGGGCACTACACGCAGGCGGCTGGTTCCGTGAGGCACGGTGGGCGGCCGGATGCCCTGCACGAAGATGCCGCGCTCGAGCAGCGCGGCCGAGAGCGCCATGGTGCGGCGAGGGTCTCCCACGCGGACGGGGATGATGGGCGAAGGCCCTTCGATGGGGACGTCCCATCCCTGCGCGCGGAGCGCTCGGCGGACGCGGTCGGCATGCTCGCGGAGGCGAGCTCGCGCAGCGTCCGCGCTCTCGAGGATCGCGGCGGCGGCCTGGGCGACGGCCGCGAGCATGGGCGGCGGTGCGGTCGAGAACACGTAGCTCCGCGCGCGGTTCTCGAGGAGGGTGCGGAGCTCGGGTGCGCCGGCCACGAACGCGCCCGCAATCCCTGCTGCTTTCCCGAGGGTGCCGACGAGTGCGTCGACCGGGACGCCGAGGTGATGCGCCAGCCCGCGTCCCTCGCCAATCGTGCCGAGGGCGTGCGCTTCGTCCACGTAGAGCGAAGCGTCGTGCTGCTCGCAGAGGGCGCGGAGGCGGGCGAGGGGCGCCAGGTCTCCGTCCATCGAGAAGACGGTGTCGGTGACGACCCAGGCTCGCCGCCCGTCGGCTCGGTGCTCTTGGAGCAGCGATTCGAGGTGCTCGGTGTCGGCGTGGTCGTAGACGCGCACGCGAGCGCGGCTCATCCGGAGTCCGTCGATCAGGCTGGCGTGGTTGAGTCGGTCGCTGAACGCGACGTCGCCGCGTCCAATCAGCGTCGAGAGCGCCCCGATGTTGGCGGCGTAGCCGGTCGAGAAGAGGAGGGCGCTCGGCTGTCGGACGAGACCAGCGAGGCGCTCTTCCGCCGCGAGGTGGGCCGGGCTCGTTCCGGAGATGAGGCGGGAGGCGCCGGCGCCGAGGCCCAGCTCGTCGAGGGCCGCATGGCAGGCGGCGACTAGACGGGGGTCAGCGCCGAGCCCGAGGTAGTCGTTCGAGCAGAAGACGAGGACGGGCTGCTCGCCGAGCAGGACCTCGGCGCCACGGGGACCGTCGAGGGTCACGGGCCGTCGGAGCAGTCCGCTCGATTCGAGGGCTGCGAGCTCGCTTCGTAGGTGGTCGGGGAGCGACACGGCGCGGATCATGGGGGGCAGGCAGCGGCCGGTCAAAGTGTGGCGATCGATCGCGTTGTTTCACGTGAAACGGGGCAGGAGGCGGCATCGGGGCGTCCGATCACGGTGATGAGACACTATCTCGTCCTCGTCTTGGCGATTTGTACCGCGGCAGGCACGTGCACGGGCCGACTCGGCCCCTCTCGGTTGGCAGCCGGCATCTGCGCGGGAGCCGTCGCAGGTGCGAGCGCTTCGTCGAATCGGTCGAGCGATGGGCGACGCCGGGGGAGCAGAGGCAGCTCGCGTCGCAGCGTGTCGCCGGCTGCCGATCGACCCCCATGGATGCGTTCCGAGGAAGGGCGCGATGCCCGAGCGTCGATTCCATCCGTGCGGTGGCCATCAATCGAGCGATTCGCTTCTTCGCGGCGGAGGCCGAGGAGGCGGAAGGTCGAGGCGCGGTGGCGCGGTCGCTGCGCGCGTTGCCGCCGATGAGCCAGTCTGGAGCCCGGGCGGAGGCGTCACGACTGCTCGGAGACGAAGCGTGGCGAGCCGACGCGAAGGCCTTGGTCCAGGCCGGGCAGAGCTGGAGCGTCGAGCGGGTCGCGGCGGCCCTCGGCGAGGTGATCGCAGCGGCGGTCACTGCGGGTGCGACGCGGGCGCGGATCTTCGAGGCAGCGGTGGACATGCTCGAAGAACTGGCCCGACCGCTACGCTCGCTCTCTGTGCGCGTCGAGGCGGGCGACGACGTTTCGAGCTCGGACCGCCGTCTGGCGCAGCGCATCGCGATACGGGTCAGGATGTGCTTGCGTCGGGAGTGGGACGCGGGTTGGCGGCCCTTCGCGGGGCAGATGCGCTTGAGCGAGTCCGGTGAGGTGGTGGTGGCCGGCGGGGGCGAGGCGCGGGAATGCGCGCTTGGGCGCGCCCGACGACTGACGGGCTCGGAGAGAGCGCATTCGCTCACGTTCCGGGTGGTGTTCGGGCCACGGGGCCGGGTTGGGGGTGAGCCTGTCGGGCTGGGAGGGGATCCCTGAGCTCCGTTTCACGTGAAACGAAGTGCCGGCCAACGTCGTGTAGTGTCACGCCTTGCCGCCCAACCGTGCTCGACCCATCGGGGGGCGCGCGCGAGCTGGCCGCGGCGGGTCGCGGGCACGCACTCCCGTCCGGCGTCGGAATCTGCGGCCGCAGGCTGGTGAACCGGTCGACGCGCCGCGGACCGACAGTCGTCACGGTCTACCGGAGGTCCTCCCCCGCGTCTGAGCGCAGCACCGGCAGCGCCTCCCCCTCGACGAAGCTCTCGATGCTGCGGATCACTCCGCGCCAATCCGGTGCGATCGAGCGCGATGAGGGAGGTGTGACCTCGAAGAGCGTTGCATGCGCGCGTCGCGTCGGCGGCCGGGGGTCGATGGAGGGTCGTGTCGGCGCGGATGCACGCCCGTATTGCCCCGAGCGGCCGGCAACGGGGTGCGGCAGGAGGCTCCGGGTCAGGACGCGGATCGTTCGGGTAGGAGGTCCTTCGCCTGGAACGTCCACGAGTCTTTCCCTGCGCCCCGCTCCGTGAAAAGCTCCCGCTCCCGCACTCCGTTTCACGTGAAACTAGACGACGATGAAGGTCACGTGTTGTCACGTCTTGTCGCTAGCCGCGCTCCTCTCGGCCTGTGGCGGTGACCCGGCTCCCGAGCCGCCCAGCGCGCCGGCGCCCGCCCCGGCGCCGAGTCAGCCTTCGCTCGCCGAGCTCACCGTGGACGCGGACCGCCGCGTGGCGACCCAGCGCCTCCGCGGAGCGTGCACGGCTCCCGACCCCGACGAGCGCCGTGCTGCGGTTCGAGCGCTGGCACGAGTCCATTCCGTCGAGGAGGTCCCCCGTCTGCTCGCCGCCCTCCGTGATACCGACCCGGAGACGCGCGCTTGGGCTTCGTTCGGCCTGGGCGCGTTCGAGACCGAGGCCTCCGAGGGCACCGACGCCGCGCTCCTCCGCGCGCTGGCTGCCGAGCCGTCCGCCGACTCCCGCGCGCTCCTCTTGCGCGACCTGGCGCGACTCCGCTCCGAGCGCGGGCTCGAGGCGCTCGAGGCGGCGCTTCGTTCCGACGAGTCGGTCGAGCGAGCGGCGGCCTGCCACGCAGCCGCCGAATACGGTCTCGGCCAGCGGAACCTGCCGCGCGCGTCCCGATCCCGGATCGCCGCGCTCATCGGCCCCGAGGAGCCCGTCGAGGTCCGGCGCGCCTGCGTCTACGCGCTCGCGCGCTTGCCGGCGCCGGGGCCCGCCGACGCTCAAGGTGAGACGGTCGCCCTCACGCTGGCCGCCGCGGACCAAGATCCGGACGTCCGCGCGCTCGCCATCCGCGCCCTCGGCAAGCAGCCCGACGTGCCCATCGAGACCCTGGTTCACGGCACGCGTGACGCCGACTGGCGCGTGGCCGTGCAGGCGTTCCGAGCGCTCGCGGCCGACGCCGCGGTTGCCGATCACGTCGCGTACGCGCACGCGCTGGAGGACGTCGCGGAACGCGCGTTCGTCGACGCTCGCGTCGTCGCCGGCGGGCCACTGCACGTGCTCCTCACCGCATTGTCGGCGGCAGGTCCGCTCGCCCGAAGCACACCGGTGCACGACGCCGCGGTCCGCCTCCACGCGCGCATCGGCGAGCTCGCGCCGAATGTTCCCGCGACTCGCGACCAGGGCCTGGCCCACTGCGCCGCCGCCGAGCTCGTGGACCGCGCGCGCGGCTGGCCGTCTCGCATCGACTCGTGCGGCCTCGAGCAGGTGCTGCCCGCGGAACGCGCTGCTCGTTCGGCCGCCATCCTCGGGGACCTGGAGGGCGCGGAGGAGCAGCGCGCCGCCTTCCTCGCCCGCCTCTGGAGCGATGGCTCGCCGCCCGTCCGCGAGGCCGTCCTCCGTGCGGCATCCCGCGTGTGGCACGCGGACGCGAGCTCCATCGTGACCGAAGCGCTGACCACTGAAGATCCCGGCGTCCTCGCCGCCGCCGCCGAGGCGCTGGCCACCATCGCTCGCCGCGTCCCCTCCGAGACCCGAGTGCCCCCGCCCTTGCCCGCCGAGCCGACCGAATCCGCGCTCCGTCGAGCCTCGGAGAGCCTGCCCGCAGGCGAGCTGGAGGCTTGGGTGAACTGGCTCGACGCCGTCGACGCCACCGACTCCCGCGCGCTGCAAGCGAAGGTGACGGAGCTCGCGCTGCATCCGAGCCATGCCGTTCGCGATCGCGCGCGCCGTCTCCTGGCGGCTTGGGAGGCGGTGCTCCCGGACGGCCCCGTTCCGCCTCCACCGAACCCGATCTCGCCGGAAGCGCTCGTGGATCCCGCGTCCCGTCCGCGAGTGCGCCTGCACACGGACCGTGGCGATCTCGTCCTCGAGCTTCGCCCCGACGTGGCGCCGACCACGGTCGCTCGCTTCCTCGGGCTCGTCCGGGATGGCTTCTACGACGGTTTGACCTTTCACCGTGTGGTGCCCGGTTTCGTCGTCCAAGGCGGCGATCCCCGCGGCGACGGTTACGGCGGTCCCGGGTTCTGGCAGCGCTGCGAGGACAGCCGGCTCCCCTATCTGCGCGGGACCGTGGGCATGGCGCTGGCCGGCCGCGACACGGGCGGCAGCCAATTCTTCATCACCCATGCGCCGCAGCCCCACCTCGAAGGTCGCTACCCGGCGTTCGCCGCGGTCGTCGAAGGGCTCGACGCGCTCGACCGAATCCAAGCGGGCGACGCCATCCGTAGCGCCGTGGTCGTGTCACCGTAGATACCGGATTCCTCCTCCGGCCACGACCGCCTGGGCCCCGTTCGCCCCCGCGCAGCGACCGTTCGCCCGCCCCCGCTTGCTGCGCGTCGTGGCCGGTGGTACCGCCCTGATCGTGCCGCTCGTCAACCTGCGCAGTCTGCCCGAGCACGTCGCCATCATCATGGACGGCAACGGCCGCTGGGCGCTCTCGCAGGGCTTCCTCCGCGCGGACGGCCACCGCCAAGGCAGCGAGGCCGTGCGGCGCACGGTCCGGATCTGCCGGCGCCTCGGCATCCGCGCGCTGACGCTCTACGCGTTCAGCGAGCAGAACTGGGATCGTCCGCGTGGCGAGGTCGGCGCGCTGATGGAGCTCCTCAAGGAGTTCCTCATCACGGAGCGGGACGAGCTGATCGCGCGCGGCATTCGTCTGCGTGCGATTGGACGGCGGGCTCGACTGCCGGAGGACGTGGCCGAGATCCTCGAGCGGTTGGAGGCGGAGACCTCGGGCCTCGGCGAGATGACGCTGACGCTCGCGCTCTCGTACGGCGGCCGCGAGGAGATCGCGGACGCCGCCCGCGAGATTGCGACCCGCGCGGTCGAGGGCGAGCTGGATCCGGCGCGCATCGACGAGCGCTTGCTCTCGGCGGTGCTCCCCTCGATGGAGGTCGGGCCGGTCGATCTGCTCATCCGCACCAGCGGCGAGCAGCGGATCAGCAACTTCTTGCTCTGGGCCGCCGCCTACGCGGAGCTCTGTTTCACGGAGACGCTGTGGCCCGACTTCGCCGAGGAAGACCTCTTCCAGGCGTTGGCCACATATCAGACGCGCGAGCGGCGCTTCGGCCGGCTACCATGCGACGCGGAGAAGGGGACGTTGGCCGATCCGGCCGCCCTTCTCGCGAGTCGCATGCATGCCTGAGAAGACCGAGCCCACCCCCGAAGCGGCCCCGAAGAAGAAGGGCCCCTCCAATCTGGCGATCCGCCTGCTCACCGCGGCGGTCGGCATTCCCATCATCCTCTGGGCGCTCTACTGGGCGCCTCCCTGGGTGTTCTCGTGCGTCGCGATCGTCGCGTCGCTGATCGGCGCGCTCGAGCTGGCGGGCATGACGCTCAAGGGCGAGCGTCCGCTGCAGGTCTGGCTGGTGCTGGTGTCGACCATCACCACGGCGGTCATCGTCTTCACCACCCGCGCGGACGCGCTGCTCACGCTCATCTTCGGCGTGGTGATCACCGGCGCGCTGGCCACGCTGACCCGACCCGACCCGATGAGCGCGGCCGCGGGCCGGATGGGCTGGCTGATCGCGGGGCCGCTCTACATCGGCGGCGCGCTGGCCGCGGTCGGCAAGCTCCATCACTTCGAGAACGGCGGCACGTGGGTGGTGCTGAGCATGGCGCTGGCCTGGGGCAGCGACACCGGCGGCTACTTCGCCGGCCGCGCGTTCGGTCGCCACAAGCTCTACGAGAAGGTCTCGCCCAAGAAGACGGTGGAGGGTGCCATCGGCGGGCTGCTCTCCGTGGTCGGCTTCGCGCTCGTCATCCGCTGGCTCTGGCTGCCCGCGTTGCCGTGGGTGCACGCCGTCGTCCTGGCGCTCGTCGCCGGCGCGGTCGGCCAGGCGGGCGATCTCTGCATCTCGGTGATCAAGCGCAGCACCGGCGTGAAGGACAGCGGTCACATCATTCCCGGCCACGGCGGGCTGCTCGACCGCATCGATGCGCTGATGTTCACCGCCATCGTGACGCTCCTCTACGCCTACTGGGTGCTGCACATCCCGAGCGCCGTGCCGGGCTTCGCGACAGGATCGTGAGCACCCGCACGCTGTCCGATGGGCCGCCCGCATCGGCTCGGGGCAGGATGGCGGCGAACGCTCGAACTACGCGGCGTCACAAAGGAATTCGTGACGCGGTGCGTCGTTGACGGCTCCCCGCTTCGGGCTAAGAGGCGAGGACCCAAGCCCCTTCCCCAAGGAGTCACACCGATGGCCAGCGATCCTGCCCACTACAAGTTCTTCAAGGTCGTCCAGGGCTACCTCGAAGAAGCCGCACGCGTCGTCAACCTGCCCGAGCACGTGGCCGCGATCCTCGCTCAGCCCAAGAACGAGATCATCGTCCACTTCCCCGTGCGCATGGACGACGGCCGGACGCGACTCTTCAAGGGGTACCGGATCCAGCACAACAACCTGCTCGGTCCGTACAAGGGGGGCCTCCGCTACCACGAGCACGTGAGCCTCGACGACCTGAAGGCGCTCGCGTCGATGATGACGTGGAAGTGCGCGCTCATGGGGATCCCCTTCGGTGGGGCGAAGGGCGGCGTGAAGATGAACCCGCGCGAGCTCAACCCGGACGAGCTCCGGCGGGTGACCCGTCGCTTCACGCACGCGCTCGGCAACAACATCGGGCCCGACTACGACATCCCGGCTCCGGACGTCGGCACCAACGCGAAGACGATGGTCTGGCTGATGGACACCTACATGAACACGGTCGGACACGCGTACAAGAACGCGCAGATCCGCGTGGTCACGGGGAAGACGCTGACGTCAGGCGGTTCGCTCGGCCGCGAGAAGGCGACCGCGCAGGGGCTGGTCTACTGCATCATCGAGTGGGCCAAGGAGAAGGCCTTCGAGCTCGAGGGCCGCACGGTCACGATCCAGGGCTTCGGCAACGTCGGCTCGCACGCGTCGCTGCTGCTGAACAAGCTCGGCGTGTCCACCGTGGCCGTCGGCGATCACAGCGGATACCTCTACAACCCGGAGGGCTTCAATCCGCACAAGCTCGCCGACTACGTGCGGCACAACGGCTCGATCGCCGGCTACAGCGCCGGGCAGGAGATCAGCCGCGAGGACTTCTTCGCGATCGAGAGTGACATCTTCGTGCCCGCGGCCATCGAGAACCAGATCGGTCCCGACGAAGCCAGCGTGCTCAAGGCGAAGCTGGTGGCGGAAGGCGCGAACGGTCCGGTGAACCCGGGCGGTGAGGCCGTGCTCGCGGAGCGCGGCATCGAGGTCATCCCCGACGTGCTCGCCAACTCGGGCGGCGTGACGGTCAGCTACTTCGAGTGGATCCAGAACAAGCGCAGCGAGACCTGGGACCTCGAGGAGGTGGACGCGAAGCTCGAGCGCCGCATGACCCGCAGCTACCACCGCGTGATGGGGCTGGCGCGCGAGAAGCAGGTGTCGCCGCGCATCGCGGCCTACGCGCTGGCGCTGGAGAGCCTCAAGATCGCGTACGACGAGCGCGGCATTTTCCCCTGATCGTCCGTCGCGACCCCACGAGCCATCGCCCGCGCTTTCTCTACTGGAGGCGCGGGCGTTTTCGTAGGTGGGCTGCCTCGAGCCCGCGTCCACGAACACGACGGGTCCGCTGATCGCAGGGCTTCCTCCGCTGGAGGCGCGGGCGTTCTCGTGTGTGCTCAGGGCGCAGGAACGGCGAGGTGGCGGTCGATCTGGCAGGTCCGGCGCACCGTGGACGACGCCTCGATCGCGTGCTCGTGAGCTTGACGCAGTGCGTCATGGGCGGTCCCCGGCAGGGCGATCGCTTCACTGCGATCCGCTCTGAGGTCGCCGTGCTGCGGGCCTCGATCGCGATACGCCTCTGCCGTCGCCCGGGCGCGCCGACCGAGGGTGGCCATCGACCTCCGCTCCGCGCGAGCCTCGATCGAGCCGGGATGCACGGTCTGCAGGACCTGCTCGAGCACCTCTTTGGCGTCGGCCGCGGCGCGGAGCGATCCCTGCTCGCTCCGATCCGTGAGGATCGCCTCCGCCGCGCGATTGGCCCGGTCGCGGAGGGAAGCCGGGATTTGCCCGTGCAGGGCGTCGACCGCGTCCATCACCGCGTTCGAGAGCTCCAGCGCCTCGTCTCCCGAGATCTCCCGCGGCGCCCCGCGCAGCGCCTCGACGTGGGCTTCGAGTCGGTCGAGGGCCCGTTCGGCATCGGGCGGCGCATCCTCGGGCGGCCGTGCCGCTTGCTCGGCCTGGCTCGCGAGCGTGGACCACGCCTCGGTGGCATCGGCGGATGCGCTCGCGCACGCGGCGGACTCCGTGGCGGGCGTCGCGGGTGGAGGCGCGGTGCCGCCGCAACCGGAGCCGATGACACAGGCGAGCGCGACGAGCGAAGAGCGTGACACGCCGCGCATGGTGCCACGCGCGTCCGCCCCGCGCTTGACAGACCGCAGCGCGAAGAGGCCAACTCCAGAGCTGGATGGCCCGTCCCCCGGTCCTCGCTGGCGAGCTCCCCGAAGGTGGAGCGATTCGAGCTCCTTCGGGAGATCGAGTCGAAGCGCGTCACCGGCGTGCTCCGCTTCGAGTCCGGCGAGGTGCGCGGCGAGATTGTGCTCTACGGCGGTGAGATTGCCGTCGAGCAGGAGCCCCGCGACGATGGTGAGGACCCGGTCGACCTCCTCCTCGCGCTCGGCCCAGGTCGCTACGAGGTGCATCAGCGGCTGCCGCCGCTCTCCGTCTCGCGGGGAGACGACCACACCAAGCGCGGAACGCTCGCGGTGCACGTGCCGGCGGACCTGATGAGCTACTGCGAGCACGCGGGGCTCTCGGGCACGCTCGAGCTGCGCCATCGAGGGCATCGCGCGGAGGCGATTTACGACGCCGGCGAGCTCTTGGCGATCGAGCTCGACGGGCAGGGCGAGGCGGACCTGTCGGAGGTCTTCGCCTGGGAAGAGGGCAAGTTCGAGATTGTCCTCGACCCGAAGGTGCCGGCCGAGTTCCGTGAGGACGAGGCGCCCACGTTGGAGCGGCCGGCCGCGCCGAGGCGGCGCGAGGACACGCGGCAGTTTCTGCGGGTGGTCGAGATGGCGCTGGCCGACGTCGTTCACGAGAGCGAGCGGGCGCGCTCGCCGACGCGTACCAGCCCGCCGCTGCCACCGCCTCCGAAGGCGCGCCCGCGGCCACGGACCTTGCCGCCGCCGAGTCGCCGGCGCGACGAGCAGACCGTCCGGCTCATCTACCTCGGAGGCGATCCTCCCGAGGTGCGCGACGACGCGAGCACACGACACGTATCCAAGGGCGACGCCGAGCTCGCCCTGACCGAGGCCCGGCCCGAACGACGGCGGGCCGCCCTCCCGGAGCCCCGAGAGATGGCAGACGAAGAGAAGAACGACGAGGCCGAAGAGACCGGCGACCAAGCGGCTCCTGGCGAGCTTTCCGAGAGCGACGCCTCCGCAGGCGAGAATGAAGCGGAGAGCGCCGAGGTCTCGGCGAGCGAGTCGGCGGACGCGAACGACGGGGAAGGCGCTGAAGGCTCGGAGAGCGAGACGGTGGATGCCGCCGCGAACCCGGACGACGCGGAGAGCGCCGAAGCCGGGGAGAAGCGCACGCCGAGACCTCTCCGGCCGGGAAGAGCGCGTCGCCTCCCGTGCGACCGGCGGTGGCGGTGGCGGGGGCGGTCGGGTGGAGCCTGGGCTTCATCCTCATCGCGCTCGTCATCCTCGCGGTGCTCGCTCACCTACCTCCCGTGCAGTAGGGTGCGCCGCCGTCGGGGGCACGAGATGGCGGCCTGCCGGCGAAGCGGATGAGTGCGCGCGCGACCATCGTCCTCGGGTTGCTCTGGCTGGCGCCCTGCGTCGCGATGGGGCAGGCGCCGGAGCGCCCGATTCGAGGCGGCCAGGTGGGGGACGCCGGGTCCGCTTCGCGCGGAGCACGGAACCGACGCTCGCTGCGGAGTCCCGCCGCTCGCTCCGATGACACCGCGCGCGGAGCGGCAGACCGACGCCTCGATTCGGATGAAGCGGAGGACGCCGACGCGGCGACGGCGCATCCGCCGACCACCGAACGCGCTGCTTCCGATAGCCCAGCACACGACGGCGAAGTCATCCCGAGCGCGCCAGCGGACCCGTCGAGCGGAGACGTGAGGGAGGGCTCGAGAGGTGCCGGCGACGGATCGAGTGGCGCGAGCGACTCGGGCCGCGCCGGGTCGGAGGGTGCCGGAGCGGACGGATCGAGTGAGCCGAGCGGACCGGAGGTGAGCGGCGACGCCGACGAGGGACCGAGCGGGGAAGGCTCGAGCGGCGACGGAAGCGAAGGATTCGAGCGGTGCCGGATTGGGCGAGTGACGCCACCGGGGGAACGAGTGGGGAGGGCTCGAGCGGGGACGCCAGCGAGGGCTCGAGCGGGGACGCGAGCGACTCGGCGGACGCGAGCTTCTTCGAGGACGTCCGCTACCTGCTCGAGCGCGTCGAAGTGCGCGGGAACACGAAGACCGACACCGGCCTCATCCGGAGCTTCGTGCCGCTCCGGCCGGGCGAGGTCCTCGACGTGGAGGAGCCGCGCGTCGAGTCGATCCGATGGCGGCTGCTCGCGACGGGGTGGTTCGACGACGTACGCCTCAGCGTCGAGCGTGGGAGCCGGCGCGGCTATGTCGTGCTCGTCGTCCAGGTCACCGAGCGCAACACGTTCACGGTGCGCGGGCTGACCCTCGGGTTCGCCGAAGGCGTCCTCAGCAGCAGCGATCCCAACACCCAGATCAACCCCTACCTCGGCATCACGCTCTCCGAGCTGAACCTCTTCGGGACCGGCGTGGCCGTGGACGCCACGGCGCTCGTCTCCTACCCGCAGCAGGGCTTCCGCGTCCGGAGCGGTGTCGCGAGCCTCTTCGGCAGCGACTGGGGCCTGAGCGGGATGCTCATGTTCAACAACGGGCGGGAGTTCTTCGGGAACGACGACGTCCTCGTTTCGGTCGACTCCTGTCCCACCGCCTCCACCATGCCCTGCGCGGAGGGACGCAACGCCGTGGTCCGCTACCGGCGCTATGGCGGCAGCCTCGGCACCGGCACCGACCTCGGGACCACGCTGCGCTTCACCCTCGACTATCACCTGGAGGCCGTCGAGGTGCTCGACCGCCCGGCCGCCGCCAGCCGCACGCGCGGCACCGAGATCGTGCCCATCGATTTTTCGATCCACGACGGCCTGAGCTGGATCAGCGCGTTGCAGCTCGGGCTGGTCGATGACGAGCGCGACCAAGCGGGCATGACCAGTCAGGGCCGCTTCGCGTTCGTCCGCGCCGACCTGAGCAGCATGCTGCTCGGCTCGAGCTACGACTTCGTGCGTCTCCAGGCCGGGTGGCGCGAGTGGGTTCGTCTGCCGGAGGCGCATCACACGCTGCGACTCGGGGCCTTCGTCGGCGCCGCGGTGGGCGACGTTCCCTTCTTCTACAAGTTCTACGTCTCCGATCTGAGCGATCCGATCCCCTCCCGTGTGCTCGAGCTGAACCTCGATCGTCGTGGTCCACGAAACCTGCTCGGGACGTCGATCCAGGAGATGCGCGCCCAGGAGCTGGCGGCGCGCGTCGACATCGAATACTCGCTTTGGCTCTACGAGGGTGGCGATGGTCTGCGCGCCGTGCAGATCTACGGGCTCGTCGGGCTCTACGCGCTGGCCGACGCGAAGGACCTGCAGCTCGCCATCCCCGGCTACTCGGGCTTCGCGCGCGTGCCGGTCGACCTCACCTTCGACGTCGGCGTGCGCTTCGACACGGTGGTCGGCGTCTTCCAGCTCGGCTTCTCCAACCTCTTGGGGTTCATCTCGCTGTGAGGTGGATTGCGATCAGCTTGGCGCTCTCGGTCGCCCTCGGTCCGGCCCTCGCTTCGGCGCAGGAGGGAGACGTCGGACAGCGGCGCGTCGGCGTGCGCTGGCGCGATGGCGTCCCCGAGGTGGATTTCTCCGCCGCCGACCTCGCCAGCCGCTCGGTGCGCCAGAAGCTCCAGAGCGGGCTGGCGCAGACCTTGGTGATGCGTGTCTATGCCTACCGCGAGGGCGGGCAGCCGGTGGCGATGGCGCCGCGCTCGTGTCGGGTGATCTACGATCCCTGGCAGGAGATCTATCGGGTTCAGGTGCAGGGCCCGGCCGGGGATCACGTCGAGTCCATCCGCGCGCTCGACGACGTGGTGCAGCGCTGCCTGATCGCCCGGCACCTGCCGGTCGGGGGCGCGGACGTGTATCGCGGGCTCTCGCATCAATCCGTCTACTTCGCGGTCCTCCTCGAGATGAACCCGCTCTCCCCGGAGACCGTCCACCGGCTCCGGCGCTGGCTCGCGCGCCCGGCTGGCGGAGGCGTCGGGCAGGAGGCGTTCTTCGGTTCTTTCGTCAGCCTCTTCGTCAATCGGAGGATCGGCGCCGCCGAGCACACGCTCCGCTTCCGCTCGCAGGTCGTGAGGGTGCCGTGAGGCTGGGCCGGTTCGAGCGCCGGATCCTCGCCGCGATGATCGCGCTGGCGCTCGTGACCCTCGGCGGCGCGCTCTGGTTCGGCCAGGGCGCCGTGAGCGAGGCCTACCGCGTGGGCGTGAACCGCCGCGTCCTCGAGCAGCTCGAGGGCTCGCTGACCGTCTACCGGCGGCATCTGGTGGCGTTGCGCGAAGACGCGGAGCGGACGGCGGACGCGGTGGCGTTCGATTGCCGCGCCGACGCCGCGCTGCAGGCGGGGGATCGCGCCGGCTTGGGCCGCTTTCTGGAAGGCGCGCTCGACCGTTATCCCAACGTCGCGCGGGTCGAGGTCGAGGACGCGGGTGGCGCGGTGGTGGCGCGGGCGTCGCGCGGTTCGCGGCTCGACGAATCCCGGAATCGATTGCTGACCTTGGACCGTCCGAGCGGGCTCGGCGGCCGGGTGCGGGTGACGGTGGCGACCGAAGCGGCCGCGTTCCGCGAGTACCAGCAGGCCGGCGAGCTGGTCGAGGTGTACCGGCGCCTCTTCGCCGGCGCGACCTACGTCTCCAACTTCTACCTCGGCATCTACATCGCGTTCTTGTTGAGCGTGACGGTGGTCGCCCTCGCCGTCGGCATCATCGTGTCCCGCCGCGTGACGCGCCGCGTCGCCGTGCTGGCGGAGGCCACCGAGCGGGTCGGACGCGGGGATCTCTCCGTGGAGGTGCCCACCGACGGACGCGACGAGATTGCAGAGCTCACCCGCGCGTTCAACGCCATGGTCGCGGACATCCGGGAGAGCCGCGACCGGATCGAGTACCTGCAGCGCATCGGGGCCTGGCAAGAGTTCGCGCGGCGGCTGGCCCACGAGATCAAGAACCCGCTCACGCCGATCCAGCTCGCCGTGCAGGAGGTTCATCGCCGCTACGAGGGCGACGACGCGCGCTTCCGCCGCACCCTCGACGATGCGGCGGCGATCGTGGACGAGGAGGTCACCACGCTCCGGCGACTGGTGGGCGAGTTCAGCGAGTTCGCGCGCCTTCCGGTGGCGGCCCTGGAGCACGCCGACCTCGGGAACTTCGTGCGCGAGGCGCTCCGCGGCGTGGATCCAGCGGCGCTCCTGCCCAGCGATCTGGTCGACGCGACGCCGCCCCGGCTCACGCTGGAAGTGGCGAACGAGGGGATGGACGTGCACATCGATGCCCAGATGCTGCGCCGAGCGCTCGACAATCTGGTGCGCAACGCCGTGCAGGCCGTCGCCGCCGCCGGACCGGACGACGGAGGCCGCGTCATCGTGGCGGCGCGCCTCGATCGCGGCGGCGCGTTGCTCGAGGTCCGGGACGACGGTCCCGGGATTGTCCCCGAAGCGCGGGCGAGAGTCTTCGACCCTTACTACACCACCAAGGGTGACGGGACGGGGCTCGGGTTGGCGATCGTGAAGAAGGTGGTCTTGGAGCACGGCGGCTCGATCGACTGTGGCGCCGCGCCCGAAGGTGGGGCGGCGTTCCGCATCCGGCTCCCCGTCGCTGGAGGGTCCGCGTGAGCGAGACCCGCGAGCGCCGGACGCTCTGGATCCTCGGCGGTCTGCTCGCCGTCACGGTCGTGGTGATGCTGGCTGCCGGTAGCCAGCTCTTCGGCCTCGGCGCCGATGAGCCGCATGGGCCGACCGCCGCGCTCATCGGAGAGCAGGCTCCGCCGATCGATCTGCCTCTCGCGTCGGGCGACGGAGCCGCCGAAGGGGATCGCGTCGCGCTTCCCGCGCCCGGCAAGGTCGTGCTGCTCGACTTCTGGGCGAGCTGGTGCGGGCCCTGCCGCGCGTCCATCCCGGCGCTCAACCAGATTCATGAACGATACGGTGAGCGCATCACGATGTACGGCGTGAACATCGAGGCCGAGGTCTCGAGGGAGCGCGCCGGCGCCTCGTATCGCGAGATCGGTGCTCGCATCGACACCCTCCACGACGACCATTTCCAGGCCCAGTCGGCGTATCGCGTGCAGAGCATCCCCACGCTGGTGATGATCGATCGCGCCGGAACCGTGCGCTGGGTCGAGACGGGCGTGCCCGATCCCGATGAGCTGGCCGATCATCTCGACGAGTTGTTGGCCTCCGGATCCTAGCTAGCCTGTCGGGGGAAAACCCACATAATCTCATGGGCTTCGGCTCACTCGACCCGGTCCCGGACGCTCCGCCGAACGTTGACTCGCGTCACTGGAAGCACGACAGCCAGTTGACACCGGCGGCCACAACTGGATAAATTCGGCCGCCCCTGGGACGGGTGGCCCTGGGACTGGTTAGGGCAGCGTCGTCGAGTCCACGTGGTGGGCGGACGAGGCCTGCGAGCGGAGGTTGGGCGCGTGCAGGCGCAGCGATTGGATCAGAGACTCCACATCCTCCACCGGAGGATGGAGGTCGCGGGTGAGGATTCGCTCGCATCCTACAACCGTGTCCTCGATCTCTCGTGGGTCTACCATGACTCCGCGCTCGAGGGCGTCGTCTACAACATGGACGAGCTCCGCGCGGCGTTGGACAACCAGGCCCCGAGCGACACCTCGCTGGTGCCCGTGTTCGACGAGATCCGCCAGAACAAGGCGGCGATCGAGCTGATCCGGGAGCTGACGGAGAAGAAGCGGCTCAACCTCTCGCTCGAGGTGATCAAGAAGATCTACTCGACCCTCGCTCCCGAGGAGGTCGAGGGGAAGAGCCCGCCGAAGTACCGCAAGGACATGCCCGTCCATCGGCTCTACTTCCACGAGATCTCGGCGCCGGAGAAGATCTCCTACAAGATGCGCCAGCTCGTCTCGTGGATGAACTCGGCTGAGACCAAGCGGTCCACTCACACGCTCCGGCTCGCGGCCAAGGCGCATTATCAGCTCTTGCACATCTACCCCTTCCCGAAGCACAGCGGGAAGGTCGCGCGGCTCCTGATGAACCTCGTGCTGCTCCGCGGTGGATACCCGCCGGCTGTCATTCATGCGACGGAGCGCCAGCGATACTACGAGGCGCTCAAGCAGTCCGACAACGCGACGGCGCGGGTCGTGACCGAGGCGCTGGTGGCGTCGATGGACAGCGCGATCCGCTTCTTCGAGCAGGAAGAGGTCGCTCGCGGCGAAGGCCGTCGCGCGCGCAGCGCCTGAGCCTCGGAGGAGAGGCTCAGCGCTCCTCGAGGTCGCCGCCGGGGAGCAGATCGATCATCGCCCGCGAGATGCGGTCGCCGACGAGCGCGAGCCGCGGCGCTTTGGCGAAGTCGAGGACGACGAGGACCCGTCCGCCCGCGTCCGAGAGGATGGTGTAGCGAGCCTCCGGGTTCGTTCGCGGCAGGTGCTCGCCCTCCGTTCCGATCGTGGCCGCGCCCCGCCGTTCCAGCGAGAGGCGCCGCCCCCCAATCGGGAGCGATTCGGGCAGGACACCGGCCGGGACCTCGTCCGTCGGCCGGAGCGTGGCCAGGTCCTTGGCTTGCTCGTCGAGCTGAGCCAGCCACTCCGAGCTGAGGCCTCCCGGCGTCGGGAAGAGCCGCGCCACGAAGCCCTCTTCGTTCAGCGCGATCATGCCCGCCAACCAGAGCTCCGTGTCCGCGTAGAGGAGGACGTCGCCGACCCGCAGGCCGCGCGGGCCCTCCTTCACCGCCGCCGGCGCGCCCGGCGGCTCGTCCCGCCGGTCTTCTTCCGCGTCTCGCCGTCGGACGAAGACACGGGCGCTGGCGGCGCCCGCGAGCACCAGCCCGGCTCCGAGTAGGAGCTCGACGATCACCGTTCCCCCTTCGCGTCGAAGGCCATGTGGATGGCCCGCGCCGCAGCCTCGGGATCCTCGGCGTCACAGACGGCCCCGATCACCGCCGCCCAGCGTGCGCCGCTCTCGACCACCGCGCCGACGCGGGCTGCGTCGATGCCGCCGATCGCCACCACGGGCAGCGCGCTCTCGCGACAGATGCTCGCCAATCGGTCGATCCCGACGACGGGTTCCGGGTTCGCCTTGCTGGCGGTCTCGAACACCGGGCCGAAGGCGACGAGATCGGCGCCTTCGTGTACTGCTCGGCGCGCCTGCGCCTCGTCGTGGGTGGAGCGTCCGATCGCGACGGTGCCGCCCACGATCCTTCGGGCCTCGGCGACGGGCAGGTCGTCCTGTCCGAGGTGCAGCCCGGTCGCGCCGGTGAGGGCCGCCAGATCCGGACGGTCGTTGACCACGAAGGGCACGCCCGCGCTCCGACAGGCGGCGGCCAGCTCGCGGGCCAGCGCGAGCGTCCTTCCGTCATGCCCTTCCTTGTGCCGGAGCTGCAACGCGGCGCAGCCACCGCGCAGCACGGCGCGCGCGATCACCAGCGGGTCGCGCCCGCGGCAGGCGGAGGGATCCACGATCGCATAGAGGCCGCGGGTGGCGTGCATCGCGCGTCGATACCGCCCGTCGCGCTCCGGAGCAAGGCGTCCGGAACGGCCCCTCGAGTCCTCGCGCTCCCCGACCGTCGTTCTGCTCCGTGATCCACCCTCTTCACGAAATGGAGGCGCACGATGGGTGCAGTCGTGATCGGACGGTTCACGCCCGAGCAGTCGGTCACGCCGAGGCTCGCGCTCGGACCCGCAGGCATGAGCGTTCGGACCGTGTGGGATCCGCGGCTCGGGTATCGTCGAGGCGTCCGCTCGTATCGCATGAGAGTCCAGCGATCTCGGCTCGAGACGACGGGCTTGCCCACCGACGGGGTGGGGGCTGCTAAGCTCCGGCGCCCGTGTCCGACCGCTTCGACGTCGAGGGATCACCGCCCGAACGCCGCGCGCTCATCGCGCTGAGCGTGGCGCAGGGGGTTCTCTTCGCGGTCCTCGCCCTCGCCCGCTACGCGACGTTCCACAACGAGACCTTCGATTCCGCGTTCTACTCGCGCATCGCCTGGGGACTGGTCCACGGCAATTTCTGGGAGCCGCTCGTCGACGCGCACATCTACGGGCTCCACCTCTCGCCGGTGTTGGCGCCGCTCGGGCTCCTGGGGCTCGCGTTCGGCACGCCGACCGTGCTGATCCTGGCGCAGTCGGCGATGCTCGCCGCGGCCAGCTTCCCACTCGCCCGCATCGGCGCCCGCCACCTCGGTCCGGGCGGCGTGCTGGTGGGCGCGATCGCCTGGCTCTTCCATCCCAACCTCGGGCACGTGGCGGCCTACGAGGTCCACCCCGGCTCGATGGCTGCGCTGCCGCTGGCCTGGATGGCGTGGGCGATCGACCGCGGGAGCGTGAAGGGCCTGGTCCTCGGCGCGCTCGGCGCGCTCGCTTGCCGGGAGGATCTCGCGCTGGTGACGGCGCTGGCGGCTCTTCTCTTCGCCTGGCAGCACCGTTCGAGCGCGCGGCGGGCCCTCGCGGTCGCCGGTATCAGCGTCGCCTACGCGCTCTTCTTCTTCCTCTTCCTGCACCCGCGCTACGCACCGGCGGAGGGATCGCTCCAGCTCCATTTCGGGCACTTCGGGGACTCGCCGGCCCAGGTGGTCGCGTACTTGATCACCCATCCGGGCGAGCTCGTCTCCCACCTCGCGACCCCATCGCGGCTGCTCTACCTGCCCAAGATCCTGGCTCCTCTGGCGCTCTTGCCGCTGCTGCGCGCTCGCTGGCTGCTCCCGGCCGCCCCCGTCCTGGCGATCAACCTGATCAGCGAGTGGCCGACCACGACGGACCTCGACGTTCACTATCTCACGCCCGCTCTGCCCTTCTTGGTCGCCGGCGCGCTCGACGGGGCGGGACGACTGCCCGAGCGCTTCCGGATGCTCACTTCGAGCGCGATCGTCGTGTCGACCCTGGTCGCGCACATCGTCGCCGGAGGCACGCCGCTCTCGCTGGACTTCGACGGCGCCGCCTACCGTCGCGACGCCAACTCCGACGCCGGCCGCGCCATCGTGGCGGCGATTGGAAAGGACGGGAGCGTGCAGGCGCCCGACCCGCTCCTGCCGCACCTGGCCGAGCGACTCGTGCTGCACCGGAGCGCGTCCCCCGAGACCGGCGCCGACTACCTCGTCCTCGACGTGGCGCACCGGCGGCATTTCGCGGCCGACGAGGATTTGCTCCGCACGGTCGAGGAGCCGAGGACCCGGGCCTGGATCGCCCGTGATGACCATCGACTGGTGCTGGCGGCGGGGGACTATGTCTTGCTGGAGCGTGGCGGCGATCCCCGCGAGGGAGCTGGCGCGCGGGCGATCGTCGGCCGGGCCGAGCCGGACCGCGGGCAGAGGATCGCCGCGTGCCTCGGCGTCGTGGGCGCCGAGCTGAACGGCCGCGAGCTCACGCTCGAGCTGGTCGCGCGAGGGCCCTGTCCAAGCGATTCGGCCCTTCGCATCGGCATCGGCCGGCGCCCGCGGCGGGTCGACCTCCTCTTCGCCGGGCTGCTCAGCCCGGGGCATTTGCGTGAGGGCGACCACCTGCTCTCCCGACACCGGCTGAGCGCGCGCGAGGTGGAGGCGATCCATCGAGATGGGCTGCGCGTCGGCGCGCTCCGCTCGAGCGGCGCCAGGCCGGAGCACGCGGATCCGGTCGCCGTCGACGTCCCGCTGCGTTGACTCGAGCGCGGAGTCAGTACTGACCGTCGGCGCCGAGCAGGACGTCGTAGAGATCGGGCCGGCGGTCGCGGAAGAAGCCCCAGCTGGCGCGGCGGCGGGCGAGCGCTTTGCGGTCGAACGTGTGCACCAGGATGCCCGCGTCCTCGCGGCCGAGCTCCTCCAGCTTGTCGCCTCGCGGGTCGGCGATGAACGAGCTGCCGTAGAAGACCTGCCCACCCTCGTCGCCGATGCGGTTGGCGGCGGCCACGGGGATCGAGTTCGCGACGGCGTGGCCGATCATCACCCGCTGCCAGGGATCCTTGGTGTCCTCCCCGCTCTTGGGCTCGCCGCCGATGGCCGTCGGGTACATCAAGACCTCGGCGCCCATCAGCGCCATCGCCCGCGCGCACTCCGGGAACCACTGATCCCAACAGATGCCGACGCCGATCTTGCCGTGCTTGGTGCTCCAGACCCGGAAACCGGTGTCGCCGGGGCGGAAGTAGTACTTCTCCTCGTAGCCGGGGCCGTCGGGGATGTGCGACTTGCGGTAGACGCCGAGCAGCTCACCGTCGGCGTCGATCATCGCCAGGCTGTTGTAGTAGGCCTGCCCCGCCTTCTCGAACCACGAGTAGGGCAGGACCACGCCGAGCTCCTTCGCCAGCTCGCACATCCGTTTCAGCGTGGGGTTGCCTTCGAGCGGGCGGGCCCAGTCGAAGAAGTCTTCGTCTTCGACGCGCGGGAAGTAGGGACCCTCGAAGAGCTCCGGCGCGAGGATCACCTGCGCGCCCTTCTCCGCCGCCTCGCGGATGTGCCCGACCACCCGCGCGACGTTGAGCTCGCGCGCCTGATCGAGGCCGCACTGGATCACCGCGAGGGAGAGGCGGTTCGGATCGGTCTTCTTCATGGTGCCCTCAATGCTCCGCGCCCGCGGGCTGCTGCTGGGTGATGCAATGGAAGGCGCCGCCTCCCGCGAGGATGGCCGATGCGCTCGCTCCGATCACTCGCCGGCCCGGGAAGAGCGGCGCCAGCGCCTCCACCGCCTCGTCGTCCCACGGCGTGCCGTACGTCGGCACCACCACGGTCGTGTTCGCCACGTAGAAGTTCACGTAGCTCGCCGGTCGGATCAGCCGCTCGTCGTCGACCACCCGACCGGGAGAGGGGATGAGCTCCACTTGCAGGCGCCGGCCCTTCGCGTCCTTCATCGCCGCGAGATCCCGGGCGATGGCCTCGAGCACCTCGGCGTTCGGGTCGTCGTCGCCGGAGGGGCGCCATGCAGACGACGCGTCCCGGCTCCACGAAGCGGGCGATGGTGTCGACGTGCCCGTCCGTGTGGTCGTGGAGCAGGCCCTCGTCGAGCCAGAGGACGTGCTCGCCGCCGAGCGCGTCGGCGAGGTTGGCTTCGAGCCGTTCCCGCTCCATGCCGGGGTTCCGGTTCGGGTTGAGCAGGCACTGCTTCGTGGTCAGGAGCGAGCCCTCTCCGTCGACCTCGACCGCGCCGCCCTCGAGCACCATCCCGAACGCGTAGAGCTCACCGCCGGCCAGCTCGCCGACGCGGCCGGCCACCAGGTCGTCGCCGTCGAGGATGTACTTGTGGCCCCAGCCGTTGAACGCGAAGCAGACCGGCGCGACGTCGCCCTCGTCGTTCTTGACGAAGATCGGCGCGATGTCGCGCATCCAGATGTCGCCGAAGGGCATGCGGTGGAAGACCGCTCCGAGCCCCTCGAGCCGCTCGCGCGCCTCCACCTCGCGGATGCCGCTCGGCACCAGGACGTGGAGCGTCTCGCCGCGCGGGTTGCCGTTCTCATCGACGTCGGCGATGGCCCGGCAGAGCTCCACGTGCTCGCGCTGGGCCTCGGGGAGCACCTCCGCCCAGAGCTCGTCGTGGCTGGGCCAGGCGAGCCACACGGCCTCGTGCGGCTCCCACTCGGCCGGCTGGCGATAGCCCGCGGCCCGCGGCGTCCTCGGTCGTTCCATGAGCGCGAGAAGATAGGACGCGTCGCGCGCCACGCCAGCGCTCGCCTCGCCTCGTGGCTCGGCCCGAGCTCCGTTCCGGGTTTTCGTGCAAGTCGCACGCAACCTGCGCTTCGTTCGGGCCTCGGGGTACCGAACGAACGCCGGAAGTCCCCGTGCCCGCCTCGCCACAACCCCCGGAGCGGACTTCGGGCCTTCGGTACGAGCGCTCAGATCAGCGGGTTGATCCGCTCCAGGTCGGAGCCGCCGACGTAGCCGTAGGAGCCGACGCTGTAGTAGCCGTAGATGATGATCCCGACCGGCATGGAGCCGTCCACCGTGTGGGCGCCCGGATCGACCGGGCAGGTGATGGCGTTGTAGGTGACGCCGTCGATGTCGCCGGCCATCTCGTAGTTGCAGAGCGGATCGAGCTCGTCGGCGTTGATGTTGCGGCCGTCGAGCAGGACCGAGGTCCCAATCGGCGCGCTCACCACGACGTAGTTGGCGCTGAAGGTGCTCGGCGTGGGGAAGACGTAGCTGTCGCGGTACTGCTGGTAGGGCGGGTAGAGGACCATCGAGGGATCGCCGCCGTTGCCGGGTCGCGGATTGTCGACCCAGCCCTGGCTGACCATGATCTGCTCGATGCTCACCGGCTGGTCTGCGCGCAGGATGAAGCTCTCCTGCGCATAGAACTCGCGCCACTGGCCCGGCTGGAGCGTGAAGCTGGCGTCGGGGCCGGCGAGGTTGGTGGTGATGGTGGTCGGGTTGCGGTCGGCCCTCACGCGATAGATGTCCGGCTCCGGCCAGGAGGTGCCGCGCTGCGGGCTGCGGGTGATCACGAAGTCCTTGCCCCACGCGGTGGTCGGGAAGACCTGCTCCTCGAGGTGCTCGGTGCAGCACCAGTCGCCGGGCATGCCGCTCGGCGGCACGGGGACGCCGTCGGTCGAGGCCGGCGCGATCCCGCGCTCGCCGCCGCTGAACACCGCCACCGGGCCGCCGGTCGAGCGGACCACGGTGCCGGTCATGTCCCCCGGGACGCCGGTGCTCTCCAGGTTCAGGACGTCGTAGGGGCCGAGGTCCATCTCGATGGTGTCGCCCGCGTTGGCCGGTCCGATGCCGAGGCCGTGGGTGTCGCCGACGATGGGGCCGCCGAGCGTGACGGTGACGTGGGTGCTGTCCTCGACGCCGACGATGGTCACGTAGGAGTGGTCGGGGATGCCGTCGATGTTGCCGAAGGGCTCGACGGGGTTGGCGGTGGGCCAGGCGAGCACCCGGTACTCGGTGTCGAGGCCGCTCGACGAGATGAGCAGTGACGCGTCGTTGGAGAACGACTGGATGATCGGATTGAACTGGTAGGCGACCACCGGGTAGTTGGTGGTGATGTGATAGGCGTGGCTGCTCAGCCAGGTGCCGCGCGAGTCGGGGTTCTGGGTGAGCAGCCCGTCCAACTCGCGCTGATCGAGGTCGATCTCCAGCACGCCATGCGGATCGACCACACCCTGGTAGACCTGCCGCTCGGAGACCGGCGCGCCGGGGTCCGAGTCGTTGACGAAGACGCGCACCTGCGCCGCCACCATGGACGGGTCCGCAAGGAGCGCGGCGCGGCGGCGACGGGGCGAGGCTGCTCGGTCGCATGGACCGCTGCTCCGGCAGCGCGTCGGCGGCGAGTCGAGGTGACGATGGCTGTCGCCGTGTCGCGTCGGCCGGAGTGCTGCCGTCGACTCGACTCCGGGTGGCCCTCGCGTCGAGTCGCGCGGGGCGGCAGGAGTGTCGACGAGTGAGATGGCTTCCGCGTGGCCGCTCACCAAGCGTAGACCGCGTCCTCGCCGTGCTCTTCCACCAGCGCGTCCACGTGGGCGACCAGTTGTTGACGTCGAGTCTCGAGGTTGCGCAGCTGGCGGGCGCTCAGGGTGGGCGCGAGCGGATCGGCGGCCAGGCGTGCGGCGAAGGCCTCCACGTCGAAGCGGCGCACGGCGTCGATGGTACTGCGGCGGAAACGCTGGACCTGCTCGAGGCGGCGGTCCATCAGCCCGATGCGCGGGGCGCGCAAGGTGAAGCTGGCGGCGTTGTCGAGGAGCATCAGCGGCCCGTCCCGGCCGACGGTGCGCACGTTGGTGTTGTGAGTGCCCCAGCGGTCGAGGTTCTGCGCGAGGTAGTCGAACACGACGAGGTCCGAGAGCTCGGCCGGTCGCTCGGGCTGCGCGGGGCTGGCGACGTCGTCGATCGGCGTCGGGTGGGCTCGCTGGCGGGCCAGCGCTCGCCGGTAGAGCCCGGGTCGCTGGAAAGGAGACACGGCGGGGGCGTCCTCGTCGATGCGGAGCCAGCTCTCCCAGCCGGCCGGGAGCGCGAGGGGCGTGGGCCGAGCGCGCACCCAGGCCACGAAGGCGCCGCGCACGCTTCCGTCCTCGCCGCGGACAATCTCGCTCACCCGCCGATCGTGACCGGCCGCGGCGCGGAGGTCGCTCCACGCGATGCTGCGGCCCACCACCGGCGCTGCGCGTCCGAGCCCCAGCGCGCGATCGAGATGATAGGCGGCGATCTCCGCGTACCACTGCGTCCCGTTGAAGGTCTGCTCCGGCTTGAAGTAGCCGCGGGTGCCGTCGGCGAGGGTCACCACGAACGCCAGGCTCCGCCCGCCGCGGCCGTGGTCGACGGTCTCGATCGCCTCCGACCCGAGGGCGCGGCGCACGGGCGCGTCGGGCTCGCCGAAGAACGCATCGCCTCGGTGTGCGGGCACGGCGGTGTCGTCTTCCGAGCCGCTCGGCGCCGCGCTCTCTTCGCGAGCGACCGCCGTCGGCTCGTCGGGCGCGGACGAGCCGGCCTCCGTCGCGGGCTGGCGAGCGGCTACCCGCACGTCGAGCTGTCGCCCCTCTTCGATGTGTCGTGTGAGCGCCGCGGTATCGGACTCGTTCGACGCGACCGCGTCGCGTTGGGGTGGTGGGAGGTCGTTCGCGTCTCGCTTTCGCTCGTCGCGCGAGGCGGCCGCGCCGCGGTCCGAGGAGGGCTCGCTCGGACGCGCCGATGAGGAAGCGGGCTGCGCCCAATCCGCGTCGTGCCCGTGCGCGCACGAACAGGCCGCCAGGGCCGTCGCCAAGAGTACCGTCGTCGTCATCCTCATCGCCGCTCCCTCCATCGCCACGGCGCTCATTGCAGCGGCCGGGCCAGCCGGCTTGCGGCGCGCACGGCGAGGCTCGGGCGGATGCGGCGTGTCGGCGAGGCCGCGACCGCGTATGCGAGGAGACGCGGCGCCGTGTCCGTTCGGCCTCGTGAAGCCGGCAATGCGCCTCTTCGCTCCCGCTTTCGGAGGGCGGCCTGCCGGTTGCACGAGGTGCCCTCCGTGGACGGTCATCGAACATCGCTCTCGGTCGGAGTCGCGGCGCTTCTCGCGTGCTCGCTGTTCTGCGCTCCGGCGGGTGCGCAGGAGCGGGCTCGACCCGAAGGACCGGTCGACGACACCTGGTCCGAGCCGAACCCCGGCGTGCGCTACCTGCGCCGCACCATCGATTCGCCGGCGGTGTCCGTCCACGCCTTGGTGGTCGATCTCGCTCGGCCGGGCGTGCGGGTGGTGGCGACGCCGCATGACGAGCGCTGGGGAACGGTGACCGACTTCGCGCACGCGCAGCGGGCGGCGGCGGCGGTGAACGGTGGCTTCTGGGGCACCTGGCAGCGCCCGACCGGCATCACGGCCGGCGGCGGGACCCTCTGGGAGGGCGCCGAGCCCGATCCCGAGTTCGGTCACTTCGGCATCGAGCGCGGCGGGCGGGCGGTCGTCTACGGACCGGGCGAAGGTGAGGATCCGCGCGCGCTGGCCCGCCTGAGCGAGTCGGTCAGCGGCCGCCCGATGCTCGTGCGTGACGGGGAGGTAGCGGGCGAGGAGCTCGACGCGTTCGCGACGTCCAACCAGCGTCAGCCTCGAACGGCGGCGGGCGTCTCGCGGGACGGGCGGACACTCATCCTCGCCGTCGTCGACGGCCGCCAGAGTCACAGCCACGGGCTGACGCTCTACCAGCTCGCGCGCTTGATGATCGAGCTCGGGGCGGCGCGCGCAATCAACCTCGACGGCGGTGGCTCCAGCGCGATGTTCGTCGAGCGCGCCGGCGGCGTGGTCAGCTCGCCGAGCCGTGGCCGGTGGGTCCGCGCGCTCGGTCTGGACGTGACCGATACGCGGCGAGTCCGCACGCGAGCGGGCGTCGAGCAGCGCTACGTGCGCGGGGTCGAGCGCGAGGTGATGAACCAGATCGCGGTGCTCGCGCCGCCACCGGCCGAGGTGGCCGTGGAGGCGCACAGCGCACTCGGCGACGGGCTCGGGCCGGTGGGCGCGCGCCACGCCGCGCTCTTCGTCCCCGCCGGGCGCGCGCCCCTTCGCTTGGGTCGTGTCCGAGGAGATCCTCGTGCCCGCTGCGGCGGTCGCCGTGCCGGCGTTCGCGCTCTTGGTGCCGCTCTGGCTCTGGCGGCGGCGCGCTCGCCGCGCGTCTTCTTCTCGGCGTGCTCACGTGGCTGCCTCTTGAGACGGACGTGCGACGCGGCCGAGCGCTCATCGAGCTACCGCCCACGTCTTGTCTCGCGTTCGCCTTCAGTCTGTCGCCGGTGCCGGTAGCTGCGTCGAGAACGGTGCTTCCTCGCGGCGAGCGTCGTGACGCGTCGTCGTTCAGTCGACGATGCGGACGGCGGGGCCGAGGTCGTGCTCGATCCGCGGTCGCCGCTCTTCGCGCACGGCGTCGGGCTCGTCGCGGAGCGGGGCTACGTGGATGTCGAGGTCCTGCTCGAATCCGCCGCGCGACGCGCAGGAAGTTGTTGTGGGTCCACAGCGGGACGGCCTCGAGCTCGTCGATGTGGATGCAATCGTCCTCGAGGCGAACGCGGGCGCGCAGCCAGGCTCCGTCGCGGGTCGTGGGCAGCACGACGGCGGGGTGGGCGTCGTCGGGCATGCGGTGGCCGATGCGGTAGCGCATCCCTTGGTTCGAGACGAGGTTGCCGAGCGAGTAGGCACAGACGGCGTCGCCGCGGGGCGACTCGAGGCGCTCCACTCGCTGCAAGATGTGGGGGCCCGTGCCGAGGATCAGGTCGGCGCCCTGCTCCACGAAGAAGCGCGCGAGAGCCCGCTGCGGCGCGAAGGGGTGCGCGGCGAAGTCGTAGCTCCAGTGCACCGAGACCACGACCACGTCGGCGGCGGCCCGCGCGGCGGCCAATGCGGCGCTGGCCCGCGCCCGGTCGATGCGGGACACGAAGGCCTCGTGGCGTTGCACGATCGGCCCGCGGTTCATCCGTTCGGTGAACGCGACGAACGCGACGCGGACGCCGCCGCGCTCGATCACGATCGGTCCGGGCGCCTCCTCTTCGGTCGCGGCCGCACCGACCGTCCGCACGCCGGCGTCGGCCAGCGCGCGCAGCGTGTCCTCCATCCCCCGCGCGGTCTGGTCGTAGGCGTGGTTGTTGGCCACCGACGCGACGTCCACGCCGACGGCGGCCAGCGCCGGCGCGACCGCGGCGGGTGCGCCGAGGATCGGCGGATCGCCCGTCCGCGGCGGGACGCGCATGGCGAGCGGCGTCTCCAGGTTCACGAACGCGATCTCGTCGTCGGAGATGACCTCGCGCAGCGGGCCGAGCACGTGCGCGAAGCCGTCGTCGTGCTCGTTCGCTGCGCGGATCACCTTTAGGTGGACGAGCACGTCTCCGCCCGCGCCGATGGTGACCTCGCGCGGGGGAGGCGGCGTGCGCTCGGCCGGGGCCGTGGGCGCTTCGATCTGCGCAGCCTCTGCGCTCGTGCGGGTCGGTCGCTCCGGCGTGACGCGGGGCGCGCTCGGACGCGTGCCGCCGGCAAGCGACGTGCTCGGTCGTGGGCTCGCGCAGCTCGCGAGGAGCGCTGCCAGGGCGAGCAGCCCGATTCGGGATCGCGTCGGTCGTGATGTGCGAGGGCGCATCGCAGCGGAGCCGGGCGGCGTGCTCGGCCGGGCGTTCCCGTAAATCGTGAGGAGCGCGAGGAGACGGATTCCGGAACGCTCCGGGCGCCTCGTTCGACGTCGGACGGTCTCGGCCTCGCGCGCCGGAGCCGCGTTCGCACGCTCCGGACGGCGCCCGCTCATGGGGAGCTCAGCAGCCACATCCCGTGCAGGGCGCGCAGCTCGTGCTCCAGGAGCAGGAGGACGACAGACAGTACTGCCAGGAGCTCGAACCGCAGCAGCGCCAGTGCGTGCCGCTCTCGAAGAGGCACTGCGCGCCCGACCGAGGTTGGCACGATCCCCAGTTGCACGACGAGGAGCAGACCTCCACGCCGCAGGGATCGCATCCAGAACGCGTGGCGCCCGGCGCGCAGGTGCCGCCGCCCGAGCACGAGCCCCAGGAGCTCCACGATCCCCAGGTGCAGCTGGAGCTGTCGCAGGAGCGCATCCTTTGCTGCGTCCCGCGGTCGCAGTTGCCGCAGGCGCGACTGTCTTGGTCGGTCTGACCGGGCGTGCACTCGGCGGACGTCGTGCAGGTGCCCCAATCGGAGTAGGCGCCCCAGCTACAATCGGCGCCGCAGGTTCGGGTCCGGGTCTGCGTGCCCTCGCCGCACATCCCGCAGGCTTGCGTGTCGCTCTGCATGTCGTCCGGCGTGCACTCGCCGGGGCATGGGCCAGCGTCGGGCGGTCCGGCGTCGGGCGCGGCGGGTCCGTCGCAGACGCAGGCGCCCTCGATGCAGGCCGCTGCGCAGCCGAGCAGGCCCACGCAGTCGTTCTGGGTCTCGCAGGCGACCATCTCGCAGCCGACCGGCGTCGGGCCGCCGCAGCCGGGCTCGACGCAGTAGCCGGAGACGCACTCGGTCGCGCCCGCGGGATCACCGGTGCCCGGACAGACTCGTGACGCGCAGGCCGTGCTCAGCACGATCGTCAGCGCGTAGTCTTCCTGGAGCAGCACCTCGACGCTCCGCGAGAGGACGTCCGCGCCGCTCTGGTCCCGCAGCGTCGCCCGCACCCGGCTGGTGCCGTGCGCCAGGTCGGAGAAATCCGCGATCCGCACCCCGCGGTCGAAGGGATCGGAGAAGCCGGCGCTGCGCACGACGGGCTCGAGGGGATCGCCCTGGTCGGGCGTGAGCTCCACCCGCACCGACGTGAACGCCGTCCCGGGCGCGAGGTCCGTGCGCACGTCGACGCTCAGCTCGAGCGGCTGGGGAGCACAGCCGGCGAGCGCGAGCGCGAGGAGCGTCGCTGCGCGGGTCGTCACCCGATCAGCATGCACCGGCCGGCGGGCTCGCGTCACGCGCCGCGCGGGGGCGGGACGACGTGGCCGAGGGGGACGCCGCGCCGCAGCGCGAAGAAGCTCGGCGTTCCCACCCGGGCCAGGCCGAGGTCGACGTAGGTCCAGCCGAGCAGGAGCTCGGCGCTGCCGGCGTGGACGGCGACCACCGGATCGCGGACGAAGCGGGTGGCGTCGAGGAGCGGGTTCCCGCCGAGCCCGTAGTCGAGCATCAGCCCGGCGCCGTAGGGACGCGGCATCCGATAGCCCGCCGACGAGACGACGCGGTAGTGGCCGTAGGTGATGGGCTCGCCGCCCTTCTTCTGAAGCTCCCACGGCGCATCGAGCGGCGACTGCACGGCCCGGCAGTTCCAGCCGCGGATCCCGCTGGCGTCGCGGTGGAAGACCTTCTTGAACTTCACCCACGTCAGGCGGGTGATCCAATCGGGCAGATTCAGGCTGACGCCGTCGTACTCCCGGTTCGCGAGCGCGTCCGGGTCGATCGCGTGGCCCGCGCGCATCACGTCGGCCAGCCCGCGGGCGTCCATCGCGCAGAGGTCCTCGAGGGTGGTCTCGGGCATGGCGCGGCCAATGATAACGCGGGTAGGTCGAGCGACGAAGATCGTATGCTCTCGGTATGAAGGGTCGCTCCGCGCTCGCTGCCGCCGCGCTCGCGCTCCTCGCTTGCAGCAGCGGGCCCGAGGACGTCCCGGAGGCGGTGGCGCCGGTGGAAGTGGGGGCTGCGCAGCCATCGGAAGACGTGGCCCAGCTCCGTGCTCGCGTGGACGAGCTCGAGCGGGAGCTGGCGGCGTGCCAGGCGGGCGATGCCGAGCGCACCACGGCCGAGGCGACGGATGACTCCGCATCGGAAGTGCACGACGGCGTCCAGAGCGCGGAGCTCCCGGCGGTGATCCCGGAGGGCGTGGACGTCCCGGCCGAGCGCCGGCACGCGGCATCGCGCCGCCCCGACGCCGGTACGCAGCACCGCCGGACGGGCGCCTCGCGAGACCCGTCGCTGCTCGAGCGCGTCCTCGGCGACGACTCACCCGGCGACGATGGCTCCCTCCATCTCCCGGATCCGACCGGGCTCCTCGGGCAGTGAGCCCGGAGGCTCGAGTCGCGCCCTCACCCGGCGAACATGCTCTTCGGCAGTGAGCCGAGCAGGTCTGCGCTGGGCGGTCGAGTCGCCGTGCTCTTCGGGGAGCGAGGCGACAGGTCGACGCCCGGTCCGCTCCGGGCTGGGCGGTCGAGTCGCGCCTCACCCGGCTCGGGCAGCGAGCCGGTGCCGAAGCCCCGCCCTCAGCGGCTCGGACGGCGGTAGCGCTGGGCGCTGAAGTCGTGCGGCCGCGGGACGCCGGCGGCGTCGAGCGCGGCGAGCCCGCCGTCGATGCCGGCCTCGATGCTGTCCACCGTGTCGGACTCGGCGAGGGCCGGGAGGATCCAACCGAGCGCTGTCACGGCGCCGCGGATCAGCGCGTTCTGGATGACGATGTAGCTCGCCAGCGTGAGCAGGGGCACGTCCTCGGGCTGAGCGGCGGTGCGGTCGGCGATCCTCTTGCGGGCGGTCGCCGACGGCCTCTCGGTCGCGAACGTGTCGGTGATCAGCACCAAGCGCTCTCGTCGCGTCCGCGCTCGGTCGAGCACCTGCGCGTGCGCGTCGAAGTACCAATCCACCAGCGCCTCGGTCGGTGGACCGAACCAGGTGGCGATGACGATGGGCCAGGCGCGCGAGTCGACGACGACCGACGACCGCTCATCGCGCAGCGTGACGAGTTGATCCATGCGCCTCCCAGAATACCCAAAGACGACCCTCGTCGGAATCACCTCGCGGATCGAGCCCGCCAGGCGGAAGCTCGAGAGCCAGGGCCCGAGATCGCGCAGATCGAACGTGAGCACGCCGCGGCCCATGAGCGCGCCGTCGCGTCGCAGCTCGCTGTAGAGGGTGCGCATGCCGGTCAGCGGCGCGCTCCAGCGGGTGCGCTTCTCGCCGTGCAGCGTGCACGGAGCGCCGTGCTCGTCGGTGAAGCCGAGGTCGTAGACGAGGGTGGCTCGGCGGTTCAGCGGCCGCATCTCCAGCGTGCCCTCGCAGGTCGCGTCCTCGACCACGTCCTCGATCGAGATGTGCCCTTCGAGATGCCAGGAGCCGCCGCCGCTCTCGAGCGCCGCTTTCAACGAGACATCGCCGGTCGCCCGGACGGTGAAGCGGACCTCGCGCGTGCCACCGCCCTCGCTCTCGTCGAAGGTGCAGAGCCCGCTCATCGTCTCCTCGAACCTCAGCCGCGGGCCCTCCTCGGGCTTCACCGGGCGCATCCGCGAGCCCTCCTCCACCCGGCGCTCGACGAACTCCGCCGCTCGCTCCGAGAGCGCCATGATGGTGATCTGCGGGTTCACGCCCAGCGGTCCGGGCACCGCGGAGCCGTCGCACACGAAGAGGCCCGGCACGTCCCAGCTCTCCTGGGTCGGGCCGATGACCGAGCGCAAAGGATCGCCGCCCATCCGGCAGGTGCCGAGCGGGTGGTAGGCCGTCAGGTCCAGGTGGTGCGCCCGGAGCGTGCCCGGCCCCTCGCGCTCGAGGCGCGCCGCGTCCTCGGGACCTTTCAGCTCGTCGAAGACCTGCATGCCCGGGTAGACCCGCTCGGCTCCGGCAGCGAAGAAGATCTTCGCCAGGATCGCCTGCGCCCGGGCGATGCGCGCGACGTCCTCGTCGTTCACCCGGTAGGTCATCTGTGGGCGACCACCCGGGCCGAGCGCCACCCGCCCGCGGGAGGTCTCGGCCAGCATGAACCCGAACACCGCCAGCTCGTCGAAGCGGTCGACCAGCTGGGTCCAGCGCCGGCCGACGTGCCCGAACGCGCCCGCGGCCATCGACACCGGCAAGAAGCCGCCCTCGAAGCGGATGCCCTGATCGGCGAACTCCTCCACCGCGTAGCCCTGCGGGATCTCTTCGAACCCACGGATGGGCTCGTCGAACGCCGCCCACGAGTAGCCGGCCGGGTGGATGGTCAGGTTCCGGCCCACCTGGCCGGAGCCGTTGGCGATGCCCTGCCGGAGCAGGAGCGCCGGCGTTTGCAAGGTCCCGCAGGCCAGCACCACGGCGCGGGCGCGGACGGTCAGTTTCCTCCGCTCTCCGCTCTCTCCGATGGCCCGCGCGACGACGCCGACGGCCCGGCCGCCCTCGATCAGCACCCGCGATACCCGCGCGTTGCTGTAGACCATCGCGCCTTGCGCCAGCGCCGCCGGCACGTAGCTGACGTTGGTCGAGCGCTTGGCGTCGGTCGGGCAGCCGAAGCAGCACACGGCCTGCGCGTCGCATCCCGGCGCGTTGCGTGAGAGCGGCCCGTGGGCGTAGCCGAGGGCGTCTGCGCCGCGCGCGATCACGCGGGCGACGCCGCCCAGCGTCTCCGGGCGGGCCGGCTCGACCTCGAGCATCGCCTCCACCTGCTCGAAGTAGGGGTCGAGCGAGCCGGCGCCGAGCTCGTGCAGGCCCTGCTCGAGCTGCCAGCGCCGCATGACCTGCGCCGGGGTCCGGTAGCAGGTGCCGGAGTTGATGGTGGTGGTGCCGCCGACGGTCTGGCCCATCGGCACGGGGATGACGCTATTGCCGATCGCCACCGTGAAGCCGTGGTCGACGTAGAGCTTGCTCTGGCGCTCGAGCGGCCGGCCGACGAAGTCCGCGCGGGTGAAATAGCCGCCCGCCTCGATCATCACGACGGCGTGCCCGCGCGAGGCGAGCGCCTTGGCCACCGGCGCGCCGCCGGCGCCCGTGCCGACCACCACCACGTCGACCTCGAGCTCTTCGTCGGACGCGAGCATTCGCGCGTCGAAGATCCGTTCCTCCCAGCGGTTGGGCTCGCGGGCCACCGTCAGCGGAGCGCGTACCCGCAGCGCCCGCTCCAACGGCTCGGTCTCGGCCTGGGCGATCTTCAGCGGCGCGGTGACGGCGCGCACCAGCCAGAAGGTCGCCTCGTTCGCGTTGAGCCGCACCAGCACCGCCTCGCGCTCCTCCACGGAGAGCGACGCGAGCCGTCGTCCGGTCAGCGGCACGGCGGCCAGGTCCAGCGCCCGCACCAGGGCGCGGTAGGCGTGGGTCGTCGCCGGCCCGAGCCGGCCGAGCAGCCGGTGCACCGCGGCGATCGTCTCCCCGTCCGGCAGCGGCACGTGCGCTCCGGCGGGCGTCGCAGCTTCGGCGATCCGAAGCAGAGTCCATTGCTCATCGATCGAGAGCTGCGCCACTGTCCGGCTCCTTTACGAAAGACGACCGCACAGTCATTATATCGCCCCGGGCAGCGGGTGCTGTCAAGGTCCGGCGCGCCGCGCGGGTGGATGCGTCAAGCTACGGAGACGAGTCGCCCATGGATCGATCTACCTCATCCGAGCCCATTCGTGCCGCCTACGCCGGCGCGCGCTGGCTCGCGGGCGAGCCCCGCGGGCACTACGAGAGCTGGTTCTGCCGGGCCAACCACCCGTCGCGGCCGCTCGCCTTCTGGATCCGCTACACGATCTTCTCGCCCCGCGGGAAGCCCGGCGAGGCCCTCGGCGAGCTGTGGGCCGTCCACTTCGACGGCGAGGCACGCCGGATCACCGCCGTGAAGGACGAGCGCCCCATCCGCGTCTGCACCTTCGCCAAGAGCGAGCTGTCGGCGCGGATGGGCGATGCCACCCTCGACGCCGAAGCGCTGCGCGGCGAGGCGTCCTGCGCCGGACACCGCCTGGCCTGGTCGCTCCGCTACACCTCCCCCGAGCCGCCGCTCTTCCTCCTCGACCGCTCGCTCTACGCGGCGCCCCTGCCCAAGGCGAAGGCGCTGGTCGGCTCGCCGCACGCGATCTACGAGGGGACGCTCGAAGTGGACGGCGAGAAGATCCCCATCGACGGCTGGATCGGCAGCCAGAACCACAACTGGGGCGAGAAGCACACCGATCGCTACGCGTGGGGTCAGGTGGCCGGGTTCGACGACGCGCCGGACGCCTTCCTGGAGGTGGCGACGGCCCAGGTGCGGCTCGGACCGGTGATGACTCCGCCTCTGACCGTCTTGGTGCTGCGTCTGGACGGCGAGGAGCTGGCGTTCAACACGATCGCGCGCGCGACCCGCGCCAAGGCCCGCTACGACTTCTTCCAGTGGCACTTCGAGACCGGCGATCACGACACCCGCGTCGAAGGCTCCATCGCCGCGGCCACGTCGGACTTCGTGGGGCTGCCCTACTACGACCCGCCGGGCGGTACGAAGACCTGCCTCAACTCCAAGATCGCCCGCTGCGACCTCACCGTCCGCGTCCGCGGTCGCCCGCTCCGCACGCTGAGCTCGCGCAACCGGGCCGCGTTCGAGATCCTGACCACCGACCAGGGGCACGGCGTCCCCGTCCTCGATCCGCGCGCCTGACTTGCGGCATCGATCGCCGCGACGAAGGTTGAAGAGAGCGTGGAGTGGCTCGAGGAAGACGAGGTCCCCGTCTCGCTGCTGCCCGAGTGGGCGAGCGGTGGGGGCCAGGCCTTCGACGGCCGGCCCTACGACGTCACCGTCCTGCCCGAAGGCATGGTCCTGACCCGCGGCCGAGTGGCCAGCGCGCTCCGGTGGGAGGACGTCTTGGTGCCGATCCGACTCGACGGTCCGCCGCGCCTCCTGGTCGCCGCCGCCCGCCGCCCTCCGCGCACCCCGTGGTTCGAGCTCGGCGGCCGGCATGTCGACGCGATCGAGTGCGTCCTCCGCGAGCGCTTCGACGCCCTGGCCCATGCCGGTTACCGCGAGCGACCCTTGGCGCGGGATCCGGTGCCGCCGGATCTAGTCCTGACCCGCGTGCTCGAGCACGAGCCGCTCCCCGGCGCGGTGGAGATCCCCTTCCCGTCGCCGAGCAGCCTGCCCGCGGTCGTCGCCGGGGCGTTCACCGGTGCGTTCGCGCTCAGCGTCTTCGGAGTGATGCTCGGGCCGCTGGAGGTCGTGGCGACGATGGGCGCGCTCGGCGGCGCCAGCCTGGTCGGCAGCCTCGAGATGATGCGCAGGAACATGCCCCACCGGGTGCTGGTCCTGACGCCGGACGCGTTCGTGGGCGGGCTGGACGGGGCCAGCGTGCGCGCCGTGCCCTGGTTTCGGGTCAGTCGCTTCGCGGAGGGCGTCGACGTCCGCACCGGCGAGCGCGCGCTGGAGGTCTTCGGGCCCGCCGGCGAGCTCATCGCGCGCACGGCAGCCCGCTTCTTCGCCGAGCCGGTCGACGTGATCGTGGCCATCGCCGAAGCGTATCGGCAGCGAGCCACCTTCGAGCTCGCCTGAGCGGGCGTCGGTGCGGTGAAGCGGGCGAAGCCCCGATCGCCAGTGGGGACGGGCGACCTCGCGGCAGAGCTTCAGCGCGAGAACGTGTCGATCACCGCCTGGGCCAGCGCGTGGGAGCGAAAGGCGATCGCGCTGACGTGCCCGTCAGCAAGCCACCGGGGCGCGATCCGCCAGTGCTCGGCGATGGCCACCGCGTCCCGCGGCGGGACGATGGCGTCGTGTCGCGTGGCGACCAGCGTCGCCCGGGCCGGGTCGGCGACCGGCGGCAGCGCCAGCACCGAGAGCGAGGAGAGGATGGCCCGCAGCCGAGAGCGTCCGTCCGCTCCGAGGGCGTCCCAGCGGACGTCCTTTTGCAGCGGGCCGTCGAGGAAGACGGAGGCGGCGGTCACCGACGGCGCCATCGCGACCACGTGGGCCGGTCGCGGCGCCAGCGCGGCCGCCATCGCGCTCATCTGCCCGCCCATGCTGTAGCCGACCACCCCGACGCGCGCGTAGCCCGCCTCGTGCGCCCACTCCATCAGCGCGTGGGCCTCCCGGACGACCGCCCGGCCCATGATCACGAAGTCGCTGACGCAGCCGATCTGGGTCCCGCGCTGCCCGACTCGACGCCGCCCGCCGTAGAAGGGGTTCTCGAGCAGCAGGCAGGCGACGCCGGCTTCCACCGCGGGCGTCAGGATCCGCGTTCGGGCCGCGAAGGTCTCGTCGTTCCAGGACGCCAGCGCCACGGCCAGGCCCCGCGCCGGCCCGTCGCGCGGCTCCAGCAGCTGAACGCGGGCGCTCCGGCACTCGGGAGGCAGCGCCTCTTCCGGGCTCACGAACCTCCCCTCGCTCGCGCGGACACTTCCGGACACCCTCGCGCGAGTCCATCGCAGCGCCGCGGGCGCGGGCATCTCGTCCGAAATGGCGCCGTCGAGTGGACGGATGAGCGCGGATGGATCACCCCATCCGTCTCCAAAGCAGCGGAGCCGGGGCGCGAGGCTGACGTAGGCGAGGTCGAGAAGCCGCACCGCCCCTGGATGGTATCAAGCCGCTGGCCGTTCTCGTATCATGGCGCTCGGATGATGGAAGCAGTCGGCGCGGACATTCGCATCTGCACTCAATGCCGCGCCTCGTTCCGCGACCCGAGCCTGCGGGTTTGCCCCCGCGACGGCGGCGCGCTGGTCGCCTGGCGCGACGACCCGATGATCGGCCAGGTGCTCGGCGATCGCTATCAGATCGTCGAACCGCTCGGCCAAGGCGGGATGGGCTCGGTGTACCTCGCCGAGCGCCTCCCGGACGAGCTCGAGGTCGCGGTGAAGATCGTCCGGCCCGAGCACGCCGGAAACGCGACGGTGCACGAGCGCTTCCTGCGCGAGGTCCGGCACACCACCAGCATCTCGAGCCCCCACGTCGTCCGCATCCTCGACACGGGGATGAGCCAGGACGGCCGGGCGTTCCTGGTGATGGAGCGGCTGGAGGGCGAGAGCCTCACCGAGCGGCTCCGCCGGCCGCCGCCTCTGACGCCGCTGGAGGCGCTGCACGTGGCGCGCGACGTGGCCCTCGCGCTCGACGCCGCGCACAGCACCGGCGTCATCCACCGCGATCTGAAGCCCGACAACATCTTCCTCTGCCGCGACGGCACGGTGAAGGTGGTGGACTTCGGGATCGCCAAGGCGTTCGTCCAGGAGATCAACCACCGCGTGGCGGAGCCTTCGCTCACCGAGGCGCACCGCGTGGTCGGCACGCCCGTGTACATGAGCCCGGAGGTCATCACGAAGGAGGGCCTCTCGCCGGCCTCGGACCTCTACTCGCTCGGCGTGATCCTCTACGAGATGATGGTCGATGAGCCGCCCTTCTACGAGAAGGACGCCATCGGCACGATGTACAAGCACCTGCACGAGCAGCCCAAGCGGCTGCGCGAGGTCGACCCGCGGCTGGAGATCCCTGGCGCACTGGAGACCCTGGTCCGCGATCTCTTGGCCAAGAAGGCAGCCGACCGCCCCGCCAAAGCATCCGAGGTCGCGCGGCGGCTCGAAGCGCTGATGCGGATCGTGCGCGAGCGCCGGCCCGCCCCGGCCGCGGCGGGCGACCTCACCGCCGTCTGGAGTCCGGTTCAGAAGCAGGAGGCAAAGGGGGATCGCCGCCGGCTGGCGCTCCTGCTCGTCGCGGCCGTCCTGGCGCTCCTGATCGGGTTCGGCGCCACCGCAGCTGTGATCTGGTTCCTCGGCGCACGGCAGCGCGACGAGGTGCGCCTGCCCGAAGAGCGCGCCGCGAGCGCGCCGCGCTGACGTCCCACCAGCTCTTTCGTGGGGAAAAGAGCATCGCTGAGGGTCGAAGGGAACCTCGCGGTGTTCCTCACGGCTCCGGCGGCATGTCTTCGAGCGCTGTGGTACGCCCCCGTGCCGGCGCGTATCGGGCGTCGGCGGAGGCGACACAGGATGGAGACCAGCGAGAAGTCTGCGGGCGGCAACGGCGTGACTGGCATGGCGGCTCCCCCGCCCGCATCGAGCCGATCGTGCACGACGGCGCCATCCACCGCGTCTGTCCCTTCGATCTGAGGCCGCTCCCGCCCGTCCCGGTCGCGACCGAGGAGGATGTGAAGGAGGCCGTGTCGCGCGCCCGCCGCGCAGCGCGGATCTGGCGCAACCAGCCCTTCGACGAGCGGGTCGCGGCGCTCAAGCGCGCGGCCAAGCGCATGCTCGAGCAGCGCAACGAGATCCTCTCGCTGGTGAAGCTCGAGGGCGGCAAGGTCGACGTCGACGCGATGTTCACGGAGGCGCTCGGGCCGCTCGACTCGGTCGGCGGCTGGGCTCGCGTCGTGGGCAAGGCCATGCGCCGCAAGGTGCGCCTCAACCCGCTGAGCTTCCCCAAGAAGCGCGCACACGTCGAGCTCGTCCCGCGCGGCGTCATCGGCATCATCGCGCCCTGGAACTACCCCGTCTCCGGCCTCTACCGCTCCCTCCTGCCGGCGCTGCTGACCGGCAACGGCGTGGTGTTGAAGCCGAGCGAGTACACGCCGCTCAGCAGCCAGTGGCTCGCCGACCGGCTGGCGGCGGAGCTGCCGGAAGGGCTCGTGCAGGTCGTCCAGGGCGACGGCGCCGTGGGCCAGGCGCTGATCGACGCCGGCATCGACGCGTGCGTGTTCACCGGCTCCTCTCGGACCGGCAAGAAGGTGCGCGTCCGCTGCGCCGAGCTCGGCATCCCGAGCAGCATCGAGATGGGCGGCAACAATCCGGCCATCGTGCTCGCGGACTGCGACCTCGATCGCACCGTGGCCGGCATCACGCACTGGACGCTCCAGAACGCGGGCCAGTCCTGCGGGGCCATCGAGCTGGTCTACGTGGACAAGCGGATCGCCGACGCGTTCGTGAAGCGGATCGGCAACGCCTGGCGCAAGCTGAAGAGCGGCGACGGCGACTTCGCCGAGGTGGACATCGCGCCGCTCCAGAACGCGCGGCAGCTCGAGGTCGTCAAAGCGCACGTGGCCAACGCGCGCGACTTGGGCGCGAAGCTGGTCGTCGGCGGCGAGCCGATCGGGGCGGGCCTCGCTTTCGCGCCGACCATCCTCGATCATTGCACCGAGGCGATGGACGTCGTGCGCGACGAGACCTTCGGCCCGGTGCTGGCCATCGTCCGCGTCGACGGCGCGGCGGACGCCATCCGGCGCACCAACGCCGGCCGCTACGGCCTCGGCGCGTCGATCTGGACCTCGGACCTCGCGCGCGCCGAGCGGCTGGCCGAGCGGCTCGACGTCGGCGTCGTCGACGTGAACAACCACTCGATGACCGGCGCCATCCCGGATCTTCCGTGGAGCGGCGTGCGCGACACCGGCTTCGGCATCGCCAACAGCGAGCTCTCGTTGATGACCTTCTGCCGGCCCAAGAGCGTCCTCATCGACGAGAACAGCCAGCCGGATCCCTTCTGGATGCCCTTCGACGCGGCGGCGTTCGAGCTCGGCGACATCCTCGCCGACGCCCAGATCGCGCGCATCACCCGCGCCTGGAAGCTCCCGATCCTGATGAACAAGCGGATCAAGCGCATTCAGCGCTTCTTCTCCGGCTCCTGATCCGCGCTCGCTCATCGGGCTCTCTCGAGCTCGCGGAGACGTGTTTCCGGAACGAGCCGCGCCGGCGCGCGTTGACTCCAATGCGTCGCATCTCGCGCGGCGCAGGGGAGACACATGCCGGTTCTGATCCTGCTCGCCTTCGCGTTTCTCGGCGTCGCGCTCGTCGGAGTGCTCGCGCTGCGAAAGTCGGACTCGAAGGAGACGGTGGTCGAGCGCCAGGTCCTCGTGACGCGCTGCGCACACTGCGCGGAGCTGACGCCCGTCGACCTCAGCGCCTGTCGATCCTGCGGCGCCCGCCTCGGCTGATCTCCCGCGCTCGAACGATCGAAAATCGGTGCAACCCGCTCCGATTCTTGGAACGAGCGCCCGATCGATCCCGTTGTTCGTGGCGAGACGCGACGCCGATGTCGGGGGAAACGGCCGGTCGCGTCCCAGCGGCTCCGTGCTTCAGCGGAGCGAGGGAGGTCGAATGTCGAGGCGCAAAGCGTCCGCGATCGGCGTGATCATCATCGCGTCGTTGCTGGCGATGATCACGGTCGTGTTGCAGGCGATGGGCGGGACGAACGCGTACACGCCGCCCGGCCACGAGGGCTACGTTCAGCATCAACCGCTCTGGATCGGTCACCGCGTCTTCGTCGACACGCAGACCGGACCGGCTTCGACCGGCTGGCGGTGGCGTCAGTTCGCGACGAACATCGACATGCGCCCGAGGACCTACTCCGAGGCGATGCAGATCTTCAGCGCCGACAACCTGAACGTCAGCTTCGAGGCTCACGCGCGCATTCGGCTTCGTCCGGGCCGCGTGCGCGAGGTGGTCGAGCGCTACAGCGGTGACGACTGGTACGCGAACAACGTCCAGCGCCCTTACCGGACTGCCGTCCGCGAGATCGTCAGGCAGAACGAGGCGTTTCAGATCAAGGATCGGAGCGAGGCGCTCGGCGGCGCCATCCGCGATCGGCTCCGCCACGACTACGAAGGCACACCCTTCGAGGTGCTGAGCGTCTCGATCGGCAACATCGACTATCCGGAAGCGGTCGAGCAGCGCGTGGTCGCGAACCTCGAGGCGGAGCAGCGGCGGCAGCGGATGGAGGTGGCGCGTCAGATCGCGGCGGTACGCGCGGAGATCCGCGAGACCCGGGCCCACGGCGAGGCGCAGGCGCAGGAGATCGAGCAGGCCACGTTGACGCCCCTCTTCGTGCAGCACGAAGCGGCGGATCTCTACGCCTCGCTGGCCGACGAGACAGACGACGACGACGGCACCGCTCACGCGCGGGTGATGGTGGTCGTCCCCACGCGAGGCGACGCGGCGGGCATCCCGCGGATCCACGGGGGGCGTTGAGCGCGGCAGCCCTGCGGTCGATCGACCGCGGTCCTGCCGACGGCGACGTGGCTGGCGTCCCGCGCATTCGGTGCTGAACGCGTCGCCGCGGTCGACCGCGATCCGGCCGACGGCGACGCGGCCCGCCACGGGTGCATGCACGCGCCCGCTCCGCCGGCACCGAGCGGACCTCGACGGCCCTCGGGCTCACGAGAACGACGGTTGCGGTTCGAGAAGAGAAGGAGAGCCCGTACGGAACGGGCTGAGAGGAGAGAACACGATGAGGAACGTGGTGACGTCGTTGGCGCTCGCGATGGCGCTCTTCGGCGCCGGTTGCACGAACGAGACGACGCCGGAGGGTTACGAGGGATACCTCGTCTATCAGCCGATCGCGCTCGGACACGCGGGCTATGTCGGCTCACAGACGGGTCCGACCTCGACGGGCCTCGTGTGGAGGCAGCACGTCGTGAACGTGGACATGCGGCCCAAGAACTACAGCGAGGACTTCCGCATCCTCAGCCGCGACAACCTCAACGTCGGCTTCCAGGCCCACGCCCGCGTCAGCCTCCGCGCCGGGAGCGTGCAGCGGGTCGTGGAGGAGCTCGGGCTCGGCGCCAGCAGTGGGATGCGCATGCCCTCCGAGGGCGATGGCCGAGAGGCCGTGGAGATCCCGGAGTGGTACGCGCGCAACGTCCAGCAGCCGTATCGCACCGCCGTTCGCGACATCGTCCATCACTACGACGCGTACGACATCCAGTCGCACACCTCGGAGATCGGCGCCGCCATCCTCGCGCGCTTGCAGGAGCTCTACGCGGACACCCCGGTCCAGTTCGAGAGCGTCTCGATCGGCAACCTCGCCTACCCGAGCGCCATCGACGCCGAGATCCAGCGGAAGCTCTCGGCCGAGCAGGATCTCGAGCGCATGCACCGCGAGCAGCGCATCGCGGAGCAGGAGGCGGAGATCATGATCACCAACGCGCGCGGTCGCGCCGCAGCCCAGCGCATCGTCAACGAGACGCTCACGCCGCTCTACGTGCAGCACGAGATGCTCTCCTCGTTCGCGGCGCTCTCCCGCTCGGAGCGCGTGACCCTCATCGCCGCGCCCGTCGGCCAGAACGGGAGCTCTCCGGTCATCCTGCAGGTGCCCTGATCAGCGCTCCGCCGGCGCCCATCGGCGGCTGAGCGGGGCCAGCCAGGGCTGGATCCAGAGCTCGCCGCGGTGGGCACGGGTGGCCGCGACGGTGCGGACGCCGATGCGGGTCAGGGTCAGCGCCACGAGCGGCACCGCCGACGCGAACGCGACCAAGCCCGGCGGCGCGAAGAGCGAGAGCGGCAACCCGCAGCAGCTCATCGAAAAGAGCGCGAGCGTCGTGCTCAGCCCGAAGAGCGCCAGGCTCTGTTTGGCGTGGAAGCGCACGAAGGGATCGCGCGAGCTCATGAGGTACCAGAAGGACGCTGCCAGGAAGAGACCGTCCAGCGGCGCGTTCGCGAGCGCGGCGGCGAGCCGCGGATCGTTCGGCACCAGCGGCCTCGATCGGCGCGCCGAGGCGGGCACCTCGGCTCGCGCGTCCAGAGCGTCGGCGAGGGCATTCGCTGTCTCGGAGAGGGCGCGCCCCTGCGCTCGCGGTACGCGGAGCAGCAGCTCGCTTCGGGCGTCGGCGTAGACCAGCGTCAGCGCGAACCCGGACCACGGCGCGCGGCCCGCTCGGATCCTCACCGCCCGAACGCCGCGCAGCACCGACATCGGCCGCCCCGGTCGCTCGATCAGCCGCTCGGCCAGATCGATCCGCACCACGCCGCGCACCACGCGGCCGCGTGCCATCGTCACCAACCCGACGAGCGCGATGACGCTGGCGATCGCCGCCCCCGCGCCCCAGCCGATCAGAAACGAGGTCGTCTCGCCGGCCGCGCCGATCCACGCCGCCGCCGAGGCCGTCAGCAGCACGAGCGGCGCGACCACGAACGCCCAGCGAGCCCCCCGCCCGAGCGCGTCCTCCGCGCAGGGGCGGACGACGAGCTGATCACCGCGATCCTCGAGGTAGCGCATGTCCTCCGTCCGCGCGGCATAATCCGAGGCACGGCTGATTTCCACTCGCGGGAGGCGAACTCGGGCCAGCGCATCGGTAGCACCCATTGAGCAGCCGGCGCGAATCGGTGCACCATGGGGCATGCTTATCCAATCGACTCGCGCTCTTGCTCTGATCCTCGGGCTCGCTCTCGCCGGTTGCGGCGGGGGTAACCAGAACGGTGACGCCGGCGGTGCGGCGGACGGAGGTGGCACGGGCGATGGCGGCGGGACGGGCGACGGCGGCGGGACGGGCGACGGCGGCAGCACGAGCGACGGTGGCTCGACCGACGCGGGCGCTACGACGACGGACGCCGGCGGCACGAGCGACGGCGGCACGAGCGACGGCGGTGATGCCTCCCTGCCCGCGTGCGCCGGGATGGAGTGTACCGGCTTCGCGAGCGCGCTCGCGGCGGCGCCGCGGGACGCGACCAGCCTCGACAACTGCGTCGTCCAACTCCATCGAATCGACTGCTGCGGGGCGATGGCGGCGTACGGAGCGAACCACGCCGCCCGGGATATCCTCTGCCCCGCCGAGACGACCTGCGCGGCGACCTATCCCGCGTCTCCCGGCTGCAGCGACAGCACCATCACGGCCGACGACGGCATGACCACGACGAACCCGGACGACATCAAGCTGCGCCTCGGCGACACCGTCACCTGCCCGGCCGGCGTCTCGGGGCCCTGCTACCGCTGCGAGACCTTCGTCTGCGCCGGCGGGTGCGGAGGCGCGCCGGGAATCGCCGGCGGCTGCGCGCCCTGATCGTTCGGGTCGTTGCCAGCTGAGCTCGCGGTCGTGCGACGGAGGGTCTCGACCCGACCGCGCGGCGCTCAGCGGACGCGCAGGGTGGCCTCGAAGGGGCTGACGCCGTCGCCCTCGTCCGAGATGGTGACCGTCCCTTGCGCGAGGTCGAGCTGGATGCGCGGGTCGCCGTCGAGCGCGCTGTGGCCGGTGTCGCGGGCGCTGATCGGTCGGCCGTCTTCGAGCTCGCAGGGCACGTAGCCGGCGGTCTGGGCCCGGTTCGGGTAGAGCACCTGCCCGTCGCAGACCACCCGGACCAGGCAGTTGAACTGACCCGTCCGCACCGGCAGCACGCGGATCTGACAGCGCGCGCCCGGCGACACCGAGAGCACGCCCTCGGTGCTCACCAGGCTGGCCTCGCGCTCCGTCGGGTAGAAGGGCAGCGGGACCCCGCCGTCCTCTTCGACGTGGAAGGAGCGCCGCATGGCCGCCATCTGCGGATCGAAGTGATCGTCGTCCATCGGACCGTTCGGGATCAATCCGTCGCGGCTCGGCGTGGGCCCGGGCGGCGGCTCGGCGTTCTCGCGGCCCCACTGGTGGTGATGCCATGCGTCCGAGCTGTGGCCTTCGGCCTCGGAGACGTCGTCCTCGTCGATCGCGTCGGCGACCATGCCCCCTTCCGGCAGAGGCTCCTCGGTCACGCGGTAGACGAGGTAGCCGCCGCCGGCGAGGAACGCGAGCAGCACGAGGAGCAGCGGGAGACGGATACGGTCGTTCTTCATGGCGCGAGCGCTGACCCCGCCAGAGAGTCGAACCGTTTACGGGAGGTGAGCGGTTCGACTCTCCAGAACGCGCGGCGGTCGAGCAACCTTCCGACGCCGCGGGACGCGAGAGGTTCCCGCAGGTTCGGGCGCGAAGGCGGCGTGCGCAAGCGGCGTCGCGCAGGATGAGCGCCGCGCAGCGCCCTCAGCTCTCGTCGAGCAGCGCGAGCAGCGCGCTCATCGGGAAAGGCTTCTCCAGCCGCGGCACGTCGCCGAGATCCGCCGTCGGCGCTTCGTCGCGGTCGTAGCCGGTGCAGAGCACCACGCGCAGCTCCGGCGCCCGCTCGCGGAGCGTGCGGATGACCTCGCTCCCCAGCATGTCGGGCATCAGGTAGTCGACGAGCACGGCGTCGATCGCGCCGGCCTCCCGCTCGAACGCGTCGAGCGCCTCCCGCCCGGTCCGCGCCGACAGGACGCGGTAGCCGGCCTCTTCGAGGCTCTCGGCGGTGACCTGCAGGATGGCGTCCTCGTCGTCCACCACCAGGACCAGGCCCTGGCGGGGCGCGGAGAGGTCCATCCCCACCATTTCCCCGAGCACCGCCCCGTCGCGCCGCGGCAGCAGCACGTGGAAGGTCGAGCCCTTCTCGAGCTCGCTCTCGACCGTGATGGTCCCGCCGTGGCTGGTGATGACTCCGCGCGCGGCCGCCAAGCCCAGGCCCCGGCCCTGCGATTTGGTGCTGAAGAAGGGCTCGAAGATCCGCGCCAGCGCGTGGGGCGCGATGCCCGCACCTTGATCCGCGAACGAGAGGCGTACGTAGCGGCCGCGTGCCACCACCCGCTCGCGGACCAGCTCGTCCTCGGGCGTGAGCTCCGCGTCCTCGATGGTGATCGTGAGCGCGCCCCCTCGCTCCATCGCCTCCACCGCGTTCACGACCAGGTTGAGCACCACCTGGAAGAGCTGCCCGCGGTCGCCCTCGACCTGCGCCGCCTCGAGCGACGACGCGACCTCCAGCCGGACGTTGGGCGGGACCCGCGCCTTGCCGATCTTGAGCGCGTCTTGCACCAGCTGCGCCGGGTCGAGCAGCGAGGTCTCGTACACGCCGCCCCGCGCGTAGGCGAGGAGCTGCCCCGTCATGTCCGCCATGCGCTCGCCGGAGGTCCGGATCACCGACAAGAGCTCGCTGCTGGCCGGATCGCCGACGTGCCGGCGCGCCAGCACCGTCGCCGCCGTGAGCATCCCGTGGAGCACGTTGTTGAAGTCGTGCGCGATACCGCCCGCCAGCGTGGAGAGGCTCTCGTCGAGCTGTCGCCGCCGCAGCATCTCCTCGGCCCACCGGAGCGCGGTGATGTCGCTCATCGTGCCCAGCACGCCCGTCACTTGACGGGCGGCGTCGCGCCGGAACCGCCACACCATCCGCATCCAGCGCTCCTCGCCGTCACGGGCGACGAAGCGAGCCTCGCTCCAGTGCTCACCGGCGGTGCTGGCCGCCGCTTGCGCCGCGTCGGCCATGGCGCGCTCGCGCGCGTCGGGCGCCACGAAGTCGAAGAAGCTCCGGCCGACGCTCTCTCCGATCCGGTAGCCGAGGTGGATCTCCCACGCGCGATTCAAGAACGAGATCCGCGTCTTGGCGTCGCACTCGAAGATGATCTCGTGGACGTTGTCGACGATGTACTGGTACTGCAGCTCGCTGTGCGCGAGGGCGACCTGCATGTGCTCGCGCGAGTAGTACCCGCCGATGAGCGCCGAGATGAGACGGAGGATGGACACCTCCTCGTCTTTCCACACCCGTTCCTGGTGGCAGTCGTCGAAGCCGACGAAGCCCCAGAGCCGCCCGTCGAAGCTGACCGGCACCAGGCAGATGCTGAGGATGCCCTGCGGCTCCAGGATCGCCCGCGTGCTCGCCTCCATCTCGCCCACGATGCCGCTGAACACGTCGCCGCGACGGAGCGTCTCCTCCAGCACCTCGGAGACGCTGCCGTAGGGCAGGTTCTGGAGCTCGGGGTTGTCGATCTCGGCGCTGACCGAGCCGTCGGCCCACTCGAAGCGCTGGCTGCAGACCGTCAACCCGGTCCTCGGGTCGCTGCCGTTCTGGAAGAGGTACATCCGGTCGACGCCGACCGCTTGCCCGATCAGGCGCATGGTGGCGTCGAAGTCGATGGTGTCGCCGCGCGAGAGCATGCCGGCCACCGCGGCCAGCACGTCGAGCACCTGCGAGCGCTTCATCGGAAAGCGGCCGCTCTCCTCCGGCTCGGCCTCGAGGTGTGGCCGCAGGGCGCGTGGGTCGGCGCTCACGGGCAGAACTCTAGCAGCACAAACGCGAAGCCCGTAACGATGCACACGATCGTCGCCGGCGGCGCGGTGGGCCGCCCGACGCCGCGGACGCTCATTCGGTGCTCGCGCCCTGCTGGTACCAGGCGGCGATGATGGCGCGTTCCTCGTCCGTCATGTTGGTGAGGTTCGAGAGCGGCATCTGCTGGGTGACCACGACCATGGTGTTGATGCGCGGCGCCCGATCGTGGACCTGCTCCGGCGTGTCGAACATCACGCCCTGCGGCGCCGTCGGGTAGAGCTCGCTGGTGGGCGTCGCCGAGTGGCAGGTGATGCAGCGCCGGTCGATGATGTCGCGGACCATCGCGAAGCTGACCTCGCCCTGGTAGGTCGCGGCCCGCCGCGGAGAAGTGACCAGCGCCAGGGACACCATCGCCACCGCCGCCGCCGGCAGGATCCACACGTTCTTCCGTCCCTGCCCGTGCAGGTTGAACCAGTGCCGGACGCCGGCGCCGATGAGCGAGATCGCCGCCAGGATCGCCCAGTTCCACGCGTGCCCGAAGGTCATCGGGTAGTGGTTGCTCACCATGATGAAGAGCACGGGGAGCGTGAGGTAGTTGTTGTGGAGCGATCGCTGGGCGCCCTCCTCGCCGAGGCGCGGGTCGGGCTCCTTCCCCGACGTCATCGCGGTGACCACCTTCTTCTGATTCGGGATGATCACGAAGAAGACGTTCCACGCCATGATCGTGCCGATCAGCGCGCCGATGTGGATGTAGGCGGCGCGGCTGCCGAAGATGTGGGTCAGCCCGAACGCGAGCGCGGTCAGCAGCGTGAAGCCGAGGATGGCGAAGGGGACCGGGCGCTTGCCGAGCGGCGACTTGCAGAGGAAGTGGTAGACGGTCCAGCCGCCGAGCAGCGTGCCGACGCCGGTGGCGATGGCGAGGGCGTTCACCCACGCCTCGGGCACCAGCTCGAAGAGCGGGCGGACGCTGGCGTCGACCAGATACGCGCGCGGCTCCAGGTAGTAGACGACCGCCAGGAGCGAGAAGCCGGTGACCCAGGTGAAGTACGCCTCGTACTTGAACCAGTGCAGGGTGCGCGGGAGCTTGGCCGGCGCGACCTTGTACTTCACCACCTGGTAGAACTTGCCGCCGTGGATCGACCACAGCTCGCCGGCGACGCCGTCGGGCGTCGGGCCGTCCTCCACCGGGCGCACCTGGTTGTTGAGCCAGTTGAAGTAGAACGAGGTGCCGATCCACGCCGCCCCGAAGATGATGTGGAGCCAGCGGAGGATCAGCGAGAGCCAGTCTGCGACCTGTACATCCATGACGAGCCGGGCAGCTTATCGCGCCGGGCGCCGTTCCGCGGAGATTTCCCGGCGACTTCCTGGCCGAGTTGCCCCTGGCGGCCGAATTCGGAGCCGACCTTTTCGCCGCGGCCTCGACTCGCTACCGTTGGCGGCCCGGAGGGACGGTATGCGTCGAATCGTGTTCTTGATGTCAGCGCTCCCGCTGTCGGTGCTCGTGCTGTCGGTCACGGGCTGCTCGAACAAGGGGAGCCCCTCGCACTGCGCCGGCAGCGCCGGAGACGAGGGGTGCGCGTGCGCCTCGGGGGATCGCTGCTTCACGGGGCTCGTCTGCCAGTCGGGCACCTGCGTGAACCCGAGCGGTACCGGGATGGACGGCGGCGGGACCCACACCTACTCCGACGCCGGACCTCTCACCGACTCGGGCAACCACCAGACCCACTTCGACGCCGGCCCGTCCGACGCCGGCACGGCGTACTGCGGTCCCGACGGAGGTGACGCCGGCCCGCCGACGACACCCGGCGACTGCACGGGCGGCCCCGTGCCCGGCTGCACCTGCACGAACGTCGGCGAGAGTCAGACCTGCCAGAACGGCCGCTCCATCACCTGCAACGCGAACGGCGAGTTCGGCGGCATCTGGGGCCCCTGCCTCGGGAGCTGCTTCTCCAGCGGCACGTGGAATTTGGCCAACACCTCGCCGTGCATCACCACGGACAACAACTACGCGACCTCGAGCTGGTTCGACGGCAGCGGCAACGTGACCTGTGGTGGTTCGTACACTGGCTCCTCCCCGCCCATGCCCACCATGAACTGGAGCACCGACTCGTTGCAGGTCGATTGCACCGGCAACTTCATGCTCTGCTACACGATCAAGGCAGGCGACGCGAGCGCGCCTTCGGCCAGTGATTGCGTCGTTGGCCAGGCGTGTACCTCCGGCTACTACACCACGGCCAACACGATGCAGGACCTTCCGCCGCTCGGACCATGGAGCAGCACGGACCCGAGCCTGCGTGCAGATGTTCGCGACCACGGGTGGGTACGGCGAGATGTCGGTCGTCGGTATCACGGCCGACTGCGAGCACATCGACGACGGCGCGGGCGGCGCGTACGTCTTCAACCGCGTCCCCTACTGCCCGTTGTGCTGCGCCGACGGCTCCTGCGGCAGCACCTTCGACTGCGGTCCCTGCATGACGGGCGGCTCCGGCAGCTTCTGATCGCCGCGATCCGCCTGGTCCGCCGACCGCTCATTCCGAGCGGTGTGCCTGACCCTCGCGGGCCCCTATCCGTCGGCGGAACAGGGCCCGCGCGGTCGCTCGCCGCACGGGTAGGACACTCTGAGACGCCGCAGGGAGAGGAAATGGCGAACGTGGTGTTGATCAACTCGTTCGAGGTACCAGCCGGGCGAGAAGAGGAATTCAGGTCGCATTGGGCTGCGGCGGCCAAGGTCCTCGAGCAGGCGGAGGGCTTCGTTTCGACTCGGCTGCACGAGAGCCTCGACCCGTCGGCACGGTTTCGGTTCGTCAACGTGGCCGAGTGGTCCACGGCTCAGCACTTCAGGGCCGCCATTCAATCCGACGCGTTCCGGTCAGTCAGCGAGGAGATGAGTTTCGCTGCCAACCCGAGCCTCTACCACGTGGTCGAGGCCATCCCGTCCGACTGATCGCGAGCGAGGGCGATCGCGCCGGACGGCGACGGGATGGGCGAACGCGCGGCAGGCCGTCGCGACGGCTCCCGAGCGCGTCGGACAGCGCCGCGGCGGCGTAAAACGGCTCGCGGGCCCGGCGGACAGCGCCGCGGCGGCGTAGAACGGCTCCCGGACCCGGCGGATGGCGTCGCGGCGGCGTAGAACGGCTCCCGGGCCCGGCGGATGGCGTCGCGGCGGCGTAGAACGGCTCCCGGGCCCGGCGGACCGCGAGCAACGGCGGGTAGTGCACGGTCCGCCGGCGCCGAAACGTGTTTTACGCTCGAAAAAGTCGATCCTGCGGGCCCGGATCGGGTTCTACGGGCGTGACGGCCGTCGTTGCCCCCGAAGTCTGGGCTACTCGTCGAGGACGCCCTGCAGCTCGTCGCGGCGGCGCTCGAGGTTCTCGCGGCGGTGCTCGAGGATGGACACGAGGTCGTGGCGGCCGGCGGTGCGCGCGTTCTCGATCTGCGCGTCGAGCTGGCGGACCGTGTCCGTGATCAGCTGGACCTGCGCCTCCTGGCGCTGCCGCAGCTCTTCGGGGCTCACCGCCTGGAAGTCGTCGCGACCCGGCGGGACCGGCGTTGGCAGATCCACCTCGTCGTTCGGCTCGCCGTCCTGACTCGCCTGCCCCGCCGCGGCCAGGCTGCCGGGCGGCAAGGGCTTCTCGGGCGCCGCCGGGCGCGGAGGCGAGAGCGCGGGACGGGGCGCCGGCGCACTGTCGCGCTGGGAGACCGGCTCGTCGCTCCCCCGCGAGCGTAGAAAGAGCCCGAGCCCGACCAGCAGGCACACGCCCACGAAGAGCACGATACGCGACTCACGTCCTCTCACGCCCAGGAGCATAGACCGCCCCACGCGGCGCCCGCACGTTGAGGACGCCAGACTGCGCCGCCACGCCGATGCCGCCACGAGCGGCGGTGCGACGGTCCCCCGACGAGAGTGACGAGATCGCGGCCGCGCCGGAGATCCCCGCGACGAGGACAGGGGACGAGCGGCCGCGCGATGGTCAACGCTCGGGAACGAACGCCAGGTCGAGACGACGCCCGATGCCTCCCACCGACGGCTGTGCGACGAGCGGCTGTGCGACGAGCGGCCGTGCGACGAGCGGCCGTGCGACGAGCGGCCGTGCGACGAGCGGTGCACGGGGACGAGGCGACGGGCGGCCGGGCGGCGGTCGATGCGCGGGGACGAGGCGACGAGCGGCCGCGCGATGGTCAACGCTCGGGAACGAACGCCATGATCGAGGCCGGGTGCTCGTCGGTCATGATCAAGAACCCGCGTCCTGGAAGTCGCACCGCGCCCTCCCAGTTGCGGGCGTGATCGTCGTCGAGCAGCGTCAGCAAGATCGGCGCGCGGTCGCTGACGCGCACGCCGGCGGCCGTCGCCTGCAGCTCGACCAGTCGTTCCACCGTCCGGCAGTGCGCGTGGGTCGGCCCGTTCCCGTAGCGCTCGGTCAGCCGGCACACCCCGGGTTGCCACGGGGAGCCTGGCCAGTGGTAGTTGGTCACCCAGAAGTGCCCCTCCGCGTCCGCCGCCGTGGCGTCCGTGATGCGATACTCCACGTGCTGCATCGGCAGCTCCCCGATGGGCCGCAGATCGCGGTCGAACGCCAGCGCGCGAGGCCTCGGGTTGACCTCGCCGTTGGCCTCGTAGAGCGCGATCACCCGCTGGCCGACGACCACCACCGACTCGTAGCCCGTGTTCTCGAGCCGGGCCTGCGCGCGGAGCGGCGCCGGGTGCGCGACGTCGACCACGATGCGCGTCAACGGATGCCCCTCGGCACGCGCCTTCAGCAGGTAGCTCGCCACGTGAGGCTCGCGCGTCTCCACCGAGAGGTAGACGTCCTCGCCCGCGAACGCGATGGCCTCGTAGCCGTCGAAGTCCGGGAGCTCCTCTTCCAGCCCGGGCGCGACCAGCGGCACCCTCCGCACCCGCACCGGCCCCTGCTCGTGGCCGTCGATCACGGCCGTCAGCGTCTGTCGCGTGGTGACGAAGATCGCGCCGCCTTCCGGCCCGAAGCGCTTGGGATACTGCGGCAGCAGCACCAGCTCGTCGCCGTCCCAGGCCAGCCCCGAGATCTCCGCATCCGGCCGCTCCGGCCCGCCGGCGAGCGGGATCGACCGAGGCTGCGTCTCGTGCGCGCGGGGTGGTCGGCTCCACAGGTAGAAGAGCGCCAGCGCCGCCGCCAGCCCGATGGCCACCAAGACGCGGGACCGTCGCCGCACCTCGAGAATCTAGTGCGAGATCCATCCCGGCAGAAGGGGACCTGGCTTGTCCCGACGCTCCAGGGCCGCGTTGCTCCTCCTCGCCGATGCTGGGCATCGACTCGCCACCGCGCCTTGCCCTGAAACGCCGGACCGAAGCTCGAGGTCTGCCGAATCGGATCGCGTCCCACGATCGAGACCGTCACGTTCACGGCCCGCACGCCGCCGCCGATCCGGATCTGCCCGACGCCGGTGACCGCGTCGCGCGAGGCCGGTCGGCAGCCGTTCCCTAACCGCCTCGCGAAGCTCGGGGGGCACGCGTCTGAACTGTCTCGTTGCGCGCGGGCTCGAGAAAGCGATCCGCGGCCGCACGGCGATGAGCCGTCAGGCGGGGTTTGCGTTCAGTTCAGCCCACCAGCGCGCGCTGCTCGGCGGAAGCGGGCGGCGGCAGCCCGTCGAAGAACCCGACGTCCCGCATGAAGCGCGCGACCTGGCGCAGGTAGTCGCCGCGGTCGAGGTGCACCAGGTGGCTGCCCGGGAACCAGTGGAGCCGGCAGCGGCCCCAGTGGTCCCAGAGCAGCCGAGAGTGCTTGGGCGGCGCCAGCCGGTCGCCCACGCCGCCGATGACCATCAGCCGCTCGCACGGGAGGAGCGCCGGGTAGGTGATCGGGCAGCTCACCGCCAGCATGTGCCGCGCGTCGCGGAGCGAGAGCCCGTAGCGCTTCAGTCCCGCGCGGACGATCGTCCCCAGCGGCTCCCACTCGTGCACCAGGTCCGGCACGCTGGCGACGGGCACGTTGGGGATGGCGAAGCGCAGCCGCGGCTCCACCGCCGCCAGGAGCGCCGTCGTGAACCCGCCCAGGCTCACGCCCATCACGCCCGTCTCCTTCACGCCGAGCACCCGCTCGAAGTGGTTCAGGAGGATCCGGAAGTCGTGCACACCCTGCGCGAACGCCTCGTTGATGCGGTTGATCCCGCCGGCGAAGAACCCGTGGCCGCTGAAGGGCGAGAAGCGGGTCTGCCGCGGTCCATGGAAAGGGAGCGTGAAGAGGCAGACGTCGAAGCCCATCTTGTAGAGCCAGGGAAGCGCGAAGAACCACTCGTTGAGCAGGTAGAGATCCGCGCTGAACCCGTGGATGGCCATCACCGTCGGCCGCGGACCGTCGCTGTGGCGCCAGTGGCGCGCGTGGGCCGTGCGGTTGGCCACGTGGCGCAGGTAGGCGTCGCGCTCGCGCGGGTTGGCCGGCACGAAGGGGCTCTCGAACCAGAGATCGTTGCAGACTCCGTCCGCCGGGCGGAAGCGCGTGAGGCGCGCGCGCCGCGTGTGTACCCAGACGTCCTCGGGCGGTGGCGGGAAGAAGCGCGCCGGATCCCCGCTCTCGGCCATCGGCCCGTAGAAGTCGCGGTCGGCCATCGCCGCCCGCAGCTTGCTGGGCCCGTACCCGAGCGGGAACGCCGTGGCGCCGACGAGGCACGCGCCGGCCGTCCGCAGCACCACGTCGCTGACCGCCGTCGTCGACACCTGCACCCGATCGCGCAGCTTCAGCGCGAAGGTCTCCTCCCGCTCGGGGAAGTCGAGATCGAGCTGCTCCCACCACTTGCCGCGGTCGGGCAGCAGCACGGGGGCCTCGAGGCATGCATCGTGGGCGATGCGCGAAACAACCGACGCAAGGCTCATCAACGAGACAGTCTAGCGGTCCGGCCAACCCGCCGCCCCTTTTCGAGCGGCGGAACAGGTCGGGCAGCATCCATGTCGGCCCCCGGGGCGCCGGCGGCGGAGGATCGTCAGCGCTCGTCGTGAATCGCCTCCCTCGTCGTCTATCTTGCGGAGGTCGAGGGTGGCGCGGCGGGGATGGGCCAGGGTGGTCGCCGTCATGGACGTCCGGATGCCGGTGCCGCCGCGGGCGAGCTCGACGGCGAGGGCGTGGGCCGGCCGCCGGCGGCTGCCGGGGACGTCTGCGGTGGGGTCGTGAGCGCGACGTCGAAGCCGACCGACACGGGTTCTCCCTGCGGAGGAGGGAGCGCCTCGAGCGCCGCGGTGACGCAATCGGCGAGGGCCACGGGGGCGTCGCGCGTCGGCCACCCGTGGACGGACCAGGATCGAGGACCGCTGCGGGCAGCGACCCGGACCACGCCCTCGCCGTGCGCATCGCGGCACGCGGCCAGGGCTGGTCCCGCGGCGTCGAGGTCGGCGAGGATCCACTGGTTGCTTTGGTCGCGATCGAAGGTGTCGAGCACCACCCCGGGCGCCGCGGGCGAGCGAGCAATCCCGGCCACGCCGCCCGGGTGGGCGCCCCAGCTCGCGAGCTCGACCCCGACAATCGTGCACCCTTCCACGGCGAACCAGGCGCGCTCTCGCGCCCGGCGGCCGCTGGCCTGTCTCAACCGGTCCGCGCCGTCCCGGTAGCAGCTCGCCAACCAACGCGCGTTGTCCATCGACAGCTGCGTGTCGAAGCGCAGCGAGCGCGGTAGGCAGTGGCGCAGCCGGGAGAGCCGATCGGCGGTCTCTGCGTCCACGCTACCGTCATCGCGAGCGGTCAAGGCGCCCAAGGCGCTGAGGAGCTGCCGTCGACCCCGCTCGGCTTCGTTCCGTGCGGGCCGCGGAGCAGGGACCCGTGGCAGCGCCTCTCCCCCAACGAACCGGGCGAAGCACGAAGCCGCCGTTTCCGCATCGCGGACCATGCGGGCAGGCGCGCGCTGGGCGGCGCAGGGAGCAGCGGTCAGCAAGGCCAAGGTGGCGGCACAGAGGGCGGTGAGTCGCATGTCGACTCCGTCTTACGCCGGTTTTCGAAACCCCTCCCATCGGAGAGCGCAGCACGTGGAAGCGGGACCTACGAATCCCCCTGCGCGTGGAGACGCTCTCCCGGCGCGTGGAAGACGCTCGAAAGCGAGGGCGCGCCCGCCACGAGGGCGTGGACGAGGCTGCCCGGTCTCTGGAGAGCGATCCCGAGCGCGTGGAGAGCGGCCCCGAGCGCAACGGTGGCACGAGCGCGTGCTTCGTAGCAGGCTGCGCGCTCCACCTTCCGCAGGGAGAGACGGACGATGAGCACGAGCGAGCCGCAGGCGGGCCGCCACCGGGACAAGGTCCGCGCCAGCGTGAGCGAAGCCTTGGCCCCGCTCTTCGACGGCGCGCGGATCATGGTGGGAGGATTCGGGCTGTGCGGAAACGCCGAGGCGCTGATCCAAGGCGTCGTCGACCGCGGCGTGCGCGACCTGCACTTGATCAGCAACAACGCCGGCAACCTCGGCAAGGGGCTGGCGGCGTGGTTGCGCGCCGGCATCGTGGCCGAGGTGACCTGCACCTACCTCGGCAACAACGAGGACCTGCACCGCGCGATGGCGGACGGCTCGATCAAGATCAACGTCATCCCGCAGGGCACGTTCGTGGAGCGCATGCGCGCCGCCGGCGCCGGCATTCCTGCCTTCTTCACGCCGACCGGCGTGGGCACGGTGGTCGCCGAGGGCAAGGAGACCCGCGAGATCAAAGGGCGCACCTATGTGCTCGAAGAGGCGCTGCCGGCCGACTTCGCGCTGATCCGCTGCCGCAAGGCCGACTCGTTCGGCAACGGGCGCTTCTGGCGTACGGCCCGCAACTTCTCGCCCATCATGGCGAGCGCGGCCGAGACGACCATCCTCGAGGCCGACGAGCTGGTGGCGCTCGGCGACATCGATCCGGACGACGTGCACCTGCCCGGCATCTTCGTCCACCACGTCCTCGAGGTGCGCGAGCACGAGGACGCCATCGAGTACAAGACGACGCGGGCGAGGGAGAGCTAGATGTCCGAGGCGGTAGTCGTGACCGGTATGGCCGAGCAATCGGAGTCGAGATTGGGTGCGCGCCCCCGCAGGAAATGCAAAGCATTTTCGAGGAGGCTCGCGCCCGAGATCGGCGTCGAGGGCCGGCAAGAACGTGTTGCGACTTCCGCGGAGGACATCTAGCGATGGGTTGGGACGCAGCGAGCATGGCCGCGCGGGCGGCGAAGGAGATCGCGCCCGGCAGCATCGTGAACCTCGGCATCGGCTTGCCGACCAAGGTCGCCGACTACCTGCCCGACGACGCCTCGGTGTGGTTCCACAGCGAGAACGGGCTGCTCGGGATGGGCCCCTTTCCCTACGAAGGCGACGAGGACCCGCAGCTCATCAACGCCGGCAAGCAGACGGTCACGGTCGTCCCCGGCGGCAGCACCTTCGACTCGGCGACCAGCTTCGCGATGATCCGCGGCGGGCACGTCGACCTGGCCATCCTCGGCGCCATGCAGGTCGCCATGAACGGTGACCTGGCCAACTGGTCGATCCCGGGCGGCCGGACCATGGGCATCGGCGGCGCGATGGATCTGGCGAGCGGCGCCAAGCGCATCCTCGTCCTCACGCGGCACGTGACCAAGAACGGCGAGCCCAAGCTGCTCGAGCGCTGCGCCTATCCGCTCACCGCGCAGGGTTGCGTGAACCGGGTGATCACGGACATGGCCGTCCTGGACGTGGCGGGCGAAGGCTTCCGCCTGGTGGAGGTCGCGCCCGGAGTCACCGAGGCCGAGGTCCGCGAAGCGACGGCGGCGCCGCTGATCGGCTGACCGAAGTGGGCTGGGCGGACGATCCCGATTCGTGGGCGATGTCCTGCCCCGCCCGGGCGTAAGCTCCTCCAGATGTCCGAGGCGGCAGTCGTGACCGGTATGGCCGAGGGATCGGCGCCGAGGTTGGGTGCGCGCCCCCGCAGGAAATGCAAAGCATTTTCGAGGAGGCTCGCGCCCGAGATCGGCGTCGAGAGCCAGCCAGAACGTGTTGCGACTTCCGCGGGGGACATCTGATGCGCACGGCGTGGCCACTCCTGCTCGTCGCGTTGCTGCCGGGATGCCTGGCGGTGCCGCTGGCGCTGCCGCCCGTGAAGGCCGCGATCGGCATCGGCGCGGCCATCGGCAACCCGCTCCCGCGCGACGACACGGGCGAGCCGCTGGCGAAGGTGGCGCCGATCGTGCCGGGACGGATCGGCCTCTCCCTTCAGTCGATGTGGCCGGAGCAGAACCGGCGACCGATCGAGGTGGAGGCCGGATACGCGTTCCAGACCTTCACCGATCAGTACCGGCAGGATCGGAACCGACACGGCGGCTTTCTCGGCGTGAGCATCCTGGCCGGGCACTTCTGGCTCGGCGAGAACTGGCGGGCGCGCATCACCATCCGCGGCGCCGGCGAGATTTACGGGATGCAGGCCCACGCCGGCTGGGGCGGCGGCGTCGGCTGGGGCCTCGGGTTCGAGATCGCCAAGTACACCAGCAGCTCGGGGGGCAACGGGGGCAATGGTCCCCGCTTCCTCGGTTACGCGGCCGGCGAGTGGTCGGTCGGCGCCGAGCTCCAAGGTGGCGTCTACTGGTTCGGGCCCGCCGAGTACGGCATCGCGTCCTTCGCGCTCACCGTGCGCTGGCCCGGGTCGGCGGGCGTGGTGATCGTGCCGCTGACCGGCCAGTTCTGAGCGCGGCGGGTGGCGCCTGTGCTATGAGGAGGCGCGATGTCGCTGCTCGATGTCTCGGCGCAGGAGGGCGCGCGGTTGGTGGCGCTCGGCTACCTCGACCAGGCGCTGGCGGCGTGCGAGCGGCTCTCCGATCCGGACGACGGCGAAGCGCTCCACGACATGCGCGTCGGTCTTCGGCGGCTGCGCTCCTGGCTGCGCGCATACGAGCCCATCCTGAAGGGAAGCATCGGCAAGAAGCACCGGCGCCGGGTCGGAAAGCTGGCCGGCAGGACGGGGCCGGCGCGCGACGCGGAGGTTCAGCTCGCCTGGCTGGCGCGCCTCGCGAAAGACGCGCCCGAAGCCCATCTCCCGGGCATCGCCTGGCTGCGGGAGGCGCTCGAGGAGCGCGAGCGGAAGGGCTACCACACCGCGCGCTCGCACGCCGCGCGCCGCTTGGCCAAGCTCGACGAGAGGCTGCGCCCGCACCTCGCGCGATACACCTGCGCGGTGAAGGTGGGCGAGCCGTCCGATCAGCCGCGCTTCTCCCAAGTGACGGCGCAGGCCATGGCGGCCCAGCGGGACGAGCTCCTGACCGAGCTGGCGCAGATCCACTCCGTCGAGGACCAGGATCCGGCTCACGAGGCGCGCATCGCGGTCAAGCGGCTCCGCTATCTGGTCGAGCCCTTCAAATGCGAAGTCGCGCCCGCCCGCGAGCTGGTGAAGCGGCTCAAGGCCCTGCAGGACCACCTCGGCGACCTCAACGATCTCCACAACCTGGCGACGACCGTCGGCGGCTCGCTGGAGGAAGCGGCGGTCGAGCGCGCGCGCCAGCTCCGGGACGCGGCCGACCAGGGCGCCGACCTCGAGAGCGCGCTGCGCGCGGACGAGCGACCCGGGCTGCTGGGCCTGCTCTCGCGCATCCAGACCGAGCGGAACAGCACCTTCGAGCGCATGGCGTCGCAATGGCTGCGGGTGCCCCACGCGCGCGAAGCGATGGTCGGCGACCTGGACGCCCTCATCACCGAGCTCTCCCGGACGCCCGAGGACGACCTGGAGATCGAGCGGAAGTATCTATTGCGGGGTCTCCCGCCGCGCTGCGACAATCATCCGGCGACCGCGATCGATCAAGGCTATCTGCCCGGCGAGCGCCTCGTCGAGCGCATCCGCCGCAAGCGCGCGGGCGAGAAGGTGACCTACGTGCGCACCGTCAAGCTCGGCCAGGGCATGGTCCGCATCGAGGTCGAGGAGGCCTGCTCCGAGGACATCTTCGAGCAGCTCTGGCGCATGACGGATGGGCGCCGCGTCCAGAAGCGCCGCTACGCCATCGAAGAGGGCGAGCGGGTGTGGGAGATCGACGCGTTCGAGGACCGCGAGCTCTACCTGGCGGAAGTGGAGCTCCCGACCGAGGACACCGAGGTCGAGGTCCCCGAATGGCTGGCGCCCTACGTGGAGCGCGAGGTCACCGGCGAGGACGCCTACACGAACGTGAACCTCGCGCGGTGACAGTCGGGCTCTTTGGCCCGCGCCGAGCGTTGCTATTCTCGACGATGTGAAGACACGCGCGTTCCTCGTCGTGCTCTCGATCCTGGCGCCGACCCTGACGGCCGCCCACGCCCAGGATGCGAGCCAACTCTCTCCGCCCGAGACGGCCGCCGGCCACCGGCTCGACGTGCTGGTGATCACGCGAAACGACCAAGGGAAGGTCTTCTGTGGGCTCTGGAGCGGCGCCCCCGGCTATCCGACCGAACGTGGCGCCGCGGTGGGCAATGCGCTCGACCGCCACATCCAGGGCGGGCGGGCTCACTGCGTCTTCGACGATCTCGAACCGGGGCGCGAGTACGCCGTCGCCGCGTTCCACGACGAGAACGGCAACAACGACCTCGACACGGGCCTCTTCGGCATCCCGAGCGAGGGCACCGGCGCATCGAACGACGCGCGCGGGTTCATGGGCCCGCCCTCCTACCCGGACGCGCGCTTCGTCATGCCGGACGCGCCCCTGCACCGGATGACGATCCACATCGGGTACTGAGGCTCGATCGCGGATCGCTCGTCGACGATCTCAGTGGTGATGCATCGAGTGGCCGGGGCAGCAGCAGCCGGCGCCGTGGCCGCGGCGCGGGCCGTGGACCGTGAAGCCGAAGCTCATCGACACCGTGAGCGCCGCCTCGAAGCCCTGGACCTGCGCCGGGTTGGCCACGTTCTGCGACACGTAGTTCACCAACGGGATGGTCAAGCGGCCGCCAATCGTCACCGGCCCGAGCGTGACGCTCGGCGCGATCTGCAGGCCGGTCGAGCCGGCGTACATCGCCGTCGCCGTGCGATGCGCGACACCGACGTCGAGCCCGGCGATGCCCCAGCCGCCCGTGATGCCGCCGCTGAAGCGCCAGGCGCCGCCGAGCTCGTACTGGCCCTGCGAGTAGACGCCGATGTAGCCGTCTTCGCCCTGCACGGGGAAGAGCTGGTAGCGGGCGTCCATGCCGAAGCCGTGCTGCAAATCCTTGCCGCCGCCGAAGCTGTAGAGGCTGCCGAAGCGCAGCACACCGCTCGGTCCCGTGGGCTGCACCGCGCTCGCTGCCTGCGCCGCGTCCGTCGCGCTCGTGGCCGGCGCCACGTCCGTTGCGTTCGCGGGCGGATTCGCGTCCTGCGCGCTCGCCGTGCTCGTCCACGCGCCGGCCGTGACGACCAGCGTCATGATCAAGAAGTGCTTGCTCTGCATCGTTCGCTCCCCGACTGGGTCCGCTCCCCGACTGGGTCCGCTCCCCGATTGGGCCTGGGGCCCCAGCTACCGAGGGTCAACCTAGCAAAGCATTCGACGCCGCTCTACCGACGAGCCGTGTTCGGAATGCCGCGCGACCTCGGAGGACCGCGCGATCGTCTCCCGATGGCGAGCGGCTTCACATCCCTCAGCTCGAGAGCGTGAGGCCCTCGTCGTAGATCTCCGTGGCGCCCCAGCGCGTGTCCGACCAGCCGAGCACGGCGGAGCCGGCGCTGGGCCAGACGAGGTCGTGATGCTGATCGTCGCTCAACCGATGTGGTCGATGCGGCGAATGCCTTTGCGGCTGACCACGACGCGGATACGGCGCCAGGGCGCGCCGTCGTCGCCTTGCCGGCGCAGGCGGTAGACGACGCCGATGTTGTAGACGCGAGGCGCGACCGCGGAGCAGACGCGGCCTTCGTCCGGGTCGGCGAAGGTGATCTTGCGCTTCGGGTCGTCCGTGTGGACGAGCCAGCGGCGCATGTCGAGTCGGAAGATCTCCGTCAGCGCGTGGAAGCGGCGGTCGGCCGCGGCGACGTCTTCGGCGCTGAGCCGCACGACTTTGCGATGCCAGAGAACGCGCTCGGGACGGGCCTGCTCCTCCAGCGGGTGCTTTCGGGTGGAGCGGCGCTTGGCCAGCACCGGACCGGACAGCTCGTGGAAGGGAACGAACGACGACTGCTCGTCCACCTTGCCCAACACCACGCGGCGCTCGCGGTCGTGGATGCGCCAGCGGCGGTCCGGGAAGTGCCTCGAGACGACCTTCGAGAAGGCCTGCTGGAGGGTGGCCTTGATGCGGTCCTTGCCCATGTACGCGAGGACGGCGATGATCGACCACATCCAGAATCCGCTCGCTGTTCATCGGGTTGCCGTTGAGGATGGTGGCCGCAATCGCGAACGCCATCGCCACCCCGGCCGCCACGGCGTAGAGGACCTCGAGCACGATGCGCGCGCCCTCGCGGACCTCCGGCCGCAGCCAGAGCACGGACGAGGTGAAGCGCTTGAGCACGTGGCGGCGGAACTCGAGGTGCTCGACATCACGCTTGTCGATGCCGACCCGGCCCACGCCGGCCAGCCCGTTCTCGCTCCGGTAGCGCGCCTCGGCCACGGTCGCGTCCACCACCGATTGCCGGAGCGCCGCCGGCGCCCCCGCCTTGCCGAGTCGCACCGAGAGGCTCCCGAGGAGGGTCTCGATCAGCCGGGAGACGTCTTCATCCACCCAGCAGGCCGCCGTGGACAGCGTGTCGTCGTCGTGGTCGACCGTGGCCAGAACCTCTCGCAGCCCAGCCGCAATCCGCCGCGCGTCGGTCACCATCCGGGCCGCTGCGGCCAGCGCCGTGCTGCGCGCGTCCGAGTCGCCGCCGAGCGCTTCACTGATGATGCGACGCGCCTGAACACCCGAAGCACGCACGAGACATGCGTAGAGGCGGAGCTCGCGGATCTGCGCCTCGTGGTCCCCGGTCGCGATGACCTGTCTCAGGTCTTCCAGCGGGTCGACCGCGAGCTCGCCGAACGACATGCTCGGCACGGCGAAGCGCACGTACGACTGGAGATCCGAGTAGATGTCCTGCTTGCCGTAGGTCTTCCCATCCAGCCGCAGGCTCTCGGGAATGAAGAAGTAGGCCTCCCACTCGTAGGCGTTGGCGCCCGCGCGCGGGTCCACCTCGTAGTCGACGGCGAACTCGAGGTGCGGTACAATCGTGGATACGCCAGGCGGGTCGGTCGTCACCGGTGGAGAGGTCGGCGACCAGCAATCCCCAGTCGCTGGGCCGATTCAGCGCTCCCTCCGGGATGCTGCTGGCGGTCCGGTCGGGTCCCGGGGCCTCGCTGCTACGTATCTTCTCCGCTCGAGCCAATCCGCACCTCTGGTGACCACCCTTCGCGGTTCACCTCAATGTCACACGTCCGACGAGATCGTGTCACATTAGCCGCGGGCGGGCTACCGACAAGGCGGATCTCAACGGGACCAGCGGAGCGTCTCGGCGTGTCCGGGGATGACCAGGTTCTGGTTCAGGCCTTCGGGGCTCGAGATGAAGATGCCGCCGCGCGAGGAGTAGAAGGCGACCATCCGGCAGTCCGGGCTGAACGCGATCCTTGTTGGTGCCCTGCCCCTGGGTGAGCCGGCGGTACTCCTGGGTGGCCAGGTTCACGGTGAAGACGTCGAAGCCGCCCGACTGGCCGGTGAAGGCCAAGAGCGGTCCATCCTCGTTGCTCGGGCACCAGGCGGGCGTCTGGTTGTGATGCCCGCGATACGTGACGCGGGTGACCGCACCGCCGGCCGCGTTCATGGTGAAGATCTGGGGGCTGCCGTGCCGGGTGGAGACGAACGCGATCAGCCCGCCGGGGCCGCCGCAGGCCGGGCTGACGTCGATGCCGGGGTGGTCGGTGAGCCGGCGGACGTCGGTTCCGTCGAGGTTCGCGCTGTAGATCTCCGCGTTGCCGTCCCGCGTCGACGAGAAGTAGGCGCGGCTCCCACACACGCTGACGCCCATGTTCAGCCCCTCGCCCTCGATGATCGGCCGGTCCTCGATGCCCGTGTGGGTGATGAACATGCGCTCTTCGGTGAGGATCGAGTACCAGATGCCGCCGCGACCGAAGGCCGGCAGCATCGAGATGCCCTCACCACTGGAGACGCGGCTGACCCGGTCGCCGTCGAAGCTGGCGACCATGATGTCCTTGCGGCCGGGCCCGCGGCGCCGCGCGAAGACCAACCGCGTCCCGAAGGCACCTCTGCGGCCGGTCAGCACCTGCATCACCTCGTTGGCGAACTCGTGCATGAACTGCCTCAGCTCGCCCGGCCGACCGGAGTAGGTGCGGGTCAGGGTCGCCGAGCCGCCGCGCGCCACCTCGTAGAGGCGCATCTCGACCTGGATGCGATTGCCGTCGCGGGTGATCCGCCCCTTGATGACGCCTTGGGCGCCGACCGCCTGCCATGCGTCGGGCGCGATACCGAGGCCCTCGCTCTCGAGGTTGGCCACGAACGAGCGGGCGTTCAGGACCTCGAAGAGGGAGACGAGGCGGAAGTCGTTGCGCATCACCTCCGCGCCCTCTGACCCCATGTTCTCGGGGCCCATCACGTTCGGCACGGCGATGCGGTAGAGCGAGCAATCGGGCGAGTCGACGTCGATGACGACCGTCTGGGCCGGCAGGGCCTCTTCGGCCGGCTGAGGCTCCCCTTCCTGGCTGAACGCGGGCCATGCCAGCGCGCCTACGAGGGCCGCGCAGCCGAGCGCGGTGGCCAGTGTGCCGAAGGCGTTGAGTCGTCGATGCTTCATGCGTCCTCGTCCCATTGACGGAGTAGGCGGGCAATCATTCGTCAACCGGCCTGGCGGCCGTGGAAGCGCACCGCGATGCGCTGGCCGATGTACTCGTCCGCGACCTCTTCCGGCGGTGGCGGAACGTGCTGTCCCGACGCCTGCAGGCGGGTGAGCTGCTGGAGGATGGAGTCGTCGAAGAGCGGGTTACCGCTGCCCGAGCCTCGAACCGCGAACGACACGATGGACAGGTCCGGGCCGATCTGGACGTTCACCGTGGCGGAGAGCGTGCGGGCCTCGTCGCGCGAGAGCGTGGTGGGGATGGTCCAGCCGCGGCGGAAGAAGGAGTAGAGGAGGCCGCGGTAGACGTCGCCCTCGGTGGCCTCGGTCTCCGTGCCTTCTTCGATACCATCGGGGCTCCCCTCGAGCTCTTCGCGGTCGGCCATCTCCTCGAAGATCTCGGCGCGATCGTCCAGCCGTTGGAGCAGATCGTCGACCGTGTTGGCGGGGCGGTGCTCGATGTGCTGGGTGGGCTGCTCGGTCTGCTCGGGGGTGTCCTCGGTCGGCACCTGAGAGGGCTCGGGCGGCGCCGTCGACAGGACGTGGACCTCGCGGTTGGGCAGCTCGCGATCGAAGTCGCGACCCAGCCGCACGAAGCGCGCCTCGATGACGTCGTCCTCCTCCAGGACGTGCTCGGGCTCCGCCGGCTCGTCGATCACCAGCCCCGCCGCGTGCCCCAACGCCACCGCGACGAGCGCGCAGAGGACCACGAGCGCGGCGAACAGGAGCGGGATCAGCACGCTCGAGACCAGCCCACCCACGATGGCCGACGCCGTCAGCCACGACCGGCCGAGCGCCGTGTCCGGGCGGCCGTCTTCGGGATCGAAGTGGAGGGTCTTGGCGTGCACGATCATTCCTGCGGCGGGACCGGCGTGGCCTCCGCGGCGCCGCCGGTGTCCCACCCGGCTCGGTGACCAGACCGAGGTGCTCCACCCCGGCTTGGCGGACCGCGGCCAGCACCTGCGCCACGAATCCGTACGAGACGGCCTGATCCCCCTGCACGAAGACCTCGCTGGAATCACGGATGAGCGCGTTCGTGCTCAGGGCCTCGACGAGCCGGCTCATCGGCACCTCGACCCGCTCGTGCTCGGTCGGGCCGCCGACCTGCTTGAGGTAGACATGCTGCTCGGCGTCGATGATGAGCAGCATCTTCTCGTCCTCGATCGGCATGTTCGGGGCGTCGGCGTTGGGGAGATCGACCTCGACCCCGGCCGAGAGCAGCGGCGCCGTGACCATGAAGATGATCAGCAGGACCAGCATGACGTCGACGAGCGGCGTCACGTTGATCTCGCTGAGCGGCGCGCGTCCGTTGCCGCCTCCGCCGGTGCTCATCCCCATCGCGTCGCTCTCATGTGAACGGCCTCACGTGAAGTGCCGCTTCACGATGTTGAGGAAATCGTTGACGAAAGTCTCCACCTCGCTCTCGAGGACGCGGAGCTTCCGGATGAAGTAGTTGTAGGCCATGACCGCCGGCACGGCGGCGAAGAGCCCCATCGCGGTCACGTAGAGCGCCTCGGCGATCTTGGGGCCAATCTCCTGCAGCACCGCCTGGCCGCCGCCGAGGTGGTGGAAGACGTCGAGGATGCCGAGGACCGTGCCGAGCAGGCCGATGAAGGGCGCCGTCGAGCCGGTCGTCGCGAGCCAGGGCAGGAGCGCTTCGAGCTTGGTCATCTCGGTGACGCTGGCCCGCCGCAGCGCGCGCTCCACGTTGTCGAGCGCCTGGTCCCGGCGCTCGGTGCCGGTGATCCGCGCCAGCTCCACGTAGCCGGCATGGAAGACCTTCGCAATCGGCGAGCCCTCCACCTTCTTGATCTGCGCGTAGACGCTCTCGAGCCGCTCGGGCTCCCACGTCCCGGTGCCCTCCTGCGCCCAGAACATGTCGAGGAAGCGCTTGCTCTGGCTCGACGCCTGGAGGATCCGAACGAGCTTCACGCCGACCACGAAGAAGCTGCCGAGGAGCATCACCACGAGGATGACGACCAGCGCCTTCACCTCGGCCGGCGCGTTCAGCATCACGTCCAAGAAACGCGTCTGGTCCACGGCGGGGGCGGGCGTGGCCTGGAGGAACACGAATAGATGGTGTTGCATCGAAGCTGGGCTCTCCCGATTGGGCGCAACTAACGCACGCTGGCGCCAAACGTGTCAACGGACCGGCCCCGGCGCACCGCGACCAAGGTTCCGCAGCCACCGTTGGGCTCGACGCGCGCCTTGCAGCTCATCCGAACGCGCAGGCCGGCGCGTGTCATCCGCCGGTAGATCGATTCGTAGCGTTCGCGAGACACCGGCTGGTGCCCGCTGGTCGGCACCGGGTTGTAGGCATAGAGGTGGACCCAGAGCGGCAGGTCGCGGGCTCGATCGATGAACGCGTCAATCTCGCGCGCATCGTCGTTGAGACCATCGACCACGAGGTAGGCGAGCGCGACCTTCCGCTGGCGCGAGCGGCTCAGCAGCGGGACGGCCTCGGCCAGGAGGGCGAAGAGCGGGTCGAGCGCCGGGCCTCGAGGGACGGTGCGGGCGCGGGTGGCCTCGGTGCCGGCGTGGACGGAGATCGTCAGGCCGTTGTGATGCAGATCGAGCAACGCCTCGCGGAGCCGCGGCAGCGGGCCGCCGCTGGTGGTCATGCTGGGCGCGATGCGACGGTCGCGGCACCAGCCGACGAAGGTCGGAACGACGGTGTTGTGGAGCGGCTCGCCGACGCCGCTCACGGTCACGCGCCTCACCCGCGACCCGAGCGCCTCGACGGCCTCGACCTGACCGACCAGCTCCTCCAGCGAGAGCGGTCTGGCCAGCCCGTTCGCGCCGGACGCGCAGAAGGGACAGCCGACCGCGCAGCCCACCTGACAGGAGACACAGAGGCTGTCGCCGCGATAGAGCACGGCCTCCACGCGGGCCCCGTCGCGCAGGCCGACCACGAAGCGACGGTTCACTCCGTCGCCGGTGTGGTCTTCGATCAGCCTGACCGCGGGCTCCGACACGGGTGGAGGGCTACCCCGGAGCGGCCTCGCTGCCAAGGTTGCGACCAATGCGACGAGAGCGTCTGGACGCTCCGACCGATACCGGTCGCGGCAAAACGTCACATATTGGCCTCGAAGGCCGCTCACGTGGCAGTACTGTCACGAGGCGCAGAGGCATCGCGTCGCCGTGCGGGTATACTGGCGCCGGCCGTCATGAGCTCGCCGCCCGAAAAGCGCCCCGACGTCGCGCGCGGATCCGATCCGCCGGCATCGAGCGCCGTGCGCTCGCGCCGAGGTGGCGTGCAGGAGGACGCAGAGGACGAGCCCACCAGGCATCGGTCCCTCGACGAGCTCGAGGACGCGCTGGCCGCCGCCGGCGAAGAGGAAGAGCCCACCCGGCACCGCTCGAATCTCCGAGCTCGCCGAGACCCTCGAAGCGGCGAAGGAATCGAGCGACGAGGCCGGTGACGCTCGAGACTCCGGCGCTCCCGGTGCGAAAGCAGAGGCCAGCCGCGCGGCGAGCGACGAGGCGAAACAGAAGAACATCGCCCCGAGCGCTGCGAAGGCCCTGGCCAAGCGGACGCCGCCTCCGCCGCCGCGCGAGCCCGGAGAGCGCAGCACCGCGCCCGGACTCGGGGGCGGCTCGGAGCGAGGGCGGGCGAAGAAGGCCAAGAGCGGACCTCCTCGGCCGCCTGGCGAGCGCAGCACCTCGCCCGGGCTCGGCTCGGAGCAAGAGCGGGCGAAAGAGGCGAAGAGCGGACCTCCTCGGCCGCCTGGCGAGCGCACCACCACACCCGGACTCGGCGAAGGCTCGAAGCAAGAGCCGGCCGGGGCGAAGAAGGAGCCCTCGCGGCCGGCCAGCGAGCGCACCACGGCCGAGGGCGGCGAGAGCGAGCCGGAGGCGGACGACGGCGACCGGATCCGCCTCGATCAGACGCTCCACGACCCGCGACCGGCGGGGGCGGAGATCGAGGTGGCGCTCGACGGGTCCGAGCTCGAGCGGGTGACGCTGGTCGACATGCCTTCGATCGGTCGCTACGGCCGCTACGAGCTGCTCGGAAGGCTCGCCTACGGCGGCATGGCCGAGATCTTCCTGGCGCGGGAAGCGAACGTGAGCGCGCACCGAATGCTGGTCGTGAAGCGCGTGCTCCCGCACGTTGCGGAGGACCAGCACTTCGTCGACATGTTCGTCGATGAAGCGCGTCTCGCGATGCAGCTCAACCACCCGAACATCTGCCACGTGTACTCGTTCGGCGAAGAAGAGGGCACCTACTACATCGCGATGGAGTGGGTGAACGGAAAGCCCCTCTCGAAGGTGATCCGCCGAGCGCGCGAGCAGGGCGGGCTCCCCGTCCCCGTGGCCCTCAAGATCATTGGGCAGGTGGCCGAAGCGCTGGACTACGCGCACCGCGCCTGTGACGCGGCCGGCGAACCGCTCGGGATCGTGCACCGCGACGTCAGCCCCCAGAACATCATGGTGAGCTACGACGGCGTCGTGAAGCTGCTCGATTTCGGTATCGCCAAAGCAACGAGCCACAGCACCCGCACGGAAGCCGGCATCATCAAAGGCAAGTTCGCCTACATGTCGCCGCAGCAATGTGTGGGCGAGCCGATCGATGGCAGAGCCGATATCTTCGCGCTCGGAATCTGCCTCTTCGAGGCGCTCACTGGGAAGAACCCCTTCCGGCGCAAGACCGAGTTCGAGACCATGACCCGCATCGTGGGCGACCCGACGCCCTCGGCGAAGGAGCGGCGTTCCGAGCTCCCGGACGAGGTCGAAGAGATCGTTCAGACCGCGCTGATGAAACAGCCGGAGCGGCGCTACCAGAGCGCCGGCGAGCTGCAGCTGGCCATCGAGTCGGAGATCCCGAAGCTGGGCATGGTCGTGAGCTCGTCGCGCATCGGCGAGCTGATGACGCGTCTCTTCGCGGACGAGGTTCGGGACGGGCCGCAGCTCGACATGCGGCTGAGCGCGCCGGCGCCTCGTGTGGGGCACGGGCTGAGTCTCGACGACAGCCGAGAGCAGTCGCCGGCGCCACGACCCAAGCCGCCTGGGTCGACCGAGCTGGACGCGTCCCCGATCGCGCGAACGCCGAGCACGCCGCCGCCTGCGAAGCGCAGCACCGGGATGGTCGCGCTGGTGCTCGTGTTGCTGATCGGGCTCGTCGCCGTCGGCGGCGCGCTCGCCTGGACGATGTTCGGGCCGCAGCACTCGCGGCCAATCGCGACCGGATCCCAGCCCACCACGGCGGCCGCGCCGACGGCGGCGGAGCCGGACGAGCCGAGCGCTCCGACCGTGACGACCGGCGCCGTGTTCCTCGACAGCGTGCCCTCGGGCGCCACCGTCGCGTTCGGTAGCCGCGGCAACGCAGGGACGACGCCGCTCGAGATCGGGATGGTGCAGTCCGGCACCTACGACGTCCGGCTCACGCGCGACGGCTATCAGGACTGGACGGGGCAGGTGCAGGTCACCGCCGGCCAGCGCGCGGCGGTGAACGCGCAGCTCCGGGAGACGGTGACCCAGCATGAGCCCGCGCGGCGCGCGCACCGGCCGGCGGGGCCTCCGGGCGAGCTGTCATTGAACACGCGGCCTTGGTCCAAGGTGTACCTCGGCGGGCGGCTGCTCGGAACCACTCCGCTCGGGCACGTGCGGGTGCCGTCGGGCGTTCAGCGCTTGCTGCTCGTGGACCGAGACGGGAACGAGCACCGCGAGACCGTCCGCGTGCCCCCGGGTGGTCAGGTCACCGAGTCGTTCGACCTCCGGCAGTAGCCGGCGGGACCCGGCGGAGCGGACGCGGAACGAGCGCGTGACGAGCCGTCAGCGCTGGTCGACGGGGATGTACCCGCTGGCCACGTCGTGGTGCAGCGAGATGCCGATGGTGACGGCCATGCCGCCCACCATCAGGACCATGATCGCGACCAGGATCCACATCGTCAGGCCGGGCCCGGAGCGCTCCATGGCCGCCATCTACGCACCCTCGTACCGCGCGCCACTCCGAGACGAGCCTCAGCCCGTCGCCAGCGCGCGCCAGGTCTCCTCCTCGCCGGCCGACCGGGAGGCGCCCCGGCGACGGACGAGCCAGTAGGGCCGAGCAGGAAAAGCCGCTGATCGGCACCGCCACGAGCCCTTTCGGGATGCGAACGACGTCGTTGACGATCGCGATGCCCACACCGAGCTCCACGAAGCGGAGCGTCAGCGGCCAGCAGCTTGGCCGGCATCCACACTCGGGTGAGAAAGAGAGAACGAAATGCATCCGAGACTGAAAGAGCGGAGCCGCACCTTGAGCTGGCTCCTCCGACACGGCGCCAGAGAAGCGGGCGTCGACATGGATCCCGCGGGCTGGGTCGCCATCGACGAGGTCCTGCGCGTAGTCCGGCTGACGCGGGACGACCTCGCCGAGGTCGTGAGGACCAACGACAAGCGGCGGCTTCAAATCTCCGACGGGCGGGTCCGAGCCTGCCAGGGTCACTCCACCGAGAACATGCCGGTCACGCTCGACGCGCTCGAGGCGAGCTGGGTCGAGCACGTCGGGCACGAGCCGCTCTGGCACGGCACCGCCATGCGGGCGCTCCCGGGCATCGCCGAACGAGGGCTCCTCCCGGTCCGTCGCACCCACGTCCACCTCGCGGCCGCCCTGGACAGCCGCGTCGGCAAGCGCGCCGCGGTCGACGTCATGCTGAAGGTCGACCCTGACCTGGTTCGAGCAGTCGGCCAGCGCATCTTCGACGCCCCGAACGGTGTCGTCCTCGTCCGCCACGTCCCGCCCGAAGCGGTCGTCGACCTCACGCCGATGACCCGCCGCAGCCGCGCCCGCGAGCCCGAGCTCCGCCGCGCCTTCGGATGGAGCTGAGGATGGTAGGTCAAGGCAACGCACGCCTAGACGGTGCAGCAGCGGAAAATTCCGCTAACGTTTGTCGATGCGACCGGTGAAGCCGGCACCCTTCGAGGAGGGGCTCGATGAATCAGCTGCAGGTCCTGTCGAGTGATCCGGAGCATTGCCTGGCTCGTTTCGGCGGCGTCCAGATCCAGCTTTGGCGAACAGGGGTTCCACTGTTCGCCGCGAGGTTGGCGAGGGCGAAGGCCCGGGAGCTGCCCGCGGGCGCAGAGCGAGCCCTCCTCATCGTGGTGGAGGGCGGAGGAAAGCCACCGGAGGGGGAGGCGAGAACCATCCTGACGGAGCTCGGCACCAAGATGGACGGCGCCGTGGGCTGTGCGTTCGTCAGCGAGGGTCAGGGCTTCATGGCGGCGACCATGCGCGGTGTCATGACCAGCATGTCGTTGCTCGTACGCCCCCAGCTTCCCCGTCAAGGTGTTCGCGCGGGTCGACGAAGGTGCAGCTTGGCTGACTTCGCTCGCACCTTCCTACCGCGCCGAGGACCTGGTCGAGGCGATCGCGACGATGCGCGGGGAAGGCGCATGAGCCAGGCTCCCGCCATGCAGTTGGTGCGGGCGGAGGCGATCGGGGTGGATGCGTATGCGCCGTTCGGGGCGTTGGTCGCGGCGCGGGCGGAGGCGCCGCGGGTGGCCAACCACGGGGACGCGGAGGCTTGGGACGATCTGGCCGAGCTCGTGAACGAGCGGCCCGAGCGAGCGCGGCCGACGGTGTCGCTCTTTCGATGCGCGGCGCTTTCCGGGAGCACGCTGGACGTGCGGTGGCTGGAACGGCATCCGCGCTCGACGCAGATGTTCGTGCCCATGCGCGCCGGCCGCTACCTGGTGGTGGTGGCGCACGGTGACGAGACGCCGGATTCTGGCTTCGCTCAGGGCGTTCGTGGTCGAGGGCTCGATGGCGATCACGTACCGCCCCGGCGTGTGGCACCACCCGATGATCGCGCTCGATGCGGCGCTCGACTTCGTGAACTTCATCTTCGCCGACGGGACCGACGACGACTGTCACGAGGTGCAGCTCGATCCGCCTCGCCTGCGAGTGCTGCTCGAGGGTTGAGCCGACCGCCGGTCAGCGCAGCGCGCGCACGAGGCGGAGGCCGACGTCGCGGTAGCCCTGGTGGCTCGGCAGGCCGCCACGCGCGGTGACGCGGGCCATGTCGATCGAGAGGCGATAGGAGCCACCGCGCACGGCCCTCAGCCGGCCGGCAGTTCCGACGAAGCCGTCCTCGCACCACTCGCGAACGTTGCCGGCCATTCCGAGGACGCCGTAGGGCGAGCGGTCGGTCGGGAAGGCCTCCACGCCGACGGGAACGCCGGGCGTCCGCTCGGGTGTCCGCACGTGACAGAAGGCGCCGTCGCCCACGTCACCCCAGGGATATGCGCGCCCGTCCACGCCGCGCGCCGCCTTCTCCCACTCCGCCTCCGCGGGCAGGCGCCAGAGCTGGCTGGTGCGGGCCGAGAGCCACTCGGCGTAGGCGCGCGCGCCCTCCCACGAGATGCCGACGGCGGGCCAGTCGGGCCGCAAGAGGCCGAGGCCGTCACGGAAGACGTCGCGCCGGAAGGGCCCGCCGGCCGGATTGGTCAGGAAGAGCGTCAGCTCCCGGAACGTGACCGGGACCCTCTGAATGACGAACGCGTCCACCCACTCGTCACGTGCGGTGGCTCCGCTGCCACACTCGAACGCGCCCGCCGGGACATAGACTTCGCCTTCTGCGAGCGTGCCGGGCCCGGGCAGCACGATCCGCGGCGCCGGATCCGCGCTCTCTTCCGGCTCGGCCTCCGTCCGACGCGAGAGCCGCACCGGATAGCTCACCGTGCCGCATGGCCCGTCGAGCTCGACGAGGTAGCTCCCGGCCGGAAGATCGGTCGCGACGGGCGTCGGCCCGAGGTCCTCGGGCTCCACGGCGACGAGCTGCCGGTCGCGCGCCTCGTAGCGGAAGACGCGCGCCGGACAGGGCTCGCTCGTCTCGATCGACAGGCGCGCCTTGCCCTCGAGGTAGTGGGCATAGCGGCCGGCGTCGTACGCGCTCAGCCGGACCTCGTGGAGCGCTGCCTCGTCCCAGGCGCGGCGTCGCTCGGCGTCGCGGTGCTGTTCGAACGCGAGGTCGGCCAACATGGCCTTGGGCTCGCCGAGCTCGGGCGCGTGGACCAGCGCGGCCTCGAGAAGCTGCCGGACCTCGGCCGCCCGCAACGCCGCGTCGCGCTCCAGCGCCAGGGCGTCGTCCTGCTTCGCCCACGCCGCGCGCTTGCCCTCGATGCGGGCCTCGGCCGGAAGCCCCGCCAGCTCCCGCTCGGCCTCCGCCCGGAGCGCCTCGGCGCGCTCTCGCATCGGGCCGAGCTCCGCGCGCCGCTCGTTCGCTTCCCGCACGATCGCGAGCGCCTTTTCGCGGCGGATGGCGCCTTCCCTCCATCGGGCCACGTGCTGGCCGAGCGCGCCCGCATCGGCATAGCGATCGGTCGGCTCCGGCTGCATGGCGCGCACGATGATCTCGAAGAGGGAGTCGTCGACGATCGTGCCCGGCCGGCGCGGAATCGGCGGGATCTCGCCCTGCGTGGACTGGAAGAGGATGGCCGGGACGCCTCCTCGATAGGGGCGCTCACCCGCGAGGAGCTCGTAGAGCATGACGCCGAGGGCGTAGACGTCCGCCGCCGGTCCGATGCGATCGATCTCGCCCAGCGCCTGCTCCGGCGGCATGTAAGCCGGCGTCCCCGCGACGTCCCAGTTGGTCTCGTCGCCGCTCATCGTGGTGCGGACGGGCGCTTCTTTCAGGTCCTTCGCGGTGGTCGCGGGGGACACGAGCCGCGCGACGCCCCAGTCCATCACCAGCACCTCGCCGAAGGTGCCGATCATGATGTTCAGCGGCTTGATGTCGCAGTGGATCACGCCGCGTGCGTGGGCGTACGCCACCGCTTCGCACACGCGGGTGAAGACCTCGAGACGCCGGTGCTCCGAGAGCCCGTCCTCGTCGAAGCCTTTCTCGACCAGCTCCGCCAGCGTGCGGCCGTGGACCTCCTTCATCGTGAAGTAGGGCCGGCCGTCGTCGAGCTCGCCGAGCGCGTGCACCGGGGGGATGCCCGGGTGCGCCAGCTGAGCGGTGATCTGCGCCTCGTCCAGGAAGCGCGCACGCATGCCCTGCACCGGCGAGAGATGGTCGTGCAGGACCTTCATCGCGAGCGCGCGAGCGAGTGGACGATCATTGGCCCGGTGGACCTCGCCCATGCCCCCTTCGGCGATGAGCGACACCGGGACCAAGAGCGGCCCGTCGAGGATGGAAGGACGTGCGGGCTCGGCGGGCGTGCCCCGCCCGGGCGTATCCGAAGCCCCACGCGGCTCGGTAACGCCGGAGGGATCGGGCCCGCGGGCCGAAGGGCGGGCCAGCTGGGTCACGTCGGGCACCGCGAGGCCGAGCGAAGGGATCGACTGAGACGAGATTGGAGCAGGGACGCGGGCGCGGGTGTGACTCTCGGGTGCGCGATCGGAGGAGGCCATCAGCGCGCGGATTCGCTCGGCCAATTCCGGATCCACCTCGTGCTCGGCGAGGACCGCGTCGAGGTCCGCGAGCACGCTCTCGGGGCTGTCGTCACTCGAGGTCAATGCCGAGTACCTCCGCGGCACGCTCCAGCAGGTCGTCCGGGTCGAATGGCTTGGTGAGGTAGAGGTCGGCGCCCACCTCGGCGCCGGTCGCGCGATCGAGCTCCTGCCCCTTCGCGGTGAGCATCATGATGAACGTGGCGCGGAGCTCGTCGTCGGCCTTTACGGCCTTGCAGACCTCGAAGCCGTTCATCACGGGCATCATGACGTCGAGGAGCACGAGATTGGGGCGCTCGTCACGGATGGACGCCAGCGCGTCGCCGCCGTTGTCCGCGGTCAAGATGTCGACTCCCGCGTCGAGGAGCTCGTCGAGCGTCTGCTCGAGAAGCAACCGGATGTGCGCCTCGTCGTCGACGATCAGGATCTTCTTGCTCACGCTCGTACCTCGTGTGCTTCGATGGGTCGGGCTGCGACGTCAGGCGTGCTCCCCGGCGGGGGCGGGGGTTGACTGGCCAGCGCGCGGCTGACCACCGCGCCAACCGCTCGGTCCACCAGGATGCGCCCCTCGGCACCGGATTGCAGCGTCGCGGCGACGCCGACCCCGGAAAAGAATCCGTCGGCGTCCTCCACCCGCGCGATCCCGATGCCGGGGCTGCGGGCGAGGATGCCTCCGAAGCGGCGGTCGAGACGGTGGACCAGAGCCCGCGCCGCCTCGACGGCGGCTCCCACCGAAGCCTCGAAGCCCTCGGCGGTCCCGAAGAGCGCCACGATCATCTCGCCCTGCGCGATGCTGACCGACGCGTCGTGCGCCAGCAGCACCTCCATGGCCACGCTGGTCGCGCCCAGCATCGACTCGAGCACCGCGTCGTCCGACAGGTCCGGATCCAGCGTGCGCGCGAGATCGCTGACGTCGCACACCAAGACGGCGATCGGGGCGGGACCGGACTCGGTGCGGGCGTGATTCTCGAGCGCGATCTCGACCAAGGCCGGCGACACGAAGCGCTCGATTCGGTTGCGTAGGGCCTGCTGCCGGAGCTGGTCCCGATGCAACATGGCGTGGCTGATCGCGGCGGCGGCGTTGGCGGCGAGTGACGTGACGAGCTTGAGGTCACCGGCGTTCCACCGCGCCTTCTCGCTGCTCGCCACCCGGAAGAGGCCGAAGACGTGCTCGCCGCTGCGGAGCGGCGCGCAGACGAGCGATCCGCCGCCTTCCTCCTCCGGACGCTCCTCGATCAGCTCCGCGCGGGCGCTCGCGATGACGCGGGCCTCGACGCCGGTCCTGGGATCGAGCTCCTCCACGCCGCCGGCGATGGGCTCGAGGTGCTCACCGCGCGAGTCGAGGAGCAGGATCGCCGCCTCGCTGGCGCCGAGGAAGCGCTTGGCCTCGCCGACGACCATCGAGGCCACTTCGCGGACGTCGAGCACGCGAGAGAGCCCGGCGCTCATGTCGTAGAGGACGGTCAGCTCCTTGTAGCGACCGAGGGTCTCGGCCGCGAGGGCGAGCTTCTCCTGTTCGCGGCCGAAGAGATGCGCCACCAGCCGCGCGATCTGCTCCGCGCCTTCCCCGCCGACCGCGACGCCGATCTCGTCACCGCTGGCCACGATTGGGTGCGGCGCGCCTCCATCGGCCGCGCCGACCAGCGTCTTGCCGTTCGCGTCGTCGATCCGGCACGGCTGCGGCAAGATCGCCAGCACGTCCTCGACCGCCCGCCGCTGCTGGCCGCGCAAGAGCCGCTTGAGGTCAAGCCGGGGCATCGGCCTCGTTCCCCATGAGCTGCACCACCAAGACGTTCTCGAAATCCTTCTCGAGGCGGATGGCGCGTACCAGATCGCGGCTCCGGTGCCCGCGCGGCTCCACGATGATCGCGTCGGGCTTCTTGCTTCGCGCCTCGCCGATCGCCGACGCGCCATCGCAGGCGCCGACGACCTCGAACCCCTTGCTCTCGAGGAGCCGCACGACGCTCTCGGCCGGTTTCTGCTCGGGATCGACCAGGAGCACCCGACGCCGCCGGCGCGCCGCGCTGAGCACGCGCTCCACCTCGCCGATCAGCGTCTCGGCCTCGGCCGGCTTGGTCAGGTATCGATCCACCCCCAGCCGGTAGCCGCGATCGGAGTCCTGCACGATCGAGAGGATGATGATCGGGATCGCTTGCGTGGTCGGGTCGGACTTGAGCACGGCGGCGACGTCGAAGCCGGAGATCTCCGGCATCATCACGTCGAGCACGACGACGTCGGGCCGCTTGCTGCGCACCGACTGGATGGCGTCGTAGCCGTTGCTGGCCAGGCGCACCTCGTAGCCGCGCTCGGTGAGCTGCTGGCGCAGCATCTCGCGCAAGGAAGCGTCGTCGTCGACCACGAGCACGTCGGCGCCTTCGGCCGGGAATTGGTCGACGGTCGACTGGATGCGCTTCATCAGCTCGTCGAGCTCGGGCCGCCTCTCGATGGGCTCGCGGGAGCGGGCGGGCGGCGGCGAGGAGATCGTGGGCGGCGGGACCGTGAGCGTCGACTCGGCCTTGCCGGGCAGCGGCAGCACCACGCGGAAGGTCGAGCCCTCGCCGACTTTGCTCTCCACCGAGATGTTGCCGCCGTGCGCGGTCACGATCTGCCGACAGATCGGCAGGCCGAGGCCGGTGCCCTGGGGTTTGCTGGTCAGCGTGTCGCCGACCTGCTTGAACTTCTCGAAGATGGCGTGCTGGTCGGTCGGCGCGATGCCGTCGCCGGTGTCGACGACGGCGATCTCCACGCCGTCCGGATGCGGCTGCGCGCGCACGGTGACCGCGCCTTCTTCGGTGAACTTGGCCGCGTTCGAGAGCAGGTTGATCAGCACCTGCAGCAGGCGGTCGAAGTCGCCCTCGACCACGGGGAGGTTTTCGGCGACCTCGCGCTCGGCGGTGACCTTCCCATCCTGGAAGAGCGCGTTGGTGGCCTCGAGCGCCCGGTCGACCAGCGCGGTCACCTCCACCGGCGCGACCTTCCACTCCATGCGGCCGGCCTCCATCTTGGAGATGTCCAGCACGTCGTTGATCAGGGCCGTGAGGCGCTGGCCCTCGGAGACGATGATGTCGATGTTGCCGCGGACCTGCTTGACCGCCCGCTGCGCCTTGGAGTTGGACTCCGGAACGTGCTCGAGGATCGACTGCTCGAGCTTGTTCTTGGTCAGCTTGGCGAAGCCGAGCACCGAGGTCAGCGGCGTGCGCAGCTCGTGGGAGACCGTCGCGATGAAGTCGGTCTTCATCCGGTCGATCTCCTTCTCGAGCGTGACGTCGCGAAGGATCACGACCGCGCCCTCACACGTGTCGGGGCCTCCCTCCGTCGAGATCGGCGACGCGACGGCGGCGCCGGTGCGCTCACCGGGCATCGGGATCTCGGTCCTGCCGATCTCACACTCCGCCAGCGAGGTCTGGACCAGCTCGGCGAGGGCGTTCGGCAACACGTCGGCGAAAGGCTTTCCGTCCAACTCGTGCTCGATGAGGAGGATCTCCGAGAAGGCCGGGTTGGCCGCCTGGACGATGCCCTTTCCGTTCACCGCGACGAGCCCGTCGGCCATGTTGGAGAGGATGGCGCGCGTGCGGGTCAGCGATGAGGCCAGCTCCGCGGTGCGCTCGGCGACCTGATCCTCGAGGTGCTCGTTCAGCTCCGTGATGCGCTCGTTGGCGACGGCCAAGGCCTGCGTGACCCGCTCGCGCTCGGACAGCAGGTAGATCATCAGCCCGAAGACGAAGCCCGAGATGACGACGATGTTCGTGACGAAGAACGCGGTCCGTACGCCGGGCGGCGGCTCGATCCCGAAGCGCTGATATGCAATCCGGTCGATGAGGCCGCTGACGACCGTGAGCCCGCAGTAGAAGAGCAGCCACTTGAGGCTGGTCCTGGATGCCGAGAAGGTCATCGAGCCGACGATCGCCAGCATCGCCCAGAGCATCACTGCGCCGCTCGTCGCAAACCCACCCAGCACCCACTGGAAGAGGAAGGGCAGGAGCAGGCTGAGGAGCACCTGGATGAAGCGAACGACCTCGAAATTCTTCGAGAGCCGGAAGTACGAGAGGTTCAGGACGGTGACGGCGGTGTAGCCGTAGGGGATGACCGCCGGCAGCAGGAGGCTCTGGGAGGCCGCGATCGACCCCCACAAGAGGCCGCCGCCGCTCATCAGCACGCCCATGAACACGAGCAGGCGATGCTTGAGCCGCTCCGTGTCGGGATCGTCCGGTCGATCTCCGATCGCGCCGAGCCGCATGATCCAGCCCGGGCTGGAGCTAGAGACCTCGCTCATCGACTCCACATCTCCAAAGCGAAGGAATCCACGGGACTCCGCAGGAAAGGATATCCCATGGGGAGTTCCAACGTGGCCGAAAAGCGACGTGGTGGGCGCATCCGACGGTCAGCGGCTGAAGCGCTTCCAGGCCTCCGGCAGCGGCCCGCCCAGCATGCGCTCCGCGCCACGCTCGTCGAGCAGCACGAAGCGCAGCTCGCCCGTGTAGACGGCGGTGCCTTCCTGCGCGAGCGTGACGGAGACATCGACCACCCGCGTGCCCTCTTTGGCGATGCGGCCGCGGCCTTCGATCTCCACCCCGATGCGGGCCGGACGGTGGAGCTTTCCGCTCATCTGGGCCGTGAATCCGAACTTTTCGAGCAGGCCGATGAGGGTCCAGGCGCCGATCTCGTCGGCCAGCGTGCCGACCAACCCGCCGTGCATGATCCCGGGCGGTCCCTGGTAGCGATCCGTCGGCAGGAAGCGCGTCACGATCTCGTCACCCGCGCGGCGAAAGGTGAGCCGAAAGCCGATGGGGTGGTCCGGAGCGCAGCCGAAACAGGGCTGTCCGGGTCCGAAGACGGATCCGTCGAGGTCGTCGGTCATGGCGTTCGAGCATGGCACGAAAGCGTGGCGGTTTTCGCCGCGGCGATCCCTGAGTACCCTTCGCGGCATCGTGGAGGACACGCTCACCTTCGCCACCGGCCCCGTCCAGCTCGACGAGGACGGAGAGGATCTGCGTCGCCGCTTCGCCATCCGGCTCACGCAGGCGATCCACCGCCCCGTGCGGGTGATCGCGGCCGAGTCGTACGGCGCGGTCTCGAGCCTGATCGCCGAGGGCGGGGCGCAGCTCGCCTGGTTGCCGCCGGCGGTCTTCGTCCGGCTCGAGAAGACGGCCGATCCGAGGCTGCTGGCCGCGGTGGAGCGCACGAAGGGCAGCGGCTACCGCGGGATCCTCTTCGTCCCGGCGGACTCCGAGGTCCGCGAGCCCTCCCAGCTCGCCGGCTGCAAGGTGGGCTGGGTCGATCCCGACTCCTGCGCCGGGCATCTCTTCCCGCGCCTGGCGCTGCGGGCGGCGGGGCTCGACCCGGAGAAGCTCTTCGCCGAGGAGCGCTTCGTGGGCAGCCACGGCTCGGTGGTGAACGCGGTCGCGCGTGGGGAGGTCGAAGCCGGCGCGACCTTCGGCCAGACGGAGGACGCCAGGCTGGTCATCGCCGGCTGGTATCCCTACGTCGGCGCCGACGGAATGCGGGCAGTACAGATCTCGGATCCGATCCCCTCGGACGTGATCTGCGCTTCGCCGGTCCTCGGCCCGGAGGCGCTGGACTCGGTGCGCCAGGCACTGCTGACGCTGCACGAGCTCGACGACGGAGAGCTGCTCGACGAGCTCTTCGGAGGGCGGCGTCTCGCCGGTGCCCGGAGCCCGGACTACGACGCTGTGCGCGCAGCCATCGGCTGAAGGTCGCAGGAGGCGGAGCGAGATTGGCACCCGGACGGCCGCAGCCGCCGACGACGGGCCGAGAGTCCGTGCGCCGGCTTGGGTCAGCTGCGGGGACGCACGGCGCGGGCTGCCGAGGCGAAGCGCGCGCGGTAGCTCTCGATCTCGTCCGAGTCGACCACGCCGGTGACCAGGATGGGCGTGTTGCGGGCGAAGACGATCGCCGCGTAGGTGGCCAACCGGTGGCCGTCGCCTTCGGCCGTCGCCAGGCGCTCGCAACCCGGCAGCGCGCCGTCGTCGATGGGGCCTTCGCTCTCGATGGCCGAGGTCGGCACCGGCAGCACGCGCGCGACGAGCTGCTCGCACACCTGCGCCGCCTGCCCCGGCGGGAGCTGCATGGGCAGCGGCGAGATGGTCAGCACCGGCTGCCCCGGCTCCGGCGGGAAGGTCACGCCCTGACCGAGGAGCATCAGGTTGGCGGTCGTCGAGCTGCTCGGCGTGAAGCCCTCGACCTCGCCCATCTCGATGCCGAGCGCCTGCGCGGCGTCGAGCTCGGCGGAAGCGTCCCAGCTCACGCTGGCGAGGCTGTCGTGAACGGCCGAGCGCACGCGGCGGGCGTGGCTGGCCTCGTAGGTCGCGATCACCGCGAGCCCGCGCTGCCCGTCGTGGACCAGCAGGTAGATGCGCTCGAGCTCGCCGGCCTGCGTGGGTACGGTCTCGCGGCCCATCCGTCCCGAGTGACCCGACACCGAGACCGTCTGCTCCTCGCCCTGCGGCTCGCCCTGACCGCCGCGCGCCGAGTCGAGCAGCTCCTCGGGTCCGCGGGCGACCACGACCGAGATTCGGCATCCGATTGCGCATCGAGAGAAAACCTGCGCCGAAGGGCATCGGCTGCGAGCCCTCGGGCGGACGCATACGCACCCCCGTTCCGGGGACATCCTGCTCTTCCGCGAGCTCCATCCCGCCACCGCCGCTTCCGGCGCCGCGCAGGAGCGCCTCGTCGACGAAGCCGCCTCCGCTCTCGCCGTCGTCGTCTTCCTCCGGATCCTCGCGATCGGCTTCGACGTCCCCGCCATACGAGTCGTCTTCCTCGTCGGCGCGGGCGGTCTGCGGTGCGGGTTGGGAGGGCCCGCCGCAAGCGGCGAGGACGAGGCTGACGAGCAAGGAGACGAAGAGCGAGCGGGGCATGGAACCTCGGAGCGTGGGCGCGGGGCGCTCGGGGGCGCCGTCCACGAAAAGCGGGCCGGTCGCACGCGCCGGCGATTCGATGACTCGGCGCTCAACCCGTGGCCGAGCGCGACGATTCCGTACCCCTTCGCTTTCGAGGACGCAACTTCGCTCGAGTCGACGAGCCGGACCCGTCGCGAAGTCGACGAAGCAGAGGCTGAACCGTGCGGTCGTTCCGTGGGAGCCTCAGGGGACTTCGGGTCCGAGCAGGACCTCGCCGGTGGCGCCCGACGCGACGGAAACGGGGTGGCGCCCCCGGAGGTCGGGCCCTATAGTCCGCCGCGCCCAGCGGGGAGCTCATGGCGACGTACATCACCAGCGACTGCATCAACTGCGGGGCTTGCGAGCCCGAGTGCCCGAACCAGGCCATCAGCGAGGGCGAGGAGATTCGACGTGATCGACCCCGACCTCTGCACCGAGTGCGTGGGGTTCTACGACCACGAGGCCTGCCAGGCCGTGTGCCCGGTCGAGTGCTGCTTGCCGGACCCGAGCCACGTCGAGACCGAGGACCAGCTCGTCCAGCGCGCGGTCAAGCTGCACCCCGACGACGGGGAGCTCCAGCAGCGCGTGACCTCGGCCGACTTCCCGTCTCGGTTCCGCAAGTAGTAGGCTCTCGGCCATGGCGCCGGCGCACAGCGCGAGGCGCGATCGCGGCGGGTCGTCTCCAGCGACGTGCCCTGCCGTTGCGCTCGTGGCCGCGCTCGTGTCGCTGGCCGGCTGCGCCACGGCCGAGCCCATGCTCGCGGGCGGGAGGACCGTCCCTCGCAACCGGACCGACCTCGCGCTCGGCAGCGCGGTCCGGGTGCCTCTCGGCGACCTCGCGCCGCAGGCGGACCACCCGGACGAGGCCTCCCAGCTGATGACCTTCGGCGCCCCGAGCGGCGCCGCGCCGGTCGCGTTCGTCCGTCATGGTCTCTCGGACGACGTCGATTTGGGCGTCGAGGTCGTCGGCTCCAGCCTCCGCGGGACTCTGCGCGGGCAGCTCGCGCTCGGGAGCCTGGCCCACCTGATGATTGGTGCCGTCCCCACCGTCGGCGCGCTCTACGACGGCGCCGGAGGCACGGCCTTCCGCGGCGGCGGCACCATCCCGATCGCCATCACCATCGACGCCTTCAGCCTGTACGAGGTCTGGCTGGGCGTCCGCGTCGGGCTCGAGCACGTCGCGGGCGACCTCTCCGGCGTCTCCGTGGGCCTCTCCGGCCTGCGCACCGGCGGCGTGGTCGGCTTCGGCGTCGGCTTTCGCGACCTGCACCTCTTGATGGAGCTGGCCGTCGATCACGAGCTCTGGTGGGGCTCGCTCGGGGGCAACGCCATCCAGCGCAACGGCATCTCGCTCACGCCGGCCGTCGCGCTCCGGCTCCGCCTCTGACGCGCCCGGCTCAGGCTCGGGCGCGGCCGCGGGTGGCTTCCTGGGCTTTCTCGCCGACGAACGCGCCGAAGAGCGAGATCATCCCGCCGAGCAGACCACCCACGATGTAGGCGGCCATCGGGAGCTGGAAGCCTCCCGCCAGCCGTTCCGGCCCGGCCGGTGTGATGTAGACGATCCACCACACGGTCGGCCCGACCGCCAAGAGCGCCCCGACGGCCGGCTCCACGAACGTCTTCCCCGGCGAGAGGAAGCCCGTGAGGATGCCGCCGAGGAACCACACGCCGAGCGAGATCATCAGCGCGGCGAAGCCCTGCGGGTCGTAGGCGTCGATGATCGCGGGCAGCGCCACGAGCGCAATCGCCTGCAGCGCGAGGTGCACCCCGAACGCGGCGGCCGCCCACTTCGGCGCGAAGCCTTCCTGTTGATTGCGGCGGCGTGCCTCATCGTCGGCCGAGTAGCCGCTCGACAGCTCCTCGAGCTTGGCTCCACAGGAGACGCACCGTTCCGCATCGACCGCGTTCTTGAACCCGCAGACGTGGCAGATCACCTGGTCCTTCGCGGTAGCCATGGAACTCCCTTTATCGCCGTTTCCGGGGCGCAGCACGTCCGTCGGACGCCCCTCGCCATCGAGGCCTCCGCCCGCGTGGGCCCCCGGAAGCGGTAGTTTCGTCGGTGCGCAGCCGACGATCACCCCCATCGCGGCGCCGCGCCGGCCCGGTGAGGGCCCCCTTCGTGCTCGGCGATGCTCTGTGCGCGGTCATCGGTTGCGCTTCAAATCAAGCGGACCTTCATCTTCGCCGGATCCGACCTAAGAGTGCAACGTTGTTGCCGCCACGCGGCTCGATTGACGCCCTCGCGGTCACGATCGGCCCCGCCCATCCCTATACTCAGCACGAGAGCACCGGAGCCCCCTGACCGACGCCCCGCAACGCTGGTTCGAGATCGCCGACGAGGGCTGGCGTCGCTTGAGCGCGTCCCGCCCGCTGGGACGCCTCTTGCTCGAGGCGCTCCAGAACGCATTCGACGAGTCGGCGCCGCGGGTGAGCGTCACGCTGGCGCCCGACGAGGTCGTGGTCGAGGACGACGCCGAGACCGGCATCGCCGACGAGCGGCTGGTCTACACGCTCTTCCTCTCCGACAAGCCGGACGACCCGACCCGGCGCGGCCGGATGGGCCGCGGTCTCAAGGAGCTCATCGCCGGCATGGATTGCGCCTGGGTCGAGACGGTCGGCACCACCATCGAGTTCGGCGAGCACGGCCGCCGGAGCCGCGACAACGACCGTACGCGAGGCACCCGGTTGGTCCTGCGGCGCGCGTTCTCGGACGCGGAGCTCAGCGAGGCCAAGCGGCTGCTCCGCCTCTGCATCCCGCCGAACGGGACCAGCCTCAAGCTCGACGGCCGCCACGTCCGCCGGCCGCGCACCGTCCTCGTCCTGCGCGACTGCCACCTCGAGACCGTCGTCGTCACCGACGGCGTGGAGCGCGCCGCGATGGGCAGCACCTCGCTCGCCGTCTACGCCCCGCGCCGCAACGAGCAGCCGCACCTCTTCGAGATGGGCTTGCCGGTCAAGGCCTGGAACGTCCCTTGGCATGCGGACATCGCCCAGCGCGTGCCGCTGGCCGAAGGGCGCGACTCCGTGCCCGATCGCTACGAGCTCGCCGTGAAGGCGGCGCTGCTCGAGGCCATGATTGGCAGCTACTTGGAGAGCCGCGATTTCAGGGCCGACTGGGTTCACGAGGTCCTGGCCGGCGCGCCGCTCGCGCCCTCGCTGCTCGACGCCTACGTCTCGCGCCTCTTCCCGCGGGGCTCCGTCCTGGGCGGCACCCGCCGGGCCAACGACCGCGCCCGGCAGCTCGGCGCGCACATCATCGACGCGGCGGCCATCTCGCACGGCGCCTACCTCGCGCTCGGCCGGGTGCTCGAGACCTCGGACGACTACGTGCGGCGCCGCTCCAGCGAGTTCGGCGGCGAGGACGTCGAGCCGGACGAGACCCAGCGCCGCTTCGCCGAGGCCGTCTGCTGGCTCGCCCGCGCCGTCGCCGGCCGGGTGGTGCGCGTCCGCTTCTTCGCCCGCGACCCGAGCGACGCCGGCCTGCTCGAGGACGCCGTCACCGACGTCGACGCCCGCGAGATTGGCTTCAACGTCCGCGGCCCGCTGCGCTTCGACGACATCCTGGACCCGCAAACGCTCGGCGTCGTCCTGCACGAGCTCGCCCACCTCGAGACGGCAGAGCACGACCACCGCTTCATCGACCGGCTCCAGCACCTCGCGGGCAAGACCGCCCGGCTTTTCGCGGAAGGCGGCCCCGTCCTCGCCGCCGCGCTCCGAGACGGCGACCCGGACCGACGCGCGCGCGGCTGAGCCGTCCACCATCGGAGACGAGGCCCGCGTACTCGGATCGGCGCCCCGATCCTCGGGTTTGCCCCGGTTGGCGTTCGTGCGGCGAGCCTAAAAGTACTCGATGAGGCCCGAAACGAAGACGAGGCCGAGCGCGTTGTCCGTTCGGATCGATGAAGCACCGCGAGGGCTCATGCGTGTGTTGAAGACGGTCGAGGACGCGAAGCGAGAGCGATTGGTGATGCTCTTCGGCGCAGGCTTCCTGGCCCTCGCCTTCTCGTGGATGGCCCTCGGTTGGTGGCTCGGTCGGCCCGGCGAGCCGATCGAGAGCGCGCTGGGCGTCCCCGTCCCCGCCGGCTCGCGCGAGGTCTACACCGAGCACGTCGCCGCGGACCCGCGCGCCCCCTACGACGCGGTCTACGTCAGTGCCACGTGGAGCGTACGCGAGGCCATCGATCGAATGTCCGACCGCGCCGAGCACACCGACCTCGACAGCCGCCGCTTCACGATGAGGGACGGCACCATGGTGGTCGTCTCCCCGGCAGGCGACGTCCCCTCCACCCACACGCTCCCGATCCACCCCGTGACCGACGGCGTCCCCCTCGGCACCCGGAGCTGGATCGTCGTCGAGCACGGCACGCCTCCCACGACCACCTCCACCGCCGCCGTCCCGCCCGACCTCGAGAGCTGAGAGCGCGATCAGGGAGCATCGATGGCGAAGTCGCCGTCCCGCCCGACCTCGAGAGCCGAGAGCGCGTCAGGGAGCATCGATGGCGAAGATCGCGATTCTCGCGTCCGCCGGGCTCGATCTCGATGGTGCGGCGGAGGGCGCGACCTCGACCGTACGGCTTCACCTCGACCACGTGTCGGCCGGGTGCGAGGCGGAGCGTGAACGGCGGGCTCCCATCCACGGCGCGGCCATCCACGCGAACCTCGGCCCAGGCGTCGTCGGGGAGGAGTCCGCCGGCGGCCGCGCGCAAGCCCACGCGCAGCTCGCCGGGGGGTCCTTCGGGTGGGCGGGCTGGCGCGGCGGCCCGAGCGCGCGGCGCGGGACGCGATTGGGAGCTCCTGGCCCGCCGCGGCGCGGCCGTCTCGACGGGGTGCGGCCCTGCATCTCGGCCCGCGTCGCCAGCCTCGGCGTCGAGGGTCGTGTCGACGGTCGCGGTCGCCACCGGTGGGGGCGGTGCGTTCGCGTTCCCCGCCGAGCCCGAGCCGCTCGATTCGACCGTGCCGGCCGCGCCGGTGTTCGATTCGCCTGCGTCGGACGGAGGCGGGTTCCGCCACGCCCAAACGAGCGCTCCCGTAGCACCGAAGGCCAGGAAGAGGGCTCCGAGCATCGCGAGGAGACGCTTCTTGCCGCCCGTCTGCTCGGCTCGCGGTGAGCTCGACGCGGGCCCGCTCGGGCTCGAGCCGTCCTCTGCCACGATGCGGTCGACGCTCGCGAGCAGCGCGCGCCGCTCGGACAGACCGTCCGGAAAGAGCTCACCCAGCCATCCTTCGATGTCGGCCGACGTCACGTCGGTCCGCCGGTCGAGCAGGTAGTTTCGCAGATCGTGCGAGATCTCCCGCGCTGTCGAGTAGCGGTCCGACGGGTCTCGCGCGAGGGCACGCATCGCGATCGCGTCCAGCGCCGGATCGAGCCCCGGTACCATGCTCGAAGGCGGTTCGATTGGATCGCCCACCACCGCGAAGAGCGTCTTCGCCTCGGACTCGCGGCGGAAGAGGCGGCGCAACGTGAGGCCCTCCCAGAGCACCACGCCCACCGCGAAGAGATCCGCCCGCCGGTCGAAGCCTCCCTCGCTCAACAGCTCGGGCGCCATGTACGCGTGCTTGCCCTTCAGCACGCCCGTCGTCGTGTGGGTGATGCGATTGCGCGCGCTCGCGACGCCGAAATCGACGAGCTTCACGACTCCGTCGTAGGTCACGAAGACGTTGTCGGGGGAGACGTCGCGGTGGACGACGTCGAGCAGCTCGCCATGCTCGTCGCGCAACTCGTGCGCCGCGTGGAGCCCCTCGCACATGTCCGCGACGATGCGCGCCACGATCAGCGAGTGGGCATCCCAGTCGATGGCAGGCTGTTTCCTGCAGGCCCGCAGCACGCGGCTCAGCGACTCCCCCAGCAGGTACTCCATCGCCAGGTAGTGCACACCGTTCTCTTCGCCGAAGTCGAAGACGGCGGCGACGTTCGGGTGCGAGATGCGTGCGGCGATGGCCGCCTCGTCGTGAAACATCTCGACGAAGTCGCGTCGGCTCGCCAGGTGGGCGTGGATCCGCTTGAGCGCGACGTGCTTCTGAAAGCGCCCTGGGCCGCCGGCGTGCGCGAGGTAGACGGTGGCCATCCCGCCCGACGCGAGCTCGAAGCAGAGTCGGTAACGACCGAACGACTCGGCGTGCTCGAGAGGTGAGGGACCCTCGCGCGAGCGCTCGTCGCTGATGCTCCTCGGTGCCCCGCTCGGTGAGGGCGCGTGCGACGAGGACGTCATTCGTCGGTGGATACTACCAGCGAACGACCACCGACTGGACACGGACGTCCTGCGACGCCGTCCCGAAGACGACCCCGAGGACGATTGCGGCCGCGATGGCGAGCGCGCCGGCCGCGACACCGATGCCGATCCACACCGCGTCATCGCCGCCGCCGGCCGGCACCGGATTCGGGCTTCGTCGCGCCGGCCGGGGCCGGGCACCCGGTGGCCGTCGCGAGCACCGCGCCACCAGGGCCGATCACCTCGGCGCGGCACTCCGTCGGCGCCATGACGGCGAGCCGCCCGGAGCCCGAGCGCTCTCGTCCGTCCTCGAGCGCCGTCACCCGCAGGTCGTGCACGAGGACCTGGTCGTCGACGGCGGTCACCGCCTCGAGCTCGCCATCCTCCCAGCGCAGCTCGACGGTGAGCGGCGACACCGCGCCTGACAGCGCGTCGAAGCGCGAACGCAGATCGGGGGGGAGCGGGACCTCATCGACCAACGTGGCCAACCTCGTGAGCTCGCGGTCGGCGAGCGACTCGTCGCCGAGCGCGGTCGCGATGCGGGCGCGGAGGACGAGCCAGTCCACGGCGTCGTCTCGCTGGAAGCCGGCGTCGTCCGGCACCGCGTTCAGCACCGCGCGTGCGTCTTCGAACGCGGTGGCCTCGAAGAGCGCCCGCGCGCGCTGGAGCTCCTCGTGCTGTGCCGAAGCGACGGGCGGCGCGACCCACGTCGCGAGCACGGCGAGGATCAGCGCCTCCGCGCCACGGCGAATCGGTGAGGGAGCCATGTTCGACGGACTGCTCATTTCGTCAGGCGCGATCCCGAAGGACGAGGATGGTCGGCTCTCGATCGATGCCCGTCGAGAGAAAGAGATCGTCGAGAGTACCCCGCTCGCGCGCTCTCATCCCGCGGATCCAGGCGGAGAGCGCCATGCGAGCGCCCGGCTCGTCAGCGCCGAGCATCTGGCGGGCCAGCTCTCCGACCTCGGCGGCGCTCGGACGCGCGTCCGGCGCGAGCACGAGGCAGCGCCGGACGAGCCCACGCGCCGGCTCGTCGAGCGCATCGAGCATCAGGGGCGCGCCGTACGCTACCGCGTGGGCTCGCTCGAACGAGCGGATCGGCGGGCGTCCGACCACCAGCGCGTGGAGCATTGCGCCCAGCGCCCACACGTCGGCCGGCGGGCCTGCGCTCGCGCCGAGGAGGCTCTCGGGCGCGATGAACCCGGGCGTCCCGCGCACCGAATCGCTCTTGGTGGTCTCCCGGTCCAGCGTTCCGCGGGCGAGCCCGAAGTCCGAGAGCTTCGCGTGGCCCCGGACATCGACCAGCACGTTGGCGGGCCTCACGTCGCGGTGCGCGATCCCCGACGGCGCGCTCGGCTGGGCTGCGTGCGCGTGAGCGAGCGCGGAGGCCACGTCTCCGAGCAGCGCGAACGCCATCGCCGGCGCGAGCGGACCACCGCCGAGCGCGCGAGAGAGATCGACGCCGTCCACACGCTCGAGCACGAGATGGAGCGCGCCATCGGCCTCCCCGTGATCGACCAGCGCGACGATGTTCGGGTGCCGCAGCGCGCCGAGCGCGGCCAGCTCCGATCGGTAGAGGCGCTCGATGGAGGGATCGCGTGCGTCCAGCCGCTTGACGACGAGCGCGCGCCCATCCGCCACGGCTTCGGCCTCCCAGACCCATGCCGAGCCTCCGCGCGCGATTGCGCGCACCAGGCGGTAGGCCCGTTCGTTCGTTCCTCTGGCGACCGTCTCTGTGCTCATGCGTCGGCGTCCACCCGCGGTCCATCATGCCGCATGCCACGCGCGGTCGGCGGAACCTCGTGAGACCCGCTACGCCCGGTGCCTCGTCCATGTCGCGCCGCATTCGTAGCCATCGATTCGCAGGCGTCGCACACGACGACGTCGACTCGCACGAATGGTCCCGTGCGGACGGCCGGGGCTGGCGAGGGCTGAGCGCCCCCTGATGGCGGGCCCCCACATGGCGGTGCGACGGGTGTTGGCTCGCCCCAACAGCGCCCGGAATGGTCGGCGAGGCCCGGATTCCGGTACTCTCGGGGCGTGATCGAGACCGCCCGGCAGTCGAGAGCGTCGATCCGAGGGCTCCGGCGTGTGCGTGCGCGGTGGGGGTCCGACAGCGCCGCTTCCGACGACGCAGGCACCCTGACGATCGGCTCCGCGGAGGGCAACACGCTCGTCGTCTCGGTCCCGACCGTCAGCCGTTACCACCTCGAAGCGCGCGCCACCCCCGAAGGGATCGCCATCGAGGACCTCGGGAGCCTCAACGGCACCTTCCACGGCGGGATTCGCATCGTCCGTGCGGTCGCCCCGGCTCCGGTCGAGCTCCGGCTGGGCGAGGCGCTGGTGCGGCTCGAGGAGGACGAGCCAATCGTGCCGCCGGACGAGGACGTGCCCGCGGTCCCTGGGCTCGTCGGTGCCAGCGCTGCCATGCAGGATGTCGCCCGGCGCATCGCCCGGGTGGCGCCGGCGAACGCGTCGGTGCTCGTCCGCGGCGAGACCGGTACGGGAAAAGAGGTGGTGGCGCGCGCCATCCATGCGCTCTCGCCCCGCGCCGCCGCTCCTTTCGAGGTCGTCGACTGCGGCTCGCTGCCGCCGACCCTCATCGCCGCGGAGCTCTTCGGCCACGAGCGCGGCGCCTTCACGGGCGCGGACCGCAAGCGGATTGGCGCGTTCGAGCGCGCCCACGGCGGAACGATCTTCCTCGACGAGATCGGCGAGCTCCCGCACGAGGTACAGCCCGCGCTCCTCGGCGCGCTCGAGCGCCGACGTTTCCGGCCGCTCGGCGCCTCGCGCGAGGTGGGGGTGGACGTGCGGGTGGTGGCGGCGACCCATCGTGACCTTCGGGCCGCCGTCAACGACGCGAGCTTCCGCGCCGACCTCTACTACCGCATCGCGGTGACGCGCATCGAGATCCCACCGCTCCGGGAACGCCCCGACGACATCGAGCCGCTCGTCGCGCACTTCGTGAACGAGGTGGGCGATCGAGAGGCGCCCTCTCCCTTTGGCTGGGCGGCGATTGAGGCGCTGCGGCAACACCGCTGGAGCGGCAACGCCCGCGAGCTCCGCAACGTCGTCGAGAGCGCGCTCGCGATGGGGCGCGTCGAGCTGGAGGGCGGAGCGGAGGCCGAGCTCGGCGGCGGCGCGAGGCCGTCCTATCGCGAGGCGCGCGCGCGGGCCGTGGAGCACTTCGAGCGCGCGTTCCTGACCGAGCTCGTGCGCGAGACCGGCGGCAACGCTTCGGAGGCCGCCCGCCGTGCCCGCATGGACCGCCCCTACCTCCTCACCCTCCTGCGCAAGCACGGGCTGCGGTGACGACGAAAACAGGCGCGGCGCGTGCTAGCGCACCGAGTCGTGCCGAGAGCGCGTTGGGCTCCCTCGGCGTTTCCAACGGACCGGTGCTGTAGTGTCGCCCTCCATGTCACACGTGCGCTTGCTCGCTTCGCTCGCCGCGATCGTGCTCGGAGCCTGCGCCGCGTCGAGCGTCTCGTTCGAGGTCGTCTTCGCGGACGCGACCCAACGCGCGGCGAGCGTCGCCGTCGAGATCACCCTCCATGCGGGCGACTGCAACAGCGGCGACGTCCTCTGGCACGCCGTTCTGCACGATGGCGAGCAGCCGATGGACCTCCCTGCCGCGCTCATGCACGGTCAGGCCTACTGCGTCGAGGCGGTCGCGCGCGACGCGAGCTGTACGGTGACCGCGAGCGCGACCCATGAGAGCGCCGGCGCGCCTTCGGGCATGGTGACGCTCACGTTGGTGGCGCCGGCCACCACGACCGCTTGCGACGGCGCCGCGTGCGTCGACGGAGTGTGCGCCGAGAGCTGCGACGTCGAGGACGCAGCGTGCACCTCGGCCGGAGTCCCGGGGGTCTGCCATGGCGGCGCGTGCTGCACCGGATGCTGGAACGGGGAGGCGTGCCTACCCGGCGTCCCGGCCGCCGAGCTCACCGCCGGGGAACGATTCACCTGCATGCGCAGCGACGACGGACACATCGCGTGTTGGGGATCGAACGGCCAGGGCGAGCTCGGGGACGGGACCCGCGGCGGGTGGCGCGCCGCTGCGCATTCCCTCGACCTGCCGGAGAGCGCGGGCGCGACCGTCTTCGCGTCGGTCACGGCGGGGGTCGCGAGCGGCTACGCCATCGACACCGAGGGCGGGCTGTGGGCGTGGGGCTGGAACCTTCGCGGGCAGCTCGGGCTGGGGCCCAGCGCGGTCGGTGTGAACGCGTTCTCGCCGGTGCGCGTTCCTCACCCGCTCGGCAGCGCCTGGGATCGGGTCATGGCGCCGAACACCCACGATGACCCGAGCGACCCCGACCTGCACGCGTGTGGGTTCGCCCGCGGCGAGCTCTGGTGCTGGGGAGCGAACCAAGAGGGGCAGGTCGATCCCACCCAGTCGGCGAGCGCCCGCGACGCGATCGTCGCGACACCCCGGCGGGTCGAGGGGCTCTTCGCCGATGTCGCGCTCGCCCAGCGGGCCACCTGCGCGGTCCTCATGGACGGAACGGGCGTCTCGTGCTGGGGCGACAACTCGCGCGGCACGCTCGGGACGGGAGATACCGCCGCCCGGACGGGCATCGTGCCCGTGCCTCTGCCCAGCGACGCGGGCGGGGTCGTGGAGATCGCCGCCGGCGTCGCCGGATTCTGCGTGCGCACCGACTCCGATCGCGTTTTCTGCTGGGGTGACGGCGCGTCGAACGGCATCCCGCTCGCGTCGGCGAGCCCGGTCCGCGGCGTAGAGGAAGTGACGGCCCTCGCCGAGCCGATCGCGGGCTCGACCGAGATGCGCCGATTGGCGCTCGGACGCGAGCACGGCGGCGCGCTGACAGCCGACGCGCCCGTCGTCTGGGGAGCGAACCCCGACGGCCGCCTCGCGCTCGGCGCCGCCGCGCTCGGCAGCACCGTCCCGCCCGGGCCGAGCAACGCCATTCCCGGCCCGCCGACCATCGCGCATGAGCTCCGCGTCGGCTCCTACCACACCTGCCTGCGCTTGGACGACGGCACCCTCGCGTGTGCCGGCTTGAACGAACAGGGCCAGCTCGGTGTCCCGGTGGCGCAGCCGAACGAGCCCGACTGGCAGCGATACTGCGTTTGCGTCGACTGCGCCCCGTGAGCCGGTCTGTTGGCTCGCACCATCGGCTGGCATCACCGCCGCCCGTGCGAGACCAGCCGCAGGCGTGGCACACGCGCTGCAGTGGGCTTCCTCGGCCGTCCCCGCTCCCACGGCGGCGGGCGAAGGAGGCTCGAGATGACCGAAGAGCGCAAGCTGACACGCCGATTCTTTCTGGGTGCCACCGCGGCAGTCCCGGCCGTCGCCGCGCTCTCCGCATGCGGCTCGGCCGTGGGCCCGGACGCGTCGGTGCCCGCCGACGGAGGCATCCCGACGGACGCGCCGGCGCCGGCCGACGGAGGCGGAGGCTCGCTGGACGCGTTCGTTCCGCCGCCGGACGCTTCGACGCCCGCCGACGGCTCGACCTCAGGGGACGCCTACGTTCCCGAGGAGCCTCAGTGCGGAGCGCTCCCGCGGATCGATCTGCGGGCCGACTGCGGCGCCGTCGGGGACGGCATGACCGACGACACCGATGCCTTCCAGCGAGCGGCGACGATGCTCCAGGACGCCGGCGGTGGAGAGCTCACGATCCCGGCCGGGACGTACATCGTCGGGCGACAGACGGTCAGCACGAGCTCCTCGAACCCGTACTATCAGCCCGCCGACATCTTCACCGTGACGGGCCTGAGCTGCCTCAAGATCAGCGGCTACGGAGCGACGATCCGGGTCGCGGCCGGGCTGCACTACGGTGCCTTCGACCCGCACACGGGCGCGGTGATCCCGGGACCGACCACGTCGCACAACGCGGCGGCCCACGTCGGTCGCCTCATCGAGATCTACGACTCCGCCGACATCTTGATTGAGGGGCTCGAGCTCGACGGGAACAACCAAGCGCTCGTCCTGGGCGGCGAGTGGGGTGACACCGGTCGCCAGCTACGAGCCTCGGGCCTCGTGACCAACCGCTGCACGAACGTGCGAGTCGTGGACGTGCACACGCATCATCACGGCCTCGATGGCATCACGGTTCGCTATCAGGGAGCCCTGCCCGATACGCCGCTGCCCCACACCCTCGAGCGCGTGGTGTCGGAGTACAATGGCCGCCAGGGGATCTCCTGGATCGGTGGCCGAGGGCTCACGGCGACCGACTGCAAATTCAACCACACCGGCCGGGCGATCAACCACGGCGGCGGCGTGGGGGACGGAGAACCCTTCACGTCGAAGCCGAGCGCGGGCTTCGACATCGAGCCGAACGCCGGCACCGTGCAGCAGTCCCGGGACGGCCACTTCACCCGGTGCGAGTTCATCGACAACGCGGGCGCCGGGATGGTCGCGGCGGCGGGAGACGGCGGCTTCACGACCTTCGAGGACTGCACCTTCTGGGGCACCAGCTCGTATAGCGTCTGGGCGAACAAGCCGGGCTTGAAGTTCATGAACTGCAACTTCTACGGCACGGCGGCCCGCGCCCACGACGGGGGCACCCCGGACGCCCCCGGCCCGAACCCGGAGTTGGCCACGCTCTTCGAAGACTGCACGTTCGAAGATCGCGAGTGGACGGACGGGAACGTGACCCGCCGGGGCGTGCTCTACGACGTCGGCGCGCCGGCGCAGGGAGCGACCTGGCGCCGGTGCACGTTCACGAACCATCAGGTGCGCGTCGTACACACGGTCGGCACCACCGCGATTGAGGTCTTCGAGGACTGCGTCTTCGTGCACTCGAACGCCGGGCTCTCCAACGGCACGTGGCAATCGCAATTCCAGGGGACGAAGATTGTCGGCACCCACTTCATGGAGTCGTCGGACGTCTCGTCGGGGTCGCGGAACTACTACATCGCCCTCGATACCGTGCAGGTGGTCGATCCGGGCGGGAGCCCGACGGAGGTCGACGGCCCGCGCGTCTCCTGGCGGCGAGCCGGGAGCGCCGGCCTCACCGGCGTCATCCCGCCCGGCAGCTACACGAGCTGACGAACCATGAGCAGACTGTTGGATCGCGCGCCGGGCCTGTTGGGTGGCACCATCAGCCGGCTCCGCAGGCCGGGCTTCGCGGCCGTGCCGGCCGGCCCGACGGGCTATGATCTTCGCGAGCACGTCCACGTGGCACGCGGAGTGCGAAGGGCGCTCCGGCGTGCCCCGCCTTTCCCCGCCTGCCGGCGGGCCGCACACCTGACAGCGTGGACTGGACCGGCCGGTGAAGGAGGCTCGAGATGACCGAAGAGCGCAAGTTGACGCGCCGATTCTTTTTGGGTGCCACCGCGGCGGTCCCCGCCGTCGCCGCGCTCTCCGCGTGCGGCTCGGCCGTGGGCTCGGACGCGTCGGTGCCCGCGGACGCGTGGATCCCAACGGACGCGTCGACGCCGGCTGATGCGGGCGCGCTGGACGGGTTCGTCCCGCCCGTCGACGCCTCGATGCCCGCGGACGGATCGAGCCCCGGAGACGCCTACGTTCCCGAGGAGCCTCAGTGCGGAGCGCTCCCGCGGATCGATCTGCGGGCCGACTGCGGCGCCGTCGGGGACGGCATGACCGACGACACCGATGCCTTCCAGCGAGCGGCCTCGATGCTCCAGGACGCCGGCGGTGGAGAGCTCACGATCCCGGCCGGGACGTACATCGTCGGGCGACAGACGGTCAGCACGAGCTCGACGACGCCCTACTATCAGCCCGCCCAGATCTTCACCGTACGAGGCCTGAGCTGCCTCAAGATCAGCGGCTACGGAGCGACCATCCGGGTCGCGGCCGGGTTGCACTACGGTGCCTTCGACCCGCACACGGGCGCGGTGATCCCGGGACCGACCAGGTCGCACAACGCGGCGGCCCACATCGGCCACGTGATTGAGATCTACGACTCCTCGGACATCCTGATCGAGGGGCTCGAGCTCGACGGGAACAACCAAGAGCTCGTCCTCGGCGGCGAGTGGGGGGACACGGGACGCCAGACCGCCGCCACCGGCCTCTGGATCAACCGGAGCACGAACGTGCGGGTCGTGGACGTGCACACGCATCATCACGGTCTCGACGGGATCACGATCCTCTATCAGGGCGCGCTCCCCGACACGCCGATGCCCCATACGCTCGAGCGTGTCATCTCCGAGTACAACGGCCGCCAAGGGATCTCCTGGATCGGCGGCCGGGGGCTCACGGCGACCGACTGCAAGTTCAACCACACCGGTCGAGCGATCAACCACGGCGGCGGCGTGGGGGACGGAGCCGTCCTGACCTCCAAGCCGGGGGCGGGCTTCGACATCGAGCCGAACGCCGGCACCGTGCAGCAGTCCCGGGACGGCCACTTCACCCGGTGCGAGTTCATCGACAACACGGGAGCCGGGATGGTCGCGGCGGCGGGAGACGGCGGCTTCACGACCTTCGAGGACTGCACCTTCTGGGGCACCAGCTCGTATAGCGTCTGGGCGAACAAGCCGGGCTTGAAGTTCATGAACTGCAACCTCTACGGCACGGCGGCTCGAGCCCACGACGGGAGCACGCCGGACGCCCCTGGCCCGAACCCGGACTTGGCCACGCTCTTCGAAGACTGCACGTTCGAAGATCGCGAGTGGACGGACGGGAACGTGACCCGCCGGGGCGTGCTCTACGACGTCGGCGCGCCGGCGCAGGGAGCGACCTGGCGCCGGTGCACGTTCACGAACCATCAGGTGCGCGTCGTACACACGGTCGGCACCACCGCGATCGAGGTCTTCGAGGACTGCGTTTTCGTGCACTCGAACGCCGGGCTCTCCAACGGCACGTGGCAATCGCAATTTCAGGGGACGAAGATCGTCGGCACCCACTTCATGGAGTCGTCGGACGTCTCGTCGGAATCCGCAACTACTACATCGCCCTCGACACCGTGCAGGTGGTCGATCCGGGCGGGAGCCCGACGGAGGTCGACGGACCGCGCGTCTCCTGGCGGCGAGCCGGGAGCGCCGGCCTCACCGGCGTCATCCCGCCCGGCAGCTACACGAGCTGAGCGCGCGCATCGAGGGTGATCCCCCGCGTCCGCCACTGCCGGAGCTCGCGGTGCGTCGCCACGCGGGCGGTCACGCCTTACCCTCCGGCCGATGAGCGCGTTCGACCACCTCGTCGTCCTCGACTTCGAGGCGACCTGCGACGAAGACGAGCGGCCCGAGCCGCAGGAGATCATCGAGCTGCCTTCGGTGTTGGTGTCGCTCCCGGAGCGGCGCATCGGGAGCGAGCACGAGTCCTTCGTGCGACCCGTCGTCCACCCGCGGCTGAGCGCGTTCTGCACCGAGCTGACCAGCATTCGGCAAGAGGACGTGGACTCTGCGCCGGTCTTCGCCGACGCCTTCGCCGCCCATCAGGCGTGGCTCGCTTCGCAGGGTCTGCTCGACCAGCCCGACGCGTTCGCGTTCGTCACCTGCGGCGAGTGGGATCTGCGCTCCATGCTCCCGCGCCAGTGCGCCGCGTCCGGGCTGCCCGTCCCGCCCGTCTACCGCCGCTGGATCAACGTGAAGACCGTCTTCCGGCGGACCGTCGGCCAGAAACCGCACGGCATGCCGCACATGCTGAGCGTGCTCGGGCTCGAGCTCGAGGGCCGCCATCACCGCGGCATCGACGACTGCCGCAACATCGCGCGCATCGTCCTCGCCCTGCACGAGCGCGGCGCCACCTTCGACATCACCACCCGGCTCACCGCCGCGCAGATGCCGGCGCTGCCGCTCGTCCTCCGCCTCGGCGAGCACGTCTCGCGCATCGTGCTCAAGAAGCGGCAGCTCGGCTCGCTCCTCGGCCTCGCCAGCAGCGCCTTCCGCGTGCAGATCACCCGCGCCGAGACGGAGGGCGGCAAGCCAGTCGACGACGAAGCGCTCATGGAGCTCTTGCCCGAAGCCGAGCTGCGCGTTCACGCGCGATGAGACGACTCCCGGATCGGCAGCGGACGTGGGAGTCGACGACGCTGCCGCTGCATGGGCGGCGCGTGAGACATCTTCGCCGCGTCCGCCGACCGAGGAGCGGTGCCGGCCAGCGGCGCTAACGTACCGAGATGGACTTCCAGCTCGAGCCTGCTCGCGTAGACGACCTCGACACGCTCGTCCCCATCGTGGAGGCGGCGGTCCGGGAGTCCACCGAGGCGAGCGGCGTTCGCTGGGACGACGCCGAAGTGCGCGCCGACATCCGAGAGTGGATCGCCGACGGCGGCACGCAGGTGATCACCGCCGGTGAGCCGGTCGGCGTCTTCCGCGTGCTGCGCGAGCCCGACCTCATCTTGCTCGCCGAGATCCTGATCGCACCCTCCCACCAGCGCCGCGGGATCGGCAGTCGGTTGATCGCCGACCTCATGGACGAAGCGCGCGCGGCGGGCCTTCCGCTCCGGCTGCACGTGCTTCGTGCTAACTCCGCGCGGCTCTTCTACCGAAAGCTCGGGTTCGTGGTCACGGGCGAGCTCCTGTCCGGCCGCCAGCTCCGCATGGAGTGGCGAGCCTCTCGGACGCGGTGATCGATCCCGAATGACCGAGATGCACGACCGCTCGGTCTACGAGGCCGACCCGGAAGGACGATGGCCAGTGCTGGCGGACGCTCCTCCCGGGGCTCGGATCTCGGCCACCCAGGGCGAGTCCTGCACCTCGACGTAGGAGAGCGAGACCCACTCGCCGGGCGTCACCGTGGCCAGCACGGCCGGGTGGGCGCGCAGACTCTGGCCCTGGATCTCGATGGTGCCGGCGTCCTCGTCGATCGCATCGACCGTGCCCTCGAGCTGCCGGCCACCGCGGAACGCGCCGCGCATGCCCTGCCCCTTCGGCAGCACCCACGGCTCACCGCCGAAGTCGGCGTAGGTCAGCGTCACTTGATCGCCGCGGTTCAGCCCCTGGAGCTCGCTCGGCTCGGCCATCAGCGTGACCGGCCCCTCGTCCGTGCGAACGGCCACGACCCCGCGCCCCACCTCGACCATCAACACCTCGCCCTGCGCCGTCCGCGCCGCCGAGGGCGCGCGGCCTTCCCCACCGGTCGGGCCGTGCGCCCACTCACTCTCTTCCGCCTGCTGCTCGATCTGCTGGCCCTGCGCCATCGGACCCAGCCCGTTCTGTGAGCCTCCGGTCGATCCCGCCTGCGTGCCGGAGGAGCCGGCCTGCGCGTGAGCGTCGCGGCCCTGCGCCGATCCCCGCCTGCGTGCCCTGGGACCCCGCCTGCGTGCCCTGGGACCCTGCCTGCGGGGATCCTGCCTGCGGCTGACCCTGCGCGTTCGAGCCCTGCGCGCTCGAGCCCTGCTGCGCGCCGGCCTGCGTGGCCCGGGAGCCCGCCTGCGCGTTCGAGCCCTGCTGAGCGCTCGCGCTCTGCGGGTCTTGCTTGCGCGCGCCCTCGTTCGTCTGGCCGGTGTTGGCCTGGCCGGTGTTGGTCTGGCCGGTGTTGGCCTGGCCGGTGTTGGTCTGGCCGGTGTTGGCCTGCTCCTCGCCGGGCTCGGGCTGCGTGATGCGCGCGAGCGGCTCGTCGTCCTGCTTTCCGCAGGCGGTGAGGCTCGGTGTGGCGAGCAAGCTCACGATGGCGAGCCCGCGCGCGAAGCGATGGTCGATGGACGCGAACATGATGCCTCCTCTCGAGGGTCGAGGCGGCTGGTGTCCAACGAGCGCCCTCGTCTTTCCGGCGGAACAGGCCCGGTTTCGCCGCCGTCCGTCCTCCAAAATGCTCCCGCATTTCGTCGTCGGGCCGAACGACGATCCGAACCTGTCGCGCTCGGAAATCCATCGGGCGTCGTTTGACACCAGCCAACCTAGCGGCTCGCGGCGGCCCGCTGGGTCTCCCCGCCGCACGCTCGTCGCGAAGGAGGGGACTGCAGACGCCATTCCAGGACGCTCGGGTGAGCGGGCCCTCGACGCTCGCGACACGGTCCGGCCGCTCGCGGTCCCGCCGAAAGCGCCCGCGTTTTGCCCGTTTCGCCCCCGCTCGGGCCCCTCTCGCGCGCACCGCGACCCCGCCATACCCGTCCGCTCGGGAAGCGGCTCCGTGGTCACCCCGACGCCCCGAGCGAGGCTCTCCGCGGCACGCGTCCATCGTGGCGCAGGCCCCCGCCGCAGCGGATCGAGGCCGGATCCCACCGTCCCGGGCGCCGATCGCCGCCCTCTGCGCCGGCGCCAATATTGCGGTAGATGACGACCAGGATTGGGGGGTTCCCCGCCTCCGATTCCTGCCCTTCGCGTCGGGGGGCATTGCGGGCAGGCCAATTTAGGGCAAGCATCTGCGGTCGCCATTTCGAGACGGGCAGCTGTGTGAGCCGCTCGGTCGCGATGCATCCCCAGAAAGAGCCCAGGAACATGGATATTTTTACGAAGCTGAGTGAACAGACCACCTACTCGATGCCGAAGCTGCAGGCCATCGTGGCCGCCTGGGTCATGGGGGGCGCGTTCGAGAACAACGACAAGGTCTCGGTGAGCGACGGGCACGTCGAGGAGGCCGACTACACCAAGCAGTCGATCTACGCGCTGCTCTACTCCCTCTACCGCTCCGTCGGCACCGTCCAGAGCGACCTGGGCACCCCCTACGAGTTCACCTTCAACACCTGGGGCTACGCCTGGCCGAAGGCGTGGGGTCCGGCGCCGACCGCGCCCGACGACCCGCAGCGCTTCGGCAAGAACGCCTACAGCGGTCTCTACCACTTCGACGCCATCAAGGAGCTCGCCGCCTCGCGCGACGGCCGCGTGCACGTCGTGGAGATGGGCTGCGGCACGGGCGCCGGCGCCGACCACGTCTGCGAGAACGTCCTCCCGCAGTGCACCTATGAAGCGGTGGACATGCAGCTCGCGGGCGTCACCACCTGCCGCAAGCGCTTCGTCCCGCGCCACAGCCACCGTCTCGTCGCCACGCGCGCCGACGCCACCCGCCTCCCCATCGATGACGGCGTCGCCGACATCGTCGCCGTGTGCGAGACCCACGTCACGGATCAGGGCCAGGTCATGACCGAGGAAGACCGCAAGTTCTTCCGTTCGGCCCACCGCGTCCTCAAGCCCGGCGGCTTCCTGACCTGGGGCAACGCCATCCCCGACCCGGCGTGGCAGCGCTCCTTCGACTTCATGGAGTCGATTGGCATGAAGGTCGTCGAGGTCTGCGACGTGAACGAGGAGGCCATCCAGGCGCGCGACGAGGACAAGGCGCGCATCCAGGCCTACATCGACCAAGCGCTCGACCGCTTCTTCGCCTTCCGCACCCCGGTGTACGGCAGCAAGAAGCGCCTCGAGGCCGAGCTGGCGATGAAGAACCTCTGCCGCGACCCCGGCACCCGCCTCTACGACGACATGAAGACCCGCGCCGACACCTACAAAGTCGCGCTGATCCAAAAGGGCAGCTGAAGCGAAGCGGCCTCGGGTGAGGCGCACGTAGAGCTGCGCCTCCAGGTCATTCTCGCTCCAATACGCGGCCGCCATGAGCTCCTGCCACGCCGGAGCTCGGGCGGCCTCGTCGATCGCGCCCTGCGCCGCGTCGGCCCTGCGGAGCGCGTAGCACCGGCCATCGCCGCGAAGGGCGCCTCGCCGAGCGCCCAGGTGGGTCCACACGTTCGTCGGACCGCGACCCACACCCCTCGAATCGCCCCCCGCGCGTGCCTCGGGCTCCTACCCGCGTGCCTCGGACTCCTACCCGCGCACGTTCGGGCACTACACGTGCCCATCGGACGACTCCACGCGCGCCGTCGCCGATTGCGCGCGTGCGTCCGAGGACTCCACGCGCCGCCCCGCCCCACCGCACACGCCGTCGCGACGAGTCCACGCGCACCGTCGACGACTACACGCGTGCGTCCGACGACTCCACGCGTTCCTCGAACGACTACACGCGTGGGTCCGACGACTCCACGCGCCGCCGCGCTGCGCCACACACGGCGTCGCGACGACTACACGCGCGCACCGGACGACTACACACGCACCTTCGACCACTACAGGCGTTCCTCGAACGACTGCACGCGTGGGTCCGACGACTCCACGCGCCGCCGCGCTGGGCCACACACGGCGTCGCGACGACTACACGCGCGCACCGGACGACTACACACGCACCTTCGACCACTACAGGCGTTCCTCGGGCCACTGCACACGTCCACCGGACCGATCCACGCGCCTCGCCGACCACTACACACGTTCCTCGGGCCAGTACGCAGGTCCACCGGCGGGCTCCACACGCCCGGTGAGCGGAGCGGACGAGCCATCGCGGCGACTGCACACGGCGCCAGCATCACCGCATGCGCGGCGCTCCGGACTGTACGCGTGGCTCGGGTCACTGCACGCGCGAATCCCGACGACTACCGGCGCAGAGCGCGGACGACGACCCGCACCGGCGGGAGTCGCTGGGGACGGCGACCGCGGCGCCACGCGCGGGACAGGAGCGAGTCGAGCGACCTCGGCTGGAATCCACGAAGATCGCGACGAGCAGACCGCTGCCGTTGCCACCGCCCGGCGCCATGGCTCCATCAGTCGCGTGAATGCACTCCACCGCTCGACCCTTGAATCGCGACACCGATGGCGCGTACCCTCCTCGACAACCATCTACCTGAACGAGAGGGGGTATCGGGATGGCATTCGATCCTTTGACCATCGCGCCCGAAGCGCGAGCTCACTACATCCGCATCGGCAAGCGCTTCGGCTCCGACGACACCTTGGCCCAAGCCGACAAAACGTTGGCCGCCCTTCGAGATTACGGCGACTCGGTCGCCCGCACCGGCTTCGGCTCCGGCCAGGCCTCCATCCTGACCGACGTCCGCGACGAGCTCAGCGCGGCCAGCGTCCACCGCCTCGAAGCGAGAGCGGACAAGAAGGTCACCGACGCCGCGTTGCTCGACGCCATGCGTGATGGAAAGACCGCTCGCTTCACCGTCCGCGCCGCGCTGAGCGCCGCCCGCTTTCAGCTCTTCAACGCCGGCGATCAAGCGTCGGTGAACGACATCGACGCCGTGCTCGACCGCACCAGCAGCGCCGGCGCCGACGCCGCCAAGCTCGCCAGCCAGCTCGAAGCGCTGGACGAAGTCGCCCAGGAGGCGCCCGTCGCCGCCGCCCTCGGCGACCAGGCCGCCGATCTGCACACCCAGCTCCAAGCCCGCGTCGACGCCCTCCACACCGCCCGGGCCGAGAAGGCCGCGCCCCACGGCACGCCGGCCGCGACCGAAGACCTCGATCTCCTCGACGGCCTCATCGTCACCCTCGTCCGCACCGCCCGAAAAGCCGCCCGCGCGGCAGCCCGCCTCGAAGGCACCCCGGCCATCGCCAAGAGCTTCGAGCTCGACCAGCTCTACAAGACCTCGCGCGGACACGCGTAGTTTCTCGACTGGGCACACGCCGAGGCCACGCCACTCGTCGACTTCTCACTCGGCGGCGCGGGTCTCGCTTTGCTCGCTCGCGCTGCGCTTCAGGCGCTCGATGGCCCAGTAGGTGTGCTCGGCGGTGGCGGGGGAGACGAGCTCGACCGGCTGGCCCTCGGCGGCGTAGGCGCTGACGGCGTGGCGGATGGCTTCGCGGGCGCTGATCGCCAGCATGAAGGGGGGCTCGCCGACCGCTTTGCTGCCGTAGACGACTCCCGGCTCGGTGGCCTTCGGCAAGAGGCGCACGTTCAGCTCGTCCGGGAGCTCGCCGAGGCTGGGGAGCTTGTAGGTGGAGGCGTTGCCGGTCGCGAGGCGGCCGTCCGGGGCCCACCAGAGCTCTTCCTGGGTCAGCCAGCCGAGGCCCTGCATGAAGCCGCCTTCGACTTGGCCCAGATCGACGAGCGGTGAGAGGGAGTCGCCGACGTCGTGCAGGATGTCCACCCGGACGATGCGGTACATGCCGGTGAAGGCGTCGACTTCGACCTCGGTCACCGCCGCGCCGTACGCGAAGTAGTGGAAGGGCTTGCCGCGGCCGGTCTTCTCGTCGAAGTGGATGCCCGGCGTGCGGTAGAAGCCGGTCGCGCTCAACTGGACGCGCTCGAGGTAGGCCTTCTCGACGACCTCGGGGAAGGTGAGGCCGGTGGAGATGTCGGCCCGCTGGACTTCGCCGTTCTGGAAGGTGATGTCCGACGCGTCGGCCTCGAGCATGGTGGCGGCGACGTCGCGCAGGCGCTCGACGATCTGGTCGCAGGCGTGGCGGACGGCGGCGCCGTTCAGGTCCGAGCCGCTCGAGGCGGCGGTGGCGCTGGTGTTGGGGACTTTGTCGGTCCGCGTCGGCATGATGCGGACGCTCTCGAGCGGGACGCCCAGCGCCTCGGCCGCCACCTGCAGCATCTTGGTGTGCAGGCCCTGGCCCATCTCGGTGCCGCCGTGGTTCACCTGCACGCTGCCGTCGCGGTAGACGAGGACGAGCGCGCCCGCCTGGTTGAAGAACTTGGCAGTGAAGGAGATGCCGAACTTGACGGGCGTGATGGCGATGCCGCGTTTGATGTCGCTCTGAGCCGCGTTGAAGGAGTCGATCTCCTCGTAGCGACGCTCGAAGTCGCTCTCGCTCTTGAGATCGGTCCAGATGCGCTCGACACGCTCGGCCTGGTCGACGACCTGCTCGTAGTGGGTGGTCTGGCCTTCCTGATAGAAGTTGCGCTCGCGGACGGTGTGCGGCGGGAGCGAGAGGGCGCGGGCGATGCGGTCGATGGCGTCCTCGATCACCAGCATGCCCTGCGGGCCGCCGAAGCCGCGGAAGGCGGTGTGCGAGCAGTTGTTCGTCTTGCAGACGCGGCCGACGACGCGCGTGTTCGGCAGGAAGTAGGAGTTGTCCGAGTGGAAGAGCGCGCGGTGGAGGACGGGGGCGCTCAGGTCGAGCGACCAGCCGCCGTCGCTGAAGAGTTGGACGTCGTAGCCGAGGATGCGGCCTTCGTCGTCGAAGCCGATCTCGTAGCGGCCCAAGAAGGGATGCCGCTTGCCGGTCATCGTGAAGTCGCGCAGCCGGTCGAGCCGGACGCGGACGGGGCGCCCGGTCTTCTTGCAACCGATCGCGGCCACGGCGGCCCAGGCGTTGGCCTGCACTTCTTTGCCGCCGAACGCGCCGCCCATCCGCAAGGACTGAACGACGACTTCGTTCTTCGACAAACCGAGAACGCGGGCGACGATCTCCTGGGTCTCGGTGGGGTGCTGGGTCGAGGACTGGATGCTGAGGCTGCCGGCTTCGTCGACGTCGGCGATGGCGGCGTTGGTCTCGAGGTAGAAGTGCTCCTGGCCGCCGATCGCGAGCTCGCCCTTCGCCACGTGGGGAGCGTCTTTGAGGGCGGCGTCGACGTCGCCGCGGGCGATGACGCCGGGCTCGGTGTGGAAGCTCTCGACCTCGATGGCCTGCTCGATGGTGAGGATCGCGTCGTGCGGCGTGACATCGACGCGGACCTTCTGGGAGGCCATCTTCGCGGCCTCTTCGGTCTCGGCGAGGACCCAGCACACGGCCTGGCCCCAGAAGACGATCTCGTCCGGGAAGAGCGGCTCGTCGCGGCGGCCGGCGCCCGTGTCGTTCTCGCCGGGGACGTCTTCCTTGGTGAGGATGGTGACGACGCCGGGGACGGCGCGCGCGTCCTCGAGATGGATGGCGTCGACGGTGGCCCGGGCGTGGGGGACCTGGACCGGCCAGGCGTGGAGGATGCGCGGGTAGCGCGGGACGAGGTCGTCGGTGTAGAGGGCGCGGCCCGTCACGTGGCCTTCGGCGCTCTCGTGGCTGATGGCGCGGCCTACGGCGTTGGTCATCGCGTCTCTCCCGTCTCGGCCCACAGCTTGTCGAAGAGGCGGCCGACCATCGCCGCCCGGTAGTTCGCGCTTCCGCGCTGGTCGGTCATGGGGGTGAAGGCGCCGTCGAGGGCGGTGCGCGCCTCTGCGATCGTGGCCTCGTCGTAGGGTTTGCCTTCGAGGGCAGCCTCGGCGGCTCTGGCCCGGGCGGGGGTCGCGGCCACGCCGCCGTAGGCCAGGCGGGCGCGGGTGACGACGCCCTTTTCGTCGAGATCGAGCGCGAACGCGGCGGCGACGGTGCTGATGTCGTCGTGGCGACGCTTGCTGACCTTGTAGAAGCGGCCGATGGACGGAAAGGGCTTGGGGATGCGGACGCTGACCAGGATCTCGCCGGGCTGAAGCGCCGTCTTGCGGTAGCCGGTGAAGAAGTCGTCGAGGGGCAGAGTGCGCTCCCCTTTGCTCGAGGCCAGCCGGACCTCGGCGCCGAGCGCCAGCAGCACCGGCGGCGAGTCGCCGATGGGCGAGGCGGTGGCCAGGTTGCCGCCGAGGGTGGCGCGGTTTCGGATCAGCCTCGACGAGAAGAGCGGCAAGAGCTCGTTCATCATCGGGAGCTGGCCTTCGACCCGACGCTCGAGCTCGCTCAGGGTCACGGCTGCCCCGACCGTCAGCGCGCCCTCGGCGTCGTCGAACGCGCGCAGCTCCTCCACCGCTTCCAGCGAGACGAAGGTGTCGAAGCGGGCGTGGCGCTGGTTCATCTCGACGACGAGATCCGTGCCGCCCGAGACGACCTTGGCGTCGGGGTGCGCCGCCAGGAGCTCGAGCGCTTCGGTCAGCTTGGTGGGGCGGAAGAAGCGGCGCTCGCCGGCCTCGTAGCGGAGCTCGGTCGCGGCGGGCGCGGCGTCCAACAGGCGACCGGCGAAGGGATCGGCGTCGTCGACCACCGGCAGCGAGCGGCCGGCGTCGCGGATGGGTCGATAGCCCGTGCAGCGGCAGAGGTTGCCCGCGATGGACTCGGGGTCGAAGCCGTTCTCGGCGCGGCCCTCGCGGTAGTACTCCGCGAAGAGGCTCATGATGAACCCGGGCGTGCAGTAACCGCACTGGCTGCCGCCGAGCTGGACCATGGCGTCCTGCACGGGGTGCAGCTGGCCGTTTGCCACGCCTTCCACGCTCACGATCTCCTGGCCGGCGGCCGAGGCGAGCAGGAAGAGGCAGCTATTGACCGGCTCGTAGTAGGGCTTCCCGTCCGGCCCCGTGCGCAGCACCACCACCGCGCAGGCGCCGCACTCCCCCTCGGCGCAGCCTTCCTTCGTGCCGGTCATCCCGCGCTGGCGCAGCCAGGACAGCAGCGTGGTGTTCGGATCGGCGCCGGTGGCGTCCACGTCGGCGCCGTTGAGCTTGAAACGCAAGGTCGTCATCGTCTCCCGTTCAACGCGAACGGGGAGCATAGCCCATCGCTCGCTGACTCACGAGCGACGGAGACTATGCGTCTGCTGTTTCCCTCTCAGGGGGCAACGCAAAGAACGAAAGCGTCAGAGATGCCACCAGCCGACGAAAAAGAGTCGGAGCCGAGCTGGATCGTACCGTCGTAGCGTCCACTGATGCAGACGACATCTGCCCGTGCACCGAGACCGAGCCCCACGTCGTCGCCAGTCCCCCCCGCTCCAAATGACGCGCTGTGACCACCATCCGTGTCGTAGCGAGCCATGAATGCATCACTCCCTCCCCCGCTATCGATCGGTCCTCCCCCGAAGTCCGCCGTTCCATTGAAAGAACCCGTGACGTATATCTCGTCGGCTGAAGTGACCGCAATAGCGTTTCCCTGGTCGTCAGCCGAATCCCCGGCTCTCACCGCCCATCGTGTCGTCCCAGCTGCCAAATATGACGCAACGAAACAGTCCTTTCTCCCCGCACTCATTAGTTCCTGGCTACCAAAGGAAGCCGACCCGGAGAATGCCCCTACGAGGTAGATGTTACCTCGTGAATCGGTCGCAACACCGTTGGCTACATCCTCACCCGTGCCCCCGGCAGATCTCGTCCACCGCGGAGATCCAGCATCGGTCAGACGCTGTACAAACGCGTCGCTACCGCCAGCGCTGACGAGCGTCGTTCCAAAGTGCGCCGTACCCGTATAGTGTCCGGCGACGTAGACGTTGCCCGCGTTGTCAACTGATATTGCGTCACCGGTGCTGTCGGGCCCTCCATCGCTTCGGGACCAGCGGTGTGCACCGCCACTCGTGTAAGACGCAACGAAGATGTCCGTCCCCGAGCTGACCAGGTCCGTTCCGCCGAAATTGGCAGTCCCATAGATGGATCCGGTTAGATACACATTGCCGTCCGTATCCGTCGCAATGGCTTTCCCCCAAGCGGTATCAGAGGAAACGCCCGCCAAAGACCAACGGTGAATTCCGTTCGAATCAAAAGAGGCTACGAACGCGGCGGTCCCGGCACCACTGGCCAGCGCTGCGCCTCCGAAGTTTGCTGAACCAAAGAAATAACCGGTAACGTAGACATTACCGCTCGGGTCTACGGTGATGGCCGATCCAACCCCATTCGTTCCTGCAGCGCGCGACCACCGATGTGTACCAGTGGACGAATACGAAGCAACGAAGACATCCGGAGAAGATCCCGCACTGTCCAAGTCGACGCCGCCAAGATTGACGGTTCCTTGGAATGAACCCGTGATGTAAATGTTTCCATCAGAGTCGACCGCAGCCGCTGTCGCTTCATCGGTTCCGCTGCCGCCGAATGCTCGCCAGCCTACAGGGCTCGGTCTGCACTGAGCGCTTCGGCAGTAAAGAGCGGTGTCGCAGGCATTGCCGCATGCACCACAATTCTCCGCGTCGTTGTTTAGCTGAACTTCGCACCCGTTGGCGTGGTCGTTGTCGCAATCCTCAAACATACTCTGGCATTGAAAGCCGCAGCTTCCCGAGTTGCATGTGGCATCCGCATTCGCTGGAGTTGGGCACGCATTACCACAGGTGCCGCAGTGCTGTGCAGAGGATGTCGGATCGACACAGGTTCCGAAGCATCGAATCGCTTGGCCTGAGCACGGGACGCTGCTGTCGGATGACGAAGCGTCCAACGCTGCGTCCAAACTCGCATCCAAACCGGCATCATCGCGGTATTGGTATCGAGTTGGCTCGTACGCCAGAAAGCACCCTGGCGTAAGCGCGGTCAAAATTAGCCACAGCGACACCCCGCTTCCGCGCATCAGAACCTCCCCCGCCAGACCGCTGCACATCCCACCTGCGTACACGCTATCGAAGCCGTTGATTGATCGGTCTGTTCTCGCAGTAGCAACGTCATCAGGATACCGGTGACGGCCGCCGCACCACCCGTGATCAATAGTATGTCGGTTCCGATCGCGAGATCTTGAACATCGCTTGCGTGAGCTCGTGCGGCACTCGGACAGACGCCATCGTTGCACATCGCTGCCAACGCGTTGTCTTCGACGATGAGGAACGCTCCGGTAATGGCACCGGCAATCAACACCGCAGCACCCGAAGCCAGCACGATCGGTCCGATTGGCGAAATTGTCGCGGGCGGGGGTGCCGACGGCGCTGGGGGAGTGTCCGCCGAGCGCGCAGCGTCTCGTTCACGCGCATCAAGCTCGGCGATTAGGGCAACCGCACGGGAACGCTGTTCTTGTAACTGCGAGTCATCGGAGGAGGCGTTGGACTCGTCGAGGAACGTTTGAAGTTGTGCCCTGACTTCGCTCTCACGCCCAGGGATATGCATCAGAGCTTGCGCAACGTTCCACAAAACAAGTGGCGCTCTTGAGTTGCCAACCTCAACGAGGAGGTCGTACGCGTGCTTGTAGCCGTCGGCCGCGAGAGCGTAGCGACCAGCGGCGTAGTGCTGCCCGGCGGCCTCGAAGTCGCGTTGAGCTTGCGCGGTGGTATCTGACGCGTCTTGCGCGGCGGCTGCCGGTGCCGCCAGGGCGTTCAGAACCGTAGCAACGGTGAAAGCTGTGGAGTAGATCCAGCGCACGGCGCCCTCCCGGTCTCAAGGACCGTCCCGGAATACCATCGAGGCGCCGCGCCGAAAGAATCTGACTCCGCAAGGGCACGAGTAGCGAAGTCGGGCCCCGCCTCCCGTGTTCGCATCAGGTCGGGGGCGGGCAGGGGGTGTCGGGCGCCGACGCGAAGGGGCAGCATGCCTGGACGACCATGTCGGCGTCCACCGTGACGGTGGTCGACATCATGGTGTCGTGGCTGGAACCGGTGTCTCCGGTGGTGTTCACCCAGTAGCCCCACACGAAGGTGTCGCTGGCCTTGTCGCCCATCAGATTCACGACGGTGCCGGGCGCGACGTCGAGGGTCTGGACCGCGGTGGTGTTCGCGGAGCCACCGTCGATGCCGACCGAGCACCAGCTCAGGTAGTTCTGCACCGTGAGGGTCACGGTGCCGCTGGTGGCGTCGGCCGTGTTGCCGGCGTCGGCGGGGCCCGCGTCCGCTACCGTGGTGCCGGAGTCCGCTGGCCCGGCGTCGTCGTTGCCACCGCCCGCGTCCTGGACGTGGCCGGCGTCGTGTGAGCCGCCGCCTGCGTCAGCGTGGGTGCTGCCCGAGTCCGTGCCCGTGCCGGCGTCGTCGCCGCCGTTGCCGTTGTCACACGCAGCCACTAGCAAGAGCGACGCGATAGCCACTGCAAATCGGATCTTCATGAGTCGTCTCCCCTAAATCAGAGCCAAGTCGTGGATGGACAGTGACAAGATCCTGCGGCCAGAGCACAGTTAACAGGGGTTAACTCCTGAATTATCGGCAGCTCAGCGCTCGAGCTGGGCGGCGGCGTCGGGGGTGAGCTGGCCGCCGAGGACCTTGGCCAGCGCGGGATCGTCCATGGCGCGCATGTGCGGCGCGGGGGCGCCGTGGCGGAGGGCGACGAGCTCGCCGGCGATGCTGACGGCAATCTCTTCCGGGCTGACGGCGCCGATGTCGAGGCCGACCGGGGCGTAGACGTTTTGCAGCGAGGGCAGGCCGTGCTTGGCCGCGATGCGCTGGAGGATGCGGTAGACCTTGCGGCGGCTGCCGATGACGCCGAGGTAGGCGTGTGGCTGGCGCGCGTAGACGTCGAGGGCTTCTTCGTCGAGGCGATGATCGTGGGTCATCACCAGGAGCCAGTCGCGCTCATCGGGCGTGAGCGCGGCCTCTTTGGGCTCGGCCAGGACGCGCTCGCATTCGGGAAAGCGCGCTTCGGTGTTGAGCTCCTCGCGGTCGTCGACGACCGTGACGCGGAAGCCGATGGTGCGGGCCAGCGCCGCCGTGGGCTTGGCGACGTGGCCGGCGCCGAAGAGGAACAGCCGCGGTCTGCCTTCCACCGGTTCCACCAGCACCTCCATCCGCCCGCCGCAGCACATGCCGAGGTCGCGCATCAGCTCTTTGACGACGACGCGCGGTTTCCCGTCGACCAGGCAGCCGCGCAGCTCTTCCACGATGGCGTGCTCGATGGCGCCGCCGCCGACGGTGCCGACCAGCGAGCCGTCCGGCCGGAGCAGAAGGCGAGCGCCGACCTGCTGGGGCGTGGAACCCGACGCCCGCACCACCGTGGCCAACGCGCCGCGGCCGCCGGCGTCGAGCACGCTCAGGAGCGCCTCCGTCACCTCGCGCATGAACGCACCATAGCGCGGCGCGGCGAGGTGTGGGGCGGCACGGTGGCAGCGGTCGACCGTCGGTTTCCACTCGCGTGGGCGAGGCTACGTGCGCTCGGGAGCTGGCATGTGCCGAGAACCAAGCCCTCACCCGGTACCGAGACAATGTCCATTCCGATCGAGGAGCGAGACGCGCCGATGATGGTCTCACTCAATCGCGGGCCGGCCGCCGCCGTCCCGCTCGTCTGTGTGTGCGGCGTGGAGCTCTACGCGGAGCTGGCCCGCGCGCTCTCGCCGGACCGACGTGTGCTCGGCGCGTACCTGGACATGGACCTCGAGGTGCCGATCGAGGAGGCCGGGGTCGCGCTGGACGTGCCGGCGTTGGCCGCCCGCTACATCGAGCTGCTCCGCGCGCACGAGGGACACGACGGCGAAACGCCGGGAGCTCCGCGTCGCTACGCGCTCGGCGGCTACTCGTTCGGCGGTCTGATCGCGTACGAGATGGCGCAGCAGCTCCAGGCCGGCGGCGACGAGGTGGCGTTGGTCGCGCTCTTCGACAGCATCCTGCCCCGCGGGCGGCCGCGGCCCACGATCCGGGAACGGGTGAGCGGGCACCTGGGCAGGCTGCGACGGAGCCCCGGCCGCTTCGTGTCGCACCTGGTCGGGCACGCGCGCGACCGGATGGGCTTCGCGTCGCACGCGCCAACCGTCGCCGATGATCATCGCTACGCGGTGGTGCAGCGCGCGACCGCCGAGTACGAAGCCATCGCGAGGCCCTACGAAGGTCCCGTCGCCATCTGGCGCGCGCTGGGCGGAGACGGCACGAGCGACCGCATCGCGTCCGAGCTCGGGTGGTCGGGGCTCGTTCCGGCGGATACGACCGTCCACTCCGTCGACGCGGAGCACGTCGCCGTGCTGAGGGCGCCCCACGCAGAGCGCATCGCGCGGGACATCAGCACGCACATCGCGCGCTTCGATGCGCCGGCCACGATGGCCTCCTGATCACGGTGGTCGTGACGTCGAGAGTCGGGTCCGCGCGCGCCGCCCCGATCGGGGTGACGCGAGGTCCGAGGCGCACCGAATCGCGCTGTGGCAGCCGAGCGAGATGCGGGAGATCCGCACGCCACGTCACCGGATGGATGATGGTCAACGGTGACTGGGACTCCGACCACGCCGGCAGCTTCAGCGCGCTCAACGTCCATTCGAGAGGACGCGGGAGCCACCACGGGTAGGCCGCGCGCCGAGCGCCGTACGTCTCGCACGGGCCGGGTCGAGCAGACGCATGGGTGAACTCGCCACGATTTTGTGGCAACCAGAAGAGTGAGGGGCTACCGCGGCCGGTCGAGCGCGGGAGGCCTTCGTGGAGGCCGACTCATGCTGCGCCGACTCCTGTTCACCTTTGCCCTGATGGTTTCGCTCACGGCGTCGAGCGCGTTCGCCGACCCGCCCTCGACGGCGGTGCGGGAAGCGAATCGGGCCGCGCGCACGGCGGAGGTGGCGGCGCAGCGCCTCTTGCACTTGCTGGGTGAAGCGCGGCGGTCCGGCGACCGGACCGGGACCACCTGCGTCGACGGAAAGCTGAGTCAGGTCAACAGCTTCGGGCGGATGATCCGCGACCGGCGCGAGCGCCTGCTCGACGCGGAACGCCGGCACGACGCGGCCGCCGTGGCCTACCAGCGGGCCGTCCTCCGCAACCTCGACGCCCAGATGCGCGTGCTCGAGCGCGCCGGACGAGCCTGCCTCTTCGAGGGCTCCGAGGACCATGGCACCACGGTCATCACCATCATCGAGGAGGAGGTGCCGGATGAGGATCCGTCCCTCACCTCCGACGAGGAGCGGCGCCGCTGGGGTCGACTCTAATCCCGAGGCTTGCGCTCCTAGCGCACGCATGCCACTTTGCGCGCCCCAAGGAGCGAAGAAGGAATGACGAACGGTACCAACGCCAACTCGCCCGACGCCGTCCAGTGCAAGCCGGTCGAGGTCGTCGTAGGCGAGAAGGGCGTCGAGCGCGCCATCAAGCACCTCAAGCGCAAGATGGCCGCCGAGGGCATCCTCCGCGAGCTGAAGCGCCGCCGGCACTACATGAAGCCGTCGGTTCGCCGCCGTAAGAAGGAGTCCGAGGCCGCTCGCCGCCGTCGTAAGCGCGAGAAGCAGCTCCTGACCCGCTGAGCTCCGAGCCGCTCTCGTTTTCACACGCCCTGCCGCGCCTCGTGCGCCGCGGGGCGATCGTGTTTCCGTCCGCGTAGAACGCGCACCCCAGCCCGGCGAGGGAGCTCACGCGGGTGGCGGCAGCGCAGGCGATCGAAGAGCTCCCCGCCTGGTGGGTCGAGCTCACCCAGCCTCGGGGAGGCTGTCGAGGAGAGCGGGCTCCCCCTCCGCTCAGGCGCTCAGCGGCCGACCTCCCAGGGGCGGCGCTTGGTGTGGACGCTCAGCCCGTCCGGGACCTCGCTTCCTTCGAGGTCCGAGGGGATGACGTCGTGGGCGACCTCGCCGCCGGGATGGACGACGAAGCCGTCGGGCAGCGTGCTTCCTTTGCCGACCACCGCCAGCGGCAGGCCTTCGCCCTTGGCGCCGATGCGGCAGCCCGGGCCGATGTGGGCGTGCTTGTCGATGATGGCGCGCTCGATCACCGCGCCCTTGGCGATGACGGTGTCGTTCAGGATGACCGAGTCGCGCACGGTGGCGCCCTTCTCGACCCGCACACCGGGACCGAGCACGCTGCGCTCGACGGTGGCGTCGCAATCGATGACGCAGCCGTGGGTGACCAGGCTGTCGACGATGCTCGCTTTGCCGAGACGCGCCGGCGCGCGGTTCTCGCTGCGGGTGTGGATCAGCCAGCCGAGAATCGTTGAGGTCGTACGCCGGCGGCTCGCTCAAGAGGTCCATGTGCGCGTCCCAGTACGACTCCAGCGTGCCGACGTCGCGCCAGTAGCCGCGGTAGGGCCAGGTGAAGACCTTCTCGCCGCGGGCAATCATGCGCGGGAGGATGTCCTTGCCGAAGTCGTGCGCCGAGTCCGGGAGGTCCCTGTCCTCCAGCAACACGCGGTCGAGCACGTCGTAGTTGAAGACGTAGACGCCCATGTTGCCGGCGCCGGGCGGCGGTTCCTTGGGCTTCTCGATGAAGTAGGTGGCCCAGCCGCCCTCGTCGGTCTGCACGATGCCGAAGCGCGGCGCCTCTTCGGGCGTGACCTCGATGGTCGCCAGCGTCACCGCCGCGCCCGCGGCGCAGTGGGCGTCGACCAGCTCGCGGTAGTTCATCCGGTAGATGTGGTCGCCGCTGAGGATGACCACGACGTCCGGCCGCCGGTCTTTGATGAAGAGGAAGTTCTGCTGCACCGCGTCGGCGGTCCCGATGTACCAATCGGCGTTCTCACGGGAGCGGTAGGGCGAATAGATTCGGACGCCACCGTGCAGCTCGCGGTTGAGGTCCCAGGGCCCGCCGGCGCCGATGTGCTCGATGAGCGAGTGGGGCCGGTACTGCGCCAGGATCATCACGTCGAAGAGGTCGGAGTTCACGCAGTTCGACAGCGCGAAGTCGATGATCCGGTACTTGCCGGCGAAGGGGACCGCCGGCTTGGTCCGCTTGGCCGTGAGGATGCCGAGGCGCGATCCTTCGCCGCCCGCCAGGATCACCGCACAGGTCTTGGTCATGCTCCTCCCTCGGCGCGCTTCGCCGCGCCTCGCGCTTCGTGGATCCGCTCGTAGAGCCGCGCATACGCCGCGGCCGAGCGCGCCCACGAGAAGTCCTCGTCCATTCCCTGCGCGACCACGGCATCGAAACGCTCGCGGCGCGCATGCAAGGCCAGCCCTCGCCGGATCGCGAACGCCAGCGAGCCGGCCGTCGCCTCCGGGAAGAGCACGCCGGTCGACCGATCGCTCAGATCGAGGTCCCGGACCGTGTCGGCGAGCCCGCCGGTCTCCCGGGCGACGGGCACGCTGCCGTAACGCATCGCGATCATCTGGGCCATGCCGCAGGGCTCGTAGCGCGAGGGTACCAGGAGCAGGTCCGCGCCCGCATAGATTCGCCGTGCCAATCGCTCGTCGAACGCGATCCGCGCCGCGACGCGACTCGGCATCTCGGCGGCCAGCTCCAGCGCGGCGCGCTCCAGGTTGTCGTCGCCGGTGCCGAGGAGGACGGCCCGCCAACGCTGCTCGCGCAACTGGCGCAGCGCGTCGATCATCAGATCCACGCCCTTCTGACCGACCAGCCGGCCGACGAACGCGACCAGCGGCGCGTCGCCTTCCAGCTCCAGCTCGCGCGAGAGCGCCTCGCGGTTCGGTTCGCGCGCCTCGCGATCGGTCGCGGAGAAATGCTGATCGAGCGCTGCGTCGAGGGACGGATCCCAGTCCTCGGTGTCGAGCCCGTTCAAGATACCGCTCAGCGCCGGCCGGCGTGCGCGCAAGAGCTCGTGGAAGCCCGCGCCGAGCTCGGGGGTCAGGATCTCCTTCGCGTAGCCCTCGGACACGGCGACGAGCTGATCGGCGGCGACCAATCCGTGGGCCATCGGTGTCGCGTGCAGCTCCGGCGGGACGCGGGGATCGTCCGTGCCGGTGATCCCGAACGCGTGCAGCTCGTCCTCCGCGCCGTGCCCCGCGTAGGGCAGGTTGTGGATGGTGAGCACGCTGCCGATCGGCCGGAGCGCGTCGTCTGCCATCCGCCGCTCGCGCAGGATCCAGGGCGTGAGCGCGGTGTGCCAGTCGTTCGCGTGCAGGACGTCGGGCTTCCACTCGAGGTGGTGGATCAGATCGACGACGGCGAGGGAGAAGAACGCGAAGCGGCGACCCTCCTCGTCCATCCGGCCGGTGTACACGATGCCGTCGGCGGCGATGGGCGGCCCGGTCACGAGGTAGGTCGGCACGCCGGCGAGCTCCGTCTGCAGCACCTCGGCCCGCATCGCTCCGTCGCGGTGCCCGATCGAGAAGCGAGCCACGGAGGTCGTCTCCGGCGCGTGGCGGAGGACCCCCGCGTGGGCCGGCATCACGACCCGCGCGTCGATCCCGAGCCGGCGGAGCGCCTTCGGCAGCGAGCCCGCGAAGTCGCCGAGCCCGCCGACCTTCACGAAAGGTGCGAGCTCGGTGGCGGCGAAGAGAACGCGCATGCGGCGCGACGATAGCAGCGTCGAACCCTTCGCGCGGCCGCGATGGTACACACTCGGATCATGGTCCTCTCCTGCGAGAATTGCGGCGCGCCGGTCGATCCGGCCGGCGCCGGGTCGTTCGCGCGCTGTCGCTATTGCGGTGCATGGACCCCCGTCGCCGCTCGGCCCGCCGCCGCCCCGGCCCAAAAGCCCCAGGTCCGAGCGACGGGGAGCGCGGTCGTCGTCTTCATCTTCGTCGGCTCGAGCGTGATCGGTGGCGTCATGATGGTGGCCACGCTCCTCTTCGGAGGAGCGTGGCAATCGAGCGTAGGCTCGACGGAAGTCCATCTCGATAGCTACTCCCTGCCCGTTCTTGCCGATCTGAACGGCGACGGGATCTCGGACCTGCTCGGGATCAACAGCGAAAAAGACGCGGTCATCGCGGTCTCGGGCACCGACGCGAGCGTGCTATGGACGACGGACCTCGGTGGCTTCGGTTACGTCGACTTGGTCGCCCATCGGGACCGCGTTCACATCGCTCTGGCGTCGGATGCGTTGCTCCTCGTCAATTCGCAAGGTGCGGCTCGTGCTGTGGCGTTCGATGGGCAGCAACGTTGGGAGACGGCGCTCGGTGAAGGGGTGAGCTGGATCTGCGAGTCGGGGCCGGGCTCGGTCGTCTTACGAACCAAGGACGAGCTCTGGTCCGAGGTCCAGCTCGCCGACGGTCGCGTCGCGCGAGCGCCCTCTCCAGGCGCCTGTCCGCCGGCGCCGGAGGTCGACGACCCGCGATGGCGGTCGGCGCTGCCGATGCGAGGATGGCAGCGGGGAGGGCGGCCGCCCGCGGTCGACCGGCAGGAGGCGTCGGTGCGCCGGGCCTTCTGGGACCCCGACTCCAACCGGACCCTGGCCGAGGTGACGTTGCTCGACGGTGACCGCCACGTCGCGGTGCTCGTACTGACCGACGGCGAGGGACAGATCCTCTGGCGCACCGTGGCCGCAGCGCAGCCGGACCTCGCGCGGCGGCGGCTTCGAACCCTGCAGGCGCACGGTGACGTGCTCTACGTCGTCTACGACCTGAACCACCTGAGCGACGTGCCGCAGCGGATCGCGGCGTTCAATCTCGCGACCGGCCGCCGCCTCTGGGACGTGGGCCGAAGCCGGAGGTGGCGTGTCGGTAACATCCTCGCCGATTCGGGCCGCGTGTACGTGGTAGGCGCGAGGCTCGACATCTTCGACGCGCGCGACGGCCGTCGCCTCGGGCACCTCGGCGGGTAGGTTTGGCGCGCCAATCGGTTCGAACGCACCGGAGCTCGCCGCCGGGACGGCCCCAACCGCGGCCGGTCTCTCCTCGAGGATGCTTCGGTCTCACGTTCGTCTCACCAATCGCGTGATAGCCCAACTCGCCGCTGCGCACGTCGCCCCGCCCATCGCGAGCGGCGCCCGAGGGCCTCGCTCGATGCACGCGGGCCGGCCGGCCGCCCGTTCGGGCCCTCGGAGGGTGCGCACGTACATCCGAAACGCGACTCTCGAGGCGCCGGAGATGCGCGCGAGCGTCGACCGTCGCGAATCCGAGGCCGGTGCGACGCTCGCGAGCGATTCGACCGGCAGTTGGGGTCGCTTCCGAGACGCTCGCGCGTTTTCGATGATCGCGAGACTGGCGGCAGCACCGTCCGCTTGGCGTCTCCCGCCCTCGGGCCGAGAGCACGCTTCAATCAGAACGCGAGAACGACGCCTCCGCCGAGATCGCGGAAGCGGCCCATGCTGAATCGGTAGAGCGCGGCCGGGCGGCCGCGGCCTTCGCGGCGTTCTTCGCCGGTCGCCTCGAGGATGTCGAGGCCGAGGACTTTGCGGCGGAAGTTCCTTTTGTCGAGGGGCCTGTCGAGGATGATCTCGTAGGCGCGCTGCAGCTCGGCCAGGGTGAACTCGGGCGGCAGGAGCTGGAACGCGACGGGCGCGTACTCGGCTTTGTAGCGGAGGCGCTCGTGGGCGTAGGCGACGATGCGGCCGTGGTCGAAGGCCAGCTCGGGGAGGTCGGCCACCGGGAACCAGTCGACCGAGGTGGCGTCGCTGCCGGCCTCGGGGGCGAGCCGTGAGGCGTCGATGAGCGCGAAGTAGGTGACGGTGATGACGCGCCGAGCTCGGTCGCGGTCGACCTCGCCGAAGGTGTAGAGCTGCTCCAGAAAGCGCACCCTCACGCCGGCCTCTTCGGAGAGCTCCCGACGCGCGGCCTCGTCGAGATCCTCGTCCATCCGCACGAAGCCGCCGGGCAGCGCCCAGCGCCCTTCGAAGGGAGGGAGCTGGCGGCGGATCAGCAGCACCTCCAGCCGGCTCTCGCGGATGGTGAAGAGGATGACGTCGACCGTGACCGCGGGATGCGGCCGGCTCTCCGGATCGTAGGCCTCGCTCATGTCACTCGAGCGCGGCGAGGACTTCGTCGGTGGTCGCGAAGCGGACGCCGGCTTCCTTCAGCTCGGCTTCGACCTTCGCGCCGCCTTCTTCCGTGACGGGCGCGGTGGCGTCGGTGACGAGCACGGTGTCGTAGCCGCGCGAGCGCAATCCGAGGGCGGCGGCGCGAACGCAGTAGTCGAGCGCGACACCGAAGACGATCGCCGTCTCGGCGCCGGTTCGGGCGAGGACGCGCTCGGCCGCCGGGTTCGAGAAGAGGTCGAACTTCACCTTCTCGAGCAACACCGTCGCGCTCGTCGCGCTCTCGGCCAGCGTTCCGTCCACCGGCACCACCAGCGGATTTTCGAGCGCGGTCTCTTCGACGCGCTTCTGCCCGGCAGTGCCGGCCACGCAGTGGGGTGGGAAGACCGAGAACTCCGGGTCGTCCTGCCCGTGCGCGTCGGCGGAGGCGACAATCGGCACGCCGCGCGCACGGGCGGCTCTGACGAGCTGGGCGAACTGCGCTTTGAGGCGCTCGGCGCCGGGCACGTAGAGCGCGCCGTCCGGCTCCACGAAGTCCACCTGGGTGTCCACGTCCACCAGCACCGTTCGGTTGGTCTCGAGTCGCATCATCGCTTCCTTCCTCGTGCCGTCCGCTCGTCGATGGAGCGAACGACGGTGTTCTCGTGGCCGAGCGCCCGTGGCTTCGGCTTGCCGCCGTCGCGTCGCGTTCCGCGCAGCGAAAGACCGTCCGCGTCGCCCAGCGTCGCTCTGTTCGCGTCCAATCGCATCTCCTCTGCTCAGTCGGGCAGCGCGTTCCGCGTCTCCGCGTCCGCGCGGCGTTCGCGTCAGACCGCGGGCGGCTCGCGGCGCTGGGCGCGGATGGTGCCGGCGAGGTCGTTCAACGACGGGCCAATCTCGGTCGGCGGGGCCGCGAAGTCGGTGAGCCGGCTCAGCTCCTCCGGCAGGCTGGCCAGCCCGCGGGTGCAGCGCTCGCGCGCGTCGTTCAACGAACCTCGGCCGCCGTCGACGAGCGCGCCGCGCCGCATCACCGGGACCAGGAGCGGCTCCGCGCCCTCCGGACCCTCGGCGCTGGCGAGGTCAATCACGTCGCGCTCGATGTGCCCGTTCGCGTCGTAGACCCGGAAGACCTGCTTCTCACCGGGCCAGGTGACCTTGCCCTCCGAGAGCTTCATCACCGGCTCGCGCTTCCCGTCCTCGCTCCGCTCGACCAGCTTGTAGACGCCCGCCAGCGCGGGTTGATCGCGCGAGGTGATCAGCTCGGTGCCGACGCCGAAGCTGTCGATCGGCGCGCCGTCCGCGAGGAGCTTCTCGATCTTCTCCTCGTTCAGATCGCCCGAGGCGACGATGGCGGTCTCCTTCAGGCCCGCGTCGTCGAGGATGCGGCGGCACTCTTTGGCGAGCTGGCCGAGGTCGCCACTGTCGAGGCGGACGCCTTTCAGCGTCGGGCCCACGGCGGCGGCGCGACGGCAACCTTCGAGCGTGTCGTAGGTGTCGATCAGGAGCGTGCAGTGGTCGGGGAAGAGCCTTTGATAGAACGCGAAGGCGTCCTGCTCGGCGCGAAAGCTCATGATGAAGGCGTGGGCGGCCGTGCCCATCACCGGGATGCCGAGCTTGCGGGCGGCGAGGACGTTCGAGGTGCCGTCGAGGCCGGCAATCCAGCAGGCGCGGGTGGCGAGCATGGCGGCGCCGAAGCCGTGCGCGCGGCGGGCGCCGAAATCGATCACGCGACGGCCCTTGGCGGCGAGCTTCACGCGGGCGGCCTTGCTGGCGATCAGCGTCTGGTAGTTGATCACCGAGAGGAGGTAGGTCTCGACGAGCTGCGCCTCCGCCAGCGGCGCGCGGATGCGGACCAGGGGCTCGTTGGGGAAGACGATCGTTCCCTCCGGCACGGCGTCGACATCGCCTCGAAAGCGAAAGCTCGACAGCCACTCGAAGAAGCTCGGGTCGACGTGGCGGAAGACCGGGAGCGCGCGCAGCCACTCGACGTCGTCCTTCTCGAAGCGGAGCTCTTTCAGATACGCCAGCGCCTGCTCGAGCCCCGCCGCGACGAGGAAGCCGCGGCCGGGCGGCAGCTTGCGGACGAAGAGCTCGAAGCTCGCGTCATCGGTGTTCTCCCGGGCGCGATACGCCGCCATCATGGTGAGCTGGTAGAGGTCGGTGGCGAGACCGAGCTCGTGCTCGGCGGGCAAGAAGGTGTCGAGGCTCATTTTGTGTCTCCGAGACACTAATATGCGCTCGCGGCCGGTCGAGTCAATGGGGTCGACTCGAATTCGCGGTCGTCCATCAATCTGGAGCACGCGCCGGCGAGGGAGCGAGAGCGCGCCGGCGGGTCGTCATCGCCGCCGCCTGCGGTCCGTGAACGGGAGCTGGCTTGCCCATCGCCCCGACGACGAGCGCGCTGGCGGCCCGCGCCGCTCTGGGGTTGCGGCCGGCAGCGCTGCGGGCCTACACCAGAGCGCGCGAGAGCTGGCGGTCCGGTCTCGCGACGAGCTGGCCTGGGCCGGAGTTCGTGCAGCGCGCTCGAGCTCCGACGCGGAGCGGAGAGACCAGCGAAATGATGAGCGCGTGCCTTTCGATTTGAACCGCGCCCTCGAGGCGATCGCGGACACGGATCCGCTGCGGGTGACCGGCCGCGTCCGGGCGCTGGTGGGGCTGGCGGTGCACGCGACCGTGCCCGGCGTGCGAGCGGGCGAGATCGTGGAGATCGTGCGGCGCGACGGCCCGCCGCTGGAAGCAGAGGTGGTCGGCTTCGAGCTCGACCGCGCCACGCTGCTGCCGCTCGGCGACGCGCGCGGCATCGCCCCCGACGATCCGGTCCGGCCCACCGGCCGGCCGCTCTCGATCCAGGCCGGGGACGGGCTCCTCGGCCGGGTCCTCGACGGGCTCGGGCAGCCGCTCGACGGTAGACCGATGCCGCCCGGTGTGGCCTGGCCGGTGATGCGGCCCGCGCCGAGCCCGCTGGCGCGAGCGCGCATCGAGCGTCCGCTGGTCACCGGCGTGCGCGCCGTGGACGGGCTGATGACGCTGGGCGAGGGGCAGCGAGTGGGTCTCTTCGCCGGCAGCGGCGTCGGAAAGAGCACCCTGCTCGGGCAGATCGCGCAGCGCGCGGACGCCGATGTGGTGGTGGTCGGGCTGGTCGGTGAGCGCGGCCGCGAGGTCCGGGAGTTCCTGGAGGATTGCCTGGGAGCGGACGGGCTGGCGCGGAGCGTGGTGGTCTGCGCGACCAGCGACGCGCCGGCGCTGGTGCGGATGCGGGCGGCGTGGGTGGCGACCGCGCTGGCGGAGCACTTCCGTGACCGGGGCCAGAGGGTGCTGCTCCTGATGGACAGCGTGACCCGCTTCGCCCGCGCCGCGCGGGAGGTCGGTTTGGCGGCGGGGGAGCCTCCGGCGCGACGCGGCTACCCGCCGAGCGCGCTGGCTGCCCTGCCCAAGCTGCTCGAGCGGAGCGGCAACGGCGAGAAGGGCTCCATCACGGCGGTCTACAGCGTGCTGGTCGAGGGCAGCAATCTGGAGGAGCCCATCGCCGACGAGGTGCGAGGCATCCTGGACGGACACATCGTGCTCGATCGCGAGCTCGGCGCGAGAGGGCGCTGGCCGGCCATCGATCCGCTCCGCAGCCTGAGCCGGGTCATGGATCGGGTCGCCTCGCCGGAGCACGTCCGCGCCGCCCGCGCCTTTCGCGAGCATCTGGCGGTCTACGAAGCCAAGCGGGACCTGGTCCTGCTCGGCGCCTACGAGCGGGGCCGCGACGCGCGCCTCGACGCGGCCGTGGCGCGCATCGACCGGATGGAGGCGTTCCTCCGCCAGGGCCGTGGAGAGCACCGGCCGCTGGAGGAGACCGTCCGCGAGCTGACGAGCGTCCTGGCTTGAGCGGGCGCGACGCCGAGATCGCCATCGTGGGCGCGGGGGCCGCCGGGCTGAGCCTGGCGTGGCAGCTGGTGGAGCGCGGTCTGCACGGCCGGCGCGTGATCCTGCTCGAGCCCCGCACCCGCTACGAGCGTGACCGCACCTTCTGCTTCTGGAACGACCAGCCGCATCCCTTCGTCGAGCTGGCCAGTCACCGTTGGCCTCGCTGGCGCGTGCGAGGTGAGGGCGAGTGGATCGTCCGCAGCGCGCCCGGGCTGGCCTACCACCACCTGCCGGCCGACGCGTTCTACGAGCGGGTGCTGGCGCGGCTGGAGGAGACGCCGGGCGTGGAGCTCCGGCTCGGTGTGCGGGTGGAAGCGCTGCAGGAGTCGGTGGGCGGAGTCGTTGTTGATACCGACTCTCGCGACCTGCGCGCTGGGGCGGTCTTCGATTCCCGACCGATACGTGGGCCTGTGTCTCCTGACGACGTCACGCTCCTCCAGCACTTCGAGGGCTGGCAGATCCGGTGCGATCACGACGTCTTCGATCCGACGATGGCGACGCTGATGGACTTCGCCGTCTCGCAGGAGCACGGGATTCACTTCGTCTACGTGTTGCCCTACGGCCCGCGTGAAGCGCTGGTGGAGGCGACCTGGTTCGCCGCAGAGACGGTCGACGATGATACCTATCGCCGCTTCCTCGAGCGCTACCTCCGGGCGGAGCTCCGACTCGAAGCGTGGGAGATCGTCCATCGTGAGCGCGGCGTGATCCCGATGACGACCGCGGCCGCGCCGGTGCGGGTCGGCCGGCGCGTGTATCGGATCGGCCTCGCCGGCGGGATGGCCAAACCCTCCACCGGCTACGCGTTCCAGTCCATCCAACGCTTCAGCCGGGAGATGGCCGCGCGCCTCGATCGGGAAGAGCTCCCCGAGCCACCAGCGCCCCGCGGCTGGCGCGCGCGGACGCTCGATCGGATCTTTTTGTCCTATCTCGAACGATACCCGTCGCGCGGCCCTTCCATCTTCGCGGACCTCTTCGGACGGGTGGAGCCAGAGCTCCTGATCCGCTTCCTCGGCGACCGTGCGAGCGCCGCCGATTGCCTGCGAGTGATGCGCGCGCTGCCCTTCGCGCCATTGACCGCCGAGACGTTGCGCGCGGCACCGATCTGGCTCCGCCGCGGTTGACCGCAGGGCTCCCGCCAGCCGTCACCGAGCAGCCACCATTTTGCTTGCTCGACGACCGCATTGGTCCATATACATCTTTCAAAGATTCGTGAACGCCCGAAAATCGGACGGACGTCTGGAACGAAAATGGGAGCGCCGATGCCCGCCTCCGTCCACCGTCGCCACGAGCCAGCCGGAGCTCTTGCGGCGCCTCGAATCCCTCTGCCGTGGTCGTGGAGACCTCGGCTCGCTCGCTCGACGCCTCGGCGATCTCGCCGATCTGGTGGCGCCCGACGTGGCCGCGTTCGAGGCCTCGACGCCCTCGCTCCGGCCCGACGCGAGCGCGGTCGAGCGAGGTGCGAGGCATCTGCTCGATCTCGGCGGCAAGCGCCTGAGGCCGATCTGCGTCGCGTTGGCAGCGCGGCTGGGCACGGGCGTCGACGAGCGCGTGCTGGCGCTCTCGGTCGCGGTCGAGCTGGTGCACGCTGCCACGCTCCTTCACGACGACGTGGTCGACGTCGGGGATACGCGACGCGGCGCCCCGGCGGCGCGCATGATCTTCGGCAACGCGGTCTCGATCTTCGCCGGCGACTGGCTCCTGATCGACGCGCTCCGGCGGGTGCGGACCAGCGGCGTCGACGGTGTGTTGGAGGGACTTCTCGACGTCATCGAGGAGATGATCCTCGCCGAGTCGCTCCAGCTCGAGCGGCGCGGTCGGCTCGACACCACCGAGCAGCAGTGGTTCGAGATCGTGGACGGCAAGACCGCCGCGCTCTTCCGCTGGGCCATGGTGGCGGGCGGACGCGCGGGCGCGCTCGACACGGAATCCTGCGACGCGCTGGAGCGCTTCGGGCGGCATCTCGGCATCGCTTTCCAGGCCATCGACGACCTGCTCGACCTGGCCGGCGATCCGGGCGCCACCGGCAAGGCGCTCTTCACCGATCTGCGCGAGGGCAAGCTCACCTATCCGCTGATCGTCGGCCAGCGACGCGAGCCCGCGCTCACGCCGCTGCTCACGGCGGTCGTGAAGGAGGGCGACGCGGACGCCATCGCGGAGGTCACGGCCATCCTCGAGCGGACCGGCAGCCTCGACTCGTGCCGCTCGCTGGCGCTCGCGCACGCCGAGCTGGCCAAGGAGTCCCTCGCCACGCTCCCGAGCGGCCGCGCCCGCGACGCGCTGGCCACGGTCGCCGACGCCACCGTCCACCGCCCCACCTGAGGAGAGCGATCATGACCTCCACTCCGCGCGCCGGCTCGGGCGCGATGTTCGACGCCATCGCCGAGCGCTACGACCTGCTCAACCGCATCATCTCCTTCGGCGTGGACAAGCGCTGGCGCGATCGCACCGTCGACGCGCTCGCGGTCGATGGAAAGGCCCGCGTGCTGGACCTCGCCACCGGCACGGGTGACCTCGCGCTCGCCATCGCCCAGCGCCATCGGGAAGCGACCGTCATCGGCGTCGATCCATCGTCGAAGATGCTCGACATCGGCCGGACCAAGGTCGAGCGCGAAGGGCTGAGCGAGCGCGTCACGATGGAGGAAGGCGACGCGCAGGCGCTCCGCTTCGAGGACGGATTCTTCGGCGCGTCGACCATCGCCTTCGGCATCCGGAACGTGCCCGATCGGGCCAAGGGCCTCGCCGAGATGGCCCGCGTGACGAAAGAGGGAGGCCGCGTGGCCATCCTGGAGCTGAGCGAGCCGACGGGCGGGCTGCTGGCGCCCTTCGCACGCTTCCACGTCCACACGGTGGTGCCGACCGTCGGCGCCTGGCTCAGCGGCGCGCACGAGTACCGCTATCTGGCCCGGTCCATCGAGGCGTTCCCGCCGGCGGACGAGTTCGCGAAGATGATGGAAGCCGCCGGCCTGAAGATGGTGAGCGTCACGCCGATGACCTTCGGCGCTTGCACGCTCTACGTGGCGGAGAGGCAGGGGTGAGCGCACCGCTGGTCCAGACCGCTCGGAGGGTGGAGGCGCCGTCGGCGACGCGCTTCCTGGAGGATGCGCTCCGCGAGGCGCTGTCCGCTCGCGCGCTCTTGGTCGCGCGGATCCCGGCGCCGCGAGCGCCGCTCGAGACACCGCTGCGCGTGCTGCGCAAGTCGACCTCCGTCGCCTGGCAACCCCCCGTGGGCCCGGCCATCGCCGGCGTGGGGCGGGCGGCCGAGCTGGAGCTCTCGGGGGCGTCTCGCTTCGAGGCGCTGGAGCCCGCGAGCGACGCGCTCTTCGCGCGGATGATGCGCCGCACGCACCCGGACGTAGCCGACGCGGCTCCACGCCTCTTCGGCGGCTGGGCGTTCGCTTCCGGCACCGCCGAGGACGCACCGTGGGAGGGCTTCGGCGACGGTCGCTTCGTGTTGCCGCGCTGGAGCTACGAGCACACGCCGCGCGGCGCGGCGCTCACGCTCGCGGTCGATCTCGCGGACGGCTGGGGAGGGCGCGTCGCGCTGGTCCGGAGCGAGCTGACGGCGCTCTTCGCCGCGCTCCAGGCGCCGCCGCGCGAGGACCCCGAGCCTCCGCGCGTCGCGCGGGTGGATTGGCCCAGCCGCGAGTCCTACGACGCGCTGGTCCGCGAGATCGTCACGGCGGTGGAGGCCGGGACGCTGGCCAAGGCGGTGGCCTCGAGGCGGGTGGAGGTTCGAACCGAGCGCGATCTCGATCCCTGGATGGTCCTGCGGCGGTTGAGCGAACGCTACCCGAGCACCTTCCGCTTCGGCCTGCGCTTCGAGGGCGGCTGCTTCGTCGGGGCCACGCCCGAGCGGCTCTTCGAGAAGCGCGGGCGCACGCTGCGCACGGACGCGCTGGCCGGTTCGATCGCGGCCGGCGGCGAGGACGCCGAGCGGCGGCTCGTCGAGAGCGCGAAGGATCGCCGCGAGCACCGTCCCGTGGTGGACCACCTGCTCGAGCGGCTCGGACCGTTCTGCGAGCACCTCGAGCCGACGGGTGAGCCCGAGGTGCGGCGGCTGCCCAACGTCCTGCACCTGCACACGCAGGTCCGCGGGACGCTTCGCTCCGGGACCCACGCCGGCGCCATCGCCGCCGCGCTCCATCCGACGCCGGCCGTCGGTGGCGTCCCGGTCGAAGTCGCCGCGGCGCACATCGCGGCGCACGAGCCTCACCAGCGCGGCTGGTACTGCGGCCCGGTGGGCTGGATCGACGCCAACGGCGACGCCGAGCTCGTAGTGGCGCTCCGCTGCGGTGTCGTCCGCGGCGCGTCGGCGTGGCTCTACTCGGGTGGCGGCATCGTCGAAGGGATCCGAGCCGAGCGCCGAATGGGAGGAGTGCGAGGTCAAGCTGCGCCCGCTCCTGGACGCGCTGGGAGCGCCGTGAGCAAGAGGACGGAGGCATGGTAGCGACCGAAGAGCGCCCTGCTTCTGCCGCTCGCCCCCACCCGAGCCCTCCCTCGGCGCGGGGGAGGGAGCTTTGGCCGAGCCGTGAGGGTGGCTGCCCCAGGGCGAAGCGCGACACCGTGCAACGTGGATGCGGGGCTGGATCTTGAGCCCGCCCGGCAACCTTCTCTCGCTCTGGGCCGAGCTGGCGGTAGACGCGCTGGTGCGGGCCGGTGTGCGAGACGCGGTGGTGAGCCCGGGCTCCCGATCGACCCCCTTCGCCATCGCCGCCGCGCGGCACCCCGGCCTGCGCTGCCACGTGGTCATCGACGAGCGCGGGGCGAGCTTCTACGCCCTCGGCGTAGCGCGGGTGAGCGGGCGAGCACCGCTGCTGATCTGCACCTCCGGGACGGCGCCGGCGCACTACTTCCCGGCCGTGATCGAGGCCTCGGAGAGCGGGCTGCCGCTCATCGTCCTGAGCGCGGACCGCCCCTTCGCGCTGGCGGGCTGCGGCGCACCGCAGACGACGGACCAGACCCGCCTCTTCGGCGCGCACGCGCGCTTCTTCGCCGAGCTCGGCGAGCCGGATCCGCGCCCGATGGCGCTCCGCGCCCTCTCTCGGACGTTGACCCGCGCCGTCGCCGAGGCCACGGGAGCGACGCCCGGGCCGGTCCAGGTGAACGCCCGCGCGCTCAAGCCGCTGGAGCCGAGAGCCGCCGAGACGGAGGACGAGCGCTCGCTCGAGGTGCTGGCGCACGCAATCCGCGACGAGCCGCGAGTGGTCGCGCCGGGCCGCCTCGCACCCGATCCGGATTCTGCTCGACGCGATCGCCGAGCGCATCTCTCGGGCACAGCGACCGGCGCTGGTGGCCGGCCCGCTCGGGCTGGATGTGTTCGATCAGCGCGGCCGCGTGCTGGAGCTGACGCGGACCGCCGGGATGGCGCTCTTCGCCGAAGCCTCCAGCCAGCTCCGCTTGGCGGGCGCTGCACGCCGCGGCCTGGTCTGCGCCGACGCGTTCGACCGCTGGATCGAGCGCGCGCCGGCCGACGCGCGACCGGACGTGGTGCTGGAGCTCGGTCTCACGCCGACCTCGGCCGGCTGGGCGCGCTGGCTGGAGCGGGAAGGGCCCGCGGCGCGCTTCGTGTTGCCCGGTACGCGCTTCCGGGATCCGTCGGGTCGCGCCGACGCGGTGGTCCTCGGCGATCCGATGCTCTGCCTGGAGGGCTTGGCCGCGCGGCTCGGCCCGAGGCCGATCGACGAGGCCTTCTCCGGCGCTCTCGCCGCCGAGGAAGCGCGGGTGTGGACCGCCACGGAGCGGGCGCTGACCGAGACCCCGGGCGCGCTGCACGAAGGCACGGTGACGCGCGCGCTGGCGGCCGCGCTGGCGGCCGGCGGGCTCCTGTCGCTGGGCAACAGCCTCCCCATCCGCCACGCCGATCGCTTCGTGCAGGGCGAGGTCGATCTGCGGGTGCTGACCCAGCGCGGGGTGAACGGTATCGACGGCACGCTGGCCGGCGCGGCCGGCGCGGCGACCGCCTCGGGCGCGCCGCTGGCCGTCCTGCTGGGCGACGTCACGTTGGCCCACGACGTCGGCTCGCTCGCGCTCTGTGCCCGCGTGCGGAGCCCGCTCCTCGTCGTCGTGCTCGACAACGGAGGCGGCCGCATCTTCGATCAGCTCCCCATCGGCCGCGCGGACCTGAGCGAGCCGGAGCGCGCGCTCTTCGCCACGCCTCCCGCGCTCGATTTCGGGCCGCCGCGGCGACCTTCGGTGTGCGCTACGCCGAGGCAGGCGATCCGACTTCGCTTCGAGCTGCGCTGAGCGGGGCGCTCGACACGGATGGCGCGACGCTCGTCCACGCCCGGGTCCCGGCCGACGGCGCAGCGGAGGTGGAGCGGCGGATCCTCGAGCTGTCGAGGGCGTCGTGAGCACCTTCGTCCTCCTGCACGGCTTCACCGGAGGGCCGGAGAGCTTCGATCCGCTGGTCGAGCGGCTCCCCGGCGACGTCCGTGTGATACGTCCGGCGCTCACGGGACACGGCGCCGAGCCCCACCTCGCCGACTCTTGGCAGGCGGAGCTGCAACGGCTCGCCGAGCTCCTGCGCCGCGAGGAGGTACATGGCGCCCATCTGGTCGGGTACTCGCTCGGTGGGCGCGTCGGCTACGGTCTGCTCCGACACGCCCCCGCGCTCTTCGCCCGCGCGACGCTGATCGGCGCGAACCCCGGGCTCCGCAGGGAGGACGAGCGAGCGGCGCGGCGCGAGGCGGACGCGAAATGGATCGAGCTGCTGGCGCGCGACGGGCTGGACGCGTTCGTCACCGCGTGGGAAGCGCTGCCCATGTGGGAGAGCCAGCGCGAGCTTTCCGAGGCGAAGCGCGCCGCGCAACGTGTGCTCCGCCGTTCGCATCGCGCGGACGGACTGGCCCACGCGCTGCGCGTCCTCGGCCTCGGCGCCATGCCACCCGTCGATCCCGCCGCGATCCCGCAGCCGATCACCCTGATCAGCGGCGCGCTCGACGAAAAGCACGTCTCGCTGGCGAAGCGGATCGCGCCGGCGCTGGAGGCGCGGCTCCGGATCGTGCCCGGCGCCGGCCACAACGTCCTCTTGGAGGACCCCGACGCCGTCGCCCGCGAGCTCACGGAGGATTGCTCGTGATTCATCGTCCCGTTCAGACGGAGAATCGCCTCTGATGCGGCGCTGGATTCTCGCGGCGCGGCCGGCGACGCTGACCGCCGCCTTCGTCCCGGTGGCGGTGGGCACGGCCTGCGCCCAGGCGGTGGGAGGCTTGCGTTGGGGCCCGGCACTGGCGGCGCTCTTCGGCGCGATGTGGATCCAGATCGGCACCAACTTCGCCAACGATGTCTTCGACGCGGAGAAGGGCGCCGACACCGAGGAGAGGCTCGGACCGACCCGCGCCGTGGCCAGCGGGCTGATCTCGCCGTCCGAGATGCGCGTGGCGATGGTCGTGGCGTTCGGTTTGGCCACCCTGTCCGGTGTGTATCTCGCGTGGGTCGGCGGCTGGCCGATCATCGCCATCGGCGTCGCGTCCGTGCTGAGCGGGATCGCCTACACCGGAGGGCCGTATCCGCTCGGATACAACGGTCTCGGCGACGTCTTCGTGATGATCTTCTTCGGCTTCGTCGCGGTCTGCGGGACGGCGTACGTTCAGGTGGGGAGCGTGCCGCCGATCGCCTGGGTGGCGTCGGTGCCGATCGGCTCGCTGGCGACGGCGGTGCTGGTGGTCAACAACGTCCGCGACCGCGAGACGGACGTGCACGCCGGCAAGCGCACGCTGGCGGTCCGCTTCGGGCGGCGGGCGGCCGTGGCCGAGTACGCACTGCTCCTCGTGCTCGCCTACGCCACGCCCTTGGTGCTGGCGATCACGAACGGCCCGGCGTGGACACTCCTCACGCTGATCACGCTGCCGTGGGCCTTGGCTCTCTTCCGCCAGGTCGCCACGCTCGAGGGCAAGCCGCTGAACGCGACCCTGGCCGGCACCGCCAAGCTGGTGTTGGGCCATGGGTGCCTCTTCGCGATCGGTATCGCCCTCGGAGCCCACCCGAGTTGAGCCCGGCCGCTTCGCGCGGCATGGTCCGGACGAGACGTGATGCAAGCCGAGCTGCAGACGCGCCACGCGACCATCGAGACGGTCGCCAACGCCCGAAGGAGCTGGAGCACCCGCAACAGCGTCCGGCTGATCCTGGACGACGGAGAGGGTCACCTCGGGTTGGGTGAGGCCGCTCCGTTGCCGGGCCTCTCCCCCGAGACCGCGAGCGAGGCGCGCCGGGCGCTGGCGAAGGTCGAATGGCCGACGCGTGCGCCGCGCACGCTGGCCGAAGTCCACGCGGTGGTGGAGACCATCGATCCCATGCTCCCCTCCGCGCGCTTCGCGGCCGAGACGGCGCTGGCCTCGATGGTCGCGTCGGTCCACGACGCGCCGCTGTGGTCGCTCTGGGTCGAGTCGGCGCCTGATCAGATTGGCGTGGCCGCGACGCTGTGGAGCGACGACCCGGAGGCGCTGCAGGCTTCCGTGGCGGAAGCGGCGGCGTTCGAGGTCCGCACGGTGAAGGTCAAGATCGGTCGCCAACACCGCGACACCGAGCTCGCGATACTGGAGATGGTCCGCCACGCCCTGCCTCACGCCGAGCTGCGCCTCGACGCCAACAGGAGCATTCCGCCCGAGGAGCTGCCGGCGCGCCTGGACGAGCTGGCGGGCTTCTCGCCCTCGTTTCTCGAGGAGCCGAGCGACCTGGCGAGCACCCTCGCGCAGTCCGAGCCTCCTTTCGCGCTGGCGATCGACGAATCGCTGTGGCCCGATCCGGAGGCGCAGCTCGAGGAAGCGCTCGGCTGCGACGGAGTGGGCGTGGTGGTGCTCAAGCCGACTCTGCTCGGCGGACTGAACCGCTGCTGGATGCTCGCCAATCGGGCCCGCGCCGCCGGCAGGAGGGTGGTGATCAGCCACTGTCTCGAAGGCGCGATCGCCCGCGCCGCGGCCGCGCACCTCGCCCTCGCGCTCGGCGACGAGGCGGCGGGTCTCGGTGACCACCCGGCCCTCGACGCGCTCTCCGACGGGCTCTTGGTCGGCTGGATCGACCTCGCCTGGATCGACACGCCGGAGATGCCCGGGCTCGGCCTGGAGCTGGTGTGGTGAGCCGTTCGTGGTGACCGATCGGGTGGACCTGAGGCGCGCGGCCGAGGAGGCGGGCGCGCGCCGGGCCTGGATCGACGACCACGGCGCGCTGACCTACGCGGATCTCCACGCCGCGGTCGGTCGCGAGGCGGACCGCCTGCGGGACGCGGGGCTGGATCCGACGCGGGGGGATCGCGTCATGGTGACGCCTACCCTCGACCGGGCGAGCGCGCTGACGATGCTCGCGGCGCTCGAGCTGCGGGCCACCCTGGTCCTGGCGCATCCGCGTTGGGGCTCGGTCGAGCGCGAGCACGCCATCGAGCTGGCCCGACCGAGGCTCTCCATCCGCGGCGAGGACTGGGCACGGCGCGAGACCGAGCCCCAAGCCGCCGGGCCGGCCGTGATCGTGTTCACCTCCGGGACGACGGGCCGACCCAAGGGCGTGTGCATCTCGCGGGGCGCGCTCCTGGCGGCCGCGGATGCGCACGCGGACGCGCTGCCCTGGCGCGAGGACAATCGCTGGCTGCTGGCCATGCCCCTGGCCCACGTGGGCGGGCTCGGGTTGGTGGTGCGATCGGTGGCGGCCCGGCGGACGGTGGTCCTCGGTCCGTCTCGCTTCGAGCCCGGCTCGCTCCTCGACACCGCTCGGCGACACGAGGTCACGCTGCTCTCGCTGGTGCCCACCATGCTCGAGCGCATCCTGCCGGCGCCGCCTCCCCCGAGCGTTCGCGCCGTCCTGCTCGGCGGTGCGGCTTGCTCACCCGCGCTCCTCGCGCGCGGCCGCTCGCTCGGCTGGCCGCTCTTGCCCACCTACGGCCTGAGCGAGTGCTGCGCTCAGGCCTGCACCCAGCGGCTGGACGATCCGCGCCCCGACGGAGTGGGGCCACCGCTGGCAGGGGTGGAGGTGCGAGTCTCGAAGGGCGCGATCGAGGTTCGGGGTGCGACACGCATGGACGGATTCCTCGGCGAACCGTCGCTCCCGCCCGACGCTTGGTATCGGACGGGAGACGTCGGCTTCCTCGACAGCGACGGCCACCTCCACGTCACGGGAAGGCTCGATGACCGCATCGTGACGGGCGGTGAGAACGTCGATCCCTTGGCCGTGGAGACCGCACTCGCCGAGCATCCCGCCGTGGCCGGCGCGTGCGTAGTCGGCGTCGACGATCCGGAGTGGGGGCAGCGCGTATCGGCGATGATCGTGTCTCGTGACGCGGACGATCCGCCGTCGGCCGAGAGCCTCCGCGCCCATCTCGCGGCGAAGCTCGCCGGTTTCGCGATCCCGAGGACCTGGATGATGGTGTCCTCGCTCCCGCTCACGCCAGCGGGGAAGCTCGATCGGCGCGCCGCACGCGAGCGACTGAAGGCGTGTCGATAAAAGCAATCTCCCGTCGCCCCCGGCCGATCCGCGCCCATCCGCGGCGTTGCCGTTCGTCGCCGCCCGTCGCACGAGTCCGCTCGGCGCCTTGCTGGACGCGGCTCGATTGCGGTGTTCGGTCCGATTCATCGACACACCTCGAGCCGGTCATGAGTCTCATGTGATACAGAATCGTGCGCGTGAAGTGTGCGGTTTCGGTGGGGTCACGCGTCTCCAGTGGGGTCACCGGTTCACGCCGACGACGAACCGGCGCACGACCTCGCCAAGTGTGGGTTTTTGTGGGCAGCTTCCCGCGGCGGCGGGTCGGCGCCGCGAACGCCGGTCCGCGACGGCGTGGATCAGCGTCCACTACCGGACTGCCCACCGATTGCGGCGATCATCCGCAACAAGTTGTAATCCGTACGCTTTCCCCGGTTTCGAGCTCGGAGCCACTCGAACGGCCCGGAAGGTGCATTGACGGCGCCGCGACATGACCGATCCGACGACCGCGCTCCTCACCACGCTCCACGACGACCAGCCCGTCGACCTGCCGCTCGCTCGCCTAGGCGCTCGCGGCCTGCTCGAAGCGCTGGCGAACGATGGCGGATCATACTGGGTGCGCTTCGACAGCGCCCTGGCCGACGTCGAGGTGGAGATTGGAAACGGGATGGTGATGGGCGCTCGGGCGCGGCGAGACGAGGACGTCGTGGAGGGTCGTGAGGCCTACGTGCTGCTCCGTCGGATCCGCCGTGGTCGAGCGCGTGTGGAGCCGCGCCGCTTTCTGTCGCTCGCCAACGTGCTGGAGCCCATCGGCTCGCTGCCGCACCTCGGCGGTGGCTCCTCGGCCCCTCCGCCGCGCTCGCTGCCCAGCGTCGAGATCGAGCTCCCCGTGGAGCTGGCCACGGTCCCGGCGACGCGGGAGATTGTGCTGCCCGAGCGCCGGGTGGCCCCGCCTGTGTGCCCTCAGGCGCGGGTGGAGCCGTCGAAGTCGCCCAAGCGTGGCCGGACCTGGCTCGCCGCGGGTGGCGCGGCGCTGGCGCTGGTCGGGCTGGCGGCGGTCGCGCTCGCTCGGCGGCCGGCGAACGGAGAGTCGCAGACGCCGATCCCCGTCGTGGCCGCCTCTCCCCAGCGGGTGGACGTTCCGGCGCCGGCGGCGGAGGAGGAGCAGACCGACGCCGCAGCGACCGCGAGCCCCGACGCGCCGAATCCGCGGGCCCTGGCCCGGACCGCTCGCCGCCTGCTCCGCAGTGGGCACGCTCGCGCCGCGCTGCGCCGAGCGCGCGCCGCTGCTCGCCTGCGCCGTGGTCTGCCCTACTACCAGGTGCTCCTCGGCGACGCCCTGGCCGCCAACGGTCGGGACGTCGCCGCGCACCGCGCGTGGCGTCGCGCGCTTCGTCTGCAGCCCGGCTACGCCCCGGCCGAGCGACGCCTCGGCGACGCTTCCTGAGCGCCCGGTCGACGGCGGCGCGCCACCGAGCTCCACCGCCGGCGGGTCAGGCGAGGTCGAAGCGGTCTGCGTTCATCACCTCGTTCCAGGCCGCCGCGAAGTCGCGCACGAGCTTCTCCTGCCCGTCGTCGGCCGCGTAGACCTCCGCGATGGCCCTGAGCTGCGCGTTGGAACCGAAGATCAGGTCGACGCGGGTCCCGGTCCACGTCACCCGGCCGGTGGCGCGATTGCGCCCCTCGAACACGCTCGCGTCCGAGGTCGGCGTCCACTCCGTGCCCATGTCGAGCAGGTTCACGAAGAAGTCGTTGGTCAATGTTTCGGGCCGCTCGGTGAAGACCCCGTGCTTCGACTGCCCGTGGTTCGCGCCCAGCACGCGCAGGCCTCCGATGAGCGCGGTCATCTCCGGCGCCGTCAGCGTGAGGAGCTGCGCTTTGTCGACGAGCAGCTCTTCGGCCGGGACGTCGTACGCGCGCTTCATGTAGTTGCGGAAGCCATCGGCGACCGGCTCGAGCACGGCCATCGCGTCCACGTCGGTCTGTTCCTGCGAAGCGTCCATGCGTCCCGGCGCGAAGGGCACATTCACGTCGTGCCCGGCCTTCTTCGCCGCCTCTCGGACGGCGGCGCAGCCGCCCAGCACGATCAAATCGGCCAGCGAGACCTTCTTCCCGCCGGACTGCGCGTCGTTGAACGTGGTCCGGATGCCCTCGAGCACCTTCAACGCTTCGGCCAGCCGCGCCGGCTCGTTGACCTCCCAGTCCTTCTGCGGTGCGAGACGGATGCGCGCGCCGTTGGCGCCGCCGCGCTTGTCGGAGCCGCGGAACGTCGACGCCGACGCCCACGCCGTCGACACCAGCCGCGAGATGCTCAGGCCCGACTTCAGGATTTGCCGCTCGAGCGCGGCGATGTCCTCGGCGTCGATCAGCTCGTGGTCGGGCTCCGGGATGGGGTCCTGCCAGAGCAGCGCTTCCTTCGGGACCTCCGGTCCGAGGTAGCGTGCGCGGGGGCCCATGTCGCGATGGGTGAGCTTGAACCACGCGCGGGCGAACGCGTCGGCGAGCTGATCCGGGTTCTCGTGGAAGCGCCGAGCGATCTTCTCGTAGGCGGGGTCGAAGCGCAGGGAGAGGTCCGTGGTCAGCATGGTCGGCCCGCGCCGCTTCGACGGATCCTCCGGATCGGGCAGTGCGGCGCCGGCGTCGCCCTTGGGCTTCCATTGATGCGCGCCGGCCGGGCTCTTGGTCAGCTCCCACTCGTAGCCGAAGAGGTTGTCGAAGAAGCCGTTGCTCCACTTGGTCGGCGTGGAGGTCCAGGTGACCTCCAGGCCGCTGGTGATCGCGTCGCGGCCCTTGCCGCTGCCGAAGCTGCTCTTCCAGCCGAGCCCTTGCTCTTCGATGCCGGCGGCTTCCGGCTCCGGTCCGAGATGGGACGCCAGGCCGGCGCCGTGGGTCTTGCCGAAGGTGTGCCCGCCGGCGATCAGCGCGACGGTCTCCTCGTCGTTCATGGCCATGCGGGCGAAGGTCTCGCGGATGTCTCGCGCGGCGGCGATGGGGTCCGGATCGCCGTTCGGCCCCTCCGGGTTCACGTAGATCAGGCCCATCTGCACGGCGGCGAGCGGGTTCTCCAGGTCGCGGTCGCCGCTATAGCGCTCGTCTCCCAGCCAAGTGCCCTCCTTGCCCCACCAGACGTCCTCCTGCGGCTCCCAGGTGTCCTCGCGCCCGCCGCCGAAGCCGAAGGTCTCGAAGCCCATCGACTCCAGCGCGACGTTGCCGGCGAGGACGATCAGATCGGCCCACGAGAGGTTGCGGCCGTACTTCTTCTTGATCGGCCACAAGAGGCGCCGCGCCCGGTCCAAGTTGACGTTGTCGGGCCAGCTGTTGATGGGCGCGAAGCGCTGCTGTCCGCCGCCCGCTCCCCCGCGGCCGTCCGCCGTGCGGTAGGTGCCGGCGCTGTGCCAGGCCATGCGGATGAAGAAGGGCCCGTAGTGGCCGAAGTCCGCCGGCCACCAGTCCTGGGAATCGGTCATCAGCGCGTGGAGGTCCTTCTTCACGGCCGGGAGATCGAGCTGCTCGAACGCCTGAGCGTAGTCGAACGTCTCCCCCAGCGGATTGGATGAAGGCGCGTTCTGGTGGAGCATCTTCAGGTTGAGCTGCTTCGGCCACCAATCGCGGTTACCGCGGGCACCGATTCGGCCGTTCGCGAAGGGGCATGTGCTCTGGTCGGTCTTGGAGTTCGTGTCGGACATGACGGTCACCTCGCTGGGGCGAATGGACGGAGAACGAGCGTAGCCTTAGAGCCGACAGCGAGGTCGTCGACCCCACTCGGACCCGCGCCTGATCCGCATCGTCCGCGGCCTCGCACGAACGGGCGTCGGTGTCTCGGTTCACTTCGTGGCGAACGCGCCGACGAACCACGGACGGGCTGCTTCGTCGCCGCCGAGCCGGGTCAGCGAGCCGTCTTCGCTCACGGCGAAGCGCACCAGCCGATCGGAGCCGTAGGCACCGACGATCAAGAAGTGCCCGCTCGGATCCAGCGCCATGCTGCGCGGCGCGCGCGCTTCCAGCTGGGCGTGACCGCGCGCGCTGAGCATTCCATCGGAGCCCACCGCGAAGCGCGCGATCGAGTCGTTGCCGCGGTTCGAGACGTAGACGTTCTCTCCGTTCGGCGAGAGGAGGATCTCGGAGGCGGTGTTCCGGCCGTCGAAGGAGTCCGGAAGGGTGGAGAGCGTCTGGCGACGTTGCAGCGTGCCGTGCTCGGCATCGAACGCGAGGACGTCGACGGTGGAAGCGGTCTCGTTGGCCAAGTAGGCGTGGGAACCCGCGCGATCGAACGCGAGGTGACGCGGTCCGGCGTGCGCTGCCGTCTCGTGACTGCCGCGGCGGGTGAGCGATCCGTCTGCGCCGATCGCGAAGACCACCACGCGGTCGTCGCCCTTGCACGGCACGAGGAGCCAGCGGCCGCTCGGATCCACGACGACCTCGTGCGCGTTCTCGCCGGCCCGCTCCACGTCGATCGCGCGTTCGATGCGCGGGCCGCGAAGCGAGAACGCCGCCACCGAACCGTCGCCGTAGTTCGCGACGTACGCGACGTCGAGGCGCGGATGCACGCTCACGTGGGTCGGTCCGCTGCCCTCCGAGCCCACTCTCGACACGATCTGCAGCGAGCTCGCCGTGACGCGCAGCGAGACCACCTCGTCGCTCGCCTCGTTCACCACCACCATCGTCTCGCCGCTCGGCGCCATCGCGGCGAACGAGGGAAAGTCTCCCGTCTGCGTGTGAGCGCGTCGCGAGAGCGCGCCGGACTCGTTCATCGCGTACATCGCCAGCGTGCCGTCGCGCTGCCCGACGAAGACCCGCGTCACCGGCGGTGGCGGTAGAGGCTCGGGTGTGGGCGCTTGCCGTGGCTCCCGCCGCGGCGCTGGCTCCGAGCGCGAGCTTCCGCAGCCGAGAAGCGCGAGCAAGAGAGCGAGCCAGGGTCGGACGAGCCGCATGGCGTTCGGTCTGACAGACCCAGCGCCCGCGGGCACGCGCGACGCAGCTTTGACGCGCGCGGCGGCTCCGACCCACCCGCGAGCTGGTCGTCCATCGCGTCGATCGTCCCCCCCAAACGACGAACGCCGAGACCGCGGGGTGGCGGTCTCGGCGTCGTCGTGGATGCCAGGCTCGTCGAAGATCAGTTCTTCGCGGCCTCGCGCTTGGCGACCTCTTCCTTCACCTGCTCCACCACCTGGGGCGGGGCCGGCGCGTAGTGGCTGAACTCCATGGAGAACTGCCCGCGGCCGGAGGTGGCCGAGCGGAGGTCGCCGATGTAGCCGAACATCGATCCGAGCGGCACGTCCGCCTTGATGCGCACGTTCGTCGGGCCCGACTCCTGCGACTTGATCATGCCGCGGCGACGGTTGAGGTCGCCGATGACGTCACCGACGTTCGCGTCCGGGACGAAGACGTCGACCTTCATGATCGGCTCGAGGAGCTGCGGACCGCACTTGGGCAGGGTCTGCCGGTAGGCGGCCTTGGCGGCCACCTCGAACGCGACCTGCGAGGAGTCGACGGCGTGGAACCCACCGTCGGTCAGGGTCACCTTGAAGTCGAGCAGGGGGAAGCCGCAGAGCGGGCCCTTGCCGATCATGGTGCGGAAGCCCTTTTCGACCGCCGGGATGTACTCCTTGGGCACGTTGCCGCCGACGACCTTCGACTCGAACACGAAGCCCTCGCCGGTCTCGAGAGGCTCGACCCGGTAGTCGATCTTCGCGTACTGACCCGAGCCACCGGTCTGCTTCTTGTGCGTGTAGCCGTCCTCGACCGTCTTGGTGATGGTCTCGCGGTAGGCGACCTGCGGCTTGCCCACGTCGCACTCCACGCCGTGGGTGCGGCGCAGGATGTCGACCTTGATGTCCAGGTGCAGCTCGCCCATGCCCTTGAGGATCGTCTCGCTCGACTCCTCGATCGACCTCGGCGTGGAACGAGGGGTCCTCGGCGACCATCTTGCTGAGCGCGTTGCCGAGCTTCTCGCCGTTGGCCTTGTCGCGCGGGACGATCGCCACCGAGATGACCGGGTCGGGGAAGACCATCGGCTCCAGGGTGGCCGGGTTCTTGGGATCGGCGAGCGTGTTGCCGGTCCGCACGTCCTTCATGCCGACGACGGCGATGATGTCGCCCGCCTGCGCCACCTCGACCAGGTTCCGGTCGTTGGCGTGCATCTCGACCATGCGGCCGATCCGCTCCTGCTTGCCGGTGAAGGTGTTGAGCACCGCGTCACCCTTCTTGAGGGTGCCCGAGTAGATGCGGATGAACGTCAGCGCGCCGAAGCGGTCGTCCATGATCTTGAAGGCGAGCGCGCGGAAGGGCTCGCTCGGGTCGACCTTGGCGACCTTGCCGGTCTCGTTGCCCTCGAGGTCGATCTCGGGCTGCGCGTCGACCTCGGTCGGGTCGGGGAGGTAGTCCACGACCGCGTCCAGCACCTGCTGCACGCCCTTGTTCTTGAAGGACGAGCCGCAGAACGTCGGGAAGAACGCCAGATCGCGCGTGCCCTTGCGGATGCAGCGCTTCAGGGTGGCGATGTCGGGCTCGTTGCCCTCGAGGTAGGCCTCGAGGACGTCGTCGTCCTGCTCGACGGCGCTCTCGACGAGCTCCGCGCGGTACTTCTCGACGTCCTCCTGCATGTACTCGGGGACGTCCTTGACCTCGTAGTTCTCGGGCAGGCCGGTGTCGTCCCAGATGTACGCCTTGCGCTCGAGCAGATCGACGACGCCGACGAACTCGGCCTCGGTGCCGATCGGCAGCACCATGACCAGCGGCTTGGCGCCGAGGATGGTCTTGATCTGGTCGACGACGCGGTAGAAGTTCGCGCCGAGACGGTCGAGCTTGTTGACGTAGATGATCCGCGAGACGTTCGAGTCGTTCGCGTAGCGCCAGTTGGTCTCGGACTGGGGCTCGACGCCGCCCGAGCCGCAGAACACACCGACGCCGCCGTCGAGCACCTTCAGCGACCGGTAGACCTCGATGGTGAAGTCGACGTGGCCGGGGGTGTCGATGATGTTGAGCTGGTGGTCCTTCCAGAAGCAGGTCGTGGCGGCCGACTGGATCGTGATCCCGCGCTCCTTCTCCTGGTCCATGAAGTCGGTCGTCGCGGCGCCGTCGTGCACCTCACCGAGCTTGTGGATCTTGCCCGTGAGCTTGAGGATGCGCTCGGTCGTCGTCGTCTTGCCGGCGTCGACGTGCGCGAAAATACCGATGTTTCTGTACTTGCTGAGGTCCTTCATGGTCTTCCCTGGGCGCTGCCTAGATGGCGTCGCGTGCGCGGGAGGTTGCTTGCCTGAGGGCTCCAGTCAAGCGCCTTCGTGGTCGGGTCTCCGTTTTTGCCCCTCCGAAGCGGCTTGGCACGGCCCACGTGGCCCTTCGCCTCACCGGCCCCAGTGAGTCATGTCACCGCCAGATCGTGGGCGATATATGGCAAAAGGCCCCGCCCCGAGATGTGGACGGCGTCTCGACCCGCTCGGCCCGGAACTGGATCCGCGGTGAGCGTCTCCGACGTGCCGCGATCGCATGATCCCCGCCGGGGCGATCGTCCACGCGACCGCCTCGGACAGGCTCGTGCCCACCAGGCGTTGGAGAGAGGACGCCGAGCGCGCGCCTTCGGGCCGCTCGAACGGAGCTCGACCAGGCGGCCGGCGCGCAGCAAGGCGTCGCTCGGCGAGGGTCAGCGCAAGAGGTGAACGTACTGCTGCATGTCGCGCTGCTTGACGGTGAGGTAGTCGGAGGGGTCGAGGTCGGCCTGCTCCTCCTCTGTCAGCCGCACGCAGAGCACCTCGAACGCGTCCTCGGGGCTGAGCGTCCGATTCGATCATCGGCCACTCGGCCATCGACGCCGCGCCACGCCCCTCGAACACGGGTGGGAACTCGTGCGGTTTGGTGACAAGATCGACGATCAGCTTTTCACCGGGTCCGGTGCAGATTTTGTCGAAGACGCTGGTCGCCACTCTCTCTTCGGGAGAGACCACGGGCCGACCGACCGTGAACCTCCTCGTGGGTGACGCCGCCTGCGCCGAGAACATCTCGAACAGCCCGCGTGCAGTCCGTCAGCGCTCGCTGTCGAGGTGCTTCATCTGCTCGGCGCCGTAGCGGGTGCCGGCGATGGCGTCCGGCGGGATGGCCTCCTCCAGCGCCTGCACGTCGGCCGGCGAGAGCGGGTGCTCGAGCGCGCCGATGGCGTCGTTCCAGCGGGCGCGCGTCTTGGCGCCGATCAGCGGCACGAAGCCCGGCTCCTTCGCGCGCGCCCAGCTCACGGCGAGCTGACCCGGCGTCATGCCCCGCTCTTCCGCGAACGCGCGGAAAGCCGCGACGATACGTTCGTTGTTCGCGCGGTTCGCCTCCGAGAAACGGGGCAGATACTTGCGATAGTCGCGCGGTCCCACCGGCGTGCTCCCTCCGAGCAGCCCGCGCGAGAAGATGCCGTAGAGGGTGGCGCTGATTCTCGAGCTCTTTCAGCGCCGGGAAGATCGACTCTTCCGGGCGGCGCGCGACCAGGGAGTGCTCGATCTGGAGGTCCACGATCGGGTGCACGGCCGCCGCCCGCCGGATGGTGTCCGCTCCGACCTCGGAGAGCCCGATGTGCCGTACGTAGCCCGCCTTCACCATCTCGGCGATGGCCCCGACGGTCTCCTCGATGGGCACGCTCGGGTCGAGCCGCGCCGGCCGGTAGACGTCGATGGCCTCCACCCCGAGCCGCTTCAGCGAGTAGGCGAGGAAGGTCTTCATCGCCGCCGGCCGGGTGTCTACCCCGTTCCAGCTCCCGTCCGGCCCGCGCAGGGCGCCGAACTTCACCGAGAGCACGACCCGCTCACGCCGGCCCTCGATGGCGCGGCCGACCAGCATCTCGTTGTGGCCCATCCCGTAGAAGTCGCCGGTGTCGATCAGCACCGGTGCCCGCTCGGCCGCCGCCTGGATGGTGGCGATGCTCTCGGCGTCGTCGGTGTCGCCGTACATCCCGCTCATTCCCATGCAGCCGAGTCCCAGCGCGAAGACCTCCGGCCCTGTCGCTCCCAGCTTCGTCGTCGTGTTCGTCATGGTTCCTCCGTCTTCGAGACCCGCCCACAGTAGCCCTCGCCACGCATCCAACCAGTGAATAGGATGGATGCGACGCATGAACGAGAGTTATGGACGAGACCTCGACCTGAACCTGCTCCGCGTGTTCGTGGCGGTGGCGGACGCGGGCAGCGTGACGGACGCGGCGGCGCGGCTCTACGTGACCCAGCCGGCGGTGAGCGCGGCGCTCAAGCGGCTGACCGACGCCGTGGGCGAGCGCCTCTTCGCGCGGCAGGGCCGGGGGCTGGTGCTCACGCCGCGCGGCCAACGCTTGCTGGGGGACGTGCGACCGCATCTGTCTGCGTTGCTCGACGCCGCGCTCACCCCGCCCGAGTTCGATCCCTCGACCAGCGAGCGCACCGTGCGCATCGGCCTGGCCGACGCGAACGAGCCCTGGCTCCTGCCGCCCTTGCTGCGCGCGCTGGAGGAGCGAGCGCCGCGGATGCGGATCGTGTCGTTGCCGGTGCAGTTCCGCTCCGTCGGTGAAGCGCTGAGCTCGGGCAGCGTGGACCTCGCGGTCACCGTCGCCGACGAGCTGCCCGCGGGCATCCACCGCCGGACGCTCTTCGAGGGCGGCTTCGTCTGCCTCTACGACCCGCGCCACGTCCGCCTCGGCAAGCGCCCCGCGCTCTCGCGCTACCTCGCCCAGAGCCACGTCATCGTCTCCTACAACGGCGACCTGCGCGGCATCGTGGAAGACATGTTCGGCGCGACTCGCCGCGTCCGCTGCTCCGCCTCCAGCTTCCACGTGATCGGCGCGGTCGTCGACGGCAGCGCCTTGGTGGCCACCGTCCCGGCGCGGGTCGCCACGCAGATCCGCTCCGTCCGCCCGCACCTTCGCACCGCGGAAACGCCTTTCCCCCACACCGGCGCGCCGATGGAGCTGCTCACCCGCACCGCCGTCCTCGGAGACCCCGCGATCGAGCTCATCCGCGAGGAGCTGATCCGCATCGCGAGCGAAGACTGACGCCGCGCCGCGACCGGTCAGCTCATCACGCGGACGAGGTGGTCGCCGTCTCGCACGGCTCGTCGACCAGCGCGCGGAGGTCGTCCGCCGCGTCGACGATCCGAGCGACCTCCTCGCCGACGTCCGCCGCCGGCAGCGGTCCGTGGACGAGCGGAACGCGGCGCGCTCGACTCGCCCGAGATGGCGGGCGCCAACGGGCGCCGTGGCTGCTACACCGTCGGCCATGGACGAAGCGCGGCTGATCGAGAAGCTCCGCAAGATCGAGGCGCTCCACGCGGGCGCGACCACCGAGGGCGAGCGCGTGGCCGCGGCCGAGGCGCGAAAGCGCATCCTGGAGCGGCTCGCGACGCTCGAGAAGACGGATTCCGCCGGTCGAGTTCCGCTTCACCATCCGCGATCCGTGGCAGCGGCGGGTGTTCAACGCGCTCCTGCGCCGCTACGGGCTGAAGCCCTACCGCTACCGGCGCCAGCACCGGCAGACGGTGATGGTGATGGTCTCGCGTGGGTTCGTGAACGAGACGTTGTGGCCGGAGTTCGAGGCCATCGCCGCCGAGCTGCGTCTCTACCTGGACGAGGTCACCGAGCGGGTGATGCGCGAGACGCTCGAGGCCAGCGGAGGCGAGGCGGACGAGGTCGCGAACCCGCCCCAGCTCGGCGAGGGCTGAGCAGAGCGTCGCTGCTATGCTCGGCCGGCAGGCTTCCCCCAGGCATCGTTCGTGTCCGAACCCGACCTCGAACCTCCCCGGCTCTCGCTGACCGACGTCTTCGGTCTGCACGACACCGAGGAGCAGGTGGAGCTGGCCCAGCGCGATCCCTTCGTGACGCTGCGCGGGCGACCGAGCGATCCGGGCCGAGCGCCGACCATCGCGTTCGACCGGCTCCGGCAGGGCGTGGAGCGGCGGACGCCGAGCACCGACATCGAGCCGATCCGCGAGCTCGGACGCGGCGGGATGGGCGTCGTGCACTTGGCCGAGCAGCGCTCGCTCGGGCGGATGGTCGCGGTGAAGTCGCTCCGCGACGAGGTGCGTGGAAAGAACACGGCGGAGAGCCTGCTCCAGGAGGCGTGGGTGCTCGGCGCGATGGAGCACCCGAACGTCGTGCCGGTCTACGACCTGCGCGTCGACGAGCACGGCGACCCGCGGGTGGTGCTCAAGCGCATCGAGGGTGAGAGCTGGCTGAAGCTCATCGAGGACGAGGCGCGCGTCCGCGAGATCTACGGCGCCGAGGACGTGCTCGAGTGGCACCTCTCGGTGCTCATGCAGGTCTGCAACGCGCTCAGCTTCGCGCACAGCCGCGGCATCATCCATCGCGACGTGAAGCCCGAGAACGTGATGGTCGGCCGCTTCGGCGAGGTGTACCTGGTCGACTGGGGCGTGGCGGTGGCGATCTACGACGACGGCACCGGCCGCTTCCCGCTCGCCAGCAGTGTCGACACGCTGGCAGGCACGCCGCGCTACATGGCGCCCGAGATGCTCGGCGGCCGGGCGGCGACGCTCGGCGTCCACACCGACGTTTATCTGCTCGGCGCCACGCTCTTTCACGTGCTGGCCGGTCACGCGCCGCACCAGGGCGAGACGATCATGCAGATCGCGGGGCGCCTCGCGCTCCACGATCCGGAGCCGCCCGAGGACGCGCCGCCACGCCTGGCCGAGATCTGCCGGACGGCGATGGCCCGCGATCCGAAGGCGCGCTTCGAGAGCGCGGACGCGTTCCGGGCTGCGCTCGCGGATTTCATCCGGCGCCGTGATGCGCTTTTGATGGTCGAGGAGGGCGAGGCGAAGCTGCGGGAGCTGATCGAGCTGGCTGCGGGAACGATCGAGGACGCCGACGCGCACCGCCTGCGCATGTTCAACCTCTACAGCGAGTCGCGGCTCGGGTTCCGGCTGGCCGGGCGGCTCTGGCCCGAGAGCACCGAGGCGACCGACGGTCTGCAGCGGGTGAGCGAGGCGATGATCGCCTACCTCGTGGACCGCGGCGATGTGGCCTCGGCGACCACGCTGGTCGGTCAACTCGGCCGGCCGCTCCCGCCGGCGCTCGCCGGTCGCTACGACGCGGCGCGCCAGCGGGACTCGACGCAGCGCGCGCACATCTCCGAGCTCGAGGCGCTCGGGCACGCCAACGATCCGGCCATCGGCCGCCGCGCGCGCTTCATCGCCTACGCGCTCTTGGCGGGCTCGTTCGTGGTCAGCAATCTGGTCGGTCAGTTCCTGCACCCGTGGGAGTCGAACTTCGCGATGATCGGCAACTCCCTCGGCCTGATCGCCACGTTGGGTGTGGCCGGTGTGGTGGGTCGGCGCTCGCTCCTGACTACGACGCTCAATCGCGACATCTACGCGGCCATCTTCGTCGCGTTCGGCTGCAAGCTCTGCGTACACGTGGCGTCGGCGCTGCTCGGTGCGCCGCCGTGGCAGGGCTTCGTGCTGACCGGGTTCGTGTACGCCGCCGTCGGCGCCACCCTGGCACTCCGCTACCAGCGCCTGCTCTGGCCCGTCGCCATCGCCTTCGCGGCCGCAGCGCTGGCAGCCTCCGCCTGGCCCGAAGAGCGCTACCTCTTCTACGCGGCGGCCAGCTTGGTGATGGTCGGCGACCTCGTGCTCGTGTACCGAGCCGAGAGGCGGGGCTCGAAGGCGAAGCCACACGGCTGACGACCCGCACCGCGAATCGCTCTTGGTGTTGCGACCGCCGGCGCGCCGCTCGCACGGCAACCCGCCACGACGCCGCGGATGGAGTTCGGCCGCGGGGGCCTTCAGTGGGGGATCGGGACCGACAGGAGCGGGCAGTGGATGCGGCGCAACACGCGCTCGGTGTGGGTGCCGAGCAGGGCGTCGCGGAGGGAGTCGTGGCCGCGGGTCGCCATGACGACGAGCGAGGTGTCGCCGGCGGCGCGGGCGATGGCCTCCTCGAGGTCTCCGTCCACGCTGTGACGGCGCCAGGTGACACCCTCGCGCTCCGGTAGGTGCAACGTCGGCTCGGTCGCCGGCGGGCCGACGTGCAAGAGCTCGATGGTGACCTCGGCGGCGCCGGCCAGGTCGATCATGAAGAGCGTGCCGTCGACGGCGGCGCGTGCGGCGGCTTCGTCGCCTATCGGGACGAGCACCTTCCGCAGCGCGAGCGTCCCATTCGCGCCCACGAAGCGCGTTCCGTCCAGCGGAACGAGGAGCGTCGGCACCCGGACGTTGTCGGCGATCGCCTCGGCGCGGCTCTCGGCCAGCACCCGCAAAAGCCCGCTCCGTTGATGGGTGGCGGCGATCACGAGGTCCGGCTCTCGACGGCGCAGCGCGTCGAGGAGGGTGTCGACGGGATCGTCGCAGCAGTTGTGGACCAGCTCCTCGTGGCGGACCGACGCGGGGTCGCGGCCCCACGCGCGCAAGAGCTCCGCCGGGTCGAGCATGCGCGTGCTCGAGGACGGCGCGTCGTTGGCGTGGATGCTGAGCAGGTTCGCGCCGGCGCGCACGGCGAGCGCGACACCGTGCTCGAGGGCGTCGCGATCTTCGGCGGTGGCGGTGGAGGCGAGTGCGATGGTGACCATGACGAGCTCCACGCCGGGGAACGCATCGACCGTGCCGTGGTTCGATTCGGGTCCGGCCGCCCTCGGCCGGCCGCGTTTCGTGTCGCCGCCGACCGTCCCATTGTTTCAGCTCCGTTACAACGAAACGCTTGTCGTGCCGAGACGACCGCGTTTTCGCCGACCCTCCGGGTGGCCCGGCCCGTGCCTGTCGCCTGGCGGGGCCATCCGACCTTCGGGGAGCGACCGTTGAACTTCGGCTTCGTGATCGACAACCGTGCGTGCATCGGCTGCCATGCCTGCAGCACCGCGTGCAAGAGCGAGAATCAGGTCCCGCTCGGCGTGAACCGCACGTGGGTGAAGTACACGGAGACCGGCACCTACCCGGACACGCAGCGCCACTTCCAGGTCACCCGCTGCAACCACTGCGCGAACCCGCCCTGCGTCCGCATCTGCCCGACGGAGGCGATGTACCAGCGGGACGACGGGATCGTGGAGTTCGACCCGGACGCGTGCATCGGCTGCAAGGCGTGCATGCAGGCTTGTCCGTACGACGCGATCTACGTCGACCCGGAGACGCACACCGCCGCCAAGTGCCACTTCTGTGCGCACCGGACCGAGGTCGGGCTGGAGCCGGCGTGCGCGGTCGTCTGCCCGACCCACGCGATCCTGGCCGGCGATCTGGACGACCCGGAGGCGGAGATCAGCCGGGTGCTCGCTCGCGAGAAGGTGTCGGTGCGAAAGCCCGAGCAGGGCACGGCGCCGAAGGTCTTCTACATCGAGGGCGCGGCGGTGAATCTCGTGCCGACCGCCACCGAGCGCACGCCGGAGACCTTCGTGTGGGCCGACGTCCAGCCGCTCCATCCCGGCGATGAGCAGCGCAGGCACGGCGCGAGCGAGGGGTACCGCACCGGCAAGAGCGGGCAGAAGCTCCGCCTTCCCCAGGCGCAGGGGCTGCCCGAGCAGGGCCCCATCCAGCTCGGGCGCCGGCAAGCCGAGCACATGGTGCAGGTCGGCTACAACGCGCAGCACCAGATCCCGTGGCACTGGCCGGTGCCGGCGTACCTGGTGACCAAGGGCATCGCCGCCGGCGTGTTCGGCCTCCTGGCGCTCCTCTTCGGGCTCGGCGCGGTCGAGTTCGATCCGCTCACGGCCGTGGTCGGCGGGCTGGTGGCCGTCCTCGGCATGGGCGCGACCACGGCGCTCTTGGTGTACGACCTCGAGAAGCCCACGCGCTTCCTCTACATCCTGATACGCCCGCAGTGGCGCTCGTGGCTGGCGCGCGGCGCGGTCTTCCTGATCGGCTTCTCGACCCTCGCCGGCGCGTGGTGGGCGCTCGAGACGGGAGCGCTCTTCGGGCTCTTGCCGCCGAGCCTCGCCGCCGCGGCCCGGCCCTACCTCCTGTGGTCCGGCTTGCCGCTCGCGCTCGGCGCCGCCGTCTACACGGCGTTCCTCTTCGGTCAGGCGGAGGGACGCGACCTCTGGCAGAGCCCGCTCCTGCCGGTGCACCTCGTCGTGCAGGCCGCGATGATGGGCGGCGCGACGCTGCTCGTAATGAGCGCGTTCATGACGGTGCCGGCCGCGATCGTCACGGCGAGCCTCTACACCTTCGCCATCGGCCTCGCGCTGGATGTCTTCGTCATCCTCTTCGGCGAGGTCGGGATGAGCCACGCCAGCGAGGTGGCCGCGCAGGCGGCCAAGCGCATCACCAAGGGTCGCTACAAGAACCAGTTCTGGGTCGGCGCGATGCTCTTCGGGCACGTCGTCCCCTTCGTGCTGCTCTTCGCGGGGACGCGCTGGGCCTACGGGCTGGCCGGTCTCCTCGCCGTGATCGGCCTCTACCTCTACGAGCACGCCTACGTGATGGCGCCGCAAGAGATCCCGAACAGTTGAGCGAGACGCATGAGCACGTTCCCACAGACACTCGGCTTCCTCGAACGATTGCTCGCGTTCCGGCGGCGCGGTGAGAAGAACGCCGACGGCACCGTGAAGCGCGGCGTCGACCCGGAGCGCGCCCAGGGCACCGTGGCGCAGCCTTCCTTCGCCGACGTCGACGCGACACCGGTCCCGCTGACCGAGGTGCGCCACCCCGACGGCCGCATGAGCCGTTACCCGCCGCCCGAGCGCTGGGACGACTGGGTGGAGTGGGACAGCAAGGCGTGGCCCAAGAAGGTCGCGCGGCGCTACACGCTGGTGCCGACCATCTGCTTCAACTGCGAGAGCGCCTGCGGGCTGCTCGCCTACGTCGACAAAGAGACCTTCGAGATCCGCCGCTTCGAAGGGAACCCGGCGCACCCCGGCAGCCGCGGGCGCAACTGCGCGAAGGGCCCCGCGACCCACAACCAGACCTACGACCCGGAGCGCCTCCTCTATCCGCTCAAGCGCGTCGGGGCGCGGGGCGAGGGCAAGTGGAAGCGGGTGAGCTGGGACGAGGTGCTGGAGGACATCGCCTCGCGGATGCGCGAGAGCCGCAAAAAGCGCCGCGACGGAATCATGTATCACGTCGGCCGTCCTGGTGAAGATCACTTCGCCAACCGCACGATTCAGTCGTGGGGCGTGGACGGGCACAACAGCCACACGAACATCTGTTCGGCGGCCGCGCGCGCCGGCTACTTCATGTGGAGCGCGGGCGACCGGCCCAGCCCCGACTACGCGAACGCCGAGGCGGTGCTGCTGGTCAGCGCGCACCTCGAGAGCGGCCACTACTTCAACCCGCACGCCCAGCGGATCATCGAGGGCAAGCAGCGCGGCGCGAAGCTGATCGTGCTCGACCCGCGGCTGAGCAACACGGCCGCCCGCTCGGACTGCTGGCTGCCGACGTGGCCCGGCACCGAGACGGGAGTGCTGCTGGCCATCGCCAACCACCTCATCCAGACCGGCCGCTACGATCGTGAGTTCGTCCGCCGCTGGGTGAACTGGGAGGAGACGCTCGCCTCCATCCCCAAATGGGCGAAGGATCCCGAGCTCTTGACCCTGGCGGAGGCGCCGCGCACCTACGAGACGTTCGAGCGCTTCCTGAAGACGCTCTACGGCGAGTTCACGTTCGAGCGGGCGGCCGAGGAGGCGCAGATCCCGGTCGAGCGGCTCCGCGAGGCGGCCGACATCGTGGCGCGGGCTGGCAACAAGCTGTCGGCGCACACCTGGCGCGCGGCGACGATGGGCAACCGCGGCGGCTGGCAGGTGGCGCGAGCGCTCTTCTTCCTCAACGTGCTCACCGGCAGCGTGGGCACGGAAGGCGGCACGGCGCTCAACAGCTGGAACAAGTTCGTTCCCGAGAGCTTCGCGAAGCCGCCGGCGTTCGACGCCTGGAACGAGCTTCATCTCCCGCACGAGTGGCCCTTCGCGTTCTACGAGATGAGCTTCCTCTTGCCGCACTTCCTGGAGGAAGGGCGCGGCGACGTCGACGTGTACTTCACGCGTGTCTACAACCCGATGTGGATCAATCCCGACGGGTTCATGTGGCTCGACGCGCTGCGCGACGAGGAGAAGATCCGCTTCCACGTCGCGATGACGCCGACCTGGAACGAGAGCGCGTGGTTCGCCGACTACGTGCTGCCGATGGGCCACTCCGGCGAGCGGCACGACCTGATGAGCCAGGAGACCCACGCCGGTCGCTGGATCGGGTTCCGGCAGCCGGTGAAGCGCGTGGCGATGGAGCGGGCCGGGCGGAAGGTCGAGCGGACCTACGAGGCGAACCCGGGCGAGGTCTGGGAGGAGGCCGAGTTCTGGGTCGACCTGAGCTGGCGGATGGACCCGGACGGCGCGCTCGGGATCCGGCGCTACTTCGAGAGCCCGAAGCGGCCCGGTGAGCCGATCTCGATGGACGAGTACTTCGGCTGGATCTTCGAGAACGCCGTGCCCGGGCTGCCCGAAGCGGCGGAGAAGCAAGGGCTCACGCCGCTGGCCTACATGCGGAAGTACGGCGCGTTCGAGGTCGAGGCCGGCGCGTCCCAGCCCTTCGAGAAGCCCGTCTCACTGCCGGAGGAGCACGAGGTCGACGAGGGCGGGCTCATCCGCGACGCGAAGGGCAGCACGCTCGGCGTGATGGTCGACGGACAGGCCAAGGCGGGCTTCGGCACGCCGAGCAAGAAGCTCGAGCTCTTCAGCTCCACGCTCTTCGACTGGGGCTGGAAGGAGCAGGACTACTGCGTGCCGTGGCCGCTCGAGAGCCACGTGGCGCCCTCCCGCATCGACCGCGCAAAGGGCGAGATGCTGCTCTTGCCGACCTTCCGGCTGCCGACCTTGATCCACACCCGCAGCGCCAACGCGAAGTGGCTCTACGAGATCAGCCACAAGAACCCGGTGTGGATGCATCCGCAGGATGCGGCGCGGATCGGCGTGCGGACGGGAGAGCTCATCCGCGTCGAGACCGAGATCGGTTACTTCGTCGACAAGGTCTGGGTCACCGAGGGGATCAAGCCCGGCATCATCGCCATGAGCCACCACCTCGGCCGCTGGCGACTGGCCGAGCAGGACGGAATCGGCGCCGGCATGAGCAACCTGGCCCAGCTCGGCGAAGAGGATGGGCAGAAGTCGCTGAACATCGTCCACGGCGCGCGGCCGTGGCAATCGAGCGATCCGGACACCAGCCGCATCTGGTGGGAGGACGTCGGCGTCCACCAGAACCTGACCCACGCGGTCCATCCCGACCCGCTCAGCGGCGCACACTGCTGGCATCAGAAGGCCAAGAGCGTCCGCCGTGCCGATCCGGGCGATCGCCACGGTGACGTGCGCGTCGATACGCGCGAGAGCATGCGGGTCTACCGCGAGTGGCTGGCGCTGGCCCGCTCGGCGGTGGAGCACAGCCCCGACGGAACGCGCCGGCCTCTTTGGCTCAAGCGACCGCTCAAGCCGGTGAAGAACGCGTACCGCCTGCCGGAGAAGCCCTTTGGCCGTTGACGAGCAACCTGCTCAGCTGGCGGCCGCCCGCTCGCTCGCCTACGGCCTGCTCGCCGATCTGCTGACCCGCGGGTTGACCCCGGAGACGCGCGAGGCGGCGCTCGCGAGCGAGCCGATCCGCGCCGCGATCTTCGGCCGCGCCGGTGATCTCGACGCGCTGGCGGTCGAGCACGAGCACGCGTTCGGCTGGTCGACGCCGCCTTTCGAAGGCGCGTTCCTGGACCCGAGCCGAACCATCGGCGGGGCCGGCGGCGATGCGCTGTGGGCGCTCTTCCGGGCCTGCGGGTTCGTGCCGCGCAAAGAGGACGCGGAGCACCTCGCGAGCGCGCTCCGCTGTCTGGCGTTCCTGTCCGGCGCCGAGGCCGACGCGCTCGAGGATCATCACGCGGGCGCGGTGGAGCGGGTGCGGACGCTGAGCCGGCGTCTCCTCGACGAGCACGTGTTGCGCTACCTGCCGGTGCTGGCGTCGGCGGTGCGGCGGACCGGGCTCGCGTTCCCCACCGCGCTCGTCGACGAGCTCGAGCCGCTCGCGATGCTCCACCGGCGGGAGCTGCCCGGAGACCCGAGCACGTTCGCGTTGCCGGAACCGCCGCCGCTGCTCGAGCGGGAGGAGACGGGCCTGCGCGAGATCGCCGAGTACCTCGCCACGCCCGCGCTCAGCGGGCTCGTGATCGGGAAGGACGATCTGACCCGCATCGGGCGGAGCCTCCGGGTGCCGCGTGGCTTCGGCGATCGGACGCAGGTGCTCCTGAACCTGCTCCGCGCGGCCGTGCAGTACGAGGTGCTCGACGAGGTGATGGTCGCTCTCGCGGACGAGGCGCGCGGGCAGCGGGAAGCCCTCTCGGCGCCGCGCTACGCGAGCGTGGCGGCGTTCACCTCGCCCTGGCGCGCTCGCCTCGAGCAGACCGAAGCGGCGATCGCGCGGATCCGCGACGACGCCCGGCGGTTCGACGAGCAGAGCGACGAGCCGAGCGACGAGCCGCGCGACGAGCCGCGCGACGAGCCGCGCGACGAGCCGTGCGACGAGCAGAGCGACGAGCCGCGCGACGAGCAACCCCGCAGCCCTGCCCGCGCGACGAACTGGCGGTGAGCCGGCGGGGGCTGATCGCGGTGGCCGTCGCGATCCGAGCCCAGCGACGAGGACCTTCACGAGATCGCGCGTGGGCGGTGAGAGACCGGCGTCCCATCGCCATGGCCGTCGCGCTCCGAGCGGCCCGCCGAGCCCCGGGGTGCGCGTGATGGAGTCGCGAGGCCAACCTGGCGGGCGTCCTCTTCGTGACGGCGATCCCCGTCTGAAGACGCGAGAAGGGCCTCCTACCGTGCGGAGGCATGGTCCGACGCTCGGGGACGAGACCCCTCGCCGTGCAGAGGCATGATCCGAGGCTTCAGAATCGGCGCTCTGCACGTGCAGAGGCATAATCCCAAGGCTCGGGACGAGGCCCCTCGCCGTGCAGAGGCATGATCCGAGGCTTCAGATCGGCGCTCTGCACGTGCAGAGGCATGATCCCAAGCCTCCGATCGGCCCTCTGCAGCGCACCGCCGGCCGAGCGAGCCTCTCGACACGGCGTTCGGCACGCGCACGACGAGCAAATGGCGCGAACGACCGCCTCAGGATCCGGGGCGAACGCTGGCGAAGAAGCTCTCCACCAGGCCCGGATCGTCGGGGAAGAGGAGCTGCAGGCGGGGGTAGAGGAGGTTGTACACCCGGCGCGCGTGGTCGAGCGCCACGTCGAGGTCCGTCCTGGCGGTGGACTCCGGCACGTAGAGGTCTTCGCGCCGGTTCTCCGCGTCCTGCAGCGCGGTCAGCGTCGACTGCAGGTCGGGCGCGCCGCCCTTCAGATCGGGGAAGGGCGGAGAATCGCTGGAGAGCTGCGCGAGCACCGCACGCACGAAGTGCGCCTCGTCGGTGCCGGCCACCGGCGCCAGCCCAGCGCTGGGCGCCTCGGCGAACAATCGCCGATAGCGCGGATCGTCGCGATCGCCCTTCACTTCGACCAATGCCTGACGGGACAGATCCATGATCCCGTCGTCGAGCTTGCCGTCGAGGTACTCGACCTCGGCGCTGGCGGCGATGCGCCGCTCCCGCGCCTCGAGCCACGCGTCCTCGCGCTCGCGGATCGCCGTGCGCTCGGCGTCCACCGACGTGGCCAGATCGGCCGTCTGCGGCCGCGAGTGCAAACGGATGGAAGCGAACCGGAGCGCGCGATCCACCGCGCCGAAGCCATGCTGTTCCCGAAGCTTTTCCACTGAACCCCCAACTCTCGGTGCCGACATCGGCCGTATATGAACGGCAGGAAGACCGCAAACATCGCGCTGGGATATCTCACACGAAACTCGCTCCGCGCCCGCGGCAGGACGATTCACTGCCCTCCCGCTCGGAGGGACGCCGGCTCGACTCGGTGCCTTCCCCCGCGCCGCTCCCTGCACGTTCCCGCTGAGCTTCGCCCAGCCCGCACAGAGGTTCACGCGAACCGACCCGACCCTGGGTTGACCATCCACGGGATGTACTATCTGCCGCTCCACGCGGTGGAAGGCGGATTGGAGGCCGAGCGTGCTGAGGCTCGACGTACGATACAGCCAGCAGACCACGCCGATGTCCTGCTGGTGGGCATCGCTTCAGATGCTCATGTTCTACCACGCGGGTCGAGCGCCGCTCTTCCCCATGGGAGCTCGATGAACACTTCCGGGAGGGGCCGGGCGGGCAGGGGCTCGTGGAGGTTCAGGACCCCTGGCCCGGTGGGCGCATGCGGACCGTGCCCATGTCGGAGATCCAATCGCACCTCGCGCCACAGCTCGCGTCGTACAACATGCTCGCGCTGCGCGACCGACGCGAGCGGCCCCGGATCCTCGAGCAAGACGATGACTATTGATCCTGAGCGGCGCCCGGGCGCGCGCTCCCTGTTGGCGGTTGCGGCGCTCGCCTGCGCGCTCGTACCGGGCCGCGCCCACGCGCTCCCGGGGATCTATCTCACCTCCGGGGTTCGAGCGGGCTACGCGACGATGAGCTCGGTGGTCGTCATGCGAGACGGGCGCCACAACGTCGTCACGATTCAGGGCGACCTCCACGGCCCCCCGGCCAACGTCGCGATGGTCCTGCCCGTCCCTGCGTTCATCCGCCCCGAGGACGTGCGAACCCTCCCCTACGGCGTCCTTCGACGGCTGGAGGCCACGACCGCGCCCCGCCTCTTCCATCGCAGCCGGGACGGCACGTGCAATCCCGCGACCGCACCGCCGACAGCGGAGGACGGCGAGCCGGGCATGGAGGGCGCGTGGGATGTCACCGTTCTCCATCCGCGCTCGCCGTCGATCCTCACCGCGTGGCTTCGCGAGCGCGGCTATCACGTGTCCCGCGAAGCCGAGCACCGCCTCGCGCGTTACGTCCGCGCGTCCGCCAGCGTGGTGGTCGCCAGCGTACCCGCGTCCCGCCTCCAACCGACGGGTGGGCGCGCGTTGCTCGCGCCCATTCGCGTGCACTTCTGGCGGCGCGAGGCGCTGTCGCTCCCGCTCGGCATCGACCAGCTCCACGATGCCGTCGAAGATGTGCGGGTCCACGTGATCGCGCGGACGCGCTACGAGGCGGCGAACCGGCCCAATGTGCAGGTCCCCACGGACCTCGCCCTGAACACCGCCCAGGCGGCCCACTTCGACAACGCGTACGACGCGCTCTTCTCGCACTCGCTCGATCCGCATCCCGACGCGGTCGTGACGGAGTACGCACGCGCGGTGAGCGAGTGCGCCGAGTGCGCGCCGTGGGGCCCGCTGACAGCGCGGGACTTGGAGCAGCTGGGGTTGGACGTCGCGTTCCCGGCAGCCGGAGCGGCGCCCGACCCATCCCACACGCTCGAGGTCCGCGCCGAGGAGCCCCGTGTTCACGGCCCGCGCACGGCCGGCGACGTGTCGGATGTCGTTCGGCGTCACCTCGCGGAGGTTCGCTACTGCTACCAAGAAGCGCTGAGGCGCCGAGTTGGACTGCGGGGACGGGTCACCGTACGCGCCTCGTTGAACGTCGACGGATCCGTCCGCAGCGCTCGGCTACTGCGCGCGAGCACCCCGGAGTCGACGGCCCCCCAGACGGCCCCGCAGTGCATCCTCCGCGCCGTGGCCAGGTGGCGATTCTCGGCGCTCTCGGAGGGCGCGCCCGAGACGGTCGACATTCCCTTCGTGCTGGAGCTCCGCGCAGCAGACGACCCTCAGCCCGTACCGCATTGGGCTCGCCTGCGCTCCGTCGCGAGCGGGTTGGTGATCACGCGATTGCACCTCCGTCATCGGCGCGGCCACGCGACGGACCTCCTCCTCCACCGAGCCCGCGCGGACGCCGCCTCGGCCGACTTCCGGGCGCGCTACATCGTCGGTGAGGCCACACCCCGCTTCGAGGGCTGCCACACTCCCAGCGACTGAACCGTCCGGCCGACCGCTGACCAACTGCGTCCCGCGGGGAGTCCGCGCCGAGTGAGCGTTTCGGCAGCGCTCAGCTGCGAAGCTGACGAGGCGCCCGTGTCCACAGACGTCCCCGAGATGGCGGCGAACGAGCCCATGACGACGACCTCACCCGGGGCGCTGGCCCGATCTGGCCGGCTCTCGACGCCGATCTCGGGCGCGACCCTCGTCGAAAATGCTTTGCATTTGCTGCGGGGCGCGCACCCAATCTCGACGCCGATCGCTCGGCCATACCGGTCACGACTTCCCCCTCGGACATCTAGTCCCCTGTCGCCCAAATATCTTGCAAAAGTCTCCGCGCCGTGATCTACGGTGGGAATGGCACGTACCGGACGACCCACGACACGCATCGAGTTGAGCGACGACGACCGCGCCGCGCTCGAGCGCTACACGGCCCGCGCCCGTAGTGCGCGTCGGCTGGCGTTTCGCGCGCGGATCATCCTGGCCAGTGCGTCGGGGCTGAGCGATGTCGACGTCGCAGCCAAGCTGCGCACGTCGGGCCATACCGTCGGTAAGTGGCGCAAGCGCTACCTGAAGGAGGGGATCGACGGGCTGGTCGACGAACCGCGGCCCGGCGCTCCGCGGAAGATCACCGACGAGGCCATCGAGAAGGTCGTGGTCGAGACGCTCGAGACCACGCCGAAGGGAGCGACGCACTGGAGCACGCGCCAGATGGCGAAGCACTTGGGCATGAGCCACACCACGGTCGGTCGCGTCTGGCGAGCGTTCGGACTCAAGCCGCATCGGAGCGAGACGTTCACCATCTCGCGCGATCCGATGCTGATCGAGAAAGTGCGCGACATCGTTGGGCTCTACATGAACCCGCCCGACAACGCGCTGGTTCTCTGCGTCGACGAGAAGTCGCAGATCCAAGCGCTGAACCGCACCCAGCCCGTGCTCCCGATGCGGATCGGTGAAGTCGAGCGCCGAACGCACGACTACGACCGGCACGGCACGACGACGCTGTTCGCGGCTCTCGACGTGGCGACCGGCTACGTCATCGGAAAGTGCTACGCGCGCCACCGCGCCACCGAGTTCCTCAAGTTCCTCCGCGAGATTGAGGCGAACGTGCCGAAGGACCTCGAGGTCCACGTGATCCTCGACAACTACGCCACGCACAAGACGCCGGCCGTGCATCGTTGGCTTGCCAAGCGCCCGCGGTTCCACCTGCACTTCACGCCCACGCATGCCTCGTGGCTCAACCAGGTCGAGCGCTGGTTCGGCCTACTCACGCAGCGGCAGCTCCGCCGTGGCTCTCACACGAGCGTCGCCGCTCTCAAGAGGGCGATCGAGGAGTTCACCGCCGTCCACAACGACGACCCCAAGCCGTTTCGCTGGACCGCCACCGCCGACGACATCCTCGCGAAGATCGCCCGCTTCGCGCAGCGCACCCTCACCGCCCACAACCCCCCGTGACTTCTGATCGAAATCAGGGATCGGGGGACTAGCGCCACGCGGCCAGGAAGACCCGCCAGTGAGGGCTCGCGTCGACGCCGAACACGGGGTGGCCGGCGGCGGGTCGGGTCCACACGAGCTCCGGCGCACCCCGGCCGTCGAGGTCGAGCGTGGACCAGCTGTCGGACCCGACGGCGTCGAAGCCGCGGGGGAGCTCCGCGGGCGCCGGGACGGCCAGCCGCGCCGGCGTCGCCTCCAGGTGATCCCCTCGGTTGAGGAAGACCTGCCAGTGGGGGCTGGCGCCGAAGCCATGAACGGCCCCGGTGTCCGGATCGCGGGTCCACACGAGGTCCGGGCGTTGGTCAGCGTCGAGGTCGAGGAGCGCCCAGCCGTCGGCCGTGACCCGGTCGAAGCCCTGCGTCACCGACGGCGGGTCCGGGACCGCGACGTTCGCCGCGTTGGGGTCGAAGCCATTGCCCCCGTTGCGGAAGACCTTCCAGTGGGCGCTCGCGCCGCGGCCGAAGACCTCGCCCCGGGCCGGGTCTCGCGTCCACACCAGGTCGACCCGCTCGTCCCCGTCGAAGTCGAGCAGCGCCCAGCCCACGTCGCCGACGGCGAAGAAGCCCCGGTCGAGCGATGAGGCCGCAGGCACGGGCCACGCCGCGGGATCCGACGCGAAGCGGTCCCCCAGGTTGCGGTGCACCGACCAGCGCGGGCTGCTCCCGTTGCCCAGGACGTCTCCGGTCGCCGCGGCCGCCGTGATCACGAGGTCGGGAAGATGGTCGCCGTCGAGGTCGACGAGCGCATAGGTCCGCCCCGAGGTCGCGGCGTACCCCTGAGCGAGGTCCTCCGCGGCCGGGACCGACCAGCGGAAGGGCGCCGCCGCGAAGCCCGTGCCCTCGTTGCGGTAGACCTGCCAGTGAGGCGCCGCGCCGTTTCCGAAGATCGCGCCGCTCGCCGGATCGCCCGTCCACACGAGATCCGGGCGGCCGTCGCCGTCCAGGTCCACCAGCGCCCAGCTCCGCCCGGCGGTCGCACGGAAGCCCCCCGTGAGGCCGGGAGCGGCCGGGACCGGCCAGAGGAAGGGCGCCGCCGCGAAGCCCGCGCCCTCGTTGCGGTAGACCTCCCAGTGCGGCGCGGAGCCCCCGCCGTGCACGCCGCCCGTCGCGTCGGCGGTCGAGACGAGCTCCGGGGCGCCGTCACCGTCGAGGTCGACGGTCGCCCAGCCCGCGCCGTTCGAGGTGTCGTAGCCGCCGCCGGACCGCGCCGGCACCGGCCACGCGGCGTCGGTCGCGTCGAAGCGCAGGGGGGCGCCCGCCGGAACCGCGCCGGGGCCGCCGTCGCTCGTGGGCACCGCGCCATCGCTCGTCGGGATCGCGCCATCGGGGCGAGGCGACGTTCGACCGCCATCGCACCCTGCGAGCGTGAGCAGAGCCAGCAGCAATCCGAGTCGTCTGTTGCACATCAACGCGGTCCTCACGGCAGCGTGTAGGTCTCGATGGTGGTCGGCCCGGAGGAGGGGCGGAAGGCGGCCACGATCACCGGACGATCCTCGATCAGGACGAGGTCGACAGTGAACGTCCCGCGCGTGTCGAGGGACGAGACGGCCCAGCGGGTCCCGTCGAACTGGCCGTACCAGAGGTGGTCGTCGGCGAGGAGGACGGCGTGCAAGTGGCCCGCGGAGTCCGCCTCGGCCTCCAGTCTCTGGGGGAAGTGCGAGTCGAGATCGAGGTCCTCGGTGATCCAGGTTCCGCCCACGCGATGGTAGTGCCCCGGTCGAACGCCCCCGACGAGGAGGTGCGGCTCGTCGCCCGGCCCCAACACGAGCTCCACGTTCTGGGTACCGGAGGAGCCCGTCACGGTGAAGGCGAGCGGATCGTCCGCTCGGAGGTCCGCTCGGTTGCTTCGGTAGACCACGTCGTAGCGCTCGATGAAGAGGGAGTGGAAGCCCCCGTGCGAGTCGACCCGCAGCCTCGCGTCGGCGAACCCATTCTCCCCCGTGACCCGCCACGGGGCCCCCGGCTGGCCGGCCGGGATCGGCGGGCGGGAGAGCGCGCCGTCCGCCGCCACCGCGGCCGCGTATGCCTGGTGTCCATTGGCGTACATGCACACGCCGCCCCCACCCGCGAGTGGCTCACAGCGGACGCTGGCATAGTCCGACCCGCCCGCGTACGGGAGCTCGTGGCGGATCCAACCGGACCCGGACCAACGGTAGCTCACCAGGATCGGGATCGTCCCAACCAACGAGTCGGTGCCCTCTCCGAACCCGACCACGACGGGACCCGGGAGGATCGCGGTCGGTCCGTGGAAGTCGTAGCTCACCCCGGACTCGTAGCTCAGCGGCGTGAGCGTCAACGCCGACGGTGAGCCGTGGAGCCAGGAGCCGGAATCGAAATCGGCCGCCGCCGCCACGTGGAGCTCGCTCCCCGCCACGACCGCGGAGAGGGAGTAGACGTACTGGTCCGTCTCTGCCGCGACGGTGTGGGTGAACGGACAGCAGCCGCTCGCGCAGGGGCCGTATCCGGGGTCGCATACGTCGACCACGCAGGCGGATGCGCGGCAGGAGGTCGCGTGCACGCCCACCGTCGGGCACGCGACGCACGCGCCGTCGCACGCCTGGTACCCGGCGCTGCACGCGACGGTGCACGCCCCCGCCGCACAGGCGCCCATGCCGTGCGCGACGCCGGGGCAGGGCGTGCAGCGGTCTCCGCACGTCGCGGGGCTCGCGTCGTCCGCGCAGGTGTCCCCGCACGCGTGGGCCCCCGCCGCGCAGGTGCACTGCCGGGCGACGAGGTCGCAGTACTCTCGCGCGCCGCACTGGCTGTCGTCCCCGCACCCAGCACGGCACTCGCCCGAGAAGGGGTCGCAGTAGCTGAAGCCGGTGCAGCCGGTCTCGCAGGTACCGCCGACCGCCCCGGCGTCGCGCGCGAGTGACATCGCCGCGTCGACGAGCGGGCCTCCATCCGCGAGAGGGCCGCGGTCGCCCATCGAGCGCGTGTCCGTGTTGCAGCCTCCGACGAGGAGGAGGAGCGCGAAGCTCCGAAGCGCGTGTTGCGTGAGCATGGCCGAGGCTGGCGCGCGGCATCTCTCAACGCCGCTCAAGTATCGAGGCAACAACGCGGCGCTTTGCCCCACCTCGCGCGCGACCTTGGTCGATGTTGACCAAGGTTGCGGCGAGGGCGGTCGGCGTCGAGGCCCTCGAGGCGGCCGGGCACGAGGACAGACCTGCCTCGGCCCGCGCCGCGGCCGGAGCTTCCACGAGCTGGCATCCCGAAACCGGGACGCGGTGGGGCGCCACGCGGGCCGCCGACCGCGTCCGGCGTCACGCGCCTTGGCAGCGCGCTTGCAGTCGACGCCATGCATGCGGCAGCGAACGTGGATGTGGATGGTGTGGATGTGGATGGCGCTCTCGGCGGCGCTCCTCCTGAGCGGCTGTACGAGCTGCAACGTCGATCACACCGCGCGAGCGCAGGGGCTGGACGCGGGCGTGCGACCGGGCCCCGACACGACCGCGACCTGCTTCGTCCAAGGGCAGCGGAGCACGGCCCTCTTGCAGACCCAGGTCAACGAGCTCTGCGTCGGCGCGCCCACGCCGACCGGTCCGGTGGACTGCTACGTCGCCGCCACGAGCCACCTGATCCTCACCGACCCGCAGAAGATCGGCCTCTGCCACTGCGCGCGCTCCACCGAGCCGGTCGACTGCTACCTGCGCCTGCAGCGCGAGTCGATGCTGATCACCTCGCAGATCGAGACGATCTGCTCGCCGACGATCAACCTCGGGCTGCTCCCGAACTGCCGCCCGATCGGTGGCGGAGGCCTCGCCTACTACTGAGCTCGCCGCGCCAGACGGCCTGTCGCGACTCGCTCCGGCCGTTTCGGCGGCCGTGCGCTGCGGCTCGGGCCGACCGGGTGACGCCATCGGAACGCTGCGGCGATCTACAGCGCGCCGACGTCCTCCAGCCAGGCGTCGATGAGCCGCCGCGCGATGCTGATCTTCGGCGGCACCGGCGGCAGCTCGTCGGCCGCGAAGAAGTCGGCCTCCGCGATCTCGACTCCGTCCACCTCGATCTCGCCACCTGCGTGCTCGGCGGTGAAGCCGACCATCAGCGAGTGCGGGAAGGGCCACGGCTGGCTGCCGAAGTAGCGCACGTTCTTCACCTCGACCGAGACCTCCTCGCGGATCTCGCGGGCGACGGTCTCCTCGAGCGTCTCGCCGGGCTCCACGAACCCGGCCAGCGTGCTGAAGAAGCGCTTGCGGAAGGAGGCCGCCCGCGCGAGCAGCGCGCGCTCACCGCGGCGGACGAGCACGATCACCGCCGGCGAGATGCGCGGGTACGCCGAGAGGTCACACGCGGGGCAGCGGCGCGACCGTTCGGTGTTCGAGCGCTCGGTCTGGGCGCCGCAGCGACCGCAGAAGCGGTGCGTCTCGTCCCAGTGCAGGACCTGCGACGCCCGGCCGGCCAGCGCGCCGCGCTCGTCGTCGAGTTCCATGAGGAGCGAACGGAGCGGGCGCGCCTCTCGGCTCGGCCCGCCCAGCGGAGAGGCGAGCGCGCGGGCCGTGAAGAACTCTTCGCCGCCGCTCCGGCCGAGGTAGAGCGGATCGCTCAGCTCGAGGCTGCCGGCCTCCTGGGCGTCGAGGAAGCGCGGGCCCTCGGGCGACTCGTCGACCATCACGCCTTCGCTCGTGAACACGATCCAGCGGGCCGAAGGGGCGGATGGCCGGGGCGGCGCGTCGGAGGGCTCGAACGACATGCCGAGGTGTAGCGCAGGGCAGCGGCCGGCGCCGAGCCCGTGACCCCGTCGTCACGCGTTGCGTCAGCTCGGATCGCCGCAGTCGTCCGTCTTCTTGCCGAGGTTCAACGGGATCGACAGGTAGCGTTGCCCGTTGGCGCGCGGCTTGGGCAGCCGGCCGGCGTTGACGTTCACCTGCACGCTCTGGAGCAGAAGGCGCGGCGCCGCGAGCGTCGCGTCACGCTCCTGTCGCATCTTCACGAACTCGTCCTTGCCCGTCTCCGCGCGGAGCTGGGGGTTGTTCGCCTTGGACTTGCCGATGCTGGTCTGCCAGCGGACCTCGCGCCCACCGGGCTGGTAGTCGTGCCCGACGAAGACGCGGGTCTCGTCCGGCAGCGCGTAGAGCCGCTTCACCGACTGGTAGAGGTCGTCGGCGCTCCCCTTCGGGAAGTCGCAGCGGCCGGTGCCGTAGTCGTCCATGAAGAGCGCGTCGCCCGTGAAGATCGCGTCGCCGACCTTGTAGGTGAGGCAGGCCGGCGTGTGTCCCGGTGTGGCGATCGCTTCGATCTTCAGCGCGCCGGCCTCGAGCGTCTCCCCGTCCTTCAGCAGCGCGTCGAACTGGCTGCCGTCGGTCGCGAACTCGCCGCCGAAGTCGAAGATCGGCTTGAACGTCTCCTGCACCGCCGTGATGCGCTCGCCGATGACCACCTTCGCGTCGAAGCGCTTGCGAAGGAGCTGCGACGCCGTGAGGTGGTCCGCGTGGGCGTGCGTCTCGAGCACGTAGCGGAGCGACAGGTCGTGCTCGCGGATGAACGCGGTCACCTGATCGACCGACTCGGTCCAGGTCTTCGACCCGTTGGGATCGTAGTCGAGCACCGGATCGATCACGACCGCGTCTCGCGTGTCCGCATCCCAGACGACGTACGTCAGGGTGTAGGTGCGCGGGTCGTAGAAGGCTTTGATCTCGGCCATGGTCTCGTCTCCTCGAAGGGGTGGCTGGAGGCACTCCAACGCACCTCGCGTGCCAGCCTCGCGGGATCGCCGGTCGCCGCGAAACATGGGGGGTTCCTGCGTCGTGCACCGACACCGAGGAACACGCTGAAACGCCGGCCACCGGAGGGCCCTCGCCGCTCGCGCAGTCCCTGCGAGCCCGTCTGCGGCGCGGTCGAGAGGAACGGGCGTATCGCAACCGGCCGCGCAATTCGTGCGTCGCTGCGCACGCGGGCCCCGCGCGAGCAGGCCTGCGACGCGGATCGTTGCGGATCGTTTCAGTCCTCGCCGCCGCCCGTGCCGTGACGGCTGGTACGCATCTTGGGTGTGGGTCTCCGGTTCCAGCCGACCCCTGGGAACGACAACCGGAGCCATTCGTTTCATGCATCATTTCACCCCCCTTGCATCGGCGTTGGGAGGAGCCCTGATCGGCCTGAGCGCCTCGATCCTCCTGCTCTTCAACGGCCGCATCGCCGGGATCAGCGGGATCTTCGCGGGCTTGCTCTCGCCTGTGCGAGGCGAGATCGCCTGGCGAGCCGCGTTCGCGGGCGGGCTGGTGCTCGGCGGCGCCGCGCTCTACCTCGCTGCGCCCTCCTTCTTCGCCGTGACCTACGACCGCACCTTGGCGGCGGTGGCGGTGGCCGGCCTCCTGGTGGGCTTCGGCGTCCGGCTCGCGAGCGGGTGCACCAGCGGCCACGGCGTGTGCGGTATCAGCCGCCTCTCGGTGCGCTCGCTGGTCGCGACCCTCACCTTCATCACCACCGGTGCCATCACCGTGTATTGCGTGCGCGTGCTCGGAGGTGGCGCGTGAAGCGGCTCCTCAGCGCGTTCGCCGCCGGCGCGATCTTCGGCGTGGGCCTCGGCTTGGCCGGAATGACCCAGCCATCCAAGGTCGTCGGCTTCCTGGACTTCTTCGGCGACTGGGACGCGAGCCTGATGCTGGTGATGGGTGGCGCGATCGTCGTCCACGCCGCGCTCTACCGGCTGATCCTGAAGCGGAAGAGCCCCCTGTTGGCGACCGACTTCCAGGTCCCGACGCGCCGCGACATCACGCCGCAGCTCATCGGTGGCTCGGCGCTCTTCGGCATCGGGTGGGGCCTCGGCGGGTTCTGCCCGGGTCCCGGTCTCGCCTCGGTGCCCGGCCTCGGAGTCCACGCGCTCACCTTCGTCGGCACCATGACCGCGGGCATGCTCGCGTACCGCTGGTTCGAGCAGCTCCGAACCGCCACGCGGGTCCCGCCCCCCCACGCGCACGCGGCAGACCCGGGGAGAGGCTGAGCGAAGTGCTACTACCACGGCCATGACCCACGCGATTCGGATTCACGAGCAAGGTGGCCCCGAGGTGCTCCGCTTCGAGGAGGTGGAGGTCGAGGCGCCCGCCCCCGGCGAGGCGACCGTCCGCCACACGGCCGTCGGGCTCAACTTCATCGACACCTATCACCGGACCGGGCTCTACTCGGTGCCGAGGCTGCCGAGCGGCATCGGCATGGAGGCGGCCGGTGTGGTGGAGGCGCTCGGTGAGGGCGTGGACAATCTCGCCGTCGGCCAGCGCGTGGCCTACGCCGGGGGGCCGCTCGGCGCGTATTCGGAGCGGCGAAACTTGCCCGCGCACCGACTCGTGCCGCTCCCCGACGGCGTGAGCGACGAGGCGGCCGCGGCCGGGATGCTGAAGGGCATGACGGTCGAGTACCTGGTCCGGCGGACCTATCCGGTGCAGGCGGGGGACACGGTGCTCTGGCACGCTGCCGCCGGCGGCGTCGGGCTGATCGCTTGCCAGTGGCTCCGCCACCTCGGCGCCACCGTGATCGGAACCGTGTCCAGCGACGAGAAGGCCGAGCTCGCCCGCGCCCACGGCTGTGACCACACCATCCTCTACACCCGGGAGAGCTTCGTGGACCGCGTGCTGGAGATCACCGGCGGAGCAAAGGTGCCGGTGGTCTTCGACTCGGTGGGCCGCGCCACCTTCCCCGCCTCGCTCGATTGTTTGCGTCCGCGCGGCATGTTCGTCGGGTTCGGCAACGCGAGCGGTAAGCCGGATCCTTTCGACATGCAGGTCCTCTCCCAGAAGGGCTCGCTCTACCTGACGCGACCGACGCTGATGACCTACACGGCCGAGCGCGAGGATCTGCTGGCCAGCGCCCGTGCGCTCTTCGACGTCATCGAAGCGGGCGCGGTGAAGATCGAGGTCCGCCAGCGCTTCCCGCTGAAGGATGCCGCCGAGGCCCACCGCGCGCTCGAGTCGAGGGCCACGACCGGCTCCACCGTGCTCCTGCCCTGACGGCCCGCCGCGCCGCACGAGCTGCGTCGATCACGAGACGCCCGCAAATGGAGCGGGCGTCTCGTGAAGCGGGTGCGCTCAGGCGGGGGACGGCGGCGGTGCGTCCGGCGTCGTGGGTGTCTCTCGCCGCGCGTCCACACGCTGCTTGAGGGCGACGCCCAGCGCGCCGAGGCCGCAGCCGAGCGTGACGAGCAGCGCCGGCCACGCGCTGACGGAGAGGTAGCCGTGGGCGAGGGCGAGCAGGAGCACGCCGGCGCCGGCGACGCCCAACACCACTGCCGTGATGCGCCGAAGTGAGGGCGGAGGCGGTGACGCGCTCTCGTTCTCGCGGTAGCTCGCCAGCGCGACGGGGAGCCGGGCGCCGATCGACGGCGGCAAGGGCAGGCCGAAGCGCAGCACCGCGAACGCGAGGAGGCCGAGCCACAAGAGGAGCGCGCCGAGCCCGCTGGCGATCCAGCTCGCCGGGCCGCCCCAGCCGCTCACGTAGGGCAACGCTACCGAGAGCGCGGCGCTCCGGCCTGCGTACATGCTGTCGAAGACGTAGCGGACGCCCTCGGTCGGCAGCGCGAGCTCGGCCGGCGCGCCTTCGACGTCCCACGCCGAGCCGACCATGGGCGAGCGCGAGACCAAGGTCATCGCCGTCTCCGGCGCGGCGTAGCTCGCCCCCGAGGGCACCACCAGCTCCCAGCGGGTGCGCGTGACCACGACTCGCAGGCGAGGCAGCGCCGCCCGCAAGCGGCCGAGCACGCCCAGGCGCGACACCGGCGTCGCGTAGACGACCTCGACCGGAAATGCCTCCGCCGCGCTCACGATGTTCAGCAGGACCACCGGCTCGTTCGCGTCGCTGCCGGTCTCCAGCGCGGGCTGCTCGGCGCGGCCGTCCACGCGCGCCGACCACACCTCCGAGCCGGCCGGCAAGGACAGCCGCAAGAACTGCTGACGGCGATTTCGCACCATGAAGCGGGCGGACGTCACGGCCACTCCGTCCGGCGTCACCAGCGTCCGGTAGAGCGCGTCCTCGACCGTCGCCTCGGGCGTCTCGATCTGCGCGTGCCGCGTGATGCCCAGCGCGAGCTCGGGCGCCGGCGTCGCCTGCGCGTAGCGGTACGCGTGCAGGATGGGGTTGTCGGTGCGCAAGAGGAGCTGCTCGGGAAGCTCGCTCGGATCGATCGGCGAGAGCCGCTCGGTGCGGGCCACGTCGACCTGGAAGGCCGCTCGGGCCTCCACGCCGACACGCCCGCGCTCCACCTCGGCGCCATCGACGGCCAGGAAGGGCACGGCGAGCTCGTCCTCTTGGCCGGTGATGCGCTCGGAGAGGACCTCGACCGCCAGCCGGCCCGTGACGGCCTGCGTCAGCTCGACGCGCAGTGTGCGCGAGTCGCCTTCTCCCTCAATCTCGTAGCGGCGCAGCGAGGGCGCGGACACCTCGAGCAGGCTCAGCCCCGCCGGCAAGCGCACGCGCAGCGTGTCGATGGCGCCGCTCTTGATCTCGAGCCCGATCGAGGTCGCGATGCTGGTCGAGACCTCGCCGAGCGACACCAGCGTGTCGACCTGCGCGTCGAAGCGTGCCGGCTCCGGCGGACGGACGGCGCCGACGGCCGAGAGAGTCGGTTCCTCGTCGAGGTAGCGGAAGGTGTGTGCGACGGTGGCGTCGAGGGCGTCGCGGATGGCCGGCGGCAGGAGGTTGTCGCCCACGCGGCTCACGTTCTCCTCCTCGCGCGGCTCCAGCGTGAGCTCGCCGCTCGAGAGGAGCGCGATCATCCCGCGCTGGCGGGTCACGTCGCGCGCTCGGAGTAGCGGGACGCGGACGATGTCGGTCTCGCGGCTCGCCACCGGCCACGGGAGCTCGTAGCGGATCACCAACGACAGGTGATCGGTGACCTCGCGGTCGAGGAAGACGGTGAGCAGACGCCGGCCCTGCGTCTCGCCCACGCGCCAATCGCTGACGACGCCGGCGGCGGACTCGACGGCGTTGACCTGCACGCCGGGCGGCAGCGAAAGCTCGGCCCGCGTCATCGCCCCGCGGCTGATCTCGAAGGCAGCGTGCGCGCTCATGGAGAGGACGCCCTCGTCCGGCCGCACCACGTGCACGATGTCGGCGTGGGCCCGGGTCTCGACGGTGCCGGTCTCTTCCGGCACGGCTTCGGCCCAGCGGATCGACACCGAGGGGCTCATCGGCACGTGGAAGCGCGCCACCGTCTCGCTGCCCGCGCGTTCGCTGGTGACCCCGGCGAAGGGCTCCACGGTGACCTCGCGCCGACCCGGCAACCGCAGCTCGAACGCGCTGACGGGCGTGGGCTCGAGCGCGAGCGTCACGCCCGGCAATCCGTCGGCGCGCGCGATGGGCACCTCGAACGATGCGCTTACGCGGTGGCGTCCGCGGCCGGCGATCGGGATGGCGAAGCTCGCGCCGTCCTCGCTCACGGCGATCGCCGCCTCGGCGCGATCGACCGTCACGTCTTCGAGCGCGACGCCGCTCGGAAAGAGCGGCACCAAGACGCGCTCCGCGCCGCCGAGCTCCACCGTCAGGTCCGCGTCGAAGCGCGCCGTCTCACCGTCCACCCGGCCGCGGTAGCGCGCGCGGCTCAGCGTGTAGCCGGCCGCGCCCGGCGCGCGCCAGGCGATCTGCACGGCAGCGCCGGCCGGGATCTGTGCGCTCACGGTGGTGCGCTCGCCGCTCGCGCTCACGTCGGCGTGGGCGGCCGGGATGACGGTCACGCCGGGATCGTTCCCCGGCAGCGTGGCGGTGAGCTGGGCGGATGCCATCGGCGTCGCGATGGAGAGCACGCGTCCGTCACCGTAGCGGCGCGCGTCGCTGCGATAGGTCCAGGTCAGCCGATGGGTGCCCGCCTCGCCCGGCCAGGCCATCCCCGATGCGCTCGAGATCAGCTCGGCGGCCTGGCCGTCGGCGGCGGCGCTGAGGATCGGCCCGCCCGACGAAGGCAGCGGGACCAGCGCCACGCCTTCGCCGATCACGCGGACGCTCGCGCTCACCGCGATCTCGGCGCTCTCGTCGTCGCCGACGGTCACCGCGATCGACACGCCGGAGAAGGCGTGACGCGCCGCGCCATGGTCATCACCGCGTTGCGTCAACGCCTCGTAGCGCGCCAGCGGGAGCTGCACGGTCCCCGGATCCTGCTGAGCCAGCGCCTGTTCGGCGCAGATCATCGTCGCGAGCGCGCAGGCCACCGCCGCGCTCGCCCATGTCGCGAGCTTCATCGTTCGCCCCTTTCGTGTCGTTGGGGAGCGCCGCCGCTCCCCGCGCACCGATCCGCTCCGAGAGCCGAGAGAAACGGGACTCCTTCGGGCCCGCATCTCCGGCGATTCGAACGAACCGCTGCTCTAATTCCCGTCGATCGCCAGCGGCGCCCCTTCGAGCCGTATGCGGCTCGCGTAGCGGAGCGAGCTCACCAGCGAGGCGCGGTCGGCGCTGTCATGGATGGCCGTCGCGAACCCGGAGAGCAGCGAGGCATCGCTCGCCGGCATCCGCACCGCGCCGCGCAGACCCACCGCGAGCCGCCGCGCCGCCTCGAGCCGCGCTCGCGCGGTGCTCACGTCGCCGGCGTTCAGCGAGCGCGCGGCGTCGCGGAGCGCTCTGGCGATCTCGTGCCCGAGCAGCTCGCCGAGCACCTGCCGCTCGCGCGGACCTCGCGGGCGGGCGCCTCGAGCGAGCGTGACCCGCGCGCTGGCCGTCCCGTTCTCGAGGCGGATCAGATCCTTCATCTGCAGCGAGACGTCGGCCACCGGTCCGGGACCGGGCACGACGAGATCGAGCAGCACGGCGTGCGCGTCGCCGGCGTAGAAGGCCGGCATCACGATCTGGATGCCGTCGTCGTCGTGCCCGCGGTCGGCCACGATGCCGAGCTGCCGCGCGAGCCGGCGATCCACCGCGTCCTCGGCCTGCCGCACGCGGCGCGTCTCGTCGGTGCCGAGCGGCCGCGAGCCGATGACGTCGACCAGCGACACGCCCGGCGCCAGCCGGATACGGAGCCGCACCGCCCGCGCGACCACGCGGCTGACGGCCTCCACTTCGCTCCGGACCAGCGCCTCGGCGCCGTCGATGGACGCGAGCACCCGCCGCCGTCCCTGCCCGGCCAGCGCGATGCGCTCCAGAGGATCGAGCGCCGCCGCGTCGCTCAGCCCGAGCGCCGTCGTCGTCACTCCCGCCATCGTGCCCATGTGCACGACCGGCTCGAGCGCTCGCGCGTCGGCGTCGCTCAGCGAGGGGCTGACCACCAGCACCATCGCCGAGGCCAACGGCGAGGACGCATCCTGGAGCTGCCCGACCGACGCCATCGCCTGCCGCACGGCGTCGTCGAGCGTGACCGCGCTGGTGTCGGAGACGGCGCGCTCGGAGTCGCCGCCCGCCGAGAGCCTCCGCAGCGCCACCGTCAGCTCGCCGAAGCGCAGCGCGCCGAGGGGGAGGAGCTCGCCGCCGTTCGGCCCCGCGACCAGCACGCCGATCCGATCCGCGCCCTGCCGGCTGCGGCTCAGCGCCATCAGCAGCGCTCGCACCCGCGCCTGGGCCTCGTCGTCGAGCGGCTGCCGGGCATCGATCACTACCTCGGCCCGCAAGGTGGGCCGCCGCCCGGCCCGCGCCACGGCGCCGCGCAGCCCCACCGACACCAACACCCGCGAGCGTCCTTCCACCGCGGCTCGATCCGCATTCACGTGCAGCGCGATCGCGCCGTGCGCGGGCGGATCCAGCGCGAGATCGCCGGGCTCGGCGCGCTCGGCCAACGCCAGCGCTTCGGGCGTCGCCGCCAGCCGGCGCCGCAGGAGCCGGAGCTCGGGATCCCCCGGCACGTAGGTGCTGGCCCAATACCCGGTCGCGTCGCGGAACGAGAGCCCGTCGACGCGGTCCCGCTCGGCCAGGAAGCGCGTGGCCTCGCTCGCGCCGTCGTCGCGCGAGTCGAGGTCGGCGTTGCGCTCGATAGTCGAGTCTCCGTCGTGCTCCCCCGCGCTGTGGGACCCCGAGGCCTCGAGCTCCGCGCGTCCTGCTGCGTTCGAGGTCGTCACGCCGGTCACCCGGTCCACCGCATCCTGGGACCGGAGGTCCTGTGCGAGCGCGCTCGTCGTATCGCGCTGCTCGAAGTTCGTTTCCTCGTCGGCGTTCGGGGTCGTCTCGAGGTTCGCGCCGTTCGAGCTCCGCGGCGCGGGCAGGTCTCGTTGGGCGCCACCCAGGGCGGCGCTCTGGTCGACGGTCGTGTCGCCGGCCACGTCCATCCCCGCCCGCTGGCTGCGGCTGTTGCCCCAGGGCAAATCTTCGGCCGGCGTGTCGAGATAGGCCGGTCGCCCGTCGGTCGTCGCGGACGTCGGCCCACGCTCGAGCTCACCCGTCGTGGGTACCTCGTGCTCCTGGTAGCGCCCGGCTCCGTCGTCCCAGGCGTCGATGTTGTCGAGGGTGCGGTCCGCCGGCCCTCGATCGAGCCACACCGTCGCCGGCGGCGCGTACGCGGCCTCGTCGGCCACCGCCTCGGCTCGCGTCACCTCGCCTTCGGAGACTTCCTCCTCCTGCAGCGGCTGCTGCTGGTCGGTGAAGCCCGCCGACGAGGATGTCGTGCGCGCCTGCGGGGACACCGGCGCTGCGGAGATTGCCTTGTCGCGCTCGCTGCCCGCGACCATCACCAGCCCCAGCGCGGCCACGGCCGGGAACGCGATGCCCAGCCCTGCCAGTCCCAGACGCCGGCCTCGCTTCGTCCGCCAGGGTCGGAGCGCCAGCTTCGCCAGCGCCCACAGGCCCCCCATCAGCGACGCGAGCACGCCGAAGAGCAGCTCGCCCGCGCCCACGTCGGCCGCGCGCTCCGGCTCGCGCTCCGCTTCGACGCGCTCCAGCGTTCGCGCGAGGAGCTCCTCCGAGACCTGCAGCGTAGGCAGCGACGCCAGTCCGTCGTCCACTGCGCCGAGCGCGTCGGCGAGCGCGTGGCACCCCGCACACTCCTCGAGGTGCGCCTTCAGCTCGTCGGTCAGCGCGTCACCCGGCGTCTCGTCGAGCAACGCCTCGCGGACCCGCGAGCAGAATCTCGTCGTGCGGTGTCATCGCGATCCCTCCCGCTCCACGAGCATGCGCTGTCGCTTCATGGCCTCGGCGAGCGCCAAGCGGGCGCGGCGCAGGCGCGTCTTCGCGGTCTCCACGGGGGCGCCTACGGCATCCGCGGCCTCGGCCAGGCTCATCCCTTCCACCGATACCAGCACCAACACCTCGCGCTGATCGAGCGGCAGCTTGGTCAGCTCACGCTCCAGGAAGCTCGCCGTCTCGCGCGCTTCGGCCGCGCGGTCCGGCCGGTCCCCGCGGCTCTCGTCCGCCACGTCGTCGCCCGCGCGCTCCTCGAGCTGCACCACGGAGCGGACCTTCGCCCGCCGGAACGCATCGCGGGCCGTGTTCACCGTGATGGCGAAGAGCCAGGGCCGGACCGGCCCCTCGGGCAGCCCCTTCGCGAGCGCGCGGTGCACCTTGCAGAACACCTCCTGGAAGAGGTCGTCCCGCTCGGGCGCGGGCACCCCGCAGCGAGCGAGGTAGCCGTAGACGGAATTGGAGTAGGCGCGCATGAGCTGAGCGAACGCCTCGCGATCGCCGCGCTGGTGGCGCGTCAAGAGGACACGATCGGAGAGGGGCACCACGTCCGCGTCAGGCGGCGTTTCGGCTCCCCCCTCCGCCGCGAGGGCGGCGGAAGACTGCGTCATCGGCGTTCGAAGAGAAGAACGCGCCGGATCGCCATCCGGGTTCAAGATTTTTCTCGCCGCCCGCTCGGCATCGTCGGCGACGCGGGGCAACGCCCCGAGGGACCGGCGTGCTCCACGGCCGACACGGCGCAGGAGAGCCCTGGTGCCGTCCTGGTCCGGTCCAGGCTCAGGCGGACGGCCCTTAGAGCACCGAATTGTTCGAATTCGCCGAAATTCGTGACGGGATGAGGTCGCAGAGCCGACTGATGCAGTCCAGCGGATCGAGCGGCGTGCGTGCCGTCTTTCCACGCGACTCCCAGAGGCCGTGCGAGAGTCAGGAGGCGCCGAAGAGCCGGTCCAGGTCGTCGTCGTCACGGGGGGCGAGGCCGGCGAGGAGGTCGTGGATTGAGAGCGGGTCCTGCACCCGGTTGGAGCTGAAGAGGCGCGCGCCGCGCTCGCAGCGAAGAGCGGTAGCCCGAGCCCGAGGGTCATGTCCGGTCCGGGCGCCGACGTGCGTGGTCGTCGACCTCGGTCGCCGTCAGCCGCCGTGAGGCGATGATCCTCCGCTCACTCGCAGAAGTGCGTTCCGTCCAGACGGCACTGGAGCATCGACGAGCCCTCCCGGCACCGGACCTCGCAGCGCGGGATGATCTGCGGATCGGTGTCGGTCATCGCCGGCACATCGTCGATACAGACCCGCGCCTGCGTGTAGTGCCCCAGGTAGAACGCGCGCTCGATGACCACCCGCCGCTCGGGCGCCGTCGCGTCCTCGGGCGCGCTGCAGGTCGGATCCGAGCAGAAGCGGACGCGCACCGAGAGCGGCTGTGCGATGGCGTCCTGCCCGGCCACGACGCTGATCACCTCCGAGCAGGTGGGATCGAGCATCCGGTCGTCACAGGGGATCGTCGGCTCCGGTCGGGTGCAGGACGCCGCCAAGGGTTGGCCCGACAGCGGGACGTCGGCCCAGGTTCCGTCGAAGCTCCCGTCGCTCTGGACCTGCACGACCGCGTAGCGCATCGCACCGCCGGACGGCTGAGCCGGCAGGTCGAGCTCCAGCTCCAAGACGGCGTCGCGCGTGCATCCCGACGCCAGCGCCGCGATCGCAGAGAGCACCAGCGCGAGGCTCGGGACGCCCCGTCGCTTCCCGGCCTCGCTCCGAGGTCGTGCGCTGCGCTCCAGCATCCGCATCATGGCAACCGGATCACCATCGGCGTTCGCGGCCCCAGCTGGGCGTTGGCGTCCACGACGAGCAGCGCGACCACGACGCCGATCACGACCGCTGCGGCGCCGCCCAGGATCCACGGCAGAGGATCAAAGGAAGAGCCGGCCAAAGGCTCCAGCGACGCGCTCAGCTGCAAGCGCGCGCCGGGCTGCACCGTGCCCGACCAACGCCACGCGCGATACTGCGCGATCGCCACGGCCAGCGCGTGCGAGCCGGGATCGACCTCGACCTCCAGCGGTCTCGTCGCCTCGGGCGAGCCCGCCCGCCCGTCCAGCGTCAGCGTCGCCTCGCCCGGCGGCACCGCCTCCACCGTGACCCGACCGACCTGCGCGGCGACGTCGGTTCGAAGCCGCTCCGCCGCCACCCGCGTCTCCTCGTCGAGCTCCGGGTCGGCGAGCAGCCTGTCGAAGGCGTCCCGCGCCTCTCGGAAGCGACCCAGCTCCCGCAGCGCGCTCGCCGCATTGAAGAGCGCCACCGGGGACCCGCTCAGCGCGTACGAGCCGAAGAAGTCGTCCAGGGCCTCCTGCCAGTGCGCCTGCTGGGCGAGCCCGATCCCGCGCACGAAGCGCTCGCGGGCCAGCGCGACGTCCGCGTCGCTCGGTGACGAGGGCGGCTCGGCGAGCTGCGCCCGCGCCGGGAGGACGGCGGTGAGCGAAGCGAAGACGATGGCGATCCCGAGGGCGCGCACCGGAGCGAGTATACCGGCGGATCGCCCTCCGCGGGTCGGCTGCGGCGCGCTCACGCGCGAGCGCGCTCTTCGGACTTCCTCGGCTTCTTCTTCGGCGGCGGCTCCGTGAGGCTCGCCACCAGATAGGCGTTGTAGCCCGGGTCGTTGCCGACCTTCTTGCGCGGCCGGAACACGCCGTTGCCCTCGCCGTCCTCGCCTTCGTCTTCCCACAGGCACTCGATGTGGCGGAAGCCAGCCTCCTCGAGCAGCTCGCGGAGCTCCGGGATCGTCCACAGGCGCCACTCGTAGGTGAACGCCTTCTTCAGCTCGCTCCCGTCGTCGAAGCGGAAATGGATGTGCGCCTTGAAGTCGTGCGTGATCGGGTTGAACGCCGCCTGATGCCAGACGTAGCGGTAGCCCTTGTACTTCCGCTCCTCCTCGAGGACCTGCTGCGACTCCCAGCCGCCGAAGAGGTCGAGGATGAAGAGGCCGTCGTCCTCCAGCCCCTCCTTCACGGCCTCGAAGTAGCCGCGCATCGTGTCGCGGTCCTTGAAGTAGAAGTACGAGTAGTTGAACGCACAGACGATGTCGTGCTTCTCGCGGCGCGGCTCGCGCACGTCGCCTTCGATCAGGTGCACGCGCTCGGCGTCCTCCTCGAGCGGCGCGATGTTGCGCTCGTGTCCCCACTCGAGCACCGAATGAATCGATGTCGATGCCGGTCGCCGTCCGGTCGTCGTGGCTCGTGACCCATTCGCTGCACAGGAGCGCGGTCCCGCAGAAGTCCTCGCGCAGCGAGAGGGCGCTCCGGCCCACGCGCCGCTTGAAGTGCTTGTGGAGCAGCTCGACGTCGAACCCGGGCGCCTGCACCGTCTTCTCGTAGAGCATGTGCCGGTCCGCGGTGCGCGCGGTCAGCGCCGGCTTCTTCTTGCGCTTGCCTCGGCCCTTGCCCTCGCGCCGGCTCTGGCCCTTCTTCGCGTCCTTCGCCATCGGGCGCGCCTGTTAGCATCTGCACCACCCGGACGGAAGCGCTTCGCAGCGCGTGCTACGCCGATTCTGCTCGCGGGGGCGAGCGCTCGATGACCCACCTGCTCCGTCCGAACCTCACCTGGCTGGTCGGGATGCTCGCGCTGGCGCTGCCGGCTTGTGGCAAAACGCCACGCCACCCCGTCCATCATCGGTTCGCGACGCCTCGGCTTCGGGCTCACGCAGAGCTCGTGCTCGACGCGTTCGATGCCGAGCGTGCGCTGGCCACCGTGGCCTACGTCGAGCGCTACTTCCGGGTGCGCGGGAACGAGGGGTATCAGAAGAGCTTGGAGCGGGTGGTCGAGGAGCTCCGCCGCGGCGGGTTCGAGGACGACACCCTTCGCACGCTCGAGCTCGGCCCGCGCCGACCCACGTGGACTCCGCGCGCGGCCCGACTCTCGCTGGGCAGCGAAGCGCTGGTCGCCTTTTCGAACGAGGCGGAGCGGGATCGAGCGTGCCTCCTGGTGGGCTCCGACCCGGTCGAGCCATCCACGATACAGCTCCTGCGCGCGGAGGCCGTCCGCTCGGGCGCGGACGCCCACGGACGGATCGTGCTGGCGGAGGGAGAGCCCGGACCGCTCTTCGAGGAGCTGGTCGTCGGCACCGGGGCGGCAGGTATCATCGTCCGCAACCTGGAGGGCTACCACCAACCCGAGCGCTTCCCGGACGCGGCTCAGTTCGGATACCTCCCCGCCCACGAAGGCACCGCGTTCGGCTTCTCGGTCTCGGACCGGGTGTGGCGGCGTCTGCGCGAGGCCACGTCGGGCGGCCCGGTCGAGGTCGCAGTAGAGGTCCGGGTCGTCCGCTCCGAGAGCGCCGCGACGGCCGTGGAAGCGCGCATCCCGGGGACGGATCCCGAGGCGGGAGCCATCGTCTTCGTCGCGCACGCGGACGAGCCGGGCGCCAACGACAACGCGAGCGGGGTGGCTGCCCTGGCCGAGCTCGCCGTCGCGCTGCGGCGCTCGATCGCCGGCGGAGCCCTGGCGCGACCTCGCCGGACCCTCGTGTTCCTCTGGGGCCAGGAAATCGAGGTCTCCCGCGCTTGGCTGGCGGCCCCGCCGTTGCCGGTCGCCGCCGGGTTGGTGATGGACATGGTCGGCGAGGATCCGGACGCGGTCGGCGCGCCCTTCTTGATCGAACGGATGCCCAATCCCGGCGCCGTCTGGCTCCGCGCGCCCGACCGGCACAGCGAGTGGGGTGCGAGCGAGGTCGATCCGGCGCGCTTGCGCGGTCACTTCCTGTCCGCCCTGACGGAGGCCGCGGCGGCGGAGGTCGCGCAGCTCGCCGGCCCGTGGCGCTTCCGTTCACACCCCTTCGAAGGCGGGAGCGACCACGTCTCGTTCCTCTCCCGCGGGCTGCCCGCCGTCCTGGCCTGGCACTTCACCGACAGCGCCTATCACACCACGCTCGACCGCCTCGACCGGGTCAGCGGACGGGAGATGCAGCGGGTGGCCGCCACGCTCGGCGCCGTGGCGCTCACCATGGCCAGCGGGGACGACGCGGACGTGGCGGAGCTCGTCGACATCCTCGCGCGGGCCGAGCGCTCCCGGCTCGCGTCCCTGCGCGAAGCGTCGGCCGCGCTCATCCGAGCCGGCCGCTCGTCGGCGTCCGAGGAGGCCCGGGTCCGAGAGGCGTGGCTGCGCTGGTACGAGCAGGCTTGGCGCTCAATCGTCGCGTGGGCGCCGGGCTCCGCCGCTGGCGTCGAGGCGGCACACGCTGCGCCGCGACCCACGCCGTAGCCGAATTTCGCCAGTCGAACTTCCGGTCTGCCGTACCGGGTGACCGAAGCCGGCCCGGTCGGTCGCAGCGCTCCGTCGTGACGGCGCCGCGCTCGCGCTTCGCGAAGCTCAGTGAAAGCTGTAGTAGAGGATGTCGGACCAGAGGCCGATACCGAGTCCCTCCTCCCAGCTCTGACCCAGCTGAGCGAGCCACGTGTCGTGCTCGCCGCGGATCGCGGCCTCCGCGCGTGCCACCAGCGCCGGGATCTCGAGCTCCACGAGAATCGTGCGCCTGCGCTTCCATGTCCTGGTTCGCGAGAATCGAAGACCTCGCCCGCTTCGAGCAGTGCGTAGCGACCTCGGTTCGCGCTGCTGCCGAGGAACTCGTGCGTGAACCCGACGGCCTCTTCGAGCGCGGCGTCGGGCGCGCCGTGATCGCGGATCGCGTTCACCAGCGACATGACCAGTCGGGCGCCGCGCTGGAAGTCGCCGAGGACGGCGATGCGATGGGTCGGCCAGATCACGGGTAAGCGTTCACGGGGGGTAGCGGCCGTGATCTTGTGATCGGCCCCACGGCGCCCGGTTCGAGCGCGTGATCTACGTGGGGCGTGTCGGATCTCGAGCAGCGACTGGTCGCGCTGGAAGCCGCCGTCGCGCAGCACGTCGCGACGATCGCGGAACGCGACGCGACGCTCGCCGAGCGGGACGCGACAATCGCGAAGCTCGAGAAGCGGGTGGCTGAGCTGGAGACGAAGCTCGGCCAGAACTCGTCGAACTCGTCGCTGCCGCCGTCGACGAACCGAGGCCAGAACCCGCGCCGCAACGCGAAGAAGGGGGCGAAGCGGAAGAAGCGGAAGAAGCGCCCCGGCGGCGGGCAGCATCGGGAGCTGCTCCCGCCCGAGCAGGTCGACGCGTTCCATGATCACTTCCCGAGTGAGTGCGGCGGATGCGGTAAGCGACTGCCGAAGAGTGCGGACGAGGAGCCGCAGCGGCATCAGGTGACGGAAGATCCCCGAGGTCCGGCCGCACGTCGACGAGCATCGCCTTCACGCGGTCGAGTGTCGCTGCGGATGCGTGACCCGGGCGGAGCTTCCCGACGACGTTCCGCGAGGCGCATTCGGCCCGCGGCTGATCGCGACGGTGGCGCTCCTCACCGGGCTCTATCGACTCAGCAAGCGCAACACGCAGCGGATCCTGGGCGAGCTGTTCGGCGTCACGATCTCGACCGGCGCCGTCAGCAACTGCGAGCGCCGCGTCGGCGACGCGCTCGAGGCTCCGCACGAAGAACTGCACGGCTTCGTGCAGGCGCAGGAGGTCCTCCACGCGGACGAGACGAGCTGGCAGCAGCAGCACAAGACGCACTGGCTCTGGGTCGCCTGCACCTGCACGGTCAGCTTCTTCCTCATCCAGGCCGGTCGCTGCACCGACGGGGCGAAGCGCCTGCTCGGCGGGTTCGACGGAACGCTCGTCATCGACCGCCTCGCTTCGTACGGCTTCCGGGACGGACCCGAGCAGACATGCTGGGCGCACTTGAAACGCTCGTTCCAGGGTCTCGCGGAGCGAACGGACGGGGACTGCGCGAAGTACGGCGTCCCGCTTCTCGAGCAGACACGGGAGATGTTCAAGCTCTGGCGCCGCGTGCGCGACGGGACCCTGCAGCATCGGACCTTCCAGCGTCGGATGATCCCCGTCGCGCACCGAGGAATAGAAAGGCTGCTCGACGAGGCCGCGCAGTCCGCGTGCGCCCGCACCCAGGGCAAGGCCAAGGCGCTCCTCAAGTACCGCCCCGCGCTCTGGACCTTCGTCGATGTCGAGGGCATCCCGCCGACGAACAACGAGGCCGAGCGTGCCCTGCGTCACGCGGTCATCCTCCGCAAGTTGTCGTTCGGAACGCAGAGCGACCGAGGCAGCCGCTTCATCGAGCGGATGCTCTCCGCCGTCGACACGCTCCGCAAGCAGGACCGCGACGTCATGGGCTTCCTCATGGACGCCCTCGCAGCGAACGGGACCACAGCTACGCCCCCGTCGCTGCTGCCCATCGCGGCGTGACCCCCCTGAACGCTTACAATCACGGAGCGCACGCGCGCGCTCTCGTACCCAACCATCAGCTTGTGGACGAGTGGAATCCCCCAATTGAACTCCGAGAGCCCACGCGGCCTCACGCTCTCGCTACCGTCGGGCAGAGCGTCGACGGCATATAGGTACGACCGGCTCGCCATTGGGACAGAGCATACGGCAGCCTCGGGGGAAGGGTAAACCGGGGTAAGGGTTTTTCCTGATTGCGACGAGGCTCCGAGACGGCCGCGTGCCACGTGCCGACAGCGTCGTCTCTTCTCACGGCGATCAGGCCGTCGAAGAGGGTGGGTTTGGAGAAGAATCGCAACGCGCACATCGGGCCGGCGCGTCGTGTCCCGCCGAGCTCGAACGGGGGACGCTCGACGCGACCTCGTTCGAAGCTCGCCGCCAGCGCCGGAGAATCACGCGCAGCAAGCGACGTTGACGCATCGAGCCAGAGTCCTGCGGGTCATCGACCCTGGAGGGTCCGATCCGCCTTCCGCTGAGGTCCGCTACCGAATCCGAGGCCTCCCGGGTGAGCGCCGTCAAGCGGCATGTCACCACCCTGGAACAGGCATCCATCCCGGCCGGATCGCGTCGCGAAGAGAGTGTGCAACGGGACCTCGCTATCCGCGGAGGAGACCGAGCTCGCGCCGATTGGCGGCGTTCCGGCGGCTCCTACCAGCGCAGGCGAAGCGGCACGCGCACGCGCGAAGCTCCGCGGAGGAACGAATGCGATCTTCGCCACCGCTCGTCGACCCGCTCTTCCGGACGACCGCGACCTCGAGGGCTGTCGATGAGTCGGGCCGAGCCCCGCAATCGAGACGTTCACGGCCGCGAGGCGCGAGGAATCGTGCGAACCCACGGCGACCCACGGTAGCGCCGCGGATCGGGTCGTCTCGAGCTCCCGGCGACGTGACACTTCTGGACAGACCTTCAGGTCACCGGCGGAGGACGAGGTGAGGATCGAGGCGCTCCGGGCGCACTTGACCTTCGGCGCGAGTGCCACCCGGAGCGAGCGGTTGTCGGGACTGCGCGCGCACCTGGAAACCGACATCCCGGCGGTGCGCGCGGCCCTGGGTCATCGCGGCAGCTTCGGAGTCGCGCTTCGGCTCTCGACGAGGACGTTGGCGGAGCTGGACGACACCGCGCGGAGGACGCTGCGCGAGTCTCTCCGAGCGCGGGACCTCTACGTCTTCACGTCGGACGACACGCCCGCTTGCGCTGGCGGGCGAAGCGTCGCGAGGCCGCCTCACGACCGGCTCGTCGAGCTCTGGGCCGCGCTGCTTCCCGGTGACGTCGACGGCAGCCTGTCCGTACGCGGTGGTTCGCGCTCGGCGCGCCGTCGTCCGGCGGTCTTCGCCGAGCGGCTGCTGCGCAGCGCTGCGCGCGCGTTCATCATCGGCGAGCGAGCGGGCAAGTCAATCCGGCTCGCCGTGGAGCCGGCCCCCCGCTCTCAGCTGGAGAGCGCCGTGGAGGCCGTCTCCTTCTTGCGCGAGCACCTCTTCGCACGCACGGCGGTCCGCCGATTCGAGCGGCTCACGGGCCTGTCGACCTCACAGGCGGAGCAGGCGTTGCGGCGGCATCTCGGCGTAGGTCTCGACGCGTGCCACAGCGCGCTCGTATGGGAGGAGCCTCGCGCCGCCGTGCGCTCGCTGGTCGCAGCCGGCATCGGGTTGGCCAAGGTGCGCGTGAGCGCTGCGCTGGAGTTGGACCTGGCCGAGGTGGAGCCGAGCGCGCTCGCCCGCCTCGGCCCGCGCCGCGTGGTCGAGCGCGACGCCGATCGGTGGTGGCGCCACCCGAGCGCCGCGCCAGCCGGTCTCTGCCGAGGTCACGTCCACGCTCCTCTGCACACCGACGTGGCGCCCTTTCGCACGACCCGCGAGCACGCTCGGGAGCTCCTGCACGCCGCTATCGAAGATGGCGCCTGTGCGCACTTCGAGGTCGAGACCACCGACTGGGGGCTGCTGCCCGCCTCCCAGCGCGCCGAAGGCCTGCCGCGCAGCATCGCCCGCGAGCTCATCTGGGTGGAGCGCTGTCTGGCCACCGCTGGCGCTCGAGATCCCGCCGCCGTGGATTCTACTAACAAGAGCATCAAACCAAATCACGAGTAGCGTGTTGGATGGGCGGACCCTGAGATTACGCCCGATTTCGGCAGGCATGGGTGCTGCTCCAGTCGTCCACGAGGAGGACGACGATGAGCACCGACGACAGCGTGAGCATGAGCCTGCGAGAGCTCTTCCAGATGGAGACCGACCGGCGGGTGGAAGAGGCGACGGCCCGGGAGCGGGCGCGGGCGGAGGCGATCGCGCGACGAGAGGCGGAGCGACGGGCGCGTGAGAAGGCCGTGACCCGAGCCCGCGAGGAGGAGCGCCGCGAGCTCGAGGAAGAGCGCGCAGACGAGAGCGCCCGCGTGGAAGCGCGGCTCCGCGCGCTGCGCGAGGAGCTCGGCGAGGTTCGGACCCAGCGCGAGGAGATCCGACTCCAGGTGGCGGCGCTGGCGAGCGAGCCGGCCGGCGGGCGTCGAGGGAGCTGGATCGCGGGCGTGATGGCCGCTGCCAGCCTGGTCGCGGCGGTGACCGCGACGGCCGTGGCGTGGCCCCGCGACGAGCCGCAGATGACCGGGCTGGGGAGCGAGACCCGGGTCGCGGCCGCGCAGCCGCCAGAGCGGGTCGCGGAAGCGCCCACCGCCACCGTGGAGACCGCCGAGGCGGCTCCTGCCCGCGAGGCCGAGCCTCCGAGCGAGCCCGCCGTGAGCGAGTCGCCCTCGCGCCCGCACTCCCCAGCCCACCGACCCCACGTCCGCCCGCGACCGCGGCCGAGCCGCGACCCGATCGGCGACGATCTCGACTTCGGCGCCGAGCACGACGTCCTCAGCGACGACTTCCTCCGCCGGGCCGGCAACTGAAGGTCGCCGGGCAGCTCCCACACTCGTTCGCCGAGGGGAAGCCCGTGCGAGGGACGCGCGAAGCAGCCTCGAACCGCCCGTTCGGGAGAGCAGACGCACCACGCGTGGTGAGGTCTGGTGACTCCAGGCGGCAGGGACGACGTCGGGGGCTTTCGACCACAGCACGGGTCCGATCTCCCCTCGAACGGAGGCGGCATGGTTTTGGTATTCCGCGAACGCGGCCGAGTCGGTCTCGGCGACCCCGAGCGCTTCCGGGCATCGAGGCCGATGGAGGGCTGACGCAGTGGTCCTCCGCGAAGAAGGCAGGAAAGGCTCTGGATTCCGCGAAGAGCGCGAGCCTCGCCGGCGACCTGGGACAGCTCAGCGCCGCGCTGCGCAACTCGATCCACCGCGCCTGCTTCGAGACGGTCCCCGTGAGCAAGAGCTGATCCTGGGAGCCCGCCCGCGGCGTGTCCCTCGGCCGGCTGGGCCCACCCGATCCGGAGCCGAGGGGCGCGGGAGGCTACGTCGGCGGCACCGGGCGCGCGGCGAGCGGCGCCGGAGTCGCTTCCAGCGCCGCGCGGAAGACCTCGGCGAAGGGACCTTCGGCGCCGAGGCGCGCCAGCACGGCGTGGAGCCCCGAGACCAGCCGCTGCTGCCAAATCCAAGGGGGCGGGATGGCGAGGAAGCGCAGGTTCGGATTGCTCGGTCGCGAGTAGTCCATCGACTCCGCCACGTACTCGAGGGTGAAGCGGAAACGCGGCTTGAGGTAGGGCGCGTACTGATGCCGGAGCATGGCCCAGTGCAGGTCCCAGTCGATCTTCTCCGGTTTCGGAGCCATGCCGGTGGCGATCACGGCGTCTCGCAGCCGACTCCGCTGGCCGTCGATCACGACCCTGGCCAGCTCACGCTCGCGCTCGACGTACTCGGGCTCGAAGCGACGGACGCAACCGAAGTCCAGGAACACCACGCGGCCGTCGTCGGGGAAGAGGTAATTCCCGGGGTGAGGGTCGGCGTTGAGGGTATGGACCGCGAAGAACGAGCGGTATGCGAAGCGCGCCAGCGTGAGGCCGGCGTCGTTCTTTTCGCGGGCCGTCGCCGACGCGGCGAACGAGTAGAAGTCGCGGCCCTCTTCCCAGGCGGTCGTGAGCACGGTCTCGGCCACGCGAGCGTGGATCACCTCGGGCACGTGGACGGCCGGATCGTCGGCGAATGCCTGCGCGAAGGCGTCCTGGTGCATCGCCTCCCGGAGGTAGTCGCACTCCTCGATCACCCGCTCGCGCAGCTCCTCGGCGAGCGCCGTTCCGTCGACCGCGCTCGCCAGCGAGGCGAGCTTGGCCAGCGGGCCGAGGCGCCCGAAGTCGGCCTCGAACGTGGCTCGCACGTTGGGGTACTGGATCTTCACGGCCACGGGACGCCCCGAGAAGCGCGCCCGGTGTACTTGGCCGATCGACGCCGCGGCGACCGGCGTGGGATCGATGTCGTCGAAGAGCGCGTCGATCGGACGGCCGAAGGCGTCTTCGACCACGGCCCGCATGGTGTCGAACGCGACCGGCTCGGCGCCCCGCTGCAGCTTGCGCAGCGCGCGATGGGTCTCTTCGGGCAGCGCGCCGTCGATGTAGCTGAGGATCTGCCCGACCTTCATGGCCAGGCCCTTCATCTGGTCGAGCTCACTCGCCAGCCGGTCGCCGATCAGGCCGTCGATCGCGCCGGCCTCTCGCCCCGAAACCCGCCGCGCGGCCAGGCGCATGGCGTTGGCGGCGATGCGACCGGTGGCCATCGCGCGACCGGCCCAGCGGTGGTTGATCTCCTTCCGCTCCTCGTCGTCGCGGGCCATCGACGAAGGCTGCCGCGGCGGCCGGCACGCGGCAACGCGGGTCGCGGGAGGGAAGACGACCCGAGAGTCCATCCATGTTCGGGAGGGCCGGCGAAGGCCCGCTTCGGCGCGCCTCACCGAGACGCCGCTCCGCCCGTGGCACCGTGAGCACGACCCTTCGGAACGAAGCCGCGACGCTTCAGTCCGCGGCGCAGGAGCCGCGGTGACGATGCGGCCGGCCGGGACAGGTCATGGACGCGCGGAAGGAGCGGCCGTCGCAGCCGCAGAAGTACTGCGTGTCGTGGATGCAGCGCTGGCTCGGGCGCGTGCAATGCCATTCGGCCTCACAACCCTCCGGGCCCGTGCACACCTCGCCGCGTCCACAGTCGCGGTTGGACGCACAACTCGCCGGGCCCACCGGCTCGGCGGCGGCGGACGACTCGGTGCCCGAGTGCGCCGCGTGACTCGAGGTGTCCGAGGCTGCCACCCGGCCGTGCGACGCGTCCGAGCTGCTCGGCCCGCGCCCGCCCGATGAATCGCGCGACGACCCCGACGCGTCCGAGCTGCCCGTCCCGCGGCGGCCCGACGCATCGCGCGACGACCCGGAGCCGCTCGCGCCGCCCGTGGCCCGGCTGCTCGACGCACCCGGACTGCCCGAGGCGTCCGAACCGGCCGTGCTCGCGCCCGACGCGCCCGAACCGCTCGCGGCGCCCGTGGCGCGGCTGCTCGATGCACCCGGACCGCCCGATGCGTCGGAACCGGCCCTCGTGTCCGACGAGCTGCCCTCGCCAGGCACACCGCCTCCCGCCTCGTCGCTCCCGCCCATCGCGAGCGCCAGCGCGCCGCCACCCTCTGCGGGCTCGCCCGCGACGGCGGTGCCGGGCTCCGAGCTGGCACACTGGCCGGCGTAGGCGATCGGCCGGCCAGGGCAGGTCGTCCGCGACGAGAACGTCGCCCCGTCGCAGCCGCAGAACGTGGCCGGTCCGCGCCGGCAGTGCTGTCTGCGGCGGCGGACGCAGGTCCAGTAGGTCCCGCAGCCCGCGACGCCCGCGCACACGTAGCCGCGCCGGCAGTCGTCGTCGCTCGTGCAGATGGAGTTGCCCTCCACCACGTCCTCGTCCTCCGCCCCGAGCTCTTCGCCGAGCGCCGGGCAGGGGCCGACGTTCAGGTAGGGACGGCCGGGGCAATTCTCGAGCGCGTAGAAGGTCAGTCCGTCGCAGCCGCAGTACGCCACGGTGGCCTCGCCGCAGCTCCGCGGCTCGCCACAGGCCCACTCGGCCTCGCAGCCGGCCGGACCGCGGCACTGCTGGTCGTCCTCGCAGGCGTCGGTGCCGGTGCACGACGGCCCGTCCGGTGTCGGATCGTCCTCGAGCGCGATCGGCTCGGGCTCCGGGGCCGGCTCCGCCGACGGCTCGGGCGCGGGGGTCGGCGCGGGCGCGCTCTCCACCCGAGGCGCGCTGCCGGAGCAACCGACGAGCGCGGCGAGCAAGACGATCCAGGCCCTCTCCGGACGCAACATGCGGCAACGCTACCACGCGTGCGGAGGGCTCCGCCCCGAGGTCGGGGAAAGCCCGATGACCCGGGGGCGCGCTGCCGCGTACGACGGATGAGCGGTGTGCGGGGGTCACGCGATGAAGCTCTTGTTGGTGGAAGACGACGCCGACAACGCCGCGCTCTTCGGCAGACTGTTGCAGCGCTGCGGCCACGATGTCCGCGTCGCGGCGGACGGTGGAGAGGCATTGCGGCGTGCTCGAGAAGACGCGCCGGAGGTGGTCCTCGCCGACATCGGGCTGCCCGGCATGAACGGCTGGGAGCTCGCCGAGATGCTCCGCCGCGAGCCGAGCGCGAAGGCGTGGATCCTCATCGCGCTCACCGGCTTCGACGACGCGAGGGCGCGAGCGCGTAGCCTCGCGGCCGGGTTCGACGCGCACCTCGTCAAGCCGGTCAGCGCGCGCGCCATCGACCGCTGCATTCAGCAGATCCGCAGCGACCGAGCCGACCGATGAGCGGCGCGCTTTTCACAGCGGGCTGGGATTGCGATACTCGCGCGCCGTGGCCGACCTGATCTCGAATCGCTACGAGCTCCTCCGAAAAGCGGCCGATGGAGCGATCGCCGCCATCTGGCAGGGCGTCGCGCGCGCCGAGGGAGGGTTCTCCCGCCCGGTCGCCGTGCGCGTCCTGCGGGAACCGTGGGATCGCGACCGCGCCGTGCTCGGCGCGTGGGGCGCCGCCGCGCGGGACCTGGCCGAGCATGCGAGCCCGCACGTGGAGGAGGCGCTCGACTTCGTGGTGACCGACGACGGGCGTGCGTTCGTCGTGACCGAGTGGATCGAGGGCCTCTCGCTGCGAGGCTGGCTCGACGCCCACACGCGCGAAGGCGAGACGATCCCGTGGCCGCTCGCGACGGCGGTGACGGTCGAGGTGCTGCGAGCGTTGGCGAGCGCGCATGGCGGGACGCCGCCGATCTGCCACGAAGGGATCGACACCCGCGCGGTCCGCATCGCGCGCAGCGGCACGGTCAAGGTCGCGCGCTTCGGCGTGGCGCCGGCGCTGGCGGTGCGCGGGACCGGGCGGCGCCGCCTGGAAGAGCTCGGGCTGCGCCAGCCGGCGCCGGAGCTGGTGGCGGGCGGCAGCGTCTTGCCGGCCTCGGATTTCTTCGGCGTGGGCGCGCTCCTCTTCGAGCTGCTCTCGGGCCGAGCGCTCTACGACGCGCCGGTCGGCGAGACGCGCGACGCGCTGGTCCGCAGCGGCGAGGTGCCGGATTCGAGCTCGCTCCGGGGCGACGTCCCGCCGCTCTTGATCGCGCACGTCGAGCGCGCGCTGCGGCCGAGCCCGAGCGCCCGCTTCGAGTCGGCCGAGGCGATGATCGCCGCCCTCACTCAGCTCCTGCAGGCGGAGGTCGCGCCCTCGGGGCCGGAGGCGCTGGCGGAGGCGGTGGCGAAGGTGCTGGACCGGCCCAAGCCCGAGACGCGGCCGCGCGGGTTGGCCGAGCTGCGCACCATGCACGTGGATTCTGGCGGAGCTGACGGTGCTGCCGCGCGAGGTCGCCGAGCCCGCGCCGGAAGCAGAGCCGGAGGCGGCCGAAGCCGAGGCCGACGAGCGCGCGGGCGACGACAGTGTCGAGCGGCGACCGCGATACCGCTTCGGATACAAGGAGAAGCGGGCCCGGCTGGCCGAGCGCGACGAGCACAAGCTCCCGCCGCAGCCCTCGGAGGCGCAGCCGCTGCCGCTCAGCAAGCCGAAGGGCCTCGGCAGACAGAAGACGGAGTTCCTCGGCAACTCGATGGTCGATCGGCTGACGCTGCCGGAACCGCCGGAGCTGCCCGCGAAGAAACCCCGCGGGCTGGCGCCGCAAAAGACCGAGTTCCTCGACAACTCCCAGGTCGACCGGCTCGTCCTGCCGGAGCGCAAGAAGAAGTAGTAGCGCCGCGCTCGTGCCCGCGGGCGACGAGCGGTCACTGCGCGCTCGGGTCTTGAACCTCGATGTCGAGGCTCTGCTCCACGCCCGGCTCGATCTCGACCGACACCATGCTCGAGGGCTCCTGGCCGAAGGGCTTCACCCGCAGGGCGTGGCGCCCGACCGGGAGCTCGCGCCGCAAGGGCGTCCGCCCGAGCCGCTGGCCTCCGAGATAGACCTCGGCCCAGCCGCCGCTGGCGGTGATGCGCACGAAGCCGCCCGAGCTCTGCGATGGAGCCTGTGCCGGCGAGGGCGAGGGAGTGGGCGAAGGGCTGGGCGACGGCGAAGGGCTGGGTGACGAAGGGCTGGGCGACGGAGGGCTGGGCGACGGTGAATGGCTGGGGTAGTCGTACGCGTTCTCGGCGCCACCGCCCGACACGACGGTGGTGATGACGCCGCCGCGATCGCGCGAGCGGTGCCGCGAACGATGGGGAGTCTCCTCCGAGCCCGACGGGTGCCCCGACGATCCCGACTCCGTGGCGTGTCCAGCGCTTCCCCCGCCGGCCGGTTCTTCGCCCGCGACCGCGCCGACGGCCGTGGAGTGGCCTTCGGTGTCGTCCTCCGCGTCCGCCTGCGTCTCGTCCGGCGACGGCACACCGGCCTCGGCGCCCTCGGCGCTCGGCGCCTCGGCCACCTCGTCGGCAATCGCACCGGGACCGGGCTCCGCGACCCCCTCACTCGCGACCGGAGGCGTCGGCGTCGGCTCCTCCGGTCTGCCGACCAGGTCCAGCAGCCACGGCGCGGGCTCGTAGTAGAGCTGCAGGTAGTAGCCGCCGAACCCGAGCGCGGCGAGCAGGACGAGACTGAAGAGCCAGCGCGCGCCGCTCGAACGCTTCGGAGGCGGTTCGCCGTCGTCCTCGATCGTCTGCGAGGGCGTGGAGACGCGAGGGGCGATGGCCACAGGATCGCGCGTGTCGGCCGCGCGCTCCGTCGAAGCGGGCTTCGGCGCCGAGGCGGCCGCCGGAGCCGGCTCCAGAGGCGGTGGCGAAGTCGGCACGACAATCGCTTCGGCCGCCTCGAGAGCCGCCAGCGCGCTCTGCCCGTCCGGCAAGAGCTCCACGTCGGCGGTGGAGACGTCGCTGAGCGAGTCGGGCAGCGCGGCGGCCACTTCGGACACGTCCATCTCGCGGACCCGAGCCGCTTGCCGCTCGCGCTCTTCGTGCCGGTCGTCGAAGAGGAAGTCCATCCACTCCGCCAGCTCGGCCGACTCCAGTGTGAACCCGCTGTCCGCGATGAATTTGCGGAGATCGCGCCCCATCTCTCGCGCGGTGGCGTAGCGCTTCTCCCGGTCGCGCTGCAGAGCCTTCTCGGCGATGCGCGCGACCGGCTCCGGCACCCAGCCGCGGTCGTCGGCCGCGAAGGGGATGTCGTCCTCGAGGACCGACATCGCCGTCTTCATCGCCGTTCCTTTCGTGAAGAGCGGGCTGAGCGTCAGCGCCTCCCACAGGCAGACACCGAGCGCCCACACGTCGGCGCGCGCGTCGACGTCGTCGGCCCGGAGCTGCTCGGGCGCCGCGTAGCCCACCTTGCCCTTCATCACGCCCGTCGACGTGTGCGCCACCCGCTGCGAGGCCTTGGCGCATCCGAAGTCGACGACCTTCACCGCGCCGTCGTAGGTGACGAAGAGGTTCTGTGGCGAGACGTCGCGGTGCACGATCGAGAGCTGCGCTCCGTCCGGCCCGCGCGCCGTGTGCGCCGCGTGCAGCCCCTCGCACGCGTCGGCGATCACGCGGGCGGCCAGGAAGGGCAGCACCTCGCGCACGTCGTCGAAGCGGTCGACCAGCCGGTTGATCACGTCGAAGAGCGGCTCGCCGATGAGGTGCTCCATCGCGAGGTAGTACACGCCGCCCATCTCGCCGAAGTCGTGCACCGCACAGACATTCGGGTGGCTGACGTGCGACGCGATGCGCGCCTCGTCGAGGAACATGTCGACGAAGGCCTTCTCCTTCGCCAGGTGCGGGTGGATCGTCTTGAGCGCGACCAGCCGCTCCAGCCCTGCGGCGAGCTCCATACGCGCCAGATAGACCGTGGCCATCCCACCCGCGCCGAGCTCGATGCACAGGATGAACCGCCCCAACCGAAGCGGCAGCGTGGGCTGCAGGGGCGTCTCCCCCGAGACGCTCTGCCGGGAAGGGGCGCTCATGTCCGGGGCTAGCGTAGCCCGAAGCCGCGCCCCTGTCCGGCCACGATCCGCTCTCGCGCCGCAGCCGGCAGGGCCCTCGCTGGATCATTCCGCCCCGCTCGTCCGCCCACGAGCGCGCCATCCCACGCACGAGAGTCGTTCAAGCCGTTTTCTTCGCGTCCGAATCGATGCTCTGCCGGGAACGCGCCGCGGGATCGCGCAGGAGCGGATCGCTGCTCCGCCAGTCGCCCGGATCGACGCCGGGGAAGGTCGGCACGGCGTACTCGCGGTTTCGCACGCGCTCGAAGCTGGTCGCGCCGCTGCTCACCACCGGCAGGTGGCGGAACGACGTCGTCGCGTAGAAGAGCCGGTAGTGGAAGAAGTTCTTCTGCACGATCACGTCGGCGTCGCGCGCCGAGAGCCCGAGCCAGCCCCAGAACTTCGGATGGATCGGCAGCGGCGGCCGCTCCGTCACCGCCACGCTGACCTTCCCGAAGTCGAGCCGGACGGTCCGCCCGAACTCGGTCTCGTCCTTGGCGGCGACGACGGCGTCGATCTCGACCTCGGGCTGGCCGTAGCCCGGCGTGCCGCGCAGCGTGATGCGCCTGCGCTCCGAGACCGGCACCTCCCACGCCTCGTTGGCAGCCGCCGGATCGTGGATCGGCACGAACGCGCGCAGGCCGCGGTCGTCGTTGACCAGCGCCTCGATGAAGCGCGTGTTGCCGCCCGGCGCGCCGGCGCCGACGATGTCGTCCACGTCGACGAGCGTGACCGGACCGAGCTTGCGCCACACCCCGGCCGCGACCTCGTCGAGCGCCTCGTCGATGCCGCGCATCGGCGGCAGCGGCACGTGCCGCATGCTCCACGCATGATCGGCGATCCGCTCGGCCAGCTCGTTCGCCAGCGCCTCGTCGCCATCCGTGCAGACGTGGGCCGACCAGCCGAGGTCCTGCGCCCCCGTGTAGGGATGGACCATGAAGAGGCTGGTGGTGAGCACGCGCGGGTCGCGCTCGAGCTTCTTCATGCCGCGGAAGACGGCGCGCATCGGCGGCAGGAAGTCGATGGTCGTGCCGCCGCCGAGGACCATCGGCATCTTCCGCCACGCGTGCACCGGCCGGCAGTGCCCTCGCAGCAATCGGATCAGACGGTTGCCGGCGCGGAACCCGCTCGGCGCCAGATCCCAGTGCGGGTTGGTGCGGTACGCGACGAGGACCTCCAGCGGATCCACGATGCCGGAGCAGAGGTTGCCGTGCAGATCGAAGCTGGCCCCGATCTTCACGTCGGGCCCGACCGCCTCTCGGACGCGGCGGAGGATCACCGCTTCCGGCGCCTCGTCGAGCCCGTCGACCTGCATCAATCCGTGGAGCGCCAGGTAGATGCCGTCGAGGTGCCCGGCGCGCTCGATGTGGCGCAGCAATCCGTCGAGCAGCCACTCGAACGTCTCGGCGGCCACCGGACCGTTCGGGACCGCCAGCGCGGACGAGAGCGGCACGGTGGTCACGTCCCCGGCGAGCCGCGCCGCCTGCACGAAACCGGTGAGCTCCGCGTGCGGGAAGAGGTTCGCCAGCTCCCAACCGCGCACGGTGCAGGCCTGCGCCAGCGCGTCCCCCTCCAGGAAGTGCAGGCTCTCGAAGCTCTCCCGCGATGTGAGGAGCGGCGAGAACGCGTTCGCTTCGTGAAAGATGCGTCCGTACGCGATCCGGAGCGGCCTGCCACCGCGCCCGAGCTCCCGCGCCCTCATCGTGCGCCTCCGCGCTCTCCACCCGTTCGATCCAGCTGCACGAGCACCTCCACCGCGCGAGCTTCGCATACCGAGCGAGGGAGGCGCACCTCCCCCGCCCGAGAGCTCGCTCGCCTCCTTCCCCGTCCCGCTCTTTCATCATCTGACGCGCGGGCACGAAGAGCCGAAGAGCGTGGTGGAGGTTGGAGCGTCGAACGAGTGGGCACAGGTCACGCTCCTGGTCATGAGCAAGAGTGTGCCAGGTGGCACAGCCACGGCGCGGCCGTCCTGGCCGATCCGCCGGTCACCGGTGGCGAAGGGGCTAGCCTGCCGGCCTAGGGACACAGGGGGACGGAGGGCCCGGGGAGCGGCTTCGTCCTGGCTAAGACGTTCAATTACGCATGCTTGCGACCTGGCCCGAGCCGCGCCGCCAAGGCGGGTGAGCGGTCCGTCGAGGTCCGTCGTGCCGCGGTGAGCCGTCTTCGGGGGACAGCGTCGCATCGTGGCACACGCGTTGCGATGGGCCGCGCACCATGAACAACACCATCTCGCTGATGAGTCTGCTCGCCATCCTCTCCTTCGCTCCGACCGTGAGCGCTCAGGAGGCGGCACCGAGCACGAACGACCAAACCCGGAACACACCCCAGGAGGCGAGCGCGGGCGAGCAAGACCAGAACGCGAGCGCGGGTGACCACACCCAGGACGCACCGCAGGGGGCGAGCGCGGACGACTCCTTTCACCTACGCCCTCGCTTCGGCGTGGGCCTCGCTGGCGCGTTCGGCTCCGACACCGCGGGCCTCTACTATCTCAGCCCCGGGCTCTATCTCCGGGGCGGCGTACAGCTTTCGGAGCTGATCGGGCTCGACGCCTCGATCGCTGCGGGCTGGTTCGGCATCACCGCCTACCTGCGCGGCGCCGCCTACGTGGACTTCAGCCTCGCCGACTGGTTCTCGGTCGCGACGGGCGCCTCGTTCCAGGGCGGCGTCGGATTCGACAAGTCCGGCACGCTCCTGGGCATACCGCTGCGCGCCTCCTTCCACTTCGGCGGTCGCAGCGGAGACGGGGTCCGGCACATGTTCGAGATCCTGGTCGAGGGCGACGCGGGCGTGATGGTCGCGGACGGACAGACCGGATCGGGCACCTTCGGCTTCAGCGCGTCGGTCGGCTTCGGCTACGCGCTCGACTGAAGAACAGCCTCCCACCAGCGGCGTCACCGCGTCGTGTGTCCGACGGCCCCGCCCCTCGCCCGAGGCGCGGGGCCGCGTGCGTGTCACTGCAGCAGCCGCGCGCCACGGGCCGGCACGCTCGTGCCCTCCACCATCACGTCGTCTTCGGTGTCGTTGATCGCCAGCCGCGTTCCGTCGGAGAAGCGCCAGACCTGTGGAATGACGTGCCGGCTGGCGCGCCCTCGGAGCTCGTCGGCGATCGCGTTCACCAGCTCCCGCGGCGCGTCGGCGGGCAGCACGTCCTCGGGCACCGCCGGCGCGCCGCTCATCGACCGTGACACGCGCGGCATGTCGAGCGCCCAGTCCGGCCGCTCCGCGGGCAGCGTCCTGAGATCGTCCGAGAGGAAGAGCGCGCCGCCCGCCAGCGCGACCACCCAGGCGCCCGTCTCGACCTCTTCGCGAGGCAACGTCCGCAAGAGCACCGGGTCGGCGTCACAGAGCGTGGCCAGGCAGAACGCGGTGCGCGCGCCGACGCTGCGGGCCTGATTCGGGATCCACGGCCACGCGGCGCCGAAGGGCTCGAGGGCGATGTCGCCACCGACCCGCCACGCGTCGACGTGGGGAAACGTCGCGATGGCCGGCGCGCCGACGGCCACCAGCGTCACGTCCTCGCCGGCCGCGTCGCGGATGATCGAGAGCGCGCGTCCGTACGCCTCCATCGGCGTCACGTCCTCGTGGCGCTGCCCCTCCAACGTGCCGGCGAAGAGGAAGTCGATCTTCAAGAGATCGTATCCCCAGCCCACGATCTGCGTGATGACCTCCCTGAGGTGCGCCTCCGCGTCGGGGTGGGTCACGTCGAGAATCCGCATCGGGCCGTTCTTGGCGTGCAGGTACTCCGCGCCGCCCACGAACCACTCGGGATGATCGGTGATCAACGCGCTGTCCGCGTCCACCAAGAGCGGCGCCAGCCACACGCCCATTTCGAAGCCGTCGCCGTGAAGATCGGAGGCCAGCCCGTCGAGCCCGGAGGGGAACTTGTCGTTCGGCGTCCACTCGCCCCAGAGCGTCTCCCAGCCGTCGTCGACGACGATGCGCAGCGCCGTTCCGTCCGGGAGCCGCGGCATGAGGATGTCGCGCGCGAGCGGCGCGTTGGCCCGGATGGCGTCCTCGTCGACCGAGTCTAAGAGCTCGTACCAGCTGTTCCAGCCGGCCTCCGCGTCGTGCGGGGCGTCGCGGTGGCGGCTGTCGATCATCGACCCGTAGCTCTGGATCAACGCCGCGGGATCGGCGCCGAGCTGCACCAGGAAGGGCTCGCCTTCGACGGTGTCGCCGGACGCGACCGCGACCTGCTCGCCGGCTCCGCCGCTGGCGATGCGAAGGCCCACCGGATCGGTCGTCTCGGCGCGATAGGCCTGGACCCACGGGCGGAAGCGCGCCGCCCGGAGCGCGCCGGCCAGGAGATACGCGTCGCCGCCGCCGACCAAGGTCTGCTCCCAGGACAGCTCGCTGCCGCCGCGGATGACCTCTTCGTCGCCCCGCTTCGCCAGCGCCGCCGTCAGATCGGCGTCGGACGCGGGGGGGCCGAGCGCGATGGCGCCCGACTGTGACCAGGACTGGAAGCCGTTCGAGATCCAGGCGCGCGCGCCGTCGAGGCTGGCCTCGCCCTCGAGCGAGAGCCCCTCGACCGTCGCGTCGGCGTGCGCCTCGAAGCGCACCGAGACGACCGCGCCGTCCGCGCTGGCGATCACGTCGCCGAGATCCTGCACCGGGCAGCGCACGGCGGCGCCGTCGGCCGTGCAGTCCCCGTCGCGTCCGGCTCCGCGCCACGCACCGTCGATGCGCACGCTGGGCAAGAGCCGCACGCTCTCTCCGGGGCAACGGTCGCCGAGCAAGAGCCCGCGCGCCGCATCGGAGCCGTTACAGTCGAACGCGGGCGAGCTACCACACGAAGACAGAAGGAGCACCAAGCCGAGCCACCGCATGCGCCAAAGGTACCGCAGCTCGCCGGCGGTGGACGACCCGACCGCGCGAGCCGAACGCGTCCTCTCTGGCCCCTCTGGGCGCATCGACGCGCGACCTCTCGGACGGACTGCGACCCGCGCCGGGCGATCTCGGGTGCCGGTGTCGTCCACGAAGAGCGCGCTCAGCTCAGGCGCCGGCTCGGCCGCGGTCGACCGGCGGGCGCCGCTCCAGAAGAGCGCGCCGCGTTCAGCTTCACGCGAGCGGCCAGAGGCCCGAAAGGGCCGTCCGCGTTGCCGCTCAGGCGCCGGCGCCGTTCCAGAAGAGCGCGCTGATCGCGTCCAGCGTGGGCCTGAGCGCCATCGACTGGTGGCCGTACCACGCCAGCAGCGCCGAGAGGATGTGGCCGAGGTAGAGGTCGCTGAGGATCTCGGGGGGCATCCGCCCGCCCAGCTCGCCTCGCTCGTGGGCGGCGCGGAAACGGACCGCCAGCGCGGAGCGCAGGCGCGTCGCCTCGCGGTCCTCCATCGTGGACGCGGCGAAGCGGAGCGCGGCGCCGGTCACCTCCGGCAGGAGCTTCGGATCCGGCTCCCAGATCGCCGTGAGCTGCTCGTTCAGCACGCGGAAGACCTCCGCGACCGGCGCGTTCGGCGGGAGCTCGTCGAGCGCGTCGCAGATCACGTCCTCGGTCTCGCGCATGCGCTCGAGCAGGACGTGCTCCTTGGTCGGGAAGTGGAAGTAGAAGCTCCCCCGGCTCACCCCCGCCGCGGTGGCGATGTCGTCGATCCGGCAAGGCCCCACCCCGTCTCGCCGAAACACTTCGAGGGCGCACTCGTAAAGACGACGTCGAGTGCGCTGTCGCTGCTCTTCACGGCTGGCCATCGCGGCGCCTGACCTTTCACCCGGCGGCGTCCCCTGTCAACGGTGTGAAACGAAGCGTCGCGTTCGAGACGAAGCGTCGCGTTCGAGACGCAGCGCCGTGACGGAGGGCGCGCGCCGACAACGCTCGCGTTCGAGCCGCAGCGCCGGCGTGGCGCATGCCGTGACCGGAGACGTGGCGCCGACAGGCCCGCGGTCGGCAGGGCGCAGCATTCGCCGCGCCAGCGCCTCGATCCGCCGGAGGCCGCCAGGCGAGCCCGACGACGCCCGGCGGGGAGGCGTTCGCTCACTCCGCGGATCGGACCGCGGGCGGCGTCGTGTTCTCGGCGAGATGGACACGGATGAGCAGGAACTTGTTGTCCAGCCGCTCGTCCGTGATCTCCTCGATGGTGCTCCCGTGCAGCACGCCGCGCAGGCTGCCGAGGCGCGAGTGCTCGAGCACCATGTAGATGGTCTGCCCCGCGTGCTGGTGGACCCAGTCGGTGAGCGCGCGGTTGTCGAGCTGCACGAACACCGACACGTGGTTGCCGGTGTAGAAGTTCTCGCCCTTCCAGTTCATCTGCCAGGCGAGCAGCGGCTCCTCCGGACCGTGGCGCAGCTCGTAGTAGCGATGGATGAGCTCGCGCTGGCCCCAGTGCGGCGAGAGATCGATCAGGTAGACGTCGAGCGACCACGCCGCGAACGCCAGCGCCACGCCGAGGAAGGCCGGAAGCGCCACCGCGCGGAGCTTGCGCGCCGCGGCCAGCAGCACCACCACCGTCGCCACGACCGCGAAGCCGGTCAGGATCGGCCGGTAGTCGAACTGCTCGGGCCAGGGCCGGCCGTAGTTGTAGACGAAGAGGTGGATCAGGTGCTCGTAGCCCTGCGGCCGCGAGTCGGTCACCCACGAGAGATCGCGACCGACCAGCCCGACCAGCACCGGCGCCGTCAGGAGCCCCGTCGTCACCGCAGCCGGGCGCCATCGACGCTCTTCGGAGGCCGCCTTCGCTTGGGGCGAGAGCACCCACACCGCCGCCGCGAAGAGCCCGATGCCGAGGCCGATCAGCGCCAGCGAGGCGCCCGTCGGCCAGGGGTGCATCATCACCCAGTCGGCCGCCTCGGGGCCCTCCACGCCCTGCGGGATGATCCCGCGGACGTCGCCCCAGATCCCGGCCACGCCCAGCACCGCCGGCACCGGCGCCAGCACGCTGAGCGCCACGCCCGCCACCGCCCGCCACGAGAAGCGCGGGCTGGCCGGACCGAGCATCCGCGCCATCGCCAGGCCCACCAGGATCGCCGCCGGCGGCACCGCCGGGAAGATGTAGTGGTGGAACTTCGTGGTCATCGCCGAGAAGAGCGTGAACGCGCCCGCCAGCCAGAGCGTGATCAGCATGGTGATCTCGCGGCGGCGGCGGCTCTCGCTCGACTCGTCGGCCTGGCTCCGCCGCAGCTCCAGCCAGCCGGCCAGCGCCAGCGGCGCCATCGCGATCCATGGGAAGAGCCCGTAGCCGAGCTGCTCGATGAAGTACTCGATCGAGCCCGTGTCGCCGTGCACGCCGGAGGTGAGGCGGTTGATGTGATCGTGGATCAGGATCCGCTCGGTGAAGGGCGGCCCGTGGCGGATGTACATCGCCACGTACCAGGGCAGCCCCGTCACCACGACCACGATCATCCCGAGGAAGACGCGCAGCTTGCCGCTCAGGAGCAGATCCCAGCGGCGCGAGCCGATCAGATAGAGCAGCGCGACCAGCCCGGGCAGCGCGAAGCCGGGGATGCCCTTGGCCATGAACGAGAGGCCGCAGAAGAAGTAGAACGCGACCGTGTAGAGCGCCTGGACGCGGCGCTCCTTGCGCAGCGCGAAGAGGACGCCGACGTAGCCGACCAGCCAGATCAGCCCCTGCACGATCGGCTGCGCGGCCGGTCCGGAGAAGAAGGGCTCCTGGTTGTGCACCGGCGAGTTGCCGGGGATGCCGTGGTTGCCGGCCGAGCCGTGCATGAAGACGTCCGGGTGCCAGCCGAAGGGCGGCAGGTTCGCCATGAACGTCACGTTCCGCGAGAGCAGATAGAGGATCTGCGGAACGATCACGACCGAGAGCGCGCCGATCAGGAGGTGCCGCGCCGAGAACGTCACCGGCCCGAACGCGAAGCGCTTCACCTCGCGCTCCGGGTCCTCGGTCATGGCGAGGCCGAGCATGCACATGGCCATCGTCATCGTGGAGACGAAGGGCATGTCGGTGATGGCCTGGTGCGCCAGCAGGAAGAAGTGCGGCGCCGTCGCCAGCACCAGCGCCGTCACCAGCCCGGCCCGCTTGGACCAGACGCGCGACACCAGCGTGTACACGCCGAGGAGGGCGCCGACGGTCAGCAGGAAGTGGGGCAGCCGGATCGCCCACTCCGGATGGAGCGGGTTCGCGTCCGGGTGAAAGTCCACGCCGAGCGAGCCCATGCTCAGCGCCTCGGACCAGAAGATCAGGATCGGCTTCGACCAGAACCAGTCCTCCTGCGCCCACCACAGGCTGATCCAGTCGTCGCGGGAGAGGATCTCGCGGGCGACCTCGCCGTAGTGGGTCTCCCACGGATCCCAGAGCCCGTAGGCGCCGAGGAGCGGGAGGTAGAGGAAGCCGGCGACCACGAAGACGAGCAGCCCGGGGCGGCGGATGGCCGGCGGCAAGAGCGCGGCCAGCGCGAGCACCAGCGTCAGCGGCAGCCGGTCGTAGCCGCCGAGCGGCACACCGACGAGCAGGACCAAGAGCGCCAGCGGCACGCAGACCATGGGGCTCATGGCCAGCGGCTCACCCTCGCGGGCGAAGATCACGGTGGAGCGCCAGCCGATGCGCTCGCCCTCCGCATTCCAGAGCCCGAACACGTCGAGCAGCCCGACCGTGCCGGTGAAGACGGCGAAGATGCCGTAGAGCGGGCCGTGGAGGATCTGCTCCTCGTTGGCCATGAAGAGGAACGAGACGCCGTAGCCGAGCAGCATCAGCGCCACACCGCGGCCGACGTGCAGCCAGCGGAAGGCCTTCTCTTGCCGCTCCTCGCTCAGCCCCTGGCGGAGGCGCGTCGCCCAGAACGCCGGTGCGGCGAGGGCAGAGAGCACGACGAGCCCCACCGCCCAGCCGATGCGCTTGCCCTTGTCCAGCGTCGTGTCTCCGAGCGCGAGCGGCACCAGCGCGAACATGGCGCCGAAGCTGGCCGCCGCCGCGGCGAGGCCCGCCCACACCACCGTCCGACCTGGGCCGAGCGCGAAGGGCGCGACAATCGCCAGCGCGGCGAGGACCGCGGGGGCCAGCGAGAGGACCGCCAACCATCGCGAGAGGGCCTGGCGCGCCGCCGTCGATCGCGGGGCGGGCTCGGGCGCGCTCTCGGCGCTGGCAGGCTCATGGTTCGAGGACGGCTCGTCCCCAGCGGCTCGTTCCTGCTCTTTGCTCACGATGTTCTCGTGCCCGGGGGCGGCGGAGCATAGCTCGGATGGGCGCGGGCGTCCCGCTCGGGTCTTTCTGCGGCGCTGGCTGGGTTTTCGGCTCGCGGGAGGCTCGGCTCTGCCGTCCACCGGGGGCTTCTGGCGGGGCTGCCGCGGCTGGGCGTCTGCTCGGTTGGAGGGGCGGGGCTGCCGCGGCTGGGCGTCTGCTCGGTTGGAGGGTCGGGGCTGCCGCGGCTGGGCGTGCGGCGGGGGCCGGGGGTCTGCACGGTTGGAGGGGCGGGGCTGCCGCGGATGGGCGTGCGGCGGGGGCCGGGGGTCTGCACGGTTGGAGGGGCGGGGCTGCCGCGGCTGGGCGTGCGGCGGGGGCCGGGGGTCTGCACGGTTGGAGGGGCGGGGCTGCCGCGGATGGGCGTGCGGCGGGGGCCGGGGGATCGCCCGCTCCTCCGACGAGGAACCCGACCCGGCGCGCCGTGCTCCGAACGACCAAACAACAGGTCGTTCGGAGCACGGCGCGGTAACGGGCCACCCGAGTCGTCGCTGGCGATCCCCCGGCCCCCGCCTCCTCGGGGTGATCGGCCGGGTCCGGTTTCGTGCTGGTACGGGGCACGCCGGACACGCCTGCGGCGCGTCCAGCATGCCTGCTGCCGGCTTGCCGCGACTCGCTCGCTGGCGCGAGAGGGGCCGGCGCGGAGCGTGTCTGCTCGCTTGCTGGCGCGAGAGCTCCCGGCTTGCCGCGACTCGCTCGCTGGCGCGAGAGGGGCCGGCGCGGAGCGTGTCTGCTCGCTCGCTGGCGCGAGAGAGGCCGGCTTGCCGCGACTCGCTCGCTGGCGCGAGGGATGCCGTCGTGCGCGTGGGAGCGTGTCTACTCGCTCGCTGGCGCGAGAGGGGCCGGCGCGGAGCGTGTCTGCTCGCTCGCTGGCGCGAGAGAGGCCGGCTTGCCGCGACTCTCTCGCTGGCGCGAGAGAGGCCGGCGCGGAGCGTGTCTACTCTCTCGCTGGCGCGAGAGAGGCCGGCTTGCCGCGACTGGCTCGCTGGCGCGAGAGAGGCCGGCGCGGAGCGTGTCTACTCGGTCGCTGGCGCGAGAGCTGGCGTCGCGCGCGTCGGAGCTGTGGGGACTGGCTCGCATACGGGAGAGCTGCCGGCGCGCGCGGCGGACGATCGGATGTGAACCGTGGCGTTCCGCTGCGCCGTGATCGGTGGGGACTGCTGTCTCGTTCTGTCTCGATCTCCGGCGCGGCACGGGCGGTCAGGGCAAGCTCGCGGGCTGGCGAGCACGACTCGCGACGCAGGAGAGGACCCGCGCCATGGCCAGCCCGAAGAGCCCCGACCCCAGACGTACTCGCTTCGACCGCATCGTCGCGCTGGCGATCGCGTGGCTCTTCGTGCCCGCGTTCGTCGCCGTTCGTTTCGGTTTCGCGCCCGGACGTTTCGTCTCGGAGCTGTTCTACCCGAGCGTCGAGCAACTGGTTCTGCTGGTCGGCTTCGGGCTGCAGCTCTACCGCCTGCTCCGCCCGGCCGAGGGACCGCGCTCGCGCGAGATCATGGGGCGAGGAGAGCGGCTCTTCTTGGGTTTCTTCCTCGTCGGGTACGGCTTCTTGGCCACGCGCACGGCGCATCCCGTGGTGATCGGCCCCTACGGATTCGATCCGATGGCGCTCGTCTTTCGCGTCCTCGAGTACCTGGTCCTCTTCGGCCTCTTCGCCGGCCGCGCTCGCACCGTGATCGACGGGAGCGCGCGCACCATCACCGTCGGCGACCTGGTCCCGCGCAAGTTCGCCTTCGACGACGTGAGCGGGCTCGGGCTGGAACGGAGGACCGGCTCGCTGCGCTACGGCATGCGGAAGACGTACTACTGCCTGTCGCTCTTCTTCGGCGATCGGCGAAGCCCGCGGACGATCGTGGAGCTCCCGACGCCGCAGGAGGTCGAGGCGCAGCTCCGCCTTCTGCATGCCGAGACCGGCGTCCCCGTCATCGCGAGCTGACCCGAAACGCTCCGCCCGAAGCCGCCGCGGCCGGTCGCTCTCGATCCGCTGCCGAACCACGGCCTCGTTCCGTTCGACACGTTCCCGTTTGCACCGGTGCGCGGCGCCGCTCGGGGCACGCTGGGAGAGCGCCGGCGGCCCGGCATGCGACGACGCGCGCCGCCGAGCTCGCACCGCGCCGCCACGCGCGCGAACGCGGAGGACGGGGGCACGGCGCCAAGGGGCGCCGGCGCGATCCGGAGAACGCGAGCCAGGGCCCGGATCGCGCAGAAGCGATTCGGAGAGCGCGAGCCGCGCCCCGGATGGCGCAAGAGCGAATCGGAGCGCGCGAGATGCGGGCCTGCTCGCGCAGGGGCGATAGGGAGAACGCGGACTGCACGACGGGGTCCGCATGGGGCTTCGAGGATCCTCGGGCGGGTCCGAAGGCACCGCATCGGTCCTGGAGGATCGCACATCGTGCTCGCGCGGCCCGCGAGGCAGTTCGAGACTGGAGCGTCGCCTCTGTCGGACCCGCACCGGGGTTCGAGATCCACGAATCGGTGTCGTGCGCTCGGAGCGGGCTCCGAGGCTCCAGAAAGCCTCCTGCGGGCCCCGCAAGGCCGTCCGAGGATTCTCGAACGCCTCTGCAGGCCTCCGCGAGCGGCTCTGACGCTTCCGGAGTGGCCACACCCTCCCCATTTGAGGATTTCGCGACCGTTCTTCGTTTGGTACTGCCGGTTCAAACGAAGGAGGTCGGGTCATGGCGGAGCGGAGCAAGCAGGTCGAATATCGGATGAACAACGGTGAGGCGGTGGTCGCGTCGGGGACGACCCATCGCGACATCATCGCGGGCGCTGCGGCCGAGAAATCGACGGCATCACGGTCGAGGACGCCAAGAAGCTGATCGACGGGTTGTGCCACACGCTGTCCGTCGCGACCGACACGCTCGGTGGCGCCGAAGACCGCTACGTGGCGGAGCTGGCGGACGATGTGGTGCCGAAGGGCGCGCGCGACGCCGGCGCGGACGAGCTGCGGACGCTCTATCAGCGGGTTCGGGTACGGCTCGAGGACGCCCTCGGCAGACGGGGCTTGAAGCGCTACGGGCTCGAGACGCCGGCGCCGCGGCCGCCCGACGCGCTGCGGGCGCGGGTCCAGACCACCATCGACCTGATGCGCGAGGATCCGGCCGAGCTCGACGACGGCGTGGGCGACCCCATCCCCACCGCCACGATCGCCGACAACCTGCAGGCGGCGCTCACCCCGCTGGCCGGCGCAATCTCCACGTTGCGCACCGAGGAGCGGGAGAACGAGGGCGCCCTGACCGACCGCAACCGTGCCGTCGACGCGTGGACGGGCGTCTACCGCGGCGTCGCCACCATGTTGAGCGGCCTCTACCAGCTCGCCGGGCGCGACAATCTGGCCGACCGCATCCGCCCGACCGTGCGCCGCGCGAGCGGGATCGACGACGCCACGCCGCCCGCGGACGCCGGTGCGAGCGATGCCGGCGCGAGCGACGCCCAGGCGTAGCGGAGCGACGAGAGGGTGGAGAGCGCACAGCCCTCGTCGTCGTCTGCGCGCTCCCCTATGCTCCCTCGCTCATCCGAGCCGAGAGGAGAACCGATGAGCACGCACCTTCACATGCTTCCGCCCAGCGTGAACAACCTCGCCGTCCGCGTCTTCGTGCGCGCCGCGGGGCTGCCCTTCTCGGAGGAGAACGCTTGGGGAAAGACGCGGTCGCCCGAGTTCTTGGCGAAGATCCCCGCGCACCTCACGCCCGCCATCGAGCACGACGAGCACCCGCGGGGCGCGATGTGGGAGAGCTGCGCGATCATGATGTACCTGGCGAATACGCACGGGCTCGACGATCTCTATCCGGCCGATCCGGGCCGTCGCGCGCTCGTCGACTCGGCGAACTTCTACCTGGCGGGCACGCTCTATCCGCTCGTCGCGCGCTCCACGTACCCGCGCCTCGGCTTCCCGAGCTACCCGGGTGAGGTGGGCTCGGCGCCCGACGCCACCGACGCGCAGAAGGCGGCCGCGCGCGCGGCGGCCGAGGAGGCGATCGCGGAGCCGCTCGAGGTCTTCCGCGAGTACTTCGTGCGCGACGGCTTCATCGGCGACGGCCCCTCGCCCACCATCGCCGACATCCGCCTCGCGACGACGCTCGAGTTCCTCGCCCTGAACGACGCGCCGCTGCCCCCCTGGGCGCAGAGCTACATCGAGCGCGTGGAGGCGAAGCTCGGCGATGCGTACCGCGAGCCCGCCGCCGACGTCCGCGGCTACGTCGCCAGCAAGAAGGGCTGATCGCGGGAGCCGATCGCGGGACCCTCACGATCCACGGGCATGGCGGCAAGGGCGCGGGCCTCCGACCGCGTCGCGCCCGTGCCCACGGTCCGCGTTCAGCGCGTCGGCCGGACGCAGCTCACGACGAGCTCCCCCGGCGCCGTCAGTCGCCGAGGACGCAGCTCACGACGGGCGTGAACTCGCGCGCGGGCGAGCCGCGGAAGGTCAGCACGTCGGTGCTCTGGCCGGCGGGCACCCGCACGCTCTGCGCGTCGGGGTTGACGTTGGTGGCCACGCTGCAGCGGGCGGTCTGGCCGCAGCCGTTCTCGATGTGGACGATGTGGTTGTACGACGAGGCGGCCCAGCGCGCGTTCGCCTGTACCTCGACGCAGTCGGGCACGGAGCCGGCCTGGGCCGACGCGGCCAGCGGCGCGCCGAGGGCGAGGACGAAGAGGACGAGACGGCGAGCGCGCTTCATGGCTCCACGATGCGTCCGCCGCCGCCGGCTGGCAACTTCACGCCAGCTCGACGCGCGTGATCTCGGCCGGCACCCCGAGCCGCATCGGCGGTCCCCAGTAGCCCGTCCCCTTGCTCACGTAGAGGGTGGTCTCGCCGTGCTGGTGCAGTCCGGCGACGTAGGGCTGCTGGAGCTTCACCAGGAAGTTGAAGGGGACGATCTGCCCGCCGTGGGTGTGTCCCGAGAGCTGGAGATCCACGCCGTGCTGGCTGGCCTCGTCGATCTGCTTGGGCTGGTGGGCGAGCAGCACCACCTTGCGCCCTTCCGGTCGACCGGCGAGCGCCTTGGGCAGGTCCCGCCCGTGCCCGTTGCCGAACGCGGCGGCCTCCCAGTCGTCCACGCCCGCGATGTCGAGCTCGGCGCCCTCGTGCTCGATCGTCACCCGCTCGTTCCGCAGCACGCGCACGCCCAGCTCGCCGAGGTACGCCACCCACTCGTCGACGCCGGAGTAGTACTCGTGGTTGCCGGTGACGAAGAAGACGCCGTGGCGCGCGTTCAGCTCCGCCAGCGGTGCCACCAGCGGGCCGAGCTCGGCCACCGAGCCGTCGACCAGATCGCCGGTGATCGCCACCACGTCCGGCTCGAGCGCGTTGGTCCGCCGGACCAGCTCCTCGATGAAGCTCTTGCCGATGGTCGGCCCGACGTGGATGTCGGTGAGCTGGACGATGGTGAACCCGCGCAGCGCGCTCGGCAGGCCCCGCAGGCGGGCCACCACGTTCTCGATCTTCACGGGGCTCAGGGCGCTCACCATCGAGAGCGCGCTCAGGCCGAGGCCCGTCCCGCCGACCGCCAGCGCGATGCCGCGCGAGAGGAAGAGCCTCCGCTCGGGCGAGGCGACGTCGTTCGTGCCGCCGAGGAAGTAGTCGCCGATGCCGCGCACCATCTCCGAGGGGACCAGCAGGACGAGCAGCAGGAACATCGCGCCCATCCACACGTACGCGATCCACGAGAGCGGGCCGGCGGCGCTCCGCGAGAGCACGCGGCCCGCGATGAACGCGAGCGGGATGGAGATGCCGAGCGCGATCAGGAGCCAGGTGCCGACGTTCAGCCACGGCGCGGGCCAGAGCGGCGCCTTCACCAGCCGCTGCCACAGGTAGTAGTGGACGGCCGTGGTCACGCTGAGCACGACGGAGAGGAACACCAGGATGCGGGTGACGCTCACCGAAGGGTGATGCGGCGCTCACGTCCCGGCGTCAATCGCGCCCGCGCGCGCTTCACGTTTCTACACAGCGGGTCGGCGGACTGGTACTCCCGGCCCGAACTCCGTTCCGGGTTTTCGTGCAAGTAGCACGAACCTGCACTGCGTTCGGGCCTCAGGCCGTACCGTCGTCCCGAGGCTCGACCCGTCCTCAGCAGAAACCCGGATCGAGACTCGCGCTGCCGAGGGGTCAGGAGCGGTACGCCGCGTTGAGGCGGATGTACTCCTCGCCGATGTCGCAGAAGACGTAGCTCGCGTGGGCCTTGCCCGGCCCGAGCTGCATCTTGATCGTGTAGTAGGGCTCGTGCATGGCCCGGCGCGCCTCTTCCTCGGCCTCGCGCCCGACGCCCATGCCCTTGCGCACGACGGTGGCCTTGCCGATCTGATCTCGACCTTCTCCGGATCGAACGCGACGCCGGCCATGCCCGCCGCGGCCATCAGCCGGCCCCAGTTCGGGTCGCGACCGTGGATCATCGCCTTGACCAGCAGGCTCTTGGCGCACTCGGCCGCCACCTTGCGCGCGGCCTCTTCGCTCGGCGCGCCGATGACCTCCATCATCACCACGTGCTCGGCGCCCTCGCCGTCCTGCACGATGCGCTTGCCGAGCTCGCCGAGGACGTCGACCAGCGCGTCGATGAAGCGGCGCGCGTCGCGATCGCTGCCCCGGAGCGGCTCGCATTGCACCCGACCCGAGGCCATCGCGAAGATCGAGTCGTTGGTGCTCGTCGCGCCGTCGACCGTCATCATGTTGAAGGTCCGGTCCACGGCGCTGTTGAGCGCGCGCTTCAAGAACGAGCTGTGCATCGGCGCGTCGGTGAGCACGAACGCCAGCGTGGTGGCCATGTCCGGGTGGATCATGCCCGCGCCCTTGGCGATGCCGAGCACGGTGCACTCCTGATCGTTGCCGATGGGGAACTTGATCGAGGAGACCTTCGGCCACCAATCGGTGGTCAGGATGGCGCGCGAGAAGTCGTCGATGCGACCGGGCTCGCGGCTCGCGAGGAGCGCGGGGAGCGCGCTCTCGATCCGCTCGGACGGCAGCGGGTACCCGATGACGCCGGTCGAGGCCATCAACACCATGTCGTCGGCCACGCCGAGCTCGTCGGCGAGGATCGAGGTGATCACCTTCGCGTCCTCGAGGCCCTTCTTGCCCGTGCACGCGTTCGCGTTGCCGCTGTTGACCACGATGGCTTGCGCGCGGCCGCGCTCCACCCGCTGCATCGAGAGCTCCACCGGCGCCGCCCGGATGCGATTCTTGGTGAACATCGCGGCGGTGGCGACCGGTTCGTCGGCGACAATCAGCCCGAGGTCGAGCTGTCCGTCAGGCTTGACGCCGCAGGCGCTGGCCGCGAAGGAGAACCCGGAGACGGTGGGATGCTGAGAGTCGGTCATGGGTGGAGGAGCTTTCCACCATGAGCGCCACCTGCGTCAACCCGTGCGTGCCGGAAAGCTTCGAAAGTTCGGTAAGTGCCACCTCGTGCGGACGTCGGCGCGGCGCCGGAATTCGAAGGGGGGGAGAATCCTCCCGATGGCGTAGAGAAATACGATGGCACCGGCGCTCGACCTCGACCGGCTCCCGGCGGGCCTCCGCACCACGGTGGCGCGCGCCCTCGAGGACGTGGACGCGTGCGAGGCCGCGATCGACGCGCTGGAGGCCACCGCCGCCCACGATCGCAGCCCGGACGTGCTCTTGGCGCTGGCCCTGGTGAGCTTCCACGAGGCCGCCGAGCTGGTGCTCAGCCAGATCGAGCCGGCGGCGGAGCGCTCGCTCTTGCTGATCGACGAGGCGATGGAGCGCGGTGGGGTTCCCACCGAGGGCGTCCACCGATTGCGTCGCCTGTGCGAGGGCAGCCTGGAACGAGAGCGAGCTCGCCGCGCGCGGCGGGCCATGTATCCCGGCGCGGCGATGGAGCGAGCGCGGCGCGCGTGGATGCGAGGCGACGACGCGCTGGCGGCGGAGCTGGCCGGCGCGGCCGATCGGATCGCGACGGATCGGCGCCGCGCGGGCTGACGCGAGCGGCGGACGAGCCGGTAGGAGCGGAGTGGCTCCTCAGGCCCAGCCAGGGGGCAGCGCTCTCGACGGCCGATCACGCCCGAACCGCCATCATGCCGGCCCGGCGCGCTCTCAACGCGCGGCGCAGAAGTCGCGGACGACCTCCCACAAGGTCTCGAGGCCCCAGCGGAAGCCGTCGACCGGGATGCGCTCGTCGTGCCCGTGGTACATCCGCGTGAAGTTCAGCTCCGGGCCGAGCCGCACGGGCGAGAAGCCGTAGCAGGTCGCGCCGAGCCGCGCGTAGGCGAAGGAGTCCGTGAACCCGGGGATCATGTAGGGCACGGCGGTCCCGCCGGAATCGCGTCGCTTCAGCACGTCGACGATGGTGTCGTAGAGCGGCGTCGCCGTCGTGAAGACGGTGCCGTCGTGGTGATCGAAGACGCTGATCTTCACGTCCGGTCCGACCACGCGCTGAACCTCGGCCAGGAACTGCTCGACGGTCTGCCCGGGCACGACGCGGCCGTCGACGCGGGCCTTGGCGCTGGAAGGGATGACGTTCACCTTCTTGCCGGCGTTCAGCATGGTCGGCGACGCGGTGTTGCGGAGCATGGCGTCGATGCCGATGGCCTGCTCGAGGTTCTGCTTCTGCAGGACGTCGAGGAGCGCGCCGGCCAGGCTCGGGCTGAGCAAGAGAGGCAGGAGCTTGTTCTGCGGGAAGGGCGCGCCCGCCGCGAGCGCGCGGAGGAAGTCCTCCACCACCGGCGTCAGGTGCTGAGGCATGCGCTTCGAGCCGAGCCGCTCGAGCGCGCGACCCAACCGGACCACCGAGTTGTCGGGTCGCGGCATCGACCCGTGCCCCGGCTCGCCGGCGACCTCCATCTCGAACCAGCAGATCCCCTTCTCGGAGACCTGGATCGGGTAGAAGCGCGAGTCGCCCATGTAGAGCGTGTGCCCGCCGACCTCGTTCAGCACGTACTCGGCGCGCACCTCCTCGGGGTGCTCCTCGACCAGGTAGAGCGCGCCGTGGTGGCTGCCGGCCTCCTCGTCGGCGACGGCCGCGAAGATCAGGTCCCGCTCCAGCGAGAGCCCGGTGCGCTTGGCCAGCAGCATGGTGACCAGCGACATCGTCACCATGTTCTTCATGTCGATGGCGCCGCGGCCCCAGATGCAGCCGTCCGCCTCGACCGCCTCGAAGGGCGGGTGCGTCCAGAAGTCCGGGTCGGCCGGCACGACGTCGAGGTGCCCGTTCAAGAGAAGCGGCGCCTTCTTCCCGTTGCCGCGGACGCGCGCCACCAGGCTGGCGCGGGTCGGCTCGGACTCGAAAATCCGATACTCGATGCCCTCTTTCTCGAGCACACCGGCGATGTAGTCGGCGGCCGCGCGCTCGTTGCCGGGCGGGTTGGTGGTGTCGATGCGGAGCAGCGCCTTGAAGTGCGCCACCGCTTCGTCGCCGATGGCCGACCAGTCGATCGTGCCGGGCACGGGCGCGCTCACCACTCCCCCGTGTTCGGCATCGAGGCCCAGGGCTCGGCCGGAGGCAGCGCGTCGCCGTGCTGGAGCAGCTCGACCGAGTGCAGATCCGGCGAGCGGACGAAGGCCATGTGACCGTCGCGAGGAGGCCGGTTGATGGTCACGCCGGCGTCCATCAGCCGCTGGCAGGTCGCGTAGATGTCGTCGACGGCGAACGCGAGGTGGCCGAAGAAGCGGCCGACGGCGTAGGGCTCGTCCCCATCCCAGTTGTAGGTGAGCTCGATCTCGGCGCCGTCGCCCTCGGCGCCGCTCCGCAGGTAGACCAGCGTGAAGCGCCCGGCCTCGCTCTCGTGGCGGCGCACTTCGACCAAGCCGAGCTTGTCGACGAAGAAGTCGAGCGCGGCGTCGAGATCGCGCACCCGGAGCATGGTGTGGAGGAATCGCATCGCGCGCATCGTAGAGCGATGCCCGAGAACCCTCCAGTCACGTTTGGGCAGTCTCGTCTCACGCGCATCGGCCATGCCGTTCGGCGGTCGGCTCCGAGTGCGGTCGGGACCGAAAGCGGTGGTCGCGCCACACGCGGCAGCGTAGGTTCCGCGCGCCTTGGTCATCGTCCTCTTGCTGAAGCTCGTCGCGCTCGCCTTCGCCGGCTACGAGTCGGTGCGAGCCCACTTCTTCGCCGGCATCGGCGCGCTGGTGACGCTCGTCTATCTGACCCTCGCCCGCCTCGCGAGCGTGCTGCCGCCCTATCCGAACATGCCGCTGCGTGACGCGCTGCAGGAGACATGGTGGCTCTATCCCGCGGCCGCGCTCTTTTTCGCGCTCGGCCCGATGGTCTTCGCCTTCCGCACCGCTCGCGCGCTCCCGGCTCCCCGCAACACCTCCATCGGTCGGGCCGGTGCCGCGTTCGGGATCGCCGTGCTCCTCGACGCCGCCGTGCTGATTTGGGGTGGGCTGAGAGCGCTGTTCGACTCTTGACCGCACGCGCCCGTCACGATTAGCTCCACGCCGTCCGCGGAGCGGCTGCGCGGCGACCGAACCCTCAGCGAAGCGAGGTCCGAGCATGTCGGAGGTGATCGAGACCCTGAGGTCGTCGCGGCTGATCGCGATCGTCCAAGCGCCGGACCGGGCGGATTCTGATCGCCCGCGCCGTCGCGGCCGCCAAGGGCGGGCTGACCCTCCTCTCGCTGCCGGTCTCCGTGCCCTTCGTGGCGGAGATCGCGGCCGAGGTCGCCGATGCGGCCGACGTGACCGTCGGCCTGTCCGGGGTCGTCCACGCCGACCACGTCGGGCTGGCGCTGGCGGCCGGCGCCGAGTTCGTCATCTCGCCGATCTTCGACATGGAGCTGATCGAGACGAGCCACGCCCGCGGCCTGGACATCGTGCCTTCCGTCACCACGCCCAACGAGCTCCATCAGGCCAGCCGCGTCCACGACGGACCGATCGCGGTGGTGCCGGCGGCCGGCCTCGGCGGAGCGGACCACCTCGGCTGGCTCCACCGGACCTTCCCGGACGTCGCCCTCGTCCCCTTCGGCGGCATCGGCTCCGATACGGCTCCGCACTATCTGGAGCAGGGCGCGAGCGCAGTGGTGATCGATCGCGGTCTCTTTCCGTCGGAGATGGATCCCGAGTCGGCGGCGGTGATCACCATGCGTGCCGAGGCGCTGGTCGAGCTCTGCGCCGACTTGGTGCTCGGCGAGCGCCAGAGCGTGACCTGATCGCCCTTGATCGAGGGCGTCCGGGACCAAGCTCCCAATTCGGGGACCTCGGCTCGATCGAGGCGATTCGCGAGCTGCGTCGAGCCATCGCGACGCTGAGCTGAGTCACCGGTCGTCGCGAGGGTTCCCCCACCGATCCGTCTCGGAGCGGAGGAGCCAGATCATGGAGCAGGGAACGGGTAGAGTGATCCGGCGTGTCGGGATCGTGTTCTCGGGAGGGCCGGCGCCTGCCGCGAACGCGGTCATCTCGTCGGCGGCGATCTCGTTCCTCGAGGACGGCCGCCAGGTGATCGGATTCTTCCACGGCTACTCGAACCTCGCAGAACTACCACCCGGTCACGCACCGGCTCCTGCCCGACGAGCACTACCGGATCTTCACCGAGCGCGACATTCGCGGGCTGCGTAACTCGCGTGGCATCGTGATCGGGACCGCGCGCACGAACCCCGGCAAGGGGATCGAAAGTCCGAACGATCTCGACGATCCCGCGAAGACCGCGAAGCTGCGCAACGTCTACAACGCGATGGTCGATCTCGACATCGACGCGCTGATCTCGATCGGTGGCGACGACACCCTCAAGACGGCGAACTTTCTCTACGAGTACCAGAAGCGGCTGCCCGCGGAGGCGCGCCGCGTCCAGGTCGTTCACCTGCCCAAGACGATCGACAACGACTACCGCGGGATCGACTTCACGTTCGGGTTCTTCACCGCGGTCGACGTGATGGCGAAGGAGATCCAGAACCTGCGCGCCGACGCGATCGCGACCGCAGCTACTTCGTCGTCGAGACCATGGGCCGCAAGGCCGGGTGGCTGTCGTACGGCGTGGCGATCGCCGGCGAGGCGAACCTCGTGCTCGCGGTCGAGGACGTCCAGGGCGCGCTCGCAGGATCTCCCGAGCACGGCGAGCCGCGGCTGTCGCTCGACGCGCTGATCGATCGGATCGTCGATCTGATCGTGGCGCGCGAGAAGCGCGGCAAGCACTACGGCACGGTCGTGCTCGCCGAGGGGCTCGCCGAGATGCTGCCCGAGCAGCAGATCAAGGACCTGCCGCGCGACGAGCACGGCCACCTCTCGCTCGGCCGGATCGATCTCGGCAAGCTGGTCGCACAGCTCGCGACGCGGCGCTACGCGCAGCGCACCGGGCGCAAGAAGAAGGTGACCGGTGCTCCAGCTCGGCTACGAGTCGCGGTGCGCGCCGCCGCATGCGTTCGACGTCATGCTCGGCAGCCAGCTCGGGATCGGCGCCTACCGCGCGCTCGTCGAGGAGGGCCTCGACGGCCACATCGTGAGCGTGCGAGGGCCAGCTCGACCTCCTCTACGTGCCGTTCTCCGAGCTGGTCAACGCGACCACGCTCAAGACCGAGGTCCGCTTCATCCGCACCGGCAGCGATTACCACCGGCTCGCGCGCTTCCTCGAGACCCGGGTCGATCCCTACCGCGAATGGGCCCCCGGCCGCCGCCCCGAGAAGAGCTGAGAGCCCGCTCGAACGAGACCTCGACCGCGACACGGGCGTGAGGGTACGAGCGCGAACCCGTTCACGCCGAGCGGATGCCGAAAACGAGGGTGCTCAGCTCTCGACGAGGAGGCTGGGCTGCTCGCCGTCGGCGCCACCGAGGAGGCGCGCGCAGCACGGCGCGGGCGTGCTCGACGCTGACGCGGCACTCGGCGTGGATCTCGCGCGCGACGATCTCGACGTGGTGGCCGCGGCGCCGGCGGCGATGGCGACGCTGCGCGCGTGAAGGGCCATGTGGCCGCGCTGGATGCCGTCGGTGGCCAGGGCGCGCAGGGCGGCGAAGTTGGAGGCGACGCCGACGCAGGCCGCCAGCATCGCCAGCTCCTGCGCGCTGTCGACGCCGGCCACGCGGAGGCCGAAGCGCGCGCCGTCGTGGACGCGGAGGGTGCCGCCGACGGTGCCGAGGGCGAGTGGGATCTCCATCTGCCCGACCAGACGCGCCGTCGTCGCCGCGGCGCCAGGTGCAGAGCGGCTCGTAGCGGCCGTTTCGGGCGGCGTAGGCGTGGGCGCCGGCCTCGATGGCCCGCCAGTCGTTGCCCGTGGCGATCACCACCGGGTCGACGCCGTTCATGATCCCCTTGTTGTGCGTGGTGGCGCGGTAGGGATCCCGGCTGGCGAACTCGCTCGCCTTCACGATGCGGTCGCGGACCTCTTCGCCCGGGTAGCCGTCGAATCCCAGGGCGTCGACCGGGATCGCGCAGCGGACCCGCACGTTCCGGCGATCGCTGAGGTTCGAGAGGATGCGCAGGCCCACACGGCCGCCCGCCAGCTCGGCCACGCGGTCGGCCACCGCCTCGGCCACGGTGTTGACCATGTTGGCGCCCATGGCGTCGCGGCAGTCGACCACGACGTGGACGACCAGCCAGCCCTCTCCCAGATCGCGCACTTCGAGGTCGCGCGCGCCGCCCCCACGCTCCACCAGGTTGGGCACGGCGGCATCGGACAGCGCGAAGAGCTCTTCGCGGGCTTCCAGGATGGCCGCCTCGGCGGCGATGGCGTCGGGCACTCCGTCGAGCTGGATCTGGGCGATCATCAGGGGCGGATCGGCCTCGGCCTCGAACCCGCCGCCGGCCCGCACGATCTTGGCGGCGTTGGACGCCGCGGCCACGACCGAGGGCTCCTCGACCACCATCGGCGCGAGGTAATCACGGCCGTTCATCTGCACGTTGAGGCCGAGCGCGAATGGGATGGAGTACGTCCCGACGACGTTCTCGATGGTCTTGTCCGCGCGCCCGGCGTCGAGGCCGCCGTTGCCGATGGCCGTCTCGAGCTCGCTCACCGCGACGCCGAGCGCCTCGGCCGCGATACGTCGCCGCTCGTCGAGCGTGAGCTTGTAGAAACCGGGAAGTCGCGAAGTGACCATGAAGAATCAACCCTGTTCCGAGCGCTCCAGCCGAACGCCCTCTGCACCGATCGTGAGGGAAAGTGCAGTCAGTCCGCGCTCCTGGCACGCCGCCGACCGAAAGCGAGACGCGGCCTCGGCGTCCGCAAAGAATGCGAGGGCCACGTCTCCGCCGCCCGCGCCGGACGGCTTGGCGCCTCCGCCGTGGGCTTCCGCCAGCGAGGCCACCCGAGCCAGCGATTCGGTGACGATGGGCGCGCCGGCGGCTTCGCCGAGCTCCGCCATGGCGCGACCGTGATCCCGCGCGGCTCGGACGACCGCCTTCGCGTCGTCTTCGAGCACCGCGCCCGAGAGCGCCTCCGCCGCTGCCCGCAGCGGATCCGCCGCCGCTCTGTATCGCGTTTGGTCCTCGTTGGCCAGCGCACGGACCTTGGCTACCAGATCGCTCGTGCGCGCGGGCTCGCCGGTCCAGATGACCTCCACCTCGAGGTCCTTGGGCCAGGGCAGGGACTCGGCCTCCTCGACCGCGTCGCGCCGGAAGCGGACCAGGCCGCCGAGGGTCGCCGCCGCCACGTCGGCTCCGCTCCCCTGTGGCGCGATGGCGCGGTGGCCGGCCAGCGCCCAGGCGAGGATGCGCCGCCGTTCCACCGCCGGATCGAGCCCGTGCCAGGCCAGGACGGCGCCTGCCGAAGCGGCCGAAGCCGCCGCCGAAGAGCCGAGGCCCAGCTTACGGTCCCCGTGTCGCAGCGAAGCGGTGTCGATGGTCAGGCTCATGGGCACGGGGCCGAGGTCGCGCTCGGCGTACTCTCGGGCTAACACCGCTTCGGGCGGGAGTCGCGCCTTGCCGGGCGAAAGGGCCACGGCGCTGGGCGAGCCGTCGGATCCGGGGGCCGACCAGACGGCGCTCACCCGCGCGTCGACCGCCGCGACCAGCGCCTCGGCGCCCTCGAGCACCACATACTCGCCGGAAATCATGAGCTTTCCGGGTGCGCTGATCACGTCGCTCACAGCGCCTCGACCTCGATCCCGGGTCCCGGTCGAGCGACCAGCGTGCGGAGGACACCCTCGGTGGACGCCAGCGCGGCCTGCACTCGCTCGACGTCCGCTTCGCGGCAGACCGCCTTCACGTGCGGGCCGGCGTCCATGGTCGGACAGACCAGCACGCCCTCCTCCCGCAGCCGCCGCACGGTGGCCAGCGCGGCCACGCTGGCCGGTTGCCAATACAGTATCGATGGCGATGCTGTCATGGCCACGGCGTGCATCGCGAAGAAGCTCTGCTCGACCAGCGGGACCAGCCGCTCCATGTCGCGCGTTTCGAGGGCGCCGGAGATGCCCTCGCTCAACCCGCGGGAGGTCTCGACCCAAGCGTCCCAGTAGACCGAGGTGCGGCGACTCTCTCCCATCGCACTGCGGGAGCCGATCGCCTTGCGGCCCTCGGCGGTGACCGCCACGACCACCCGCAAATCCCAGTGGTCGGGCCCGGCCAGCCGGCGTGCGCTCAAGGCGTCATCACCGGGCTCGCCCGCCGCCAGCTCCACGAATCCGCCGAAGATCGAGCGGGCCGCGGAAGCGCTGGCGCGGCGCGCGCGGGCGCTCAACTCGGCCGCGGAGCTGTCGAGCCCGGCCGCGGTGGAGGCGGCGCCGGCCAGGGCCGCGAATCCCGACGCGCTCGAGGCCAGGCCGGCGGCGGTCGGGAAGTGGTTCACGCTCGACACGTGGGCCTTGGCCGTGACGCCGCTCTCGGCGCGGACCTCGTCGAGGAGCTTCACCACCCGGCGGAGCTCTCCCGCCTGCGCGGGCGCTGCGTCGAGCTCGAACGCGTCCTCCGTCAGCGCGTCGTCGAAGGTGACCGTGGTCTCGGTGACCAGCGGATCGAGGGTGATCGACACGCTGGGCACGGCCGGCAGGTTCAGCGCGTCGTCGCTCTTTCCCCAGTACTTCGCCAGGGCGATGTTGGCGCGCGCTCGGGCACGCGCAGCTCGCTTCGTCATCCTCGCCTCCGTGGGGAACGTCTCGCTCGCCCCGCGTTCATCCTTCAATCAGGCCGCGTCCTCGCTCGCGCGAGCTTCACGCCGACGCTGCGTGGATCGGCCTCGCCTCGGCGCGCGCCGCGAACGCGCGATGGCCGGTCGCCTCGATCGCCGCCCGCACCCGCTCGCCGGTCTCGTCGTCTTCGACCAGCGCAATCATGCAGCCGCCGCCTCCCGCGCCGGTGAGCTTGGCGCCGGCCGCGCCGGCCCCGCGCGCGGCCGCGCACATGTCCTCCAGCGCCGTGGTCGAGAGCATGAGCGAGCTGAGCAGAGCTTGGTTCAGGTCCATGAGCTGGCCGAGCGCGCGCAGGTCGCCCGCTTCGATGGCCAGCTCGGCGTTCCGCACGAGGGCCGTGATGGCGTCGAGGGTCTTCTCGGTGCGGGCGGTGTCGCGCTGATGCTGCCGCGCCACGCTCTCGACCATGACCCGCGTGGACGAGGGCTCGCCGCTGTCGCCGATGATCAGGCGCAGCGGACCGCGGCCGCGGACGGGCTCGAGGGGCTCGCCTTTGACGTAGCGGGCGACGCCCCCGTGAGCCGCCATGGTGTTGTCGACGCCGGAGGGGTTGCCGTGGAAGACCCGCTCCCACGCCAGCGCGCGCGCTGCCACCGTCTCGTCGCTCGGGAGCTCGCCGCACGCCTTCGCCACCGCTCGCACGACCGCGACGCCCAGCGCCGCCGAGCACCCCAGCCCGGCGCCGGCGGGGGAATCGACCTCGGCGTCGATCCGAATGGGCGGCACCTCGCCCGGCTGCTCGGAGAGCGCCGCCGCCAGCGCGCGACCGAGCTCGTCATCCTGGTCGGGGAGGACACGCCGATTCCAGGGGGTGATGGCCAGCTCGGTCTGCTCCGCCGAAGCGACGCGCGCCGTCACGCCGCGCTCGAATCCCCGCCGCCAGCGCCGGCCGGCCGTACACGACCGCGTGCTCGCCGAGCAGGATCACCTTCCCGCGACCGAACACGGCCTCGTCCGTCTCCGTCACCGTCATCGCTCCCGAACCGCCCCGACCGCGCGTCCCCTGCCGGCAGGGACCGTCGGGTCACGCGGGCGCTCGTGTAGCACGCCCGGCGTCCACCCGCTCACTCGCGGCGGCGGTCGAACGCATGCTGCGAGCGCGCCGAAGGTCGCCGCGAGAGCGGGTCGACGGCGGCGCAGACGAGCTCGGCACAATCGGTGTCGCGACCATCGCGACCTGCTCATCGGTCGCGGATGGCGAGGCGGTCGGCGAGCTCTTCCAGCATGCGCACGCCCTCGGGGCGGAGAGCTGCGCTCGCGAGTGCTCGCTTGGCCTCCGCGAGGAGCCTCGCCACGTCCGCTTCCACCGACGCCGCGGCGCCGGAGCTGCGCAGCGCGTCCAGCGCGCGCCCGATGGCCTCGTCGCTCGCTTCGGGGCGGCCCAGAACGGCCTGGATCGCGCGCTGCTCGGTCTCCGATGCGCATCGCTCCGCGGCAGCAATCAGCGCGGTTCGCTTGCCCGCTCTCAGATCGCTCCCGACCGGCTTGCCGAGCGTACGCTCGTCGCCGAAGACGCCGAGCAGGTCGTCGCGCATCTGGAACGCCTCGCCCAGCGGCATGCCGTAGGCCTCCAGCGCCCGAGCCGCTTCGTCGGGCGCATCCGCCAGCGCCGCCCCGAGCAGGAGGGGGCCACGCACGGTGTAGCTGCCCGTCTTGAGCTGCTGCATCAGCGAGATCTTCGGGCTCGCCACCAGATCGAGCTGCTGCCCCAGCACCACCTCCTGATGGATGGTCAGAAACCTGCGGATCACGCGCCGCAGACGCGTCTCCGGGCCGGCGACGCCGCTCAGTAGGTCCCAGGCGTGGGCGGACGCCAAGTTGCCGGCCAGCACGGCCAGGCTGGCGCCGAGGTGCGCGTCGCGCCCGTGGGCATCGCGCAGCGCTGCGTGGACCGAGGGGCCGCCCCGCCGCTCCTCGTCGTGGTCCATCCAGTCGTCGTGGATGAGCAGGTAGGTCTGCAGCAGCTCGAGGGCGGCGCCGACCTCCACCGCGTCGTCGAGGTCGATCTGGTCGGAGGTGGCGCGGAACGCGGCGACCAGGAGCGCGGGCCGGAGGCGCTTGCCGCCTCGCATGGTGAGCCCCTCAATCGCGTCCACGAGCTCGGTCGCCTCCTCCGTCAGCGAGGCGGCCGCTGCGCGCTTGTCCGCGAAGAACGAGGTCAGCCGGGCGTCGATGAGCGAACGGACTTCGGCGAACCAGTCCTCGCGGGTCAGATGCGGCAACACGGTTGTCGCTGTCGTATAGGGCAGAGGCGCCGCGAGTCAATCGCGCTCTGAAACGGCGACGGTACCGGACGGGAGCGACGGCCGTCCGCGCGTCGAGAGGGGTGCTCAATGGCGGAAGCCATTCGCCGGGCCGTTGGGCGTCATCGGCTCCACCACGCCGCCGGGTCGGGAGGTCGCCGTGACCGATGCTTCCGCCCTGACGAATCGTCTCCATTGTCGGGATCCGCGAGATCGCTGGCTGCCAGCGTAGTCGACCGCAGCGCTGCTTCGATCCAGCGCGATCGAGCGCACTTGCCGTCCCGGAAAAGTCCCGCCGTCGTCGGTGGGGGTCGTCGTGGCTTGCCGCGCGGCGGAGCGCCGGAGCGCGTTCTTCGGGGGAGCGCTTCTTCGATCCGTCGCGTCGCCGGACGGGCCGAGGGGTCCCGACGAAGAGTCGATTCACGCGGAGCTTCAGCGACGGAAGAGGCGCGTGAGCGAGCGCGGGAGCGGCGGGCCGCCGTCCACCTGCGAGCCGAGGAATCGGCCCCGCTGAGCGTGTGGACGTAGAGGATGCGCCCGCCGCGGAGCGGGCCGGCGGCGTGGCGGAGCGCGCCTGCGAACGCCTTGGCGGTGTAGGTCTGCTCCAGCTCGAGCCCACCCATCTCCAGCGCCAGGCGGGTGGCGTTGCGTCCCGTCGCGGTCGGCTCGCCGTAGCCGCTGCCGTACTCGGCGTGGTCGATATCCAGGTGGGAGCGCGCGACGGAGGCCACGTCCGGGAAGCGCTCGTCCAAGGTCCGCAGGTGATGCACGGTGCGGCCGATGAGCGCGCCCAGGCGGGCGTGGGTCACCAGCGCGCGGGGGACGACCCGGACGCCGATGACCCGCGCCGTGATGCCGGCCGCCGCCAGGCCGACCGCGAGCCCGGCCGCCGTCCCGCCGCTGCCGAGTGGGACGACCAGCGCGTCCGGCTCGGGCAGGACGCCCGCTTCCATCTGCCGAGCGAGCTCGAGCCCCGCCTCCACGTAACCGAGCGTGCCGGCGACGTTCGAGCCGCCGGGCGGGATCGAGTAGGGGCGCCGGCCGCGCATCCGCTGGCGCGCCGCCACCGCGCGCAGCGCCGGCAGGAGCAGGGCGGGCGAGCGGACCGGGTGCACCTCGGCGCCGGCGGCGAGCACGGCGCGGAGCTGCTCTTCGACGTGCGCGCTGTAGCGCTGCGGCATCGACACGACGTGGACCTCGAGGCCCTGCTCGGCGCCGAAGATCGCCGCGGCGAGCGCGTGGTGCGAGCCGGCGGCGCCGCCCGTCACCAGCGTGTCGGCCTCGTGCGAGAAGGCCTCGCCGAGCAGGTACTCGAGCTTGCGCACCTTGTTTCCGCCGTAGTGGACGGCGGTCTGGTCGTCGCGCTTGACCCACAGCTCCGCGCCAGCCCACTTGGAAAGCTCGGGCAGCGCCTCGACGGGGGTCGGAAGCTCCGTCAGGGGCACGTGCGGCGCGTTGCGCAGGCCCTTCCAGCGGTTGCTCAGGATCGTCACGCGGCCGGAGCGTGGCCCCGAACGGCGATCGCGTAAAGAAGACGCTTCATTCGCCACCCGCCGGCGCTCCTGCGAAGCGGTCTCCGTTGGCCGCCGGCCCCGCGTCGTTCACCATGCTGTCATGGCGAGCGTCCGCACTCACTACGCGTGTCCGGCGTGCGGCGGGAGGTTCGCGGTCGCGGTGCTCGACCTCGACGAGCCGGCCGAGCTCGTGAGCGACAGGGACCGGAATCTGCTCCGCTCCATCCAACGGACCCAGGAGGCGCTCGGCGGCGAGGCGGGCGTCGATCCGGCGGAGGAGATCGAGGCGAAGCTGCTCGACGGGTTCGCAAAGGACGCGCTGCGCCACGCGACGTGCCCCGGGTGCCAGGCTCGCAACCCCGAGGGGGTGGCCGAAGTGATGCGCAGGGAGCGCGTGCTGCGCTTCGGGAGTGTCGCGCTCGCGGTGGTCCTCACGGTCGTGACCTATTTCGCCCCGGTGGTCGCGGTCGGGCTCGGCGCGCTCCTGGCGTTCGCGGGCGGCTTGCGGGCGCTGCGTGTCGCCCGCGCGCGCGAGAAGGTCGGGCCGCTCCGCATCCTCGCGCCCCTCGCGCTCGCGACGGCGCTGATCGGCGTCTGGTTCGCGGCGCCCGAGTACGTCTATCCTCTGCCGCTCGTGCTCGGCGTGGAGCCCCTGGTCGCCCCGACGAAGCTCGTGGACTTCGAGTTCGCCAGGGCCGCTGCCCGCCTCCGCTTCGTTGCCACCGCGTTCCGCGACTGACCCCGCGCCACCTACCTCGCGAGGCGGAAGCCGGAGAGCTGCCAGCGCGCGCTCGCTGGGAAGAAGTTGCGGTAGGTCGGCCGCACGTGGTGCCGGCGAGTGGCGCAGGAGCCGCCGCGGAGCACGTACTGGTTGGCCATGAACTTGCCGTTGTACTCGCCGAGCGCGCCGGGGAGCGGGCGGTATCCGGGGTAGGGCGTGTAGGGGCTCGCCGTCCACTCCCAGGTGTCGCCGAACATGCCCGCCAGCCGCCCCTCGCCGACCCGCCTCGGGTGAAAGCGCCTCTCGTCCGCGAATGCGCCATCCGCGTCCGCCTCCGCGCTGGCCACCTCCCACTCGGCCTCGCTCGGCAGCCGGGCGCCGGCCCACTCGGCATACGCCGCCGCCTCGAACCAGCTCACGTGCACGACCGGTTCGGCCGGGTCGAGCGGTCGCAGCCCGAGGAGGCCGAAGCTCCACCACTCTCCCTCGCGTCGCTCCCAGTAGAGCGGGGCCTGCCAGCCCTCCGCGTTCACCATCGCCCAGCCCTCCGAGTGCCAGAGCGCGTGCTGCCGGTAGCCGCCGTCCTCCACGAAGCGCAGGAAGTCGCCGTTGGTGACTGGCCGCGAGGCGATCTCGAAGCGCTCCAGGAACACCCGGTGGCGAGGCCGCTCGTTGTCGAAGCAGAAGCCCTCGCCGGCGTGGCCAATCTCCCGGACGCCCTCGTCGTGCCCGCGCCACTCCAGCGCCGGCGCCTCGCCGCCCGCGCTCGCTTCGCCTTCGCGGTACGCGGGCCGCAGCGGGTTGATGGAGAAGACGTGTGCGATGTCGGTCAAGAGCAGCTCTTGGTGCTGCTCTTCGTGGTTCAGCCCCACCTCCACGATGGCCGCGAGCGCGTCGTCCACGCCCGCTCCGAGGAGCGCCACCATCTGCTCGTCGACGTGCGCGCGGTAGGCCCGCACTTCGTCCACGGTGGGGCGCGACAAGAGCCCGCGTCGAGACCTCGGAAACTGCTCGCCCACGCTGTTGTAGTAGCTGTTGAAGAGCGAGCCGTAGGCGGGATGGAAGGGCGTGTACCCGCTCACCCGCGGCTCGAGCACGAAGGTCTCGAAGAACCAGGTGGTGTGTGCGAGGTGCCACTTCGTCGGGCTCACGTCCGGCATCGACTGCACCACCATGTCTTCGCGCGAAAGCGGCGCGGCCAGCTCGCCGGTGAAGCCTCGGACGTCACGGTAGCGCTCGAGCAGAGTGGACATGCCCGCAGGGTAGCAGCGCGCGCGACGCTCGATGCGGATGGCGCGGCCGCCGCGCGTGCGTATCTCGGCGCTCGGAGGACAGCGACATGGGAGAACAGGCAACGCACCGCATCGTGGTCGGGGTGGACTTCACCGAGACGGGTGACCGCGCGCTCGACGACGCCATCGAGCTGTCGGCGTGGCGCGAGGGCGAGCTGCACCCGGTGTTCGTCCTCCAGCAGGAGCGCAAGGGGAAGCTCGCGGAGCTCGATCGGGCGCTGGAGACGGCCCGCGATCGTCTGCGAGAGAGGGTGATCACGCGCTGCCAGGCCGCCGGTCGCCGGGGCGAGCAGCACGTGGTCCTGCACGTCCGCGTGGGCGATCCCGCCAAGGCTCTCCATCAGGTCGCGGTCGACGTAGACGCCGACCTGATCGTGGTGGGCACGCACGGACGCCGCGGGCTGGAGAAGATGCTGATCGGCTCGGTGGCCGATTCGCTGGTGCGCACGGCCCGGCTGCCGGTGCTGGTGGCGCGTCCCAAGCAACTCGAGGAGCTGGAGCGAACACCGGCCCCCGACGCGGCCGATCCGGAAGCCGATCTCCACAATTCGCGCGTGATGTCGAGCGAGCTGGTCAACCTCGGCAAGAGCAACTCGCACATCGCCGGCCTGCTCTGATCGGACCGGTCGCGCGCTGGATCGAGGGCCGGCGGACGCCGTGATATGCCGCCGCCGTGGACCGATTGATCGGATTGGCGGCGACCGGGGCGAGCCCGGCGGCGAGACGGGCGGCGCTTCTGGCGTCGAGCGACGAGGCGCTCACCGAGCAGCTCGTCGCGCTGGCGCTCCGGCTGCGGGAAGCGAGCGCGCTCCATGGGCCAATCGCGCGTGCGGCGTCCTTGCCGCTGGCGGAGGTGCTGGCGTCGCCCTTCGCGCTCCGGGCGGTGGCGCTCGGCGTGGAGGCGGGCGCGAGCACACGGCACATCGAGCTCGCCCATCGGCCCGATTGGCCCGAGCTCCTCGACGTCGCCCCCGAGGTGCGCGATCCGGCCCACGACGGATGGGAGCGTGGCACGCTGAAGAGCGGCAAGTACCAGGGCTTCCTCGCGGACGCGCCCTTCGCGGTCTACGACCCTTCGCACGTCTCGAAGTGGGGCCCGCACGAGCTGACGCATCGCGCGGCGTCGTTCTTCTGGCGCGCGGACGCGACGCGCTGGGAGCATTACCTCGGGGCACGGCTGAACGAGCTGGTGCCGGTCGTGCTCTGGTATGGGCCCGAGCAAGCGATGCGGCTCGACGAGGGCGCGTTCGAATCGGGCGGCGGCCGGGCGGGCGCCGGCGGCACGGATCGAGGACGCCCGCTGGCTCTCGGAAGACGAAACAGCGCTGCCTGTCCGGGCGAGCCGTGCGGTGACGCAGCTCCGCGAGGGGTTGGCCCACTTCGAGCGGGAGCTGGCGGCGATCGACGAGGAGCTGGCGCACGGGCGGCGCGTTCGAGTGCCGCATCCCATGCTGGACGCGTCGAGCGACGCCACCGCCTACGTGGTCGGGCACTACGACCGGCTCCGCTCGCCGGCGCTCACGAGCGTGCTGGCGGGTGCGCTTCCCGAGTCGCTCCGCTTCAGCGACATCGGCGCCTACCGGGACTTCGTCGAGGGGCTCTTCGATCGTCTCCTCTTCGCGCCGCTGTCGCCGGATCTCGCGCGCGCCGAGGCTCGGCGGAGCGGTCGCGCGCTCTGGGATCTGCTGCACCGGGCCGCTCACCTCGGCGAGGGGATGGAGGCCGAGCTGGAGCCCCTGATCGACGAGGCGCGGGACGCGATCGAGGGTTCCGAAGAGGGCCGGCCGGTCGACGTCGGCGCCTGGCGGGAGCGCCTCTCAGCGCGGCTCTCGGAGGAAGAAGCGGCGCTGGTGCTGGCCGACGGCTCCGACGAGGGGCGGGCGCTGGACCGGTTGGCCGATGGCATCGCTTCGGTGGCGCCCTGCACGGCGGAGCTGCTCGAGCCCGAGGCGCTGGCCGACTTCGCTCGGATCGACCGCGCTCTGGGATCGAGCGCCTTTGCCGCTGCGTCTGGACCGTTTCCTCGAAGGGCGCGCGCTGGCCGAGGTGGCGCGCTTCGAGCACGCGATCGCCCGCGCGACGCGCGACAATCAGGTCGAGCGCTTGTGTGTCCCGCTCGACGCGCTGCCCGAGCGGCTCGAGGACGGCGTGCTGCTCCGCAACGAGGCGTTCCAGCGGCTCTCGTTCGAGCACGACGTCGTCGGCGTCCACGCGGCGCTCTCGGCCGGGGAGCCTCTCCCGCCCCTCGAGCGGGCGCCGGCGCGTTGGCTGGTGGGCGCGTTCTTCGACCAGGTCTCCGTGCTGCCCTGCCCGAGCGGGGTCGACGCTGCCTGGGAGCGGCTGGGGCTCGGGGCCTGCGATCCGCTCGAGCTGGCCGAGATCATCGACGGCGCGCTCGAAGAGACGCCGGAGGGCTGGCCCGAGGACGGCGCGGCGTGGATCGGCGAGCTGCTGGAGGCGGGCGCGATCGGCTGGAGCGGCCGGGAGGGCTGAGCGTCCGCCAGGCCGCCTGGATGCGGCCGCTCCGCTACGAGCGAGGGGGCGAGCGCCGGGACCGGCGGGCGTTCCTCCTCGAAGCTCGTCGAACGCGTCGGAGCGGGAAGATCGGCGGAGGGTTCGCCGCTCGTCCGCCACGTCCGCCGATCTGGGCGCGTAACTGCCCGAAGTCATTGACCGCCGAGCCGGCATGCGGTCTGCGCTGGCCCAGCGGCCGTGGAAGGGAGCCGTCGTCGTAGCGCGGTAGGAGAAGCGTGAGCGCGCCCGCGCATGCCGTAGCTCGGTTCGCGCGTGCGGACGGCTACGAGCGTGGAGGCCGGAAGAGACACTGCTGTACGAGCTGGTGCGCGAGCACTGGCCGCGCTTCGTGGAGCGCGCGGAGGAGCAAGGGGGCGGTCTGCCGCAGTTCGTGGTGCGGGAGTTCGAGGAGTACTTGGGCTGCGGCATCCTCGAGCACGGCCTGGTGCATCTGGAATGCGCTCGCTGCGGACACGACGTCGTCTGCGCGTTTTCATGCAAGCGCCGTGGATTCTGCCCCTCGTGCCTCGGCCGGCGGATGTCCGACGTCGCTGCGCACTTGGTGGACGAGGTGCTGCCGGAGGTGCCAATCCGCCAGTGGGTCTGCTCGCTGCCGTGGAGCGTGCGCTACGCGCTGGCGTACGACCGTCGGCTGTGCGCCGACGTGCTCGACGCGTTCGTCGGCGGGCTCACGCGGTCGCTGCGCTGGCGGGCCAAGCGCAGGCTCGGCCTCTCGAGCGTGGAGGACGCCCTCGTCGGCGCGGTCACCTTCATCCAGCGGGTCGACAGCGCGCTGCGGCTCAATCCGCACTTTCACACGATCGCGTTGGACGGCGCGTACGTGCGCGATGCCGAGGGCGAGCTGGTGTTTCACGCGTTGCCGGAGCCGAGCTCGGAGGAGGTCGCGGAGGTGGCCGAGTGGACGCACGCGGGGCTCGTACGGGTGTTCGCGCGGCACGGCCGCTCGCTCGACGGCGTGGAGGACGCGCCCGCCTCTCGAACCGCCGCCTCCGCCGAGCCGACACCCGTGGCCGTGGTTGTTGAAGCGAGTGTTCGCGGTCGACATCGAAGCCTGCCCGGTGCCCGGCTGTGGCGGCCGCATGCGCCTCGTCGAGATCGCCACCGACCCCGATGACATCGCCCGCGTCATGGCCGCGGTCGGCGGCGACGACGCGGCCCGCGCACCACCGCGCCGGCGTCGTCCCTCGCCCCCAGGGCAGCTCCGGCTCGCATTCGGCTGACTCGACCGTCCCGACGTCGGTGCACCGCTCCGTCCGCGCGGTGTGGATTCGACCCGAATCGCCCTGGGCCGCGCGTCCCGACCCACACCTCCGGGAGCTCGCGGGGGTTCATGCGCCTCGCGGAGACCTTCATGCGGCCCGACCCGGCCGGCGTTGACTCGCGGCCGTCTCGACGGCACCGTTTTCCGTGTCTGGAATGTCCTATGCGCCCCTCATCGGCCTAATCGAACATGTCTTCTGAGGTGCATCATGCTGGAGATTGTCGCAGAGGTGACGCTGTTCGGAGCCAATCGGGGTGGGCTGGAGAAGCCCGTGAAAAACGGCCTTCGGCCGTCCTTCAACTACGCGGGAGAACTGGTCGCGTGTGAGGTGTGGGCCGACCATGTCGAGGGTCTGCTTTCACTGGACCAGCCGTTCCGAGCCCGAATCAAGCTGCCCTATGGAAACGAACTCGGTTGGAAGTTTGCCGGAGGCGAGTCGTTCAAGCTGAATATTGCGTCCCAAGTGATCGGTGAGGGCTCCATTATTGCTGCCGAATAGAGCCGCGGGCAGCAACCGTGCCCCGGTTCGTCTTGGGGGTGACAGGGAATGAGGACGCTGGCATGCGTCAGCGGGAGTACAGCTGCGGGCGTTTGCAGTCGTCTGGCCCCGGACACGAGCCGGTGAGGACGTGTTTCCTGCAGAACGAACGGATTGCTACACCTGCCGGCCCACGACGGACCCATCTCGGCCCGGGAGCGCGAGCTCCCAGGCCATGCTCGCGGTCGACTCGGTGCCTCAGGTGCGCGCTCCACGGGATCGTGACCGCTCGTTCCTCGCGTTCCACGACTCGACCTTCGAGTGCGTCGCGCGCAGCTACGAGTCCGTGCTCGCCAGCGGTCCGCTCGATCGGCTCGCAGGACAGATGCTGGCGCTGATTCGCGGGGGCCTCCGATGATGGCCGAAGGGAGCGAATGGTGCGCGATCGAAGGCAGCGAGGCGACGACCTTGGAGGACGAGCTTCGTCGCGAGATGCCGGTCGGTCACGCGCTGCACGGCCGTGAAGTGCACGCCGTCGCTCGGCGTGATGACCGCGACGACGTCGCGTTCTATGACTTCACGCGGCGGGGCAGGTAGAGCGGCTACGCCGCGACGCGGATCTCGCCATCGATCGCGCGGTTCACTACTGTGAGAATCCCAGGTCTCCGTGCTGCCCTGCCCGAGCGGGGTCGACGCTGCCTGGGAGCGGCTGGGGCTCGGGGCCTGCGATCCGGTCGAGCTGGCCGAGATCATCGACGGCGCGCTCGAAGAGACGCCGGAGGGCTGGCCCGAGGACGGCGCGGCGTGGATCGGCGAGCTGCTGGAGGCGGGCGCGATCGGCTGGAGCGGCCGGGAGGGCTGAGCGTCCGCCAGGCCGCCTGGATGCGGCCGCTCCGCTACGAGCGAGGGGGCGAGCGCCGGGACCGGCGGGCGTTCCTCCTCGAAGCTCGTCGAACGCGTCGGAGCGGGAAGATCGGCGGAGGGTTCGCCGCTCGTCCGCCACGTCCGCCGATCTGGGCGCGTAACTGCCCGAAGTCATTGACCGCCGAGCCGGCATGCGACCTGCGCTGGCCCAGCGGCCGTGGAAGGGAGCCGTCGTCGTAGCGCGGTACGAGACGCGTGAGCGCGCCCGCGCATGCCGTAGCTCGGGTCGCGCGTGCGGACGGCTACGAGCGTCGGAGGCCGGAAGAGACACTGCTGTACGAGCTCGTGCGCGAGCACTGGCCGCGCTTCGTGGAGCGCGCGGAGGAGCAAGGGGGCGGTCTGCCGCAGTTCGTGGTGCGGGAGTTCGAGGAGTACTTGGGCTGCGGCATCCTCGAGCACGGCCTGGTGCATCTGGAATGCGCTCGCTGCGGACACGACGTCGTCTGCGCGTTTTCATGCAAGCGCCGTGGATTCTGCCCCTCGTGCCTCGGCCGGCGGATGTCCGACGTCGCTGCGCACTTGGTGGACGAGGTCCTGCCGGCTGTACGTGCGCGATGCCGAGGGCGAGCTGGTGTTTCACGCGCTGCCCGAGCCGAGCGCGGCGGAGGTCGCGCAGGTCGCGGTGTGGACGCACGCGGGGCTCGTGCGAGTGCTCGCACGGCATGGCCGTTCGCTCGAGGGCGTGGAGGACACCCCCGACCGGCTGAGGGACGAAGAGCCCGCGCTCGCCTCGTGCTACGCGGCCTCGGCGGCGGACGTGCAGCTTCTGGGCGACGTCCCAGGTCAGCGGACGAGCAAGCTCGTTCGCCCCGTGCGGCTCGTCTCCTCGCCGACGGAGCCGGTCGCCGAGGTGGGGGGCGTCAACGTTCATGCGAAGGTGGCGTTCGACGGCCGGGACCGGCCGCGGCTCGAGCGCCTTTGCCGCTACGTGGTCAGGCCCCCGCTCTCGCAGGAGCGGCTGTCGATGCACCCTGACGGGCGCGTGAAGCTGAGCTTCAAAGCGGCGTGGAAGGACGGCACGCACGCTGTCCTGCTCGATCCGCTCGACTTCATCGCTCGACTCTGCGCGCTGATCCCGCCCCCTCGCTTTCACATGACGCGCTATCACGGCGTGCTCGCCGGGCGTGCCACCGCTCGAGCCGAATTCGTGCCCGGCCGCGCGCCGGCGCCTGTCGATGCGCAGTTGCCCTTGTTCATGCCGAGCGAGGTGCCATCGCTCCAACCGCCGCCTCCGCCCAGCCGCCACCCCTGGCCGTGGCTCTTGAAGCGGGTGTTCGCGGTCGAGATCGAGACCTGCCCCGTGCCCGGCTGTGGCGGACGCATGCGCCTCGTCGAGATCGCCACCGAGCCCGACGACATCGCCCGCGTCGTGGCCGCCGTCGACGGCGACGACGCGGCCCGCGCGCCGCCACGGCGTCGTCGTCCCTCGCCCCCAGGGCAGCTCCGGCTCGCATTCGGCTGACTCGACCGTCCCGACGTCGGTGCACCGCTCCGTCCGCGCGGTGTGGATTCGACCCAAACCGCCCTGGGCCGTGCGTTCCGACCCACACCTCCGGGAGCTCGCGGGGGTTCATGCGCCTCGCGGAGACCTTCACGCGGCCCGACCCGGCCGGGGTTCACTCGCGGCGGTCTCCCCGGCACCGTTTTCCGTGCCTGGAATGTCCTGTGCGCCTCCAGCGCTCCTGCGTTCCGATCTTCTCATCGCGATCCAATCGACCGGCGTGGTCATTGGTGCCAGCCACGCCGGCGTCGAGCGCGGTCCCGCCGATCCTGCGCCGGGTCAAGTGTTCGGCTTCGGTGTGCCACTGATCGCAGGGGGGCGCCCCGAGGCCAGCAACGTGGTCCTCACCGATGCGGCGGTCTACATGGACATGCAGGGCCAGCTCACTGCAGGTGCGAGCAGGCTCGAGCCTGGGACAGAGTTTGCGGCACGCTTCGAGGACTCGCCGGAGGAATCCATCCCCGCCTCCCGGCGCCGAGCGCAGGCGACTGGTTCGGGCGGCGAGAGACCGCCGGTCATTCGCACTTGCAGACTGATCCGCAGAGGCCCGGACAAGCGAGACGGTGGAACGTTCGCGGCTCGCGCGTCAGCGAGCCCGGGCTTTGCGCTGAGACTTGCGCTTGGGCTTGGACTTCGGCTTGGGCACGAGCAGCGCCGCGTCGCCGCCGAGCCAGCGGACGAGGTCGTCGGCCATCTCCGGTGTCGCGCCGCGGCGCACGAGCGCCTTGCGGATCTGGGGCAGAGGAGTGGAGGTCGACAAGCTCACGGCGGCGACCGGCGCTGCGTTCGTCTCGGGCTCTTCCTGCCAACACGGGGCGTACGAGAAGGCGCGCTTGGCGCCGCGCGTGAGGTAGTCGGTGAGGGAGTCGAAGTGGGCCATGGTCTCGACGTCCCAGAGGATCTCCGACCTGCCGTCTTGGGAGAGCAGGTACCACGCGCCAACGCCCGTTCCGTCCTGGTCGGTGTCGAGCATGATGATGTCTTCCGCGGGGAAGACCGTTCCGTCTTCGAGCTCCAGATACACCTCGTCGGACTGCCCCGAGAAGTCGAGGTAGAGGGTGCCGGACGGCGGCGGAGGTGGGGGCGGACCGGGGGGCGACCGTCGCGTCGGCGGGCTGCTCGTGTGGCTTCCGCGATAGAAGCGCAAACCGCCTCTGGCGCCGGTGTCCGGCACCACCATGCGCACCACGTCTCCATCCTCGAGGAGCACGGCGCTGAATTCGCCCGAACAGCGGTCGTCGACCCAATCGACGCACTCACCGGTCGCGAGGGAGATCGCGCGGATCCAGTAGTGCTCGTCGGTGGCGAAGACGTGGTCGCGCGTGATGAGCGGAGTGGAGGGCGAGACCGAGGCCAACGAGGTGGCCTCGCTCGGGTCGTGCTCGGCGAGCCGCGCCGTCCAGCGATGCGCGCCGGAGGCTCGGTCGTAGCAGCGCAGCTCGGCGGGGCGCTGGGTCATCACCACGACCACGCCGTGTGCGCTGCTCACGTAGTGGGACCTGTCGCCGCTCACGACATCGGCCCGGCGCCAGCGCTCCGCGCCGCTCTCGGGGTCGACGATGAGGAGCGCGTCACCTCGCGAGACGAAGATCTCACCGTCGCCGACTCCGTGCAGCGTGCCGGGGATCTCCCACACCAGCCGTCCGTCGGGGGAGAGCGCCCGCACGGTCTCGGTGGAGCCGACGTCGACGATGGCGAGCCCCGCGCACGCGAGGGCCGGGTAGGTCTTCGCAGGCTGCGGCAGCGGGCGCGGTGGCGCCGTGGGGCCGTCGAGCAGCACCATCTCGGTCTCCGGCGCGTCGGGCCGGTAGGCGATGGCGAAGACCGTGTCGCCCACGGCGGCCCCGACGCTCGGAGGCGACGCCGGCGTGCGTCCCACGTGGGCGCCCGTCGCGAGATCGAGCCACTCGTAGGCGCTCGCGCTCTCGTCGAGGTAGTCGCGCGTGGCGACGACGGCGTGCGTGGCGGTCGCCGCAATCCAGCGCGGGGTCTTGGCGACGGGCGTCTTCCAGAGGAGGTTGCCTTCGAGGTCGCACGCCATCACGCAGGGATCGCCGAATCGGCCGGACGCGAACAAGAAGGCGTCGCCGGCGCGCGTCCACTCGCCGAAGCTCGGCTCGCCCTCGACCACCTTCGCGAGCTCGAGCGCGAAGCGCGGCTCAGGGCCGAAGGCCGCCGGGGGAGGCGGAGGCGGAGGCGCCTTCGCTTCGTACGCGAAGTGGAAGGTCGATGCGTGCGCGGCGAACTGCTGCGCATCGGAGGGATAGGTGCGGTGCGTCATCTGCGGCTCCACGGGCTCGCCGATCTCGAGCTTCGTCCGCCGCTTCACGTCGCGCCGAGACGAGAAGAGCTCGATCCACGCCTTCGTCCGCTCGAAGAGCGAGAACGTGAAGCCATCGGCGGATGGGGCGATCGCCGATGCGCTCGTGCCGCCGGTCGTCGCCGCACGCTTCGACGCCCACTCGCGGGCGGTGGCGTCGACCTCGGCGCCGGCGGCGCGCAGCCGCTCGATGAGACGCTCGTACCGGGCGGGGTCGCGCGGATGGCCCCACCAGGCCATCGCCAGAGGAGACATCTCCTTCACGACGCGATTGGGATCGGCGCCGGCCTCGAGGAGCGCGTCCAGGACGTCCACGAAGCCGTCGTACGCGCACTTCTGCAGCGGCGTCCACACTCCGGGCGCGCTGTGCTCCACGTTCGCCCCCGCCGCGATCAGGGCCTTCGCGCCGTCCACGTTGCCGAACGCGATGCACTTGTAGAGCGGGGACATCGCCTCGGCGTCGGTGCCCTCGGGATCGGCGCCGTGACGGAGCAGCTCCTCCACCGTCGGCCCGTCACCCGACGTGGCGGCGATCGAGAGCGGGAGGCGGTTCTTCGCGTCGCGGCCGTTCACGTCCTCGCCGGACTCGATCGCGGCCCGGATCTTCTCGAGGTTCTTCGCCTTGATGGCGCGCAGCAGTTTGTTCATCGGTCACACGCCGTAGACGTGGATCTGGTCTTTCGAGCGGAAGACGAATGCGTCGCCGCTGCGCGACCATTGCACTTTGGACCCCGTGACATCGAGGGATACACGAGCCAGCTCGTCTCCCGATGCGACATCGAAGAGCTGGCAAAGACCGCGCTCCTCGGGCGCGTCTGTCAGCACCACGAGCCGGGTGCCGTCCGGGGAGGCTCCCAGGCCGGTCAGGGGACCGGGCAGCTCCAGCGCGCGGACGGGGGCGAGCGTCTCCGGATCGAGGAACTGCAACCCGCCGTCCTCCGCGTCGACGCAGGGGCCGATCGAGGTGCCGGCGAGATAGTGCGGCGTGCGCTTTCGATTCGAGGCGGAACCAGGGGGCCTCCGCGTCCCCGGCGACAAGTCGGTAGATCAGCGAGTGCGGCGGCGTGCCCCAGCCCTGCCCCCGGGCCCAGGCGATCACCCAGAGGGTCTGGCCATCGGGATCCCAGGCGAGGGCCTCGGGTACGGGGGCGTCTTCGGCCTCGGCGGGGCCCGGCAAGGTCTTGCCCCAACGTCCCCGCTCGACGCCGTCGGAGGGTGAGAAGATGGCGGCGCCCACGTCGGCGCCCCGCACCCTCTTGGCCGAGATGGTCCCGACGAGGCTGCCGTCGGGGGAGAGGGCGATGCCGCAAACCTCGCCCTTGGGATGCGCGGGCAGCTCGAGGGTCACTTTGCCGGTGACGGCGTCGTAGGCCTTGAGCTTCTTGGGGCCGGCGATGGCCTGCCCCTCCGGGGTCAGGACGACATGGCTCAGCACGGTCATGCCGCGCCCGGCCGCGGCCTTCTCGAAGAGCAGCTCCTTCTCGGGCAGGCGCCACGCGCGGAGCCTCTTGTCTCCCTGGCTCACGCTGGCCAGGATGGTACCGTCGGCGGAGAGCGCTGCGCCGGACAGGTCGGTGCCGGGGATGTCTACGGTGTGACGAAGTTTGAGCACGGACGACTCCTTGTTGAATCGGTGGTTGTTTACGGACGCTGTTTTCGAAATGGTCCTCGTGTACATCTCGAAAGTGGGCGCTGCGTATGTGCGAGAGCGTCTTCGCGGATGATGGACGTGAGCCCGGAAGGCTCAGTGGTTTTCAGGAAGACAGATCGACTCGACATCCGCGGTCGCCGGTTCGGGGGGCGACGAGCCGGCCGCCATCGAGACGCCACCGCGTTCCTCGCCCGTGACGCCGTGCTCCGTTGCGAGGGCGACCGCCTTCATCGTCGAAGCGAAACGAGTCCCGATGACTCCCACGGATTCGAGATGACGAGGATTTTGTGCCGCGAGCTGTGCGTGCGCCCCGGACCGCTTCGGTAGGAGCGCCGTCGCATGTAGCACGGCGGGCGCGTGGCCGGCGCTCTCGAATCTGCGAAATATGAACGCAGATGCGGGAATGGCGGCGCGACGGCGAATGCACCGCGAGAAGCTCCGTGCGCCCATCGCGGGCGGTCATGCCGGTCCCGCCGCCCTGCTCCCGGCGGCGTCGCGGTGATCGTCGCCTGCTCCCGCACGATCGACGCCGTGCGCGCGGTGGCGAAGAGCGAGGAGCTCGCGCGCCCTGGGCGCACCGAGGTCGAGAACGCCCCCGAGCCCGAGGTCTTCAGACGGGACGCGACTTCTCTTGATCCAGCGGGCGTGAGCCCGGGTGCGCCGCGTGCGCCGACCTCTCATGCTCGGGTCGGAGGAGTGACGTGCGCATCCACCACGTCCAGATCATGATGCCGCGCGCCCGCGAGGAGGACGCGCTCGCGTTCTATGCCGGGCTGCTCGGCCTCGAGCGCATCCCCAAGCCGGCGGACATGCCCAACCCGGAGGGCCTCTGGTTCCGGCTCGGTCGCGAGCAGCTCCACCTCGGAGTGCAGGACGGCCCCACGCCGCACCATTGGGCCACGGCCTCGCACCGTGGTACAAATGTCTTGATCGGGCGTCACGCACGTAACCGTTGGAGGACGGCGGCAACAATGCGTCAGATGTTGTTACTCCTTGGTACGATAGCGCTCACGGCGTGCGCGCTGTCTCACGAGCGCGCACGGAGAGACGCGGCGACCGACTCCAGCCCGCCCATGTGCGCGCCGAGTGCTGATAGCGACCGTTTTCTTGCTCTGGGTTGTGATGATCCGAGAGTGTTCGAACTCGCATCCAATGCGCAGAATGTCCACCTTGAAGCTGATCCTTGTACGGGCGCAGTGCCTACAACCACGGCATTTGTTCCGATGGGAATTTTGGCTCGGATTTCGGCGCCAAATCTAGACGCTGCTTGTATTCGAGTTGCAACAGCGAGCCCAAGTGCCGGTGTGCCTGTAGGGACCTCTTGGAGTGCATCCAACGTGTGGATTTCAGTTCCATACACCGCAACCGATGTTACATTCGAGATGATTGGTATCGACAGGTGTGGACACCTAATCCATGGAGAGCGACGCGTGAATTCGATGTCGTTCGATGGCCCAGTACTTGTCACGCGATCCGCCGAACGTATACGCACGATCGCAGACGGCGTTACTCGCACGCCGATCACATACGCTACGGCAACGTCTGTCTTTGTCGGTGACCAGACTGTTCCCGCCGAGAACGCGTATGACATCTTGCCTGATGTCAGCCCGTTTGGAGACATCGCCTGGATCGAGGTTCGGCAGAGCTGACACTACGTCTTCATAGGCTATCCGATTCGCGTGTTGCCGACAGGTCTCTACCACTCGGCTCGGGGGCGAGACTTTCGCGCGTGATCGGGTCCGGGTCGAGGCCCCAAATACTTGTGATTGAGTCGGAGCGGGGCTCACTGCTTTCCGTAGAGGATGATGGCTCGATTGTTGAGCAGATGACTATTGATCTCCCGAGCGATCTCGTCGAGCCGTCGGTCATGGGGGACAATTTAGTTGCGATGGTGGACGGTGAAGCACGCGTCTGGGACCTCAGATCCGGAGAGGAGGATGTTCGGGTGCGGGGACTCGGTGGCGCCGAGCAGATCCTCCCGGGAAGGCCCACGACCGTGGTGAGAAGGGGAGGTACATGGCTGGAACTAACTCTGGGGCCGGCGGGAAATGTTGTTGATCCAGATTGGGCGAGCGCTCCCCCCGAGCTCATAGACAACACTCTTCGCGCAATTGGTTCGGTTGATGCTGCCATACCGATGGGTTTTGATGGCTCCCTTCTGCTTGTGGGAATGCGTGGGGTTACCGTCCTGACACATGATGGCCGTGGAGATTCGACAGTGATGGCTAGTGACGTTCTGTTTGGGAACGCCGTTTCAATTGCGCGTCGTGTTGGAGTATATGATGTGCTGGTCGTAGCGGCGACTGAGGTTCGCGGTTCGACGATATTCGAGATGCGGCATGACGCTCTGATGCATTCAACGCCGTGCAGACCATGGGATATGGAGTAGCCGCCCCCGAGCCAGCGCGAGAATGCGACGTCCCGGTGAGCGACGGAGCAGGGTCGCGATGTAGCCATCGATCGAGTGCTCGCGCGCGAGCGGAATCTCGCCACCAGCCCGGAGGTCCGGGGACGAGCCCTCCGCGCACGCTTCAAGGTGTCCCTGCTCCGCGACCTCAAGCACTCGCCGCATCAGGTACTTACTTCGTAGAGCTCGATCGTGGTCGGCGCGTGCGCGCGATGCGCGCGGCGGGCGGCGGCCAGCGTGCGGTGGAAGGCCCGCGCGTTCGCGGCGTCGGCCTGCTCCTGAGCCACTTGCTTCGCGCCTGACGTCCCGGCCGCCGCTGGGGAGGGCGACACCGCCGTCTCGCTCGCTGGCTGTGCCTCGGCCGTCTCGACCGCCGCGCGCGGGGCGTCGCTCGCGGTGGGCCGAGGAGCGTCATGCTCGCCGCACGCCCCGAGAAGGAGCGAGGCGCAGGTCGAAACGAGTGCATCGAAGCGAAACCCATCGCGGACGACGGCACCAGCTCCGGCACTCCCCTGCGGAGACGCGTCTCTCTCTGGGGAGTCCTCGCTGAACCCGCGCGTCAGTCGTGCGGCCCGAGAACGCGTTCGGCCTGGGCGTGTGTCGAGGCGCCGTCCATGGCCAGCCGTCCGGCTCGAAGCCCGCTGGCATGGAGAGGCTCACCGCGGCGGGCGAGCGGCCGTGACTCCGTCCTGGCCATCCAGGACGAAGGCAGTGCTGATGTGCTCGGCGAGCCCCCGCGATACCACTTCGTCGCGACCGACGAGCGCAGGCGCGCTTCACCAGCATCGACGTCGGCTGCTCGAGTGCGCGACCGGGCGCTTGCCAGGTCCAGAGGCGCGTTCTTCGACCAGGTCTCCGTGCTGCCCTGCCCGAGCGGGGTCGACGCTGCCTGGGAGCGGCTGGGGCGCGGGGTCTGCGATCCGGTCGAGCTGGCCGAGATCATCGACGGCGCGCTCGAAGAGACGCCGGAGGGCTGGCCCGAGGACGGCGCGGCGTGGATCGCCGAGCTGCTGGAGGCGGGCGCGATCGGCTGGAGCGGCCGGGAGGGCTGAGCGTCCGCCAGGCCGCCTGGATGCGGCCGCTCCGCTACGAGCGAGGGGGCGAGCGCCGGGACCGGCGGGCGTTCCTCCTCGAAGCTCGTCGAACGCGTCGGAGCGGGAAGATCGGCGGAGGGTTCGCCGCTCGTCCGCCACGTCCGCCGATCTGGGCGCGTAACTGCCCGAAGTCATTGACCGCCGAGCCGGCATGCGGTCTGCGCTGGCCCAGCGGCCGTGGAAGGGAGCCGTCGTCGTAGCGCGGTACGAGACGCGTGAGCGCGCCCGCGCATGCCGTAGCTCGGTTCGCGCGTGCGGACGGCTACGAGCGTCGGAGGCCGGAAGAGACGCTGCTCTACCAGCTCGTGCGCGAGCACTGGCCGCGCTTTCTGGAGCGAGCGGAGGCGGAGGGCGGGGGCCTGCCGCAGTTCGTGGTGCGGGAGTTCGAGGAGTACCTGCGTTGCGGCCTCCTCGAGCATGGCCTGGTGCATCTGGAATGCGCTCGCTGGGGACACGACGTCGTCTGCGCGTTTTCATGCAAGCGCCGTGGATTCTGCCCCTCGTGCCTCGGCCGGCGGATGTCCGACGTCGCTGCGCACTTGGTGGACGAGGTCCTGCCGGCCGTGCCGATCCGCCAGTGGGTTTGCTCGCTCCCGTGGAGCGTGCGCTACGCGCTCGCGTACGACCGTCGGCTGTGCGCCGATGTGCTCGACGCGTTCGTCGGCGCGCTCACGCGGTCGCTGCGCTGGCGCGCCAAGCGCAGGCTCGGCCTCTCGAGCGTCGAGGACGCCCTCGTCGGCGCGGTCACGTTCATCCAGCGGGTGGACAGCTCGCTGAGGCTCAACGTCCACTTTCACACGATCGCGTTGGACGGCGCGTACGTCCGCGATGCCGAGGGCGAGCTCGTGTTTCATGCGTTGCCGGAGCCGAGCGCGGAGGAGGTCGCGCAGGTCGCCGAGTGGACGCACGCGTCGCTCGTGCGAGTGCTCGCACGGCATGGCCGTTCGCTCGAGGGCGTGGAGGACACCCCCGACCGGCTGAGGGACGAAGAGCCCGCGCTCGCCTCGTGCTACGCCGCCTCGGCGGCGGACGTGCAGCTTCTGGGCGACGTCCCAGGTCAGCGGACGAGCAAGCTCGTTCGCCCCGTGCGCCTCATCCCCTCACCCACCGAGCCCGTGGCCGAGGTCGAGGGGGTGAACGTCCATGCAAAGGTGGCGGTCGACGGCCGGGACCGCGCCCGGCTCGAGCGCCTTTGCCGCTACGTGGTCAGGCCCCCGCTCTCGCAGGAGCGCCTGTCGATGCACCCTGACGGGCGCGTGAAGCTGAGCTTCAAAGCGGCGTGGAAGGACGGCACGCATGCCGTCTTGCTCGATCCGCTCGACTTCATCGCTCGACTCTGCGCGCTGATCCCGCCCCCTCGCTTTCACATGACGCGCTACCACGGCGTGCTCGCCGGGCGTGCCACCGCTCGAGCCGAAGTCGTGCCCGGCCGCGCGCCGCCCCTTGTGGATGCGCAGTTGCCCTTGTTCATGCCGAGCGAGGTGCCATCGCTCCAACCGCCGCCTCCGCCCAGCCGCCACCCCTGGCCGTGGCTCTTGAAGCGGGTGTTCGCGGTCGAGATCGAGACCTGCCCCGTGCCCGGCTGTGGCGGCCGCATGCGCCTCGTCGAGGTCGCCACCGAGCCCGATGACATCGCGCGCGTCATGGCCGAGCTCGGCGGTGAAGACGCGGCCCGCGCACCGCCGCGACGACCTCTTCCTTCTCCACCCGGACAGCTCCGACTCGCGTTCGGCTGACTCGACCGTCCCGACGTCGGTGCACCGCTCCGTCCGCGCGGTGTGGATTCGACCCAAACCGCCCTGGGCCGTGCGTTCCGACCCACACCTCCGGGAGCTCGCGGGGGTTCATGCGCCTCGCGGAGACCTTCACGCGGCCCGACCCGGCCGGGGTTCACTCGCGGCGGTCTCCCCGGCACCGTTTTCCGTGCCTGGAATGTCCTATGCGCTCTCCCCGGCACCGTTTTCCGTGCCTGGAATGTCCTATGCGCCGAGGTCGGGCGCAACGTCTACTTCAACCCGCTGATGGCGCTCGAGTTCCGGCCGGAGTTCGACCGCATCCAGAACGGCGAGGTGCTCGACGCGCTGCACGCCGTCCGCTCCGAGGCGACCCACCGCGTGCTCGCGCTGACGATGCTCGCCCTCTTCCGCGCGCTCCGGTATCTGGACCTGGTCGATCGCTACGCCGCGGACGCCTCCTCGGCCCGGCGGGCCTACGTGATCCTGGCGGTGCTGCGGAGCGATCTGCGGGCGCTGACACGCTACCTCGGCCAGAACGCCGCCGACACCATCGCCGACGGGCTGGAGCGCGAGCTGCTCGCGGTGCACGCGGTCGACATCGTAGAGCGGGCCGGCCCGCTCGAGCAGGAGGCGCACTGGCTGGCGGCATTGCGGAGCGCGCTCGAGACCGTCGCCAACGGGCTGCGGGTCGACGTGCGCAAGGTGTTCATCCACGACCTGCCTTCACCGACGGAGGGAGTGGCCGGGGCCGAGCTCGGGCCGGCGCCCGCTCCGTCCGCGCGGTGTGGATTCGACCCAAACCGCCCTGGGCCGTGCGTTCCGACCCACACCTCCGGGAGCTCGCGGGGGTTCATGCGCCTCGCGGAGACCTTCACGCGGCCCGACCCGGCCGGGGTTCACTCGCGGCGGTCTCCCCGGCACCGTTTTCCGTGCCTGGAATGTCCTATGCGCCGACACGTCTCGAGTCACACGTCTCCGCCTCGTCTCCGCATGCCCGACAATCATCGTCGCCTCGCGACAAGAGCGCTCCGCCCTCCGCCGACGCTCCCTCGACCCCCCTGTGATGACCCCTCGGTACTGAACGTATGCATAGCATGCGAGGCGAGACACGCAAGACGAAAATGTATTGATTACGAAATATGCGCTCGTTTGTATCGT
>CAWHVG010000006.1:0-586739 GCA_963832725.1 uncultured Pseudomonadota bacterium
GCCCCCACGAAAGCAAAGGCCCCGCGCGGCGTGAAGCCGGCGGGGCCAGTCGATACGGAGCGCGGCGCGGTCAGCTCGGGATACCCGGGCCGCTGACGGTGCCCGGGACCAGGAAGTAGACGTCGCGCGAGTCGAGCTCGGTGAAGCCGTCACCGAGCACGTGCAGCGTGGCCCGGAAGAGCTGCGGCGCAGGCGTCGGCATCACGGTGTCGTTTTGCTTCACGATGATGTCGAAGCAGACCCGCTCCCCCGCGGTGACGCCCGGGAACGTGTCGTTGTAGCCGTCCCCGTCGGTGTCGATGGCCATCCGCGCGGCACAGCCGCGCGTGCTGTCACCGGCCTCGTTGGCCTCGATGTGGTCGACGAACGACGCCCAGGTGTCGACCAGTCCGACGTGATCGTCCTCGAACGTGACCGAGATGTCGAACGAGGTGCTGTTGGCCAGCGTCTGAATCTGCGACACGACGTCAGAGCTGACGGTGCTCACGTCGCTGGTGACGCTCACGAGGGGGTTGCCCGACCCGTCCACGGCGCCCGTATCGCGTGCCGTCTGTTGCAGGTCTGCCGTACCGCCCTCATACCCGACCGACATCCCGATGACGCGCACGTGGTTCGAGGTCAGCGCCGAAAGCGCCGTGGCGTAGGACGTGTAGCCGCTCGGATTTCCACTCACAGGGCCGTTGTGGAAGGGTGCGTCGGTAATGAGGATGATGATCGGAACGGCGCCGCTGCGGAAGCATGGATAGCCAAAGGTCTCGGCGGGACACCGGTTCGCGCCGCGATCGCCGGCGAGGTCGAGACCCCCATTCCCGAGGCCGCCGCATAGAGCGCGGGAACGTCGCCCTCCGGGGTATCGCCGCCTCCGTTGGCCGAGAGCATCTTGACCCCAGCCTGGGCGGTGGTGCCGATGCGGTCATGTCCGTGCGTTCCGTAGACATGTCGTCGACCGCATCTCGAAGTCGCCGACGCCGAAATACGTGTCTGGAATCGTCGCACGAACGTGGTCGATGATTCCGGTGATGGGGTAGACAGATCCCGAGTTTTACGTTGTCGATCGCGCCACTCATCGAGCCGGTCGTGTCAATCAGGAAGTAGACGTCCGCCTGCCGAATGTTCGTCGCGAAATCCAGCGTGTCGCGCGGCGGGTTCGGCGGCATCATGTAGGGCTCGAGGAAGACGAAGTCGCCGCGCGTGCGCGGGTTGCTCATCCGGGTTCGTCGGGTCGCCGCGCAGCTCGTGTCGCCGGCCGGGCAGGCGGCGATCTCGACCAGGTCGCTGACGCCGTCGCCGTCCGTGTCGGGATTCGTCGGGTCGGTGCCGTAGGTCCGCTCGTCCGCATCGCTGAGACCGTCGTCATCGCTGTCGGTGTCGCGGAAGTTGGGGATACCGTCGCCGTCCGAGTCGATCGGCGGCGTCGCCACGTCGGTGTCGCCAGCCTCCTCGGCGTCCGTCCAGGTGTCGTTGTCGCTGTCCTGGTCGAAGCGGTCCGGCGTGCCGTCACCGTCGGTGTCGACCGTGGACTCGCTCAGGTCGCCGATGGTGTCCGCGTCGCTGTCGATGTCCTGGTAGTCGAACATCCCGTCGCCATCGGTGTCGAGCGGCGCGTCCGGGTTCCCGCCAATCTCTTCGACGTCGAGGATGCGGTCGCCGTCGTCGTCGGTGTCGCAGTAGGCCTGCAACCCGTCCATGTCCATGTCGGTGTCCGGCTCGTCCATGTCCGGGATGCCGTTGCCGTCCGAGTCGGTGTCGCGGAAGTCGTAGATTCCGTCGCCATCCGAATCGATCGGCTCGCCGGTGCCGGGCGACGGGCGCCCCTCGACGCTGTCCGGGATGCCGTCGCCGTCGCTGTCCAGGTCCAGATAGTCGGGCGTGCCGTCACCGTCGGTGTCGACCATGTCCGCGCGACCTTCCCAGCTGTCCCAGATTCCGTCGCCGTCGGCGTCGGGCTGGTTCGCGGCCGTCGCGCCGTCGCCTGTGCCTCCGTCGCGTCTCGGGCCGACGCGACCGGGGTTACAACCGGTCGCCATGGCGAGCGCAGCCGCCACCGCCAACCAGCCCCGGGGTGAGAACGAACAGACTCTCATGGGAACCTCCGAACGCGAAGCGAGGGACGAAACATGGTCGCTCCGACCCGCCCAAATTTCAACTGCGCTCGGGAATCTTCTGCGTTCGAAAGCTGTTCGGCCCCGTTCGGGGACGCGTCGCTGGCTCAGATCTCGTCGATCTCGAGGGTGTTGCCGGCGCTGCCCCCGACCACCATCCGCGAGGGCACCCGCAGCGGCACGATCCCCTCCTCGACGCTGGCGCCGGCCAGCGCGCTGGCCATGATCCCGCGGTTCCACTCCTCGTCCCACGAGTAGTTGAAGCAGTTGCAGGCGACGCAGCGCTTCTCGAGCCCCTCGCGAACGATGTCGCGGGCCAGGTCGGTCCGGAGCGCGGCGATCAGGCTCTCGTTCTGGATGTTACGGCCTTGGTGCCAGCACAAGTAGAAGCCGTGATCCGAGAAGCCGATGAACTTCTGCGGGATTTTGCACCCGTCGATCGGTCGGAAGCGGCGGTCTTTGCGAGCATACGTGCCGAAGTGTGAGAGCAGCATCTCCCGGTCGTTGAACCAGGTATGCGTCTGGGCGCATGCCTCTTCGATCCGCCGAATTTGTTCGGCGGCTACCCGCTCCTCTTCCGGCATCATCTGCAGCTGTGCCGTCTCGGGGACGACCTCGACGTGGCTGAAGCCGCAGTAGGCGTACTTCATGCCGCCGATGGCCTGAATGGCCGCGAAGCTGTCGTAGAGGCAGTCGTAGTTGTCACGCTGCATCACCGTATTCGTGCCCCACTGGACGCGGCCCTTCTCGGTGAGCAGGCGGAGGGTCTTCATCGTGCGCTGGTAGGTGCCAGGGCGGGCGCGGATCTTGTCGTGCGCGGCTTCGGTCCCGTCCACGCTGATGGTGAGGCAGTCGAGCTGGCTCAACAGGTCGAGGTGCTTCTCCCGGATGAGCGTCCCGTTGGACACCATCTGCACCTTCGCGCCGAGCGAGAAGGCGTGCTCCAGCAGCTCGATGATCTTCGGATGCACGAAGGGCTCGCCGCCCGAGAAGCTCAGATACTCGACTCCGACCTCGACGGCCTCGGTCATGGCGCGCTTGCAGCGCTCGGCGTCCATGAAGAGCGCCTCGCTCGGCCGCCGGCACATCTGGCACTTCAGGTTGCAGTACTCGCTGAGCGCGATGTCCATCCGCACGAAGTTCGTGAACGGCACCTCGGCGCCACAGCCCGGGCAGGCCTCCGTCTCGAACGCCTCGCGACCGCTCATCGTGTGGGTCACGTCGGCTCCGCAGCCCCGGCATCGCCGCGTCTTGCGCTGTGTGACCGAGCTCTCCGTGGTAGGCGCGGGCGCGTTCATCTTCCCCTCCGAGTGATCACTCCGCGCCCTCGTGGGCCTGGAGCAGGATCTGCGCCGGTGGCGCGTAGGTCACGTCGGCCGTTCGGTCGGCGTCGTCGAAGCTCTCCACGTCGGAGCACGCGGCCAAGCAACCCGGGCAACGCTCGGCCAGCGCGAGCGTTTGGAGCTGCTGGTGGTGCGCCGAGTGCCAGAGGTCGACGATGTCGTCCTGCATGACGTTGCCCATGCGGTCGGCGTCGGTGCGCATGAAGAAGCACGGGTAGACGTCGCCGCGGAAATCGACGAGCAGGAACTTGCTCGGCAGGTAACAGCCACCCGGCGGGATCGGCCGCTTGCCGAACGCGAGGTAGTCGGGGATCACGCCGAAGAGCGACTCGGTGAAGATCTCGACGCCGAGCCGCTCGGCGTGCGCCGCCAGCTTCGAAAGCGCCTCGACGATGCGCGCCTTCGGTGTCCTGAGCAGCGAAAAGCGCGGGATGTCCTTCTCGGGCCCGCTGATCTCGGTCTGGAAGGGCTGAAAGCTCACCTCGCCGATGCCGAGCTCGGCCGCGAGCGACACGAGGTGCGTCAGGTGGTCGAGCGACTCCTTGAGGATCACCCCGCTCAGCCCCAGCTCGATGCCGCGGCGAATGCACTCCTTCGCGGTGGCGACGGCCTTGTCGTAGTTGCCCTCGCCGCGCAGGAGATCGTGGATCTCGCGCGGGCCGTCGATGCTGATGTGGAGCGCGACGGAAGGGCTCTGTTGCAACCGGTCGAGGTGCGCGTCGGTGATCATCGTCCCGTTGGTGACGATGTCCTGGCGGGTGAAGCCGATGCGGTGCGCGTGCTCCACGATGTCGAGGAAGTCCTTGCGCATGAAGCTCTCGGCACCGCAGGGCGTGAAGACCGTCGCGCCGAGGCTCCGCGCCTGATCGAGCAGCTCGATGGCCTTCTCGAAGGGCACGCCGTGCTCGCGCAGCTCCCAGACGCTGCACATCTCGCACTTGAGGTTGCAGTAGACGGTGAGCTCGACCGCGAGCTCGTCGAGGGGTCGGCTCAACGCCGGATGGACCGGTAATCCCGGCAGGGCTCGGCTCATGCGCTCTCTCTCATGGAGGGTGGCTCCTCGGCGCGGCGCGCCTTCAACGTCTCGCGGCACCGCTCGATGACGACGTCGACGTCGTTGGCGTAGCCGTTCTTCACGAAGTGGTCCCGATCGTCGAGGACGTACCAGCGGAGATCGTTGCGCACGAACTCGCGCAGCATCTCGTCCTCGGGGTGCTTGTCCATGAAGTACACGGCGTTGAGCACATAGCTGTCGTAGCTCGGGGGCAGCTCCCGGATCTCGCAGCGGAAGGGATCGCGCGGCGCCGGATCCTCCACGTGCAGGACCCGGGCGCGGTCGGCCTCGACGATGGCGTAGCCCGCCTGCCACAGCCGATAGCCGAGCTCCGTGTCCTCCATGCCCCAGCCGGAGAAGCCGTCGTCGAACGAGAGCTCCGGTCCGCCCAGGGTCACCGAGAAATTGCAGGAGTAGACGTACACCCACGGCGTCGGGTGCTCGGTGATCGGCGCCTCGAGCTCGATCAGCCGGTCATCCCGCTCGGCCGCGAGGATCGTCTCGAGCGCAGGCGCGCCTCCCTCGAAGGCGTCGGTCCGGTGGCGGTAGCCGATGGCCACGCTCCGCTCGGAGCCGGCACCGGCGTGCGCCTCGAGGTGCGTGGCCACGAAGTCGGGCCGGACGAGCACGTCGTCGTCGACGAAGATCACCACGTCACCGACGGCGTGCGCGATGCCGAGGTTGCGCGCCTGCCCTGCCCGGAACCCGCAATCCTCCTGCCAGGCGTAGACGAGCGGCAGCTCCTCTTCGAACGCTGCGGCGACCTCGCGCGTGTGGTCGGGCGAGCCGTCGTCGCAGACCACGACCCGCGCGAGCGCGTCTCCCTCTTGCGCGGTCAGGCAGGCCAGCAGCGCTCTCAGGCGCTCGGCGCGGCGGTAGGTGGGGATGACGACGGTCGCTCTCACGCAGTCCTCGAATGGCGGCGAGGGTGCCACACGCGGCCATCCCTTTGAAGCGAGGCTCCGAGATTCCCCTCCGCTGGTCGTCCCGCCGAGGCAGCCGAGGCGGCCCGAACCCCGCGCCGAGCGTTCGCCCGGAGCGTTCTCCGTTCGGGGCGAGCCTCAATCCACGTCGAGCGCCGCCCACCGAGGCGCCTTTGGGTCCACCAAGAGCGGCACTTCGCCGCTCAGGCAGAGGATCGCCCGGACTCGTCGGGGCTTGTATCTACCCCACGAGGCTGATCTGAGGCTTACTCGTCCGGATCAACCCCTGCCGGGAGAGGGTCGCCGCGTAGGGCGTGAGGCATCGTCCTCGTCGCTGAGATTGGCGCCCTCGTCCGGCGATCCTTGCTCGGACGGTATCTCGAGGCCCCATGGGAGTCCTCGCATCGACAAGCGCGAGCATGGTCGTCGGGCAGGAGGCTCCCGCAGGCGGAAGATCGCCAGGAGCATCATGCGGTTTTTCGGGATCGACATCGCCTCCAAGGTCCACGTGGTCGCCGCGATCGACGCGGACGGGGAGGTTCTGCTCAAGCCGACGAAGAATCGAGGAGACGGGGCCGGGGCACGAGCGGCTGCTCGAGCTGCTCGGTGATCCGTCCGACTCGCTGGTGGTGATGGAGGCCATCGGCCACTACTGGCAGAACGTGTTCGCCCGGCTGGTCACCGCGGGCTTCCACGTGGCCGTAGTCAACCCGCTCGCGGTGCGGCGCTTCGGCCAGTCGGAGCTGAGCCGGGCCAAGACCGACGCAGCCGATGCCCGGCTGATCGCGCGCTTCGGTCGGGCGCATCGTCCTCGGACCGCCACCGTGCCGGACGAGCAGCTCCAAGAGCTGCGCGAGCACGTCCGGCTGCGGGATCGCTGGGTGCAAGATCTCGGCGACCGGGTCCGGCAACTGCACCGCCTGGTGGACCTGGGCTTCCCGGAGTTCACCCGGCACGTGAAAGATATCGGCACGAGCTTGGCCACCACGCTGCTGACGCGCTGCCCCACGGCAGCGGCGTTCCGGCAGGTCAAGCCGTCTACGCTCGCCAAGCTGAAGTACGACGGCCGACATCACGTGCCCGAAGAGCTCGCCGCGAGCCTGATCACCGCCGCGAAGAGCTCCGCGGGGATGCACCACGGCCCGGCGTACAAGCTGGGCGTCCAGACGAGCTGCGAGGACATCGCCGTGCTGCGCAAGCGCATCGGTGAGATCGACCGCACGATCAAGACGCTGATCGACTCGTCCGAGCTCGCGTCGCTGCTCCAGACAATCGACGGGATCGGACCCACCACCACCGCACGGATCCTCGCCGAGTTCGGCGACCCCGCGAGCTACGCGTCGGCGGCAGCCTTCGCCGCGCACTTCGGCGTCGTCCCGGGAGTGAACCACTCCGGCAAGAGCACGCCCTCGCGGGCCGCCACGACCTCGCTCGGCGATCGCCGGCTACGCGCCAAGCTCTGGATGCCCACGCTCACCGCCATCGTCCGCAACAGCTGGCTCAGGGCCTTCTACGAGGGCCTCATCGCCCGTGGAAAGCCTGCCAAGCTCGCGATCGTCGCCGCCATGCGCAAGCTGCTGACGGCCATCTACAGCGTCGCCAAGAACCGCAAGCCGTTCGTCCCGCGGCTCCCGGCGACTCCTGCAGAAAACCCTTGCTGAAGGAGACGGTATCTCAGCGCAGCGCCGCGGGGACGCCGGCGAGGCGCTCGGCCTCCTCGACGAGCTCGGGCTCGGTCACGCTCAGCTCGACAATCGGCATCGCGCGCGGCGGGACAGCTCCTCAATCGTCGCCTCCAGCGCGCTCGCGCTCTCGCGAGGTGACGACGAGGTGCGCCGAGAGCTCGAGGCCCGCGGCGGCCAACGCGTCGAGGCCGGCGAGGAGCTCGCCGTAGGCGCCGGCTCCGTACAAGCCGTCGTGCACGATCGGGTCGAAGGCGAAGATCATCACCACCACGCCCGAGAGACCCGCGTCGCGCGCCCGCTCGGCGAGCCCCGGCGCGGCGAACGCGTGGCCGAGGCTCTGCATCGACACCCAGCCCACCGCCTCGCTCGCCCGCTCCAGCAAGGTGAAGAACCCGGGGTGCTCCGCCGGCTCACCGCCCAAGTAGGTAGATCGTGCGGGCGCGGACCTTCTCGGCGTAGGCGACGCGGTCGAGCAGCTCCTGGACCGGCGTACCACCTGGCTGCACGAAATGGAGCCGGCGGTGGTAAGCGAGTGCGCACCGCGCACGCACCACCCACTTCAATCCCCACCGTGGAGGGTCGCCCGCAGGTCTCGTCGATGTCGGCCCGCGAGCGCGCGATGTACGCCTCGACGGCCGGATCGCCGGCGTGGCGCCGGGCCAGCACGTCGAGGTTTTGGTAGGTAGCCCGCGAAGTCCTCCCGCGACGGCTGCGGCTTGGCGGAAGGGATTTCGGCTCTCGCTCTCCTTCGGGTCGACCACGTGGAAACCGAGCGCGAAGCGGCTGAAGAGGAAGCGCGCTGCCGGCTCGAGCGAGCCGGATGCCGAGATCGACGTCCTCCAGGCCCCAGCCCACGAACTCGTCGCTGAACCCGCCCACGCGCTCGAAGAGCGCCTTCGGGAGCGAGAGGTTGCCCGTGTAGGTCAGCGGCCAGGGCTCCTCCAGCCAGTCCAGGTTGTCGAAGCAGCGGCGGAGCGTGGGCTCGCGGCTGCAATCCGGGATGAGCGGCAGCTCGTCGAGGTCCCGACCGAGCACTGCGTCGGGGGTGTGGAGATGACCGAGGTCGTGCAGGTTGTAGCCGGAGAGGTAACCGAGCGCGACGGCGTCCGGCACCCGCTGGTGGATCCAGTCGTAGTGCCAGAGGAAGTCGGGCCCAACGGCCACGTCGGCGTCCAGGAACACGAGGTGCGGATGCCCCGCCAGCTCCGCGCCGCGCTGCCGGGCCTGCCCGGCTCGAAAGCGACCGTCGCCCTGCCGCACGAGCCGGACGTTGGGCGGCATCTCGTCGAAGATCGGGCTGGGGTCGCTGCGCGAGCCGTCGTCGACGACGATCACCTCGAAGCGCTCGCGCGGATAGGCCTGCGACGCGAGGCGGGTCACGACGTCGGAGAGGATGTTCAGCCAATCGCAGGCAGGCACCACGATGCTCAAGCCCACCGGCTCGTCGCCGGGCTGAACGCCCGGGCCCTCGTCGACCCGGCTCATCGCGTCCATCCGAGGGATCTGCAAGAGGTCGCCCGTCCAGGTCGCGGCGGGCCGGACGGTGAACGCCGCGCCGAACCCGGCTCGCTGCACCGCGCGCCGCGCCACCCGAGGCGCCTCGCCGTAGGGATAAGCGAAGAGCCGGGGCACCTCACCGAGCTCCTCCGCCATTCAATCGCGCGAGCGCAGGAGCTCGTCCTCCACCAGCCGCCGAACCTGCGCCTCCTCGCTCTCGTCGTAGAGACGCAGCGCCATGCGCGGGTGGGTGTCGGTGTGGGAGCCGAGCACCCAGCCTTCGTCGCGCAGGCGGCGCAGGTCGTCCCAGTCGAGCATCTCGTCACTGGTGCCGACGTAGGCGGTGGGAACGAAGAGCGTGGGGGTGATGCCGAGCTCGCGGAGCACCGGCGCCGCGTGGGTCAGCACCGAGACGTGCGCGTCGTCGAACGAGATGGTGAAGCGGCTGCTGTCCGGCACCCGCTGCGCCAGGTAGTCGGCCAGGCTGGCCGGCGTGCGACCGTCCGAGAGCTCGTCCTCGACCAAGCGGCGCAATCCGGCCTCGGACACGGTGAGCCGCCTCTCGGGCGCACCGGCGCTGGCGTAGTGCAGCAGGAAGTTCCGCGAAGTCAGCACGGCTGCGGAGTATCGCCTCGGGTCCCCGGCGGGGACAACCCCACCTCTCTGCCCCGCGGAGGGGCGGGGACAACCCCGCCTCTTTGCCCGCGGACCCGCGCCTGGCACTCCCAAGCCCGCGCCTACGTCCCAACCGAGAGAACCCACTCACGTTCGCGGAGGTTCGAATGGCAGCGACGAAACGAACCCTTATCGCCTGTCTCGCGATGCTGGGCGCGCTCGGATGCGCGACATCGGGCATCGCGACCGGCGAGCTGGTCACGCCGAGCGGAAGCCGTTCATCGGTCGTGTTCGACTGGCGCTCCGCGGACGGCGATCCCACCAAGGGGCAGATCTCCACCATCCTGCCCGACGGGACGGAATACGCCGGCAGCTACTTCGAGATCACCCGGACCATCCAGCAGAGCTCGCTGGCCCCGCTCTGGGTCGGTTGGGATCCCTACTGGCCGAGCTGGACCGCGCCCTGGGCGGGCTACGGCGGCTCCGGCTACACGACCTTCACGCGGGTCTACAGCGGGCGGGTCGTGGCCACCCTCCAGGACCCTCAGGGCACGCGGATGCGCTGCCGCTTCCAGCTCGCGGAGCCGCAGAACGGCCTCGCCGGCGGGGGCGTGGGCGACTGCGAGATGCAGGACGGGACACAGGTCCGCGACGCCGTGCTCGAGCAGACGGGCTGAGGACCGAAGCGCGGCTCGTTCCCGCGCTCGAGCGCTGAGTCGGGCCGGGCGCTCCACCAGGCGGGGTGGCCGGGGCTGCTCGTTCGCGAGCCACGGAGCGCCGAGCTCTGGCATGGGGCGAACCTCACGTACGACCGGGGCGTGACGACCCGGGGCGGCGAAGAGGCCCCGCTCCGCGTTGACCTCACGCACCGGGGCGTGACGACTCGGGGCGGCGAAGAGGCCCCGCTCCGCGTTCGTCGCACGCTTGTCGCTTGCGCATCCGAGACCACCCTGCTCCGATCCGCGCGCCATGCAGAGCTTCATCCGGTGGTTGCTCCCGCGCGAGGACCACTTCTTCGGTTTCCTCGAGAAGCAGTCCGTCATCGCCCACGAGGCCGCCGTGGCGCTCTCGAAGCTGGCGGAAGGCAGCCCGCCCGAGGACGTGTCGGTCGCCGTGCGGGACATCGAGCGCCGCGGGGACGCCGTGGTCCGGGAGATGGAGGAGGCGCTGGCGAAGACCTTCGTCACCCCCATCGACCGCGAGGATCTCCAGCGGCTGAGCCAGGAGCTCGACGACGTCACCGACATGATCAACCTCGCCGCCCGCTACTTCCACGTCTACGGCGTCCAGGAGGTGACGAAGCCGATGAGCGCGTTGATCGCGTCGCTGGTGAACGGGGCGAAGCAGCTCGAGGACGCGCTGCCCAACCTCCGCCGGGGCGCTTGGCCGGCGCTGATGGAGGCGGGCCGCTCGCTGCGGGCGCTGGAGAAGGAAGGCGACGACATCTTCCGCGACGGCGTGCGCGGGCTCTTCGACGATGCGGATCTCGACGCCCGGGCGCTGCTCCGCCAGAAGGAGATCCTGGAAGACCTGGAGAACGCCCTCGACCATTGCGAGCGCGTGGGGAACACGCTCGCGAACCTCTCGGTCAAGCATGGTTAGCCTGCTGATCGCGGTCGTCGTGACGGCGATCGTGTTCGACTACATCAACGGCTTCCACGATGCGGCGAACGCCATCGCCACGGTCGTCTCGACCGGCGTGCTGCCCATCCGGACGGCGGTGCTCATCGCCGGCGTCTTCAACTTCGTGGGCGCCATCACCGGCACCGCGGTCGCGCACACCATCGCCACCGGGTTCGCCGATCCGGCGCTGGTCACCCAAGCGGTGGTGCTGGCGGCGCTCCTCGGCGCCTCGGCTTGGAACCTGATCACCTGGTGGTACGGGATCCCGTCGAGCTCCTCGCACGCGCTGGTCGGCGGGCTGGCCGGCGCGGTGGTCGCCCACGCGGGCGCCAGCGCGTTCCACTGGGGGACGCTGGTCGACAAGGTGCTGGTCCCGCTGGTGGTCTCGCCGCTGGTCGGGTTCGTGGCCGCGTTCGTGCTGATGGTGGCCATCACCTGGATCGTGCGCAGGATGCGGCCGACCGTCGTCCACCGCGGCGCGCGGCGCCTGCAGCTCCTGAGCGCGTGCCTGATGGCGCTCTCGCACGGCTCGAACGACGCCCAGAAGTCGATGGGCATCATCACCCTGGCGTTGATCGCGTTCGCGGCGGGCGGTCACGCCGGGCTGCCGGGCTGGATGGTGCCGGCGGGCGAAGCCGTGCCGATGTGGGTGATCGTGGCCTGCGCCAGCGCGATCGCGCTCGGCACGATGGCGGGCGGCAAGCGCATCATCAAGACGATGGGCACCAAGATCATCCGCATCACGCCGATCCAGGGATTCGCGGCGGAGACCAGCGGCGCGCTGACCATCCTGGCGGCCTCGCACCTCGGCGTCCCGGTCTCCACGACGCACTGCATCAACGCCTGCATCATGGGCGTCGGCGCCAGCAAGCGGCTGAGCGCCGTCCGGTGGGGCGTGGCGGGCAACATCGTCGTCGCGTGGGTGGTCACCCTCCCGCTCGCGGGCGCCCTGAGCTTCGGCGCCATGCTCGTGCTCGAAGCCACCGTCGGCTGATCGCCCCTGACACCGTCCCGCCGCTCCCCCACCTGACGCGGCCACCGAAGCCTTGATGCGGCCACCGAAGCCTCGGGTTCCCGCGCGAAGCGCGGCGGGTGCGGCCTGGAGGCGCGGGCGAGCGCGACACAGTCGCGCAACGCCCAGCGCGCCGGAGGGCCGCACCCCGATGGGGTACGGCGCGACGAAGTCGTGCCAGGGGGCGCGCAGCCCCTAAGCAAACGATCACCGCGCACTACCTCCACGGCGGTCGTCGCGACCAGCGCGTAAGCCTCCCCGGCCAAGACCCGGGGTGTTGCCCGCGCCCGTCAACGATCCGCGCACTACCTCCACGGCGGTCGTCGCGACCAGCGCGTAAGCCTCCCCGGCCAAGACGCGGGGTGTTGCCCGCGCCCGTCAACGATCCGTGCACTACCTCCACGGCGGTCGTCGCGACCGGCGCGTAAGCCTCCCCGGCCAAAACGCGGGGTGTTGCCCGCGCCAAGGCGCCACCAGCGCGTAAACCTCCACAGCCAAAGCGCTGGGGTTGAGCCGGCCGAGGCGCGAGCTTCGAGTCCGCCTTGGTAGCTGCGGTCGAACGCGCTGGCCGCGACGACCCTGGTCGTCGGTAGCGACGGGCGCTGTACCGAGGGGGCTCGAAGCGCCCCCTGCGCGCTTCGCGCGCGACCCCACTTCGGGTGCTCCCCTGCGGTCGCACCCCCGCGCTTCGCGCGTTTTCGCGTGACCGGAACGACCTCGGCCGCCCCGAACGCGAAACGGCCGCGATCGAGCGCTCGATCGCGGCCGCATGAGCGGTCAAGCCGTCGTGGCGCTCAGACGCCGCCGTCGACGCCGGCGTCCGCCGTCCCGCCGTCGCTCGCGCCGGCGTCCGGCGTCCCGGCGTCGGGCGTGGTGGTGGAGGTGGCCGTCAGCGTCACCTGGATCCCGAACGGCTTGCTCCCGGAGGCGAGCCCACCGTAGCTCTCGACGAAGAGGTAGTAGGTGCTCGGCCCGAGGCCGGTGGCGCTCACGTCGCTCCGCAGATCGCTGCCCGGCGTGCGGTCGTCCTGGCAGTCGAGCTCGGTGCCCGAGTCGGAGCACTCGCCGCGCAGGTAGAGGATGGTGTCGGTGCCCCCCATCCCGGTGGGGGTAGCGGCGACCCCGGTCGTCGCTGTCAGATCCGCCGTCACGCCGGCCGGCACCGTCACCGCGTAGATCGTCTCCGCGCCGGCGCCGCCTGCGGCCATCGGCACGCAGGTCGAGCTGGGCGCGAAGTTGCCCATCCCCGCGCCCACCGAGCCCGTCTGCATGACCGGCGTGCCGTCCGTCGGCACGTCGAGCGCGATGGCGTTGTTGCACGCCGTGGCCACCGGCCCGGCCGCCGTGCAGGAGCCCGACACGCAGGTCATCTCCGGCCGGCAGACGTTCGTCGCATCGCAGCTCTCGCCATAGCCGACCAGCATCGCGTCGACGATGTCCACGTCGAGCGGATCGCTCGCGGCGTAGGCCGAGTCGAACACGCGGAAGCGAGCACGCGTCGCGTGCACGTTGCGGAGATAGGCCGCCAGCGTGACATTGCTGCCGAGCACGCGCGCGTGCCCGTCGTAGTCCGGCGTCGTGGGCGGCGTGTCGAACATGACCGTGTAGACGTCACCGTCCTCGGTGGCCTGGCCGTCGCCGTAGATGTCGAGCAGACCCGACGCGTCGTAGAAGTTCATCGCCACGCCCATCGCGTCACCGTCGGGATCGTTGCCGATGGCTTCGATCAGCGTGTCGGCGAGCGCGAGGTAGAGGGAGCCGCTGGTGACGGTCGGCGAAAAGTTCGCGTGCACCGTGATGTCGAGGCGGATGTTGCCCCTGTCGACCGTGTGCTGGTCGGCCGGCGGATCGCTGTAGCCGGTGACGATGATGTAGAGGACGTCGCCACCGTTGGCGGTGAACGCGCCCTTGCTCCGGAACTCCGTCTGGCTCACGTCGTCGAAGCAGGTGGGCGGGAAGATCCCCTGCGGCACGTGCTCGCACGCGCTGCGCACCTGGAGGACGGTGTTGAAGGCCATGTCCGTCTCGGGGAAGACGGTGTCGAGCTGGACCGCCACCTGCCCTGTCCCCGGCACGGTCAGCTCGATGACCTGTTCCGGCGCCCAGCGCACCTCGCCGCTCGCGTTGCCGCAGTTGAGGCCGAGATCCCGCGGCCGCGTCTCGGTCATCGCGGTGTCGAGCATCACCGTCACCGAGTCGTCGACGACGCCGTCGATTTGCATCACGCCGGTGGTGCAGGCGAGCGGCGGGCCGGCATCGGGCGGGCCGGCGTCGGGCTGCCCGGAGTCGGCCTGACCGGCGTCGGGGCTCTGCGGCGTGCCGTCGCAAGCGGCGAGGCCGAGCGAGAGAAGCAAGGCGGTGGATACACGCGTGAAGGACATCGAGAGACCTCGGGCCGAGCAGCGCACGGCGGTTCGAGGCCGCCGGGCGGAAGGACGAAGCCAGACGAATAGCACGTTCGGGGCCTCGGGTAGAGGCTTCGTTTCGACTTTCGATTGACGCGCCGGTCGCTTCGGCTCAACACTGGGCGCCTCCGGCCGCCGCGCCGGCTTTCTTCGTGAACCGGGCAATCATGAACCACCGCTTCCTGGCTCTTCTCTCTGCGCCCCTGCTCCTCTGGGCGTGCGACAACACGCCGACGGGCACGGACGCCTCGATGTCCATGCCCGACGCCGGGCCGCAGCTGATGGCGAGCCATCTCTTCGGCGCGTGCCAAGCGGATTGGCAGTGCCCGGGCGAAGGCGCGATCTGCCGCCAGCCCTCGGACGGCTGGCCCGGCGGCTACTGCACCGTTCCCTGCGAGGATCGCACGCCCTGCGACTACAACGGCGTCTACCATCACTGCCTGATGCGGCAGGGCGAGACCCAGTCCTACTGCGAGCGGTACTGCCTGAACGGTATCGACTGCGGCCGCGAGGCCTACAGCTGCGCGGGAGCCACCAGCACCGCCGCCGGCATGTGCATCCCGGTCTGCTCGACCGACGACCAGTGCGGCCAGGGCACCCACTGCAACACGTACTCCGGCGAGTGCGTCGACGGCCCCGCCCCGACCAGCGGCGGCATGACCGGCGACGCCTGCTCCGCCGCGTCCGACTGCCTGAGCGGCCTCTGCTCGGCGCGAGGTGAGCCCGACCACCGGCGCGCCGACCGGGTTCGTCGGCGGCTACTGCGTGTCGAACTGCATCCTGCCCTCCGGCTTCAACAGCAGCACCTTCTTCATCGGGCGACATGCTCCCACAGGGCACCTGCGCGGGCGACGCCGTCTGCCTGCCCTCCTCGAGCGAGGCGAAGGCGACCTGGGCACCTGCTACCACCAGTGCATGGCCGACTCCGACTGCCGCGACGGGTACGCGTGCCTGAAGGACATCGCGCTGTCGAGCGGAGGCGCAGCGCGCTATCCGAACGGTGCCTGCATCCCCATCAACTGCAGCGCCTCGACCCCCTGTCCGAGCGGCTACCAATGTGGCACCGTGACCAACTCGAGCGGGCAGGGGCAGAACGTCTGCGCTCCCGCGGGGTGAGGCCGACAGGCGCGGGTCTGAACATCGTGCAGGAGTCGATCATGCGAGCGTGCATCTCTTTGACCACCATTCTCCTCCTCGCCGCCGGCTGCAACGGCCCGGGGACGACGAGCGAGCCGGACGCGGGCATCACGGTGCCGCAGACCGACTCGGGCCGACCGGCGCCTGCACGGGCGATCCGGGCATGCCCTATGGCACCAGTTTGGGCGGCAACTTCATGCCCTTCACGCTACCCAAGTGCGACGGCACGGACTGGTCGTTCTACGGTGAGTCAGAGGGCTACTGCGACGCGCGCTTCACGGTCGTGCTCGATGGCGGCCGGATGGTGCAATCCCTGCCAGATGGAGGCGAGGCTCATGGAGGAGCAGCTCGTCCAGCGCTACGCCGACCAGGGCGTGCGGGTGGTCGTCGCGCTCATTCAGGATCCCTCCTATGGCGCGCCGAGCCAGTCGTTCTGCGAGAACTGGGTGAGCACGTACGGGCTGACGAACACGGTGCTGCGGGACGAGGCCCAGATCACCTCGAACCGGTACCGCCCGGCAACGCGCTCCCGGCGAACGTGATCATCGACTCGAATGGCGTGATCGTTCACCGTGAGTACGGCACGAGCGCCAACCTCGAGACCATCACGCTACGCTGGATCAGCTTCTCGCGCAGTGATGCTCGCCCGAGGCTCGGCCGCTCGCGCTGCAGGTTGCGGCGGCGAACCTCGGGGCTCGTCGCGCCACCCTCACGAGGAGCCACGCGCTCCTCGCCGGGGTGGCGTTCGCGTTTGGGCTCTTGGTGTGGCTGCTCCGTCGCCGGCGCACGCCGACGAGGACTACAGCCTCGAGCTTCCCGTCCTGGGTCGAACGACGTTCTCGCTGACCAGCACGTCGATCTTTCGCTACCGCGGGAACAACTACGACGCCAACCATCACGACGACGACTTCGGCTCGCTCTACGAGCGTCTGGAGATGGCGCTCCAGGCCGATCAGCTCCGCGTCGAGACCCGCATCGACAGCTTCACCCCGCAGCAGGCGTTCATGCAGTCACGCTGTGCGCAGCCGCTCGGAGCGACGATCCGCAGTGCTACATCCAGTGGGACCTGCGACCCGAGCGCCTGACCCTTCGCTGGGAGCCGCACAACTGGATCCTCGAAGCCGGCGACTCCCAGATCGTCTTCGGGCGCGGCGTCGCGCTCTCGTTCCGAAAGGTCGACCTGCTGGGGATCGACACGGCGCTGCGCGGCGCCCACGTCCGCTACCAGGACTCGAACCTCCGCTTCGGGCTGCACGCCGGCGTCTCCAACCCGCAGAATCAGGACCCGATCAACCTGAGCATCATCCGCGAGCCGAACGACATCGTGACGGGCGGCACCTTCGGCGTGACCATTCCGGGCGGCTCGCCAGGTGACCATCGGCGGCCACGCGCTGCACATCTGGTTTCAGGACGACGCGACCGACCCCTACACCAACCGCCAGATCGATCTGGCCGGCTGGACGTTCGAGGCGCCTTCGTTGGCCGACGGCCACATCGCCCTCTACGCCGAAGCCAACGGCATGCGGCGCACCTTCGACCTCGGCGACACCAGCCGAACCCAGGGCGGGCACGGCGCCTACGCGTCGGCGCAGTTCCAGTACGACAACCTGACCATCCTGCTCGAGTGGAAGGACTACACGAACTTCCTGGTCGCGCCGAGCATCACCGAGGCGAACCCCTGGCGCATCTACAACGCGTCGCCGCCCGTCGAGTACAACGGCCCGCAACGCCTGCGCGCGATCGGCAACCAGCGCGGGGGCGGCGTCCACGTCGACTACGGCTTCATGCCCGGCCCCTGGCAGCTCTCGCTCAACTCGGTCCTCTACGGGTTCAACGAGCTCGCCGGCGCCGATCCGTGGGGCCCCGGCGGCATCCTCGTCACCCACAGCTGGGTGCAGGTGCACAAGCGCCCCGAGTACAACTCCGGCATCAACTGGAACCTGGACTTCCAGGGCGGCGCGCGCTTCGAGCTCTTCACCCACGACGAGCCGGGGACGGCCTGGCGCGGTGGCAACATCGACCGCTGGATGATCCACGGCCGGCTCGACGTGAACATCACCAGCGGCGACCACGCGGTCGATGTGGTCGTCGATCACCGCCACGAGCGCCAGACGACCTTCGGCAACCGAGATCCAGTACTTCCAGATCGGTGGCGTCGCCCTGAACTACACCTGGGGGATCCCGCTCACCGTCACCCTCTCGCTGCGCTGGACGAACTACCAGCCGGGGATCGTGCAAGCGAGGGCCTTGCAGGCGTATAACTTCCTCGGCGGCGAGTTCTACCCGGCGATCGAGGGGCGCTGGACCTTCGAGCCGGGGACCTACCTGGGGCTCTTCGTCGGGCAGACGCCCGGAGGCCAGGTGTGCTCGGGGGGCGTCTGCCGAACCGTGCCGACGTTTGAAGGAGTGAAGCTGAGCTTCGTCGGACGTCTCTGAACCTGCTCCTCACCTTCTCCATCCTGACCCTGCGAGAACGACATGCGACATCGGAACCTCCTCCGCATCCCACTGGTGCTCATGGCCGCCGCGCTCCTGGCCGCCAGCGCCATGGCCGTCGGCGGCGGCTCCCACGCCGCCGCGCGCATCGGCGGCCGCCCGCCGCCCTTCGTCCTCCCGCCTGCTACCAACGGGCCCAGCCACGAGCCCTTCCACATGGGCCGCTACCTCGGCCACAACCCGGTGGTGATCTCGTTCTGGGCGACCTGGTGCCAGCCGTGCATGCAGGAGCTGCCCTACTACGAGCAGATGTATCAGCGCTTCCGCGGCCAGGGCCTCAGGGTCGTCGCCGTCGCCATGGACTCGCAGGCGACGATCATGAACGTCGGCCCGATGGCGCGCCGGCTCGGCGTGACCTTCGACGTGGTCACCGACGTCGACACCCGCCTGCAGAGCCAGATGAACACCCGCCGCGCCGCGCCCTTCAGCGTGTGGGTCGATCGCAGCGGCCGCATCGTCCGCGAGAGCGAGGGTTTCTCGCCGGCCGAGGTCCCAGCGCTCACCCGCGCGCTCGAGCAGCTCGTCGGCGGCTGAGATCGGCCGCCAGCTCGATTTCGCCCGCCGGATCTCGACGATCGGCGGGCGAATTCGTGACTGAATCGACCCGCGGACGTGTCTGCGGGCAGGGATCCGAGCGCGTCGGTCTCGCCGCTGTCTCCGTCTCCACCGGCGAAACCGTGACCGCTCGGATCCGGCAACGTGTCCGTGGTCGGTCGAGCGTGCGCTCCCTCGCGCCAGCGTTCGAGGCGAGGCGATCCATGGTGTATGCTCGCTCCTTCCCGCGGGAGGGGAGCAATCGATGCGTCGCTGTCTCGAAACGGTTTTGTTCGCAGGTCTCTTGGCTGGCTGCTCGTGCGCGGGCGCGCCGGACATGCACCACACCGACTCGGGCCCCGCCCCGACGCAGGACTCGGGGCCTGCTCGGCCGGACTCGGGGCCGTCGACGCCGGACGACGCGTGTGGCAACGGCCTCGACGACGACGCCGACGGGATGGTCGACGAGGGCTGTCCTTGCGACGCGGGCTCGACCCAACAGTGCTTCCTCGGCGACCCGACCATGGCGGGCGTCGGCGAGTGCGCGTGGGGCACCCAGCGCTGCAACTCCAACTTCGAGCTCGGGACCTGGGACACGTGCCAGAGCTCGGGGATGCCCAGCAGCGAGCTCTGTGACGGCGTCGACAACAACTGCGACGGGACCGTCGACGAGGGCTGCGACTGCACGCCCGGCACCGAGGTGCCCTGCTACGACGGCCCGCCAATCACCGAGGGCATCGGCTCCTGCACTCGCGGCGTCATCCGCTGCGAGATGACCGACAGCGGCTCGTCCTACTCCGCCTGCATGGGCGCGGTGGGCCCCTCGGACGAGGTCTGTGACGGCGCGGGCGACGAGGACTGCGACGAGCTGGTCGACGAGGGCTGCACCTGCCTGCTCGGCGACAGCCACGACTGCTACGGCGGCGCGCCGGGCACCGAAGGCGTCGGCGCCTGCCACGCCGGCACCCAGAACTGCGTCGACATGGGCAGCGGCGATCCGGGCTGGAGCACCTGCTCCGGTGAGGTCCGGCCGGGCACCGAGGTCTGCGGCAGCGGGATGGACGAGGACTGCGACGGCGCGACCGACTGCGCCGACAGCGACTGCGCGACCAGCTGCTGCGATCCCTACGATGAGACGCTGGCGGTCGTTCCGGCCGACGGCGACATCTTCTTCCTGGTGGATCGCTCCGGCAGCATGCAGTGGCCGGCGGTCGGCACCACCGCGTCCCGCTGGGAAGAGCTCACCAGCGCGATGACCACCGTGCTGCCGATGCTCGATGGCCTGCCGATGGGGATGCTCACCTTCCCGCTGATGGACGGGACCTCGGAGAGCGGCAACTGCATGGTCGCCAGCTCACCGGACGTGCCGATCGGGCTCGGCACGCGCTCGACCCTCCTCGCGCGCCTCGGGACGGCCGCGCCGCGGGCCGGCGACACGCCGACGCCGCAGGCGTTCACGACCTCGGAGAGCTATCTCGGCTCGCTGAGCAGCACGCGCCAGCGCTTCCTGATCCTGGCCACCGACGGGCTCCCCGAGCCGAACTGCGGCTCCACCGTCGACGCCACCGTCGCCGCCATCACCGATCTGCGCACCACGCTGGGCATCGACACCTTCGTGATCGGCATCGTGGGCCCGGACCGGAGCGGCGACACCTCGGGCATCCCGGCGCTGCGCGACGGGCTCAACGCCATGGCGGATGCGGGAGGACGGCCCCGCTCGGGCACGCTCCACTACTACGAGGCGGTCGACGGAACGGCGCTGACGTCCTCGCTCGAGGCAGATCCTCGCGGCGGCCACCGACTGCCACTTCGAGGTGAGCACCGCCCCGGCGCGTCCCTCGCGCGTCCAGGTCTACGAGGACGGGAGCCTGGTCCCGACCTCGGGCTGGACGCTGACGGGCACCAGCCTCGACATCACCGGCACCTACTGCGACCGCATCCGCGCCGGCCTGGTGAGCTCGATCCGCGTCACCGACACCTGCTCGGCGCCCTGAGCTGAGCTCGCGGTTCGACTCGCGCCCGGCCGGCCCTGCGCCTGCCGGGCGCTGTACTTCGCGCGACGCGCCTACCTGCACGAAGCGGAACCATCACCGTCGTGCTAATCCACGCTCGCACGCCATCAGCATCCAGAACGAGCTGAACTTCGAGGAGTTCTACAACAGCTGCCACGTACCCCCTGAGCGCCGCAGTACATCGCCGCGCTCGAAGCGGCCGCGCGAGCCGAGCTCGACAAGTACAGCGGACCTCGAGGACATCAAGCATCATGGGTCCCGAGGACCTGATGGGCGGCGACGCTTATGGGATGTGGCAGTACGGCGGCGGGGACAGCGCGACGCGACAAGAACCTCCACTACCTCCGGGACATCGCGGCCGGCCCCGACGCCGGCAGCGCGACCTGGCCGGGTTCGCCATCCACGGCTACGGCTCCGGACGGCGTAGCTCGGCGGCGGGAGCGGTCCTCGCAGCTCCTGGGATTGAGTGGGTCGAACGGGTGGTCAGACCAGCCCGGCGGCCGGGCATCCCGGCCAACGTGGGCGGCTTCTCCTCCTACGGCAAGACCTCGTGGATGACCGAGACGTCGGGCGAGAAGCGCGGAGTGGCTGGCTCGTCATCGACGGGCGGGTTCCCGACAAGGGGGCGCCGGACCCACCGCTCGGTTCGAGCGCTCGAACGAGCTCCACACGCGACCGAGCGGAGCCGCGAACCGGCCCGCGCGATCGTTCAGAGCGTGAACGTCATCGACGAGAGGAGCGCGCCGGGCAAGCGCATCGAGTCGGTGCTGCGCTCGAAGTAGGTGCCGCCATCGAGGAGCCACTCGCGCTCGGCGGTAAGCGCTTCGAGCTCGCTGCCGAGCATTCGGTAGACCGTGTCGTCGAAGCGCATCACCGAGAGCGGCGCCACGAGCTGCCCGTTCTCGACCCAGCTCGTCGCGAAGCGGGTCATGCCCGTGACGCGGCCGCCCGAGAGGTCGGAGAAGTTCGTGTACCAGGTGTCGGTCACGTACACGCCGGTGCCGAGCCGGGCGAGGACGTCCGCTTCCTTCAGCTCTCCTGCCGCCATGCAGAGCGAGCTCGGGCGCTCACCGGGGCCCGCGTTGACCTCCAGGTCGAATTCGCGGGCCGAGCGCGGCGAGACCAGCGCGCCCGTGAGACGGCCGCCCTCGATGACGAGTCCACTCGTGAGGGCCGGAGAAACCCGCCCGCCAAGAAGGGCGGCGCCACGCCCTCGGCCGCCTCCTCGCTGAAGCTCACGTTGGAGGCGAGCGCCGTCTCTCCACCCAGCATGCGCAAGAGCGGCGTCTGCTTGGTTCGATGCGCCTTCACGCCGAACCCGACGCTCCCGACGAGCTCGACGATCTCCGCCAGAGCGCCGGGCGCGAGGTAGACCCGGTAGGGGCCGGGATCGATGCGCTTGGCCGGACGGCGCAGGACTTCCACCTGCCGCGCGGCGTGCTCGAGCTTCCCGCGGAGCGTCGCCTCGTCGAAGCGCGTGCCGGCGTACATCCCCTTCGCCGCCTTGTCGGCTTGCGCGTAGAGGCTGTAGCCGAGGTGGAAGCTGTGGCTCGTGCGGAAGAGGCGGTGGCCGAGCGAGCTGGCGAACCCGCGGTGCTGGGCGCCGCTCTGCCAGAGGCCGACCAGGTCGTGGCCGGCGGCCGCGTCGAGCACGAGGGCGAGGGCGTCTTCAGCGCTCGGCAGCGCGTCCTCGGCCTCTTCGACCACCGTACGCGGCGTCTCGTCGTAGAGGAGGTGCGGATCGTCCGGCAGCACGTCGAGAAGCGGGCGCAGCTCGTCCAGCGACGCGCGAAGCTGAGCGAGGTCGCGCTCGAGGTCGCCACTGAGCGTGCGGCTGGCGCCGGCGTGGCGGGCGCCGCGGATGAGCGTGAGATCCACGATCTCTTGCTGGACCTCGCCCGCCTGGCGGACGCGCGCATGGTTCAGCCGCGCGAAGCTCGAGCGCTCCGCGCTCGACGTGAGGCTGGAGACTTCGCCGGCGCGCAGCCCGGCGAAGAGCCGATCGGCCAGCTCGAAGAAGCGCGCCTGCATCACGCGCCCCCGAAGACGTCGACGCCGGTGAAGCGGCAGGTCGGGCTGGCGTGGCCGACGCGGATGATCTGGTTTGGCTCGCCCTTGCCGCAGTAGGGCGTGCCCAACACCTCGAGTGTGCTCGCGTCGCCGACGCCGCTCAGCGACCGCCAGAACGTCGCGCTGATTCCACGGTAGTTCGGGTTCTTCACGATCTCTTTCAGCTCGCCGTTCTCGATGCGCTGCCCCACTTCGCAGCCGAACTGGAACTTGTTGCGCGAGTCGTCGATCGACCAGCTCCGGTTGGTCCGCATCAGCACGCCGTGCTCCACGGAGGCCACCAGCTCGTCGAGGCTGCTCTCACCCGGCTCCACGTTGATGTTCGCCATGCGATCGATCGGCGGCCGGTTCCAGCTCGTCGCGCGCGCATTCGCCGTCCCGGCGCGGGCAGCGCGCGCCTGCGACACCACGCTGCCGAGTGGACGCTTCAGGATGCCCTCTTCGATGAGGAAGACCTTCTGCGCTTCGACTCCGTCGTCGTCCCAGCGATAGCTGGCGAGCTGCTCGGGCCGGGTCGGATCGAAGCTCACGTTCAGGAGCGGCGAGCCGTAGCGGTAGCTGCCGAACATCTCGAGCTCGACGAAGCTGGTTCCGGCGTAGTTGCGCTCGTCGCCCAGGATCCGATCGAGCTCCAGCGGATGCCCGATGGACTCGTGGATCTGCAGCATCATCTGATCGGGCGCGAGCACGAGATCCATGGTGCCGGTCGGGCAGTTCGGCGCGTCGAGCAATGCCAGCGCCTCGTCGCCGAGCGAGTCCGCCAGCGCGTCGAAGCCGACGCGCGCCAGGACCTCCATCCCGCCCCGCTGAGCGAGCCCGTGGCGCGTCGAGCGCGTCTGCGTCTCGCCGTCCCGGTGGGCGCTGGCGCTCAGGTGCGGGCAGAGGATGTCGGCCCGCTGCACGGTACGGCCGCCGCCGTTCGTCAGATAGGCGACCTGCCAGCGCGTGAACCAGAGCTCCGCTTCCCAGTCCACGATGCGCGCGTCGCGCTTCAGCCGCTCGCTCGCCCGCTGCACCAGATCGATCTTGTCGGTGAGGCTCACCTCGTCCCAGGGCTGATCGACCGTCGCCGCGTCTTCACCGCGGGGGTGCGGCATGGGCACGCTCAGCCCGTCGAGCACGCTCCGGCCCGCCGTGCGCGCCGCCCAGGCGCCGGCGCGCTCCACCGCCTCCGCCACGCCGCGCTCGCTGACGTCGCCTGTAGCCGCGTAGCCGACGCCGCCACCGATCAGCGCCGTGACCATGAGGCCGACATCGTCGTGACGCGCCACGGGCAACAGAACGCCCTGGCGGGATCGTAACCGCTCGCTGCGCTCGTCGGCGAGCCTGAGAGAGACGAAGCCGACCGACGGGTCGGGCGCGACGGCCGAGAACCAGCGTTCCACTCGTTCGAGCATGTTCCTCCGGGTGAGGGAGAATCATGCACCGCCTCGAGCGCGGTCGCACCTGGTCTGTTCGTCCCGGGTCGAGCAGGTCCCCCGAGCGCACTACGCGCGTTCGGGGCTCGGGCCGTGGCATCGCCCAGAAACTCGTTCCGCGATCCTCGGCAACCAACCCGGCACGCACCTCGGAGCGAGCGCGATCAACCCGCTCGCCGATAGACGTTCTGATACGCGATCGCCGCCGGCAGCTGATCCGAGGTGATGCTCACCGAGAGGGTGAGCTCCCGGCCGCCGTTCGAGAGGATGAACGTGCTGCGCCGCACCCCCTGCGCCGTGTGACCTTCGATCACGAGGCCGTCGTCCTCCACGAAGGCGGACACCTGGGTCGGCTGTCCGTTCGGAGCCGTCGTCGCGACCGGATCCCCGCCGACCAGCAGCGGCGGAGGACGCCAATCGTCGAACGCGATGCGCAAACGATCCCCCGGGAGCGCCGCGAGCTCGATCCGGTGCTCGGGGTAGACGTTGTCGCGGATCTTGGAGCGCGCGAAACCGCGCTTGAAGTAGTTCATCTGGTTGGTGACGTCTTCGATGCCTCGATCGATGCGATCCTGGGCATTTTCGGTGTTTTGGAGCGTGTACAGACCCACGAAGCGGTCGACGTCGACACTCCGACTGTGGCCATAGGCGGCTGCGCTCAGGGTCAGCGCGAGCACCACCAGCGGCACGACGACGCGCCCTCTCCGAATGATCGGTCTCATGCTCCTGGGTGCAATGCACGAAGAGCGCCACCGTACCGGGTCATCCGGCCGGCAGCGGTGTGCCGTCGCCACGAGCGTGGCCGCGCCCACACGGGGCGAGTCGCGCCGCCCCGACGCTGCTACACGGTCACGCCGAGGCGTCGGCGCCCGCTTCCAGGTAGCCCTCCGCCTGCAGATCGAACATGCGCTTGTAGAGGCCGCCCCGCGCCATCAGCTCGTCGTGCGTCCCGACGTCTGCCACGCGCCCGCTCTCGAGGACCACGATCCGATCCGCCATTCGCACCGTGCTGAAGCGGTGCGTGATCAGGAGGGCCGTGGCGTCTCGCTTCAGCTCGCGAAAGCGCTCGAAGATCTCGTGCTCCCCCTCGGCATCGATGGCGGCGGTCGGCTCGTCGAGCACCAGCACCCTGCTCTTGCGCATGAACGCGCGCGCCAGCGCCATCCGCTGCCACTGCCCGATGGAGAGCTGCTCGCCGCCGAACCAGCGGCCCAGCATCGAGTCGTAACCTTCGGGAAGCGACTCGATGACCTCCGCCGCGCCCGCGTCTCGGGCCGCGCGCTCGACGGCGTCCCCGTCCTCGCGCGCCGGCAACCAGCCGATGCCGACGTTGTCCTTCGCGGTGAAGTGGTAGTGGACGAAGTCCTGGAAGACGACGCCGACGCGAGCCCGCAGCTCACCCTTGTCCAAGTCGGACACGTCGCGCCCGCCGAGCGTCACCCTCCCCTCGTCGAGCGAGTAGAGGCCGACCAAGAGCTTGATCAGAGTCGTCTTCCCCGCGCCGTTCGGGCCCACCAGCGCCACGGTCTCTCCGGGCTCGACCGTGAACGACACGTCGTCGAGGCAAGGCCGATCGCTGCCCGGATAGCGGAAGCTCACATGCTCGAAGCTGAGCCCGGGCGGCTCGGCGGGCACCGCACCTTCGACGTCCTCGGGGCCGACCTCGACGAGGTCGTCGCTCTCGATGGCGAGGTAGTCGAAGAGGTTGTTCATGTAGAGGTTGTCTTCGTAAGCGCGCGCGATGGAGCTCATCGCCGTCTGGAACGCCGACTGCCCCTGCCGGAAGACGGTCAGGTAGAGCGTCATCGAACCGAGCGTGATGGCGCCGGCGACGGTCTCGATGACCACGAACGCGTAGATCCCGTAGAAGACGCCGACGCTGGCCATCCCGAGCAGGGTCACGGCCAGACCGCGCCGGAGGGCGAAGTCCCGATCCTCGCGGAAGAAGGCCTCGTGGAACGCGCGATGCTGCTTCAGGAGCCAGGGCCCGAGCGCGAAGAGCTTCACCTCCTTCGCGTAGTAGTCGCTGGTGAGGAGCTGCGTCAGGTAGTGCGCCTGCCGCTCTTTCGGCGTGCGGCGCGCGTGGATCAGGTACTGCTCGGCCGCGTAGCGCGTCTCCGCGAAGAAGGGCAGGCCGGCCAGGGCCAGCGCCAGCACGGCGTAGGGGCTGAACTGCGCGAGGAGCGCGGCGTAGCCGACCAGCGTGACCACGCTCTTGGTGAGCTTGAGCCCGTGCGTGATCATCTCGAGCGGCCGCCAGCTCGACTCCTTGCGGGCCCGCTCGAGCATGTCCATGAACGCCGGATCCTCGAAGTGGCGGATCCCGAGCGTGAGCGCCTTCTCGAAGATGATGCGGTCGACGTGCAGCGCGAGCCGCGCCCGTAAGAGCTGCGCCGTGTAGCCGGAGTACTGCCCGCCGGCGTGCGAGCCGAGCATCAAGATCAGCTCGAGCCCCACCCACGTGAGCGGCGGACCGAGAGGGTGGTCGGGCGCCGCGGCCGAGGCGACGACGGAGTCCACGATCAGCTTGCCGACGTACGCGATGCCCACCGGCAAGAGCGCGCTCAGCAGCGAGACGAGCACGTAGTGGATGGTCAGCCCGCGCTCGACCCGCCACGCGAGCCCGATGGCCCGCCGCAGGTTGCTGGCGAGCAACCGGACCTGCGTCGACGTGCTCTTGGGCGGCGCGCGCTTCATCGGCAGCGCGGTCCTACCACGCGCCGCCGCGCGCCGCGACGGACGGTGCTTACTGCGGCCCCCCCTTGGGAGCCACCGTGGTGAAGCAGGCTCGGTGGAGCGAGTTGCGGAGGTTGTCGCCCAAACCGCTGAGGTGCCCGTCGAGCGCCTTCAAGTCTTTGTCACCCAGCGTATGCCCCGCCTTCGTCGCGTCGCCCCACCGCGTCAGCCCGTGTGCGAGCGGGCCGGGGAGCAGGTTCTTGTGCTCGAGGGAGCGCAGGTTGGAGAGCGACGAGTCCAGCTCCGTCCCGCTGGCATCGCCCTTGACGCCGCTCTGGACGCGGTCGACGTCGTCCGCGAGCTTCACCACGTCGTCGGCGAAGCCCTTGGTCATGATCGACGGCAGGTAGCGGTCGTAGCCATTCGGCGCGCGGACCAGCTTCGACGCATTCAGCACGTACGATGCATCCGCCAGCTTCTCCTTGTCGTTGCCTGTCGCCGTCGCCCAGGCTCCGGGCATCTGGATGTAGTCGGAGGACACGACGAGGTAGGGGATCTTTTTGCCGTTCTGGGCGTGGGGTGCATAGACCGCTTTGATGAAATCTTTATACACCGTGTCGGTCTTGGACCACATCAGCACGGTGCAACCCGCGGACATGTTTTTGGCTCGGTCATCCTCGGGTTTTCCGCCGTAGTGGAACCCGTAGTGAATGTGGATCGTTTCGTTGTTCTCTTTGCCGACGAATTCCCACTCGCCAGGTCCGCGCGTGGACTTGCCAACCAGAGCGCTCTCGATGTCTCTGAATACACTGACCTTCTTGGTCGCCTCCCGAGCCAGCAGGACGTGCCCCGAGCTCCCCGTGTAGACTCGAAGGGCGGGCCCATTGCTCCCGGTCGGATGATGCCGGCAGGGCTCCGCGTGATAGAGCTTGCCCTCGAGCAGATACGGTGACCCCGTCGTGCCGTTGGTGTCGATGCTCGTGTCGATCGTGCACGCGTAGACTCTGGCCTTCGTACCTTTCTCCGCCTTCTCCTCGGCCCAGACGGCGAAGAGCTTGTCGTTGAACGTCGTCGTCTGATCGCCGCCCTTGGGCCCCAGCTTGCCGCGAACGACCGGCCTGTCGAGGGACGAGAAGCTCTCGGGCTCGCCCTTCTTCGTCGTCTGCTCGGCCAGCTCCCGAACGCCGAGTAGGGCGATCTGCTTCGCGCCGGTTGGAAACGCATTCCCCTGATTGAATGCCTTGTAGACGTGCTCCACCCAGTTGTAGAGCAAGGGCATGGCGAGAGCCGTGTGCGAATGCCCTTTTTCGAGCGGGACCTGAGCGGACCGCTTTTCTCCCAGGTGCGCCGGACGGGCGCGCGGCATGGGGATGGTCCTCAGTCGCCCAGATGCCACTCGGCCTCCTCTCCGGGGTGCTGCACCTCGATCGTGGTCCCGTCGCACAGACCGGAGAGCGTCGCCGTCCCCGTGAACGTCTGCTGCCGAACGTTCTTGTGGGGGCAGCGGATGATGGCGGTGGCTTCTTCGAGCTGGCGGCCGAGCGCGTCGGTCAGCTCGATCGTGTAGGTCCTGTCGTGCGGCACCGGCGGGTACTCGGCCTCGACCACGTCGGTCTTGCCGCCGCCGCAGAAGACGTCGGGGCTGCCGGCGATCATCGCGCCCATCCCGCCGCAATGCTCGTCGTCGTCTCCGACGCGGTGCGCGGGGCGGCCGTTGATGTAGACCGAGTCCGACCCGTTCGACGCCGTCCACGTGTTCGGCCCGCAGCAGGCGGCGTGTACGCCCGTGTCCTGGAAGCGCACGGCCCACTCGCCGTTCACCTTCACGTCGGAAGAGCCAGTGACCGCCGGTCCGACGCAGGTGTGGGCGCAGGCGGGACATCCGTGGGCGTCGGCATCGATCTTGGATGTGTCTCCCACTCGACACTGTGCTGGCATACGGGCCTCCTCGAAATGCTCGGCGTCAGTATTGCCGAGGCCCCACCACGACTGCCACGAGAAATGCGGCGTCCGGCCACAGCCGAGCTGGACCAGGCCACCTAACCGTTCGAAATCACCAGCAAAGCGGCCTTCCGTGCCGTACCCGCACCAGACGAGCCGGCGGGCTCGTTTGCGCCGGAGCCACGCGATCGGCGGTCAGGCTCCAGGCTCACGTCGCGCGAGCCCGAACGCCCGCGACCGCGTACGATGCCCGCCGGAGTGACGATCCCCCTGGCCCAGGCGTTCTCACTGCGCCGCAACCTCACGCTGCTCGTGCGGCGCCCGAGCGAGCGCTTCGGTGCGGTCGATGGGCTGCGCGCGGTGGCGATCCTCTGGACCGTCGCCTTCCACGCCGTCTGGTACCTCGGCTGGAGCGTCCCGCCGCGCGCCTACTTCGCGACCCTCTTCGACCGCGCGCTCCTCCCGATCTGGCGCGGGCACACAGGCGTCGACCTCTTCTTCGTGCTCTCGGGGTTCTTGATCGGCGGCATGCTCCTCGACGAGCGCGAGCGCACCGGCCGGATCCGCTTCGGGCTCTTCTACCTGCGGCGCCTGCTACGGCTCTGGCCCGCGCTCGCGGCCGCCGTGCTCGTCTACGCGCTCATCGGGGAGGCAAATCCGATGATGCTGTGGGCGAACTTGCTCTACGTCAGCAACTTCGTGCCGGTGCTCGCGACCGCGATGCCGTGGACCTGGTCGCTCGCGATCGAGGAGCAGTTCTACCTACTCGCGCCGTGGATGATCGCCGCGCTCGGACCTCGCTCCACCCGGTCGCGCTTGGCGGCGCTCGGCGCCACGGCGCTCGCCTTCGTCCTCCTCGGCGTGATGGTCGTCGTCTTCCACGACCTGCACGCCCGCGACTCGGAGATCGCGCTCGACCGCGAGATCACCGTCTGGGCGCGCGCCTTCGACGTGCTCTACACCAAGCCGTGGATGCGCGTGGGCCCGCTCCTCGCGGGGGTCGGCGCGGCGGTGGTGAAGCGACACGCGCGCACGATGGCGTTCTTCGACGACCGCCCTATCGCGGCCGCGCTCGGCGCCGTGCTCGCGCTGGTGGTCCTCGCCTTCAGCACGGAGTGGCCGTGGGTGGTGGGCCGAGGGCGCGCGATCGAGATCGCCTACCTCGCCGGCTTCCGTACGACGCTCGGCGCCGCGCTCGCGTACCTGCTCCTCTTCTCGCTGGCCGAACGCGGGCTCGGCGGCTGGCTGGGTCGCGCGCTGGCCAGCCGACCGCTCCTGCCCATCGCGCAGCTCGCCTATCCGGCCTACCTGCTCAACCCCATGGTCACGATCGCCGTCGAGAAGGCGCTGGCGCCCCGGTTGCTCGCGCGGGAGCTGCCGCTCGTGCCCATCTTGCTCCCGGTCACGACGGTGGCGACCTTCGCCGCCGCGCTCGTCCTCCACCTCGCGGTCGAGCGGCCGATCATGGAGCTCCGGCCACGCGCCGACGGTCGAACCTGACGCCGCGGTCCATCGCGACGCGTCGCGTTCGACGCCCGAAGCGCCGCCGAGCGACCTTCTCGATCCCGACCAAGACGTGGATGGCGAGCCCCACGCCGACGATCCGAGCCCAATCCGTGGCGCCGATCGGCGCGCTCCGGAAGGCCGTGTTCATCGCAGGCAGGTACGTGAAGAGGAGCTGGAGCGCGGTCATCAGCGCCACCCCGGCCAGGAGCCAGCGGTTCGAGAAGAGCCCGATGCGAAACATCGAGCTCGAGAGCGAGCGGCAGTTGAAGAGGTAGAAGAGCTCGCCCATCACGAAGACGTTCACGGAGATCGTGCGGGCGTCCGCCAGCGTGCGACCCTCCGACAACGCGAGCTCGAAGAGGCCGAACGCGCCCGCCAGGAGCAGGAAGCCGACGAGGATGATCCGCTGCACCAGCGTGGGCGTCAGAATCGGGCTCTTCGGGTCGCGTGGCGCCCGTTGCATGATCCCGGGCTCCTTGGGCTCGAACGCGAGCATGAGCCCCATCAGGACGGCGGTGGTCATGTTGATCCAGAGGATCTGGAGCGGCGTGATGGGCAGCTGCAGCCCCGCGAGCACCGCGACGAGGATCACCAGGCCCTCGCCGAGGTTCGTCGGGAGCGTCCAGGTGATGAACTTGACGAGGTTGTCGTAGACGCCGCGGCCCTCCTCGACGGCCGCCTCGATGGACGAGAAGTCGTCGTCGGCGAGGACCATGTCGGCGGCCTCCTTGGCCACTTCCGTGCCGGCGATCCCCATCGCGACGCCGATGTCGGCTTGCCGCAGCGCGGGCGCGTCGTTCACGCCGTCGCCGGTCATGGCGACCACGTGACCGTGCACGTGTGGAGTCTGGAGCGCTTGGACCAAGCGCAGCTTCTGCTCGGGCGCCACGCGCGCGAAGACCGCCGTGGCGTGCGCGCGCTCGATGAGCTCGTCGTCGCTCAGGGCGCCCATCTCTTTGCCGGTGAGCGCCACCAGCCGGCCGTCGTCACCGACCTCGCCCTCGAGGCCGATCGCGCCGGCGATGGCGACCGCGGTCCCAGCGTGATCGCCGGTCACCATCTTCACTTGGATGCCGGCGCGCTGGCAGGCCCGCACCGCCGGCGTCGCCTCGGGGCGCGGCGGGTCGATCATGCCTTGCAGCCCGATCAGCGTCAGGCCGTCTTCGAGATCCGCGTGATCGATGCAGGCGGTCTCCGGCGGGAGCGTCTTCCTCGCGAACGCGAGCACCCGGAGGCCTCGCGCGGCCATGGCGTCCGCCGTCCTCTCGACGAGCTCGCGATCGAGCGCGCCGGCGCCCCACGACGCATCGGCGCTCGGGACGATGCGCTCCACCGCCCCCTTCACGTACGCGATCCGCGAGCCGTCACAGGCGACGTGGTGCAGCGTGGCCATGTAGCGGCGCTCGGACTCGAAGGGGAGCATGTCCATGCGCGGCAGCTCCTGCGCCAGCGCCTCCAGAGACAGCCCCGCCCTCTCCGCGACCTCGAGGAGCGCCGTCTCGGTCGGGTCGCCCTGCCCTCGCTCGCCCTCGCTCGGAGCTCGCGCGTCGTTGCAGGCCGCGCCGCAGGCCATCAGCTCGTCCAGGGCGCCCTCCTCGGCCGCGCTCGCACCCTCGAGCTCCACCACGCCCGCATCCGGCGTCCATAGCGACGTCACCGTCATCCGATTCTGGGTGAGCGTGCCGGTCTTGTCGGTGCAGATCACGGTCGTGCTACCGAGCGTCTCCACCGCCGGCAGGCGCCGCACGATGGCGTGGCGACGAGCCATCTTCGCGACGCCGATGGCCAGCGTGATGGTGAGCGCGGCGGGGAGGCCTTCCGGGATGGCGCCGACGGCGAGCGCGACCGAGGCCATGAACATCTCGATCAGCGGCTCGCCGCGCAGCGAGCCCACCGCGAACGAGAGCCCGGCCAGCGCCAGGATGACGAAGAGCAGCAGCCGGCTGAAGCGCGACACGCGACGGGTCAGCGGCGTCTCCAGCACGTCGGCGGTGGCGATGAGCTCGTTGATGCGACCGATCTCGGTGGCGTCGCCGGTGCCCACCACCGCGCCCGCGGCCTTGCCGTGGGTGACCAGCGTGGACGAGTAGAGCATGTCGCCGCGGTCCGCGAGCGGCGTATCGGGAGCCAGCGCGTCCGACCGCTTGGAGACCGGCACGGATTCACCCGTGAGGCTGGCCTCCTGCACGCGCAGCTCCCGACCGCGCAGGAGCCGCAGGTCGGCCGGCACGCGATCGCCGGGCTCGAGGAGGACGACGTCTCCCGGCACCAGCTCCGTCGCCGGAACACGTTGCGTCTCGCGCGCACGGATGACCGTGGCGTCGTTGCTCAGGCTGCGCGACAACGCCTCGATGGCTCGCCGCGCCCTGGCCTCCTGGAGGTAGCCGATGACGGCGTTGACCACGACCACGCCGAAGATGACCGAGGCATCCACCCACTCGGTCAGCGCCGCCGTCACGGCGCCGGCCGCGACGAGGATGTAGACCAGCGGCTGGTTGAGCTGGCGCAGGAAAAGGACCAACCGACTCTCGCGCTTCTGCCGTGTGACCTCGTTGGGTCCGTAGCGGCGCTGGCGTCGCTCGATCTCGAAGCGGTCGAGGCCTTCCGTCGCGTGCGTGCCGAGCAGCTCCACGACCTCCGGGACCGGCAGCTCGTGCCAGCGCTGTGCGAAGAGATCCTCCATGGAAAGCGACGCCTCCAGAGTTCGAGAGGCAGCAATCCGGAGGCCAGCCGAGGCGCCCGACGGGAGCTATCGAATCCATCGCGATGTCCGACGCGCTGAAAAAGCTCGAGCACGCAGTGATGGTGGTAATCGCCTCGATGATGGCGTTGGTGGTAGTGCTCTCCGTCCTCGAGCTCGGCTGGATCATCGCCACCGACATCATCTCGCCGCCGGTGGTCTTCCTCGGGCTCGACGAGCTGTTCGACGTGTTCGGTGCCTTCTTCGTCGTACTGATCGGGCTCGAGCTGCTAGATGTCCTCCGCGGAAGTCGCAACACGTTCTGGCCGGCCCTCGACGGCAATCTCGGAGGCGAGCCTCCTCGAAAGTGCTTTGCACTTCCTGCGGGGGCGCGCCCCCAATCTCGACGCCGATTGCTCGGCCATACCGGTCGCGACTTCCGCCTCGGACATCTAGAGACGCTGAGGGCCTACGCCCGGGAGGGCGTCGTCCGGGTCGAGTACGTCATCCTGATCGCCCTGATCGCACTCGCCAGGAAGGTGATCGTCTCCCCGCCGGGCGAGCCGAGCGCCAAGCTCTTCGGTGTGGCGGCGCTGATCGCGGCCCTCGCGGCGGCCCATCTCCTTCTCCGCCACGCCCGCGGCCGAGACTGAGCGCCGACTCGCCGGACGTCGCACGTTCGGCGCTTGGCGATCACGCACGATCGGATAAGGTCGGCGGATGAAGCGCCTGCTCGTCCTCAGCCTCCTCTTCGCCGCCGGTTGCAGCTGCAGCAGCGCGCCCGCGACCACCTGTACGAGCTCCGCCGAGTGTGGAGCGAACGAGACCTGCGTCGACGGGACGTGCGCACCGACGCCGGACGGAGGCAGCGCCGACGCCTCGACCCCGGACGCGAGCGCGCGCCTCGATTCCGGAAGCGACGGCGGCGGCTGCCCGAGCATGACCCTCTGCGGCTCGCCGGCGGTCTGCTGCGCGCTCGACGAGGAGTGCGTGTCCGGCGCCTGCCGGCCGGCCTGCGCGAGCGGCGTGCGCTGCGGCACCGACAGCGCGACCTGCTGCACCGCCGGTCAGGTCTGCGTCTCGGACGCCTGCACCGATCCCGGCGATCCCTGCACCGACAGCTTCGACTGCCCGATGGGCTCGTTCTGCGAACCGACGCTGGGCCGCTGCCTGCCGCAGTTCGATCCGGTGACCTGTCAGTCCACTCCCGTGTTCGGCGACTTCGCGCCCGCGATCGAGTGGAGCCTCGAGAGCAGCCCCACCGCGTCGGACTGCCTGCACGCCATCTCGGCGCCGGTCGTGGTCGACCTGACGGGCGACGGAGTGCCGGAGATCGTGGCCAACTTCGCGTGCGACGACGACTGGCAGCGCGGGGTGATCCGCGCCGTGCACGGCGACACGGGCGAAGAGCTCTGGGTGGGCAGCGACAGCGCGGTGCAGGTCAACGGCCGCACGAGCATCGCCGCCGGCGACCTCGACGGGGACGGGTTGGCCGAGATCGTGGCCGTGCGCGTGCCTTCGAGCGGTCGCGTGATCGCCTTCGACGGCGACGGCAGCACGCTCTGGCAGAGCGTAGGCACCGACGGCACCACGCCCTACACGGTGAACGCGGTCAACGGCGCGCCCACCCTGGCCGATCTCGACGCGGACGGCTCGCCCGAGATCATCATCGGCGCGGTCGTGCTCGACGCGACCGGCCGATTGCTCTGGGATGCCGACGCCCGCGCCGGCGAGGGCACCAACAGCACCTACACGGGCGGCATCGCGGCGGTGGCCGACATCGATCTGGACGGCGCGCCGGAGATCGTCACCGGGAAGCGCGCCTACGAGGCCGACGGCACACCGGTCTGGACCGCGTCGACGCCCGACGGCTACCCGGCCATCGCGCAGTTCGACGACGACGCGCAGCCGGAGATCGTGCTCGTCGCGTCGGGCCAGCTCTATCTGCTCGACGGGATGACGGGCGAGGTGCAGTGGGGCCCGGTCGCCCAGCCCGGGGGCGGCATCGGCGGGCCGCCGACGGTGGCCGACTTCGACGGCGACGGCATGCCCGAGATCGGCGTGGCCGGCGCCCACAGCTACAGCGTCTACGACCCGACCGGCACGGCCGACGTGGTGTGGTCGATGACCACCCAGGACGTGAGCAGCAACGCGACGGGCTCCAGCGTCTTCGACTTCGAGGGCGACGGAGTGGCCGAGGTCGTCTACGGCGACGAGTGCTACATGCGCGCCTACCGCGGCAGCGACGGGAGCGTGCTCCTGCAGATCCCCTCGTCGAGCTCGACCATCCACGAGTACCCGCTGGTCGCCGACGTGGACGCGGACGGGAACTCGGAGATCGTCATCGTGGCCAACGACCGCAACGCCGCGCTGCGCACCCAATGCCACGACGCGGACTCATCGTGGGACGGCGCGCGCCGCGGGCTCTTCGTCTACGGCGACACCCGCAACCAGTGGGTGCGCACGCGGCGGATCTGGAACCAGCACAGCTACCACGTGACCAACGTGGACGCGTCGGGCGTCATCCCGGCCGTCGAGGCCAACAACTGGTCGACGCCCGGTCTCAACGACTACCGCCAGAACACCCAGGGCGAGGGCGTGTTCAACGCGCCCGATCTGGCGGTGCTGGCGCTGGAAGCTGTCCTCGATCACTGCCCGGCCAGCGCCACCCTGCGCGCCCGCATCGTCAACGAGGGGAACCTCGGCGTGGCGGCCGGCGTGAACGTGAGCTTCTATCCCGGCACCCCCGACATGCCCGGCGCGCTCCTCGGCACGGTGGCCACCACCGTCCCGCTCCTGCCAGGCGCCAGCACCGTCGTCGAGCTGGCCGACGTCCCGCTGAGCGGCGACCCGCCCTACTCGTTCTTCGCCGTCGCGGACGACGACGGCACCTCCACCGGCGCGGTCGCGGAGTGCCACGAGGACAACAACACGGGCACCATCGCCGACCTGGACTGCCAGATCCTCGACTGAAGCTCCGTCACCGGATCTCCTTGGCCCGGCGCCGATCCCGGCCCGTCCGCGGCGCCGCCGCGTTCATGCCCCTCGTCACGGCGCGTTGCGCCCGTCTCGATTGCAGGGCTCGGTCCGGGTGCGGCGGCGGAGCGGTACGAAGACGAAGGCGAGCGCCGCCAGGAACGAGAGCAGCAACGCGGCGCGAAGCGCCGTCAGACCACGGGGCGAGAAGCGCATCCGGATGCGGTGCGGGCCCGGCGTGACGTGGACGGCGCGCACCAGCGCGTTGGCACGTTCGATGTCCACCTCGCGTCCGTCCATGCTGGCGCGCCAGCCCGGGTAGTAGGCCTCGTTCACGATCACGACGCCACGCGAGGGTGCCTCGATGGCGAACGAGAGCGTGTCCCTCTCCAGCTGCACGTCGCGAGCGGCGGCGAGGGGGCGCGCGGGTTCGGTCCGGACACCGCTCGCGCCTCCCTCCAACACGGCGATCGGCGCCGGCGCGAGCGCTTTCACGCGCGCCAGCGCGGCGTGGCGATCGGGCACCCGCTCCACGTCCTCGTCCGGCACGAAGTAGGCGAAGGGCAGCGCGTCCTCGAGCTCGATCACGCGCCGCTGACCCTCTTGCCAGAGCACGCTCGAGCGCAGGCGCGCCGAGAGCACATCGGGCCGCGGGAGGTAGTGATGATCCCAACCGTGGATGAAGTGCGGGCTCGAGAGCGCGTAGCGAACGCCAAATTGCGGCGCGAGGCCGGGATGCTCGGCCAGCGAGTCGATCACGCCCTCGTAGCTCGCCAACATCAGCGGGTCCTGGTAGCCGCGCAGATCCCGACGGCGAAGGCGCGTCCCCGCCCGACAGGAGAGCGCGAACTCGTCCATCATCCGCCAGCGATCGCCCGCACCGCGCAAGAAGGGCAGAACGCGCCCCGCGACCTCCGGATCGGCCGGCGGATCGCCGCCGCGGGTGTGCCGGTCGGCCGGCATCATCTGGGTCAGATCGAGCAGGATCAGGGCGGCCAGCGCCAGCCCCGTCCACGCCGAGCCGAGACCGCCGGGCATGGTCACCGCCGCGCTCAGGACCGCGACACCGAGCAAGAAGAGCCCCGGCGCGTCGCCGGCCAGCAGAACGAGCAGCGCCGACCCGCAGAGCGCCAGGACGAGCGAGAGCGCGCGAACGCGCCCCACGAACGACGCGCTCACCTCGGACGGGCGCCGGTCGACGCCGCCCGCAGAAACCTCGCCGGCCTCCGTCGGCCTCGCGGCGATGTCGACGTCGCCTCGGGTCTCCACCGGGCTCCCCGCGTCCGCAGCGATGTCGACACGACCCGCCGAGCCGGCCTCCGTCGGCCTCGCGGCATCCGCAGCGATGTCGACACAACGCGCGGAGCCGGCCTCCGTAGGGCTCGCGGCATCCGCAGCGATGTCGACACAACGCGCCTCACGGACGTCCATCGGCCTCGCGGCGTCCGCAGCGATGTCGACGATCGCGGGTCGCCGTCGAACCATCCGCGCCAGCTCGGTGAGCCCGAGCGCGACCAGCCCGCCGAACGCGGGACCGAGCCACGCCTCGTAGCGGTGCGGCAGCCGAAAGAGATGCACGCCCGGCACGTGCTCGAACGCGAAGCGAAAGAGCGGTCCGTGCGCGCCCATCGCGAGCAGCACGGAGAGGAGCGCCGCGACCCAGAAGAAGATCGGCAGCCGGTCCTCGCGCCGGCGAAGCGCCACGGCACCGAGCGCGAGGGCGAGCCAGCCGACGTAGAGGTGATTGCCCGGCTGCGGCCAGAGGAGCGCCCACAGGCGTCCGGGACCGAGCCCACCGTCGGCGATGGACTCGAAGCTGCGGCCGGCCTGCACCGAGTGGGCGGCGAGCTCCGCGCCCGGGATCAGCACCGCCGCCAGCATCCCCGCCGAGAGCACCACCGCCGGCGCGAGCGGCAACGCGACCTCGACCAGCGCGCGCCGGTGAAGCCGGACCTGCTCGCCGAGGCGGAACACGAAGTAGAGCCCGGTGAAGATGCTCGCCTGCCAGAGCGCGGGCGGCGATCCCATCCAGCCGGCGAGCGCGACCGCCAGCGCCAGGAGCGCGCCGTCCCGCACGCGCCGCTCCACCGCCAGCCGATCGGCGGCCCAGAGCATGAGCGGCAAGTACGCGAGCGCGCCGGTGAGGTTGAGCTCCCAGTTGTGGCGCATGAAGGGGGCCGCCTCGATCAGCACCGCGCCGGCGATGGCACCGGCCGCGCTCGCGCCGATCCGCCGCAGCCAGAGGAGCCCGAAGAGACCCGCCAGCGCGAACGCGAGCGGCACCCGAAAGGTCGCCCAGCCGAGCGATGGCTGCGGTCCCGCCAGCGCGCAGATCGCCCAGCTCGTCGGGTGGTACTGCGCGCTCTGCGGATCCGCGTAGTAGGGGTAGCCGGCACGATCGTACGGATTCCACGCCGGCAGCTCGCCCTCGTGCAGCGCGCCACACAGGTAGACGAGGTCGGGCCAGTACTGTTCCGGCACGTCCCACTCGAAGAAACGCGGCGCGCCCGTCGCGGCGCCGACGGCGAGCGGCCAGAACAGGAACGCGGTCGCGCCGATCACGGCGAGAACCGCGAGGGCCGAGCCTTTGCGCCCTCTCATGCCGCGATCACGAGCGAGGACCTCGAGCATGCGTCGCGCTCGAGGGCCGGTAGAGCTCCACCGGCGCGGACAGCCCGACCTGGAACACCGCCACCCGCCGCATTCCGCGTCGCGCCGCCTCCTCGCGCAGCCCGTTGGCCCCGCTCGAGGCGGCGTCGACCACGATCGCGTTCGCCGTGACCGTCGCCGGATCGACGTAGCGAAGGTTCTCGGTACGGATCGCGTGCTCGGTGTAGCCGAGGTAGGGCTCGCTCAGCTCCACCGTCAGCGGCCAGGTGGTGAGCACGGGCGCGTCCGAGGCGTGAAGCGCGGCCGCCGCGCGTTCGTGCGTCTGCACTGCGTCGGCGTAGGCGAACGATTGCTCGGCGGCGTCGGCCGGCGTCGGGGAGTGGAGCGAGAGCACGCCGATCAGCGCGGACGCCAAGACCGGCACGTGCGCGGCCAGAGCGCGGATGCGCGGGTCGGCCATGGCCTTCAACCCGAAGAAGAGCCCGCCGCAAGCCGCCACCAGGAGCGCCGGGTGCGCGGGCAGGGCGTAGCGCTCCAGCCAGAACATCTTGGTGAAGAAGATGGCGTTGAAGAGCACCAGCGCGAGGCAGGCAGCGACGACGGAGGTTCGCCGCGGGGTGACTCGCAAAGGCGGCGGCCAACCGCGCCTACCCACGCTCACCACCAACGCCAGCGCGCTCGCGCCGAGGACGATCCAGCGGCCGTGCCAGAGCAGGAGCGAGGGCCACACCGTCCCCAGATTGCGAGCCTCGAAGGGCCGCTCCGAGAAGAGGTTCTGGTGATGCGGGAAGATGTAGTAGCCGGCGTAGGCCTTCTGCCAGACGAAGAACCCGATCAGCGCCGCCAGCGGCACCGCGGCCAGCGCCGCGCGCGCCCAGGTCGATCCGTCACGAAGCGCGCGACGGCGCCACGCGTCCACCAGCACGCCCACGCCGATGGCGGCGGCCGCGAAGATGCCCGTCTCTTTGGTCCAGACGGCGATCACGCCCAGGGCCGCGGCGATGCCGAGCCGCCCGCGGGCGAACGCCAGGAGCGAGAGGACCGCCAGGGCCGTCAGCGGCATCTCGGGGAGCATCATGTTCCCGATGCTCATCGCCAGCGGCGTCGTGGCCAGGATCGCCGCCGCCGACGCCCCGGCGGCGCGCCCGAAGAGGCTCGCCCCGAGCAAGTAGGTCCCCGCGAGGGCCAGCACGGTGAACGGCAGCACCACCAAGTGGCCGACGACCGGTCCGGCGCCGAAGAGCCGAAACGCCACCGCGGCGAGCAGATAGAAGAGCGGCGGGTGCCCGCGCGAGTAGTCGTCCGGAAAGACACCCGGCGTGACGTCGAAGCCGTGCTCGGCCACCCACTTCGCGCCGGGCACGTACACGTCGGCGGCATCCCAGAAGTACGGCAGCGCGAGCGAGCCCGGCCGGACCGCGGCGACCCACACGGTGGCCAGCGCGATCGCGATCAGCGCGTCGCGCCATCCTACCCGGGTGCCGGACCGTTCGGACACGGCAAAGGTCTACCACCGTCGGACCCGCGCGGCGCGTTCTCGCGTCCCATTCCGGCGTGGCGTCTCGCGCCATCGGGGGGCGCGCTGGGTCAGGTGGCCGATCCGACTGGGGGTCAGCGCGAGACGGGTCCGTGATGGGGCGGGGCCAACGGGTCGATCCCCACCCGCCGCAGAAACCCGTAGGTCATCGCGCCGAGCGAAACCAGCGCGAAAACGAAGAGGATCACCCGGCGATAGCGGCGAACGAGGTTCACGGAAGCAATCGTAGCGCCCCGATTCGATGGCGCGAGCCGTTGCCCGAGGTCGGCGCGCTGGGCCTTTCCGCGCGCTGGGCCTTTCCGCGCGAAGCGGCACGGCGAGACGGGGCGGCACGGCGAGACGGGCGACGCCGCGACGGATCTTCAGTCGCCGCGCTCATCGTCATCGAGCGGCAAGCGCGCGTCGTGCTCCATCCGATCGGCGTTCTTGGGCCGGAAGATCCAATAGGCCACGGCTGCCGCGCCGAGGACCAAGACCCCCATGGAGAGCAAGAGCAGCTCGGTGTTGGTCATGCACGTTCAGATGCACCCGGATCGTGACCTCGCACGTCCGTCGCGAGCCGCCCGAAGGCACATCAACGCACCCGGTACGTCGCGCTCCCGTAGTCGCCGTCGTCGCTGATGGTCACGTCCAGCGTGTCCGCCCCCTTCTCGAAGCTGACGGTCATGAAGGTCGGATCGTCGATGTCCTGCGTGGTCCGAGCCCAGCCGTCGGCCTCGAGGTAGTCGACGATCACCACGAACGGGTTCTGATCGTGCTCATAGTCGACCGTCGCGGAACCGCCCTCGGCACGGCAGAGCGTGCCGCCGGGCGCGATCCAGTCGGGGTGCGCAGCCCAGTTCGCGGGCCGCGGCTCCGGATCGTGCTCGCAGGGGCTCGAACAGCCGGCGGCGAGAAGGAGACCGGCGGCCGCGATCGTGTTGAGCGTCGTCTTCATCATGCCCCTGCAGTACGACTCCGCGCGACGGATCTTCCTCGGTGGGCGAGGCGTGGGAGGAGCGGTTCGACGGCTCACTCCGCGGTGCGCGCGACCTGCGCGGGGAGGCCCGACCAGTCGGAGAGATCCTGGGGGCCGGCGGCGGGGACGACGTCCACCTCGATGCCGGTGAGCTTCGACATGCCGCTGAGCGGGTCCACGCGTTCCGGACCGCTCGCTGCGAGGAGGTTCACGTTCACGCCTCGGGTCTTCGACGCTCGCGCGACCGTCAGACCCGCCAGGGCGGCGCGGGCACATCGCGAACCAAGAAGTGAACCCGGTTCACGAGAGAACCACAAACACCTGTAATCACTAACACTTGCAATTTCACGTCGACGCCGATCGCGTGAATTGCGTTCACTTTTCGGGTCGGGCCGGCGCTGCGCGCTTGCGGCGGCTCCGGCCCATCCCGTGGGACTCGAGCAGGCGGTACATCGTGACCGGGTTCACGCCGGCGAGCGCCGCGGCGTCGCGCACGTTGCCCTCGCACTCGGCCAGGAGATCGCCGAGGTAGCGGCGCTCGAGCGGCGCCAGCCAGCGCTTGCGGAGCTCGGCGAGCGTCGGGCGCGGCGCGTCGGGCGCAGGGGCTTCGGCGGCGGGCTCGGCCTCGACGGTGCGGGCCACGGGTCGCGGCAGATCCGCGACGTCCACCGTGTCGCTACGCGCCATGATGACGGCGTGCTCCATGGTGTTCTTGAGCTCGCGGACGTTGCCCGGGTAGTCGTGCGCGAGGAGCGCCATCATCGCCAGCGAGGAGATGTGGCGGACGTCGCGGCGGTGCTTCTCGGCCGCCTGCTTGAGGAAGACGTACGCGATCACCGGGAGGTTGTCGGCCTTGTAGGTGCGGAGCGGAGGCAGCGTCATCGTCATGACGCTGAGCCGGTAGTAGAGGTCGTCGCGGAAGGTGCCGGCGCCCATCATCGCCGACAGATCCCGGTTGGTCGCGCAGACGAAGCGCACGTCCACCTGGAGCGGCGCTCCGTCGCTGCCGACGGGCTGCACCTCGCCGTCCTCCACCGCGCGCAAGACCTTGGCCTGCAGCGGGATCGGCAGCTCGCCCAGCTCGTCGAGGAAGAGCGTGCCGCCGTGCGCCTTCTGGAGCTCGCCCTTCTTGTCGGCGGTCGCGCCGGTGAACGCGCCGCGCACGTGACCGAAGAGGACGCTCTCGAGCAGCGTCTCCGGGATGGCCGCGCAGTTGACCGTGACGAAGGGCGCCCTGGCCCGCCGGCTGTTGAAGTGGATCGCGTGGGCCACCAGCTCCTTGCCGGTGCCGCTCTCGCCGGTGACCAGCACCGGCGCGTCCGTGTCGGCCACCTGCTCGATGCGCCGCTCCACCTCCAGCCACTGCGGTGAGAGCCCCTTGATCAGGAAAGGACGCCCGGTCCCGCGCTGGCTGGCGCGGTAGAGCTGGGCGCGGCGGAGGAACTTGCCGGACGAGGCGCCGACGTCGTCGAGCTGGGCCAGGTTCTCGGCGGAGAACGCGTCCGCGCGCCGCGACGAGACGCTGAGCACGCCGATGGGCCGCCCCTGGTAGCGGATGGGCACGGCGGCGATCGAGAGCACGTCGAAGTAGTAGGGCGCGTAGTGCGGATCGGTCGGCGCGTGCCGGCAGACGTAGGAGGTGTTCTCGGCGAAGACGTAGGAGGCGACGCCGTTGAAGCGCCCTCCCCGACGCAGCGGCACCACCTCGTCCGGCAGGGTCACGATCAGCCCTTCGACGACGTGGAACGCGAGCACCAACCCCTTCGCGTCCTCGTCCCAGAGGAGGATGGCCCCGTGGCGCGCGCCGGTGCGCTCGAGCGCGAGCTCCATGATGCGCCGCTCCAGCGACTCCACGTCGGAGCGATGGAGCGCCTCGTCCGTTTCAGTTGCTTTCACGCAATACTAGATGACTCAAGGCAACTCGAATTGCACGAGAACAACACCTCACAACCCCAAAACGCCATGATTACGCGATGTGCGACATTGTAGTGGGATGGCATCCACCTTGCTCCAAGGTGCGACGACGACTTCCGAGCCCCCACGGGCTCCCACCCGGAGAGATTCGATGACCTCGCACCGCACCACCGTTCTCGGCGTCCTCTTCCTGGCCCTCGCCTCGGCGATCTCGGGCTGCGCGTCTCGCGACATCGCGACCGGCTCGGAGGGTGCGCTGAGCAGCCGGCCCTACTTCGAGCTGTGGCAGGCCGACGGCGGCGACTACTACTTCCACCTCCGGGCGGCGAACCACGAGACGATCCTCTCGTCGGAGGGCTACTCGACGCGCACCTCGGCCCTCGGCGGCCTCCTCTCGGTGCTCGACAACGGCGTGCTCCGCGCCCGCTACGAGCTGCGGCCGGCGTCGACCGGCGAGTGGTACTTCGTGCTGAAGGCGGGCAACGGCCGCGTGATCGGCATGAGCGAGCGCTACGCCACCCGCACCGGCGCCGCGACGGGCATCGACGCCGTCGAGCGCAACGTGAACGACTACCAGGACTTCCTCGCCAACCGCCACGGCGCGCGCTTCGAGGTCTTCCGCGGCGCCGACGGCCGCTTCTACTTCGACCTCTTCGCCCAGAACGGCGAGATCGTCCTCCGCTCGCAGGGCTACAGCGCCGAGGCCTCCGCCTGGAACGCCACCTTCTCGGTCGCCGACAACGGCGTCGACGCGAGCCGCTATGACGTCCGCGACGCGGCCGACGGCAGCAGCTACTTCAACCTGAAGGCCGCCAACGGCGCCGTCATCGGCACCAGCGAGACCTACGCCAGCCGCAGCAACGCCGAGCGCGGCCGCGACGCCATCATCGCCCTCCTGCCGACGGTCGACATGCTCTGATCGCGGTCGAGAACGGACCATCGGGCGGCCGGGGCCTCGCCTCGCGCCGCCCGTCGTCGTCTCGAGCGACCGATCACTGTGGGCAGCTCGGCGCGAATTCCAGGGGCGGGCAGCCGCGCCGAGCCAGGGCGGCGCCGTCGATGCAGACGTTCATCCCGTCCATGAACGTCTCCGGCGCGCAGCGAATGCAGCGGAGCGCGCCGCCGCGGAAGACGCCCGCCTCGAGATCGCATAGCGTCACGGCCTCGAGCTCCGCGCGCTCGGTGTGCAGCGAGGTGCCCGGAACGCCGCCGACCACGCTGACCGAGAGCTTGCCGTCCATCATCACCACGCCTCCGCCCAGGCGCGAATCGGTCACGATCGAGCCGCTCAGCCGAAAGCGGTCTGGGCCGCAGGCCGGCACGTCGACGTCCTCGAGCGCGCTGTCCACGATGCTGAGGTCCGCGCACTGCGCGAACACGACCGAGCCGAGCGTGCTGCCGGACAGCAGCGCGTAGGGTGCGCGGATGGCGGACCTCGAGACGTCGGCGTCCACCGCGATCAGCGAAGAGGCGTCGAGCGCGGAGTCCATCACGGTGGCGCTCGAGAGCTCGAGGTTCATCACCGAGAACGTGCTCGCGCTCAGGGTGGCGCCGTCGATCCGAACACCTCCCGGCCAGGGACCGGACTGCTCGGCGACGCTCGTTCCGTCGACCGTTCCGCCGACCAGCGACAACGCCGGCGACGCGTCGCCCGGTCCGGAGCCGCTCGGCGCGAGCACGACGCGCGCATCGGAGAGCGTGCCGTCCTCCACGTGCAAGCGCGCGCCACCGCTCGCGCGCAGGAAGCTCTCGCGCACCTCGATTCCGTCGAGCTCGATCACCCAAGCGCCGGGAGACTCGAAGCTCAGCGCGCTGCGGCGAACGCGCGCGCCGATCAGATCGAGCGAGGTGGACGCCAAGGCGCGGGAGGAGCGGAGCCGAACGCTCGCACAGCTCAGATCGACCCCCGCGAGCGAGAGCTGGGCCGACACCTCGACTGGGTCGGCCGGACGGCAGCCGCGCAGATCCGCACCCGCCAGATCACCCTCCCCCGCCTGCAGGCGATCGCAGGCGTGCCGTGCCGCGTCGCAGCCGCCCTCGCTCGCCGCCACGCCCGGACAAGGATCCTCGACGTCGGGCGTTCCATCCGCGTCGCAGTCGTCGAAGCGCGGCGGCTCGAGCCGCTCGGGCGGGATCGCGAAGGCCGCGGGCGAAGGCGTCTCTGGCGGAACGCACGCCGGCGTCACCGCGCACATGGAGCTCCTGCCGCCATCGTCCACCGGCCGCGTGCCGACCACCGCTCGGCCGAGCCCGCCATCGCAACCGACGGCGCTCACGACGAGGGCCAGCGCCAGACCGACGACCAGGCTGCGCCTCGGCGCTCCGCCGGCGGTCGAGGAGAGCGCACCAGGCGCAGCGAGATCGTGCACCGCTCTCGCCGCCAGTCCCTGATCCGCGGCTCGCCGGGCCTTCGACCGGCGTGCTCGAAGCGCGTCGGCGACGGCCTGCGCAGCGCGCAGCCCCTCCTGCGTCGTGCGCGACGGTTCGCGGCGAGCCCGGAACGCGGCGCCACATCCGGAGCCCGCCGTGGACGGCGCCCGGCGAACGAGCCCGGCGGTCGCCAAGCGCACCGGCCCTCGAAGAAGCGGCGAACCGGCTGCGCGCGGGTCGCCTCCGAGCACGGCGACGCGCTCCGACTTCACGGCTCCTGCAAGAGCGCGCAAGAGTGCGCGCGACGGTGCTGCGCCCTCCTCGCCTCCCAGCCCGGCGACGACGCGGACGATGCGCCCGGGCCTCACGGCTCCTCCAGGAGCACGTGAAAGCGGGCCCGACGGTTCTGCGCGCGCCCCTCTTCGTCGTCATTGGTCTCCACGGGCGCGCGCTCCCCTCGGGCGGCGACGCGCAGTCGATCCGCCTCCACGCCGCGCTCCACCAGCCAGTCCCGGATGGCCTCCGCGCGGCGGAGCGAGAGCTCGTCGTTGTGCTCGTCGCTTCCGCTCCCGTCGGCGTTCCCCTCGATCTCGAGCAGACGGATTCTCCGGATGCTCCTCGAGGTGCTCCAGCAGTGCGTGCAGCGCGGAGATGCTGCAGGGAACGATCTCGACCGAGTCGAGCTGAAAGAGGACCGGCACGAGGAGCTCGCGCGGCCGCGTACCGGCAGCGCGATCGATCAGCGTCATCAGCTCGGCCGGCGGCTGAGCCGGGGGCAACGGCGGCGGGCGGCGGCGGGGACGCCGGCGCGGCGGGGGCGACGGCGGCGGCGCCGGTGGACGCGGACCGCTCGGCCGGTAGGTCAGCGTGAGCGAGACCGTGATGAGCTGCGCGTCGTCCGTGAAGCCCGGCCCGTCTTGCTGGAAGACCTGGAGGTAGGCCATGGACGGGCCCAGCGTGAGCTCGGGCGTCGCGCGCAGATCGATCCCGGCGGCGATGCGGAGCACCGGCCGGACGAGCGCGCCCGTCACCCCGGCCCCCGCGTGAACGCTCAGCCAGGGTCGAGCCGGCGACGTGTCCGCGCGAAGCTCCGCGCCCACGGTGGCATCGAGCAACCCGCCCGGGCTCTGCTCCCGTGAGAAGAAGACATCCCCGGCTAGCGCCACACCGAGCACGAGAAAATCGGTCGCGACCCAGCCCGCGTCCAGCCACGCGTCCAAGACCGGAAGGTCCAGCCCGAGCCGCGCGTGCTGATCCGCGCTGACCACATAGCCGCCGCCCACGCTCGCCCGCAGTCGGACGGGAGGTCGGTCGTCTGCTCGCGCCCGCGCCGCGACGGCGCACGAGAGCGCCAACGCGACGGCCGCTCCCGCGCGCCATCCGTCCACCGACCTTGGGTCGTCTCCGCAGCGGAGGCTTTCCAAACGAGAGCGAGCGAAACGCGCGCCCGGCGCGCCCATCGATCTACGCTGATCCCCATGGACGACCTCGACCGAGACAAGCTCGCCGAAGTGGCGCTCGCCTCACTCTCCCTCACCCTCCACGAGGAACGCCGCGTCTGGAAGTCGATCGACTGGGACGTGCTAGTCCCCCGTATCCGTGATTCCTACCCAATCTCGGCGGCTCTCGCCGCGCGACTCAGCGTCACTCCTCCTCGACGATGCTGTGGCATCGCCTCGTCGTCGTTCCTTGATTCGCACGCCGATGGCTCGCCGATATTGGGCACTCACTACGGATACGGGGGACTAGATGTCCTCCGCGGAAGTCGCAACACGTTCTGGCCGGCCCTCGACGCCGATCTCGGAGGCGAGCCTCCTCGAAAGTGCTTTGCACTTCCTGCGGGGGCGCGCCCCCAATCTCGACGCCGATTGCTCGGCCATACCGGTCGCGACTTCCGCCTCGGACATCTCGACCTTCTCCACGCGAAGGGGTGGATCTCGGATCCGAAATCCAAGGCCAAGTCGGTGATCCTGACGCCCGAAGGCTTCGCGTTGGCCGAGACCATGCTGGAGAAGCACTTCGCGAAGAGGCCCTGAGCGCGGATTGCACACTGCACGGTGCGCGGAGCGCGCTACGCTCTCGCCTCGAAGATGGGAGCGAAATGACGAGAGCGCGGATCATGACTCTGGCAGGCGTAGTGCTCGTGTTGGTCGGCTGCGGCGGCACGAACGGCGGCGGAACGGACGGTGGCGTGGACTCCAGCGCGCAACGTCAGGACGCCGCGGCGATCGACGGCGGCGACTCCCGCGACGCCGGCGCGGTCACCGACGCGAGCACACCAGTCGACGCGGGGACGGACGGAGGCGCGACGGCCGATGCCGCGGCGCAGGACGGCGGCATCTCGATCGACGCGGGCACGGCGGACGCCGGCACGGACTCGGGCCCGGAAGACGGCGGCACGGACGCCGGCCCCTCGACGCACGACGCCGGCCCGGACGCTTGCACGCTGGACACGGACTGCGTCCACGGCAGCTACTGCGCCAAGGCGGACGGCGACTGCAGCGGCACCGGGACCTGCACACCGCGTCCCGACCTCTGCCCCTCGCTCTTCTCCCCCGTGTGCGGTTGCGACGGCAACGACTACAGCAACTACTGCACAGCCAACCGGGTCGGCGTGAACGTGGCCCACTCGGGCGCGTGCACGACCACGAGCTGCGCGATGCCACCCCGCCACGGCTGCTGCTTCGACGACGGCGACTGCACGCACGGCACCCACTGTGTCGGCGAGACGTGCGGTGCCGGCGGCGAGGGCACCTGCGTGGACGACACCCTCGGCGCTGGCGAGTGCTGGGAGAGCTCGGACTGCGGGCCTGGCGGCGTCTGCGCGGGAGTGAACCGCTGCTCCTGCGGCGCAGCCTGCTTCGCGCCGGACAGCCCGGGCACCTGCGCAGCAGCCGCCCTCTGAACGCGCACGCCGGAACCACGGAACGGAGGGCTCGACCACCAGGCTCGCGGCGACGCATGCCGGAGCCACCCGAGCGCCGTAGAATCGGAGAGGCCCGCCGGAATCGGTTGCCGAGTCGCGATCCGGACCGGGAAGGGCCCTCAGTCCAGCGCGTTGCGTACCGAGCGCGGGGTCTTGCCGCTCCAGCGGGCGAAGGCGCGCTCGAACGCGGCGCGCGAGGCGTAACCGAGACGTTCGGCGATCGCCTCGATGGAGAGGCGATCGTCGCGTAGGAGCGAGAGCGCGCGGCGGTGCAGAATCTCCCCGCGCTGGACCGCGAAGGTGGTGCCCATCGAGGTGAGCCGGCGCTGGAGCGTGCGCGGGCTGATCTCGAGCGCGACGGCGGTGCTCTCCAGGCTCGCGCGGCCGGCCTCGTGCGCCGCCCAGAACGCGCGCTCGAAGGCCTGCTCGAAGCTCAGGCCGTGCTCGCCCCTCATCAACCGCGGCACGTGCTCGGACAGGAGCTCCGCCAACTCCGGCGCGGCGCCGTGGAAGGGCAGCGCGAGGTCGGCACGCGAGAAGAGCATGCGGCTCGCCGGTCGGCTCCAGGTCGGCGTGACGCCGAAGAAGCGCGTGTACTCCGACTCGAGGCATGCCGGCATCTGATGCTCGACCGCGTGCGGTACGAGACGAACGCCGGTGCAATGCCGTTTGAGCGCGAGCGTGGCCGCGAAGATCGTGTCCACGCCGTGCCGCGAGCGGAGCTCGGGCATCCGGTATTCGATGCCGGCGGCCTCGTCGGTGTCGACGCGACAGAATCCCCGCGCGCTGCACGAAGAGGTTCATGATCCGCACCAGCGCGTCGAGCGCGGCGTCCACGTGCGTGCAGTGCGCGAGCGCCGGGCCCACCACGCCCATCTGGTCAATCGTGAATCGCGCCCCGGCGTGGAGACCGAAGACCGGGTCGTCGGTCACGTTCTCGATCCCTCGCCAGAGCGAGAGGGTCTCCTCGTAGGTGAGGTTCTCGCCGCCCTCGAGCTTCGCGAGCTCGATACCGGAGGCGTGCGCGACCTCGGGCAGTGAGAGCCCGAGGATGCGCGGCCAGGTGAGCACGAAGGGCGACACACGGATCGCGTCCGCCCCGCGCTTCGTCCGACGAGCTCCAGAACCCGGCACGAGGCGAGCGTACTGGGCGCACCAATCCATGGGAACCCTCGTCGCGAGGCGTTCCACACTCTCCACGTCGGATGAGATGTCTGCGCTGCCCCGGCTCCGGATCACCGGAACCGAGTCGAGCCCTTCGGGATAGCGGATCGTCGCGATGAGGAGAGGCCGTGGCGGGAATTGATGCAGGACGGCGTCTTCTGGGTTCCGTGGGTCTCAGCGAGCCGTCGCTGGCCGCGTCTCTGCCCGGTGGAGCTCCCCGGCGAGGAGATCGGCGACGGCCCGCACGCGGGGGATCGCCAGCGCGCTCTTGGCCCCGACCAGGTGCAGGGAGCTCGCCACCTCGGGGATGCCCTGCACGCGGATCTCCACCAAGGGCGTCTCGCGCGCGAAGCGCAGGCGCAGCCGTCCGAGGAAGATGGCGCCGACGCCGGCCTCGGCGGCGCGGAGCTGGACCAAGAAGTCGTCCGACGCGAACGCGGGGCGAAACCCCGGGATCATGCGCGCCAACACCGGGTTCGGGAGCGTGTCCTCCAGCGGCGGCGCCCAGGCAATCCAGTCGACGTCCGCCGGCCGAGGGCTGGGACCGAGCTTCTCCGCCACCGCGCAGGCGACGAAGGGCACGGCTTGGAGCTCCAGCGACGCGAGCACCAAGAGATCCTTCTGGTCGGGCCGCTGCATCCGCAGCGCGAGATCCGCTTCGCGCCGCGTCAGGTCGACGTAGCGCACCGACGAGACCACCTCGAGACGCACGCCGGGCAGCTCCGTGGCCAGCCAGCCGGCGAAGGGCGCCAGGAACTCGAACGCGATGCCCGGCGGCGCGCTGATGCGCACGATCCCCTCCAAGCGCGTGTCCCGCCGCTCGGCCGCGCGGGTCAGCTCCGCCGCCCAATCCGCCATGCGCTTGGCCGGCTCGAGCAAGGTCTCACCGAACGCCGTCAGCCGCGCGCCCTCGACGCTGCGCGAGAAGAGGGTCTCGCCGAGCATCGACTCCAGCTCGGCCAATCGGCGGCTCACCGTGGGCTGCGCGACGGAGAGGCGCCGCGCGGCCGCGCTCAGGCTGCCGGTCTCCGCCACGGCCAAGAAGAGCCGCGCGTCGTCCCACGATATATCCATTTTTGCATGGTAGCATACACTTTTGCGCACTAACCATCCGCCGTCGCATGACTCATATCCAGAGCATGCGTTACCGAATGACTCGCTCCCGCCTGATCCTCGCCGCCGTCGCGGCGTTGGTCTCTCTCCTCGGCATCTTCGTCCTCGTCGGCTGGCCGACCTCGCGGCACCCGATCGAGCACGCGCACCTCGGCACGCCCAGCTCGGCCCGCCGCATGGAAGCGCTGATCGACGAGCCCGGTCCGCTCACCGTGGAGACGGTGGCCGGCGCCGATTGGGAGGTCGATCGCAGCGGCGTCATCGACCTCGACGATCCGCGCGCCGCCTCGCTCGAGGACGGACCCGAGCCCATCCAGATCTACTTCCACGCCATCCGCCACCCGACCGAGGGTCTCTTCCTGGTCGACACCGGCGTCGAGCGGGCGCTCTCCACCGACCCGGAGCACGCCGCGCTGCGCGGGTTCGTCGCCTCGGCCGCGCACGTCGACCGGATGCGGGTCCGCACCGACACCGCCACCTGGCTCGCCCGCCAGCCGGATCCGGTTCGCGCCGTCTTCCTCACCCATCTCCATCTCGATCACATCACCGGCATGCGCGACGTGACGCCGGGCGCGCCGGTCTACACCGGGCCCGGCGAGACGGCGACGCGCTCGGCGATGGCGGTCTTCACCCAGCCGGCCGTGGACCGCGCGCTCGAAGGGCGTGGACCCATCCGCGAGTGGCCCTTCGAGGGCGACGAGAGCGGCACCTTCGAGGGCGTGCTGGACGTCTTCGGCGACGGCTCGCTCTTCGCCATCCTGGTCCCCGGCCACACCACGGGCAGCACGGCTTATCTCGCCCGCACGCCTGACGGGCCGGTGCTCTTGACGGGCGACGTCAGCCACACGGCCTGGGGCTGGGAGCACGGCGTGGCGCCGGGCTCGTTCACCGAGGACCACGAGGCGAACGCCGAGAGCCTGAAGCGGCTGCGCGCGCTGGTGGCCCGGCACCCCGGCATCGACGTCCGCCTCGGCCACCAGCCGCTCGCTCCGGCCGAAGCGCGCGTCGCGGCCCGCCGCTGATCGGCTGTCCCCGTCCGACGTCCGCCTCGGCCACCAGCCGCTCGCTCCGGCCGAAGCGCGCGTCGCGGCCCGCCGCTGATCGCCCCGCTCTCGCCGCGACCCAACGATGAAGCTCGGACCCGCGCCGGGCCGAGCTTCCGCCCGTTCCAGCTACGACCCGCGCCCGCAGGCTAGGCTGGCGTCGCAGTGCGCCGCTGATCGCCCGGCTGCCTCTACCACCAAACGACGAAGCTCGGACCTGCACGAAGCGGGCCCGAGCCTCGGTCATTTCTCGACGGCGCGTCAGCTCGGGTTCGCGTTCTCGGCCGGCGGCGTCGCCTTGATGTGGATCGTGTAGGCGCCGTGCTCGCCACCGTGGAGGCAGTTGGCCCGGACGGTGTAGGTGCCGCGGTCGGGCGCCGTGTAGGTGATGCGGCTGTCCCGACCCTCGTGCATCCCGTCGTCGTCCTGGACGAGCGAGTTGCCGTTCGGACCGATCAGCCAGAGGTAGGAGTCGAAGTCGCTGCTGTGCATGTCGATCTCGATGTTCCACCCCTCGTCGGCATCGAACGTGTAGGTGTCGTAGGGCGATTCGTCCTGCTCGACTTTCGGGTCGCTGTCCGTGAGCTCCCCCTGATGCTCCTCGTCGACGGGAGCGGGATGGGAACAGCCCACGAGACCGAGCCCGGCGAGGGCGAGGGTCGTGAGGGCGAGCTTCTTCATGAAACCTCCGGTGCGTGCACGCGCCGCGGAGTATAGCCCGTCTCGCCGAGTCGTCGCCCCGGCGTCGCGAGCGCCCTCCAGGCCCCAACCCACCGCGGTACGTAGCCCCCGACGCGGAGGTGCCCGTCGCGGTCGAGTCGTCGCCCCGCTGAGCGAACGGCTCAGAAGCTGAAGCGCCTGATCGAGACGTTCATCAAGAGCCCGATGCCCATCATCGATGTGAGCACGCTCGAGCCGCCGTAGCTGAAGAGCGGGAGCGTCACGCCGACCACCGGCAAGAGCCCGCACACCATCCCGAGGTTGATGATGGTGTGCCAGAAGAAGAACGCGCTGACGCCGACCGCCACCACGGCGCCGAAGCGATCCTTGGCCTGCGAGGCGATCTTCAGGCCCCAGAGGATCAGGAAGATGTAGAGCGCGAAGAGGAGCACCACCCCGACGAATCCCTGCTCCTCGGCCCACACCGGGAAGGGGAAGTCGGTGTGCTGGTCGGGCAGGAAGCGGTGCTGGTTCTGCGTCCCCTGCATGAACCCCTGGCCCCAGAAGCCGCCGCTCCCGATGGCGACCATCGACTGGTGCGTGTGCCAGTTGGTGTCGAGGATGTCCGAGTCCGGGTTCAGGAAGGCCTCGAAGCGGGTCCGCTGGTAGTCCTTGAGCAGGAACTTGTACGTGAGCGGCGCGCTGACGGCGAAGATGCCCGCCAAGGTGGCCAGCGAGCGCAGCTTCAGGTTCGTCAGCAGCATGATCGAGCCGAAGATGAAGGCGAGGATCAGCGCCGTGCCCAGATCGGGCTGGAGGAGGATCAACGCCATCGGCAAGGCGAGGATCATCCCGGGGATGATCAGGTCCTTGAGCGTCCGCCCTTCGGTCTTCGGGTCGTTGTGCAGATACTTCGCGAGCGCGATGATCAGCATGATCTTCATGATCTCGCTCGGCTGGAGCGAGAAGCTGCCGATGCGGATCCAGCGCTGCGATCCACGGATCTCGGGCGCGAGCAAGAAGACCAGCAAGAGCAGCACGATGCCGACGCCGTAGGCGACGAAGCCGAAGCGCTCGAAGTGGCGGTAGTCGATGGCCGAGATGAGCACCGCGACGCCGGCGCCGAGCGTGAGCCAGTAGATCTGCTGGATGTAGAGCTCGGTGAGCGCCTCGCGGGCCGCGCTGGTGGCGCTGTAGAGGTTCGTGACGCCGATGACCGCGATGGCGGCGACCGTCACGAAGAGCGGCCAGTCGAAGTTGTCCCGGAGACCTTTCCCGATGGTGGCCATGTCACTCCCCGGCCCGGGCGTAGCGCGTGCCGTGCCGCGAAGGCGTGCCCCGGCCCGAAGGCCGCGATGGCTCGGCCTCCGCCGTGGTCGCCTCGCTGCCGAGATACTCCTGCAGGATGTTCATCGCGATCGGCGCCGCCTGCCGGCCGCCGGCGCCGCCGTGCTCGACCAGCACGATGATGGCGACCTCCGGGTTCTGCGCCGGCGCGAACCCCGCGAACCACGCGTGGGCGCGGTTGTAGTACCAGGCCCGCTGCGGATCCTCGTCCGGCCGCGCGCGGTGCGAGACCTGCGCCGTCCCGGTCTTGCCGGCCACCGGCACGCCGTCCGCCACCCGCACGTCGTACGCGGTGCCGCTCGGATCGTTGACCACGCCGTAGAGGCCGTCGATCACCAGCGCGAGGTGCTCGGGGTCGACGTGGACGCGCCGGCGCACCCGGGGCTCGAAGTCCTCCACCACGGTTCCGTCCGGGCCGGTGACCCGCTGAATGAGCTGGGGGACGTAGAGCGTGCCGCCGTTGGCGATCGCGCCGTAGAGGAGCGCGAGCTGGGTGAGCGTGACCTTCACGTCGCCCTGGCCGATGCCGGTGTTCAGCGCGTAGCCGAGGCGGAAGCGGCGGCCGACCCGCTCGTACCAGCTCCGCGTCGGGATGAAGCCCGGCGACTCCGAGTTGATGCCGATACCGGTGCGCCGTCCGAGGCCGAAGTCGCCGGCCAGGCGAGCCAGCCGGTCCAACCCGACCTGCTCGGCCAGGCGGTAGAAGTAGACGTTGCACGACTGGACGATGGCCTCGCGCAGGTCGACCTCACCGTGAACCGAGGTGCAGCGGAAGCGCGTCGTGCCCAGCGTGTAGGAGCCCGTACACTCGAAGCGCTGGTTGGGCTCCACGATGTGGTCCTGCAGGCCCGCCAGCGCGGTCACCGGCTTGAACGTGGAGCCGGGGAAGTAGCTCTCGTAGATCGTCTTGTCGATCAGGGGCCGGAAAGGATCGTCGCGCAGCCGGCCGTAGCGCGCCCTGCTGATCCCGCTCGCGAACTCTCGCAGATCGTAGGAAGGCTTCGAGTAGAGCGCCCGCACGGCGCCGGTGTGCACGTCGACCACGACGGCGGCGCCGGAAGGATGCCCGCTGAAGGCGCGCTCGATGATGCGCATCAGCTCCATGTCGAGCGTCAGCGTCAGATCGCGGCCCGGGATCGGCTCGCGCCGCATCGGTCGGCGGTCGCCGGGCGTCGCCGTCTCCACCTGCCGGCCGCGGGCGTCGACGTAGACCCGCCGGTAGCCGCGCCGGCCGCGCAGGAAGCTCTCCCAGGCCCGCTCGATGCCGGTCCTGCCGATGCGATCACCCAGCCGATAGCCGTGCTCGCGCAGCCGCTCGAGCTCCTCGGCGTTCATCTCGTTGAGGTAGCCGAGCGCGTGCGCCGCCAGCGCGCCGAAGGGGTAGGTGCGGACGGGCTCGGCGTTGGTGCTCAGGCAGGGCAGCCGCGTCGGATGGTTGCGGCTGGTCGTGCGCAGGCAGAAGTCCTGCTCGTGGGTCTCGAGCGCCGCGAGCTGATCGCGCGTGATGTCGGTGAAGACCTGGATCTGATGGGCACGGCGGCGGTCCGGCACCGAGGTGACCCGCTCCTGGAGGACCTGCTTCTCCTCGGCGTCGATGCCCATCAGCTCCGCCATGCGATCCAGATCGCCCGGCGCGAGGTACTGCGGCGTGACGTAGACGTTGTAGGCGGCGCGGTTGGTAGCGACGACGCGGCCGTTGGCGTCCCGGATGACCCCGCGCGTGGCCGGCAGCGTGATGGTGCGCGTGATGTTCTCCCGCGCGATGCCCGCGTAGTGCTCGTACTCGATGAGCTGCAGCTGAATCGCGCGCCCGAAGAGGATCGCGAACACGAGGATCACGAAGAGCGCCATCCACTTGTAGCGCTTCTTGAACTCGCCGACCTCACGGCGGACGGAGAGCAGGTTCACGTCGACCTCCTCACGCGGTGGCCTCCTCGCGGCGGCGCGAGACGAGAGCGTCGAGGCGGCGAACGCCCATGAACACGAGCGGCGACAGGAGCGCGGTCGCCGCGGCGCCCTCCGTCAGCGAGAGCACGGTGTCGCTCACGCTGCCGATCGGAAAGGGCGCGGGGGGCTCGAAGATGGCGCGCAGCGCGAGCACGGCGCCGCCGGCGAGCACGCCGAAGGCGAACGTGAGCACGATCTGGAAGAGGGGTCCGCGCATGAAGAGGTTCAGGCCCGCGCCGCGGGCGACCATGAACGTCGCGACCATCACGAAGGTCGAGAGCCCCATCGGGCTGCCGCAGAACGAGTCCAGCAAGTACCCCAGGATGAAGGCGAGCGACGCGCCGCGCACGATGTGAACGTCGTGGGAGACGCCGAGGTAGAGCACGAGCGGCAGCACGAGGTTCGGCGCCCACGGGCCCATCGGCATCATCGCGCCGACGGCGGCCTGCACCACCAGCATCGAGAACCCGAGCAGGATGAACGCCGCGTTGCGCATCGCTCAGGGCTCCTCGTCGCTCTGGTCGGCGCCGCCGGTCCCCCCGGTGCGCTCCACCAGGCTGCGCTCGCGCGAGCCCTCGGTGAGGATCAACACCTCGTCCAGGCTCGAGAAGTTCACGGCCGGCGTGATCTCGGCCTCCTGGTAGAGCCCGAACTCGCGGCGGACGATGCGGGTGACGCGGCCGACCAGGATCGACGCCGGGAAGCGCTGGCCGAGGCCGGAGGTGTGCACCAAATCGCCCACCCGGATGTCGTCCTCGCGGCGCAAGTACTGCACGTGAGCGAGGTAGCGGTCGTCCTCGCCGGTGCCGCGCAGCATGCCGCGCGCGCCGGTCCGCTGGATGACCACGTCGATGGCGCTGGTCCGGTCGACCGTCAGCAGCACATCGCTGTAGCGGCCCCACGAGCGCCGAACCTGCCCGACCAGGCCCTCGGCCGTGATGACGGGCATGCCGGGCCGGACGTGGTCGCGCTCGCCGCGGTCGATCCGCACCCGCGTGACCCGGAAGAAGCGGGAGACGTCGCGGCCGACCACCTGCGCGCCGATCAGCTCGCCACCAATCCGCTCGCGGAGCTGCAGGAGCGAGCGCAGCCGCCGGTTCTCGAGCGCCTCGGAGCGCAGCCGCCGGTTCTCCTCGGTCAGGCGCGCGTTCTCGGCCCGCAGGCGGTCGTTCTCCTCTTCGACGTCGACGAGGTAGATGTAGTCCTGCCAGACGCCCGAGAACCAACGCGCCGTCGCCGTGGCCACCGTCTGCACGGGCGCGCTCAGGGTCAGCACGCTCCGGTCGAGGGCGTTCGTCGTCTCCGGGTCCTTCAGATTCGCGTTCAGGAAGAAGAACGGAATCGCCAGGAGGGCCACGCAGATGGCGGCGTCGCGAAATCGCTTGAAGGAGCTCACGGCGAACCTGCTGGCCTGCGTGCACGAAGACGAGAGAAGACCGTCCCTCACCGGCGGAGCGGCCCAAGGGCGTAGTTCGTCCCAGAAGATGGGGCAAGTCGCGCCCCGGTCCGCGGGCGCGTCCCGGCGCGGGCTTCGGATCGCCAATCGCGAGCGGTAAGTCAAAGGAATTGCTTCGGATTGTGCTTTCCAGAGCGCCCCACCGAGGCGTTCCGCAGCAGGCACGCTCCGGTCGGCGTGCCGGTCCGGTCGGTATGAAACGCGTTGCGAAACATGTGACGCAACACACTGGCGCTCCGGCTCGAGGTGGAAGAACTTCGGCCGGTGGAGTCACCGAGCACGCGCCCCGAGACCGTGAACCTCTTTCGGCAGGCGCTGGCCGAGCTGGCCGGCGCCGCCCTCGTGCTGGATGCGGATCTGCGCATCGTGGGCCACACGCCGGGCGCGGAGGCGCTGCTGGGGCCGGTGCCCCTCGGGGCGCGGGCGCCGAGCGTCCTCTGCGGGCAGGCAAGCGAGCGGCCCATCGCCGAGGCCTTGGCGGCGCAGCGACCGGCGCGGGCCGCGGTGGTGCGACCGACGCCGGAGGGAGACCGGCTGCTGAGGGTGCGCACGGTCCCGCTCGAAGAGGACGGGTGGCTGGTGCTGCTCGAGGACGAGGGCGTCGCCGGCTCCGGGCCGCTGCTCTTCCACGGGATGTGGACGCTGGACCCGGCGATGAAGCACGTCTTCCGGCTCATCGAGCGGGTCGCACGAACGGAGGCCAGCATCCTCGTCCGCGGCGAGACCGGCGCCGGCAAGGAGCTGGCCGCCCAGGCCGTGCACGCGCTCTCACCGCGGGCGGAAGGTCCCTTTCGAGCCATCAACTGCGCCGCGCTCCCGCCGACGCTGCTCGAAAGCGAGCTCTTCGGGCACGTGCGCGGCGCGTTCACGGGCGCGGTGCGGGACACGCCCGGTCACTTCGAGGCGGCCAGCGGCGGCACGCTCTTCTTGGACGAGGTGGCGGAGATCCCGCTCGACCTGCAGGCCAAGATGCTGCGCGTGCTCCAGACCCACACGGTCATCCCGGTCGGCGGTCGCGATCCGATCCCGGTCGACGTCCGCATCGTGGCCGCGACCCACCGCGCGCTACGCGAAGAGGTCGCGGCGGGCCGCTTCCGCGCCGACCTGATGTACCGGCTGCGGGTCGTGCCGCTCTACCTGCCGCCGCTCCGGGCCCGGCCGGGCGACGTGTCGCTGATCACGCAGAAGCTGGTGGAGTCGATGAACGAGCGCGGCGGTCGGATCGTCGAGCGCATCGCGCCGGACGCCGCGCACGCGCTGGAGGCCTACACGTGGCCCGGAAACGTGCGCGAGCTGATGAACGTGCTCGAGTACGCCTACGCGGTCGGCGAGGGGCCGATCCTGGTCCAGGCGGACCTGCCGCCCGAGATCATCCGATCCCGGCATCTCGCTGGAGGGGGCGTTCGAGCGGGTCAACGCGCCGTCCGCGACCGATACGCCGGAGGTGTCGCGCATCCGCCGTGCGCTGGAGCGCGCCGCCGGCAACCGGACGCGCGCCGCCCGCATGCTCGGCGTGAGCCGCACCACGCTCTGGCGCCGGATGAAAGAGCTCGGCCTGCTCGAGGACGACGACGGCTGACGGGACCGCCGACCTCAGCGCATCGAGCGCGCTCCGCTCGCGCCGCGATTGAAGAGGAGGAAGACGACCAACGTCAGCCCGCCGATCGCGGCGCCCGCGAGGCCGCTCGCCGTCCAGCCGCCCCACTCGTAGGTGGCCGAGCCGAGCAGCGACCCCGTGGCACCGAGCAGGAACATCACGGTCATGTAGGCCGAGTTGATCCGCGAGCGGGCGTCCTTCGAGAGCGTGAAGATGATCCGCTGGCCGGTGATCTGACTGAGCTGAACGGCGGCGTCGATGAGCACCGCCGTCACGGCGAAGGCGACGGCGCTGGTGGCCGCGACGGCCGGCTCGGCGGCCAGAAAGGAGATCGTCAGCATCGAGAGTGCGCCCAGGCTGGTCCACCAGCCGAGACCGCGATCGGCGAGTGCGCCCGCGATCGGAGCCGCGAGCGCGCCGCCGGCGCCCGCCAACGCGAAGAGCGCGACCTGATTCTGCGAGAGGCCGAAGCGATGCAAGAGCGCGAGCGGCGCCGCCGTCCAGAAGAGGTTGAACGCGACGAACATCATCGCCTGGTAGAACGCGCGGAACCTCAGCGCGCGGCGCCCGCGGAGCTGCACGAGCAGCGAGAGCAGGATCTCTCGATACGCGATCTTCACCTCGGGTCGACGGCGCGGGCAGACGGCGACCAGGGCCAGCGCGATGACGCTCATCAGCGCCGCGGAGCCGAAGAAGATCGCGCGCCAGCCGATCGCGTTCGCCGCGAAGCTGGCGACCGGACGCGCGAGCATGACGCCGGTCAGGAGGCCGGCCATGATGCGACCGATCACCCGGCCCTGCTGGCGCTCGGGCGTGAGGTGGGAGGCCAGCGGCAGGAGCACTTGAGCCCCGGTGGCGCACAACCCGGTCACGAACGAGGCGACCAGGAAGGTCACCGGCCCCTGCGAGAGCCCGATCCCCACGCAGCCGAGGATCGCGCCCGCGGTCGCCAGGAGCGCCAGCCTCTTGTTCTCGAAGAGGTCGCCGAGCGGCACGAGCAACGCGAGCCCGAGACCGTAGCCGAGCTGGGTCAGCGTCGTGATCGCGCCCGCCACACGCGGCGAGAGACCGATCTCCGGACCGATCTCGTCGATCAACGTCTGCGCGTAGTAGAGGTTGGCGACCATGGCGCCGCAGGCCGTCGCGAAGAGCAACGTCGCGGCGCCGGAGAGGCGCTCGTCCGTGTCGGAGCTCATCGTCACCGCGCCGGCGCGAGGGAAAGGGAAGGCCGGTGGACGCCATCCGCTGGGCGCGCCCGCAGCCTGACCGTGGAGCCCCCCGGCGACCCGTGCTCCATGCGACCTCCTCGAGCCGGACGATCTGGGGACCGCGGGCGCCGTGCGCAAGGGCCCGGCGGTCGATGGGCTCGCGTCAGCTGATGGTGACTTCGCGCAGCAGGTCGAGGTGGTCGAGGGTCTTGCCGCTGCCGAGCACGACCGCGCTGACCGGGTCGTCGCTCACCATCACCGGCAGGCCCGTCTCCTCGCGCAGCAAGACGTCGAGGTTCTTGAGCTGCGCGCCGCCACCCGTGAGCACGATGCCCTTGTCGACGATGTCGGCGCTCAGCTCGGGCGGGGTCCGCTCGAGGGCGCTCATCACCGCCTCGACGATGGTGTTGATCGGCTCGCTCAAGGCGTCGCGGATCTCTTCGCTGTTGACCAGCACCGTCTTCGGCACGCCGGCCACGAGATCGCGGCCCTTGACCTCCATCGTCTCGACGTCCTCGCCCGGGTAGGCGTTGCCGATGGAGCACTTCACGCGCTCGGCGCTCTGCTCGCCGATGAGCAGGTTGTACTTGCGCTTCATGTAGGCGACGATCGCCTCGTCCATCTTGTCGCCGCCGACCCGCACGGACTGCGAGTAGACGATGCCGGCGAGCGAGATGACCGCGACCTCGGTGGTGCCGCCACCGATGTCGACCACCATGTTGCCGCTCGGCTCGGTGATCGGCAGGCCGGCGCCGATCGCGGCCGCCATCGGCTCCTCGATCAGGAAGACCTCGCGCGCTCCGGCGCCCTCGGCGCTCTCCTTCACGGCGCGCTTCTCGACCTCGGTGATCCCGAAGGGCACGCAGATGATGATGCGCGGCTTCACCAGCGTGCTGCGGTTGTGCGCCCGCTTGATGAAGTAGCGGAGCATCGCCTCGGTGATCTCGAAGTCGGCGATGACGCCGTCGCGAAGGGGTCGGACCGCCTGGATGTTGCCCGGCGTGCGGCCGAGCATCTCCTTGGCCTCCTTGCCGACCGCCAGCACCTTCTTGCTGCCGCGGGCGTCCTGCTGGACGGCCACCACGGACGGCTCGCACGAGACGATCCCCCGCCCCTTCACGTAGATCAACGTGGTGGCGGTGCCGAGGTCGATGGCCAGATCGTTCGAGAAGAGGCCGTAGAGCCAGTCGAACAGCATAGGACTTGAACGCGTGCGGGGCGGCGAGGAGCCTTCGGCCTGGAGAGCGGGCCCGTTGGCAAAACCGCTCGTAAGGTGCTGAAATTACGCCAAAGACGGCGCTTCGGTCCGCGCGAAGCCACGTTCTTAACAGATCGGGTCGGGCCGATCAAGCGGCTGCCGACGCGACCTGTCCATGGTGCTCGACGCGAGACCGAGGCCGCCCATCGGCCGGTGGACGCGGCGCCCCGAGCGGCCGTGGCGAATGGCGCAACGATTTCGGCCAGGTGCGCCGCATTCGGAGGTCGGAATCGGCCCCTTCGCCCCGACTCGCGGGAGCCGGGGTCGATCCCTTTGGGCGGGTCGGGTACAAGGAAGATCCGCGAAGTGGAGAAAAACGACCCAAGGGCTGCGAAGCGACGGCGTCGAAGGGCTACATGGCTCCCGAGGACGAAAAGCGGCGCGCGATGAGTGACGCCGAACAGCGGGGGATGGAGGCCTCTGCTCTGGTCGAAGCGGCCAAGAGCGGGGATCCCGCTGCGTTCGACATCCTCGCGCGTCGCTATCGCTCTCGCATCTTCGCCCTCGCCCTCCACCTCACCGGCAGCCGGAGCGAAGCGGACGACATCACGCAGGACGCCTTCTTGCGTGCATACAAGAACATCGGTCGCTTCGAAGGGCGGAGCGAGTTCTTCACCTGGCTCTACCGGATCGCCCTCAACCGCGCGCTCAACGCGCGGCGGGACCGGCGGCGGCGCATCACGATGAGCATCGACGACCCGCGCCTCACGATGGCGTTGGCGGTCGACGCCGGCGGCGATCCGCGGCGGACCCTCGAGCTGCGCGAGACCTACACCACGCTGCTGCGTGCGTTCGACAACCTGAGCCCGCTCCTCCGGACGACCATCGCGCTCACGCTGCTGCAGGGGTTCTCCTACAAGGAGGCGGCGGTCGTGCTGGAGACGACGGAGGGCACCATCGCCTGGCGCGTCCACGAGGGCCGTCGGAAGATGCGCGAGACCATGAACAAGCTCCTCAAGGATCCGACCCCGGTCGAGCGCCTCCGGGTCGCCGAGGAGAACCGCCGCCGCCGCGACCAGGAAACGTCGGCGCCGCGAACCCTCGAGCACGCCTTGGCGGCGCTCGTCGTGCCTCCCCGCTCGCCCAGCCTGGGCTGACGCACGCAGCCGGACGGAGCGGCGAACGCGATCCAGCGACCGCGACGCCCTGGTGCAAGGTGCCCTCCGATGAGCGCGGCGGGGCGCGCCGAGCAGCGCGGCCCAGCGCCGAGCGCCGAAACGATGCCAGCCGCCTCCAGCGCGGCCGTTCGCCCTGGCAGCCGCCAGCGCACGCGGCCGTTCGTCCGGACGCCGGCACCTCGACGCAGCCACCTCCGCCGTTCGCCCTGGCGAGCGCCGAAAACGCGACGCCCCCTACCGACAGAGGCCGCGCGACGCCCGTTGGGACGCATACGCGGGCGGCCGCCCGCCGGCGCGACGTTTGGCTCTGGCGCACGACGCGAAGAGCCCGCGCCTCGCGTTGGCGAGGGCGGGCTCCAGCGTGACGTGCCCCAGAGGGGCCGCTCGGCGGGCTCAGCGATCCGAGAGCGGGACGTAGTCGCGCTGGGTCTCGCCCAGGTAGACCTGACGGGGCCGCGCGATGCGCTGCTCCGGGTCGACCAGCATCTCCTGCCACTGCGACAGCCAGCCGGCCGTGCGGCCGATGGCGAAGAGCACCGGGTACATGTCCATCGGCAGGCCCATCGCCTGGTAGATGATGCCCGAGTAGAAGTCGACGTTCGGGTAGAGCTTGCGCTCGACGAAGTACTCGTCCTCGAGGGCGATCCGCTCGAGCTCGACCGCGATGTCGATCAGCGGGTTCCTGCCGACGGCGTCGAAGACCTCGTCCGCGAGGCGCTTGATGACCTTCGCGCGCGGGTCGTAGTTCTTGTAGACGCGGTGACCGAAGCCCATCAGGCGGACGCTGCGGTCCTCCTTGGCGCGCTTGACGAAGTCCGGGATGTTGTCCTTGTGCCCGATCTCCTGGAGCATCCGGACGACGGCCTCGTTCGCGCCGCCGTGCAGCGGGCCGTAGAGAGCCGCGCAGGCCGCCGCCAGCGCCGAGTAGGGGTCGACCCGGGAGCTGCCCACGCCGCGCATCGAGCTGGTCGAGCAGTTCTGCTCGTGGTCCGCGTGGAGGATGAAGAGCGTATCGAGCGCCCGCTCCACCGCCGGGTTCGGGCTGTAGTTCCGCTCGGTCATCTTGAACATCATGTTCAAGAAGTTGCCGGCGTAGCTGAGCTCGTTGTCGGGGTAGACGATCGGCAGCCCGCGGCGGTGCCGGTAGGCGTAGGCGGCGAGCGTCGGCAGCTTGCCGATGAGCCGCGTGATCTGCAGGCGCCGGTTCTCCGCGTCGTCGACGTTCTTCGCCTCGGGATAGAACGTCGAGAGCGCGGCGACCGTGCTGATGAGGATGCCCATCGGGTGGGCGTCGTAGCGGAAGCCGTCGATCAGCTCGCGGATGTTCTCGTGCACCATCGTGTGGTGCGTGATCTCGTGGACGAAACGCCCGTGCTCTTCCTTGGTCGGCAGCTCTCCGTTGAGCAGGAGGTAGCTCACCTCGAGGAAGCTCGCGTTCTCGGCCAGCTGCTCGATCGGATAGCCCCGGTAGCGCAGGATCCCCTTCTCGCCGTCGATGAAAGTGATCCGGCTCGTGCACGACGCGGTGTTCTTGTACGCCGGGTCGTAGGCCATGAGGCCGAAGTCGTCTTCCGCGACCTTGATCTGGCGGAGGTCCATGGCGCTGATCGTGCCGTTGGTCACCGGAAGCTCGTAGGTCTTCCCCGTGCGGTTGTCGGTCACGGTGAGCGTTTCTGCCATGGCTTCGGTACTCCCTCGCGCTAAGAGTGATGTCGATGGGCGTGCGTCCCGCCCCCGACGCCACGCGCGCGCCGAGTCTACACGGGAGGAGCCCAGGTGGCACGTCGTCTCGATCGTGCCAGCGCGCGGATTGTGGGCAGCCGGAGGCCGCCTGTCGAGCCCGAACGTCCACCTCTCGGTGACTCGCCGCACCGGGAACCGAGATCGCCTATAATCCGTCCGTGCGCGAGAGATACGACTTGGTCGTGGTCGGCTGCGGCCCCGCCGGCGAGAAGGGGGCGGCGCAGGCGGCCTACTTCGGTCACTCGGTCCTGGTGGTGGATTCGGCGCCGGAGCCGGGCGGGGCCGCGGTCCACACGGGCACGCTGCCCAGCAAGACGCTGCGGGAGACGGCGCTCTACCTGTCCGGCCACCGGAGCCGGGAGCTCTACGGGGTCTCGGTCCGGCTGGATCCGGAGGCGACCGTCCCCAAGCTGATCGCCCGCAAGGATCAGGTCGCCCTCCAGGAATCCCTCCGGATCCGCGAGAACCTCCGGCGCCACGGCGTCGACCTGGTCCGCGGACACGCCCGCTTCGCCGACCTGCACACGGTCGCGATCGAGACCGAGTCCGGCGTCGAGCAGGTCCACGCGGATTTCGTGCTGATCGCCACCGGCTCGACGCCTCGGAGCCCGGCCAACATCCCGATCGTCGAGGAAGAGGAGGTCTACGACAGCGACGAGATCCTCGGCATCGACCGGCTCCCCGAGACGCTCGTGGTGCTCGGCGGCGGCGTCATCGGCTGCGAGTACGCGTGCATGTTCGCGGCGCTCGGCGTGCGGGTGACCCTCCTCGACGGGCACGATCGGCTGCTCGGCTTCCTCGACCACGAGATCGGCGACCGTCTGATGAACGCGATGCGCTCTCTGGGCGTCGAGGTCCGGCTCGAGACGCGCTGGGGCGAGGTCGATCACCAGCCGGGGCGCGGGGTGGTCACAGCCCTGCCGGACGGTGGGGAGATCGTGAGCGAGAAGCTCCTCTTCGCGGCCGGACGGATTGCGAACACGGCGGAGCTCGGGCTTCACCACGTGGGCCTGGCGCCGACCTCGCGCGGCCACCTGGAGGTCGACGCGAGCTACCGAACCTCGCTCCCGCACGTCTACGCGGCGGGCGACGTCATCGGCTTCCCGGCCCTGGCGTCGACGTCGATGGAGCAGGCGCGGGTCGCCATGTGTCACGCCTTCGGGATCGAGTACAAGCGCTGCCTCGCTCCCGTGCTGCCTTACGGCATCTACACCATCCCCGAGGTGAGCTGCGTGGGCGAGAGCGAGGAGACCGCCCGCGAGCGCGGCATCGACTACGTGGTGGGACGCGCGCGCTTCTGCGACAACGCCCGTGGGCTGATCATGGGAGACGTCGACGGGATGACCAAGCTCGTGGTGGAGCGCGAGAGCCGCCGGCTCATCGGCGTCCACGTCATCGGCGAGCGCGCCAGCGAGCTGATCCACATCGGGCAAGCGGTGATGCACATGGAGGGGACCGTCGACGCGTTGATCGAGATGGTCTTCAACTATCCGACCCTCGCCGAGTCCTACAAGTACGCCGCCTACGACGCGCTCGGGCAGCTCGGCGCGGGCCGCTGAGCACGACGGCGTTCCGCAGCAGTTTGCGCGGCACGGTGCTTCCGCCAGGCGACCGGCAGCAAACGGGCGGTGGTGGCCCGTGGGACCCTGTCTCACGGCAGCTCGATTGAGAGGACGTCGGCACCGAGCCGCTCGAGCACGCGAGCGGCGCTCCACTGCTCGCGCGGGTCCGGCTGGGCGCCCGCCAGCGCCGTCTCCTGCTCGATCCGCCACGCGGGCTCGCTCCGCTTGCGCTGGCAGAAGGCGACGAGATCCCGGCCCCAGGCGCGGTCCGCCTCGGCGCCGAGGACGAGGGCGCGCCACTCGCCCGCGTCGAACACCAGCTCGCCCTCCGCCCGCGCGGCCTCGGCTCGCTCCGCGTCGAGCTCCACCCGGACCACACCGGGGACGCCGGCGACGTGCAGCCCCAAGCTCGGCGCGACCGGAAGCGCCGCCAGGAGGGCAGCCGGCAGCTCCAGCGCCTCGGCGAAGCGCAGCGGCCGGACGAGCCCGCGCGTCAGCACCTTCGCCGCCTGGATGGCGGCCGCGGGCATGGCGGCGGGGATGGCCTGCTCGGCGGCGTGCGCGGTGGAGGTGGTCTCGAGGCTGGTCAGCATCGCTCGTCCCTTTCGTGGTGCCGCTCGCTGCGGTTGGCCCGACGGACGGCCCCCCCGCGGCCCGACTGACGGGACGGCGAAAAAAAAACTCGATCTGAACCCTGCGCGACGAAGGAACCCGGTCGCCATCTAGGTGACTGGTGTCAAACGACGCCCGAAGGATTTCCGAGCGCGACAGGTCTGGATTGTCGTTCGGCCCGACGACGAAATGCTGAAGCATTTTGGAGGAGGGACGGGCGGCGAGACGGGCCTGTCCCGCCGGAAAGACGAGGAGCGCTCGTTCGACACCAGCCATCTAGGTGACTGGTGTCAAACGACGCCCGAAGGATTTCCGAGCGCGACAGGTCTGGATCGTCGTTCGGCCCGACGACGAAATGCTGAAGCATTTTGGAGGAGGGACGGGCGGCGAGACGGGCCTGTCCCGCCGGAAAGACGAGGAGCGCTCGTTCGACACCAGCCACCTAGCGCGGTCAGAGGCAGGCGAGCCCGTCGATGCAGGTCCCGGCCGAACAGCTCCGGGACGCGCAGTCGTCGGAGACGGAGCAGCCGCCGCCGAGCGGGGCGCGCGCCACACACACGCCGCCCTGGCAGAGCGACTCGACGCAGACGCTCATTCCGTCGTCGCACGCGTCGCCCGGATAGCGGGCGTGCTGGCAGTGCGAGCCGTCGCACGCCAGCCCGCTCTGGCAGGGGACGGCGTCGAGGAGGGCGGTGCTGCACGCCTCGCCGAAGGCCGGCAGCGGCGCGCACGCGCTCGACACGCAGCGGAGCTCGGCGTCGCAATCGCTGGTGGTCTCGCAAGGGCCCCCCGACGACGAGACGGCGCCGCAGGTCCCGAACATCGAGGAGTCGGGCTGATGGCACGTCAGCGGCGCGGCGCAGTCCCCGTTTTCGCCGCAGGGATCACCATCGCCGCCCGGCGACCGACAGGTCCCGGGGTGGAAGTCCAGCGAGACGCAGCGCAGGCCGTCACCGCAGCGACCGACCTGGCCGAAGACATCGCAGCTCGCGCCCTCCCCCACCGGCTCTCGGCAAATCGAGGTCGCGTGCTCGCACCACAGTCCGTCGTTGAAGCAGTCGTCTCTCGCCGCCACCGAGGCGCAGGAATCGCCGGCGGAGAAGGGAGCCCCACACGTTCCACCCTCGTGGCAGACGAGCGAGACCGCGCATTGAGTGCTGTCGGCGCAGCTGTCCCCCTCCATTCCTTTCGGTGTGCAGGTGCCGGGGCAGGTGGAGCCGCTCATCGCGCAGAAGAGCCCGTCCGCGCAGTCGACATCGTCGGCGCAGGGGTCGCCCGATCCCTGATGGCCCGTGACGACCCCCGGACACAGTGCGAGGACCTGGTGGACCGTCGGCACGAAGAAGAACGCCCCGAAGTCGCAGGGAGCGGCCTCGAAGCGGGCGGCACAGGCGCCGGCGGCCGCGGGGTCGTAGCTCACCCAGCCGGAAGAGACCTCCATCCCCAGGTCCGCGCCGCGCGCGCAGATTCGATCGTGTTCACAGTTGTCGAGGCTGCGATAGGGCGCGCCCTCGCACGAGATCAACGCGCGGCAGACATCCGCGACCACGTTCTCGCAGAACGAGGAGAAGGGGATCTCCGCCAGCCCTCCGTCGCCCGGGACCGCCGCGTCGCTCCGGAGCCCCGAGTCCGGAGCCGGGCTGGCGCCGGCGTCGAGGCCGGCGTCGTCGCGCGCCGCCCCGCCGTCGGCGCCCGGCCCGGAGTCGCGCCAGCCACCGCCATCCATCTCCGTCCCGCCATCGCCTGCGCTCGCGGAGCCGTCTCCGCAGCCAGAGAGAAGCAAGAGAGCCAGGCTCACCCTCATCGTGTGTATCATCGGCCGATTGTAGTACACGTTCGAACGACCGGAACGAGTCCCCGATTCGGGACGGCACGACTCCCGCCGCGAGGGCGCCGCTCATCTCATCGACGCCGCGCGGCGCTCGAGAGGACCGCCGTGCTCGGCCACAGCCTCGGCGGCAAGGTCGCGCGCGATTCGATTGCAGGGCATCCGGAGGACATCGCGCAGCTCTTCGTGGTCGACTCGCTCCCGGGCTCCCGGCCCGACGGGCGCGGCTCGGAGGGCGCGCTCGGAGCGGTGGAGAGCTCGCTCGGCTCCCGGCGCGCTTCGAGGGCGAGCCGCGCCTCGGGCGTCTCCCACCGCCGTCGTGCCGGATCCCGCGCCAATGCTCTCGCGCGCTCGCGTTGAGCAGGAGGCGCTCGGTCCGCACGGTCGACTGAACGGCGAAGACGGTCTTCACCTTCCGGTGGCGAGGTGAAGCCAGCGTCGAGACGGTCATCACCCTCGGGGCTGCTGCGTTCGACCAGGCGTCGAAGGGTGATCACCATCCACCCCCCGAGGTGAAAGCAGCGTCGAGACGGTCATCACCCTCGGGGTGCTCGTTTCAACCCGTCGAGGGAGGGTGACGACCATCGGCATGCCTGCTTCGAACCAGCATCGAGAGGGTGATGACCATCCACCCCGCTCGGTTCACCTCGATGGTCGATGGTGATCACCCTCCGATGACGAGGTGAACGCAGGAGCGGGATGGTGATCACCATCTCGAACGACGTGAAACCAGCGCATTGATGGTGATCACCATCTCGAACGAGGTGAAACCAGCGCAACGATGGTCATCACCATCTCGAGCGAGATGAACGCAGCAGCCGGATGGTCATCACCATCTCGAACGAGGTAAAACAAGCGCAACGATGGTGATCACCATCTCGAACGAGGTAAAACCAGCGCAACGATGGTCATCACCATCCCTGTCGAGGGATATCGGGGCGCGACCGAGTTCGTCGCGCACGCTGCGGGTGAACGCGTCTTCGAGGATTTTGCGGGATGCAGAACGGGTTGTGCCTCTCTTCCGGCGGCAGAACGCGTCGCGCTCCGGCGCGTAGCCGAAGGTGCAAGTCCGACTCAGTAACTGCCGTGACAACCGCTGAGCCTCCTCTGCGCCACCGAGAGCTACGGCCATATGACGAAGCCTCTCTCAGGCGACTTGCCATATTTGATTCGCGTCGGTACCGGAGCAGCGCTCATCATAGATGCGCAGGAATCGGCGACGCGCTTCGGGCCAGCGCCCGTAGTAGAAGAGCAGCAACGCATCGTCGAATTCGTACCCCGCGCGCACGCGCTCGACGTCCTGAGCTTCCGGGACCCGCGCCAGATAGGTCTCGCGCGCGTCGAACAAACGCTGCACCAGCGGCGGCATCTGGATCGGCGTGACGCGGGGAGGATCGCCGGCAGGCTGTGGGACGTCGGCCGCAGGGTCGCTTCGGACGTGGAGCTCGCCCCGCTCCTGCGCCTGCTCGACGAGGCGGTGCAGTGACTCCACGACCCGCCGCGCCGACGCGGACGAGACCTGTCGTCCAGCCTCGAATCCCGGACATCCGCATACACCTGGGCGGCCAGAAGAGCGCGTCGGCGAGATTGTACTGCAGCTCGTAGAGGGTCGGGTCGTGCGGGCAGGCTCGGACGTACCACGCACCGAGCCCGGTGCCGGCCCCTTCACCACGTCGCGGGACGTGGCGGAAGCGATCTGGCGCGCGGTGACCGACCCCGCGTGCCCGCTCCGCCAGCCGGCGGGCCGCGAAGACGTGAGAGCGCGAGTCGGATCACCGAGGTCACGCGCCGTGGTGGCGCGCCGCCACGAGGGACGCCACCCGCCGCGGCCTGCACGCCGCGCTCACCCTCGTTCGCCCGGACTACGTCGGGCACCAATATTGAAGCCTCTGGGCCATGGACGTTGGTAGCAACTGAAGGCGCTCGGCGAGCCGAGAAGAAAACACGAAACATGGGTACCATAAAAGAACGGCTGAGGGGCGCCGTGGATGAGGTCGAGGGAAAGGTCGAGGAGGCCGCCGGCCGCATCAGCGGAGACCGCCGCCGCGAGGCGGAAGGCCGCGCCGGAGCAAAGCGCGGCAGAGCGCGGCAGGAGATCGCCAAGAGCGTCGCGCGCGGCAAGGGCACGCTGGAGCGCGCCAAGGGGCGAGCGGAGCGCGCCGTGGGCGACGTCACCGGCGACGAGGAGATGCACGCGCGTGGCTCGAGGGACGTCGCGAAGGGTCGCATCCGAGGAAAGCTGAACGAGTGAGTGCGGTCGCCTTCCCGCGGAGAGCGCGCACTCCTTGAACGGCCCGCTCACGGGGCTGAGCGAAAGAAGTGATGAACCACCGCGTCGCCGTCGCTTTGTGGATTGCGATTGCCACCGCGTGCAGCGAAGAGACCGCGCCGAACGAGCGCGACGCGGGCGCGAGCGATCGTGAGGTGGCCCAGAAGGAGAAAGCGGGCGGCCCCGAGGAGGCGGCGCCGGCCCGCGAGGTCAGCGCCGACGCGTCCCTCGGCCCCGATGTGCGCGCCCTGCTCACCGACGTCGTTGCGCACGACCTGTGCAGACAGCTCGAAGGTGGAACGACGCCTCTCGGCGGCGGCGAGAGCGCGCCGGCGACCGGGCGACTGTGGATGCGCAAGTGCGACGCACGACGCGAAGGCCAGCACCTCGTGCTGAGCCTCGACGCGAGCGCGTGGCGTTGGGTCGACCGCGTAGCGAGCCAGGCGGGCGCGAGCTTCGCGGTCAATCAGTACGTGGTGGTCGCCGCGCACGTCGAGGTCGAGGGCGTTCTGCGCGTCGCCTACGATCGGGAGCGGCACGTCGCGACGGTATGGCTCCGCCCTTCGCGCCCGCCCCAGGTCCGCGCCCGACCGGTCGGCAAGCTCGCCGTCGAGCCCGAGGGCCTGTGGAGCAACATCGTCGGCGGCGCGGCCTCCCTCTTCGGCGCCTCGCCCACCGAGCGCGCAGAGGAGCGCGTCGGGGAGAGCGCGGCGGCCGACTTCCGCGAGCAGCTCTCGAAGGGCATCTCGGTCGCGATCGATCTACTGCACCGCTCAGCGGTACCTCGAGCTCGGGAGGCTCCGCAAAGGCGACATCCCGAAGTCCGCGGTCGATGTCGGCGGGGACACCTACGAGACCGCGGAGTTGGTCCGGCTGCACCCGAGAGGGCTCGGCGCCTCCGGACCGTTCCGGGGCGTCGAGGGTCGAGTGGAGGTCGAGGTCAGCGCTAGGGGGGCGGGCCCGTGCGCGCCCAGCTCGTATGCGAGGAGGACGGCCAGCGCGTGCTGCGCGCGTACGTCGAGCGGGGGCTCGGCGCCGTGCCCGAGGTCCCCTCGCTCGACGAGGCGGTCGTGCGCTCCGGGTCGCGCGTCCTCGCCGATGGCGCGCAGTGCACGACGATGGTCCTCGTTCGCCTGCCGCGAGGGGCGAAGGGACCGGCCACCTACGGCCTGGTCGCCAAGGCGCGCCGCGCGAGGGCCGAGCCGCTGGTGCAGGGCTGCCAAGCAACGAGCGGAGAGCCCGCTCGGCGCGGATGATGATGCTTCCATCATCACCATCGGACGGCACGTGAACGCACCAGCCCCTCTCGAATCTCATGCGTGCTCTACGGTCGGGAGGCCGTGCAGGCTACGAGTGACGCGGGCGATGTGCCGCTCGTTGCGAGTCGGAGCTGTCCGGGTGGCGGCTGTCCGGATGGCGAAGGGCGAGGTCGCCGCGGCGGCGCGCGGGCCGCGGCGTCCGCCGACCGCGGCGATGACACGCGCGGTGTCGTCGGGCTCGGTCGCGACCTCGACGAGGCGCATCCGGCCGCCGCAGCCGGGCACGGGGCATGCCCCGATGTCGACCGCGAACACCCGCTTCGAGAGCCACGGCCACGGGTGGCGGCTGGGCGGCGGCGGCTCGAGAGGGGCCTGCTCGCTCGGCGTGAACAACGGCAACGCATCGGGAAGCGGCGGCGCGCGGCCGGGCACGACTTCCGCTCGAGCGGTGGCATGGGCCGCGAGCACCCCGTGGTGGCGCATCGTGTGAGCGCGCGGCGGCGGGATGAGCGCGCAGAGTCGAGCGATGAAGTCGAGCGGGTCGAGCAGGACGGCGTGCGTGCCGTCCTTCCATGCCGCTTTTTAGCTCACCTTTACCCGCCCGCCGGCGTGCATCGAGAGCCGCTCCTGCGAGAGTGGGGGTCTGGCGATGTAGCGACACGAGCGCTCGAGCCGCGGCCGATCCCGGCCATCGAACGCGTTGCTTCGCATGGACATTCACCCCACCGACCTCCGCCACGGGCTCGGTGGGCGAGCGGACGAGCACCCCTCGGGAGAATTCACGCCGAGCGAGCACCTCGAATCCGCCCAACACATCGCCCGGCGGTCGCCCCATTGATGGCCGTTCCGGACCCAACACCATGTTTCCCGTTGGGGTGCGGATCCGCCGCGCCTCGGATCGCGTCGCTCGGGATGACAAGGGACCGGATGCTGAACTATCCTCGTATCACCAGATTGAGGTTCACTGAAGAGGGGGGTCAGATGAGCGGTCGTGATCGAGCGGGTTCGATCTTGGGGGCGCTGGTGCTCGTCTGGTCTGCGGGGTGTGCGGTGTCCACCGAGGACGTCGCTCGGAGCGCGCCGGAGCTGGGGGCGCCGCCCAGCATGTATCGGCCGGGCTGGAGCGAGGCGCTCACCCACGCCGAGCGGACCCACGTCGAGCGCACCGTGATCGCTGGCGACATCGTCGAGTACCGCGCCGAGCTCCGCGTCGGTCCGGGCGAGTACAATCGCATCGGCATCCACCGCGTGGTGCGCGAGCGCGCGCCCTGGCGACCCATCGCGGCGCCCGACGGCGTGATGTTCGTCCACGGCAGCGCGTCGACCTTCCGTACCGCCGCCGCGCCGGGGCTGGCCGCCCCCGCCGTCTTCGACCCCGACTTCGGCCTCGCCCCGTTCCTCGCGTCGAACGGCATCGACGTGTGGGGCATCGATCTGCGCTGGACCTTCGTGCCCGCCGACGAGACGGAGTTCGGCTACATGCGGAGCTGGAGCTTCGGCTCGCACGCCGAGGACCTGCGCCTCGCCACGTCGATCGCGCGCCTCGTGCGCGCCGAGACGGGCAGCGGCCACAGCTCGCTCTTCTTCGCCGGTCACAGCCTCGGGGGCGACGTCATCTACGCGTACGCCAACGCCGACACGCAGCTGCCTCCGGGCCTCCGCGACGTGCGCGGGCTGATCCCGATGGACATCATCTACAAGCTCGTCTCGCCCGAGACGGCGTTCCTGCGCGAGCAGTCGGCGGCGCGGCTCGCGGCCTTCCAGGCGCTCTACGACTCGGGCGAGTACGAGTTCGCGCTCGGGGCGCAGCTCGCGCCGATGATCCAGCTCGGGCTCGCCAGCCCCAATCAGCCCTCGCCGGTGGTGCCGGGGTGGACGAACCTGCAGGCGGCGACGTCGATCTTCACGATGACCTACCTCTTCTACGCGCCCCTGCCGGCGTACACGCCGTTCTACCACTTCAGCGCGGGGACCTTCGATCCCGCCACCTCCGCGCCCACGGGGTGTCAGTTCATCGAGGCGACCCACGCGCTCCAGCTCGCGCGTCTGTTCCCGCCCTACCAGTCCATGCTCGAAGGCGTGGAGGTCGATGCGCTCATCTCCGACCGCGTGGACGTCCCCTACGACGATCACCTCGACGAGATCACCGTGCCGGTGCTCCACATCGGCGCCGCGGGCGGCTTCGGTGCCTACGGCACGGAGACCCTGTCGCTCTTGGGCTCGACCGACACGACCGCTCACATCGTGCGGCTCCAGCCGGCCGGATCCGAAGCGCTGGACTACGGCCACGCCGATCTCCTCTGGGCGGACAACGCCGAGGCGCTGGTGTGGCAGCCCATCCTCGACTGGATCGAAGCGCACTGATCGGTCGCCGCGTACGCCCCAGAGCGCGCTCTGGTACGCCAACGCGCTCGGGCTCGACGTGAGAGCGTCGACGGCCACCGGCATCGGACGCGAAAACGCGAGTGCGTGCGAACGCACGGCAACCCGCGACGACGCCAGCGGGGCTCGTCGACAGACCCGCCACGAAAGTCGCGGGCCGAGCCTCGAAACCTCGGGCGCAGACGTTCGTGTCCGGGGGCGCCCCGAGGCGGAGCCGAGATGCCTGCGCGTCGACCCTCCTGTCCGAGGGGACGCGCCCCGCAGCCAGCGCGCTCAGCGCAGGCCCAGGCGCGTCGCGAGGTGGTGGAGGTTGCTCCGGTGCAGTCCGAGCGCGCGCGCGGCGGCTGCCCAGTTGCCGTCGTGTCGCTCGAGCGCGCGCAGGATCGTCTGGCGGCGGAAGTCGTCGACCTGCTCTCGCAAGGTGCCGCTGGCCGGCGCTTCGGCGGGAGGTGGTGACGGCGTGCCGCGGCGTGGCTCGTCGCCGAGGTGCGAGGCGCGGACGATCACGGGGCTGTCGCGCGGCGCGCCCGCGCCGGCCCGCAACACGGCGCGCTGCATCGCGTTCTCCAGCTCGCGCACGTTGCCGGGCCAGTCGTGGGCGAGCAGGCGCTCGCGCGCGTCGGCCGCGATGCGAACGGGACCGAGGCCGAGCTTGAGCCGCGCCCGATCGCAGAAGTGACCCGCCAGGAGCGGGATGTCCGAGGGTCGCTCGCGGAGCGGCGGGACGTGGATGCGGTAGACGTCGAGGCGATGGAAGAGGTCGTCGCGGAAGCGGCCGCGGGCGACCTCCGCTTCCAGATCACGGTTCGTCGCCGCGACCACTCTCACGTCGACCCGCAGGAAGCGGTCGCTGCCGACCCGCTGGATCTCGCCCTGCTGCAGCGCCCGCAAGAGCTTCGGCTGCACCAGCGCCGGCAGCTCGCCCACCTCGTCCAGGAGCAGCGTCCCCCCGTCCGCCACCTCCAGCTTGCCGGCGCGATGCTGGTCCGCGCCGGTGAACGCGCCGCGGACATGCCCGAAGAGCTCGCTCTCCGCCACCGACTCGGGCAGCGCGGCGCAGTTCACCTCGATCAGAGGCCGCTCGGCCCGCTGTGAGCCGTGATGAATGGCCCGCGCGACCAGCTCCTTGCCGGTGCCGGTCTCGCCGGTGACGAGCACGGTCATGTCGGTCGGCGCCACCAGATCGATCTCGGAGCGAAGGCGCTGAATGGCCTCGCTGGTGCCGAGGAGCGCTCGGCGCTCGCCGGCAGCACGCATGAGATCCTGCGCCACCCAGCCCATCCGCCGCGAGCTGGTCTCCAGCCGCTCGATGAGCTCACTGGTCTGCATGGCGGCGCCGGCCAGGGCGCCGAGCCAGGACAGGATCGCTGGGTCCAGGCCGTCGAACGCGCGCGGCGAGAGCGCGTCCGCGGTCAAGAGCCCGATCAGGCGACCCTCCACCCGCAGCGGGCAGCCGAGGCACGCGTGCACGTCGGCGAGCGCGGTGCGGTCGGACTCCAGCAAGCCGTCGAAGGGGTCCGGCAACGCCGTGTCGGGCGGAAAGCGAACGGGATCGGACGCGCCGGCGATCACGTCCAGCCGAGGGTGCTCGCCGCGCGCATAGACGCGACCGAGCGCATCCGCGGTCAGTCCGCGCGCGGCCACCGGGACGAAGAACTCGCCCTCCGCGCGAAGGAGACAGGCGGCGTCGCAGGGGACCAGCGCGGCCACGGCGTCGAGCAGCCGGCGGTAGCGATCCTCGGCGCCGAGCGATCGGGTCAGGTCCAGCGCGACCGAGAGCAGCTCGTCCGGGACAGGCACGCTGTGATGATTACAACACGTTGTCCAGATGACAACGGCGCGTCGTTGTCACGGTCGCAACACAGAGGCCAGAAGCAGCGCGTTTTCATGCGGATCGCGCGTTGCTCATGGAGAGAGCGGAATCAAAAAGGAGAACCCCGATGACGACTTCCCCCAACGTGACCCTGGCCGAGCTGGCCATCCGCATCCCCGCCGCGTCCCGCGTCTTCCGCCGCCACGGCCTGGACTACTGCTGCTCCGGACACCGCGCGCTGGCGGACGCCTGCCGGGCCAAGGACATCGATCCGAGCGCGGTGCTCGAGGAGCTGGAGCGCGAGTCGACCGCGGCGAGCGCGGACCTCCCCTCGTTCGAGGGCCGGCCGGCGAGCGAGATCGTCGACCACATCCTCACCCGCTATCACGAGCCGCTGAAAGCGGAGCTGCCGGAGCTGGTCGCGATGGCCGAGCGGGTGGAGAACCGTCACGGACAGAAGGAGGCATGCCCGCGCGGACTCGCCGACCTGCTCAAGCAGATGCACGCCGAGTTGCTCGATCACATGACCAAGGAAGAGCAGATCCTCTTTCCGCTCATCCGCGCCGGCGGCGGGACGGCGGCGCGCGGCCCGATCACGGTGATGACCCGCGAGCACGAGGACCACGGCGCGAACCTGCGGGCCGTGCGCGAGCTGACCACGGACCTCGTCCCGCCGATGGGCGCCTGCGCGACCTGGCGCGCGCTCTACCTGCGCCTCGCGCAGCTCGAGAGCGAGCTGATGGACCACATTCACCTCGAGAACAACGTGCTCTTCCCGCGCGCGCTCCGAGGCTGACCCGACGCTCGAAGCGAGCCGGCGCCGCTCGACGCGGGCCAGCCGCAAGAGCGGCCGAGCCAGCCGCACCCGTCAGCGGAGCGTGAGCAGGAACGAGGTGATCGGATCGTCGTAGGCGGCCAGGCAGATGGAGCCGAGGCTCACGCGCGCGCCTCGCTGCGCCAGGCGATGGGCGGTGCTGGCGATCCGGACCGGCGGCGAGGCGGCGTCCATGCTGCCATCGGGATGCATGTTCCGGCATGACGTCTGGATGTTTTGGCTGTCGGCCGAGAGCGTCTGGACCATCCGCGGATCGCGGACGGAGGGATCGCCGATCACCCGATCCCAGTCGATGGGCGCGCCGGGGTCCGGGAGGATGTCCGGAGGGATCCCCGCGATGACCAGGAACGCCAGCCGCGAGGGATGCCGCCGGAGCTGGAGCAGGCCGTCGACGTAGCGCTCGACCGGCTGCACGGCCTCCGGGTAGTTGAACGTGCGGGTGTTGAGCGGACCGGTGTACGTCGTGCTGCTCGGGTCGTAGAATCTCCGGGTCGCGCGCCGTCTTGTCGTCCTCGTCGCTCAGGATCACCACGGCGAGGATGGAGTCGCGCCGCACGAAGCCGGCGTTCTCGCGGTCGCCGTGCCCCGGTCCGCCGTAGAAGGTCGGCGCCGCGTAGCCGGGAGCCGTCCAGTCGGTCGGCATGCTGGGGCTGAGGGCTTTGAGCGGCGCCTCGAGCGGCTGCTCGAACCCGCAGCCGGCGGTCCCGAGCAGCTGGAGGCAGACGAGAATCCGTCGCGACCTCGTCGCCGGTTCGCACTCCGCCGGGCTCCCAGGCCAGGAAAGACGGGTAGACCGCTTCGCAGCTGACACCGTGTCCCGCCGTCTGCAGGAGGCCGTCGTCGCCCAGCGGCGCCTCGCAGGTGGGGATGTTCTCGACCCCCTGCACGCCCATGTCGCTCGTGACCACGCCGAGGTGGATCGAGGTGAAGGGCGGGCGGTCCCGGATCCCGTCGCCGTCGAGGTCGCCGGAGCCCAACGCCTCGAGCAGGCGAGGCATCTGAGCGGCCAGCCTCCCTTGCTGTTCCGCCATGCCGTTCGAGTCGTTGACCATGAAGAGGACGTCGAATCTGATCGGTCGGCGGCGGCGGACCGGCGTCGGAGGGAACCGCGGCTCCGTCCGGAAGCGTGGACGCGTCCGCGCCTTGGTGCGCTTGGCTACAGCCGGCCGCGAGGGCGAAGAGCAAGGCCGTGGTCACATGCGTGCGCATTGGTTTCCTGTCCGAAGATGGGTGACCTCGTGCGTCGTCGCCAGCCACTCCGATTTTCGACTTGCGCCGCTGGGAGCGGAAGGATGGTCTCCAACCTCTCCGCTGGGAGCGGAAGGATCTTGGGTGGTTCGACTTTCCCGTGATACTCGATCGGGTGGCGATGCAACGAGGCAGCGACCCGCCGGAGACGCTCCGCCCGCCGGCGCCGGGCACGGTGGAGACCATCCGCTTCCGCCCGCCTCGGGTCTCCTCCGAACCGGCCGGTCCGCTGACGCGCTCCGATCCGCCGCCGCTCCGCCCGAGCTCGATCCCACCTCCGCCACGGGCGGTCGATCCGCGGGCGGAGGAAGGCGGCGGTGTGTATTCCGAGCGTGTGCTCGCCTCGGTGGACGCCCGCGGCGCGTCGCTGCCCGAGCCGCCTCCGCCGGATCGCCAGCAGCGCATCGAGGCCCTCGTCCAGGAGCTGATCTGCTGCGCGCCGGAGAGCAATCTCCCCGTTCGCCAGCGGCTGCTCGCGATGGGCCCCGACTGCGTTCCCGCCCTGTGCAAGGCGTTCCCGGGGGCGCTCTGGGTGGACCTCACGCGCCCCCACCGTCCACTGCGGAGCGCGCTGCAGGCCTCGCCCATCGCCGCGGCGCTCTCCGCGTTCGGCGAGGCGAGCATGCCCTTCATCCCGGCGCTCATGCGAGCGGCGCGACCGGAGCTGCGCCTGGTGGCCATCCTGGTCGCCGCGGACCTGGCCCACGACAATCTCGTGCAGCCGCTCGCGGCGCGCCTCTGGGACGACATCCCGGTGGTCCGGAACGCGGCCTCCAGCGCGCTGAACGGGCATTCTCACCTGCCGGCGCTGCGCGACCTGCGCGAGGAGCTCGTCGGCACGCTGCGGGACTCGGGCTCACCGGAGAAGTGGCGCAAGAAGGCGGTCTGGACGCTCGGTCAGCTCCGGGACGTCGAGGCGACGCCGCTGATCGTCGATCAGCTCGGGGCGGAGACGGGCGTGGCCAAGATCGCCCGCCAGGTGCTCCTGCTGCTGATCGGTCGGGATCTGGGGCGCTTCCGCGTCCGCTGGCACACCTTCCTGCGCCGCCAGAGCGGACGTTCTCGGGTCGAGTGGCTGATCGACGCGCTCGACCAGCCCGACGCCGACGCTCGGATGCGGGTGGCCGACGAGCTCATCCTCGCGACCGGCGAAGGCTTCGACCGCCGGCACGCCGCCGCGATGCGGGACACGGCCCGTGAGCTCGGCGCGTTCTACCGAGCCCGGTTGGGCTGAGCGGGGTGACGTCCGGGGGCGCCGACGCGTGTCGAGCTCGGGGCGTTCGACCCGCCCCAGCGCGACAGTGTGATCTCAGCGCGCCCACCGCGGACCGCGCTGACCGAAACGCCCGCTCCAGCGATTGCGGATCGTCGGCTGCCCGTTCCACTCGACCAGCAAGAGGATCGTGGCGCCTCGATCACGCCTGCCCGCCGGAGGCTGCTCAGCCCGGACGACCATCGCGCCGTCACGTCGCTGGGTCACGGTGACCACCGGATCGCCCATGTTCGGCGGCAGCGCGGTGAGCGTGGCCCCGCCCGCGGTCAGCGTCCGCCCGTTCATCGAGAGCTGGACCGGCGAGGCCCCGTTCGGGTGCCAGACGGCGATGGTGGCGCCGAGCCCCGGGCCGAGGAGCGTCACCGGGATGCTCACCTGCATGTCGACGATGTCCGCCTCGGGCTGCTGAGGCTGAATCGGCTGCACAGGCTGAATCGGCTGAATCGGCTGAATCGGCTGAATCGGCTGAACCGGCTGAACCGGCTGGAAGGGCCGCTGGGTCACCACCGCCCCGGGCGCCGGGATGTTCTCCGTGGCGACGTTCCCGATCTCGGTGATGCCGAGGTTGTAGCCGCCGGTCCGGCCCGAGCTGTAGGCCCCCACCCAGACCCGGATGGGCCCTGGCGGCGATCGGAAGGACAGGAGCGGGTTCATGCCGGAGCCGCCGTCGTCGTCACAGACGAACTGCCCGTTCGGGAGCATCGCGACCAGGGTGGTGTCCAGCGAGCCCGAGTTGACGACGAGCCGGAGGTTCGCGAACCCCGTCTGGCTCATGATCACGTGGCCCGGCTGAGGGGTGATGTGGCCGCGGCAGTTGCCGTTCACGCTGCTCGCGTCGATGGGCCCGCCCGCCGTACCGGAGACGATCTGCGGGTCCGGCCGGAAGCCGCTGGCCAGGTTCACCATCCCGAACCCGGGCCGCGCGTTGGGGATGACGCTCGGGTTCACGCGCGGCTGCGCCACCGGTCCGGTCGCCGGCCCCGGCGCGTTGAGGTTGCTGGCCGTGATGTCGGACCGCTCACTGATGCCGATCGTGTAGGGCCGGCCCTGGTTGCTGTCCGAGTACACGCCGACCCACACCCGGATGTCCCCCGGCGGCGAGGCCGTCTCGATCATCGGGTTGAGCCCTTCGCCGCCGTCGTCGTCGCAGATCACCCGGCCGTCCGGGAGCATGACCATCATGGTCGCGTCGCCCTGGCCGTTCACCACGAAGCGGATGCGCTGGAAGCCCGTGGGGGTGCGCAGCACGTGGCTCGGCTGCGGGTAGACCTTGCCGCGACAGCCGTTGCCGAACTGGCTGGCGTCGACGGTGCCGCCCATCGTCCCGTTCATCGTCCGGGGATCCGGCGTGAAGCCCCGCCCGAGGCTCACGATCCCGTAGCGAGGACGGGCCTGCGGCGCGAACTGCGCCTCCGCCGTGGTCCCCCAGCTCGAACTCGCCGCCAGCGCACAAAGCGCCGCGGCCCACCCCAGAATCCCGCGCTTCATTCTCACTCCAGTCACGACAGACGATCGTGGCGGTTCTGCACTCCGCGAGCCTGCGACGCAAACCAGCGACCGAAGATTCACCGTCAGTCGATGGCGCCGGGAGCCGTCCGATCGCGGCCGATCGATCGGAGTCATCCGATCGTGGGTTGCCCGAGCGCTCCTCCTGCGCTTGGATGCCGCCGCCATGAACACCGCCCGCACTCTGACTATCACATTTCTGCTCGCGCTCTTCGGCTGTGGTGGGCCGAGCACCGCCCCGTCCGCGCCCCCGCCGTCCGCCGGCGACGAGGCCGCGCACGCCGAGTCCGACCCCGGGCACGCGGCCTCGCCTTGGGCCTCGATGGACACCGACGCGCTCGTGGCGCTGGTGCGGGAGCAGGCGGCGGTGCGCATCCACGAGGTGCAGCCGGATCTGGATCTGGCGCAGCTCGCCAGCTGGGTAGGCGACCCGAGCGGCGCGCCGGAGCTGAGCGACCGGGCCTGCGAGCAGCTCGTGAACCTGGCCATCGCCGAGGCCGCCGCCGACGAGAGCGAGCGGGCGGCCGGGCTCGTCCGGCTGGTCCGCGCCAAGGCGCGCAACCGCAACAACGCCTACATCGGCACGACAATCCTCTCCGAGCTGGCCCGCCGCGGCGCCGCCGAGGGGGAGGCCGAGGGCGCCGTCCGAGCCGTGTTCGAGGAGCTCCCTCGCAACCGCTTCGGCTCCGCGACCGTGGTCTTCCAGCTCTTCCAGAACGAGGGGCAGATCGACGGCCGCATCGAGCAGCTCCACCAGCAGCTCGTCAGCCTCGACACCGCCGTCTCGGCCCTCTTCTACGACGCCCTGCTGCGCCCGGTCGTGGCCCACCGGGACACCTTCCTGCACGCCATCGCCGCCGTGCGCGAGGCGCAGGCCGGCCAGCCCGAGCCGCAGGCCTACCAAATTCTCGACCGTCGACCTGGAGGGCCAGCGCGACGCGCAGCCGGTGCTGGTCGCGGTGTGGGACACGGGCGTGTCGGGCGAGCAGTTCGCCTCGCAGCTCTACACGACGCCGAACGAGCAGGAGGACGGCCAGGACGACGACGAGGACGGGCTGGTCGACGACGTCCACGGCGTCATCTCGGATCCGACCGAAGGTCAGACCGGCCTCACCTACCAGCCGGGCGAGGAGGTCATCCGCGAGTACGCGCCCTTCTTGCGCGGGATCATGGATCTCAGGGCCGGCATGGCCTCGACCGAGGCGGCGCAGCGCGTCCTGGGGCTGATGGGCCAGGCGCAGACGCCCCAGGCGCTCGACCAGCTCGAGCAGAACCTCGACGCCATCGGCGAGTGGGCGCACGGCACCCACGTGGCGGGCATCATGCTGGCGGGAGCGCCGCAAGCGCAGCTCGCGGTCTTCCGCTCGGCCTGGGCCGGCGAGGCGCGCCTCTACCACCACCGCGGGCCGACCGACGAGGAGCTGGCGGCGGAGCGGCAGAACATCGATGACATCGCCCGCTTCATCAACGCCCACCACGTGCGCGTGGTGAACGCCAGCCTCGGCTTCGCGCGGGACTACGTGGAGGCGGCGCTCCGGCACGAGTCCGATCGCTACACCACCGACGAAGAGGTGCGGGCACGGGCCCGCGAGATCCACGCGGCGCGCACCGCCAACTGGCGGCACATCTTCGAGCAGTGCCCGGACACCCTCTTCGTCGTGGCGGCGGGCAACTCCAGCCGCGACGTCGTCGAGTACGGAGACGTGCCCGCCTCGCTGGACATGCCGAACGTACTGGTGGTCGGCGCCGTGGATCGCTTCGGCAACTGGGCGACCTTCACCAACAGCAACCCGGAGCGCGTTCGCGTCTTCGACCACGGCGTCGAGGTCGACAGCGTGATCCCGAACGGCGAGCACGTGCCGCTGAGCGGGACCTCGATGGCGTCGCCGAACGTCGCCAACCTCGCGACGAAGATGGTCTCGGTCGACCCGAGCATCACGCCGGCGCGGGTCATCACCATCATCGAAGAGACCGGCGATCCCATCGCCGCCCCCTTCAACGGCCGGATCGCGAACGAGGAGCAGGCCATCGCGCGAGCCCGCCGCGATCGCCCGCGCCGTCGCCGCGCCCGCTGAGCTCCGAGAGCGGGGCAGCGCCGCGGGCTCGCGCGAGCCGGTCGGGCTGCTACATCCACCTTCGACGTGACCCTCCCGCAGACCTACCGCTTCCAGCTCTCGGACCGCGAGTTCGCCTCGGCGTGGCTGCGCGAGTACTACCGCCGGCCCGGCATGCGGGCGCTGCGCATCGTGGCGGGGCCGCTCGTGTTCGGGCTGGGCGTGACCATGTCGCGCAGCAGCCAGGCTTTCACGCACTTCATGGCCATCGTGACGATGGCCTTCGGCGTGTGGCTGCTCGTCAAGCCGCTGCTCATGGCGTGGGCGCACACGTCGCGCCGACGGCGACTGAACCGGGGCGAGGCGGAGATCCAGGTGCGCTTCGACCGGAAGGGGATGCGGGTCGGGGACGGCAAGACCGAGACCGATCTGCCGTGGGAGCGCTTGCGCGCTGCCGGGTTGGCCCGCGGCTACGTGTGGATCGAGCTCACCACGGGCACGCGCGCCACGATCCCGCTCCGCGCCATCGAGGATCTCGACGCGCTGCGCGAGCTCCTCTCGAGCCGTCTCGAGTGGAAGGGCTGAAGATCCCGGGCAGGGCCGCGATCACCGAGCGGCGTCCAGGATGCGGCGGGTGAGCGCGGAGACGCCGAGCGAGGGCAGCTCCGCCGGCTCCACCAAGCGGGCGCGCTCCCCGCGGGCCGCACCGGCGCGCCAGATCTCCACGTCCAGCACGCGGTGACTGAGCACGTGCTCGAGGCCGCCCGCCGGCTCGCGGCCGAGCCGCCCCGTCACGCTCGCGGCCTTCAGCGCCTCACGCGCGCGATCCCGGCCGCGCCCCTCCACCATCGGCGGTCCGTAGAGCCCTTTGAAGAGGCTGCCTTCCGTCCGCACCAGCGCGACGCGCCGGGCGTTCGTGGCCACCACGGCGACCACCTCGACCCGCTTGGGCGCTTTCCTCTTCTTCGGCACCGGCAGCGTGTCCACGCGGCCGCTCCGGCGGGCCACGCAGAAGCGGTGGATGGGACACGTGTCGCAGAGGGGGCTCTTCGGCGTGCACACCCGCGCGCCGAGCTCCATCAGGCCCTGGTTGAGGTCGCCCGGGCGCTCGCCCTTCACCAACGCGCCGGCCTCCGTCCACAGCGCCGTCTCGGACGCCTTCGAACCGAGCGGATGCGCGATGCCGTGCACGCGCGAGAGGACCCGGGCCACGTTGCCGTCGACGATGGGCTCCTGACGGTCGAAGCAGATGCTCCCGAGCGCGCCAGCGGTGTAGCGGCCGATGCCGGGGAGCGCGCGGCGGAGGGCCGGATCGTCCGGAACGACGCCGCCGTAGCGCTCGACCACCTCGCGCACGCCGGCGTGGAGCAGCCTCGCCCGCCGGTAGTAGCCGAGCCCGCTCCAGCTCGCGAGCACCTCGTCCTCGCTCGCGCGGGCCAGCGCCTCGGCGCTCGGAAAGCGTGAGAGGAAGCGCTCCCAGTAGGGCACGACCGTCTCGACGCGCGTCTGCTGGAGCATGATCTCCGAGACCCAGACGGCGTAGGGATCGCGGGTGCGCCGCCATGGGAGGTCGCGCTTGTTCGCGTCGTACCAGGCGAGCAGCGCCTGCCGGAGGGTCCCCTTCAGCGCGCGTCTCCGTCGAGCACGCAGACCGCGCTGGGATCGCGGCCGGCGATGGACCTCTGCGCGGGCGGGCCGTCGTGCTCGAGGAGCTCAATCTTCGCTCCCTCCGGCACCGGATGTCCGAGGCGGAAGTCGTGACCGGTATGGCCGAGCGTTGCTCCCCCGGTCGCGATCGATTGCGCAGCGATCGACTGCACCGCAGCCGAAGGCCGATCTTCACGCGGGGCGGGCGCATGCGCTCTCACGGCGAACACCAGGACGAGGATCAGCACGGCCATCATCGCGAGGCCGAGCAGGCCCATCCCCGCGATGATCAGGATCCACGGGAGCAGCCTCCGTTGCTTCCGCCCGAGCGGCATGGCGTCCGGCACCGTCTCTTCGCGAGCCAGCGGCGCCGGCGGCGCGAGCGAGTGCCGCTCGAAGCCGGGCTGCACCATCGACGGCGGGTCCATCACCTGCCCGCCTACCTGGCCCGCCGCGAGCTGGCCCGCCGCGAGCTCGCCCATCGCCGGCTGTAACGGCTCCGGGGCCGGGAGCGACGACGCCCGCTCCATCGCCTCGGACACCGGGATCTGCGGCATCGACATGCGCTCCGCCGGCGAGGGCTGCGCGGCCGTCTCGTGCGGCTCGTCGATGCTCCAACCCTTCTCCGGGAAGACCCACGTCACGAGCCGCGCGAGCTGGTCGCGACCGTAGCCCGGAGCGAGCTCGTGGAGGATGGCGCGGAGCTGCATCGTGAACGCCTGCGCCGAGGGCGTGCGCCGCTCCGGCTCCTTGGCCAGGCAGCGCATCACCACCTCGTCGAGCGCGGGCGGCACGTTCGGGTTGAAGTGCGAGGGCGGCGGGAAGTCGCAGACCTGGAGCATGGCGGTGGTCGTCGCGGGATCGTTGGGCGGCATCAGCGTCCGCATCGTCAACATCTCCCACACCACGATGCCGAGGCTGAAGACGTCGGCTCGCGCATCCACCGGCACGTGGTTGGCCTGCTCGGGGGCCATGTAGCTGAGCTTGCCGATCGGAACGCCGCTGCCGGTCTGGACGACGTTGTCCGCGGCCTTCACCAACCCGAAGTCGCTGACCTTCACCGCGCCCTCGTTCGAGAGGAGCACGTTCTGCGGGGAGACGTCGCGATGCACGATGCCGAGCGGGTTCCCCTGCTCGTCGCGTCTGCGGTGTGCGTAGTCGAGCCCCTGCGCGGCTTCGGCGCCGATGAAGCACGCAGCGGCGATCTCCAGGCGCTGTCGCTGCTCGACGAGGCGGGTCAGGAGCGACGCCAGCGTCACTCCGTCGACGAGCTCCATGACCAGGTAGGGCTCGGGCTCGATGCCGAAGTCGACCACCTGCACGAGGTTCGGGTGGTCCAGCCGTGCGTTGGTGCGGGCCTCGGCGGCGAAGCGCTCGAGCAGCGAGCGGTCGCGCCGGTAGCCGGGCAGCATCCGCTTGATGGCCACCTTCTTCTTGAAGCCGGCCTCGCCCACCCGCTCCGCGCGATACACCATCGCCATCCCGCCCTGCCCGAGCCTCTCGAGCAGGTGGTACTCCCCCAGACGGACGGGCTCCTGTGGGGACACCGAGCGAGCATATACCAAAGGTGCGGCGTGTCCGCTCCTCGGCGGCACCATTCGGCGCCATCGAGCTCGGTCCCGGCCCTTCGTCGGAGCCCGCGCGGCGAAACGAGGCGTCCGCCTCTGGCGGTCGAGCGACCCGGGCCTCAGCCGCAGATCGTGCGTAGCGCGTCGGGTACGATCCGGGTGCCGCAGCCGCCCGGCGAGAGATCGTGCGCGAGCAGCCAGAAGTGGTCCGCGTAGGCCGCGGCGACGGTCAGCGCCGCCGCCCACGCCAGCCTCGAGACGAGCGGGCCCGATCGGTTCGCGCTCGGCGTGCGCCGCCACGCCGAGAGGTGCCGATCCGCCCACAGCCACAGCGGCGCGCCGACCAGCAGCGCGCGCGGATACGCGCCTAGCGCCGCCATGACGAGCAGCCCGAGCACGGACAGGCGCAGGCAAGCGTGGGCGACCGCCAGCGTCCACGCCGCGCCGTGAGTGACGACCAGGGTGCGATAGCCGCGCCGCCGATCGTCCTCGCCCTGGAAAGCCTGCGCGGCGAAGTAGGCGCCGAAGATGAAGGTCACGCCGAACACCAACGAGACCAGCGCCCGCCAGGTGGGCACACCGCCCGCTGCGGCCCAACCGGCCACAGGGCTGAGCGTGCCGTAGCCGAGGCCGTTGACGAGCGGGCCCCCCACCGGGCTCCCCTTGAGCGCCAGGCGCGGGTGGGAGTAGAGGGCGGCGAGGACGGCGCAGATCAGCGTGGCGACGAGCGGGACCGTTCCCAGCGGGAGGGCCAGCGCGACCGACCCGGCGAGCGCCAGATAGCCCGCACGGCCCGCCGCCGGCGGCACTCGCACCGGTCGGCCGAGCAACACCGGCCCCTCGTCCTGATCGAGCGCGGCGTTCAGCCACATCGAGCCCGCGTGACCGAAGACCCACACCGAAGCGAGCAGCGCCAACGAGCCGGCGACCACCTTCGGATGAACCGTGGAGCCGACCTCCCACAGCGCATAGCCGAACCCGACCAGCGGCAGACAGGTGATGAGCGCGGCGCCGCGGGGGCGGGCCAGGATCAGCAGGCGCGAGGCGGTGGACTGCACGAACGCTCAGGATGCCACGCGCAGGTCACGGCGCCGCCGGGAAAGCGAGCGGCGACCGCGCGCGGAGCCCCGGTGCACGCCTCATTGCGCGAGCAGATCGCGGACGATGGTGAGGAGCGCCTCGGTGCGAAACGGCTTCTCCAAAAAGGGGATCGTCTCGAGCGAGCCGAGGTCCTGTAGCTCTCCGCCGGCGTAACCGGACATGTAGAGGAGCTTCACCGCCGGCGCGCGGACGCGGATCTCACGCGCGAGCTCGGGTCCGGACATTCCCGGCATCAGCACGTCGGTGATCACCAAATCGACGTGTCCGTCGGGCCTCCCGACCATGTCGAGCGCCTGCTCGGGCACGCCCGAGATGAGGACGTCGTAGCCTTCGTCCGAGAGCACGCGCTGCAGCACCTCTCGGATCCGCAGCTCGTCCTCGACGACCAAGATGGTCGTGCGCGAAGAGTCGTTGCGCGAAGGCGCCCCGGGGACGCTCGGCTCCGATTCGCTCCGCTCCGATTCGCTCCGCTCCGATTCGCTCGGCTCCGGTTGGCTCGCCTGGGAGTCGCCCGCCTGGATCGCCCTCGCCGCGGTCGCGCTCACCTCGGTCGCCCTCGCTTCGGTCGCCCTCATCTGGATCGCGCTCACCTCGGTCGCCCTCGCTTCGGTCGCCCTCATCTGGATCGCGCTCACCTCGAGCGAGCTCGCCTCGACCGACCCATCCGACTCGGTCGAGGGCAGCGCCGGCAAGTGGATGCGGAAGAGCGTCCCGAGACCCGGCTCGCTCTCGATCTCGATGGAGCCCGCGCTCTGATCGACGAAGCCGTGCACCATGGAGAGCCCGAGCCCCGTGCCCCTCCCACGCCCCTTCGTGGTGAAGAAGGGATCGAACGCGCTCTCGCGCACGTCCCGCGGCATGCCCACACCGGTGTCCACGATGGTGATGCGGACGTGAGGGCCCGGGAGGAGCCCAGGGCGCGCGCGCACGGCCTCCTCGTCGAGCGTCGCCCGCTCGGTGCGCAGGGTCAGTGCGCCGCCGTCCGGCATGGCGTCGCGCGCGTTGACCGCGAGGTTCACGATCGCCTGCTCGAAGAAGCCGCGGTCGACGTGCACTCGCAGCGCCTCGGGCGAGAGCTCGGCGTTCACGTCGATGTGCTGCGGGATGAGCCGCCGGAGCATCGGGACCAGCTCCGCGATCACTTCGCTCGCGTCCAGCGGCTCGGCATGGCGCGGCTGGCGACGGGCGAAGGTGAGGAGCTGTCGGGTGAGGGTCGCCGCCCGCTCGATGGCCGCCTCCAGGAGCTGGAGCTCCTCGCGCACGTCGGGGTGAATATCCTCGCGTTGAAGGAGAATGTCCACCGAGCTGACCACGACCATCATCATGTTGTTGAAGTCGTGCGCGATACCGCCAACCAAACGGCCCACCGCCTCCATCTTTTGGGATTGACGCAGTGCGTCTTCGAGCCGTGCGTGCTCTCGGAGCGCGCGGGTCAGCTCCAGCGCGAGCGGCACCTGGTACGAGAGCGCGACCAAGATGTCGAGCTCGTCGGTCGAGAAGGGCGGCCGGGTGGGGTCGCGCTCGAGGCACACGGCCCCGGCCGGTCGCTCCCGAAGCCACAGGGGAACGGCCACGGCGCGGATCTCGTCGCTGTCCGGGTGGCCGTGCTCGTCTCGAGCGTCGATGGTGGTGATGAGACCCGTCTCGTGAGCCCGCTCGATGAGCTGCTGTGTGCGCGCTCCGCTGCCCGGCCACGCGGTTCCATCGCGGGCCCGCCCGACGGTGAGCGATTGCGTCCGGCGACCGTCGGCGTCGAAGTGGAGGAGCGCGCGATCGGCCTCCGCGCTCGCGAGCAGCTCGTCCACCAGCATGCGCGCCTGTTCCTCGAGGTCGAGCTGCTGCGCACCGACACGGAGGACGTTCAGCAGCGCCTTGAGCTGAGCGCGGCTGGTGGACATCGAGGTGGAACGGGTCCCCTGCCGGCCGGCGGTGGTCGCCACGTAGACCCCGAGCTCCTCGTGGATCCAGCGCGCCCACTGCACCGCGCCGTGATCCCGGGCGATGTGCGCCGCGGCTCGTGCCCAATCCCTCGAACCTTGGCCGCGCCCGGACTCGCGCAGCATGTGCGCTCGCACTCGCTCGACGCCGAAGCGCACCCAGACGCAGGTCTCCTCGTCCGCCAGCTGCTCGGCTTCGGCGAGCTTCCCCTGTGCGCGCTTGGTCGAGCCCGAGAGCCACGCGTACACGCCTTCGGCCAAGAAGAGGTGCGCCTTCAGCACTGGATAGCGAGCCGCGGCGCGGAGGTCGGTCACGGCGGTCTTCAAGCGCCGGAGGGCCAGCTTGCGCTCGCTCGGTGCCGCGCGGACGGCCTGATGGATGCGCGCGTGCGCGACGGCTACGTAGTACTCGCTCATCACGGGGTGGGCGCGTCGCGGATCGATTCCCTCTGCGCGATGCGCCGCCACCAGCGCCTCGAATTCGGCGCCGAGAATCGGAGCGCTCGAGGAAGTAGCGCGCCTGCGGTCCCCACGTCGCAAGTCGGGTCATGGCCGAAGGCGGCTCGTCGAGCTCGAAGGGCACCCGGAGCGCTTGCCGGAACGCGCGCTCGTCCTCCTGCCGGTGGAGCATCACCCAGGTCGCGCGCGCAGGGCCTGCAATCAGCCCGAACCCCGAGTGTGCGCGCCCGTGCCGCGCCACGCGGCTGATCGCACGCTCCAGCATGGTCCACGCTTCCCGCGGGCGGCCGCGCAGCGCCTCGATGAGGTAGGCGTTGAACGCGTTGATGCAGACCTCGTTCAGCTCCAGCCAATGGCTCTGCTCGAAGAGCAACGAGCGCAGGTACTCGAGCGCCGGGTCGAACTCACCGGCGAAGCAGTGGCCGAGGGCGCTGAGCTGGTCGCAGTAGGCGACGGTCGGAGGGTGGCGCGCCTCGGCGGCCATCCGCCGGGCCCGGCGAAGCTGGTCGGCGCCCGCTGCGCGTCGCCCCGTCATGGTGGCGACCGTTCCGGAGAGCGCTTCCATGCGAGCCAGCGTGGGACCTGCACCGAGACGCAGCGCCAAGGTCCGGGCCGTCAGCGTGCTCTCGAGGAGCCGGAGCGGCTTCCCGTGGTCCAGCCCGAGCCGCGCATTCTGGTAGTGCAGGTCGCAGAGCAGAGCGATCCGGTCGCGCTCCTCGGCGTCAATCGGCGCCCCGGACCGGCGCAGCCTCGACTCCAGCCAGCGCACCCCGGTCGTGGCGACGGTCGCCGGACTCTCGACGGGGAGGCGCTCGTCCAGCTCCGCGAAGGCCCGCTCCAACGCATCCCACGCGGCCGCTTCATCGGACCGCGCCTGCTCCGCCCATGCGATCCGACCGAGGATCCGTGCACGTGCGAGCGGGTCGCTGGTCTGCGGGAGCGCGGCATCGAGGTGCGCGATGCTCTCCTCGTCGGAGCCGAGCCGGAGCTCCGCCTCCGCGACGTCAATCAGGAGCGCCGGTGGGAGCTCTCGCCCCGTCCTCCGGGCTGCGCCCTGTGCGGCGTCGAAGAAGCGCAAGACAGCCTCGTTGTCGAACGCGGCCAGCGCCTGCTCCGCGGCCGCGTGCGAGACCTCGATCAGGCGCGCCGCCGAACGCTCCACCTCGCCCGCCGCGTAGTGCCGCGCGAGCAGGTAAGGGTCGGCGCCCGGTACGTCGAGGGCCTCCGCGACGCGCTGGTGCAAGACACGCAAGTTGGCGGGGTCGACCCCCTCGAGCAGCGCCTCGCGCACCGAGTCGTGCACGAAACGGGAGACGCCCCCCGGCGCGGCCTCGACCAGTCCGGCGCGTCTCACCTGCGCGATCGCGAACCCGAGCCCATCGTCGTCCACGCCGACAATCTCGGCCAGGAGCGCGTGCTCGAAGGAACGGCCCACCACCGCCGCCGCTTCGCACACCCGCCGAGTCGCCTCCGGCAACTCCCGCGCGCGACGGATCAAGAGGGCCAGCGCGCCTCGCGGCAGGTGCATGCGGTTCGCGATCTCGCGATCGAAACGCCACTCGCCGTCGCGCGGCTCGAGCGCACCGACCTCGAGCATCACCTCGAGCACCTCGGTCAACCCGAGCGGTGTCCCATCGGCGACCCGGGTCAGCCACGCGACCACTTCGTCCCCCGCCGGCGCCCCGAGATAGGCGCTCGCCAGCCCCGCCGCCTCGGCCGACCCGAAGGGATCGAGCTCGAGCGCCGGGATCCCGATCCCGCTCTCGTGGAGCGGCGGAACGGCCGCCTCACCCCGACCGGCCATGACGAAGAGGAGCGGAAGCTGCCGTGCGCGCTCCGCGAGGCGCACGAAGACCTGACCGCTCGCCGGATCGAGCCACTGGGCGTCGTCCACCACGATCAGCGTCGGGACCGAGCTCGCGGGTCAAACGTGCGAGCAGCTCGGTCGCCAGCTCGGCGAAACGCTCGGCGCCGACGGGGAGCGCCGCCGGCGCGTCCACCAGCACACCCAGCGCGGGACAGAGCGCGTTCGCCACCGGCGCCAGATCGCCTCCGGCCGCCCGGCGCAGCACCTCGGGCCGGTGGGGCGCCACGGAGGCCACGATGGCGGCGACCGTCGCCCGCAGCGCGGCCACCGGACGAGGGTCTTGCTGCTCGCAGGCCACGTAGACCGAAGCCTCGGCGACGGGCGCGACGGCCCGCGCGAGCTCGCGCACCAGTCTGCTCTTTCCGCCACCGCGTGCCCCTCGGAGGCGCAGCGCGCTTCCCCACCCGCCCTGCGCGTCCGTGAACATGTCCCGGAGCGCGCTCATCTCGCGGATACGTCCGACGAACGGGAGAGGCTCCGGCGCGGGCCCCTCGACGTCGGAACCGAGCGGCGCCTCGCCGAGCTGAAGGCGCGCGAGATCCTCCATCAGCGCCGCCGCGCTGCGGTACCGGTCGTCCGGCTCCGGCGCGACCAATCCCGCGATGACGATCCCGAACCCCGAGCCGAGCACCGCCTCCGGGTCCAGGTCGCGCTCGACCGGCCGCTCGCCGGTGAGGCACTCGTAGAGCACGCGGCCGAGCGCGTAGAAGATCCGCGCGGCTGTCGATGACGGCGGGGGTGTGGAGCTGCTCGGGCGCGGCATACACCTGGGTGCCGGCCTGATCGACGGCACCGTGCGCGTGCGTCACGAACCCGAAGTCCACCAAGCGGACGCGTCCGGTCGGCTCGAGGACGATGTTCTTCGGCTTGACGTCCCGATGGACGAGGCCGCGGCGGTGGACGGCGCCGAGGATTCGGCAGAGGCGGGTCGCGAAGTCGAGCGTGTCCGACTCGCTCAGCGGCCCGCGGGAGAGTCGCGCGCCGAGGGTCTCGCCCTCGACGAGCTCCATGACCAGATAGGGGACGCCGTCGACCTGGCCGACCTCCATGACCCTCGGCAGGCCGGGATCCTCGATGCGGGCGAGCGCCACCGCCTCCCGCCGAAACCAGCGCGCGGCGCGGTGATCCGCCCGTCCGATCTTGATCGCGCAGGGCGTCCCCCGGCGATCACCGCGGTAGACGACGGAGGATGCGCCGCGGCCGAGCTCCTCTTCGAGCACGACCCCGGGGATTCGCACGCGGTCCACTCCTCCCAAGGCAGGAGGGTTTTATCACAGGGCCCAGTCTTCGTTCAGGGGATCGGATGAACGTGGCGAGCCGGCGGCAACGAAGCCCGAATTTCGTCCGGAGCTTCCCCGAAGACCAGCTCGCGAGCGCTCGCTCGGAGCGCTCGCGCGACGAAGAGCCCATCGAGATCGTCGGGGGTCAGGTCCAGAAAGCGGGTCTCCTCGTGCCGAGCCGCCGGCGCGCGCTCGGGCGCTGGCGTGTCCAGCCATGCCCGGAGCAGCTCGTGGTGACCGGGCCAGAGGTAGTAGTCGAGGTGGAAGAGGGGCGTGGGCGCCAGCTCGGGAGGTGCCTCGGGCACCGGCTCGTCCCACACGAACGCCAGCGACTGCCACGCCTCGCCGGCGGCCGCCTCCAGCGCGTCCTCCAGCGTGGCACGCCCGGCGAAGCCGCGCGCCAGGGGGATCTCCGGCCGCCGGGGAAAGCCCACCATCACCACGACCTCGATCGGATCGGCAATGGCGCCGGCCGCCGGGATGCGCCGAGCGCACCACTCGTGGGTGTCGTCGAACGCGCGCAGCGACGCGGGCGGATCCACCGGCTCGAGCGCGAGCTCCCCGTACCAGGCGCCGAGCACGCGGTCGCGCTCCGTCAGCTCGAAGCGGGCACGACGGCACGCCTCTTCCCAGCTGCGGTGAAGCGCCACGCCGTTCGAGCGCGCGCGTCGGCTGCGCGGCCCTGGCGAGGGAGCCGTCGCGGGCGGCTGCCAATCGAGGTGACGCCCCTCGGCCGTGCGGAATCGGACAGGCGCGCGCCGCGGCGTCGACCAATGCCGCCCGCTCGAGCAGCTCGAAGTACGCTCGCGGCAGGGGCGAACGACCAATCTCGGCGGCGCTCCCCGTGACCTCGGCGCCATCGGGGGCGCTGGCCTGAATGCCAGCGCGGCGGACCTCGACGCCCGACACCTCGACGGTGTCGGCGAAGAGCTGCGGCTCCGAGAACCCGCGGGGGAGCGGGTGCGCCGCGATCAGGCTGCGGAGCTCGTCCTGCACTCCGGGCCTTCCGTGGTGGTCACCTGCGCGCTGAACTCGTCGAAGTAGGCGCAGGTCCGTCGGAGAACCTCTCTGAGCTCCCCAAGGCTCGCCGGGTCGCCCACCAAGCGATCAATCGCCTCGAGCCCCTCCGAGGTGTGCTCCTTGTCGAGCTCCGCGTGCTTGGAGATGACCGTGAACATCGTCACCGGGATGCCGCAGCGCTCCTCGACGAGCGCCAGCCACTCCGGGCCCATCTTCGCGATCAGCCCTTCCGCGAAGAGGATGTACGCGAGATAGCGCGACGGATCGTGATCGATCGTCGATTCGATGAAGCGCAGCAGCCCGAGGAGCGCGGGCGCATGGTCGCCGTCGGGAACGGAACCCAGCTCGTCGGCGAGCCGGCGGAGGTCCTCGTCCGCCCAGCGGTCGTGCCCCTGCTCCTCGGACTGCTTCTCTGCGAAGTGGTCGGCGAGCGCCTCGTCGCCGAGGCGGAGCGCTCGCTGCCGTGCACGCTCCAGGTGGAGAGGCGTGTGGCGAATCAGATGACGGATGTTGAAGAGGTACCGGCCCACGATGTCCGGCGTGAGCTGCCCGCGAGCAGCGCCCACCCACAGCGCATTCCGGCGGAGCATGTGCTCCGCATACCGTTCCAAATCCGACTGAAGTGCATCACCAATCACATCACACCATCCTGAAGCCAATCTACCATTACAGAACACGGGTCTCTATCAAAGACTGAACGAAGCGAACTTCTTCATGGCTTCCTCCTTCATGGTTGTGGTCGACTCTGGACGACCCAGCACTCGGCGCCGTCGGCCCCTGACAGAACTGGGTCGCGAAACAAGCTGCTGCCTCCGGCTGCAGGTACTTCGTCAAGCGGAGGACGTTGCCCCAGCGCTCGCTGTTGACCGTCCCGGTCACGCAGTAGCCGAGGCGGTGGAGCAAACGCACCTGTCGGTAGTTCGTGGGCGCCGCCTCGCCCTCCACGCGCACGATCCCGGCACGTCGCATCACACGATCCGTGTGCTCGAGCGCGGCAGCCAGAAGCCCGCGCCCCTGGTGCTCGGGCAGGAAGGCCACGCTGCGCCAGTAGTAGGTGCTCCAGTCGACTGGATGACCCACCAGAAGCCCGATCACCCGAGATCCCTCACGGAACGCGAAGCGGTCGGACATCGAGAGGAAACGCTCCTTGGCGGGCGTCGGCGCCTCGGAGAAGAAGCGCTGGTCAGAACCGACCATGCCGAAGATGGAGGCATAGTGAGCGCGGGTGAACTCCAGCGTATCTTCGACCGTTGCGGTCGCCAGATGCACACCCGGCACCAACTCGACGGGCACGTGGTCCTCCCAGTCGAGATCGAAGAGCGAGCTCGTGAGGGAGGGCTGGTGAGAGCGATGGATGCCGGCGTAGACGCCTCCAGCGCGTTCGGCGATGGTCGTTTGACCCTTCACGCGTCGCACCATAACCGTCCTAGAACGGGTGTCCAATTTTTCGGTCGCCCATTGTGGAACGGCACCGAACGGCGTCGCCCCGATGGTGTCGCCTGATCGGGAACGTCCCGAGCCTCGGCCCGTTCGATGGAGTCTCGTCGCGGGCTCGGGGACGGCCCGCGCTTCGACATCCCGACCGAGCGCAGTGGCCGTGCAATCGGCGCGAACCGCACCGGAGCTCGGCCCAGCGTCTGAGCTCGGTCAGTGCAGGGTCACTCGATGCACACCGACCTGGACCAGCGACGGGATGCGCAGCGCGACGCGCACCGACTCGGCGTCCAAACGGGCGAAGAAGACGGTGAGCCGGCCCTCGTCGAGGACGAGACCTGAGCCGGGCAGGCTGGCCAGAGCGTCGTGCAGCGTGGGCTCCTGCCACCAATCGGAGGCGCTCGGCTCGACGCGAGTGTAGACGTCGAAGAGGCCGTTCGCGTCCCCGGACGGACGGGGCCTGCCGAACTGCGTGCGCAGGGCATCGACGTCACCGATCCAGAGCGCGGCGTTGGGCGCGAAGCGCGCATCCGGTACACGGCAACGCAACCCCAGGAGCGCGTCCAGACCGCGACCCACGTGGTTCTCGCAGTCGATCTCGACGAGCACACCACCCGCCTCTCCCGACAGCCGCGGCCAGCCCGTGTCCGTCCGCACGGCGACGAGCCCGCCCACCTCCTCCGCGACCGCGCGAAACTCCTCCCACGCGCGCTCCTGGGCGTCTTCGCGGTCACCGCGACGCGGCAGGTAGGCGAACGCGACCGCGCCCAGGGTGACGAGGACGGCGAGCGCAGCGAACCAGAGCATGAGAGGCATCCCAAGCAGGTTGTATCCGCGACCGTCGGCTTGCCAGCCCACCCGCGATGCGGACGACCGCCAACGACAGTGGCGCGGGACCACCCTCACCATCCGCGGGCCCGCGTGGCCTGCACTTTGCTGTTGCGGTCCGGCGGAGGTGATGGCGATGCGCGAGTGGCTCTGGGCGATGGCCTTGTTCTGGGTGGGATGTACGGCGGATCCGCTGGGGGATCCGTGTCTGCCGGAGCACGTCCCGCCCGACGGCTTCCACGCCAGCGAGACCTACGTCGAGAGCGGCTCGACGGAGTGCGTGACCGGCGTCTGCGTCGTGCACGGCCTGGACGGCGACCCCAGCCCCTCGTGCACCGACGCGTGCGAGAGCGAGGCGACAATCGCCGAGCACGTCTACTGCTCGTGCCGCTGCGACGAGCAAGGCCCGGCGCCGCCCTGCGCGTGCAGCGCCGGCTTCCACTGCGAGAGCGCCGGGAGCGTTGGCAGCTATTGTGTCCGCGACTGACGGTCGGTCGGAGATCGCCCGTCGCCGCGCAGCCAATCCGGCCCCTCTGCAGCGTTCGCACGTCGCCGTGCTCCCGCCGACTCCTCGTCGGGCTAGGACGGACCGTCACGAAGCGCGACGGCCGAAGCGAGCTATCCTGGCTCGCCGATGACCGATGGAACCCCGCTGAACGGGCTGAAGATCCTCGACTTCAGCCAGAACCTGCCCGGTCCCTACGCGACCTTCCTGCTCGCGAGCTGGGGGGCCGACGTCGTGAAGGTCGAGCCGCCCAAGGGCGACCCGGGGCGCTTCATGGAGCCCTTCTTCTCCATGGTGAACCGCGGCAAACGCAGCGTGGTGCTCGACCTCCGCTCGCCCGAGAGCCGGCCCGCTCTCGAGGCGCTGGTGCGGTGGGCGGACGTGCTCGTCGAGGGCTTCCGACCCGGCGTGATGGAGCGGCTCGGCTGCGACTTCGCTCGCGCGCGCGAGCTGAACCCGCGGATCGTCTACTGCTCGATCAGCGCGTTTGGACAAGAGGGACCGCTGCGCGACCACCCGGGCCACGATCTCAACCTGCAGGCGCTCAGCGGTGTCTGTCATCTCGAGCGCGACGCTGCCGGAGAGCCTCGCGGCGCGATGCTGCCCATCGCGGATCTCTCGAGCTCGCTCCTCGCCGTGAGCGCCATCTGCGCGGCGCTGGCGTCCAACCGCCAAGAGGCCCGCTACCTCGACGTGGCGATGGCGGACGGCGTGCTCTCCTGGTCGAACGTGTGGGGGCGCGGGGTCGACCTGGCGGCGAACGCCCGCCGCGGCCTGACCGGCGGTCCGATCGTGGAGATGATCACGCGACCTCTCATCCGCTACCTGGAGCGGGTGAAGCTCTACGCCATGCCGCACTACGGCGTCTTCCGCGCGCGCTGCGGCCGCTGGCTGGCGCTCGGGATCGTCGACGAGGCCCACTTCTGGCGCGCGCTCTGCGAAGAGCTCGATCTCGCTCCCTTCGCCAAGCTGCCGATGCCCGCCCGCATCGCCGCCGGACCGGCCCTGCGGCCCGTCATCGCGAAGCGGCTCGAGCGCCAGGACCGCGACCACTGGCTCACTCGTTTCGAAGCAATCGGTGTCCCCGCAAGCGCCGTGCGGAGCCCTGAAGAGGCCGCCGACGAGCCGCAGGTACGCGCCCGCGGGATGGTCGACGCACGCGGGTGGATGCGCGCACCCCTTCCGGGCGCCGTCCACCCGAGCCGGGAGGCGCCGAAGCGCGGAGAGCACACCGAGGAGCTCTTGCGCGAGCTCGGCGTCTCGCGGGAGGCCGGCGCGAGCGCGTGAATGACCGTCGAGCGGCTCAGGCCGCGCCGAGCTCCGCGGACGGCTCGGGCTCGACGCGCGTTCGCGGCAGATACCGACCGCCCTCGAGCTCGCGGAGGAACGCGATCAGCTTCTCGCGCACCTCGCAGCGCAGGTCCCACTGGTCGCTCGCGTTCGCGGCCGAGATCAGCGCGCGCACCTGGATGCTGCGATCGGTCGCGTCGGTCACCAAGACGCTCTTCACGCGCCCGTCCCACTTCGGGTTTCCGTCGAGGATCCGATCCAGCTCGGCGCGCACCGCGTCCATCGGCAGCCGATAGTCGGCGTAGAGGAAGATGGTCCCCAGCAGCTCGGGCGAGACCTTGGTCCAGTTCTGGAACGGCTGCTCGAGGAAGCGGCTCATCGGGACCACCAGCCGGCGCTGATCCCACACATTCACCACCACGTAGGTGAGGTTGATCTCCTCGATGGTCCCCCACTCGCCCTCCACGATCACCGTGTCGCCGATGCGGATCGGCTGGGTGACCGAGAGCTGCAAGCCGGCCAGCAGCGTCGCGATGGAGCGCTGCGCGGCCAGTCCGAGGACGACGCCGGCGATCCCCGCCGACGCGAGGAGCGACATGCCCACGGTCCGCACGACGTCGAACTGCACGAGCATCATCGAGACCGCGACGACACCCACCACGATCGACGCCACGCGCCGAAGCACCGCGACCTGGGTGCGCAGTCCCCGGAGCGCGATGTCGTCCAGCTCCGCGCGCTCCGCCCGCTCGCGCCCGTGCTCCTCGACGCGGTCCGCGACGAGGCGGACCAGCCGGTTCGCGTACCACGCCAGCGCGCCGATCAGCCCGATGAGGAGGATCTTGTCCACCGCCTCCTGCGCCGGCGCCGCCAAGTGGAGCCCGCGGATCAGCACCCAACCCAGGAGGATGGCCACCAGGAAGCGGGTCGGACCGCGCAAGAGCGCGAGCAAACGGTCGTCCCAGCGGGTCTCGGTGCGGGTGGCGAAGCGGCCCCCGAGCCGCATGGCGAACGCGGCGATCAGCGCCCCCGACGCATAGGCGAGGATCAGCGCGCCCAAGAGCCCGAGCCACTGCCAGAGGGCCATCTCCCAGACCCGCTTCGAGAGCCACCGGGGGAGCATCGACTCGATCCAGCTCGGTCCGTGCGCCGCGTAGAGCGCCGGGATCGCGTCCACCGTGCGCCGGCCGATGTGCCAGACGGCTCCCGAGCCGACCAGCTCGACGGGCACGTGGCGCCCGTCCACGCCGATGGTCCCCACCGTCACCCGATCGCTCTCGGGATCATCCGGAACGCGGGAGAAGTCGATCCAGAGCTCCTGGTCCAACACGCTCTTGAGCTCGCGGGCGAGCGTCGGACCTTCCGCTGCTCTCTCGTCGATCGGGACACCGGAAAGGTCGAGCACCCGCGCAGCGCGCCCGTAGTCTCCTTCTCGCGCGGCGACGATGAAGGTGCGGAGGGCGCGCTTGGGTGTGCTCAGGTCTGCGCCGCCGGGCTCCGGCTGCGCGACGGCGAGCGACGCCCACACCGACAGGGACAGGAACGTGAACCATCGGCGCGTACGCATGAGACCCGTGTAGCAGCCCTCCGAAGCCCCCCGCCAGTCGCGCTTCAGGATGAGGCAGAGCGCCTCGTGCCCTCGATTCGGTGTCCCTTTCGAGGCGGGTTCGTTTGGCGCGACGAGGCCCCGCATGGCATCGATGCGGCCGATGCGAGCGCGTTTCGCCTGCGCGTGCTGTGCCCTGCTCGTCGCGTGCGCGCCGGCGCGACGGACTTGGCAGCCTCGTCCAACGGAGCCGGGGACGATGGGGCCGAGCGCGTTCGCGGTCGTGTCCCTCGAAACGCCCCTCGCCACCGCACCCCGCGAGGGCGCGCCGACCCTGCGCGCGGGACCACCTCACGAGGGCACGCCTCCCCGCGAGGGCGCGCCGACCCTGCCCGCGGAACCACCTCACGAGGGCACGCCTCCCCGCGAGGGCGCGCCCCTGCGCGCGGAACCTCCCGACGAGGGCACGCCTCCCCGCGAGGGCGCGCCGACCCTGCCCGCGGAACCACCTCACGAGGGCACGCCGCCCCTCGAGAGCACGCCACCCCACTTCGCGGCGTTCCGGGTGCGCGGCGAGGAGAACGGGTGGGTCGCGCTCGAGACGCTCGGCGAGGACGCTCCGCCGCATTGCGCCGGCGGCATCGACGCGCTCGCTCCCTTCCGGCTCCGGTTCTACGTCCCCGTTGGCGCGCTCGCGCCGGTGACCCAGCGCGAGGTCTCCCAGTCGTTCGACGACGGCACGCGGATCGAGCTCTCCCGGGGCGTCCCGCTCACGCGGCTCCAGCGGGACGGCTTCTTTCGCACACAGCTCGGAGACGTGAGCACCGTCGTCCACCTCGAGCCTTCCGAGGTGGGGACCCGCTACATGCCGAGCGCACCTCTGCCCCGTCCGACGGTGAGCCGGATGCTGCGCGGCGACGTGCTCGCCGCCGCGGTACCGGTGCTCGGCCGAACCGGTCGTGTGGAGTCGAGCGACGGATCCGATCGACCCGTCTACTACGTCCACTCGCGAGGCGGCGAGGTGTTGACCGAGCTCAGACCGACCTGCGCGCGCATCGTCGTCCGCGTCCCGAGCCACGCGGTCGTCCCGCGTACCCCACCCGAAGGGTCCGCGTCCTCCCCACCGCCACCCAATCCACCCCTCGTCCGCGCCGGCGCCCGCGTGATGTGGCACGACGGAAGCCCCGCGGGGCACGTCGTGCGTGACGCAGCGCTCGGACCCGAGGTCGAGAGCGCATCCTCCGCGCGGTGCTTCCGCTTCGCGCTGCGTGAGGGCGACGACTCCGGCGCGAACGTCGAGCTCTGCTTCGACCGTCACGACGTGATCGAGCCCGGGCGCGGCCCCGCCCAGCTCCTCGACGCCCCGTGAGCCCGCGCCGCGCGCCGCCCTCCCCGCGGCGAGGTGCTCGTATCCCCGCTCCGAGCTCCGATCGGTGTTTTCGCGCAGGTAGCACGACCGTGCACTGCGTTGGGAGCTCGAGCCGTCCCGTCGTCCCGAAGTTCGCGCTCGGGCGTGCAGAAACACAGAACGAACTTCGGGTCGCCGGCACTAGAAACCGTCCCACGAGAACGGTACAGTAGATCCCGCGCCGGGCATCGGGCGCGGGGCTTGGTTGGTGTCAGCCCTTGGGGGCTTCTCGGCAGCCACGCGCTGGTTCGAGCGTACGCTAGTCGATTGGGGGGACGATGAGCGAATCGCGGCGACCTGCACGCGCGGAGCGAGAGCCCGCGCAGCAACACATGGCGATCGGTGGAGTCGAGCTCCACCAAGTGCGCGATTTCTGCTTGCAGCTCTACAACCTGGCACCGGTTGGCTACGTCGCACACGACGCCGGCGGAGCGATCCTCGAAGGAAACGCGGCGGCCGCACGAATGCTCGGAGTCCGTGGCGAAGATTTGAAGAGGCACAGGCTCGATGCCTTCACTTCACCGGAAGACACGCCAGTGCTGGCGAGGCACCTGGCGCGGCTCGTCGCCATCGGAGCACGCGAATCGCGTACGATTCGGATGATCCGAGCGGGTGGGGAGCGCTTCGTCGCGACCATCGAGAGCGCGGCGATCGAGAGCGCGGCGATGGACTGCACCGGTCGCGGCGCGACCTTCCTGAGCACGCTCATCGACGTGAGCGAGCAAACGCACGAGAGAGAGCTGCTTCAGGAACGCGAGGCGACCCTGGAGGCAGTGCTGAGCGCGACCCGAGGCGCCATGGTCGGCGTGGATGCACGAGGAGCCGTCCGGATGTTCAATGCTGGAGCTGAGCGCCTCTTCGGCCACTGTGAAGACGACATGCTCGGCCGCAGCGTGGACCTGCTCTTCGACGCAAAAACGCCACCCATCACCACATGGGCGAACCAAGTGAACGACCGAGCTCGGATGCGTGGCGTGCGGCGCGACGGCACGTTCTTCGAGAGTGAGCTGCGGGTTCATCAGGTCGCCGGGGCGAGCTACTCCGTGCTCTCGTTTGCGGACGTCTCACCCACTCGCGAGGCTACCGAGACGCGCCGTTCGGCAGCTCGACTCGAGCAATCGGGGCGCATGGCGAGCAGCATCGCGCACGATGCGAACAACCTGCTCATGCGCGTCGCGTCGGCGGCCAGCCGCATCGCCGACGTCGCCGCCGATCCGATCGAGGTCCGGGCACGGGCGACCGCGTTGGGCAGGACGGCGCTGGCGGGGGCGAGCATCGTCCGCCGGCTGTCCCGATTGATGGGCGCGATCGAGCGCGAACCCGTCACGCTCACGCTCGACTGCGCCCTCGACGCCGCCGCGACCGCGCTCGGGCCCATGCTGGCCGACGAAATCACCCTCGCGCTCACGCTCGATGCCCCGGGGGCGGAGGTCACGCTGCACTCCGGCCGGCTCGAGCAGCTCGTCTTCAATCTGGTGGTCAACGCGCAGCAGGCCATGCCGGAAGGCGGCACCATCACCATCTCCAGCAGCACGACGGCCGGACGCGCGCGGATCGCCGTCTCGGACGAAGGGATCGGAATGGACGCGCCGACCCGCGCGCGACTCTTCCGAGAGCGCTTCACCACCAAGCGAGACGGAACGGGGGTGGGGATGGCCACCGTGCGCTCGATCGTCGAGCAGGCCGGCGGCAGCATCGAGGTGGAGAGCGCACCCGGACGAGGCGCCCGCTTCACCATCGAGCTGCCCGCGACGCAACCCATCGTCCGCCCGCGTACGGCAGGTCCCGCCGCCACCCTGCTCGGCCCCGTCGATGCCAGCGCGACGTCGGTGCTCCTGGTGGAGGACGACCCGCTCAACCGGCGCATGCTGGGCGAGCTCCTCCGGCGCCGCGGCTACGAGGTCGAGCTCGCGGCCAGCGTGACCGAGGCGGTGGAGCGCGGCCCGGCGGACGTGGTCGTGGCCGACGCACACCTGCCCGACGGAACCGCGCGCGATGTCGCGGACGCGTTCGAGCCGAGCTCGACGCCGATGATCGTGCTCTCCGGCCTCGGTCCCGGAGACGACGTGAGCGTGGCGAGGGCCCTGGCACGACCGCACACGGCGTTCCTGCAGAAGCCCTGCGGAGTGGACGAGATCGCCGCGCAGATCGAGCGGCTGCGGAGCGAGCCTCGAGAGGGGTGCGCGTACGCGCCGGGTCCGGTATGACGCGCGGATGACCGGCAAGACCCCGCGCACGAGCTTCACCGAGATGACCGAGCTCGTCCTGCCCCAGCACGGCAACGTGCTCGGCGGGGCCTTCGGTGGATCCGTGCTCGCGTGGATCGACGTCTGCGCGGCCATCGCGGCGCAGCGGCACTGCGGCCGGGTGGCGGTGACGGCCGCCATCGACGAGGTGAACTTCCTCGAGCCGATCAAGGTCGGCGACGTGGTCGTGCTCTCGGCGCGGGTCAACGCGGCCTTTCGCACCTCCATGGAGGTGGAGGTCGAGGTGCGCGTCGAGGACGCCACCACCGGCGACCGGCGACTCTGCGTGGACGCGTTCACCACCTTCGTCGCCGTGGACGAGAGCGGGAGCCCGACCGGCGTGCCGCCGCTGCGGCTCGAGACGCCCGAGGACGAGGCGCGCGCCGCCGCCGCCCAGCGACGCCGCGAGGAGCGTCTCGCCCGCCGGGTGAACGGCTGATCCCGCTGCTCTCTCCGCTGACGGGCCGTGGAGGAGCCTCCCTCGTCGGCTCGCGGGCGGGACGCCGTCGATCCACCGTTCTCCTCACGAATGCTGAGCATTTGCTCCTCGGTCCGGACGGCCGTCATGCGCAGAAATCCATCGGGCTCGGTGCTTCCACGGACTGCTAGGATGCGGGCCCGATGAGCGCGCCAGCCAAGAAGGGCTCGAGCGAAGGAGGCTGCTTGGTCTTCGTGCTCGGGCTCGTAGTGGGCGTGCCCCTCCTCGCGCTGGGCGGGCTGACGCTGGCCGGCCCACCGACCATCGAGACGGGTGTCTTCACGTTCGCCGTGCTCCTCGGCGTCGTGGCCGCGCTGGCGTCGCCGTGGCGCCGAACGCGCCCGGCCGTGGTCTTTGCGCTGATGCTGGCGTCGAGCGTGGTCGGCTATCGCTATTTCACCGCCGCCAACGGCAAGACGGTGTTCGAGAGCACCGGGCCCGGTGGCACCGAGCCGCGGGTCATCGACCGGATCGTCCCGGAGCGTGACGTCGCCATCGGCGGATCGACGCTGCTCATCGCGACCGATCGGATGCCCCACGACGCGCCCGGCCTGCTCGACGCGCTCCGCGACGGATACTCCCGCATGCGGCTGGCCGAAGGGCCCGTTCCTTCGCCGGTCGTCGGCACCTTCCTCTTCGGGCAGAGCCCGGACGATCACTCCCTCCTGCGCGTGGCCCCGCCGCGCTTCGAGCCGCCGGAGGCCGTCGTCGTGTTCCTGCACGGCGCCGCCGGCAACGTCACCCTCCTCTGCTGGCAGTTCGCCCAAGGCGCGAACCCGGTGGGGCTCGACGTCGTCTGCCCCTCGACCGGGCCGGAGGCACGCTGGGCGGAGCCGGACGGTCGCCTCACGGTGGAGCGCACCATCGGCGCGCTGCGGGCGCAGGGCGTGCGGCGCATTTACCTCGCGGGCCTCTCCGCGGGCGCGATCGGCGGGAGCCTGCTCGCGCCGGGCCTGGACATCGACGGGCTCGTCCTCATCTCCGGGGCCTCGCCCGACGCGCGCCCCTCGGGCAAGCCGACCTTGGTCCTCCAGGGCGCCCTGGATCAGATGGTGCCGGCTCGCTTCGCCCGCGACTACGCGCACCGGGCCGACGCCGAGTACCTGGAGCAAGCGGAGGCCGGGCACTGGCTGCTCTTGAGCCACCACGAGTGGGTGGAGACGGAGCTGCGCCGGTGGCTGGCCGCCCAAGAGGGGCTGAGCCGAGTCCACGACCGGGCGGAATGAGCAGCGCGGCAGTCGACGAAACGCGCGCGGCGGATAGGTTGGTTCACGATGGGTTGCTTCGTCGGTTGTCTCGCCCTGGCGTTCCCGCGCGTCGCGCTCGCGCTCGTGTGGATGCTGGGCCCGGTCGGCTACCTCTCGCGCCCCTTTCCGGGCGCGGTCTGGCCGATCCTCGGGTTCTTCCTCCTCCCCACCACGACCCTCGCGTTCGCGTTCGCCACCAACAGCGTCGCGCCCGCCGGCGCCGTCTCGCCCTTCGGCTGGCTCCTGGTGGTGCTGGGTCTCCTCGCCGACCTCGGTTTGCTCGGCGGCGGCGGGCGAGCGGCGCGCAAGCGGCGCGAGGAAGACTGAGTGCCCATCGCGTGACTTCCGGTCGTCTCGCCGGCCGGCTCTCTTCGCTCCAAGACGACGACGAGCCGGCGCGCTGGGATGCTCCGCTCGCGCCCGCACGATGTGCTCTACACTCGCGGGTCCGTGGACACGATCACGCACGGCCTGCTCGGCGCCACCATCGCCGAGGCGGCGTTCCGGAAGCGGCTGGGCGGGCGCTCGGTCCTCTTCGGCGCCGCGTTGGCGATGGCCCCGGATCCTCGACTACCTCGCCTGGATTGAACGGCGCGTGGAGCACGCTCGAGCATCATCGCGGCGCCAGTCACTCGGTCCTCGTGATGGCGGCCGCGGCCCCGCTCTTCGGCGCGCTCGGTTGGCGCTGGCCGGGACGGCGTCGGGGGACGGCGCTCGGCTGGTCGCTCCTCGCGTTCCTCGCGCTCGTCTCCCACGCGCTCCTGGACACCTGCACGCCCTACGGCACGGAGCTGCTGGCGCCCTTCAGCCACCGGCGCTTCGCGATCGACGCCGTGTCGATCGTGGACCTGATGATCACGCTGCCACTCCTGGCGGCCGCGATCCGGGCGCGCTGGGGTCACGACCGCCAACGGAGCGCCCGCTTCGCGCGCGGCGCGCTCGTCCTCGCGATCGCGTACCTCGGGCTCGGCTGGGCCCAGTCGCAGCGCGCCCTCGCCTGGGCGCGCGAGGATCTCGCGGCGACGACGTTCACCCCGACTGCGATCCGTGCCATGCCGACGCTGGGAAACGTGCTCGTCTACCGCGTCATCGCCCGAGACGAGACGGGGCGCTTCCGGGTGGCCCATCTGAGCCTCTCGGCGCCGCGTACGCCACGCTGGTACGTGCTCCGGGACGACGAAGACCCGCTGATCGACGCGTTCGAGCGCGACCCCCGATCCCAGCTCTTCGAGCGGGTCGCCATGGGCATGGCGCCGATCGAGCTGATGCGCGGCGACATGGACTTCACGGTCCGGATGACCGACCTGCGCTACGGCTCGCTCCGCGATCCGAGGCAGTCCTTCCTCGGCGTCGACGCCGCCTTCGGCCTGGAAGGGCAGCCGCTCGGCGTCGAACGCTGGCGGCACGATCCGGACTTGGGCGCGGAGCTGGCCACGCTGTGGGCGTTCCTGATCGGCGACGACGAGAAGCTCTCCGAGACGCTCGCGCTACGGGGTCAGCCGGCGCGGAGCCCCTCGTGTACCAGCGCGAGCAGCGCCACCGCCGCCGTGTCGCTTCGCAGGGTGCGCGCGCCGAGCCCGACGCCCACGAAGCCGTGCCGCTCCAGCATGTCGCGCTCGTACGCGCTCCAGCCCCCTTCCGGGCCCAGCGCCAGCACGACGCGCCCCGCGCGCCGCCGCACGGCGTCGATGACCGAGCGATCGTAGACCGGGTCGGCGACCAACCTGCGCGCGTCTCCGAAGAGCGCGTCGAGCTCGTCCTCGACCAGCGGCTTGAGCCCTCTCTTCACGTGTACGACGGGCACGCGGGTGTCCTTGGCCTGCGCGAGCCCTTCCAGCAGGTGGGGTCGGATTCGACTCGGGGCGGACCGCGTGCGAGTCGAAGTAGTAGCGCTCGACCCGGCTCGCGTTGGTCAGCACCACCGTCCCGACACCGAGCGCGGCGAGCTGCGCCCACAGCCGCTTGAGCACCTTGGGCCGCGGGAGCGCGAGCAGCAGATCCACCGCGGGACGCGCCGGGACGCGCGCGAGCTCGCAGACGATCCGCACCGAATCGCCGTCGAGATCGAGCACGCGGGCCGAGCCGAGCGGGCCATCGACGACGCCGACGCGCACCGCGCTGCCGGGGCGCACCTTCAGCACCTCCCGGAGGTGCTTGGCGCGTCCGTCGCGGAGCGTGGCCTCACCCGCGGCCGAGAGCTCCTCGGCCTCGAGCAAGAGCAGGTTCACCGCGGCTCTTCAGGGCGTGGTGACCGTGAGCTGGACCTGACCACAGTTGTAGCTGGTCGTCATGGTCGAGTACATGAACGCATCAGCGACGATGTAGTAGGTGCCGGCGTCGAGCGTCGTCTGGAGGATCGACTGGCGAACCTCGTAGCTCCGGCATCCCGTCGGTCCCGGCGGGATCGTCGCCATATCGCAGGGGATGTCGTCGTCACATGCGATCTGCGTGGTCGAGTCGTCGCAGACCCGCCGGACGTAGACGATCGTGTCGATGGCGACGGTCGGATCGTTGTCCCTGAGCTCGATCTGGACGGTCGTGCGCTCGGTCAGGGTCAGCCGGAAGGTCTGGTCTCCGAGGTTGGCGCGGCTCGTCGCGGAGCAGACGTCGGTCCGGGTGAAGGTGTTGTTGTCGCTCTGGTGGCAGAGGTCGAAGTTGCGGGTATCCCCGAGGTTGATCCGGGGCAGCGCGGCGCACGCCGCCGGCGACATCACGCAGGCGTTCGTGGTCGGGTTGCAACCGGGATCGCAGGGCATGGTCGTCTGCATGTCGCCCCGGTCACTGCACACGACCACGCCGCGGAAGTCGCCCGTGCAGTGCTGCTGGCCGGGCATGCACACCCAACCCTGGCATTGGTTGCTGGCGCAGAACGCGCTCATCGACTGGCAGTCGGTGCGCGTCTCGACACCGCCGGCGCAGCTCACCAGCGTGTCGCCCTCGCAGTGCTGCCCGGGTGCGCACGTGGGTCCGCCGGCGTCCGTCGTGGGGGGCGGTCCGGCGTCGTGTACGGGCGGTGGACCGATCGGCCCCGAGTCGTGGGTCGGCGGCGGACCGGAGTCGACGACCTGGAAACCGGCGTCGAAATCGCCGCCGAGCTGTCCCGGGTCCGGATTGATGATCGCGCTGCATCCGGACAGCGCCACGACAGAAGCCAAGAAGCATGCGCGTTGCATGGATCAAAAGTTAGGCCCTGCGCAGGGGGCAGGTCAATCCACGTCGGCGGCGCACCGGCCTCATCGCACCCTGGCGAGGAGCACTTTGAGCGGCGGGCGCCCGTCCGGGCTGGGAAAGTCGGGGTCGACGGCGAGCAGCTCGACGTCCTCGAGCCGGCGGTCGATTTTCTCGGCCGTGCGCGTGACCACGGCCCGGAACGCGTCGGCTTCGACGGCGGGCACGTGGTTGGTCGCCATCAGGTACCCACCCGGCTCGAGACAGAGGAGCGCGGGCTTCAAGAGCGAGGGGTAGTCGCGCACCACGTCGATCGCGCCGAAGGGCGTCTTGGCCCAGCGCGGCGGATCGAGCACGACCATGTCGAAGCGGCGCGGCGCGAGCCGCAGATACTCGCGGCGCGAGCCGCGCCCCTTGATCGGCAACCCGGCATACTGCCGGAGGACCGGGATCACGTTCTCGCGCACGAGCCGGAACACCGGGCCGCGGATCTCGTTGGCGAGCGCGTTCTCCGCACCGACGGTCAGCGCCGAGCGGGCGAAGTCGACGTTCACCACCTCGCGGGCGCCTCCCGCCGCCGCCATCACGCCGACGCCGCAGGTGTAGGAAAAGAGGTTGAGCACGCGACGACCATCCGCGAGCTCGCGCACCCGGCGACGCCCCGACCTGAGATCCAGGAAGAGCAGAGGATCGAGCCCGCCGCGCCGCGGATCGACGAGGAAGCGGAGCCCCGCCTCGCGTCCGATCGCCTGGTGCGCCTCCGGCGAGGCAGCGTGGAAGCGCGCGAAACCGCCGTGCCGGTAGGCCGGCCGGTGATTCCAGACCGGCTCCAGCGTCACACCGAGCTGGCGTGCGGCGACGTCGGCGATCCCATCGACCACGCCCGCCTCGAGCGGCTCGCGGCCGGTTTGCAGCAAGAGGAGCGGACCATAACGGTCGACCGTGAGGCCCGGCACGCCCTCGACCGCGCCGTGGAGCAGGCGGACGCAGTCGGTCCCCTCGGCGAAGGCCGCTTCCAGCCAGGGCTGGCGCGCCTCGATGGCCCTGGCCAGCGCGTCGGTGACGGCTGCGCTCACTCGTTCTCGGTGCGGCGCCGGGCGGCTACGCGATCGTCCACGGCGCGTACGCCCGAGCGCTTCTTCTCGGTCTGGGCCACCAGCCGGTCGATGTCGTCGAGCAGCGCCGATGCACGGAAGGGCTTCACGTGCGCGGCGGCGAAGAGCTGCGCGTCCCCGCGCGGGATGCGATCCGCGGCCGCGGAGACCAGCACCAGCGGCGGCGCGTGCGGTCCGAGCTCGCTCCGGATGGCGCGGGCCAAGTCTGCGCCGGTACAGGGCCCGAGGTCGTAGTCGATTGTCACCGCGACCGGGCTCCGCTCGAGCACGAGCGCCAAGGCCTCGTCCCGAGAGCCGGTGACGAGCGGCGAATAACCGCGCCAGGAGAGCACACGCGCGAGCACGCGTCTCATCGCCTCGTCGTCGTCCACGGCGACCACGAGCGGGTGCCCAACGTCCGTCACGAACGAAATATGATGGCTCTCGCGCCCGATTGCGACCGTGAAGCGCCTCTCGAGAGCTCGGACCGACCTTCGGCGAGCGCGATGGAGTGGGTCATTCTCCGCCGTCACTCCCAGGGATCCATGAACTCCTGATGCCTCCGGCGCTGCGAGCTCGGCGGCGCGGGAGCCGGCGCGGCCTCGGGCTCCGCGGGTGAGGAGGACGGCTCCGGCCGAGCGACGTGCCGCGGCGCCGCTCGCGCGAGCACGACGTGCAACTCCGCTGCGCTCTCTCCGCTCAACGTCAGGCGATGGGGCTCGTACCCCTCCGCGCGCAGCACGATCTCCAGCTGCTCGCCGGCCGGCAGCCGTACGCGGTAGGGCGTTCCGTCCGAGGAGCGCCCGGTCGTTCGACGAGAAGACCTGCGCGACCGGCTCGCTCCGAACGACCGTCGCCGGCGGCTCGGCCAGACCGGGCTGCTCGGGCGCCGGCGAATTCACCTGCGCGGACGGCGCCGGCGGCGAGGGCTCGCGCACGGTCGTGGACGCGGACGCACCCGGCGCCGGCGGGCTCGCCACCTCGCCCTCCACCCGAGCGACTCCGTCGCGAACGGGCCGTCCGGCCCGGACCCACGCCAACCCCAAGACCAGCCCGAGGAGCACGATCCAGCACGGCACCCGCTCCCAGCCACACCGCGCGGACGCGGGGAGGAGCGACGCCCGCCGCGTCCTCCCGGCTCGGCGCCTCCACCGACGAGACCGCAGGGAAGGCCACGCTCTCCGACTGGGAGGCGACGCCATGGAGTGCATCGGCCACCGCGCCCATGCTCGGAAAGCGCGCGGCCGGATCCTTGGCCAGGCACTGGAGGATCACCTGCTCCAACCCGGCCGGGATCTCCAGATTCCGGCGTCCGCTGCGAAGGAGGCACCGGCGCCTCGAGCATCTGCATCCGGACCAGCGCGACGAGGTCCTGGTGGAAGAAAGGCAGCGTGCCGGTGACCATCTCGTAGAGCATCACGCCGAACGAGTAGATGTCCGTGCGGTGATCGACGCCGCGGCCCGCACACTGCTCGGGCGACATGTACTCGGGCGTGCCCATCACCCGCCCGGCGACCGTGATCTTCGCGCCGTCCTGCATCTTGGCGATGCCGAAGTCGAAGACCTTCACGAAGTCCGAGCGGCCGCGGGCGCTCGTGAGCAGGACGTTCTCGAGCTTCAGATTGCGGTGCACGATCCCGCTCTCGTGGGCGGCGCCGAGCGCCTCGCAGACCTGAAGCGCGATGCCGACCGCGCGCTCCCACTCGATCGGACGCTCGCACACGATGGTGAAGAGGTCTCGGCCGTCGATCCGCTCCATCACGATGAAGGTCGAGCCGTCCGGCAGCTGCCCGAAGTCGCGAACGTCGACGATGTGCTCGTTGCCGATGGAGGACGCCGCCCGCGCCTCCCGCCGCAGCCGCGCGATGGCCTCCGCGTCCCCCGAGATGTCGGCGCGCAGCACCTTGATGGCCACCCGCGAGCCGAGCACCTCGTGACGCGCGCCGTAGACGACGCCCATCCCGCCCTCGCCGAGGACCTCTTCGATGCGGTATCGGCCGTCGAGCACCTCTCCGACGAGCGCGTCCGAAGCGCCGGACACGCTGGCCTCGGGCCCGCTCGGCATCGGACGGTCCTGAGACGGCGAGGAAGCCTCGGCCTGCGGCTCGGGCCCGTCTCCATCGAGGGTGCTGGCGGTCGGTTCGTCGGACAATGCGGTCAGGCCAGTCTCTGGCCTCGGAGCGCGAACGACAAGGGCCTCCGCCGCGTCGGCTGGCGTGCCGGCGGGGCGGAAGCTATGGCTCGGCCCCCATGAGCACGAGCAGCGCGACCTTGAGCGGCCGGCAGAAGCGACACCTCCGCGCGCTGGCCCATCACCTCGAGCCCGTCGTGCAGGTGGGGAAGGAAGGCGTCAGCGCGCCCGTGGTGACCGCGACCGACCAGGCGCTCACGGACCACGAGCTCATCAAGGTGCGGCTCCCGCAGGTGGACCGGCACGAGCGCACCGTGATGGCCGCGACCCTCGAGCGGGAGACCGGCGCCTCGCTCGCCGGAACGCATGGGCCGCGTGGCGATCCTCTACCGGCGCCACCCGACCGAGCCCAAGATCCACGTCCCCCGCTGAGCATCGCCGGGCGCGAGGCGGGCGGCGCGCGAGCGCCCCAGGTGGTACGCTCTCGTACCATGATGCAGCGCTGGCGGGGCCTGAAGGGTCTGATCCACGACGCGGTCGACCGAACGACGGAGCTGGTCGACGAGGGGCACGAGTCGACCTCGCGCGCCGTGATGCGCGCGTTCGACATGCTCGCGCCGCCGCTCTCGGGACCGGCCCGAACCGTGGACGGAGCGCGAAGGCTGGGGACGCGCGGCGTACTCGGAACCATCCGGGTCGTGAACCGCGCGGTGGAGGCCATCAGCGACGCGGGGCTGGACGTGGCCGAGCGCGCGCTCGAGCTCCCCGAAGCAGACGCGGTGCCCATGCGCTCCGACGTGACCAAGAGCGGCGCCTGGGTCGGCGACGCAGCGATGGGCCTGCTCAACGGCGCGGTGGGCGACTACCTGCACCGCCGGACCAACGGGCTCGATCTCGGGATGCAGCTCCGGCACGGCGGCCGCTACCTCGATCTCGACGCGCCGCGCGTCGAGGGCGCTACCGGCAAGGTCGCCCTCTTCGTGCACGGCCTCGCCACGACCGAGTGGTCCTGGTGCCTGGAGTCCGAGGCCTACCACGGCGACCCGGGCGCCAGCTTCGGCACGCTGCTCGCCCGCGACCTCGGCTACACGCCCGTCTTCCTCCGCTACAACACCGGCCGCCACGTATCGGAGAACGGCCAGCTCCTCGCCCGCGAGCTGGCGCGCTTCGTCGAAGGCTATCCGGCTCCGCTCGAGGAGCTGCTCCTCATCGGGCACAGCATGGGTGGGCTGGTCCTCCGGAGCGCGTGCCACTACGCCGAGCGGGAGGGCCTCGACTGGATCGCGAAGGTGCGGCGCGTCTTCTGCCTCGGCTCGCCGCACCACGGCGCGCCGCTCGAGAAGCTCGGCAACATCGCCGCGGCCGTGCTGGGCGCCATCGACACGCCGGCGACGCTGATCCCGGCCCGGCTGATCGAAGGACGCAGCGCGGGCATCAAGGATCTCCGCCGCGGCGCGCTGGTGGACGAGGACTGGCTGGGGCGCGACGCGGACGCGGTGCGCGAGCCCGAAGCGCGCGCCATCCCGCTCCTCGAGCACGTCACCTACACCTTCCTGTCGGCGACGGTGACGGTCGATCCCGAGCACCCTTTGGGCCGCATCGTCGGTGACCTGCTCGTGCAACGGCCCAGCGCCTCCGGCGCACGCGTCGCGCACCGCACCTTCCCCATCGAGACGCGGAACTACGGCGGGGTCCTGCACCACCAGCTCCAGAACCACCCCGCCGTCTACGCGCAGATCCGCGCCGCCTGCGCCGACTCCTGACGACGAGCCGCCGACTCGCCGGCATCGCTGCGATGCGCGAGCGCCACCTCATCCCGCTCCGAGAGCGTTCGGAGTGATCCTCGGGACCGCTCCAATGGCTCCTCGGGACGCTGCAATTGCTCCCCGGGACCAATCCAGATCGGCTCCCCGGGACCGATCCAATTGCCCCCCGGACCGATCCAATGGCTCCCCGGGACCGCTCCAATGGCTCCCCGGGACCGATCCGAATGGCTCCCCGGGACCAATCCAATTGCTCCTCGGGACCGCTCCAATGGCTCCCCGGGACCAATCCAATGGCTCCCCGGGACCAATCCAATGGCTCCCGGGACCAATCCGGTTGCTCCTCGGGACCGACCCAATCGCTGCGATCAAGGGCCGTCGTAGAGGCAGCCCATGAACGCGGCGCAGGCCGCGTCGTCGTGCTCGGCGGGGACCATGTCCGCGCACGCGCGGTAGGAGTCGGGCAGCCCGGCGCACGTGAACCCGCCGCCGGAGCTGGGTCGCACATCTCCACGCCCCGCCGGATGGTGGCGCAGGCCGGATCCTCCTCGCTCGCTCCCGAGCAGCCGAGCGCGCCGAGCGCGAGGCCGAACACGATGGCCATTCGCATGCCCGGAGGGTCGTCTTGGCCGAGAACGCGCGCGACCCGCCCAGCCTCGATTTCGCGGGCCCACATGAAGCAGACGCGTCGCCAGCCCGCGTGCTCGGAATCGCCTCGAGCTCCGTCGGGCCGAGCGCGCGGTCCCAGCGGAGCAAATGCGCGACCGCACCGCCTTCGGCCGGATGGATGACCAGGTGCGAGCGCGGCGCGGGCGGCGTCCCCTCGTCCTCGGCCCACGCGCCCACGTTGATGTAGGTGACGGCGTCGCGGAGCCGCTCGCGCGCCGGCACGTGGGTGTGGCCCATCACGATGAAGGGCGCCGGGAAGATGGAAGCCACCGCCTTGGCGCAGGTGACCAGCTCGGGCACGGCGTCCACCTTGCGCCGCTTGCAGAGCCGCCGATGAGCGAGCGCCCACAGCGCCAGGACCGCGGCGCTCGCCGCCCAGACCCGCGGCTCCACCATGGCGATCCCGATCACGACGCCGAGCAGGAGCAACGCGAGCGCGGCCAGGGCCAAGCGAATCGAGCAGGAGGCTGCTCATGATGCCCGACACGGAGCGCGTGACCGGCGCGGCTTGCAGCGGCAGAGCGCCCTCACCTTGCGCAGTCCCACCTTCCGCGCGCGGCGAAGCGCTTCAAGGCTTGCTCGTGCTGCGCCCGCAGCGAGCCGGTCGCGCCGGCCAGGTTGGCGCGCCGCAGCCGGAAGAGCTCCCGGATGGCCTGCACGAAGCGCAGGGCGAGCACGACCATCCCGGACACGCCGAGGCGAAGGCCGAAACGCAGATAATCGACGATGCCCTTCTCTTCGTGACCGTGCTCGCTGAGCCCCGGCGTCGGCCGGACCACGAAGCGCAAGAGCACGTCGCAGAAGCCGCGCGCCACGCGTCGTGGATCGGTCGGCGAGAGCGGCGCCAGCACGTGCTCGGTGGCGCAGTACTCGTCGTACTGATGACCGTGCTCGATGTACGCGAGTCGTCGCGATAGAAGAACCACGGGCTGTACTCGATGCGGGCGAGCGCCGCGTCGCGATCCAGCGTTCGGCCGAGGTCCGCGTCGTGTCGCTCCGCGGCTTCGAATCAAGGTGTGGGTGAGCGCCTCGCGCACGTCGTCCCAGTAGAGCTCGAGGTCGTGGTTGCCGTGAATAATCGTGATCGCGTGCCCCGCCCCCAGGAAGCGTCCGAACGCGTCGAAGACCGGTGCGTGTCGGGCCGTCACGGCGCGCAGCTTGGCCAGCGTGTGATCGCGGGCGTTTCCGAGCCCGTGGGCGCGCTCCTCCGCGCTCGGCGACGTCTCGATGCCCGGATGCTCGGAGGGGAGCGTCATCCCGATGAAGTCGATCAGTTCGCCGGCGATCACCATCCGCCACCGCCCGCGCGCCGGCGGGTCTGCCGGTAGTGATCGATCAAGCGGGTGAGGTCGTCGTCGATCTCCTTCGAGCGGCGAAAGGTCGAGCTCGCCGACTCGTGGAGCACCAGGTCGGAGCCGAGGTGGACGTCCGACAACACGATCAGGCTCTCGACCACATCGTTCACGGTCATTTTCAATCATCCCTAGCTCCCGTGTCGGCGTCGTCACAGATCGGATCACGCTTCGTTGCGGCGGGGCGACGATCTCGCTTCCCGGGCGGTCGGGCGCTCGAGGCGGCTCGCTCGGTCGTGCTGCGGTGTGGCGCGCAGACCCTTCACACCTGCGGCCCTCTCGATGGGGACCGGACGAACGAGGCAGTCGGAGCGGCCCTCGGCGTGCTCGCGAGCGCGCCTGGCCAAGGAGAGGGCGAGCAGCCCCAGCGACTCGGACGCCCCAGACGAGCCAGAGGCCGCCCTCGTCGCCCTGGTCCTCAGCGCGTTCGGGGAGCGCGCCAGGCCAGGAAGAGGCCGAGCGCGAGCAGCGCCAGCGACGCGCCCGCGACCGTGACGCCCCAGACGAGCCAGAGGCCGCCCTCGTCGCGCTGGTCCTCAGCGCGTTCGGGGAGCGCGCCAGGCCAGGAAGAGGCCGAGCGCGAGCAGCGCCAGCGACGCGCCCGCGACCGTGACGCCCCAGACGAGCCAAGGTCCCCCCAGCCCGGCCGCCATGCCGGCGACGTCGCTCGGCCGCAGGTCGCCGCCGATGCGCGCCTCCGGCGTGAAGCAGTAGTCGATGCGCGAGACCGTATCGAGCGCGAAGACCACGCCGAGGAACTGCGCGGCGACCATGCGCGTGGTGTCTCCGCCGCGGCGCGCGACCAGCGCGAGGACCAACGCGACCCCCGGCAACGCGACCCAGCCCGCCACCGAGCGCACCCACACCAACGCGCTGAGCACGATGGCCGCCGCCGTCGACCCCAGCACCGCGGTAGCGCGCTTGGGACCGCGCGAGACGGCCAGCACGAGCGCACCGGCGAGGGGCGGCCCGAGCAGCCCACCCGCCGAGACCAACCCCGAGCGCCAGCCGGCGTCGATGCGGGTGAACGCCAGGCCCGACGCGTCGCCGAAGACGCGCAGCGAGTCGAACGAGCCGCCGAGCAGGAGCGCCGTGAGGCCGTGCCCCATCTCGTGCACCCACGTCGCCAGGAGCGTGAAGGGATAGAGCATCGTGCCGCCGAAGGGCACGAAGGCCTTCACCGCGAAGAGGAGCACGGCCGCGAAGATCAGCGCCCAGCGCGCGCTGGTGGGCGCGTCCACGTCGTCTGGCGAGCTCCGTCCCCCGGGTCCGCATTGCGCCAGCCATCCCGAAGGTCTCAAATTCAATCGAGAAGAACAAGTCTGGTTCTCGGCGCCGGAATCCGTCACCTTCCGCGCCTTCCAAAACCGGAGGTGGGGATGCAACAATCTCGGAATTCTGTTCTGTCGACCCGAGCCCGGAAGCACCATGGAGGACGCGTTCGAGATGGAGGCGGACGCCGTCGACGCGCTCGAGCTGGAGTCCTTCGTCATCAGCGCCGAGCGGATCGCCGAGGCGCTCCTCGAGCACCGCGGCGCGCTCTTCACGCGCGGGTTCGTCATCCGGAAGTTCCTGGATCTGCGCACCAGCAGCGTGCGCACACCCGAGCGGCGCATCCCCGAGGAGCACCGGCTCTTCTTCTTCGAGGGCGAGCTGATCTGCCACGCGCCCTATCACGACATCGGCGACCCGCTGACCGACGTCGCGCCCTACCGCATCCTCGGCGCACGGATCGACTCGCCCTTCTTCACCGCGGACATCGCGTTCCGCGACGACGGGGGCTGGGTGGTGGTCGAGATCAACGACGGCGGCGCCTCGTCGCTGCCCGAGCAGCTCGACCCGCGGCAGCTCTACGGGGCCATCACCGGCGCGTAGCGGACCGTGAGCGCATACGCACGAGGAATGACGGTCGGTGTCCGGCGCGAGTGTCTGACGCGTTCAGCCTGCGAACGCGAGGCGGACTGGACGCGCCGAGCTCGCGCCGTTCGCGCGAGGGCCGAGTCCGCGCCATCACATCTCGCGCGAGGATCGACGCCGTCGTGCGCGCGTGCTGCACACGACGTCGGCTCGACCTGCCGAGGGCTCTCCGCCGCGGCTCGCGTGTCATGATGCGCGCATGACCTACGGCGTGATCGTCGGCGAGCGCGGCGACCCCGAGCGGTGGCGGAGCGAGCGGCGGGTCGTTCCGCGCGGCCCCGGGACGCTCTACCGGAAGCTGCAGACGGTACAGCACCTCGCGTCGCGCGACCGCGCCGCCGTGCTCGGCTTCCTCCGCGCTCGGCCGGCCGCTGGTCGCGTCGGGCGGCGCACGCGGCTCGCCTTGCTCCGCTCGTATCTCACCACCACCAACGCGCTGCGCGGCTACCACACGCTGACGGAGATCCTCGGCGTGGCCGAGCACGTGCTGCGCCTCGCGGACCGACCGGGGCTCACCGTCGTCGAAGCGGGCGCCGGGAGCGGAGCGAGCACGGCCAAGCTGAGCCTGGCGGTCCGCGTCGCCGGCGGCCGGCTGCACGTCTTCGACACCTTCCGCGGCATCCCCGACAACGACGAGCGGCACGAGCTCCTCGACGGAACGCCGATCCGATTCGTGAAAGGCGCGTTCCGAGGCCGGCTCGGCGCGGTGAAGCGCCGCGTGCGCGAGCACGGCGCGCCGGAGGTCTGCACCTTTCACAAGGGCCTCTTCGAGAGCACCCTGCCGCCCTTCGACACGCCGGTGGACGTCGCGCTGCTCGACGTCGACCTGCTCTCCTCGACCCGCGTCTGCCTCCGCCACCTCTACCCGCGCCTGCGCGCAGGTGGCGCCATCTACAGCCAGGACGGGCACCTACGAGCCATCCGGCAGCTCTTCGACGACACCGCGTTCTGGCAGGGCGAAGTGGGCTGCGCACCGCCCCGCGTCGAGGCCCTCGGCGACGGCAAACTGATCCGGCTCACCCGCGTGTGAGTCTCGTTCGCCGCGCGCAGCGCCGAGGGTCGGCGCGCCATGATCGCGGCTCGGACGCTTCTTGCCCTCGAGCTTGCGGTCGCGAAGCGCGCTTGGCGATGGACTACAGGAACGCGGTTCACGCGCTTATTGCCCTGAGCTCGCGGTCGCGAAGCGCGCTTGGCGATGGACTACAGGAACGCGGTTCACGCGCTTATTGCCCTGACCTCGCGGTCGCGAAGCGCGCTTGGCGATGGACTACAGGATCGCGGTTCACGCGCTTCTTGCCCTGAGCTTGCGGTCACTGAGGGTTGTACGCGCTTGTCGCGACCACCGTCGTAGAGGTAGTGCGCGGTGATCGTTTGTTTAGGGGTCTGCGCGACCCCTGGCGCGACTGCGTCGCGCCGTACCCCATCGGGGTGCGAACCTCCGGCGCCTTGGGACGTCGCGCGACTGACGTCGCGCTCGTCCCGCGCCTACGGCCCGCACCCGCCGCGCTGCGCGCGGAGACTCGGGACCCCGGAGCTTCGAGGGCCACTTTCGAGACCTCCCGCCCAACTCTCGCCAAGCGAGCGAGCGGCGGCCTCAACGACCGATCCCCGCAGTTCTCGCGCAGCGAGCGAGCAGCACCGCCGCCGACCGGAACCGACAGCTCTCGCGAAAACGAGCGAGCTGCAGCTCCCCGACCGATCCCCGCCGCTCTCGCGAGAGCGAGCGAGCAGCCACCGGCGTCAGCAGGCATGCTGGACGTGCCGCAGGCGCGGCCGGCGTGACCCGTACCAGCACGAAACCCGTCGCGGCCCATCACACCGCGTAGGCGGGGGCCGGGGGAGCGCCAGCGACGACTCGGGTGGCCCGTTATCGTGCCGTGCATCGAACGACCTGTTGTTCGGTCGTTCGGTGCGCGGCACCTCGGGTCGGGTTCCTCGTCGGAGGAGCGGGCAATCCCCCGATCCCCGCCGCACGTCCATGCGCGGTAGCCCCGAGCACAAACAGGAAGAGAAAGAGAGAGCGATCAGTCCCCGATCGCGATCCCGAGCTTGTGCCGCAGCGCCAGGTAGTCCTCGCTCACGCTGTAGAGGTGCAGCTCCTTGAGGCGCTCCTTCTGGGGCACCCCGGCCGCCTCGTCCGGCGTCGCGCGGACCACGGCGGTGGTCAGCTCCAGATCGTTGGCGAGGATCAAGCCCACCCGGTCGGCCGTCAGGTCGACGTTGGCCACCCACTTCTTGAGGTCGAGCTCGGGCGCCGCGCTCAGGAGCTTCTGAACGAGGCTGCGCAGGGTCTCCTGCTGCGGTCCGGCCAGGTGCTTCTTGAACGCCGCCAGGTGCTCGTCGACGCTGCCCGCCAAATCCTTCGGGACGGGGAACTGCCCGACCGCCGTCTTGATGGCAGCCAGGAGCCACGCCCGGAGCCCGCTGCCGGTCGGGACCAGCATCCGCAGGTAGTGCCCCGGCCGCATGTAGCTCAGATGCCGGCCGGCCACGAACGCCAGCGCCTGCCCCGGCCCGCCGGCCAGCGCGCCCTTGCCGAGCCCGAATCGCCGCCGGATTCGCGAACACGAAGCTCAGCCCGCCCGGGTCGTCCTTCAGGTAGTAGATGTCGGGCAGCTTGATGCCCGTCAGCCCCGACGCGTAGTGGAGCATCCGCGCCATCTCCGAGTCGTCCTTCTCCGCATTGCGCTTCTGGCCGGCGTCGAGACCGAAGCTCGAGAGCGGCTGGCTGCGCGTGGCCAACACGGCCGGCGTGATGGTCGCGAAGATGTCGGTGAGGAGCAGATCCTGGTCCGGGTGGACCACGTGCTTGGCCCACAGGTCGGCGGAGAGCACCTCGCTGGCGGAAGCCGGCTCGCGGCTGCGGTGCTTCTTGAAGAAGCTCTCCTCGTCGGGCTCCGCGCTCTTGAGCACGGTCAGCGCCTGGCAGGCGCACCAGCTCTCGTCGGGCTTCTTCACCTCGGTGTAGAGCTTGCGGAGCGCCTGGTAGCTCTCGATGCGGTAGGGGTTGATCCGCAAGAGATCGCCGTGGACCTTCACGGCCTTCTGGTAGTAGCGCTTGGGCTCCCCGCCGTAGACCTCCGCCAGCTGCTCGGCGCGGCGACGGTTGCCCGGGTCGAGCTTCTGCGCCTGCTCGAGCGCCTCGGTGGCCGCGCCCTTCTGCTCGAGCCGGTGGAGCAAGAGCTCGCCGAGCTGGTCCCAGAGGTTCGCCAGGTCCTTCGGTTCGGCGCCGTCGCCGAGCCGCTTGATGCGAGCGCGGTAGGTCTCCTCCAGGCGCTCCCAGTCGGTCTGCACCGTCAGCGCGCTGACCAGCCCCTCGAAGCTCTTGAGCATCGAGGGATCGTGCTCGAGCGCCTGCTCGTAGTAGTCCGCCGCCTCGTCGAGCCGGTTGAGCTCGAAGTGCGAGAATCGCCGCCGCGGTGTTGTAGTACTTCGCCAGCTGCTTGGCGTCGTCGACCAGCTCGGCGATACGCAGGATGACCTCGACGAGCCGAGACCAGTCCTTGTTCTCCGAGTAGACCGCCATCAGCTTGGTCAGCAGGTTGCGATCGTCGGCTTTGATCTCGAGGGCCGCGACGTAGCTCTTGGACGCCATCGCGCGGTCGCCGAGCTTCTGCATGAGCACGTCGCCGGTGTCGACGAGCAGCGCGAAACGCTCGTCGTCGTCGGCCGCCTCCATGCGGCGCCGGAGCGTGCGGACGACCTTCTCCCAGTCCTTCTTGGTCTCGTAGAGCTGGCGGAGGGAGGTGAGCGGCTCGGGCTCGTCCTGCATGAGGTCGGCCGCCTCGTCGAGCACCTTCTCGGCCTCGTCGAGCTCGTCGGCGCGGCGCAACGAGTCGCCGAGACGCCACAGGATCCGGCCCTTCTCGCCGCCGACGAGGTCGTCCCCGAACTGCTTCAGGATGTCGCGGTAGAGCTCGGCCGCCTCGTCGGGCGCGCCGTGGTCGTCGGTGACCGCGGCCACCCGCTCCAGCACCTCGCGGTCGTCCGACGCGAACGCCTTCGCGTTGAGGTACGCGCGCTGCGCCTTGTCGAAGTCCTCGAGTTGGCGGAAGGAGTCGCCGCAGCGGACGGCCACGTCGCGCGCCACGTCCACGGGCATGTCGCCCGTGCGCGCGAGCAGCGGCTCGTAGTGGTTCGCCGCCGTCGCCCAGTCGCCGGCCTCGAACGCCATGTCGCCCAGCCCGCGCGCCGCCGGCGTGCAGGTCGCGTCGAGCTCCAGCGCGTTCTCGAACGCCTCGCGCGCCTTGGCCAGGTCCTCCAGCCGGTCGCGGCGCAGCTCGCCGAGCTCGGCGTAGAGCTTCGCCTTCGAGATGTCGCCTTCGGTGATCTCGATCTCGCGGAGGAGCAGCTCCGCCGCCCCGTGCGCATCGCCGCGGCCCGAGTAGATGCTGCGCAGCGCACCCGCCGCGCCGGTGTGATCCGGGTGGGCGTCGAGGGCGAGCTTGTAGCGCGCGATGGCGCCGTCCTTGTCGCCGCGATCCTCGAGGATGCGGCCGGCCCGCACGTAGAGCTCGGCCTTCTTGACGGGATCCTTCTCCGCCTCGGCCAGCTTCTCGGTGGACTCGAGCGCCTTGTGGGCATCACCGGTCTGCGCCTGCAAGCGCGCGCTCAGCTCGAGCGCCTCGGTGTGGCCCGGCTGGATGGCCGTGACCCGCTCGACCATCGCCAGCGCGCGCTCCGGCGCGCCGACGTCGACCATCAGCACCTTGGCCGCCGAGAGGAGCAGACCGATCTTGCGCTCCTCGTCCTCGCTGCCTAGCGCGTGCCGCTGCAGCGTCTCGGCGAGGTCGTCGAAGCGCTGGAGGTGCCGGTAGATCCGAGCCAGCGCGGTGTTCGCGCCCTCATGGCCCGGCTCCATCTCGACCACCGCCGCGAACGCGTGCGCCGCCTTCTCGTGATCGACGAACTCCTCCAGTTGGATCTGACCGATCCGCTCGAGCAGCGCGATCTTCTGGCGCGGCGTGGCCGCCAGCTCCCGCTGCTTCTCGAGGTTCTCGAGCAGCTCCGAGAACTTGCCGCTCCGCGCGTAGATGCGCTCGAGGCCCTTGAGCGCGCTGACGTTGTGCGGGTCGTGCTTGAGCACACCCTCGTAGTGGGCCGCGGCTTGATCCAGATCGTCGAGGCGATCCTCGTAGAGCTCGGCGATGGCGCCGAGGGTCTCGACGCGATCGTCGCCGCGCTGGTTCTTGGCCTTGGTCTCGAGCAGACCGACCAGCCGCTTCCACTCCTTCTGCTCGGCGTAGATCGACTCGAGCGCCTCGCTCGCCTTCGGGTGCGCGGGATCGTCGGCGATGACCTGCTCGAAGACCTCGGCTGCCCGACCGGCGTCGCCGAGCTTCCGGTAGACGATCTCGGCCGCCTCGGCGCGCCAGTCGCGGGCCCGCGCCGGGTTCCCGGCCGACTCCGCGCGCTGCATGAGCATGCCGACCAGCTCCTGCCAGCTCTGCGCCTTGCGGTAGAGGGCGATGGTGCCCTCCATCGCCGCGTCGTTGGCCGGGTCGATGGTCAGCGCCTGACCGAAGCAGGGCACCGCGAAGTCCGGCCGCGAGAGCTTGTCGGCGTACCAGCGGCCGAGCAGGACCAGCATGGCCACCTTCAGCCCCTCGTCGTCGGTCTCCTGGAGCGTCTCGTTGAGCATCGAGACGACCTCGTTCCAGCGCTCCAGGTTGCCCTCGGCGAGGCGCTCGACCTCGCTGACGATGCGCTCGTCGCGCGGGTCCTCGGCCAGCGCCTGCGCCCAGGCGACGTAGGCGTTCTCGGCGTCGTCGAGCTGCTTCTCGTAGGTCTCGGCGATCTCGCGCAGGATGCCCGCGCGCTCCTCGGCCGACTCCTCGGATTCGACCTTCTCCAGCAGGAGCTCGACCAGCCCCTCCGCGTCGCCGCTGGCCCGCTTGAGCTCCTCAATCGCCGCCCGCGCGATCTCCTCGGTCTCGTCGAGCTCGAGGATGGCGCGGTAGGACGCCTCGGCGCCCTCGTGATCCAACAGGTCCGCTTCCTGGATGCGCGCGATGCGGAAGAGGAGCGCCTTCTTGGCCTCCGCGTCCTCGACCTTCTCCACCGCGGCCTGGAAGACCTCCACCGCCTTGTCCCACGCCTCGGCGGGCTCGACGACACGCTCGAGCGCGACGGCCAGCTCCTCCTCGGTCGGGCCCTCCTTCAGAAGCTCCGCGGCCTCCTCGAACGCCTTCTGGTCGAGGTCCTCCTTCTTGCGAGCCTCGGGCGGGATCGACGCGCGGCCAATCGACTCGATGGCCTCGCGGAACGCGGTCGCGCTCGGGTAGCGGTCGGCCGGATCCTTGGCCAGCGCCTGGAGCAGGATCGCGTCGAGATCCTTCGGCACCCAACCGCGCGGCGCGTGCGCCGAGGGCGCCTCGGCGTCCGTGACCAGATGCTGCGCGACCACGTCGATCGCGCTCTCGCCCACGAAAGGCGCCCGGCCGGTGAGCGCCTCGAAGAGCAGGCAGCCGGTCGCGTAGAGATCCGCGCTCGGGCCGACCGCGCCGCCCCGCGCCACCTCCGGCGCGATCGACTTGGCGGTCCCGAAGAGCGGCAACAGCCCCGCGTGGCCATTCTGCATCGGCGTGCGCGCGAAGAGCCAATCGATGCCCGCGTCGACCAGCACACCGGTCGGCTCGTTCTTCATCTTGTCGGACGCGCTCGGCCGGTGGATGAAGACGTTCTCGGCCTTCACGTCGCCGTGCACGAGCCCGCGCCCGTGCAGCGTCTCGAGCGCGCTGAGCACGCCGCGCACGATCGGGCGCGCCTCGTTGTAGTGCATGGGCCCGGTGCGGCCGATGCGGGACGCCAGCGACTGCCCCTCCACGAACGCGGTGGCGACCCAGGGGCGGCCGTCCTCGAGCGTGCCGACCTCGATCACCGGCGCGAGGCTGGGGTCCTCGACGCCCTTGTGGACGCGGGCGACGGTCTGATAGCGGCGGGTGGCCACGCGATCGCGGGCGTGAACCGGCCGGACCACCTTGAGCGCCGCGCGGCGCACGTTGCCCTCGTCGTCCTTCTGCTCGACCAGGTAGACGACGCCGACTCCGCCTTCGCCGATCTTCTTGAGCACCCGGAACGACTCCACGCGACTGCCGGGCTCCAGCTCGTCGCCCGGGTCCGCCTCGAAGAGCTTCTGGAGCTTCTGGTTGACGCCGTCCTTGCTGAGCAGGACCGCGTCGGCGAGCGCCAGGAGCGCGTCTTCGGTGCGGCAGCGCTCGACGAGGGCGCGCGCGAACGCGCCTTTCCCTTCCGTCCCGCCGACCACGTCCGGGTCGATGCCCAGCAAGTCGGCGCTCAGGGACTTCAGCTCGTCGAGCTCGAAGAGCCGCTCGAGCTCCCCGCGGAGGATGTCGGTGGTCGCGTTCATCGAGGGAAAACCCCGTTGGGTTGAGAGGCCGGATTCACCAGGACCAGCCGGGGAAGCACGCGTGATTCCCCGCTGCCGGGCCGCGGATCCTACACGGGGGCACCCGAACGGCCAAGCCGGAGGACACCGAGCGTCACCCGAGCTGCCCCGCGCGCGTCACGGTCGCGTGAGCGTCATCACGTGGGAACGTTTCGGTTGACGCGGAAGGAGGCCGCGATCAAGGTTCGGCCGCCATGGCGAGAGTGCGCTTTTTGCCCTCGGGCTTCGAAGTCGACGTGGCGCCCGGAACGGCGCTCGTCGACGTCTGCGACGACCACCCGGAAGCGGAGGTCCCGTTCTCCTGCCGCTCGGCGAGCTGCGGCACCTGCCGCTGCCGAGTCACGGAGGGGATGAACGCGCTGAGCAAGCCGGAGGACGACGAGCTCGACGTGCTCGAGGTCTTCGGCGACGGCCCGGACGTGCGCCTCTGCTGCCAGATCCAGCTCGTCGCCGACGAGCCGGTCACGCTGGACGTCGTCGAGCCGGAGTGAGCGGCGGTCCTCAGGGACGGCCTGCGCGTCGCCTGAGCCGATGGGGCGGCAGCCGAGCACGTAGACTGCTCGCCACCCTTCCATTCGCGCCGGCCCAGCGTCACGGGGTGATCGACACCCCAAGGAGCGTCCGCTGCCGGAGCGTGCCCACCAACGTCTCTTGCTGCTGGTGATCGAAGTGATGCTCTCGCGACCAGATGTCGCGGAGGCGTGCACGGGTGCGAGCCTCCGCGGGTAAGACGCGTGGGATGCTGGCCCCAGTGAACATGAAGTTCGTCGGATTCCCCACGTGGTGCAGTCCACCAATGGTATGACCGAGCTCATGAACGGCGATGTTTCCGACGGCTCGAGCAAGCTCGGACTCTCCGTTCGCGAAGAGCGGCTCTGTGGAACCGGCATAGTCCTCCCAGCAGTCGAACCGGCGTTCACCTGCCGTGAGCTCGGTGGAGCAGGCCCGTCTAGTCACCCGGAACAGCAGTGAGTGGCAAATCCCAGCGAGCCATCGGCGTGCGAATCAAGGAACGACGACGAGGAATACCAAAGGTATTTCGAGGAGGAGTGACGCTGAGTCGCGCGTCGAGGGCCGGTGGGATTTTGCCGCGAATCGCTGAGACGGGTGACTAGGAGGTCCGCCAACGCGCATGCCGAGGATCGCACCAACGGAGACGAGCCCCGACTGCTCGGCGAGCGGGCATCCGCGCGTGCTCAACTCGTGTGTGGCGAGCGTGAACTCCACGGACACGTCGGGCATGCCAGCTGTGCGAACGCCCCGCGCACGACAGCATGCACTACCGCGGTTGGGCGCACCCCGCGCCCCCCCGGAACACGGTCGTTGTTCCACGCCGACGAGCCAGCGAACGAAGAAGCGGCCTTCCGCGAGGCGTTCCGAGCCGCCGTCCGAGACGTCGTTCTCGACCTGGCCGCGTGTTACGAGCCGGACCTCTGCGGGCCGAACGGCGTGGAGCCGGCGCGGGTGGTCGTCGAGATCGAAGTCGACCTCGACGGCATGCCGAGGGGGGTGCGAGCTCTGCAAGTCACGGAGTTCGCGCTCGATGGGGATCGCGTCGTCGCGCAACCCGGAAATCCAGCAGGTCCGCTGGGCCGGTGCATCGAGAGGGTGTTCGAACGCGTCCACCTCCGGCACGTCCGGCTGCGGAGGCCACACGTGGTGCGATACCCGGTGGCACCCGACGTCTCGGGCTGCCCCTGAATCCGGGCTTGGCCGGTCCAGGGGCATGCTGCGCTCGAGCTCTCGTCGGCGCGAGCGTCGGGTCCGCGTCGATGGGGTTTTGGGACGACCCGGGGTAGCCTCGACGGATGAGCGATTCGGCGGACGTGCTCCTGCTCGGGGCCAGCATGGCGGGCGTCGAGCTTTGGTACCGCCTCCGCAAGAGCGTCGCGGGGCGGGAGCTCTCGCTCCTCGTCGTCGATCGCCAAGAAGAGCATCCCTACATCCCGCTCGTGCACGAGCGGATGTCCCGGCGGCTCGAGGAGAGCTCCACGCTGCCGACGCGCGAGTGGATGGAAAAGGATCCGCGACTCACCTGGATCACCGGGGAGGTCGTGCATTTCGACCCGGAGCGGCTCGAAGCCACGCTCGCGTCGGGACGCAAGCTGCGCGGGCGCTACGTGGTCGTGGCGCTCGGCTCGTCGATCGCGCCACCGCCCGGTCTGCCCGGAGCAGAGCACCTCTTGCACTTCAAGCTCGCGGACGAGAGCGAGCGCGCGAGCGATGGCGTGGCGCGCGCGCTCGAGCGACCGGATCCGCATTTCGTCGTCATCGGCGGCGGCATCAGCGGCGTGGAGCTGGCGGGGGAGCTCGCGCACCTTCGACGTGAGGGAGCGAGCATCCGAGTCAGCCTCGTGCACGCCGGCGAACGGCTCCTGCCGCACCTGGGATCGCACGCGGCGCGGCTCGCGCGGCGCTCGCTGGAACGGCAGGGCGTCTCGTTGCGGCTGGCGACGCGCGTCGACGCCGTGCACGAGGGGGAGATCGTGCTCGCGGGGGGCGAGCGGATGGCGTACGACGCCGGGTTCTGGGCGGGGGGCGTTCGCGCGCCGGAGGTCCTCGCGTCCCTCGGGCTGCCGCGGACTCGAGGCGGCTGGCTGGAGGCGGCGCCCACGCTCCAGTGCGCGCCGAACGTCTTCGCGTGCGGGGACGACTGTCGCATCGTCGAGGACGGCGTCGTGTGGCCGACGATGCAGCGGGCGATCGAGTGCATCTGGCAGGCGGGCACCCTGTGTCGCAACTTGCTCGCGTGCGAGCGCGGGCTGCCGCTCACGCGTCACGTGCTGCACGAGGATTTCTTCTACGGCATCAGCCTCGGCGCGGACTCGGTGATCACCTACGGTCCGTTCGCGCTCGAGCTCGGCGGGCTCGCCGTCTGGTTTCGACGGTTTCTGATGCGCCAATACCTCGCACGCTACCGGCGCTCCTCCGCGCGCCTTCTCCGAGCCGGCCCCCGCGCGCTGCCGCGCGATGAGAGTCGAGCGCCCGCGGCCGATCAAACGTCCGAGTGAGCGGATCGTAAAACGGAGATTCGCAGACTGTCTTTCGCCGCGCAGACGCTCGACGGAATCGGCGGCGGCCCGGTCTGGTCGGCGCTCTTCCCGAATGGGCTCACCGGGGAGACCAGCCCTCGCTCCGCGGCGCAGGCGGCGAGCACCGAGACGTTGCTTCAGCGCTCGAGCACGCTCAGCTCGGCCGAGCCGCTTCGGGGCGATCACACCGGCAAGATCCGCGCCGAGATCGATGCTCTGAACGCGAAGCTCGCGGCGCGAAAGAGCGCGGGCGACGCGCTCGGGCTCGCCTACGCGCAGGAGGTCGCGGCGCGCGAGGACTTCGTCCGCGCCTACGACGCGAGCGCGGGCGCCATCCGCCAGATCTTCCCGCGGGACCGCGACCGGCAGAACCTCTACTTCGACCAGGTCCGACACACCCACGACGTCCACGCCGCCTCGGACGGACAAACGGACAGGACGGTACGGGCGACGCAGGCGGCTCCTGAGCCGCAAAACGCGTCTTCGTGGCTTCCGCAAAGGGCTCGGCGCTCGCCGAGACCATGATCGCGCAATCGACGCACCTCTTCGCGGATTCCAAGGCCGTGTCCGTCGGTCGAACGCACGCTTGGAATCCGCGAAGACCGCGATCGAACGCCCGAAGACACGTTTTGCGGAACGCGAGAGGGTGTCACGGCAGCCCGACGCGGTCTCGGAGGTCGCGAAGCCCTCCGAGACTTCACGAAGACGTGTTTTGCGCTGCAATGCAGCTTCGCCCGAGCTCGCGATGCGCTTCGAGGGCGCGGAGGACGTGCGCGTCGGGGAACGCGGCGCGCTCGAAGTGCACGTGGGCGGCACCGTGCTCGAGCAGCCTGCGCCCGTGCTCTACCAGGAGGTCGACGGCCGGCGGGTGAGCGTGCGCGGCGCGTACGTGGTCACGGGGATCGACAGCGTGCGCTTCGAGGTCGGCGAGTACGACGGGAACCGGCCGCTCGTAATCGATCCGGTGCTCGTCTACGGGACGTACCTGGCCGGCTCCGACCAAGACTTCGCCCACGACATCGCGGTGGACGCGTCGGGGGCGGCGTAGCACGGCCACATTGGCCACCCGGCGGCGCACCGCTCCGTCCGCCGCCCGGCCTCAGGTGACCGCCCTCCTCCTCAGGACGCGTCACGACACCCTCTCGCACCCCAGCTTTCCTTCGGCCAGCCCCACCTCGACCACAGTGATACCGCTCCAACGGAGCCTTGGAGTCGCAGGCGCCAGAGCCACGCTTCCAAAATCCGCTTTATGCGGGATACGCTCCGAGTCAGCCGAAGATTTTGGCGAGGAGCTGCGATGCTCGGAGCTTTTGGATCAGGTCTCCGACCGTGGTTTCTTCGCCGGTCAGCGCGATGTTCCAGCCGAGCTCTATTCGCAGATCGTCGACGGCGCGATCGAGGTCGGCGCATGCCGACGATGGGGTGTCCTCAGTGATGGCGTCCTGCGACAGGTTCGACCGCTTGGCGATCACGCTGCGCACGCACGCTGCGAGGTCGTCGTCGCCGAGCCGTTCGGCGGACGACTTCGCCTGCCGGGAGTAGTCAGCCTCGAGCCATCGCATGACGAAGCGGGCCGTCTGTTCCTGCAGGCTCCTGCCGCGGCTCTCCGCGGCGCGGAGGACGATGTCCTCCCACTCGTCGATGTCGTAGCGAGAGAGGAGCGCCTCCACGAAGCAATCGGGTGCCTGCTTCATCAGGCGATGATCGCCCACCGCGTCCAGGATCGGCCGCCACGCGTCGGGCTCGCCTCGGCTCAGCGCGTCGAGGCGGTCGGAGGGCGGCCGGAGCGCCTCGACCGGCACTGCCTCGACGCTCCGCCGGAGCCTCCGCAGCTCCTCTCTGGCTTGGTCGGCAAGGGCAGGCATCGCGTAGAGCGCCCCTGCCTCCGGCACCAACAGCGTTCGAACATCGCCCACGGTCGCCGCGTCGAACGCTTCGTCGAACGCCGGCGTGTCGCCCTCAGCGACGTCGACGAGGGTGCGATGCTCGACCTCGATCCGGGCGTCGTGGTCGTCGAACACGACGACCTCGGCCGACTCGGCGGTCGGCATGAACGCGTCGATGAACGCTCGGCTACGCGTGAGCTTCGCCTCCCGGTCGAGGTCAGCGCCGCAGGGGGAACGTAGATGCCGATGCTCGACGTCGACTGGTTCCAGTGCATTTCCGCTCCGTTCGAAGGGGGGCGACCGTTGCGCGGGGAGTGTACGGCAGAGCGGGCTCCGAGATCCCTGCCACGGCGCTCGGGTTGTGGTCGAGCGCTTCGTCGATGTGCTCCGCGAGGAGGGCGAGAGGGACGACCGCAGCGTGCGCGACGCGCTTCGCGATGTCGGCGCCCGCGATCGATGCGTGCGCGAGGGCCAGGAGTCACTGCTGGCGTACGTGCGCGGCTTCCACGACGCCGCGGATCCCGCGCGGATGAGCACCCGAGGTTTGCTCTTGGCGGAGGGGGCGAGCGGCATCGCCGGTGGCGCGAACCGGCGCGTGGTGGGCGGGTTCGGACGGTTGATCGAGTGGTTGGCCGCGGGGCTCGACTTGCCGCGCGATCGCGTGCTGATGCGCACCGTCGTCCGGCGGATTCGTTGGTCGCGAGGGGGTGTGCGCGTTCAAGCGCTGGTCGACGGAGGGGAGCGCAAGCCGATCGAGGGGCGCGACGCGATCATCACAGTTCCGCTCGGGGTGCTGAAGGTGCCGCCCGGTGAAGATGACGCCATCGAGATCGAGCCACCGCTCGAAGCCGCGCGCGCCGCGATCGATCGGCTCGCGTACGGGCATGCGGGTAGCCCACATGAACGCCCTGGGGTTCCGGTCACGGGAGGCCACAGCGCGCGCTTTCTGCCAGCCCCACGCAGCGGCTGGTCCGAGAATCGCTCGGGTGCGGCGCGATGTCGGCGCGCGCTCCGTCCAATCCTTGAACCCCGAGTGGCGCCGCGGGCGCCGACTCCAGCGCGCCACTCCCGCTAGATGTCCGAGGCGGAAGTCGCGACCGGTGCTCACCACGCTCGCGCTCGCCTCTGTGCGCGCGCTCGCGGAGCGCCTCCCCTCATGCTCGGGCTCGAAAGCGCAGTCCTCCGAGAGTGACCGCGGCGGTGAGCGCGGCGGCGAGCAGGGGGATCGCGGCTCCCATGGCAGCCCGCTCGAACGCGCCGTTCTCGTGCCGACCGAGGAAGTACGCGGTGGCGAGCGCGGGCACGAGGACGACGACGAGTTGAAACAGACCCTTCGCGCGCTCAGCCTCCGGGAGCTCGATGACTCGGTGCGCCAGCCACACGCCGGCGACGCCCCCCAACGCCACCAGTGCGAGGCCGAGGCTGATCATGCCGAGCGCAGCCATCCCGAGCGCGAGCGGAGCCCAACGGGCGCGCCGGCGCGTCAACGTCAAGCGCGGCGCGACGAGCGTCGCTCCGAAGACGGCGAGCGCCACCAACAGCGCCGGCGGTACGTTGACCAGGAGAATCCGACGCCACCCCCGGCGAAGTCCAGTCGGCGGCCTCGTAGACCCAGTGTCGAGCAGTGGTGGCCAGCGCTGCCGTCAGTGCGAGATAGACGGTCGCAACGAGGAGTCCGCGGAACGTACGCATCACCCGAAGTTAGCCGGCAGCGTTCGGCGGAGCAACGGCCGCACGCTGCTCCTCGTGCGGCGTGACCGTCACCCTCAGCGCGGCGCGACCTCGCTGCCGTCGGCGACGTGCTCGCTCGGGTGCACCAGCACCCGAGCGCCTCCTCGAGCCCCGAGCGGACCTCGACCGCGAGGCCGTTGCGCTCGCCGATCTCGAATCCCGCGCTGCACCGCGTAACCGGCCACGAGCGCGAGGCCGGCCCACCCTTCGTCGTGACCGAACAAGTTGCCAAGGGAGCCAGACGCCGGGACCTCGTCGAGCCGACGCGGCGCGACGGAGGATGCCATCGCAGCGCGGCGAGCCGGGATTCGAGGCATCTCCGGCTCCCCCCGAATTTCGTGTCTGTCGATCCAAGAGGGCTCGGGGATCGCAATCAATGGGAGGGGCTGGAGGCCGCGCTCGCGCAACCGCCCCTGAGGCTCGCCATTGGTCGTGTGCCTGATCCGGTCGAGAATGAATCGCGAAGGACGTCGCCATTGGTCGGGACCGGCGGCATCTCGAACCTCAGCCCTCGCCATCGGAGACGAACACGCCGTCGTGACCGACGTCGACGGTGATCCACGCGCTGCCGCCGGTACGTGCCCCGAAGGCCACTCTCGTCGTGCGCAGAGCTCTCGTTTTCGTTCCGGGGGGAGCGGTCGGCTGAGGTGGGCCGGTCAATGCGGGCGGAGCTGGCAAGCTCGCCCGCGAGATTCTGCGGGCTGCGCAGGCGTTGCAGAACGACGCGTGACCTCAGCGCGCGTATCGTTGGGCATGGCCAAGCAGGACCTGGTGATCGGCGCGGAGCACCACCCCGAGGCGACGACCGCGGGCTGGGACTTCTGGTGGCGAAACGCGGCGAGTGATGTGGTGGCCGTCTTCCACGGCTTCGGCGGAGGCGGCGGGGGCCCGGTGATCGCGGGTTGGGTGCACGACGCGATGACCGAGCCTGAGGGAAGCTCGCTCGAGGCCCGCGCGCGCTGGCCCATCGAGCGGGCGCACGCCACGCTGCTCGCTCGCGTGACGCTCAAGGGTAGCGCCGGTGGCACGATGGCGTGCGTCGCAATCGGCGAGGGCCGTGCCGCCATCGCGCACGTGGGCGAGGCCCGCGTCTACGCCGTGACCGCCTCGGGGCTCGAGCTCCTCACCCGCGATCACACACTCTCGCAGTCGCGGGATCCCGAGTCCATGAAACTCTACGCGTCGAATCCCAAGATCGACCTGCTGCTTCGCGCCGTGGGCATAGAGGATCGCTTCGCCATCGATGTCATCGAGCGCGCGTTGGCGCCGGGCGAGGTGCTCGCGTTGTGCACGCCGAACGTGTGCAAGTGGCTCGGAGACGAGCTCGGCAGTTGGCTCGCGGTGGGCGCCCAAGCGCCTTCGGAGATCGTCCGCAACATGCAGAGCCACCAGCCTCGGCGCCCGGGCGCGGTCGCGATGGTCTTCCCGTCGACTGGGAGCGTCGCTGCTCCGACGCCTACGCTCGCCGAGCCCATGGCAAAGTCGGAGATCACCGGCGGACAAGCGGCGGTGAGCGGACTGCCCCTCTACCTGGTGATGCTTCAGAGCAGCGACAGGCCGCTCGTCGGGCGGAAGTGGCCAATGAGCTCGTTGCCCGCGGTCGTCACCATCGGGCGCGACCCCGCGTGCACCCTCGAGATCCGAAGTGACAGCGTCTCGCGCCGCCACGCGCGGCTCGAGCGCCGGCCCGACGGCTGGCACGTCGTCGACGAGGCGAGCGCGGGCGGCACGTACGTGAACGACGCCCGCGTCGAGGACGCCCTCTTGCGCCACGACGATGAGATTTGGGTCGGCGACACGCTGTTGAAGATCGCGGAGGTCATCGTCGATGCCCATGTCCAGTCCGGGCCACCCGACAAGCTCACGGGCCTCTCGACGCGCCGCGACCTGATGGAGCACCTCGACAGAGCGATGCGGGGCGCCGCGCGACCGCTGGCATTGATCCGTGTCGACATCGATCGCCTCAGGGTGATCAACGACGAGCAGGGGTTCGAGGCAGGGGATCGCGTGCTCGCGGAGATCGGCGCACGGCTGCGCTCGGAGCTGCGGCCGGGTGAGTACGCGGGCCGCATCTCAGCCGACGATTTCGTCATCGTGCTGCCCGAGACCGACCTCTCCATGGCCAGCGCACGCGCCGCGGAGCTGCAGGCGAAGGTCTCGACGACAGCGCCCGTCTCCGTCGGGGCTGCCGAGGTCGCGCCGCACCACCGCGACGCCGATGAAGCGGTCTACGACGCCGAGAAGGACCTGGTGGCTCGGCGCACGCTGAGCCGCTCACGTTGAGCGTGCAGTCGGCGCGGGCGAACGCGACCGCGAGCGCCGCAACACCTGGACCGCGCTCGGCGGCTGCCTCGGCTCAAGCCCACTCGACCGTAGGATCTTGCGCTCGATGGCCGACGAAGTATCGGGCGGCCGATATCGCGGCTTGCCGCGACACGAGCGTGCCGGCCGCGAGCTCCATCGGATCTCCTCCAACTAGGATTCGCACGGGATCCTGCTTCTCCGACCGCTCGCGCGACAGCAGCGGCATCGCACCGGGCCGAACATACCGCAGCTGGAATCGGCCCTTGCCATCGAAGAAGAATGCCAGCTGCACCGGGTCGAAGGGGTTTTCCGCCCACAGCACCGCGTCGCCGGACCCGGTGGACCAGTACGAAGCTCCGGCGCGGCGCAACCGCGATTCGACCTCGGGCAGCGCCGCGTCGCCGAGAAACTCCGCCCCGTCAGGGGCGCGGAAGCACAGATACATGGCTAGCTCCCGGATCAGTGGCGGGTGTGCATGAGGCACCCAAACGTCCCGCTTCGGCGGCCCGCGGCGCGGCGCCAGCGAGCAAACGTACGTGAGGGCCAACGACGTGTCGAGTCGCGCCGAACCCCCATGTCCGCTTCGCCATCGTCCCTGCGGATAGCCCGCATGAACGCCCTCCCTCAGCCGCGCGGCCGTCCAGTAAGTTTCCACACTTCTCGTTCTGCGACATTGCTGAGGGAGCTGCGAGGCGCGGACGGTCCACGCGAGCGCCTCGAGCCAGCGCGCGCCGCTCCTATCGCACGCTGCATCGAGCAAGCGCCCGCGCCGGAGTCCCCACTGCCTGGCACCTTCCGCGCCGTGCTCACCCTGCGTCCGTAGCCGGTACCGCCGACGTGCTCGTGCACGTCGTCAGTCGGTGCGCTCGCTTCCGCGCTTCGGCGCGTTCGCCGTCCGAGCGTCGACGGCCGCGCGCGCGGAACCAGGTGGCAAGTCCCTCCATCTCCGGCTCGAACTCGCCGGGCACGGCGAGGTTGCAGCTACGGCACTTCGGCCACGGCACGCCGATGATGATGGGGACGATCGTCGCAGGCGTCCTGCTCTTGGTCGCGAGCTTCATGCGGAAGCCCCCATCTGGATGGTGAGGGCGGGCGGGCGGCGGAGGGATCGGTGCATCGCCGTGCGGCCGATGCGACCGTGCGGTCAGGGAACGTCGAGCAGCTCGGGGTGCTCGGGCGGTCCGCGCGGGGGATGGGGTGGGAGCGGGTCGGCCCAGATGGGAAGGTGGGTCAGGAGGCGCTGAATCTCGGCTCGGTCGAAGGGGACGGCCACGAATCGGAGCCGGCCCTCGCAGCGTGGGCAGGAGAGCACGTCGAGGCCGAAGGAGTGCAACATCAACGCCGCCCAGGAAGCATCTCGATGGCGCCGCGGCGCAGCCGGGCGGGGTCGCGGGCGGTCCTTCGCATGCGGGGCGAGCACGCCGGCGTAGAGGGTCGTGTTGGCGGGCGGCCTCGGCACCAACGACGCGAGTCCGCCGAGCAAGACCTGCGGGCTCATGGTCACGTGGCTGGACCACGCCGCAGCGAAAGCCCGCGGGCTGCCGATCGGCAGCGGCTGATCACCTATGGCCGGTTCGCGATCGAGCTCGGCGGGCTCGCCGGCTGGTTTCGACGCTTTCTGATGCGGCAGTACCTCGCGCGCTACCGCCGCTCCGCCGCCCGCCTTCTCCGAGCCGGTCCCCGCGCACTGCCGCGCGATGCGAACCGAGCGTCCGCGAGCGATCAGCCGTCGGCGTGAGCCGACATCGCCCGAGCCCTCCTCCGCACGCCGAGCAGAGCCGGCAGTCGACCCGCCGGGTCACTCCAGCACCGTCCGCATCGGCGGCGGGAGGATCCACGCCGAGATGAACGCAGGCTTCCTCGCCGAGAGGCTCGGCGGGCGGGCCTACGTAGAGCGCAAGCTCGACGACTATCTCGACCCGAAGAAGACGCTCGCCGAGCTGCGCGCCCGCATCCCGTGATGCGCTGCGCGCGTCGGGCCGGTCACTCGCAGCCGTCCGGACCGCAGACCGCGCCTTCCGCGAAGACCGGCTCGAGCTTCGTCGACTCGCCCCAGGCGCGCGTGAGGGCGTGCAGCAGCGCATCCGCGGGCTGCGCACCCTCGACCGCGAAGCGCCCGGCGAGCACGAAGAAGGGGACGCCGTGGATGCCGAGCGCGGCGGCGCGCGCTTGCTCGGCGCGGACCTCCCGCCCGTAGGCGTCGCCCAAGAGGACCGACTCGGCCTCGTCGGGCTCGATGCCGACCTCGGCCGCCAGCCGAACCAGCGTCTCGGGCTCCCCGATGGCCTCACCCTCCGACAAGTAGCCGCGCAGGAAGCGCTCCTTCAGCTCGCCCGAGAGCCCGCGCTCGGCCGCGAGGTGCAGCAGCCGGTGTGCGTCGAAGGTGTTGCCGGGCCGGATCCGATCGAAGCGCAGCGAGAGGCCATCCGACGCGGCCGTCTCGGTCATCCGGTCGATCATCGCCTGCGCCTGCGCCTCGTCGACGCCGTACTTGCGGGCGATCCGCCCCGCGTAGGAGACGCCGTCGTCCAGCGTGCGCGGCGCCGAAGGGTCGAGCTCGAACGCGCGCCAGTGAATCGTGACCTCGTCCCGATGCTCGAAGCGAGCGAGCGCGGCCTCGAGCCGGCGCTTGCCGACGTAGCACCAGGGGCAGGCGATATCGGACCAGATGTCGATGTCGAGGGTCATCGCGGGAGATGTAGAGCCCGCCGTTTCGCACCGCCAGCGGTCCTACTTCTTCATCCGCTTCTCGAGCTCGGCGAAGCGCCGCAACAGGTCCGCCTTCTCGGGATCCGCGTCGAGCGCGTCATCGTCGTCGTTCTGCTCGGCGACGACGCGCGACGCACCTCGGTCCAGCGTGCCGCGGACGCGGCCACCGATGCGCTCGAGCGCGTCGCCCAAGCGCGCCGTCGTGGCGGCCGCCCGCGGTCCAATGGCGCGCCCCGCCTCGTCGAGCATCGGCTCGACCGCGTCCGCGGCGCGTCGCAGCGCCCGCTCGATCCCCGCGCCCGCACCGTCCACCGCGCGCTCCAAGCTCGAGGCGACCTTCGCCCGTCCCTCGGGCACACCGTCGACCGCGTAGAGCGTCCCGCAGGCGTCGCAGGCCATCACGCGCCGCGCGCCGTACTCGAAGAGATCGACGAAGTAGAGGTCGAACGTCTTCACGACCCGCCGCTCGTAGAAGACGACGCGCTCACCGCAGGACTGGCACTCACCCTCCTCGCGCGCCCCGCCCCGGACGAGCTCCGTCTTCGCGTTGGTGCCGAAGATGACCCACATGCATTCCTCCCAGGGAGCCGAACGCAGGCTCGCCCGCCGAGCCTACCAGCCGCTTCCTCGCCTCGCCCGGAGCCATGGATGAGCGGGAGCATTCCATCGCGCCCTTCGACGGCAGCCCTTCTCGATGCTCCCACATCCAGCGTCGTGGCAGGTCCCGCGCTCGTCGGCACGGTCTGGCCGAGAGGGTCGTCACCCTCCGGTCGCGAGGTGAAAGCAGCAAAGAGACGGTCGTCACCCTCGGGGGTGCTCCCTTCGACCAGGCGTCGAAGGGTGATCACCGTCCACCCCCCGAGCCGAAAGCAGCAAAGAGACGGTCATCACCGTCGAAGGTGCTCCCTTCGAGTAGGCATCGGAGGGTGACGACCCTCGCCGTGCCTGGTTCGAAGCAGCGTCGAGAGGGTGATGACCGTCCACCCCGTTCGGTTCACCTCGATTGTCGAGGGTGATCACCCTCGGACCACGAGGTGAACGCAGGGACGGGACGGTGAGCACCGTCTCGAACGAGCTGAAGGCAGCGCGGGGATGGTGGTCACCGTCCCGAACGACGTGAAACCAGCGGAGAGACGGTGTTCACCCTCTCGAACGAGGCGAAACCAGCGGAGAGACGGTGTTCACCCTCTCGAACGAGGCGAAACCAGCGGAGAGAGGGTGATCACCATCCCGAACGAGGCGAAACCAGCCCAAAGAGGGTGATTACCATCCCTGTTCGGGCACCGAAGGCGTCCGCGCCGCCGGAAATGTCCGGTCGTGCCCGGTCCCGCCCTGTCCGCGGACGGCGCCCCGACGCATTCGTGGAGGCATGGAAACGAGCGACTCCATCCTCCTCGTCGAGCGCGCGCTGAGCCCCGGCGAGGCCGCCGGCATGGTCCGGGACGCCGAGCGACGCGGCTTCCGTGTGGCGCCGATCACGGTCGGCCCGGGCCGCTTCATGATGCGGCCGGACATCCGGAACAACCTGCGGGTGATGTGGGACGACGAGCCGCTCGCGGCCCGGCTCTGGGAGCGGGTCCGCTCTTCCCTGCCGGCCCGCACGGGAAGGTGGCGCGCGCTCGGCCTGAACGAGCGCTTCCGCGTCTACCGCTACGAGGTCGGCCAGCGCTTCGCCTGGCATCGGGACGGCGCCTTCCAGCGGAACGCGGAGGAGCAGAGCTTCTACTCGCTCCTCTTCTATCTGAACGAGGGCTTCGCCGGCGGCGCGACCGAGTTCGCCGATCGCGCCAGCGCGCCGCGCACCGGCCTCGCGCTCGCGTTCCTGCACCCGCTCCGGCACCAGGGCGCGGAGGTCACGTCAGGCGTGAAGTACGTGCTGCGCACGGACGTGATGTTTCGGCTCGAGGGGCAGGAGTGAGCCGGTCGGGAGCCTGCCGCGCTTCCCCGGGCCCTCGGAGACGTGCGTCGCTCACGCTCTTCATGAACGCATCTCCGAGGGCTCAGTCGGCAATGCACTCCGGGCTGCCGATCTGCTCCGGTCGGCTGCAGAACGCGTCAACGTCCTGCTCGGTCGCGTGGCCGAAGGTGCAACCGCGAGCCAGGACCTGCCGTGACAAGCGCTCGGCCTCCGCGATGTCTCCGAAGGCGATCGCCATGTCGCGCAGCTTCTCCCAGGCGACGCGACCTGTGTCATCCGCGGCGGGACCGGAGCAGCGCGTATCGTAGATCTGCAAGAAGCGGTGACGCGCCGAGGGCCAGCGCCCGTAGTAGAAGAAGAGCAACGCGTCTTCGAGCTCGTACCCGGCGCGCACGCGCTCGACGTCCTCCGCCTCCGGGACCCGCGCCAGATAGATCTCGCGCGCCTCGAACAAGCGCTGCAGCAGCGGCGGCAATTGGATCGGCGTGACGCGGGGCGGCTCACCGGTCGGCTCGGGCGGATCGCTTCGGAGGTGGAGCTCGCCTCGCTCCTCGGCCTGCTCGACGAGGCGGTGCAGCGACTCCACGACCCGGCGCGCCGACTCGGACAGGTAGCGGTCGTCCAGCGGCGAGTCGCGGACCTCCGCGTACGCCTGGGCGGCCTCCTCAAAGTGGTCCGACCAGAAGAGCGCGTCGGCCAGGTGGTAGCGCAGCTCGTAAGCGTCCGGGTCGTCGGGGCAGGCTCGGAGGTACGCGCGGTATGCCCGCGCCGCGATCTCGTACTCCCGGTGGGCCTGCTCATCCCTTTGACGGTCGATGATCATGGGGCTCTGCCGGCGCAGCCCCTGGGCCTCGCTGTGGTGGCGGACCGCCTGCTCGATCAGCGGCGGATACCGGATCGGGTCAGCACCGGAAGGACGCCCGCTCGCGTCACCATCCGCGCTCGGCGCCGCGGGCGAGCACTGCGCCTCGATCGCCGTGGGCCACATCGAGAGCGCCCAAACGACCGCCGCCACGCGCACTGTCCAGCTTCCCTGCACGCTGCGCTCCTCGACAGCCACTATAGCCCGGTCGCCGACGTCGACGCCGGACCGCCCGATGGCGGGCCCAACGACGGAGGGCCCAACAACGCAGGAAGGCTCGACGCGGGGGACGCTGCGCTGCACTGAGCGGTGCGAGCGCGGGCTGCTCGCAGTCGAGACCGGTGGCACCGTCGGCGCAGCCCCGGCGACTTGGCGGCGCAAGATGCCCTCCCACACGTGGCGGGAGTCGGTGTCGAAGCGGGCGATGTGGCCGTAGGCGGCGGCGATGGGCAGGAACGTCCGCGCCGAGTCCTCTTCGGGCTCCTCGCGGAAGCCGTCCAGCACGCGCCGCGCGCCCTTGCCGGCCTCGGCGACCGCCTCGCCGAACGCCGCGGCGAGGCCGGCGTTCGGATGCGGCCCGGGCAACCCGCCGTGACGCGCCAAGAGATCGCCCAGCCGAGACGGCCGCCCGGCCAGCGCGTCGTTCAACGCCTTGCGCAGGTCTTCGCTGCGCAGTCCCATCGTCTGGCTCACGCGCCAGCGTCGATCACCCGGAAGGAGAGTCGTCGACGCGCCGAAGGCACCGAGCGCCCCGAGCTCCCGTCGGGCGACGCCGCCCACGCGCTCGAGGTGTGGCGATGAATCGGACCGAGCACCGCGATCGAGCCGCGTCCAGCCTCGAGGCGCCGAGAGGAGTCGCGCGAACGCACGGCGAAGAACGGCAACGCCAGTGGGCGTGGTACTCGCCGAACATGTTGTGATGCCTGCGCGTCCTTGTGTTCAGCAGTATGGCGAGATGCCGACTCTCCCGTAGGGGTTCACCAGGACGACATTGCCGCGAAGCCGCGTCAATACGTCGTGCGCCTCACGGTCACGCCCCCGCATCATCAGCCAGTGGGGGCCGGGCGAGAGCAGCCAGACGCCGAGCGAGAAGAGCACGCCGGGGATGGCGATGATGCCCAGCATCCAGCGCCAGCTGCCCGTGTAGCTGAAGGCCGTGTCCGAGAGGAACGCGACCAGCATGCCGATCGTGATCATCAGCTGGTAGGCCGAGATCATCGCGCCCCGGATGTGCTCGGGGGCGACCTCGGCAGGTACAGCGGTGCCGTGAAGGCGGCGACGCCGATGGCCACACGCAAGAGCGCGCGCGCCTCGATCAGAGCGGCGGGTGAGCCCGCCAGCGCAGAGAGCAGCGAGCCCACCACGAAGAGCGTCGCCGAGAGGAGGAGCGGGCGCTTGCCCCCGAGCTGGGCGGACATCCAGCTGGCGCCGAGCGCACCGGCGGCAGCCACGGCCAGGGATGGCGACTGGGCGGAGGCGGCGGTTCCAGCACAGGTACGTCGCTCGGCAGGAGCAAGGGCAACTGCGCATCGAGTGGCGGCCGCGCGCGACCGGCCACGACCTCGGCGCGAACCGTGGCACGGCCCGCGAGCGCGCCGTGGTAGCGCAGCAAGTGGACGCGAGGCGGCGGGAGGAGCGCGCAGAGTCGACAGCGGAAGTCCAGCGGGTCGAGCAGGACGGCATGCGTGCCGTCCTTCCACGCCGGCTCACCCCGAGGAGACGGAGACCGCGATCGAAAGGATCCGCGAAGTCGCGCTGTGCCTCGGGTGATGTTCACGAACGAGCACGCGCCGACCGGCGCGGCCGAGCGCCGCGTGCGTGCTGTTGGCCCCGGAGCAAACGCGGTAGTCCGATACGCCGCCGCCACCCTCGAGCGCCGACGGTCATGCGCTTGGGTCGTTCGGCGGCGACGCTGCTGGTCGGGCTCTTCGGCCGCTGCGCTTCGGACTCCCCGCCCGTTGCCGATCTCAATCGATGTATGGGAGCATGCCTCCCATGTCTCGTTCGTGCGACCGGTGCGGGGCGCCCTTGCCTGCCACGCCCGGCAGCGTGCGATGCTCCTACTGCGGAACCACGCATCAAGTCCGGGCAGCCGCGCCCCCGACGTTCGGTACGAGCCCGCCCGCGACGTCTTTCAAACCGACGGCGACACTCGTCGCTATCGCGGGATTCGTGGGTCTGTCGGTCTGTGGGGGCTTCGCCTCCGTCGCAGCGACGGCGTTCTCCGGAGGCGGTGGTCAAGCCAGGGCCCGAGTTCGGCGTCGACGTGTACCGCGTCGCCGACGGACAGTCCCGTCGAGTTCGGCTGTCGGACCAAGCGACAGGATGGGCGCGCGGTGACGGGTGCTTCGTCGTATACACGAGCGACGGAAGCGCCCGGGGGTTCCGCTTGGGCGAGACCTTGGTGGGGGGCAGCTGCGAAGTCACCGAACGCAGGCAGGCGATCTGGGAACATACCAGCTTCACTCAGGACCAAGACGCGACCGTCACTGCGTCGTTCGGCGGCGACGAGTATCGCCTTTCATTTCGCGAGCGAGGAACCGCCCTCGTCCGCGTGTCCCACCCAGCGAGCTGGACCCGGGAGCTCTCGGCTGTCGGAACGCCGAACGTGGGTCGAGCCGGCCTGGTCGCGGTGCCCGGCGGCGTGATCGTCTTCGCGGGGCTGTTCCCCGAGAGCCAGGGCGACGCCACGGCGGTCGTGCTGCGTCTGGCCGCCGATACCGGACGGACGGAATGGGAGCAGAGGATCCGCGATCACTACAATGTCAGTTTCGATGGCGCAGTCTATGATGGGCGCTACGTCGTGGCCGTCATCGGCAACGGGATGTACGCCTTCGATCCTGAAAGTGGGCAGATCGCCTGGCACCACGGACCGTAGCTGGATTCTGCCCCTGAACCACAAACGGCCCGGGAGGTGAGGGGTCGAGAGCGCGAGCTCTTCGTCCCTCAGCATGTCGGACGCGTCTTCCACGCCGTCGAGCGAACGACCATGACGCGCCAGCACCCGCATGAGCGACGAGCCACTCGTCGCTGCGGTCGGTCAGAGCGGCGCGCCGCGGTGCAGGATGGTGCCCCGCCGACGGCCCAGATGTCGTCCGGACCGCTGCCCCACAGATCGATCAGGTAGCGCGAGGTGTGGCCCACCGCCGTGTTCACGTCGCTCCAGGCGGAGCCGTCCCAGTGGCTGCACCAGCCGGCCAGCCCCGCGACCCAGACGTCGTCGGCCGCGCTCGCCCACACCGCGTGGGGCGAGAAGCTCGCATCGAGGCTCACGCTCCAGCTCGCCCCGTCCCAGTGGAGCACCAAGGCCGGGGTGGCCCCGACGGCGTACACGTCGTCCGTAGCGCTCCCCCAGACGGCCCGGAGCGCGGCGGTCGAGCCGGTGCCGACCGGCGTCCAGGACGTCCCGTCCCAGTGGCACCGCGGTGCCGTTCACGCCGGCGGCCCAGACGTCGTGGAGGCGGCCCCCCAGACCCCGCGGAGAAACTGGTCGGTGCCGCTCGTGACGGGCGTCCACGACGAGCCATCCCAGTGCGAGATGGCTCCGCTGTCTCCGACCGCCCACACGTCGTCGGACGCGCTTCCCCAGACCGCCCGGCCCGACGCTCCGGAGACCGTGCTCCAGGACGAACCGTCCCAGTGCACCATGGTGTTGGCGGCCATCCATACGTCGTCGGCCGCGCTTCCCCAGAGATCGATGCCGACCGGGATGGGGTCGGTCGTAGCCCGTGCGGTGGACGAGGAGCCCGAGCTCGCCGACCACCCACGCGTCGCCCGCTGCCTCCGCCCAGACGTCGTACTCGTTCCGCGAAGGCAGACCGGACGTGCTGACGGTGGACCAGCTCGTGCCGTTCCAGTGCATGGCGGAGCGAGGCCCGATATCGGTCGAGCGCGAGCGGCGGCCGCAGCACGTAGCGGCACAGGTGCTCGAGCCGCTCGTGCTCGTGCACGGCCACCTCGGGGTCGAGGTCCCAGCCGTCGATGCGCGCCTTGCGCCGGGTGGGCAGCACCACGAGCCCGAGTCCAGGCTCCTCGCCGGGGCCACACAGCTCGCTGCCCTGCGTGCCGGCCGAGGCGGCGCAGGTTTGCAACAGAGCGAGCTCTTCGTCCTCCACGTCCTCCTCGGCCGAGCAAAGCAGCGCTCGAGCCCGTCGCAGGATGCGTTCGAGGACCTGCTCTACCTCGTTTGGGCTCGGTGCCGGTGCGGTGAAGAAGCGGCGCTGTCCGTGCTCGTCTTCGCCGTAGGCGCCGTCCAAGAACAAGCCGTGAAGGTGCAGGTTGAGTCGCAAGTCGGAGCCAAATCGCTGGTGCACCGTCACCGAGCCGCCGCGCGGCGAGCGCAAACCCGCTCCACGTGCGAGCCGCCGGTAGCGCGACTCGATGGCCCGCGTCGCGAGGCGCGTGAGGGCCAGCGCCAGCTCGTGGTCGAACGCCGCCCGAACCCGCAGCCCGAACGGAAGCGAGAACACCCACTGCCTCACGCGAACGCGCTCCGGGAACACGCGCTGAGCCAGGTGGCGCGCCCGCTCCGTCATGCGCCGGCCGCAGCAGCGCGGGCAGAATCCGCGCCCTTTGCACGACAGACCGGTCACTCGCGTCAGGCCGCAGCCCTCGCACTCGAAGCGCGCGCAGTCCGCCGCGAGCCGGCCACAGTCGAGGTAGCCTTCGAGCTCTCGGACGACGAAGCGCGGAAGTGGCGCCCCCAGGCGCTCGCGCTCCTCGAGGAAGCTCGCCAGGTGGATGCGCAGGAGCCTGTGCAGCGCGTTGCGCTCCGGGTCGAGCGGGCTCGTGTCCGGTCGGGGCGAAGCCACGCGGCCGCCCCCAGCAGCGCACGGACCGGTCCTCGGGGACGTGATCTCGCGCAGTTGCGCGACAGGATCGGCGAAGGGGGCCGCCGATCGGCGAAGCCTCCGTCGATCTCAGGCTCACGAGCGTCAGGGCGCCGCAGCGACCGCGCGAGCGCGCCGACGAAGGACTCGAGCACCTCGGCGCAGAGTCGCCGGTGCGCGCTCGCCTCGCGCGGTGCGCGAACCAGCTCGTGGTCCTCTCCGGATCGGACGAAGGTCAGGGCGCTCCGGCTGCGCTGACATCGATGGCGCGGCCGGAGTTTGCTGTGACGGCGACACGATCGACGCGCTCCTCGCCGGCGGGCAGCGAGGTCGCGCGTGCGACGACAGCGCGCGCGCACGAAGCGGCGGAGCTTCTCGGCGGCGGATCGCGACGGCTCCGATCCTCGCTCCGCTTCGGGGCGATCAGTACAATCCCCGTCGTGAGCCGCTCAATCACAGCCGACCTCTGCGATGTCGCGACCCAGGTCGCGACCCGCGCGGAGTACGAGCGCGGCGCGCTGTCGGTCCTCCGCGACGTGGTGTCGTTCGAGCCTCCAGCTCCGGCGGTTGATCATCGAGGCGGGCACCCAAGACCGACGTTTCGCGAGCGGCAAGCCCGCCGACCGTTCGCGAGCCGCTTCGCGAGCCCCGAAGAGCTCGCCTTGATCCATCAGCACCTCGGGCTCAGCTGAGGCGTCCGTCGAGCGCCGGCAGCCATGCCGGCCGACGGCGCCGCTCGTGTGCCGCGGCGGCCCGCCGGCAGCTCAGCTACGGCGACGCGGCGTGCGAGAGCCGTCCCCCCGCCTTCCGATTCCTGGCTCTGGCGAGAGTCATGGACATGGGGTCGCCCGACAGGCCGGTGTGTCTGGAGCACAGCAATTCTGTGTGCAGCTCACTCCTCCGTCACAGCTGTAGGAGGAAGGCCAGGTGCACGTCGCGGTGCACGTGCGGTAGCGGTTGCCGCCGCAACAGAGGTGCACGTCCTGCGCGCTCTGGACATCTCCCGGCGCGCATACCCCCGCTCCCGTGCACGTGCCGCTTCCCCATGTACACGAGGAGGTGCAGGTGTCCGTCTCGGTGCCGCAGTTCCCACAGGCGACCGAGCGTGTGTTGCCGGGGGAGCACACGCCCTCGCCCGAGCAGGCGCTGTACGACCCCCAGCTGCACGCGCTGTCGCAGGTGCGGGTCTGGGTCCCGCAGTTGCCGCATGCCTGACTGTCCGTCGCCCCGGGGGAGCAGGCGCCCTCGCCCGAACAGGTGCCATACGATCCCCAGCTGCACGAGCTACTGCAGGTGCGGGTCTGAGTCCCGCAGTTCCCACAGCCTCGCGAGCTCGTCGCTCCGGGCGAGCAAGCGCCCCCACCGGTGCAGGTGCCATACGATCCCCAGCTGCACGAGCTACTGCAGGTGCGGGTCTGAGTCCCGCAGTACCCACAGCCTCTCGCGCTCGTCGCGCCGGACGCGCACGCTCCCTCACCGGTGCAGGTGGACCAGTTGCCCCAATCGCAGGATGACGTGCACGTGCGCGAGTGTGTGCCGCAGTCGCCGCATGCTTCGCTATCGGTGTCTCCCGGGGTGCAGATCGAGGTGGCGCTGCAGGCACCCCACATGCTCCACGCTCCCCACGTGCAGCTCGAAGAGCAGGTCCGTGTCCGCTGCTGCGATCCACAGGAGCCACAGGCCTGCATGCCCGTGTCGGTGGTCCCAGGCTCGCACTCACCACACCCGGCGTCCGGGGCTCCCGCGTCGGCGATCAGCGCTCCACCGTCGGCGCGGGATCCGCCGTCGGCCGCCGAGCCCGCATCCGACCCCGTGGATCCGTCTGCCGGTTGGGCGTCCGGATGGGCCGCGGCGTCGTGGCCCGGCACGGATCCGTCGCGTGCGAGGCCCGAGTCCATCCCGCTGGCGGGCGGCTGACACACCCCGTTCACGCAGGCATTGCCGGCCGGACAGTCGAAGATGGACTGACACTGATCGGCGTTGCCTCCCGAGCACGCCACGACCATCACGGTGCTGGTCAACGTGGCCAGGATTCGCACGGATTGCATGGAGCCCCTTCCAGTTTCGTTCGACGATGACGAGTCGATAGTATGACCGATAGCGAGTCGGGAACAGCGTGCGGGCGTTCGTGGTCCACGTGAAGGGCTCGACAGCCCGAAGAGGACTGCCGGTGCCTCAGGGCAGGGCGGGCTCGGCGAAGAGCCAGACGCCGCTGTTGTAGACGACGTGGCGCCACTGATCGCGAGCCGGCGCCGTGGCGAACGAGAACGGGGCGAGAGAGCCGATCGGCGCCTCCCCGATGCTGTCGAAGCACCAGCCGTCGTCGTAGAACTCGATGGCGTCCGCTTTCACGAACGCCGAGTAGGGCCCGTGGTCGGCGGTGGCCGCCGCGCACATCGTGCGGGGATCGATGTCCCACGTGCCGGTGGAGATCCATGTAGGCGGCAGTGGTCGAGGGATCGAGCGCCCAGCTACCAGGGTTCGGACGGCCTCCGTCCAACGTCGCGAGGCTGAAGACCGGAGACGCGGGGGCCGCGAGGTCGACGTCGTAGATATAGACCTGCGTCCCCGTGAACACGTAGGCCCCCTCGTCGGTGCTGCCGGCGGGAGGCGGCACGGTGAACGCGGCGCGCACCGTCTGGCCCGAGAGCTCCGGCATGATCTCCGCGCGCGCCCCGGTGGCGATCCAGCGTTGCGTGGAGAGGTCGAGCACGTGATAGGTCGCGCGAGCGAGGAAGTAGGCGCGCGGCGGAGAGTCGATGTCGAAGACGGTCTCGATGGGCGCGCTCGGCGCGAAAGGGCTCGCGCAGTCGAGCTCGTATCGGCGCCAGGAGCTGCTCCCCGCGCCGACGAAGTAGCTGGAGAACGTGCCCTCGTCGACGCTGCCGTCGCAGTCCTGGTCGACGCCATCGCAGAATCTCCGTGCCGGGCGCCGGCGCGGAGCATGCGCCCCAGTCGCCGGCGGCGCAGGTCTGAGCGCCCGTTCCACATGCGCTGTCGCACTGCCGCATGAGCCCCTCGTCGACGCTACCGTCGCAATCCTCGTCCGTCCCGTCGCAGGTCTCGGCGACCGGATCGGCGCCCTGGCAGGAGGTGAACGCGCCGTCCACGCAACGGGTCATGCCCCCGCCGCACACCGCCGAGCACGCGCGGGCCGGGACGTCTTCGTCCACGCGTCCGTCGCAGTCCTGGTCAATCCCGTCGCACTCCTCGACCGGGAGCACGCACAGGCCCGGGCTGTTCCCCGCGCAGGTGGTCGTGCCGGTCGATCCGCACGACGTCGTGCAGCTGAGCGGTGTCCCGTCGGTGCAGCCGCGGGACGGGCTCGACCCAGGAGCGGCGTCCCGCTCCACGACCCCGCCGTCATCGCCGAGAGGCGCGACGCCGCCGTCGCCGTTGGAGCGGGCGACGACACCGGGCCCGCCGGTCGCGCAGCCGATGGCGAGCATCGACAAGCCGAGAGCGAACGCATTTCTGGTGAGCATGTTCGACGTCTCCACGGGCGAAGCGGATCAGCAGCGGACCGGCATGACGTGGTAGGTGACGGTCGAGGTTCCGTCCGTCACGACGACGCGGTAGTCCTCCCCGGCCGCGGGGCTCCAACCGTCGAGGGTCCAGGCGGTGGTGGGGGCGCCGTAGCCGTCGATGAGGCTGTGCACGGTCGTCGCGAGGTCCATCCCGTCCGACATGCGGGTGATGGTCACGTCGATGTTCCCCCCGAGCCCGCCGGCCGAGATCGACCACATCCCCTGGATGACCTGGACGGGCACGAAACCCGCGGGGGGGAAGGCGACCACATCGGGGCGCGGCGAGCTGCTCGCGCCGCGGGTTCCGATCACCTTCAGGCAGGCGGCGCCCCCGTAGTAGCCGAACCCGGAGCCGCCGCCGCGGTAGAATCCGACGCCGACGCCGCCGAGCGGCGCGTAGAGACACCAGCGCCGGTGGCCGAGGGTGGTTTCGTTCCCGTTGTCCACGATGAACTGGTCGATCATCGCGGAGGGGTTCGCCGGGCCCCACGCGATGTTGCTGTGCGCCGCGCCGATGGCTCCGCCCTCCGTGTAGCAGACCGCGCTCGGATCGGGGTGGTGGGCCATGAGGCCGGCCGGGTTCCACGCCGAGGTCACGGAGCAGAGCTGAGCTTGCGCGTTGTCGTCGGGGTCGTCCGCGGTGACCGGACCGAGCCCGGTCAGCCAGCGGTAGAAGTTCAGGCGCTGGAGCGCGTCGTCGATGCCGTCGCGGGTGAGGGTCCCCGGGTCGCACGTCGAGGCGCCGGCGATGAAGTACCCCGACGAGACGGCGCGGCTCTCGTTGTAGCGGGCGCATACGTCCGCTTGCGCGTGAGAGGCCGGATCGCCCACCGGCGACGACACGCAGCTCCCTCCTTGGAGCTCGAACCCGTCGTCACATGCACACGCGTCGACGACGCAGTGCGCGTTGGCGCCGCAGGCGAGGGCCGCGCAGGGGTCCGCGGGGCCCGCGTCCGGCGTGCCTGCGTCCGGCGTGCCTGCGTCGTCCGGCGCGGGATGCGTGGTCCCCGCGTCTCCTTCGGCTGGGCCAATCCAGGGGCTCCCAGCGTCTTCGTCCAGGTTCGGCGCCGCGTCGTACGGCGCGGCGGATGGCTCCGCTGCGGGATCCTGGTCGGACACCGGGCCCAGCAGGGTCCCGCTGAGCGTCCCGGTGCATGCGGGCATGGTCAGGAGCAGAGCAAGCCCAATCGACGGGCAGGTTCCGAGGGCGCGGCAGGCGGGTCGAGGCATGGCGCCGGCTGTAGCGACGCGCGTGCCAGAGCGCTCCGGTGAGGTGAGCCGCGGGAGTGCCGCTCGATCCGTTCACTCGACCATACACACGACCACGCGGTCGTACACTCGGCCGCGTGTGCCCTTCACGCGGTATACTTCCTCCGGCAGGTAGAGAAGATCGAGGCACCTCCGGGAAGATGGGCGTGAGCGTGCAGCATCAGGACGACACCGAAGTCAAGACCCTCACGCAGGGCAACCTCGTACCCGACCTGCCCGGCGCGTCGCGGCAGCGGCCACGGATCCGATGGAACGAGGCGAGCGGCCCACAGGAGCGGCGGCTCTCCGGCTCGGTGGTCGTAGGCGCGGCGCCGGACGTCGACGTCGTCCTCGCGGACCCGAAGGTCTCGCGCCTGCATGCCGAGCTGGCGCAGCGCCCCGACGGCCTCTGGGTGGCCGACCTCGGCAGTCGCAACGGTACCTACGTCGACCGGGTGCGTGTGGCCTCGGCGCGCCTCCACGAGGGTGCGCGCCTGCGCCTCGGCGACACCGAGCTGGTGGTCGGCTACGAGGCGAGCGCGGAGCCGGTGCCCCTCTGGCGCTTCGACCGCTTCGGTCCTTTGATCGGCCGCAGCGTGGCGATGCGCGAGCTCTTCGAGTGGCTCGACCGGGCGGCCCGGAGCGATGCCACGTTGCTAGTGGAGGGCGAGACCGGCACGGGCAAGGAGCTCGTCGCCTGCGCCGTGCACGAGACCTCGCCGCGCGGCAGTCAGCCCTTCGCAATCATCGACTGCGCGGCGCTCTCGGGCAATCTGCTCGAGGCGGAGCTCTTCGGGCACGCGCGCGGTGCCTTCACCGGCGCCCACAACGCGCGGGCGGGCGCGATCGAGGCCGCCGACGGCGGGACGGTCTTCATCGACGAGGTCGGAGAGCTGCCCCTCTCGCTCCAGCCGAAGCTCCTGCGCGTATTGGAGTCGAGGACGGTGCGGCGCCTGGGAGAGAACCAGCGCCGGCCGGTCGACGTGCGCTTCATCGCTGCGACCCACCGCGACCTGCGCGCGATGGTCAACGACGGGACGTTCAGGGAGGATCTCTACTTCCGCCTCGCCGTCCTGAAGGTCCGAGTCCCGCCGCTCCGAGAGCGGCTCGAGGACGTCCCCGCGCTCGCGTCGCATTTCCTCCCCGAGGGGACGACGCTGCCGCCCGAGCTCAGCGGAGCCATCGAGCGGCGTCCCTGGCGAGGCAACGTGCGCGAGCTCCGCAACTTCGTTGAGCGCCTGCTCGCCTTCGGTGCCGAGCACGCCCTGCGCGTCGAGGAGGGCCGGGCGCCGGCGCCGCTGTCCACCCAGACCTCGTATCACGCGGCCCGCGCCGACGTGATCGCCCGCTTCGAACGAGACTTCGTGGAGCGGCTGCTCGAGCGCCATCCCGGCAACCTGGCCGAGGCCGCGCGCGCGGCGGGGCTGACGCGAGCGTACCTCTACCAGCTCCTCCGCAAGCACGGGCTGCGGGGCCCGAGTTGACAGCAACGGCGCTCGCCAGGGGCATCCGCCGGTGAGAGGGCGCCGAAATCACGACACGGCGGAGCGGCTCCCCGGAGAGCGGGTCGGTCGCTACGAGATCCTCTCCCACATCGCCAGCGGGGGGATGGGCGAGGTCTACCTGGCGAGCCTCGGTGAGCAGCGCGTCGCGATCAAGCTCTGCCACCCGCACCTCGCGGAGGATCCCGAGTTCGTCGCGATGTTCTCCGACGAAGCGCGCATCGCTTCGGCCGTCCGGCATCCCAACGTCGTCGCCACGTTGGACGTCGCGGACGACAGCGATCTCTACATGGTCATGGAGTACGTGGAGGGGACCACGCTCGCGCAGATGATGCGGCGCGATGGAGGGCCGGTCCCGATCCCCAACCTGCTGCGGGTGATGCGCGACGCGCTGGACGGGCTCCACGCGGCCCACGAGCTGCGAGACGCGCGAGGACGGCTCGCGAACGTGATTCATCGCGACGTCACTCCGCAGAACATCCTGATCGGGCTCGACGGAAGGGCTCGCCTGAGCGACTTCGGGGTCGCGAAGGCCGCCGAGCGTGCCGCCGTGACCCGGGACGGCTCCGTCAAGGGCAAGCTCGGCTACATCGCCCCCGAGCAGCTGCGGGGCGCCCCCATCGATCGGCGGGTGGACATCTTCACCGCCGGCGTCGTGCTGTGGGAGGGGCTCGCGGGGCAGCGGGCGTTCCGCGGCGCCTCGAGCTCCGACACCATCAACAAGATCCTGACGGCGCCGATCCTCGCTCCATCCACGTTCCGCGCCGAGGTGCCGCCGGAGCTCGACCGGATCGTGCTCAAGGCGATGACCCGAGACCTCGACGAACGCTTCTCCACCGCCGCCGAGCTGGCCCAGGCGCTGGAGTCCTGCGCACCCGCGGCTACCGCCGAGACCGTCGGTGAATGGGTCCGGTCCGCGCGGGCTTGGGATGCCGGTGCTGGAGAGGCGCGGACCGCGGTGGGACCCTTCGACGACGCCACCGTCGTCTCCGACGCCGCCGATCTGGCGGCGACCGAGGAGACCTCGCTGCCGGAGGCCGGCGTGGAGGAGACCTCGACCGCGGTCACGATTCCGACGCCGCTTCGGATGCCGCAGCCGGACATGGAGGATCCCTTCGCGAGCGCGCCGACCGTGGTTCAGTGGCCGGCGCGGACCGCGGAGGGGCACGGGCCGTGGCTGCTCGTGGCGATACTGGCCGCCGTGCTCTTCACGTCGTTCGCGGCCATGGCGTTCGTGCTCTGGCTGCTGTGGACCGCGAGCTCACTCGGTCCGTAGACGAGGCGCGTACATCGGTCCGCCACGACGGAACGCGTTCGGCTCGGGATACACCTCTCTACTCCGGTAGACGGCGCCAGCGCTGCGCTCGACGCCGGCGCGCTCCCACACGGACCCGGTCGTGATGCGCGGGCGTCGGCCGAAGCGCACCACCGGACACACCACGAAACGGGGCGACATTCCACGACGCCTATGGACAGCTCATGCGGACGGATTCGAAACCGGATTCGTGTGGCGCCAGTCATGGTCGAGCCGCCGAGGCTCGCCGGCACATCGCTTACATACCGGAACGGCATGCCATCGGCCCCGACCCGCCTGCGACGAACGAGGTGCCAACGCCGGCTCTCGCTCGCCGTGGGATCGAGAGCACGGCTCTCACGTCGAGCCGCGTCGGGAGCGCCGCCAATCGACGGCGCCGACCACGTGATCGCAGTGGCTCGCGCTGCGGAGTCGACGACGCGGCGCGCGCTGACGGTCACGCACGGGACGGGAGTCGGGGCGAACCGGTGGGCATTCGAGCTCGTACGTGAACGTGATGGTGGCGCGATCGGGCTTGGTCTTGTTGGTAGCATGCGCCTGGTCCATCGATCACAGCGAGTACGAGTGGGGTCCTCCATGCGATTCATCGGACTGCTCATCCTCTTCGGCAGCGGATCCGTTCTCGCGGCCTGCTCGGACGGCAACCATCCACAGTGCGAGTCCATCTTCGATTGCCCACACGGCGCCGCGTGCGTGAACGGCACGTGCCAATCGACGAGCGCTGGAATGGACTTCGGAACGGGGGCGCCGACGGCGCGGTGACGACGCCCGATTCCGGCGACGGGAGCCCGCGCGACGCGGCAGCGGTGGACGCGGCGGGACAGGCCGACGCCGGAACACCGGACGCCGGGAAACCCGACGCTGGCGCCTCCGACGCCGGAACACCCGACGCTGGCGCCTCCGACGCCGGAACACCCGACGCAAGCTGCGGCGAATGCGCTCCGGGAGCGACGGACAGCGCGGCGTGCGGCAACTGCGGTACCAAGACCCGCACCTGCACCAGCGCGTGCACCTGGTCGCTGTACGGCAGCTGCACCGGCGAAGGCACGTGCGCGCCGGGAACCGTCGACCGCGCCATATGCCCGGATTGCGGCCACAAGTCGCGTACTTGCAGCGCGGCGGCCGAGTGGAGCACCTGGTCGGCATGCACGGGCGGTGGGGAGTGCGTCTACGGGCTCGGCCAAACCCAAGCGTGCGGAAACTGCGGTACCCAGACCCGCACCTGCACCAGCTCGTGCACCTGGAGCATGTGGTCCCCCTGCAGCGGCGAGGGGGTGTGCACGCCCCAGACGGCAGCTGCTGCGGGGGTGATCGATATCGAACGTGCATGACCAACTGCGCCTGGCCGAGCTCGTACACGTGCGACGGCGGCGTGGACTGCGGGCCGCAGCTCTGCTGCCCCACGGCCAGCCCGGTCTGCCAAGCCACGGCGTGCTGAGCGCGCGCGAGCCCCACTCCCGACAACGGAAGCAACGGAAGCCCGAAAGACATGGAAACACGACGTCGCGTCGAAGCACGGTTCGAGGCCGACCGCTGGAGGGGTACGGAATGGCGGGTCACAGGAGCGACCCTGCGCGAGCGATTGAACGAGCCCTTCACGCTCGACGTCGACGTCGCGAACGACGAGCCCGAGGCGGACGCATCGCCGCTCCTCGGCTCCTCGTGCGTGCTGACCCTCTTCCGGCGCGAGGTGAGCCTGCGCGTCTGCGGCGTCGTCACTCACGTGCGGGAGGGGACGGACCCGAACCACAACACCTACGCGAGGCTGCGCGTGGAGCCTGCGCTCTCCGCGCTCCGCTACCGCTCGGACACGCGCATCTTCCAGAACATGAGCGTGCCGGAGATCCTCACGGAGGTACTCGGCGCCGACCTCGGCGTCTTCGGGCGCGCGGTCGAATCCCGCCTGGACGGGAGCTATCCGGAGCGGGAGTACACGGTCCAGTATCGAGAGACCGACTTCGAGTTCGTCCATCGACTGATGGAGGAAGAAGGGATCGGGTACACGTTCGACCACGAAGGCCCCCGCGACGTGGTGGTGCTCTTCGATCGGCCGGCGCACCTGAGCCCGCTCGAAGGCGAGGACGGCTCCACGCTTCACTACGTCGGCCGCGAAGACGCCGAGCTCGACGCATCCGAGGGGATCAGCCGCTTCGAGCGCGTCTCCAGCGTCCGGCCGAACCGCGTCGCGACCCGCCACTTCGACTGGACCCACCCGTCGGTGCCGATGACCGGCGAGTCGCAGGCCGAGGACCCCTCGGGGCCGGTGCTCGAGACCTACGTGCACGACGCGCCGCTGACGTTTCATGCATTCGACCACACCTACGGCGCCCACAACGCGAATGACCAGCTCCGGCTGCACACGGAGCTCGCGCGTCGCGATGCGCGCTCGTGCGATGGCACCGGCTCGGCGTTGGGCATGCGCGCGGGACGCTCGTTCGACCTGGCGCGGCACCCGCGGGTGGAGCTCGACGGTGACTGGTCTATCGTGGAAGCCGAGCACCGCTATCGGTCCCACGTCGGCCATTCCGACTCGGCTCTGGCCTACGTGAACCGCTTCACCTGCCTGCCGGCGAACGTTCCCTGGCGCCCGGATCGCACGCGCCGCCGGCCCAACATCTCCGGCGTCCAGACCGCGATGGTGGTCGGTCCGGCCGGCGAGGAGCTCCACACCGACCCGCATGGGCGCATCAAGGTGCAGTTCCACTGGGACCGACTCGGGACCGGCGATGACAAGAGCTCCTGCTGGATCCGGGTGATGCAGTCGATGGGAGGTCCGGGTTGGGGCTTCTCGTTCATCCCTCGGATCGGCATGGAGGTCGCAGTCAGCTTCATGGAGGGCGACCCCGACCGGCCGCTGGTCACGGGTGTCGTCTACAACGGCGAGAGCCCGCCCCCCTACGACTATCCGGCCGAGAAGACCCGCACCACGATCAAGACCAACTCGTCTCCTGGCGGCGGCGGGCACAACGAGTTTCGGTTCGAGGATCGCGCTGGCGAAGAGGAGCTCTACCTCCAGGGCCAAAAGGACTGGAACACACTAATCAAGCACGACCACAACCGGACGGTGGGCCGCCACGAGACGCAGCACGTCGAGATCGACCGGGCCCGGAACGTCGGGAACAATGAAACCGTCACCATCGGGAACAGCCGAACCAAGCAGGTCGCGGTGGACGAGCACCACGTCGTCGGGAACAGCCGCACCCGCCACGTGGCGAACACCGAGTCCGTCAGCGTCGGCGTCGGTCGGAGCCACAACGTGGGCAACGACGAGACGATTTCGGTCGGCAACAACGTCGCGCACTCGATCGGCTCGCACTTGCACAAACCATCGGAAAGACGCTCTCGCAGAACGTGGGGCTCGGAGCTGCGGTCACCGTCGGGTTGGATCACATGCTCAATGTGGGGCATTCTTCCGTGAAGAACGTGGTCGCCGATGAAGTAAAGAAGATCGGCGGCGATGTCGCAAAGCAGGTCGGCGCAAACCTCACCCACAAGATCGGGAAAGACCTCCTTCACAAGAGCAAACTGAACCGCAGCGTGACGGTTGGCGCCAACGACACGCTGAAGGTCGGCGCGATCTCACAATCGAACGGTGGGCACGATGTTGTCCACGGTGGAGGCTCGACGGTGGCGAGGACGCGTACCTCGCGAAAGAGGACAACCCCGCAGGATGCGCCTGGCTCCCCGACGAGAGGGCGTCACGGACGCTCTCGAAGGAGGCACGTCCCTACGTCGAAGCGCAGGTGCAGGCGCTCGAGCGCATCCAAGCCCCCCAGATCGAACGTCCCGACGAGCCAATCGGAGCACCCCGGCAAGACTCGGCCGCCCAAGGCTTCGGCCCCCTTCCCCGCTGGTGGGCCCCGCGTACCCGCTACGTCGGAACCCTCGATGCCCGTTGGCAGCAGGAGCGCTGCCCCTGCCTCCCTGACGACTTCGATCTCCGATTCTATCAATGCGCGCATCCCGACATGATCACCCCGGAGTATCTACGTGGGGACGAGCGCATCACGCTGTCCGGCGTGCTGCCCGAGGGCCCAGTCACCATGTGGCTCCCGGGCCGCCGGATCCTCGTCGGATTCGAGCGCGAGAGCGGGGAGACAGACGGGGGACGGCTCGAGCTCGACACGGTCGCGATCGACCTGAATCGGCGGCCAGTGTCGCTCGTCTGGCGTGGCGCGTTCCAAACCCGCGATCCCGTCGCGGTCCTGGCGGTGCGCATGGTGGAGCTCGGAAGGGGCGTTCCCGAGGAGGATGTCACGCATGTCCAGTAAGACCGTGCCGCACGGCGCCGACGCCCACAGCCAGTGGATCGCCGTCGCCACCGATCCGGACTTCTGCCACGTCGGAGGGAAGTTGATCCCCTTCCATACGGTTGCCTGGCTGGCCAACTGCGATTCGGCCAACCATGAAGCAAGGTTTGTCGCGAGAAACCACCACGTCTACCGTAACGACAACAAGATCCAAACCGCACAGGGTAATGCAGGGAAGGGGATTCTATCATCCGTTTACCTCAAAGGCGGCTTCGTGATGGTGGCTGTGCCACCGTCCGACAGTAGCGTGGCCGTCGGCGGCCGGCCGATGGCGCACAACCTGAGCGACTGTATCCTCAACACGAACGTGTCGGGCGTCGGGGACGCTCCTGGCAAAGTGTATACAATGGCGGCGGGTATCGCCAAGGCACTCGAAGCCGCTCATGAGGCAGCCGAACATATCAAGGATGCCTTGGAGGCGGCCGAGGTAGCCAAGAAGATACACTTTGGCCCCAAGGACGTGATTGGACGGTATAAGGCAAAACGGTTGTCCACCCTACGCGGCCGCGTAAGTATCAATAAAAACCACTCCCTAAAAGCCACCAAACCCTCCAAGCAGTTAGGTCGTCTGGCGGAGAAATTGAAGGGGCCCATCGCCATTTTGGGGGCTGGCGCTGATAGCGCTGAACAGTGGAACGAAGACGACGCCGAACAGCCGGGGATGTCGACGAGCGAGCACGTTGCCCGCGCAGCGGTGGCCGGGTCCGTGAAAACGGTGGGCGCCTTGGCGGGGGCCGAGGCCGGCGCCGAGACCGGGGCTGCAACAGAAGCGTTCTTCAGCCCGGTCGGGGCGGTCGTCGGCGGCTTCATCGGCGGCATCTGGGGCGCGTGGCTCGGTCACACGGCAGCCGCTGCCGCGACCGACAAGGCGCTGAAGACCCATTTGTTCGGTGGGAGTGGAGGCGAGGGCTGACAGCCCGTTCTCCGTATCTCGCTAGTCGTCTGTCAGGCGGAAGATGCGAATCCCATTGCACTCCGAATTGACTACGACTCAGTACTTCGGCGAACTTCAGAACACCGGCCGCAAAGTCAGTCTCCCGTCGTCCGTGCCTCCCCGTGGCGCCTTACGGCCGGACCCGTTGGACCTCGAGCTGAATGCTCGAACGGACCGCGGCTCAGGGGTGCCGGCAGAGGCAGAGCGTACCAATCGGGCCCAGCTTGGTCGGTCGAGAAGCGCTCACGGCGGGGAGGACCGGAGCGAACCGCCCTCAGCTCGCGAGCGCGATGGCGGTGAGCGTGGCGGCGCCCAGGATGAGGAACGCGACGACGGCGACCGCGATCCACACGAGGGGTGAAGGGCTGCCGTCCGAACGCACACTCCCGCGGTGCACCGGCGGGGCTTCGTGGCGAACGGGGGCGGAGGACGCTCGATCGGGCCCGGCGAACGACGCGTTCGCAGCCGGCTGGGGGTACGTCGCAGGGGACATGACCATCGTCGGGGGCGTCGCGCCCGCGTGCTCGGCTCCGAAGAACTGAGGGTCGAACTCCGTCGGAGCGTCGTCGAAGCCCGCCGATTCCACCCAGCGCTCCGGCTCGGGCGGCCCGGCCGACGGTGCGGCGATGGCGGACGCCAAATCGCGGACGGTCGGAGGCCCGACGGCCTTCGGTGCCGGCGCCGGCGGCGCGGCTTCGGGCAGCACCACGCGTTCGGCGGGCGAGGGCTGCGAGACATGGGGGGCTGGGGGCGCGGGCGCCGTCTCGCCGGGAAAGAAGAGGCTCCGCAGCGCGTCGTGCCGGTCCTCCTCGTCGGGCGCGGCGATCCGGGAGAGCTCCGCGGCCACCTTCGCCGCGTCCGGCCGGTCGCCCGGTGCGGTCGAGAGCATCGCGTGCACCAGCTCGCGCAGCTGGTCGGGGACGTCGGGCGCGCTCGCCTCGACGGGATCGAAGCTGCCCATGGAGAGCGCGAGCGTGATGCCCAAGGGGCTCGGCGCGTCGAAGGGGAACTTCCCGGTCAAGAGCCGGTAGAGCATGCTGCCGAGCGCGAACACGTCGGTCGCCGCCGTCGCGCCGGGCGTATCGACCTGCTCGGGCGCCATGTGCATCACGACGAAGCCGAGGAACTGCGAATAGCTGTTCGCGAGCGTGCCGCCCAGGGCCGCGATCGCGAAGTCGGTCAGGACGGGCCGGCCGGTCCGCAAGACGAAGATGGAATCGAGCCCCACGCCGCCGTGCACTAGGGACGCAGCATGCGCGGCGGCGAGCGCCCGCGCGATGTCGACGGCAAGCGCTGCCGCGAGCGGTACGTCGAGCATGTCCGGCGCGCTCTCGATCCACGACGAGAGCGTCACCCCGTCGAGCGCGTCGACGGCCGCGAAGCACGGCGGCCCGCTCGACCACACGCGCGGCACCGCGAGCGAGGGATGATCCAACTGCGCGGCGGCCGCCGCGGCGGCCTCGAAGGCGCTCCGCGCTTCGTGCGGCATCTCCTCGGCGAACACGAGAACGCGAGCCCGCATCGTGCGCCCGTCGGGATGGACCGCTTCCACGGATGGCATCGCCGGATCGGAGCCGAGGGTGCGCTCGACGCGGAGCTCCCCGAGGCTCTTCACGAAGGGTTCGTCAGTCATCGCGCTTCCCTGCGCACCCAAGAGCGGGGCCGCAGAGCCTCCCTTCGGGCCCGTTCATGGCGGACCCGCGTCGCCCAGCTGGCAGGAGCCGTCGTTGCACATCGGGCAGATGGGGTTGCTCGGCGCCACCGCCGTGACATCGACGATGACGGAACCGTCCGATGTCGGGAGCGTCGCCTCCCGGCATCCGTCACCCACGACGGCGCACGAGGCGTCGAGCGCTTCGATCTCGAACCCCCACGTCCCCGGCTGCAGCGACAGAGGCGAGACAGGCGGCGCGCCTCCGAGGGGGAAACGGTACGTGGCCACCCGGGTCCCCGCGCAACCGTCCATGCGGATGTGGGCCTGAAGCCCGCGGGTGGCGGCGCGGGTGCCAGCGTCGAGGCGAAAGTCCCACGCCAGATCGTGAGGCCGGCAGCCCGCGACCGACGAGGCGATCAGGAGGGTGAGCAGCGTGGTTCGGCTCGCCGTCATGGGATCTCCATCGGGATGCCGGGCTGGGTCACGTCGCTCGTCGTGGTGAAGAAGATGGTGAGCACGACCGCGATCGCGACCGCCACGCCGGCGCCGATGCCCAGACCGATCCAGAGCGGTGTGTCGTCGCCGCCGCTGGCCGCGACCGGCGCGAGGACGGCGCTCCCGACGGTGCGCGGCTCCGTCGCCGTTCCGAGCCGCGCGACCACGGCGCCTCCCCAGCTCACCGCCTCCACCGCGTAGCGGAGCTCGCCGCTCCCCGGGATCACGGCGACGGGGCCTTCGTAGGTCTGAACATCACCGTCACGCAATGCCAATACGCGCACGGACCGCACGAGGTTCGCCGGGTCCCCGCTGACGCGGCAGCGGACCTCGAAACCGTTTGGCGTGGTCGAGGCTTCGGCCTGCAACGAGAGCGGCGACGAGGACGCGCGAACCTCGCTCGCGAGCCGCGAGAAGGAAGGCGGAGCCTCCTCGCCGAACGTCGCGTCGGGATCGATCGCGAAGAGGGCCTGCAGATCCGCGCGCGCGCCGGCGGTGTCCCGCAACGCATTGCGGGCCAGAGCGCGGTCTCCGAGCAAGCGCACGAGGGAATCGCGGTCCAGGCCAGTGTCGGCGGCCGCCAGCTGGTCGTAGAGGCGCACCGCCTCCGCGAAGCGCGCCGCGTCCAGCTCGGCTCGCGCCGCCGCCAGCGGATCTCGAGCGTATTGAGCGGCCGCGGGATGCGCTGCCGCAGCGAGCGAGAGAAGCAGCGCGCCCAACGCGAACCGATCTCCCGCAAATCGCGTACCCATCGGGGGGGATGCTATCATCTCTCCCCTTCCGGTACAGTCATCCGCGTGTCCATGCCCTCCGTCGACGGCGCTCCTGCCACCGATTCTGCTGCGACCTGCGGCCGCTATCGGCTCGTGCATCGTCTGGCGAGTGGCGGGATGGGTACGGTGTACCTCGCGCGCGTCGCCGGGCCGGGCGGGTTCGAGAAGCTCGTCGCGCTGAAACGCATCCACCCCCACATGGCCAGCGATCGCCGCTTCATGTCGATGTTCCTCGACGAGGCACGCATCGCGGCGCGCATCCAGCACCCCAACGTGGGCAGCGTGATCGACTTCGGTGAGGCCAATGGCGCGTACTTCCTCACCATGCCGTTCATCTTCGGTGAGTCGCTCAACCGCGTCATCGGCACCGCCGCCCGTTTGAGGGAGGGTCCGGTGTGGGATCTCCTCCCGCTGGTCGCCGCCCGTGCCATCGCCGACGCCTGCGAGGGGCTTCACGCGGCGCACGAGCTGCGCGACGACACGGGCTGCGCGCTCGAGGTGGTGCACCGCGACGTCAGTCCCCAGAACCTGATGGTCGGCTACGACGGGGTGGTGCGGGTCCTCGACTTCGGCGTGGCGAGCGCACGGCACCGGCACTACCAGACGAGCACGGGAGAGGTGAAGGGCAAGTTTGCCTACCTCGCGCCCGAGCAGATGGACGCGATGCCGGTGAACCGACGCGCCGACATCTGGTCGTTGGGCGTGGTGCTGTGGGAAGGGATCACCGGGCGGCGGCTCTTCGCGCGCGACACCATGGCGGGCACGGTGCGCGCCGTCACCTCGATGCCGATCCCGAAGCTGCGGGAGATCCGCCCCGACGCGCCGGAGGCGCTCCAGCCCATCGTCGACAAGGCGCTCGAGCGCGATCAGGAGCAGCGTTATTCGACCGCCCGCGAGATGGGGAAGGATCTCGCCACGTTCCTCGCACGCTCCGAGCGGTTCGTCGCCGCGCCCGACGTGGCGGAGTGGATGAGCCAGCTCTTTCCCGACGGCAGGCAAGCGAAGGAGCGACTCGTCGAGCAGACGCGAACGGGGAGCGTCTCCGAGCTGACAGAGGAGCACTCGCAGGAGACGTCCGCGGTGCTCGCGCGCGGGAGCGTCGATAGCACGGAGGCGTTGGCCCCGGGCTCGTTCCCCGGCGCGCGTGAGGTGGAACCGACGTCCATCGCGGAGGTGCATCGTCAGCCGGAGCGTTCGACGAGCCGGCTCCCCGTGCTGCTCGCGGGGATTGCCGTGATGGCGATGATGGGCGTCGGTGGCGCCGCAGTGGTGACCTGGTGGCTGCTCTCGCGCGGGTCGGAAGCCGCCCCTGTCGCGGCAGTGTCCGACGCCCCGAGCCCGCCCCCGATGGCATCCTCCGGGGAGACGGCCAGCGCACCGAGCCCGCCTCCGGCCGCTCCTCCCGAGGCCCCGTCGTCGCCCCAGCCACCACAGGCGACCCCCGCCCCCGTCTCCGCGCCCGAAGCAGAGGCCGAGCCCACGCTCGCGGCCGCTCCCGAAGCGGAGGCCGAGCCCGCGCCCGCGGAGGAAGCGCCACCGCGCGAACGCCGCTCGACGCGCCGTGCCGAGGCCCGCCGCCGCTCGTCACGGGCCGCTCATGGCTCCGGGCGGCTGACGGTCGCGACCCCGGGTGGCTGGGCCCTCGTGTTCCTCGGTCCCCGTCGTCTCGGAGAGGCGCCGGGCGTGTTCACCATTCCCGCCGGCGCCCAAACGATCTCGATCCAGCCCTTCGGGCGCGGCACGCGCGTCCGGCGCAGGGTCGTGGTCCGGGCAGACGGCGTCGCCCGTATCTCGGTGCCGGTCTCCGCGCACACGACGTTCTGAGCCTGGTTCTGAGAAGCGCGGGTCGACGTGGCCCCATGTCGCGATCCTCGCCGTCTCTGCGGGACCTCGTCCGTCGGTCACATCGACGCCGGCAGCTCCGGCGGCTCGGGGGTCGCGGCGCGGACGAGGTCGGCGTGTGCTCCCGGGTCCACCGAGGGTCCGCGGTCCCGCTGCGGCGGAGGTCCCACGCGAGCCGCTGGAGCGGGTCGGCGATGCGCGCGCGCTCCGCCTCGATCGCCTCGTGCCGGGAGGCCAAGGGCACGATGCGGGGCAAGAGCGCGCGCACGCCGTCGGCGCCCTGGTCGCTCGTGAAGTCCATCCGGATGTAGCCGCGCGACGGATCGCGCAGTCGGAACAGCCAGCGCGTCGCTTGCTCGCTGCTCGTGCGCCGGAGCCCGCTGACCTCGTAGATCCCGAGCGCCGAGCCCACCTCGAGCAACCCGACCATGTCCTCGATGCGCTCGGCCGACGCCCACGCCTCGGCCATCGGGTCGGGGCCGCGCTCGTAGGGAGCCGCCGCTCGCGCAGCTGCTCCACGCTCCGCTGCAGCATCCCCCGCGAGCATATCGACCGCGCGACGCGCGACGTCGACGCCGAACCAACCGTGGCCGCCCGGCGCAATTCGACGAGCACCTGGTACTGGTTCTCTCTCGCGGCTCGTTCGCTAGGCGACGATCCGCTCGTACGTCGCGAGCCCATCGGGGGCGGAGCTTGCCTGAGCGCGTGGCGCACCGTCTCCTCGACGATGGCGTGATGACCCCCATGGGGCTTCGCGCGATCGATCATCTTCTGCGCACACGCTGCCTGAGCGTCGCCACGCCCGCGTCGAGACCTAACGCGCCGAAGTCGCGGTCTTGCCGAAGTCGACCCGCAGTCATACCGCCGGCCGGGAGCGCAGGGGCACGCAAGCCGGCGCTCCGCAAGGTACAGAACCGATCCGATGGCTATCCCGTACCTCTCGGTCATGTCCAATCACATCCTGCTCGTCCCCTCCGCGGCGTTCTTCGTCCTCTTCGTCGCCGCATCCGGCGTTCGCGCCGATGACCTCGTGCTGGGCGGTGGCGCCTACACCGCGAGCGTCAGCCGGGCGAGCGGACGGATGACGCTCTCCTACCCGGATCTCACCGGTCGGCTGCGCCTCCGCACACGCCGGATCCGTCGTGGCGAGGCCACGCTGGTAGGACCGGCCGGCCGACGAGTCGCGCTCGACGGCCCATCCGGCGTGCGTATCCGGTACGAGGCGGGCGCGGTCACCGAGCTTCTGACCCCACGACCTTCGGGCGTGGAGCAGAGTTGGCACTTTCGGCAGCGGCCGGAAGGCACTGGTGACCTCGAGGTCGACGTGGACGTCGGTAGCGCGCAGCTCGTCCTCGCGGATGCTTCCGGGCTCGTGCTGCGCGCTCCGGCCGGCCGCCTCATCCGCTATGGGCACGCCACGTGGGTCGACGCCGCTGGCGTGCAGACGCCGCTGCCGAGCCGGTTCGAGCATGGGCGTGTGGTGGTCCGCGTGCCTGCTCGCGTCGTCGACGCCTCCGCGTACCCCGCGGTGCTCGATCCGATGGTCGGTCCCGCCATGCCGGTCGACGACTCCACGAGGGTCCCGTCTCCCGGGCAGAACGACGCGCACATCTACTTCGACGGGACGAACTACCTGATCACCTACGTCGACGCAGGCGCCGCGACCCACGGCATTCGCATGGCGCGCGACGGCACCCGCGTCGACGCGATGCCCTTCCCGCTGCCGACCTTCGCGCAGACGGCGTGCAGCGATGGGGTGTGCATGGGGATGCTGTCCGGCACTCCGCGCGTCCAGCGCTTCCGCACCGACGGAACGATCCTGGATGCGACCCCGGTGGCCCTCGACGTGTTCGCTACGGCCCCCAAGCTCGCGGCGTACCCGGGCGGGTTCATCGTGGTCGCCTCCGCAACCCGCGGGAGCAATCTCGACGTCGCCTACCGGCATTACTTGCTCGACGGCACGCCGGTCGAAAGCGCTCTGACGCTGGTCAGGACCGCTGGGTCGCACATCGTGCAAGGCGTCGCATGCGGCTCGAGCGGCTGCCTCGTCGCGTTTCGTGACGCTGCCACCAGCAAGGCACTGGAGATCGGCCACGACGGGTCGGTCCCCAACCCGGCCGGCGTGAGCCTTCCGTGGGGCTCGTCCCCGACCCCGAGACTGGTCTACGACGGCGCCGGCTACCTCCTGCACAACGGCAGCCACGCCGTCCGTCTCTCGGCGGACGGGAGCCTGCTCACACCCACGGCCTTCGTGCTCGGCCCCAGCGGGGGCAACGCGGCGTGCAACGTCTCGCGTTGCTTCGTGGGAGCACCGAACGCTCCAATCGTCAGCGTGCTGGACGATACGAGCACGACGGCGACCGTGGTCGTGGTCGAGTCGAGCGCGTCGGAGGCGCTCGATATCGCGTGCTCGGCCACTGAGTGCGCCGTGGTCTCCGTGTCCACCAACGTGATGGAGATCGCGCTCCTCGACGCGACCGGCACCGTGACCCTCCGCGGCTTCAGCGTAGTGGGCGCTGGCAACACGCAGGCCGGACCGGCGCTGGCCACCGACGGGCTGAGCTACCTCGCGAGCTGGAGCGAAACACGGACGGTCGGCTCCGGCGTGTACGCTGCTCGCATCGACCCCGTCCGTGGCACCATGGACCCCATCGGGATCGCCGTGACCGACCCGGGCGCCGTTGCGTACGACTCCCCGGCGGTTGCCTTCACCGCGAGCACCTACATGGTGGCGATGCATCGCCTCTCGGGAGGCATCTCCGTGGCGCGCGTGGGCTCGGACGGCAGCGCGCCGGATGCCGCGAGCCCGCCGGTCGTGGGATTTTCCGGGGTCCACCCCGCGATCGCCGAAGACGGGACGAGCTTCCTGGTGTTGTGGTCCGACGGGGGCGGCCAGGTCGTGGGAATCCGGGTGGATGGAATGGCGAGCACCCTCGACGCCTCGCCCTTCGTCATCAACCCCACCGGAGACCGTCCCGAGGCGGCCTTCGACGGAACCGGCTATCTCGTGGTGTGGCAGGAGGCGCGGAGCGGCAGCGGCTTGGAAGTCTACGGGATGCGACTCGGGGTGGACGGAACGCCGATCGACGCGAGCTCCTTCGCGGTGGGCAGCGAGGCCGGTGATCAATCCGCGCCGCAGGTCGCGTTCGGTGGGGGCACCTTCTTCGTGGTCTGGAGCGACACCCGCGACGCGGGTGAGTCGGCGGTGTACGGCGCGAGGGTAGCTCCCACCGGCGCCGTGCTCGATCCGAGCGGCCTCCCGATCGCTCGCATACCCAGCACCGACGGGTCGCTCGGCGCAGACAGCATCGACGTGAGCTGGGACGGCAGCGCGTTCGTGGTCACGTGGATCCAGCTCCAGCCGCGCGAGTACCCTCCAGGGAGCGGCACGACGCGGTCGGTGGGCGACGTGTGGGCGGCACGCGTGGCCGCCAGCGGAACCCTCGAAGATGCCACCCCCACGCTGGTCACGTCGGACGTGCTGGCGTCGTCCCCGCCGACTGCGGTCGTGTCGCGCCGCACAGGCGAGAGTCTCATCGCGTACCCGGCCCGCCCGGCCGCCGTCGACCAGGTGATGGTCCGTCTCTTCGTCGGCGGCGCCGCGCCTGATGGGACTGCATGCGCCGCCGCGACCGAGTGCGACTCCGGCTTCTGTGCCGACGGGGTCTGCTGCGACCGCGCGTGCGACGGCGCGTGCGAAGCCTGCTCGACTGCCGCGGGCGCCAGCACCGACGGGATGTGCGAGCCGTCCTCGGCCGGCGTGGTCTGCCGAGCCGCGAGCGACTCCTGTGACGTGGCGGAGGTGTGCGACGGAACGTCCGGGGCCTGCCCTGCCGACGTGAGCTGCACGGCAGACGGTGGGCTTTCACCCGTGGATGCGGGCACCGACACGCCAGCTGACGCCGGAGCCGGAGGCACGGACGGTGAAGTGCCGCCAGCGGACGGCGGAGCGGCGGTTCCCGCGAGCGGGTGCGGGTGCCGGGCGACGGGTGAGGGACGCACGGGCGATCCCGCGCTGGCCGTGTTCGTGCTGGGGCTCTGGCTCTGCTCACGGCGCGGTCGCCGGAGATGTCGGCCGTAGAGACGCGCCAGATCCACCTCGCCCGACCTCGCGGTTGCAGAAGTCGATCGCGCCGCCGACTCGGAGCGTAGCCCGCACAAAGCGGATTTTGGAAGCAGGCCTCCGGCGCCGGCGACTGCAAGGATCGGTTGGAGCGGTATCACCTTGGTCGAGGTGGGGCTGGGCGAAGGACCGCTGGGGTGCGCGAGGGTGTCGTGACGCGTCCGGACGAGGAGGGCGGTCGCCTGAGGCCGGGCGGCGGACGGAGCGGTGCGCCGCCGTGCGGCCGATGAGGCCGTGCGGTCAGGGGAAGTCGAGCATCTCGGGGTGCTCGGGCGGGCCGCGCGGGGGATGGGGTGGCAGCGGATCGGCCCAGATGGGAAGGTGGGTCAGGAGGCGCTGAATCTCGGCTCGGTCGAAGAGCACGGCCACGAATCGGAGCCGGCCCCTGCAGCGTGGGCAGGAGAGCACGTCGAGGCCGAAGGAGTGCAACATCAACGCCGCCCAGGAAGCATCGCGATGGCGCCGCGGCGCAGCCGGGCGGGCTCGAGGGCGGTTCTTCGCATGCGGGGCGAGCACGCCGGCGTAGAGGGTCGTGTTCGCGCGCGGCCTCGGCACCAACGAGGCGAGTCGGCCGAGAAAGAGCATGGGTCAGCGCCTCGACCCACCTGGCTCGCGGAAGACGGATCCGTCCAGGGCCCGGCAGGAGATTCGTACTCCCAGGGCGAGTTGCCGGTGCGAAGGCTGGACTCCGCAGCGGAGGACGAAACCCGTGCGTTCTCGGTAGGTTCAGGCGGGACACCAGTCGAAGGCCACGACCACGCGTCGTTCGTGACACGTCGCAAGGCGTGGCCGCATCGACGCCGACCGAATCCCCCGAGATACGGCCTCAACTACACAGAATTACTGTGAGATTCGGGAATCAACATCGAGCCCTGCAAGACCCCTTGACCCGGATTCCCGAGCCCGGTACCCCCGGGTTCTCACACCACGGGTAGTGGGGGGAGGGAAACGTCTCCTCCGCATTGTGAAGGCGCCTTAGGTCGCCTCACGCCCCGCAAGGTGCGGGCTCTTTGAAATGTCGAGGTCACCTCGAACCGGCAGGAGGGGGCAACCTCCCGTCCGGCTCGGGTGACCTCTTCCGCCGTCCGGCGATCCGGTTGGCTGGCTGGATAACCGCTTCTATTCAGAAGGAGCGGGCGAGTCAACCCCATCGTCGGGCGACGGGTAGCGCCGCGTCGACCCTCCGGCCTCACGCGCGCCGACCACTCGTCGGCATCGTGGTGGTCGCGAGATCGGAGCGGATAACCCCCAAGTGCCAGGAAACACAGCGTTTTCTGGCGTTCGCGAACGATTGGATTGACCACGTGAAAAACGCACTACAGCTAGCGTTGAAGATCGAGACGCCCATTCAGGGCGAGCTGCGCGGCATCGAGATGGGGGTCTCCCCGGACGGGGCTGCCTTCCTCTCGCAGCGCGGCGTCGCCGAGATCTGCGGCGTCGTCCCGTCGACCGTGACCGAACTCGCTCAGGAGTTCGCACGCGGCGTCAACACCCCGCGTGCCGTGCGCCTGAGGAGCCTGCTGGAGCACCTCGGGTGGAACGGACCGCTCTACACTCCGATCCAGGCCAACAACGGGCAGACCATCCACGCCTACCCCGACGCGGTCGTCGTCGCGTTCCTCCAGTACTACGCGTTCGACTCGCGTAGCCCGAGCGAGAAGGCTATGCGTGCGCTCGGCTTGCTGGCGACAAAGACCCTCCGCGACATGATCTACGTGGCGCTCGGGCTTCCGGTCGGCGGAGTAGACGCTTCGTGGAACGCGCTCCACGAGCGCATGCTGATGAACGAGATCCCGGCGGGTTGGTTCTCGGTGTTTTCCGCCACCCAGCACTTGCTCGTCGCAGCGAAGCGCGGGGGACTCAACATCGGTCCACAGACCGTGCCGGACATCTCGATCGGGCAGCGCTGGAGTGCCTGGTGGACGCAGCGCGAGTTGGCACGCAAGTACGGCGACCGGCGTTCCTGGCCGCATCGCTATCCGTCCGACCACCCGCAGGCGCGAGCGAACGGGTACATCGAGGCCTTCATCTACCCGAAGTCGGCCATGGGTGAGTTCGCGATGTGGTTGGACACCGAGTACCTGCCAGTCCTGTTCCCGAAGTACTTGGACGGTCAGATCGCGAAGAAGTCCATCAGCTCGTCCGAGGCGTACTCGTTGGTTAAGTCGCTCACCCCGAAGCAACTCCCCGCACCGCCTCCGCCGGACGGCCGCAAGACCGTGCCGGTGCTGAAGCGCGCGATCCGGCGTCGCCCTCCGAAGAAGTAGCTCAGACAGGCGGAGGGGCTCGGCGCGATGCCACCGCGCTGCGCCGAGCCCCTCTGTCACGACGTGAACCTCAACCCGAAGCACCTCACCTCGCCGGCCTCGACCGCCGCGAGCGCGATCGACTCGGCCAGGTACGAGAAGGCCAGCGCCGACTTCCCCGACCGCCTCGCCCTGAACAGCACGTCAGCGCCGCCCGACCCAAGCTCGCGCGCGCAGATGGCCGCCCGGGCGGCGCGCTTGTGCCAGTGCCACTGGCGCACACGCTCGATCTCGATCGGACGGCGACCGACAGCGCCGCCCGAAGGTGCTCCAGCCGATCGGCGTCAGCGCGTTCGAGGTGCTGGAGGTGGGCGGGGAGCTGGACCAGGGACCTTACAACCCCTCCAGGTGTCAACACACGTTGACGGGTTTCCTCCCTGCGTCGCTCGCTTTACAGAGGCGCTCCGCCCTCCTAGCATCGGAGTGAAGGAGGGATGCAAGTGTCCAACGCCATTCAAACGCGGCCACCGGAGTCCACGGCCCAGAAGCAGGTCGTTGCGCGTGTCACCGGGCTCCTGATGGAGGGGGAGCAAATCCTCGCATCAGCCGGGCAGACGGGGTTCGCACGCTGGTTCATCTTCCCCTCGGACGGCGTGGTGGTCACCAACCACCGCATCTTCCTGGTGAAGAACGGGATGTTCAGCTTCAACTTCAACGACATGCACTGGCAGCACGTCCAGGACGTGCACCTCGGCATGAAGATGATGGGGGCCATCATCTCGGCTCAGGCGTCCGTGTCGAAGTCGGGCTACCACACGCACGCCCACGCCGGTGGCTACGCCAGGCGGTCCATCGATGGGCTCGACAAGACCCAAGCGCAAGAGGTCTACCGTATCGGGCAGGCGATGGAGAACGAGTGGCGCGAGCACAACCGGCAGCGGCTCATGCAGGAGCGCCAAGTCGAGCGAGGCGCCTACCTCGTGCAGCAACCAGGGGCTCAGCCGGCATCTCCGGGGAACGGTGGCGGTGATCCCGCTGAGCGACTTCAGAAGCTGAAGGGCCTGGCCGACCAAGGGCTCATCAGCCCGGAGGAGTTCGCTCAGCGGAAGAGCGAGATTCTTGGCTCCATCTGAGGAACTCATCCTCGTCGCCGCGGAACCAGTTTCCGTCGACCGGGGTCGATATGCCCTCCACGCTCAGTCGCGACGTCCACTGATGCAGCGTCCACTCGCTCCACGGCGCGCCCTTGCCCTCTCGATCGACCGGCATGAGCGGAGGGCGCGACGGTGAGCCGTAGGAAGGCACCCAGGGTGGCAGGTCGGAGAAGATCGAGCGCAGGTGCTCGATCTGCGGGTCGACCGACTGGCCGACGAACCAGTGCCACGAACGCCCCGTGTAGAGCAGCACCTTGTGCCCTGCCTCCTCTAGCCGATGGACCAGCGACGCGAGGCATTCGAGGACGTCGACGGTGCCGACGTCGGCCTGCTCGTGCTGGGGGTGCCACCACGCTCCGTCGCTCTCGTCCTCGTCGGTGTCCGGGCGGTCGGGCTCGCCTTCAAGATCGAGCGCGACGAACGCGGGTAGGACGCCAGCGTCGCGGATGACGCGCTCGATGATGTCCACCTGCTCGCCAGGCGTGTGGGAGGCGCGGACGTAGTGGTACGTGCCGACGGTCAGGCCAGCCTCGTGGGCGCCCCTGAGGTTCTCGACCGCACGCGGGTCGATGTCGACGCCGTCGGAAGAACGGACGACGGCGAAGTGGAAGCCCTGCCGGTCGGCGGCGACGGCTGGCCAGTCGATGTCGCCTTGGTAGCGGGAGACGTCGATGCCGGCTGTCTTGGGTCGTTCGTAGGTGTCGATGGCTCGTCGGTGCACGTAGGACGGTACCGACGGTTTGACTCGCGCCGGGAGCGGCTCGTAGGCTTGTTGCCTCGACTCGCGAGGGGAAGATGCGATGGACGATGTTGATCGTGGTGCTGGGACTGCTGCCTGCCACGACGCGCGCGCAAGCAACCGCGGAGAGTTGCGCAGCGAGCTTCCCCGCGCGGTTGGACGACGCAAGGCAGGCCGTCATCCAGTTCAGGCAGTTCACGCAGGGCTACAGCCGCTCCATGCCGTGGTTTAACGAGCACTGCCGCCTGCTAGAGGACGCGGAACGGATCGCTCGACACGAGGACGATCCCTTCGCCTTTGTGTGCGACACGAGGCGTGGGCGCCCCCGTGAGCTGACCACCCGGTACGTCGCGCAGTACGCCGGGGCGATCCCGACGATCGCTGTGCTGATCCACTCTTCTGCCGAGACCCGCGCGTGCGTGCCCTTCGACGGGCGTGACCGAATACCGCTGCTACCGGAGTCGATCGAGAACAGCGTCACGATGCAGCTCCTCGTGCTGTGCTGGGGCAGAGATGACAACGCGAACTGCGAGGGCTCTCGTACTCAACTCGACGCGCTGGTCGCGGCGTTCCGAGAGCGGTTTCCCCCGCCTGAACCCGAGGGCGCCGAGGAGTAGGTGACAGCATGGGCATCAAGAAGCAGGTCGAGAAGCACATGCGCGAGGATGAGCAGCGCGCCCTTCGTGCCGGCAAGACCTACCGCACCAAGCACGGCGGTTCGTGGGTGAGCTACTACGCGACGCTTGTCGAGGCCGAGGCCAACCGGGAGAAGATCATCCAGGAACGGTCACAGCCACCGACGCCCGAGGAGTTCGCTGGACCTGACCCGCTCCATCACGAGTCCATCTGGATCGAGCACTACAACGGCCTGACTTGGGAACGCGTCGAAGGAACGGAGCGGAGCATCCCCCGCGGGGTGAGGAATTACTAGCGACGCGGTCACCTTGGAGGGCAGCGCTGAGTGTCGTCCAACGCGCGGCACTTCAGTGTCCCCGGTGGCTCAGAATAGAGTGTCGTCCTCTTCTTCGTCTTCGTCATTGAGGGCGTCTACCGGCTCGTCTCCGGCATCCCATTCGACGCCAGTCGCGACGAACCGAACGCCCTCCTTCGAAGGCCAACGGAGAATCGAGAGCTTTCGGTAGTGGGCGGCCACGATCTTCGCGGCGGCGAGCACTTCAAGCTCGTCTCGGCCACCATCTTCCAACGGGATGACCTTATCCACATCCAGGCCGAGATGCGGAGCGTAGGCCGCATAAAGCGGGTTTTGGAAGCAGGCCTCCGGCGCCGGCGACTGCAAGGATCCGTTGGAGCGGTATCACCTTGGTCGAGGCGGGGCTGGGCGCAGGACCGCTGGGGTGCGCGAGGGTGTCGTGACGCGTCCTGAGGAGGAGGGCCATAGCTCGAGACCGGGCGGCGGACGGAGCGGTGCGCCGCCGGGCGGCCGATGAGGCCCGTGCGGTCAGGGGAAGTCGAGCATCTCGGGGTGCTCGGGCGGGCCGCGCGGGGGATGGGGTGGCAGCGGGTCGGCCCAGACGTGAAGGTGGGTGAGGAGGCGCGGAATCTCGGCTCGGTCGAAGAGCACGGCCACGAATCGGAGCCGGCCCTTGCAGCGTGGGCACGAGAGCACGTCGAGGCCGAAGGAGTGCTTCATCAAGGCGGCCCAGGACGCATCGCGATGGCGCCGCGGCGCAGCCGGGCGGGGTCGAGGGCGGTCCTTCGCATGCGGGGCGAGCACGCCGGCGTAGAGGGTCGTGTTCGCGCGCGGCCTCGGCACCAACGAGGCGAGTCGGCCGAGCAAGACCTGCGGGCTCATGGTCACGTGGCTGCCGTCGCTCCACGGGCGCTTCAGCTCGACGCACACGTTTTTCGGGCCCGAGGAGCTTCAATCGGTCGAGCGCGAGCGGCGGTCGCAGCACGTAGCGGCACAGGTGCTCGAGCCGCTCGCGCTCGTGCTCGTGCACGGCCACCTCGGCGTCGAGGTCCCAGCCGTCGATGCGCGCCTTGCGCCGGGTGGGCAGCACCACGAGCCCGAGCCCAGGCTCCTCGCCGGGGCCACACCGCTCGCTGCCCTGCGTGCCGGCCGAAGCGGCGCAGGTCTGCAACAGAGCGAGCTCTTCGTCCGCCACGTCCTCCTCGGCCGAAGAGAGCAGCGTTCGAGCCCCTCCCAGGATGCGTCCGAGGATCTGCTCTACCTGGTTTGGGCTCGGTGCCGGTGCGGCAAAGAAGCGGCGCTGTCCCTGCTCGTCTTCGCCGTAGGCGCCGTCCAAGAACAAGCCGTGAAGGTGCAGGTTGAGTCGCAAGTCGGAGCCAAATCGCTGGTGCACCGTCACCGAGCCGCCGCGCGGCGAGCGCAACCCCGCTCCACGTGCCACCCGCCGGTAGTGCGACTCGATGGCCCGCGTCGCGAGGCGCGTGAGGGCCAGCGCCAGCTCGTGGTCGAACGCCGCCCGAACCCGCAGCCCGAACGGAAGCGAGAGCACCCACTGCCTCACGCGAACGCCCTCTGGGAACACGCGCTGAGCCAGGTGGCGCGCCCGCTCCGTCATGCGCCGGCCGCAGCAGCGCGGGCAGAATCCGCGCCCTTTGCACGACAGGCCCGTCACTCGCGTCAGGCCGCAGCCCTCGCACTCGAAGCGCGCGCACCCCGCCGCGAGCCGGTCACAGTCGAGGTAGCCTTCGAGCTCTCGGACGACGAAGCGTGGTAGTGGCGCCCCCAGGCGCTCGCGCTCCTCGAGGAAGCTCGCCAGGTGGATCCGCAGGAGCCTGTGCAGCGCGTTGCGCTCCGGGTCGAGCGGGCTCGTGTCCGGTCGGGGCGAGGCCACGCGGCCGCCCCCAGCAGCGCACGGACCGGCCCTCGGGGACGTGATCTCCCGCAGTTGCGCGACAGGATCGGCGAAGGGGGCCGCCGATCGGCGAAGCCTCCGCCAATCTCTGGCTCACGAGCGTCAGGGCGCACGCGCAACGACGGCGCGCCTCCGCCGCCTGCGGGGCGCCTGAGCGCCGGCTCGCGCAACAGGTGAGCGGACCCGTTCAGGCGCTCGTGTCGCGCGCGGTCGCGCGTGTTCACGCTGGTGGTCGGTGGCCTCCTGCACCGCGGCTTCCTCGAGAGGCAGCCCCTCGACGACGCGTTCGTCGACGACATCCTCGACCTGCTGCTCGTGGGGCTCCGTCCGCGGACGAACTGATGGTTTCACGGCAACGAAGCGGGCTCGGACCCGAGCGCGGCGCCTCGCGGAGCGCCGCGGCCCGGCGCCCGGCTGTCGTCTCCGCTCTTCGACCGGCGTGAAGCCGCGCTCTGATGCCGGAGCTGGAGGGCCCGGGGAGCGACACCCGGACGGTCTCTCGTTCCTCTGCTTCTCGCCCGACCACAACGAGGCCTACGAGCCGGGCAACGACCAGACCGCGCTCCTCAGGGCCACCAGCGACCCGATCGGCGACGACCACGAGCCGCCGGAAGACCGCGAGATTCGTGAGCAGGGATACTTCGAAGCCGTGCGCGTCGAGATCCCGAGTGGCGTTCCCGAAGGCGACGTGCTCGATGTCGGCATGATTGGAGCGGACCCTGTCCTCGTGCGGACGCGGGCGCCGGTGGAAGTGCGCGGCCCCTACGGCATCCGGCGGCGCGTCTCGCGAATCGTGCTGACCGTCGACGAGCGCGCTGCGTTCGTTCGGGCCGCACGGCGGCGGCTCGCGGGCCAGCGGTAGCAGGTCGCGCGCGAGCGGAGCAAGGCGGAGGGTGACGCGCCCGCGGATCCCGCGCGGCCGGCGATCGAGCTCGTCCGCGGGGAGCTGGATCGCATCGCGCGGAAGGAGTGGTGAGCGCGTCGGGACGGGCGGCTCGGCGCGAAGGATCCGTCCTGCTCGCCGCAGCCGGGAGAGGCTGGCTCAGATGGCGGCGCGGATCGCGCCACCGGATCACCCGGCCGCGCACGGCTACGGGCTCTGAAGGTCACCAAAGGGCGTCAGGCGACGGCCACACCCCGGCCTTCGCAGTGCGTGGCGAGCGCGCCGAGCTCATCGGCGAGCGCCAACGCCACCCGCGGCTCGAGGATCCCTCGACTCGCCAAGCGCGCGTAGAGCTCCGCGGCCTGATCGAGCACGAGGATCTCGTAGCCATCGGGTCGCTCGCACCCGTCGACGACGGAGGGGCTGTCCCGGAGCTCCTCGAGGAACGCCGCGGAGTCGAGCCGGTCGAACCGGACGGGGATCCCGTCCACCCGCGCGAGGTGCGACACCAGCGGGATCGCCCCCACCTCACGGAGCTCTCGGTCGCGGGGCGTCGACGCCATGAACGCGTAGCTGAACGCCTCCCAGTGCGCGACGGCCGCGAGGATCTCCGCGTCGGAGAACAACGAGCCCACCGGGGGTTCGGGTAGCTCGATCGTCTGCGCCGGCTCGCCGTGGGACCGACGCTGCAGCTCGATCTGCACGAGGTGGATCGCCAGGTCGAGCTGAGCCGCCACATCACGTTGGTAGGTCCAGGTGACGATCTGCTCGAACGCATCGAAGACCTCCGCGGCCGACAGCCCGGAGGCCTTCCGCGCGAACGCCAGCCCGGGCGCCAGCCACGCGGACGGTCCCGGCACACCTCCTCCGGGGAGCGCCGCCCGCAGCGCCCGCTCGACGGGTGGCGCGGGCTTCGCCTCCCGCAGGAACGCCGCGAGTGAGCATGTCGTGTTTCCAGGAGTGACCTTCGCGGACCGCGGGCGGCGGCGAGATCGGCGGATGCGTCGCTTCGTCATGCGGGCCTCATCGGTGGCGCGAGCGCCAGGTTGCGTGCCACCGCGGTCCAGACTGCCGCTACCCTCGACCCATGAGTCAGCTGGCCGACCTCGGGCTCGAAGAGCACGCCGGGGTTCCCGAAGCGTGGCTTCGTGGATACTTCGAGACCCTGCGCGAGGTCGCCCTCGAGGCCGACGGTGGCGCGGTCGACGTCCTCTACTGGATGGCGGTGTGAGCGAGGCCTCGCGCCTGCACGTCGAAAGGAGGGTCCGATGAGCCACGTGCGCTTCGTCGCTCTATTGCTCGTGAACCTGCTCGCCGTCGCCCCCGAGGCGCTGGATGCGTTCGGTGGCCGTGCGCACCCCCGAGGCCGCGCTCGCGCGGGGCGTGCGCGTCAGCCGGTCGATGCCCGCCGATGTCGACGGCGACGGGACCGAGGACGCCTTGCTCGAGCTCGAGCGCGAAGGGACGACCGAGCGCGCCTTGGCGGTCGCGCGGCGGCACCGGCTGGGGTGGCAGGTCCTGCCCACCCACGGCTACATGTCCGAATTGGCGACGGAGTGGATCGGCGCCCTCCCCGCGGGTGGGCGGACCGCGCTCGTCGCCCGGCGACGTGTCTGTGGCGACCAACGGTGCTTCGACGTCTTGCACGTCTTCCACCTCGAAGCGCGCGTGGCCGAAGCGGCGGGGAGCGTCTACGGGTGGCGTGGCGAGACGCTGGCGGCGGTCGCCGTCGACGCGACGAGCTCGGTCGCCCAGACCGGTCACGGCCAATCTCGAGCCCTCGGGCTGGCCCCCAACTCGGGCACCCTCTGGCTCGGGCCATGGACCGCCTCGCCCCAGGACGCGGTCCTGACACGGCCGATCGCCATGGCGACCGGCGGCTTCCTCGCCTTGACGAGCGATCGAGTCGGCGTGTTCTGGACCACCGAAGGTCGCGGTGAGCTGATGCTCGCGACGTTCGCCTTCGACGGCACCCCGCAGGGGGCCCCCCATCGACACGGGGATCACGTCCGAACGGTCGGAGGGCTCTCGATCGCCGCCGCGGGGCGCGGCGTACCCCCCATACCGTTGCCGAGAGCCGCCCGGCACCTCGAATGAACCCTCGGACCGTTCCCCGATTCCGCCGGCAACTCGGGTGAACGCTCGGACCGTTCCCCAGTTCCGCCAGCGGTTTGCGCGAACCCTCTGACCCTTCCCCGAGCTCCGCCGCCGTCTGGCCCGACCCCTCGGACCGTTCGCCAATTCCCCTAGCGGTTTTCGCGAACCCTCTGACCCTTCCCCGAGCTCCGCCGCTCTCCGCTCCGACCCCTCGGACCGTTCGCAGAAATCCCCAGCAGTTTTCGCGAACCCTCCGACCGTTCACCCAATTTCCCCAGGAACTTCCACGAACCCTCGGAGGGTTCCCCGAGAGGCCCTCCCGCGCGGAACCGACCCCTCCGGCCGTTCCGCGCGCCGGCGGAGAGCCTCTGGGCAACCCTCGGACCGTTCCCCTACGGTCCCTGGCTATTTCTCACCCCCGGTCAGACCGTTCGCCGAAGCCGCCACGGACTTTTCGGAACCCTCCGACCCCTCCCCTCGAGCTGCCACGGTCTTTTCGGACCCCTTCGACCGTTCGGCCGAGCCGCCACGGCTTTTGGGGACCCCTCCGACCGTTCCGGCGGCGGGCGCTCGGAGTCGCCCGACCCCTGCGCGAGGGTTGGCGACCTGCGTACCGGGCTCGCTCCGGACCGAGCATGTCACCCGCACCTCCGAGGGAACGGAGCAGGCTGCGAGACCGACGAGTCACCCCGGCGTCGCTGATGGGGCACCGACCACCCCCCGCGCGCCCGGCTGCGGCGGCCATGCTGCCGTCCGGCGGACGCCGGCCCTTCCACGCGGGGCTCATGACCGCGGCGCGCGGGCCCGCGTGAAGCGCGGATCATGGACGACGCGCTCGTCCGGATGTCGCGCGATCAAACCGTCGTGCGGCTCTCGATCGGCGAGGGTTTCGTCGCGCTGGCGAACGGCTGGCAGGAGCTCGGCTTCTCTCGCTTCGCGGACTAGGTGCGGGAGCGCTCCCCGTATCCCCGGATCCCCGGATCCCCGGGGCCACCCGGCAATCCCCAGACTCGGAAATACGGGTCGACGCCGGCTGCTGCCGGAGCTGCTGCGGGAGCCTGCGGCGGGGCTCGCGGAGCATCGTGGCCGGCACCTTCGGCGAGCCACCTGAACGGTGGCAACGCCGGCTGCCCCGCGCGCGCTCGACGCTGGGTTGCCCGGCCGCTCGCGTTGACACACCTTCTCCGCGTGAAGATCGACTACGACGCGTTGGCGCGCGACAAGAGCGACGACGACCTCGTAGCGATGGTCGAGCGGCAACATCGCGACTTCGCGCCCGAGGCGCTGGCCGCTGCGCGTGCGGAGCTCGACTCGCGCGAGGTGTCCTACGCCGAGCCGAAAGAAGCGCCGCCGACGCGGTTGCCCGACGGAGTGAAGCACACGCCCAACCTGGTTCGCATCCTCGGGGCGGCGTTCGGCGCGGCGGTCATGTCGCTCGGGCTGCTGGCGCTCATCGTCGGCGGCTTCTCGCTCGCGGTCGTCGCCTGCTTCGTCTCGGGCGGGGCCATCCTGGCCTACTCCCTCGGATCCAAGTCGTCGTAGGTGCGCTCGCGGCGCTCGTCGACTGCGCCCCCGAGCCGAGAACGTTCGTCGAACCGGACGATTCCGGTCGACGAAGCGACGGTGCCGACGGCGCCGCGGGCTGCCGCTCCCCAGGTCGTGTCGGAGCTGAAATCGTGGGCGATTCACCCCCTCCCACGAGTCAGGAAAGCGAGCGGCGGCGACAGCGCGTGCGTCGACGCGGCGCCGATCGCACGCAGCGTCACGAGCACACGCTCAGTCCCGAGGTGGGCGCGCATCGCGTGCAGCGTCGGCGCGCAGCCGAGCGTCTCCGGAAGCGACGTCACGAACGCCAGCAGCGCGGCTCCGATCGCCTTCTCGGGTCGTCGCACCCAGCGCATCGAGGCCACCGTGAGCCCCGCGGACGTCGAGGCCGTCCTGCGCGACTTCCTCCCTCGCGCCCACGCCCTGCTCGACCCGAGCAACGAGATGGCCCGCGGCGAGGAGGACGAGCTCGCCCTCGCCCAAACCTTGCCGCCGCCTCCCGCCGCCACGGCGCCCAGGCCCACAGCCCCGACGCCCCCGAGCCGAGCGACGGCTCGGTGCACCTGCCCACCCACCGCAAGGCTCGCATCGACCGCTTCGACCTGGACGCCGAGGTCTGCGTCAAAGAGCACCGGTGCGAGCGCCTCGAGGCCCTCTTTCGCTACGTCCTGCGCCCGCCGCTGGCCCTGGACCGACTGAAGCGCCTCGGCCCCGACCTCGTCGCCCTCGAGCTGAAGCGACCTTGGTCCGACGGCACCACCCACGCCTCGATGAGCGTGCGCACCTTCCTCACCCGTCTCGCCGCCCTCGTCCCGAGGCCCAGAGCGAACACGACCCTCTACTACGGCGTGCTTGCCCCCCACGCCAAGCACCGCAACGCCATCGTCCCCACTCCACCCGACCAATCCCGCGCCCACGACGCCTCCTGGGCCGCCCTCATGCGGCACGCCTTCGGCCTCGACGTCCTGTCTTGCCGGCTGTGCCGCGGCCGCATGCGCTTCACCCACGTCGTCTTCGACCCCGACGAGGTCCGACGCCTCCTCGGCCACCTCCGATGCTTCAGCGACCCGCTCCCCGTCTGCCCCGCCCGCGGTCCGCCCGACGGGCCCGACACCCTCGACTTCCCTTGACCGAGTGACCGACGTGACCGAGTGCGCGCGCCGCAACGCGCTCCTGCGTCCCGAACCCGACACCGGCCCTGCAACCGCCCCGCCGTGGCGCACAGACCTCCCAGGGCTATCTCCCGCCTCGCGCTGCGCGGACCCTTGACCTCCCGGGCCCGGTTGTAGTTCCTACACCCCGGTTGCTAGCCTGGGCACGGTTGCTTGTGCTTGCGCATTGAGTCGATCCGAACAGTGTCGTGTGTGCGCGCCGGCTTCGCTCGCTGGAGCGAGCCGGGCGGAGGGGTAGCTGCGTCCCTGGACCAATCGAGAACGGGCTCGTCCGCTACGCTCCTCAGGAGGGCGAGCGGAGCGCGCGCACGGCCAGGATCGCCTCCTCGACCTCGCGTCGCAGGCGCTCGCACTCCTGCTCGATCACGAGCGCGGGGAGGTGGACGCCGCTCCGTACCAGCTCCGCGGCTTCCTCCAGGCGCTTCACCCGGCGGACGACCGCGCGATAGGGCCGCCCGGCCCACGCCGTCTCGAGCTGCGCCCGGCTCGCGGGATCGAGCCTCGCGAGCAGCGGCTCGACGTGGCGGGCTCGCGCGTCCGCCAGGCTCGGGTGCGGGCCGTCGAGGAACGCCTCGAAATGCGCGAGCGCGAGCAGCGCATCGACCGGGAGACCCTCCAGGCCTCGGAGGTACGCCTCGGTGAGCGCGAGGTGGATCGACATCTCCGTGCTCGCGTCGTCGTCGTACTTGAACTCGTCGTACGCTTCCTCGATGAGCGCGAGGTAGTCCTCCGCCTCCTCGTGGCCGAAGTCCTTCGCGACGAGGAGCCACCTGTAGGCCCGCTCGGGGCTCTCTCGGGCGAGCGCGAAGAGCTCCTCGACCCGACCTTCTCGAGCATCGTCCAACATGCGCGACGGAGGTTAGCGCACGTGCAGAGGATGCACGCTCGAAGTGGGCACCCAGGGAGCGGCTGATCGGTCCAGGAATAGGCGGAGCGCGACGGCGCGCTTAGGCTCACCGCGAGGAGGTGCGTGCAGCGATTCAGGCCGCACACGGGCGCGGTATGGAGCGGATGGTTGGCCCCGGCGCTGGTTCTGTTGGCGGGCTGCTACATCGGCTTGACACGAGAAAGCTATCGGCAGCGGAACGGGTTCGTCACCGCCGACGCAACACTCCTTTCCGCCGACGACGGCGCGAGACGGCGATCACGGCGATCAGCAACCTCGACGAGCGTATCGTGCGCGTAGGCCACTCAGCGCGGTCGGCGCATCCGGCGTGCTCAGAGCCATCGCGGTGCCCCGAGCCAGAGCTTCCCACCACGTTCGGCGCGCAACTGCGCTGCGGCGTACCAGAGCTTCCCACCACGTCGGGCGCGCAGCTGCGCAGGCCATGTCGCGCCTCCTCCAGAGAGCGCCAGTTGCGCCTCGTAGAGCATCGACCATGACCGGCGGTCATGGCCGCGACCGCCCGCAAGCAGTACGACCATCGGATACGTCAGGCCATCGTCGAGACCGGCGATCCGGACCTCTTCCCGAAGCTGGCCATCCCCGACTCGACCCGGCGCTCGAGGGTCACTCGGGGCGTGGCCGAGGTGGTCACGCTCGATGCACGTGACACGGAGATCGTCGAGCTCCATGTGACGGTCGCGAGGCTCGAGAAGAAGGTCGCGATCCTCACCGCTGTCGTCGGCCTGCTCGCAGCGCTCGTCCGGGTGGCGGGGATCACCCTCCAGAGACCCGGCTCCCGTCGGCCGCCGCGCAGCGGCGCGTCCTGCGCGCCGTCGCCCGGGCGGAGCCCGCGATCGCGCGAGCCGCCGCGCTCCGGATCCTCGGTCTCACGCCGGCCCGCGTGCGCGAATGGACCCGGCGCGAGCTGCGGGTCTGCGGCCTCGACGACGCTCCTCCGTTTGGGCTCGGTGCCGGTGCGGTGAAGAAGCGGCGCTGTCCCTGCTCGTCGTCGCCGTAGGCGCCGTCCAAGAACAAGCCGTGAAGGTGCAGGTTGAGTCGCAAGTCGGAGCCAAATCGCTGGTGCACCGTCACCGAGCCGCCGCGCGGCGAGCGCAACCCCGCTCCACGTGCCGGCCGCCGGTAGTGCGACTCGATGGCCCGCGTCGCGAGGCGCGTGAGGGTCAGCGCCAGCTCGTGGTCGAACGCCGCCCGAACCCGGCCTCAGCTCCACGCTCTCGACGGAGGCACCGCTCACGCCGCGCTCGCGCTGCTGGCCATCCATCTCGGGGCCCGGGACCGCGGATGATCTCGGTACGTTCGTGACACCATTCCCCGCCCATCGCTAGGGAGATATCTCGGGGGGAGCTGTCTCTCCTGACGTTGGCACAGAGGGGTGTCCACGGAGCCGGGGAGCCTCATAGGGGATTCCAACCCGTGGGAAGTGGAATGCGGTCGCGCTCGGGTTCGCAAGGCCGTTGAGCCGTAGATGCTGGCCTGGTATGGGGTCACATCGCGGGTGTATACCTGCGCCCGATGCCGCAGCGGGCGAGGAAGGCTGAGCGCGTCGGCGGCATCCCGCGTGACGAGGAGGCGCGTGTCGCGGCCTGGCTCGAGGGCGAGGGCGCGCTGGCAACGCTCGTCGGTGCGCCCGGTATCGGCAAGTCGTGGCTCGCGCGTCGCGCGGCCGCTCGCGCGCGCAGTGAGACCGCGCGCTCGGTCGTCTGGGTCGGCCTCCGTGGTGCGACGGGCGGCGAGCCGCTGCATCGGCTCGCGCGCGCGACGGACGTGGCACGCGCCGATCTCGCGAGCGTCGTTCGTGCATTGAGGCAGCGCGTCGATCTGGTCGTGCTCGACGATTGCGACGAGGTGCTCGTCGAGCTCGCCGAGCTCGCGGCGTCGATCCTCGAGCGCGCGCCGATGCTTCGTTTGCTCGTGACGGCGCGCGAGCCGCTCGGTCTCGAGGGGGAGAGCATACTCGTCGTCGACGGCTTCGGCGCGCCGCGCCCGGGCGAGCCGCTGGGTGCGTCGCGCGCGGGCGCTCTGCTCCTGGCCGAGGCGCGAGCCATCGAGCCCGGCTGGTCTCTCGATCGCGAGGACGAGGCGGCGCTGCGCACCCTGCTCGAGCAACTCGGTGACGTCCCGCTCGCGATTCGCATCGCGGCTCCGCACGTCGTGCAGCTCGGCGCGGCCGCGCTCGTGCCCTGGCTCGACCAACCCCTCAATCTGCTCTCGGGCCCCTCCACGGACGCCCAGCGCTCGCAGCGCCAGATGTTGGCGGCCTCGCTCGCGCGCTTGCCCGAGGACGCGCGACGCGTGTTGGCGCACGCGACGGAGCTCGAGCGGCCCTTCGACGTCGAGGACGTCGCCCTCGTGTGCGGGCGCACGGCGCTCTCGATCGTGCGGCTCTTGCGTGAACGATCCTGGCTCGTGAGCCCGGAGCGCGGTGCGTACGATCTGCTCGCGCCGCTCCGCCAGCTGGTACGCGAGCTGGTCGTGCTCGAGGACGGCCAGGTCGCACGCGCCGCGGAAGCCGTCTTGCGCGGTGCGCTACGAGGTCGACACAGCCCCGCGCACGTCGTAGAGCGCGCGATCCGCCTCGCGGTCGCGGATCCGTCGCTTCGTCCACTCGTCGCGCCCGCGCTCGAGGCGAGCTTCACGTCGCTCGCTGCAGCTGGATCCGCCGAGCGGCTCGCGCGCCTCGCGAGCGAGCTCGCTCCGGCGCTCGACGACGACGCTCAGAGCACGATGCTGCGTGTGCAAGGGCGCGCGGCGGTCGAGACCGGCCATTTCGAGGAGGCGCGTGCATCGCTCGACGCGCTCGCCGCTCGGGAGGACGCCTCGCGCGACGCGCGGCTCCTGTCGGCGCGTCTGGACTTTCGTGTGGGCCGCTACGAGGCGCTCGCCGCGATCGAGCCCGACTTGAGGCCGGATCGGGCGGAGGACGTCGAGCTCTTCGCGACCGCCGCGTCGATCCGCGGTGAGCGTGCGCTGGCGCTGGCGATCTACGAGCGCGCGCTCGCTCGCGGGGTGCCCGAGAGTGAGCCGGCCTTGCGTGCGATGCGCGCGCGCCTGCTCGTCGAGACGGGCAGCAGCGCCGCAGCGCTCGTCGAGGTGGAGCGTGCTCATGCCTGCGGCGTGAACGACCGCCGCGTGGAGGCGTCGCTCGCGGCGACGCGCGCGCTCGCGTACCACGAGGAGCAAAGGCTCAATCTGGCGATCGTGGAGTACGACGCCGCCGTCGCGTCGTACGCGGGGATGGGCAACGTTCTCGCGAGCTACCTGCGCTTCGTGCGTGCGATGGCGACGCTCGAGGCCGGGCGCTCGGTCGAGGCGTGTGCGTGCTTCCTTGCTGCGCTCGAGGACGTCCCCCCCGGCATGTCGCAGCTCGCTCCGCTTTGTGCGCTGGCACGCTGGGTGGCGTTCGCCGAGCCGCCTCCCGCGCCCGAGCGCGACGACTCGGTCGTCGATGGCAGCCTCGCGATGGTCGAGGCGTACGCCGCGCGTGTCGATGGGCGCGCGAGCGGCGCGCAAGTCGACGCGGTCGTCGGCGCGCAGAGCCAGCGAGCGTCGTGGTCGGTCGTCTCGCGGATCCTCGCGCGTCTCGCGCGCTCCGGGCCCATCCCCAATCGTGGGGCGGCTCCCTCAGCGCCGGTGCTGATCGTCGGACCGAGCGCGTCGTGGTTCGCGCTACGCGGCGCGGCTCAGGTCTCGCTCCTGAGCCGGCCAGTGCTCGCGCGCGTGCTCGCGCACCTGGTCTTGCGCGCCGAGCAGCGCTCCGGTCCGGCGAGCATCGAGGACATCGCGGGCGCGGCGTGGCCCGCAGAGCGGATGCTCGCGCGCGCCAAGCGCGGCCGCGTGCACGTCGCGATCGCAACCCTTCGCCGCATGGGGCTTCGGGAGCAGATCACGAGCGTCGCGACAGGCTACCGTCTCGAGGCGAGCATTCGACGCGCCGGCGACTGAGCTGCTCGTGAGCCACGATACGTCGGCGTCCGGCGAGCACCAGCTAGCTGGCTAGGCTCAGCGCGAGCGACGCGGGTGGGGGTAGGGATAGGGCTCGTATTCGTGGACCCACGCGCTCCCGCTCCACACGTAGAGCGTGCCGTCGGGCCCGGCCGCGCGTGCGTTCCAGTCGCCCTCGTCGGTCACCCAGAAGCCGACGCCGGTACGGGTCGGGCTCAGCGCGTCACGCTGCGCGGTCGTGCCGATACCGACACCGGACGACCCATCGAAGCCGCTCACCTCGTTGAAGTAGTCGCGATCGGCGGCGATGATCTGTTGCATGGTCGCGACCGGCACGGAATAGCTCAGGCCGATCGCCCACTGGTCGCTACCCGCGCGGTTGAGCCACACGTAGACCGGCTCCGAGCCACCGACCTTCGGATCGCGACCGACCCCGATCTGATCGTCGATCGGATAGTCGGCGGGCGTCTGCACGCGGTTGCCGAAGTTCGGCCACGCTGCGCTCGCTGCGTAGTCGGTGAGGAAGAACCACGCCATCGGGTTCGCCGAGTGGTTGGCGAATATGCGCCCGCTGCCACCGCGCACTTCGATCGCCGCCCAGTACCCCGAGGTGGCCGTCCACTCGTTCCCGTAGATCTCCATGTGGCGCACGCCTCGCGGCGGCGTGTTCGAGGCCTTGCCGTGGCCGTCGACCTTCATCCCAGCGGTGACGGTGTTGAAGCGGACGACGCAACGACTGTTGCTGTTGCAGTCGGTGAGGTAGCCCGCGCCGCCAAATGTGCAGTCTTCGATGAAGAGGTTGTCGGCGCCTCCGAGCGAGTTCTCGGTCTGCCACGAATCTCCTGGGCCGCGCGCGAAGATCAGCTCGTTGTTGCCCGCGCCACCGGTGAGATCGCAAGCGTCGACGAGACCGTAGGCGCCCGCGTAGAGGAAGTAGCCGTTGATGTGACTGGTGCGCACGACGTAGGTGACCTCCGAGATTCGGAAGTCGTTCTCGCCGGCCGAGAAGGCCGTACCGCTGTTGCCTGAGTCCGTGGTGTGGATCGTGAGCGCCCGCACCGTCGCTCCGGCGCCGATCCGGATGAGTCCGTCGCCCCACGAGCCGGTGCCGGCCGCCATCTCGATCACCGTCCCCTCACGCGAGGTTCCTTCGACCGTGATCGCGCGATCGATCGTCAGGCGCTCACCGTCGTTGCCCCACGTACACGTGCCGTTCGGTACCCGCACGACGTCAGGCGGCGTGGCGCTGTCGACCGCGGCTTGCACGTCCGCGAGCGCGCACGACGTCGCTGTGATCACGTTGCCGGGCGGTGCGTCCACCGCCACGTCGCCGTCCTGCACGCTGGTGGCGGCATCGAGGCGCCCGGCATCGAGGCCCGCGGCATCGAAGGGCGCGGCATCGAAGGGCGCGGCGTCGAGCGCGGTTGCCCCGTCGGGTCCGGCGTCCTTGGGCGCCGCGTTCCCGCTGCACCCGATGCACGTCGTGAGAAGGGTCAGGATGACAATCCGATTCATGGAGTTCGCGCCTTTCTGCGCCGCGGCCCTCGCGGCAGCGTGAGTCTGCTCTCCCTGGTCCGATGCCGCCGCTAAAGTCGCGCTGAAATCGTCAGCCGACTGTCCGTCACGTTCGCCGACCGAGACGCGTAACTGCTTGGAATCGTTGGCCGACCTAGCCGGCACACGGCCTGCGGTGGCTCACGGACGGTGGACCGGAGGGCGCATGCGGGGGCGTGAGCGCGGCGCCGCATGCCTGCGCCCCTGTCGCTCGGCGGACGGCTACGCACGGCGGCAGTCCGCGCAGACGGTGCTCCACCGCATCGTGCGGATACGTCTTCCAAACGGGTGTTGGGGTCGAGGGAAAGTCGAATGTGGAGAGTGAAGGGGCGGCGGAGGCGGTGGAGCGCGGCGATTGGCTCACGACTCCTGTCGAAACCTCTCTACCGAGCGCTCGGAGCCGTGAGCTCGGGCCATCGCTGGCCGAAGCGGATGCAGGGTCCCGTCATCGGCGCTGAGACGAGGGCTGGTTGGGGGTCAGTCGAAGCGGAAGGCGAGCTGGCCGGGGACGACAATCCGGGGTCTTGGGCCCCGCCGAGCGGGAACGTCGACCGCGCTCGCGCGTATCTTCACGACGATGGCTGACGACGACGACCTCTTCGACGACCTCGACACGGACGGTTTCGAGCTCGCGGACGACCTGAGCGATCGCGAGAATCCTCTACGTGATCTGGGCATGCGGCGAGGTCGGCGATCTGCCCGCCGACGAGGCCTGGGCGATGCTCTACGAGCGACACCCCGACGACGCGCGCTTGCTCCTCCTCGCGACCTTCGAGGAGCTGAGCGCGATCGTGCCGGCGGCGTGGACGGCGACCTATTTTCTCGAGAAGGCCGCGCGCATTCGGAGGAACGGCGGCGAGACGCTCGCGCGCGCGACGAGCGATCTGGTGCTCGCCGCGTCGCCGATGCTCCTCGGCGACGCAAAGACGGCGAAGGCGCGCCGCGGAGTGTGCGAGGCGGCCTCGGCGCTCGATGTTCGCCTCGACCCGGCTCCGAGCGACGACGTCGTCGCCGGAGCCCACGCACGCTTGGTGAAGTGGTCCCACGCCGTGCTCCGCGAGCTCCACGACGCGACCCGGGGAGGCCGTTCGCTCTCGCGCACGCGCGCACCGAGCGACGACGACTACGCATCGCTCGTCGCGCGCGCGAAGTCGCCACCCGCTCCGTACTCGCCGCGCGCGGTGCTCGAGGCCGGCACGCTCGTCGCACATGCGAAGCTCGGAGTCGGCGTCGTGCGTCGGGTGGCGGCGCAGCGGGCCGAGGTTCTCTTCGCCGACGGTGTGCGCACGCTCGTCTGTGGCTGACAGCACGTCAATCGACGCTCACGTCGGCGGGCGACACGTTCTGCTCGATGCGCCACCCCTGACGAGCGCGCGGCGCCGCCGGTCGCGCCGAGCGCGCCCCAGAGCGTCTTCGACTTCGGCCTCCGACGCGCGACGCCCGAGCGTGTGACAAGCTGCCCGCGCCATGGGCATGGATACGTACCTCATCATCCCGTCCTCGTCGCCAGCGACCGCGCGACGGGCGCTCGAGGGCGCACCGGACGACGGCACCGTCGCGCACCTCGGTGCGGACTTCGTGGTGCTCTATGCGCCCGAACGCTTCGCGCAGGTGGAGGCCGACCCGGAGCATTGGGGGCCGCAGTTCGCCGAGGGCTGCCACCGTCCGTGCTCGTCGTCGCCGTAGGCGCCGTCCAAGAACAAGCCGTGAAGGTGCAGGTTGAGCCGCAAGTCGGAGCCAAATCGCTGGTGCACCGTCACCGAGCCGCCGCGCGGCGAGCGCAACCCCGCTCGACGTGCCAGCCGCCGGTAGCGCGACTCGATGGCCCGCGTCGCGAGGCGCGTGAGGGCCAGCGCCAGCTCGTGGTCGAACGCCGCCCGAACCCGCAGCCCGAACGGAAGCGAGAGCACCCACTGCCTCACGCGAACGCCCTCCGGGAACACGCGCTGAGCCAGGTGGCGCGCCCGCTCCGTCATCCGCCGGCCGCAGCAGCGCGGGCAGAAGCCGCGACCTTTGCACGACAGGCCGGTCACTCGCGTCAGGCCGCAGCCCTCGCACTCGAAGCCCGCGCAGTCCGCCGCGAGCCGGCCACAGTCGAGGTAGCCTTCGAGCTCTCGGACGACGAAGCGTGGAAGTGGCGCCCCCAGGCGCTCGCGCTCATCGAGGAACGTCGCCAGGTGGATGTGCACGATCGTGTGCAGCGCGTTGCGCTCCGGGTCGAGCGGGCTCGTGTCCGGTCGGGGCGAGGCCACGCGGTCGCCCCCAGCAGCGCACGGACCGGTCCTCGGGGACGTGATCTCCCGCAGTTGCGCGACAGGATCGGCGAAGGGGGCCGCCGATCGGCGAAGCCTCCGCCGATCTCAGGCTGTGACGGCGACCGATCGACGCGCTCGTCGCCAGCGGGCAGCGAGGTCGCGGGTGCGACGACAGCGCGCGCGCACGAAGCGGCAGAGCTTCTCGGCAGAGCTTCTCGGCAGAGCTTCTCGGCAGAGCTTCTCGGCAGAGCTTCTCGGCAGAGCTTCTCGGCAGAGCTTCTCGGCGGCGGATCGCGACGGCTCCGATCCTCGCTCCGCTTCGGGGCGATCGGTACAATCCCCGTCGTGAGCCGCTCGATTCGCAGCCGACCTCTGCGATGTCGCGACCCGGGTCGCGACCCGCGCGGAGTACGAGCGCGGCGCGCTGTCGGTCCTCCGCGACGTGGTGTCGTTCGACGTCGGATTCTTCATCCGTGAGGACGGCGTGGGCGCGTCCCGCGTGGGCCTGGACCCGTCGGTAGTGGAGCGGTGCGCACCCCGCTGGCCGCGCTTCGGGCGGGAGCTCGCCTCGGTGTTCGCCTCGGCGCGCGCGCGCGGCCTCGCCGTCGACACGAGCGTGCTCGGACCGCGCCTCGCGGCGACCGAGGTGTACCGCGACTTCATGGCGCCCCACGATGGGGTGTGCACGGTCCTCGCCCCGTTGAGCGCGCGCGGGCGGCACCTCGGGACGCTCGCGCTCGGTCGATGCGCGGGCGTGTTCGGCGGGCGCGAGCTGTCGGCGCTGCACGAGCTGCTGCCGGCGCTCCGCCTGGCCGAGGTACCCTTCGCGCACGCGCTGCACGCCGGCACCGACGGGCTGACGCCGCGCGAGCGGGAGGTGCTCGACTTCCTGCGGCTCGGCTATACGAACGCGGAGATCGCGCGCGCCCTCGGCAGCTCGGTGAACACCGTTCGCAACCAGCTGCAGCGCATCTACCGCAAGCTCGGCGCGACGACGCGGGCCGAGGCCGTGGCGCTCAGCCTGGGCCACGGCCCCTGACCCCGCTCGGTCCATGGTGCGCTCGGTCCATGGTCCACTCGGACCATGGTCTCGCGTGTTCGACCGCCTCAGCCTCGAGGGGTGATCGAGCTCCACACGATGGTCCCCGCCTTCGGCTTACCCACGTTCACGCCCTTCGGGCTGAAGCTCATCCTCTATCTGCGGATGCGCTCGCTACCCTTCCGCGTCGTCGTCGAACACGACCCGGGCCGCGCTCCGAAGGGCAAGCTGCCGTGGATCGTGGACGGAGATCACGTGATCGCCGACAGCGGGTTCATCGTCGACGACCTCGAGGCGCGCTACCCGCCCGGGATCGACGGTCACCTCTCGTCCGCCGAGGCCGCGCGTGCCCACGCTCTGAGGCGGATGGTCGAGGAGAGCCTGTGCTTCTCGATCCTCTACTTCCGCTGGATCGACGACGCGACGTACCTCACCGCGACCGACGCGGTGCTCGCCGCCATGCCGCGGCCCGTGCGCTCCCTCGCCCGACCGCTGATCCGGCGGCGGATCCTCCGCGACCTGCGCGGCCAAGGCGTCCTCCGTCATTCCCGAGAGGAGGTCGCGCGGCTCGGGACGGCCGACCTCGCCGCGCTCGCCGAGCAGCTCGGCGAAGCGCCTTACATGTTGGGCACGAGGCCCTGCTCGCTCGACGCGACGGCGGCCGCGTTCTTGGCCGCGCTGCTGCTCGTCCCGTTCGACAACGCGCTCGCGCGTGCCGCCCAGGGACACGAGAACCTCGTGCGCTACTGCGAGCGCATGCAGCCCTTGATGAACATCGAGACCGCGCGGCCCGCGACGCCGGTCCTCCAGCCATAGCGGCGCGCGGATGACGCGCTCAGCTCTGGCGTGGAGCACGGACGAATTCGGCGCCGAGGCTCTTCAGCCGGTGGCGGCGGACGGAGCGGCACGTCGGCGCCGCGGCTGCGAGAAGGTCATCTCGCCGTTCGCGCCGAGCAGCGTGAAGTGGCCTCGGCGCTCGGCCTCCGAGAAGCGGACGGTGAGCTCGGCGCTCGTTCGGTCATCCGACATCCCGTGAACGATGGCCGAAAGCGGAGCCCGGCGCGAGGCGGCCCGCCAACGCGAGTCCCCCCACCGCAGTCCGCGCCCGGATTCGGGGGAGGGAGATCATGCGAGGAGCTGCGAGGATTGACGAACGCTCTCGACTCAGCGGGAGCAGCGATTCCGCACTTCTTGGATGTAGAAGGGCAGCTCGTCGCGCCACCACTCGCCGTCCCAGATCCATATCTGGTCGCCCTGCACGGCCACGATCCGCCCACCGTCGGGCGGGCCCATGGGCAGGCGGTTCGGGCGCTCGAGCTCGTCGCGCCGCGCCGTGGCCAGCTCGAGTTCGATCGTGTCCATCTGCGTCATCCGCTCGTTCAAGGAGCGGGCGAGGCGCTGGATGCGGGCGCGGGCCAGCTCGCCGGCGTGCGCTTCCGCGAAGGAGCGGGAGACGGCGAGGTCGCCGGTGACGCGCGTCTGGAGGGTGGTGCCGCGCAGCCGAACGGACAGGCGCTCGAGGAGGCGCTCCTCGCTCGCGATCGAGCGCACCTGCGCCAGGCTCCGCGCGAGCTCGCGGTCGGCGAACGCCGCCTCGAGCGCCGGGACGACCGCCGCCGGCACGCGCGAATTCCCCGCCCGGACGGCGACCAGCATCCGGAAGGCGTTCTCGTTGCTGTCCGCCATGCGCTCGGCGCGCTCGGCGGCCGCCAGGACCGGATCGAGGCGCGCGTGGAAGCGGGTGAGCGAGCGATCCACCGCATCCCATTGGCAGTGCTCGAAGTAGATCATCGCGCGGATGACCAGCGCCTCCGGATCGGCGCGGTCGCGGAAGTAGGGGGAGGTCAGCGCGTGCACGTGGCCCAGCGCGCGGCCGTATTCGCGTGCGACGTAGAGCGCCCAGGTCTCCTCGAAGAAGGAGTCGAGCCAGTACTCGCTCGAGAGCGGGATCCGACGCCAGGCGCCGATGGCCAGCCCGAGGAGCTCCGAGCCGCGCGCGTCGTCGACGCCGGGCTGCATCGCGAGCGAGTAGTAGAGCCGCGCGACGCTCATCCACGCGAGCTCCTCGAGCCGGCGCGGGTCCTCGTGGCCGCCCGTCCGGCCGCTGGCGACGGCGTCGACCACGCGGCGGAACGCGTCGAGCGCGGGGCGGGCGCGGTGGTCGCGGACATGGCTCACGCCGGCGAAAAAGCGCGCGTCCAGAGCCCAGCGCGAACCGTCCGGGACGGCGTCGAAGAGCGCCACGGCCTCGTCCAGGCGACGCTCGCCGTAGCGCGCGCGACCGAGCAGGTAGAGCAGGTGATGGTAGTGCTCGCGCGTCCCCTCGACGTCGAGCTCGGCGAGCTCGCTCGGGTCGTAGCGGCCGACGGACTCGATCACCCCGCTCGGCTCGGGCAGGCGCTCGGCCAGCAAGACCAGCCAGCGGAGGCTGGCGCGGAAGTAGCGGTGCTCGCGTCCCCGCCGCGTCACCTCGTCGAACGCGGCGGCGGACGCGTGATAGAGGCGCAGGTGGAAGAGGCACTTCGCGAGGAAGAACTCCGCTTTCGCGATGCCCGGCTGCGCGTCGCCGCTCGTCCCCTCCACCACGCGCTGGAAGCCGACCGCCGCCTCGGCGTAGCGCTCCCGAGCGTAATCGCGCAGCGCCTCCGCCAAGGCCGCGGAGGGCGGCGAGTCCGCCTCGTTCGGCACGAGCGAGCCGTCGCCCTGCTTGGCGCGCTGGCCGCCGGCGGCGCTCACCTCGGCCGCACGGACGAGGATCGCTCGCGGACCCACGGCCGGCACGACGAGACCGTCGGCGCCGAGCTCCGGCTCGTCCTCGCTGGCGCGAGTGCCCTCCGCCATCGAGCCAGTCCCGCCCGACACGGGCGCCACCGAATCGCGATCGGCCATGGCGCGCGCCGTGGCCCCGACGGACGACGGCGAGGGAACCCCAGCCACGGTCGCCGCAGACTCCTCCGCCACTCCTCTCGGCGGGTCGGTCGGGCTCTCCGACGAGCCCATCTCGTTCGACGCTTCGCTGGGTGTGGGCCCGCCGGCGCGTGCGGCCGGCGAGGCCTTCGGCGAACGATACGCGGCGCTCTGTGAACGCGGCGGAAGATCGTTCGTGTTCGGCGGCTCGAGCGTGGCGACAGCGAGCGTCGAGCCTGCCGCGAGCTCGGCCGTTCGCGAGGCCTCGCGCTGTGCTCCGTGGTGCGGCGGACCGGCCACGAAGAGCGCCAGCATCAGCCAGCCGAAGCGCGCGGTCGCGCCGAGCCCACCGGCCGCGCCGGCGGCGCCGCCCGAGCCGAGGAGCCCCGCCCGCGCCTGATCGAGCGTGCCGGCGTCGGGGGTGACCGAGCGGAGGAGCGCCACGAACTCATCGAGCTCCGGCGGTCGCGTCGGATCGCTCGATTCGACCCTCCCACGAGCGCGCATGCGCGTCAGCCGCCGCGCCACCTCGCGGCGCGCGGCGTATAGCCGGGAGTAGGCGGTCTGGAGCGGGCAGCCGACCGTCTCCGCCACCTCGCTCATGGGCATCTGCTCGACCTCGTAGAGGACGAACACCGCCCGCTTGTCGTCGTCGAGCTCGTCCAGAATCTCGAACGCCACGGCCAGCGCGCGCGTCCGCTCCAGCTCGTCGTGCGGCGTGCTCTCGTCGAGCACCTCGGGGGGCTCCTCGCGGGCGTCCTCCCGCCGCCGCGCCGCGCGACGCCGAAACGCCATCGCCTTGCGCAAGCAGATCGCGTAGAGCCAGCTCCGGAGCGCCGCCGGCTCGCGCAGCTCGCCGAGTCGCCGGTGCACGACCAGGAAGACCTCCTGGATCGCATCCGCCAGCTCGCGCTCGCGCACGCCGAGGCAGGTCAGCGCTCGGCCCACGTACGCGGCGTGCGCGTCGAAGACCTCGGCCAGGTCGGGAGAGACCGCTCGCACCCGCGCTTGCGCGGTCGCGGCGGCCTCGAGCTCGTCGGTGAAAGGCGCGTCCACGCTCTTCTCGTTCCCGACGCGGCGCGCTCTTCTGATTCCGAAGTGCATCCGCGCCGAACTCGGAGCTCCGAGCTCGGCTCCGGCCTCGCGCTCAGCGCGCGACCCGGGCTTCCTTCGGGCTCCCATGGAAAGAGAAGCGTTCGCCTTCAGCATACCGGAGGTGCGGAGCTCGATGGCTCGCGACCGAAGACCGCGCTTCCGACGCGCGTCCTCTGGGACGTCGCGCGACTCTCGTTTCGGGCCCGCGACGCGGCTCCACGCGCTGGCGGGCAGAGGCTCGCCTCGCCTCGCGCGCGGTCGCCGCCCGAGCGGTCCGCAGCTCGAACCGACGCGCTCGAAGCCCTGGCCGCGAGCGCCGCGAACCGCCGGCCGCCTGTGGTACCGTCGGCGCCGCGTGGCCCACGTCTTCGTCACCGGTATCGCGGGCTTCCTCGGCAGCCACCTCGCCGAGCGCCTGCTCGCGCTCGGACACCGGGTCACGGGCTGTGACGACCTGAGCGGCGGCTACCGCGACAACGTCCCCGAAGGCGCGGAGCTCTTCGAGCTCGACTGCTGCGACCTGGAGGCGATGAAGCGCGTCACAGAGGGCGCGGACGTCGTCGTCCACACCGCCGCCGCCGCGCACGAAGGCCTGAGCGTGTTCAGCCCGAGCGCGATCGTCCGCAGCAACGTGCAGGCCTCGATCAGCACCTTCACCGCGGCGATCGCCAACGGCGTCTCGCGCATCGTCTACTGCTCCTCGATGGCGCGCTATGGCGACAATCCGGTCCCCTTCACCGAGGACATGCCGGTCCGCCCGCGCGATCCCTACGGCATCGCCAAGGTCGCCAGCGAGCAGCTCCTGGCCAACCTGGCAGCGGTGCACGGCATCGAGCACGCCGTCGCCATCCCGCACAACATCATCGGCGCCCGCCAGAAGTACGACGATCCCTACCGAAACGTGGCGTCGATCATGGCCAACCTGATGCTGCAGGGCCGCCAGCCCTTCATCTACGGCGATGGCCGGCAGATGCGCTGCTTCAGCCCGGTCTCCGAGGTGGTCGACTGCCTGGTCCGGCTCAGCCTGGATCCGGGGATGGACAGCCTGACCGTCAACGTCGGCCCGGACGACGGCTTCATCACCATCCTCGAGCTGGCCGAGCGGCTGGCCCGCATCATCGGGTTCGAGCCTCTGACACCGATCTTCGTCGAAGACCGCCCCTGCGAGGTGAAGCTGGCGACCTGCTCGTCGAACCTCGCCCGCGAGCGGCTCGGGTATCGTCCGACGCGCACGCTCGACGACGGCCTGCGCGACATCGTCGACTACGTCCGGGCGCGCGGCACGCGACCCTTCGACTACGCGCTCGAGCTCGAGATCGTCAGCGACGCGACGCCGCGCACCTGGCGCGAGCGCCTGCTCTGACGGTCGCTGCATTCCCGGCCGCCGTGACCCGCCGCACGACCCGGAGCGAAGCGCCGAGTGGCGCGAGACGCGCTGGAATGCCTCCCGACCTCCGCAGGTTGTGGCCGGCACGACGAGGAGGCGAGGCATGATCGGACAGACCCTGCGCGACGCGGTGGCCGCCGACGACGTGGAAGCGACGGCGATCGCGATCGCGCTCGACGACCACCCCAACCTTCGCCCCGAGCACGTGCGGGCCGCGCTCGATGCGCTCGCATGGCGCCTGGCCCCGCGCGTCCTCGGCATACGAGGCCACGCGCGGCTGGGCCGGCTCCTGACGGCGGTCTATCGCGACGAAGGCTTCCGTACCCCCACCGCCTACGACGACCCGCGCCTGCACCACCTCAACTGCGTGGTCGCGCGCCGGGTCGGCTCGCCGGTCGCCCTGGCCGCGATGCTGATCGGCATCGCCCGCCGGCTCGGCGTGCCGCTCTCCGGCGTCGCGTTCCCCGGGCACTTCATGGTGCGCTACGAGGCGAGCGAGCCGGTCTTCGTCGATCCGGCCAGCGGCGCCTTTCCCTTCCCCGCCGAGTCGCTGCAGGCGCTGGCCGCGAACGAGCTCGCCGTGCCCCTCGAGGACACCGAGCGCTTCCTGCAACCCGTCGGCGCGCGCACCTTCGCCGTCCGGCTCCTGCAGAACCTCCAGCGCGCGCACGAGTGCCGCGGGGACCTCGGCCGCGCGCTGGTGGTCGCCGACAGGCTCTACGACGTGACCGGTGCCGCCAGCGCCCGCTGCGACCGCGGGTTGAAGGCGGCTGCGCTCGGAGCGCCCCACGGCGCGCTCGACGATCTCTTCGCCTACCTCCGCGATCACCGCGACGCCGAGGTCGAGCGCGCGGCGGCGGAGCTGGCCGCCACCCCGCACCAGCTCAACTGAGCCGTGGCCGCGTGCCCCGTGGCGCGGCTGCGGCGCGCCTCGGATGCGCCGCCCGCTCCGGTGGGCTAAGCATTCGCCATCACCGTGCTCCGAAAGCTCGAACGCAAGCTGGGACGCTTCGCGATCCCGAACCTGATCACCTACCTGGTCGCCGGTCAGGCGGGCGCGTTCGTGCTGGGGATGGCCAGGCCCGAGTTCATCGCCCGGCTCGCGCTGGTCCCGGACAAGGTCCTGCAGGGCGAGGTCTGGCGGCTGGTCTCGTTCCTCTTCATCCCGCCCCCCACCAGCTTCCGCATCTTCATCATCTTCGCGCTGCTCCTCCTCTTCATGTACGGGCGCGCGCTCGAGGAATACTGGGGCGAGTTCCGTTTTAACCTCTACCTCTTCGTCGGCTGGATCGCCTCCATCGCGGCGGCGTTCGCGGTGCCCGGCTCGGCAGCGACCAACGTCTATCTGATGTCGTCGCTCTTCTTGGCGTTCGCGCACCTCAACCCGAACTTCGAGCTCCGCCTCTTCTTCTTCATCCCGGTGCGCATCAAGTGGCTCGCGTGGCTCACCTGGGGCATCTACGTGGTGATGATGGTGATCGGCGGCTGGCAGGCGCGCGCGCTGATCGGCGCCGGCGTCCTGAACTTCTTCCTCTTCTTCGGGAACGACATCCGCCTGCGCGTTCGCGGGGTCGAGCGCAAGCGCGCCCGCCGGCGCGAAGACGAACGCGCGCAGCAAACGGCCACGCACACCTGCGCCGTCTGCGGGCTGACCGATCTCGAGGATCCGAACATGCAGTTCCGCTACTGCTCCAAGTGCGGCGGAAAGCGCGGCTACTGCACGGACCACATCCGCGATCACGAGCACGTGCTCGACGACTGAGGCTGAGCGGCCGTCAGCGGCGGCGCGCGACGGCCCGCGCGATCTCGTCCGTGCTCAGCCCGCGCTCGAGGAGCGCCTCGAAGTGCTCCGCTCCGTCGGCGCCGTCCGCGGCCAGCCGATCCAGGAGCGCGTCGGTAGAGAGCAAGCGCGAAGGCTCGATTGTCCGCGGCGGAGGTCCGAACGCCTCCGGCAAGAGCGTCGCCAAGATGCCGCGCAGCCGCCGCCCGAGAGGCGAGCGAGCGACGGCGCCGTCAGCCACCTCGCGCGGGTCGGCACGGAAGCGCGGCGAGGCGAGCGTCCCGCCGACGGAGACCGGCACCTCCCGCAAGAGCACGGCCAGCGGAGACATCAATGGGCTCTTTCGAAGCCACTCGGCCGACGGGCGCAACACCAACCGGCCGGCCAGCGGACCGTGGCGATGGACCGTGACGTGTCCGTCGAGCGCGACCTCGGCCAACGCCACGCGGAGCTCCGTCGCCCGCCAGCGCCCGGACCCGAAGCGCAGCTCCACGGTCAGCGGGTCGGTCGCGCGAGGCCCCGGAACCGGAAGCGAGAATCCGACCCAAGACGGGCGCCGCCCGCTCGACGAAATGGCAGACGGGCGCGTCGACCGAGAGGCGCGCGCGGCCCGCGCGGACGGCGGGAGAGCGCCAGAGATCGAGCGTGCCGCTCAGTCTGCCCTCGAGGTGTTGCGCGAGCGTTCCCTCCGTGAGCGGCAACGATCCGGCGTCCACGCCTTCGACCGCGAAGTGGGCGCTGGTGGTGCGGCTCGACGACGAGAACGAGCCCTTCGCCCGCAGCACGCCGCCGTACCCACGCGCCTCGACGACGGTCCAACGGACACGCTGGCGCGACAAGCGAACCTCGGCTCGAACATCGCGCAGGTCCAGCTTCACCGGGCCCAGCCGAACCGATTGATGCTCCGTCGTGAGCCCGAGCTCCGCCCGCGGCGAGCCGAGCGAGCCTTCGACGCGGCCAGCGATCCGCCAGCGCCCCTCGCCCGAGCCTAGTACCGGCGACCCGAAGCTCGATCCGGGCTTCTGTTCGAGCCGGGTCGAACTTCGGGACGACGGTACCGCTCGAGGCCCGAACGAAGTCCGGGTTCGTGCTGCCTGCACGAAAACCGGGAGCGGAGTTCGGGCCGGGCCTACCAGCACGCGCTCGATCGGCGGCACGTCCTCCACCGCGAGCATCCCCTCGAGCTCGGTCCCGTGGAGCGCGCCCGAATCGTGAACGACCGGCCGCAGCGTCAGCCGCGAGCGATCCGTCCGCGCATCCAACCGCCCGCGCAGCGCGCCCTCGTGCCTCGACAGCGCGCCGTCGAGGACGGGCTGCCGGCCGAAGGGAAGCCGGATCGACTCGATCGCGAGCTCGTCCACCCATGCCTGCAGCTTCCGCTCACGCCAGCTCAGCGTCGCGGTGCCCGAGACCGTGCCACCGAGCAGCTCCGCCCGCGCCCGCTCCACGCGGCAGCGATCGCCTTCGAGGACGAGGTCGGCCCGCGCTCCGAGCGCGATCTCCCTCGCGGCCGTACGACACCAGCAGCCGATCGGCGCGCAGCGTGCCGTGAGCGTGGACCGCGGGCGAGGCGCCGAACCGAGCTTGCTCGATGGTGAGCGCAACCTCGGCCAGGCCCTCGATGCGCCGCGCCGCGAGGATCTCCGCGACCGGTCCGAAGCTCGAAGCCGGTCGACGCGTCGGACCGTGCTCGATCGATGGAGTCGCCTCGGCGGTGGAGAGGGAGAATGCTCGATTGAACCTCAGGACGACGCAGGCCCTCGTGTTCGAGAGCGCGCCCTCGGCCGCCGCGAAGCGAAGAGGCTGCAGCGTGATGGCCACGGCGCTCGACTCGAGGTGCGCGGCGCCTTCGACGAATCCGCCCGCGTAGCGAACGTCCGCCCAGAGCTCGCCGTCACGCACGCCGAGGCGCGCCAGCATCGCGGCTCGTTCCCCGAGCGCGGCGAGGGCGAGTCGCTCCACCTTCGCGCGGATGGCGCCATCCGCCTCGCGCGTCACCATGATCCGCCCGGACCCGCTCCGGGCGCTGCCTTCCACCGAGAGCCCGCTCGCGTCGCGGGTCAAGCGCAAGCGCGCGCGGGTCGCTTCCACACCCGCAACGCACAGGAGCGGCGCGTGAGCCGAGAGCGCGAGCTGCAGCGCACGGAGCTCACCACGGAGCGTCCCGGCCACGGGGATCACCTCGCCTTCGACCGGGAGCCCGGCGGCGCGCAGCAGCGCGGGATCGACGAAGCCCTCCACGCGCAGATCGACGGCTCCGTCGCCGAACGCGCCCTCCACCGAGAGCGCCGTGCTCGCATCCTCCCCCGATTCGGCCGGCGCCGCTTCGATGGGCGGCGTAGAGCCGAGCCCCGCGAAGTCCTCAATCGCGTCGCCGACGGAGACGGACGCGCGAAGCTGCCCGCGCTCGATCTCCAAGCGACCGCGCAGCCGCTCGTCCGAGTCCGCGAGCCGGTTTACACCGAACGCAGCGGCCAGGTCCGCGAGCGGGAGATCGGCCAGGACGAGCCGTGCCTGCTCCGGTCGGAACGCCCCCGAAGCGAGCCCGCCGGACGCCTCGCCCTCCAGCGCCGCGTCGCGGCCCTCCCGAGTCAGCCGGAGCGAGCTCACCGAGAAGCGCGTCGAGGTCAGCCGAACCCGCGCCGCCCCCGCGTAGCGACCCGCGCCGAGCGAGAGCCCTCCGAGCGAGAGCGTACCGTCGACCCACGCGTCCACGCTCGCGGCTTCCGCCGGCTCGAACGACACCTCCGCGCGCAACGCCGGAGCAGTCATCTCGAGCGTCCCGCGCATGCGCTCGAGCCTGAGCCCCGGCAGCCCCGCGACGAGGTCCTCGGTCCGAGTCAGGAACGTCGCGCGGGTCGCGTGGAGGCTCGCGCCGCGGCCGATCGGGAGGCGCAGATCGACGAGGTGCACCCGCGCGCCATCGAGCTCCAGCGCCTCCAGCGTGGCGTCAGGACCGAGCCGGGCCATCAAGACGCGCCGGACGCGCGGCAGCGCGCGCTCGAGCAGCGCGTTCGCGAACCCTTCGAGCGCCCTCCCGAGCTGCCCCCGTCCCCGTCAATCCATCCGCGTGGATCATCCGCGCTCGGGTCGAGAGCGGCAAGCGTCAGCCGCCGCAGCCTCCACAGCCGCCGCCACAACCGCCGCCACAGCCCCCTCCGCAGCCTCCACTACAGCTCGAGCCGACGCCCAATCCGGTCCTCGACCCTGCCTTGAACGGCGTCAACAAGAGGAACGCGACGAAGATGGGGACGAACGCACCGACGAAGGGAAGCCTCCCGAAGATCACCGGGAAGAGCCCGATGAGGATGAGCGGCAGCAGGAACCAGAAGCGCTTGGACTCTTCCCGCTCGACGTAGAGCGCCGCGAAGGGCAGCGTCACGAAGAGCACGCCGCCCATCAACGCCGGCGGCGGCACCGAGCTACTGAGCAGGGTGGCGAGGAAACCGAACCCCAGCATGAAGCACACGCCGACGAGCGAGCGTCGGACTCTTTGCCGGAACGCGCTCGCGTCCTCGGGTCCGAGCATGGGCTTCGGCTCCTCCGTCACCTCCAGCATCGCCGGCGCGCGGTAGGAAGCGTCCTGCTGGGGCACGTAGGACGGCTCCGAAGGAGGGATCACGCCCAGCCGCTTCACCCATTAATCTCTCGCGACCACCAGAAGAGCACGGCCTCCCACCAGGAAGAGGACGCACGCGATCGCGAGCACGATCCACGACCAGAGGGGCGGTCCCCCCAGCCTCGCGTTCACGCGAAACACGCGCGGATGGCTCACCTCACAAGCGCGCCAGCCAGGCCTCGGCGCGGGGGCTTCCACCGCCTCGTCCACGATGTCGCCGCAGGCCAGCCGGACCGTGTCGGGCATCCGCAAGACCAGCCGCATGTTCAACACGGGGATCCGCCAGTCGCTGGCCCAAGGAACCGAGAGCGTGGTCCGACGCCAGCCCGGCTCGTAGTCGGCGTCCTGGACGAACGTCAGGACGGCCGTGGTTCGGTTGTCGTCGTCGACGGGTGGCACGTCGAAGTTCAGCCGCGTCTCGCGGAAGCCCGAGGGGATCGAGTGGCGCAGCGGCTCGCCGTCCGCGGTGGCGGCGTGGAAACCCTCCACCGGCTCGCGGCCGACGAACTTGAACCCGCCGTGCCGGCTCCTCGTCGTGTCCCGATAGGTCAACCGCATCTCGTAGCGGATGCGATCGAAGTCGGCGCCGTCCGCGGGCTCCATGACCAGCGTGTACTGGTCCAGCTCGCCTTGGGCATGGGCCTTGGCACCGAGCCCGCTCACCGCCGCCATGGCAGCGAGCGCGAGCGTCAGACGACTCGTGCTCCGCATCGGACAATCCATCCCCGCCACGCTCATCCCGCCTCGGCGCGGTCGACGCGCGCGGCCACGGCCTCCAGCCAGGGCAGGAGCCCGGCCACGTGATCGAGCGGCTTCATGACTCGACCCGCGCGACGCTGCTCCTGGTAGGCGGCGAGGATGGCGCTCTCGTCGGCGCCCGCCTCGGCGGAGAGCGCGCGCAGGAGCTCGACCTCGTCGGCGGGCGGCTCACCGTTCAGCGCGAGGAAGTGGTGGGCGATGACCAGGCTGCGCTCGAGCGCGTCGCCGACCGCCTGCGCCGCGTCGTCGCGCTTGCCCTGCGTGCCCAGATCCGCGAGCACGCGGTTGCGCAGGCGGCGGACCAACCCGCGCGCCGCCGCCTCCAGCGAGCGGATCATGTCGGCGCGCTCGATGACACAGGCGGCGAAAGGATCGTCTCCGCGCAAGAGCACGTGCCGGTCGCGCCACTCGGCGATCTCGAGCGCGAAGACGTCACAGCTCTGCCTCAGCTCCTCGGCGGTGAGCGCCCGGAGGCGAACGCCCGCGCGCATCGTGGCGCGCCCTCGCTCGGCGAGCGCCGCCAACCGGCTCATCGGCAGCGAGCGTGCGATCACCAACACCTGCGGTCCACGGGCGCGATCGGCCCGCGCCGGGCTCGCCGCGGCGCCCACCAACGCGGCGGCGAGAAAGTCATCCGCCAGCGCGCGCGCCACCGCGTCCACGGCCTCTCCGATCGAGCGGCGCGTTCTCGCCGGCAGCCACCCCAGGTCTCGCATCTCGTCTTCGTTCGTCTGCCCCGCCATGGTCCTCCCCGTTCTCGCCATCGCGCCGGCCATGGTACCTGCACTCCCGCTGCGCGCGCCTCCGATCGAGATGTTCGCACGGACAGCGTCTTCCCCCGAGACACGAACACACCGCTACCAGAAGCCAGTGGCGCTCGGGAACGCCGATCCGAACGCGGATCGCGCATACTGGTGGACGATGGATGCGGTCGCCATCGGACCCTCGCTCCGCGAGCCCTGGATCGACGAGCTCCTCCGCCTGCCGGATCGAGGCGGGTTCGAGGTGCTCGAGGTCATGGTCGACGACTACCTGTGCGCCGCCCATCGTCCGCGCGAGCTGCGCCGGCTGGGCACCCGCTGGGTCCTCTTGGCCCACGGCGTCGCGCTGGGAGTCGGCGACGCGGACGGGATCGACGCGGACTACGTGGCGGACGTCCACGCGACCCTGCGGCACCTGCACGCCCGCTGGTGGAGCGACCACCTCGCGTTCCTGCGCGCGGGCGGCGTCGATCTCGGCCACTTCGCGCCGCTCGACGGCGAGCCGGACACGCTGGAGGTGCTGCGAGACAACGCGCGCCACGCCCGAGAAGGCGCGCCCTGCCCGCTCCTGCTCGAGAACCCGGCCGACGTGCTCGGGCTCGGCGCGACGGAGGCCGGATTCGGGCGCCCCCCTCGGCGCGCGCTACCGCGACGCGCTCTCTGCTGCCGAAGTGGGCGCGCTCCTCGACCTGACCAACCTCCTCTACGACGCGCGAAACGGTGGCTTCGATCCGCATACCTACCTCGAAGCGTTGGAGCTCGAACGCGTCGTCGAAGTGCACCTCGCCGGCGGACGCGAAGCGTTCGGCCTCTGGATCGACAGCCACGACCGACCCATCGAGGACGACTCGCTGGCGCTGCTCGCGTGGGTGGCCCGGCGGGCGCCGAACCTCCGCGCGGTGATCCTCGAGTGGGACGAAGACCTCCCCGAGCTCGGCGCGGTGCGCGAGGAGCTGGCGCGGGTGGACGCCGTGCTCCGGAAGGTAGGCCGGCGATGACGGTCGCCGCACGCCAGGCGCTGATGGCGCAGTTCCTCCACGACCCGGACCTCGAGCAGCGCGTCCGCCGCGAGCCGGAGGTCATCGCCCAAGAGCGCGGCGTCCCGCTCGAGTGGGTGCGCTGGCTGGCGTCGCTGGAGCCCCGGCGGGTCCGCTCGTTCCGCATCAGCCGTCGCGTGAAGGCCGAGCGGCGCGGCTGACTCGGCCCGAAACGACATCTCGGGCACGGCGGCGTACCGAAGCTCATGACCGCACCTGTCCCGAGCCGATCGCCTCCGCGCTCCGCGAGTCAGGGCTCACCGCCGAGCTCGCGCCTCACTCGGTCACTGGTTCGCGGGGCTGGCTCGCCTCGCTCGGCTCCCCCGGCGTCGCGGGCGCGGGCTCGCTGAGCACGGGCTGGCTAGGCTCGAATCGGCGTCCAGCGCTCGTACTTGGCGGCCGAGCCGGGGCCGGCGAAGACCTGGATGGCGATCAGCCGCTCGTTCCCGTTCTGATAGCTCACCGTCGCGTTGGCGGGCATGAAGATGGTGCTGCCCGGCGTGACGGCGTGCTCCACCCCGTCGATCGTCATCCGGCCGTGGCCCTGCAGGACGATGATGTACTCCTCATCCGCGTCCTGGTGCTCTGGCACCGCCGCGTTCGGCTGCATCTCGAGGTGACCGATGAAGGCGTTTCGGCCCCGGGCCAAGAACGCGATGGTGGCCGTCCCCGGTGGCGCCTCCCGCCGCGGCGCGTCCGCGATCCCCCGGACCTCGGCCGGCGGAGAGGGCGCCTCGGCGACGGGCGCTTCACCGCCCGCCGTCTCGGCCTCGGCAGGCGCCTCGGGACACTGCCTTCCGCCGCACGCGGCGAGGATGACGGACGCGATCACCATCGAGATCGGAGCACGCATGAGCACAACGATAGAATCAGCCGGCGCGGCGAGCGAATACCGTCGCTCGTCGTGGCGGGCCGTACGTCGCGACCGGCGCGCGCCTCAGGAGCCTGGAACGCTATGCTCTCCTCCCGCTGGCGGGCGGGGAGCGCCGGCCCAGAGAGCGGATGCCTCCGTCAGCCCCACGCCATCCCTCCCCCGTCGAACGGGGAGGAAGCTCCGAACGCGATCCAGACGCCGGCTCAGCGAGCGCACCAGGCGCCGAGGATCTCGCGCCACTGCGCGCGCCAGCGTGACTCGGCGAACTCGCGCTCCGCCATCGCCCGGCTGGCGGCGCCCATCTTTCGCGCGAGGGCCTCGTCGTCGAGCAGGAGCCGGCAGTGCTCGCGGATATCCGCTCGCGCTCTCTCCCAGGAAGCCGTTCACGCCGTGCTCCACGTAGCGTTCGATACCCGGAATGCGAAACGACACCAGCGGGAGACCCGTCATCATCGCCTCGACCAGCGTGATCGTGTACTCCTGCTCTCCATCGTGCAGATAGAGCCGCGCCCGCCGGAGCGCCCGCTGCAGATCGTCGTACTCGAACACCGGCTGCTCGGGATCGAGGTGATCGACGTGCAGCGTGGGCAGACCCTCGGTGGCCTCCTTCCACGCCGCGTAGTGCCAGCCCCGATCGCGATAGGAGTGGATGATCGAGAGGATGTTGGCGTCCTCGCCCGTCGCCGGGCCATAGCTCTCCGGGTCGAGCCCGAGCGGCACGTAGGGAACCTCCACGCCGAAGGTCTCGCGCAGCCACTCCACTGTATTCGGGTAGAAGCTGGCCACCGTGAAGTCGTCGCGCTCGAGGAGCTGCGCCCACTGATCGTGCTCGAGCTCGGCCACCTTGGCGACGCGGAAGAGCTTCTTGCCGGGCCGCTCCCAGAAGAGCTTGACCTGCCAGTTGAACATCAGCCACGCGGTGTCGTAGCGCTCGGGCCAGCCCACGGATGGATCGTCCAAAAGGCGCGCGTAGTCGGCCGGCCCCCACTCGAGCTGCGCGTCGTCGAACGCGGGCAATACGTTCGTCACGTTGGCAGGTTGAGGGCGCCAGTAATGAAACTGATCCCAGTGACCCAAGAACGAGATGGGCAGGCCCGTCCGGCAGAAGTGGTACTGCACTCCGGGGTGCGTCGGGACAATCAGAATCCGCGGCTCGTCGCTCACAGCGCTCGCTCCTCACGCGCGGGCCAGCACCACCACCGGCGCCAGCACCTCACGCTCTTCGTCGCTCAGCCCACGGCAGAGCTCGCCCGCCGCATCCAGGATCGGAACGCACGGGCTCGCCTCCACCAGCGCTCTCCGGTCGGCCTCCGAGGGATGCCCGACCACCACCACGTCCGCGCCCTCGATCGCCTCGGCCACGCTCGGTGCCGGGTGGGCGCGCGGATCACCGAGCGCCGAGCGGAGCGCGTCGACGCCGAGCGGCGGCACCGTCGCGTCGAGAATGCCCGCGTCCGCCACTGCCACGTGCAGCCCCGCGTCGAGCAGCCGGTGGACCAAGCGCACCGGCGCACTGTCGCGCACGTCGGACGCGCCCTGCTTGAAGCCGACGCCCACGATGGCCACCCGCTTGGGCGAATGGGCCATCACCGCGGCCACCAGGTGCGCCAGATGCGCGTCGTTCGAGGGCAGGATCGAGTCGAGGAGCGGCGCGTCGGCGCCCGCGTCCCGCGCGTGGCTGGCCAGCGAGGCCACGTCCTTGACCAGGCAGGCACCGCCGAAGGGCATCCCAGGTCGCAAGTAGGCAGCCGACGTGTTGAGCTGCGTGTCAGCGCACAAGAGCTGCATCACCGCGAAAGGATCGACGCCGATCGGGCGGGTCACCCGCGCCACCTCGTTGGCGAACGCGACCTTCAGCGCGTGCCAGGCGTTGTTGACCAGCTTGAGCACCTCGGCCGTCGCCGGATCGGCACGGTGCAGGCGCTCCCGCTGCCCGCCGTAGAGCGCTTCCAACCATCGGGCGGCCGGCTCGTGCTCGGTCGCGTAGACGATCAGCTCCGGATCCTCGTGATCGGCGATGGCGCTCCCCTCGCGGAGGAACTCGGGGTTGAGCGCGAGCGACACCCGGTCGCCCGCCACCGCGCGAACGCGAGCCAGCGCGCGGCCGTAGAGCCCCGGCGGCACCGTCGAACGGATCACGATCACGTGCTCGCCGCGCGCGCTCCTCGCCACGGCCTCGCAGGCATCGAGGACATCCGTCTCGACGAGCTTGCCGTCGGGCCCGACCGGCGTCCCCACGCAGATCAGCGTGGCCACGCTCGCACCGGCCGCCTCCGCCAGATCCGTCGTGCAGCGCAGCGTGCCCTGCGCCCGCGCCCGGGCGATGCGCTCGGCCAGCCCCGGCTCCGGAATCGGCGCCACCCCGCGCTCCAGCGCGTCCACGATCTCCGGCCGCCGGTCGACGCCGATCACCGCGCGCCCGTTCGACGCCAGCGACGCGGCGACGACGGTCCCGACGTACCCCAGCCCCACGACCGCGATGGCGTCTTCGGATCCCACGAGCCGCGACCCTAGGGAGCGAGCCGAGGCGCTGTCAATCGGGTCGGCCGTTTAGCGAGCGGGTGTCGGGCTGCGCTGCGGGAGAACCCGCGCTACCACGGTCGCCCAGACGTGGGGAGGTGAGCATGGACGAGGACGCGACGGACGCCGACGTGAAAGCAGCGCAGCCTTCGGTGCTGGTGAAGCTCGCCGCGGCGGTCCAGGCGATGACGGGGCTCTTCGTCGGCCTCACCGGATTGCAGATCACCGGCCTGCGGTTCTACGAGTACCCCTTCCTGAGCGCGCTCCCGTACGTGCTCATGCTCTCTGGCGCGGCGCTCCTCGGCGTGGCCAGCTTCGTCTACCGCGCCCGCACCTGGGCCGCGATCGCCGCTTGCGTGCTCGCGCCGAGCCTGACGCTGATCCTCGGCGGCTGGATGCTCTACTCTTTCGGCGCCGTCTTCTCGTGCCTCTTGCTGATGGCGGTGCCCGGCGCCGCGCTGAGCAGCCTGCTCGCGTTCGTCTCGCTCGGATCGGTGCGGACCGCAGCGGCCGCACGCCGGAGACTGGCCGAGCAGGGCATGAACCTCGGCATGTGACCTCGTTCCGGGGAGATCCGAAGAGGCTGGCGACCCGAGGTGTGCGCGCGTCTCGACTCGCGTGCCTCAGCTCGCGCGCTTCGCTGCCGGCGCTGACACCCGCTGGCCTTCCGTCCATGCCGCGAGCCTGCGCCCGCCCGGATCGAGCATGGCGGCCGGCCGGCCGAGCCGGTGCAACACGTAGCGCGAGGTCGTCCCGAGCACGCCGAGCCCATAGCGGATGCCGGGCAAGAGCGTGATCGTCTGCATGTCGTCGAAGTAGTTCGCCGGACAGGAGAGCTCGCCGATGCGGTGCCCGAAGTGGATCGCCTGCACCAGCACCTCGTTGTCGAAGACGTAGTCGTTGCGCAGATCGGCGAGCGGCAGCGACTCGAGGATGCGGCGCGAGAACGCGCGATAGCCGGTGTGGTACTCGCTGAGCCCGGCGCCGGTCATCGCGTTCTCGGTCATGGTGAGCGCGCGATTCACCGCGTACTTCCAGCGCGGCATCCCTCCGCGGAGCGCACCGTGCACCAGCATCCGCGAGCCGAGCACCAGATCGTAGCCGCCGTGCACGACCATCGAGGCCATCGCGGGCACCAGCTCCGGTTTGTACTGGAAGTCCGGGTGCACCATCACCACCACGTCGGCGCCCGACGCCAGCGCCTCGCGGTAGCCCGTCTTCTGCCCCGCGCCATAGCCGAGGTTCTTCGCGTGCGAGACGACCGTGCAGCCGAGCCCGAGGGCCACCGCCACCGACTCGTCTCGGCTCCCGTCGTCGACGAACACGATCTCGTCGGCGACGCCGGGAGGGATCGCGCGCACCGTCCGCTCCAGCGTCGGAGCGACGTCGATCCCCGGCATCACCACCACCACACGCGCGTCGGCCAGCACGGCGCGCGACCCTAACACAGGCGGCGCGCCTTCGGCCTTCCGCGGCGACGAACGCCCTCAGCCGCCCGACTCGGCGAGCGATCGCTCGCTGCCGGGCTGACCCTCCGCCAGGTCCTCGCGCTCCCGCTCCTGCGTGAGCCCGTGTGCGCTGGCCAGACGCTCGCCCGCGTGCGGATCGGGGTTGGCCGCGATCGACTCCGACTGCGCGCGAGAGGGCGCGGCCTCGCTCACCGGATGCTCGCTCCCCGGCCTCGCGTCCGCGAGATGATGACCGCCCTCCGGGTGTGCCGGATGGGGCTGCGTCGGTTGGGATGATGGCGGCGGACTGCGGAAGACCCGCGGCTCCAACCAATCACGCATCTCCACCGGCAGGAGCGACGCGAGCTGCCGGCGCTCCTCCGGGTGCAGCTCCGAGCCGATCGCCTCCAACACGGCCGTCCCGTGCTCGGCGGCGAACCCGATCGGCAGCCGCTCGGACTTGTGGACCAGGCGCAGGAAGGTCGCGCCGCTGGGGTCCGGCTCGGGCGCGCGACGTCGCAACAGCGGCGCCAGCTCGTCGGGGAAGCGCGCGGCGATCGAATCGCGGTGCGCGTGATCGATCAGCGCACCGAGCGCCTCCGTCACGGCGCGAACCACGCTCTCGACCAGGGAGGAATCCGAGAGCCCGGTGTGCTCGCGAACGCGTCGTAGCAGTTGGTCGTAGTCCATGCTCCGCTCCTGGCGCAGGGTTCGTGCCATCGCCCGTGCGCGGACCGAGTCACCGCGCGTAGGTGACCGTCAGGTACGCCCGGATGAGCTCGCTCCCCGCGATCACGCGCCCCGTGTTGGGGTCCCGCAGCAACGGCATGCGCGCGCCGCCGACCTCGCTGCGCAGCCCCGCTCGCCGCGGGCTGCCGTGGGCTCGATTCTTCGCGACCCAGGGGAGCGCGTAGAGACTGAGCTGTTCCCGAACGAGCCGAGTGTGCGGTCCCGCCTCGTACCCGAAGAGCTCCAACGACCGAGTCGGCCGGCGGGCGGGCGCCTTGTGATCGCCGGCGTGGCCCCGCAGCGCCGAGGCCGCCAGACTGCGCCGCAGCGCCATGGACGACACCAGCGCGCGCGGCGTGCGCCCGTCCCCGTAGGTCTCGAAGAGGTAGCGCACGATGCGACGCGACTCGTAGAGCTGCCGCCCGTTGTTCGGATCGATGAGCAGCGGGATATGCTCCTCGCCGCCCTTCGAGACCAGCTCCGCGCGGTGGGCCAGCTCCCCCTCCGGACAGGGATGCAGCTCCGCGTCGAGATCCAGGATCGACAGCGCCTCGCGCACCAAACGCGAGTGCGGACAGGGCTCCTTCTCGAAGAGCAGGAGCAGCCGCGAAGGTCGCGTCCCGAGCGGCCCGACGCGGCCCCCGCTCCACCCCCGGACGGCGGAAGCGGCGACCGACGTCGCGACGTCCCGAGCCTCGTCCAGGCTCTGCTCCGGTCGCCAGAACGCGAGCGTGTCCAGGTGGATGCCGGCGATCTCCATGACTGGCGAGTCAGCAACCCGCGTGCCCGAACCGGCGACCTCTGCCCGCGCCCGGACCAAGCTGCCCCGCCGAGGCGATCGTCCCCGCCTCACTCCGCGGAGCGCGACACGTCGTCCTCGCCTGGCGAGCGCGCCCGGCCGCCGGCGCGAAACTCGTGATCCCACCTCGACCCCGATCCGCTGCACGAGACCCGCGCGACGACGCTGGACGACGGCACACACCTTTCCGCGGAAACGTCGCGGCGGCTCGCCTGCGACTGCGCGCTGCCGGCCATCGCCCGGGAAGACGAGGGCAACGTTCTCGACGTCGGTCGCAAAGGGAGTCTGACCGCCTCGAGGGCGGTCGCCGTCGGGAGGCCGCGTTCTCGAGGTCTACCCTCGTGCGGCCGACCCAGGCTCGAGACCCGGTGTCGCAGCCTCGCTCACCTGACCGTTGGCGCCGCGGCGCGCCCACGCGCTGGACGCGATCCTGCGGGAAGCGTGGAACGAGGGCGTCGTCCTATGCGGCCTGAGCGCAGGCTCGCTCTGCTGGTTCGAGGGCGGCATCACCGACTCCTTCGGCCCGGAGCTGCGCGCCCTGCCCGACGGCCTTGGCTTCCTCCCCGGGAGCCACTGCCCGCACTACGACGGGGAGGCCGAGCGACGTCCGACTTACCGAGCGGCGGTCGCTTCGAGAGCGCTCGCGCCCGGCGTCGGCGCGGACGACGGCGTCGCCCTCCGCTACCGCGGCACCGAGCTCGTCGACATCGTATCTTCGCAATCGGACGCGCGCGCCTGGCGTGTCACCCGTGATGGCGACTCCTCCGAAGAAGAGGAGCTCGTCCCGCGCTTCCTCGGCGGCTGATCCGCATCGGCTGCGCTCGACGCTCAATCACCCGGCGGCGCTACGGCGGTGCGATGGGGCGCGTCGGGTTCACGATGCCGCGAGGCCGCGGCCTTTCTCCTGCGCGGCCAGAGCACGCCGAGAGCGCCACTGCCGAGAAGGGCCACCGCGACGGCGCACCTCGCGGGCGCTCGTTCGGGTGCCCGGGCTTCTCCTCTTCCTGGCCAAGCCGCTCCTCTGCCTCGTCGCGTTCGCGGGCTTCGCTCGGTACGTCGAGCCCGAGGGGCCGCACTGGAACGCGCCCGCCTGGCTCCTGATCGCGTTGGCCAGGGTGGGACGGCTCGCGGCTGGAATGCTGGGCAGATACTTCGCCGTTCCGGCGTATTCCGTCTCCCCGGTCTCCTCCACCACCCTCATCGTTCTGTTCGGGTTCGGGTGGTGGCTCGCGAGCGCGCGCGTCGCGTTCCAGCACGCTCCCTTCTCCAAGGCGCTCCGTTTCGCGGTCCTCGCCGAGCTGGTCAGCGGCACGATCGACGTGGTGGCTCCACGAGCTGCACGGCCTGCGATCTGCTGAGCACCGCCGCGCTCGCGCGACGGGTGTGAGCCACGATCAGGCGGACCATCCTGGACCTCACGATGTCTATCCCCCACGAGGCTCGGTTCGGATAGAATCGCGGCGGTGGCGGGCGAGGCGGAAGACCGCGCGCGGTGGATGCGAAGCGCGAACGCGCTCGTGGGCAAGGTCGTCGGCGGGAAGTACCGCGTCGAGGCGATCCTGGGCCGCGGCGGGATGGGGACGATCTACGTCGCCGAGCAGCAGCCGCTCGGACGAAGGGTCGCGCTGAAGGTTCTGCACCCGGCGCTCGGCGACGGCGAGGCGGATCCGGAGTTCCAGAAGCGATTCTTGCTCGAGGCCGCCACGCTCTCGCAGCTCGCCCACCCGAACATCGTGGTGGTCCACGACTACGGAAACCTCGACGACGCGGACGGCTCCTGCTTCATGGTCATGGAGCTGCTCGACGGGCGCACCATCAACCAGGTGCTCAACGAGCAGGGGCCCTTCGATCCGGCACGCGCCCTCCGCATCACCCGCGAGATCGCCCGAGCGCTCCGCGCCGCCCACGATCTCGGGGTCATCCACCGCGATCTGAAGCCGGCGAACGTGATGCTCTGCCCGAGCCCCGAGGGCGAGAGCGTGAAGGTGCTCGATTTCGGGCTGGTGAAGCTGCTCCGCGACGACAGCGAGGAGCTGACCGCCGAGGGGCGCTTCCTCGGTTCCCCCCGGTACATGTCCCCCGAGCAGATCCAGCGGCTGCCGATGGACGGGCGCTCCGATCTCTACTCGCTCGGCGTGATCCTCTACCGGATGCTGACCGGCGAGGTGCCCTTCGTGGGCGATCACGCAGTGCAGACGCTGATGGGCCACTTGCAGAAGCCGGTGCCGCCGATGGCCAGCCACGGGGCGCAGGTGCCGGCCGCCATCGATCATCTGGTGATGACGCTGCTCGAGAAGGAGCCGCAGGATCGCTACGCGGACGCGACGGCGCTGATCCGCGCCATCGACGCGATCTGGCCGGATCTGAGCAGCGAGCCGCTGGTCGCCAGCGCGGAGATGTCCCGGCCTCGCGGGCTCTTGCCCGACGTGGCGGACGAGACGCCGACGACCAAGTCGCTGCCCCTGGTGGTGGCACCGCCTCCGCCCGCTGGGTCTGCGCACCGGAGACCGGCCTGGCTGGTGCCGCTGGTGGTGGCGATCGGTGTGATGGCAGGGCTCGGCGGCGCGGCGGTGGTGCTGCTCGCGGGAGGACAAGACGCGGACACGGGCGCCGTGGAGTCGGGCGCCGTAGGAGTCGGGCGCCGTGGAGTCGGGCGCCGTGGAGTCGGGCGCCGTGGAGTCGGGCGCCGTGGAGTCGGGCGCCGGGTCGGACCCCGTGGAGCCGCCCGCACCGGTTCCGCCCGCAGCTCCGACTCGACCGAACCAGCCGACCGTCGAAGCCCAGGGCGTCGCGCAGCCCGCGCCGGAGCCGACCACGTTCACGCTGACGGTCGAGAGCGTGCCTTCGGGGGCGACGGTGCTCCGCGATGGAGAGGAGCTCGGTGAGACGCCGCTCTCGCTGGAGCTCGACGCCGACACGCTCCGCGATGCGCCGGCGCGCTTCACCCTGCACCTCCGGGGACGCGTCGATCAGCACTTCGAGCAGGGCCCGTCCGAGCACGACGTCTCGGTCGAGCGGCATCTGCAGAGGCTTCAACGACACCACTCGCGCGGCGGCAGCCATGCGCGAGGCGGTGACCTGAGCATCAAGACGTCACGGTGACCGCCTCCCGGTTTCGCGCCGTCGTCCACGCCGCGTGCGTGCTCGCACTCCTGATCACGGCGACCGCCAGCGCCCAGCGCGCCCGCGATCCGCGCCTCGATCTGGCGGCCGAGGCCGACCTGCACTTCGAGCTCGGCGTCGAGATGCAGCGGCGGGGCGACTTCTTCGGCGCGCTCGAGCACTACCTGCTGAGCAATCGCCTCGCCTACAACCGCAACGTCGTCTTCAACATCGCGCACTGCTACCAGGAGGTCGGGCACTTCGCCGAGGCCTACCGCTACTACTCCGACTACCTGGAGGAGGACCTCAGCGACGACGACCGGCGCGTCGCCGAGCGATCGCTGGCGCAGATCGAGCGGCGGGTGGCCCTCATCCAGATCACGTCGACGCCGCCCGGCGCGACCATCTTCGTCGACCGCGTGGAGCTCGGCGCCCGCGGACAGACGCCCCGGACGCTGGCGGTCGATCCGGGCTCCTACCGGGTGATCTTGCAGCAAGAGGGCTACGAATCGGCATCGGCCGAGGTCCGCGCGGCGCGGGGCGAGACCGGCGAGATCACGCTCTCGCTGACGCCGATCCTCGGCACGCTGGAGCTGGTCGGCGAGCCGGCCGGCGCCGAGGTGCGGGTCGACGATCCGGCCAGCGAGCCGGTGGGCACGTTGCCGAGTGAGATCCCGCTCGTGCCCGGCCACCACACGCTGATCGTGTCGGCCGAGGGGCACCAGACCGATCAGGTCGACGTGACGGTGCAACCGCGAGAGCGGATCCGCCGCCGCGTGGCGCTCTCGCTGGAGACGGGCTCGGTGCTGGTCGACGCGCAGGAGCGCGGCGCGCTGATCGAGATCGACGGAACGGCGATGGGCTTCACGCCGGCCGTATTGCCGCGCGTGCCCTCCGGCACCCACACGGTGCGGATCAGTCGCTCGGGGTTCCGGCCCTTCGAGGACACCATCCAGGTCGTGCCGAACGAGCAGACGCCGGTCGAGGTGCGCTTGCGCTTGCAGCAGGAGGTCACGGCGGCGTCCCGGCAGGCGGAGAGCATCTTCGACGCGCCGGCCAGCGTGACGGTGATCCCGCAGGAGGAGCTGCGCGCGTTCGGGTTCCAGACGCTCTGGGACGCGCTCGGCGGGCTGCGCGGCATCTACCAGACCAACGACCGCAGCTATCGGTCGCTCGGCTTCCGCGGGTTCAGCCAACCGCAGGACTACGGCAACCACTTGCTCGTGCTCACCGACGGGCACGTGATGAACGACGATTCTGCTGGGCTCGAGCTACGTCGGCTACGACGCGCGCAGCGATCTGATGGACGTGGAGCGGGTCGAGGTGGTGCGCGGACCGGGCTCCGCGCTTTACGGTACCAACGCGTTCCTCGGCGTGATCAACGTGGTCACGCGCGACCGCGACACGATGATGCGGCCGCACGCGTCGCTGGCCTCCGACGGCTACCGGATGGGACGGCTGCGGGTCGGAGGCGGCCACCGCTTCAGCCGCGACGCCGGCTTCTGGGCGAGCGCGAGCGGGGTGCTCTCGCAGGGCCAGAACCTCTATCTGCCCGGCGTCGCCACCACGCCCGACGGGATGATCCGCGGCGCGGACGGCTTCTACGCGGCGAGCGGCATGGCGCGGCTGTGGGTCGGTGACTTCACCATCGAGGGCTCCTACAACCGCCGCCGCAAGCAGATCCCGACCGGCGCCTACGACACCATCCCGGGCGATCCGCGCTCGCAGAACACCGACAGCCGCGGGTTCGTGGAGATCCGCTGGGAGCCGCAGCTGAGCCCGGAGGTGGCGCTCTCCACGCGCGTCTTCCTCGACTACTACGAGTACGCCGGCGACTTCGCGTCCGATCCGGTCGGCGCGCGCAATCCGGTGGCCGGCGTCACCCGCGATCGCTGGCTCGGCTACTGGACCGGCGGCGAGGCCCGCGTGATGATCGACCCGGTCGAGTGGCTCCACGTCACCACCGGCGCCGAGGCGCGCGGCTCGCTGGTGGCCGACCTCTCCAGCCAGAACGACGTCGACGGCCGCTACCTCGACCGCACGGCGCGCTTCTTCGTGCTCGGCGCTTACCTGACGGCAGAAGCGCGGCCGGTCCAACCGCTGACCATCCAGCTCGGCGGCCGCTACGACTTCGTCTCCACCTTCGCGAACGGCGCGTTCAGCCCGCGCGCCACCATCATCGTCCGGCCCTGGGACACCGGCATCATCAAGGTGATCGGCGGCAGCGCCTTCCGCGCCCCCAGCGTCTACGAGCTCTACTACAACGACGGTGGGCTCACGCAGGTGGCGCCGGGCTCGCTCTCGCCCGAGCGCATCTGGACGGGCGAGGTCGAGTTCACGCAGCGCATCGACGAGGAGCTGAGCGCGATCGCGAGCGTTTTCTACAACTACATCATGAACCCGATCACCACCGAGCTGCTCCCCTCGAACCCGAACGTCTTCCGCTACGCGAACTCGCCCGACGTGTTCCAGACGCTCGGCGCCGAGGCGGAGCTCCGGCGCGAGTGGCGGCAGGGGTGGATGTTCTCGCTCAGCTACAGCTACCAGCGCACGCGCATCGGCGACGTGCTGAGCGACGCGGCCTCGGCCCGCGTGACGAACTCGCCCGAGCACATGGTCGGCTTCCGCGGTGCGGCGCCGGTCGTGCCCGAGCTGCTGACGCTGGCGCTCCGGCTCCGGGTCGAGAGCCCGCGCCTCGGCCAGCGACTGAACCCCGACGGGACGACCCAGCTCGTGCAGGGCGACCTGCCGCTCTTGGCCGACCTCACGGTCTCCGGCGAGGTGAGCGACATCGGCGTGAGCTACGCGTTCGGCGTCCGCAACCTCTTCGACTGGCAGTACCGCTACCCGGGAGGCGGGGACATCGCTACCCCCTTCGTCCCCCAGCCGGGGCGGACGCTCTTCTTGCAGACCACCATCCGCTTCTGAGCCGGATCGTTCACCAGCTCTCTCTGCGGTGGCGCACCGGTCGGCCGTGCGTACTTCGAGATTTGGGCGGCGCTCGACCCGAGCCCGCGGGTGACTCGAGGTGAGCTCAGCATGAGCCGACCGCGCATGCGACCGCGCTTTCGCGTTCCGGTGGAGGGCGACGTGGAAGCCGCTCGAGCACGGCTCCGGCAAGCGCTGGCGACGGAGGACTGCGCCGTCCGCGGTAGCCGGATCGGGCAGCGCTTCGAGCTCACCGTGCCCGAAGTCGACCAGCACTACTGGTCGCCCCACCTGAGCGTGATCCTCGAAGAGGACGACGACGGTCGGGCGTTTGCAGAGGGCCGCTTCGGGCCGCACCCGCACGTGTGGACCATGTTCATGGCCATCTACGCCGTCGTCACGTTCCTCGGCATCGCGGCGGCGGTGTACGGCGTGTCGCAGTGGACGCTCGGCCAGTCGCCGTCGGGCTTCTGGGGCATCCCCGGCGCGGCGCTGATCGGCGCCGTCGTGTATCTCAGCGCCTTCTACGGCCAGGGCCTCGGCAGCGACCAGATGTACGCGCTCCGCTCCTTCGTCGACGGCGCGCTCCACGCCGACGCAGCCGGTCCGCCACCCGACGCGCAGGGCTGAGGCCCCCGCCTCGCGCGACGATTCGCTCCGTGGACACCCGCCTCGTTCCTCGGGCGCGACCCCGTGCTACGCCACCGTCCGTGAGCGTGCTGCACGAGCCGACCGTCGCCACCAGCGAGCTGCGCCCCACGCGGCTCGAGGTGGATTTGGACGTGCTCACCGAGAACTACGACGCCATCGCGCGCTTCGTCGGCGGCGCGAAGGTGATGCCGATCCTCAAGGCGAACGCGTACGGCCACGGTCTGGTCGAGGTGGCACGCACGCTCGAAGAGCACGGCGCGCCGATGATTGGCGTGGCCTACCTGGAGGAAGGGCTGCGCCTGCGCGAGCACGGCGTGCAGCTGCCGGTCCTGGTGCTCGGCGGCATCCTCGGCGAGCAGATCCCCCTCTTCATCGAGCACGACCTGACGCTCACCGCCTCCTCGGTCGACAAGCTCCACGCCATCGACGCGCAGGCCGCCGCCATGAAGCGCGAGGCGGTCGTGCACCTGAAGATTGACACCGGCATGGAGCGCATCGGTGTGCACTGGTACTCGGCCGAAGCGCTCCTCGAAGCGTCGCTGGCGTGCCGGCACGTGCGGGTCGAAGGCGTCTTCACGCACTTCGCGAACGCCGACGAAGACGATTCTGAGCCACGCGCGCCTCCAGCTCGAGCGCTTCCTCGAGGTGCTCCGCTTCTACGAGCGGCGCAGCTTGCCCACGCCGATCCGACACGCCGCCAACTCGGGCGCGATTGTGCAGCTCCCGGAGAGCCACCTCGACATGGTCCGGCCGGGCATCCTCTTCTACGGCGCGCGGCCGAGCCCGTGCGTGCCGGAGCGAGTCCCGGTGGAGAGCGCGCTCCGCTGGGTGACGCGGGTCGTCTACTTCAAGGTGGTGAAGCCGAACAACCCGGTCAGCTACGGCTCGACTTGGGCGCGCGAGACGATGACGCGCGTCGTCACGCTGCCGGTCGGCTATGGCGACGGCTACCCGCGCGCGCTCGGCAACCGGGGCGAGGTCTTGATCCGAGGCGTGCGCCGGCCGCTCGTCGGCCGGGTGTGCATGGATCAGGTGATGGCCTCGCTCGGCCCGGACGGAACGGCGTACAACGGTGACGAGGTCGTCCTCCTCGGTACCCAGAGCGAAGCACGGATTTCCGTCGAGCAGCTCGCGGAGTGGGCCGGGACGATCCCTCACGACGTCCTGGCCGGGATCAACACCCGCGTCCCGCGCGTGTACGTCCGGCGAGATTGAGGGCCGCCGGAGGCTCGCTTCCCTGGCGCTTCCAGGACGGACGCCCTCGTCCCACGAGGCCTCCTCGCGACGCGACCGCGCCGGGAACGATTGACCGCGACGACGGGCCGTCGATGCGAGGCGGCGTCCTCGTCCCACGAGGCCTCCTCGCGACGCGACCGCGCTCTCCTGTCGGGAACGATTGACGACGACGAGCCGTCGATACCACCGAGCGCGATCAGGGCGAAGGGTCTCGCCGCGTCGTGATCGCCACGCGGAGGGCTCGCTCGGGACCCTCGCCGAGCACCGCGCGACCGCCCTCGTCCCGAATGCCGAGCCGCGTGAGGAGCGGATCCAGGTCGGGAAACGTGGTCGACGCCGCGTAGCGCGCGCATAGCGGCCCGAGGAGCGCGCCATCGAGCAGCTCGCAGACGCGCTCACTGCTCCACACCCGCTGCGATCCGCGCCACCGGCCGGCCGCGCGAGCCAGCGCCTCGTCGAGCGAGCTCCCGTGCCGGCGGAGCGTCACGTCGGCCTGGAGCACGAACGCCGTCCCGCCCCAGTACACCCGCGAAAACGCGCCGGTTCGTTGCATCGTCTGCGCGTCCTCGCGCAGCGCGTGACCGGTGAGCGCAGCCGCGCCCCGCCCGAAGCCGTCGAGCAGATTGGACCAGGCCTGGCGCGGCGTGCGGACGCCCATCCGCGCCGGCAGCACCTCTTGATAGTAGGTGGCCAGCCCCTCGTAGAGCCACGCGTCGCGCTGAGGCAGCGCCGGCAGGAGCAGATGGCTCAGCTCGTGCCACGGCACCCAGCTCTGCTCGAGGTCCTCGGCGCTCGAGCGCGGACCGACCACGAACGCGACCGAGTGCCCGCCGCCCCGCCGCACCATCCCGAACCCGACGCCGGGCCCGCCCGAAGGGACCATCACCACCAGCAAGCGATCGACGGGAAAGCGGCCTTGCACCGTGCTCACTCCGTCGATGACGCGGGCGAGCCAGCGCTCGGTGCCCGCGTCGTCGATGCGCCAACCCTCACCGAGCCGGACGACCTCGAGCTCCGCGCGGTCCCGAGCGAAGCGGATTGGCGTCGCGCGGGTGAACGCCATGAAGCAGGGCCGCTGGAACGCCGACGCGTCGAGGTGGTGTACGCCTCCCTCCCGCGGCCAGGGCGTCGCCGCGACGATCCCCCTCGGCAGCTCGAAGCGCACACCGGCGCCGCCGTGCTGGATGCGCGCCGGTCGCCAGAGCCAGGTCCCGGCGGAGCTCATCACATCTCCGCCGAAGCGGCCGGCGAAGCGCGTGGCGCTCAGCGCACGGGACAGATCCACGCGATAGCGAAGGCAGTCGCCGGCCGAAAGCGAGCTCGAGTCGATCTGCCCGCGCGCGACCGGCAGCGCCCGCCCCTCCGCGCCGCGCGCCTCGACGAGCGCTGGGCCGGCGGCGGCAATGCCCGGCGTGAGCGCCGGCGGGACGACGTCGAAGCACACCTCCACGTCGAGCCGTTGCAGCCCGGCATCGGCGCGGACCGTGTAGCGGAGCGGGGCCTCCGCGCGCACCGGCGCGGCCCACGCCAGCACGGCGAGGAGCGCACACCGACCAGTCGCGCCAGCGCGGATCATGCCGAAGTCCAGGTTGGTTCTGGGGGATGAGCACGGGCTTTGGCAAGGCGTGACACAGTCGCCGCGCCAGGGTGTCTCGTTTTTTCGGGCGGGCGTGCGCCACCGCCGTCGCGCACGGACCGCGGCACGCGGCGTGCTCATGGCCCCCTTCGCCGTTTCCGTTCGGAGGAGCCGACGGTCGAGGTCGGCAGCGACGCGCCCTTCACCGCCGCGTTCACCCTCCTAGGTGACTGGTGTCAAACGAGGCCCGAAGGATTTCCGAGCGCGACAGGTCTGGATTGTCGTTCGGCCCGACGACGAAATGCTGAAGCATTTTGGAGGAGGGACGGGCGGCGAGACGGGCCTGTCCCGCCGGAAAGAGGAGGAGCGCTCGTTCGACACCAGCCACCTAGGCCTGGCCGGGCTGGCGCTGTTGTGGCGGCGGCGCGCTCGCTGAACGGTCACGCTCGCCGGCTCCGATTCACGACGCAGGGCGGCAACCCCGAGAGGGTTCACGCCGGTCCTCGCGTGGTTACCTTGGGCCGGTGCCCAACATCGTCTCACGCCGTCGCGCCGCGCTCTTCTTGCGCTCGGGCCTCCTGCTCCTGGCGATGGCCGCCGTCCTGGCGACGGTCGGCTGGCTGCTGGCCGGCATCGAAGGGGTCCTCTTGTCGGCCGGTCTCGCCGTGCTCTTCGCGCTCTTCGCGCCGAGCGTCTCGCCCGAACGGCTGATGCGCGCTCAGGGCGCGCGGCGCTTGCACCCCAGGGAGGCGCCCTGGCTCTTCGACGCCGTCGCCGATCTCGCGCAGCGCGCCCGGCTCGAGCGCACGCCGACGATTACCTCCTGCCGCTGCCGGTCCCGCAGGCGCTGGCGACGCGGAACGGCGAAGAGACGGCGGTCGGCGTGTCGCCGGCGCTCCTGCGCGGGCTCGCTCCGCGCGAGGTGATCGGCGTGCTCGCCCACGAGATGAGCCACCTCCAGAACGGCGATTTGGGCGTGATGCGACTGGGCGAGACGGTGCGGCGCCTGACCCGGAGCATGACCACCATCGGCATGTTCCTCCTCTTCTTGAACCTGCCGCTGATGCTCCTCGGCGCCGTGCACGTGCCTTGGCTCGCCGTGTTGGTGCTCGTGCTCGCGCCGTGGGCGGTCGGCGCGCTCTCGCTGGCGCTCTCCCGCTCGCGCGAGCTCGACGCGGACCTCGGCGCGGTGAACCTCACCGGCGATCCGACGTCGCTGGCCAGCGGGCTGACGAAGATCGAGGCCTACTCGCGCGGCCCCTGGTGGATGGCGATGTTCCAGATGGACATCCCCGACTCGCTGCGGACCCATCCGCGGACCGAAGAGCGGGTAGCGCGGCTGATGGAGATGGCCGAAACGCCGGCGCGGCGGCGGAGGCGCACGCGGCGGCGAGACGAGGTCATCGAGCCCATCTGGCGGCGGCGACCGCACGCCTCCTGACGCGCCGATCTCAATCGAGCGGGACCGCGAAGCGATCCTTGCCGCGCTCAGCTCGGCTGGCGGATGAGCTCCTCGAACGCGTCGGCGAGCATCGAGTACTCGTTCGCCACACCGAAGAGCGCGCCGCGGAGCTCCGGCAAGTCCATCGTCTCGGTGATCTGCGCGTGGAAGACGCGCAACGTGGAGCGGTCCGCCTCCTCGTCGAGCCCCCAGTGGCCGAGCATGACGTCAGCGTTGCGCTGCAGGGCGAGGATCAGCAGCGGCATCTTCGCGGCGTCGTCGCTCGGCAAGCGGAGGGCGCAGCTGGCGAACTCGAGCACCTCCTTGCCGTGCATCTCGCCACAGGGGCGAACGAAGACGTCGACCGGCGGCACCCCTTCGGCGGGCACCGCCACCCGCACTGCCTCGTCGCGCACCTCGACGTCGGGGAAGCCGAGCTCGCGGACCATTCGGACGACGTGTTCGATGAAGCTGTCGGTCACGGCGGGTCCCGATGGTACTACCGGAACCACTTCGCGTCGGGCCGAGTTGCCGGCTCGCCCGAAAAGCTGACATCTCGGCGCACTTGCGATACGTCTGGGAGACCGACATGCGCGAGGCGGAAGCAGTCGTGGGCGTGCGAGCTCACGTCGCGACACCGGCCGAACGCATCGAGGATGGGGGCGGGGCCGAACGCCGACGAGGACCCATGCAGGACGAGCGCACACACAAGCGCGCGGAGCTCGAGACCGTGGTGCGGCTGCGCACCCCGAGCGTCGCGGACTTCGTGGAGGAGCAAGCGCAGAACATCTCGCCGGGCGGCATCTTCGTGCGCACCGAAGAGCCGCTGGCGAAGGCGACGCTGGTCAAGCTCGAGCTCGAGATCGCCAGCGACCGGATTGTGAAAGCGGTCGGTCGAGTTGTCTGGGCGAGGCCGCCCGAACGAGCCCGAGAAGGCTTCCCGGCCGGGATGGGCATCAAGTTCGTGCGCCTGGGCGCCGAGAGCCAGAAGATCGTCGACGAAGTCGTCCGGCGACGGGGCGCCCGCAGGCCGAGCCGCTTCGAGCGCACCGAGGAGACGGGCTCGGTGAGATTCCCGCGCCCCAACGGCAGCCGCGCGACGGCGGATGCCGTGGCAAAGCCCGAGCCGGCAGACGCGAAAGCCCAGCCGACCGACGCGAAAGCCCAGCCGACCGACGCGAAGACCGAGCCGGCAGACGCGAAAGCCGAGCCGGCAGACGCGAAAACCGAGCCGGCCGATGCGAAAGCCGAGCCGGCAGACGCGAAAGCCGAGCCGGCAGACGCGAAAACCCAGCCGGCAGACGCGAAGACCGAGCCGGCCGATGCGAAAGCCGAGCCGGCAGACGCGAAGACCGAGCCGGCAGACGCGAAGACCGAGCCGGCAGACGCGAAGACCGAGCCGGCAGATGCGAAAGCCGAGCCGGCAGACGCGAAAGCCGAGCCGGCAGACGCGAAAGCCGAGCCGGCAGACGCGAAAGCCGAGCCGGCAGACGCGAAAGCCCAGGAAGCCAGGGCGGCCCAACCCCGGGCGGACGCAGCCGAAGCCGACGACGAGACCGTGAACGCCGGCTCGGACGCGGCGAGGTCCGAGAGCGACGGCGAGGCCGCCGTGGCCGGTTCCGGCGAGATCGCGGCCGCGACGGGCGCCGGCGCCGCCCCGCAGGACCAGAAGAAGACCGCCCCGGCGAGTGCGAAGAAGAACGGCTCCGAGGCGCCCGAGACGAGCGCTTCCGCCAAGACGAGCGTCAAGTCGAGCAAGAAGAAGCGCTCGAAAGGAAAGAAGAAGAGCAAGAAGGACCGCAAGGCCGAGGCCCGCGCGAAGAAGAGCCAGGCCAAGCCCTCGAAGACCGATCAGACCGGCTCGAAAGACGACGAGCGCCGCCTCGAGCAGCGCTGCGAAGCCGGCGCGGCAAGACCCCGAAGCAGCCAGCCTCGAAGCCGAAAGCGAAGAAGAAGCCCTCCGAGGCGCGCAGCGCCGAGAGCCGGCCGGTGACGAAGCCCGCCGTGGAGGAGAAGGCCCCCGACGAGCGCGCCACCCTGAGCCGCAGCTCCTGGCCGCTGATCGCCGTGCTCGTCGCCGTCGTCCTCATCGCCCTCTACATCTTCGCCTTCCGCTGAGGCCGGCTCTCGGGCCGACGTGGACGGGCTGCCGCTCTCCGGTTGCACCGTCTCGATCCAGGCTGCGCGACTGGCGTCTCGCTGGGGCCGCGCTCGACCCGGCGGCTCGCTCGATCACTTCGCGAGCCGAGCCGCGTCGGTCATGCGTGCCGCGCTTCGCGCGCCAACGGCCGCGTTCGGATTGTCGCGCTCGTCCGCGCCATCCCCCGCGCGGCTCGAGAACGCACCGGGCGTCCGACCGACGAGCTTCCGGAATTCCGCGATGAAGTGCGCCTGGTCGCAGTATCCCGCGTCGGCGGCGATGCGAGCCCAGTCGTTCGAGCTCGCCGCCATCCGCGCGCGGTGGCCGAGTGACGGAATGAAAAGCGGCGGCGCCAAAGAGACGCCGCCGCCATCGTCCACTCCGTCCGAGCTCAGCAGTGACGGCCGTTGTTGGCCGGGTCGGCGTTGCGGCCGCCGTCGCTGTCGCTGCAGTGACGGCCGCGTCCCGCGCCGCCGCGGTCGGCGTTCGGGCCCGAATCGCTGTCGGTCACGTGCCCGTGGCCGCCTCGATCCGCGTTGGGGCCCCGGTCGGAGTCGGTGGCGCCGGTGCGGCCGCCGCCGGCCGGGTCGGCGTTGGGCCCGGAATCGCTGTCCGTCTGAGCGCTGGCGCGCGACGCGGCGAGCGATCCACCCACCGTCAGCGCGGCCGCACCCACCACGCTGGCCCCGATCAGGCCGAGCGTCGAGCGGCGGCCGAGCATCCGCTCGGAAGTGATCTCGTCGTTTTCCAGGGTCTTCTTCTCGTCAGACATCGGCTCTTCCTCCTCTTGCCAGGCTCCGCAGCAGCGTTCCGCCATCGGGAGCTGCCCGTGCGGACAGCTTGGCCTCGGACGAGCCGGCGCCGATTCGATTCAACGCCCGACGGAAACTTTTCGCGCTTCCCCCTGACTGGGCGACGATGCCCCGGTTTGGCGGCATTTGACAACCCTCTACCGGGCGTGTGCCCTCATCGCCACGGGCGGCCGCAGATCCACCCGACGAGGCTGTAGCGGGTGCCGCGGGTGACCGGCGTGACGCGGTGCGGGATGCACGACGGGAAGGCGATCATGGTCCCCCGCCGGCGCTCCACGTCGGCCACCTGCACGCGGTCCGGATCGCCGGGCAGACCGACCTCCATCTCCAGCACGCCGCCCTCGTAGCTGTCCGGGTCGCTGAGCTCGACCGAGAAGCTCACCTTCCGCAACAGCCCGTGGAAGTTCGCGTGCACCGAATCGCGCGCGTCGTAGGGGCGCCCGGTCTGGTCGAGGTGCCAGTCGTAGTGACCGCCGACCGGGTAGACCCCGAACTGCAGGGACTGAGTGCGCTCGATGTCGAAGCCCCAGCCCGCCTCCCGGTTGGCCCGGTACGCCCACGGCTCGACCAGGTCGTACACCCAGTCCTCCCGGATCCAGGCCACGTCCGTCTTTCGTTCGGCCCGAGCGCCGCTGTCGCGCAGCGTGCCTTCTACCTTCTGCAGGCTCAGCCCGAGCTCGACGATGCGGTCACACGCCTCCTCCCCGACGATGCCGGGGAGGACCCACCACGGTTCCGTCACAATCACGGCGACCGAATTTGCCTCGAAAAAGGCGCCAGAGCCACCGCTTCGTGACGGGGCGTGACGCGCGGCGGCATCGAGCAGCGAGCGGGAGCAACGTTGCGCGCACGTGCCCGATGATGTCTGCTCGAAGCTGGAAAGGGGTACGAGATGGGGAAGTGGTCCGCGGCGATGCTCTGCGTGCTCTCGATGACGTGTCCCGCGGCCGCTCAGTCGACGCTCGGGCGAGCGTCCCACGCGGTCTCGGGCGGGTCTCGCTCCTCGTCCGGATCCTCGTCGGGGTCCTCGTACCATCACCACGGCAATCGCAGCCGCTCGTCCGGCGGCTGGGGCCTCGCCTACCTCGCCTACCTGTGGATCGGCCCCATCCAGGCGGTCGGCGAGACCTACGAATCCCTGCTGGACGCTGCCCGACTTCCCCTACGCCTACGACGCGCCCGGCTACCCCGTCTGCATCCCGCAGGAGGTGCGGCAGAGCGACCAGAAGCTGGCGCCGACCCAGGACGTGGCCGCGCAGCTCCGCGTCGAGGGTGGCTTCGTCTTCCCCGACGTCATCCGAAGCGCGATCGAAGGACGGATCATGCTCCCCGCCCGATTCGAGATCGACGTCGGGTTCGTGGGCCTCGGCGAGCCACAGAGGGGCACCAGCCCGGTTCTGGTCGGGATGGGCACGGCCCACATCGGCTTCCGCTTCGCGCAGAACGAGAACTGGCAGTTTCGCAGCCTCATCGGCGTGAGAACGTTCAGCGACGAGAACGGGACGACGGCCGGCTTCGACTTCCGCTACGGCGTCGACATCTTCCCGATCCGACCGCTGGTCGTGTCGGCGGAGATCACGCTGGGCGATCTCGGCTCCTCGTTCACGCTCGGCGCGCGGGCGAGCATCGGGCTGATGATCGACGCGGTCGAGATCTACGCCGCCTACGAGAACTTCGCGCTGATGCCGACCGACGGCTCGGCCACGGTGAACCTCGGCGGTCCCAACGCCGGCATTCGAATCTGGCTCTGAGCGCATCTCGCACACGCGGTTCCAGGGTGGACGTCGTTCGCCGTGAGAGGTGTCTCCGCCCGTGAGGGCGCCGCGCCTGAGCTGCCCGCGTCAGGGGCAGCGATCCTGGAAGTAGAGGAAGGAGTCCATCCCCTCGCTGACGGAGACGTACACGATCGTGTCGGCCCGCAGGCTGTCGTCGAGCGTGCCCCAGGCGTCCATCAGCACCGTCGCCGCCGTGGTCGTATCGGCGTGGATGAAGAGGATCTGCTTGGTCCAGGCGTCGGCGGGCGCGACGTTCATCGAGCTCTCGTTGATGCCGGTCAGCTTGGTCATCAGCAGATCGGTCGCGCGGGTCGCCGGCGGACGAACGTGGCATGTCGGTGACGGCCCGCGCCGCGCTTCACTGCTGCAGGCAGAGGAGGTGGTGGCTCTCCGTGCACGCCCCGTTGCCGGCACCGAAGAAGTCGTCCGACGATGCCGCGGCTCCGAGGCCCCCTCGCACGGTGCCGGTGCCGGTCCACCCGGCGCAGGTGTTGGGGTAGAGCGGCGCGTCGGGCGCCCGATCGCCCGCCCAGACGACGTCGTCGCGGTAGAGGAGCGCGGTAGTCACCGCGATGGGCGCGAGCAGGTCTTCGTTGGCGATGTCGGCGATGCTCTCGGCCACGACCACACCGTCCGGACGCACCCAAGGCGCGCCGGTGCCGAAGCGCGAGAGGGCCGTGGTGGAGTCGTCCGGCATCACCAGCGCGAGGAAGGTGCCCGCATAGCCCGCCGCGTCGGCCTCGGTCTGACACAGACCATCGAACGCGCTCAGGCCGGCAGCTCCACCGACCGTGCCGGAGGAGAGGAAGGCCATTCGCCGGTCCGCAGGCAACATGGGGGCGTCGAGCGGCCGGTTCAGCCCGGTCCCGAAGCAGTACAGCACCCGGTCGATGCTGCAGTTCCGACTGGACGCCACGTCGGTCCAACGCGTCGGCCCACCGCGCCAGATGCCGATGCGGCCGAGCGCTCCGCCCGTCGTGTAGCCGCCGCAGTCGAGCCCCGCCCCCGACAAGTTCGGCAGCGTGTTGGTGGCGACGGACGTCCTCGGCGGGACACCGTCGGTGATCGGCGGGTCGCCACCGGTCTCCGTGTAGCGGATCGGGTAGTACATCACCCCGTTGGCGAGATCGTGGAGGCGATCGGCGAAGGGCCGCCCATCGACCCCCACCCAACCGCGTGAGCTGCCGAGGCGGGACTGTGCGCTGTTCGTCGAGTCCGAGAGGAACGCGACGTAGCTGTCCGGCCGCGGCAGCCCGGCGTCGGAGGCCAGCGACCGGCAGACCGCGTCGGCGCCGGCCAGGCCACCGAGCGATCCGGGGACCACCGTGCTCGAGGTGACGAAGACGACGTTGTAGAGGTCGGTCGGCGAGCCGCCATCGACAGGGCCGGCGTCGGGAGGACCCGCGTCGGGAGGACCCGCGTCGCCGGAGCTCGCATCCATCGAGCCCGCATCCAGGCCGGCATCCATCGAGCCCGCGTCCATCGAGCCCGCATCCAGGCCGGCATCGATCCCGCCGTCCGGGGTGCTCGCGTCCGGCTCGCCGATGCCGCCGTCGAGCGGCGTGCAGCCCTTCGGGAGCCCTCCGTCCAACGTGGAGAGCATGCAGGGATCGACCGGCTGCACCGCGACGCAGGCGCCGGCGGCGCAGGTCTCGTCCGCTCCGCAGGTCACGTCGGCGCAGTCGTCGCGGAGCCAGACGTCGAGCGTGAGCGTCTCCCCCGCGAGGTAGCTGCTGAGCACCCGCGCCTCGGCCACACGCCCGCTCGCGTCGCTGGCGGTGGCGACGACCTCGTAGACGCGCGACGCGTCGCCGGACTTTGGGACGAGCGCGATGCGCACCGGCCAATGCAGCGCGAAGCCCTGATCGGAGCTGGGGCCCGTGTAGAGAGAGCGGCCCTCCTCCGTGCGGGCCTGCCCCGGCGCGCCGCCGCGGACCACCACGTCCAGCTGGTTCGCCCGCGCCATCACGCCGGCCTCGGCGCGGACGAAGACCATCACCTCGGTGCGCGGCGTCTTCGAGCAGGCGGTCACCGTCGACGTCGCCGCCAACGCGAGAGCCAAGAGCGCGTTCCGCATCAGGGCCCCTCCAGCGTCATCACGACGACACCGTGATCGCCCGGCAAGGCTCCCTGCGTGCCGCCCCCTTCGAGCACGCCGACGGCGACCCCGACCCCCGCCCCGACGACCACGCAGGCCACGATCGTCCACAGCCACCAGGCCGAGAGCAGGTCGTCACCGGCCTCGGCCGGCGCGTCGTTCGCGCTGAGAGCTGCCGCGGGCACCTCGGGGGACGACGGCGCGGGCGCCGCCGGGCTCGGCACCAGCTCCACCAGCTGCCGCACCGTCTGCCCGGGCTCGATCGCGAGCGTCAGCCGGCGCGTGCGGAAGCCCTCCCGTGCGACCTCCAGCTCGACGCGGCCGGCGGCGACGTGGAGGGGGGCTTCGAGCGGCGTCGTGCCGGCGAGCACACCGCCCACGGTCACCCGCGCTCCCGGCTGCGAGGTGAGAACTTCCATCGAGCCGATGTTCTCTCGGACCCGCGCCAGGCTCTGCTCCAGCGACGCGCGGTAGCGATCGATCCGAAGGATCGTCGGTCGCGCCGAGCGCCTCACCCAGGTGCCGCTCCGACGCCACCCAGAGCCCGAGCGCCTGCTCCACCAGCCCGAGCTGCGCCGCCGCACGCGGCGTGTGGGCCTCGTCGTAGGCACGCTCCAACAACGCCCGCGCCCCGACGTCGTCGCCGGCCTCGCGCAGGTCCACCGCGCGGTCGATCAGCGCCTCCGGCGACACACGCTCTGGCGGCGCCTGCTCCGTCGACCTGTCCTCCGTCTGTGCCGCGGCCGTCGCCGGCGCGACCCACGTGAGCACGGCGGCGAGCAGGACGCCCCATCGACCGCGGTAACCCGACCCCATCCGCCGACTCTCCCCCGGAGGCGAGCCGCACGGAAATGGGCAATTCCACACATGGATCGCGGAGCCGCGCCACGGATCGCGCCGGGCGGGTCGGACCAGACCAGGAGGCGATGCTCGCGCTCGCGCGGCTCTACGCCGACGAGAACCTACGTCGCAGCGAGGGGCCCGGCTCCATCGTAGAGCGTGATCGACCGAAGAACGCGGGTCGCCGGATCGAGCTGCGCGACCGGGGACTACCTTCGATTCTCGAACGCGACGACGTCGCGTGGAGAGTCAGGGGGACAGGATGCGCGTACGAGCTCTCGGCTGGCCGCTCCTCGCGGGCTTGGCGCTCGCAGGCTGCAGCACGGCCATGCCCGCCTACGACGTCACATCCCAGGAGACGGTGTACGGCGATCCTCGCTACAGCCAGGATCCGTCGATGTACGCCGCGTTTCCGGGGCCCTACTACTTCTACGGCGGCGGCTATCCAGGCCCCTACGGACCGGGCTCGGCCTTTCCAAAGCGGGTATCCGATCCCCTACGGACCAGGCTCGCCCTGAGCGTCGCGCGGTCGAGCTGCTGACCACGCTCGGCCAAGGGGGCATGGGCGTCGTCCATGGCCGGACGCCGCGTTCTACGTGATGGCCGCCAGCAACGGCGTGCTCGGACTGACCGTGCTCACGCTCTGGGGCCGGACCAAGCGGCGCGAGCCGAAGGGCGCGCGAGAGACCTGAGAGCGCGTCAGATTCAGAAGATCCGAACCGTCTCGCCCGAGTCGAGCGTGCAGGCGCCGTCCATCGGATCGCCGCCGGTCCGGATGATCTGGTCGGGTGTCGGCTCGCGGTAGACCCCCGGCGGATCTCGTCGCCCATGCTGCCGGTCGTGTCGATCACCAGCGAGACAAAGAGCGTCCGCTTCGGCGCGCGCGTGTCGCCGAAGCGGACGTTGGCGTCCGTATGCTCCGGCATCGTGAAGGGCGGCAGACCGACCGTGTGTGCCGCCTGCGTGCGCCGTCGGCGCAGCTCGAGGGCTGCCGGCGGCACCGCTCGCGTACCTCGAGGATCGCCTGAGGCGCGGCGATCTCGACATCGACGACGAGCTCGCGGGGCTTCGGGATCGCGCCCTCCCCGATTCACCGCGTGGCGGAGGCTTCGCGACGCGGCGCGGCCGAATGCAGAGCGTGGCGCGAAGCGAGGCCGGCGGTCGGTACGCCGAGCTCACGGCGCAGGTCCGCGAGCGTGCGTTCGAGCAGGCGCGGGTAGTCGTGATCGATCGTCGCTGCGAAGAGGTTGTTCCCGCCCGCGCCCGACGCTCGCCACGCGCGGAACGTTCGCCGCGGGCTGTGGAGGAGACCACCGAGCGTGCCGGTGATCACGATCGCCTTCACGAACCCGCCGAGCCCGCGGAGGCCGCGCCGGAGCTCCCACGCGGAGATCTCCGCCTCGCCCGCCAGGTCGGTGCCAAACCCGGTGATGACGTGGTGCAGATCGTGGAGGCGAACCGCGCGCTGCCGCTGCGGAGGGTTGGGGAACGGGAACGTCACGCCGAGGATCGTGATGTGGACCCAGGGGGCGTCGTAGTCGGCCGGATCGAATCCGTTCTCCGAGAGATAGACCGACAGGCCTTCTTCGACGGTGCGAGCTCCCGGGATCGCCTCGTGCATGATCGGGCGGTGGGGCCATCGGCTCGACGAGGCAACTCGCCGGACGCCGGCGCATGCTCGAGGGCGTGGATCGGGCACCCAGCTCAACGCGCGAAGGGAATCGGCAAGACTCGCGCCTGCCGGTCGTCCATCCGCATGACGCGAGGTCCCGAGCAGGAAAAGGAGTAGCGCCGGGATGCCACGTTGCGCAGGGCGGCGATGTACGGGTAGTGCACGCCGCGGGGGACGGGCGCGAGCCGGTGCTCGGGCGCGAGCACGCCGCGGACGTGGTCGTACACGAGGCCGTTCGAGGCGACCGGGACGAGGTCGGTCGTCGCGAAGCCGCCCCGGACGCAGGCGTCGGGTGGATGCACATCCACGGCGACGTAGTAATAGTGCCCCTCCCGCATGACGACGGAGAGAACGCCGACGCGGCGCGCGTGCAAGTTGACCGGGTCCTCGACGGCGAAGAGCCGGTGGCGCCCCGGCGCGCGGGTGAGCGAGGTCCACGAGCCCGGGCGCAGACGTGCGAGCAGCTCGCCCGTCTCGTCCACCACGTCATCCAGGGGGCCCACGAGCGCGCGCTCGGGAGGATGCGCATGCCGAGGAAGTATCCGGGCTGCAGCCGGGGGGCGTTGGACCGCGCCCGCAGGCGCGGGGCCGGGAACGCGAGCACGAGGACGGCCGCGCGCTCGGAGGCGAAGCCGGAGAGCTCCTGCGGGCTCGATGCGGGATGAGCGCCGGGAATGCAGCCGGTCAGGGTGAGCGCGCCTGCGAGCAGGACGGGCAGGGCGTGCCGAGCGCGAGGCCACACGCTGCACGACGTTCCAGCGGCCCGAACCGTTCCCTCGTCCTCGCCCTCGTCGCCGCCCTCGTCACGCTCGCCTGCGCGTCGGGCGCACGAGCCCAGGAGCGCGAGCCCATTTGCGCCGTCTCGGGTCGGGTCACCGCCTGCATCGAAGATCCAGGCTCGGCGAGCCCGCAGACCCTCGCCGAGCTGGTGAACGCCGACGTCGGTGAGGGTGCGTCGACCCTGCGGGTCACGGTGTCGGTCGTGAGCGATGTCGCGGCCATCTCCGTCAGGGCCGAGAGAGCGCCGCTTCTCTTGGCGCATGTGGAGTTGACGACGCACGAGCCTCGAGAGCGCTCCGCGGAGATTGCGCACGAGATCCATCTCGGCCTGCACCGCGCGAGCGCGGGGGAGCGTACCCCCTCGCCGCCCGCCAGGACAGACGAACGACCGGATCCGGGCGACGCGGACCCGACCTGGCGCTGGTACCCGACCGTGGTCTTCACCGCTCCGCCGGCGCAGGGGACGTGGATGTTGACCACACGCATCCGGGTCATGCCGTCCTCCGATCGCCAGGGCGTCGCGCTGGGCGGCGACGTCTCCCTCGAGCACATGGTGGCCGACCACTTCCTGCTGGGCGTGAGCGTGACCCCCTACGCGATGGTGGGCCAGCGCGTGATGGGAGGTCGAACGGGCATCGCCGCGGCGCTCCACGCCCGCGTGGAGACCGACCTCGGCGCGCTGGGCATCTACGGCGGCGTCGCCACGCTGGCGCGGAGCGGCGGGCCGCTGGCGGGCCTCTTCGGCCTCAGCTTGCGACTCGGCGCCTACGACCTCATCCACGGGATCCTCTACGGCTCGTTTCTGTGGAACGACACGTATGGCGTGCTCTTCGGACAGGGAGGCGTGGAGATGCTCCTCCCTCTCGACGTGCAATGGGGCATCGTGATCCGGGGAGAGGCCGCGCCGGAGCTGGGCTGGGCGCACGCCGAGGCCGGTCTTCAGTTCTTCTTCCTGGATGAGAGCGAGCCGCGGGCCTGGGGGCTCGAGCTCGCGGGGGGAGCACAGTGGATGCAGTTCCACGAGAGCTGCGGCTTCGGCCCCTGCCCCAACGCCGACTCGACCTACGGCCCCATGATCTCGCTCGGCCTCTTCTATCGCGCCCGCTGATCCGGGCGCCGCAATCGATGAGCGTGGAGCGCTCGACCGGGCCGGCGCCCGGCCCGCGCGGCGAGAGTCGGCTATCGGTCGGTCAATCGAAGCTCCGCCAAGAGCGCGCGCGGGGCCGCGCCGGCGATGGCACGGAAATCGGAGATGAGGTGGGCTTGGTCGTAGTAGCCCGCGGAGACCGCAATCGTGGCCCAATCGGGCTCGTTCGCGGCGCGCGCGGCACGCAGCGCGCGCTGGAAGCGCCTCAGTCTTGCGTACGTCTTCGGGCTCACGCCGACGGTGTCTCGGAAGGCCCGACGGAAGTGCCGCTCGCTCAACCCGAGCTGCTCGGCGACGACCGTGACGGTCTCGTGTTCCAGCTGCTCGGTGGCGGCGGCCACGACCTCGGCGTGGGTGTCCAACCCACCCGCGCGCTCGATGCGGTCGGCGACCGCCTCCCGCAGGATCGCCGCGCCACGGGTGTCGCCCGCGTCGCGGGCGTTCGCGAGCCGCTCGACCAGCCGTCTCGCCTCGCTCGCGCCCCAGAGGTCGGCGAGCTCGGCGTCGACGCGGTGGTCCACTGCGCGGCCTTCTTTCGAGGCGCCACCCCCGAGGAGGCGCACGCGGTCAACGAGCTGGGCACGCGACGCCTCGCCGACGCGGCTCGCGCCGCCTCGGTCCGCCGCTTCGTGTTCACGAGCACCGGGCTCGTCTACGGACCGAAGAGCGGCGAGCTCGCCGGCGAGGACAATCTCTGCGCCCCGGTGGACGCGTACCCCGCGAGCAAGCTCGCCGCCGAGCGCCTCCTCCTCGCCGAAGACGACCTCGACGTGCGCGTGCTGCGGCTCCCCTTCGTCTACGGCGCCGGCGACCCGCACATCGCCGAGGCGGCGCAGTTCATGCGCGGCTTCTCTCCGACGCAGCGCCTGGCCATCGGTCACCACGCCGACGTCGCGCAGGCCGTCACCCTCGTCCTCGATGCGCCGTCACCGGCCCATCGCGTGTACAACGTGGTCGACAACGAAGCCCCGGATCTCGCCACCCTCTTCGCTGCGGTGGGCGAGCCTCCGCCGGATGGCTCGCAGGCCGAGCGCGCTCGCGCCTTCGGGGTCTTGCCGGATGGTCGCCGCATCCGCGAGGAGCTCGGCTTCCAACCTCGGTATCCCCGCCTGGCCGACGCAATCGCGGCCGGCGCGCTCTAGCTGACTCAGCGCTCGGCGGCTGGGCCCGAGTCACCAGCGAGGGACGTACGGACTCGCAGGGTCGACAGGGCGCGTCGCCGGCCATCTCCGGCTCATTGTAGCGGCGCGCCGCTCCACCGATTTGCATTCGCTGCGTCGATGTGGATCATGGGCCACATGCGTATTCCGAGTGCATCGAGTGGCAGCGACAAGCTGATCTCGCTTGGCGAGTATCACGCCGCTGCTTTGGGGGAAACACCGGACGAGACCGGCTCGTTGATCGAGGCGTTCCGGCCATCGTTGGACGCTCTCGTCGCGGCGGCGGCGGCGCGCGTGAGCGCCGAGCGCGCCATGATCGGGCCGCGCGTGGCGCTGCGATTCGCAGAGCGCCGGCTCGAGACGGAGATCCGCAGACTGTCCTTCGCCGCGCAGACGCTCGACGGAATCGGCGGCGGCCCGGTCTGGTCGGCGGTCTTTCCGAACGGGCTCACCGGGGAGACCAGCCCTCGCTCCGCGGCGCAGGTGGCGAGCACCGAGACGTTGCTTCAGCGCTTGAGCACGCTCAGCTCCGCCGAGCCGCTTCGGGCCGATCACACCGGCAAGATCCGCGCCGGGATCGATGATCTGAACGCGAAGCTCGCGGCGCGAAAGAGCGCGGGCGACGCGCTCGGGCTCGCCTACGCGCAGGAGGTCGCCGCGCGCGAGGACTTCGTCCGCGCCTACGACGCGAGCGCGGGCGCCATCCGCCAGATCTTCCCGCGGGACCGCGCTGGGCAGAACCTCTACTTCGACGAGGTCCGACACACCCACGACGTCCACGCCGTCCCGGACGGAACAAGACGGACAGGGCGGTACGGGCGACGCGGGCGGCTCCTGAGCCGCCAGTGCGGAGATCCGACCGGTAGAGGGGGAGATGGCGCCGGACCGGCGTTTCAGGGCAAGGCGCTCGGACGAGTCGATGCAGAGCATCGGCGAGGAGGAGCAACGCCGCCCTGGAGCGTCGGGACAAGCCAGGTCCCCTTCTACCGGGATGGATCTCGCACTAGACGCGTCTTCGTGGCTTCCGCAAGGGGCTCGACGTCCGTCGAGACCGTGATCGCGCAGTCGACGCACCTCTTCGCGGATTCCAAGGCCGTGTCCGTCGGTCGAACGCACGCTTGGAATCCGCGAAGACCGTGATCGAACGCCCGAACACACGTTTTGCGGAACGCGAGAGGGTGTCACGGCAGCCCGACACGGTCTCGGAGATCGCGAAGCCCGGCGAGACGTCACGAAGACGCGTTTCGCGCATTTTTTCTCCTCTGCGAGCTCGGCCGAGGTCCGTGTCGACGTGTACACGGCGTTCGATAGTCGGGATCGTACGCAGCTCGCGCGACCCGTCGACGGCATTTTCGAGGAGGCTCGCGCCCGAGATCGGCGTCGAGAGCCGGCCAGAACGTGTTGCAACTCTCGCGGAGGACATCTGGCTCACGAGAGGCGGGTGATGGCTGCGCGACGTGCTTGACGCCGGGTCTGCGCTCCCCGTACGAACGCGAGGTTCGGTGATGAACGTGTGTGCGATGAAGGCGAGCCGTCGGCGGGAGAGTGTGTGATGAAGCTCCATTGGGTGCTGGTCGGCGTGCTGGTGGGGGTCTCGGCCTGCAACGGGGCAGAGGATGGGCCTGGCGACGGATCCGTGGCGACGAACCCCGTGGTCGCGTCGAGCGCGGAGCAGGCGCCGGGCGCGGACGCCGGGGCGAGCGCGGCAACCGAGGGGACAGCGCGCCGAGCGTTCGGGCAGCTGCCGATGCGCTACGAGGCGAATCGAGGTCAGCACGACGCGCGGGCGCGCTACGTGGGGCGGCAGGGAGCCCTGACCCTCTTCGCGACCGACGGCGGGCCGGTGCTGGCGTTGCGGGTGCCGGAGGCGGAGACAATCGACCAGGCGCCGGGCGGGAGCGTGGACGCGCTCGCACCGGCGGAGCGGCCCGGCGCGCCGGAAGTCGATCCGCGACGGGGCAGCGAGCGGCAGAGCTTCCGCGTCCACACGCTCCGGCTGCGGCTCGAAGGCGCGCACGAGAGCGCCCGCATCGACCCGGGCGACCTCCTCGTCACGCGCAGCAACTACTTCATCGGCGACGACCCGACGAAGTGGCGGACGAACATCCCCAACTACGGCTCGCTCAGGTATCGGGAGCTCGCGCCGGGCGTGGACCTCGTGCTGCGCGGCTCGGCCGAGGGGCGGATGGAGTACGACTTCGTGGTGGCGCCGGGCACCTCGCCCGAGCTCGCGATGCGCTTCGAGGGCGCCAATCGAGTGCGCGTCGGTGAAGGCGGCGGGCTCGAAGTCTACGTCGGCGGCACCGTGCTCGAGCAGCCCGCCCCCGTGCTCTACCAGGAGGTCCACGGCCGCCGGGTCAGCGTGCAGGGCGCGTACGTGGTCACGGGGCTCGACGGCGTGCGCTTCGAGGTCGGCGAGCACGATCGGAGCCGGCCGCTCGTGATCGACCCGGTGCTGGTCTACGGGACCTACCTCGGGGGGTCCAACAGCGACGAAGGCCGTGGCATCGCCGTGGACGCGTCGGGAGCGGCGTACGTGACGGGCGTGGCGGCCTCCGCGAACTTCCCGACGTCGGGCGCCTACCAGGGGACGTGGGCCGGCGGCACGGACGCCTTCGTGGCGAAGCTGACCCCGGCGGGCGATGCCCTCGCCTACGCCACCTACCTCGGCGGCTCCGAGCGTGACTACGCCTGGGGCATCGCGGTGGACGCCTCGGGCGCGGCGTACGTCGCGGGAGAGACGCATTCTACGAACTTCCCGACCTCGGGCGGCTACCAGGCGATGAACGCCGGCGGCGGAGACGCGTTCGTGGCGAAGCTGAGCGCGGTGGGCGATGCCCTCGCCTACGCCACCTATCTCGGAGGCTCCAGCTACGAGCAGGCCTATGGCATCGCCGTGGACGACTCGGGCGCGGCGTACGTGACGGGCTCCACGGAGTCCACGAACTTCCCGACGTCGGGCGCGTACCAGGGGGCATTCGCCGGCGGCTCCTATGACGCGTTCGTGGCCAAGCTTAGCGCGGCGGGCGATGCCCTCGTCTACGCCACCTATCTCGGCGGCTCCAGCGCCGACGCGGCCCGAGGCATCGCGGTGGACGCCTCAGGGGCGGCGTACCTGACCGGGGACACGGATTCCACGGACTTCCCGACGTCGGGCGCCTACCAGGCGGCGTTCGCCGGCGTCAGCGACGCGTTCGTGGCGAAGCTGAGCGCGACGGGCGATGCCCTCGCGTACGCCACCTACGTCGGTGGTTCCGACGACGATGCCGCCCTTGGCATCGCCGTGGACGCTTCGGGGGCGGCCTACGTGACGGGCTACACGGGGTCCACGGACTTCCCGACGTCGGGCGCGTACCAGGCGGTGTTCGCCGGCGGCGGAGACGCGTTCGTGGCGAAGCTGAGCGCGGCGGGGGATGCCCTCGCCTACGCCACGTACCTCGGCGGCTCTGGCTGGGACGAGGTCCTCGGCATCGCGGTGGATTCTTCGGGGGCGGCGTACGTCACGGGCTACACGGAGTCCACGAACTTCCCGACGTCGGGCGCCTATCAGGCGACGAACGCCGGCGGCCGGGACGCGTTCGTGGCGAAGCTCAGCGCGGGCGGCGATGCGCTCGCCTACGCCACCTATCTCGGCGGCTCCTCAGAACGAGTACGCCCGAGGTATCGCGGTGGACGCATCGGGGGCGGCGTACGTCACTGGTCGCACGCATTCCTCGAACTTCCCGACGTCGGGCGCGTACCAGGCGGCGAACGCCGGCGGCTACGACGCGTTCGTTGCCATCCTCGGCCCCCCGCGCCCGAACGGCGCCCCCTGCAGCGCCGACACCGCTTGCGTGAGCGGGTTCTGCACCGACGCCGTCTGCTGCGACGCGCGCTGCGCCGGCGGCGCCGACTGTCAGGCGTGCAGCGTCGCCGCGGGCGCGGCCGCCGACGGCACCTGCGGGCCGTCGAGCGGCAACGCGTGCGACGACGCTCTGGGGTGCACCGCGGGCACGACCTGCACCGCCGGCACGTGCGGCGGTGGTGCCTCGCCCTGCCTCTCGGGGACGACCTGCACCGAGGCGAGCGGCGGCGCGTACACCTGCAGCGCGTGCCCGGCCGGCACCTACTCCGCCGACGGCACCGGGGCGAGCGCCTGCACGCCGTGCTCTGCCGGCACCTGGTCGGCGGCGGGATCCACGAGCTGCACCGCGTGGACCGACTGCGCGCCCGGGAGCTTCGTCGTCTCCGCCGGCACCGCCACGGCGGATCGCACGTGCAGCGCGTGCACGGCAGGTACCTACGCGTCGAGCGCCAACGCCGCGGCGTGCACGGCGTGGAGCGACTGCCCGGCGGGCAGCTACGTTGCGTCGGCCGGCATCGCCACCGCCGACCGCACGTGCAGCGCATGCGCGGCGGGCACGTACTCGGCGAGCGCGAACGCGGCGTCGTGTACGGCGTGGAGCGACTGCGCGCCCGGCAGCTTCGTGGTCGCCACCGGCACCGCCACGGCGGACCGCACGTGCGGCGCGTGCGCAGCAGGCACGTACTCGGCGAGCGCCAACGCGGCGTCGTGCACGGCGTGGAGCGACTGCGCGGCGGGCAGCTACGTCGCCTCCGCCGGAACGTCGATGGCGGACCGCACGTGCAGCGCGTGCGCGCGCTGGCACGTACTCGACGAGCACCAACGCGGCGGCGTGCACGGCGTGGAGCGACTGCGCGGCGGGCAGCTACGTCGCCTCCGCGGGCACGTCGACCGCGGACCGCACGTGCAGCGCGTGCGACGCCGGCACGTACTCGGCGAGCGCGAACGCGGCGTCGTGCACGGCGTGCGATGCGGGCAGCTACGCAGACAGCACGGGCGCCACCTCGTGCGTGGCTTGCCCGGCGGGCACCTACGCGTCGAGCTCGGGAGCGAGCGCGTGCGACCCGTGGAGCGCCGAGTGCGCCGGCGGCCAGTGGGAGTCCGCGGCACCGACCGCGACCGCCGATCGCGTGTGCACCGCGTGCACCGCGTGCATGGCGGGAGAGGTCGAAGTGAGCGCGTGCACGGCCACCACCGACACGGTGTGTGGGCCGGCCGACGCGGGCGTGTCCGATGCCGGCCTCTCGGATGCCGGCCTCTCGGATGCCGGCCTTTCGGATGGCCGGCGCGCACGACGCGGGCTCGGGCTCGTCCGACGACGCCGGGCTCGTCGGCGACGCCGGCATCTCGGCGGATGGCGGTCCGGTGCCGGAGCCGGCGAGCGGCTGCAGCTGCTCCGCGCCGGGGCAGCGCAAGAGCCCGAGCGACCCGAGCGGGCTCGCGCTGCTCTCGGGGCTCGGCGTGCTGCTCGTGCGAGTCCGCCCGAGGCGGCGAAGTGCGAGGCGGCTCGCCGGAAGAAGGTAGGGAGCTGCAGGAGACCCGAGCAGCCTCGTTCCAGCTTCCGTCCTATCGGGGAAGGCGTCGCTCCGCACCGCGAGCGTGCCGCCGCCGCTCGCCCCGCTCCCCGCCGGGGGCTCAGCGCGCGAGCATCGAGAGCATCTGGTGCTCGGGGAGGTCCGCCACGGCAAACGCGTTCGGCGCCGCGTCCGAGACGCAGATCCGTTCGCCGATGGGCCCCTCCGTGCAGCGTCCGCCGCGGGACGCGAAGCGCGACGCCGACGCGACCGCGTCCGAGCCGGGGGGAGGCACGAAGATGGTCATGGGCGCGCTCTCGTAGCGATAGAGCAGCGCGGCGGTGCGCCGGCCTTCGATGGAGCAGGCGCGGGCGCCGATCAGCTCGGCGTGCGCCGGCGTCGGCACGTCGACCGAGTAGCCGAGGTGCTCCTCCACCCACGCGCGGACGGCCTCCGGATCGTTCGACTCCAGCTCGCAGGGTCGCGTGCGGGCGAAGCCGCGCAGGTGGTGGGCGACCAGCTCCTCGGTGAGCGCGCGACCGAGCGGCGCTTGCTGCGCGCCGAAGGCCAGGAACGCGGCCGCCGCGACCGCCACCGCGGCGACGATCGCCCACGGCCACCGCTGAGAGCGGGGCCGGGTCAGCGCGCGGGCGTTGGCGACGATGTGCGGCGGCACCTTCGTCCGTTCCGCGCTCGCGCGGAGCGCGCTCCCGAGCGCCTCCAGCGTCCTCGCCTCGGCCGCGCAGCGCGAGCAGCGCGCCAGGTGCGCGTCCACCCGCGCCCGCTCCGCCGGGTCGAGCTCTCCGTCGATCCACGCCGAGAGCGGCTCGATCCAGTCGTCGTCACAGACCCGCATCGCTCGATCCCTTCCGGCCCGCCGCGCCCCTCATCTCCTCGACCATCGCGCTCCGCGCCCGCGCCAAACGCGAGCGGACGGTGCCCACCGGACAGCCCTGCACGGCGGCGATCTCCTCGTAGGTCAGCTCCTCCACCTCGCGCAGCCAGAGCGCCTCGCGCTGGTCCTCGGGCAGGGCGTCGAGCGCCGCGCTCAGCTCGTCCGAGAGCGAGCCTCGCAAGAGCTCCCGCTCGAGATCGCCCGCCGGCTCGCGGCGCTTCGGCGAGAGGCCTCCGTCCAGCACCTCGAAGCGAGGGCGCAAGCCACGCCTCGAGTTCAGGTAGAGGCTCCGCTCGATGGTGAGCAGCCAGCCGCGCAGGCGCGCTCAATCCCTCAGCTCGTTCCTGCGCTGCACCGCCCGCGCGAGTGTCTCCTGCACGAGGTCCTCCGCCTCGGCGTCGTCGCGGGTGAGGCGGCGCGCCGCGCGCATCAAGGACGGCAGGTGCGCCATCGCCTCCCCGATCAGCTCATCGGCCGTCATCGCGCTCGTTCCTCACGATACCCGCGAACGCGGGACCGCGTCCTCGAGGAGCCACGAACGGGAGCGGTGGCGTGCACGGTGGGAAGACACGAGCGGGCCCTCCGGAAGTTCCATCGCCGTGATGGAACCAATTCGACGACCGATCGTGTCCACCCTTGCATGGAGGACCTGGCATGGAGCTCTCGCTGCTCGCCGCGTTCGCGGCCGGAATCCTGACCTTCGCCTCGCCCTGCGTGCTGCCGCTGGCGCCGGTGTACCTGAGCCTCTTGGCCGGCTCCGCCGACGAGGAGCACAGGAAGGCGCCCGTCCTGGCCGCGATCGGCTTCGCCACGGGGCTCTCGTCGGTGTTCATCGCGCTCGGCATGGTGGCGTCCACGGCGGCCGGGCTCCTTCACGCGTACAGGGCGCCTCTCTTGATCGCCGGCGGCGTGGTCATCGTGCTCTTCGGCGCGAAGCTGCTCGGCGTGCTGCGCCTCCCCGTGCTCAACCGTGAGGTGCGACCCTTGTTCCACCGCCTGCCCGCCCTCGGCGGGCCGCTCGGCGGACTGGTCCTCGGAGCGGCGTTCGGCCTCGGATGGACGCCCTGCGTGGGGCCGGTGCTCGGCGCGGTGCTCACCTACGCCGCCAGCGCGAGCCACGGCCCGACGGAAGCCGCCGGCTACCTCGCCGCGTACGCCGCCGGGCTCTCGCTCCCGCTCGTGGCCGCCTCCTTCGCCGCACCGCTCGCGACCCGGCTGCTGGCGCGGGTGCGCCGCTACACGCCGGCCATCGAACGCGTCACCGGCGCCCTCTTGATCGTGCTCGGGGTGCTGCTCGCGTCCGATCACCTCGACGCCCTCGCGCCCGACGCGGCGGCGCCCGAGACGGCCGAGGCGAGTGAAGGCGGCTCCTGTGGCGACGAAGGCTGCACGGCCGGCGTCGACATGGACGGGCGGGCGGCAGGACCGCTGGAGGGCGCGCCGCGCCTGGTCGTCTTCACGAGCCCGACCTGCACGACCTGCGCGCGCATGCGGCCGGTGATCACCGAAGCCGAGCGCGAGTGCGGCGCACTGCCGGGCGCCGTGCAGCACATCGACCTCGGCGGGGAGAGCGGCCGCGCGCTGGCCCGCCACTACGCCGTCCGGGTGGTGCCGACCTTCCTCAGCCTCGACGCATCGGGCGAGGAGGTCGAGCGGCTCGTCGGCGAGCAGGACGTGGACCAGCTCGCACGCGCGCTGGGCGACACCCGCGGCGAGCTCTGCGCGCTCTGATCAGCCGCCGGAGAGCCTCGCGCCGCGGCGGCTCGAAGGCGCGTCGCAGCGCACGGCGGAGACCGTGGTGCGGGACGTTCGCCGAGCTCGGCGTGGATCGGTGGAACGCCGTTCAACCGTTTCAACGGGTGTTCCGGATTGGCTCAGCGTCGATTTCGAGCGACGTCGATTCCGGCGCGCGAGCATTCGAGGCCCGTTTCACAGGGCTGAAACGTAGGTTCCGCGCGCGCGGCCCGCGAATAGGTGCCGGCGAACGCGGGCGAGAAGAGGATCGACCGCCCGAGAGAGCGGGTGGGGACCACGGCGGCCCGGAACGCCGCGAAACGGTGAACGCCGGCACCGCGCGCGTTCGGCCGGTGGCACGGCGGCTGCTGGGAGGCCCGCCGCGGAGAGTCATGAACCTGGCGACATCGAATAGGGCGCGAACGAACGCGAGGCTCGGCGAGGAGCCGGCGACGCTTCGATCGCGGCCGGAGGAGGCCCACGTTTCCGCGCGCCGCGATCGAGTCGGACGCGCGGGCGACGCCGGCGCGGCCGCGCTCCTCGCCGCCATGACGCTCGGCGCGTGCAGCGCGGCCGAGCCCGCCCCGCTCGACAAAGAGATCCCGGCCGCCGCGCACCCGCCGGAGGCCGACCCCGAGCGCGCGCTCTTGGCCGACGTGGAGTGGGTTCCGGTGGGCTCCGTGAACGACGCGGGCCGCTGCTTCGGAGAAGGCGGGCTCGGCGCGCCGGGCGGCGACGCCGGCGAGATCGTCCTCGCGCTGGCCGCGCTCGAAGAGGTGCGAGGTGCGCCCCTCAGCGACGCCTCGATCGACGACGCGGTCGCGGCCTACGCCGCCTCGCACGGTCACCTGCACGTCCACACGGATGCGCACGCGCTGGCCGCGATGCGAGACGCGCTAGATGATGAAGGTTCGCCCGCGGACGTTGCGCGTTCGCTGCGTCACCCCGGCCCGGCAGCCGACGTCCTCGCCGACGCGTTCGTCGAGCACGTCGGCTGCGCGCACCTCCGCTCGCTGCTCGCGCATCCGGCCGAGCAGGGCGTGAGAGCGGAGCTGGTGGAGGGCGTGCTACGCGCCGTGCTGCGCGCGGGCTGGTCGAGCCCCGAAGGCCTCGACGTCGGCGTGACGCGAAGGAGCGGCGATGAGCGCGTGGTCGCCACCGTCACCCTCGATCAGCCACTGACCGAGAGCGCCTCCGTGCCGCGCCACCGAGCCGAGGGCGACGCGGTCCTGGCCTTCCACCCTGCCCTTCGCGCCCACCTGCGCCGCGACCTGGCCCAGGATCTGGCACGCGGCGCGCCAGCCCTCACGGCCACGATCGACGTCGCGCGCTGGCAAGAGGCCATCGACGCGCTCGGAGCACGCCAGGGTCTGGCGACCGTGCGGCACCTCGCGCGTGAAGCGCGGGTCTTCGACGTCCGCTTCGGCGCCGACCACGTGGCGCGGATCGCGGGACCCAACCCTTCGCTCGGCTGCGCGAACTACTGAGCGCACCGAACGGCATCCGGAGATACGAGCATCATGGACGAGCATCGACACGAGGAGGTCCGGGGAGTCTGGCGGGCGCGAATCTCGCCCTGGGCGTGGATCCTGGGCGCATCGCTTCTCGCGTCCTGTGGGAACGACGACGCGACGCCCGACACGGGCCCGGCCACGCCCGAAGTGACCGAGCCGTCGGGCCCGAGCGCGCCCGGCCCCGACGGTGCGGTGCCGCTGCACGTGCCCGACCGCTCCACCATCCCCGAAGGACCGCTCGGCGACGCCGTCCGGCGCGGCGAGCAGATCGTCAGCCACACCTACGAAGAGCTCCCCGACAACGTCGGCAACGGCCTGCACTGCACGAGCTGCCACCTGCAGGGCGGCACCGTCGCCAAGGCGGCGCCGTGGGTCGGCATCACCGGCATCTTCCCGCAGTACCGCACCCGCAACGCGCGGGTGATCACCATCGAGTCGCGCATCAACGCGTGCTTCCAGCGGAGCATGAACGGCGCGCCGCTCGATCCGGCCGGCGAGGACATGGCCGCCATCGTCGCGTACATGACCTGGCTCTCCCGCGACGTGCCGATCGGCCACCCGATCGAGGGCCGCGGCATGCCCCGCATCCAGAACCGGCCGACTCCCGACCGCGAGCACGGCCGCGCGCTCTACACGGAGAAGTGCGCCGTCTGCCACGGCGAGAACGGCGCCGGGCGCCTGCAGGACGACGGCTCGTATCAGTTCCCGCCGCTCTGGGGCGAGCGCTCCTACAACCTCGGCGCCGGCATGGCGCGCCTGAACACCGCCGCGGCGTTCGTGCGCTGGAACATGCCGCTCGGCCAGGGCGGCACGCTGACCGAGCAAGAGGCCTACGACGTCGCCGACTTCTTCATCCACCAGGATCGTCCCGGCTGGGAGCACGGGGAGAACGATTGGCCGAACGGAGATCGCCCGAGTGATGCGCGCTACTGATCGGGCGCTCACACTCGCGCTCGTCGCTCTCTGCGCGTTTCCCGTCGCGGCGCACGCGCAACCGGTCATCAGACCGACGTCGGCGACCCACCCGGGCCAGCAAGACGGCGGAGATGCGTCGTCGGATCCGAGCGCGGGTGCCGCCGAGCGCGCGCCGAGCACGCCTTCGCCGGGCGGCGAGACGACCGAGAGCGCCGCCGCGCCGAGCGCGGAAGACGCCGCAGCGGATAGCCCCTCCGAGCGATCTCCGGAGGGGGCGGACGAAGGCGCCGCGCCCACTGGCGGCTCCGATCGCGATGCAGCCCCGGCCGGCGAGGAGCGCTCGACCGATGAGCGCTCGAGCGGTGACGGCGCCGCGCGCTCGGACGGCGAAGGATCGTCTGCCGACGCCCCGCGTGCTGCGGTCACTCCCGAGCCGAGCCGGGCCGTGGATCCGGACGCACCGGCGCCCGATGCGAGCGAGGGCGAGGACGCCGCTCCGAGCCCTCCGCTCCTCGGCGCCGGGCCGGACATGCCGCCCAGCACCGACCCGGCTGGGTTTCCGCCGGCCCGCGTCCAGCCCGGCCCGCGCCCCTACCTCGAGGTCCACGGGTTCGCCGCGCTCTGGCTCACGCCGCTGACCGACACCTTCGCCCCGCATCACGCCACCGACTCCTTCCGGATTCGCTGGGCGTTCCTGCGCGTCGACGCGCACCCGACGCCCAACCTGCACGTCCTCATGCGCCTGAACTTCGCGCTGAGCGTGCCGCTCTTCGATCTCCAGGTGACCTGGACCGAGCTGCCCTACTTGAACGTGACCTTCGGCCAGTTCCGGCAGCCCTTCGGCGCCTCGGCGACGACGCTGGCACCCCGGCTCGTGATGCTCGATCGGCCGAGCTACGTGTACGCGATGACGCCGCGCACCTTCCGCGACGTCGGCTTGATGTTCGGCAGCGGCGAGGGCGGGCTCTGGAACGGCTTCTTCCACTACCGGCTCTCGGTCACCTCCGGCACCGGCCGCATGTTGGTGGGCAACCTCTCGACGATCCGCGACGCCCGCGATCTCCTCTACACGGGTCGGGTGATGTTCGACGCGGCCCCGCTGATCAAGACCCCCGGCGTCCGCCTCGTGCTCGGCGGCACCCTCTCCTGGACCCGCGATCAGGCGGTGAGCGCGTCGCTCAGCTCCGCCGAGCAAGCCGCGGCCGTGGCGACCACCCTCGGCCGCACCTGGACGCCTTTCACCCACCAGCGCGAGACGATGCTGGCGGGCGCCGACCTCACCTTCTCGGGCTTCGGCTTCTGGGCGCAGGCCGAGTGGATGTACCTCGAGTCGCGACCGACCGACGGCGCCGCCATGCGCCGGGCCACCGCCGGCAGCCTGGAGCTCGCGTACACCTTGCCCTGGCGGATCGCCGATCAGATCGCGTTCCAGCTCGCCGCCCGTGGCGAGCTCGTCGAGCCCGACTTCGCGCAGAGCGGCGACGAGTACGGCATCTTCATGGGAGGCCTCAACATCCTCCCCTGGCGCTTCATGAAGGTCTCGGTCTTCGGCAGCATGACCGCCTACCAGCCGGCCGCCGGTCCGGCCGGCACCACCGTCGGCGGCGAGCTGAGCCTGCGCGCGACGGTGGTGTACTGAGGGTCGCCGGGTAGCCTGGCAGATCGCTCCCAGTGGACGCTCAGCCTTCGCGTCGACCGCTGCCAGGTCTGCCTGCGCGTCGGCCTCGCCGTCCGCGTGTGCGCTCAGCCTTCGCGTCGACCGCGCCAGCGCTGCCAGAGCTCGGAGACACGGCGGAACCACCCCGACTCCGCGTACTCGTCCGGCTCCACGGTGATGACCGTGAAGCGCGGATCCGAGGGGCGAGACGGCACTCGATACCCGTCTCGCGGCCCGTGCGTCTCGCGTTGCACTCTTCTAGAGCTGGCGCCGGTGGGCGGCCTCGCAAGTGCGGCGGGCAGACCCCACGCGAGAGGGCGAACCGCGCGACCACGATCGAGCGCGTGACAAGGTTGCGCAGCGCTGGGGTCTCGACTCCCTAGCGCGTCGACGCGACCCGGCCGGGATCGAGAGGGACACGGGTGGCTCGCACTTTGCTGGTGAAGCCGGAGACCTGGTCGACAGACGCCCCCCAACTTCGTTAGGGTGATCCCGATGACGAGCCCGCCCTCGCGCGTGCTGAAGCTGAAGCGAGCCGATGAGCAGCCTCCGGGGCTGCTGGCGGACCAGCGCGGCGCGACCATGGTGATGGGCGTCTTCATCGCCGTCTTGCTGGTGGCGATGATCTATTACGTCTGGGGCATCGGCGACGTGGTCATGTACCGCGAGCGGATGCAGGACGCGTCCGACACGGCGGCGTTCTCGGCGGCGGTCATCCACGCGCGCGGCATGAACATGCTGGCGCTGCTCAACATGGTCATGGCCGCGCTGGCGATGGTCGCGGCGACGATCGCCACGGCCGCCGCGATGATCGGCTACGCGGCGGCGGCGGCGGGCCTGGTCTGCGCGTTCTGCCCGGAGTGCACCAGCTGTTGCTCCGCGTGCCCCTACGCCGTCATCCACGGCATCGAGTACGAAGAGGCCCACAGCTTCTCGAACCGCGTCAACAACATCGTCACCCCCCTGATGCGCGGGTTGCACGGCTACGCGGTCGGGATCCGCGACGGCGTGCCACTGGCCGCACAGGCCAAGGTCGTCGCCTACGGCACCGGCGTGTACTCACCGGTCACGGAAGTCGGGATGATGGCGCCGCCGACCCGGCTGGAGCTGCCGGCGCAGGACGACGAGACCAACTGGCCCTGCGACAACAAGGTGCTCCCGACCGTGCGGATCGCGTCGCCGATCGCCGTCTGGATCTGGGGTACCTACTCCCCCTACATGCTGGCCGGCATCGCGATCGGCGAGCTCGACGCGCAGCGCATCTCGCGACAGTGGTGCCAGGACGGCTACTTCCAGCGCATCACGGACAACGCCCAGCAGATGGGCAACGACCAGTATCAGGTGCAGGCCTACATGCTCGGCCAGCACGATCTGCAGTGGACGTCGACCGGCGTGGCCATCGCGACCTGGGGTCAGAACCGCGACGCCGGCTCGACCTACACGAACCTCGCCCAGATGGGGAAGGTGAGCTTCGCGCAGGCCGAGTTCTTCTACGACGACGGCGAGCCCGACTGGCACGAGTGGCTCTGGCACATGAACTGGCGGGCGCGGCTGAGGCGCTGGCGCGTCGAGGCGTCGGGCATGGGCGGGCTCGCGGGGGCCTGCGGCAGCGGGTGCGGTGCGCTCGGCTCGCTCGGCGGCAACATCGACAGCCTGGTGGTGCACTGATGGCCGCGGTGACCCGACCGGCGACCAAGAAGCTGCGCCGCCCCGGCCTCTTCGGCTGGCTACGCGACGTGGCCGGCAACGCCACCACCGAGACGGTCATCATGATCCCGGTGTTCATCGCGATCTGGGGCGGCATCTGGTACACGCACGGCCGCTATCGCAAGGCCATCCAGATGGCCCAGTTCACGCGGGCACACACCTGGCAGCACGCGTTCAACGGCTGTCAGGGCACGCCGCCGGGCCACACCACCATCGGCGCGCACAGCAGCAGCTCCGACGGCTTCATCGGCGGCGCGGTCGACCTGATCGTCGGCAGCGGGCTCATCCCCGGCTTCCAGTTCGACGAGATCGAAGGCCGCCGGCACACCTCCATCGAGCGACCGCGGGTGCTCGGCTCCGGCAGCGCGAACATGGGCTACAACGTGGTGATGCTCTGCAACGAGCACACGCAGGCCGACTCCAACCTGTTCTCGGCGGCGCGGGACATGTTCTTCCCATGACCGCGTTCGCGAAGAAGGAGGCGCCGTCGAAGGCGCGCAGGATCCTCCGCCGCGCCCTGCAAGCGCTGACGGTCGCGGCGTTCCTCGCGCTCTTGGCGGGCGGCTGGGCCTACCACCGGGCGCGCGCGCAGGTCTCGGAGAGCTTCTGGGATCTCGGCTCGCAGATGATGCGCTTCGGCGATGCCCGCGAGCAGGACACGCCGCGCGATCTCCAGCTCAACGGGCAGCTCATCCGCTTCAGCGCGGGGACGGCCGACCGCTCCGCCCACGAGGTCCTCGACTTCTTCGAGGCGCGCTGCCGCGACGCCGACGGCGGCATCGAGGCGCAGCTCCGGGCCCTCCGCGAGCAACGCCCCGACGCCTTCGAGGGCGACGGCTCGCCCAGCCCGATCCTCCGCGACGAGAATTCCGTTCGAGGCTACGTCGCCTGCATGGACTTCGGACAGTCGCTCACCGTGACCGAGCTCGGCGAGCGGGTGCAGCGCTTCGGCGCGTCGCACGACGTCGGCGACATCGGCGACATGCGCTACGTCTTCGCCGAGCAGTACCAGCGCGAAGGCCACACCGCGGCCCACTTCGTCGTGATGTGGACCAAGGGCTCCTTCGACCTCGACCGCATGTTCCCCGAGCGAGGCGACGCGCCGGGGCGGGACGCCGAGAACGTCTCCCGTCCGCCGAACGCGCGGCGCGTGCTCTCGAGCTGGGAGCGCGGCCAGCCCTACAGCCTCTCGGTCTACCAGGCGCGGGGCGACGAGTCGGACCTCGTGTCGTTCTACCGCCGCTCACTGCCCGAGAACGGCTGGACGCTGGTCGACGCCGAGCAGAACCCGGCCGGCCCGCGGATGCTCGTCGCCGAGCGCGAGCAGCGGATGGTGAGCATCGTCTTCTCCACCGACCTCGAGACCGGCGTGGCCAGCGCCGCGGTCATCGACGGCCAATGAAGCGCGCGCTGGACGTCCTCGACGGAGATCGCGACGCGGTCTGGCCGGCTCTCGACCCCGATCTCGGGCACGGGCCTCCTCGAACATGCGCCGGGTCGACGTCACGCAGCTCGGTCCGGGTGTCGACGCCTGCCGGGCGAGCTTTCGCACGGCTCGGCCGAAAGCTCGGAGCGGGCATCGTCGGGCTTTCACTGCTCGCCTTCGCCGGCTGCGAGGATCCGGCGCCGCAGACGGTCACGCCGCTCCCGCCGGCGTCCGCGGGCGCACCGCGACGCGCCGCAGCGGCCGAGCCGCCCTCCCCGCTGATCGTGCAGCCGCATCTGAGGCGGCAGGAACATGGAACGGCGTCGGCGGCTGCTCCGGCGCCGAGCGGCGGTGGTGGTGGGAGCGCGGAGCCGCGCGAGCCGACCGAGCGCGAGGTCCGGGCGGCACGCGAGCAGATCCAAGAGCAGATCGCGAACGACGTCGACCCGGACGACGACCCCTGCGAGCAGTTCCGCGACCTGATGGGCGCGCACTTGGGCGACGCGCCCACCCGGGCGGCGATGCGACAGAACTGCCGCCACCTTCCCGAGCCCTTCCGGCAGTGTCTCAGCCCGAGCTACTTCGGCGAGCACGCCGAAGAATGTCAGACGCAGATGGCGCAGATGGCGGCCCGCGGGCAGCGGCGCAACAGCGCAGCCGAGCGCCGCCTCGACGACATGGAGCGCGGCCGCCGACCCTGGCCCGGCCAGCAGCAAGCCGGCGAGCCCGACGACGGCTGACGCCTCCGTCCCGACGGAGCGATCGTTCGCGAGCCGAGACCCATCCGGGCCACGCTGGGAGCAAAGCCGACGACGACCGCTCGCGACGTCGGTCAGCCGCCGCTCGACGGGAGCGACGTCGGCGTGGGGCTGAAGTGGTCCATCACGATCCGAGTGAGCCCCGGGAACATCCGCGCCAGCGCATAGGGTCGCGGGTAGATGACGCGCGCCCGCTTCTTGCGAACGGCGGTCAGCACCAGCTCCGCCAACGTCTCCACGTCACCGACCGGCATGCCCCGCGTGGGATCGCTCGGGTAGCGGTCCACGGCAGCGTTGGCCATCGCCGTGTCGATCGGCCCGGGGTAGACGGTGACCACGTGGATCCCGTGCCGGCGAACCTCCGCCCGCAGGCACTCCGAGGCAGCGGCGATGGCTGCCTTGCTGGCGCTGTAGTCGTACATCCCCGGCGTCGGCGCGAGCGCGGCCATGGAAGACACGTCGACGATGGTGCCGCGAGCGCGAGGGATCATGCGACGGAGCGCCGCGCGGGTCAGCCGGAACGGCGCCATCACGTTCACCCGGAGCAGGCGCTCGGCGTCCGCATCGGCGACCTCCGCCGTGGGCGCGACGATCTGCAGGCCGGCGTTGTTGACCAGGACGTCGATGGCCCCGAGCCCGTCCTCGGCCCGCTCCACCAAGTCGTCGAGCGCGTCGAGCTCGGTCACATCGGCGACGAGGACCTGATGCCGCACGCCCTCCGGCAACGAGGCCGCGACCCGTGAAAGCTCCGCCTCGCGGCGCGCGACGAGCGTCACGTCGTACCCGGCCCGCGCGAACGTGCGCACCACTGCCTCGCCGATGCCCGACGAGGCCCCCGTCACGAATGCATGCATACCCGCGTTCCTACACGGGATGGCGGCGGCCGTCAGTACTGGTATCGAGCGTACTGGACCGGCATCGACGCCTCGGCGCGTAGCACCTTGAAGCGCGAGCCGGTGGCCGCGGTCAGGTACATGAGGTCGCTCGTACCGGCCGACTCGAGCTCTTGGACGCCGGCGCTGTCGCGCTGGTGGATGCTGCGGGAGCGGTCGACGCGCTGGAGCGCCGCCATGGCGTCGTCGTAGCTCATCGCGCCCGTACCAAGATCGTGGACGATGGCCCCGACCGCGCCCGCCGCCGGTCCGAGTCGCAGGCTCGGGTAGGTCTCGCACATCATGCGGTTCACGACGGGAACGCCGCAGTGGAAGAGGTAGGTCACCCGCGTGACCGCCTGGTCGCCTGGGCTGAAGCTGGTGCGATAGCTCGTCGAGCCCGGCCCGGTCGGGAAGGTCACCGCCATCGCCGAGTTGTTGTAGACGAGCAGACCGGTGGTCGCGCGGCCGGTCGGATCGCCGATGGCCGTACGCACCGAGTCGCTGTTGGTGAGCTGGCCCATGCTCGGACTGACGGCCATGAGCGGGATGGAGGCTGCGTTGCGGATCGCCGTCATGCGGGCGCCGCCGGGATGCGTCCCGCCGCCGCCTCCGCCGCCGCCCCCGCCGCCGAAGAGGCTGAGGATGCTGCTCATCGCACCGTCGCTGCTGGCCGTGCCGGAGCTGCCGACGTCCATCCGCGCTGCGCCGCCGTAGTACTGAGGGTCGTCGTCGATCACGACCGCCGCCGCCCGGGCCGCGGTGCTGGCAGCGCGCTGGACGACCAGATCCCCGGCGAACATCAGCGCCATCTGGACCATGCCCAAGAAGAGGATGAAGAGGGGCATGAACGCGAGCAGGAACTCGACGTACGCGGCCCCCCGGCGGTCTTCGACCAGATGTCCGAGGCGGAAGGCGCGACCCGCGTGGGAGAGGCGTCGAGCTCGCGCGTGCGTCCCCGCAGCGGTCGCGCATTTCCGAGGAGGCTCACGTCCGAGGTCGACGTCGCGGGCCGGCCAGACGGCCTTGCGGTCTCCTCCGAGGCCGTCCAGCGCTTCGATGCTCATCCCACAAGCTCCCAGAGGTCTCGGTGATGGCCGGCCAGCGCGATGATCGACCCGAGGAGGATCGCGGCGCCGAGCCGGATGCGATGCATCAGCTCCAGCGGGACGGTCCGCCGCATGCGCCGCGGCAGGACCGGGTTGAGGCTGATGAAGAGCGCGTTGCCCAAGCTGCGAACCAGCTGGCCGTTCCAGGCGAGCTGACCGACGGCGTAGAACGACGCGGCCACCAGGGAGAGGAGCTGCGCTTCGAGTCCGACGTAGACGCCTCCGACGGCGCCGATGGCCGCGAAGACCTTCACGTCGCCGCCCGCCATGCCCTGGCGGTAGTAGATGATGAGAGGGACGATCGCACAGACCAAGAGGCCGATGAGCGACGACATCAGCGCGCCGGCGCCCGAGAGGACGCCGTGCACCACCGGCGCGCCGACCAAGACCGGCAAGGTGAGCCAGTTCGGGATCTCACCTCGCCGGACGTCGGTGAATGCCGCCACTCCGGCCAGGGCCAAGATGACCCCGTGAAAGATCGGGTCGAGCTCGCTCGCCTCCATCGGGCTTCCGGGCGGCGGGCGGCCCGAACGAGCCGCCCGCAAAAGCCCCGACTACGGCGCCGACTCGGTCGGGAGCGTGCCGATGACGCTCTCCGCTCCGCCGACCTTGGACTTGACGGTCTGGCCGAACTTCTTCCAGATCGCGAAGCCGACGACGGCGATCAGGCAGAGGATGATGATGTACTCGACCGTCGTCAGGCCGCGCTCGTCGCGCAGCAACCCGGCGAGTTGGTTGGACTTCTTCAACTTCATGGCCATCGCCATCTCCTCCCGCAGGTCTCCTCGAGCGATCAGGGAATCGGCAGTGAGAGAACCATCTGCGCGAACCGGTACAGCTTGAGCAGCGGCACGCCGAGGCCGACCACTGCAACGGCCCCGATCACGGTCACCAGCGTCAGCAGCGCGACGTACTCGACGAAGACCACGCCGGACCGCGAGGAGGCGAGCTCCTGTGCGGAAGGGTCGGGGTTTCGAGAGACGAGACGCATGCTGGCGATCTTACCACCTCAGGCGCGGATTTCTCCAGGGCCGTCGGTACGCCGGGTCATTTGCGATCCCCGTGCCAGCCTCGTGAGGCCAATTTTGCCCCGCTTCACGACCCGATGAGCCGAACGAGCCGGGGACCCGGGACCCCAGGAAGCCCGAGATCGCGCCAGGTTGGCGCGCGACTGGGGACGAGCGGTTCCAGCGTCGGGCGAGCCGAGCGGCGCTTCGTGGTCAGCTTGGGGCGGCCGCGAGGTCCGCGGCTCAGCGACCGAAACGGACGGCCAGCGCCCCGAACGCGTGGCCGACCTGACGCCGCTGCGAATAGCCGGCGCCGGGCAGGAGCGCGCCGACCGCGCGAGCCAGCCGCCGCACGACCCGGACGCGGGCCTGGAGCGCAGGGCTGGCCCGGAGCTCGACCCGACCCTCCATGAAGTCGGCGTGCGCCGAGAGCGCGCCGACCGCCGCGGAGGCGTCCCCGTCGACGATGGCCTGCCCGGCGGCGTCGAGCGCGCCTGCCAGGCCGGCGTCGATCAGCGCCGCGCCGGCGGGACCGGCCGTCTTCGGGACCGCCCGCGCGCCGTAGGAGACGTCGAGGTCCTTGCTGGCGGAGACGAGCCGACCGTCGAGCCCCGAGCGGTAGCCGAGCGAGACCTGCGCGACTTCCCGCGCCCGCGTTCCGGCGGGCACCCGCACGGTGAGCACGATCCGCCGCTCCTCTCCGGCGTCGAGATGGGGCACGCGGAGCAGCACGCCGCCGGAGACGGGCTGAGCACCGCTGTCGCCCGCGTCGACGAGCGAGACGCCGCCCGGCAGCGCCACCCGCACCGAGACGCCGCTGGCGGCGGTCCGCGCGTGGGCGTCGAGCTCGGCCATCAACCCGGACGCCAGCGCGTCCATGCTGGCGGAGACGAAGTAGCCGCCGCGCCCCTCGCGGGCGATCGTCCGCAGCAGGCGCGCGTCGAACTCCGTCCCGAGACCGATCACGCTGGTCGTGCAGCCGCGCTGGCGAGCGCCCGCGACCACCTGGCCGAGCTCCGAGGGCTCGAACGCGCCGTGATTCGGCACGCCGTCGGAGAGCAGGATCACCAGGCTGCGCGCGTCGTCGCCAGCCGTGGCGCGGTAGGCGAGATCGAGGCCCGCCTCGATGTTGGTCCCGCCGCCGACGGTGATGCCGTCCAGCGCGCGGACCGCGGCGCTGCCGTCCCCGACGCTGGCGACCGGGAGCGCCTCCACCGCATCGCTGCCGTAGGCGACGATCTGGAGCTGATCCTCGGGCTGGAGCCGGTGCACCAGCATCCGCGCCGCCTCGAGCACCCGCCCCCAGTCGCGCTGCATCGACGAGCTGCGATCGATGACCAGGTGCACGCGGAGGCGACCGCGCGGCGGCGTCACGTCGGGGTTGGCGCGAACGCGGACCACGACATGGGTCTCGCCGCCGGCGCGCGGCAGCGTCTCGTGCTCCAGCTCCGCCGAGGCTTCGACGGCTCGATCGGTGGCGAGCTCCGCGCTCGGCGCGGCCGGCAGCCCGAGGTTCGCCAGCGCCCCGAGGTCGGAGAGATGGACCGAGACTCCGTCGACCTGCACGCCCGGACCCGTGATGGCCGTGAGCGCGGTGGGCCGCCCGTCGAGTGCCCACACGCCGTCGCGCGGCACCGTCGCGCGCGCCTCGATCGAGACGCTCCCACCGCCGGTCGAGCCCGCGCCGCCGGTCGAGCCCGCGCCGCCGACCGCAGAGGCGCTCGTGCCAAAGCCGCCGAGCGAGCCACTGCTCGCGCCACCCGTGCCCGACATCGCCGCGCCGTTCACGCCGGAGCCGGCAGCCGCCGAAGCGCCCGCGCCCGAACCGCTCGCGCCCGACACCGCCACGTCCCCGTTCACGCCCGAGCCGACAGCCGCCGAAGCGCCCACGCCCGATGCGCTCGCCCCCGACACCGCCACGTCCCCGTTCACGCCCGAGCCGACAGCCGCCGACCCACCAGCGCCGAGCCCGACGGCACCGCCCGAGCCGACCGCGACGCCGGAGGCTCCCGTCGAGCTCGCCGCCCCGCCGCTGGCCGATACGTCGACCTCGACGTCGAGCCCCACCTCGGCGGAGCCCGAGCAGCGGCCGGGCACCAGTCCGTTCGACGCGAGCACGCACGGCGGGGCGCCCTGCGCGCCACCGCTCGAGCCCTGCATGCCGGCCAGCACCGACGCCGCATCCCCCTCGACGACGAAGCCTTGGCCGGGCGCCTGCTCGACGATCTCCAAGCTGCCGCCCGCGGTCATCGTCCCGCCGGCCTGCACCTGCACCGTCGCGCCCGCGAGCGGCCGACCGGCTGCCGGCAGGTTCTCGACCCACACGCTGTCGGCGCAGCCAGCCAGGGAGAGCGCCATCGTGACCAGAGCGAAAGTCCTCATCGTCCGTCCTCGGAGCGCGCCGTAAGAAAGGATCGTGCCGGAGCCCACCGTCAGGGGCTGCGGCACCTTCCGCCCCTCTCGGTTCACGGCCTGTGAACGCCGGATGACACCCTCGACTCGCATGCGAATTCGGACCGAAGACGGGCCCGCCGCATTCAACACGGATCCGGGTGAACCGGTCGCGAGGGCGTCAGGTCGAGCGCAGGGGGCCCGACCGAGCCGTCCCTCACCCACCGCGACCGAGCCCCCGAGGACGTGAGCCCGTCCCCATCGCGCCAGACCGGCCGCAGCAGCGGCTCGGCTCGAAATCCACGCTCAATCGCGAGAGGCGACCCGCCGCACCAGCGCCCACAGCGCGAGCGCGCCGGCGATGGTCCCGGCGCCCGCGAGCGCGACGAAGGGCCGCTCGAGACAGGAGCGGACGAGGATCCACAGCATCAGCCCCACGAACGCCAGCGGCGTCAGCGGATAGCCCCAGGTCCGGTAGGGCCGCGGGAGATCCGGCGCGCGCACGCGGAGCACGATCACCCCGAGCACCGTCATCGCCGCGAAGACCGAGAGCGTCAGCCCGATGTAGCCGAGCAGCGCATCGAAGCTCGCGGTCAGCACCAACACGAGCGCGATCGCGGCCTGCATCCACACCGCGACGTAGGGACCGCCGCCGGTCGCGCGACGCGCCAGGATGGCCAGCGGTCCGTGGTCGCGCCCCATCGCGTCGAGCACCCGCGTCCCGGTCATGATCAGCGCGCCCACGGTCGAGAGCAGACCGAACGCGATGACCAGCGAGAGCACCGCACCCGCGCGCGGACCGAGCAAGCTGACCGCCGCCACGTGACCGACCTCGACCACGCCGCGCAACCGCTCGGGCGGCGCGCCGGCCAAGAAGACGGCGTTCACGACCAGGTAGAGCAGCGTCACCGAGAACGTCCCGGCGATCAGCGCTCGCGGCAGGTCGCGGCCCGGCTCGCGCATCTCGCCCGCGACGTAGGTGGCCGCGTTCCAGCCGCTGTAGGAGAAGGTGACGTAGATCAGCGAGACCGCGAACGCCGGCGAGAGCGCGGCCTCCGAGAGGTCGCGCGTGCCTTCGAGCAAGCGGCCCGGCTCGGTGACGGCGGCCCCGCCGACGACGGCGAAGACCAGCAAGAGCGCGATCTTGAAGATCGTCAGCCCGTCCTGGATCCGACTGCCGAGCCGAACGCGCCAGGCGTGCACGGACGAGAGGCCCACCACCAACGCCAGCGCCGCGGGGACCTGCGGGACGGAGGGCCAGATCGCGTGCAGGTACTTCCCGAACGCGATGGCCGACGCGGCGATGGGCGCGGAGAAGCCGACCACCAACGACACGACGCCCGAAGCAAAACCGACCGCGGGGTGATAGGTCTGCCCGAGGAGGTGGTACTCGCCGCCGTTCTCGGGCATGGCCGCGACGAGCTCGGCGTAACTGAGCGCGCCGGCCATGGCGAGCAGCCCACCGAGCGCCCACGCCAGCAGCACCGCCGGCGCGGAGTCGAGGTCGCCCAGGAGCAGCCCGCCGGTGGTGAACACCCCCGTCCCGACCATCGAGGCGACGACGAGAAAGGTCGCCGTGCGAACGCCAATCGTGCCCCGCGGCTCACCGTCCGTCGCTCGAGCCTCCATCGGGGGAGTATGCCCGCTCCGCCCCCGAACGCCGATGCCTGCTCCGCGACCGACCCTGCCCACGTGGGACCCCGGTCCGCTCGCCACCATGCTCACCCGGGCTCCGGTCGACGCCACGAGCCGCGAGCGACCCGGCGGGCCGGTCGACGCGGCGAGCCGCGAGCGACCCGGCGCACCCTGGACGTCGGGCTCCGCCGAAGTCCGTCCGACCGACGCGGTCCCTCCCGGCCACTCCGGGTCGGCGAGCGTCGCTTCGACCTCTACTCCGTCGCCACCCGAGGCGCGGCGCCGTCTCGGAGCGCGCCCATCACCCGGCGCAGCCCGTCCACGAGCGCTTCGGTCGGCTCGCCATGCACCCGATAGCCACCGCGCGGACGCCCGCTGGCGAGCTCGATCCAGAGCGTGGCCGCGCTCTCTCGACCGTCCTCCAGGCGCAGCTCCGCCCGCAGCCCGGTGTCGTCGAGCGTCAGCGCGCGCCAGGTGAGCCCCCCGAAGGGCGCCCTCCGACGCAAAAGCGCGATGGCGCGGGCCAGCGCGGGCGCCGGAGCGCGCGCCGCGTCGTCACCGAGCGGGTGGATTGGCTCGCCCAGCCTCTCCAGCGCGGGAGCGAGCACCTCCACATCCGCCGGCTCGAGGGGTCCGGCGCTGTGCACCGTGAGCCCGCGGTAGGCCCCGATCGCCCCTTCACGGTCGGCGGCCGGACGCAGCTCGACCGCCCTGCCCTCCCGCTTCAGGCGAACGATCGAGTCGGAGAGCACCTCGGCCTCGAGCTCCTCCGGCAACGCGTGCGGCGCCCAGATCCCCAGCATCCGCCCGCCGGCGTCCAGCGAGCGCAGCGTCCGCGCGTCCACCGGCGTGAGCTCGTCGACTCCGTAGAAACGGGCGTAGGTCTCGAACACCCCGGAGCAGCGCCCGTCGAAGACGCACGACCGGCAGCGCTCGGGCTTGAGCTTGTCCCGCCGCTTGACGAAGTACTTGTTCCAGGGGCGGCTCAGCTGGTCGTCGCGATCGATGGCGATGGTCTCGGTCGCCTCGCCGTCGTGGTGGATCCAGGCCGCCAGGTCGGGCGCCACACAGTAGGGGAGGTTGCCGACGTTGACGTCGAAGCCGTCCGGAAAACCGGCCACCATCCGCCGGAGCGGCGCCGCCAGCCCCGAGTAGCGCGGGATCATGTCCCGCAGCTCCTCCTCGGTGCGGACGCCGGCGTCGAGCGGCCGGACCATGTCCAGATGGAGCTGGGTGACGCCGTAGGGCTCCAGCAGCGCCGGAAAGCGGTCGACGTCTGCGAAATTCGACGAGACCACGCACATGTTGACCGTGATCCGCTGCCCGCGGGCCGCCAGATTTTCGAGGCTGCGGACGATCCGGTCGAACGAGCCCGGCTTCTTGGTGGTTCGCTCGTGGCTCTCGCAGGTCGCGCCCTGGATGCTGATCCGCCAGGTGAACCTGCCGCCGGTCTCCAGGATGGCGTCGACGAGCGCTGGCCGAGCCGTCTTCGCACCGTTGGTGAAGAGGACGATCTCGTCGAAAGCGAGGGCCACCGTCTCGCGGACGATTGCCATGAACCCCGGCTGCAGGGTGGGCTCGCCGCCGAGGAGAGTGATTTTCCGGTGCCCGTCGGCGCTCGCCTGCCGGATGCGGGCGAGGATCGGCTCCACCAGCATCGGGCCGGCCTCGCCCATGGCCGTGCGCTGACCGCTGACGCAGAAAACGCAGCGGTTGTTGCACATGTGGCCGAGCTGGATTCTCGATCTGGCGGTCGGGCTCCAAGCGCGCTCCCTGTCCCGAAACTACCCCGCCTCGAGGGCGCCAGGATAGGATTGTATCGCCCTCGGGACCTGTCCGTCCGAGGTGCGCAAAATCGTTGCATTGTGGGTAGAAGCGTGCAATAGGGTGCCGGCTCGAATGGGGTAGGGGCGAGCTTCGACGCCCGGCCGGCGCGGGTGGGTCCACCCGGGGGAATCTGGTGAGCCCGGTCGTATGAACCCCGGAGCAGGCGAGCTCAGGAGATATCCCATGGCCAAGTCCCGTGCTGCGGGCACCAAGAAGACCGCGAACAAGAAGGCCGCCAAGAAGGCTCCCGCCAAGCCAGCCAAGAGCGCGCAGGCGGCGACCCAGCGGCCCACGTCCGCGGCCAAGAAGGCGGTGAAGAAGACCGCCGCACAGGCCAAGAGCGCGCCCGCCAAGAAGGCCACGGCGAAGAAGGCCACCGCCAACAAGCCTACCGCGAAGAAGGCCACCGCGAAGAAGGCTGCGGCGAAGAAGCCGACCGCCGCGTCGGCAAAGAAGGCTCCGGCCAAGAAGCCGACCGCCAAGAAGGCCACGGCGAAGAAGCCGACCGCCCCGGCAAAGAAGGCCACGGCGAAGAAGCCGACCGCCGCGCCGGAAAAGAAGGCTCCGGCCAAGAAGCCGACCGCCGCGCCGGAAAAGAAGGCTGCGGTGAAGAAGCCGACCGCCGCGCCGGCGAAGAAGGCTCCGGCCAAGAAGCCGACCGCCGCGCCGGCGAAGAAGGCTCCGGCCGCCGAGGAGGTCTCCGTCACGGAGTCCGAGGTGGCCGAGGTCGTGGAAACACCGCGCGTGCCCGGTGCGCCTGGCGCGCATCCCGATGCGGGCCTGACGGCCGAGCAGATCCAGATCCTGCACGAGAAGCTCCTGACCGAGCGGCAGCGGGTCGTCGCCGGCTTCGACCGCCACCTCGCGGAGGCCCTCGGCGAGGCCGTGGTCATGCCCGACGAGACGGACATGGCCCAGCGCAGCACCGAGCAGGCGTACCTCATCCGCTTCGCGGACAAGGAGCGCAAGCTCCTGAGCGAGATCGAGCACGCCATCGAGAAGATCCGGACCGGAGATTACGGCGTGTGCGAGGGCACCGAGGAGGCGATCGGCTTCAAGCGCCTCGAGCTCAGGCCCTGGACGCGCTACAGCGTCGCGTACAAAGAACAGATGGAGCGAGAGCGCAGCCAGCACCGGCGCTGAGTTGCGTCCGCGACGGGTTGGCCTATAACTGCCGACCCCACATTTTGCGGGTTGGGGACACCCTCGGAGGTCACGATGCGGGAGTACATCCGCTTGGTGTCGACTGCGGACACCGGCTACCACTACTACACGACGAAGAACAAGCGCACGAGCCCGGAGAAGCTGAAGCTCAAGAAGTTCGACCCGGTCGTTCGCAAGCACGTGGAGTTCGTCGAGAAGAAGATGCCGAGCCCGAAGGGCTGACCTTCGTTGGACGCCGCATCGTACGGCCCGGCCCACCTCGCGTGGCGCCGGGCTTCGTGCGTTCGGCGCCTGCCCCGCGAAGGCGCACCGTTGATCTCCGGCGCGAGGTCCCCAATACTGGCCGGCCGTATGTCGTGTCTGCCCCGGATTCTCGCCGTCGCGCTGCTCATCGCGTTGGCGCCCGCGAGCGCCTCCGCGCAGCGACACCACACCGTCCGGCCCGGTCAGTCGCTGGCCCGCATCGCCCGGCACTATCACGTCAGCGTCTCCGATCTGGCGCTCGCCAACCGCATGCAGCAGAGCCATGTGCTCCGCCCCGGGGAGATGCTCACCGTCCCGCCGGACGGCGTCACCTACGTGGCCCGAGGCCAGACGCTCTCGGAGATCGCCGCCGACCATCACTGCAGCGTCGGCGAGCTGCAGCGCCTCAACCACCTCCGCCGCGGGCGAGGCCTGCGGATCGGCCAGCGCCTGATCCTCCCCGGGTTCGTGCCGGCGGAGGAGCGCGCGGCCGCCGATCGCGACTGGGGCGAGCCCGAGACGCCGAACGTGGCGCACATCCGGCGTCACGACGAGGTGGCCACTGTGCCCCTCCTCGACGAGGAGGGCCACGTCACGGACGAAGCGCTGAGCCAGCTCGCCCAGCTGATGCGTCGCCACGACGACGACCCGCCCGAGCTCCCGCACCCGCGGCTGGCGCTCTTGCTGGCGGCCGTCTCCAACCACTTCGGCGGCCGGCAAATCACGCTGGTCAGCGGTCGCCGCGAGCCCGTGCGGTTCACGCGATCCAGCAGCCGGCACGTCGTCGGGCAGGCCACCGACATCCGCGTGGAGGGCGTACCGCGGAGGGTGCTCTGGGACTACTGTCGGACCCTCGCCAGCACCGGCTGCGGCTACTACCCGCGCAGCACCTTCGTCCACGTCGACGTGCGCGAGCACGCCGCGCAGTGGGTGGACTGGTCGCGTCCCGGGCGGCGGCCGCGCTACGGAAACCTCCGCGGGCCCTGGCGGCGCGCGTGCCGGCGAGCGAGGCGGCGTGGGCGGCGCTCGCGGGCCTGCGCCCGAGAGACCCGGCATGTCACACGCCCGGACGAAGTGCCGCTCGAGGCCGAGCTGACCGAGGCAGCGCACCAGCTCATGCCCCAGGTCCCCGATCTCACGCCCGGCGACGAGCCGGACGACGCGGACGAGGGCGGCGAGTCCTGACCCCGGCCGTCGGACGGTCGAGAGCGGGTGGGAATCACGGATGCGGGGGACTAAGGTCAGTCCCATGTTCCACCCGGACGGACCGACGTTCCTGGAGCTGGCCGAGCAGGCCCTGTCCTCGACCGACCACGGCTACGACCTGATCGCGCAGAAGTTCGATCGGACGCCTTTCCGCACGCCGGACGCGCTGCTCGAGATCGTCGCCCGGCAGTTGGCGGCGCGGGACGAGCCCATCGCTCGCGGCATCGATCTGTGCTGCGGCACCGGGGCGGCGATGCGCTGGCTGCGCCCTCTGTGCAGCGAGGCGATGTTCGGCGTGGACCGCAGCGCAGGCATGCTCGAAGAAGCCGCGCGGCGCCTGAAGGACTCGCCCGGCGACGCCGAGACACACCTGCTCAGGGCGGACGCGCTGCAGCTCCCCTTCGGGCGCGAGTTCGACCTCGCCACCTGCTTCGGCGCGTTCGGGCACATCCTGGAGAAGGACGAGCCGCGCTTCGTCGACGCGATCGCCAACATCCTCCGGCCCGGCGGTCGCTTCGTGTTCATCACCGGCGAGCTGCCGCCGATCACGTCTCCCTCGCTCTGGGTGGCCCGTGGCTTCAACGCGGCGATGCGCATCCGCAACGCGCTGATCAAGCCCGAGTTCATCATGTACTACCTCACCTTCCTGCTCCCGCGCTGCCAACGGCTGCTCGAAGCGCGCGGGTTCGAGGTGGAGGTGATCGCGGACGCCTTCCCGGCGCCCTTCGGCCGCGCCCGCCTGGTGATCGCCACCATCCGGGAGTGAGCGGCCGCCCCTTCCCGCCTCCGCGAGCTGCTAGTCCCCCGTATCCGTAGTGAGTGCCCAATATCGGCGAGCCATCGGCGTGCGAATCAAGGAACGACGACGAGGCGATGCCACAGCATCGTCGAGGAGGAGTGACGCTGAGTCGCGCGGCGAGAGCCGCCGAGATTGGGTAGGAATCACGGATACGGGGGACTAGTACCGGCGCCCGGAAGTTCGATCCGGGTTTCGTTGCCGCGCCCGCCAACCCACCCGCGAGCTGCCGGTCGGGCGCCGGTCCTAGCATGCTTGTCGAGGGGGCAGCGCCCCCTCCCCCGCAAGCGGGGCCCCCACCCACGACGTACGACGGACCGAACTTCCGGTCCGTCGTACTAGTGCGAGATCCATCCCCGGTAGAAGGGGACCTGGCTTGTCCCGGCGCTCCAGGACGGTGTTGCTCCTCCTCGCCGATGCAAAGCATCGACTCGTCGCAGCGCCTTGCCCTGAAACGCCGGTCCTGCGCCATCTCCCCTTCTACCGGTCGGATCTCCGCACTAAGGTGGGCGGATGAGCGACGACGCGATCGTGATCGGCCTCGGCCAGATGGGCGGCACCTTCGCGCACGGCCTCCTGCGCACGGGGCAGACGGTGCATCCGGTGACCCGCGATACGGACCTGGCTCAGATGGCGCGCGCCGTGCCCGAGCCGGCGATCGCGCTGATCGCGGTGACCGAGGACGCGCTGGACGGAGTGATCGAGCGTGTCCCGACCGCCTGGCGCGAGCGGCTGGCGCTTCTGCAGAACGAGCTCCTGCCCGCCGACTGGAAGCACCACGGTCTCCGAGAGCCGACCGTCGCCATCGTCTGGTTCGAGAAGAAGCGCGACAAGCCGCTGCACGTCGTGCTGCCGACCCTCGTCGCCGGGCCTCGCGCCGACGTGTTGATCGAAGCGCTCGACACGCTGGGCATCCCGGTGCGCCGCGTCGGCGACGACGAGCTGCTCTTCGAGCTGGTCCGCAAGAACCTCTATATCCTCACGGCGAACATCGCCGGGCTGGAGGTCGGCGGCACCGTGCGAGAGCTCTGGAGCGAGCATCGGGATCTGGCGGCCGACGTGGCCAGCGAGATCGTCGCGCTCCAGGCGTTCCGCGCCGGCGAGGCGCTCCCTCACGCGCGCCTGGTCGACGCCATGGTCGAAGCGTTCGAGGCCGACCCCGATCACGGCTGCACCGGTCGCTCGGCGCCGGCCCGCCTTCGCCGCGCGCTGGCCCATGCGAAGGAAGCCGGCATCTCGGTCACGGCGCTGACCCGCATCGCCGCGCGCCACCTTTGATCGGCGGACGCGCGATCGGCGGACGCGCGGCCCTTCGCGCGTGAACGGATCGGCTCGAGGGCCGAAGAGGGCTCGGATCCTCCCGGCCAGCGCACGGCGACGAGTCGCAACGCCCCGAATGGCGGTCGAGGGACCTTCAGGTGAAGCGCAGCACCAGCTGCTCGGGCGGGACCGGACGCGAGAAGTAGAAGCCCTGTACTTCGTCACAGCCGAGCGCGATCACCGCCTCGAGCTGCGCCTCGGTCTCCACGCCTTCCGCGAGCACGCGCAGGCCCAGACTGTGGCCGAGCCCGGTGATGGCCTGCGCCAGCGCATGCGCGTGGCCTCGCGCCGGTCCCTCGGCGTCCAGGTCCTTCACGAACGAACGATCGATCTTCAGCACGTCGACCGGAAAGCGCTGCAGGTACGCCAGCGACGAGTAGCCGGTGCCGAAGTCGTCCACCGAGACCCGGACGCCGATCGCCCGCAGCGCGGTCAGCCGCTCCGCCGCCGCGTCGACGTCGTCCATCAAGGAGGTCTCGGTGATCTCCAGCTCGAGGTGTCCCGGCTCCAGCTCGGCCGCCGCGAGCGCCCGCTCGACCGTGCCCACGAAGTCGGTCCGCGAGAACTGCAGCGCCGACACGTTCACCGACACCGCCTCGAGATCCAGGCCCGCATCCAGCCAGCGCTTCATCTGCCGGCAGGACTCGCGGAGCACCCAGGTGCCGATCGGCACGATCAGCTCCGACTCCTCGGCCACCGGCAGGAAGTAACCGGGGCTCACCATCCCGCCGCCGCGCTGCCATCGCAGGAGCGCCTCGACCCCCGTCGTGCGCCGCTCCCGCAGCTCGACCTTCGGCTGGTAGTGCAGCTTGAGCTCGCCGGCGCCAATCGCCGTCCGAAGATGCCGCTCCACGTCGCCGCGGTGCTCGACCGCCTCCCTCAGCTCGGGGGTGAAGAGCTCGATGCGACCGTGCCGCCGCGCCTTCGCGCGGTGCAGCGCGATGCCGGCGTAGCGCAGCAGCGTGGTCGCGTCCCCGGCGTCCTCCGGGAAGCGGCTCACGCCCACCGTCGCCGTGAGCGAGAGCTCGTAGCCGCGCACGTGGAAGGGCTCGCGGATGGCTTGCAGCAGCCGGTCCGCGAGCGCCACCGGGCGGGCGTCGGAGGGGAGCTTGGTGAAGGCGACGATGATCTCGTCGCCGCTGCCACGCCCGACCAGATCGGACTCCGTGGTCGTGTCGAGCAGGCGCTCGGCGACCTGCCGCAAGAGCTCATCGCCGACCGCGCGGCCGAGCCAGTCGTCGATGCGCTGGAAGCGATCGAGCGCGACGATGGCCACGGCGAGGCCGGTCCCGTCCGAGGCCATCTGGGTGATGGCCGTGTCCGTGGTGCGGACGAGCAGGCGTCGGTCCGGCAACCCCGTGACCGCGTCGTGGCCCACCGCTTCCACCGGCCGCATCGCCGCCTCGACGATCTGCGCCGGCAGGCTCGAGTGCGACTCGTAGCTGCGGCTGCGATGGACCCCGCTCTGCTGTACCTCCGCCCCTCCCAGCGCGTCGCGGAGGAGCTCGAGCGCCGTCTGCATCGCCACCCGATCGAGCTGGTGGAGATCCGGCCGCGGCGCGGAATCGGCCAGGATCAGCACCGCGCGGCCGCCCTCGAGCGCGAGGGGCGCGTTGACGATGGCCTCGACGCCGAATGCGCCCGGGAGCAACGCGCTCTCCGGCGCCGCCGGGCCGCGCCCGATCACGGGAACGATGACCAGCTCGTCACGGCTCAGGCGCCAGGCCGGCACGCGCTCGGGCAGATCCGCGCAGAATCTCATGCGGGCCGTGGGCGGCCACCAAGAGAGCGTGCTCGCGATCGAGCCGGTAGAGCGCCGCCACCGGGCAGCGGACGAGCGCCGCCACCATCCGGAGCCGAGAGGACACCGGTTCGAAGGCCCCGCCCAGGACCTCGGAGGGAAACGACACCGCGACGCCACTATACGCGGAACGGTCACACGACGCACCCGTTCTGGAATTATCCTTTCTTGGTGTCGCGAGCATCTCGGACGTAGCGAGCTCGCGGGCGGAGGAGCTGCTCGGTCGAGCGCTGCTCTCGGATGTGGGCAATCCAGCCGGCGGCGCGGCCGATGGCGAAGAGGGCGACCGCGCTTCCCGGCCTCAGCCGCGCGGCGCCCGCGATGGCGACCAGCCCGAGATCGAGGGTCGGCTCGCCGGCACCGGCCAGGTGTACGGCGTCGCGGAGCGCCAGCGCCTTGCGCACCACGGGTGCGCGCGGGGCGACCTTGACGGCCTCGTCGAGGAGGAAGCGCCCGCGCGGATCACCGTCCGGATAGAGGGGGTGCCCGAAACCGACCAGCGCATCGCCCCGCGCCAGGCGTTCGCCCACCAGCCGCGCCGCGTCCTCGGGCTGTTGCATCTCGGCCAGCACCGCCTCGATCCGATCGCAGACGCCCCCGTGCGCCGGACCGCTGAGCGCCGCCACGGCCGCGCTCACGCAGGCGTAGAGATCCGCCCCGCTCGACGCCACCACGCGGGCGGCGAACGTCGAGACGTTCAGCTCGTGATCCGCCGAGAGCACCAGCGCGCGGTCGACGGCGCCGACCAAGGCCTCGCTCTTCTTGCCGCCCAGGGCGACCACCAGCGCGTGGGCGACGGTCTCTTCGACGAGCGCCTTCAGCACGTGCGCGTCGTCGTCGGCGAACGCCAAGGCCATGTGCGGGATCAGCCGGCGCGACCAATCGAGCTCGGCGTCGTCGTTCGTCACGAAGCGCGCGGGATCCTCGGCCGCCGCCAGCGGGAGGAGCAGCGCCAGACGCTCCAGCGGCCGCTCGGCGCGCCGTACCACCGAGAGCGGCGCACCGCGGCGCACGCTCGGGAACGACACGACCTCGGTGGCCCAGAGGAGCGCCGCCACCTCCTCGAAGGTCGTCCCCCGCGCCGCCAGCTCGGTCGCCGCGACGCCGCGATAGAGCGGGCCGATCTGCGGATCGATGGCGCTCACCGCGGTGTCGAGCACCGGCTCGCCCCAGGCCAGCGCGCCCGCCGCCACCGCCGCGTGCCCCGACCGCGCCGCGCTGCGCGCCTTGAGACGCAAGAGATCCTCGCGCGCGTAGCGCTGCCGGCGGCCCTCGCCCGGCTGCGTCCGCACGCCGCCGCGGCTGACGTAGGCGTAGAGCGTCGCTCGCTTCACGCCGAGGAGCTCGGCTGCGCTCGCGGCGTCCAACCACTCTTCGCCCGGGTTCACCATTCCACCATATTGATTGATGAATCTATATTGATCAACATGGATCGGTCATCAAGTTATCTACTCGGAGGTGACGCATGACGAGCACGATCGATTCGGGTCTGGCGAACGTGGTGGTGGCCGAGACGGAGCTGAGCTCGGTCGACGGCGCCCGCGGCGAGTTGGTGGTCCGAGGCCACACGCTCGAGGCGCTGGCGGGTCGGCACCGCTTCGCCGAAGTGTGCGGCCTGCTCTGGGAGGGGACGCTGCCGGACGATCCGTCGCGGCTCGCGCAGGCGCTGGGTGAGGGGCGCGCTTGGGCTTTCCAGCACATCACGAGGCTCGACACCGCGCTGAGCGCCGCGGACGGGATGGAGGCGCTCCGGGCCGGGATGGCGGCGCTGCGCGAGGAAGGGACGAGCCCGGTGGAGATCGGCGGCCGCCTGACCGGCGCGGTGGCGGTGATCGCGGCGGCGTGGTCGCGCACGAAGCGGGGCCTCCCGCCGGTCGCGCCCGACCCGCGCGCCGATCACGCCGCCGACGTCCTGCGGATGATCCGCGGCGACGCGCCGGCCGCCGTGGAAGCGGACGCGCTCAATCGCTACCTGGTGACCGTGGTCGACCACGGCATGAACGCGTCGACCTTCGCCGCGCGTGTAGTGACCTCGACCGGATCGGATGCGGTGAGCGCGGTCGTGGCGGCGATCGGCGCGCTGAAAGGGCCGCTGCACGGCGGCGCGCCGGGGCCGGTGCTCGACATGCTCGACGCCGTCGGGCGGCCGGAGGACGCCGAGGCGTGGATCCGAAGCGAGCTGGCGCGTGGCGCGCGCATCATGGGCATGGGCCACCGGGTCTATCGCGTGCGCGACCCGAGGGCCGCCGTGCTCGAAGGCGCGATCGAGGCGATGGAGCGAGCCGGACGGGCCGGCGAGCGGCTGCGTTTGGCGCGCGAGGTGGAGCGGGCGGCGGCGCGCGTCTTGGCGGAGCGTCACCCCGAGCGCGCGCTGCGAGCGAACGTCGAGTTCTACACGGCCGTGCTGCTCGAGGCGCTGGGCCTGACGCGCGACCAGTTCTCGCCCACGTTCGCGACGGGCCGCGTGGCCGGGTGGTGGGCGCACGTGCTCGAGCAGCGAGCGACGGGCCGGCTGATCCGACCGCAGTCCCGCTACGTCGGGCCGGCGGCGGCCTGAGCGTCGGTCGAAGAACCCCGGTTCTCGGTCGCGAACGGGCTTGCTCGTCGGTCCGAGCGCATGTTCGGCCGTCGCGCACCGATGACCGGCGGAACGCTCCGGGGCGGAAGCGGCGAGCGCCGTCCCCGCCTCGTCGATCAGAGCGTGCCGTAGCCGAAGCACCCGGCGTAGCTCGATACGTACAGGTGCCGCCCCTCCGCCGGGCTCTCACGCACATACCCGTAGGAGAGAATCACACGCCCGTGCTCGGCGCCCGGAGCCGCGGGGATCAGCAGCACGTCCAGCGACAGGTCGCGGATCGTTCCCGAGCCCGCCGTGAAGACGTCGATCGGCGAGATCGTCGCGGGCAGCCCGGTGTCGGTCTCGATGATGGCCAAGCGGAAATCGTCGTCCTCGGTCGCGCCCGGGTAGAGGATCAGCAGCGCGCTGGAGGAGATCCGCTGGACCGCCACCAGAGGCGCTGCGAGCGGCCCGCCGTAGGGAGGCGGCGGCGGCACCGGAGCGAAGCTCGTGCAGGTCGACACGGAGGAGCCGGAGCCCATGCTGCATTGCAGCGCGTAGGCCTGGAGATGATCGGCGTAGGGCGCCAACGTGACGAGCTGTGTCGTGTCGCCGGCAGGGCCGCGCACGAGGATCGACGCCATCCGGCTCGGCGTCCCGCCCATCGGCGCCGACCCGGTCACGGCGATGACCTGCTCGCCGCTGCCGAAGGTACCGGGCCAGAACTGCGGGACACCGTCCGTGCCGGGCGCGACCACCCCGCCGCCCGCCGAGCTCAACCAGCGCGGGCCCGGATCGACCATCATGGAGACGGGCCCCTGGAGCATCCCGCTCTCATCGAAGGCGAGCATGACGTTGGTCATGCCCACGGAACCGGCGACCGCGATCACGCCGCCGCCCGCGTCGTCCTCGACGAACGCGGCTTGGCCGGTGGCGAAGAACCCGGTCTCTCCGATGCTCGACACAGAGACGGAGCGGTGCGTGTCGAGGTTGTAGGTCGTGGTGCCGGCCGGCACGGTCGCCCAGGCGAGCTCGAGCATCGAGTCGCCGGCGAGGAGGCCGACGCGGACGTCACCCGACGAGTCGCGGACCGCATCCATCCGGACCGGGCCGGACGAGAGGGTGATCCCCAGCTGGTCCTCGAGCGGATCGGGGCTCACCGCCACCTCGGGATCCGGCGAGATGTCCAGCGCGGCGGCGTAGGGAGTGTGGCTCGAGTCGCCGGCGAGGAAGAACACCTGCGTGGCGTTGGGGCTCGTGACGAAGACGTGCACCGCGCCTGGCGGGTCGGATCCCGTCGGCACGGTGACCTCCTGGTCGGCGTAGGCGCCGAACTCGTCGGCAAGGCCGAAGAAGGGGACGGTGCTCCCGAGGCACGACTGATCGATGCCGTCTCCGCAGATCGGCGGCGCGCCCGGGTAGATGGTGTCGTCGGTGTCGTCGCAGTCGAGCGGATCGCTCGTGAGGTCCGCGCACCCCGGCGTGTCCCCGTAGTAGCCGTCGCCGTCCTCGTCGCATTGGACACAAGCGCCGCCGATGCACTCCTGGCCCTCGGTGTCGCAGGGGTCGCCCCCGCAGAGGGCGCCTCCGTCACCGCCGGCGCCGCCGTCGGCCGTAACCTGCGCATCCCAATCCCCCGCGTCGCCTCCGCCCCCGCGGTACTTGGAGCCGTCGAAGAGGAGCGAGCACCCCGACGCCGTCACGACGAGCAGCGCCACCCCGAGCATCGAGCGACTCACAGCGTGCCTCCCACGTTGATCCCCGCCAGGCCCGGACCGGCGAGAGGACTGAACCGAAGCGACGACTGCCCCGAGCCACCCGAGGTGTCGATGACGAAGAAGAGAACCGTCCCCGCGATGGCCCCCACGAGCGCGACGCCGAAGCTGATGTCGGTGACGAGCGCGTAGGTCGTGAGGGTGGATGTCTGGTCGACGGTGCAAGTCATCGCCTGGCCGCACGAGCTCGACGCCAGCGACGAATTCTCCGCGATCGTCAGCGGCCCGAAGATCGCCGCGCCAATCAGACCGAGCCCGGCCACCGAGTAGCCGACGATGGCCGGCACGTTGAGCGCGTCGCCCGACGGCGGCGGCGGCGGCGGCTCGACCGGTACCGGCTCCGTGCTCGAGGAAAGCTCCGGCTCCTCGGGCTCCGCCTCGCCCGCTTCACGGCGGCGGATGCGCTCGCGCAAGTTCTCGAGCCGCTGCTGCAACGACGCGCGGTTCGGAGCGTCTTCGACCTCCGACAGGTACGTCTCGAGCGAAGCGGCCGCCTCGTCCAGATCTCCGATGGCCTGCTGGCAGAGGTAGATGTTGAAATAGAGCGCCGCGCGATGGCTCAGCTCGTACGCGCTCTGGAACTCGCGCAGCGCCGATTCGTACTCGCCAGAGTCGTAATAGACGGCTCCCGACTCGAAGTGAATTCGAGCCCGCTCGTCCGGCGGTTCGCTCGACGGTTGGGCCATTACGGCCCCGGTGACGAGGCACGACGCGACGAACGCACCGGCCCCGAGCCAGATGGAACGAGATGACAACCCCAGCCTCCGAGCGGCGAGTATATCGCCTTTGCTCGGCCGGGTGCGCGGCAAGCGCACGTCCCGCGCGAACGGGACGCCCGAGGCCGAAAGTGGGTCAGTCCGGCTTGGCGGCGGGCACGGCGTCGAGCTGCTCGGCGAGCGCGGCGAAGTGGAGCACACGCTCTCGGAGCTGCTCGAGGAGGTCGGCGTCGAGGCCCTCGTCCAGCTCGGAGGTCTCGGCGTCGGAGGTCTCGGGGAGCTCGGCTCCCCAGTCGTCGCGTCGGATACGGTCGGTCATCGGCGTCTCCAGCTCACGCACGCGCTGAGCGGCGCGCCCCCCGGCGAACGGCGGAGTAGCGCGCTGTGGAAGAGCCGTCAGCCGCAAAAACGACCCTCGAGCCGAAAAAGCGACGCACATTCCGCGGTCGGAGGTCACGAACCAGAGACGTTTCGGCGATCGGAGCGCGATCGAAGGCGATCGCCGCCCTTCACAGCGCCGCGCGCACGACGTCCACGAGGAGGACCGGCTGCACCACCATCCGCACCTCGAGCTGCTTCGGGAGCGCCGCCGCGTTGGGCACCGTGAGCTGGATCGTGAGGTCGGCGCGGACGTCGGCGGGGCTCTTCAACGCGGCGCGGAAGGCCATGACGGTGCTCTCGGGCAGCGCGCCTCGGGGCGGCGGCGAAGGCTGCGGGCCGAGCGTGGTCGTGTCGAAGAGAGCCTGGCCGTCGACGGCGATCGCCACCGCGCGCACGTCGGCCTCGGCGCCGCTTCCGTCCGTGAGGTCGAGCTCGTTCAGCACCAGCTCGATCCCCACCAGCGCCGAGACGTCGAACGTCCCCAGCGACGCCAGCTGCGCCGCGATCGTGGCGCGATCGACGATCACGGCCGAGGTCAGCCGCACCGTCACCAGACAAGCATCGCCGCTCGGAGAGAGCTCCACGGTGGCGGACCGGGCTTCGGGGACCTCGATCGGCAACGTCAGCGGCACGCACGCGGGCAACGTGGCCGAAGCGAGCGGGATCGACTCCCGAACCTCGATCGGCTTCACGCGACCCGCGCCCACGCGAGCGGTCACCAGATCGGTGCAGCCCGGCAGGGCGAGCAACACCAGCACGAGCCCGAGGCGCCGCATCGATGCGAGGCTCTTGCACCCGCCGTTCCGCGAACCGTTCCATGCGAGCGGCGCGGGCTCGACACTGCCCCGCCGACACGAGCGCGTTCGTTCCGATGGGCGTCGAGCAGCGCCTCGAGCGCGCGACGCTCAGCCGTCGATCCAGCGGGCCAGCGCCACCGCCGGCGCCAGCAGCGTCCGGGTCGCGCTACGGAGGGTGTCGTGCTCGCGGATCACGTCGGCGATGTGAGGTCCGATGGCGTAGTAGGCGGACACGAACGCGCGGCCGACGGTGTTGGTCAGCAGATGCCGGTCGCGGAAGCGCCGGAGCGCGCCGATCTCGGCCGCCATCGGCGTGCCCCACGCCGCCGTGGCGACGAAGCAGGGCGAGACGGTGGTGAACTGGATGGCCGGCGTCGTGTACTGCGTCACCGCCATCGGCCCCGGCACGTTGCAGATGTCCACCGCCCGCACGGCGATGTAGTAGGTCGTCTCCTGCGACAACCCGCCGAAGTCCACGTCGACGTCGCCGCCCTGCGCTGGGTTGGGGACGATCAACGCTTGGCTATCCAGGGTCGCCGCCAGGGCTTGCTGCGCGCGCTGGAACGACTGCTCGTCGACGATCGGTTGATCACCGACCCGCACGTCGTAGCGCGCGATGCCCGAGTCGTCCGTGGCCGCGGTGAAGCTCATGTGCGCGAACAAGTGGGCCTTCAGGCGGTCGTGGTACTCCGTGATGGTCAGCCCGTCGACCGCGCTCGGCGGTTGGTTGCTCGAGCACACCTCGGAGCCGATCACGCTGAGCGAGATGCGCTGGCCGCCCGGACTCTGCATCAGTCGGTCGGCGCCGCTGCCCGGCGACCCGCTCGGATCGTCGGTGATGGTCGAGTCCATCGCGTTCAGCACGCCGCCGTCACGGCCGTCGAGCGACCCGTAGCCGAAGGGATCCGTCACCGCGGTCGAGGTCGCCGCGTGCGTGAGCGAGAAGGGGACGCGATAGACGACCGAAGGCTGGCCCCGGTACGGGTAGCCATAGGTCATCGCCCACGAGTCCCACTCCCCCGTCGGGTCGTGCGGCGTCGGGTACTGGTCGGGTCCCCACGCCGAGTTGTAGTCGCCCTCGGCGTTCACCTCGACGAAGACGACGTAGTCGCCGTCCTCCCAGTCGTTCGGCGCCGTGAACATCAGCGACAAGGGCATCTCGCCCTGCGGCGTCGCCATCGAGATCGCGTCAATCTCGGGCATCACGCTGCGCACGTCGTCGGCGTAGTGGGCCACGTCGGCGTTGTCGAGGCAGCTGGTGCCGGTGTTGCAGTAGGTGACGTCGCGGCGCGGCGGGTAGAGCGAGTCCAACGTGAGCGGCATCATCATGCCGTTGTTCGGCGACGTCTCCATCGGCTCCGCATAGCCGGCCGACACGTCCGCGTCCGCCATGTAGCGGCCCTTGTCACTGTTGAAGATGCTCGGGCAGGTCACCGCGTCGAGCGCGTCGCGGCCGCTCACCGACTGGTTGAACGAGAGGCAGAAGTAGGGGTCCCGCGAGAAGTCGGGCGCGCTGCGCGACGCCCAGCCCTCCGAAGAGCGGTTCTGGAAGATGACGCGGTGGAAAGGCTGCGCTCCGTCGGCGGCGGCGCGGCGGTGCGCCCACACCGGCAGCACGCCCTCGCGCCGGCCGTAGGGCCAGAGGAAGCCGCTGTTCATCTGCAGCGCACCCGGCCGGTTGCCGATGCCGTGGAGCGCGACCGCGTTGGTCAGCGCGAGGGTACGGACGAAGGTGCCGTCCGCGCGCTCGATCCGAGATCGCCATCTGGACCCGGCTGGTCGGGGTCATGTCGAGCGCGATGACGCGCGCGTCCTGCGCGCGAGCCGGCAGCGAGAGCAAAGAAAGAGCTAGGAAAGCGACAGGCGCAGATCGCCGCATGATTCGACAAGGCTAGGATGAGCGCTCCGGAGGGACAAGGCGGGGACCGTCCGAACGCGCGTTCTCTCACCGTGTTCGAGCCGCGAGATCGAGGCGGGCTCCGGCGGCGCGACGCGAGCCGAAGCCAGCGACGTCCCGAGCCCGCTCACTCCGGCTCGCCGCTGAGCAGGATCACCTCACCGGTGTCCCAGCTCGTCGCGTAGAGGCGGATCGGGGAGGACTCCGGGTGCATCGCCAGCCCGACGATGCGGCTCGCGCCGGGCACCTCGATGCGGCGATGGGTCCGGCCGACGGTGTCGATCAGGGTGACGTCGCTCGAGCCGAAGTTCGCGACGCCGAGCCAGCGACCGTCGCGGGTCAGGCCGATGCTGCGCGGGTTGCGGCCGGTGGTGGCGATGCCGAAGGGCCGCCGCCCGTCCTCGAGGCGGTAGAAGCCGATGTGCCCGAGCGAGCAGGTCACGTAGTAGGTGCCGGGCTCCGGGGCCGACTGGACGTCCCGCGGCAAAGGGCAGGTCTCAATCGCGCGAGCCTCCGCGTCGCTCGCGCCGGGGAAGACGTGGATGGTCTCGCTGCGAAACGCGGCCGCGAGGAGCGTTCCGCCGGCCAGCACGCCGAGGCCCCGCGGGCGCTGCCCGGTGTGTAGCCGCCGCACCTCACGGAGCGAAGCGGCGTCGACCACCGAGACGGAGCGACCGAAGTAGTTGGCGACGTAAATCGACGTCCCGTCGGTCGAGACGGTGACGGTCTTCGGGGCGCTTCCGACCCGCACCTCGGCCCGGACCTCGAGCGAGGGGACGTCGATGACCTCCAGCACGTCACGGCGGAAATTCGAGACGTAGAGGGTTCGTCCGTCCGGCGCGAACGCGCTCTCCACCGCGTTGCCGGGGAACTCGACCTTGCCGAGTCGGTCCAGGGTGAGCGCGTCGTAGAGGTAGACGTTGTCGTGGCCGGTCTGGCCGAAGTTGCAGACCACCAGGCGCGTTCCGTCCGGGCTGACGCGGGCGCTCTTGGGCAGCACGCCGGTGTGCGCGCGCGCCGTCTGCTGGAGGAACGGGCCGCCCCGGGCCGTCTCGAAGATGCGCTGTCGTTGAGCGCCGACCGGAAGGCTCAGGACCAGCGGGAGGACCGCCAACAGCCACACCCAGCGCGTTCGCACCGCAGAACGGTCCCAGCAGGCTCACCGATTGGCAAGAAAGGAACGCCCGGCCCGGATGGCGGCTTCGTGACATCGGGGGGTTCGGGACCGGGCGCGGACCGACACGGCTGCTATCCTCGCGCCACGCCGATGGAGAAGCGTCGTGAACCGCTGGAAGTGCTGCTCGCGCTCACCCGTCTGCTCGCCGACGAGCGGACGTTGGACGACGCGTTGCGCGCCACGACCGACGCGGCGCTCGAGGTCCTGCCCTGCAATCACGCCTCGCTCCGACTCTTCGACGACAGCCGGCACGAGCTCTTGAGCACGGCCCGCTCGGGGACCGCCTCGGAGGCGCCGCCCGCGCAGTTCCGGGCCGGCGAGGGCGTGCTCGGGTTCGTGGCCGACACCGGCAAGGCCGCGCTGGTGGAGGACACGGCCGACGACGCTCGCTTCGCCGCCCGGCTGACCGGCTTCTCCGTCCGCTCGCTGGTGGCGGTGCCTCTCGTGGCGAGCGGGCACGTGGTCGGCGTCCTGAGCGCCTCGTCGCCCTCCCCCCGCCGCTTCTCGGAGCGCCACCGCGAGCTGGCCCAGCTCCTCGCCAACTGCACGGTACCGGCCATCGAGACGGCGCGGCTGGCCCACCTCTCGGTCACCGACGACCTGACCCACGCCTACAACTACCGCGTGCTCTCGCCGCGGCTGCGCGAGGAGATCGGACGCGCCGCGCGCTACGGCGACCCGTTGACCGTGCTGATGATGGACCTCGACCACTTCAAGCTCGTCAACGACCGCTACGGACACGCGGCGGGCGACGACGTCCTGCGCGCGTTCGCGGAGCGGGTACGGGCCGAGGTGCGGCAACCGGACGTACTAATCCGTCGCGGCGGCGAGGAGTTCCTTCTCCTGATGCCGTCCACGACGGCCGGCGACGCCTTCGCGGTAGCGGAGCGAATCCGCCAGCGGGTGGCCGCCAAGCCAATCGACACCGAGGCCGGACCGGTCGAGCTGACCGTCTCCATCGGCGTGGCGACCTGGATGGAGTCCGAGAGCGCCGCGCAGCTCGAGGCCCGCGCCGACGCCGCGCTCTACCGCGCCAAGGGCGGCGGGCGAGACCGCGTCGAGCACTCGATCTGACCCGCGGATCGACACATTCTGCGGTGAGCGGCCACGAAGGAACGCGCGCTCATCGTCCCGCCATCGCCGAGCGCGAGGGTTGAGCGGGACGCCTCGATGCTGAATCCTGAGCGGGATGAGGACGCTCGCCGCTTTCGCGCTCGCGCTCGGTGTCGCCGCGCTCGGTGTCGCCGTGCTCGGTGTCGCGGCGCCCGCCGCGGCGCAGCCGAGCTGGTGGTACGACGCGAGCGACTTCGTGGCGACGCTGCGGCCCGACGACCGGCGCGCCATCGCCGGCGAGGTCGGTGACCCGAGCGCGCTGCCGCTCTACGAGCTGACGGTCGATCTGGCGGACGACCTCGCCTCGTTCGAGGTGGAGGAGACGGTCTGGGTGACCAACCCGGCCGGCAGACCGCTGAGCGATGTGGTGCTGCGCGTCTTCGCCAACGCGGTCGGCGACGACCCGCTGGTGCAGTACGTGGACGGAAGCTGCCTCGACGGCATCGAATGCCGCATCGAGCCTCTGTCGCCGAGCGCGCTCTCGGTGCGGCCGGCGACCGCGATCCCGATCGGCGGGCATCTGCGGATCCGAATGCGTCTTCGCGGACGGATGCGGGAGATCGGCGCCGAGCGCGCGTCGATGATGGGCCAGAGCATGGAGGCGCTCGGCGCGCTGATGGGCGGGCACGGCGGCGGCGATTACGGGCTCTTGGCGACCAGCGAGCAGCTCGCCTCGATGTCCTACTTCTTCCCGATGCTGGCCCGCATGCGCGGCGGGCGCTGGGAGCAGGGCGACGCGAGTACCATCGGCGATCTCGGAAACGATCAGCTGGCTCACGTGCGCGCTCGCATCCGCACCGCCGACGGAGTCCACGTGGCGGCCAGCGGCATGGAGGGGCCGGCGCGCGTGGTCGGCGACCGCAGCGAGCTCGTGGTGACGGCAGGCTTCATCCGCGACTTCGCGCTGGTGGCCAGCCCGCGCCTGAGACACGCGGAGCGGAGGGTCGACGGCGTCACGGTGCGCTCGTTCTTCCTCGACTCGGACGCCGCCGCGGGTGCGCAGGTCCTCGACGCCGCGGCGCACGCGCTCGCCGTGTTCACGCGCCGCTTCGGACCCTATCCCTACCCCCAGCTCGACGTGGCCGAGGCGCCGCTCGTCGGCGGCGCGGGCGGCGTGGAGTTCAGCGGGTTCGCGACGGTGGCGACGATGTTCTACCGGCCGATGCAGGCGGGCGGCGGCATGCTGGGCGCGCTCATGGGCGGCGGCGGCGGCGACATGGAGGCGCGCCGGGAGAGCTCGCTGGAGTTCGTCACCGCCCACGAGGTCGCGCACCAGTGGTGGCACGGCATCGTCGGCAGCGACTCGAGGCGCCACCCCTTCCAGGACGAGTGCCTCGCGCAATACAGCGCCATGCTCTACGTCGCCGACCGCTACGGCGCCGAACGCGCGCGACACGACGCGGATCAGCAGGTGGCGGCCGGCTACCACATGATGCGGATGATGGGCCGCGAGGACGCGGCGGTGGATCGGCCGGCCAGCGCCTTCGCCGACACGCTGACCTACGGCGGCGTGGTCTACGGCAAGGGCCCCTACGTGTACCCGGCGCTCCGAGCGACGCTCGGCGATCGCGCGTTCTTCGCCGCGCTCCGAGACTACGTGCAGAGCAACCGCTTCCGGACGGCGGCGCCGAGGGCGCTCTTCGATCGAATGGCGCGTGGACGGCACGCCGCGGCCGTGCGCGCGATCGAGCACCGCTGGCTGGAAGAGACGCACGGCGACGACGACCTCGGCCAGCCGGATCTCGCGCAGATGACGGGCGGCGCCGGCGGCGGAGCCGGCAACGCGGACGCCATGCGGCAGCTCCAGGGGATGCTCGGCGGCCAAGGCGGCGACAACGAAGCCGCCATGCGGATGCTCCAAGGGCTGCTCGGCGGACAGGGCGGCGGCGACGAAGAGAGCATGCGGCAACTGCAGGAGATGCTCGGCGGCCAGGGCGGCGACGGCGGCGAGGTCCTGCGCGGGCTCATGCAGATGCTCGACGAGAGCGGCCCCTGATCGCGCTGACCTGATCGCGCTGGCCTGATCGCGCTGGCCTGATCGCGCTGGCCTGATCGCGCTGACCTGATCGCGCTGCAGGGCCGTCCGAGAATCCTCGGACGCCTCTGCAGGCCCCGCACGGCCGAATTTCGAGCCTCGGACGCCTCTTCGGAGCCGCAGGGCCGTCCCGGCGGTCTCGAACCCCGATGCGAGCCCCGCGGGACGCTTTCGCGAGCCTCGAATCGCGCCGCGGGTCGCACCGATGCGTATTGCGATTGGCGGACACCGATACGGCCGCCGCACGCCCGTCCGAGATTCCTCGGGCGGCCTGGCGGGCGCTGCAGCGCCGTCCGAGACCTCCGCCACGACGATGTTGGGCGCGCTCGGCGGTTCGAGATCGCCGCGGCGACGATGTTGGGCGCCCGCGGCAGGTCGAGATCGCCGCGGCGACGAGCTCGGGCTCCCGCGGCAGGTCGAGATCGCCGCGGCGACGAGGATGAGCGCGCTCGGCAGGTCGAGATCGCCGCGGCGACGAGGATGAGCGCGCTCGGCAGTTCGAGGTCGCCGCGGCGACGAGGATGGGCGCGCTCGGCAGGTCGAGATCGCCGCGGCGACGAGGCTCGAGCGCCCGCGGCAGTTCGAGATCTGCCGCGGCGACGAGCTCGGGCGCCCGCGGCCCTCCCAGACTCGGCAGCCCGCGCCAAGCCGGCCGGACCCCGCGTGACGTCGGTGCCGGATGCGAGCTCGTCTCCACCGGCAGGAGCCGGACCGGCGGCCGATCAGAGGCCGTCGACCGAGGTGCGCTTGCCGAGCTCGCGAGGGGCGACGACCTCTTCCTCGGCGTCGAGCGCGGCGAGGACCTCGTCGTCGACGCGCAGGCGCAGGCCGCTCGCGTCGGGATCCCCGCCGTGGTTCGCGCGCGCCTCGAGCTCGTCGTTCAGCTCGTCGAGCGCCTCGAAGCCGCGGTCGATGCGCTCGAGGTGGAGCTCGGTCTGCGCGTCGAGGTCGGCGGACGAGGTGTCCGGCTCCGGCGCGGAGAGGTCGATCGAGAGATCCGCATAGGCGAGCGGGTCGAGGCGGCGCGCCGCCTGGAGGCGTTGGATGCCGCGGGCGAGCTGCACCTGCAGGGCGCGCGCGTCGTCGATCACCTGCAGCCAGGCCGGGTCGGGATGCGCGCCGAGGTCGGTGCGGAGCGCGCTGATCTTGTCGGTGAGCGCCTGCGCTTCGTGCGGCGCGTCGAGGCATTCGTCCCGGCATGCCTCGTAGTAGGCGAGCTCGGCCCGGAAGCGTTCGATCTCCAGCGCCTGCGCGCGCGCCTCGAGCTGGCTCGCGAGCCGGCGCTGCGCGACCCGGAGCCGGCGATCCTGCCCGAGCTCGCGCCGGAGGTTCTCCGCGATGCGGTCGCTCGTCTCGTGGGTGAGCTCCTGACGCGCGGCGGCGATCCGCGCTGCGGTGTCCGCGAGGTCGCGCTCGAGCGCCGCGAGGCGGGCTTCCGTCGCCTCGATCCGCGCCGCGTAGCTCGACGGATCGCGCCGGCCACGCGTACGCATCAGCCTCGCGAGCGCGAGCAGGAGGGGCGCGAAGCCCACGCCGATCGTGCCGGCCTCGAAGAGCACGTCGGCCGGCGCGACGAGGAGATCGCTCGGGATCGCGCCGACGACGAAGAGCGCGACGAGCGCCGGTCCAAGGGTCGCCAGGAGGCGCCAGCGGCGGAGCAGGTGGCCGAGGGTCACGGAGAGCCGGCCGCACATGGGGCAGGCGTCGCGGTCGCGCGGGATGTGCTCCCCGCACCCGTCACACTGCCTGTACCCGCTCTTGTCGGCGCTCACTTCTACGCCATGCCCGCCGTTCAGGATAACGGGACGACCGATTCGATCAACGGTCCCCCATCGGGAATGGATGCGAGCGGCGCCGAGCAGGTTCAACGATCCGCGCCGCACGGGCGATCAGCGAGAGTCTGCTACACCACGCGCCGTGAGCCCGAAGGCGACCTCTCTGATCCAGGCCTGGCAGCGCATCGGCACGACGCTCGCGATGACGCTCGCGCTCACGTCGAGCGGATGCATCCCCGTCGCGATGCTCTCGACCGAGCACCGCTTCGCGGGTGGCCTGGCGGCGGGACGCGCGCGCGGTAACTCCAGCCAACCCGCGAAGGACGTCCTGGGCGCGCAGTTCCAGTACCGCGTGAGCATCGCGCCGCTCTCGATGGTGCGCGAGCTGTGGGATCGCGACTTCGACTTCGACCTCGGCTATCTCGTCATGGTCCACGACGGCGGGAGCCTTCAGCACGGGCCCAGCGTCGGCGCCCAGTACTTTCTCACCCGCTGGAACCTCGACGAGCGCCCCTATTGCGACGCCGAGGGGCTCGTGAAGGGTGAGCCGTGCGCGCCGCCTGGTCAGCACAGCCTCCTCCGCATCGCCGCGCGCGCGGAGGCCGACCTGCGCTTCACCGACGCCGAGCCCAGGATGATCGGCTTCGGCGCCCGCGGCGGGTTTCGCCTCGACCTCTCCATCTTCCCCGGCCACGCGACGCCCGTCGCCGAGGCAAGCGAAGGCAACGGCTCCACGCCGACCGCAGCCTTGTTCACCGGCGTGACGTGGGGCGAGTACGGGCTCGCCGTCGACATCCTCGGCGGCGGCGGGATGGTCGGCACGCAGACTTGGGCGGAGGTCCTCTTCGCCCTGACCCTCCGCATTCCCTCCATCGCGGGGATCCTGATCGTCATCCCCTGACGATGACGCGGCCGAGGACGGAGCTCAGCCTCCGGTGAGGGTGGGGACGCCGAGCAGGGTGAGGATGGCGGCGACGATGCCCATCAGGCCTTCGCCCGCGATGAGGCCCGAGGCCACCGCGAAGCCGAGGTTGTCGGCGCTCTTCGGGTGCGCGTTGCGCCAGGCGGCGAAGAGCAGCGCGCCCGCGAACATGGCCAGCGAGTAGAACGCCGGCACGATGAAGGCGATCCCGAACGCGAGCGCGCTCGGCAGGTAGTCTTTGACCTTCGGGAAGAACTTGCGCAGCAAGGGCACGATGATGCCGAACGCGAAGCCGAAGCCGATGCTCCAGCCGGCCTTCTCGGGCAGCGCGTCCACGCCCTGCACCAAGAGCTCGGCCATCGCCTTCCAGGTGTGCGCCGCCGGGGCCGGCATCTTCTCCTGATCGATGCCGATCTCGTACGCGGCGTCGAAGAGCGCGTAGATCGGCACGGCGAAGAAGATGCCCGCCGTCACGCCGCAGAGCTGCGCGACGAGCTGCCGCTTGGGCGACGCGCCGACCAGGTGGCCCGTCTTGAGGTCCTGCATCATGTCGCCCGACTGCGCCGCGCCGGCCGACGAGACGGCGGCCGACATCAGGTTGACGACGATGCTTCCCGGCGCGATGGCGCCGAACGCGAGCTGCGTGACCTTCCCCATCCCGCCGATGGGGTTGATGTCGGTCTCGCCGGTCGAACGGGTCGCGATCATGGCCAGGATCGACGAAAGGCCGATGGCGATCAGGGTCATCCACCACGGGATGTCGAAGATCCACCAGGCGACCACGACGGTCGCGGCCGAGGCCAGGGTCATGCCGAGCGCCCACAGACGGAACGAGATCTGCTCGCTCGGATCCTCGTGCGAGTCCGACACCTCCGGCTTCTTCTTGGGGGTGAAGGTGCGCAGGATCGTTCGCCAGCTCAGCGCCAGCGAGGTCAGCGCGTCGGCGACCATGATCGCGACGCCGGGCCAGAGGATCCACACACGGGCGGTGGTGTGGCCGCCGGTCCATCCGTTGGCGTCCGCGATGGGTCCGAGGATCGCCCAGCCCACGACGGAGCCGGCGGCGAGGCTGGCCGCGACCCGGAACCCGATCAGGATGCCGGCGCCGTACATCAGCGGGCTGATGTAGAAGTTGAAGGTGCGCGCGACGATGATCGCGAAGAGGCTGGTGGTGCCGACCATCGGCCACGGGATCTCGCCCAGCGGCGGGAGCTGGAGCTGGGGCACGAAGTAGACGGCCAGCGTGAACACGCCCGCGCAGACGCCGAACCCGAGGAGCGTGCGCGCCTTCAGGAGCGCGTCGCCACCCTCGGCGAACATCGCCATCAACGTGTGGGCGGTGGCGGTGCCGGTCGGGAAGCGGAGCTTCTCCTGGACGACCATCTGCTTGCGGAGCGGGATGGCGAAGAAGACGCCGAGGAACGCGACCGAGGCGCCCCAGAGCATCAGCTCGGTCACGCCGAGCGGCGGGATGTGCTGGAGGATCTGCACCGGCGCCTCGCCGACGGCGCTGTCCTTGGGCAGGCGCGCCATGTGGTCGTGGACCAAGAGGCCGAGGGCCGGGATGGCGCTGAGCAGGCCGGCCGCGCTGGTCATGGTGCCGGCGCCGGAGGCCGCCGTCTGGGTGATGTTGGCCTCGAGCCGCGTGTAGGGGCGCTTCGGCTTCAGCGCGCCGAAGACCGAGATGCCGAGGATGGCCGCGATCAGCGAGCCGCCGATGGCCCAGCCCGTCTTGAGGCCGAAGTAGATGTTCATCGCGGCGACCAGGCCGCCGAGCAGGCAGCCGGCCACGATGGCGCGCACGGTGAGCTGGAGCTCGCCCTTCTCGGGCGTGTAGAGGTGCTCGTCTTCGGGCGGCGCCTCGCCTTCCGGCTCGACCTCGCTGCCGACGACCTCGCTCGCCACCGTCTCGCCTGCGTCCTCGTGCATCCTGCCTCCTGCGCGTTGGCCCGGAGGCCGGTTTCTACCACGGACCCGTCACGCATCGGGCACGCACGCGCCACCGCCGCGCGAGCGCCGGAGCATGGAGCCCCGCGCGTCATCCGGGTCAGTCCGCGCCGCGACGCCGCCGGAGGATGCGTAGATGACGCATCGCGTCGAGGTCCTCGGGATCGAGGCGGGCCGCGATGGAGAAAGCGCGCTCCGCCGCCTTGTCGTCCCCGTCGACGAGGAAGAGGCGCGCCTGGACGTAGTGCGCGAACGCCATGGTGCGATCCTGCTGCAACGCCTCGAGCACCGCCGCCCTCAGATCGTGCTCGCGCAGCGTGCGCACGATGGGGTCGTGCTCGCCGAGGTAGCGCGACCAGCGGGCGTAGAGGCCGTAGTCCGCCGCCTCCGGCATGAGCGACGCCGCGCGCTCGAAGGCCTCGATCGCGCGCTCCATCGCCCCCTGCGCGAGCTGCCTTTTCCCCAGCTCGAACATGCGCTCGGCGTCCAAGCGAACGCGCTGCGAGTCCGTCGCGGGCTTGGGCCTGCGCCGGCGCATCTCCTCGCGCAGCCTCGCGGCCGCGTCCCGCGCCCGCTCCTCGGGGGGCACTTCCTCGGACGCGGGGGCTCGATCCCGAGGTTTCGTTCGCGTCTCGGTCGCCGTCTCGCGGACGGGCGCGCGGTCCGACACCAGGCGGCCGATCTCCAGCACGCCCGCGAGGAGAAGCGTGACCAGGAGCGCGCCGGTGTTCTCGGGCTCGAGGATCCGGTTCGACAGGAGTCCCGCCAGCGGCCGCCCGTCAATCATGCTCAGGAGCCGGAGCTCACTGCCGCGGGCGCCGAAGGTCCGAGCGACCTCGTCGGGCGTCCGCGCGAGCGTCACCCGCCGATTCCGCTTGGCGGCGAGCAGACCGACCCACCGGTAGCCCTGCGGATCGGTGCGCAGCGCCTCGAGCAGCGCCGGCTCGAGCGGCGTCGGATAGGGCGTGGCGATGCGGCCGGAGGGCTCATCGACCCAGAGCCACTCCGCGTCGTCGAGCTGCAAGCAGCGCTGGAGCTTGCTCCGCACCTGCATGGCCAGAGCCTCGTTGAGATCGGCCGGCTCGAGCATCCCGAGGGAGATGGCCACCTCGCCGAAGCGGAGCACCTCGTCGCGCTCCGAAGGCTCGCTCATCCGCTCCAGGATCAAGAGGTACTCGTCCCGATCGATGGTGCCGGCCTTCATGAGCAGCCGTCCGAGCGTCTCCGCGACCGTCCCTTCCTCCGCGAAGACCACCCGGCCTTCCTCGAGGTGCAGGCGGGTCTGCACGGGGCCCTCGTCCATGGCGAGGAGACCGGTCCGCCTCTCGCGCTGCAGCTCGAAGAGCACCCGCGCGATGTGCGTGTCCAGGAGCTGGTCGGGCAGCACACGCCCCGTGGACATCGACTTCAGCCCGGACGACACGCAGTGAGAGTAACCGAAGCACGCTCGCCGCACTCGGTCCTCCGAACTGATGCTCTTCTCGACGCACTGTCCACCGCACGCCGCTCACCGATGCAACCGCCCGCATGTGCAGGGAAAGGCCCTCGTGGTCGGTGCCCCGTCGCGGTCGTCTCGCCGGCACGCCCCTCCCTCGCGCGATCACGATCGGCTCGGAAGCCCATCGTAGTGCGGTCGCTCGCGTGCTCGGCCAGCGCCCGCCCTCTGCCGAGCTGGCGGCACCCGCATGCCCTCACCTCGCGCTGAGCTGGACGGAGCGCCGCACTTCCGGCCGCGGATTCGAGGTTTCCTCTGGGCACGCACCGGACAGGCGTTCCGGACGACGTTCCAGTCTCCACGAACCAGGCACCCGACTCGAATGGAGCGTGCACGACACTTTCGGCGCAGGTCGAAGACCGGACCGATGGACCACGAGGAGGTCGAGTTGCTCTACCCTGGCCGAATGAAACGGTCGAGTGAGAGAATCGGGGTCGGCGTGACGACGCTCCTCGCCGCGCTGACGCTCGCAGCAAAGCCCGCACTCGGGCAACGGGCCGAGCAGGAGGGACCGGACAGCGCCATCCCGAAGGCCATCGAGCTGACGCTGCGACCGCAGCTCTCGGAGTCTCCCCGCATCGACGTCGACGGGTGGATCCGCTTCGACTCCGACGTGGGCGGTCGGGAGGCGGCGATCACATTCCGCGAGCTCACCGGCGCGATCGTCGCCCTGGAAGAAGGTCAGGAGCCGCAGACGTACCACCCTGCATCGAGCGACCCGGTGATGCGAATCGGCTTCCCGCGTCGGCCAGGACCGTCGAACCTCAACATGCACTTCCGGTGGAGCCGCGCGCTCTCGGAGCTCGTCTCGCGTCGGGATCTCGTGCGACCGTCCGTAGCGAGCACGACCTGGAGCGTCGACGTGGTCCTACCGTCGAGCGTGCCTCTCGCTCGCTTTCGCGGCCTCGGCTACGAGTGCGACGAGGAGACGCGGACCTGCCACGTCCCCGCATCGGCCGAGGCGATCTCGATGCCGACGCGGGCGCAGATCACCCGCGCCGAGGTCACGGTCGACGGTGTCGACGACGACGTCGCGCGGATGCGGTTGGAGATCGTCGGCGCCGGCGACTACGCGAGCGAGCGGGAGCGATTCGTCCTGCCGGAAGGCGCCTCCCAGATCGACCTGCGGACCGCGGACGGTCAGGCGATCCCCTTCGACGCAACGTACGGAAGGGTGTCGTTCGGCCTTCCGCCGACCGGTCCCGACGGCAACATCCACGTCGTCGCGACCTATCAGCAGCACGTGCAGAGCGGGTTCGGCTGGCTTCACTACGATCAGCTCGTCCCAGGCCCCACATCGGTCGGCCGGAACGGCCTGACCGTCGACTTCGACGACGTGCACCGCGCTCGCCGGCCGATCTCGCAGCTCGTCATCGCCACAGCGGGCGTCGGCGTCGTCATTTTTCTCTTCACGATCGGCTTCCTCGCCCGCTGGCGCAGTCGGCGACGGGACCGGAGCCTCACCGACGACGGCCGGCGAGCGCTCAGCGAGTCGCTGGTGATCTACGTCGGCGCACTGATCACGACGGCGTTCTTGGCGGTCGCGTCGGGCTGGATCGGCCCGTACCCACCCGCCATCACCGCACCGCTCCTCACCGGCGGCTTCCTCGCGATGCTCCTCTTGTCATACGTGGCGGACACGCACCGCGGCTTCATCGTGGGCGTCCACGTGCTCGCCATCGTGTCCACCGTCGTAATGCTCTTCCTCGCGTTCCGGATGCCCGAAGTCAGCCCCGAGCTGCAGGTGACGATCGGCGCCGGGGTGTTCAGCGTTCTCAGCACCCTGCTCGGCTACAGCGGAGTAAGGTATCGGTACCGGTACCGACATCGCCACCATCACGGTCACCACTACCACCATGGTCACCACCATTACGGCAGCGACGACTACAACGACGACTGCGGCGACGACTACTACTGAACCCGTCGTACCGGCCTCTCGGGTGGCACCGGGCGTCCGATGAAAAAGCGACACGGGTCGCGTAACGTCGCCCGCCGGCCGGCATACGAGGCGCCCATGAAGAAGAACTTGTGGGTGGGGATGATCGCGGCCGGCCTCTGCTGGGCGTGTGACGACGGGGGCACGACCGGCGGTGACGCGAGCGTCGTTCACGACGACGCGGGCGCGAGCCACGGCGGCGACGCGGGCACGTCGGGCGGAAGCGACGGCGGCGGCGGCACCGACGCAGGCAGCGGCGGCACCGACGCAGGCAGCGGCGGCACCGACGCAGGCAGCGGCGGCACCGACGCAGGCGGCGGCGACACTGACGCAGGCGGACCCACGGGACCGGCCGGCCCGGGCGAGTACCGCACCGACTACCAGACCTCGTCCGACTTCTTCACCCGCATGAGCCATCCGGCCGACTCGGGCAGCGTCCACGGCACGGTGCGCATCTGGTACTCGAGCAACGTGATGGATTTCCCGCTGAGCGGCCCCTTCGAGGCGCCGGTGGGCACGGTGGCCATCAAAGAGGAGTACGGCGGGAGCGGCAACGTCATCATCAAGGTCGTGATGATCAAGCGCGAGGCCGGCTACGACCCGGCCAACAACGACTGGTACTACGAGGCGCGCAACACGGACGACACGGTCGCCAGCGATCCGACGCCGGGCACGCCGAGCCTCTGCATCGGCTGCCACCAAGCCTCGCCCGACACCGACTACCTGCGCGGCTTCGGCATCTCGAACTGAGAGGGCCGATCGAACGAGCGCGCCGATCTCACCGATCCCGATCGCCCCGGTGGACGGCGGCGCGAACGCGCTTACCGACTCCGGAGGGCTCGAGCACGAAGTGGGATCGAGAGCGATGGGTGCGTTCGGCGTGTTTTTCCGCGCGCGCAGCCCGAACGGGTGTGCGCTCGCTCCACGTTGGGGCGTTCTCCTCCTGATCGCGCTGCTCGCGCCGCGCATCGCCGCCGCGCAGACCACCGGCGAGCCGCACGAGACCGCCACGACGCCCGAGGAGGTCGCGCTCGACCTCTCGACGCCGCGGCGGGCGCTGGCCGCCTTCTTGGCGAACGCGCGTGACGGGCATTGGGAGGCGGCGTCGCTGGTGCTCGACCTGAGCGAGGTGCCGGAGTCCCGCCGCCGCGAGGTGGGGGTGCAAGCCGCGCGGCATCTCGAGACGGTGCTCGACGCCACGGGGACGGTTCCCACGGAGCTCCCGGACGAGCCCGAGCCGGGCGGCGAGCGCGCCATCGAGATCGCCCGCGTGCCGGGCATCGATCAGGGCGTGGTGATGCGACGCGTCTACACCGGCGGCGAGCCGGCGTGGAAGTTCAGCTACTCGACCATCCTCGCCGCCGAGCGATTGGCCGATCGGCTCGACCGCGGACCGATCGGAAACCGCACGCCCGTGTGGCTGCGCGAGCCGCGCGTCTTGGCGCTGGAGCCCTGGCAGTGGATCGTCATCCCGGTCGTGGTCCTGCTCTCGCTCTTGGGCGCGTGGCTCGTCGGCCGCCTGGCCACCGGGTTGGTCGGGACGTTGGCGAGGCGCTTCGAGCATCCGCAGCTCGCCCGCCTGCTCCCGCGCCTGCGCCTACCGGTGCGGACGACGTTCTTCCTCGCGCTCCTCGGCGCGCTCGGAACGCTGATCCGCTTCTCCCTGCCGGCGCTCTCGGTGCTCGGACGGCTCTACGTGGCCGCCTGGCTGTTGACCATCGGCTGGGCGCTCTGGCGAACGGTGGACTTCGCCGCGGAGCAGATCGAGGAGCGCGCGGCGAGCCGTGACGACTGGCGGGCGCGGGGTGTTCGCACACGCGCGGTGGTCATCCGGCGCGTGCTCCACGCCACCGGGCTCGTGATCGTCATCGCGGTGGTGCTGCTGCAGTTCCAGGCCGTGCGGCAGCTCGGCGTGTCGCTCCTCGCCTCGGCGGGGTTCGCCGGCATCGTCCTCGGCATCGCCGCGCAGCGCACGCTCGGCAGCGCGCTGGCCGGCATCCAGCTCTCGTTCACCCAGCCGCTGCGCGTCGGCGACCAGGTGCTGGTGGAAGAGGAGTTCGGCACCGTCGAGGAGATCAACCTCAGCTACGTCGTGGTCCGGCTCTGGGATCACCGCCGGCTGATCCTCCCGGTGCAGCGCCTGCTCGAGCAGCCCTTCGAGAACTGGACCCGGCTCGGGACGGACCTCATCGGGACGGTGCTGGTCTCGGTCGACTTCGGCGCGCCGATCGACCGCATCCGCGAGGAGGTCGAGCGCTTCGCCTCGCAGCATCCGCTCTTCGACGGCGGCACCCTCGTCCTGCAGGTGCTCGAGCTGAACGAGCGGACGGCCACGCTGCGGGTGCTCGTCAGCGCGTCGGACGCCACGAAGCTCTTCAATCTGCGCTGCGCCGTCCGCGAGTTCGTGCTCGGGCTGCTGCAGGAGCTCGACGGCGGTCGCCACGTGCCACGCCTGCGGCTCGAGGATGGAGTCCGCGCCGCACCCGACCCGCGCCCATCGGAGAGCTGAAGGATCGGGCACCCCAGCTCGCACCTGCCACGGCTCTCCGGGCATGGCGCCGCGCAGGAGAGCGCGGAAGCGTCTGGTCGACCCTGCTCGCGCCTGCCACTTTCCGAGCATGGCCGACATCCGCTGGACCCCGGACGCCGAGGCGCGCCTGAAGCGCGTGCCCTTCTTCATCCGACCCTTCGTGAAGCGGCGCGCGCAGGCCGCCGCCGCCGAGCGCGGGCTGAAGGAGGTCACCTCCGAGCTGCTCGACGAGATCAAGTCGAAGGAGCACCAGGGCGAGCGCTGAAAGGCGCTCAACCGCGGCGGAGCTTCTCGAAGGGGCGGTTGCCGAAGCTCTCGCCCTGCGGCTTGGGGTTGCCACGCTTTTGGCCGCCGCCGCCTCCTCCGCCTCCACCACCGCGTGGTGGTCGCGGCGGCGCTTCGTCCGAGCGCGCCGAGAGCGAGATGCGACGGCGCGCGAGATCGACCTCGAGCACCTTCACCTTCAGGCGGTCGCCGACCTTCACCACCTCGCGCGGATCCCGGACGAAGCGATCGGCCAGCTTGCTGACGTGTACCAAGCCGTCCTGGTGCACGCCGACATCCACGAACGCGCCGAAGTTCGTGACGTTGGTGACCACGCCCTCCAGCACCATGCCGACTTTCAGGTCCTCGAGCTCCTGCACGTCCTCGCGGAAGCGCGGCGGCTCGAACTCGGCGCGCGGGTCGCGGCCGGGCTTCTCCAGCTCCTCCACGATGTCGCGCAGCGTGGGCTCGCCCACACCCTCGTCGACGTAGCGGCGCACGTCGATCCGCTTCGCCGCCTCGGCGTCGCCGACCAGCGCGCTCAGCGCCGTGCCGAGATCCTTCGCGATGCGCTCGACCAGCGCGTAGCGCTCCGGGTGCACGGCCGAGGCGTCCAGCGGATGCTTGCCGCCCCGCACACGCACGAACCCCGCCGCCTGCTCGAACGCCTTGGGGCCGAGCCCTTTCACCGCCTTCAGCGCGCGGCGGCTGTCGAACGCGCCGTTCTCCTCGCGGTGGGCCACGATGCGCTTGGCCAGCGTGTCGCCGATGCCGGCGACGTGCGCGAGCAACGGCGCGCTGGCGGTGTTCAGCTCGACGCCGACCCGGTTCACGCAGGTCTCGATCACCTCGCCGAGCTTGCGGGCCAAGAGCGACTGGTGGACGTCGTGCTGGTACTGCCCGACGCCGATCGCCTTCGGGTCGATCTTCACCAGCTCGGCCAGCGGATCCTGCAGGCGCCGCGCGATGGAGACCGCGCCGCGGATCGTGAGGTCGAGGTCGGGCAACTCCTCGCGCGCGATGTCGGACGCGCTGTAGACGCTGGCGCCCGCTTCGCTGACCGAGACGACCATCACCTCGCTCAGTCCGGCTTCTTTGAGCGTCTTCTTGGCGAACGCCTCGGTCTCGCGGCCACCGGTCCCGTTGCCGACCGCGACGGCGCGGGGCCGGTGGCGCCGGACCAGCTCGAGCAGCGTCTTCTTCGCGCGCTCTTCGTCCGACGCGCCGCGGCCCGGATAGATGGTCGCGTGCTCCAGCAACTTGCCGGTGCCGTCCACCGCCGCGCACTTGCAGCCGGTGCGGATGCCCGGATCGATGCCGAGCACCGGCGCGGCGCCGAGCGGCGCGGCGAGCAGAAGATCCTGCAGATTGCTGGCGAAGACCTCCACCGCCTCCTTGTCGGCCTTCAGCTTGAGATCCACGCGCACGTCGTTCTCGACGCTCGGCGCGATCAACCGCTTGTAGCCGTCGGCGATGGCCGCCTCGAGCGCACCGGCGAAAGGCGAGCGCGGATTCAGGCCGACCCTCCTCTCGACGCGGCTCGACAGCGAGTCGGCGTCCACGTCGATGCTCACCCGCAGCACGCCCTCGCGCTCGCCGCGGCGGATGGCCAAGAAGCGATGGGAGGGCATCCTCGCGAGCGGCTCGGCGAAGTCGTAGTACTGCTCGAACTTCGTCCGCTCTTTGTCTTTGCCTTTGGCCACCTGCGTTCGGAGCACGCCGCTCTTCACGAAGGTGTCTCGCACCAGCTGGCGGACCTCGGCGTTCTCCGCCACCACCTCGGCGACGATGTCGCGCGCGCCGGCCAACGCCGCCTCGGCGTCGGCGACCTCCTTCGTCCGGGTCGACGAAGCGCGCGGCCTCGACGCGCGGATCGCCGCTCGCCGGCTGCTCGAGGATGCGCTTCGCCAGCGGCTCGAGGCCGCGCTCGCGAGCGATGGTCGCGCGGGTGCGGCGCTTCTTCTTGTAAGGAAGGTAGAGGTCCTCGAGCTCGGTCTTCGTGGCGCACGCCTCGATGCGGCGGCGGAGCGCATCGGTGAGCTTGCCCTGCTCCTCGATCGACGCGAGCACCGTGCGGCGCCGGTCCTCGAGCTCCATCAGGTACGCGCGGCGCTCCTCGATGGCCCGGATCTGCACCTCGTCGAGCCCGCCGGTCCGCTCCTTCCGGTAGCGAGCGATGAAGGGCACCGTCGCGCCCTCCTCGAGCAAGGCGATGACGGCGGCCACGCCATGGACCGGGATGGACAGCTCCTGGGCCAGGAGCCGGGAGGGGATCGAACGCGCTCTTCTTGGGATCGGTCACGGGGCGAGCAACCTAATCGATGCGCTCGGCACGGGCCAGAGGCGGCGAATGCCCGAGGATCCGAGGGCTCGGGCGCGCAGACCGCAGCCCCGAGGTCGCACCGACCAGATTCTGGTCACCGACCTTTCGGCTGCACGCGACAAAGTTGCACAGCCAACCCGGTGGGCTGCGGACGGCCGATCGCAAGCGGGCGAGGCAGGCGCGCGCTCCATCGTGGGCACGCCGCTTGCGCAGGGGAGCGCTCACCATGCCGTACGAAAACCACCGAGCCCTCTCCTTCGCCTTCTGCTGCGCGGCGCTGGCCGCGTGCGCGCAACCGATGGCCGTCGAGTCGACGCCCGTCGCCGCCGAGGACCTCTGCGGCCAGCTCGCGACGGCGCTCTGCGATGCCGACGCGACCTGCTGCCAGAGCCACTCGGGCACCTGCGCCGACGACCAGCGCGCGGCCTGCGAAGCGGCGTTGCAGCCCCTGATCGACGACCCGCGGCTCGGCTACGACCCGGATCTCGGCGGACAGTTCCTCGACACGATTCGTATGCGGGCCCAGCAGTGCTGGCAGGATCCGCCGGACTACGACGCGCTCGTCTCCGCGTTCGCCGGCACGGGTGCCGAGGGCGCCGACTGCACGCCGGCGAGCCTGAACGAGAGCGACCTGCGCGTCTCGGCGCTCTCCTGCTCGGACGGGACGGCGTGCCGCCTCTACCTGCGTGCCGACGGCAGCTACGAAGGCGAGTGCGCCGCGCGAACCGACGACTCCTGCTCGCACCCGCTCGACTGCGGCGCCGGCGAGTTCTGCAGCCTGCCCGGCGACTGGCAGCCGGGGATGTGGGGCACCTGCCGGCCGCTGCGCGCCAACGGCTGGGAGTGCGGCGGCGACCTCGAGTGCGAGAGCCGGCACTGCGACGGAACCTGCCAGCCGATGCCCGAGGCCCGCCGCTGCCTGCAGACGCGCTACACGGATCTCATCCTCTCCGACACGCCGCTCGCGTACCTCCAGCTCGACGGCGCGGTGGCGAGCGACGCGTCCGGCAACGGCAACACGGTCAGCGTCGAGGGCAGCGTGACCAGCGATGCCCACGGCGCCATCGGCGGCAGCCCGTCCCACACGGCCGACGGCGGCACGAACGGCACGGCAGACGGCGGCACGAACGGCACGGCAGACGGCGGCACGAACGGCACGGCAGACGGCGGATTGGGGGGCACGGCAGACGGGGGTGTGCCGAGCACCGGCTCGCTGACCACGCAGGACGAAGCGGCCCGCCTCGGCGGCGACGGCTACCTGCGCATCGCGGCGATGAGCAGCCTCGCCGACGCGAGCGGGCTCAGCCTGGAGTGCTGGTTCCGCGCCGACTCCACCGACAACCCGGCCCCCATCCTCGAGTTCTCGGACGGCACGCAGTACGGCCCGCAGGTCTGGCAGTACGACACCGGCGACAAGCTCTTCGCGAACCTCATCGATGACAACGGCGACGGCCACACCATGATGACCGACTCCGGCACGGTCACCTCGGGCGAGTGGCATCACGTCGTGGTCAGCTACGACGGAACGGGCGCCTCGCTCTACCTCGACGGCCATCGCGTCGGGCACACCGCCGTCAGCACCGCGCTGCGGGTCGACGGAGACCTCTACATCGGCCACCGGCCCACCGACACCGAGCTGCCGGCGTATTTCATCGGCTCGGTCGATCAGGTGGCCGTGTACGACCACGCGCTCGGCGGCGCAGCCGTCACCCGACACCACGACGCGGGCACGAACGGCCTGCTCGACAACACCTTCCCGCTCTTCCGCTGGCTGTCGGCCCGATGAGCGCCGTCCGTTTCGGCCTGCTCTCATTGGTGCTGCTCGCGTCCTGCGCGCCGGCGGAGGACGAGGTCGGCTCGACCGCCAACGAGCTCGTCGTCTGCGCCCACGGCACCACCGTGCAGGGCATCGACGTCAGCTCCTGGCAGGGCACCATCGACTGGAACGCCGTCGCCCGCACCAACGTGAAGTTCGCCATCGTGCGGATCGGCGACGGCTACTACCACGACTCGCAGTTCTCCCGGAACTGGAGCGAGGCCAAGCGGGTCGGCCTCATCCGCGGCGCCTACCAGTTCTTCGAGCCCGGCGAAGATCCCGTCGCGGCAGGCCGACATCGTGGTGGCGGCCGTCGGTCGGCTCGGCGCGGGCGACATGCCGGTGACCATCGACGTCGAGGCGCCCTCCCCCGGCGTCTCACCCGCCACCTACGCCGCCCGGATCCACACCTGGGTGGATCGGGTCACGGCCGGCACGGGCCGCCAGCCGATCATCTACACCGGCCGCTACTACTGGGACCCCTTCGTCGCCAGCAGTGACTTCCGCTCGCTCCCGCTCTGGCACGCGCAGTACACCAGCGCGTCTTGCCCGAACATCAACGACCGCTGGCACGACTGGAAGTTCTGGCAGTACACGTCGAGCGGCTCCGTCTCCGGCATCGGCGGCCGCGTCGACCGCGACGTCTTCAACGGCTCGCTCTCCGACCTGCGCAGCTTCGCCAACTCGGTGCCGGACGCCGACGGCGACGGCTCGCCGGCCAACGTCGACTGCGACGACCACGACGCGCAGATCCACCCCGGCGCAGCGGAGCGCTGCAACGGCCGCGACGACAACTGCAACGGCCACATCGACGAGAACCTCGTCCGCGGCTGCGGCAGCGACGTCGGCGTCTGCGTGGCGGGCACCGAGAGCTGCACCGGCGGCGCGTGGGGTGAGTGTGCCGGCTCCGTCGGCCCGAGCACCGAGCGCTGCGACCACCAGGACGACGACTGCGACGGGCAGACCGACGAAGAGCAGATCTGCGAGCGCGAAGAGGCCGCCTACGACGCCGCCATCATCGCCACCTCGGCCGACAGCGACGTGGACGGAGACGGACGCGCCGACGCCTGCGCGCGCACCGCGGACGGCTTCGCGTGCCTCGCCAGCTCCGACCACGGCTTCGGCCGCGTGATGGACGGCCCGCCGATGACCGACGCCGACGGCTGGTCCGAACCGCTGCGCGCGCTCAGCCTGCGGATGGGCGACGTCGACGGAGACGGCCTGGCCGACCTCTGCGGTCGCGACGGAGATTCGCTGACCTGCTGGCGCAGCACGGGGAGCGGCTTCGACCAAGTGCTGGAAGGACCCGCGTTCGGCGACGACGTGACCAACTTCGCGCTGGCCGACGTGAACGGCGACGGGCGCGAGGACGTCTGCCTCCGAGATGGGAACGGCGTTCACTGTTCGCTCTCCGACGGCCACCGCTTCGCGCGCCTCGTCGAGCTCCCGGCGCTCGGCGGAGACGATTTCGTGAACGTGATTCACTACGGCACGCTGCGCTTCGGCGACGTGGACGGAGACGGCCGCGACGACGTCTGCGCGCGGAACGCCGCGGGTGTGGACTGCTGGCCGAGCGAAGGCGACCACTTCGGTGAGCGCGTGCGCGGCCCGCGTTGGAGCGACGCCGCGGGCTTCGACCAGCTCGCCTACTGGAGCACCGTCCGACTGGCCGACGCCGACGGAGACGGCAAGGCCGACGTCTGCGCGCGCACGCCGAACGGGTTCCGCTGCATTCGCTCGGAAGGGCGTCACTTCGGCGACGAGCTCACCGGCCCGGCGCTGGCGAACGGCTGGGACGACGCGCCGGTCTACAGCACCCTGCGGATGGCGGACATCGACGGAGACGGCCGCACCGATCTCTGCGCGAGGGAACCGGACGGCGCGCGCTGCTGGCTCTTCACCGGGCACGGCTTCGATCACGTCCTCGACGGTCCCGACCTCGGGGAAGCGAGCGCGTGGAGCGACCCGAGCCACTACCGCAGCTTCCGCGTCGCCGACATCGACGGAAGACGGCCGGGCGGATCTCTGCGCGCGCGGAAGCGAGGGCCTGCGCTGCTTCACCTCGGCCGGCGACGGCTTCGCGCGCGAGTGGATTGCCCCCTCCTGGAACGACGCCAGCGGCCTGAGCGACCCGGTCCACGCCGCCACCATCCGCATCGCCGGCGGCCAGGCCATCGCGCAGCCGGGAGGCGGCCTCCTCCACGGCGGATGCTCCGCCAGCGGCGCGAGCCGAGCCCCGGGCTGGCCGTGGCTCGCGCTCCTCGCCCTCGCATGGCGGAGGCGAAGGCGAAGGACCTGAGGCTCAGGCGGCGGGCTGCTCGAAGGAGAGGGACTGCGACGCCTCTCCGAAGGGCGCTCCGGGCGGGAGCTCATCCGGCGCGGGGCTGCCCTTCAACATGTGGCGGAGGTTGACCCACGCGGCGCGGGCGAGCGCAGCCGGCGACGAGAACTGCAAGAAGCCCGACATGCGGTTGGCATAAGTGAGGAAGTTCTCGGTCAACACCGGGTCGCGGGCGCTGCCCGAATAGAGCAGCCGCTCGATCGCATTCAGCGGTCGCCCGGTGGAGTAGCCCGCCATCTGCCAATAATGGAGGCCCGCACATGTGCCGGTGCGCGCGGCGGTATCGCCGCAGCCCGGCCTCGACGTCGCCCCCGTTCGCCAGCGCCGGGCCCACCGTCTCGGCGAAGAGGCCGCCCGACTGGATGGCGAAGCTACAGCCCGTGCCCCAGACCGGATCGACGGACACGGTGGCGTCGCCGACCAGCGCATAGCCGGGACCCGTCGGCACACGACGGATGTTCGACCACTTCCGCATCCAGCGCGGCTTTCCGACGACCCGTGCGTTGGACACGTCCGGACCGGCGGGAAGCTTGCTCATGAAGTCGAGAATGAAGCTGTCCGTCTGGTCGAAGAGCATGCGATCTTCTTCGGCCAAGACCCACACGACCATGGCGGTGAGCCCGGAGTCGGTGCGCATGGCGTATCCGAGGCGGGGCTCGAGGAGCCAGATCTGTCCGGCGATCTCGGGACGCGCCTTCATCTCGATGCCCTCGTAGTAGCACCACGCGGCGGAGCGATTGAGAGGGCGAACCCGCGTCTTGGCTCCGGTCGCCTTGGCGATGGTCGAGCTGCGGCCGTCGGCGCCCACCACCAGCGGCGCGCGAAGCTCGCTGCGTCCCCGTGCGCGTCCTGACCGCACGCCCTCGACACGTCCGCTCCCGAGCACCTCGCGCACCGAGGTGCCCAGCATCAGCTCGACTCCGGGCGTCGAAGCGGCATGGCGCCGCAGAACGGGATCCAATTCCTCGCGGCGGATGCTGAAGGACTTCGGGGCCGGCCGGGTCGCGCGGAGCGATCCAGCCCCAGCGCGTGTACATCTCGGTGTGCCCTTCTCGGGCGCCAGCACGCAGAACGTCGTCCCAGACGCCGAGCGAATCGAGCACACCACGGCACGCCGGCAACACGTAGTGCGAGCAGTGCACCTTGTGCGCGTCCATGTTGGTCGCCCGCTCGACGAGCGCGACCCGGAGACCCTGATGCGCGAGCAGCGCCGCGGCGGTCGAGCCAGCCAGGCTGGCACCCACGATGATCACGTCGAAGTCGTCTGCGGTCCTTCATTTCATCCTCCGGATCGTTCTCGGTAGGGACTTCAAGCCACGCGCTCCGACGAGGCGTCGGCGCTCGGCACCGAATCGGCGCCCGAGGCCGCCGCCTCCAGCGCTTCGCGGAGCTCATGCGGAATCGGAGTTGGTCGGCGGACGCCATCCTCACCGCGCCTCACCCAGACGGCGTCGTGCTGCGCGATGGCGAGCTTCATGCGCGTGCCATGATCGTCGACCTTGAAGTACTCGAAGTGGAGCTTGACGCCACAACTCGACAGCTCGCGCAATCCCATGACGACGAGGATTTCGTCGAAGGGCATGGCCTCGCGCAGGTGCTGGACCTCGGCGTTCACGCAGACCCACTCTCCCTCCCGCCGGCGCCGTCGAAGCACCGCGGCGCGAGTCGGTGAAGAGTACAGGTCCCGAACGCGGCCCTGCCAACTCGGGTAGTTCGCGAAGTACACATTGCCGATCAGGTTCGAGTTGCCCTGACTGGTCTGGATGGTCAGCGTGGAGAGGCTCGGCTCACCGCCGGGCACCCCGCGGTACCGGAACTGCACCTCGCCGGGATCCAGCTCCGGTGGGACCGATGGCATGACCTCGGCGACCACGCTCTCGCCGGCGCTCATCCCCAGGATCCGCTCCATGTAGGTGCGAAAGAACGAAGGCAACGGGGCCGGCTCGATGGTGTAGCGATCGACGATCTTCACCCAGCCGACCCGCATCCGCCCGAACGCGACCCGGCTCCGGCCCTCCGGTCCCGCGCGGTACCAATCGAAGCAGAGCTCGATCAACGAGTCGTGGGGCCCCCCACACGGTCGAGCCACAGGTCGCACTCCACGATGTCGCCGCGTCCGAGGTCTCCGACGAACCGAACTTCGACATCGTTGGTGACCAGGCCCCACCCGCCCGTCGACGCCATCTCGCTGATGCGATCGAGGACCGGATGGAGAGCGAGCTCGCGGACCTTCCCCATCCAGTCGAAGAAGTACGAAAAGTAGACGCCACGGCTCGGGCTGGCGGCTTCGGCCATCGAGAGCGGGAAGCGGTGCGTGAGCGCGACCCGGCCTCCCGGTCCACTCCGCGAGGCGTCGAGCGCGAAGAGCGCGCCTTCGTAGCCGAGCGCCGACAGCTCCACGCGAGCGTCCGCTGGGCTCGAAGGCGCCGGGCGGGACGCCTCCTCGAAGCCCGCGACCGCCACGGCCCAAACGCGCGCCGGCCCGCGGGCCAACCGCACGCGCGTGGTCATCACCTGCACCTCGACTCCGTCGCCGCGCGCGCGGAAGAGGACGTTCTCGCCCTCGCGGCGCGACACCTGCAGCTCGAGCTCGGTCGCGGGGCACACCTTTCGGAAGGCCTCGACGGCCGCCCAGATGCGCGTGCCCGCGACCTCGAGCGGGTCGCCCTCGGCCGCCAACTGCGCGAGCAGCTCGCGACGCACGTCGCCCAAGAGCCCTCTCCACGCCTCCTTCGTACGAGGCGTCACGGCCGCGAGGTCACAGCCCTGGGGCCCGGAACCGACGACGGCCACACAGTAGGGGTCGTCGTGCGCTGAACGAGATCCCCGTGTCGCCCTGACCGACGAGCACGGGACGACCGCTCGGTTCCCACCGCACGAGACGCCGATCGACGGGTCGCACCCTCGCGGACGACTGCTTCGTGCGCGAGTGACTCCTCGAGCACGTGCCGGCGCTCACGCGGCAGCTCGTGGATTCCGGGAAAGTGACCGAACGTCAGCCGCGGCGCCGACGCGCCGAACGCGGCGAAGAGCTCCCGGTGGGCGTTCGAGATGCGGACCCGATCGGACTCTTCGGGCCGAAAAATCTGCTCGGCCGTGGGCAGGTCGGGTCGCTCCCTCACGACCCGGGCGCGGTAACCCTCGATGCGCTCGCGAGCGCAACCGGTGACGTCGACAGAGACGACGTCCGTCACGTGCTCACGCCCCTCCTTGCCGTGATTTCGGCAGCGGAGGCGCCTCGGTCCGGGCGCGTCGAAGCCTGGATGGAGGACGATCCGATCGATACTCACGGGCAGGCAGAGGTCCTGCGGAACCATCAGCTGCACCGACTGGAGCATCACATCACGGTGGTAGGGATCGCCGAGAAGCAGCGGCCCGCTCGGCGCCGTCCGCGAAGCCTTCCTCGCCCGTGCATCGAGCGGGCCGAGACGGCGGCCTCCATCACGGCGTGGCGGGAGTCGAGTGAAGTCACGCGGCTCATGCGCTGGAAGAGCTCGCCCTGGAAGAGGAGCCCGCCGTAGAGGTCGCGCCGTGGGGAGAGGTCGGCGTCGTCCTCTGGCGGAGGAAGCGGCTCCTCGGACGCTTCCGCGGCCGCACCGAGCACGAAGACGGCGGCGAAATGGTCGCGCGTGAACCCGGTCGAGCTCGTGCGGACGGCGGCCCGCACACGTCTGGGCTCGCGCTGTTCCACCCGCTCGAGCACCTCGACGCAAATCTCGATCTCGGTCCCCGCCTGCGGGTCGACGACAATCGGGCGCTCGAGCCGGACGTCTTCGATGCGAGCGAGATCATCCGCTCCGCACCCCGTCAGCGTCGCGACGGCCTGGAACATCGCTTCCAGCCCGAACACGGTCGGGAAGAGATACGAGCCATCGAAGTCGTGGTCGCGCAGGTAGCGATCGCGCTCCAGGGTGAGCCGGGTCCGCGTGACGAGCTCCACCTCCGGGAAGACGGAAACGACGTGGTCGACGAATCGCAACGCGCGGTTCACGACAGGGCGGTCGGCGGGCCACGTGTCCAGCCCGGCGAGCGCGGCCGTGACGACGACCTGCTCGACGCCGGGCGCACGCTCGAACAGGCGGACGAAGCGCGACACGCCTTCATCGGGCGGAATGGCACCGATCCCGCGCTTCGCCAGCGCCTCCACGCTTCCGAGACGCGCGCCCATCCCCACCTGCGACCAGATGCTGTACGCAATGGAACAGACCTGCGTGCTCGGATGCGCCTTCCCGAAGCGGCGCATCACGAGATCGAGCGACTCGTTGGAGAACGCGTACCAGGCATTGCCCGGCATCCCCGTCACGCCGATGATCGACGTCAGCGCGACGAAGAGCTTCGGGGGCGCGTCGGCAAGCGCCTCGCACAGGTTGAGCGCGCCGAGCAGCTTGGGCGCGATCTCACGAAGCGCGGCGGCGGATTCCACCGTCTCCGTTCGGCGCGGCACGTTACGACCGGCGCCGTGAACGACCGCCGTGACATCACCCATCACCGCGCGGACGCGTTCGACGAGCTCCGACACTTCGGGGCCGTTCGTGATGTCGCAGGGGAAGTAGCTCGCTCGAACACCGGCGGCGCGAGCGCGCTCCAGCGTGGCCGCGATCTCCTTGCGCGTCCGCACGTCGGCCGAGGCCAGATTGGTGCTGCCGACGAGAGCCAGACGACACCCACTCCGCTCCGCGACGGCAAGCGCGCACTCGGCGGTGATGCCACGAGCGCCGCCGGTGACGAGCACGACGTCTTCTGGCGAGAGGTCGAGCGCTCGCGGGGCGTATTCGGCCGGATCGAGCCTTCGTGCGGACTGCACGAACCGAGCTCCCCTCGCGTCGAACCCCGAGGCCGCGAACCCGGTCGGTCCACCGAGCTCGAGCATGGACTCCGCGGCGACCTGTGCTGCCGACGAAGAGGCCGCGAAGTCCAGTAGGCGGACCCGCAGCTCGGGCCGCTCGAGGTGCAAGCTGCGAGCAAAGGCCGTGGCGCACGACGTGTCGAGCTCCGCCCTCGACGCGTCGGCTCCGAAGCGCCCGCCGCCGAACTGAATCGATCCCGAGGATCGGGCGCCGCTCGGGGGTGCCGGAGAGAGCGCGGTCGCCACGACGCAAAGCCGGTTCACCGCAGCGGCCACGCGCGACGCAGAGCGCTCCGTCGCCGCGGCTCGCCGCGGGAGCACACCGATCAGATGCGTGCAGGACCGCGGCTCGGCGGACGCCCGCTCGAACGAAAGCACTTCTGCCGCCGCTCCGCGCGCCTCCAAGGACCGAGCGAGCGCCTCACCGACATCGCCTTCCGTGGCCTCCACGAGGATGCGAACCTGCGCATCACGGAGATCCTCGAACGGCAGTGGCTCCTCCGCGGCTCGCGGTGCCTCGACCACGTCCACGGCGAGCTCTCGCACCCACCCCCGATCGGATGTCGTGATGTCTGTGGGAGCGGCGGACTCCGCGGCTCGACGGTTCGGGGAGGCGAGACGCTCCGCGAGCTGCGCGAGCGTGCCGTTCAACAGGTCCGCCGAGGCGGGGATGGGCGAAGTACCCAAGGATCGAGCACAGGCATCGAGCAACGCGCCGACGCGGTCGACACCCAAGCCGAGATCGCGGGACAAATGGGCGTCGGCGGTGAGCGCGCCCCGAGGAAAGCCCGTGAGCAGCTCGACCTCCTCGAAGAGCGCGGCCAACACCACGCTTTGGTCCATGGGCGTATCCGGCGCCGACGCGTCGTCTCCCAAAAGGACGGCCGCGAGCTCGTCCAATCGAGCGTTGGCGTAGCGGCCGGGCTCGATCGTGCCGGAGAGACCGAGCTCGGTCGCCGCTCGCGCGATGAGCTCGCCAGCCTTGATGGAGTCGAGGTTGAGATCGTCCAGCAGGCGCGCCGAAGGCGGGATCGAGTCCAGCGGATAGCCGGTCACGTCGGCCACCAGGGCCACCAGCGCGCTCAGCGCATCCTGCGGAGGCTCTCCGACAGCGTCCTCCTCATCGCTGGCATCGGGCCCCAGCGCGTCGAGCGCCTCAGCGACGTCTGCCAGCGTCGCGTTCGCAAAGCGTGAGGGGTCGAGCTGCCCCGAGAGCCCGACCACGTCAGCCGCGGCCGCGACGAGCTCGCCGGCCTTGATGGAGTCGAGGTTGAGATCGTCCAGCAGGCGGGCCGAAGGCGGGATCGAGTCCAGCGGATAGCCTGTGCGATCCGCCACCAGTTGCCGGAGACGGTCGATGGTCGACCCGCCCGCTACGTGGCCGGTGACAGCACGAGGAGCCGCGCGAGGCGGCTCGACGGCGGGTCCACGATCGCTTGCGGAGCCCGTCGGTATGGCCACGTCCGCGGATCGCAGGTCGGCGCGGATCACATCGGCCAGGAAGCGTCCGCGGGAGGTCAGATAGCCTTCGAGCGTCGCGGGATCGATGCCGAAGCGGCTCAGTGGCTCCCAGTTCGCCGGAGCGACATCGGTCGCGTCCGGGCGGAGGCCTTCCGCGTCGGCCATCGGCCGCTCGCAGGGGTTGACGATGAAGCGCAGCTCCGCGGGCGGCACGAACGGGCGGACCAGCCGACCTTCGAAGAGCACCTCCCAGCGCAGGTCGTGCCCGTGCGTGAACAGAGTGGCGAGGGCTGCATGCAGCTCGAGGAAGCGACCAGCGCTCCCAGCGACCGGAAGGCAGGGCGTGTCGATGTCGCCCGTACGGTCGACGAGCCCGCTCAGGACGCGCCCGGACCCACTTCGAGCAGCAGGTCGCACTCGCGCGCCAAGTTGCGAGCCATGTCGAGGAAACGGACCGGAGCCAGGATCTGCGCCGCGAAATGCGCATTCATGTCCTGCGCCGGCTGGACCCTTCCTCCGTCGACGCTGGAGAAGAGCGCAGCGCACAGCTCGCCGGCCCGAGAAGGCAACGCCTGCGCCGACGCCACCGAGTCGGCCGCGGAGGCCACGAGCCGTGAGTGAAACGCATTCGACACGGGGAGCCGGCGCGCATGGACGCCCGCCTCCGCCGCGCGACGCTCGGCCTCCGCGACGGCTGCTTCTTCGCCGGAGATCGTCGTCTGTGAGGGACTGTTCAGGTTCGCGACCACGACGTAGCCGTCCACGCCCTCCAGAATCGAACGAGCCTGCTCGGCGTCGCAGCCGAAGCTCGACATCGCTCCCGGTTCGCCGTCCTTCGCGGCCATGGCCTGCCCACGCAACGCCGCGAACGCGAAGAGCGTGCGCTCGTCGAACGCGCCCGCCGCACTGTATGCGGTGAGCTCACCGAGGCTGTGACCGCCGACCGCGACGGGCTTCACCCCCAACGCGTCGAGCAGGCGGAGGTAGATCATGGAGCCGAGGCAGATGGCGGGCTGCGCGATCTCCGTCCGGGCGAGCGCCTCTCTCCAGGCGGCGCGCTCGGCGTCGTCCACGGCGCGGTCGAGCGGTGCGGAAGAGGCGCTCCGAGACCTCCGGCAGGGCCGTTTCCGCTTCCCGCACGAGCGATTGCGCCCAGTCGAAGCGTCGGCAGAGCGCACGTCCGGCGCCGAGCTGCTGCGAGCCCTGGCCCGGGAAGAGATAGCCGACCCGCGCCGGGCTCGCTCGATTGGACACCCACGCGCGTCGCGAATCGCCGCGGACACTCCACCTTCCGCGGGAGGCGCATCGCGCAAGAGCGCGCTCAGCTCCCTCAGGCGAGCACATGCCTCGTCGGGGGTCGAAGCGATGAAAGCCGCGCGGACCGGCGCGGAGCGGGGCCACCTGCCTGGCCAAGTGTGCGGCGAGATCGGTCAGCTGGCCGACGCTGACGTCGCGGAAGACGAGACCGAGCGCATCGATCCGCTCGGCGCAGCTCGGCGACCGACGGCGCGGCCAGCACGAAGAGCTCCGTGTCCTGGTGGACGCCAGCAAGGCCTCTTCCGAGACGTCGGGGGCGACGCGTGAGCCCGGCGGGACGTCGGCGGACTCGATGCGTCGACGTGGGTGTTGATCCCGCCGAACCCCATGGCGGACACGCCGGCTCGCAGGATCGCGTCGGGCGGACGCACCTCGCCTTCCAGCACGGGATGGAGCGAGCCCACCTCGAGAAGCTCGCGTTCGGCTGCTCGCAGCCCGCGGTGGCCGGAATCACCCGACGGTTCACGCTGAGCACGGCCTTGATGAACGCGCCCACACCGGCCGCCGCCTTGGTGTGACCGAGGATCGACTTCAGTGAGGTCATCCCGATGCGGCGCGGCGCAGCCCCGCCGTTCTCGTCCACCGCCCGGGCAAGCGCCTCGATCTCGACGACGTCGCCGACTCGCGTGCCGGTGCCATGGCCTTCGACGAAGTCCAGTGAGCCGATCGCGAAGCCGGCACGCTGGTAGGCCCTCCCGATGGCGAGCGCCTGTCCTCCGCGGCTCGGCGCCGTGAGACCGCCCTTGCCGTCGGTGGACATGCCCCATCCACGCAACACCGCGTAGACCGTGTCGCCCGCGGCTCGCGCATCCTCGAGCCGCTTGAGGACCACGAAACCGGAGCCCTCGCCCGGAATGAACCCGTTGGCGCGGCGATCGTAGACGCGCATCTCATCGGGCGAGAGCGCGCCCGTCTTGGCGAAACCCACCAGCTCGAACGTGTCGAGGCTGATGTCCACGCCGCCGGCGAGCGCCACGTCCAGGTCGCCGCTCGTGAGCTTGTCCGCTGCCGTGATCACCGCGATGAGCGAGGATGCGCACGCCCCGTCGACCGTGAAGCCGCCGCCGTGCAGATCGAAGAAATTGCAGATGCGGCCGGCGATGGTGTTGGACAAGCCTCCCGCGAGGGTGTCCTCGGTTCCTTCCGGAAAGACCGACTTGTAGACGCCCTCCATCGTCTCGGCGAGCTCACGGGCGGCAGCCGCCGACAGCCCCCGAGCGGCAGCCGACTTCTCGAGCGCGCGGCGCACGAAAGGCCACCGGTAGCGCAGCATGAACGACCGGCTGAACTCGCCCGTCAGGGTGTTGCCCAGCAACACGCCCGTCTTGTCCCGCGGAATACTCTCCCGGGTGTAGCCGGCGTCTTCCACCGCCCGCATCGCGACCTCGAGCGCGAGCCAGTGAGCCATGTCCATCGCCTCGAAGGTCTTCTTCGGGATCCGGAGGGAGGCCCAATCCAGCTCGAAGCCATCGATCACCGCCGCGCGCTTGCCGTACGTCTTGTCCGGTGCGGTCGGGTCGTCCGCCTGGTAGTCGGCGATCGGCAGGCGCACGTCCGGGATGCGCCGAAACTCCCGACGCCGAGCCAGGACGTTCTCCCAGAGCTGCTTCGGGTCTCGCGCGCCGGGATACCAGCAGGAGAGGCCGACGACGGCGATCGGTGCCGAGGTGGGGGACGAAGATCTCACGCGGCAGGGCTCCATCGGTCGGTGAGGTGCTGCACGGCGAGGTCGGCCGCTTCGATTCCCGAGCGGATCGCCGGGTTCTGCCCTCCGCCGCGGCGCGTCCACGCGCCGGCGAGGAAGAGGTTGGAGATGGGCGTCTGGGCGCGCGGCCGGTTGCTGTACATGGTCCGCACGCTCTGCTCGAAGCCGTAGATGGCGCCTCGACGGTTCAGCGAGTATCGCGCATGGGTCAGAGGCGTCGACAGCTCGGCGTATCGCGTCGCTTCTCGCGCCCCAGGGTGAAAGCGCTCGACGTGGCGGTACAGAGCAGCGGTCACCTCGTTCTTGATGGCCACGTAGCCCGGGTTCTTCCGGTATCCGTCCAGGACCCCACCGGTTCCCCAAACATCCTGGTGGTCCCAGGAGGCGAGCGCGCTGACCGCGAGGACGGAGCTGCCGTCGGGCGCCGACGCGGAATCCATCACGGAGTAGTTCATCACTGCGACGTGGCTCGATGCGAAGTCGCCGGCGAGCGCGGATTCGTACTGACGGTCGAGGTCGTAGCTCGGGAACACCAGCGTTTCGTGCACTGCCTCGTGCTCGCGCCCGAGAGCTCGCTCGAGACCGATGTAGAGCGTGGCGCACGAGATCGAGTCCGGGGTGCGGACAACGTGATCGGCGTAGAGGCGGGGAAGCGTATTCGCACCGACCAGTCGTTGGACCGTATCGGGTGCGTTCGCGTTGGAGAATCACCGACTGCGCCGAGACCTCCAGCCCGCGGTGCGTCCGCACGCCGACGGCTCGGCCGCCCTCGACTTCGATCCGCTCGACTCGCTGCCGGTAGAGAACCTTCCCTCCGTGGGCCAGATTCGGCTTCGAGCGCGCGGCTGATGGCCGTCGATCCGCCCTCCGGATAGAAGCTGCCAAAGTGGTGGTAGCTCACCCAGGGTAGCGCGAAGGCGGCGGCGTTCAGCGTCGACGGCGGCAGACCGAAGTAACCCCAGGTGGCGGAGAACACCGCCATCAGCTCGGGATCGTCGATGTGCCGGGCCATGAATGACGACCAGCTCTCGTTCATGGCCCGCAACGCGTGCGGGAAGTGCTGCTGCGCGTCTCCCGCCCGCAGAGACTTGGTCGACAGGTCGTGCTCGAGGCGAAGGACCTCGCGATAGACCTGCGAGAGCTCATCGGTGAGGGGATCGGATTCCCTGCTCGCTGGCTGGGGAAGTGGCGGACCAGCTCCGCCTCGTAGGCCAACGGATCCGCGTACGCGACGATGCGCCGGCCGGGAAACTCGGCGACATAGAGCGGGTCCAGACGATGAAAATGCACCCGATCGAGTACACCGAGCTTACGAAACGAGGGGTAGGAGAGACCACCGGGAATCACACCGTCGATGGCGTGAAGGCTCACGTCGAAGCGGTAGTGTCCTCGCCGGAAATCGTGAGCATATCCACCGGGGACGAAATGATGCTCCAGGACGATGACGCCACGGCCCGTTCGGGCGATGGACGCTGCGGCGGCCAACCCACCAAGTCCGGCACCGACGACCACCACGTCGGTTGCGAGGTGTTGGCCTTGGTCGCTCATCGCACGGCCGCCTGGGTCCACGCTCGACTGTGGAATCGAACGATGGGCCACCCGATGGGAAGACGTCGCTCTGGACGACGGCGATGTGAATGACTGCTCTTGCATGACGCCCGTTTGGCGAGTCATCGGCATGAATGCCATGGCGGTTGCTCGAAAGATGCGTCGCGCGGACACCTGACTACCCCAGGACCTGGGTCCGTGCAATTCGCCTGCCCGAGGACGAGGTCAGCTCGTGCCTCGGCGCGCCGGGAACAATCTCGAGAGACCGACGGTGGACATGCACGACTCCAGCCCACCGAAGAGGTCCGACTCGCTCGCGTGGTTCCGGGCATGGCTGCAGATGGGGGCTCGCGACCCTCCGGACCCGGTATCGCTCGCACACTCGAGTCGTTGCGCGTGCATTGCACGAAAACAGCGGCCCATCGAAGGCGCGGCGCATCGGCGCTGTCACCGAGAGCCCGGCACTCGCGCGTCACCATACGAGGACACTGCACCCGGCCCGCTTGTGCGCCCGCGCGGACGGCCGGCCCGTCGGCTCTGTCGGGGTTTTCCCTCTACCTCGGGCATGTGCCTCCGTGAACGGAGAGGCGGATTCTGGTATAGCTGCCCGATGGGCTCGGTGCGGAGCGCGGAGAACGAGATCGGCCCCGAAGAGGGTCGATGCGCTGCGTGCGGGGCACAGGCGGCCGCCGGGGAACGGCTGTGCGAGCGCTGCGGGATGACCGCGGACGGCGCGACCCCGGCCCTCGAGCTCACCGATTCGCCGGTCCGGACGTCCGGCATGCGCCGGGTCACGCGCGACGACCCCGACCGCGAGGTGCTCGAGCCCGGCACGGTTCTCGGGACGTATCGGATCGTGGATCTGATCGGGCGCGGGGGGATCGGTCATGTGTATCTGGCCGACCACGTGCGGCTCGGCCGTAGCGTCGCGCTCAAGAAGCTCCGCCCCGAGTACGGGCACAACCCACTACAACGCCGGCCGCTACGATCGCGCGCTCGAGGAATACCAACGAGCGTACGAGCTGGTGCCGGCGCCGGGTCTGCTCTTCAACCTGGGCCAGTGCTACCGCGAGCTGGGGCGGCGGGACGAAGCGATCGCCAGCTTCGAGCAGTATCTGCAGGAGCGACCCGACGCGCCGAACCGCGCGCTCGTCGAGGATCTCCTGCGCGAGCTGCGGCCGCGAGAGGACAGCGCCGCCGAGGCGCGCGAGCAAGCCGCGCTGACCGAGCTCGAGCGCGCCCGACAGGAGCTGGAAGCGGCGAGACAGGCGGGCACCGCGCGCCTCGAGCAGGAGCGGGAGCGCTACGAGAGCGCACTCGAAGAGCTGGAACGCGCGCGGCACGAGCTCGAAGCCACGCGGGTGCGGATGCTCGAGCGCGCTCAGCAGGACGAGGCGGCCCGCGCCCGCGTCGCCGCCGCACCGCCGCCCCCGCCGTCGAGCCCCGAATTCTACGAGGAGTGGTGGTTCTGGGCGATCGTGGTGGGTGTGGTCGTGGGCGCGGGAGCCATCACCGCCAGCGTGCTGCTGGGTCAATCGCCGACACTCCCGTCGGGCTCGCTGGGAACGATCGACACGCGATGAGCCACCTCGATCCCAGGAGCTTCGTCCTCGCACTGGCCCTCGCGCTCGCCCTGGGCTGCTCGGCGCCGGTGCAGACCGGGCTGACCGGCGTGGAGATCGACGTCACCTACGCCGTGGAGCTCGACCAACTCCGCTTCTCGGGCACGGCGAACGGGATGGACGCGTTCGCGCCCATGGCACGTCCCGACCCGGCGCAGACGCTGGCGCCCGACGGTGAGAGCGTGGTGGTGCTCCTGCCCGACGCGCTCGGCGGCGCGCGCTTCGTCGGACGCGTCGACGGGCTGCGCGGAGGCGAGGTCGTAGGGAGCGGTGCAGGTGAGGTGAACCTCGTGACCGGACAGGTGGTCACCCTCGCGGTGCGTCTCGGCCCGCCCGCCGTCTGCGGAGACGGTCGAGATCGCGCCGCTGATCGAGGCGTGCGACGACGGCGGGACCGACGGCGGCGATGGGTGCTCCGCGACCTGCACGGTCGAGCCCGGCTGGTCCTGCTCGGCCGCCGGGGCCGGACCTTCGGTGTGCACCGAGGGATGCGGCGGCGGGCCCGCCTGCGACGCGGGCCAGCGATGCATCGACGGCGCCTGCACCTGCGATTCGACGTCGTGTCCCGACGGCTGCTGTGACGGCGACATCTGCCAGCCGGGGGACAGCGGGGGTGCCTGCGGAACGGGTGGGCTCACCTGCAGCGCCTGTGCGGCGGGTGACGCGTGCAACGGCGGCGTCTGCGGAAGCTGCGACGCGACGAGCTGTCCGGACGGCTGCTGCTCGGGCTCGGTGTGCAACCCGCGGGCGACCACGAGCTGCGGCGTGGACGGGGCCCGCTGCGCGGTCTGCGACCCGATGCGCGCCGACCACTGCGGCACGGACGGCAGCTGCGCCTGCGGCGACGGAGCCGCCTGCCCCGGTGGGCAGCGCTGCGTCGCGGGGCTCTGCATCTGCGACGCGATGTCCTGCCCCTCCGGCTGCTGCGACGGAGTCAGTGCCGCGCCCGCGCCAGCAGCACCTGCGGGATCGGCGGCGCCACCTGTGTGGCTTGCGACCCGATGCTCGCGGACTCGTGCGGGCCGGCCGGAGCGTGCCGCTGCGGACCGGGCGTCGCCTGCGCGCTCGGCCAGCGGTGCTCGAGCGGGCACTGCGTGTGCGACGCGCTCTCGTGCGCCTCCGGCTGCTGCGACGGAGACGCGTGCAGCCCCATCGCGATGGCCACGTGTGGCTCGCCCGGTGGAGCCTGCCAGACCTGCGACCCGCTCCGGACGGACCGATGCGAAGGCGGCGCCTGCCGGTGCGGCGCCGGGCCGGGGTGCGGGGCCGGACAGCACTGCGTCGGCGGGAGCTGCGTGTGCGACAGCACGAGCTGCGATGGCTGCTGCAACGGGAACGTCTGCCGGCCCGGCACCTCGGTGAGCGCGTGCGGCGCCGGCGGCGGCGCCTGCGAGACCTGCACCGCGGGGACGTGCGCGGGGGGCGTGTGCAGCGACTGCGCGGCGAGCTGTGCGAGCGGTTGCTGCTCCGGCGCGACCTGCAGCCCGGCCACGACGAGCACCTGCGGAACGGGCGGCGCAGCCTGCACGGCCTGCGATCCGGCGCTCGCCGACTCGTGTGTCGCCGGCACGTGCGCCTGCGGGTCGGGCCCGGCGTGCAGTGCAGGCCAACGCTGCGTGGGCGGGGCTTGCGTCTGCGACGCCACGAGCTGTCCGTCCGGATGCTGTGACGGAAGCGTATGCCGCCCGAGCTCGCTCTCGACCTGCGGGACGGGCGGCGCAGCCTGCGTGACCTGCGACGCGAGCGGCGCGGACGCCTGTGTGGACGGGCAGTGCCGCTGCGGGACGGGCGACGCGTGCGGCGCCGGTCTGCGCTGCACCGACGGGGGATGCGTCTGCGACGCGACCTCGTGCCCCGACGGCTGCTGCACGGGGGCGACCTGCACGACGCCGTCGTCCTCGGCATGCGGCGCGGGCGGCTCGGCCTGCGTCGCCTGCGACTCGATGAAGGCCGACAGCTGCGACGCCAGCGGCGCGTGCAAGTGCGGGTCGAGCGCGCCCTGTGGTGCCGGCCTTCGCTGCCAGAGCGGATCCTGCGTCTGCGACGCGACCTCCTGCGCGGGTTGCTGCCAATCGGGCAGCTGCCAGCCCGGCACGAGCGACGCCGCCTGCGGGAGCGGCGGCGCATCCTGTGTCTCCTGTGGCGGAACGGGATGCGCTTCGGGCGCCTGCGCCGGCTGCAACGCGACGAGTTGCTCCAGCGGCTGCTGCTCCGGATCGACGTGCACGACGCCGCCCTCGGTCAGCGCCTGCGGCACCACCGGCGCAGCCTGTGTGGCGTGCGACGATCGTTCGGACTCCTGCGCCGGAGGCATCTGCCGGTGCGGCGCGGGCCCGGCCTGCGCGAACGGGCAGCGCTGCGTCTCGGGCGCGTGCGTGTGCGACGCCACGAGCTGCGCCTCCGGCTGCTGCGATGGCGAGGTCTGCCAGACCCGCTCGGCAACGACCTGCGGGGCGAACGGACGGTCCTGCACCGACTGCACGGCGGACGGGTCGGGCGATGGTTGCTCGACGGCCGGCGTCTGCACCTGCGGCGGCGGCTCGCACTGCAACGGCGTGCGCGTCTGCATGAGCGGCGCCTGCGCGCGCCCGTGAGCTCGAACGAGCCCGGTGCAACTCGGCGCGCCGGCCTCGAGCGCCGGGAGATCAGCGGGCGTAGAGGTCGCTCACGAGCGAGCGCAGCCCGGTGACGTCGAGGAAGCTCAGATCGACGGCGCCGAAGCGTACGCGAACGCCGGACCGGAGGGTCATCGGCGGCCCTTCGCCCTGCGCGTTGACCCGCTGCGATCCGACGTAGGTGCCGTTTCGCGAGCGCGCGTCCTGGATCACGTAGCCGCCGTCCTGCTCGATGAAGAACGCGTGGAACTTGCTGAGCGAGACGTCCGGGATCACCACGTCGTTGCGACGGGTGCGACCGACCGAGACGAAGCGCGCGATCAGCGAGCGGTCCGACTTGCGCACGGGCCAGACCTGAAAGCGCACCGGCGTCCAGCTCTCCGACGAGTCCGTTCGCGCCTCGACGGCGATGGTGCGATGAGGCCCGGATGGGACCTGCAGCCCGGCTGCGTCGCTCGACATGACCAGGAACCCCGTCCCGTGCCGCGCCGCGAACGCCGCATCGTCGAGCCGCTGATACGTCTTGAAGGACTCGAGATCGTAGGAATCCCCCGCTTCCGGCACGATGCTCATCGGCGGCCGATGATAGTCGGGTCGACCGCCGCAAGCGAGAGGTGCGCCGCGAACGAAAGCGCGAGCTCGTCCCGTGTCGGCTCTCGGAGGGACGATGCAGACCGCGTTCTCGCCGCCGGGACGCGACCGTCCGAGAGATCCGCATGACCCCCCCCGGACGCGACGACGCCGAGCCCGCGCGTGGCGAGCCCGGCGTCGAACGCTCCGGCGGGACCGGACGTCAGTCGGTGAACGACGTCAGTCGGTGAGAGACGTCAGTCGGTGAGAACCGTGTAGAAGCTGTTCTCACCACGGCGCACGCGGAGCAGGGCGTGGCCGTCGCCCGTGGCCTGGGCGATCTGCTGCGGCTGGCGGACGGCGTGCCCGTCGGCCTGCAGGATGACGTCGCCGCGTCGCAGCCCCGCACGGTCGGCGTCGCTGCCCGGCGTGACGTCGGTGATCAGCGCGCCGTCCGCGCCGACCTGCTGCCGCTGCTGCGGCGTGAGCACGGAGAGCGACATCCCGTCGGTGGGTCCTCGATTGTCGGTCGGCCGCATGACCGGCGTCGCGGGCGTGCTGCCGTCGTCCTCACCAGGCCGCTCGGCGGTGGTCAGATCGATCGGCACCCGATGCCCGGCGCGCATCACCTGTAGGTGTACGTGCGTGCCCACGTCGTGGCGGAGCACTGCGCGGAGGAGATCGCGCCCTTCGCGGACCGGCTGTCCGTCGACCTCGACCACGACGTCGCCGGAGCGGAGCCCGGCTCGCCGGGCCGGACCGTCGGTGACGACGTCGGCGATCAACGCGCCGGCGCGTGCCCGCTCGCCGAGCGAGAACGCGGACGCCAGCTCCGGCGTCAGCTCCTGGAACGAGACGCCGATCCAGGCTCGACGGACCCGACCGTGAGAGAGGATCTGGTTCGTGACGCGCCGCGCCAGCTCCGAGGACACGGCGAAGCCGATGCCGGAGCCGCGGCCGATGATCATCGTGTTGATCCCGATCACACGCCCCTCCAGATCGACGAGAGGACCACCGGAGTTACCGGGGTTGATGCTGGCGTCGGTCTGGATGTAATCCTCGATCTCGTTCATCCCGAGGCCGCCACGACCGACGGAGCTGACCACGCCGGTCGTGACCGTGTAGTCGAGCCCGAAGGGCGAGCCGATGGCGATCGCCCACTCGCCGGGACGGACGTTCCGTCGAGTCGGCGAAGTTGAGCGCCGGCAGGTTGTCGGCGGCGATGCGGATCACCGCGAGGTCGGTCGCCGCATCCGTACCCACGACCTGGGCCGGGAAGCGCCGTCCGTCCTGGAGCTGGACCTCGATGCGGAACGCGTGGTCCACCACGTGGTTGTTGGTCAGGATGTAGCCGTCGGGCCGGATGACGAGGCCCGAGCCGTTCCCGCGCGCGATACCGTCGTCGTGCGGGGTCACCCCGAAAGGCCCGAAGGGAGCCTGCATCCGGTCCTGGGGCAGCCTGGCCTCGACGCGGACGCTCACGACCGACGGAGAGACGCGCTCCGCCACGCTGGTGAACGCCTCGCTCAGCTCTTGCGCGGAGGCGATGGCGTGGCGCTCGTGAGGGGCCGGCGGCGGCGTGTTCTGCTGGGCGAGCGCCGCGCCGGTGGTGCCGAGCACCGTGACGCTGGCGAGGGCAGCAGCGGCGATTCCCATCTTCCGCGATGACCTGGTTCGGAACATGACGGAGGTCCTCCTTTGTCGCACCACGACGAGCGACGACGCTCGCTCGAATCCCGCGCGGGCTCACGCTGGCGTGGACGACGAGCGCCGCGGCGCACCGTGGTCGACCGAGCTCATACAGCAGGGCTAGTCATTTGCTCAAAGCCGGCAAGCGCGTCTCTATTCCGCCCTGACGTCGCTTCGTGGAGAGACGCCTCGGTGTCCATTCATCGTCGAGGCAAGCCGCCACGTTCGCGCACTGAGCTGCGCACGCGCACCACATGAAGCGACGTGCGAGACCATCACGCGCCGAGCAGACAGACCCGGTCCGCATCGCCGGAGCTTCGGGCCGGCGAGCCGAGGAGCGGCACCGTCCCCGCCGACGAGCGTGTCGATGCTCGCGTGTCGCCTCCGTCGCGAGCACGGGGACGGGAGCACGGTCCCGCGTACGGAGCCCTCCTCCCGGGAAACCCGAGCGCCCCTCCTCTCCGTGAGACGCCGGGACGTGACGCGCAGAAGAGGCACGCCGTGACCCGGCGCCACGCAAACCCGACGAGGATTCGCGCGCTTCGCGACGGAACCCGGCCTGCAGGGGGCGGTTTCCATGCAACAGGTGCGTCTCCTGTCCAATCGCCCCCTCGGGCACGAAGACGAGGCGACCGACTTCGAGCTCGACAGCTCCGTCTGCGACGAAGTGGCCGACCTGATCGTGGCCGTCCGCGCGGCCCTCGCTCGAGGCGAACGGGACGAGCTGCGCCGGATGGCCCATCCCATGGCCCTCCGTCACGAGCGCGCGCGGCTGGGGAAGCGCTTCGGGACTGCCGACGCGGCCTCGTTCTGGTCGCACGTCACCGCCGAGGTCGAGGCCGTGCGGCTGGTCGCCGAAGGCGTGGCCGAGGTCTACGAGCACGTCCGGCACCATCGCTCGGGCACGTCGCTCCGGCTGGTCAGCACCGTCGAGTACGTGAAGGGCCGGTGGCGCATGACGGAGGCCCGCGACGCGTCCGACGAGCGCATCACCGCCGTCCTCCTGCGGGGCGCGCCCCCCGACCAGCCGCTCGACGCCAAGGCCTGGACGGCCCGCTGGGAGCGCGAGCACGGACCGACGGCGGTGCTGCACGTGAACGGCGGCCGCGGCGCCATCGACCACCCGACCGAGGGCTGGAGCGCGCTGCTCCGCACCGGGAGCGGCCGCGATCTCGCGCGCGGGCTGGCGCTGCGCGGCCCGGCCGCCGAGCTGCTGGAGAAGCAGCCCGCCGCCACGGTCCTGTCTCTCGTGCCGATGCTCGAAGCTCGCAAGCGGACCAATCAGCTCCGTTGGATATCTCACGCGCGGTCGCCGCGCTCGGCGCCCGGGACGCCTCCAGCGTGTGGGTCCCCTCGGCCGCCAAGGCGGTGCCCTTCTCGACCTGGCTCGACGCCATGGAGGGCCCCCTGGAGCTCCCCGCCCTGTCGGCGCTCTGGCTGCGCACGCAGCGCCAGCGCGGCGCCTGGGTCACCCGCGGGATGACCGCGTTCATGCTGCCCGAGATCGAGGTGTGGTGCGCCGGGCTCACCGTTCAAACCGTCCGCGCGCTCCTGCGCGAGGCGGCGGGCCGACTCCTCTCCCACCACGAGCAGCGCATCGCCCGCAACCTCGGGGCCTGCGCGCCGGCCGTGCCCGCCGTGGCTCCTCGGCTCTATCGCAGAGGCGCCTCGCGGCCGGAGGCGCTCCCCATCGAGCGGCTGCCGACGACCCTCGATCTCGGTGACCGCTTCGTCGCCGGAGAGGTCGAGGCGACCGTCGGGCTCGGCCGGATGGGGCCGCGCCCCGGCGAGAGCTACGGTCGTTGGGGGGCCATCGCGCTGCGGACCGAGCCGGCCTGGTGGGCCGACGGGGCGTGAGCGCCGAGGGGGCTGGTGCGCCGCCGCCGCACCTGTCAAAATCGGTGGAGGGCTGGTCCGATGTGGCTACTTGCCAGCCTGCTCGTCCGGGCGCTACAGCCCGAGCGAATCGAGGACCTCCCCGCGCCATGCTCCCCGACCTCATCTCCGCTCCAGCTCCCACGGCCGACTCCGCAGCGCACGACGCCGCCCGCGTGGTGGAGGCGATGCGCACGGCGATGCAGCACGGCGATGTGGAGGGTACGCAGGCCGTCCGCTGGATGGCGCCCCGGCCGCCGGGTGAGCACGATCTCTTCGGCGACCTGGCGGCGGCGGAGGGGATCGAGGTGGCCGTCCGGCAGCTCGCCCGCTTCTGGCGCCGCGCCGACGTACGGCTCGAGCGCGTACGCATGATCGACCCGCTCGAAGCCGAGGTCTACGAGCAGATCTCGCTCCCCGGCGAGAAGCTGCCGATCGTCAGCCTGGTCCGCCGCACGACGCCGGAGGCGGGCTGGCGTGTGGTCTGCACCAACGAGGCGCACGACGAGCGCTTCACGCTCTGGCTCACCTCGACCCGCGACGAGATTCGACGACGTGAGCTGGTCGCGCGCGTTCGCGGCCCGCTTCGGCGGTGGCGAGCTGATCATGGACGGTCTCGGCGGCGTGCTCGGCCAGCCCGAACGCGGCTGGCTGACCCACGTGCACGGCCCCGGCACACCGCCCGCCTGGCCGGAGCAGCTCCCCGGCGAGGGTGGCAAGGTCGTCGAGCTGACCACGGCGCTCTCGTCCGATTGGGCGGACCGACAGGGCCAGCTCCAGTGGGTGCTGCAAGCGGCCGCGGTGTTCGCGACCCACCTCGGCGCCGGAGCGGCGTACCTGCCGGCCTACGACAAGCTCGTGCTGCCGCCGGCGCTCGAGGCAGCTGCGGCGGGTTCCCTCCGCCCCGACCAAGCGCTCCGCTTCTGGGCCCGCACACAGACGGTCGACGGTCACGTGGTGACGAGCGGCCTGCGCCAGCTGGGCCTCCCCGAGATCGAGGCCGAGGCGGATCTGGCCGGCGACGACACGCTCGCGCTCGTGCGCTGGCTCGGCGCCAAGCTGATCGCGTCGGGCGAGGACAGCCCCGCGGAGGGGACGGATCTCGTCGCCGACGAGCGGACCTTCACCATCGTCCCGGGCCGCCGGGGGCCACGCCGCGGCCGGAGCTACGGCCGCTGGGGCGCCATCCGGGTCACCGCGTCGGAGGATCGCTTCAAGCGCGGCAGCCGCACGCGGATGCGCGTCCCCAATCTCTCGCGCTGAGCCGCGCTCGAGCGTCCCTTTCCCTCGCTGGAGGGTCCCTTTCCCTCGCTGGAGGGTCCCTCGCACACGTCCGACTCGTCGCGGACCGGCGGGAGTGGTACATCCCGCCCGCCATGGCCAACGGTGATTCGGAGAGCTTCGCTGAGCTATTCGCCCGCGAAGAGAACATGGGCGCCCCCGCGCGCCGTCTCTCGGTGGGCGACGAGGTGGAAGGTGTGGTCGCGCACCTCGGCGCGGACGCGATCCTCGTCGATCTCGACGCCAAACAGCAGGGCTGGTTCGCCCGGCCGGATCTGACCGGTCCGGAGGGCGAGCTGGTGGTGCAGCTCGGCGACAAAGTGCGCGGGCACGTGCTCGGGATCGATCGCGACGGCTCGGAGATCCAGCTCGGCACCACGCTGGGCAAGGAGGCCGGTCGCGCGCAGCTCGAGCTCGCCAGGGAGCAGGGCATCCCGGTCGAAGGCCGCGTGTCCGGCATCAACAAGGGCGGCGCCGAGGTCGAGGTCGGAGGCATGCGCGGCTTCTGCCCCATGTCGCAGCTCGACATCCGCTTCGTGGAGGATCCGAGCGCGTTCATCGGCCAGACCCTGCGCTTCGAGGTGGTCGAGCTGAAGGATCGCGACGTGGTCCTCTCCCGCCGCCGCTTGCTGGAGCGCGAGGCGACGCAGGCCCGCTCCCAGCTCGAGTCGACGCTCTCGGAGGGGGTCGTGGTGTCGGGCCGGGTCACCCAAATTCGCGACTTCGGCGCGTTCGTCGACATCGGCGGGATGGAAGGGCTCGTGCCCATGCGCGAGCTCAGCCACGACCGCGTCCAGAAGCCCGAGGACGTCCTGGCCGTCGGCGACGTGGTCGACGTGAAGGTGCTGCGGCTCGAGCGCGAGCCGGACCGAAAGGGCGGTGAGCGGCTCGAAGATCACCCTCTCGCTCAAGGCGCTGGCCTCGGATCCCTGGGACGGCGTGCGGACCATCGCTCCGGTCGGCCGAGTGGTGGCCGGTCAGGTCACGCGGCTGGCGGAGTTCGGGGCGTTCGTGCGCCTGGCGGCCGGCGTGGAGGGGCTCCTTCACATCTCGGAGCTCGGCGCCCGCGTCAGCCACGCGGAGGAAGCGCTCGAGATCGGCCAGCAGGTCTTGGTGGTGGTCAAGGACGTCGACCAGAAGCGCCGCCGCGTCTCGCTCGCCCTCTCCGAGCAAGGCGCGCGCGAAGGTGAAGAGGCGCGCAACATCCGGCCGGTGATGAACGCGATCGTGACGGCCACGGTCGAGAAGCACGAGCGCTTCGGCGTGTTCGTGCAGGTCGCAGGAACCCAGGGCCGCGCCGGCCGCGGGCTGGTACCCACCGCCGAGCTCGGCCTCCCGCGCGGCACCGACGTCCGGAAGGAGCTCCCGCTCGGCGCCGAGGTCCGCGCCAAGGTCGTCGACGCCAACGAGGGTCGCCTGCGCCTGAGCATCCGGGGCGCCCGCGAGGACGCGGAGCGGGCCGACTACGACAGCTACCGGCAGAACCAGGCGCCCAAGGGCGGCATGGGGACGTTCGGAGACCTGCTCCGCGAGAAGCTCGGGAAGTGAGCGAGCGGGGGGAGCGCCGCTTCGAACGGTCCATCCAGCGGATCGGGCACGACACCGCGATCTTCCGCGATCTCTACGCGTTCCTGCTCACCGCCCGGTGGGCGACCGTGGTGGGGCTCTCGGCGCTGCTCTACCTCGGCCTGAACGCGCTCTTCGCGCTCGCCTACTGGCTCGCGCCCGGCTCGGTCGAGGGCTCGGACGGAAGCTACCTCTCGTCCTTCTTCTTCAGCGTGCAGACCTTCGCGTCGATCGGCTACGGCGCGATGTACTCGAAGAGCGTGTGGTCCAACTCGGTGGTCGTGGTGGAGGCCTTCGCCTCGGTCTTCTGCATCGCCACGCTGACCGGGATCGTGTTCGCGAAGTTCTCGCGGCCCAAGGCGCGGGTTCTGTTCAGCGATGCGCTGATCATCGAAACGCGAGACGGCGTGCCGACGCTCTCGTTCCGCGTGGCCAACGAGCGCGGCAACGACGTGGTGGAGGCCTCCATCCGCGTGAGCGTTCTGAAGAACGTGCTCACCTCCGAGGGTCACTTCATGCGGCGCTTCTACGATCTGCCGCTCGAGCGCGACCGCACTCCGATCTTCATGCTGAGTTGGCAGATCTTCCACCCGATCGACGAGCGGAGCCCCATCCACGGCATGACGCCGGAGCAGATGGTGGACGGAGACGTACGCTTCCTCGTCTCGCTCACCGGCCTCGACGGCACCTTCTCGCAGACCATCCACGCGAGACGCTTGTACTGGGCCGACGAGGTCCGCGCGGGTCACCGCTTCGTCGACGTGATCGAGGTGCTCGAAGGCGGCATCTCGCGGATGGACTTCCGCAAGTTCCACGACATCGCGCCCGAGCCGAAGCAGGAGAGCTGAGGGCGAAGACGCGGGCGCGTTCGGGATCGCGACGCCATCCAGGGACGATCCATCGACTGTCTCTTGCGAGCGAAGCGCGAGTGATCGACACGCGCTTCTCTTGACAGCGCCCAGCACGACCACCGAGCCTCGGGCGCTCCGGCGGGACGTGATCGCGGATGGACCCGAGTCGGCGTCCCCGTCGTGGTGAGGCAGTGGTGAGACGACTCCTACCTTGGGCGCCCGCGGCGCTGATCGCCGGCGTGTTGCTCCTGCCTGCGCTCGGGCAGGCGCAGGACTGCTCCGGTGGTCGCGTGGTCGGGCCGGAGACGGCAGGGCGCTGCTGCTGGCCCGGCCAGAGCTGGTCCGAGGAGGACGCCCGCTGCACCGGCGCGCCCCGTTGCCCGGCCGGGCTCGCGGGGTCGGGCGACACCTGCGTGCCCAGCGCGGCTCCCTCGCCCGAGTCGGGATCGCTCTTCGAGCCCGTGTCCCCCGAGCTCTCACCGCCGCCGCCCGCGGCTGCCCCAGCGCAACAGGCGCTCACCTGGCCGCTCGTCTCCTCCGATCTCGGCCACGGCGTGGTCAACCCGCGGGAGGTGCGCCGCAACGCTGGCCACGGGCTGATCGTCACCGGGATCACCTTGCTCGCCGCGGGCTATGTCGTCGCCGGCATCGCCGGCGGGCTCGACCAGGCGTTCGACAGCTGCGGCTACGGCGGCTGCGACTCGTGGCCCCTGGCGTTCGTACCGATCGTCGGCGGCGTGCTGGCAGGCATAGTGCATTTCAACGGGTATCGAGACTCGACGCTCTTCGGCCTCGGCGTCGGAATTCCCGCCGCCGTCGTACAATCGGTCGGCCTCATCCTGCTCATCGCCGGGCTCGTCTCGCACGACGAAGAGCTCGTCCCCGCGATGTACGCGGGCCAGGCGCGAATTCAAATCCTGCCCTACGCCGGCTCGACGGGGGCCGGCCTCTCGATGACGGTGGAGCTCTGACATGCGCACGATGACGATCGCATTGCTGGCCACGCTGGCGCTCGGCTGCAGCAACGTCATGCGCATGCCGCCGATCCTCGTGGGCCGCGCACCCGACGCGCCCTCGATGGCCGCGCTGCAGCGCGTCATCGGCGCGGTGCGCGCCCAGGGCTACGAGCCGAACCCCGTTCAGCCCGAGATGGGCCGCTTCGCCATCATGGCGCGGTACACGGACGGGCTCGGCCGCTACACCATCACGGTCGAGTGCTTCGGAGACGGGCACGTCCTGCTCTCGCCGAGGGGCCCGCGGGTACGCCGGCACGCCGACTACTACGATCTGCCGCGGCCGCTCCGCGACGAGATCCTGGACATCGCCCGGGGCCTGGAAGCGCCCGTGCAACGGCCCGGCTGACGCGCGTCAGAGCCGTCCCGGCCCACGCACCGTTTCGGCCTCGGTACCGAGCGCCGAGGTCCCCACACCGGCGTCGCCGCGAGCTCCGGAACGGACTTCGGGCCTTCGGTACCCGGCTTTGCCGCAGTGCGTCAGCAATGACGCGCCACGCGTGCGATTGCGCGCACCCGCGCTTGCGGCGGATGTGCTAGGGGTCCTATGACGTCAGCGGGCGAATGACGCGACGGGGTTCGCGAGGCTCGCCCCGTATCGCACGCTTATTCGAGGCCAACATGACCGACATGAGCACGGACGTGTCCCCCTCTCGCCCGCCTTCGCGCCCCTCCAAGGACGAGCCGCGCATGACCCGCGAGCAGCTCATCCACATCCACGACCTGATGCTGGAAGGACGCGTGCTCGAAGAGCGCCTGATCCGCATGCAGCGTCAGGGCGACGGGTATTTCTGGATCGGCGGCCCCGGCGAGGAGGCCTTCAACACCTGCCTCGGCCTCTTGGTGAACAAGGGCCAGGGGCTCGAGCACGACTTCCTGCACCTGCACTACCGCTCCAGCGCGACGTTGCTGGCGATGGGCGCGCCCTCGATCGACGCGCTGCGGCAGATGCACAACACCGCGACCGATCCCTACTCGGAGGGACGCAACTTCGTCGGTCATTTCAGCAAGCGCGCGTGGAACGTGCTGCCGGTCAGCTCGCCCATCGAGGTGCAGTACAGCGTCTCCATCGGCACCGGCCTCGCGCAGCGGCGGCACGGCGGTCACGGCGTCACCATCGTGCAGGGCGGCGACGCGGGCACGGCCGAGGGCGACTTCGCGTCGTGCCTGATCTGGGCCAGCCGGCCGGGTCGCGAGCTGCCGATGTTGATCATCGTGACCAACAACCACTGGGGCATCTCCACGGCGGCCGAGACCCAGCACGGCGAGCAGCACATCGCCGATCGCGGCAAGCCCTACGGCATGCGCACGGCCGTCTGCGACGGCAACGATCCCGAAGAGGCCTACTTCGCGATCCAGGACGCGCTGGACTACGTGCGGCGCGAGCGCAAACCCGTCCTCCTCGAGGTGCAGGTCTCGCGGCTCTACGGGCACAGCTCGTCGTCGGGCTCGAACTACGTGAAGGAAGAGGTCGACTGCGTGGTCGAGCTCGAGAAGAGGCTCGACCGCCGCGGCTGGCGCTCGCTGGAGGAGAGCCGGCGGCTGCGCGAAGAGCTCGAGGGCAAGATGCAGGCCTGGTACAAGCAGGTCCTCTCCGAGCCGCACCCGGACCCGCAGGACATCTGGAAGTACGTGTTCGCCGAGAAGAACTACGTCGGCGGGGAGAGCTGAGCGATGGCGACCGTCACCCAGGCCGTTCGCATGGCGCTCCACATGGGCGAAGCTCAGCTCGGCGTCACCGACATCTTCGGCGAGGACGTGGGCCCGCCGCTGGGCGGCGTATTCACCGCGACGCAGGGGCTGAAGACGGCGTGGAACACGCCACTCGACGAGCGCGGGATCGTGGGCGCGGCGATGGGGCTGGCGCTGGCCGGGCAGAAGCCCGTCGCCGAGATCCAGTTCTGCGACTACGCGTTCAACACGATCGACCTCTTGAAGCTGGCGGGCAACACCTACTGGGCGTGCGCGGGCGACTGGAACGTCCCCATGACGCTCATGACGCCGGTGGGCGCGGGCATCCACGGCAGCATCTACCACTCGCACAGCTTCGACGCGCAGGCGACGCGTATCCCGGGCTGGAAGATCGTGATGCCGTCCAACCCGCGCGACGCGTACGGGTTGCTCCTGAGCGCGATCGCCGAGCCGAACCCGGTGATGGTGCTGCTGCCCAAGGCGTTGATGCGCGCGCGGGCGGAGAGCCCGGACGAGGTCATCCCCGGCGAGCCGGACGCTCGCGAGCTCCGCCAGCGCATCGATGCGCCCGTGGGCGACCGCAGCGACTGGGAGCCGGACTGGCCCGACACGCCGCTCGAGCTGATCCCCTTCGCGCAGGCCAAGATCCTGCGGGAGGGCAGCGACGTCACCGTGGTCGCCTACGGGCGGCTGGCGCGGGTGGCCATGAAGGCTTCCGACCAGCTCCGCGAGTCGGAGGGCATCGGCGCCGAGGTCATCGATCTGCGCTCGCTCCACCCCTACGACTGGCCGGCGATCGAGGCCAGCGTGCGCAAAACGGGCCGCGCGCTCTTCCTCAACGAGGACACCGAGATCACCAACTTCGGCGAGCACCTGGTGCGCCGCTGCTGCGACGAGATCTTCGGTGAGCTGCGGGTCGCGCCACGCTTGCACGCGGGCGCACACGTGCCGGGCGTCGGCCTGGCGGACGCGCTGGAGAACGCCTCGGTACCGACGCAGGACTCGGTGCTGGACGCCATCCGCGAGGTCGCCAAGGCGCCCGAGGTCGGCCGCTCCATGCGCGACGTACCGGTCATCCGCCGCAAGAAGCCCGCGTTCGACTTCACGCTCGACGCCCGCGAGATGAGCGGCAACATCGTCACGCCGGACATCTTCGGCCGCTCGCTCCGCTACCGCTGATCCAGCGCGAATCCGAAGCCGACGTGAATCGCCTCGAGCTGAGGACGTGCATAGGTGCGTGCGGCCCGCGCACCGTGCAGTTCTTCGTCGTCGATCGGATCGAGCGAGCACGCGCGGTCGAGCTCGAGGTGGGCGCAGAACCGGTCATCGCCGGCCAACTCCGACGACGTCTCACCGCGCGCTGCTCGTCCACGCGGCCCACTGCGCACACACGTCCTGGCCCGAGGTGGCCTGCTCGAGCCTCGCGCGCAGCGCCTGGCCGGCGCTCGTGATCGTGGGTAGGGGCGGGCCGCGCCGGTAGAACACGTGGGCCCGGCCGATGTCGAGTGGGCTACGGCTCGGGGTGTCGGCGCAGGTCAGATCGAACCCGACTCGACCATGCGGGCCGGCGACGGTCACCGCCAAGCCCTCACCAGCGGTGCAATCGAGGGCGGCGATCGTCCAGGAGTCGCCGAGCCTCTCGCCGACGAACAGGGGCCCGATGCGTTGGATCGGGGGCGGTGCGGTGCGGGGCGCAGTCTCGTGGCGCCGGCCTCGCTCGGCGCGCCTCGCCTGATGGCTCACGGCGGCGGCCGCACAGACCGCGAGCACCGCGGCCACCGCGAGGAATCGACCGCGGGAGCGGGGCGTACCGGCCCCCTCGGCGAGCGCCTCGACCTCTTCGACCTTGCCGTCGAGCCAGCCGAAGGCGACGAGGAGCACCATCGACTCGAGGTAGAAGATGCCCGTCATCAGCAGGATGCCCGTGTGCATGCCGAGCAGGCCGGTCGCGACCAGTCGGCGCACGCGGCGGCCCGCGAGCAGGAGGGGACCGGCGAGCTCGAAGGTGAGGGTCGCCACCGCGAAGCAGGTGAGCAGGGCGGGAGTGCTTGCTACGAATGTACGAAGCGCGCCGAGGAGACCGCCGCCGACGAGACCCGTTTGGCCCACGACGGTGGCCTGTACCTCGGCGCCGGACGCCCAGCCAATCCCTCCGTAGACGAGCTTGCTGATGCCCGCGTTCGCGTAGGCCGCGCCGAGCAGCGCCAGGGCGCCCGTGTGCGCCCAGGACTCCTCCTCACCGCGACACCCACGCACGCGAGCGACCACGAGCCCTGCGAGCCAGCCGAGCAGGCACAGGCCGCTGAAGAAGAAGTCGCGCCTGGGCGAACCGAACAGGTGCGCCTCGACGGTCGAGAGCACGCCGAGGGCGACGAGGGCGAGCGCTCCGGCACCCACCTGCCCCGGCCGGCGGGCGAACAGGAGGGTGGCGCCCAGCCCGACGGCGCCAATCGTGACCCGCGCGGGGAGCGTGGAGAGGAACACGTCGACGGCGTCCAGCTTCACGGCTTCGGCGAAGGCGTCGCTGCGCAGAGTGCCGAGCAACGCCCCGAGCCCGACGAGGTCGCTCGCCACCACGACCGCCAGGACGATGCGGAGCCGCGGCGCACCGCGCGCGGGCAGCCACCTCACCGTGCCGCCCGGCACCGTGCGAGCACGCACTCGCCGATGCGCCGGGGGGGCGTGCCCGCGCGGATGGCCCATGTCTGCCGGACGATGTCCACCTGCACCTCGCCCCGTCCCCGGTGTCGGTTCACGTAGTGCAAGAGGGCGCTGTCGACGTACTCCACGGCGCGGACGCGGCCGCACGCGTGGACTTCCGGCCGGACGGGGCCGCCGCAGTCGAAGATGCGGAACGATTCGATGGCATGGACGCGCCCTCGTGCGTCACGCGCGACCAGGTAGCTGGTCCTCAGCGGCGCGGCGTGCGCGTACATCGAGAAGGTGTCGAGCGGGTAGACCAAGGAGGCGATGTGCTCACCGCGCCGCATGTCGAAGCGCACCAAGAAGGATAGAGCGACATAGGTGAGCACACAGACGATGGCGAAGCGGACACGGGGTGTGGGGAAGCGGGGCATCGTCGTCGGCGACCTGAGCGCCGGCTCCCGGGCCGGGTGCGTCGGGTCACCATCATATCCCTTTCGTGTGCACCCATCCTCTCGCCGAAGCGGATAGTCATCCGAAACCGGGGAACTCCCCATCGCCCGGAATGGGCCCATGCGGGCCTAGGTGACTGGTGTCGAACGACGCCCGAAGGATTTCCGAGCGCGATAGGTCCCGATCGTCGTTCGGCCCGACGACGAAATGCTGAAGCATTTTGGAGGAGGGACGGGCGGCGAGACGGGCCTGTCCCGCCGGAAAGACGAGGAGCGCTCGTTTGACACCAGCCACCTAGGTCCCTTCGAATTCGAGCGTGCCGCGAGCGCGTTCAGCGCGGCCTCGTAGGCGGCGGAGAGTGACCCAGCCGGCGCTACGGGCTCGCGGACGGGACGGGGCGGCCCTACCATGGCGCGCGGTGAGCGATCGGCGACGACGCGCGCGGTGGATCATCCCGCCCGGACAGGATGATCTGCTGCAGCGTATGCTGACTCCGGATGGCGAGGCGGACGGCTTCGCGCTCGTGACCGCGTCGGCGCACGAGGACTGGATCGAGGGTCGCTACCTTCGCGGTGAGCAGACTGTCGCGCTGCGGCTGGAGCACCCGGCGCAATCGGCTCGGGCAGGAGTGGATACGCGCCTGTTCCGCATCGTGGCGCGCGACGAGCCGGAGGAGCTAGTGCGGGCGGTCGCGAGACGCGTCGGAGCGTGGGAGCACGAGTTCCGCTGGCAAGCGCTCCCTCCGCCCGAGCCGCGCGCTCCCGCGCTCCCGCCGGCGAAGCGCACGGTGGACGTGGAATGGCTCGCGTTCCAGGCCGGGATCAAGCCCGCGCTGCGGGTGAGCGCCGACGCGTCCAGGATCGATGAGATCGTGGCGCGCTACCGAGAGCTCGGCGCCCACGTCGCGCGCTCGCACGCTCCCGTCCGTTGCGGCGACAGGGACCTCTGGGTCGCGTACGTGGCTCACTCGATCCACGAAGCGCGAGAGCTGCGGCGAGTCGAGGGGCAGCCCCGCCACGACGTCGAGCTCGGCCGGCTGCTGGGCACGCCCGGGTGCTGCGCGGAGGCGTTCGACGCGCGCCTCAGGCTGCCCCACCGCGGCTCGCTGGGCAATCGCGTGCTGCGACCACCGTGGCAGCTCGTACGCGGGGTCTTCGACGAGCGCGTCCGCCGCGCCGGAGCCGACGACTGGTACCTCGCCGCGTACGACGCGTGGGTCGAACGGCCGCTCCCCCCGCTCAACGTGCTGCTCCTCTCGGAGCACCGTCACCTGCTCAGCTTCGATCCCTGTCGCTACGACTGCGAGGCCGCGCTCTCGCTGGCGACGCGGATCGCCGACGCGATCGCCCGCGTCGACGCGCCGTGGCTCGAGCACCTCATGACCGAGCTCTCCCGCCCGATCGCCATCACCCCCGAGCGACACCGCGCGCACGTCGAGTTGGAGGGCCCCCTCGAGAAGGGCTCCCGCATCGTCCGCGCATGGGCGCCCGTTCGACCCGACGGTGGAACGAGCCCCGGTGACGAAGTCCTACGCCGCCGACTGCCCGGTCGCGCGGTGTCGCCGCGGGGGCGCGTCGAGTGGGGCCGCTACGCGCTCCCGACCCTGGTGGTCGACTTCTCCGCCGGTCGGTGACGCCACCGCCGCCAAGCCCCGGCGCGCCGCTGCCCGAGCTGGAACGCCGTCAGCGTCCGCTCGGGCGAGCTCTTGGTCCGCAGCTCGACCCCGCGCTCTTCGGGGACCATCGACTTCCCGCTCTCCCGGAACACCATCGCTCGCGTCGTGCTCCTCCACCCTGATTCTCACCGCTCCCCAGCACACCGATTTCCCGCAGTCACGACTTCTTCGGCGAGCGGAAGCGCGACGTGGAAGCGCGACCCGCGTCCGAGCTCACTGTCGGCCCAGATCCGGCCGCCCAGCAGCTCCACGATGTCACGACAGATGTAGAGACCGAGCCCTAGGCCGCCATACTGGCTGACCGGCGCGTTGCGCGCGCGGAAGAAGCGGTCGAAGAGCTTCGGCACCTCATCGGCCGGGATGCCGATGCCCTGATCCGCGACCGAGACCACCACCTCGGCGCCGCGGCACACCACCGAGACGCGGACGGCCGCGTCGGTCTTGCTGTACTTCATCGCGTTCTCGATCAGGTTCGACAACACCTGCGCGATGCGGCGCTCGTCTCCGAACACCGTCGGCTCGCTTTCCGGCAGCTCGAGCTCGAGCGCGTGCTGCGGATGCGCGACGCGGGCGCTGGACACCGTCTCCTCGGCGACCCGCGCGATGGCGACACGTCTCTTCTCCAACCGAAGCCCACCGGCATCGACGCGCGCAGAGTCCAGTAGATCGTCGATGAGCGCGCGCAGCTTGCCCACCTGACGCACAGCGTTGTCGAGCATGGCGCGCTGGTTGGCCTCGTCGGCGTACTCCTGCTGCAAGAGCTGCAGATAGATGACCAAAGGTGTCATCGGCGTACGGAGCTCGTGCGACATCGTGGCCAGGAACTCGTCGCGGACTCGCACGGCTTGCCTCGCCTCGCGATAGAGCTGTGCCTGCAACGTCGCCGCGCGCTTCTGCAGCGTATTGTCGACGCCGATCACGCCGACCCCGAGGAGCTCGCCGGAGGCGATGCTGACGGGATAGAAGCTCGCGAGGATGCTCTGCCGCTCGCCCTGCGGGCCCACATGTGCGCCGGGGACTTCCACACCCGTCACGGGCTCTCGCGTTTCCATCACGCGCAGGAGGATGGGCGCGATGGTCGGCGCGACGGTCGGCACCACTTCTTCCCACACCGTGCGGCCCTTGCTCACCTCGGACGCAACGTGGTGGAACTGCCGGCGGAAAGTCTCGTTCACGCGCACGTAGCGCAAATCCCGGTCGAGGAACGCGAGCCCGACGGGCGCGGTGTGAAAGAGCGCATCGAGGAGGGCCAGCGCCGACTCCGCCGACTCGCGCGCCTCGCGGTCGCGCACCAGCAAGCGATCGCGCTCGGCCTCGGTCCGCAGGCGCTCGGTCACGTCGGTGATGACGGCGAGCGAGCGCCGGTGCGTTCCGTCCGGGTCGCGCTCGGCGATCGCGTCGAGAACCACGTCGATGATATCCCCGTTCTTCTTCTGCATCCGGTAGTGAATGTCTCGGCACTCACCGGCTTGATAGAAATCCGGGAGCACCGTATCGAGCGCGTACTGGCGCGATTCGGGCGTCAGGAAGTCCGTCGACAGGCGACCGAGCACGTCGTCCCGCTCGTAGCCCAAGGTGCGAAGCCACGCGTCGCTCACGCTGACGAGACGACCGGCGCGATCGATCGAGTGCATCATCACGGGCGTCTGGTCGTAGAGCTGGCGGTAGCGCCGCTCGTTGACGAGCATCGCGCTCTCCATCCGCATGCGCTCGCTGACGTCGCAGAAGGTCCACACGCGCCCCGCCGGCGAGGTCCTGACCGAGCACTCGAGCACGCGCCCGTCGCGACACTCGATGCGGCGTGCCTCGTCGGAGACCGGACCCCGGCGGACCTCCTCGAAGAACACTTCACCACCCTCGACCTGTGCCACGGCGAGTCGGAGGACCGCGTTCTCGTCGAGCGTCTCGGTCGCCCCCCAGAGCTCCGCGAAGCGACGGTTCCATCTCGCGACCGTCCCGTCTCCGCGGACGAGGAGGAGCCCTTCCGGGTACGACTCGAACCCCGCATGGAGCACCCGGACTTCTTCGTCCTCCGCGTCCCTGCTCCCGCCGCTCCGGACGACGAGGATGGTGATGATCTCGGACACCTCTCCGCCGGCCCCTCGCTTCCACGGCCGGAGCGCGGCCACGACGGGTAGCGTCGTTCCGCCCGACCGCAGCGCGCGATACTCGGCGCTACGCGCCTCGCCACTCTCGGCGACCTCGCGGAGCGCGGCGCGCAGCCGCGAGAGGTCCCCCGCGTGAACAATCGCCTCGAGTGGGGCGGGGTCGCCCGCCGGGAGATCGAGGAGCGATGCCAACGCGGCGCTGAGGGAGACCGTCTCGAGCGCCCGCGCACGGGCCCACCACGCGCACAAAGCGAGCCCGTTCAGCAGCTCTCGCCCGCCGTCCTCGTCCGCGCGCTCTCGCCTGCGCGTCGCCTGCGCTGCCGGTTGCAACCCGTCGCTCCCTGGTCGTCACCACGCAGGACGCACGCGCCATGCCGAGACCGTCGAGCCGCGCACCTCAGCGCGACCGCGCCGTCACGCGCAGCGTGCGATAGGTGACGCTCACGCCGTCCTTCTCCAAATCGCGCTCGGCCACGACGGCGCGCTCGAGCCCCGCTCCGTCGAGGAGCGCGCAGAGGTAATCCATGTCGCCCGAGGTGCCGAAGAACATCAGCGCTCGGCCTCCGGGCCGGAGGCGGCTCGCGAGCTCGGCCACGAAGCGCCGGAGCGCCCCGTAGCCTTCGTCGGCGATGCTCGCCTCCAACACGTCGCGCGGCCGCAGCCAGCGGAATGGCGGATCGAAGACGATCAGGTCGAACGTACCTTCGACCGCCTCGAACACGTCACTCTCGAAGAAGCGCGTCCGCTGCGCGACGCCGTTCCGGATCGCGTTGTCACGCGCCGCCGCGACGGCGTGCGGGTTGAGATCGACACCGACGACCTCCCGGGCTCGGGAGGCGGCCAGGATGGCGTTCACGCCGCTGCCGGTCCCCATGTCGAGCACCCGGTCGCTCCCCCGGACCTCGTCGAGGACCGCGCGCCCGAGCAGATCCGACGTCGGTGTCGGCGCGAAGACCTCTGCCGGCACGACCAGGTCGAGGTCGAGGTACGAGACGCGTTGCGCTCCGGCCGCGCGCATCGCTCGGTACGCCGACTCGTGCCAGAGGCGGATCCGCTCGACCTCGTCCTCCGAGAACGTCGGCACGTAGGGCTCGTCGCGGCGCGTCATCCGCTTCGTCTGCCACGGCGGCGGGCGCCGCTCAATCCCCGAATCGAGCATGTCGAGCGACTTCCGACGTGACCGATGCCGGCTACATCTGCTCCTTGATGCCCTTGCGGATCAGCATCCAGTTCGTCGGGTAGGCGGTGACGAAGCCGGCGAGCATCGCGAGCTGCATCATCAGCCAGAACGAGGGCTCGCTCGCCTCGAGCGGCGCGTGGAGGACGCTCCCGAAGAGCCAGAAGCGGGCGATGGCCATGCCTCCGTACATGCCGATCTGCCAGGAGATCAGCGAGAGCGTGTCGGCCTTCACCGCCTCGATGATCCCACGCCCCACGGACAGGTCCCGCATGGGCGCGATCGCGAAGTACTGGAACACGATGCCGAACGCGAACGCGATGACGAAGTCCAGGCTCCAGGCCGCGAAGATGCTGTCGGGGAAGAGACCAGGATAGCCGAACGCGGCGAGGATCACCGGCCACAACGCCGCCGCGCTCTCGGCGATGATGTCCCCCAACGCGCAGCCCGCGCCGCAGTGCAACGCGCCCTTGGCGACCGCGATGGGAAAGGGCGTGTCACCATGCTTGCCGCGCCCGTGCCTCCGATAGAACCACACCAAGAGCGGGCCACCGAAGAGCGCGGTCAGCGGCCACACCGCCGCCATGATCTTCATGTGCGGCGGATGACGCACCACGTCGACGGCCACCCAGAGGGCACACAGGACGCAGATCGCGATGGACGCGATCGAGATGCCGGTGAGCCAGGTTGGGATCATTCGATTCCTTTCGTCCGTCGGCGGAGCATGGATACGGGGCCGCCCGCGCAACCCCCTGTCGGCCACGTCGAGGACGGGCGGAGCCTCCGGGACGCCGTCACCGTCGTCGTGCTCGGGGCTCGCGACATCGTGCCGGCGGTGCAAGCGTCCGCCCGGGAGCACGTACCCGCATCGACGTCGGCGCCAGCGAGAGCGGATGCGCCGCGCGGCTCGCTCGATGACGTACTCGGATCGAGTCTCGAGGCCACCGGAGAGCGCCATCGCTCCGCCGAGCGCATTGTCACTGTGCCGAGCGCGCCGGCGATGCCGAGCACGTAGGGCACGCTGCCCAGGATCGCAAGCGCGGCGTCTTCCTGTACGCCCGGAGACGCGGCAGCCGTAACCTGGTGCGCGAAGGACACGATGAAGCTCTCGCTCGCGCGTTGTGCTATGCGCCTTGCCCATGACGCGCCGGATCTCGTTCCTCCTCGCCCTCGTTCTGCTCGGCTGCGGCGGTTCGCAGCACGCCGACACCACGCCGGAGCCCGCCGCCGACACGCAGGCGAGCGCGCCCGCGCCACAGCCGCCGCCGGAAGGACGGCTGCCGGCCGACGTCCGGCCGACGCACTACGCGCTCGATCTCGCGATCGATCCGCGTGAAGAGCGCTTCCACGGCACGGCGCGCATCGACGTGACGCTGCCTGGCGCGCAGCGGGCGATCTACCTGAACGCCAAGGGGATGAACGTCACGGAGGCGACGATCACGCCCGAGGGTGGCGAGGCGACGGCGGCCACGTTCGCGATGGTCGACGAGGAGCGCGGGCTCGCGTCGGTGACGCTGGAAGAGCCGGTCGGGCCGGGCGCGGTCACCCTCGCGCTGACCTACGACGCGCCCTTCGATCAGACGCTGGAGGGCATCTACCACGTCGAGCAGGCCGGCGAGCACTACGCCTTCTCGCAGATGGAGCCGCTCAGCGCGCGCAAAGCCTTCCCCTGCTTCGACGAGCCCTCGTTCAAGACGCCCTTCGACGTGACGCTGACCGTCCGCGAGGGCGACGTGGCCATCGCCAACGCCCCGGAGACCTCGGCCGAGGACGCGGGGGCCGAAGACGCGGGCGAGGGGATGCGTCACGTGCACTTCGCGACCACGCCCGCGCTGCCCACCTACCTCGTCGCGTTCGCGGTCGGCCCGCTCGACGTGGTCGACGGCGGCACCATCCCCGCGAGCTCGGTCCGCGAGCGGCCGCTCCCGCTCCGCGGCGTCGCAGCGCACGGCCAAGGCGCGCACCTCGCCTACGCGATGGAGCACACGGGCGCCATCGTGACGGCCCTCGAGGATTACTTCGGGCGGCCCTACCCCTACGCGAAGCTGGACCTGATCGCGGTGCCCGACTTCGCCGCCGGCGCGATGGAGAACGCGGGCGCGGTCACCTTCCGCGACGTGCTCCTCTTGCTCGACGACGACGCGCCGCTCCGGCAGCGGGAGGGTTTCGCCTACGTGACCGCGCACGAGCTGGCCCACCAGTGGTTCGGCGATCTCGTCACCATGGCCTGGTGGGACGACCTCTGGCTCAACGAGGCGTTCGCGACCTGGATGGAGACCCGCATCATCCAGGCGACCTTCCCGGAGTACCACCCCGAGGTCGCGCAGATGCGCAACGTGCTCCACGCGATGAGCAGCGACAGCCTGGCCAGCGCGCGGCAGATCAGGCAACCGATCGGGAGCGACCACGACATCCACAATGCCTTCGACGCCATCACCTATCAGAAGGGCGACGCGGTCCTCTCGATGTTCGAGACCTGGCTGACGCCGGACGTCTTCCAGCGCGGCATCCAGCGCTACGTCGAAGAGCACGCCGGCGGAAACGCGACGGCGGCCGATCTCTTCACCGCGCTGAGCGCGGAGGCCGGACGCGACGTCCGCGGTCCTTTCACGTCGTTCACCGATCAGCCGGGCGTGCCGCTGGTCGAGGCGACGCCGAGCTGCACCGACGGAACGGGTAGCGTGGCGCTCCGGCAGTCGCGCTACACGCCTCTCGGCTCCGACGCGGATGCCGAGAGCTGGCAGATCCCCGTCTGCGTTCGCTACGCGGCCGGCGGGCAGGAGCACACACAGTGCACGCTGCTCACGGAGCAGGAGGGCGCGATCGAGCTGGAGCACGGCTGCGCGAGCTGGCTGATGCCCAACGCGGGCGGCCACGGTTACTACCGCTTCACGATGCCGGGCGAGGCGCTCGCCTCGCTCCGCGAGCACGGGCTGGACGCGCTCGACGTGCGCGAGCAGATGGCGCTGGCCGACAGCATCGAGGCGAGCTTCGACGCAGGGCATACGTCTTTCGCGGACGCCCTCTCCGCGCTCGAGCCGCTGGCCCGGAGCGAGGAGCGCAGCGTCGCGAGCGCGCCGATGCATCTGATCCAGCTCGCCATCGATCACCTGCTCGACGAGGGTGGCGTGACCCGCGCCCGGCGACACGCGGCGACCCTCTACCGCGCCCAGGCGCGCCGGCTCGGCTGGACGCCGCGCGCCGACGAGGATCCGGAGACGGCGCTCTGGCGCGCAGAGCTGCTCGGATTCCTGGCGCAGGTAGCCGAGGATCCGCAGGTGCGTCGCGAGGCCGCCCGGCGCGGTCGCGCCTACCTCGGCGAGGGGGGCGACGGAGCCATCCACCCGGACGCGGTCTCGCCGGATCTCGCGGGCGTGGCGGTCACGGTCGCCGTGCAGGAAGGCGGCGCCGCGCTCTTCAATCGCGTCCTCGGGTTGCTCGCCGAGACGACCGACCCGGCCATGCGGGGCCGGCTGGTGTCCGCGCTCTCGGCGGCGCGCGAGCCGGCGCTCCGCCAGCGCGCGCTCGACCTGACGCTGGACGAGCGGCTGCGGGTCAACGAGCTCTTCACGCCGCTGATGACGCAGTTCGGCGACGCGGAAGGTGTCGATACGGCCTGGACCTGGCTGCGCGAGCACTACGACGCGCTGGCTGCACGCATGGGCCCCGGTCGCGCCGGCTACCTGCCCTTCGCGGCCAGCCGCTTCTGCAGCGCCGAGAAGGCCGAGGAAGCGACTCAGTTCTTCACGCCCAAAGTCGCGCACACCGAAGGCGGCCCGCGCAATCTGCAGAGCGCCGTCGAACGTGTGCAGCTCTGCGGCCGCCTCGCCGACCACGCCCGCGAGAGCGCCCGCGCGTTCTTCGCCCACTGAAGGGCGAGCCGGCGCTTGACCAGGCGGCGGGCCGGCACGAGCATCGGCGCGTGTTCATCCGCTACTCGCTCAGGACGATCGATCTCGACGCGGCCCGCGCCTTCTACGCAGAAGCGCTGGAGCTCGCGCTGCCCGAAGGGACGGCGTCGGGCTCGATGCTCGAGGCATGGCCTCTCCACGAGCGGGCGCGGGCGAACGGCGCGCCTCCGCATTGGCTCGGTCAGATCGCGGTCGACGATGTCGACGCCGCGGCGAACGCGTTCTCGGAAGCGGGCGCGCAGCCCTTGGCCCCGATCATGCGCGCACAGGACGGCACCCGGTTCGCGACCTTCCGCGACCCGTCCGGCGCGGTCGTGGCCTTGCGCGAGCAGACCGGGCCGGCGGAGAAGAGCCCGGTCGGCTGGCATCAGCTCCACACCACGGATCTCGACCGGGCCTTCTCGACGTATACGCGGCTCTTCGGCTGGAGCGCCGCGGGATCGGTCGACGTGCCGGATCCCGAGGGCGGCCACCGGCTCTTCGCCTGGGCTCCCGGCGGCGCGCCGGTGGGCAGCATGGCCAACACGGCGCGCTGGCCCGAAGTCCACCCTCACTGGCTCTTCTACTTCCCGGTCTCGGACGTCGAGGCTGCCGTCGAACGAGTCGTCGCACTGGGCGGAACGGCTCGGGATCCGGTCGCGATGCCGGGCGGCACCGTACTTTCCGCCTGCGAGGACCCGCAGGGAGCCGCGTTCGGAATCGTTCGAGCCCGCTGACAGCGGATCACTCGGACAAGAAGCCTTCCGGCGGATGCGCCCGCACGCAGAAGTTGTCCATGGCCCACCCCGCGTTGCTGATCGCCCAGCCGCCGCCGCCGTGGTAGGCGGGGAAGTTGAAGCGGTTGAAGCGGCCATTCCACGCGAGACTGCGATGGTCGATGACGATCGCGCCGTCGGTGCGCGCGACGTAGATGCCGTCCTTGCTGTTCATGTCGAGCACGTCGGACGGCGCGAGGCAGCGCATCGGATCCGACCCGACCACCGGGAACTGCATGGAGTAGTCCATGACGTCGGGGCACGCCGAGGCGAGCAGCTCGGGATGGCCCGAGAAGGATCCGTACTCGTAGTAGAGCGGACGCGTCTCGCTGCGCATGTAGAACTCCCAGTGCCGCCAGTGGCCGAGCTGCGGGGGCATGGCGGCGCGGGATGTGGCCGCAGGCCTCGGTTGATCGCTCCGGCGCATCATGTCAACCGAGAGGACATGATGCGCGTGCTCTTGCTTTGCCTCTCGCTCTCGCTCGTCGCCGGCTGCGCGAAGAGCCACGTCCGCTACGGCGACGGCAGCGTCCCGCCGCCCGGCGAGGACGGGATCCTTGGTGTTTCCGGATGCCGGGCCGCCGGTGCGGATCGACGCCGGGCCACCCACACGCATCGACGCCGGGCCGCCCACACGCGTCGACGCCGGGGCAAGCTCGGCCGGGATTGCGGTCTCGACCTGCGGCCCCATGGGCGGCCCCGCCTGGACGTTCGTCGCCTCGCGCACGCCGATCGATTGCAGCGTCCTGATGTCCGGGATGCCGCCGCCCAACTCCACCATCCTGCTCATCACCGGCGACGTCTCGAACGGCACCATGCCCCGGTCCTACCCCATCGACTCCAGCGTGACGAACGGCGCCATCCTGTACTGCCGGTCGAGCAGCAGCATGTGCCAGAACGCGGTCATGGGGACGATCACGCTCGAGCGCTTCCAGAGCGGGTCGGAGGCCGTGCTGAGCTGGAACGCCGCCCTCACGGACGGCACCGGTACGAGCGGCCGCGCCCGGATCACGACCTTCTGTCCGTCCCCCAGCTGCGGCTGAGCCGGCCTCGCGCAGGAACGTCCGGCCGCTCTTGCTCGGCTCCCTGGATGGGAGTACCGAGACGTTCATGCAACACGGACGTATCGCGTTCGTGGCCGCCCTCGCGGTCACGCTCCTCTTCGCTTGTGACAGCTCGACCAGCACCGACGACGGCGGCACCACGGCCGACGCCGGCAGCGGCGGACACGACGGCGGCAGCACCACGCCCGACGCGGGCGGCGGTGGAACGGACGCCGGCTCCAGCTCCGGCCCCGACGGCGGCCCGACCCTCGACGGCGGCGGGTCGGCCATCCACACCGTCTTCGTCATCTCGATGGAGAACCACAACTGGTCCGAGATCCTCGGCAGCAGCTCGGCGCCCTACATCAACGGCCTCTTGAGCCGCGACGACGCCTCCTACACCGACCAGTACTTCAACCCGCCGGGCATCCACCCGAGCGAGCCGAACTACATCTGGATGGAGGCTGGCGACAACTTCGGCATCCGAAACGACAGCAACCCGAGCTCGAACCACCAGTCGACCACCGACCACCTGGTCACGCAGCTCGAGACGGCCGGCCTCGACTGGCGCTCCTACCAGGAGGACATCGTGGCCGACACGTGCGGGCTGACCGGCCACGCCCTCTACGCGCCGAAGCACAACCCGATGATCTACTTCGACGACGTCAACGACGGCCTCAACCCGACCAGCGCGCGCTGCATCGAGCACGTCCGACCCTACACCGAGCTGGCCACCGACATCTCGGCCGGGCACGTCGTCGACTACAACTTCATCACGCCGAACCTCTGCCACGACATGCACAACAGCAGCGGTTGCGCGACGGGCGACTCGATCAAGAACGGCGACGACTGGCTGTCGAGCGAGCTGCCGATGATCCTCACGTCCGACGCGTACCTAAACGGCGGCGTGGTCTTCATCACCTGGGACGAGAGCGAGGGAGGCGACCACCCGATTGGGATGATCGTGCTCTCGCCGTCGGCCAAGGGCCACGGCTACCACAACACCATCCACTACACGCACAGCTCCTACCTGCGCACGGTGGAGGAGATCTTCGGCGTGCCGCTCCTGCGCGACGCGCAGAACGCGATGGACCTGAGCGACCTCTTCTCGGTCTTCCCCTGATCAGGCCGGCTCGACCCGTAGGTTTCCGCTCTCGAGGTCGAGCCGCAGCACGTAGCGACGGCCGTCGTCGCTCTTGAAGGTGGTCTTGAGGTCCGTGTTCGTCCGGGCCTCGCCGACCAGCATCTTCAGGTAGTCCTTGTCGCGCGCGTGCAGCGCCTTGAGGACCGCGATCCCATCCGCGTCGCCGTCGAGCTTCACGAGCCCGAAGTTACACCGGCGCCAACGAACGCGCGAGCCGGCCGCAGTCCGCCGTGACGCTTCGCTCCTCGGCGTTCGGGCGGACGACCCGTCTCTCCGCCGGTCCCTCCTCGCAACTGCCACGGCAGTCGCTGGTCGGTCCGACCGTGGGTAGGGATTGTCGCGCGCCGAAATCTCTCGGGCTCGGTCCTTCGACGGGCTGCTAACGTGTCGGTCGGCATGGCCTTGGAACGCCTCGAGCCCGGCGACCGCGAGCTCTTCTCGCTCGTCACGCGCGCCGCGTACGTGAACCCCTTCAGCCCAGAGCGGGACGCGCTCGACGCGCGCATCGCCGAGGCGGACGGCGCCGACCCCGACCTGCTCCCTCGGCTCCTCGAGCGGCTGGAGTCCCGCCTGGCCGCCATCGAAGCCGCTGGCGAGCTCGCGCCGGAGCTCTTCGCGCCCGAGGACTGGCCCGTCCTCGAGCACGCCGTCCTCTTCGAGACCTTCCACCGCTACGTCGACGAGCTCGACGCGCTGATCGAGGCCCAGCTCGCGGCCGGCGACGCGTCGGTCGAGGTCCCCTTCGCCGACGCGCTCTTGCGACGGGTGATCGGCCGCGGCGTCAGCGAGGACAAAGCCGTCCGCATGCTCTCGCTCTTCTGGCAGATGCGGCGCGCGTACTACTTCATCGCCGGCTCGCTGATCGGCGTGAGCCCATCCGTACGTCGCCTCCGCCAGGCGCTCTGGGACGACGTCTTCACCCACGACATCGCCCGCTACGAGCAGCTCCTCTGGGATCGGCTGGAGGACTTCTCGCTGATCCTGCGCGGCGAGACCGGCAGCGGAAAAGGGCAGGCCGCCGCCGCCATCGGCCGCTCGGGCTTCGTCCCCTTCGACCCGCACCGCCGCGCGTTCACGGTCAGCTTCACCGAGCTCTTCGTCCCCATCAACCTGAGCCAGTTCCCGGAGAGCCTGATCGAGTCGGAGCTCTTCGGGCACAAGAAAGGCGCGTTCACCGGCGCCGTCGACTCCCACGCCGGCGTCTTCTCCCGCTGCAGCCCGAACGGCGCCATCTTCCTCGACGAAATCGGCGAGGTCTCCATCCCGGTCCAGATCAAGCTCCTGCGCGTGCTGCAGGACCGGGTGTTCACGCCCGTCGGCAGCCACGAGGAGCGGCGCTTCGAGGGCCGCGTCATCGCGGCCACCCACCGGGACCTGGCCACGCTACGGGCCGAGAAGCGCTTCCGCGACGACTTCTACTACCGGCTCTGCTCCGACGTGATCGAGGTGCCGCCGCTCCGGCAACGGCTGGCGGAAGAGCCGAAGGAGCTGGAGGTGCTGCTCGAGCATCTCGTCACGCGCATCGTGGGGGCGGCCGACGAGGAGATCGTGGCGCGCTGCAAAGCCGCCATCGAGACGAACATGCCGCGCGGCTACGCCTGGCCGGGCAACGTGCGCGAGCTCGAGCAGTGCGTGCGGCGCGTGCTGCTGACCGGCCGCTGCGCGCCCGACGGCACGCCCGCCCTGGGCGACCCCACCGACCGCTTCCTCGCCGAGGCGCGGGACGGGACGATGGAGGCCCGGGAGCTGACGGCCCGCTACTGCGCCCTGCTCCACGAGCGCTGCGGCACCTACGAGGAGGTCGCGCGCATCACCGGGCTCGACCGGCGCACCGTCCGCAAGTACGTCCAGCAGGTTCGCGGCGACGCGGACTCCGGAGCGACTGACTCCTGAGCGCCGTCCACTCCTGAGCGCCGTGCACTCCCGAGCGCCGTTGACTCCTGCGCGCCCAGTCTGAAAGGCTATCCGTTCCGAGCTCGGAGCTCCTGCCTCGGAGCTCGAAGCCCGCACAGCCGATGAACCGAACCCTCCTCATCCTCTCCGGCGCCCTCGTGTTGGGGGGCATCGCGGTCTTCTACCTGTACACGGAGGCCTTCGTCCGCGACGAGACGGGCGGCCCGCGGGTGCTGGTGGTGACGGCGGGGCTCGACATCCCCTTCGGCATGCCGATGCAGGCCGAGTGGCTGACGCTGGAGCCGCTCCCCGAGGCGTACGTGGAGGAGCGGCACGTGAGGGCGAGCGAGCTGCGCCGCCTGGTCGGCGTCCCGCTCTCGCAGTCGGTGCACGCGGGTGAGGCGATCCTCCGCACCGATCTCTCGGTCCTCTCCGATCAGCAGCGGACGCTCTCGGCCGAGATCCCGCCCGGCAAACGCGCGGTCAGCATCTTCTGCCAGCCGGAGTCCTCGTTCTCCGGGATGTTGCGGCCCGGCGATCGGGTGGACGCGCTCCTGACGGTCGGCGATCACCGCGAGCCGGGCTCGGGGCACACCGTGGTGCTCGCGCAGAACCTGCTGGTGCTCTCGGTGGGCATCGGCACGCAGCGCAACTGGGACGACAGCCGCAACCGGGCCCGGACCGACCCGACCGCGCAGGTGAGCCTGGAGGTGGCGCCCCAGGACGCGCAGCGGCTCGTCTTGGCGCGCGGCGAGGGGCAGGTCCGCCTGCTGCTCCGCAACCCGAACGACGTCACCACGCTCGACGATCCGCCCGAGATCGCCGAAGCGCAGCTCTTCGACGCCGCGCGGCGGGCCGACTGGCTGCGGCGCTTCGCGCTGGTGGAGCGCCCCGCCCCGGCCGCGGACGCCGAAGCCACCCAGTGATCGCGAAGAGCGTCTGGAACGCACTCGGAGCTCCCCTCCACCGAAAGGGAGCAGCCGGACCTAGCCGGACCTCGTGGATTCGAGCTGCGAAGGCACCCCAGACCCGGCGGCGACCGCTCGCGCTCTCTATACTCTGGAGACACACGCGTGATTGCGACCCCGCGGCGTGAAGGTCACGCGATCCAGCGAAAGGTCGGGCGCCATGGCCGCTGTCATCACCTCCGGAGTCACCTCCCTCGCCTACCGCGCGCAGCAGCTCGGGATGCTGGTGCCCGCGGCGCTGGCGCAGCGCATGGTCCGCTTCGTCGGGCGCGCGCGTACGCCCAACCCGGACCGAGAGACCCTCACCGCGCTGCACCGGCGGCTGCGAAAGCTCTTCGAGGTCGATCTCGCCAACGCCGAGGCGGGGATGTACCCGCGCAGCCTCCTCTTCTCGGTGCCGGTCTCGGCCTACGCCAAGCAGCTCCCCCAGCTCGTCATCGACATGCCGCGATCGATGTGGCGCCGGCGCCAGGCCCACTATCGCGACCTGCCGGACGAGGTCGACGTGCGCGAGTACCCGCCCTACTTCCGGCGCACCTTCCACTGGCAGACCGACGGCTACCTCAGTCGGCGCTCGGCGAAGCTCTACGACGTCGGCGTGGAGCTCCTCTTCGCCGGCACCGCGGACGTGATGCGCCGGCAGGTGGTTCCGCCGATCACGACCTTCCTGCGGGAGCAGGGCGGCGCCAAGGGCAAGCGGCTGCTCGACGTGGCCTGCGGGACCGGCCGCACGCTGGCGCAGATCCACGAGGCGCACCCGGCGCTCAAGCTCTACGGGCTCGACCTCTCTCCCTACTACGTGCAGGAGGCGCGCGAGGCGCTCTGCGCACGTGCCGGATGTCTCGCTGGTGACCGAGAACGCCGAGGCCATGCCCTTCGCCGACGAGCTCTTCGACGCCGTCACCTGCGTCTACCTCTTCCACGAGCTGCCGAAGAACGCGCGCCGGCAGGTGATCGCCGAGATGTACCGCGTCCTCCGACCGGGCGGCCTCTTGGTCATCGAAGACTCGGGGCAGTACGCGGAGTCCTCGTCGATCCGCTTCTTCCTCGACCGCTTCCCCGAGGACTTCCACGAGCCCTTTTTCCGCGACTACCTCCGCGACGATCTCGCCGTGCCGCTCGAGGAGGCCGGGTTCGAGGTGCGGGCTGCCGATCCCTGCTTCGTGGCCAAGGTGGTCGTCGCCCGAAAGCCGCTCGCGGCCTGAGCCGTGCTCCCGTGCTCCCGAGAACGGTTCGCGCTCGGGTGGAAGCGGACGCGGTCTGGGGCGCCGAGATTGTCATCGCGCGGTCGCCAACGGGGACGCGGCGGGCGAGGAGCTACTCGCCTTCGGGCGGTCCGAAGCGGACGTGGCGGCGGACGCGCTCGGCGCACTCGTGCTGGGCGTAGCGCATGGCGCTCATCATCGCGCAGTCGCCGGCGTCGAGGACGGCGGCTTGGACGACGGCGGCGGCGGTGGTAGCGGCTTCGTCCGGCGCGTCGATCGACGAGAGGGCCGCGAACGCCGCGGTGGCGGCTGCGGCGACGGCCGGATCGGGCGCCTCGTCGATGGCGGCTTCCACGGCGCGCTTGGCGGCTTGGATTCCCTCGTCGCCCGCTCCGGAAAGCCAGCGGCGAGCGGCGTCGAGGGCCTCGCGCGGGCGGGCCTCGTCGTCGGCGACGTACTCGAGCGCCAGCTCCGCGCACTCGCAGGCGGCGCGCACCAGCTCGGCCCGGTCCACCCCGCGGCGGGCGGCCAGGCCCAGGAGCCAGTCGCCGCGCGGGCACTCGTTCCAGGCCCGCGCCCAGTCGTCACCGTACGCGCGCGCCCACTCGACGACGTCGTGGTGGGCGCCGTGCGCTTCGAGCCACTGAGCGAGCGTGGTCATGCGTCAGCGTAGCAGTCCGGGAGACGGAACGGCGCACTCCCGAGCCTCTTGACCGGCGCCCGCGTCCGCTGCATACGCGCGGTCGAACATCCCTCCGGAGGCGAGCCCGAATGGCGATCACGGTCTACCAGTATCCGAAGTGCGGCACCTGCAAGAAGGCGCTGAAGTGGCTCGAGGCGCACGGCGTCGAGCACCGGACGATCGACATCGTGGAGAAGCCTCCGTCGAAGACCGCGCTGAAGCGCATCTGGAAGGCGTCGGGCCTCCCGAATCCAGAAGCTCTTCAACACCTCCGGCCAGTCCTACCGGCAGGGCGGCTTCAAGGAGAAGCTGAAGACGATGAGCGACGCGGAGGCGATCGAGGCGCTGGCGGCCGATGGCAAGCTGATCAAGCGCCCGCTGATCGAAGGCGAAGGCGTCACGCTGGTCGGCTTCCACGAGGGTCGCTACGCCGAAGCGTTGGGCTGATCCGGAGGTTCGGAGCTCGAATCCACGAGGTTCGGCTCCCGTCCCGCTCGCCGGAGGGGCATGTCGGCGAGAGCCCCTCCCCCCGACCCCCCGCTTGCGGGAGGGGGAGCTCCGGGTGCGTCCCAGACCCGCGCGAACATTGATGACCGATCAATGTTGATCAACCGATCAACATATCGGGCTCCGAAGCCGGCCAGGCGCTTCAGTCGAGCTGCTCGATGAGGTGGTAGAGCGCTTTCCTGCGCGTCGGCGCGAGCTGCGCGCAGGCTCGGCCCAGCTCGGTGACAATCTCCGAAGGCAGCGCGCGGAGCAGCGGCCAGCCGTCCGCGGTGTCGAGGAGCCTGTCGCTCTCCGCGTCCCCGAGGCGCGCGTACATGTACGCGGCGAGCGGCGAGTTGCGCAGATCGAAGCCGGACTCCTTCTTGCGCCCGTCGGAGAGCAGGCGGAGCACCTCGCGATCGACGTCACCGACCACCGGCTCGTCGTCCTCGGGCAGCAGGTGCTCGAGCCGGAGCGAAGGTCGGTCGCCCGGCAGGTCGCCCATGAAGAGGGGGACCGGCGCGTCTCCACCCGTCTCGAGGGCCAACGTCTCCAGCAAGCGCGCGCTCAGGAGCTTCTGCCGCAAATAGCGCGTGCCGCGCGCGATGTTCGTCCCGGCGCGATCGTAGAGCGCCGAGAGGTGCGCCTCGTCGGGCGTGCCGCGGTAGGTGCGGAAGACCCGGGTCGGCTCGAGCTGCGCCAAGAAGCCGCTCATCTTGGTCATGGCCACGCGGTACTCGCCGAGCGTGTAGGCCGGCGCGCGCAGCGTGGGGTTGGTCTCGGGCAGCAGCTCCCAGGTGTTGCTCAGGAACGCGGCCGCATCCTCGAACGCGAAGTTGCCCACGTCGCGGTTCGCCACCCGCACCGCTCGCCGCACCGCGTCGTCCACGCCCCCCGGGCCCAGCCCGAGATCGTGGGCCAGATCGGCCTCGCTCAAGCGCGCGGCCAGGCTCTCCTCCGCGCCCGACGGCCGGAAGGGGATGGTCGCCTCGATGCAGGCCACGATCTGAGCCAGCTCGGCCGGGCTCAGGTGCGAGCGCAGCGCCCGCACCGCCAAGAGCGCGCTGGCCAGCTCGTTGAGCCCCGTCTGGAACGTGACGGCCTGCCCCGGCGTGAACCCGAAGAGGCGCGCGACCAACGAGCGCAGCACGTCCTCTCGAGGGTCGAAAGGACCGAGCTCCACGTGCTGACCGTCCACCTGCAGCGCGTCGCCGAGGTGCATCTCCAGCCCGCGCGGGAGCCCGCCGTCGACCTCGCAGTAGACCGTGTCGTGGAAGAGGATGGCGAGCGTGCCGATCGCGTCGAGGCCACCGTCGATCTGAAAGACGTGGTCGACCGTATGGTAGCTGCGGCCGCGCCCCGACATGCTGGCGTGGATCAGCACCGCCCACTGCTCGAGGTCGGCGTCGGTCGGATCCCTGCCCAGCTCCTGCATCGCGGAGCGAAACATCACCACCAGACGCTGCAGCGTCGGTAGCTGAACTCGACTCTCTTCCGTCATCACCGCCGCGCTCCCCCCAGTCTATCAGCAGGCTGGCCCCGAAGTACGCTCCGAATGTGTAAGGTCTTCCCCTACACGCCTCCGCGACCTCGGAGCGGGACTTGCAGAGCTGTCGAGGCGGAGGCGAAAGCATGAAGACGTTGCGAAGCGTGTCGCGCTTGCTCAGCCCTGTCGGCCTGACGGTGATGCGGGTCTGCGTAGGGCTGATCATGGCCGTCCATGGCTGGACGAAGCTGACCGATTTCGAGCTCTGGACGCAGATCGTGTCGCTGCTCGGCGTGCCGGTGCCACAGGTGTTCGCCGGCCTCTCCGTCGCGGCGGAGCTCGCGGGCGGGGTCGGGCTCGTGCTGGGGCTCTTCACGCCGGTCGCGGCGTTCGGGCTGGTGGTCGACCTCGCGGTGGCCATCGGGCTGGTGCACGCCGGCAACGGGCTCTTCGTTCAGAACGGCGGGTTCGAGTACGCGCTCCTCATGGCGGTGGTCGCGTTCTTCTTCCTGCTGCGGGGCGGCGGGCCCTTCAGCCTGGACCGCGCCCTCTTCGGTGAGCGCAAGCCGCGCGCGGAACCGGAGCCGACCGTGCCCTTCGGCCACGAGGCCCACGTCTGAAGCAGAGCGAGGCGAGGATGAGGCGAGCGGGCGTCGCGCCTCGGCTCACGGGGCGGGCGCTGCCTGCTCCGCGGCCGTGCCGTCGGCGCCCTGATCGCCCGCCCCGGCCGGGTCCGCCTCGGCCTCCTGCCGAGCCTGCTCCTGCAGCTCCTCCGGCAGCGGGAAGAAGCCGGTCGGCGCGTGCCGCGGCTGCCCGTGGACGGTCCCCTCGAGCACCTCGACCGGCACCGGCGGCGTGAGCTCGAAGCGGTAGCCGCGGGTGTCGAATCTCGAGCGTGAGCGGGTCGGGCACCTCACCCGTCTCCTCGTTCGGCTCGGGGTGCAGCTCGCGCGAGAAGAGCGCCGGGATCCGGCCGTGGACCACGTGATGGCGGTGGCGCAGCAGGAACGAGGTCATGCGGACCGCGAGGTGGTTGAAGAGGCGATGGCAGCCGTGGCTGTGGCCGCGGAGGATGGAGCGGTAGTTGACCGAACCGTGGCTGCGGATGCCGTTGTCGACCCAGTCGCTCTCGTCCTCACCGTCGCCGCGGACCCGATGGTGGATGACCATCGCCAGCCCGTAGGCCGAGTCGTAGCCGGGGCCGGTGATCGAGTCCTTCACCCGCCACTCACCGCGCCGACGCCGCAAGAGCTCCTCGTCCGGCGTGCTCGGCGGCGGGAGCCAGGCGGGGCTGGCGATCACGTCGCGCCATACGCGGCCGCCGACGTCGGACTCCTTGTAGCGCATGCCGACGCCGCCATCGGGATTGATCTCGGGCTGCCAGCCGCCGATGGTCGTGTTCCAGCGGACCAGCGGAACGTCACGACCATGGTCGCGCGCGTAGATGACCACGGTGGGCCGCCGCCGGACGCGGAAGCCGCGCGGGCGCCCTTCCTCGGTGTACGGGAACGTGTACCAGACGTCGCCGCGGTCGATCTCGACCCGCAGCTCCATGTGCTCTGCGTGGTAGGCCGGCAGCGGCGGGAGCTGGACGGCGACGTAGCGGTGCGGCGCGGGCTCGGCGGCGTGGGCGTCGAGCCAAGCGCGGGCGGCCGCCGGGTCGGTCCAGCCGAGCGCGCGGGCGGCGGCGTCGGTGGCGCGTCCAACGAGATCCGGCGCGCCGTCGGGCAGCGGATCGAGGCGCGAGACCCAGTGGAACTCGTCGTCGAGATCGATGTGCCGATCGGCCACGGTCGCCCACTCGTTGCTGGCCGTTCCGTCCTCGATCAGCCCCGCGGAGCTGGCGACCCGCTCCCGCAACGCGCGCAGCGTCGAGAGCAAATCCAGCTCGCGAGTGTCCATGGTCAGGCTGGTCCGCGTCGCCTGGTCGAGCTGGCTGGCGAGCGAGATGATCATCTGCTTGCTCTGCCAGGTGCGAATCGCCTGCCCGGTCCAGGCGTCGAGCACGCCCTCGCGAGCGCGCGGGTGCAGGAACCCTTCGCAGCGCAGGTGCGCTTGCACCGCCTGGACGGCGGAGAGCTCGCTCTCCAGCTGGCGCAAGCGCCGCAGCTCGCGGCCCCAGCGGCGGTCGTCGGCCAGCTCGTCGATCGACTCGAGGCGCCGCCGGTGAGCCCGCCGCTCCAACCAATCGCGCAGCCAGGACACCGCCCGAGACCGGCGGCGCTGCGAGCGCATGTCGGCGCCCGGTCGCATCGAGCGCTCCATCGCCTCGATCGGGCCGTCGTCGACCGCGTCGTGGCAGGCGTGGCGCTCGTCGTCGTCGAGCCGCGCGCGCAGCACGGAGAAGGTCGGGAAGATGCCGTAGAGCTCGAGGTAGCGGTCGGCGCTCCGAAAGCGACGCGCGCTGCGGGTCTGCTCGTTGGCCAAGCGCAGAAAACGAGCGCGGTAGGGCTGGCGGCCGTCCTCGCCGAGCTCGGGATCCTCCGCGAAGACGTCGGGCGTCCACTCGTCGCCGAGATCGAGGACGGTGAGCCCACGGCGGCGCGCTCCCTCGCGGGTCACCATCCCCGTCTGCCGGCCTCCCTCGAACACAGGGATCGTCCCCTCGGGATCGTTCTGGTCGTCCGGCTCGGGTGCGGCCGCGGCGCGTTGGGCGCGCTCCTGCTCGGCCCGCTCCACGTTGGCCGTGGTCGGCCCGGTGGTGGCAGACGGCGAGCCCGTTCCCGCGCAAGCGACCGCGAACAGCGCCACCCAATACAGCTTCGACGCCCGTTGGCTCATCGACTCCCTACGTGTGACTACGGTCGGCCTTCTCTGCAAAGGCATCTACGTTCCCCCGCCACTCGGACTTCCCTCCGAGGGCGCTCAATCGGTGCGCAGCCCGAGGGCGGCCAAGAATGACCGACCCGGCAGCGGAAAGCCCAGAAGAATCGGTGCCGCGCTGGTCGAAGACGTCCCGCATCGCGACATCGAGCCGCACCCTGTCGCCGAAGAAGAAGGCCGAGATGCCTACGCCGAAGCGGGTCCGGGCGGCGAGCAGCCCGCCGGGATCGTTGGCCGGGTTCACGTAGCTCGACGAGACGTGCACCAGATCGATCCAGAGGTCGAGGCGGCTGAGCACGTCCAGGTCGAAGATCGAGACGCTCGGCCGGACGTAGGCGGTCAGCCACGGCCGGAGCGGCAGACGCCGGATCTGTCCGAGGTACTCGGTGCGCGTGTCGAGGAGCGTGAGCGCGCCGCTGACGCGAAAGTGGCGGGTGACCTGCCCGTTCAGCCCCAGCTCGCCGCCGAAGAGGGTGGCGCTGGCGACGTTCTCGGGCACGGCCGTGTAGAGGCTGGTGCGACGATAGCGGATGAGATCGTGAGCCAGAGTCACGAACCCGCGCACCTCGGCGCTGCCGGAGACGACGCCTTCCCGCCCCCGCATCGCGACCCCGAGATCGAAGGTGTTGGCCTGCTCCGGCTTCAGAGTCGTGTCACCGACCAGATAGCCGCGGTCGCCGAAGAGCTCGACCATGCTCGGCGGGCGGGTGGCGCTGGCCGCCGAAGCCGCGACGGTCAGCCCGCGGACCGGCTCGATCGCCGCGCCTATGCGGAAGGTCGGCGCCAGGGTCAGCGAGCGCGTCGATTGCCCGGCCCGCGCGGTGCGGATCTCGGTCAGCCGAGCGCCGATGACGGCGAAGCGCGCGGAGGGCCTCAGCTCGACTCGTACGCCGCCGATCCTACCGTGCAGCCGGGTCTCGAGCGCGAGCGTGCCGGCGTCGCGCGCCGAGGGCGAGTTGGGCGTGCGTGCCAGCGCGTCGTGCGGATCGAGCTCCTCGTGTGTCCACAGCCCGACGCCGGTCAGCTCCAGCCAGGAGAGCGGCCGCCCGCTCGCCGCGATGCGCAAGACGCTCCGCCACTGATGGTCGTCGGTCACGCGCGGCACCAGCCCGACCTCGCCGAAGCGATCGGTGAAGCGGCGGTTCCGGTAGCCGGCGGAGGTGGCGATCTGCAGGCGCCAGTCGGCGTCCTCGGGCCGCCTGCCGCGATCGGTGAGCTCGAAGCTCATCCCGCCGAGGAGCGACGCCTCGTTGCGGCGCGCGTAGCGGGTCGGTTGCGAAGCGGGACCCGGCACGCCGGCCAGCCGCCCCAGCCCGAAGAGGAAGACCGAGAGCGTCCCGCCGGCGACGTGCGCGCGGAGATGACCCAGGCCGGCGCCGGAGCGGACCCAGGCGTTCTGCCGATTGCGCGTGACGTCGTCGCTCGTGTCGAAGACCGTCCGGCCGTCGTCGCGATAGGGAAAGTTGCCCTGGCTGGAGGTCACACCGGCCGCCGCCGTCCACTCCAGGTCGCGCCCGCTCACATGGGCGGCCACGCGACCGTGCACCAGCCCGAACGAGCCGACGCCGAGCGTGCCGCCGAGGGAAGGCGGGCCGCTCCCCGAGCGCGGGACCAGCCTGAGCACGCCGCCGATGCCGCCGACGCCGAGCCAGGTCGGCGCGCCCGAGCGGTAGACCTCGACCCTCTCCAGCGTCCACAGCGGCACGGTGGTGAGATCGAACGCGCTCCCGTCGGCGGTGGTGATGGGGACGTCGCCGAACATCACCTGGAGCTGGTCGGCGTCGGCGCCGCGCAACGACAGAGAGGTCGGGCTGCCGTAGGCGCCACTCGAGAGCGGCCTCGCGCCGGGCACCTGCAGAAGCGCCCGGTCGAGCGTGTCGAGCGTGGTCGGCCGGTCGCGCGCGTCGACCGCCGTCGCGCTGGCGGTCGGGTCGTCGCCGCCGGTGCGGGCCATCGGCTGCTCCACCCGCGCCGTCACGCCGAGTGGCTGCGCGAGGGCCGGCGAGGCGAGCAGCAGGATCGTCGTCACGACGAGGAATCGGCGACGCGAGCGCTTCGTCGACGGCGCGCTCTCGCGAGCCGCGGCGCCCGCTGGCGAGGAGCCTCGCGCGGAGGCGAGCCAATCCACGTCGGCGCGCGACGAGGACTTCTCCGCCGCGTACGCCGATGCGCGCCACGCCGGACCGGGTCGAAGCGCAGCGCCATTCCGAACCTCGCTCCGCGGCCGGCAGAGGCCCGCATCGAGCTTCGGGACGCTCGCGCTCGGTCCCCTGTCCGGCGCGCGTGCGGTCGCTGGCCCGACCGCGGCCGCCCACCGATCGTTCATGGCGTCGAGAGGCGCCGGATCTCGCGCGGCGGCAGCCCGCGGCAGCCGCTGGTCGGCGCGACCTCGAGCTCCGAGGTGCTTCCGTCGGGCTCGACGGATACCCGCCGCACCCCGCCTTCGTTCGCATCCGGAACCAGCAGGAGGCCCGCGCCCGGATCGAACGCGCCGTCGCCGAGCACGAACGCCGAGCCGGCCTGCATCATCACGGACGCGCTCTCGGTCTGCGGGTCGACGATGCCCGACCGGTCCGGCATGCCGGCGACCAGGTTGCCCATCGCGACCGACACGATTCGATCGGCGGAGAGCGGCACCGACCACGCGTCGAAGACCGGCTCGCCGGGATGATCCGCCGCATGCCAGATCGAGCGGACGCTCACGCTCCCGCCGGAGCCCAGCTCGAGCATGGCGAGGCCCGCGCCCGGTTGCCGGTCCTCGGGCGAGGCGAAAGGCCGGCCGGCGCAGGTCACGACCGCCAGCTCGGAGTGCGCGGGCACCGCGTCCAGCTCACCGCAGTTCACCAGGCCGGGCAGCGGAACCGCCTCGATCGTCATCGAGTCGAGGTCGACCACCCCAGCGGCTCCGTCGCCGGCCACCTGGAAATCCCCCGTCAGTCGGGCCAGGCCGACGACCACCCGCCGCACGTCACCGCGCGAGAGCAGCGCCATCCGCGAGGGCCGCGCGTAGGCGCGCTCGCCGCCGACCATCGTGTCCAGCGCGCCCAGATCGATCGACGACAGGATCTCGAGCGCCTGCCAGTCGACGAGCAGGAGATCATTGCCGCGCTCGAGGGGCCCCGGCTCCGGCATGAGGTTGCGATCGAAGCGGCTCACCAGCGCCCGCGTCTCGTCGATCGGGATCACGTCCTGCGGGTTGGCGTCGAAGCTCGCGCCCACGTCGATCTGCCCCCGCACCACGGCGCTCGCGTCGCTCGTGCATACGTCGAGCAGGGTCACCACGTGAAAACGACGTTCGACCACCGTCAACACGCAGGGCGCCAGCGGCGTCGAGCCGAGGACCACGTCGCCGCTGAGGGCGGTCTCCACGCGAGGCGTCACCGTGCCCGAATCGAGCCACGCCTCGCGCAGGAGCCGCCCGTCCGCGTCGAGCAGGCCGATCGCGCTGGACGCGTAGTCGCTGGCCACGAACGCGAACGCCGGCGTCCGCTCGAGCGGCGCAAGATCCGCCGGCGGACACGAGGTCGGTTCCGCGCAGCCCGCCGCCAGGAGCAGCGACGCGAGCACGACGAGCGCGCGGGCGGAGCCCCCCACCCCAGCCCTCCGATTCGGGGGAGGGAGATCGGGCGAGCAACGATGCGACGGGCTCGGCGCACGAGCGAGCTCAGGCGCCGAGCACCGATGCGACGACCCGCGCGTCCTGGCGTTCGCGCTCATGGCGCCTCCACGAGGTAGCGGGCGACCACGCCGTCGATGTCGGGCCCGTCGCTGACCGGGTCGGCCGGGAAAGGCACACCGGTGTCGGGGTTCACGCGGGTGGCGGCGGCCACGATGCGGATCTGCGACGCGCCCTCGCGCAAGAGCGCCTCGGCCTCCGGCGTCGCCGGCAGATCGGCGAGATCGAAGCGATCGCCGCCGGCCGTGGGATCGAAGGGATCGATCGGGTTGGTGTCGGCGTTCAGGAACACCGGCGAAACGCCCGCGAACCCGATCCAGTCCTCGGCGTGCGGCGAGTAGCGGAGCTCGTCCTGCGCCACGTAGTCGTGCGGCAACGTCACCCACGTCTCGCCGTCGGTGCTCAGCTCGACGATGGCCGCGTCGATGAATGTCAGCCCGTCGCCGTACTCGAACGCGTTCTCGAAGACGACCAGATCGTCGCCGGGCCCGTCGATCAATCGCCGGTGCGAGAAGCCGAGCACCAGACGATCGTCGCCGAAGCCGATCGAGTACACGTCGACGCTCTGCATCGTGGCGCCGCCGCCCCTCACGCCGTTCACGGCGCGCATCGGATCGTGGTAGCCGCGGCCGGTCGCGCTCGGCGCGTCGATCACCTCGTCGGCTTCCGCCGAGCCGAGCTCCATCAGGCAGCCGGCGCTGCACCCGTCGCCGGAGACGGTGTTCCCGTCGTCGCAGCCCTCCCAGGGGTCGAGCGCTCCGTCGCCGCAGCGCATCTCGGCCACGGCCGCGTCCGGAGGAAGCGGCTTGCCGCCGCAGCCCGCGATCGCCGTCATCAACACGAGCGCGACCGTCCCGTCGCGCGCGCGCATCTCGTCCGTCCGCATGTCTGGTCCGTCCCCGGACCTCGGGCGATCGATCGACGCAACGCCGCGACCCTCCCGAAGCCCTTCCCTCGAGGCTTCCGAGACCGCCGCGCGCTCACCACGAGCGACGCGACACTTCTGGCAGGTCTTCGGACTCGCGGACGCTCGACTCGCGTCGTTTTCCTACCGGCCGCCGCTTCCCAGGGCTCTCGCCCCAGTGCTCCTGACGGCTTTCGTTTCCGCTCACCGCTGCGGGGCAGCCCCGGAATCGCACCGGGTTCCCTCTTCCGCGCCGCTCTCGCGACGCTTCCCCTCCCAGGCCAGGCGAGCCCGGTCGGACCACAAGCCCGGCCAGCCTGCACCTCTACGAGCAGCCGGTCAATCCGCGTCGCGCGGGTGCGCCCTTCACGTCCTCCGGCGTGGAGCACACCACGAGGTGAGCGCGGGGAAGCGACGAGCGATCGAGGCGGTCGGTGTTCGCGTGGATGCCGGCTCGCGCCGGGCCGAGGCGTGCCGTCGCACAGTGCCCGATGCCCCCTTTCGCCCCAGCGCTCGACGCTCCTCGAGCCGCCGCTTGACGGACCGCCGTCCGGGCTCACTCACGACGACATGAAGCCTCTCGCCGACGTCCCGCGCCAACGCATGCAGATCATCTACCTGAACGATCACATCGCAGCGGCCGTGGCCTGGTGCGCGCTCGCCGATCGGGTGGCGCGCGAGAACGCGGGCTCACCGCTCGGCGACACCGTCGCGGACCTGGCGCGTGACCTGAAGGAAGAGCTGCCGCTCTTGCGGGTGCTCCTGCGCGAGACCGGTGGGCGCGAGAGGCGCGCCAAGCAGTGGCTGGCGCGCTCCGCCGAGCGACTGGGCAGGCTCAAGCCGAACGGCGCCGTCCGCGGCTACTCCCCGCTCAGCCGCCTGGTCGAGATCGAGGGGCTGACGGCTTCTCTGGCTCTCCGCGCGTCGATGTGGCGCAGCCTGAGCACGGCGCTCGGCCCCCAACGCACCGTCGGCCGTACCACCTTGGCCGAGCTCCAAGCGCACGCCCGCCGCCAGACCGGCGAGCTCGACGAGCAGCTCCGCCACCTCGCCACCGCGCTGCAGGCCGCCTGACGAGAGACGGCCGTCGCCCGAGGCGGACGTCGAGCGCGCAGACGTCTGCATCGAGACGCGAGCGCTGAAGGTTCGAGCCGGCGTCGGACGTGGCCACTGCCGTCCTCCGCATCTCACGAGCTCCGCGGTCGGCGGCGAGGCCCCTGACCGGAGTCGGACGCGGCCACTGCCATCCTCCGCATCTCACGAGCTCCGCGGTCGGCGGCGAGCGCGGCCGCCTCTGATACGCTCCCGTGGTGCGCGAGGACCGTCCGAGCACGACCGCTATGGCCGTGGCCTTCGCCCGGGGCGTGGCCAGCTTGCCGGGAAGGCGACCCGGGCCGGCGATCGATCCGCTGGCGGCGCGCATGCTCGGGCCGCTCGGCGGCGTGCTCCGCGGGTTGGCTCCCCTCAGCGCGCGCACCGGCGCCGTTCGGCTGGCGCTCCGCCTGGGCTCGCTCGGGCTGGTCGATCACATCGCGCTCCGCACCGCCGCGCTCGACGACGCCGTCGCCGAGATGCTGGCGCGCGGGCCGCGGCAGCTCGTCCTGCTCGGCGCCGGACTGGACGCCCGCGCCTTCCGGCTCCCGGGCCTCGAGGACGTGACGGTCTTCGAGGTCGATCACCCGGCGACGCAGCGCGTGAAGCGCCGCCGCGCGCGCTCCCTGACGCCGCACGCGAGAGAGGTCCGCTTCGTGGCGGTCGACTTCGAGCGCGAGCGCGTCGACGAGCGGCTGCGTGAGGAGGGCTTCGACGGAGCCGAGCCGACCGCCTGGCTGTGGGAGGGCGTGGTCCCCTACCTCGAGCCTGCCGCCACCCGCAGCACGCTCTCCCGCATCGCCGCGCTCTCCGCGCCCGGCAGCGCGCTGGCCGTCACCTACGGCACCACCCACGACCGCATCTGGCTCGAGCGCTTCGCCGGGCCCGTTCATCTCGGCTTTCGCATCCTCGGCGAGCCGCTGCGCGGGCTGACCACGATCGAGGCATTCCACGCCATGCTCGCCGACACGGGTTGGCGTCCGGGCGCGGACACGGGCCCCCGCGATTGGCGCGCCCGCTACGGGTGGGGCCACGACGTGCTGCTCACCATCGAAGAGCGCCTCGTCGTCGCCACGCGCGACGGAGCGCCCGACGGCCGCACGACCGACCCGGGCGCAGCTCGGGATTGACGCCGCCCGGGCTGCACGCCACGCCTCGGACAGGGATGTGTACCATCGTGGCGATCCGGGGCCGCCGGGCCCGCTACCCGCTCGTCGTGGCGGCGAACCGCGACGAATACTACGACCGCCCGACCGCGCCGCCGCGGGTGGTGAACGAGTCGCCGCGCGCCGTCGCCGGCGTCGATCTCGAGAAGGGCGGGAGCTGGATGGGCGCCAACGAACACGGCGTCTTCGTCGCTCTCACCAACCAGCGGACCTATCGCGGCGCCGATCCGAAGCGTGCCTCGCGCGGCGCGGTGGTGATGGAAGCGCTGGCCCGAGAGAGCGCGGAGGCGATCGACGCGATGCTGAGCGCGATCGATCCGCGCGACTACAACTCCTTCAACGTCCTCTACGGCGACGCGCACACGCTCAAGGTCGGCTACGCCCGCAACGAGCGCTCCCGCGTGGAGCTCGACACGCTCGAGGACGGGCTCTGGGTGCTGACCAACGACCGCATCGGCTCGCCCGAATTCCCGAAGGCCGAGCGAGCGTTCTCACTGATCGATCCGCTGGTCCGCGCGCCCTGGGACGAGCAGGTCGCCGGTCTGACCCGCGTGCTCGCCGACCACCACAAGCCCGCGCTCGAGCGCATCCCCGAGCCGCCGCCCGGCTCCCGCTTCGATCACGCGACGCTGCGGGAGCTGCAAGCGCTCTGCATCCACACGCCCGTCTACGGCACCCGGAGCAGCGCCATCCTCGCGCTCGAGCCCGGCCGCGTGGCGCACTATCTCTACGCGGACGGACCGCCCTGCCGGACGCCCTTCACCGACATCGTCGGTCTGCTCGACCGCGAGGTCGTCAGCCGCTGACCTCGCCCCGAGGCAAGCCCCGATCACTCGGGCGCAGCTCCCGGCTGGTCCTCCAGCCCCATGGGACGCGGTTCGGCCGGATCCGCGCTATAGCCGATCCGATGCTGCGCCGAACGCTCCCGGCCATCCTGCTCCTCACGCTCTTCGCCTGCGATCACCCGCGGGCGCCCTCCGGGCTCGACAGAGACCCCTGGGCCGAGCGCGACGACGCGGCCCTGACCCGCGCCATCGAAGACGCCCGCCGCGCAGCCTCCGAGAGCGATCGCCGCGTGCTGCTCGACTTCGTGGCGCCGTGGTGCACCGACTGCCGCGAGGTCATCCGCGTCAGCCATCGGGATCCGGCGCGCTCGGTCATCGAAGCACGCTACGTCGTCGTCTACGTGAACGTCGGCCGCTTCGACCGGCACCAGGCTTTGATCCGCGAGCACGACGTCGATCGCATCGCCACCCTGGTGGTCCTCGATCCTGCGAGCGGTCGCCGGGTGGCGCGCACGACCCTCGAGCCGATCACCACCGGCGCCGGCCTCACGCCCGACGAGCTCGCGCGCTGGCTCCGCGCGCCCAGCGGGTGAAGCGCGAACGCTGGCACGACGGGCGGCGCGCGCTCTTCGCCCGGCGAGCTCCGGCCGAACGGGCGCGATCCGCGCTTGTGCTCCGGGCTCGGCTGAGGCACACGTGCAGCCGTGAGCACGGGGCGGACGCTCTTCTTCCTCCTGATCGTCGCCAGCATCGTCGCGATGATCGCGCGGCGGGTGAAGCTGCCGTACACGGTCGCCCTCGTCCTGGCGGGGCTCGCCCTCGGCGCGGTCGAGAGCCAGCTCCACTTCGTCGATCTCGACGCGGTGCGCCTGACGCCGGAGCTGCTCTTCACGCTCTTTCTGCCAGCGCTCCTCTTCGAGGCCGCGTTCCACCTGAGCTGGCCGAAGTTCAAAGAGAACATCCGCGCCATCCTGCTGCTCGCCGTGCCGGGCGTCCTCGCCTCCATCGCGCTCGCCGGGATGCTGACCTACTGGCTCGAGCCGCTGGCGCAGACCGCGCTCCCGCTCGCGGTGGCCTTCCTCTTCGTGTCCACCTGCGCGGCGACCGATCCGGTCAGCGTCATCGCCCTCTTCAAAGAGCTCGGCGTGCCCAAGCGGCTGGCCGTCCTGATGGAAGGCGAGTCGCTCCTCAACGACGGAATCGCCGTCGTCGCCTTCGTCGTGCTGAGCGCCATCCTCGGCATCTCCCACGTGAACGAAGACGTCAGCGCCGCCTGGGCCGCGCGCTTTCTGCTCTGGGAGATCGTCATGGGAGTCGGCATCGGCGCGGCCGTCGGCCTCGGCGTCTCCTACGTCACCACGCTGGTCAGCGATCACCTGATCGAGATCATGCTGACCACCATCGCCGCGTTCGGCAGCTACCTCATCGCCGAGGCGGCCCACGCGTCGCCGGTCCTGGCCGTGGTCGCCGCCGGCATGGCCACCGGCAACGTCGGCGCGCGCTACGGCCTGACGCCGACCAACCGCATCGCGGTCGAGAGCTTCTGGGAGTACACGGTCTTCGCCGCCAACAGCTTCGTCTTCCTGCTCCTCGGCAAGGAGATCGATCTGGGCCACATGCTGAGCCACTGGGCGCCGATCCTGGTCGCCTGGCTGGCGCTCACGCTCGCCCGCGGCGTCGTCATCTTCATCGTCGAGCGCATGCTCTCCCGCAGCCGCGAGCGCTTGCCCTCCCGCTGGTCCGCCGTGCTCACGTGGGGCGGTCTGCGCGGCAGCCTCTCGATGGTGCTGGCGCTCAGCCTGCCGATCACGTTCGAGTACCGCGACGTGCTCATCGATCTGGTCTTCGGCGTCGTGCTGCTCTCCATCCTGGTCCAGGGCCTGAGCATGAGCTCGATCCTGCGCTGGTCCGGCGCCATCGAAGGCGGCAGCCGCAACCACGAGTACCTGATGCTCCGCGGCCGACTGCGAGGCACCCGCGCCGCGCTCCGGCGGCTGGACGAGAGCCTCGGCCGCGGCGAGATCCACCAGACCACCTACGACCAGCTCCGCGCGTCGCTCAGCGGGCGCGAGACCACGCTGGAAGAGGAGATTGAGAACCTCACGCCCTCGGCGGCGGAGCTCCAGCGGGACGAGCTGGCCCGGACCCGCGCCCGCCTCTTCGAGGTGGAACGCGAAGCCGTGCAGGAGGCCGAGAAGACCGGGCTGATCAACGAAGAGATCGCCCGCGCGCTGCTCGACGAGATCACCGAGCGGACGCTGGACGAGCCGGAGAAGGAGGCGGAGAAAGCGAAGGAGCCCGAGGGCGAACCGTCCCCTTCTTGACCGCCCCGGGACGCGCTACTCTGGCGCGCATGCGACGACTCGGCATCTTCCTGACTTCGATCCTGGCACTGACCGCCTGTGACAACGGCTCGGGCAACCCCGACGCGGGCGGCACGGCCGACGCCTCCACCGGCAGCGACGGCGGCGGCACGACCCACGACGGCGGCGGCACGACCCACGACGGCGGCACCACCAACGATGCGGGCACCGACGCCGGCCCGACCTGCCCGCCCGGACCGGTGGCGCCGAGCACCTTCGACTGCTCGACCAGCGATCCCTCGATCACCTTCGGCGACCCCATGACCGCCGACGCGATGACCTGGACCTGGGTCGACTTCCCCGGCGCGCTCTGCATGGACGGCTCGGCGACGGGCATCGGGATCAACCTCAACCCCGAGTCCACCAAGCTGGTCATCTACCTGGAAGGCGGCGGCGCCTGCTTCGATGCGATCAGCTGCTCGACGGTGGCCAACCTGCACGGCTACGGCTCGGCGCAGTTCCAGAGCGACGTCAACGGCGGCGCCATCGGGATCGGCCTGCTCGATCGCACCGACGCGAACAACCCGATGAAGGACGCCAACTACGTCTACATCCCCTACTGCTCGGGCGACGTCCACGGCGGCACCCTGATGGACAGCTCCGACGGCCACACCCACGTCGGCTACCGGAACGTGACCGAGTACCTGAAGCGCATCGTGCCGACGTTCGACTCGGATCATGGGATGGTCGACTACGTGCTGCTCACCGGCCGGAGCGCGGGCGGCCTCGGCACCATGGTCAACTACATCCAGGTGCAGGAGGCGTTCGACTGCACGCCGGTCGACGCCCTCGACGACGCGGGCACCCTGCTGCCCGACGACTACCTCAAGCCCTGCCTGCAGCAGACCGTGCGCGACGTGTGGGGCCTCGACCCGATCATCCCGAGCGACTGCAGCCAGTGCACCTGCAGCGACGGCGGCGGGATGGTGAACCTCTTCCCCTACCTGGTGCGCCGCTATCCCGACCGCCGCTTCGGCTTCGTCAGCTCGATGGAGGACTCGACCTTCCGCCAGTTCTTCAGCTTCGGCTACTCACCCACCTGCAGCTACCCGGTGGTCATGCCGGGCGCCGACTACACGGCCGGCCTGAACGAGCTCCGCGCTCTGCTGAGCTCGGACACCAACTTCCACAGCTACTTCGTCAGCGGAATGCAGCACACCTTCACGTTCGACCTGACCACGACCTCGGCCAGCGTGGTGCTCGAGGACTGGGTCACCGAGCTCGTGAACGGCGACTCGGCCTGGGCCGACGTCGGGCCCTAGCCGGCGCGAACGCACGAAGTCCTCCGTGGCCCCAGGTGCCACGGCCCGGAACGGACTTCGGATCGTCGGTGCTGGCCAATCCATCACGCTCGAGTAGCCGCAACCGCCCGGCCAGGCCTCCTGCCTCGCCGGGCGGTTCCGTTTCCGAGGCAAATACCGACCGCAGCGGTATCTTTTGAACGTCCCCTATCGTAGATTGGTACGGCCAGTGAGTCGGCGCCTCGCAGTGTGGCGGACCGCTGGATCTCGAGCCTCGAAGACGCTCGGGGGAGGACGTGTGGGACAGCGGTTGGTCGCCATCGTCGAGCGCATACGGCGCGAATCCAAGGGTCTGCCGAACGTCGACCTGGCGCGGCTCAACCTGCGGGTGGGCAAGCCGCTGTCGCGGACGGCGTTCACGCTGCCGGACGAGCCCGAGCTGGTGGCGCTCGCCGAGCGCGTCGCCGACGAGCTGTTGAAGGAGGGCTGAGATGGGACACGACCCGAGCTTCGACGCGGACCGGAACCTCCTCGTGCTGGGCGAGCGGCGGCTCGTCTTCCACTGCCATCACTACAACGTCTTCCTGCAGCGGAGCATCGAGGACATGTTCGAGGACGCCGTGGCCATGCAGGTGTCGGCGGCCAAGGAGTCCGCGCGCCACATCCTCGCCGGGATCTGGACGGCCGAAGACGCGCCGCTCGAGGCCCGACTTCGCGACGCAGCGGCCGTCTTCGGCGAGAACGGCTTCGGCCGCGCCGACGCCTCGGGGCTGACGATCGACGGCGGTGACGTCGTGCTGGCCACCTCGCACTACGCGGTTGGCTGGCAAGCGAAATGGGGAACGAGGAAGCAGGGCGTCTGTCACTTCGCCACCGGCTACTGGGCGGGCGCGCTGGCAGCAGCGGCCGGCATCTCGCCCGAGCGGGTCCAGGCGCACGAGACCCAATGCGCCGTGAGCGGCGCGGACGCGTGCCGCATCCACGTGGAGGTGCGCTGATGGCCATCGACGAGCGAGCGGTCGTGGAGGCGGTCTCGTCGCTCGGCATCGCCGGCGACGAAGAGGGTCTCATCCCCGCGTTCGGGCTCTACCTGACCCGACACATGGCGGACTACTACAACCGCATCTCGTTCGCGGCCGCGCGCCGCATCACCGGCAGCGGGTTGGAGGAGGACGCGCGCGCGCTCCTGGTCGAGGCCGGCCACGCCTGCGCGTTCAACACCTTCGGCGGCGTCATGAAGTCGGCCGAGTGGGAGGCCGTGGTCCAGCCGATGATCGAGACCCGCGAGGACTGGGTCCACGGCATGGTGGCCGTCGTCAACGCCTTCGGCTGGGGCCGCTGGTCCGTGGTCGAGCTGAGCGCGCCCGATCGCCTCCACATCGCCATCGACGACTCGTACGAGGCGGAGGGCTGGCTGCGCGACTACCCGAAGAGCGAGCACCCCCGCTGCTACCTGGCCTGCGGGGGCGTGGCCGGGCTGATGAACCTCCTCTACCTCGGCGACATCACCGAGGGCCCCGAGCTGACCCACGACTACTACCGGCAGCTCTTCGGCCGCGGCGACGCGTTCCAGGCCGAGGAGATCGCCTGCGTCGCCAAGGGCGATCCGCGCTGCGAGCTCGTCGCCACCCGCCCGGACTGACGAGACCCAGGCGCCGCGAGCGCGCGGCAACCGACGTGACGACTCGCGCAACGCTCGACGTGGCGCGCTCGAATCGCCGCGCGGTCCACGCGTCGCGGCCTACGCTTCGCTCGACCCAGCCCCGCGGGCGCTCTGCACCGCCGCCAGCAACGACGCCGAGGAGAACGGCTTCTGCACGAAGCTCGGGGGCCGCGGCTCGTCGCGGAGACGCCGGCACGCGTCGGACTCGTCGTATCCGCTCACGATGACCACCGCGATCTCGGGATCGATGGCGCGCAACGCCCGAAAGGTCTCGTCCCCCGGCATGCCCGGCATGGTCATGTCGACCACCACGACGTCGACGCTGCCGTGACTCAGGAAGACGTCGACGCCCCCTCGCCCGTCCGGCGCGGTCAAGACGACGAAGCCCGCTCGCTCGAGAAGCTGCGCCATGACCTCGCGCACGCCGGGCTCGTCGTCGATCACCAGCGCGACGCCCCCTTCCAGCGGCTCCTCGACCCCCGGCAGCACCTCGTCCAGCGCGTCGGCAGGCGTCGTCGAAGCGGGGAAGCGCACGCGGATGCGCGTCCCCCGACCCGGCTCGCCGTCGACCTCGATGCTGCCCTCGTGCCCGCGCACAATCCCGCGGACCGAGGGGCGAGGCCGAGACCACGGCCGGCTCCCTTCGTCGTGAAGAAGGGATCGAAGATCCGCTCGCGGATCTCCGGGTCCATCCCGCAACCGTCGTCGATGACCTCGAGCTCCACGCGGGGCTCGGACGTCGAGTCGGCGTCGCTCTCGAGCGAGCGCACGCGCACCGCGACGCTGCCCCCGCGGACCCCGCACGAGTCCGAGGCGTTGGTGACCAGGTTCAAGAGGAGCTGACGCAGTTGGCCGGCGTCCGCCACGACCGGGAGCGCCTCGTCCGGGAGGTCCACCCGGAGCGCCACACGCTTCGAGACCACGGCCTCGAGCAGCTTCGCCGTGTCGCGCACCAGGGCGACGAGGTCGACGCTGCGCAGCTCCGATCCCCCCTTTCCGGCGTAGGCGAGCAGCTGGCGGCTCAGGTCGGAGCCACGGCGCGCCGCCTGCCACACCAAATCGAGAGAAGCGTGCAGCGGAGACGCCTCGTCGAGGTTGCGGGAGGCGATCTCCAAGCCGCCCAGGATCACGGCGAGCAGGTTGTTGAAGTCGTGCGCGATGCCGCCCGCCAAGAGCCCCAGGCTCTCGAGCCGCTGGGCCTCGAACATGCGATGGTCGAGGCGCCGTCGCTCCTCCTGCATGTCCCGCTGCTCGGTCACGTCGCGAGCCATCACGATCACGTTGCCGCCCTCCATCGGCACGAGGCGCGCCTCGAAATGCTTCGAGATGCCCGAGACCGAGAGGTCGTACTCGACGCGGACCAGGCTCTCGCCCGCATTGACCCGTTCGAGGGCTTCACCGATCACCGAGCCCGCTTCCGGCGGCAGCACCTCCATCATCGACAGGCCGAGGAACTCCTGCGGCGCGCGATAGAGATCCTCGGCGTTGCCCGCCCGATAGCGGACGATCGCGCCATCGGGCGAGAGCTCGAAGAGCAAGTCCGGCAGGGCCCGGAAGATCGCTTCGAGCTCCGCGTTGCGCACGCGGAGCTCGTCGCGGGTGCTGCGGGAGTCGGCGTCCACCGCCAGGACCATACGACGCCCGGCCGCGCGACGACAGGGCCGGGTCCCCGCTCGGCCCGACGACGACGGAGCGTGCCATCGTGAGGTCGGCGACGGCCCCGCCGCGCGCTACTGCGCGGTCCGCGCGACGAATGCCGCCAGCCGCTCCGCGAGCGCGAGCGCGGCCTCGCGCTGGGCGGGGCGCTCCGTTCTGAGCTTGGGCATGACCACCACCCGACCGGTCGCCGCGGCGACGGTGATCTGATGCACGCCCTCGACCTCGATCACGAAGAGCGCGTCGCTCCCGCGGCTGGCGCCGAGCCCGTTCAGCTCCTGGCGCAACCCCTCCGGGAAGCCCCGCCCGAGCCGCATGTCGTAGAGGTCGCGCCGGATGCAGCTGTGCTTGACGGTGATGGACAGCGGCCCGACCGCGAGCTCGTCGACCACGTCGCCGTAGCGCTTGCCCATGAGAGACTCAGGATATCCGATGCCGTGGCGCGTAGATCGGACGATCGGACTCCGCCCTCGCCCCCGAACGCGAGACGGCCCGCGACGCGCTGGGGCACCGCGGGCCGTGCTCGCCGGATCGCCGTCGCGACCTTCAGCTCGAGGCGCCTCCGTCGGGCGGATTGGGCGAAGGGAAGTCGGCCGCGCCGGGATCGGCCGTGTCGGCCGGCTCGGGCGTGCCGTCGCGGCGCTTCGCGGTGGGGCGCACCTTGTCGGCCACCTTCTGCATACCCACCAGCGCGGCGTCGGCGGCATAGGAATCGGCCACGTGCGAGTAGGCGTGACGCAGCTCGGTCAACGCCTGATCACGCGCGTTCAATGCGGCTTGATTCTCGCGCACGTCGGTGTCCACCGCCTTGGCGGCGTCGCGAACCTCCGCCGCGCCGTCGCGAAGGAGCGCCACGATCTGATCGACGTCCACCTGGGTACCGGCGAAGGGCTCGGGGAAGATCCGCGCTCGCGATCGCCTCCGCCGCCACGCTCGCGTATTGCGCCAGCTCGTCCGGATCGCTCGGCGTCTGCCCGGTCAGCCCCAGCTCGCGCACCACCTCGGCCGGAAACGCGCCCTCGAGGAGCGAGCGCACCCGGATGACCTTGCCGCGCGTGCTGGTGACCGCGGCTCGTTTGGCGCCGACCGTCCCTTTGTCGTCGGCGCGCTCGACGCTCAACGCGAGATCCGCTTCGCGCAGCGTGCTCGCCCGGCGCAGCAAGAGATCCGCGGCCGCCTTCAGCATGCGCGCGCTGCTCGCCCCCTCCGGCACGCCGCCCGGAAAGTAGAGCAGGTCCAGCTTCCCGCCGACCTCGTCACCGTGCTGCTGCATCGACGCGGTCACCGTGCGGACGATCGCCATCCAGTTCGCGACTTCCTTCGACACTTCTGCCATCCAGCGTTCCTCCCTCCGTGTGTGTGATCGTGACCCCACCCAACCACGATCGGGCCGCCTCACGAAAGTCCACATCGTGGGACATGGCGCGTGCGCTCCACGCTTCGACGGGATCGCGCGTCCCCGCGACCGCGCGAACGGCGTTCTCGGACGCCTGCGCAAAACGCGCGACCTCCCGAAGAGCGTTTCCAGCCCCTTCCGGAAGATGCGAGAGGCCCGAAAAGCCTTTTCGAGGCCCGCGCATCTTGCACGGCACCTGAAAAGCGTTCCGAGGCCAGCCCCGAGACGCGCGGGCCCTGCGGAGGCCTTCTCGGAGCGTCTCCGCGACTGCGGAGCGCCACGAAAAGGCCTCTCGCACCCTCCCGCGGGCCAGCCTCGGCCTCGAAAGCCTCTTTGCCGGCAGCCGGCGACGCGCCGAGCCCGCGCGAAGCCTCTCCGAGCGCCGCGCGCTTTGCACCATGCGCGAAATACCCTCCCCACCCCTTCCGTCAGCCGCGGCACGGCGGAGAAACGCTTCCTCGACCCTCACCTCACCCGCAGCCCGACGACCGAAGCCTTCGCGCCGGCCGCCCCGCTCACCGGACGAGCCGCGAACGGTTCCTCGCCCCCCACCTCACCCGCGGCTCCAAGACCAAAGCCCTCACGCCGCCCGCCCCGCGCACACGACGGACCGCGAACGCGTCCGCGCTCCCACCTCACCCGCGGCTCCACGACGAGAGCCTTTCGCGCCGGCCGCGGAGCGGCGGCCCCGCCACGTGGGAGCAGAGGCGCCCAGCGAACGCTACGGAGTCGTCGTCTCCGCGCTCGGGACGTCGTCGCCGGCGTAGGCCCGGGGGAAGACCTCGAAGCGGACGGTACGCGGCGGCACGTCCGGGTGCTCGGGGAAGGACTCCTCCACCTCCAAGGGCGGCGTCCCCCGCGGCAACGCGAGGACCGCTTGCCGGAAGACGACCGACCCGTCCTCGCGGGGGAGGGTCATGTCCGCGTCGTACGTGATGGCCAGGCGCTCGCCGTCGAAGCTCCACCGGAAGGGCACGCCGAGCGGGCTCGTGTCCCCCGTCCCGCGGTCTTCACGCTGGAGCGCGGTCGGCTCTCCGTCCACCACGCCGCACTCGTTCCAGAACCCGCGCAGGTTGTCGTAGAGCTCGAGCCACACGCAGCGCTGCGCGAACGTAGCCAACCCCGCTCGCGTCGCCTCAATCTGGACCATCCAGCTGCCCGATGTCGCGGGCCGCGGCGCGTCGTCACCGACCCTGGCCACCCACGTACCGGCGAGCGCGCGCTCCGACTCGGTGGGCGCGCGCGCCGGCGCCTCGTCGTGCGGGATCACCGGCGGCGTGTCGGCGTACTGGGGCGCCGGGATGTCGATGGGCTCGATGTGCACGCTCGGCCGATTGGAGAGCTTCACGATCGCGACCACCACCGCGAGGATCGCGATGCCGATCCGCAGCGCCATGAACGCGGTTCGCGGCGTCTCGACCGGCGGAGACGCGATGGGCCCGGCGGTGCGCCTCGTCTCGCGGGCACCTTCGTCCTCCTCGCCGAGGTAGGGCCGCCCGCGAGCTCCTGGCGCGGGGGCCGGATCTTCGTCCTCGCCCAGCGGCGCCGCGCAGGCGTTGCAGAACCTCGAGTCTTCCTCGAGCGCCGCGCCACATTCCGGGCACTCCAGGCCCACGCCTTCCGAAGTCATGCCGCATCCTACGACGTCTGCGTGCGGGGCTCCCCCGCTGCTGGCGCGTGAGGTCCAGCTCGGCTGGATCGGGTCTCGGGTGGGTCGCTACTCGGCGCCGACGGCGAAGACGAGTCCGACGTCGACGACGAGACGGCGCTCGCCGGCGTGCGCCGTCGTCGACGAGTCGGCGTTCCTCGATGAGTTCCGCCGCCCCAGTGCCTTCCGCCGGAGTGAGTCAGCGCGTGAGGGTGCGGCGCTGGAGCCTCAGCGTGGCGGCGAGAGAGCGCAGCCGCGCGTCCTCGCACGACTCGAGCGCCTCGATCGCCTTGTCGAGGTGCCGGGCGGCTTCGAGAGCCCGCCCGTGCTCACCGTTCGGGGCGAGCCCCCAGCGCTCGAGGATCGCGACCGCGCGCGCCACCCAAGGCCTGCTGTCGCCTTCGGCGAGCGCGGCGCTGGTCACTCGCGGGAGCACCTTCATGACCAGCTCACGCTGCCGCTCGACGAGGTCGTCGGAGAGCGAAGGGTCGTTCGCTTTCATCGCATCGAGGAAGCGCTCGTGCATGAGCGGGACGTCGATCCAAGAGGCCACCCCCCACAGCTCTGCGCGCAGCGGATCGTCGAGCCGGTCCGTGCCGAGCGCGCGGCCGAGCGGGCCGACCAGGGCATCGCGCTCCGCCCGCTTCGCCTTCGACGTGGGGCCGATCGGGAGCGAGGCAGCGCGGGCCGTGCTGCTGGCCGCGCGGATGGCGGCGCGGCGCCTCTTCTCGGTGCCGGACGTCAGCCGGTGCTCCCAATCGCCCTCGTAGGGGAGGTCATGGGGTATCCCTGCTCGCGCGTGGAAGGCCTCGACCTGCGGCGCGTCCTCGCGGAAGGGATCGATGTCCTCGCTCTGCTCCCCCGTCGAGGTCACCTCCAGCACGTGGCCGGTCCACGGTTCATCCTCCGAGACCGTCAGCACGTAGAGCCGCACGTTCGGCATGTCCGCCAGCAACTCTCGGAGCACCCGTCCGAGGGAATCGTCGGAATGGTCGTGCGCGGCAGCGAAGAAGCTTCGCAAGACGTCTGCCTCCTCCCCGGAGGAGACTCCGTCCGCGCGAACGCCGAGAATGTTCACGTATCGAGGCATGGGCGCATCCCAAGTTAGCCGATTCCGTCTCGAGCCGGACGAGGCATCGTCGAAGGCGGCGCCATCGTCAATCCGCCGCTTCTCCCGGCGGTGGTACGCTTCGACGCCGTCGCTCTTCCCCGACCTCGTCGGTGAAGGGGGCACATCGGGCACCGTCGGCACGCGCTCGCGTGGACGTGACCGCGCTGAACGCAGGCCTCCTCGGCCGTGGCCGCGATCGCGTCGAGCCGTTGGCGCAACCTTCCGACCTTCGAGCTTCAGGACAGCGCGAGCGCGACCAGCGCGGCGAAGACGACGGCCGCCAGGACGAGGGGGACGACGTGGTGGGTGACGAGCGCCGCGAGCAGCAGCGTCGAGACGATCCACAGGCCCCAGCCGAAGAACGACGCGATGCCCAGCTGGTGGACCTCGCGGCGACACACGGGCACGCCGCGGGCCACGAGCACTTCCACGAGCGCGGGGCTCCAGTCCACGACCACCTCGCCCGAGCGCGACACGAGGACCACGCAGGCGTCCTCTTCCGGCCCCGAGGCCATGGTCGAGACCACGCGCGCGCTCACCAACGCGCGAACGACCTCGCCCCGCGAGACCCGGGCCAGCCCGTCGTCCGGCCGCCTTCGCGCCAGAAGACGCTCGTGCGCGGCGACGAGGATCGCGCGCCGGAGCGCGCTCAGCGGCCACGCGAGCGGAAAGCCGATCACCCACACCACGAGCTGCACGAGGGAACGCGGGCTCACGACATCGGGATACGCTCGCTCGAGCGCCGCCATCCCCGGAGCGCGGCCACCCTCGCCGGCGGGGCGCCGAGGCGCTACCATCCTGCGACTGAATGGCGGTTCACCGCCGGGGAGTGGCCATGAGCAGGAGAGTCAACGTCGTCGGCGTCGGGATGGTGAAGTTCCAGAAGCCGGGCGCGAGCGATCCCTACGACGTGATGGCGTCGAGCGCCGGGCGGGCGGCGTTGGCCGACGCCGGCGTGGACTACGGCGACGTCGAGCAGGCCTACGCGGGCTACGTCTACGGCGACAGCACCTGCGGGCAGCGCGCGGTGTACGAGCTCGGGCTGACCGGCATCCCCGTCTTCAACGTGAACAACAACTGCTCGACTGGCTCGAGCGCGCTCATGCTGGGCCGGCAGGCGGTGGCCGGCGGGATGGCCGAGTGCGTGCTGGTGGTCGGGTTCGAGCAGATGGAGCGAGGCGCGCTCGCCAGCAAGTGGGACGACCGGACCAACCCGCTCGACAAGCACGCCAACGTGATGCTCGATCTGCAGGGCTTCACCAACGCGCCGCCCGCCGCCCAGATGTTCGGCGGCGCGGGCCGCGAGCACCGCTGGAAGTACGGCACGAAGAAGGAGACGTTCGCGAAGGTCAGCGTCAAGGCCCGCAAGCACGCCAGCCGAAACCCCTTTGCCCTCTTCAACCAGGAGCTGAGCCTGGAGGAGATCCTGGCCAGCCCCGAGGTCTTCGATCCGCTGACGCGCTTTCAGTGCTGCCCGCCGACCTGCGGCGCGGCGGCGGCCGTCCTCTGCAGCGACGAGTTCGCGAAGAAGAAGGGGATCGACAATCCCGTTTACATCGCCGCTCAGACGATGACGACGGACTACGCGAGCAGCTTCGACGAGAGCTCGATGATCAAGATGGTCGGCTTCGACATGGCCGAGGAGGCGGCCCAGAAGGTCTACGAGGAGGCCGGCATCGGCCCGGACGACGTCGACGTCATCGAGCTCCACGACTGCTTCACCGCCAACGAGATCCTCACCTACGAGGCGCTCGGTCTGTGCGGCGAAGGCGAGGCCGAGAAGCTCATCGAAGAAGGCGACAACACCTACGGCGGCAAGTGGGTCACCAACCCGAGCGGCGGCCTGCTCAGCAAGGGCCACCCGCTCGGCGCCACCGGCCTCGCCCAATGCACCGAGCTGGTCTGGCAGCTCCGCGGGCAGGCCGAGGACCGCCAGGTCGAGAACGCCCGCGTCGCCCTCCAGCACAACCTCGGCCTCGGCGGCGCCTGCGTCATGACGCTCTACCGCCGCGACTGAGGGTCTCGATCGCGAGGTGGGTTGCGGACGGCGCGCGACCCCGACGCTCCCGCGCCGCCGCCTCGAATCGCCGCTTCGGCTACGCGTCGCCGCGAGAGAGATAGCGGGCGCGCCCGACGTTCTTCACGCTCGAGAGCTCGAAGGAGGACGTGCCCGAGAAGCCGTCTCCTTCCGCGTAGAGCGTGAAGGCGCCGTCGTCGGAGACGTCGATCAGACAGCCGACCTCGTTCCACATGCCCTCGACCTTCACCGGCTCGCCGATCAGCGCCCGGAGCCCTTCCGTGCCGCCGATCGGCTCCTCGATGGTGTAGTGGTCCTCGGCGAAGCGCGGCAGGGTGAGCGTGGCGCCGGTGAAGGTGGCGAGGTACGCGTCCGAGCCCGGCGCGTGGGGGCGCTGGCGCATGCCCTCGAGCGGATCCGCGGACACGACCGGCTCGGCCTGCGCGGGCGCCTGGTTGTAGTGGGCGTAGGCGGTCTCGGAGGCGGGCACGCCCTCGCCGTCGACGATGGCGTCGATCCTCGCGCGAGTCGCCCGGTTCTCTTCCACCGAGACCTCGTCGTGCAGCGTCGCCAGCAGCTCGGCCGCGCTCGGCGCGTCGTCGAGCCAGCCCTCGGGCGCCACGAAGAGCTCGTGGTTGCCGCCGTAGCCGCAGCTCTTCAGCCGGCGCGTGCGGGCGTCCGCGTCGCCGAGCGTCGCCACGACCATGGCGAGATAGTCGCGCGCCAACATCGGGTGGTTGTCCTCGAGGCAGGCGGCGTAGTCGCTGGTCATGATCACCGGCGGGTCGGGGTAGCGCTCCGAGAGGACCAGCCCCGGCAGCGTATACGAGGAGTCGTCGGGCGTCTGCAGGTAGTCGTCGATCTCGCGCAGCGAGGTGCGGAGCGCGTGTTCGTCCCAGCCGCCCAGGCAACGCACGGTGTTCTCCTGCGGGCCCGTCGTGTCCGGCCCGAAGAGGTAGCCGGGGCCGTCGATGAAGATCTCGCGGAGCGAGGGCACGTTGATCCGCCCGCCCATTCCCATCTCCATCTGACTGAAGAAGTGCTCGATGGGCTCCTCGCGCTTCTCGAAGTAGCTGGCCACCCAGATCACCTTCAGGCCGTTACAGACGCGGAAGAACTCCAGGAAACGAGGATCGAGCTCGAACCCGATCTTCGCGTGGACCTCGGCGATCTCCTCCTCGGTGGCCGGCGCGCCTCGCTCCGCCTGCCTGACGAGCGTCGTCTCGCTCGCGTTCAGCGCGTCCATCATCGAATCGATCCGCTCCTGCCAGTTCCATGTCGCCATCGGGTCTTCTCCGGGGTGCGTGTTTCGTCGTCCTGCTACGAGCCCTGCGAACCGCATCTTCCCGCGCTCGGGTGAACCGAGCCGCGTGCTCGTGGAGGCGCTCGTGGGGCGCCGGCGCGCAAGGACCATGCGTCGCTCCAGCTCAGCGGAGCGCAGCGTGGCATGGCTCACGTCCGCGCACTTCTCGCAAGACTGCGAAATTCATTCGCGTCTCTGCGAGCAACTCCATGGAGCTCGATCGCGACCTCCGACCGGTCGAGGGCGTCATCGTCGCGCTCGCTCGGGTCGCTCTTCGCGATGATCTCGTTCACGGCCTCGGAGCTCATGGTCTCCGCCGCCGGGAAAATCGTGAGTGACGTAATCAGAGCACCCAAGGTCCGTGGGCCCCGGGTTTCTCACTCGATCGGCGCGACGGATGGCCCCGTGAACGGGATGTCCGAGGCGGAAGTCGTGACCGGTATGGGCGAGGGATCGGCGTCGAGATTGGGTGCGCGCCCCCGCAGGAAATGCAGAGCATTTTCGAGGAGGCTCGCGGCCGAGATCGGCGTCGAGAGCCGGCCAGACCGTATTGCGACTTCCGCGGAGGACATCTGGGCCCCGCGCGGAGGAGGAAGCATGTCCGGGATGCGACGCGCATCGCGGTGGGGCACCCGTGTGCTCGCCGCGTGGTTGGCGACGAGCGCGAGCGCGGCGGCGCAGGGAGTCTGCGTGCCCGCTTCGGTGGAAGAGGAGCTGGCGGCCTGCCCGAGCGGAGCGGCCGTGGCGCCGAGGCGACCGGGGAGCGCGGTGGTGTTGGCGCACGCCAGCCGCGGCGAGACGCCGGCCCACGCGACGGCACAGACTCCGGCGACGCCCGGCATACGAGCCACGCCCGAGCTCCTCGATCCGCACGCGAGTCGGCGCCAGCGCGATCAGCGGCTGCTGGAGCGGCAGCGCACGATCCTCACTCGGCTCGCCGCGCGGACGCCTCTCGACGATCCGCAGCGACCGGAGATCCTGCGCCGGCTGGCCGAGACGTACGCGGAGCTGATCGCCGGCGCGGAGCGGCGCGCGCGCTCGTTCGACGAGCCGATGTTCCAGGCCCGCGGGCGGCGGCGCGAGGGGCTCCTGCGACGCCAACAGGAGGCGGAGCAGAGCGAGCGCGAAGCGCGGGCGGAGGCCGTCCGCGTGCTGGCCGAGCTGGTGCGCGATCACCCGAACGCGCCGCACGCCGACGAGGCGCTCTACACGCTGGCCTATCACCTCGAGCGCATGGGCGAAGGGCAGCGCGCGCGGCAGGCCTATCAGCGTTTGATCCGCGGCTACAGCGGGAGCCGCTATGTCCCCCACGCCTACCTCGCGTTCGCCGAGCACGCGTTCGAGGAAGGTCAGCTCGACGACGCCCGGCAGCTCTACCGGCGCGTGCTCGACTACCCGCCCGAGCGAAACCCGGTCTACACCTACGCGCGCTACAAGCTGGCCTGGGTCGAGTACAACGACGAGCGCTACCAAGACGCGCTCGAAGAGCTGGTCCGAGTGATCGAGCTCGTGCGCGCGCATCCGGACACGGCGGACGGCGCGAGCCTGGCCCGACAGGCGCGGCGCGAGATCGTGCTGCCCTACGCCCACGTCGGTCGCCCCGATCGCGCGCTGGCGTTCTTCCGGCGCGTGGGTGACGACGAAGGGGACGCGCTCTCGATGCTGGAGCACCTCGGCGAGCTCTACTTCGACGAGGGGCATTGGGCGGACGCCATCGCCGTACACCACCGGTTGATGGCGGAGGAGCCGCGCTCGTCGCACGTCTGCGCGTGGCAGGCCCGGGTGCTCGACGCGACGATCAGCTCGCGACCGAAGGCCGATCAGGTGCGCGAGGCGCGACGGCTGCTCCAGGTCCGTCCGCTGGCCCAGAACGACGCCGGCGCGGCGCGGGAGTGCGAGGAGCACGCGGCCACCTCGCTCGTGCTCCTGGCCACCGCCTGGCACCGCGAGGCGATCGGCACCGCCGATCAGCCCGGCACGCGAGACGAGGCGACGATGGAGCTGGCGTCCGAGGTCTACACGCTGCTGGCGGACGAGCTCCCGGACCTCGACGCGCTCTCGCTCTCGAGCATCGACGCGCGCGATTGGCCGAGCCGTGCGCAGCTCGCGTTCTTCCACGGCGAGCTCCTCTTCGAGCTGCATCACTGGCCCGCGTGCGCCGCCGCCTACGAGCGGGCGCTCGACGGAACGAACGACCCGCAGCTCGCGGCCGACGCGTCCTACGGCGCGGTGCTCTGCTACGACCGCCATCTCGGTACGCGCGAGCCGCCGGCAGAAGACGCGGCGCTGGCCGAGCGCGCGCTGACGCCGGACGAAGAGCGGATGGCGCGCACGTTCCGGCGCTTCGCCTGCGTCGCGCCGGAGCACGAGGAGCTGCCGATCGTGCTCTACCGCTGGGCGCGCCTCTACTACGAGGCCAATCAGTTCGAGCGGGCGGCGCTCCTCTTCGAGCGGGTGGCCACGCAGCATCCGGAGTCGGAGGTGGGCGAGTACGCGGCGAACCTCTACCTCGACTCGCTGAACATGCTGCTGGAGCACCGCGAGCGAAGCGCGTGCCTGGCGCGCATCGAGGGCGCGCTCGATCCGCTCCACCAGCGCTACTGCCGCGACGAGGGCGCGCATCCCGATCTCTGCGGCGCTCTGGCCGGGCTGCGCTGCGACATCGGCGCGCGGCGGGCGGCCGAGCTCGCGCGTGCGGGAGACCATCGCGAGGCGGCGGAGCGCTATCTCGCGCTGGCGCGCTCCCGGCAGTGCGAGGACGAAGACGCCTACCTCTTCGCGGCCGCGCGCGAGTACCGCCGCGTCGGGCTGATCGGGCGCACCATCCGGGTGCGCGTCGCGCTGATCGAGGCGCACCCCGAGAGCCGCTTCGCGCAGCGCGCGGTGTACCTGGTCGGCGCCGACTACCACGCGCTGGCGATCTATCAGCGCGCCGCCGAGTGGTACGAGCGCTACGCCCGCGAGCAGGGCCGAGCGCGCTGCCAGCCGGACGACATCGGTGCCTGCCCGGACGCGGCGGAGGGGCTGCAGAACGCGGTCTCGTTCCGGCTCGGTCTCGGGCAGCGCGACGAGGCGCTGGAGGACGCGCACCGGCTGGAGGCGCTCTTCGCGCGGCGCGAGCCGGAGCGGACGGTGGAGGTGGGCCTGGCGATCGGCGCGCTCTACACGCAGGAGGCGCGCTGGGCCGAGGTCGTCTCCCATCACACGCGCCTCTTGCGGCGGCACCGGCGCCAGGCGCGGCCCGATCAGATCGCGCGGGCCGAGGTGGCCATCGGACGGGCGCTGGTGGCGACCGGCGATCGGCGACGCGCCGAGCCCCACTTCGAGGCGGCGGTGGAGGCGTACCAGCGCGTCGCCGGCGCCACGCGAGACGGGAGGCCGACGCTCGCGAGCGACGCCGGCGCCACACGAAGCGCGAGCACGATGGTCGAGAGCCACACCGGCGCGACGCGAGACGGGAGGCCGACGCTCGGAAGCGACGCCGGCGCCACACGGAGCGCGACGGTCGAGAGCGACGCCGGCGATGCCGAGAGCACGACGGCCGAGCGCGACGCGGACGCGCTGGCTCGAGCGCGGCTGGCGGACGCGGCGAGCGAGGCGCTCTTCGAGCTGGCGGAAGCAGCCCGCGAGCGCTTCGAGGCGATCCCTTTCCCGCGGCTGCGCGGCTCGGCGAACCTCGCGCGGGTGAACCGGTGGGCGCAGGGCGAGCTCGGCCCGTGGATGGAAGAGAAGCGGGCGGCGTTCCAGGCCGCGGAAGCCGCCTACGGGCGCGTTCACCCGCTCGGCGTCCCGCGCTGGCGCATCGCCTCGGCGTCGCGCATCGGCGACATGGTGGCCGGTCTGGTCGAGCAGGTCCGCGGCTCCCCCGTTCCCGCCGTCATCGAGCGCGACCCGGAGCTACTCGACGCCTACTGGGAAGCCCTCGACGGCGCCACCGAGCGCTACCTCGCCGTCGCCCAGCAGCGCTACGCGTACTGCCTGGAGACCGCCACGGCGACGCGCTACTTCGACGAGCGCTCCCGCCACTGCGAGCGCGCGCTGAACCATCTGGACGCCGGCCGCTTCCCCGTCGCAGCCGAGCTGCGCGGCAGCCCCACCTACGAAGCACGCGAGGGCGCGGAGCCGGGCACGCCCGAGCTCGACGCGAGCCGCGAAGGATGAGCGGACTTCGCGAATCGCAGCGACATGAGCTCCCTCCCCCGCGCCGGGGGAGGGCCGGGATGGGGGCGAGCAGTCATCTCAGGCGCTCTCGCGCGCGCTCCGGAGCGGCACCGGCTTCAGCACCAGCGCAACGCGGCACGTGATGGTGGACACGCGCGGCGGCGGTCTCCATGATCGACCGTTCATGGGCGACGTGAGCCTGGAGCAGGTGCTGGCGCAGGCCCCGAAAGGGCTCCCGGTTTCGGTCGGATGCTGGATCGTCGCGCGTGCCGCCCAGGCGCTGGCGTCCGCGCCGCGTGCCGTGACGCCGGCCGAGGTGCGCCTGGACGAGCAGGGGGGGATCGTCATCGCCCCGCCGCGGCTCGCGCGAACGCCCTTCGCGTACATCGCGCCGGAGGTGATCCGCGGCGGCGATCCGGACGCGCGCTCGGCGGTGTTCGGGCTGGGCGCGCTCCTGGCGGAGGTGATCACCGGCCGCTCGCCCTTCGCCCGCGACAGCGATCTGGAGACCCGGCTGGCGGTGGCGGACGACCCGGCGCCGACCCTGGCCGGGGAGCTGGCCGACGCGACGCACGACCTCGACGCCATCCTCGCCCGCGCGCTCGCCAAGCACCCCGAGGAGCGCTTCGCCTCGACGGCCGAGCTGGCCACGCGGCTGCTCGCGTTCTTGGACGACGAGCTACACGACGTCGGCCCCGAGCACGCCGCCGCCTCGGTGCAGGCGGCGATGGCGGGCGAGGACGCGGCGGCGGCGCTCTTCGCGCGCGGGTTCGCGCCTCCCGAGCACGAGCCCTCTCTGGGGGAGCCCAAGCTGCGCCTGCCGCCGGCGGAGGAGCGACCGCGCTCCGGTCTGCCGTCGACCGTGCGCCGCCCCAGCGCTCCGCTGCCGAGCGAGAGGCCCGCCGCAGGTGCGGACCGAGTCCCGGGCTCGGCCGACGCGCCCGGCGAAACGACGCGCCGCCCCACCGCGCCCGGCGTCGTCCACCCCACCGGAAAGACACCGCGCAAGCCCACTCCCGCTCCGGGCAGCGTTCAACCGGCAGCCCACGGCGTCGTCCACCCCACCGGAAAGACACCGCGCAAGCCCACTCCCGCTCCGGGCAGCGTTCAGCCGGCAGCCCACGGCGTCGTCCATCCCACCAAGAAGCGAGGGCCCACTCCCGCTCCGGGCAGCGTTCAGCCCGCGGCAGCCCACGGCGTCGTCCACCCCACCGGAAAGACACCCCGGAAGCCCACTCCCGCTCCGGGCGCCGTTCAGCCCGCGGCAGCCCGGAAGCCGACCCCTGCTCCCGAGTCCGTGTCGCCGGCGCGCCCCACCTCCGGCCCGGACGCGCTGGAACCCGCGAAGCAGAATCGCGCCGCCGAACCCCGCGCCGAGCTACGACGACGCCGAGCTCGACCTGGCGCCCGCCGGCGCGCGGGCCTCCCATCCCGGCAAGCCAAGGCTCGACCAGGACTTGGTGCGCCTCGGCGATCCGAGGATGAGCGAGCGGGCCGGCGCGGGCATCACCGACGCCGCCCTCACCGGCGGCCAACCGACCCGTCGCCCCCGCCCGGCTCCCCGGCTCGACATCGACGAGGAAGCGTTCCGCCGCGAGCGGATGCGTCCGGCGGCCACCGTGATGGACGAGCCCGAAGCGCCGCCCGGCCCGAACTGGATGCTTCGGATCGTCGGCCTGCTGGTGGCGCTCCTGGGGCTTGCGCTGGTCTACCAGTTCGTGGTCCGCCCCCTGCTCAAGTAGGCTCGAGTGGGCACGGACAGGCCCGCCGGCCGGCCTGTGGTAGCGCCCTACCGGCCGAAACATCACGGGTTTGCGAGAGCACGGCCGGTCGTTCGATCCCGCTCGAAATTCCGGCGCGGCGCGGGGTATCATCGCCGGCCGTGACTCGAAAGGCGATCATCGCCGCCGCCGTCTGCGGCGTGGCCGGGCTGGTCATGCTCCTGCTCTACATGCAGCGCTTCGAGGAAGAAGCGTCTGGCGGCGCACCGGTGCAGGTGCTGGTCGCCACCCGCGACATCCCCCTCGGCGCAGCGGTCAGCCAGGACATGCTCGGCCTCCGGGCGCTGCCCCAGAGCTACGTGGAGGATCGCCACATCCCCGCCTCGGAGGCGCAGCGCATCATCGGCGTTCGCGTCACCAGCGGCGTGCGCGGCGGCGAGTCGCTGATGTGGACCGACCTCGCGACGACGAACGAGCAGCGGCGCGATCTCTCCGCCCTCGTGCGCAACGGCATGCGCGCGGTGACCATCCGGGCCGACGTCTCCGCCTCCTTCGGCGGCCTGCTCCGCGCGGGCGATCGCGTCGACGTGCTCCTCACCGTCGAGCGGCAGCAGACCCGCGACTTCGTGACCATCCCTCTTCTGCAGAACCTGTTGGTGCTCGCGTCCGGTCGTGACACGGGCGCACCCGTGCGGCCCGGCGAGCGCCGCAGCTCGTCGTCGGCGACGGTCAACCAGGTGACGCTGAGCGTGACCCTCGAGGAGGGTGCGGTGCTGGCGCTCGCGCAGCAGCAGGGCCGCATCACCCTCGCCCTCCGCAACCCGGAGGACATCACGCAGCTGGAGAACGCGCCCGAGACGACCACGGAAGACATCATCAACATCGAGCGGCGCGTGCGCATGCAGCACCGCGTTCGTCGCCAAACCGAAGAGCCCACAGGTCCGCAACGTGTCGAGTAGTCAACGAGCTCTCCTCTTCGCGGCCGCCCTGAGCACGACCCTGGTCGCCGCCACGGCCGCCGCGCAGGATCGCGACATCACGATCGAGGTCGGCGAGCAGACGACCATCAGCGCCCAAGGCGTGGAGCGCTTCTCCGAGGGCGCGCCCGGCATCGTCGACATCCGCGTGACGCAGGACGACTTCATCGTCGTCGCGCTGCGCGAAGGGCGGACCTCGCTGCTGCTCATCTACGCGAACGGGCGGCAGGTCCGCTACAGCATCACCGTCACCCCGGCCGGCGGCAGCGGCGCGGCGCCGGACTCGGTGGCCCCGCGCGACAACATCCGACTCGACCTCTTCTACGTCGAGCTGAACGAGACCTACAGCCACCAGATCGGCATCGCGTTCCCGACCTCGATCGGCGGCGGCGGCAGGAACACCCAGTTCATGGCCCGCGGCACCTTGGACTTCGTCGGCTCCGCCATGGCGCCCGGGCCGTCCATCTCCAACGCGTCGCTCCAGCTCGTCAACCAGGTGCTGCCCCGGCTCGACATCGGCCAGACGGCCGGCTGGGCGCGCCTTCGTCAGCAGGCGATGGTCGTCACCGCCAACGGCACCGAGGCCACCTTCGACACCGGCGGTGTGGTCAACATCATCGCCAGCACCGGCTTCAGCGCGACCCTCCAGCGCGTCCCCTTCGGCGCGGTGCTCCGCATGACCCCGCGCTACGACGCGCAGAGCGGTCGCATCGAGGTCCACGTGAACGCCGACCTGTCGGAGCTCACCGATCCCTACCAGTCGGGCGGGCCGCCCGGCCGGCGCCGCACCCAGCTCGAGAGCGTGGTGAACCTCGAGCCCGGCCAGGCGATGATCATGAGCGGCGTGGTCTCGCGCAGCGAGTCCGAGACCCAGAGCGGCCTGCCGGGCCTCAGCCAAATCCCGATCGTCGGCGTGCTCTTCGGGACCAACGGGCGCTCCGGCCGCGCCACCCACAACTTCCTCTTCATCATCCCGACCATCGTGCAGGCCGTCCCGCGCCAGCAGCGCGACTACATCCACGAGGCGCTCGAGAACTTCGAGCGCTTCAACGGCCACATCCGGGACTTCGAGCTCTTCGACAACACGCCGGCCGGCTACGGCGCGCAGGGAGGTCGGGCTCCGGTCGGCGCGGGCGGCACAGGGCCGGGAGCGGCAACCAACGCGGCCCGCCCTTGAAGACGGGAGAGGTACGTCCTTGTCGCTGCGGATGACCATCGAGCTGGCGGACGGGACGGTGGAGCAGCTCTCCGTCCGCGAGAGCGGCCCGGTCCGGATCGGGCGCGATCCTTCGTGCCACGTCGTCCTCCCTTCGCCCGACGTCTCGCGCCGGCACCTCACGGTCGAGCGCACGGCCACCGGCTACCTCGTGACCGACGCCTCCGCGAACGGGACGATGGTCGGCGACACGCTGGTCCGCGCCGGCACCATCGAGGCGCCGGGCGGGATCCCGCTCCGGGTCGGTCCCTACATCATCCAGCTCGAGCCGATCGCGCCGGTCGCGCCGCCGCCGAGCGCTCGCTTCGGCCGAACCCTCAACGACGAGCCGCGCGCCCCCCGCGCCGCGCCGCCCGCCCCGCCCGCGCCTCCGCCCAAAGCGCCGCCGCCTCCCCCTTTCGGCGGTGCGGCCCAAGCCGTGCACGCGGCGCCTCACGCGATGTCCGCGCCCGGTCTGCAGGCGGTCGCGCCGCCCATGCCCTCGCCGCCGAGGCCACCGCCGAAGGAGCAGACGGGAGGCGAGGTCGGACCCTACGACGTCACCGGGACGCGCGACGTCTCGGTGGTGGTGCGCAAGCGGATCCACCGCATGCTCCTCGACCACCTCGACCTCGCCAGCCTCGACCGCAACAAGATGGACGAGGCGGCCATGCGGCCGAAGGTGCGCCAGGCGCTGCGCCGCATCATCAAGGAGATCGGCCCCGATCTTCCGACCTCGACCAACACCGCGCAGCTCATCGACGAGATCACCGACGAGGCGCTGGGCCTCGGCCCGCTCGAGCGCCTCTTGGCCGACGACTCGTCAGCGAGATCATGGTCGTCGACCCGGAGACGATCTACGTCGAGCGTCGCGGCCGCATCGAGCCGACCGCCCTCCGCTTCACCGACGACGAGGCGGTCCGCGCGGTCATCGAGCGCATCGTCACGCCGCTCGGCCGCCGCATCGACGAGTCCACGCCGCTGGTCGACGCCCGCCTCAAAGACGGCTCGCGCGTCAACGCCATCATCCGCCCGCTCGCCATCCGCGGCTCCTGCATCACCATCCGGAAGTTCGCGAAGAAGCCGCTGCAGACTCGAAGACCTGATCAAGTTCGGACTCGATGACGGCGGCGATGGCCAAGTTCATCCAGCGGGCGGTGAAGGCGCGGAAGAACATCGTCATCTCCGGCGGCACCGGCAGCGGCAAGACCACGCTGCTCAACGTGCTCTCGGCGCAGATCCCCGAGGAAGAGCGCATCGTCACGGTCGAGGACGCGGCCGAGCTCCAGCTCATGCAGCCGCACGTGGTCAGCCTCGAGAGCCGGCCGGCCAACATGGAGGGCCGCGGCGAGTACACCATCCGCGATCTGGTGAAGAACGCCCTCCGCATGCGCCCCGACCGCATCATCGTCGGCGAGTGCCGCGGCGGCGAGGCCCTCGACATGCTGCAGGCGATGAACACGGGCCACGAGGGCTCGATGACCACGACCCACGCCAACAGCCCGCCCGAAGCCACCGCGCGCCTCGAGACGCTTGCGCTGATGGCCGGCCTCGATCTGCCCTCGCGCGCCATCCGCGAGCAGATTGCGCAGAGCATCGACGTCGTCCTCCAGCAGACGCGCTTCAGCGACGGCTCGCGCCGCATCACCCACATCTCCGAGGTGGTCGGCCTCGACGACGACGGCGAGATCGAGGTGCGCGACATCTTCGAGTTCCGCCGCACCGGCACCGGTCCGGACGGAAAAGTCATCGGCGAGTACCGCGCCTCCGGCTACCTCCCGACCTTCCTCGACGAGTTCATCGCGCAGGGCCTCGTGACCGACGGTGACTACCTGTGAGCGCGTCGACCTCGACTCTGGTCCTCGGTTACGCGGGCGCGGCGCTGCTCGTGATCGGGATCACCGTCGGGCTCGGCGTGATGATCCTGAACCCCTCGAGCGAGCTGCGCCGCGTCTATGGGCGCTACGAGGGGTTGCTCGACGCCCAATGCCGCTTCCTGCTCAACAAGCAGACGGGCGCCGGCATCGCGCGCATGCAGCTGATCGCCATCGGCATCACGCCGCTGCTGGTGTTCTTCCTGGACGAGCCGATCTTCCTCTTGTTGATCCCGCCGATCGCGCTCGCGCCCTACGTCGTCCTCAAGCAGCGGAGCGCCGAGCGCGTGCTGCGCATCGAGGAGCAGCTCGATCCCTGGCTGCTCATGCTGGCCAACGCGCTCAAGGCCTCGCCCTCGCTCGGCGAATCGGTCGGCAACAGCGCCAAGCTGATGCGGCCGCCGATGTCGGAGGAGCTCGATCTCGCGCTCAAAGAGATGAAGCTCGGCACCCCGCTCGACCAGGCCATCCTCAACATGTCGACGCGCATCGGCAGCCAGTCGGTGTCGAGCGCGCTGGCGACGATCCTGGTCGGCCGGCAGACCGGCGGCGACCTGCCGAAGATCCTGGAGGAGTCGGCGGCGACCCTGCGGGAGATGGCGCGCCTCGAGGGCGTCGTGCGCGCCAAGACGGCGGAGGGCAAGAGCCAGGCGTACGTGCTCGGCGTCATCCCCTTCGTCCTGATCGGCGCCATCCACCTGGTCGACGAGCACTGGCTGGAGCCGCTCGGCCACTCGACGCTCGGCTTCATCATCATCGGCGTGGCCGCGGTGCTCTGGACCGCGGCCATCTACCTCGCGCGGCGCATCCTGGCGGTGGACATCTGATGTACCTCGCCTACGGATACGTCGCGGTGGCGATGATCGTGTCGGGGCTCGGGCTCGGCGTGTTCACGCTCGCCCGCAACCCGCCGGTGGACACCCCGCGGCTCGGCGTGCGCGGCCTCAAGCGCCACCAGGCCCTGGCCGAAGGCGGCAGCTTCGCCAGCTTCGAGCCGATCATGCGGATGGTGGCCGGCTGGGTCGCGCACCTCCCGCTCGGCGATCGCCGCCGCGAGATCGACGAGATGCTCAAGCACGCGGGCGGATGGCTCGGCCTCACGGCCAACGAGTTCATCGCCATGAGCATCCTCGGCTTCGTCGGGTTCACCCTCGGCGGCCTGGGGGCCGTGACCGTCGCCGAGCTGCCGACGGTGATGGTCTTCTTCTTCGCGGGCCTCGGCGCCATCCTCCCCTACATCCGCGCCAGCGGCGAGGTCCAGCAGCGCTTCAAGGAGGTCAACCGCGCGCTCCCGGGCTCCATCAATCTCGCCTCGCTGTGCATGGGCGCCGGCCTCGACTTCCCCGGCTCGCTCCGGCAGATCGTCGACAAGGCCGGCCGTCGCGACGCGCTGGTCGAGGAGATGACCTTCATCCTCCAGGAGCTCGAGCTCGGCCGCACCCGCCGCCAGGCGCTCGAGAACTTCGCCGATCGCGTTCCGACCGAGGCCGTCCGCGACTTCGTGGGCACCGTCATCCAATCGGAGGAGAAGGGGAACCCGCTGGCCGAGGTGCTGCGGATCCAGGCGACCATGCTGCGCATGCGCCGGAGCGTCATGGCCGAGGAGGCCGCCGCGCGCGCCGCGGTGCTGATGATGGGCCCCCTGATGCTCATCTTCTGCGCCATCATCCTGGTCCTGCTCGGCCCCTTCATCGTGAACAGCATGGAGAGTGGGTTCTGATGGTGCGCCGCCGCGACGAGTCTGGACCGCGCTCAGCCGCCCCGAGCTCCCTCCCCGCCCCGCGGGAAGGCTGGGGTCGGGGCAGCCGCCGAGCTCCTGCCTCACCAACTCCTCCGCATCGAGCTCCCTCCCCCGCCCCGGGGGAGGGCTGGGGTGGGGGCTCTCGCCGAGCGGGGCTCGACGGAACCTCGACCGAGGCGCGATGCTCGTCCGAACGGAGACTTGAGACGTGGAAGCGTGGCTGGAGATCATCCGGGAGGACGGCACCCTCGAGCGACAAAGGCTCGAGGGCGAGCAGATCACCGTGGGCCGCTCGCCGGCGGCGGGGATCCCGATCCCGGACGCGCGCAACATCGATCCCGAGCACCTCATGCTCGCGCCGCGCGGCGAAGGCTGCTGGGTCGCGGTGGCGCAGAACGCCAGCCTGCCGGTGATCGTCCGCGGTGAGCCCTTCCAGCACGGGATGCTCGGCTGGAACACCGAGCTGACCATCGGGAACATCAAGCTCCGCATCACCGATCAGCTCCCCAAAGAGAAGAAGAGCGGGGACAAACCGGTCAGCACGCCGGTGTTGATCGCGTTCTTCGTGATCATCCCCCTGGTCGGCTGGATGCTGCTCTCGGACCCGGACACCGGCATCGACACCACGCCGGCCGCGCCGCCGCCGGAGCTCTTCGAGGCGAACGTGCCCTGCCAGACGACGGGCGGCACCGCCCGCCACTACGCCGACCGCGACGCCGAAGCGGCGATCGCCAAGAGCGAGCGCTATCCCTTCGCCGCGCAGGACGGAGTGCAGGCCGTCCGCCTCTACCGTCGCGCCCAGGCTTGCTACTCGGCCATCAACGCTTCCGAAGAAGCGCAATTGATGGGCCACGAAGCCGAAGTGATGGAGCACCGCATCGACGAGGACTACACGACGCACCGGCTGCGCCTCGAGCGCGCGCTCCGCCAAGGTCGGCTCCCGGACGCGCTGATGGAGACCCGCGCGCTCATCGAGCTCGTGCGTCACGAAGAGGGGGATCCCTACCTGGCCTGGCTGCGCCAGCTCGCGCGCCAGCTCCAGCTCGCCATCGATTCGCAGACGACATGACGAAGAACGCACGCTCGGAACGGCCCGCTCGCCGCTCAGTACCCGGTCACAGGGAACGTGATCGATTCAGCACGTCACGGGCTGCACCCCTCCCGCTTGCGAGAGGGACTGGCGGAGGGCCCGGCGGTCGGCGCTTTGGCCAGCCCCCCACCCCACCCCTTCCTCGCGGTGCGGGGGAGCGAGCCGTGCGGCACGAGGCGACCCATCATCTTCCCTGTGGCGTCCTACTCGTCTCGCTCCTCTGCTTCGCCGCGCTGACCATTGGCTGCGGCGGCGCCGCGCCCGAGACCAGCGAGCACGCCGAGGACCCGCTCCGCTCCATCTCGGCCGAAGAGCTCCATCGGCGCGGCATGCTGCTCGCCCAGGCCGGAGACCTCGTGCGGGCCGAGCAGTACCTGGCCGCCGCGATCGACCGCGGCTTCTCCGAGCAGCAGGCGCTGCCCACGCTGCTGGCCGTGTGCGTCCAGTCCTCGCGGCTCGTGGCCGCCCTCCAGTACGCCGAGCCCTACCTCGCGCGGCATCCCGCCGAGTGGTCGCTCCGCCTGCTCGTCGCCTCCATCCACATGGCGCTCGGCGAGCACGCGGTCGCGCGCGACGAGCTACAGCAAGTGCTCCAAGACGCGCCTGAAGAGCCTGCCACCGCCCACTACTTCCTCGGCGTGCTCTACCGCGACGAGCTCGAAGACACCGGAGCCTCTCGCGATCACTTCCGCCGCTACCTCGCGCTGGCGCCCGACGGCTCCCACCGCCAGGAAGCGCTGATGGCGTTGCCCGACGCCGAGCGCGGGCGACCCGTGCGAGTCGAACGAGGGAGCGACGAGGGCCTCCCGCAACGCGTGGAGATGCCGGCCGAGCACGCGAGCACCGAGGACGCGAGCGCGGAGCCGAGCGCACAAGAGAGCGCCGCGCCGAGCACCGACGAGGCGACCACCCAGCCGACCGCCGAACCGACCACGAAGACCCCCCGAACCGACCGCCGACGAACCGACCGCCGACGAACCGACCGCCGAGAGCGACACGGGAGCGACCCCGTGATCCCCAAAGACGTCTTCGAGCAGACGCTCCTCAAGTTCCTCGACCCGGTCCGGCCCTTCCTGGACGACCCGACGGTGAGCGAGGTCATGATCAACGGCCCCGATCAGATCTTCGTCGAGCGAAAGGGCAAGCTCTACCAGACCGACGCCAGCTTCGGCTCGCGCGAGGCGCTCACCTCGGCCATGCGCAACCTCGCGCAGTTCGTCGGCCGCCATATCGACGAGCACCGGCCCATCCTCGAAGCCCGCCTCCCCGACGGCTCGCGCGTCGAGGCCGTGATGCCGCCGGCCGCGCCGGACGGGCCCATGGTCGCCATCCGCCGCTTCTTCCGCGAGACGCTGACCATCGACCGCCTGATCCAGTTCGGCTCCTTCACCCCGGACGCCTCGCAGCTCTTGCGAGCGATCGTCGGCGTGAAGCAGAACATCATCGTCGCGGGCGGCACCGGCTCCGGAAAGACCTCGCTCCTGAACGCGCTGACCGGGTTCATCCACGACGACGAGCGCATCGTCATCATCGAGGACACGCGCGAAGTCCAGTGCCAGCAGGAGCACGTCGTCCAGCTCGAGGCGCGCCCGCCGGACGGGCGCGGCCGCGGCCAGGTCACCATCCGCGATCTCTTCAAGGCCACCCTCCGCATGAGACCGGACCGCATCGTCGTCGGCGAGATCCAATCGGCGGAGGCGCTCGACCTCGTCCAGGCCATGACCTCCGGTCACGGCGGCTGCATGGCCACCGTGCACGCCACCTACCCGACCGACACACTCAACCGCCTCGAGACCATGGCGATGATGAGCGACGTCCAGCTCCCGCTCCGCGCGCTCCGCGCCCAGGTCTCCAGCGCCATCGACTTCATCGTCCAGACCTCGCGCCTCCGCGACGGCTCGCGCTGCGTCACCCACATCTCCGAAGTCCAGGGCTACGACCCCGACAAGGGCTTCCACATCGACGACGTCTTCGTCCGCCGCTACGAAGGCCAAGACGCCCACGGCCGCATCGTCAGCCACCTCGAGCCCACCGGCTTCGTCCCCCGCTGCACCGAGCTCCTGCGCGGCCACGGCTACGAGCTCCCGGACAGCATCTACGCCGCCACCGTGCAGTGAGCTCACCGGGAGCTGTTGCCAGCCCCTTCTTCGCTTCCGTTGCCATTCGCATCCCCTCCTTAAGAAACGAGCCTCCCGCGACCTACCGCCCGGGCACAGGTTCCAGAGGCGCTCGGGGAGCGCGTGCCCACCGCCGAGCCCCTCGACGAGGGTTGCCCACCAACGGAAGGGACGCCTGGACCGGCGGCCGCCGGCAGATCGGCGGACGGGTTCGCCGATCTCAGGACGTAAGCGTGCCGAATCGCGTCGAGCCGGATCCGGAACGGATCGTGATGACGACCGCGGCATTCGTGCTGCGTCGGCCCTTGCTTAAGGATGCCACAGCGCAGACACGCCTCGAAGTACCACCCCACGAACTGCCGCAGACCGTCACGCCGCTCCTCCGCCTGCTCCAGAAAGCGGCGCGCATGGCGCCGCCTGTATACCTTCAACCGCGATCGTCCCACCCACTCTTCTGAGACTGTGTGGCGCGACATTTCCAGACCCGCAATTGCTCTTCGAGAGGATGAATGCCGAACGGCATCGATCGCATCGGCGCAACGAAACCAACGGACTCCGGGCAACCCGAGCACGTTAGACGAAGAAAGACTATCTCCGGCGATGTGAACGAAACCGAAACGCTCTCAAGTTCGCTTGGGCGCACCTCAAACACCCTCCCGTTCTTTTGGGCAATTTCCATCCGATCCGAGTACAGAACGACTACGCTCATATACCGCCGCATCCAGAGGTTACCCCCCACCGCGACCAGAATAAACACAAGTGCGGGCAGCGCCCAAGGCCACAATCCCACGTAGAGGGAGAGCACCAAAGCAGCCGTCCCCGCGAGCGCACTGACCACGGTGAAGCCCGCGAGCATGACGCTAGCCACACCCGACGACAGGACTTGCCCCTCGCCATTTGTACCAACGGACATCGACAGCTGCACCTCGACGGTTATCAACCAAGCAAGACCCCCGCACGTACCCTTATGCACACCTAGCACACGCTAACAATGCAACCCACAACAGCTTCCCAGCTACGGACACAGCCGTCGACCTCGGGGGAGCCTGTGTCGACGATGCAAACGACGTCTATGAGGATGGATTGGCGAACTTACCCAGGTATGTGTCTTGAGATAGTGTGCTTCGACCGGCAGCCCCCATGAGTAGGAACCGCTAAACGAATTCACGTCACGACCGTCTACATAGCGGCTCCACGACACGCCCCAAGGACCAACCCCAAGCCCTCCATCCATGGTCGTACCTTCTAGCTGCGCAACATGATCGAGCGCGGGACTGACACTTGCTTCCACTCCGGCCCCTGCCCCGGTTTCAAAACCAGCTCCAGCGCTAGACCAAAAGGCCAGATCATTCGCACTATCAAGGGCGAGCCCGAACGCGACGGATCCACCGCCTATGATACCGAGTGACACCCGAATTCCGACCTGGACTACCACTAACCCTGACAGATCCACCTGGTTGACGGGTTCGCTCGCGGCATATGCGTATAGATCGGCCTCGCCTCCGCCAAAGAGTAATGGGTCTCTCGCCGTCCACTGGCCGATCTCGGGATCGTAGTCGCGGGCGCCGAACCGGACGAGCTTCGTGTCCGGGTCGTAGAGCCCGCCGGCGAAGCCGAACGACAACGGCTCCCAGTCGAGGCTCGTGGTACTCGTGACAACGTTACCGAAGGCGTCGTAGTCCATCGACTGCACCACGGCGCCGGTCTCGACATTCACCACACGGCGGAGGCTACCGAGGTGATCGGTGATGACCCGATAAGTGCCCGAGTAAGTGCCCGACGGGACGACGACGAGCTCCGGAACACGCCCCGTGCCGTAGATGAAGACCCGGGTGACCGCACCGCTTCCGTTCATCTCGGCGATCGGGCGCAGCCCGTCGAGGTAGATCCACGTCTTGTCGAGCGTTTGATCCACCTTCCGGCCGACCCGGCGCCCCGCCCCATCGATGAGGTAGTCGATGACCCTACCGTCGGAGGCGGGGAGGGCCACGCTCCGGAGCGCGCCGAGTAGATCGTAAGTGTAGGTGGTCATCTGACCGCCCTCGCTCCGCGATTTCCGGCGGCCGATGGGATCGTAGTCGTAGCTGATGTCGCCATACGTCGTCAGCCGGTCCCGCGCGTCGTAACTGACCTGGCTCGCGCTGATCGTTCTCGTACCGGCGGTGGTGGTCGTACTAGCACTCGTGCGCTGACCGTTCGGGCCGTAGGTGTATTGCTCGGTCACCGCGGTACCGCGGGTGACCTTCGTGAGCTGACCGTGTGCGTCGTACTCGTAGCTCACGTCGACGCTGGTGCCGTCGGTCCTCGGTGACCCGGTCAATCGTCCGGTGCTATCGCGGTCGGCGTAGCCGAACTCAAGCCGGCCGGCCGAGCCAGGTGTGGACCTGCTCGTGGCCTCGCCGAGCTCCGACCAGTTGTACTGGCTGGACACCATGCCTGAGCCGGCCATCTCCACCGACAGCATCCCGCCCGCCGGCGTGCCGGCCGGAATGCTGAGAGTGGAGTGGAGCCCGCCGGTGCAGGTCGAGTCCGGCGTCGCGTCGACCCTGACGCAGTCCAGCGCGCCGTCGTCATCGTATTGGTAGTAGGCAGTGTGCCCGCCCGCCGCTGATCGACGACGTCTCCCAGAGCTCGTTGTAGCCGAAGGTCACCCCACCGTTCGGCCCTTCGCCCGGTGCTCGGGTGTCCAGGTCACCGAGGTCGGCAAGGGACCGTCGGCCAGCGCCTTGACCTTGATTCCGTCCTCGGTCGTCAGCGACTGCAGGACGTGTGTGGCCGCCAGCGTCAGTGCCGACGGTGTCGTCATAGCCGAACGTGACGACGTGGTCGTGGGTCGCGTCGATCGGGTGGGTGACGGTGTTCGGCCGACCGTCGGCCAGCCTGTCAGTCACGATCGACTGGCCCACCGTAGAGTCCGCAGCCGTGTGGAAGTCCACCTGCATGACGAGCCCATCGGCATCGAGCGTGGTCTCGACCTGACCGCTCGGCTCGTCGGTGATCGCCGGCGGGCGTGTACGACGTCATCCGGTGCGCCATATCGTAGCCCATCAGGTGCTGCTGGTCGTCGGGCGGCCGAACGCCCGTGAGATCCTCGTGCGTGTCCCAGGCGAACGTCTCGCATGAGCTCGAGCTCTCCCAGCCGGAGGCCGGTGCGCACTCGCTGTTCGTGCAGGTCTCCGCACCGTTGCAGGTGATGCCATCGTCGCAGTCAGCAGCCGTCGAGCACGAAATCGCGAGTGTCACGCCATTCGTCAGCCGCTGTTGGCCGTCATACGCCAGCCTCGTCCGCGCCGCGCGGGTCAACGGGCAGCACCCCGGGTCAGGTCGCCAGAGAGCGGGAGCTACGGGCCCTGCCGTTCCAGCCGATAGGTCTGGTTCTCGGTGCTGTCGATCGGGAGAGCCTGCAAAGGCTCCTTCCAGTCGAGGCACTGCCAGCGCACGGGCCGCCCATCCTCGTCACGGTGTCGGCCACGTTGCCACTCGCGACCCAGTCGGCAGTCGAAGCGAGTTCGGGAGGCCGGTTCGGCTCGTACCGACAGGACGCGGAGTCGGTCGATGCGCTGAGCCGGGCCGTCGACTCGTTCATCGAGGAGGCGCTGGGATTCGAGGAGCACATGCTGGGCATCTTCGGCGCGCTCTTCGATGCTCTCGGATGGTGAGCTGACGAGCGCCGAGATGCGAGTGGGGGAGCTCGCCGTCGCCGAGTACAGCCGCCGGGAGATCGCGGAGGAGCTCGGCATTTCGGAGAAGACCGTCGCCACGCACATGAACAGGGTCCTCGCCAAGTGCGGCGGCGTCGGGAAACGAGCGCGTTGGCTGCGTCAGCGCGTCTCCGCCAAGAGCCGTGCGCGGCGGCGACGTTCCCTCTTTTGACCAGTACCTTGGATGGGTTCGCTCGCCGTAGAGTCGCGCGTCACCTCGGCATCGTCGAGGTCGGAGAGGCAGCGAGGCGGCGGAGATGAGGAGGGCGGCCCGACCGCCCCAGTCGCGTGGCGTCTGAGCGCGGGTGACATCGTCGTCGGCATCCCGCGCGAGGTCTCGAGGAAGCCATCCGAGGTCGCAGCCGGTGCGAGGCTGTAGCTCGCGGTGTCGCTGCGGCTCGGCCCAACCCGCTATTCGTCTTTCGCGCGCGGGAGCTCCACGATCACCTCGGCGCCTCGGTCGCCGTGGCTCTCGGCGCGGATGCGGCCGCCGTGGCCGACGACGATGCGCGCCGAGATGTGCAAGCCGAGGCCGAGGCCGCCGTAGTTCTTGGCCGACACGCCACGCTCGAAGCGGCCGAAGAGGCGGGCATGCTCGTCGTCGGAGATGCCGATCCCCCGATCCCGCACGGCGAGGACGGCCTCGTCGTCCTGCGGACGGACGGAGATCTCGATCGGTTCTCCCGCGCCGAACTTCATGGCGTTGTCGAGGAGGTTGGAGACGACGACCTTCAGCTCGGCCGGGTCGCCGTCGACCATGACCGGGCCCTTCGCGTCGAGATGGGGCGTGCAGTTCGCTCGCCCGAGCGCGTCGCGGCCTTCGTCGATCACTTCCCGAACCACGGCCACGAGGTCGACCGGCCGGACGATGCGCGGCGTCTCCGGACCGTTGCCTTTCGAGGCGGCGATGAGCAGGTCGCTGAGGCGCGTGAGCCGCTTCGTCTGGCGGGCGAGGACGTCCGCCGCCCGCCGCACCGACGCCGGAGCGCCGGAAGGCAGCTCCGTCGAGAGCACGCCGGCCGAGAAGGTCAACGAAGCAAGCGGCGTCCGCAGCTCGTGCGCCGCCAGCGAGAGGAACTCGTCCCGCGCCTGCACGGCGTCGCGAGCCCGCGCGTAGAGCTCGGTGTTGGACAGGAGGACGCCGACCATCCCGGCGTACGACTCGGCGAAGCGCAGCTCGTCACGACCGTAGCTCCGCGTGGTGCTCCCGAAGGTGAGCACACCGGTGAGGGTGCCGCGGACGAAGAGCGGAACGGCCATCATGCTCCGCAGGCGCAAGTGCGCGCACGCCTCCACGAGAGCCTCGTCGAGGCCGTACGCGCGCAGGCTCTCGGGGTCGGTCATCGGCAGCAACAACGAGTGCTTTTCGCGGAGCGCATAGACGCCGAGCTCCGGACCACGGACGTCGGACCCGTAGCGATTCGTGAGCCGCCGCAGCTCGGTTTCCTCCTCCCGATCCTGGTGAGCCACGGCCACTCGCCACGCACGCTGCCCGTCGTAGCCGATCAGGCTGACCATCTCGCCGAGGATCGGGATCGGTCGCCGCACGGCGATTCGCTGCGCCTCGGCGACGTCGAACGTCCCCGCGAGCGCGTGGGAGACGCTGGCGACGAACGCGGCGCGCCGCTCCGCCTCCTCCGCGTCGCTGCGCGCGCGGGCCTCGACCAGGCTCGCCAGCGTCTGCGACATGCTCAGCGCGAGCTCCGACTCGTGCGTGGACCATTTCCGGCCACCTCCCACGTGCTCGTGGCAGAGGATGCCGGCCAGTCGCCCACCCGCGAACACGGGAGCGTCCATCAGCGCGCCGACGTCGTGGGAGGTGACGTACGAGGCGAGGCTCTTCAGTCGCGCGTCGGTCCGCGCATCGCTCACGGCCAGCACTTGGACGCGCCGAGCCTCGCGCAGGTAGTCGGCGCAATCGCGCTCGAGGAGCACGGTGCCGCGCTCGAAGAGGCGCTTGCTCCGGACGTAGCCGAGCTCGCAGACGATGCCCGGCGGGTCGTCTTGGAAGCTCCAGAAGCTGACGCGATCGACATCGAGCAGCTCGCTGTCGATCCGCAGCACTTCCTCCAGCGCCTCGTCCCAGCGCTGCCGTGGGAGAGCACCGAGCCGCAACAACGCGGGGACGGTCGCAGCCGGTAGTTGCGACATCGATCAAGGTGATGAGCGCAGAGCCGGGAGCGACAAGCGCGCTCGGAGCACGTCCGCGGGTGCGGTGTCCGCGTGCGGTCGAAACAATCGGCGCTCTGGGCGCACCGTCTACCGCTTCGCGAGCGCGCGGTCCGGTGGCCCGAGAGTGGGCGGACTTGCTTCCCGAGGGCGCAACCGCCAGCTCACCGCCAGCGTCAGCGCGAGGAGGCCGAAGCCGAGCGCGATGGTGGTGACGCCCCACTGCAGGGCACCGCGCGGCGCGGCGAGCCAGCCGAGCTGCGTCGCGAGATGCGTCGCCGCGAGCGTGACGGGCGCGAGCGCGATCATCCGTCGGCTCTTCACCATCACCGCCGCACAAGCGAGCACCAACACCACATCGAGCGCGAGCTGGTGAGCCGGCCAGACGCCACCCGACCACTCGCGGGTCCAAATGGCGAGGTAGGCGGCGCTGATGGCGCCCACGACGAGCCGCGTCAGCGCGCGCGGCGGAGCGAGGCCGAAGACGGTGGGCGGGGGCTCCGGAGGCTCGGCGAAGACGGCGCCGCGGTAGGGCTCTTCGGGCACCGCCGGCGCGTCTCGCCGCTCGATCGGCGAGCGGCACGCGCGCAGCGTGAGGACGACGGCGACCATGAGCGCGCTGGGCGAGAGCAAGGCGGGCGTGACGAGCCCCACCACGATCAGCGTGGTCAGGGAGAGGGCCCAGACGTCGAGCTCGCGCCGGAGGAAACGCGTGGCGAGCAACGCGGCCACGACGACGAGCGCACCGAGCTGGACCCGCTGCGCGTGCGACCAGTAGAGGACGTGGCCGAACGCGAGCACGGCCCACATCACCCACGCGCCCCGGAGCGCGCGCCGCCCGCGGACATCGAAACCGACGGCGCTGTCCACGCGCAGCGAGCTCCACAGCCCCGCCGCGCCCACGCCGAAGGCCCAGAGCATCACCAGCGTCGTGCGCGCCGCCGGATCCACCTCGCGGAAGAGCTGCGGCAGCACTGCGAGCCCGATGGCGCCGACGCTCGGGACGACGATCGCCGAGCGGGAAGGACGCAGCTCGAGCGCCCACGCCAGCGCGAGCAGCTTCAGCACGAAGAGCAGAGCCCACGCGGCCGCCGCCACGCGACCGATGGAGCCGAGGTAGGCGCAGGTCTCGACGTGCAGCGTCAGATCGCATTGGTAGAGGACGGCCAAGCAGCCCGAGCATCGCCGCCGGTCGCCGCAGCTTCGCGCGGGTCAGGAGCGCGGCCCCGCCGATGAGCGCCAGCGAGTAGGCCTCGGCGATGGCGGCCACCGCGAGCTCTCCGCCGAGCGACGCGCGCTGGGCCGCTTCGCGCGAGAGCAACCAGAGCCCGGACAGGATGAGCGCGGCGCTGAAGAGATAGAGCGGGTTGTACTGGACGAACCAGCGGTGGAGCAGGGGATGGGCGAATTGCGGAACGCCGGCCTGCGGCGCCGCCGGGCGGGGATCGAGCATCATGAACTTGCCTCCTCGCCACCCGCGCTTCGCAAGGCCGGTGCCACGCCGTTCGCGCGCAGCCGCATCCCGCCGGCGTGCCGCCCCGCTGCCAAATCGGCGCACGACGCTCCGACGAAGGCCGTCCTGTCAGCGCGAGAACGTAGCTCGAAGATCTCGGCCGCATGATCGCAGCCGCACCTCCGGATCATCGCGGCAGAGCTCACCCGCGCGATCGCAGCCCGACCGGTACAGCCGGCCGCGATCACGACGCGGGCGTCAGAGACGGTCGAGCGCGGCGTCGATCTCGACCCAGTCCCGCACCAGGCGCACGCGCGGATCCGCGAAGCGAGCGCGCTCGGCGCCTTCGCCACCGATCCAGAGCTGGATCTTCCGCGGGAGGAGCTCGCCGAGCCGAGCGAGCTCCGTCGTGGCCTCGGTCGCGTCGGCGGAGGCCGCGATCGAGATGCCGACCGCTTTCGCGCCGAGCCCCGTGGCCGCCTTCACAATCTGGTCGACCGGGGTGTTCACCCCAACCACGCGAACGTTCGCTCCCGCCGCGGCGAGGTAGACGGCGACCATCTCGATGCCCAGCCCGTGCATCTCGCCCGGCAAGGTCGCGAAGACGATGGTCGGCCCGCGCCGCGTCTCGGAGTAGCTCGCCCGCAAGACGCGGAGCTGCGTCGTCAGCACGTCGCTGAGCAGGTGCTCGTGGCGCACCTCGAGCTCGGCTTCCTCCCACAGCTCGCCCACGCGTCGCACCAGGTCGGAGGCCAGCTCGGTGACGAAGCGCCGCGCGCCGTACACCAGCGCCGCATCACGCAGCAGCGTCGTCATCCGGAGCACGTCGTCGGCGATCAGCGCGTCGACGATCTCGTCCACGCTCGACGCCCGCACCGGCTCCGGCGCCGACGTCTCGACGGCGTCCAGCGCGCGCTCGATGTCGTCGCGCGAGTGTCCGACCAGGGCGCCGGGGCGGTAGCCGTGCTTCAGCGCTCGCGCCAGGAGCTTGAGGGTGTGGACGGTGTCCTCGTCGTACACACGCGCGCCGCCGGCGTTGCGCGCCGGGCTCGGGAAGCCGTATCGGCGCTCCCACTGGCGCAGGGTCTCGATGCCGATCCCCGTGATCTCGGAGACGAGTCGGATCGAATAGCCCGGGGCGCTGGAGGGAGCGGGTGATGATGGCACGGAGCAGTACATAGCCTGTACAAACAGGGTTGACAAGAGCTTTACGTCCGGGCATAACCCTGTACATGAGCGGTACGAATCCTGTACAAGGAGCAAGCCATGGAAACCCCGACCAGCGACATCGAGAGCTTCCTCTCCCCGACGACGACCGCCGAGATCGCCGCCTCGGCGAACCTGCCCACGCGCTTCGGCGACTTCCGCATCGTGGTCTTCGTCGAGCCGCGGACCGGGCTCGAGCACGTCGCGGTGGTTCGCGGTCACGTCTTCGGCGCCTCCGACGTGCCGGTGAGGGTGCACTCGGAGTGCCTCACGGGTGACGCGCTCGGCTCCCTGCGCTGCGACTGCCGCGATCAGCTCGTGAGCGCGCTCGAGCGCCTCGGCCGCGAGCAGAGAGGAGTGTTGGTGTACCTGCGCCAGGAGGGACGCGGCATCGGCCTCGCGAACAAGATCCGCGCCTACGCGCTCCAGGAAGAAGGCGTGGACACGATGGACGCGAACCTGGCGCTCGGGTTCGGAGCGGACGAGCGGGATTATGTGGTGGCGGCCGACATGCTGCGGACGCTCGGGGTGCGCTCGGTGCGCCTTCTGACCAACAACCCGGACAAGATCGAGCAGCTCCGCCGCTACGGGGTGGACGTCGCCGAGCGGGTCGCGCACCAGGCGGAGGTCGGTGAGCACAACCGCGACTACCTCGAGTGCAAGGCGCAGCGCTTCGGCCACTTCCTCTCGGACATCATCGAACCGCAAGGCAGCGCTCCCTCCGGCGCGGCCTGAGCTACGAACGGGTCTCGACAGGCTCGCGCCGCTCAGGGAACGACCAACCGCAGGGCATGCGCGGCGCGCTCGATCCGGACCGACGCCCCGAAGGGCAGCTCGATGCGATCCTCCTCGACGCCGTCGCCGAAGAGGACACCGCCGTCGTTCATCTCGGAGCAGAGCTCGAGGTGCTCTCCCTCTCGCAGCACGCCCTCCGTCAGGTCCGCACCCGTCCGAACGCTGGGCCAGGCTTCGCGAACGAAGTAGGCGAGCGCCGCATCGCTCGGAGATGGGAGAGCCCACGCCGCGTGCCGCTCGCGGTGGATCGAGCGCGCCCAGCCGGTGGCGCCGGTGCCGCTGCTGACGATGAGACCCGACGAGGACTGCCGCTCCTCTCGCTCCGTGACGCGCAGCACGTAGCGCGCGCTCTGGTGGCTCCGCTGACCGACGAAGACCTCGTTCAGCGCCCTCAGCGACTGGCCGTCGTGCGTGCGGGCCTCGACCATGGTCCGCTCCTCAATCGACACTCGGTCCGCGGCCGTCGCGAGCAAGAGCTCGGAGAGGTGCGCCGCCGGGTGGCGCACGAGGACGCCTTCGTAGCGCTCGGGGTCGGGGTTCACGCCAATCACCCGCTGGTGCGTGAGGTACTTGGCGACGTTCGCCACCAACCCGTCCTGACCGACCGCGACCACCAAGTCGGCCGGCTCGAAGACGAAGCGGCTCAGCTCCGCGCAATCGATCCGGGCGCTCCGCCAGTCGGCCGGAATGGCCCGGCGGACGGCGGCGAGCGCTTCCTCCTGCCGCGCGTGCGCCGCCGAGAGCGGCTCCTCGCTCTGCCCGCGCGACTTCAGGAAGAAGCGCGCTTGCCCGAGCGTGCCGTGCGTCGCGACCAGCCGGCTGAGCTCGCTCGGCCGCGTCACCAAGAGCGCCCGCGGCGCGGCCACGTCACTCCGAAAGCCGGCGCGTGCCGGCCCGGACCGAATCGCTCAGCATCGGGCCGAGCAGCTCCGGCGAAATGTTGAGGTGCTCAATCGACTCGAGCTTGCCGGCCAGCTCCTTGGCCGCGAGCGCGTAGAGGACCTCGGTCGGGACCGCCTCGCTTATTGCCATCCGCGCGCGCTCGGCCTCGATGCGCACCTTCTCGCAGACCTCGTCCGCCGCCGCCGCCGCCTCGGCCGAAAGGCGTGTCGCCTCCGCCTTCGAGTGGGCACGGATCCGGGCCTGCGCCGACTCCGACTCGACCGCGATGCGCTCGGCCTCGGCGCGCTCGGTCGCGCCCCGCCGCGCGTTCTGCCCGCGCTGCGCGATGAGGTTCTCTTCTTTCTTGGCGAGCTCGATCTGGTTCTGCAGCTCGTTCTCTTGGATCGCGCGCTCCTTCTCGACGGCCATCGCCCGCCGTGAGAACGCCGCCTCGTCCGCCGACTGCTGGATGCGCTCGCGGGCCGGCGCCTCGAGGGCCCGCTCCACGTCCGGGCTCGGCTTCACCGAGCCAATCCGCACGCTGACAATCTCGACCCCCATGTCCTGCAACCCCTCGTCGCCGCGCAGTCCCTCTTCGATGTGGTCGCGCAGGCGCTCGCAGCCGGTCTCGAGCAGGGCGCGAATCGGCGAGCGCGCGATGATCCCCTGCGCGAGCTGGGCGGCGAGCTGCGAGAGCGAGAGGCCGAGGTTCTCCAGCGGCTCCTCCAGGTGGCGGCCACTCACGAGGTCGACGCCGAAGTCGATCCGGTCTGCGATGACCGAGGGCTCCACCATCCGATAGGTCAGAACGCCCTGCGCCGTGACCTCCTGATAGTCGGCCGAGCGCCCGTGGAAGATCAGCGGCAGCTCGCGGTCGTTCATCGGGATCTCGGCCACGCTGGTCGAGAGCGGCAAAAACCAGAAGGTGAGGCCGCGCCCCGAGCGCACGAGCTCACCGTCCCGGTAATGGAGGACGAACGAGCTCGCCTCCGCCCGCAGGTGCCGGAGAAAGAGGAAACGACTGATCTTGGCCATGGCGACCTCCTTCGGCCCGGGTCGTTCACCAGAACGTCCGATGAACCCGGGTTAGACCGCCGAGCGCCGCGCGAAGCGGTAGAGCTCGGCCGGCCGGTGATCCACGTCCTTCTGGCGCTCGCCGGTGGCCTCGAGCGGTCCCGAGGCGAGCATGCGGCGCCGGAAGGAGTCCTTGTTGAGCGGCCGCCCCAGGACGACCTCGTACACCCGCTGGAGCTGCCGCAGGGTGAAGCGCTCGGGCAGGAGCTGGAACCCGATCGGGGTGTAGTCGAGCTTCCCGCGGATGCGCTTGACGGCCATCCCGAGCATGTCGGCGTGGTCGAACGCGAGCGGCAGCCTCTTGCCGTCGGCGTCGAGCGCCTCCACCGGGCCGCCGGTCTCCCCCTCCCAGGGCACGCTCAGCCGCGCGCCGACCGAGCGCTCAATCGACGCGAAGCGCCGCCCGTCGACGAGCGCGTAGTAGGCGACGCTGACCACGCGGGTCCGCGGGTCACGGTCCGGCGCGCCGAAGGTGTAGAGCTGCTCGAGGAACACCCCCGACACGCCCGCTTTGTCCCGCAGGACCCGGGCGGCCGCTCCGTCCAACGACTCGTCGATGCCGACGAACCCGCCGGGCAACGCCGCGCAGCCGCGGAAGGGATGCTCCTCGCGGCGGACCAGCACCGTCTCCAGCGCGGCCTCGACGACACTGATCAGCGCGACATCGACGGACAGCGATGGCCGCGGGTAGACGCTCGCATCGTAGGCGGCGAGAAACTCCGCTTCCGTCGCATCGATCGTCTCGTCGCTCGAATCCGCTCGCATTTTCTCCCCGCCGCCGCCCACTTCGATGCACATCGCATCGAACAGCTTCGATGTAACTCACATCGAAGCTGGGTGAACGAAAATGTGTGGAAGCCCGTGGCGCAATCACACGGGATCCCGCCCACACCCGACATATCGCGCGGGAAAGCGGCGCTTCATGCCAGCGAGCCCAGGGTTCCGGGGCGCGTCCACGGATACTGTGTTTGCTCACGCGACCAGGGAACCACTCCGGGGGTCGCGTTGACGCCGATCGAGGCACCCCCCAGGGTAGGGGTTTCGCGGATGGGGAACCCCCTTCCTTTGGAGGCTTCGGATGAGGAAACAAGCGTTTGGGTGGGTCGCGCTGACCTGCGTCGCGCTACTGGCGGGCTGTGACAACGGCACGACGGGCAGCGACGGCGGGAGCGACGGCGGCACCAACAACACGGATGACGGTGGCGGCGACATCTGTTCGACCCGCGTCACCTGCAGCACCGCCGGCACCAGCTGCAACGGCGAAACCCTGGTCACCTGCGCCGTCGACGCCGACGGCTGTATGGTCGCGACGAACACGGACTGCAGCGCGACGAGCCAGACCTGCGACGCGTCGAGCGGCACGGCCGCCTGCGTCGAATCCCTGCTCGGCGATCGAATCCGGCCGACGCCTGCACCACCGCCGATGCTCGCAACTGCAACGGCGACACGCTCGAGGTCTGCACCACCGACTCGAACGGCTGCATGGTCCTCGACCGGACGACCTGCTCGGACATGCCGGGCGGCGTCTGCGACGCCAGCGGCAGCATGCCGATGTGCGCCCTGCCCGCGGATCCCTGCGCGGACATTCCGGCGGCCATGCAGTGCGACACGGCCGGGACGAGCTGCGACAGTGACAACCTCGTCACGTGCGCTGCGAACGCCTTCGGCTGCCTCGTGCAGACCACCACCGACTGCACGGCACACGCGAGCGGCACCTGCGACGCCTCCGGCGCCGCGGCGACCTGCGCGTCGACGAGCGATCCCTGTGCCGGCGTGACCACCTGCGACACCGCGGGCTCGAGCTGCGACGGCCCCAATCTGGTCACCTGCGCGCCCGACGCGTACGGCTGCATGGTCGAGACCCGCACCACGTGCACCGACGCGACGTTCGGCTTCTGCGACACAACCAGCTCGATGTGCAGCACGGCCGCCACCGACCCCTGCATGGGCATGGACACCTGCGGCACCAGCGCCAGCTCGAGCTGCACGGACGCGAACACGCTCTCGAGCTGCGCCGCGAACGCCTTCGGCTGCTTCGTCGCCACCACCACCGACTGCAGCGCGAGCAGCCAGATGTGCTCCGATGCCAGCGGCACCGCGATGTGCATGGATGACTCTTGCCCCGAGGCCACACCGACCGTGCTCGACTGCTCCAGCGGCACCGTCGACGGTGACACCGCCGACGGAACCACGGCGCGTGACGGCTACGAAGGCTGTTCGAGCGCCAGCTATCCCGGTTCCGAACAAATCTGGCGCTTCCGGAACTCCGACAGCACGCGGATGGCGGTGGAGATCGTCGCGACCCGTGGCAGCGGCACCGCCGACTTCGACCTCTTCGCCTTCGGTCCGGGCCATGGCGGCACGTGCACCGACAGCCCGGTGAGCTGCCTCGATTATAGCAACGGCACCACGGACACAGAGACGGTCGACTTCTCGGTCGACGCCGGAGGCATGACGTACATCGCGTACGATTTGTACAACTCGAGCAGCACCACGTCCCCCTACACTCTCGAGGTCACCTGCACGCCCATCGTCTGCGGCGACGGCAACATGGTGGGCGACGAGCAGTGCGACGACGGGAACACGACCGCCGGTGACGGCTGCTCGGATACCTGCCAGGTCGAGCCCGGCTACGACTGCACCGATTCGGGCTGCACTTTCAGCTGCGGTAACGGCACGCTCGAGACGCCCGGTGAGACCTGCGACGACGGGAACACGACCGCGGGCGACGGCTGCTCCGACACCTGCCAGACCGAATCCGGCTACACGTGCGTCGGTGCGGGAGCCGGCACCTGCATGATGCAGGCTGCCAACGCGACCTGTGACGGCGCAACGTCCGTCACCGCCGACACCACCATCGCCAGCGAAGACCTGAATACGGGCGGCCCGATCCCGAGCGGGAGTGGCTGCGGCAGCGGGAGCGGCAACGTCGCGCTCTACTACGCGGTGACCGTTCCCGACGGCATGACCGCCACCGTGACCGCGACCCCGGACACCGTGGATATCGTCATGACGGAGCTGGATGACTGCTCGGCCACCTCGTGCGCGGATTACGCAGACGACGGATACGCGGGCGACCCGGAGACACTCTCGTACGTCAACACGAGCGGTGCCAGCACGGTCATCGTGTACGCGGTCCGCCCCTACCATGGCGACACCGCTGGAACCTTCGATCTCGACGTCGCATACGAGGCCAACTGTGGAAACGGCTCCATCGACGGCTCGGAAGAGTGTGACGACGGGAACACCACCGACAGCGACGGCTGCTCTTCCACCTGCACCGTCGAGAGCGGTTACGCCTGCTCCGGCACTCCTTCGACCTGCGTCATCCCCGTCTGCGGCAACGGCTCCGTCGAGGGCTCCGAAGGGTGCGATGACGGCAACACGACCGACGGCGACGGCTGCTCCTCCACCTGCACCGTCGAGAGCGGCTACATGTGCACCGGCAGTACTTCGGTGTGCTACATGCCCGCCCCCAACGGCTCGTGCGCCATGGCCACGTCCGTGACGAGCGACGCCACCATCAGTGGTGAGCTGATCGAGGCCGGCGGCCCGGTGCCGTCGGGAAGCGGCTGCGGCGGCGGGAGCGGCGACTCGGCGCACTACTACGACGTGACCGTCCCGGCCGGCCAGTCCGTCTTCGTCTCCACGGTGAAGGGACCCAGCTACCCCGACCTCGTCGTCTTCTCGCAGAACGCGTGCAGCGACACGGATTGCGCCGACTACTCGGACTATCCCGAGAGTCTAACGCTGACCAACAGCGGAACCAGCGACACGCAGATGATCGTCGGCGTACGCGGCTACTCGTCCAGCACGACGGGGACGTACGACATCTCGTTCGCGTACCCCGCGGCGAACAGGACGTGTGCCGGCGCGACTGCCGTGACGACGAACACCACCTTCAGCGCGGTCAACACCGCGACCGGTGGCACATCGCCCACCGGCAGCAGCTGCGGGACCGCGGACGGCGCGAGCCTGTACTACGCCGTCACCATTCCCGCTGGCACGCGCGTCACCGTGACCGTCACCGGGACCTCGGACCTCGACGCCGTCATCAACGTGCTCGACTCCTGCGGCGCCGCGGACTGCAGCTCGTACGCGGACGACACCGCGAGCGGAGGAGTGGAGACCGTCGACCTCGACAACACCGGCACGGCAGCTATCACCCAGATCGTCGCCGTGGGCGACTACGGCTCCTCGGGCGGGATCGGCGACATCGACTTCGCCTATGGCGCGCTCCCGTGACATCCCGCGGCTTCGGCCGCGTCACACACCGGCAGGAGGCCCGCTCGCGCTTCGGCGCGGCGGGCCTTCGCCGAATTTCGGGGCACGAATCGATACTTCCGAGGCTCGATCGACACGCACGGAGCGGTCGCCGGGTGTTATCCTCTCCGCCCGCGGCCCGGGCGCAGCGGAGCTGGAATCCCCCGCCCGGGCACGTTAGGAATCGAGACTGGTGGCGTACTCCCCCGGACATCCCGCTGGACAGCGCGCCTGGGCGCGAGCGCACCTGACGCGCGGAAGCTCCACCGGCGAGGTCTGGGAGATCAGCAGCGACTATCCCGAGGCGCGGCTGACCATCGGCAGCGATCCGGGCGCCGGCTGGCCGATCCAGGCGCCGGGCCTCTTCCCCGTCCACTGCGAGCTCTTCTGGGACGGGCAGTCGCTCTGGGTCGCCGACACCCACGGCTCGGGCGCCGTCTTCCTGGACGGGCATCGCGTCACGGAGTGGGAGCAGATCCACGGGCCCGCCGAGCTGCGGCTCGGACAGGCCGCCCTCGACGTGGAGACCTCCGCACCGCTCCACGAGCAGATGGTCGCGAACCCGAGCCACGCGAAGCCGGTGACCGTCACGGACATCGTCGCGCCGCCGGAGAGTGCGCGCCCCAGCCGACCGATCTTCGGTGGCGCCGCGGGCGACGACAACATCCCCGAGCTCGACGCCGCCAAGACGCGGGTGGCAGCGATCCCGATGCCGGACCTCGACGCGGAGCGAACCCGGGTCGCCAGCGCGCCGGCCTCGCGCGCCCCCGCGGAGCCCAGCGCCAACCTGCGACCGCGGCTGGGCGGCTCCTCCGGTGGCGCCGCGCCGCCGACCTCCGAAGCTACCCGGATGGTGCCGATTCCGGTCGCTCCCCCGCAGACGGCGAGCGCACCGCAGCAGCCATGGGCCGGGCAAGGGCCGAAGCCGGTCGTGGCGCCTCCGCCCCCCGGCGCGGGCGCCCCGCCCCCACCGCCGCCGAGCGCTCCGACTCCGCCGGCGCCGCCAGCTCCGCCAGCCCCGCCCGCGCCTCCAACCGCCTCTGCACCGGACGGATCCGCGTTCGTCGCCCCGCCGGCGGCCCCGCAAGCCGCGCCCAAGGCCAACCGCTTCGCGGGCATCCTCGCGAAGCTGCGCCCCGAGTCGAGCGCCGACGTCATCGAGGCGAGCGGCGGCAAGGCCTCGCAATCGCTGCCGACCCGCACCTGGATCATGCTGGCCGTCACGCTGGCCGCCGCCGTCGGGCTCCTGCTCTGGGAGGAGGACGAGCCGGCCGAAGTGGCCACGCCGCAGCAGCAGGCCCAGGCCCAGGCGGTCGACGTCACCCAGAACACGCCAGCCCAGCCGGCGGAGCCCGAGACCGCTCCCGCGACGCCCGAGCCCCCCGCCGCGCCCACCGAGCCAAGCTCGGCGGTCCCGGGCGAGTCCGAAGGCACGACCGAGAGCGAGGACGGAGAAGGAGACGGTGAAGAGGGGCCGACCCTGCAGCGACGCGCGATCGATTCCTACGTGGCGGGGCAGTATGTCGAGGCGCTGGCGCTCTACCGCCAGCTCGCGGAAGCACACCCGGAGAACGAGTCGTACGCCAGCATGGTCGACATCCTCGAGCACCGCGTGAGGTGCCACGACGGAGTGGGGCCGGGAGGACAGCCATGCGCCGAGTGATCCAGCGAGCGGTCCGCCGAGGGACGCCGGTCGCTTTCGCCGCCTTCACGCTGGTGCTCGCCGGCGCCTGCGACTCCGAGCCCGAGCCGCCGCCGCGCTACCCCTTCACGTTCAGCGCCCACTCCGACACCGATCCGCTCGAAGGCGTCCAGGTGACGGTCAACGGCGGCCAGGTCGGCAGCACCAACGGCGAGGGCGTCCTCCACGTCGACCTCACCGGGCCCGAGGGTGCGCACGTCGCGGTGAACGCGGTCTGCCCCGAAGGGCATCGCAGCCCGGACCAGGCCCAGACCCACACACTGCGGCGCGTCCAGAGCCTCGACCCGGCCACCTCCGCCCGCGGCATCGAGGTCAGCTTCGAATGCCCGCCGGAGCGGCGGGACGCGGTGGTCGTGGTCCGCACTCACGATCAGGGCGGCATGCCGGTGCTCCTCGACGGGCGCGAGGTCACCCGCACCGACGAGAGCGGCGCCGCACACCTGCACGTGGCGATGCTGCCGGGGACGAGCTTCCAGGTGCGGCTCGACACCGAGGCCAACAATCGGCTGCGCCCGCGCAACCCCTCGCTGACCTACACCCTCCCGGACCACGACGAGGTCTTCGTCCTCGATCAGCACTTCGAGGAGGAAGCTCCGCCCCGACGACGCCGCCGCCGCCGCCGGGCCCGCCAACCGGCCGTGCGTCTTCCGATGCGCATCCCCAGCCACCACTGATAGGCTCCGGGTTGGGGTCGAGCCTCCTCCCAAAAGGCTCGACGACCTCCTCTGCTTCGCGTTAGGTGTCAGTGGCGGTGCACGGCCCGAGCCATCCTCAGACCCTCGGTCCCTTCACGCTCGAAGACATCATCGGCGCCGGCGGCTTCGGTACCGTCTATCGCGCACATGACGCCTCGGGCCGGACGGTGGCGCTCAAGGTCCTCGCGCCGCACGTCGACAGCGAGGAGACCGTCCAGCGCTTCGAGCGCGAGGGCTCCATTCGGATCGACCACCCGAACGTCGTCCAGGTCATCGACGCCGGGCGCGATCAGGACCAGTTCTACATCGCGTTCGAGCTGCTGGAGGGCAAGCCGCTCAACGATCGCCTCGATCGCGCGCCGCTCTCGCCCGAGATCGTGGTCGACACCGCCCTGCAGATCTGCGCCGGGCTCTCGGCCGCCCACGCGCGCGGCGTGGTCCACCGCGACCTCAAGCCGGGCAACGTCTTCGTCTGCGACGACGGCATCCTGAAGGTCCTCGACTTCGGCATCGCGCGGCCGATGAGCCAGGCCGGCCCGCAGCTCACGATGGCCGGCTCGGTGATCGGCACGCCGGGCTACCTCGCGCCCGAGCAGGCCAGGGGCGAGCCGAACATCACCCCCGCCACCGACATCTGGTCGCTCGGGGTCATCCTCTATCAGGCGCTGAGCGGGACGAACCCCTTCATGCGCACGACGGCCGTGGCGACCATCCTCGCCGTCGTCCTCGAGGAGCCTCCTCCCCTCGGCGAGGGTGAGGGGCTACCGCGCGGATTGGCCGAGGCCGTCCACCGCTGCCTCCAGAAGGATCCGGCCGCCCGCTGGGAGAGCGCGGAGGCGCTGGCGGCGGCGCTCTCGGCGGTCGACGTCGACGGCAGCCGCGTGGTCGGACTGCCGGCCGAGCTGACCCCTTCGATCCCGCTCGACGAGCAGCGGGTAGTCGCGCTCGTCCTCGCCACCGAGATGCGGGATCTGAACCGCTTCTCCGCCGTGGTCCGAGAGTGGGGCGGCGAGGTGATCCCCATGGTCGGCGGGCAGGCGATCGGCGTCTTCGGCGGGCGCACCTACGAGGGCGACGAGGGCGCGCGCGCGGTGCAGGCCGCCGTCGAGGCCCGCGGCACGGCCGGCTACGTGGCGGTCGCCTCGGGTCGGGCCACGGGCGCCCCGGGCACCGTCAGCGGCGACGCGGTGCTGGCTGTGGAGCGGGCGGTGCAGGCCGAGCTCGACGAAGTCGCGGTCGACGCCGGCACGGCGCGCAGCCTGGCGGGCACCATGAACCTGCGCAGCGTCGGCCGCGGCCTCTTCGAGGTACCGCAGACCTTCCGTCAGCTCGACAGCGGGACCTTCCCCGCGCTGCGCCAAGACCTGCCGCTGCTCGATCGCGAGGCCGAGGTGGCGCAGATGGACGCGGCGCTGAGGACGGCGTTCGAGGACGAGCGGGCGACCATCGTCTGGGTCCACGGTCCACCCGGGGTCGGGAAGAGCCGGCTGCGCGCGGAGATGGAGCGCAAGCTGCGCGAGCGAGGGGTGCGCGTCCTGACCGGTCGGGGCGAGTCCCACCGCCGCGAGGCGCGCTTCCGCCTGCTCGGATCCGCCATCCAGAGCGACGCCGCGATCGAGCCTCTCTTCGGCGATCCGAACGTGACAATCGAGACACGACGCGGCGGGCTCGAGGAGATGCTGGCCGGCGTGCTGGAGGACAGCCACTGGGCGCGACACTGCGCGGAGCCCATCTCGCGCCTGCTCGGGCTGCCTGACGCGCTCGAGCTGCAGATGACGCAGCGCAGGAGCAATCCGCAGCTCATGGCCGACCGCGTGCGCATCGCGCTGGCCGACGTCGTCGGCGCGATGTCGGCGCAGGGGCCGTTGGCGCTGGTGCTCGACGACGTGCAGTGGGCCGACACCGCGTCGCTGAACTTCCTCGACGAGATGGTCGAGCGGCTCGCGCACCGGCCCTTCTTGATCTTCGTCGCCGCGCGCAGCGAGCTCGGCGAGCGGAACCCCGAGCTCTTCTCGCAGCGCGAGATCATGCGCATCGGACCGCGCGGCCTGCGCGAGAAGGCGGTGGCGAGGCTGGCGCGGGAGATCGCCCGGCGGGAGGTGCCGGTAGCGCTGGTCCGCGAGGTCACCCAGCGCACCGGCGGCAACCCCTTCTTCGTCGAGCAGATCGTCCGCGAGCTGGTGGAGCAGAACCTGCTCGACGAGGAGCTCGAGAGCCTGCCCATCCCGCTCGACGTCGAGGGCGCGGTGCAGTCGCGCCTCGATCACCTGCCGCCCGACCAGAAGCAGCTGTGCAAGCGCGCGGCCGTCTTCGACGACGCGTTCACCGAGGCCGGGCTGCGCGCGCTGGAGGTCGCCGAGCCCTCCTCGCACCTGAGCGCGCTGGTCCGACGCGGCTTGGTCGCGGGACGCGCGGTGCGCGGCGACGAGCGGGAGTATCGCTTCAAGAACGCGCTGATGGCCGACGTCGCCTACCGGATGAACCCCGAAGAGGCGCGACGGGAGCTGCACCGAATGGCCGCGCGTTTTCTGGCCGGGCTGCCCAACGCGGACCGGGAGGAGCTCGGGCGCCACCACGAGCTCGGCGGCCAGGAAGAGGAGGCGGCGAAGGGCTACGGCGACGCGGCGCTGCGGGCGGCTCGACGCGGCGACAGCGAGAGCGTGCTGCGCTGCGCCGAGCGCGCGCTCGCCCTCGGACTGAGCGGGAGCACCGCCTTCAATCTCCAGCTGGCGCGGGCCGACGCGCTCTCCTTCGTCGGGCGCCGCGAGGAGCAGCGCGAGGCCATCGACGCCGCGCTGCCCATGGCGGACACGCCGCAGCGACAAGCCCGCGCCCTCACCGAGAAGGTGGGCTTCCTGGCGGCCGTCGGGGAGCACGAGCGCGGGCTGGAGGTCGCCGAGGAGGCCGTGGCACGCGCCCGCGAGGTCCGCGACCCGGACGTGCTGGCGATGTCGCTGGCCCGCCGCTGCTGGCTCCTGCTCTACATGGGGCGGATCCCCGAAGCGGCCGAGTCGATCGCCGAGGCCGGGACGATCACGCCGGTCGCGACCGAGACGGCGGCGTTCGTCGCGGTGTGGCGGGGCCAGCTCGTGACGGCGATGGGCGATCTGGGCAAGCGCAAGCTCGCCTACGAGGAGGCCGTGGCGCGCTACCGGGAGATCGGCGATCTCCGCCGCGCAGCCAGCGCCGAGTGCAACCTGGCCGACACTTACAACCGCGTCGGCGCCTACGACGAAGCCGAAGCGGCGCTCCGGGAGGCGGTCGACTCGTCCCGGCGGGTCGGCAACCGCGTGGTCGAGGGCTACGCGCTCGCGAACCTCGGCTACGCGCTGGCCGAGCAGGGCGAGCTCGACGAGGCCCTGGCCACCTTCGACGTCGCCATCGCGCTGGCCGAGGAGCTCGGCCGGCCACGGCTGGCGCTGGCAATCCGGCTCTACCGCGCGCGGGCCACGCTCGGCTCCGGCGACGCGAGCTCAATCGCGCGCGACGCGCGGGAGATGGCCGAGGAGGCGCGGGCGAGCGGTCTGCCCCCGCTCCAGGCGACCGCGCTGGCCGTGGCCTCGCGCGCCGCGCTCGCCGGAGGAGACGCGCCGGCAGCGCTGGTCGACGCGGAGCGCGCCATGGAGCTGCGCGACGAGATGGGCACGATGGAAGAGGACGAGGCCGAGGTCTTCCTCGCGCTCGCGGAGGCGTGCGCCGCCAACGGCGACGAAGAGCGGGCGAGAGAGATCGTGGCGCGCGGAGCGAGCCGTCTGGAGTTCTTGGCCGGCCGCATCGCCGACACCGACTGGCGCGCCCGTTTCCTGGTCGAGGTTCCGCTGAACCGGCGGCTCATCGAGCTCGACGCCACCTGACGGAGGTGCGTCCGGCCACATCGGGGATCACCCGATATCGAGATCGCCGGCAGTTCCGTAGCCTGGCTCCTCCGAGGGACGGACAGGGGCGCCGGATGATCCGGCAAGGGCGACCGGGACCCTCATCGAGCCGAGGTATGCCTCGATGAGCGAACGTAGGATCGGACTCCGGACGCTGGCGAGCGTCGTGCTGCTCCTCTCGGGCTGCACGGGCGGACCGGCCGGACAGGCAGGCGTGGACGGCGGCCCGCCGACCGACGCCGCGAGCGCGTCTCCGAACGACGCGGCGACCGGCGGCGATGACGCGGGCAGCACGAGCGCCGACGCGGCGACATCGGATACGCGCGACGCGGGACGCGTACATCGACCCGACGCCGGCACGACACCCGCGCCCGACGCCGGCACGACACCCGCGCCCGACGCCGGCTCCCACCCGAGCGCCGACGCGGGCAGCACGAGCACAGGCGGCGGCAGCGCGGGCGGCTGCGCCGACCTCGGCACGCTGCCGGACGCGATGTCCGGGCTGCGCTGTCCGGACCCGCCGGTCATCAGCCGAGACGTGACGGTGACCACCGCGGCCGAGCTCACCAGCGCGGCGGCGATGGCCGGGACGCGCATCCACGTGGTGGGCGCGGTCGGCGGCAACGCGCAGATCACCGCCAACGACATCGAGGTCCTCGCCGACGACGCGACCTCGATCGGCCGGCTCAGCATCGCCCGCGGGATCTCGCGCGTGCACGTCTCGGGCGGCGCCTACACCGGCGTCTTCGTCACCCAGCCGGCGCAGTACTACCCGAGCCCCACCACCTATCGATCGGGGTGGATGGTCACCGACGTCCTCTTCGAGAACATGAGCGTGACCAGCTCGGACATCGCGTTCGAGATGCGCGGCCGCCGCATCGCCGTCCTCCACAGCCGCACCGACGCGGCGCGCTACTCCGTGTGGGTCGGCGACACCGGGCCCATGCAGAGCGAGGACATCATCCTCTTCGAGAACACCTTCAACTCCGCCGGACCGGAAGCCACGGTGCGGCTGGTGCAGGTGCTGCGCAGCGCCACCATCGGCAACACGCTGGTCAACACCTTCAAGCACAACTACCGCGTCCACGGCATCAGCGACCTGAACTACGCGCGCGGCAACATGCTGATCAACACGGGCGTGATGCTGGGTCGGCTGCCCGGCGACGTGCTCGGCCGCGAGTGGTTCGACGACAACGTCTTCCACCACACGGCGCCGGACCTCTTCAACCCCGACGCGGCCATCTCGATGCTCCACGCGACGAACAACACGGCCTACACCGACGTCTGGAGCTGCTTCTACTGCTCCACGCCGCAGTCCGGCTGGGTGCTGAGCGGCAACGTCGTCCTGCCCTACACGCCGCCGCCGGCGTACTGAGCGGAGCCTCGCTCCTCGCGAGCGCGGTCGACCCGCTCTCGCGAGGAGCCCCCTCTCACCCGTGGCGGTAGGGCCCGAGCTCGCGCGGCGCGACGCCTTGCAGCGCGCCCGCCAGCCGCGCGATGGCGACCATCCCGGAATCGAGCCAGGCCGGAATCGGTCACCAGCCACTCGACCTCGGCGCTCACGTAGTCGTCCTCGACGAGCAGGCTCGACGACTGCTCCTGGAGCGCCACGAGGCTCGCGCGGACCTCGGACGTGAGCAGCCCGCGCACGACCTCGGGCGGCCTCCCCTGGACCACGAAGCGCGCGTCGAACGCCGCGTCGCCCGTCTCGATGTCCTGCATCCCGAGGAGCTTCCGGATGCCGTGGAACAATCCCTGGCGCTTCAGCACGAGCCCGACCCCGAGCCGGCGGTCGAAGCGCGCCGTGAACGTGGTCTGGAATCCACCGCCGAGCTGCCCGCGCACCTCCACGTGAGCGCCTTCAATCCGACCTGAGAGCACGCCCGCCACGAGGTCGAGCCCGCGCTGCGCCGCAATCGCTTGCCAGCCCGCGGTCATGGCCCGCTCGGCGCCGGAAGGACCGACCTGCGCGCGGGCGCTCGCAATCCGGCGCGCCACGTCGACGACCGTGTCCAAGCTGCGCGAGATGAGCCCCGGCTCGAAGAACTTGCCGCGCCTCTCACAGCGGACGCGCGCGTCGCTCAGCGCGATCGGCACGCGCTCGGACGCGCACCACGCCAGCGGCTCGCGCACGTAGGGGAGCGTCAGGAGCGCCCGCACGTGGTCCGGCTCACGACCGCGGATGTCGTAGTAGGGATCGAGTCGCTCGTCGCCGAGCTGGACGTCCGACTCACCCACCACGCTGCGGACCAGCCGCCCGAGCTTGCCGGTCGGGCTCACGCGCAAATCCATCCCGAGGCTCCGCCGGAAGTACGCCTCGACGTAGGTGTAGTAGGTCACGCTGCGATTCTTGCCGCTGCCCGTGACCACGATGCGGACGCCGACGGCAATCTGCACCCCGCCTCGAGCACCCAACATCCTCTGTTTGATGCTGGGGCCCTTTCCCGCGAAGATCGACATCGCATGGGAGGACTGCCAGGGCTCGAGCTCGAGCCCGAGCTCGGAAGCCAGCGTGGCCCAGCGCCGCCCCTCGCGCCGCGGCTGGAAGTAGAGGACCCAGACGAGGATCCCGAACGGTAGGGCCAACATCGCGCCCGTGAAGAGCAGGAGCAACGCCCCACCGACGATGGTCATCTCGCGAGGCTCCCAGGCCGCGCGCTGAACCGCAAGCACGGTCGCCGACGCACTCCTCGGGCGCGCGGCACCACGGCGAAGATGATCGCGCGGCGCGAGCTGGGATACCCTGGCGGCCATGACTCGATTCAGCCGGTGGTGGGCGCCCCTCGCGTGCGCTTCGTTCTTCATCGCGTGCGGCGGGCCCAACCCGGCCGCGGACGCCGGAATGGACGGCGCAGTCGACGCCGCCACCGATGCCGGGACCGACGCCGGTCCGCCCAATCCGGCGGCGCCCGCGCCCTTCGACGGCGTCGAGCAGACCGGACGCTTCCCGGTGCCGGGGCTGACCGGCCAGGCGCACGTGGTCCACACCGAGCTCGACGTCCCGCACATCTACGCGGAAAACCGGCTCGATGCGATGCGCGTGCTCGGGTTCGTGATGGCGCGCGACCGCTTCTTCCAGATGGACCTGACGCGGCGCCTCTCGGAAGGTCGCATCAGCGAGCTGCTCGGCGACAAGGGCCTCTCCTCGGACATCCAGAACCGCGAGACGGGCGGCGCGTACGTCACCGACCTCTTCCTGAATGGGCTCAACGAGGACGAGGCGGCCGAAGTGGACGCCTTCGCGGACGGGATCAACGCGTACATCCAGGCCGTCCGGGATCACCTCGCCGACCCGCCGGCCGAGCTGGCGATCGGCTACGCGCTGCTCGGTGCGCACAGCGCAGCCGACCTGATGGTCCCGTGGACGCGGCGCGACGTCGTCGCCACCGGCTCCACCATCCTCTACAGCACCAGCTTCGAGACCGGCGACGTGGGCCGCTCGGCCGCGTTCGCGAACAACGTGGTCGGCCACTTCGACGGCTTCCCCAATCACACGCTGCGCGAGACCGGCCTCCAAAAGGACGTCATCGATCACTACGCGCCGCCCAACGACAGCAGCTCGGCGGCGGGCTGGGGGCTCGAGACGGCGAGCACGACCACCGGCGCGCCGATCATCGATCCCCGGCGAACCCGCACGACACCGCTCGGCGTGCCGCACGTGGCGGGCACGGCGATGACCCGCCTGCAGCGCCGGCTCGACCAGCTCGCGTCTCACTGGAGCCGCGATCCGAGTGAGGGCTACGGCTCGAACGCCTGGGCGGTGATGGGCAGCGCCACGACCGACGGCGCCTCGCTCCTCTCTGGCGACGGGCACCTGCAGCTCAGCGTCCCGGCGCTCTTCTGGCAGTACGGCCTCGACACGGTCCTGATGGGCGGCGACGCCGAGACCACGCGCCTGCTCGGCGCGACCATCGCCGGTCTCCCCCTGATGGGCGTCGGCACCAACGGCCACATCGCCTGGAGCCAGACCGCCTACTTCGCCGACGTGACCGACTGGTACCGCGAAGAGATCGTCCTCGACGGGGACGGCATGCCCATGGCGAGCATGTACCAGGGCGAGGCGAAGCCGCTCACGCGCACCGACGAGATGTTCCAGGTCGCCGACGTGCCCGCGTTGGGCAGCACGGGACGCACCGAGACCATCGCCCGCTTCACCACCTTCGACGGCCGCTGGATCACCTCGATCGAAGGGCGCGCCACCACCGAAGACGAGACCCTCGCCGCCGGTGAGTCGCGCGTGAACGTGATGGGCGACTGGGTCGTCCCCTCCGACACCGACGGCGACGGGAAGATCACCGCCGTCAGCTTCTACTACGGGCCCTTCGACGGCGGGACGCTGCTCCGGGCCTTCCGCCTCTTCTCGCTCGGGACGAGCGTCGAGGACTTCCGCCAGGCCATGCGCCACTTCATCGGATACGGCGGCAGCATGATCGCCTCCGACGACAGCGGCTCGGTGCTCTACAGCGCCTATCACGCCGTGCCCTGCCGCGATTACCTCGACCGCGATCCCAGCACCAACGTCTGGGTGGAGGGCGCCGACCCGCGGCGGCTGATCGACGGCACGCGCTACGGCTCGTGGCGCATCCCGCTCGACTCGGAGGGCCGCGTCGACGAGACCGCGGCGGCGAGCGGCGACCCGCGAGCCTGCGCGGTGCCCTTCGACGAGTGGCCGCAGGCGTTGGATCCGGCGAAGCAGTACGTGCACAACGCCAACAACGATCCCGGCAACATCGCCACCGACAACACGATCTTCAACGACCCCTACTACATCGGCGGGCCGTGGATCGAAGGCTACCGCGCGGCGCGCATCGAGCAGCGCCTGCAGGACGCGATCGCAGCCGGCACCGCCAGCATCGATCAGATGCAGCACATCCAGGGCGACCACCACAGCAACCTCGGCGAGGACTTCCTGCCCTACCTGCTCGAGTTCATCTCCGCCGCGCGTGACGCCGCCGCCGCCAGCCCCGCGCCGGACACGCCCGAGGGGCGCATGGCCGCGCAGTGGACGGCGAACCAGTCGACCTACGAAGAGATCGAGACCCGGATGATGGCTTGGCGCGACGCCGGCTTCCCGACGCCCTCGGGCGTGGAGGCGTTCTACTCGGCCGCGCCGACGGACGACGACAAGGCCCACGCGGTCGCCACCATGTTCTTCGCGAGCTGGTTCCCGCGCTTCATCCAGGGCGTGCTCGACGACGAGCACATCGACCGCAACCTCTCGCCCGCGGTGACCGGCGACACCTACACGATGCAGACCATCGATCTCCTACTGCGCGGCCGCGGCAACGGGAACCCGCTGATGCTCGGCTCGTTCAACCCGGTCACCAGCGAGTCGGTGTTCTTCGACGACGCGACCACGCCGGAGAGGGAGAGCAGCCAGGAGATCGGTCTGCGGGCCATCGACGCGGCGGTGGCGTTCCTGAGCAGCGACCCCACCGATGTCGGGGTGGGCGGCTTCGGCAGCACGGACATGAGCCAGTGGATCTGGGGCCTCCGCCACCAGGTCCGCTTCGAGTCGCTCCTGGCCGACTACCTCGGCGGCGATCCTTCCTTGAGCTTCCTGCTCGACATGTTCTCCATCAGCACGAGCCGCCTGCCGCTGGCCGACAGCCTGCCGTCGGACGACCCGCGCCAGGGCATCCACTGGTTCCCGCGGCCCGGTGACCAGTTCGACATCGACGCCGCCAACCCCGGGCTCGGCGGTACGTCCTTCACCCACGGCTCCGGCCCCGTCTTCCGCATGGTGATCTCGCTCGGCGCGGACGGCGTGCACGGCCAGAACATCATCCCCGGCGGTCAGAGCGGGATCCCGAGCAGCGATCACTTCGACGATCAGGCCCGGCTCTGGCTCGCGAACCAGACCATCCCGATGCGCTATCTCCCGCAGGAGGTGGCCGACGGCGCGGTGAACCGCGAGCGCTTCGTCCCCGCGCCGGCGCAATGACCGCCGGCGGAGCGTGCCGGAGCCCGAGCGCGTCGCCTCGGGCTCAGGGCTCGGGGATCGACAGGTCGCCGCGCGCCACCCAGGTGTGCTCGGGCTCGATGCTCATCCCGGGCACATCCAGGAGCTGCGCGAAGCGCGCTCGGCGCTGCCAGCGCACCCGAACCTCGAGCGGCTGCGCGACGCTGCGCGCCCACGCTCCCTCGCCCGGCTGAGCGAAGATCTCGCTGTCCGGCCGGAGCGAGGCCGACCCGACATACTCGTCCGCCTGGGGTCCCGGCTCGGTGAGCTGGGGAAGACCGAGCGTGCCGTAGGAGACCGCCGACGAGCCCTCCTCGTGCACCATCCGGTCGATCTGCTCGGCCTCCTCGGTGCTGGGATCGCGCAGCGCGCTGAGCGGCACCCAACCCACCAGCTCCGCTCCGTCGCCGAATTCGACAATCACGCGAGCGGACTCGCCCTGCCGATCCACCATCCACACCGGGACGAAGTCGTCGCGGTGTGCGGGTCGGATCTCGACCTCTGTCGGGGCCACGCGGAGAGGTCGCAGCGACAGAGGCAACACGCCCGCCACCCGGAGCTCGCCGCCGCTCACGTGGCGCGGGAGCGCCGTCCGCGAGCGCAGCGGATCCTCCTCCGGCACGACCAGCTCGCAGGGAATGGTCACCGGGCCCACCGCGAGCTCGACACCGACGAGATTGTCCGGCTCGCGTCTCCCGAGCTGCAGCTCCGCCGCCACGCCATGCTCTGCGCGGGCCAGCCCGATCACCGGCACGTCGGGCACGAGGTGGAGCGATCCCGCCGCCAGCTCGCGCTCGGCGCGGATCACCAGTCGCTGCTCTTCGACCGGCGCTCGCGCGTGGAAGCGGAGCGGATGCTCCACCTCGGCGTCCAGCACCTCACCGTTCTCGGTGAGCCGGAAGTGCAGAGCCCCGTCCGAGACCGCGACCAAGAACGGCGCTTGCCCTTCAGGCCTCACCTCGAGCTGCTCCGCGCGGACGGACTCGATCCGGCAGGCCGGCGCAGAGGGCTCGGCGGCCGCGGACGCGTGGGATTTGGGTCTCGGCGGCGCCTTCGATCGCGGCGGGGTCGCGGCACCGCAGCCCGAGAGCGCCACGATGACGAGGAGATCGCGCAGCCGACTTCCGCAAAGCGCGTTCAGCACCCCGGGAACATAGCCTCCGCCACCGGCGTGCTCACGCACGAGATGGAGACCCCCCGGCCAGGGACCGGAGCGCTGACCGGGAGCCCGCCCGGCGGCGTGACCGCACGGCCCGATGCTCCGAGGCGCTCCTGGCTCGACCCGGCGACCGGATCGACCTCGCCCGGACGCGGTCCTAGTAGGACACTGCGGCGGCGCGGCTCCCGTCGCCTCGTCGGCCGAATGAACCCGCCTTCCGCCCGGCCCTTCGTCGAAAATGCTTCGGCATTTCCTCCTCTCGGCCGAACGAAATTCGAGCCCATTCGTCTCGCCCAGGCTCGGTCCGCCGCTTGCCGCAGTGTCCTAGATCGGACCGCGCCCGAGCGACGTCTTCACTGCTCGTCGTCGAGACCGGCAGGGACCACGACGAACGTGAGCCCCGGCGTCTTCTTGCGCTGGATGGCGGCCGCGATCTCCGACCTCAGCCGCGGGACCGTGCGCTCGAGCGCGTCGTGCACGTCGTCCGGATCGAGCTCGCTCGGAGCCTCCACCCGAACCGCGAGCCGCGACACGTCCGGCGCCGGCACCACGTCCACGACGAAGACCGCCTCCAGCCGTGGGTCCAAGCTCTCGGCCAGCGTGAGCGAGAGGGTCTCCCGCACCGCCCGACAGAGCTGCGCATCCTTGATCTGCCCGCGACGCGAGCGCGAGAGCTCCGAGGCTCCCTTCTTGTGTCTGCCCATGTTTCTTCTTTCCTCGAGCGCAGCGCGTGACCGCTCCCCAAGCGAACCGCCCGCAGTCCGTCGCGCTTCGACGACGGCGGCCACGGACGGCTTCGAGCTCGGTCCCGGTCACGGGTCATGCGCTCTCGAGCGCCGGACGCACCAACGCCGGCGCGGATCCATCGAGAGGTCTTTCCGCGGTTCGATGCGAAAGAGCCCTCCGCGAGGCGCGCGATTCTCAGCGCGCGGGCGGAGCGCTCGTCGTGGGCACACGAGGGAGCATGTCGGCCTCCGAACACCGAGGGTGTAGCGCGGCGGCCGCGTTCGACGCAAGCGCGCGTGTCGGCATGACCCACCTGCCGCAAAGCACATCGGGCCCGAGCGGCGGGCCCGTACGCGCGCACTCGCCGGCCAAGAGCGACGCGGGTGACCCGACGCCGCGAACGAAGGATCAGCCGGCGAACATCGCGGCGAGCATGTCCTGCATGATCAGATTGGTCAGACGCTGATCGGTCAAGACGTTCATCTTGGCGCCGCCGATGGCGCGGGTGTAGCGGTCCAGATAGACGAGCTGCTTGGTGACCAGCACCAGATCGCGCGGCATGCGCAGGCCGTGGGCGCGGGAGACGCGGATCAACGAGGGCACGAGATCGCGCATCTTGAACCCCTCGTCCGGGTCCAGCATCGGCTCGAAGACCACTCCCAGGTCGGCGCCGAGGCGATCCATCTCCACGTCATCCGGGTCGTCCACCGTGCCCATCTGCACCATGGCACCGGCGACGCGCATGAAGTCGCGCTGTTGAAACCCGAGCACGTACTCGATGACGTTCCTCTTCTGCGCCTCCTCGAACACACCGACGATGCCGAAGTCGAGGTAACCGATCCGCCCGTCGTGGAGGAGCATGAAGTTGCCGGCGTGGACGTCACCGTGGAAGAAGCCGCGCAGGATCAGCGTCTGGAACCAGGCGCGGATCCCCGTCAGGAGCCGCTCCTCGGCGTCGTAGCCGCTCGCCAGAATCGCCTCGGTGTCGTCCAGCCGCCAGCCGCGGAAGCGCTCCATCGTCAGCACCCGCGAGGTGCTCAGCTCGCCGTGCACGACCGGCGCCGCCACCGACTGGTTGCCCATCGCGCGCATGACCTCGTTGAACTCGCGCATCCGGGCCGTCTCGTTCTCGAAGTCGAGCTCCTCCACGAGATTGGTCTCGAAGTCTTCGATCACCGCCAGCACGTTGGCGCGACGCGCGTGGAGCGAGAGCCGCTGCGCGAGCGACGCGAAGAGGCGCATCAAGACCACGTCGGCGGCCGCCTGCTCGCCGATGCCCGGACGCTGCACCTTCACCACCACCTCGCTGCCGTCCGCCAGCGTCGCCGCGTGTACCTGCGCGATGCTGGCCGCGGCCATCGGCTCCTTCTCGAGCGAGGCGAACGCCTGGTCGACCGGCGTCCCGAGCTCGCCCTCGATCGTCGCCTCCACCTCCGCGTACGAAAAGGGCGGCACCCGGTCGAGCAGCGTCCGGAACTCCTCCGAGTAGCGCTGCGGAAAGAGCGCCTCGCCCGACGCCACCAGCTGCCCCAGCTTCACGTAGGTCGGTCCGAGAATCTCGAACGCGCGCCGGAGCGCCACCGGCCCGCTCAGCCGCTCGTAGCGCGCGCCCCGACCGGTCACGACGAACGCCAAGCGCCGCACGCCGATCGCGTCGAGCGCCCGCGCCACCCCGAAGTAGACCAGCACCCAGAGCACCACCGCGAGGCGCCAGACCACCCGCCACGCGGAGACCGGCGGCAGCCCGCGCGTCGCCCGGGTCTCGTCCAGCTCCTCCGCCGCCATCGCGACCGGCTGCACCATGGTCGTCATGCCCCTCTCTCCCGTTCCGGCTCTCGGCATCGCCGTCCTCTACGGCCGCGACGTCCTCGGCATTTCACATACGATGTCGTATGCGGGGCTTGATCTGCGACATACGAGCTCGTATGTCAAGGCATGGCGAAACGGTCCACGCGGGTGGAGGAAGCGCAGCGGACGCGCGAGGCGCTGGTCGACGCGGCGATGGCGCTCTTCGTGGAGCAGGGGCTGAGCGGCCCGAGCCTGGACGCCATCTGCGCGCAGGCCGGGTTCACACGCGGCGCGTTCTACGTTCACTTCGGCTCGCGCGACGACCTCATCGCGGCGGTGGTCGAGAAGACCATGGGGGGCTTCATCGACGCCATCATCGCGAGCGGCGAGGCGGGCGCGGACCTGCCCACCATCGTCCGCACCTTCGCCATGGCCGTGCACAGCGGCGCCTTCCCCTTCCCCGGCCACGTTCGCTCGCACCAAGTCATCGAAGCGTGCCTGCGCTCGCCGAAGCTCCACGCGAAGTACCTCGAGCTCCTCTCGCGAGCGCGGGACCGGCTCACCGACACCATCCGCCGCGGTCAAGAAGCCGGCAGCATCCGCGACGACGTCGACCCCAGCGGCGTCGCCCAGCTCCTGCTCGCGCTCGTCCTGGGCGTCGAGATCGCCACCGAGATCCGCGCGCCCTACGACGCCGACCGCGTCAGCGAGGACGTCCTGTGCATGCTCGCCCCCACCCCGAGCGAGGAGCGGGGCAGGAAGCGCTGACCGCGAGCTCGTGAGCGATGGCGTACCTCAGCGCTCGCGCTCGCGCCGGCGGGCCAGACGCTCGATGCAGGGCGCCACGAGCGCCGTCCAGCCCGTCTGGTGGCTGGCGCCGAGCCCGCGGCCCGTGTCACCGTGGAAATACTCGTTGAAGAGCACGAGATCGGAGAACGCCGGGTCGTCGGCGTAGCGCTGATCGCCACCGTGACAGGGACGAGCGCCGTCTTTGCCGGGAACGAAGAGCGAAGCGAGCCGCCTCGAGAGCTCCTCGGCCACCTCGGCGAGGTTCATCATGTGCCCCGACCCGGTCGGGCACTCCACCTTCAGCGTGTCACCGTAGAAATGGTGGTAGCGCTCCAGCGCCTCGATGAGCAGGAAGTTGAGCGGGAACCACACGGGACCGCGCCAGTTGGAGTTGCCGCCGAAGAGCCCCGTCTCCGACTCGCCCGGCTGATAGGTCACGCCGTACTCCGCGCTCCCGACGCGAAACTCGAAGGGGTGGTCGCGATGGTAGGCGCTGAGCGAGCGCAGCCCGTGCGGCGAGAGCAGCTCGTCCTCGCTCAGGATGTGGCGGAGGATCCGCACCAGCCGCTCGCGCGAAGGCACGGCGAGTAGACGGTGGCCGTGCCGCCCGTCCGTCGACAGATAGGCGATGTGGCTCGCGAGATCCTTGCGGTTCTCCATGAACCACTGGAGGCGCCGCCGGAACCCGGGATGCCGCTGGACCGCCTCGTCGTCGAGCGACGCGACCGCAAAGAGCGGAATGATGCCCACCATCGAGCGGATGGAGAGCGGCACCACGTTGCCGCCGCCCGTGTGGAGCACGTCGTAGTAGAAGCCGTCCTCCTCGTTCCAGAGGCCGCCGTCGCCGGCCGAGTTCATCGCGTCGACGATGTGTACGAAGTGGAGGAAGAACTTCGACGCCATGTCGCCGTAGGCCGGATCGTCCTGGGCGAGCTCGAGCGCGATCTCCATCAGCGTCAACGAATAGAACGCCATCCACGCGGTGCCGTCCGCCTGCTCCAGATAGCCGCCGGTCGGCAGCGCCTGCGACCGGTCGAACACGCCGATGTTGTCGAGACCGAGGAACCCACCTGAAAAGAGGTTGTTTCCGTCCTCGTCTTTACGGTTGACCCACCAGGTGAAGTTCAGGAGCAGCTTCTGGAACACCCGAGCGAGGAACACGCGGTCCTTCTTGCCCGTGGCTTCGTAGATACGGAGCGCGGCCCACGCGTGGACGGGCGGGTTCACGTCGGAGAACGCGAACTCGTAGGCCGGTGCCTGCCCGTTCGGGTGCATGTACCACTCGCGGAGCATCAGCACGAGCTGGTCGCGCGCGAAGTCCGGATCGACGCGGGCGAATGCCACCGTGTGAAACGCGAGATCCCACGCCGCGTACCAGGGGTACTCCCACTTGTCGGGCATGGAGACCAGATCGCGATTGTAGATGTGCATCCACTCGCGATTCCGACCGCCCCAACGCTCGGGGGGAGGCGGCGGCTGCGCCGGGTCGCCCTCCAGCCAGTGCTCCACGATGTAGTGGTAGAACTGCACCGACCAGAAGAGGCCCGCGTAGGCCTGACGGGCCACCTCTCGCTCGTCATCCGAGAGCGCGCGCGGCAGGCGCCGGCCGTAGAACGCGTCGGCCTCTTCCTTTCGCGCCGTGAAGATGTGGTCGATCGATTCGCCGCTCTCCGGCGCGTCGCCGGCGTGGAGCCGGAGGCGGATCACCTCCTCGCCGCCGGGCGGCACGCGGAGCACGTAGTGCGCAGCGGCCTTGGTTCCCGTACGGGCCGGGTTCACCGCGTCCGAGTTGCCCGAGACGACGTACTCGTGAAACCCGTCCTTCGCGTGAGCCGCCATCGGCGGCGAGCCGTAGAGCCGCGCCGTGTTGGTCTCGTTCTCCGTGAAGAGCAGCGTCCCGTCGCGGCTCTCGTCGAGGGTGAGCCTGAGCGCACCGATGCCGGGATGATGCCCGACGATGGCCCGCTCACCCTCCGCCGAGAGCTCGCCGCGCGGCCAATAGGACTCGCCCTCACGCCCCCACGCCCATGTGTTGCGCAGCCACAGCGTCGGCAGGACGTGGAGCTCCGCTTCCTGATCGCCGTGGTTCACGACCCGGATGCGGATGGCGATCTCCTCCGGTCCGGCCTTGGCGTACTCGGCGAACACGTCGAAGTAGCGGCCGTCGTCGAAGACGCCCGTGTCGAGGATCTCGTACTCGCGGTCCAGCCGGCCGCGGTGACGGTTCTCCTCCACCAGATCGGCGTACGGGAACGCGCGCTGCGGGTACTTGTAGAGCGCGCGGGCGTAGGACGCGGTCGGCGTCGCGTCGAGGTAGTAGTAGAGCTCTTTGACGTCTTCGCCGTGGTTGCCTTCCGGTCCGGTCAGACCGAAGAGGCGCTCCTTCAGGATCGGGTCCTGCCCGTTCCAGAGCGCGAGCGCGAAGCAGACGCGAGCCTTTCGGTCGCAGAACCCGAGCAGCCCGTCCTCGCCCCAGCGATAGGCGCGGCTTCGCGCGTGATCGTGCGGGAAGTAGCTCCAGCACCCGCCACCCGCCGAGTAGTCCTCGCGCACCGTGCCCCACTGCCGCTCGGACAGATAGGGACCCCAGCGCTTCCAGTCACGCTCGCGCTCGGCCGCCTCGAGGAGCCGGCGCTCCTCCGCTCCCATCGGGTCGTCCATCGTGCTCAACCGATCGCGATGACGTTCTTGATGCCGCCGACCCGGCCAGCGAGCAGCTCGCCGTGCTTCTCCATCGGGAAGCGGCCGGTGATCAGCGAGCTCACGGCCTCGGGCCAGCTTCTCCTGGAAGGTCGTCAGGTCGCGGATGGCGGCAGCGAATGCGTCGTTACCGGCATTCACCGTGCCGAAGACGATCTGATTCTTCAGCACGAGATCGCGCATCATCGCGTCGGTGTCGACCTCGATGGGCCCCTTGCGACCCGGCACGCCGGTGAAGACGAAGACGGCGTTGTGCCCGAGCGAGCGGAGCACCTGAAACGCGAGCTGCGACGCGCCCACGGCCTCGTAGACCAGATCGATCTCGCCGACGACGTTCGGCAGATCGTCCGTGCCCGAGTCCATGGCCGAGATGTAGTTGCCGCCGAACGAACGGACGAGCGACGCGCGGGCCCCGTCGGCCGCCTCGCGGGAGTAGACGTAGGTCTGGAAGCCGGCGTGGGTCAGCGCCATCGCGCCGAGCAGCCCGACCGGGCCGGCTCCGAGCACCAGCGCGCGCAGGCCGGGGGTGCTCGGATCCTCGTGGGCGCGGCGGCAGGCCCAGGGCAGCCGCTCCTGCACGTCCCACACCTGGATGAGCGCCTTCTCGGCGATGGTGAGCGGCTCGACCAGCACGCCGACGTCGCGAAGCTCGCGCGGGAGCTTGTTCATGTAGCGCGCGTCGTCGACGACGAGCTCGGTCATGAACCCGTGCTGCTGATTGATGCCGCGCTCCGTGAAATCGCCCGTGTAGCAGAAGTCCTGCCGGTTCTCGCGGCAGGCCACGCAGCTCTCGTGATGACAGGGCCGGCGCACCGTCGTCACCACCAGATCGCCGGGCGCGAGGCCGCTCACGTCGCTGCCGACCTCGACCACTTCGCCCAGCGACTCGTGCCCCATCACCAGATAGTCCGAGCCGGCGGGCGGCGTCCCGTAGTCGAAGCGCGCGATCTCCTTGTCCGTCCCGCAGACGCCGACGTCGAGCATGCGCAGCTTCACCTGGGAGGGCGCCTCGAGGGAGGGCTCGGGATGATCGACGATGGTGATCTCCCGCTTGCTCGGGAACGCGGCGATGGCTTTCATGGACAGGCCTTTCTCGGAGAGTGGTGGTCGTTTTCTCTCCGTCCGCCCCCGATGGCAACGGCGACCGCACTTTGGCCTGCGACTTGCCAGGCTCGGCGTCGCAGGACTCGCGCTGCCGCTCGAGGCCCGGCCCTGCCGCTCGAGGCCCGGCCCTGCCGCTCGAGGCCTGGCCCTGCCGCTCGAGGCGCCGCCCTTCGGACCCGGCGCCGCCGCGGACCTCTCACGCACCGGGTGCCCCACTTCGTTCGGGCTCCCGGAGAGGATCGGCGCTGCCGGCGATGAGCAGGCCAGCCGTTGCTCACCCGCGGCAGCACACGCCAAGCCACACCGACCCCACTACGCGCCCACAGCGAGCGAGGGGCGAAGTGAGGTCAGGTGGCGCCCAGCGGCTCCGCCCCGTGCGACCGCGGAGCCGCGGACGGCCGCGTGGTGCCGGAACGCGGCGTCGCCTCGGAAACGGCGTTGATCTCCGCTCCCACGATGATGACCAGCGCGCTGATGTAGAACCACATGAGCAAGATGGCGACCCCAGCGAGACTTCCGAATGTCTTTTGATAGTTCGAGAAGAAATCGATGTAGAGCGAGAACCCCACCGACGCGAGCAGCCACAGCACCGCCGCCGTCACCGAGCCCGGCGTCACCCAGCGCCACTTCGGGGACGCACGGCACGGGCCCACTCGGTAGAGCACCGCCAGCCCGAAGAGCACCAGCCCGATCAGGATGATCCAGCGCGCCACCTCGGCCCCGACCTGCGCCGCGCCGCCGAGCCCCACGCTGCTCAGTACTGCCGGGACCACCGCCACCAGCGCGATGGCCACGATCGCCGTGACGACGCCGCCCACGGTCAACACCAAGGTGAGCCCCGCTCGCTTCACGAACCCGCGCCTCTCCTCCTCGTCGTAGGCGATGTTCATGGCGCCGATCAGCCCTCGGATGCCCTTGCCCGCGCTCCAAAGGGCGATCGCCAGGCTCACCCCGAGACCCCAGCCGAGCGCGGAGCTCGAACCGGAAGCGAGGCGTGTGAGCTCGGCCTCCACGATGCCCTGCGCGCTCGACGGCAGCACGCCTCCCACCGCCGCGACCTGCTCGGCGACCTGATCCGCATCGGCGACGAGCCCGTAGATCGCGACCACCGAAAAGAGGGTCGGGAAGAGCGAGAAGAAGCCGTAGAAGGCCACACCCGCGGCGATCAGCCCGACGTTGTCGTTCTTCAGCTCGCCGCGCAGGCGACGCGCGAGCTTTCTCCACTGCCCTCGTCCGAGTTGCCCGGAGGTCTCGCCGGGCGCCGTTCCTGTGTGGTCATCGGCCATGCGCCTGCCTCCTCGTGCACCCGAAGTGCGGACCCTGATCGACGAACGCGACGACGTGCGGCCCGCGGGCCCGACCATCGGCACGGTCGACGAGATGCTCTCGCTCGAAGGATGCACCTCGCGTTCCATCCGGCAGCCTGCAACCGAGCCTCCGTACGCGGACGGCTCGTCACGGACCCCACCGCGAGCGGGCGGCGCCGACGCGGACTGTGGGCTCCGGGGGAGGTGCGTACGCATTTCGATCGGATGCCATGCGGGCGCAGGCCCTCTCATGGACTCGGTGTCGACCTTCCAGCCTCGGAGCACGATCGATGTCACCCCGCGCTCGGACCCACCAGATGCGCAGCACCACGACGGCGGCGCACCCCGGTCTGCCCCTCCGCGCAGCTCGCCTCGTCTTGAGCCGTTTGACGGAGGCGCACCGAATGATGGACGCGCTCGGATTCCACCTCCGGCACATCCACTACTACGAGCCGCTGCCGGACTTCGGCTCCATCGACCGGGCGAAGCTCCTCACCCGCCGCCTCCCGCCCTCCATCGAGTGGAACCTCGACGGGATGGCCGCGCTGACGGCGGACCTCTCGGTGTTCCGCCCGGAGATCGCTCGGCTCGAGCTGGACGGCTTCCGCGAGCTGGACGCCGCGGTCTACTACGCCCTCTTGCGCCAGCTCGGGCCGCGTCGCGTGCTGGAGATCGGCTCCGGGCACTCCACCCGCGTGGCGTGCACCGCGCTCGCTCGAAACCAGCGCGACGGCCGCCCCGGCAAGGTGACCTGCATCGAGCCCTACCCGAGCGCGATGCTGACCAGCGGGGAGCTACCCGTCGAGCTCATCCGAAGAAACGTGGAAGACGTGGACCTCGCGCTCTTCCGCTCGCTCGCGCCTGGCGACGTCCTCTTCATCGATTCGACGCACACGGTGAAGTACAACAGTGACGTCTGCCGCGAGGTGCTGGACATCCTGCCGTCGCTCGCGAGCGGCGTCTTCGTCCACTTCCACGACATCTTCTTCCCCTACGACTATCCGCCCGAGTGGTTGATCGATCGCCGCACCGCCTGGAACGAGCAGTACCTGGTCGAGGCGTTCATGGCCTACAACAGCCGCTTCGAGGTGGTCTACGCGAACCATCTCATGTCGACCGACTACCCGGAGATCGCGGCCCAGCTCTGGCCGGACGTCGTTCGATGGGAGACACCCAACCACCGAGCCGGCAGCTTCTGGATCCGCAAGCGCTGAGGCGCTCTCCACGCGGACTCGGCGGCGCTCGAGCGATGACCGCGCGCTCGAGCGTCCGACGGCTGCTCACTCGTGTGATGGCGGCGCCGGCGCACCCCAAACCGGCGATTCGGCGAGCGAATCCCGGCTCAGGCCGCGCGTCGGTGGCGAATGGCGGGGATCGAGCGCGCGGGGACGCCAATCGCCATGGCGCCGGGCGGCACGTCGGAGACGACCAGCGAGTTGGCGGCGATGCGCGCCCCCGCACCGACGCGAACCCGGCCGACGATCTTCGCACCCGCGCCGATGAAGACGTCGTCACCGATCACCGGCGCTCCGTCGTCGTCCATGCCGATCCCGATGGTCACGTCGTGCATGATCCCGACACGGTTTCCGATGACCGTGCTCGGATGGATCCGGATGTTGGAGCCGTGCACCAGGTGCAGGTCCTCACCGATCACGAGCTCGTGAGGCAAGCAGACCCCCGTCGCGACCTCGGTCAGCACGCGCAGGCCGCCGTACGTTCGAGACGCCAGCCCCGCCAGCCTCTTCGGGCACGCCTCGTGAGCCCAGCGGCCGTAGCGATAGGTCGCCAGCGCCCACAACGCGGGCTCGCTCCAACGACGACCATGGCGCGTCCAGTCGTCGTGGAGAATACGAAATAGAGTTCGGCTCATCTGTCGCGCTCACCCGGTTTGGGCGCCCACGAGGGGAATAGCCCCCCCTGCGCCCGTCCCCAGAGAGCCACACGGCTCTTTTCCTCACATTTCGCGAAGCTCTTTCACGACATCCTGGACCACCTTCTTGGCGTCGCCGTACAGCATCATGGCGTTGTCGCGTTCGAAGAGCGTGTTCTTGATCCCGGCATAGCCAGGACTGAGAGAGCGCTTGACGACGAACACGGTCCTGGCCTCGTGCACGTTCAGGATGGGCATCCCGAAGATGGGGCTCTTCGGGTCGTCGATGGCGGCCGGGTTCACCACGTCGTTGGCGCCGATCACGATGGCCACGTCCGTGGTGTGGAGCTCGGGGTTGATCGCCTCGAGCTCGAAGAGCTGCTCGTAGGGGACGTCCGCCTCGGCGAGCAGCACGTTCATGTGCCCCGGCATGCGCCCGGCCACCGGGTGGATGGCGAAGCGAACGCCGGCGCCCCGCTTCTCGAGCTCGCCGGCGAGCTCCTTCACGGCGTACTGCGCCTGCGCGACCGCCAGGCCGTAGCCGGGCACGATGACGACGCTGCGGGCCCCGTCGAGGACCATCGCCGCCTCCGCCGGACCGGCGCTCTTGACCCCGACGTACTCGCCGTCGCCCGCCTCGGCCGCGTGCTGGCCGAACCCGCCGAGGAGCACCGCCACCAGCGAGCGGTTCATGGCCTTGCACATCAGGTTGGTGAGGATGAGCCCGGCCGCGCCGACCATGGCGCCCGCGATGATCAGCGCCGGGTTGCCGATGACGAACCCCGCCGCCGCCGCCGCGACACCCGAGTACGAGTTCAACAGCGACACGACCACGGGCATGTCGGCGCCGCCGATGGGCAACACCAGGAGCACGCCCAGCACGAGCGCCGCCGCCGAGAGCGACAATGCGGACACCGTCAGCTCTTCGGCGCCGTGGGCCAGCACCGTGAACGCCACCGTCACGCCGACGGCGAAGAGCACGAGCACCGCGGTGACCACGTGCCGGCCCGGAAAGAGGATGGGCCGGCCGCCGCCGAGCCGTCCGCGGAGCTTGAGGAAGGCGATGACGCTGCCGGTGAAGGTGAGGCCGCCGATCAAGATCGAGAGCGCGCTGGTGGTGGCCTCGACGTCGCCGAGGATCATCGCGCCGGTGCCGCGCGCGCCGGTCTCGACCGCCCGCGTCCAGAAGATGGAGAGGGCGACCAACGCCGACGCCAAGCCGCCGAAACCGTTGAAGAGCGCGACCATCTCCGGCATGGCCGTCATCTCGACCCGGAGCGCCGCGAACACGCCGATCAGCGAACCGGCGATCACCCCGCCGAGCACCCAGCGGTAATCGATGACGCCGAGCTCGACCAGCGTGCCGAGGACGGCGAGCAACATGGCCAGCGCGGCGATGGCGTTGCCGCTCCGCGCCGTGCGCACCCGCGACAGCCGCTTGAGCCCGAAGATGAAGAGCGACGACGAGAAGAGGTAGGTGAGAGGCACCAACGTGGCGCCCAGCGCTTCGCCGTTCACTTCTTCTTCCCGAACATGCGGAGCATGCGGTCGGTGACCAGGAACCCGCCCACCACATTCACGGTGGCGAGCGCGATGGCGATCGCGCCGAGGATGGTACCGGTCCGCGGGTCGGCCCCGCGTGCCGCGGTCAGCGCCCCGACGATGGTGATGCCGCTGATGGCGTTGGCGCCGCTCATCAAGGGCGTGTGGAGCGTGGGCGGCACCTTCGAGATGAGCTCGAACCCGACGAAGATGGCCAGGACGAAGACGTAGAGGCCGATGAGCAGCGGGCCCATGGTCATCGCGGCTCCCCTTTCTGATCCAACATCGCAGCGGTCGGCGCGTGGCGGACCTGGTGGGCGTGGGTGAGGAGCGCCGCGTCGACGATCGGATCCTCCAGGTCGAGCTCCGGCGTCGAGGTCACGTGGGCGAGCAGCGCCTCCACGTTGCGCGCGTAGAGGATGCTCGCGTCCTGTGGCACCGTCGCCGGCAGATTGGGGTGACCGAGGATCGTGACGCCGTACCGCTCCACGGTCTCGCCCTTCACGCTGAGCGCGCAGTTGCCGCCGGCCTCCACCGCCAAGTCGACGATGATCGCGCCCGTTCGCATCCGCTTCACGGTCTCTTCGTCGACCAACACCGGCGCCTCTTTGCCGGGCACCAGCGCGGTCGTGATCACGCAGTCCGCGTGGGCGATGCGCTCGCCGACGATCTCCCGCTGTTTGCGGAGGAACTCGGCGCTCATCTCCTTCGCGTAGCCACCCTCGCCCGCGCCGCTCTCGCGCATCGGCAGCTCGATGAAGCGGCCGCCGATGGACTCGACCTGCTCCTTCGCCTCTTCTCGGATGTCGCTGACCTCGACCGTGGCGCCGAGGCGGCGGCAGGTGGCCAGCGCCGACAGACCGGCCACGCCGGCGCCCATCACCACCACGCGCGCCGGCTGGATGGTGCCGGCCGCGGTCATCATCAGCGGGCAGAGCTTGTCGAGGCGCGCGGCGGCCAAGAGCGCGGCCTTGTAGCCGGCGATGGACGCCTGCGAAGAGAGCGCGTCCATGGACTGCGCCCGGGTGACGCGCGGGACGAGCTCCATGGCCAGCGCGCTCACCCCACGCTCGCGCAAACGTCGAACCGCGTCGTGCTCCCGCCACGGCGAGCAGAACGCCACCAAGAGCGCCCCTTCGTGCGCGGCGTCCGCCTCGTGACCGGAGGCGAGGCCCTCGTGCTCGCGCGGCGCGCGGACTTTCAGGATCGCGTCGGCGGCGGCCCAGGCGGCGGTGAGGTCGTCCGCCTTCCGCGCACCGGCCGACCAGTAGGCCTCGTCGGGGAAGTGTGCGGCAGCGCCCGCTCCGAGCTCCACGACGACCTCGTGCCCCCGCTCGATGAGCCGGGTCACGGTCTCGGGAGTCGCGGCGACGCGGGTCTCACCCGGTGCCCGTTCGCGCGGGACGAAGATCTGCACGGTCCTGAATCCGCACGGTGGGTGAAGGGGTCGCGGCAACCCTCCGAGGCCGCGATGGCTGCGGAGGTAGAACCCGGCGTCGCCGGCCCAAGCCCGCGAGCGTCGAGGGCGGCCCAAGCCCGCGAGCGCCAAGGGCGGCATCGCGCGTCGATGTGCGGTATTCTGACTCGTTCCGAGGGACGGGCGTCCACGCCCCTGGAGAAGTACGGTTCGACGTGGATACGGCACTGGATGGGAGCGCGTTCGCGCTCGAAAGCGGTGATCTCGCGCTGGAGCTGCACCGGCTGCTCGCGGAGCTCGACCGGAGCCGGTTTCGCTGGAAGCGGGTGGTCATCTCGCTGCCCGAGCGACTGACGCGGGTGCGCGCATCGCTCTCCGAGCTGGCGCGGCGCGACTCGGGCGCCGCCCCGGCGCTCCGCGAGCGAGTGATCGAGCTGAAGAGTGCGATCGAGGCGAGCTCACCGAGCAGCGACGTGCGCGCGGAGTGGCTCGCGTTCCGGGCCAAGGTGGTGCCGGCCTACGAAGCGCTGGCGGCGTCCCTCCGCGACTCGTCCATCCACGTGCCGAGCCTGCGGCCGAAGAACTACGTCCGGAACGCGTACCACGTGGCCAACGCGGCGGTGTCGATCGCCATCCTGGAGCTGGTGCCGAGCTGGACCTGGGCCATCGCCATCGCGTTCTCCGCCGCCGCGGCCGGATGGACGATGGAGATCTCGCGCCGGGCGAGCCCGCAGATCAACGAGAAGCTGATGAAGCTCTTCGGCGCGGTCGCGCACCCGCACGAGGCGCACCGCATCAACTCGGCGACATGGTACGTGAGCGCGATCGCCGCCATCTCGCTGACCCGCGAGATCATCCCCTGCGCGCTGGCGCTGGCGACGCTGGGCCTGGGCGATCCCATCGCCGCCATCGTGGGCCGCCGCTGGGGTCGGATCCGGATCGTCAACGGCCGCTCGGTCGAAGGCACGACGGCGTTCATCGTGGCGGCCACGCTCGGCGGCATCGCGCTCTTGATGCTCGTGCACCACATGGCGCTCGGCCCGGCCGCGCTGGTGGCGCTCGCCGCCTCGACCGCCGGCGCCATCGCCGAGCTCTACAGCCGCCGCATCGACGACAACCTCTCCATCCCCGTGCTCGCCTGGGTCGGCGCGTCGCTCGCGCTCTGGGCCCTGGGCTGAGACGCGATCGCTCGCCGCGCCGACACGTTCGCATCGAGCTCGGCGGAGGGCCGGCGAGGCGCGGGTTTGGCGACCGCGAGGCGGGGCCCTAGGAACGAGCGCCGGAGGACCTCTGGGCACGGCGGGCGGAACGAAGATCGCGCTCATCCAAGGCGCGAGCCGGGGCATCGGGCTGGCGCTGGTCCGGCAGCTCGCGGCGCGCGGTGCGCGGGTCGTCGCCACCTGCAGGCGCCCGGCAGAGGCGAGCGAGCTGAGCGCGCTGGCGCGCGAGAACGAGGCGATCCGCGTCGTCCGGCTGGACGTCGAGGACGAGACGAGCATCGAAGCCGCCGCCGACGACGTGGCCGCGCACGAAGGGCGCCTCGATCGGCTCGTGAACGTCGCCGGCATCCTGCACGAGGGCGCGCTCGGGCCCGAGAAGAAGCTCGCCGACATCGATCCGGCGCACCTGCACCGCGTCTTCGCCGTCAACGCGTTCGGCCCCTTGCTGGTGGCCAAGCACTTCGCCCGCTTCCTCGTACACGGCGAGCCGGCCGTGCTGGCGAACCTCTCGGCGCGCGTCGGCAGCATCGGCGACGACCGACTGGGCGGCTGGTACGCCTACCGCGCGTCCAAGGCGGCGCAGAACATGTTCACCAAGAACCTCTCCATCGAGCTGGCGCGGCACTCGAAAGCGCTCGCCGTGATCGCGCTCCACCCCGGCACCGTCGACACCGCGCTGAGCGCGCCCTTCACCCGCCGCGTCCCGAAGGAGAAGCTCTTCGACACCGAGCGCGCCGCGCGACAGCTCCTGGCGGTCATCGACGGCGTCACGGCCGAGGACACGGGTCGCTTCTTCGCCTGGGACGGAACGGAGATCCCGTGGTGAGCCGCCCACCCGTCATTTGTTCTCTCGAACGAGCGGGGGCGGTCTCCGGGCGGCGTCCGTTCGCATTTGCGTCGTGATCTGCCGTCTGCGCGCGCCTCGGCTCCGTCCACGCGAGCCGAGCGCCGTCCAGACGGGGCGCGCTCCTCTCCACGCGCTCGTCGCTCATCTCCACGCGCCCGTCGGCCGTCTCCACGCGCCCGTCGGCCGTCTCCACGCGCTCGCGGCCCGTCTCCATACGCGCGGGACCGTCTCCACGCGCTCGTCGGCCGTCTCCACGCGCATGGGGTCCTCGTCCAGCCGCGCGCCGGGCGCGTCCACGCGCCACGCACCCCCGTCCACGCGCTCGTGACCCCCGACCCCCGGCTCGTGAGCCTCCTCCATGCGCTCGGCCCCGCTCTCCACGCGCAGCGTTCGTTCTCCACGGAGCAGAGCGGCATCTCCACGCGCGGGTGACGTCATCCACGCGGCCACCCCCGTCATCCACGCGGAGGGTGCCGTCATCCACGCGAAGGGTGCCGTCATCCACGCGAAGGGTGCCGTCATCCACGCGACCACCCCCGTCATCCACGCGGAAGTGCCGTCATCCACGCGGCGGGGGCCGTCATCCACGCGGCGGGGGCCGTCATCCACACGAAGGGTGCCGTCATCCACGCGGAAGGTGCCGTCATCCACGCGGAGGTGCCGTCATCCACGCGGAAGGTGCCGTCATCCACGCGGAAGTGCCGTCATCCACGCGGCGGGGGCCGTCATCCACGCGGCCACCCCCGTCATCCACGCGGAAGGTGCGTCATCCACGCGACCACGGCGCCGTCATCCACGCGAAGGGTGCCGTCATCCACGCAGCCGATGCCGTCGTCCACACGCCAGGGATTGCCGGCGCGCGCCTCGAGTTTGGTAGCCTCCTCGGCGTGAGCTCCGTGTTCCTGGAGATCCCCCGTTCGCGATGGGTGGCGGAGAACGAGCTCGCCTTCGCCATCCGCGACGCCTTCCCGGTCACCGAGGGGCACACGCTCGTGATCACCAAGCGGGTCGTGCCGACCTGGTTCGACGCGTCGCCGGAGGAGCAGGCCGCCATCCTGCGGCTGATCGACGAGGTGAAGCGGCAGCTCGACGAGACCCTGGAGCCCGACGGCTACAACGTCGGCTTCAACGCGGGCGAAGCAGCCGGGCAGACGGTGATGCACCTCCACGTGCACGTGATCCCGCGCTACCGCGGCGACATGGACGACCCGCGAGGCGGGGTCCGGCACGTGATCCCGAGCAAGGGAAACTACACGCACTGAATCAGAGAGCGCCGGTGTAAATCACTCAGCTGCGACGGAGGGACGTCCACGGGTTCACCGGCGCAGTTTCCCCGCCCGCTTGCGGGAGCCCCGATTCGGGGGAGGGGGATCCTGCGAGGGCCGCTCGAGGCTCAGCCCATCAGCTCGCTGAGCGGGCCCGGCGCGCGGCGGAGGGGGCCCTCGGCGCCGAACTCGTTGAGGTCCTCGCCGGCCAAGTGACCGAGGGTGTTCCACACGTTCGAGACCTGACGGTGACCATCGGACGAGAGGCCGGGGTAGACGATGGTGCGGCCACCGAGGCTCAGGCCCATGCCGCTGCCGCCGATCAGCACGACCGGGAACTCGCTGGCGGTGGAGTGGTGCTGCTCGCCGTTGTCGCCGATGTACACGATGACGGTGTTGTCGAGCATGGTGCCGCCGCCGACGTCGGGCCTGGACGCCAGGTCGTGCGCGAAGTCGGCGATGGCGCTCACTTCGAGGCGGGTGACTTCGTGGATCTTGTCGCGGAGATCCGCGCTCGCCGCCGAGCCGTGGTGCATGGGGTGGCGCGATACGGACGGGCTCACGGTGGTGTAGGTGAGGTCGAAGCGGCTGCCGGTGCCGCAGCCGACGACGACGACGTTGGTCAGCCCGCCCTCGAGCGCCGCCGCGCCGAGCTGGAGCTGCGCGCGGAAGCGGTCGAGGGGATTCGTTCGTGCCGTAGAGAGGGTTGGTGTCGGGCGGCTCGGGCCGGTTGGCCATCAGCGCGTCGGTCATGCCGGCGATGCGCGTGTGGCGGCGGCGCAGCTCCTCGAGCGACTGCAGGTACGACTCGAGCTTGGCCCGCTCGTCGCTGCTCCCCGAGAACGCGCTCGTCACCGCCCGCACGTCGTCGCGCGCGAAGTCGAGGACGTCGCCTTGCTGCGTGAACGCGGCCATCCCGGCGTCCGAGCCGACCGACCCGAAGAACGACGCGTACGCGGTCGACGGATTCAGGATCATCGGCGCCGCGTTGCGCGCGGCGTAGGCGCAGGTCCCGAAGTCGAGCGGGACGCCCAGCCCCGGCGCCACGCCGAGCCGCACGGCGTCGTAGGGCGTCTCGCCGCGCACGGCGGGGAGGTTCGCCAGGTAGGCGTCCATCGTGGGCCCGCCCGGCACGCCGCTGATGGTCCGCGCCGACGCCAGCACGCCGTGGAAGCCCGAGTGCCCGCCGCCGACGACGCGCGAGGAGAGCCCGAGCAGCACCGCGGACTGCGACGCGAGCATGGGATCGGACGCGATGGCGCCGAGCGCGGGCGCGGTGCCGAGATTGCCGGCGTCGACGATCAGGGGCATGTCGTGGCCGTAGGTTCGATACCACCAGCGCTTCTCGCCCACCGGCTCGCTCGCGCTCGCGTCGATGGCGGAGCGCGCGGCCGACGAGAGCACGGTGATCGGCTCGTAGCAGTTGCCCTCCACCACGAACACGAAGCGGCGCGGCGGCGTGTCGCTGGCGGCGATCCGGTTCACCAGCGGTCCGAGCAGGGCGGCGCCGGCCCCGAGGCCGAGTGTGCCGAGGAACGTACGGCGGCCGACATGGCGACGGCTCGGACGACGATTGCTGCGGCTCACGGGGCACCTCCTTCGACGGAGCGGTAGAGGAACGTGTCGCTGGTCAGCAGCGCTTCGAGCATCGCGAAGAACGAGCCGTCGGTGAACGCGTCCTGCATCGCCGTCAGCGTGCAGGCGTCGGCCATCGTCTCGTCGCGGCCCATGAAGTAGCGGAAGACGTGCCGCACGAAGCAGCCGCGGGCGTAGGGGTCTCCGGCGAAGAAGTTGGCCAGCTCGACCGCGTCGGCGACGTCGACGTCGTTGGTGAGGTCGCCCGGCCGCAGGTTGATGGTGCCGCTTCCGTCGGGCGGCATCCCGTGGTCGTCCGCTCGGAGGAAGCCAGCGTGGTTGTAGCGCTCGAACGAGAGCCCCATCGGGTTCATCCAGCGGTGGCACTCCATGCAGGTCGCGCCGTTCGCGCTCTCCTCGAAGCTCTGCTGGATCCGATCGCGGGCGCGCAGCGTAGGATCGCTCGGCACGAGCTGCGCCTCGACGCGCACCAAGCTCAGCGGCGGCACCGTCTGGCAGTAGAGGTGCTCGCGGATCCAGTAGCCGCGCCGTACCGCGCTCGCGTCGTCCTCGAAGTTGCTCCCGTGCGAGCTCAGCCACGCCGGGTGGGTCAAGACGCCCGCGCGATCGCCCTCCGGCATCGTCACCCAGCGCCCGTCCTGCGTCGCCGGCACGTCGGTGTCGAGGCCGTAGGTGCGGTTGGTGAACGCGGTGTTGCCGGCGATGCTGTCGCCGCACACGCCAAGCCCCCGCACGCAGCTCCCGTGGGGGTCCGTACAGTCGGCGTCGCTCGAGCACGACACGCCGTTCGTGTCGGCGACGTTCGAGGGCAGCCTCCAGAGGCGCGTGGTCAGGAGCGCGTGGAAGACGTCGTCGCCTCCGTTCTCGGCGTCGATGACGGCCCGCGCGATGGTGTCGTCGAGCTCGGGCACCAGCGTCGACTCGTAGCCGTAGTAGCCGCTCTGCAGGTTGGAGTAGCCGCGCGAGGGGCCGGGCTCCTCGTCCACGAACGCGCTGGTCGCGCTCGGGTGGTCCTTGAACACCGAGTTGGCGCTCTCGTAGTCGAAGTACTCGCGGAAGAAGCTCATGATGCGCGGCGCGAGCCAGTACTCGCCGCGGGAGGGGATGTCGCGCGAGTCGCTGTCGGGCGCGATGTCCGCGCGGCTCTCGTCGACGCCGCCGCGGTACTGCTCGAAGAGCGAGCGGAGGACGTCCGGGTCCTGGATCGTGCCGTCGTTGGCCGCCTGCCGGATGAGCCCCATCCAGCCCAGCATCCCTCCGGTGCCGGGCGGGTCGCCGGTGCTGCTGACGTGGAGCGGCGCGCCGGTCGGGTGGGTGCTCAGGATGCCGCCGAGCGCCAGCGCGAGCTCGTCGTTCGTGAGCCGGCTGCGGCCGGCCGGATCGCCTTCGACCGGCTCGCCGAGCTCGCGCCGGAAGAGCGCGCCGCTGGTCATCCAGGCGGCGGCGGCCACCTTCGAGAGCGTGTCCGGCCGCAGGCTGACGTCGCCTCCCTCGGCCGCGATGGTGTCGACGAGGAACGCGCGCAGGCGAGAGCGCTCGCCGTCGTCCGGTGTCCGGAAGAGGACGCCGACGGTCAGGAGCCGGTCGACGTAGTAGTCGATGCAGTCGTCGCTCGGCGCCGCGTCCTGGAACATGCAGCGGAGCATCGAGTCGTGGATCACCGGCTCGAGATCCGGCGAGTGCGTCCAGGTGCCGCTCCAGCCGTGCGTCGCCACCGGCAGGACCAGCATGTAGAGGTCGAGCGTCGCCGGGTCGATGCTCACGCCGTCGGAGAAGGTCGAGTAGTGGCCCTCCGGCGCGTAGAAGGGGTTGTTGGCGGCGCTGGAGCCGAGCGAGAAGCCAATCGAGTGGGTCCACTCCTCACGATTGACGCGGCGGATGCGCGCGGGAGAGCTGGCCGGCGGCGCATCGGACGCGCACGTGAAGAGCGCTCCCTGATCGAGCGTGTTCGGATCCTGCGGCAGCGCCGGCAAGAGCACCGTCCGGCCACGCGTCGCACTGGGTCGGCGCGCCGGCGCGGATCCAATCGGCGATGGCCGAGACTCCGTCGACCGGCTCCGCGCTGCCGACCGGCATCAGCACGCCGAGCTCGGTGCCGCTGATGCGCTTGTAGAGCAGGCTGGCGTCCGGGTTGCCCGGCATGATGTAGCCGTCCTGCGCGAGCTGGCCGAGCGCATCGGCGCTCAGGTTCGGTCGCTGCCCGCCGGGCACGTGGCAGGCCCCGCTGACGGTGCAGGTGTTGGCGAAGAACTGCGCCGCCGGCAGCACGTCCGCGCAGGTGCCGCCGCCGCCGCCGTTTCCGCCGTCCGCGCCGGTCCCGGTGGGGCCCGCAGGGTCGCCGTCGCCTCCGCAACCGATGGCCAGCGCGATCCACGCCAGCGCAGCGAGTGTTCGCTTCGTTCGCACGCCACCTCCTCCCGGCAAGAGCCTACCGGAAGCCGAGGCGGCGTGCTCCACGAGTTGGAGGCCCTCCCTCGTGCTCGTCGTGGAGGGCGCGCATCTCCGTCGCGGTTCGCGGAAGGGCGGGGAGGCTCTGTCCGTTCATTCCCGGTATGGAACACTCGCCGCGGGCTCTCAATCCTCCGTGGGTGTTGGACGGAAGCGGGGAGACACGGAGCGAGCGCTGGGGAGCGCTGGGCCACGGAGACACCTGGATGCTCGAACAGGCCGTCCTTCCAGGCGGCCCTCACGGTCCCGGACGTACGCGCCGTCCAGCGCGATGGTGTGGAAGTGGACATTGACTCCTCGAACTCCCGCACCTGCGGCAGCGTCCCCCTGCTCCTGCGCTCGCTCCAGAAAGCGCGGCCAGTGCTCCCGCATGAGTGCGTAGAGCACCGCCTCGTCCGGCCTCCGACGCTCGTAGCGGGCGGCCTGGCGCGGTGGAGCCGGCGTGAGCGCCCCTCCATTCCACGGGCTTGGATCGAGAGCGCCGATCCGGTGCCACGTCCCGGATCGTGACCACGACGAACCGCGATCGGTGATGACGGTGGCGGCGACCGGGACCGCACATCACTCGCGCGCCGCCCGGGCGCGGGACCTCATTCGTCATGCGTCGCTACGTCGAGCCACGATACGACCGATCGAGCGGACGATGGCGCGTCCCGGGGCGATCGCTCCTGCGCGAGTCCATCACGGAGATGCCTGTTTCCTGGCCCGCACCTCGTGAGCGCGAAGGCTCACGGATCGGCGTTTTGACCACGGCACGGTGTCCATTTTAGATCGCCGCCGCGGTCGGGACTCCATTGACTCGAGGTCATTGCTCCGGCACCCTCTCGCTGGTTTAGATGACTGGTCCGCCGCATCGAATCGAGCGCCTTCTCGGCTCCACGCACTTCGGAACACTTCGACGGACGGCGGTGCTCCTGATGGTCATTTGTCTCGTGTGCGCATCCTGCGCCAAGTCGCACGAGCCGGGCTACGTGAGGGCCTGCCCTCCGCTCGTGGTCGATTCCGATCTCGGTCCCGTCAGCTACGGCCGGATCGCCGGGCGCTCGACGGAGCTCGTGCCGACCAGCTGCGTGTCCGTCTACGTGCACGGAGAGCGCGTGGCGACGTCGCACGTCACGTACGACCATACGTTCGCGATCCGTTTCGCGGCTCTGGGCGACCTTCGAGACGAGTCGGTCGAGCTGAGAATCGAACGGCTTGCCGACGATGACCACGAGCATTCTTACCCCGTGGTGCTTCGTACACCGCTGCAGGCCCGGATTGGATACCCGCCCGACACGACGCCGCTCATGCTCATGGAGGACATCACCTTCACCGGATGGCTGACTTCCGAGGCAGGCCACACGTTCATTCCGGAAGCGTGGCTCGTGAACTGGTCGTCCGGCGACGTGACCGTGATCGACCCGCCGCCGGAGAGCGGCGCTACGTTCGTCGCGCACGTCGGGGGCCGCGGGGGTGACTGCGTGAGCCCCGTATCGGGCTACGCCGGCGGACCCGCCGGTGGATGCTGGTGGCCGCGGGGCGGAGGCGGCTGCGTCTCGCTCTGCTCGGAGCAGCAGATCCGGATGGGCGCGTGCGTCGGGGGAGGCACCTGCGCCCAGCCGCGCGGGTGCGCGATCCTGGACGTGGACGAGCATCGCAGCGGCGCACCGCCTCCCGAACTGGACAACGCCATCCCGGTGGGTCGGCGCGACGCAGGGCCGGACGCTGGATCGGACGACGCTGGATCGGACGACGCTGGATCGGACGACGCTGGATCGGACGACGCTGGATCGGACGACGCTGGATCGGACGACGCTGGATCGGACGACGCTGGACCGGAGGATGGCGGTTCGCCCGACGCCGGAGACGGGGGGCTGCGATGAGGCTCGCGGCCGCGCTCTTCTGTGCCTTCGTGTGCGCGTCGTGCGCTGTCGAGTCCGCCTGCGACCTCGACTACCAATCGTGTGAGAGCACCTCCGATTGCGCTTCGGGAGCCACGTGCGAGGAGGTGGATTGGCAGTACGGCACGGGTCAGGCATGTGCGCGGCCATGTAACACCGAGTTGGATTGTCCGGCCGGCCGCGGGTCCCTCGCGCGATGTCTCGACATCCGCCGGGATGGCCAGTTCAGGTGCTACGTCGACTGTGCGGCGCCCGACGACTGTCCGCCGAGCTGGGTCTGTCAGCCGATCCGAACCCCCTACGGCCTCGGTTCGGTATGCCTACCGTGAACGCACGTGCCCATTGCTCGGCCGGCCGGCGTGGTGGACGGCGCGTTCTCGGAGCACCGTTTCCCCTGTCTGGGATGCTCCATCCGCCGCCCTGTGGCTACGCTGAGCCGTGGGCTACCCCGGACCAAGGTCGCGATCCTGAGCGCCACGATTGCCTGCGGGCCGGCCTTCCTCCTGTCGATCGCGTCCGTGGTCGTCTTCGGGCCCGAGCGGCTCAACCGAACGCGAGTCGGAGCTGCGCTCTCGCGCGTCTCTATCCGCTGATCCTGGCAACGACGCTCGTCGCGGGTTGCTACCGGTCCCACGAGCGCCCCGGCATCACTCTCGGGGACGCGTCCGTGGACGCGGCGCCGGACGCATCCGTCCCGCCCGATCCCGTGCCGCTCTCCGTCTGCCCCGTCCCGCCGGGCGGCGACGGACGGCAGCTCATGGTCCTGCACGATCACGATGGGACCCGCTCGCTGACACGACGCGATCGGGACGGCACCGACCACCTCGTGGCCACCCTCCCCTCCGCACCGGATCCTACGGGGCTGCGCGGCGGGTTCGTCGTCGTCGCGCCCGGCGGCGCCAAGGTGTACGTCGCGTCGGGCGACGATGCTCGGTTCCTCGTCGACGTGGCCAGCGGCTCGGTCGAAGCGCTCACGCTTCCCGAGCCTGGGAGCACGAATCTGCCGCCCCGGATCGATCCGTCCGCTCCCCACCTTTCGCCCCGACGGCCAGGCGCTCCTCTTCGAGTGCATTCAGGTGACGAGGACCGATGACGGTGGAACGCGGCTCGAGGCGGCGGGCGTCTGGGAGCTGGACCTCCTCACGATGACCTGGCGCACCGTCGCCGACTGCGCCATCGCGCACTATCCGCGCGTGACGCCCTGCGACATGAAGGTCGATTGGAGCGAGTGTCCGGGCCCGACCGGCTTCGCAGGCCAAATCCGCAGCGAGCTTCGCCGTCTGGACGGCACGACCCGGCCCCTTCCAGCCATCTCGTGGGTGCTCTCTCCCTCGAGCTACGTCGAGGTCCGCGACGCGGGCTGGCCGCTCGACGAGATGTTCGTCGTGGATGCGGCGGGCCACGAGCACTTCCTCTCACGGCAGATCGACCTCGACATGGAGCTGACGTGGGGGGCGAGCGTCCTCGCGACGGGCTCCGCGGAGGTGTTCGCGCCGGACCTCGGCTGGGCGGTCACCGACTCCGTTGGGCGTCTCTCGCGGCTTCCGGGGGACGGCTGCACGGGCGATGACCCGACCGTGTGGGCGTCGACCAGCCCCTCGGGCGACCTCCTCGTCTGGAGCTGCGGTAACTCGGCCAGCCCCTCGGTGGAGTGGTACGCCGTGGACCTTCGGGGCGACCACCGACGGCGACCGCTCGCTGGCCTCGCCGGCGCCAGGGGCATCGTCCGGTACTGGTCCGCGGACGGCCAGTACTTCCTCATCGAGCTCTCGCCGTCATCGGACGCCGACCCGCAGTTCATCGTCTCCACGAGGACGGGAGAGCGCGTGGTCGAGCTCCACCATGTGGATCCCGCGCTCGGCCGCATCGTCGACGCCGATCTCGCGCACCCCGCCCGCTGGTACTGAATCCGTGAACCGTAGCGCGGGTGAAGTCTCTCGGCGGTCGAGGCGGGCCGTCCCGCGCATCTTCGACTTCACCCGCACGCGGGCGGTCTTTCAACGATCGCGCGGCCACTCCGAGGGGAGGGCTCCAGCACATGCCGAAGCATGCCAGCGCTGCGAGCATCGGGAGGAGGCGTCCCCATCCGCCCTCCACGAGTTGGCGGGCCCCGCCTCAGTCGTTCATCGCGCCCATGCTGATCCAGTCACGGATGGCCGTGATCTGATCGGAGGTCAGCATCAACCCGAGGGGCATGATCGTGCCGCAGACGGGCGAGCCCGACGCGTCGTGGCCCTCGACCTTCCAGACCAGGAGCGAGTTGTTCGGGTCGTTGGGCACGACGTAGTTCGGGGCCCCCGTGCAGGAGAGCGTGCTCGGGCCCGGCCCCTGACCCACGAGCGCCGCGTAGGCGCTGCTCGCGTCGGCGCCGAGGTTCAGACCGCCGGCGGAGCCGCCGATGTGACAGGCCGCCCCTGCGCAGGTGGCGGAGATCACCTGAGGGTAGATCGAGCTCCACTTGGGCTGCAGCGCGCTGGTCATGAGCGGCGGCACCACGTCACCGACGCCGAGGCACTGCCCGGACGCGCACTGGTGGGTCACCTGGCAGTCGGCGTCCGTGCTGCAGGCCATCGGCTGCGCGTCGGTGCGCTCGACAATCGGCGAGCCGCACGAGAGCCAGATGCGCAGGAGCTCGATGCCCGCCGGAATCGAAGATGCCGGGCAGCATGTTGCCGTCGGCGTCCGCCCACTGCGAACCCGGGGGCACGAAGCCGTTGGGCGGCATCTGCCCGCTCTCCACCGTCGAGTAGATGCCGTCCCGGTTGTTGTGCACCTTGTGCTGCTGCGCGAGCAGCCGTTGCGCACCGGTGACGGCGTCGGCGCCCGTCCCGGTCACGAGGCGGACGTCGAAGTCGAGACCCGCCGGGGCGCCGTGGCGCGACGAGGGAGGCGCCGCCGGCTGGTGACAGGTGATGCAGTTCTCGATGATCAGCGCCTGGCCGGGGTAGGCCGGCTGGCTGTCGCCCATGTGGTAGTAGGGCGTGCGCGCCACCATGTCCGCGGTCGCGTCGCACCCGAAGGGGTCGACACGCTGGCAGACCGGCGGCGAAGCCATCGAGCATTGCGTGCCGCCGACGGGCGAGCTGCACCCGGCGAGGAGCGCGACCAGAAGCAAAGCGGTAGAAGTACGGGGCATCGTCACCCGCGAAGGGTGCTACCGGGGTTTCGGTTCGGTCAAGCCGTTCGCGCGCCTCACAGCGGCTTCGCGTAGAGACGGTACGTCTTGTAGATCTTGCCGCCCATGGCCTTGATCCCGAGGTTGATGGGCGCATCGTCCTCGCGCGTCCAGCCGAGCTCGCTCCAAGTGTAGCCTTTTGCCACACCCCGCTTGGCCACCTCGACGTACATCGCGGCGGAGAGCCCGCCATAGCGCTTCACGTTCTTGCGGATCCGCTCGCGGATGCCGAGCAGGATCAGCCGGGTCGAGCTCGGGTGCTCGACCTTCAGCCGCCAGAGCAGCTTCGCCCAGCCGAAGGGGAAGAGGCTGCCGTTCAGGTCGGCGATGGCCTCGTTCATGTTCGGGATCATGATGCACATCCCGATTGGCTCTCCGTCGAGCGTGGCCACGAACGCGATGTCGGGATCGAGGACGAGCTTCATGTCCTCGGCCATCTTCGCGACCTCGGCCTGCGTGATGGGGACGAACCCCCACTTGCCCGCCCAGGCTTCGTTGTAGATGTCGACGACGATGCCGAGCTCCTTCTCGAAATTCGACATGTCGATGGAGCGCAGCTCGATCTCGGGCAGGGCTTTGACCTCCTCCCACGCTTTGAGCGCCCGCTTGGTCAGCGGAGTGTCCTTGTCGAAGCGCCAGCAGTAGATGTCTTTCTCTTTGTCGTAGCCGTTCGCCTCGACGAGGCGCCCTTGATAGCTGCGCGAGTGGCCCATCATGAGCTGAGGAGGATGCTCGAAGCCGTCGACGAGCACGCCGAGCTCCTCGTTGGCGCTCAGCGACATGGGCCCGACCACGCGGTCCACGCCCTGCTCCTTCAGCCACGCCTCGGCGGCCTCGAAGAGCGCCTTCGCGACCTCCTCGTCGTCGATGGTGTCGAAGTAGCCGAAGTGACCTGTCTTGTCGTGCCAGGTGCTCTGCCACTCCTCGTCCACGCTGGCCGAGATCCGCCCCACCGGCGCTCCGTCGCGGTACGCCACGAAGAGGGCCGCGCGAGCGTGCTCGAAGAGCGGGTTCTTCGCCGGATCGAGGCGTTGCTTCATGTCGAAGTCGAGCGGCGCCACCCAGGCGGGGTCGTCGGCGAACACGCGGCGGGCGGCCTCGAGAAAGGGCCCGACCTTCTTCCCGGGAGCCAGCGGACGTACCTCGATGGTCATGGCCGCGGAGGGTAGCAGTAGGCCGGATCGCTGTCCCATGGGGGCCCGACGCCACGGGGAACGTGCTCACCGCGCCGTACAACGCTGCCCTGCTCGGTGAGACGGGACGCGGCGCGAGCGGGTCGCGAACCCTCTCCGCGGGCGGGGAACGCTGCGGCACGCCCCGTGCTGCTCCCATTTGGACATGGGGGTGACGTGACCACCGTGGATTCTGGACAACTCATCGTGGCGTCGAACCGGCTGCCCGTCGTCGTGCGCCCGGGAGACGACGGCCGACTCGGCGCCGTGCCCGCCTCGGGCGGGTTGGTCTCGGCCATGACGCCAGTGCTCCGCCGGCGCGGCGGCGCATGGGTCGGGTGGCCCGGCGTCACGGGCCAGGCCGAGCGGGACGTGGCTGCGGCGTTGGCCGGCATCGACACCGGCTACGCCATCGCGCCGGTCACGCTCTCGCCCGAGGACCGAGACGCGTTCTACTACGGTTTCTCGAACGAGATCGTCTGGCCGCTCTTTCACGACCTGCAGACCAACTGCAACTTCGATCCGGCCTACTGGGACGCGTACCTGCGCGTGAACCATCGTTTCGCGTGCACCATCGCCGAACGCGTGCGGCATGGCGACGTGATCTGGATACACGACTACCATTTGATCCTGGTCGGCGCGGAGCTCCGCCGCCTCGGTGTCGACAACCGGATCGGGTTCTTCCTCCACATCCCCTTTCCCGGCGTGGACATCTTCCGCAAGCTCCCCTGGCGCGAGCCCATCGCCGACGGCTTCCTCGCCTACGATCTGGTCGGGCTGCAGACGGCGCGGGACCGCGCGAACTTCGTCCGCAGCATCGAGAGCGTCCGCTCGCTCGAGGTCGTCTCGCGCGGCCGTGCCGGGCACGGGACGGTCTATCGGGCGGTCGGACAGCGGCACCGGACGACGGTCGGCGCGTTCCCGATCGGGATCGACTACGCCCGCGAGCAGCGCGACGCCGAGAGCCCCGAGGCACAAGCGGCGGTGGATCGCTTCGCCCGCGAGCTGGAAGGGCGCATCATCGTGCTCGGCGTCGACCGGCTCGACTACACGAAGGGGGTCCCTCAGCGCCTCCTGGCCTTCCAGGAAGCCCTCCGCCGCCACCCCGAGCTGCGCGGCAAGGTGACGCTGGTGCAGGTGGTGGTCCCGAGCCGAGAGGAGATCGCCTGCTACGCCGCGCTCCGCGAGGAGATCGAGCGGCTGGTCGGCCAGATCGACGGCGAGCTGAGCGAGCCGGGCTGGGTGCCGGTCCTCTACATCCACCACCCGATCGAGCGCCGGGCGCTCCGCGGTTGGTATCGCGCCGCGCACGTGGCGCTGATCACGCCGCTCCAGGACGGGATGAACCTGGTGGCGAAGGAGTACTGCGCCGCCCGCCGCGACGAGCAGGGCGTGTTGATCCTCAGCGAATTCGCCGGCTCGGCCGCCCAGCTCTCGGGCGCAGTGCTGGTCAACCCGAACGACCGGGTCGGAGTGGCCGACGCCATCGCCGACGCCTGCCGGATGCCGCCGGCCGAACAGCGGGCCCGGATGCAGCGGATGCGGGCGATCGTGCGCGACCGCGACGTCTTCTGGTGGGCCGACACCTTTCTCGGTGAGCTCACCGGCGCCGGCGCGAGCCGGGCGGTGAGGCTGGCCGGCAGCTGACGTCCTGAAAATCGCAGCGCGGGAGTGGGGCGACCCGCACCGGCCTCCGATCCCGTTCGGGCCGCGGACGCGCGCTTCGCGAGCGGCGAGACTCGAAACGAGCTCGACGCGGGTTGCTCGGCCGACCGGCTCGGCGTTGCCAGCGGGACCGACGTGCGGCAACGTCCGCAGCGATGCAGTCCCAACCCGGCGTATCGGAGCTCGCGCGGCTGGTCGAGGAAGCGGCCGGACTCGAGCCCGTGGCGGAGGAAGTGCGCCGGCTGGCCGGTGACCTCCCCCCGGAGCGGGCGCGCGAAGCCCTCCAGCAAGCGTTCGCGACCCGCGAGGTCGACGGCGCGACGACGCTGGCGCTGGTGCTGCTGGCGCACGGCGAGCCGCCGCCGGCAGAGGCGATCGAGCGCATCTTCCCGGACGCCATCGACGACCGCGCAGCTCAGCTCCTGGTCGCCGCCCACCCCGAGCGCCTGACCATCTTGGAGCGGCTGCTCGGCTCGCGCCGCCTCGACCGCTATCAGCTCGCCAGCGCGGCCGCGCTCTACACCCACCTCGCCAGCGAGGGCCCCTGGCCGAGCGCGCTGATCGAGATCCTCCGCACGCTGGCGCGCGCCCGGCCGGGCTGGGTCGGCGAGCACTTCGCCCGGCAGGCCGCGCTGCGCATCGGCGATCCACACCTGGACGAGCTCTACAAGATCGAGCGCGCCAAGGAGAAGCCGGAGCCGGACCTCTTCCCGGAGCTCGGCCCCGAGCCGGGCATCGATGCGCTGCCCGCCACGCGCTCGCACATCGTGGCCAGCGGGTTCACCGCCCGCCGCGCCACGCCCAAGGTCGGCCGCAACGACCCTTGCCCCTGCGGGAGCGGCAAGAAGTACAAGAAGTGCTGCGCGGACAAGGAGCGCGGCGAGTCGTGGTCACCCGTGGCCGGCATCACGATGCGCGAGTACCGGCGGCGGCTGCACGAGTTCGTCGGCGCCGAGGAGATGCTGCGCGAGCACCCGGCCGACCTGGCCCGGCTTCCGCTCGCCGATCTCTCGACGGAGCAGCTCGACGCCTGCTTCCAGGTCTTCGTCGACTGCGAGCGGATGGAGGACGCGGAGCGCACGCTCGAGCTCTTGTCGGAGCGCGATCTCGGGGCCGAACCTGACGACCGACAATCTGCGGGCGGAGCTGCTCACGTTCGCGCACGACTGGGGCCACGAGGACGTCGTCCTGCGCCACCTCGACCGCTTCGAAGATCCGACGAAGGTGCCGCCCTACCTCGCGCTCGGCCGCGAGCTGCGCCACCCGACCGAGCGGACGCTCTCGCTCCTGGAAGCGGAGTGCCGACCGCACCTGATCGAAGGCGCGCCGCCGCCGATGGAGCTCGCCTACGAGCTGCTCGAGCCCTTCCCCGCGCTCGGCGTGCTGATCGCCCGCGCGTGCCTCGATTCCGAGCACGCCAAGGACAGCGCGACGCTCCTCCACGAGATCGAGTGGGCGCGCAATCGACTGGGCGCGCCGCCCGACGACCCGGCGTGGGCGCTCTGGGATCTGATGGTGGAGGAGCGCCGGCTGGCCAAGGCGTCCGACGAGGAGAAGGAGGCGCTGCGGCTGGAGCTGGAGCGCATGCGGGCAGAGGCGCGCGACGCGCGGGCGGAGGCCCAAGTGCTGGTGCGCGAGCTCGGCAAGCACCGCGAGCAGCTCTCGGAGCTGGAGGACAAGGCGGCGGAGGTCGAGAAGAAGCCGGCGTCCACGGCGAGAGAGCGCGCCGCGCAGGCGGCCGACGCCGAAGCGGCCCGCCGGCTACGCCAGAAGATCCGCGAGCTGGAGGGTCGGATCCGGGAGGGCCAGCACGAGCGGGCGGAGCTGCGGCGCCGGGCCGAGGAGGTCGCCAAGCCGGTGGCGGTCGAGCCCGAGGAGACCACGGCGCTCGAGGACGAGGCGGGCGAGGAGGTGACGCCGCGCGGGCTGCGCATCCCGGTGTGGTCGAGCAAAGCCCGCGACTCGATCGAGAAGCTGCCCTCGAAAGTGGCCGGCGCGGCGATCGCGGCGGCGGGGGCGCTCGGCGGCGGTCGAGCCGGAGGCCTGGCGCCACGCGAAGCGGCTCGAAGGAATGCACGGCCTCTGCTCGGCCCGCGTCGGCATCCATCACCGGCTGCTCTTCCGCATGGACGAGGATCACACCCTCGACGTGGAAGAGGTCGTCACCCGCGAGGACCTCGACCGCGCGCTCGCCTCGCGTCGCTGACGCGATCTGTTGATCCACGATCCACATTGATCAACATAATCGCCAATCAACACATTCTATCTCCGCGGCTCACCATCGGCTCCGTCGCGCGGAACGCGATCGGCCCGCTCGACTGACGCTTCCGGTCCACCCCCCTTTTTGGTATTCATCGCTCCTGCTCGAGTCCGAAGGGCGCTCGGAGCGGGGATGCCAGCGGGCAACGGAGGGTCGATGAGCCGCGCCAAGTTCTCGGAGCTTTCCGGTAAAGGGGTCATCTCGCAGGACGGGCGAGAGCTCGGCGTCGTTGCCGACTGCGCGCTCGACCAGGAGGCTTGGCACATCGACACGCTGGTCGTGAAGCTCGACCGCGAGCTGCTCGAGAGCTTCCACATGAAGCGGCCGATGTTCGGGACGCAGACCGTGCAGATCCCGACGACCTACGTGAGCGGAGTCGGCGACAAGGTCATCCTCCGCAAGACGCTGGAGGAGCTGACCGCGCTGGCGCGGGAAGAGATCCGGCGCGAGGCCGAAGCCGCCAAGTAGACGGCGGGCGGCACGCCCGAGAGCACGCCGCCCGCTCGATGTTCTCCCGCTCGAGAGCGAGCTCGACCGGCCGCGCGAGGCCGCCACGACCCGATCGCGGACGCGGGCGGCGCGCCCGAGAGCACGCCGCCCGCCCGATGTCGGCGCCACGAGAATCAGCGACGCATGCGGTGCAGTGCGTAGCTGTACGGCACCGGCGCGAGCGCGCCCGCCATCACCACGCCGAACGCCACCCAGAACCCGAGCGGCGCGGGCGCGAGCAACGCAAGCGGGACGGCGAGCACGGCGGCGGTCACCATGCTGCGCGCCGCGAAGCGGTGGGTCAGCGACCACACCACCTCGTTCGAGCGAGTCCAGGGCAAGCGCACGCCCACCCACGGGTTCGGGCCGACGCGGGGCAACGCCTGGCCGAGGACGGCCAAGAGCACCGCCACAAGCGCCATCACCACGCCGACGTGCATGGCACCGGAAGGCTCGAGCGCGGCCTGAACCACCAGCGCGTGGAGCCCGAGATGGAACGCGCCGATCGCGACCGTGAGCCGGCCCGCGATCGTGCGCGACCCCGGATGCGAGGCGGCCAGCCCACCGGCGACGGCGCTGACGAGCGCGCCGAGCAGCGGCGCGAAGAGCAGCCCGAACGCGCGCGGTGCCCAACCGTCGGCGACTCCGCCGGCGTCCCAGTGGATCGGCATCGGATCCGGCACGCGGCTCCACACCGCGAGGGAGAGACCCAACCCCGCCGCCGCGAGGGCGACACAAGTAGCGAGCACCTTCCGCATCACGCCTCCAATCGGGCGCAAGCTAAGCATCCGGGGCAGGCGGACAATGAAAATCGGGGCGCGCGACGACCGATTTCGAGGGCGCGCCCGTCCTGCGCCGAGCAACACCGCCGGCGTCGACTGCGCGGTCGTGTCCGCGCTCTCCGCCGAGCCGCAGCGACGTTCGCGCCACCAATCGTGCGGTCCTCGCGACGACGCGCGTCACGAGCCGTAGCGCGGACCGCTCCACCGACGGTGCAGGCCTGGCCGCGCGTCACGAGCCGCACCGACCGAGCGGTCCTCGGCGGTGTGCCTCGGATCCGGGCCGCGCGCGTCAGTCCCGGCCGACCGGCGTGTCCGCGCGACGACGAGTCCTCGTCGAGCGCTGCAAGCCGACGCCGGAGCGCGGACCTCGGACCTGAATCCCAGACGCTTCGAGGAGCCCGACCAGCGCGGCACGGAACAATCGCACGTCGTCGAAGCGGTCGCGGCGCGCCGGCGCGATCGCGCGCATCACCGCGTCGGCAAAGGGCCCCTTCAGGTCGGGACGCCAGACGCTGAGCGGCGTCGGCGGATCCTCGATCACCGCGCGCAGGAGCCCGGCCACCGTCTGCGAGTCGAAGGGCAGCTCGCCGGCGACCATCTCGTAGAGCACCACCCCGAGCGCATAGATGTCGACCCTGCGATCGAGGTTCCCCTCGCCGCGGGCCTGCTCCGGCGCCATGTACCCCGGCGTGCCGATCGCGCTGCCGCTCCACGTGATCCGGCCACGCGGATCCGCGCTCCGCGCCAAGCCGAAGTCGAGCAGCTTCGGCACCATTTGCCCCTCGGTCTCGTGGAGGAAGATGTTCTCCGGCTTCACGTCACGGTGCAGGATCCCCGCGGCGTGCACCGCCTCCAGCCCCTCGGCGATCGCGACCGCGATCAAGAGCGCCTCCTGGAAGGGCAGCCGCTCCTCGCGACCCATCCGGCGGGCCAGCGTCTCGCCTTCGAGGAGCTCGAGGATCAGGTAGGGCTCTCTCTCCTCGGTCTGCCCGACCTCGTAGAGCTCGATGACGTTGCGGTGGCGCACCTGCGCGAGCGCCCGTGTCTCGCGCAAGAAGCGCTGCAGCGCCACCTCGGCATGCGTCCCGACGAAGGCCTCCTCGTGGAACTTCACCACCACTTTGCGCTTGAGCGCGAGCTGCTCCGCGACCCAGACGCTCCCCATCGCGCCCACGCCGAGAAGCTCCAGCACACGATAGCGACCCGCCAACACGGTGCCTCCGCGGTCCAGAACGTAGGTCTCGGTCTCGCGCGCCACGGGGAGCCGAGGATCGCACGGGACGTCCCCAACCGGCAACGCGGTCGCGCGGACGTACCGCTCGGCCGCACCGGAAGAGTCTCTCCATGCGCGCTACTCTCGCGTCGCGACATGCAGCCACCTCCCCCTTTCGAGCAGCTCCCCTTCCGCGCTCTGCCCGAGCATCCGCGGCGAGCCCATCACTTCTTCGAGGTCCCGGCGCGCGACGTGGTGGTCGACTCGCGCCCCTTCGGGCGTGCTCGCATCCACCTCCGCGAGCTCGGCGAGGGACCGCCGCTCTTGCTCGTCCACGGGCTGATGACCAGCAGCTACTCGTGGCGCTACGTCCTCCACGACTTCGCGCGGGACTTCCGCGTCATCGCGCTGGACCTGCCCGGCTGCGGCCGGAGCGACAAGCCGGACGCGCAAAGCTACGGGCCCGGAGCGCTCTCGACCTTTCTCGGCGAGCTGATCGAGACGCTCGGGATCGAGGGGTGCGCCGCGATCGGCAACAGCCTCGGCGGGTATCTCTGCACCTGGTTGGCCGTCACCCGGCCGGGGGCATTGGGCCGGCTGGTGAACATGCACTCGCCCGCGCAGCCCGAGCTGCGGATGAACGCGCTCCACGCCGTGTTGGCAATCCCCGGCGTGCGCGGCTTCCTGCGTCGCTGGGTGCATCACGACGTCGAGCGCTGGGCGCACCGGAACGTTCACTACTACGACGGGACGCTCAAATCGCTCGAGGAAGCCCGCGAGTTCGGCGAGCCGCTGAAGAGCGAGGAAGGCTTCGACGCCTTCTTCCGCTACCTGCAGGAGAGCGTGGCGCCGGCGGGCTTTCGGGCGCTGGCGGAAAAGCTGCGCGCGCTCCGCGACCGCGGCGAACCCTTCCCGGCGCCGCTGATGCTGCTCTACGCCGCGAACGATCCCCTCGTCTCGCCCGAGAACGCGCACTACCTCTCGCGACTGGTGCCGAGCGCGCGGCTGGAGTGGCTCGACGAAGCGTCGCACTTCGTGCACGTCGACCTGCCCGAGGCCGTCGTGCGGATCACCCGCCCCTTCTTGCTCGGCGAAGGCTGACTTGCTCGGCGAAGGCTGACGCGTGCAAAAGGCGCGAGGCGCCGAGCCCCGGAGAGCTCGACGCCTCGGCGCGGGAGAGACGAGCCCTGCTCAGGGCGTGATGCTCACGTCGTCGACACCGACTCCTTCATTGGTGCCGGAGCCGTCGCTCTGGAACGCGACGCGGATGCGCACCGATGCGTTGCCCGCCGCGCCGGTGAGCACGTGCGAGGCGGTGATCCAAGCGCCGGCGCTGCCACTGTCGCCGTCCCACCACTGATCGGTGGCGTTGTTGTACCAGTTGGTCCCTTCGCCCGACGCGCCCAGCTTGTTCCAGGTCGCGCCGCCATCGGTCGAGAGCTCCACCCAGGCCCCGTCGTAACCCGCCTCGGTCTGGTAGATCAGCGAGAACGAGAGCGTCGGATCGGTCGTCGCGGCGCTCATGTCGATGCAGGGCGACTCGAGGTAGCTCATCGTGTCGTTCGAGTAGTCGCCGGCGAGGTTCGTGACCCACGCGTCGGCACCGGACGCCGCGTCCGAGATGAACGTGCCGGTCGGCGTCCCGAGCTCCCAGACGGTGCCCATGCCGGTCGAGAACCAGGCCGCGGCCCCGGAATCGAAGTCCTGCGTGTAGCCGGTTCCGAGCACCGCATCGGCAGAGCGGCTCGCGCTGTCGTTGACCGACACCAGGTCGCCCGGGACGCTCACCGTGGCCGTGATCATGCTGCCCATCACCGTCTGACCGTACGTGTCGTAGGGCGCGAGCGTCATCGAGATCGTGTCCGTGCTCGAGGTGCCGTCGACGACGGTGGTCGAATCGAAGCTCGACACCGTGGTCGAGCCGAGGTTCTGCACCACGACGCGGGTGCCGCAGGCGTTGGGCAGGCCGGTCACGGTGACGCCGAGATCCGTGCCCTGCAAGATGGCGAAGTCGTCGAACGCCATGCCTTCGTACTCGTACGAGCCGTCGCTCGTGAAGTGAACCCGGAAGCGGACGTCCGACATGCCGGCGATGCCGAGACACCGGGATCTGCGCGAGGTGCCAGCCGGTGTGCACGCCGGTCCAGACATCGTCGCTAGGTGTCGTACCAGCCGCCGCCATCACCCATCGCGCCGACCTTGGTCCAGGTGGTGCCCCCGTCGGTGGAGACCTCCAGGAATGCGCCGTCACAGCAGGCCTGGATATCGTACTGAACTGCCAGCGGACCAGGACGACGCCGCTCGCCGCGCTCAGATCGATCGCAGGTGACTCGACCCAAGAATCCTCGCTCGGCGTTGTAATCTCCGGTCAGGTTGGTGTCCCAGGCGTTGCCGCCGCTGTAGGCGTTGGTGAAGAGCGGCCCCGCCGGCGTGCCCCACGCCCAGCTCGAGTTGGTTCCGCCCGACGTCCAGGCCTCGGAGGCCTCGAAGGTCTGGTAGTAGAGCACGGTGAAGGGCGTCGGCGGCGCACCGCCGTCCGTGGAAGCGTCCGCCACTCCGCCGTCGACCGCGCCGTCCGTCCCGGTCGCCGCGTCACCGCCGCCGTCCATCCCCGTCGCCGCGTCGCCAGCGCCACCGTCGACGGCGGCGTCCATCGGCCCAGCGTCCGGCGGTGGCGTCGTCGCGTCCAAGCCACCGTCGGGTAGCATCGCGGCGTCCCCGCCGTCGGCGTGATCCTTCTTGTTGTCGCAAGCGACCAGCGCGAGCGCGAGGCTGGCGGCGATCAAAAACCGCAAAGCGTGCATCGAAGACCCTCCCAGGTTTGCGAGCAGAGCGCGAGCGTCTGCCCGCACGGCGCGCTTCTAGACGCCCGCTGGCTACCGGCAACACAGGCACATTCGGCGAGTTTTCATTCGACGCTGGGTTCGTCCTCATTCCGGGTACGCGCCCGCCGGGTCAGAACGTCCGGCGCTCATCATTCTCGCGGGTCGGCTCGAGCACCGGACGCCACAGATCGGAGAGGGCCAGCGCGCCGTAGGCCGTCACCGGCAGCGCCACCCCCCATAGCCCGAAGCGGTGATGGGCGAGCGCGCCGCTCAGCGCGCCGACGACGTAGCCGGTCCAGACCATCGCCAAGAGCCCGGCGTTGCGCAGATCGCGACGGCGATGACCGACCGCCAACACCCGCCGCCACCGTGACCAACCGCGACCGCGGGTGCGGGCGTGCAGCCAGAGGACGTGCGCGGAGACGTGGTCGGCGAGGACGGCGAGCGTGCCGGTGACGTGCGTGGTGCGCACCGTGAGCGGGCCGAAGTGCGTGAGCGCCGCGTTCTGGATCCCCATCGCAACGGCGGGCAGCGCCACCAAGAGGCAGTAGCGCCAGAGCGGATGGATCGACGCCGTGCCGTGGCTCATCACCGGCGAGCCGATCGCCGCGAACGCGACCAGGAGCGCGGCCACGAGCCCGAAGAGGCACGCGCCGACTCGCTCGAAGTCGGTGCGTCGCGCCGCGTGGACGAGAAAGCGGCTGATGAGGAGTCCAATGAAGAACATCGGCACCGCCAGTCCCCGTCTCCACGCCTCGCCCCACTCGCCGCGACCGGCGCCGAGCCCGAGCGCGATCGAGTTGCCGCTCATGTTGGCGACGAAGACACGCACGAGCGCGACCGAGCAGACGGCGTCCACGAAGCCGCTCGACCACGTGAGCACCATCGCGATGCCCGCACGGCGCGTGTCGGGTCTCTTCGTCGGTTCCGGCATGGTCTGCGCCTCACGAGGTAGGCCCGGAGATGGGCACGGCGTGCTCGAGCGGCGTGTCGCGCCCCGCCCCGCTCTCGCTCGGTGACCCTCGCCAACGGACCCCGAGCTCGAAGGCCGTCGATCCGCCGGACCGAGCCGCGCCGTCGAGGCGGGGCCCGCTGCCGAAGGCGAAGCGCCCGCGAGAGTCGGAGCTTCAGCGCTCGAAGAGCTCGCCCTGCTCCGGCGCCAGCCCGAGGGCCTTCTTCACCGGCGCGAACGAGCGGCGGTGGACCGGCGAGACCCCGATCCGCTCGAGCGCTTCGACGTGCGCCTTCACCGGATAGCCCTTGTGCTTCGCGAAGCCGTAGCCGGGATACTCCTGATCGAGCTCGACCATCATCCGGTCGCGCGTCGTCTTGGCGATGATCGACGCGGCCGCGATCGACAGGCTCAGCGTGTCGCCCTTGATGATCGCGCGCTGCGGCATCGGCAGCTCCGGCAGCTTGCGGGCGTCGATGAGCAGCTCCTCGGGCACGAGCGAGAGCCTCTCCACCGCGCGGCGCATGGCGAGCAGGCCGGCTCGATAGATGTTGATCTCGTCGATCTCCTCGTGCGAGACGACGCCCGCCGCCCAGGCCACCGCGCGCTCTTTGATCTCGGCGGCGAGCCTCTCTCGGGTGGCGGCGTCGAGCTTCTTCGAGTCGTCCACGCCGATGAGGCGCGTGCCCGGCGCGAGGATCACGGCGCCGGCCACGACCGGACCGGCCAGCGGGCTCATGCCGGCCTCGTCCACCCCCGCCACGTGCGTGACGCCGCGGTCCCAGAATCTCCGTCTCGAAGCGCAGCATCTTGCGCAGGCGCTGCCCCTCGGCGCGGTTCTTCTTCCGCCGCCGCTCGACCGCGGCGAGGAGCTTCAGCGCGCCGGGACCTCCGTCCTCGCGCAGCATCGCCTCCACCGCGCGGGGCAGCGGCCTGTCCTGCTCCAGGTAGCGAGCGCGGATCTCGGAGAGCGTCAGTCGGTCGCCCACCCCGGCGGGGTTACCGGCTCGGATCGATCGCGTCCAGCGAAAACGATGGCGCGGGCGAGGTCACGATCCGCCCCGCGGGCTCTCGGATCGCGGTCTCCCGGCGACCCAGCAGGCGGCCGGTGCGTGGCCACGCGGGCATGCGCGGCACGTGGGCGCGCAGCCGTCCGAGCTCGCCTCGGGCAACGGAGAGCGCGTTCCGGATCGAACGCGCGAAGCAATCGCGCAGCAGGTCGCCGAATGCGCTGCTCCGCCAGGACGGGAGGTCGACCGAGCGCACACCGCGCTTGGCGAGGATGTCGCTGAGGATGCCCGTCGGATCGTCGGAGGCGACGTGGATCCAGAAGTGACGGTGGAGCGCTTCGTCGGCGACCGCCTCGCCATGGGCGCGGGCGTCGGCTCGTACCTCTTCGAAGCGCACGGCCAGCCAGCGCATCAGGTTCACGTCCCGCATGGAGAGCCCGGCGAAGACGCATTGGGTGTCGTGCAGGGCGTTGGCCACCACGCGGTTGGCGAACGAGAGCGGGCTGGCGGTCGTGCTCCAGAACTGGTCGTCGGTGAAGACCAGCGTGTGCCCGGAGCCGCGCGGGTCGCGCGCGTCCTCCGGCAGGTAGCCGTGCACGTGATAGACGGGGATCGGCGGCGGCCGTTCACGATCCTCCCAGCGGGGGTGGCGGCTCGGGCGCGCGATCGGCCACAGACGCGGCACGCCGTCGCCGCACACCTCGCGCTCCAGGAGGTCATCGGCGTTGAGCGTGATGACCCGCGCCACGTGTCGCGCCGGCCCGCGCTCCCACTCCGCGCGCACCGCGTCGCCCACGGCGGCCAGCGCGTCCGAGGCCGGACCGCTCCGGCTCACCCTCTCGTAGAGCGCTCGGCGCAGGAGCGTCACGAAGTCGACCGACGCCATGCCGAGGCGCGCCGCCACCTCCCTCCGCACCGGTGGCTTCGTCAGCTCGGCCTCGATCCACTCCAGCGCCAGCTGCGGCTCGAGCGGGTGACGCCGCAGCACGACGCGCTCGGCCACGTCCGCTCCCAGGTCGCGAGCGACCGACGCCCGCACACGCGCCAGGAGCGCGACGTCCTCGTCGTCGCCCACGACCCACTCGCTCATCCGCCGGACCACCTCGTCCCAGAGCGGGACGCCACGGCTGTGAGAGATCCCCGCGCCGAGAAAGAGGGTCACCCGCTCCCTCCGGCACGCGTCGATCAGCGCAGCGCGAGCATCCGGTGGCGAAGAGCGGGGCATACTCCGGAGACGTAGCTCCGGCAGTCCGAAAGGCCGCTCCGGCCCTCCGGCGTCCGCGCCACCGAGACTCAACCTCGGACGCGTTGGCGGATCCGCTCGCGGAGCGACCGCTTCCGCTCTTTCCGCTCGCGCGCGAGCCGGTCGAGCGCGGCCTGCATGCGCGTCAGCACCTCTCGGTGACATCGCTGCACGTAGTCCCCGTCGTCCGCCGCCTCTTCGCCCGCCCGTTCGAAGCAGATCGGCTCGAGGACCTCGACGAGGATCTTGGTCGGCCAGGGAAGATAGGGCGGCGCTCCCACCGCGACGCCCCAGGGGATACTGAGCGTGATCGGCAGCACGTTGGTCCGCAGCACGCGGTGAGTGCCCAGCCGCTCGGCGAGCCAGCGTCCGTCCGAGAGCACCAGCCATCCATCGTGCGAGCCGGCCGACACCACCGGCACGATCGGCACCCCGCCGGTGATCGCGAGCCGCAGATAGCCGCGGCGCGGGCCGAAGACCACGCGGTAGCGCTCGTGCGAGGGCCTGAACGCGTCGAGGTCGCCGCCGGGATAGACGAGCACCTTCCCTCCGGCGGCGAACACCCGGTGCGCGTTCTCGGACTTGGCCTCGAGGCCGCCGACGCGGGTCAGCACCTGGTTCAGCAGAGGCGCCCGCATCACCGCCTGATGGACGAGCCCGTAGGGCACATGGGCGACGCCGCGCGCGTGCATCACCGCGCTGGCGAAGATCCAGGTATCCGGCGTGACGAAGCCACCGCTGTGGTTTCCGACGTAGAGCGCCGGCCCACTGGGGATGCGGTCGAGCCCACGCACCTCCGGCACGAACCAGCGCCACAAGATCGGATGGAGCACCCGATCGAGCGCGCGAATCCACCCCGAGTCGCGGTTGCCGAGCGCGTCGACGTCGCGGAACCCGGGCAGTCGCATCCAGGGATACGCCATGCCCGGACGGAAATACGCGCGCCGCGAGCCCACGCAAACGCGGCCCCGGCGCCCGAGGTCGCCCGTCTCGACGCGGCCGACTCGCCCGCCGGAGAATCGACGCGGCGCGTCACCACGCAGTTCCGGCACCCGCGGATGGGGCCGAATCGGCCGCGGGCGACGGGGGATTTATCGACAGACCTTCAGCCGCCCTCGGCCTCTTCCTCCGCCGGCGGGACGGGGATCACCGCCGGGAGGTGGCTGCCGAGCTCGGGGAATTCGAGCTGGAAATCGGTGGGCACCTCGTCCGGCGCGGCTTCCCCGACCGCCGAGAGCGTTCCTCGGCCGACCTCCACCCTGCCTTCCCGCTCCACCAGGACCTCCAGCGGTCCCGAGCGCGGCGTGAGACCTTCAATCCGTCCGCGGTAACGAGCGCCGTCAGGTTCCAGCAGGGCCGGATGACCCGCGCCGTCCTCGCCGGGCACCACCGCCGTCACACGGGCGCCGTCGGAGGTCGCGCCGCGCAAGTAGGCCACGATCTGCGAGCCGTCGCCGACCACCACCTCCACCACGTGCTCTCCCGCGACCACCACCGAGCCGCCGTGACGCGGCGCCGGAACGAGCCGCTCGAGCTCGACCTGAGCTCGGATCGGACGCTCGCCGTCGACCAGCAGGAGCTCCACCGTGCCCGGCGCCGGCGTGCCCTCTTCCGTGCGCCCGACGAAGCCCTGGACGGCGTCGGCGAAGTGCATGGCCACGGCGTGACGATGCCCTTCCGCATCCGGGACGCTCACGGTGAGCGCGAGCCCGGTCGGTTTGCGGCCTCCCAGCAGATGCACGTGCAGCTCGCCCGACGCATGCACGACGACTTCCACCGAGAGCGGACCGAGCCGCGCCGGCACGCCGCCGTGGGTGGTGTGCGCGTTGGCCGCAGGCTGGCCGGATTTGGAGGGCTGGGCGCAAGCGAGCATCGCGAACGCGGCGAGCCAAAGGAGCTGCGGACGAATCGACACGGCGGAGAGAGGCTAAACCGGCGCGCGGCGCGAAGCGAGGCGCCGAAATGCGGACCTCCCCTCGTGCGTACCCATGACGTTGGGCGAAGCACCGCCGGTGCTTAGGTACTGAGCGCGAAGAGGTTTACCGATATGCACATTCTCATCACATGGGCCGCGCTCACCCTCGCCATGTGGGTGGCGGCCAGCCTGCTGCCCTCGATGGAGATCCGCGGCGGCGTCGCCAGCCACGCGCTCGTCAGCGGGGCGTTCGGCCTGCTGCTCTTCTTCACCGGGTGGGCGTTCCACTTCCTGCTGGGCGTCGTCAGCCTCGGCCTGCTCTTCGTGTTCGGGTTCGTGGCCCGGGTCATCGTGGGCGCGATCGTGTTGAAGATCACCGACGCGTTCAGCACACGCTTGCGGGTCGACGGCTTCGGCACGGCGCTCCTCGCCTCGCTGATCATCAGCATGGTCGGGAGCGGCGTCGAGGCGTTCTTGCGCCTGCACTGAGCCAGGAGCCGTGGTCGGCCCCGGGGGCGCGCCTACTTCCATGGCAGCCCGGGAGCGAGCGAGCACCGCTGCTCGACACAGGTCGGAGTAGCTTCGGCATCGTCAAACTCCGGACCCGACCGGTGGCGTCGAGCAGGCGCCGAACAGCGGACGCGCGCTCGCGCCCGGGCATCCTCTCGTAGCGACCGCCCTCATCTGGGCAGCGCCGTCGCGACCGACGACACTCGCGAGGCGGCCCCGGCGGCGTTTTCGAGCAGTACGAACGCCGCCAAGGCGGCCTCGGCACCCTCTCGAGCCCCGGAATTTCGCGTCGTGGACGAGGGCCCGTGGTGCTGGGGTCACCGAGCGGTTGTCCCCGGGGCTCGGCCCGCCTACGTTTCGCCGCAATGGCCCAGTCCCAGGTGTCCAAGGAGCGTGTGCCCGAGCTCAAGGCCGGGCTCGTGATCGCCGTCCTCGGTGGGATCCTCGTCTTCCTCATGGTCGGCGCGTTCGCCGACGGCGAGGCCCGCCGGCGAGAGATGCCGCTCCGAGCGCTGGTCGGCCCCGATTACGAAGCGCTGCTCGCAGGCGACGCGACGCAGCAGAACTATCTGCACCGGCTGCCCTTGCCGGCCTGGATCCGCCCCTTCACCAACGAGAGCGACGACGGCTCCGGCGACAGGCTGGCACCCGACTTCGCGCTCCAGACCCGTGACGGGCAGACCTGGCGGCTCAGCGACCATCGCGGGAAGGTCGTGGTCTTGAACTTCTGGACCGTGACCTGCGGGCCCTGCGTGGAGGAGATGCCTTCGGTCGTCGAGCTCGCCCAGAACATGCACGCACGCGGCGACGACGTGGAGGTCCTCACCGTCAGCGTGGATCGCGATTGGGACACGGTGCGGACGGTGGTGTCCGACGAGACGCCGCTCACCGTGCTGCTCGACCCGGACCGCTCGGTCGTCAGCGGGAAGTTCGGCACCCGGCTCTTCCCCGAGACGTGGGTCATCGATCCGGACGGCGTCATCCGGCTGCGCATCGACGGGGCGCGCGACTGGTCGAGCGCGCTCGCGATCGACGTCCTCGAGAGCTACCTCTGAGCGCCTCCGCGGCGTTCCGTTTCGCGGCGTTCCGTAGCGCGGCGTTCCCTAGCGCGGCGGCGGGCGAGCAACGCGGAGCACGCGACGAGGTTCGCATCGTCCCCGCGACCGTGATGGTGCGCGCGGCGCCGGAGTCACCCGGCGCCGCGGCTCCACGAACGCTACGGGCAGGGCGTGACGCTGCCCTCGAACCACGGCTCGGTGGACCAATCGGTCCATGCCGAGTCGAGCTTCCAGATACTCTTGTCGTCCTCGAAGAGCACGATGTTGTCGTTGTCGCCGCTCGCGTAGGCGCCCCAGTGCCACTGACAGATGTCGTGAGACGGGCGTGAGAAGGTGGCGTGAACCACGCTGGTTCCGTCCTGCCAGATGTGCATCTCGCCGGCGTAGTAATTGATATAGACGGTGACGCGCACCCAGGTGCGGAGCGGGAACGCGGGCGCGCCGGGGCTGTAGGTCAGCGTGCCGCCGCTGCTCGTGGTGTGGGCCGGCACCAGCCGCCTCGTGGAGTCCTCGAGGCTGACCGTGATCACCTCCTCGGTGTAGTCACAGGCGCTGTTGGTGGTGAAGAGGCTCAGCCAGCGCCCGCCGCCGAAGTCGTAGGGCGTGTCGAGCCAGAGCCAGAAGGTGCTCACCGCGCCGCCCGGCGCCTGGATGCCGGTGCCGGTGTTGGTGAAGTAGTCGAGCGGCGTGTCGCCATCGAACTGGATGCCGCCGTAGCCGCGGTGCACGTCGGTCGCGCTCGGGCAGACGATCTCCGAGCGGTTCGAGTACACGCCGGCGTGCGGGTTCTCCGTGCTGATGCCGGTGCTCTCGCAGGCGTTGCCCCAATCGCCGAAGTAGGTGTGACCCGTCCAGCGGCTGTAATCACCGGTCTCGAAGTCGTCGAACCAGAGCCGGCGCGCGGCGACGCACTCGCTCGGCAGCGGAGATGGAGGCGGCGTCACGCCGGCGTCGGGTGAGCGCGCGGGGCCGGCGTCCACGCGGGTGATGCTGCCGGCGTCGTCGGAGCTGGAGCCGGAGCCGGCGTCGCGACGGTGGCGGCGGCCCGCGTCGACCGGCGAGAGCGAGCCGGCATCCGCGACCAATCGCGGGCCCGCGTCGAACGCGACCGACGAGCCCCCGTCGTCCGCGGGCGAGACGGATCCACATCGTCGCGCGGACCGGCGTCCACCGTGCCTTCGTTCGGACCGGAGCCGACACATTGGTTGAAGGCAAACGCCGCGACAATGGAAACGAGCACTCTCATGGAACTGCTCCTCGCAAGAGAGATCTCGTTGGTACGCGATCACGACACGGTTCGAATATCCGGCGATCGCCTGACGTGGCGCGCTGCCCCAGCCGTTCGCGACAGGACGATGCGGCGATGGCGAACGCTTCTTCGCGTGCCGGACACTCGGGGCAAGCAAGCTGCCCATGCAGGCCGAGCAGGAGTCGCCCTGCGAGCGACGGGAGCCGTCGCCACCATCAAACGCCGTGATCATCTCCGTGAAGCGGAGCCCACGATGCTGTCCGGATCCGAGCCGGAGGAAGCTCCCGGCGCAGGCTCGTTCAACGAGAGCCGCAGGCTTGGGAGACCAAGCTGTGGACCGCTTCCGCCCGGATCCGAACTCGCGTACGCTCCTGCGTCGCGGAGGACCACATGGGAATCGTTCAGAAGATCGCGGCCAAGCTGAGCCCCGGCGCAGAAGCCGAGTCGCGCACCTGGCGCTTCACCTGCCCCGAGTGCAACGCCGAGAGCGACGCGTGGGACCTCGGCTGGGTGATCACGGGGACGCGCACCAAGGGCCACACCCGCACCGTCGACTGCCCGAAGTGCCACGCGAAAGTGAAGGTGACGCTGAACAAGGTCCCCGCTTCCGCGCCGTAGTCCCGCTGGTGCCCGGCAAGGCTCTTGGTGGGGCGGTCGACATCCCCTGACGGGCACTGGGTCGTGGGAACTGTCTCGCGCGCAGTGCGAACGCAGGGGGTCTCTTGCGACGCGATGCAGCTCGTCGAGATGCAGGCCCAGGTCGAGGGGGAGCTGTCGTTCCGCGCGTTCGAGCGCGAGTTGCGACGGCGACGAAGTGCCGTTCTTCGGGCGTGAGGAGAACGACGACGAACGGACCTTGGATGGTGTGGTCTCCGGGCTCGGAGAGCACGCGGGTGATGGTGAGGGGCGGGGAGGAATCCTGCTCGAGGCGAAGCTGAGCCCGGGGCCATCGCACCCGCGGTACTACTCGCTCATCAGCGGCTCGAAGAGCACGAGGCCGCAGCCGATGGCGATGAGATCGAACGCGCCGAGGATGCGCACCCAGTCCAGGATCTCGGCGAGCGGCGCGCCGCCGAAGAGCTCGCGCGTGGCCACGACGCCGGCGAGCAATCCGGGAGAGGCGAGCGGGAAGAGCACCACGCTCAACATCAGCTCGCGGGCGCGGGTCCGGACGCTCATCGACGCGAAGAGCGTCCCCATCGCCACATAGCCGATGGTGCCGAGCGCGAGGATGGGCCCGGCCCGCACGATGGTCGCGAGGACGTCGAGCCGAAAGAGGATGCCCACCACCGGCAAGAGGGTGGCGTCGATGGTCAGCACGAGGACGAGCGTGCCCAGCATCTTGCCGGCGTAGATCGCGCTCCGCGGCACGGGTGAGAGCAAGAGCCCGCGGATCGCGTCCGCTTCCCGCTCGCGCGACCAGGCCCTTCCCATCGCGAGCACGCCGGCGAAGCAGGCCGACACCCAGAGCACGCCCGGCGCGAGCTTGCGGGCCGCGACGTCGTCGAGGAAGAACGCGAGCGAGGTCAGGACGGTCACCAGGAGGCCGAAGAGGCCGGCCGTGACGAGGATCTCGCCGGTGCGCAGCTCCACCCGGAGCTCCTTGACGAACACCAATCTGAAGCCGCGGAGCGCGCGCATCACGCCATCGCTCCTTCGCGCTGGACGACTTTGCCGCGGTGGAGGCGAATGGAGCGATCGGCGAGCCTTCGTCCGAGCGCCGCGTCGTGGGTGATGAGCACCACGATCGCGCCTCGCTCCCGCTCCTCGGCCACCGCCCGCTCGAGCCGCTCCACCGCCGCCGTGTCCAGCCCGGTCGAGGGCTCGTCGAGCAAGAGCAAGCGGGGCGCGTCGATCAGCGCCCGAGCGAGGCTGATCCGCTGGAGCTGCCCTCGCGAGTAGGTCCGCGCCGGCCGCTCGCCCCAGCGGCCGATCTCGAAGCGCTCGCGCAGCGACGCGACGTGGCTCTCCGGCTCGTCGATCTCGTGCAGCCGCGCGTAGAGGAGCAGATTCTCGAGCCCCGTCAGATCCGGATAGATCATCGCCGCGTGAGCCAGCACGCCGATCTGCGCCCGCAGCTCGCTCCCGCCCGAGGCGTGCTCGCCGTAGAGGATCTCGCCACGCGTCGGCCGGATGAGCTGCGCCAAGAGGCCGAGGAAGGTGCTCTTGCCCGAGCCGTTGGGCCCTTCAATCACGCTCACCGAGCCCGCCTCGAACGTGGCGTCCACGCCGACGAGCGCCCGGGTCGGCCCGTACACCTTCACGAGCCCGCGCGCGCTGACGGTGGTGAAGTCGAACCCCATCGCGAGTCGCGCGACCTTAGCAGGCCGGCACCGGGCGGGCCTGTTTTGTCGCGGGCGTAGCCACGCGCGCCGAGAACGGATCACGCCGGGACGGAGAGATGTTCCGCGCGACCGACTTTTCGGCCCTGTCGTCGGGGAGCGCACCCGGCCCCCGCGGGGCTCGTCGCGTGAGCGCAAGGCGCCTCTGCACGCCCTGCAGAGGCGATTTACGCGGGTAAAACGCCTCTGCGGATGGCGCGAGGGCGTCTGACGGCGGCGAAATTCGCGGCCTCGCGCGGCGCAGTACCGTTCGTCGGCCGGGAAACGCGCTCCGCGGGCACCGCGAGGCCATTTCCCGAACGGAATTCGTGGCTGCAGAGCCCGCGGGGGCGTGTTCCCGAGCGACGAAGTGCTCCGCGAGGCCCGCAACGCCGATTCTGGAACGCGGCTCGGCTCCGCCGGGCCCGCAGGGGTCTTTGCCGGTCGTGAATCGTCGCTGCAGAGCCCGCGAAGCCCTTTCCCGGGTGGGAAACGCCCATGCGGAGCTCGCACCGCCCCTTTTCGGACGGGACATCCCCGTGCGGAACCCGCACCGCTCTTTTCCGTCCCCAAATCGCCTCTGCCGAGCCCGCACCGCCCTTTTCCGTCCCCGAGCCGCCTCTGCCGAGCCCGCACCGGCCTTTTACGTCCGCTGCGGGCCACCGGCGCCGCGGCCGCAGGGCCACGGATGTCGTTCAGAAGAGAATCGGCGACGATGGCGTCGAGCATCAACCAGCGGGAGGGAGGGACGCGCAGGCGGGCACCGTCCAGCGTGACGTCGCCTCGCTCCAGCCGGCGGTTCAGCGCGCGCTCGCGGCCTTCTCGCGGATCGAGGCCGGTCCGCGCTTCGAGCGCGTCGAGGTCGACGCCCTCGCTGGTTCGGAGCCCCAGCATCAGCGCCTCCTCGATGCGCTCCTCCGCCGTGAGCGTCTCCTCGAAGACCTCTCCTCCCGGCCGCTCGAGGTAGCGCTCGGGGCGCGGATCGTTGCGGTAGCGGCGCGCGCCGTGATCGTCCGCCACCAGGCATCCGACGGCGCCCGCGCCGAGCCCGAGGTAGTCGCCGCCTCGCCAGTAGTGGAGGTTGTGCCGCGACTCCTCGCCCGGCGCCGCGTAGTTCGAGACCTCGTAGTGGGCGAGCCCGCGGGCGGCGAACACCTCTTCGGCCCGCACGAACGTCTCCGCGTAGTCGTCCTCCGGCGCCAGCGTCAGCTTGCCCTTCCGATGCAGGGCGCCGAACTGGGTGGCCGGCTCCACGGTCAGCGCGTAGGCGCTCACGTGCCGCACGCCGACGTCGAGCACGCGGTCGACCTCGGCCGCGAAGTCCCCGGCCCGCTGGCCCGGCATGCCGAACATCGAATCGCCGCTCACCCGCGGCATCTCGGCGACGGCCGCCTCCAGCGCCCGCAGCGCGCCGTCCGGATCGTGGAGTCGCCCGAGGAAGCGCAGCCGGTCGGCGTCGAGCGACTGCAGGCCGATCGAGAGCCGGTTCACGCCCACGTCGCGCAAGCGCGCGGCTTTGTCGCCATCGAGCGAGGTCGGGTTGCACTCGACGGTGACCTCGAGATCGGGCGCCTCCTCGGCGAAGGCGGCGCGGATGCCGCTGAGCGCGCGCCCGAGCTGAGCCGGAATCCCAGAGCGAGGGCGTGCCGCCGCCGAAGAAGACGCTGTAGAGGGAGCGACCGTCTAGCGCCGGCGGCGCGTGTCGACAGCTCGCGCAGGATCGCGCCGGCGTATGCCTCGTGGGGGACCTCCGGCCGGCGGATCGAGGCCGACGCGAAGTCGCAGTACGGGCACTTCGCCAGGCACCACGGGAAGTGCACGTACACGCTGGTCGGCCGCACGCCCGCGACTTGCCACCCCGGCCGCTCCGCGACAAGGCGCGCCATCCGTCCGGGGCGAGTCCCGTCATCGGATCGGCGCGGCGGCCGCACGCCCGCGACTTGCCACCCCGGCCGCTCCGCGACGCGACAAGGCGCGCCATCCGTCCGGGGCGAGGCCCGTCGTCGGATCGGCGCGGCAATCGCAGTCCGCGCGTCGTCGTGCGGCAGCGCGGTGACGGGCCGGCGGGGCCATCGTCGGACCGGTTCGCCAATCTCGCCGCATCCGCGTGCTGCGGTCCTGGGTCGGCCGTGGGCCGGCACGGTGTTCGCCTCGATGGCTCGATGCGCGAGGGGTTCGAGCGCGGCCGGCGGCTCGAGGGGCCTTCCGCGCGACCGAGCGGGCCTCCCGAAGCGCGGCGAGGCGGCCCGACACAGGGGTTGACCGGCTAGGTTGACGTCCTATCTTGCGCACGCGCGCTCCCCCAACGGGAGCGCCGATTTTCATGGCGAAACGCGACTATTACGAAGTCCTGGGTGTCGAGCGCAGCGTGAGCGCTGTCGAGCTGAAGAAGGCGTACCGGAAGCTCGCGCTCCAGTTCCACCCGGACCGAAACCAAGACGACCCCGAAGCGGAGACGCGCTTCAAGGAGGTCTCGGAGGCCTACTCCGTCCTCTCGGACGACGAGAAGCGAGGCATTTACGACCGCTACGGCCACGCGGGCCTCTCCAGCGGCGGTCAGCCCGGCTTCAGCAGCGTCGAGGACATCTTCAGCCACTTCGGCGACATCTTCGGCAATCTCTTCGGGATGGGGATGGGCGGCCCCTTCGGCGGCGGCGGAGGCCGGCGGCGGCGCGACATGCCGGTGCGCGGCGCCGACCTGAAGGTGGGCCTGCTCCTCACCCTCGAGGAGGCGGCGTTCGGCTGCCAGAAGGAGGTCGAGGTCGCCTACCCCGCGCCCTGCGAAGCCTGTCAGGGGACGGGCGCCGAGGACGGCAAGCTGACGGTCTGCACGACCTGCCAGGGCAACGGCCAGGTCGCGTACAACCGCGGCGCGTTCATGCTCTCGACCACGTGCCCGACCTGCCAGGGGCGCGGCGCGGTGCCGGACGCCGCGTGCGAGGAGTGCGAGGGGAGCGGCCAGGAGCACGTCGAGCGGACGGTGAAGGTGAGCATCCCCGCCGGGATCGACGAGGGCCAGACGTTGCGGCTGGCCAACCAAGGGCAGCCGGGGATGCGCGGCGGCCCGCCCGGGCACCTCTTCGTCGTGGTGGACATCGAGCCTCACGAGCACTTCCGCCGCGAGGGCTTCGACCTCGTCTACGAGCTCAAGCTCTCCTTCCCCCACGCCGCGCTGGGCGGCGAGGTCGAGGTGCCGACGCTCGAGGGCGACGAGCCGGCGCGGGTCAAGGTGCCGGCCGGCGTGCAACCGGGCGACCATCTCGTGGTGCGCGACGAAGGCGTCCCCCGACTCAACGGCCGCGGCCGAGGCGATCTGGTGGCTCTGGTCCAGGTCGACGTCCCCCAGAAGCTCAGCACCAAGGCGCGCCAGCTCCTGCTCGAGCTGCAGTCGACGTTCGAAGCCGACGACGCCGACTGACCAGTTCTCGGCGGTACGCCGTCGGGTCGTCCGCGTCGAAGCGACGAGGGCGGAGCGCGCTTGGCAACCGAGCTGCCTCGGGGCCGAGCGACGCCGCCCGACGCGTACGCCGAGCTGCGCCTCGGAGCCGAGCTGCGCCTCGGAGCCGAGCACCGAGGCAGCCGAGCACCGAGGCAGCCGAGCGACCGGCACGCCGAGCCTCCGACCGAGCGACGCGCCGAGCTGCGCCGAGCACGCGGGCCGAGCGACGCGGGCCGAGCGACACGCCCGACGCGCTGCGGCCTCGGGCCGAGCATGGGCGCCGAGCTGCGACCTCAGGGCGCGGGGAGGTGCGCGGGGAGCGCGGGCAGCTCGCCGCGGGCCAGCCAGGTGTAGATGCCCCAGCTCTGCAGGACGCGGCGGCTGTAGCGGCGGGTCTCGTCGTAGGGGATGTCCTCGATCCACGCGTCGAGGCGCTGGTTCGGGCGCTCGCGAAGCCAGCGGTCGGTGGCGCCGTTTCCGGCGTTGTAGGCCGAGGGGATGAGGGCCGGGTTGGTGTCGTAGCGCGCCCAGAGCCAGCCCATCAGCGCCGCGCCGACGTTCACGTTGACCTGCGGGTCGCGCAGGGTGGTGGCGTCGATGTGGACACCCAGCCCGCGCCCGAAGCGGCGCGCCGTGGGCAAGATCACCTGCACGAGCCCGTATGCGTGGGCGACCGAGACGGCGCTCGCGCGGAAGCTGCTCTCCTCGCGCGCCACCGCCCGCACCAGCTCGGCCGGCAGCTCGTGAGCGCGCGCCGCATCCTCGATCAGCGGCGCGTAGGCCTCGGGGTAGGCGATGCGCCAGCGCGCGAAGTGCGCACCCGCCGGCGGCTCCTGCATGAACCCGGAGAGATGGCGGCGGGTCAGCCAGACGGCGATCGGATAGTCCCGAGCCCGGTCGAGCAGCGCCGCCTCGAGCCAGCGGAGCTCCTCGTCGTGCTGGTCCGAGGACTCGTAGACCCACTCCAGCTCCTCGCGCGCGGCGTCGACGTCGCCCGCCTTCAAGAGCTCGGTCGCCCGCGCGAACGCCGGCGTGTCCATCTCGTCGCGCCAGGGGAAGGTGATGCGGACGTCGCCGCGCGCGCCCAGAGTCGCCCGCGCCCGCTCCCGCGCCGCCGGATCGATCTCCCCGAGCCGCATCATCGACTGCTGCGCGTAGTAGCTCAGCGGCAGATCGCTCACGATGGTCGTCCAAGCCTCGCGCGCTTCGTCGGTCCGCCCGAGATCGGCCAGCGTGCAGGCGCGCCAGTAGGCCGCCCGGCCCCGGATGTCCTCGGCGTCCTCGCCCGTGCCTTCCCCGAGCGAAGCGTCGAGCTCCGCCAGGGTCTCCTGGAGTCGCCCCTCCTGCCGCGCCCGCCACGCCAGCGCGAAGCGCGCCTCGCCGCGCATGTCGCCTTCGGGATAGGCCTCCGGCAGCGTCCGCAATCGCTCGGTCATCGACGCCTCGTCGCCACGATCCGCGTCGATCAGCGCCGCGCGGTAGCGCGCGTCGTCGGCCAGCCGGTGGCTCGGCACCTCGCGCTCCAGCGCCGCGTATTGCGCCATCGCCTGCTCGACGTCGCCGTGCTCGTAGGCCTTGCCGGCCAAGTAGCGCGCCCACGCCCGGACGTCCGGCTCGGGGCAGTCGTCGGCCACCTGGGCCAGGAACGCGGCCGCGCGGGCCCGCTCGCGCTGGTAATAGATCGCCCTGCCCTGCCCGTAGCGGGCCCGGCAGCGCACGGCGGGGTCCTCGGTGTGGTCGACGACGTCGGCGAACGCGTGCTCCGCCTCGTCGAAACGGGTGGCGTCCGCGAGCGCCTCGGCACGGGCCATCGCCTCCTCGGGCGTCGGCTCGCCGATCTGCGCGCGCACCTCCGGCGCGAGCGTCGCCATCAGCTGCCGCTCGTTCTGCTCGGCTTCCCGGCCCGCGTGCGAGAGCGGGGCGCGGTGGGCGACGCGGCGCCAGAGCTGGACGGCCTCGATCTTCGCGTCGGTCGAATCGCGGGCGGCCAGGAGCTGCGCGAGGGGCATGGCGGCGCTCGCTCGCGCGGTGTCGTCGCCGGCCTCCTCGAGGAGCGCGCGCAGGAGCGGCTCCGCCTCGTCGGCCCTGCCCGCCTCGACCAGCGCGGTCGCGTGGATGTCGCGCGCCTCGCGCCGGCCGGCCCACATCATCGTCGTGAGCGGCGCCGCCTCCTCGACCGCGGCCGCGGCGTCTCCCTGGATCAGGATGCGAGCGCGCAAGAGGCGAGCCCAGGGCGCGAGCGGATGATCGGCGGACGCGACCTCGGCCAGCAGCTCGAGGCTGCGGACCGGCATTCCGGCCGCGAGCGCGGCGCGGGCGCCGAGATAGGCGATGCGGACGTGCTCGGCGCCCTCCGTCTCGGCGAGCAGCTCGCGGGCCAGCTCCAGCGCACCTTCAGGATCGCCGCCGTCGAGACGGGCCCGCACGCGGCCGAGCCGCGAGCTCGGGTCGGGCTGCACCACGTCGGGGTCGAACACGCGGACCTGCTGCGCGGGCGGGGCGGGCGTCGACGGCGCGGGCGAGGGGCTGGGCGCGACGGTCGTCGTGCGGGGCGGCGCGTGGCAGGTCGAGAGCGCCGCGGCCAGGGCGCCGACGAAGAAGCGGAAGAGCGCGTGTATCGCCATCGACGCCGAGCCTACGGAGCGGCGCCGAGGGGACCAACTATTCGGACCGCCCTCGACCGGGGGTCCATCCACCGCGTCTTCCTCACTCACCCTGACGACAACGAGCGTAACGCCACCGGACCTTCCCGGCATCGCGCGCTCGACCCGCTCGGCCCCTCCTCAGCCCCACTCCCAGCGGGAGGGGCAGCTCGTTTGGGAGGAGCCGTGTGGCATCCGCAGTCGATCGAGCTCCCTCCCGGGGGAGCGGCCGGAGTGGGGGCCATCCAGGCGAAAACGGCGCGCCGAGCCCGTGCCCGGTGCGCCGTCGTCGGCGAGCTTTCGATGGGGCTCAGCGACCGCCGCCGAAGCCTCCCCGACCGTGACCGCGGTGTCCCCGGCCGGGGCCGCGACGAGCCGCGTGCTGGTCGAACTGGGTCTGCTGCTCCGGCGTCAGCACGTCGCGGACCGCGCTTTGGGTGCGCTCGCGGAGGGACTGGAACGCCTGGCGGGCCGCCGGTCCCCGCTGGCTCTGTTGCATCATGGCCTGCCGCTGGGCCTGGGCCTGCTCGAAGATGCCTCGGATCTGGCTCTCCTGCGAAGGCGAGAGCGAGAGGTGCTCGCGCATCCGCTCGAGGCGGTGCTCCATCCGCTGCTGCGCGTGTTGGGCCCGCGTCTGCTGGGCCTGCGCACGCTGCTCCGGCGTCAGGACGGCGCGAACCTGCGTCCGCACGCGCTGGTGAAGCGCCGCCATGGCCTGGTGCCGCTGCTGGGGATCCTGCTGCTGGTGCAGCGCCTGCCGCTCGGTTCGGGCCTGCTCGAAGATGGTTCGCATCTGCGCCTGCTGCGCGTCGGTGAGGTTCAGGTCCGCGGCCATCTGCTCGAGGCGGTGCGCGCCGCCACGATGATGCCCGCCGCGATGCCCGCGGCCACGATGGCCCTGGCAGTGGTGCCCCTGATCCGCTTGGGCCGTCCCGGCGGCACCGTCCTGCGCGCTGGCCATGACGGGGGCGCTCAGCGCGAGCGCGGCGCCGAGACCGGCGGCGAGCCCAGCGGCAAGCGCGGTACGGTGGGTCACGGAGCGGAAGAGGTCGATGAGTCCGGTCATGAGGTCGTCCTTTCGTATCGGGGCGTCTCGTTCGCCCACGATGAAGAGACACATCGAGTCTTACGAGTCTCTGAAGCTTCTTCGGAATTCGACGTCGCGCCGCCCGCGGGCGGCATTTTCGTCGTCCCGCGCGTCGTCGGCGCGTCGATTCGCGACCCGGCGGAGGCCCTCGTCCCAGCGCGCCCGGTGCCGTTCGACCACTTCCGCTTGGGCGTCCGCGCGAGCGAGCTCGGCGCGCGCCTCTCGAACGGCGGCCTCCGCGCCCTCGACCTCCGCTGCGCGGCGAGCCAGCGCGTCCAAGAGCTGGCTCTCCTCGGCTCGCCGGCGCGCCCGGTGCCGTCCCTCCAGCTGCAGATCGGCACCGGTGCAGAGCCGCTCGGGGGACGCCTCGCTGGACCGCGCCCTTCGAAACGCGGCCAATCGCTCGACCGCCCGGGCCCTCCGCTCGCGGGCGCGCTCCAACGCCGCCAACGCCGCCGCCAGCGCCTCGGTGGCCCGCTCGCGCGCCACCCCGCGGACCGTCCGCACCGCCTCCAGCGGGTAGCGCTCGGGCACCGCTATCGCCCCCGCCCCGCGCTCCGCGCCCTCAACGCATCCCCGTGAGCTGTCCGTCGAGGGGGTCGCCCGTACTGGTTCCGTCGGACCAAGCGCCCGCGAGATCGTTGCCGACCAGCCGGTCCACCACCAGGTCCGCGTCCGTGTCGACCAGCGACACCGAACCGCTCAGCGAAGCCTCGGAGTGGGTCTCGTCCGTCGCGGCGAGGGCGCCCCGGACGGCGTTCAGCACCCCCTCGAGCGCGTGGGTGCAGGTGACCGCGGCGCAATCCGAATCGCAGAGGGGCGCGAGGACCGGGTCCTCCGTGATCCAGCTCGCCAGCACGTCGCATCCCGCGCCGCTGACCAGGAGCTTGGCCGCGCTGTCGTAGCCGTGCGCGTGCGCCTCGGCGTCGATCGCGGCATCGGCGAGCGTCCCCAGCGGGAGCGTGAGGGTGAGCGAGTCGAGCCCGAGCGTCGCGTCGCCCGGCGTGAACGACCAGGTCGCCGTCGGCGCCAGCGAGAGCCCGATGGCGGCGGCGTCGATCTCCAGCGGCACCGACTCCGGGTCCCCGACGAGCCCGAGCTTCAGCGTCAGCGTGCCGAACGCCCCCTCCAGCGTGCCGCTGGTGGTCCCCAGCGCGAGCGGGCCGGCGAGGGTGATCATGGAGAGGCGCGAGGCGAGGAGCGTCACGAAGCTGTTCAGCCCGGCGGTCGGACCCGCCCCGGCATCGTCGAGCCGGCCCTGCAGCGTCGCATCGGTCATCCCGTCCAGCCGGCGGGCGGCGAGCGCGTCGGCCGCGGCGCCGTCGCCGAGCGTGCGGAGCTGATCCTCGAGCGCGTCCAGGTAGAGCGCGGCGGCCGTCCCGGCCATGTCCAAGCGCGCAGCGCCGGTCCCGCGTGCCAATTCCGCCAAGAACGCCGTCGTGCTCGTCGAGCGCAGCCCGAGCGAAGTGTCGTAGTCGCCATCGACCACGAGCGGCTGGTCGGAGAAGGTGAGGTCGACCCGCACCTCCATGTCCCGCAGCACCTCGACCCCGTCCACGCAGGCGGTCGCGAGCGGGACCCCCGATGCGCCGAGCACCCGCCCGCGCACGGCGTAGTGGAGACCGGCGGCCAGCACCGGGAAGTCGGCCTCGACGTCGTCCGGGTTGTCGAGTGCCTGGGTGCGGTCTGGGCTCGTGGGCAGGTCGTCCGCGCAGCTCATCTCGGAGTACACGTCGATCACCCGCCGCGTCGCGCCGTCGTGCGAGCCGGCGTAGGACGCGCCGACTCTGAGGCCGCCGAAGCCCATGTTGCCGACCGAGACGTTCACGTAGGCGGGCGCGGCCCGGTCGGAGCTGGCTCGGACCCGGAAGACCGAGGGCGCGGAGCCACCGGTCAAGGTCGTGGTGACCCGCCCGTCGGCGTCCGTGACCATCATCACCTCGGAGAGCGTCGCGTCGTGCGCGCGGCCCTCGAGCGCGAAGCGGATGGTGGTGCCGGCCACGGGCGCGCCCGACTCCGTGTAGCGCGCCGAGAGCATCGTCGCGTCACCGAAGCTGAGCGTGAGAGACGAATCGCCCTCGATGACCAGCATTCCCATGGGGCCGGCCGCGTCGGGGCTGGGGCCACCGTCGACGTGAACTTGCGTGTGGGTGCATCCCGACAACGCGCAGCAGACCAGTGAAGCAAAAAGAAAGCGTTGCATGCGCACCACAATGGTACCCAGCCCGTGGCCAACGTGCAGGTCGAGAATCGACCCGGCGCGCCACGGGTGGAATCCGACGCACCTCCCGCGACCAGCGGGCGAGCGACGCTCGGGTCTCCCGGTAGCTCCCTACGAGCCCGCGTGATAGACGAGACGCCCTCTGATGCTCGCCGCCCTGAGCGCCTCCATCCCCGTCGCGCTGATCCTGCTCGCGCTCGTGCTCGCGCTGGTGATGCATCCGTACGCGGGGCGCATCGGCTGGCGCTATCTGCGGAGCAAGAAGCGGCGGACCGTCAGCGTCATCACCTTCATCGCCGTGAGCGGTGTGGCGCTCGGCGTAGCGGCCCTCTTCGCGGTTCTCTCCATCACCAGCGGGTTCCAGGAGGAGTTCCGCAACAAGGTGCTGGGCGTCAACGCGCACGTCCTGGTGATGAAGTACGGCCTCGACTTCGAGGAGTACCGCGACGTCGTCGAGCAGGCGCGGGAGATGCCCGAGGTCGAGGGCGCGGCGCCCTTCTTCATCAACGAGATGCTCCTCGGCCACGGCGACCGCACGCAGGCCGTGCTGGTCAAGGGGATCGACCCCGAGCTGATGCCGACCGTGCTCGACCTGCCCCACGAGATGGTGCAGGGCAGCCTGCGAGGCCTGCGCGCCCGCGGCGCGGGGCCGCCGACGAGGCCCGAGGATCTGCTGGAGCCCGAGCGGGACGACGACTGGGAATGGCTCAGCCGGCTCGCCGACCATGACGGCGGGCTGCCGTGGGGCGACGACGCGGGCGTGCCCGCCGCGGACGCGGGCGCTCCAGCCGCTCCGTCCCAGCCCGAGGAGCCCGACGGGCGCCTGCCCACCGTCGAAGTCCCGACGCCCGAAGCGGCCCAGCAAGCCCTGGCGAACGAGCCCGAGCCGGAGCTTCCGCCCGTCGACCTCTTCGACCAGTATCTCGAGGAAGAGCAGCTCGTGCTCGAGGGGGACGACGAGGCCACCACCCCGCTGGAGGACCTGCCGGGGATCGTCGTCGGCCGTCTGTTGGCGCGCAACCTGGGCATCGGCGTGGGCGACCGCGTGCGCATCGTCAGCCCCTTGGCCGGCCTGGACACCTCCATGCTCGGCCCCGACGCCGGCACGCCCAAGAGCGGCGAGTTCCGAGTCATCGGCATCTTCGAGGCGGGCTTCCAGGAGTACGACACGCGCCTCGTCTACGTCGACCTCTACGCCGCGCAGCGCCTCTTCGACCACGGCGACACCGTCACCGGCGTGGAGATCCGGCTCCACGACCTGGACAAGGCGCCGGAGATCGCCCGGCGGCTCGAGCGCGTGCTCGGCGGCGGCCCCTACCACACCATGGACTGGCAGGAGCTGAACCGGAACCTCTTCACCGCCCTGGCCATCCAGAAGGTCGCGCTGAGCCTGGTCATCGGCATGATCGTCATCGTCGCGGCCTTCAACGTGATCGCGACCTTGATCATGGTGGTGCTCGAGAAGAAGCGGGAGATCGCCATCCTCAAAGCCATGGGTGCGCGCAGCTTCGGGGTGCTGCTCGTCTTCATGGTGCAGGGCCTTCTGATCGGCGTCGTCGGCACCGCGATCGGCGTGCTGCTGGGCGGAGGCGTGATCTTGTACCTCGAACGCTTCCAATTCCCGCTCGACCCGCACGTCTATCTCATCGACCACCTGCCGGTGAAGAGCAGCCCGGTCGAGCTGGTCATCACCATCGCCGTGGCGCTGGGGATCTGCATCGTGGCCACGATCATCCCGAGCGCCTGGGCCGCGCGCCTGCTGCCGGCCGATGGCGTGCGCTACGAGTGAGGCCTCCTCGGGGAGTGGTGATCGGCGGACCGGAGCAGCGCGGCGCGACGGATCGGCTCCTCCTCGCGCGGACGGTGACTACGGCCTGGGAACGCCCCGCGGGGCAGGGAGAGACTCCGTGACACCGAGACATCGAGCGCGCGCGCTGACGAGCGCCCTCCTCGCTTCGCTCCTGAGCGCCTGTGGCGGCTCCCAGACCGCGAGCACGGCTCCGCCGCCCAGCGCCGAGGTCGACCCGCACGACGTGCGCCTTCCCGCCGACGCGAGCGTCGGGGATTTCATCGCCGCGCTGAAGCGTGCGCTGGCCGCAGGCGGGCACGAAGGCGGCGAGTGCTTCGTCGCCTGGGGCCTCCCGGTCGAGGACGGTACCGAGCAGATTGACGTTCACATCGGTGACCGCGAGCGGAGCGCCGCCGTGAGCTGCGACGGCTTCGACGGCCTCGGCCCCGGGATGGAAGGGCGCTGCCCCTTCGTCCGCTACTTCTGGGTCGAGGGCAGCGAGATGCGCACCGCCGCGCTGACCTTCTGGTTCGCTCCCGCGGGTCGCGCCTACGCGAACCGCGCCATCGGCGGCAGCCCCATCACCACGCCGGCCGCCGAGGCGGTGTTTCGGGAGGGCCCGGAAGGCACGCAGCTCGTCTTGGGCATCCCGCTGCACCCGCCGCCCGAGCAGTCCGCCGGCAAGAAGCAGGACGGAGCCAGCGGAGGGATGGCAGCAGCGCCGGAGAACAACCCGATGTCCGACCCGGTGATCATGCGCGCCCTCCAACAGCTCGTGTCGCGCGTCCAGACCTGCAACCCGAGCGGCGAGGGCTCGCTCGTGCTCGAGTGGGCCGTGGCACCGGACGGGAGCATCGCCGGCGTTCGGCCGCTGACCTCCAGCGTCGACCCCGACGTCGTCGAGTGCGCCCTCGGCGTCCTCCGCGAGGCGAGCTTTCCGGAGCATCAGGGACCGCAGCCCATCGACTACTGCGTGCCCGTCATGCTCGCGCCTTCGCTCCGCCCGGATGGCAGCGCACCGCCGCCCGGCGCCTCCGGGCAGGAGAACGACGCGCCGGCCACCGGTGAGCACACCGATCCGGCCGCGCAAGAAACCGAGGCTCCGGCCGCGAGCGAGTGAAGCGCGGGCCCGCCGAGCGCCGCCCGGGCACGAGCTCCGGCCGACCTACCCGACCGCCGATGCAGGCTGAGCCAGCGACGCACGGACCGAGCGAGTGAAGCGCGGACCGGACGCCGCTGGGCGCAGACCTCCGAAGAGGCGCGCTCAGGCCGGCGTGCCCGAAGGCGAGTGCAGGCTGAGCCAGCGCAGGATGTCCTGCCGCCGCACCAGCCCGAGGAGCGCACCGTCGCTCCCATCGACCACCGGCACCTGATCCACGTCGCGCTCACCGAGCTTGCGGAGCGCGTCCGTCGCCGGCGCATCGGCCGCGAGCGTATCCAGGGACGGCGCGGGGGTCATGATGTCGCCGACGCGCCTCTCGCTCCACGTGGGGCGCGGGACCTTCCGGACATCGTCCAGCGTCACCAGCCCCTCCAGGTGACCGCCCGAGACCACCGGGAAGCTCCGCTGCTCCGTCGCCATGATGTAGTCGGACACCAACGTGCTCACCAGCATGTCCGGATCGACGCTGACGACCCCGCGGCGCATCACCTCGGACACCGACGCGCCGCTGAGCGCCACCTGAATGGCCGTCTGCTCGTAGCTCGCGCGGGCCGCGTTGAGCAGGAACCAGCCGATCAGCATCGACCAGAGCCCCTGCCCGAACCCGCCGGCGAAGAGGCTCGTGATCCCGAGCCCGATGAGGATCCAGCCGACCGCCTGCCCGCCCCAGGACGCCCAGCGGGTCGCCTTCTCCAGATCCTTCGTCGCCGCCCAGAGCGCCGCGCGCAGCACCCGACCGCCGTCGAGCGGAAAGCCCGGGACCAGATTGAAGAGGCCCAGGATCACGTTGATCGGCCCCAGCCAGAGGAGCAGCGTCGCGCCGGGGCTCAAGAACGAGAGCGCCAGCATCGGATCGGACGCCTGCGCCAGCGTCGAGCCCGTGAGGGCCATCGCCCCGATGATGGCGGCGAAGCCGATGGCGATGCTGGTGATCGGCCCTGCGGCGGCCATCAAGAACTCGGCTTTGGGCGACGGCGGCTCGTTCTCCGTCTCCGCCATCCCGCCGAACATGAAGAGCGTGATCCGCCGGACCGGCACCCCTTGCGTGCGCCCGACCAGCGCGTGGGAGAGCTCGTGGAGCAGCACCGACGCGAAGAAGAGCACCGCCGCGCCGAAGGCCGTCCCCCAGACGAGCAGCGGCCCCCAGTCCGGATGCCAGGCCGGGAACACCCCGAGCCCGAGGTTCACCATCACCAGCACGAAGATGATGATGAGGCTCCAATCGGCCACGAGCTGGACCCCGAACACCCGACCGAACGGGACCCCCGTCCTTCGAGGCGCGCGCACGCGCCGACTTCGTTGAGGAGTGCCGTCCATGTCCGAGCACATAGGCGCCGGCGTGGGCACGCCAAAATCGGAGACGTCGAGTTGTGCGGAGCTCGCTGTGCGGAGGCTCGTCTGTGCGGAGCGTGTGAGCGAGCGAGCCCTCGCCGTGACCTCACGCCACGCTTCGGAGCCCCAGGGCGAGCTGCACCAAGCGAGCGCGGATGACATGGGCTCGCAGCGTGGGAACGAGCCCCTGTTCGGCCAGGAACCCGTAGAACGACGCCGACACATCGAGCAGATCGCGGAGGAACCCGTGCTCCTCCGGATCGATCTCGAGCGAAGCGCCCATCAGCGCATCGGGATCGAGCGCCTCCCAGCTCAGCCCGCGCGAAGACTCCTCGAGCATCCCCACGAAGAGGGCGAGCACCGGCAGCGTCGCCCGGGCGTGCCAGCGGTGCTCCGGCGGGCAGAGCGGTGAGCGGCAGAAGCCCTGGATGAGCGGCCGAGCCAGCCGGATCGGCGGCGGCGTCAGGTACGTCGGATCGGGGTCGAACAGGTTCATCGGGATCACCTCCGAGCCCTGCATCGACCCCCACGCCCGAACGTTGCGGATATCCTTGACAGCCATCTCGGAGAGCGCTACCACCCCGTCTCCCAAACGGGAGTGCGGGAATAACTCAGTGGTAGAGTGCAACCTTGCCAAGGTTGAAGTCGAGGGTTCGAATCCCTTTTCCCGCTCTACGAAAAGCTAAGCGATTACGGCCGGTTACGCGACAGCGTACCGGCCGTCGTCGTTTCCGGGCGCGGGAGACCGCGGCGGACTGCAGCGCGGTACTGCAGACGGTACTGCAAGCGGTACTGCACGACCCGCTGGACCCCTCCGGCGCGGCCTCCAAGCGAGGACCGGGCGGCGATGCGCTCGGCGGCGCCTCGAGCCTCCTCCGGACCGGATGGTGCAGTAGTGCTGCCTCATCCGTTCGGTGGCGTGCCCGATCACCGCCGCCGCGACCGTCGGATCGACGGCCACGGCCCGGAGCATGTCCGTCGCGCTCCGGCGGAAGCCGTGCGAGGTGAACCGCTCTTGATGCCGGCTGCCTCACGCGCCGTCACCAGCGCGTTCGACATCCGGGCTGACGCGAGGGGCGTCCCCTTCAGCGAAGGGAAGAGCAGCTCGCTCCCGAGACCGGGATGCTCGCTCTCCTCGAGCCGAGCCGGTGCTCACGCAGCATCTGGAGCAGAGCCGGGGGCGCCGACGACGCGCCGGCGTCCCGTCTTCGTGGACGGCACCAGCTTGCCCCTCACCACCTTGCGGCGGATCTAGAGCACGCCCTCGCGCTCGTCCACGTCCGACCACTTAGCGCGCTGACCTCGCCCCAGCGCAGACCCGTGAGGGCCAGCATCCAAGCCGCGGCCGCGAGCGTCGGGTCGATCCCCGTGAGTGCTTCGAGGAGAGCTCGGAGCTCCCTCGGCCGAAGCGCGTTCGGCTCCTCCAGGTTGGGGCGCTCCTTGAGGAGCTCCACCTGGGCGGCCGGGTTGACCGCGAGGCCCCGAGCGGTTGAGGGCCGCCCGAAGCACGCGGAGCCACCCGTTGATGGTCGAGGGCTGGAAGTCCTCGCGCGCGGCGAGCATCCAGTGTTCGATCATCTCGGGGGTCATCTCGTCGAGCCTCGTCCGCTGCAATCGCGGGCTGAGGTGGTCGAGGGCGGTCGCGTAGCGCTCGGCCGTCGACACCTCGAGATCGCCGCGAGCCTTCTTCCGCTCGAGCCACTGCTCGACGAAATCGCCGAGCGCGGGCAGGTCGGTCCTCGTCGTCGAAGGCGGTGCCTCCGTCGGCGGGGGGTTCGGGCTCACGGTCGGGGTGACGTTCGCCAGCTCGTCGATCCACATCGGGACCGGCTCGCCGGTTCGGATCACCTCGCGCAGCGCATCGCGCGCTTCGATCGCCCGCGCCAGCGTCGTGCCCCGCAGCGTTCGCTTCAGGCACGCCATCTGGCCGCTGGGTTTCCGGAGCTGCACGCGGATCGCGTACGTGTCCTGATTCAGTTGGGAAAGACCTCGCAGGTCCGGCGCAGCGGACCCGCTCTTCTGCTTTTTCATCGGCGTTCTCCCCGACACCGAGGAGCGCCGTACGGCCACGAGCCGACAACATAGCTCGGATCGCACCACGCTCGAAGACCAACGTCCGCCCTCGCTTGCCGAACGGCGGAGGTAGTTGCTCGCGCTTGACGGCCATCAGCACCCCGGCACGGCCGCGATAGCCGAGCCATTCCGCCACCTCGGCGGTCGTCAGGAGATCGCGCTCCGGGGCGATCGGAGCGGCTCGCTTCCGTCCTGCAACGCCAGCGGCCGCGTCTCCGAGACCTGGTGACTCTGGCGGCCCTGGTGGTGGCTCAGGTGCTGGTGGAGGATCGCCGCCACGCGGCGAGGCGATCGCTGGCGGCGAGGCCATCGCCGGCGGCGAGGCGATCTTCGGCCTCGCGACCTGCACGGTCTCGACCGACCGCGCGGTCGCAGGACTGGTTCGCCGCTTGTTCGGTTGCGTCCCGGGCGTCGTCGCCGAGACGCTGGCCGAGGCGCTCGTACGCCGGCTCGTTCGCGTCCCCTGCCGGACAGCCGCCCGAGTTTCTGCACGCGGGCTGGTCCTCGTCCGACGCGACATCGAAACGCGCGGCGCAGGAGGGACCGCAAATAGCCGCGGGTACGGCGTAGGCACACGGACCCGGGGACCGGCGAACAGCGAGCGATAGGGCGTGGTTGAAGCCACCGTCGTATAGCCCGGCAGGCCAACCGACGCAGGCGACGGCATTTCGCCGCTCCGCGCGCCCTGAGCTGGCACGTACATCGTGCCCGCAAAGCGCGATGACGACGGGAACGACGAAGCGGGCGATGGTGCTGGGGGCATCGGGCTGCTCGCGTTGCGCGGCATGGCCGTCGGCGAACACGGTCGTGGTTCCTGCGCCGCGAGCAGCGATGTGCGCGCCGGGACGGTGCGTCTCCAGAGTGGCTTCGAGGTCACATTCGAGCCTGGTCCGCGTCCGATGGCGGGTGCAAGAACTCCGATGGCGCGCGCCGAAAAAAGATCCGCGCGCTCGGCGCGCGCTTTCTGACATCTGGGTTGAGGCGCGATCGGTCGCTGTCGCTCTCGGCTCGCCGGGCGATCCAGGAAGGGCGACGAAACCCTGGAGGAACGGGGCCGAAACGACGTCAGGGCGAGGACGGATCACTAACCGACGAACGCGTCGAGCCACCGGAGAAGCGCGCGAAGCTGCTCACGCGACATCCGTTCGAGCCGAGCGGTGACGCGCTGCCTGAGGGCGATCTCGTCCTCGCGCGGACCCACGTCGACGATCTCCGGAGGGCCACCTCGAGCGCGTCTGCGATCGGGCTGTCGGCAGCCACCGGCGGTCCGGCTGGTCGATCCGCTCAAGTCGGTTTGCGCTTCCCGCGTCTGGAGGGATTTGCGGCGGTGCGCCGCTCCGCCTTGGACGGCTTCTCGGGCGCGGCCAATAGTTCGCCGACGTCCGTATCGACGGCAGCGGCGAGGGCCGTGAGGAGACGAAGGGACACGTTCACCGTGCCCGACTCGATTCTCTGCACGTGTCGGACGGCGCAACCGGCCCGCTCCGAGATCTGCTCCTGGCTGAACCCGCGTTCTTCACGAATCCGGCGCAGATTCGCGCCGAGCCGACTCGCGGCGATCTCGAAAGCCGCGTCCTGTTCTCGCGCCGGAGCGCCCGCGTGTTTGCTCGGCACGGCAGGAGATTCGAGGCGCCGAACGCGAATCGCCACGACCTGCCGTGTCGCGACCTGCCAGGTCATGCTAGGCTGCGCCGTACACCCCGTCGCGGCGAACTGAAGCCGTCGGAGCAGGGCCACAACGTGTCACTTCCCGCTCGAGAACGAGAAGAAGACTGGGGACCCCGTTCGAGGGGATCGAAGGGCGTGCTCCGTGCAGGTGCCGTCTCGAGGCGTCGCCAGCCGACCGGGTGTCGCTCATGCCTCGGCGGCGCCGTGGGTACCGGCCTCCGTCGCCATGGTGGCTGCGTCGGTGTTCAGCCTCGCAGAACGTCGAGGATCTTCAGCAGGCGCCGGAGCTCGGTCTCGGAGGCCGCTTTTGCGCGGCGACCGGCTTCGGCCCGGAGCTCGCGCGCGTTCTGCTCCTCCTCGAGGTCGACCACGGTCGCGAGGCTCACCTTCAGGGCGTCGGCGATCCGCGCGAGCAGCATCAGCGATGGGTTGTGGCGCCCGCGCTCGATCGCGCCGAGGTGGGTGACGTTCGCGTCGATTCGCTCGGCGAGCTCTTCCTGGGTCAGCCCTGCGGCCTTGCGGAGGGCGCGGATACGGCGACCCACGCGCAGGAGCACAGCTTCGGCATCCACGTTCGCGACGGTGCCGTGGGGGCGCGCCTTATCACAGCGCACAGATCCGTTGCAAAGCGACTTGATTCGTGGATCCATGCACTCATTGGCTACGAGCTGGGTGCCCGGGGAGGTACTGGTGAGCGCTAGAAATCGATGGGTTGGCTTGGTGGCGGCGGTGCTGATGGCCGCGTGCTCGGGTCCGAGCGAGTTCTGCGGAAACGGCGTGTGCGCCGGCGGATTGGGTGGCGAGACGTGCTCGACCTGCGCCGCCGACTGCGGGTCCTGCGCGCGGTTGCGGGGACGGGACCTGCGACACGGGCGAGAGCTGCTCCTCGTGCCCGTCCGACTGCGGGGCGTGCGCCGCGTGCGGGAACGGCACCTGCGATGCGGGCGAGGACTGCTCGTCGTGCGCGACGGACTGCGGGAGCTGCGCGGGCTGCGGGGACGGGACGTGCGACAGCAGCGAGAGCTGCACGTCGTGCCCGTCCGACTGCGGAGCCTGCTCCGGCTGCGGCGATGGGACCTGCGATGCGGGCGAAGACTGCACGAGCTGCCCGGGCGACTGCGGCTCGTGCACGACGAGCTGTTCGCCCGCGACCTGCGCGGGATGCTGCGACGGCGATGCCTGCGTGAGCGGCACGGCCCCGAGCGGCTGCGGCTCGGGAGGCAACGCCTGCATGGTCTGCGGGCCCTCGTTCGTCTGCACCAGCGGGAGCTGCTCGGTCGACCCGGCCTCGCGATGGAACGTGGTCCTCGAGTCGCTCACGGTGCCGATGGACGACTACACGGGGGCCACCTGGGACCCGCTCGGCGGGCTGCCCGACCCGTTCGTCGAGATCCGGGTCGGCAGCGACACGACGCCGTCCACGAGCGGCGTGGCCAACGACACGTTGACGACCACCTACGACGGGGGCCCGACCGCCACGAACGTCCGCGCCGACGCCCTCCGCGCGGTGCTCGACTTCGAGGTGTGGGACCAGGACACGAGCAGCAACAATCTCATCGGCAGGTGCCAGTACACCGACCTGCCGGAGGGGCCGTTCAGCGGCGGGTCGCAGACCCTGACGTGCCCGGTGGACGCCAGCACGATGAACTCCGGGTTCACGCTCAACTGGCACCTCGAGCGGTTCTGAGGAGGGCGCGATGAGCGGGAATCGTCCCAGGCAGCGCCTCTCGCCGCTGCAGTGGATCGAGAGGCTCGGCGGCGACGCGTCGCGGTGGCGATCGCGGCCGGTCACCGAGCTGGACGACGCGGAGCTCCGGGCCGTGATGATCGAGCTGCTTCGTGCATACGTGGCCGCGCGAGGCGGCGACCCGGAGGAGCTCGCTCCGTCGCGAATGAAGGCCGATCCGGAGGGACGGCGGATACGCAAGCTCCTGGCGCAGCGCCAGTCCCAGGGACGTCTGGGCGGCGCCACGGTCGTGGAGCTGGTGGAAACCGTTTCCGGTCGCCGGCACGACGCGCTGGTGCTCCGGCGATCGGGGGCGAAGGCGCGCTTCCCGGCGCACGCCGAGCACCTCGGCGCCGATCTCCGCACGCGGGAGCCGCATCCCGGGCTGATGTCCGTGGCGGAGCTCGGCGTCGACATCCTGCTCCGGCGCGTCATCGGCGATACCTGGACGGGCGCGCACCGGCATCACGTCCCGCTGCGCGATCTCGGAGCGCCGCTGCACCACAACTACTCGGCCGACTTCGTGCTCGTGCGCGGCGGGCGCGTCCTCGGCGTGGTCGAGGTCGGTGCCGGAGGGGAGCTCGCCGACCCGGGCTATCGAGCGAACCGCGCTCGGAAGGCGAAGGCGCTCGAGGCGCTCGGGACTCCCGCTCTTCGAATGCGACTTGCCCGGGGACGGCACCTTGAACCTCGGGCAGCTGCGCATGTGCGCGCGCTGGGTGGCCGACCTGCTCGGCCGGAGGGAGCGTCACGTCGACGACGACCTCATCGTGGCGGCGCTCACGAGGGCCCGGGACACCTCGGCGCTGGTGGCGATGAGCCCTGTGGAGCTGCACGCGTGGCTGCGCCGTCATGGGCTCTTCGGCAAGCCGTGCGAGCAGTACGTCGTGGAGCGGCGGCGCCTCTTGGCGAGCGATCCGGAGGCGCGGCGGACACCGAGCCGCGGCGCGATCCCGCAGTGGATGCGGCATCACGGAGTTCGGGATCGATTCGAGATGATGGGCCGCGCGCCCGTCGGGAAGGGATCCGGCAAGGCCAAGCGCCGGAGCGAGGAGTATCACTTGTACGACAACTACGAAGAGGCGAAGCGGGCGGCCCGCGCGGGCGAGTTCGCGGACATCCAGGACTATCGGGAGCGGCACAAGGCGCACGACCCGCGCCTCCCGTCCAACCCCGACGTCGAGTACCGCGAGGCGTTCCGCCGGGACGGCTGGCTGGGCTTCCTCGGCATCGGCGCGGCGCGCTCGGAGATCGCCGGGCTGGTGCGCGCCGGTCGGGCGCGGAAGGTGCTCGGCATCGGGCACGCTCGGTTCAAGCGGCTGTTCGCGCCGCTCGAGCGGGAGGCGCCGCGCTTCCCGAGGCGGGACGGCGCCATCTACTTCTTCGCGCCGGAGGCCATCGTCGAGGTCGCGAGCGCGGCCGGGGCGGTCGGCTCCGACGCCCGGGAGGTCCTCCGCGAGCTTCGGGCGGTCGCCGAGCCCGCCGTCTGACGGGCCGCGGGCAGGTCCGGTGACCGGGCCTGCCCGTCACCTCCACCAGGTCCGTCGGCGGCCGACGCGAGGACGCCGCAGGGGAGTCCAAGCCTCTTATCACGGTGCATTCCGCTGTTTTTCGCCTAGGGGAATCCTAAGGGCAGCCCTAGGGGAATCCTAAGAGGAATCTTGGGGGGGAATCTTCGGGGACCTCCGGGCCGTAGGCGGTGCCCCACGCCGGGCCGGGGCGGGACTCGGGGCGCCCTCGGCCCGGGGGCGCCGCCGGGTCGGCGGGCTCGGAGCCGCCGGCGGCCGGCTGGGACCGCGGTCGGAGCCGCCGGGGCCGCGCTCACGCGTCCGGCCGGCCAGGGGCGGCCATGGCTCGGCAGCAGCCGCCGCCGCCGCCGCGCCGTGGGGCAACCCGCGCGCCGCGCTCCGTTCGAGCACGCACCGCGCTTCGACGGGCTGCGGCCTGCCCGCCGGGCGCGGCGGGGGACTCCGCCCGCGCGTTCGGCCACGAGACCGGAGGGCGCGACGAGATGCCGCCACGCGGCCGCACGACGCGCGAGAGCTCGCGCACAACCACGCGACGGCGTCCACGCTGCCGCACGACGCGTGCCCCTCACTGCGCCAGGGGCTACCGGGAACGCGCCCGCCTGCGCGCCGCTGCTCCGACCGGACTGCGCTCCTCCGGCGTGGTCGCTCGCAGGTTCCCTGGGGCTCGGCCGGCGCGGGAGCGTGATCGCCGCGGGCTCCGAGACGAGCGCCGGCCGCGTTGGGTGGCAAGGCCACATGGCCAGGATCCCGACCGCCGACTCAGCTCAGGCTCCACTGCCGACGTCGCCACCGCCGCCAGCAAACGCCGGGGTGCTGGCGCCATAGCTGGCGGGCACGCGCCCATCGACGAGCGCGATCCGCCCGACGTCCACCACGTAGACCTCGCTCGCGTTCGGGGCCGCGACCTGCGCAAAGGCTCCCCGCCACCAACCTTCGTCGAGGGATTTTCCGCGCCAATCGCGGCCCTTCCGGTCGTCGCCACGGTGCTCGGCAGCACGGTCGGGTAGAACGTGGACCGCCGACCCGGGTGCTGCCGACACGTACACTCCGGGACACCCCGATTGTTTGCTTGGCGATGACGCGCGCGCCGTCCGCGAGCCGCAGCGGGAGCTGTGCAGAACTCTCCATGCGCGCATCGGAGCGCTTCACGGCGCTGGGCCGTCTCGCGCCGCCTCCGGTCGAGCGCGCGCCGGACCGGCGGGTCAACAGCAGACCGAGCGCGGCCTCCGCGCCGCGCGTCGCGATCCGCGCGCGCAGCCGGGTCGGATTCCCCGATCGACGAGCGCGGCGTGGGCGCTCTCGGCGAGGCGCACCGGGCAAGACCGCCTCCACCGCGCGGCGCCCCTCGATCCCGAACCGTCCCCACCGTAGGGCAGCTCGGCGCTGCGCCACCGAACGACGGATCTGTTGACCGATTGGTCGTCCGTTCGAGTCCCGATCCCGAGCGACCCGAGACGGCTGCGTGAAAGTGCGGCCGTCTTCTTTCGACTGCACCCGGATCGCGCTCGCCCGCGTCTTCGGCCTGAACTGCTTGGGACTGCGCGTCTGCGCAGAGCGGGAGGCCGGGTCGGACGGAGAGCACGGGGGCGCTCTCGGGCGCTCTGCGGAGCGCTGTCGGGCGCTCTGAGACCGCAGACTTGGGCAGAGCAGACGGCGCTTGGTTGCCGACGTGCTCTTGAGGGCGATGGGAACCCCGTTCTTGAGCCTTTGGCGTTTGGCGATTTCGTCTCCGGGCGCGGTCCCCCCGGACCGAGGCGCCGGAACGTGACCGCTGCGCGAAACAGGGCATAACACGCTGTCTTTGCTACGCTTTTCGATACTGCCTTCCCGTTAGCGTCCGGTGGACGTCGCTCCTCTGCGCGACGACCTTCGCCGGCATGACGGAGAGCACAGGCATCGACCGAGCGGTCGACGGAGCGCTGCGTGAAGAAGCTTCGGGACGTCGCTTCTGCCATCGGGTTCCGTCACCACCATCCGCTCGGACCACGAAGCATCGGCCGGCACCGTCTCAGCCACCGATCGAGACTTCTGCTGTCAGAAACGCGCGTGGTGGTCGTCAAGCGTGCGAGACCGATGACCCTTCGCATCGTCCACACCTCCGACTGGCACCTCGGCCATACCCTGCATGGGCATTCGCGGGAGCACGAGCACCGCGCGTTCCTCGACTGGCTGCTCGATCGGCTCGAGGAGCTCGGGGCCGACGCGCTGCTGGTCGCGGGCGACATATTTCACACCACGAGTCCGAGCGCGGCGGCGCGTCGAATGCTCTTCGACTTCATCGTCGAGCTCCGCCACCGCGTGCCGCGGCTCACGCCGATCGTCATCGGCGGCAACCACGACTCGGCCGCGCACCTGGACGCACCGGACGCGCTCTTCGCGGCACTCGGCGTGAAGGTCGTCGGCGGCATTTCCTGGACGAGCGAGGGCTATGATGCCGAGCGGGCGCTCATGCCGATCCGCCGCGGCGATGACATCCTCTCGTGGGTCGCCGCCGTGCCCTTCCTGCGGCGCTCGGACCTCGACCCGGCGGCGGTCCGTGAGTACGGCCACTCGGGTGCCGTGCGCGCGCGTACGACGCCATCCTGCGCTGCGCACTCGAAGAGCGGAGCGAGCGGCAGCCGATCATCGCGATGGGGCACGGGACGATGGTGGGCGGGAAGCTGTCGGACGACTCCGAGCGGCGGATCACGCTCGGGGGTGAGGACGCACTCCCGGCTGAGCTCTTCGGCGACGAGGTGAGCTACCTGGCGCTCGGGCACCTACACCTCGCGCAGACGGTCGGCGGCCTCGAGCACGTGCGCTACTCGGGATCGCCGATCCCGCTCGCGATGTCGGAGGCTAGCTACGACCACCAGGTGCTCGTCGCCGACTTCGATGGCGCGGAACTGTTGGGCGTGGGCTCGCTGCCGGTGCCGCGCGCCGTGCCATTCATCCGATTCCGGCACGATGACCCGCTCTCGATTGACGAAACCATCGAAGAGCTGCGCACGCTCTCGTTCATCGACCGCCCGCGACAGGAGCAACCGTTCGTTGAGGTGTCGGTGTTCGTCGACCGCGTCGAGCCGAACTTGGTCACCCTGATCCGGGATGCGCTCGGCGATCTGCCGGTACGGCTCGTCAGCATCAAGCTCACGCGCCCCGCCACCGCCACGACGTCGCTCGGCGACATCGTGCAGCAACGCGAGCTATCAGACCTCCGGCCGGTCGACGTCTTCCGGTTGATGCACGAGCGATGCTTCGGAGCAGCTCCCGAGCGCGACTTGATGCGCGCGTTCGCCGAACTCGAGCAACGCGTTGCGGAGCTGGCCTGATGCGCATCCTCGCGATCCGCGGCAAGGACCTCGCAAGCATCGTGGGGGAATTCGCGGTGCGCCTGGAGGTCGACCCGCTGAGCACGAGTGGCGTGTTCGCGATCACCGGCAAGACGGGCGCGGGCAAGAGCACGGTGCTCGACGCCCTCTGCCTCGCGCTCTTCGACGCCACGCCGCGGCTCGATGCGAAGGGCGGGGCGCTGGTCGGAGACGCCGACGATCCGCACAAGCTCGCTGCCAACGACGTCCGCAACCTCGTGCGGAAGGGCGCAGGCTCCGCGTACGCGGAGGTCGACTTCGTCGGAGTCGACGACCTCGTTTACCGCGCCCGCTGGGAAGCGCGTCGAGCGCACGGGCGTGCCGACGGTGCGTTCCAGATTCCGAAGCTCGCGCTAACGCGTCGCGACACCGGTGAGCACATCGCCGATGGCAAGAAGGCGGTGAAAGAGGCGATCGTGGAGAAGCTCGGGCTGACCTTCGAACAGGCGCGCCGCTCGCTCCTGCTCGCGCAGAACGAGTTTGCGCGGTTTCTGTCGGCGACCGGCGACGAGCGCGCCCGTCTCCTCGAGCAGATCACGGGAACTGGCATCTACACAGAGCTTTCTTGCGCCGCCTTCGAGCGGGCGCGCGCCGCCCGCAGCCGGCTCGACGCCCTTCGCGAGAGCGTCGGGCGTGACGCTCCGCTCGACGACGACGCTCGCGGCGTGCTCGAGGTGGAGCACGCGGAGCGGAAGCAGGCGGCCGACGCGACGAGCACCGAGCTGACGAGGCTCGAGGCCGCTGGGCGGTGGCGTGACCGGCAAGCGAACCTCCGAAAGGGCGTGCAGGAATCTACGGAGGAGCTCGAGGCGGCCGAGCACGCGGTCGAGGCGTCCACGGCACTTCGCGAGGAGCTCGCACGGGTTCGGCACGCTGAGAAGCTGCGCCCTGCATACGAGAGCGGCACGCGGTCCCTCGGCGTCGAGCGCACGGCTGCCGAGCGTCTCGAGCAGGCCAACGCCGCCGCCAAGCAAGCGAGAGGCGAGCTCGAGCATCACACTCCACTCGTCGAGGCGGCCAGGGCACGAGTCGCCCAAGCGACGCAGGCACTCGAGGCGGCGCGGCCGTTGCTTACCCGGGCTCGCGAGGTCGGGGCTCAGCTCGGTCCCGCCTCCCTCGCGGTGAGCAAGGCTCGGCTGCACGCCGACGGGATCGCGCGACGAGGGCTCGCCTTAGCCCACGAGTACGCGGCTCTCCCTGGGCATGTCGCTGACGCGGAGCACGCGCTGACTGAGGCGTGCGCCTGGCTCGCCAATTATGCCGAGCACGAGCGGCTTGCCACACGTTGGGATTGGGTCTCTGCGGAACTCGACCAGCTTCGGGTTGCAGCGGCTTCGGAGCGTGAGGTCGAGATCGACCACGCGCGGCTCGCTGGACAATGCTTTCGTTTCGCGGAGCTCGAGCACGACGCCGGGCGAGCGCATGCCGGCGCGCGGGCCGAGGTCGACGCGCTCGAGCGCGCGCTCGGCGAGAGCCTGAGGCGGCGCGACGAGGTTCGTGCGGATTGAAACCTCGATGCCGAGCGGGCGAACCTCCGCGCTCGTCGCGACCGTCTCGAGACCCTGACCCGGCTCGCGACGGACCACGCCTACGCGATCCGCGCGACCGAGCAGCTCTCGGCCGAGGTCGACGCCGTCATGGCCGTGCATGAGCATGATGTCGCAACCATCGAGGAGCTCGAGGCGCGACTTCCCGTGGTGCGGGCCACGCGCGATGCCAAAGATGACGCGTACGAAAAGGCGCGTGCGCGGCTCGACCTGAGCGATCACCGCGCCGAGCTCCGACCGGGGGAGGCCTGCCCGCTCTTGCGGCTCGACCGAGCACCCGTTCTCTGAACGCGCGGGCTTCGACGAGCTCGTGAAGAGCTACCGCGCCGATTCGGGATGAGGCTGCTGCGGCGCTCGCGGATTCCTCGGCGTGCGAGTGGCCGAGGCGAAGAAGTCGACCGAAGTCCACGAAGGAAACGAAAGACGGCTTCGCTGCGAGCTGTCCGACGCGCGCGAGAAGCTCGGAGCCCTCGTCGCCCACGGGCCGCGGTCGCGTGCGAGCTCCGCGCTTCCCGAGCACCCCGCCGACAGCGGGCCTCGGCTCGAACACGCGTGGTCGCAACAGACCGGTGCGGAGCTCGGCCTGCGCTTCGCTCGCGCCGAGCGCGCGAGCTGGGACGCCGGGGTCGAGCGGCTACGGGAGCGCCGGGACGCCGCTCGCGAGCGAGTGGATTTCCTGCGGTCGGCACTCGATGAGGCGCGCGCCGCCACGGCGGATACCTCGAACGTGCTCGCTGGTTCCGGCAGCCGGATGAGGAGCTACGCAGGCAGTGCACAGTGCGCGCCGAGTGCGTCGACGAAATCCTCGGGGGCGGATGGCGCGCGGCGTTTTCCGCGGACTCGGAGAGCTATCTAAGCGCGGGCGAGCGCCTCGCCCGACTATGGGAACACTGGACTAGCGCGCGCGCCGCCGCGCTCGCCCGACGGTCGGAGCTCGATGCACGGCGCGCCGAGCTCGCCGTCGATTCCTCGAGGACCTCGTCGCCGCACATGCCGACGCGCAGGCGGATGCCGAGTCTGAGGAGGCGAAGCTCCGAACCATGATGGCCCAATATGCCGAGCTCCTCGACGGTCGCTCGCCGGACGACGTCGAGCGTGAACTCTTGGAGGCGCGCGACAACGCCGCGCGCGTGTCGGAGGGGATTATCGACTTACCGGGCCCGTCTGCACGACGCATACATCCAGGCGACGAGCACGGCGGCCGCTGCCGCGGCGGCCTACGACGAGGCACTCCAGCGGCTCCAAGACGCGCGCCAACACCTCGCGTCGGCTCTCGCCGACGCGGGTATCACAGCCGAGGTGCTCGAGGCGCGCCTCGCCCGCGGCGCGGAGTGGATTCGAAGCGAATGATGCGCACCTCCGCCAGCTCGGGGCGCACGTCACGGCGGCGCGCATCCGACTCGACGAGCGCACCAGCGCTCTGATCGCACACTGCCGCAACGAGCCCGACGTCGATTCCGCGGACCTCGACGCCCGGACCGACGCTGCGCGCGAGGCAGCGAGCGCCGCGCACGAGGAGCTCGTGCGCGTGGCGACCCGCGTGGAGTGTGACAACGTATGCCGCGCCCGCGTGGCGGCGTTGCTCGCCGAGCTCGCCGAAGCCAAGGCGGAGGCATCCCTTCGGGAGCGGATGAAGACCCTCATCGGCAGCCGCGACGGCAAGCGCTTTCGCGTGTTCGCCCAGAGCCTGACGTTCGATGTGCTCCTCACCTACGCCAACGCGCACTTGGCGGAACTCCACCCGCGATACCGCCTACAGCGAGTACCGGGAGACGACCTCGATCTCCAGGTTGTCGACCGCGACATGGGCGACAGCATCCGAGGTATCAAGAGCCTGAGCGGCGGGGAAACATTTCTCGCCTCCCTCGCTCTCGCCCTTGGCCTCGCTTCGCTCAGCGCGAGCCGCACGACGGTCGAGACCCTCTTCATCGACGAGGGTTTCGGTGCGCTCGACCCCGAGTGCCTCGAGCTCGTCCTCGAGGTCCTCGACAGCCTCCAGGCCAGCGGCCGCCAGGTCGGCGTCGTCTCCCACGTCGGGGCAATCGGTGAACGTTTCCTTGCGCAGGTCCGCGTCGAGGATCTCGGCGGCGGCCGGAGCCGTGTGCGCGTCGTGCCGGAGGTCTCTGATGCGCAGCGCGCGAACGAGGTCGCCTGATGGTCGCAAGTCTGCGGGCCGCGCTGACAGCGATCGAGGCCGATGGGGTGGTCTCGAACGCAGAGCGAGACACCCAGGACGGGTTTCGCTGGCCGAAGAACAACTCGTGTTCGCTGACGAAGCGTCCGCTGAGTGTCAGCTCTGCGGCCGTCCGGCGTCGATAGCTTGTGGCGACGAAGCGCAGGTCTCGATTGCGAACACGGGCGCCGGCCGATCCTGTACCATTGACGCGCGCGATGACCCTCCGCCCACCAACGCCGGAACAAGCGATCGAGTCCGTAGTGCATCGCGTCGTTTCGCTCGAGCGCGATGCGGTAGTATCGGAGCTGCTGCGCCTACGCATTCCGTCCCACGTGCTGTCGCGGTTTTGGGGAGGTGGCGCCCGCCTGAAGCACATGAAGAACCGTGCGCTCGCCCGCGGGCTGGCCCGCGGCGTCGCCGGCGATTGCGTCATCCGGGGTCTCGTCCGCGATGCGCTCGCTCGCCACGCGTTCCAGTCGAGCTTGTCTATCCGCATCGCGGGAAAGCGGTGGGCGCCCGATGGCGGCGCGCTCCCCGAGAGCGCACTTCGCTGGCTCGCAGAACGGGCACAGCCGCTCGTCGATGACATCGTCTTCTGGAGCGTGAGTGAAGAGCGTTCGCTTCCAGGGTCGATTCCGGGTCGTGCCGCCGAGCTAGAGCGCCTCGGGGGGCACTCTCTGCCAGTACCCGTCGCTGACACCAATGGCGCTCCTGGCTCGCGTTGGCGAGGACCCGGCCGGGACGATCCTCCAGTCTGCGATGCCGCTGTTGTCGTACGAGGACGAGCTCGTTCTGGGTCATCTGGCGCGGGGCGAGATGGACGAGGCGATACGGGCCACGGGAGAGCCCACGGACACGAACGACGCCGTGCCGGCCGCAATCGTGTGTGCGCTCGCCGGCGACCTCGAGCGAGCCGTCGCCCTGGCCCCCGAGCCGTCGCGGCTCGGGCCCATCCCGCTCGCGGCGGTGAGCGCGATCCGCGCGATGGACGCCCTCCGGCGGGAGGACCGCGACGAGATTCGAGGCGATCCTGAAGGCCGTACGACCGCGAGCGCAGTTGTCCACAATTGCCGGCCTTCTCGAGCTCCATCTGGACCGACCGCTCGAGGCCGCGCTCTCGTTCGCACAGCACTACGCGACGGTGGGCGACCCGACGGCCTTCGGCGTTCAGCTCGCGGTGGCGTGCCTTGAGCAATCCGGCCAGGCCGTCCCGGGCTGGATGGCGCAGACAGCCGAGCGCGGCTGCGCGACCGAGGAGGAGCGGAAGCGCGTGGAGGAGGTCATCCAGGGTCTCCTGCTCCGCGAGGGCGTCCCGCGCGACGTCGCGCGTGCGTCCGAGCTGCCGCCCGCACCGCCCGCCACCTCGGAGCAACCCCATCCGACCGACGAGCTCGGCGCGCTCATCACTGCGATCCAGCACCGCAGTGCGGAGCTGCGCCACCATCTCGCACGCGGCGAGCTCGCCAAGGTCGCGCCGCTCGCCACCGAGATTCGAGCGCCTCCGCGCCTCGTTCGACTGCGTCCGCGACGCGTTAGTTGCGCGGGTGTCGGATGCTGTGCCCGGCTTCTCGATACCACCCATGCCCGACGATGTCCTCGCGTCAGACGACGCCGCCGCTGCCTGGCTCGGGCGGGTTAACGAGGCCATCACCGAGCACACCGAGAGCGCAACCCGCGCGCTCGAGGAGGAGCGCGGCCGGCTCCGTGCGGCCCTCGATGGCCTTGAGATCCAGATCCCTGCCGAACTCGAGGCGGCCCTGCTCGGCCCGCGAGGTGCGCGAGCTCCGCCGGCGACTCGGGCCTCAGATGGACGTCGCGGTCGCAATACGGCGCCAGGACGCCGGCTTCGATGGCGAGGCGCTCAGCGGTCTCGGAATACCGGAGCGCCTCAAGGTTTACGCGGCGATCGCGCACAGGTATCCGTCCGCGATACTCCGGCGAATTCTCGCACGATGAGAGCGAGACGCTCTTGTGGGACCAGCGCACGCCGCGACTGCTCTTCGAGGTGCTCGCCGCCATCGTCGAGCAAAGGGCGTCCTTGCCACCAGGCACGTGGGAGATGCTCGACAACCTGATTGCCGGCGACCTGCTCGCAGGGCTTGCCGAGCGAGACCTGCTAGCGGGGCTCGCAGAGCTCTCGGTGGACGATTCTCGCCGGGCTCGACGCGATCGTGGGCGACAAGCTCGACCTCCTCCCGGCGGCCATGCAGGGTCGGATCCGCCGGCGCCGGGCGAGCTCGCTCCGCGGCGAAGCCCGCGTTCGCGAGCTCGCCGCCCTCATGCGCGAGCTCCCGGTTGAGAGTGGGGTGCTCGAGACCCTCTTAGAGGCTCTGTTGTCCGAAGGTCGATCCGCCGAGGCCCTCCTCCTCGCCTCAGTCGGAGCACGGCGCGGATGGCTGGAGGGCGCCGGCACATTACCCAAGCGTGTTGCGATTGACGCGCTCCTCGACGCAACCGAGCGCGGCGACACCGAGCTCATCGCCGAGCTGCTTCTCGCCGACATCGGCTGGCTGACGAGCAGCGACGAGGAAGTCGCGCTGCTCGCATGGCTCCTACGACGCGGCGCCGATCTGGAACCCGAGGGAGGCTTCGCCGACGCGTTGATCGATCTTCGCTACCGTGCGTCATCGCGGCTCGACGCCGCCGAACGGCGGTTTCCCGGCCTCATGCGACGTGTGTTCCGGGCTGACGGCCAGGCTGTTGATGGGACCGCGCGGGACGCTCTCGAGGAGCTCGATCGCGATTTTGAAAAGCCCTCTTGTTACTCCAACTGGGCGGAGGCGCGCCGCTACCAAGACTACTTTCGGCAGCGCATCGAGGCGGTGCTGGCGACCACCCCGGTCGGTAGAATTGACGCGATGCCGGAAGAGCTGATTGACGAGGCGCGGACCGAGTCGAACCTGATGGTTGTCGAGGGCGACGCGCGCAACGCCATGCGCCGGTTTCTCGCTAACCAGCTCGATCGTCTCGAGACACTGCGGGCGTCCGGCGCCGGGGTAGACGAGCTGCGCGAGGACGCCGTTACAGTCGACCTCGCCACAGAGGCCGCAACAGTCGACGAAGCCTCGCCGCTGCGACGCGTTTACCGTGGGTTGGAGGTGCCGTGACCGACGCCGCGCAAATCCTCGCGATGCTCACGCCGCCGGACGTGGTGCGGCTGACGGCACTGCCGGAGCCGCTCCTCCGCCCAGGGGCGTGTTCAGGAGGGCAAGACGACGACGCACGCTGGCTCGACTCCCTCCTCGCCTATCTGCAGGGCGAGCGCACGTGGGACGCAGCCGTGCGGGCGGCGCTCGAGGCAGGAGACACGCTGGCCGCGCTCGAGGCTTCCGCCGACGCGCGGGACGCCGGCCTCGAGCTCGCGATTGACATCGAGCAGGCGCTTGCGAGCGCATTCGACACTCTGAGCACCGCGATTGCCGAGCGACGAGCGGCGTTCGACGAGCAGACGCGGGCGCTGCACGGGCTAGACCCGAAAGACATCCATGAGCTGACGAGCCACTCCGGCGAGTTCGATGTCCCCGAGCAGATGCCCCGCACGCGAGAGGCTTGCGAGGCGCTCCGGCGCAAGCTCGCAGATCTCCACCGGCACGAAGAGAACCTCGAGGCCGCGCGCGAGCTCGCCGCCGAGCTCGCGGACGCGCAGTGGGACGCCCTCGCGAACGCGGCGCGTACTGCGTTCGAGCGGTTCGCAGTCCGGCTCGAGGCGCGCGTCCTCCCCACCGGCGACGAAGCCGATTTGTTCCGCGCCTTGCCGGCACTCGTGCTCGAACGAAACATCGAGCTGCTCGATCGAATCGCGAACGGGGAGCGGATCGATCCGGCCAGCCTCCCCCTGCGCCCGGAACGCCCGGTGCGGCGGCAGCTCGCGGCGAGAGTAAGCCACGCCCCACGTCAGCCCGGGCTCGACGGGTACGAACTTTCGCTGCTGTCGCGGACGCTGTTGAACCAGAGTTCGTCGAACGCACACGTTGTCGAGGATCTCGCCGGCCTCGACCAGCTCCGGGAGGCCGCACGTCGCATGATCGACTCCTCGGATCGTGCCCCGCTGTTTCTCGGCGCGCAGGTCGGGGATGTCACGCTGCGCTGGGCAGTGCGAGGCGAGGGCTTCCTCGAGGCCGGCCTGCGCCGGCTCCGCTCCCGAGAGGGCATCCACGCTCGCAAGTTGCTCTGCGACGCGTTCACATATCTCGCACAGGCCGGCGAGTACGCAGAGGCGCCGATGCAGTCCGCCGCGCAGGCGCTTGCCGCAGCGTGCGCGTGGCCCACCTACGTTGCCGCACAGGGGGCGCGTGGGCGGGGCGCAGCCGTCGCCGAGTGGCTCGATCGGCCGCGTCTGATGTGGGAACGCCTCACCACCGCGCCCTTGCTCGACGCGCTCGCGGGGATGTGGGCCGACGAGCTCGCGCCATCCGTCGCGGATCGATGGCTTGAGGTCGTCGCCGCCGAGATCGGAAGCGACTCGCTCCTCTTCGGTGCGGCGGCACGCCGTCTCGTGACGTTCTCGAACGTGCGCAAGCGGATGCCCCGGATACGCGCTGGCGTTCGATTCCTGCTGTCCGATATCGACGGTTCGCACGAGCTCGATGGGCTGCTCGCGAAACTCGAGGACGACTTGTCGGTTGAGGAGCCCCTCCCGGCGGCCACTCGTGACCGGCTAAACGACTTGGCCGCGCGCCTGCGCGCGCAACTGGCGGAGCTGCCGACCGACACCGCGGCGCCAGTTCGTGAGTTCCAGCAGCTCTTGCCGGACACGGTCGAGGCTGTCGCACTGAGTTCGAGGCGAGCGAGCCGCGAGCGCGGCGAGCCGCACCTGACTGTCCAGCCGCTGGTCCACGTACTCTACCCGGCCGAACGCCCCGAGGATTCCGAGCTCCCGGTGCTCCTGCGGAACTTGGGCGACGTACCCGCCAACGACCTGTCGGTTGTTCTCGGCTATGATGGTGATCCTGAGAACGCGCCCGACATCGTCGATGGAATGATTCAGGTGGGGAGCCTGCGCGGCGAGAGCTCCCACGAGGCCGTGTTCCTGCTCGACGTCCCGCCGGATCTCGACCAGCGAGCGAGCGAGTATCGGTTCCGCGTGGAGCTGCGGGTTGGCGAAACGCGGATCCACAAAGGCTTCTCGCTCAAGGTCCGCCCGAGCAATCGCGAATACCGAAGCAGTCCCTACACGACGGGAACTGCAGTGACCGGGGAGCGTTTTGTAGGGCGAGATCGGGAGCTCAACCGCATCGTCAGCGCGCTGATCGGTGACGTGGAGCAGCGCCCGATCGTCCTCTATGGGATCCGACGGATCGGCAAGACCAGCATCCTGCGGCAGGTAATGGCGCACGACGAGATTGTCCGCCGTTTCCGCCCGATTTACTGGTCGGTGGAGGACCGGCCTCCGTCCGACACGAGCGTCGAGTTCTTGATTGACCTCTGCGAGAAGATCCGTGAGGCGGTGCCACCGTCGCGGCATCGCGAGCTCGAGTTCTCCCGCGCCGAATTCCGCGAGCGCTGCTATCCCGCTTTCGAACGCTTCATGACCTCGCTCGAAGCCCTTGAGCTCGACCGGCCCGTCCTGCTCCTGATGGACGAGTTCGATAACATCCTTCACAACGCCAGGCTCGCGCTCGATTGCTGGGGCGAGGCCGCCATGCCTCCTCCCACCGAGGTGTTCCAGCAGCAAGTCTTCGGAGCTCTGCGAAAGTCCCTCATGGCGAACCGCGGGCTGCGCGTGGTACTTTCAGGACTGCCCAACATCCTGTCCACGCGCTACCGCGAGCGCCTGTTCGGGCTGCTCGAGACCGTCGAGGTCAAACCGCTGACCGAGCCAGACGCTGAAAAGATCATCGCGGCGGGCGAGCCGACGATGTCCGTGTCGAAGCTCGCGCGCGAGGCGCTGCTGCGCGCGTCGGGGCTGCAACCCTACCTGCTGCAGGTCATCTGCAACGATCTGTTCCACCGCATGAAATTCAGCGGTCGCGATCAAGTCGCGCCCTTCGACGTACGGGAGATCATCGAGGACAAGATCCTCCCGGCCGAGGGGTACTTCACCGACTATGTGAAGCTCATCGGTGACGACTGGGCGGTGCTCTGGGGCTCGCACGCGCGCACCGCGATGCGCCAGAGAGCCGGCGGTTCGTCTCAGTGGACGAGATCTGCGAGGCGCTGCAGCGCGAGGGCCGCGAGATGGATTGCTCGAACATCGCCGAAACGCTCGAGTCTCTTCGCGACAGTCGCGAGGATGACGTCGCCTACCGCCCTCTCGTTGTCCGCGCCCGGTCGCGGGCGGAGCGCTACCGCCTCGTGATCGGCGTGCTCGGCGAGCACCTTCTGCGCCGGGGGCTCTTTCGATGAGCGGTGCGGACCCGAAGACGGTGTTCCAGGAGCTGGGCCGGCTGCACGGAAGCGTGCCGCGCCGATATTTCGTCGGGCGCCAGGTGCTCGAGTCACAGCTTGAGGGGAGCATCTACGGGGAGGAGCTCAATCCCGCGTGGATCTACGGACCGCGCAGGATGGGGAAGACCGCGCTCGCCCGCGTGGTTGCGAAGAATGGAGAGGAGCGCGGCGCTCGGGTCGTCTGGGTCGATGCCATCGAGATTGAGAGGTTCGACGAGGCACTCGACCGCGTGGTCGATTGCGCGCGGGACCGGTACGATATCCATGTCGACGGCAAGACGGCACGCGCTCGCTTCGAAGCACTGGTCAAGAATGGCTCAGCCGACCAACCACTCGTCATCGTCTTCGACGAGTTCGATGGCGTCGCGCTTGGTATGAGCACCCCAGAGCAAGCACTACTACGCCGATTGAAGTCCGAGCACACTCACCTCGGATATATCTTCATCTCGTGTCTCAAACCAACCGAGTTGGTCGAGGAGGTGCCCGATCAGCGTTCTCGCATCCTGGGGATCTGCCAGCAGCCGCGGCTCAAGCCGCTCGAGCTACGGGACGTGAAACATCTGTGCAGATCGGTCGCCGAGGACCTCGGCATCCCAGCCATCGGGGGCGATGCCGACCGGATATGGATGGCGGTCGGAGGCTTTCCAGCCGCCGTGATGCGCGCCCTGCACATCCTTGCCACCACGCGGTACCACAACCCTGAGTTTGAAACGCAAGACATCGAGGAAAGACTCCACGACGAGTTGCTCCCATGCGTCGAGGTCGATCTGCAGCACCTGTGGGCGTCGATCCGACCAGGAACGCGTGCCTTCTTGCGGGGCGAGGCCGAGGTCGAGGACTGCGAGCAGGATTCTCCGCGAGGATGGCTTCCACAACCGCCGTGGCACCTCGCGCGCCGCCCTGCTTGCCAAAGCCGGCCGCCGGTGGGAGCGCGCCACGCGCGCCCGCGACACCACCGGCGAGTACGCAGTAGTGATCGAACTCCTGCGCCTGGTCGGGGAGCTGAACGAGGCGCTGCGGCTCCGGAAGCTCGAGATCGGCCTGCGGGTGAACGACCACGCTACCCAGGTCTGGCGGCTCGCGCGCACCCCGGTGACGGTGGAGCGCCTGAACGACGCCTTCGTGCTCCTTTACACCCAATTCTACGAGAATGCCCGGCGGCTCGAGGGCCCCAACCCGAAGCCTTACCTGCTCCCAGAGCGGCTGGCGGCGATCTACAAAAAGGCGCCGGTGATCGACGCCATCGTGACACTACGCTGCACGTACGGGCACGACCGCACGCGGCCGAGCGACGACGTGAAGCCGAACCAGTACTACGCAACGGTCGGTGACATCTTCGAGGAGCACTGTCGTGCCCGTCAGCCCACGACCGACGAACAGCGGCGCGAAGTTCGGCTCGGACTCCTGCACGCACTCTGCGAGCTGCTGTCGGATATCATCGCACGGGTCCGGCGTGGCGAGACGCAGGACACCGCGTGACGCGCCCTCGCCAGCGGCGCCGAGAGCCCCCGAGCGCTTTGGGCATAGAGCGGCCTCTCGCCGCCTGCGCAGCCCCGCCCGCGCCGTCCACCACGCTCGTCGACTTGGCGCCGGCATGACCGCCGCCTTTCCTGCTGCCACTCGCTTTTCGAGCGATGGGGCGCCGCGCGGGTGAGCCAGCACCTCCGCGCACCAAGGTCGAGGCCGCGGTGCTCCCGACTCGCGGTGAGGGAGCACGACGGCGTGAGCTGCCGAGCCCAGTTCGGAACAAATCTCGGTATACTCGGGCGGGGATGCCGGATCAGCTCAACGAGCTTCTCGATCGCTGGTACGAGGAGAGGTCGGAACCTCTGCTCGATGACATCCTCAGAGCGGCGCGATCGGTTGCCGAGCGCGCGGCGATCGCCACGGGAGTGCGAGACGCGGATGTGGACGACGTCGCGCAGCACGCCGCGAACCAGCTCGCGGCTGCTCTGAAGCGGTCCGGCGTGCGGGTTACCCGAGCGGACGCGCTAGTCTGGCGGGTCGCCGAGAACAAGGCGCGCGACATCCACCGGCACCACAGTCGACGAGGCGCGGTGCAGGACCGGCTCCAGCACGATCCGACGGTTCTCGGCAAGGCGGTCGAAAGCCCAGAGGAGCTATACCTCGATCGTGAGAACACGGACCGCCGGCACGCGATCGTGCGCGATGCGCTGACGACCGCACCGGAGACGTACAGGAGAGTCATCGATCTCCATTTCTTCGAAGGTCTCGCGATCGAGGAGATCGCCGCGCGCTACTACGACGAGACCCGTGGTGAGATCGACACTGCCGACCCCGTCGCGGTGCAAGCGGCGCAGAAACGGGCACGGAACCGCGTCGATCAGCACCTCACCCGCGGCAAGCGGTGGCTCGCGCAGCGCCTCGCCGACGCACTCGCGAAGGAGGGCGCATGAGGGCGCTCATCCTCGTCGACCTCGACAACGTCATCGACGATGGCCTGCCCGCGCTCCTGGAGGACGCGCGGCCGCACCTCCAGAAGCGTCGCTCGTCCTTCGAGGAGTGCGTCACCATTTTCGCGTTCAACACGGTAACCGGGTACAGCCACGACCTCCCGTGGCGGTCGCTGGAAGACGCCGCACGCGGATTCGCCACTGCGCTCGGCGCGGCGCGCTCCCGTGTCGAGATCGCGCTCGCGCTGCCGATGCCGCAGACGGCCGACGTGCTCCTGGGTCGGCTCGCGCGCAGGTCGCCCACCGAAGCCGCCAGCGGTCACTATCATCTGGCCGTCCTCATGTCGCGGGATCGCGAACTCGCGCGCGACCTCGGCAGCGAGGTGTTTGCGCGCGACAAGAGCCGCTGGGTTCAGCTCGAGAAGGACTGGTTCACCGCGTGGGGCCCCACGCCCGGCGCCGCGCCGCTCGTGCGAAAGCCGCCGGATCGACCTCGTGCGAGCGGGAGCGATGCGGTCGCGCTGAGCGGCGCCTACACCGAGCTCGTGTCGGAGCTCGGCCACGCAGGCTGGGCCCGGGAGCGCCCGCTCGACCTCGGCCCGGACCACGAGCTGGCGACGCTCAGCGTTCGCATCGAGGAAGACCCATGGCTCCTATCGCAGATCGGCGCGACCCACCGATCGCTTCGCGGGATCGCGCGCTTGCCCGTCGCGGCCGAGGTGCTGGGCCCCGTGTGCGCCAGAGACGGCGTCGAGCTACGCGGTGATGCGCCGCTCCCAACCCGGCTCTCCGAGCTCATCTCGGCGAGCGTGGGGATCGGTGCCGTACGCTCCCCGTGGAGCGTGCCACGGTGGCCGCGCGCCTGCCGGTAGGTGTGCTGAAGGCGGTGCTCGCCGCCGACGGACTCCGCTGCGACCGCCGCGGCGTGAACCCGCGGAGAGCGCTCCAGCGCGCCAGCGTCGGCGCCGCGCTGACGGACGACCCGGTCGAGGTCCGGCTCCGCACCGACCGCCGCGCCCTCGTTGCGAAGGTGAAGCACGACAGCACCCATCAGCCCCGCGCGTGGTGGCTCGTGGGCGAACGGAAGACCACCAGCGAGCAGCGCATCGATGGCGCGGGCCGCTTCTTGCCGACCTCGGTGCGCACAATGGGGGTGCCCTACCGAACCGAAGGCCCGCCGGTTCCCCTCGCGCTCCGCTGTCCGCTCGAGCCCGGCGCGCAGGTGCGCTGCGAGGCGGCCATCGCGCAGGGCACGATCGGCCAGGCGTGGTGGTGCCCACCCATCGGCAAGTCGCGGCCCATCGCGGTATACGCGCCCCGGCACGTCGAGGCGACCGACGCTCTCCGGGTCGAGCCGGTGCACAGCGCCCATCGCGGACCCTCCGAGCTCCGTGACCTTCCGTTGATGGTGGCGCAGTGAAAGATTTCGACAACGCGAAACTTGGCGAAGCGCTGTCAGAAATGGGCGCCCTCCGGCGCTCTTCGGGTGAGGCCTGCGCATGACGGACCGCGACCACACGCCCGACCTGTCGGCGATGCTCAGAGAGCGCCCGCTCCTCGAGCGCAGCGCCGAGGGCCTTCTCTCGCTGCTCGCCGCCGCGGGCGAGGGTGTTCTGGCCGAGCTGAAGGCGCGCCTCGATCATGATGGCGTCGAGTGGGACGGCCTAATCGACTGGCTGCGGGATTGGCCCGATCCGCCGGCTGATGTGGCATCCATGCACGCGTGGCTGCGCGGAACCGAGGACCTCTGTCGCGCCCATGAGGGCCTCTCTCGTCTCGGCGACGTTGGCCACTCGGATCGAGTGCGACGCGCGCTGTCGTCGTCGCTCGAGCGGGCACGCGCCGCGGTCGACGCGCGCGCCGATCACGCGTTCTACGCGGGCGAAGCGGAGAAACATCCGATCCCGCCGTGGACCTGGATTCGCCGCGGCGACCTCGAGCGCCTCCTCGAGGACGAGCAGACCGCCCACGACATCCTTCGCGTAGCGACGCAAGCCGGGCTCAGCGCCGAGGACGAAGCGCTCTTCGCTCGCGCGGTCGCCACCCGTCAGCCAGTGCTGCACGCGTACCGCTCGCTCGTCCGCTCGCTGAGCGAGGCGGTCTACGTCACGACCTGGACCCCTACGTGGTCCCTCGATGTCGCCCGCGACGCGAGCGAGCTCGATGAGGCAGCGGAGCTCCTCCGCGTTCACCTCCCGCACGCCGGGGGAACGCTCAGCGTGCGACAGCACGTCAACGGAACCTGGTGGCGCTACGCGAACGGCGCCGAGGCGCTCGTCCCTCACGACGCAGGCGTGCACCCCTGGCACGACGCGCTGCTCGGCGCGTTCGAGACGCGGATCGACGTGCACGCACCCACGCCGGCCGAGGACGCTTGGCATGGCGTGGCGAATCTCCTGGACGTCACGTGCGGCCAGGGGAAGACGCGCAGCTGCGAGATTGTGCAGGCGCTCGCGACCGCGCTGACGGAGGGTGCTATGAGCGACGCCATCGCCGCAGCGCACGACGCGTTCGAACAGGGAGAGGACCTCGACCCCGAATCCGAGCGCCTCGTGAGTCATGCATTCGTCGCGCGCCTGACCATGAGCGACGCGGCGGCCCAGCTCGACGCTCAGGGCATCGACCTCGCCCCGCTCATGACGGCGCTCGCCCGCGCCGACGAACGCCACCGTGCGCACCGCTCAGCGATCTTCCTCGTGCCCGATGACGTGCACGACGAACTCGTCGCCGCGCTGCCCGTGGACCCGGCCGAGTGGTGGGGACACCGCGCCGCTGTCGAAGCCGCGGTGCGACCGGGGATGGTCGAGTCCGCGCTGGTCCACATCGCGGGGGCGCGGCGCGAAGGCGTTGTTCACTACCTCGACCTTGGGCCGAGGGACGTTCAGCCACCCCGAGAGACCGACCAGGACTCGCCTCCCGCGTACGACGTCGGTCGAGTAATTCCGTACGCCGTCGATGTGCGTCGGGTGCAAACAGTCGACCCGGTGGCGGGATACGGTCGCTTGTCCAACGTCATCGCCTTCCGCGGTCCGCGTGCGATGGCTGCCGGAGAGGTGACCCGGCTCGCCGCCGCGTCCGCGCCGACGTTGCGCCCCGACCTCCCGCGCGAGCCCTGCCCCTGGCTCCACCGGAGCGGCGAGGCGCCGACGCCCGGCTGCGTGCCGCTCATTCTCTACGACGAGGAGCACAATCGCGGCGTGCTCGCCGAGTTGCGCGTCTTCGTCTCGGATCTCCCGCGCGAGTCGCTGACCTGGGCCGGCGCGCCGATGCTCGAGCGCATCGCCCGGGACACCATCCGCGACGCGTACCGCGCGGCCGCGAGCTGCACGGCGAATCGCATTGCACCTCACCCGTTCGCCGCGCATCGGCTCGAGCTCGTCGTCGACCCGAGCGTCGCCCGCGGTGCGCGCCTCTCGGTCGACGGCAGCTCGGTAGGCCTCTCGGCCGCGCTCGCCTTCGCGTCCGCGTGGCTCGATCGGCCGATCGCGCGGGCCCTCGTTCCGCTCGGCACCGTCGCTCGGTGGGGCCGGGTGGGCGGAGTGGGCGCGGCGCGGCAGAAGGCCGGCGCAGTACCTGCGAATGCGAAGGTCACCTTCATCGCCAGCAAGGCGAACGCGGACGAGCTGGGCGGCGTATCCGTCAAGCCGATCGAACAGCTCACCGAGGGCCTCAAAGCTGCAAGCCTCGAGCTGAGCGCCCTGTCGATCGCGCCGTCATCGGAGAAGGCTCGCTTGAAGGAGCTCGGCGACCTGATCGACGTCGTGGAGGACGGCGACCTGGGACGGATTGGCGAGCAAGCTCGCTGGACCGACGTCGGCGACGGCATCCGCGACCTCGTAGAGACCTTCGGTACCGGCGGTCCCCACGAGCCCGAGCTGAGCCATGCACGCGTCATGGCGGCACTCGCCTACTCGCACGCGGGGATGACGAACGACGTGCAAGAGATGCTCCGCTCGGTCGACCGAGCGACATGCAACTCTCTCGAAGAGCGGACCCTCTATGACATCGTCGAGCTCGGCCGGCTTATCGACAACCAGAAGCTCGAAGGCAGCGAAGCTCGCGACACCATCGAGCGGATCGAGACCGACATGCGTGAGCTCGAGCAGGGCGGTCACCGCCGCATGCTCGGCCGCGCCATGGGCACGCTGGGTCGCGCGCGAATGCACAGCGGCGATCTCGACGAGGCGCTGCCTCTCCTCGCGGCGGCCGTCGACGCGCACGCCGCGCACGAGCCGTACGAGCTCGCTCGCTCGCGCCAATACCACGCGATGGCCCTCCGCATGAGTGGCGATCCCGAGGCAGCGCTGGCAGAGCTCGTCCAGGCGCAGCGCGATCTCGAGACCCTCACGCGTGCATACAGCCCCGAGTACGAGGCCAGCTGCCGCGTGTTCCTCGAGTACGAGCTCGCCCGCACCCTAGTCGCCCTCGAGCGCTACGAAGACGCCTTTGCGCCTGCGTCGAGCGCGCTGGCCGACTGTGTCTGGCAGCCGTGGCCACAGCTCGGCCTCCTGCGCACCCGCGCCTGGGCCCATCGGATGCTCGGGCAGGACAATCTCGCCGCGGGGGACGTCGAACGGATGCGCGTGATCGGTCCCTGGCTCGGCCCGGACAACGCGGCCCTCGTCGCCCGGCTCATCGAGGAAGCCGAGGGCTACCCAGTGGACGACGGCGAAGTCTACTGAGCGCTCGCGGCGGCGCGATTGACACCGGCGTGCTCACTCCGGCACAAGCGCCGCAAGCCTCAGGTCTCAGCACTCCGAAGGATTCGACCCTCCGATGCCAACTCTCGCTCGAACCAGCGTCAAAACCGCGCGCGACGAGGACCTCGTCGCCACGATCGCCGAGATCACCGGGCTCGCGCCCTCGACCGTGAAGCGCCGCCTGAACCAAGCCCACGGGCGCACGTACCTGCGGACCTGCTTCGAGGATCGGTGGCCGGCCTCCCCCGAGGCCTTCGAGGGCAAGACGGCGGCATGGGCTCGTGACCACGAGCTCTTCGACGAGCTCGCCCAGGTCACGGGCCTCATCGCGCGCACCGTGAAGAACCGTCTCCAGGAGGCGGCGGGCAAGACGCACGTGCAGAACGTGTTCGCCGATCACTGGGGAGCAGCGGGAGAGGACGCCGACGCTGACGTCGCCTCCGATCCGAGCGCTCGAAGCGAGGCGGCCAAGAGGCCTCGCCGCAAGAAGAACGGCAACGGCCGAACCGAGCTCCCGCCCGAAGCGAAGCCGGGGGAGAAGCTCTCGCTTCCCCAGCTCGAGCGGCACCTGTGGGGCGCGGCGGACATCCTGCGCGGCTCGATCGACTCCGGCGACTTCAAGCACTACATCTTCGGCCTCCTCTTCTTCAAGCGCCTCTGCGACGTCTGGCAGGAGGAGTACGAGGCGCTCCTCGCGGAGTTCGACGGGGACGAGGAGGAGGCGCGGTCGCCGGACGAGCACCGCTTCTACATCCCGGCGGGCAATCTGTGGTCCGACGTCCGGAAGAAGAGCAAGGACATCGGCGACGCCATCAACCACGCGTTCCGCGAGATTGAGGACGCGAACCCTCGGCTCTTCGGCATCTTCCAGGACGTCGACTTCGCGAACAAGGAGCGCTTCCCCGACGCCACGCTCGAGAAGCTGGTCGCCCACTTCGACAGGCACCGGCTGCGCAAGAGCGACGTCGCGGCCGACATGCTCGGCGACGCCTACTTGTACCTCATCGCGAAGTTCGCGGATGACGCGGGGAAGAAGGGCGGCGAGTTCTACACGCCCCACAAGGTCGTCCAGCTCATGGTCGAGTGCCTCCGCCCGGAGGAAGGAATGGCCATCTGCGATCCGGCTTGCGGCTCGGGCGGCATGCTCCTCGAGTGCCACGACTACATGCGCCGGAACGGGAAGGACGCCCGCACGCTGGTGCTCTACGGCCAGGAGAAGAACCTCAACACCTGGGCCATCTGCAAGATGAACCTCTTCCTGCACGACATCGACGTGCAGCAGGACCAGATCGCCCGCGGCGACACCCTGGTCAGCCCGAAGCACCTCGCGGGCGACAAGGCGCTGAAGAAGTTCGACATCGTCCTCGCGAACCCGCCGTTCTCGCTCTCGCCCTGGGGCCACGAAGTGTGGAGCAAGGGCGACTCTTATGGCCGGGACGCCTACGGCTGCCCGCCGAAGAGCTACGCCGACCTCGCGTTCGTGCAGCACATGGTCGCCACGTTGAAGGACAAGGGCCGGATGGCGGTGGTCGTGCCCCACGGCGTGCTCTTCCGCGGCGGCACCGAGGGCACCATCCGGCAGGGCCTGCTCGAAGCGGACCTTATCGAGGCGGTGGTCGGGCTGGGCCAGAACCTCTTCTACGGGACGGGCATCCCGGCGGCCATCCTCTTCATCAACAAGAACAAGCCGGCGTCGCGACGCGGCAAGGTCCTGTTGGTGAACGGGGACAAGGACTTCGTCCCCGGGAAGAACCAGAACACGCTCTCCGACGAGAACGTCGCCCGGCTCGTCGGCGCGGTGCGCCGCTTCGAGGATCAGGAGCTCTTCTGTCGCGTGGTGCCCCTCGAGGAGATCGCGGCGAACGACTACAACCTCAACCTCACCCGGTACGTGCAGACCGACGAGCCCCCGCCTCCCATCGACGTCAAGTCCGAGGTGGAGAAGCTACGCGCGCTGATGGTCACTCGCGATGAGACCGAGGCGCGCATGCGAGGCTACTTGAGAGAGCTTGGCTATGAGTGAACTCCCTAGCGGATGGAAAGCGGCTCGCATGGGAGAGGTGGCTGAGCGTGTGCAGAGGCGATGCTCCGCTGAGCCAGAGAACATCCTGATGATCACGTCACAAGGTGGATTCGTACCGCAGAGCGAAAAATACGATCGCTTTATGGCCGGCGAGAGTCTGAAGAACTACATCGAGCTGCGGCAGGGGGAGTTCGCTTACAACAAGGGAAATTCGAAGGCCTATCCGCAAGGATGTGTCTATCAGCTACGAGAATGGACAAGTGCCGCCGTGCCCAACGTGTACATCTGCTTCGCTATCGAAGCAGAAAGGCTTGACCACGAGTTTGCGTCTCAATTCTTCCTGGGCGGCGGTCTCAACGACCAGCTGAAGAGGGTGATCACTTCCGGCGTGCGCGGCAACGGTCTGCTCAACATCTCAGCCGACGACTTCTTCAGATCCGCCGTGCCGCTGCCGCCGCTCGCGGAGCAGAAGAAGATCGCCGCCATTCTCTCTTCGGTGGACGAGGCCATCCAGGCAAGCGAGGCGGTCATCGAGCAGACCCGGCGGGTCAAGGACGGGCTGCTCGATGAGGTTCTGACCAGGGGCCTCGAGCACACGGCGTTCAAGGAGACGAGCATCGGTGACATCCCGCGGCACTGGGAAATCGCCACGCCCGGGGAGCTGGCCGCCTTTACAGGCGGCTACGGCTTCCGCCCGCCCGATTGGTCAGCGAAGGGCCTCCCGATCATCCGCATCCAGAACCTGAACGGGAACGCCAAGTTCAACTACTACGATGGGCCGGCGCGCGACGAATGGATCGTGGAGCCTGGCGATCTGTTGTTTGCGTGGGCAGGCAGCGCGGGCGCTTCGTTCGGGCCGTGCATCTGGCCGGGGCCAAGGGGTGTCCTCAACCAACACATCTACAAGCTACGCGTCAGGCCGGGCGTAGATGCTCGCTGGCTCTACGCGGTGATGCGGCTGATCACGTCACGCGTGGAGCAACGCGCTCATGGCTTCAAGTCCACGCTGCTGCACGTTCACAAATCGGATATCACCGACCAACCGATCCCACTCCCGCCGTACGAGGAGCAAGCCGCGATCGCTGAGCGGCTCGAGGCGCTCTCCGGCGCCGTCGAGTCGGGCGAGTCGGAGCTGGCTCAGCTTCGGCAGGTGAAGGCCGGCCTCCTGCAAGACCTCCTCACTGGCAAGGTGCGCGTCTCCACGTGAGCGATCGGCCGAAATACGCAGGCGGGAAGGCACCGAGCGGCATCGCGCGCGACGGCTTCGCGGCGGCCTACGTGCGGACGCCGAACGAGTACACGCTCGTCGAGCTACCGCTCATCGCCTACCTCCGCGACGAGCTCGGCTACGCCTACCTCTCTCCCGAGAAGGTGATGCTCCTGCGTGGCGGCGAGAACCAGGTCCTCCTCCGCGACCACCTCGTCGGCGCGCTCGCCCGCATCAACCAGGTCCCCGAGGACGAGGCCTCCGCCATCGCCTCCGACCTCGCGCGCCGCACCGACAACGCCCAGTGGCTCGCGTTCCTCCGCGGCGGCTACAGCCGCAAGCTCCAGGGCGACAAGACGCACCGGCCCATCAAGCTGATCGACTTCGACAACCCTTCGAACAACACCTTCGTCGTCACGAACCAGCTCGAGGTCCGCGGGCTCTCGTACCGGATCCCCGACGTCGTCGTGTACGTGAACGGGATCCCGCTCGTTGTCGTCGAGGCGAAGTCGGCCATCGCCAAGAAGGACGTCTTCGACGCCATCAGCGACATCCGCGTCTACGAGAAGGAGCTGCCCCGGCTCTTCGCGACCAACCTCTTCAACATCGCGACCAACGGCACCTCGCTCCGCTACGGCGCGACCGGGGCGCCGAAGGAGCTCTGGGCGAGCTGGCGCGACCCCTGGCCCCGTAGCGAGGCGGACTTCGCGCACGAGCCGATGCAGAAGGGCCTCTGGTCGCTCCTCGAGAAGAACCGGCTCCTCGACATCCTCGCGCACTTCGTGGTCTTCGAACGAGATCCGGACAGCGGCACGACCATCAAGAAGATGTGCCGCTACCAGCAGCTCCGCGCGGTGAACAAGCTGGTGGAGAGGGTGGCCGCCGGCAAGCACCGGCGTGGGCTCATCTGGCACACACAGGGCTCGGGCAAGTCGCTGACGATGGTGTTCGCGACGCTCAAGCTGAAGTTCCACCACGGCCTCTCCTCGCCCGAGCTTCAGAACCCGAACCTCCTGGTCCTCACCGATCGGAAGGACCTCGACGCGCAAATCACGAAGACCTTCCAGGACTGCGGCATCCCGAACCCCGAGCACGCCGACTCGATCGAGCGGCTGCACGAGCTGGTCGCAGGCTCGCCCAAGGGCCGGGTGGTGCTCTCGACCATCTTCAAGGCGCACGGCTCGAGGAAGCCAATCGCGGACAGCGGCAACTGGATCATCCTCGTCGACGAGGCGCACCGGACGCAGGAGAAGGACCTCGGCGGCTACCTGCGGGCCACCTTCCCGGATGCACGCTTCTTCGGCTTCACCGGGACGCCGGTGAAGACCAAGGACCTCGACACCCGCAAGAACTTCGGCGTGAAGGGCGAGGACTACCTCGACCGCTACGGCATCGAGGACGCGGTCGCCGACGGCGCCACCGTGCCCATCCGCTACATGAGCCGGATGGCGCTCTGGGAGCTCGACGCGCCGAAGCTCGACGTGATGTTCGACCAGGAGTTCGCCGCCCTCGATCCGGATCTCCGCGACGAGCTCAAGGCGCGCGGCGTCACCCGCGGGGACCTGGCACGCTTCGAGCCGCGCATCGGCCTCATCGCCTACGACATCTGGACGCACTTCAAGAAGAACGTGCGCCCCGATGGGATGAAGGCGCAGATCGTCGCCGTCGATCGCAAGGCGTGCACGATCTACAAGCGCTGCCTCGACGTGCTCATCGCCAAGGAGCTGGTGAAGACGGAGGGGCTCGGCGAGGCCGAGGCGATGGAGCGCGCCGCCGCGATGAGCGCCTGCGTCTACTCCTCCGGAGGCAAGGAGGACCTCAAAGAGGGCAACGAGGACCTCGCGAAGTTCTATCTCGACGAAGAGGCCGAGAAGGCGGCCAAGCGGCGCTTCAAGGATCCGTCCGATCCGCTCTCCTTCCTCATCGTCTGCAACAAGCTGCTGACCGGCTTCGACGCGCCGATCGAGCAGGCGATGTACCTCGACAGCTACCTGACCCAGCACAACCTCCTGCAAGCCATCGCGCGCACCAACCGCCGGTACGGCGAGAAGAAGGACCACGCGATCGTCGTCGACTACATCGGGGTCACCCGCGACCTGAAGGCGGCCCTCGACAGCTACGATCCGAAGGACGTCGGCGACTCGATGGAGAGCGATGACGCGCTCGCCGACGATCTCCGCGCCAAGCACGCCGCCGCGATGGCGTTCCTGAAGGGTGCGCCGCGCTCGTCGAAGCCCGAGAAAGATGCCCAGCTCGCGTGCGAGCACCTCGGCACCGAGGACGTCTGGTACCGGTTCCGCCCGACCGCGGCGGCGTTCTTGCGGGCCCAGGCCGCCGTCGGCTCGGACCCCATCCGGCTCGAGTTCACGGCCGACGCCAAGTACGTCGCCACCGTGATCGCGTGGGGCTCGGTGCGCTTCGAGCAGAAAGCCCAGGTCGATTTCAAGGAGCTGAGCGAGAAGATCCGCGGGATGCTCGAGGAGCACCTCGAGGTCACGGGCCTGAAGACGCTCGTGACGCTCCCCTCGATCACCGACCCGGGCTTCTGGATCGGGCTCGGCGACGGCGACAGCGAGGAGGAGGACCTCGAGACCGCCGCGCTCAAGAAGGTCGCGGCGCTGAAGAAGACGCTCGCGGAGAAGAAGGCCCAGAACCCCGCCCAGTACGCGACGCTCTCCGAGCGGGTGCAGGAGCTCATCGACTCGTTTACGCAAAAACAAATCGATGCCGCCGAGCTCTACCGCCGCACCTACGAGTACGCGGTCCAGCTCGTCCGCAAGGAGGTCGAGTACGAAGAGACCGGCCTCGACCGCGAGACCCACGGCTTCTATTCGATCCTCACCGCCGAGCTGCCGCCGTCGGTCGCGATCGACGGCCGCCGCTTCACCGAGCGGGGCATCCGCCTCATCGTGGAGGCCTTCAGGAGCTGGACCCATCCCCGCTGTGCAACGACGGTGCCGCCCTACACCCTCGGGGGCGGTGACGAGGTGGTCGCGCGCGAAATCGTGGAGCTGCTCGAGGCGATCGCCAATGCGCCGATGCCCAAGCTCGTGACCGACGTCGAGGGGGAGGAGGCGTACGCGGATCTGGCCGAGCGAGTGGTGCGCGCACCCGAGCGGGTCATCCGCGCCGACGACCGCGAGCGCGACGACCTCGGCCCGTGGGTGGCCTTCGTCTTCCTCGGCGTCGAGCCGCTGCTCATGAAGGTCATGGCCCTCCTCGACCCGGCCCGCACCCAGGCGGTGCTCAGCAAGCGCGTCGGCCTGAGCACGCTGGTCAGCGAGCTGCAGAAGTCGAAGTGCATCCCCTACGATCTCCACCTGACCCCCGAGCAGTTCGAGTCCGACGAGGGCTGGCCCGAGCGCTCGGCCTATGACAACGCCGTGCGCGACGTGGTCGCCATCCGCATCGCCCAGGCGCACAAGGCGCCGAAGCACAACCGCGAGATCTGGGCGAGCGCGCTCGTGATGATGCTCGGCGTGATCGAGCAGAACCGGGACGCACTCACCGTTGCGCTCGCCGCGCTGACGAAGCCGCCGGGCACCGAACAATCGCGGAGGGACGGCGACGGCCCCGCAGGCCATCTCTCGGAGGAGGAGGACGGGCTCCGGCAGGTCGCTGGCGAGCTCGCCACGCTCTTCCGAGAGGACGAGACCGCGCCGGTCAACTGGCAGCTCAATCCGGCGGTGACGAAGGAGCTTCGCAGGCGAGCCAGGCGCCTGTTGATGCGCAAGGTCGCTAAGGACAAGCGCAACGCGATCCTCGACGCGGTAATGGATCATGCGAACCGGCGCTTCGCCAAGTCCCGTGACTGAGCTCGAAGGCGTCCTCGAGATCGGCCTGACGCGCATCGCCTACCGGGTGCGTGAGAGCGCGCGAGCGAAGCGCAAGCGCATCGTCGTCGAGCCCGGCTCCGTCGAGGTCGTCCTGCCGGTGGGTGAGCCCGCCGAGCGGGCCCACCGCTTCGTGTACGCGAAGCGTCGCTGGGTCTTCGACAAGGTCCGCGAACTCGGCGAGCCCCGCGAGCGCACGCCTTCGTACTTGAGCGGGACCAAGGTCCGCTACCGCGGCCGCTGGCTGACGGTCGAGGTCGGCGTGGGGAGCCCGAGCGTCATCTGTCGCTCGAGGTTCTACATCACGCTCCCTCGCGGTGTGCGGAAGGCCGACCGCGCCGCCCACACCGAGCGGCTCCTGCGCGCGTGGATGCACGAGCGCTTGCTCCAGGACGGCCGCGAGCTCGCACGCCGCTATGCGCACAAGGCCGGCGTCGAGGTCCGCGACGTGTCCGTCATGCCGATGAAGCGCATGTGGGCCTCGTGCGGCAAGGACCGCGTCGTCCGCCTGAACGCGGACCTCATCGAGCTGCCCCGTGCCATCCTCGAGTACGTCGTCGCCCACGAGCTCGCCCACCTCGTCGTGCGCAACCATTCCCCCGCCTTCTGGCGCGTGGTCGGCGATCTCCTCCCCGACTGGCGCGAGCGCCAGCGCTGGCTCAATCGCTACGAGCGCCCCCTCGAGCTGTAGCGCGCTACACGATCGGCACACGGGTGAGCGAGACGCGGTAGCCGAAGCGACGCAGGCGCTGCGCGACCGCGCGAAACGTGATGCGGCTGAAGAAGGGGAGCTCGAGGGTCTTCGTGGAGTGGCTCCCGATCACGAACGCGATCTCGTGACCCCTGGCTTCCCAGGTCTTCGGCAGGCAATCGTGCTTGTCGCGGGCGGCCTTCAGGAAGTCATCGTCGAGCAAGAGCTCCGCGGCATTCGCGCCCTGGGCGAACAGGTGACTGAGCGGCTTCGAGCTCTTGTACTGCTTGGCGTGGATCAGCACGCCGTCCTCGCAGTACACGTCACAAACCTCAATCTGCTGGTGGGGGCCCCCGAAGCGCACGAGCTGCTCGTCGAGGTTGTGGCGCGACGTGGGGTCCAGGGCCGCCGTATCCTGGTTGAACTTGGCTTCCTTGGTCCCCTTCGCCCATGGCGCGAGCTTGACGGAGGTCGTGTCGACGGTCGCCATGAACTCGTTGACCCTTGCGACGAGATCACGGCGGACGGCGTACCACTTCCCCTCCGTGAGGACGAAGACAGTGTCCCCGTCCTGGATCTCCGCGTAGAGGCACCGGTAGATGCTCCACTTGGCCCCCACCGTGCCGTCGTTCCGGATCAGCCAGGCATGGTTCGCGCGCAGGCTCTTCTCGGTGATCGGGCGACCGGCTCGGTGACTGCGGAATCGCGGCAGGAACAGGTCGGGATGGATTTCGTCCTCCCTCGGCTTCGGGCGGAACGCGAAGCCCAGCACCTCGTTCCACTCCACGATTTCGGGCACGGCCATCCACGCTCGTCCGGGTGCGGCGGGCGTCTGAATTCGCTCGACGAGCGCCTCATCCAACGCGGCGATTCGCTCAGGGTCGCGCACGGGCGCGAGCGCGAGGCCGTCGAAGTGCTCCTTGTAGGTCTCGCTCTCGAACAGCCCCAGGCACTCCTCCAGTTTCGCCTTGAGCGCCGCCAGGGGGACGAGGCTCTGCAGCGACAGGTACGTCGATCCCTGCACGCGCTTCCCAAAGTCGTCACTGCGCGGAGTTCCGCCGATGCTGCGCACGAGGTCCTGCTCCGGGTCGAGCGCGAACGCAGGGAAGGTGGCGGCGCGGCCGAGCTGCACCCTGGACTGCCGAGCTTCGGCCTCGATGCGAACGTTGTCGATGACGCGCAGCTTCTGCGGGTCGACGCCGTTGAGGGTGACGTTTCGTCCGAAGTGCTCCTCCAGCGCCTCGAGCGGGACGGCGTGACGGCCCGCGACGCCGAACGGCAAGATGAAGTCGCGCCCGGCCGCGCGGACATGCAGCAGCCCCGAGCGCAAGACCTGGTCGCATTTCTCGACTGGGTTCTCGTCAGCCTGATCGAACCACTTCGTCCAGCGGGCACGCCGCACCGCGGCCTTCGGGACGAAGAGCGTGCCCACCTGCGCACCGTTCACGGCGATCGGGTGCTCCGCCCACCCCGCGAGCATGGGGCGTACATCCCGCTCGAACGCGTCGTGCTTGAGCAGACCGATGGTGAGCTGTTGTTGAGTATCCGCTTCACGGAGCGGGGTAGCCGAGACCGTCCGGCTCGCGCAGCCTGGACGCGATGGCGGACATGGCGGAGTGGCGGCGGCGCGTCGCGGAGTGGCGGGGTAGCGGACTGACGGCGGCGGAGTTCTGCCGGAGTCGCGAGTTCGCGGCGTCGACGCTGCGGTGGTACTCGAGCCGACTCGGGGCGGACACGCCGACGGAGACCGCGCCGGTGATGATCCAGGTTCGACGTGCGGCGCCGGTCCCTCCTGCGAGTGCCGCGGCCGTGGTGGTGGAGATCGGCGGTGCGATCGTGCGCGTCCCGGAGGGAGCGAACGAGGCGACGCTCGCGGCCGTGTTCGCCGCGCTGCGTTCGGGAGCGGCGCGATGATCCCGAGCGGCGTGGAGATCTTCGTGGCGCTCGAGCCCATCGACCTGCGGCTGGGCTTCGACCGGCTGGCGGGGCTGGTGGAGGCTCGGCTGGGCCGGGTCTCGCGAGGCGGCGCGCTGTTCGTCTTCTTTGGGAAGAGACGGACCGCGGTGAAGGTGCTTTTCTTCGATGGCAGCGGGTTCTGCCTGTTCTACAAGCGACTGGATCGAGGGCGGTTCCGAATCCCCGCCGCGCTCGAAGACGACGCCGTCTCGCGCGTGATCGAGGAGCGCGAGCTCGACGACCTACTCCACGGGATCGACCTCGAGGCACCCGTCCGACGTCCGCGTCGTCGACTTCACTGATCCTCGTTTGATCGAACGCACAGCGCAGGCTGCCGGCGGGATCGACAGGGGGATCGGATGAGGTAGAGCATCGGCGGATGCGCAAGCGCAGCGTGCCGATGAAGACGCGGGTCGAGCAGCTTGAAGCAGCTCTGGCGTCGCTTTCGGCGGAGCACGACTCGCTGACACTTCAGCGCGATGCGCTGGTCTCGGAGCTGACGACGACGCACGAGCGCGCGGTCGCGGCGGAGCGTGAGCGCGACCACCTTCGTGCATCCCACGAGCGGCTGCGCCAGGAGCTCGAGCTGCTCAAGCGGCGGCTGGTGGTGGCGAAGGCGGAGCGCGTAGACACCACGCAGCTCGAGATGGAGTTCGCCGAGAAGCTGAAGGAGCTCGAGGAGGTCGCGGGCACGCTCGAGATGCGCGAGCCCAAGGAACCGAAGGCGCGCTCGGCCAGCAAGCCGCGTGGCCGCCGGGACGTGCGTGCGCTCGGCCTGCCCGAGGAGCGAATCGAGCTGACGGACCCGGCCTTCGAGGCACTCGTGGCCGAGGGCAAGGCCGTTCGCCACGGCTTCGAGGAGAGCGCCCGCCTGATGCGTCAGCGCGGCGGGATGCGCGTCGTGGTGACGGCGCGCGCGAAGTACAAGCACTTCGACGAAGAGGCCGGCAAGACCGCGGTCGTGACGACGCCGCGGCCCAAGGACCTGCTCGACGGGACGATCGCGACCGCGTCGCTGGCGGCGCACGTGATCCGCCAGAAGGTCGGCCAAGGGCTGCCGCTCCATCGTCTCGAGGACGGCTTTGCGCGCGAAGGGGTCCCCCTCGATCGCGCGACGATGTCGCGCATGCTCGAAGAGCTCGGCGGCACCTTCGGCGCGACCGTGCTGCACGCGATGCGACAGGACGCGATGGCGCACTCCTTCTGCATCGCGACGGACGCGACGGGCTTCAAGATCCAGCCTCCGCGACGCGACGACGGCAAGCGGCAGGCGTGCAAGAGCGGCCACTTCCTCGTCCTGGTCGCCGACCGTGATCACGTCTTCTTCGACTACCTCCCGCGCGAGACCAGCGAGACGATCGCCGCCTCGTTCGAGGGCTTCCGCGGCTACGTCCAGGCGGACGCCAAGAGCGTCTACGACATCCTCTTCCGGTGGAAGCCGCCCGACGGCGAAGAGGATCCGGCTCACGAGGGCCCCCGCGAAGTCGGGTGTTGGTCGCACGCGCGGAGGAAATTCTGGGAAGCCACTGCGGTCGCCAAGAGCGAGGTCGCCAAGGAAGGCCTCGCGAGGATCGGCCGCATCTTCGAGCTCGAGCGGCTGTGGAAAGGCCTGCATCCGCGCAAGCGCCATCGCCTGCGCGAGGACCATCTGCGCCCGCACGTCGAGGACTTCCTCCGCTGGTGCGAGGAGCAACTCGTGCTCACGCCCGAGCGCGGCCTCCTGCGCACCGCGCTGAACTACGCCGTCCGGCAGAAGGAGGCGCTGACCCGCTTCCTCGACGACGGCCGTCTCGTGCTCGACAACAACCGCTCCGAGCGCGCGCTCCGCAAGATCGCCGTCGGCCGCAAGGCGTATCTCTTCGCCGGCAGCGACGCGCACGCGCTCAGCCTCGGCCATCTCTTCTCGCTCGACGCGTCCGCGCGGCTCCATGGCCTCGATCCCGAGGTCTACTTCCGCGACCTCATCCGCGTGCTCCCCTTCTGGCCGCGCGAGCGCCACCTCGAGCTCTGCCCGCGCGACTGGGCGCGCACTCGGGCGCTCCTCGACCCGGCGGAGCTCGCGCGCGAAGTCGGGACGATCGCCGTCCCACCGCCCGTCGCCTGAGCGCCGCCGAGCTCGCCGCCACGACCCGTCGCCCGCACGCGGCCGGGCTGGTCACGGCGAACCCGTCGCGCCGCGCAGCACACCGTCGGCCCGGCGCCACACCGCTCCGCGCAGCGGATACGTTGTTGAGCCATCGCGACCACGCCTATGGACGCGGCCCAGGTGGGGATCTGACACCAAGAAACGACCCCCCCGGTCGTAACCGTTCAGGCCCCCAGGAAACTGGATCATCTCGATCACTTGGAGATCGACGATCGATATGCGGATCGCGAGGTGATCTCGTGGGCGTGTGGAGGGCGGCGCGGAAAACGAGCAGCTGAGGGCCGTGTTGGCCGCTCGCGACGCCGAGCTGGCCGCTCGTGACGCCGAGCTGGCCGCCCGTGACGTGCGGATCGCGATGCTCGAGGAGGAGGTCTCGGCGCTCCGCGAGCTGCTGGGCCGCAACTCGAGCAATTCGAACAAGCCGCCGCCGTCGAGCAATCCGCCGGGCGCCGGCGCGAGGATGCCGAAGAAGAAGAAGCGCAAGGGCGCGCGCCGAGGCGGGCAGAAGGGTCACGCGGGCACGCACCGAGCCTGGTCCCTGCGGAGCACGTGGACGAGGTGTCGCCACCGACGCCGAGGGGTACCGGTTCCACCGAAATCACCGACGCCCAGGGACCCACCGGTGGGGGTCAGGACGGATCTCGGCGCGCCGCCTCGGAGCGAGATGCGCGCGAGGACGCTTCGGCGTGGTGGCGCGCGCGCTCGAGGGACTGCTGGTCCGCGCGGCGGAGCAGAACATGACGGCGCTCGCCGTCGTCGATGCGCTCGTCGAGGAAGAGAAGAACAGCCGCATTCGCAGCGCCGTCGACCGGCGCATTCGGGGAGCGCGCTTCGCCGAGATCAACACCGTCGACGGCTTCGACTTCGGCTTCGACGCCACGCGCAAGAAGCTCCGTGCCCGCTACCTCGCGCTTCACGAGCTGACGTTTCTCGACCGCGCTGTCTACCCCGTCTTCATCGGCACGCCCGGCACCGGAAAGACCTCCCTCGCGCGTGCGCTCGCGTACCGCGCCTGCGAGGCGACCAAGGGCGTCCCTTTCACCAGCGCGGCGCGCATGCTCAACGAGCTCGCCGGCGCCGAGATGCACGGCCAAATCGAGCGCGCGCTGCGCAAGTACACACGGCCGGCGTTGCTCGTCATCGACAACTTCGCCGTCCTCGAGATGGACAGCGCGCAAGCCAAGCTCGCCTTCCAGGTCATCAGCGACCGCTACGACCACCGCCGCTCGACGGCCATCACCACCAATCGTCCCTTCAAGGACTGGACGAAGGTCTTCCCCGACCCGCTCAACGCCCAGGTCATCGCCGAGCGACTCACCGAGCGCAGCGAGGTCTTCCTTCTCGACGGAAAGAGCTATCGCGACCCCCGCAACCGCATCTAGCCCGAACCGGCGGACTTCTGTCGATGGCCACCTGGATCCGTCGAAACGTGACCGGGCTCCGGTTTCCTGACGTCCGCGGGATCGCTGCGTAGGGTTCGGGTCCCGAAAAGAAGCGAGGCCCGGAGTAGCACCTCCGAGCCCCTTCGCGTCAGCGCTCCTGGTAGCACCCAGGGCATGGTCTGAACGCGCGAGGATGAGTCTCACGGCGGGCGCCCCGCGGCCGGCGCGGCACCGATGCGCGACCCGCCCGCGCTCCCGCCCGCGCCCGAGCCGAGGTGGGCGACGAGCTCCTGGAGCTGCGCCTGCACGCTGGCTCCGGCGATGTAGGCGTAGGGCGTGGCGCTGATCACGCTCGCGTGATGCGCGTCCGTGGCCGCGCCCACGTGGCTGTTGACCCAGCCGAGTCGGCCGCGAGGACCTGCGTCTGCCCCTCGCGGTGCGGGACGTCGCACACCAGCAGCGCGTCGGACTCGAGCGCGACTCGCTCCGGGCGCCCGGCCGCTGCCGCCGGGCCCTGCCGGACCTCGAGCGCGAACGATTCGTCCCGTCGGAAGAAGACCTCGTGGCTGTTCCCGTCGGTCCGCGGATCCGAGAGCAGCCGGTCGAAGCGAACGCAGACGCCGAGCCAGCGCTCCTCGCCCGCCGTCGGCACTTCGGTGGGCAGCGCCGCGTGGTCCACCGAGCAGTCCACGCGCTGCCCGGTGCCGAAGAAGAATCCGCTGCCCGAGGCGATCGTACGCGCGGGCCGGCGCGGTCAGGTCGATGGTGAGATCGGCGACCGGCTCGTGGGGCGCCGGCACGGCGCCGCTGGTGATGCCCCGCACGCCGATGTCCGCCGCGAGGTTTCGGTCCGCCTGCTCGAGCAGCGCGAACGCGAGATCGAGCTCCGCCTCGGTGATGCGCTGCTTGAAGTACAAGTCGGTTCGGTCGGCCACGCCCCCTCCGCAATCAGGTAAAGCGGCCGAGCCGCCCCGAGGGGACACGCTGGCAGCAAGGAATCACCTCCCAAGGAAGCAAAGGGACCGGGTGCGCGAGGGGGACGGCCGATTCCGCAGATCGAGGGATGGGTGGAGGCGGCGAGCGTGATCGACCGACAACTCAAGGGAGCTGCCGACCAGCAGCCTTTCTACCAGCGCGGCCTGCTGGAGTACGCGTCCGTGTTCGGGTACGGCGTGCGGCTTCCACGCCCGATCACCACCGGTCCACCAGCTCGGCGTGCGGATGCACGCGGCGGGCTTTCCGTCCTTCTCGTGCTGATTAGCCGGATGGCGTTCTCGCTCACGGCGACCGACCGGTAATCGCTGTCCAAACCGTTGACATCGCCACGCACGAACAGGATCATCGGGCCCAGATATGACCGCGATCGACCAAGATCAGGGCCTCGCACGGATTCACGCCGCGCGTGAGCTGGTGAAGGTGGCGATCACCGCGCCGAAGGGAGAAGGGGGAAGCCTCGATCTTTCGGCGCTGGCGAGTGGATCAGTCCTTGTGCCTGAGGCGACTGACGCGATTCTTCGGAAGGCGGTTCTGAAAGCACTTGGGGCAATCACGGTCGGCCGTGGCGCTGGGGGCCCGGCTGTTCTCGCCGCCAACCCGGTGGAGACGGCCCGTCGTGTCGCGGAGGCGGCGGAACACCTTTGGAAGAAGCTCGCTTCGACCGCCGACAAGCTCACGCGCGCCAACGTCGAGGAAGAGCGGAAGGCGGGCGGGTTCGCCGAGCGCGAGTACCGTGCAGGGGAAGAACTGCTCAAGCTGCTTCAGCTCGCGGCGGGTGTCCGGGGAGCCGCTGGCGGCGTGCAGCCTTACGTCGAGTTTGCCAAAGAAGCCGAGCAGGCCCAGCAGGAACTAGCGAAGCTGGAGACGAAGGCCGCGGAGGAGGCGGTTGTCGAGGCGAGGCACGAGTCGATCTACTACGAGCCGGTTGCCGATGCGCTGCGGCGCTGGGGAGACGACTGGGCTGTTACGATCCTTGGCGTGCGTCAGCGCGGCATCGGCGAATGGAGCACGCCGGACGTGATCGCGTACGCCGTGCGTCCTGCACCGGTTACGATTCAGCCGATCCTGCGCGTCGCGACCGTCGAGGTGAAGCACGCGCTAACGCGCGTCGGTATCGCGGAGGCGGCGGCCCACCGACGCTTCACGCACTACTCGTACGTAGCGGCGCCGGTCGCGCCAGCGGACGTCGAGCCCTCGCTGGTGACGGCCTGCATCGAGCAAGGGATCGGATTCGATCTGCCCGCGCCAACGTGGGAGCTTCACGTTCCACGTTCTCTTTGACCCGCCGTTGCACCGACCTGACGATGAAGAAATCAACTTCGCGCTTCAGCAGTTCACGGACCAAGACGGCAACGAAGTTGCGCGTGATGTGTTCGAGCGCGTGCGTGCGGGTTTCGGAATCATCTTCGGCCCACCGCCCCGATGACGGCGGCGAGGTCTCAGGGTGTGATCCGTGGCTCGGTCACGCCGCCTCGTGAACGAGTTCCGGTTTCCCTGACTCTCGTAGCTCGAAGCCCAGCGAGGCTTGCGTGAACGAGGTGCGCTGCCGCGTGCCCGAGCTTCCCACCACTGCCGGCGCGCAACTGCGCGAGCCCTGTTTCGCCGGGGAACAGGGCCCGCCAGGGTCATGGCACGGGGCTCGTGGTGGGGGTAGGCGGACCATGCTGACCCGGCTCGCATGCGGAACACGACCGGGCGCGGTTGTCGGCAATCCGTCGAGCGCGAGCGTCCGCGTGCTGGGCTTGAAGGCGGTCAGCAGAGATCGAGCTCCTCTCCGCGGTAGGCTTCATCGGGCGTCCGCCCTCCGAGCTCGACGCGGGGAATGAGCGAGTTGTGGTCGAGGAAGTACTTGCGGATGAGCCCTTCGAGCCCGGTGAAGGACTCAAGCTGGTGAAGGTAGAGCCAGCGGTGCCGGAGCTGGCTCCAGAGGGCCTCGACCATCGAGTTGGACTGGGTGACGTCGACCTGGGCGACGACGTGGTCGGCGACGGCAGCGAGGTCATCGTCCTGGCGCACGACGAGGTTCTCGGAGCCGCCGTCGGTCATGATGCTGACCTTCGTGCCCTCGGCGAGCGCTTTCCGAGCCTCGGTAAGGATCTTCCGCGTTCCCTCTGCGCAGAGTCGGGTCTCCAGCGTCCACGCGAGGACGCGGCGCGAGTAGTTGTCGACAACTGCGTGGAGGTAGTTCCGAGTCCCGTCGAGCAGTCGGATGATCGTCACGTCGACGTGCCACCACTCGTTGGGCGCCAACGCGCGAATTCCGGCCTTCAGCTTCGCGGGGTAGAGTCGCCGCCGAGGTCGGCGCCATCCGTGCTCTCGGATCAGGCGGCACCACGTACCGTAGGAGGCGAAGACCTTCCCGAGGCGCTTTCCGAGGAGGGCCAGCAATCTCTGCGAGAGATGCTTGTACTCGTCGGCCTCGACCATGTTGCGGATCGCAGAGCGCTCGTTGCGGGTGAGGCGGCCGGGGACGGACCGTGGGCACGGAGGAGCGTCGTCGAGACCGCAGACTCGGAGCTCGCGCTGCGTCCATTCGCGGACCCGAGCCGGCGTCAGACCGAGGATGCGGAGCGCGGCAGCTCGACTGATGGCGGACTCCGCCCGCGCGACGGCACGCAGGACGCGCCGCTTCGCGACGGCGGACGGGAGCCGGGTCTCGGCGAGCGTGACCCCAGCGACGCGGACGAGCGTCACGAGGAGGCGACGACCGCGGTGAGGATCGCGACCTTCTTCTCGAGCTTGGCGACGTGGGTGTGGAGCTCGACAATCTCGGTGTCACGGGCATCGAGCGTGACCACCTCGGCCACGCCCCGAGTCAGCCACGAGCGCCGGGTCGAATCGGGGATCGCCAGCTTCGGGAACAGGTCCGGGTCGCCGGTCTTCGCGATGGCCTGACGGATCCGGTGGTCGTACTGCTTGCGGACGGTCGCGGCCATGCCGGGGGTCATGGTCGACGCTCCACGAGGCGCAACCGGGTCGCCCTCGGGTGCATGCGCCGGAGGGGGCGCGCAGTTGCGCGGCGCGCGTGGTGGGAAGCTCTGCTACGCTGCGCGGGTGTGAGACCGTGGCTTCAATCCGCGATGGAGATGCGGAACACGGGCGCACAGGGCCTGCGAACGGACCAACGGTAGCCGAGGCGGCCCGTGAACCCTCGCGTAGCTCCGGGGAGCTGCCGCCGGGCTGCGAGCACCGGGGCTACGGTCCGCCGACCCGACACTACCGCCGGACGCCCGAGCGCTGAGGCCGGGACGTGCTTCCGGCCGCGGAGGCCTTCCGAGAACCACTCAGATGGCTGGGACGGGGGGGCTCGGTCGCGAAGCCGTGAATGTGGGCGAGGACCGTGTCCAAGCCGGCCTCGAGCGCATCGGTGCTGTGCTGCGCCTGGGCCAGCACCAATCCACCCTGCACGGCCGCCAAAAGCGCGAGGGCGAACCGCCCGGCGTCGGCCTCGGGACGCAGGATGCCGCCGTCAATCATGGAGATCAGACCTGTCCGGATTGCGTCGGACCAGGCGGTGAAGCCCGCCGCCAGGGCCTCGCGGGCCCACGGGTGGTCGTCGGAAAGCTCGCTGGACAGCCCACCGAGCGGGCAGCCGCCGGCGCCGTTCTGCGTCCGGGCCGAATCGACGACCACGTCCCGCCAGGATCGGAGCGCCTCGAAGCTGTCCAGCCGGGCCAGCAACGGTGCCTGGTGGGACAGGATCGCCTGAGACTGGAAGGTGATGACGGCCCGGGTGAGGTCGTCCTTGTCCGTGAAGTAGTGGTAGATCTGCGAAGAGCTGACGCCAGCGGCGTCGCGGACCGCCAGAGTGCTCGTGCCGGCCACACCGTGGCTGTACATGAGGTCGGCCGCCGTCATGACGATCCGCTGCCGGGTCGCCCGGCCCTTCTGCGTGCTGGGCGCCTCTTCGTGTGTCGTGCGCGACTTCAACGCTCACCTCTTGAGAATGGAGTTGACAATCCAATCTTAGCGGCACAGGATTGGATTGTTCAATCCATTCTTGAGGAGCTTGCCATGACTGCTGAACCGACGACGGTGCTGGTGACGGGTGGGACCTCGGGCATCGGGAGGGCGACTGCCCGGCTATTCGCTGCCCGAGGGGCGACGGTGATCGTCACCGGCCGTGACGAGTCCCGTGGTGAGAAGGTCGCCGCCGAGACTGGGGGCCGCTTCATCCGCGCGGACCTGACCCGGCCGGACGAGGTGCGACGGATGGCCGCCGAGGCCGGTGACGTGGATGTCCTGGTCAACAACGCCGGGTACTGGGAGCTGGGCTCGACGGCAGACACTACCGAGACCGGGTTCGACGCGATGGTCGCGGTCAACTTCCGAGCGCCGTTCTTCCTCACCGCCGCCCTGGCTCCCGGGATGGCCGCGCGCAGGCGGGGGGCGGTCGTGAGCGTCTCGACGATGGTGGCCGCCCGGGGAGCAGCGGGAATGGCCGCCTATGGGGCGAGCAAGGCGGCTCTGGAGGCGCTCACCCGCTCGTGGGCGGCCGAGTTCGGCCCCGCCGGAGTCCGGTTCAACGCGATCGCCCTCGGCCCCACCCGTACCGAGATCACTGCGAGCATGGGCGACATGCTCGACACGTTGGCAAGCGCCAGCCCCCTAGGCCGCGCGAATGAACCGGATGAGGTCGCCGCCGTCATCGCCTACCTCGCCGGCGATGATGCACGGCCCGTCACCGGAACTGTCCTCGCTGTCGACGCCGGTCGCATCGGCACGCTGTGACCCCCACCCGAAGGAAAACACCATGATTCTCGTCACTGGCGCGACTGGCAAAGTCGGCTCCGAAGCCATCCGGCGGCTCGCGGCTCGCCACCACCCGGCCCGCGCCCTGGTCCGTGATCCCTCGCGTGTGCCCGACGATGCAACGCGCCGCGGTATCGAAGTCGTCACCGGCGATTTCGACCGCCCCGACACCCTCGACGCGGCCCTGGCGGGTATCGACACGGTGCTGCTGGTCAGTCCGGCGGTGCCGGCCCAGGAGATCGCGGTGATCGACAGCGCAGTGCGGGCGGGCGTGACCCACATCGTCAAGGTCACCAGCAAGGCCTCGGCCGATTCTCCGGTCGACCGTCGGCGGGGGCAGGCCCGAGATCGAGGCGCATCTGGCCGCGACCGGAATAGCGCACACGCTGCTGCGGTCGAACGCATTCTTCCAGAACCTCTTCGCGCTGGCCCCGATGATCAGGCAGACGCGGGGCTTCGTGATGTCGGCGGGCGACGGCCAGGTCGGGATGATCGATGCCCGGGACGTCGCCGCCACCGCGGTCGCAATCGCCACCGACCCGGCGCGGCACGCCGGGCAGGCCTACTGCCCGACCGGACCCGATCTGATCAGCTACTCCGACATCGCGACGGAACTGACCGCTGCCCTGGGATACCCGATCGAGTACCGCCAGATCCCGCCCAACGAGCACCGAGTCGCGATGATCCGAGCCGGCGTGCCCGAGGCCGTCGCCACGTCGAACGCGCAGGCATTCGGCCTGATCGCCCAAGGCGACGCGGCGTGGCTGTCCGATGCTGTCCAATCGATCACCGGCACGCCGCCACGCGACCTGCGCGCTTTCGTCACCGACCACATCGCGGCGTTCCGCTGATCTCGAGAACTTCGGGTCGTGCGATCAGCTCGATGGCGTTGCTCGACCGGGCCGCGGACTGCCAATTTCAGCAGCGCGACGCGGGCAACGAAAACTCGCGCCGCGTTCTCACCTGGACCCTCAAGCAACGACTCTGCGCAGAGGGAACGCGGAAGATCCTCGCCGAGGCCCGGTGCCGTCGTCGGTGCTCGGACGAGCGCTGGCCGGGTTCAGTCGAACCCGAAGGCGAGCTGGCCGGGAGCGCGAGAGCGCGCCGGCCGCCGGCCGCCGGGCAGGAGGCGCCCGGGCCCCCGCGGCTGCGGCATCCGGGTCGCTCGCGAGGATGCGCTTGATCGATTCGGGCTCGGTGGCGGCTTCCACCAGGCGCATCGTCCCCTGGCATCGAGGGCAGGTGAGGATGTCGACCGCGAGCACCCGCTGGAGCAGCCACGGCCAGGGGTGGCGCGAGAGCTGCGGCTCGGGTGCGGGCTTCGGGGCGGCCTTCGGGACGATGCTCGAGCGCGCCTTCGCGTTCGCGGCGAGCACGCCGTGATACCCACCAGGTGAAAGCGCGGCGGCGGGATGAGGGGCCCCACGTCTCGGGGTGCCCCAGCGTCAGGGCGATGGGAGCCCGGTCTCGAGCTGCGTTCGCGCGCCGGCCGCGTCGAAGGTCGTGCCCCATACCGCGTTCATCGCCGTCGCGACGACGTCGGCGCCGTCGTGGACCGCGCCGGCGGGGTCGAGCAGCACCATGCGCGCGTCGACGTGCTCAAACCCGCGGCACCGACGCCATCACCCAGGCTGCGCGCGGCGGCATCACCCAGCGTGCGCGGTAACAGCTGCGCGGCGGACCGGTGCGAGCTAACGCGGACCGACGATGGAGTCGACCGCCGCGCGCGCAATGGTCAAGAGCTCGCCTCGGCGAGCGCCGGCCCGCGCGCGCAAAGCTACGCTGTGCAGCACGCTGGTCGCCAACCGAGCCAAGACTGTCGCGTCGCCCGCTGCGCAGCGCTCCCCCTCGGCCTTGGCCTTTGCGATTCGGCGGCCACAGCGGAATCGAGCTCGGCCAGCATCTCCGCGAACGCCGACCGGATCGTCGCGTCGCCGGTGGCCTCAGTAGCCGCGGTGCAGATGACGAGGCACCCGCGGGGGCCATCCTTGCCCGATACGTCGTATGGTGCCATTGGTCGATCCGCTACGCCGCCCTCCTCGCATAGAAGCTGAGCAACCCGCCGAGACTCCGCTTCCGAAGCACCTCGCCGTCGTCGTTGGCGGGTCCCGCCCGCGGCTCGAGGAGCCGGTTGTCGAGGCCCTGGTGGTTCCGCTCGAGATGGTAGTGCTCAAGGTACTCGCGGAGCACGCGCCGGAGGTGATCCTCGCCGAGAGGGATGACGTGATCGAGACACTCGTCACGAACGGACCGCACGAAGCGTTCGGCGTACGCATTCAAGTTCGGGCTGCGCGCGGGGAGACGGACGGTCTTGACGCCCTCGTCGGCGAGCAGCCGGCGGAACCCGGCCGTGTAGAGCGGGTCCCGGTCGACGATGAGGTAGCGCTTCCCGGCGAGGAAGCCGTCCGCCGCGTCGGTCAGGTTGCGGGCGACCTGCATCATCCAGCGCTCGCCCGGCTCGTGGACGACGCCGGCGAGGTGGACTCGGCGAGTGCCGAGCTCGATCACGAAGAAGACGTGGTAGCGCACGAGCCCGACCAGGGAGGACCTCGACGGTGAAGAAGTCCGCGGCCACAATCGCCTCCCAGTGCGCGCGGAGGAATGTGCTCCACGGGGTCCGCTCGCCCCGCTCCGGGGCCGGCAGGATCCCTTCGGCGGCAAGGATCCGTTTCACGCTCGAGTGGCTCACGGGTCGACCGACGTTCCCGAGAGCACCGACGATCCGCGTGTAGCCCAGCGCGGATTCTCGCGCGCGACACGGAGGACGAGCTCGCGGATCTCTCCGTCGACCTTCGGTCGTCCGGGGCCGCGTCGCGAGCTCCCGTCGTACTTCTTGGCGACGAGCTCGCGGTACCACCGAAGGATCGTCTGCGGCGTCACGATCGACGCCAGCGCCCGAAGTCGCTTCCGACCCAGCCGCTTGCCCTTCTCCGCGAGTCGCCGCCGCTGAGCGTCGGTGAACGGGAGCCTGCGCTTGCCAAGGTGCTCGCGCAGAACGCGGTTCTCTTCGAGCAGGTACTCGATGGCCTCCGCCTGCCGCCGGTTCATCCAGCCAGCGACCGTGAGCACGAGGAAGTGGAGGGCTGTCGATTCCACGCCGCGGTCTACCAACCTGGTCTCGGAATGCCGGCAGCTGGGCGACCGGGCTCGCGAAGGCGCGCTGCACGGTGGCGGATCACGTTCTGGTACACTACGGGCTCGAGGTAACGCCGGGCGAGCTCAAGTCGGTGTTGGTGATCGAATGAGCGCGCGTCCGAGAACCTGCGCACTCTCCGTAGTCCGCCTGAGGGCACGAGGCGATCCAGACGGTGAGCCGAAAGTGAGTGGACAGCGGTTCACCGCACCGCAGACTCTTTGCATTTATCGGACCGCCGTCGCACGCGCGCGGCCCCCTGAGGGCGCCGCTTCAGCTGCTGTGCAGCCCTTGTCCACCTCGGAGCCGAGGCCAGACATCCGCTAGACACAAGCGAACGCACGTCCACCGCTATGCGTCATCGGCAGAGTGGTCGAGCGCGGCGGAACCTCCGAGGCGCTCGCGCGTTGACTGCCCGCGGCCGCGTGCCCACCCTCTCCAGTCCGCGTGGAGAGGAGCCAAGCGAACCCAATGCGTACCGCCCCCAACTCGATTCGGCCCGTCGCACCCGCGCTGCGCCGCCTACTCGTCTTCGCCTGCGCGGCGATGTCGCTCGCCTCCGGATGCTCGGGGCAGCCCGCCCGTGATGCCGGCGTCTCCACGGACGCTGGCGGCGCGGTCGACTCGAGCGTGGACGGCGGCCCGGTCGATGGGGGCATGAACGGCGGCCCCATTGACGCCGGCCCCGTCGACGCGGGCCGGGATGGCGGCGTGCCGGATGCCGGGACGGACGGTGGGGCGTGGGATTCGAGCGTGGACGGGGGCGCGCTCGATGGGGGCGTGGACGGTGGCGTGTCGGACGCGAGCACCGGCGGCGCCTCGCATGCGCATGGCTCGTGCAGCGCGGCCGGCTGGTGCTGGAGCCGCCCCCGGCCGCAAGGCAACAGCCTCTATGGCGTCTGGGGGAGCGGCCCCGCCGACGCGTGGGCCGTCGGTCACGAGGGCACGATCGTCCATTGGGACGGGAGCGCCTGGACGGGTGTGGCGACGGATACGGATAGCGACCTCACCGCCGTCTGGGGAAGCGGCGCGTCGGATGCGTGGGCCGTCGGAGGCGACGGCACCATCATCCATTGGGACGGCAGCGCATGGTCGACCGTGTCGAGCGGGACCAGCGCCGTGTTCCGTGCCGTGTGGGGAAGCGGCTCCTCCGACGTGTGGGCCGTCGGCTCGTCCGGAACAATCGTGCACTACGACGGCAGCGTGTGGTCTGTCGTGTCGAGCGGAACGAGCGACGGCCTGTACGGCGTCTGGGGAAGCGGCCCTTCGGACGTGTGGGCCGTCGGCGCTTCGGGCACGATCGTCCACTGGGATGGCAGCGCATGGTCGGCCGCGACGAGTGGAACCAGCGACGACCTGTACGGCGTCTGGGGCGCGGGGCCCTCCGACGTGTGGGCCGTCGGCCAGCACGGCACGACCCTCCACTGGCACGGCAGCGCGTGGTCGCCGCTGTCGAGCAGCTACGGGGCACTCAGCGGGGTCTGGGGGAGCGGTTCATCCAGCGTCTGGGCTATCGACTTGTACGGCACGGTCTTCCGCTGGGACGGGAGCGCGTGGTCGATGGCGAGCACGATGCACGATGCGCTCCGGGGTATCTGGGGAAGCAGCCCCTCCGACGTGTGGGCCGTCGGCGACCACGGCTCGATCCTCCACTTTGATGGGAGCGCGTGGTCCGTCGCGTCGAGCGGTGCGAGCAACTCGCCCGCCGACATCTGGGGCAGCAGCGCCTCCGACGTGTGGGCCGTGGGCTACGCCGACACGGAAGGCACCATCGTCCATTGGGACGGAAGCGCCTGGTCGGCGGTCACGAGCGGAACGAGCAACGCGCTCGAGGGCATCTTTGGGAGCAGTTCGTCCGATGTATGGGCCGTCGGCAACGCCGGCACGATCGTCCATTGGGACGGCGCCGCGTGGTCGGTTTCGACAACCGGCGCATTTCCATTCTCCAAGACGTGTGGGGAAACGGTCCGTCCGACGTGTGGGCCGTCGGCGTCTCGGGCACGATCGTCCATTGGGACGGAAGCGCCTGGTCTGCGTCGACGAGCGGGGCGATGGATGATCTCCACGCCGTCTGGGGGAGCGGTCCCTCCGACGTGTGGGCCGTCGGCGAACACCGCACGATCTTGCACTGGGACGGAAGCGTCTGGTCGTCCGTGTCGAGTGGCGGGGTCTACCCACTCTTCGGCGTCTGGGGAACCGGGTCGTCCGACGCGTGGGTGGTGGGCTCTTCCGGCACGGTCCTCCACTGGGATGGAGGTGCATGGTCGGCGGTGTCGCTCGGCGCCTTCAGCCCCCTCACCGACGTTTCGGGGAGCGGCCCCTCGGACGTCTGGGCCGTGGCAGGGAACTCGGCCACCGCGGACGGCGGCGCGATCTTTCATTGGAACGGAAGTGCCTGGTCGAGCAGGTCGATCCCCACGACCAACGCCCTCGTCGCCGTGTGGGCCGGCGGCCCGTCCGACGCGTGGGCGGTGGGCGCGTGGGGCACCATCCTTCACTGGACCGGCACGCCCTGATCGGTCCCGAGCCTCGCGCTCGCGCCGAGAGCGGATCCGTCCTCGGTTCGCGTCGCGATGCTTGGCCAGAATCCGGCACACGTCCAGGTAGGTCCACCAGGCCACGTCGTGGACGTCCGCGGGACTCGGCTCCCCCAACGCCTGAAAGGACGGCCGACCCTCCGCGTCCGTCACGTACGTGACCAATCAGCGATGCCGGGATGCGCGCGCATGGATGGGCGTGTCACTGGCGCCGGCAGGCTCGACCCGGGAGAGCGTTGGCTGCTCGCGCCGCTCGCCGGGACGCGAGGCTCTCGCGGGTCGCGAGTAAGCGGAGCGTGTTCTTGAACGCGGCGGGGGTCAGGTCCTCGAGCGCGAGGCCGAAGAGGCCGCGGTGCGTGCCGAGCCGATCGAAGGCCCACGCGAGGTAGGCCTGGGCCGGCACACCAATCGCGCAGCAGGTCGCGGCGATGCCGAGGAGCACGCAGGCACGGTGTGCGCCCTCGGTGCTGCCGGCGCGGCGTCTCCGAGCACCACGGCATCGATGTCGGTCGTCATGCGCCGGAGGCCGCGCGCGATGACCGCAAGGCCCCCGATGATCATCCACGGGGCACCGAACTCGTATCGAAACCCTTCCGGAGCGCTCGGAGCGCCGCCTCGACGCGCTGCTCCGCGTCCGCGTCACGCTTGGAAAGACGCTCGATGCGGGCCCGGCGATGACGCACGGACTCGACCCGTCGTTCGCTGACCGGATCACGCGGACCCGGCCACATTCTCATCTCCGCGAGCGCATTGAGCGCGGCGAGCGACTCAGCAACCGCTTGCTCGAGCCGAGGCCTTCGAGGCTGGAGAGCTCATTCTGCCGCTGCACGGCGGCGGCTTGGCCCCGCCGCCAGCGCCGAAGCGCTTCACGTTCGTCGGTCACGCCCGGCGCAGGTGCCAGGTCATGCCCGAGGGTATTGGCGCGGGCTTCGGTGCTGGGGCTTGCAGGACGCTTTGGCCGAGGCTCGCGGGAGGCAGCTCGTCCGACAGCCCTCGTTGCTTCTCAGCCCCGCCCGAACATTTCTCACACCCGATGTCGAAACCTCCGCCCCGGCTCCGATGTACCCTCGACCGCGCCGAACGAGCGCGGCGAAAGGAGACGCCGAGATGAAGTTCATGCTGATGATGAATGCGCCGCGCGGGGACGGAGACTGGGGAGTCGCGAGCTGGCCGCAGGAGGACCTGCGCCGTCACATCGCCTTCATGCGCGCGTTCGCCACGCAGCTCTCCGAGGCGGGGGAGCTCGTCGCGGCCGAAGGCCTCGCCGCCCCGGGGGAGGCGCGGCTGATTCACGCGGACGAGGATGGGGCCCCGACCGACGGCCCGTTCGCGGAGGCCAAGGAGTTCCTCGCCGGCTTCTGGATCGTCGACGTCGACTCCCCCGAGCGCGCGTACGCGATCGCTGCTCAGGCGTCCATGGCGCCCGGCCCGGGCAGGCAAGCCGCTCCACCTGCCGATCGAGGTGCGGCGAGGTGATGAGCGGGCCGCCCGTCGACGCATGACGGCGGAGCCGCGACCGCTCGACCGAGCCCTGCTGCGCGACCTCGCGCCGCAGGTGCTCGGCGCCCTCGGGCGCCGGTACTCCGACTTCGCCGCCGCCGAAGACGCCGTGCAGGAGGCCCTCCTCGCGGCAGCCACGCAGTGGCCGCATCGAGGGCGTCCCCAGCCAGCCACGCGGCTGGCTGATCCGCGTCGCCAGCCGCCGCATGCCGGATCACCTCCGTGCCGAGCTCGCACGCCGACGGCGCGAGGCGATCGTCGTCGTGCAAGCCGCCCGACGAGCACGCACCGCCGCCCGACGAGGTCCCTCCCTCGGGCGACGACACCCTCGCGCTCCTTTTCATGTGCTGCCATCCGGCGCTGACCCGTCCGTCCGCCGTCGCGCTCACGCTGCGCGCGGTCGGCGGCCTGACCACGCGCGAGATCGCGAGCGCGTACATGGTCCCCGAGGCGACGATGGCTCAGCGCATCAGCCGCGCGAAGCAGCGCGTCCGGGAGCGCGGCGCGCGCTTCGAGTTGCCGACCCTCGCCGAGCAGCGGGAGCGCCTCGGCGCGGTCCTCCACGTCCTCTACCTGATCTTCAACGAGGGCTACGCGACCAGCGGCGGCGATCGAGCTGCACGCGCGACCGATCTGAGCGCCGAGGGGATCCGTTTGACGCGCGCCGTGCACGCGGCGGCGCCGGACGAGCCCGAGACGGCCGGCCTGCTCGCGCTCATGCTGCTGACCGACGCGCGCCGCGCCGCGCGCACGGGGCCGGATGGCGAGCTCGTGCCGCTCCACGAGCAGGACCGCGCGCGCTGGAACCACGACGCCATCGCGCGAGGGCGCGGCGCTCGTCGAAGGCGCGTTCGCGCGCGGTCGCGTCGGCCCGTATCAGCTCCAAGCGGCGATCGCCGCGTTGCACGACGAGGCGCCGAGCGTCGAGGCGACCGACTGGGCCGCAGATCCTCGCGCTCTACGGCGTCCTCGCGCGGATCACCGGCGACAACCCGATGGTGCGGTTGAACCAGGCCATCGCCGTCGCCATGGTCCACGGCCCGCGGGCCGGGCTCGCCCACCTCGAATCGCTCGACGCGTCACTGGCGCGCAGCCATCGCCTCGCCGCCGTCCGCGCCCACCTGCACGCCATGGCGGGCGAGCGCCGCGCCGCGATCACCCTCTATCGTGAGGCCGCAGGACGCACCGCGAGCATCCCCGAGCGCGACTACCTGCTGCTCACCGCGGCCCGCCTCGAGGCGACCGAAGACCGCGGATCGCGCGATTCACAGCCGTAACTCCGCAACGCGAGTGTCCGAGTTGCTGCTGCCGTGGGGCGGACCGCGACGACGTAGCCCCGTCCGGGCTGCGCGCCCTCCCGAGCGTCGATCGCGCTGATCGGGTGAGCGTCGAGCTGACGCTCGGAGCCGTTCTTCCACCAAGCCCTTCGAAAGCGCCGAGACCGCTCACGACGCCCCTGTCTGCCCCCGCGTCTCCTTCAGTGCCGCCTCGAGCGCCTCGAGGAGCTTGATCCAGCCGCCCTTGCGCATGTCGGCGCCGTCGGACGCTCCGAGGAACGCCCCCTGCTCGGTGTACGAAAGGCGCGTGCGGTCGCCGTTGTCTTCGAAGGTCACCGTCGTGAGAGACGCGGAATGGATGCGACCGTCAATCGCCATCGTGTACGCGAACACGATGCGCTCGCCGTCGACGATGTCCAGGTAGTGCGTGACGTTGGTGTGCTCGCCTGCGCCCGGGCCCCCGGTGAGCACGAAGCGCCCCGTCTCCTCTCCACCGACACGAAAATCGAGCGTGTAGTCGCGCTCGCTCCACTCCGGGCCGTCGCTGTCGACGAACCAGCGTCGCTTCTGCTCGGGTTGGGCCCAAGCCGCGAACACGTGCTCCCGACGCGCGGCGATGTCTCGAACGATGGTGAATGTCTCGTGGATGACGCTCATTTCTTCGACTTCCTTTCCATCTCTTCGGCCAACGATGCGAGTCGATCGAGCTTTCGCTCCATGCGGCGGCGTTGCTGGGAGAACCAAGTCTCGGCGCTGCGGAGCGCCGCAGGCTCCAGGTAGCAGGTGCGAACCCGTCCCCGCTTCTCCGACCTCACCAGCCCGCTGTCCTCGAGCACTCGAACGTGCTTCATGAACGTCGGCAGGGTGATCGCGTGCGGAGCTGCCAGCTCACTGATGGTCGCGGGACCCGCGACCAACCGCTCGATCACGGCCCGCCGCGTCGCATCCGAGAGCGCGTGGTACGCGGCATCGAGCGCCGCCGCATTGTTAGCCATATGGCTAACAGTTGCCGAGCTCGAAAGAGGCGTCAAGAAAAACCTTGCTCGTTGGCTAAGTTTTGTGGGGGACCATCATCGCCAAGCCGAGCGACGGAGGCTGATCGAGCGGGCGAGCTTCAGCCCCACAGCCCTCGCTGGCGCAGCCTCGGGTGGCTCAGCCCTCGGCCCTCGGCCGGCTCGGCCTCGGCCGTATCAGCCTTCGAGCACGTCGCGAACCCGCTCGAGCAGCAAGGAGGGAGCGAAGGGCTTGCGGAGGAGCTCCGCCGCGCTCGGCTCGCCAGCTCCGATCTCGGCGTGCCCGCTCGTGAAGAGGACTTTCGTCTCGGGCCGCTCCCCGCGCAGACGCTCCCAGAGCTCGGCGCCACCCATCAGCGGCATCACCAGGTCCGAGAGCAGCAGGTGAATCGGGCCCGCGTGCCGCTCGCTCACGAGGAGCGCTTCGCCCGGGTGCGCCGCCTCCAACACGCTGTAGCCGGCGCGCTGCAAGACCTGCACCACCAGCCTGCGGACGAGCGCCTCGTCTTCCACCACCAGCACCGTCCCCTGGCCCGCGAGGAATCGGCTGGGCGCTGGGTGATCGGGCCGAGCCGCCGGCGTCGCCTGCACCCTCGGCAGCCACACCTCGAGCGTGCTGCCGCGCCCGAGCTCGCTGCGCGCGATCAGCCTCCCGCCGCTCTGCTCCACGATGCCGTAGGCCGTGCTCAGCCCGAGACCGGTCCCGCGCCCGACCGGCTTGGTGGTGAAGAAGGGCTCGAACGCGTGGCGAAGCGTGTCCTCGTCCATCCCCGTGCCCGTGTCGTCCACCGCGAGGACGATCCACTCTCCTCCTCCGCCTCCATCGGGTCCCGCTGCATCGACGCGCGTCGAGATGCGCAGCGCGCCGCCTGCGGGCATCGCGTCGCAGGCGTTGATCACCAGATTCACGAGCACCTGCTCGATCTGGACCCGATCCGCCATCACCGTGGTCGCTTTGTCGCACTTCAGCACGGTCAGACTGACAACCTCCGGAACGACACGCCGCAACAGACGTGTTACTTCGCCGACGAGATCGTCGATCTCGAAGCGCGCCGGAGAGAGAAGCTGTCTCCGTCCGAACGCCAATAGCTGCGACGTCAGCCGACCGGCGCGCTGCGCGGCTTCGACCACCTGATCGAGATCGTCGCGGACGGGATCGGTCGCGGCGAGCTCCTCGCGGGCGACCGAGGCGAAGCCGAGGATGGCCGAGAGCATGTTGTTGAAGTCGTGGGCGACTCCTCCCGCGAGGCGACCGATGCTCTCCATTTTCTGGGAATGACGGAGCTGCGCCTCGAGCTGCTTCTGCTCGGAGAGGTCGGCGAAGATCCCCGACGCAGCCGGCCGGCGCGCCGGTCGGATCGAGGATTGGCGCGGCGGAGAGCGAGAGCTCGAGGTCGTGGCCGTCCTTGTGAGGACGCCGCACGGGGCTGCCGAGGAGGGTGCCGACGCGCGCCACCCAGGCTGGGATGAGAGACGGGTTGGCATGAAAGGGCAGAGGTCTCCCGATCGCTTCGTCTTCACTCCATCCGAAAATGCGGGTCGCGGCGGGATTCCACACCTGCACCGTCCCCTCGGCGTCCAGGAGGACGATCGCGACCGGGGCGCTGTCTACGATCGCGCGGAGCTGACGCTCGCGATCCGCCAGCCGAACCTCCGCGGAGCGTTGCGCGCTGACGTCCGTCGCGACGCCCATCAACCCGGTGATCTCGCCCTTCGATCCGCGCATCGGTGCGCATTTTATGTCGAAGCAGAACCCGTCCGCGTCACCTCGACATGCGATGGTCTCACCGGCGAATACGCGCGAAATCATCGTCGCTCCGTCGAGCTCGGTTCCGTCCGGGAGCGAGAGCTCCATCCCGCCGTAGAGATCGAACGCGTTGTGCCCGACCCGATCCTCCGGAATGATCCGGGTTCCTTCGGGCGCGCTTCCCTCGGAGAGGATGAAGCGGCCTTGCCGATCGAGGCTGAAGATCACCACCGGCGCGTTGCTGATCACGGCGGTGAGCCGCTCCGCGAGGTCGCGCCGTTCGGTCACGTCGCGCAGCACCGCGAGGTGCCGGCCGGGGACGATGTTCGTGGTGGCGCGATACTCGACTACCCGCCGCTCGCCGTCTGCCCGCACCAGCGGGACCTCGCCGCCGTGGCTCCGTCCGGCGCGAACGTCGGCCCATATGCGGGGCACGTCGACCTCGCCGGCGGCGAACGTGGCGAGCTCTTCTCCGATGATGGACTCGCGCGGGACACCCAGCAGTTCGGCCGCGGCCGGGTTGGCGTCGACGTAGCGGCCGTCGTCGTCGACAATTACCATCGCGTCGAGGGCTTTGTCGAACACGACGCTCAACATCTGCTCGCGCTCATCCGGAGCGGCCGCTCGTCGCGTCGTCGCCGACGCTCGGCGCACCGCAGACGGCTCCTCACCCAACGCCGCTTCATTTCCGCCGCTCTCGGCCTCTCTCACCAGAGGGTCCTCTCGCCAGACTCGTGTTCGGCTCGTCATCGACCACCTACGCGCGGGGAGCGGTCACGCCCGGGTCCTGCCATCTTGCCCGGTCCGAGAGGTTCGCCAGCGCCGTGGTGCTTGTCGGAGCGTCTCTCATGGTTCGTGCTTTGGCAATTGTGGGGCGAGCAAGAGCCCCGCGGCCAACGACCCCTCGAACACCGTCTTGACTGTAAGTGTGTCGACGAATTGTTCGCTCGGGTGGAGTCCGTTCCGATCGCATCACGTCGCCGCGCGGGGCAATGCTCTCGCTCGGTCCGACGCGGCGGCCCTCGAGCTGACCCGAGGCTCGTCCTGCCGAGTGAGACGAATCGCCTGCCGCATCGCTCGGAGTACGGCCGGTCGCGGCGCACGCTTTAGGGGGCCGGTCGGCTGGGGCCGGCGTCGCCGGAGCGGCAGCGACTTACGCACATCTGTTTCAAGGCGTTGCGTACCCGACCGCCGGCGTTGCCGTTGGCGCGCGCGTGCGTCGAGCGATCCTCGCCCACACTGGAGACCCCATGCTCTCCCGCCAGCTCTTCGACCCCGAGTTCCGACCTACACCTACCTCCTCGCCGACGAGTCGACCCGGGACGCGGTGTTGATCGACCAGGTCGAGCGCGACGTGCAGCTCCTCGAGGAGCTCGACCTCTCCGGGTCGAGCGGACACAGCGGTGCCGTCGTCGGCGCTCGGACCAGCCTTCGACGTCGCGCCCAGGAACGGACACTCACTCGACCTAGTCTTCACGCAGGATCCGGTTCGACACGTCAGCCGAAGTCGCGTTCACGCTGAACCAGTACACGAGGGGCCGCGAGCACCAGCGCAATCTCCAACCGCCGCCCGGATACCGGCGTCGAACGGAGTCGGGATGGGATCAAAGGGCGGCGCGCCGGGCCGCGAGCTCGGGATCGTCCTTCCAGGCCGGCATCGAGGCCATGAACTCAAGCGTCCTGCGCTCGAGCTGCTCGCGGGAGGCGTCCGGCTCCCGCCTTGCCTGCCACTCCACCATGCGCTCGAAGCGCTCGGTGAAGGGCTGCAGCTTGCCTTCCGCGTCGGTGCAGTGCTGGCAGTACGGACCGCTCTCGATCGGCATGCTGCAGCTCTCGCAACGGGCTCCGTGGGTTCCGTGGGTCATCGTTCTTCTCCTCTCTGAGCGGTCTCGCGGCGTGCGCGGCCGCCGCCTGCACGAGCAAGCGGGTGGTCTGAACGGGCGCGGCGCGCTCGGCGGGATTGAGGCAGGTGAGGGCCGCGGCCAGGAGCTCCTCGGAGAGCGGCCGCTTCGCCGCGGCCAGGAGGCTCAGGGCCTCCTCGGTGAGCCACACGAGGTGGCGCCGCCGGTCGCGCTCGTCGGGCGCCCGCTCGAGCAACCCGCGTCGCATCAGCCGATTGATCATCTCGCTGCACGCCGCCTGCGACCGGTCGAGGTGATTGGCCGCCTCCCGAACGGCCAGCGGTACCGCCTGCTCGAGGTGACGCAAGAGCGCCAGGCTCTCCGGCGAAACGCGGGATTCGCGGGGCGAGATCCGCCGGTAGCAGTGATCGAAGATCTCGGAGAACAGGGCTCCGAACTCGTCAGCGGCTTCGCTCGCGTCCATCGGCACATCACTCTGCCCGCGGGAGATGCATCGTCAATACCGATGGAATCGAGGGGCGGTGCTCTCCTACGCACCGGGACGCTGCCGCTCGCGACACCATTGGGGTCGAGAACGGTGAGCGGGGCGCAGACGACCGCGGCACCCGACGCGAGCACGTTCGCGGGCCATCCGACATGACCTCCCACCGCGCTAACTGTCGAACACGGCGTTCAGTTCGCCGAAGGCGGCGGCGTCAGCCAAGCCATCGAATGTGCCGTCGGACGCGATCTGCGCGCACTCGCAGGAACCCGCCCCACGCGACCCGCGCGAGCGCGGAGCCGACGGAGATGCGCCGCACGCCGAGATCCGCCAGGCAAGCCACCGTGAAAGCTCTGGGTGTGGCGCTCCCATCAGCACGTTGACGGGCGCGGCGCGACTGCCGCGACGATCTCCGAGATCGTGTCGCGATCGCGCACCCCCGGAGCGAAGAGGCAGTCAGCGCCGGCATCCGCGTACGCAACGAGACGATCGAGGACCGTCCGACGCGGGTCGGGATCGTCGACGAGGTAGGCCTCGCAGCGACCGGTGAGGATCACGCCGGCGCCGCTCGCATCGATGGCAGAACGCGCCGCGCGCAGCCGCTCGAGCGCGACGTCGCGCCGGTAGAGTGGCGCATCCGGATCGCCACTCGCGTCCTCGATGGACAGGCCCGCCACCCCCGTCTCCACGCAGAGCGCGACGTTGTGCGCCACCCCCTCGGGATCGTCCGCACAGCCGGCCTGGAAGTCCGCGCTCACTGGTAGAGGAGTGGCCGTGACAAGCTCGCGCACATGCTCGAGGACGACATCGCGCGGCAACGCTGTGACGGTGTCAGGGCGACCTCGGCTGAACGCGAGCCCGGCGGAGCTGCTGGCGAGCGCGGGAAATCCCAGGTGGTGGAGGAGAACGGCGCTACCCACGTCCCACGGGTTCGGGATGACGAAGCAGCCGGAGGCGTGCAGCTCTCGGAAGGTGGCGATGGCGCTCATGCCGCGAGTGTAAGCCATGCTCTGATCGCGGGGCTCGCGACGTCAGTCCAGAGCCGCAACCTCGCCGTGTCGTCGCAGAACTTCGACGTCGGCGCGCGGCGGGCGATGCCCGCCGCGAGATTCGAGACTGAGGGGCTTCGCCGGTCCGAAGCACCGAAAGCCCTCGGCGAAGATGTTCGTCAGGCGCATGGCGCACCCTGAGTGTCGTTGACACCCTGCCGACGTGAGAGGCGGGGCGGGCGCAATTCCCCTGGTTCGAGCTCCAGCTCGCGAGCTGGGAGTCGCTGCGGGCGAGGCCGCCCGCGTCCGGGGTCGGCGGGCCGAGGATTGGGGAGCGAATCGCATAGCGTCGTCCCGCTCGCTTTCTGAAACAGCAAGAGCTTGGCGCTGGCGATGCCGTCCCCGAATCGCATCCATGGCTCGAGTGGCGGCGCGGTCACGAGGTGCGCCTGCCGCCCCACGGCCTCGTCCTGCGCGATCGCGCACCGCTGGGCGGTTGAGCTTCCCCCGTTCTCGTGGACAGGTTGACTATGCCGCGAGCGCGGCGACCTGGCCCTTCAATTCGAACTCGATGGGGCTGATGTAGTCGAGACGGGAGTGCCGCCTCTCGGGGTTGTAGAAGCGGTCGATGTAGTTGCCGATGGAGGCGGCGGCGGCGCGGTGCGTGTCGTAGTCAGCGTCGTGCACGAGCTCGAAGATCAGCGTGCTGAAGAAGCTCTCGGCGACGGCGTTGTCCCAGCAGTCGCCCTTGCGGCTCATGCTCGGGATGATGCCGTGCGCGGCGAGAGCGCGACGGTAGTCGGCGCTCGCGTAGGGGCTGCCGCGATCGGAGTGATGAATGATGCCCCGGGGCCGGCCTCCGCGACATCGTCGCCATCGGAGCGCAGCGAGCGCGAGCTTGGTGTCGTTGTGCGTCGCTGGCCGCCCAGCCCACGACCCGACGCGAGTAGAGGTCGAGGATCGACGGCCAGGTACAGCCACCCCTCCAGTGTCCAGACGTAGGTCACGTCGGTGACCCAGACCTCGTTCGGCGCGGCCACCTCGAAGTCGCCGCTCGACCAGGTTCGGCGCGATCGGGTGCTGTGCTCGGAGTCGGTGGTCATGCGGAAGCGGCGCCGCCCGCGCGCACGCAGGCCCTGCTCGCGCATCAGCCGCTCGACCCGCTTGCGCCCGACACGGATGCCCCGCGCTCGAAGCTCGGCGTGGACGCGAGGGCTGCCGTACCGGCCGCGGCTGCGTTTGTGGGCGGCCGCGATCTCGACCGCCAGCCGCGCGTCGTCCACGGAGCGCTCGGACGCGGGCCGGTCCCGCCACGCGTAGAACCCGCTCTTCGAGACGCCCAGGAGCCTGCACATCAGCGCGATGGGGAAGGCCACCGACTCGCGAGGATGAACGCGTACTTCATCCGTTCTCCTTCGCGAAGAAGGTGGCCGCTGCTTTTAGGATTTCGCGCTCCAGGCGGAGCTGCTTGTTCTCCCGCCGCAGCCGCGTGAGCTCCTCACGCTCGGCGCTCGCCAGCTCGCCGGGGCGACCGAGGCCAGCGTCGGCCTCTGCTCGCCGCACCCACTCGCGCACCGCCGTCTCCGTCAGGTCCAGGTCCTTTGCGACCTGCCCGATGCTCCGGTCGCCGGCCTGGCACAGCGCCACGACCTCGGCCCGAAACTCCGGCGTGAACTTCCTTCGCTTTCTTCTCGCCATGGGACACTCCTCGCGCATTCTCGCGCCTTCGGGGGTGTCCACGGAAGTGGGGGAGCCTCCAGGTCGCCCAGCCCCCGCTTGGCTCCCAATGCTTCGTGGGTGTGTTCAGGTCCAGGCTCGCCATACCGTGTCCTCTGGAGTTCGTAGACGGTGGGGGGGCATCCGCTTCTGACGGAAAGCTGCCGAGAGAATGCCTCACGCGGTGCCCCTGTGGGAACCCGTACGCGGCACGAACTCACGGCCGTCAACACACGTTGACGCCGCATGTCGAGGGCGACGTGATGTCGAGTCTGCATCCGAGCGAAGACCGCCGAAAGGATCCTGGATGTCCTGGTCGGCCCCATCGCCCACGCTGTCCCTCACCCCCGCCGGCGCTTCCTTCCGCAACCACCGCCTCGGTGACTTCCCCATAGCCGGTGCGCCGCGCAGGGCTTTGTTCAACGACGCGATTTCCGAGGCGCTGCGGTGTGCTCGTCCAGCTCGGGAATCGCTCACAGTTCAAGTCCGCGATCGAGCCGTCCAAGTCCCGGCGATCCCGGCGTTCAAGTGCGCGCGATCCTGGCGTTCAAGTCCGCGCGAGACCCGCAGCCTGCCCGACCGGCCTGATCGACGCTCCACAGAGCACAACCGGGGGGCTCTCCGGAGGATGCGACGCAGGGGCCGCGAAGTTGCGCGCGGAACGTGGTGGGAGGCTCCGGCATGACGCTGTGCCCTAGGAGGCAAAGTCATGCGCGGTTCTCTCTGTCGGACAAGAACCTATACGAACCGCTCAATGGCGCTGCGCTCTCGGAGTAGCACCGCCCATTGCGAGATCTCCCGCGTCGAAGTCTACCCCCGCAAGCCAACCCGTTGCGCTACGTGTTGAGACAATCTCCGCCACGTGAATCTCTATCACTGCTGGATGCATCGCCACTTTGCGAAGCGCATCTTCATGGGCGAACGCGCACACGACCACCACCTCCACGGATGCGCCACTCCCTTGAGCGCTCGTTAGATGTTCAACGCACGCCAGCATAGTCGCCCCTGTATTCATGACAGTATCAGTCAGAAGCACTGCGCTCGTAGCCTCTCGCTCGGGCGCGACCAACCACGAGACATCGACCGTGTCGCCCGCACGGATTGCCGAGAGAAGCCCGAATGGCACACTCTCAAAAACATCACCGAGCGGCGCCACGAACGGCAACCCGCCACGCAACACCGCTACAGCCGCACTAATTTCGCACCCCTCTCGGTCTAGATAGACGCGAGTATCCTCTACGGTACTACGCGCTATGATATCCACCAACAACCGCGCTCTTAGCACCGCCTCCGCGTCCCCTGGCGGCGGGCTCATATCCTGTGTGGGAAGGCCAAATGGAAGCTTGTGATGCACTACTTTTCGCTCTGACCGAGCAGCGTGTGGTGGCTGGACGACGGTCACTCCGAAGATACCCCCCCGATACAGACGATAGTGCGAGGCATCTACAACCGCCATCCGTGGACCGTTAAGAAGCACATTAGGATCGAGCCTCGTCATTGCATAGGCGTAGCCACGGAGGGCAAGCACGGCCTCTTTCGTGGCAAAGACAGCGGGGACCCCGGGCGCAGACGTACTGGTCCAGAGTCCGTACTCGCCGCAGGAATCGATGATCCAGGAAGCCAAGGATGCCACCTCCGGTAGGCGCGGACTGACGTGCGCCGCGAGAAGGCCACGTAGCAGCGCCTCCGGAACAGCGTGGTGCCAGTACAGCTTGCCCTTCCATTCCTCAACGAAACGCGCTGGCAGCAGCGCGTCGGCACCACGACTTTGATCGAGCAGCCAGGCTCCCGCGCGCTCAAGCGCAGCCGACGCGGACCCACGCACCTCACGGTCGACATCGGGACACGTGGATATTGCTCGGAAGGCGAGAGCCGCTTCCGCCGTTCGGACAATCCGAGGAACTGAGGCATCGGTGGTTGCGATGGTCGCGACTTCGCCCGCCGCACGATCTAGCCCGGAATGGACACGCCCGCGGTCCGCACCCGTCGTCGCCTGTCTGACGATGAGGAATCTCGCCGCTGCCGCGATGGCGGCCCTCACCACCTCCTCAACCGGCTCCACGCTGTCCAGCACGGCAAGAAGATCGCCCAGCACGTCCCGAGCGTGCCGAAGCGCCGCCGTCAGAGCAACACAGACCTGCGATGTCGTAATGACGTCAGGTGCGCAGCCGTTGTGGTGACCCCAGCCGCCGCTCTTGTGCTGAGATCTCAGCAGAGCTTGGACGCCGAGTTTCTGCTCACGGGGTGAGACCGCGAAGTGCGCTCGTGCACCAACCTGAACTACCACGGAGGTTATCCGGGCGAGTGGCTCTCCTTCGCGTTCCGCGATCGTCCACCCGCCCCCATTGCTTACCGCGCAAGCGTCGAGCCTTGGCCGAGCAAGCAGTTGCGCCAGGAGGGGGGCTGGGGCCGCCAGCCCTTCGAGAACCATAAGCGCCTGCGCCGTCGCCGCGGCGCTTGGCTCGGCCCGCACATTCATGCCGAGGTCTTGCGCCCAGCCATAACCTGGATTCTGTGAAATCGCCGACTGGCTCGCGAGTTGAAAGTTCCTCATCGCGATCAAGCGTTGGGCGCGAGACACTGCTGCCAGAGCGCGATGAACAACGACACACGGATCGTTGGCGGATGTTCTCGGCTCCGACGGTGAAAAGTCGATCCGGGATGGAGGTAGTGTGGGGCGGATCTTCCTCAACTCGTTGGCGAAACGAGGGAGCAGTGCATCCGCGTCCACACCACTATAGAGTTCGAGGCGCGGCACGGGGAGAAGCCCCGCACTTTGCTCAAGACGTTGCAGCGGGGCACTGCGTGACGCTCCAGTGCCATAGAACGCCCAATTGATTCGTACGTCAGTGTGGTCGCTCCGAGCAGCGGCGCGCTCAAGGCCAGCCATGATGATATCATCCCAACCACCGTATCCGGTAACCAGGATCCGAACACCGGAGAAGAGGCTATCCAGCCAGCCGCTTAGACGGGGTCGAGGACGCGTGAGATCGTGATCGGTGTGCATCGAGTCAGTGCGAAGCCAATACCCATGCACGTGGACAACCGTCACTCGTTCAGGGTGATAGAGAGCCGACACGCTCAGGTCATCGACTGCCGGCACCGTCACAAAGTCAACGCCGTATTTCTTTAGAGCCATTTCGATCAGCGGATCGAAATTTGTCGTGAGGATGACGGACTCTAGAACGTCCGGGTGCTCCGAATACAGACGTCCGATGGCATCGATGCCTAGGCGAATGTTCCAGTAGTCAGGGGCGAGCAGTGCGCCGAGGGTTGTGTCCTCAAACTTTGCGGGTTCGGGACGAAGAGACGGGTCGTGAAGAGCGTCGAGGACCGCGCCCTTGATTATCGTATTCGCCGCACGTGCGTCGCCGAGGAACTCAAAGGCGGCTTGGTATGCATTTCCCCCATGTTCCCTGGCATTTTCGATGGCAGCATCGAACCTGTTGTGGAGAAGCTCAGGGAGGGTCCGTCGTATCTGCTTGATGATCTCATTGGCACTTGGAACACCTGGCCCGCGCGGGTCAACTGGGGTCGCCAGCCCCGACCCTATCACAAACAGCACTTTCTGAGCGGGTGGACCATGTCTCGGAATGCCCAGGAGGAGATTGCCGAGTAGATCGTCAGATGCTCTCATGGATTACCTCCAAAAGGGATGACAAGAGGCGACCGCGCCCGCCAAGCGTCTGCAACCAGCGGCGCTCCCAATCCAGTGTCAAGCCGTGCTCGACGAGAGCGACCTGCGCTCCTAGCGACGCGGGCGTGAGCAGGTCAAGTTCGGCATTATCACCAATAAAGACAAGATCCGCGATGCCGCACTTGGCGACCGTTCTAACGTGATCAATTGCGCCTATGTAGGCTGACCGTACGTGGAACAGAGGACGATCTAACCCGTATGGTTTCCCGGACACCTGTACCCGCGGGTCCACGATGTCTTTGCGCGCAAATCCGACTATGTTTACAGAATCCGCAGTGAGCCCTTCATTCTTGAGTCGCGAGGCCACGCGGGCCGGATCGGCGTTCGTGATTACGTACCAGGGGAGACCGCGTTGATGCAATCGGTCCGCAAGTACGCTCACGCCGTCCCGTAGCCGTAGATGCGACGCTCGCCATCCCGCACCGAAGGCCTCGTCGAGGATCTCCTCCGCCACGACCTCGTCGCGCCCGCGTTCAAGTAGTAGCGCGCGGGCCGCCGCCTGCTCCAGGAGAAACACGTCGCAGGCTGACGCAACAATTCGACCATCCCGCCACCAACCGTGCTCGCTGGGGGAGGACGACACCAAGCGGACTGCCCGGTCCCACACGGCTGACGGGAGAACAGTATCTAGGCGTTCGTGCACGACCGCGCGAAAGGCCGTCACGAAGGCCGCATCACGGGTGGCGTCGGTGAACACGCCGTCGAAGTCAAAGACGAGTGCCATGGGGCGAGACTGTACCTGAGCGTCGTATGAGGTCAACGTCTGGACGCCGCGTTACGAGTCCCTGCTCCGTGCGAGAGCCCTGCGGCGTACCAGAACCCTGCCGCGTGCCCGAGCTTCCCACCACTGCCGGCGCGCAACTGCGCGAGCCCTGTTTCGCCGGGGAACGGGGCCCGCCAGGCTCATGGCACGGGGTTGGTGATGGGGGTAGGCGGACCATGCTGAGCCGGCTCGCACGCGGAACACGACCGGGCGCGGTTGTCGGCGATGCGCCGAGCGCGAGCGTCCGCGTGCTGGACCCGAAGGCGGTCAGCAAGGTCGAGCTCCTCTGCGCGATAGGCCTCGTCGGGCGTCCGCCGTCCGAGCTCGACGCGGGGAATGAGCGAGTTGTGGTCGAGGAAGTACTTGCGGATGAGCTCCTCGAGCCCGCCGAGGGAGTCGAGCTGGTGGAGGTAGAGCCAGCGATGTCGGAGCTGGCTCCAGAGGGCCTCAACCGTCGAGTTGGACTGGACGACATCGACCTGGGCGACGACGTGCTCGGCCACGGCGGCGAGGTCGGCATCCTGGCGGACGATGAGGTTCTCCGAGCCGCCGTCGGTCAGGATGCTGACCTTCGTGCCGTCGGCAAGCGCCTGGCGAGCTTCGGCGAGGATCTTCCGCGTTCCCTCCGCGCAGAGTCGGGTCTCCAGCGTCCACGCGAGGACGCGACGCGAGTAGTTGTCGACAACCGCGTGGAGGTACGCCCGAGTCCCGTCGAGCAGTCGGATAATCGTCACGTCGACGTGCCACCACTCGTTGGGCGCCAACGCGCGAATTCCGGCCTTCAGCTTCGCGGGGTAGAGACGCCGCCGAGGTCGGCGCCATCCGTGCTCTCGTCTCAGGCGGCACCACGTGCCGTACGAGGCGAAGACCTTTCCGAGGCGCTTTCCGAGGAGAGCCAGGGAATCTCAGCGAGAGGTGCTTGTACTCCTCGGCCTCGACCATGTTGCGGATCACGCTTGAGGCTCCCCCACTTCCGTGGACACCCCCGAAGGCGCGAGAATGCGCGAGGAGTGTCCCATGGCGAGAAGAAAGCGAAGGAAGTTCACGCCGGAGTTTCGGGCCGAGGTCGTGGCGCTGTGCCAGGCCGGCGACCGGAGCATCGGGCAGGTCGCAAAGGACCTGGACCTGACGGAGACGGCGGTGCGCGAGTGGGTGCGGCGAGCAGAGGCCGACGCTGGCCTCGGTCGCCCCGGCGAGCTGGCGAGCGCCGAGCGTGAGGAGCTCACGCGGCTGCGGCGGGAGAACAAGCAGCTCCGCCTGGAGCGCGAAATCCTAAAAGCAGCGGCCACCTTCTTCGCGAAGGAGAACGGATGAAGTACGCGTTCATCCTCGCGAGGTCGGTGGCCTTCCCCATCGCGCTGATGTGCAGGCTCCTGGGCGTCTCGAAGAGCGGGTTCTACGCGTGGCGGGACCGGCCCGCGTCCGAGCGCTCCGTGGACGACGCGCGGCTGGCGGTCGAAGATCGCGGCCGCCCACAAACGCAGCCGCGGCCGGTACGGCAGCCCTCGCGTTCACGCCGAGCTTCGAGCGCGCGGCATCCGTGTCGGGCGCAAGCGCGTCGAGAGGCTGATGCGCGAGCAGGGCCTGCGTGCGCGCGGGCGTCGCCGCTTCCGCAAGACCACCGACTCCGAGCACAGCGATCCGATCGCGCCGAACCTGCTCGAGAGGGACTTCAACGTGGCCGCCCCGAACGAGGTCTGGGTGACCGACGTGACTTACGTCTGGACACAGGAGGGGTGGCTGTACCTGGCCGTCATCCTCGACCTCTACGCGCGTCGGGTGGTGGGCTGGGCGGCCAGTGACGCCAACGACACCAAGCTCGCGCTCGCTGCGCTCTCGATGGCGACGATGTCGCGGAGGCCGGCCCCTGGCCTCATTCATCACTCCGATCGCGGCAGCCCCTACGCGAGCGCCGACTACCGTCGCGCTCTCGACGCGCACGGCATCGTCCCGAGCATGAGCCGCAAGGGCGACTGCTGGGACAACGCCGTCGCCGAGAGCTTCTTCAGCACGCTCAAGATCGAGCTCGTGCACGACGCTGACTACGACACGCACCGCGCCGCCGCCGCCTCCATCGGCAACTACATCGACCGCTTCTACAACCCCGAGAGGCGGCACTCCCGTCTCGACTACATCAGCCCCATCGAGTTCGAATTGAAGGGCCAGGTCGCCGCGCTCGCGGCATAGTCAACCTGTCCACGAGAACGGGGGAAGCTCGAATCGCGTCTTCGTGTCCGCTGGCGACACGTCGTTCGTGCTGGGTGTCATCGATGCGCCTCGGACACAGGCCGCAGGCGCACGAGGCCGCGAGTTCGGCGCGTCTACCTGTCACAGTCGCCGCGCGTCGACACCACTCCACAGAGTCCTCGACGGAGCCTACCGCGCGATCGTCGACCAACCGGAGCTGCGGCCTCTCCATCCAGATGGCGCGTGACAGTTGCGGTCACGTATCCGCTGCACGGACCACGGGCTGACGCGACGAGGGTCGGGACCGCAGACTCGGGGACGTAGATGCGCGCGTGTCGAGCTCGGGATCGCTTCGCCGCCGGCTACTGGGCCGCGTGGTCCGGAACGGACTCGGGCACGCGGATGAAGCCGACCTCGGCGTCGAGCTCGCGAATCGAATCGAGCGCGGGTCCGGGCTTCCGTCTTCTCCCACCGTCGCGAGTCGGGCCGGGAAGGACAGGAGCGTTCTCCAGCCGTGGCGGCGCGGTCAGCTCCCCAGGGCCGACATTCACCGCGCCACTGTCTACCGTGGCGGGCATCGCTTGCGACCCGGCACCGGGCCACGGACCATCGTCGGCTCACATGCGCGAGCAGACGGGTCGTGCGGTGCAACCTGGGCACACGCCGCAGAGGCAACGACCGCGTCACGGGTTGCACTTGAGTAGCGCCGGCGGTAGCCGAACGACATGGGTGCAGAGGACAGCGACGGCGTCGAGACCTTCGTGGTGCACACGTCCCCGGCGACGTCCCACCCCTATCGCCTCGCCCCTACGGCGGGCGTGATCGCGCTGGCGTCGGAGATGACCGAGCGAACAATGGTCCTCGGCGAGCTCGCGAAGGACGTGCTCTCCTACGTGGACCTCGCGCTCGCCGACCGGGTCGACCAGACGCCGGGCCTCCTCCGGCACCTCTCGCCCGAAGGTCGCGCGCGCGTCGGCCCCGAGCGTCTCGTGGCCGCTGCGAAGCTCGCGAGCGAGCGCCTCGCGAGCCAGCACGCCGAGCTCGTGCGCGACGTCGCCGTTTCGCTCACCGCGGTCCACTTCGCGGACGCCGTCGCCACCATCGTCGCCACGGGCCCGACCGCGTCGGCGTTCCGCGTCCGCGACGAACGCTCGAGCCCCTCCTCGCGCACGGCACCCTCCCCGCCGAGGTCGGCCGCGCCGGCGCACCCGCGCCGCACGTCGAAACCCACGCCCTCGCGCGCGGCGACATCCTCGGCCTCGGCGTCATCTTCGAAGACGACGTTCCCCCGCTCCGCGAGGCGTCCGCCACCGGCCGCCTCGACCACGCCCTCGCCCGCCTCGCCCGCGTCCCGCTGCGCGCCGGCTTCCCGCTCGTGCTCGCGCGCTGGGTGTGACTGACGGTCGGCGCTCAGGATTGACTGGTTGCACTTCCTGATCGCGTCGGACACCGCGGCCGGCGCTCGGCGACGAGGAGACGGTCGTGGTCCTGCCGTAGGTGCAGTTCTCTCGCACTACGTCTTCTTCACCGACCTGACGTACGCGACGACCAGCCTCTCGCTGGTGCGCATGGCCGACGCGAGCGGTGCGTTCTCGCCGGTCAGCATCGACTGCCTGGAGGAGGTCGCCGGCTGGCAGGCCATCAGCAGCGATGGCCGCTACGAGATGACCAACGTCGATCTGATGCGGGCGTTCAAACCGGCGCCGCCGGCTGCGACAACGGTCGCCACTACGTCGCCGACTCCACCGCGCCTTTCGGCGTCGTGGTGTGGGGCGAGGATACCTACGCGTCCTACGCCTACCCCGCCGACGGCAACCCCCGCCGCTCCTCTGATCACGGACCGGCCGGGATCCGCGAGCACATGTCGACCTACAGCGGCCTCCCAGATGCCCGGCGAAGTGGTCAACGGGGGAAGGTGTGCTGGCTACGGACCCTTCCGGTCCGAACGTCGATGAAGGCGAGCACGCGCGGGCCGATGGCGATCACCCGGTCGCGGGAGGGCCAGAGCACGCCGTGCGCTCCGCCGATGGTCGGGAGCGAGGCCAGACGGGCCGGTGACGAGCTCACGCTCCACCGCTCGAGAGCCCCTCCGGGGCGAATCGCGATCGCCTCGCGTCCGTCCGGCGAGAGCGCGACCGGCACGCCGTCGGCGAACCCCAGCCAATCCATCCGCTCCAGCGGTCCTGGGATCACACCGACGGTGCGGCCGTTCTCCCTCACCGTCGCGCCACCGCCCCTCTCGCGGACGGCAGCCCAACGCGTCTCGGAATGGTCGAAGACGAATGCCGCGATCGGCTCGGACTCGGCGCTGGTGAAGATCGGCGCGTACGTCGTGGTGTCGATGAGCGCGACGCCGCCTCGGTCTCGGACGGTGGTCGCGATGCGCCGTCCGCTCGGAGACGGCCATGCCCACTGGCGTCGCGCTCCGCCGAGGAGAGGGATCCTGCGAACCTCCCTGCCCCCCGTCGGGTCCACCGCGACCAGCGCGCCGTCGTCGATGACGTGCACCAGCCCGCCTCGAAAAACGAGCGCCCAGCCTTGCTGCACGCCGTCGACCTCCACGCATGCCTCGCGTTGGCCGGTCGAGGTCGAGAAGAGCGTCCCCATCGCGTCCGGCGAGCTCGTGCACTCTTCGCTGGCGTCCACGAACACGCGGCTCCCCGTCTCGTCCATGGCGAAGCTCGGTGGGCCATCGTCGAAGCTGGGATAGGCTTCGAGCACGACCCGACCGGAGGCAGCGTCGAGCGCGCCGACGGCGTTGCCGAAGAAGTTGAAGCCGAGGTGGGTTCCATCGGCCGAGAAAGCCAGGCCCCGGCGGAGCTGGTCGCCGAGGCCCACACCGCCCTCCACGGCCACCACGGAGCGAGGTGTGGCCGTGGCCACGTCCCAGAGCACAATGCCCACGTGCTCGGCCTCGACGTCGTCGGTCTCGGGATCGCACTCCGACCCCGTGGCCAACGAACGGCCGTCGAGAGAGAGGGCGAACGAGCTCAGCGCGTGCGTGTGCATGGTCGCCGGTGGCGGCGATGGTGCAGGAGGCGGCGATGGTGTAGCTGGTGGCGCGGCGGCGGGCCGTGGGGAGGCCGGCGGTTCGGGAATCGACGACAGCCTCCACGTGCGGCTCACGCGCGGAGTCGGGTCCGCATGCGACCAGGAGACAACCGAGGAGCAGCGCGGCTCGTCGCACCAGGGAACCTACGAGCGCGGCGTTCAGACCATCCCCGGCCCACGGACGAAATTTTCCGCTCCTCGTCGGAAATCGGGCGGGCCAGCGTGAGGGCGCGCTGCCCCATCGCCACGGCGCCCCCGCCCGGCCTCAGGCGACCGCCCTCCTCCTCAGGACGCGGTAAGACGCCTCCCGCACCCCAACAACCGACGGAGAGTGATCCCTGCCACCCGGACGAGGGTCACGAGCAGGCGGACGACAGCGGAGAGGATCGGGACCTTCTTCTCGAGCTCCACGCGGATGCACTGGCGCTTCGCCGACGCCACCCGAAGAACGGCGACGCGGACATGATCCGAGGCGGGCTCGTGCTGCGCGGCCCGAACAACCGCGGCTGGTGGGACGTCGCCTACCAGAAGTCCTCCAAGGACAGGCCGGCCTTCTACAGCGGCCTCCTGCACGGCGACAGCTTCCACTCCGAGCCCGACGGCACACCGTGGACGTCGAGCGCGGTGTGCACGGCAAGGGCCTCCTGCTCGCGCTCGGTGCGTTCGCGAAGCCCATGAGCCCGATGTCAGCGTCGGCGCAGGAACCCGAGGAGCCCGAGGAGCCCAAGCCACGACGCGCCGAGTCGGCGCGTCGCTACGACCGAGCACCCTGCCGTGGGCCAAGCGATGGCGTGGACGTACGGCCGCCCGGTCCAGCTGTGCAGATGACTATCGAACGCTGGCGTGCTGCGGGTCGGCTCACACTGTTTGCGTCGCGCCGCCTCGCCCTCGGCGCAGTGACCCGGCGCATCGCACAGCCCAACCTCTACGACCCGTCGGATCGGCTGAGGATAGACGATGGGACCGTTGTTCGTGAACTCGCGCTCGGTCCGGCAGACGCAGAGGGTCTGGCAGCGGGCGCCGCTGCCACAGGCCGCGTCGCTCTCGCAGGGAACCGGGATGCACGCCTCGACGTGGCTCACCACGCCGCGACGCAACCCCGGCGGGCACTCACCGTCGAAGGGAGCGACGGCGTCGGCGTGCGCGACCGACGCGAGAGCGAGGAGCGAGACTAGGACTGGGCAGCTGGTGACGGTGCGCATCAGGGGATCGTACGCGGGACGCCCGCGGGGGCCAAAGGGCGCCGGCCCGGCCGTTGATCGCGGCCAGCGTCGACCACGGTCCAGCGATCCGACGTACCACGATACCGACACGCGACGAGGCGGACGGGATGGCGAGGTCGCCCGGTGCTCTCGCCCGGTCGAACCGTGAGCCGCTCGAGCGTGAAGTGGATTCTCGCCGCCGAAGGGATCCTGCCATCCCCTGAGCGGGGCCAACGGACCCCGTGGGCGGGTTCCTCCGCGCGCAATGGGAGGCGATCGCGCCGCGGACTTCTTCACCGTCGAGGTCCCCTCGCTGGTCGGGCTCGTCCGCTGCCACGTGTTCTTCGTCATCGAGCTCGGCCGGTGGCGGGCCGGCGAGCACGGGCACACGCGGTGCATGGACTGTCGGCCGCGGACCGCGCCGGGCTAAATCCCGGTCGACCGGACCAGGCCCCCTCCCTCGGTATTGGGAGAGTTGGAGGTCATGCTTCGATGATGCGAACGCTTCGTTTGGTGGCGGTCCTTGGCGTGCTTCTCGGGTGTAGCGCCAGCCATGTCGGGATGGATGCGGGGGTAGACGCGAGGGTAGATGGCGGGCCGACCTGCTCCGATTTCCCGTCCGTGGAGTGCTTCGGTGATGAGGCACCGCTGTGCTGCATGACAGGGCCGAACGTGGAGCCCGAGTGTCAGCCCGACGGGACGTGGGCGTGCCCGCCGTGGAGTGCTGACAACTGCGACTGCTTCACCCCGCCGGACGCGGGGCCCTGACTTTCCGCCCCAACCAACATGGCGGCGCGCCCGCCCGCGCATCGATCTGCACGCTCCGTGCAGGCTGCTTCACAGCTCTGGATGAGCATCTCGATGCGCCCGCTCAGGCACGTCGCTTGCGGTAAGCGCTGCCGATGACCCGCGGTCTGCTCGTCTTCCTCATGATCGGATCCGGCGCCCTGACGGCTGGCACGGCGGCTGCTCAACCTGAAGCGACGGTGCCTCCGCGCATTCGCTTCGGGGTCGATGCCGGAATGTACGGTGGTGCCGCTTCCACGGGCCTGGCCTTCGGCGGAGCGCTGCGAGTGAGAGTGGGCGCGCAGCTGACGCCAGTGTGGGCCGTCTACTACCAAGCCGGTGGCCTCATCGGCGCCGCAGCAGGGTTGTATGCGCCAACCTATGACTTCTACCTCCACACGAGCTCAGCGCTCGTGGAGCTCTCGCTGGGGCGCCTCGTTCAGATTGCGCTGGGCCCCAGCGGGATCGTGGGTACATTTGGCCAAGGTCTCGCGGCCGGCGTCGGGGGGAGCGTGAGGATCGCGTTGAACTGGGGTCCCCGCTCTCCCACAGAGCGGCAGGGGTTCACGTTCGGCTTTGCCGCGGACGCGTTCGGCATTGTGAACGGAAGTCCGTTCGGGAATATAGGAGTGATCATGGGGTACGACCTCTTCTAGCGAGGCGGCAGCGGGGACGAACTCTCTCAGAACCGCTGCGTACGCGCGCACCCTCCCGCACGGCGAGCGTCAGTTGGACCTCGGCGGGGGCCCGCTCGAGCACAGCGTCCACAAGCGCCTCGGCGAGCTCGCCGGGGATCTCCTCGGAGGTCTGCGCGTGCTCGAGCACAGCCGCGGCGAGGGCGCGCAGCTCGAACAAGCGCATGACGGCCGTGAGGACCGCGACCCGCTTCTCGAGCTTGGCGACGTGGGCGTGGAGCTCGACGAACTCGCTGTCGCGCCGGTCGAGCGTGACCACCTCGGTCACGCCCCGAGTCAGCCACGAGCGCCGCGTCGAGTCTGGGATGACCAGCTTCGGGAAGCGGTCCGGATCGCGGGCTTGGACGGTGGCCTGACGGATCCGATGATCGTACTGCTTGCGGGCGGTCGCGGCCATGACCGCTCGTCATGATCGACGCACCGCGAGCCGTAACCGGGGCGCTCTGGAGGATGCGACGCGGGGGCCGCGCAGTTGCGCGCCGAGAGTCGTGGGAAGCTCTGGTTCGCCGCAGTGCTCGGGCCCGATGATCGCTCCATGGAGCTCGAGGTTTGGTCGCGCGGGGACGCGCCTGCCATCGTGCACCCCGCCCCAGGGTTCGCGGCCAGCGTCCCATCCGACAGAGTCGCCGCGCGGATCGACGCGGTGCTCGATGCCGGCGGGTGGGTCGTGGCCGCGCTGGTCGCGGGCGAGCTCGTTGGGTACGCGAGCGTTCTTCCGCCGCGTCCGGTGGAGTGGAGTGGCCAGACCATCAAGCGGAGGTGGGACGACATGGACGGCGTCCTCGAGCTCGGTGCCCTGGAGGTGGCGCGACCGTTTCGTCGGTCCGGCCTCGGCCGGGTGATCGCGACCGAGCTCGGAGTCAATCCGCGGCTCCGCTGCGCGGTGACCTTCGGGCTCGTTGACGACGGGCCACAGAAGGTGTTTGCCGTTGATAAGCCCCCCACCAAGCAGACACCCTCACGCGCGGCATGGCGGATACGTAGCCGGACTGGATGGCCGAGATGCTCCCTCTTCTGACTGAGCTGAGGGATGGGGGGAGACCCCACGCGACCTCGCGTAGACTCGAGGATCGCCATGCTCGACGATCCGCTTCGCGCCGCCATCGAACGCGCCGAACGTGCGCTCGCGATCTGCAACGCACCGATCTTCCCAGGACGACGCCGCGAGGTCGTCACTCCTCGTCAGCTGCGCGACCTTGCAAAGGTGCTTGAGAAGCACGCGCGGACCGCGCGAAAGCACCCCCAGCGTGACTCGGCGCTCCTCGAACGCGTCGGTGCGCTCGCGATCAGACTGAGGGATGCCGCGCTCCGCGTCGCGATCGAGCGGGCTGCGCGCAACGGCGGAGGCGATGGCGCCGAGATCGTCCAAGCGATGCGCGGCGCACGCGACCCTGAGCTCGTCGAGCGCGCGAAGCGAGCCTTGGAGACGCGCGGCACCCAGGCGCTCGACGCCGCGCTCGCCGCGCTCGCCACCGAGCGCACCGAGGCGACGCGGCGCGGCCTCGTCGACGCCGCGAACGACGCCGAGGCCGCGCCGCACGTCTCGGCTAAGCGTATCGAGGGGGCGTGGCGCGCTCTAGTCGAGAGCGATACTCGCGCCGAGGGCGGCGCCGGTCCGGACAGCGCATGGAGCACCGAACGGCTGGCGACGTTCCTCGACGAGCGGAGGAAGCACGCGCGCGCCGAGCAGGAGCGCGCCGCCTACGTGCGCCGTGCGGAGAGCCTCGGGCGCGGAGACGCGCAGGAGACTCTCGCGATGGAGGCCAGGCGCCTGCTGGCGCGAGGACTGCCGAAGCCAGCGCAGCGAGGCGCGATCGAGACGCTGCTCGGGCGCGTCGAAGCGGCTCCACACAACGTCCAGCGTGGGCTTCGGAGCGTGCGGAACGAGCTGCGCGCCGCGCTGATCGGGCTCTCCGCGAAGGATCCGGCCACCAAGGACCGTCTGCTGCGCGAAGCGATCGACGCTGCGCGCCGCGATCATGGTCGTGAGTCGGCGGCGTACGCGTACGCAGTCCGCGAGCTTGGCGTGCTGCTGACGGAGCGCGGGCGCTTCGACGAAGCGGAGCACACGCTTCGCGCAGCCCGCGACGTCGTGACTTCGGCTCCCATTGGCGAGGAGCTGGACGCCTCTACCGCCGTACGATCGATCGACGTCGACCTCTTCCGACTTGCGATCGCGCGAGGCGACCGGCATGCGGCGGGAGCGCTCTACGCCCAGCTCGTCCCGGCGGAGGTGACGCTGCGACGGCTCTGGGCGAGCGAGCTCGACGCGCTGCGGGCCGAACTCGACGCGATATCGGTCACGCCGCCCGTGCAGTCCCGTCCGAAGGGCTCTCGCACGCGCGACGGTCACTGAACTGCTGGTTCATCCCTCGGGCCGCGATCAGGTGTTGGCTTCGTGGTCCAGCTGCTCGAGCAGCAACCAGTCGACCTCGAAGCCAGGATGCTCCAGCATCGCGAACAGCTTCTGCTCCAGGCCCGCATCGTAACCGTCGCGCCGCTGCTTCAGCACGGCGAACCGCCGGAGCCAGTAGTATCTGTTGTAGAAGGCGCGCGGAGCGTCGAGGTGGCCGTGGCCGAGCAGCTCGGGCCAGCGTTCGAAGAGCAGCGCCCAGCGGAGCGCATCGCCGATGTCGCCGGCTTCCGACGGGACGGCTGGCCGCGAGCGCGCGATCCGCGCATCGAGCTCGGGCGCGACCCGGATCAGGAACTCTACCGGGATTAGAAGAGCGTTCATCGTGGACACACTCGGAGCGATCTCGGACCTCGTTCGGGCGCGGAGCCATCGACAACGGTCTCACGAGGGCTCAGGACCATGATCCGCTGAGAACGAGTGGGCAAGCCTGGACGACAAGCCGCTCAGCGCACACCGTCGAACACCGCTTCCACGTCGTGGGCGTCGGGATCACGAACGCGGCGTAGTGTTTCTTGCCCTAGTCGGGACGCGGTGCATCGTAGTGAGCAGCTCGACTCGGTTCTCGTAGACCGCCACGTCGTGGAGAGCCGAGAGCTGGACGACCTCGCGCTCCAGCTGCCGCGCCGCGCGCGCCCCGCCGCCGGTTCGCTGAGCCGCTCGTCCACCGCCAATCCGCGCAGAGTAGCCGCTCCCGGAGCGCGGTATGGATGCCGATACGGGAGCGCCCCGAGCTCCAACTCCAACCCCAGCGCCTTGTTCCTCACGAACGCCCCGACGCCCGACTTACTGAGGTTGATGCACCCCCACCGAGGGCACGAAGCCCTGACCTGTCAACGCGTGTTGACAGCAGCCTTCCAACGAACGCGATTTCGATTGGTCCGACCAGAGCGTCGGTCACCAGGAGGCTTCTCCCCTCAGGTGTTGACCCTGGTTCGCTGACTGGGCGAGCATCCGACTTCGTACGCCGTAGCGAGGAAGTTCGATGGCGAATGCTACGAAACGCTCGGTTGGAGGAGCGATGGCGCGCGGCTTCGCTGTTTCTGTTCCGTACGTGTGTGTGGGTTCTGTTCACGCTCGGCTACCAGGGCAACGGGCCGAACCGCGGGGCGGAGGACGTCGCGCGCATGGTCCACGACGAGTCGGAGACCTGGCGAGAGCGCAACCGATAGGGGAAGACTATGGAGTGTGACTGCGACTCGGATCCGATCGAATGCCTGCGTCAGCTCTTCGTCGACGAGGTTCAGCGGGGCCGCATCGAGCGAGGGCAGACGCCCGCCCGCCGGCCCGTGTTCCTGCGTCTCCACGGGGTCGCTCACGGCACACTCGAGATCGACCCAGAATCTCCCGGAGCAGCTGCGGGTGGGGCTCTTCGGGCTCGAGGGGCCGTTCCCGGTCTGGGCGCGTTTCTCGAGCGACGTGCCGGACTCCCGCCCCGACCGGAAGGCCACCTGCGGGCTGGCGCTCAAGCTCTATGGGGTGCCCGGGCACAAGCTCGACGGCTCGGACGCCGAGACCCTCAATCTCGTCTTCCAGAACCACGACGTGTTCTTCGTCGACAACGCGAGGGCGATGTGCGAGCTCACCCGCGCCTCGCTCCGAGGCGAGCTGGACGCGTGGCTCGCCGGCCACCCGGACACCGCCGCGATCCTCCGAGACATGGAGAAGGACGTCGGGAGCGTGCTGGGCATCGAGTACTCCTCCGTCATCCCGTTTCGCTTCGGATCAGACCGGTCGTGCAAGCTCTCGTTGGTCCCGACCGATCCGGTCGACGGCCCTGCACCCGACGCGCCGGAGGGGCTGGCGCGCGACCTCGCGCGCCGCCTCGAGGCCGGACCCTCGACGTTCCAGCTCATGGTGCAAGTGCGCGACGGGGAGCCTCCCGACCGCCTGACGGAGCGCTGGTGCGAGCCGGCCGTTCGTGTGGCCACGCTCCACCTCGACATGCAGGCGGTGAACGACCGTGGCCAGGCGGAGTACGGCGAGGCCCTCGCCTTCGACCCCTGGCGCACGCTCCCTGAGCACGAGCCGCTCGGGTCGGTCGCCGCCGCCCGGCGGGTCGTCTACGCGGCGAGCGCCGCGGTCCGACGGGACGCCAACGGGACGCCGCGGGGCGAGCCCGAGGCTCCTCGACCGGCCGCGCCCTGGCCGCCGGCGGAGCGCGCAATCGTCCGCTGCGCCATCCACCCGGCAATCGGCGTCGCGCGCGTCGGAAACAGTCCGGACGGGTACTTCATTGGCCCGGAAGTTCCGGACCCGCCCCCAGCCAAGAAATCGAGGACCACCGCGACGACGAGGGAAAGCTCAAGCGGCAAGCCGCGCGCTTCCGCGTCTACGGCTACGACGCCGACGGAATCGCGGTGCGGGAGATCACCGCGGCGGACGCCGAGATCCGCTGGACCGTGGAACTCGCGAACCTGAAGGCGGAGTGGTTCCAGTTCGACCGCGCTCTCGACATCCCCGAGGCGGAGGGCACCTCGGTGAAGCGCCGCAACGCGGCCGTGAAGGACCGCGCCTCGCTCGCAATCCGACCAGGGCCCCGGGAGATCGCCCCGGGCGCGGACTGCGCCGTCCCGTTCGACACGGGGACCTTCCGAGGGACGCCCGTTTACCTGGGCGAGCTGCGGGTCGACGGCGAGGGCCGACTCCTCGTCCTCGGCGGCCGGGGCAAGAGCGGCTCTCCGTCCAACGCGCCGCTCTCGAAGGACGCGTTCAACAACGCGGACGACTGGTACGACGACACGTCGGACGGCCCGGTCACCGCCATCGTGACGGTCGGTGGTCGAAGCCTCCCCTGCAATCCCGCGTGGGTGGTCGTGGCCCCTCCGAACTACGCCCCCGACCTCAAGGCCTGGAGGACTGCCTACGACCTGCGGGTCGACGTCGCGCGGACGACGGGCGCACTACCCGTACCGGAGCGACCGAGCTTCACGGAGGACATCCTCCCGCGCCTCACGCGCCTCTCGGAGCTCCAGTGGGTCAACGCCGGGTTCGCCGCCCTCTTCGGCGCCGACGGGCCGCTCGACTTCTCGAGCGACCCCAATCTCCTGCGCAAGTTGTCGCAAGCGCCCGGCTCGAGCGACCCGTACCAGGAGCTGCGCCGCACCATCGCGAACAGCTTCCGGAGCCGCGTCGGCGGCGACGCCGACCCGGGCACCTGGCCGTGGATCTACGGCGACGGCTTCGGCACCGGACCGGACCTCGCGCCGGTCGAGAACCTCCCGCTGCCGCCGAGCTGGGCGCGGCTGCTGGACCAATGGGCCGACGGCGACTTCGTGGCGGACTGGGATCCCACGCGCTCGCCCCGTCGGACGCTCGCGGAGCTCTGCGTCGCGGAGCAGCCGGCCGCCCTGGATCGGGCAGCGCTCGACTTCTGTCTCGCCGACGCGTTTCACCCTGGCTGCGAGATGACGTGGCCAATCCGCCACCAGACGATGTTCTCGTCCCCATTCCGCATCCGGCACGCCGAGGGTCCCCCCGTGAAGCTGGGTGACACCCTGACCCCGAAGATCGTGCGCACCGTCGGAGGCCCGCTCTATGGTCAGCGCCCTGGAGGGCTCACCCGCTGGATGGCGCTCCCCTGGCAGATGGACACCGCGTTCTGCCGCAGCGGCTACGACCATGAGTACGACCCGTACCTGCCCACCTTCTGGCCAGCCCGCGTGCCCAACCAGGTGCTCTCGACGGACGCCTACGAGCACGTAGTCGACACCGGAGCCGAGCGCCGCGCGCGCATCGAAGCGTTCCACGACCGCGCGGACTGGCTCCGGCGACTGCCGCCGGGCGTGCGGCCCGGTGCCGAATGGATGGTGGCGCACTTCGACACCCAAGGTGTCGTGATTCGACGCCCCGGGGTCAAGGGCGATCCGGAGCTGCCGGCCGCGATGTGGGTCGAGCACCTCCCGGCGGATGCCGAGCGCTCCGCGCGCGAGGCTCACGATGCCCAGAAGCAGCGGATCGCCGATGCCCAGGCGGCGGGAAACGCCAGCTGGGCGAAGGCCGGCTGGCACGAAGAGGCGGACGCAGAGGAGGCCGCGGCAGCGTACCGGCGACGGTCGTGATCATCGTCGCCGGAGGGGGCCTCGCCGGCGTCGCCAGCGCGCTCCGGCTCCGCTCTGCGGGCGCACCGGTGACCCTGGTGGCGCCGCCGCCGCCGCCGGGACCCTTCGTCGGAGAGTCACTCGCGCCCGCAGCGCGGCGGGTGCTGGCCACGCTCGGCGCGGCAGACGTCCTCGACTCGATCGGCGCACGACGGAGCGCGGGGCACGCCTCGCTCTGGGAGGACGACGTGCTCCGAACCCGCGACGCCTTCGAGGACCCCGAGGGGGGCACATTCATCGTGGATCGGCGGACGCTGGAGGGAGCCCTGCGCGCGCGGGCGGTCGCCGCAGGAGTGCGCTGGGTACGGGGCCGCTGGTCGAGCTCGCAGGTGGACGGGCGCCGCTTCATCGACGCGACCGGGAGGTCCGCGAAGCTCGCCCGCGCGGCCGGGGCGCGACGCATCGTCGCCGCACGCATGATCGCTCGGGTCGCCTGGGGTGTGCTTCCGGGCGCGGACACGCGCACCCTCGTCGAGACCCGTCCCGAAGGGTGGTGGTACGGGGCGCGCTGCACACCGGAGCGGGTCGTGCTCGCCGTCTTCACCTCGCCGGACCGCGCCGACCTCGTGCGCTCCGAGCGTGGGTTCATGGCGGCCCTCGCCCGGACGCGGGGCATCCGTGCCCGCTTCGCAGACGCGCACTGGACGGAGAGCCGAGTGGTCGATGCGTCGCCCAGCTTCCTCGACCGCCCCTGCGGTGACGGGTGGCTCGCCGTCGGCGACGCGGCCCAGACTTTCGACCCACTCGCTTCCGCGGGGATGCTGCACGCACTCTACACCGGCATGCGCGGGGCCGAAGCGCTCCTGTCCGGAGAGTTCCGCGCCTACGAGGCTCGCCTCGCAGAACTCCGCGCGGCGCACCTCCGAGAGCGCGCTCGGCTCTACCGAGCGGCGTCCCAGCGGTGGGCGGGCGACGCACGCGGAGCGGGCCGCGAATCGGCGTGAGCCTCGCCGGTCGCCGCCGCACGCGGTCGAGGGCCGCCTCGGACGGGGTCTCTCCGGGTTCGCGGCGCGAAGGACCCAGTTCTGGTGTCCACAGATGCCCACGTGTCGAAGCGGGAACCTCCCCGACCAGCCATTGTCCATCAGCATCTCCGAGCGAGCGGGGACGTCAAGGGCTCCTGACTCTGTCACGGTCGCCCACTCGGCAGAGCCGACTACGAATCGGAGCGAGACCGTTTGCGAGCCTCACCTCGCTGGGTCGCGACCAAGCGTCGGATCCGCTTCTCGACTGCGCGCTTCAGCTGCGGTGGTGCCAAGACCTCAGCCTCATCTCCGAAGCCTAGTATCCAGGCCTCGAGCTCGGGGCAGACCCTGGTCTTCAGCACGACGACGACCCCCTGCTCGGTCTCGCTCACGGATTGGCTTTCGCACCACTGGTGAGAGTGGGCGTACGTCGCCCAACGCTTGTGAAGCCGCACGCACACATCTTGGACAGGCTCGCTCGGGCGGTACCAGATCCCGAAGCTATCCCGGAACATCGAGGCCGGGTCGTACTCGCTCAGCCGCGGGTAGCGGAAGGTGACGCTGGTGATCTCGACCCGCTCCATCCTCGAGAAGCGCAACGGCTTGATCTCCCCGTCCGTTCGGCGACCGATCACGTACAACTGGTGGTCGTAGATTGCGATCGAAAGCGGCTCGACGAGCTCGGAGCGGTCGAGTCGCCCGTCGAAGTGACGGTACGCAAGGCGTAGCCGCTTCGACTTCAGGACCGCGTCCACGACGCGCTTCAGACTCCGCCCCCGCTCGTGCTCTTTCAAGGCCATCTCACCGCCGCGACGCACGAAGAAGAACTTGCGCTCGATCGCGTCGAACCGCGCTGGGTTCGGCGTCGCACGGATCACGTAGTCGACGGCATCCCGGAGCCCTTGGGCCATCGCGGATCCCTCGAAGAGGGTCGCGAGGCTGCTTCCGAATCCGGCGGCCATCGCCATCTCCGGTGACGGCGGCTCGGCTCGTACGCCATCGAGGCGGGCTGCGCGTCGGCGCCCGGTGCTGTCGCGGGTTTCGACGGCACCGAGGGTCTCGATCGCTTGCGTCACGTACTTCCGCGCCGATGGCTCCGAGACGCCGGTGAGCTCGGCGACGCGGTAACTCGTCAGTGTCTCACCCTCTAGAAGTGCGCGCGCCACCAGGAGCGCGTTGCGAATGGGGTCGGCGTTGCGATCAGAGTCGGTCATCGAGGCCCTCGGCGGGATCGTCTCGCGATCCGGATGATCGTTCAACGATCCAGATCCGCCGATTCCGCACCTGGTCGCGGGCACCATCCACGATCGTAGAGCATTGTCGACGCGGAGGTCCGCTACATGGCTACGTCGCATCAGGTTCAGTGCACCATGAAGTCAAATCGCAGCACCGCCCACGAGTGCATCACGCACATCGGCGGGCAGAACGGCGACGGGACGCGCTGGAAGCTCAGCAAGGCGGAAGCGATCGCCGGCATCGAGGACAAGAAGTGGTCCTTCTACGTCGCGCGTCCGGGGAGCCCGCGCGTCGACGTGACCATCGCGAAGACGGCAGAAGGTCACAAGTACCTGAAAACCACCGCCGATGGCGTCATGCCGAACAACCTGCTCACATTGCCCAACTGCCCGTGATGTCGAACAACGCTCTACCTGTTCAGCTCTCTCCACCAACCCGGCCGTCGCCCTCGTGGACATCGCCACGGCGCACTACGGGCCCGCGATGCTCGAGCGTGGCGGACCCGCGGCGCGCGCACGCCGCGTTCACGCCGCAGGTGCCGATGTCACGATTGCGGCCGTCACGGCGGCCAAGCAGGGCAAAGGACACATCGCCGAGCTATCGCAGGCCCTCAGCTTCGAAGTGGATGCGGCGTTGCGCGCTTCTCCGTTCGACGCGCGGCCCAGCCCGCTCGCGAACGATTCGAAGGCGGACCTGGAGGTGCTCTTCGGAGACGAGCGCGTTCGTGGCCCGCAGGTGAAGGTCGGGTCGCTGAAGTACGTCCGTCGGGCGATTCGCAGCAAGAAGTACGACGACCTGATCATCGACGGCGACGCCTATCAGGCGCTCTCGGGCGAGCTGAACGTGGCGGGTCAGCAGATGGCGGACCGTCTAGAGCACGATCGCGTGGCCGCATCCCAGCTTGTCGCGAACGAGTGCAACGAGCAGGCGGTGGAGGTCCTCGAGCGAATGCTGGAGGGGCACCCGGCCGTAGGCGCAGTGCGGCTGCTGACCCGGTCGTTTGGGGCTGGCGCGCGGGACGGGCTGATCGTGTTCGCCGGTGATCTCGCGTGGGGCGTCGTGAAGAAGGTGATCGACCGGCAGAACATCGACTTCGCCGAGCTGCTCCAAGGGGCAGCGAGGAAAGGCTGCCGCGCCGTCGCCAAGACCACGGTGCAGACGGGGATGCTGCTCAGTGAGTTCCTGGGGCAGGCGCGGGAGATCTTCGAGCACCGGCTCGTCCGCAGGATCGCGGGGAGCACCGTCGCGGTGGGCGTCATCGCGGAGGTGATCGTCGAAGCAGCGATCGACGTCATCGCGGTCGTCCGGGGCGAGCTCGCGCCGGACCTTCTCCTGCCGCGGGTCGGTGTACATGCCCTGACTGCCGTGGGCGGGGGGGCCGCGGTCGCGCTTGTGCTCACGGCAACGCGCGGCGCGCCGTGGTGGTTCACAGCCCTGCTTGCGGCTGGGCTGGGCGTCCTCGGTGCTAAGGCTGGCCGGGCGCTTGGAGAGGCGCTGTTCATACCGCCCGCGGCTGGTGACCGGGTCGCGGTGTGACACGACTCCGGGCTCCACGAGCGCGCGGTAGAGCGCGTCGGGGCGTGCGGCCGCCGAGCTCGACACGGGGGATCAGCGAGTTGTGGTCGAGAAGCACTTGTGGATGAGCGCCTCGAGCCTGTGAAGGAATCGAGACTGGTGGAGGTAGAGCCAGCGGTGCCGGAGCTGGCTCCAGAGGGCCTCGACCATCGAGTTGGACTGGACGACGTCCAGCTGGGCGACGACGTGGTCGGCGATGGTAGCGACGGCAGCATCCTGGTGGACGTTGAGGTTCTCCGAGCCGCCGTCGGTCATGACCGCTGACCTTCGCTCCCTCCGCGAGCGCTTTCCGAGCGTCGGTAAGGATCTCCCGCGTTCCCTCTGCGCAGAGTCGCGTGCCCCGCGTCCACGCAAGGACGCGGCGCGAGTAGTTGTCGATGACCCCGCGGAGGTAGGTCCGGGTTCCATCGAGGATCGTCACCTCGACGTTCCACCACTCGTTGGGCGCCGACGCGCGAATCCCGCTCTTAGGCTTCGCCGGGTAGACGGCGCCGAGGTCGGCGCCATCCGTGCTGGCCGTGACGATGGCCTGACGGATCCGGTGGTCCTACCGCTTGCGGGCGGTCCTAGGCCACCGGCAACCCGAGCCACGTCATCGGGCATGGCTCGCTCGGCACGCAGAGCGGGTTGTAGTGCAGGTGGCCTGACGCGCAGACATCCAGCCCCGCGAGCACGGGCGCGATGCGCTCGACGCTCTGGCCAGGCACGATGTCGGCGGTGCCGTACAGCTTACCGTCCGGCATGACGGTGCGGTCGAGCATCAGGATCGCCGCGACCTGAGGCCTGCGCTCAAGCCACCGGACGAGCTGGGGGAGCGCGTTCCGCGCGAAGACATCGTCCTCGATGTCAAGGACGATGACACCGGGGATCCCCGCGTCTTCGATCTGCTTGGCCGCCTTCGCGAGAACGCCACCACGGGTAAGGCGCTGCGCCACCCGCCGCGGGTACGTGCTGTGCCCATGGATCACGAGCCGCTGAGCCTGCGGGTCCAACTGGAGCTCGAGCGTGCCGAGCAAGCCGAGGGCGTGGCGTCCGAACGGCGCGCTGCGCCGCGTAGCTTCGTTCAGTCGTGCCACGACTTCGGCGACGCGTGGCTTGAGTAGTTCCATCTTCACCGCGCCCTCCGCGATCACCTCGCCCCAACCGGGACCGAAGTTCAGCGTTGCCCGGACTCCCGGGAGCTGGCAGGCGATGACCTGTATTTGCTCGGCGAGCTCATCAGCGACCGCTCCCATGATCGCGTAGGTCACGCGCGTCCTCGCGCTCACGTCGGGCAGCTTCACCTCGATCGCCAGCTCCACGCCGTCCGGCCAACGCGCGATCCACTCGCACCGCTTCCGCCCTACGCGCGCGGCTGGTGGTTCCGTTGTCGCACCCGCCCGCCGGAGAAGGAGCCGAGCGCGCATTTCGGCCGCCGTGCTGCGGTATTCGGCTGGTTCGCGCAAGCGCTCGAGGTCGGCGTCGCCAAGGCCGAGCAGAGCGATCGCGAGGCCGAGCTCAAGAAGGACGAGACGTCCCGCATACCAATGCTGCTCCATCGCGAGTGGATGTGCTTGGGCCAGCCCGGAGTCGATCCACGCCGCCGGAAAGACGGCTCGCAGTGCATCCAGAGCCAACGTTGCGGTCTCTGGGTCCAGGCGATCCGCCGAGGCGAGCACGCGCTCCCACGAAATCCTGGTCCACTCGCGGTCGACGGGGAAGCTCGGTCGTTCGCTCTTGGACGGCATCGCAAACTGTGGCCCGGCCCCAAGTGCGTTGCACGCGTGTCGGTGGCCAGGTGGATCCGTCGAAATGCGACCGGACAGCCTCGGCGCGGGGCTCGGCGCGTGCATGAGGACTACTCGGTGCGCGCCGAACGCGGCCTATCCAGGCCGGCGCAGGTAGAAACGGAGAACGTCGCGTGACTCGAACGAGATGTGCCGCGCGAGCGGGTGCGGGTAGCGGTCGTCCGTCGCGAAGCCGATCGACTTCTTCCAGGGCTTGCGCCCGTTGTAGGAGAGCTCGGCGCCTTCCAGGCCGCGAAGCGTGATCGCGTCGGCAATCTTCCGCGACAGGCGGAGGAGGACGAGACAGACGTCCTTCTCATCTGGGTCCACGATATATGCGACGTGACTCACGAAGTCGGGGACCGGGACGTCCGACAACCCGTTCGTCGCACCGAAGTGAAACTCCCACGACGACGACACGCGGTCGAAATGCTGCTCTAGAATCCGCATCCGCTTCCTCTCATGACGGCCCCGCTCTAAAGTGTCGGTGACAATCTTATCCCATTCGCTACTGCGAGCCACCACCTCCAGAGGGGCGGCGCTTCAGACCCGCAGCTCACGCTGGGTCCATTCGCTCACGCGGGCTGATGTGAGACCGAGGATGCGGAGCGCGGCGACTCGCCCGACCGCGGGCTCAGCACGTCGGATGGCCCGGAGGATTCGGCGCTTCGCGGCTGCCGACCGGGAGCCGCGTCTGCCCGAGGGTGATCCCCGCCACCCGGACGAGCGTCACGAGCAGGCGGACAGCGGCCGTGAGGACCGCGACCTTCTTCTCAAGCTTGGCGACCGCCGCATGCAGCTCAATGAACTCGCTGTCGCGCTGGTCGAGCGCGACCACCTCGGCCACGCCCCGAGTCAGCCACGAGCGCAGGGTCGCGTCGGGGATGGCCAACTTGGGGAAGAGGTCTGGATCGCGGCCTGGACGATGGCCTGACGGATCCGATGATCGTACTGCTTGCGGGCGGTCGCGGCCATGACCGCTCGTCATGATCGACGCACCGCGAGGCGCAACCGGGGCTCTCTGCAGGATGCGACGCGGGGGCCGCGCAGTTGCGCGCCGAGAGTCGTGGGAAGCTCTGGTTCGTCGTAGGGCATGATCGCTCGTCAAGGTCGACGCACCGCGAGGCGCAACCGGGGCTCTCTGGAGGATGCGACGCAGGGGCCGCGCAGTTGCGCGACGAGAGTCGTGGGAAGCTCTGGTTCGCCGCACGGCGGCGACGCCACGGCCGGTGCATCGCCGCGCCCGTCTGGTGCTTCGCCACCCGGACAGCTCCGGCTCGCGTTCGGTTGAGCCGCTGCACCCATCCGTCCAGCGAGCGCGCCGTCGACCCGCCGAACGCTCCCCTACGGCGTCAAGGCCTTTGCTTCGGAGGTCTCGGCCCCTCGCGGGAGGTTCACTCGGCCGGGTGCCGGCGTCCCGTTGACCGGCACGCTTCTCGGCGGCACCGGTCTCTCCGTACCGGATGTTCTATCCGCCATGCACGTACTCCGAGGCCCGGCCACCTGCGACGACCCGCCGAACCTTGCCGTCACTCCCGAGCGAGACGAGAACCGCGTTCCGAGAATCCGGGTCGTCGGCGGAGTGGATGCCGGGCAAGATCGTCTTAGCGCCGGAGCTCGGCACAACTGAGGGCCGCTTCGGCTGGACAATCGGGCTCGTCCCCACCCACCGCGGCGGCGCAGTAATGAGCACTCGTGCATTGGTCGAAAGCAAGCGGTGGATGTCGGATGCTTTCGGTGGCTGGTCGCCCTCGGCGTGCATGAATGGTGTGACCACCGCCAGCTCCGGGCGCATCGCGTCCCAGAGATCGCTATCGTGCGCGCCCTGCGATCCGTGATGGGCTACATTGACGAGCTGGACCTGCTCGATTCCGAGGTTGCGCAGCTTCGCCTTGAAGGGCTGCCAGCCAACGTCTGTTCGGTCGTGGTATGTTAAACGCGAGCAAATCTCCCGCGAGCAGGACAGCCGCTCGCCCCCAACGAAGGCAAAGCGCACCGCTGGCAGCATTTGGGTCGGGTAGCGGTCGACGCTCGTGTATAGCTGTGTGTACCGCCTGCACCGCTCGGCGCGGGGGCCCCGCCGGAATGATGTCAACCCACGCACCTTCCCCGATCGAGACCTGGATCAACTCGCCACCCGAGTCAAGCGTTGCCTCCACCGTGCCGGTGGTGTGCTCGCGACTAAAAGCGTCGAGAGTCGCTACCGTCAACCGGAGCTGCTCTCGCTTCCCGCTGAGTTTCTGTGCATCGATGAGACCCGTGACTTCGGCCACATCAAGGTAGCGGTCCGTTACTGCTGTGGTGCGCCAAAGGTACGACGGTGGGTATCGTTTCAGCAGCGGCGCAAGACCAGGGTAGTGGTCGTCGTGCAGGTGCGTGATGCACGCGAATGCGAGCCGCTGTTCGCTCCGGCGCAATCCGCGCTTCTTCATCCACGCACGGACCAACAGGTGGACAGGGTCCCCGTCGCCACTCTTGGCGTCGTTCGGCCAAGCACAGCCATCCACCGCACCCACCTCGCCGTCGGGCAGGATCACCACGATCCCTTCGCCGCGGCCCGGACCGAAGATCAGGACGTTGAGGTACCCCTCATCGATGTGCTCGACGCCAATCTGGGGCTCGTACGCAATCTCCCCCTCGAACATGTCAGGGCGACCTCAGCCGCGCCAGGAGCTCCTCGCTCCACGGCTCCAGCTTGCGGGGGGTCCATTTGATCTCGTGCTTAGGCGTCGGCTTGCCTCGCGCGTCACTCGCCCACCAGCTCGTGACCGCGACCGTGTCGCCGATACTCGGCGTGCCGAGCGGATGGTCCTTCCACTCCTCCGGTGTCCAGACCGCAATCCAGGTGGGACCCGACGGCAGCTCTAGAAACTCGACTGTTACTGCGCGAACACCCGCTGGTGAGGCGTTCACTTGGCCAGTGTCGTCACGATCGAGCTCGGCGACGTAACCCTCGAAGCGCTTCCTCCCGACCCGGCCATCGACTTCTCCATCGAACGCGCCCGCGAGAATGGCGGCAGTCGAGTACCGCGCCGGCCGAACCGGAACGCGCCGCGCCTTCATCAGGCTCTCGCTGGGGTCCGGAAGAGCGGACTGCTTCGGCCAGAACTTCGGCGGGGCATGAACGGCGCGGCGTTCGAGCTGAAGCTCGTCGGTCATGGATGCTCGAGCCAATCGAAGCGCGGCGCACGAAGGACCGAGTCGTCTCCCTTCGTGAAGAACCTGAGACCGTCGTCGTCGCGGACAAAGAATCGCCTTTGAGAATGCCAAGGCCCAGTCGTCGGCCTGATCGATCGATTGGCCGAGATCACCAGACCCGAGCAGTTGCGCGACTCCGCCACCGCCGAGACTACTTCGAAGCCACTCTTGGAGGGCCGTCTCGTCGGCCGACGGCGCGCGGTTGACGATCGCATAGACCCTATCGTCGTTGGTACGACGGAGCCATCGCGCGGCAGCCCTGAGGTCTTGCAGGTCCTCCGACATCACGACGAATGCGTAGCCATCGCGGTTCGCGACTTCATCGAACACCGACGACGTCCCACCGTTCTCGGCGAGATTCGAGGACGGCGCGAGGGGCGGTGATGCGGAGCACCGCGCTGAGGACCGCCCGGGATAGGCCGGGTACCGCAGGGGGGACGTCGAACACGACGTAAAGATCGCGGAGCTCACCGGTGTCGTCGTCCTCGTCGTCTCTCAACACCCGGGCGAGTAGCGTCTCGAGCCGCGCTTCCAGGAACGCGGACTGGTGTTCGTCGAAGATGACCGGCAGGATGCGCTGCAGGTCTCCGGGAAGGGCGCTGCTCGGGAGGACGCCAAGGTTCTCCGGCCCACCCTCGAGCATCCAGAACATGCCGCTCGGGTTCGCATCCGTGATGCCGTCGTGCGGCTGGTAGAGGAGGTAGTCGTTCAGGAATGCGACGTAGCGAAGCGTGGGATCTTCTGCTTGGTCCCGGCGACGAACCGCTTGCCGGGATTCGTTGACGTCCCAGTGGTCAGTCGAAGCCTCATGAAGCGGCACGTTCTCGCCGCCGCCCTGGACCCATCGTGGGGCACGGAGTTGAAGCACGTCGGCCAAGCTGGTACCGGTGAGGTCCATGTCCACGAGGAGCACTCGCCCCTCGGGGTGGTCCTCCGCGAGCTGGACCGCGCTCTTCGTGGCCAGCGTCGACTTACCTACGCCACCTTTTACCGAGTGGAACGAGCGAAGGACGAGCCGGCTCATCAGGAAGCCTTGGCCGGACTGGGTGGGTCAATGCGATCAAGGCCGAGGCGCCGAACATCTCGCCAGAGCTCTTCGCGCTGCTGTACCACGGAGCTCTGAGCCGCGCGCGCGACCTCTCTCCTCCACTGCGCCTTCTGCTCGCGAGGTGCCTCCTCCCAGCGGCGCATCAAGGTCAGCATCGAGTTCTGTCGCTCCCGCGGGCTCGCACCCTCGTTGGCGACCTTTTCCGCGAGTCGCTTCATGGCCGCAGCGAAGAGGTCGTCGCGACCTGCCCGCACCGCCGCGATGCAGAGCGCATCGAGCAGAGCGGGGCTCCATGTTTCTCCAGCGTCAGCAGCGCGCTGCATGAGAGGGCCGTGTTCGACCGGAGGGATTGCCTCCAGGACGCCGGCCGCCATCAGGACCACCAGGTGCGGCAGTCCCGCGCGTAACCTGCTCCAAGTTCGCGCGGCACGTGCGCGGCGCTCGTCAGTGAGCCTCGGCCCTTCTCGCCAGAACGCGATCATCGTCGCTTCGTTTCGCTCGGGCGAGTGCTCAAGTCGCTCGAGGGCCTCGGCGAACACGTCGTCGCCGCCTCGCGCGATCCACGAGATTCCCCAGCGGCTCAGCAGCCTGCGCGCAGCGAGCGGTGGCGCGATCGGTTGGTCCGCTGGCCAGGCGAGCGCGTTCGGCTGCCCCGAGACCTGTGCCTCCTCGACCTCGAGCTCGGCGGTACGCATCGGCCGCAGCGCGATCGGTAATAGTAGTTGCTCGATGCTTGACGAGAAAGTCGCCCGGTTCCACCGGTCCGATGTGAGGAAGGTCAAGCCGGCGACGATGGCCACCTCGCGGATGGGGAGGGTTCCGTCGTCATCCTCGTCCCGACCGAACCGCGCCGGGTCCAGGACGTCGGCGGGCGTAACCCGCTGCGATGCCTCGGTAGGCACCTCGACAACGCCAGTGATGCCGCAGAGGTTCAGACATCCGTGCAGCCAGCGCGCGACCATCCACGTTCGCAGGGGCGCTCGCGGGTGCTCATCGCTCCGGTTCAGCACCGCTGCCGCACGAAGGAGTTGATGCTCCCGGCGCGTCAGGATCGCGGGGTCCGGGATTATCGCCCGGTGATGGTGCAACTCGAGCGTGAACGCCGACCCCAAGTGCGAGCGAAGCTCCTCGCGGATCCGCGTCCCGCCCGTCGGCTGACGAAGCAACCAGCCGAGCGCGGCGGCGCGAGCCCACCAGAGGCTGCCTTCGACGAGCATCGACATCGCTTCGACCGGAGAGTCCTCCGCGGGACTCCAGTAGGTCATGCAGGCGCCAGGGATGGTCGAGTGCAGCGCTTGCCACTCCTGGTGATGCTGCAAGAACCACCGCCCGAGCTGATCCTCCTGCTCCGGCAAGGCATCGGCACCCGCCGCACGGTGAAGCGCCACCAGGTCAGCTCTCGCCAGTTCGTCCCAGGCGTCTGCCAGGTCGCCCCGCTTCCGGTTCAGAAGACTGCCCGGGGAGGCGTCGAGCGCGCATCGACGGGCCTGCGTCCACCCCCCGCGCTGCAGGGAAACATAGTGGTCGAACGCCCACAGCGGCGCGTCGCTGGCCGTCAGGTCGAGCTCTGCTCCCGTGCTGCCCATTGCGCTCCGTTCCCCTCCATCGTAGCCCAATACCGTCCCGTCCGACAGAACGTGGCGAGCGCGCACTTGCCGCGCGTGGGGCGAGCTGGCAACGTCCAAGACGCGAGACGTGGAGGGATGGCTGCGATGAGCGACGCGGTGCTCAGCAGGATCGAAGAAGCCGGCGAGCGGTGGGGCGTTGAGTTCGACCGCGAGGCGCTCGAGGGTGCAGTTACGGCGAGGCCCGCCGTGCAGAAGTGGCTGGCGGAAGCGGACGCCACGCGCGCCGTCCGCATAGGGCAGCTCTTGGCCCTGGGCCCACCAGCGTCCCCGGCGCACAGGCAGCTACTCGACCAACTCCGGATTGGCGACGCGGCTCTACCGCTCGGCGACAAGGCCGAGCGCACTCCGAGACTGCGCGTGCTTGTCGCCGACAACCTCGACGAAATCGATGATGACGGCGCACGCTTGGTTCTGCTTGCGTCGTCCGCTGGCGAGCTCGTCCATGGGAATCGGGAAGACGCATGGGACCTCGTGCTAGCCGAGCTCCAGCCACGCTTTGCCCTTCGCTCGGAGCTTGAGATTCCCGTGCTTCCTCAGCTATCCCCACGCCCGGAAGGCCCTGCGCCGACGCGCCTGGATCCAGCAGCGCCGGAACTGGCGAACTGGAAGGCACATTGGAACAACGCGGGGCACGTCGGGAACGGCATCCAGAAGGTCGCATCTCAATTCGAGAACCACCGAGAGATTTTGGAGTCACTGCGACACGATATGTCGTCGCTCGTTCAGGACATGAATGGTGCATTGCCACAGCTCTGGGAGCCGCTTGGTGAGGCCGTCGCAGGAACTGTGTCGACGATGATCGACCTTCAGCAGCTCTCGTGGTGGGGTACCGCGAAGTACTCGCTCTCTCTCCGCCGCCCCTATCGCCGCCTCGAGTCACTCACGCTGCGCATGATCGTCGCTGCCCGCGAGGCAGCCAAGCTCGCGACCCGGCTCCCCGTCGAGCCCTCGGCCTCGTTCCTCGTCGAGATGCTGCGCGCACTCGATGTAGATCCGAACGAGCGGCGCCAACTTCACCAATGGATCGCGGAGACCCAGGAGGCGCTCCGTGAACCCTTGCTAGAGCGCCATCGAGCCCTCTCGCTGCCTCTCCAACAGATCGTGGACGGTGCGGCTGCAGGGCTCGCAGCCGCATGGTGCTTCCGGAACGTGGAGCGGAAGGTAAAGCGCAGAGCCATCGCCGACGAACTCGGACTCGATATCTCGGTGAAGCTCGATCGGGGACAGTGGATTAGCTGGCTGTTCCGGGAGTGCCTGCTCGACGAGCACCTCAAGGACGCGTGAAGATGTCGCTCCCGCGCGCTCGTGAGCCCCTTGCCTGCGGCCGGGCGGACTGTGCGTTCCCCGAAGGCGGCCGGTGCGCGCGTGAGGCGGAGTTCCCCGATCCGCTTGGGCAGTGCGAGGATCTCGAGCGGGAGTGGGTGCGCGAGGCGCCGTCTTCCGATGAGCCGCCTCGCGAGATCACTGGACCTCCGGTCGTCCCGCCGGCTACCTCCAGCCCGTTCGAGTGGTCCGGCGCCCCGATGACCCTGGAGGCGGTGCGGAAGCTGCCATGCCCAAGGACGGTCGCCCTTCTCGGACACCACAACGCGGGAAAGACCACTCTAATCGCGTCATTCTTCCTGGCGCTCGCCTCACGCGCGAGCCCGGACCTTGGCTGGCGGTTCGCGGGCAGCCGCACGCTCCCGCGCTTGCTGGACCTCGCGCAGGCGGCGGCCGCCTGGCGTGGGCATCGAGCCGGGCAGATCCTCGATCACACGCCGAAGGGCGCCCGCTCGCAGTTCGTCCATCTGGCTCTGCGAACCACTCGGCTTGAGGACCCGCGCATCATCGACCTCGTGATCAGCGACATCGCTGGTGAGCACGTCGAGACCTTCAGCAGTCATGAGTCGGATCTCGTTGCGCCGACGATGAGCTTCGTCCGGGGCGCCGACGCGTTCCTCGTGCTCGTCGATTGCGTACGCCTGTTCCGTCAAACTTCAAGAGACGGGGAACGGGTGGGCCCCGCATACGACGGGGCCGTCAGCTCCACGTTGACCATGGTCCGCAACCAGGTCGCAAACCGAGTCGATCCGTCCCGCACGCCGGTGGCCGTGGTGTGGGCCAAGTTCGACACGGTCGCGGCCGAGGTCCGACTGCCGGCGTCGGCGGGGAGTATCGACGCCAGCGATTGGGGCGTGCTCGGACGGAGAGCGAGGCGAACGCTTGCAAGCCTGCAGGCCATCCAATCGGACGGCGCACGGGTCAGCGTCCACGCGGTGAGCGCGTTTCCCGCGGCGCTGGACCACTCGGCCGCCTTCAACGCCGTGGCCCCTTTCCGAACCGTCCTCGCGGACGACGAGTCTCCGGCCGCGTTCCGCCGTCGGCGCGTGATCCCGAATCCGCTGGGCCACCCGTTCGTGGCGATGACGCGAGCCGAGGACGAATGAGCACGCAACGCATCACGCTCCTCGGCGCCAAGAGCAGCGGCAAGTCCACCTGGCTGGGCACGTTCTACGATGCCCTCTCGCTCGGCGAGTGCCGTCGCTTCATCCCCGCACCCAGCCAACCTCTCGACCGGAGCGCGTGGGATCACCTCGTTCGTCCGTTACAAGAGGGTCAGTACGCCAGCCGGACTCCCGACACTGGACCATTTCCGCAGGTGCGACTGCAGCCACTCGGGACGTGGAGCCCGTCCGACTCGGTCCTACTCGAGGCGGCCGACTACCTCGGAGAAGAGATCGAGCGCAATTTTACCCGCCACGACCGCGCGTGGACGCAGGCGTGGGAGCGGCGAGCCGAGGCCGACTCGTTCGTCGTCGTCGTGCGGCCCAAGGACGTGACCCTCCTCCCGACGATTCCCCCACCCACGGCTCAGGAGCTAGAGAACCTGCGGGCGCTGTTTGGGCACGACGACGCGATGCGTGACGTGCGAATCGATGAGCTGCTGACGCCGAGCGACGTGGCACCCGTCCTGTACGAGCAGGACTCGATGCCCTCGGAGGCGCCCCGGCGGGTGAATCCGACTCTGCTCGTTCTGATCGAGAATCCTACAGATGATCCGGGCGCGCCGCGGTTGGGAACTCGGCGAACGGCCGGAGGACGTGCGGGTTGCCGTGGTGTTGACAGCGTGGGACGCGCTCGAAGAGGACGAGGCAGCAGCCGGACCGGACGCCTATCTCCGGGACCGCTTCCCGCTGCTCCACGACTTCCTCTGGTCGAACTTCGATCCGGATCGGGTGCGCTGCTTCGGTCTGAGCGCCACGGGCGGCGACCTCGGCGACCCCGAGTACCGACAGCGCTTCATGAACCGGGAGGAGGCGCTCAGCCGCGTGTGTTGGAGCACCAGCGGGGACGTCGTGCGTACGGACCACGACGTATCGCTCCCGTTTGCATGGACTATCGCGGGAGAGGCCGCGCTCGAACCCGAGTGAGTCATGGAGCCGGCTGCGCAGACGCTGCACGGCTACCGGGACGGCCATCGAGAGCTCGCCCGCTACGGCGACCTCGACAAGGTCGAGGCCTCGCTCGTCGATCGGCTCAGCGACCTCTCCGGGTACGTACCGGCGGGCTACGCATTCAACCGCTACCTCTCCGGGTACCCGTGCGGCCGCTACTACGCGATTGCAGCGACCTGGCCCGATCCGTTGGCGCCTCGCACAGGAGCCGTGCTGACGCACACCCTGCTATTCCCTTCCCAAGGTTTGCCGGCGCTGGCGTCGCTCTGCAATTGGCTGCGCCGTCCGGCCTCGGTAGACGACGCCCCAGTCTACGAGGAGCATCCGCGCCGTCCATCGCCCTTCCACCTCGACGATTCCGTCCCCAGTCCACAGCGCGTGCGTGCGCTGGTCCGCAGCTTCTTCGGATCGCCCGCGCGACCCGTCGTCTGGCTGGACGGTGAGCCGATCGAACCGCTCGTCGCGCACCTCTGGGCCCTCCTACCCGAAAGCGAGCGAGGCAGCCTCGCGTTCTGCACAATGGCGCTTGGCGAACGCTCGCTCGTGTCGCGGCCCTTCGATCTGCTGTTCTCGCCGCCGGCCGCACGGAGCCAGATGCTCGGACTGACCAATGCCGAGGTCGGATGGGTCACGGCCGAGGACGCCGAGAGCAGAGAGAGCGGCCCACCGCCCGACTGGATGGAGGCCCTCCTTACGAAGGGAGGCGCGGCACTTGAGCAGCTCGACCGTGCCCTCGCGGAGGACTCCCTTCGGTTGCCGCGGGCGGGGCTGTTCTCTCTCGCGTTTCGATTCGTGCAGCTGCGTGAGTCGGCCACCCGGGAGCTGGCGGCGGCGCGCGCCCGTGCCGACCTCCTCGATCTGCTGTGGCCCAAGCTGCGGATTGGTCACCCGGCGGTGCGCCGAACAATCGAAGCGCTCCTCGAGCTCATTCCGGGCGCGCCGCGCGCGGGTACTCCGTGGTGGGATTGGCGCGATTTCGTCGAGCGGAGCCGAGCGCAGAAGCTAATGGATGCGGACCCGGAGCTTGCGTCCAAAGCGGAATCGCTGCTGGTGAAGGACGCGGCAGCGCGTTTAGAGGCGGCGAGCGAATACTGGCTCCCCTGGCTCGACTGGACGGCCTCCATCGAACCGGAGCGCATGCGGCTCGTCGCAGACGATGTTTCAGCCGCATACGTTGCGGGGGCGGGCAAGCTCTCCGTACAACGGACGCTTGAGTGGCTCGGTCGCCGGAGCGCGGCGGACGCCCCGCGGATCATCGAGCGGATCCTTCGAAGGCTCCCGACGGCCGCACGGACGCTATGGGCGCGCGGTGTCATGGACCGACGCCCGTCCCTGGGCGCTGCGGTAGTTGAAGCGGCCCGAGCACTGTCGGATGGGGTTCTCGGACTCGCCATCCTGAAACGAGACGACGGGACGTCCGGCCTGGACGCACTCCGCAGCGTGGTGAGCTGGCCGGGCGTGCGAATCACCGACATCGCGCCGCTCGTCGATCACGACGCGTGGCTGGAGTGGCTCCTCACCGAGGCCCCATCCGAAACGTGGGTGAACGAACGCGCGCGGACGCGGCTCGCGATCGACCGGACCGGACGCAAGCCGATTCGACCTGCTCTCGAGCGTGGCGGACACCCCCCGCGGCGAGTTGGTGCTCGAAGCGTGCGCCGACCTGCTCGAGCCGGCGTCGATCGCTGTCGTCATGAGCCGCTGGCCACGACTGGCACGCACGCTCGTGAGCCTCCCGGGCCTGCCGATACCCGAGCACTCGCTGACCAGCGCAGTACGCGCGGTGGACCCGGAGGTATGGCTCGCGCCCGAGTGGGCGGATGCGATCGCCAAATCCGAACCCGAGGCCGCGACGCGTGCGCTTGCAAGGGTCTTGCCGGCACTCATCGATCGGGTCGGCGCGCATCCCTCCGATGCGGCGGCTCTTGGATCGCTGCTCGCAATCCCGGCGGTACGCGCACTCCTCACGCAGCAGGCGTGGATCCTTTCGTCGCCACTCCGCTGGAATGCTGGGCGCGATGGGTTCTTCGCGCTGATAGCCGACGCTGCGCTCATCGCGTGCGAGCGGAACCCCACCGAATCGGCTGGTTGGGTCGCGCCTCTGATAAAGCCACTGATCGACCGCGCACCGTCGCATTCCCTCCGATCTGGGGAGACCTCACTCGCACGGCTCCTTGGGCGGATGGAGGGCGAGGCGCTCATCGAGCTCGGTGTCGAGGTCATTCTTCGGCTCCGCTTATGGTCCAAGGTGTTCGAGACCGACGCCGTGGTGCTGCCCGTGGTGAGTCCCCTCCACCGCCGCCTGCTGGTCTCCGACCCGTTTTCCGGGAGATGGTGGTGGCGCACCTGGGATCGCGCGGGGAAGTTCCGAGCGTGGGTCGCCGAGCTCTGGCTCGATCGCGAATGGGAGCCCGAGCACCTCGTGACCGCGACGGTGAATGATCCCGCTCTCCTGCGAGGAACGATGGAGTGGTTTGCGGACCGGCGCGGCCGACGCGCCAACCGTTTCCTCCGCGCGATGGCGACGGCCGTGTTGTCCGATTCGGCGTGGGACACGACCGTGCGCTCCGAGGCGCGGCGCGCGCTCGGGCGTGCTGAGAAATAGCACCCCGTATGGTGCCAGTTCAGGATCCGCTACGCCGCCTTCACCCCGTCAACCGCTCACCGATGCTGGTCGAACACCGCCGCCAACCGACGAACCGGGGGACTCCAGTGTCGGTCTCTCGGAGACTCCAGAGTAGCTCATGGGAGACTCCACCCTGTGATCGCCCGTGATCATGCGTGATCGTGACAGCGCCAGAACTGCGCGTGATGGTTCAGATTACAGGTGAATGAGGGTGATCACGGTACGATTGCCAAGGTTGAAGTCGAGGGTTCGAATCCCTTTTCCCGCTCTACAGGAAGCTAAGCGATTACGGCCGGTTACGCGATCAGCGTACCGGCCGCTTTCGTTCCGTCGCAGTACCGGAGGGGGTCTCGGTACTGCACGCGGTACTGCAGACGGTACTGCAAGCGGTACTGCACGACCCGCTGGACCCCTCCGGCGCGGCCTCCACGAGGACCGCGGCGATGCGCTCGGCGGCGCCTCGAGCCTCCTCCGGCCGGATGGTGCTGTAGTGCTGCCTCATCCGTTCGGTGGCGTGCCCGATCACCGCCGCCGCGACCGTCGGATCGACGGCCACGGCCCGGAGCAGGTCCGTCGCGCTGCGCTGCCGCGTGCCCGAGCTTCCCACCACTGCCGGCGCGCAACTGCGCGAGCCCTGTTTCGCCGGGGAACAGGGCCCGCCAGGGTCATGGCACGGGGCTCGTGGTGGGGGTAGGCGGACCATGCTGACCCGGCTCGCATGCGGAACACGACCGGGCGCGGTTGTCGGCAATCCGTCGAGCGCGAGCGTCCGCGTGCTGGGCTTGAAGGCGGTCAGCAAGGTCGAGCTTCTCTCCGCGATAGGCCTCGTCGGGCGTGCGCCCTCCGAGTTCGACACGAGGGATCAGCGAGTTGTGGTCGAGGAAGTACTTGCGGATGAGCTCCTCGAGCCCGCCGAGGGAGTCGAGCTGGTGGAGGTAGAGCCAGCGATGTCGGAGCTGGCTCCAGAGGGCCTCGACCATCGAGTTGGACTGGACGACATCGACCTGAGCGACGACGTGCTCGGCCACGGCGGCGAGGTCATCGTCCTGGTGAACGACAAGGTTCTCGGAGCCGCCGTCGGTCATGACGCGGACGGTCGCTCCCTCGGCGAGCGCCTTCCGAGCCTCGGTAAGGATCTTCCGCGTTCCCTCTGCGCAGAGTCGGGTCTCCAGCGTCCACGCGAGGACGCGGCGCGAGTGGTTGTCGACGACTGCGTGGAGGTAGTTCCGAGTCCCGTCGAGCAGTCGGATGATCGTCACGTCGACGTGCCACCACTCGTTGGGCGCCAACGCGCGAATTCCGGCCTTCAGCTTCGAGGGGTAGAGTCGCCGCCGAGGTCGGCGCCATCCGTGCTCTCGGATCAGGCGGCACCAGGTACCGTAGGAGGCGAAGACCTTCCCGAGGCGCTTTCCGAGGAGGGCCAGCGATCTCTGCGAGAGATGCTTGTACTCGTCGGCCTCGACCATCTTGCGGATCGCAGAGCGCTCGTTGCGGGTGAGGCGGCCGGGGACGGACCGTGGGCACGGAGGAGCGTCGTCGAGACCGCAGACTCGGAGCTCGCGCTGCGTCCATTCGCGGACCCGAGCCGGCGTCAGACCGAGGATGCGGAGCGCGGCGACTCGCCCAATCGCAGGCTGAGCGCGTCCGATTGCTCGGAGGACTCGGCGCTTCGCGGCGGCCGACGGGAGTCGCGTCTGTGCGAGGGTGATCCCCGCCACCCGGACGAGCGTCACGAGCAGGCGCACGACCGCGGCAAGGATCGCGACCTTCCTCTCGAGCTTGGCGACCGTCGCGTGGAGCTCGACGAACTCGCTGTCGCGCTGATCGAGCGTGACCACCTCGGCCACGCCCCGGGTCAGCCACGAGCGACGGGTCGAGTCGGGGATGGACAGCTTCGGGAAGAGGTCTGGATCGCGGGCCTGGACGATGGCCTGACGGATCCGATGGTCGTACTGCTTGCGGGCGGTCGCGGGCATGACCGACCGTCATGATCGACGCACCGCGAGGCGCAACAAGGGCTCTCTGGAGGATGCGACGCAGGGGCCGCGCAGTTGCGCGACGAGAGTCGTGGGAAGCTCTGGTCCGCCGCACCGCCGCGAACTGGTGCTCCGTCAACTCACGAAAGCCCGGGGCGAGCGGACCCTCTTCAGCGTTCGTCCCCCTTCCAAGGGTCGCCGGGCAGCCGGGCAATGAGCGCGTCCGACACGGCGCGAAGCGCAACATCGAAATCCCATTCGATGCCAGGACGCAAGAGAGGGTCCATGTCATTGCGGAAGTCGACTCGTCCGGCTTTCTCATGGAGGTTCGCTTCGAACCGCGCTCGGGTGACGACGTGGCCGCCCTCCGTCATGTACCGCTCGAAACAGCGGATGAGCGCGTCGGCGTCGACGATTCCTTGGTCGAGCGCGAACGAGAGATCGAAGAGGTCTCGACCCTTCTTGCGTTGGTAGAGCGCACGCAGCTTCGTGCCGAGAAGCTCGTCGACCGCGAACGTCGTCACGTCGGCCTGCCCACGGAACCACTGGTTCTCGACCGCGAACGGGACGCGCCTCAGCCCGAGCTCCGCGAAGTGCTCGCGGGAGTTGATCTCGATCTTGAGCCGCATCGTCACCGGCGAAGAGTCCTCGGACGCGTAGCGGTAGACGAGGTTGACTCGCCCCTCCTTCAGCTTGCGGTGGGGCGTTCCGAGCCACGGGTCGAGTGCTTGGCGCACGAGATTGAGAGTCGGCCCGATGGGCTCGGGCCGGATTTGGACGAGGTCGATGTCTTCCGAGTAGCGCGCGGCCGGTCGCACGTGGAGTTTGTAGAGCGCCGTTCCCCCACGGAACGCGAGTCGCTCGGCAATCTCGGGCACCCCGTACATCTCCACGAGAGCGCGGCTGATGATCAGGTCCTGCTCGACGAGCGAGTTGGCTCCCCACGGCGCCTCGCGGCGCCACTCGACGATCGCCTGCTCGGGGATCATGCGTCCGGCTCCACGGCCACGTTGATGGCGAGCTGCCAGCGTGCATCCCGCGGCGTGCCTTCCATGGGCTCCCAGGGGGCGAGCGGGACCGTGAACACCTTCCGCCCCGCAAGGATGCCGTCGAGGTCATCGGCAAGGGCGTCCGCCCCCACGAGCCCGAGGAGGTAGCCGAGGCGCTGGATCCACGCGACGGGCGCACGCCGCGCCTCGGCGCTCAGGGCCTTTGCGTCGATGGACTCGGCCAACTCGGCAAGCACGGTGGCGACGTTGTCGAGGTAGCCACAGCGCTCCGGGTACCCGACGAGCTCCAACGCGGTCGCCGCTGGCGACGCAACGCGGAGTACGCCCGTCGGCGTGTTGCGCTCGACCACTGGGGTGCTGGCCATGTCTCGGCGCGCGACGAAGTCCACCCGAACACCACCGCACTCCAAGCCCCGCCGTGACCTGGGGACCATCACCTGGAAGACCATGGGCGCTTGGTGTGCCGCGCCGTGGTAGGCGGCGGCGCTGAGCAGGGCCACGTAGTACGGCTCGCCGAGGTGTGCCATCAGCTGCGGAACGAACTGGTCGGCTGGGAGGCAGCCAAGCCGCCGATACTTCGGCGGGACCACCACGTGAAAGCCGCGGTAGGGGTCCGCGATGCGCCCCTTCTCCTTCAGGCGGCGCAGCTGGGCCCGAACCGCGGGCACCGACTTTCCGAGCGCCCGGATTGCATCGTCCGTCGTGAACGCGAGTCTGCCGCGGGTCTGCAGATCCTCGATGTACTCACTGGCCGAACGCATGTCGGAGTCGTCGCGCGCCGAAAATGACGCCTGGTGTTGTCTCGAGCGTTTTGGCACTGCGGCGCCTTGGTTCCCGAGCGCAAAAGATAACGAATGTCGTTACTTTTTGCACTTTGGCGCCAAGCCGCTCGCGCTGGGGCGATAGTCCCGCCGCCCTGCGGCGTACCAGGACCTAGTATGGTGCCATTTGTCGATCCGCTACGCCGCCCTCCTCTCGTAGAAGCTGAGCAGCCCGCCGAGACGCCGCTTCCGAAGCACCTCGCCGTTGTTTGGCGGGGCCCGCCCGCGGCTCGAGGAGCCGGTTGTCGAGGCCCTGGTGGTTCCGCTCGAGATGGTAGTGCTCGAGGTACTCACGGAGCACGCGCCGGAGGTGATCCTCGCCGAGAGGGATGACGTGATCGAGACACTCGTCGCGAACGGACCGCACGAAGCGTTCGGCGTACGCATTCAAGTTCGGGCTGCGCGCGGGGAGACGGACGGTCTTGACGCCCTCGTCGGCGAGCAGCCGGCGGAACGCGGCCGTGTAGAGCGGGTCCCGGTCGACGATGAGGTAGCGCTTCCCGCTGAGGAAGCCGTGGACCGCGTCCGTCAGGTTCCGGGCGACCTGCATCACCCAACGCTCGCCTGGCTCGTGGACGATGCCGGCGAGGTGGACTCGGCGGGTAGCGAGCTCGATGACGAAGAACACGTGGTAGCGCACGAGCCCGGCGAGCGAGAGGACCTCGACGGTGAAGAAGTCCGCGGCCGCGATTGCCTCCCAGTGGGCACGGAGGAAGGTGCTCCAGGAAGTCCACTCGCCGCGCTCAGGGGCCGGCAGGATCCCTTCGCTGGCGAGAGTCCGCTTCACGCTCGAGCGGCTCACGGTCCGACCGAGGTTGGCGAGCGCGCCCACGATACGCGTGTAGCCCCAGCGAGGATTGTCCCGGGCGACACGGAGGACCAGCTCGTGGATGTCCTCGTCTACTCGTGGTCGGCCGGGGCGGCGCTTCGAACTCCCGTCGTACTTCTTGGCGACGAGCTCGCGGTACCACCGAAGGATCGTCTGCGGCGTCACGATGGAGGCCAGGGCCCGAAGGCGTGTCCGACCGAGCCGTTTGCCCTTCTCTGCGAGTCGACGCCGCTGGGCGTCCGTGAACCGGAGCCTGCGCTTACCAAGGTGCTCCCGCAGGACGTGGTTCTCTTCGAGCAGGTACTCGATGCTCTCCGCCTGCCGGCGGTTCATCCAGCCGGCGACCGTGAGCACGAGGAAGTGGAGCGCGGTCGATTCCACGGGGAGGATCTACCATCCGGGTGTCGGCACGCCGGCAGGTGGGCGACGAACATGCGCCGGATGCACTCCCCGGGGCCGGATCGTGTTCTGGTACACTACGGGCAGCGTCTGGCGGAGGATAGCTACGTGGAGGCTATTCAAGACGCAGATACAGCGCCTTCCAATCAGCAGGCGGCAGCTCGCGAGCGCCTCGACCAGGCAGGCGATCACCTTGACGAATCGTGGTCCGGGCTCCTTGATGCGGCAGAGGACCCCGCAGCATCCGGCCAACTTGGCTCAAAGAGGGACACCTCGACCATCGAAGGCGGTCGCCAACAACTAGACAGCATGCGCGGATCCATCTCTTCCATGACCTCCGACATTTCCAGCACCTACCCGGGTACAAAAGGGGACTAACATATGCCGGTTTCACCACGAACTTCGCGTCCACCGCCGGCCCCTCAGGAATGTGCTGCGACGCCCGACCGTGCCCGCGAGACGCTTACCAGTGAGCTCGCCAATTCTTGGACCTGCTTTTGGCGTTCACCCGGGCGCTTCAGCATCAACGCAGTCCCCCCCGACCTAGCCGATAGATACGACGACAGGTCCCACAAAAGGATGCGCCGCGAGTGGGCTTCGTACGAAGTGGATTGGCCATCACTGAAGCCTCAAGCTGAGAACTTGCCTCGATATTCTGCACCTGATCGCAGCGCGGCTACCATGGCACTATCAAAGAAACCGATCCTGCTGGACAGTGTGGAGAGCGCGGCGCGGGAACTGGGATCCCGGATGAAGCCTTGGTTCGGGATCGTTCCCCGCACGGCCACGTGGGTCGCGACTCGGACTGCACCCCGGATGACATTCGTTTCGCACTGGTTGTCTGAGTTGGAAGACATCGTCCAGGAAGATCTGGCTCATGCCGGCATGGACGTTTCATTTACTCAGGATCGATCGCGGGATATTCCACAGCTGTGGAGACGTGTTGCTTCGTCCTTAGTGAGATACGAGGTGGCATCATCCGCCGGACTGTGCTTTCCGAAGCTACGGGCGCTCCCTGGAGCCGTCAGAGGTATTAGCTACAGTGCTCTCGCAAACCCATTTTGGCCCCTCGTCGATATTTGGCGATGCGGAGTACTTATCGAAGGTGCTCTCATGCAAGACTTTCCTGACAGCGTCGTGTTATACGTTCATCGCGACGCTCTGACAGAGTGACCGGCAGTGGGGTGTCAGACTGATACGGGGCTGCGGCCAAGCGACCGTTCGCGCACATGAACCTCGTATGGTGCCATTTGTCGATCCGCTACGCCGCCCTCCTCTCGTAGAAGCTGAGCAGCCCGCCGAGACGCCGCTTCCGAAGCACCTCGCCGTTGTCGTTGGCGGGTCCCGCCCGCGGCTCGAGGAGCCGGTTGTCGAGGCCCTGGTGGTTCCGCTCGAGATGGTAGTGCTCGAGGTACTCGCGGAGCACGCGCCGGAGGTGATCCTCGCCGAGAGGGATGACGTGATCGAGACACTCGTCGCGAACGGACCGCACGAAGCGTTCGGCGTACGCATTCAAGTTCGGGCTGCGCGCGGGGAGACGGACGGTCTTGACGCCCTCGTCGGCGAGCAGCCGGCGGAACGCGGCCGTGTAGAGCGGGTCCCGGTCGACGATGAGGTAGCGCTTCCCGCTGAGGAAGCCGTCGACCGCGTCCGTCAGGTTCCGGGCGACCTGCATCATCCAACGCTCGCCCGGCTCGTGGACGATGCCGGCGAGGTGGACTCGGCGGGTAGCGAGCTCGATGACGAAGAACACGTGGTAGCGCACGAGCCCGGCGAGCGAGAGGACCTCGACGGTGAAGAAGTCCGCGGCCGCGATTGCCTCCCAGTGGGCACGGAGGAAGGTGCTCCAGGAAGTCCGCTCGCCGCGCTCAGGGGCCGGCAGGATCCCTTCGCTGGCGAGAATCCGCTTCACGCTCGAGCGGCTCACGGTCCGACCGAGGTTGGCGAGCGCGCCCACGATACGCGAGTAGCCCCAGCGAGGATTGTCCCGGGCGACACGGAGGACCAGCTCGTGGATGTCCTCGTCTACCCGTGGCCGGCCGGGGCGGCGCTTCGAACTCCCGTCGTACTTCTTGGCGACGCGCTCGCGGTACCACCGAAGGATTGTCTGCGGCGTCACGATGGAAGCCAGGGCCCGAAGGCGTGTCCGACCGAGCTGCTTGCCCTTCTCCGCGAGTCGACGCCGCTGGGCGTCCGTGAACCGGAGCCTGCGCTTACCAAGGTGCTCCCGCAGGACGTGGTTCTCTTCGAGCAGGTACTCGATGCTCTCCGCCTGCCGGCGGTTCATCCAGCCGGCGACCGTGAGCACGAGGGAGTGGAGCGCGGTCGATTCCACGGGGAGGATCTACCATCCGGGTGTCGGCATGCCGGCAGGTGGGCGACGAACATGCGCCGGATGCACTCCTCGGGGCCGGATCGTGTTCTGGTACACTACGGGAGGGCTGTCGATTCCACGCCGCGGTCTACCACCCTGGTGTCGGAATGCCGGCAGCTGGGCGACCGGGCTCGCGAAGGCGCGCTGCACGGTGGCGGATCACGTGGTACACTACGCGGTGGCGGATCACGTTCTGGTACACTACGGCTGCCGACTGACTTGCCTGGCTAAGCGTGCGTAACAGCCCTTGCCGCTGCGGGATCAACTTGGGGACATCCTGAACCGCCTCAGCGTTGCCCCGGATGGTAGAAGGCGGGCCCAAACCGATCCATTACGCTGACGATGTTTGTATCGCTTAGCGACGCCAAGAAAGCTTGTGCGCTGTGCCTGTGGACAACTTTCATCGGACTAGTTCTGCGGCTACCGGGAAGATAGGACATCCAAAACCCCACACCGCACGTCGGTTGACCACGGCCACGTATTCTCTGCGATAGCATAGACAGGAACGATGACATGACTTCGCTCCGCTCCATGAATCCGCCCCAAACGCCGAGCGGAAGCAAGCGATACCCTGCAACTTCACGACGCAACATACCCTTATCAAAACCCACTATGCCCTGCTCAAGGTCCGAGTCTCGGACTTCGGCGACCCTTTGCTGCATGAGCGACCACATGGGCCCTAGGCCCATTGCTTGCGACGCTGGAAGCCGATGCGGAACGCTGCGTGGGTCCGACGATGCCGACAATCCTACCAGGGCGCTCTCCAGCCACGAACGATCAACCCATCCCATTGCAAACGCTTTATCATGGAACAACAGTGTTGGCTGCAGCGTCATTAACCCATCCAGTATTACCGACGACCGTACCAAACATGACCGGCGTGGGGGAGACCGTTGCGCTCACTCGGGTGAAAGTGAGGGAGCCCGCCGGGCACGTGAGAATTGTGGAACATGGGTGCATCGGATGCGACCCGTGATGCCAACGAACGCGCGTCGCCTTGCCGCGGCGTGTATAGTCCAACGAAACGCGATCGCGCAGGGTCCCGCAGCATTCGACGCAAACGTGACACCGCTTGCCGTTGCGACAGTGTCCCGGATACAACCGACAGCTCACCATTGCGGATTTCCACCGCGTAGTACGCTCCTGCCTTCTGGGTGCCATCGCCCGCGCAACCCGATAAACCGAGCGGATCACTGCACGTGAGGCAGTCCGTAACATAGCCGTAGAGTCGGAGGCCACCGTACAGCTGTATGGGATTCTTGACTCAGATATGCAGAGCCAGCCCCGTCAAGGTATCGGTATCGATTGTATACGATATCAAGTTCGACGTCGACCTGCTGACCAGGCCAGCGAAACGAGCAAACGGTGTCGGGACTACCAGATCGACCTTCACCACAGAGGTCTCTCTCTGCCCGCCAGGCCGCCGACCCGTTCGCGTCGACCAAGTGCGTCGGCGCTCCGATCTGATCCGCGAGAACACCCAATGCATTGCCGTGTGCGAGCTTCGCGAGCGGGTTGAACGTCTCGGGCTCGAACACCCAGGTGCTCTTGCCCTCCTCGCTGTCCAACTCGACGAGCGGGTTGTGGCCGTCCCAGCTCCAGCGGACCTCCTTGGCGGGGCGGAGCTCGTCTTCCTTTCGCTCGAGGACCGTCTTCCTCAGGCGGCGCGCCATGACGTCGTACGCGAACTGCACCTCGCGGCCGTCCGGTAGCTCCACGGCGCTGAGCATGCCGGCGCCGTTCCAACGGTAGCGGGTCATGTCGCCGAGGACGTCGGTCTTCTCGATCAGGTTGCCGTCGTCGTCGTGCCGGTAAATGGTGCCGTCGGCTTGCTCGATGCGGCCGCCCGCGCCGTAGCGGCGATCGCTCAGGTCCGGGCTGCGGTAGATGTTGCCCACCGCGTCCATCGCTCGGTGCTGCTCTTCCCCCCATGGTAGGCGCGCCCACACGAGGCGGCCGCGGGCGTCGTGCCGGTAGTGGGCGTTGCCGAGCTGGTTGTCGAGGATGGCGCGGATCTGGTCGTCGCCCTGCCACTCGTAGCGCTTGTCGTTCAGCGTGCTCGTCTCGCCGCTCTGGCCGCGGTAGGTCACGGTCCGCCGCATCGGGCGGCCGGCGACGTCGCGCTGCCACCGGCTCTCGATGCCGTTCGGGAAGCGCCGCGCGAGCTCGAGGCCGAGCGGGTCGCGATCGAAGTCGACGCCCCACCGCGCCCCGTCGAGCTCCACGCGCGTCACGTCGCCGACCAGAATCCCGCTCGATGTGGTGGAGGTGGCCGTCGCTCGACTCGACGCGCACGCGGTGCCCGTCGGGCCCGTAGCCGCTCCGAACCCAATGCTCGTGTTCGTCCGGGCTACGCGTGAGCTCGTGGACGACGCGGCCCATCGGGTCGCGCTCGAAGTGCACCTCGGCCGCGTCGTTGCTCGCCTCGATCAGGGCGCCGTTCGCCCGATAGCGGTACCGCTCGAAGCTGCCGTCCGAGTGCGTCACGTCCGTGATCCGACCCGCCGCGTCGTACGAGAGATTGCTCGTTCGACGGCTCGCCTTCGTGACCCGCGTCACTCGGCCCGCCGCATCTCGCACGTAGGTCCGAGCGAACCCGTCGAACCCGGTCTCGACCGTCACGCGACCACAGGCGTCGAGATCGAACGCGTAGCGCTCACCCGCCTCGTTCTCAACTGCCAGGAGCTGGTCCTCGGTGTCGTAGTGGAAGCGGATCGTCGTCCCCGCTTCGTGTCGCTCGTGCAGGCGGTGGTAGCCCGTGTATGTGAACGCGACGTCACGCAGCTCGTCCTGCGCTCGCAGCAGGTTCTGCTCGCGATCGTACTCGAACCGCCGCACGACGCCGTGCGCCTCCTCGACGCGGACGAGGTTCCCCACCGCGTCGTGCTGGCGGCGCTCGACGCCACCGCGCGGGTTCACGCTCTTCACCGCTCGCCCGAGTCGGTCGTGCTCGAGACGCCACTCCGCGCCGTTCGCCATCGCCACGCGCGCGACGCTGCTCGCCTCGTCGTACTCGAAGCGCGTCGTCGCGCCGCCGGGTGTCGTGGAGCTCCGCATCAATCCGTCTTCGTACTCGAAGCGGGTCCAGTGTCCGAACGGGTTTCCTCGGCCCTTCATGCGGCCGAACGCGTCGTACTCCCAACGCCACTCGCCTCCGTTCGGGTCGACGGCGCTCACCGGCGAGTCTTGGAAGCGGGGGTCGTGCTCGAACGTGGTGACCGCTCCGTCCGGCGCCTCCACCCGCACTCGGTTGCCCCGGCGGTCGTAGGCGTAGCGCGTGACGTTGCCGAGCTCGTCGATCTCGGCCGTCCTCTGCAGCGAGTCCGGGTCGTACTCGTACTTCGTCGACTCACCGTGCGCGTCGATGATCTCGACCACGGTGCCGATGAGGTCCATCCGGTACGTGGTGGTCTGTCCGAGCGAGTTGGTGACGCACGTCACCTTGCTCTGCTTGTCGTAGGTCAGCTGGTGGTCGTAGATGCCGCCGTCGCCCCACGTGCGCACGCAGTAGGCGTCCTGGCCGATGCCGTCGTAGCCGAAGTAGAAGGAGAGCCGCTCGCGATCGGTCTCGCGCGTCAGCAGGTGGCCCGCGTACTCGAACTCCCAGAAATTCCCGGCGGGGTCGGTGACGGTGACGAGGTCGCCGTGCGCGTCGTAGGTGTAGCGCGCGTGCTCGTAGTGCCCCTCCCCGCGCGGGACCGGCAGCTTCACGCTCACGAGCCGTCCGGCGTCGTCGTGCACGAAGCGGATCTGCCTCTTGCCCGAGTCCCGGACCCAGCTCAGGCAGCCGCGCTCGTCGTAGTGGAGCTCGATGCGGTGGCCGTCGCGGGTCTTCTGCGCGATCAGCCGAGAGACGGCTGGATCGCCCCCGTCCACCGGCGCGAACTCGTGGCCGATACCAGCCGCGTTCCAGATCTCCCACCGCCCCTGGCCGAGACACTTAAGCGTGAGCCGGTCGATCGGATAGTACAGCTCGTCTCCCGCCTGCATTCGGTGCTCGGGCAGGTGGAACGCGTCGAACTCAATCTCGCGGCCGTCCTCGGTCAGATGGACGACCTTGCCGCGCTCTTCCCAGACCCGCTGGTCCAGGCTGTGGCTCCATCCGTAGCCGAGCGGGCCCGAGCGCTCGCTGAACCCGGAGTTGTACACGCGCTCCAAGCGAAGCGGCAGCGGGCCAGGCAGCTCGAAGTCCACGTGGTCCGTGAACACGCGCCCGCTGGCGACGTCCACGGGATGGCCGGTCAGGAAGCAGACCACCCGACTGAGCAGGTTTCGAAGACGAGCCGACCTCAGATAGCTGAGGGCGTTGTTGAGCTGGTGACTGACCCACTGCGTGCGGATGAACGCTCCCAGCGCTGCCATGGCGTCGAGCGTGGGCGGCCCACCTACGAGCACCGGCGGGCCCTTGGGGATGGCCATGATGATCGAGCTCGGCAGCCGCACGGGCTCCGAGCAGCTCATCGCCATGTCGCCGAAGCGCGCGAAGTTCGAGCCCATGACGTGCACGGTCTTCGAGCCGGTGACGACGATGGCGTCGTCGTCCGGGCACGCCGGGTTGTCGGGCTCGGTCGGCGGAATCCTTCGGGATGATCACCGGGAGGACGCTCGGCATCGGCGCCCACGAGGTGCCCGGCGGGATCAGGATGTGTCCGTAGCCCGTGGCCTCGGTGCCGGTGTTAGTCGCCGGCATCATGTTGACGACGACGGCCCCGGTCGGAGGCGAGCCGGTGAGCCTGCCGACGACCTGGTTGATGAGCACGCCGACCGCGAGGCCCATCGGATCCCACACCATCCCGATGAATGGGTTCGGGAGGGGCGTCGGGACCGGCGCCGGCATGGGCACCATCTCCCAGTGGATGTCGACGCCGATGACCGGATCGAGGTGCGTGCTCCCCAGCATCAGAGCATTGCCTCCACCGAGCGCGGCATGCCCGCCTCGAGCCGGTTCGCGGTGTGCTCGAGCGAGTCGGCCTGCGCTAGGAGGCCGCGCGCCCGCAGTCGGGCCGCGAGCTGCCGCGCCGCCTCGGGCGCGCTCGACGTCTTCGCCACGTCGGGCTCCGCGTCCTCGGCGAGCTCGATCGCGCGGTAAAAGCACTCGGCCGCGCGCTCGTCGAGCTGCGCCTCGGCCGCCATCTGCCCGGCCAGGCGCCAGCTCTCGATCGCGAGCCCGGTCGCGTTCGCCCGCCGCGCCGACTCCGCCGCCCGCCCGTAGCACGCGGCCGCCTCCGCGTGCCGTCCGTAGCGCGCCTCCAGCAGCGCGAGGGCGAGGTTCGCCTGCGCGTGCTCGAGGTCGCAGCCCCACTCCCCAGCGCGCTGGGCGGCGGACGTGTACTCCGTCCACGCTTCGCGCTCCATCCCGGCCGTGAGTTGATAGCCGGCGAGGGCGATGTGCTGCATCAGCGCCTCTCGCTCGGCACCCGACGCGTAGGCGATGCGGCACGCCTCGTTCTGATAGGCGACGGCCTGCGCACGGTTTCCCTGCTTGAGCTGGACGGCGGCCGCGAGCATGTACTGCTGCATCCGCGCTCCCTGCTCGCCTGCGAGCACCGGGTTCACGCCTGCCGCCGCGAGCTCGATGTCGATCGCCTCTCGGTCCTCCTCCGCCGGCGGCGGAGGCTCTCCGGCTCGCGGCGGTGGCAGCACGCCTCGCGGCCACGCCGCGCCCGCCCTCGCGGGGCCGTTCATGCTCGGATCGATCGAGCGCATCAGCGTGTCGAGGTCCTGGGCCGCCGCTCCATCATCCCGCACGCACCGGCAGCGCATGGCGCGTTCGCCGAGCTCCTCATGCAGTCAATCGAGCGCCGCCTCCTGCATGTCCACGATCACCCACCGCACGCTGCGGAGCTCGGGACGCCGCGCAAGCTCGAGCACCTCGCTCTCGAAGGCGGCGCCGTCCTCGATGCGCGCGGGAGCGAGCACGACGACGAGACCCGAGAGCGGGGCGCGAACCGCCCGCGCGACCAGGTGCAGCCACCCGCCGAACGCGCCGAGCGGGTCGGGGGACGCGGGGCGCTGGCCGCTCAGCGAGCCGAGCTCGAGGCCCGCGTCGGCCGAGACGCGCACGCGCCCTTCCCAGTGCTCGACGAGGCGCTGCGCGCGCCACTTCCAGCCCGGGTCCGCGCTCGTCCACGCGTCCTCGAGCACCACGACCGGGCTCCGGTTGTCCGGGTGGAACTCGATGACTCCGGGCAAGACCTTCAACGCGGCGCCGCGCAGATCGCTGGAGCAGGTCACGTGCAAGAGCGCGAGCTCCGTCGCCCGCGCGAACCATGCCGCGTCGTGCTCGAGGCGGCCGAGAGGCTCGGCGAACGACCGCATCAGTTGATCTTCACCAGGAGGCCCGTGATCTCGTTCATCGTCTGGGCCGACGAGCTCACCTTCGGCCCCGACGTCTTGACGCCGTCGGGCCCGAGCTCGACCGACGACGCGCCAGCCGACAGCGTGATCTTGGAGGTCGTCATCTCGATTCTTGCAGCTGCCCACTTCGAGCTCGATCCTCGTCGAGCCGGAGAGCTTGATGTTCCCGTCGTCCTTCATGACGAGGTCCGAGCTGCCGGTCTTCGCGTGCACCTCCTTCGCAGACTCCAGGTAGGTCTTCTTCCTCCCCTGGGTCAGCTTCTCGGTGCCGCCCTGCAGGAGCGTGTAGTGCGCGCCGTCGACGGTAACGTTGTACTGCCCGGTCACGTGCTCGTTCCGGTTGGCGCCGTCGAGCACCTTCAGGTTGTCGTGGCCCGCGACGCGTACCTCGCGGCCGCCCGCGATCTCCTCGTCGTCGGTCGCCGCGACCGTCAGCTTCCGCTTCCCTGCGATCGTCAGCGTCTCGTCGATGTCGATCGCCGTGGTCCGGGACTTGTGAATCGTGATCTTCTCGTCACCATCGACCGTCTCGGTGCGGTTTTCGCCGATGACGGTCGTCTCGTTGCCGTCGACGTTCTTCTTGCGCTCGTTCTTGACGTGCAGCGTCTGGTCGTGGCCGACGGTCTCCGTGTGGTCGTGGTCGACGGTATTGCTCTGGTCGACCTTCACGTGCGTCGTGTGGCAGTGCTCGACGACCTCGTTGAAGTCCTTCTGCGCATGCACGTAGACGAACTCGCTACCCGCTTTGTCCTCGAAGCGCAGCTCGATTAAATCCGTCGCTGTTGGGCGAACTCTTCGTTCGGATGACGCTCTGCGTCTTGTCATCCGGATTCATGACCGGTGAGGAGTTCTGCCCGTTGTACACGCAACCGACTGCGATGGGTCGGTCGGGGTTGCCGCCCATGAAGGCGACCATCACTTCCATGCCGATTCGCGGCAGGAACTTCGTGCCGAATCCGGGACCGGACCAGCTCTGCATCGCACGGAGCCAGCAGCTGCTGTGCTCGTCGCTCTGCCCCTGCCGGTCCCAGTGGAACTGCACTTTGATACGGCCGTGCTCGTCCGTGTAGATCTCTTCGCCCGACGGCCCGACTACGACCGCGCTCTCAAACCCCGCGATGCTCGGGTGCGGGGTTCGCCGCGCAGGGCGATAGGGCATCGAGACCGGCACTACCTCGAGGGTATTTTGCCAGCCGCCCCGCTCGCCTTCAGTTGCGCGACCGCGACCGGAGACGCCTACGATGAGGTACTGCTGGTCTAGCTCCGCGTCAGGGCACCCCTCGAGCTCGAGCAGGTAGCCTGCCTGCGCGGTCACCACGGTCGATACCAGCTCCCAATGTTGCCTCGCGAGGTCCAGCCGCTCGGCGCGGAGTCGGGCCTGGACCGTGGAGGTGTTGCCGCCGTACTGCACACCGGCGTAGCTGTGGAGCTGCAGGGCGTCGGTGTGGTCGTAGAGTTCCAGGGCTGGCTCGTCGCCTCGCCCCGTCGCCTCACCGCGGACCTGAAGTGTCGGGTTCGTCCAGTCGTAGTCCGAGACGACCGCGTCCGTCGTGCCAACCTCATGCACGTGGTTGGCGAAGGTGACGACCTCACCGTCTTGGGCCTGGTCCGGCGTCTCGTGGTACGGGACTTTCCCGTCCGAGCGCACGCGGGCCTGCCCGCTCGGGGTGTCGGCGAGCACGAGCACCTCGTGGTCACCCTCGTGGTCGAAGTACCAGAAAAAGCCCTCGTCCTCGGCGAGACGGCTGATGAAGGCCACCACCGACTCTTGGTACTGAACCGTGTACTCTCGGATTACGTAACTCTGCTGCAGGTCGTTACGCACCGTACGCTGGAGGCTGCCGAGCCGATCGGTGTAGGCCTGCTCGATGACCTGCGGTGCGGTCAGCTCCTGGTAGATGCGCGAGTCGATGATCTGGCTCAGAAGCTCTGCCGCAGGCACGACGTGGAGCGTGACGACCACCAGCTCGTGTCGGTCCATCTCCACCCGCGCGCTCCAGATGATACCGTGGTAGCTCCGGCTCTGAACCTCGCGCTCCACCGAGATGACGCAGTTCTTCTGCAGTAACTCGTCGGCTTCGAGGTGGCTGTCGTAGACCGCCACGACGCTCGCGCCGCCGACACGGTTCAGCCCTTCGTCGATGGTCACCGACCGAACGCCCCAGGCTTCGCTGGCCCCCTCCACCTCGACGTGGAACCGGACGTCGTCATGACGCGTCCCGCCTTGGCTCGCGAGCTCACCGAATTGCTGCGCAGCCGCACCGACCGTCTGCGCTCCCCGCAGCACGGCCTCAGCCTCGCTTCCGTGGACTAGGTACCGAGCGCCCTGATCGAGAGCGCCAATGGCATCGGACCGCTCGATCGACTGCAGAACCCCGCCGGCTGTTTCGACCAGTCGGCCCCCGGTCTCCACCACCCGGCTCGTCGTCCTCAGTACAGCGCCCGCCTCGGAATCTCCGAGCGCCTCACCGACGGCCCCGGTCAGCCCTCCCACCCCGGTCGCGACCTCGCCCCCGGCCGCGAGACGTTCGTCGACGTCGCCGGCGCTCGAGGCGCTGCCGACCCCACCGGCCATCTCAGCCGCCGCCTCAACGGCGCCCGAGACGTGGTCGATGCTCTCTACGACCTCATTCTGGTCGTCACCCTGGTTGCCCATGCGTGCCTCTATTCCTTCCCCGGCGGCTCGTTCAGCGACCCGCTGGTCGAGGGAGGGTTCGTCCGCGCAGCGCGCGAGTATCACGCACGCGCTGCGCGCGAAACGGGTTGTACCGGACCGGCGGATTCGGGAGTCCCTCGAGGGCGTCGGTCAGATCGCGCATCAGTAGCCGAAAGCGCGCCAGGAGGACCGCCTCGTCCATGTCGCGCAGTGTGGGAGGGAGCACGTCGTTGGGGTCGGAGGGTACGCGCACGCGGGAGCCATGGTGATTGTTGCGCACGGGGCGGTCCGGAGTGCAGCTCATGTACATGTTCTCCACGGTGACGGCGCAGAACTCAGTGAAAGTGTCATAACCGTGTTCCGAGGCTGCGCAGGAGAGAGCGCCGCGCGACGTTTGGGCCGCGTGCACGAGCTCGTGGGCAAAGACCTCGTCGTCCCACGTGATGTACCGGGCGTTGGCCGTCCTCCCACCACGAACGCCTCCACCGGGCCCCCACCAGTACCAGGGCGTGTAGCGCATAACGACGTCGGAGCCACGGCCCGTTCCGGGACCCACGCCGCGTATGAGAGAGCCGTCCCGACAGCTGTGGAGCCGCTCGCCGCGAGGCGTTGCGTTGCGCTGCCCGGTCCACCGACCGCGCCAAGCGGCCGATGCGTTCTCCTGGCGGGAATCCGGCGATGGACGGATCTCCATGGGTCTCGTGATAGCGGCGATGACTTGCTGCCCCACGGGGTTGGCCAGTACACGGTCGAAGACCTCCCTCGTCTCCCGCAGCCACGTCTCGGGCGTGAACAGCGGGTCATGCCGCGGGTGGTGCGTCTCGTCCGCGACGATGTTGGGGGCGAAGTGTTCAGGCAAGGAAGACCTCCTCGTCTCGACCGGGCTGCGATACTCGCAAAAATCGTCGGGCCGCGTCACTGTTTATCGATGCGGTTGCCGTCGGTATCGGCCCCGGGCGGGCGGGAGTTGCTGAATATCTTCGTGATCGCCGTCTCGACGGTCGCTGGGTGCGGCACGCACTCGCCAGCTGTTGCCCCGGCTATCACAGATACTCCAGCTCTCTCCGCGCCGACGGGGGATACCGCAGCCCGGTTGCCGTCCGAGCCGCGGCCACGCGAGCTCGCCCCCACCCCGCCGCCGGCGCCGAGCAGCGCGCCCGCGCCGGAGGGGGCCGTCGAGCTCGACGAGGCGGCCGCCACCGACCCGCCGACGACAGGGCCTCGGTCAACTGCGCACTCATCGATCCGCGGCCGCCGGCCCTCGCCTTGTAGCCGCACGCCCTGCTACCGGGCGACACGATGCGCCCGTCGCTGTGGTGGGCGAGTGCGGAACATGGGCTGCTGCCCATGCCCGCCCGGTCAGATTGACGTGGACACGTGCCCAGACGAGAACGGGGAGGGCCACTGGTTCTAGCGAAGAGCGGTGCTCCCGGGAGAGCTTTCCACCAAGTTCGGCGGGCAACTGCGGTGCGCCGTACCAGAACCTCCCACCCCATTCGGCGTGCGGTTGCGCGGGCCCTGTTTCGCCGAGGAACAGGGTCCGCGAGGGTCATGGCACAGTGCTCGCGGTGAGGGCAGCCGGTCCATGCTGAGTGGGCTCGCACGAGCGACACGACCGGGCACGGTTGTCGGCGACGCGCCGAGCGCGAGCGTCCGCATGCTGGACCCGAAGGCGGTCAGCAAGATCGAGCTCCTCTCCGGGGTAGGCCTCGTCGGGCGTCCGCTCTCCGAGCTCGACTCGGGGGATTAGCGAGTTGTGGTCGAGGAAGTACTTGCGGATGAGCGCCTCGAGCCCGCCGACGGAGTCGAGTTGGTGGAGGTAGAGCCAGCGGTGCCGGAGCTGGCTCCAGAGGGCCTCGACCATCGAGTTGGATTGACGACGTCGACGTGGTCGGCGACGGCGGCATCCTGGTGGACGATGAGGTTCTCCGAGCCGCCGTCGGTCATGACGCGGACGGTCGCACCCTCGGCGAGCGCCTTCCGGGCCTCAGTGAGGATCTTCCGCGTTCCTTCTGCGCAGAGTCGTTCCTCCAGGTTCCAGGCGAGGACGCGGCGCGAATAGTTGTCGACGATCCCGTGGAGGTATGCCCGGGTTCCGTCGAGCAGGCGGATGATTGTCACGTCGACGTGCCACCACTCGTTGGGCGCCGACGCGCGAATCCCGGCCTTCCCCTCTGTGCCAACGTCGGGTGAGACAGCTTCCCCCTGGATATCTCTGTAGCGAAGGGCGGAGAATGGTGTCACCGACGTGCCCAAGTCATCCCCGGTCCCTGGTCGAGCGAGTAGCCCCGAGACGGAGCGCCAGCAGCGCGAGCGCGGCGTGAGCGGAGCCTCGGTCGAGAGCGTTCCCCCGAAGAAGCGGCGCCAGTTCTCGGCGGCGGAGAAGCTGAGGCTGGTGCAGGCCGCCGATGCCGCGCTGGCCAGCGGCGAACGCGGCGCGCTGGAGGCGCTGCTGCGCAAGGAGGGCATCTACAGCTCGCACCTCTCGACGTGGCGCAAGCAGGTGGGCGCCCACGGCGCAGCAGGACTCGAAGCGCGCAAGCCGGGCCGTAAGCCGAAGCTCGACGCGAAGGACCGGCAGCTGCTCGCGGCGCAGAAGGAGGTCGCCGCCCTCAAGCGCAAGCTGGAGGTGGCCAACGCCCTGATCGCACTCCAAAAAAAAGCGCACGAGATCCTGGGCCTCGCGCTCCCCGAGCCCGACGAGAAGAGCTGATGGCCCTCATCGAACAGTCCGACGGCGTCCCGATCGACGCCGCGTGCCACGCGTTGAGCATCAGCCGCGCGACGCTCTACCGCAGTCGTCGGCCGCCGCCTGAACCGAAGCCGGCGGTGGCGCGCGCACCCAGCCCACGCCGCCTCTCCGACGAAGAACGACAGCGGATCCTCGACGTCCTCCATGAGCCCGAGTTCGTCGACCAGCCGCCGACCGAGGTCTACGCGACGCTGCTCGGACGGGGGGTCTACCTGGGCTCGATCCGCACGATGTACCGCATCCTCGCCGAGGCGGGGGAGACGGCGGAGCGCCGGAATCAGCGCCCGGCCCAGACCTACGCCAAGCCCTCCCTCACCGCGACCGCGCCCAACCAGGTCTGGACGTGGGACATCACGAAGCTCGCCACGACCCGCAAGGGCGTCTTCCTGATGGCCTACGTGATCATCGATCTCTTCAGTCGCTTCGTCGTCGGCTGGATGCTCGCCACCAAGGAGTGCCAGCACCTCGCCGCCCAGCTCTTCGCCGAGACCATCGCCCGCCACGGCGTCGAGCCCGGCCTTCGGGTCCACGCCGACCGCGGATCCGCCATGAAGAGCGACACCCTCGGCCAGCTCCTCGCGGACCTCGGCGCTTCGCGCAGCTTCAGCCGACCTCGCGTCTCGGACGACAACGCCTTCAGCGAGGCGCAGTTCAAGACCCTCAAGTACCAGCCCGACTACCCCGGTCGCTTCGAGTCCGAGCTCCACGCCCGTGGCTACCTCCAGGAGTTCTTCGGCTGGCACAACGACGAGCACCACCACTCCGGCCTCGCCCTCTTCACGCCCGCAGACGTCTTCCACGGCCGCGTCGAACAGGTCCGCGCCGTCCGCCAGGCCGCGCTCGACGCGTTCTACCAGGAGCACCCAGAGCGCTTCCCTCACGGTCCTCCGCGCGTGCCGCTGCCGCCACCGGCCGTGCACATCAACCCGCTCGCTACCGACGCCCTCGACGTCCACGCCGACCCCTCGTCGCGCCCCTCCACGATGCCCTCCAGCGGCCTCCCAGACGCCAGTTCGGCAACCCCCGCGGCGCTCATCACCGGTCCCTCCAGCGGCCTCCCAGACGCCGCCTCGGCGATCTCCGCGGCGCTCATCACCGGCCCCTCCAGCGGCCTCCCCCCTCACCCTGTCCTTCCGTCATAGAATTCTCGCAGTCACTGTCTCATTCGCGTTGACACGTTCC
>CAWHVG010000007.1:0-471936 GCA_963832725.1 uncultured Pseudomonadota bacterium
CGTGGAGCTCCACCTGGCTCACGGCGTCCATCACGCGTCCCCTTCAGAGGATGTGTGGTCGGGGAACGAGACGAGCACCGTCCCCGGCGGGATGCCGGCGACGCGCGCGCGACCGTCGCCACCAAGGCTCCCGGTTCGCTCGGTCCCGTCCGCCAGACGTAGGACATAGCGCGCACCAGAGGCCGGCTGGCCGTTGGTGTCGAGGAGCTGGATCTCAATCCAGTCGTCCTCCGGTCCTGGCGCTTCCGGCTCGTCGCCGTCGGCCGAGTCGGCCCCGATCACCTCGATCTGGCCGAGCAACCGCACCAGCGAAGCGGAGCTCGACAGCGTGCTCGCGTCGAGGTCGAGGACGGAGCCGGCGAGCACGAGCTCCGCTCCTCCCGCGCGCGCTCGCAGCTCGCTCGAGCCCTCGATGTTCACCTCCGAGCTCGCGATGCCGAGGTTGTCGGCCACGCTCCACGTGAGGGAGCCGCCGACTTGCATGTCGAGGTCGGCACCGGTGAGCGAGAAGCTTCCAGCCGTGCTCAGTGAGCCCCGACCCGCCGAAAGCTCCTTCGAGCCGCCGATGTTCTCGATGAACGCGCCGCCCACCATCGAAGCTCGCGCGCCGGAGACCGTCTCCTCCTTGCTCTGGCCGACGACCTCGACGCTCGCGCCACCCACACGCATCAGCAGCGCGCCACCGATCGTGCGTGAGCGATCGCCGTTCACGGTGTGAGTGCTGTCGTTCGCGAGGTTCACGTAGGGCCCGACGATCGTCTCCGAGCGGTTCCCGTCGTTGGTGATCGAGTGGTTCTCGCTCACCTTCCACGCGTCCACCTGCCCGACTGATACCGTCTTCGTCGCTCCAGTCGCGGCCCGCATACGACGCTCGACGCTCGCCACGCGGTCGACACCGACGGTCACGGTCTCCGTCAGGGCCACCGAAGTGTCGAGCTTGCCGTCAATCTCCTCCGCCGAGTGGATGCCTACGGCCTCGTCACGATCGTGACCCACCCGCACGTGGAGATCGCGCTGTGCGTGCATGTAGAGCTCCATCGCCCCCCGCGTGTCGTCGAAGCGCAGCTCGTTCGTTCCACCACCTCCGGGCGAGCTGAGCGACTGCCACGCCGAGAGGGACAACTCCTCGGGCAGCGCGTACGGAGGCGGATGCGCCTCGTTGTAGAGCTTGTGGGTCACCAGCGGGCGGTCTGGATCCCCGTCGACGTACGCAACGGCGACCTCCCAACCGATCCGGGGGAGATACATGCTCCCGGCTGTGTTCGGCTGCGCCACACGGATCCAGGTCGACAACCGCTCGTCGCGCGATCCCTCGCGGTCCCAATAGAAGAGCGCCTTGATCCGCGCGAGCTCGTCGACATCGATCTCCTCATCCCCGGGGCCGGTCACGAACGCCGTCTCCCGTCCCGACACCCGCGGGCGCGGTGTGCGTCGTGGCGGCCGAAACGTCTGTGTCGCTGGGATCGCGCGGAGCTCGACGGGAGGTACGCGGGAGTCATCCTCGGCGCCGGCGCGGAGTCGATGCACCACCGCACTGACCAGGTAGTCCTGGTTGATCTCCAGAGGACGAGCATCGACGAGGGTGAACGTGCGGCCCGGCAGAACGCGCTCGTTCTGCGCGACACCGGAGAGCTCGTACTTCTGAGTCTCGCTCTCCTCCTGACGGATGCGTGCCCGTCGACGGGCATCCGCCTCGTCGGCGAGGCCGCCCGGGTACTCGTAGCGCTCGAAGCGGGACGCCCCCGCCGAGTGTGCCCCTTCGAGCGGCGCGTTCGGCCTTTGCCAGTCCCAGTCCCGCGTGACGTGCGCGTCGTGAACCACCCGGGTCGTGAAACGGATCTCGCTCAGCTCGTCCTCGTGCGGCGTTCGATCCGCATAGAAACGAAGGACGGATCGGGCCATCGACGGGACGCAACGCGTCATGCGAGTCGGCGAGGTGCAGCACGTGCCGCGTGGGCTCGTGCTCGAACCAGTAGAAGATGCCCTCCTCCTCGAGGAGCCGTGAGACGAACGCGAAGTCGGTCTCCCGGTGCTGAACGACGTAGTCGCGCACCGGATAGGCGCCGCTGAGATGGAGCTCGGTGGCCTGACCGCTTCGCGCGATGACCTCCGCGACAATCTGCGGCACCGCCAACTGCTGGAAGATCCGGCTGTCCACGCGCGCGCGGAGCCGTGTGAGCGCGGGGCGGAGCGTGACGGAGTAGATGGCGCGATGATCGTTGGCGTTCACCAGCTCAGCGGCCGTCACGATGCCGTGGTACACGAGCGGCGCGTCCGAGGATTCCCCGAAGTCCACCACTGCGTTGCGATCGATGAGCGCGCCGAGATCGAGATCGATCCCACGTTGCTCCCCGATCCCGAGCTGGGCTTGCGAATCCACCTCGAACTCCACCTGCACGCGGAAGGTCCGGCTCATCGCGTGGCGGGCTTCGAGCGCGATGACAGGGGCCTCGAGCTCATGGGTGCTCGGGTCGAAGGGATCGAGCACCCGCCGGGGAGGCAGGCGCTCCCGCTCGAAGTAGATGCGCAGGTGATCACTCATGACCGCGCTCCGCGCTCGGGTGTCGGAGGAGCACTGCGCCGCGAGTCGGTCCGTCGCTCGAGGCCCACAGCAGACACGTGTTCGCTGCCGGATCACCTCTCATGAAACCCTCCGTCACGATCGCCATCCCGGTGGGGATGGTCGCTGCTCCGAGGTCTCCGAAGTGCTCTGGGAGCTGTTCCAGGCGTGAGCTCGGTGACGCCGTACCGGCAGTGAATCGAGGAAGCGACAGCTGGAGCTCCCGCACGCGATAGCTCTCCCCCGATACGTCACCGATCCACCAGTCCACGGCACGTCCGCTCCGCTCGAGGTGCTCCGAGAGCGCCAGTACCGTGTCGGTGAGGCCATCACCAAGGCTGAGCCCAACATATCGATGCAGCGGCTCCTGCCCGACGCTCGCGGCCTCCAGCCGTGCAAGCACCGGAAGCCCCTGATCCCGCACGAAGTTCGTGCTCCCGATCACGACCATGGCGCAGCCTTCGCCGGGGACGAGCCCATCGATGCGCTGGCCGTCGAACAGCCTTCGCTGCTCCACGAGCGCATCGATCACGTCCGGGTCGTAGTAGCTGTCGAGCCCGATCGCGAACGCCACGTCGGCGTGGCCGTCGACCACGAGCTGGCCCGCCCATTGAATGCTGTAGGCCGCTGCTGCGTGGCCGTACGCGTGCAGCGCGACTTGCGCCTCGAGACCTGCTGCCGATACCCGGGCCCGGATCGCCCGCTCGAGCTGCGTGCGCTGCTTCGCATGGCGCTCGACTGGCGTGCCTTCGTGGTATCGCTCCGGGAGGGCGACGGCGAGCGCGACACGGCCCTTCGCAACACGTGCGCTCGCCCATGTGAGCCAGCCGCCGATCAGCTGATCGAAGAGGAGGAGGAGCCGAGACGCGCTGTGCTCGTCCGGCGGCAGGGCTTCGACGTGGGTCATGGTCGCGAGCGAGCCGTCCGGAAGCCGGAAGGGAGACTCGCGGAGGACGCGAGCCTCGGCTCGACGAAACGCCCAGGCCTGGTGCGAATTGAACGCCAAGCCGTTCATGACGTGGACTCCACACACGATGGGCTCCGCGCCGCGCGGGAATACGACGGCGTGGCTCATGAGAGACCACCGAGCTCGCGAACGCGGACGGCAGCGCGCCATGGTCCTTGTCGAGGCCAAGGGAAACACGAGCGCCAGGTGAGCTCGACGCGTAGCTCGTTCGGCTCGATCAACACGGTGTCGAGCATCGCTGTGTGCTCCTCGCTGGCCGATCCGGCGGGGACCTCGACCAGGAAGTATCGCTCTGGAAGCCGGAACGAGATCGCGCCGTCCCTGTGAAGACCGAGCAGCCGAACGGGCTCGCCTCCGTACAGCGGGGAAGGCGTCTGGAGCTCGGGCGGTGCACACTGATGAAACCGCGGATCGAGATCATCTGGCGGGCGCGGCATCCGGTAGCGTCTCCACGCCGCATCGTAGGTGCCGGCTAGATCCCGGCGCGGAGCGTAGCCTGGACCGATGGCTCCGAGGCCGGCCGGCTTTGGTCGGCTGCGGTGGCTCTGAATGGGATCGGTCGGATCCTCGAGCTGCGGGACCAGTTGCCCGGTCAAGCTCGTCGCGCTTCTGACCAGCCCTCGCCCAATTGGGTTTCGGGGCTCTTCCAGCAGCGCTTCGGGCTCGGTGTCATCGATGCCGCCGAACGCGTTCTCCCACCGGATAGAGCAAGACGTGAACGGAATCGGATCCGTTGGAACGTGGCGGCCCCCCGCGTCGTACCAGGTCCGAGGTCCGAATACGCGCACGGCGCGAGAGAGAGTGCCCACCTCGACGGCCACGTCCAGCGAGAGGACCTCCCGTCCCGCAGGAGCGAGCGCGTCGCCGACGACGACGACGTCGGTCGAAGGCTTGCCCGGAGCAAGATCGTGCGGGTACTTGATACTGCTGCCCGCCGGATCCTCCGAGGACCACGGCTCGTCCGCGAAGCGCACCGCCGCGTCGTGCAATGGACGCAAGGCTCCGTCCGCCAGCACCTCGAAGCGCTGCTTGAGAACCACGAGCAGAGCCCATCCCTGCGCTGTGAGCACGGGTACCATCGCCGCAGTCACGGCGGTGTCGTTCCGAAGCGGCGGGAGCTCCATCGTCATGTGGTGCTCAGACCGGAAGGCTCACAGGCCACGCGCCGTTGCCGGCTGCGGAGCCGGACACTCGCTCGGCAATCATCTCGAGCTGGAGCCGCTGGCGCGCGACGAACCCATCCACGTCGAAAGGTGCGGCGAGGCCGATGCGGGCGACGAGCTCGAGGTGCGCCAGCACGCGCGCCGATGCCGGCGATGCGTCATGTTCCAGCTCTGCCAGGTTCGTCCGTGCTCGCCATGGCGCCCCGAACCGGTAGCGAGTCCGCGAGTCCGCGTGGCGCTCGTGGCGGCGCCACCAACGTCGCCAGCGCTTCGGATCGAGGCAGCTCTCGGAACCCCGCGTAGGCTCGTCGCGGGGGAACGCTTCTTCAGCGTGCGGTGATCCTGCGATGCGTGTTAGCGCGGCTGCGGCCGACTCGCGGGTCACGTCGTCGTCCGATTCCAACCGTCCAATGAGGTACGGAACCGCTCCGAGGTGACCGAACCACCCCAGCGCCACGAGGACGGATGGCGCGCCCGAGACAGCCGCGGCCTCGAAGAGCGCGTCCAACGCGTCGCGGCCTTCGGACAGCGCGAAGACGAGCGCGGCATCTCCGAGCTCGGCCTGATGAGCGCGGATGAGCGTGCGTGCACGTCGTACGCCCGATGCATCGTGGCGGAGGACCGCGGAGATGAGCGCTCGCTGCACGACCCGCTCGTCGTCATGGTGGAGAAGCCAGTCCACGATCTGCGGGTCGACTCGGCCAGACGCTGATCGGATCGCGAGCGCAGCTTCCCGCACGACCGGAAGCGCGGCGCTGGCGAGCACCGCGCGCAGTTCGTCTGCCGTGATCGCCCCCCTTCGACCCAGCGCGTGCACGGCCACTGCGCGCTCGGCCTCGCGCGCGGCGGACAACCACGTGCGCAGACGGCCTTCGATCCGAACGTTCGGAACCAGCGCGAAGGCGTCCGCCACCGCTTCGAGCATCTCCGGGGTTTCGAGAGCAGACGCCCTGGCGACGCGGATGGCCTCGTCGAGCGCATCGTCGCCGGCGATGCTGCCGAAGAGAAACAGCAACCCCCACGTGAGCTCCGCGTCCGGGACGGGACGGGCCTCGAGCTTCCGGACCAGGCGCGGCAACACGTGAGGACCGCACGCCAGGATTCCGTCGACACGTGCGAGGAGGCGTCTCTCGGTGCGGCCCTTCCCGGTCCAGGTTTGGCCATCGAGCTGCCGGCGCTGAATGCCGAGCGCCCCGAGCTCCTCGATCATGGTCTCGGCGAGTCGTTCGAGATGGCGACTCACGGCACGGTCGTAGGGCACCCCCTGAGGCGCAAGCTGCTGCTTCCGATCGGCTGCGCGGGGGACTTCGGGCGGCTGCGCGAGCAGAGCATCGAGCTCCTCGATGGTCTCGATACGCGGCGGCTCGATCACGTGCGAGCCCATCGGCGCCGGCTCAGGCGACAGTCGGGGCATCGGGATCGCAGGAACCAACACGTCGCGCGGAGGATTGACGACGACCGGCACGTCGACGCTGGCTCGCGCTCCCGCCCATGGACGGTCTGGGGACGGGAGACGCAGCTCCATGTCGTGCACGGGCGAGGGATGCCGCGATTCATCGGCCGCGGCTTCGAGCCGAGCGCGCGTCTCACGCGTCGCGTTGTCGACCGAGGACGGCGGAAGCAGCTCCATGGCCCGCTCGAATCTCGAGTGAGGCGAGGACCATCGCATCATCGAAGCCCGCTCCATCGTGGGTCGCCGCTCGCGCGCGGTAGATCTGCTGTAGCGAGGACGCGATCAGTTGCGCGAGCTCAGACCGGTCGACGTCAGGTTCTTCGACTTCGCGGGTGAGGAGCAGAGCATTCTCGAGATGCTCCTGTAGGGACTGCAGCGAGGAAGGCGCCATTGGGTCAAGTCCGGCGACGGTGGGCGATGAAGCCACAGTCTGCTTCTAAATGGCAAGTAGCAGATAGGGGGTGTCACGGCCCCGGTATCACGTGACGTAGCGGGCTTGGCTTGACGGCTGGCGCTCACGCATGTTCGTCGATAGGTCGCGTTCAAGAACTTCCTGGTCCGGAGCCCATCGTACAAGCGCGCCGACGCCTGCGACGGGGTCCGTGGAGCATGTCGGGGGCGAATCGCGGTCGGTCGACTCCGCGCTGGTTCAACATGCGCCGCGTATCGGTCGGGGCCGGCGGCGGTTGCGCGACCGCAGCGAACCCGCGGTGGTTCTGACGTGCCGCTCCTCCCGGAGCCCCTCAGTCGAGAGGCTCGCGGCCGTTTCGGCGGCTTTTAGCGGATAGGACATCGGAAACGCTGAAAGCGCCGCCGCCGAGGCGGGCGGGAGTCAACCGAGAGCGGGGTCACGGTGCATGAACCTCCTCGCGAGGGCCCAAACCTCCCCGCGAGGGCCTCGAAGCCCCGAACGGAGCGTTCCGCGGGTCGACGACGCGCTCGCCGGACGGAGCCGAACGCGAGCCGAAGCTGTCTGGGTAGCAAAGCACGAATCCCGGGGCGGGGCGCGCGCCGCGACGTCGCCGCCCAGCTCGTAACCGTTCAGGCCCCCGGGAAGCTGGATCATCTCGATCACTTGGAGATCGACGATCGACATGCGGATCGCGATGTGATCTCGTGAGCGTGTGGAGGGCGGCGCGGAGAACGAGCAGCTGAGGGCCGAGCTGGCCGCTCGCGATGCGGAGCTGGCCGCTCGCGATGCCGAAATGGCCGCTCGCGATGCGGAGCTGGCCGCTCGCGATGCCGAGCTGGCCGCTCGTGATGTGCGGATCGCAAAGCTGGAGGCGGAGGTCGCGGCGCTCCGGGAGCTGCTGGGCCGCAACTCGAGCAACTCGAACAAGCCGCCGTCGAGCGATCCGCCGGGCGCGGGCGCGCGGATACCGAAGAAGAAGCGCAAGGGCGGGCGCCGAGGCGGACAAAAGGGTCACCCGGGCACGCACCGGAGCTTGGTGCCTGCGGACCAGGTCGACGAGGTCATCGACCTGTACCCGGCCGAGTGCGTGAACTGCTGGAAGCCGCTGCCAGGGACGCCCAATCCGTTGGCGAGGCGCTACCAGCACACGGACCTGCGGCCCATCGCGGCACACGTCACGGAGTACCGTCGCCACGCGGTGGTCTGTCCCTGCTGCGGTCACAAGACACGCGCCGCGTACGACGAGAGCGTCATCCCGCGCTTCGCGTTCGGACCGCGAGTGATGGCGGTCGTCGCGATGCTGACCGGCGTCTACCACCTGAGCCGGCGCCAGACGGTTCAGCTGCTCTGGGAGCTGCTCGGCGTGCGCATCTCGCTCGGTGCGGTGAGTGCGATCGAGGCGCGGGTGAGCGCAGCGGCGGAGCCCGCGATCGACGAGGCGTGGGCCAAGGTGCCCGCGGCGGCGGTGAAGCACACCGACGGCACGAGCTGGCTGCGGGCGGGCGTGATGCTGTCGCTGTGGACGTTGGCCACGACGGCGGCGACGGTGTTCAAGATCGTCGACAACGGGCGGCGTGAGACGCTGAAAGCGCTGTTCGTGACGTTCCGCGGCGTGCTCGTGAGCGATCGGGCGACTGCGCTGAAGTTCTGGGCGATGAAGCGGCGGCAGATCTGCTGGGCGCACCTGGCGCGCAAGTTCGTCTCCTTCTCGGAGCGCGATGGGCCGGCCGGTCAGATCGGCAAGGAGCTGTTCGAGTACACGGGCCTGCTCTTCGAGTACTGGTCCTCGTTCCGAGACGGCCGGCTGAGCCGCGCGATGTTCATCACGCGGATGGCACCGGTGCGTCGCGAGGTCGAGAAGCTGCTCGAGCGAGCCGTGGCCGCGAACGTGCACGGCCTGTCGGGCTCCTGCGCCGACATTCTCGAGCACCGCGACGCGCTCTGGACCTTCGTCGAGAAGAAGGCCGTCGAGCCGACCAACAACCACGCCGAGCGTGAGCTGCGCGGGTTCGTTCTCTGGCGGCGGCGCTCGTTCGGGACCCAGAGCGAGCGCGGCGACCTCTTCGCCGAGCGGATGATGACCATCGCTCACACGGCACGGAAGCAAGGGCGCGACGTGCTCGCGTTCCTCGCCGCGTGCTGCGCGCCGCGGCCCGAGGGCACGCCCGCGCCCTCGCTCTTCGCGGCCGCCTGACCGAGCTACTCGCCCATCGGGAAGTAGCGGGTCGCGCCACGCTGACCGACGCTGCGCACCCGCCCCGCGCTCCGCAGCGCGACCGCCGGTCGATTCAGCTCCCGCGCCGTCGCGCCCACCGCTGGCGCGATGACGGCCATCGTCTCGCCCGGGTGGGCGCAGATCGCCGCATAGAGGCGCTCCTCGAAGTCCGTCATCTCTTCCGGCGTACGGCGCCGCGGAGGGGGCCGCGTTCGCGTCCGCTTCGCTCGCGGACCCGGCTTGGACGATGGCTGCGACGCCCGACGGAACGCCTCCCGCATCGCCCTCGCCGCCGCCATCTCGCACTCTGCCAGGTGCTCACGGAGCACTTGCTCCACCGCGCTCGCGATCTTCCGCTCCAGGGACTCGGTCGAAGTCGTCATGGACTCCGACTCTCATGGCCGGATCACCACCTCAACCGGGGAGCTGAACGGTTACCCCAGCTCGGCCATGACGCGCGCGATGTCGTCTGGCTCGGTGGCGACCTCGACCAGGCGCGTGCGGCCGCCGCAGCCGAGCACGGGGCAGGTCTCGATGTCGACGGCGAACACCCGCTTCAAGCGCCATGGCCAGGGTTGGCGTCTGGGTGGAGGCGGCGGTCGAGGCGGAGGCAAGTCGCTCGGCATGAACAAGGGCGCCCCTCGACAGGCGCGCGTCCGGGCACGACCTAGGCTCGCGCGCTGGCGCGTCTCTCAGGATGGTGCGGAGCCACCTCGTCCGACCAGAGCGCGCAGCCCGTGCTGGACGCACGTTCATCACCGGGCCGTCTTGCCTTGCGTGGTCGGCTTCCACAGTCCGACCCTGCCGGCGTGTTCGCGCCGCGCTCTGTCCGCGCCGCGCCGAGCGCCCGTCTGTTCTCATCTCCCAAATGAACCAATGAACCTGGGTATGTTGCTTGCGCAAACCCCCGTGAGTCGGTCATGCGCGCTCACTGGTCTATTCATCGCGATGTCGGTCGCCGCGGGCCGCGTGAACCTCTGCCTGCTCTCGAACCGGCGCCCGCTGGCGCGAACGCGAGCCCCCGCCGTCTGCTACCGTAGCGTGCGATGATAGAGGCCTTCGAAATCGTGCCCAACCCCACTGGCAAGGGCGCCCCGCGGTTCGGGGTGAGCGCGCTGGCGGTCGACGCGCGCGGGGCGAAGGTAGACGGCGTGACCTACGGCGCGGGCTCCTTCTTCGACGCGAGCACGGGGGAGCGGCGGATAGGACATCGGAAGCGCTGAAAACGGCGCCGCGCCCGGGCGACAGCGTGAACGGCTGGCAGATCACCGTCACCGCGCTCGCGCTCGCGCTCAGCGGACGCGGACGATGCTGCCCGGCGCGCGCTCGGTGGGCAGGATCGCGTCCCAGCCGGTGGGGACGGACGGGGAGGTGAACGCGTAGAGCCAGCGGGCGTCGCGGGGCGCGAGGTTCACGCAGCCGTGGCTGCGCGGGTGGCCGAAGCGGTCGTGCCAGAACGCGGCGTGCAGCGCGACCGAGCCGTGGAAGTACTGCACCCACGGGACGGCCTGGATCGCGTAGTTTTCGACCACGTCGTCGCGCTCGAGGTTGTCCATGTCGTCCTCGGCGAGCTTCACCCAGATGTGGTGCACGCCTTCGGGCGTCGGCGTGGCCGGACGGCCGGTCGAGACGGCCGTGGCGTAGACCGGACGCTCGCCGACGTAGGCGACCAGCGTCTGGCTGGCGGTGTCCACGTCGATCCAACGGGCGCCGCCCGCGAGCTCGTCCGGGGGGGCGTCGACGCTCGGCCGCGCGACGTCGCGTTCCGCGATGAAGCGGCCGTCCGCGAGCTCCAGCCAGTCTCCTCGCTCTCCCGCGACCTCGAGCAGCGAGAGCCTCGAGGCGCGGCCGACCACGGGGCCGCTCGGACGCGACCTCAGCGCCGCGTTCTCACGCACCACCCACGCCACCGACGCGAGCGGATGCGCGGCGTCGATCTCCGTCCCCACGAAGTCACTCGGGTGCGCGAAGCGGAGCTCGGCCGCCGGCACCCAGAGACCCGAGAGCGTGCGCGCCATGCGCACGCCGGAGACCGAGTCCTGCTCGACGATAGCCAGCCCGAAGCCGCTCCCGAGCGACTCCACCCAGCGGTCTTGGAAGTAGTCGGTCGCGTGGGAGTAGGCCCACGTGCCGTCGGTGCGCACGAACGCGTGCGTGCGCGGCGTGATCTCGCCCTCGGGGACGACCGGCACCGCGTCCCCGCCCGGCTCCCGTGGCGACACGCGGACGAGGGTCTCGCAGACGAACGCCTCCGGGCCCACGTGGATCCACTCGCCGCCCGGACAGCCCTCGCCGAGCACCCGGCCCAGCATCGGCAGCCGCGTCCCGAGCCGGACGGTGCCGCGCCGCGCCGCGCTCGTGCTCGGACGCGTCCGCAGCGTGACGCCCGTGTGGGTCACCTCGGCCGAGCGTGCCCAGCGCGGGGCCGGCAGCCGCTGCGCCGCCACATCCGCCGCGACCAGCAGCGCGAGCGCGAGAAAGGGCAGGACGCGGCGAACCATGCGTCCCAGTATGCCGATCCCTCGCGCGACGTCGAAAGAAGCGCCGGGATCAGTCCGGATCGTTGCCGTGGATGCCGTAGCGCTTGGCCAGCTCCCGCAGGTGGTAGCGGGTCAGGCCGGCCGCCTGGGCGCTGCGGGTGATGTTGTGGGCGTGTTTGTCGAGCAGCGCCTTCAGGTAGGCCGCCTCGAAGGTGTCGAGCACCTTCTGCTTGGCCTCCTTGAAGGGCAGCCCGTCTTCCACGAACTGCTCCGCCGTGCCGCCCGGCAAGACCGGCGGGGGCGTCTTCTGCGAGCTCGGCATCAGGTCGCGAACGCTCAGCTCGAGCTCGTCCGCGAGCGAGCCGGCGCGCTCGACCGTGTTCTTCAGCTCGCGGATGTTGCCCGGCCACGGATAGGCCATCAGCCGCCGCATCGCGTCCGGCGCGACGGTGAGGATCTTGTCGCCGCCCGGGAAGCGGCGCGTCGTCACCTCGGTCAGGAAGTGATCGACCAGGAGCGGCACGTCCTCCGGACGCTCGCGGAGCGGCGGCAGCTCGATCTGCACCACGCTCAGCCGGTAGAAGAGGTCCTCGCGGAAGGTCCCCTCGTTGACCATCTGCCTGAGATCGCGGTTCGTCGCCGCCACCACCCGCACGTTGACCGGGATCTGCCGGTCGCCGCCGACCCGCTTGATCTCGCGGTTCTCCAGCACGCGGAGCAGCTTGGGCTGGAGGCTCAGGTCCAGCTCGCCAATCTCGTCGAGGAAGATGGTGCCGCCATCGGCCTGCTCGAAGCTGCCGCGGTGACGATCCGTCGCGCCCGTGAACGCGCCCCGCTCGTGGCCGAAGAGCGTGCTCTCGATCAGGTCCTTCGGGATGGCGCCGCAGTCCTGGACCACGAGCGGCCCACCCGCGCGCCGGCTGGCGGTGTGGAGCGCCCGCGCGACCAGCTCCTTGCCCGTCCCCGTCTCGCCGCGGACGAGCGCGGTCAGATCCGTCGGCGCGATCTTCTCGAGCGTGGCGAAGATCTCGCGCATCCGGACCGAGCGACCGATCAGATCGTGGAAGCACTCCTCGCCGCTGAGCTCGATGTCGACGATGCCCTTCTGCGGCTCGAAGCGCAGGTGGGACTGGCCGACCCGGACCATGGCGCCCGGCTTGATCCACACCTCGCGCACCGAGAGGTCGCCGCTGTAGGTCCCGTTCGTCGAATCGAGGTCGTGGAGCAAGAAGCCCTTCTCGCGGGCTACAATCTCGAAGTGGGTGCCGCTGACGGCCTTGTCGCTGAGCACCAGGTCGCAGATCACGCTGCGGCCGACCGTCACCCGCTCGCGCTCCATGACGAGCTCTTTGCCCTTGTCGGGCCCCTCGACGACGACGAGCTTCGCGCGGCGCAGCTGCCGCTTGGTGGCGCGCTTGTCGACGAAGACGGTCGTGAGCCCGGGGTTCTCCAACGGGTCCGTCACGCGAAGTCCTCTCGGAGCGCCTGGATGGCGCGCTGGTAGTCTTCCTCCCCGAAGATGGCGCTGCCGGCGACGAGCACGTCCGCCCCGGCGTACACGACCTGCGAGGCCACCCCCGGCCGCACGCCGCCGTCGACCTCCAGGCGCACGTCGTTGCGCGACGCCTCGATCATCCAGCGGATGGCTTCGATCTTGGGCAGCGTGGCGTCGATGAAGCTCTGCCCGCCGAAGCCCGGGTTCACCGTCATGACCAGCACCAGGTCGATCTGGTCGAAGACGTAGCGCAGCACGTCCTCGGGCGTGTGGGGGTTGAGCGAGACGCCGGCCTTCTTGCCGAGGGCGCGGATGCGCTGCAGCGTGCGATGCAGGTGCACGCAAGCCTCGGCGTGGACCGTGATGACGTCCGCGCCGGCCTCGGCGAAGGCGTCGATGTAGCGCTCCGGCTCCACGATCATCAGGTGTACGTCGAGCATGCGCTCGGTCACCCCTCGGAGCGCCTTCACCACCGGTGGCCCGATCGTGAGGTTGGGCACGAAGCGCCCGTCCATCACGTCGACGTGGATCCAGTCGGCGCCAGCGGCTTCGACGGCGCGGACCTCGTCGCCGAGGCGGGCGAAGTCGGCGGAGAGGATCGAGGGGGCGATCAAGACCGGGCGCTCGGCTCTGGGCACGGCCGCAGTCAACCCGGCCCGCCAGCCGTAGTCAATGCAATCGTCCGCGCATGGGAGTTCGGGGCCCGCCAATCAACGATCATCTTGCTGTAAGGGCCCGCTATTCCTACAATCCGGCCCCGACGGCGGGGTCCACGAGGAGCCCGTCGCCGTTTTCTGGGGGGCCCGTCCCCCAGCTCCCCCGAGGAACATGGCAGTCGAACAGCGATACCGAGTCATCGACCGCCTCGAGGCCGGGGGCATGGCCGAGGTGTTCCGCGGCGAAGCCCTCAGCGTCCAGGGCTTCAAGAAGCAGGTGGCGATCAAGCGGGTCCTGCCTCACCTGGCACAGAACAAGAGCTTCATCCAGATGTTCCTGGACGAGGCCCGCCTCGGCGCCCGCCTGAACCACGCGAACATCGTCACCGTCTTCGATATCGGGGCGGCGGACAACACGTTCTTCATCGTCATGGAGTACGTGGATGGTTGCAATCTCAAGGCGATCATCGAGCACTTCCGCCAGGCCGGCCGGCGCATGCCGGTCAAGGAAAGCCTCTACATGTGCATGGAGGCCTGCCGCGGGCTGAGCTACGCACATGAGATCGTCGACGACGACGAAGAGCCCCTGAACATCGTCCACCGCGACATCTCGCCGCCGAACATCCTGCTCAGCAAGCGCGGCGAGATCAAAGTCACCGACTTCGGTCTGGCCAAGGCGACCACGCAGCTCGAGAAGACCGATCCCGGCGTGGTGAAGGGGAAGTTCAGCTACCTCTCGCCGGAGGCCGCGCTCGGCGAGCCGGTCGACGCGCGGGCGGACGTCTTCGCGCTCGGCATCGTGCTCTGGGAGATGATCGCCGGGCGGCGCCTCTTCCTCGGCGAGACCGACTACCAGACGGTCAAGCTGGTCCAGCAGGCCAACGTGCCGAGCCTGGCGCGGCTGAACCCCGAGGTCGACGCCGACCTCGAGGTGGTGATCGGCAAGGCGCTGGCGCGCGATCCCCGCGAGCGTTTCGGGGGTGCACGGGAGTTCGGCGACGCGCTGGCGGGCTACCTCTTCAGCAAGCAGCTCAAGGTCACCAGCTACGACATCGCCAACCTCGTCAAGGAGGTCGTCGAGCGCAAGAAGAAGGCGGTGAAGCCACAGGAGGCGTCGATCATCGACCGCCTCATCCAGGAAGAGCTGCTGCGCTTCACGTCCCTGGACGACATGTCCGGCTCGGAGCCGGTCGATGTGGGGGCCACGCCGCTCAGCCCCGAGGACGTGGCCGGCGCGCAGCCGCTCAATCCGCTCGGATTCGAGAACCCGGCCGATTGGTTCGCGGACGACGCCGAGGTGGGCGACGCCGTCGCGGGCGCGGCCGGCGGCGCGTCACCTACGCCGGGCTGGCGCGAGAGCGGCGTCGAGGAGGACGCGCCGAGCGATCTCGCCAGCGATCTGGCGAATCTGCTGGAGTCCGACAGTCCGCTCGCGGGCGATCGGAGCTCGAGGCCGGAGCCGGAGCGGGTGTCGGCGCCGCCACGCGAGCCCACGCCCGCACCGCCGAAGGCAGCGCCCAGGCCGGTGGAATTGCCGGCGCCGCCGCCGCCCGAGCCGAAGGGCGGGGCGATGAAGTGGGTGATGCTGGTGCTGGTGCTCGCGATCGCGGGTGGCGCGGCCGCCTGGTTCGGCGGGCTGATTCCGCACTGAGCTTCTCTTCCGCTGGTCTCCGCCGGGTGCGGGCGCGGCTCTCGGCGCGGCTCTCCGTCGGGGGCGCGGTTCTCCGTTGGGTGCGCGGCTCGGCGCGACTCTCTGGATGCGAGGGCGGCTCTTCGAGGAAGGCTCGGGGCTGCCGCGGATGGTCACGGCTCCTCAGCCGGACCCGGTGATCCGACTCGGGGGCGCCGCGAGGGCGACCCGGTACGCGACTCGGGACGCCGCTCGCTTCGCGAGTGCGACCGGGTACGCGACTCGGGAGCACCTCGCGTTCGCTGCGCGACTGCGACGGGGTACGCGCCTCGGGGCGCTTCGCGAGAGGGCGGATCCCGATGGGGCGAGGGTCGCTGACCGAGACCGCCGGCGGATGATTCGCGGACGATTTTCGGCCGAGGGCGCCGCCGATTGGAAAACGCTCGGGGCCGGGGCGACGGAGGGGACGGGTGGGCACGTCCGCGAGCCACGCCGGCGTAGCGACGGGCGTTGACGGCGGTGACGGGATGGGTTGGTCGGTGAGCTCGGTTTGCATGTTGCCGTGCGATGCGTTTGAATGATGACTCTTCATGGAGGGGCACGATGATCCGATTGAGCATTTTCTGGTTGGCGACTGTCACTGCTTTGGCGACTGCGGGGTGCGTGATCGGCTCGGACGCGCCGCCCGCCCCGTCGCGTAGGCCTCCGACTCCGAATCGGGGCGGCAGACGCTGGCCCCGGGATCTTCCCTCCTGGCTTGGACGCCGGATCCCTCCCGCCGCCGCCGGATTCCGGGCCGACACTGCCGCCGATCGACCATCCGCCGCCCCCGGTCAGTGGCGGGAGCGCCTTGCTGACGTCCGGGGGAGTGCTGGTGATCGGCGACGCGGACCGGGACGAGCTCGCGTTCGTGGACGTGGCGTCCCGCGCCCTGCTCGAGCGGGTTTCGCTGGAAGCGGGCGACGAGCCCGGTCGGATCGTCGAGGACGGCGCCGGGCTCCTTCACGTCGTGCTGCGCCGTGCGGGCGCGGTGCTGGACGTGGATCCGGCCTCCAGGACAATCCTCGGCCGGCGCTCGGTGTGCGGCGCGCCGCGGGGGATCGCGTGGGACTCGAGCGCCGACCAGCTCTATGTCGCGTGCGCCGAGGGGCTGCTCGTGACGCTGCCCACCGCCTCGGGAGATCCGACCCGAGTGACGACGCTCGACTCGGACCTGCGCGACGTGGTGATCGCGAACGGTCAGCTCTATGTCAGCCGCTTCCGCTCCGCCGAGCTGCTCACCGTCGACGCCGACGGAAACATCGTCAATCGCCGCGTCCCGCCCTCGCGGCAGGAGATCACCATGCCGCGGCCCGCTACATTCGATCCCGACGTGGCCTGGCGGATTCCGCGCCAAGTCGGACGGCTCGGTCGCGATGCTCCACCAGCGCGCGATCAGCACTCCCTTCGACGTGGAGCGAACGGGGTACTCCGCCTTCGGAGCGTGCGGGACGGGCGCGGTCGAGTCCGTGCTCACCATCTTCCCCGCCTCCGGTGCGCCCTCGATGGCCTCCGCCATCCCGGTCCCGCTGCTGGTCGATTTCGCCCTCGACGACGGTGGCAACGCATACGCGGTGTCGGCGGCCGAGTGGGCCGACGGCGTCCCGCTCCGCGCAACCGGCATCGTGCAGGTTCCTTTGGGAGCGGCTTCTGACTGCCTTCCGCCGAGCCCTCTCGGTGAGAACGACGCGTACACGTCGGTCGAGGTCGGACCCGACGGCTCCCCGCTCGCGGTTCAGCGCTCGCCGGCCCGCGTGCTCGTCGGTGGTGCCGGGGAGACGGTCGACTTGGGAGTCCACGACGACGCGGCCGTACACGGACACACGCTCTTCCACTCGCTGACGCCGAGCCTCGTCACATGTGCATCCTGCCACCCCGAGGGCGGTGACGACGGGCACGTGTGGGACTTCGAGCCCACTGGAATGCGTCGAACCCAGTTCCTCGCCGGCGGGATTCTGGCGACGGCACCTTTCCACTGGGGCGGGGATCTCGGCGACGATGAACGACCTGATGAGCCAGACCTTCCGGGACCGGATGCAGGCCTCGTTCGTCCCCGACGACGTCACCGCCATCGGCGCGTGGCTGGACGCCGTCCCCGCGCCCGTGGCCTCCGTCGCCGACGCGGCGGCGGCGGAGCGCGGCCGCGTGCTCTTCGAGAGCGCCGAGGTGGGCTGCGCGACCTGTCACACGGGCGAGACGCTGACGAACGACGCCAACGCGGACATCGGTCTTGGCGGCGCGTTTCAGGTGCCCTCGCTCCGCGGCGTCGCGTTCCGCCCGCCCTACTTCCACACCGGCTGCGCCGCGACGCTCGAAGACGTGGTCGCAGGCGCCTGCAGCACGCTCGACCACATGGGTCACACCTCGCAGCTCAGCGACGCGCAGCGCAGCGACCTGGTGACCTACCTGCGCTCGCTCTGAAGCTCCGACCGACCCGTCGCTCCGGCGGCGGGTCGATTCGTGGTGCGCCCGGCATGGGCGCGGACTTAGAGGTGCGAGTCCTCCCCTGAGCAGGTCACAGCGAAGGAAGGGAAGCGCAAGGGCGGGAGGGCGACCGACCGTCTGGAGGAAGCGGGGAACGAAGCCGTGGGCTGATGAACAAGAACCGGATACGAGGCGACGGGCGACCGGGGCGAGCGGGCACGTGACCGCGAAGCTCCCGTGACCAAAGGGACCCGGCGTAAATCCGGCGGTCGTGCGGTGAAGGTCGGTGTTCTTACCCGGGGAGATCTCGCCTCGGGCCTGAAAGGGCCACGCGGTCACGCGCGCGGAGCGAGAAGTCAGCCGAGGTCGTAGTAGGTCACGCCGGGAGGGCCGCCGAAGGGCCGAACGAGGGGAAGGGCAGACGCCCGGGAGTCTCGACGACGCCATGGTCCAGAAGTCCAGGCAACTGGAGCTGCCGCTCGAGGGTAGGGGTGAAGCCCCGAGGGCAGAGCGGAGCGGGCAAGGCCAACGGCGACGACCGGAAACGAGGCGCCTGGGAACGGGTTCGCTAATGGAGGAGGCGCTCTCGCGTCCGAACCTGATGCGAGCGTTGAAGAGAGTGAGGAAGAACAAGGGGAGCCCCGGCATCGACGGGATGACGGTGGACGAGCTGCCGGACTGGCTTCGGGACAACTGGCCACGAACCCGCGAGCAAATCCTCGCAGGGACGTACCAGCCGATGCCGGTTCGGCGGGCGACGATCCCGAAGCCGGGGGAGGGAGCGCGAGCTTGGCATCCCCTCGGTGCTCGACCGCTTGATCCAGCAGGCCCTCTTGCAGGTCTTGCAGCCCCGATTCGACCCGACCTTCTCGGAGCACAGCCACGGTTTTCGGCCGGGACGCTCGGTGCACGGAGCGATTCGTGAAGCACGCCGTCACGTCCAGGACGGCAAGCGGTGGGTGGTGGACGTGGATGTGGAGAAGTTCTTCGACCGCGTCAACCACGACGTGCTGATGGGGAGGTTGGCCAAGCGGATCGGGGACCGTCGCGTGCTGAGGCTCATCCGCCGCTATCTCGACGCCGGCGTGATGGTGAACGGGGTGGTGGTGGAGCGGTACGAGGGAACGCCGCAGGGCGGCTCCTTGTCCCCTTTGCTCGCGAACGTGCTCCTCGACGAGATCGACACGGAGCTGGAGGCCCGGGGACACGCGTTCGTCCGCTATGCGGACAATCTGCGGGTTTTCGTGAGGTCGAAGCGTGCGGGAGAGCGGGTCATGGGCTCGCTCGTCCGTCGCTTCGACGAGCTCCGGCTGCGCGTCAACGCGTCGAAGAGCGCGGTGGACCGCGTGTGGAACCGACCCTTTCTCGGCGTCTCGTTCTGGGTCGGCCGAGGGAAGGTCGTCCGCAGCGGGTCGCGCCCAAGGCGCTTCAGAAGATGAAGCGTCGGGTCCGGCAGCTCACGCGCCGAACCCGCGGGCGCAGCCTGGCCGAAGTCGTGCAAACCCTGCGGAGCTATCTGCTCGGCTGGCACGGATACTTCCGGGTCGCCGAGACGCCTCGGAGGTCTTGCCGAGCTCGACGAGTGGATCCGACACCGGCTCCGGGCGGGCTATCAGCTCAAGCAGTGGAAGCGCGGCACGACCGTCTTCCGAGAGCTGGCGGCTCGAGGCCTTCGCCCCGACGCGGCAGCCCAGGTGGCCGCCAACGCCGGCGGTGGTGGAGGAACTCAGCGCATGGCCATCCACATCGCGCTCCCCAACAAACTCTTCGACGGGCTCGGCCTTCCGAGGCTGGCCGCCTGACCTCAACCCATCGAACCGCCCGGTGCGGACCCGCATGCCGGGTGGTGTGGCAGGGGAGCCCGAGTCGACTACTCGGGCCCCCTATGCCGATACGAGATCGGGGTGGTGGAGCCCTCCCGGAACGCATCCCGCCGCGGAGTGGCGGACGCTGATGCCTCCACGGAGCCGATGCGATGTGTCCGCCACAATCGCGCCTCGGCGGTCTCGACGAGTTCGCGGCAGGGGTCGACAGCGCCGAGTCGAACGCGTGTCTGCGAGGGGCTCAGTGGCAGCGATCGGCGACTTCGCGGACGTCGGGGGCGTCGTAGCCGTGCGGCGCGACCTGGAGGTAGCGGCGGGCGAGAGCGCAGGCTTCCTCGCCGTGCAGGCGGACGGCGAGGCGGCCCAAGGCTTCGGGCGGCGGTGCGTGCCCCGCCGTAGCGCGGCGCAGCGAGTCGAATCGGGCTCTCGTCCCGCTCGATGGCGACGTTGGCGAGTAGGAGATGAGCGGTCGCGTTGTCCTCGTCGAGCGCGACGGCCTCGTTGGCGAGGCGGACGACGTCGTCGAAGTGGCTGCCCTCGAACTCCAGGCGGCCTCGCGCCACGGCGAGCTGGGCCTGGAGCGCCGGAGTCGGGCCGCGGCGCTGGATCTCGCGATCTGCACGCGCGACCAATCGGTGGGCGGCGCGGAGCGCGCCCCGGCGCACGAGAATCAGCGATTGTCCGAGGAGCGCTTCGGGGGAGCCGTGGTCCCGCCGCAACGCTCGGGCGAAGGAGCGGCCGGCGTCGCGATCGTCCTCCGCCTGCGCCTGCAGCCAACCGAGCTCGGTCAGCACAATCGGGTCGCGCCGGTAGCGCCGGGCCAGCGGGGCCATCACCTCCGCGCCGAGCGCTCCGTCGCCGCGCAGGACCGCGAGCTCGCCGCGGACGCGGGCCACCTCGAGCCCGTCGCGATCTGTCTCCGACGCCGCTTCCAGCCGCCGCTCGGCCTCGTCGAAGTCCTCCTCGGCCAGCGCGAGACGGGCGAGCCCGATCAACGCGCCGGTGTGATCCGGGCGCAGCGCCAGCGCGGCGTCGAAAGCGCTGTGCGCCGCCGGCAGCTCTCCCGCTCGACGCGCCGCGTCACCGAGATCCGTCTGCAGGTCCGCGTCCTGCGGGCGCGCCTCGGCCGCGCGCCGGAGCGACGCCAGCGCTTCGCTGATGTGCCCCTCGGCCAGCTGGACCGCCCCGCGCGCCGCCCAGAGCTCCGCGGCGTCGCGCCGTCGCGCCAAGGCTTCGTCGACCACCCGCTTGGCGTCGTTCGCGCGGCCTTCGGCCACGTAAGCCCGGGCGAGGAGCGGGACCAGCTCGAGGTCGTCGACCGCCCTCGGCAGCACCGGCTCGAGAAGCGAGACGGCACGATCGGACTCGCCGTCACGAAGCGACATGGCGGCCAGCCGGAATCCGCGCACGGATCCCCTCCGCGCCCGGCGCCTCCATGGCGCGCTCGTAGAGCGGGCGAGCTTGACCGGGGCGACCGCGCGCCTCCAACAGCTCGCCCTGGAGCAGGGTCCGGGGCGGCCCTTCGGGCGCTTCCGCGAGCGCCGCGTCCACCGCGTCGAGCCGGCCCACCGCGAGCGCGACCTCGGCCGTGAGCAGCGCGCGGGCCGGGATGTCGACGGGCGGGCTCGGGAGACGCGCGAGCTGAGCGTCTGCCTCCTGTGCCGCGCCGGTCGCGAGGAGGGTGGAGACGAGCTGCATTCCGAAGGGCTCGTCGAGCGGCGGCACGTGCTCGGCCGCTTCGTGCGCTTCGCGCAGCGCCGTGACGCTGTCGCCACGCTGGAGCTGCGCGTGCTCGGCCCGGATCAGGTGGGCCCACGCGAGCTGGTAGGGTGTGGCCCGATCGGCGAGCTCGTCGATCAACGCGGTGGCCTGCGAGAGCGCTCCGTTCCGGTCGCGGCCGCTCTCCCAGAGCACCCGCGCTCGCGTCGCTCGCACGGAGGGCGACGCGTCCCCATTCGGCACGCTCTGGAGCAGGTCGAGGGCGCCCGCGCTGTCGCCGAGCCGGTGCCGCATCAGGGCGCGCAGGGCCACGTGGCGCGGCGCGTTGGGCCGGAGCGCCGCCGCTTGCGCGGCCGCCTCCTCGGCCTCTTCCAGTCGGCCGAGCGCGGCGGTGGCGTACAATCGGGCCCGGAACGCCTCGCCAATCTGCTCGCCCTGCGCCGGCAAGCCGCTCAAGCGCTGGAGCGCGGCGGCGGGGTCGCCGTTGGCCAGGTGCACCAGCGAGGCGGCGATGGCCGCGTCCGTCAGCACTTCGCCGTCCGTGTGCGCGAGCGCGGCGGTGATGGGACCGACGTGATCCTCGCCGTGCTCCAGCGTCAACGTCGCGAGGAGGCGCGCCTTCAGCGCGGCGAGCTCCGGCTCGTCGGGATCTTCGTCGTCAATCTGCGCGACGACCGCCTCGATGTCGCCGCGCAGCCCCGAGTCACCCGCGTCCTGGGCCGCGGCGCGGATCGCATCCATCGCGCTGGCGTCGAGCCACGCGGAGATGCCCCACACGACGCCGATCAGGACGAGGAGGGCGGCCGCCGCACCGAGCGCGACGGGCACGAGCCATCGCGGCTTGCGGCGCGGCATGCGGGCGGTGGCGCTCCCGTCGCGCGGCGGCTCCGGTTGGACCTGCACGCTCGGCAGAGAGCTCGCGACGGGCGGCGTGGTCGACGGCGGCGCGCTCGGCGCCGGGAGAGGCATCGACGGCGGCGGGGCGCTCCGAGGTCCGGGCAAACGCGCGGGCGGCGGGGCGCTCCGAGGACCGGGCAGACGCGCAGGCGGCGGGGCGCTCGGTGGGGCCATCCGAGCGGGTGGAGGCGCGCTCGGCGCCATCCTCCCCGGCGGCGGTGCAATCGGCGACCCGGCACGGGGGATCGGCTGCGGTGCCGGTCCGGCGAAGCCCCCGCCTCGAGGCGGAGGAGCGGCGAACCCGGACATCGCGGGCGGGAGCACCTCGGTCGACGGATCCGGGCCTTCGAAATCGCCGTTCCGCGCAGGCGGGAGCACTTCCGTCGACGGCTCCGGACCTTCGAAATCGCGGTGGGGCTTCGGCGGGAGCACATCCGTCGACGGCTCCGGTCCCTCGAAGTCGTCGTTCGACTTCGGCAGCACGTACGTCGGCGGCTCGTCGTCCGGCTCGGCCGCGATATCGCGCGCTCCCGCGGTGCGGGTCGGCTCGCCCGGAAGCTCCTCAATCAGCTCCTCGCCCGAGAGGGACTGGAAATCCGAGATGGGCTGCAGAATCCGAGATGGACTCCAAATCGAGCTCCTCGGTGCCCTGCGTCGGGGGACGGCCGGCGGGGCGCTCGACCGAGGTCGCCCGCTCGCGGCCGAGGGAAGGCGGCGCAATCGGCGACGCGGACGGATATCCGGCCAGGGTCGGCTTGCGGGATCGCACCCGCGGACCTCCCCCCACGTTGCCGGGTCGGCCGGGGTTGGTCGCCTGCGGCGTCAGCGGCGACGCGTTGCTCGGCTTGCTCGGGCTCGTGGTCAGCGCCGACAGGGCCCGGGCGGCCGGCGAGGATCCAGGCGCCGCTCGCTGCGGCCCCGTCGCGTCCGCCTCCGGCAGGCGCCCGGGGACCGGCGTCGTCTCTTCCACCCAACCGGGCGACCTCATCTCGATGGTCGGCGGCGCCTCGTCGCTGAACCAGCGCTCGATGGTGCTCGACACCGGCGCGTTCTCGTCGTCGGCCTCTCCGAGCAGCTCGCGCGCGATCTCGTCGTTCGGGTCCAGCTCGAGCGCGCGGCGCAATGCCTCGGTGGCCTGGTTGGGGCGCCCGTCGCGGAGGTAGGCCTCGCCCAGCACGCGGTGGATCTCCGCCCGCTTCGGGTTCTTGCGGGCGAGCGCCATCATCTCGACGCGGACCTCGTCGTAGCGCTCCAGCGCGAGCAGCGCCTCACCGAGGAGCAGCCGCACGTCGAACTCGTCGGGCTGGGAGAGCAGCGCGCGCCGGCACGCGCGCACCGCCTCCTGGTAGCGACGCTCCGCGATCAGGAGCTTCGCCTTCTCGGTCAGCTCCTGACTAGCTGCGCCCATGTCGTCCCAGCACCCGAATCACGTGTGATCCCGCTCGAGCTCGGAGGGCCACCGCCGGGGCGGGCGCCTCTGCGTCGTCGGAGAGCCGGCGGCGCCGACCCGGGCGCTAGGGTAGTCGGGAACGGGTCGGCTCGGAAAGAATCCCTTCGCCGCCGACCACGAGGGGAGCCGCCTCAGCTCGGGCGGGGCCGCCGCTCGCGGCGGAGCGTGGCGATCTGCGACCCCAAGCGAGTCGCTTCGTCCGGGTCGAGGGTCTCGCCTCCGTAGCGCGCGTCCAGGTAGCGGCGCGTGACCTCGCGGACCAGGTCAATCTGCACGAAATCGGCACGCTCGAGCGCCTCCACGTGCTCGAGCGGGGTGCGCTCCTTCGGCCTGGGATGACCGAGACGGGCCAAGGCGGCATCGAGCGCGCGATAGAGCGCGATGGCGTCTTCGGCGGGCCCCGCCGCCCGCCGGAACCGCCGGCGCCACACGAACACGGCCCCGCCGACCAATGCGAGCAACGCCACGAGAGGCCGAATCCAGCCACGCGAGCGCTCGCTCGAGACGGAGGCGGCCGCTCCGATCCCGCGCTCGGTCGGCGCGTCCGAGGCGCCGAAGAGCCGGCGCAGCCCCCGGAAGAGCGAGACCTGCCGGTGCAGATCGTAGCCCACCACATCGTGGGCCCAGCGCGTCCGCACGGCGTCGACCATCTCGCGCGCGCGGCGCAGCCAGCCGTGGTCGACCGCGATCGCGTCGCGCGCCGGCGGCGTGGGATCGACCGTGACCCATCCGGCGTCCGGCAGGAACACCTCCACCCAGCTGTGCGCGTCGCCCTGGCTGAGCGCGTAGTACCCGCCGTAGGGGTTGAGCTGCCCGCCGAGGAACCCCGTCACGTTGCGCGTCGGGATCCCCAGCGTGCGCGCCATGATCGCGAGCGCGGTCGAGAAGTACTCGCAGTGCCCGCGCTTGGCGCCCAGAAGAAACACCTCGAGCGGGACGCGCTCACCGACCTCGGGCATCTGGAGCGAGTAGGTGTACTCGCCCGAGTCCCGCAGTCGGGCCAGCAGCATGTGAACGCGCTCCTCGTCGTCGTGGGCGCCTCGCGTCCACTCCCGCGCCAGCGCGGCGACGCGCGCGTGGCCCTGTGGCACCTCCAGATCGCGCCGCAACGTGTCCGGATCCGGCGGAGCACGATCGCGGTCGCGTGGGCGATCGGAGGTCCACGCCGTGTAGCGCAGGCCGAGCCCGTCGGCGTCGGCGTAGCGGATGTCGACGCCGGGCGAGTAGAGGATCTCGCGGCCCACCTCCAGCCCGCCGGTCACGCGCGGCGGGATCTCGAGTCCGACCGTGTGCGGCGGCGTGAACACCACCGGCTCGTCCAGCCCGTCGAGCACCACCTGCCACGGTCGGTCGCGGGTGCGGTTCGGGAGCCGACGCGGCAACGCGTAGTCGTTGTCGAGGCGCCCCACACCGCGCGGGCGCAGCTCGAGACCGCGCGTCCAGCGGCGACCGTCGTAGTGATCGAAGCTGGTCCCGCGCATCCGGATGGACATCCGGTCCGGCGGTTGCGGCGGGAGATCCGGCGGCGTCACCCGCAGCACTACCGTCGGGTCGGTTCGGATCAGACCGAAGTCGCCGAGCTCCACGTCGGCGCCGAATCCGCTGATGCGCTGTCCGGTGCCCTGCCCGAACGAGAGAAAACCGAGGCCCACCCGCGGAAACGCGACGAAGAGGAGGCCGGTCATCGCGAAGAGCGGGACCGAGAGCGCCGCCGTGCCGGCCAGGAAGCCCGGTCCGACCACCCGCTTGGAGGCCAACACCCGCTCCACCGAGCGCTCGCGATCCGCCTGCGAGCCCAGCTGCCCTTCGATCTCGGCCCGCAGGTGGCTGAGCGCGAGCATCCAGGGCGCCACCACCACGAACCCGACGAACGCCAGCCCGTACGTGATCTCCGTCGAGAGCACGGTGGCGGCGATGAGGTGCAGAAGCGCCAAGGCGGCGATCTGCTGGTGCTCCCGCGCGCCGCGACGGTTCATCAGGCGCGAGACCTGGAGCGCGGCGGCGACCTCCAGGGCCAGCGGCAAGAGCGGCGCGCCCAGCAGCCCGCGCAGCACCTCCAGCGCCACGAACGCCAGGGCGGCCACGGTCCAGCCGCGGATCCAACGCGGATCGCGGACGAGCTTCCCCTCCGCGAAGAAGCTCGCGACGTAGCCGACGCCGATAAGCGCTTCCGCCGGCCACGTGAGCTCGGAGCCCATGAAGAGCGCGGCCAAGCCCAGCCCGGCGATGAGATAGGTGACCAGCTTGTGCAGCCCGCCGAAGGTCACGCGGCCCCTCGCTCCGTGCCGAAGCGGCGCACGTCGCCCTTGGCCGGCGCCGGCAAGGGCGGCGCGTCGTCCCCGGCCGGCTCGAGCAGCGCGAGAAAGCGCCAGAGCGGAATCCGGCGGCTGACCCGGCAAGACCAACCGAGAGCTCCCCGTGCGCGACACCGCTTCCACGGCCAACCCCTCGTCCAGCGCGCGCGCGGCGGTGGCGGCCGCGCTGGAGATCGCGTGCTCGAAGCGCGCCTCCCACGCCCGATCGTCGGCGCGACGCTCGTCGACGAGCAGCGTCAGCCGCTTGGACGCGTCGCGCAGGCGCTCGCGCACGACCACACGGCCGAGCGAAGCGGTACGCCGCCAGTGGATCGAGCGCGCCTCGTCTCCGTCGCGATACTCGCGCAGGTCGGAGGGCTCGTTGCCGTGACCGCGGCGCGGCGTCGGGACGTCCGGTCCGCGCTGGCTCAGCCCCGAGACCGGTCGAGCGACGGGCGCGAGCGCCGGATAGACGACCAGCTCGTCCTCCAGCGCGAGCCGGCGCGTCTTCTCGAAGAGACCGAAGGGATAGCGCGTGCGGACGCGAACCTCGGCGAAGCGGAGCACGCCGCGGCGCCCCGGCGTGCGGCGGTAGGAAGCCGACTGGGTCTCCCCGGCGCCCACCTTCAGGAAATAACAGCGCCGATCGCTCGGCTCGCCGGGCGCGACGTCCTCGACCTCGATGGAGTAGCTCGGGAAGCGACGCTTCTCGTTGTGCACCGAGAGCTCGACAAGGGATGGCGAGCCGGCGAACGCCCGCCGCGGGAGGCGGCGCTGGACCGAGACGTGACGCAGCACCAACTCGCTGAGCACACCGCTCAGCACGATCAGGCTGAGCAGCATCCCGAGCACGAGATAGAGCAGGTTGTTCCCCGTGTTGACCGCCGCCGCGCCGACGCCGAGCGTCACCAGCACGAACACCCGACCCTCGCGCGTGAAGCGGAGCTGGCGCGCGTAGCGACGGGCCATGGACGATCCCGCGTTCACACCGGCACGGCGATGGACGAGACGAGATCGCGGATGACCCGCTCCGCGTCCGCGCGGTCCGCCGAGCCGTCGGGCGCGTGCGCCACCCGAACACGGTGAGCGAGCGTGGCGACGGCAACCGCCTTCACGTCGTCGGGGGTCGCGTAGGCGCGGCCGGCGAGCAGCGCGTGTGCGCGGGCCGCACGTTCGAGCGAGAGCGCGGCGCGGGTGGACGCGCCGAGCGACAAGAGCGGCGTCTCCCGCGTCGCGAGCACCAGCTCGTGGACATAGTCGAGGAGCGGATCTTCCGTGCGCACCGAGTCCACCGCCTCCTGCGCGCCGAGGATCGCCTCCCTCGTCGCCACCGCCTCGATCGTCTCCAGCGGATCGGCCCCGCGACGGCGTGCCAACACCGCGCGCTCCACCTCCCGCGATGGATAGCCGAGCCGGAGGCGCATCGTGAAGCGGTCGAGCTGCGACTCCGGGAGCGGATACGTCCCGTAGAACTCCTCCGGGTTCTGGGTCGCCACCACGAAGAAGGGCGCCTCCAGCACGTGCGTCTCGCCATCGATTCGACACCCGGCGCTCGCCCATCGCCTCGAGCAGCGCCGACTGCGTCTTGGGCGTCGTCCGGTTGATTTCGTCCGCCAAGAGGACGTGCGTGAAGATTGGCCCGGCCGGAACGAGAAGCGGCTCGTCTCCCGATTCGAAGATTGACCCCCCGAGCACGTCGGCCGGCATCAGATCGGAGGTGAACTGCAGCCGCCGAAACGACACGCCGATGGACCTGGCCAGCGCGCGCGCCAGCGTCGTCTTCCCGACGCCGGGCACGTCCTCCACCAACAGGTGACCTCCGGCGAGGAGCGTCACCACGGCGAGCTCCACCTCGGCGCGCTTCCCCTCGAGGACCCGGCAGACGTTCTCGACGATTCCGCTCGCCACCCGAGTGGCATCCGACGATGCGCTCACTGACCTCGAACTTAGGGTCCGCGGTGGTCGGTGGCCAGCCGTTCCAGCGCGTCTCCGTGCCGGCGCGACACCACGCGGGAGGCACGGTTGGGCACAGGCTCACTTCGCGGCGTCGGAGACCTCGAGGGGAATGCCCACGCAGAGCACCGTCCCGGCGCCCGGAAAGCTGTCCGCCCAGACCTCTCCGCCGTGCATGCGGACCAGCCCGCGCGAGAGCGTCAGGGCCATACCGAGCCCGCCGAGACGCCGGCCGGTCGGCACGGTGATTCTCCTGGAACGCCTCGAAGATCCGGTCCACGTCCTCCTGCGGGATGGCACCGAGCGCGTCGTGGATCTCCACCCGCAGGTGCCGCTCGGGGCCGGGCGGCCCGTGGGCGATCCGAGCGCGCAGCCGGATGCTGGTCTTGGAGATCGACGGCGCCGCGTTTCGAAAGAGCGCCACGATGGCCTGCTGGATCCGCTTCTGGTCCACGAACACGGGCGGCAGCCCCGGCTGCAACTCGGCCTCGATCTCGACCTCGCGCCCTTCGACCAGCGTCCGGGCCACCCGCACCGCTTCCGTCAGGATCTCCACCGAGGGCGTCCAGGAGCGGGAGAGCTTCAGCTTGCCCGCCTCCAGGCGCGCGAGGTCGAGCACGTCCGTGAGCAAGAGGATCAGCTCCTCGGCGCTCTTGCGGATCACCTCCACGCTCTCGCGCGCGCCTTCGCTCAGCTCGCCGTCGAGGCCCTGCTCCAGGACTTGCGAGAACCCCACGATGGAGTTCAACGGGCTCCGCAGCTCGTGGCTCATCGACGCCATGAAGCGGGTGCGCAGCTCGCGCGCGTCGGCGATCTGGTCACGCGAGCGGGCGTCACCGGCGACCTCGAGCGCGAGCTGCTCCGCGCGGACCGCGAGATCGCGTGCGAGGACCTCGAGCTCCGGGTCGCGAAAGCTTGGCGGCGGGGGACACACCACGGCGTCGGGCCGAACCTCGATGCGATCGACCCAAGCGGCGAAGCGCTCGACCTCCAGCTTCAGGCCGCGGGCGTGGGTGACCACGAATCCCGCCACCGCGACGGACGCGAGCAGCGAGGCAGCGGCCAGCCACGCCGACCCGTGCACGGCGCTGGCCGCGAGCCCCACCGCCAGCACCGGCGAGGCCTGTCCCAGCGCCGCGCGCGCCGTGGTGGCGTCCTCGTCGTCGGGCGTGATCCACCGCGCCCAGACCCGCTCGACCAGCGGGGCGAGCAGCGCCACCACCGAGAGCGTGGCCAGCGCAGGCCGGTTCGGCCCGAGGACCACGCGCGGCGCCACCGAGAGCCCGCTGGCGACCAAGGGAATGCTCGCCGCCGCCAGCGAAGGGCTCATCCCGGCGCGCCCCAACCTCTCCCGGACCGCCCACACCGCGCCGAGCGTCGAGGTCGCCAGCAGGAGCAGCCCCGCGTTGACCACGACGACGCGGATACCGAGCGCGGCGGCGAGCACGACCAGCGCCGCCGTCTGGAGCGATGTCAGCGCGAGCCCCGAAGCGAGCGCGCGGACCAAGAGCACACGCGCGCTCGAGCTGCCGCGCTCGCTCATTCGCCGGGCTCCAGGGGCAGGATCACGTGGAACGCGCTGCCCTCCCCGAGCTGACTCTCCACCTCGATCCGGCCCTCGTGCCAGTCGACCAGATCGCGGGTGAGCGCCAGGCCCAGCCCGGTCCCGCCCCGACGCTCCGAGCCGACCTGCACGAACTCGTCGAAGAGCTTCGGCAGCGCGTCGGCCGGGATCCCCGTCCCGGTGTCGCGCACCGTGATGCGGACGCCCTCCGGGTCGGCGGTCACGGAGAGGGTCACCTCCCCGCGCGAGGTCGCGCGCAGCGCGTTCGTGCCGAGATTGATCAGCACCTGCCGAAGCCGCCGCGCATCGCCGAGCGGCCTCGGCGCATCGGCGGCCACGTCCACGTGAATCGCGACGTCCTTCCCCACGGTCTGGCCTTCCAAGAGCCGGGCCACCTCGCGAGTCAGCATCGCCAGGTCCACCAAGCGCATCGCGAGAGGCGGGGCTCGATCCGGCACCCACTCCTCGAGCACCGCGTCCACCAACTCCGAGAGATAGAGCCCCGCCTGACGGATGGCGGTCACGTCCTCGCGTTGCTGAGGCGTGAGGGGTCCGTCGATCTCGTCGAGCAGCACCTGCGTGAAGCCGAGGATCGCGTTGAGCGGCGTCTTCAGCTCGTGCCGGACGGCGGCGACGAACTCCTCCCGAAAGCGTCCGGCCGTCTCGGCGCGCAGCCGCATCTCGTGGCGGGCTCGGGCGGCGGCACCGATGCGCCTCTCCAGCGACTCGATGGCATCTGCCGAGCCGTCGGGACTCACGCGGCCGCGGCGAGCGGTCACCAGCACCAACCCGGCGGCGAGCGTCATCGCCGCGAGCGCAGCGGCTCGCAGCGGTGGCATCGACTCCACGACCAGCATACCGCCGACGAGCAGGGCACCCGCGACCCAGCTCAGCACCGCGGCTCTGTGGTTGGCACCGAACACGACCCGGACCGGCCCGGAGTGTCGTCCGTCGCGTGTGCGAGTTCCACGACTACTTTTCCGCCCGGTCGCTTCGGGTCGTACGCGGTTCCGCAGTCAGTCCGGTACCACCTGTCTCGACCCAGGTTGTCCCGTTTCGTCTGGCGGGCTCCGTGTCGTCCGCGGCGGCCCGTCGGGGGCTGCACGCGGCTCTCGTTGCTGCCGCGACGCACCGAAATCCAAACGACCGGATTTCGGCACGCCGCGGAGGCGACGGGCGCGACTTGCTGCGGCCGACGCGCTGCGTGCCCCGGTGGTCGTTGGCCCCGTGGCCGAGTCGGTGGTCGTTGGGCCCGTGGCCGAGTCGGGGTGCGTACTTCGGTCCGGTCGTGTGACAGGGTGCCGTCACCGCGCGCTCTCGCCTCGCGGGTGATCGTCCGGAGCGCCGTGTCGCCGAGTGGCACGAACCCTAATCCAAGACGGGGGCATGAGCCACGACATCATCGCTTGGGTGACCACGGGTGTCATCGCCGCCGCGACTCTCCTCGCCGTGGCGATCGTGGTCTTGTTGGTTCTCCGACGGCCGGTCTCGCGCTGGCTCGCGCTCGGCGACGGTGTGCTGTGCGTGTCGGCCCTCGGGCTGCACTTCGCGGCGCAGGTCGACGGGGAGATCGGCGCCGCGTTCGCCATCGCCATCCCGTTCGTGGCGATGGGCGCGATCTCGGGCGTGGTCATGGCCTGGCGGGGGATGCGTCAGGGCGAGCGCCCGAGGACGCTGCTCACCGTCGCCCACGCGGCCAACCTGCTGCTCGGGCTGATCCTGGTCATCGAGGGCGTGCTGAACGTCTGGGGCCCGAACAGCCCCTGACCTCGACACGCCCGACCACGGCCGGTCAGTGGAGTACCTCGGGCTCGGCGATGTGGATGTAGAAGGGCCGGCGGTGTCCGCAGCGCCGGCAAGCGAGGTGGACGACCCGCAGCAGCCGCCCGCCGATGCGCTCGACGGCGTGCGCTTCGACGTGGATGCGTTCTCCGCACACCACGCAGGTCTCGGAGGCGGCGCGAGCTTCGACCACGGAGGCGGAGGTCACTTCGACGGGGTTGTCGGGCGTCGCACCCGGCGCGCGCAACGTCTCCTCGGTGCGATCCGCGATGGCCGCTTCGCGAGCGCGGCGGTCGAGGGCTCGTCGCAGACTCGGACTCAGGCCGCGCCACAGTTCGCGCACCAAGAGGAGCACCAAGGTCAGGATCACGGCGGCGGTGATCAGGGTCAGGAACGCGCGAGCCACGACCCCCTGGGCATAGCGCAATGCGCGGCGATTGCCGTGACGCCGGTCCCGTCCTCAGTCCACCCGCCCCTCGACGGTCTCGCCCGGGCACACGCGAGCGCGATGGAGGCCGACCCGAATCGATTCACGCCGCTCCACTGCGCGGTCCAGAACGAAGCGCTCGAGCACGTGCGCACGCTGCTGCGCGCCGGCGCCAACGTGAACGCGATCGCGGGGGAGGGCGTGACTCCGGCCATCGTGCTCGCAGCCACGGCACACGCGTTCGTGTTCGGCAAGCCCTCCAAGTCCACGGTGGCCCGGCACGCGACGCGACTCGCGATCATCGATGAGCTCGCCAGCGCCGGGGCGGACTTCGACGCGACGAGCACGCGCTTTCATCCCGGCAAGTCGGCGCGCCAGGTGCTCAGGGAATGCAAGATCGCCGTGCCCTGATCGAACGGACCGAGGCGCGGGATTGCCGGTGCGATCGACGACCGGATGCAACGCCCCCAGGCCCCGCTCTCCCCGTCAGCCGCCTTGGAAGACCGCGCAGTGGCCGACACTGGTGTCGCAGATGGCCGACGTGCCGTCGGGCGGCGTTTGCGGCCCGCAGGGCGGGCAGTCGGCGACGGGGTTGCAGACCATCGAGCGGTACTCGGCCTCGTTGGCGTGGTTGATGGCGATGAAGGCCGCTTCGCAGCCGCAGCAGTCGGCGGCGATGAGCTCGCAGTCGGCGTCGCTCGAGCATGTGCTCAGTGGCGAGGTCCGCATGTCGAGTGCCAGGCAGCTCCCCTCCTGGCAGGTGGCGAAGAGCGAAGGATCCTGCTGCCGGAAGCACGCCGGGCACCCCGTCTCGCCGCAGACCGACATGCGGTAGCTGCTCTGCGCGTCCTGTGCGACAGCGATCATGTCGTCCGCCGTGGCCGCGCCGCAGGAGCCGCAGCAGCTCGCCGGGACCACCACGCACTGGGTCGGGCTGGTGCACTCGGCGACCGGGCCAGCGTCGATGCCGGCATCGCGTGCGCCCGCGTCTCCGTCCATGACGCAGGGATCCGGGTAGCAGTCGAGGCTCTGACCCGCGGTGCACGTCCACGTTCCACCGACGCAGCTGGCGACGCCGGTGGCGCCAGCCGAACAGCAGCTGTCGGCTGGGAAGCAGCTCGGCGATGCGCCCGTGCAGTCCGTGGCGCCGTCCACGGAGGCGTCCGCGCGCTGGTGGGAGTCGTTGCAGCCGGCCGTCATCAGCGTGAAGGCCAACGCGAGGAATGTGCTCTTCTGTGCCATGAGTCGCTGGGCGCCGTGGGATGCACGGTGCATGCCCATCAGATCATCGCGCAGCACGCGCGCGGCGAGCGTGCGTGGCGGCGCAGATCGCGTGCAGCTCCACGTCGATTTCCCGGTCGTGGCGCCGCGTTGCCGGGGACGGGCTCGCTCGAAAACCCGCGTCGGTGGGTCTCGTTCTCGTGGCCCCGCGAGGCTCGCCCGGACCCCGTGGCCCCTGAGCTCTTCGCCGAGAGCGTGCGCTCTACTCGCTCTCGTCGTCGTGGTGGTGCCCCTCGGGACCGTGGGCGTGGCCGTGGGCCTTCTCTTCCTCGCTCGCGTCGCGGATCTCGCGGACGGTCGCCGTGAAGCAGAGCGTCTGGCCGGCCAGCGGGTGCTCGGTGGTCACGTGGATCTCGCGGCCCTGCACCTTCGTCACCCAGATCGGGAAAGGCTGCCCCTCCGGCCCCGGCATGATGAAGCGGGACCCCTTCTGCACGGTGGCGCCCTCCGGGAACTTCGAGCGGAGGATGCGCTGAGTCTTCACGTTGCGCTTGGCGCCGTAGCCCTTCTCCGGCGGCACCTTCACCTCGATCGCGTCGCCCGCGCCCTTGCCGACGAGCGCTTCCTCGAGGCCGGGCACGATGTTGCGCGCCCCGTGAAGGTAGACGAGTGGCTTGTCCTCGGCCGAGCGGTCCAGCTCTTTGCCGGCCGGGTCCCTCAGCACGTACTCGATGCTCACGACCTTGCCCGCGCCCACGCGTTGTTCTTCGCTCACCCTCGGCTCCTCTGGCGCGCAATAGTAGTACCGGCAGCTCGAAGTTCGCGCCGGGTTTCTGCAGGCCCGAGCAGGAACTTCGCGACGACGGATTCGAGCTCCGAACGAAGTGCAGGGTTCGTGCTGCTTACAGGAGAACCCGGAACGGAGCTCGGAGCGCGGATAGTAGCCGCCCCCGTCTTCCATGCCAGCCAGCTCCCCCTTGCGCCGAGCGTGCGAACCAACGACGCTCACGGGCGATGCACGGCGACGAACCTGGGACGATCCTAGCCGGAAAGTACGAGCTGCTCGAGAAGGCGGGCGCGGGCGGCATGGCCATCGTCTGGCGCGCTCGGACGTTGGGCGCGGCGGGCTTCACGCGCCCGGTCGCGGTCAAAAGGATCAGCCCGCACCTCGCGACGGACCCGGAGTTCGTCGCGATGTTCGTCGAGGAGGCGCGGGTCGTCTCGGAGCTGCAGCACCCGCTCGTCACGCAGATCCACGACTTCGGCGTGGACGCTCAGGGACATCACTTCCTTGTCATGGAGTGGGTGGAGGGGGTCGACCTCGCGCAGCTCGCGCACTGCTTCCAAGCGGACGGCGGGCAGGTCCCGTGGCCGATCGCGGCCGCCATCGGCATCGAGGTGCTCGGCGCGCTCGGCGCGGCGCACGCGCGGACGACGCCGGAGGGGACGCCGGCGCCGGTCTATCACCGCGACGTCACGCCGCAGAACATCCTGCTCAGCATCGACGGCTTCGTGAAGCTGACCGACTTCGGCATCGCCAAGGCGATGGACCGCGCGACGATGACGCGGCCCAATGCGCTGAAGGGCAAGCTCGCGTATCTCGCGCCGGAGATGGTCCGTGGAAAGCCGCCCACCGCGCAGTCGGACCTCTTCAGCGTCGGCGTGTGCCTGTGGGAGATCCTCGCCGGACGCAAGCTCTTCGAGGCGGCGACCGACATGCAGGTGCTCTTCATGGTCGAAGAGGGGCGCGTTCCCGACCTGCGCGAGCTGCGGCCGGACATCCCCCAAGGCCTGTGGGAGGTGCTCGCGACCGGGCTGGCCCGCGCGCCGGAGGATCGCTTCGGCACCGCGCACTTGATGGCGCGCAAGCTGGCCGAGCTGCTCCGCGGCACCAGCGAGCCCACCGACGCCCGCCGCATCGCCGGGCTGGTGCGGAGCGCGCGCGAGCGGCTCGGCCTCACCGTCGTCGCGTACGACGCCACCCAGGTGCTCGACGGGCTCGAAGAGCTGACCGAAGAGTGATCCGGGTTCGATGCGGCCGTCCCGGCGGATGAGCGGGGTCGCCGCATCTCTCGATGCCCGACTTGGTTCGGAACGAGCCCGGCTCGTCGACATCGCGGCTGACCCAGGCGACGTCGATTGCCCAGTCGGGCGACGGGCCGGCGTCGACACTCCTGCTTTTGCGTCGCGGCGTGTGCATCGCCGTTGTCGTATCCCTAAACGAGGACTATCTTGGCACAGATTCTTCTGGTCCGACGAGGGACGACCGAGGGCAGGAACTCCCATGAAGAACGACAGCAAGGCCAGCAGCATCGAGACGCGCCATCTCGAGGGCAGTATCGTCGAGACCGTCTACAGCGGACGTATCATCTTCGATGGGGCCCTCGACCGCGATCTGCAGCGCTACCTCCGCGAATATCCCGGCATGTGCTGGTTGGTCGACGCGACTCGAGTGACCGGCATCGACCCGAGACGACGCGAGAGCGCCGGGGACACGATCGGGATCTTTCGACGAGGAGGCGGGCGCGCCATCGCCGCCGCGATCCCTTTGGCCCCGGTTCGCATGGTGGCGTCCGCGCTGGCGTTCGGCTTCGATCTCCCGCTGAACATCTTCGCCAGCCGCGCGGAGGCGCTGGCCTACTTGCGCTCGCTGTGAGCCGGCATCCGGTGCCCGAAGGGCCGGCCGGAACGCGGCGCTTTGGCGGTTCGCGCTCGGCGCGTCATCCTGTCCGAACGTGTGCGCGCGGTGAAGAAGCAGCTCTTCTGGTTGTCGGCGTGGCTCGTGCTCGGCTGCTCGGGGGGCGCGGAGCCGCGCGTCGAGCGAATGCCCGAGCCGTCCGACGAGGCGAGCACGGTCGAGCCCGCACCGGTCGCGGAGCCCGCGGCGCCGGAGCTCGATCCTGGCTCCGCCTGCGGTCGGGCGCTCGCGTGCTGCCGTGCCTACGCCGGCGCCATCGAGGACGTCGTGGAATCCAGCGCCTGCGCCGGCCCGAGCGAGGCGAGCGAGGCACCCGACGCCGACGCGCGCTGCGACGCGATGAAGGAGGGCTGGCGCGACGCGCTGATCCATCTGCGCGGCGAGCCGCCCGAAGCGTGTCGCTGAGCGCTCGTCCTCACGACGCGCGGTGGAGGTCGAGGTGGGTGAGCGAGGCCCAGGTCTCGAGCGCCCACTCGCGGTCGGCCTCGTCGACGAAGACCAGCGTGCCGATCGCCGCGTGCTCGCCGACCGCGGCGTGCGCCTCGAGGCGATGGAGGAGCTGCCCGTCGTTCTCCTCTTCGACGAAGCAGGCCACGCCGCGCAGGTCGCCGTTCTCGAGCTGCAAGAGCTCTTCGCCCGTGAGCGGGGGCAGGCTGGCGAGTGTCTCGTCAGTCCCGGGCGAGGGATGGCCGGTCTCGGTCTGTACCGTCATGGACGTGAACCACACCGAGCGCTCGGCGTTCCAGGCCACGAAGGTGCCGCGTTCCTCCCACTTCTCGGCGAGCTCGCCATCGATGCGCATGCTCCAGCCGCCGCTCAGCATCGCGCGGAGGTGCTGCCGCCGGTAGCCGATGGGCTTTTCGCGCCGGGAATCGGCTTTGAGCTGCGCGCGCGTGGCGCGGAGCGACTCCTCGGAGAGGAACGCGAGGATCTCCGCCTGTGCCTCCCAAGGCAGCTCGAGCTCGGGGTCGAGGCCGTGGGCTCGCTCGACCCAGGTCGCCACGTTCTCGAGCAGCGCGCGCTCGTCGTCGTTCAGCGGCGCGCGCCAGCGCACGTCCAGCCACATGTGAGAGAGCGCGAGGTCGCGGAAGTAGCGCGCGTCGCGGCCCGCGTTCCACCACGGGAAGATGTCGACGCCCCGGCGCGGATCGGCGGCGGTCTCCCGCAGCCAAGCCTCGTCGCGCGGGCCGAGCATCGTGCCCACGAACCCGCCGTGCTCGAAGATGTGCCCTTCCGGCATGAAGAGCGAGAAGCCGCGCTTGCCCTCGTCGGCCATGGACGCCACGTGGCCGGCGATGTGGCCGAGCCACTCCAGGAAGGCGGCCTCCAGCTTCGCGTCGTCGCGCTCGGTGAGCCAGTCGCTCTCGTCGCCGCCGAGGTCCCACTCGATTCTCGAGCGCCTCGCCCATCGCCAGCGCCAGCTCACAGACGTGCCGGTGGTAGCCCGGGCCGGTCGTAGCGCTGCTCGCGGTCAGGATCGCGTTCTCGTCGCTCGGCAGCTCCAGCGTCAGCGGCTCTGCGGCCGGGTGCAGCTCCGCCACCACGACAGGGCCGTTCGCGCCGGCTTCCAAACGGACGGCGGGCTTCGGATCGTCCTCGCGCTCGGCGAGCCAGCCCGCCGCGCGCTCCGCGAACGCGTCCGGCGCAGACGGGGGCCGGCGCCCCTGCAAACGGAGGCCGATGCTCATGGGGCCGGAGCATGGACCTCGCGTCCCCGAACGCAAGCGCGTGGACCGGCGTCACGGGCGCCGCCGCACGCGATCACGGCATCGGGTCGCCCGTCGATGCCCTCTTTCGGTCGCGCATGGTCTTCCGGGCCGAACGGTCGCCCTTCACTCGACGCCGTTCTCCTCGGCGTAGCGTCGCTCGGCTTCGTCCCGGATGCCCCCGAGGATGCCTTCGCCGTAGCGGCGCTCCAGGTCGGCGATCACCACGTCGTTGTTCCCCGCTGCCCGATCCACGATGTCGTCGTCCACCATGCAGCCCGCGATGGGAACCAGGGCGACCCCCAAGCGCCGCTCCAGCAACTCGGCGTAGAGATCCGTGGCCGGGCCGGGGTAGCCGTAGGTCAGGAAGCGCGGCGTGCCGTTGCGGAGGTCGTCTCGCGCCTCACGCGCCGCGCGACGGTACGCCAGGCTCTTCGGGGCTTCCGTCGTCTCCCTGCCGCTCCGAACGAAGGGCGCGTCATCCGGCGGCGTCAGCGCGGCGACGCCGGCGCCTGCTCCGGCGCCGAGCCCGAGCGTCAGCCCGACCAGCGCGAGACCTGCTGCTCGATCGCGACGCATCATCGCGGGGGCGACCGCCAGACCGGCCAGGATGGCGGTGACGGCCGGCGCGAGCGTCCACCACGGCGCCTCTCGGACGACCAACGCGAGCGCCGCCGCTGCACCGGTGAGCACCAAGAAGAGCGTCCCCCAGATGCGCCCTGTGAGCGCGAGGCTCGCAGCGACGGCGACTGCGACGGCTGCCCAGGCGGCGAGCGTCTCGCGACCGGCGAGGGCGGCCGCGGCGATCACGGACGCCGTTCCGATCGTGTACGTGAAGAGCAGATGCGGGACCTGCGGGCGGAGCGAGCTCGTCTTCATGCGCGTTGAGACCACCACCGCGGACGCAGGTTCCCGACCTTCTTCTCGCGCGACGAGCCGCCGGGTAGGCTAGCGAGCGATGTCACGTCCGAGCTCCCTCGCGCTCCTCTGCTTACTTCTCGCCAGCGGCTGTGATTGCAGCGGCACGCCAGCGAACACCTGTAGCTCGAACGGAGACTGCGCGAGCGGCCAGATGTGCCGCGACGGTGTGTGCGTGACGCCGCCGGACGCCGGCTCGACCGACGCATCGACGCCCGACGCGACCTCTCCCGTTCACGACGCCGGTGGCTGCACCGCGGACCAGACGGCGTGCGGCGCGACCTGCTGCTCCTCCGGCGAGATCTGTCGCTTCGACGCGTGCGTCTCGGACCTCGGACCTTGCACGACCAACGACGACTGCTGGGGCGACAGCTACTGCGCGGACGGCCGCTGCGTTCCCTACGGCGTGCCGGATGGACACGACCACGACGAGACCTGCTCCCAGACCATCGACATCGGCGCGCTCGAGCCGGAGGTGCAGTGCCGTTGGACCGGCCCGCCCGCCGATGATCCGCGCCCCGACGAGATCCAGGTCATGGCCACGCCGATCGTGGTCGATCTCGATCTGGACTCCGATCCCAGCACGCTCGCGCCTTCGATCGCGTTCGCGACCTTCCCGACCGCCGGCGCGTACCACAACCCGGGCGTCTTGCGGATCATCGACGGCGCCACCTGCGAGCAGCAGTTCAGCTTCCCGGATCCGGAGGACGCCGTCATGAGCCCGGCGCCGATGGCGGCAGGGGACATCGACGGAGACGGACGGGCGGAGATCGTCGCCGTGGGCGATGGCGGCGGGCTCAAGGCGTTCGGTTTCGACGCCGGCACCGGCACGTTCGCGCGGCTGTGGACGTCGGCCGTCTGCGACGGATCGGGAGGGCGCACGCCGGACGCGACCGGCGGTCCCGACCAGTGGGCCGGTCCCTCCATCCACGATCTGGACGACGACGGCGTGCCGGAGATCATCTACGGCGCGACCGTCTTCGACCGCGACGGCTGCGTGATCACTTCTTCGCTCGGCTACCCGGCCTACAGCAAGGGCGTCGTCCCGGTGCTGGCCGACATCGACGAGGACGGGAACGTGGAGCTCATCGGCGGCGACGGCGTCTGGCAGTTCGAATCCTTCCTCGCGTGATTGGGTGGCCGAGACCTACTTCACCGCGACCGGTCTGAGCGCCGGTCAGGTGGCGGTCGCCGAGCTCGGCAACTTCCCGGTCGCCGCCCTCGGCCGCGACGCACCGGAGATCGCGGTCATCGCGAGCGGCTCCGCGCGCGTGCAGACGCTGGACGGAACGGTCGTCTTCGGCCCCGTCTCGATTCCGGGCGGTGGGACCGGCGGCGCGCCCACCATCGCCGACTTCGACGGAGACGGCCGGCGGGAATTCGCCAGCGCTGGCGGCTCCGACTACGTCGTCTTCGATCTCGACTGCGTCACGGGCGGCGACGCCAGCGGCTGCTCCACCGGGCGCACCGACGGCGTGCTCTGGAGCCAGCCGAGCCAGGACGCGAGCTCGAACGTGACCGGCTCGAGCGTCTTCGACTTCGACGCCGACGGCGCCGCCGAGGCCGTCTACGCCGACGAGTGCTACCTGCGCATCTACGACGGCGCGACCGGCACCGTCCGCTACAGCGCGGCGCGCTCCAGCGGCACCACCTACGAGAACCCGGTCATCGTCGACGTGGACGGCGACTTCCACTCCGAGATCGTCAGCGCGGTCAACGACTACGCCGGCACGCTCGGCTGCCCGTCGACCGACCCGCTCCGCTCCTCGACCAGCTTCGCGCAAAACCACGGGATCGTCGTGCTCCGCGACGCGATGGACCGCTGGGCTTCCTCGCGACCGATCTGGAATCAGCACGCTTACGCCGTCACCCACGTCGGCGATCGCGGCGAGATCCCGCGCACCAGCGCGTGGCACCCCAACTGGAGCGAGCCGGGGCTGAACGACTTCCGGCAGAACGTGCAGGGCACGCTGGACGCGCTCGGCGTGGCCGACTTGACCGCCGCCAGCGAGACGGGGCCGCTGATGGTCCTCTGCATGGGCACCTCGGCGACCTTGCCGGCGCAGGTCTGCAACCGCGGCACGCTGCCGCTCGCCGCGGGCACCGAGATCGCGTTCCGCGTGGGCGCGGTCGACGGCGCCGAGCTCTGCCGGGCGCCGGTCCCGGTCGCGCTGACGGTCGGCATGTGCTCCCAAGTCACCTGCACCGGCGACCTGCCCAGCGACGCGGTCGACCTCTACGTCATCGTCGATCCCGATGGCGCCACGCCGGAGTGCTGGGAGAACAACAACGTCGCCGTCCTGCGCGACGTGATGTGCGTCCAGGTCGGCTGAGAGCCCGTCGCAGAGTCCCGCCGCTGCGAGAGCCCGCTCGCGACCGTGACAGCTCGGCTCACTCGGAACCGCGGGGGAGTCGCCGTCCTGCGCGACGTCCAGGTGGGCTGAGGAACCGGCGCAGAGTCTTGCTCGTCGCTGCGGCAGCCCGCTGCGCGCTGGCGGTTGCGGCGGCTCGGCTCACTCGGAGCCGCCGGAGAGCACCCTCTCGTCGACGTAGCACCAGGCCCACGTCTCGCCCGGCTCGGCCGACGTGATCACCGCGTGCCCCGTCGCGTGGTGATGGGTGGTGGCGTGGCGGTTCGGTGAGCTGTCGCAGCAGCCGACGTGCCCGCACTCGAGGCAGGTTCGTAGGTGGACCCACTCGCCGCCCATGGCCAGACAGTCCTGGCATCCGGCGGCCGGCCGCTTCACGTGGCGCGGCAGCGCGTCGGTCACGTGCTCGCAGGGGTTCGAGAGATTCCACCGAATCGTCCACGTCCGTCATCGCCGCCTCCGCGTTCGCCCAGACCGAGGGTAGCGCTTTTTCGCTCTCGGCCGCGCGTCCACGATCGCAGCCGCCGGGACGGCGGACGGAGTTACCCTCGACGTCGTAGTACCGGTGGCCCGAGGTTCGATCCGGGTTTCTTCGAAGCACGGTCGAACCTCGGGACGACGGTACGGCTCGAGGCCCGAACGAAGCTCCGGTTCGTGCTATTTGCACGAAAACCGGAACGGAGTTCGGGCCGGGGATGACTAGTCATGACCTACGAGCCCGAACGCTGGGAAGAGCGCGTGCGAGCGCTGGAAGCGCGCCTCGCTCGCCACGAACGGCTGGACGCGCTGCGCGAAGCGGCGGACGACGCGCTCGAGGTGGCCCTGCGCGAGCGGCATCCGCTCGAGCGGGTGATGCCCCGGCTCCTGTCGCTCTTGAAAGACCATCTCGGCGCATCCGCGACGGCCGTGCACACCATGGACGAGTCGCTGGCCGAGCGGGTCTTCGCCCTCGGTGATCCGCCCGTCACGCCCGAGCTCTTGGAGCAGGCCAGAGCTGGCGAGCGTGTCGTGCAGCTCCCGGGCTCCGTGATCGCGCTCACCCACGTGCTCGACGTCGCGGGCGAGCCCTTCGGCGTCTTGCTCGCGTTCCTCGCCGAGCCGCTCGAAGACGCCGACGACGCCGCCGCGCTCCTCGCGACCTTCTCCGAGCAGCTCGACAACCACATGGCGGCCATCGCCCAGTCGCGCCGCAAGTACGAGGTCATCCGCTCGATCAGCGACGCGCTCAAGGATCCGGTCCTCGACGGCGGCATCGAGCGGGCCATCGCGATTCTGCGCCGCGAGATCGACTTCTCCGCGCTCTTCTTGCTCTTCCGGCACGAGGACGACCTCGAGAGCGGCGCCCTCCGCTACAAGGTCTACCAGGAGGGGGAGCTCGCCCACGACTCGGCGCGGGTCCGCGACCGCGAGGTCGACGCCTTCATCCGCGGTCACGCCGCCGACTTCCTCGACGGAGACGAGTCCGAGGTTCGCGAGCGCTTCGGCATCACGCGCTGCCGGGAAGAGGTGCTGATCACCGGCGTCCGCGCTGCGCGCGTGGTGGGTCGTATGTTGGTGGTCAGTCGCCACGGCGAATTCCATACCTACGACCGCGAGCTCCTCGAACGCTTCGCCGATTATCTGCGGCAGCGTATCGTGGATTTCAACCGCGAGTGGAAGCAGCTCGCGCTCGTCTTCTCGAACGAGGTCTGCGAGCGCCTGCTGCGCGAAGAGGGTTACGCCAAGCGCTGGCTCACACCGCGCGAGGCAGATGTCGCTGTCCTCTATGGCGACATCAGCGGCTTCACCCGACTCAGCGAGCAAGTTCTCAAGACGCCCGAAGCGGTCGGCCGACTGATCGACACCTGGGCGGAAGAAGCGGTCCGCATCCTCTGGGACACCGGCGGCGTCTTCGACAAGATGGTCGGGGACTGCATCATCGGGCTCTTCGGGCCGCCCTTCTTCGAGCACGATCCGGCGGACCTCTGCCGCCGCGCGCTCGAAGCCGCCACCCGCATCCGCGAGCTCACTCGTTCGCTGACGAGTCATCCGGCGCTGCCCGAGCTGCACGACATCGACTTCCCGGTCGACGTCGCCATCGGCGTCAACTACTGCCCGCTCTCGGTCGGCCTCTTCGGCCCGAACGAGGACTACACCGGCTTCAGCTCGGGCATGAACAACACCGCGCGGCTCCAAGGCGTCGCCAAGGGCGGCGAGATCCTCTGTATGGAGCGCCTGGTCGACGTCCTCGGCGAGCCCGCACGCTTCGACGAGCCCCGCGAAGCCCAGGTCAAGAACGTCCGCGATCCCCTCGTCTTCCGCGCCCTGCGAGACGACTGAGGGGTTCAATGCCGGATGAGCCGCAAAGCGCATCAGGGAGCTGACCCGCGAAGGATCGGTCAACCGGAGTCGGTTCCCTTCTGTCGACCCCCGAAGGGTCGGCTGCCCGGAACCCGATTCCCCCCCGCTGACCCCGAAGGGTCGGCCGCCCGGAACCCGATTCCCCCCCGCTGACCCCGAAGGGTCGGCCGCCCGGAACCCCATTTCCCCCGCTGACCCCCGAAGGGTCGGCCGCCCGGAACCCGATTCCCCCTTACTGACCCCCGAAGGGTCGGCCAACGGAATCGGATTCCCTTCGGCAGACCCCAAGGGCCGGTCGAATCAAAACCGGGTTCCCCTTTACTGACCCCCGAAGGGTCGGCCACCCGGAACCCGATTCCCCTCCGCTGACCCCCGAAGGGTCAGTTACCCGGAACCCGATTCCCCTCCGCTGACCCCCGAAGGGTCGGTCACCCGGAACCCGATTCCCCTCCGCTGACCCCCGAAGGGTCGGTTACCCGGAACCCGATTCCCCTCCGCTGACCCCCGAAGGGTCAGTCACCCGGAATCCGATTCCCCTCCGCTGACCCCCGAAGGGTCGGTCACCCGGAACCCGATTCCCCTCCGCTGACCCCCGAAGGGTCGGTCACCCGGAACCCGATTCCCCTCCGCTGACCCCGAGGGGTCCCGCGTCCATCGACGTCTCGAGCAGCACGCGGCCCATCCGGTCGTACGCCCGGGTGCTCGCGGTCAGGCCGCGCCGATCGATCGTCGCCACGGACAAGCCCCGGATGTCGAGGCTCGCCTGCTCGGTGAGCTCGTGCGCCGACTCGATGACCTCGACCGAAGCAATCTCCCGACCCAGCGAGTCCAGATGCACCGTGATCGGCGTGTCCGCGTTCGACTGCGCTTGCGCGAGAGCGATGTACTCCGGGTCGTCGATCGCGAGACCGCTCCGCGCCGACACGTAGTCGGTCGCGCCCGAGACGGTGTCGTTCGGGTCCGACGCGCTGTGCGACCACGGCGTGAAGGAGGTCTCGCTGTAGGTCCCGTTCGGCAGGTCCTGCCGAGTCGTCCGACCCATCGCGTCGTAGTGCGCTCTCGGGCTGACGCCCATCTGGCGGTGGGCGACGTCGGCGTCGAAGTCTGGGCCGTCGCGGAAGAGCGGCTCGTACTGCTCGGTGCCGAGATCGACGAGCGTGCGCTCCTGGAGCGCGCGGCCGAAGCCGTCAGGTAGCGGACGCCGACCTGCGCCCGCGCCGAGGCCGTGCCCGCGTCGGGGCCGCGGTCCACGAACTCTTCCGCAGCCAGCGTCAGCGTCCGCATGGGCGCGCCGCCGGCCGGGACTCGTAGGCGATCAGGTGCTCCGCCGTGCCGAGCGCCGTCAGCGGATCGGCGAGCGCGTCGTCGATGGTCGGCCGCGCCTGTCCGAGGGTCAGCGCGCCGAATCCGTGCGCGACCATCGCGCCGGTCCCGTCCATCGCCGTCCCGTAGCGGCTCGTCCGCCGCGCGACGCCCAGCGGGTCGTAGTCGGTCTCCTGGACGGTGCCGTTCGGGTCCGTGAGCTGCCACGGCGCGAGGACGTGGTAGTCGATGCCCGCGACCGACGTGTTGCCGACCTCGTCCGACGCTTGCTGCGCGCACAGGTGATAGGCGTCCGCCACGATCGACTGCACGCCGCCGTCGAACGCGACGCTCTCGGTCAGCCGGTAGAAGTCGGCCGCCGCCGCGAAGTGCGTCGTCGGCCCCTGCGCGTAGAAGATGTCGACGTCGATGGCGAAGCCGAGCGAGGGCAGGTCCGCGTCGGGGTCGGAAGCGTCAGGCGACGATGGGCAGCGGCCTCGCTGGGGCGCTGTGTCGGTGCGGCTACGCTCGGAGTCCGCGACGGAAGCAGTCCAGAGCGCGCTCCGCGTCCTCCACCGAGCTCCAGCTTTGCGGTCCGTGGACGGCCAGCCTCTCGGCCGTTGCTGCGGTCAAGAACCCGTCGACATGTGCCGCGTGGTCGTCGTTCATGATCTGCGCGAGATCGCGACCGAGCATGAACGAAGAGACCTCTTCGAATGCCAGATCGAGGTCGAACACCTCGTCCTCGAAGCGCCGGTCATCGTCGTCGCCTACATAGAGTGCAAGGAGATGAGCGATGTCGCCGAGATCCTTCTCTCGGATGTACGGGCGATCGAGCCATGCCCTCATCTTCAACAGCGCGAGCACCGGCGCTGTCGGCACCGAGACGGTCGTCGTGCCGGCCTGCTCCACGGTGTTGTGGGTGAACGCGAGGTCGAACCCGAGCAGGCTCATTCGCTCTCCGGTTGGCCACTCGACGTAGCCCTGGGCGATGAGCCCCTCACCTGCGGGGAGGACGTCGACCATCTGTCCGTCAGGTGAGAAGAATCGGTGCGCCATCTTCCGATGCCGCCTCCAGCCCTCGAGGCTCGGGAGCGGCCCAGGGAAGCCTTCGATCGGTATCGCGACCGCCAGGTCCAAGTCGTCGGTCCCGCGGTGGTCCATGGGGATCCGGTGGCCAAGTGCAAGCGCTCCGATCAGAGCGATCTCGGTGTCAGGCCAGGCGTCCGCGATCGCAGCGAGCGCCTTCGCTTGGGCCTCTGTCAGAGGGACCACGGCAGCCACCTCTCGCGAATGAGACCGGCGGCCTCACTCGCTCGCGGGTCGGGGTCGCTGATCAGCTCCGCGTAGACCAGGAGGGGATGGACCGTGGCACCCGTCTCCCCCTTCTCGGAGGCCTGCCCGATGTGGCGCATCCAAATCAGCTCCCCGTCCACCGCGGGGAGCGCCTTCAGCCGCTTGCGAAGCGGTGGAGATGGCGGGCCGAGATGGGCAACGGTCAGAGCGCCTCGATAGTGGGGCGCGAGCCGATACGCGCCCGCCGTACCGCCAAAACGGACCGTCTCGAGATGGTCCTGGAGCCAGCGCTCGACCTCGCGCGGCTCTCGCACGGGGAGGCGAAAGCGTCCTACCATCAGCTTGGGGCGGAGGGTGTCGCGGTAGCCCGCGACAAAGCGCTCCATCAGCTCCGCGTCCGGCCCCTTCACCCAAGCGTGTTTGCGTCCGCGCTGCACCAAGATGCGTTCCTCGGTGAGGCGCCGGAGGAGATCCGCGACTGGCTGCTTGCTAGTGCCGGCCGAAGTGGCGATTTCGCGCTGAGAAGCGTGAACGAGCTCCGGGTCGGCGAGGAGCGCGAACAGCACCTGGTAGCCGGGCGCGCGCATCTCTCTGCTCCGGGCCGGCGGTTTCGGTGATGTCTTGCCTTGGATGCGTGCGACGAAACGATCGCCGACGCGCAGGTAGCAGTTGCCCTGGCGGTCGATGAAGTTGATGCCGCGCTGCTCGAGGGATTCGCCGAGAGGCGCTCCGATGTGAGGCGCGGCCAGGAGCACGTCCTCTCTCGCGGCGCCCCGTGTCGAGCGTCGCTCGGAGACGGTCGGGCTCCGAAGGTGCGACGTCTTCAGCTCGATATGCAGGACGGTGGTGGAGCCGTCCGCCAACCGCAGCTCGGCCAGCGCATCGTGCCCGGCGTCCTTGCCGGCCGGGACCGGGCGCAATCGGACGGACCGGACGAAGGGCAGCCTACGGAGCTCGTCCGCGTAGGGAGCGAGCCGTTCGCGGTCCATGGTCGGCATATAATTCACGCTTGGCATTTAGTAAATGCCAAGCGACTGGAAATGCCAAGTGGAATCGTGCCGGCTCACCTCTCGTGGTTCGCGCGCGGCGGCCGCCACCCCTTCCGCCCGCTACTCCGCCGATCTGGTCGTGTAAGTGTGCGAGATCAGCGCGTGCTCGGTCCGGCACGGAGCTTGTTCGACGTGGCCGGCGTGACCGCACCGCGCATCGTGGTGAAGGGGGCGACGCTCGCGCTCACGCGGCGGACGACGTTCCGCAAGGCGTTCCTCGCGCCCTGGCATCCTCTCGTCGAGCAGTGCTGGCTCTATGCGCTCGCCGACGCGCAGCGGGTGACCGACGTCGCCGTCCACCACGGCGTCCGGGTGATCACGCATCACCACCTCAGCGTCACGCTGCCGCGGCAGAGCCTCGCGGACTTCCTCCAGCGCTTTCACCGCGACGTGAGCTGCGCGATCAACACGCTGCTCGCGCACGAGCGCTACGACGCGCCCCGGCACGTCTTCGACAAGCGCAGCTCGCACGCGATGCGGCTGCTCGATGCCGAAGCGCAGGCGAGCCACCTCGTCTACGAGCACCTCAATCCCGTCGCCGCCGGGCTGGTGGCGCGGCCCGAGCAGATGCCGGGGACCGTGCTCGACTTCGGGCATTGGAGGAGCTGGCGGCGATGTCGGGTGCGGCGGCCCGACGTGTACTTCGAGGACAGTCGGCCCGAGGAGCTCTGGCTCTCGCTGACGCCGCCTCCTCTGCTCTATCAGGCGTTCGATGGCGACCTCGATGCGCTCGTCCATCACATGCGGCGGCTGTCCGATGACGGCGCACGGGCGATTCGGGATGCGCGGCGACGGCCGCCGATCGGCGCGGCGAAGGTGAGCAGGATCCATCCCTGGAACGAGCCCAAGACCATGGCCGAGCCGGGTCGGGCGGTCGGTGCCGACGTTCAAGGTGGGAGCCCGTGGGTTGGTTGGACGCCGGCAGGAGTGCGCGGCCTCCATGGAGGTGCGTGGGTGGCGTGGTGAGTACGCCGAGGCGCGTGACGCATTTCTCGCGGGACGGCCCGGGCTCTTCCCGCATGGGACCTACGCGATGTGCGAGACGTGGGGCGCCGAGGCGGCGGAGCCGCATCGGGATGCGATCGTCGCTCGGCCCGGTCCGTTGCTCGACGAGGTAAAGGCCGAGCTCGAGGATGGTTGTCGGGACGCGGACAACGGGCGCGTGAAGGTGCTCGAGGAGGTCCGCGCCGCATGGCGCGAGGAGGCCGCCGACATCGTCGCTGTCGACGAGCTCGACTTCGAGGACCCGAGCCGGTCCTCAAGCGGACCGCCAGCAGGTGCCTCCCGGAACGGACGAGTCGAGGTGCAGGAAGAGAGCCCCGGCCAGTCGCCGAGGTCCGGCATCGGTTCGATCGCGATCGGGACGAGCCGGCAACGCGTCCGCGACGCCTCGTCATCGAGCGCGACCGGCGCAAGAACAAGGGACGCTCCGACCCACCCTCCTGAACACAGCCGCCCCAAAGGGGCCCGCGCCGCCCGGTTTCGGCCCGGGCGGCGCGGAACTGCGTCTGGAGCGGGAAGATCGGCCGTCGAGTGGCCGGTCTTCGGCGGCGTGGGTGGTCTCGGCACAGCTTCAGCGAGCCGTGCCGCCGCTCGTGCGGAGCGACGAAGCGGACCACGGGCCCGAATGGGTACGCCCGCGCTTCTCAGCGAGGGCGTACCTCGGACGGAACCCTCCCCCGTCTGGAGCGTGAAGGTCGGCCGTCGAGTGGCCGGTTTCGGCGGTCTTCGTGGTCTCCGCGGAGCTTCAGGGCGCCGTGACCCCGCTCGTGCGGAGCGACGACCGGGATCAGGGGCCCGAACGGGCACGCCCTCGCTTCTCAGCTCAGGGTGTACCTCGGACGGATCCCCCGGCGCTCGAAACGGACCAGGGGCCCGAACGGGCACGCCCTCGCTTCTCAGCCAAGGGCGTACCTCGGACGGATCCCCAGGCCTCCGCAGGGTTGCGTCACTCTGTCCGAGATTGAAGAATGGCGAACTCTGCGTCCTGGTAGGAAACCTCTAGTAGCAACCCTCCGTCGTCATCCTTGAGATTCATAGTCCAACCGTCCCCGCGTCCTGATGAAGCCTGCATCCATGACTTCATAGTGGTGCACATCATCGCTAATCACCGTGTCAGTCACGCCAATAAGGCGAACCTGCACCGTCGAGCCGCAATAGTCTCTGACTAGGAGTTCAAGGCCTTGGTCAGTCCTGGTTATCTGCTCTATCTTGCCGTCCGTAAATATCAGATCATTGAGCGGGTTTTTTGTACGGTGAATACGCATCGTATTTCTATTCCCAAGGCCATACGGTGTGCTTTATGGCGCCCAGCTTCGTAAACGTTTTTCTCCAGTTCGCGTTAAGCACCGAAGGCGCGCTCTGCAGCCGGTATACATGTCGATGTGGGAGCACGTGCTGCCAAAAGGACCGACGGCGGACGTTCCGCTGGCCACTGTATGTTCCAAATATTTGGACGATATCTTTCAAGTGGTTCTCGGAGACAACGAGGGTCCGGCCACCTTCAATCAGGTGGTGGACAGCTCCGCTACTCCTGACCTGTCTGGAAACACCCGGTGCGCGAATCTGACTCCATCTACTACGTCCGGGTCGATGGAGCCAGCGGCGCGCCCGGCTCCAGAGGCTGCCGACCGCTTCACCAAACCAGTCGGCGATTCTGCTCGCACCGTTCCTTAGCCCCGCACCAATCTCTCTGAGCGCCCTGCCGACCGCCGCGCCCGAGAAGATTAAGTTCCGATTCGCCGCGATCATCCACAATGACATGTTGAGGTCGCCGAAGTCCAGCCACCCGAAACCGCCGCCTCCGCCGTTCCTTCGCGCATTGGGATCGCGGGAATCGTAGTCGAGTGCGTTCCCCGCGAGGATTCCAGCGAGGGCGGTGAACTTGTCACCCAGGGTGGGAACGAAATCACCGCTCTCGTCTCCGGAGAGCAGGCTCCCGGCCTCCTTTCCGTTCTCGGCTCCGAGGAGGCTTCCTCCAGCGCTACCACCGGAGAAGCCGACATCCGAGCCGCTTCGCTCCCGGGGCGGTCCTCCCGAGCCTGTCGGGCTTCCGACGTTGTAGCCGGTTTCGGCCCCTCCGCGTGGAGGTCGGCCGTACCAGGTTGAGGACTTCGGCCCGCTGGCAGACCTGGTTCGGCCGCACCAGGTTGAGGACTTCGGGTGGTCGGCAAACCAGGAGCTGAGTGGGGTCCCGGCGAGTGTCCCGCGCTCCTGCGAGAGCCTCCACCGGCACCGGCGTGAGGCGCTGGTGTGGCGCCGCCACCTCGCCGACGGCCGGCTGCCCCGCCTCCGGCAACCCCGCGACGCCGGGGCCCGTGCGTTCCTTCACCTTCTCCAGAGCCCGTTCCCGGTGAGCCCGAGCCGGATCCCCGACCCGAACCACCCGTAGAGCCATGACCGGCCGGTCCACCGGAACCACTTCCTTCGGTGCCCGCGCCAGAGCCGGTGCCCGCGTCACCAGTTCCGGCGCCGATTCCCGTCTCCGCGTCGCCAGCGGACCCCTGGCCGCTCGACGACTCGAATCCCGGCAAACCGGCGAGAGGGTCGTTGCCCGACCCGAGCTCATCGAGGCCGCTGAAGTTCAGATTGGGTCGGTTGTCGCCGACTCCACCGGTCGGTCCGTCTCCCGGACCGTCGTTGGAACCACCGCTACCGCCCTCGCCCCCCGGAGTGGATCCACTCGTGCCTGGGGGCGCGGTCGGCGGGAGACCGCCGGCTTCGCCTGGAATCAGTCGGTCAGCGAGAGCGCGCTCCTCCTGCAACGACGCTTGCCATTCCTCCTCAGTCAGCAGGGCGAATTCCGCCCTGAGCAATGTGCCACTGGCCGGGGTGCTGCGTGTCCGGAGTGAGGTCCGTGATCCGGAGCATGTGGAAGCGTGCCCACTGCATGTTGTAGTAGCGCAGTGCCTGCGCCTCGTTTGTCATCGACGGGCCGGTCGCCAGCGTCGACTGCAACCCGAGCGAATCGGTGACGCTGGCTGGGTTGTTCCGCGCGTACCAATACAGGTTCGGCCCATCGACCTCCCCCGCCGGGTCGGGACTCACCCAGTTCCCGAGGAACGGCGCGTAGTACCGATACTGGAAGACGTAGAAGCCCGTCGCGTCGTCCTGGTCCTTGCCGACGTAGCGAAGCGTCCGGTACTGGATCTGCCTCAGCGAGTCGCCCGCCAGGAACGCGGTCCGCCCGTACGGGAAGTACTCCTCGTAGGAGAGCAGCTCCCCCGACCCGCCGAGCTCGAGCGCGACGCTGCCGAGGTGCGTGCCGAGGTGGTAGTGCGTGCGGACCGAGGTGATGTCGTCCGTCTCGCGCGCCAGCGTGTCCGAGTCCCACCGGTAGACGGTGGCGACCCGCTGGTCGCCGTCGGCGACGTTGCTGGACCAGCGCTCGAGGATGACGCTCGTGTCCTGGCGAATCCGCCGGAGCTCGCAGCCGTCGAGGGTGATCGTCTCGGTCGTCTCGACGAGGTTGTTGGTGACGTCGTAGACGCGGTGGAGCGTCTTGCGCAGGCGCGTGCCGTCGGCGGCGTAGTCGTAGACCTCGTCGTCGTCGCTGGCGGTGGTGCGCACGATGAGCACGGTTCGGCGGAGCAGAATCCCGGACGGACCACTCCATCGCCCGCACGCTCGGCAGGCTCGCGAGCTGACCGCGCGCGTTGAAGTTGCTGCCGGGGTCCGTGACGGCGATGCCGTTCAGGTCCTTGGCCGGGAAGCTGCGGTTCGAGGTGGACGAGACCCACTTGTCGTTCGTCCAGCTGTTGCCCGCGCCGCCGCCGACCTCGGGGCCGTGCGACCAGCCCTCGAGGTTGCCCGCGTCGTCGTAGGTGTACGTCCGCTTGTAGCGGCTGACGGCGCCGCCGTCGTTGAGGCCGACGCGCCGCGTGCCGCGGAAGCTCCCGCTCGTCGGCGCGTCCCCGCGGAAGTCCGGCTGGGTCAGCGCGTTGTGGACGCGGCCCGTCGCCCGGATGAGCTGGTAGCGCGCGTCGTATCCGAAGACGCGCTTGGCCCCCACCGTCAGGCCATTGATGACCATCGTCGAGGTCGGGCTCTGCGCGAGGTCGTCGACGTGGACGAGGTTGCCGACGGGGTCGTAGTGGTGGCGCAGGTCCTGGTAGGTGCCGGTGCCCGCGAGCGCGGCCTGCCGCTGGTAGAGCCGGAAGGTGTCCGTGTCGTAGACGCTCGTGACGTCGACGCCGTTGCCCAGCGTGCTCGAGACCTGCTGGCCCCGCGCGTTGTACTCCGCGCTCGAGAGGATCGTGCGCGTCTGCGCGTCCGGCGTGATGACACGAAGCGCCGACACCGGGCCCATCCGGAGGTAGTCCTCCTGTCGCTCGGTGCCGTCCGGCAAGAGCGCCCGCGCCCGGCGACCGAGCGGGTCGAACGCGCTCACGCTCGTGTACCCGCTCGACTCGAGCGCGACGGTGCCCGACCAGTCGGGCTCGAGGCCCGCCGTCGCCGTCAGCGTCCGCGTCGTCTCCAGCGGCTCGCCGAACGCGCCGTAGCGCGGCGTGCTCTGCTCGCCGGCGCCGTCCTGGACGAGGATCGCTCGGCCGAGCTGGTTCCGGTCCGCGGCGCCTGTCGCGCCTTCACCGTAGGTGATCGCCTCCGCCTGCCAGCTCGTGCCGCTGTCGGTCACGTGACGCTCGGTCAGCCGGCCCGCCAGGTCGTAGACCCGCCGCTCCTCGGTGTCCTCGTGCCAGTGCTTCGTCTCCTGGCCCTTCGCGTCGAAGAGCGCGCGGTGCTGCCCCGCGTCCATCGACGTCTCGAGCAGCACACGGCCCATCCGGTCGTACGCGCGGGTGCTCGCGGTCAGGCCGCGCCGATCGATCGTCGCCAGAGACAAGCCCCGGATGTCGAGGCTCGCCTGCTCGGTGAGCTCGCGCGCCGACTCGATGACCTCGACCGACGCGATCTGTCGACCCAGCGGGTCCAGGTGCACCGTGATCGGCGTGTCCGCGTTCGACTGCGCTTGCGCGAGAGCGATGTACTCCGGGTCGTCGATCGCGAGGCCGCTCCGCGCCCACACGTAGTCGGTCGCGCCCGAGACGGTGTCGTTCGGGTCCGACGCGCTGTGCGACCACGGCGTGAACGCGCTCTCGCTGTAGGTCCCGTTCGGCAGATCCTGCCGAGTCGTCCGGCCCATCGCGTCGTAGTGCGGTGGTCGGGTTGACGCCCATCTGCCGGTGCGCGACGTCGGCGTCGAAGTCGGGCGCGTCGCGGAAGAGCGGCTCGTACTGCTGGGTCGGCTGCTGCTTCTCGTCGAAGACCGTGTAGCCGCTGACCAGCCAGCGCTCGCTCACGCTCGCCTCCACGAGCGCGCCCGTGCCCGGGTCGACCGTCCACGCGGTGCCGGGATCGACGAGCGTGCGCTCCTGGAGCGCGCGGCCGAAGCCGTCCAGATAGCGCACGCCGACCTGCGCCCGCGCCGCTGCCGAGCCCGCGTCGGGGCCGCGGTCCACGAACTCCTCCGCAGCCAGCGTCAGCGTCCGCATGGGCGCGCCGCCGCCAGGGAACTCGTAGGCGATCAGGTGCTCCGCCGTGCCGAGCGCCGTCAGCGGATCGGCGAGCGCGTCGTCGATGGTCGGGCGCGCCTGTCCCAGCGTCAGCGCCGCGAAGCCGTGCGCGACCATGGCGCCGGTCCCGTCCATCGCCGTCCCGTAGCGGCTCGTCCGGCGCGCGACGCCCAGCGGGTCGTAGTCAATCTCCTGGACCGTCCCGTTCGGGTCCGTGAGCTGCCACGGCGCCAGCACGTGGTAGTCGATGGCCGCGACCGACGTGTTGCCGACCTCGTCCGACGCTTGCTGCGCGCACAGGTGATAGGCGTCCGCCACAATCGACTGCACGCCGCCGTCGAACGCTTCCGTCTGCGTCAGCCGGTGGAAGTCCGCCGCCGCCGCGAAGTGCGTCGTCGGCCCCTGCGCGTAGAAGACGTCGACGTCGACGGCGAAGCCGAGCGAGGGCAGGTCCGCGTCCGGGTCGATGCGCGTGCCGAACACGCTCGTGAGCTGGCCGCGGTCGTAGGTCGCCTGCTCGCTGTGATGCGGCAGCGTGATGGCGCCCGTACTGCCGAGCGTGAGCGCCACAGACAGCGTGTCGTCCCAGTAGTAGACGCGCTCGTGCGTCAGCTCGCGGGCGGCCAGCGAGGTCCCGGCCGGGTCGAGCGACTGGTCGTACGCCACGGCGCTGTCGAGCACGGGGCTGAGATCACTCGCGAGCGTGTCCGCGTAGGCGTCGTCGACGCTCGGGACGTGCACCTCGTAGGCGTGCTGCTCGACCGGGATCGCGAGCTCGAAGCGGTCCTGCGTGTCGATGTGGACGACGCTGCCTCGCGAGGCCGTTGCCAGGAGGCTCGCCTGCGCCGCGAAGGTCGCCGACGCGCGCCTCGGCAGGCCGGCCACGAACGTGGTCAGCGGCGTGAGGTAGGCGTCGACATCGAGCGTCCGCTTCAGCGTCTCGCGCGGGTCGCAGGGATCGGCGGCGCTCTCTTCGTACACGCTCTCGACGGCGTCCTGCTCGATGACCTGGACGGCCGTGCGGTACTGCGTGTCGGCGGCGCGGGTCAGCCGAACGAGCCGACCGGTGGCGGCCACCGTGAAGGGATCGGCGCCGGGGACACCTTGCCCGTCCGTCCCGTAGACCTCCTGCCGGACGGGCGAGCCCATCAGCGCCCGGAAGGCCTCCTCGAAGTCGGGCTCGAGCAGCGCGGCGTCCTCGACCCAGCTCGGCGGTGGACGCGCCTCCAGATCCCGCGCGTAGTGGTGCCTCGCAAAGCGCGATGCGTAGTCGTACTCGCCCGTGTGCGAGAAGCGCCTCGTCAAGAGCGGGACGACGTCGATGACGCCGCTCTGGACGTCCACGTCGAGGTGCTCGACCACCGCGAAGAGCACGAACGAGCGCTCGCGCGGGTCGTAGTGGCCGTCGTGGTAGGCGTAGCGCTCGCTCTTCGTCTGCCCGTCGATGGGCTCCGTGTGGGAGAGGGCGTCGATGACCGGGCGCTGCGAAGGGAGCGGCGTGTCCCAGCCGCGACCGCTCGCGACGTCCCGCAGGTAGTGGCGGACGGAGTGCCCCCATTCGAGCGTGCTCGTCGCGCCCAGCGGATGCGTGACCTCCTGCATCTGACGCGCCCCGGGCGAGCTCGTCAGCCGCAGCGCGTGGAACGAGGCCGCGCCGGCGTCGGACGGACCGGTCCATACGAGGCAGCGCGAGCCGTCGCCGTAGAGATCGGTGAGCTGCACGCCCGCGCCGTTCGGGACGGGGGCACCCCACGCGATCGCGGTCAGCGCACCGAAGCCGGTGCCGCGCTCGTTCGAGGCGCGGAGCAGCGTGCCGTCGCCGCGCAGGTAGAGCAGGTCGGCGCTGCCGGTGCTGTCCGTGTCCACGAAGAGGACGCGCGCGGCGTCGTAGCTCCCTTGGCAGTCGAGCCGCGGCGCGCCGTCCATGACGACCGGGTCGCCGAAGCGGCCGCGGCCGAGGTTCGGCCAGTAGCGCACCGAGCCGTTCAGCACCTCGACGATGTCGGCGAGGCCGTCGCCCGTCATGTCCGCGAGGAAGCGATCGAGAGGGCCGCTCGCCGCCGGCATCTTCTCGGCGGGCAGGCGCACCTCGATGGGCTCGCCGAAGCCGGCCGCGCCCTGGTTCGGCAACCAGGTGACGCCGTCCTCGTGGAAGAGGACGATGTCGGGCCGGCCGTCGCCGGAGAGATCCGCTTGGCGGACGACGCCGTGCTGCGTGTTCAGCGCTTCTGCGAAGTAGCGGAGCGGCTCCCACGTGCGGCTCCGGCGATCGAGCCGGTAGTAGCCGGCGCCGGGGCCGCTGAGCGCGACGAGCTCGACGTTGCCGTCGCCGTCGAAGTCCGCGAGCGTGCCGCCCGCGACGCCGACCGGCCACGCGGGCAGGAGCTGGTGGCCCCCGAACGCGCCGTCGCCGAGGTTCTCGGCATAGCGGATGCCGCTCGGGTCCGCGGTGAGCAGGCCGGGCAGGCCCTCGCTGAAGAGATCGAGGAGCTGCGTGTGCGCGCCGAGCAGCGGTGCCTCGAGGACGGTGAACGCGTCCTCTTGGCCCGTGTCGGTGTACGTGAAGGTGGCCCACGGCGTCGCTTGCGAGACGCGCGCGCCTCCCTCGGTGCGCCAGCCCACGTAGCGCACGCCGTTCAGCGTGGTCGCGTCGGGCGCCTCGGCCAGGTCGAGCTCGAGCGAGCCGACGAGGGTCGAGGCCTCCCCGAGCTCGCTCGGGAAGTGGTGGAACATCAAGACACGCCGGCAGAGGCGCCGCGTGCGGACCTCGAAGCCCATCCGGCCGGAGAACGCGGGGTCCTGGCGCACCGGCCAGGTCGTGTCCGGAGTCGGCTGGGGCGAGGCCGTGTCGTGGTCGCCGTAGTCGAGGACGGCCTCGAAGTACCACTCGGCGGTGCTGGTGTCGTCGTCCTCCGCCAGCGGCGCCGCGTTGCCGTAGAGGAAGCGCTTGGGGTAGCGGTTCGCGGTGGTGGCGGCGAAGCGTAAGGCGTCGGAGCTGGTCGGATCGACGCCGGCCGCGTCCTCGGGCTGGTAGCGGACCACCATGGCGTTGCCGAGCCGATCGAACGCCGCCTCGAGGAGCCAGCGGTAGGTCCGGCGTGGGCGGGTCGATGTCGACCGCGGGCACGCCCGCGAGCGACCAGCTGTGGGGCATGGGCGAGAGCGGGTCGTAGCCGCCGTACGCCAGCCCCAGGGAGGGGCCGAGCCCGTCACGCCCAGGCGTGAGCGGGATCGGCACCTGCACGGAGGCTCCGCCGGTCGTCGGGTCGACGCCGACGTTCACCGAGGCCGCGGTGTATTCGGGGTTGAGACTCGCGACGTGCGCAGGTGCGCGGACGGCGCCTCGGTCGACGCGCCAAAGAAGTGGTGCTCCGCGACGCGCGACGTCTCGAGCTCGCTGGGCGTGCTCGGCGGTGGGGGGCGCACGAATTCGCGGGCGGGGGGCTCCGGTCGCGGGGCTCGGTCCTATGTCTCGGTCATGAGCTCCGCTGCCACGTTCGTCGCCCGCTCGGTGATTCCCGCCCCGGCCGACGAGGTCTTCGCCTTTCACGAGCGCCCCGGCGCGTTCGAGCGCCTCACGCCGCCCTACGAGCGGGTGGAGGTGGTGGAGCGTGAAGGCAGCATCGAGGACGGAGACCGGACGGTGCTCAGGATGAAGGTCGGTCCCATCAGTCAGCGCTGGGTGGCCGAACACCGCGACTATCAGCCCGGCCTGCAGTTCGTCGACGTGCAGCTCCGCGGGCCTTTCGCGCAGTGGGAGCATCTGCATCGGGTGGAGCCGAAGGGGCCCGACGAGGCGGTGATGATCGACCGGGTCGAGTGGCGGGCGCCCCTCGGTCCGCTCGGCAAACTGGTGGCCACGCCGATGATCGAGAAGCGACTCCGGCGGATGTTCGCCTACCGGCACGCTGTGCTGGCCCACGACGCGCGGCTCCATCACCACGCGGCGGGGCAGAAGCTCCGGGTGGCGATGACGGGGGCGTCGGGGCTGCTGGGAACGTCGCTGACCGCGCTGCTCGAGAGCGGAGGGCACACGGTCGTGCCGCTGGTGCGCGGCGATGGACGCGAAGGCATCCGCTGGTCGCCCGGCGAGGGGACGATCGATCGCGCGGCGCTGGAGGGGTTCGACGCCGTGGTGCATCTGGCGGGCGAGAACGTGGCGCAGCGCTGGAGCGAAGCGGCCAAGGCCCGCATCGAGGGCAGCCGCTGGCAGGGCACGCAGGTCTTGGCCGAGGCGATCGCCTCGCTCGACCGGCCGCCGAGCGTGCTCGTCAGCATGTCCGGCGTGAACTGGTACGGCGATCGCGGCGACGCGTGGCTCCACGAGTCGGAGCCGCGGGGCGAGGGCTTCCTGGCCGAGGTCACGGCCGGCTGGGAGGAGGCCAGCCACATCGCCGAGAAGGCGGGCGTCCGGGTCGTGAACCCGAGGATGGGTGTCGTGCTGAGCCCGGCCGGCGGCGCGCTCTCGCTGATGAGGCTGCCCTTCTCGCTCGGCGTCGGCGGTCGGGTCGGCGACGGTCACCAGTACATGAGCTGGGTGTCGATCGATGACGCCGTGGGCGCGCTCTACTGGGCGATCATCGAGCCGAGCCTCTCGGGGCCCGTCAACGTGGCCGCCCCGGAGCCGGTCGAGAACGCGCGCTTCACCGAGATCCTCGGCCACGTGCTGCACCGTCCGACGCCTTTCCCGCTGCCCGAGTCGGTGGTGCGGCTCGCGTTCGGACAGATGGGCGAGGAGACGCTGCTGGAGAGCATCCGCGTCAGCACCGAGAAGCTCGAGGCGAGCGGCTACCCCTTCGCCCACCGCACGCTGGAGGACGCGCTCCGCCACGTGCTGGGCCGCCCGGCGTCGAGCCCGGCCCAGCAGCCCTCCGCGCAGCTCGCCGGCGCGAGCTGAGCCGGCATCGGGCCGGTCTCCGATTCGCCCGTCGATGCGTGGGACCTGCGCTCGATCGCTCGTCGGGGCTTTCACGGAGCCCGGCGCCAAAAAGGGGCCGTCCCGTTCAACCCTCGGCGGGCACCAAGCCGATGGCGTCGATCTCGTTCCAGCCGTCGACACGAGAGGTGTCCTGCACCACGCGGACCGCTCCGAATCTCGCGCGGGGTGGAGAGCTCGACCGTGTTGACGCGCGAGTCCGCGGCCGACTCGATGACGCCTTCCCAGAGCACGGCGGGCGGGCGGCCGGCGCTGATGTCCTCGACCCGCGCCAGCGCGCCCGGGTGGAAGGTCTGGACGATCACCACCGCGCTGGCGTGGACCGGCGCGGAGAAGCGCACGTCGACGTGCTCGAGGCCGTCGTTCTGCGCCGACGGGGCCCAGGCGTTCGGTGCGTCGCCGTAGGCCGGGAAGACGTCGGGAGCGCCGAGCACGTGGTTGGCGGCGTTCATCGTGTCCGAGTACTGGCTGGAGTAGCCCGCCAGGGACGAAGCCCACACGGTCCCGAGCTGCGCCATGCCGGTCCGATCGACCGTCCAGCGCATCAGGCTGGTCCCGGCGACGCGCTCGGACGGCGCCTCGGGGGTGGGGCGGCGCGACGCCCGCGCCGTGTCGAACGCTCCGCTGGCCAGGACGCCCGTCACCACCATCCCCAGCACCGCGAACGCGAGCACGAGCTTGCCGAATCCGAAGCGCCAGGCCGGTTTGGCGCGCTTCGAGAGCGGGAGCGGCTCGACGCTGAGGAGCCCGATCGTATCGATCTCGGCCCAGCCCGAGCTTCCATCGTTGTTCACATAGGCGCGCGCAGAGCCCACCCGGCGCGGAGGATCGATCTTCACCTCCAGCATGTGTGCGTCGGCGTCCACGTCTTCCGGCGGCCGCTGCCAGAGGAGCGTCTCCCGGCCGTCGTCGACGAGCGTGATCGCGAACGTGGAGCCCGCCACGTGGGTCTCGAACACGCGGATCGCGCGCACCGGGAACGCGTCGTCGAAGTCCACCTCGACCCACTCCACGTCGCTTCGCGCCTTTCGCGGCGCCCACGCACCACGACGATCGCCCGACGCGGGGAAGACGAGCGGCGGACCGCAGAGCGCGCGCGGACTCCACCCGCCGCCGAAGCTCGAGCTGGCCCGCGCCGCAACAGGCCAGAGGGAGTGTTCGGTGTCTCGCCAGTCGATCTGGCCCGCACGCCACCGACGCCCCACGCCGATCTCCCGGTCGATCTCGCCGCGGCGGATCCGCGCGAGGTCGGTGTCCGCCGTCTGCTCGATCGCCAGCGTGCGCCCGCAGTAGCTGCACTGGATCTCGGCGCGACCGCCCGAAGGCGGCAGCGGCGCGCCGCATCCGGGGCAGTCTCGCGAATGGGCGCCCGCGTCCATCCACCCGAGGGTAGCCCAGAGCGACGGATTTCGCGCGAGCGACGGACGACGTGCCATGCGCGACACGTGGCCCGGCAATCAGATCTGCTGGAGCAGTCCCGCGAGCTCGGTCGAGAACGTGCCGCCTGCCTTGGCCACCGCGTCCCGCTCGTAGGCGGGTGTGCTGGGCCGGCCGACCATGTGGACGGTGGCGCCGAGCAGCGCCGGCAGCGCGAGGTCCAGCTCGTAGATGTCGCCGCAGACCAGCGTCCCGCCGGGCGTCGTGCCGGTCTCGTCCCAGATACGCTTCAGCGCGTCGAAGTAGCGGCCGCGGCGGACCAGGATCGGCCGGCTCAGCCCGGCCACCGGTAGCTCCGCCGGCAGGGCGTCGAAGCGCTCGTCCGCATGCGACGGCGGCACCAGCATCCACTTGCACGCGTCGCCGCGCACCGTCAGCCGCTCGCTCCCGCGGGGCGCGAGCTCGGCGATCTTCCGCTCCACGTCGGCCGTGCGCGAGTTGGTCACGACCATCACCGGCACGCCGAGGTCCAGCACGGTCTCCACCACCTGCTTGGCGTCGTGGCGGAAGACGGTGACCGCCTTGGCGTAGGCGTCGCGGTAGAGCCGCTCGGTCAGCACGCCCTTCTCCGTGTGGTGCTCGTGGAGAAGGATCTGCGCGATGCTGGTCGCGAAGATGTAGGGATCGGCGTGGGAGGGCGCGACGATCTTGCCCTCGTACTCCCATCCGTATCGCTCTGGATTCGCTTCGATCGCCGCTTTGGCCTGTTCCCACTCGGCGTCGATGTCGCCGCCCAGCAGCTCGGCCAGCCCCTGCCGGTACGCGACCAAGAAGGGCGCCGCCTCGTCGTCCACGCGCGTGAACGTTCCGTCGAAGTCCAGCACCACGAGCTCGAATCCCGCCATGCGCCCCGGTTAGCACACCGAGGTCGACGGCGCGATCTCGTGCGGTAGCCTCCCTGGTCATGGACTTGTACAGCGCGGCCAAGCGCATCCGCCGTCCCTTCACGTTCGTGGAGGGGGAAGACGAAGAGTCCTCCCGATCGGGGCCCGAGGGCTGATCGGCGACGGTGTGAGCGCCGCGCTGGTCCGGGTCGACGGGGCCATCGACTGGGCGTGCATGCCGCGCTTCGACAGCCCGAGTGTCTTCGGCGCGCTCTTGGATCCGGAGCGGGGCGGGATGACCGCGGTGACCCCGGCCCGGCGGCCCTTCGAGAGCCTGCAATCCTACGATCCGGGCACGAACGTGCTCGAGACGCTCTTCACCGTGCCGGGTGAGGGCGTGGTGCGGATCGTCGACTTCATGCCCTGGACCGACGACCCGCGCGCCTCGGTGCACGAGATCCATCGGCGGATCCAGTGCGTGGAGGGCGAGGTCGAGCTCGACGTGATCTTCGACCCGCGCTTCGACTACGGAAGGGTCGACGTCCACTTCGACATCGAGGGTGGCGGCGCGCTGGCGCGCAGCACGGACGGCGAGACGCTGGCGGCGGTGATCGAGGGCGCGCGCTGGTCGACGAGGCGGCGAGGCGGCGTCGAGGCGAAGCTGAAGGTCCGCGCCGGCGAGCGCCGCTGGATGGTGTTGAGCTGGGACGCGCCGCGGGCCGAGCCCATCCACGCCTACCGGCCCTTCGACCAGCTCCGCACCACCCGCCGCCACTGGCGCGAGTGGTCCGCTCGCGGCTTCAGTACGACGGACCCTGGCGCCACCACGTCCTGCGCTCGGCGTTGGTGCTGAAGCTCCTGATCCACGCGCCGACGGGCGCCATGGTGGCCGCGCCGACGGCCAGCGTGCCGGAGTGGATCGGCGGCGGTCGCAACTGGGACTACCGCTACGCCTGGACCCGCGACGCCGCGATGGCCATCCGAGCCGCCAACCTGATCGGCTACCAGCCGGAGGCGCGCGACTTCTTCCACTTCGTGCGCGACATCCTCCACCGCTACGACGGCGAGCTGCTCGTCATGTACACGGTGGACGGACACGCCGTGCCGGAAGAGACCGTGCTCACCCACTTGGACGGCTACCAGGGGAGCAAGCCGGTCCGCATCGGCAACGGCGCGCGCCATCAGCTCCAGCTCGACATCGGCGGCGCGCTGGTGGACGCGGCGTGGCTCTACGAGCGCTTCGGCGGCACCCTCGGCCTGCGCGTGTGGCGCGAGGTGCGGCAGGTCATCGAGACCGTCCGCCAGCGCTGGTCCGAGCCGGATCACGGCATCTGGGAGCCGCGCGGGATGGTCCGGCACAACGTGCACAGCAAGCTGATGTGCTGGCTGGCGCTCGACCGCGGCGAGCGGCTGGCGCAGCGCTTCGGCGACCGGCGCTCGCAGGCGGTGTGGGCCGACGCGGCGCGGGCCATCCGCGAAGACGTCGTGGCGCGCGGGCTCGATCCGAAAGGGAAAGGCTTCGTGGCGGGCTATGGGCTCGACGCGCCCGACGCAGCGCTCCTGCTGCTGCCGATCCACGGCTTTCTCGAGCCGAGCCACCCGCTGATCACCGAGACCGTGTCGCGCGTTCAACGCGAGCTGGGCGACGGCCCCTACGTTTACCGCTACCACACCGACGACGGCGTCGGCGGCCCCGAGGGCGCGTTCGTGCTCTGCGGCTTCTGGCTGGCCGAAGCGCTGGCGATGGCCGGCAAGATCGACCAGGCGCAGGAGATCTTCGTCGCTCACGCCGAGGCCAGCAATCACCTCGGCCTGCTCGCGGAGGAGATCGACCCGGCGACCGGCGCCCTGCTCGGCAATTTCCCGCAGGCGTTCAGCCACCTGGGGCTGATCAACGCGGCCACGCGCATCGATCTCGCGCTGCGTCTGCGAGACGAAGGCTCGCGCGAGGTCCCGCACCTGCTCGACTGACGCTCGTTCGGTGCGTCCCGCGTTCTGCCTCGAACCCGTGTGGCGTGCGCGCTTCGGCGGAAGCTCGAGCGTTCACCGCGGCGCCGTCGGCTTCGCGCGTCGCTCGGCCCAACGGGCTCCACGTCGTCGCCGCCGCGCCCGACCTTCCGACGCTACTGGCGATCGAGCCCGCGCGGCTGCATATCTGCCGGCCCGATGCAGTCGAAGCCCCTCAACCGTCCGATCGTCGTCGCCGCGCTGCTCCTCTCGATGTTCATGGCGGCGATGGAGGCCACCGTCGTGGCCACGGCGATGCCGACCGTCATCTCCGAGCTCGGCGGCATCCGCCTCTACGGCTGGGTCGGCGCGGCCTATCTGCTGGCCTCGACGGTCACCGTCCCGCTCTACGGGAAGCTCGCCGATCGCCACGGCCGAAAGCCGGTGCTCCTGCTCGGCATCGCGCTCTTTCTGGCCGGCTCGCTGGCCAGCGGCCTCTCCGCCTCGATCGAGCAGCTCATCCTCTTCCGCGCCGTGCAGGGCCTCGGCGCCGGCGCCGTGCAGCCGATCGTGCTGACCGTCATCGGCGACCTCTACACGCCGGCCGAGCGCGGAAAGGTGCAGGGCTGGTTCGGCGCCGTGTGGGGCATCGCCGGCATCAGCGGCCCGCTCCTCGGCGGCGCCATCGTGGCGGCGGTCTCCTGGCGCTGGGTCTTCCTGGTGAACGTGCCCTTCGGGATCGCGTCGGCCAGTCGAGCGTCGGCTGGGAGCAGCGCGGCGTGGTCACCGCCGCCACGATGTTCGCCCGCACCATGGGCGGCGCGCTCGGCGTCGGCGGGCTCGGCGCCGTGCTGGCGACCCGCCTCGGCGCCAGCGTGAACCCCGACACGGTCAACGCGCTGCTGGACCCGCATCGTCGCGAGGCCGCGCTGGCCATGCCCGGCGTGATCGACGCGCTCGGCGCGGCGCTCGACCCGATCTTCTGGGGCGGCACCGTCGCCGCCGCCCTCACGCTGGTCACCGTCCTCGCCCACCCGCGCGACGAGGCGCTCCGCGCCGAGCCCGCCCTCGCCGACGCGGAGTGAAGCGCCCACGTCGACGTCCGCGACCATCTCGGCAGGTCGAAGGCGATCGATCCGCTCGGCAACTCCGCGAACCGTTGAGCCGTCGTCTGTAGAACCCGAGGTCGACCTTCGGGACGATGCTCGGTCAGCCGGCTTCGAGCGCGTTCGAGAGGCCGCTGCCGACCAAGAGGACCATCCCCTCCTCCGTCGCCAGGCTGCGCGCGAGGGCGACGGCCTTCCTCGCGTCGGGCTCGGAGCGAACGTCGAGCTCCCCATGGCGCCGAGCCCAGGCGGCGAGCTCCACGGCCGGAAGATCGTCGGGGTTGTGCTGCGTCGTCACGAGCGCCTGTGTCTCGGGTGCCGAGGCGAGCGTCTCCACGATCTCCCTCGCTCCGTCGACGCGGGCGAGCACGCTCGCGCAGACCACGAAGCGCTTGGCGCCCAGCCCCCGCAGCGCCGGCAGGAGCGAGCGCACCTTGGACGCACCCTCGGTCACGTTGAGCAGCGTGGTCGGCGCGCGATCCACCACCTCGAGCCGACCCGGAATGACCACCCGCAAGAGGCCCTCGGCGATGGCGTCGGCCGAGAGCACGTCGACCAGCCCCTCGCCGGTGAGCACGGCGCAGGTGAGCGCGGCGATGGTCGCGTTCTCGAGCTGGTAGTCGCCCAGCGCCGAGACGGCGATCGGCATCGAGCGGCCGTCGAGGGTGAGCTCCGCGCGCGAGCCTTCGAGCGAGGTCTCCGCGCCCGACACGGTGCAGCGATCGGAGACGTGGATGACCTCGCGCGCGCCGGCCTCGAACGCCAGCTCCCGCGCCAGCGCTTCGATCGCCGGCGCCTGCGGCCCGAGCACGACCACGGCACCCGGCGCGACGCCTCCGGCCTTGTGCCAGAGCGGACCGGCCGCTTCGCCGAGCTCGGGATGTGCGGCTGTGAACGCCTCCGGCGCGCGCAGGAGCTTCGCGTGATCGGTGCCGATGTGGGTGAGCACGTCGACGCGCGGGCCCGGCCAGCAGCCGGCGACGTCGCTCCGGAGGCCGATGTTCGCCTCCACCACCGCCAGCGCCGCGCCCTCGGTGTGCGCCAGCCGCGCGAGGATGGCGTAGCGCAGATCGTAGGGTGCGAGCGCCACGCCGCGGGCCTCCACACGCTCGGCGAGAGGTCGCAGCGCCTCCACCTGGTCGGCGAACGTCTCGGGATCGATCCAGCAAGCCCGCGCCCAGGCCGCGCCCGGCGTCGGACCGTCGAGTCGCTCGGCGAAGCCGTGGCGCAGCACCTGATAGCGCTCCCGGTTCCCGTCGGGCGTCTCGTGCAGAGGAGGCTTGGTGCCGAGCACGACGGGGCGGCGGTCGCCCGCGCGGTCGAGCACGGCACGGGCCACGGACGCGATCATGCGGGCGGTCGAGGCCTTCCCGGAGGAGCCGGCGACGACGATGGTGGGTACGCGTTCGACCGGACCGACCAGATCCGCCTCCTCGAGGAGCATCGAAAAGCGCGCTCCGTGCACGTCCTCGGGCCGCTCGGGAAACGCGTGCTCCTCTTCGACGAAGCGCATCGCGTCGGTGAATCGCTTCATTCCTTCTTCGCTTTCTGCGGGCGGCCGAGCCAGACGCCGAAGAGCACCAGCGCCACGCCCGTGGCCTCGATCGGGCCGGGGCGCTCGCCGAGGGTCACGGCGGCGATGCCGATCACCAGCGGGCGCTGCAAGAGCATCAAGAGCGACGCGCGCGCCGCGCCGAGGACCTGCACGACGGAGACGAAGCCGACGTTGGCGATGGCGGCCGACACTCCCGTCCAGCCGCCCGCCCACCACGCGGCGGAGGGCGGCAAGCCGGCGAAGGGTGCCACGAGGATCAACGCCATGATCCCGCTCGTCGCGAAGACCCACGTGGACACGACGGAAGGCGTGTGGCGGACGGTGACCCGCTCCAGCCCGAGCCGGTAGATGGTCGACGTCGCCACTGCGCCTACCGCGCAGGCCACGCCGATCAGGTCGGCCTCGTGGCTGCCGACGTCGGCGAGGCCGGTCGCGAGCGCGGCGCCGACCACCCCGCACGCCGCGCCGCCGAGGAAGCGCGGGCCGAGCGCGCGACGGCGCGACGTCAGGGCCACCACGAAGGGCGTCAGCGAGATGATCGAGAGGACCACCGCCACGGTCAGCCGCGCGAACGCCAAGAGGGTGAGCTGGGCCGTGCAGAAGAGGAGCGCGCCGAGGCCGGCGAGGCGCGCCATCTCGGGCCACGACGCGCGCTGGGTCGGCCGACCTTCCAGCGACGCGTTCGAGCGCAGCCCGCGCGAGGCCGCCAGGAGCGGGAGGATGACGACGGCGGCGACGGAGTTCCGCACCAGGAGCGTCTGGTACGGCGTCGCCGAGGCGCGATAGCCCAGCTTGACGGCGATGGGCTCCACGCACGCTGCTACGAGCGCGAGCACGACCCAGGTCCAGCGCGCCGCGGGGGTCTGATTCTCAGCCATGGATGCGCCGGAGGATCTCGTCCATCGACAGGCCGCGCCAGCCGACGCGCTCCAGGGTGCGGCCCGAGCCTCGAAGATCCTCTCTCAGGAGGAGCGAGGCGAGGTGGACGACGGAGTCGACGGTCGGGGTGGGCACGCCGGCGACGCGCCCGAGCTCGGTCAGCGGGACCAAGCTGCAGCCGACATCCTCGCGGAGGAAGCGGTGGTCGAGCGTGCCGGGCGCGATGCTGTGCTGGTAGTTCGGCACGCTTCGCATCGCCGTCCGCAGGTCGCCCCGCTTGCAACCATAGTAGCGGTCGAGCAGGGTCGCCATCGGCACGATCTCGCTCCCGAACGCACCGGCGACGGCGCGGAACTCGTCCTCGCAGGCTTCGAGGATGGCGATGGTCTGCTCCGTGAACCCTTCGTAGTAGAAGAGGAAAGGATCACCGCGCGAGACCGAGTTCATGTTGGCGATCACCGTCGGTGCATGGGCGAGCGCGCCGAAATCGGTCAGCCCACGTTGAACGACGTTCGTCGCCGGCTCCAAGCCTGGAAAGATCGCGTTCATCAAGGGGACGAAGTCGGCGGTCATCGAGCGCGAAGGTCCGGAGAAGAGCGTCCAGCCTTTCACGCCGCGCACCCAGACCGCGTCGTCCTCCAGCAGGCGGCTGGCGAAGAGCGCGTCCACCTCCGCGACCGGGATGGCAGGCGCGCCGAGCTCCTCCAGGCGGCGCTGGGCGTGCACCGAGCCGAGGAGCTTGCTCGAGAAGAGCACGAGGCGGTGATGGGACCGCAGATGCGGCGCCAGCCGCGCCAGCACCTCCGGATAGACCGGCACGATCGTCGCCAGGAAGATCACGTCGGCGCGCTCGGCGAGCTCGGCCGGGTCGGAGGTGAACGAGGCGACGCGGTGCTCGCCCTCGATGCGGCCCGTCGCGCGGATGGTCCCGCCCCGCGCCTCGAGCCACATCAGGGCGTTGTGGGTTCCGCGTCAGCAGATGGACGTCGTGGCCTCGCTGGCTGAGATGGCAGGCGAGCGCGCGGGCGCTGGGGCCGGTGCCGACGACCCCGAAGGATTGGGGCGAATCCAACTGCATCAGGGAACCTCGAAGGGCGAACGGCAAGCGAAGGGAACGCTTTTCGAGACGGAATGAGTCGCGTTCCGGTTCCCTCGAAACGCACTCGGTTTGCAGGAGGGAGGGCCGCGCCCGAGGCATGACGCCACGGTTTTCGTGTCAGCCCGAGCGCACGCGGCGGCCCTCCGAGCCCGCAGATCGCGCGCGTGGGCACGATTCCGACCCGCGCGTCAGGTGCTCGTGTCGACGGCCTTCAGCACCGAGTCGGCCCGCACGGGCTGAGGCTCGCGGACGACGAGCGATACCAAGGGAGGCAGGATCACCAAGGTGGCGAGCGCGCAGCTCGCGACGCTCACCGCGATCAGCTCGCCGAACTGGCGCACCGGCACCAGCTCGCTCGCGGCGAGCACGCCGAAGCCGACCGACAGCGTGGCGCAGGAGACGACGATCGCGCGGCCGGTCCCGCGGGCGGCGGCGAGGATGGCGGCGTCGACGGATCGACGTCGGGCTCGCTCCTCGCGAAATCGGGCGAGCACGTGGATGGTGCCGTCGACGGCGAGCCCGAGGGCGATGGAGAAGATGATCGCGGTCGCGACATCGAGCGAGATCCCTCGGAGACGCATCCACGCTGCAGTCGCGATGAGCGGAGTGAGGCTGACAGGTATACTGACCATCGCGAGTCGGGTGCTGCGAAAGAGGAACGCCAGCATCGCGAAGATGATCACCACCGCCACGGCCAAGCTGCCGGTGAGGTCGTCCACCACCGACTCGAGCGCGAGCGAGCCGATGTACGCCTCGCCGGTCATCGCGATGTCCACGTCACTCGGAAGGCCCGCCTCCAACCGGCTGCGTAGGCCTTCGATGAAGCGCTGGCTCGCCTGGGCGCCGGCGTCCGCCAGCATCACCTGCATGCGCAGCACGCGTCCGTCTTCCCGGAGATACGCGCGGAGCGGGCTCGGATCCGACTCGGTCATCAGCGTCTCGAGCGCGTCGACCTGACGCGGCGACACGAACCCCGCGTGGCGGAGGGAGGGATCGTCGTCGAGCACGCGCCAGCCCTCGTGCAGCACGTCGGTCGCGCTGGTGACACCGAGCGCGATCGGTTGCCGCGCCGCCCAGTCGGCGGTGCGATCGAGGGCGGCCAGCACGTGCGGATCGCGGAAGCGGGCCGGGTCGTCGCTGTGGAGCAGCACCTCGAGAGGGCGGGTTCCGGAGAGCTCGTCCTCCATCAGATGCGTCGTGACCACGGCCGGCGCGTCGTCGTCGAAGGGGTCGAGGAGGCGCGTGTCGACCCGCACCCCCGCGCCGGCGACGAGCGCCAGCCCCATGAGCGCGCCGCTCGCGGCCAGCACCGGACCCCGACGGCGGAGGCAGACCCGGGTGAGCCGGGCGATGCCGCGCTCGAGCCAGTCGCCCCGCGCGGCGAGAGGCTCCGGCTTCGGCAGGTAGGTCAGCGCGGCGGGCAAGAACGCGATCGTGACCACGTAGGCCAGCATCACGCCGACCGCGGCGAGCAAGCCGAACTCGCGCAGCATTTCGGTCTCGGAGACGAGCAACGACGCCAGCCCGACGGCGGTGGTGATCGACGTGAAGAAGCAGGCCACGGCCATGCTGCGAACGGTGCGGCGCGCGGCGCGGAAGCGGTCGTCGTTGCCGCGCAGCTCTTCGCGGTAGCGGCTGACCAGATGGATCGCGTCGCTGACGCCGATGATGATCAAGAGCGGCGGGACGATCTCGTTGAGCACGTTCATCGGCTCGCCGACCGCCGCCATGCCGCCGACCACCATCGCCGCCGCGATGCCGACCGTGGCCAGCGAGAGCGCCACGCCGCCGAGCCACCGCAGCCCGGCGAGCAAGAGCACGGCGCAGACCAGCATGGTGATCGGCAACAGAACGCGCTGGTCGGCCGCGATGCCCTGCGAGAGCGCGCGCCGCAGCACGGGGAGGCCGCCGGCGTCGACGCGCACGCCGGCGGGTGGCGGATGCGTCCCGATCCAGCGCTCGATGCGATCGACCTCGGCGTCGCGGGCATCGTGATCGACCCCGGCGAGCTGCAGCATCACGGCCGCGACGCGCCGGTCCGCGCTGATCAGGCGCCCCTCGAGCAGCGGCGCGTCCTCCAGCGCTTCGCGCACGCGAGCGGCGTCGTCCGCGCTCACGGCGTCGCCTTCGACGAGGGGTCCGCTCTCGACTCCGTCGAGCTGCCCGAAGAGCGAGAGGACACCCTGCGGATAGCGCTGGGGCTCGGCGGCGGCGAGCGCGCCCAACGCGTCCTGGACCTCGATCGACAGCGGCGGCCGATCGTCTTCGTCGCCGTCCAGGTCCTCGCCGGCCAGATCGTCCAGCGTGAGCGTCGAAGGGACGGGCGGTGCGCGCCGGGCCAGCGGTGTGACGGTGACGCTGTCCACCCGCGCGATCCCCGCGTCCCCCACGAAGTGGCGGGACAGGAGGTGCAGGTAGCCGAGAGGTGTCGGACGGAGGACGTCGGCGGCTCGAACGAGGAGCACCACGACGCGGTCGGAGTCGCCGAAGCTCTCTCGCAGCTCCGCCGCCGTGGCGGCCTGACCGTCGCGCGAAGCGACGAGCTTTTCGGGTGAAGGGTCGGTCCTCAGCCACGGGATGCACGCGGCGAGGGCGGCGGTGACGAAGAGCACCGAAGCGACCACCGGAGCGCGTCGCCGGACGAGGAGCGTGGCGAGCGAGGAGACGAGGCGCTTCATGGACACCGAGCGTTCGAGGCGAAGGCTCGCGAGCCCGACGGTCGCGAGCCGCGAGACGCAGAGCCGCCGCGACCCGGTCCGATGCGCTCACGGGCGTTGGGCCCTGGCTTCGCATCGCCTGGTCGCCGTCGTTCGATTCCCACGTCGATGGCTCGCCGGAGACTCACCGTCTCCTCCGTAGTCCCCCCGAACCGCGATCCCTACCCGACCCCGGCGACGCTCGACGCGCTCCGGTCCGTCTCCTGGGACCAGCTCGCGCTCTCTCGTCGTCGCGCTTCGGCGCGCACGCCGAGGCGGTGAGACTGCGGAGGGAGACTGCGGAGGAGCCGGCGACGACGAACACGCGACGAAGCGCCGGGCTTCAGCGCGCCGGCACGCGCGGGCCGGGCGTCGCGTGCACCATTCCGGCGGGCGCGACCCGGACCGCAGCCGGGGGCGCGTACACGCGAGCGGGGCTGACGTGAAGCACGCCTGGCGCGGGAGCTGCGTGCACGATTCCGCGAGGTGGAGCCACCGTTCCGTACGAGCGGCTCGGCGCCGGGTGCACGCGGGGAGCCACCGTCCCGTACGAGCGGCTCGGCACCGCCTGCACGACGCGGGAGGGGGCCACGGTTCCGTACGAACGGCTCGGCGCCGCGGACCCGCCCGCACGTGTCACGGCCACCGAGCCGTGGGGCTGCGCGGCGGAGCCGAACGTTGCGCGAGGAGGTGCCTGCGCGGTCCACGTGCGGGAACGATTCGGCGCGGGCGTCGCTCCGGGGCTCGCCACGATCCGGTGCGGAGCGTCGCCCGCGTAGATGGCCGGCGCCGGAGCGGCGGGGGTGGGGACGTGAGCAGGCGCAGGCTCGATCCGCGGGGGAGGCACGCGCTGGGCGGTCTCGGGACGGATCGGCATCGGCGGCGTGGTCGACACCGTGGTCGACACCGGCGAAGCGGGATCCACGTGAACGTAGCCGTAAGTGCGCGTAGCGGGGCTCGAGCTCGCCGGGGGAGGCGTCGCATGCACCGCGCTGCCGGAGCCGCTCGTCGGGGCCTCGCCGAGGCGGGCGGGCGTGGCATGCACCACCGAGCTGTCCGAGACCGTGCCGCTCGAGACGGAGCCGCCTGCCGCGTGGACTACGCGGCTGCCGGAGCCGCTCACCGTCGCCGCGCCGGCACCGGCGGGTGTCGCGTGCACCACCGAGACGGAGCCGCCCGAGCCCGAGCCGCCCGAGCCCGAGCCGCCTGTCGCGCGCACTACTCTGCTGCCCGAGCTGCTCGCCGTCGCCGCGCCGGCACCAGCGGGTGTCGCGTGCACCACCGAGACGGAGCCGCCCGAGCCCGAGCCGCCCGCCGCGTGGACCACTCTGCTGCCCGAGCCGCTGGGCGCCGGAGCGCCGGATCCACCCGGCGTCGCGTGCACCACACCCGAGCCCGGGGTCGCCAGCACGCGCGGCCCGGATCGTCCTTGCGACGGCGGGGGAAGCGTCTGCGTCGCGCGGCGCGGTGCCGAACGAGGCCAGTAGCCGCTCCGGCTCGTACCCGCGATCGGAGGACCGAGCCGGCGGGGCGGCGGCGGCGCGCTCGCATACCCGGGCACGCGCCCAGCCAGCCACGCGAGCGGCGGCCCGAACCAGAGAGCTCCGGTGCCAGTCGCGCTCGGCGCGCCGAGCGTCGTCGAAGCCCGGTAGACGCCCTGTGCGCGTGCCGGCGGGACGTACGCAGAGGGGAGCGCCTGGCTCAAGAGCCCGTCGATCTCCACGAAGATCCAGATCGAAGCCGGCGCGGTCGCGGTCCCGTCCAGCTTCGGCGCCCAGCCGACGAATCGATCGGAAGCGCGCCAGTCGACCTGCGCCGGTGACCATCGCGTGCCCGGGACCCATGCCCAGCGCCCGTCGTCCATGATGGTCCAGGCGCCGTAGTGGCAGACGGCCCACCCGACGGCGTCGTACGACACCCAGACCAGCCCGCGGTCGCTCTGTCCCCAGTGCCCGTTGCGGAAGGGTCGGTAGCTCGGATCGTGAGGCACGAAGACGTAGCCCAGTCGGGAGTCTTCGATCCATTGCCCGTAGGGCGCGAGCTCCTCGTAGAACGCCTCGATGGTGATGGCGGCGGCGTCTCCGTACATCGCCCGCGCGTACTCGTGACGCATCCACGGGTCGTGGTCGTCGAGCCCCGTCGCGCCACATCCAACCGCGGTGGCGAAGGCGAGGGCGAGCAGCGTGGTGCGCGTCCCCATCTCTCCCAGCGTGCAGCAGGTGCGCCCGCGGTTCGAGTCGAACGCCCGAAAAAGTCCGAGCCGTCCTGGATTGAGGAGGCTTCGGGGGTATCGCCGGCGACCCACCGACCGATCGATCACCTCGACAGCGATAGTGTTTTCGATCAACCATAGCGGTCGAACTTCGAGGCGGGAGAGGCACCGTGAGCCTGGACGAGAGCGCGACCCCGAGCGAGGCGCCCCGCGCGGCCCCTCGACCGAGGAGCATCAGCGCACAGCGATTGGCCGCGCAGCTCCTGGATCCCGAAGATCAGGTGCTCGTGCGAGCGCTGCAGGCGGTGGGGCTCGTGGCGGAGCTCGACGACGAAGAGCTCCTGCGGGTCGCGAGCGAGGCGGGCGAGGACGAGCGCGACGCGCGGCGGGTCAGCCTCCTCGAGCTCTACTACGACGCGGGTGGCGATCGGGATGCGGCCCGCCGGCGGCGAGGGACCGATCGCTTCTTCCTGCAGCGGGTCGGCGAGCCGGCGACGGCCGCGGGGCTGGTGGCGCGCCTCACCGCGCTCGCGCCGGAGCTCGACGAGGTGAGCATGGAGCGCATCGGCGGCGAGGACGGCCCGCTGGTGCTCCGCGCGGGCGAGAACGTCGCCGCGGTCCTCGACGACTACGAGGAAGAGGCCGACACCGGCGAGCTCGACCTGGCCGAGGCCGAAGCCCAGAAGCGCGCTGTGCCGATGGTGACGGTCCGGGGCCTCGTGCGGGCCATCAACATCCTGCTCGACCGCGCCGACGTCCGGACGCGCCTCGTGGCGCTGCAGGGCGACGACGAGCGCGAGGTCTACGTCGGGCTCGGCGTGACCGAAGCCCTCCAGCTCGCGCGCGACGGCCACCTCGAGGACGAGGATCCCGAGGAGGTCATGGACCTCGGCGGCTGGTGAGCGAGCGCCGGCCTCGACGCGCCGGCCTCGACGCGCCGGCCTCGACGCGCCGGCCTCGACGCGCGGCATCGCCGACCTGCCGGACTGTCAGGGGAGTCTCGCTCGGGAGCTCCCGAGCGGGTGACCGTGATATCGTCGGCCGCGAAGGACCAGCGCCATGGAGCTCGACGAACGACTCGGGAAGATCGCCACCGGGATCAGCGTCTCGGACGCGATCGACGCCTACCTACAGGAGCAGCCGGCGCCGGAAGAGACCGACCTCGCCGCGGCGAAGAAGAGCGAGCTCTTGGCCATCGTCGAGCTGATGTTCCTGATGGCCGCCGTCGACGGAGAGGTCCAGGACGAGGAAGTCCAGCAGCTCCGGGCGAGCATCGACGCGCTGGCCGACATCCGAGCCGTGCCGGATCTGAACCTCGACGACGCGCTCCAGGATCTGGCCGCGAAGCTCTCGGCCGAGGGCTGGAAGAGCCGTCTGGAAGACGCCGCCTCGCGCGTGCAGACCCCCGACGCGAAGGACTTCGCGTTCCGTCTCTCCGTCGGCGTCGCGTTCGTCGACGACTTCGTGGCCCACGCGGAAGCGGCGGCGATCGACTCCCTCGCCCGCGCGCTCGAGCTCACAGCGGATCACGCGCAGACCATCCTGCGCGAGGTCCACGAGACGCTCTTCGGCGATTGACGTAGCCGTGACGGGTTGGCGCAGTCGCGACCCTGGTGCCGGACAACTACGCACGTTCGTGCCCATCTGTCGCAATTTGCTGCGGAGGCATGCGCATTGCTGCCGCGTCTTCCGCCGTTTCTTCGGGCGTGAGAATGAGATTTGATTTCACTCTCGCCAAGGGCAGCTGGAGGGTTCCTGGTCAGGACTCTCGGAGGCGGTCAGGCTGGAAGCGATGTGCCGGCGTGACGCCGGGGAAGGTCGAAGGAATGCGCTCGGACGCTCGGCTCTGGATGATGATCGCGCTGCTCGGCGCCTCTGGCTGCTCCGGCTCCTCGCCCGTCGCGCACCCCGACGCGGGAGCGCAGCAGCAGGACGGCTCGACGACGGCGGACGCCTCCTCCATGGGCCCGCAGGACGCCGGCACCGACGCGTGGACGCCGCCCCCGCCGCCCGCCGACCTGCCCTGCGATGTCGCGATGATGCTGGGTCGGCTCTGCTCCGAGTGCCACGGGAACCCGCCCGCCGACTCCTCGACCACGTCTCTCCTGAGCCTGGCCGATCTCGACCAAGCCTTCCTTGCGCGACCCGAGCATGACCGAGGCGGAGCTGGCGGTGCAGCGCATGCAGGCGACGATGCTCCCGATGCCGCCCTACGGACCGGCGCCCTCGGCCGCCGACGTCCAGGTGCTGCAGGACTGGATCACCGCCGGCACGCCCTCGGGCACGTGCAGCGTCGACGACCCCTTCGCCAGCGCGCCGACCTGCTCGACCGGCGACACCTGGAACCTCGGCAGCTGGGGCTCCCCGCAGATGCACCCGGGCGTGGCCTGTGGGAGCTGCCACGGCGTGCGGACGCGCGGCTTCGACATGGCGGGCACGGTCTACGCCTCGGCGCACGAGCCGGATGACTGCATGGGCGGTCCGATCGGCGGCGCCGGCGCGCGCGTGGTGATCACCGACGCGAATGGGATGACCTACACGCTGCCGGTCAACGCGGCGGGCAACTTCTACCTCTCCGGGCAGTCGCCGGCGCTGCCCTACACCGCGAAGGTCGTGTTCGGGAGCGGCGAGCGGGCGATGCTCACGCCGCAGAGCAACGGCGACTGCAACTCGTGCCACACCCAGAGCGGCGCCACCGGCGCGCCGGGTCGCATCATCCTCCCTTGAGGGAGAGCGGCTCGGCGCATCGAGTCGAATGCGTCCGCCGGCGAAGCTGCCGAAGCGGTACCCATTCGTGTCCACGAGCGCTACGCTGGCTCCGCCCATGCCTCCTTCCGACGATTCGCTGACCAACCCGCTCATCGCTGCCGCGCTGGGCGGCCTCTTGTCGCTCTCGACGACGTCCTGCCAATCCGGCCCCGAGCCGGACGACGCGGGACACGACGCCCAGGTGAGCGTGCGCTCCGACGCCGGTGGCGAGATGGACGCGGGCGGCGGCACGGACGCCGGTCGGGCGACCGATGCCGGCCGGGCGACGGATGCCGGTGAGCGCATGGACGCTCGGATCGCGGACGCGAGCGCCGCCATGGACGCCACGGCGGCGCCGGACGCGACCGCGACCGACGGCAGCGCTCCCCACGACGCGGGCTACATGCCGCCCGACGCGGTGTGCGACGTCCTGCCCGACCGGCACATCACGTCCACGTCCGACGCGGGGACGGACATCACCCTCGCGGACTTCACCGCCATGTGCGACGGCATGGGCGGGTTCATCGAGATCCACCCGCACTGCGGCGGCATGAACTCCTGCCAGGGCATCTCCTACGACTCGAACACGGGCGTCCTCACGGAGCACACCTGCGCGGGCCTCAACACCTGCACCGGCTTCTCCTGCGTCGTCGGCTGAGTCCCGAGCCGCCCCGTCGCGCTCGCTCGGGTCGCCGACTTCTCCCCGTCGAGCGCAATCCGCGGTGAGACGTCCGACGATCGCGTCGTTCGTCCGCCAGCCGGGCTTCGGTGACCGCGTGATGTGCGACTCGCCGCGAGGACCGCGACGATCGTCGTGCCTCCTCCCGCGCGCTGGCTGCTCCTCGCGCGCCGACTTCGGTGTGGCCGACCTCGCCCCACCGAGAAGGCTCGAGGGATCAACCTCGGTTCAGCGCGCACCACATTCCGCGCTCGGCGCTCTTCGCCAGCCAGCCTCGGACGGAAGCCGGTAGCCCCGCCCGCTCGCGTTCGTCGCACGCAGCGTCCAGCGCGGCGAGCGCCTCGCGGACCGTGCCTCGCCGCAGCAGCGCCAGCAGCTCTCCCTCCCGCGGCGCGAGCGGCAAGCGCCGCACGCCCTCCGCCTCTCGGATCAGCGCCCACCATCGCGGCTCCGGCAAGCGGGTGACCGACATCGTCTCGCCGGCGATCAGAATCCCGTGCACCTCCGTCAGGTTCCAGCTCTCTCTCAGCACCGCGGCCCCTGGCGCGAGCGCCAACCGCGTATCGAGCAGGCGCGCCGCGTCCTCGGCGCTCGGCTGGAAGGGCGAGGCGGGCGGCGCCCGAGTGACCTTCCGCCAGCTCGCGTCGAGCGTGGCCGCCTCCAGGACGAGCGCGCGCTCCTCCACGTCTTCGAACGCGCTCTCGACGAAGCGCTCGAACCCGTTCGGCACCTCCTCGAGATCCCACCCGCGGGGCGGCCGCGCGACGATGAAACGCGCCGCGTAGTCGTTGAAGCGCCAGTGCCCGAGCACGTGCGCCGTCAGCGGGAACGCCTTCGCCAGCGCGCGAAAGAGGCGAAACCAGTACTGCCGGTTGTACACCGCGAGCCGCTCGGCGGCGCTCGCCTCGGGCCGGTCGACCACATCGAGCAGCGCCTCTTCCGGATACGCGGACGGCGTCGCGCGCAGCGTGCCCGTCTCGCGATCGAGCGGCGTCCGGAGCACCTCACCGAAGTGCGCCTGCAGCTCGCTCAGCCAGTCCGGTGCGTTCACGCGCCGGCCTCGCGATCGAGCGGCGTCCGGAGCACCTCGCCAAAGCGCGCCTGCAGCTCGGCCAGCCAGTCCGGTGCGTTCATGCGCAGGCCTCCCCTTCGCCGTATCGCCGAGAGCGTGCACCGGTCGGCCGCAGCCGCGCCTTCACGCTCGTGCCTCCCGCGCCTTCTCCACCTCGGCGAGCAGCTCGGGCATGGGCGGGATGCGCTCGTCCCACTCGAGCATGGTCGGGAAGGGACCGCCGAGGTTCCACGCGCGCCGGTAGAGCGACCACACGGCGTCGGCCACCGGATGATCGTGCGTGTCCACGATCGTCCCGCTCCGCTCGCGGGTGTGCCCGGCGACGTGGACCTCCAGCACCCGCGAGAAGTCGATCGCCGACAGGTAGAGCTCCGGATCGAAGCCGTGGTTCTGGCTCGACACGTAGATGTTGTTCACGTCGAGCAGCGCCCAGCACCCCGCCTCGCGCACCACCGCCGCGTAGAACTCCCACTCGCTCATCGTCGAGCGGCGCAGCTCCACGTAGCTGGAGAGGTTCTCGAGCCCGAAGGGGCGATCGAGCCGCCGCTGCACGTGGCGGGCGCGCTCGGCTGCCAGCTCGACCAGCTCCGGCACGTAGGGCGCGGGCAAGAGATCGTGGTGGCTCATCGCGTGCGCGCCGGTCCAGCAGAGGTGATCGGTCACGAAGGGCGCGTCGATCGCGTCGGCCAGCCGACAGAGCGCGTCGAGGTAGCGCTCGTCCAGCGGCTCGTGGCCGAGCAGGTTCAGTCCCACGCCGTGCAGCACGATCGGGTAGCGCGAGCGGGCCTTCAGGAGCCGCTCCCGCGGCCAAGGTGAAGCGCCGAGGAAGTTCTCGCTGATGACCTCGAGATAGTCGATCTCGGGCCAGCGCTCGAAGAGATGGGGGTAGTGCGCCGCCCTGAGCCCCACGCCGAGCGCGTCCCGCTCGACGACGCTCACGCCCGAACGCTCCCGGGCCGGCTGCCAGCACTCGGGAACAAGACCACCCGCGGGCGAGCCCAGAGACTTCGTGCACCCTCCATCTCGAACGAGCTCACGGATTGGAGGGCGGCGGGCGTGTGCTCAGGCGGCGGGCGAGCTTCTCGAGCTGACCGCTCGATTCGGAGCGGGAGCTGCCCTCCGGCAGGCGGCCGATGCGCTCGGGGCGCAGGCGGTAGGTGACGACGGAGCCGACCACCAGATCGTGGAAGGTCTTGCGGCGCGGGTGGAAGAGCGCGATGCCGAGCCCCGCCGCGTAGAGCAGGCTCATGAAGCCCTGGCTGATGGCCATGGCGATGAGGAGGCTCTCGAGGTGCGCCAGATGCGCCGGGCGGAGGCTCTCGATGACGTCGAGCAGCTCGGGGATGCCGCTGGTCAGCGCGATGGTCGCGCCCGCCAGGATCGGCATCCACAACGAGACGACGGTGCGCGCCAGCGCCCGCCAGAAGCCGAGGGGCGAGCCGTCGTCGCGACGCACTTCGATGCCGAAGAGGAACTTGCCCGGGCTCTGGCCGCGCCAGGCGTGCCCCACCGTCACCACGCCCGCGTAGACGACCAGGCCGACCCAATCGAGCAGACCGATCAAGAGGCCGGCCACCATGAAGTCGGCCAGCGCCGACACGGCTCGGGTGGAGAAGGGCGCGTAGGCCCGGCGCTCGGGCGCGGCGTCCTCCAGGTCGGCGATCAGCCCGTCGTAGTCCGGGTAACGGTCGTCGGGCTTCTTCGCGAGCAGGCGCTCGACCACCCGCGCCAGCGGCGGCGGGACGTGGGGCGCCACCCTGGACAGAGGCGAGAGCGCTTCGGTGAGGTGCTTGGCCACGACGGCCATCGGCCGCGGACCGTCGAAGGGCGGCTTGCCGGTGAGCAGGTGATAGAAGCTCGCGCCCATCGAGTACATGTCGGCCCGGTGGTCGACCTCCTCGCCGACCGCCTGCTCCGGCGCGATGTAGTAGGGGCTCCCCACCATCGCCCCTTCCTGCGTGATCTGGTTGTCGCCATCGAGCGGCTTGGCCAGGCCGAAGTCGGCGATCTTGAGGATCCCGTCGGCGCTGAGCATGAGGTTCGAGGGCTTGACGTCGCGGTGGATCACGCCGGCGCGGTGGGCGGCGCGCAGGCCGTGGGCGACCTGGAGCATCGACTGGCGGGCCTCTTCCGGCGGCAGGGTGTGCCCGTCGCGGAGCAGGCCGTCGAGGTCGCCCCCGTCCACCCGCTCCATGGCGAAGAAGAGGGAGTCCTCGCCCGCCGGCGTGGGTCGCCGGCCGATGTAATGGATGTGGACGATGTTCGGGTGGTTCAGCCGGGCCTGCGAGCGCGCTTCGCGCAAGAAGCGCTCGGTCATGCCCGCGCTCTTGGTGAAGTCGCCGCGGAGGACCTTGATCGCCACAGTGCGGTCGAGGGAGGTGTCGTGGGCGCCGTAGACCTCGCCCATCCCGCCGATGCCGAGCCGTTCCTCGATGACGAAGTGGTCCAGCGAAGCGCCCGAGAGGCTCTCCTCGTTCGCCGGCGGGAGGATCGACGCCGGGCCGCTCGCGATCGTCTGAGCCAGCGCCTGCGCATCGGCTCGCCCGGCGGGGAGGATCGACGAGGGTTCGCCCACCTCCTCGACCGCCAGCGTTCGGGCCAGCGCCTGCGCCTCCTCGTTCACCCGGCGGAGCGTACCCGACGCGAGCCGCTCCCGCGACCCAGCGATCGGTCCCACACCTCTCGGCCGTGGGCGGAATTCCTTTGCGAAGGACCTGGGGGGAGCTTACAAAGCCGCGCAGATGCTGCGGGATAGCGCGATCCGTGAGGTGCCCATGGACGATCTGGAAGAGGACCTGGGCTGGACGGTCCAGCGCAGCGCCGAGCTGTATCAGATCAAGGGTTGGGGGCAGCCGTACTTCCGCATCGGCGAGTCCGGGCGGGTGGAGGTGGTCCCGAACCCGACACAGCCCGACGCCCACATCGATCTCTACGCGCTGACGCAGGACCTCGAGGCGCGCGGGCTCGACCTGCCGCTCCTGATCCGCTTCTCGGACGTGCTCGAGGACCGCATCCGCCGCCTGAACCAGTGCTTCGCGCGGGCGATCCAGGAGTACGAGTACGAGGGCGTGTACCGGGGCGTGTTCCCGGTGAAGGTGAACCAGCAGCGCCACCTCATCGACGAGGTCGTGCGCCACGGCGCCCCCTGGAAGTACGGGCTCGAGGCCGGCAGCAAGCCGGAGCTCCTGATCGCGCTCGCGGCGTCGCAAGAGCCCGGCGGCCTCATCATCTGCAACGGCTACAAGGACCGCGCGTACATCGAGACGGCGCTCCTGGCCCAGCGCTTCGACAAGACGGTCATCGTCGTGCTCGAGCGCATCGACGAGCTCTCCTTCGCGCTCGACGCGGCCGAGAAGACCGGCATCCGACCGGCGCTCGGCGTGCGGGCGAAGCTCAGCGCCAAGGGCGTCGGCCGCTGGAAGGGCTCGGCGGGCGACCGCGCCAAGTTCGGGCTGACGGCGGCCGAGATCGTGCGCGTCGTCGACACGCTGGCCGAGCGGGACATGCTGGACTGCCTCCAGCTCCTGCACTTCCACATCGGCAGCCAGAATCTCGAGCATCATCCCGATCAAGAACGCCCTTCGCGAAGCGGCCAACATCTACGTCGAGCTCGCCAAGATGGGCGCGAAGATGGGCTACCTCGACGTCGGCGGCGGCCTGGCGGTCGACTACGACGGCAGCAAGACCGACTACCACGCCTCGAGGAACTACGACGAGCAGGAGTACGCCTACGACGTCGTCAGCGAGGTGAAGGAGGCCTGCACCAAGTCGGGCATCGTCGCACCGACGCTGGTCACCGAGAGCGGCCGAGCGATCAGCGCGCACCAGTCCGTGCTGGTCTTCGAAGTGGTCGGCGTGAACGAGGTGCGCTTCGGCGTGAAGCCCGAGACGCCCGAGCCCTCCGCCCACCGCGTGCTGCAGGAGCTCTACGAGACCTGGGAGGGCATCCTCCCGAAGAACCTGCAGGAGAGCTACCACGACGCGCTGCAGGGCAAGGAAGAAGCGGAGAGCCTCTTCAAGTTCGGCTACTTCAGCTTGCGGCAGCGCGCCCAGGCGGAGCGCCTCTTCTGGCATTGCTGCGAGAAGATCATGGCCAACAAAGGCCGGCTCCGCCGCGTCCCCGAGGAGATCCAGGGCCTCGAGGACACGATGGCCGACATCTACTACTGCAACTTCTCGGTCTTCCAGTCCGCACCGGACGTGTGGGCCATCGGGCAGCTCTTCCCGGTCATGCCGATCCACCGACTGGACGAGGAGCCGACGATCCGCGCCACCATCGCCGACCTGACCTGCGACAGCGACGGCAAGATCGACCGCTTCATCGACGTCGAGGACATCAAGCACACCCTCGAGCTGCACCAGGTCAACGACGGTGAGCGCTACTTCCTCGCCCTCTTCTTGAACGGCGCCTATCAAGAGATCCTCGGCGATCTCCACAACCTCTTCGGCGACACCAACGCGGTCCACGTCGGGATCGACGACGGCGGCTACGAGGTCTCCAGCGTCGTCAAGGGCGACAGCGTCCGCGAGGTGCTCGGCTACGTCGAGTACGACACCGAGGCCATGGTGGAGCGCGTCCGGCTGCAGGCCGAGCGAGCCCAGCGCGCCGGGCTGATCAGCATCGATCAGGTGAAGCTCCTGATGCGCCACTACGAAGAAGCGCTCCGGAGCTACACCTACCTGACCGCCGACTGATCGCCGGTCTCCCAGCCAGGAAGACCCGGCTCGGTGGAGCCGGGGCGGACGCCCACGGTGTGCGTGTGGCTGTCGCGGTCGCGATCGACGAGCCGAAGCCGCAGGGGACCCTCGCTTCCCGTGCGACGGTCGCGGACGCGGATGAGCCGCAGCGTGCTGGCGATCCCCGAGGGGTCACGCACCCGCAGCGAGCGCCGCGCGGTAATCCCGGATCGCGTCGTAGGTGGTGGCTCGATCGAGGAACGACACGAGCAGCGCGAGCTCGATCCCGTCGAGCACCTCGCTTTGCTCGATCGCTTCGTAGCGCTCGCCGCGCAACGCGTAGGGTTGGAGCGTCCCGTCGCGCCAGTACCAGACCGCGCGTCCGGCTCCGGCCAGTCCAGTCCAGTCCAGCGCGCGCGGCATCAACCGCTGCACGAGTGGACAGTACCAAACGAACGACACAGCCATGGGGTATGCGTGTCAATTGGCGTTGACGTGCGCCGATGTTGCCCAGAAAACGCGTGCAACAGGCGTCCTCGCCCGATAGGGTCGTCGGTGGCCTGGGACGGGGGACACATGGCTCGCGGAGCCCGGGCGAGGAGGGCATTCATAGTGAGCGATGTGATCGATTTCCCGAAGTACCTCACCCCTGTGCGCGTGAGCACCGCGAGCGCCGTCGTGCTCGTGCGGCGGCTCATCAACGCGGCGCCGAAGGATTTGAAGGCGCCGGAGAAGAAGAAGCTCAAACGCGTGCGCGCGGACGGGGTGAAGGTCCAGGAGATCGCCAACGCGCGGGAGCGTGCGCGTCCGGAGAACCTGACCCCCGAGGACCGTCACTTCGACGGCTACTGGGGCATCTTCCGCGACCAGGTCACGACCTGGCTGCGGGTGGAGGGCGAGCCCGAGTACGCGCTCGCCGAGCGCTTCACCAGCCTGCTCTTTCCGAAGGGCATCACCTTCGTGACCCTCTCCTATGAAGAGGAGTGGTTCGAGTCGGCCAAGCGGCTGAAGATCATCGACGACGAGGGCCTGGAGGATGACCTCGGCCAGCTCATCCAGCCCAGGGTGCTGCCCAAGCTCCGCGTCGCGCACAACGCGCTCGGCGAGGGCCTCGGCGTGGGCGACACCTACGTCCAGCCGCCGGACGGCCAGGCGCTGCTCGGCGCGCTCCGCCAGCTCAGCACCGACGTCGCCGAGTACGCGCGCATCCTCTCCGGGACCGTCGACACCGAGGACCCGAAGTCGACCGCGCGCTTCCTCTCGGCGATGGCGCCCATCGACCAGCACCGCGCCACGTACGCGCCGGGACCGAGCGAGCCGGTCGACACCCAGCCCACCCAGGCGCAGCAGCCGGCCCCGGCGCAGCCGAACCCGGCGCAGCCGGCGGCGGACGGGGGCTCCGCGAACGAGCCCGGACCCGCCGAGCCGCTCCCGCCGGTCGACTGACCGCTCGCATCGGGAGGATCACGGAGACGCCGCCGCGCCCACGAGGTCCGGCGGCGTCTTCGTATCCGCCCTAGCGTTGGGGGCGCCAGACCCCAAAGGGGGTCGCCAAACGCAACCGGCGGAGGTCCTCGGACCCCTCAGGGGTCGACGGAGGCCAAAATTTAGCGGGTGCTCGACCCCTGAGGGGTCACGGGGGGTCAAAATTTACCGGGTGCTCGACCCCCTCAGGGGTCGCGGGGGGTCAAAATTTAGCGGGTAGTCGACCCCTGAGGGGTCAGCGGGGGTCAAAATTTAGCGGGTGGTCGACCCCTGAGGGGTCACGGGGGGTCAAAATTTAGCGGGTAGTCGACCCCTGAGGGGTCAGCGGGGGGCTCAAAATTTAGCGGGTGCTCGACCCCTGAGCGGTCGCGGGGGTCAAAATTCGGCGGGTGCTCGACCCCTCGGGGGTGGCGAGGGGTCAAAATTCGGCGGGTGCTCGACCCCTCGGGGGTGGCGAGGGGTCGAAAATTCGGCGGGTGCTCGACCCCTCGGGAGTCGCGGGAAGTCGAATTCGGCGATCGCCGACCCCTCGGGGGTGGCGATGGCGCAAGCGGCATCGAGTCGGACTCCACTTCCACGTGGCACCTACTCAGGCTCGGACACGGCCACTCGCACGCCCCGACTGAACGCGAAGGCCTTGGCTGCAGCGTTGAACACCGCACTCCGCTGGGATCGAAGCTGGCCGCGGGGACGCGGTCTGAGGTACGGTCGCGAGCATGTCGGCCGCCGTTTTCGTCATGGACGTGGGTTCCGTTCGACCGTCGAAGCGCTCGCCGCGCGGGGCGTTCGGGTGGTCGCGCGCCACGATGGCGCCCGGCGACTCCGTGAGCGTGATCGGAGGTACATCGATCGCGTCGCTGCTCGCCGCGATCGAAGTCGACGCGACCTCCGGCATGTCGCTGACGCTCGGCGTCGAAGCCCCGCTCTGGATCCCGGTGCCGGACGACGGCAAGGAATTGTCACGCGGTCGGCGCGGTGACGGTGCCCGGTCTTGCTTCGCACCCGCCGGCGGTTACGTGGCCACGCTCGGCCTCCACCAGTTCGCGCACGTCGTCGGCCGGCTCCCTTCGACGCTCGCGCTGACGCTCGACTGGACGGCCTGGAGCCCGAACGATCCGTCACGGCTGTTGGTGTGGGAGGCGTTCGTGTCCGAGAAGGCGCACGCCGTGCGCGATGCCGGCGACGGTCACGTGCGGGATGCAGCGACCGCCGCCGTCGAGTTCCTGCGTCTCGCTGCCTCGCCGCTCGCTGTTGGCACGGTTGCGCCCGACGATCGCGCCGTCTTCTCGCTGGCTGGTGCCGCGCTACTCTGGTCGGGACGGGCAAGCGATACGAGCGTGCTCCGTTCGGCGGCGCTCGTGGTGCGCCCGAGCGAACCTTACACTGGCCCGATCATGCTCGACGACGAGTGAACGGGGCGCGCGCGCCGTTGTGCGCGATCGGGGTCGATCGCGAATGCGGCCGACGCTGTACCCGCCGTTGAGTCGCATGCTGACGAGGCGCGCTCGCTCGCCGAGCGACCCGATGCCTCCCATCGCGATGCGCGACGACTCGATCGCGCCACGGCTCGCGGCGTACAATGCCTGCGATGACCACGTGGAACGCCGGATCGCAATGGCAGCGGTGGGACCCTCACATCCACGCGCCCGGAACGCTAAGGAACAACCAGTTCGGCGAGGATTGGGACGGCTACGTCGCGGCGATCGAGGCCGCTCGGCCCTCGCCGGTCGCGCTGGGAATCACCGACTATTTCACGATGCGCGGTTATGAGCGGGTGCTAGCGCTCCGGGCAGATGGACGGCTTGCGAGCGTCCCGTTCGTGTTCGCCAACATCGAGATCCGGCTGACGATCGAGACCAGGCAGCGCCAGGGCATCAACCTGCACTTGCTCGTCTCGCCCGAGGACCCGCACCACGTGCGACTCATGAAGGAGAAGCTCGCGCGGCTCTCATTTCGCTATCGCGGCCAGCCCTATCCCTGCACCGACGAGGGCCTCATCCGGCTCGGACGCGAGCACGCGAACGATGATAGCCTTGCGGAAGGTGCCGCGCTTCGCGAAGGGGCGAACCAGTTCAAGGTCGAACTGGGCGCACTTCACGAACTGTTCGAGGGCGACCAGTGGATCCGCGGGAACGTCCTCTACGCCGTCGCAGCGGGCAACGATGGGCTCTCTGGCATCTCGGAGGACGCCTCGTTTCACGGCCAGCGCCAGGAACTCGGTCGGCTCGCGCACATCGTCTTCTCCGGCAACCCACAGGATCGGAAGTACTGGCTGGGGCAGCACCGCAACTTTCAACGTGATGGGCAGACCCCGAAGCCCTGTATCCACGGCTGCGACGCGCATGAGGTAGCGCGCGTTCTGAGGCCCGCTGCCGAGCGACGGACCTGGATCCGCGGGGCGCCGTCGTTCGACGCACTTCGCCAGACGCTGGTCGAGCCAGAGCGTCGCGTTCACATCGGACCCGACGCGCCCAGCGGCCCGAGCCCGAGCAACGTGATCCGACGCGTGCGCTTCACGGGTGCCGATTGGCTGGAACCCGTCGCGCTTGACCTGAACGACGGGCTGGTCACCATCATCGGAGCGCGCGGTTCCGGGAAGACTGCCCTTGCCGACCTGATCGCGCTCGCGGCGGATGCGGGCGACGAGACGCCGGGACCCGCGTCGTTCGTGCGTCGCGCCGCCGATCTGCTCCGCGACGTGGAGGTGGAGATCGAGTGGGGCGATGGCGTGGTCCAGCGGCGCTCGCTAACAGACGAGTGCGAGGAGCCTCGCGTGCGCTACCTGTCCCAGCAGTTCGTGGAGCGGCTCTCCCAGCGCAACGCGACGGTTCACGATCGCGACGACTACGGCCACTTCGGCAATGACGGCGGCGAACCCGCGCCCGACGAACTTCTCGCCGAGATCGAGCGAGTCGTCTTCGCTGCGATCGCCGTCGAGGACAGGATGGGTTGCGAGACGTTCGCCGAGCTTCGGAACCTGAAGCTCGGCGCACATCTCACCGAGCGAGCTTCCAGTCGCGATGCCATCCAAGACCAGACGGAGATCGTCGGCGCCGAGCGAGAAATCCGGAAGAGGCAGGGCAAGATCGAAGCTGCCGCGCGAGAGGCCACGCGCACGAAGCAAGCCTTGGAGGACGACCTGAAGGCGATCCCCATCAAGGCGCCTGCCGAGCATGTCCAGACGCATGCGGCGGCGACCGCACGCCTGAAGGCCCTTCAGGACGCGATCGCGAAGGAGTCCGCTCGGGCGCACTCGATCGAGCAGATCGGCTGCGAGGTCCGCCGCCAGCTTCGAACCGCGGAGCATGCCCACGCGGAGCTTCGAGGTCGCTTTCCGGGAGTTCTCGCCGATGCGGATTGGGCGAAGCTCCGCCTCCGCGCTGACGACGCCGCACTCGACAACCTGGCCGCGATGACAGTCGCGTCGAAGGGGCGCGAGCGCGCGCTTCGCGAACATGGGATCGCTGCCACGGCTCCGGCGGACGGAACACCGAGTGCGGGGATCGTGGCCCTCACGGAAGCCGTCGAAGCGGCGCGCAAGACGCTGGGCGAGGACGGCGCGCAGGCAATGCGCAGGGCCGATCTCACAAAGAAGCTCGACGCAGCGAAGCTAGCGGAGGAGAAGCAGCAGAAGGCGGTTGCGCACGCGCAGGGCGCGACGGCCCGCATGGAAGCGGCGCACACGCTCCGGCTCGACGCGTACGAGCGCATTTTCGAGACGCTCGACGCGGAGGTGACGACGCTGCGCTCGCTTTACGAACCCCTGCGGCTGCGACTGGCCGCCGACCCGCGGCTCTCCGCGCTCTCGTTCCGCGTGTCGCGGCACGTGGACCTGGACGCGTGGGTGAGCACGGCGGAGAGCAGCATCTTCGACCTGCGAAAGCCGCCGTTCCTCGGTCGCGGATCTCTGAAGACCGCCGCGGGAGATCTCGACCGGGCGTGGCGCACGGCGAACCCGGCTGGTGTTCGCGCGGCGCTCCTTCAGTTCGCTGCGCACCACGTGGAGCCGGCGATGACGGCCCTTCGGAACGGCGTCTCTGGGCGCGATGTCGGCGCGTGGCTCTTCTCGACGGACCACGTGGCGATCCGGTACGGGATCGAATTCGAGGGCGTGGACATCCGGAACCTCTCTCCCGGCACGCGCGGCGTGGTTCTCCTCACCCTCTTCCTGGCGATCGATCAGCATGACCTTCGGCCGCTTGTGATCGATCAGCCCGAGGAGAATCTCGACCCGAAGTCGGTTCAGGGCGCGCTCGTCCCGTTCTTTCGCGACGCCGCGCGCCGGCGACAGATCATCATGGTCACTCACAACGCGAACCTCGTGGTTAACGCAGACGCGGATCAGGTGATCGTCGCCGAGGCGCACCACGCGGAGCCGACGGCCCTGCCGAAGATCACGTATTCGGCGGGCGGGCTCGAAGAGGAGCGCGTACGTCACATGGTTTGCCAGTACTTGGAGGGCGGCGACGACGCTTTCCGTCGTCGCAGCCAGCGCTACGGCCTCGTGGCGCTCAAAGAGGCGGCCTGGACGACGCGCACGTAGGCGCGGCTCGACGCGCTATCGCGTGATGTCCGGCGCGAGCGGCGCCAGCAATCCTGCGTTGGTAAGCCCCAGGAAAAGCCCTGGCGGTCTTCGCCCAGAAGCAGCGATGGAAGGTTCACGTCCTGGCGGTGAAATGACCCGACCTCGCGGCGGCGTCTGCCCGGAGCGATGGACGGCGGGACGCGAGCAACGCATGCTTAGCGCATGACGAGTTGGGAGCGCGCGCAGGCGGTGAATGTTCAGGCTGCGGCCCTTGCGGGAAGCGGGAAGCCGGCGGAGGCGGTACGCGCGATCGAGGCCGTGTTGCCCTCGCTCGATCCGATGGACCGCGACGCGCTGCTCATCCCGCTGGTCAGGTGGGCGAACGAGGGCGGTCTTCGCGACGAGGCGATCAAGTACTGCTTGGAGTTGATCCGGACCGACCCCGAGATGCCGCTCGTGAAGCGCACGCGCGAGTTGTGGAGCTTCTGATGTCCAATCCCATGGCGACCCTGAACGTCAACATCGTCGGGCCGGTCCGCGCCGGCCGCACCGGACACGTCAACGTGCCGAGCTTCGCGCGGGCGTTCGGGGTGCACCCGGCGGCCGTATGGATGCTCGTGGTTCGAGCCGTGGGCCGTGACGGTCAGCCCGTGGCGGACGGCGAGTGGATCCGCGTCTACCCGATCTGACCCCGCATCACGCGGCGAGCCGCCACGATCGCGCGACCGCCGCTTCGTTACGCAACCTTCGGAGCGGGCCTCCGCAACTCGCTTCACGCATCGTGCACGGCTGCCGTCCAGGAGCACCGACCAGCCTCGCAGATCACTGTCCTCCCAGATCCAACTGGCGAGGGTCGCGACGCTTCGGTCGACGCCGGTTGTCGTGCCTTTCGAGAGTTGTTCTGTGAGGAAGCGAAGTTGGCGTTCCATCTCGCGCAGACGAGCCTCCACTTCGTCGACGCGTTCAGGAAGGGACTTCGGGAAGGGCCGCGGCGTGCGCACAGACAACATCACACCCCTCCCTGGATGACGCGCAACCACTTGGAACTGCGAGCCTTTCGGGCGGATGGCCCGTCGATTGAAAATCCTCGTATCCGCAGGTGCTCACGCTGCGTGCCCACGAGCGTGGTCCACCGGCAATCTCTCGCCGCTCGGGCACAGGCGTCGAAGCGGCCCGAGGACCTCGGCATCGCTCTCGTGCGCGGGGGATGGATGAGGAGCTCGTCCGCCGAGCGCGCGGGCAGACGGTCGTTCGGCTCGCGATCGGCGAGGCGTTCGTCGCGCTGGGGCAGGGCTGGCAGGAGCTCGGGTTCTCGCGCTTCGGCGACTATGTGCGCGAGCGCTGTCGACGGACGAGGCGTTGGGGCGAGGACACGCGGGCGTTGGCGCGGCGACTCTCGAGCCTGCCAAAGATCCGCGAGGCGCTGCTCCGTGGGGCGATCGGCTGGTGCATGGCGGAGGTGCTCGCGCGCTTCGCCACCGCCGAGGACGAGGAGGAGCTGCTCGAGGCCACGCGCGGGATGACGGTGCGGCAGGTGAAGCGCGTCTTGCGCGAGCGGGGCGGCGCGCAGCCCGAGCCGGAAGAGCGCGAGCGCTTCGGCACGCTCGACATCAGGGTGGACGCGGAGGAGGCGTGGATGCTCGAGGCCACGCGGCCGATGGTGGAGCTCCTCGATGGACGGGGCTCGCCCGGGGCGTGGCTCGAGTCGGTTCTGGCCGAGGCGCAGTGCGCGCTCTCGAACGTGGGCGCCGACGTGGACCTCACGCCGGAGGACGTCGCGGAGCGGCAGAGAGCCTGGGTGGAGAGCATCGCCGCCGGGAAGCAGCGAATGGAGCGGCGCGAGGAGCACGCGGAGGGCTCGCTCCCGGCGATGCCCGAGGAGCAGGCGGTGCCGGTGATCGAGGAGATGCCCTGCGGGCCGCTCGCAATCGACCGGCGGCTGACGCGCGAGCTTTCGCCCCGGCTCGCGAGCTCCGATGTTCCCTTCGGGCGGCTGCTGGGGCGCTTCTTCCGCGCGCGCGGCTGGCACGTGCTCGGGTTCGCGAGCGAGGCGCACTACGCCCGGGAGCGATTGGGCATGTCCCGCTCGGCGGTGTACGCGCGCATCGCGCTGGCCAAGCAGGCGGTGCACCTCACTCAGGTCGCGGACGCGCTGCGCGAGGGCGCGATCGGATTCGAGGCGGCGGCCCTGCTCGGGCGCGTGGCCACGCCGGACACGGAGGACGCGTGGGTCGAGCGGGCGACACGGCGGACGCACAAGCACCTCGAGGAGGAGGTGAACGCGGCGCTGCAGATCGCGCGGATGATGCACCTCGAGGACTTGCCCGGTCCGCCGAGCGCGGAGGAGATCGCGATCGTGCAATCGCTCGAGCGCGACATGAAGTGCGGGGCACCGGCCCCGCTCCGAACCAACTCCTGCATTCGGTCGTCGCTGCATCCCGGCTCGCGGCGTTGCGCCTCGTCGAAAATAGCCCGCTATTCCTCCTCGGCGCGCCTTGCGAGCCGGGCGCATCGACGTCCTCGGTGCGACGGAGTTGGTTCTGTGCGGGGCCTACGCGCGCCGGGCGTTCGGGATCGAGCGGCAGGACGACGCGCGGGCTCGGCTCGACGAAGCGCTGGCGGCCGCGCCCGAGAGCGTGTCCGCCGAGATGGCCCGCGATGCGCCAGATGTGAGAGGCGGAAATCGTGACCGGATGGCGGAGCGCGATGGGGCCCAGCTGTGGCTCGGTCCGACGAGGCGATGCCGAGTATCGTCGAGGAGGAACGGGCCGCAGATGGGCCCTATCCCGCCCGCGAAACGCGTTGCGATTTCCGCCGAGCACATCTAGGCGTCCAGGACGGGCTGCGCTCGCTGATCCTCCTCGCGCGAGAGCGAGCGGGGGAGCTGAGCCCCGAGGAGGCGGAAGCCGCGTGTTCGGGAATGGTGGCGCCACCCCAGACGCCGGTTCCGATCATCGACATCGAGAATGAGGTCGTCGTGAAGGGTGGCGGCCCGGTCGTGGAGCTGCGGCCGGGCGTTCGCGATTCAGGTCTCGGCGATTCAGGCCTCGGCGAGCCGGTCCGAGCCGACACCGAGCTGGATGCCGCGATCGTCCAGATGTTCGGGAACGCGGGAGCCGACGCAGTCCAGATGTTCGGGAACGCGGGAGCCGACGCAGTCCAGATGTTCGGGGATGAGCGGATCGAGCGCGATCACGTCCCGGCCGGAGGGCCGGAAGGGGGCCGGGCGGTGAGGCCCGAGGAAGGAGCGCCGGCGCGTCGACGCCAGGGGCGCGTGACCCTACGCGTTCGCGCCCGCGAAGAGACCATTCTGCACTACCGAATGCTGGAGGCCGCGCACGAGCGGTCCGGCATCGGGGGGACATTCGTCCGTTTTCTGGTCGTCGCGTTCTGGTCGAGCTGGGCGGAAGTCCTGGGACGCACCAACGCGTGCGAAGAGATCCTCCGACGCGACGGATACGACTGCACCTCGCCGGTGTGCAGCAACCCGAGCGCGCCCGGCTCACACCACGTCGTGTACCGGAGCCACGGCGGCGGCGACGAGGAGTGGAACCAGACGAGCCCGTGCTCGTTCTGCCACCTCGACGGCGAGCACGGCGGCCGGCTGCGGATCCGGGGCGAGGCGCCCGACCTGACCTGGATCATCGGCCGCACGCCCATCATGGAGGTGCACGGCCGCGAGCGCCGGCTGCTCTCGTGATCGGCGGCTCCTCGCCTCGAACTCCCAGCCGGGCGTCGCGGCGGTCAGGGCGCCGAGGCGTAGCCGGGGAAGACGAGGCGGGCGCGGTCGACCGGCGCGTCGGGGGCCAGGGCCGAAGGGATGGCGCTCGCGCTGAGCCGCGACTCGTCCGCGCCGGCGGCGACCAGCGCGCGGCGGAGCGCCTCGGAGCGGCGCTGGGCCATGCGGTCGCCGCCGCGGCCGCGCGAGGGAACCTGCGCCTGCACCTGCACCGGGCCGAAGGGGTGCGCGGCGATCAGCGAGACGAGGCGGAGGACGCGAGCTTCGGCGTGGCGGGCGAGCCCGTTGCCGCTGAAGAGACCCTCTGCTTCCACTGCGGTGCCCTCCGACAGCGCTTCCGCCGAAAAGCCGTCCGCCACTGCCGCCTCGGCGAGCTCGCGCGCGGCGTCCGGACCGGGGCCGGAGAGCTCGCGCCGCACCGCGCCGAGCGCAGTGAGCGCCTCGTGATGGGCGCGGTCGGCCGCGGCCAGGGCCGCCAGCGGATCGGTCCGCGCTCGTTCCGAGCTCGCCAGCGCTTCGGTGGCCGGCCCGAGCGCTTCCTCCGAGGCGCCGAGCGCCCGCGCCGCAGCCATCGTCAGCTCCGCCCGCGCCCGCAGGGCCGCCGCGGCGCGCCGCAGATCCTGAGCCTGATCCATCGACACGCGGCCGCGCCGGGCGCCTCGCGATTCGTCTTCCTCGGCCTGCGTCAGCGCCCGCGCCTCTTCCTCCCGCGCCGCCCGCACCGACGCCGCCCGGGCCAGCTCGCGACCAATCGTCTGGCGCGCCTGCTCGTCCCGCCGCGCTTGCTGGAGCACGTTGGCGATGCGCACCTCGAGCTCGCGGCGAGCGTCCTCGTCGGTGACCCGCGCCGCTTCCGCTTCGGCCGCGTCGAGCAGCAGCCGAGCGCGCGTGGCGTAGTCCGCCGCGGCGTCGTAGTCCCCGCGAAGCTCCGCGTCCTCGGCCGCGTCGAGCGCGCTCTCCACGTCGCCGACCAGGTCCGGCGCCCGCTCGCGCGCGGCTTCGGTCTCCGCCGAGTCCAGCCGCGCCCGCAGCTCGTCGGTCACGCCCGGGCGGCTGCCGCAGGCGGAGATCGCGAGCGCGAAGACGACCGCTGCGCCGCGCTTCATTCTTCTTCCTCCGGCGCCGGCTCGTTTGCTTCCGGAGGTCCTTGCTCGCCGCCGTCGCGCAGCACCCGCGCCCGCTCGGTCATCGCCTGCGAGAGGGCGTCGCGGGCCGTCACCGCTCGGGCTTCCGCTCCGCGCAGCCGGTGGCGGGCGTCTTCCAGCGCGCGGGCCGCGTCGTGGCGGGCGGCCAGCCGCTCGGCGAGCACCAGCGCGGCCTCCGCGATCGACCGAGCGCGCGCCGCAGCGGCCTCGTGACCCGACCGGGCTTCCCGCGCCGCCGTCCGGAGCGCCTGCCGGGCATGGGTCAGCGCCGGCGCCGCCGCCTCGGCGCTCGGCAACCCGGTGACTCGCTCGTAGCGCGCGCGCAGCTCGCTGTCGGATGCTTGGCTGTCGGATGCTTGGCTGTCGGATGCTTGGCTGTCGGATGCTTGGCTGTCGGATGCTTGGCTGTCGGATGCTTCGCTGCCCGATGCTTCGCTGTCGGATGCTTCGCTGTCGGATGCCTCGCCACCATTCGCCGGTGCGGTCGACGGGCGTGTGCTCGCCGGCTGGTTCGCGTTCGCGTCGGGCCGGTCGTCCTGGCTCGCCGGCTCGTCGTTCGCGTCGGGCTGGTTCGCGTCCCCCGGCTCGGACCCGGGCGGCGTCGCCGGCTGCGGTGCGTTGGCCGGGGCGGTCTCAGGCGGCGCGTCCTGGGCGAGCACCGGGCGTGGAGTCAGGGCCAGCGCACCGAGGAGGATGGGAAGGATGGCCCCGGCAGTACCCGGGAGCGAGCTCCATGGCGCCCGATCGCTCGTCACCTCTCGCGTCGCTCCACCGGCGCGCCGCGGCTCCATCCCCTGGACCGCTTCGTCACGCGCGACGGCGCATCGCGTTCGGCGACGCTCGGTCCCTTCTTGCGGCGAGATCGACGCCACGGGCCCGATCAATCGGCCGCCGGCGCCGAGGCTTCCTGCTGCAACGCCTTGGCGGCTTCGACCACCAAGCGGTCGAACGCGCGCCACCACGAGCCGGGCTGCTGCCCGCGAAGCTCCTGCGCCCGCCCCTTGAGCTCCTCGCAGCGCGCCTCGGCGAGCTCGAAGCGCGCCTGCAAGCGGTCGAGCACCTTCGTCTCCGACGGATCCTCTACCTCGTCGGCCAGCGCCATCCACGCGGCGCAGAGGAAGATGAGCTCCCGATCGCGCGCGTTCAGGCGCCCCACGTCGAGGTCCTCGGGCCGGATGGGCCGGCGCTCGGGGGAGGTCAGGTCGCGATCGCCCGGCAGCACCAGGCCGAGGCCCATCGCTGCCGCCTGCGCGGCCTGCCGCTCCTCGTCGGCGAGCGTACGGTCCGCCCACGCCACGCTCATCAGCGCTTCGAGCAGAACCTCGCGTGCCTCGGCCGAAATCGCGTCCAGGGCGCCCATCCTCGCCTGCTTTCTCCGGCGCCGCCGCCGGTTTGGGCGCTGAGGATACCCTCATCCGCCAGCGCGTGCCCGCGCGGATCGCACTCTCCCGGCCCGGCTGGCTCCGTCCCGAATCCCGGTGCTCCCACGAGCCTTCCCGTCGTCCCGCGAACTGCCTCTCGCGCTCCTCCGAACGTCGGAAAGACGCGTGAAACGGGATCCCTTCGGATCACCCGACGTTCGGGCGAAAGATCCGGGCTCGAGGGCGGACGGAGCGCATGCGAACGCGTACCCGAACGCGGCCTGCCCGGAGTCCTTGGGCCGGGCCATGGCGGGGCCTCCGAACGTGCTACCTTCCGCCCGTGCTCGAGCGTGCGGCCCTGCATCAGACCCGCTTCCGCACTCCGGGCGTCTCCCCCGACGCCCGGGGCGTGGTGCTCGGCCAGAAGGGGGTCGTGCTCTTCCCCTCGCTCGACCGACTGGTCGCGTTCTTGCGCGCCTACGGCGAGGAGGGATCGCTCGACGAGCTCTTGCCGGGCATGACCTTGCGGCGGGTGGTCACGCCGCTGAAGACACGCGAGATCGTCCTCCTCTGCGCCGCGGAGTCGAGCTACCGGATGGACCGCGTGGCCTCGGTGGCGAAGCTGGCCGGCGGGCTGGTCTTCACCGGCACGGCGCGCCACTTCGTGAAGTACCGCGACGCGGCATCGCCCCTCGGCTACGACGTCGAGGAGCTGCTCGACGAGCGCGCGGACGTGGTCCTCTATCACGACAGCTTCCGGCAGGCGTACGCGTTCGAGCGCGAGATCGGCTTCCGTGAGCTGGTGATGAAGCTCGAGCCGGTCCGCGTGCCGCCTTCGGAACGCCGCATGCCCGCGCGCCTCTTCGTCACGGCCGAGGTCGGCATCGGCGGCGCGCTGGTCGGCTACCTCTTCCGGTGGCGGGTCCGCGCGCGAGCCGCGTTCGCCGAGTGGCCGAGCGAGTCCGCCTTCGACGACACCACCCGCCGCCTCTACCTCTTCGACGTGGACGACGCGCCGCCGCGGATCGTGGCGCTGATGATGGCCCTGCCGGGCGTGAACGTCTTCGAGCCGATCGGCGCGAGCTTCGCGGTCGAGCTCGGCTTCAGGCATCCCATCGCGCTCGAGAGCTGCCGCAGCATCTTCGACGACGAGGCGTTGACCCTCTTCCGGGGCGACGGTCGGGTCGTGTTGGTCGATCCCGCGCCGCCCTTCGCGCCGGTCCGTTCGTTGGTGCGCACGCCGCTGAGCTTGGACACGGCCGACGCGGTCGCACCCGCCAAGCCGAGCGGCGCCGAGCTGGCGTTCCAGCTCCCGCTCAAGCTCGACAGCCTCCATGGCGCCGTGGCGCAACGTGGTGGCCACGATGATCCCGGCGGCCGAGCGACCGTGGTTGGCGCGGATGCTCTACGCGCTGCCGCCGCGCACGCTCTCCACCCTGAAGATGGCGATCGCGGACGACCGCGTGTACCTCCTCGATCCGGGCGGGATCGAGGGTGTGCCGCTCGGCCGCTTCTACTCCGAGGTCGCCGAGCGCATCTACGTGCCGGCCGGCATGACGCTGGTGCCCGCGGTCGCGCCTCAGGTGCTGAGCGATTCTCGTCTCCGACCGCCAGGGTGGGCACGTCTTCTTCGAGCCCGACGATGCGGCGCCGCGGGTGGTGCCGGGCAACGCGTTCGGGCCCATCTCCCGTCAGGTGCTGCGCGATGTCGCGGGCATGGTCGTCCACGCCGACGCGCCCGATCAGTTCGACCCGCCGCTGCCGCTGATGCAGTACGGCGACGCGAGGCGCTTCCCGCTGTGGGGCGTTCCCGGCAAGGACGGCCCTCTGACGACGCCGGACTCGGACGACGAGACGTGAGCGACACGGAGAAGCTGCAGAGGCGCTTCGACGCGCTCGTGTCCGGCTTCGTCGCGCCGCTCCTCGGCGGGCACACCGTGCAGCTCGGCCAGGCCATCGCGCCGGGAGCCATCACCTACTTCGAGCACGCGGGCAGCGGCGACGCGACGGCGGATGCCGAGATCTTCGACCGTCTCCACCGCGGCGCGTCGTCGATCGCCGGCGTGCGGACCGTGCCGTGGCCGAGCCGCGACCTCTTGCTGCTCGCCATGGCCGCCCACGATCTCGTGCTCTTGACCGACCCGATGCTCGACCGTGCCTTCGCGCGAGGTGCTCTGAACCAGATCGCGGGCTGGATTCGACGAGATCATCGCCGCCGTCGCGCCGCCGACCACCCGCGCCGATGCGCTCGCGCGGCACGCCTTGCTCGATCCGCTCCCGGCGCTCCGCCGCAAGGACATCACCGCCAAGACGTGGGCCTACACCTATCACTTCATCGGCCGGCCGACCGACGCCAGCGTCTTGACCCGCCCCCTCTTCGGCACGTTCAAGGAGAGCGCGCAGCTCCACGATCTGGTCGAGCTCCTGAACGAGCTGGACGGGCGCGCTTCGATCGGCGCCACGCGAAGGCTGCGCGAGCTCTTGAGCCGATCGCCGGTCACCGAGCTCTTGCGCCTCGAGCTCTGCAAAGAGTTCCGCTTCGGGCTGGCGACCTTGGCCGTGTTGAGCGACGACGCCATCCGCGGGGGCATCGCGCGCGCCATCGTCGACCGCGGCGAGTGGAAGGCGGCGCCGCGGCTCGGTCGCGCGCTGGCCGATCCGATGCTCCACCACGCGCCGCCGGCGCACCTCTACTACGCGCTGGCCCTCTGCTTCGAAGTGCAGATGACGGCGACGCTCGACGTCCCCGGGCCGGCGTTGCCGAATACCCTCGACCTGTCCAACCCGGACGCGGCGCGCTATGCCGCGGTCCTTCCCGCTTTCTTCGAGGACGAGACGATGATCGACGAGATCCGCGCGTTCGACGACACCGATCGGATCGACGTGCAACAGCGCTGCGCTCGCCTGGCGTCGGCCCTGCCGCCGGAGGTACGCGAGGAGGTGGCGCCGCTGGTACGCCGCTGTCAGCGCCCCGGAACGTCGCCCGCGCCCGCCCTTCCCAACCTGGAGGTACGCCCGTGAGCCTGCCGGCTTCTCAGACCGTCCAGCGCCTGCAGCAGGTAGCGCGCTCGCTGGAGGCCTCTTTCCTCGGCAAGTCCGAGGCCGTGCGGCTCATGCTCGTCGCCTCGCTGGCGGGCGAGCACATGGTGTTGATCGGCCCGCCCGGCACGGCGAAGAGCGCGTTGATCCGCATGTTCGCCAAGCTGGTGGATGCGACGTACTTCGAGTACCTCCTCACGCGTTTCACCGAGCCGAACGAGATCTTCGGCCCCATCGACATCCAGGCGTTCCGCAGCGGCGAGTACCAGCGCCGGATGGACGGGATGCTTCCTCAAGCGGAGATCGTCTTCCTCGACGAGGTGTTCAAGGCCAACAGCGCGATCTTGAACTCGCTCCTGTCGGTGCTGAACGAGCGCGTCTACACCATCGGCAGCAACGTCGTCCAGACGCCTCTGATCAGCGCATTCGGCGCGTCCAACGAGGTCCCGAACGACGAAGACCTGATGGCGGTCTTCGACCGCTTCCTGCTGCGCGTGCGGAGCGAGAACCTCGACAGCTACCACTTCCAGGATCTCCTCCAGCGCGGGATCATGCACGAGGTCGGCAAGCTCAGCGGCGAGTACGCCCGCATGCAGCCGATCCTGCCGAGCCAGGCGCTGCACGACCTCAAGGGCGTGTTCGCGCAGCGCATGCGGAGCTTCCCGGAGGACTTCCTGAGCACCTACAAGGGGCTCGTCTTCCAGATCCGCGCGGAGGGCGTGTCCATGAGCGACCGCCGCGCGATCAAGCTGCTCAAGCTCTTCGCCGCCAGCGCCATGCTCGACGGCCGCGCGGCGCCGGACAACAGCGACTTCTTCATCCTCCGGCACATCTGGAACAACCTCGATCAGGCGGAGATCCTGGACGGGATCGTGGGCCCCGTGCTCGAGGCGCACTATCGCGAGCATCCGGACGCGCGGCGCTTCGGCGCGGCGGACGTCGGCATGGACGCGCTGATCGCGGAGATCAACCGGATCCGCGAGCTTCTCACCGGCGATCGTCCGCTCAGCGACATCCAGCTCTTCAGCCAGCTCAAGGCGCTCAACGAGATCAAGGCGGCCCTCTCGGCGATCGGCACCCAGCCGGCGCAGGAGGCCATCGCGCGCGTCGACCAGCTCCTCGGCCACGTCTTCCAGTCCGGGAAGTTCAGCCAGTAAGAAGCCCGGACCGAACCTTCACCGAGAGAGTCGATGCCCGTCAGCGCGAACATGGCCAACACCGCCCAGGGCCGGGAGGTCGGGGGGCTGGCGTTGAGCTGCGTTCAGGTCGACAACCCGATGGCGGTCCTCCGCGCGGCGCACTGGCGGAACGCGCTGAGCAAGGTCGGCCTGCCGGTTCCCTTCTGGGCGGTGCACGATCTGGGGTCGCTGGCCAGCGCCGACGCGGGCGGCGCGCCAATCGGGATCCGCAAGAGCGCGGCGCAGCTGCGCCTGCCGCCGGCGGCGCGCAAGGCGCTCGAGCTGTGGGCGGAGACCCTGAAGGAGCTGGTCGACAGCGAGGTGATGGAGCGCTCCCGCGGTTGGCGGCTGGGCGACGATTCTGATCAGCGTGCTCCTCCTGAAGGTGCTCGGGCCGATCTACGAGCGGCACCTCGGCCCCGGCCGGCGTCCGGTCGGCGTCACGCTCCCGCTCGACCCGGAGATCTACCGGGACCTCGATCCGCAGCTGGCGAACCTCTTCGCGGGCGGCGACCGGACGGCGGACCTCGAGTTCATGGGGCACCTCGCGGCCGAGCGCGTCCGGCTGATCACCTCGGTGGAGCAGATCGATCTGGACACGCTGCGCTTGCTCGGCATGTTCGGTGCCGAGGCCAGCGCCGCCAGCGCGCTCGGGATGCTCGATCTCCTCAACGTCTTCTCGAGCCCCGAGGCGAACGACGTCGTCAACTTCTCGCTCGACCTGATCCCCAGCGTGCTCGAGACCAAGCGCGCGAGCGGCCAGCAGACCTTCAGCGTGGACGGCTACGCCGGCCTCAACCGCCGCGGCACGCTCGACTCGCTGATGCTGAGCGAGCTCGCGTTCGACGAGGACCTCTTCGATCAGCGCTACATGGAGAACGAGGTCTTCTACTACTCGCGCGAGAAGCAGCACGAGGAAGACCGGCGCCTCCATTACATCGTCGTCGACGCCACCGCGTCGATGCGCGGCCAGCGCTCGGTCTTCGCGCGCGGGCTGGCGCTGACCTTGATCAAGAAGCTCAGCCTGCGCGGCGAGGACGTCTACTTCCGCTTCTTCGACTCGCGCCTCTACGAGCCGCAGCACGCGCGCTCGCGCCGCCGCGCCAACGACGCCGGCGTCAACGTGCCCTACGTCCTCTGCTTCAAGGGCGAGCACGGCCGCAACTACGCCAAGGTCTTCGGGATGCTGGCCAACGATCTGGCGCGCCTGGCCAAGCGCGAGCGGCGGACGCCGATCCTCTACATGCTCACCCACGCCGAGTGCCACGTCCCGCTCGACACGATCGAGCGGCTGCGCTCGATCGCGCGGCTCTACGGCGTGTTCATGCTGCCCTCGCAGGGCGAGCTGGATCTCGAGTACCTGCCGCGCCTGCACACGGTGCAGATCGTGGACGAGTCCGCGCTCAAGCAGCGCGAGGCGCGTGCGCGGCGGGCGATGGACATCGTGGACGACGCGGCAGGCGAGGAGCGCAAGAGCATGCTCCCCGGCGAGCGCAGGCGTCGCGACAGCGTCGTGCCGGGAGCGGTGGAGTGAGGGAAGGGCGCGCGCGGAGGCGGCGATGGTGAGCGGCGATCCGCGGGAGCTGGTTCGATCCGCCACCCAAGCGCTCCAGCGGGGCCGGCCCGAGGAGGCGCTCGCCTCGCTCTGGCAGCTCGTCGATCGCTCGCACGTCGTCGATCAGACCCTCGAGGGCTATCTGCGGCTGATGGTCGACGCGTACACGGCGCTCGGTCGGCCCCGGCCTGCCTCGACCATCTTGCTCTTTCTGGGTGACGTGCGCACCGCCACGCGGCTCGCCGAAGGGCACGCGCTCGATCTGGCCCGCTGCGCGCAACGCGCCGGTGAGCACGCCAAGGCCGCGCAGTTCTTCGAGCAGGCCGGCTGGCTCGGCCACGCCGCGATCCAGCTCGAGGACGCCGGCAACCACCGCGCGGCGCGGGTGCTCTGGGAGCAGCTCGCCGACGATCCGCGCCTTCGAGAGCAGCCGTACACGCAGGGGTTGGTGCGCTTCAACCTCGGCCGGGCCTGCGCAAAGCTCCAGGACAAGCAAGCGGCGCGGCGCCACACCGTCCAGGCCATGCACCTCCTCGAGGCGGCGGCGGACGGCTTCGAGACGCAGGGCATGCGCGAGCGCGCGTTCGATTGCTACCAGATCCTGATGACCATCGGCAAAGAGGGTTCGTTCGAGAACCTCGCCGAAGGCTATCTGAACTGCGTGCGGATCCTGCGCGAAGACAACCTGAAGTACTACGTTCTTCAATACTACGAAGACTTCCAGGACATGGCGCTGGAGCGCGGCGAGCTGCACGCCGCGGCCACCCTCTTCCGCGAAGCCGCCGATTACGCGCGCCGGCAGGGCATGCCCTACGCGCGGCACTACCAGAAGCGCGGCGCGGAGACTCACGTCCAGGCCGCCGAGCGGACCCTGGCCGAAGGCGGCACGGCCGAGCTGGCCGAGAACGCCTACGCCGCCGCCATCGACGCCTTCAACGAGCTCGGCCTCTACTCGCAGGTGCGCGATCTCTACGGCCGGCTGGCGCAGCTCCCGCTGAGCGACAAGCGCTGCGCCCGCTACCGGCGTCTGGCCATGCGGCTCGGTCAGATGGAGGACGATCGCACCCCGATGACACCTTTTCCGGACTACCTGCGCATGGACATGGCGTATCCGGAGATCTGGCGTCTGGACGTCATCGAGTGGGAGGAAGCCGGGGATCCGGCGGAGACGATGGCGGAGGTGATCCTCGACCCGAAGTGGCCCGAGTTCACCCGGCGCCGCGCGCTGCTCTGCCGCCTCGCGCAGCTCGAGGCGGACGAAGAGCAGCCGAGCGACAAGACGCTGGAGAAGCTGGCGCCCTCCCTCGGGCGGGTGGAGATCTATGCGGCCCTCGCGCCGCTCGAGGCGATGTACGAGAGCGAGTCGGCCGCCGTGCGCGCCGCAGCGATGCGCGCCGTCCGCCAGCTCTTCTTCAAGCGCTCGTTCGGGCTGGTGATCAAAGCCCTCTCCGATCCCGACAAGATGGTCCGGCTGGAGGCGCTGGCGGCGGTCGCCGCGCTCCACTTCGGCCACGCTTTCGATCCCCTCTCCCGGATCTACCGCGAGACCTCCGACCCGGAGGTGCGCCGAACGGCGCTGGCGTCGATCGGGAAGATCCCGTCCATCCAGGCGGCCGAGCTCTTGATCGACGTCCTCCGCCACGGTGATCGCGGCGAGCGCGACATCGCGCGGGACCTCCTGGCGCGAGCCGACCTCAACGAGGTCACGCCGCTCCTCCAACGTGCCGCGGCAGCCGAGATCGGCAGCGCGCGCGAGGAGTTCGACAAGGTGCTGCGCCTGCGCGGCGCGAGCTGAGCAGCAGCCGACCCGGACCGGCTCGCACATGCCGCGACCGGCTCGCGGCGCCTACTCGGCGTGGTCGCCCTGCGACTCGAAATGGCGGCGGATCTCCTCGTCGGAGATCACCGTCCCGTCGGGCACCGGCGGCGGGCGCTCGTAGATCTCGACTCGCGCCGCGTGGCCCGAGCTCGGCTCGACCGTCACGTCGAGCTTCACGACGCCGCCCTGAACGCCGCGCGGCACCGCCTCGTGGTAGATGACCGCCGGACCGCGCCGCTCGATGTTCATGGTCACGAGCCGCGGCCCGAAGTAGCGGAGCAGCTTGGAGGGCGGCACCACCTCCGAGGTGTAGGCGTGGAGCCGCTCGCCGCCGCCGGCCTCGTCCGCCGTGAGCCCGCGCGGCAGCACCAAGCCTGCCACGCTCTCATCGGACTCCCGCGGCACGCCCTCGTCGTCGTAGAGCTCCGCCATCGGATCGTGGATCTCCCGCGGCGGCGGGATGGGAACGGCCTCACCGACCCCGTCCATGCTGGGCGGCGCCTCCTCGGAGCAGCCGAGACACGAGAGCGCGATCGCGACCGAGACGGCGAGCACCCCTGCGGAGCCGGGGCTCGAACGTCGAGACGCCGAGACCGTGTTCGGCGAGCGGCGAGCGTGGAGGGGCATGGGCGGCCGCATCAGCTCAGTAGTCGACGCGACCCGAGAACGCGTGCACCGTCGTGAACGACTGCGGGCTCGGGAGCTGGACCGACATCGTCGCCACGGCGCCAGACGTGCTGGCGGTGCCACCGCTGAGCTGTGCGCGCAGCTCGAAGGTGCCGCCGCCCATGTTCGTCACTCGGTAGCGGTTGCCGATGTAGGGATCGATCTGGGTCGATCCCGTGACACACGTCGGACGCTGCGTGATGCCCACGCCGAGCACGAGCTGGTTCGAGTAGGGGCCCGTGAAGGGCGTGTCGTACACACCGCTGCCCGGCACCGTCTCCATGTGCGCCTCGGGGAACGCCGACGCCGGATTGGTGTATCCGGCCGGCGGGCTCCCGTCGCCCTTGAGGTAGTTCACGCCCCAGATCCGGCTCTGGCCGAAGCTGCAGGCGTTGGTCGGGTCGCCCGACTCGAACGTCCCGAAGTACGCGTTGCTCTCGAAGAGCTCGATCGGTCCGGTCACCTGCTCGCCGTCGTGCAGCCGGACTTCCCAGTTCAGCACCGTCGCGTAGGTAGCCGCGCCGGCGGACGAGAAGGTCTTCTGCTCCGTCAGCGAGACCACTCGGTTGGCGGCGGTTCCGTCGAGGCGATCGATGTCGCCGGTGCCGACCAGCACCACCAGGTTGCCCTGGTCGTCGACGCTGACGACCGGCGGAGCGTACGCGGGCTGTCCCCCGGTGGCGCTCCCGTCCCAGAAGATGTCGTGGAAGGGACGGACCGCCCAGTCGGCCGGGTTGCGCTTCGAGAAGTCGACCGCCCAGATCACGCCGTCCGCGTCCGTGAAGAACGCGCGCTGCGCGTCCGTCCCCACGTCGCCCGGATAGAGCGCCACGCCTCCGGTGAGCGGCGCGTTGAAGACGCTCTGGTCGAACGTGCGGATCACCTCTCCGGTGACCATGTCGACCCACGTCAGGATGCGGCCGCGGTTGGACCAGCAGCGCTGGTGCGAGCGCGCGTTCGTCGTACCGCTGGTGACCGGTGGCTGACCCACGCCCTGCGCCGGGCAACCGACCGGACCGGTGCTGTGCACCCGGTCGGTGTCGAGATCGCCCGAGCCGCCCGGCAAGAGCGCCACCGCGCGCTCCTGGAGGGTGCCGCCCACGTCGACGAGCACCTGACCAATCGCCGGGCGCCCGTAGGAGTAGCCGAGCGGCGTGATGCTGCTTCCGCCCGAGCTGTGCCCGCTGGGCTGCTCGCCGACGTACTGCCACAGGAACGAGGGGTGGAAGGGGTCGGTCACGTCGAGCGCGAAGTAGCCCGGTGCGCCGGCCCGGAAGCCCATCAAGAGGACCGTGTGGTAGATGCTCGCGTTCGGGTTGTCGGTCGGCTGCCGCTTGAAGAACACGTCGCGGACGAGGGGCGTCCCGTCGACCATGATCTGGTGCGAGGCGGTCGCCGACTGCAACTTGGGCAGCAGCACCGGCGGGATGAAGCCCCAGAGCTCCTCACCGGCCGAGCGCGAGTCGCCCGTCGCCGGGTTGGTCCAGTCGTCGGCCACGAAGGCGTGGAGCACACCGTCGTTGGTGCCGACGTAGACGACCGTCGGCCGCGTGGAGACGTCGGCGCGGCGCCGGAAGAGGTTGTAGCTCTCGTCCGCGATGTCGAGCACCGGCGGCCCGACGGCGACCGGCGACGAGTGATAGATGTCGCCCATCCGCGCGTCGACGCGGTCCGGCGTGTTGCCGTTGACCCAGTTGATGATGTAGTCGCGCTCGGTCTGCAGCGTCGTCCGCGAGCCGCCGCTCAGACCGAGATGCTCGGGCGAGACGTGGCCGCTGTCGAAGGGCACCAGCGACTGACCGGTGACCGCGCCCGAGGGCGAGGTGGCGCCGAGCGGCACGGTCGTCGCGTCGGTCCCGATCAGATTGCCGGTGACGTCGGTCGGATCCGGCGTCGCCACCGTGTAGAGCACGCGGTCGGTCGTACGCGCGTTCAGCACCTGATCGAAGCGGACGCGCGCGGAGACCGGCTCCGCCGTGGGCACCATGGTCGCGCTGCACAGATAGCGGGTGCGCTCGAGCACGCCAGTCCAGGGCTTGCCGGTGGTCGTGCTGACGTGGAAGCCCGCGTTGAACTCCATCTGATTGGCCTGGCCGCCGGTGAAGGTGCTGGTGCCCGTGGCGAACGCCGCCCGGGTCCGGGTGGTGGTCCCGGGAGCCGCCATGTCGAGGACCTCGCTGATCCGGGCCATGAGCTCCGAGCGGTCGCTCGCGAGCAACGCCGAGGTGGTCCCGCCGACATCCGCGATCGCGTTGAGCTCCGAGACGGCCGTCGAGTCCGTCACGTCGAACGCCACCACGTAGACTCCGTCGACCTCGCCCGTGCACGCGCCGTCGGAGCCGCTGTAGCGGCAGAGGTCGGCGGCGATGGTCGTCGCCCGCTGGTAGGGGCAGCCGCCCGAGCTCTCGCAGTTGAACCGACGATCGCGGAACTCCGCGTCGGGCTGCCCGTCCGTCAGGAGCAGGACGTAGCGGTTCCGGCACTCCGAGTACGGATCGCTCGACGTCATGTCGGGGTGGTTCGTCGCGTAGTAGCGGAAGTCGTCGAGCAGCGACGAGGTGGGCGTGGCGCCGTAGGGACGCGTGTTGAGCAGCACGTCCTGAATGGTCTGGTTGATGGCCCGCGGGTCGTCCGACTCGGTCCCGACCGACACCAACCGGCCCATCTGCGCGCTCTCGTTGCGGGCGCCCGTGTCGACCATGTAGGTCGTGCCGCAGCCCGGAAACGACAGCGGCTTCGGTCCGCCGTACGAGAATTCGCCCGGCCCGATCAGGTTCTCGCCCGACCTCGCCATGAACATCGTCTGCGGCATGAGCTGCGTGTTCACGTAGAGCGGCGGATCCCGGAACGTGTACGTGTTGTCGAAGGTCATCAGACCGAACTTGATCCGGTCGAGGTACACATCGAGGATACCGTCGTTCATCTGCGAGACGCTGAGCGACGGCTGATGGTAGGGCAGGAAGTAGCGGTAGTCCGGCTGCCCGAGGAACGCCGACGCCGTGCGGTCGACGTCGGTGCAGAAGAAGTTCGCGGACGGCCACGACCCGGTCAGCGCCTCGAGCACGGTCGTCCAGCGGTTGTGCTCGTTCGTCCCCGAAGCCGAACCCGAGCACATCGGTAGCGGCGCGGACGAGCCGCCCGACATGCGCTCCATCGAGCCGGACGTGTCGACCAGGAGCATCACGACCGGCCGGATGTTGCGGATGTCGGGAGCCGACTGTGCCTGCGCGATGCTGCTGCCCAGAAGGCCGCTGCCCAGAAGGCCGCTGCCCAGAAGGCCGGCGACTGCGCCGAGCGCGAGGATCCACGCCTTCTTCATGCTGCGCTCCATCTCAGTGTCCCCCTACCCAGTACGGGCCTACTTCCGTGATGGCGCGGGCGCGCATCGCGACCTCGTTGTAACTGCGCACCTCGCTCCCGGCGTGGAAGTCGCTCGGCGGCGCCATCTGCGCGAGCGAGGTGAGCGTCACGCGGTAGTAGTGCGCGCCGCGGCCGGTCAGATCGCGGCCCGCGTCGTCGTGTGAGACCTGGTAGAGGTCGGTCCCGTCGACGATGAAGTTCGGGACGTACGCGTTGTGCGGACCGAACGAGGGCGTCCGCAGCGCATCTGTCTCCACCGGCGGCGAGAACACCCCGGGCGCACCGTTGAAATCGCTCATCTCGATGCGGAGCAGGTTCGTCGTCCGCGCAACCGTCGCTTCGCTCGGGGAGGACGCCACGTTCATGCCGACCCTCGTCTGCATGTACTGCGTGATCGATCCGCTGGCCTTGAGGATGTCGAGGTAGCCGACCGCCGCGTAGGTGCCGCCCTCCGCGAGGTACTCGGCCTGCATCGCCTGGCGCGCGTAGCCCGACGCGCGGATCTCCATCGCCGTCGAGTGGATGGCGAAGGTCGCCGTGGCGGTGGTCATGAGGAGGACCATCAACACGATGAGCATCGCGGCGCCCTTACGACGCTCTCGATTCGACTTCTTGCTGTGAGCTCGGTTCATGGTCGGCCTCAACGCGGAACGAGGTTGGGCATCTGGATCTCGGTGCGGAGCTGTCGGACGCGGGCGGCGCCGTCACGCCCCGGGAAGACGCGGTAGCGATTGAGCGGCGCCGTCGCGGGGCGGCCGCCCGCCCAGATGTCGGGCCAGGGGAAGCGGCGATCCTGCTCGGGCGTGCGCGCCGCGAGCGACGCGATCACGCTGCGGACCTGCCAGGCGTTGTTCTGCACCGTGGACTGGGCCAGCGCGCCCGTTTGCCGGGCGAGGATCGGGGGCAGCGTCCGGTTCAGGTTCGTGTCGATGACGAAGTCGAGGTTGAAGTCGACCGCGTACTCGAGCACCGGGCGGGCCGAGCCGGCCAGCTCGGTCTGGTTGGCCATGTTCAGCTCGTGCCGGAAGAGCACCGTGTTCGCCCCCGTCACGTCCTGGTTGCGCGGGATCAGGTTCGACGTGCCCGTCGGCTGCGCGACGTAGTACTCGATCTCGGAGATCGGCGAGACGACCGCGCCTCGACCGAGGCCGGGCAGGCAGGGGTTGTCCGCGCCCAGGCCCGGCGAGACGGTGACGTAGGCCATGATGCCGGTCGAGTTGGTGAAGCTGCTGGTGATCCGGACCACGTAGTGGTAGCCGTTGGGCGACTCGATGTGCAGCATCCGGCCGGCCTGGAAGACGTCGTTGAAGCGGTTCACGTTGACCGTGGACGTCCCGCCGTTGGTGGTGACGAAGCTGCGGCGGAAACCGAGCCAGTCCGTCTGCAGGTAGATCATGTTGCCGCTCGTGTTCATCGAGCGGACCAGGTACTGATCGGCCGTCGCGTAGTTCCCGGTGAGCCGCAGCTTGTCGGCGCTCACCCCGTTCTGGGAGCCGTTGATCGCGCCGAGGGCCGCGGCGCCCACTGGGTCGTCGTTCTGGAACCAGATGGCCTGCACCCGCCGCGGCGTGGCCGGCATCGGGCACATGCGTACGAAGTTCGAGCGCGTATCGGGCACGCTGAGGTAGCCCGCGCGGGCGATGTCGCGGCGGAGCCGGTCCATGGCCATCCGCACCGAGCGCTGCGTCGTGCCGATCCGCTGCTGCTCCTGGAAGTGCCGCGCGCTGGCCCCGCCGAGCGTGAACACGGCCATCACGACCAGCCCTCCGATGAAGAGGGCCATCATGAGCTCGACCAGCGTGAACCCGCGCCGTCGCCGATGTCGTCGAACGCTCATGAGGGGCGCGGCGCGTAGCGGAGGACGGTCGACATGTAGATCATACGCAAGCGTCGATCGCCGGTGAGGGTGTTCGGGTTCAGCCCGGACGCGCAGTTGATCAGGCTGGAGACGTCGGACGAGGGCCCGCTGTTGCCGGCGCGGCGCAGCCACCAGACGCGCACGTCGGCGCGCATCACCCGGCCCGGGTAGATCCACTCGAGCCGCACGTTCGTGCAGTACGTCGGCGTGCCCGAGCTCGAGGGCGAGGCCATGTCGTTGCCGTAGTAGTCGAAGTTGGCGGACTCCCCCGACGTCGCGGGCGTCGGCGTGAACCAGAGCGGCGTCGAGCGCGGCGCGGCCACGTTGTTGAGGTACGTCGTCCCGGAGAGCACCGTCGGATCGGCCGTGTTCGTGCCGCGCGTCCAGTTGAGCCCATCGCGGCGGAGCCTCTCGACCCACTGCTGCGCGGCCTGATTGGCGGTCGTGATCTGGCGGGCCTGCATGGTCCCGCGGGTGGCCGCACCGAGCATCGCCATGATGGCGACCGCGCCCGCCGTCAGGACGCCGATGGCCATCATGACCTCGATCATCGTGTAGCCCGCCTGCGAGCCGTTTCGACGCCGACGCATGCTCATCGCGCGATCCTCGGCTCCCCGCCGAAGGGGAAGATCACCACGCGCTGCACGCCCTCCGCCCCGCCGCTGAGGAGGCGGTCGATCGTGAAGCGCACGCCGCCGCTGCGGCCGTCGGGGGACGTGGGCGCGAAGGTCCCGCCGCCCGTCGAGACGTACATCTCACCATCGGGCTGGAAGCAGACGTAGGCCTGGGCGGCGTTGGGCATCCGGAGCCGCACCTGATTGCTGCCGTAGTTGTAGGAGGCCCCCATATCGAGCACGTCGCGGCAGTTCGCATCGCCGCCCGCGCCGCAGGAGCCGGTGATGATCGAGCCCCAGTTGTTCGCGCTGCAGAGATTGGACATCCCCCTCCAGAGCTGCAGCCTCCCGTTGCTGGCCGGCGTCCCGCTGGACGCGTCCGTGTAGACCAGCACGTGCGCACGGCCATAGGCCATCGCCTCGGCGCGTGCGCGTGCGCCGATTCGAACCACCGCGTGCGTCGCCTCGTTCGTGCGGCGCTCGGACACCGCCTCACCGATGGCGGGCGCGGCCAGCGCGGCCGAGATCCCGATGATGGCCACGACCACCATGGCCTCCATCAGAGTGAAGCCGGCGTTCCGCTGGTTCTGTAATCGCCTCGCATGCACCACGGCGGGAAGCTCCCCTGCAAAGCCCGGGCCTGGGCCCGAGGCTAGCTAACACCCTGTCATTCCACCGCTTTGGCGACGGAAAGGGAAGCGGGATCCTCTGCACACGATGCGGGGGTACGAAATCTTTTCGGAGCGTCGCAACCGGCCTCAGGGAGCTTGACAGCACCCCTGCCGCCGCGTACACCCACGCACCCCACGCGGAAGTGGCGGAACTGGCAGACGCGCAGGATTCAGGTTCCTGTGTCCGAAAGGACGTGGAGGTTCGAGTCCTCTCTTCCGCAAAACGCCGGGATCCTTCGGGATTCCGGCGTTTCTCGTTCCGTCCGCCAGGTCCGGCCTCGGGCCGAAGAGCTCGGTCCGGTCGACGCGCCCAGAGGAGCACGTCCGGGACGCGAGGAGCTTCCGATCCTCGTCCGGGTCGAGGAACGTCAAGACTTGCCAGCGGGTGTACCATGGCGCGTCATGAGAGGGGCTTCGGGATGGTGGCTCGCGCTCGGGCTCGTGCTCGTCTCCTGCGCGGCGGAGCAGCCGGGCGGCGGGACGGGCGCGGATGCGGGCGCGACGCTGGATGCGGCGCCGCCGTCGGTGGACGCGGCGCCGATTCGCCTCCCGGACACGGGGCCCCGGCGCTTGCCCGACGCGGCGGCTCGGCACGGTCTCGGTCCGCCTTACCCGATCGTGCTCGCGCACGGCTTCTTCGGCTTCCAAGATTTCGCCGGCGTCGACTTCATCACCTACTTCTACGGCGTGAAGGACGACCTCGCGGCGCGCGGCGAGACGCTGGTCTTCACGCCGGCCGTCGATCCCTTCAACAGCTCCGAGTACCGCGGCGAGCAGCTCCTCGCGCACGTGCAGGACATCCTCGACCAGACCGGCTACGAGAAGGTCAACCTCATCGGCCACTCGCAGGGCGGGCTCGACGCGCGCTACGTCGCGCACCAGCGGCCGGATCTGATCGCGTCGGTCACGACCTACGCCACGCCGAACCGCGGCTCGCCCGTGGCCGACGTGGTGCTCGGCCTGGTCTCGGACGGCCGCGCGCAGGCGCTGATCGATCAGATCGTGCGGGTCATCGGCGCGCCGCTCTGGGACGCGGCGGGCAACGAGACCAGCGTGTTCACGGCGCTCCGCCAGTTCTCGAGCGACGGGATCGCGCCCTTCAACGACAGCTATCCGGACGCCGACTCGGTCACCTACTACTCGGTCGCCGGCCGCACGCAGGGCAGGGACGGCTATCCGGACTGCCAGGTGGGGGGCTCGCCCGAGTTCATCCGGCAGTACACCTACACGAACGATCCGGTCGACCCGCTGCTCTCGGTCCCCGCCGCCATCCTCGCCGGTTCGCAGAACAACATCCCGAACGACGGGCTGGTCCGGGTCCGGGACGCGCGCTGGGGCCTGTTCCTGGGCTGCATCCCCGGCGACCACCTCGACGAGATCGGTCAGCTCCTCGGCGACAGCCCGGGGCTCGGGAACGACTTCGACTACAAGCAGTTCTTCGCCGACCTGGTCGCCTACCTGCGCGCGCAGGGGTTCTGAGCCTCCGCGCGAGCGAAGGGGCCGGCAACGCGGCGGAGTGGACCGTCAGCGCGACGCGACGCGTGTCGGGTGGTGCGCGAGGTGCTGGTCGAGGAACGCTAGGGTGGCGCGGGCCAGCGTGTCGTCCTCGTGGGGCGTGCGGGGGAACATGCCGAAGCCGTGACTGCGACCGGGCAGCTCGAGCGACACGACCGGGACGCCGGCTGCTTCGAGCGCGTCGCGCATCCGCCGGGTCTGCTGCACCTCGACGATGCGGTCTTCGAGCCCGTGGATCAGCATGGTCGGCGGGTCGCGCGGGTCGACGTGGGTGATCGGTGAGGCGAGCGCGGCCAGCTCCGGATGGGCTCGCCGCGAGACCCCGAGCAGGTTGGTGATCGCGCCGTCCGCGCCCGGGCCCACGCGCTCCGGCAAGCGCAGATCGTAGGGGCCGTAGAAGCCGACCACCGCCTGCACCGCCGGCGAGCCGGTGCGGATCGAGCAGCTGCCGTCGTCCAGCTCCGCCACGTCCGACGCGGTGGCGAGCAGCGCCGCCAGGTGCGCGCCGGCCGAGAAGCCAACCGCCGCGAAGCGTCGCGGGTCGATGCCGAGCTCGCTGGCGTGGGCGCGCAGTGTGCGGACCGCGCAGCGCACGTCCGAGATCGGACCCGGGAAGGTCGTCCGTGGCGCGGCTGCGAGCCGGTAGTCGACGGTGGCGGCGGCGTAGCCCCGCTCGGCCAGCGCGCGCATCGTCCCGTTCATGTCGGCGCGCCGCCCCCGCCTCCAGGCGCCGCCGTGAACCAGCACCACCAGCGGATGGGGGCCCGGGTCGTTCGGCACGACCACGTCGGCCCGCAAGAGGCGCGTGCTCCGGGCGAAGACGATGCGATGCGTCCGGTACGCCGGTCGCGCGCCGGAGCGGTGGCGCGACGGACCCGGGCCGAAGCCGAAGAGGAGGACGGCCAGCGAAGCGATGAGGAGCCGAGTCGACGCGCGCATGTCCTCCCGGAGGTGACTGCAAACGGCGAACCGATTGTCTCCGTGAACCACTCCGGGTCGAGAAAAGAGCGAATCCGACCGAGGCACGCAGCCCTTGCACACCCGAGGTGCGCGACGACTGCACGCGCGGCGCGCGCATGCGCCGGTGGGCGTGACGTCAGCGGAGCTCGTCGGCCTCGACGACGCGACCTTCGGCGCTCGGATCCAACGCGAGCCGGACGAGCGCACGCGCCAGGTCCTCGCCGCGGATGGAGCGGTAGCGATCCCGGAGGCGCTTCGCGCCGAGCGCACCGGCGAACGCCAGCATTCCGTCCACGGCCGAGGCGCCGACCGATTCGCCGGGGCGGGATTCGTCGCGATCGCCGAGGATGAACGAGGGACGGACGATGGTGTAGGGCAGCGAGCCTTCGCGCAGCTCGCGCTCGATGCGCGCGCGCGCCGCCAGGTAGGCGTTGCTCGTTCCTTCCTTCACGCCCATCGAGCTCAGGTAGATGAAGCGGGGCCGGTGACCGCTCGCTTCCGCGGCACGCCGCAGCATCGCCGTGAGCCCGTAGTCGACCGCTTCGTAGGACTCGGCCGCCGGATCCTCGCCGGCCGCTGCGGCGCTGCGGGCGCGCTTCTTCGTCGTGCCCAGGAGCGCGAACACCATCGTGGGCGCGCGCTCGCGAAGGGTCGCCGCCAGCGCGGCCTCGTCCCACGGTGTGCTGTCCACCTCGGCGCCGAGCGCAGAGAAGCGCTCCGTCCACGACGCGAGCGCGCTGGAGTCGGGGCGGACGTGCGCGAAGGTGGAGATCCCCTCCTCGCGCAGCGCCGCGACCACCGCGCGCCCCGTCAACCCCGTCGCTCCCGCGACGAACCCCCGCTCGACGAACCCACGTGCAGCCGTTTCGATCATGACCCGCGAGGCTAGCACCCAGAACGAGGTGGCATGTTCGGTTTACAGGTTTACTAAAGAGGGTCGCGACGCACCGCGTCATTCGGAGATCGTTGACCTTTCCGACTTTACCGGCTTGCGTCGCCGAGTCCCTGTAGACATTGATCGCACGGTGCATACGTGGGGCGCCGCGCGGGCGTGTTTACCGCTCAACAGGGTTAACGGCTTGACAGCTGTTATGCGGTAAAGCAAAGTCCACCTGCCCACGCTGGCGCTCGAAGGGTCCCGCGGGGCCCGACCGATGGAGGAAGGACACGTGGCAAAGCTCGATCTCCCCGAAGGGGTTCGCATCGAAGGCCCGGTGAGCGACGCGGGCGCGACCATCCTGTCGCGCGAGGCGGTGAGCTTCGTCGCCGATCTGGTCCGCACCTTTCGTGACCGCGTCTCAGAGCGGCTCGCGGCCCGCGAAGCGCGGCACGCAGCGTTCGTCCGCGGCGAGCAGCTCCGCTTCTTGGACGAGACCAAGAGCGTGCGCGAGGGCGACTGGACGGTGGCCCCGCTGCCGGAGGACCTGCTCGACCGCCGGGTCGAGATCACGGGCCCGGTCGACCGCAAGATGATCATCAACGCGCTCAACTCGGGCTCGAGCTGCTTCATGGCGGACTTCGAGGACAGCAACTCCCCGACCTGGGAGAACTGCCTCGAGGGTCAGGCCAACCTGCGCGACGCCGCCCGCCGCACCATCGAGCTGCACGTCCCGGAGACCGGCAAGCACTACAGCTTGAACGAGAAGACGGCCGTGTTGCTGGTCCGCCCGCGCGGCTGGCACCTCGTCGAGAAGCACTTCCTCGTCGACGGAAAGCCCGCGCCGGCCGGCCTCTGGGACTTCGGCTTCTACTTCTTCCACAACGCGAAGGAGCTCGTGAAGCGCGGCTCGGGACCGTACTTCTACCTGCCGAAGATGGAGAGCCACCTCGAGGCGCGGCTCTGGAACGACGTCTTCCTCCGCGCGCAGGAGAAGCTCGGCGTCCCGGCCGGCACCATCAAGGCGACCGTGCTGATCGAGACGTTGCCGGCGGCGTTCGAGATGGACGAGATCCTCTACGAGCTGCGGCAGCACTCGGCGGGCCTCAACTGCGGCCGCTGGGATTACATCTTCAGCTACATCAAGGTGAACGCCACCGACGCGTCGCGCATCGTTCCGGACCGCGGTCAGGTCGGGATGACGCAGCCCTTCATGCACGCCTACTCCTCCCTGGTCATCAAGACCTGCCACAAGCGCAACGTCCACGCGATGGGCGGCATGGCGGCGCAGATCCCGATCAAGAACGACGACGCCGCGAACCAGGCCGCGCTCGACAAGGTCCGGCAGGACAAGCTGCGCGAGGTGAAGGACGGCCACGACGGCACCTGGGTCGCGCATCCGGGACTGGTGCGGCTCGCTCGCGACATCTTCGACGAGCACATGCCCGGCAAGAACCAGATCGAGAAGAAGCGTGAAGACGTCTCGGTCACGGCCGAGCAGCTCGTGGAGCCGCCAAAGGGCACGCGCACCGACGCCGCGCTGCGTCACAACATCCGCGTCGGCGTGCAGTACATCGAGGCCTGGCTGCGCGGAAACGGCTGCGTCCCGCTCTACTACCTGATGGAGGACGCTGCGACGGCCGAGATCTCGCGCACGCAGATCTGGCAGTGGGTCAAGCACGGCGCGACGCTCGAAGACGGAAAGCCGGTGACCAAGGATCGTGTCGCCCGCGCGCTCGACGAGGAGCTCGAGGTCGTCCGGAACGAGATCGGCCACGAACGTTTCGAGCGCGGCGCGTTCGGGGCGGCCAAGGAGCTCTTCTTCCGGGTCGCGACCAGCGACGAGCTCATCGAGTTCTTGACGCTGCCCGCCTACGAGCGACTCCTCGAGACGGAGCGCTGAGCGCCCCGAAACCGCACTTGATTTGAACCCGCGGCGGCGACGCGCCCCATGGCGCGAGGTGCATCGGTGCATCCGCCGCCGCAGAAATGGAGCAGAACGTGAGCACGCTTCCCCCGATCGAGAAGGACACGGACGACTGGAGCCACCCGCGCTGGAAGGGCGTCAACCGGCCCTACACGCAGGAGGACGTCAGGAAGCTCCGCGGCTCGGTACGGATCGAGTACACGATCGCCGACAAGTCCGCGCGACGCCTCTGGGCGTCGATGAACGAGAAGCCCTTCGTCCGCTCGCTCGGTGCGCTGACCGGCGGCCAGGCCGTGCAGATGGTCCGCGCGGGGCTCGAAGCGATCTACTGCTCCGGCTGGCAGGTCGCCGCCGACGCGAACACCGCGGCGCAGACCTTCCCCGACCAGAGCCTCTACCCGGCCGACTCGGTGCCGAAGCTGGTCAAGCGCATCAACAACGCGCTGGCCCGTGCCGACCAGATCGACTCGGTCGACGGAGTGAGCCGCAAGGACTACTTCGTGCCGATCGTCGCCGACGCCGAGGCCGGCTTCGGCGGTCCGCTCAACGCCTACGAGATGATGAAGAACATGATCGAGGCGGGCGCGGCGGGCGTGCACTTCGAGGATCAGCTCAGCTCCGAGAAGAAGTGCGGCCACCTCGGCGGCAAGGTGCTCGTCCCGACCAGCGTCTTCCTGCGCAGCCTCACCGCGGCGCGGCTCGCGGCCGACGTCTGCGGCGTGCCGACCGTGCTCGTCGCGCGGACCGACGCCGACAGCGCCAAGCTCCTCACCAGCGACATCGACGAGCGCGACACGCCCTTCTGCACCGGCGAGCGCAGCCCCGAGGGCTTCTACTACGTGAAGCACGGCATCGAGAGCTGCATCGCCCGCGCGAAGAGCTACGCGCCCATCGCCGACCTCATCTGGATGGAGACCTCCACGCCCGATCTCGGCCAGGCCCGCAAGTTCGCGGAGTCGGTGCTGAAGGAGTTCCCGGACAAGAAGCTGGCCTACAACTGCAGCCCGAGCTTCAACTGGAAGAAGAACCTCGACGACGCGACGATCGCCAAGTTCCAGAAGGAGCTCGGCGCCATGGGCTACAAGTTCCAGTTCGTCACGCTCGCCGGCTTCCACATGCTGAACTACAGCTCGTTCATGCTCGCCTCGGACTACAACGAGCGCGGCATGGCGGCGTACTCGGAGCTGCAGCAGAACGAGTTCGCGGCCGAGTCGATGGGCTACACGGCGACCAAGCATCAGCACGAGGTCGGCACCGGCTACTTCGACTACGTGACGACCCTCGTCAGCGGCGGCGAGAGCTCGACCACGGCCCTCACCGGATCGACCGAAGAAGACCAGTTCTGAACGAGCGCTTTTTCGCCCCCGAAAGCCCCGGCGCACGCCTCGCGCCGGGGCTTTCGGCATCTGGGGCCGAACGCACCAGCCTCGTCCCATGACTCCGTTCTCACTGTAGTGCTTCCAGTTGCAGCGGAGTCGCGCTATGGATAAAGGGCCGTGACGGACCCCGCCCACAACGGGTTGTTCCAGGGCCGCTTCGAGCTTCGACGGGAGCTGGGGCAGGGTGCCACGGGTATCGTGTACGAGGCGTGGGACGGGGAGCACGGCCGGATCGTCGCGATCAAGCAGCTCAACCGGGTGGACCCGCAGTCCCTCTATCTGCTCAAGCACGAGTTCCGGTCGGCGGGCGAGATCACCCACCCCAACCTGGCCCGGCTGGGGGAGCTCTTCTCCGAGGGCGACGCCGTCTTCTTCACGATGGAGCGGGTGCACGGCGTGGACTTCCTCACCCACGTCCGCACCGGCGAGCCCGACGCGCTGCGCGATGCGCCGACGCTGGTCCGGCCCACGCGAAAGGGCTCGGATCCGCCGCCGAGCGGCGAGGCCGATGGATCGAGCGTGGACCGCTCTCGCCCGTCCTTCGACGAGGCAGCGCTCCGGGCGGCGCTGAAGCAGCTCTTCGAGGGGCTCCGGGCGCTGCACGCACACGGCAAAGTCCACCGCGACGTCAAACCGAGCAACGTGCTCGTCGAGCCGAGCGGTCGGGTGGTCCTGCTCGACTTCGGTCTCACCGCCGACGCGCTCGGACGCGAGGATCGCGAGCACGGTTGGATCGTCGGCACGCCGCGCTACATGGCGCCCGAGCAGGTGCGGGACGAGAAGGTCGGTCCGGCCGCGGACGCCTACGCCACGGGCGTGATGCTGCACGAGGCGCTGGTCGGCCGGCCGCCGCTCGACGGGAGCTCGCGCGAGATCATGTTCGGCAAGCAGCTCCTCGTCGTGAGCTCGTTGGCCGAGCGCTTCCCTTTCGTGCCCTCGGATCTCGACGCGCTCTGCTGCGAGCTCTTGCGTGCCGAACCGAAGGGGCGGCCGACCGACGAGGAGGTCCTGCGGCGCCTCGGCGCCGACACGGACGCGCCGAGCATCGCGCGTCGCGGTCCGTCCGCCGTCTTCGTGGGTCGGCGGAGGGAGCTTTCGGCGCTGCAGCGCGCCTACTCCGACGCGCGCGAGGGGAGCGTCATCGCGCTGGTCCGTGGCGAATCGGGGGTGGGCAAGAGCGCGCTCGTCCACCGCTTCGTCACCGAGCTGCGGGAGTCCCAGCCGGACGTGCGGGTGCTGCGCGGCCGCTGCTTCGAGCGCGAGAACATCCCCTTCAACGCCATCGACGCGGTGGTCGACGCGCTCTCGATGCACCTCGGCGGCGACGCGCCGCCGGACAATCTGGCGCTCGGCGATCCGCGCGACTTGGCGGCGCTCGCGCGCGTCTTTCCGGTGTTGCGCCGCTCGCACGCCGTCGAGTGGGCGGTGATGGACAACCCGCTGCCCGACGCGAGCCCGCAGGATCTGCGGCTGCGGGCGTTCCGTGCGCTCGGTCATCTCTTGCGCGAGCTGGGGCGCGGGGCGCCGGTCGTGGTGGCGATCGACGATCTGCAGTGGGCGGACAAGGACTCGCTGGCGCTCCTCGACGAGCTCACGGTGCGCGCCGAGGCGCCGCCGCTCTTGCTCCTGGCCACGTTGAGGCCCGGCGGGCGGATTGGGCCGCTGGCGGAGGGCGACCGCGATGTCCGCTGGCTCGAGCTCACCGGGTTGGATGCGGACGAGGCGAAGGAGCTCGCCACGGCGATCGCCAGCTCGCTCGAGCTGGACTCGCTCGACTCGGAGTCGCTGATCCAGGAGGCCCGCGGGCACCCGCTTTACCTCCTGGAGCTGCTCCAGCTCGCGGAGCCGGGCAGCGCGCGCCCGAGCCTCGACGATGCGCTTCGCCTCCGCGCCGCGGCCCTCGGTCCGGAGATCCGGAGAGTGTTGGAGCTGGTCGCGCTGGCGGGCGTGCCGACGCGCCAGGGAGTGATCGCGGAGGCGGCGGGCGTGGGGACGGCCGATTGTCTCGGCGCGGTCGACGAGCTCCGGCGCGGGCTCTTCGTGCGGACCGACGGCACCGGCGCGGGCGACGCCGTCGAGCCCTACCACGACCGGGTTCGCGAGGCGTTGCTCGACGCGCTGCCGACCGAGCAGCGACGCGAGGGGCATCGCCGCCTGGCCGACGCGCTGGAGCGCCGGATGCGCGACCCGCGCGACCGCGCGGTGCTGGTGCATCAGCTCGAGCAGGCTGGCGAGCTGGCCCGAGCGGCCTCGCACGCCGAGCAGGCCGCCGCCGAGTCGGCCCACGCGCTCGCGTTCGACCAGGCCGCCGAGCTCTACCGACTGGCGCTGCGCCTCGGTGAGCACGGGCCGGACGAGCGCGCGGGCTTGCTCCTCGCGTGCGCTCATGCGCTGCGCGACGCCGGGCGCGGGCGGGAAGCCGCCGAGTGCTTCCTGGAAGCCTCCGCTCGCCAGTCGCCGGACGAGCGCTTGGCGCTCGAGGTCGCGGCGGCCGAGCAGTGGGTCGCGTGCGGGCACCTCGAGCGCGGGTTCGGGCTCCTGGAAGAGGTGCTGGCTCGGCTCGGCGTGCGCTGGCCGCGAAGCCAGCCGGAGGTGCTGGCGGCCTTCGCGCTCGAGCGGGCCGCGCTGGCGGCGGAGGGGCTCGAAGAACGAAGGGGCGGCCGGCTCGGGCGGCTCTTCCCGGGCGGAGCGGACACTGGGGCTACGCTCGATCCCGCGGCGCGCCGTCGGCTGGAGGTCTTCCAGTCGATCGCCAGCGGCTTGGGCTCGGTGGATCCGCTGCGGGCCTGGATCTTCCAGACGCGCGCGCTGCGCACCATCCTGCGGACCGGCGAGCCCGAGCTCCTCGCCATCGGCCTCGCGCTCGAATCGTTGATGGCCGGTCTCGAAGGCGCCGCCGGTTCGACCCACGTCCGGCGGCTGGTGGCGCGCGCGCAGGAGCTCGCTCGCGGGTCGAAGGACGCGCGGGTCCAGGCCTGGGCGCTCTTGGCCGACGGCGGGACGAACTACTTCCTGGGTCGGCTCGGCAGCGCGTCCGGCCCCCTCGCGGAAGCGGAGATGCGCTTCCGGGACGAGGTCCGCGTCGACTCGGGCGGCTTGAACGTCACCCGCATCCTGAAGGTGTGGACGGCGGTCTTCCGCGGCGATCTGCGGCAGCTCGGCCGGTGGATCCCGGAGTACGAGCGCGACGCGCGGCGGCGCGACGACCGCTACGCGCAGGTGTCGCTGAACCTGGCCGGTCACGTCGGCTGGCTGGTGGACGGAGATCTCGCGCGGGCGCGCGCCAAGGTCGCCGAGCGCGTCTGGAGCCCTCCCGGCGGCGCGTATCACATCCAGACCTGGTACGAGCTCTTCGCCGACTGCGAGCAGGCGCTCTACGCCAGCGCGGACGGCGGCGAGCCCTTCGACGAGCGCACGCGCGCGAAGCTGGAGCGGGGCTTCTCGGCGCTGCGTACGTCGTTGGTCTTCATGCGGGCCGAGAGCGTGCGGCTGGTCGGCATCTGGACGATGGCTCGCTATCTGGTGGCCGGCGCGGAGCAGGGCGTCGCGCGGCGGCGCTCGATCCGGCAGGCGCGCGTGCTGGCGTCGCTCCTCGCGCGCGGCCGACCGGCCTACGCCCCGCCCTACGCGGCCGCCATCCGCGCGGCCTGTCATGCGCTCGAAGGTGACCACGCCGCGGCGGTGGTCGAGCTCCGGCTCTGCGCGGAGCTGGCCGAGGAGGCGTCGCTCTTCGGCATCGCGGCCATGGCCAAGCGGCGGCTCGGCGAGCTCGCCGACCGCGCCGACCAGCGCGGGGTGGCCGAGCGCTTCTTCCGCGCCCAGGGCGTCGCCGATCCCGCACGGATCACCGGGATGTATCTGCCCGGTTTCGATCGCCGGCGCTGAGCTCCGTCCGCGCGGCGTCGCCGTGCTCACGTCGCGACTCCTCGCCGCGCCTTGCCCGTCTGGGATCGCCTGGCGGGGTTCGGTCGGCGCGGAATACGCGCACCGTTTGCTGTCTGGACCAACGCGCGCGTTCAGCTCCCGTTAGGTTCCGGGGCATAGCGTGTGGCGCCTGTCCGTGAGCGTGCCGGGTCTACCCTCCGTGCACTCTCGATTTTCTTTCTTGGCTAGGAGGAGCCGTGGACGAGCGACGTCACGTTCGCTTCGCCGTCGTGCCAGGTCACTGGCTCTCCCGGACGGGTCCGCTTCTCACGGTCCTGGTGGTCGGCGCCATCGAGATCCTCATCGAGGATCGGCTGCCCGTCCCCAACCTCGCGACGCTCCTGATCGCGCCGATCGTCTATTCGGTCTGGGTGGGTGGCACGCGCTGGGGCTTTTTGAGCACGGCCATCGCGCTGCCCTACTACGCCTATCATGTCTCGCCGAAGGCCACGCCTTTCCAGGGCTACACGGCGCGGGACGTCGAGAACCTGGTGACGATGTGCCTCTTGGTGCCTTTCGTCGTCCTCACCCTCGGCGTGTTGAAGCAGCGCGTGCACGAGCTGCTCGTCCGTGAGCGCATGCTGCGCGCCGAGGCCGAGGTGCGCCTGAGGCAGCAAGCGGCCGTGGCGCGCCTCGGCACCCTGGCCCTCGCCGCAGTCGACCTGGATTCGCTGATCGACGCCGTCGTCGCGGCCGTCTGCGCGGGGCTCGATGTGACCCACGCCAAGGTGCTCGAGCTGGTGTCGGACGACGAGCTCCTGCTGCGCGCCGGCGTGGGCTGGAACGAAGGAACGGTCGGGTCCACGCGCCTGAGCGCGCGAGACGGCTCCCAGGCGGGCTACACGCTCACGGTGAACGAGCCGGTCGTCGTCTCGGACATCAGCAAGGAGAAGCGCTTCTCGGGGGCCGGGTTCCTCGCGGAGCACGATGTCGTGAGCGGGATCAGCGTCGTGGTCGCCGGCCGCGAGCGACCCTTCGGGGTGATCGGTGCCCACTCTCTGCAGCAGCGCGGGTTCACGGCGGACGACGCCAACTTTCTCGCCGCGGTGGCGAACATCCTCGCCGAGGTGATCGAGCGCCGGCGCGTGGAGGAGGAGCTCTCCGAGAGTGAGGCGAAGTTCCGGCAGATGGCCGAGAACCTCGACGCCGTCCTCTTTCTCGCCGACCTCGATGCGAAGCGTGTCCTCTACATCAGCCCGGCCTATCAAACGCTCTTGGGACGCTCGCCGGTGAGCCTCTACGAGCGTCCGACCGCGTGGCGCGAGGTGATCCACGAGGACGATCGCGCGCGCGCCGATGCGGCCGTGGGCGGTCTCGTCGCGGATGGCGCCTGCGACGAGCAGCTGCGGATCGTCCGTGCCGACGGTGAGACGCGGTGGGTACGGCTCCATGTCTTCCCGGTGCCGGTCAGCCGCCCCGGGGTCCACCGCGTGGTCGGCGTCGTCGAGGACATCACCGACCAGCGGCGCGCCGAGGAGAACGCACGCCATCTGGTGGCGGAGCAGGCCGCGCGGGCCGCGGCCGAGGCGGGCATTCGCGCTCGCGACGACATCCTCGCGTTCGTCTCCCACGACCTGCGGAACCCTCTCAACACGGTGGCGCTGGGCGCGGAGCTCCTCCACGAGGCGGTCGACCAGCCGGAGCTCGCGCAGGGCATCGACGCCATCCGCTGGGCCACGCGCCGCATGAACCGTCTCATCGAGGACCTGCTGGCGGCGGCGAAGGTGCAGGCCGGCCGCTTCTCGATCGTTCCGAGCGTCGCCGACGCGGCCGTCATCCTCGAGCACGTGGTGGAAGGGCTGCGTACCGAGGCGCACCGGCGACAGATCGAGTTGGACGCGGAGGTGCAGGAGCCCTTGCCCGCCGTCTTCGCCGACGCGGATCGCGCGGTGCAGGCGCTCTCCAACCTCGCCGGCAACGCCATCAAGTTCACGCCGCCGGGGGGCCGAGTCGTCGTGTCGGCGGGTCGGCGCGGCGACGCCATCGTCTTCTCGGTGCGCGACGAGGGTCCCGGCATCCCCGAAGAAGATCGAGCGAGCCTCTTCGATCCCTTCTGGCAGGGCGGCGCGTCGGATCCGCGCGGCGCAGGGCTGGGCCTGGCCATCGCGAAGAGCATCGTCGACGCCCACGGCGGGACGATCTGGGTCGAGAGCGAGCCGGGGCAGGGGAGCACCTTCTCGTTCACGCTCCCCTGCGCCAAAGACGACGTGGCCGTCGCTCAGTCGTCGAGCAGGTAGCCGAAGATCAGGGGCGCGACGATCGTGGCGTCCGACTGGATCATGAACTTCGGCGTGTCGACGTCGAGCTTGCCCCAGGTGATCTTCTCGTTCGGGACGGCGCCGGAGTAGCCGCCGTAGCTGGTCACGGCGTCGGAGATCTGCGCGAAGTAGCCCCAGAACGGGATCTTCTCCATCTGCAGGTCCTGGATCATGGTCGGCACCGCGCAGATGGCGAAGTCGCCCGCGATGCCGCCGCCCACCTGGAAGAAGCCGACGCTGGGGTGGTCGGCCGGAGACTGGTCCTCGCCGCGGTAGCCGCTGTTCTCGAGGTACCAGCGCATCAGGTGCTCCATCTGCTCGGTGCCGCTCTTCACGCACTGGTGGTGCGGGAGCGCCTTCCGGTAGACGGCCGCGGCGAACATGTTGCCGGTCGTCGAGTCCTCCCAGCCCGGCGCGTAGACGGGGATGCCGTGGTCCATCGCGGCGAACATCCAGCTGTCTTCCTTCGGAATCTGGAAGTGCTGCTCCAGCGTGGGATCGCGCAGGATGTCGAAGAGGTACTCGCTCTCGAGCTTGCGCTCGCCCGCCTCGCAGGCCTGGTTCCAGCGGTCGATGAGCCGCTTCTCGAGGTGCCGCATCACCGTCTCGGGGATGCAGGTGTCGGTCACGCGGTTGAAGCCGCGGTCGTAGAGATCCTTCTCGTCCTCGGCGCGGAGCGCGCGCCAGTCGGCGATGATCTCGTAGTCCTTGGCGGCGAGGAGGTTGAAGATGTCCTCCTCGAGGTTGGCGCCGGTGCAGCAGATGGCGTGCACCTTGCCGGCTCGGATCAGGCCGGAGAGGATCCGCCCGATGCGCGCGGTGCTCATGGCGCCGGCGAGGGTGATCATCATCTTCCCGCCTGCGGCCAGGTGCGCTTCGTACGCGCGCGCCGCCGCGACCACCTCGCGGCTGTTGAAGTGCAGGTAGTGCCTGTCCATGAACTCGCGCACGGCGCCCATTGCTCGCCTCCGTTTCGGGGCGCGCACAATAGCAGGGAACGCGGCCGCCGCATCCGCGGGCGACGCGGCGAGGGCACGCGACGGGCGGGGACTCCGCGGACGGCCCGTGTCGGCCGAGCGATGGGAGCTTTTCCGGCGAACCCTCAGCGCCGGATGTTCATGAGCCGCGCGAGCCGGTCCGCGAGCTCGGAGTGGGGATGGGCGCGCAGGAAGTCGTAGTAGCGCCGCTCGGCCTCGTCGGTCCTGCCGACGGCCACCAAGGCTTCGAGCGCGAAAGCCTCGCGCTCCTCGCTCAGCACGCCGTTCGGGAAGGCGCGGCGATGCTCTTCTACGACGCCGAGCGCCTCGGCCGGATGCTCGTCCGCCAGCAGCTCGCGGGCGCGGCTCAGGAAGCGCATCTCGGCGCCGAGCTGTTGCATCCGCGGGTCGCCGGAGCTCGGACGTCGCGCGGGAGGCGGCTCGGCGGCGAGGTCCGGCACCTCGGGCAGGTCGGGCACGGGGCCCTCTGTCGCGGGGTCCGGCTCGGCGGCGGGGGCCTGGGGCGCCGGCGTCGGGTTCGCGCGGCGCTCGACGAGCGTCGGCGGCTGCGGTTGGTGCACGGCCGGCCGGTCGAGCAACGCGTACCCGCCGCCGAGCACGGCGAAGAGAGCTGCACCGCCGTAGAGGATCACGTCGACGCGCCGTCGCTTTTCCCGATTGGCCACGGGCTCGGTGTAACCGGGAGCGCGAGGTCGCGTCCACTCTCGCCAGCGCGCTATCGCGCGGTGCGAGGCGCAGGCCGAAATGCCGCGCTCCGGATTCGTGACGGGCAGGACGACGTACGCGGCGTCCAGCTCGGGCGGGCGTGCCGCACGCTTCCGTTCGCGACTCCCTTCGAGCCGTCCGGTGCGGCCGGTCGCGAACTGCCCGGATGGCGGGCGCCGCGGCTACGGCTGCGAGTCGCATCCTACTCGTAGTCTCAGCACCGACTTCTGCGTTTCAGCGTTGGTCGAGCGTGGTGAGCGTCGAGCCGCATCGCGGGTCGGCGAGGCAGGTCGCGAGCGCTCGGATCCGCGTCTCGGAGTCGCGACCGTCGAGCCACAGATCGGGCAAGAACCCTCGGCTCTCTCGAAAGCGCCCGGTCGGGTCGGTGTGCGCGCGCATGCCGAGGGAGATCCACACCCGACTCTCCGGCAAGCGGTACCAGCGCAGCTCGCCGACCTTCATGGTGCCTTCGGTGTTCTCGCCGACGACGACGGTGCCGGGGAGCTGTCGCGCCAGGAGCACCGACGTCTCGCACGCAGAGCCGCAGCCGCAATCGACGACGAGCATCAATCGCCCCCGGTAGGGCTCCGGTGCCAGTCCGTCCAGCACGAGGGCCTCCGGATCGCGGTCGCGGAAAAGGCCGCGGGTGACCATCGCGTCGCGCAGCTCGCGCTCGGCGCGGCTCACCCGCGCGTCGAGCCACGCCCTTCCGTCGCGGTCTCCACCGCCGAACGCGCGGACACAGCGCCAGAACGTGAGCGCGCCCTGCAGCGTTGTCTCGCTGGCGAGCGCGTCCGTCTCCCAGTAGCGGATTCGTTGCCTGGTCAGATGCCGAACCCAATCGAGGAGAAAGCGATCGCTGCCGCCGCCGGCGTGGCGCAGGTCGAGAACGATCACGGGAGCTTCGCGCAGCGTGTCGGCCGTGGCGACGAAACGGGTGAGCGCGCTCCGGTGGTCGGGGAAGAGCGTCCGGACCCGAAGCCATGGGAAAGGCGCCTCGATGTGCTCGAACGCGGGACCACGGTGGTCGAAGACGTCGAGCCGGACGAGCGCGTGTGTTCGCGTCGCGCCGTCGTCGAAGGCGCACTCGAATCGACTCGCGCGCGCGGCGCGAGAGCACGATGGGGACGTGCGCCAGCGCGGGCAGCTCGTCCGGCGTCGGTCGGAGCACCTCGGCGGCGGGCCGTCCGTCGCACGTGACGACCCGCCGGCCGGCGTCGTCCTCGTAGCCGGCCTCGGTGAGGGTGAAGCGCGCCTCGGGCGCCACGTAGGCTTGCCGGTGTCCGGCCGTCGAGCGCCAGCGCCGTCGCGGGTCGAAGGTCCAGAGCCCGACGTGGTTGTCGTCGACGAACCCGATGTGCGCGACGAGGAGATCGCGGAACGCGATCGGCGCCAGCGGCGTGTCGGGGATCGCCGCCCGCAGCTCGGTGAACGCGCGTGTCCAGCGGGCCTCGTCTCCAGACATCTCGAAGCCCGCGTAGCCGCGCCGGAACAAGCGCTCGAGCACGTCGACGTCGCGCGCCATCGCTTCCGGGGACACGGCGCTCGGTCCGGGCGCGCGGCACTGACCCGCCGGGATCAGGAGCTCGTGATAGGCGAGGCGTACCCGCGGCAGGACGCCACCGCATCCGGCGAGCGCGAGGACACAGATCGCGAGGACACAGAGCGCGAGCAGCCAGCGCACGATCCAGCATCGTAGCAAGCCAGAGACCGGGCTGGCCGCGTCGTTCGCGTGGGATGGGTTGGCTGGCGAGAGGCACGAGCCAGCCATCTCTCGCTACGCCGTGGCAGCCACCACCCGCCGCCGGGATGCATCGACAAAGAAGCCTGGCACGCTCGGAGCCCGAGGCGAGCGCCTGCTGGCACGCCGAAGTCGTTGGTCGGCTGGGCAAGCCCAGTCCGGCGGCCGTTCCCGCGCGCCGCGGTGTCGTTTTCGAGCAGTCCCAGGCGGCCCCGCCGTCGGTCAGGTGTCGCTCGGCGCACGCTTCACATCTGTCCCCGGCGCGATCATGTAGCCGTCGCCGGTGGTCAAGAGGAGGTCGCCCAGACCGAGCTTGCGAAGCCGGTTGATGGTCACGTACACGCGCCGCGCGCCGGACTCCGGGCTCATCCGTTCGCCCGGCCAGCCCGCGTCGAGCACCCCGTCGAGGGAGATGGGCTCGCCGGGCGCCACCACGTGCTGCGCGACCAGCGCCTCCAGGATCCCGCGGAGGGCGCGGCGCCGTGTGAGGTCCACCGGCTCGTCTTCGCCCACCGAGAACGAGCGACCGTCGCCCGCGACGTTCAGCCGCACGCCCGCGGTCGCGCCCTCGGCCATCGCCGCGATTCGCCTCGCTTCCGCGCCCGCGCTCGAGTCGAGGGGGATCGATGTGCCTCGCGCGAACGCGAGGAGGGCGCGAGTGACCGCGTCGCCGTCTCCGACCCGCGCGAAGGCCTCCTCCGCTGCCGTCTCGTGGCCGAGCCTCGCGCGCGCCGCGCCGACGTAGGCCCAGGTTCGCTCGTGGCGCGGGTGTCCGGCGGGGATCGCCGCCGCGCGCTCCTCGAGCGCCTCGCGGGCTGCGACGAAATCGCCTCGCAGGAACGCCACCAGGCCGCCGAGCTCCCGCGCCTCGGCCGCCGGCCCGGCCAGCCCGAGCCAGCGTGCCCGTTCGAGCGCCGCGTCGGCATCGGCTTCCGCGCCCTCCAGATCGCCCTCCAGCATCCGCGCCCATCCGCGCACCAGGTGCTCCCGAGCCCACTGCCGCAGGTAGCCGAGCCGCTCGTAGACGGCGATGGCCGCGCTCGCGTGGCGCTCCGTCTCCTTCAGGCGCTCGGCGCGCAGCGTCAGCTCCGACAGCGAGGCGTGGACCAGCGCGATCAGCCCGGGAATCTCCGTCTGCTGAGCCAGCCGGAGCGCTCGTTCCAGCTCGGTCTGGGCCACCTCGGTGTCACCTCGCTCGGCGTACAAGTACCCGAGCCCGTTGCGCGCGTTCACCTCGTCGCTGGCGCGCCCGCTCCGCTGCGCGGCCTCCAGCGCGTGCTGCAGATGCCGCCCGAACGCGTCGAGGTCGCCGTCGCGGAAGCGGTTGGCGGCCAGGTTGCGCGCGCACGACGCTTCCGTCGCCACGTCGCCCGCCTCCACGGCGCTCGCGAGGGCGCGTTCGAGCGCTCCGTCGGACTCGGCGAGCTCGCCCGACCATCGAAGCACCCGCGCCACCGCCAGCTCGGCGCGCGCGAGCAGTCCGCGCTCACCGCTCCTCGCCGCCAGGGCGCGTGCCTCCTCCACCAGCTCCCGCTGCCGTCCGAACGGACCGCGCCGCTGGTAGGCCATGTGCAGCACCAGCGCCAGCCGGGCGGCGGTCTCCGGGTCGTCCTCGCTCGCCTCGTACGCCACCTCCAGGTTCGGCAGCTCGATCACCAGCCGCGCCGTACACGCCGCCTCGTCGGGGCTCTCGATGCCCTCGTCCCAGCGCTCGGCCGCGTCTCGGTAGTAGCGCGCGTGCCGACGTCGAACCTCGCCCGTGTCGCTGGCGAGCATCTTCGCGGCGTGCTCGCGAACCGCTCCGAAATGCCTGACGCGCACCTCGTCGGGCAGCTCGGCGGCCGCCTCCGTGCGAAGGAGCGACTGCGCCACCAGCGACTCCAGCACCGTCAGCACGTCGGGCGCGCCGCGGTGCGCGCTCAGATCAATCACCGCCTCCGCCGCCTCCAGGTAGAAGCCGTCCCGAAACACGGCGCACTGCCCGAGCGCGTCTCGTTCCCACGGCTGGAGCAGCTCGAACGAGCGCTCGAGCGCCACCCCGAGCGCGTCGCGAGCGCCGGGCAGCGCCGCCAGCCGCGCGAGGAGCTGGGCCGGCGAGAGCAGACGAAGCCGAGGGGCCACCAGCTCCAGCGCCAGCGGCATCGCGTCGAGATGATCGATCAGCGCCTCCAGGCTCGGCCGCTGCGCCTCGCTGGCCACGAAGTCCGGGCGCACCGTTCGCGCGCGCTCCACCAAGAGCTCGAGCGCCTCTTCGCGGGAGAGCGGGGGCAGCGTCAGCACCGAGCAGGGCACGTCCAGCACCGCGCGCCGCGACGTGACCAGGGTCAGCAGTCCCTCCGCGTCCCAGCGAGCCAGCGGCGCCGCCAGCGCCTCCACGACCGCGTCCGCGTCGTCCAGCCAGAGGATGACCGGTGTGCGCGACGCCAAGACCTGTCCCACACGGTGCACCACCCGCTCGGTGTCGTCCTGCGGTCCGAAGTCGAGCGCGAGGGCGCGGGCGATTCGGCGGAGCCCGTCCTCGAGATCGCGCGCGGTGCTCAGGTCGGCGCGGGCCACGCGCGCGTCTCGCGGCCCGACCCATCGAGCGACCAGCCTGCTCTTGCCGACCCCCGGCGGCCCGGCGATCACGATTCGTTTCGCGTCGACCGCGAGCGCATCGAGCCGGGCGAGCGCATCGGCCCGCCCGACGAACGAGGTGGCGAAGCCGGGCGTCGAGCGCTCCACGCGCGCCATCATCGATCGAATGGGGTCGCCTTCGGGACTCTTTTTCTGCTCCCGGGTGAAGTACCGCGCGTTCACCAGCCCGGTCGCGCCAGAACTGCGCCGCGCGGCCTGCCTCCGAATCCCACCACGCGGCGCTTTGTGAGCCGAACGCGCGGTCGCGGCGAGCGCGCCTCAGCGGCGCCGGCGCAGCGCGAGGAGCAGGAGCGAAGCGAAGGCCAGGCCGCCGCGCGCCGTTCTCGACGTGCCGGCGCGGCAGCCGCATCCGGCGCTCGGGACGGGAGGTGTGCCGGCGTCGTTCATCGGGATGGACCCGGCGTCCACGTTCACGCTGGCGTCCGCCAGACCGGCGTCGTGGTGCATCGCGCTTCCGGCGTCGCCTCGGCCCGCGTCCTCCGCAGCCACGGCCGCGTCGCTCGCGCCGGCATCCGGCTCCGTCGCGCCCGCGTCGGTTCCGCCGTCGCTCACCGTCGCGCAGAGCTCGCTCGGCATCGGGCCCGGGGCGCTCGCGCTGCACGTCGGCCACGAACCGCCGGCCATCAAATCGGTGGGGAAGCCGCCGCAGCCGGCGCCCGGCGACCAGGTGCCGTCCGGCGCGAAGCAGGGCGTCAGATTCGAGCCCCGAGGCGGACTCGAGGAAGTCGAGCCCGCGGTGCACCACCGTGTCCGTCCCGCCGCCGCCGCAACCGGCCTCGTGATGGATCCCCATCTGCCGCCAGGTTCCGTCGGCGAGCTGCACGAAGGTCGGGCCGCCCGAGTCGCCAGGGCACAGGCCGGGGTCGTCGATGCTCACGCCCAGCGCGAGGAGGGGACCGCTGTAGACGAAGTGCGTGTCGATGCCGAGCATCGTGTAGCGCTTCCGGCCGCCGCCGGCGCCGCTGCCGGCCGACGCGCCAAAGCCGACCGCGACCACCGGCTGGTCGTAGACGTCGAGGACGTCGGTCTCGCAGCCGGCGATCAAGGGAACAATCGGGACGTCGTCGACGGGCGTGCCGAGGCGACAGATCTGGTAGTCCCAGGCGCGATCGGTGGCGAACATCGGATGGGTGAAGCACTGGTCGATGCTCACGGTCCGTGCCGGCAATCCCGCGCTCTCGCCGAAGCGGACGTTGCGCGGGTCGGTGCAGTGACCGGCCGTGAGGACCCACGAAGGGTGCACCAGCGTGCCGCTGCAGTAGCCGCTGGCGAGCCCCACGCGCACCACGCTGGGAAACGCGCACTCGGGCGCGTCGCTGCCGCCGGAGATCGCCTCCTCCCGGCCGGCGAAGTCCGGTGCGGCGCAGGCGGACAGGAGCAACCCGAGAAGAACGTATCTCATCGCCGGCGAGCCTATCGGATGGGGAGCGAGAGCGGCATCACCGCGCTCGCGCGAAAGGTCGCGGAGAGACGCTCGCCGCGTGAGTTCAGTTGCTCCCGGACGTGTCAGGGCATCGCCGCGGCGCGTGCTTCGGCGCGCTCCCACATCCGGATGTAGGCCTCGGCGGAGCGGAAGACGGACTCGAGCTCGGCGTCGGTCACCCCGTCGAGGCGGCTGTCCTGGATGAGCTCCGGCAGCATGCCGATGTGGGTGAAGCCCTCGGTGTTGAAGTCGACCGCCCGGTCGCCGAGCTGCGGCTCGGTGAAGGTGACGTCGCCCGCGTACGACGTGAAGGGGTAGGTGATCGGGTCCTCTTGCGGCGTGCTGCATCCGCTGCGGTCGCCGAAGCGCGGGCCCGGATAGCCGGCGAAGCCGTTCAGGTCGAAGCCGAAGCCCTCCGCCGGGTAGCCGCCGTTGTCGGCGATGAGCTGCACGCGATCCCGGAAGCGGTTGAACGTGCTGCCGGGGTTGGCCGGGTCGTGGCAGCGGCCGAGGCCCGACTTGGAGATGCCGCCGAGCGCGTAGACACGGCCGCCCGCGTTGGTCCCGTGGGTGCAGACGGGCGGGTAGTCGGCGGCCTCCAGGATCTCCATCGCGCGCTGGTAGGCCCGCTGATTCATGTGGTCGATCTCGATGATCATCCCGCGGCGCATCATCTCGTTCATCAAGGTCTCGCCGAGCGCCGTGAGGCCGGCGTTCTGGCAGTACGCGCCGTGCAGCGCGGGCGAGTTGAGGTGGCGGACGAAGGGCAGCACCGTGCCCAGCGGGTCGTCGGCGAAACCGCTCATGTCGTTCGGCGGCGGCGCGAGGTAGTCATCGCGCGGCATGTTCAGGCCGCCGAAGTGCACGTCGCCGTGGTCGAAGACGACGTTCACGTCGGTCGGACAGTCCAGCGTGAAGTTGGACCACTGGCCGGAGTTGACGAAGTTCCCGACCTCGATGAAGGTCCGATCCCCGTCGCCTGCGCTGAACATGTTGTCGTATTTGTGGACGGGGAAGATCGAGCGGACGCCCATCTCGTGATAGCGGTCGAGCTCGCTCCGCACGTAGTCGGCGTCGCAGGTGGGGAAACCGTCGCGCGGCACCGAGAAGCAATCGAAGAGGTTTGCGACCTCGATGCCCAGGATGACGGCGAGCTTGCCCTGCGGAATCACGTCCCGCGCCTCGGCCGGCGAGGTGACGATGCGGAACCAGCCGCGCCCGGGCCCGCCTTCCTGCGCGTCGATGTAGCGCTCCAGGTTGTGGACCTCCTCAATCTCGCGATCGATGCCGACCATGTCGTTGCAGGAGTAGCGGACGTCTTGGATGTTCTGGCCGACCATGAAATCGCAGATGGGCTGGTTGCTCGTCGCGAGCTGGACCATCAGCCGGAGGCCGGCGAGATAGGCGCGTTGAATCCACTTGTAGTACATCGTCTGGTGCGTCGCACTGAAGGGTGCAGCAGGCCAGTCGGTGAACTCGGGATAACCTTCGGTGTGATGATTGAAGTCGGGAGTACGACCCGACACCACTCCCTCCAGGAGCGTCTGCGTGTCGGCGTTGCGCCCCTGGTCGAAGCTGTAGCCGAAGATGTCGTGCCGTCCGCCGTCGCCGTGGAAGGGCGTGCAGTCCGGCAGCGCGTGCTCCACGCCGAGGCGATGGAAGGGCGAGCCGTGGTAGATGCCGCCGCCACCGAAGCCGAAGTTCGAGAACATGTGCTCGTGGGTGTCGGCGATGCCGAAGAGGTCGCCGTCGTCGAATTGCGTGCGGCTGACCTCGCCGTCGGCGTCCAGCGTGAGCTCCGGGTGCTCGGCGCAGCCGTTGGTGGGGTAGAGCGCGACGACCGCCGCCTCGTCCACGCTCTCGGTGAAGCCGTCCCGCGTCAGGTAGTGGCCCGAGCGCAGGTTCTTGAGCTGGAAGCGGCTGTCGTCGTGGGCGGAGACTTCGAGCACCCACTCGGCCGGCGAGACGAAGGTGTCGTCGAGCAGGAGGATGTCCGAGTCGAGCTGCGCCTGGCGGAGCAGCGTGCCGTCGTCGCCGGCCACCAGGTAGCGCTGCTCGGCGTCGTAGAAGAGATAGGTGCCGAGATCCGAGGGCTTCAGGAAGAAGCGCGAGCCCGAGTCCAGGTCGCGGGCCGTGAACCCGTATCCGTCGCCGGTCGGCGTGGGCTCCAGCCAGCGCGTGTCGTTGCTCCCCGGCGCGGTCGCGTCCATCGCGAAGCAGCCGTTGGCGAACGAGTAGATGCCGTCGTTCGAGGGCGCCGGCGGGCGTTCGACCGGGCTCTCGCAGGCGAGCGTGAGGGCGGCGAGGAGGAGGGCGGACGCGCGGAGGTGAGGCATGGGGCCTCACCACGTTAAGGGAATTCGCGTATGGGTGTCGAGGATCGCCCGCCCCGCGTTGTGACCTTTTGTAATTGGTCGACGGATCGGCCGGCTCCCAGAATCGTTCTCGAGAGTCAGGGGGTCTTCCGATGTCGAGGACGATGTGGTTGGCGGCCGCTTTATGGCCGTTCTTCGCCGGCGTGGTGCACGCGCAGAGCTTCGCGATCCGGCTGCACGCCGAGCTCACGGTCCGCTCGCCGGAGGGCCGGACGGGCCCGCTGCCGCTGGTCGAGGAGCGCCTGCAGACGGAGATCGACGCCCAGCACGCGACGACGACGCTGAGGCAGGTCTTCCACAACACGAGCGGCGCCGCGCTGGAGGGGCGCTACGTGGTGCAAGCTCCGCTCGACGCGCGGGCGACAGGCTTCGCCTACTACGTCGGCGAGCAGCGCGTGGTCGGCGAGGTGCTCGAGCGGCGGGCCGCGAACCGCGTCTACGACCAGGTGACCACGGCGCGCCGCGATCCGGCCATCCTCGAGCAGACGGCCGACGGCGAGTACACGTTCCGTGTCTTCCCCATCCAGCCCGGTGAGAACAAGCGGGTCGAGATCACCTTCGCCGAGTGGCTGAGCCGCCGGGGCGACGGCGTGACCTACCGCGCGCCGATGGGATCGCCCGACGCGCAGGCGGAGATCCTCATTCGCGATCCTCGGGTGCGGGACGTGCGCTCGCCGACGCACCACCTCGACGTGGCGGCGTTGCCCGGCGGAGGCGTTCGGGTGAGGACGCTCGGCGCGATCCAGTTCCGTGGCGAGCTCGAGCTGCGCTACCGCATCGAGGAGCCGGCGTGGGCCCTCTCGAGCTACCTGCACCGCGATCCGGGCCAGCCCGCCTACTTCCTGCTTTCGCTGGCCGCGCCGCCGGGCCTTTCGGACGCTGTGTCGGCGAAGGACGTGACGCTGGTGCTCGACCGCTCGGGCAGCATGGCTGGCGAGCCCATCGCCAACGCGCGGCGGGCGGCGATGGACGTGATCCGCCGCCTCGGTCCGTCCGACCGCCTGAACGTCGTCTCCTTCGACGACACGGTGGACCCGCTCTGGGAGGCGCCGCGGCCCGCCGACGCGAGCGCGCGTCAGCAGGCGCTGGCGTTCGTGTCGAGCCTGCACGAGGGCGGAGGCACGGATATCGCGTTCGCGCTCCGGCGCGTGCTCGAGGCCCAGCACGACGACCAGAGCGGTGAGCGGCGGCCGCGGGTCGTGGTCTTCCTGACCGACGGGCAGTCGGCGGTGGAGCCGGCGCTGGAGGCGGCCAGCCAGGACCGCCGCGACGTGCGCGTGTTCACGGTCGGGCTCGGCGAGGGCGTGAACCGCGCGCTTCTCTCGCGCCTCGCCGCCGACAAGCGCGGCCGCTTCACCTTCATCCCCGACGCCTCGCGCATCGAGGCCGAGGTGGGGCACCTCTACTCGCAGATCGCCCAGCCGCTCCTGGTCGACGTGTCGCTCCAGGTGCACGGCGCCGTCGACGGCCGGGTCTATCCGCGCTCCATCCCCGACCTCTTCGTCGACGACGAGCTGGTCGTGCGAGGCCGGCTGCGCGGTGAAGGGCCGGTCACGTTCGTGCTCCGCGGCTCGGTCGGCGGCCGCCCGGTCGAGCTCCGCTCCGAGGCGTTCGTTCCGCCGAGCGTCCAGAGGCCCTGGGTCGCGCGCCGCTGGGCGATGGCGCGTGTCGACGACCTGCTGGACAAGATCCTGCTCGAGGGGGACGAGCCCGGGCTCCGCGACGAGGTGATCTCGCTCGCGCTCGCCTACGACTTCGTGACGCCCTACACCGCGTTCCTCGCCGTGCCGGAGAACGAGCTGACGGCCCAGGCGGCGCAGACGCTGGCGCAGGCGCGCTCGCAGCGGGTGTCGGCGCAGGCGCAGGCGCAGGTCCAGATCGCGACCAGCGCCGGCGCGACCAGCCAACCGAGCGTCGCCGGATCGACTCGGCCGTCGGGCGCCCGCATCGCCCGTCGCGTACGAGCCCGCGCCGATGGCCGACTCCGGCGGGATGGGCGTAGAGGCCGAGCAGGCCGTGGACGCGACTCCAATGCGTGTGTCGGCCCAACACGCCGGCTGCGCGAGCTGCTCCGTCGGCGCCGCGCCCCGCGGCTTGCCCCGCACCGGCCTCGCGCTCGGCCTCGCGCTCGCCCTCGTCCTCCGGAGGCGCCGCCGGCGATGAGCTCGCGCTCCACTCGCTCGCCCGAAGCGCGTATCCTCGCCGCCGTGGTGCGTCGCGTCCTGCTCGCGTGCTCGATGCTGCTCGCGCTCTCGCTGAGCGCCAGCTCGGTGCGCGCGCAGGAGGGCGAGGCGCCGGCGGAGACGCAGGACGCCGAGACGCCGGACGGCACGGCCGAGCCAGCGGGCACGAGCGAGACGGAGCAGCCCGCCACCGGGACGCCGCCGGCCGAGGCGCAGGCGGCAGGTGGCACGACCTACGAGCCCGACCAGCGCGGCAACCACGAAGAGCACGAGCCTGCGAACAGCGGTGCTGCGTCGGCCGCGCAGACGGGCGGTGACGCCGAAGTGGAGTCGATGCAGGTCCAGCCGACCTCGGGCTACGGACGCTCCGAGCGCGCAGAGCCGGGCTCGACGGGCTTCGATCTCTCGATCTGGCTCGGCGGCGGACTGACCTCCATCGACGTGGCCGGCGACGGCAACCTGATCTCCAGCACGCAGACCGCCGGCGGCGGCGGCGCGTTCGGCCTCTCGGCGGCGATGCGCTTCGGCGCGCTGCGGATCGGCCCGCGCGTCGGGCTCACCGTCGAATCCGCACTTCCTGCTGACCAACCTCGCGCTCGGCGCGGACATCTCGCTCACCGACGGCGCGCTGGTGCCCTACATCCGAGCCTCGCTCGGCGTGAGCATCCTCGACATGCTCGACAACGCCGTGTCCGCGCAGTCGGCGTCGAGCGTCCTGGGCTTCGGCGCGGAGATCGGCGGCGGCGTCCGCTGGCACCTCTCCGGCGACTTCTACCTCGGCGCCGAGCTCACCGGCGCCTGGCACCACCTGTGGCGGCAGCCGCTGACGGTCTGTGGCGCGAACTGCACTGCGCCGGGCCTCGATCTGAGCCGTCGCGGTGAGAGCAACGCGCTCCAGCTCCGCGTCGCGCTGACGGCGGGCTGGAGCTTCTGATCGCGAAAAGCGCGCGTGCTTTGCGCCTCCGGATCGATACGAGTGGGGTCGGTCCGCGCGCCGGGCAGACGCGGTGCTCGCCACCCGACATGCGTCGCGCGTCGGATCGACCTGAGCGGGCAATCCACGCGGCCGGCAGACGCGAGCCCTCCGCCCCGACGGGCCTTCCTGGCCGGCGGTCGGCGCTCAGCCCAGCGACGCCGCGTACTTGCCCGGCGGCTGGCCGACCACGGCGGTGAAGTCGCGGACGAAGTGGGCTTGGTCGCAGTAGCCGAGCGCCTGCGCGAGCGCGGCATGATCCACGCGCTTCGACTCCGCGAGCCGCGCCGCGGCCTCTTGCAGGCGAAAACGTCGCAGGAGCGCCTTCGGACCGACGCCGACGTGCTGGCGGAGGCGCCGCTGCAAGACGCGCAGGCCGATCCCGGCTCGCTCCGCGAGTTGCTCGGCGCGGGTGATGCCGGACGCGCGCTCGGCGAGCTCCACGATATCGTTGAGCGCCTCCATCCCGTCGTAGGCCGAGGGCTCGCGCGCGGCGAGCAGCCCCTCGAGACGGGCCACCCGCGCGGCGTCATCCGGATCGCGGAGGAGCGCGCGGTGGAGCGTCACCGGGTCCTCGTCCGGGCAGAAGTCGACGCGGCGGTCGACGATGGTGTGGAGCGGCGCGTCGAAGAACGCGGCGAACCCGGCCGGCCGGAAGAGCACGCCGAAGACGTCGCCGCGACCGGCGAGCACCCAATCGAAGCGAGCCGTCCAGACGCCGCTCACCATCCAATGCTCCGGCTCGGAGACCAAGTTCGCCGCCGGGCGCGAGAGGACGCTCTGGGTGAAGGGCCGCTCGAGGTCCCAGCGAATGAACCAGTAGTGCGTGACGAAGGGCGCCAGGGCCTCGCTCGGCGGAATGCGGCGGATGTCGAACGCGCGCTGCGCGGCGTCGGGTCGGAGCACCGCGCCCCGCGGCTCGAGCGCGTCGCGTTTCTTCAAGACGCTCATCCACACCTCGCCCAGGCTCCGTCCACACACCGGAGCTGAAGGAGAGATAGCCCATGACAACCCACCACGGGAGCTGCCACTGCGGGGCCGTTCGCTTCGAGGTCGACGCCGAGCTGGGCAAGGCCGCCGCCTGCAACTGCAGCATGTGCCGCCGCGCCGGCACGCTGCTCGCGTTCGTTCCCGCCGCGTCGTTCCGCCTGGTCGAAGGGGAGGACGCGACGCGCGACTACCAGTTCGGCAAGAAGCACATCCACCACCTCTTCTGCACCACGTGCGGCATCAAGCCGTACGCGTGGGGGCTCGACGAGAACGACCAGCGCACCATCGCCGTCAACGTGCGCTGCCTCGACGGCGTCGACCCGGAGACGCTGGACATCGCGCACTACGACGGCGCGGCGCTCTGATCCGAGGACGCGCGGGCTCCCCGCAGCGCCAGGACGAGCGGCGGTCGACTCCCGGTGGGCATCGCCGCGCCGGTGCTCCCGCGCTCGGCATCGCGACGCGAGACGCGACGCCCGGCTACGAGCGCTCTTCATCCCCTTCTCCGGCCAACAGCGAACGGCGCGCCACGAGCGCGGCACACGAGGCAGACCGGCGCCGCGCGATGGCGAACGCGTGGACCGGCCCGAGCGAGCTGGCGAGCGTCGCCCTGGAGCAGCGCGCCGATCGGCGCCCCGGCGAAGAACGCGACCGCGTAGAGGCTCATCACGCGGCCGAGCTTGTCGTCGTCGACCAGCGTCTGGACGAGCGTGTTGGTGGCGGCCACTGCACCATCAGGCGCCATGCCGACGCACGAACAGGATCGGCGCGGCGAGCCACACGTCGGCGCGCGCCTCGAGCGCGATCAGCCCGGCGCCGAGCCCGAGGCGCGCAGTCGGCGACCACGCCGGCCGAGGCCGCGCGACGCTGTCGCGGCTCGCCAGGTAGAGCGCGCCGGCCAGCGCGCCCGCGCCCGGCCGCGCCCATCAGCCAGCCGAGCGTGTGCGCGCCGCCGTGCAGCGTGTCCTCCGCGACCGCGGGCAGCAGCGCCGTGTACGCGCCCGCCGAACACGGCGACCGCGCGAGGAGGACGAGCAGCGGCGCGCACGAGCGGCAGCGACCGCGACGTAGCGCAGCGCCCTCGCGCAGCTCCGTCGGCACGCGCGCCGCCTCGCACGGGCGGCGCCCGCGGGCCACCGCGCATCGCGAGCAGCGACGCGATCACCGCGACGTAGCTCGCCGCGTCGATCGCGAAGCACCAGCCCACGCCGACGAGGCGCGACCAGCACCGCCGCGATCGCCGGGCCGAGCAGGCGCGCGGCGTTGACCAGCGAGGAGTTGAGCGCGATCGCGTTCGGCAGGTCCGCGCGAGTCCGCGACCATCTGGCGCACGAACGACTGCCGCGCCGGCATGTCGAACGCGTTGATCACGGCCTGGATCGCGCCGAGCGCGATCAGGTGCCACACGGTCATCGTGCCCGGTGAGCGCGAACGCCGCGAGCGCCGCGGACTGCAGCATCGCGAGCACCTGGGTGATCACGAGCGTGCGGTGGCGGTCCCAGCGGTCGACGAGCACGCCCGCGACCGGTGCGATGAACGCCGTCGGAGCCTGGCTCGAAGAACGCCGACCAGGCCGAGCATGCAACGCCGAGTGCGAGAGCGCGTAGGCCATCGTAGCCCGTCGCGAACCGGGTCAGCCACGTCCCGACGAGCGACGTGCCCTGGCCGGCGAAGAACAGCCGGTAGTTGCGATGGCGCAGCGCGCGACCGAGGCGAGCCGGCGCGAAGGGGCTGCTCACACCGCGCCGAGCTCCACGGCAATCTCAGCGGCCTTTGCCACCCGCGCCTGACCCCGGAAGACCTTCTCCATCAGCACGCGGTGCACCTCGTCGTCCCGGTCCGTGCACGCGTCCTCGACGACGACCAGCCGGTAGTCGGCGTCGAACGCGTGGCGGACCGTCGAGAGCACGACGCCGCTGGTGGAGATACCGAGCAGGACGAGCGTGTCGATGCGCTTCGCGCGCAGGATCTGGTCGAGATCCGTCCCCGAGAACGCGCCGACCCGATGCTTGAAGACGATGACGTCCTCGGCTCGCGGCCGCAGCGCGTCCACGATGTCCGAGCCGGGCGTCGTGGTCTGGAAACGCCCCGACACGCGCGCGTACATCGGGCCCTGCCAATCGAGCTCGGGGTAGCCGGGTCGAAAGCCGACCACCACGTAGAGGACCGGCATCCCTGCCTCGCGTGCCGCCGTGACGAGCGTGGCGGCCCGGTCGACGAGGGGTCCCGCCGCCTCGCCGAGGCTGGCGACGAGCTCCTCCTGCATGTCCATGACGAGCAGCGCGCTGCGCTTCGGATCGATCGTGCTCACGAGGTCCTCTTTTCGCTCGCGTATCGAGCCGCTCGCACGCGGCCGAAGTTCTTGGCGCTGAGGGTCGCCATCAGCAACACGGCCGCGCCGAGCACGAGCCAGTCGACTCGCGCGGCCGGTGTGAAGAACGAGAGCAGGAGGGCACCCGCGACGCCGTTGCCATAGCCCCACAGCACGTTGACCAGGGGGGAGGACTCGCCCACGCCGGGCGGCTTGGCGAAGGGCGACTGGAAGGGCGCCCCACAGACTCCGGCGACGAAGTGCGGGACGGCGTTGGTGAGCAAGAGCCCGCTCACGAAGAGGGCCAGATAGGCAAACCAGGGCATGACGACGCTCCAACAGTAGACGGGTCCACGAATATGATGGACCCGTCCATCGTTGTCGAGCGTTGCCGTCGATGCGGGCATCGGGTACCAACGAAACGTTGGCCAGCGAGCGCGACCCCGAGGCATTCGTCGAGCTCTTCGGCGCCGTGAAGAAGCAGTTCGCGGCGCACGCGGCGCAGCTCTACGCCGAGGCGGGCGTCGGCCCCTTGCAGGCCAAGCTGCTGCGCCACATCGGCAAGAACAGCCGCATCTCGCAGGCCGAGCTGGCCCGCGCCACCTCGTCCGACCCGGCGCTGATCGGCCGCACGCTCCAGACCTTGATGGAGCGAGACCTGGTCCGGCGGGAGCGGAGCGACGAGGACCGGCGCGAGTACGTGCTCGAGCTCAGCCCGGCCGGCAAGAAGCTCCGCGCGCGGATCGAGAGGCTCCGCGCTCAGCTCGTCGCGCGCTTCACCCGCACGCTGGACGCCCGTGATTTCGACGACTTCGCGCGCATCGCCGAGAAGCTGATCGCGGCGCTGGCGAGCTGATCGTCCCCATCGCTTCACGGGGGGGGAGCTCATGCCCGGATCTACGGTCGACGACCCGAGATCGGCCGTGAGCGACTGTCGTCCCGAAGATCGAGCCGGTGCAGAAACCCGGATCGAAGTTCGGGCCGCCGGTACTACGCTCTCGGCGGTGCGCCGCCTCGCCGCCAGCATGCTCGTCTCGCTCGCCCTCGGTGCGGCTCCGGTCTGCGCGCAGGAAGCGCCCGCGCCGCGGCATGCGTCGTTGAGCTGGGTGCGGCTGCCCGGCGCCGAGTCGTGCGTGTCCAGCACCGAGCTCGGGCGGGCGGTGGAAGCGCGGCTTTCGCGGCGGGTCTTCGTGTCGGCCGCCGAGGCGGAGCTGGCGGTCGAGGGCAGGGTCGAGCACGAGGGTGGTTGGCGCGCCGTCCTGCAGGTGGCCGGGCCCGACGGTGCGATCCTCGGCGAGCGCACCCTCGACAGCGATGCCGAGGGCTGTGAGCAGCTCGGCGACATGGTCGCGGTGGCGGTGGCGCTCATGATCGATCCGCTGACCGCGCCGCCTCAGCCCGACGCCGAGCCGCCTCCGGTGGCCGATCCTGAGCGCACGCCGCCGGAAGCCGCGCGCTCGGAGGACACATCTCCGGCGGACACATCTCCGGCGGACACATCTCCGGCGGACACATCTCCGGCGGACACATCTCCGGCGGACACATCTCCGGCACCCGACGAGCCGCCCGCACGCCGGTGGCGTGTGGAGATCGACACGGCGCTCGTGGGCAGTCTCGGATTGCTCCCGGTGGCGACGATCGGCGGGCTGAGCGCCGTCATCCTGGAGCCGCCAGGGTTCGTGCCGGTGATGATCGAAGGGGCGCTCTTTCCCTACTCACCGGCGTGGCAAGGCGGCAGCCACGCGGACTTCCTCCAGGTCTTCGGCGGACTGCTGATCTGTCCTCTGGCGCTCCGTGACCATGGCCTGGCGTTGCACGGGTGCCTCGGCGCCGACGCCGGCGGCGTGTTCGTGATCGGCGGCGATCTGGACGTGAACGAGCGCGAGCGCGTCACCGGCCAGGCCCACGCGGTCATCCGCGGCCACTGGGACGTGATCGGCCCGCTGACACTCCGGGCCGGGCTGCACCTCTTGGTGCCCTTTCGCCACGACCCCTTCACCTACGGGCCGTCGAACACTCAGCTCTACGTCCCCGAGCCGGTGGCCGGCATGTTGGACATCGGCGCCGGAGTCCACTTCGACTGACGTTTGCGATGACGCCGAGGGCCGAGCCTCACGGTGGTCCTGGAGTCGTCGCTCGCTTCCGGTGAGCGTCGTGACCGGTGGTTTGATAATCCCCGGCTCGAGCCCCCACTCAGGTTTCGATGGAGCCCCACGCCACGTTGCCCGCCTTCGCGGACGTGTTCCGCGAGCACGCGCCCTACGCGTGGCGTGCGCTGCGGCGTCTCGGCGTGCGCGACGCGGACGTGGAGGACGTCTGCCAGGAGGTCTTCGTCGTCGTGCACCGCAAGCTGCCGGAGTTCGAAGGGCGCTCCCGGCTGCGCACCTGGATCTACGGCATCTGCGTGCGCGCGGCCTCGGACTACCGGCGTCGCGCCTCGGTGCGCCGCGAGCAGCCCTCCAATCGCGTGCCCGAAGAGCGGCATTCGGCGCCCCAGCTGAAGGAGCTCGAGCGGCAGCAGGCGCGGGCGCTCTTGGACGCCGCGCTCGAGACGCTCGACGAGGACAAACGGGCGGTCTTCGTCCTCTACGAGAATCGAGGAGCTCGAGATGCGCGCGGTGGCGGACGCGCTCGGGTGCCCGCTCCAGACGGCCTATTCGCGGCTGCACGCCGCGCGCACGCGTGTCCGCGCCGAAGTGGAGCGCCGCGTGAGAGGAGGTGAAGGATGAGCCGCAGCGACGAGCCGCCCCGCCTGCTCGACGATCCCGAGGTGGGCGACGAGCTCCGCGCGGTCCTGCGCGCCGGCCGTGACGAGCTGCCCGACCCGCACCAGCTGATGCGGCTGGCCGCCACGCTCGGCCCGCTGATGGGCCCGGGCGGCGGTGCCGGTGGCGGAAGCGGCGGTGCCGGTGGCGGAAGCGGCGGTGCCGGTGGCGGAAGCGGCGGTGCCGGTGGCGGAAGCGGCGGTGCCGGTGGCGGAAGCGGCGGTGCCGGTGGCGGAAGCGGCGGTGCCGGTGGCGGAAGCGGCGGTGCCGGTGGCGGAAGCGGCGGTGCCGGTGGCGGAAACGGCGGTGCCGGTGGCGGAAGCGGCGGTGCCGGTGGCGGAAGCGGCGGTGCCGGTGGCGGAAGCGGCGGTGCCGGTGGCGGAAACGGCGGTGCCGGTGGCGGAAACGGCGGTGCCGGTGGCGGAAGCGGCGGTGCCGGCGGCGCTTCCGGCGTGGCGGGGACCAAGCTGGTGGGCGGAGCGGCCTCGAAGATCGTGGCCGGGCTCGTGTTGGTCGCGGGGGTCGGTGGTGGCGCGTTGCTGTGGAACGCCGCCGGCTCGCCGCCCGAACGCGCGAGCACGGCCGTCGAGACGGCACCTTCGCCGCCGCAGCACGAGCAGATGCCCGAGCTGCCGGCGGGCCTGGACCTTCCCGACACGCCCGCTCCCGAGCTCGAAGAGGTCGCGCCGGAGCAGCCGGTCCACTCGCGCCCCGTCCGTCCTCGCCGCGCGCCCGCGGAGGAGCCCGCGGCGCCCGCCACCGAGCCCAGCGAGCCGGCCCACGAGGTGGATCCCGCCGCCGAGCTCGCGTTGATCCGCCGAGCTCAGGACACCCTCGCGGCCGACCCGGCCCGCGCCCTCGCGCTCACCGACGAGCATCTGCGCCGCTTCGGCGATGGCATGCTGGCGCAGGAGCGCGAAGTGGTGGCCATCGACGCGCTGGTCCGCCTCGGCCGGCTCGACACCGCTCGGGCCCGAGCAGCCCGCTTCCACCAGCGGTGGCCGCGCTCGGCCCACGGCCGCCGGGTGGACGTCATGCTCGCGCGCTGATCCACGCGCAGCAGCCTGCAAGCGCGGGAGAGTTCGTTCGCGGAGAGGGGCTGCTCCTCCAGCGGTGGCCGCGCTCGGCCCACGGCCGCCGGGTGGACGTCATGCTCGCGCGCTGATCCACGCGCAGGAGCTTGTAGGCGCGGAACGTTCGTTCGCGGAGAGGGCCCGCTCCTCGAGTCCCCCGCTTCGGGACAGCGAAGTCCCCGGCGACCACCGAAAAAAAACGCGCCCGCGTTCATAACGCCGCCGGGCTGCTCCCACTCACCGCCAGAACCAGGGAGGAGCCCCCGATGATTCAGAGCCTTCGCCGCGCGCTCGTCGCGACCATCCTGCTCACCGCGTTGCCGGCCGCCGCCGATGAACCGGCCCCGCGCCGGGTCACCTCGCCCTTCGAGCGGGAGTGGGCCATCGGCGGCTATGCGACGGGTCAGCTCGGCAGCTACCGCGCCGGCGGGATCGGCGGACGCCTGCGCTGGGAGCCCTTGGACTGGCTGGGCATCGAGACCTACCTCGAGGCCACGCTCGTCGACTGGGCCGGCGGCGGCTTCCGGCACGACTACCCGAACGGGTTCAGCCTCTACGTCCCCGTGCGCATGGGCGACTTCCGCATCCGCCCCTTCCTCGGGTTCTGCGACATCATCAGCCTGGTCGAGCCCGCTCAGCCCCACGCCCCGCGGGCCGACGACGTCTTGATGGGCGCCCACGCCGGGGTCGGCGGCGAGTGGGGCTTCCACGACATGTGGAGCCTCTTCGCCGACCTGCAGGTCAACGTCTACGCCGGTCACGATCGGACCGTCGCCGGCTGGACGGGAGGGCTGGACTCGCAGCTCGTCCCCTTCTGGAACGTGCAGCTCAACATCGGCGCCCAGTTCCACATGGGCCACAAGTGAAGCGTGCGCTCGCGGGGCTCGCGGCTCTGCTCGCCGCCTGTGCCGCGCCGCCCGAACAGCTTCCGCTGCCTCTCGGGCAGGCCCCTGCCGACTGCGGCGGCTGTCACGAGGACCACTACGACGAGTGGCGCCGCTCTCCGCACGCCCAAAGCGGGTCCTCGCCCGTGCTGATGGCGATGCTCCCTGCCGTGGAGTCGGCGTGGGGCGCCGCGGCCCGCCAGCGCTGCCAGAGCTGCCACCTGCCCGAGCACGGCGGCGGCGAGGGCATCACCTGCCTCTCCTGTCACGCGGCGGTCGGCGACCACGCCGAGCGCGACGGAATGCTGGTCGTGGACCCGAGCGTGCCGCTGGCCGGCGAGCTTCCCGATCCCGAGCCGACGATGGCGCACGCCTCGCGACCCAGCGATTTCCTGGCGACGCCGGGCCTCTGCGGCACCTGCCACGAGCTCACCGGCCCGGGGCTGATGGTGGAGCCGACCCTGAGCGAGTTTCGCGCCTCGCCCGCGGCGGAGGCCGGCATGACCTGCGCCGACTGCCACCTTCCCGAGGACGCGCCGCGGCGGCTCTCGAACGACGCCACCCGCGAGCGCCCCTATCGTTCTCACGCGTTCGTCGGCTTCAATCCGCCGTGGGGCGCGCCGCCGGCCGAGGCCGAAGCCGCGGCGGAGCAGACCCGGCTCTTGCTGTCGCGCGCGCTCTCGCTCGAGCTCGAGCCGGATCCGTCGGGCGTGGCCGTCGTCGTGCGCAACGTCGGCGCAGGTCACGCCGTCCCCACCGGCGTCACCTTCCTCCGCGACATCTGGGTGGATCTCGAGCTCGACGGCGAGGTCCGAGCGCGCGTCCTCTCGCTCGGCGACCAACCGACGGCGGCGGGCGAGCCGGTCGCGCTCCTCACCGAGGCCGATCACGTCGCGCGCGGCGCGCTCGGTCCGGGCGAGACTCTCCGCGTCGTCGTGCCGCTCGAGGGCGCAGTGAATGTCGTCGCTCATCTGCGCGCCCGCGCCGTCCGCGACGGCGTCCTCGACGCGCTGGACTTGGCCGCGCGCAAGAGCGAGGTGCCGACCCACGAGATCGCCAGCGCAGAGCTGCCGAACACCCCGTGAGCGCGCTCCTCGACTGGCTTCGGCGACGAGGACAGCGTGCGCCGATGAGCCGCACACTTGCCGTGGTGTGTGTATGGGACGAGCCGCCTCCCGATCGGTCCTGGGGAACGACGCAGCCTCCGCGCCCCGAGAGCTCGGCCCCGTCGACCTCGCCGCGGACGAATGAGCGTTCCAGCCGCGCAGGCGGGGCCACTCGGCGACCACGCTCCCGCGCTCGACCACGTGGTAGCGATCGAACATCGCCGCCCGCCGCTCCGCCTCGAGGCGGCCCTGGTAGGCGGGTAGCCAGAGCTGGGCCCAGCCCGCAGGCGCGGACAGGAAGGCGTGAGACCCACACATTGTGGAGGGGACAGCGCTCGCCCGAGCGCCCGGCGCTCGACGATCGGCGGAAGGTCCGCCAATCGTCCGCCACCTTCGCCGATCCGGACGCGTAACCCCGCGAAGTCATTGAGCCGCGGAACCGGCACGAGGTCTGCCATGGCTCTGCGGCTGTGGAAGAGAGCCGTCGTCATCGCGCGGTGCGAAGGTGAGCGCGCCCGCACCTGCCTGTGCGGCTCGCGCGGACGGCTACGCGCGTCGTAGGCCGGAAGAGACACTTCTCTACGAGCTCGTGCGCGAGCACTGGCCGCGCTTCGTGGAGCGGGCGGAGGAGCAAGGCGGCGGGCTGCCGCAGTTCGTGGTGCGGGAGTTCGATGAGTACTTGCGCTGCGGCATCCTCGAACACGGCCTGCTGCATCTGCGATGCGCCCGGTGCGGGCACGCCATCGTGTGCGCGTTTTCCTGCAAACGCCGCGGCTTCTGCCCCTCGTGTCTCGGTCGGCGGATGTCGGACATGGCGGCGCACCTGGTGGAGGAGGTGTTGCCGGCGGTGCCGATCCGCCAGTGGGTCTGCTCGCTTCCGTGGAGCGTGCGCTACGCGCTCGCGTACGACCGCCGGCTCTGCGCCGACGTGCTCGACGCCTTCATCGGCGCGCTCACTCGGTCGTTGCGCTGGCGGGCCAAGCGGCAGCTCGGCCTCTCGAGCGTAGAGGACGCGCTCGTCGGTGCGGTGACCTTCATCCAGCGAGTGGACAGCTCGCTGAGGCTCAATCCGCACTTCCACACGATCGCACTCGATGGCGCGTACGTCCGCGATGGCGAGGGGGACCTCGTCTTCCACGCGCTGCCGGAGCCGAGCGCGGAGGAGGTCGCGCAGGTGGCGGAGTGGACGCACGCGGCGCTGGTGCGGGTGCTCGCGCGGCACGGCCGCTCGCTCGACGGCGTGGAGGAGGCCCCCGATCGACTTCGAGACGAAGAGCCCGCGCTCGCGTCGTGCTACGCGGCCTCGGCGGCGGACGTGCAGCTCCTCGGCGAGGCCCCCGGACAGCGCACGAGCAAGCTCGTTCGTCCCGTCCGCCTCGTCCCCTCGCCGGCCGAGCCGGTCGCCGAGGTCGGTGGGGTCTCCGAGGTGAAGTCGTGCATGGCGGAGCGGACGCAGTCCGCGGAGCTGCGCGACTTCAGCGAGGACGACGAGCACGCCGGAGGTGCGCGCAGTCAATGTGCATGCAAAGGCAACGCGTTCGATGGTCGGGACCGCGCGCGGCTCGAGCGGCTTTGCCGCTACGTGGCTCGGCCGCCGCTCTCGCAGGAGCGGCTGTCGATGCACCCGGATGGGCGCGTGAAGCTGAGCTTCAAGGCGGCCTGGAAGGACGGCACCCACGCGGTCCTGCTCGATCCCCTCGATTTCATCGGTCGCCTCTGCGCGCTCATCCCGCCGCCTCGCGTTCACATGATGCGCTACCACGGCGTGCTCGCCGGGCGAGCCAGCGCGCGCGCCGAGGTCGTCTTCGGACGCGCGCCGCCGCCCGCGGAGGCGCAGTTGCCGCTCTTCACGCCGAACGACCTGCCTCCGCTCGCGCCGCCGCCTCCGCCCAGCCGGCACCCTTGGCCGTGGCTCTTGAAGCGCGTGTTCGCGGTCGACATCGAGAGCTGCCCCGTGCCCGGCTGCGGCGGCCGCATGCGCCTGGTCGAGGTCGCCACCGAGCCCGACGACATCGCGCGCGTCATGGCCGAGCTCGGCGGGGACGACGCGGCGCGCGCACCGCCCACGGCCTCGTCCTTCGCCTCCCGGGCAGCTTCGCCTCGCGTTCGGCTGAGCTCCCCGCCGCGACGCCGGTGCACCGACTCCGTCCGGTTCCGTCTGCACGGGGTGAGCTCGACCCGTCAGTTTCTCCAGAATCGCACTTCGCCACGCGGTGGCCGACCCTCTTGCGGCTCGCGAGGGGGTTCGCGCCGCCTCGCGAGGAGGTTCGCGCCGCCTCGCCGTTGACCCGCCACCACCCGCGCCGTACCGTTTCCCGGGATGAGAAGTCCTATCCGCCCGAGGGTGCTGGGGACTTCGACGCAGAAGAGTTGTGCGTCGCTTCCGTCGGGAGCCCAGATCGGTATTGGACGATCAGCACGCGTTGTTGCGTATGGACCTGACGAGCAGAATGCGAAGCCGCCCGGCGGGTCTTCGAGGCAATCCGACCTCTGAATGCCTGTTCCATCGTCTGGCCCCTGAATACAGAGGATGCGCGCACCTGATCCACCGGTCTCTTCGTTCCCCCAGCACCATGGTCGGGTAAGGCAAAATCCAGATTGACACACGCCGGTTACACGTGTGTCATGGGGCACTCCCCGCGTAAGCCCTGTCCGCGCACCACAGCCAATACAGTAGGCTGCGATGAAGAAAACAGCGCTCAACAACACTCGGTCACGCATCTCGATCACCGATCCCTGTCTGGGGGTTGCCAGCAAGAGCTGTTATGAACGAGAAATTCGAGTGTTTGTGTCTCTCGAATTGCACGTTCGCACGCCGAGCCGAAGAGTTCGACGGTTCGATGTTCGTCATCGACGAAGTCCCAGCCTTCACGGTGCAGCGGATCTTTGGGGCACACTCGTGGTCATTCCGGATAGATGGAGGGTTGCCTCTTCTGGGTTTACTGCTGTCGATGCGTAGAGAGTGCAGTAGTATGGCACCACAACCTGGTCATGAATGATCGAGGTGAGCACACGAGTGTTGGCATAGTCGTAGAATCGGACCGGGTGTTCCGAGTCGTCGTGTCGTGCGAGGCCGCCACCTTCGGCCTCAGCATTCAGACGCGCCTCGCTGGTGAGATCGGGGACGCCAGATGCTCCGACAGACCTCATCCCGACGACGAGCGTGCGCAGGCCGCTCGAGGTGAGTTGCGCGAAGAGTTCGCGGATTTGGCGATAGTTCGCGTCGGTGATGGTCGATGAACTGTCGGCCAAGCCCGGACACCCGCGGCGTCCCGAGTCAATCAGAATCACGAGCCGCCGTGTGGCGGCGGTGCCCTGGGAGAGTAGCGCGTCCTCGACGACCGGTAGGTTCGGGAGGACGGTGCCCTGTCCGTTGGGCGACCGGGCGGGCCACCGTCCTACTGAGAAGTACTCCTGAATGGAGGCGCCATGGAAGGCGCCGATTGGAACGGCTAGTGCGGATGGTGTTGCGCACCACGCGGGGTTCCACCCGCCGTCGGGGAGGTCATCGATTCGATCGCTGATCGAGATGGTCTGGGTTGGCATCGCGCCGATGAGGGCGATGGTATCGAGTTGAGGAATCAGTTGGGACAGCGTGAAGCGAACGACCTGTGCAAGGTCGCGTCCGTGGAACAGGTCGTCGGGCGGGCAGTCGCCATCGGTGTTGTCGCAGTACGCGTTCCACTGGACAAGGAAGACAACGGCAGGCTTGACCCGTGACAACGGAATCAAACATGGTTGATCGAGCGCTGTCCTGGCGCCGCATCCGACGGCGAGAAGTACCAGCACTAGTCGGCTGATGCGCTGGGCGCAGGCGAGTCGCAAGCCCCTCCTCCAGTACGCGAGAATCGCACGGGATGTGGAGTCTTTCAAGTGGGCTGGCGTGAACGCATATGCGGGTGGTGAAGCGCGATCCTCGTGGGCGGGCCAGCGTCGAATACGCCCGCGGCCGGTAGGTGCGGCGATCACCGCACCCTCCCGACGTGCTCGACGCCTTCATCCACGCGCTCACTCGGTCGTTGCGCAGGCGGGCCAAGCGGCAGCTCGGGCTCTCGAGCGTAGAGGACGCGCTCGTCGGTGCGGTGACCTTCATCCAGCGCGTGGACAGCGCGCTTCGGATCAATCCGCACTTCCACACGATCGTGTTGGACGGGGCGTACGTCCGGGACGGTGAGGGTGAGCTCGTCTTCCACGCGCTGCCGGAGCCGAGCGGCGAGGAGGTCGCGCAGGTGGCGGAGTGGACGCACGCGTCGCTGGTGCGGGTGCTCGCGCGACACGGCCGCTCGCTCGACGGCGTGGAGGACGCGCCCGACCGGCTGCGGGACGAAGAGCCGGCGCTCGCGTCGTGCTACGCGGCGTCGGCGGCGGACGTGCAGCTCCTCGGCGAGGCCCCCGGACAGCGCACGAGCAAGCTCGTTCGACCGCTCCGCGTCGTCCCCTCGCCGGCCGAGCCCGTCGCCGAGGTCGGTGGGGTCAATGTGCATGCAAAGGTGGCGTTCGATGGTCGGGACCGCGCGCGGCTCGAGCGGCTTTGCCGCTACGTGGCTCGGCCGCCGCTCTCGCAGGAGCGGCTGTCGATGCACCCGGATGGGCGCGTGAAGCTGAGCTTCAAGGCGGCGTGGAAGGACGGCACTCACGCCGTCTTGCTCGACCCGCTCGACTTCATCAGCCGGCTCTGCGCGCTCATCCCGCCGCCCCGCTTTCACATGACGCGCTACCACGGCGTGCTCGCCGGGCGTGCCAGCGCGCGCGCCGAGGTCGTGCCCGGACGCGCGCCGCCGCCCACGGAGGCGCAGTTGCCGCTCTTCACGCCGAACGACCTGCCTCCGCTCGCGCCGCCGCCTCCGCCCAGCCGGCACCCTTGGCCGTGGCTCTTGAAGCGCGTGTTCGCGGTCGACATCGAGAGCTGCCCCGTGCCCGGCTGCGGCGGCCGCATGCGCCTGGTCGAGGTCGCCACCGAGCCCGATGACATCGCGCGCGTCATGGCCGAGCTCGGCGGTGAAGACGCGGCCCGCGCACCGCCGCGACGACCTCTTCCTTCGCCACCCGGACAGCTCCGGCTCGCGTTCGGCTGAGCCCCTCAGCCCTGACGCCGGTGCACCGCTCCGTCCGCACGGCGTGAGTTCGACCCGTCAGTCTCTCCAGATCGCACTTCGCCACGCTCCGACCGACCCTCTTGCGGCTCGCGAGGGGGTTCGCGCCGCCTCGCGTTGACCCGCCACCACCCGCGCCGTACCGTTTCCCGGGATGAGAAGTCCTATCCGCAACCATTGTGAAGCTGCCACACGGTTCGTAGACCTTACGTCACAACGCACTCTGGCTCTCCATCGTGTGCTCGCTTCGGTGACTATTAACGTGGGCCTATCGATTCGTGAAGCGGCGCTAGCTTGGCGCTGGACCATGGGCGAGCATCACGTTCGTGACCTACAAACAACGTTTGGCATATCCAAGTCAACACTGGACGAGAGGCGCCGTAATATCTTGAAGAAGACCGGCGCCGCCACACCACGCGAGTTAGCCGAATGGATTCGCGCAAAGTCGACCACAGCGATCACGGTAAAATCATGAGGCCAAACGTGCATTGCCTCACCGCCTCATGCCCTCGACACTCCCGCTCCTTTTTTGATGCACGTCGAATTCTATTCCTGAGAGCAGTCACCGTGTATACGGTTATATGCGGCGCCGTTATCACCACAGGTTGCACGACCACTCACATGGGAATGACCGGAGATGGAGGAACTCCGCTCTCGACTGATGCGTCGTCTACCGTCGCATTTACCATTACTGATACGACCGGGTGGTCTTTGGATCTGGCGTATTCCATCGGCCCACCCGAGGAAGCAATGGCGCAGTACGTGCCGCCGAGTCCAGTCAACTGTCAATCACCGCAATTTCCCGTCGGTGCAGTGGACTGGCACGGACGCGTAATGGTTATTCAGGCACGTTGTGACAATACCATCTATGAAATAGAGCAGCGGCCTGTAGCTTGTGACAGCGACCACAGTTGTGAACTCGTGCTCGATTGGCTTTACGCAGTTTGGGCTGGCGGAGGAGGGGACGTGCCAAGCACCTCGAACTGTGTCCACGGCATCTGTCAGTTCCTAGGCCAGGCTATATCGATGGATGACATCTTTGCTCTGTGTCTTGCGGATCAGCCTCGATGGCGCGACTTTGCAACTGCACGTTCGACAATGTCGGGGTACTCAGATTTTAAGGTCACTAGTAAACTCGAATTGCGTGGGTGACTGCACGGTCCCTTCGTCCTGTCGACAGTTGTGACTGGCACACTAACGTCGATCGTGCGTCGTACCGTTGGATTACGATTCCTGGACCGCTGTCCGGCATGCGGCGCCGCTGCGGCCGCGCCGAGAGAGAGGTTTGCGGCTCGACGGCCACGGCGTTGGCGAGCGGATACGGCTCGGTCCAGGGGCTCGGCGGGCACTCGGTCGTGGCTGAGGTCACCGTCCGCGGCTCCGCTACGGGTATCCGTTCGACAGATACGTTGCTGCTGAAGCGCGCCAGGCGCGCTACGCGCGGGCGTCTCGTCCACCGACGCCGAGGGTGACCAACCGGTAGGGGTCGAGGTTGAGGATCCGCTGGACCTCGTCCTGCTGGACGCGATGCGGCAAGACGCGATGGCGCACTCCTTCGCGACGACGGCAACGGCAAGCGTGCAAAAGCGGCCGGCAGGCTTCTACAACGTCCAGGCGCCAAGAGGGGTCTACGACATCCTCTTCACGACGCAGCCTCCGCGCCCCGAGAGCTCGGCCCCGTCGACCTCGCCGCGGACGAATGAGCGTTCCAGCCGCGCAGGCGGGGCCACTCGGCGACCACGCTCCCGCGCTCGACCACGTGGTAGCGATCGAACATCGCCGCCCGCCGCTCCGCCTCGAGGCGGCCCTGGTAGGCGGGTAGCCAGAGCTGGGCCCAGCCCGCAGGCGCGGACAGGAAGGCGTGAGACCCACACATTGTGGAGGGGACAGCGCTCGCCCGAGCGCCCGGCGCTCGACGATCGGCGGAAGGTCCGCCGATCGTCCGCCACCTTCGCCGATCCGGACGCGTAACCCCGCGAAGTCATTGAGCCGCGGAGCCGGCACGAGGTCTGCCATGGCCCTGCGGCCGTGGAAGAGAGCCGTCGTCATCGCGCGGTGCAGCGGAGGTGAGCGCGCCCGCACCTGCCTGTGCGGGAGTGGCACGCACGGACGGCTACGCCCGTCGGAGGCCGGAAGAGACGCTTCTCTACGAGCTCGTGCGCGAGCACTGGCCGCGCTTCGTGGAGCGGGCGGAGGAGGAAGGCGGCGGTCTGCCGCAGTTCGTGGTGCGGGAGTTCGAGGAGTACTTGCGCTGCGGCATCCTCGAGCACGGCCTGCTGCATCTGCGATGCGCCCGGTGCGGGCACGCTATCGTGTGCGCGTTTTCATGCAAACGCCGCGGCTTCTGCCCGTCGTGCCTGGGGCGGCGGATGTCGGACGCGGCGGCGCACCTGGTGGACGCGGTGCTGCCGGAAGTGCCGATCCGCCAGTGGGTCTGCTCGCTGCCGTGGAGCGTGCGCTACTCGCTCGCGTACGACTGCCGGCTCTGCGCCGACGTGCTCGACGGCTTCATCGGGGCGCTCACTCGGTCGTTGCGCTGGCGGGCCAAGCGGCAGCTCGGCCTCTCGAGCGTGGAGGACGCCCTGGTCGGCGCGGTGACCTTCATCCAGCGGGTGGACAGCGCGCTTCAGATCAATCCGCACTTCCACACGATCGCACTCGATGGCGCGTACGTCCGCGATGGCGAGGGGGACCTCGTCTTCCACGCGCTGCCGGAGCCGAGCGGCGAGGAGGTCGCGCAGGTGGCGGAGTGGACGCACGCGGCGCTCGTGCGGGTGCTCGCGCGGCACGGCCGCTCGCTCGACGGCGTCGAGGAGGCGCCCGACCGTTTGCGAGACGAAGAGCCCGCGCTGGCCTCGTGCTACGCGGCCTCGGCGGCGGACGTGCAGCTCCTCGGCGAGGCCCCCGGACAGCGGACGAGCAAGCTCGTTCGTCCCGTCCGTCTCGTCCCCTCGCCGACCGAGCCGGTTGCCGAGGTCGGTGGGGTCTCCGAGGTGAAGTCGTGCATGGCGGAGCGGACGCAGTCCGCGGAGCTGCGCGACTTCAGCGAGGACGACGAGCACGCCGGAGGTGCGCGCAGTCAATGTGCATGCGAGGCAACGCGTTCGATGGCCGGGACCGCCCGCGCCTCGAGCGCTTGTGTCGCTACGTGGCCCGGCCGCCGCTCTCGCAGGAGCGGCTGTCGATGCACCCGGATGGGCGCGTGAAGCTGAGCTTCAAGGCGGCCTGGAAGGACGGCACCCACGCGGTCCTGCTCGATCCCCTCGATTTCATCGGTCGCCTCTGCGCGCTCATCCCGCCGCCTCGCGTTCACATGACGCGCTACCACGGCGTGCTCGCCGGGCGTGCCAGCGCGCGCGCCGAGGTCGTGCCCGGACGCGCGCCGGCACCGGTCGAGGCGCAGTTGCCGCTCTTCACGCCGAGCGACCTGCATCCCCTCACACCGCCGCCTCCGCCCAGTCGGCATCCTTGGCCCTGGCTCCTGAAGCGCGTGTTCGCGGTCGACATCGAGACCTGCCCGGTGCCCGGCTGCGGCGGCCGCATGCGCCTGGTCGAGGTCGCCACCGAGCCCGATGACATCGCGCGCGTCATGGCCGAGCTCGGCGGTGAAGACGCGGCCCGCGCACCGCCGCGACGACCTCTTCCTTCTCCACCCGGACAGCTCCGACTCGCGTTCGGCTGACTCGACAGTGCCGACGCCGGTGCACCCCTCCGTCCGCCTCCGTCTGCACGGGGTGAGTTCGACCCGTCAGTCTCTCCAGATCGCACTTCGCCACGCTCCGACCGACCGCTCTTGCGGCTCGCGAGGGGGTTCGCGCCGCCTCGCGAGGAGGTTCGCGCCGCCTCGCGTTGACCCGCCACCACCCGCGCCGTACCGTTTCCCGGGATGAGAAGTCCTATCCGCCGTCGTACCGTTTCCCGGGATGAGAAGTCCTATCCGCTACATCACGACGCTGAGCCGCGCATTCGCCCCGGAAAACTCGAGGACCGATCGTGAATCACGTAAGCCGCATCCCTTCGAATCCCGGATCCGTCGAGTCTCCGGCGTGCCAAGCTCCGGCGCTCGGGGGGCGCCGGCCTGTGCGCGCGTCCCCCGTGCTCGCGATGGTCGGGGCGATCACCTGCATGGCCGGATGCTTCCAGGCGGCCTCTGGCGGAGGCATCGATGGACAGGTGCGCCAACCCGATGGCGGGAACATCGCGGATGACGGCGGCGGCGGCACGCCAGGGCAAGACGCGGGGACCGCGGAGCGAGACGCTGGCCAGGGCGTGCACGACGGGGGCCAAGTCTTGCAGGACGCCGGACGGGACGCGCACGACGCGGGGCTGCCGCCCGCGTGCACCACGGACGGTACCTCGTGCGACGATGGAGATCCGTGCACGCTGCGCGATGCGTGCAGCGGCGGCGTGTGCGCAGGGGCGCCCGTGGCCTGCGCTGCGCCACCCGCCTCCACCTGCATCGATGCCAACACGTTGCGGACCTACAGCGCGACCGGCACCTGCTCGGCCGGTAGCTGCACCTACGCCTCTAGCGACGAGACCTGTCCGGTGGCCTGCTCGGGCGGTGCATGCAGCTGTTGGACGATCAGCACCGTCGACTCGGGCGTGACCAGCGACTCGATCAACGACGTCGGCTGGTACACCTCGCTCGCGCTCGACGCCTCCGGTGGCATCCACATCAGCTACTACGACTTCACCCATGGCGACTTGAAGTACGCCTACAGGCCTTCGGGCGGGTCGTGGACCACCACGACCGTCGACTCCGGCACCCTCGACGACTTCGGCTTCGCCGCTGACGTCGGTTCGTACTCTTCGCTCGCCGTCGATGGGTCCGGTGCGGTCAACATCAGCTACCACGACCGCAGCAACGACGCCCTGAAGTACGCGTACGAGCCTTCCGGCGGATCGTGGAGCACGGTCCAGGTCGAAGCGGGCGGCTCCGACTTCGGGACGTACACTTCGCTCGCGCTCGACAGCTCGGGTGACGCTCGAGTCGCCTTCACCGACGGCGCAAGCGTCTTCTACGCAGTCAAGCTCCCCGGATCGCTGATCGAGTGGACGGACGCAGCCATGACCGACGACGACGCGCAGTATACCTCCCTCGCGCTCGACGCCTCGGGCGGCATCCACATCGGCTACTACGACGCCCTCGATGGCCGCCTCCAGTACATGTACAGCCCCGCTGGGGGCACGGCGTTCACCTCCACCACCGTCGACGCCGGCGGCCACGTCGGCACATACACCTCGCTGGCCGTCGACGCCTCCGGTGCCATCCACATCAGCTACTACGACAGCACGAACGCCGATTCTCAGGTACGCCTACGAGCCCGCAGGGGGATCGTGGACCACCTCCACGGTCGACTCCGGCGGCGACGTCGGCACAGACACCTCGCTGGCGGTCGACAGCGCGGGCGGCGTCCACATCAGCTACTACGACCGCACGAACGGTGATCTCCGGTACGCGTTCGAGCGCTCGGGCGGGGCGTGGACCACCTCCACGGTCGACTCCGCCGGCGAGGTCGGAATGTACACCTCGCTGGCGGTCGACAGCGCGGGCGGCGTCCACATCGGCTACTACGACCACACGCATGGCAGCCTCAAGTACGCCTACCGCCCACCCACCTGCCCGTGACGGCACCGAGCGAGGGTGAGCCGACGTGACCTGCCGCTCGCGGAGGCCGAACGCCTCGGCGCGCGCGCCGTCGTGGACCTCCTCCACCACGACCGGCGACTCCTCCGGCACCCACGACACCAGCGCTTCGATCGCCCTCGACACGTCGGGTGGGATGCACGTCGCGTACGGCTCGAGGTGGGCGCGCCGGAGGCGCGCCCCAGGCAGAGCAGGGCCATCGACGCCGCCCGCTCTTCACGCCGAACGACCTGCCTCCGCTCGCGCCGCCGCCTCCGCCCAGCCGGCACCCTTGGCCGTGGCTCTTGAAGCGCGTGTTCGCGGTCGACATCGAGACCTGCCCGGTGCCCGGCTGCGCCGGCCGCATGCGCCTGGTCGAGGTCGCCACCGAGCCCGATGACATCGCGCGCGTCATGGCCGAGCTCGGCGGTGAAGACGCGGCCCGCGCACCGCCGCGACGACCTCTACCTTCTCCACCCGGACAGCTCCGACTCGCGTTCGGCTGAGCCCCTCAGCCCTGACGCCGGTGCACCGCTCCGTCCGCACGGCGTGAGTTCGACCCGTCAGTCTCTCCAGATCGCACTTCGCCACGCTCCGACCGACCCTCTTGCGGCTCGCGAGGGGGTTCGCGCCGCCTCGCGTTGACCCGCCACCACCCGCGCCGTACCGTTTCCCGGGATGAGAAGTCCTATCCGCTCACCCTCCCCTCCTCAGTCAGGAGTCTCCTCAGCCACATCCTCGTCGGCCGCATCTTCCCCGCCAGACGGCTGCAAGTCTTGCCACTCATCAGCGATCTCCTTCCAGTCGACGCTGCGCTCGACGGGCGCTCCACTCGCATCCTGCCCCGTCCAGACAGCCCAGTAGTCAGGATCCGAGGACTGAGGACGATCTTCGGCGGGGAGATCACGCATCCGGGTGAGCACGGGAAGCTCCGATGCCCAGCCAAGCAGAATCGCATGCTGCGATGGAAGCGTCGGCAACTCACGCAAGAGCCCCCTGAGATTGTCGGGAACGAGACGCTTGACGAGCTCCTGATCCTTGTCGTTGCTGATCCTGTGTAGCAAGAAGGTATTGCACTGGGACAGCACCGTGGGAGAGAGCTCCGAGGGTCGCTGAGACGACAGGACCAGACCAAGACCAAACTTGCGACCTTCGCGAGCGATTCGCTCGAAGACCATGCAGCAGATCGCCGCAGCGCTGTAGTTGTCGAGCGACCGCTTGTACTCCCTCACGAAGGTATGCGCTTCCTCCATCACCAGCACGGTGGGCAGCACGGTCCCATGCCGCTTTCGGTACCTTTGTAGCCCTTCGAAGACGACGCGGGCGACCACGGCCGTGACCACGTGCACGATCTCCGTTGGAACAAGGGAAAGATCGAGCACCGCGATCTCACCATCGGCGGCCCCGTCCTTTCCGACGTACTCCTCGAGCCATTCATGCAGGTGTGGCCCATCTTCACGTATGACGGACTTGATGCGACGATCGGCCAGGAAGGTCCGAACGCGTGCGACCATGAAGTCGACGTACTGGCTCACGTTCTCCTGCTGAGCCAGCACTTCCAAGTGGTCGGCGAGATCACTGCCATTGAATCGCAGCGGGGCATCCTCGTCGGACCCGTCCTGCGGGAGCAGCCCCCCCAACGTCTCAAGGCAACTTTGGAGAGCTGCGACAATTCGAGCCAATTGCTGTTTCGGGAACCGGTTTCCACCACACGGTACCTTTTCTATCGGGTTCCGGCTGCTCCGCCATGGCGTCGTCGATAGCATCGCAAACGGTATTCAGCCCGACATCCGGCACTTCCCCATGGCGAGCGATGAGGTCAGTCCGAATCGTGTGCAACCTCGGCACGGTCTGCATCGGCTTGTCGCGGAGTGTGCCGGCGCTCCAGTCTCGACGAACCGTGGTCAGCGCAGACGAAACGTAGCGCCGCGCCGCCAGCCGCTTCTGTTCATCGCTCTCGGCGTCGATCCGCCTCCCTGACTTCACATCGCGCAGCGCGCGCCTGAGCAGCGGAGCTTGGGTCTTCGCGCTTGCCTGGGTAAACGAGACCCACTCCGCGCTGTTCCAGAACCAAAGTGGAACCTGCAGGGCTAGCGCGTCCTCGTCAGGCTCCACCTTGAAGACGCGTGCGCGCGGCCCGCCCTTCTCGCTGTTGAACGCGCGCGCATACTCGCCGTTCGGGTCCAACACGATGAAGCGGGCGTTGGACGGTCCCGACCCTCGCTCGTCTCGCGCGGCCTCCAGCGACCACCGAATGAGGCCTGCGACAGAGCACGACTTCCCGCTTCCGGTGTTGCCGAGCACGGCGAGGTGGCGTCCGAAAAGCCGATCGGGATCGATGGCCACCTCGGCGTCCGCTGCCAAGGGGCTCGTGCCGATCCTCACCCTGCGCGCCTCGCCGGACTCCACGATGGCTCGCAGCTGGGGCTCGGTCGGTAGCAGGACCGGCCCGCCCACCGAGGGCAAGAACCCGGCACCGCGGCGGAATGCATACTCGTCGTCCAGCCCGGGGCTCTTCCGCAGGGTCCCCACCGGGTTCGTGCTCATCCGGCGCAAGGGGTACGGCAGATCCACGACGCCGAAGTCCTTCACGCCGCGGCGCTTCGGAAACGGCGATCGCTCGACCGTCATCCACTCCACCTGCGCCACGAGGAACGCCTCGTCCACGGGGATCAGAACGTACCCGTTCACCCGCGGAAAAGGACGGACATCTCCGGTATTGAGCGCGACGGCGTCCGGTGCGTCGATGTCGAGTAAGACCTTCACCTCATTCGGCGAGACGAAGTCCACCGACCCCACGCGGAGACTCTCCATTCGAGCGAAGGGGGTCTCGTTCACGACTCCTCCGGCCGGCCTTCGGTGGTCCGCTCCACGGGACGAGAGATCATCCCTCTCGCCTTCAGCAGGTCGGCCATTCGGAACGTGGTCCGATCGATGGCGGGCTTCGGCAGGTACCAGTCGACCAGTTGGACCAAGTCGCCGAGCTCGCTCCCAACGAGCAGAGAGACTTGTGCCGGGCGGCTCACCTTGCGGTAGAAGTCGACGATCCGGCCGAGCGGGTCGTTGTAGGCGATGATGACCAAGTGAGTCGACGAGATGGTGAGCATGTCCTCGATGACCCGATTGATGTGCTCGTCACCAAAGCTGTACCCGTAGGTGAAGAGCGTGTGATTGGGTCGGCACGCCGCCGCGGCCAGGTCTCGAAACAGATCGACGTACGGATAGCCAGCCGTCTCCCTGTCCTTGGCGGCATTCGGGTAGATCATGAGGTTTCGTGCGTCTGCCTGGTCGAGCGCCGGAGCGTCCAGGTACGGCGCAACCTCGGCCGCGCCAAAGGGCACTCCGAGGCGGCGGATGGATGCATCCGCTTCGACCCAGTCAATCGACCCGTGCAGTTTTGTGAATCGGGCGACTCCCTCGAGGTAGCGCGGCTCGCCACGGATGCCGGGCGGGTTGTAATGGATGTCGAGATTCGAGCCGCGACGACCGAAAGACGGGTGCGAGGGCCCCTACGAACCGATTGAGGAGATGAAGGCCCGCGACGTCCGCGCCAGCTTCGATGAAGCGGTCGTAGTTGGTCGTGAAGATGTGGAGGCGATCACGCGTCCCGGTCCGACTGGCGAAGCTCATCAAGAAGGTCACGAGGTAGTTGAACGCGCGTGTACGTTCATCCTCGGCGGCCGCCACCGCTCCGGCTTCGCCCTTCAGGATGCTGGCCGCGAAGCTCTCGAGCGTCTTCTCCAGCCGCTCCCGCAGGTCCTCTGCCGCCTTGTGACGGAGGATCTCCAGACCGCGAAGTAACTCGTTGGCTACCCGCAGCTGGTCTTCGATGTTGCCTTCCCCACGTCCGCGCGCCTTTGCGGACTGCTTGACCTCATCGTCGATGGCGTTCGCCATTTCCCCCGAGCCAAAGTCTGCCTTTGCCATGCCGGGTAGGGGGGCCTTGGCCGCCAGCCAATGGACTGCATGGGTGAGGCCCGACCCGATGAGGACCGACAGGTGCTCGGACTGGCACAAGGCGGTCAGCCAAGGCTCAATGCGCGTGCGCAGCTCTTCCCTAGAGACAGCGTCGCCGACTTTGGTCCATGACGCAGCGCCGGACTTGAGCAGGAATTCGGGGATCCTTCAGCGGCCTCGCTGTTCCGAGTCAGCACGAGGGGCTCTCGATCCTCGCGAACCCGCAGCATCTGTTCGTCCTTCGACATCTCATCGACCATCGACTTCCCTCAATCTCTCAGGGCACGGCTGCTGGTCCCCCAGCGGCACACGCGGTTGGCTCGGCTTTGCAGCCACCAGGGCGGGGGGAGGTGGTTGGCCATCGTGTTTGCTGCATGGTGCCTCGCATGCACCGCCGGTCTCATTGCGCGCCGCGCAACAATAGCAGACATCAGAAAATTTCGACGTGCTTGTTTCCTCCCCGGCCCGGGTCGGTGCGAGGCAGCGGACACAAGCGGGTCTCGCTCTGGGTCTTCGGCTGGAACTCAGCGACCGCGTGGTCGGCTCCGTGCGTCGAAGCGCCCGACGACGTCCCGGCAGAGGAGATCGTGCTGGACTAGCCGGAAGGTGCCCCGCCTGGGCCCCGTGCAGTGGTCGAGGATAGGAGCGGCGCCTCAGACGTACTCGACCTCGAGCTCGCCCTCGCCGTCCTCGTCCTGGTGCGGCGGAGCGAGCGGCTCGGCGGCACCACGCCGTGCACGACGACGAGAGCGACGGATTCCAGCGAGCCCGGTCCTCTTGCGAGGACGCCCGTCGCGCTCGCCCTCCTCCCGGCAGACGTGTGCAGGGCCGTCGGGGGGCCGGACGGCGGGGGCCCAAGCCCCGAACTCGGTCGCCCGCGTCACGGTGCCGAGAATCGCCGTTTGATTCTCGGTGCCGGGACGCTCGGCTGGCGACCGACGGAAAAGGCGCATCGCCCCCGACGGCCGGCCACCCGTCGGCCCCACCACCGTGCGGCCGAGCACGGGCCCTCAGACGTACTCGACCTCGAGCTCGCCCTCGTCGTCGTCGTCCTGGTGCGGCGGGGCGAGCGGCTCGGCGCGCGGCGCCGGGCGGTCGGGGTGCTCGGCGAGGATCCGCCGGCGCACCTGGTGGAGGAGGTGTTGCCGGCGGTGCCGATCCGCCAGTGGGTCTGCTCGCTTCCGTGGAGCGTGCGCTACGCGCTCGCGTACGACCGCCGGCTCTGCGCCGACGTGCTCGACGGCTTCATCGGGGCGCTCACTCGGTCGTTGCGCAGGCGGGCCAAGCGGCAGCTCGGGCTCTCGAGCGTGGAGGACGCCCTGGTCAGCGCGGTGACCTTCATCCAGCGGGTGGACAGCGCGCTGCGGATCAATCCGCACTTCCACACGATCGCGTTGGACGGGGCGTACGTCCGGGACGGTGAGGGTGAGCTCGTCTTCCACGCGCTGCCGGAGCCGAGCGGCGAGGAGGTCGCGCAGGTGGCGGAGTGGACGCACGCGTCGCTGGTGCGGGTGCTCGCGCGACACGGCCGCTCGCTCGACGGCGTGGAGGACGCGCCCGACCGGCTGCGGGACGAAGAGCCGGCGCTCGCGTCGTGCTACGCGGCGTCGGCGGCGGACGTGCAGCTCCTCGGCGAGGCCCCCGGACAGCGCACCAGCAAGCTCGTTCGACCGCTCCGCGTCGTCCCCTCGCCCACCGCGCCGGTCGCCGAGGTCGGCGAGGACGACGAGCACGCCGGAGGTGCGCGCAGTCAATGTGCATGCGAGGCAACGCGTTCGATGGCCGGGACCGCGTGCGGCTCGAGCGGCTTTGCCGCTACGTGGCTCGGCCGCCGCTCTCGCAGGAGCGGCTGTCGATGCACCCGGATGGGCGCGTGAAGCTGAGCTTCAAGGCGGCGTGGAAGGACGGCACCCACGCGGTCCTGCTCGATCCTCTCGACTTCGTCGCCCGGCTCTGCGCCCTCATCCCGCCGCCCCGCTTTCACATGACGCGCTACCACGGCGTGCTCGCCGGGCGTGCCAGCGCGCGCGCCGAGGTCGTGCCCGGACGCGCGCCGCCGCCCACGGAGGCGCAGTTGCCGCTCTTCACGCCGAACGACCTGCCTCCGCTCGCGCCGCCGCCTCCGCCCAGCCGGCACCCTTGGCCGTGGCTCTTGAAGCGCGTGTTCGCGGTCGACATCGAGACCTGCCCGGTGCCCGGCTGCGGCGGCCGCATGCGCCTGGTCGAGGTCGCCACCGAGCCCGATGACATCGCGCGCGTCATGGCCGAGCTCGGCGGTGACGACGCGGCGCGCGCACCGCCGCGACGACCTCTTCCTTCGCCTCCCGGACAGCTCCGACTCGCGTTCGGCTGAGCCCCTCAGCCCTGACGCCGGTGCACCGCTCCGTCCGCACGGCGTGAGTTCGACCCGTCAGTCTCTCCAGATCGCACTTCGCCACGCTCCGACCGACCCTCTTGCGGCTCGCGAGGGGGTTCGCGCCGCCTCGCGAGGAGGTTCGCGCCGCCTCGCGTTGACCCGCCACCACCCGCGCCGTACCGTTTCCCGGGATGAGAAGTCCTATCCGCTGAGAAGTCCTATCCGCGGATGAGAAGTCCTATCCGCAGCGAGAGGTTCACGACACCAAACCAGCGTATGGAAGGGCTACGCTCCTCTCGGGCCATTGCCGCGACGCGCATGGATCCTCTCTCCGATGTGCTCTCCGTGCTCGAGTCGCGCAGGTACGCCGCAGGCGCGTTCCAGCTCGGGCGCGACTTCGCCGTGCACTTCCCGCGACACGAGGGCATCAAGTGCTACGCCCTCGCATCGGGGGAGTGCTGGCTCTGCGTCGAGGGGATCGCCGAGCCCTTCGCGCTGAAGGCAGGCGAGTGCTTCCTTCTTCCGCGCGGCCTGCCTTTCCAGCTCACCACCTCGCTCTCGCTTCCTCGCGTCGACGCGGACGAGGCGCGTCGCAGGAGCACGAAGAGGGAGAGCGCGCCCGAAGGCCCCTCGATCGTCGGAGGCTATTTCCACATCGCGGGTCCTCACGCGGAGTTCCTCCTCGAGACGCTGCCTCCCGTCGTCCACATCCGCGACCAGGCGCAGACGGCGACGATGCGCTGGTCGCTCGAATCGACTGCACGACGAGCTCCGATGCCCTCGCCCGGGCGGTGCGCTCATCGCGCAACAGCTCGCGTACACGATGCTCATCCAAGCGCTGCGCCTGCATCTGACGAACGCCGACTTCCATGGCGTCGGCTGGCTCTCCGCGCTCGCCGACAAGCCCATGAGCGCGGCCCTCGGCTGCATGCACGACGAGCCAGCACATCCGTGGACGGTGCAAGAGCTGGCGTCGCGCGCGGGCATGTCGCGCTCCGTGTTCGCGCTTCGATTCAGGCAGACCGTCGGAACCACGCCGATGGAGTACCTCACGCGCTGGCGTATGCTGCGCGCCGGCCACCAGCTGAGGAGCTCGAGCGACTCGATCTCCGAGATCGCCGTCTCGCTCGGCTACGAGTCCGAGAGCGCGTTTCGCCGCGCCTTCCGCGTCGTGATGGGCTCCTCGCCTCGCGCGTATGCCCGTCAGGCGCGCTGAGCCGGACGATCGCGTCGATCGTACGGACGCCCTGACCTCGTCCGCGTCGCACGTCGCGCTTAGGTTCTCTCCCTCACGAGAGGACCACGACATGACTCAGCTCGACACGACGTTCGACGCGCTCGCGCTGCCCACCGCGGGCGCGAGCGTCACGCTCCAGAAGAAGACGATCCCTGCGCTCGGCGACGACGAGCTGCTCGTTCGCGTCGCGTACGCATCGATCAACAAGATGGATCCGGCGCTCGCGCGTCGAAACGTGTTCCAGCTCCCCGAGCCCTACGTGCTCGGATTCGACTTTAGCGGCGAGGTCGTTCGCGTCGGCGCGGCGGCGCAGGCTTCGTTCTCGGTGGGCGATGCCGTGTTCGGCCGCACCGCGCGCGGTGGTTGCTTCGCCGAGAGGGTCGTCGCCAAGGCCGACGACACGCTGCATCGCGGATCCATCCCCGCCGCCGAGGCGAGCACGTACGGGATCGCGTACCTCACCGCGTACGAGTCGATGGTGATGACGGCGAAGGTCCAAGAGCGCGCCGGTCGCTGGATCTACGTGGCCGGCGCTGGCGGCGGTGTCGGTCACTTCGCGGCGCAGCTCGCGCGACTTCATGGGCTGCGCGTGATCGGCTCGGCCGGCAAGCCGGACACGCTTCGCCTCTTGCGTGAGCTCGAGCTCGACGCCGTGATCGATTACGGCCAGCAAGACGTCGTCGCCGAGGTGCGGCGCATCACCGGCGGCCGCGGAGCCGACATGGTCTACGACTCCACGTACACGCAGGCTTCGTACGAGCAGTCGACGCAGTCTGTCGCTCCCGGCGGCGAGTACGTCCGCCTCGGCACCGAGCTGCAGCTCCAGCGCTCCGGCGCGACCGACATGACGGCGGCAGTGCGGTCGCGCGGCGCCGAGATGATCATCGCCGACCTCGGTCGCTACGCAGTCGATCCGCAGTACCGAGCGCGGATGCCCGAGGTCATGGAGGGCCAGCGCCGCGCGATCGGCTGGTACGACGAAGGAAAGCTGCGTCCGCGCATCACGCAGACCGTGCCTTTCGAGGCAGCGGCGCTCCAGAAAGCCTTCGACGACTTCTGGAGCGGCGCGAACAACGTCGGCAAGGTCGTCGTGCGTTGCAGCCGATGACGATCAGAAAGCGCGATCGACGAGACTTCCTCGCCGCGCGCGAGGAGGCGGGCGCGAGCATGCCGAGGTTCGTGAAGGACGAGCTGTTCGCTTTCGTGCGCTGCGGCGTGGCCGCGCATGGCGTGGCGCGCTTTCGGTGCTCGGCCTGCAACGCGAGCCGGCTCGTGGCGCTCAGCGCCGACGCTCGACGAGATGGCCGAGCTCACGACGCGCATCGCCGAGCGCGTGACGCGGATGCTCGCTTTGGCGCTCGTGGACCCGAGCGTGCCGCTGGCCGGTGAGCTTCCCGATCCCGAGCCGACGATGGCGCACGCCACGCGACCCAGCGATTTCCTGGCCACGCCGGGCCTCTGCGGCACCTGCCACGAGCTCACCGGCCCGGGGCTGATGGTGGAGCCGACCCTGAGCGAGTTTCGCGCCTCGCCCGCGGCGGAGGCCGGCATGACCTGCGCCGACTGCCACCTTCCCGAAGACGCGCCGCGGCGGCTCTCGAACGACGCCACCCGCGAGCGCCCCTATCGTTCTCACGCGTTCGTCGGCTTCGATCCGCCGTGGGGCGCGCCGCCGGCCGAGGCCGAAGCCGCGGCGGAGCAGACCCGGCTCTTGCTGTCGCGCGCGCTCTCGCTCGAGCTCGAGCCGGATCCGTCGGGCGTGGCCGTCGTCGTGCGCAACGTCGGCGCAGGTCACGCCGTCCCCACCGGCGTCACCTTCCTCCGCGACATCTGGGTGGATCTCGAGCTCGACGGCGAGGTCCGAGCGCGCGTCCTCTCGCTCGGCGACCAACCGACGGCGGCGGGCGAGCCGGTCGCGCTCCTCACCGAGGCCGATCACGTCGCGCGCGGCGCGCTCGGTCCGGGCGAGACTCTCCGCGTCGTCGTGCCGCTCGAGGGCGCAGTGAACGTCGCCGCTCATCTGCGCGCCCGCGCCGTCCGCGACGGCGTCCTCGACGCGCTGGACTTGGCCGCGCGCAAGAGCGAGGTGCCGACCCACGAGATCGCCAGCGCAGAGCTGCCGAACACCCCGTGAGCGCGCTCCCCGACTTGCTGGCGCGGAGCCTACTAGCGACGAGGACAGCGTGCGCCGGTGAGCCGCACGCTTGCCGTGGTGTGTGTATGGGACGAGCCGCCTCCCGATCGGTCCCGGGGAACGACGCAGCTCCCGCGCCCCGAGAGCCCGACTCGAGCCCCACGGCGAGCGGGGGTTGCAGCGTCGCGACCGGTCGGTCCGGCCGACTCCCGCTCGTCTCGCTCCTGATCCTCGGCGCCTGGGCCGTGCGACGCCGCACGCGTCGCTGAAGCTCCGCCCCCGAGGCGGGGATTCGGTCCAGCGAGGGAGACTCAGCTCTCGATGCAGAGCGAGCCGTCGCACACGAGCGGGGCCGGGCAGCTCGTTCCGCCGGCGCAGGAGGGGCGCGCACACTGGCCGCCCGAGCCGCAGACGTAGGGCGCGCAGTCCGCGTCGGAGCCGCAGCCGCGCAGCGCGCACCGGCCCGATCCGAGGCAGTGGAAGCCCGCGTTGCAATCGTCGTCCGAGCTGCAATCTCGCACGCAGGCGCCGAAGCTGGAGCACGTCGTGCCGGTGGGGCAGTCGCCGTCGCCCCCGCAGCCGCCGCAGATGCCGCCCGGCGCGTCGCGGTTGCACGTGCTCGATCCGCCGCAGTCCCCGTCCGTCGTGCACTGCACCGGCCCGGTAGCGGGGACTGCGCCCGCGTCGGCGCCGGCTCCGCCGTCCGTGGCCGCATCGGCGATGGAGCCGCCGTCCGTGGCCGCATCGGCGATGGAGCCGCCGTCCGTGGCCGCATCAACAAGGCTCGCGTCGAAGCCGCCGGCATCGGCGCCACCGTCGTCGGCGGCGCTCGCGTCCCGCCCGGTTCCGGCGTCGCCACCGCCGCGGCCGCCGTCGATCGTCAGGCCCGAGGCGTCCGGGTCGGAGCTCTGCCCGCCGCACGCGTTGGCCAGCAAGAGCGCGGAGAGGATGATGAAGCGAGTCATGCTCGCTGGCTTAGCATCTGCGAGGAGGAACGGACGCACGGACTGCTCGCCCCGCCCGAAAGCCGAGGAGCGAGGTTTTTCGACGGACTGCTGGCCCCGGGCGGGGGGCCTGCCGACCTACGGAGCGGAGCACTGGTCCGCGCCGACGTCGTTGACGCTGGCGCGCGAGTCGCCGTCGAGGTCGAACATCACGTCGTCGCGCGTGCCTCCGGCGCCGACCACGCTGGTGTCGTCGCAGCCGCTCAGGTGCAGGTCACCCGTGGTCGCGTCGACGAAGAGGCTCGCCGCCGCGTCGGTCACGTTGGCGCCGAGAATCCGCCGTCGCGCTGTCGCGCGCACGGATCCGATGGCTGGTGAGGTTGTTCCGGATCACCAGCCCCGAGCTCGACGACCAGCGGTACTCGATGCTGTTCGGGTAGGCGTCCGGCGACGAGAAGAACACGGTGTTGTTCAGCAGCAGGACGTCGTGTCCGTGCTCGACGGTGATCCCGACGTCGTGCTCGGCGTCGCCGGCGAAGTGGCTGAACACCATGTTGTTGCGGACGATGGTGCCGTAGACCTCGTCCTGCAGGCCGATGCCGATGCCGCGGGCGCAGTCGACGATGCGGTTGCGCTCGATGGTGTGGGCGGTGCCGGACTCGCTCTGCCACATGTGGATGGCGTGCTCGGCCAGCCCGCCCGTGTAGGTCGGGAAGTCGCGCATGTCGGCCTTCTTGCCGTGGGCCGGATGCGGCGTGTCGGGCGTGCAGTAGATGCCCTCGAACTCGTTGTCGCTGACGGTCCAGTTGCGCGCGTCGTGGGTGTCGATGCCGCCGGTGTAGCAGCGGGTGCCGCCGTCGAGCGGTCCGTAGCCCCACACGTTGTCGCGCCCGGCCGAGGTCATCTGGAAGCGACTGCAGCTCACGACGACGTTGTCGACGTGCTGGCCCGAGCCGGGGCTGGCTTTGACGAACTGCTCGCCGCCGTCGATGAGGTGCACGTCGTGGATGAGGGTGCCGTCCGCGCCCGCCCACAGGTGGATGAGGTGGAAGATGGAGCGCTTCACCGTGAAGTCGGCGAGGACCACGCCGGACGGCGGCGACGGTGATGGGCGCGGTGGCGCCTGCCGTGGTCGGCGTAGTTCGAGTCGAGGACGACCGCCGTGGGATCGCCGGAGGCCGAGCGCATCGTGACGTTCGGCTGGGTGAAGTAGAGGCCGGTGTAGGAGCCGGCCGAGGCCTCGGGGAAGGTGTAGGTGCCGTCCTCGAGCAGGATGATGTCGCCGGAAGAGGCGCTCGAGACGACCTCGCGGAGCGTGTGCAGGCTTCCGTCCACCATCACCTGGCCGTCGCTCGCCGGCGAGACGTGGATGACGTTGCCGGTGACGGCGGCGATCTGGGCGCTCCGCTCGGCGCAGAAGTCGCGCCGGCCGGCGGGGTGACCGGCGTCGGTGGTGCTCGGGCCGCCGTCGTGCGTGCTGCTCGTCGATCCGTCCGGCCGAGCCGTCGCGCCGTCGTGGGTCGGGGCGCCGGAGTCGGGGAGCGTCGTCGATTCCGTCCGGCGAGGTGGGCGAGGAGCCACAGGCGACGGCGAAGGAGAGCGGCGCGGCGAGAAAGAGGCGAGAGAGACGCAAGAGAAGCTCCCGGGGTCAGCGGTTCGAAACGGGCCGAGCTTAGCAGTCCGTCGAAGTACCGAGCCCGAAGGATTTGGGAGCGGCAGCTCGCTCCATCGCGGTCAGCGGCGTGAACCCGAGGACCGAGGTCGGCATCGAGAGCGGGACGACGGTCGCCATCGCGGCCGCGGCCAGCGATGACCCGCAGTCGCTCACTCGAAGGGATTGCCGGGCAGCGAGGTCTCGTAGGGCGAGGGCGGGACGCCCGCTCGCCCGGGCTCGGGATCCCGGCGGTCTCGCTCGGCGCCCGCGTGGGATGGCCGGGACTCCGAGCTCTCGTAGGGCGAGGGCGGAAGATTGGGCTCTCCGGGAGCGGTCGTCGGCGCCGGGCTCGGTCTCGGTGCGGGGCGCGATGCTCGCAACGCGCTGCGCGTCGTCGTCCGGCGGCTCGCTCCGCGCCTCCAACGAGGGCGCGAGGATGGGCTCGGCCGCTTCTTCCCTTTCGGCTCCCGATCCGTGGTCTTCGGAGCGTGGGACTTCGTCGTCGCCGTCCGGGTCGGCGACCGGGCTGCCCAGCGCGCGTCCGACCGCCGTGGGGCCGTCGACCTGCGAGTAGATGTCGGCCGCGCGTAGCGAGTCGTGCTGCGGCGGCCCGGGGACGCGCACGCTCGGCGCGAACGCGACCGTGGTGGTCGGCGCGGGCGGGGGATGCGCGCGGTGATGGTGCCCGCGTCGCCTAGGCTCCGCCTCGGACCGGCGCTCGCTCGCGTCCTCGCGCGCTGGGGCTGCGGGGCGCCGGCTCCGGGCGCGGATCCGGTGGCTCGACGACGGCCGCTGGTGGCTCGACGACGGCCGCCGGCTCGCTCGCTCCGACCCGAGCCTCCGAGCGGCCGAGCAGCGGCCGGATGTCGAGCCGCTGCGCCGGCGGCGCGATTGGCTCCGGCGGCGGATTGACCTCGCACTCGTCGCCGCGCAGCACGCCTGCCACCATCGGCTCGTAGACGTACCAGCCGACGCTCGCGACCGCGCCGATCAGCACCGCCAACCCGACGAACGCCGTTCCGACGACACCGGCTCGACGCACCGGCAGCCGCAGCGGGATTAGCGTCTCCACCGTCAACCGCCGCGGCCTCGCGTCCTCGGGAGGCGGAGGCGGCGGTCGCGAGGTCCGCCCCTTCGGGAGGAGCGACCAAACCTGCGGGTGGCGCCGGAGGGCGTGCTCGTCCGCGAAGCGGGTCAGCTCCTGGCCGAGCGCGCCGATGCTGGGCGGCCGGTCGCTGCGATCGCGCGCCATCGCTCGCATCACGATGCCTTCCAGCACCGCGCTCACCTCGTGGCGGATTGCCGACAGCCGCGGTGGGCTGGCGAAGAGGATGGCGCGCCCGATTGCGTCGAGGTTCGGTCCCTCGAAGGGCGTCCGCCCGGCGAGCAGCTCGTAGAGCACGACGCCGGCGGAGTAGACGTCGGTTCGCACGTCGACGTCGATGCCCTGCACTTGCTCCGGCGACATGTACTCCGGCGTGCCCACCACGGTGCCGACCTGCGTCAGGCCCGGCCCCCGCTCGACCAGCGGCTTGCAGATGCCGAAGTCGACGAGCTTGACGATGTAGCCTTGATCGAACGCGCGGTGCAGGACCAGGTTCTCAGGCTTCACGTCACGGTGTACGACGTTTCGCTGGTGGAGCGCGGTGAGCGCGGCACAGAGCTGGATCCCGATCTCGACCACGACCGCCACGGGCAGCCGCCGATGCGCGCCCAGCCAGTCGGCCAGCGTGGCGCCGACCAGGCGCTCCATCACGATGTAGGGCAGCCCGGAGGGCAGCTCCCCGACGTCGTACACGTGCGGCACGTGCATGGAAGAGAGCGCCGAGCAGAGCCGCATCTCGCGCTCGAAGCGCAGGCGCAGCTCGCTCTCCATGGGACTGGACGAGCGCAGCACCTTCACCGCCACGGGATGGCGCAACGAGCGATGTTCCGCTTCGTAGACGACCGAGGTGGCACCCCGACCGAGCTCCTCCCGAACGACGAACGCGCCGACCCGGGCGCCGGCTCGTAGAGGTCCACGGGGTCATGTCCGACATGCTCGGACCGCGGTCGCAACTCACGTGCCCTTACGGCTCTGGGGTGACCGCTCGAGTGGGCCGCGCTCGGTGCAGTCGCCGTATGCCGCCGCTGCGGCGTACCTGCACGAGGCGAGCTGCAACGTGGCCGAATGCGCGTCGTAGCGAAGTGGTCAGGGCACGCCAGCGCAGCCCCGTTCCACCTCCAACGTGCCGTACTCCTGCCGGTAGCAACCGGGCCGGGGCATGTGGTGGGCGAGCAGTGGTGACCCACCGAGCCCCACGCTGCGGTGGGCCGTTCGCGCGTAGAACTCCATCGGGTAGAGGTGCCGGTGGCTGTAGTCGAGCGAGCCGTAGGGCGGCGTCAGCACGACGTTGACGATTGAGGAGAGCCCCGGCGCGTCGTGGTAGGGCATGCCGACCATCGAGATGTAGTTGTCGACGAAGATCTCACCCCGGCCGCGGCCGATCGGCAGCTTGCGCAGCAGCCCGGCCAAGAGCGTCTGCGATCCGGTGAGGTAGGTGAGCGGCGCGTCGGGTGAGTCGAAGAGGGTGAGCTGCCGCGGTCTCTTCGGCATGTAGAGCGCGGCCAGGGTGACCACCCGCGCGCCGTAGCTGTGGCCGATGAGGTGGATGCGCCCCGCCCGCTCGATGAAATCGTCGCTCACGCCCTCGACCAGCGCTTCGGCCAACCAGCGACCGTGCAGGTCGGTGTGCGCGAAGGCGGTCCGCTGGGCGAGCAGGAATCGGCTGGTCGCGGCGTCGTCCAGCCAGCTGTAGGCGACCACCACCGCGTAGGGGTCGGCTTCTTCGATTGAGCGCGCCAGCTCCCTCACCCACGGCTCGAAGGGACGTTCCGTCTCTTCCCTCGGCCTGCCAGGAACGGAGCCGGTCGTGGTGCTGTGTCCGTTGCGCCCAGCCCGGCGCCCAGCCGTGGACCAAGACATAGAGGTGGCTCGGCGGCAGCGATCCGGGCGTCACCTCGCGGAAGCGCTGGCCGTCGAAGCGACCGAGACGCTCGATTGGGCTCAGCTCGCTGCCCGCACGCTCCGGTCGTACCGGACTCGGCGTGGGCAGCGGGACGGGGAAAGGCAGCACCGGCACGCACCCCATCGTGGAGGCCATGAGCGCGAGCGCGAGGAGCCAAGTGGAACGATCGATCACGGTCGGGCGCAACTCCACGGCACGGAGGTACGGTGAGCCCCAAGGCGGGCGCCGACAAGTGATAGGTCCCTGACACCGAACGGGAAGGGGTCGCTTGCGCGGGGGCCCGGGTGTGCCAGAAGGCCGAGCGATGGCCGACCTCGGTCGCAAGCGGGCCGTAGAGGAGGCCGCCGACAGCATCCGGGAGGGGATTCCTCACCGGCCGCTACCCTCCCGGCGAGCGCTTGCCGGGGGAGCGCGAGCTATCGACGCAGCTCGGCGTGAGTCGCCTGACGCTGCGCTCGGCCATCGCGCGGCTCGAGGCCGAGGGGCTGGTCAAGGCGGTCCACGGTTCCGGCAACCTCGTCCAGGACTACCGGGAGAGCGGCACCATCGATTTGCTCGGATATCTCGCCCAGCTCGCGTTCGAGGGGCGAGTCGTGCCGGTCTCGATCATGGGCGAGCTGCTCGAGCTCCGGCGGGCCATCGCCATCGAGGCGCTCGGGCTGGCAGCGGAGCGGGGAACGGACGCGGAGCTTCTGGCGATGCGCGAGCACGTCCGCGAGCAGCAGGCGGTGGTCGATCAGCCCAAGGCGTTCATGGAGGCGGACCTCGCGTTCGCGCGTCGGGTCGTGCGGGCGACCCACAACATCGCGTTCGAGCTGGCCTTCAACACCGTGCAGAAGACCATCTCGGGCAACAGCGCGCTGGAGCTGGCCTACTTCGCCAACGCGCCGCAGACGCTGCTGGTCTACGACCGGCTCCTCGATCTGATGGAGCGGCGCGACGCCCAGCGGGTGCGTCGGGTGACCAGTCGGCTGCTCGAGCGCCTCGACCGCCGGACGCTCGCGGCGCTCGAAGGACTGGGCATCGAGCTGACGCCGGAAGAATTCGACGTCGAGCGCTGATCTGCCGGCGCGGCCCGCGGCCCGCGGTGCCGCCGCGCAGTCACCGGGGGCACTGACGACCGCCGCCTCGTCGTCGTCGTGTTTTTTTTCGCATCCTCCCGCGCGTCGTCTCGTACATGGATTTGTCGGGCGCCATGCGCCCGGGGGACCGTAGGGACCGCCGCGGGGTGGTGGGTAAAACCGCCATCCCGCGGCGTTTTATTGAGCGGCCGCCTCGTCGCGTGGTCAGCGGCCCTCGTCCGCCGCCGGCTCTTCCAGCGTCAGCTGCCCGATGGCTTCGTTGAGCGCCACCCGCGCTTCGGTGATCCGCGCGTGGAGATCCGTGAGCCGGGCCGAGAGCTGCTCGACCTGGGCCGAGGCCTCCCGGAGGCGCTGCTCGAGCGAGCGCCGGGTCTCGCTCGGCCGGCGCCCCAGCGCTTCCAGGTTCTGCCGGAGCTCTGCGCTCCGAATCGACGCGTCCTGCATCTGCCGCCGGAGCCCGGCCTCCTGCTCCTGCAGCTCCGCCAGTGCGCGCCGCTGCTCGAGCACTCCCCGGAGCGCCGTCTGCAGCGTCTCGGGCAACCCGCCCGTCGCCTCCACGTAGGGCAGGATTGGCTGGCTCAGGTCGCCGCCGACCATCGCGAGCCGCCGGCGGATGGGAGTGACCTCCTCCACTACGAGCGTGCTGGTGTGCCCAGCCTCGAGCGCGACCGGCACGAGGATGGCCGTCTCGGTCTCCTCGGCCTCGGGCGGCAGGTTCCGCGGCGTGTGCCCGGGCGTGCGGCGGTGCTCGAGGAAGATGCGCGCCGGAACGTGGGCGCCGGCCTCGATGGTGTACCGGGTGCGGCGGATTCGAGCGGTCCTCCACCGTCATCACGCCGCGCGCGATCGCCAAGAGGCGCGCCGGCTCGCTGCCCTGCTCCAGCTCGGCGCCCACCTGCGTCGAGCCGTCGAGCGCGTAGGGCAGCGTCGCGATCTCGCCCTCGTGCAGCGCCTCGACCAGCCCCTCGCCCGCGAAGCTCCCGCCCTCGTAGATGGCCACCGGCCCGGGGATGAGCGTGGTGGTCTCCGGGCTGTGGATCCGCGCGGCGCGGAAGGGATGCCGGTCGCTCCCGGGCGCCGCGGGATTGGGGCGGAAGAAGAGGATGGCCTCGCCGCGGACCCGCGCGCTGAGGATGGTGACCAGCGAGGAGCTGTGGGCCGGGATCGACACCGGCTCCGACACGTCGTAGCGCGTCGTGCCCTCCGTCTCGACCGGCGTGGACGCGGCGCGGGTGCTCTGCTCGAGCGCGTCGACCGTCACCGCCACCGGCGCGCGCCGCATCGCAGGAGGCCGCGCGGCTGCGACAGGCGGAGGCGCGGGCGTGGGCCGGGCCTGCTGCGCCTCCGCCGTCTCGACGACCTGGAACTCCACCCGGCGGTTGTGCTCGTTGGCGTCCGGGTCGCTGCCGGGCCGGATCGGCCGCGAGGCGCCGAACGAACGCGCCACCAGCCGGTCGGCGGAGACGCCGTGCGCGATCAGCGCCTGCCGCACCATCGCCGCGCGCTCGGCCGAGATCGCCTGAGGCTGGTGGTCGTCCGCGGCGGCGTGGCCGTGGATTTCCAGCCGTCGGATCTGCGGGTTCCCGTTCAGCGTGGCGGCGATGGCGTCCAGGATCGGGCGCTGATTGTCGCGGATCCGCGAGGAATCGTGCTCGAAGTAGAGCTTGTCGAGGATGACGAGGTTGTTCTCTTCGATGATGACCGCCCCTCGATCCGGGCAGCCGTCCTCGTCCTCCTGTCCGTTGTAGGTCTCGGGATCGTTCGGGCACATGTCGTCCATGTCGAGGATGCGATCCTGGTCGTTGTCGGGATCGGGGCATTCCGTCGCCGTCCGCGAACCCGTCGCGATCCTCCGGGTCGCTCGGGCACTGGTCGGTGCCGTTGGGGACGCCGTCCCGATCGGGATCGCCAGCGCGTGAGCGCGACGCGGTGACCGCGCCGGCCACGTGCGGCGCCACGAGGCGACCGTTCACGTCCGGCCGCTCCACGAACTCCGGTGTGCGCAGATCGACGGAGTACGAGATGGGTGCCGCCGTCGCCAGCGCCAGGCTCACGTGATCCCAGTTCTCCGGCGACGCGTTGTGGACGAGCGCCCAGATCTGGAAGAGCGCGTCGCCCTCGCCCGGCTCTTCGGGAAGCACGACCCGATACGACGCGCGCCAAGCGGGCGTGGGCACGGCATAGGTCATCGTCAGGTCACGCGCGCGCCGGTCGGGCAAGGTGAGCTCGAGGGTGACCTCGTCGTTCTCGCCCTCTTCGCCCTCCGCCTCCGCGCGCTGCGGCACCGACGCGGAGACGACCGTCTGCTCGCCGCCCGCCTCGAGCACGGTCAGCGTGGAGAGCACGTCGTCCACCTCGTGGGCGCCGAAGCGGAGCGGCAGCCGATCTTCGTGGATGTCGCCGCGCCGCTCGAAGTAGCCGAGCCCGTTCTGGTACAGGATCACGCGCCGCAGCGAGAGCGACGCGTTCGGCCCGTGGCTGGGGCCGCAGCCGAGGCAGAAGAGCCCCAAGAGGGTCAGCGAGGCGGAGGAACGAATGCGCATACGGCCTTGATACGCGCAAACGCGCGTCACGTTCTTCCCAAAATGCGATTCCGAGGCTCGAGGCGGTTCGAGGCGCAGCCTCCCCCGAAAATCGAGGCCGTCTGCGGCGCCCGCCCTGGCAGGCGCGCTCGTTTTGCGGCATCACGGAGGGACTTCGGAGCGTGAGCGATGGTTGTTGGATGGGGCTCGGCGGGTGGCGAACGCCTTCGCTGGGCGATGATGGGGTTGGTGATGACGTTGGCGGCCGGTTGCTACCGGGTCCACGAGCGCCCCGTCCCGTCCGACGCCGCCGTCCCGGACGCTGCCGTCCCCGACGCCGGCGATCCGGTCCGGCCCGCGCTCTGTCCCGCGCCGCCCGGCGGCGACGGCCGGCAGCTCTTGATCCTGCACGAGCGGGACGGTGTGCGTTCCCTGACGCGCCGGGACGCCGATGGCACCGATCACCTCCTCGCGACCTTCCTGCCGCAGGCGGACGAGCCCTACGCCAGCTTGGTCGTCTCGCCCGGCGGTGATCGGGCGTACGCCGGTTCGGTCGACGACTTCGGCATCCTCATCGACGTGGCGAGCGGCGACTACCAGCCGATCACGTTGCCGCGCGCCGCTCACGAGCTCTGCGAGCGCTCGCGGAGCGATGCCTTGCCGATGTTCCGTGCCGACGGCCACGCGCTCCTGATCAACTGCTCCGCGTCGACGACCACCCGCCGTGGAGAGCGGCTCGAAGCCGCCGGCGTGTGGGAGCTCGATCTCCGCACCATGATCTGGCGCGAGATCGCCGCCGACTGCGCGAGCGCTCACTACACGCGCGCGTCGCCCTGCGACACGAAGGTGGACTGGTACGGGTGTCCCGGACCCGCCACCGGCGAGGGCTTGGTGCGGAGCGAGCTGCGGCCGCTCGAGGGATTGCCCCGGCCTCTGCCGGCGATCTCCTGGGCGCTCTCCGCCTCGAGCTACCTCGAGGTGCGCGAGACGGGCGGCGCGCTCGACCAGCTCTTGGTGGTCGACCCCTCAGGCGGCGAACACCAGCTCTCTCAGCAGATCGACCTCGGCCGGCCGCTCTCCTGGGACGCGAGCGCGCTGACCGCCGGCGCCGGCCTGGTGTTCGCGCCGGACGTCGGCTGGGTGATCACCGATCCCTTCGGTCAGCTCTCGGCGATGCCCGAGACCGGCTGCGCGGCGGGGGACGAGGTCTTCTTCCCCTCGTACGGCCCCGACGGAGACTTCATCGTCTGGCAATGCGTGCCCTCGTCGCGCCGCTGGTACGCGACGGACCTCCGCGCGGGCGGGCGCGTCTCCTTCCCGCAGCTCGCCGGGGTCTCGGCGAGCGTCCGCCATTGGTCGGCCGACGGTCGCTACATGCTCCTCCAGCTCGCGCCCGCCGACGACGGCCAGCCGAGGGCCATCGTCGTCTCGCGGAACGGGGAGCGCGTGCTGGAGGTCGATCGAGGCGACCCCGCGCTCGGTCGCATCCTGGACGTCGATCTCGCCCACCCGGCGCGCTGGTACTGACTCCGTCCGTCGTGTTGCCTCGCGTCGCCGTGCGTTCGCGTCGCCGTGACCCGCTCAGCCCGCGAAGACGTCGGCGAGGTAGCGGCCTTCGCGCTCCATCTCGCGGAGCCAGTGGGTCGCGTCGTCGTCGGTGCCGCCGTGGCGGTGCTGGTGGATCCGGCAGAGCGTGTCGCGGACGGCGGGCGCCATGTGGCGGCCGTCGCCGCAGAGGTAGACGCGGGCGCCGGCGTCGAGGAGATCGTTCACCCGCTCGCGCTCGGCCCAGAGGCGGTGCTGCACGAAGTGGATCTCGCCTTCGGGCTGCCGGAAGTAGGCGGTGTGCAGCTCGACCAACCCGCGGGCGCTCCAGCGCTCGAGCTCGCCCCGGTAGAGCAGATCGACGTCCGGGTGGTCGCAGCCGAAGAAGAGGGCCGCATCGCCGAAGCGCTCTTGGGCGTCGGCGCGTGCGGCGCGCTCCTCGAGGAAGCCGCGGAAGGGTGCCATGCCCGTGCCAGCGGCGATCATCAGGATCGGCGCCAGTAGATCCTCGGGCGGGAAGAAGGGCGCGTGCGGCGAGCGCACCGCCACCGGGACGCTCTCGCCGGGCTCGAGCCGGGACAGCGTGGTGGAGGCGACGCCCTCGAACTCGCCCTCGCCGCACCAGGCCGGCGCGCGCACGACGGCCACCGTCAGCGTGCAGCGGCTCGGGTCGACGCGAGGCGACGACGAGATGGAGTAGCGGCGCGGCTTCATCGCCGGCAGGAGGCTGAGCAGCGCCGGTAGCGGCAGCTCGCAGGAGGGGAAGCGCGTCAGCAACGCGAGCACGGTCAGCCGCTTCTCGAGGACCTCGCTCGCGTACGCCTCGTCGCTTCGTAGATGAGCGAGCCGCGCCTTTTCGGGCGGGCAGAGCGTGTGCTCGAGGAGCACGTCGATGTCCCTCCGGGTGGCAGGCTGGGAGAGCTCCACGTGGTGGCGGAAGAGCGCCTCGGCCGTGATGGGCTCGTCGAGCGGCAACCCGTCGGCGCCGGGGCCGTGTTGGCGGATCACCAGCCGATCGCTCGGGTCGAGCTGCATCCGAGACAGAGCGCGCTCGACGAGCACGGGCGGGTTCTCGCCGAGGACCTCGAGGTGGTCGCCGGCCCGGTAGCGCATGCCTTCAGGCAGGCGCAGGGTGATCTCGCGCTTGTCGCGACCGAAGGGCGAGCTGGTGTCGACCAGCTCACGGTTTCGCGTGACCGTGGCCAGCGCGAGCTCGCTGCCGCGCAGGCGCGGATCGGACCCCGCGGGCAGCACCTCGACGCTCAGCGCCGGCGCGTCGTCCAGGGCCTCGACGTCGACACCGAGCGCTTCGTCGACCGTCGGCCACACACCGCCGTACCACTCGTCGAAGTCGCCGAAGAAGTCCGCGCGCGCGTCCGCTTCTCCGCGCGGCATCAGCCGGCTCGCGCCGGCCGCCGCCATGGCCTCGTCGATCCGCGTCGGGACGGCCTGGTAGGTGGCGGCCCAGTCGCGGCTGCCGCATCCGAAGACCGCGTAGCGGACCCCTTCGAGCTCGCGCGGCTGGAGGGTGTCGAGCCAGGCGCAGAACGCGCGGGCGTTGTCGGGCGGGTGGCCGTTGTAGGAGGCGGTGACCATCACGTACGCCCCCGCCGTCGGGAGATCGTCCACCGCGTCGTCGAGCGGTGTCACGCGCGCGTCGTAGCCGCGGCGCTCGGCGTCGGTGGCGATGCGGCGGGCGAAGGCCTCGGACGAGCCGCTGTTGGAGCCGAAGAGGACCCTCAGCGGCGTCCCGTGGTGGGCCCGCGGCGTCGCTGCGACCGTGTCGGCGGGCTCCGGCGTCGTTTCCACGAGCTCCACCGGCGCGCGGCGGCGAACCCGGATGGTGAGGCCGTCCGGCTTCAGGGTGAGCGTCTCCTTCACCTTCAGCTGGTAGTCGTGGGCGTCGACCAGCTCGAAGCGCTGGAGCATCATCGCCAACACCAGCGTGGCCTCCTGCATCGCGAACTGACGCCCGATGCAGGCGCGCTGCCCGTTGCCGAAAGGCTTCCAGGCGTTGGGCGGAATGTTCTCGACGCTGCCGGGCGCGAAGCGGCTGGGATCGAAGCGCGCGGGATCCTCCCACACGGCCGGATCCCGATGGAGCTGCGGCGTGAGGATCAGGAGCGTGTCGTCGGGTGTCACTGGGTAGCCGTCGCCGATGGTCGTGTGCTCGAGCGGCCGGACGGCGAACGCAGGCGCGGTCGGCCAGAGGCGCAGCGACTCGCGCAGGATCTGATCGAGATAGGTGAGCTTCCGGAGGTCGTCGAAGCGCGGCGTGCGGCCACCCAGGACCGAATCGATCTCTTCGCGAGCGCGCGCCATCACCTCGGGATGCTTCAGAAGCAGATAGGTCGTGAACGAGAGCAGCCCGCTCGTCGTCTCGTGGCCGGCGATCAGGAAGGTCACGATCTGATGGCGGATGTTCAGGTCGTCGAGCCGGTCGCCGGTCCGCGGATCGCTCGCCTCCAGCATCAGCCCGAGCAGATCGCGGCTCCCGGTCGACGGTCCGGCGGCTTTCCGGGCGCGGATCACCTCATCGACCAGCTGCTGCATGTAGGCGATGTCGCGCTGGTAGCGGTTGTTGCTCACGAGACGCAGGCGCGTCTGCAGAGGGAGCTGTTTGGCGCGGGCGCCGGCCTCGCCGAGCGCGCGGACCATCGCGCCGACGAAGGGGTGCATCTCGCGCTGGTAGAAGCTGTTGAAGCGGTAGTCGAAGCCCGAGAGCGCGATCGTGTCCAGCGTCAGCCGGGTCATGTTGTCCGGCACGTCGATGTCGGCGCTCGGCCCGAGCCGCGCCCACTTGTCGACCATCTGCTGCGCGACGTCGAGCATCGGCTCGAAGTAGCCCTTCATGGCCGCGGGGCCGAACGCGGGGGTGAGCAGCCGGTGGGCGCGGGCCCAGTTCGGCTCGCCGGTCTCGGCCGTGAAGAGCCCGTCACCCGCGAAGTCGCGGATGTGCTGCAAGGGGCCGTGCACTCGCTTGTCGAAGCGCGACTCGTCCGAGAGCTCGTCGACCAGCGCGTGGGACGAGACCACCAGCACGCTGCGGCTCGGGAAGGTGATCCGGAAGAGCGGCCCGTACTGCTCGGCGAGCCGCATGAAGGACTGGACCGGCGTCTCCGTGCCGACGTCCGGCGCATTGCCGACCAGCGGGCCGACCAGCGGGCGAAGCGGCGGCTGGGGGATGGAGGTTGCGGCGTGCATGAGCGACTCCGTTCGCGCCTCGTGGCGCGGCTTATAGTTCAATCAGCGATGCTGATAGATCGATAAGTCCTGCCCGGGACGCTGTCAAGCCCACGTCGGTCGGGCGCTCTGAGCGGCGGGCGGCTGGGATGACGTCACGCGAGCACGTCACGCGACGTCTGGCGCGCCACCGCGTCAGGGCGCGGAACGCCTCGACCTCAGCGCTTCAGGCCGCGGAGCAGCACGTCGACGGCCAGGTCCGCGTAGCGCTCCACGACCTCGGGCGCGCGCACGTCGAGGCCGAAGGCGCGAGCGACGGTCTGGGGCTCGGTGAAGAGCTGGGTGCACACGCCGACGACCAGCGAGTAGGCGAGCTGCGGGTCGACCTCGCGCAGCGTTCCGTCCTCGATGGCCGCGACGAGCTCCGCCTCGAAGAGCTCGACCATGCGGCGGAGCCACGCGTCGTAGAGCGAATCGAATGCCGGCCCGCCGCCGCTACTCTCGTTCCGGATGAGGCGGCTCAGCTCCGGCGTCGCGCCGGTCGCGTGGACGAAACAGCGGAGCAAGCGCTCGAGCCGCACGAGCCGCGGCGCGCCCTCCGTCTCGCGCATCGCCTCTTCCAACGCGCCTTGCAGCCCGCCGAAGAGCTCCGCGAGCACCGCGTCCCAGAGCCCCTGCTTGGAATCCGAAGTGATGGTGGACCAGCGGCTGCGTCACGCCGGCCTGCCGCGCAATCCCCGCGGTCGTCGCGCCGGCATAGCCGCGGTCGGCGAACTCGCGCCGCGCGGCGGCGAGGATGTCGGATCGGCCAGCGCTCACGGCTCGCCATCATGCCACGAGGCCACTCTCGCGTCCGGCGGCGAGTCCGACCCAGGCCGCGCTCCAATCCCAGAGCTCACGCGCCAGCGTCTCGTCTTTCGAGAGCGCGTTCGGGGTCTGCTCGCGGCAGTCGACCCAGCTCGTGCCGCTCCGGAGGTTTGGGGCGCTCGCGCAGTGGGCGCTCGTCTCGGCGCCCCGGGCGGGCGACTTCATGCGGAAGGTGAGGAGCGGGCGGGCCGGCCACGGCACGTGGCGCCAGCCTTCGGACGCGACCTCGCCCGGATCCGCGGCGAGGCTCGTCACGTCCCCGCGTCGCGCGAGCTCGTGGTGGAAGAGCATGGTCGCGAGCTTCGATGTCGCGTACTCGCGCACTCCGGTGAGGCTCGCGGTGCGGCGCCGCGCGGCCTCGAAGTCGACGCCTCCTGCGCGGAGGTACGAGCCGGAGATGACGTGGACGACGCGGCCGCCCCTCAACGCTGGCATCAGTGAGCGGGTGAGCAGGTAGTGCCCGAGGTAGTTGACGCCGAAGGCGAGCTCGAAGCCGTCCTCGGTGAGCCCGCGCGCGCCACCGACGCCCGCGTTGTTCACCAGCACGTCGATGCGCGGTGCGCGTTCCAGAATCAGGCGCGCTCCGCGCTTCACCGACTTAAGCGATCCGAGCTCGAGCTCGACCAGCTCCGCCTCGCCGCCCATCGCGGCAATCGTCTCCAACACGGCGGCCGCTCGCGAGGCGCTGCGGCACGCGAGGACCAAGCGCCCGCCTCGCGCGGCGAGCGCCTCGGCCGTGGCACGTCCGACGCCCGTGTTGGCGCCCGTGACGACGAAGGTCCGACCGGCGAGGTCCTTCACCGTCAATCCGCTCACCACACGCTCACCCCCGCGCCGATGCCGGCCCAGAGCACGGCGCCCGGGATCGAGCCGAGCGCCGCGACCCAGAGCTGCCGCCACGGATGCACGCGGTGTACGCCCGCCGCGACGTTCGCGAGGTGAAAGCCCATCGGCAGCCACCGCACGCAGATCAGGAACACCGGGTGCTCGATGGGGAAGCGCCTCAGCCATGCCGGAAGGCGCTCGACCTTCTCGTCCAGACCGACGTCCGCGGCGCTCCGGCGGGCGAGCGCGTACTGGATCATCGAGCCGATCGTCCAGCCGGCCCAGGTGATCACGCTGCCGATCGTCCATCCGTAGGTCGCGGCGCTCGCCAGCGCGACGAGCTCGCTCGGGAAGGGCGCCGCGGCGAGCGCCGACTGGATGCCGACCATCGCGAGCGGTGCCGCGAGCCCGAAGCGATCGACCAGCGCGGGCGGACCGCCGATGCTCTCGACCCAACGATGCAGGAAGAACGCGGCCACGAGGAACGCGACGACGCTCAGCGGGCCGGCCCGCAGGAGTCCTCGAAACGGAGAGGGCGCAGCGTCATCCGTCGGCGTCACGGGATCCAGCCTGGCGCGAGGCACCGTGCAGCCAGACAGCGACGCGACGAGCGGCGCTCCCTCTGCGACGAGTGGAGCGCCGCCCCCGGCGCGGTCACGGTGGTTTCGCGCTCGCCGCTGCCCTAGGTTCGGAGGATGACGTCGCCCTACGCCGAGGTGCACGCGGGCTCGCCGCCCCGCGTCGTCTTCCCGCGCCGCTACAACGCGGCGGTCGATCTTCTCGACCGGCACATCGAGGCCGGCCGGGGTGATCGCGTCGCGTACATCGACAACAGCGGGCCGTGCACGTATCGGGAGCTCTACGAGCGGGTGAACCGGGCCGGCAACGCGTTGCGCGAGCTCGGCGTGGAGATGGAGCAGCGCGTGCTCCTCGCGATGCTCGATGGCGTGGACTTCGTGGCCGCGTTCCTCGGCGCGATGAAGATCGGCGCGGTGCCGGTGCCGCTCAACACTCTCTTGCCGTCGCACGACTATGTCCACTTCGCCAACGACAGCCGCGCGCGGGCCCTGGTCGTCAGCGACGCGCTGCTGCCGAAGCTCCGCGACGCAATCGCGACCTGCCCCTCGCTCCGCAGCACGATGGTGGCGCGCTCGCCGCTCGGCGGTCCAGACGACGAGTTGCTGCGCTTCGACACGGTGAGCGCCGCAGTCGTCGCCCGAGCTCGAGCCCGCGCCGACCACCTCCGACGACGTCGCGTTCTGGCTCTACTCCTCGGGCTCGACCGGCGCGCCCAAGGGCGCGGTCCACCTGCACTCGCACCTGATCCAGACGGCGGCGCTCTACGCGCAGGGCGTGCTCGGGCATCACCAGCGAGGACGTCGTCTTCTCCGCGTCCAAGCTCTTCTTCGCGTACGGCCTCGGCAACTCGCTGACCTTCCCGCTCTCGGTCGGCGCGACGGCGGTGCTGATGGCCGAGCGCCCGACGCCGCTCGCGGTGACGCCGCGTGCTCGAGACACGAGCCGACGATCTTCTACGGCGTCCCGACGCTCTACGCGGCGATGCTCGCCGACGCCGCCCTCGCCGACTCGACGGCGATCGTCGAGCCTGCGCGCCTGCACGTCGGCGGGCGAGGCTCTTCCGCGCCACGTGGGCGAGGCATGGAACGCGCGCTTCGGCAGCGACATCCTCGACGGCATCGGCTCGACCGAGATGCTGCACATCTACATCTCCAACCGCCCGGGCGAAGTCCGCTACGGGACGACCGGCAAGCCGGTGCCCGGCTACGAGGTCGAAGTCGTCGACGAGCACGGGCAGCCGGTCGCGCCGGGAGGCGAAGGCTCGCTCTGGGTGAAGGGCCCGTCCGCGGCCGCCCACTACTGGAACAAGCGCGACAAGAGCCTCGCGACCTTCCACGGCCCGCTGGATGCGCACCGGCGATCACTACGTGCGCGATGCCGACGGGTTCTTCACCTACTCGGGGCGCGCCGACGACATGCTCAAGGTCGAGCGGCATGTGCGTCTCGCCGTTCGAAGTGGAGCCGGCGCTCTCGTCGCACGCGGCGGTGCTGGAGGCGGCCGTGGTCGGCCACGCCGACGAGAAGGGCTGATCAAACCGCAGCGCGTTCGTGGTGCTCACGGACGCGTCGCGCGCGGGTCCGACGAGCTGATCGAGGCCGAGCTGAAGGTGCACGTGAAGGCGCAGCTCGCGCCCTACAAGTACCCGCGCTGGATCGAGTTCGTGCGCCGAGCTGCCGAAGACGGCGACCGGAAAGATTCAGCGTTTCAAGCTCCGGCAGTGAAGGGAGCCAACATGAACAGAGTCGTCGTCGACGGCGTGGGCCTGGAGGTCGTGTATGAGCCCCGCGTGGGCGCGCCGACCCTCGTCTTCTTGCACGAAGGGCTCGGCTCGGTGTCGCAGTGGAGAGACTTCCCGGCTCGCGTGGCCGAAGCCGCGGAGTGCGGGCTGCTCGTCTACAGCCGCCAGGGCTACGGCCGCTCCAATCCGGTCCCGCTGCCGCGTCCGCTGACCTATATGCACGACGAGGGAAAGCGGGTCCTGCCCGCGCTCTTCGATGCGCTCGGCGTCGGGGACGCGTTCCTCTTCGGGCACAGCGACGGCGGGAGCATCGCGCTGATCGCGGCCGGCAGCGGCGTGGCGAGCGTGCGCGGGCTGGTGCTCGAGGCGCCGCACGTCTTCTGCGAGGACATCTCGGTCGAGGCCATCGCGCGCGCCAAGGAGGCGTACGAGACCACCGAACTGCGCGACAAGCTGCGACGCCATCACGGTGACAACGTCGATTGCGCGTTCTGGGGCTGGAACGGGGCCTGGCTGGACCCCGATTTCCGGCATTGGAACATCGAGGAGTTCCTGCCCGGCGTGGAGGTTCCGGTGCTCGTCATTCAGGGTCGCGAAGACCCCTACGGCACGCTGGCTCAAGTGGACGCGATCGCCGGTGGCGTCAGAGGGCCCTGCGAGCAAGCAATCCTCGACGGCTGCGGTCACGCTCCGCACAAGGAGCAGCCCGAATCGCGTGCTCGAGCGGACCGCGCGCTTCCTCGCGACCCTTCGCCGCTGACGCGCGACCCGTGACTCCCACGCGCCTCGGGATGTTCGCGGCCGGCAAGACACGTTCGTGGCTGCTCTCCGCGGCACACGACGTCGTCCAGACTGGCTCTCGGCTCAGGCTTGGCCGGTCATCACCGAGGCGATGTCGCTCAGCGCGCGGTCGACGAAGTAGAAGCGGAGCAAGCGAATCGCGGAGCCAGGCGGTCGGCGGGCCGTCGACCATCATCCAGCGCGCGAGCTGGCGCGAGTTCTTCTGCGCCGCCTCGGCCCGCGGACGCTGCCGGCGGACGAAGAGGTCGAGCGTGTAGGGGATGTGCGCGGCGTCGGTGCGCGCGAGCTCGTCTGCCAGCGCCGCCGCCGCGTCCATGGCCACCGAGGCGCCCACGCCCGCCGTCGGGAGGATGCCGACCGCGGCGTCGCCGAGGAGGACGACTCGACCTTCGTGCCAGCGTTTGGTGTGGCAGTCGTGGAAGTCCCAGAAGAAGGGATCGTCGGTCGCTCTGACCGCGTCGAGGATCGCATCGAGCGGCCCGTCGAAGTGCGACATGCGCAGCCGGAAATCGTCGGCCAGCCCAACGGGCCCGAGCGCGTCAATCTGATGGCGGTTGCCACCGACGAACACGCCGAGGTGCTCGGGCGTCGGGTAGAGGCCGAGGAAGCGGCCCGCCCCCCACGCCTCGGAGTAGGTGTCCGCCGGGTGCAACGACGCGTCCGCCCAGCACACCCAGCCACCCCAGCCGGTCTTCCAGTACGCGCGCTCGTTCGGCCGGAGCAGCATCTCGCGCATCCTCGAGTGCAGCCCGTCCGCGCCGACGACGAGGTCGAAGTGGTCCTTCGTCCCGTCGCTGAAGGTGACCTCCACCGTGCTGTCCCGCTGCACGATGCACTCGACGGTGGTCCCGAAGTGGATGGGGGTGTCGCCGACGCCCTGCCGGAGGACGTCGATGAGCGCCCCGCGGCTGAGCGCGCGGTAGGCGCCGAAGTGCGAGATGAACTGCTCGAGGTCGTAGCGCTGGGTCAGCCGGCCCGTGCCGTCGTGCGCGGTGTACACCCGCGCCGGACCGCTCTTCTCGAGGTAGAGGTCGTGCAGCCCGAGGCCGTGCAGGATCCGGCCGCCGAGCGGATACATCCCCAACATGTAGCCGGTGTGCTGGAGATCGTTCGCGCGCTCCACGATGGTCGGTGTCACGCCTTGCTGGCGCAGCAAGGCCGCCAGCGTCAGACCCGCCACACCGGCGCCGGTGATGAGAACATTCAAGCGCTCGTCATGGTTGTCTTGGGTCATGAGTGGTGTTCCTCGTTCGTGCTGGCCATGCGGTCGTGTCAGGCGATGTCGGTGCGGGAATCAGCGCTTCGTCTTTCGAGATCGCGGGCTGGCATTGGCGCCACGCGCCAGCACCGCGACGTTCCTGCGGATGCGGCGCATCATCTCCGCGTAGCTGGTCGACTCCTCCATCGCGTAGCGGCCGAACTGATACATGACCGTGGCGTAGCCGACCTCGAGGAGCGCCTCCACGTCGAGGTCGTGCGGGAGGGCGCGCTCGCTTTTCAGCGCTTCCACGTGGGCGGTGAGGCCGGCCATGATCTGCTGGTCCATCGCCTGCATCTGCTCGAAGACGTAGCTGCCTTCGTTCGTGTACCGATATCCGATCGAGAGGACCTCTCGTAGGAGCGACTTGTCCATCTGACGAGCGGGGCGTAACGCCGCGTCCACGAACTGAGCAATCCGCTCTTCGAGCGTCGCATCCGGGCTCGGAGCGAAGTCGAAGGGAGCACTGGCGAACGCGTCGTAGAAGATGGCGACCAGGATCTCGGCCTTGCTGGCGAAGTAGTTGAAGACTGTCCCTTCCGCGATGTCCGCCCGCTCGGCAATCGCGGCGGTGGTCGTGCCGGCGTAGCCCTTCTCGGTGAAGAGGGTCCGCGCCGCGTCGAGGATTGCAGCGCGCGTCCGCGCCTTCTTCTTCTCGCGGAGCCCGCTCACCACTGGCCTCGGGGATAAAAATGAGTACACTCATGCATGAGTAAGCTCATGTATGGGCCCCGGCGGCGCTCTCGTCAAGCGCGAGCGCCCTCGACCCGCGGAGGAGAATCATGACCGACCGACTCGAGCGCATCGCCCCCGACCTCTTCATCGCCGACGGACCGAGCGTCTCGTTCTTCGGGTTCCCGTACCCGACGCGGATGGCCGTCGCCGTGCTGCCGGATGGGCTCTTCGTGTGGTCACCCGTCGAGCCGGACGAGGCGCTGCTCGACGAGGTCCGGGCGCTCGGTGAGGTGCGCTGGATCGTCGAGCCCAACCCGCTCCACCACCTCTTCCTGCCGGCCTGGCTGGCGCAGTTCCCCGACGCTCGCGCCTACGCCGCGCCGGGGCTGCGCGAGAAGCGGCCCGACATCGAGTTCGCCGGCGAGCTCGGCGACGTGCCCGAGCCGGAGTGGGCCGACCAGATCGACCAGCTCGTGTTGCGCAGCCCCGTGTTCGCCGAGGTGTTCTTCTTCCACCGCCCGTCCTCGACCTGCCTCGTCTGCGACTTCATCCAGCGCCACGACGAAGAGAGCTTTGCCGGCTGGAAGGGCTGGCTGATGAAGGCGGACGGCTTGGTCGGCGAGCACGGCTCCACGCCGCGAGAGCTGCGGGCCACGTTCCTGAAGCGCGGTCCGGGTCGCGAGGCGCTCGAGCGGGCGCTCGCCTGGAGGCCCGAGCGTCTGATCATCGCCCACGGAGAGTGCGCGCTCGAGCACGGAAGTGAGGTGCTCGAAGACGGCCTCTCGTGGCTGACCCGGCCCTGGCCCGCGTGAGATGCTCGCGAAAACTAGTCCCCCGGATCCCAAGTGAGTGCCGAATATGGGCGAGCCATCGGCGTGCGGAATCAAGGAACGACGACGAGGCGATGCCAATGCATCGTCGAGGAGGAGTGACGCCGAGCCGCGCGTCGAGGTCCGGCGAGATTCGGTAGGAATCTGGGCTACGGAGGACTACAGCAGCGGCGGGAGCGTGGTGAGCGCGGCCGCGTTCCCTCCCGCCGGATACGCGTAGGACGAGTAGGTGTCCTCGCCCCACACCATCAGGCCGAAGGGCGCGCCGGAGTCGGCGACGTGCCGGCCGTTGTCGCAGCCGCTCGCGCCGGGCATGAACGCGCGCATCAGATCGACGTTCGCGACCTCGAAGCGGCCCTCGCTGCCCACCGCCTGCCAGTCGCCAATCTCGCCGAGGCAGTCGACGGTCACCGGCGAGAACGTGCCGCTCGCGTCCGCCACGCGAACGAGCGCGAGGTTCGTCGTGGCGTAGGTCGGGTCGGTGAAGAAGACGTAGTGCGAGAGGAACTGCGCGGGCGGCAGGACCACGACCATCTCTTCGTCGCCGAGCGCGGGACCATAGCGGTCGGCGTCGGTGACCGCGCCCGGCCGGCTGCCTCCGGAGAGGTTGGCCGTCGGCATGAGCTGCGCCACGGCGAAGGGGTGCATCTCGTCCTGGCTGCTCACTCGGAAGGCGACGTCGGTCTCGAAGTCCGCCACCTCGCCCTGCGAGAGCGTGGTCGGTGCGCCCGCCACCGGCGGATCGTAGGTGAGGACGGTGCCGTCGAACGCGCCGACGAAGCGGTAGGGGATGCTCTCGGCGGCGAGGTCGGCGCGGCGAGTGGCGTAAGGCGGCGCCACGTACTCGTGGCCCAGCGCGGGTGCGGGGAACATCTGCTGGTGCGTCGACTCGCCACCCGGGCCCGGCGCCGGCTGGAGCCGCAGGAAACGGTTGCCCGCGAAGACGGCGACGTCGTGGTCGGCCGTCACGATGGTGCCGCTCGGGTCGGCGGAGCCCGCGGGCAGCTCCCACTGTGCGTACTGTCCGGCCGAGAGCGTGAGCGAGGTGATCATGCTCGCCGGCGCCGCGGGGACTTCGCCACCACCCGGCAGGTCGAGCACGGGCCGGACCTGCAGGTTGGTCCCGTCTTCGAGCGCGAGGACCGAGAACCACAGGGGCCCGGGCGTCGCGTACGTTCCGGGCGGCGCGTCGACCACCACGTAGCTCTGGCCCCAGGCGCTGGAAGGCAGGAGCAGCTCCGCGCTCGGGAAGTGCGAGGGCGCGCCGCCGTAGGGGAGGATGTCGTAGGCGCTGACCGGCGTGTCCGATTGGATGCGGAAGGCCTCGCCGGCGCCCGAGCCCGTCACGACGGTGCTCGTATCGACGGCGGGTGTCACCGGGCAGCTCAAGGGCTCGCCCGTCTCCGGCATCACCGCGTCCGGATCGCTGGACAGGAAGAGCACGGCGACTCCGTCCTCGGGGATCCCTTCCGCCGGCACGGCGGGCCAGTCGCTCGCCGACATGCCCGCCACCGGAATGCGGCCGAAGGTGGTCACGTCCAGCGTGGCGTCGCCGCGGGTGACGGTGATCTTGGCCGGGCGTGCCCAGGTGTTGGTGACGAACGCGGCGAGGCAGGGAGGCAGCGCCGGCGGGTAGGTGGGCGGCGACACCAGCGCGAAGTCGCAGCCGACGTTGCCGTGGCTGGCCGCGGCCGCCGTGCAGGCGTCGATGCAGCGGCCTTCCTGACAGCCGCGATCGGCCGGGCACTCGTAGAGGACGTCGCCGGCGGCGTCGAGCACCGAGCGGAGGTCCGCGCTGCATCCCGCTCCGACCGGCGGCCCCGCGTCGGGCTGCGGTCCGGCGTCGGGAGGCGCGGACGCGTCTCGTACGCTCGCGTCGCGCGAGCTGGCGTCTGCTCTCGGTCGGCAGCGACCGTCGACGCACTCGTTCCCCGCCGCGCAGTCGCCGGAGGTGGAGCAGGTGTCGGCGGAGCCGCCGCCGCAAGCCATCAGAGTAAGGCTGGAAAGGAAAACGAGCGCGCTCCGCATCGGTTCACGATATCACGCAGCGGACGAGCCACCCGGGAGCCACTGAGTCGGCGACCGACCTGGCCGCGGTACGAGCGCGAGCGGCGCTGGGTCGCCCGGAGCGAGACAGCCGCCGATGTCCGGGCGAGCATCCGAGCGGAGCGGCTCGAGACCACCCCGCGCGTTTCGCGCATCCTCCGCTTCCCACGGCCGTCGTCGCCGACGTCTCGTTTCGCCGAGGTGACTCGTGTCAAACGACGCCCGAAGGATTTCCGAGCGCGACAGGTCTGGATCGTCGTTCGGCCCGACGACGAAATGCTGAAGCATTTTGGAGGAGGGACGGGCGGCGAGACGGGCCTGTCCCGCCGGAAAGACGAGGAGCGCTCGTTCGACACCAGCCACCTAGTCCCCTGTCGCCCAAATATCTTGCAAAAGTCTCCGCGCCGTGATCTACGGTGGGAATGGCACGTACCGGACGACCCACGACACGCATCGAGTTGAGCGACGACGACCGCGCCGCGCTCGAGCGCTACACGGCCCGCGCCCGTAGTGCGCGTCGGCTGGCGTTTCGCGCGCGGATCATCCTGGCCAGTGCGTCGGGGCTGAGCGATGTCGACGTCGCAGCCAAGCTGCGCACGTCGGGCCATACCGTCGGTAAGTGGCGCAAGCGCTACCTGAAGGAGGGGATCGACGGGCTGGTCGACGAACCGCGGCCCGGCGCTCCGCGGAAGATCACCGACGAGGCCATCGAGAAGGTCGTGGTCGAGACGCTCGAGACCACGCCGAAGGGAGCGACGCACTGGAGCACGCGCCAGATGGCGAAGCACTTGGGCATGAGCCACACCACGGTCGGTCGCGTCTGGCGAGCGTTCGGACTCAAGCCGCATCGGAGCGAGACGTTCACCATCTCGCGCGATCCGATGCTGATCGAGAAAGTGCGCGACATCGTTGGGCTCTACATGAACCCGCCCGACAACGCGCTGGTTCTCTGCGTCGACGAGAAGTCGCAGATCCAAGCGCTGAACCGCACCCAGCCCGTGCTCCCGATGCGGATCGGTGAAGTCGAGCGCCGAACGCACGACTACGACCGGCACGGCACGACGACGCTGTTCGCGGCTCTCGACGTGGCGACCGGCTACGTCATCGGAAAGTGCTACGCGCGCCACCGCGCCACCGAGTTCCTCAAGTTCCTCCGCGAGATCGAGGCGAACGTGCCGAAGGACCTCGAGGTCCACGTGATCCTCGACAACTACGCCACGCACAAGACGCCGGCCGTGCATCGTTGGCTTGCCAAGCGCCCGCGGTTCCACCTGCACTTCACGCCCACGCATGCCTCGTGGCTCAACCAGGTCGAGCGCTGGTTCGGCCTACTCACGCAGCGGCAGCTCCGCCGTGGCTCTCACACGAGCGTCGCCGCTCTCAAGAGGGCGATCGAGGAGTTCACCGCCGTCCACAACGACGACCCCAAGCCGTTTCGCTGGACCGCCACCGCCGACGACATCCTCGCGAAGATCGCCCGCTTCGCGCAGCGCACCCTCACCGCCCACAACCCCCCGTGACTTCTGATCGAAATCAGGGATCCGGGGACTGGTACGACGGACCGGAAGTTCGGTCCGTCGTACGTCGTGGGGTGGGGGCCCCGCTTGCGGGGGAGGGGGCGCTGCCCCCTCGACAAGCATGCTAGGACCGGCGCCCGACCGGCAGCTCGCGGGTGGGTTGGCGGGCGCGGCAACGAAACCCGGATCGAACTTCCGGGCGCCGGTACTAGGCGTCGGTCACGCGCCGGAACGCCACCGCTCGCGTCCGCCGTGAGAAACGGACGCGAGCGGCGGCCAGGACGCGACCGAGCTACGAGACGCGCTCGAGCGGAGCCGGCCCGGCGTCGTCCTTCGCCTGCGGCGTGATCTGCTGCATCAGCCCGCGCAGGTCGACGCCGGACAGGGTCTCGACGAGGCCGGGGAGCTGCGCGATGACGTCGGTGACGCCGCGCGTGACCTTCTCGACGCCGCTGCTGCCTCCGTTGCCGACCAACACGATGCGCTCGACGTTGCCCAGCGGCTCGGCCACCGCCCTGGCGATCTCGGGGAGCTTCTCCAGCGCGAGCTGACCGAGGGCGGCCGAGCTGTACTGCTGCCACGCCTCGGCCTTCAGTCGCATGCCTTCGGCCTCGGCCGTCAGCTTGGCCTGCATGCCCTCGGCCTCGGCCAGCGCCAGCATTCGCACGCGTTCGGCTTCGGCGGCGCCGCGGGCGCGAACCACCTCGGCCTCGGCCTCACCCCGAAGGCGCGCCCCGTCGGCCGCCGCGTCCGCTTCGATCCGCGCCCTCGCGCGCTCCGCTTCGGCCAGCGTCTCGATCCGCCGGCGCTCCGCCTCGGCCGGCTTCTGCACCGTCGCCGAGAGCTCCTTCTCCTTCGCGGCCAGCGTCAGCTCGGCGAGCCGCAGCTCCTCTTCGATCACCGCCTCCTTGGCCCGGAGCGTGGCCAGCTCGTAGGCGCGATCGCGCGCGGCCTTGGACTCGGCGACCTGCGAGGAGAGCTCGTGGACGCGGCACTCCTTCATCGACTCGGCGTCGGCGACGGCCGTCTCGGCTTCGATCTCGGCGAGCTTGGCCGCCTGCCTCGCGCGGGCCGAGCGAATCGCCGCTTCCTGGTCCGCCTCCGCGCGCCCGACCGTGGCGTCACGCGCGGCGTTGGCTTCGCCGACCGATGCGTTCTTCTGCACCTCCGCCAGCTGCGGTCGCCCGAGCGCCTGCAGGAAACCGGAAGGGTCGCGCACCTCGCGGATGGTGAAGCTCACCACCTGCACACCCATGTTCGCCAGGTCCGCCGCCGTGAGGCGCTGCACCGTCTGGGCGAAGGCCTCCGGGTTGGCGTGGATCTCCTCGAAGGGCATGGTGCTGATCACCGCGCGCAGGTGTCCTTGCATCATCTGGTGCGCGATCTCGTTCATCTCCTCCTTGGTCTTGCTGAGGAACATCTCGGCCGCGGTGGCGACGGCGAGCGGATCGTCACTGCGCACTTTGATCTGCGCGATCGCGTCGACGACGATCGGGACGCCGAACTTGGTGAAGAACTCGGGGGTGCGCAGCTCCAGCGTCATCAGCTCGACGCTCATCACGTCGACCTTCTCCCGCAGCGGGACCACGAACGTCCCGCCGCCGTGATAGATGCGGAAGCTCTTCTGGATCGACTCGCCGGTGGCGGGATCGACGTAGGCGCCGCGCCGCCCGGAGATGATCAGCACCTGGTTGGGTCCCACCTTGCGATAGAACAGCATCGCCAGCGGGACGGAGACGATGAGCGCGCCGCAGACCGCGGCGATCACGAGAACGGTCAGCATCGAAATACCTCCTCCAGATCGGTCGGGAGCGGCCGGACTCGAGCCACGTTGGCGGTGACGTCGACGATCACGACCCGTGCTCCGGGATGGAGCGCGTCGCCGTCGACGTGCCGAGCAGGCATGCTGGAGCGGCCGCCGCTCGCGCCGTGCGCGATGCCGCCGACGCCGCCTTCCGGGATGGCGAGCGTGACCTCTGCCACCGTCCCGGACAGCGCCCGACCGCGCACCGCGTGGTCGTGGAGCGGGCGAAGGCCGTTGAACAGGTGGGCGGCGATCGCCGCCGTGATCAGCATGCCCGCGCCCCCCGCCAGCGCTGCCACCAAGACCAGCTCGAAGTCCATGTCGACTCCCCGAGCGGGCGGGGCCCTGCGCGGATCATCCGTGCGGTCCCGCTCGGCTCTCTCGGCAGCACCACCCTTGAATGCGGCGTGCCAACCGCTCTCCCGGCGTCGATCGCGCCGCTCGAGGTGCGCCGACCTGGTGAGATTCCTCGGATCTGAGAAAAACCCTCACATGCCCGCGACGGTCCGGCCCTGGGCGCACCGTCTCGCATCCCGCCCGCTCGGTCGGACGCGGCTCGACCTCGTGTGTGCCATGGCCGCGGGCACACGTTGATGTGTGCGGGCGCGCCGTAGCATCCTCGCCCGACGTGCCCTTTCGTTTCGACAGCCGCCTTCGATGCCGCGCGGGTCGCGCCTTCATCGGTGCAGAGCCGGTCGCGTGCGTGGCGTCGCGCGCGCTGGCGGATGCCCGCGCGAGAGGTCGCTGATGGCCCGCCGGATCGTCGTCCTGGACCCTTCGCGCGAGCTCGCCGCGCTGGCGGAGGCGTTCGAGAGCGCGCTCCGCGGCGACGGCGAGGTCAGCGTCGTCCGCGACGCCGCGGAGCTTTCCGCGCGAATCGACGACGCGGATCTCGTGCTGGTCAATCGGGCGCTCGGGGACGGAGCGCGCGACGGGCTCGAGGTGCTGCGCGATCTTCGCGCCCGCGACCCGCTCTTGCCGATCGTCATCGTGGCGGCGGAGGGCGGCATCGAGCCGGCCCGCGAGGCGATGAAGGCGGGCGCCAGCGATTTCCTCGTCCGCTCGGCGAGGCTCAGCGAGCGCGCGGACACGCAGCTCCGGAAGGTGAAGAAGTGGATCCGCCTCGTCGACGAGAACCGCGCGCTCACCCGCGAGAACGAGGAGCTGCGCCGCGCGATGGACGCGCGCTACCGCATCGTCGGCCGCAGCCCGCAAGTTCACGACGTCCTGCGCCGCGTCCGGCGCGTGGCGGAGGTGCCGCGTCCCGCCCTGATCCTCGGCGAGCGCGGGACGGGCAAGGAGCTGGTGGCCCGCGCCATCCATCACCAGAGTGGCCTGTCCGGCCCCTTCGTGGTGGTGAACTGCGCGGCGATCGCGGAGACGCTGCTCGACGGAGAGCTCTTCGGGCACGAGCGCGGTGCCTACACGGGCGCCGACCGGCAGGCGCCCGGCAAGTTCGAGGTCGCCGAGGGCGGGACGCTCTTCCTCGACGAGATCGGCCACATGTCGCGCGCGTTCCAGCAGAAGATCCTGCGCGTCGTCGAGTACGGGACGTTCCTGCGGGTCGGGGGAACCCGCGAAGTCGAGGTGCGAACGCGCATCCTGGCGGCGACCAACGCCGACCTGCACGCGAAGATCGAGCGCGGCGAGTTCCTCCCCGATCTCCACGACCGGCTCGCGTTCGAGGAGCTGCGCGTGCCGCCCCTACGCGAGCGAGAGGGCGACGTCGCGCTGCTCGCCGATCACTTCCTGCAGCGATTCATGCGCGAGGTCCCGACGTTCCGCGGCAAGACCTTGTCGGCCCGCGCGCTCGCGCAGCTCGAGCGCTACCCCTTCCCCGGCAACGTGCGCGAGCTGAAGAACATCATCGAGCGCGCGGTCTATCGCGACACCACCGCTGTCCTGACGCCGGAAGATCTCGGGCTGAACGAGCCGGCTCGAGCACGGCCCGCTTCCGGGACCTTCAAAGAGCGGATCGAGGCGTTCGAGCGCGAGCTGATCGAGGGGGCGCTCGAGGAGGCGGGAGGCAACCAGGCCGAGGCGGCGCGCCGCCTCGGGCTCAGCTACCACCAGTTCCGCTACTACCGCGCCAAGCACGAGCGGTAGCCCTGCTCCCCCGAGCGCTCGAACCGCTGGGTTGCCCTGCCTGTATCAACCCGCGCCATTCGGGCACGACGGCCTGCGCGCCCTGACGATCGGATCCCTCATCGTCCTCCGCGACACGGCCGCCCCGGCTCCCGCATGCAGATGCGCAGGGCCGCCTTGGCGCGGTGAACCAGCACGTCGACGTGCGCTCGCGTGAGCCCGAGCTCCGCCGCCACGTCTTCGCCCGAACGCTCGTCGAGCAGCCGCAGGGTGATCGCCGCGCGGTGCGAGCCGCAGAGCTCCGCCAGGCACACGCGCAGCCGCAGCACGTCCTCGGCTCGCAGCACCAGCTCTTCCGCCGACGCTCCCCCGGCCCGATGCGCGTCGTCGTCGATCGCATCGTGCGGGAGCGCGTGCCGGTGGCGCCGCCGCGCGTTCCGGGCCGCGTTTCGGACCATCGTCATCAGCGTCGCCAGCTCGTGCTCGCTGGCCGCGCCGTGGGTGAGGAACGTACAGAGGGCGTCCTGCACGCACTCGAGCGCGTCTTCCGGGCTCAGCCCCTCGCGGCGCGCCACGGCCGAGAGCCGCCCGCGCTCCGCCCGCACCAGCTCTGTCAGCCGCTCCATTCGCTCGTCGGTCGGGGCGCTGCGCATGCTTCTCGGACACGTTGGTGTCGGCCCGCGCGGAATCTCACAGCGAATCGTTCCTGTGCCCGTCGGCGCGTGACGAGAGGGGCATACCGACGAGCGAGCGGGGATTTCGATCCGCGACCCGTCAGATCCCGCGGCCTCGCGACCTCCCATCGCGGAGGTGACGATGAGCGCAAACGTGATCGAGATCGACGACGCCAGCTTCGACGAGGTGCTCGCCTCGGACGTGCCCTTCCTACTCGACTTCACCGCCCCCTGGTGCGGTCCGTGCCGCGCCCTGGCGCCCACGCTCGAGAAGATTGCGAGCGAGCACGCCGGCGAGCTGCGGGTCGGCAAGATCGACATCGAAGCATCGCCGGCCGTCGCGCGACGGCTCGGCATCCGAGGCGCGCCGACGGTGGTCGCCTTCCGCGGCGGCCTCGAGGTGGGCCGTCAGGTCGGGCTGTGCAACGAGCGCGCGCTCCTGGAGCTGCTCGAGCCCTGATCGGGAGCGCCGCGAGAGAGACGGTCGACTTCCAGCAGCTCGCGTCCGTCCGCTGAACCGCGCGGCGTGCGGCCGAATCGGGCGAGCGCCGGCGCGATCAGGGCACGACCGCGCCGATGAACGTCGCGATCGTGCTCGTGGTCGCGACGGCGAGCCCTGTGGCGCCCCAACGCACGATCTGCTTCGGAGACGAGAGGCTCGTGGTGTAGGGGATCGTGCGAACGGTGGTGAACGACGACAGGTCGCTGACCGCGACGCCCGTGCTGGTCGCGGTGAAGGCCCGGTGGATCTCGGTCGCGGCCGCAATCGGGCCCGTGACCACGAGCGTTCCGAGCACCGTCGGACCGCTCGGGTCCACCACCACACCGCGTTGGTCGAAGACGATGCCTCCGTCGTAGAGGAGGTCGGTCGAGTAATAGCCGGTGAAGATCCCGGGGTACGAGTCACCGTCGTGAATCCCACTCGCGTCGAGGGTCGCGGTGGTCAGGGCCGACCCGTAGTGGGCGCTCCCGTAGGCGAGCGTCGAGCTGGCCACCGTGATCCGAGTGATGCTCGGGTACGAGCTCAGCTGCGCGGGCCGCTGCTGTCCCTCGGTGAACATGGAGACCACGGCGGAGGAGCCCCCACCGCGCCGCTGCGCCAGCACCACGACAGATCCCGGATCGCCGGGCACGGCATCGACGCTGGTGGCGAAGAGAGGACCGGTGCTGCTGGTGCTCCCCAGCGTGAAGCTGCGGCACGACTGGCGGGTCGTGAGCGACACCATACGCACGACGTTCGCGCCCATGAGGCCGACGTAGAGGCGTGAACCGTCGGCGGAGATGGTCATCGGTCCGGGATCGCTCCCCACGTCGACCGACCAGAGGACGCTCCGCGTCGCGCCGTCGATGGCCAGTACGCGGTTCGGAAGCCAAGACGACGTCGAACGCATCGAGGCGTACACGATCGACCGCCCCCGATCTCCCGCGAGGCCGCCGACGGTGATGCCGCCCGGTAGGGGCACGTCCCCCGGCATCGACAGCGACGCGGCGGGATCGCAGGTGAAGTCGAGGTCGCACGCGTCACCCGCGCCGTCGCCGTCGCTGTCGGTCTGCATCGGGTCGGCGACCGCGAAGCAGTCGTCCACCAGCCCGCAGACCCCGTCTCGGTCCGGGTCGTTCAGCGGATCGGCCGGACAACCGTCGATGGCGTCACAGACGCCGTCCATGTCCTCGTCGGGGAGGCTCTCGTCGATCCTCCGGTCGCCGTCGTTGTCGACCCCGTCGCAATCCTCGACGTCGCACAGATCGCCGATCCCGTCGCCATCGATATCGCTTTGGTTGTAGTTCGTGTTCTCGGGGCAGTTGTCGACGTCACCGCAGATGTGGTCGTGATCGACGTCGTTGAGCGGGTCCATCGGGCACGCGTCCACGCAGTCGTCGACGCCGTCGCCGTCGCTGTCGACGTTCGGACCGTCCGGGCACGTGTCCACGCAGTTGGCGATCCCATCCGAGTCCGTGTCGGGGAAGCCCTCGTCGATCATGCCGTCGCCGTCATTGTCGACACCATCGCAGGTCTCCGCATCGCACGCGTCGCCGATGCCGTCTCCGTCGGTGTCGACCTGACTCGGGTTGCTGACGTCGGGGCAATTGTCGTCGAGGCCACACCACGCATCGGCGTCGATGTCGCCACCTCTCCCGGCGCAGGGAGAGCCGGCAGGATCGGGCGGAGCCGGCGTGGGATCGCAGAGGTCTCCGACGCCGTCGAAGTCGCGGTCGAGCTGGTTGAGGTTGGAGACGTCGGGGCAGTTGTCGAAGTCGTCGCAGATCGTGTCGCCGTCGGTGTCGCCTCCGTGATCGTCGCAGACGTTGGGCGTCGGATCGCAGGCGTCACCGATTCCGTCCATGTCCGTGTCGCGCTGATCCGAGTTCGCGACGTCCGGGCAATTGTCGCCGCTCTGGCAGATGGCGTCGCCGTCCGCGTCGCCACCCCGATCGGCGCAAGGCGCGGGCGGGAGCGCCACGGGCGTGTCGTCGCAGGCGTCGCCGATCCCGTCGCCGTCCGAGTCGCGCTGCGCCGGGTTCGCGACGTCGGGGCAGTCGTCGAGCGCGTCGCACACGCCGTCGCCGTCCGTGTCGCCGCCATGATCGTCGCAGGGGTTCGGCGTGTCGTCGCAGACGTCGCCGATCCCGTCGCCGTCGGAGTCGCGCTGCGCGCTGTTGGGCACGTCCGGGCAGTTGTCTCGGACCTGACAGACGGCGTCGTGGTCGCTATCGCCTCCGAACCCGGCGCACGGTCCCGAGGCGCACGCATCGCCGACGCCGTCGCCGTCGGAATCGCGCTGATCGGGGTTCGGTGTCCGCGGACAGTTGTCCGATGCGTCCGCTACGCCATCGCTATCGGCGTCGGGCTCGTGGACCGGACCTGCGTCGCGGTCGATGACCTGACCACCGTCGCGATCGACAACCTGACCACCGTCGGGATCGGGTGGCGTGGCGCTCGGCCCACCACACCCACCGACGAGGCTCGACACCAAGGCGAGAAAGGGCCACGAGAGGCGCCACGCGAAAACACGGAGACCTTGCATCCGCGCGAGTGTGTGGAAGCCGCATCACCCGCGCAAGCGCTCTCTTTCGGTCTCGGCATTCGAGCCGCGAAGAACCGCGCAGGGTGGACGCGGATGGCGCGGGCTGTTCGAAGGGGCTCGCCGGGTCAAGAGGACGCCAGCGAGCCTGGCAGGGGCGCTGCACGCCCTCCAACGGAGATTGCTGGCATCGGGAACGGCGATGCATCAGGCTCTCTCGGTGCTGTGGTCCGGTGCGTTACGCGGGTTCACCGTCCTTTCCCTGATCCTTCTGATCGGATGCGGTGCGCGCACCGGCTTGGAGCTGGGTGACGAGCGCCACGCGGGCGGTCCGGACGCTGGGCCACCGCACGGGGCCGAGACCTGCGACGGCACCGACCAAGATCATGACGGAGTGATCGACGAGGGTCTGCCTCCGCTCACGTGTACGACCGGGACTTGCACCGAGGCGCGGCCGAGCTGCGTGGATGGCCGGCCGGCGACGTGCCCGGTTCTCGAGCCCACGGACGAGGTCTGCAACGATCTGGACGATGACTGCGACGGGCGCGTCGACGAGGGGCTCGGCTTCGGTCCCGTCGGCGATCCCATCGTGGTGCGCGACGTCGACGACGGCACCACCGGAGATCCGGACTGCCAACACTGCCGGCGAGTGATCCGCGCGCAGCTGGCGACCATCGGAGGCCGGCTCCGCGCGATCTGGAACCTCGACTTCGGGGGCTTCATCACGGTGCCGAACACCTTCGTCCGGACGCTCGACGACGACGGTCACCCGGTCGAGCCATCGCGCCCGCTCTTGGAGGTGCCGACGACGAAGCTCGACGTGGCGCCCTCGCACTCCGGGAGGAGCATCGCCGGGTTCTGCCAGCGTCACGAGGACATTCACGACTACGCGCGCTCGGTCTTCTTCGACGGCGACGCCCGCGTGGTGAGCGACATCATGCTCCGCGCGCCGGCCGACGAGATTCTGTGAGGACGTGCCGCGGGTCGTGTGGACCGGGGAGCGGCACCTCTTCGCCCACGCGCGGCGCGGGCAGCTCCTCGACTTCGAGGTGGCGGATGGAGAGGGACGCTCGATCCGCAACACCGAGGTCATGATGGACGCCTTCCCGCTGAGCTCGTTCCCGTTCGACGGGACGCGGGCCACCTTCGGAGCCGTGGCTGGCGTCGACGCCAACGGAGCAAGCCACGCTCTCCACCTGGTCGAGCTCGATGTCGCGGGGGTGGTCGCCGGGGACGTGGTTACACCATGGCCGACCTCTGACGTGCAGTGGGGTCAGCTGGTGGAGATTCTCTCTTCGCCCTCGGGTCCCCTGGTGCTCGTCGCGGGGGCGTATCCGCCCGCGTCGCCCATGCAGCCTTCGATGCCGGCAGGCATCGGGTTGCACCGCTTCGACCGGGCATCGCGCACCCTCGTCTTCGTCGCCCGGCTCCCTTTCGGTGAGCTCGTGATGGATCTCGCCGTGACCCGGCGTCTTCGCGATGAGCTGATCATCGCGGTGGAGGGCGGAGACCAGCTCGAGATCTTTCGCATCCGCGAGTCCGGCGAAATCCTCGATCAATGGATGCTCCCCGGGGGCGACGGGAATCGCTCCGGGTTCGAGCTCTACACGCACGGGCAGCGGATCTTCCTGAGCTACGTGCGTGAGCTGAGCTACGCGGACGAGACGGTCGAGGTGCAGCAGCTCGGCTGCACGCCCTGAGCGCCGGCGCGTCTACGCGAGCCGCCCGACGAGCCGCGCCGAGAACGCCCGACGCTGCCATGTACGCGTCCTCCGTGGGCTGAGCTGAGCTGCGCGGACGGAACGGCTCGAGCGCAGCAGCTCGGCCGCACGCCCCGAGCTCGGCGCGTCTACGGGTGCCGCCCGACGAGCGTCGCCAGGAGCGCGGCGTCGAGCTCGTCCAGCGAGCGGAGCACGCGGTCGGCGATGGCGAAGCGCGGATCGTCCCGGTCGCTCGCCGCGGGCACGGCGACGCAGGTGGTGCGGGCCGCCTTGGCCGCCAGCACGCCGTTGAGCGAGTCCTCGAGCACCAGGCAGGCGGTGGGCGCGACACCGAGCGCGTCGGCCGCGGTCAGGAAGACGGCCGGATGCGGCTTGCCGAAGCGCTCCTGCTCGGCCGAGACCACCACCTCGAAGCGCTCGCCCAGGCCAAGCCGCGCCAGCGTGGCGTCGATGAGGCGCGCGGGCGAGGACGAGGCGACGGCGAGGCGGAGGCCCGCGTCGCGGCAGCGCTCGACGGCTTCGGCGGCGCCCGGCATGGCGACGCCGTCTTCGCCCACCCGCTCGATCATGCGGTCCACGATCCGATTCGCGACGTCGTGAATGCCCGCGCCCTCCCACGGCATCTTCACGTGCCAGTGCGCGACCACCTCGTCGATGCGGAGGCCAGTGGTCGCCTCGCACATGGCCTCGGTCAGCTTCAGCCCGACCTCGCCGAAGACCTCCACCTCGGTCCGGCGCCAGAGCGGCTCGGAGTCGATGAGGAGCCCGTCCATGTCGAAGATGGTTGCGCGGATCACGGCCGGAGGATGGAGCGAGGCCGCCTCGCCGTCGAACGCTCCGAGCAGAGCCTTTGGGCACTCCTGAGCGCGCCGGCGAGCGCTGCCGAATCCCGAGGGCACGCCAGAACGAAAGTGGCTGCAATCAAATTTCTTCCGGCGTTCCTGTCGCGCCGGGAGAGATCGAGGCCCGCGTCATGGACGCCATGCGCTCGGCAGCGCCGATCATCGCCCCCCGGCCAGGGCCTCACGCGCCTCTTCGATGTTGTCGCGCATCGTCGACGCATCCGCGCCGTGCGCCAGCGCCTTCTCGTACCAGTCGAGCGCGTCCTGGTAGCGGCCGAGGAAGTAGCACGCGGCGCCGATCTGGGAGTACGCGGTGTCCCGATGATCGGGGTGCGCCTCGGCGATCGCCGTGTACGCGACGATGGCGTCTTCGTAGCGGCGGTCGAGCAGGAGCCCTGCCGCGTCATTGATCTTCTGAGCCACCGGGTGGCTGGTGTCCGCGACCGACAGGAACGCCTCCCGGAGCGCCTTCGCGTCCTCGACGCTCGCGGACTGCGGGACGGTCTTCTTCGAGAAGCCGAAGAACGCGGCCGCCGCTCCGAGCGCGCCGATGATGAAGAGACACGCCCCCGCCACGGCGGCGCCCGCCATGTTCTCGGCGCCCGTGGCCAGGTCGACGACGGCGAGCACGAAGAAGAGCGCAGCGGGGGCGGCGACCAAGAGGCCGAAGCAACCGAGGAGGATGCTCCGAGGACGCTTCCGCGGAGGGGCCTCGATGAACGACTCGACGTTGGTGTTCGGTGGATTCACGCCAGGAACGTACGCGGGATTCGGTGTCGTGCCCCCCAAAACGAGAAGCGAAGACAGATTCGATTCACTCTATCCCTGCCGTGATGTTGCGCGTACGAGCGAGCTATCGCGTGCTGGGACCGTACCGCGGATACGCTTTGCATCCGTTGCAAGGTGCATCGACGGGAGGCGGGGATGGCTTTGCAGCGGATGCAACGCGCTCCTCGGGTACCGCGGATACGCTTTGCATCCGCTGCAAGGCGCATCGCGGGAGGCGGAGATGGCTTTGCAGCGGATGCAACGCGCTCCTCGGGTACCGCGGATACGCTTTGCATCCGCTGCAACGCGTATGCGGGGTATGCCCGAAGGGCTTTGCAGCGCGTGTAGTGCGCATCGCGGTCCCGGGGACGGCCAATTCCGCGTTCGTCGGGCGCAGAGTCGGGGTCGCGGATCCCCTCTTCAGCCGGTGCGAGACGCGCAGCCCATGCCTCCCACGACCTGTGCGCGCCCTGCGACGCGCACCGAGCGGGTGGTGTGAGCCCTTCGCGGCCGGATCGGGGCACACGGACGGAGCGATCAGCCGCCGATCGACTGGTCCGGCGCGTTCTGATCGTTCCGATCCTGGGTGTTGGGAGTGGCCATGGCCACGCCGCCGGGCTGCTGCACGACGAGCATGCCGGTCTCGGTCTGCGCGTAGTACTCCACCTCCGGGTTGTTGCCGAGGTTGGCCAGCGCCCGCTGGAAGAGCTCATCGTGGACGGCCTCGGTCTCGCGGGCCGCGGTGAAGGCCTCGACCGCCGACGGCACGTCTTCCTCCACGGCGATGCGGATGTACTCGGGGTACGTCTCCTCGGCCTCCTCACGCTCACCGCGGATCGGGACCAGCAGGTTCTCCCGCGTACTGCCCACCCGAACGCGCTCGGGCTGCGGGTTCGGGACGCGCACGCCGAGCTCGCGCAGCGCGTTCTCCTGGTTGCGCCGGTGGATCCGCTCGGACACCGCCGCCGCCCGGAAGAGCTTGGCCACCTGGTGGTGGTCCTCCTGATCGGCGCGCCGCGCGAAGAGATCGTAGCGGTGCGCCGCGTTCGTCTCACCTTGGATGCCCGCGCGCAGGTTGCGGATGGTGCGCACGTGGCGCTGCGCCCGAGCGCGCTGCTGCCCCTGGGGTTGCTGTCCCTGGGCTTGCTGCCCCTGGGGTTGCTGTCCCTGGGGTTGCTGTCCCTGGGGTTGCTGTCCCTGGGGTTGCTGTCCCTGGGCTTGCTGTCCCTGGGCTTGCTGTCCCTGCTGGGCCTGGGCTCCCTGGCTCTGACCCTGCTGCTGCGGGGTCTGCTGGGCGGCGGCCGGCGCTGCCAGCGCGAGCGACAACGCCACACATCCCACCGTGCTCTTGATCGTGGACATTCGTTTGCTCCTTTTCGACCTCCAGAACGGCTGCAACCCACGTGCCCTCCCGCCTGTCGTTCGGGTGCGCTATGTGAGAGCCATGAGCTTTCGGGGAAGGGTCTCGGTCATCACCGGCGCGGCGTCGGGCATCGGGCGCGCGCTCGCGCTCGAGCTGGCCGACCGCGGCAGCGATCTGGCGCTCTGCGACGTGGACGAGGAAGGCCTCGCCGAGACGGTGCGCCGCGTCGAAGCGAAGGGGCGAAGGGTGAGCTCCCAGAAGGTGGACGTGGCCGATCGCCAGGCGGTCTACGCGTTCGCCGAGGCGTGCATCGAGGCGCACGGCAAGGTCGACGCCATCGTGAACAACGCCGGCGTGAGCGTGACCAGCACCGTCGCCGACCTCACCTACGACGACTTCGAGTGGATCGTCGGCATCAACTTCTGGGGCGTCGTCTACGGCACCAAGGCGTTCCTGCCGCATCTGATGTCGCGACGGGACGGCTGGATCGTCAACGTCTCCAGCGTCTTCGGCCTCGCCTCGTTCCCGAGCCAGTCCGCGTACAACGCGACCAAGTTCGCGGTCCGCGGCTTCACCGAGTCGCTCCGCCAGGAGCTCGAGGGCACCGGCGTGACCGCGTGCTGCGTTCACCCGGGCGGCATCCGCACCAACATCGTCCGGAAGAGCCGCCTCCGCTCGGTCCACGATCGCGTCGTCGACAAAGAGACGATGGTCGAGGAGTTCGACCGCATGGCACGCACCAGCCCCGAGCGCGCCGCGATCGTCATCGCCGACGGCATGGAGCGCAAAGCGCCGCGCATCCTCATCGGCGCCGACGCCCGGCTGATCGACGCCGTCCAGCGCGCCCTCCCGGTCGGCTACCCGGAGGTCTTCTCGCAGCTGTCCAAGCGCCTGCGCCGCGGCTGAGCTTCGAGGCTCGCCGGTCCGCCGTTTTCTGGGCCGCTTCGCGCGGCGCCGGTAGAAACGAGCGAGGCGGAGGTGTCGGCCATGAGCGAAGGGAACGATCGTGCGGACGAGCGGCGCAGCGCGCGGCGGGTGCCGGTCCGGGTGGGCTGTCAGTGTGTCGGCGGGGACTTCGCGCTGCTCGGCGAGGAGATCCTGGATCTCTCGGCCGACGGGCTCTTGATCCGCACGGACGGCGGGACCATCGCGCTCGGCGAGACGGTGCTGGTGTCGTTCCGGCCTCCCGGGAGCCGCTTCTACATCGACGCCGAGGCGCGCGTGGCGCGGCTGGTCACGGGCACGCGGCCCGGCGCGCCGGCGGTGGGGCTCGAGCTCACGGAGGTGAACCCCTTCGACCGCGCGCTCCTGTCCGGTGTCCTCGAGCGTCACCGCGCGCGCCCTGCCAAGAAGCCACGCGCGACGGTCCGCTACGTCGGGCGCCGGAGCGTCGCCACCCGCCCCACGGTGAGCGTGACGCCGATCGCGCGCGTCGTGCTCGAGCAGGTGCGCGTGGTCGATTGAGCCGAGCGTGTCCCGGCCGTCGCGTCCACGGCGCCACGAGTGTGGGAGCCGTGCGCGGCGAGGCGGGGCGCGGCCGGTGAGGCACCCGACGGAGCCGCGTTTGCACGGACGTCGAGCATGGTGTGTCCCTATTCGCTGTTCGGTTCACCGACTCACGGGTGGATCTCGTGAACGGCGGCGAGGACGAGTCGCGGTTCAGAATCACCGAGCGTCGACCGGCCCTGCGGCCTCCGCGGCGTCGGAGCTGGCAGTACGTCTTTCAAACGGGGTTCTGGCTCTGGGTGCTCTCGGTCGTCGTCACGGCGTTGACCGACAACGCGAACATGATCCCGACCGTGGTGCTGCTCGGCAGCTTCCTGGTGCCGGTCACGGCGGTGGTCTGGTACCTGGACCACTACGAGCGCCGCACGATCTCGGTCCGGCTGGTCCTCGAGGCGCTCCTGGTCGGCGGCGTGCTCGGCGTGCTGGCGGCCTCGGTGCTGGAGTCGTGGCTGCTGAGAGACGGGCTGCTCGCGTATCTCGGCGTCGGCCTGGTCGAGGAGCTGGCCAAGCTGCTGGCGCTGATGTTCGTGGCGCGCAGGCTGACCCGCTACACCGTTCGAGACGGAGTGGTCCTCGGCGCGGCGGTGGGCTTCGGGTTCGCGGCGCTGGAGAGCAGCGGCTACGCGCTCACGGCGCTCGTCGTGCGCGCCGGTCCCTTCGTGGAGCTCTCGCTGGGCAACCTCGTGCTCACCGAGCTCTTGCGCGGGCTGCTGGCGCCGGTCGGCCACGGGCTGTGGACGGCGATCCTCGGCGGCGTGCTCTTCTCGTCGAGCCTGCTCGGCAAGCTCCGGGTGACCGGGCAGGTGGTGGCCGCGTATCTCTCGGTCGCGGTGCTGCACGCGCTCTGGGACTCGATGCGCGCCATCGCCATCGTGATCACGGCCGTCCTCACCGAGACGCCCTCGCAGCGGACCGCCATCGCCCTGGGCGAGCGCGTGCTGCCGACGAAGGCGCAGGTCTTCACGTTCGCGTTCGTGGAGCTCGCCGGCCTCGCGCTCATCTCGATCGTGGGCTTCCTCTGGCTCTGGCTCACCTGGCGCAGCGGTGCCGGCGAGACACCGACCGAGCCTCACCCCGAGCAGCGCCGCCCGAGGCCGCCTCACGAGCGTGCGCCGCGCATCCCCATCGGGGGGCTCGGCGAAGCGCATTGAAGGCTCGCGGGGCGCCGCGACGGAGTCTCAGCCTTTGACCACGCCGAGGGGCCGGATGCGCGCGACCTTGTCGGCGAGGCCACCGGCCTGCACGACGTCGACGACCTCGGCCACGTCCTTGTAGGCGAGCGGCGCTTCCTCGACGACCGTCGCCCGTGACGCGCCGCGGACGTAGATGCCTTGCCCGCGCAGCTTCCCGAGCAGATCGGTCCCGCCGAAGCGGCGCTTGGCCTCGGCGCGGCTGAGCACGCGCCCCGCGCCGTGGCAGGCCGAGCCGAAGGTCTCGCTGGAGCCCTCGGCGCCGGCGAGCACGAACGAGTAGCGGCCCATGTCGCCCGGGATGATCACGGGCTGGCCGACGTCGCGATAGGCGGCCGGCAGGAGCGGGTGACCCTTCGGCAGCGCGCGGGTGGCGCCCTTGCGGTGCACCAGGAGCCGCTTCTGCTCGCCGTCGACCTCGTGCTTCTCGTACTTCGCGATGTTGTGGCAGACGTCGTAGACGGTGGTCAGCGTCGCGCCGAACATCCGGTCGAAGACCTCTCGCGCGTAGTGCGCCATGGCCTGCCGGTTCACGAACGCGAAGTTCGCCGCCGCTGCCATCGCCGCCAGATACTCGCGGGCCTCGCGGCTGGAGGTCGGCGCGCAGCAGAGCTGGCGGTCGACGAGCGGGATGTCGTACTCGGCGGCCGCGTAGAGCATGTGGCTCAGCGAGTCGGTGCAGACCTGGTGCCCGAGCCCGCGCGAGCCGGAGTGGATCATCAGCGTGATTTGCCCTTCGTGCAGGCCGAACGCTTCGGCGCGGGCGGCGTCGAAGATCTCCTCCACCACGCCGATCTCGGCGAAGTGGTTGCCCGAGCCGAGCGTGCCGAGCTGCCCGCCGCCGCGCTGCTTGGCGCGCTCGCTGACGAGGCTCGGATCGGCGCCCTCGATGCGGCCGTTCTCCTCCACGTGCTCGCGATCGTGCGCCGAGGCGATGCCGGCCTTCACCGCCCAGCCGAGCCCGTCCTCGAGCAGCGCGTCGAGCTCCTTGGCCGAGACCTTCAGCTCCGGCCGCGTGCTCCCCACCCCGGCCGGCACGGCGGCGAAGAGCTGGTCGGTCAGCTCTTCGAGCTTCGGCTGCACGGCGTCGAGCTCGAGGTCCGTCGCCAGCATGCGGACGCCGCAGTTGATGTCGTAGCCGACGCCTCCCGGGCTGACGATGCCACCTCCGCCGGGATCGAACGCGGCGACGCCGCCGATCGGGAAGCCGTAGCCCCAGTGGATGTCGGGCATGGCCATGGAGTGGCCGACGATGCCGGGGAGGGTGGCGACGTTGGCGACCTGCTCGAGGCTGCGATCCTCGGTCAGCGAGGGCAGGAGCGTCTCGTCGGCGTAGACGATGCCGTCCACGTTCATCTTGCCGCGCTGGGGGATGCGCCAGCGGGTTCCGTCGACGCGCTCGAGCGGTACGGCGCGGCCCGAGTAGGGCGCGGGTGCGACCGGCACCTCGATCCGCTTCGGCCGGCTGGCCTTCCGCGCGGCTTCGCGCTTGTCCTTCTTTCGCTTGTCTCGCTTGCTGCCCACGACGTCCTCTCGCTCTTCAGAGATCGAAGATCAGCCGGCCTCGCCAGCCTTCTTTCGATTCGCGGATCTCCGCTCCATGATGGGTGACCGCCTTCACCGGCCGCGCGATCGGGTGGCGCTCTGGGTCGAAGGGCTCACCGAACGCGGTGGCGTGCAGCATGTCGTCGTCCAGCTCCTGGATTTCCACGCGCGCTGCGAGCCAGCCCTCGCTCTCGAAGAGGAAGAGGAGCTCGTTGCCCAGCACCACCAGGAGATCGTGGGCGTCCACGCCTTCGAGCTCGAGCTCTCGCGCCTCCCGCTCCTCCACCGCCGCCGGGGCGTCGGTCAGAAGTGACAGGAACGCCCGCGCGGCCTCTTCGTAGATGCCTTCGCGGGTCGGCGCGAAGAGATCGGCGCCGAAGTCGCCCGTATGATCGAAGAAGCGGTGGGATGACTCGGTCACGGTCGCGAGGATAGCGTCGAAAGCATGGACCGAGGCGCTGGAGCCACGAAAAAGAGCGCTATCGGTGAACGGAGAAACGCAAACGAGCGTCGCCAGCTCGAGCGGTCCACCTCTGCGATCAACGCTCGACGGCTTGCTTCACCGCCGCCCAGTCCACGTCGAGGGATCTGCGCGGCGCGGCAGGGAGCGAGCGCGAGAGCGCTTCGACGTGGGCGATGCGGGCTTCGAGATTCGGGTGCGTGCTCAGCCAGCTCATCGCGCCCGGGACGTCGCTCCCGGGCTCGTCTTCGAGCAGCCGGAAGAAGCTGGCCATGCCTTCGGGATCGAGCCCGGCTGCCATCATCATGCGGACGCCCTCCGCGTCGGCGGCGCTCTCCTGCTCGCGACTGTAGCCGTTGGTTTCCGCGAGCACCGCCGCGTCGCCGGCCAGCCGCGCCCAGCCGCTGACATCGCCGAGCAGGAGCTGCACGCCCAGCGCCAGGCCCGCGCGATGGGCCACGTTTCGGAGGCCGTGCCGCAGGGTGACGTGCGCCATCTCGTGAGCCAGCACGCCGGCCACCTGCTCGGCCCGCTCGGCTCGCCGCAAGAGCCCGGTGAAGACGACAATCTGTCCGCCCGGCAGCGCGAAGGCGTTGACCTGCTCGCTCTCGATCACGCGGACGCGGAAGTCGAAGTCGCGGCGGGCGGCGAAGGGAGCGAGCCTCTGCACGATGGTCTCGAGCGCCGCCTTCACGCGCGGGTCGTCGAGCGGCGCCCCCGCGCTCTCCGTCTGGCTCATCGCGGCGTCACCGAGCTCGCGATCGATGGAGGTGGGCAGCTCCACGGTGCTCGCCGCGAGCAGCCGCGGCACGGACGCCAGCGCGCCAGCGATCAGCGCCAGCACCAGGACGACGGCGCCGACGCCCAGCCGACGGTTCCGAGTGTGCCGCCGTCGATGCGCCGCCACGCCGGCGAGAGCGCGCTCCACCGCCGCGCCGCCGTGGCGAGCCAGCGCCTCCACGAAGCGCGCGTCCCGTACCGCGATGGTCAGCGCGCCGTCCGGCGTCCGACAGAAGACGACGTCGCCCTCGAACCCGCCGGAGGTGATTGACGCGCCCTCGAGTGGGAGCGTCCACGTGTCGTGTTCGTTCCGCGCGACGACCTCGCCGCGCACCCCGTCGACGTCGACGTCGACGACGATAGGCTTGGGCTCGCCCGAGAGGTGCACCGTGCCGCGCATCGTCACGGCCGGAACATGGGCGCCGGAGCTCGGCGGGGCCACCCGTGTCACTCGAAGCGCCTTGTCACTCGAAGCGCCTTGTCACTCGAAGCGCCGTGTCACTCGAAGCGCCGTGTTACTGGAAGCGCCTCGTCACTGGAAGCGCGTCACTCGAAGCGCTGCCAGGCGCCTTCGATCAGGCGCTCGTGAGGGACGAAGCGCGCCTTGTAGCGCATGTGCTCGTTCTGGCCGATGTAGAGCCCGAGGTAGACGTATCGCATGCCCCAGAAGCGGGCGAGCTCGACCTGCTTGAGGATCGAGTAGTTGCCCAGGCTGAGCCGCGCGTAGTCCGGATCCCAGAGGCAGTAGACGGCCGACAGGGAGGTCTCGCCGCGGTCGGTGACGGCCACGCCGACGAGCTTTCCCTCGTGGCGATAGCGCAGCTCGAAGGAGCGCACGCAGCGATCGACCAAGAAGCCTTCGTAGCCCTTCAGATCGAGCGGCTCGCCGGACCCGCTGACGAGATCCCGCTCTCGCTTGTGCTTGTCGTAGAGCTGCAGGCGCTCGTCGTCGGCGACCGGGTCGCCGATCTCGATCGAGAGCGCGGCGTCACCCTTGCGCAGCACGCGTCGATGCGAGCGCGTGAAGTCGAAGTCCGTCACGTCGAGCCGGATCGCCTCGCACGCCTGGCAGCCCGGGCAGCTCGGACGATAGAGGAAAGGCCCGTGTCGGCGATCGCCGCGGTCGAGCCGTTCGTCCATCTCCTCGGGCGTGAGCGCCCGGGTGGGCAGGCGCATCGGCAGGCGGGCGCGCTGCGCCTCGATGTACGGGCATGGGTGGAGCGCATCGTAGACGATCAGCTCCCTCGGCCTCTGTCCTGTCCAGCGCGCGTGCACATCCATAGGATGAGGCCCGCGCCGGGGCGCACAAGAGCTACTCGGATAGGGTGGGCTCGACGCTGGCGAGCGCGCGTCCGTCCTCGGTCCGCACCACGCAGCGATAGCGCCCCGGCGCGCGGGGGGTGCTCATGCGCGCCACGTCCGGTAGCGAGGGCGCGCCGGGATCCGCGATGCCGCGCGTGGCTCAAGCGTGGGCGCGGAACGCCTTCGCCGCGCGCTCGTCGAGCTCGACCCAGAGCCCCTCGGCGCGCGCGAGCACTTCGTCGCCGGCGATGACCGCCGTGCCGACGCGGCGCTTGCGACCGTCCCGTGCGATTGGCCAGCCGAGGCACACCAGCGCTTCTCCGGGCCGCGGGCGCCGGTCCACGCGCGCGGTCATCCGGCCGAGGACCGCCGCCCGGTGCTCCTCGGCGAAGCCCGCGGCGAAGAAGCCCGGGCAGTTCAGCGCGGCCCACACGTGCGGCTCGGCCACGAGCTCGCTGTCGGCCAGCGAGGCGTCCGGCGTCCAACCCGACGCCACCATCCCGTCGCCGAGCGGCCCGGCGAAGATCCGCAGCCCATCGCCCGGCTCGCGCTCGGGGCCGCAGACGAAGCAGCCGGCGAAGACGTGGTCCTGCATGCCGGCGTAGCGGGACTCGGCCTCGCGCGCTCGCTCCGAGGTCGGCGCGCGCGGGACGTCCAGCGCCAGCGACCCGGGGCGTCCCGTGGCGACCAGCGTCCCGTCCGGGCTCGACACGCGCACGCTCTCACCCTCGCGCTCGACGCTCAGGGGCACGTCGAGCGGCGGAGGGGCGCGGAGCACGACCTCCACGGCCGGCGCCTCGACGAACGCGGCGACCATGCCGCAGGCGTAGCCACCGTTGCCGGAACGGGGCGGTCCGCGGAAGCGCCGCGCGATCACGATGTGAGGGTCCATGCCCTGTTCAGAGCGCACTCGCGGGCGATTCGCAAGGTGTGTCGCCGACGGTTCGTGACCGTACCGTCACACCATCTGTGTTCGGCGCTGATGGCATTTGCCGAGCGCGCCCGCGCCTCGCTACGCTGCCGCTTCGGATGCCCATTCTGACGCCCGAGGAGCGCATCGGCTCCACGCTCGGCGGTAAGTACCGCATCGAGCGTATTCTGGCCGCGGGCGGGATGGGCACCGTCTTCGCCGGCATCCACGAGTGGACCCACCGGCCTGTCGCGGTGAAGGTGCTCAACTACGAGCACGCCCGCGATCCCGAGATCGTCCGGCGCTTTCTGCAGGAGGCCCGCGCGGCCGCGCAGCTCAAGCACGAGAACGTCGTCGACGTGCTCGACATGGGGCAGGAGCCGGACGGCTCCGTGTACTTGGTGCTCGAGCTGCTCGAGGGCGAGACGCTGAAGGCCCGGATGCACGGCGGGCCGCTCTCGATCCGGGAGACCGCCGACGTGCTCGGGCCGATCATGCGGGCGCTGGCAACGGCGCACAAAAAGGGCGTCGTCCATCGCGATCTCAAGCCGGACAACATCTTCCTGACCTACGGCGAGTCGGGGCAGACCATACCGAAGCTGCTCGACTTCGGGATCGCCAAGGTCGGCACCGGCCAGTCGAGCTCCACCCGCACCGGCACGATGGTCGGCACGCCGCACTTCATGGCCCCCGAGCAGGTGCGCGGCGAGCGCGACGTGGGGCCGGCGGCGGACGTGTGGTCGATGGGCGTGGTGCTCTACGCCTGCCTGTCGGGGAAGCTGCCCTTCGACGCGGACTCGACGGCGGCCGTGTTGGCGAAGGTGATCACCGAGCGACCGACGCCGCTCCTGGCCGTCGCGCCCGAGCTCCCAGCGGCGGTGGGCGCGCTGGTCGACCGCGCTCTGCAACCGCTCCCCGCCGATCGCTTCGCCGACATCGGCGCGATGCTGGCCGCCCTCTCGGCGGCGGTCGACGCGAGTGGCGATGTCCTCGCCCCGCCCTCGGACGCGATCCCTCTCGGCGCGCCCGAGGCGATGCCCACAGTGACGGCGGCGCCGTCCGATTCGACGCCTTTCGGCTGGAGCGCGGAGTCTGCCGCTCCGTCGCGCATCCGCTCGCCCATGTTCATCGTGGCGACGCTGGGGCTCGCCGCGCTCCTCGGCCTGGCCGGTGGCGCGGCTTGGGTGCTCGGGAGCGCCAGCTCCGACGAGTCCCCGAGCCCCGTCGATTCGACGCCGGTGTTCGTCGTGGGTCCCTACCCAGCGGCCGTCGACGAGGACGCGGGCACCGAGGTGAGCAGCGTCCCGAACGAGCCGACCGGCGACGCGCCGCAGCCGGAAGAGACCGCCGGAACGGAGCCCGAGGAGACCGCCGACGCGACCGAGCCGGAGACGACGGAGGACGCGACGGAGCCGGAGACGACGGAGGACGCGACCGAGCCGGAGACGACGGCGGACGCGACTGCCGAGCCCGCTCCGATTCGTCCGGAGCGTGCGACGCAGCACCCTCGCGAGCCCGAGAGCGTCAGCGCTGCGGAGCCGAATTCGCGCCCGAGGGAGCGACGCCAACCGCACGCCACGCGCCGCCCTCGCCCGCAGCCCCGCTCGCCGGAGCCCGAGCGCGGCACCCGCGGCGCGTTCATCCTGCGCTGAGGTCCGTCCCTCGAGGTGCGGCACGCGGATCACGGGAGACGCCCGACGCGCTATCATGGCCGGCGCATGCGGGTGTTGGTCGCGATCGTACTGCTCGTCTCGCTCCCCTCGGCCGCGAAGGCCCAGGACGCGCGCGCGCTCCTCGAGGAGGGCGTCTCGCTCCGCCAGGACGGTCGCGACGAGGAGGCGCTCGAACGCTTTCGGCAGGCGTACGAAGCGGACCATTCGCCGGAAGCGCTGGCGCAGGTCGCCCTCGCCGAGCAGGCGCTCGGTCAGCTCCCGGAGGCCGAGGCGCACCTGCGCGAGGCGTTGAGCGGCGATCAGGACGAGTTCATCGCGCGCTACCAGATGGTGCTCGAGCAAGCGCTGACCGAGATCGGTACGCGCCTCGGCTCGCTGACCCTCATCGGTGGCCCGGACGGCGCGGCGGTGCGCGTCGCAGGGCGCGTTCGTGGTCAGCTGCCGTTCTCGGAGCCGCTCCGCGTCGTCGGCGGGACCGTCCACGTCGAGGTTCAGCAGGACGGGTTCATCCCGCTCTTGCGTGACGTCGAGGTGCCGGCTGAAGGGCAGGCGTCGCTGGCCGTCGAGATGGTGCCGCTCCCCAGCGCGGTGACGGAGGCGGAGCCGGAGCAGAGCGAAGTCGCGCCGAGCGAGAGCGGGGGCGAGTGGCCCTGGACCATGACCGTCGGCGTCATCGCGGCGGGCGCAGGCGTGGTCGCGCTGGCCATCGCCAGCGGGTTGATGGCGGTGCGCGAGCAGAACGCCCAGGCGCGGCTCAACTGCAGCGACACCAATCCGGCGTGCCGCGACCACTTCTACGCGGCGGTCGACTTCGAGCGGGCGGCGGTGGCCACGTTCATCGCCGGCGGTGTCCTGCTCGCGGGCGGCGCGACCCTGTTCACCATCGGGCTCACCTCGCCCTCCGCCGACCAGCCCTCCGCTGAGCAGCCCTCCGCTGAGCAGCCCAGCGTGGCCTGCGCGCCGACCGGTCTCGGCATGGCGTGCGCCGGCCGCTTCTAACAGTCCGTTGAAGTACCGAGCCCGAGGATCTTGGAGCGCGACGGCCCGGCTGGGTGCTCGGGTCGACGAGCGAATGCTTCAGCATTTGCGAGGAGGAACGCACGCACAGACGGGTCGTCCCGCCCGAGAGTCGAGGAGCGAGGTTCTTCAACGGACTGCTAACGCTCGTCAGGGAGCTTCGCAGACGTAGACCAGCGCACGCGAGCAGGCGTCGTCGGCCCATCCCGTCCCCATCAGCGAGCCGGTCACCATCACACAGTTGCCGCTTCCGTCCGGCTCCCCCGACTTCCAGTTCGAGTACGTCACTGGCGTCCCGTCCACCCACTGGAGCTCGGACATCGCGTCCGCCCGGGAGAGCCCGATCCAGTAGCCGCCTCCGCCCCATATGAGCGTGCCAATCCACCCGCGCACCCTCGTGTCCTCGGCGGCGTCGTCGATCGCCACGAGGTGGTAGCCCATGCCGGTGCACGCATCGTTCGCGTTGGCCCAGGTCTCGGTGTGCGTGCAGACCAGGTAGGTGCTGCTGCCGACGACGTGGGTCTGGCAGCCACCGCCACCGCAGACGCCACCTTCGTCGATCCGACCGTTGCAGTTGTCGTCCAGACCGTTGCAGCGCTCTGATGCCCCCGGATTGATGTCGGGGTCGCCGTCGTCGCAGTCGCCGCCGCGCGCGCTCCAGCGCCCGTCGGTGGGGAGCTGGCAGGCCATCCTCGTGGTGGCGTCTTCGCCCCAGCTGTCCATGTCCATGTCCAGGTAGAACGTGCTCGAGCCCTGCGCGCCGTCCTCGTCGACCATGCCGTCGCAGTCCTCGTCGTTCATCCCGTCGCAGACCTCGAGCGTGTCGTCGGTCATGTCGTCGCAGACGACCATGCCGCCGACGCAGGAAGACGTGCCTTCCTTGCACATGTCCGCGTCGGGCCCGTCGCAGGGGATGCCGACCGAAGGGTCTTCGCTCCCGTCGGCGCTGCTCGGGTCGCAGTCGTCGTCCACGCCGTTGCAGAGGTCCAGGGTCGCCGGGACGCAGGCATCCGTCCCCGCGTCGGAGCCAGCGTCGATTCCGGCGTCGAGTCCCGCGTCCACCCCGCCGCCGTCCTGGCTGGTGTTCGTCGCCGCGTCCGTCCCCCCGTCGTCGAGGGGTCGGATTCGGAGTGCAGCCGGCGAGGACGACGACCCAGATGAACAGTGCACGGCGCATCCGACGATGCTGACCGTCCGCCGCGCGGGAATCAACGGTGGAAGCTGTGAGCTCGAGAGCCGCCGAGCTCGCCGGTGTCGGTGAAGACCGTCGGCGCAGAGACCGACCTATCGCTCCGAACGCCGTCCGCCGAAGCACGCCATCGTCTCGAGGGCGCTCCGCTACTCGTAGGTCGGCACCCAGCCGCCGCCCGGCTGCCGCTGGCGGAACTCGGGCCGGAGCTCGCTCCGCGCGTCCGTCGCCAGAAGCTCGCAGGGGTCGAACCAGTGGAGCGTCCGGAGCCGGCCGCGGACGGCTGGGAGCGGCTTGGCGGCGAACTCACCGTCCGGACAGCGCGCGTGCCAGAGCGCGTCCCGCTCCGGCACGGACTCCAGACAGAGGATCTCCTTCACTCCGCCGTTGCAGTTCGTGCTGACGACGAGGACCTCGTCCGGCAGCGACCCGCGACGCGCCACCCGCAGGACGACGTCGTGATGGAACTCGCCCTGCTTCCAGTGGGCGATCAGGTCGTATCCGCCGTGCGTCGCCCGCACCCGTTCCAACAGCTCACCGAGCGTGAGACAGCCCGAGAAGAGGGAGAGATCGTGCATGCTCGACAAGCTGTGTCCGGCCGCGCGGCACCGCAACCGACGGAAACGCGACGGGGTCCGCGCGAGCGAACCCCGTCTGGGGGAGCTCCCTTTCGAGAGGGGCCTGCTCAGCCGAAGAAGGTGCAGCAGCCGGTGATGCAGAAGTAGCCGGTCGGGCAGGCCGGCAGGCCCGGCACGCCGCAATCCTGGCGGGTGGGATCGGAGCAGACGTCGATGGTGGTGCCGCCGTCGGTCGGGGGAGGTGTCCCGCTGTCCGGCACCGGCGCCGGTCCGCCGTCCGGCAGGGTGCCCGCGTCGACAGGCGGCGGCGGAGGGGGCGGGAAACAGTCGGAGGGCAGATCGCTCGCGTCGCGGCCGAGGCAGAGCTCGCAGTGACCGCAATCGTTCAGGCAGTCGGCCACCGGCGTGCACGGATGGCAGCCATCGCCGCCCGAGCGGAACGTGTCGATGTCGCAGGTCGGCGCGCCGCTCGTCCCGTCCACCGAGCCGATGAAGCGGTAGTCGTCCGTGGTGCCCGGCCGGACGCAGCAGCCGAAGCAGTCACAGCCGTTCGGTGTGAGCGGGCCGCAGAAGTCGTGGCACGTGGCCGCCTGCGGGTCGGGGCAGTGGACGCTGCCGCCACGCGAGCCGGGCGGCTCGTAGGCGCAGTGCGGATCCGGGTCGGGCATCAGCGGGTCGCAGCGCGCGTCCCACTCGCATTGATCGTTTCCGGATCCCTGATCCTGATCGTAATAGCAGTCCAGCTTGCAAGGCGCGGAGTCGCCTCCCGGAATGTCCAGGTAGAGCCCGCTCTCGTTGTTGTCGCAGGGGCCGAGGCAGTTCGGGTCTTCGGCGTCGATCAACCCGTCGCCGTCGTCGTCGATCTGGTTGCCGCACTGGTAGATGTGGCCCTGGCAGGGCACCGGGCCCGCCGGGACCACGTTGCCGTCCGGGAGCGTGATGAACCCGTCCGGTGCGACGCTGCCATCGCTCGGCGAGGTGGTGCTCCCGTCGGTGCCGGTCGCGCTGCCGTCGGTGCCGGTCGCGCTGCCGTCCATTCCGGTCGCGCTGCCATCCATGCCGCCGCCGGTTCCGCCGTCGCCGTTCCCATTGGGGTCGCTGCAGCCGACCGCCAGGGTCAGCGCGAAGAGGGTACCGAGGGCCCGAAGTCCGTTGCGGGTTTGGGGCAACGCGGGTGCCGGGATATCGGGCGTCCGGTGCTGCGAGGCCGGAACGAAGTGCAGGGTTCGTGCTACTCGCACGAAGCCCGGAACGGAGCTCGGGTCGGGACTGCGAGTCGAAGTGATCCGTGTCATGGGGGACCTCCCAGACCGGTCTACGAGGGACCCGGCTTGGAGGAGACGCCCGAAATCACAAACGAAGCCGGTCGTCGAAAAGGTACAGTCAGGGTGCGCCCGGAACGACGAGGATCGCGTTCTCGCCGCCGAAGCCGTCGCTCGCGTAGCGCTCGGCACCAGGCGGGCGCACGGGCTCGCCGTCGACGATCAGCGAGTACTCGTGTCGGCCGGAGCCGACCTCGAAGCGCCCCTCGAAGAGGCCGTCGGCGCGGCGGTGAAGCCGGCCGCGCTCCGGATCCCAGTCGTCGAAGTCGCCGATCACGCTCACCTCGGAGGCATTCGGCAGCTCGAAGGCGAAGCGCACGAAGCCGTCGTCGAGGAGCGTCGCGGGTCCCTGGGTCAGCGCCGGCGCCGGGAGATCGCTCGGTTCGGGCCGCCAATCGAGGACCAGCCTCGCTCCCGCCGTCACCTGGAAGCGGTCGTAGGTCAGCGCCTGTGGATTTCCCGCGGCGTGTCCGAGCGCGATGTCCGCGTAGGCGCCGAGCCAGGGCAGCGGCATGCCCCAGACGCGCGCCATCCCGGTGTGCTCGCCACCCGTGTGCGAGTTGGAGTCGAACAGGCGCTCCACGTAGCGGTAGGTGATCTGTCCGCCGACGTAGGTCGTGACCAAGCGGAGGGTGATCCAGGGCGCCACGTCGGTTCGTTGCGCGTTCTGGTTGGTGCTCTCGCGGCGCGTGACGGTGAGCCCGACGTCGACGGCGAAGATGTCGGTGGCCCAGCCGGCCGCCGCCTCGCCGCCGGCCAGGCCGTCGGTCTGGCCCTGATCGAACAAACGCACGCCGCCGTCGGCGTCGATCGAGGCCCAGAACCCGAAGGGCAGCCGTCCCACGATCCCGCAGCCGCCGATCACCGAGAACGAGGAATCGCCGGACACCGTGAGGTCGAGGCGGCTGCCTTGAGCACGGCAGCGCGGGCTCACGTCGTCGACCCGCAGGCTGCCCTGAAGGGTCAGACGCTCCCAGAAGAGCACGTTGCCGCCGCCGTAGATCCGCCCGTCGATGTCGAAGCGGGCCGAACCGCGTGGGGAGCTGCCGAGCTGACCGGCGGCGAAGCCCGTTACGCGGGCCAATCCGTCGCCGTTGGGCGAGCTGGCATGCGGTCCGCCAGGCATCCCCCGACCCGCGGCCACGGGCGCTCGCCGGTTGCTGGGGTCGGCGGCGAACGCGGGGTTCGAATCGTACCCGCCGCCGACGCGCACCTGGCTCTGCACTCCGTCCTGGGCCGCGGCGCGACCAGCGACGAGGGTGCCCACGAGTAGAGCGCACGAAAGCCAGCGGTGAAGACGGAGCGAATGCACGGTCGAGCCGCGGCGCCCAGTCTTCAATCGATGCGCAGGACGGCGTTCTCGTTCCCGAAGCCGTCGTCGCGGTGATTCGCCGCGTAGGGGTCGGTCACCCAGCGCTCCCCGTCGATGACGAACATGTAGCCGTACGAGCCGGGCTGGAGCCGCAGCGTGCCCACGAAGACACCGTCACCTTCCGGATCCTCGAGGAAGGTGTCGTCGGTGCGCCACTCGTTGAAGTCCCCGGCGACCGCCACGGTGTGTGCGCCGCTCGCCGGAACCACCAGGCGCACGACGGCTTCGCCGACCGAGTCGTCCTCGTCGGCCGCCGCGCGCTCGGGCGCTTCCGTCGCCGCCGTCGCCACGTTCGGCTCCGGCTCGACGAACGAAGACAATCCCCGCCGGCTCATCCAGAGGCCTGCCAGCACCACCGCAGTCACCGCCACCAACGCGGTCGCCGGGGTGAGCCGGACGCGTACGGTCCGTGGCCGCAGCCACTTGCGCCACGCCGGCGTCTCGGCCTCGTCCCTGGCCTTCTCCTGGACCGCGCGGAGCACGGCGCGGTTGACGAAGTCCTCCGGCAGCTCGGACGGTGCCAGCTCGGACGGTGCCAGCTCGGACGGTGCCAGCTCGGAGAGGGCCAGCTCGGAGAGGCCAGCTCGGAGAGGGCCGAAGCCACCGTCCGCGCGCCCTCGAGCTCCCGAGCCAGAGCCGGATCGCGCTCGGCGTCCGCGAGCAGCACCGCGCGCTCGGCGGCGTCGAGCTCACCGTCCACGAAGCGCCGGACCCGCTCGCGGGGGCTCATGCGAGATCCTCCAGGAACCGGCGGAGCTTGGCCCGCGCCCGCACCACGCGGATCTTCAGCGCGGTGATCGGGTGGCCGGTGATCTGCTTGATCTCCGCGTAGCTCATCCCCTGCAGATCCTTGAGGACCAGCACCTCGCGGTAGCTCGGCTTCAGTTGGCCGATGGCCTCCTGCACCCGGGCGGCGCGGTCGCGGCGCACCAGCTCGTCGTCGGGCCGGAGCGCGTCGTCGGGGCGGTCGCCAGCCGGCATGGCGCCGGAGGCCCGCTCCCGGCGGCGGGCGCTCTTCAGGTGGTCTCGGCAGGTGTTGAGCGTGATCCGGTGCAGCCAGGTCGAGAGCCGGAAGCTCGGATCGAAGCGGTCCAGGTGTACGTAGGCCTTGGCCAGGCTCTCCTGCACCAAGTCCTGGGCTTCGAAGGCATCACCCACGACGCGCGACGCCATCAGGTAGAGCGAGCGGTGGTGCTGCTCGACGATGCGGCGGAACGCCGTCGCGTCACCCTCGCGGGCCGCCTCGACCCACACCCGCTCCTGCTCCTGGGTCGCGCGCTCCGCGTTTCCGAGGGCGATGGCGCTGCTCACGAGAGCCACCAATCGCATCGCCCGTCTCGATCAGCGAGGACCATGGCCGGGTCGTCCATCCCGATCATGGTCTCTCCCCCGGCTCGCCGGGTCAACGCCGTTCCCGTGACCGACCGTTCGCCCCAACCCGCGGAGCGCGTGATCGCGATGGCCGGGCGGGCCCGGGCCGATCTGCCTGGCGCGCTGCAGCAGGTCGTGGAGCCCCGCGCGCCGCCCCCGGCGGTAGGCGTCCGTGGTGGCGTCGACCGCCGCCCGGCCGCCGAAGTGTCGCTCGGCCAGCTCGGCCACCGTCGTCAGCGCGTCGTGTACCCGCCGCGGCGCCTCGGCCGGGTCGCGGTGGACGATCTCCCGCACGAGCTGCCCGAGCCCCTGGTGCGGCGCGCCCGCCGCCAGCGCGTCCACCGCCGCCCGCAACAGGCGCCGCCGCTGCGCGCCGCGGGCGCCTGGCACGGGACGGATGAGCTGATCGGCCGCTCGGATGCGTCCGAGGAGCAAGTCCACCGCGGCGGCGATCCGGGGCGGCGGCACGTGCTTCGACAATCCTTCCGCGACCTTGTCGATCAGCCACTGGGAGGGCAGACCCTCTCGACGCGCCGCGCCGACGGAGCGCGCCAGGCGCTCCCGCGATGGTCCGAGGCGCGCGTCGGTCAGGACCTCCTGCTGCGCGGCCGCGCTCGACGGCGCGCCCGCGAGCGCGACCAACGAGACAGCCAGAGCGAGGGTCCTGAACATCGATGTCGTTCCCTGCAGCGTGTACGACCTCTGCCGGCGGCCCGATACAGATCCCCGCGATTCGGATCCGATCTCTGTCGCGGGAGTCGCCGGCCTCTCGAGCAGTTTCTACAGCAATAGTGCCGCCAGCTCCGCGGCAGTGCGAACCACGTGGTCGGGCTCGGTCGGAGCCAGCGCCTCGCGCGTGAAGGGCCCCCAGAGCACGGCGGCGGTGCGTACGCCGGCCGCGCGCCCTGCGCGCATGTCGTGGGTGCTGTCGCCTACGAACACGGCTCGTTCGGGCGTCACGCCGAGCCGCGCCAGCGCGCGCTCGACCGGTTCCGGATGCGGCTTCGCCCGCGTCACGTCGTCGGCGCAGACCAGCTCGTCGAAGACCTCGCTCAGCCCGAGCACGCTCAGCCCGCGGCGCGTTCCGTCCCGGCGCTTGCTGGTCACCACCGCCAGCTTCGCGCCCGCGTCGCGCAGGCCGTGCACGATCTCGCTCACGCCCGGATAAGGCCGGACCATCTCGTCGTGGATCGCGAGGTTGTGGCTCCGGTAGGTCTCCACCATCTGTGGCACGCTCGCCGCGTCGTCCGTCCAGCGGGAGAGCTGCGCCTCGAGCGGCGTCCCCAGGCCGTCCAGGATCGCCGCATCGGTCTGCGGCGGCAGGCCGTGCACCCTGATGGTGTGGTGATAGCTGGCGAGGATCAGCTCGATCGAGTCGAGCAGGGTTCCGTCGAGATCGAAGAGCACGGCGTCGAAGCGCGGCATGGGTGGGTTCTACCGCGGCGGGACGCCACCGCACGCGACAATGCGCCTCTCAGGGGGCCGCCACCGCCTGCGCTCGGCTCGTGTCCTCGCGAAAGCCGCCCTCCACGGCGCGGCGGAACCAGCTCGGCCAGGGTCCCGTCGCGTTCAGCTTCGCCAGGACGGCGTTGAGCCCCCACTGCAGCCGGTTGAGCAAGAGCCACTCGGGCGGCATCGCGATCCGCCACTGGTTCGCGTTGTCGAACATCAGTCGCCCGTAGCTCTCGCGCACGTACTGGTCGGTGTAGGTGAAGAAGGGATCCGTCTGCTTGAAGGGCAGGTAGAGGTGCTCGGTCGCCTGCCACTGGTGATCCCAGTCGAAGCCCTTCTCGCGTCCGATGAGACCCAGCGCGGTCATGCGCTCGGGGAACACGTCGCGACGATCGTCGATGATGCAGCGCGCGAAGCGCTTCCAGGTCTCGATGAACTCGGCGTCGAAGCGGCGCACGCAGCCGAAGTCCAAGAAGGTCACGCGTCCGTCGGGCGAGAAGAGGTAGTTCCCGGGGTGCGGATCGCCGTTGTACAGCCCGTGGCCGAAGAGCGTGTCGAAGCAACCGCGGAAGATGGCGCCGGCCGCGCGATCCTTGGCCTCCTGCGACGCGCTCTCGACGAACTCGGCGAAGCGCATCGCGTCGACCCGCGCCGTGGTGAGCACTCGCCGGCCCGAGCGCGCGTCGATCACCTCGGGCACGCTCGCGTCGGGGTCGCGCGCCAGGAGCGCGCCGAGCTCGCGCTGGTTCTCGGCCTCGCGCTCGTAGTCGCACTCCTCGAGGATCCGCGTCCGCAGCTCCTCCACCAGCGCGCCGCCGTCGATGGGCAGGCCCAAGGTCGAGATCTTGGTCATCCAGCCGAACGACGAGAGATCGCTGGCCAGGACGTCCTCGATGCCGGGGTACTGCACCTTCACCGCGACCTCGCGCCCCTCGAAGCGCGCGGCGTGTACTTGCCCGATCGACGCGGCGGCGAAGGGCTCTTCATCGAAGCGCTCGAAGAGCTCCTCGGGCGGCCGACCGAATTCCGCCTCGATCACCTCGGCGACCCGCGCGTAGCTCATCGCGGTCGACTGGGCCTGCAGATCGGCGAGCACCCGCTGGGCCTCGTCGGGCAGCGCGCCCGGCAGATAGCTCGCCATCTGCCCGACTTTCATCACCAGCCCCTTGAGGGCGCCGAGCTGCGTGACCAGCTCGCGGGCGGCGCGCGTCGCCTCCGCCGCGTCCACCGGCGCGCTCTCCTTGGCGCCGAGGAAGGTGCGCTGGGCCATCTTCAGGCCGACTTTTCCAGCCATCTTCGCCGTCACCAGGGTGCGCTTGCGGAACCCTCTGGCCAGCTCGTCGAGCTTCTCGCTCATGGCGTCCCTCCTTCCGGCGCGAGCCCTCGCATCGTCTGCTGGAGGGAAGCGCGCAGCATGGTGTCGCGGAGCTCGGGCGTGACCGGGGCGCTGCCCAGCCAGCTCACGAGCCCGAAGTAGTAGAGCGCGAAGACCTGGAAACCGGCCGTCGCGGGCTCGACGTGAGCGGCGACGCGACCTTCCTTCTGCCATCGCGCGAAGAGCCCGCCGAGCCGGGTGATGAAGTCGACCGTCCAGGCGCCCGCGTCGGTGCCGAGCTCCCCGTCGAGGAAGAGCAGCTCTTTCACGAAGACCCGCGCCAGCTCGCGATCCCGCTCGTACGACCGATAGATCGCCGTGAAGACGTGCATCAGCGCCTCCACCGGGTCGCCCTCCGGCATCGTGGCCAGGGCGGCCGCGATCGCCTCGTCCAGGTCCGCCCGCACGATGTGCACGAGGAGCAAGCGCTTCTCGGGGAAGTAGGTGAAGAGCGTCCCGGCCGCGATATCGGCTCGCTCCGCGATCGCCCGCGTCGTGGTCGCCTGATAGCCCTGCTCGCGGAAGAGCGCCCTCGCCGCCGCCTCGATCCGCCGGAGCTTCTCGGCCTTCTTGCGCTCCCGGCGCCCCACTGTTTTGAGCGTGCTCATTTTCGGTCGCGCTCAGAAAGTGGGGTCGCGCGCTTCGGCCGTCAAGAGGGTCGAACGGGGTGCTCGCTCTTTCCGGAGCCGTCGCGACCGCGGGCGAGGCGTTCGAGCGTTCGAGAGGGTCGTTCTCGACGTCGACGAGGGCGACACCGCCACGTGGGCCGTCACCACCGGCGGGCTCTTCGTATCGCTCGACAGATGTGTCGCCCAGCGGACCGAGCCGGCAATCAGTCGGAGGCGCCGTGACGACGCCGCGGAGGGACTCGCGTGGCGGAAGACCTCCGCGGCCGAACGTCAGCGCACTTCGATGCCGTGCGGTGTGCCCTCGGCGTAGCCGGAGAGGGTCTGCACGCCGACGACCGCTTTCTCGTGATGCTCGTCCAGCGTGGCGGCGCCGGCGTAGGTCAGGGCCGACTGCAGGCCGGTGATCATCTCGATCAAGAGCGCGCCCACGCTCTCGCGGCCGGGCCGGATGTAGATGCGGGAGGTGCTGATCCCCTCGCGGAAGAAGCCCTTCTTGGCTCGCTCGAAGGCGTCGAGATCCGCCGTCCGCTCGGCCACGGCGCGGGCGCTCGCCATGCCGTAGTTCTGCTTGTAGATGTTGCCCTCGGCGTCGAGCTTCACGTCGCCGGGGCTCTCGAACGTGCCGGCCAGGGCGGTGCCGACCATGACCCGCGAGGCGCCCGCCGCCGTGTAGAGCGCCACGTCGCGCGGGTGCCGCACGCCACCGTCGGCCCAGACGTGCTTGCCCAGGCGCCGCGCTTCCGCCGCGCAGGTGCGCACCGCCGAGAAGGTCGGCCGCCCGACGCCCGTCTGCATGCGGGTCGTGCACATCGCGCCGGGACCGACGTTGACCTTGATGACGTCCGCGCCCGCTTCGATCAGCTCGCGGGTGCCTTCGGCCGTGCAGACGTTGCCGGCCACCAGCGGCACGCGACCTTTCACCACGTCCGCCACGGCGGCGATGGCCTCCAGCATCCGCCGTTGATGGCCGTGCGCGGTGTCGAGCACCAGGACGTCGACGCCGAGCTCGAGGAGTCGCGCGGCCTTGTCCCGCGCCTCGCTGGAGATGCCGACGGCGGCCGCCACCATCAGCCGCCCGCCCGCGTCGAGGCTCGGCGTCAAGAGCTCGAGCCGGACCGCGTCGTCCTTGGTGAGCACGCCGTGCAGCGTTCCGTCGTCGTCGAGGACCGGGACCGCCTTCACGCGCTCGCGCTCCATCGAGAGGTACGCGTCGCGGTTCGGCGTGCCGACCTGCACCGTGACCAGCTCGGTCTGCATGAGCTTGTGGACGGGCGAGTACTGGTCGCGGTCGCGCAGATCCGCCGGCGTGAGGATGCCGACCGGCCGCCGGGCGTCGTCGACCACGACCACCATGCCGTGGGCGCGCTTTCGCATGATGCCCTCGACGTCGTGCAGGGTGGCGTCCGGCGAGACCGAGAGCGCCGTGTCGTAGCGGGGATCGGCGGCCTTGATGTGGCCGACGATGCGCTCGACCGTGTCGAGGCTCATGTCCTGCGGGAGCACGCCGAGACCGCCGAAGCGGGCCATGGTCTCGGCCATCCGCTTGCCGGTGACCGCGTTCATGTTGGCGCTGACCACCGGGTGGCTGCCGCCGGCGAAGTCCACCGGCGTGAGATCGGTCTCCAGCCGCGAGGTGCGGTCGAAGCGGCCCGGCAGGAGGAAAACGTCTTCGAGGGCGAGCTCGAGGAGCTCGTCGTGCTCGGGGTGCAGAAAACGCATGTCGGAGGCGGTGTACCAGACCGCGCGCCCCGGTCGAGAGGACCCCGGCGGGCCGTCGTGGCAGCCGCGGTCGAGAGGACCCCGGCGGGCCGTTGTGGTAGACGCCCCGGGTATGGGAAAGCGGGACGAAGCCCTCCGGATGGAGGTCGTGTCGCGGGCACGCGTGTTCAAGCGCTCGTGGGTCGACATGGCCGAGTCGCTCGTGCAGGTACGCAGCCACGGCTACCACAGGCGCTGGGGCTACGAGACGTTGCACGGCTACGCCCTCGAAGAGCTGAACATCAAGCGCACCACGGTCGACAAGCTCACCGGCTCCTACCAAGCGCTCGAGCAGCACGTGCCGCACGTCTTGCAGTGGGACGGAGTGGCGCAGTCGATGCCGGAGCTCGACGCGGTGGAGTACTTCGCGCGCGCCGTGGACCCGCCGGCGCCCAAGAACGGCGGGGAGGCGCCTCCTCCGCCGCCGAGCGACGTGGTGGACGAGCTCAAGCGGGCCATCTTCGAGGACCACGTCAGCTCGCCCTCGCTGCGCCGCCGCTTCAACCCGGTGCTCCACCCGAAGCCCGAGACCGACGCCCGCCGCGAGCTGCTGACCAAGGTCCGCTCGAGCGCGCGCCGGCTGGAGGAGATGCTCGGCGCCATCGAGGGGCTGAGCGAGGAGCGGGTGGAGCGGGTGACCAGCGCGCTCGAGGAGCTGCGCCAGGACATCGAGGCGCTCGAGAGCTGAAGCGCGGGACCCCTCGGGCCGACTCGCTCAGGCGGCGACGGGGCCGTTCGGTCGCGCCGCGCGGGCCAACGCGCGGGCGGCCAGCGCTCGCTGATCCGTATCGCGGGCGTGGACGATGACCGCCCATCCCCTCGCGCGCCGTCGCACTCGCGGGTGCGCCAGCGCTGCCAGCTCGCGATAGCGCCACTGGATCAGGAGCGCGGCCGCCGCGCCGGCCACCGCACCGGTCAGAAGGAGAGCTCCGTAGAGGACCAGCGCGTTCATGTCTCCGATCGGCGGCACGTCCAGGAACGACACCAGCAAGCAGGCCAATCCCGCGGTCGCCGCCCCCAGCGTCGCCCCGCCGGACGCGTCACGCCCCCTCGCCAGCCACGTGACCTGCGGCTCCGAGCTCGGTGTCTCCTGCGGCCTCGGGGGCCGTGGTCGCATCACCTTCACTCGCTCTGGCTCGATGCCTGCTCCGATCAGCGTTGCGACCGCGCGTCGCGCCGACTGCTCGTCCGGGTGGATAGACCCAAGCTCCATAGCGCGCCTCCCTGGCGACCTGTCTCGATCGGGCAGAGCTGCGCGGAACGTGCCATTGATATCCGTCCGCGACGTTGGGGGGGCGCCCCAGGGCGAGCTGCCCCAACCCGGCAGGATGGCGACGGCACGGCGGGCGGCGATCACCCGTCGACGATCAGCCGTCGACGATCAGCCGTCGACGATCAGCCGTCGACGATCAGCCGTCGACGATCAGCCGTCGACGATCAGCCGTCGACGATCAGCCGTCGACCAGGGCTTCGATGCGCTGCTCGAGCTTGTCCGGCGTCGTGGTCGGGGCGAAGCGCTGCACCACGTTTCCGTGACGGTCGACCAGGAACTTCGTGAAGTTCCACTTGATGCGCGAGGAGCCGAGGAGCCCCTTCTTGGCGCTGCGCAGGTGCTGGAAGAGCGGGTGCGCGTTCGGTCCGTTCACGTCGATCTTGGCGTGCATGGGAAAGCGGACGCCGTAGTTCTTCTCGCAGAACGCGCCGATCTCCTCTTCGCCGCCGGGCTCCTGGTTGCCGAACTGGTTGCAGGGGAAGCCGAGCACGGCGAGGCCTCGGTCGGCGTACTTCTCGTGCAGCGCTTCGAGGCCCGCGAACTGCGGGGTGAAGCCGCACTTGCTGGCGGTGTTCACGACGAGCATCACCTTGCCCTCGTAGTCGCGCAGGCTGGTGTGCTTCCCCTCGAGCGTCTCGACCTCGATGTCGTAGATGGAATCGGCCACAGGTCCTCCCGTCGATGGGAACCTTCGTGGCATTCCGGCCGCGCGCAAGGCACCGACGGTGATCCGTGCCGGGGGACGGCGTTTCCTTTATGCTCGCCGCCATGATCTGTGGGGCATGCGGGTATACGAACTCGAACGGGAGCCAATTCTGCCAGCGCTGCGGCGCCACGTTGCCCGGTGGCGGGCCCGCCGCCGGCCCCGGCGCGCAGGGAGGGCAGTGGTCGCCGCCCAACAACACCGCTCCCGGCTATTCGGACGGTCCGAAGAAGTCGTACCCGCCGACCAGCGCGCAGCCGCAGGTGACGCCTTCGCAGCCGCCGCCTTCGTTCGGTCAGGGCGGAGGCGCGCAGTCGCAGCCGCCTCCCGGGTTCGGTCAGGGCGGAGGCGCGCAGTCGCAGCCGCCTCCCGGGTTCGGTCAGGGCGGAGGCGCGCACTCGCAGCCGCCGCCGGGCGGGTCGCAGGGGGGCTTCAGCCAGCCGGCCGGCGGTCCTCCCTCCGGAAACCAGCCGGCGGGCAAGGGCCCGAAGCCGAAGAAGAAGGGGGGCGGTGGCGGCTTGATCGTTCTGCTGCTGCTCTTCCTGGTGCTCGTCGGCGCAGGCGGCGCCGCGGCGGGGTACTTCTTCTGGTGGGCACCCGCGCACCGGGCCGACGAGGCCCTCGCCGACGCGCAGGCGGCTGCCGAGCAGGCTCAGGAGCAGGCCGCGGCGGCGGTGCAGGAGGCGGAGCCCGTCGAGCCCGCGCCGGTCGAGCCCGCGCCGGTCGAGGCGCCGGCCGAGGAGCCGGCCGCCGAGGAGCCTCCGCCGGCCGAAGAGGCTCCTGCCGAAGAGCCCGCGCCGGAGGAAGCGCCCGCGCCGGAGCCCGCACCTGCCGAAGAGCCCGCGGAGGAGCCCGCACCTGCCGAAGCGCCCGCCGAGACCGCGCCCGCCGAGCAGCCGAGCCGCACCGCGCGCCCGCGCAGCTACGAGTCGCGCATCCGCGCCGCGGTCCGCTCGGCCGCCCACCAGTGCTACGTCCAGAACGGGGCACACGGTCCGGTCACGGTGCAGGTCGGGCTCAGCTTCGATGGCCGCGTCACCGCCTCGCGGGTGGTGAACAACGGGACGAGCAACGTCGACGTCGCCCGCTGCATCTCGGGCGCGCTGGTCGGTCGTCGCATCGGCAACACCGGCCCCCGCAACGGCCTGACCGTCAACGTCACGTTCTCGGGCTGACGTCCACCTCGCGGGGCGCCGTTCGCGTCGGCCGTGGAGGTGTGGTGTGCGTTGCGGAAGCCTCTCGCGGGCGATGTGAGGGGGATGCGCAAAACACACGACGGGCGCGCATCAGGCGCGGAGGGCATGCGCGGAACGCGGAAGAGGCTCGCGTCGGGTGCGCGGGCGTCCCCGGCCGTCGGCCCGTGCTCGCGTCGGCCGTGGAGGTGTGGTGTGTGTTGCGGAAGCCTCTCGCGGGCGATGTGAGGGGGATGCGCAAAACACACGACGGGCGCGCATCAGGCGCGGAGGGCATGCGCGGAACGCGGAAGAGGCTCGCGTCGGGTGCGCGGGCGTCCCCGGCCGTCGGCCCGTGCTCGCGTCGGCCGTGGAGGTGTGGTGTGTGTTGCGGAAGCCTCTCGCGGGCGATGTGAGGGGGATGCGCAAAACACACGACGGGCGCGCATCAGGCGCGGAGGGCATGCGCGGAACGCGGAAGAGGCTCGCGTCGGGTGCGCGGGCGTCCGCGGCCGTCGGCCCGTGCTCGCGTCGGCCGTGGAGGTGTGGTGTGTGTGGCGGAAGCCTCTCGCGGGCGATGTGAAGGGGATGCGCAAAACACACGACGGGCGCGCATCAGGCGCGGAGGGCATGCGCGGAACGCGGAAGAGGCTCGCGTCGGGTGCGCGGGCGTCCCCGGCCGTCGGCCCGTGCTCGCGTCGGCCGCCCCTCCCGAGGTGGCTGGCTCAGACGCGCTGCTCGCGCTCGGCGACGCCGGGCACGTGTTCGTCCAGGAAGGCGTAGGTGTCGGACCAGCAGCGGCGCGCGTTGGCCAGGAACGGGAACGCGTGGAAGGCGTGGATCTCGCCTTCGTAGTAGCGGTCCACCGCCACGCCGCCGAGGTCGCGGACCGCGCCGGCCAGCCGGCGGGTGTCGCGAAGCAGGGGATCGCGCGTGCCCACCGGCAGGAAGAAGGGCGGGATTGCCCGCGCCGGTGTCTCGCCGCGCTCGGCCCACACCAGCGGGTCCGCCAGGTCGAGCAGCGCGCCGTAGCGCGAAGGGTCCCGGCCCAGGTAGCCCGTCTCCACCTCCGTCAGCCGGTCGGCGACGAAGCGCGACATATGAGGCTTTTCTCGACCGATCCGCGCCACGTCGCTGACCTGGAAGATGCCGCAGGCGGGCACGACCGCGCGCGGCACCACGCCCGCCTCGAACACGCGCCGCGCCGGCAGCTCTTCGCGCGGGTACACCGTCGACAGCGCCAGCGTGGTCACCAGGTTCGCACCCGCGGACTCGCCCGCCAGCACCAGCCGCGAGACGTCGCCGCCGTACGATGCCGCGTTCTCGACCACCCACTCGAACGCCGCCGCCACGTCCTCCACCGCCGCCGGGAAGGGGTGCTCCGGCGCGAGCCGGTAGCCGACGTTGAAGACGACGAAGCCGCGCCGCGCGAACGCCAGCCCCATCAGCCAGTGGGTGTCCTTGGACAGGATGCGGAACCCGCCGCCGTGTGCGTAGAGCACGACGGGGCGCGGCCCTCTCCGGTCGACCGGGCGGTACACGTCCAGCCGGTGCTCGGCGAGCGGGCTCGAAGGCGCGTACGGGACATCCCGCGTCACCTCGATCCCGTGCCGTTCCGGACGCGCCAGCGGGTGGAGCTGCCCGAGCCGGGAGGCCCCGCTGAAGAAGCCGTTCACGACCAGCGCGCCCGCCCGCCGGCGGAGCGTGTCGGTCGATCCTCTGGTTGCTGTGCTCGCCACGCCTCGGAAGGTATCAAGAAGCGTGCGAGGAGGCGTCACCGGACTCGGTACCGTCCCCCGCGGGCGACGTGTTGCCTCCGCGCCGCCGCGAACGCGTCCATCCCGGGACGCGGCCGCGTCGCCATCGTCAGCATCCCGAGGACGTGGGACACCGCGGCCCGGAGACGACCGGTGCCGGGCGTGTCGCAGGTCACGCCGCGCGTGGACTCTGCTTCGGAGTGGACGAGTGAGTCGAAATCAGTACTCTTCGCCGCTTTGCCGGCTCGCGCGCCGGCTCCGATGAGAGAGGGAGAGATGCGGAACACCTTGATTCTCAGCGCTTGCGTGCTCGCGCTCGTCGCGTGTGACAACGGCGGCTCGGGCACGCCGGACTCCGGCTCTTCGAGCACACCCGACTCGGGCTCCTCGACCACGCCGGACTCGGGCTCCTCGACCACGCCCGACTCGGGCAGCAGCACCGACTCCTGCCAGGCGTCGAACAGCAACGCGATGTCCACGGTCGGTTGCAACGGCGGGGTCCTCGGCCCCTCGCAGGCGGCCAACGACTTCGGTGGCCTCTGCACGGCCGGCGCGGACCCGATGACCGACCCGGCCGGGACCTGCACCAACACCAACGGCATCTGCGCCGGCGATGCGGGCCAGCAGGGGCTCTGCCTCACCACCTGCACGCCCGGCGCGGACTACGTCTCCACCGGCGGCTGCCCGACGGGCTCGCGATGCTTCGACCTGGGCACCAGCGGGGGGATCTGCTTCCCGGACTGCAACTCGGGCTCGGACTGCGCGACCGGCGCCTGCGACAGCGAGGGCTCCTGCGAGCCGCCCGCCGCGCCGGACGGCGGTGTGCCGGACGGTGGCGTCGCGGACGGTGGCGTCGCGGACGGTGGCGTCGCGGACGGCGGCGTCGCGGACGCGTCCACGGCCGGCTGAGCGCCGCTCCGGTTCCCGACATGGACGGGCGTCGATCGCGAGCGCGGTCGGCGCCCGTTTCTCGTTGGGCCACTGCGTCGCCGGCGCCGCCCGGCCCCGACGGTCCCGAGTCGAGATCGTCCGACGGACGTCAGCGCCCGAGCAGCCCGCGCTGCGTGAGGTAGGCGGCGGCGAATCCGGCCGTGACGCAGATCATCAGCGCGCCGCCGATGCGAGAGAGCGCGAAGATCATGGCGAGCGCGAACGCGAAGGGGTGACCGAGGCCGCCGGCCGAGAGCAGGGCGCCGGCCGCGTCGTTCGCGACGGCCAAGCGCCCGAAGAGCTCGCTGGAGGCGAGGAGCAGCACGGTCCAGCCGGCTGCGAGCGCGAGCCGGCGCTTCACGGCGCCCTCATCCCCGCCCACGCGTCTGCCGGCAGCGCGGTGGTGAGCGCGAAGAGCAGCGCGTCGCCGATGGGTCCGCCGAGCGCGTAGTGCAGTCCGTCATCGTCGACCGGCCCGCCGAAGAGCGCCGCGGTGGCGTAGAGGCCCTCGAACGCGTCGCGATCGCCGTGGACGCGGGCCAGCGCGATGGAGAAGCCGGTCACACTCACGCCCTGACCGAGCACGACGGGGCCCGAGTCGACATCGCCGAAGCCGCCCTGCCCCGGCAGGTACTCGCGCACCGTGCCGAAGCCGAAGAACGAGCGTGCGAGGTGCTCGTGGATCGAATTGATGGAGCGACGCGCGAGAGCTTCGGATCGGCGAACGAGAGAAAGTACGCCGCGAGCGCGGTGCCCGAGCCGCGCGGGAGATCCGTCGGTACGCCGTCCTCGGGCCGGATCGACTGGTGCAGGAGACCGGAGCGCGGGTCGCGGTAGCGCTCGATGGCCGCGCTGGCTCGCTCGCGGAGCGCTTCGTGGTCTTGTCCCGTCGCGCGGTCGTGCACCCCGAGCGCGCCGAAGAACGCGGCGTTGTCGGTCGGATAGACCTCGCCCGGATAGGTCTCGATCAGACCGATCTCGCTCACCGCGAGGCGTGCTGCCAGATGATCGATCACCTGCTGCTCGAGACCGGCGAATCGGCCCCTCGGATCGACGAGCCGGTCGAGCGCCAGCGCCAGCGCGAGGTAGCCGAGATAGCCGACGTGTGCGCGAGATGTGCCGAGATCGTCGATGGGATCCGTCCCCCACGCTTCGGCGTCGAAGAGTCGCGCCCGCCGCTCCGTGAGCAGGGTCAGGCAGCGCTCCATCTTTCGCGCGTAGCTCTCGCGGAGCTCGGGATGCGAGAGCGCCACCTGCGCATAGCCGAGCGTGCTCATCATCCGGGTGGCGAAGAGCCACTCGCCGTCGAAGCGCGGGTCGCCGGTCGCGAAGTCCCCGCGGCCGAGCTCGGCGTCGGTCCAACGATCCACGCCCTCGGCCAGCTCTCGCTGCGCCTCGATCTCGCCGTCGTAGAGCGCGCCGGCGTTCCTGCCGTGCCACCACGCCAGGCCGCTCACCGCGAGTGGCAGCGCGACGACGAAGGCGAGGGCGGGCACGGCGCGACGCACGGGAAAGAGTACGGCTCGGGACGCCGACCTGCTTCCCGTGCTCGGCCGCGCCGTCTCGAGAGCGGGCCGAACGGTTCGCAGCGGGGGCCGAGCGGCGTTCCTTCAGCGGTCGTCGGGCCCCTGTTCGTGGCAGGTCGCGCATGCCCGCGGGCCCGTCGCGAAGAAGACGGGCGGGTCGTCGCTCGGATCGTCGTTGGTGAGCTGCACGGCGCGCGCCTCGGCGCTCTCGGTCCACTGGACGAACACTGCGCGGTAGGGCCAGGTCGCCGCGTTGGGCATCGTGAGCGCGCGCGCGTAGGAGCGGCGGCCGCCCTCGACGTCGCCGAGCCGCACCCGCAGATCGCCGAGCGTCGTGTGGAAGCCCTCCGCGCCGTGTGGGAAGAGCGGCGAGAGACGGCACGTGTACGAGGTCCCGTCGCCGCAGTCCTCGATCGCTTCGAGCGGGCCGAGCACGCGCTGCGGATAGCCGCTCGAGAGCGGCATTCGGGCGAGCGTGATGGCGGCGAGGAAGGGTGTGAAACGCGGATCGCGCGCGCTGGCCTCGAGCAGCGCATCCCGCGGCTCGCTCAGGTCGCGGCCACGCGATTTGGCGGCCTGGTACGCGAAGAACGCGCGCCAGCCCGCCGCGCTGGTGTCCGAGGGATCGAGCTCCACCGCGCGATCGAACGCCCGCGAAGCCCGGATGGCGTAGGGCAGCTCGCGCGTGCGGATCAACGCGTGCATGTTCGCCAGCGCGTACCAGAGCCGCGCTCGCGCGTTGTTCGGCTCGGCCTCGACGGCGCCGGCGAGCGCGGCGATGGCGCGCGGCTCGAGGTCCTGTTCACCGTTGAGCACCCGCGCGAAGAGAGCCATCGCCGTGGGCGCGTCCGCCTCGATGGCCGGCACGCGCAGCCACCACCAGAGCCCGACCGCGGCGGCGCCGATCACGACCACCAGCAGCACGGCCGCGATCGAGACGCGGCGCTTCCACTTCGACATCCGCAGGCTTCTAAGGCCGGCGTCGCGAATCGCCATCGTTCACGAGCGCGTCCAACGGGTCCGCGAGGCCGCGCTCGAGGAGGCAGCGCGCGGGGTCGACGCGCTCGCCGCGGCGGTAGACCTCGAGCAGCTCGCGGGAGCGGGCGGCGAGCATGCGGCGGACCTCGCGGCGCATGCCCTTCACGCGCGGGATGGGCATGGAGTCGTAGGCTGTCGTCTGGTGCCGGAGCCAGGCGATGGTCGCCGCTTCCGCGCGGCGCTCGACCGGGATCCGCTTGGTGCGCGCGACGGTGCCGCTGCCGACCGGGGTGGCGTGGGCCGCGATCGCCGCCGCCAGCCGCGTGGCCAGCTCGTCGTGGACGGGCGCGAAGCCCAAGAAGCGCTTCACCGCCTCCTCGAAGCTCTCGGCGTACTGCGCTTCCTGCGCCGCGCGGCGCTTGCGACCGGCCTCGAGCTTGCGGGTGTAGGCCGGGTCGGCGCGCTCGGTCTCCAGCTCGGCGCGGATGCGCTCGATGCGCTCGGCGGGCGCGTAGACGCCGCGCGAGAAGACCTTGCGGCCGCGCTTCTCCTTGACCGTCCAGCTCGCCCCTGCCGCTTTCACGCGGCGGGTCAACGCCGCATCGCCGGGCGGGAGCAGCGCCCAGCCGTCGGGGACGCGGAGGATCTCGCCTTCTTGGGTGCGCACGGTGCGCAGCTCGGGCCCGGGGGCGACTTCGCGGTTCGTCTCGCTCATCGCGCGAGAGATAGCAGCTCCCGACGAGAGCTCGAATCCGTCGTTGCGGCGCCGCCCTCGTGAACCGGAGCGCGGCAACGTCGATGGCTCCTCTCCGCCCTCGCGGCCGATGAAGGAAGGCGCGGCGCCGCGAGCCGCTCGGAAGGGTCGCGGTCCCGCCGCTGGAGGCGCCGGAGCGCGAACGGACCGCTGCGCGTTCAATCGGTGATGTGCGGCCCCGGCTCTTCGCAGTCGAGAATCTCGACCCGCTCCACATCGCTCACGCAGAACGCGCCGTAGCGGGATCGGGCCTCGCACCTGTTGTCCGATGCGCGAAGGCGGCGTCGAGAGTCCCGCTTCTGCGAGCTGTGTCTGCATCGTGCCGTCCCAGGGACCGGTGAAGCGAACGGCGCAGCGGATGGTCGAGTCCCAGGCGCGGCTCAGCTCGTTCGGGACGTTCCAGCGGGTGAGCGCAACGGCGGGGCGATCGCATGCGAGAGCGGATTGCCGCGCTTGCGAGAGATCATCCCATCTGCCACGGAGAGCGTGGGAGGATTGACATGACTTTGCTTTGGAATCGGGCGGCGGGCGCGCTGGCGCTCGTGCTGGGCGCTTCGTGCGCGGGAATGACCTCGAACGATGGTGACGCGGGCATGTCGGACGGTGGCGCCGCGGACGCCGCGCCCGTGACCATCGATGGCGGGCCGGACGGCGCCGTGGTCGAGATGGACGCCGGCCCGACGGACGTTCCCGACGCGAGCGCGGTCGACGGGCCGAGCGGCGGCATCATCGTGGTGCGCGCGCTCGGCGAAGGCGTCGGCCTCGAGGCCGAGGCCTACGCTTCGTCGTCCGGGCCGCTCTCGATCGTTCCCACGGCCGGGACGGGCTGCGTGATCACGCCCCATTCGGCGGCCGGCTCGCGCGTGGTCACGGCGACCGACCTCGATCTCGGCTCCTCGCTCACCCTCGAGGTCGGCTCGACGACGCTCTCCGCCCCCGTGGGGAGCATCGCTTCGTCGCCGCCGGGAATCCGAACGCTGGCGGCCGACGAGGCGCTGCAGATCGAGCACGAAGGCACCATCTTCGCCTACAGCGCCAGCCAGGCGTTGGCGACCCAGCCCTTCGGTCTCGACTGGACCATCACCGCCGCCGGCTCGAGCGCCGTCCCGGCGGGCGTGATCGCGTCCTCGACGCTGCCGGGGCGGGTCACGCAGGCCGGAGCGCTCACGACGCCCGGCTCCATCACGGCCGGCTCACCGGCCGAGCTCGCCTGGACCGGCGGTGAGGGCGCGCAGGTCTTCCACATCTACGCGGCGGGCGACGACGCCGCGGCCGACTGCTACGCCGCGTCGGACGCGACGAGCTTCGTGCTCACCGGCGACGTGACGGCCGCGCTCGGGGCACACGCGTACGGTCAGGTCTCGGCCCAGAGCTTCCACGTGGTCGACATCGGCGGGAGCCAGGTGCTGGTCATCGATCAGTCGGACAACCTGGACTGAGCGTATCAGGAGCGTTCGCGCTGCGCGGCGTCGGCGTGCAAGGCCTCGTCGAAGCTCTCGGGGAGCTCGACAAACGCACGCCGAGCAAGCCTGGCGAGTAAGGTCGGTCGCCGTCAGGGCAGGAGGTAGGTGAAAACGCGGGCGTTCACGGTGATCTGCCACCCGTTCACGCTCACCGCGTCGCCGGCGCGAGAGCCGTCCCAGAAGCTCGGCCACGCCAGCCGGATGCGCGCGTCGAGAAGGGGACCGCGGCGCGAGCCCGGGATGGTGGTCCCGGCGTAGAAGCCGAGCGGGATCTGCGGCTGATCGAGCGCGCCTGCCGGCAGCACGGCGCCGCTCTCCACGCCGAGGTAGCCGTACTTCGTGATCTGCACCGCGACGCCGAGCGGGATGCTCAGCCCGACCTGCACGCGCGGATGCGAGAGGAGCAGGGTGGCGATCGGCGGCGCGAGATCGATCCGCACGTAGTCGCCGAGGTGCAGCCGCACGCGGAGCGCGAGATCGAGCTGCCCGAACCCCGAGTCGCGTGAACGGGCCAGCGGATGGGCGAGTGGGAGCGGCTCCTGGGTCCCCGCGCCGGACAGGACGGGGATGGCGAAGTTCGCGTAGAGCGCGACCTCGATCACGTCGTCGCCGTAGAGCCGCAGCGTCGACGACACGGCCGGATCCTCGTAGCGCGGCGAAGGATCGAGCTGCAGCGGCAGCGCCATCAGCGTGATCTGCCAGAAGTCGAAGATGCCGTAGGTCAGCCCGGCGCCGAGCTGGGTGGTGGAGTTGCCGAGCGCGAGGTCGTTGGTCACCGCGAGGTCGAGGGTCGGCACCAGCATGCCGGACAGGTACGTGAGCGGCTGACGCACGTGGCGCTGCGGGTAGCGGCGGGGATCGTCCACGTCCAAGAAGCGCGTGGGCGGCGTGCGCTCTGGTTCCGTCCGAGGTCGGTAGATGCCCTGCGTGCCCGGCAGGCGCTCCTCGGACGGGCGCTCCTGGTTCGCGCACACCTCGAGGTGCGCGCAGCCCGAGTCGGCGCAATCGACGCGGCCGTCCCCGTCGTCGTCTTCGCCGTTTTGGCAGCGGGCCGGGGTGCTCTCCGAGGGCCTGTGCCCGACGCAGAAGATGAGCTGCCGGCAGCTCGCGTCGTCGCAGTCGACCGTGCCGTCTCCGTCGTCGTCCACACCGTTCTGACAGAGCCGCGGAGTGTTCTCGACTCCGCCGCCGGGTGGACAGCTCGGGTGGCCCACACAGTCCGGGTCGCCGCAGTCGGCGAAGCTGTCGCCGTCGTCGTCCGCGTCGTTGTCGCAGTTCTCCGCGAGCTGCGCCCGCGCCACCGAGGGCAGGAGAAAGAAGAGCAGGAGCGCCCAAGCCCCGTGTCCTCGGCGGCGATCGCGACGCCCTGCAGCGAGCGCGCCCTTCGAGATGCCGTGCCGAGGCCGCGAACGTATGGCCATCGCTCGACCATTCGCGTCACGATCTCCGCCTCGCACTTCCAGCCGGCGCATCACAGCCGCGATGCTACCTCATCGCCGCGCCGTCCCGGCGGACAGGCGGCTCGGATCTCGCGGTGGCTTCTCGATCTCGAGGTGATCGCCGTTGGGCCGACGAGCGGCCCGGGTTCCGGCGAGCGTGTCAGGCGCGGGCGCTGCGGCGGCCGCGGGCTTCGGGAGGCAGCCAGCGCCGGAAGCGCACGTTCGGGTCGCGGGGATCGCGGCGGCGGACGGCGTCCTCGAACTTCGCCGCGAGCGGCGCCGCCACCTCGACCGTCGAGCTCTCGGGTGCGATGCGGATGGCGCCGATGTCGGTGCGGCTGACCCGCCCGCGACGGCAGACCAGCGCCAGAAGACGCCGCGGGTCGGCCCCTCGGCGCGCGCCCCAGCTCACCTGGAAGGTGACGAATTCACCGTCTTCGTTGCGAGAGGTGCCGGGCCTGCCGGGCTTCTCGTCGCGCTCGCGGCGCGGGCGCACGGCATCCAGCGAGACCTGAGGGATCATGCGCGGCGCGCACGGACCGTGGTGCGAGAGCTGCGACAAGAGATGTGCGACCACGTCCGTCGCGTCGCTCTCCGCCAGGAGCCGCTCCGCCAACGCGCGCGGGCCTCCCTCCGACTCGCCGGCTTCCCGAGCCCGCGCGATCAGCCGCTCGTCCGCCGCTTCGCGGATCTCGTCGGCCGTGGGCGCCACGGCGAAGCGTGCCTTCACGCCCGCCTCGCGGAAGAGCAGCTCGGCCCGGCGGCGCGAGCGCGGCGGCACCAAGAGCACGTTCTCCCCCTGGCGTCCTGCCCGGCCGGTGCGGCCGCCCCGATGCGTGAAGACGTCGGCGTTCTGCGGCGGGTCGACCTGGATGACCCGCGCGATGTCCGACACGTCCAGCCCGCGCGCCGCCACGTCGGTCGCCACCAGCACCTGGAGCATCCCGCTCCGGAACTCCTCGAACGCTTTTGTGCGCTCGCGGTGGGTCATCTCGCCGCTGAGCGCACGGACCGGGAAGCCCTGCTCGCTCAGGAAGCTCGCCAGAGCATGCGTGTCGGCCCGCGTCCGCATGAAGACGAGCGTCTTGTCGTCCGGGTGCCGCAACAGCAGGTTCACCACCACGTCCGCGCGGTGTCGCGACTCCACCAGCATGGCGACGTGGTCGATGTCGTCGTTCGGCGCGCCGAGCGGCGTGCCGTGGATCCACGTCGGTTCGCGCTGCAGTCGGTCCGCGATCGCCATGACGCGGTCGCCGAAGGTCGCCGAGACGAGGTGCGAGCGGCGCTCCTCGGGCGCGAAGCCGAGGATGGCGTCGAGCTCATCCTCGAACCCCATGTCGAGCATCTCGTCGGCCTCGTCGAGCACCAGCGCGCTCAACCCCTCGAGCGAGAGGCTGCCGCGACGCAGATGATCGAGCAGCCGTCCCGGCGTGCCGACCACCACCGCCGGCTGGCGCCGCAAGCGGGAGAGCTCGTCGTCGACCGAAGCCCCGCCCGTCACGCCGACCACGCCGGCGCGCCACGACGCATAGAGCCAGGTCAGCTCGCCGGCGAGCTGAGTCGCCAGCTCGCGGGTGGGCGCCACGAGGAGGGCCGTCGGCTGCGCTGCCTTACCATTGCCGCGGTTGTGCGCGAGCACACTCTCGGCCAGCACGAGGCCCACCGCGACGGTCTTCCCCGACCCGGTCTGCGACGAGATGCGCAGAATCCCGTCCTTCCAGCGCGGGATCGAGCACCGCGCTCTGGATGGGGGTGAGCCGTTCGAAACCGCGGGCGTGGAGCACCGCGTCGAGGCCCAACGGCGCGGCCTCGAGAGAAAACTGCTCGGACATGAAAATCGCTCAACCCTGGTACCGGCGGCCCGAAGTTCGATCCGGTTCTTTTCTGCAGATGACCGTGCGAGCTTCGGGACGACGGTACGACACGGGCTCCGAACGAGGCTTCGTGCTGGTGGCACGAAGGGCCGGAAACGGAGCGGAAAGCGCACCTTAGCAGCCCGCGGCGAAAGAGCACCCCCGAACGGCCCTCGTTTTGGTGCACCGGGTGATCCGGGAAGCTTTCCCCTCGGGTCTCCATGGCGCGGGTGTCGCGATGCACCACATGCGCCGCGAATCTGCGCGGTGCTCGGCTTCGCGGTGCGCGCCTGGATCGGCTGACGAGCGGCTCAGCCGCGCCAGCTACCGAGGACCCGGAGGTAGTTCCCGCGCTCGAAGGCCGCCGGATCCGGGCAGTGGGCGAGGCTCATGCTCGCCCGTGCCTGGGCGAGCGACTCGTACTCGTGCTCCTCGAGCCAGCGCGCGAGCTGGTCGCGGGCGGTGGTGATCACGCCCGGGCCGCCGCGCAAAACCGCCGAGACCATCTGCGTGACGTGCGCGCCGCACATCACGGCCTTGAGCGCGCCCATCGCGTCGTGGACGCCGCCCGAGGCGGCCAGCGAGCCGTCGAAGGCGGCGCTGACGATGGCGAGCCAGCGCAGCCGGAGCAGAAGCTCGCTCGGATGGCTCAAGTGCAGGCTCGGCACCACCTCGAGCGCGTCGACGTCGAGGTCCGGCTGGTAGAAGCGGTTGAAGAGGATCAGCCCGTCGGCGCCGGCCTCGCGGAGCTGGCGCGCGAAGCTCGCGAGCGCCGTGAAGAAGGGCGAGAGCTTGACCGCGACCGGGATCCCGATGTGGCTCTTCACGGAGCGCACCATGGCCGCGATGCGCGCTTCGAGCGCCTCTGCCCGCTCCTCGGGGTCGGTCGAGAGCTGGTAGACGTTGAGCTCGAGCGCGCTCGCGCCCGCCTCCTCGAGGAGCCTCGCGAACTCGAGCCAGCCGCCGTTCGTGGTGCCGTTCAGCGAAGCGACGACCGGCACGTCGACCGCCTCCACGATCCGGCGGAGCTGCTCGAGGTAGCGCTCGGGGCCGAGGGTGAGCCCTTCCGGTACCGGCAAGAACGAGGTCGCCTCCGCCGACACGTGGCGCAGCCCCTCGAGCGCGTGGTGGGCGGCGAGCTGCTCTTCGAGGAGCTGCTCTTCGAAGAGCGAGCGCATCACAATCATGGGCGCGCCCGCGTCCTCGAGCCGCCGCACCGTGTCGAGGTCGTCCGCCATCGGGCCGGCGCCGGGCACGATCGGGTGGGCGAGCTCCAGGCCGAGGTAGGTGGTCGAGAGATCGATGGTCATGCTTCCTCGCCGTGGGGCGCGAGCGCGCCGAGCGCCCGGATCGCGCTGAGCTCCTCGTACATCTTCCGCCGCCGCTCGGCTTGCCGCTGCGCCTCCTGCGCGAAGTGCGAGAAGCGTTGCGGATCGACCCGCTCGACCATACGGAAGCGCGCCTCGAAGCGCATGTACTCCTCGACCCGCGTCGAGGGCTCCTTCGAGTCGAGCACCAGCGGAGCCTCCCCGTCGGAAGCGCGCCGCGGGTCGAAGCGGTAGAGCGGCCACACACCCGAGCTGACCGCGCGCTTCTGCTGGTCGAGCCCGAACGCCAGATCGTAGCCGTGCGCGATGCAGTGGCTGTAGGCGATGACCAGCGAGGGGCCGGGATACGCCTCCGCCTCGCGCAGCGCTTTGACCACCTGCTTGTTGTCGGCGCCGAAGGCGACGTTGGCGACGTAGATGTTCCCGTAGGCGATCGCCTCGAGCCCGAGATCCTTCTTGGGGATCGCTTTGCCCGAAGCGGCGAACTTGGCGGCCGCGCCGAGCGGCGTCGCCTTGGACTGCTGGCCGCCGGTGTTCGAGTAGACCTCGGTGTCGAGCACCAGGACGTTCACGTTGCGGCCGAGCGAGAGCACGTGGTCGAGACCGCCGTAGCCGATGTCGTAGGCCCAGCCGTCGCCGCCGACGAGCCAGACCGATTTCTCGACCAGGTAGTCCGCGCACCGCTCGAGCGCGCGCGCCTTCGGATCGTCGATCCCGGCCAGCGCCTCGCGGAGTCGTTCCACCCGCTCGCGTTGCGCGGCGATGCCTGCCTCGTCCGATTGGTCGGCGCTCGCCAGCTCGGCGGCGAGCTCGTTCGGGAGCGATCCGGCGAGCTCGGCGACGAGCGCGCGCGCCCGGTCCCGGTGTTCGTCGACCGCCAGCCGGAAGCCGAGCCCGAACTCGGCGTTGTCCTCGAAGAGGGAGTTCGACCACGCCGGGCCGCGGCCGTCCGCGTTCGTCGTGTAGGGCGTGGTCGGTAGGTTCCCGCCGTAGATCGAGGAGCAGCCGGTCGCGTTGGCGATGAAGAGACGGTCGCCGAAGAGCTGGGTGAGGAGCTTGATGTACGGCGTCTCGCCGCAGCCGAGGCACGCGCCCGAGTACTCGAAGAGCGGCTCGAGCCACTGCGAGCCCTTCACGTCGAGTCGGTGGATGGTCTTCCAATCCATCTCGGGGAGCGAGAGGTAGTGTTCGAAGCGCGCGCGCTCGGGCCCGATGTCGTCCATGCGGACGGGCTTCATGTTCAGCGCCTTGTGGCGCGGGTTGGACTTGTCCTTGGCCGGGCACGAGCTGACGCAGAGCGTGCAGCCGGTGCAGTCCTCGGGTGCCACCGAGAGCACGTAGGTGCCGCCCTGGTAGTCCTTGGCGCGATAGGGCGCGGACGAAAATCCTTGCGGCGCGTTCTCGACCGCCTCCGGCTCGACCACCTTCACGCGGATGGCGGCGTGCGGGCAGACCAGCGTGCAGTGGTTGCACTGGATGCAGATGTCCGGATCCCAGACCGGGATGGACTGCGCGATGCCGCGCTTTTCCCACTTGCTGGTCCCGGTCGGCCACGTGCCGTCGACCGGGAACGCGCTCACCGGCAGATCGTCGCCGTGGCCGGCCAGCATCACGGCGGTCACGCGCTGCACGAAGTCCGGCGCGCGCTCCGAGACGATGGGCGGCCGGCGCCGCGTGGCCGTCGCTTCGCGCGGCACCTCGACCTGGTGCAGGTGCGCGAGCGCCTCGTCGATCGCCGCGTAGTTCTGCCGCACCACGGCGGGCCCGCGCTTGCTGTACGTCTTGGCGACGGCATCCTTGATCGCCTCGATGGCGATCTCGAGGTCCATCACGCCGCTGATCGCGAAGAAGCAGGCCTGCATGATGGTGTTGATGCGGACTCCGAGGCCCGCCTCTTTCGCCACCCGGTGGGCGTCGATGACGTAGAAGCGCAGGCCCTTGTCGAGGATGCCCTCCTGTACTTCGCGCGGGAGTTGCGCCCACACCGTGTCGGGGCCGTCTTTCGTGTTGAGGAGGAAGACGCCGCCCGGCGCGGCCCGCTCGAGGACGTCGAAGCGGTCGATGAAGCGCGTCTGGTGGCAGGCGACGAAGCCCGCCTGGCGCACGAGGTAGGAGCGCCGGATCGGCTCGGGGCCGAAGCGGAGGTGCGAGATGGTGACCGCGCCTGCCTTCTTCGAGTCGTAGACGAAATAGCCCTGCGCGTTCAGGTCGGTGTGCTCGCCGATGATCTTGATGGAGTTCTTGTTCGCGCCGACCGTGCCGTCCGAGCCGAGACCGTAGAAGATCGCTTCGACGGTCGCGTCCCCTTCCGGCTCGGGCTCCACGATGGGGAGCGAGAGGTGCGTGACGTCGTCGACGATGCCGACCGTGAAGTCGTGTCGCGGCGTCTCCTCGGACAGCTCTCGGAGGACAGCCTCCACGCAGTCGGGCGTGAACTCCTTGCTCGAGAGGCCGTAGCGGCCGCCGATCACCTTCGCGCCGCGCCCCGCCCGCGCCAGCGTGGCCGCGACGTCGAGGTAGAGCGGCTCGCCGGGCGCGCCCGGCTCCTTGGTGCGGTCGAGGACCGCCACGGCGCGCACCGTCTCCGGCAGCGCCTTCAGCAGCGCGTCGGCCGAAAACGGCCGGTAGAGGCGGACCTTCACCAGTCCGATTCGCTCGCCGCGCCGCGCCAGGCGCTCCACCGTCTCGTGTGCGGTCTCGGCGCCCGAGCCCATCATGACGATGACGCGCTCGGCCTCCGGATGGCCGACGTAGTCGAAGAGCCGGTAGGCGCGTCCCGTAAGCTCCTCGAAGCGCCGCATCGCATCGTCGACGTGGCTCGGGCAGTCCCGGTAGAAGAGATTGCAGGCCTCGCGCGCCTGAAAGAAGACGTCGGGGTTCTGCGCCGTGCCGCGGATCACCGGCCAATCGGGGGTGAGCGCCCGCGCCCGGTGGGCCTCGACCTGCTCGTCGTCGATCATCGCCCGCAGGACCTCGTCCGGCAGCGACTCGATCTTCGCGACCTCGTGCGAGGTGCGGAAGCCGTCGAAGAAGTGGAGGAAGGGCACGCGCGAGGCGAGCGTCGCGGCCTGGGCGATGAGCGCGAAGTCCTGCGCCTCCTGGACCGAGCCCGAGCAGAACAGGGCCATCCCGGTGGTGCGGGCGGCCATCACGTCGGAGTGGTCGCCGAAGATCGACAGCGCATGGGTGGCCACGCTCCGCGACGCGACGTGCACGACGCAGGGCGTGAGCTCGCCCGCGATCTTGAAGAGGTTCGGGACCATCAAGAGCAGGCCCTGCGACGCCGTGAACGTCGTGGTCAGCGCGCCTGCGGTGAGCGCGCCGTGCACGGCCCCCGCGGCGCCGCCTTCCGCCTGCATCTCGATGACCTGCGGGACCGCGCCCCAGATGTTCGTCCGGCCCGCAGCGGTCCACGCGTCGGCGTGCTCGCCCATCGGCGAAGCCGGCGTGATCGGGTAGATCGCGATCACCTCGTTCGTGCGGTGGGCGACCGAAGCCACCGCCTCGTTGGCGTCGAGGGTGACGTATGTCATCGCGGCGACAGGTACGCACGGCCGCGCCGGGGGCATCCTCTGTGGGCGCCATCGCTCCCGGAGGTCGTCTTCGAGCTCGACGCGATCGACTGATCGGCGTGCGCTCTCCGCTCCTCGGCAGAGGGCAACGAGAGAGCCCTCGAGAGACCTTCAGCTCGGCGCGAGCGGCAGGCGCACCTCGAAGCGAGTCCCGGCGCCGGGAGCGCTCTCGACCGAGAGCCCGCCGCCGTGGGCTTCGGCGAGGCCCTTGGCGATCCAGAGACCCAACCCGGCGCCCCGCGCCTTGACCTCCGCGCCGCGGGTCCGTGGTTGGAAGAGCCGCTCGCAGACCTCCGAGGCCAGCCCGGGACCGTCGTCCTTCACGATCAGCTTCGCCACGTCCGCGTCCCGCTGCGCGCCGAGCGCGATACGCGTGCCGGGCGGCGTGTGGTCGATCGCGTTGACCACCAGGTTGACCAGGAGCTGCTGCAAGCGCTCCGCGTCTCCGAGCACATCGATGTCCGTGCCCTTCCCGTCGACCGCGAGGCTCTTGCCCGCCTCGCGCGCTCGCTCCGCCAGCTCGTCGGCCGTGTCCGCCAGCAGCTCGCCGATGGACACCCGCTCCTTGCGAACGTGCAGCGCGCCGCTCTCGAGTTGCCCGAGATCCAGCAGATCGTCCACCAGCCGCCGCATCCTCGCCGCCGCGCGCCCAATCCGCTGCGCGATCTCGCCGAAGCCCTCCTCGTCACACTTCATCTCGTCCAGCAGCGACGCGGCCAAGTGCACCGTCGCCAGCGGCGCGCGCAGGTCGTGGGTGACGATGGAGAGCACACGATCGCGCCCTCGCGTGGCCTCCTCGGCACGCACCCGCGCCTCGTTCTGCGCCGCGTAGGCGTGGGCCGCGGAGAACGCCAGCCCGACGCGGTAGGAGATGTCGTCGAGGAGGAGGCGATCCTGCTCCGAGTAGGCCGAGCCCGACGCCCGCACGACCAGGATGATCCCGGCGCTCACACCGCCGCACGAGAATCGGCGCCGACATCATGCTGCGGATCGGCGAGCTCTTCCGGAGCGCGAGGCCCGCGGTGGGGCGGTGACGTCCGAGGACGACCGTGGTCCGGTGCTCGAGTTGCGTGCGCTCGGGAGAGGTGACCTCGTCGCCGAGTCGCTCCAGCTCCGCGCGGAGCAGCGGTGCCGAGCCCTCCACGGCGAGGCTCTGGATCGCCCCGTCCGTGGTGCGGACCAGACAGGCGCCCCCGAAGACCTCGGCGATGCCCTTGGCCGCACGGTCGAGGATGGCGCGCTCGTCCAGTGTGGCCTCGGCCAGCTCGCGGGAGATGCGTGCCGTGCCCGTGAGCCGCGCCGCCACCGCCTCCGCCTCGGCGCGGGCGGCTCGCTCGGCCGCCACCGCCTCGAAGCGTTCCAGCATCGGCCCGATGTGCCGGCCGATGAGCAACAGGATCGCCCGCTCCGAGGCCGTGACATCGCGATTCCGCGACCAGCGAAGCCCCAGGACCCCCACCGGAGCGCCATCGGCGCGGAGGGGGACGGCGACGTGCATGCCCGCCGACCACCCTTCTCGGGCCACGACGAGCTCGCCGCGTTGGAGCGCGCTCGCCATCAGCGTGTCCGCAGCCACGCGGCCTGCCCGTATGCGAGGGGCCGCGCCGCCGGCGGCGAATACCTCGAAGGCGGCGCGCGAGCCGTCCGAGCGCGCGAGCACCGCCAGCTCGACCTCGCGCCCGCACAACCCGTGCTCCGCGATGGAGGCGGAGAGCGCTTCGCCGTCTCCGGCGGCAGCTAACCGCCCGAGCGTGCGAATCAGCCCCACCCTCTGTTCGACGGCGACCCGACCGAGCAGGTCGCCCTCGACGATCACACGAGACCCGGTCGTCTCGCGAGCTTCGTTTCCAGCCTGCGTCACATGCCCCCCGGCAGGCCCGAGGAATAACGCGATCGCGGCGCGCCCCGCGAGTCCGCTGTCGGGGATTCGAGCAAAAAAGTTGTAGCGTCGGTGTTCGCCTCCCTGCGACGTGACAGGTATCGATAGTGCGTCTCTCGGCCTCAATCTCCCACGTTTCCGCGATTCGAACGGACAATCCGCAGGAGAAACCCCCGCCTAGAGGCGGTCCCCAGGCGCGTCGAGCGGTGCGCTGTCGCGGGCGCCAGCGGTCAGATGCCGCCGGCGTGTTCGCGTTCGCTCAAGACGCCGCTGCCAAGAGCGCTCGGGACGACCGCTTCGGCGACGCGCAGACCGCCGAGCGCGGTGGCCAGCGTCGATTGCCCCGGGAACACGCTGTCGCCGACCATCCAGAGCCCCGGCAGGAGAGGTCGCGGCCAGAGGTCGGCATAGTTCGCGAGCCCGGCCCGCCGCGGGATGCCGCCGACGTAGCCGAAGTCCCGCCCCGTGAAGCGCGCGAAGGTCCGCGGGCTGGCGGTCATCTCGCGCCGCACCGTTCGCCACACCTCGGGCGCTCGCAGCGACATCGTCTCGCGCATCGTCGATTGAATGCCGGCCACGTAGCCCGCGGGATCGTCGTCAGCTCGCAGCCGCGCCATCGGCACGTGGGTCGACACGGTCACCGTCCGGCCGCCCTCGTCGCTGCGCGCCTCGTTCCCGCCGCTGATCGAGACGAAGACGTGATTTCCTTCGACGAAAGGCGCGCTCGGATCCGCGACCAACTCCAGGTGATGCGGCTCCGGCGGCAGCTCCGCGCCCGGCTCCAACACGAGGTAGAGCATGGCCGCGCCCCACCCCGTCTCGACTCGGCGGGCGAGCGCATCGAGCCGCGGATGCGCGCCTTCGGGCAGCTCGAGCACCCGGCGGAGCGCGTGCGGAGTGAGGTTCGCGATCACCCGATCGGCATGGATCGCGCCCTTTCGCGCCTCGACCCGCCATCCGTTCCGCCGTCGGACGAGGCGGTCCACCCGATCGCTCATCCGCAGCGTGCCGTCGAGGCGCGAGGTCGCGTGCGCGAGCGCCCAGGCCAGCTCGCCGATCCCGCCCTCGACGTGGCCGGTGCCGCGAAAGCAGTAGTCCATGGCTCCGAGCGCGAAGGGCGCCTCCACCGCGTCGATGTCGGCTTGCACCGTGATCTGACAGACGGCCTGCACGTAGGTGCGGAGCGGGCCGGGCAGATCGACGCCGTGGCGGCGCATCAGACGCGAGAGTGGGCGACCGATCGAGCGTAGAAGCGGCGCGTAGCGAGGCAGCGCGCGACCGTGCCTGGCGAGCGCCCGGAGCGAGAGCGGCGGCAGGAGGCTCGGATCGTCGAAGAGCGCCCAGAGCGCATCGCCGACCGCCCGCTGCTCGGCGAAGAACGCGCGCGCGCTGCTTTTTGGCACGCCCTCGAGCGCGGTCAGCCGCTCGAGGAAGAGCGCATGGTCGGAAGGGATGGACAGCGTGAACGAGGGCGCGCGAAGCTCGATCACCGGGTTCAGCGCTCGGAAGGTGACCGGCAACGCGAATCGGCGAATCAGCGTGTCGAAGAGCTGCCCCTCACCGAAGCCGCTGAAGAGCGTCGCGCCCGACTCGAAGCGCGCGCCGCGGCGGGTGAAGGTCGACGCGCAGCCGCCCGGATAGCGGAGCTGCTCGAAGAGCACGACGCTCGCGCCTGCCTCCGCGGCGCGGAGCGCGGCGGCCAACCCTCCGAAACCGGCTCCGACGACGGCGAGGTCGTAGCGCTCCATCGCTCAGTCGCTGCCCCTCGAGAGCGGCGCGGCGTGTTTCGAACGCGGGGCGCCCTGGTCTCCGGCCAAGCGCGCGAGATGCCGGCCGAAGAGGTGCATCACCACCAGATGCGCGAGCGCCTGGGTGGCGTTGTAGAGGTACCAGGGCAGGCGAGGGCGAAACTCGTGTACGGCCGCCAACACGTGCTCGCCGTCGGCGGTGATCCGCATCTCGAAGCGGCCTCGGCGCTCGCTGTCCGTCCGCGCGAGCAGCCCCCCGTCGATGTAGAAGAGCGCTCGGCCCTTCAGGCTCCGCTCGTCCGAGAGCCGCAGCACGAGGAGCGGCTTCCGAACGGGACGGAGGAAGAAGCCCACCGAAGGCCCATCGGTCTCGCAGCGGAGGCCCGGGATGGGCACGCTCGGCAGCCAGCGCACGTACTCCTCGCCGATCCAGCGCGCGCTCTGCCCGTCGGGACGCGGCAGCCGCTGCACCGAGCGCACCGTCCGGTCGGCGCGCACCCGCCGTCGATCGCGGGAGGTCAGCATCAAACGTGGCGTGCGCGGGCGCTCCTCGGCCATCGCCAGACGCAGCGCGTCTTCGAACGCCAGCGCGTCCGGCGCGAGCCAACGCTGGAGCGGATTGTCGCGCGCGACCATGTCGTGGCGGAGGCTCTGCACCAGCGGGCCCACCAGCGCCCTCGGCGCACCGCTCACCAGCGACACCCAGAGCGTCGAGAGCCCCGGCGTGAAGAGCGGCACGTCGAGCATCCGCCGCGTCACACCGAGCACGGCGGCCGTCCGCTCCATCAGCCCCCGGTAGGTCATCACGTCCGGCCCGCCGACGTCGAACGCGCCGGCGAAGCTCGGATCGCCGAGGACGTGCTGGACGGCGCGGACCAGATCGGCGAGCGCGATCGGCTGCGTGCTCGAGCGGGTCCACTTCGGCGTGAGCATCGCCGGCAGCCGCCGGACCAAGCTGGTCAGGATGTGGAGCGAGCTGCCGCCCGCGCCGACCACCATCGCCGCCCGCAGCGCCGTCACCGGCGTCCCATGCGCGGCCAGCGTTCTCTCGACCTCCAAGCGGCTGGCCAGATGCGGCGAGAGATTCTCGTCGCCCGGCACCAGCCCGCCCACGTACACGATCTGCTCGACCCCGCACTTGGCGGCGGCGCGCGCGAAGTTGTCGGCGAGGATCAGATCGAGGTCGTCGAAGGACGCCTGCGTCAGCCGCGCCGAGGGCAGCATCGAGTGGACGAGGTAATCGCGTAGCGGCAGCCCTCGAGCGCCCGCTCTGCATCGAGCAGCGAGTAGAGATCGCAGCGGCGCCATTCGACACGCTCGTCGCGCGGCGCCCCACGCGTCAGCCCGACCACGTGATAGTCGTCCGCCAACGCGCGGCAGATCGCCGCGCCGATGAATCCGGTCGCGCCCGCGACGGCGACGGCAGGCTTGGTCATCTCTCTTGGTCATCGGGCCGGAGAGCCCGATCGACAACTCCCCCTCGCCGGTCCTCCAACCCCGCGTGTCGGGGGCGAGGTCAATCGGCGGACTGCTGCGACTCCTCGTTCGCGCGGCGGCGGTGCAGGAGCGCGGCGAGCGAGGGCAGGACGAGCAGGCTCGAGGCGGTCGAGAGCGAGAGGCCGCCGAGCACGGCGATGGCGAGCGGGCGTTGGAGCTCGGAGCCGGAGCCGATGGCCAGCGCGAGCGGCGCCAGGCCGGCCAAGGTGGCCAGGGTCGTCATCACGATGGGGCGGAGCCGGCGCTGAGCGGCGATGGCCAGCGCCTCGACGTAGGGCACGCCTTCTCTCGCGCGCTCCTCGGCCAGCTCGACCAGAAGAATGCCGTTCTTCACCACCAACCCGACCAGGAGCACGAGCCCCATCGAGGACGAGGCGTCGAGGGGCACGCCCGTCAGCCAGAGCGCGGCCAGCGCGCCGACCAACGCCAGCGGCGTGGTCAGCAGCACGGCCAGCGCCGGTCGGAGGGAGCGGAGCTGGCCGACCAGGATGACCAAGACCAGCAACACGCCGACGCAGGCGACGACCGCCAGGTTGCGCGACGCTTCGACCTGACTGGCGTGCTGCCCGCCGAGCTCGATGCGGTAGCCGGGAGGAGCCTGCACCTCCGCGATCCCGCGCTCCACGTCGCGCACCACGCTGCCGAGATCGCGCCCCTCGATGTCGGTCGTGACGACGACCACGGGCTGCAGGCTCTCGCGCTCGAGCACCGTCGGCGCTTCGTCGCGGCGCAGCGTGGCGACCGCCCCCAGGCTCACGTTGCGGGGCGCTGCCGGCACGGCGTTCGCGTTCGGCGCCGTGTGGGTCGCCGCCCCCGCGGCAGGCATCGTGGTGATCGGCAGCGCGGCGAAGCAATCCGGATCGCTCCGCACGGCGTCCGGATAGCGAACGCGCACGTTCACGAGCCGGTCGAGCCGCCGCATCACGCCGACGTTGGTGCCGATCAGCGCGTCGCGGACGTCGAACGACACGTCGTTGCTCGTCATCCCGAGCTGCGCGGCCGCCTCTCGATCGATGTCGACCACCAGCTCCGACGAAGGTCGCTCCACGCCGCCGTAGACGTCCACCGCGCCGTCGACGGCGGCCACCTTGCTCTCCACCTCGCCGGCCAGCCGCTCGAGCACCGTCCGGTCAGGCCCGAAGATGCGCACCTCGACCGGCCGCGGCGTGCCCGAGAGAATCGTCGAGCATGTCCTGGATGAGCTGGATGAACTCGGTCCGCACCACCGGGACCTCGCGCTCGATGCGCGTCCGGATGTCGGCGACAATCTCTTCGGAGGAGCGGCGTGGGCCGTCGACCAGCCGCACGACGAAGTCGCCCTCGTTCAACAGCGTGACCGTGGCCGGTCCGACCTCGGCGCCCGTCCGCCGGGAGAAGGTGCGCACCTCCGGCGTCTCGCGGAGGATCTGCTCGATGCGGCGCGCGGCCGCGTCGGTGTCGCTGAGCGAGGTGCCGGCCGGCGTGTAGTAGTCGATGACGAACGCGCCCTCGTCGGCCTCGGGCAAGAACCCGCTCGGCATGTGCCCCGCCGCGTAGCCCGAGAACGCCAGCGCCAAGCAGGTCCCGAGCACGCCCACCCAGGGCCGGCCCGCCGCCCAGCGCACGCCGCGGACCACCACGCCCGTGTAGCGCGCCGGCGGCTTGGCCGGTCGGCGCCGCATGATCGCCGCGGCGGCGATCGGCACGACGAAGAGCGCGATCAAGAGCGAGATCACCACCGCCGAGGCCAGCGTGATGGCCAGCGCGCCGAAGAACTCGCCGACGATGCCGGACAGGAACGCCAGCGGCAGGAAGACGATGACGGTGGTGATGGTCGTGCCGATGACCGCCGCCGCCAGCTCGCCCGTCCCGTTGCGCGCCGCTTCCTCCGGCGTCTCGCCCTTCTCGAGGCGCAGCGCGATGGCCTCCACCACCACGATCGCGTCGTCGACCACCAGCCCGATCGACACCGCCATGCCGCCCAGCGACATGAGGTTCAGCGTCTGGTGGAAGATCCGCATCAAGAGGAAGGTGATGGCCAACGTCGCCGGCACCGCCAGCGCCGCCACCAGCCCGGCCCGCACATCGCGGAGGAAGACGCCGAGCACCAGCAGGCAGAGCACGACGCCGACCACGATCGCGTCGCGCACGCTGGCGATGGACTCGTGGACCAGCCAGCCCTGGTCGTAGACCGGATCGATCCGCACGCCGGCCGGGAGCGAGGGCTTCACCTCGTCCACCGCGTCGAGCACGCGCTGCACCACCTCGGGCGTGCTCGCGCCTTCCAGCCTCGCCACCGTCACAATCACCGCGTCGCCGTGCGGCCCGGACGCGCGATAGAAGCGGTCCTGCGCGCCTTCGAACACGGATGCCACCGAGCCGAGCTCCACCGGCGCGCCGCTCGGGCCCACGCCAATCGGGATGGACGCGATGTCGTCCGGGCCCATCGCCTCCGCCGACGCGATCACCGTCGTCAGCGTGTGGTCCTGCTCGTAGCGGCCCACCGTCGAGAGCGGGATGGCCGTGCGCACCTTGGCCGCGATGGCCTCCAGGCTCAGGTGCTGCGCGGCGGCCCAATCGGGGTCGACCACGATCTCCATCTCGCGCACGTCGCCGCCGAGCGCGCCGACGCGACCGACGCCGGGTACCCGCGCGATGGCGGGCCGGATGGTCATGTCGGTGAGCTCGCGCAGGTCGCGCGAGTCGATGGGCCCCGAGACGTCGAACGAGAGCACCGGGAAGGACACCGGCGTCAGCCGCTCGACCGTGATGTTCGCGCCCGGTGGGAGCGTCGAGCGGATGTCGCTCATGCTCGACTGCGCGAGCTGGAGCGCACGCCACATGTCGGTGTCGGGCGCGAAGTAGAGCTGCACCTGCGTGCCGCCGCGGATGGTCCGCGAGCGAACCCGCACCACGCCGAGCACCGTGGCCAGCGCCTCCTCGACCGGCTTGGTCACGTTCTGCTCGAAGACCTGCGGCGGCGCGTCGCCCTGCCGGACCACCACCGCGATGCGCGGGAAGGTCAGCTCCGGGTAGACGCCGCTCGGCAGCGTCTGGGCGGCCAGCACGCCGCCAATCGCGGCCACCGCGGCCACCAGGATGACCAGCGAGCGGTTCGAGAGCGCGAAGTCGGCGATCTTCACGGTCGCTCCTCACCCTCTCTGTCGGGACAGGTCGCCGCGCTCGGCCACGCCTCCTGCGAGGGCGCCGACGCCGTGCGTGTCGTCGCGGGCTCTGTGGTGAGGCGCATCATTCCTCCCGCACCTCGATGGCGACGCCGTCCTCGAACGCCGGCACCTCGTCGATCGCCACCCGCGCGCCGGCCTCGACGCCGGAGGCGATCTCGGCCACCCCGTCGACACGCCGTCCGACCTCGACCTCGACCACGTGCGCCTGCCCGTCCTGGCAGAGCACCACCTCGGTGCGCGCGCCGCCGCCGTTTCGCACCGCCACCTCGGGCACGACCACGCCATCGCGCGGCGGCCCCACGTTCACCTCGGCGTCGCCGAGCAAGCCGAGCGGCGGACAGACGTCGTCACACGTGAGTGAGAGCCACACCTCACCGACGCCGCTGGCCGGATCGACCGCCGGCGAGACCGCGCGCACCGTCGCGGAGAACGCCTGCTCGGGCAGCGCGTCGAAGCGCACCGTGGCCTCCTGCTCGGCTCGGATCGCCACCAGGTCCGCCGCCGCCGCGCTGGCGGCCAGCTCCAGCGCCGAGGAATCCGCGATCTCCACAATCGGCGTGGCCGGCGTGCCGTCGACCACCTCGCCACGCCCGCGGAGCAAGTGCACCACCACGCCGTCAATCGGTGAGCGCACGTCCGTCCGCTCCACGCCGTGGCGGGCCGCGTCCAAGTGCGCGCGGGCCGAAGCCATCAGCGCGTCCGTGCGCGCCTGCTCGGCCTCGGCCGCTTCCAGCGCCTGCCGCGCGTGGATCCCGCGCTCCACCAAGTGCGCCTCGCGGGTCGCCGCCGCCTCCGCCGCCGTGTGCGCCGCGTTGGCCTCGGCCAGCGTCGCCTGCGCCTCCCGCACCACGTCGCGGGACACGCGAGGCTCCACCTCGGCAATCACGTCGCCCTGGGCCACGTGGTCACCGACCCGGAGCGCCACCCGATCGAGCCGCCCCGCCACCTCGGCCGAGACGATCGCGTGATGCTCGGGCGCCGCCGCCACGGTGCCGCGGAGCGTGCGCGTGTCGGCGAACGAGCGCGCCTCGGCCACCGCGCACCGCGTCGCGATCGGATGCTCCTCTTCCGGCGCCTCTTCGCCGCCGCCGCATCCCGAAAGCGCCGCCATCGACAACGCGGCCCACACCACACCGACTCGCGCTCTCATCCACCGCCTCTGTTCCTCGCAATCCCTCGCGCCGCGGCCGGGAAGGTCGACCGTCGTCTCCGGCGACGCCCCGCGCGTGACGGCGTCAGGTTCGAAGCGGCCGGCGACCCGCGCGCCGCTCTCGCCGCGACCAGTGTCTCTCGGGCCGCGTGCTGCATCCGCGCGTAGGCCAACGCCCGCCGCGCCGGGGACGTGGCCGGTCGACGCGGCGCGCGCTCGGTTCCGGATTCGAGCCTTCACAACGCCTCTCCGGCCGCGTGCTGCATCCGCGCGTAGGCCAACGCCCGCTGCGCTCGCGCCGCGAATCTCGGCCGCTCGCGCCACCGAGTAGGCCTGCTCCGCCGCGAGCGCGCCCGTCAGATCGAGCCCGCCACTCCGGTAGGCCTCGTCGGAGAGCTCCGCCGCCTCGCGCGAGGCCGGCAGGACCTCTTCTTCTTGCGCCGCGGCGCGCTGCACGGCGGCGATGTACTCGGCCCGCGCGGCCACCAGCGCCGCCCGCAGATCGATGCCGACCGCCTCGTGCGCCGACTGCGCCGCGCTGCGCGCCGTCTCCGCGCGCGAGATCCGCGGCTCGTCGAAGATCGGCACCTGCATGCTCAGGATCACGCGGACGTCGTGGATGTTGTTCGAGCGGCCCCACCAGTCCTGCACGGAGAGCCCGAGGTTCGGCCACCGCGTCCGGTGCGCCTGCTCCACCACCGCGTCCGCCGCCGCCACCGTGGCCCCGGAACGGCTCGCGAGCGGGTGGTTGGCCACGAGCCGCGACACCGACGAGAGCGCCGGCGCGCGACCGCCGAGCTCCGGATCGCCGGACGGTACGATGCTCTGGCCCGCTTCCCGGCCCAGCAACCCGGCCAGCCGCGCCGCCGCTGCGTCTCGGAGCGACGTCAACGCCGATTGCTCTCCTCGGGCGCGGCTCACGTCGGCTTGGGCGCGCAGCACGTCGAGCCGTGTCCCCGCGCCTTCGTCGAAGCGCCCCGTCGCCGCATCCGCCAAGCGCTCGCGCCGGGCCACGTCCTCGGCCGCCAGCTCCACGCGTTGCTGGGCCAGCCAGAGCTGCGTCCAGGCCGTGCGGACCGCCAGCGCCGCGTCGAGGCGCGCCACCTCGATGCCGGCCCGCGCCACTCGCGCCTGCGCCTCGGCCGCGCCGACCGCCGCGCCGAGCTGCCCGAAGACCGGGAGGCTCACGAAGAAGGTCGCGATGAGGTTGTACGAGACGCTGGCGCCCACTCCGAGCGTGGGGTCGGGCAGGATCCCCGCCACCTCCACGTCGCGGTCCGCCACGGCGGCGCGCGCGGCGCTCACGAGCACGGTCGGTGCCGCCTCGTGCGCCTCGTGCAGCGCGTCGGCGAGCGTCAGGGATTGTTCCTGCGCGGCTGCCGGCCGGGCGAAGCCGGCGATGGCGAGCGTCAGAATCGCGGCTCGAAGCACGCCGAAGACATGTCGCACCCGCCTTAACCGCAACCTAATCTCGCGCCGAGCGCCGGCGGATTCCATGCAATCGTGCCTCTCGAGCGCGGTGGGGCCTCGGCAATTCGCGAGCCGCGTGTACGTCAGCGGTCCGTACGAGCGGCGCGAAGCCTCTTCAGCGGACTGTTAGGCCCTCGTTAGGTCGACCGTCCCATGCTCCGGCTCCTTTCGAACGACGAGGAGCGAATCCCATGAAGACAGCCCAGACCATCGCCTCCTGGACCCGCGCCATCGCGGCGACGGCCCTCATCGCCGGCTGCGGCGGCCCGCAGTCGACTCACGGCGCCGTCACCGACCAGCAGGCCCAGGACGTGGCGCTCCAGCACGTCCCCGGCGCGAGCGTCGTGCGCGTCGAGCACGAAGGGCAGAGCCCGAACGCCGTCATCGAGGTCGTCGTCCGCCGCCAGGATGGGACGTTGGCCGCCGTCGAAGTCGACGGCCAGAGCGGCGCCTTCCTCAGCGTCGAAGCCGAAGACGACGACGATGACCGAGACGGCGAGGTCGACGAGCACGAAGGGCACGCGGACCAGGACGGCGAGGTCGACGAGCACGAAGGCCATGCCGACCAGGACGGCGAGGTCGACGAGCATGAAGGCCATGCCGACCAGGACGGCGAGGTCGACGAGCACGAAGGCCAAGCGACGAGGACGGTGAGGTCGACGAGCACGAAGGCCACGCGGACCAGGACGGCGAGGTCGACGAGCACCCGGCGCAGCCCCATTCGTGAGGGGCCGGGTCGCGAGGCCGTGAGCCGCCTGCGGGCTGGGCTCGACCGGTTCGCGCTCCGAGCGCCCGCCAGGCGTGCGGTTCACTTCTCGGCGGACTGAAAGCGCGGGAGCTCGATCTCCAGCCGCGCTCCCTCGGCGCCGTCCACGAACGCGGCGCTTCCGCCGTGGACCTTCGCGATGTGCGCCACCAAGGCCAAGCCGAGACCGTGGCCGGCGCGGGCGCGGGCGCTGGGGTCGCGGTAGAAGTGCTCGAAGACGCGCTCGCGCAGCTCGGGCGCGACGCCGGGGCCCTCGTCGTCAATCTGCACGACGAGGCGCTCTCCTCGGGAGAGCACCCGCACGCTCACGGGGCCGGTCGAGAACTTCAGCGCGTTGTCGACGCCGTTGCGGATCAGCGAGGCCAAGAGCGCGTGATCACCCCGCACCAGCGCGTCGTCTTCCGGCAGCTCGAGCGTCAGGCGCTCCCGGTCGCGTTGCTCGGCCAGGTCTTCGACCACGTCGATCAGCGAGACCAGCTCGTCGACGGGGCCCGAAGCCGGGGTGGCCAAGGCCAAGAGCCGCTCGACCAGCGCGGCCATGGCGGCGACCCGGTCGTGGAAGCGCGACAGCTCGCTTTCGAAGACGTCGGGCGCGGGCGGCTCCTCTTGCAGCAGCTCCAGCTCGCCGAGGATCTTGGTCAGCGGCGTGCGCAGCTCGTGGGCGGCGTCCGAGGCGAAGCGGCGCGCCCGCGAGAGCTCGGCGTCCAGCCGTGAGAGCAGAGTCTCGATGGCGCCGCTGACCGCGTCGACCTCGGCGATGCCCGAGGGCGGCGGGAGGCGGACGGTGGAGGGCTCGGCGACGTCGCCCACCAGGAGCGCGCGCCGCAATCGCGAGAGCGGCAGCGCAGCCCAGCGCGCGGCCGCGCCTCCGCCCAACGCCGCCAGGATCAACGCGAGCAGGAGGGCGACGCCAGCGGCAGCCAAGAAGGGCCCGCGGTAGGCGTCGGCGCGCTCGGGGCCGGCAATCCACACGCGCTCGCCGGGAGCCAGCGTCCGGTCGGAGGTGCACACACGATAGGGCTCGTCGGCGTCGACGTCGGCGCAACCGCGCTCCGGACGCGCCGCGATCGTCGCGTCGCCAATCTCGGTGTCGTCGAGCACGATGAGCGCTCGCATCCCGCGCACGCTGAGCTCGCGGATCTCCTCGGCCAGCTCGTCGGCGGGCGGGCTCTCCTCGACCTCCGTGGCCAGGAGGTTGGCGGCGCCGACCATCGACGCGCGCTCCTCGCGCTTCACGGCGCGGTACGCGAGGCCGGTGGTCACGGCGACGGAGGCGGCCGACGCGATCATCGCCGCGCCGATGGACACCGCCGCCAGGCGGCGGGCGAGCGAGCGTTCAGGCTTCGCTGGCCGCATCGCCTTCGCCGATGGCATAGCCTTCGCCGCGGACCGTGCGCACCACTCGCTTGCCGAGCTTGCGGCGGATGCGCGTGATCAGGACGTCGAGCGACGCGCTGTGGGCCTCGGTGACGTCGCCCCACACCTGCTCGAGCAGCCGGGCGCGCTGCACCACCCGGCCGTCGGCGCCGGCGATGGTCTCCAGGATGGCCCACTCCTTGGCGGTCAGCTCCACGCGCGCCCCGGCCCGACGAGCCTGACGGGCCCCGAGCTCGAGATCGACGTCGCCGATCTGCCGCACCACCTCGGGCGGCCAATCCCGGCGTCGCCCCAGCGCCCGCACCCGCGCCCGCAGCTCGGCGACGGCGAAGGGCTTGGGCAAGAAGTCGTCCGCGCCGGCGTCCAGCCCCTCGACGCGGTGGCCCACATCGCCCTGTGCAGTCAGCAAGAGAATCGGGACGTTCTGCCCGCGCTGCCGCCAGTGCCGGCACAAATCCACGCCCGAACCGTCCGGCAACCCCACGTCGAGCACGACCACGTCGGGATCCGCAATCGCGAGCTGCATCGTCGCGTCCGCGACCGAGCCGCTCAGCTCGACCGCGTGACCGTCCCGCGAGAGCGCGCGCTCCAACAGATCGGCCAGCTCCGGATCGTCGTCTACGACCAGGATCCGCAACGCTCGCTCCAGGGCAGAGGCATCCCCGAGGTGTCGTCGCGCCGAGCCTTCGGGTCAAGTCGGGATGGTCCAGCGCACACCTCGGCGGCGCCGCGTGAGCAGCCACGTCCGTGGCGACGCCGGAGCACCAAGGGCCTCGTTTCGCGAGAGGGACCATGTCCGCGCCGCGTCGCGGACGTCGCGGTGATGCCTTCAGCCGATCAGGCGGAGCGGCTCTTCCAGCGCCCGGCAGATCCAGCGCAGGAAGCGGGCGGCGTCGGCGCCGTCCACCGCGCGGTGGTCGTAGGCGAGCGAGAGCGGGAGGATCCGGCGGGCGACGAAGGTCTCGTCGCTCGGCACCGGGCGCGGCACCTCTTCACGGTGCACCGGGAGCGTTCGCGCGCGGCCGACGCCGAGGATGGCGACCTGTGGCCAGCCGACGATCGGCGTGAAGGTGGTGGTCCCCAACCCGCCGAGGTTGGTGATGGTGAAGCTCGCGCCCTCGAGCTCGTCGGCGCGGAGCGCGCGGTCGCGGGCCCGCTCGGCGAGATCGGCCAGCTCGGCGCCGATCTCCAAGAGCCCTTTCTTCGCAGCGTCGCGGACGACCGGCACGAGCAGCCCGTGATCGGTGTCGACGGCCACGCCGATGATCGCGTCGTGGCGCAGGACGAGCTCGTTCGCCTCGGCGTCCACGGCCGCGTTGAAGTGCGAGAAGCGCGTCAGCGCCCGCGCCACGACGGCGACGAGGATGGCGGTCAGGGTGAGGTGCTCGCCCTCGTCGGCCCCGAAGCGGTGGCGGAAGCCTTCGAGCTCTGTGATGTCGGCCCGATCGCCCTGCGTGACCCGCGGCACCTCGGACCACGAGCGGGCGACGTGCTCGGCGACGGCGCGGCGAACGCGGTCGAAGGGCACGCGCTCGAATCTCGCCGAAGCGCGACAGATCGGGCAGGCGCGGCCGCCGAGGCTCGGGCTCGGGGGGACGGCGCGCGAGGGCCTCGAGCTGATGGCGGACGTGGCTCTTCACGTCCCCTTCGCTCACTCGGCCGCCGTGGCCCGTGGCCGCGACGAGGGTGATATCCACGCCGAGCTCGCGGGCGAGCTGTCGCACGGCCGGTGAAGCGGCCGCCTGGAGCAGGTGCGGCGCCGACTCGATGCGCTCCGAGGGAGGCCGGGTCGATGCGGGCTCCTCCGCCGCGACGCCGTGCGACCCGGTCCGACCGTTCGACTTTCCGGCGCCCCCTCGCGCGCCGCGATCCCCTCGCGCCTCTCTCCGCTGCCGGCCGTCGCCAGCTTCACGCTGCGGGCGCTCTGCTCTTCCCGTCTCGGCGCGCGCCTCGTCGTGCTCACGACCGCCCGCGTCGCCCCCGGGCTCTCGCTCCTCGCTTCGCGTCTCGGTCCCGTCTCCAGCCTCGTCCGCTCCACCATCCCCCCGCGTAGTGGCGCCGGCGCGCGCCTCGCCGCCCTCTTTGGGCTCGCCCGGGCGCGCTCCTTCCGCGGGCTCCCCCGATCGCGACTCGGCATCGCGTTCCCGATCGCCGGCGTCGCCCTCCGAGGAGAGCTCCAACAGCGCCTGTCCGGCATGGACCTCGTCGCCTTGGGCAACCATGACGCGCTCCACCACGCCACTCTCGGGCGAGGGGACCTCCGCCGTCGCCTTGTCGGTCTCGAGCTCGAGGATCGGCTGGCCTCGATCGACGTGATCGCCCTCGTGCACCAGCACCTCGAGCACGACGCCCGTGGCTTTTGCCTCGCCCAGCTCCGGAAGCGTGACCTCCATCGTTCTCTCCTCTCTCGCGTTTGAATCTCTCGTCGAATCGCGCTTCCGATCGGTCTGAGGCCGACGGGATGGCCTTCGGAGCTTCCCCGCCCCAGTCGCGACTCCCGTCTCGACTCCGGTCCTCGCCCTCGCTACACGATTTCGCCCCCAATTCGGCTCAGCGAGTCCTCGGGTCGGCCCCCGTCGCGTCGATCTCGAATCGCTGCATGGCTTCCTGCACCGTCGAGGGCGGGACCTCTCCCTCCCGGGCCAGCGCTGCCAGCGCCGCCACCGCAGTGTGTCGCCCGTCCACCTCGAAGAAGTCGCGCAGAGCAGCGCGCGAATCGCTGCGACCGAGCCCGTCCGTCCCGAGCGAGGTGAGGGGCCCCGGCAGCCACTTCGCGACCAGATCGGGCAGCGCCTTCACCCAGTCCGACACGGCCACGAAAGGCCGCCGTCGATCACCGAGCGCGTGCCGCAGGTAGGGTGTGGTCGACGGCCGCTCGGGGTGCAGCCAATCGTCCCGTCCGAGGGTGCTCGCGTCGCGGTGGAGCTCGGAGAAGCTGGTCACGCTCCACACCTCGGCGGTCACGTCGAAGTGCGTCTCGAGCAGCTCTCGCGCCTCGAGCGCCGAGCGGAGCAGCGCTCCGGAAGCGAGCAGCGTGACCTGGGCCTCGTCGCACGGATGGACGCAGTGGATTCCCCGCACGATGCCCTCGCGCGGATCCGGCTCGGGCAGGCCGGGCATCGGATAGGGCTCGTTCGCGACGGTGATGTAGTAGAGGACGTCTTCGCCCTCGCTCACCATGCGCCGGATGCCCTCCTCGACGATGGTGGCGATCTCGTAGCCGTACGCGACGTCGTAGGCGCGGACCCGCGGATACGCGTGGGCCAGGAGGTGGCTGTGCCCGTCCTGGTGTTGCAGCCCTTCGCCGTTGAGCGTCGTGCGCCCGCTCGTCGCGCCGATCAGAAAGCCGTGCGCCCGCGCGTCTTGCGCCGCCCAGATCAAATCGCCCACCCGCTGGAAACCGAACATCGAATAGAAGAAGAAGAAAGGCAGCATCCACGGGCCACCGCTCGCGTGCGAGGTGCCGGCGGCGATCAAAGACGCCATCGCGCCCGCCTCGGTGATGCCTTCCTCGAGGATCTGGCCCTCGCGCTCCTCTTGGTAGTGCAGCAGCTTGCCGGCGTCGACGAACTCGTAGAGCTGCCCGGAGTGCGCGTAGATGCCGACCTGAGGAAAGAGCGCCTCGAGCCCGAACGTGCGCGCCTCGTCGGGCACAATCGGCACGATACGCGGCCCGAGGTTCGGGTCCTTGAGGAGCTGCGCGAGCATCCGTACCAGCCACGCGGTCGTGGTCACGTCGCGCTCGCTGCCCTGGCGGAAGTGGCCGAAGACGTCGTCTCCCGGCAGAGCGACGTCCGCCCGTGAGGCGCGCCGTTCGGGTCGGAGCCCGCCGAGCGCCTCCCGCCGCTCACGCATGTAGCTCAGCTCGGGCGAGCTCTCGTCCGGCTTCACGTAGGGGATCGCGTCGAGCTCGGCGTCGCCGATGGGGACCCCCAGCCAATCGCGCATCGCCCGCAGGGCGGGCTCCTTCATGCTCGTGGCCTGGTGCGCCACGTTGCGCGCCTCGCCGGCCGTGCCCATGCCCCAGCCCTTCACCGTCATGGCGAGGATCACCGTCGGCCGGTCGGTCGTGCGTGCGGCCTCGTCGAAGGCGGACCAGACCGCGAGCCGATGGTGACCGCCGCGCTCGAGCTGCCCGAGCTCGGCGTCACTCCAGTCGGCGACCATGGCGCGCAGGGCGGGGTCGCGATCGAAGAGCTCCTCGCGCAGGACGGCGCCACCTCGGGCTGCGACGCGTTGCCACTGCCCGTCGACCATTTGGTCCAGCGCCTCGACCAGCCGTCCGTCGACGTCGCGCGCGATCGAGATCGCACCACTCACGACCCCAGAGGACCTTCAGCACCTTCCAGCCCGCGCCGCGGAAGAGCCCTTCCAGCTCGCGGATGATGCTCGCGTCGCCGCGCACCGGTCCGTCGAGGCGCTGCAGGTTGCAGTCGACCACGAAGGTGAGGTTTCCGAGGCAGCTTCGCGAGGCCATCGCCAGCCCCCCGACCGACTCGGGCTCGTCCATCTCACCGTCTCCGATCACCGCCCAGGTGCGCGGCAGGTGCGCGCGCAGACCGCGGTCGACCAGGTAGCGATCGAAGCGTGCCTGGTAGATGGCCATCAGCGGCGCGAGGCCCATCGACACCGACGGTGTCTCCCAGAAGCGCGGCATCAGCCAGGGATGCGGATAGGACGAGAGACCGTCCGCCGACACATCGGCCCGAAAAGCGTCGAGCTTCTCTTCGTCCAGGCGCCCCTCGAGAAAGGCGCGCGCGTAGACGCCCGGCGAAGCGTGGCCCTGCAGATAGAGGTGGTCCGGACCTTCGGGGTGATCGTTGCCCCGGAAGAAGTGGTTGAAGCCGACCTCCATCAGCGTGCCGGCCGACGCGTAGCTCGCGATGTGCCCGCCGATGCCGGGTCGATCACGGTTGGCGCGCGCGACCATGGCCATCGCGTTCCAGCGCACCATCGCCTCGATGCGCGCCTCGAGCGCGAGATCGCCCGGATAGTCGCGTCGAGACGGGTAGGGCAACGTATTCACGGCCGGTGTGGCGCGCGTGAAGGGCAGCTCGACCCCGCGCGCCGCCGCCCGCCGCATCAGCTGCCTCAAGAGGCGCCCGGTCCGCTCGGGCCCCTCTCGAATCCAGCACGCTCTCCAGCGCATCCAACCAGTCGCGGGTCGCCTCGCGCTCGACCTCGCGCGCCATCGCCGTCGCTCTCGCCATCGCGTCCAAGTCAGGCAAGGGACGATCCGGGGACGTCCCGGCGGACATCCGGATCGCCGATCGAGGCGAGATCCCTCGCATGCCGCGAGACGCCACGCACCCGAGACACCGACCTCTGCGGCTGCGGCCGTGCGGCGGTCGCGTCGAGCTCGCTATCAATCTCCTCGCCGAGCGGTGCGTCTCGTACTCGCACACGCGCTCACCAAGCCGCGCCGACACGGTGCAGCGCGGCACGGAGAGAGGATCTCACACCAGCACGAGCGCAGACGGGTGCAAGAGCACGACAGTGCGAATGCCACCCGCACGAGTGCAAAGGCCACCCGCACGAGCGCAACGGCCACCCGCACGAGTGCAAATGCCACCCGCACGAGCGCAACGGCCACCCGCACGAGTGCAACGGCCACCCGCACGAGTGCAAATGCCACCCGCACGAGCGCAACGGCCACCCGCACGAGTGCAACGGCCACCCGCACGAGTGCGAATGCCACCCGCACGAGTGCAACGGCCACCCGCACGAGTGCGAATGCCACCCGCACGAGTGCAACGGCCACCCGCACGAGTGCGAATGCCACCCGCACGAGTGCAACGGCCACCCGCACGAGTGCAAAGGCCACCCGCACGAGCGCAACGGCCACCCGCACGAGTGCAAGAGGCACCCGCACGAGTGCGAAGGCCACCCGCACGAGTGCAACGGCCACCCGTCCCGCCCCGGCGAGCTCCGGTGGACTCGAGCGGCCCTACAGCTCGACGGCCTCGATGCGCCGGTTCTGCTGGCGGCCCTCTTCGGTGTCGTTCGACGCGACCGGCTGCGTGTCGCCGTAGCCGACCGCTTCGATGCGGCCGCCGTCGATGCCGTGATCGACGAGATACTGTCGGATCGCCTGCGCGCGCTGCTCGGAGAGCTGCTGGTTCCGCCGCGGGTTGCCCACGTTGTCGGTGTGCCCGGCCACGCGGATCCGCGGAGCTCGGCATGTGGGTCATGTACTCGACGACGCGGTCGAGACGCGGGAAGGACTCTTCTTGAATCGTGGCGCTCCCGCTCCCGAAGACGATGCCGTCGAGCACGAAGCGCTCGGCCGGCGCCTCGGGCTCGGCCTGCGGCGCCGCCTCCGGCTCCGGGATTCTGCACCGGCGGAGGCGGACGCAAGCGCCGATAGCGCATGGTGAGGCGGATGTCCTGGTTCGGCCCCTCGGGCACCTCCACGCTCGCCGAGGTGTTCCGGTGACCGAGGCTCAGATACTCGATCTCGATAGCGCTGCCCGACCGGGACCAGCACCTCGCCATAGCCGGCCGAATCGGTCTCGCCCGTGTAGTAGGCGCTGCCGTCGGCGGACGTCAGCTTGATCACGACGCCCTCGATCGGTCCCGAGTCCCGATCCACCACGAAGAGCCGCATGGCCGCCTCCGTCCGGGTCGCCTCGATCTCCGAGGGATGATCGCCGTGCGCCTGATCCGCGGTGTCCGAGTCGTTGAGCTGGAACTGGCCGGCCGCGGTCGAGTCACCACCGCTCTCTTCCTGCCCCGACGTTTGCCCGCCGGATGCGGAGCCGCCGCTGGTCGGAGTGGCAGCGGTCGACGAGCTGCCTCCCCCGCAGGCGGTGGCGATGAACATCGCGATGACGGCGAGCTGAAGACGGCGCACGGTGGTTCTCCTGTCGAGCGGTGAAGGGCCGCAGGCTACCACGCGGCTCGCCATCGGCGGCGAGCGCTCTCGCCTCGCTCGACGAGCTGCATTCGGGTTGTCCGGACGCGGGTCGCGCTGCCGACCCAACGCACCCGCCCGAGTCGTCGAGTAGCGCGCAGTCGAGCCCTGACCAGGAGCGCGCGCGGAGCGGCGCCGCGCGAGCGCTCAGCGGCCGAGGAAGGCGTGGGTGGCTTCGGCGAGCGCGTCGGGATCGGTGACGGGCATGGAGCAGGCGTCGGCGGTGCACGCGAAGACGGCCGGCTCGCCGGGATAGGGGTAGTGGCTGTCGTCTGGTCGCGCGCGCTCGACGATGAGGGTCGGGTCGTCGAACGCGAGCGCGGCGCGGAAGAGGGCGTCGGTCTGCGCGCCGTCGGGGCCGACGACGTAGAGGCGGACGTAGCCCGCCAGCTGCTCTTCGAGCGCCAACAGGTAGTCGCCGATCATCCTGCCCATCCGGCGGAGCTCGTCCCGGCGGGCGCAGGCGCGGAGGGAGGCGAGCGCGGCCGCGCCGAAGCGGGGCTCGTCGGTGAGCCGGCCCAGGGTGAGCAAGGCGCGCGCGGCGACGGCGTTCTCCTCGATGGGCACGAGCCGCTCGCGGAAGACGCCGACGGCGTTCGGGTCCTCGGTGTGCGCGAAGAGACCGCCGCTCTCGTCGTCGTGCAGCGCTTCGATGGTGGCGTCGGCGAGGGCGATGGCCCGCTCGCGCCACGCCGCGTCGCCGGTGGCCTGGTGGAGGGCGACGAACGCGGCCATCAGCCAGGCCTGATCGGTGAGGTAGCGCACCGATCCCGGCGCGTCCGCGTCGTGGACGAAGAGCCCGTCGTCGCCGAGGTGTGTGTCGATGATCCGGCTGGCGGCGCGCGCGGCCTCCTCGAGCGGTCCCTCGTCGCCGGTGGCGATCGCGAGCTGGGCGAGGGCGGCGATCATCATGCCGTTGTCGGCGGCGTAGACGTGGGTGTCGACGTGCGGGATGCCGAGCGCGCGGCGGCCGGCGTCGTCCAGCGCGTAGTACTCGGCGCCCGGTACGTGCGGCTCGCTCAGATCGGCGTCCTGGCTGGTGTAGAAGACCCCCTCCGGCGAGGTGAGCTGGGCGCGGACGTAGTCGCGGATCCGTGTGGCCCGCTCGATCCACTGGTCGTCGCCACTCACCCGATGGGCCTCGGCGAACATGCGAATGGCGCCGGCTTGAACCGGTACGATCTTCTCGAAGTGAGGTCGGTTCCAGACGCCGCCTTCGGAGTATTGATACATGCCGCCCCAGACCGGATCGATCAGCTCGGCGTAGCGCTCCAGCGTGGCCAGCGCGCGAGCCCGCCACTGCCCTTCGCCGCGCACCGCCGCGCGGAAGAAGGCGTGCTCGACCGGCGCCGCGAAGGGATAGCGCTGGCGGCGGCCCCAACCGCTCAGCTGCGGGTCGTACATGCCGTCGAGCTGCTCGATGAGCGAGCGACGGAGCGCGTCGAGATCGGATGCAGGCGCCTCGCTCGCGCCGTCTTCGTCCGAGAGCACGCGGCCTTCGTCGGCGGCGGCGATCACGTCGCGCAGGATCGCTCGGAAGCGTTCCGGCGGCCGGTAGCCACGAAGGGCGAGGATCTGCCGCCCGTCGGGCCCGATGAACACGGTCGCCGGCCACGCGTAGCGCCGGTAGCGCTGGGCCAGATCGGGCCGCGCGTCGCCGTCGGCGCGCACCATCACGAAGCGCGTCTCGAGGAGCCGCCGAACCTCGGGGTCGCGGTAGGTGGTGGCGTTCATGACGTGGCACCAGTGGCACCAGCCGGCTTGCACGCTGAGCAAGACCACCTTCCCTTCCCGACTGGCGCGGGCGAAGGGGCTCCTGCTCCACTCGTTCCAGGCGGGGGGCCCGGCGGCCGGCCGCGCGCCGCCGCAAGCGGAGAGCAGGATCAGCGCGAGGGCGGCGAGCGCGCCGATGCCGAACGAGCGCGAGCGACCCTTCACATCGCCCGCGCCGTGCGAGCCGGGACGGTCGAGGAGGACCGTCTCGTGCCGTGCAGGACCGATCTCCGCCAAGAGCTCCCTCCGCGAGACCGCGGCGACGGCGCGAACGCTGCGCGGTGGGAGGCTTCGGTCCTTCGGGATGGGCTGGAGCATGTCGGGTTCTCGTACGAGCGACGGGCGCGGCCGGTTTTCGTGAGCCGCTGGAGGTCGCGCCCCGAGGCGGACTACCATGCGCCCATGTCCTCGATGAAGGTGACGCTCGTGTTGGCGCCGTTCTGGCTGGTGATGGTCGGTCTCACCGCGTGTGGCTCCGACTCGTCGACGGACGGCGGCGCGCCCACGCCCGACGCGTCGGTGCCGGCAGACGCCTCGAGGCAGAGTGACGGCGGGACGGGCGTCGACGGAGGCCCCATCACCATGAGCGACGCGGCCTCGCCCGTGGACGCCGCCTCGCCTGACGCGGGCGCGCCATCGATCACGCTCCCGCCCGCCAACGCCGGACTCGACTACCAGCTCGGCGGCGCCTACCCGCCGCCCAGCGGCGTCGGTATCGTCTCCCGCGATCGCCACGACTCGCCGGCCGCCGGCCTCTACAACGTCTGCTACGTGAACGGTTTCCAGGCGCAGCCCGACGAGTCGAGCTTCTGGCTGGACATGCACCCGGCTCTCGTCCTGCGCGACGCTTCGGGGAACCCCGTGATCGACACCGACTGGGGCGAGATGCTGCTCGACACCAGCACGGCGGACAAGCGCGCTCAGCTGACGGCGATCGTCGGAGAGTGGATCGCCGGATGCGCCGCGGACGGCTTCGACGCGGTCGAGATCGACAACCTCGACTCCTACTCGCGCTCGACGGGTCTGCTCACCGAGGACGACGCCGTCCTCTTCATCGCCGCGCTCGCCGACGTGGCCCACGCGAACGGGTTGGCCATCGCGCAGAAGAACTCGAGCGAGCTCTGCCCGCGCCACGCCGAGATGGGCACCGACTTCGCAGTCGCCGAAGAGTGCGACCGCTACCACGAGTGCGACACCTACACCGGCGCGTACGGCGACGAGGTGCTGGTGATCGAGTACCGTCGCGCCGACTTCACGCAGGGCTGCACCGACTTCCCGAACCTCTCGATCGTGCTGCGCGACCGCAACCTCGTGACGCCCTCACGGAGCGCGTACGTCTACGACGGCTGCTGATCGACGGGGCGCGCGGACCTCGAAAGCCTCGACGGCGGATTCGAACGTGGCGTCCGATCGAGCGCTCTCGACGCCGCGCGTCCCGAGCGACACGGCTCCCGCCTCGAGACACTTCGAGGGCTCGCACTGCGCGGAGCGGCGGCGCCGCGCACGGCATCTTCGGGCGGGAGATCGAGCGAAGGGTCTTCAGCGCAGGTGGGTGACGTACCAGCGCTCGCCCCAGTTGATCAGCGTGCGGATCTCGAAGCGCCGCTCGCGCTCGCCGACGCGGTAGTAGACGAAGCTGTGCCGGCTGCACCAATAGGGCAGCGCGTTGGCCTCTTCACGGCGCTCGATCCAGCCGCCCCGACGGCTGAGCACGAAGTGGTCGAAGGTCGCGTCGGCGGGCAGCGTCTCGTGCATCTCGTGGATGTCGCGCTCGTAGTGCGACATCAACACGCCCCAGTAGCGCGCCGGGTCGGCGATGCCCTTCAGAGATCAGGAAGGGCTCGCGCGGGAAGAAGAGCTCGCGCACCGGCTCGGGATCGTCGGCCTGGATGGCGGAGAAGAGCCGGGCCATCCGCTCGCTCAAATCACCGACCGGCGGCCGAGGTGGCGGGGAATCCGCGTGCGGATCGTTCTGAGGCGGAATCTCGGTCGAGGGCGCCTGCGCGGCGACCGAGGCCGCCAGCGCGAGCGCCGCCAGGACGACCAAGCCTCGCTTCACTCGGTCACCGGGAACGATTCCGGTGCGCGCGTCCGGTAGTTTTCGTCCATGTACTGGACGAGATCGAGGAGGAACTGCTGCATCTGCGCGCCGTGCGGCGTGCTCGCGGGGGCGTCGGTGTAGAACGTCCCGCGCAGGCACTCGTTGTCGCGGCAGCGCCCGTCGGGGAAGACGAGGATCATCTTCTGCAGCCGGCGCTCCATCCCGACGTGGACGTCGTTCATCTGCGGCCAGAGGAGCACGCCGAGCGCGATGAGAATCGCTCGGCTGCATGCCGTAGCCGTGGAGGAAGTAGACGACCGGATAACTGACGTCCTGGTTCTCCTCCATGAAGTAGCCGGGCGGCAGGATGATCGACACCGGGCCCACGCGGCCCGTGGTCGGCGCTGTGAAGTCGAAGAGGATCTCGTTCGGGTTGTCGCAGTTGCTGCTGCTCGCGCCGCAGAGGTGGTCGGTGGGCATCCGCTGGCGATCGCCGTCCGGCCAGCGCGCGCTCATCATCGTCAGCGCGGCGTAGAGCCGGTTGGTGATCTGCTCCGTGGTGCCGACGTGCCCGCCGTCGCCGGCCATGATCTGCGTCGCGTCCGCGTCCGGGTCGCCGTAGCGGACCATCGCGTAGCGACCGATCTCGTCCCACGGCACGGTGTTGTAGTCGAAGGTGCCGACGTCGCGGCCGTCGAGGTGGAGCGCCGCGTGATCGTTGTAGAGCCGCACCGCGCGGCCGCGCGCCGTCCAGCCTGCGGTGGTGATGTTGGACATCACGGCCCAGTTGAAGAGATCGCGGATGCCGCCATCGGAGAGGACATCGATGTCGTTGATCGTGGCCTCGTCCATCTGCGAGGCGAGGTAGCGCGGCGCGGTCGCGATCATCCGCTTGGCGCCCATGGTGCGATCCCAGCAGCCGTTGCCCTCGCCGGTGTCGAACCCGCCGTCGGAGAGCTGCGCCGTGCCCGTCACACCGTCGATGCCGACGTCCTGGAACGCCTCGGCCATGCCGGCGCCCGCCGCGCGGCAGGGATCGTCGTCGATGGAGTCGCGGCTCCAGTTGTTCTCGGTGCCGGTCGGGTTGTACTGGTAGTCGAAGTCGTCGCCCGCCGGGTCGGGGTTCATCACCTCGTCGTAGGCTGTTCCGTCGGCGCTGACCTCGTCCGCGTTCGGCACGCCGTCGAGGCCGAAGTCTTGGAAGGGCTCGCGGCCGTTGCGGATCACCGGCTCGCCCTGGTCGCGCACGTTGTTGCCGTTGATGTCGACGGCGGCCACGACCTCGATCGGCATGTACTGGTGGCCGGTCGGAATCCCAGGTGCCGACGTCGCCGGTCTCCGCGCCGTCGCAGAAGGTGATGACCGGGTAGCTGCCGTCCGGGTTGAACTCATCGTCGAAGTAGCCGGTGCCGCTCGGGCTGCTCGAGTCGTAGGGCGGGATGATGACCTGGTTCTCCGGCGCGCAGCGCTGATCGTCGGGCAGCGTGCGGATCGACTCCGGCACGCCCGGCGTCGCGATGTCGGGCACGCTCGGGTCCTCGCTGGTGTCGGTGTTCGGGTTGCCGAACATCGCGGCCAGGTCGCGGAAGATGGAGATGTAGTCGGAGCGGTTGAAGGTGCCGCCCTGACCGCTGTTCCCGTCCGCGTACCACCACTGCTCGAAGTGCTGAGTGTGCTCGTAGAGCTGATCCGCAGGTGGAACGCGCGAGAGCGACGAGCCCATCGCGCAGCCCTCCGGATCGGCCTGCCGCTGCTCCTCGGTGCAGAAGCCGCCGACGTGGTAGCGGCGCATGTACTCGAGCAAAAACGTCCAGTCGGTCGGTCCGCCCAGCGGCGCCACGAAGTCGAAGAGATCGGGGTTGCCGAAGCCGACGCGACCCGAGCCGCTTCCACCCATCGAGAAGCCGAGGATCCCGCGGAAGGTGAACTGGCGCGTGCGGGTGTGCGGCACGTCGTTGCGCACCACGGCCTGATAGGTGCCGAGGCGCGGCACGGAGAACGTGAGCGTCCCGTCGCCGGCCGAGCCCTGGAAGACGGGCGAGGCGATGGGCACGACGCGACCGGCATCCTGGTGCGGGCCGCGATAGGCGACCTCCACGTGCCCGCGGTTGGCGCCGCTCGGAAGGAGCGAGAGGCGGAGCGGCACCGTCAGCGGCAGCTCGCGTCCGAAGCGCAGGTGCTCGGGGCCGAAGGTCACCGCCGGGCCGAGGGCGTGGAAGCCGTCGGGCACGATGTCGTCGGCGCAGGCGATCGAGGCCGTGAACCCGTCCACGTGGTACTGGTCGTCGCGCGACGCGCCCTGAGGGATGGCGATGGCGGAGCCGCTCAGGCTCCCGCTGTCGACCGTGACCGTGCCGCCGGGCGCGACATCGCCGCCGCCGGTTCCGTCGCAGCTCGGCAGCGAGGTGCCCGTGACTGCGACCTCCATGTCGGCCGTGACCGTGTCGCCGCTGGGCATGTGCAGCGCGGTCGCCGTGAGCGTCACCGTGCCCTCGGCGACGCCCGTCACACGGACGTTGGCGCGGGCCGTCTCCGGCGAGACGTGCACGCTGGCCGGCACGTCGACGATCCCGTCGGCGCTGGCGCTCAGCGTGATGTCCACGTCGCGGTAGCAGTCGCGCGCGAACTCCACGTACACGTCGCGATAGTTGCCGGGCGTGACGCCGATGGTCGAGTGCGACCAGGAGAGATCCGGGAAGGCCGTCGTGTCGCCGCAGCCGAGCCCCGGACCGGATCCAGCGTCCGTGCCCGCGTCGGCGGCGGGTGGCGGCGTGGTCGAGTCGCAGGCGGCGAGGACGAGCAGCGAAGCGAAGACGAGGGTTCGATGGGGGCGATGGGACTGCATGGCCGGGGGAGCATACCCCCAGGGCGCAGCTCCTTGCAGGAACTCGCGTGTTCGATTCGACAGGAGGGCTCAAGAGCAGCACCGGATCGCGCCCTCACCACACGTTCGAGGACTGCCTCGACGTGGAAGCGCGGAGCCCCGCCGTGAAGCGCGAGTCCGTGCGAGGCGAGATCCTCGCGATGGCCGTCGGCTCGGTCGAGGAACGCGAGCCGGATTCGATCCTGGAATCCATCAGAGGGCGCGAGGATCGAATCCGGCGACCGACGTTTTTCAGCGCGCGGCGGCGAGCAGGTCGACGTAGCGCTGGCGGTGATGGGGAAGCATCGCTTCGATGGCGACGCCGGCCCGGTCGTCCTCGGTCCAGCGCACCCGGCCCAGCATGCCCACCCGGCCGCGGCCGGCGGTCCTCGACAGCTCGACCCACACCGACTCGTCGCGGGAGACCGGCCGCGCGAGGTCGGTCAGCAGCACGCCGTCCGCGCTCACGTTTCGCACTCGCGCCAACGCCTGGGTCCGTCCGGCCGCGCGAGCACCGCGGCGGGGAGGTCGGTCGAGAAGCGTTCCGGTCGGTCGGTCATGGCGCGCTGTGATGGCAATCGTCGTGCCGTCCTGCTCTCGCGGACGACGAGACCCGGGACACCGGCGAGGTGGCCAGCCGAGTAGCCGGCTACAGGGTAGAACGGTCTCCGTCACCGGACGGCGAGGGTCGAGCCGCGGCTTCGACGCACCGCTTGCACAACTCCGCGGTCACGGATTGGGGCGACGCTGAGCGGGCCCACGTGATGCGCAACGAGCTGCCACGGGGGGAACGTGTACGACGCGGGGTTGGAGCGCCGAGGAAGGGTCGCGAGATGGGTCACGGTCTGCGCGATGGTGATCGGCCTCTTCGGATGCTCGCATCCGACGCTCACCCAGATCCTGGTGACGGTCGACACCGACCTGGAGGTCCCCAGCGAGCTCACCGGCGTCCACTTCCGCGTTCGCAGCCCGCGGGGCGAGGAGCGCGAAGCATCGGCGAACTTCGCGGCTGGAGACGCACGTCCGGCGGTGCTCTCGCTGCTGCACGCCGGAGGACCGCTCGGCCCCTTCACGGTCGAGGTCAGCGGCGTCGACCGGAGCGCGCCGGTGGTCGAGCGCAGCGCGCAGGTCTCGTTCATTCCCGGCCGGGTCGTGGTCCTGCCGATGAACCTCTGGCGGCGCTGCGTCGGAGTGACGTGTGCCGCGAGCGAGACCTGCGGCGACGCTGGATGCCGCTCGGTGGAGGTCACGCCCGGCGAGCTCATGGACTGGGGCGACGACGGAGGCGTCGACGACGGAGGCGTCGACGACGGAGGCGTCGACGACGGAGGCGTCGACGACGGAGGGGGCGCCGGCGAAGTGCCCGCCGTGAACGCGGCCTCCTACGACGTGGTCGCGCACGGCGGCAGCACCACGCTCTCCGGCGCCGGCCTGAGCTCGACCTCGAGCGTCACGATCGGCGGCCACGACGTCCCTTTCACCGTGCTCGACGACGCGAGCATTCGGATCGACGCCGTGCCGGACAGTGTCCCCACCGGCCCGCAGACCGCGCGCGTCCACACCTCGAGGGGCTCGGCTTCGATCGGGCTCACCGTCGTGCACCTCGTCCTCGGCGAGCTCGACGAAGCGACCGACTCGGGCACCGACGTCCACCAGTTCGTGGAGATCGACACCGGCGGCCTCGGCGACCTCTCGCTGGCCGGCTACGTCCTCGTCGCCTTCGGCGCCGACCACACGGCCTACCTGAGCGTGCCGCTCGAGCGGAGCGACGCCTCCGGGCGCGCCGTCATCGGCGACGCCGCGCTCGACCCGGACATCCTCATCGCCGACGCCGTGATCGAGAGCGCCGGCGCGGCGGCCCTCTATCAACGCCACGACGTCCCGGACGGAACCGCGCCCAGCGCCGAGGACCTCATCGACGCGCTCGTCTACGCCCGCGACGGAAGCTCGGACAGCGAGCTCGAGGGCACGCTGCTGCTCTCGGGATCGACCGTCTCGGAGAGCGGCGGTTGGGGCAGCGACCTGCGCTCGACCTCCCTCCAGCGCTGTCACTCGGAGCGCCGCAGCGGCGACGCGTGGCGCCGCGCGACAGCCACTCCGGGCGAGTCGAACCAGTGCCGCCATTGAGCCTGCGCGCGCGCTCGGCACGGCCCGCGCGGACCGAGTCTCCCTCCTGCGGCGCTTCGTCCACTTCCTCGGGCTCCGCCGCAGCCGGCTCGCCGCGCCCGCAATCGGGGTGTAGCCGGTCGCGCACGCCCGCTCGAACGCCTCCTCCGGCAGCGGCCGCTGGGCTTCGCCGAAGTATCCCGCGCGTCGCAGGATACCGAGCACCGAGCAGGGAAACGCGCCGATGGGCGCGCACGAGCGCTCGAGGAGCGTCTGGGCGCGCGGCACGTCCTCGTCGACCCCCTCCACCGCGCGCGAGCGCCGATGCAGAGGTCTGAAGCGGCAAAACAGGCCCGTCCCTTGCCAGGGACCCAAAAGCGTCTGTTTCCTCGGTGAGGAGGACTCGATGCCGCACCCGACAGGAGAGAGGCTTCGCTGTGACCAGTGCGGAGCCGAGATCGTGTTCGTGAAACCTTGCCCGTGTCCCGAAACCGAGCCGAAGACGCACCGTGATATGTGCTGCGGCACGGACATGCGCAGCCTCGGCGTGAAGCCGATCGGAGCTCGGAACGCGCCGAGCCCGGGGCCCGCCGAGTAACGTCCGAGGGGGAGCGAGCTCGGGGCCATTGTTCGGCGGTGAGCCGGCTTGCCCTTTCTGCGACAGACCTGAGCGCGGCCGAGCACGTCGTGACGGCTGCGCGACCGACGTCGCGGAGACCGAGGGCAGAGCTCGCAAGCCACCACGCGAGGTTAGACGCTCTTCGACGTGCAGACCTGGTTGCGGCCGCTGCGCTTGGCGGCGTAGAGCGCTTGGTCGGTGATCTTGAAGAGCTCGGCCGGCGTGGCCGCGTCCTTGGGGAAGGTGGCCACGCCGATGGAGCAGGTGACCGAGAGCTTGCCCAGATCGCTCGGGAAGACGGTCGCCGCGATCTCCTCGCGGATGCGCTCGGCCAGCTTGATGGCGCCGTCGGTGTCGGTCTCTTCGCAGAGGACGCAGAACTCCTCGCCGCCGAAGCGCGCGACCCGGTCGGTGTCCCGCTTGACGCGGTTGAGCAGGTCGCCGAGGCCCTTGATGACCACGTCGCCGACGTCGTGGCCGTAGGTGTCGTTGACGCTCTTGAAGTGGTCGATGTCGGTGACCAGGAGGCTGAGCTTGCGGCCGAAGCGCTCGGCGCTCCGCAGCTTGCTCTCCAGCTCCTCCAAGAACGCCCGCTTGTTCAAGCAGCCGGTCAGGCCGTCGGTGGTGGCCATCTCTTCGAGCCGCTGCACGGCCGCTGCGTTCGAGAGCGCCACCGCGAGCTGGTTCGCCAGCACCTGCAGCGTGGGCCGGATGGCGTCGTTGAACGCGTCGGGGCGCTCGGCCGCCAGCGCCACCGTGCCGATGGCGTCCTCCCGCACCACGAGCGGCAGGATCAAGAGCGAGCGCATCCCGTGCAGGTTCGCGCGCTTGGTGAACACGACCTGACGGGCGTCGAGCTCGCCGCGGTAGGGCAGGTAGTGCCGGTTCTTGACCGCCATCGCCGTCAGCGACGTGTTGTCGCGGAAGGAGAGCGTCGCGAACGCTTCGGCGCCCTCGCCGACCGCCTTGCGCACGCGGTGAGTGCGGGTGGCGGCGTCGTAGAGCGTGATGGCCGCGAAATCGTGAGCGGCGATGTCGCCCGCCGCGTGCAGACCCGCGTCGATGACCTGTTCCTCGGTCAGCGCCTCGCCGAGCGCCTGCGACGCGCGGTAGAGATGAGTCTGCTCGCGCTTGCCGCGCTCGAGCTGAACGAACACGCGCTCGTTCTGGATGGCGCGCAGCACCTGAGCGATGGCCGCGACCAGCACCTCCTCTTCCGGCTTGGTGAAGGGGCGGTGCTCGACGCGGTCCGCGCAGAGCGCGCCGAGGACCTGCCCGTTCTCGACCACCGGCACGCCGAGGAAGCAGCGGACCAGCGCCCCGCCTCGGTAGTAACAGAGCCCCTTGTAGCCGGGCTTGAGGTTCTCGAGGTTCATCACCAGCCCGCGGCTCGCGACCGCGCCCACCGCGCCCTCGCCGCTGCCGAAGGGCCCCTCGGCCACATCGTCGCTGTCGGTGGCGAGCTCCACGATGGCCAGCTTTCCGCTCGCCTCGTCCCTCATCAGCAGGATGCAGGTGTGCAGATTGAGCGTGCGCTTGAGCAGGTCGAGCACGTGATAGAGCGCGTCGTGGACCTGCTCCAGGCTGGAGCGGAAGACCTTGTCCTCGCTGTGCGGCCCGGCCTCCGCGCTCGGCGCGCCGACCAGCCGGAAGAGACGCGCCGCCTCCTTGACCTTCTCGCGGTCCTCGTCGAGCTCCTTCTTGCTGCGCTCGCGGACGCGGGCGATCTCGGCCCGTGTGAAGACCACGTTCAGCGCGCCGAAGAGCACCAGGAAGACCCCGTGCACCGCGAAGCGCGCCCAGTCCGTGTGCTCCTCGGCCATCGCCCACACCCCGGCCTCGAACCCGATGGCGCTCAGGACCAGCAGCGTGCCCATCGGGCTGCGCGCGAACGACGCGAGGAACGCGACCAGCACGTAGAGGAGCGGATAGAAGGGCCCCTCCAGCCCGCCGCCGAGCTGCACGCCCGCGTGGACGGCCACCAGCAGCAAGAGCCCGAGCTCCAGATTCGAGCAGCCTTCCTTCCTCGCTGCCCTCCCTTTCGCGTACCCGCTTGGCCACGCGCGCGCCGAAGAGCACGAGCCAGGCCACAGAGACCGCCGCGTGCTCGAGCCCCAGCCGCTCGACCGGCCCGCGGAACACCCGCAGCAGCACCAGCAAGCCGAACCCGGCCGTGGCGACGAACCCCACGGCAGCCCGCGCCGTCCTACGGACGAAAAGCGCGGTGTGAACGAGCGACGACGAGGAGGTAGACGACACGGGCCTCACGCTCCGGTACCCGATCCGGAAGGAGGGGGTCAAAAAAGGAGCGAGCGGCACCAGCTCGGAGCGTGCCGCGGGTCAGCGAGCCCGCATGATCGACGTCGACTACGTGTTCCGGTCGACGACAACTATTTCTGCCGGTTGCCGCCTGGTTGATCAGGGGTCCTCACCGGGGCCGTGTAGTTGTCGTCGGGGCCCAGGTAGTCGTCGTCGGTGGAGTCGGTCTGGCCGCTGCGATGCGGCGTACGCGTTTCTGCTCCCGTCCACCGGCGAGAGGTCACGTGTCCTCCTTGCTGCTCTTGTCGCGCTTGCTTCGCCGCTCGGCGTCCTCTGCACGGATCGAGCGACGGCAGGAGGTTCTGCTCAGCGCGTCCCTGCGCGGCACGTTGCGCCGATTCCACCCGTGGAAAGACCGCGAGCGCGAATGCCTCGACGCCAGAGCCGCTCTTCGTCAGCCGCCTCGGCCGTCGCCTGTCGCTAAGACGAGTCCGCCACGGCTTCACCGTGTGGCAGGACCGGGCCGGATTCGAGCGGCGGGTGACGTTTCATACGCCTCGCCACTCGGCGGTCACCAATCTTACGCGAACCGGTAGCGCAGGCTCTACCGGAGGGAGCAGCGCCATTGGCGAATCGGAACTTCCGGTACGACCTCATCCACCAAGTGCGCCGCGATGTCCGACATCCGCCGGCCTCGACATTGGCGGAGCCCGCAACGCGGCAGAGCACGTCAGGGGTCTCCGCCAATCGCCGATGCTGAGCTGGCTGTACCCGAACGCCTTCGCCTCAGCCCCAGCGCAGCGGGCGGGAGAGCGCGCGACGGATGCGTGCGCTCTTGGAGCGTCGCTCGACGATGACGACGACGGGCTGGACGTTGCCCTCGATGCGGCCGGCGGCCTTCATTTCGTCGACCGCCTCGGCGATGCGATCGACCAGGCGGCCGCGGCCCTCCTGGAGTTGGATCACACGCTTGTGCTTGTGCTTCCCGAGATCGACGGTTGCGGGCGTAGACGAGATTTCTTTCTTTGCCATCGTGATGCTCCCGGCTTTCACTTCCACTTGGGGCGTCGGCGTTCCACGATGACGAGCAGCGGCTCGGCGTCGTCGGCGAGCAGGCCCGCGTTGTTCATGTTCTCGACGGCTCGTCGGACCTTGCGCAGCAGCGGACCTTGGCCGCGCCGCAGGTCCTTGACGCGTTTGCCCTTCTGCTTGCCGAGGTCGACAATCAGCGGCACGTTGGCCTGACCTTCGCTTTTGGGGGGAGGGGTGTTGTCCACTCTGGCGCTCCTTTGTGTGGATCGAAAGATCTATCAAAGACCGGCGGAGCTCGCAAGCACGCCCGTGATTGATTCGAGATGTGCTGCGCTCCTGCTCAGGCGTCCCGGCCGGTCAGCTCGGCCACGGGTTGTCGGAATCGGCTGCGCAGGCGGATGAGCTGCACCAGCGAGATCGTCAGGATGGCGCCGATGACGCTCCAGGTGATGGGGCCGAGCTCGGGCAGCGCTGCCGCGGCCCGCGCGAGCGCGGCGGCCACCACTGCGTCACCGGCGCGATAGCGTACGAAGATCCCCGCGGCGACCAGCATGGCCAGCAGCAGCACCGTCACCGCGACGTGGATCCCCGCGAGGACGAGGAAGTCGAAGCGGCGCTGAGTGGGGCCCACGATTCGCGCCTGGCGGAACATCCAGTCCGTCTTGAGCTGGCCGTGCTCCACCGCGACGGCGAGGTACGAATTCGCAGCGTCGAGGGGTTGGAGCTGGCCGTGTCCGCGGAGGGCCTGCAGCAGCTCGCGGCGCTCCATCGCCATGAACGCGCGCCGCTGGGATCGAAGCAGGTCGAAGCCGGAGTCGAGGGCGCCGATGGAGGCCTCGATCCCGACCGTGGCACGGTCCACCCGGAGCCACTGCCACGTGACCGGGATGTGGTACTCCAGCAGCGCGCGCATGATGGCGCTGAACGTGCGCCCGCTCGAGCGCTCCGCGAAGGGCAGCCCCCGGGTCGCGCTGCGGGTGGCCCAGTCGCGCAGCGTCCGCATGATTCGATGCCGCAGCGGGACCAGGTCCACGGCGGGAATCGACGGGCTGAGCATGAGCAGGATGTCCGCCGCCCGCCCGTAGGCGCTGGCGTTCACTTCCTCGTGGAACTGCCGGAACTGCTCCAGGAACCGGCGCTCGAGGGTACCGACGGCGCCGAGCTCGAGGAACGCCACGCGGTTTCCCTTGAGCAGGACGATGTTCCCCGGGTGCGGATCCCCGTGGAAGTAGTCGTCCTCGAAGACCTGGCGCAGGAGCGTGTCATGCAGCCGCCGCGCGAGGCGCCTGGGCAGGATCTGGTTCTCCCTCATCCACGCGTGCGCCGCCGCCGGCTCCACCGCCAGCGCTTCGACCAGGTCCGACATGAGCGTGCCGCGCAGGAACTCCGTCACCAGCACTCGCCGCGTGGAAAAGCGTTTGAAGACCTGCGGAACGTACATCCCGCGGTGCCGGCTGAGCCGCTGGCGCATTCGCCGCAGGCCGGTGACCTCGAAGCGATAGTCGAGCTCCTCGGTGAGCGTACGGTCGAGCTCCTCGTAGAACTCCTCCCACCGGAAGTAAGGTGCGATTCTCAGCCGCGTCATGGCGTGGCAGAAGCGCCGGACGTAGCGCAGGTCCAGGGCCACGATGCGGGCGATGTGGGGGCGCTGGACCTTGACGGCGACGTCCACGTCGCGGTGGCGGAGGCGGGCGCGGTGGGACTGCCCCATGGTGGTGGCCACGAACGGGACGGCGTCCCATTCGCTGAACACCTGCTCGATGCTGCGCTCGAGCTCCGTCTCGACGATGTGTCGCGCCTCCTCCCCCGGGAACCCGGCCACGCGGTCCTGGATCTGCGCCAGGGCCCGGCAGAACTCTCGACCGAAGACGTCGGAACGCATCGAGAGGAGCTGCCCGACCTTCACCCACATGCCGCCCAGCCCGGTCAGCAGCGTTCTGAGTCGCACGCCGACGTCGCGCGCGTCGTAGCGCCGGCTCGCCTTGCGCCAGAGCACCCACGTCGCGAAGCGCAGCGCGACCACGACGAGCGTGAGAGCCCGCTGAGGAGAGGGCGGCGGCGAGGGCTGAAGCGCCGGCCGCGGCCGTTCGAGGACCAGCCGCGTGGCCAGGTGTCTCTCCGGAATCATCGGCCTATTCCATGCGCCTTGCGAGGTCGGGCCGAGGTTGGCGGCTGCCGCTGCGAAGCTGCAACAGGCGATACAGCAGGAGACCCACCAGTAGTGCGGCGCCCACGCCGACCCATGCCGGCAGCCGCGACACGATGTCGACGCCCACGCCCAGGACGCCGTCCAGCTGCCCTGCCGGTCGGTGGAACCAGAATCCCACCGCGGCCACCACCGCCAGCGCCACCGCGGTCACGCCGAAGTTCAGCGCGCCCACCGCGAGCGCGTCGAGTTTGCTGACCGTCGGCGCGAGGATGCGGGCGCGTCGGCGCATCCACTCGGTCTCGAGGAGACGATGTTCGGACGACACCGCCGCGAGCCGTGACGCGCGCACCAGCAGGCGCGCCCGGCGCACCCACGGCGGATGCGCCCTGCGATGCTCCTCGGCCAGCCGGCGCTTCACCGCGGCGCCCTCCGAGCGGGTGAGCGCGTGGTGGTTCAGGTTCGGCGCGAGCACGCGGAGGGAGACCTCGATGGTCAGCCGGGTGCGGATGAGACGTAGGAACTGCCAGTTGGCGGGGATGCCGCTGAGCTGCTCGGCCCGGGCCAGTGCCACCGCCAAGCGCGCCGCCGACTTCTGCTCGAATTCGAGGCCGTAGGTGTGCGCGCGCAGCTCGAAGTCGCGCATGAGCCGGACCGCCGCCGCCCGGTAGGGCTCGAGGTCCGTCGCTGGCAGGTTGGGCCGGGTGAGCAGGATGAGGTCCGCCGCCCGGGCATACTCGCCGGCGATCATCGCGTCGTTGTTGGCGAAGGCGTAGTGGAGCACGTCCGCGTCGAAGCTGCCGGTGACGCCGAAGTCGATGAGGACGAATTTGCTGTCGCGCAGCAGGATGATGTTCCCCGGGTGCAGGTCGCCGTGAAAGAGGTTGTCCTCGAACACCTGCCGGAAGACGCTGCGAACCAGGCGGCGCGCCACGAGCTCGGGATCGATGTTGTTCTCGTAGAGCCACATGCGGGCGCGCGCCGGATCGTGACGCATCGCGCGCAGCAAATCCGCCATCATCGCGCCGGGCACGTACTCCATCACGAGCACGCGGTCGGTGGAATGACGACGGTAGACCTTGGGGACGTGGACGTGGCGGTGGCCGCGGAGGCTGCGACGCATCCGCTTCATCGATGAGGCTTCGTAGCGGTAGTCCAGCTCCTCCTCGAGGCTGCGCTCGAGCTCGGCGAAGAACTCCTCCAGGTGCTCGGTGGAGCGCCTCCGCAGCCGGGAGAACAAGCGCATGGCGCCACCGATGAGGCGTAAATCGCCGCGCACCCGCGCTTCGATGTGCGGCCTTCGGACCTTCACGGCGACCTCCCGCTCGCCGAGCCTCAGGCGCGCCCGGTGGAGCTGGCCGATGGAGGCGGCCGCAAAGGGGACCGGATCGAACGCCGTGAAAACGTCCTCGAGCGGGCGTTCGAGGGCCTCTGCGACGATTTCCCGAGCGACCTCGCCGGGAAAGGCATCGGCCTGATCCTGTAGGGCCACGAAGGCGTCGCAGAAGTCGGCCGGGAAGAGGTCTACGCGCATCGAGAGGATCTGCCCGAGCTTGATCCACACGCCACCGAGTAGCTCGAAGCGGCGACGCAGGTCCTCCCCGAGGGCACGGGGATTGGCGCGGCGGCGCAGGCGGGCCCAGAGCGCGAAGGCGGCGAATCCGCCGATCACCCGCATGATGTGGAAGACGCGGCCCCGACCGGGAGCGAGCAACGGCCGGACCAGAGGACGCCGGCGGGACGTCTCCAGGGGGGTGGCGATCAGGCTGGATGCGATCATCGAAGGCGCGTTTCCGGCCCTGCCAGCCGACCGTGTCCGGCAAACGCCGGGCACGTCACTGTGTGAGGACATCGATGTATGCACGGCGCTGCACCGAAGCGTCAAGGCCGTGGCGTGGCTGGCCGGGGGGTCACAGTCACGAGAACCTCTGCCGACCCACGTGATGTCACAGGACCTCAGCCTCCGCGCGTCGGCCAGCCCGCGCGTCGGCCGACGCCTCGCGGCGGCGGGCCTCGGCCTCGAGGAGCTCGCGCATGCCCGGCGCCGCCAGGAGCAGCCGATCGAGCTCGGCCCTCGCGAGTGAGCAGAGCAGGGTCGGCGTCCGCGCGCGCACGGTGGCCTGCCTCGGCGTGTTGCGCAGCAGAGCGAGCTCGCCGAAGTGATCACCGTCCACGAGGCGCGCCACCTCCTGCTCTGCGTCGCCCGCGGTCGAGACGGTCACGTTCGCCTCGCCGCGAGCGATGAGGTACAGGCGGTCGCCAGCGTCTCCCTCTCGCACGATCACGTCGCCGGCGTTCACGCGCTCCACGAGCAGGCGGGGGACGAGGGCTTCCCGCTGGGCCTCGTCGAGGTGGTCCAGGAGCGGCACGGTGGCCAGCCAGGCGGCGCTCACAGTGGCCATTCGGCCGTCGCCGCTCACCTCCACGCCGCCCTGGCGCTCGTACATCTCGGCGTAGAGCCCGCGGGCGGCGACCAGCGCGTCGTGGGTCCCTGCCTCGACCAGCTGTCCGTCGCGAAGCACGAAGATGCGATCGTAGTCGCGGACGGTGTTCAGGCGGTGGGTGACCGAGACGATGAGCCGGTCGCCAGCGAGGCCTCGAATCGCGTCGCCGACGGCGGCCTCGGTCTGCGGATCCAGAGCGCTCGTGGCTTCGTCGAGCAGGAGCAGATCCGGGGAGCGAACGAGGGCGCGGGCCAGGGAGATGCGCTGGCGCTGGCCCCCGGACAGGTTGCCCCCGTCGACGGCGATGGGAGTGTCGTAGCCTGCCGGCATCGACTCGATGACGTCGTGGATGCCCGCCGCCCTTGCCGCCGCGACGATCTCGTCGTCGGTGGCGTCGAGGCGGCCCAGACGGATGTTTTCGCGCACGCTGAGCTGGAAGAGCGCCGTGTCCTGGAAGACGACGGCGATGCGATCGCGCAGGGAAGCGGGAGAGAGCTCGCGGATGTCGCGGCCGGCCCAACGCACCGCCCCTGCCTCCGGCGCGCTGAAGCCGAGGAGCAGGCGAAGGACGGTGCTCTTGCCCGAGCCGCTCGGCCCCACCAGGGCGACGCGTCCGCGCTCGGGCATCTCGAGCGAGAGGCGCTCGACGGCGAGGCGGCCGGGGGCATACCCGAACGAGACGTCCTCCAGGGACAGGCCACGGCGCAGGGGCGGCGCCGGATCGCCGTGCTGCTCGTCGGGTGTCGAGATGGCCGGCGCGTCGAGGAGGCGCCCAACTCGCTCGGCCGCCTCGAAGGCCTTCAGGGTGAGCGGCATGCCCTCGGCGACCTGGAAGATGCCATCGACGACGCTGACGATGAGCGCGAGAAAGGCGATCAGCGCACCCATGGTCATGAGCCCGGTGAAGGTGAGGTACACGCTGCCGACGATGACCGCCCAGCGCACCACCGACATGCCGGCGACCGTGGTCAGATCCGCCATCAGACTCCACCAGGCGGAGCGCTGCTCACCCGCCGCCACCGCGTCGGCCAGGGCGCCGAAGCGCGCCTGCCAGTGGTCGACGAGGCCGAAAACGCGCACGACCGGCTGCTGGGAGAGGATGTCGCGAAGGGTATCCCCGAGGGCGCGTTCGGAGGGCTCTTGCGCCCGCATGGCGACCCTGTACCGACGCGACGCGCCCGAGGGGAGGATGGCCGCGACGCCGCCGCCGACCAGGGTCACGACGGCGAGTCGCCACTCCACGACGAAGAGGAAGACCAGGCTCATGAAGCTCATGGTCAGGCCGCTGAGTGCGCGCGGGCCGGCGCTCACGAAGAACGTGACGAGGGTCGTGACGTGCTCTGTGAAGACCGCCTGGAGCTCCGGTTTGGACGTCGACACGAGGTCGTCGACGGACCGTCGCTGGAGGTGCGCGAGCATGCGGGTGCGCAGCCGGTGTGCCGTACTGGCCGCGAAGCGGGAGAGCACCCCGTCGCGGATGAAGAGCAGCATCACCTGCGCGACGATCAGGCCGAAGAGCAGCGCCGCCCCGGTGATCAGGGCGCTCAGATCGTGTTCGGGCAGCGCGTGATCAATCAGATCGCGCATCACCAGCGGCACGGCCACGTAGAGGAGCGCGACGACCACCGTCAGGGCGGTCGCTGCGACCGCCAGCCCCGCCCGCTGGCGCGCGACCCTGCCGATCGCGGCGAGTGGGGAGCGTGGCGTGTCGGCACCCTTTCCGATCATTGATGGCATTGGCGGAACCTCCGGGTCCCGGCCGCGGGTCGATGTTGAGCTCAACGCGGCGGCATCCTAGCAGGATTGGGTGCGAAGAAAAGGATGGTCGGTGAGGGACGGGCACAGCCGCGGACGAGCGTGGCAGGCGGACCTCCATCGGTTTGCGCTTCCCTCGCGTTTCACTCTCCCCATATGTGTGAGTGATGAGGTCCGGTGATACGCGCACGGCCGCGTGTCTCGAGGCCTGCGAAGCGCGAATTACACGCTCTCGGTCGAGAGTGGGCGAACACCGCCACGTCTGCCCGTCGATATCCGAGATTTACTCCGGTATCATATCCGCAGTTCGGCGCTGTCTAGAGAAGAGCGCGTGGGAAAGACCCGTTTCGAGATCGAGGCCGAAAAACTGGCAGATGCAACGAAGCGTGGGCAACCGATGGCACTGCCATGGCCGCTCTCCACATCCGACGGCTGGCGGGCAATGAGTCGATAGGACCTCGGAACCGGCCAAACCGCATAGGAGGCGCTCGGTGGCGGGCGAAGCGGACGCGTCTCGCGCTGCACATGAACGCTCTGGTAGCTGGAAATGGGATGGCGGAGCGGCGTCGATGACGAGGGGCGCCAGATCAGGCGACCTCGGACGGAGCGGTGCCTCGGCGCGTCCTCCGTGAAGAGGGAGGTGGTGAACGCCAGGGCTGGAGCAAACCTCGAACAGATGCCTGAGCGCCGGCAGCTGAAACGACGCTTCGAAGTCGGCGTCCGAGAGCGCGCCCGCCCGCGCGGTGTCGTCCTCCGCGATCGCGCGCTCGAGGGCCGCGAGCATCCCGTCAGCGTGCTTCTTGGCCATCGACTCGAGCGTGTGCTCGAGGAAGGTCACGGCCCACGCGGGCGGCGCGCCGACCCACTCGTCGAGCTCCACGCCCGCGGCGTGGACGCGCGCTTCGGTCGTGTGCACGGTGGCCGGATCGTCAATCGACACGCGGTAGCGAAGGGCGTCGTCCTGGTCGGAGTCGCGCTCGAGGACGATGCGCGGGCCGTGCGATGGGTGGAGCGAGGCCATCGTCCCTCGAGGGTTCGCGAAGGGATCGATCAGCCCCGCGTCCGGCATGCCGGCGTCCGGCAGCTCGGTCGGCGTCATCTCGCCGAGCGTGTTGATCCGAACCGTGCCGCTCCGCACCGAAGCCCGAGCCCGAACCGCAGCTGGTGCTTCTCTTCGACTCCGAGCCAAGCCCGCCACCGTCCTCCTCCCGCCACCCGTGGCGCTGGCTCTTGCAGCGCGTGTACGCGGTCGACATCCTCACCTGCCCGTTGAGGCACGTCATCTCGGTGTCCTTGTTGCGGATGAGCGTGGGCCAGTCGAAGGTCGCGTCCCCCGTCCAACCGAAGCCGTTCACCACGAGCTCGAGGCTCGCCGCTCCGTCGACGTCGAACGCGCCGTAGACGCTGGCCGCGATCGCCCAGAACACGCCCTCCACGTCGCTCCGCGCCGCCAGGTAGAGCCGGGACGCGGCCGCGTCCGCCAGCTCGTCGTCGCCTACCTGCCTCGCGGCGGTCGCGAGCGCGAGCGTGCCGATCCAGCCATCGCCCGGACGCTCGGGCTCCCCCGGCACCCACCCGCGACCGCTCGGGTCGCGCGTCAGCGCGGCGACCGACGGGGCGGCGGTGACGTAAGCGTCGATCCGTCCGCGGCCGGGCCCACGGATCCGAGCGCCACCGGCTGATCAGACGCCAGCGCGCGCCGGGAGCGACTGGATGGGACGCTGCGCGTCGTGCCACATCCACCAGGCGGTCACGAAGATCGGGATGGCGAGCAGACCGAAGATCTCGAAGTGATAGGGAGGGAAGAGCCAGGCCAGGCCCGCCACGGAGAAGTGTCCGAGCGAGAAGGGTAGCCACGACTTTCCCACGAATGAGACGCCGCTGGTCCACACGACCCCGGCGACGAACGCACCGAGCACGGTCGACTGCGGCATCGACAATCCGAGCGCGCCCATCAGCGGCCAGAGGAAGACGCTGGAGACGAAGACCAAGAACCCGAGCTGCATCAGCCGGCGGTTGGTCGAGGTCCGCTCTTCGTGCCGAGAGAGGTACAGCTCGATCGCGCTCCCGGCGATGAAGGTGCAGCCGAGCATCGCGAAGCGCAGGTGATCGATCACGAAGACGCCGGAGCGGGTGAGCGCGCCGCAGGACCCGCAGAAGATGATCCAGCCGAAGCCTGCGAGCACCGCTCGCCGCGCCCGCTGCCGGATCCCCCGGCGTGGATCCGCGTCCCGCTCGAGCGCCTCGAGACGCTCGACGGCGGCGTTGACGCGGGCGCTCAGCTCGGCCGACGGATCGTCGTGCTGGCGCAGCAGCTTACGCGCCACGTGCGGTGCTCCCTGGGCCAGCTCGTGCTCTACCATCCGCGTCAGCAGGACGCGCAAGCCGGTCCGGGCGCGCTCGTTCTCGGGCCAGCTCCGGAGCGCCTGCTCGAACGCGAAGCGCGCTTCGTGGAAGCGGCCATCGAGCTCTTCGTCGTCCAACGCGGTCGTGTCGAGCTCGGCGGCCCGCCGCTCGCCCTGCTCGCACAGCTCCATCGAGCCGCGATGGGTGAGGAAGGACTCGACCGCCTCCGCGAAGAGCGCCGCCGACTCGAAGCAATCGGAGGGCTCCGGCGCCATGGCCCGCTGCGCGATCGCCGCGAGCTCGGCCGGTACCTCCTCGCCGTACTCGTGCGGCTCCGAGAGGTGTGCCTCGAGGAGGATGGCGTGGATGGTGGGGCCGAGGTGTGGTGGGTCCCCGGTGATGACGTGGTGGAGCGTGGCGCCGAGGAGGTAGACGTCCGACCAGACGCCCAGGCGCTCTCCGTTTCCGAGGGCCATCTCCGGCGCGAGGTAGACAGGCGTCCCCTCGATCGCGCGCACCGTTCGGGCGTGCGGGATGTTGGTGTGCGCTCCGATCGAGACCGCGACACCCCAGTCCACGAGATACACCTCGCCGAACGTGCCGAGCATGACGTTGTCGGGCTTCACGTCGCGATGGATGACGCAACGCGAGTGTGCGAAGTGCAGCGCGAGCGCGACCTGCCGAAGGATCTCGAGGTTGCGCCGCAGGAAGCGACGCTCGAGGCGCTCTCCGTCCGGCGGATCGCCGAGCATCGACGACCAGGGCGTGCCGTCGATGCGCTTCATGACGATGAGGGGACGGCCGTCCTCGTCCCGCCCGAGCATGTGCACCGGGACGACGTTCGGGTGCTCCACCAGGCCCGTGACGCGTCATTCGCGCAAGAGCTGCAGCTCGTGCCCGGTGACGGCGACGCCCGCGCGGAGCGTCTTGACCGCGACCGAGCGCTCGAGGTCCGTCTGCGTAGCGCGGTAGACGACGCCCATGCCTCCTTCGCCGAGCAGCTCCTCGAGGCGAATCAGCGATGCGTGCTCCACGCGAGGCGGGCCGACGAGGTGCGGCAAGTGCTCCGGCGCCGTGGTGGTCGCCGGCAGCGTCGCCGAGCGCGCCGTGGCGTCCCGTACCGAGGGCAGGTGGACACCGAGGGTGGTCCACGCCGCGGTGAGCGTGGCCTCGCTCCTCTTCTCGGAGGCCATGACGCGCGCCGTTATCGCCGTCACTCTCCGGGATGTCCAGCCGAGTGGCGCGGTCGGGACAGACCTCCCGCGCCCGTCTTCCTCTGATCTGACTGGGGCTGGACCACGCGCGCGACGACCCGTGAAGCCCGGCGCTCGCCTCCGACCACCCAGCTCGCTACGGCGGCTGGTAGACTCCGCGGCCGGGGAGCGCGAGCCATGGCCACCGACATCGACGCCTACTTCGCAAACGCCAAGCGCTGGCGTGACGAGTCCGAGCGGCTCCGCGTGGTCCTGCTCGACTGCGGCCTCGAGGAGGCGATCAAGTGGGGCAAGCCCTGCTACGGCACGGGAAGCGCCAACATCGCGATCATGCAGCCCATGAAGGCGTTTCTGGCCCTGATGTTCTTCAGGGGAGCCCTCATCGACGACCCTGACGGCGTGCTCGAAAAGCAGGGCGAGAACAGCCGGTCCGCCCGTAGGGTCTGCTTCACGAGCGTGGAGCAGGTGGACCAAATGGGCGCCACGGTGCGGGCGCTGGTGCGCGGCGCCATCGCCGTGGAGGAGGCCGGGCTCAGCCTGCCCGAGCGGCCCGAGCTCGTGCTGGCGGAGGAGCTGCGAGAGAGGCTGGACGCCGACCCGGCGCTGAAAGCGGCCTTCGAGTCGCTCACGCCGGGCCGTCAGCGCGCCTACAATCTTTACGTCTGCGGCGCCAAACAGGCGAACACCCGGGCGCGAAGAGTGGAACAGCACGTCCCGCGCATCCTGGCCGGCAAGGGCCTTCGGGACCGGTAGTGCGCGTCGTCCCTCGAGAACCCGCCATCGGCTGAGGTATCGTCCACCATGCTGAAGCGCGCCGCGTTGCTGACCGCGCTGTCCTGCCTCGCCACGCACGCGCGCGCCGATATCGTGGGCGGTGCACCGCCCACCAACCCAGAAGACCTCGATTGCCCGCGCGGCGCCGCAGCCGCCTACCCAATCGGGGAACCCGAGGGGTCCCGGATGTGGCTGCTCTGCGCGCCGACGACGTGCACGACGGACGCCGACTGTTCGGACGGCCGCGTCTGCTCGGAAGGCGAGGTCGGCCTCTGCGTCAACGAGGTCCGGGCAAACGTGGAGCCGTCGCGACCAATCAGCCTGGTCGGTTGTGACCCCGACGGAACCTGCGGCGGCGCTGCGACGTGCCAACGAGCGCGCCGCTGCGTCCACGCCGACGAGAGAGCGCGCCCCGCATCGACGGAGGAGCCGAGCGAGCCCGACGCCCCTGTGCGCGATCCGGCGCCCGAGGACACTCGAGCGACCAATCCCAGCGCCGATATGCGGTCCACGAACACGCCAGCGACCAGCAGCGGGTGCGGCTGTCGCGTGAGCACGCGCCGTTCGGGCGTGTGGGGGCTGCTCATCGGGTTGCTCGGGCTCGCGTGGTTGCGTCGCCGCGGGTGACGCTCAATGCGGACGCGCTGGCGAGCCGGCTCGACGCCTCGATCGAGGGGCCGTACCAGCTGGTGGGCTCGCTCGGCGTTCCGCATGTCCGCTGGTCGGCGCGATCGGCGGCGCTCGCCCCGGCCCGACGCCGAGCGCGCGGACGACGTCTGCCAGCGGATGGCGGGCGGACTCGCAGCGATCCCTGCAAACCCGTGTGACAAAGCGAGCGCCTCGGAGGCGCACGTCGAGGCAAGTCCCGCGGCGGCGGCTCGGATCGGAGCCGTGACAGCGGGCCGTCGCGACCCTCAGCCGGTCATCGTCGACGAGCTCCGGAAAGACGATGACCCGCGCCTCGGCGGAGGCGAGACTCAGTGCGAAAAGCGCTGGTGCCCACTCGGGGTGGGGTGACCCGGTGAGGCCGAAGAGCCAGTTCCCGGAGCGGCCCAGCCAGGTGACCTCGCCGGCGGCGCATCCGGTCGTCGCGAGCACCCATCGGTGGCGCTGAGCGGAGCGATCGTACAGCGCGACCGCCACACCGCGAAAGCGGCTCGGCAGCGGCATCTCGTAGACGTCGAAGTCGCGCTCTCTTCGTGTCCGCCGCGGCGCGTCGAACGCGTCGTAGAGGTGCCCGGAGCTCTGCACGTAGACCGAAGGAGTCCCTTCCGGCAGCCCGGCCATCGACGGCTGCGGCCTCGCGATCGGCGCCGACACCTCCACCTCGCCGATTGGCCCGGACCCGAAGTCACACGCGGCGAAGGCGTCGTCGGGCGACATCGTCTCGAGCAAGCCGATGAGCCCCCCGCGCAGCGGAGCCGGGCACGTACGCGGTGGCCCTCGGCTCGAAGCGGCGGAGCGCTGCCAACGACGGCCTCCGTTGTGCTCCGGTCGCCACGTCCGCCACGAAGGGGAGGTTGTTCGTGAGCGCCTCGTCGAGCTCGGTGACGGCGCGCCCGGTCGGGTCGAGCTCCAAGAACGAGGTCTCCGAGGATCCGTCGATCCCGGAGCCCCACGAGCTCGAGCGCAGGACGAGCCGCCCGTCGGCGAAGCGGAACACGCCTGCCTCGTCCGACCAGGAGAGCGCATCCTGCACCCGATGGAGCAGCTCGGCCGAGCAGACCTCGGCCGCACGCAGGATCGCATCCCGATCGGGGGGCACCGGATCGCGCGACTGCGCATCTGCCGAGCCCGAACACAAGAAGAAGGCGAGAACGAGCTCCGCGCCGAGCCGCGCTCCGAGCCTCGTCGTGCTCTTCGCCGCATCGCTCATCACCCCTGTGCGTTCGCAGCGCGCTGCGGGTCTCGCCCCAGTCTCATTCGCCCCTGCTCGCGCATCCGGAGCGCGACCTTCAGTTCAAGTGGACGGTCTCGCCCTGGACGATGACGTCGTCGGACGCCTCGATCCGCGCCTGTCCTTCTTTCGCGGTCAGCTCGATGCTCTTCGCGCGGACGCGGAGCTTGCCCGACAGATCGAGATCGATCTCGTCCCGCAGCAGCCGGACCACCGGACCGGTCTCCTCTTCGAACACCTCGACCAGATCTTCGCCCGACGCGCTCCGTATCCGCACGGCCTCGTCACGCTCGAGCTCGATCCGCGCCGCGGTGTCGCGCTCCGGCTCGGGGCGCCGCGCGAATCCGTCGATCACGCCGGTGACCACCGGCTCCGGCCAGTTGGCTGCGCGGATCATCAGCACCCGGTCGGCGACCCGCACCGGCAAGCTCTGCAGCGTCGGGAGCCACTTCTCGAACGTCTGGCCTTCGAGATCCTGCCAGCGCACGCGGACCCGCCCCCGCAGCGTCGGATGGCGGGTGTCGACGACCTCTCCCACCAGGCTTCCGCTCTCGCCGCTCGGCATGAGCGGTGAAATCGCCGGCGGCTCCTCGAGCATCGCCTCGAGCGGGCTGGACGGCTCCTCCTCGACCTCGAGGATGGTCTCGCTCTCGTCGTCGCGCTGGGTGGTCATCGCTCTCTCCATGGGGCGTCGTCGGTGGAAAGCCCACAAGACGCTGGTAGGCGGGTAAACGTGGAGGTGGGAGGCGGAAGACGCCTGCTCGGGCGGTAGCGCGCCCAAGGCCCCCACAAGAGCGCCTCGGGATCGGGGAGCCGGACGGTGGCCGCCTCGGGATCGAAGAATCGCGCGTGGGCCGGCGGCGCCGTCTCCCCGGTCGAGCGCGTCGACGAAGCGCCCGATCAGCTCCGCCTCGAGCCGCTCCGATCGCAGCGCGCCACGGAGCGCCTCGTATCCGCGACCGAGCCCGAGCGGGCTCGCGTGCGACATCGGATCGGGCAGGTACGCGTAGAGGTTCGTGCCCGCCACGACGCCGAGCGGGTTGGGGCTCAGGTAGGCGCCGGTCTCCGGGTCGTAGACGCGCAGCCACGAGTGCATCAGCCCCGTGTCCGGGTCTTCGTAGTGCCCCGGGAAGCGCCATGGACACGCGGTGCTCTCGTTCTCCCGCTGGAACGCACCGAAGACGTCGATGAGCCCTTTCCAGACCAGGTTGCCCCCGATCGCCGTGAGCTCGGTCGGCATCCCGAGCGGATCGGTGAGCACGGCGAACGCGCCGTCGTCCTCGAGCTTGCCGACGAGCGTGCCGCTCTCCCAGATCCAGCTCGTGACCCGGTTGCCCTCCACCTCGTGCAAGAGCTCGAGCCCGTCCCAGACGTAGCGCGTGTCCCGCTCCACGTCCCAGACCGGCTCGTCGAGCCCGGGGATGATGGTCTTCTTCTCCAGCCGGCGCGCCACGCGGCGCCCCAGTGCGTCGTAGTCGAAGGCGACGCGGGTGGAGTCCGAGAGCCAGACCTCCAGCAGACGGCCGAGCGCGTCCCAGCGATAGCGCTGAACGCTGCCGTCCGGCGTCTCCTTCTCGACGCGCCTTCCCTCCGCGTCGTAGCGGTACTCGATGCCGTAGGTCTCGAGCAGCCGGCCGCCGGTCGCGTAGCGATGGTCGTCGCGCGCGTTGGTTCGGTAGACGTTGCCCACGTCGTCGAGCGCGCGCACCGCGCCACCCACCTGGACAAGCCTGCCCCGTGGGTCGTGGCGGTGACGACGGAGCCCGCGCTCTGGATCCTCCACTGCGCTGAGCCGGTCGACTCCGGTCCAGTGGAAGCGCAGCGTCGCCAGCGCCCGCTCGCCGAACATGACCGTCCGTTCGGTCGCGCGTCCGAGCGCGTCTCGTTGCCAGCGAAGGCTCAAGCCGCCCGGGAGCTGGCGCGCGCTCTCGCGTCCACACGCGTCGCGCGCGAAGGTGAGCGAGAGCTGCTGTTCGCCGCGCCGGGCGGTGACCGCCGTCGCGTTCCCGAGGACGTCCCGCTCGATGTGCACGGCCAGGCCGAGCGAGCTCTGGAGCAAAATCCGCCGTCCGTTCACGTCGTAGTCGCTCTTGACCCAGTGCCCGTTCTCTCGCTTCTCGAGCGCGATGCGGCCCTCGCCGTCGCGTGTGAGATCGACGACGCGGTCGGCTTCCTGAGCACGCGCGAGGCGTCCACCCGGCGTCCACGCGAAGCGCTGGAAGGTCTCGTCCCCGTGCTCGAGCGAGACGGGACGGCCTGCGCGATCCCGCGTGACCTCCGTTCGAGAGCTGCCACGCGACTCGCGTATCACCATGCCGTTGTGATCGCGAAGCACGGTACGCTTTTCACCATCGAAGCCCAGCTCGGCGACGATGCGACCAGCCGCATCGCGGGTGAGCTCCCAGAAGTCGAGCGCTTCGCTCTCGACCATCTTCACGTCGCCCTCCGCGTCGCGGTGCAGCCGTAGTCCTGCTTCGCCCTCGCCGACGAAGACGACCCTTCCGAAGCCATCGCGCTCGAGGGAGAGCGAGGTGACGTCGTCTCGTACGCTCGTCACACGTCCGGCTTCGTCGGAGCCCCAAGCCTGGACGAGCCCCTCTGCGAGCTGGACCTGCGCCACTCGCCCGCACGGCTCGTAGTGAACTCGGTGCGTTTGGCCGAGCTCGTCCGTCACCTCGGTGACGCGGAAGAGCGCATCGTAGCGCGCTCGCCGTGAGCCCGATGGCCCGTCGAGGCGCTGAACCTCGAGCGAGCGCGGCTCACGAACGAGCGCCACCCTCGCCTCACCCGGGGCGCGGATGGCTGCGAGCGGCCCCTCGCCGTCGTGCTCGTAGACCGTGCTCACGCCGCGGCGGTCGATCGCGGCGGTCATCCGACCGAGGTGATCCCACGCCCACTGAGCCGCGTGTCCGTCCGCGTCCACGTGCTTCGTGAGACGAGCTCCATCGTCGTGCTCGAGCGCGACCGCGCCTCGATCCGGTCCGGAGACGTCCGCCAGGTGATACGCGGCGTCGTAGAGATACGACGTCTCACCGTCCGGCGTCGTCTGCGACGCGAGCAGTCCCGTGTGCTCGTCGTAGGTGCGAGTGACCTCGTTCGCGAACGGGTCGAGGGCTTTCGTGATCTGGTGATCGGTCGCCACGTTCAACGAGAACGATCCACCCTTGGCGTCGCCGACGCCGACGACGCCCCGCTCCGCGTCGAAGAAGAGCTCGCGCTCGTGGTCTTCCCAACGCTCGTAGGTGACGCGGGCCAGCGTGCCTTCCCCGTCGTAGACGAAGCGCCGGACGAGCCCGCTCGGGGCGATCTCCTTGGTGAGCAGGTGCGCGTGATAGCCGTACTTGCTGCCCCGCCCGGAGCCGTCCACGGCCTCGACGAGCTGCCCCGTCGCGTCCACCTCGTAGCGCGCGGCGATCATCTCCTGGGCCCCGTCTCGCGTCGGCTGAAACACGCGGATCAGCCGCCCGCGTGCGTCGTGCTCGAAGCGAGCGCCGTGCCCCGACGGCAGCACCAAGCGCTCGAGGCGGCCGTGGGTGTCGTAGCGGAGGTCGAGCGGCGTCCCGTCGGGCCCCCAGATCCGCACCAGGCGTGCCTTGGGCGCTCCCGTGCTCAGCGTCTGTGGGATCCGCGCGAACCCGAAACGCCGGCCGTCCGAGAGGCGCGCTTCGTACGCGTCGGTCGCGACCCGAATGACCGTGAGACCGGCCACGGGATGGTGGACCCGCTGGCCGAGCCCGAGCTCCGTCCCACCGGGGACCGGGATCCCGATCTCGCGCCCGTCCTCCGTTCGATGGAGGACCCAGCCGCCTTCCTCCCAGACAGCCTGCTCGAGCGAGTGCGTCCATCCGAGCCCGAGCGCGCCGGCACGCCAGGTCATCGACGAGCTGTAGAAGCGGCGGAAGGCGAAGCCGAGGGTCCCGGGAAGGCTCCAATCGGTCGCCTCGAGGAGAAGACGGCCCGTCGCGACGTCGACGTCGTTCCGTCCTGGAGCTTCGCGCTTGCTCTGCTGGTCTCGCTCGCGCCGGGGCCGATCCTCCGGCAAGAGCGCGCCCGCGAGCGCCAGGTAGCCAGGCTCGCCCGGCTTCCGCTTGGGCGGAAGCACGCCGCTCTTCCCCTCTGCCTTCGCGCGCTTCAGCCGGGCGTAGATCGGCTCGGGCGTTTCGAAGCGGACCGGCGCTCCATCGGCCCAGAGCGTGATGGGGATGTGGCCGTGGACACCGGGGAAGAAGGCGCGCGGCATCTCCCGGCGGATGCCAGCCCAGGTGATCTGCACCTTCAGCTCGTGCGGCACGACGACCACGTGAAGGAGCTTCGCCTCGACCGGCTGGCGATCTCCCTCCACCTCGATCTCGAGCTGCGGGAAGCGCGGGAGCGTGAACTGGATGGTCTCCCGCTCCGGGTGCATTCCGACGCACTCGACCGGCGTGCCCTCCGCCAGGTCCGCGAACGACATCCCGAGCGACGCCTCCTGGAAGTAGTTCGGTGCCGGTGACTGGCCTCGCAACGGGTTGCCCATGCGGTCCCGCCAGCGCTCGGGCATGAACCCCCGGCGGACCTCCTCGAGCACCTCGCCGGCGGGGATTGGATGCAGCATGTCCACGCCGACGTAGTGAGCGCGCGGGAACATCGCCGGGAAGTGCCAGTCGACGAACCACGACAAGGGCTGCCGGTACCATCGCTTCGGATCGGCGATCAGGTTGTCGGGCGTGAGCAGCTGATCCGGATCCTCGAGGTTGGGGAGCTCGACGTTCGGTCGCGGCGAAGCGAGGACGAGGTAGCCCTTCCCGGACTGGTTCCGGGGATAGAAGCCATCGTTCTGCCCCATGATGTCGAGGAGCGCGTCGAGCTTCTGCGGTTCCTTCGGAATGACGCGGTCGTCGATGCCACCGTAGGCATTGCGATAGGTGAGCGGGAGCTCGACGAAGGGCTCGGGGCGCCCGAGCCGCGGCCGGCCCGACTGTTCCCACTCGACGAAGCGCGTCCCGAACACCTGCACTCGCTTCTTGTATCGACCCACGCGGACCGACACCGAGCGCTGCTCCACCGCGCGCCCGTCCCGGGCGTATGCGTTCCCGAGCACCGCGACGTCCGCGACGCCCTTAAACGGCCAGTAGTCCGATCCCGGAGGCCAGCGAGGATCCGCCTCCTCGTCGGCGATGTCGTGCGCGAGCGGCTCCGGCGCGTCGACGACGAGCCGTCCCTCGGCGATCGAGTACGTCTTCTTGACGGTCCCCCACACCAGCTGATCGAGCTGATCCTCCGGCAAGAGCCGAACGACCGCGTCGAAGTCGTCTCCGGCGGTCTTTCCCATCACAGCTCGTCAAGGCTCATGGGATCCAGGCCCCGTGAACCGCTGGAGTCGGGGCTGCCGATGTCGGCATCGGGAATCAACGCTCCGTCTCGATGACGGTAGAAACCCGAGCCGCCGCCGGCTTTGTCCGGTCGATCGGTAGAGTACCGACCCTCCATGTTCTGGCCGATTGCACCGACACCGAGTGCGCCGTCGCCCTGCCACTCGCCTGCCTCGTTCTGCGATACACCACCGCTTCCATGAAGGTTTAACCCGTCGCCACCGACCTGGAAGTGAGCCTGGTGAGACCATCGCCCCTCACCCTCAGAGTTGAAGTCTCTGGTGGAATCCCAACCGGCCTCGGCCACCCCCATGTTCGCTCCAAGGTTGAGCCCTCCAGGACCTCGATAGTCACTAAAGTGCTGTCCAGCCAACCGAACGAGACCGCGTGCGAGTCCCCCGAAAGTGCCTGAAGCGGCGCCTCTGGCGGCCTTGGAAATTTCGTCGCTGGTGTTTCCGCCTGCGATGAACCCCCACCCTGCGCTATCAACGGCTTCTCCCCACCGCTCCTCCTCGGGTTTGTTGTCACTTGTGTGCTCTTTCTGGAGAGCTTTGGATGCACCTGCAAGTGATAAAGCCGATGAAATTACTGACTCGACGAGCAGACCAATGGCGTCCGCCACGATGTCGATCCAGTGTTGCCCCACAATGGCACTGCTCAATAGTGGCGCCATGAGTCCTGTTCCGGCCACTGGGTATGCGCACGGGAAGTTGCAGAAGGTCATCGGAGATGGGATGCGAGGAAACGGGTAGGGGATCAGGTAGCAACAGGCGACGCCCTTTCCGTTTGCGCGTACTTCACCGGCAGTAAACTTGGCTTTGCGAGCCGACCCGGGCAATATTGTGAGATATTGGATGTTATCTGGCGGAATGCTAATGTGCGGGATGAGTGGGCCGACGTCGTGGCCCTCCAAGGCAAATGGGTGGCCAAGGTGTAATACGTTGTTGGTAAACTTATTTTTGCCAAGAAGCGATCCGGGTGGCCAATACAGTGGTGTCCACGACTCGATATGCGGTTGCCCCGGGTTCGGCGGCGCGAGGCCAGGCGGAACCACTGGCCCACCGGCACTCATGTAGTCATGAAGTGACATGTAGACTGGGCTAATATCGAATTCACACACGGTATATACCGTGAGCGAAACTGCGGTAGGAAAGCTCATCTGCCGTCCTCGATGGTCAAGCGCAGGCTTCGTTCGCCCTCGATCGTCGTCGTGAAGCGGAACCAAGCTTGGTAGGTGATGGAGAAGCGGCGCTCTTCGGGGAGCAGCACGACGATGGTGGGGTCGAGCTCGCGGCGGCCCATGCGCTCCCCGAGCACGTAGTCCGCGCCGACGCGCAGGCGCGGCAGGACGAACTCCCAGACGCCGTCGGTCGTGCAGCCGGAGATCCGAACAGGGGATCCGGCCGGGAGGTGCGCGCCGCGCAGCTCCGGATGTGAGACGGCCAACTGCTCCGCGTTCAGCCGCGCCATCAGCTCTTCGGTGAGCTGGTCGGGCGAGGTCAGACCGTGCACTGCCGCCGCCCGCAGGCCCAGCGTGCCGGGGAGCGTGGACCAGCAATAGGGCAGCGGCTCGTCGTCCCAGCGCTGGATGGGCGACGCCGGGTTCTCCAGGTTCGGGAGCAGGCGCTGCGTGTCGTAGCGGGGAAAGGTGGGCGCACACTGCGCGGGGGCCAGGCGCGCTGCCAGCTTCGCCGGGTCCGCGCCGCGGCCGAACGAGTTGAAGGGGTGCTCGAGGGGCACCGACGACGCCTCGTCCAGCCAGACCTCGACGCTGCCGCCGAAGGCGCGGTCCCAGGTGAGCGGCATCTGCAGAAACGGCTCGGGGGGGCTCATCGCCGCTTCCGCGCCGCTTCCGATCCAATACCGATCTCCGATGACGCTCAGCCGTCGCTCGTAGTCGCCGATCTGGAGCGAGACCGTCATCGACTCCACGGGACGCCTGCCGGGCGCGTGCGCGCTCCCGAGCAGGACGAACTCCACATCGCCTCCCTGACGCATGCGCACGTCCGAAGGCAACAGGCCGAGCGCCGTGTCGAGCGGCGCGTCCAGGACCGGCAGCGGGTCGTCGGCGTCGAGCTCCACGCGAGGCCCGTAGGTCTTGAACGTAGCCTTCGCGACGAGGCAGCCGGTACGCCGGTGCTCGCCCGTCTCGGCGTCGCCGATGTCGCCGATCATCAAATCGGCCGCAAGCCCTGTTTGATTGACGAGGTCCATGTGCTACTCGCCCCGGCCTCGATCTCGGACGGCTGCGACAGACGATTGGCTCATGACTTGATCTTCACCTGCGTTGCGGCGTCGATCTCCGTGTTACCAGAGGTGGCGTTGAGCTTGACGACCGGTCCCGCGATCGTGACGCCGCTGGTGTCGATCGTGACCGTGGATCCACCAACGCTGAGCACGATGCTCTTCTTCGCGGTTATCTGCACATCAGTCGCGTCCACCTTGTAGGTGGTGTCCGCTTTCATCTCAGTGTTCGCGGTGGAGTGCACTTGGAGCAATCCGCCCGGCGCCGCGGTGTAGTGGACGCCATCGCTTCCTTGGCCCGACTTGAGCTGGATCCGGCCCGTAGTGTCCAAATACGCTGCGTTGTCCAGGTAGAATACGTGGTCATCGTTTTGCGTGACCTTGAACTCACCTTTGGTGTCGATGTCCCACTTGCCAGTGGACACGCTCGTCTTCTTGTCACCCGTCGTGACGATTAACTCATCTTTCGGTCCCTCCACGACCTCCTTGCGGTTCTTTTTGACGATGAGAGTGTCGTCGCCACCGTCCGGGCCGACCGTGGTGACGCGGTCACCTTTGATCGTGTTCTTTTCGTCGACGTCGACCGTCTTGGTGCGGTCGTTCTTGACGTGCAGCGTCTGGTCATGACCGATGGTCTCGGTCTGATCGACGTCCACGGTGTTGGTCTGATCGTGCTTGACGTGGGTCGTATGATCGTGCTCGACGACTTCGTTGAAGTCCTTCTGGGCGTGGATGTAGACCTCTTCGCTGCCGGCCTTGTCCTCGAAGCGGAGCTCGTTCGAGCCGCCTCCCCCCAGTGAGCTGTTGGTCTTGATGGTGCTCTTGGTCTTCTCGTCCGGGAGGTCGTAGGGGGGGATGTTCTCGCCGTTGTAGAGGCACCCCGTGACCACCGGCCGGTCGGGGTCGCCGCCGAGGAAGCTGACGATGACCTCCATCCCCACCCGCGGGATGAACATCATCCCCCAGTTCTTGCCGGCCCAGCCCTGCGCGACGCGGATCCACGCGGTCGAGTGGGAGTCGTTCTGGCCGAGCCGATCCCAATGGAACTGCACCTTCACCCGACCGTGCACGTCGGTGTGGATCTCCTCGCCCTGGTCACCCGTCACCGTGGCCGTCTCCGGGCCCGGCATGAGGCGCCGCGCGGGACGTGCCGGCCGGTAGGGGACGTCGACGGGGATGACCTCGAGCGTGTTCTGGATTCTCCGCCGTGCTCGCCGGTGGTCCCGTTCCCGGTGACCGAGACGATCAAATATCGGTCGTCGCCTTCCTCCGAGTTCACGAGCTCGAAGGTGCGGCCCGGGACCGCCGTCACGACGGTGGTCTGAACGGTCCAGCTTCGCCGCGCGATGTCGAGACGCTCGGAGTGCATGCGCGAGCGCCGCTCGGCGTCGTGCGCCCGGTAATGCCGCGCCCCCTCGTCGTACTCGTCGTGACGGACCGGGGTGGTCGTGGTCGTAGACCTCGAGCGGGTGGGTGTTCCAGGTGCCCCGGCCGGTACGCCCGTGCTCGACGTTCAGCGCAGGGTTGGTCCAGTCACGGCCGCGGACGGTCGCGTCGGTCGGCCCGATCCGCTCGGTGCGGTGAAAACCGAACGCGCAGTCGTGGCCCTGGGTCCGCTCCTCATTGTCCTCCCACTCGATCTGGCCGTCGTGGGGGCCTTCGATGTGCGGGCGATTGTCGTTGCTGTCCGCCAGGACGAGCACCTCGTGGTGCGCGTCCGCGTCGTCGTGATCGAAGTAGAAGAAGATGCCCTCTTCGTCGAGGAGCCGCGAGATGAACTCGTAGTGCGACTCGCGGTGCTGAACCAGGTACTCGTGTGGCTGGTACTCCTGCGTCAGCTCCATCCGCACGTCCCGAAAGCGCTGCTGCAGGAACTCCTTCACGACCTTCACGACGAGGTCGGGCACCTTCTCCTGCTGATAGATGCGGGAGTCCTGCCCCTGGGAGAGCAGCCAGAGCGCGGGGACCACTTCGACCCGCACCCGGTGCTCCTCGTTGAGCCGGGTGATCTCCGCCTCGCGTATGATGCCTCGGATCGAGCGCTGGGCTTCGCCTCGCTCCATCGTCAAGTGGACGTCCTTGTCGAGGATATCCAGCTCGTCGATGTGATGCTCGAGCTCGTAGCGTGCTTCGATCACGGTCGTCGTCAGCCGCCCGATGCCGTCGTCGAAGTGGACATGGCGGACGTGGAATTCCACGTCGTCGTTGCCGGTGATGGTCAGGTGGAACTCGACCTCTTGGCGCGGGTTCACCATCTGCTCGACGATGTGCTCGGCGCCCTCGACCAGATGGCCGAGCCCCCGGGCGGCCCGACCGACCCCCTCGGCCACCTTGCCGATGTCCTCGACGATGCGGCGCGCGCCTTCGTCGGGGATGACCGCCGAGATCGCTTCGGTCGCGCTGCCGATGACGTCGCCACCATCGCCGAGGCCGTCGCCGAGGCCGGCGGCGCCTTCGCCGACGTCGCCGTGCTCGAAGCCGTCGATTCCCTTCTTCAGGTGCTCGGCGGCTTCGGTGGTCTGCTTGACGGCTTCGGCGGCGTGCTCGCCGGAGCGGAGCGCGTCGACGGCCGGATTGTGCTGCTCCGAGGACGAGTCGCTGGATCCATCGGAGCCGTCGCCGCCCTCGTCGGGCTTCTTGCCGAGGTCGTCGGCTGCCTCGACGGTGTCCGCGAGGCCGCCGAACATGTCGCTGGCGCCACCGGCCGCGTCACCGAGGTCGTTGTTCTCGTGGTCGTGGCCACCCGCTCCCCCGCCGTCGTCCCCGCCTTGCTCGCTCATGTGGCTCCTCTCCGCGGCCCCGCCAAGTTCCGTTCGGCGGCAACCGTCACCTTTTCGGCCGCTTCCTCGCTCGGTTGCGTCTGTCGCGTCCGTTTTCCGGCCCCGACAACGCGAGTCGGTCAGCCAGGACGTCTTCTGGGGCTTCGGTCCGAACGCGCGACGAGCATACGGGATGGCATCGCGCGATGACCAGACGAGCGCGGAACCGACCGGCGTGGGCACGCTCGTCGATCGGACTGGAATGCGCGTCTACCGGTCATCACGCTCCGCATCCGTGCGTGGGTGCGCTCGCCCGCTCGCCTCACCCCGCGACGCCCGACGCTTTCTGGACGCGCGACGCCTCGCCGTGGAAGGTGGGGCGTCCATGTCTCGATTCGGTCGCGCCGTCGCTTGGATGCTGCCTTTCGGGCTCTTGATCGTCTCGATCGTGAGCGTGCCGCTCGGGATCCTCGATGAGCAGGGGCTGCCCCGCTACCGGGCGCTCAAGAGCGAGCTGGCCGAGGTGCAGCGCATCAACGGGCGGCTGCGGCACGACGTGGAGCAGCTCCAGCGGGACGTGGAGGGCCTCCGCCACGACCCGAGCACCATCGAGCGCATCGCCCGCGACGAGCTGGGGATGATCCGAGAGGACGAGATCCTCTTCCAGTTCCCGAACTGAGGTCGCCCGCCGAGGAGCCTCGTGCAGGAGCGGCGCCTCACTGCCCTGCTTGACACCTGGCGAGCGTCTTCTTATCCCGCCATGAGCGTGACCAGCATTCGACTGCCGCAACCGGAGCTGCCGTTTCGCGCGCGGAAGATTCTGTACGCGGTCATCACGGAGTACATCGCCACGGGCGAGCCGGTCGGCTCCCGGCGGCTGGCCAAGCGCTACGGGATCAACCTGTCGCCGGCCACCATCCGGAACGTTCTCGCCGACCTGACCGACGCCGGCTACCTCGGGCAGCCCCACACCAGCGCCGGGCGGGTGCCCACCGAGCGGGGGTTTCGGGTGTTCGTGGACGCGCTCATCCAGATGCGCGAGGTCACGACCGAGGACCGCGACGCGGTGGTGGAGCGCATGCGCGATCTGCGCCCGGGCGTGGACGACCTGGTCCGCGAGGCGGGGCGCCTTCTGGCCGCGATGTCGGGCGCGGCCGCCGTGGTCACCCGCCCGCGCGCCGACAGCGAGCCGCTGGCCCAGATCCGTTTCATGGATTCTCAGGCCCGGCGAGCTCCTCGCGCTGGTCATCACCCGCGCCGGCGCCATCCAGAACCGAGTCGTCCGGGGCGTGGCGTCGCTCGGGCCCAGCGAGCTGGAGCGGCTGAACAACTACCTGGCCGAGAAGGTGGCCGGCCGAACGCTGGCCGAGGTCCGGGCCACCCTGGCCGCCGAGATGGACGACGAGCGGGGCAACGTCCGGGTCCTCCGGGAGCACGCCAAGCTCTTCATCGAGGCCGCCACGGCGGGCACCGACGCGCCGGGCGAGGTCGTGATCGAGGGCCACACCGCCCTCTTCGATCGTCCCGAGTTCAGCGACGCCGAAAAGATCCGTCGCTATTTGCGCACCTTCGACGAAAAAGAGCGCCTGCTCTCGCTCCTCGATCAGACCCTGGCGGCCGGCGGCGTGCAGGTGCTGATCGGCTCCGAGACCGAGCTCGACGGAGTGCCGGACATCAGCCTGATCAGCGCCAACTACAAGCGAGGCGGGGTCAGCGCGGGCACGCTGGGCATCATCGGCCCCACCCGGATGGACTACGGGAAGGTGGTCCCGCTGGTGGGGTTCACGGCCCAGGTCATGAGCGCGCTGCTCGACGGCGGGAGCCCGGACGACGAGGAAGAGTAGCCGCGTGCGGAATCTCTGACACAATCGCTCCCCCGGACTAGGATCCGGCTCCCCCGGACGTATCGAGACCGCACGGAGAAGAACGCGTGAGCGACGTCGACCAGAAGACGCCCGACGAGACCGAAGTCGAGAACGCCGTGCCCGCGGAGGCCAGCGCAGACCCCGCTCGGGACGGCGAGGCGGCCGAGCCCTCGCCGCTCGAGCAGCTCCAGGCCGAGCGCGACAAGCTCAAGGACCAGCTCCTCCGGACCGCTGCGGACTTCGACAACTTCCGCAAGCGCAGCCGCAAGGACGTCGAGCAGGCCGAGCGAAAGGGCAAGGAGGACATCCTCCGCGAGCTCTTGCCGGTCTTCGACAACCTCGAGCGCGCCCTCGACGCAGCCCGCGGCCCCACCGACGTGAACGCGATCCAGCAGGGCGTCGAGATGGTCCTCAAGCTCTTCGAGGACACGGCCTCGCGCATCGGCCTCGAGCGGGTCGCCGCCGTCGGCGAGCGCTTCGACCCGAACCTCCACGACGCCTTCCAGCAGCAGGCCACCGACGAACACCCGCCGGGCACCATCGTGGCCGAGTACCAGCCCGGGTATCGGCTGGGCGAGCGCCTCATTCGGCCGGCGATGGTGGTCGTCGCCAAGAAGCCCGAGAACGGCTGACGGTTGACCTGCGCGTCCCGTATGCGGATCCTCCAGAGCCGGGGAGCCGGGGAGCGATGAGCAAGGTCATCGGGATCGATCTCGGCACGACGAACTCGTGCGTCGCATCATCGAGGACGGCGAGCCGGTGGTGATCCCGAACGCGGAGGGTGCGCGCACGACACCTTCGGTCATCGCGTTCGCGAAGGACGGGGAGCGCCGGGTCGGTACGGTCGCCAAGCGCCAGGCGATCACCAACCCGGAGAACACGATCTACTCGGTCAAGCGGCTGATGGGCCGCAAGTTCGAGGCCGCCGAGGCGACGCGACCGCCGTGCCGTGCCCTACGGGGTGGTGCGGCGACGAACGGGGACGCGTGGGTCGCGGGGGCGAGCGCGAGTACTCGCCGCCCGAGATCGCCGCGATGGTCCTCGAGAAGATGAAGGACGATCGCGGAGGACTAGCTGGGCGAGGCGGTGACCGAGGCGGTGATCACCGTCCCGGCGTACTTCGACGACGCTCAGCGTCAGGCGACGAAGGATGCCGGCAAGCATCGCCGGGCTCGAGGTGAAGCGAATCATCAACGAGCCGACGGCGGCGGCGCTGGCCTACGGGCTCGACCAGAGCAAGACCGGCAAGGTCGCGGTCTACGATCTCGGCGGCGGCACCTTCGACATCTCGGTCCTGGAGATCCAGGACGGCGTCTTCAAGGTGCTGAGCACCAACGGCGACACCTACCTCGGCGGCGAGGACTTCGACAAGCGAGCTGGTCGCGTATCTGGACGAGATATTCGGCAAGGAGAACCCCGGCCTCGACCTCCGCGAGGACAAGGTCGCGCTGCAGCGGCTCAAGGAGCAGGCCGAGAGGGCCAAGCACGAGCTCTCGACCGCGCTCGAGACCGAGATCAACCTGCCCTTCATCGCCGCCGACGCCAGCGGTCCCAAGCACCTGGTCACCGCCGTCAAGCGGAGCGACCTCGAGATGCGCGTGACCGAGCTGGTCGAACGAACGCTGGAGCCGTGCCAGAGGGCGCTGGACGACGCCGGGGTCAGCAAGGACCAGATCGACGACGTGATCCTCGTCGGCGGCATGACCCGGATGCCGCTGGTGCAGAAGACGGTGACGGAGTTCTTCGGCGGCGGCCCCACAAGGGCGTGAACCCGGACGAGGTGGTCGCCATCGGCGCTGCGATCCAGGCCGCGTCGCTCTCGGGCGGCATGGAAGAGGTGCTCCTGCTCGACGTCACGCCGCTCTCGCTCGGCGTGGAGATGGGCGGCGGCATGTTCCACCGGCTGATCGAGCGGAACACGACGATCCCCTGCACCGCCGACGAGATCTTCACCACCAGCGTCGACAACCAGCCCTTCGTCCGATCCACGTTCTCCAGGGCGAGCGCGAGATGGCCGGGGACAACAAGACGCTGGCCAAGTTCGAGCTGGCGCCGATCCCGCCCGCGCCCCGCGGCGTGCCGGAGATCGAGGTGAAGTTCGAGCATCGACGCCGACGGCATCGTCCACGTGTCGGCCAAGGACATCCGCACCGGGCGAGAGCAGCGCGTGCGGGTGGTGGCCTCCAGCGGGCTGACCCAGGAGCAGATCACGCACCTGGTCGAGGAGGCCGATCGCTTCCGCGAGAGCGACGAGAAGCGCAAAGAGCTCGCCGAGCTGCGCAACAGCGCCGAGGCTCTGCTATATACCTCCGAGCGTGCGGTGGAGGAGTGTGCGGAGCTAGTTTCCCCGGACATCATCGAGGCGGTCGCGAGGGACATCGCAGTGCTGCGTGAGCTGCTCGAGGGAGGCGACGCGATCGCCATCCGCGAGGCGCTCCAGCAGCTCGAGCTGAGCGCCTATCGCATCGCCGAGTCGATGTACGGGGACAACAGCGACGCCTGAGAATCGGTCCGAGGAGGACCTCCCCCATGCGCACGCTGGTCCCTCTGCTGCTGGTGGCGGTGATCGCCGCCCCGGCAACGTCTGCTTTTGCTCAACGACCGCGGCCCTCCGCCGCCGTGCTCGCGACCCAGGCGCCCGACGAGGAGACGTCCGGCGCGCTCGACCGCATGATCCGCGCTCGGCTGGACGGGCTGGACGTGGCGCGGACCGCGAGTGGGGTGGCGCTGGACCTCTCCGAGGTGCAGCTCGCGCTCGGATGCACGGGCGAGACGGTGGAGTGCCTCTCGCCCGTCGCGGACGAGCTCTCGGTGCAGCTCCTGCTCATCCCGACGCTCGACGAGAACGACGGCCACCTCATGCTGACCATCGCGCTCTTCGACCGGCAAGCCGAGACCATCCGGCGGGTGGTTCGGGAGACGTCGGGTGATCAGGCACGGGCCGATCTCTTGGCCTCGGTCGATGGCGCGCTCCGCGAGCTCTTCGATCTGCCGGCCCCCGAACCGGAGCCGGTCGCGACACCCGCGCCCGCGAGCCCGCCGGCCACTCCGACCGCTCACGGTCCGAGCCCGGCGTCGTTCGTGGTCATGGGCGTCGGCGTCGTCGCCGTGGGAGTGGCGATCGGGATGTCGGTCGCGTTCCTCGACGCGCGCTCTCAGTGGCGGATGGCCCGGCCGACCGACGTCGCGAGCGTGGACGCGGCCAACGCCGCCTTCGACCGCGCACAGAGCTTCGCCATCGCCGCCGACGTGCTCTACGTGGCCGGCGGGCTGGCCATCGCGGCCGGGCTGACGTGGCTCCTGGTGGACGTCCTCGGCTCCGACGGAGAGACGCAGGTCGCGCCCGTCGTCGGGCCGAACACGGTCGGATTGGTGGCCCGTGGCCGCTGGGGGGCGCGATGAGGGCCGCTTGGATGTGCGCGCTGGCGCTGGCGGTCGCCGGCTGCACGGTCGCCCGAAGCGAGAACCCGGCCTGGGGCTGCGAAAGCGACGCCGACTGCGATGGCGGCACCTGCCACGGCGGCTTCTGTCTCTCCGGCCCGAGGCAGGACGCCGGGGCCGGCTGTGACGGAGGCGCTTGCTCGGCTGGCTGCGGGAACTCCTGCGCGGTCGGCGAAACGTGCTGCGGGACGAGCTCGGGCGGACAGGAGTGCGCCAACCTAGGCAGCTCGCCCGACCACTGCGGCGATTGCGGAACCCGATGCGACGCGGGGCAGGCGTGTTGTGGCTCCGACGGCTGCATCGACGTGCAGGCCGACTCGAACAACTGCGGCGCGTGCGGGAACGTGTGCCAGAGCGGTCAGCTCTGTTGCGGCGGGCTCTGCATCAACCCGAGGTCGAGCAACGATCACTGCGGGACCTGCGACGTCTCCTGCGACGGCACGGACACGTCGACCTGCTGCCCGGCGGCGAGCGACGGGACGGTCGGCTGCCACGCCTCGAGCGCCTGCGCGACCTGCGCCGGATGCGATCAGCCAGGCCAGCTCTGTTGCGGCGGGAGCTGTGTCGACAGGACGACGGACGGAGCCAACTGCGGCGCCTGCGGCATGGCCTGCGCGGCCGACCAGCGTTGCTGTGGAGGCTCGTGCGTGTCCCTCCACGACGCGTGCACCAGCTGCGACGATCATTGCGGCGGCTCCCAGCTCTGCTGCGCCGCAGGCTGCCTCGACGTGGACACCGCGCACTGCGGCGGCTGCGACGTCGTGTGCGGGTCTGGGCAGGAGTGCTGCTCCACCGGATGCACCGACCTCTCGACCAACGCCGCGAACTGCGGGAGCTGCGGGCACCCCTGCGGTGACGGCGAGGCGTGCGCCAACGGTCATTGCTGCGCCACGGGCACCACCTACTGCGACGGCCAGGGGTGTGTGCCGCTCACGACCGATTCGAACTGCGGCGCGTGCGGCCATACGTGCGCCGGTCTTGGCTGCAGCTGCCGTTCCCGCAGCAGCGGCTACCAATGCCTCACCATTGGGCTCCTCGGTTGCTGAGCTCGCCGCGACCTCGGGTCGCAGCCGAGCGGTCATCGACCGGCGCTACGCCCAGGCGATTCCGTACACCGCGGAGCCGGGTCGGTCCTGGGGCTCGAGCTTGACGTAGGCGGTCTGCGCGAAGAGCTCGGTCGCCCCCTTCATCAGCCCGACCAGCGCCCCTCGCCAATAGCCGATGTTCGCCAGCGCGTTGCCCTCGATGGTGATGTGGGCGTCCTTCGGACCGACGCGGGTCACGGCGATGGAATCCCCTCGGTACATGCGGCCCCAGATGCCGTCGAGCCAATCGAGCACGCTCCACGGCGTGATGCCGGTCGAACGCGCGAGGCGCGCGAAGCTCCCCCAGAGCGCGCCCTCGAGGCGTTGGCCGACGACGTTGCCGACTTTCTGCATCTCGGCCGGTGGCAGGCGCAGCGCGTCGGCGGCGCCGTAGTGGGCCGCCGCCAGCGCCACCGGCAGCCACTGGCTGGCCATGGTGGCCTCCCGCAGCCTGGACTCCCCATCGTCGCCGAGCGCTTCGAGGTAGCGCGCTTCGTGGCCGAGCTTGAACAGGCCCTCGCGAGAGGACGCCAGGAGCGTGCTTCGAACCGTGAGTGACTCCGCGACCATGACTCAAACCGGCTATAGCAGGAACCGGCCCGGCGGGCGTGGAAGTGGTGGTGGGCAGCTCGCGAACACGCGGTGTTCGTGTTCATGGTTGATGGGTTGATCAATGTTGATCGACGTTGATCGGTCATCAAGCTATCGTCGGCTTCGCGTCCTGCATGAACGCGACGAGCGCGTCGATCAGCGCGGCCGGGCGGAAGGGCTTGCGCAGCCAGACCCGGCGCGGGTCGTCGGGCAGCTCCCAGCCCAGCTCCTCGGCCGTGGCTGCCGACAGGATGGCGATCCGGAGCTCCGGCCCCACGTCGCGCCGCACCGCTCGGTAGAGATCCAGCCCGCTGACCTCGGGCATCATGGCGTCGACGACGAGCAGGTCCACTCCGCCTTGGCGGACGCGTTCCATGGCCCGGGCGGGGTCCTCGGTCACCTCTGCGTCGCAGCCGCCCACCTGCTCGAGCGTGATGGTCAAGAGGCGCCGCATCGTCTCGTCGTCGTCGAGCGCGACCACCTTGCCGCCGAGCTTCGGTGCCGGTTTCGGCGCGTGTCGCGCGGCAGGTTCGTTCGTCGGACGCGCAGCCGGCTCCGCGGCTCGCCTCCGCGCGCGTCGCCCCACGACCTCGGCGGCGTCGGCCAATCGCGATGCGTCTTCGGAGAGCGCGTGATCCGTCGCCGAGGCCGTCGCGTCCTCGACTCGAGCGGCGAGCTCCGAGAGCGGCGGATGGCCCGCCGAGCCCGCGACGCCGCGCAGCTTGTGGGCCGCCCGCCGCAGCGCGTCCCGTGCGCTCGCGTCGCCCGCCGCCACGCGTCCGGCGAGCCCGCGCAGCTCGTCCGCGCGCTCCACGAACCCCTCTTCGGTCGCGCGCGCCAGCATCGCCAGCCGCGCCTCCAGCTCTGCCAGCTTCGGTTTTCCAGTCATCCGCCGTCGGGGATCGTCGCACACGACGCCGAGCCTGGCGACTTGGCCCATGTCCTCACCAATGATCGAGAATCGTTGCGCATTTTCCCGTGAACGTGCACGCTCGACGAGCGCGATGAGCGCTGACGAGTCAGCCCCCAGCCCCTCCGATCGGGTCCCGACCAAGCCCGAAGGGGGGGCTCCGCGCCGCGCCCCGCGCGAGTCGTCCATCCCATCGTCCATCCCGCCCGGGATTCACGCAGGGGTGCTCCTCGACGAGACCTACGAGCTGGTGCGTCCGCTCGGCGAGGGCGCGATGGGCATGGTCTACCTCGGCCGAGACGTCCGGCTCGAGCGCGAGGTCGCCATCAAGTTCATCCAGCCGGAGATGGTGCGCAGCGAAGAGGCGCACGAGCGCTTCCTCCGCGAGGCGCGGACCATGGCCCGCGTGCGGCACGAGAACGTCGTGGAGATCTACACCTACGGCGAGCTCTTGGGCTCCCCCTACTTCGTGATGGAGTACGTGCCGGGCACGAACGTCGACGAGTGGCTGCGCATCCACGGGCAGCCGCACCTCTCGATCGACGAGTCGATTCGGGATCCTCGACCAGGTCTGCCGCGGCGTGTCCGCCATCCACGCCGCCGGCGCGGTCCACCGCGATTCTCAAGCCCGGCAACGTGCTGATCGGCCCGGCGTTCCGGGTGGCCGTGGCCGACCTGGGACTGGCGAAGCTGGGCGGTCCACCCCTCGACGAGAGCAAGGAGACCATCAGCGGCACGCCGGCCTACATGGCGCCGGAGGTGATCCTCGGCACGCCGCTCTCGCGGGAGCTCGAGACCCGGGCCGACGTGTACTCGTTGGGTGTGATGGCGTTCGAGCTCTTCACCGGCTCGCTGCCCTTCGAACACCACGACGCGACCGACATGATGCTCGCCCAGGTCGACGAGCCGCCCCCGACGCCCAGCGAGCTGCGCGAGGATTTGCCTGCCGGGTTCGACGAGGTCCTGCTGGCGGCGCTGGAGAAGGATCCACACCATCGGACGCCGACCGCGGAGGCGTTCCAGCGCGCTCTGCTCGAGGCGCGAGAGCAGGCCAGCGCCCCGTCGCGCGCTCTCTCCGTGCTCGTCGCCGACGACGACGCCGACTTCCGCGCGCTCGTCGAGGAGACCCTCCGCTTCGCCTTCCCCGACGCCGAGGTCGTGACCGTCCCCGACGGCGACACGGCCCTGCGAGTCGCGGAGCGCCGGCCCGCGTCGCTGGCCATCGTCGACCTCGACATGCCCGGCCTCAACGGCGTGGAGCTCACGGCGGCCATCCGGGCCACGCCCCACCTGGAGCGGATGCCCATCCTGGTGGTCACCGCCACCGGCGGCGCGCCCGACTGGCAGCTCTTGCAGTCGCTCGGCGCGGACGGCTTCCTGGTCAAACCAATCGATCCCGTCAGCCTCATCGCGCTCGCTCGCCGCACCCTCGATCACGGCCGCGACTGACGGCGTCTCGCGCTCTCCGAACACGGGCCGCGCTCGCGGGCTCGGGGGTTCGCATCGTGTGCCGTGCGGTTTCTCGTCGGGGCACACCAATCGGCGAGGTCCTTGGCTCGCACCCCGTGCCGCGCGGCTCTCCTCGGGGCACACCGATCGGCGAGGTCCCTGGCGCGTGCTCGCCGCGGGGTGCGCTCCTTGCAGCGCATGAAAGCGTTGCAGGCTCCCTGGACGGTGTTGTCGCGCCTCACGCGCCGGGAGCGCCTCGAGATCGCGCTGCTCGGGACGTGGTTCTTCTTCATGATCGCCACGCTCTCGCTGCTGAAGCCCTCGAGGACCGCGTCCCTGCTCGCGCACCTCGGCGCGGTGGAGCTGCCCCTCGTCCGCTTCGGCTCGGTCCTCGCGGTCGGGCTGGTCGTCGCCCTCTACTCGCGGATCGTGAACCGCTTCACCCGCCTCGACGTCGCCCGCGGCGCGGCGCTGATCTTCGCCCTGGCCCTCGTCGCGCTCTTCGCGGTCCTCCAAATCGGCGGGCCGGCTGTCGCCGCGCAGCGCTGGTTCGTGTGGGCCGTCTTCATCCTGGTCGACATCTACTCGACGGTGATGATCACGATCTTCTGGACCTACACGAACGATGTCGTCACCCGCGACCAGGCGGACGCGCTCTACGGCCCGATCGGCCTCGGCGGGATCCTGGGCGGCATCGCCGGCGGCGCTGTGGTGGACGGGTTGGTCTCGGCCATCGGTCCCGTGTTCCTGCTCCTCGTGTGCGCGTTCATCGTGGCCGGCTGCGGTGGGCTGGCCTGGCTGACCGAAGCGGTGCTGAAGCCGCCGCCGCGCGCGATCGAGGCGAACGGATCCTCGGTCATGGACGGCGCGCGGCTGGTGTGGCGAAGCCGCTACCTCTCGTTGATCGTCGGCATCGTCGTCGGCTACGAGCTCGCCGCCACGACCACCGACTTCGTGGTCAACGTGGTCTTCGAGCGGGCGTTTCACGGCGAGGCCGAGCTGGCGCGAATGACCGGTCGTCTGGGCTGGATCGTCAGCGCCACCGCGCTCGTCTCGCAGCTCGTGCTCGTGCCGATCCTGCTGCCCCGGAAGCGGGCCGCGTTGCTCTTGCCGCCCATCGTCATGGCCGCCGCGTCCGTCGGTCTGCTCGCCATGCCGGTGGTGGCGATGGCGCTGACGCTCTCGGCCAGCGATCGTGGTTTGAACTACTCGCTGCAGCAGGCCACCAAGGAGACTCTCTACGTGCCTTTGAGCGACGCCGAGCGCTACAAAGCCAAGGCGTTCATCGACATGCTGACCGACCGGGCGGCCAAGGCGCTCGCGTCCGTCGCGTTGATCGCCATCATCGCCGTAGCAGGCCCCTCGATCCCGGCGTCTCTGGTGGTCGCGCTCATCGCGCTCGTCGTGTGGGCCCTGTCGGCGAACGCGCTAGGATCCGCCTACCGCCGCGTCGTGGGGCGGGCCAAGGACCCCCTCCCACGGCAAGCGCCGCCGCCCTCGCGATGAGGGCGTGACCGGGGGCGCGTCGCGGAGAGCTCTCCCCCGCGCCGCGCTCCAGTCGATTTGGCGTCAGCGGCGCTGCCAGTGACCGGGGGTGAACACCCACTCGTTGCCACGCTGGGTCCAGCTGTGCGCCACCCACACGTGGCCGTGTCGGGCGCGCTCCCAACGGCCGTCGACCCACACGTACTGTTGGCCGTTCCAGGCCCAGTAGCCGGCGATCCACACGGCGCCCCGATGCGGGGGTCGAGGCCGAGCGGCTCGCCGGGGAGGCGGTGGCGCCCGGCGGACGACGACCGCCCGAGGAACGGGCGGCGCCGCGACCACCACCGGCGCCGGCGCGGGCTGGACGACGACGCGACCGCGAGGCTGGACGACGACGCGACCGCGGGGCGGCGGCTGGGCGACGACGCGACCACGAGGCTGGACGACGACGCGACCGCGGGGGGGCGGCTGGGCGACGACGCGACCGCGAGGCTGGACGACGACGCGACCGCGGGGGGGCGGCTGGGCGACGACGCGACCGCGCGGCGCGGGCGCGGGGCGGGCTTCGACCCGCGCACGAGGCGGCGGCTGCCCCGGCCCGACGTGCACGACGCTCGAGCCCCGGCGCGGCGGGGGCCTCCGCTCTCGCTCGGTGTGCACGACGGTGCGCCCACCGCGCGGACCTTCGCGCACGACGGTGCGTCGTCCCCGCTCGGTGTGCACGACGGTGCGCCCGCCGCGCGGGCCCTCGCGGACCACCGTCCGTCCTCGCTGGGCGGCGCCCATCGCCGGCAGCCCGACGATGGCGCACGCCAGCAGCACCGGGATCACCCGGATCTTCGAATCGATTCATTGCGTCCTCCGATTCGCGACGCATGCACGCCGCGCCGCCAGGATAACCGATGCCCGTGCTTCCCTTCGCCGGGGGCGGCGCGTCCGCCGGCATCGGTCCCTCGAAGTGCTCGACGCGCGCGAGGCCCGGAAGCTTCAACGCGGCCGGCGCGTCGAGCGACACCCGGCGCGCGCCCTCGGGCGGAAGGTCTCTCGCGGAGTGCGCCGACGGACGTCGAGACGCGCCTCAGCGGAGCCCGGCGCGGCTGGCGGCGAGGTGGGTGATGGCGATGGCCAGCGCGTCGGTCGCGTCTTCACCGGGCAGCTCTTTCAGGCCGAGCATCGCGCCGACGACCCGCGCGATCTGCGTCTTGTCGGCCGCGCCCCGCCCCGCCACCGTGCGTTTCACCAGCGCCGGCGGGTACTCGGCGAGCGGGAGCTGCCGCTTGGCCACCAGGAGCAGGACGACACCGCGCACGTGCCCGAGCTTGATCGCCGCGTTGGCGTGCTTGGCGTAGAAGATGTCCTCGACTGCGATCACGTCGGGGCGATGCTCCTCGACCAGCCCGTCGAGCCGGTCGAAGACGATCTCCAGGCGGTCCGCGAGCGGGTCGGCGGGCCGCAGGCGGATCACGCCGGCACCGAGGGCCACCATCCCGCTCCGCCGCCGCTCCGCCACGCCCCACCCGGTCTTGCGCGTGCCTGGATCGATCCCGAGAACGCGCACGTCTACCTCGCGGGTCGCGGAGCGAAGGGAAGGGGTTGAAGCGACTCGGGCATCCGTCTCGGCGGCGGCGACGATAGAGAAGCCGCGCCCGACCCGTCAACGTGCGCGCCGCCGATCCGGCGGGGAGAGCCGCGTCGAGTGAGGCGGTGCGCGACGACATCTTCCGGTTGGCACCGACTCCCTGTGCTTAGGTCCTCTCTCGAGGCATCTCGAGATGGAGGGCTCGGTCATGCGACAGGTGCGCGCTTGGATCTCGGTCGTTTTCGCCGTCGGCGGGCTCGCGGGGTGTGCCGTCGGCCCGCCCGCTCCCATGGAGACGACCACCGGCAAGAAGGCCCAGCCCGCCGAGCCCCAGACGAGCGGTGGATCCGCCTACCACACCACTCCCTTCACCGAGGACGAGGGAACGAGCGTCGTCCCCTACGGGGGCAACTACCTCGCCCAAGACCCGTACACCAGCGAGAGCGACTACTACTGATGCGCGCCGAGACCCCTCGGCATTGACGCAGGGTGTCGAGCGCGAGGATGCTCCCGGCCATGTTCGAGCTGCCCCCCGCGCCGCGCCTCACCGGCCCGGTCCTCCGCTCCGTCGTCGCCGCCACCGCCGCCGAGCCCGTCCGCCGCGCCGCGAGCATGCTGATGCGCAAGGAGCTCGGCATGGAGGCGGCGCTCGCGCTGCCGGCGGGGCTGAGGCAGGACCAGCCCCTCGACGTGAAGCCGATCCGCGCTCGCGATCGCCACCTGCGCGCGTCCGACGAGCTCCCGCTCCCTTCGTCGTCGTCGATCCTGCCCAACGCGACCGCCTGGCAGGCGCGCTTCCGCGACGCGCGCACAACGCCGAGCGCCGTGTGCGAGCGAGCTTTCGCCGAGGCTCGGCGGCTGGCCAGCGCCACGCCCTCGATGCGGGTCCTCTGTGAGCCAGACGCCGAAGGCGCGATGCGCGACGCGCAGGCGAGCGCCGAACGGTGGGCTGCGGGGGAGCCGATCGGGCCGCTCGACGGTGTCGCGGTGCCGGTGAAGGAAGAGGTCGACATCGAGGGGATCGGCTATCGACTGGGCACCTCGTTCATCCCGCGCTCGCAGGCGAGCTCGGACTCCACCGTGGTGCGCCGCCTGCGGGCGGCCGGTGCGATCGTCCTCGGTCAGACGCCGATGACCGAGATGGGAATGTCGCCGCTCGGCGGCAACGTGAACCGGGACATGCCGCGCAACGCCCACGCCGCCGACCGGCTGGCGGGCGGCAGCTCGACGGGCAGCGCGGTCGCCGTGGCCACGGGGCTGGCGCCGGTGGCTTTGGGCACGGACGGCGGCGGCTCGATCCGCATCCCCGCGTGCTTCAACGGCGTCTTCGGCATCAAGCCGACCTTCGGCCGGGTGTCGCGCCACGGCGACGGCTTCAGCGGTACGGTGGATCACCTCGGCCCGATCGGCGCCTCGGCCTACGACCTCGCCGTCTTCTTGGAGGCGGTCGCCGGTGCCGACCCGGAGGATCCGCTCACCCACCAGACGCCCGCCGTCGCGCCGGGCGAGCTGGTGAGCGCGGTCGCTCGAGGTGTGCGCGGGCTGCGCATCGGCGTCCTGGAGCGGGAGATCGACGACGCGGCGCCGGAGGTGGCCCAGGCCTGCCGCGAAGCGCTCCGCGCGCTGGAGTCGGAGGGTGCCGAGCTGGTCACGGTCGACCTCCCGCTCGCGCCGCACGCGCCGGGCATCGGATATTTGACCATCGGCCTCGAGACCTACACCGCGCTCCTCGACGCGCGCCGGCACCACTTCGACGAGATGGGGCTCGACCTGCAGCTCCTCTGCCGGGTGATGAGCGCCATGCGGGCGGACGACTACCTCGACGCGCAGTGTCTGCGGGCGACGCTGCGCCTGCAGGCCGCGGAGCTCCTGCGGGAGGTGGACGTGCTCGCGCTCCCGACCACCGTGAACGTGGCGCCTCCGGTCAGCGATGCGGACATGAGCCTCGGTTTCGCCGACACGCCGGCCATCGGGGACGCGTGCCGCTACGCGTTCCTCGGCAACCTGACCGGCTTGCCCGCGGGCACGGCGCCGGTGGGAAGCGGCGAGGCGGGGCTGCCGGTCGGGCTGCAGATCATGGGTGACGCCTTCGACGAGGGCACGGTGCTCTCGGTCCTCGCTCACCTCGAGCGCATCGGCGTCGCAGAAGTCCGCGCGCCCCGGATCCCGGTCCACCCGCTGGGCTGAGCGCGCCGTTCGCCGTGCATTTCCAAGCGGACGAGCAGATGACTCGACCCGTGATCGCCGCCGTCGAGATTATCGGGATACGGCGCATCAGAAGATGCCGAGGCGGAGCGTGATCCGATGTGCGGTCGCGTCGATGCTCTCCACGTCGAAGAGGACCGTGTAGGCCAACGTCAAAGGCCCGTAGGTCGCTCGCAGGGTCAGCAGCGGTCGGGTCAGGATCCGGTCGCTGTCGTGGGTCACCCCGTACGTGCTCACGGCGCAGCGGCTCATCGTCGGATCGCAGCTCGGATTCGTCAGCATGAGCTCCTGGTTCGTCCGGCTGACGTGGTCGTTGCCGACCGAGATGCCGCCCGCCAGCTCGAAGAAGATCGGGAAGCCGTCGATGCGCAGCCGGTAGCCGACGTCCGCTTCGGCCGCGAAGCGATTGCCGCCGAGCTGGGTTCCGCCGTCCGCCAGCGTCTGCGGCAGTCGGATGGACGCGATCCCGCGTAGTGTGGCCACGAACTGGTCGAAGACCGCTCCCCAGAGTGCGAGCTGCAGCCCCACGAAGTGCGATGGGTAGGGCCCGGCGATCGTGTAGCTGAGCCCGACGTCGAACCCGAACTGAAAGGGATCGCGTGGATCGCCCGCGTCGCGCGGCGTCTCGTGACTGAGCGCGACGAGGTGCTCGACCGGCACCGCGAGCCCGACGGACGAGCCCCGCGGTACCGCGAACGTCACGCCCACCACCCGACCGTGGCGGTCGAGGAGGGGCCCGCCCGAGCTTCCCGGCGACACCAGCGCGTCGTGTACCAGTCGGTCGAGGGTGCGCTCGGCCACGATGCCGCGCGTCACGGCCAGGTCGTAGGCGCCGTCTCCCTCCGGGCCGACCGGGAAGCCCACGCTGACCACCTCGGCGCCGACCGGCACCCGATCCAGGTCGGGCAACAAGGGAGGAACGCGCGCCGCTGCCGGCCCCGAGAGCTCCACCAGCGCGATGTCGTGCTCGTCGCTCATCGCCACCACCCGCACCGGGGCAATCGTTCCGTCGGCGAGCTCGGCGGCGAGACCGCGCGGGCAGGTCACGACGTGGCGTGCGGTGGCCACCCGGCCGGGCGGGCCGAAGCCGAACCCTGTGCCGTAGCGCTCGCCCTGGCAGCGCAGCACGACGAACGAGGAGCGGTGCCGGCGGTAGAGCGCGCCGGCGTCGATGGGGCCTGGCTCCGCGCAGCGCTCGCTCGGTTCGGCCGCGGGCTCTTCCGGGCGCGGCTCGTCGCGCTCGTTCGCCGTGTGCGTGCGGTCCGGATCGGTCGGTTCGGACGCGCGGTATTGGTGGCGTGGCTCGTTCGCCGTGTGCGTACGGTCCGGGTCGGTCGGTTCGGGCGCGCGGTATTGGTGGCGTGGCTCGTTCGCCGTGTGCGCGCCGTCCGGCTCGGCGCTCACTTCGGAGTCGGCGCTCGGCGCTCCGTCGACGCCTTGCTGTGCGCGCGCCGTGCCCGAGAGCGCCAGCAGCGCGCCGGCGCAGACGACCTGCATCGCCGACACGGTGCGGCGTCGGACTCCCGCGTCGAGCTGTCTCGGGGCGCACCTCATGACCAGTCCCGTCGCCTCCCCGGCGGGATGGGGCCGATCATGGCCCCAACGTCCCTCGACGATACGCCGCATTGTCTCGTCGCGCCGGCCTCGGGCGGCCGCGCTCGCGCTCCGCGATGTCGAGGTCGTGAACGGAGCACCTCACGACCTGTCCCGTCGCTTCCCCGGCGGCCATCGTCGGTCCCACGGCTCCTCGACGATACGCCGCATCGCCTCGTCGCGCCGGCCTCGGGCGGCCGCGCTCGCGCGATCCTGTCGCGACATGCCCTCCCGCACGCGTCGCTCCAGCCAGAGCGTCGAGGTGACGTCGTGTCGGACAGCCGAGCCGCATCGCACCCGCGGGGATCAGCGGAGGACGTAGACCACGGGCACGCGGATCTCGTCCGTGGGATCGAGCCCGGCCAGCTCGGGCGGCGTAGGCACGCCGCGGAGAGCGCGCGCAGCCTCGAGCGCGGCGTCGTCCAGGAGCGACGAGCCGGAGGTGGCGGCGATGCGGATCCCGAGCACGTTGCCCGCTCCGCCGATGCGCATCGCCAAGAGCACGCGGCCCTGCAGCCCCTCGCGCAGGGCGGCCCGAGGGTAGCGGACGTGCCCGCGGATCAGCCCCTCGAGGACGTGGACGTAGCGGCGTCGAGCCCGCCGTCGATCGCGGGGGCTCGGTCCCTGAGGCGCTCCGCCCACGCGGCTTCCGCCTCCCGCGCCTCGGCCGGCGCCGCCGTGGCCGCCGGGATGACCCGCCGCGGCGGCGAACGCGCCCGGACCGTCGGTGGTCATCGCGCTCGGCGGTCCGGAGCTCGGCCCGAAGACGTCGTCGATCGAGGGCGGGGCGATCGCCGCCGGAGCCGGCTCGGGTGCGGGCGGCTCGGGGGCGGCCTGAGGAGGAGGCGGTTCGGGCTCGGGCGCGGCCTGAGGCGTCGGCTCGGGAGCCGGTGGCGGCTCGGGCGTGCGGGCGTGCGGCCGGGGAGGCGGCGGCTCCTCGATCTGCGGCTCCGGTGGCGGCTCGGGCGCCGGCTGCTCGGGCGCCGGCTGCGCCGCCGGCTCGGGCGTGGGGGCCGGCGCTACAATCTCCATGGCCATCAGCGGGTCGAGCTCCGGCGCGATGCTCCCGACCGCGGGGAGCGCCGTCAGCCCGAGCGCGACCAGCGCGTGAGCTCCCAGCGAGACCGCGAGCATCCCGGAAACGGAGAGCCCTACGTAGGGATCCGTCTCCTTTCGGTCGACACCGACGAGGGACGGTGCGCGGGTCGGGCTGGCGGTCGTTCGTTCCATCGAGAGCGGGCTGCAGAGCTGAGAATGAGTATCAGATGCACAGAGTGCCCGCTCCCGGCGGAAGATCAAGCGAAACCTTCAGCCGGGCTGCCCGTGAGCGACATTCGACACCGCGAACCCGTCCTCGAACGCGCACGCTCAGCGCCCGCATGGGCGCTCCAGGGGCGTCGATGACCCGACATCGAGACGGGCGCAGCCGCGAGGAGCGGTGAGGAGTCGCGCCGCCCGCACGGCGCGGCGAGCTGGACCGGTGAACGGGTCCGGATCGGCAGTCGGAGACCGGAGAGCTCCCGCTGACCGTCAGCGGCGAGGATCGTCGGGGGTGAGGACCCAGTCGTAGCCGAAGACGGTGTCCTCCTCGGCGGCCAGGTCCACCGCCGGGTCGACGAGCCGCCGGTTGGGCCGCCCGTTCGTCGAGACGAAGACGTCGGCGTAGACCCGAACTCGCTCGCCCTGCCGCTGGTCGCGCAGGTGGTGGGCGTACTGCAGCACCAGGTCCGGCTGGGTGGCCATCATCCGTCGCTGCATGAGCGTCAGATCGCGCGGCGCGACCTCCTCGACCCGGCCGTCCGGATGCTGGACGCGGAACGTCGCCACGCCGCCGCGCTCGACGATCATCACGTACCAGGACCAACGGAAGCCCTGCTCGGTCTCGAGCACGTCGCCGCGGTAGAGGTGGTGCCTCAGCGGCATCGCGATCTGAACGAGCAGCCAGAGCGCCATCGCGCCGAGGGCCAAGCGACCGATCGGCCGTGACGGAGTGGGCTCTGCCGGATCGGTGCGCCGACGTAGAATTCTACGTGGCCAATCGGGCGCGAAGAAGATCGGAGTCAGGCCGATCATGATCCAGGGGAACATCCCGATCGGGAAGAGCTCCCACGTGACCACGTGAAACGTGACTACGGTCAGATAGGCTGCCGCTCGGGTCCGATTCCAGGAGAGCCAGAACGGAATGGTCAGATCGAATATCGCGCCGGCCCAGCTCATGGCGAGCGCGACCCACCGATAGCCGAGAAGTGGACCGATCACAGGCGCGTCCGTGCGGGCAGCGAGCCAGATGGACAAAGGCTGCGCGTCGAAGAGCCAGTCCGCGTGTAGCTTGGCGACGCCCGCGAAGAAGTAGACGATGCCGAGCTGCGCGCGCAGGACGAAGATCGACGCCCACGGCACCGTCTCGTCCAGCGGCGCGCCCCGTCGCCGTGCCCGCCAGGCGTCGAGCGAGGCCACGTTCTGGGCCGGCACGAACACCAGGAGCGCCGCCACCAGCGTGATGGCGTAGTAGTGGTTGAGGTAGGTGGTGACGTCGAGCAGCTCGACGTATCCGAAGAGCAGGAGCAAAAGGGCGATCGCGACCCGATAGAAGAGCCCGAGCGCGACCAGCAGCGCTGCCAGCCCGAGCAGCGCGAAGTGCAGGTAGAGCCAGGGTGCCGGCCACGGCCGCACGAATCCGAAGCCGTAGTAGGTGAAGTGGAAGGAAGGCTCGAGATAGAGCGAGTCGATCCAGCCGCGGGCGGCGAAGCGGATCGTCGCGACCAGCATCAGCGTGCCGAACGCGATGCGGAGCGCGGCCAGCGAGTGCCCGGGGACCCGCCGGCCGAACCACGCCGTGACCGCCGCCGCTCTCACCGTTCTCTCAGTACGCGAGGCGGACGCCGACGAACGCCTGGCGCGTCATGCCGGGTTGGATCCCGGCCGGGGCGCGGCTGGACACGTAGCGCACGTCGAAGAGGTTCCGCACCTCGCCGAAGAAAGTCACGTGCCAGGGCTCGTACTCGTAGGCCACGCGCGCGTTGACGATCGCGCGGGCGCCGATGAGGCCGCCGGTGCCGTCGAGCGTCGCCTCGATCAGGTTGTAGGGATCGGCGTACTGCGCGCTGGTGTAGTTCACCGACACCTGCGCTTCGATGCCGATGGGGTGCGCGAAGTCGATCCGCCCCGAGAGCGTGTGGGCCGGCACGTAGGGGACGACGTTGCCGCTGATGCCGGGGCCCCAGCCGGAGCCGAAGCGCGCCTCGGCGTAGGTGTAGGCGACGGTCAGCGGGAGCTCGAACCCGAGCGACGCGGCGGTGGCGAAGTCGAAGCGGGTGCTGGCCTCGACGCCGTAGGAGGTCGAGCTGCCGGAGGGGAGCGAGCCGCCGGCGGCCGTGGTCGTCGCCGCGCTCGGCGGCAGCACCTGCGTCTCGTAGTCGATGTAGAAGGCGGCGACCTCGTAGCGCAGCCAGCGCGCCGGCTGACCGCGCGCGCCCCACTCGAAATTCCAGGCCCACTCGGCCTGCAGCGCCAGGTTGCGCGCCCCGCCGGTGAGGGCGTCGCGGACGCCGGGCGGGACGAAGCCGCGGTGCACGCCGCCGTAGAGCGCGAGCGCGTCGTCGACCTTCACCGTGCCGCTGACGCCCGGGATGAACGCCACCGTGCTCGGCTGGGCGCTCTGTGGCGGGTCGTAGGTGGTCACCACCGGCGCTTGGTATGCGCCGTCGACGATGCCGCCGGGCTGCGAGATCCCCCGGTCGACGCGGATGGACGAGAACATGCTCTCCACCCGGACGCCCGGCGCGATCTCGAGGTGGTGGTCGAAGAACTCGAAGGTCGGCCGAACGTACGCGGCGAGCGCGAGCACGCTGCGGGTCTGCTGGCCCTGGATGCTGCCGGTCCGCGCGGTGGGTGACGCGCCGGCGATGTCGAGGTTGTCGCCCTGCTCGTAGTGCAGCCGGACGCCGCCGATGATCTCGCCCGCGACCGCCCCGGCGTCGTAGTGGGCCGTCACGCGCGGCTCGACGCCGGCGACCGTGTAGCGGCGGTTGCGGCCGACGTTGCTGTTCAGGAAGTAGACGGACGAGCCGTCGTTGGAAGCATTGTTTTGGCCGACCGTCTGGCCCCAGGGGTCGATGATGCGGTCGTAGCTGACACCGCTGGCGCTCTGGCGGAGGAAGTCCTGCCGCCACCAATCGCGCGTGGTGAGGTTGAAGTAGCTGGTCGTCGTCAGGGTGACGTCGCGGGTCAGCTCGACCTGATGGGTGACTTGAGAGGCGTAGCGGCGGACGGGAAAGCGGTCGTTGCTCGCGAAGTTGTTCAGCACGCCGTTCTGGAACTGGCGTCGTGGTCAGCCCGATGTTCGTGGACGTGCTGTTCTCGTCGTAGAACTGGAGCTTCACCCGGAGCTCGCCGGCGTCGTGCAGGTCCAGGTTGAGCCGGCCCATGACGTCGGTCTGCGCGAGCTGCAGGTGGCGCGGCCCCTGAAAGCGCTGGTGCATCGCCGTGATCAGGAAGCCGACGTCGCCGATGGTGTCGCCGGCCATCGCGTGGCCGAAGTAGTAGCCGTCGGTGCCGATCCGGGCCTGCCCCGAGACGTGCAACTCGGTGGGCGGCGCCAGGGTGACGAAGTTGATCACGCCGCCGATCGTGCGCGGTCCGTAGATGATCGAGGCTGCGCCGCGGACCACTTCCACGCTCCGCATGCGCTCGATGCGCGGCGCCACGTAGAGCTCCGGGTAGTCGTAGGGCATCATCTGGATCGGCACGCCGTCCTCGAGGACCAGCACGTTTCGGCTGCGATCGGAGGAGAGGCCGCGAAACCCGATGTTCGGCCGCAGGCCCATGCCTTCTTCGTCGCGCACCTGCACGCCGGGCACGCGGCGGATGACGTCGTTCACGCTCAACGGCTGCTGGCGCTCCAGCTCCTGCTGCGAGACGGTGAACGCCGGCACCGGCGCTTCGTCCGGATCGGCGATCCGGCTTCCGACGACCACCACGTCGCCGGTCTGCAGGTCGGACCCATCCTCGTCGTCGTAGTCCTCTTCGTCGTCGTAGTCTTCGTCGTAGTCTTCGCCGCCGTTCGCGTCCTGGGCGTCGGCTTGGCCGTTGCCGTCGGTGCTTCCGTCGTTACCGACGTCGCTTCCGTCGTTACCGGCGGCGCTTCCGTCGTTACCGGCGGCGCTTCCATCGTTACCGACGGCGCTTCCATCGTTACCGACGGCGCTTCCATCGTTACCGACGGCGCTTCCGTCGTTGCCGGCGGCGCTTCCATCGTTACCGACGGCGCTTCCATCGTTGCCGACGGCGCTTCCGTCGTTACCGACGGCGCTTCCATCGTTGCCGACGGCGCTTCCGTCGTCACCGGCGGCGCTTCCGTCGTTACCGGCGGCGCTTCCATCGTCACCGACGGCGCTTCCGTCGTCACCGACGGCGTTCGCGTCGTTACCGTCGGCGTTCGCGTCGTTGCCGTCGGCGTTCGCGTCGTTGCCGTCGGCGTTTCTGGCGCTACCGGGGGCCCCGTCGGAGCGAGACGGAGCGTCGCGCTCGCCGACCTGCGCCGCAGCCGGCGCCACGAGGAGTGACGCGACGAGCGCGACCAGCCCCGCGCGCCCGACGCAGCCGGAACCGAACGCCCGGCGTAGTTTCTCTGTATCGCGGCGATGTCGGTGCAGGGACCTCGGGGACTCGCTGCACGAGGCCCGAACGAAGGGAAGGGTGCGCGCTCCCGCGAGCCCGGCAACGGAGCTCGGGGCGGGACTACGAGCACCGAAGGGTCCTTTCTCCGGCTGCGGCGCGAGCGTTGCGGGGACCTCGGGCGTTCGGTCGGAGGAGGCCCCAACGAAGCGGGAGGTGCGTGCTCGCACGAAACCGGGAACGGAGCTCGGGCCGGGACTGCGGGGTGCCAAGCGTCAGTCTCCGTCGTTCGGGATCGAGATGCTCACCGCGAGCGAGGTGCTCACGTCGGCCGCGATGGTCCGCTCGAGCGTCCCGAGCGCCTCGTACGCGGCGTCGCCCGCGCTGTGGTCGCTCCCGGCCGCGTAGTCCGAGAGGGGCTCGGGCACCGCCGCCAGCGCCGCATCGGCGGCGTCGAGCTGGGCCAGCACCATGTCCGCCAGATCCGGGTTGCGCGTGCGGAGGTAGTCGTCGAAGTCGTGCGTGGTTCCGGTCCAGAGCGTGCGGATGCCTTCCATGTTGGCCTGCATCGCTTCCACCGACGCGTGCGCGTAGGGCGACTCGACCATGTCGGGCATCGCCGCCGCGAGGTGCCCGATCGGCTTGCCGAGCTTCATCGCCTTCACCTCGTCGATGGCCTGCGGGATCTCGTTCAGGACCGCGGCCACCGCCGACAGCTCCGCCGGATAGGTGATGTTTCCGTCTGCGCCCGCCGTCGCCAGCGTGCCCGCGTAGTCGCCGCCGGTAGGGCTCCAGGCGTCGAAGAGTGTCGTGCTGGTCCGCTGAACGTGGTCGGCCAGCGCGCTCAGATACGCGCAGCGGCGCGTGTCCATCAGCGCCGTCACCGTCGCGTCGTCCGCATCGGCGAAGAGCAGGTACTCGATCGCGTAGAGCCCCTTGCTCCCGGCGCCCAGCGAGTCGATGAAGTCGGCCGTGATCTCGGTGGTGCCGCCGATCTGACCCTCGATTCCGCTCGGATCCGTCGGCCAGTACGCCATCTCCGGTCCGAGGTTCATGTCCTCGGCCGGCCCGAAGACGTAGGCGAGCGTGCGCTGCCAGGCGAGGAAGGTCTCGCGCCACGCGTTGCGAGCCGTCCCCAGCGAGTCGGTGCTGGGCGTCGCACAGAGGGCCGTCGTCGCGTCGTTCAGCATCCCGCTCTGGGTCTGCACGTCCTGATAGCCCGGGACGATGACGTCGTTGGCCACCTCGGTCAGGAGCGCGGCGCGATCGTAGGGCGGCACGGTCGGACCGCAGCCGGAGACCCAGCCGCCGAGGATCAACCCGAAGGCGGTCAACACGGATGCGGTGACGAGAGAATAGCGAGAAGTCATGGCGTGGCTCCGAGATGAAAAGCGTGAAGGACGTTCACTTCGTCGTGATCGAGAGGAGCATTCTGGGCACGTAGGCGACGATTTCGTGCAGGCCGTGTCTTCCGGAGACACGAGAAAGGCGAACCTCGCTCACAACGACTCCAGGAAGCGGATCACGGCGTCGCGCTCGTCCGCGCTCATCGTCCGGAACGCCTCGCGCGCGGCTTCCGCCTCGCCGCCGTGCCAGAGGATCGCCTCCTCGAACCCGCGGGCCCGACCGTCGTGGAGCAGGAAGCGGTGATGGTTCACCGTCTCGAGCAGGCCGATCCCCCAGAGGGGCGGCGTCCGCCACTCGCTCCCGCTGGCCTCGTAGTCCGGCCGGTGATCGGCGAGGTCCTCGCCCATGTCGTGGAGCAGCAGGTCGGTGTAGGGCCAGATGTGCTGGTTCGAGAGCGCGGCGACCTCGTGCTCGCCCGTCGTGAATGAGGGCACGTGGCAGTCGGCGCAGCCCGCGGCGCGGAAGAGCGCGCGCCCGCGGAGCACGGTCGGATCCCGCGCGTCGCGCCGACCGGGCACCGCCAGCGTCTGCCCGTAGAAGACCATCGCGTCCAGCACCTGATCGCTCGCCTCGGGCGCGCCTCCGTCGGGCGCCTCGTTGCACGGTGCTTGCGCGCTGGTGCAGCTCGGGTCGCCGAAGATGCTGCTGGTGATCCCGATGTCTCCGCTCAGCGCGCCGGCCGTCTGCTGGCGGATGCTCGGCACGTTGGCCTTCCAACCGAAGCGCCCGATCGCCGGGGCGCCGTTCACGGCGTCCCAGACGTGGTTGGGGCGGCCGGAGATCCCGTCGCCGTCGGCGTCGTTCGGGTCGGCGTTCGCCAAGAGAGCGGCCTCCGGAACGGCCTCGAGGAGCCCCAAGCCATATTGCGGAGCGGCCACGCGCGCCGAGCGCATCGTGTCCTCGCGCATGGGCCCGAACGCGAGCGACGTGATCTCGATGTGCGGCGTGCGCAGCGAGTAGGACGTCCCGTCGTCGTACGCGCCGGGCATCTCTTCCCAGCTCACATCGGTGGCCGCCTCCGCCGCCACGCCGGGGATCGCGCGGGGCTGGAGCTGTCCGCCGTAGGTCGGCTCCGGCATCGGCCCGCCGTGCGCGTCCGTGCCGGGGACGCTGAGGCGGATGAGCATCGAGAGCATCTCCTCGCCGGGCTGCGGCGGCTGGCCGCGGCCGTCGCGCGCGTGGCAGGAGGAGCAGCTCGTGGCGTTGTAGAGCGGACCGAGCCCGTCGCGCGTCATCGTGCTCGACGGAGCCACGACCCAGTTGTCGCCGTTGAAGTTGTTGCCGACCTCGAAGGTCGCGACCTCTTCGAAGCTCAGGTTCGCCGCCGGCATCGTGTAGGCGTCCTCCGACGTGTCGAAGACCGTCGTGTCGCCGCCGGAGCGCTCCTCGCCGTCTTCGTAGCCGGAAGGCGCGCAGCCGAGAGCGAAGAGCGCGAGGGCGAGCCCGCCGCGGAGTGGCGCATGGAGTCGCTTCATCTCATTCGCTCGCGACGTTGAGGGAGATGCCGAGGAGGCCCGCGACCTCCACCAGCGAGCTCGAGATGGCCTGCAGGTCGCGGAACACCGCGTGCAGCGCTCGCCGGCCCGGCGCGTCGTCGGTCCCGACGATGAGCTGGTCGAAGGGGCAGTCGCCCTGGAGGGCGGCGCTCGGACAGGAATCGACGGTCGGCCAGGCGCGGATGTCGGTCAGTGCCTGATCGATCTGCCCCCGCAACCGAGCGTCGAGATCCGCGTCACGCGCGGCGACGAGATCGCTGAGACCCGGTCCTTGGATCGTCGTCCCATCCGTCCTCGTGTAGCGGCCGTGATAGACGTTCGCGATGCCGAGCACATCGTTGGCCAGATCCGCGTTGGTCGTGTCGCTGAAGCAGGAGTGCTCGTCGTTCTGATCCTTGGTCGTGTAGGCGACGTTGATGCGCTGGCCGGCGAGCTCCGGGCCGGCGAGCGCGGCCAGCCCGACCAGCACGCGCCGCAGCGCCTCGCGCGGCTCGAGGGCGAGGAAGGTCGCGCGGTAGGCGCCGTTCTCGGCCCACGCGTCGCGAACCTGGGTCAGGTCGTCGACCATGAGCTGCGTGGTCGCGTCCAGGTAGGTGCGCCGGCGGTCGGCGTTCGGGGCCATCGCGTCGACGAAGTCCGTGAAGGGCCGGTCGCCGGGGCCGTCGGGGTCGAAGTCCTGGCCCCAGAGGAGGAACTCCGCGGCGTGATAGCCGCTCGTCACGTTCTCTTCGCCCGGCATCATGTTCCGCTGCGTCAAGAGCGCGGTGGTGATGTCGGGGTAGTCGACCGGCGAGTTGATGATGCCGCCCTCGATGGGCATGCCGTCGCCGCCACGCACGTAATCGATCGTGGCTTCGTCGAGCGGCCAGGCGTTGAGGAGCGACTCGACGTTGCCGCGCGCCGGATCGTCGATGGGGCCGTCGTAGAAGCGGCCGACCTCGGTCTGCTGATAGGGAACGCGGGAGGCGATCCAGCTCGCCCGCGCCGCGTCGAGCGCGTCCGGGGTCGCCGCGCCGGTCACCAGCGGCTGCGTGTCGGCCCGGAGCTGGGTCGCCGCGTCGACGGAGTCCGCGTAGCCCGCCGCCAGGATCGCAGCGTAGTTGTCCAGCATCGCCGGTGCGTCGTCGAGCGGATCGGGTCCTCCGCAGGAGACCAGCGCAGCGCTCGTCAGCCCCAACATCCAGCGCGTCATCGGAGCTGCTCCTCCCTGTAGTCGATTCTCATTCTCACCTAAGCGAAGTCGATTCTTATTCTCAACTAGGGGCCAGCGCAAGCGAAACCTGTGGCGGGCCGTTCGCGGAAGCGCCGTCGGTCACCCTCCCGCGCTGCCGAACGCGCGCCGGGCGGCCGAGCCGCACTGCACAGGCAGCGAGTGACGGCCGTGGTCGCAAGCTGAAGCCAGTCGTGCGAGCGACCGGTTCCACTCCTCCTGCCGCCCGGGCCGCTCTCCAGCGGGTCGCGCGGTGAAGGCTGGGGACCGTCGGCTGCGCTGCGACGCTGCGTGCCCGACCGGTCGGGTCGCGCTCGACGCTGCGGTCGTCTGCCGGCGTCGTGTCGCGGCCCGAAGGGACGAGCAGGCGCGGAACGCCAACGCCGAGGCTCAGGTCCCGGCCGGCGCGGGAAGACTCCCCGGTCGTGGAATCGTGCGCGAGCGTCCTCGGGGATCGCCTCCGATCGCCAGCGTTCAGCCAGGTCGGGCGGCGTCGTCCTCGTCGCGGACGCCGCCGCCCGCGCGCGACGGCTCGCGCCACCGCCCCGGGAGGCGGCCCCGGATGGCAGAGCTCAGAGCGCCCGTTCCATCAGCTCGTCGCGCAGGGAGATCATGCGCTGCCGCTCCTCGTGGCTCACTTCGGGGAAGCGCGGGTTCATCCGCTCGATGGTCTGGCGGACGACGTCGGCCACCGTCCGGCGCATGAACGGCTTGTCGTCGGCCGGGATCGCGTACCAGGGCGCCCACGGTCGGCTCGTCTCGTTGAGCGCGTCCTCGTAGGCGGCCATGTAGCTCTTCCAGTGCCGGCGCTCCTCGACGTCGCCCGCGCGGAACTTCCAGTTCTTCTCCGGCTCGTCGACCCGCGCGACGAAACGCTCGCGCTGCTCGTCCGTCGAGACGTTGAGCCAGAACTTCACGATGACCGTGCCGTTTCGAGCGAGGTGCTTCTCGAACGCGCGGATCGACTGGTAGCGCTGCTTCCAGACCTCCTCGAGCTTTGGCTTCCCGGGCAGACGCTGGTTCGCCAAGAGCTCCGGGTGGACCCGCACCACCAGCACCTCTTCGTAGTGGCTGCGGTTGAAGATCCCGATGCGACCGCGCTCCGGCAGGCAGCCGTAGACCCGCCAGAGGAAGTCGTGGTCGAGCTCCTCGTCGGACGGCGCCTTGAACGAGAAGACCTGACAGCCGGCCGGGTTGACGCCGGTCATCACCGCGCGGATGGTGCCGTCCTTGCCGGCCGCGTCCATCGCCTGGAAGACGAGGAGCAGCGCCCAGCTGTCGTCGGCGTAGAGCTTGCGCTGCAGCGCGCGCATCTCCTTGGTGATCTTCTCGAGCGCCTTCTTGTGTTGCTTCTTCTCGCCGCGCTCGCTCTTGGGCGGCTTCGTCGGCGCCTCGTCGACGCGAAACGAGCCGTCGAAGGGCACGCGGTAGGGGCTGTCGATGGGCTCGATGTGGTGCTCCGACATGGTCGACGAGGCTACCTCAGCGGAGCGGCTGTGCGCGAACCGCCGCGCTCAGCGGGGAGCCAGCTCGCGGAAGGCGGCCAGCGCCCGATCGATCTCCCCGTCGGTGACGTACGGCGCAGGGCCGAAGCGCAAGAGCTCCCCTCGCGCGTCCACGAACACGCCACGCTCGCGCAGCGCAGCGACCAGCGCCGCCGCGTCGGGTCGCTCCACGGTGACGAACCCGCCGCGGGCCGTGTCCTCGAGCGGCGTCCGCACCCGATAGCCTTCGAGCCCGTCCAGGATTCGTCGCGTCTGCGCCAGCGAGAGAGCGCGCAACCGCGAGAGTGTGAGCTCTTCCCGCTCGAAGAAGCGGATCACCGCCCGGGCGCGGTAGTGGCTGGCCGGATCGTAGGTGCTGCCGGCGAAGCGGTCCGCGCCGCGCGGTCCGTAGCTCACCCGCGCGCCTTCGCGGGCCGCGGCGAGGTTGGCGAAGTCGCTGAACCAGCCCGTGTAGACGGGTCGGAGGGAGGTCTCGGGTGGCACGCGGAGAAAGCAGCAGCCCTCGCCCCACTGCGCGTACTTGTAGCCGCCGCCGGTCACGAAGATGGGGTCGCGGCCGAAGTCGGAGACCGAGAAGGGCATGGCTCCGAACGCGTGGTAGGCGTCGAGCAGCACCTCCGCGCCGTGGGACTGCGCGGCGCGGACGGCTTCGCCGAGGCGCGGGACGATCGTCGAGGTCTCGAAGAGCACGGTGGAGGCCATCAGCGCCGCGGTGTCGTCGCGAACGGCGGCGGACAGACGAGCGGAGAGCTCCGAGATCGGCTCGAGCGGGACGAAGGTCACCTCCACGCCCTCTTCGCTGAGGCGCGCGAGCTGCCGGTGCATGCTGTGGAACTCGCCGGCGGTGGTGACGATGTGCGGCCGCCGTCGAACGTCGAGCGCGCTGAGAAAGCGGCTCACCAGCTCGTGGGTGTTCTGGCCGAGCGCGATCTCGTCCGCCTTCGCGCCGATCCCTTTCGCCACCGCTTCGCGCACGGCCTCGGCAGCCTCCGACGCCTTCGCCCACTTGTCGTCGGCGTGTGCCGCCGCGTCGTCGAACGACTCGATCAGCCCGTCGCGGGCGACGTCGGGCCACGCCTGGTGGGAGTGCCCGGTCAGGAGCACGCGCCCGGGGCGCAGAAAAGCGGAGTAGTGCGGCCTCAGCGTGTTGGGATCGATGGCGGACATCGTGACCGCATCGGTACACGATGCGAGCGCCTCCCACAAACGCGAGACGGCCCGCTCGGTGCTCGAGCGGGCCGTCGACGAGCCTCTCGGCTGTGTTCGGGTCAGCTACACACGCCGTCGACGCAGTTCTGACCGGCGTTGCAGTCCGAGGCGGCCGTGCAGTCGCTGGTGGCTTCGTTGCTGGTCGCGCAGACGTTGTGCAGGCAGAAGGTCAGCGAGACGTCGAAGCGCGGGCACTCCGAGCTCTGGGAGCAGGGCGAGCGGCAGGCGCCGTTCAGGCAGACCGCGCCGGTGCTGCAGTCCGAGTCGTTCGTGCAGAAGGGATGCGGACGGTCGTCGAGGCGGCAGCGGCCGTAGTAGCAGTAGTCGCCCGTGCTGCACTGGCTGTCGGCCGTGCAGCCCTGGTAGCAGGCGCCGCTGACGCAGATCTGACCGGAGGCGCAGTTGCTGTCGGCCATGCACTGGTCGGTCGGCGGCGGGTTCTGCTGGCAGAAGCCCGACACGCAGGAGCTGCCCGTCGCGCAGTCGCCGTCGCCGGTGCAGCCCACGGTGCAGAGCTGGTTCACGCAGATGTGATCCGTCCCGCACTCGCTGTTGAACTGGCAGGTGTTGCTCTGGTCACGGCAGGAGCCGTCGAGACAGACCTGACCCGCGGCGCAGCTCGACGCGTCGGTGCAGGGGGGTGGCTCCGTGCTGGGCTGGCAGCTTCCGTCAAGGCAGATCGTGCCCGGGTCGGTGCAGTCGGCGTTGGTCGTGCAGATGCCCGGCGTCGGCGTCGGCGGCGGCTCGGTCGGCCCCATGCAGAAGTTGTCCGACGTGCACACCGTCCCGCGCGGGCAGTCCGCGTCGGTCGTGCAGGTCAGCACGCATCCTGCGTCGGTGCACACCTCGCTGGTCGAGCACTGGTAGTCGCCGTGACAGGGCGTCCGGCTCGGAGGGTCGACCGCGCGGCAGCCCAGCCCATCGCAGCTGTAGCAGCCGGTGTCGTCACAGTAGTAGCTCTCGTTCGTGCACGCCGAAAGCAAGGCCGCGGCGGCGACGGCCGTGAGCACGAACGGGGTGATCGCCAAGCGTCGATCGCGCACGGGGCACCTTTCTCCCACTCTCCCTGGAAGCATGGAGCGGGGTGAGTCCGACCTCCGTCTTCCAGGAACCATGCCAACACCACGGTGACACGGATCGCGCTCGATTCCATCCTGTGCGGGCCGAGGGCGTCAACCATCGTTCACGGTCGGACCGGGTCGCGTCGTGAACGGCCCGGCACAGGCCCGGTCGGTGCGATAGGATTCGCGCGTGAGCCGAGTCATCGTGTTGCTCATGCCCGTCCTCCTCGTGGGATGCGGAGGCGGCCCTCGCGTGGAGGGACCGTCGGGCACGCTCGGAGCGTACGCCCGCGCGCTTCGGGAGGGAAACGCGTCGCGCGTGTGGGCGCTCCTCGGCGAAGATGCCCGCCGGGGCCGTGACGAGAGCGAGCACGCCGCCCTCCTCACGGCCAACCGGGCCGAGCTGGCCGAGCAGGGGGAAGCGCTGGAGAGCCCGACCTCGGTGGAAGCGCGGGCGCGCGTGCCGCTCCAGAGCGGTGAGACCGTGGTGCTCGTGCTCGAAGACGGTCACTGGCGGATCGACGGCGGCCTGATGGACGCGGCGGGCCTCGGGACGCCACTCGACGCCGTGGCCGCGTTCCGACGGGCGCTGATGCGCCGCGACCTGAACGGCATCGAGCGCGCCCTCTCGCGCCAGACCCGGGCCGAGTGGGACGAAGAGGTGAGACGCCTCGTCGAGTCCACGGCCGATCCCGACGATCTGGACGTCGAGATCGAGGGCAACCACGCGCGCGTCCGGACGACCGGCGGCGGCTCGATCGAGCTCGTCCGCGAGTCCGGCGAGTGGCGCATCGTCGACGTGCAGTAGGCCGCTCGTACCGGGGTCGAGCAAAGCGCGCGAAGGCGTGTCACGAGCTGGAGGGTCAGCGAGCCCGTGGCGGGTGGCCCGGTCGCCGTGGCTCGCCCGCTCAACGTCTCCGGCGCGCTCCAAACGACACGAGGGCCGAGGCGACAGCGCCTCGACCCTCGTCGTCGTCCTCGGGCCGCTAGGCAGCCCGGGCTTCGGTTCGGCTCACGGTGCGACGCAGGTTCGTGCGCCGCCGCCGCCGCCCGTGTACTGGCACTGGTAGGGCGCGCTGCACTCGCGGTCGCAGCAGGGCTCGCCCTCACCGCCGCACGCGATGCAGGCGCCGCCCCCGTTGCAGATGGAGTAGGACTGCGAGCAGCCGATGCCGCCCGGGCAGCAGGCGCCGCCGATGAGGCCGCAGGCGCCGCCCTGACAGCCGCCGTCGACGCAGGCGCCCAGCGTGTCAGAGCACGCGTCGCCGTTGCCGGCGCAGGTCCCGTTCACGCAGCAGCCACCGCCGTCACAGGACTGGCCGTTGCAGCACGGCTGACCGGGGCCGCCGCAGGTCGCGCAGGTTGCGCCTCCCATCCAGCCGCCGCCCTGGCAGATCAGGCCCGCGCCCGTGCAGTACGCGCCGCCGCCGCCGCCGAACCCGCAGCACGCCTGGCCGTCGGCGCCACACGCCATGCCTCCGCCGGAGCAGGAGCCGTCCATGCAGGTGCGGAAGCCGTCGCACATGGAGCCCGATGCGTGGCAAGAGCCGCCGACGCAGCAGCCGCCGCTATCGCAGGCGGTTCCGCTTCCGCAGCAGGGCTGGCCGTCGCCGCCGCAGGCCACCACGGTGCCGGCCGAGCAGACCATGCCCGCACCGGTCGAGGTCGCCTCGCCGGACGCGACGCAGGAGCCGCCGTCGCAGCAGCCGCCATCGGCGCAGGTGTCGCCGGGGCAGCAGGCGGTGCCGGGGAAGCCGCAGACCTCACACGAGCCGCCGGAGCAGGTACCAATCGAGCAGTCGGAGCCGTCGGCCACGCAGACCGAGGCGCCGACGTCGCAGCACCCGCTCGAGCAGGTGTTGCCCGAGCAGCAGGGGCCTCCCGGCGCTCCGCATGTCTCACATCGACCGGAGGCTCCACAGACAGTGCCGCTGCCACACGAGTCGCCGGCGCAGCAGGGTTGACCCGGGCCGCCGCACGCGCCGCAGCTCCCACTCGACCCGCAAGTGGTCATGGCCGCCGTGCAGGTGCCGCCTGCGCAACAGGGCTGGCCCGCGCCACCGCAGGTGCCGCAGCTCCCGCTCGTGCAGGTTCCGCTCCCGCCCGGGCAACTGCTGCCCGCGGCCGTGCACATTCCCGCAACGCAGCACCCGGTGCCGCAGTCGCCGAAGTCGCAGCACGGTTCGTGCGGCACCGCCGCACACGACGCAGAATCCGCTGGCACAGGTCGTGCCCGAGCCGCAGGTGTCACCCGGGCAGCAGGCCTCGCCGGCGCCGCCGCAGGCCGCGCAGGTCCCGGCGACGCACGAGCCGGTGGTGCAGGTGTCGCCCGCGCAGCAGGGCTGGCCGGTCCCGCCGCACGCCGCCGCGCCACAGGTGCCCGCGTTGCAGGCGCCGGTGGTGCAGGTGTCGCCTGCGCAGCAGGGCTGTCCGTCGCCGCCGCAGGCCACGCAGCTCCCCTCGGAGCACGCGCCGCCGTCGTTGCAGACAGAGCCGGTGCAGCAGCCCTGACCGACGCCGCCGCAGGGAGGCGGGCCGGCGTCGATGCCCTCGCAGACCGGATCGAGGAGACCACAATCGGCCATCTGGAACGAGCCGGAGGGGCAGGTCCACGCGCCGGCCGAGCAGGTCGCCGCGCTCGGCGTGTCGAGGCAGCAGGATGAGGTCCCACCGAAACCGGGATAGCAATCGGGCGCCGTGCCCGCGCAGGTCGTGGGGCCCGAGTCCGTGCCCGTACCGCCTCCGTCGGAGGTGGTGGTGCCGCCTCCATCCATCTGGCCGCCGCCGCCACCGTCGCTGCCGCCACCGTCACCCGACGTGTGCGAGTTGCCGCCGCACGCCGTGGCCAGCGCTGCCAACAGCGCCGTGCCGCCCATTCCCAAGCGATGCAAGTTCATATCGTCTCCCGTCCTCCGAACGGCTGACAGATTGCCTGACCGCACGTGGGCTGTGCAAGGAAGGGGTCCGAGTCATCTGCTCGACCGGGGAGCCCGCGTGTCTATCTGTCCGGTTACGATGGATCCTTCGGAAGCCACGCTCGAGGCCCGCTGCGCGAGCTGCGGCACGCACATCACCACCTCCGGGGACCGGGTGTTCCCTTTCGGCGACGCCAACGTGCTCTGCTACGGCTGCGCCGTCGCCCGCGGAGGCGTCCACGACGAGGACGTGGACACGTGGACGACGCCGCCCGATCTCACCGACATGCTCGCCATCGAGCGCGACCCCTGAGGCTGGCAGTCCGTCGAAGAACCTCGCGCCGCTGCGGAGCGGGAGGGCCTGTTCGGTCCTCGTTCGTCGGATTGGGCATTCCAGCCGCCGCGCTCCGCAGCCCGCCGCTCGGCACTTCAACGGCTCGCCAGGACGATTCGCTTCGATTACGCGCCCGAGCCGTCCGACCCGCCGACCAGGAAGTGCGCTTCGGCGCTGGCGATCGGGCGCGTCCGATCGTCCTGCCATGCCACCGCGTGGACGTTGACGACCCGTCGACCCGGCTTGGTGATCGTCGCAGCCGCGAACGTGTTCATCGCTCGGCCGGAGCGCAGGTAGTCCACCGTGAGGTTGATCGTCTTGGGCAAGCGCTCGTCCTCCGCCTTCCACATCACGGTGAAGATGGCGGCCGACTCCAGCAGCGCGCCGAGCGTGCCGCCGTGCAACGCCGGGATGCTCGAGTCGCCAATCAAACGCTCGGCGTAGCGCATGCGCGTGATCAGCTCGCCCTCGACCACCTCCATCGAGAGGCCGAGGAAGGCTGCGTACGGGATGCGGGCGAGCAGAGGCGAAGGGTCTCCGGTCTCCCGCGCAGCGCGGATTCGGGCGAGCCAGTCGGTCACGACGCGTCCTTCCGCATGAAGGTCGCGGCCACGGCGGCAATCGGATCGTCCTCGTCCCCGCAGTGCGCCAGGCCGCGCACGAACGCGATGTGGCGCGTGACCTTGAAGCAGGTCGCGTGCGCCACCACATCGCGCCCCGCCGCCGCCGGCTTCAGGTAGTCAATCCGCAAATCCAGGGTCGCGATGGGGGCGCCGACGCCGAGCCGAACCATCACCGCCATTCCGCAGGCCGCGTCCATCAACGTGGTGACCACGCCGCCGTGGAGCAGCCCCTCGTCCGGGTCGCCGACCAGCTCGGGAGCGTAGGGCAGCCGCATCCACACCTCGCCGCTCTCCTGCCGAAAGTCGACCACCGCGAGCCCGAGCTCACGGTTGTGGGGCACGTAGCGGCGCATGCCCTGGTTCATCCGCTCAATCACTGCCTCTTTGTCGGCCGATGGCATCGCCCGGGAACGCTAGTGCGAGATCCATCCCGGTAGAAGGGGACCTGGCTTGTCCCGACGCTCCAGGGCCGCGTTGCTCCTCCTCGCCGATGCTGAGCATCGACTCGTCGGAGCGCCTTGCCCTGAAACGCCGGTCCGGCGCCATCTCCCCCTCTACCGGTCGGATCTCCGCACTAGTACCGGCGCCCGGAAGTTCGATCCGGGTTTCCTTGCAGCGACTGGCAACCCACCGGCGAGCTGGCGGTCGGGCGCCGGTCCTAGCATGTTGGTCGAGGGGGCAGCGCCCCCTCTCATGACTGATCACATCTCCCCGCCGAGTAGCCGCTGGACGAGCAGGACGCGTTCGAGTTCTTGGAATCCGCGCGCGAGGGTCAGCCAGCCCGGTGGGCCGTTGTGCTTGAAGTGTCCGCCCATGCGGGCGATCGCGAAGCTGATGTCCCTGGCGTTTGGGTGCGACGGCAAGGACATGGACCAGGGGTTCTTGGTGGCGGCAAGGGCAATGAGGATGGCCAGCTGTTCGTCGGTGACGACAGCGGCGGCAGGGGTGTGCGGCGCATCGCGGGCGATCGTGCGGAGCAGGAGCATCTGCCAGGCAAGCGCCATGCAGACGGCCAGCGCGTTCTGCAGGGCGTGCAGGTGTTGAAACTGCAGCTGCTCGTAGTGGCAGCCGGTCTTGATCGCCTTGAAGAACTCCTCGATCAGCCACCGCGCCCGGTACGCATCGACCACGCGCAGAACGTCTTGCTCGGTGGCGATGGGCTCGGTGGTCAACAGCTGCCACTCAATCGGCTCTACGCCTGCGGGCGGAATCCGCTTCGCGGACCTGCACGAGGTTGAGCGTCAGCTCCGGCCGATCCGACCGACAGACCTTAGGGCGTCGGATGGTGGCGGTGGTCGCGCGGACCTCGAGTCGGGTCTCCCGTCCCTGACGTGCGTTCGTGCGACGCCGACGGCCGCCGCGGGTGACGACGGTTTCGAATGACACACGACGTGTCGCCAGGATCGGCGAGCTTTCCGAGAGCAGATCGTTCAGGTACTTGCCCTGCTGCTGTTCGTCGGCCGCCAGCCTGCGGTTGTGGGTCTGCCGAATGACGAAGCGCTGACCTCGCTCCACGAGCTGAGCCAACCACGGATATTTGTGGCTCTCCTGCCCTTTTCGTGGGTCAGGGTCGGGTCGGGAGCGGGGGACAAAGACCGCCGAGCCGCAGCATGGCGAGGGCGATCAGAGGCTTGTGCGAGTGGAAGCCGAAGGCGAGGCGGGTGATGAGGCGGAGCTTGGTGTTGGCGGCCTCGAGCCGGGCGTTCGAGAGGCCGTGTTCGAGCACGGCGTGGATCGCCGGGAGGTGTGCGCGGATCGAGCGGGCGAGCTTGACGAATGCGGGCAGTCGAGAGCGAGACGCCCAGGCCAGCCAGTCGGCGAGAGTGAGCTTGGCGAGTTCGGGGTCCGGGTCCTGAAACACGCTGCGCAGCTCCTCCTTCAGCAGGTACGCGCGGAAGAGCGGTTTGTTGTCGCGCTCGATGGCCGCGAGCGTCGCCTTCTGCTTGTCGTTCAGGTCGCCGGGGTTCTTCCAGAGCGCCCATCGCTCTCCCTTCAGGGCCTTCGCGCGCTTCTTCTGCCCGCTCTTTCGGAGCTTGTTCCAGACCTCGCGGCGAACGGTGTCGAGGGCCTTCGTCGCCCACTGCACGATGTGGAACGGGTCGAGGCAGAGGGTCGCGTTCGGGCAGCGCCTCTTCACGACATTGTGGAAGGCCGCCGCCGCGTCGGCGCTCACGAGCTTGATGCGGGCGCACCGTTCGGGACCGAGCAGGTCGAAGAACTTGTCGAGCGTCGCCTCGTCCTTGCCCGGGCTCGCGAAGAGCAGCCGGCCCGTGTCGTGGTCGACGACGATGGTCAGGTAGCGGTGACCCTTGCGGTAGGAGATTTCGTCGATTCCGATGCGGGTCACGTTCTTCAGGGGGTTGCGGAGCTTGCTCATGCTCTGTGCGACGCGCTCGAGGATCCGGCCGACCGTGCGCCAGGCCACCCTCAGCAGGCTCGCGAGCGTCGACTTGTCGGTGCGCACCGCGAGCCACGCGACCTGGTCCTCGAACGCCGTCGTGAACCGCGAGCCCGGCCGCGCCCAGGGCACCGCCTGCACCACCACCCCGTGCTCACGGCAATGGACCCGCGGCGCCTCGGCGACGATGTACGCCGGGCACAGACCGACGTCGGGCCCCCTCCATCGTCGCGGCCCGGAACCCCGATCGTAGCGCGGGCAGCGACGCCGGCAGTGCGGGCACCGAGCCATCTCCTTCTTTCGCGGACGCACCCGGATGACGAGCGCCTGAAGTCCCGGCACCCCCTCCCACCTCACGTCCTCCACCACCGCCCGCTCGACTCCGAGCGCACGAACCAGCATCCTCGCGTTGCGCACTTCTCGCTCCCTCTTGGCTCGGTCTCGACAACCCAACCTTGAGGCCCGCGAGAGGTGCGCGCTGCTTTCAGGCCCCCAACCGACCCACGACTACGTCAGGAGAGCCTTATTTGTCGCCCTCGCGGTCGGCGACGTGCACGACGGACACCTCCGCCGCGGCTCCGGAGCGCTCGATCTCCTCGGCGACGCGTTCCCAACGCAGCGCCTCGTTGTCCTCGGCGAAGTGGCGTTCGCGTTCCAACTGCTTTTTCGTGAGCTTCTTACGCTTCGGCGCGGGCTCAACCGGTCGAACGACGAACTCGCTTCCTCCCACGCCCAGGGGCACTGGCGTACCGCCGGGCTCGTCGCTCTGGACCAAGCAAGCGAGGAGACCCACGTGCGCGTAGAAGCCCTGCCCGTCGTTCATGAGCGCCCCAAGACCCTGCCGCGGCGTCGTGCCACCAAACCGCAGCTCTGTGGTGTCCTCCACCGAGAGCACCCACCCCGCGCTGCTCGATGCAGCCGCCCGCCGCCAGCTTTCGCTGACGTGGGGAGCTACGAGCGACGGGAACTCGACCCGCGGGTTGTTGAAGAACCGATACGCGGCCTCGATCTCCGCGCTGCCGGTCATGACCCGTGGCAGAGTCATCTCGGGCGAACGTGCCCAGGACTCGGCAATCCGTCCTGCACGTTCGTTGCGCCGAGCGTCTCCAAGGTCCACCGCGGCGAACTCGGAGCTGACCGGCCTGAAGGCAAACGGAAGCTCGAACCGCACCTCTTGTGAGCTCATGAGGAGCTTAGATCAGAGCCGATCCCCGACTTCAAGCCCGCTCTCCGAGATGTGATAACTCTTGAGCGCCCCCTCCCCCGCAAGCGGGGCCCCCACCCCACGCCGTACGACGGACCGAACTTCTGGTCCGTCGTACTCAGTCCCCCGGATCCCTGATTTCGATCAGAAGTCACGGGGGGTTGTGGGCGGTGAGGGTGCGCTGCGCGAAGCGGGCGATCTTCGCGAGGATGTCGTCGGCGGTGGCGGTCCAGCGAAACGGCTTGGGGTCGTCGTTGTGGACGGCGGTGAACTCCTCGATCGCCCTCTTGAGAGCGGCGACGCTCGTGTGAGAGCCACGGCGGAGCTGCCGCTGCGTGAGTAGGCCGAACCAGCGCTCGACCTGGTTGAGCCACGAGGCATGCGTGGGCGTGAAGTGCAGGTGGAACCGCGGGCGCTTGGCAAGCCAACGATGCACGGCCGGCGTCTTGTGCGTGGCGTAGTTGTCGAGGATCACGTGGACCTCGAGGTCCTTCGGCACGTTCGCCTCGATCTCGCGGAGGAACTTGAGGAACTCGGTGGCGCGGTGGCGCGCGTAGCACTTTCCGATGACGTAGCCGGTCGCCACGTCGAGAGCCGCGAACAGCGTCGTCGTGCCGTGCCGGTCGTAGTCGTGCGTTCGGCGCTCGACTTCACCGATCCGCATCGGGAGCACGGGCTGGGTGCGGTTCAGCGCTTGGATCTGCGACTTCTCGTCGACGCAGAGAACCAGCGCGTTGTCGGGCGGGTTCATGTAGAGCCCAACGATGTCGCGCACTTTCTCGATCAGCATCGGATCGCGCGAGATGGTGAACGTCTCGCTCCGATGCGGCTTGAGTCCGAACGCTCGCCAGACGCGACCGACCGTGGTGTGGCTCATGCCCAAGTGCTTCGCCATCTGGCGCGTGCTCCAGTGCGTCGCTCCCTTCGGCGTGGTCTCGAGCGTCTCGACCACGACCTTCTCGATGGCCTCGTCGGTGATCTTCCGCGGAGCGCCGGGCCGCGGTTCGTCGACCAGCCCGTCGATCCCCTCCTTCAGGTAGCGCTTGCGCCACTTACCGACGGTATGGCCCGACGTGCGCAGCTTGGCTGCGACGTCGACATCGCTCAGCCCCGACGCACTGGCCAGGATGATCCGCGCGCGAAACGCCAGCCGACGCGCACTACGGGCGCGGGCCGTGTAGCGCTCGAGCGCGGCGCGGTCGTCGTCGCTCAACTCGATGCGTGTCGTGGGTCGTCCGGTACGTGCCATTCCCACCGTAGATCACGGCGCGGAGACTTTTGCAAGATATTTGGGCGACAGGGGACTAGGTGGCTGGTGAAGGACCTCGCTACTCGGCTTTCGGGGGCGGGCCCGTCCGCCCGTCCCTCTTCGTCGGCGGGCGTCCCCCACCGGATCGGCGTTTCCCGTTGGCCTGCCGGCGAGCGCCGTTCTAAGGGAAGGGCTCCTCGATGGCTTCACGAAGGCGACCGCGCCGCTCCCGTCCGAACGGATGGGCTGCGCCGAGACATCGCGAGGGATCGCGTGCGCGCTGAGCCTCTGCCGGTTCGCCCGCCGTCGGCGCCTGGATGGGCCGTCGCGACCTTCGACCGGGAGGGCATCACGCGGGCGTGGTGCCGAGGAGCCGCCGATCTGCGCGACGGTCGAACCGTGACCGTACAGACGCCTTTCCGGTGGTTCTCGGTGACCAAGATCATCACCGCGACGGCGGTGATGGCTCTGGTGGATCGCGGCGCGCTCGATCTCGACGATCCGGTGCGCCGTCACCTGCCGTGGTTCCGTCCCGAGCCGGCGGATCCGCCGGTGCGAGTGCATCACCTGCTCTCCCACAGCGGCGGTTTGGCCAATCCACTCGCGCTCCGCTGGGTGCACCCGCCCGGCCACGGGCGCCGCGAGCCCGAGCGGTTGACGCGCGCCGCGTTCGAGCGGCACAGCCGCCTCCGCACGATGCCCGGTGCGGCCATTCACTATACGAATTGGGGCTACCTGCTCCTCGGCGAGATCGTGCGGCGGATCAGCGGCACCACCTTCGCCGAGCAGATCCGGCGCTCCGTCCTCGTGCCGGCGGGGATCGCCACCGCCGGATTCGAGCCGCGCGGCGCGGTCGGACACGAACGAACGCGGTCGCTGCGCACGCTGGTGATGGCGGCGCTCTTCGCCCCCCGGACGCCGCGCCTGGTGGCTTACGTCCGAGATGGTTGGGTGGGGCTGACGGAGTTCGAGCTCGAGGGCCAGGCGTACGGTGGGCTGGTCGGCTCGCTCGAGGAGCTGGTGCGCGTCGGCCGGCTGCACCTCGGCGACGGCGCGATCGACGGGGTCCGCGTGCTCTCTCCCGAGCTGGCCCGGCGGATGCGCGAGCCCGAGGGCGAAGGCCCGCTGGCCGAGATGGGCCTCGGGCTCTGGCGGCTCGGTGACGGCTGGTTCGGTCACGCGGGCGAGGCCGGAGGCTTCCAGGCCGACCTGCGCTTCTCGCCCTCGCTCGGCCGTGGGGTCGCCGTGCTCGCGAACGCTGGCGCGGCCGACGTCGAGGCGGTCGCCGCCGCGCTGGTGCGCGAGGTCTGACCCCGGGGGCCTCGAGACCGAGCGGTCACGCCGACGAGGGGTAGCCGAGAGGGCGCGCAGCAGGCGCGACGACGGGCTCGCCGAGAGGTTTCCCGTGCGTGCAGCAGGGACCGCGACGACGGGCTCGCCGAGAGGGTTCCAGCGCCGACTCCGCTCGTTCAGCCGAGCGCGATTCCGAGCTCGATCAATGCCGCCTCGGCGGCTCGAGGCCAGCCGCGGTTCGCCAGCGGGCTCGCCGGGCTCGGGTGGAGGATGCGGCCGATTCTGCGGGCCGTCGTTCCCGAGGACCATGCGGAGGCGATCCTCGGCGAACTTGCCGACACCGACCGCCAACTTCGGAGCGAGCGCCTCGATGCTGTCCTTCAGCGCCCGGTCGCAGGCGGCGAAGAGTCGCTCTCGCTCTTCGGCCGGGAGCTTCTCCGGCACCCGGTTCCGGCTGCTCTCCTCCATGAAGACCAGCGGGCAGTAGTTCAGCACGAAGAAGCGCTCGAAGAAGCGGTCGGCGGTGCCGAACCAATCCCGCGCCCAGCCCCAGAGGCGCGTCCCGCTCACCTCCGAGCGGGTCGACGCGAACCCGAGGATCGGCCGCTTCGGGTGCTCCTTGGGCGGCTTGCCGACATCGCCTTCGATCTTCAGCCAGTCCCGGACCATCGCCGGATCGCCGAAGGGCACGCCCGTCTGCGCCATGCCGAAGGGGCCGGGGTTCATCCCGACGAGGACGACCTCTTTGGGCGCGCGGCCGTAGCGCTCCAGGTACGCCTCGTGGGGCGCGCGCGCATAGGTGAGCGGGTCGTAGACGTAGGCGACGGGCGGTGCGAATGAGAGCGCGTCGACGTCGGCGGCCAGCCGCCTGCTGATCTCGATGAGGCGCATGTCGCGCGAGGCTACCCGTCACCTAGTGCGAGATCCATCCCGGTAGAAGGGGACCTGGCTTGTCCCGACGCTCCAGGGCGGCGTTGCTCCTCCTCGCCGATGCAAAGCATCGACTCGTCCGAGCGCCTTGCCCTGAAACGCCGGTCCGGCGCCATCTCCCCCTCTACCGGTCGGATCTCCGCAGTAAAGCGATGACCAGGGACCCTTCCGTCGCCTGTCGGGCGGCGTGGGCCCGCTGCGCGGCCACCGCTCCGGGTCAGCGCTCAGCGCGCCTGGAAGAGCGAGAGCCCGCCGACGTACAGGAAGCCGGCCATGAAGAGCACCAGGAAGGGGATGCTCATCCAGGCGCCGATGTACATGGCGAGACCGATCGTGCCGACGAAGTAGATGCCGAAGCCGAGCTCGAGCAGGCTGTAGAAGTTCTTGCCCGCCTTGTACTTCTTCTTCGTCCAGGTCTCCTCGTTGCGCGTGACGCCGTGCTTGGGCGTGCGCACGAACTCGCTGTCGCTGCCGAAGATGCCCTCGATCACGGCGCGGGCGTTGTTCAGCGAGAGCCCGATGCCGAGCGCCATCATCAGCGGCAGGCGTCGCAGCGCCTCCCAGAGGTTCTGGTAGAGCGCGCGGTGCGTCGTCAGATAGAAGAGGACGATCGAGCCGCTCGTCGCCGCGAAGAGCGGCACATCGAGCAGGAGCAGCTCCGGCGCGTCCATCTGCTGGCGGAGCAGCATGTTCGGGAGCTGCAGGAAAGCGAGCAGGATCAGGAAGACGTACGCGAAGTTGTTGGTGAGGTGGAAGATCGCCTCGAGCTTCACGTGGAGGGGCAGCTTCGCCCGGAGCACCACCGGCAGGAGCTTCTTCGCCGTCTGCGCGGAGCCCTTGGCCCAGCGGAACTGCTGGGTCTTGAAGCTGTTCATCTCGCAGGGGATCTCGGCCGGGGCGAGCGCGTCCGGCACGTACACGAAGCGCCAGCCGCGGAGCTGCGCCCGGAAGCTGAGGTCCATGTCCTCCGTCAGCGTGTCGTGCTGCCAGCCGCCCGCGTCGATGATGGTCGACTTGCGCCACATCCCGGCGGTGCCGTTGAAGTTGAAGAAGCGACCCGAGCGGTTGCGCGCGATGTGCTCGATGACGAAGTGCCCGTCGAGCATCATCGACTGCACCTGGGTGAGCATCGAGTAGTCGCGGTTCAGGTGGCCCCAGCGCGCCTGCACCATGCCGACCTTCTCGTCGGTGAAGTGGTGCACCAGATCGCCGACCAGCGTCGGCGTCGGCACGAAGTCGGCGTCGAAGACCAGCAGGTAGTCGCCGCGCGAGACCTTCAGCCCGGCCTCCAGCGCGCCCGCCTTGTAGCCGGTGCGGTCGGTGCGGTGGACGTAGACGGCGTCGTAGCCGCGCTCGACCAGCTCCTCGACCTTGGCCTTGGCGATCTCGGTCGTCTCGTCGGTCGAGTCGTCGAGGACCTGGATCTCCAGCTTCTCCTTCGGGTAGTCCAGCGCCGCCACGCTCTCGATCAGCCGCTCGGCCACGTAGAGCTCGTTGAACATCGGCAGCTGGATGGTGACCACCGGCAGCTCGTCGAAGTGCGCCTTCGGCTTCGGCGCGCGCTTCCTGTGCTTCCAGTAGAGGAAGACCAACTGCCCGCGGTGGAACCCGTACACCGCGAGGATGGAGAGCGTGAGGAGATAGATCCCGATGACGAACGCTTGCATGTCGGACTCCGAACCCCCCTGACGGCCCCGGCAGCCCCGGGCGGAGTGGCGATGATGAACCACTCCCTGATCCGGGGTCCTCTATACGACATGAAATGTCATCGAAATGTAAATCCTTGTATCTCATCGTACGGATCCGTCCGTGATCCCTACGGAATCCGGCGGCGACGCTGATCGCTGTACGATCTCTGCGCCGTTTGAGCGTGGGTGCAGCGACGCCGGAAACATCGATCTCGCCGGATCGCGAGCGCGCGCCGCGGAGACCGCCCGCGACGCCGGCTCACAGTCCGCAACGTATCGAAATCGCGTGGAAAACTGCCGTCAGAGCGCCGGCCACCAGCGATCGGGCAGGCCGGTGGTCTGCAGCAGCGCGGCGATGTCCATGCTGAGCGCGACGGAGACGTGGATCAGGAAGCCGCTCCAGATCGATCGCGTCCGCAGCGCCAGCGTACCGAGCACGACGCCCGCGAGGATGGCAGCGATCGTCTCCGGGAAGGGCTTTCCGAAGTGGATCATGCAGTAGGGCACGACCATCGCGTAGATCGCGTGCGAGCCCATCGCGTTCTTGGCGGCCTTCAGCCAGAAGCCGCGGAAGAAGAACTCGAGGGAGAAGAACTGCGCCGCGTAGAGCAGCTCCCAGGCCCAGAAGTCGTACCAGCTCCGCGAGGCGTCGGCGTAGAAGGGATAGTAGGTCTGGAAGCTCGCCTCGAAGCTGACCGTCACCACGGCGACCAGCACCACGCAGAAGAAGAGCAGATAGATCCAGGCGTGCTTCACGAACCCGTCGGTCGACAGGCCGTAGTCCGTGAGCCGCTCGCGGAGGACGAGCTTCACCACGACGGCGGGGATCACGAAGAACCCCAGCACGCGCCAGCCGGACCACCAGACGAACTCGGTCAACCGGTGGAAGGGAGACTGCCGGACGATGGAGAAGAAGCTCTCGGACGCGGTGAGCTGGAAGGGCGGGTCGAAGTGATCCGTGATGTTCCGCAGGGTCGGGCCGTGGCCGAAGTACTCCATCAGGGCCAGGCAGACCGCGCCGACGCAGAAGACGACGATCGGCCGCCAGTCGTAGCCGGTCCGGCCCTCTGCGACCCGAGCTTCCCTGGTGCGCGCCGCCTCCCGGTCGAGCTCGACCCAAGTCTCCCAGAGGAAGCGCGGTAGGTAATAGAGCCCGAAGGGCGGCAGGATCAGGCGGATACGTGGCCACCACGCCTCGTACTTGACCTCCTCGACCTCCGAGAAGGGCGGCTCGGTGGTCCCGATCCGCTTCAGGGTGAGGATGAGCAGCCCGCCGCCGGCCACGCACATCAGAAACGCGACCACCGGCAGGTAGCTCGCGTTCTCGTGCAGCGAGCGGAGCGCGTCGTGGGTGATGAAGCAGGGATAGACCAGCGTGCCGGCTCCCGCGGCGAGCAGGAGCGCGCCCGCGGTCGAGAGCGGCCAGGTGCGAGGACCAACGGGTTTGCGCTGGCGGACCAGCCCGGCGATGACACAGACGGCGCCGACTACGGTCACGCCGCGGCCCAGCCAGGACCACCACGTGCCCTCGGTGCTGATCGCGGTCATCCCGCCGAGCACCGCCAGCGTCCAGCCGAGCCAGCTCAGCCCGGAGGCGAGATCGCCGTGGTGCGGAGGGGGCGGCGCCGGATCGAGCTCGCGTTGCCGTGCCTTCTTGGCGCGGGACACCCTAGCTCGCCTTGGCCTCGATGTGCGCGATGGTCGCGTCCAGGCGGGCGAGGCAGCGCTCCTTGCCGAGCACCTCCATCACCTCGAAGAGCCCGGGGCTCGCCGTCCGCCCGGTGAGCGCGACGCGGACCGCCTGCGCGTAGTCCTTGAACGTGAGGCTCTCTGCCTCCATCCAGGCCTTCGTCTTCGTCTCGAGCGTAGCCTTGTCGAAGGGCTCCACGTCCGCGACCAGCTCGCGGTAGCGGCGGAGGTTCTCGACGGCGCCTGCCACCAGCACCTTGCGGTCGGCCTTCTCGTCGAGCTCCGGCGGCTCGCGGAAGTAGTAGTCGACCATGCTCGCTACGTCCTCGAGCGTATGGGCTCGCTGCCGCACGGTCTCCACCGCCGGGACCAGCTTCGGATCGCCCGCCTCCACGTCGAGGCCCCGCTCCTTCGCGAAGGGAAGGGCGCCTTTCGCCAGCTCCTCGCCCGGGAGCTCCCTCAGGTGGTGCGCCTCGACGTGCATGAACTTCTTCTCGTCGTAGCGCGCCCCCTCGCGGCCGACGTTGGCCCAGTCGAACGCCTCGATCAGCTCCTGGCGGGTGAAGAGCTCTTGGTCGCCGTGGCTCCAACCGAGCCGGGCCAAGTAATTGAGGACGCCGTCGGGCACGAACCCGCGGGCGCGGTAGTCCTCCACCGAGCCAGCGCCCTTGCGCTTGGACATCTTCTTGCCGCGCTCGTCGAGGATCATCGGCATGTGCGCGAACTGGGGCGGCTCTACCCCGAGCGCGCGGTAGAGGAGGATCTGCGGCGGCGTGTTGATGATGTGGTCGTCCCCGCGGGCGACCAGGTTGATCCCCATCTCGAGGTCGTCGACCACGCAGCCGAAGTTGTAGAGCGGCACCCCATCGGCCCGCATCATCACGTCGTCCTGCAACTCGGTGTGGGCGATCTCGATGTGACCCTTCACCAGGTCGTCCCAGCCGGTCGCACCCTCGCGCGGGACCTTCAGCCGGTAGACGTAGGGCTTGCCCTCCGGCCAGTCGGACGGGCCCTTGTCCCGCCACCAGCCCGGATACTTCCAGCCCTTCTTGCCGGTTCGCTGCTCGTGCTCCTTCCGGGCGGCGTCGAGCTCTTCCTTGGTCGCATAGCAGCGGTATGCGCGTCCGCTCTCGACGAGCTGGTCGGCGTACTTCTTGTACAGCTCCAGCCGCTCCGTCTGGAAATACGGCCCGTGCGGCCCGCCGACGCCCGGGCCTTCGTCCCAATCCAGCCCCAACCAGCGCATGGCGTCGAAGATCGCCTGCACGCTCTCGGGCGTGCTGCGCTCACGATCCGTGTCCTCGATGCGGAGGACGAACGTGCCGCCGTGCTTTCTCGCCCACAGCCAGTTGTACAGGGCCGTTCGGGCCCCGCCGATGTGGAGGTAGCCGGTCGGAGACGGCGCGAACCGGACGCGAACCTGGGTCATGGTCGGGGCGCTTAGCAACTGCGGTCCCCCGAATCAAGGCAGCGCTTGACCCGGTGGATCCGCCCTCGCAAAGTGCGCCTCCCTCTCCCGCGAACAGGACGGAATGGCCACGATCGAAGCCAGCAGCGCACGAGGACAGGAGCTCGCGGCCCGCCTCTGCCGGCGGACCCGGAAGAAGAACGCCCGCGTGGCCTACCTCGGCGAGGCTCCCTTCGGCGAGCGGCTCTCGGTCGCCATGTATCGTCTCGGAAACGGTCTGCGGGTGCTCCTCCTCGAGGACCACGCCGCGCCGATCGTGTCGTATCACACCTGGTTTCGGGTCGGATCGCGTCATGAGGAGCCCGGCAAGACCGGCCTCGCGCACTTCTTCGAGCACATGATGTTCAACGAGACGGAGAACCTCCCGCAGGGGGAGTTCGACCGGCTCATCGACGCCGCCGGCGGCGAGAGCAACGCGGCCACCTGGATCGACTGGACCTATTACTACGAGAGCCTCCCCGCCGATGAGGTCCCGCTTGCCATCCGGCTCGAGTCCGACCGCATGGCGAACCTCGTGGTCCGCGCACCGCAGGTCGACAGCGAGCGCGAGGTGGTCGCCAACGAGCGGCGCATGTCCGTGGACGACGACGTCTACGGGGCGGCGAGCGAGGCGCTGATGGCGCTCGCGTTCGGCCGCGAGCATCCGCACGGCTGGCCGACGATCGGCTGGATGTCCGACATCGAGGGATATCGCGTTCGTGACTGTCAGCGCTTTTATCGAACGTGGTACGCGCCGAACAACGCGACGCTGGTGATGGTCGGGGATCTGGTCCCCGAGGACGTCATGGCTCTGATTCAAGACGCCTACGGCGCGCTCTCACCCTCGAAGCTGCCCGACCGCCCACCTCCGCCGCGGCCCCGGCAGCGCGCCGAGCGTCGCACCCGCATCGGTTGGCCCACCGCAGCGGAGAAGCTCGACATCGCTTGGCATTCTCCGTCTCACGCCGATTTCGACACGGCCGTGCTCGAAGTGATCGACGAGCTCTTGACGGGTGGCCGGAGCGCCCGGCTCCGGAGGGAGCTGATCGAAGAGCGGGAGCTGGTGGCGGAGCTCCGAGCCGGGATATCGGGATTGCGACATGGTGGCCTCTTCGAACTCTGGCTCAGCATGCGCGAAGGGAAGCCTGCCTCCGAGGCGCTCGCGGTGGTCGATCAGGAGATCGCCCGGCTGGTATCGGAGCCGGTACCGGAAGCCGAGCTGCAGAAGATCAAGAACCGCATCGAGCTCTTCTTCCTCTCGGAGATCGAGACGATGAACGGCAAGGCGTCGCAGATCGGTTTCGCCGACCTGGTCGCGGACTCGCCAGGGCACGGGTTCACGCGGCTGGCCGAGCTCAGGCGCGTGACCCAGAGCGACATCGCCCGCGTGGCCGAGCGCTACCTGAAGCCGAGTCGCCGCTCGATCGTTCATGTCGTTCCTGGCGAGGAGACGAAGTGAGCGCCGCACCGCTTCCGGGCCCCCGTTTCCACACGTCCTCGGGCGTGCCGGTCTACCTCGAGCCCTCCGACGAGCTCCCCCTCGTCGACATCGAGATCATTTGTCGCGAAGGGACGGTCGTCGATCCGCGAGGGCGTGACGGGCTGACGCGTCTGACCGCACAGATGATACGTCGGGGGCCGCGCGGGATGAGCACCGAGGCCTTCGACGAGGCCGTGGAAGGGCTCGGGGCGACCATCGGCGCGAGCGTGTCGTCGCACGCGGTCCGTTTCCACGGCTCCGTGATCCGTCGAAATCTCGGCCCATATCTATCCCTCGTCGGGCGCATGCTCACCTCGCCCGCGTTCCGGGCGCGTGACCTCGCGCGACAGATGCGGAAGAACGAGGCCGAGCTCGTCGAGCTCCGGGATCACGATCGCGCCCTCGCAGGGCGGGCCTTCCGGCGCCAGCTTTTCGGCGACCATCCCTACGGCCGGCCGGCCACGGGCTCGCTCGAGACCCTCGCAACCCTAGGTCGGCGCGACGTCGAGGACCGCTACGCACGGCTGGTCACCACGGGAAACCTCCTGATCGGAGTCGCCGGCGACGTCACGGAGGCCGACCTCGCACCCCTCCTCGACAAGACCTTCCGCCACCTGCCGGAAGGACCGGAAGCGAAGGTCGCCGTCCCCGCGCCGAAGCTCGCCCGAGGCCGGCGGGTGCTCTTGGTGGACAAGCCGCAGCGCACGCAGACCCAGGTTTACGTGGGCACCCTGGGCGCGAAGCTACCCGAACCGAGCTATCACGCGCTCCTGGCCGCCAACACCGCCTTCGGCGGCACCTTCACGTCACGGCTCGTTCAGCAAGTCCGTGTCGAGCGTGGGTGGAGCTATGGCGCCGGCAGCAAGCTCGGGGCCGACCGGCAGCGCGAAGCGTGGACGATGTGGACGCATCCGGCCGCGGAACAGGTGCTCGATTGCCTCCGGCTCGAGCTGGAGCTGCTCGATGCGTGGATCGAACGCGGTACGGAGCCGGACGAGCTGGGCCGCGCGAAGGACTACCTGATCAAGAGCCACGCGTTCGACCTGGAGACGGCCGCCAAGCGCCTCGAGCCGCAGCTCGAGACGGCGCTCTACCGCCTTCCGAAGCGCTGGTATCCGGAATTCGTCGAGAGAATCCGCGCTGTCACGCCTGAAGCGGCGGCCGCGGCCGTCCGCCGGCGCATCTCGGGGCGCGATCAGACCATCGCCTTGGTGGCCACCGCGACCGACACCCTACTGGCAGGGCTCGAAGCCCTACCCGGGGTCCGTACGGTCCAGCGTGTGTCCGTCGCCGACGTCTGATCGCCATCGATTCGTCTCCGAACGGTGACACGTCTCACGCCGAATCCGTGAGGCTCCGCACTCTAGGGACCGAATACTCCCTGAGCGGTGGCTCCCGCAGGAGCCGTCAACTCTCTTACGCCCGGCTTCCCCCGCGCATGCCGCAACCCGCGGGGATCATCCAGGTTTCGGCGTCACGCCCAACGGGGAACCCCGTCCTCTGTGACAGCCTGGCACGTACGGGGCGAGAGAGTCAGCACGCTCAGGATCGCCATAAAGCATCGTGATTCCGCCCACTTCACGAGAGGTGGGAAGAGGTGGCACATGCCTTGCGAGCAGGCGGCAAGCTCCATGTGACTCCGGTGTGTCCCCACTTGGGCACACCCGGCCTGCCGAGCGGGCCGTTGACATCGCGGTGGCCATGCGTCTTACTCTGCGGCTCGTTCGCAGCCGTAGGGTTCGAACACACAGCACCACCGCGCCTGTTCCCGGCTTTTTCCGCCGGTTGGCGCTCGGACGAAACGGAGAACCTTCGGTGAGGAACGCGACCCTGTCGGTGCTGTGGCTGCTCCTGCTCGGGACTGGTGCCTGGGCGAGCACGGCCACCGCGCAGACCGACCAAACCGAGGCTTCGGGGGACACGAGCGCCACCGACGAACCGAGCGCCGCCGACGGCCCGAGCGCTCCCGGAGCTAGCGCCGATTCCACCGGGGACAACGCGAGCGCGCCCGACGCAGCTCCGGCGAGCGAGCAGTCCGCTCCAGCGGGCGAGCAGTCCGCTCCGGCGGGCGAGCAGTCCGCTCCGGCGGGCGAGCAGCCCGCGCCGCCCGCCGAGCAGCCCGCGCCGCCCGCCGAGCAGCCCGCGCCGACCGACGCTGGCAGCGCCGGAACGACCGCACCCGCGGGCGGCGCAGCCTCCCAGCTCGACGAGTCGGTCCTCGAAGAGGGTGACCTCTCGGAGAGCGCCCCCGCCGGCGACGACGCCTCCACCGCGGCCGACGAGGAGTCCGCCGGGCCGCCCCCGCTGCCCTGGCGGAACTCGTTCTTCGGATGGACGAACCAGGTGAGCGCGAACACGTTCTACCCGGCCGGCCAGCTGAGCTACCAGCCGCTCTACATGCAGTCGTTCTACTTCATCCCACGCTGGTACATCACCGACAGCGGCTGGATCTCGCTCTACCTGAACGCCAACGTCCAGCTCACGAATCTGAGCGGCGGCTCGCAGGACGCCGGGACGGCGTACAACCGCGACCCGCTGCTCTGGGACTTCTACGTCTCCTACAACCAGCCGATTCCGTGGGAGGGCTTCGTCTTCCTGCCGAGCGTGTCGATTCGCCTTCCGATGTCCAAGGCGAGCCAGGTCGCTCAGAACTACCTCGGCCTCAGCGCTGGTCTGAGCATCTTCCGGACGTTCGACATCCTGGGCTCCCAGCTCACGCTCATCGCTGGCGCCAGCTACACCGGGTTCATCTCCGGCTCGAACGTGACGCAGGTGGGCGCACCCCAGCCCGACCTCTGCTCCGGCGGCACCGGTCCCCAGAACGCGGCGGGCGCGGCAGGCTTCACGCCAGGCGCGGTGCCGCTCGGCGCGAACGCGTCGTCGATCATGTGCGACCAGCTGGGCGGCTACTCGGCGACCAACCAGTACGCGGTCGGCAGCGTGTCGTTCCTGGAGACGATCGGCGAATTCTCCTTCGGCGCCTCGTTCGCCATCTTCGCCATGCAGGGCGCCCCCTTGGCGGCGGCGAACATCCCCGTCGAAACGAGCGCGCAGCCGCTCGTGATCCCCGACAACAGCCGCACGCACTGGCGCGACTCGACGTCGTTCGGCGCGTTCATCGGCTACCAGTTCCTGCCCTGGCTGCAGGTCCAGCTCGGGATTCAGAACGCTCGCTACAACGCGCCGGCGTACAACCCGAACGGCTCGATCCGCAACCCCATCATCAACCCGGACACTCAGTTCCAGCTCTCCTTCAACATGCAGCTGGACGAGATGTACACCGAGATCGTCGGCACCGGTGAGGACCTCACCCCCGAGGAGCGTCAGCGCCGCCGGCAGGGCCTCGCGTCGCGCCAGCGCTCGGGAGGGACCTTCTGATGTTCGACGCTCGACATTCGACTTCGGCGACCGCTTCGGTCCGGTCGCCCAACGGCTTTCGTTCCTGGACGAATCTGGATCGGTTGGAGGCTTCCGCGATGAGGCGACTCGGAAACACGCTCGCGCTGCTCGGCGCGATGGCCGCGCTGATGGCGGGCTGCAGTCAATTGCAGCCGCCGGTCAATCGCGTCGGCGTCAACGTCGTCGAGAAGAGCGCGTTCACCGGCTCCTGGTACATGCACAGTACCGTCATACAGCTGGAGTACGCGGCTGCGCCGCTCGACTACGTCGGCAACAACGCCGGTGACAGCACGGCCGGTTTCCTCGGCGTGACCATCCCGCGCATCCGGTGGGTCATCGACGAGAACTATCTCTACGCGTACCGTGACTACGAGCTGATCGGCGACAGCCAGGATCCGCTCGCGGTCGCTGGCGACAGCAACCCGAACTACCTCGGGCAGCCGGTTGCCGTGTTCAAGATCGAGAGCCACTTCGATATCCGGCGCCTCTACAACTCGGTCAGTGGCGAGGAGCAGAACGTCATCGTCGAGAACACGCAGGACCGGCGCTGGTACGAGCGGCAGTTCATGCGCGTCGACTGGTCGGCCAACCTCATCGCCGGCTACTACGGGACCACACACAACCTCCCCGAGCTCTTCGGCTGCGTTCAGCGCGAGGCGGCCAACTACGTTCAGGACGTCTCGGGCTTCCCGTCTTCGTGGCGCCCGCAGTTCCACTTCATGAGCTGCGACGGTGCAGACGACACGGGCTGCGCCCAGAACGATCGCGACTGGGCCCGCGACTACAGCCAGGGTGACCTCTACAGCATGAGCTTCGTCACCCAGGAGATCGTCTCGCCGAACCTCGCCGCGCCTTACAGCTGTTGGTCGATGGTCCCTGGGATGGAGCCCGCCAGCGTGGCCGTCTGGGTGCGGACCAGCTTCCTTCGCGTGAGCGACCGTCGCGAGTACGTGGCCGAGAACTGGGACAACGACCGCTTCAACCGCGCCGGCTTCTTCGCTCTGGACCGCCTCACGTACGACCGCTCCACGAGCGCGGGCGACCCGTCGTACGGCTTCACCGACTTCACCAACAAGTCGATGAACCGCCACAACCTCTGGACGCAGTGGTACCAGCACGACGCGAACGACAACGTCGTGACCGACGCGGACGGCAACCCGCAGCTTCTACCGTACGACCAGCGCGAGGTTCGCCCAATCGTCTGGCACACCTCGAGCGAGCTCCCGGCACACCTCATCAAGCCGGGCTTCCAGGTGGTCGGCGACTGGAACCGGGTCTTCATGCGGACCGTTCGCCAGCTCCAGGGCAAGCCTCTGCCGAGCTACGCGCCGGTCACGTGTCAGCGCGACAACCCGACCGAGTACTGCTACTGCCAGGACAACCCCGACGGCGGTGGACCGATCAACCCGACCTGCCCCGGCCGGTATGACCCGTTCCAGAACCCGGCGGACCTCGACGCGTCGACCAACGCGTACGATTGCTACGCGGCGCTGACGGACGGTGACGGCAACGTCGTCGGTTCGGCGCTCATGGCGGAGCCCGACTACAACGACGCTGCCATCAACGACGCGTCGTTCGCCAACTGGTTCAACGTTCGCATGGTGGGCAGCGAGTGCGTGAACATGCTTCGCGTGAACACGTGCAACCAGGGCAACAAGGCTGACTGGGACAACCTCGACTGCCAGCAGCGCGGTGACATCCGCTTCAAGCTGCTCAGCTTCGTGACGCAGCCGGGCACGCCCTTCCTCGGTGTTGCGCAGATGCGCGGCGACCCGCTCACCGGCGAGGTCCTCACGGGGGACGCGAACATCGGCGGCCCCGCGATGAACAGTCAGCGTACGTTCGCCATGCAGACGTACGATCTCATCAACGGGAACATCAGTCCGGAGGAGTTCTACACCGGTGAGGATCTCCGGGCGTTCCTGAACTCTGCGGAGCACGTCGAGCTCCCGGCGACACCCAACATCGACTTCAGCGTGGCCTTGCGCGCCGGCCTGCCGGCCGATCCCGGCATCCGGTCGAGCATCGACAACGTGATGGCCCGAACGATGGAGCGGGCCGGCAGCCTGCATGGGCCCAGCGGTGGCGCATCGTCTATGTGGAGTCGGTTGGGGAACCTCGCCGGCACCGACATCGAGCGTCGGCTCGTCAGCGGGTACGAGGCGTACGCGATGGCCGGCATCAGCGACCTGCCCCAGAACGCGACGCCGGACCAGGTTCCGGAATCGGTCTTGGACCGAGCGTCGCCGTTCCGACGCGACTTCCTCGACCTGATGCAGGTGCAGAGCGACTTCAACACGCGCCTGGGTCTCGCGAACATGATGCTCCCGAACGAGTACACCGACGACTCGGTGCTCTGGTACGTGAACGAGCACCGTGACTGGTCGCGAGCGCACGTCGAGTTCGAGCTGAACCGCCGCCTGTACATGGACACGCAGGTTCACGAGATGGGCCACTGCCTCGGTCTCCGCCACCACTTCGGCGGTACCGCGGACCCGAGCAACTTCTTCGACGGGTACTTCTACGTCAACGACCAGTTCCAGATGCCGGACCCGAACGCGTACGACATCGACGGCACCCCGGGGCTGAGCCCGGCTGAGCACCAGCAGTTCGAGGCCGACTACCGGTCGACCAAGCACAAGCGCGAGATCTCCGGCATCGACCAGTGGATGACCTCGTCGGTGATGGACTACACGCCGAACTGGTACCAGCGACTGCACGGCGCGGCGCCCTACGACTACATGGCGATCTCGTTCGGCTACGGCGACATCGTGGACATCTACCACAACGTCGCCGACGGCCAGGGCAACAGCCGCCCCGCCAAGCAGGTCCAGGAGATCCACCGGGTCAACACCCAGCGCGTGGGGATCAAGTACTACCACGGTGGCGAGGTCTGCATGGCGGACTCCGACTGCCCCTTCAGCGCGAGTGGTCCGCGGGCCGCTGAGCTGATGGACTCGAACATGGGAGCCGGGCTCACGCAGCACTGCGTCATGAACCCGAACGACACGGGAGCCAGCGTCTGCTCGAACTTCGACGACGACTCCCACGCCGTCCTGAGCTCCTACAGCAGCACCGACACCCCCGAGTGGGTGCCGGTCGAGTACTTCTACTGCGAGGATCTTCGCGCACAGACGCGGACGCTCGCCGGATGCGCCGTCTTCGACGAGGGCGATAGCTTCCGCGAGATCGTTCGGAACCAGGAAGAGTCGTACGAGCGCGACTACATCTTCTCGGCCTTCCGCCGGTACCGCCGGACGTTCTCGATCAACCGCTACGTCAGCCGTCTCTTCCGGTTCGTCGACCCGCTGCTCGGCATCTACCAGAACCTGGTGGCGCGGTACGCATCGGACCCCGCGTTCCGGAGCCAGCAGGGCCCCTTCGGCTTCTACGACGAGTTCCTCGCGACGGCCGACATCATGAACTTCTTCGCTCGCATGATGTCGCAGCCCTCCCTCGGTTCCTACAACTGGAACGCCGGTTGGAACTACTACGAGGAGACCAGCCTCAACGCGACGCCCACGGCGAACATGCAGCTGCCGCTGGGCACCGGTCGCTACTTGACCTCGACCTACCAGTCCGGTCTGACCGGCATCAACCGGGTCGAGCGGGTGGGGTCGATCTACGACGCCATCATCGCGATGCAGCTCCTCACCGCTCGCGGGCTGGGGGTCTACTACGGCGCAGATGCGGCGTTCCTCACGAACTTCTACGACCTGTTCCCTTCCGAGATGGAGCAGATCTTCACTGGGATGCTGAGCGCGACGCCGGAAGCGTACATGCCTCGCGTCAACTGCGCGGCGGGCAGCACCTTCCCCGACTGCAACGATCCGCAGATCGTCTACATGGACTTCTACCGCGGTGACTGCTCGGTCGATCCGGCCACCGGTACCGTGGCCAACCCGGACCTGTGCCGTCCCAACCCGGCCGAGGTGACGTACGCGGGCCTCCCGGTGGTCAACGGCGGCACCTACTTCTACCTGCAGTCGTACGCCGCGATCTTCGCGCTCGCCGGGTTCCCGGTGTACTTCGACACTTCCTTCGAAAACCAGGTGTACGTCTGCGTCGAAGGGCAGGGGGACTGCTTCGCTCCCGCGGGCAGCGCGGTCGAAGGAACCGACTACGTGCGCTACACCAGCCGGCGCTACGGCCAGAGCTTCTTGGCCTGGCAGGTCGACACGAGCACCGGCACCGGTCAGTCGGCGGTGGGCTTCGCGATGGTGAACGAGGCGAAGGGCCTCGACATCATCATCCGAGCGCTCCGCTATTACGAAGGCGACTTCGAGTCTACGGCTGTGGCGCCGGACCCCAGCTTCGTGCCCGCGGCGCTGCTGGCTGAGGTTACTGCGCTCGGTTACGAGCTCCCGGTGCCGGGCGAGATCGCCAACGAGATCACCCGTCTCGACACGCGGCTCAACTCCCTCGAATCGTTCTTCTACTATTTGATTCAGCTCGAGCAGGAGTACGGGATCCAGTTCCCGTTCCTGTACACGCGTCCCGAGATCTGAGGAGCAGGACCATGGACCACATGAACCTCGAGCCCAATCACGGGACCAAGAAGATGAAGACGAAAACCCGCACGATGCGGTACGGAGCCCTGCTCACCACCCTGCTCGCACTCGGCCTCGCAAGCTGCGCCGAGCCGGGTGGGCTGATCGACCGGACGCAGTCGAACCTCGTCGACAAGAGTATCTTCGAGGGCGAGTGGTGGTACATGCGGACGGTCGTCGACCTCGCCGACGACGCCGCGTGGGCGATCGAACAGGCAGGAGCGGGTGCTCCGTGGCCCGGTGCGATGTCCAACTACGACCTCGCGTCGCGCTCGGGAGTGGCGGGTCGGATCCGTTGGGTCATCGACCAGAACTATCTCTACGCCTACCGCACGAACGAGATCGTCGTGGGTGCGGCACTCAACACCGGCGACCCGAACTACCGTGGTGAGCCGCTGGCGATCTTCCCCATCGAGGATCACGTGGACGTCCGCCGCAGCTACAGCGCGGCGACCGGCGAGCCGACCAACGTGCTCATGGAGAGCCAGGATCGGCGCTGGTACGACCGTCAGTACATGCGGGTCGACTGGTCGAAGAACCTCGTGACCTGGGGGTTGTTCGGTGCAGGCCTGAACCTCGACGGACTCTTCGGTCAGTTCCAGCGCGAGCCGGTCGCCAACTTCGTTCAGGAGGGGGGCGACTCCCGCATCCCGGACAGCTGGCGTCCGACCTTCGTCCGCGTGGGCGACGATTCGGACTACCGCCTCGCCGACGAGTGGCCGGCCGACCAGGCCGATACGATCCACTACATGTCGTTCGTGACCAACGAGCTCTGGACTCCGATGGAGTGCTACGACACGAGCTGCAACACGTCTCTGCGGCTCAGCCTCCGACACGCGTTCCTCCGGATTCCGCCGAATCACGAGTACGCGGTCGAGACGCTGCCCAACAGCGAGTACGACCGCTTCGGAATCATTCGGACCGAGCAGCGGACCTACATCCGCGGCGGCGCGGATAGCTCGACTCTGGGAACCTACTGTGACTCGCGCTGCGTTGCGTCGTGCGACGTGCTCACCTGCACGAACGACTCGGACTGCGGCGACGGCGGCACGTGCAGGAGTGGCGAGTGCCGGGCCGGCACCTACGCCAACACCGACCAGTGCGGTGCTGGTGGCCAGTGCGCCATGCAGTTCGACGAGGGCTGGGGGCAGGCGTTCGGGTCCTGTTCGGCGGGCACGCTCGAGGACGCCGACGACTGCGGCGCGGGCATCATGTGCGACTACTCCACGCACCAGTGCGCGCAGCCGGTGGACGCCGACTGCGGCCCCGGCGCGTGCGATTCCACGACGCACACCTGCCAGGGCGGCCTGACGCCGGACTACGGTGAGACCGACTTCCTGACCTACTACCGTCAGCGCCACAACCTCTACTCGGACTCGCTCACCGACACCCAGTGTCTCTCGGACTGGCAGTGCGATGGTCGCCACGGCGGCGACGGTCAAGCGGGGTCGCGTTGTGACCTCGCGGCGCACCGCTGCACCATCCCGATTTCGGACCGGCCCCTCCGGCCCGCGTACTACACGCTGAGCCCGCACTTCCCGAAGCGGCTCGTGCGGAGCGCGTTCGAGGTGGTCTCGCAGTGGAACGAGACCTTCATGCACGGCAACCGAGCCGTCCATGGCCGGGCGCAGCCGCAGGGACAGCGCATCGCGTGTCAGAGCGTCAATCCGACGGACTACTGCTTCTGCGGTGATTCGGCCACGGCCCCCGAGGTCAGCGCGGACGACATGACGTGTCCGTACCGGGAGAACTTCTTCGTCCCGCCGGAGATGCGACAGAACGTTACGGATCCGTACAACTGCTGGATCGCGACCATCGGCGACGACGGTCAGCCCGCGGTCGAGAGCGACGCCATCAACCCGCAGCACCCGACCAGCCGCGACGAGTACACGCAGGACGTCTATCGTTACGCATTCGTGGGTGACGAGTGCCTGTTCAAGCTGAAGGTGAACAGCTGCGACGTGCCCGTGGCCGACGGCCAGGCGCCCGCGGCGTGTGAGGAGCTCGGCGACATTCGCTACCAGTTCTTCAACTACGTGAGCGCGGCGGGGTCCGGTTGGTGCGGCGTCATGCAGCAGGTGGCCGACCCGATGAACGGGGAGGCGATCTCCATCCCGATCAACGCCGGGGGAACCTGCCTCGACTCGGTCGCGACCAACGCGGTCACGCTGTGGCCGGTGCTTCGCGGAGAGGAGCCCGAGGATTGGATGTTCTCGGGCGAGAACATCCGTGGGTACTTCTCGAACCTCGGGAACGTGCACAACCCGGTGGGTCTCGCTCCGGCGCTCGACGGCTCGGCCAACGCGCCGCAGGGGGCGGGGCGGCCGGCGCTGCCGATCAACCCGCTTCCGGGGTTGACGACTCGGATCGAGAACGTCTCGGCGCGCATCCAGACTCTGCAGGGTGAGCAGGGACGCGCCAGCATCTTCAGCGATCGCGTGCAGCAGCTGCAGGGTACGCCGCTGGAGGCGCGACTCGTCGAGGGACTTGGAGCCGGGGCGGGAACGACCGCGATCGAGAACGGCAACATCCTCACCGCGATGCAGCTCAACCAGCAGCTCGGCTCGCACCCGAGCAACAGTCAGCTGGTGCAGCAGATCTCGCCCTTCCGGCAGAGCTTCCGCGATCTGATGATGACCGATCGGATGCGCGAAGCTGCGCTCTTGGACAACTACATCTACTACCCGCGGGATACCCTCTACACCTCCCGGTACAACCACTACTGGGCGGAGGCGTTCCGTGGCCGGCCGCTCCCGGAGGCCCAAATCCGTTGGGAGCAGGGCTTCATGGTCGCCGTGATGCTTCACGAGATGGGCCACGGAATGGGGCTCGAGCACAACTTCGCGGGAAGCTACGACCGCGATAACTACCACGACGGCTACTTCGACCTCGTGACGCAGCAGGATTCGGGCACGGGCCGCTTCCGCTACGCGCTTCCCCGAATGAGCGAGTACGACTGCGGCCGAGACGGGCTCTGCCCGGGCGCCACCGGCTACCCCGGACCGGATCCGACCGAGGGCGACGGCGTCCTGACCGGCAACGAGACCAACGCCTGGGAGGCGGGCCTTCGTGCCGTCCGGACCGCGCGAGCGGACCTGGGGATTGGTAACTACATGACCTCCAGCATCATGGACTACCCGGGGGACTACTCGGACATGTCCGGGCTGGGCCGGTACGACAAGGCCGCCGTCTACTTCAACTACTTCAACATGGTGGAGGCCTACGAGGGCAACCCGGAGTTCAGCGACGGCCGAGGCTCGTCGCTCGAGGGGCTCCTCCGCTCGGACACGACGCCCCGCCAGCTTTGGAGCTACTACCGTGGTGGTGAGAGCTGCGAGGCGGACACGGACTGCCCGTTCGCTGCCGGCTCGAGCGCTCTCAGCTCCGGCCAGCCGCTCCACCAGCGGTGTGTCCGGAACCCCCGATACTCGAACGTGCCCCAGGCGTGTGGGGGTGATCGGAACTGCATCTGCTCGAACTTCGACGAGGACATGGTCGACCTTCAGGAGAATGCGTATCCGGGCTTTGGAAACACCCCGTACACGCAGGTCGACTATCTCTTCTGCTCGAACCCGCGCCTGAACGACATCTCTTGGTGCAACGTGTTCGACGCGGGCGAGACGTTCCGCGAGACGATCGACCACTGGCGCCAGGAGTGGCAGGAGGGCTATCCGCGGAACTACTTCCGCAACTACCGCCGCCACTTCCACAGTGGTAGCCGGGCGATGCGGTACATCGTCGACGCGGCGAAGATCTACCAGCACCTCTTCTACCGCTACTACTACGAGCCGTCGTTCCGGGCGCAGACCGGGCCTCTGGGTCTCCAGGACCAGATGATGGCGTCGGTCGATGCCATGAACTGGATGGCGGAGCTCGCGCAGCTGCCCGACGTGGGGAGCTACCAATCGCAGCTCATCGACGGTCCGATCACCTGTGATCCGAGCAACCCGGACGCGCCCGGGAACTCGCCGGACTGCCAGTACGGGTACGCTCTGATGGACAACGACCATCAACTGGAGGCCCCTGGCTCCGACTTCACCCTGCAGCCCGGTGAGGGCTTCTACACGTGGTCGCGCTACCAGGACGGGCTCTATGGCTTCTTCCGGATGGACCGAGCCGGCGTCTTCTGGGACAAGCTCGTCGCTCTCCAGGCGCTGACGATTCGTGACTGGGGTCTGAGCTTCACTCTGGATGCGCGCTACTTCATCAACTTCTACGATCTCTTCCCGATCGAGATGACGGAGCTCTTCGGTGGCTTCGTGAGCAATAACCCGACGTGGATGGCGCCGCGGATCAGGATGGATAGCTCGGGCAATCCCCAGGTGTATTACCTGAACTACTTGCTCACGAACCCGCTCGGGCAGTGTCGTGACGCGACGACGGGGGCGCTCTCGACCTGTGACGAGCCGGTCGCTCAGCGCTACCCGGATCGGCCGCTGCTCGGGACGAGCGACGACATCCTGCGCGTGTACGCCGCGGTGTTCTCTCTCGCGGAGTTCCCCGTCTTCTACGACCCGAGCTTCGAGCAGAAGCTGTCGGTGTACAAGCTCGACAGCGCGAGCGGCTTCACGATCCCCGACGTGCAGCAGGACAACCAGCCGACCTGCGCGTTCGGTGAGGCCATCCCCGGCTCGGGCCACGCGCTGTGCACGGACCCGACGGAAGCCGATTACATCGTGTACGTGTCGGATCGCCTGCACACGCCCTACGTGGCGGTGAAGGTGCGCCAGCGTCTCACGTACAACCTGGAGGAGGAGCAGGTCGGGTTCCAGCTGCTGCTCCGCCTGTACCACCTCCAGGAGCGTGTCCGTGCGCTCACCGCGCTGAGGCCGTTGAGCGCCGTGCAGTCCGAGGAGCTCGCGATCATCCAGCGGGAGCTCCAGGACGGCGAGACCTTCCTCGAGACGCTGATGGAGATCGAGCGCTACTTGGGTCTGTCGTCCTGGCTCTGAGCGCCCGGCGCGGCTGAGCCGCGCACCCGACAGCAACGGCCCGGCGTCTTCGGACGCTGGGCCGCTTGCTTTGCGGCGCGCCACGCGGGTGCCGTCCGCACGGCAGCCTGCGCTTCGGAGACGGGACCGGTCCAATCGTCGCGGAAGCCCTTGATTCCCCGCGGCGTGAGTGTAGGCTCGCGGCCCCTGGGAGGAGGGTTTCGTGACGTCCCCGAAAGACGAGCTCCTACCGCTCTACCGACAGATGCAGACGATCCGCCGCGTCGAAGAAGAGGCGGCGAGAGCGTACGTTCAGGGCAAGATCGGTGGCTTCCTCCACCTCTACATCGGGCAGGAGGCGATCGCCGTCGGCACGCAGGCCGCGGTGAAGGCGAGCGACAACCTGATCACGACGTATCGCGATCATGGGTTCGCGATCGCCCGGGGGACACCGCCGCGCAACGTGATGGCGGAGCTCTTCGGAAAGGACACGGGCATCTCCCGGGGTCTGGGCGGGTCGATGCACATGTTCGACAGCGAGCGTCGCTTCTTCGGTGGCCACGCGATCGTCGGTGGCCACGTCGCGCTCGCGTCCGGTATCGCGTTCAAGGCGGCGTACCTGAAGGAGGAGGACGTCACGGTCTGCTTCTTCGGAGAAGGCGCGACCAACATCGGGGGATTCCACGAGGGCTTGAGCTTGGCCGGGCTGTGGAAGCTCCCCGTCGTCTTCGTCTGCGAGAACAACCAGTACTCGATGGGCACGCCGCTCAGCCGAACCATGGCGGTCACGGACCTGACGACCAAGGCGCAGGGCTACGCGATGGAGCGGGATCGCTTCGAGGGGCACGACGTGCTCACCGTCCGCGAGCGGATCGGGAAGGCGGTGGAGCGGGCGCGCGGCGGCGGCGGGCCGACGCTGATCGAGATCCTCACCTACCGCTTCCGTGGGCACTCGATGAGCGACCCCGGCAAGTACCGCACGCCGGAAGAGGTCGAGGAGCACAAGCAGAAGTACGACCCGGTTCGCGTGGCACGGCAGAGGCTGCTCGACGCGGGCGTGTCCGAAGAGGAGCTCGACGGCATCGATGCGGAGGTCCACGGGGAGATCGAGGACGCCATCCGCTTCGCCGACGAGAGCGAGCCGGCCAAGGCCGAGAGCATGTGGAACTACGTCACCGCTCCCAGCGAGCAGGGCTAGCAATCCGTTGAAGAGCCTCACACCTCGGTTTTCGGGCGGAGGGAGCGGTCTCTCCGCCCCGTCCTCCGCACGAATGCTAGTCCCCCGTATCCGTGATTCCTACCCAATATCGGCGGCTCTCGCCGCGCGACTCAGCGTCACTCCTCCTCGACGATGCTGTGGCATCGCCTCGTCGTCGTTCCTTGATTCGCACGCCGATGGCTCGCCGATATTGGGCACTCACTACGGATACGGGGGACTAGATGTCCGAGGCGGAAGTCGTGACCGGTATGGCCGAGCGATCGGTGTCGAGATTGGGTGCGCGCCCCCGCAGGAAATGCAAAGCAGTTTCGAGGAGGCTCGCGCCCGAGATTGGCGTCGAGAGCCGGCCAGATGGTGTTGCGAGTTCCGCGGGGGACATCTAGAGCATTCGCTCGTCGGCCCGAGCGGAGACCCGGGCCGCCGCGCTCCGAGACCCGTCGGGCTCGGTACTTCAACGGACTGCTAGGAGGAAGCGGGCGATGCGCGAGATTCGCTATCGTGAAGCATTGCGCGAGGCGATGGCCGAGGAGATGCGGCGCGACGAGCACGTGTTCCTCCTCGGCGAAGAGGTCGGCCACTATCAGGGTGCCTACAAGGTGAGCCAGGGGCTGCTCGAGGAGTTCGGCGAGCGCAGGGTGATCGACACGCCGATCGCCGAGGCCGGCTTCAGCGGTGTCGCCGTGGGCGCAGCCATGGCGGGCCTCCGGCCGATCGTCGAGTTCATGACCTGGAACTTCTCGCTCGTGGCGTTCGACCAGATCGTCAACAACGCGGCGAAGATGTACCAGATGAGCGCGGGCCAGTTCCGGGTCCCCGTCGTCTTCCGAGGGCCGAACGCGTCGGCGCGTCAGGTCGGCTCGCAGCACAGCCACGCGGTCGAGGCCTTCTACGCGAACGTACCCGGGCTCTTCGTTGTCTACCCGTCGACGCCGCGAGACGCGAAGGGGCTGCTCAAGACGGCCATCCGCAGCGACAACCCGGTGATCTTCCTCGAGGGCGAGACGCTCTACAACACGAAGGGCGAGGTCCCCGACGAGGGGGAGGACGAGCTGATCCCCTTCGGTGAGGCCCGTATCGCCCGCGAGGGCGGAGACGTCACCGTGGTCACTTGGGGTCGCCCGTACGCCACGGTGATGAAGCTCGCCGAGGAGCTCGCCGGAGATGGCATCGAATGCGAGGTCATCGACCCGCGCACCATCCGTCCGCTCGACCACGAGACCATCATCGAGTCCGTGAAGAAGACGAACCGATGCGTGGTGGTGCACGAGCACTGGCCCTTCGGCGGGCCCGGTGCCGAGATCGTCGACCGCATCCAACGCGAAGCGTTCGACTGGCTCGACGCGCCCGTGCTGCGGGCGACCAACCTCGACGTGCCCATGCCTTACGCATTGCACCTCGAGAGCGAAGTGATCGTGACCGAGCAGCGGGTGCGTGAAGCCATCCGCAAGGTCCTCTACCTCGACTGAGCCTGCACCGGGGAGGCGCTGGATGGCGAAGATCGTCGGACTGCCCATGCTCTCGCCCACGATGGAAGAGGGCACGCTCGCACGCTGGGCGAAGAAAGAAGGAGATCGCATCGCGGTCGACGACCTCATCGCCGAGGTCGAGACCGACAAGGCCACGATGGAGTGGCGTGCGTTCGAATCCCGGCGTGCTGCTGAAGATCATCGCCGAGGAGGGCGCGGTCCTCGAGCCGGAAGCGCCGGTGGCGATCATCGGTGAGGAGGGCGAGGACATCGCTCCCCTGCTCGCCGAGCTCGAGGCCGGCTCCGCGAAGGAGAAGGCCGAGGCGGAGAAGCCGGCGGAGCCGGCGTCCGCGCCGCAGCCGGCCGCCGAGACGGGAACGGCACCGGCACCTGCGACGCCCGCGCCGCGGCGCGACGGCCGGGTGCTGGCCTCGCCCTTGGTCCGTCGCCTCGCCCGCGAGCACGACGTCGATCTGCACGACGTGCCGGGCACGGGTCCGCACGGGCGGATCGTGAAGCGTGACCTCGACGCGTACCTCGCCAAGCCGCGTGTGGCTGCGCCCGCCGCGGGCGGTCCTCGGCCGGCGCCGCGCGTCGAGCGCTTGAGCTCGATGCGGCGCACCATCGCGCGTCGGCTGACCGAGTCCAAGCAGACGGTCCCGCACTTCTATCTGACGATGGACGTCGACGCGGGGCCGCTGATGGTCGCGCGCGAGCAGATCAACGCGGAGCTCAAGGCCGACGGCGAGAAGGTCTCGGTCAACGACCTCATCATGAAGGCCTGCGCGGTCGCGCTGCGCCGCATGCCGGAGGTCAACGCCAGCTTCGCGGGTGACTCCATCCAGTACCACCAGGTGGTCGACATCTCGATGGCAGTGTCCATCCCGGACGGGCTGGTCACGCCCGTCATCCGCGACGCCGACGAGAAGGGCGTTCGCGCCATCGGCAGGGAGGCTCGCGAGCTCGCCGCGCGTGCACGCGACAAGAAGCTGACGCCGGAGGAGATGACGAACGGCACCTTCAGCGTCTCGAACCTCGGGATGTTCGGCATCGAGGACTTCGCCGCTGTCATCAACCCGCCGGAGGGTGCGATCCTGGCCGTGGGCACTGTGCGCGAAGAGCCGGTGGTCAAGGACGGTCGCGTCGAGCCGGGTAGGCGGATGCGCATGACGCTGAGCTGCGATCACCGGGTGATCGATGGGGCGCTCGGGGCCCGCTGGCTGCAGCTGCTGCGCGGTGTGCTCGAGAAGCCGGTCCTGATGCTCCTCTGACAGGACCGGCGGGCGGTCGTCGAGACCTTTCGAGCCGCAGTCCACGTTTCCTCCCGGCGCTGCTCCGTCGCGGCGGTCCGAGCTGACACGAGGGTGTGGTGCGGTGTTCGCCGGCCGATCGGTCGACGAGGAGCACCGTCCAGCGGATGTCGACCGGTTCCTGCCTCACCGTCTCCGACGGGCCTGCCGCCACGTCGCGATGCTCGATCGAGCGGACCGAGCGCGCTCCGATCGGACCGCAGCCCCACCGTCTCCGACGGGCCTGACGCTGCCGCCGCCACGTCGCCACGCCCGAGCGATCGGACCGAGGGTCCTCCGATCGGTTCCTGCGTCACCGCCTCCGACGGGCCCGAGGCTGCCGCGGCCAGGTCACGATGCCCGAGCGAGCGGACGGAGGGTCTCCGGATCGGACCGCAGCCTCAGCACGCGCCGTGTGAGGTCCGCGGGAAGATCGTGTCCGGGTTCAGGATGCCGTGAGGATCGAGCTGCGCCTTGATCCTCCGCTGCAACTCGATGAGCGCGGGCGGTTGCTCCAGTCGGACCGCAGCCTCAGCACGCGCCGTGTGAGGTCCGCGGGAAGATCGTGTCCGGGTTCAGGATGCCGTGAGGATCGAGCTGCGCCTTGATCCTCCGCTGCAACTCGATGAGCGCGGGCGGTTGCTCCAGCGCGAGATAGGGGGCCTTCAACACGCCGATGCCGTGCTCGCCGCTGAGGGTGCCGCCCATGTCCACCACCGCTCGAAAGAGCTGCTCGATGGCTGCGTCGACGCGCGGCCGCTCGTCGGGCTCGTCCCAGAGGAAGTTGACGTGAAGGTTTCCGTCGCCCGCGTGGCCGTAGGCGGGCATGCGAATGCGCTGCTCCTCGGCGATCTGCCTGCACCGGGTGATCAGCGCGCCCAGCTTCGAGCGCGGGACCACGACGTCCTCCGAGAGCTTGTTGGCCGCTCGCCGCCGCAACGCGCGGGACATCTCGCGACGCACCGCCCACAGCCGCTCGCGATCGGTCCCGTGCTTGGCGACCAGGACCTCGATCGCGCCGGCGTCGTCGAGCTCGCTGCCGAGCCGCTCGAGACCGGCCTCGAGCCGAGCCTCGTCACCGTCGATCTCCACCAGCAACATGCAGCGCGCCCCTCGCGGCACCGGCGCGGCCCCGTCGTCTCGCAGCACGGCCAAGGTCTCCGCGTCGAGCAGCTCGAGCACGCTCGGTCCCACCCGGAGGCAAGCGCGCACGGCCGGCGCGACCCGCGCCTCGTCATCGAAGAACGCCACCAGCGTGCGAACCCCCGCGGGCTTCGGGATCAGCTTCAGCACCGCCCGAGTCACCACGGCGAGCGTGCCTTCGCTTCCGATCACCAGCGAGCGCAGGTCGTAGCCGGTCACGTGTTTGTGGGTCCGCCCGCCCAGCTCGAGCTCGGTGCCGCCCGGCAGGACCACGGAGAGCCCGCGCACCCAATCGCGGGTGACGCCGTACTTCACGGCGCGCGGTCCGCCCGCGTTGGTCGCCACGTTGCCGCCGATGGTGCAGCTCGCGAGGCTGCTCGGATCCGGTCCGTAGAAGAGGCCCGCCGTCTCCGCGGCCTCGTGGACATCGCCGGTGACGGCGCCGGGCTCCACCACGGCGACTCCGTCGTCCTCGTCGACGTCGAGGGTGCGGTCGAAGCGTTCGAACGAGAGGACCCAGCCGCCGCGCTTGGGGACCGCGCTTCCCACCCGGCTGGTGCCCGCTGCCCGCGGCGTGACGGGGACGCGGTGGCGGTCGGCGACCTCCAGCACGGCGCGCACGTCGTCGGCGTTCCGAGCCCGCACCACCGCGTCCGGGACGACCGGCTCGGCCTCGCTCTCGTCGATGGCGTAGCCGCGGCGCACGTCGGCGTCGTCGATCACGGCGTCGCTGGGGAGGCGAGCCGCGAGCTCGATCAGCGGTCGGTCGGTTCCCACGTCCGGAGCTTGGGGGCCCCGCGGCCTCGCTTCCACCCCGGGGGGCCGGAACCGACAATGGGCGTCGTCGCCGCAATCGCTGGTAGTATGTTCTCAATGTCCGATTCCAACCTCAGACCATCGGGTGTCCTCTTCGCTTGCCTCCTCGGGCTCGCTGGCTGCGGGGGGCATCCGCCCGGGGTCCCGCTCGACGCGACTCGCACGGACGGTGGACATTCGACGCACGGCACCGATGGCGGCGTCGGACACTTCGACGGGTCCACGCCGGACGGCTCGGTCCAGATCGGACGGAGGTGGGGGTACCGCCGACGCCGGGCCGATGGGCGACGCGGGGCCGCCGACGTGCACCTTCAGTCCGGACCACGTCTGGAAGGTGGGGCGTGACGACAGAGGCGAGCGCACGGTCGGCCTCGCCGCCGATGCGAACGGGTTCGGGGCGGTCTGGACGCAGATCCCCTCCGGCGGCGCGGTGTCCGAGGTCTACGGCGCTCGGCTCACCTCGGCCGGCGCGCTGGGCACGCCCCAACAGATCAGCCAGCCGCCGGGCGTCAAGCACCCGCCGATCGTCACCGCGGTGGGCACCTCGTGGCTCTCGGCCTGGGTGGACAACAGCGCCGGCGCCTTCGATCTCCACACGCAGGCGCTCGGCGCCGACCTCTCGGTGGCGAGCGGCTCGAGCCCGACGGCGATCACCGATACGCTGACCGCAGCTCGAGGACAACCCCCTCTTCCTCGAGCTGGACAGCGGGTTGACGCTGGCGTGGGTCGAGGACGACATGACGGCGCTCACCCGCACCGCGAGGACGCGCGCCGTCAGCTCGAGCGGCGCGCCGACCGCCGCCGCTCAGGCCGCGTCCGCCAGCGACCGGCGCCCCGGCGCGCTCGCCGGCGGGCAGAGCGGCTCGGGGCCGCTGCTGATCTGGACCGAGGGCTCGGCCGGGACCGGTGACGTGTACCTGCAGCCGCTGAACAGCAGCGGGGCGATGCAGGGAACGGCGACCGCGATCACCATGGAGGCCAACGCCGACGGCACGCTCGACGCCGTGGTCTTCCCGAGCGGCGGCGCGATCGTCTTCGGCGCCCTGGTCGATGGCGTCCACCCTGAGGTGCGCTTCCGAGCCATCGACGATACCGGGATGCCGACCGGCGACGAGCGGGTGCTCGGCACCGGCAAGGACGGCTCGATCGCCGCGTTCGCGGGCGGGTTCGTCGTGAGCTACCGGACGGTCGCGTCCGGCACCACGCCGCCGGAGATCCACGTGCTGCTGGTGAGCGCGCTCGGCGATGTCGTCGAGGACATCATGCTCGTCCAGGCCGCCCCCTCGGGCGGGCGGACCACCATCCGCGTGTCGGGTGACGGTCAGATCGCGGTGACCTGGGCGAACGCGACCGACACCGGGGTCGACGTCCAGTTGGCGTTCTTGTCTTGCGGGACCGGGGGATGAGCATGGGCGTCGGATTTCGGCGAGCGGATTTCGATCGGGGTCGTGGTGGTGATCGCGGTCGCCGGCTGCGACATGAAGCCGCCCAGCGTCCCGGTGCGCGTGGACGCCGGGGCGCCGCGATCCGGCGCTCCCGCTCCGGATGCTTCCGCCGGCGACGCGGGCATGGACTCGGGAATGGACGCGTCGTCTCCCTCGGATGGCGGCGACGCCGCGGCTTCGGACGGCGGCTCGTTCGACGCCGGCGCGCTCGACGCCGGGCTCGACCTCGTTCGACGCGGGTAGCGCGGGACGCTGGCTCGTTCGTCTTCCCCGACTCCGGCCCGATGCCCGACGCCGGTCCGTTGCCCGACGCCGGGCTCTGCGGCGTCCTCAGCGGCGGGACGCCGTGGCAGCGGAGGGATCTGCCCGTCCGGCCAGACCTGCCTCGACAACGGCTGCGGGATGATGATCTGCTACTCCGCCGGCGCTCCCTGCGCGGCTCCGACGCGGACTGCCCGTGCGGCAGCACCTGCAGCGGGCGGCGTGTGCGGACGGCCAGCGGATGCGCCGACTCCCGTGACTGCGCAGCCGGCTTCGACGTGCGAGAGCGGGAGCTGCGTCGACCGCCGGATCCAGCTGCGGCTACGGGGCGTCCCCCTGCCCGCACGGGTTCGTCTGCGGTGGAGACGCTTCCGCCGGGCTGCTCTTCTGCATCAAAGCCTACACGCGCTGCGACAGCGACATGGCGTGTGCGCACGTCGGGCAGTGCCGCGACGTGGCCGGTACGGGCAGACCATCTGCCACTGGAGTAGCGGACCCTACTGCCGCAACAACGCGGACTGTCCGATCGATCGGCAACGTCTGCGGCGTGAACCCGGAGCACGTGGACGCGCGAGTGCGGCCACTACGGGCCGTGCGCGAGCGCGTCCGACTGCGCGAGCGGGTTCATCTGCACCGACACCTGGGGCGACGGCGTGACCGAGTGCGTGCCGAGCGGCGGCTCGTGTGCGAGCTCGGCCGATTGCCCGAGCCCCGCCATCTGCGGGAGCCCGGCGAGCGGCGGCGCGATGCGCTGCATCATGTGATGAGCGGACAGCACGTATGAAATGTTTTCGGACCTGCGCAACCAGGGCAGGGTGGGGGAGCGCCCATGGTGAACGAAACGCGGACGATCTCGCGATTCGTGCGAAGGTCCGAACGTTGCATCGGGGTCCCGGGCCGGCAGTGGCGCCGGCGGGGATTCGTGCGCGGTGACCGTATGAAGCAGCGTTGGCAGCTCCTGGGCCTGCTCCTGGCCGCCGGATGGATGACGACCGGTTGTGGCGTCCAGCAGCCCGGGGCGGCCCCCTCGGGGGGAGGTGGGGATGGAGGCGTCGGGCCCGTCCTGATCACCGGCGACGCGGGCTCCAAGTGCGCCCACCCGAACGCCGGCTGCGCGTGCGAGCCGGACCAGCCGCCCATCGACTGTTACCTCGAGCCCTTGGTCAACGCCGACGGGTCGCTCACCTGCCAGCACGGGACGCGTTACTGCCGCGCCGGCGCGTGGACCACCTGCGAGACGGTCGAGACCTACCAGTTCCGCAGCGGGCCGGGCATCGCTGCGCTGGTCACCGGTCCCTCCGAGTGCAACCCGTGCGATTCCGGCCTGCGCCGTCTCCCGCGACACGCCATCGACCACCGATCTGCCGGGGCACTCGACGGGGCTCGCGTACGATCCGACGGCGGGTGGCATCGCGCTCTCCCCGGACACCACCGGCACGGCGATGCTGCCGGACTCCGACGGCGACGGCATCCCCGACGTGGCCGATCAGTGCCCGGGGCCGGGCGCGGTCCTGAACGCCGACGGCACCTGCTACGGCGGCACGTTCTTCTTCCACGAGCTGCCCTACGGCGGGCCGGCCCAGATCGATCCGCTCGACATCGGCGTGCAGGTGCGGACGGCCGACATCTACTTCCTGATGGACACCACCGGGTCGATGGGCGGGGAGATCTACAATCTCCAGCACGGTCTGACGAGCGGCAGCTACATCTCCGGCTGCTCGGGTGGCATCATCGGCGCGATCCGCTGCACCATCCCGGACGCTTGGTTCGGTGTCGGCCATCACGACGACTATCCCGTCTCGCCCTACGGGCAAGCTGGGGTCGATCACGTCTATCAGAACTTCCAGGACATCACGTCGAGCGTCTCCGCCGCGCAGAGCGCGGTGAACGGCTTGCCGCTCGACAACGGGTGGGACGGTCCGGAGGGGATGGCGCAGGCGATGTGGGCCATCGCCACGGGAGGCGGGCTCGGGCCCTATCTCGCGGCGCGCACCGGGTGCCCGGCCGGGACCTGGGGCTACCCGTGCTTCCGCAACGGGACCATCCCGATCATCATCCTCTTCACCGACGCCCCGTTCCACAACGGCCCTTACGGCTACGACTACTCGTTGAGCGGTGGCGGCGGTGGCTCGACGTCGCTGCCCAGCGCGACGGGGGTCAGCGGGAACGACACGCAAGGCTCGGCCCACTCCACGGGCGACGCGGCCACCACGTGGACTGGCTACAGCGGCAACACCTGCGGGTATGCCGACAACTACCGCGCGAGCTGCACGTACAACTACGCCGCCGACGTCGTCTTCCGCTTCACGGTCTCGACGACGACCACCGTCACCGTCTCGCTGGAGGGATCGACCTACGACACGCTCCTGACGATCATGAACTCCAGCTTCTCGGAGATCGCCTGCAACGACGACTACGTCGGGTTGCAGTCCGAGATCGTCGCGACGCTCTCGCCCGGCACCTACTACGCGGTGGTGACGGGGTACGGCAACAACTGCGGAAACTACCGGCTCAGCATCGGAAATCCCAGCAGCGCCACCACGACCACGACGGGCTACCCGGTGACCTGGGCCCAGACGGTGGCGGCCCTGAACAGCCAGGGGATCCGCGTCATCGTCGTCCAGTCGGGCGGTAGCTACGGCATCGACGACGCCAACGCGCTCGCCGACGCGACCGGCTCGTACTCGAGCTCCGGCTCGCGTTACGTGTTCCCGATCAGCTCCGACGGTACCGGCCTCAGCAACGCGGTGGTCAACGCGGTCGTGGACCTCGCGAACTACAACCGCATGGACGTCTCCGCACGCGCGGTGGACAACCCGGCCACGACCGGCTTCGACGAGCGTTCGCTGGTCAGCGCGATCACGGCCGTGAGCTGGGGCCCGGGGAGCTGCACCGGCATCAGCGGCGGGAGCACGTTCGTGCAGTGCCTGCCCGGCACGAGCGTCGACTTCCGCGTCGGCTTCCAGAACAACGTCGTGATGCCCACCAGCGTGCCGCAGGTCTTCGACTTCTGGATCGAGGTCGTCGGCGACGGGAGCTTCGTGCTCGAGCGGGTCCCGGTTCGCATCGTGGTGCCGCCCAACGTCCCGCTCTATCCCCCGTCGGGCACGTACTGGCGGGACTACGACAGCACCGCGTTCTGCATGGCCACGGAGCGGCCCGACTGGAGCACGCTGACCTGGGACGTCGCCTCGATGCCGACAGGGACCAGCATCCGCTGGGAGATCCGGACCGCGACCACGGCCGCCGGGGCGGCCTCGAGCACGCCGGTGACGGTGACCACCCCGCCGACCATGCCTCCCATCGACGTCGCCGCCTTGCTGACGGCAGCGGGCGTTCCCAACTACCTGCCCTATCTGAGGGTGACCGCGGTGCTCTTGGCCAACACGGGGCGCACCGCCACGCCGGTCCTCAATAGCTTCGAGCTCCGCTACAGCTGCATTCCGGCCGAGTAGTACCGGCGGCCCGAAGTTCGTTCCGGGGCTCTGCACGATCGGAGCCCGCGCTCGGGGACTGCTGCTCGCAGGAGCCCCCGGAACGGAGCTCGGAGCGGGATGGTGGCCGCCATTCCGGCTCCTGCGCCGGAATGTGTTATGCCTCTCGGCCGGATCGATCGTGGACGGCGGCGCGAAGACACGCCCGCGCGTGCGGGGCTCGTGGTGGCTGATCTTCCTCGTTCTCGCGATCGTGGAAGTCATCGGGCACGTCGTGGTGCGTGCGCGGGTCGTGACCGAGGGCGATTGGACCGCAGCTGCCGAGCGGGTCCGACGCGATTGGCGCGAAGGCGATCTGGTGGTGGCCGCGCCGAGCTGGGCCGATCCGCTCATGCGCGAGCACCTCGGGGATCTGCTCACCCTCGAGGACGAGGGGCGGAGCGATCTCGCCCGCTACGACCGGCTGTGGGCGCTCAGCATCCGCGGCCATCGACCCTCGGAGGCGCCCCCGGCCGCGCCCGATCTCGAGGAGCAGATCGGTCCCGTGCAGGTGCTGCGCTGGGACTTGCGACCCGGTGGCGTGCTCTACGATTTCACGCAGCACGTGGGCGACGCGAGGGTGAGCATGGTGCAGGGAGACCGCGAGGTGCCTTGCCCGTGGCGCAGCGAGGTTCGCGCGCGAGGAGGCGGGCTCGGCGCCGGTCCGGTCACGCCGGCGGATCGTCACGTCTGCGATCCGCGGCGCCCCTGGCTCTGGGTCGGCACGACCGTGCAAGACGACCTCGATTCTGAAGCCGCGCTTTTGCATCTGGCAGCACCCTGCCGGCCACGAGCCCATCCGCGCGACCTTCGACGACGTGCCGCTCGGCGACGAGCTCGTGCTCTACGGCGACATCTACTACGAGCACGAGCGCGACCTCGAGCACGGCCCCGTGGAGGTGGCGGTGTTCGTGGACGACGAGCCGGTGGGCCGCATGGTCCATCGCGACGGCGACGGCTGGAAGCGGATGGTGGCGAGCACCCAGCCCGAGGGCCGGCCGCGGCGGGCGCGCGGGCAGGTTCGGGTCGAGGTCACGGCGGACGATCCCAACCTGCGCACGCTCTGCTGGGCCGCGACGACTCGCGAGGAGACCCGGTGAGCGGGCGCTACCGTCGGATCGGGTGGCGTGATCACCTCCTCGGCGCAACGATCGGCGCCGTCTACGTGGCGTTGCTCCTGGTCAGCTCGCACGACGTCGGCATGGCCCGCGACGAGGGTTTCTACGTCGAGGCCGCCAACCGCTACGGCGGGTGGTTCGAGATCCTCTTCGACGATCCCTCGCGCGCCGTGCAGCGCGAGGTGGTCAGCTCGCCGCAGCACTGGGCCTACAACAACGAGCATCCTTCGCTCGCGAAGTCGATGTTCGCGCTCTTCCACCTGGCTCAGGAGCGCTGGGACCTCTTCCCCGAGCCGTCGATGGCCTACCGCTTCTTCGGGATGCTCTCGGCGGGCCTCTTACTCTGGCTCGTCTACATCTTCGGCGCGCGGGCGTACGGGCGGCAAGCGGGGGTCTTCGCCGCGCTCGCGCTGGCGTTGATGCCGCGGGTCTTCTATCACGCGCAGCTCGACGCCTTCGACGTGCCCATCGTCCTGATGATGACCTTGGTCACGTACTGCTACTGGCGGTCGCTGACCAATCCACGCTGGGCGATCCTGACCGGGATCACCTACGGGCTGGCGCTCGAGACGAAGCACAACGCCTGGACGCTGCCGCTGATCTTCCTGGTGCACTTCGCCTGGGTCGTGTGGGCGGAGCTGCGCGCGCGGCGGGTCTCGAAGCCGCTGATCGTGCTGGGCGTGCTCTTCCCGCTCTTCGTCCCGCCGGTGCTCGATCTCATCGCCTGGCGGCGGGGCAAGCTGCGGCGCGTGTCGCTCGTACCCTGGTGGCTGATCGGGATGGCGCTGCTCGGGCCGCCGATCTTCGTCGGCCTCTGGCCCTGGCTCTGGTTCGACACCCTGGCGCGCTTCTCGGCCTACGCCGGATTCCACCTGAACCACGCCTACTACAACATGGCGTACTTCGGGGTGAACTACTTCAGGCCGCCCTTCCCGATCGGCTACCCGTGGGTGATGACGCTCGTCACGGTGCCGCTCGTGACGCTGGCGTTGGGCATCGCCGGGCTCGGGAGCCGCCTCCGCGCGCTCGTCCCGCCGGGGCTGATGGAGCGCCTCTGGCCGAACGGCCGAACGCGACCGGATCCGGCGCGAACCGACGTGCTGGTCTTCGGCTCGAGCCTGGCGCCGCTGGTCGTGATCAGCATGCCGTGGACGCCGATCTTCGGCGGGACCAAGCACTGGTTCAGCGCCTACCCCTTCATGGCGCTCTTCGCCGGGGTCGCGTTCGTGTCGGTGGCGCGTGCGGCCCGTCGGGCGCTCCCGGAGAGGCTGCCGGGGGCGAAGTACGCGGCCCGGCTCGGCGTGGCCTCGCTGCTCTTGGCCCCCGCCGCCCTCGAGACCATTCACAGCCACCCCTTCGGCCTCTCGTACTACACGCCCGCGGCCGGCGGTGTAGCGGGCGCGGCCGACATGGGCATGAACCGTCAGTTCTGGGGCTTCACGACCGGCAGCCTGGTGGGGTTCTTCGATCGGGCGATGCCCGAGGGCGGGTCGGTGTGGATCTGCGACACGACCTGGACCGCGTTTTCGATGCTCCAGCGCGACGGGCGTCTCTCACCGCGCGTCCGCGCCACGGGGGACTTGGTCGGCGCGGACTACGCGATCGTCCACCTCGAGCATCACTTCGTGGAGGTCGACTACCAGATCTGGGCGGCCTGGGGCTCGGTGAAGCCCGTCTACGTGCTCACCTACGAGGGCGTGCCGATCATCAGCGTCTACGAGAACCCGCGGCACGCGGCGCGCCACCCTCGAGCGCACGTCGACGCTCACATGGACGGTCGCATCGGGCCGGTACGGTAGGAGATCTCGACCGGTGGTCCCGAGCATCCACCCGGCGTGGTGGAGCGGGGCGTGAAGCGCAGCACGATGTTGGTCATCGCCGGGATGGTGTTGATGAAGGGGTTCGTCACCGTCACGTCGATCACGCCGTCGCCAGCGGTCATGTCGCCGTGTCGGCCGTCGTCGCGGAGCGTCAGGAGGCTCATCACGCTCTCGCCGCCGCTGGAGGAGCCGCCGTCCACCGCCGTCGGCAGGCCCCCGGCCGGGACGACCGCCTCGAGGTCGACGACGTGGGCTGCCGGAGCCATGTCGCAGGTCGACAGCTCCACGTGGATCATCGCGTTCATCGAGAAGTCGGCGATCGTCAGCTCGGACGGGTCGAGTGAGGCCGCGCTGACTTCGGCGTACTCGTAGGGAGCGCAGAGCCCGACCGTTTGGCCGTTGCAGCTCCGCTGGAGGGGCGGCGCGGCGTTGCAGCCGGCGACGACGGTCACGAAGAGAAGCACGAGGCGTCGCATGGACGGCAGCTTGGAGGCTCTGCGCCGCGTCATCAAGAGCGCGAGCGCCGCTGGCTGCCCATCGGGCCCCGCGATCGGGCGCCGCGATCAGGCCCCGCGATCAGGCATTGCGCTCGGCCGGCTGGGTCTCGTCTTCGACCTCGATGCCCCGGCCGAAGCCGCGTCGCGAGAGGCGGAAGAGCGTCTCGAGAACGCCGAGGGCCACGTAGCCCGAGAGGAGCCACACCAGCGCGAAGGAGACGTGGAAGCGGATGGCCAGCCAGCCGCTCGAGGCCAGCACGAAGCCCACCATCACCACGGTGCGGCGGTTGAACTTCAGGTCCTTGAAGGAGCGGAACTTGATGGTGCTGACCATCATGAAGCCGAGCGCGAGCACCACGGCCAGCACGATGAAGGGCGCGCCGCCGAGGTGGCCGGCGACGGCGTGGTTGGCGACCACCAGTGACACCAGGATGCCGGCCGCTCCCGGGATGGGCAGCCCCACGATGTAGCGGCCCGGCTTCTTCGGCGCGCCCGTCTTGCTCATGGCCAGGACGTTGAAGCGGGCGAGGCGGATGGCCCCGCAGGCGAGGAACGCGAACGAGGCGATCGCGCCCACCGTGCCCAGCTCGTGCAGCGACCACTGGTACACCAAGAGCGCCGGCGCGAGGCCGAACGAGATGACGTCCGCCAGCGAATCGATCTGCACACCGAAGGCGCTCTGGGTCTTGGTCAGGCGCGCCACGCGGCCGTCGATCGTGTCGAAGAACATCGCGAACACGATCAGCAGCGACGCTCGGTAGAAGGCCTCGGCGTCCGCGCTCCGCGAGACGAGCACCGACGCGTAGAAGCCGCAGAAGATGCTCGAGAGCGTGAACAGGTTCGGCAGTATGAAGAGCGTCTTCCGTAAATTAACGCGCACGCGGCATCCTTCCCCCCGCAGTTCGGGCTGCGGCTCGGCCGGTCATTGTAAGGGGACGGGTCCCACACGTCGAGTCAGCCGCCCCAGGCGGTCTACGGGCCGTTCGGCTCGTCGCTTCCCTCGCCGGCCAGCGCCTCCCGGCACGCCAGGGCGTGGTTGCGGAGGCGGAAGGTCGGGATCTCGGCGTAGGCGCGCTCGAAGGCCTCGGCCGCTTCGTCCATGCGCCCGGCGTCGTAGAGGAGCACGCCGCGGGCCTCCTCGACGTGGCTGCCTCCCACTTCGGCGTAGCGCTCGAGGGCGTCGAGGCGCAGCTCCAGCGGTGCCGACTCGGCGCGGAGTGCCAGCCAGCCCCAGTAGGCGCGGCGCTCGGCGTCCGAGAAGCCATCCGTCAGCTCGAGCCCGTGCATCACGTTCCAGCGGGCCGCGAAGAGCGTGCGCACGACGAAGCGGGGCGCGACCTGCCGCCCGTCTCGGAGGAGCTCGTAGCGGCTCATCATGGCCACGAACCCGCCGATGTCGGCGTCACGCTGCGCGTCGGACACTTCGCCACGCAGCGCGTGGTCGAGACGCCCCAGGTCGCTCGCGCGGGTCGTCGCCCTGGCCTCGTCGCCGTGCGCTTCGACCAAGTCCGCCAGCGCGCGCTCCAGCTCCAGGCGCCGCGCTTCGCCGCGTCCGGGCGGGTCGGTGCCCAATCGTTCCGCGGCGTTGACCTCGCGATAGAGGCGCCGCCGCTCGCTCGCTCGCTCTCCCTCGGGGGCGGCCGTCGAGAGCGTGGCGTCGGACATCCGAACCGCGTCGACCTCGTGCGGGTCCAGCACCAGTGGGGGCACCTCCCGTGGCGGCGCCGGAGCGGGCCGGCTCCACGCCCAGACCAAGAGGGCGGGCGCGACGATCGTCAGCACCAGGGCGGCGCGAGCACCGGTTCGCGCGCGCCGGGCCGCGGTGTCTTCGTATTCGCGAGTTTCGCTCACCGCTGCACCGTCCTGCTCGCCCTCGACCACCTTGACTTCATCAGCTCGGCCAAGGATAACCGCTCTCCCGAGCGCCCATCATATCGCGGTCGATCGGCGTCGATTCGCGGGGCGCGGCCTTCGTTCGCGGAAAGGATCGGCATTGAGCAACGGGCGGCGCGTCCACGAGCGATACGATCGGCGCCTCAAGGTGGACGTCATCCACGGCGACGGCGAGATCGAGACGGTCACCCGCAACGTCAGCCTGGGCGGGATGTACCTGATCACCGAGGCCGCTCTTCCCTACGGCACGCCGGTGAAGCTCCGATTCTACCTTCCCGCGCTCCGCGAGGACGTCACGATCGAGGCGACGGTGCGTTGGCAGAAGGACGACGGGCTCGGTATGCAGTTCGGCAGCCTGCGGGCGCGCGAGGTCTGGGGCCTCAACCAGCTCTTCAAGGAATCCGGCGACGCGGGCTGATGCGGCCGGCGCGGAACGAGAGCAGCAGGTCGAGGTTCTCGGTCTCCCAGCGCACGGCCCGCTCGTAGTCCGGGTGCGCCCGCTCGCGGGCGCGGAACTCGGGCGGATGATAGTCGATCCGCGTGCCCATCCGCCGCGCTGGCACGACGTGGTGCAGGAGCTCGTGGAAGACCACGAACTCGACGAAGTAGAGGGGGACGCTGGCCTGATCGAGCGCGGGGTGAATCCGGACGAGTGAGAGCTCGTGCGTGTAGGTGCCGAGCCGGATGCTCCGCCGGCCGCGACGGCGTGGCGGCATCTTCCCCCACGTGATACGCGCTTCGTCCACGCCGTCCGGGAAGTGGGCGTCGACCACCGAATCGAAGATCGCCCCCAGATCGTGATGCTCGCCGGCGGTCCTGAGCGCGACGCGCCGCCGCTTGACCCGGTGGCGGTTCTCCTCGATGTAGCGGCCGACGACGGCGGAGGAGCGCGCGTCGCCTTCGGCGAGATAGCAGAGCAGCTCCTCGAGGATCGTCTCGGGTGCGTCGAGGAACATGTGGTGGAGGCGCACCTCCAGCCGCTGCCCGCGCCGCTTGGTGGAGATCATCGTCCGCCGGTTGTCGGTGATGATCAGCCGGATCGGAACGGAGAGGGCGCGTTGGATGCGCGCTTCCAGCGCTTCCGGTGCCCCCGAGCCGGGCTCGCCCGCCGGCTCGCCCGCGATCTTCGCGAGCTTGCGGCGAGCGCGGGAACGTCCGAAGTCGAAGGCGAGCTGCATCGGTCAGAAGACGGGATGACACCGACCGATGCGCCCGTCCACAGCAGTCCGTTGAAGAACCTCGCTCCTCGGCTTTCGAGCGGGACGACACGTCTGTGCGCCCGGTCCTCCTCGCAAATGCTGGAGCATCCGCTCGTCGGCCCGAATCCCCAGCCGGGCCGGGCCGTCGCGCGCCGATTTCCTTGGGGCTCGGCGCTTCGACCGACTGTCAGAGCGAGGCCTGCTCCTCCTCGCCTTCCTGATCGCTGTTCGGATAGCGGAGGATCTCCGGGTTGCGGCGGATGGCTCCGTCGGCCTCGGCGCGGGCGCGCAGCCCGTTCACGTAGGTGTTGAGGACCTCGAGCCGCTTTTGGCTCAGCATCCGATCGTTCAGGCCCTCGCGGGTCTCGTCGGTGAAACCCTCTTCCGTCGCCTCGGTGCGCTCGTCGAGGCGGAAGACCACCCAGCTCGTGCCGAGCTGCAGGGGCTCCTCCGGGAGCGGATCCTCGAGGCTCATCGAGAACGCCGCCTCGGTCAGCGGCGTGCTGTCGAACGCGCCCGGCAGCGCCCGCTGCGCTCGGCCGAAGCTGGTCTGCGAGACCTGCGGTGCGTTCTCGCGCTCGGGCGTCTCCGCGGTCGGCTCGCCCTCGGCCTGGTCGGCGCCCTCGGCCGGCTCGCCCTCGGCGGGCGGCGCGGCGGCCTGCCAGTCGGTGCGGAGCTGCTCGTTGAGCTCGTCGGTGCTGTGTCCCTCGCGCAGGTAGGCGAGCGCGCGGTTCGCCTCCTGATGGGCCAGCTCGCCGGCGCGGTCTTCCTCGTAGAGGCCTTCGGCGATCTCGCGCTTGGCCTCGTCCTCCGGCACGTCGCCCTGACGACGGCCGGTGACCTCGATGACGTAGTAGCCGAACTGGGTCTCTACGACCTCGGGGTGGACCTCGTTCGGCTGGTGGGAGAACGAGGCGTCGGTGACTGCCGCCACGCGGCTGCCGCGGGCGAACCAGCCCGTATCCCCACCGCGGGCGGCGGTCGCCTCGTCGTCGCTGTTCTCGCGGGCGAGGTCGGCGATGTCCTCGCCTCCCTGCACCCGGTGCAGGAGATCCTCGGCGCGCGTGCGGGCGGCGGCGCGCTGCTCGTCACTGGCGTCGTTGGGGACGCGGACGAGGATCTGCCGGATTCCGCGCCTGCTCGTCGAGGTTCGTGTAGCGGTGGCGCTGGCGCCGGTACTCCTGGTCGACCTCGTCCTGGTGCGCGTTCATCCACTCGGTCACCGCCTCGTCGGTCACGCGGACCTGATCGCGGTAGCTGGCCGGGTCGAAGCGGACGTAGGAGATGGTCGCCCGCTCGGTCTCCTGGACGTAGGCGTCCCAGAGCTCGCGGGGGCTCACCGTGACGGGCGCGAGCACGGTCTCCCGCACCTGCTGAGCGAGCGTCTCCTTGGACTGCCACAGGACGAACTCGTCCACGCTCCGGCGCAGGCGGTACTGGATGAAGCGGCGGAGGTAGTCGGCGGAGAAGGTCCCGTCGCGGTCGCGGAAGCTGTACTGCAGCCGCCCGTGCGGGAAGTTGCTCGGGGCGTCGACCGGGCCGCTCAGCAGCAGGACCTCGTCCTCGGCCACCTTCCGCATCACGGTGTCGGGGTCGACCGTGAAGCCGAGGCGCTCCGCTTCGTGGGCGAGGAGATCGCGCTCGATCAGCCCTTCGAGCAGGTAGTGGCGCAGATTCTGGCGTTCCTGCTGCTCGACGGGCTGCTCGGCGAAGCCGGCCGCGGTGTAGGCGGCGCGGAAGTCACCTTCCGTGATGGTGTCGCCGTACACGATGGCGGCGTAACCGGCGCCCTGCGGGTTGCAGCCCTGATTCGGATTGCCGAAACCGAACACGCCCATCACGACGATGAGCAGGCCGATGACGAGCACGAGGAAGAAGGCCTGAATGCGCTTGGCCAGGTTGTCGAACATGCAGTCGTCCTCGCCACGGTCGGGCGGTTTGACCAGGCTGCGCCCCGGTTTCCGGGGGCCGCCAGCCCGCTGAAGTGGCCGCGAACCATAGAGGAGGCCACGCACGCCGGCAAGCCGTGCCCGCGCGCCCGCAGTTCAGCCGCTTCGGCCGCGTCGCGTGGCGTTTCGACCGAGGCACACCGGTGGTAAGAGACGGAGATGGTGGAGGAGCGAGCCCGCGAGGTGGTCCGCGACGTGTTCGAGCGCGAGCAGGTCCCTTTTCTGCGCGCGCTGGTGGAGCAGCCGAGCTGCACCCGCGAGCCCGAGGACGTGGAGGCCGCCGCCCGCATCGTCGACGCCATGGCCGAGCGTGCCGGGCTCTCGCGGCGGGTGGTGCCGGACGAGAGTGGCCGCTTCGCCGCTCACCGGGTCTACGCGACGCCCGCGGTGGAGGCGGACACGCCCGCGCTGGCGCTGGTGGGGCACGTCGACACGGTCTTTCCTCGCGCGATGGGCTTCACCGGCTTCTCCCGCGAGGGCGACGCCGTCCGCGGGCCCGGCGTGCTCGACATGAAGAGCGGGCTGAGCGCCATCCTCTTCGCGCTCTCGGCAGTGCGGACCGTGGCGCCGGATTGTTTCGCGCGGCTTCGCGCCCGCTTCGTGTGCGTCAGTGACGAGGAGGTCGGCTCGCCTTCGAGCGCGACGTTGCATCGCGCGTTGGCGGCGCACACGGAGGCGGCCATGGTCTTCGAGGCCGGCCGGTCGGAAGACCGCATCGTCACGCGTCGCAAGGGCGGGGCCGTGTTCGAGATCACCGCCGAAGGAAGAGCGGCCCACGCGGGCAATCATCACGCCGAGGGCGTGAGCGCGATCCACGGGCTGGCCCTCTTGGTGCCGCGGCTCGAAGCGCTGACCGACTACCAGCGCGGAGTCACGGTCAACGTGGGCGTCTTCGAGGGCGGCACGGCCAAGAACACAGTACCGGATCACGCGCGATGCTTGATCGACGGCCGCTTCGTGGCCGCGGAGGACGGCCCTTGGCTGGAGCGCGCGGTCGCCGAGCTCGCCCGCGATCCCTTCGCCGGTCTCTCCGCCGACCTGGAGGTGCCCGACAAGCTGCGAGGCCTGCGCATGCGTGTGGAGGGCGGTGTCAGCCGTCCGCCGATGGAGGCGACCGAGGCCGGGCAGCGCTTGCGTCTGGACTACGAGCGGCACGCTGCAGCAGCCGGGTTGGCGGTCGGTGAGGCGCCTCTGCAAGGCGGCGGCTCGGACGCGAACCTCTTCGCCGCCGAGGGCGTGCCCTCCATCGACGGCCTGGGCCCGTACGGGCAGCACTTCCATCAGCGGGAGGAATGGAGCAGCCTGGAGAGCCTGCGGAAGCGAACCGAGGCGCTCGCGACGTTTCTTCTCGAGCGTGCCTAGAGACGGGGGAGAGATCCGATGGCCAGGAAGTCGAAGAAGGAGTCCAAGCGCGAGCGCCGCGAGCGGGAAGCGGCCGACCACGAAGCGGCCCAGCGGGAGACGCGTCGCCGGCAGCGGACGCGGCGTTGGATCGCCGCGGCCATTCCGGCCGTCACCCTGGTCGCGGCGCTTGCGACCTGGGGGGTGAGCGGAGACGCTCACATCGCGGCGCTGGTGGGGCTGCTCGGCATCGGCCTCTGGGTGCCGATCCTGCTCGGGCTCGTCGGCGCCACCATCGCGCCCCGCGACCGCAACAGCGCCGGCTCGATCGATTTCGGGAATCGGCGCTGACTTTCGGCTCTGCGCGTCGCGTCGCGTCGGGTTGGGGTGCGCCTCGTTCGCCACTCCTCCTCGGTCGCTTCGGGAGGGTTGGGGTGCGCCTCGTTCGCCAGCACTCCTCGGTCGCTTCGCGAGAGTTGCCGCTTCCGCCACTCGAGGGGCTCCAACCGGTGACTCGCGAGCGCGATTGGGGTCGCGCGGGGTATTCTCCCGGCTGTGCGCGTCGGGCTCCTCTTCGTGATGTTCGCCTTCGCTCCGCGGACCGCCGCGGCGCAGGAGCCGGCCTCTTTCGTGATCGTGGTCGACGACGGCGCGCCGCCGGCGCGGGCGCGCGCTTGGACCCAACGGGTGGGCGATGCGGTCGGCGCCGAGCCGGGCGATTCCGCTTTCTGGTCGGCCGAGGTCGAGCCGGTGGACACGGTGGAGCCGGCGCGGCTGGCCGCCATCTCCGCGATCGAGGCGCACTTGGTGAACGCGCACCGCGCCGCCGTGCGCCTCGAGGAGAGCGATGCGCTCCGGGAGCTGGCCCGGGCCGAGAGCCTCGCCGAGCAGCACCTGACCATCCCGGGCATGGCCGCCTGGTACGCCGAGGTGGAGCTGGCCATCGCGCTGACCGCCGCCCAGGCCGAGCTGGGCGGTTTGGCCGACGCCGCGCTGCACCGCGCTGCTTCGGTCGACCCGAGCCGGACCGTGCGGGCGGCGGAGGCCAGGCCCGAGCTGGTGGAGCGCAGTCGGGCCGCGGTGCGCGCGGCGGTGACGGGGCCTCGCGGGCGCTTCAACTTGCGCGCCGACGCTGAAGGGGCCCGCGCGTTCCTCGACGACCGCCCGCTCGGCGCGCTGCCTCGCGAGGTGGAGGTGCCGGTCGGACCGCACGTGCTCCGCATCGACGCGCCGGGCTGCCGGAGCTGGGCGCAGCTCGTCCAGGTGCTCGAGGGCGACCGTTCGCCGGTGGTCGTGGAGCTGGCACCCACCTCGGCTCGCGTGGAGGCGGCTCGCGCCGAGACCGCCGCTCGCGCCGGACACCCCGCCGACGTGGAGGAGGCGCTCGGCGCGCTCCGGTCGCTGGGTCCGCCGGCGCTGTGGATGCTCTGGGTCGGCTCGGGTCCAGAGGATTGCGCTGTCGCCGTCCGCTGCACGGCCGGAGGCTGCGAGGCGCCGGCGCGGCTGACGCCCGACACGATCGCCTCGCTGAGCGACGCCGCCGGCGCGATGAGCCCGGCCCGGCTCCCGCCCGCGCTCGCCTGGCTCGACGCGCGCGCCCCGATCACCGCTGCCGACGAGCCCTGGTGGGAGCGCTGGTACGTGTGGGCGGCCGTGGGCGCGATCCTCGCGGCCGGGGCCGCCGCCATCGGCGTCTTGGCGCAGCCCCGTGGAGCCGGCCCGCTCCAGATCCAGCTCGACCCGACCCACCTCCCGACTCGGTGACCGTCGCTGGTGTTAGAGTGAAGGCCATGCGCTTACTTACTTGGTCGGGGGCGGTGCTGTCCGCGCTCCTCGTGCTCGCCGGTTGCGACGGGACGATCAGCGTCACGTTCGCCACGGGCCCCCAAATGTTCGAGCTCTCCACCGCGCAGCTCATGCTGCCCTCGGCGCTGGATGACGGCTCCGGCCACATCGCGTCGGTGCCCTGCGGGCCGATGGGCATGTGCCCGCCCAGCGACACGGTCACGCTCACCTGCGCGTCGAACGTCTGCGACCCGGCGCCCACCACCATCTCGGGCCCCGTCGGCAGCGTGATCGACGTGCAGTCCTTGCTCGCCAGCACCCGCGAGGTCGGCATCCGGGGCATCGAGTCCTACTCGATTGACGAGGTCCAGTACGACGTCACCCTCAACACGCTGACCTTCGATGTCGGCGCGGTGGACATCTACTGGGGACCGGAGGCGGCGACGGCGATCGACCCCTCGCTGGGCGTCCACCACTTCGGGACCATGCCGCCGGTGCCGGCGGGCACCACGCCCAGCGCGCAGCTGGACCTGGACGCCGACGGAATGGCCGCGTTGAGCGACTACCTCGTGAACACCGCGCAGCGCGTCCGCTTCTTCGCGGAGACCACCGTGGACCTCGCGCCCGGCGATCCGACGCCGCAGGGGACGCTGGACGTGAACGTCAACGTGACCATGACCGCCGTGGGACGCGTGATCCAGTGACGTAGCGCGTGGGGCAAGGTAGACTCCGCCATCCTTCATCCAAGGGGTTTCAGTGGCGACTGAATCGGTTCCGCCTCCCGGCGTCGGTGGCGGCGGCAATCTCAGGTACGTAATCATCGGTGTCGTGCTCCTCCTGGGAGCGGTCGGAATCTGGTTCGGGATGCAGAGCTGCGAGCCAGAGCCCCAGCAGCCGGTAGCGCAGGTCGAGCCGGATGCGGGCGCGCCGGTCGATTGAGGAGGCGCGCTGGTCGAGGACGAGCTGGAGCTCCCGGAGCTGGAGCCCGACTCCGGACCCGAGCCGGACGCCGGTCAGCGGGTCATCTACCGCACCCGCTACGTGGGCGGCGGCGGGAGCTGGAACTGCTCCGGCAACATCCCGGCCGCGGCGGCGCGCTCGGTGCTGGCGAGCCGGAACCTCGAGTTCCGCAACTGCTACGAGCGCCGGCTCAAGGTGAACAACACGCTCGAGGGGCGCGTGAACGTCCGCATGCGCGTGAGCCGCACGGGCGCCGTCGACGCCGTGCAGGTCGGCGGGACCCTGCACGACAGCCAGGTCCTCTCCTGCGTTCGCACGCTCGCCCGCCGCGTGCAGTTCCCGGCGCCCCAAGGGGGCCGCTGCGCGGTCGTCGCGGCGCCCTTCAACTTCACTCCGAGGAACTGACCTATGCAATATCTCCGCGGCTGGCGCGCGCTCCGCCAAGATCCGGACTGGATCAAGAAGGTGGCGATCGCCTCGCTCCTGTCGATGGTGCCCTTGGTCGGTGGCATCGTGGTCACCGGTTGGGTGTCGCTCATGCTCCGGCGCGCCGTCTCCGGTCAGGACGCGCCCACGCCGCGGCTCGACTTCGACATGGACTACCTGACGAAGCTCTTGAACATCGGGTTCAAGGGCTTCTTGGCCCGGCTCCTGTGGTCCCTGCCGATGGTCGGGGGCGTCATGGTGATGCTCTGCTGCTTCTACGCGGGCATGGGCGGCGCGGTGGCGATCGCCTCGCGTGGCGGCGGCGGCGGCGGTGGCGCGGGAATCGCCATGGCCTGCGTCGGCTTCGCGATGGTCCTGATCTACCCCGTGATGATCATCGCGCTGGCGATGCCGGTGCACATCGCCGTGCTCCGGGCGGAGCTGACCGACGACCTCAACGCCGCGATGCGGTTCAAGGAGGTCCTCGACATGGTCAAGCTCATGGCCAAGGAGCTGATCGTCGGTCAGTTCATGCTCGGCTTGATCGGCATGGCGGCCGCGTTTTTCAGCGTCATCACGCTCTACTTCGGCTTGCTGCCCGCGATGGTGGTGATGCAAGTCATCGTGGTCTACTGGCTGGCCGAGCTCTACCAGGCGTATCTGCAGAAGGGCGGGCAACCGCTCCACGTGGGCGCGCTCGATCCGGACCAGCCGCAGGGCCCGCCCGGTTCTCAGGGCCCGCCCGGTTCTCAGGGCCCGCCGCCCGGCCAGCAGCCCTGGGGCGGTCCGCCGGCGCAGTTCTGAAGCTCCGAGCGTCGTGAGCCGATGACGAGGGCCCCGGCCGCGATCTCCTCGGAGATTGCCGGTCGGCGGCCCTCGTCATCGTTTCCTCCGCGTCGTTGGTGTATCTCTGTGTCCGCATCGGTTGACAGAGCGCAACCCGTGGGCACTTGGGTCCGCGAAGACGGAAGGACGCAATGGCACATCGCATCGTCATCCTCGGCGCGGGCACCGGCGGGACCATCATGGCCAACCGCCTCCGCAAGCGCTTCTCGACCGAGCAGGCCGAGATCACCGTGGTCGATCAGGACGGCCGGCACATCTACCAGCCGGGCCTCCTCTTCGTCCCCTTCGGCCTCTACTCGCCGGACGAGATTGTCCGGCCGCGCGAGAAGCAGCTCCACGACGGCATCACCTACCTCCAGAAGCCGATTCGACTCGGTCCAGCTCGAGCGGGACGAGGTGGTGCTCGAGGGCGGCCAGACGCTCGGCTACGACGTGCTGATCGTCGCCACCGGCACGCGGCTCCTCCCCGAGGAGACCGACGGCATGCTCGGCGCCGGCTGGCGCGAGAAGGTCTTCGACTTCTACTCGCTCGAGGGGGCGACCGCGCTCCACGAGGCGCTGGCGTCGTTCGAGGGCGGCAAGCTGGTGGTCGACGTCGTCGACATGCCCATCAAGTGCCCCGTCGCGCCGCTCGAGTTCACCTTCCTGGCCGACTGGTACTTCCACCAGCGAGGCATCCGCGACAAGGTCGAGATCACCTACGTCACCCCGCTCGACGGCGCGTTCACGAAGCCGGTCGCCGCCAAGGCGCTGGGCACGCTCCTCGCCGACAAGCACATCGAGCTGGTCACCGAGTTCAACGCGGGCGAGGTCGACGGCGAGGGCGGACGGCTGGTCTCCTTCGACGAGCGCGAGGTCCCCTTCGATCTCCTGGTGACCGTGCCGGTCCACGGCGGCGCCGAGTACGTCGGCCGCTCGCCGGGGCTCGGCGACGCGCTCGGCTTCGTCCCCACCGATCCGCATACGCTTCAATCGAACGCCAAGCCCAACGTCTTCGCGATTGGCGACGCCGCCAACCTGCCCACCTCGAAGGCCGGCTCGGTCACGCACTTCGAGGCCGAAATCCTCGAGGACAACATCCGCCGCTTCATCGCCGGGGAGCCTCTGGAGGGCAAGTTCGACGGCCACGCCAACTGCTTCATCGAGACCGGGTTCGAGAAGGCGCTGCTGATCGACTTCAACTACGAGACCGAGCCGCTGCCCGGGAAGTTCCCGTTCGCCGGCTTCGGACCGCTGCGTCTCCTCGAAGAGACGCACATGAACCACCTCGGGAAGCTGATGTTCCAGTGGTTCTATTGGCACAGGCTGCTGCCGGGTCGGAGCATGCCCGGGATCCCGGCCGAGATGCGGCTCGCCGGCAAGGAAGTACCGATGGAAAAGGGAGCGGAGTCATGACGACAGCGAGCATCGCGGGCGTCGACGTCGACGTGGACGCCGAGGGCTTCTTCACCAAGCCCGAGCAGTGGAACGAGGACATGGCCAAGGCCATCGCGGCCGAGGCCGGCATCGCCGAGCTCACCGACCGCCACTGGCTGGTCGTGCGCTTCATGCGCCAGCGCTACCTGGAGACGGGCTCCGCGCCCTCGATCCGGAGCCTGGGCAAGGAGTCCGGCGTGGCGATCAAGGAGCTCTACAAGCTCTTCCCCAAGGGCCCGGCCAAGCTGGCCGCGAAGATCGGCGGGATCCCCAAGCCGCGCGGTTGCATCTGAGCATCGAAACCGACCACGAGAGAGGCATACCGTGAGCGACACCATCGAAAAGGTCTCGATCATCATCTCCAAGGGCTCTCTGGAGGGGATCTACCCCGGGCTCATCATGGCCAACGGCGCCCGCATGGAGGGGATCGACGTCAACCTCTTCTTCACCTTCTTCGGCATGGACGCCATCCACAAGGCGCGCCACGATCACGTGAAGGTCTCGTCGGTCGGCAACCCCGGCCTGCACATGGCCACCTGGCTCGGCGGCTTCCCGGGCGTCGCGTCGCTGATCACCCAGCAGCTCGCGAAGAAGATGGAGGAGCTGGACATCCCGCCGATCCCCGAGTTCGTCGAGATGATCTCGGACAGCGGCGCCGGCCTCTACGCTTGCAAGGCGTCGGTGGACCTCTTCGGCTTCTCGAAGGAGGACTTCATCGAGCAGGTCGACGACGTCATCACGGTCGGCGAGTTCTACGGCCTGGCGGCCGGCGGGCAGATCATCTTCACCTGAGCCCGCGACGCCAGGCGAGCCATTCAGCTTGCGTTAGGGTGCGTCGCGTAGGGTCGGGCCCGCATGAAGCTCGAGGCTCGGCGCCCCGCAACGTCGTTCGCGCTGCTCGCGCCGGCGTGCGTTCTGTTCGCGGCGTGCGGCATCTTTCGGGGGCCTCTCCCAGAGGGGGAGGCGCTCGACGAAGAGCTCCGGCGGCCGCCGCTGACACCTCATCTGAGGCGCGCGACGGCGCCAGTGGCGAGCGAGCTCCGGCCGGTCCGGATCGATCCCTCGGACGGCCTCTCTCCCGACGAGGCCGCGCTGATCGCGGTGGCGGTGAACCCCTCGCTGCAGGCCGTCCGGGACAACCGTGGCATCGCCCGCTCGCAGGTCATCCAGGCGGGCATCCTGCCCAACCCGCAGGTCAGCGCCCAGGTCGAGGCGCCCACCGACGGGCCGACCAACGGGACCAGCGTCGCGTACGCGGTCGGGCTCAGCTGGAACCTGACGCCGCTCCTCTCGGTCGGCACGGCCGTCGAAGCGGCGGAGCGGCAGCTCGAATCGGTCCAACTCGACATCGCCTGGCAGGAATGGCAGGTGGCGCAGAGCGCGCGGCTGCACGCCGGCCGGCTGGTGTTCATCGAGCGCCGTCTGGCCCTCGCCGAGCAGAGCGTGCAGGCGTTTCGCGCGCAGGTGGACGTCATTCAGCGGGCGCTCGGGGAGGGCAACGCCACGATCCTGACGCTGTCGACGGCCCAGTCCGCGATGCAGACCGCGAGCGTGACGCGGCTCCGCGTGCTCCAGGAACGCCGGGTGGCGAGGCTCCAGCTCCTGGCTGCCTTGGGCGTGCCCCCGACGGTCGACCTCGGCGTCGACGCGAACGCGCCGCTGCCCACGTGGACCCACCTCCCCGCGCTGGAGTCGATCCTCGCCGAGCTCCCGGAGCGTCGCTTCGACCTGCAAGCGCTGCGGCAGGGCTACGCGAGCCAGGACGCGCGCATCCGAACGGCGGTGCTGCGGCAGTTTCCACCGCTCTCGGTCGGCGTCGTTCGCAGCGCGGGCACCGGCGGCCTCGGCGTCGTCGGCTTCAACGTCACCATCGGCCTGCCGGCGTTCAACCGGAACCAGGGGCGGGTCGCGCTGGCGGAGGCGACGCAGTCGCAGCTCTACGATCAGTACCTCGGCCGGGTTCAGTCCGCGCGTTTCGAGGTCGCGCAGGCGCTGGCCAACCTCACCTCGGTCCGTGAGCAGATCGCGGTCCTGCAGCAGGCGGTGCCCACGTTGGAGCACCTCCTCGAGCTGGCGCGCCAGCAGGCCGGGGAGGGCAACGTCAGCCTGGTCGATCTCTACGACCTCCGAGTCCGCTTGCTGACGAGGCAGCTCGCGCTCCAGCAGCTCTTGCAGTCCGAGCTCGAGCTGGGCGTGTCGCTCGACCTCGCGGCCGGCCGCATCCTCGCCGACCCCCCGGAGGGCTCATGACGCGTGTGATCCTCGTGGCGCTCTTCGCGCTCGGCTGCTCGCACTCGGAGCCGGCGTCCGACGCGCCGGCGAACGATCCCGTGGCGACGGTCCAAGTCGCCGCGCTGCGCCGCCGGGTGATGACCGAGCAGCTCCGGGCCTACGGCCGGATCGTCTCCGGCCCGGCCGGCCGACAGACCCTCTCGGTCCCCTACGAATGCCACGTGGTGCGGATCCTCGTCCGGCCGGGGCAGCAGCTCGACGGACAGGTCGAGGTGATCGAGATCGAGCCGAGCCCCGACACGCAGCTCGAGGTGCAGCAGGCGCGCGCGGCGTCCGAGTCGGCGCACGAGACCTTTCAGGCGGTGCAGCAGCAGTTCTCGTCGCAGCTCGCGACGAACCAGCAGTTCGAGCAGGCCGAGCAAGCGGCGCGCGCGGCCGATCTCCGGCTCCAGAGCCTCTCGCTCCGAGGCTCGACGCGCCGGCGGCAGCTCTCCGTCTCCGGCCCCGCGGTGGTGGCCGGCGTTCACGTCACCGAAGGCGCGATCGTCCCGGCCGGTGGTGATCTCGATCGACCTCGATCTGCGAGACCGGAGGGAGGCGCGCTTCGGCGTCGAGGTGGAGGACGTTCATCGCATCGAGCCCGCCTCGCCCGTCGTCGTCTCGGACCTCGACGTGCCGCCCACGGTCACGGTGCAGGGCACGGTGCGCGCGCTCTCCGACGCGCTCGATCCCCAGACCAACCTGGTGGACCTCTTCGCGACGCTGCCCGACGACGCGCACTTCATGCTGAACCAGCCGGTGACCGGGATGCTCCGCATCCAGAGCGCGCCGACCTTCGTGGTGCCGCGCTCGGCGCTGCTTCCGGTGGACGACCACCTCGTCGTCTTCACGGTCGAGGACGGGCACGCCAAGCGGCACACGGTGCGGGTCGGCCTGCAGAGTGAGGGGCACGTGGAGCTGCTCGGCAGCGATCTCCAAGAGGGCGCGCAGGTCGTCGTCGAGGGCGTGCCGGCGCTCGAGGACGGCATGCAGGTCCACGTCGGGGAGAGCTCGTGATCGCCGCCTGGCTCGCGCGCCACAAGCGTTCGGTCGCGTTCGTCTTCCTGGTCCTGGCGGGCGGTGGCGCGGCGAGCGCGGTGCAACTTCCGGTCGCGCTCTTCCCGCACGTCGACTTCCCGCGCATCGTCGTCAGCATCGACGCCGGCGACCGACCGGCCGACCGGATGGCCATCCAGGTCACGCGACCGGTGGAAGAGGCGCTGCGCGGCGTGCCCGGTGTCCAGCGCGTTCGCTCGACGACCTCCCGCGGCAGCGCCGACATCTCCGTCACCTTCGGCTGGGGCGACGACATGGTCGGCGCGCTCCTCATGACGGAGTCGGCCGTCAACGCGCTGACCGGCAGCCTGCCCGCCGGGACGAGCTTCGACGTCCGGCGGATGGACCCGACCGTGTTCCCGGTCCTCGCCTACAGCCTCACCTCCGACACGCTCTCGCCCACCGCGATCCGCGACATCGCGCAGCACCGGCTCCGGCCGGCCATCGCCACCGTGAACGGCGTCGGCCACGCGGACGTGGTGGGAGGACGGGTCGAGGAGTACCGGGTGACGGTCGACCCGGCGCGGCTCGAGGCCTTCGACCTCACGCTCGCCGACGTCGCCACCGCCCTCCGCGCGAGCAACGTCCTGCGCGCCGTCGGTCGAGTGGAAGATCTCCACAAGCTCTATCTGGTCGTGACGGAGTCGTCGGCCGGGAGCCTCGACGAGCTCGGCAACGTGGTCCTTCGGAGCGGGACCGACGGCGCGGTGCTCCTCGAGGACGTGGCCACGCTCAGCGACGAGATCGCGCCGGAGTGGATCCGCGTCGTCGCGGACGGTCACGACGCAGTGCTGCTGCAGGTCTACCAGCAGCCCACCGGGAACACGGTCGCCGTCGCCTCCGCCGTTCGGGCGCTGATCGCGCGCGAGCGCCCAAACCTTCCGCAGGACCTGCGGATCCGCGCTTGGTACGACCAGAGCGAGCTCATCCAGGAGTCGGCGTCGTCGGTCCGCGACGCGGTGCTGATCGGCGTGGCGCTCGCCTGCTTGGTGCTGCTCATCTTCCTGCGGAGCTGGCGCGTCACGCTGATCGCGCTCCTGGCCGTGCCGGGCGTGCTGGCCGCCACCTCGCTCCTGCTCGGCGTCCTGGGGATGAGCTTCAACATCATGACGCTCGGCGGGATGGCCGCGGCGGTGGGGCTGATCATCGACGACGCGATCGTGATGATCGAGCACATCGAGGCCGAGCGCGGCGCCGCCGGAGGCAGTCTACGGGCGGCCGCGGGGCTGACCCGGCCGCTCGTGGTCTCGTCGAGCGTGACCATCGTGGTGTTCGCCCCGCTCGCCTTTCTCTCCGGCGTCACCGGCGCGTTCTTCAAAGCGCTCTCGCTCACGATGGCGTCGAGCCTGGTGATCTCGTTCTTCGTCGCCTGGCTGCTGGTGCCCGTCCTCGCCGACCGGCTCTTGAAGCCGAGCGAAAGCGAGGTGGAAGAGGTACCGAGCGGACCGATCGTCCGCGTCTACCGCGCGGTGATCGGCTACGCGCTGCGGCGGCCGTGGCTCGCGCTCCTCCAGCTCCTGCCGCTCCTCGCGGCCGGTTGGCTCAGCTACGGCGCGCTCGGGTCGGGATTCATGCCGGCGATGGACGAGGGCGGCTTCATCCTCGACTATCACGCTCCTCCCGGGACCTCGCTGGCGGACACCGATCGTCTGTGCCGCCGCGTCGAGGCGATCTCTGGCTCGCACGCCGGAGGTGCAGAGCTACTCGCGCCGCACCGGCGCGTCGCTCGGCGGAGGGCTGACCGAGAGCAACCAGGGCGACTACTTCATCCGGCTGCGGAACCAGCGGACGCGTGGGGTCGACGAGATCATGAGCGACGTCCGGGGGCAGGTGCAGGCCGAGGTGCCGGGCCTCGAGATCGAGATGGCGCAGCTCATGGAAGATCTGATCGGCGACCTGACGGCGGTGCCGCAGCCGATCGAGGTCGAGATCTTCAGCGACGACGCGTCGGTGCTCGCTCCGACCGCCGATCGGGTCGCCCAGGCGATCTCGCACATCCCGGGTGTCGTCGACGTCGCCCCGGGCATCGTGTTGGCCGGCGACGCGCTGCACGTCGACGTGGATCCCGTGCGCGCCGGGATCGAGGGGATGAGGCCGGCCGACGTGGCCGACGCGGTGCAGCGCGCGCTCGAGGGGACGGTCGCCACGCAGGTGCAAGAGGACCCGAAGATGATCGGCGTCCGGGTCTGGGTCCCGCGGCATCTCCGTCGCACCACCCACGACGTCGAGCGGCTGCGGATCCGGGCGCCGGACGGGCACGTCTTCCGGCTCGGGCGGGTGGCGGAGGTGCGGCGCATCAGCGGCGAGCCGCAGATCACCCGCGACGATCTGCGTCGGATGGTGGCGGTGACGGGGCGCATCTCGGGGCGCGACATGGGCTCGGTGATGCGCGACGTCCGAGCAGCGCTCGCGCGGCAGGGCGTGATCCCGCGCGGCGCGAATTTCCGGCTCGGAGGGCTCTACGCCGAGCAGCAAGCTGCGTTCGGCGGGCTCATCGCCGTGTTCGCGGCCGCGGTCGCGCTGGTGTTCATGACCCTGCTCTTCGTGTACGAGAGCTTCCGCGTGGCCTCGGCGATGATGCTGACGACGCTCCTCGCGATGTGCAGCGTGCTCTTGGGTCTCGGTCTCACGGATACGGCGCTCGACATCTCGTCGATGATGGGAATGACCATGGTGGTCGGTATCGTCACGGAAGTGGCGGTGTTCTTCGTTTCGCAGGTCGACTCACTCGCGCACGAAGAAGGAACAGACGCGTTGATGCAGGCGGGGACCAGGCGGCTTCGGCCCATCGCGATGACGACCTCGGCCGCCATCCTCGCGCTCCTCCCGCTGGCGCTGGCGCTCGGTCGCGGCGCGTCGATGCAGCAGCCGCTCGCGATCGCGATCATCTCCGGCCTCGTCGCCCAGATCCCGCTCGTTCTCGTGGTGCTGCCCGTGCTCCTCCGGGTCACGCGCGCGCGCTGAGTGACCGCTGAGTGAGCTCGGTTCTCGCGCGCTGCTCTCGGCCGGCAGCCATGGCGCCTCTCTCGGGATCGCTAGCACACCGGTGACCGGGGCTACTTCGTCGGCGTGGCTTCCCCGTCCGCGCCGTCGCTGATCTCGCGGCTGCTGGCCGCCGTTCGCGCGAAGCTGCTGTGGATCCTGCTCGGCACGTACGCGCTCGCCGCCTTCGTGCCCGGACCGGGCCTTCTTCTGCGCCGGCCGTCGTTCGGCACCCTCTCGCTCGGTGGTGGCAGTCTGACGCTGGGTGTGCCGGCGTTGCTGCTGGCGCTGCTGCTCTTCGACGCGTCGCTGTCGACCAACGTGGGGGAGCTGAAGCGGCTCGTCCGCGCGCCTCACGTCGTGGGCGCCGGGCTGGCGGCGAACCTGGCGCTCCCGCTCGTGTTCACGCTCACCGCTTCGGTCGCCCTCGGCGCGTGGCACAACACCGACGAGGTGCAGGCGCTCTTGGTCGGGCTCGCGCTGGTGGGCTCGATGCCGATCGCCGGCTCGTCGACGGCGTGGGCGCAGAACGGCGAGGGCAACCTCGCGCTCAGCCTGGGGCTGGTCATCGCGTCGACCCTGATCAGCCCCTTGGCCACGCCCCTCGGGCTGCAGGCGGTCGCCGCGGTCACGCACGGGGACTACGCCGAGGACCTGCGCGATCTCGCGGGCGGAAACGCCCAGCTCTTCTTGGCGGTCGCGGTGGTGGCGCCGTCCGCGTTGGGGATCGTCGTCCGCCGCCTCGTGGGGAAAGACCGCATCGCGCGGGTCATGCCCACCGTGAAGCTGCTCAACATCGCCGTCTTGCTCGTTCTCAATTACTCGAACGCGTCCGTGGCGCTTCCGCGGGTCATCGCGGCGCCGGACATCGACCTCTTGATGCTGGTCCTCGCGGTCACGGCATGTCTGTGCGGATTGGCGTTCCTCGCCGGACACCTCGTTGGCCGCGCGGTGAAAGCGAGTGATCCCGAGCGGGTCTCGCTCATGTTCGGCCTCGGCATGAACAACAACGGCTCGGGCCTGGTCCTCGCGGCCACCGCGCTCTGGGATCATCCGAACGTCGTGCTGACGATCGTCGCCTACAACATCGTCCAGCAGATCGCGGCCGGCATCTTCGATCACCTGCACTGGCGGCGCGGGCCGGAGCCGGTCGAGTCTCCGCCCGCCGAGTGGCCGACCCCCGGGCACGCCGAGCCCTCGCCCTGATCCCGCGTGCTCGGCGCCGGCGAGCACTCGAGACGCTTTCCCGACGCGCGCGCGACTCGGGTAGGCTCGACGTGTGGAGACAACACGCCTTCGAACCATCGCGCGCGTCCTGTCGCTGTCGCTCGTGCTCGGCTGCAGCGGTCCGTCGACCGGCGGCGACGCGGGCACCGACGGTGGCAGCGACACCGACGCCGCCGCCGACGCGGGGCGCGACTACACGCCCGAGGCGTTCGCGCCGACCGACGCGACCACGGCGTACTGCCAGGGCGACGACGCGGCGATCGAGGCGCGGATCACGACGCTGCTCGCCCAGCTGACGCCGGCGGAGAAGATCGGTTTGATGCACGGCGCGAGCCTCGGCGTCACCGACGGCGTGTGGCTGGCGTCGAACGACGATGCGCGCGGCATCCCGGGCCTGCACATGCTCGACGGGCCGCGCGGGCTCAGCAAGTTCAGCGGCAAGACCGGCACCGCGTTCCCGGTCGGGATGATGCGCGGCGCGAGCTGGGATCCGAATCTGGAGCGGCGGGTCGGCGCGGCCATGGCGCGCGAGATCCGCTCGGCGGGCGCGGATGTCCTGCTCGCGCCGACCGTGAACGTCCTCCGTCATCCGCGCTGGGGTCGGGCCCAGGAGACCTACGGCGAGGACACCTTCCACCTCGGCGCGATGGCCGTCGCGTTCATCGACGGCGTGCAGTCGGAGGGCGTCCTCGCGAGCGTGAAGCACTTCGTCGCCAACAGCATCGAGGACACGCGCCATCACGTCGACGTGCAGATGGACGAGCGCACGCTGCGCGAGATCTACCTGCCGCAGTTCCGCCGCGCGGTGCAAGACGCCGAGGTCGGCTCGGTGATGAGCGCCTATAACCAGCTCAACGGTGATTACTGCGATCTCAATCACCACATTCTCTCGGATATCCTGAAAGGCGAATGGCAGTTCGCGGGCTTCGTCGAGTCGGACTGGACGCTCGGCACCCACTCCGGCGCCGACTCGGTGCTGGCCGGGCTCGACATCGAGATGCCGGCCGCCGTGTACTTCCGGCACCTCGACCGCGGGCTCGCGAACGGCGACCTGACGGAAGCGGATCTCGACCGCTCGGTGCGGCGGATCCTCCGCGCGCAATTCTGCTTCGGGCTGGAAGGGCGGGATCGGACCGACGATCCGAGCGCGCGCGAGACGCCCGACACCCTCGCGCTGGCGCTCGAAGCGGCCGAGCGCGGCATCGTGCTGCTCGAAGATCGGGTGCCGGACGGCGCGAGCTCGGCGATATTGCCTCTCGACGCGGCCAGCACCGGCGAGATCGTGCTCCTCGGTCGCGCCGCCGACGTCGAGAACATCGGCGACAACGGCTCCAGCAGCGTGATGCCGAGCGATGTCGTGACCGCGCTCGAGGGCTTGCAGGCGCGCTCGGGGATCACCGTCACGCACGTGGCGGGCACCACGCTGAGCGCGGATGACGAGGCCGCGGTGATGCGGGCCGACGCCGTGGTCGTGGTGACGGGTCTCCTCGCCGACGACGAAGGAGAGAGCGACATCGGGGCCGGCAATCGAACCTCGCTCGCGCTCAAACCGAGCGAGGTGGCGCTGATCCATCAGGTCGCGTCGCTCAGCGCGCGCGTGATCGTGGTGCTCGAAGGCGGCGCGGCGATCACCGTCTCCGACTGGGCCGACGAGGTAGAGGCGTTGCTCTTCGCGTTCTATCCCGGGGAGCGCGGCGGCGACGCCATCGCCGAGGTGCTCTTCGGCGACGTGAACCCGAGCGGTCGCCTGCCTTTCAGCGTCCCGGTGCAGGAGTCGGATCTCCCGCCCTTCGACAACGTCTCGGCGACGGTCACCTACGGCTACTTCCATGGCTACCGCTACCTCGAGCACCAGGGCACCGCGCCCGCGTACGCGTTCGGCTTCGGTCGGAGCTACACGACCTTCGAGCTGGCCAACCCGACGCTCTCGACGACGACGCTCGCGGCCGACGGAACGCTGACCGCCAGCGTCGACGTGACCAACACCGGGAGCGTCCACGGCATCGAGACCGTGCAGGCGTACGTCTCCGTGCCGAGCTCCACGGTGGAGCGCTCGCCGAAGGATCTGCGCGGCTTCGCCCAGGTGGCGCTGGATCCCGGCGAGACCCAGACCGTCACCATCGACATCGCCGCCTCGGACATCGCCTACTACGACGTCGGCGCGTCGGCGTGGACCGTGGAGGCCACCGACTACACGCTCCTCTTGGGCACCAGCGCTCTCGACACGCCGCTCAGCGCCGACTTCACCGTGGAGTAGCCAACACGCGGACCGTTCAACGAGGCCGCAGCGCGTCCATCAAGAGGTCGAGCATGCGGCGCATCTGATCGGCGTCCGCTGCGCTCAGCGTCGCGAGGAAGATGCCGACGAGGCTGGCGGTGACGTCGTCCGGCTCCACGTCGGCTCGGATGGTGCCGTCCTCGGCGCCCGCGGCGAGGATCCGGCTGATGGTCGCCGTGATGCGTTCGCGCGTCTCCGACACTTGCAGCGTCCCGGACGCCCACGCGCCGCGCAGCACGTCGTGCATCCCGCGCTTCGTGGCGACGAAGGTCAACCTGCGCCGCCTGGACGTCGGGCCCGGGATCCGCGCCGAGGGGGATCAGGTCGTCGACCTCGACGATCAGCTCGCGGTGATGATCGCGATGCGCGACGAGGGGAAGATCGGCGCCATCGGGCTGAGCGGGGTGACGCTCGACGTGCTCCGGCGCGCGCTCCCCGCCGGCATCGTCTGCGTGCAGAACGCCTACAGCGTGGTCGGGCGCGAGTTCGAGGCGCTGCTCGAGCTCTGCGTCGCGGAGGCGATCGCGTGGGTGCCTTTCTTCCCCCTCGGCGGCGCGTTCCCGGGGCTGCCGAAGGTCACCGCGCAGCCGGCCGTCATCGACGCCGCCGCGCGCATGGGGGTCACGCCTTCGCAGGTCGGACTGGCCTGGCTGCTCGCCCACGCGCCCAACACGCTGCTCATCCCCGGCACCGGGAGCGTCGAGCACCTCGAGGAGAACGTCGCGGCCGGTTCCATCGCGCTCGACGCGGCCACCATGAGCGCGCTGGACGCGCTCGCCGTCCCGGGCGCCGCGGGCCCGAAGTGGCCGGCGGAGGACGGATCGGTTTGAGCCCTCGTCGTCCCGGCCCCAGCTCCGTTCCGGGTTCTCGTGCACGTCGCACGAGTCGCACGAACCAGCACGCACGTTCGGCATCTGCCCGCCCGGTGCCGGATATCTCACCAATTAAGATATTCCCTCGTCAGCGCCGCGAAATCGGCGGCGCGGCTCGAAAATAGGCGTTTTGGACGCGTGATCGGCCAGGGATGTCTTAGTTGCTGAGATATCTCCCCTCTGTTCAGTGCCCCTCGAGCGCGGCGAGCACGTCTCTCGCGGCGCGTACGCCGGTCTCGATCGCGCCGGGGACGGTGCCGAAATCGCCGTGGGCGTGGGTGGCTTCGCCGGCGAAGAAGAGCGTGTCCTCCACCGGGCGCTCCAGGACGCGCGCGGCGTCCACGCCGCCGAGGGGTATCCAGCTGTAGGCGCCGCGCGCGAAGGGATCGCGGCTCCAGTCGTGATGGTGAAACGACACGAGCGCGCGCCCGAGCGAGGTCGGCGAGCGGTCGAATGCGCGCGCCAGCACCTCGATCGCGAGGTCCTGCATCGCGCCGCGGCTCCGCCCGGCCAGGCCGTGCGCCTCCTCGCCGCCGGCCCAGCCGATGAGCAGCGGCGCGCGCACCGGGAGCTGCGTCCACCACACCGCGAGCGGCGTGTCCGGCACCGAGAGGAAGGCGAGGTCGCCCAGCGTCTCGCCGGCCGCGCTCCGCTGGCGCTCCCAGAAGGACGCGTCGAAGCGGAGCGCCACCTTCACCGCGTGCCCGAACGCGAGCCGGTCGAGCGCCTCGCGCACCTCGTCGATCCCCGGCTCGAATCGGATCGCGCCGGGCGCGTCCTCGGGCGCCTGCAGCACGCCGAGCGGCACCGTCACGATCGCCGCCGCGCCCTCGATGCGCTCTCGCGCTTCGCCGTCGACCTCGGTGTCGATGGCCACCCGCTCCGGCGACCAGCGGACCCGCTTGGCCACCGTCCGCAGCAGGAGCCGATCGCGCGCCGGGTCGAGGGCGCTCGCCAGCCAGTCGAGCACGCGGCCGAAGCCGCCGAGCACGCGCCGGTTCTCGCCGCCCGCGGTGCCCTGGTCTCCCTCGGAGACGACCAGCCCGCGCGCGCTCATGCGCCCCGGATCCGCCGCGTGAAAGCCGCGCACGTAGGAGAGCACCATCTCGCGGCCTTCGCGCACCGCCGGATCTCGCTCCGCGATCTCCTCGAGCGCCTTCGCCACGCTTCGGTCCGCGTGCCCGTCCTCGGCGCGCAGCGCGTCGATGAAACGCTCGACCGCACCCCAGAGCGCGCCCTCGCCGGGCCGGATGCCGCCGCGCTCGGCGACGTACATCGACGAGGCGACGTCGAGCTCCACCGCGCCGGCCGCCGTCACCATCCTGCGAAACGCGTCGCTGCCGCCGTGGACGAGCTCCGCGCCGAGCTCGACGGGGAAGGGCAGGCCGGGCGCGTGCTCTCGGTACACGCGTCCGCCGATCCGTGCGCGGGCCTCGATCACCACCACGTCGCGGCCGGCCTCGCGCAGCGTTCGCGCGGCAGCGAGCCCGGCGGCGCCGGCGCCCACGATCAAAACGGGGAGGGTCACGACGAAGAGATGGTCGCCGCCACGCGCGAGAGCAAGCGTCGCCTCTGGCAGCGCTCGGGATTCCACTTTGGCGACGTCGAGGGGCTCGACGAGTCCCCGCCGCGAAGAGCCAGCGAGGCGCCGTCCGATCGCGAGCGGCAACGGCGCCGACGGGGCAGGCTCGGCAGCGGTCGTCGGGAGAGGTCTCCGCCGCGCGGTCCTGCCGGCGCGGCGGCAGCGCGATGTGAACGTCGGGCCACCTCGAGACGGGGTACACTTCGGGCGCGACCACCATGTCGGACGGCTACCATACGGAGCGGCCTGGCACCGATCCCGGGCGCGACGGCGGAGCGGCCTCGTTCACCGACGACGCCACGATGGAGCAGGTCCCCATCCAGCTCGGCGCGTCGACCCTGGAGGGGCTGAAGGCGACGGCGTTCGAGGAGCGCTACGAGCTGCAGGAGACCATCGGACGCGGCAGCTCGGCGGAGGTCCGGCTCTACCGCGACGCGCGGATCGGGCGAGACGTCGCCATCAAGGTCTTCGGCACCTCGAGCATCCGCGGCTCGGCGGAGCGCTTCGTGTACGAGGGTCGCGTCCAGGCCCGGCTCGAGCACCCGGCCATCGTGCCGGTGTACGAGATGGGCGAGGCCCACGGCTGGCCCTACTTCACGATGCAGCGCATCGGCGGCTGGTCGCTCGGGCACGTGCTCACCGAGCTCAGCGCGGGCGACGCGGCGATGTCGACGCGTTTCCCGCTCCACCGCCTCCTCAACGCGTTCGTCCAGGTGTGTCAGGCCATCGAGTTCGCGCACCAGCACGGCGTCGTCCATCGCGACCTCAAGCCGTCCAACATCATGCTCGGCGAGTACGGCGAGGTGTTCGTGCTCGACTGGGGATGCGCGAAGCTCGAGCCCGAAGGCGTCGACGCGAGCGACGCACGTTCGCGCTCGCGGGGCCGCAAGAAGAAGGTGCTCGGCACGGCCGGATACATGGCGCCCGAGCAGATCCGCGATCCGGAGGCGGTCACCGGGAACGCCGACGTGTACTCGCTCGGGGTAGTGCTCTTCGAGAATCCTGACCAAGAAGCGCTTCCTGCGGCGCGGCGAGCTCCGCGCGATGTTGAACCGAACGCTGGAGGGCATCGAGGCTCGGCCGAGCCAGCGCTTCGAGGGCATCGACGTACCTCCCGAGCTCGACGCCGTGTGTGCACGCGCCTGTGCGCTCGATCCGGCGGACCGCTTCGCCACGGCCCGGGAGCTCGGTCACGCGGTCGATGCGTACCTGCGCGGCGATCGCGACCTCGCCCTCAGGCGCCATCAAGCCCGCGAGCACGCGCGCGAGGCCGACGAAGCTGCAGGGCGTGCGCTCCACGGTGGCGCCGACGAGGAGCGAGGGCGGAGCCTGAGGCTACTCGGCCGCGCGCTCGCCCTCGACCCGGACAACCGCGACGCGCTTCGGACGCTCACGCGCCTGCTCTCGAGCCCACCGCGCACCGTGCCGCCCGAGGTGGAGGACACCCTACGAGCCGACTCCCGAAGGCAGCTCCGACTCGGCGGGCTCGCGGGCGGGATCACCTTCCTCGTGGCGGCGCTGCTGGTGTTGTCGGGCGGCGTCGGGGGGCTGGACGAGCCGGTCTCGTACGGGATCTCGGCCGCGTTCCTGCTGACCGGGTCGGCGCTCGGCTGGCTCGCCTACGCGCGGGCCGATCCACCGCGGGCGCTGCTCTACGGCATGATGGTCTCCGTGGTGCTCGCCACGGTCGTGCTCTCCCGCTACTGGAGCCCGTGGGTCATGATCCCGGGCATGCTGAGCGCGACGGGGATCGCGTTCTGCATGATGTGGGGCTGGAAGCACCGCGCGGTGATCATCTCCGTCTGCACGGCGGGCTTCCTCGCGGCCCTCGCAGCCGACGTGCTGGGCCTGTGGGAGCCGACCTACTTCTTCGCGGGCGGACGCTTGCACGTCGGCGGCGGCATGGGACCGCTCGAGGAGGTCCCCGTCACGGTGCTCTTCATCATCGCGACGCTGACCATGATCATCGGGCCCGCTCTCTTCGTGGGCTATCTCCGCGAGCACTCGCTGTCCGTCGAGCGGCAGCTCCACCTCCAGACCTGGCAGCTCCGGCAGCTCGCCCCCGAAGGAGACGGCGCGGGCGAGGCCGATCGGGGCTCGAACGGCCCGGAATGACCGGCGGCGCCGTCCGGCGTGTCCTCAGCCGTGCTCGCTCAGCGCCGCGCGCAGCGCCTCGATCGCGTCGAGGAGCTCTGCCCGCGACGGCGTGTCGAGCCCGGCGTCGCTGCAGCGCGCGACAATCCACGCCGTGGCCTCGCGGGTGTCGAAGCAATACTTCTGCACCATCGGTGCTCCGCGCAGCTCGTCGATCTGCATGGCGACACCGAGGGCCTGCTCCGCCTCGGGGCCTCCGCCCTCCAGGACGAACGCGGCGGCGGCCATCGATGGCGCGAGGGCGCGCATGTCCGGTGAGAGCTCGCGCCGCTCGGCTTCGCCGGGCTGCGGCGCGCCGGCCTCGATGATGCTGAGGACGCCGACGTTCGCGCCGGTCCGGGCGGCGTGGTCACGCACCAACATCGACGCAGCGGAGAGGCGCTCGCGGGTGGCCGGCCCACGCCACAGCATGATGACGAGGCATCCCGACGTGGCCAGCCCGTGTGCGGAGTCCGCCGCTTCGATCTTCACATCTCGCTCCGATGGAGAGTGTCCATGAAGGGTAGCGCAAGGTGCGCGATCGCTGGCTCGGAAAGTCGGGCGCGACGCAGGCGGCGTCGAACACACCGAGAACGACGCGGTCACCGAGCCGCCGCCTCGTCAGCGTGCTCGGCGTCGATCCCGTAGGTCGCTCGACGCCGCTGTCCGCGCCACCTCGTGGGGGCTGCCTCGACGTGCGCCTGGGAGTCTCGAATCGCGGGCCGGCCGGTCGGACCTCCGGTGGATTGGCGTGAGCCGAGTCGCCGCCTGCGCGGATGACGCGGGCTCGGCCGAGGCGTGCGCGACGCGGAGACCGATGATCGATCAGTACCATCCACAGCCGGGCTGACGCAGACAGTTGGTCGCGTCGCTGAAGGTAGCGCAGTCGTACGCGACCCCCGCGCAACCCGAGTGCCACGAACAACCGCGCTGACTCGTACAGCTTGCGCTGCCGTAGAACGAGGTGCAGTTCTCCGCGAGGCCGGCGCACGAGTCGGTGCTGGAGCTCCAGTAGCACCCTTGCTGACTGATGCAGGCGTAGTTCCCGTACTGCGAATAGCACGCTTCGGCGTAGCCGGTGCACTGATCGTCGCTGCGACATCCGAGCGCGGAGAGACACTGCGAAGAGCCGAGGAGGCTGCACGGGGTCACGTATCCGCGGCACTGCGGCCGCGGGCCCGAGTCGCGGGGCAGCGGCACTCCGGCATCGGGGATCGGCGCTCCCGAGTCGCCACGGACCTGGGGCCCGGCGTCGTGACCCGGGCTCGCGATCATGGCTGCGTCGAATGTGAGCACGCCGCCGTCGACACCCTCAAACCCTCTGCCATCGCATCCGGTGACGATGGCCAGTGTCGCGACCGTGAACGCAGTATATCGACCCAGCATCCCGCCTCCCCACGGCGCGAAGGAACAGCACTCTGGACCGCCCATGGTCCCCGAGAAGCATCAGTGTGCCGGTTGTTCCTCGGATACTCAACGCTCACCGGAGTCAACCTTGGATTTCCGAGCGACGGTACCACCGACCCTTTTCAGGATCGGCGACGGTCTCGGTCATCTGGCCTTCCGGCTGGCAGACCGCCGCTCGAACGGCGCGGAACGTCAGCGGTTTGCGCCGAGGATCTCCCTCAGCCGAAGCGCTCGCGGAGGAGCGCGAGGTGATCGGCGAGCTCGCTCGGCAGCGGCGCCTCGAACGTGCGGCCGTCCGGCAGGCGGACGGAACATCGCGTGCAACCAGAGCCGGCCGGGGAAGCCGGGCACGCCCGAGAAGCGACGCGGCGGGTAGCGCTCGTCGCCGACCACGGAATGGCCGACGCCGGCGAGATGGCGGCGGATTCTGATGTTTGCGGCCGGTCTCCGGGCGCGCCTCGATCAGGGTGACGCGACCGAGCGCCTCGAGGCGCCGGTAGCGGGTCACCGCGGGCAGCGGGCGCCCGCGCCGTCCGTCGGCCAGGGCGCGGCGGACGATGCCTTTGGCGTGGGTCCGGCCATGGACCAGCGCGCGGTAGCGCTTCTCGACCCGGCCGGATGCGAAGAAGGCGCCGAGCTCGGCGCGCAGGGCGGGATCCGAAGCGCAGAGGAGGACGCCGGAGGTCTCTCGGTCGAGGCGATGCACCGGCGCGAGGTCGGAGGGCGCCCCGACGTGCGCCACGAGCCAGGAGATCACGTCCGGTACGTCGGTCCCGGTCGGATGCGAGGCGAGCCCGCTGGGTTTGTGGATCACCCAGAGGGCGCCTTCGCGAAGGAGAACGGCCGGCTCGGTCACCGCGGGCTGGGTCACGGCCCGAGCATGGCACGGCGCGAGGTCGTCCGACGCTGCACTGCGCCGCCGACCTCCGCTATGGTGTCGAACGCGGAGGTATCGGGATGGTTGGACGTCGAGCGTTGTGGCTTTTTGTTCTTCTCTTGGGGGCCTGCGACGGGCCGTCGACGACGCTGGATCGGATCGGTGCCGGACGGCGCGATGCCCGACGCGGCGCTCGCGGACGGTGGCTCCGACGGCGGTCCCGGATTCCTCGGCGTTCGGCCGGAGTGCAATCCGCTCGCGTCCACCGACGAGTGCTTGTTCCCCTTCCCGAGCCGCTTCTTCCAGGCGTCGGAATCCGTCGACGCCGACGGGGGTCCGCAACGCGTTCCCGGACGACGCGTTGACGGTCCCGTCCAGCTCGCCGCCGCTCGACTACGCCCCCTTCAATCGCCCCGACGGGCACTCGCCGACCGCCCCTCTGCTCGTGCACCTCGGCGTGGACGTGGACGACACGCAGCTCGTCGGTCAGCACGACACCGCGCAGTCGCTCGTGGCCGACGCGCCCATCGCGGTCTTCGACATGGAGACCGGGGATCGCGTGCCGCTCCTGACCGAGATGGACCAGACGCTCCGCGACGCGCGCTACGACGGACGGCACCTTCTGATCATCCGCCCGATGGCGCCGATGCAGATGGGCCACCGGCACGTGGCGGTGATGACGACCGCGCTCCGTGACGCGGACGGCAACGCGATCGAGGTCCCGCGCGGGTTTGCGGCGCTGCGCGACGGCACGCCGACCAACCACGCGGCGCTCGAAGCGGCTCGCCCTGCCTACGACGAGATCTTCAACTTCCTCGGTTCGAACGGCTACGCGCGCGATCAGCTGGTCTTGGCCTGGGACTTCGAGGTGGCCAGCCAGGACTGGGTGCTCGGCGGGATCCTCTCGATGCGCGATCAGGCGCTCTCCGCCGTGGACTCGCTCCACTACACGATCGACAACGTCCAAGAGTCGCCGAACGCAAACGTGCTGCGCATCGTGGAGGGGACGTTCGAGGCGCCGACCTTCCTCGACGACAACAACGAGATCCAGCGCACGGACACTGGCGGGGCGACGCTCCAGCCGACGATGCAGACCTTCCCGTTCACCATGATCGTGCCCGCGCGGGCATCGAGCGGCGAAGCGCTCCCGCTGGTGATGTTCGGACACGGCGTGTTCGGCAGCGGCCGCGACTACTTGGAGGGAAGCATCGGCACGGACTCGATCCAGCCGCTCGCCCAGAACGCGGGCGCGGTGGTCGTCGCCACCGACTGGATCGGTCTCTCCAGCGCGGACCGGGACCTGGTGGTCAATCAGCTGGCGAACGACATCAATCAGGTGAATGTCATCACCGATCGGCTCCAGCAGGCCTTGATCAACAACCTGGTGCTGACCGAGCTGGTGCGGAACCAGATCGCGCTCGATCCGCAGGTTACCGGGAACTCGGCCGGTGACACGACCATCTTGACCGACGACGTCTTCTACTACGGCGTCAGCCTGGGCGGGATCCAGGGATCGTCGTTCGTCTCGCTCTCCTCTCGGATCACCCGCGCCATCCTGGCCGTGCCCGGCGGCGCGTGGGCGACGCTCCTGACGCGCTCGGTCGTCTACGAGCCGGTGAGGGCGCTGATCGACATCAAATACCCCGACCCGCTCTTGCAGCAGACCTTCATCGCGATGGTGCAGGCGCGCTTCGACGGCTCTGACGGCGCCAACGTGGGGCAGCTCCTAGTCCGGCGTCCGCTGCCGGACGCACCCTCCGAGCGCCACGTGCTCATCCAGGAGGCCATCGGCGACTGCCAGGTGCCGAACGTGGCCACCGGAATCCTCGCCCGCGCGATGGGCTTCGAGCTGATCCAGCCGGCGGTCGAGCCGGTGTTCGGGCTCGATCAGGTGACGGCACCGACCACGGACATTTCGATGATCCAGATCCAGATGCCCGACCGACTGGCCGAGTACACGCCGCCGGACTCGAACCTGCTGCCCGACCACGACAACGGCGTCCACTCCAACGCGATCGGGCTGCCTCAGGCCCTCGATCAGGTGAGCACGCTGCTCACGACGGGCACCATCGAGGACCCCTGCACCGGCTCCTGCAATCCGGACTGAGGACGAGGCGCGGGCGGATCAGAAGTGGAAGCCGACCGTGAGGCCGAGGTAGCCGATGGAGGAGCCCTGCGTCAGTCGGGAAGAGCCGGTGCCCATCGTATCGGTGAGGACGACGCCGAGGCCGGCCTGGAGGCCGACGGTGAGCCAATCGCAGATCCAGAAGCGCACGCCGACCCGAACGTCTGCCGCGACTCCCATACCGCCGGGGCCGAAGAATCGACCCGGTCTGGCCGCTGACGAGCGCGCCGATCTGCGTGTAGAGATCCACCCGCGGATCCACGAATAGAAAGGCCTCGACGTAGGGCCTCCCTTGCAGCATCAGGTCGACGTTGCCGCCCGTGCTTCCCCCGACGGCGAACCCGAAGCTGCCGACCCCAATCCCGAAGTGATCGGACAAGCGGTAGGAGAGGCCGAGCTGCAGGCTGGGGAGCTTGAAGACCGGCGGGCGGCCCACGGGCATCGCCTCGACGTGCAGGACCTCCACCCCGAAGGGATTCTGCGCGAGAAAGTCGGTCGGTCGGCGCGCGCGAAGCGGCGAGTCGAGCCGGAGCGAGGCGGGCTGCGAAGCGGTCTCCGTGCCCCCCGGGCCAGCATCGACCGCGGTCGGCGCCGACGGTGAGCCGAGCGCGGCCGAGGGCTGCGCAGCCGCGAGGGCGGGTACGAAGGAGAGGACCAGCGACGTAGCGGCGAAGGTCGCGCGACACATGGCCGCCAAGATACCGTTGGATTCAGCTCCGCGCACGCGCTCCTCTTGCAGGACTGATGTTCGGGCGCGCAGAAGCGATAGAGCGCGGACGGATGTGCCCCGAGGTGGAGGCGGCGATTGGTCCATCCAACCTCCGAACGGCGGCGCCTCGCGGGGGACGCCGACGAGAGCTGCGAAGCGGCTTCGCGAGACGAGCTTCGGCGAGCCTTCGACCGCCGAAGTCCGCGATCGCGGGACGGCTGCCGGTCTCCGCGCTCGGCACACGGCGACAAAGGCGAGCAGCGAGGGCTTCGCCGAGCTGCTACACGTCCGCTGCAGCGGAGGGCGGACCATCATGAGCGACGCGAAGGACCTGAGCGGGCGGACCATCCTGATCACGGGCGCCAACACGGGCATCGGGCGGGCCACGGCGGTGGCGCTCGGCGCGCGCGGAGCGCGGCTCTACCTGGCGGGTCGCGCAGAGGAGCGGATGAAGCCGGTGATGGAGGAGATCCGCGCCGGCGGAAACGGCGAGGTCTTCTACCTGCCGCTGGACCTCGGCGACCTGGAGTCGGTGCGCGCCTGCGCGACGCAGTTCCTCGAGACGGGCGATCCGCTGCACGTCTTGATCAACAACGCGGGGATGGCCGGGCAGCGCGGGCTCACCCGGGACGGTTTCGAGCAGACCTTCGGCGTGAACCACCTCGGCCACTTCTTGCTGACCGAGCTCCTGCTCGACCGGCTGAAAGAGTCGGCGCCGAGCCGCATCGTGATCGTGGCCAGCGACGCGCACTACCGCGCCGAGCAGATCGACTGGAACGCCGTGACCCAGCCGACGGCCACGACGACCGGCTTCCCGGAGTACGGTGTGTCCAAGCTGGCCAACGTGCTGCACGCCAAGGAGCTGGCGCGCCGGCTCGAGGGCACGGGCGTGACCGTCTATGCGCTCCACCCCGGCGTCATCGCGTCGGACGTCTGGCGGAAGGTGCCGTGGCCGATCCGGCCGCTGATGAAGATGTTCATGAAGTCGAACGACGAGGGCGCGCAGACATCGATCTACTGCGCGACGGCGCCCGAGCTCGCGAGCCAGAGCGGCCGCTATTACGAAGAGTGCAAAGAGAAGGAGCCGGCGAAGCTCGCTCGAGATCCCGAGCTGGCCAAGGAGCTCTGGGATCGCAGCGCCGCGTGGACCAAGTCGCCCTCGGCCGCGGAAGAGCAGCCCAGCGCCGACGCCGCCGGCTGACGCGCGCGCTGCGGTCCGATCCGTCGAGCTGCGCTATCGCGCAGATCACCGGCGCGAACCTCCTCGTGGTCGTCTACACGGAGTGGGGCGTGGTGACGGGCGGGTTCATCCCGGTCAGCAAGGCGCTCGCGATGACAGTGCTCAGCATCTACGACGCGAGCGGTCAGCTCCTCTTCAGCGGCCGCCTCGATCGCCGCGGCACGCGCACGCTCGGCGCGTTCGGCCACGTCGTGGTCGACGAGAACTCGGTCGACGAGTGGGTCGGCGCGTTCGGCGAGGCGGTCGCGCAGATGCTCCGAGGCTGAGCGAGCCCTTCGGCCGGGGGGCTATAGCGCGTGGCCGACCGAGCCCTCGAGCTCCACGATCCGCGCTCGCCACGCTTCGGGGAGGTCGACCTTGGCGCCGGCGGCGTAGTCGTAGGAGACGATCACGCCCTCACCGGTCGCTGCCATCCGCTCCAGCTTCTCGCTCCAGACGGCGTACTCCATGGTGAAGCGGTCGCCGCCGAGCTCGCTGACGCGCGCGCCGACCTGGAGCTGGTCGGGATAGGTGACCGGCGCGCGAAAGCGGCACGAGGTGCTGGCCAAGATCGGCCCGACGCCGGCCACGCTGCCGCCCTTCGTCAGGATCTCCATCCCCTCGAAGTAGGCGATGCGCGCCGACTCGAAGTAGCGGAAGTAGACGGTGTTGTTGAGGTGCGCGAAGGCGTCCATCTCCCCCCACGCCACGCGGATCGGCAGACGCACGGGATAGGACGAGAGCGGCGAGTGCTCGGTCATGCGGCGAAGGTGGCCCATCGCCCGGCCGCTCGCCAGCAGCGCCTCGCCGGGATCTCAGCCCTCGGTGTTCTCGAGGAGCTCCGCCGGGACGGCCATGGCGTGGTAGCCCTTGTCGACGTGGACGACGGCGCCGGTGATGCCGCTGGCCAGCGGGCTGGCCAAGAACGCGGCGGCGTCGCCGACCTCGCGGGCGGTCAGCGGGTCGCGGAGCGGGGCGTTCTTCTCGTAGTGCGGAGATCATGGCGCCGATGAGGCCGATCGCCGACGCGGCGCGCGAGGCGTAGGGCCCGGCGCTGATCGCGTTGACCCGGTGGCCCCACTTGCGGCCCGCTTCGTACGCGAGCACGCGAGTGTCGGACTCGAGCGCGGCCTTGGCCGAGCTCATCCCGCCGCCGTAGCCCGGCACGACGCGCTCGCCGGCGAGGTAGCTCAGGCAGAGGAAGCTGCCGCCCGGCCGAACCAGCGGGCCGAAGCGCGACACCAGCGACACGAAGGAGTAGCTGCTGGCGCTGAGCGCCGCGAGGTAGCCCGCGCGGCTGGTCTCCAAGAGCGGCTTCTTCACCTCGGGCCCGTTGGCCAGCGCGTGCACCACGATGTCGAGGCAAGGTGAGCCGAGCTCCTCCTCGAGCGCCTTGGCCGCGCCATCGATGGTGAAGTCGCCGCGCTCCTTGTAGCGCCGGCTGCCGCGGACGTCTTCGGGCACCGCGTCGAGCCGGTCGTACTCGGCGTCGAGCGGCAGGATCTTCTCGAACTCCAGCTTCGAGCCGTCCTTCAGCGTCCGCGATTCGTCCATCTTGCCGCGCCGGAGCAGCGTCTCGAAGATGCCCATGGCCGGCGGCCACGAGCCGACGCAGACGCTGGCGCCGGCCTCGGCGAGGGACTTCGCGATGGCGAAACCGAAGCCTCCGTCGTCGGCGACACCGGCCACGAACGCACGCTTTCCGGACAGATCGATGCTCAACATGGGGCGCAAGGCTCGTCCGAGAGCCCCCCTGCGTCAAGCCGCCACGATCGGTGGCGCCGAGATCATGCCGCGGAAGGCGAAAAGCGACGGAACAGCGACGAATCCACGCGTTTAACTGATCCCATGGTCGGTTCGAGTGCACGCGGCAGCTAGATGTGCGAGGCGAGCGGCTTGGAGAGCGGCGAAGGCGCGATGGGCCGTGGCGTGGTCCGACCCGACGAGGCGATGCCGAGCGTCGTCGGGCCGCGTCTCGCGGTGAACAACCGGCGCGGCTCGTCCGTCTGTGCGGCAGACCAGCTCGGAGCGCGTCGTGGGCTGCGGCTGTCGACGGGGACTGGATCTCCTTCGGAGCGCGAATCCACGAGGTCCGGCTCTCGTCCCGCTCGCGGGAGGGGGAGCTCCGAGTGCGCTGGCCCAACCGACTGATAAGGTGCTGCCGTGGAGAAGAACGGACGAATCGGAGTGCTGATCGGGGTCGGGATCGCGCTGGCGATCGGCCTCGGATACTGGGTGAGCCGCGACGGCGATCCGCACGACGACGGAGCGCCCCGGCTGGCGGCGGGACCGCGGGGAACGGCCCGCGCGTCGCAGGGGAGCATCGGCTTCGGGCCGGGCGGCGGCGAGCACGAGGCACGCCACGCGGGTGCCAGCGGGAGGGTCGTCGTCGACGCCGGCGTCTTGGCGGCGGTGCCGACCGTCCACGCCGCGCCACAGGGCCGAACGCGGCCGCCGCTCGTGGACCTGCCCCGCGGCGACGCCGAGGAGTCGGAGCACAGCGCGGGTTGGCGGCTCGGTCAGAACCGCCACCACCTCGAGATCGTCCAGCCGCGCATCGCGCACATGCAGGAGCTGATCCGCGGGTTCGAGGAGCGGGGCGAGACCGCGGCGGCCGAGCAGCAGCGCACGATCCTGCAGCGCTTCCAGACGCGGCTGGACGAGCTCCGGGCCGAGCAAACCGTGCTCACGACGCAGGCCCAGCAGGACGGAACCCTCGGCGAGGCCGACGACGGCTATGCGGCCGGCGCCGACGAGCGCGCCCGCGAGGCGAACGAGGTCCACGAGACCCCGCCCGACAGCGTCGCCGAGCCGGGCGCGAACGGCAGCTCGGCTGTCCCCGTCGGCGCGCAGCCCGCGGCCGCGCCGGACGCTCCGACCGAAACGCCCGATCCCTGAGGGTGCGCAGCACCTGTTCGGACACGAACGGGCGCGTCATCGGGCGACAGGAAAGGCCCGCTCCCCCATCCGCGTGTAGTATTCGCGGGGTCGTGAGCGACGGCAGTCGAACGAAGACGCTGCACGAGCGCGGAGGGGCCGTCATCACGCGGCCGATCATCCCGCCGGACGACCCCGTGTGCGCGCGCTACGAGGACTGCGGGCCCATCGCGCAGGGCGGCATGGGCGACATCCAGCGCGTCTACGACCGCCACCTCGACCGGATCCTGGCCATGAAGGTCCTCTCCGGCGAGCTGGCGGAAGATGCGCCATCGCGGACCCGCTTCCTGGCCGAGGCGAAGATCACGGCCAGCCTTCAGCATCCCGGCATCGTCGCGGTACACGATCACGGCGCGCTCGCCGACGGCCGCCTCTGGTTCACCATGCGCGAGGTGCGCGGTCGCACGCTGACCGCCGTCATCCACGAGCTGCACGAAGGCATCGACGACGGCGCCTGGCCGGTCGCCAAGACCAGCCTCTTCCGCGTGGTCGACTCCTTCCGCCGCATGTGCGACGCGGTCGCCTACGCGCACAGCCGCGGCGTCGTCCACCGCGATCTCAAGCCCTCCAACCTGATGGTCGGCGAGTTCGGCGAGGTCCAGGTCATGGACTGGGGCCTCGCCAAGCACGTCGAGAGCGCGGGGCGGGTGTCGGAGGCGGCCGAAGACGGCACGCTCACCCAGGTCGGCGACGTGGTCGGCACGCCGGCCTACATGCCGCCCGAGCAGGCTCGCGGCGAGCACCGCGCGCTCGGGTCGCGGAGCGACGTGTGGTCCCTCGGCGCCGTGCTGCGGACCATCCTCACCCATCGCCCGCCGGTCAGCGGGCCGAGCCCGGTGGTGCTGGCCGCGATCATGATGGGCGAGGTCAAGCCGATCGCCGACTCCGTGGGAGCCGATCATCCGCCCATCCCGCCCGAGCTGGCCGCCATCTGCGAGCGGGCCATGGCCTCCGATTCGGGCGCGCGCTACGCGGACGCGGGCGAGCTGGCCGCGGACGTCGCCGCGTGGCTGGAGGGCGCGCGCCGACGCGAGAGCGCGTTGAAGATCGTGACCGAGGCCGACGGGCTGACGCCGGCGATCGAGGCGCTGCGCGAGCGCGCGAGCGAGCTCCGGGAGAACGCGCGCACGCTGCTCGACGCCTTGCCTCCCAACGCCCCGGCCGAGTCCAAGCACGAGGGCTGGGACGTCGAGGACGAGGCGCGCGAGCTCGAGCGCGAGGCGGCGCTGCGCGAGGTCGAGTGGCTGCAGCGGCTGCGAAGCGCGCTCCACGTGGTGCCGGACCTGCCGGAGGCGCTCTCGCGGCTGGCCGACCATCATCGGCGGGAGCTGCTCGAAGCGGAGGCGCGCCGGGATCCGGAAGCCGCCGCGCGGGCCGAAGCCTTGCTGCGCGCGCACGACCGGGGCGCGCACGCCGCGTTCCTGGCCGGCGACGGCGCCGTCACGCTGGTCACGGACCCGCCGGGCGCGAAGGTCACCGCCTACCGCTACGTCGAGAAGCACCGGCGCCTCGTCCCGACCCTCTTCCGCGATCTGGGCGAGACGCCCGTCGTCGCCGCCTCGCTCCCGCACGGAAGCTACCTGCTCGTGGCCGAGCTCGAGGGCCGCCCGCCCGTCCGCTACCCCGTCCTGATCGAGCGCGGCGGACACTGGGACGGCGTCCCGCCGGGCGGCAAAACCCCCTTCGCCATCCCGATCCCCACGAAGGAAGAGCTCGGCGACGACCTCGTCTACGTCCCCGCCGGCTGGTTCTGGAGTGGAGGCGATCCGCACGCCGGTGAGAGTCTCCCGCGCCGCAAGATCTGGGTCGACGGGCTGCTGGTCGCGCGCCATCCGGTGACCAACGCCGAGTACATCGCGTTCCTGAACGAGCTGGTGGCGAGGGGGGAGGAGGATCTCGCTCTGCGCTACGCGCCGAGATCACCAGCAGGGACGGCGTCCGAAGCTGCCGATCGCTTGGCTCTCGATCGGGATCCCGCTGGTCGCTTCGTGCTGCGAGTCGACGAGAACGGCATTCCTTGGCAGCCCGACTGGCCGGTCAGTCTGATCGACTGGCCCTCGGCCATGGCCTACACGCGGGCCGTCTCCAGCCAGCGCGGGCAAGAATTCCGGATTCCAGACGAACTCGAATGGGAGAAGTTCGCTCGGGGAGTTGACGCGCGCGCTTTCGCATTCGGTGACCACCTCGAGCCGTCCTGGGCCTGTGTGGTGGGGAGCTCAGGGACGGATATTCCGGGGAGGGTTTCGGTGCACGCCTTTCCATCGGACGAGAGCCCCTTTGGCGTCCACGGCACCACCGGCAACGTGCGCGAATGGTGCTGCAACGCGTGGACGCCGACCGGTCCACAACTGGACCGCGGGCGTCTGATCGTGGAAGTCGCAGCCGAGGACGATCCGGAGCTGAGGGCGGCGCGCGGTGGCGGCTGGCATGCGGTGCTCGAGCTCTGCCGGGTCGCGACCCGCTTCGCCGGCGAGCCCCACCGCCGTTTCTCGGTCCTCGGCTTCCGAGTGGTACGCCCCTACCGGCTCGCGCAGTGAGGTGGAGCTCCCGACCGACTCAGCAGTTGCGAACCGCTACTTCGGGTTGCGGCCGTACCAGAGCCACTTGTTCGGATCCGGATAGCCGGGCGCTCCTTCTTTTACGCCGATCATCACCGCGGTGATTCCCACTTTGATCGGGGCGCCGTTCTTCGGGTCTCCGCCGAAGATGCTGTAGAGGCCCGGGATGTCCGTATAGAAGGTGGGGAGCACCGGATCGCCGTCAATCGGCATGTAGAACGAGACGTTCTGGTAGAGGTAGTCGTAGGAGCCCGGGCCGTCCTTCACCTCGACCAAGGTGAGGATGTCGCCGGAGCTGGGCAACGGCGCGTCCTTCTGCCAATCCGGGACCATCTGCATCACGCCGGCTTCCTTCTCGCTCGCCTGGATCTTGCCGACCTCGGCGATGAGCGCCTTGTCGTCGGGATCGCACATCATCGTCAGCGTCAGCGTGTAGCTCGGCGTGCCGCCGGGGCCGGTGTCGCCGCTCCAGTACCAGGTCTCGGTGCCAGGCGGGTACTTGTAGGGGCCGATCGGACCTGCTTCGGGCCCGCGAACGACGGTGTGTCCGCTGCGGGAGAGCTTCTCGCTCACCATCGTCCACTCGTAGATTCCGGCTTCCAGCGTGTTGATCGGATACTGGCGAGTCATGGTTCCTCCCTCTGCTTTCTGTATGGAGCGCAGGGTCTCATGCTGGCGAGGGGGATGAAAGAACGACGGGCGCTCGTCTGCGGCGTCTCATCCCGCGAGGGTGGCCGGTGGCGCATCGGCAAGCTCGGCGTGGCTCGATCGCGGCCGAGAACCGGGGCACGTCGCAGACCCCGGGATCGGCTCGGCTGACGGTTGCGAGTCGTGCGCAGCGCAAGCCACGCCGGCTTCGGCAGGCCGCCGGACAGTGGGACGCGGAAGCGGCCGGAGCCGCCGACCGTCCTCAGTCGCCGTTGCTCGGCGGCGCGACGTTGTCGGCTTCCGGCGGCTCGGAGTCGCGCTTGGAGCGGCCGAAGACCTTGGCGCCCGGCGGCGTCGAGCGGACCAGCCACACGTTGCCGCCGATCACCGAGCCGCGGCCGATGACGGTGTCGCCGCCGAGGATGGTCGCGCCCGAGTAGATCGTGACGTGGTCTTCCAGGGTCGGGTGCCGCTTCTCGGTCGCTTCGCTGGAGCCGTGGGGGACGCTCAGCGCGCCGAGCGTGACACCCTGATAGAGCTTCACGTCGTTGCCGATCACGGCGGTCTCGCCGATGACGACGCCGGTGCCGTGATCGATGAAGAAGCGCTCGCCGATCTGGGCGCCCGGGTTGATGTCGACGCCGGTCACCGAGTGCGCGTGCTCGGTGATGATGCGCGGGATCATCGGCACGCCGGCCCGGTAGAGCTCGTGCGCGATGCGGTAGGCGGTGATCGCCTCGAGCGAGGGGTAGCTGAAGATGATGTCCTCGACGCTGCGCGCCGCCGGGTCGCCGTCGTAGGCCGCCCGCACGTCGCCGTCGAGCGTGCGACGAAGGCGCGGGATGGCCTTGAGCAGGCCGAGCACGACCTCTTCGCCGGAGCCGGCGGGCAGATGCGCGGCGGAGCGGCCAATCCACTGCTCGTAGGTCAGCGCCCGCTCGAATCTGGTCCACGAGCACCTGGTGGACGGTGTAGAGGTGCTCGGCGATCTCGTGCCGGAGGTTGTGCCGGTCGAGCGCGCGCTGGGCGTAGAAGCCCATGTAGAGCACGGGCTTGAGGTGACAGTAGGCCTCGACGACGGCGCGCTTGTTCGGCAGCGCCGCGCTCTCGAGGTTGTCGATCTGCAGCTCGCCCGTGTAGCTGGCGACCGCATCGTCGATCGCCTCCTCGAGCTCTCGAAACCGACTGGGCTCGCGTCGCATCCGTGGCCTCGCCGGGGGCTGATCCCCGTGCGCTGCAAGATAGCGGGCTCCTGGTCCTCGCGAAATCACTTCCGCCGGTTCATGGAGCCGCGCGCGCCCGCCGGCAACGGCTCGTGGCACGATTCGCGGGCACGCGGCCGTTCTCGCACGACCGCCACACACGCTCGGCATGTCGCTTCGGGGCCGACGAGCCGATCTCCGGCTGCGGGTCGCGCCGTCGAAGCGTCCGCGATCCGTGCGGGCCGTTCAGCCCACCATCTGCCAGCTTCCGTCGGGCTGCAGGCAGGCGGTGCCGTAGGTCTCCTGCATACGGCCGCCGATGCGCGCCATCACCGAGAACTCGCGGCACGGATAGCCGGGCGGCGAGGCGGGCGAGGCGTAGGGCTGCTGCGGCGTGACCTGCCAGGCGGCGCCGGTGTCCGGGTTGACCCACTGGTAGGGCTGATTGGTCGGCACCTGCGAGAGCGCGTAGGCCATCCGCTCGCGATCGCGGCGGTCCATCTCCGCGCCCACCCGGTTGCCGATCGCCGCGCCGAGCCCGCCGCCGATCAACGCGCCCCAGCCCGAGCCCGTCAACGCGCCGCCGAGCGCCGCGCCCGCCGTACCGCCGACGAGCGTGCCGGTGCCTTCCTGGGTCGCGCAGCTCGCGATCGAGAGCGCGAGGACCGAGGCGATCGTGACCATGGCCAATCGGGTACGCATCCGCACTGCTCCTTCCGCCTCCGGGAGGCTTCGAGCCGGGACGTTGCAGAACGCGTTCCTCCCTTCGAAGGGTCGAGGCGGCACGCTCCCGCGGCGCGGCCGCGCGCCCCAGCGTCGCCGGTCGGCACTTCGGGAGAGCGGCTCGAAGTCGAGCTGCAGACGATGGAGCGGGCGTTGCTACCGGCTCCCTCGTGCCGTCGGCTGGAGCCCGACCGCGGTGGATTGCCGCGCTCCTCTCTGTGACCTGCGTCCTCAACGTGGTCGACGTCGTGGTCACGCTGGCGTTCGTCCGGGCGGGCGTCGCCGAGGAGGCCAACCCCATCATGGCGGCTGTGCTCTCGCTCGGCCCGGCGCCCTTCGCCGGCATCAAGATCGCCCTGGTGTCCGCCTGCGCGCTCTTCCTCTGGCGCCACGCCGAGCTGCAGATCGCCAAGCTCGGCGCCGTCGTCGTCTCCAGCGCCTACGCCATGCTCGCGGTCTACGACGTCGGCTGGATACGCATCCTCGCCGGTTGAAGCCCGACGTCTCCTCGCGGCGCGGGGAGCGTCGTGGCGAGCGCGATGGCTCGGCACGCTCTCCAGCGTGCTCATCTGCGAGCGAGGATCCGAGGCAAGGCCCCGCGGATCAGAGCAGCGCTTCAGACTCGTAGAGCGCGCGGCAGAGGGCGACGGCGCGGAGCGAGCGCACGCGCCAATCCATCTTGTTCATGACGTAGCCGAAGGTGATCTCGTTGACGGGATCGCACCATCCGAGCGCGCCGCCCATGCCGGCGTGGCCGAAGGAAGACGGCTCCGGGCAGAAGAGGTGCCGCTCCTCTTTGAGGAAGCCCTGCGACCAGCCGATCGGCTTCTTCAGGACGTGATCCTCCCACGCCCAGCTCTGGCGGGCGTGGATGGGGGTCAGCGTCTCCTCGCGCAGGTAACGGCGGCCGTCGTGGACGCCGCCGGAGGCGAAGGGCAAGTACGCGCGCGACAGTCCGGTCGCGCTGGAGGTGGCGGAGGCCCAGGCCAGCTCGGCGCGGCGCACGGGGACGTCGTCGTAGGCGGCGACGCCCGCTCGGCCGGGCCTCGGGTTCAAGAACGCGCGCCGGCCGATCGAGTCGCGCTGGAGGGTGGCCCGCGCCACGCGCCCCTCGTTCGAGTCGGGCGTGAAGAACGCGGCGCCCGCCATGAGCCCGATGCGGCTCGGCGTCGGCGGCGGGTAGAGCGTCGCCATGTTCGCGTCCTCGACGTTCGGCGTGCCCAGCCAGGCGTCGGAGCCGAGCGGCTCGAAGAGCTCCCGGCGCAAGAAGGGCCCGAGCGGCTCGCCGGCGATGCGCTCGAAGAGCTCGCGGGCGTACATCCCGAAGGTGATGGCGTGATAGCCCTGCTCTTCGCCGGGACGCCATGCCGGCGGCTGCGCCTCGAGCGCCTCCAGCACGCGCTCGCGCTGGGTGGGATTGACGCAGTCCTGGAGCGTCAGCGGCGCGTTCAAGAAGGGCAGCCCGCCGCGGTGGTTGAGCAGCGTGCGGACGGTGATGTCCTCCTTCCCGGCGCGCGCGAAGCCGGGCCAGTAGGTCGCCACCGGCGCGTCCCAGTCGAGCTGCCCGCGGTCGGCGAGGAGGTTCATGGCCATCGCCGCCAGGCCCTTGGTCACCGAGAAGACGACCACCCGCGTCTCGCGCTGCCAGGGCCGGCGGCTCTTGCGATCGGCGAGCCCGCCCCAGAGATCGACGACCGGCCGGCCCTTGTGGTGCACGCTCAGCCCGGCGCCGATCTCCTCGCCGGTGGCGAGCTGGGCGGCGAAGCGGCGGGCGAGGGGAGCGAAGCCGGGCTCGTAGCTGCCTCGTGCGGGGGCGGGTGCCGGATGGGTCAGTCGGGTCACGGGCCGAGCCTGACCCGCGCCGGGCGAGTTGCCAACCGTCGGGCGGGGCGACGCCATCACGTTCGCGTGACCGATTGGCTCGGGTCGGCTTCGGCGCCCTCTGCACGCGTACCTCGACCACGCGGTCCCCCGGTGCGCGTGCCTGGCGTCGATGGCCGGGGGAGGTGACCGGCACCCGGCGCCGGCTCGGATTCGTTCGACGGGGGAGGGGACCCCTCTTGGTCGTGCTTCTCGGAGCCTCGGCGGGGCCTGGCGAGGCGGCCGCGGGCGGACTCGGAGCGTCGAGAGGACCCGCGCACCTTCTCGATCTCTTCCTCGACACCCGCCCGAGATCAGCCGGGCCGTCGAAATTTCGATTCGACACCCCGCTCGAACCAGCGCGTACACGAAAACTGCGCCTCGACCCCCGGCTCGGACGGCCCGGGACCTCCACTCGCGGGCCTCGACCCCCTGCCGGAGACCTCCCGGACCTCGCCGGCGCGGTGTCGACATCCCGACTTCGAGGTCCAGGTGGCTCTCTCGGCTGCCTCGATTTCGTTTTCGGGAGGTCTGGGTGCCTTCCGAGGGGGTGTCGACACCGCCGTGAACCGCTCGCGGTGATGTTCGGTGGGGGTCGAGGGGCGATCCGGACGCTCGCGAGCGCTCGAGCCGGGGGTCGAGGCTCGATCCGCGCGCTCGCGAGCGTTCGAGCCGGGGGTCGAGGCCCGAGTTGCAGGGGCTCCGCCTGCTCGGCTCCGGTCTGTGGAAGCTCGGCTGTCGGGTGCATCGGTGAGCGCGATCTCAATCTCTCGGCCGCGGCCTGGCTCGCCAAGCACGGATCAAGGCTGGACTGATCGACCGGCTCCGTCCGGTGGAGGACACGGCCGGCGCGGTCGGTCTCTCAGCCGCTGCGCCGGCGCAGCAGCGCGAGGCCGAGGGCGGCGAAGAGGAGCAGCGGGCCGCGTCCCGACGCCGGGGTGACGGCGCAGCCACAGCCTCCGCCGGAGACCGCCATCCCGCCGTCGGCGCCCGCGTCGATTCGGCGCGCCGGCGTCCGGCATCTGCGGCCCGGCGTCCGGCATCTGCGGTCCGGCGTCCGGCTGGGGCTCGGGGATGCCGAGCACGCGGCGTAGGGCGGCCGCAGGCTGGACGCGGCCGTAGCCGTAGGTGACGTCGTGGCCCATGGCGTCCGGCGTGGCGTAGGGCGAGGGGAGCGCGCTGTGGATGAGCGCGTCCGCCAGAATCCGCGCCGCTCATGTCCGGCGCCGCGCTGACCAGGAGCCCGGCCACACCGGCGGCGATGGGGCACGCCGACGACGTCCCGCCGAAGCGCGTCGTGTAGTCGCCGGGATCCTCTCCGTCGGCGCCGGTGATGTCGGTGGAGAGCGTCCCGGTCGGGCGCCACGATGTCCACCGACGCGCCGTAGTTGCTGTAGGGCGTGGCCTCGTCGAAGTTGGTCGTCGCGCCGACCGTGATCACGCCGCGCACGGCCTCGAGCTCGTAGTCGAGGAGCTCGCGATCGTCGTTGCCCGACGCGAAGAGCACCAGCGCGCCGAGCCCGCTGCGGCCGGTGTCGACCACGCTCTCGATGATGGTCCGCAGCATGTCCGGTACGGGCATCGGGCTCACGAAGCCCCAGCTGTTCGAGGCCACCGCCGCGTCCGTGTCGATGACGAACTGGAACGCCGATACGTCGGCGCTGATCGGCAGCTCGGAGGACCCGCCGCCGAGCAGGCGGACGCAGCGCAGCCGGCACTCGGCGCAGGTGCCGGCGATGCCTTCGCCGTTGTCGGTCACCGCCGCCGCGAGCCCGGCGCACGACGTGCCGTGGCCGTTGCCGCTCTCGCCGGGGGTGGGCGTCGGGTCGGTGTCCATGTCGATGACGTCGAGGCCCTGGTCCATGTGGTCGGCGAGGTCGACGTGCATGCCGTCGCAGCCGGTGTCGATGACGACGATGGTGGTCGAGGCGTCGCCGGTCGAGAGCTGCCAGGCGTCCTCGATGCTGATCCGGTCCAGGTACCACTGGCCCGAGTAGCGCGGGTCGTTGGGCGGGATGGAGATGCCCTTGGATCGGTGCGCCAGGATCCAGTCCGGGATGGCGTCCACCAGCGGCCGGCCCGGCCCCGTCACGGCGGCGAGCCGCAGCGCCACGTCGAGCCCGTCCTCGGCGCGCGCGCTCCGCACCCGGTAGATGTGGAGCGTCGTCGACACGGTCCGCTCCACCACCAGATCGAGCGAGCTCAGGATCGCCGGATCGGTGCCCGGTGCCAGCCTGACCAGGGCGTGCTCGTCGACGCTCCCGCGGAGCACGCCGCCGCCCGGCGCCACGGCCGACCACCTGCGAGGGATCGGCTGCGTCGCGCCGCACGGACCAGGACTCGCTCCCGTCCCGGACGAAGGCGCCTTCTGCCGGCGCCGGCACGAGCTGGGCGGAGGCGGAGGCCGAAGGAAGGGCGAGCAAGAAAAGCAGGAGCGCAGAGTTCCGCATCGGATCGTTCTACCCGCTCGCGGGAGCGGACCCAAGGCCAGGCTGCCCCGACGGCGCGCGAGACCTCGGCTCAGGGCGCGGCCTCGTTCGCGGCCTCGGGCGTCGGGGTGCAGGCCGCGAAGTCGCCCGGCCGTTTTGGGAAGCGGCACCAGGTCTGGCCGCTGCCGGCGCCCATCGGCGGGTATACGGCGGAGAGTCGAACGCTGGCGTGAGGGAGCGAACGGCGGCAGTTGACCGTTGGCCTCGCCCGAGGTGAATCTGTCAGCCCTTGTCGATTCTTGCCGGAGATTCCTCGATGCAGCGCCGTTCGACCGCCTGGCTCGCCCTCCTTCTCCTCGCCGCGTGTGACGGCGGCACCTCCACGCCGCAGGACGGCGGCGATCTGCCCGGCGCCGATGCTTCCACGGCCGACGCGGGGCCCGCCGACGGCGGCTCGCCGTGGACGCCGGCCTGCACCATGCCGACGACGACGCCCTGCACGGACAACTCCTTCCTCGACCTCAACCTGTTCATGACCGCGAACAACGCGACCATCGAGAACACGGCCGACGGAAGCGGATGGACGACTCACGTCGACGCGACGGGCGGCGGCTTCAACCCGTCGATGGGCTATGTGTACGCGCGCTTCACCGACCAGGGGCTGGTCAACGTCGACCTGAGCGACGACGCGGCGTTCAGCTCGATGGACTGGGACGTGGCCTTCCGGCGCTTCATCATCCGGCTCAACAGCGGCCCCTCCGGCCCGAGCTGCGTGTCGGCCGCGCGCACGCCGCCCACCGCCAGCTACGACACGCTCGACGCCCCGCCGGACGGCGTCACCTACAACGAAGAGCAGTACTACACGGCCTCGTGCGACTACGTGCCCGACAGCTACGGGCTCAACTCGCCGGCGACGGTGTTGGCGAACTTCTGGGATTACCCGGGCGGCTGCGTGGCGATGAGCGGCAACGTCTACGTCCTCGAGCTCGCCAACGGCCGCCACGTGAAGCTGACGGTGACCGACTACTACGAGCCGTCGGTGCAGGATACCTGCGACAGCACGGGCAACATCGACATGACCCAGCCCACCGGCTCGGGGAACCTCCGCTTCCGCTGGGCCTTCCTCGACTGATGCGCCGCGTCGTCCCGGGGTTCCTCCGTCGACTCTCGCGCCGGCGTGGCTCGCGCCGTGATCACGCCGTTCTCGCGGCCGCGCTCGTCCTCGCGAGCGCGGCGCCGGCTGCCGCCGACCGCCCCGACACGCCCAGCTCGATGTCGCTCTACCACTTCGAGCCGAGCGACGTCGTCGACACCTATGGCTCGCCGGGCGGCGACTTCCTCCTGCACTTCACGCGCTCGGGGATGAACGCCGTGATCCCGACCGACGCCGACGGCTCGGGCGTGCCGGACTACGTGGAGCAGGTCGCGGTCCTCTACGACGACGTGCTCGCGTTCTACCGCGACGAGCTGGGTTTCCGGGCGCCTCTCGGCGACGCCACGCTCAGCGGCGACAACGGCGGCGATGGCCGCTTCGACGTGTACTTCCTCGACTTCGGTGGCGGCTCCGACGGCTCCTTCCGCAGCGACGCCTGCGGCCTCGACGGAGCGCGTCCGGGCCAGTGCGTGGGCTACATGGTCCAGGAGAACGACTTCGCCGGCTACGGTTACCCGTCGATTGACTACGCGAGCCGCGTGCTGTCGAGCCACGAGTTCTTCCACGCCGTGCAGGCCGCCTACGACGCCGACCAGGGCAGCGTCATCGCCGAGGGCACGGCGGTCTGGGCCACCGAGACCTTCGATCCCAGCCTCGACGACTTCGAGGGCTTCGTCGGCGGTTTCCTCGATCACACCGACCGGCCCATCGATCACGGTCTCTCGGGTCCGGTCGATCCCTTCAGCTACGGCGCGGCGCTCTTCTTCGAGTTCCTCGACGAGCGCTTCGACCGCTCGATCATCCGCCAGCTCTGGGAGGCCTGCGACACGCAGCCCTGGCTGCCGGCGCTCGATCAGATCCTCATGAGCGATTACGCGTCGTCCTTTGCCGGCGCGTTCACCGAGCTGGCCGGCTGGGATCTCTTCACCGCCAGCTACGCGGATCCCTCGCAGTCGTACGCGAACGGGGCGATGTACCCGCCGGTGATGACGAAGCTCCGTCCCGCTGCCTTTCTCGAGCGCCTCGCCGCTCCGCGTCTTCTACGCGTCGGCGCAGTACTGGAGCGTCTCGCCCGGCTCGCGGGTGCGGGTGGAGGCGGCGCTGACCGGCGACGACACGGCGGACCTCGCGATCGTGATGGGTGTCCGTCGCGGCAACGCGATCACGCTCGGTGACGGCTCGGGCGTCGAAGCGGCCGGCGCGGACGAGGTCTTCGTGGTGGTCGTGAACACGGCGATGTCTGGCAACAGCCGCCGCCCCGGGCTCTGCATCGGCGCGCCCGACGAGGTGAGCGCGTGTCAGGCCGCCATGGCGCCCGACGCCGGCGCGCCGGACGCGGGCACGAACGGAGGCGGCGACGCGAGCGTTGCGCCCATGGCCGACGCCGGCACGATGCCGCCCGCGATGAGCGGCTGCGGCTGCACCGTCCCTGGTCATCACGCGCCGAGCGCTCCGGCGATGCTCGTGCTGCTCGGTCTGCTCGGCCTCGTGACCATCCGCCGCCGCTGACGGAGATCCGGCGCCACGATTCTCGGCTCGACTCGCGCGTGTCGAGCCCCCTGCCCGCGAGTCCGGATGACGTCAGGGGAGGGCGATGCGGCCCGGCGCGCCGGTGGTGCCAGCGGCGGTGTGGCACGAGTTGCAGTCGCCCGACGTCTGCGGCGTCAGCATCGCCCGCACGCGGCCCTGGTAGAGCACCCGCGCCGTGTAGGGCGTGGCGATGGCGGCGCTGGAGAAGAAGTTCCCGGCCGAGCCCAAGACCGGGATCGCGTTCGGGGTAAGCCGCGTCACCGCGCCGGTCGCGTCGGTGATCTCCACGACCGCCATCCCGCCGCCGTCCGCGCCGAAGCAGTCGTCCGGGTCGTGGCCGGTCGCGTAGACCGTGCCGGCGATTGTGTAGAGCGGCCCTCGACCGCGCGAGCGGTGGCAGTCGACGCAGGCGCGGCCCGGGTGCATGTAGCGCCGTGCCCTGATCGCCGAGGAACCAGGTGCGCCCTGTCGTGCAGGTCGGCGCCTCCGAGAAGAGCGGATCCGGCGTCATGGTCGGGGGCGGGGTCGTGCAGGTGGCGGGGCCCTCGGGGTAGCCCGCCGCGATCCACGCCTGGATGGTCTGGAGGTCGGCGTCCGGCACGGCCACCCCGGAGGGCGGCATGGGGCTCGCGGCGCGCATGCGGATGACGCTGCGCTGCGCGTTGGTCGCGGTCGCGTCCCTCAGCGAGGGCGAGGTGAGGTCGGAGCGGGTCACCAGCGACTCCGGCGCGCCGGCGGTCGGCGTCGAGCCGTGACACGCGCTGCAGTACATCCCGAAGACCTGCTGCACGTCGCAGGGAGCGGTCCCGGCGAGCGGCGTGACCGGCGTGCCGGGGCCGGTGGGCGACACGTGGCCGGCGTCGACCCCGGGAGGCGGCGTCGTGCCGCCGTCGTTCCCGGTGGGCGGAAGGATTCGCGTCCCCCCCGCGTCCCGTTCGGGGCCGGCGACGCCGGTGTCCCCGCCGCCGCAGCCGGCGAAGAGGCCGAAGAGAGAGGAAACGAGCACGAGAGAAGTGAAGCGGCGAGCCATGGCGACCTCCCACCTGGCACCGGATTCGAGCCGAGCGATACCGAGCCCCGAGATGCCCGCGCGGAGTCGAGTCACTCGCGCCGGCGGCGCAAAGCATCGACGTTCTGGCAGGACGGAGCAAGTGTCGGCGGTGCGGAAGCGCGCGTCCCAGCCGCGGAACGTGGGAGTGCGAGGCACCGGCGCGATGCCTCCCGGCCCGGGTGCACAGCTGCTCGATGGACGGGACCCAATGAGGCGCGGCTCTTCTCTACCGAGCCGCATCGGGGGCGCCGAACCAGGTCGTCAGCGCTCGAGGGAGCTCGGGGTCCGCGAGGTCTCCTACCCAGGCGACGTATCCATCCGGTCGGATCAGCACTGCGGGAGGCGCGTCGACCTCGCCGAGGAGCGGGAGCTCCCAAACGCCGTCGTAGCGAGCGCCGATGCGCCGGACCCGGTCGCCCCACGGGGAGAGGTCGAAGGCCCCCGACTCACCGAACTCGAGGAGCACGGGCCGCGCTTCGTGCAGGAGCGTGAACACTCGAGCTCCACCGTCCTCGGTCTGCGATCTCGAGATCCGGCATCCGCCGCCCGAGGAGCGGGTGACCTTCCCCGAGGTCGTAGTGGATGTCGAGGCCGGAGAGCATCCCGGCGATGCGCTTCCGCGGCTCGTCCATTTGGAGCAGCTCGCCCATGGTCTCGCGCAAGGCCTGGTGGCGGTCGTCGGGGGCGCTCAGCGCGACCTGCGCCATGGTGTTCCGGAGCACGCGGGCGCCGACCGGGTGTCGCTCGGCGTGATAGGTGTCCAGGAGGCTCTCGGGAGATGTCTTTCGTACTACCTGCGCCAGCTTCCATCCGAGATTCACCGCGTCCTGCACGCCCGTGTTGAGGCCCTGGCCACCCTGCGGCGGATGCACGTGTGCGGCGTCGCCGGCCAGCAGGACACGGCCCTTGCGGTAGGAGGCGGCCTGCCGGGTCATGTCGGTGAACCGGGAGATCCACGTCGGGGCGTGCACCCCGAAGTCGGTCCCGTAGGCGGCGACGAGCGCCTGGCGGAGATCGTCCAGAGTGGGCTCGCGCTCGTGCTCGACATCGCGCTCGACCAGCACGACGCGGTACGGCCCCGTGCCCGTTCCCGGATCGGCGGGGCCGATGCCACCGCCCCCGCGGCGCAGGCCGAGCTGCGGCTCGTGCATCTCGACCTCGGCGATCATCCAGCTCGTGGTGGGATCCCAGCCGGGGAAGTCGATGGCGGCCGCCTTGCGGACCACGCTGCGACCTCCGTCGCAGCCGACCAGGTACTCGGCGCGGAGCGGAGCTTCTGCGGCGAGCTCGACGTCGACGCCGGCCTCGTCTTGGCTGAAGCCCACGACCTCGCGGCCGCGGAGGATCGGGACTCCCAGCTCCTCGACCCAGCCGGCCAGGATGCGCTCGATGTGGCTCTGCCAGAGCGCGAGCCCGTGGTTGCGCCGAGTCGGGAAGTCGCTGATGTCCAAGCGGATCCCGGCGAAGCCCTGGACCTGCGTCGCCTTGCCCTCCGCCAGGAAGCGATCGGCGATGCCGCGCTGATCGAGCACCTCGATCGTGCGGGCGTGCAGACCTCCGGCCCGCGATCCGTCGAGCGCCTGACTGCTGCGCCGCTCGACGATGACGACGTCCACCCCGGCCAGCGCCAGCTCGGCCGCCAGCATCAGCCCGGTCGGGCCGCCGCCCGCGATCACCACCGCGTGCTCCGTCATCGCGACAGCTCCGAGGCTCAGGGCTGGCAGAAGGGCACGGACCAGGAGCTGGTCAGGCCGCTGCACGTCTGACCGCTGGGGCAGGTCGGGGGCGAGCCGTCGCTGCCACCGCAGACCGTTCGGCACGCCGTGCTCCCGCCGCTCGCGCGGATGCAGATCAGCCCGCGCGAGCAGACGCCCATGGTGCCGCCGCAGGCCTCGCCCTCGGCCAACGTGCCGTTGGGCTCGCAGCCGGTGTAGCGCTCGCCGGTCTCGGGGTTGCGGGCCAGCGTGCACATGTCGGCCGAGTCCGCGCAGTCCTGGGTGAGGATGTCGCAGCGCGCCGGGAGCGGTCGGGCAGATCTGCACGCAGGTCTCGCTGCCGACTCGGCCGAGGCAGGCGGCGTCCGGTCCACAGGCGCCGACCGAGCCGGCCGGGCACATCTCTTGGCAGGTGAAGTTCGTTCCGTCGAAGCTGATGCACCACAGGCCGCGGTCGCACTCGCGGTCCTGGGCGCACGCGTCGCCGAGGACGTGCGGCGGAGTCGCCGCGAAGGCTTGGCACGCGGTGCCGCTCGAGGTGACCGCGCAGCGTTGGCCCGTCGGGCAGGACGAGAGGTCGAAGGGATCGCACGCGCCGCTGGCCGTGCAGGGCATCGACACCGGGCCGGCGTCTGCTCCGCCATCCGTCGCGCCCGCGTCCGACCCGGTGCTCCCGTCCGTGAGCGCGCCGCCGTCCGATCCGCCGCCGTCCGTGAGCGCGCCGCCGTCCGATCCGCCGCCGTCCATGAGCGGGCCGCCGTCCGATTCCGCCGCCGTCCGATCCGCCGCCGTCTGCGACCGCGCCGCCGTCTGCGCCCGCGTCCGAGCTCGCGCCGCCGTCTCGGCCGGCCGACGCGTCTCCCGCCGTGCCCGCGTCGCCGCCCGACCCGCTCGCGTCCATCGCGACGCCCGCGTCTCGCCCACCCGCGTCGGGCGGGAAGGTCTCCGTCGCGCATCCGCTCGCGACGAGCAACGCCGCCGTCACCGCGAGCCACACCGATCGCTTCGTGCCGTTCATCGTCCGAGAGCGTAGATCAGCCGTGCCAGCCGATCACCGCGCCCGGCAAATCAGGCCCGGCAAATCAGACGCGCCCGGCAAATCAGACCCGACGCCAGCGGACCAGACAGTGCGCGGGCCGCATCCACTTCGACTCGAGACCGTGATCGTCGACGGCCAGCCCGGACAGGACGGTCAGCTCCTCGGGCGCGTAGAAGCGGCGGAAGGAGATCCATGCGTCGTGGGCGAACTCGGGGTCGCGATAGCGCAGGACGCTCAGCGCCGGCAGGAGCAGGCCGTAGAAGACGCTGCGGCAACCGTCGATGAAGACCACGCCGTGCCCGGCGACGCCGACCGCCTCGTGGAACATCCGCGCGACCATGCCGGGCGAGAAGTGATGGAGCGACTGCGTACACACGACCACGTCGTGCTCGCCGCGCTCCAGATTCGAGAGATCGAGCGCGTCCTGCACGGCGAAGCGGACCGAGAGCCCTTCCTCCCGCGCCACCGCTTCACCGAGCGCGAGGTACTCCTCGCGGATGTCGGTGGCGGTGAGCTCGACATCCATCCCCCGCTCTCGGGTCATCCGCGCCACCTCGAGCGCGAAACCCCCGTGGCCCGCCGCCAAGTCCAGGATCCGCGTCGGGCGGTCCTCGGCCAAGAGCGGCTCCATGGCCCGAAAGAACGCGCGGTAGCTGCCGAGCACCGCGTTGAGCGCGTCGAGGTTGGCGAGCAGCCGCACGCGCATCGCCCGATCGAGCTCGGGATTGTCGAGGTACTCCGACTCGTCCGTGTCACCGAAGCGCTGGTGCATCCTGGCCGCGAGGCCCTCGGTCAGCCCGAGGGCGCGCGCTCGGTCGTGCACCCGAGCGCGCATCTCCGAGAGCGCCCGATCGGCCAGCCGATCGATCTCCTCCGCCGCGCTCCTGTCGCCGAGATCCAGGCGCGCGAAGAGCGTGCGAGCTCGCCCGCGATGCTCCGACAGAACCGCGTTCGCGGCCTGCCGACGCGCCTCCCCGAGCAGCGCCACCGTCAGGTTCGGGAGCCGAAACGCCGTGTACCCGCGCGCGACGTTGCTCATCAGACGGTCCATCATCGTTTCCATGGGAGAACATCATACGCGTTTCGAGAGCGCTGACGAAGCATGAACAACCGTGTCGAACGTCATCACCGATTCCGACGCCCGCTCGTCGCGCAATCGCCTCGCCTGCGTGACCTCGCGCCCCGGTCCCGTCGCCCTCGGAGCGACATCTCGCCCCGCTTGCGCCCTCTGCTCCCCGATCCTCGCCGGATCTCACCCCGCCACGCGCATTCGCGCCCGCCGATTTGCCGCGCGTCAGGGCGTGGCGTTGCCCCAGCCGACGACGAGCTCGGTGGTGTCCACGCCCTGCGCTTCGAGCACGCTGACCGGGTCGTAGGCGAAGGGGCGCTGGCCGAAGTTGATGGCCTCGTCGTAGTGGCCGTCGGTCGTGGTGCCGGTCTCGTTGCCGTAGACCATCGGGTAGAGCTCGACCCAGGCGTCGCTCAGCACCATCTGGTCGAGCAGCTGGTCGCCGACGATGACGTACACGGCGGGGTGCTCCCCACGGTAGTCGACGGCGAAGCCGTAGTGATCGTAGTTCGGTGGCGTGCTCGAGAAGTGGGTCTCCCAGATCAGGTCGTAGTAGAAGCCATCCGAGACGTTCACCGAGCAGCTCGCCGCCACGTCGTCCCACGAGTAGGGGCCGATGTGGCCGTCGCCCGTGACGATGCCGCCGCCTTCGTTCACGACGTCGCCGAGGCGCTCGAACTCGAAGTACCAGAACGCGCCGTAGATCGATTGATTCGCGCGGACACCCTGCTTGTCCACGCCGACCCAACGCGCGGACCGACCGTCCGGCGAAATGACGATTTCCTGCCCGCTCTCGACGTCGTGCACGAGCTGCGGCTGGTCCACCATGGTCACCGGGCCGGGCACGGTGATTCGGACGGTGGCCTCGACCCAATGTCCCGCCGCGTCGCGGATGGTGGCGCGCGCCGGGTGGATGCCGACCGCCGTGGCCGTGAACGTGAACGTGCCGCCGCTCGCTTTCGTACGACCGGCGTAGTGCGGGCTCGAGAGGAGCTCCCACTCGATCTTGCCGGTGAGATCGCCGTCTTCCGTGTCGGTCGCGGTGGCCTGCAGCGTGATCGGCGTGCCCGCGGCGACGCTGCGGTCGTTCGGAACGCGCAGAACCGGCGGATCGTCGGGCGCGCCGGCGAAGGTCGTCCCCCAGCCGAGCACCAGCGCGTCGGCCGTGTCCGCCATCCCCGCCGCGCGCAACGCCGACGCCGGGTCGTACGTGAACGGGACGTTCACGGTGTCGTTTCCGGGATTGATCTCGACGTGCCAGGTCGGCGCTTCTTTGGTGCCGGCGACGAAGATGTAGAGCGGCGAGGTGATGCCGGTCAGCGACTCGCTGTGCAGCACGCCCACGCTCCCGTCGTCGCCGTGCGCGACCACGTGCACCGTCGGCGTCGTGTCGCGGTAATCGACCACCATCCCGTAGGTGTCGTTCGGCGCGTCGATGCGGGTCAGCCAGTTGCCGGCGTAGAAGACGCTGCCGTCGACCATCAGCCCAAAGCTCTGATCGGTCTCGCCGATGCCCGTCTCCACGACCGGCACGGCGTGGGTGGCGATGCCGAAGCCGTAGTCGCCGATGACCTCGACCAGCCGTTTGCTTTCGAAGTAGAAGACGCCGGACCCCGGCTGGATGGCGGTCTCGGAGCGGACGCCGTCGTGCGCGTAGAAGTCGACGGCGAGGCCGTCCTCGCGCAGGCGGAGCAGGGGACCGCGGTCCTCTTGGCTGAGCCGCACCGGCCGGTCCTGATTGAGGGTCAGCGTGACCGTGCGATCGGCGTCGAGCAATACCTTGCAGACGTCCGGTGCGTCACAGCCCTCCCAGCCGAGGACGCTGGTCCGGTAGCCGGGGGTGACGTGCAGGGTCACGGTGGTGCCCGTAGGGAAGCGGGCGGTGCAGGGGCCGTTGCAGTCGAGGCGCGGCGGGTCGGACGTCACGCGGGCGGTGCCGGAGCCCGCGACGTCGAGCGTCAGCGTGTTGGACGGTCCGTCGCAGCCGGCGGCGAGCGTCGACACGATGAGGAGGGTGCAGATACGTTGCGGTCGCACGGCTTCAGCAGGACAGCAAAGGCCGTGCTCCGGTGCGCAGCGGCATTGCGCGCCGAGGCATGCATCGGGCACCGCGTCACGCGCGCGGCCGGTTGCCTCGCCGCACCGCCGGAGCGCACGGCGACGCGGACCATCCGTATCGATGCGCCGTGTCGCGTGGCCACGATCGAGTCGAACCGTGCTCGAGCGCCGCGTGCGACGCCGTCCGGTCCGACCGAGTCGACGGCCTCCGCCACGCCACTCCGCGTGTGCATCCGTGCCCCGTGAGCTCCGGCCACGTCCTGACCTGCGACACACCCGGCATGGGTCGGCTCGCCCGACAGCGAGGCGCGCGTTCCGCGTAGAGAGGGCGCCGAGGCGCTTCGACGGCCCGGCGGTCGTGCTGCGCGCCTCCCGTGACGAGCCCCGCGATGAACGCGTCGCGCGCCGAGTCTTCGGGCGACCGCCTCCCAGCCACGCTCTCGGCGTTCGATGCGCTCGGACTCGACGCGGACCGAATCCGTGAGCGGGCGTGGCGCGCGAGGTCCACGACGACCCCGACTCCCGCGTGCCGGTCGGTTCGGCGAGCTCGGAGCGGGTCGTCCCCGTGACCGCTGGCGTGTAGGCGCAGCGGATTGGCGCGTCGTCGCAACGCCCGGCGATCGGGGGCCGGCTAGACTGGATCCGACGCCGCCGAGCGGACCCGCCGGCACGCATCATCGCGGGCGTTGCGATCGCGTCGTCGACCGGGCGCGGAGGAGCAGCTCATGCACGGACAGGAAGAGGTGTCGAAGATTCCGCGTTTCACCTGGGTGGTGCTCCACCTGGCGGAGCTCGGCGTCGCGCTCTGGATCCTGCTCGGAGGCGGGTACGAGGAGGTCGGCCGTTGGTTCGGGCAAGACTGGGTGTCCGGAGACCTCGGGCGGCGACTGATCCTGGCGGTGTTCGGCGTCGTGCTCTGGTCGCGGATGACCCTGACCGGCCTCTACCTCCTGCGGCGGCGCTTCGGCTGGAGCGAGGCCGTCCCCGTGATCGCTGCCAGCGCCATCTACCAGTGGGGCTTTGCGCTCCTGGGCGCGGGAACGGACGCGCCGCTGAGCGTGCTCGATGGGCTCGGGGTCGCGCTCTACGTGCTCGGGAGCGTGTTCAACACCGGCTCCGAGCTCCAGCGGCGGGCGTTCAAGGCTCGGCCCGAACACGAGGGGCAGCTCTACACGGGCGGGTTCTTCTCCCTGTGCCGTCACCCCAACTACTTCGGGGATTCCATGTGGGGAGTGGGGTGGGCGATTCTGACGCGAAACCCCTGGTCGACCATCATCGTACTGGTCGAGGCCTCCGGCTTCGTCTTCTCTCAGATCCCGGTGCTCGACCGCTACCTCGAGTCGCACTACGGCGAGGCCTACCGCGAGTGGGCGCGGCACACGAAGCGCTTCATCCCCTTCCTCTACTGAGCTTACTGAGCTCCCTCCCCCGTTCGACGGGGGAGGGTTGGCGTGGGGGCCGACCGACCCATGCGCCGCGCGCGCGACCGGAAGGGGAAGAGGTGCGCCGCGAGGAACCCGTCGGGGATCTGCTCCTTCACCACACCGTAGCGTCGCGGCCAGCCGGCGTTCGGCGGCAGGTAGAGCGTGCCGAAGAGCAGATCGAGGAACGCGAACGTGCCCGCGTAGTTGGTGTCGATCGCCTCCGCGTCGGAGGCGTGGTGGACGTGGTGGACGCGCGGGCTGACGAGGAAGCGATCGAGCGGGCCGTAGCTCAGCCGGACGTTCGCGTGGATCAATGTCGCCTGCACGGTGATGACGGCGCCGTAGCCGAGCGCTGCCGGGAACGCGAACCCGAGCAGGTGCACGGCCAGGTACACGGCGCTGCGCATGAGCAGCGTCTCGATCAAGTGCACGCGCGAGCCGGCCAGCGCGTCCATCCGCTCGCTGGAGTGATGGATGGCGTGGATCCGCCAGAGCCACGGGACCTCGTGCATCGCGCGGTGGACCGCGTACTCGACCAGATCCGCCAGGAGCAGGATGGCCGGGATCTGCACCCAGAGCGGCGCGTGCGAGACACGTGCTTGCAGCGCCTCGAAGCTCGCGCTGCCGGCGGCGCGGGTGACGAGCATCGCGGCGATCCAGCTGGCCGCGATCGTGAGCCCATGGAGGCCCAGGTGGTTGACCGCGAAGTAGACCGCGTCGGTGCGCCGCCCTCGCGTCCTCTGCGGATGGAGAGGCCGGAGCCGCTCGAGGGGAAGGAAGATCAGCGCGAGCAGGAGCAGATCGACCAGAAGCCAGTCCAGCGAGAGGACGCCCTCCAACCCTCGCGCCCGACCGACGTGGACGAAGACCCCACCCGCGAGCAGCGCCGCGGCGACCAGGCCGGCGCCGAGCGCGCCACGCTTGCGCCCGCGGACCAGCGCCGTGACGCTCGCGATGCACGCGACGGCCACCGCCGGCGTGAGGGCGAGCCGGACCCGCGCCAGCGGGTAGAGCGCGCGCACCTCGGGGCTCGTGAAGAGGGCCGGGAAGCGCACGCAGAGGACCGTGCCGAGCGCGACCGAGCCGGCGATCCAGGCGACGTTTCCGGAGCGCCGGCCGCGCGGCGCGGGGACGAGGCTGGGGACGAGAGAAGCAGTCATTCGCGTTCCTCCGCGCCGCCGCCCAAGCACACCCCGTGCCGGACCGTCGGCAGCGCGACGCGACGCGCCGCCGTGAAGGACGCTGCACAACCCTGAGCCGCGAAGTTCCCGCCCTGCGGCTCCGCGAGGTGAGCCGGCGGTGTCGCCCGCTCCTGATCGGGCGCGCGGATCCGCCACCGTCGGCGCATGCGGGGGACCAAGCGCCGCAGAACGGCGAGATCAACCTCCCACCGTTGAAGGGTGGCCGGCGGGCCGGCTCGCGCGGCCGCCGCGGCGGGCCCGGACTCTACCGCAATGCGCGCGGCGACGTACGGAGGGCGACCGAGCCCGCGAGCGGCAGGGGGAGAGGATCGGAGCGCGCTCTGAGCTCCCTCCCCCGTTCGACGGGGGAGGGTTGGGGTGGGGGTCGACCGAGCCATGCGCTCAATGGACCAGCCCTGCCCCCAGCCCGCTTCCGCGAGCGGGAGGGGGAGCTGCGAGCGAGATCCGGAGCCGTCCGGGACGCCCGGCGTGGATCACGTCAGCGGCGCTCAGGAGCGCGGACATGAGTCGCACGAAGTTGACGAGCCGCTCGGAAACGGTGCAATACGACGCCATGAACAATCTGACCTTCAACGACGTGATGGCCTTCCTGATCTATCTGCTCGGTGTGCCCAAGCGCGCCGAGCTCGACGCGATCGACGCGGCGAAGCCCTTCGCGACGATGCTCGATCAAACGCTCACCGACATGCAGGCGGTGCCACCGGAGACCTACGGCGGCGCACCCAACGCCGAGCAGCTCGACGTGACCGACGAGAAGCACGACGGCGCCGGCAAGGCCCTCTACTTCCTGGCGCTCGCGTATCAGGCATCGCCCGATGCCAGCGCAGACGCGAAGGCGACCGCGAAGCTGATCCTCGATTCGTACGTGCCCGGGAAGAGCCACCTTCGCGCCTCGTACGCGACAGAGGCGGCGCGGGCCCAGACGCGGCAGTCGAAGCTCGCCACCGACAAGGAAGTCCTCGACCGCATCCCCGTCGAAGGGGGCACCGCGCACGCCTGGGCTAGCACCTATGTCCAGGCCGGCGTCGAGCTCGGGATGCTGCTCTCCGGCCGCGCGGATGCCACCGGTACGCGCAGTGACGCCGGCAACATCCGCGGCCAGGCCATCCACGACATCGGCGTCCTCCGCGAGCTGATCGCGCGCGCGCTCCGCCGCACGCCGGACGCTGCGAAGAAGGCCGACCACGATCTCTTCGGCTACCTCGATCTGCTGGCCGCCATGCGCGACCGGGGCAGCAACGACCCGACGCCGCCTCCGCCGGCTCCCCCGCCCCAGGGCTGACGCGCCCCGCTCGGCGCTCGCGATCGGTCGAGAGGCTGCTTCGAGCACGGCCCGAGGTGGTCACGATCGGTCGCGTGGGTGCTTCGAGCACGCCCCGAGGTGGTCACGATCGGTCGCGAGGGTGCTTCGAGCACGGCCCGAGGTGGTCGCGATCGGTCGCGTGGGTGCTTCGAGCACGGCCCGAGGTGGTCACGATCGGTCGCGAGGGTGCTTCGAGCACGGCCCGAGGTGGTCGCGATTGGTGGCGGGGGTGCTTCGAGCACGGCCCGAGGTGGTCGCGATCGGTGGGGAGGGTGCTTCGAGCACGCCCCGAGGTGGTCGCGATCGGTGAGGAGGGTGCTTCGAGCACGGCCCGAGGTGGTCGCGATCGGTGGGGAGGGTGCTTCGAGCACGGCCCGAGGTGGTCGCGATCGGTGGGGAGGGTGCTTCGAGCACGGCCCGAGGTGGTGGGGATCGGTGGGGAGGGTGCTTCGAGCACGGCCCGAGGTGATCGCCACGCCGCTCGTTCCGGGGACGGGCGCCGACCCGCTCACCCAGGCGAGCGAGCGCGACGCCGCCGTGCTCGACGAGGAGGGCTGGCGTCTTCGTCCGAGCCGGCGGGCTCGCAGGGACGGCCCTCTCCCGATCGGATCCAAGCCCAGCGCAGCAACGCCGGCGCGACCAGCTCGTTGACCGCGACGACACCGAGGACGAGCGCGGACGCAGCGGGGCCGACCCGGGGGAACGCCCGCGCGAGCAGGAGGGCGAGCGCGATCGCGAGCCCAGCCTGCGGCAGGAGCCCGACGCCCACCCAGCGCGCGACGGCGCGATCCCCTCCCGCGATCCGCGCCCCGACGCGCGCGCCTCCGAGCAACGCCGCCGCGCGCACCGAGACCAGCAGCAACGCCGGCACGAGCGCACCGGCCAGGACGTCCAGGTGGATGCTCGCGCCGGCCAGCGTGAAGAAGAGCACGTAGAGCGGCGTCGACGCGGCCTCGATGCGGTCGATCAGCGAGCGGCTGCCCTCACCGAGGTTCGCCACCAACACGCCGGCGGACATCATCACGAGCAGCGGATCGAGCCTCAGGCGAGGTCCGAGCTCCGACACCAGGAGCGCCAGCGCCAGCACGAACACGTTCTCCGTGCTTCGTACGCGCCGCAGGTAGAACGCGAGCACCGCGCCGAGCACGACGCCGAGGCCGAGTGATCCGAAGAGCTCCCAGGCGACCGCGCGGGTGGTCGCCGCCACGTCGATGGGCCCGCCGAGGACGGCGCGTGCGACGGAGGACACGATGGCGAAGAGCACGACCACGACGAGGTCGCCGAACACGACGACGGCGAGCAAGGTCTGGGTGATCGGGCCGCGCGCTCCGAGCTCGTTCTTGAGCGCGACCACCACCGCGGGCGACTGCGCGATCAGCGTGACCCCGACCAGCCCGGCGACCGCGGCCGCCTCGCCGAGCTCGAGCCCGCGCAGGAATGGGAAGAGCGGGCGCGCGAGCACCATCACCAGCGCGAGCAGGGCCGCACCGCCCAGCCCGGACACCAGCGAGATCCCGAGCGTGGAGGCCAACACCGAACGGCGCGCGCGCAGATCGAGCTCGGCCCCCGCAGTGAGCGCGATGAGCGCGATGGCGGCACCGCTCGCGAAGTGAAGCTCCGCGATCATCTCGGCGCTGATCAGACGCAGGACTGCGGGTCCCGTGAGAACACCGGCCGCGAGGTAGCCCGTGAGACGGGGCAAGCCGAGGCCAGCGAGAAACCGGCCCGCCGACCACGCGAAGAGCAGCACGAAGCCGACCGTGAGGGTGATCCGCGCGGCCTCGAGCCGGGGAGCGCCTTCGGGCGCGAACGAGAGCACGGCCTGCATGAGCCCGAGCAGGACCGCGATCGTGACGACACGCTCGACCTGCTTCACACACGCTCCCGTCTCGAGCTCAGGTGCACGAGGAGCTCCAGCACGACCGCGCCGGCGATCACCGGCGTCACGCTCGAGCGCACGCCCGCGCTCATGTAGAGCGTCGACACGCTCACGATCAGCGCGATCGAGAGCGGGCTCATCGGTGCGATCACGAAGGCGGCCGTGCCGCGTCGTCCGAGCACCGGCGCGCCGGCCTTCCTGCGAGCCCGCTCCGCGATCCGGAGCCCGATCCAGCGCCCCGCGATGCGGGCGACCACGAAGGGGGCGAGCAGGGCCCAGCCGCGCCAGTCGGCGACGTCCCAGATGGCACCGACCACCGCGAGAAAGGTGAGATAGATCGGTCGCTCGAAGCGTTCGAGCGCGGCGAGCACACCCTCGTAGTGCGCACCGGGGAGGTTGCGGAGCACGAGCCCGGCCAGGAAGCAGATGGCGAGCGCCGAGAGCTCGAGGTACCCGGCCATGCCCGACGCGAGCGCGATCACGCCCAGCAGAAGCGTCTGCGAGTCGGCCTTCGGCATCGGCCTGCGCATCGCGACCCACGCCAGAACGCCGAGCGCGATCGCCATGCCGAGCGTCACGAAGAGCCAGCCCGTGCCGGGCAGGTTCCATCCGAGGTGCCCTCCGCGCGGGCGGTCGTACGCGCCGAAGGCCGCGAGGCCGAGCACGGCGGCCAACGCCTCGAGCTTCGCCACGCGGCGGGCATCCTCCGCCGCGCTCGCACCCACGCCGGCCCGCTCCAGGGCAGCGCCGACCGAAGGGGCCGCGAGCGATCCGGCGAGTCCGAGCAGCGCGGCGTCGCGCGCGACGGTCGCGGCGCTGGAGTCCGCGTGCACGGCGGCGAGGATCCCGCCACAGGCGAGCGCGACGAGGAGCGCGGGAGCGCCGACGACCGAGAGCACGACGGCCGAGCCGCCGCGCGGTACCTCCTCGATGGCGCGGAGCCGGAAGCTGAACCCCGTCAGGAAGCCGATCCACCCGAGACCCAGCACGAGGAGCGGCGTGAGATGGTCCAGCACGCTGGGCGTCAGCACGGCGACGCCGGGCGAGCGGGCCACGAGGCCCAAGCCCACGAATGGGAGACCGGTCGTCAGGAGTTGCGAAATACCGAGGCGCTCCTCCCAGCGCCGTACGAGCGGGTGCGCGCCCAAGGACGCGAGCCCGAGCAAGAGGACGAGCCCGATCACCGTGCGCAAGAGGAGCGCGCTCGAGCCCGGCGTCGGGCCGACGGCCTCCTGGGCCGACACCGTCCGGGCGGCGAGGAGAGTCACGACGACGCTGCCGAGCGCTGCGCGGGCAGGAGCCACGGATCGCGCCTTAGCCCCTGCGCTCGCCCGTTCCCGCGGCGTGCCGGTAGAACACCCGTTTCGCGAGCGATGCCGCGACGACGTAGAGCACGACGATGAGGGTCACCACTCCGAGGAGCCATCCCGGCGGGGCCACGAAGCCGAGGGGGCCCGCGAGAGGCGTGAAGGGAAGGGCGATCACCCCGCCCACGACCGCGAGGGTGGCGCCGATCAGCGCATTGGAGGGACGACTGCGAAAGACGGGCCGCCGTGTGCGCAGAACGAGCACGATCATGCACGCCGACACGACCGATTCGATGAACCAGCCGGTTCGAAAGAGCGGCGCCGAAGCATGGGCGACGATGCGCAGCACAGCGAATGTCACGAGGTCGAAGGCCGAGCTCAAGAGCCCGAAGACGAGCATGAACCGGCGCACGAACCCGAGCCGAAGGCGCTCGGGCCGCTCGACCAGCTCCGGATCCACCCGGTCGCCGGCGATGGTCATCTCCGGCATGTCGGTCATCAGGTTGACCAGGAGCACCTGGCTCGGGAGCAGCGGAAGAAACGGAATCAAGACGGACGCGACGGCCATCGAGGCCATGTTTCCGAAGTTCGCCGACGTCGCCATGAAGATGTACTTCAGCGTGTTGGCCAACGTTCTCCGCCCCTCTTCTACGCCCTTCCGCAGCACGTCGAGCCCGTGCTCCAAGAGGACGAAATCCGCCGCCTCCTTCGCCACGTCCGCGCCCGAGTCGATGGCGATGCTCACGTCGGCCGCATGCAGCGCCGGGGCGTCGTTGATCCCGTCGCCGACGTACCCGACGACGTGCCCCGCCCGGCGCAGCGCCACGATGATGCGCTCCTTCTGATTCGGCTCGATCTCGGCGAACAGGTCGACGCCCGGAGCGCGACCGATCAGGGCGGCACTGCCGAGCTGCCGCAGCTCCGTCCCGGTGAGGATGACCGGCGCCTCCATCCCCACCTGCTGCGCGAGCGCGCGGGCGACCCGGGCGTTGTCGCCGGTGATCACCTTGAGCTCGACGCCGAGCTCGCCGAGCTCCGCCAGGGTCTGGGCCACGTTCTCCTTCGGAGGGTCCTCGAGCGCGAGAAAGCCCTCGAACGTCATGCCCATCTCGTCCTGGGCCCGAAGCGGCAGCGCATCCGGCGAGACCGGTCGCGTCGCGACGCCGAGGACACGCAGCCCCCGATCGCTCATCGCCGCGAAGTGCCGGTCGACCAGATCGCGCTCCAGCGGGATCTCGCTCCCGTCGGCACCGCGCATCCGATCGCAGGCGGCGAGCACTGCGGCGAGCGCTCCCTTGGTGATGACGGTCGCCTCGCGGGAGGGACGGGCCACCACGACGCTGAGGCGCTTGCGGACGAAGTCGTACGGGAGCTCGTCGAGCTTCGCGACGCCCGCGGGTGGCGCCGGCCGCATTCGGCGCACGGCCTGGTCGATCGGGTTTTCGAATCCCGTTTGAAAGTACGAGTTGAGAAACGCGAGGTCGACGACCTCGGGGGCCGACTCACCCCGCGGTGAGAAGGCGCCGTGTACCTCGACCCGACCTTCGGTGAGGGTCCCGGTCTTGTCGGCGCAGAGCACGTCCATCGAGCCGAAGCTCTCGATGGAGGCCAGTCGCTTGACGATCACCTTCGACGCGCCCAGACGACGCGCGCCGTGCGCGAGGTTGACGGATACGATGGCCGGCAGGAGCTGCGGTGTGAGCCCGACCGCGAGCGCGACGGAGAAGAGAAACGCGTCGAGCGCCGGTTTGTGCAGCACGACGTTCGCAGCGAAGATCACGAGCACCAGCACGAAAGTCACCTGGAGAAGCAACCCTCCGAACCGCCGCAGCGCCCGCTCGAACTCCGTGTCCGGCGTTCGTGTGGCGAGCCTGGCGGTGAGCGCTCCGAGCACGGTCGCCTCACCGGTCCGAAAGGCGACGGCGCGGGCCGTTCCGCTCACGACGTGGGTGCCCGCGAAGAGAGCGCTCGTGCGGGCTGCGAGGGGCGCGTCGGCCGACACGGAGTCGACCGTCTTCTCGACCGGGAACGTCTCGCCGGTGAGCAATGCCTCGTCGACGAAACAATCCCGCGCGTCCATCACCCGAGCATCCGCGGGCACGATGGACCCCGCCCGCAAGAGCATGACGTCGCCGGGAACGATGTCCTCGTTGGGCAGCTCCGCGCGAGCACCATCGCGGAGCACGCAAGTGCGCACCTCGACCAAGGCGAGCAGGCGTCGCATCACGTCGGCCGCGCCCCGCTCTTGAAAGAAGCTCAGCAGGCCGCTCGCGACTACGATGGCGAGGATGATGGCAGCGTCCGTCAGGTCACGGACGGCGGCTGACACCGATGCCGCGCCGATGAGAAGAAGCACCAGCGGGCTCGTGAACTGACGGGCCAGCAGGCGAGCGGTCGCCCACGAGCGCTTCGCCCGTCGCGGGGCTCCGGGGTGTCGCTCAGCCGCGGTCTCTGCGCTCAGACCCTCCGGCCCGGACGCCACGCGCCGCAGCACCGTCTCGGGGCTCTCGTTCCAGAATGGCAAGTCGGGTGGACCGGCATCCGAGGCGCGGTCCAGCGCTCGACCGGCGCTTCCATTTCTCTTCGGGCGCATCGGTACGGCCTTCGGAGCACGAGGGGGCTCGCCAGGGAGTTAGCCGCGCTTCGCGCGAGTCCGGGGCACGGTCCTCGTCTCGGAAGAGCACGGTTGTCCTCGACGACGCCGGCACGCGGATTGCGTGGGCCGACGGGCCGAAGCTGCTGGCCCCCTACGTCGGGACGGCCGACCCCGAACTGAAGCGAGCGTGGGCGCGGCTGGGCGTGGGACCATCCCATCGCCCCGGCAGCGAAGGCACGACCACGATGTGGAGAGCCGGCGCTCAGGTCCACTCGATCTGCGGGAACGGAGGAGCGGGCCGCGCCAGGAGGTAGCCCTGCAGGTGCGTACAACCCAGCTCGACGAGGGTGTCCCGCTCGGGAACGGTCTCGACCCCTTCCGCGACGACTTGCACGTCCAGATTGACGGCCAGCGACGTCAACGATCTCACGACTTCCCGCTTCACGGCGTCCGTGTCGATGTTCCGTACGAGCGACATGTCGATCTTCACGACGTCGGGACGCACGCTCGCGAAATAGCTGAGCCCGGCGTATCCGGCGCCGAGGTCGTCCACGGCGAGGCGGTATCCCATCTCCCGGAGCTTGCGGAGCCGGTCCTCGAAGTCCGGCACGGTCTCGAGCGACGCGCGCTCGGTGAGCTCGAGCACCACGCGTTTCGCGTGCGGCGAGAGCGGCGCCCGCGGATCGAAGAGGTCGGGATCCGCGAGGTCCGCGACGTGAAGGTTCACGTAGAAGAGCGTCCCCGGCGGAGTCGTCGCGACGGTGTCCGCGACCAGCGCGCGCAGCCTCTGGCCGAGCAGGTGCAACGCGCCGAGCTTCTCCGCTGCATCGAGAACCGCGAGCGGGTTGGGCAGCTCGGGCTCGGCGGAACGGAGCAGGGCCTCGTACCCGATGGTCTCGTGGCTCCGGGTCGAGACCAGGGGCTGGTACGCCATCCAGATCCCTTCCAGCGCGCGGCGAAACGCCTGTTCCAGCCGCACGCGACCGCCCATCTGACCATGAGCACGCGCCAGATCCCGCGCGCGCTCGGCGTCGGCCAACGCCTTGTCCAGGTCACCGAGGTCGAGGGGCTTGGTCAGATATCGAAATGCGCCGAGCTCGACCGCCCGGGCCGCCGTCTCAACGCTCGGGACGCCCGTCACGAAGATCACCGGGAGGTCGAGGTCACGGCCACGGATGGCTCGGAGCAGATCGAGCCCGCTCGCGCCGGGCATCGAGATATCCGAGACGACCGCGTCCGGCGCACCGTCCTCGATCCGCTCGAGCGCATCGGATGCCGAGGCCGCCGTCAGCACCTCGTAGTTCTTCTGTCGCAACGCGCGCGAAACGGCTCTCCTCAGAAGTTCGTCGTCGTCGACCAATAGAACGCGCAGCTTCGGTCGCTCGGATTCGTTCATACAAACCTACCTTCTCCTGGGGGCTGATGTGCGACCCCGTACGCTCCGATGGTACACGCGGCGCCGCGTGGCGCGCCGTACGCTCCGTCGAATGACATGTCCGCGCTACCTAAGCGGACAAAGTGGCCATGGTATGTCAGGGATACGACCGTCCCGAATCGGGGACGGGTCGAGCGAGCTCCGCGATGCGGTGCCCCGATTCGTTCATTCGACGGCCAGGCGCGTGTATAGGTCGGGGGATACGCAGCACGGCCGCGCCGTCAATGGGACGAGGAGAGCTCTTTTCCTACGAGCGCGTGTAAGAAAAACCGACGTCGGCTCCGTTCTCCTCGCGCGCCGGTCCGTCTGCGCCAGCGCGTTTGCGAAGGCTGGCCTCGGCGCGGACCAGCCCAGATCCGGAGGCGCATGGCGCATTCGACGTGGTGGCGGGACGCCGGAATGAGCACGGGCGAAGCCCTACGCCGCTCGCGGGCACCGCTGCCGGTGTAGGGGATTCGCCAACAGCTGTTGTGCAATTGCCTGTGGCGATCACCAGGTGGGGAGAAGTCAGCATCGCTTCCGTGACATCGGCATGACCGTTGCTCCATGATGTCGACGGGGAGCGACGAGATGGATGACGATCGCAAGGCGAGGTTGGCCGCGTTCTGGTCGGCCTCACAAGAGCTCGAGAGCCGACTGAACGCGTCGGTGGAGGCCGCCGCGGAACGCGTCCCCGCGTTCGCCGCGCTGTTGGCGCGCATGACGGTGGCGCAGCGCGAGGAGCAGGCCGAGCGCGGGAAGGAGCTGCAGCGCCGCGCGCTGCTCGAGGACGACTGGACCCCGTACCTCGACGACCTGCGGGCGCAGGCTCAGGGCTACGCGCTCTCGGGGGTCGAGTTCGCGGACTGGTTCGAACTGATCGAGGTCTTTCGTCGTACCTTCGTGGCGGAGATGATTCCGGACACCGGTCGGTCCCGGGCCGCGCTGCTCGGCATGGAGCACTATCTCGACGTCGCCGTCTCGACGCTTGGTACGGCCTACATCGACGCCAAGGAGGCGCTGATCCGGCGGGCCGAGGAAGAGATCGAGCTCTACCGGGACATGTTCGTCCACGCGACCTACGGGAAGCTGATCTACGAGTGGACGGAGCCTCGGGACGAAGGGTCGTTCCGACTCGTCGCGTTCAACCCCGTCGCCGTCGAGCTGGCGGGCGAAGATCTCGCTTCGTTCTCCGGGCGCCGCACGGCCGAGTGTCCACCGCCGGCGTGTCTGGGCCCCGAGGCGACGGCGATCTTCGCCGCCGAGCTCGGCGACGGCGGCTCGGAGGGGTGGTCGATCGAGCATCGAGGGCGCGTGTTCGACGCGCGATGCTTCGCGATCGCGGAGGGACGCTTCCTCGGCGTGGTGCTCGAGGACAACACGGAGCAGCGGACCCTGGAGCGGGCGCTCGAGCGCCACGTCGCCGACCTCGAGCGCTCGAACCGAGAGCTCGACGACTTCGCGTACGTGACCTCGCACGATCTGAAGTCGCCGCTGTCGGACGTTCACAACCTGGCGCAGTGGATCGCCGAGGACGCTGCACCGCACCTCCCGGACGGCTCGCGCCGTCACCTGCAGCTCTTGCAGGAGCGCATCCAGCGGATGGACCGACTGCTGGACGACCTCCTCGAGTACTCGCGGGTCGGGCGCACCGCCGGAGACGCACGCGAGTTCGATGTCCACGACGTCTTCGAGGAGATTGTGGGGCTGATCGGTTCTGGGAAGGGGTTCGAGATCGTCCTCGAGAGCGCGCCCCTGACGTTTCACGGGCCCCGCGCGCCCTTCGCGGCCGTGCTGCGCAATCTCGTGTCGAACGCCATCAAGCATCACGATCGAGAAGCCGGGAGGATCACCGTGAAGGTGGAGCGGCTCGGATCCCGGGCGGAGATTTGCGTGGCCGACGACGGGCCGGGGATCGCGCCCCAGTTCCACGGCCGCGTCTTTCGGATGTTCCAGACGCTGCGACCTCGGGACGAGGTCGAGGGGAGCGGCGTAGGGCTCGCCATCGTGAAGAAGAGCGTGGAGATGCACGGCGGAGCGGTGGCCATCGAATCGGAGGGCCGAGGCACCACCGTTCGCTTCGACTGGCCGCTCCGGTGGCCGCTGGACGAGGAAGGGGGCAGCCGATGAGCGGTCGGGATGTCACGGTCCTGGTGGTCGAGGACAACTCCGTCGACCGGGAGGCGATCCGCCGCGCGTTCCGCAGGCACCGCATCGCCAACCCGATGGTGTTCGCGATCGACGGCGTCGAGGCGCTCGACGTGCTGCGAGGAGCCGAGGGCCGGGAGCGCGTTCCGCGCCCCTATCTGATCCTCCTCGACCTCAACCTCCCGCGGATGGGTGGGATCGAGCTGCTCCGTGACTTGCGTGCCGATGCCGCGCTGCGGGACGCGATCGTGTTCGTACTGACCACGTCGAAGCGCGATCAGGACAAGGTGGACGCATACGACCTCAACGTGGCCGGCTACATCGCGAAGAGCGACGTGGGCGCCGGGTTCATCAACCTGATCGAGCTCTTGGATCACTACTGGCGAATCGTGGAGTTCCCATGACGACGCTTGGCGGAACCGTCCTGGTGGTCGACGACAACGCGGTCGACCGCGCGCGAATTCGACGCCTCTTGGGTCACGGGCCGACCCTGCTGGAAGCGGCGACGGCGCGCGAGGGGGTGGAGACTGCGAGGACCTGCGAGGTCGACTGCGTCCTGCTCGACAACCGCCTGCCCGACCACGACGGGATCGACGTCATCGCCGACTTCGTCAGCCGTGGGGTGCCGGTGCTCATGCTCACGGCACAAGGCAACGAAGCCGTCGCGGTCGCGGCGATGAAGCTCGGTGCCACCGACTATCTGAACAAAGCCAGCCTCGACGCCGAGCAGCTCCGGCGGGGGATCGTGCAAGCGCTGGAGCGCCACCGGCTGCAGTGCGAGCTCGAGGCGAAGACGAGGATCCTCGCCGAGCGCGAGGCGCGCCTCCGGTTTCTGCTCGAGCAGCTTCCGGCCATCACCTGGACGATCGATCCGAATGGGCGTTTGACCTCGCTGGCGGGAGCCGGGCTCGCTGCCGCCGGCGTGGAGGAGTCCGACGAGCTCGTGGGGCGGCCGCTCCGCGACGTGCCCATCGGGCTGCCGCTGGTGCTGCGGGCGCACGAGCGCGCTCTGCAAGGCCGGACCGGAAGCGAGATGCTCGAGGTGGGTGCCGGCGTCTACTACCAGGCTCACGTCGCACCGCTGCGCGGGCCGACCGGCGACATCGTGGGGAGCATCGGCGTCGCGCTCGACGTGACCGAGGCGCGCACGTTCGAGCGGATGCTCCGTCATGCCACCAAGATGGAGGCCCTCGGCAAGCTCGCCGGCGGCGTGGCTCACGACTTCAACAACATCCTGAGCGCCATCGTCAGCTTCGGGACCTTCGCCTACGATGCGTTGCACGAGCAGGACCCGGTTCGCGAGGATATCGGCGAGGTGCTCGGAGCGGCCCATCGCGCGGCCGATCTCGTGAAGCAGCTCCTGAGCTTCGCGCGGCAGAGGGTGAGTGAGCCGCAGCCCGTCGACGTCGCCGCGACCGCGCACGGCGTCCTCCCGATGCTCCGGCGGCTGGTCGGCGAAGACGTGGAGGTCGAGCTGGACATCGCAAAGTCGCCCTGGCCCGCGCTCGTCGACAAGGGCGAGTTGGAGCAGGTCTTGGTGAACCTGGTCGTGAACGCGCGGGACGCGATGCCGAGCGGAGGGCGGATCCTCGTCGGCGTCTGCACCGCCACGCTCACCGCGGAGCTGATCGAAGCGCGCGGCCGGGCGCTGCAGCCCGGCGACTATGTGATCGTCTCGGTCACCGACGACGGGGAGGGCATCGCCGCGGAAGTGGCCGAGCGGATCTTCGACCCCTTCTTCACCACGAAGGGCGTCGGAGAGGGCACGGGCCTCGGCCTCAGCACCGTGTACGGAATCGCCGAGCAGGCGTGCGGGGCGGTCACCTACTACACCGAGCTCGGCGTGGGGACGACGTTTCGCGTGTACCTCCCGCGTGCGAAGTCGGTCTCGCAAGCGGCGGCGCCGACGGTCATGCCGGTGGTGGAGGGCGGCTCGGAGCGGATCCTCGTCGTGGAGGACGACTCCGGCGTGCGTGCCGTCGTCGTCAGGGCGTTGACGAGCATCGGCTATGGCGTCGTCGAAGCGTCCGGACGGGACGAGGCCTTGGCGGCCTTGGAGCGCGACGCACCTCCGGAGCTGGTCCTGACCGACGTCATCATGCCCGGCACGAACGGCTTCGAGCTCGCGCAGCACATTTGGGAGACGTGGCCTGGGCTGCCCATCCTCTTCATGTCCGGCTACACCGAGCGCGCGATTCGTGAGCGCGCCCAGCTCCCGGAGGGGACGGTGGTGCTGGAGAAGCCGATCGACCCGCACACCGTGGCGAGGGCGGTGGCGCGGGCGTTCGGGCGAGCGTCTTGACGGGCGACGCAGCGTACCGAGACGAGTGTCAATTGGCATGGATGCGGGTCGCCGCGGCAGCGAGACTCCGCTCTTCGACGCACGTCGGCGGGGGCCGTTTCTCCGCGTTTCCGTTTCTGCGGGGGCGAGCCCGCTGGGGAGCTCGGCTCAGGTCGTGACGAAGCCCGCGCGGCGGATCGGCAGCGCGCGGACGCGCTCGCCCGTCGCGTCGAAGATCGCGTTCGCGAGGGCGGGCGCGACGGGCGGGACTCCCGGCTCGCCGACACCCGCCGGCGGCGCGTCGCTGTCCACGACGAGCGCGGTCAGCTCTCGCGGCGTCTGTGCCATCCGCAGGACGGGGTAGCTGTCGAAGTTGTCCTGCACGATGGTGCCGTTCCGCGCGTCGATCGCGCCGTCGAGCGCGAGGCTCAGCCCGTAGACCAGCGAGCCTTCGAGCTGGGCCCGGATGCGGTCTTCGTCGATCGCGCGCCCGCAGTCGATCCCGATGTGCGCCCGCGTGACGCGGACGTTGCGGTCCTGCACTTCGACCTCGATCGCCGCCGCCACGTAGGAGACGAAGCTGCGATGGACCGCGATGCCTTTGCCGCGGCCACTGCCGGCCGGTCGTGACCAGGAGAAGCTCTCGGCCACGCGCTCGAGCACACGACGCATGCGACCGGTGTCGAAGGGGTGCTCCTCGAGCGACTCGCCGTAGTTCCACACCGATTCGACACCGAGATCGTGAGCATCGAGCTGGGCCGGCGGTCCCAAGAGGCTCCGGTACACGTCGAGGGGATCGCGGTCGCTCGCGCGGGCGATCTCGTCGACGAAGCTGCCGATGGCGAACGCGTGGTAGATGTTGGCCACCGAGCGCATCCAGCCGATCCGCACGTGCGCGTCGGCGGGTCCGTTCTCGACCTGGAAGTTGGGTACGCGGAAGGGGTTCTCGACCAGCCCCATGCCGGTCTCGGCCTCGCTGGCGTAGCGCACGTCCGGCGCGAAGGTGGCCGCGATGCTGGGCTGGGCGCTGCGGTGGAGCCACGCGGTCACGTTGCCCGCCGCGTCGAGCCCCGCCTCGAGCCGTTGCGCGCTGACCGTGTGGTAGTAGCCGTGCCGGAGCTCGTCCTCGCGCGTCCACTGCACGCGCACCGGTGCGCCGGCCGCCCGCGCCAGGAGGGCCGCCTCCACGCCGAAGTCCGGCTTGGACTTCCGGCCGAAGCCGCCGCCCAGGAAGGTGACGTGCACGGTCACCCGCGAAGGATCGACCTCGAGCACCCGCGCAATCTCGTCGCGCATGCCGATCGGATGCTGGGTCGGAGCCCAAATCTCGACCGCGCCGTCGCGCCATTCGGCGACCGCCGCCATCGGCTCCATCGGCGACTGAGAGAGGTGCGGCACGTAGTAGTCGGCCGACAGGCGGTGCGCCGCCGCCTCCATCGCCGCCGCCACGTCACCCTGCGAGCGCAGCACGCGCGCCGGCTGGCTCACGGTCTCTTCGAGCGCCGCGCGGAAGGTCTCGCTGTCGTAGCCCGAGTGGGGTCCGTCCTCCCACTCGACCGCGAGCGCGCGGCGACCCTGGAGCGCAGCCCAGGTGTGATCGGCGACGACCGCCACGCCACCGAGTGGCGCGAATCCGGTGGGCAGGTTCACGACCGGAATCTCCACGACCTTCCGGACGCCGGGGACCGCCATGGCCGCGTCGCGGTCGTAGCGCGACCAGTGCGCGCCCACGCTGGGCGGCCGCACGACCATCGCCGTCAGCATCCCCGGCCGCACGACGTCGGCGCCGAAGACCGCGCGGCCGGTCGTCATGGCCTCGAAATCCAGGCTCGGCATGCCGTGGCCGACGAAGCGGAAGTCGGCGGGGTCTTTGAGGTGGAGCTCGCGTCGCGAAGGGACCGGCAGGCGCCCGGCCTCCTCCGCCAGCGCGCCGAAGGGGAGGCTCCGTCCGGAGGGCTCGTGGTGAACTTCGTGGGCCCGGGCGTGGCACTCGGACGCCGGGACGTGCCAGCGCGCCGCCGCCGCCCGCTCGAGCATCAGACGCGCGCTCGCGCCGGCCTCTCGCATGGGCAGGAAGAAGCGTCGCCCGCTGCGGGAGCCGTCGGTGTCCTGGCTGCCGTAGCGCAGATCGCCGTCCGCCTGCACGATGCGAACGCGGTCCCAGTCGGCCTCGAGCTCGTCCGCGACCACGGCCGCCAGCGCGGTCCGGATCCCCTGCCCCATCTCGCTCCGGTGCGCGACGATGTGCACCGTGCCGGAAGGGTCGAGGGCGACGAAGAGCCCGAGAGAGGCGCGCGCCGGCGCCGACCCGCCGGAGAGCTGCTGCGCGATGCCGCGCGAGCGCAGCGAGGACACCGAGAGGGCGAGCCCGCCGACGCCGAGCATACGCAGCATGTCGCGTCGGCCGACCTTCTCAATCATGGCCGTCCTCGTCGCGTGTGAGCGCCGCGGCGCGGTGGATCGCGGCGCGGATGCGCGGGTACGTCCCGCACCGGCAGATGTTGCCGGCCATCGAACGATCGATCTGGTCGTCGTCCGGGTCGGGGACGACGGCGAGCAGCGCCGCCGCGCTCATGATCTGGCCGGACTGGCAGTAGCCGCATTGCGGAACGCGCTCTTCCCGCCACGCGCGCTGCACCGGATGGTCTCCGTCCGGCGAGAGGCCCTCGATGGAGGTCACCTCACGCCCGGCGGCCACCCGCACCGGGGTCGCGCACGAACGGTACGCGTGCCCGTCGATGTGCACCACGCACGCGCCGCAGAGCGCGCGGCCGCAGCCGTACTTCGTGCCGCGCAGCCCGACCACGTCGCGCAGGAACCACAGGAGCGGCATCTCTTCGTCGCCCTCGTGGGTGTGCTCTCGTCCGTTGATCCGAAGACGGATGGTCATCAGCGCTCCTCGATCGTCCGATTCGCTTCCGGGCAGACGGCGCCGCTGTCGATCCACGCTCGGAGGAGCGACGCGAAGAGCGCTTGCGAGCCCGGTGCCGGCACACGGCTCGCTCCGGGGTGCCACCCCCACGCGATCAGCTCGTTCGTGGCCGAGAGCTCCACCAGCTCTTCCAGGTCGCGGTGCCCGTTCTCAGCGGGATCCTTCAACTGTGCGCAGAGCTGGCGCGGCGTGCGCGCCTCCCACGCCATCGTGGCCGGCGCCAGATCCCAGTGGGGTGCGCCCGGCACGTTCGCCGCTTCGACGTTGGCGTCTTGATGGCAGGAGAAGCAGTACATCGCCGGCGTCGCGCGAGCGACCGGCGGGACGTGCGCGTGCGAGTCGTCGCCCTGCCGCGGCGCGTCCCCGCTCGGGTGGCAGTTGACGCAGCGCGGGTGCAGCATCACGCGGCTCGCTTCGAGGAAGAGCGCCTGCGAGCGGGCTCTCCCATCGGCGATGTGCTCGAAGTCGGCTGGGCCGCGCAGGCCCGCGGTCCCGGCGACGAGCGGCACCTCGTAGCGCTCCGGCGCTGGCGACTGCTCTTCCGCGCAGGACGAGCACGCGACCATGCTCGCGGCCGCGACGAGCGTGAGCACGAAGAGGATCACGGTTCGTGCGCTCGTCACGTCGGCACTCCGGCGAAAGGAGGCAGGGTCGCGCCGATGCGAGTCACGTCGTCCGCGGTGTCGACGTCGTCGTGGATGCCGGGGTCGTCATCGACCTCGACGATACATCGAGCCGCAGGGTCGATGCCCGCGAGAGCCGCCCGGAGTCCGCCCTCGCTCGGGGCCGAGAGGACGGCGTCGAAGAGGGGACGACCGATCAGGATGGGATGTCCATTCCGACCGGAACGGCGCGGCTGCACCAGCGCCGTGCGCCTCTCTCGGAACGCCGCGACCAGCGCGGTCACGGTCGACGCGCGCACTCTCGGGTGGTCGACGAGCGCGACCACCACGGCGTGCGCGTCACCCGCGTCGCGGAGCGCGCACTTCAGGGATCCGAGCTGGCCTCGGCTCGGGTCCGCGTTCCAGACGACGGTGGCTCGATCCCCGACCTCGCGCTCGATCGTCCGCCCGTGTGGCCGTCCGAGGACCACCCGAACCAGGTCGCACCCGCCCTCGTGCAGAACGCCGATCGCACGCGCGACGAATGTCTCTCCGTCGTAGAGAGCCAACGCTTTGGGCGCGCCGGCGCGCGTCGAGGCCCCCGCGGCCAGGACGACACCTTCGACCGCCGCGGCGCGTGAAGCCGGCATGGGACGTCTGTGGGTCATGGACGCAGCGCCTCCCCGAGCGCCTAGTACCGGCGCCCGGAAGTTCGATCCGGGTTTCGTTGCCGCGCCCGCCAACCCACCCGCGAGCTGCCGGTCGGGCGCCGGTCCTAGCATGCTTGTCGAGGGGGCAGCGCCCCCTCCCCCGCAAGCGGGGCCCCCACCCCACGACGTACGACGACCGAACTTCCGGTCCGTCGTACTAGTCACCCGGAACAGCAGTGAGTGGTAAATCCCGGCGAGCCATCGGCGTGCGAATCAAGGAACGACGACGAGGAATACCAAAGGTATTTCGAGGAGGAGTTTACGCTGAGTCGCGCGTCGAGGGCCGGTGGGGTTTTGCCACGAATCGCTGAGACGGGTGACTAGATGCCCTCCGCGGAACTCGCAACACGATCTGGCCGGCTCTCGACGCCGATCTCGGGCGCGAGCCTCCTCGAGGATGCTTTGCATTTCCTGCGGGGGCGCGCACCCAATCTCGACGCCGATCGCTCGGCCATACCGGTCACGACTTCCGCCTCGGACATCTAGATGTCCTCCGCGGGAGTCGTAACCCACCTCGTGGACATCGTGGGCGGGAGGGGCCCCGCTGCGGCCGGTCCCTCCTCGACGATATTCGGCATCGCCTCGTCGGCCCGAGCCACAGCTGGACTCCATCGCGCTCCGCGATGCGCATCACGACTCTCGCCTCGCACATCTAGTGCTGCGCTCGATGCGAGGATCATCAATCTCCTCGTAGCACGATGTGGATCCCTCGCCGGGCGTCGTCGAGAGGTGATCGGACTCCGTGTTGGACGGCAGCGCAGCGAGGGCGCTCGCCGGCGTCGCGCGGCGGCACGAACGCCCGCTTCGGCCGTGGGGACGTGGACAGGTGGAGCGCGATCGGGCATCAACAGGTTCGGATGCGCGTGCGCATGGGCCTGGTCGTGGTGTTGACTCTCGGGTGCACGAGCCCGTCGCCGACCCTCGACGCCGGCAGAGACGCCGGCGCGGACGCGTTCGTGGCGAGCGACGCGGGCACCTTCGACGGGGGCACCTTCGACGGAGACGCCGACGCGGCGACCTTCGACGCGGGCGCCGACGCCGCGATGGCGGACGGGGGCGTCGACGCCGGGATGCTCGACGCCGCCGTGCCCGACGCTGCGATGGCCGACGCCGGCTCGGACGCGTCCGCACCGTGCACGGGTCCTCCGGGCCTCTACGTGGACGGCTCGTGCACGGAGCTCGCGCCGGGCGTGCGCGCGTACCATCCGACCTACCCGCTCTGGTCGGACGGCGCGGAGAAGGAGCGCTTCGTCCATCTGCCGGCGGGCACCCAGATCGACTCCACCGATCCCGACCGCTGGGGCTTCCCGGTGGGCACGCGCCTCTACAAGACGTTCTCGATCGGCGGTCGGCGCATCGAGACGCGCCTGCTCGAGAAGACCGCGCCCGATCGCGACCCGGCGAGCTGGCGGATGGTCTCGTACCTCTGGAGCGCCGACGCTCGCTCGGTCTCCGAGGTGAGCGCCTTCGGCGCGGTCGACGTGCTCGGCACGACCCACGACATCCCGACGCTCGCGGAGTGCATCCGCTGCCACTCGGTCGCGCAGGACGATGTGGCGAATGGCTTCTCGGCGGTGCAGCTCGCGCACGACACGGGCGACCTGACGCTCGCGATGCTGAACGACGAGGGCTGGCTGACGACGCCGATCGATCCGGCGACGGCGGTGGTGCCCGGCGATGCGACGGCGCAGGCCGCGCTGGGCTACCTGCACGCGAACTGCGGCAACTGTCATGGAGGCCCGGCGCCCGAGCACGGGCTCGACTACTGGCAGCGCGTGGGTGCGACCGACGTGACGCTCGCCGCGACGTGGACCACCTCGGTCTGCGGCTGCTCGGTGTGGACACAGACGCTGCCGAGCGGGGAGCTCGCCGACCTGCGCATCGCGCCGCACCATCCCGAGCTCAGCGTGTCCCTCATCCGCATGCAGACGCGTGCCGCCACGGACGCGATGCCGCCCATCGGCACGGAGGTGCTCGATCCCGACGGGATCGCCGCCGTGTCGAACTGGATCGCGTCCCTCCCGGAGGACGCGAACGGATGCCCGCACGGGTGTCCCTGGCCTTGAGTCGAGCCTCGGAACGTCAGCGCAGCACGAGCGGCGCGTCCGTCGCGACGAGGTGCTCGGGCAGCGCGTCGGTGCGCACGAGGAAGTAGAGCCAGCCGTCCGAGCGGAAGTGCGGGAAGAGCGCACGCTGCCCCGGCTGCATGTTGGTCACCCGGATCTCGCGGCCGGTGATCAGATCGATGAGGTACACGTTCGAGACGCCGCGGTAGGGCGCGAAGCCGGGATCGCTCGCGTCCGTGAAGCCGAGGTCGACGGCGTCCGCGTCGGTCGCGCGATGGTGTGTGGCGAGCCAGCGGTCGTCGAGCGAGAACGCCGGCTTGCCGCCGGGCACGCAGTAGCGCGCGATCTCGGGCAGCGCGACCGACGTGACGTTGCCGCTCGCGTCGCGTGTCAGATCGATGCGGTGCAGCACGTAGCCGATGGAGTTGCCGGTCGCGTCCGCGAGCTGACCGACCAACAGGCGCATGGACGGAGAGATGACGGCGTTGCCTTCCCAAGGCGTCGGCGCCGTCACGGTGCCACCGGGCAGGAACGCGGTGCCGGATCCCGTGTTCGTGAAGCGGATCAGCGTGACCATCGAGCCCGCATCGGCGTACACGACTGGATCGGCGAGCGCGTCGCCCGGATCGCCCGACCACACCGAGTTCACGATGAAGTAGTCGCCGCCGTCGAGCGACGCGCCGAGGTGCTGGTAGAGGCCGACGCCGCTCGGGTGCGAGCAGCCGGTCTCGGCGAACGTGATGTGCGTCGGCATGCCGTTCGAGAGCACGGTTTGTGCGCACATCCCGGTGCCGCCCGGCGTGCCCTGGAACACGAAGCCGCTGTTATCGGGGAAGAAGCCCGGATCGTACGCGGCGTCGGTCGGGATGATGAAGTGGCGCTGCAGATCGATGATCGACGCACCGCTGCCGCTGTCGTTGCCGCCGTGCCCCACGAAGCGACCGTCCGCCGAGCTGCGGGTCCAGTAACTGGTGTGATAGGGGATGTCGAAGAGCACGCGCTGGTGTGTGCCCGGCGGCGTCTCCCAGAGCGCGCCGTAGCTCGTGGTCGTCACGCGCGGATACGAGGACAGACAGTCCATCGGTGTCGCGGCGCCGGCGCAGCCGTGCATCAGGATCGCGGCCTCGGCGTTGCGCGCGCTCCAGCCGGTCGCCTGGCCCTCGGCCACGATGGACGCGACCGGGAGGTCGACGGACGAGGTGCACATGCCGGGACCGTCGGGCGGCGGGAGGACGGTGTCGACCTCCGGCGTGCCGCGCAGGAACCACTCGGTGAGCAGAATCGAACTCGTCTTGCGTGAACGCGGGGTGCGGCGCGGGCGGCTGCTGCACGCGGTTGAGGAAGCGGTCGTACTCCGTCTCGTAGCCGCCGCCGAGCGCGCGGCGGAACACGAAGCGGAACCAGTCGAAGGTCGCCCCGGTCGCGTAGATGCCGAGGTTGCCGGTGTGATAGTGATGCGACTCGTCCTGGAAGCACGCGACGATCGTCTGTGCGGCAGCCGGCGTCTCCACGCTCAGATCCGAGAAGCACGTCGACCAAGCGGTGTCGCTGATGGTGCGGAAGTGCTCGATGCTGGCGCGGGTGATGCCGTGGCAGTCGTGGCAGCTGCCCGAGCCGCCCGCGTCGGGCGCGCCCATGAGGCGGAGGGCTTGCTGCGCGAGCTCGAGATCGGGCAGCGAGCTCGGGTTGCGGAACACCGGCGCGAGCTCGGGGCCCGCGTCGGCACCGGCGTCGGCAGGTCCTGCGTCGGGGGTGCCTGCGTCGGCGGGGCCTGAGTCGGCGGGGCTTGCGTCGGGGGGGCCTGCGTCGACCGTCTGGCCCGCGTCGGGTGCCGTAGGATCGCCGTTGCACGCGGCGAGGAGGAGCGCGAGCGCCAGAGCGCCGAAGGGTTCGACGCGGCTCGACCTCGCGGGCCGGACGGGACCCCGAGGCGGCCCGTCCCGCCACGACGCCGTCTCGGCGCCGTCTCCCCGCGTCGAACCACCGCGCGGACCCAGTGCGCCATGCGCTCTCTCGGCTCGTGGAACCGATCGGCGCTCTGCGATTTCTTGGTTCCGCGTCATGTCTTCGTCTCTCCCCTACTCATTGCCAGTAGTCGACGACGTTCTGCATCAGGCCGGCGAGCTCGTCGCCGGCATCGAGGCCCCAGAATCCGTCGGCAGGATAGTTGTTCCGCTGCGACAGCCGGCCGCTCGAGGGAAACCGTGTGGCATCCGTGGCGACCTCGCCAGGGAGAACGCCACTCATCGCGTGCTGGTGGCAGCCGACGCAGTTTCCGCGCGCGAGCCCGGGCGCGGCGTCGACGTACGGGTTCGAGCACCACGTCGGGCCGCCGCGCCCTTCGCTCACCGCGGCCAGCGCGTCGCCGAGCGTGGGCGCGTCGCTCGCGAACCCTCCGCGCGGATCGGGATCGAGCTCCGTGTGCTCGACGACGACGCACATCTTGTAGTGGGACCATGGACCGCCGAGACGCCGGATCGCGTCGGGCCGATCGGCGCCGAAGTCCTCGTCGGGCTGATCCGACCACCAGAGCGTGATGTCGAGCCCGAGCGGGAGCTCGCGCGTGCGCAGGTGGAAGCCGGCGAGCACGAAGACCTCACCGCCGGGAAGCTGCTGCGTGTAGATGGCGTCCGAGCCCGGCGTCGCGACGCCGTCACCGTCGCCCCACGTCGGGGTGTCCGTCGCGAGCAGCTCGGTGAGGTGCGCGGCCGACGTGTCGTAGGTCGGCAGCGGCAGATCGGAGCTCAGGCGTCGCCACTCGGCCGCGACCGAGGCGGCGTCGAGAGGGAGCGCGCCGTCGAGGCAAGCGACCGGTGGCACCACGCCGTCCCGATCGATCTCCAACATCGCGTCGAGCGGCGCCTCGCTGGTGACCTGCACCGTGAGCACGCCGGGGCCGTCGGCCGCGCACGCGTCGGGCGATTCGCAGCGTGTCGTGGCGCCGGTCGCGGAGGGGCCCTCGAGGATCGCCACCCGCGCGTCGCCCGTCGCCGGCGCGAGCGAGGCGCGCAGCGTGCTGCCCCGCGTGACGAAGAAGGGACCGAAGCTGCGCGTTTCGCAGCGTTCGAGCACGATCTCGCTGCGCGCGAGGCGGTCGGTGCGCGGCTCGAGCGGCACCTGTGCGGGCGGCGCGCCCTCGGCGAGGCAGCGCAGCACCTCGGGATAGCTCTCGACGAGGTGGCGCGTGAGCCCGGGGCTCATCGAGATGCGGTGCACGCCGCCGATCGACGCGACGGCCTCCGGTGTCTGGAACGACGCGACGTACGCGTCCCAGCGCTCCGGCGTCCAGATGCCGAGCGTGTCGAGGACCTGGGTGTCGAAGACGAACGCCGCATCGACCGCGTCGGGCGCGAAGCGAACGCGCGCCATGCGCTGCTCTGGCGTGAGGCCCTCGTAGAGGTGCTGGAAGATGCGGTTGAAGTCGTCGTGATCGTAGAACGTGCGGAAGCGCGGCACGGTCGTCTCGCCGAGCGGTGTCGGCTGGGAGAGGGCGACGGGCGCGAGGACGCGTCGGACTGCCTCCCACGCCACGCGCCGCCGCTCGCGCCGCGAGCCGGAGAGCTCGGCCCAACGCGCCTCGAGGCCGGTGTCTGGCGGGTAGTCGGCGGCCACGCCGAGGAGGCGTCGATTGGGTGCCGACAGCGCTGCCATGCTCGCGCCCTCGCAGCGCGCGGCTCGCCCGCCGTCGCACGAGGCGAGCGAGAGAACGAGCGCGATGGTGAGTGCGGGCCGCATCATCGTCGTTCAGAGCGAGACCGGCGTCCCGCCGCGCACCTCGTAGCGCCACACGCCGAGCATGCCGACGTTCGAGGTCGCGCAGAGGTCGAGCACCGACGCCGTGCCCGAGCCGGGCAGCGTGAGGTCGTTCGTGTGATCACCCGCGTCGAACCCCGCTGCCGCCGGGCCGCTGGTCGTGGTGCTGTGCCACTGGCACTGCCCGTAGCGGAGCTCCACGTCGAAATCGCCCGCCGCGCGGTCCGGCCGCGCGGTGAGCACGATCTGGAAGCTGTTCTCGAGATCGTTGGCGTGCGGGTAGTGGCCCACGAGGTGCCAGGTCGCGATCAAGCGCGTCGCGTCGGTGAACCACAGGACGTCGTTGTGTGCGGGTTGGCCCCCACCGGTCGTGTCGACGTCGGCCCACAGACCCGCGATGAGCGGCACGTCGCCGGGGATGACCGGCGTGTATGAGCCGTTGATTGCGCCGAACGAGAGGTTGCCGTTGGTGTTCACGAACACCACCGTGTAGTCGGCGCCGTAGTACTGGAACCCGGTCGGGGCGAGCGGCGTGAGGTCGATCGCGGCCGACGAGCCGTCGTCGCTCGCGCCGATCGTGTCCGGGCCGTAGCCGGTGTCGCCGCCGAGCCCGTCGAGGAGGGTCGCGCCACTGATGCAGGCGCCCTCGCTGCAACCGGCGATGCAGGTGCTATCGGTCGCCGGGTAGTCGCACGCGCCGCTCATGCAGGCGGCCGCGCCGAAGGTGCGCAGCGTCATCGTGTCGACACACGTCGAGCTCGGACGCGGGTCGCAGGTGACGGCGCCCGCACACGTCCCGGTCGGCTGCCAGTGGCAGGTCTCGTCACAGGTGTTCTCTTGCGTGCCGCACACGCCGCAGGAGGTCGTCATCGCGGCGCCGGTCATGCACTCGCCCTCGCCCTCGCAGGCGCCATCGACCCAGTGCCCCGTGTCGTCGCACGAACGCGTCATCGTCCCGCACATGCCGCAGCTCGCGGTCGTGGTCTCGCCGAGCGTGCAGTCGACCGTCTGGCAGGTTCCGTCCGTGTAGGCGCACGTCGCGTCGCACGTCTGGAGGCGCGATTGTCCTGCGGGGCAGCCCGCGGTCACACGCATCGTGGAGCCGGGCGGACACGTGCCCATCTCCCCGACGCACGAGCCGAGCGGTATCCACTCGCACGTGTCCGCGCAGAACAACGTCTGCTGACCGCAGCGTCCGCAGGGGCCGACGGACGTGTCGCCCGCCGAGCAGACGCCGTGCTCGCCCATGCAGGTGGCGTACGCCCACGTGAGGGCTCCAGTGCAGAAGCGGTCGATGGTGCCGCATCGACCGCACGGGAGGTGCTCCAGCGCGCCCGGCGTCGTGCAAGGCTCGGCCGCCTGGGTGCCCGCGTCGGTCGGTACGTCCGCGTCGACGCCCGCGTCGATCTCGACCTGGGCGCCGCCATCAGCACCCCCATCCGCCGTGCTTCCGTCGGCCCCGCCATCCCAGGCGGCTCCGTCGGGGCCGCCGGCGCCTCCGTCCAGCGTTGGATGGGATGAGCAGCCAGGCGCGAGGGCGAGCACGAGCACGAGAGTGAGAGCGCGGTTCGCGTTCATCGGGCCGATCATGGCAGTCGGCGGCCGGACGCGAAAGGCTCGGAAACGGGGACCTCACGCGGCCCCAGCGCGACGGACCTGCTCCGGGCGTAGCCTTCGATCCGACGGTCGCGGCAGCGGTGTTCCGTCCCCGCAGGTGGGGACGGGGGGGGCGGGGGGACGCTCAAGAGTTATCACATCTCGGAGAGCGGGCTTAACGATCAACGAACACGATCTCACCCGCGAAAACGAAAACGATCTATCTACGATCAACGAAACGATCTCACCCGGGGTGCTTGCCCAGCGCCGGGGATCTGAGCGGCGGATCCGCGCAGAACGGGTGTGCGGAAAACGAAAACGCAAAAACGAAAACGATCTCACCCGGGGTGCTTGCCCAGCGCCGGGGATCTGAGCGGCGGATCCGCGCAGAACGAAAACGATCTCACCCGGGGTGCTTGCCCAGCGCCGGGGATCTGAGCGGCGGATCCGGGCGGCACTCGCGGCCGGACCGCGATCCCCAGCCCCACCACGCGCGCTCCGCGGCGCTGAGGTTCGCGATCTCCGCCGCTGGGACCGGCGGCGAGGCGCGCTCCCGGGGCCACCGCCGTCCGCCAAACGCACCGATGCGGACGCGCATCGCGCGGTCCGCAGGCACGTCATGTTCGCGGCGCTCAGCAGGGCGGGTCGGCGCAGGGCACGCGGTGCCACCGGCGCATGGCGTCCGTGCCGGCCGGCCAGACCACGTGTCGCTCCCCGGCGAGCCAGCGCTCTCGGCACTCGGCGTACGTCAGCAGGAACTCGGCGTCGCGCGCGATGGCGGCGTCCAAGGCGTCCGGGTCCTCGCCGCTGGCGTAGCGGGGACTGAGCCGGCCGCGCGCCTCGAAGGTCTTGGCCCGCGCGTAGGGCGAGGACTTGCGCACGCGGTCCGCGCCCTTGAACGACCAGCCAGCGGCCTCGACCTCGGCCCGCGCATCGTTCTCCTTCTTCTCCACAGCCTCGGCGATGCGTACGCGCGCTCCCTCGAGCCCGTGCGCCTCGAGCAGCGTCTCCGGCATCTCGAAGCGAAGCTCGACGCTCTCGGGCATCGTGCCGTCCTCCGCGAAAAACGCCGGCGGGCGTTCCACGGTCACGACCCGGCGGCCGATGTCGGACACGCGCGTGCGTGCTCCGGGCCAGTCCTTCGCGAACCGAACCAAACCCGCCGCCGTCGGATTCGCGATCGTGTACGCCACCTTGTCGATCAGGGCCTGAGGCGTGAGCAGCTCGGTGTAGCTCGGCTTCTGCCCGTCGAAGACGCTCCCCTGCCAGCCACGCATGGCCTGCGTGGCCTTGGTCAGCAACCCGTTGAGCCGCTCGGTGAGCTTCGTGATCTGCCCCCGCCGGTCGACGACGACGAGGTGGTAGTGGTTGCTCATCAGGGTCGCCGCCACGAGCTGAACGTGGGTCTCCTCCGCCGCGCATCCGAGGCAGTAGAGGAACACCTGATTCATCAGCCGGTCGGGTCGAAAGAGATGGACCCGGCGCTCGGTGCGGCGCGTGATCATGTAGGCCATCCCGGGCAGGCGGCAGCGTGATGCGGTCATGCCCGGCGCGCTCATCACGATCCGGTCCGGGAGTCGCTCACGTGATCTCGGCTACTTACGAGCGAAGATCGGCGGAGGTGGCGGCGCCCACACCGGCGGCCGCCGGTGGCTTCGCCGCCCGAACCGACACCCGGGGCGCGGTCGTCGACGGCGTCGTCGTCGACGGCGTCGGTCGTCGACGGCGTCGTCGTCCCCGAACCGACACCCGGGGGTGCGGTCGTCGTCGCGGGGTGCTTCGCCGCCCGAACCGACACCCGGGGCGCGGTCGTCGACGGCGGGGGCGGTCGTCGACGGCGTCGTCGTCGACGGCGTCGGTCGTCGACGGCGTCGTCGTCCCCGAACCGACACCCGGGGGTGCGGTCGTCGTCCCGGGGTGCTTCGCCGCCCGAACCGACACCCGGGGCGCGGTCGTCGACGGCGTCGGTCGCGGCGTCGTCGTCCCCGAACCGACACCCGGGGGTGCGGTCGTCGTCGCGGGGTGCTTCGCCGCCCGAACCGACACCCGGGGCGCGGTCGTCGACGGCGTCGGTCGTCGACGGCGTCGTCGTCCCCGAACCGACACCCGGGGGTGCGGTCGTCGTCGCGGGGTGCGGTCGTCGTCGCGGACACCCGGGGCGCGGTCGTCGCGTCGGCTAGTCGTCGCGTCGGCTACGGCAGCTCGGGGGGACCGCGCAGCGCACGCACTCGAACGCCCTGGCTCAAGCCTTCTTCACGAACTCGGCCTTGAGCATCACGCCCATCCCGTCGACCTTGCAGTCGATCGGGTGGTCACCGTCCACCAGGCGGATGTTCTTCACCTTCGTGCCGACCTTTAGCGAGGTCGAGCTCCCCTTGAGCTTGAGCGCCTTGATCAGGGTCACGCTGTCGCCGTCGGCAAGGAGGTTGCCGTTCGCGTCGCGTACCTCTCGCGCGCGCGGGAACTCGTGCCCACAGGTGCCGCACTCCCAGTGGTCGGCCGCCTCGAGGAGGTCGGTCATTGTGCAGACGGGACAGGCGAGCGCATCGGTCATGCCCCTATGTAGCAGGACCGCTCGGCGACGCTCGGGGGCCGTCCCCAGAAGACCGGGCCGCGCGCCGCCTGCGCCGGTCGCCAGCCACGCTCCACGAGCGCAGCCGACGCCGGTACGGCAGCCCTCGCGTTCATGCCGAGCTTCGAGCGCACGGCTCGCGGGTGATCCAGGGCCATGCCCTGGGCCGGCCCCCCCGCCCGAGCCTCCGACGTCGACGACGGCGCGGAAGCGGGCTAACAGGCCCCAGCAACCCTCTTCCCCGAGGAGCCCCCATGGGCACGAGTGTCGGAATCGTCGGGCTGCCCAACGTGGGCAAGTCCACCCTCTTCAACGCGCTGACGGCGGCCGGAGCCGAGAGCGCCAACTACCCGTTCTGCACGATCGACCCGAACGTCGGCGTGGTCGCGGTCCCCGACCCTCGTCTCGACGAGATCAAGAGCTTCGTCCCTCCGGAGAAGGTGATCCCGGCCTCGGTCGACATCGTCGACATCGCGGGGCTCGTGAAGGGCGCCTCGCGGGGCGAGGGGCTCGGCAACAAGTTCCTCGCGAACATCCGAGAGACCGACGCGATCATGATGGTCGTCCGCTGCTTCGCCGACGACAACGTGGTGCACGTCGATGGCTCGCTGGACCCGCTGCGCGACATCGAGGTGATCGAGCTCGAGCTGATCTACGCGGACCTCGAGGCGGCCGAGAGGCGGCTCAAGCGCACCCAGGGGGTGGCCAAGTCGGGCAAGGCCGAGGCGAAGGCCGAGCTGGCCTTGGTCGAGCGGCTGATCGTGGCGCTGAGTGAGGGCCGGCCCGCCCGGACCGTGAAGCCAGCGAGCCCCGATGAGCAGGCGGCGCTGGATCGGATGCAGCTGCTGACGACGAAGCCCGTTCTCTACTGCTGCAACGTGGGCGAGGAGGACCTCCCGGAGGGCAACGCCTGGGTCGACACGGTGCGCGCGAAGGCCGCACCCGAAGAGGCCGAGGTCGTGGTGGTCTGCGGGAAGATCGAGGAGGAGCTCGCCGCCGTCGACGGGGAGGACAAGGCCGAGCTGCTCGAGCTCTACGGCCTCGCGGAGCCTGCCCTGCACAAGCTCGTGCGGGGCTGCTATCGCCTGCTGGGGCTGCAGAGCTACTTCACGGCTGGTGAGAAGGAGGTCCGCGCCTGGACCATCCGGATCGGTGACACCGCGCCGAAGGCCGCCGCGGTGATCCACACCGACTTCGAGCGCGGCTTCATCCGGGCGAACGTGTACACCCTCCACGACCTGCGCGCGCACCACAGCGAGGCGGCCATCCGCGCCGCGGGCAAGCTGAGGAGCGAGGGCAAGGAGTACGTCGTGCAGGACGGGGACATCATCCACTTCCTGTTCAACGTCTGAGCCGCGGACGACGCGCGGAGCACGGCCGTTGGCCGATGAGCATCCGGCGCTGGGCTTCGCGACGGGCGCAACCACCCTGCCTCTCGCGGGAGCCCCCGACGGATCACGGGGAGCGTGGCCCTGGGCGACGAAGGCCGCCGAGCGCTCGCGCGCATCGCCTGGAAGTTCCCGGTTCATGAGGGCGTGGCTGCACGCGCTTCGGCGCCGCCGTCAACGACATCGGGTCACGTGGCAGAGAGGGAACGCTCTCGAGCAACGCTGGCTCCCCCTTGTCCGGGTTCTGCATCCCTGGCCCGAGTCGCGCTTCGACGCCGGAACCGACGTAGGAGCCCAGTGCGGTAGTCCCGCTCGCTGGGATCTGTGCGGGGGCGGGCCGAACCCTCGAGCCAAGGCCCGTCCCTACCGCGACCACGGAGCACTCCTTCAGGAGGATTCAGCGTTGGATCTCGCCGCGACGAGGTGGCCCAGGTCCTCGAGCGTTCGACTCGCGTGTTCCGTCGTGCTGGCGAGCTGCTCTACGCTCGCGCGGAGATGCTCGATCGCGCGCCGGATACGGCTGCGGACGGTGCCCTCGGGGATGTCGAGGATGGCGGCGACCTCGCGCGCGGAATGGTCCTCGAAGTAAAACAGCTCCACCGCCAGCTGGAGCTCCAGTGGCAGTCGCTCGAGGGCCGCCGCCAAGAGGCGCATCTCCTCCTGCCGCGCGGCCCACGTGCCAGGGGACGTCCGCAGATCCTGCATCGTCTGCATCGCCACTTCTGTGCCGCTACGCATGCGCTTTCTCAGCGCGTCGAAGAGCTTGCTCCTCGCGACCTTGAACAGGTAGGTGCGGAACGACGAGTCCCCGCGGATGGCGTCGCGATTCCGGACGCAAGCGAGAAACGTCTGCTGCACCAAGTCTTCGACATGGTCCTCCAGCTTGCTGCGAAAGAACCGGTACATCGCCTCGAAGTGACGGCCGAACAGCTCGTTTCCCGCACTTTCGTCGCCCAGGCGCCACGCGTCCAGCAGCTCCAGGTCGTCGCGCTCGCTCGTCGAAACCCCACTTCGGTCAGCGGTGTCGTCGTCGCCTCCGGCCGCGCCGAACGGATCACGGATCTGCCCCGGCGACTCCGTCGAATGCGTAGCCGTCGATGCGTCCTCGTGAGAGGCGGCCGTCCTGTCGCGGCGGTGCCGGCGCACTGGCGCGCCATCCGCGGCCCACATCAAGCCGCGCCCCGGTGCGCCCGTAGCGGGTCGTGCCCGCCGGGGACCGCGGTGCCTGCGCCGGCGGCGCGTGCCTGCACCGCTGTGGAGGGTGCTTGCGGGCGCGGGGTCTTCCCAGGCCGGGGGAACACGGGGAGAAAGATAGACTGTGGGCATTCGGTCCTCCTCACACGCGAGCGTCATGCTTCGCGATGAGTAACCTTCGTTCCGAAGAGCTCGCGAACCAGTTAAGGAGAGTTAATGCCAACGCACGACGCGGTCGCCGGGTGCGTGATGCGCCACGGCCGCGGCTCGCGATCGCCAGCCCCGTTCCTGCTCGACGGGTGCGCCCAGAAACGAGCTGCGCGGTGGTTGGCCCCCGCGCGGGGTGATCGCCTTGACCGAGACAGAGTGTCCCTTCAATTCTCTCAATCCCATGAGTGATGCAAGACCTACTCGCGAGGTGCTCGGGCCGGGGGGGATGTATGCTGGCGACCGTCTGGAGAGAGAGGCCGCCAGGACCGCCATCGCGGCCTCGTTGTTTCCGAGCATCGAGGCGCGAGCCGCCACCGTGGGCCGCTACCTGCTGCGCAGGCGCATTGGCGCGGGCGGCATGGGTGTGGTGTTCGCCGCCACCGATCCGCGCCTCGAGCGCGACGTCGCGATCGAGCTGCTCCACCCGAAGCACGAGGGGCCCCGCGCGAATACGCGGCTCCTCGAGGAGGCACGGAGCGCCGCGCGGCTAGCCCACCCCGGCGTGGTGACCGTCTTCGATACCGGGCTCCACGAGGGCCGAGTGTTCATCGCGATGGAGCTGGTCGACGGCCAGTCGATGAGCCATTGGCTCGCCACGCGACCGTCCTGGCGCCTTGGCGTCGCGGTGCTGGCCCGCGCCGCCCGAGGGATCGAAGCGGCGCACGCCAGCGGCATCATTCACCGGGACTTCAAGCCCGCCAACGTGCTGCTCGGGCGTGGCGGGCGAGTCTGCGTGGCGGACTTCGGTGTCGCGCGAGAGGTCGGCGCGGCCGACATCCCGGAGTGGGCGCCGCCGGTCTCGTCCGGCGTCGACACGCTTTGGGCCTGGACCCGCTCCGGCGACATCGCGGGAACCCCCGGCTACATGGCCCCCGAGCAGTACCTGGGGACCGTTCAGGACAAGCGCACGGACCAGTTCGCGTTTTGCGTCTCGCTCTACGAGGTGCTGTTCGGGAACAGACCGTTCCATGGAAACAGCCTGCCGGAATTGCGAGACGCGATCCTGAACACCGAGCCTCGGATGCCCCAAACTCACGACATTCCGGCTGTCCTGGTCGACGCGGTGTCGAGGGGTCTGAGCAAGAGCCGGCGAGAATCGATTCGGCGACATGGGCGAGCTCGCGGCGCTCCTGGAGTCGGTCTCGGACGGCGTCGATTTAACGCGCATGTTCCGCGACGGCGAGCCACGGGCGGAGGTCTCCAGGACCTCCGCGTACCAGGCGTACGTGCGGCAGCTTCCGGACGGCCTCGACACCAGTCCGGAACAGCGGCTGCCCAGCCGCGTCTACCAAGTCATCCTGGCACACCGGCCGCTCACGGCTCCACCGCCGGAGCTGGTCTCGATCCTCGACGCGCTGCCCAGGACGCCGACGATCCCGACGGTGCATGCCAGAGCGATCGTCAGCGCCGTGTACGACGAGCACTTCGAGTCGCTCGACCAGTGGCGGGCGTTCGTCGGGAGCGTGAGCCCCGGCGTGACGAAGCTCCTCGCCACGAGCTTCACGGTTCCCAAACCGTCCTCGCCCTACTTCGTGCAAGGGCTGGCGGCGACCTACGGCAACCACGCGAGCGGCGTAGGAGTGGAAGTGATCGAGACGGAGCAGTGGTCCGCGACCGTCCGCATTCGCCATCCACCGAGGACGCTCAACGACGTCAGCCTGGTGGTCTGGGAGGAGGTCCTTCGCGCCGCCATGCTCGGTGCGGGATGTCGTGTCGTGGAGATCGTGATCGTCGAGCGGGACGAGGACTCGTTCCTCTTGAAAGGTCAGTGGCGATAGCGGGCCCCGAGCACGCAGCGCGCACGCCGACCTCCAGGTGAGAGAGCGCGTCCCGGAGCCACCGCACCCGTCATGGGGTCGACGTACGCATGCTCACGTCGGACCTGACGAGAGCGCTCCGCCCGAGCTCCCCCACACGCGCTTACCCTGCTGAGGCCGCCGGGGCCGCGCGGCCACGACGTGGTCGGGCGCGGAGAAAGATCTCGCGGCGGTGATCGATCGCGCCGGCGCGGCGTCTGCCCCGCGCATGAGTCACCGGCGGATCCTCACCCAGTCGGCGCGGGTCGAACGGCGTGCGCGAGCCTGGCTGCTTTCCAGCTTGCTCACCCTCCTCCTCTGCGCGAGCGCGCACGCACAGACGGGGGTCTCGGACGACCGCGTCGCGCTCCCCGACGGGCCCGGGTCCATCGACGGGATCGGCGACAACGCCTCCGTCGACGACAACATGGGCGCCATGCGGTACTCGGAACCGATTGCGGTTCCGCAAGGGCACCCCGGCATGACGCCGGACCTGACGCTCCGCTACAGCTCGACGGCCGGCAACGGGGTGGTCGGGACGGGCTGGACCTTCATGGTGCCCAGCATCGAGCGGCTCACCCTGCGCGGCCTGCCCGAGTACGACCGCGGCGACGAGATGGTCGCCAACGGCTCGGACCAACTCGTTCGGGTCGCGAGCGCGAGCGGCGCCGCCACGTATCGCTCCCGCTTCGAGCAGGCGTTCGTTCGCTATACCTGGCGCGAGGTCGCCGACGGGACGGGCGGCTACTGGACGGCGGAGTTCCCGGACGGGCGCATCGGCTACTACGGGGCTGACGCCGCGGGGGCGCTCGTGCCCGACGCTCGTCTCGAGCAGGCCGGCGACACCTTCCGCTGGATGCTGGTCGAGGTGGTCGATCCCTTCGATCACCGGCTGCGCTACGAGTACGACGCCTCCAGCGGCACGCCGCTCCTCACCGCGGTCCACTGGGTGCACGGCGCCGACGGGGCGCCGCGCTATCGGGTCGAACTCGAGTACGAGGACCGCACCGACACGACCAGTGACGCGAGCCCGGGCTTCGAGGAGCTCCTCCGGGTCCGACTGAGCGCGTTCCGGGTGAGCGCGCGCGGCGAGGTGATCCGCCGCTACCGCCTCGACTACGAGGACCCCACCACGAGCGGCGGTGTCTCGCGGCTCGCCTCCGTCCGGTGCTTCGGTCGGGAGGGCGGGCTCTACCCCATCGTGCACCGCTTCACGTACTCGCGCTCGATCACCGGCGTGTGCGGCGCCGAGATGTGCGATCGCCCCTTTGTCGTCGACATGGGCAGCGTGTCGGGCGCCGCCGGCCTCAGCCGCGGCGAATCGACCCTCATCGACATCAATGGCGACGCGCTCCCCGATCTCCTGGACACCTCGGTCGAGCGGCATCGCTTCTTCCTCAACCGCCTGGACACCGAAGGTCAGGGCCACTTCGACTCCGCGCCCGTCGAGAGCGCGGTGGGCCGCCGCACCCCGTTCGCCCTCGCACAAGCCTCGGTGCAGGTGCTCGACGTCAACGGCGACGGTTTCACGGATTCTGATCGACTCGCTCGGCGGCACCATCCTCTGCAACCTCGGCCGCGGCGACTGGGTGAGCCCCGCGGATCCCGACTTCGCGGCGCGCTGCGGAACCATGGATCCGCGCACCGGCGTGCCGCTCGAGCTCGACATCGGCGGCTCGAGCAATCCGGACCCGCGGCGGACCCGCTTCGTCGACCTCGACGGAGATCGACGGATCGACATCCTTCGCACCGACACCGCCACCGACACCCGGGCCTGGCTGAACACGTCCGCCGGCTTCACGGAGCTGTCGGCCTGGAGCCGATCGGCGCCCAGTTCGACGGAGACACCGCGCAGCTCGCCGAGCTGAACGGCGACGGGCTCCTCGACGTCGTGCGCATCGACGACACCGGCACCGTCACCTACCGCCTGAACTACGGGCGTGGCCGGTTCAGCCACGACTCCGCCGACCGAGCCTTCAGCACTGCCGACGCGCCGACCCTCGGCTCGAGCGGAGCCATCGACCTCGTCTCGTTCGAGGATCTCAACGGCGACGGTCTCGACGACATGGTCCTGGTCGAGGGCTCCTCCGTCTCGATCGCGATCAACCGCAACGCCGGTCGCTTCGATCCTTTCCGGGTCATCGACACGACCACCGTGCCGGATCTGCCTGCGCGCACGCCCACGACCACCGTGCTCTTCGCCGACATGAACGGCACCGGCTCGATCGACGTCGTGTGGGTCGAGCAGACCGGCCAGGTCCGCTACCTCGAGCTCTTCCCCGTGCGCCCGAACCTCCTCGCCCGCGTCGAGAACGGGATCGGGATGGTCTGGGACGTGACCTACGGACGCTCGGTGCAAGAGCGCGCCGACGCCGAGAGTCCGTGGGCGTACCCGCTGACCAGCCCGATGACGTTGGTGGAGCGCACGGACACGTACGTCACGCTGACCGGCAGCGAGAGCGGCGGGCTCCACGAGGTCACGGAGTACCGCTATCGCGACGGTTTCTACGACGGCGACGAGAAGGCGTTCCGCGGCTTCGGCCAGGTCGAGAGGCGCACGGTCGCGGATCTTCGAGCAAGACGGCCAGGAGCCCTCGCGGACCGTCGAGACCTTCGACCTCGGCGTGAGCGATCCCTATCGCGCCGGCCTGATGCTCACGCACCAGCTCTTCTCCGGCGACCCGGAGCGTGCGCTCCAGGAGGAGCGGCACACCCACGAGGACTGCGAGGTCGCCGGCGTGGGCACGACGGGACTGCTCTTCCCGGTGCGCCACATCTGCGAGACCGAGACGCTCACCATCCATCAGGAGGGCGCTGCACCCGAAGAGTGGGCGACGACACGCGTCGAGACGCAGTACGACGGTTACGGAAACCCGACGCTCACGGTGGAGCACGGCGTCGTCCACATGGGCCCGCCGGAGGCGCCAGAGGTGTGCGGCGCGTGCGCCTTCGATGAAGCGGATCGCTTCGGCGGAGCGTGCGGCGCCGACTGCCTCGGCGACGAGATGTACACCGAGCGCACCTACATCGCGCCCGGCAGCGCCACCGGCGACCACTGGATCACCTCGGCCCCCTATCTCGAGCGCACGTACGCGGCGCCGGGCGGGCCCGCGAGCGAGCTGACGACCTACTACGACGGCCCGGACTTCGTGGGCCTGGACCAGGGGCACCTCGAGCGCGGGCGGCCCACCCGTCGGGTCCAGCGCGTGAGCGACGACGAGGAGATCGAGATCGACCGCGCAGCGCTCGACGCGCACGGCAACACCGTCGTGAGCCTCGACCCGCTCGGAGACCCGAGCGACGCCCAGGATCACCGGCGCACCTACACCTACGACGACGACGGCCTGCAGGTGCTCCGAACGGAGATCGCGGTCACCAGCCCCGAGGGCGAGGCGTACCGCCTGCGGCGGGAGTACGCGTACGAGCCGGCGCTCGATCGCGTGATCGAAGCCACGGGGTGGATCGTCGACGGCGCGGGGGCCACCTCCGCCCGCAACTCGACCTTCTACGACTACGACGAGCACTCGCGCTTGATCGCGATCGCCAGGCCCGGCGACACGCTCGAGGCGCCGAGCTTGGAGGTGAGCTACGAGCTCGGCGACCCCGCGAGCCGCATCGTGATCGCGCGGAGGAGCACGGCGGGGGAGACGCCCGACGTCGTGACCGCGCGATGCCTCGACGGGCGCGGGCGGCTCTTCCAAGAGGTTCGACAGGTCCGTGAGGGCGACTGGCTCGCGATCGGCTTCGCGTCCATCAACCGCCAGGGCGTCGTCGTCCGCGTCTACCAGCCCTACACGAGCGAGTCCGGAGCCTGCGCGACGGCGCCTCCCGAGGGAGTCCGTTACGTCGCCGTGACCATCGACGGCCTAGGCCGGGCGATCGGGGAGCGGCGCCCCGACGAAGACGTCTTCGGGACCGCTTCCGAGACGCGGATCGAGCATCTCCCCCTCGCCACGCGCGTCTTCGACGAGGACGACCTCGACCCGACGAGCCCCAACGCGGAGACCCCCCAGCTCGTACGGACGGACGGACTCGGCCGCACCATCCGGGTGGAGCAGTCGCTCCGAACGGAGGACGGGATCGAGCGCGCCGTCACGTCGCTCTTCTACGACGGCCGCGGCAACGTCGCGGGATTCGTCGACGCCGCGGGTCACGAGAAGCGTCAGGCGTTCGACCTGGCCGGGCGCCTCGTCCGGCTCGAGGACCCGAACAGCGGCGCCGTGGACATTCGCTATGACGCCGCGGGGAACCCCATCGCGCGGACCGACGCGCGGGGGGTGACGCTCCGCACGGAGTACGACGGCGCCAACCGGGTGGTGGCTCGCTACGACGAGAGCGACCCGGAGCGCACTCGTAGCACCCTTCGCTACGACCAGTCGTCGGATTGCCCGGAGTGCACGAACGCGGAGAACAGGCTCGTCGAGGTCACCTACCCCCTCCCCGACCCAATCGCACATCGGCTGGGCGGAAGCCTCGGCGTCGACCGCCTCGCCTATGACGCCCGCGGCCGGCTCGTTCGTCAGGAGCGTCGACTGGGTGCGCGGTCGTTCATGCTCGAGGACGGCCTCGATGGGGTCGACCGCGCCATCCTCACTCGCTTCCCCGACGGCCAGACCTTCGAACGCCGCTTCGACGGAATACACCGCCTCGTGGGGATCGATGGCCTCGTCGACCAGGTGGAATACGACGGGCGAGGCCAGATGGCCCGGGTGATCCGGGCCGATGGCAGCGACGAGACGCTCGAGCACGACGCGCTGATGCGGCTTGCCCGCATGACCGATGTGGCTGGCGGCGGGGAGGTGCTCGAAGACCTGTCGTTCACCCGCGACCGCCGCGGTCAGATCGTGGAGCTGGCGGACGCCGCCGCGCCGGCCGGAGCCCTCGACAACGGGACGCGCCGCTTCACCTACGACTCCTTCCACCGCCTGGTCCGCGAGGAGGCTGCCACCGGCCTCCCGCACGAGGATGTCGTCGACTTCGAGTACGACCTGATCGACAACCTGGTCGGGGCGACGAGCAACCGTGGCGACGCGAGCGCGGGCCACGTCGGCGCGCTCACCTACGACCCCGAGCGTCCCTCGATCGCGTCGCAGATCGGCCAGCTGGCGCAGGTCCACGACGAGATCGGGCAGCTCGTCGAGCGCGACGGCGTGGCGCTCACCTGGGACTTCCTCGGGCGCCTGACCGAGGCACGCCGTGGCGACCAGGTGCAAGGCGTCTTCGCCTACGCCGCCGACCAGCAGCGCGTCGCCAAGCTCGAGAATGGCGCCCTGACGCTCTACATCGGCCGTGACTTCGAGGTACGCGACGGAGTGAGCCGGGCCTACGCACGCATCGGGCCGAACCGCCTTGCGCGGAGCCCTTCGACGGCGCTGTCCCCCACCCTCTACGACGACCCCGACGGCGACGGGACAATCACCGCGGCCGACGCCCTGCTCGAGGACGACGCCGCGCAGCGTGAGGGCCTGCTTCACGCCGCCGCGCGCCGTCTGCTCTACGACGCCGCCCCCGGCCCGGTCCACCTCCACCACGATCACCTCGGCAACCTCGTCGCCGCCACACGCGCAGGCGACGTGGTGGGGCGAGTCAGGCTACCACGCCTTCGGTGAGGTGCGGGCCGAGGAAGGCTTCATCGACGAGCGGGGCTTCACGGGTCAGGAGCGAGACGCGAGCACGGGCCTCCTCGCCTTCCAGTACCGCCACCTCGACACCTTTGGTGGCCAGTGGGCCAGCCCGGATCCGTCGTTCGAAGCGATTGGCGACCTCCGGGTAAACCTCGCCGAGCATGTCGCCCGGTACGGCTACGTTCGTGGAGACCCGGTCGACCTCGTCGATCCGAACGGACTCGAAGGCCAGAACGCGGCCGGTGCGGTTGTGCTGAGCACTCCATGGGCCCGGACCCTCTACGACTATGTCGTGAGGAACCCAGAGAAGTTCAAACCACCCGCCGGCGGCGCCGTATTTTGGTCATATCCGAACCGGCCACATGCGGAGAACTGGGCACGAGACGAAAATCAACGGGCGGGCAGGACTGTCCAGAGCACGCTCGAGATGACGCCGGGCGGGCGGTTCATGAATGGACTGAGACTCGGTCAACCCGGTTCAGGCGTTTCCGCTGAAGACGCTACCGCCATCTGGACGCTCATCTCCGACACTTTCGCCGGCCAGGCGGAGGGAGAGACCTCCGTGTTCCGACAAGGCGCAGGGTTGCACAACCCAGCCGGAAACTGGAGGGTCTTCCCCCGCCACGAGCTGGAACGACTGAACGCAAACAACCGGGTTCACTCTCTAGTCGACAGAGATAACCAAGGTGGGGTGACGCAGCGACAGGGGCCACGAAGGCGGCAGAGCACGCCGATCGGCGCTGCGCCTCAACGGCATCATGTCAACCCGAGGTTCCATTGATCCGTCGACACTTGCGGAGGCTTGTCGTGAGGCTCGACCTGCATGCTCGCTCGTTGGTTGTGTTTACGATGCTCCTCTTGTCCGCTGGATGCGGATCGAGCGGAGCGTGCCACCCGGGAGAGGAGGCCTGCGAGTGCGCTCCGTCCACGCGCTGCGACGGCAATCTTACTTGCCTCGAAGGTATGTGTTCGGCGCCCCGAGAAATTGCGTTGAATATCCCCGCCGAGGCGCGGGCCTGCGAGGTGCTGCTCCACGACGCCGGCGGTGAGGTCACCGGGGCTCGCTTCGAGGAGGGAGTCACCGGCGCTCACGTCCGGGAGGCGCCGCGCACGGCGCTCTCGTTCGCGTCGACGGCGAACACGCCCATCGGGCCGGTGCGCGTGCAGGTCCTGGGCGACTCGCAGGCGTTCTCGGTGGAGAGCTCCCGCTGCTTCGACGCGTCGGGGCAGCCCTTGAGCGACGGCGTCCGTGGCGGCGGTTGAAGGAGAAGATCCATGAGAGGCATTCGACTTGTTGGCTTGGCCGCGCTCCTCTTGGCGGCCTGCGATGGCGCGCCGCCGGGGAGCGCAGTCGGCGACGTCGACGCGGGGCCCTGCGAGCCGGGCGCGCTCGGCTGTGAGTGCGCGCGCGGTGACCGCTGTGGCGAAACGAGCGACGGCGAGTCGTTGATCTGCAGCGAGGGCACGTGCGTCTCCGCGCGCTGCGTCCCCGGCGGGAGGGCCTGCGTCTGCCGGAACGGCAGCGAGTGTGACGGGAACGACCTCGAGTGTCGCGACGGAGTCTGCCGACCCAGCGCGTGCGCGGCGGGCGAGGAGGGGTGCGAGTGCCTCCTCGGGACGTGCGACCGGAGCCTCTACTGCGACACGGGCACCGGCGGCGGCACCTGCGTCGACGGGATCGGTTGGCCGGGCGGCGCGTGCCCCGAGGGCGGCCTCTGCCGCGGACAGAGCCGGTGCGACAACGACACCGGAGTCTGTGTGCCTTGCTCTGCGGGGTCTTCGGGCTGTGTCCCGCGTGACGATGCCACGTGCAACGAAGGGCTCACCCTCATGGCCGGGCGTTGCGTCCCGCCGCCGCCGATGCCGCCGGCCGACCCGCGCTGCCACACGCCGTGCCAACGCTCGCTGGTGCAAGAGGACGGAACGGTCCGAGCATGCACCGGCGGCTTCCTCGACGGCTGCATCGACGATCAGACCTGCGTCGACGGCACCTGCGTCGCGCCCGACGCCGAGGTCCCCGCCTGTGCGACCGACACCGACTGCCCCTCGTTCCAGACGTGCATCGCCGAGCGCTGCTACTCGAACTGCGAGCACGACAGCGAGTGCCCCGCCGGCCTGCGGTGCCACGATCTGGTCTGCCGCGTACCGTGCACCTTCCCCTCCACATCGGACACGGCGTGCCCGGAGGGCATGTTCTGCGACAGCGCGGACGCCAGCGGGGGTGCGTGCATGCCGGCGGGGGCTCCCAATCCGAGCGCGCCCGTGGGCGGGCCGCCGGCGGTGTTCGATCTGAGCCACGACGCGCTCTCGCTCGGCAGCGGGACCGCGACCGTCGCGATCACGCTCCATGACGCGAGCGTGCCCCAGACGTTCACGGTGGAGCGCATCTCGCACAAGGGCTACGACCGCGACGGGACGCTCGTCGAGGACGTGGAGAGCCGAGACGGCGGCACGCCGCTCGACTGGCTCACGATCACCTTCGCGGGGAGCGAGTTGGACGGCGACACGACGTTCGATGTCGATCCCGCTTGCGAGGAGGACTGCCCGACCCTCGAGATCCGCGCTGGGGCACCGCCCGCCTCGCGTGGGGTGTCGCACTGGGAAGGCACGCTCCGCGTGACCCACGAGACCCTGGGCGAGCGCAACGTGACGCTCTCTTGGAGCGAGGGGATCGACGGTCGCTGGTCGGGCACGATGCGCTACTTCGCCAACTTCGACGACCGTGGGGTCGCCGAGTGGAGCGAGGGCGGGGATCGGAGCACCGCGCCCGCCACCCTCCGCAACGCCTTCTTGCTCCGCTGGATCGCCTACCGGAGCGGGGCCCTCACCGGCGGGGCGCACGAGCTGCAGGCCATCCTCACCGCGCTGGCGACGGGATCGTGGCAGCAACCGTCGACACAAGAAGCGTGCAGCGCGCGCCTCGGCTCCGACGCCGGCGCTTGCTACCTCTACGACGAGGGCTCGCACGGCGTCGGGATCTTCACGTCGGACCGGACTCACAGCCCCGTCCCCTCGGGCGCGATGGAGATGCCCTTCGCGCTGAACCTGCGCGCGAGCACCGGCGATTCGCGGGAGCTCAGTGGGCGCATCGAGAGCCGCGGGTCGCTCCACGAAGCGGGCGATCCGGCCCTCTCCCTCACCTTCGAGACGCCGCCTGGCGCGTGCACCGGATCGGGCGGGTGCATGGCGTTCATCCGGTCGATGAGCGCGGAGATCGGCGTGGGCGGGCGCTACCGCGAGGAGCGCAGCAGCTGTACGGACGACTTCGTGGCCACCGAGGTGCCCTGGCTGGTCGAAGGGCTCGGCGGCACGCTCGAGGAGGCGAGCCTCACCGGCGACGCCACCCGCACCGAGTGTCGCGATCGGGTCTTCCCCTTCGCGGGCGCCGACGCGTCCGCGAACCCGAGCTTCGCCGCGGCCAACCCCATCCCGGACGGTCGCCCGCTCCGGCGAACCCTACGCGCGCTCGACGGCGCGCTCGTCGACTCGGAGACCATGATCGTCCTCTTCGAGGAGCGCTTCGAGTCGTTCCTCGATCCCACGGACGACCAGGGCTTCTCGGCGTACGGCACCATGATCCTCACGCGGCAGTCGACCGCGCTCGAGGGCGCGGACTACATGGGGAACGTCGTGCCGGCCGTCACCCGTGTGCCGCAGGCGATCGGCCTGAGCTGCGATCCCGACCTCGTCTCGCTCGCGCTCGATCGGGCCGACGGCAGCGTGGATGCCGATGACGCCGAGCCGCTCTCGCACGCGCTGATCTACGGGGTGACGCCGGGCGTCCCGGTCGAGACCTTCGATCCGGCGCAGGTGCACGCGTACTGTGACGACACGGGCCTGATCGACGGCGGCGCGGGCGGCGCCGGGGGCGCGTTGGCCACCCCCGTCCCGTGCCCGGCGGCGTCGAACGTGACCTTCTTCGCGTTCGACGGCGCGACCTATCCGTCGGCGGCGGAGATCGCGAGGCTCGCGTGCCAGACCCCCGGCAGCGACGGGCGCGGGACCTGTGGCGACGTGCTGGCCGACTGGCGCACCACGCGCTCCGACATCGTGTTCGATCCCGTCTGGTCGTGTACCGACGGAACGCCCTACTGCGACGACTCGCGCACCGACCTCCGCATCGGGCGCACCTTCTACCGCGGCACCGGCGGCCGCGTGTTCAACCCCCTCGCGGCCGCCATCCAGCAGGCGTTCCGCTACAAGATCCGCTTCCGCTCGCCGGACGGCCGGAGCGTCGGCTTCGCGCCGGTCATCTGCGAGGGGGACGGAGCGCTCACTCCGTACTGCTACGACCCGGCCGAGATCGAAGAGGTCCGCCAGCGCATGGACTGCCTGGTCGCGATCTACGACGCGTACGGGGAGCCCCCGAGCGACGCCCCTTCGCCAGCGTGGCTGATCGACCTCCGGCGCACGCTGTCCGAGAGCCTCGGCGCCGTCCAGACCGGCACGCCGCTCCTGCAGGACGGCTTCGAGAGGCTCTACGCGGAGCTCCTGATCATGCTCGGTGACGAGGCGCTCACGGCCGCCTATCGCTCGCGCTTCGACTCGGCGGCGACCCGCGGCGCCGTGTTCACGGGCTCGGCGTTCGAGCCGGGCGGCGTCGATCTGTCGGGCGTGGCCGGCTTCGAGATGCGCTCCCTCTACGAGGCGACGCAGTACTACCAGCTCGCTCTGGATCGCCTCTACGACCTCGCGCCGGCGATGTACAGCGCGCTGCGGCGGAGCGATGTCGGGCGCGATCCCGACGACGTGATCACCCCCGAGACGGCGACCTGGTACCTCGACCGCGTCATCAACGGGGCGGCGCAGAAGGCGCAGGCCTGGTCGCGGATCGCACAGCGCTACCACGATCTGCACCGCTTCGACCTCGCCCGCAGCGTGCTGGAGCGCGCGTACGCGGGGAGCTACCTCGAGTCGATCGCCATCACGCGCCTCATGCACCGCATCGCGGACAGCGCCGGCCTCGCGAGCCGGGACGAGCTCTTGCGCGCGGTGGAGGACGCGCAGCGGCGCTACCGCATCGCGCTGACCGACATGCGACAGGTCGACGAGGATCTCGACGATCAGATCCTCTTCTTCGGCTACACGGCGGAGTACGTGCCCTTCCCGGTGCGTGACTCCGACTTCCGCGGCAGCAACGCGTTCGAGGACGTGCAACTCACGACGGACCGTTTCGTCGAGGAGGCGCGAGCGGCCGAGGACTTCGCCATCTCGTCGAGCCGCGAGTTCGACACCGACGCCGCGGCGTTCCAGGCCGAGCTCGTGCAACTGACGCAATCCTACGAGGACCGGCTCGGACCCATCTGCGGCTACTTCGAGGGCACGGACGGGCGCACCTATCCGGCCATCACGACCTACGCGCACCTCGACCCGCGCGCCACGCTCCTCGGTGACCCGTGCGGCGGCATGGGCAACGGGCAGATTCTATCAACTCGTCGGCCAGCTCCGGGAGTTCTCCGCACAGGTCGAGGCAGTGCGGGTACGCCACCAGCACGTGCTCGACGCGATCGAGACGGAGCAGACCCGTGTGCAGAGGCAGTGCGATCTCATCGTGGGGACCGCCGACTATGTCTACCATCAGGGGGAGCAGGAGCTGAGCATGCAGGACACCGTCCGCGGGATGCAGCTCGGCATCGACATCGCCGATCGGGTCAACGCGGCCGCCCAGGCCGCGATCGCCGTCTCGGCGGCCGGCACGATTCCGGGCTCGTCCATCGGCCAGGTCGACGCCTCGCTCGTGGCCTCCGCGGTGGACACCGAGGTCGCAGTCGAGCTCCAGAACGGCATCAACGGGCTCGAGCACGGCATCGCGCAGAACGAGCTCGACACCGCGCGCTGGGAGACCGAGCGTCAGTGCGACGCGCTTCGCATCGACTCCGACGCGACCATGGCGGGCCTCGTGCGCGAGGCCGACGAGGTGCACCTCGAGGCGCTCCAGGTCGCGCTCCAGCTCGAGCTCGCGTTGGCGGATCTGCGCCACGCGGTGCTCGAGGCGCAGCGCCTCGAGCAGGAGCTCGCCGACGCGGAAGAGCTCGCGATCCGGGTGGAGGCCGCGCGCAACGACCCCAACGTGCGCCTCCAGCGGAGCGACGCGATCATCAACGCCGACGCGCTCTTCGACCTCGCCATCCGGCACGTGTACCGGCTGACGCGGGTCTACGAGTACTACACGAGCGAGAGCTACGCGGATCTCGAGCGGCTCTTCGCGATCCGCATGGTCTCGCGCGGCCACGACAACCTAGTGCGGTACGTGGCCGACCTGCGGGACGCCTTCTTGACCTTCGAGGAGGAGCGGCACTCGAGCGCCGAGCGGGTGACGCGGATCTCGCTCATGACCGACGTCTTCGGCATCCCGCGTTCCCTTTCGCAGGCCGAGCGAGAGCAGCAGTTCCGCGAGCGGCTCTCCGACCCGTCCTATCTCGACGCGAACGGTCACATCTCGGTGCCATTCCACACCGACGTGAGCCGCCTCTCGCCCTGCACGCGTAACCACAAGGTCGACTACATCGAGGTCGCGATTCAGGGCGCCGACCTTGGCGACGACGAGGCCAACGTGATGATCTGGCAGGAAGGGACCAGCTCGGTGGAGTCGTTCGACGACGGGACGCTGTTCTATCGGCTCCCGCCGCAGCTCTCGATCGCGCAGGCCTTCTTCGGCCGGAACGACACCGTCTTCGATCCGAGCGTCTACCGGCGCATGGAGCTGCGCGACCGTCCCTACGCCAACACGCAGTGGAGGCTCGAGCTCGACCTGCGTGACGACCCGGCGAACCGGGACATCACGCTCGGCAACATCACGGAC
>CAWHVG010000008.1:0-157945 GCA_963832725.1 uncultured Pseudomonadota bacterium
GGTGATCGAGCTCGTCCGCCGCCCGGAAGCTTCTCGAGCGTCCGGTGGGTGGTGGTGGACATGCAGGAGGCAGCGCTACCGCGCCTCCGTGAGGAGCTCGGTTCCCGAGCGGTCTGGAGCGACTGTGTTCGCGATGAGGGCGCGTTCGCAGAGGATCTGGACGCGATGATGCGCTTGGTGGATCCGAGCATGCCAGGCCCCGCCAGGGCGGGCGCTGCGTGGCCGCGTGGCGTGCTGCCGCCGTCGCGCCCGCACGAGCCGTCGGAAGCCTCGGAAGAGGACCGCCAAGCGATCGATATCGAGCTGGCTGCGGCCGGTGTGAGCCCTGCGCTCGCGGCCGAGCAGGGCGTTCGGATGCAGCAGTACATGATCGCGGCCGCGGTGCAGCTGAAGCAGGGCAACGGCGCTGCAAAGCCGTGTCCTACCAGGGCGAGGCGTGCCGCATCGCCTACGAGTCGGGCGGCACAGCGCGAGGTGCTCGTGCAGCATCTCGTGCTCGCCGGCTACCAACTGGCCACGGGGATGGAGCGCGAGGCGTGGACCGAATACACGTCGGTGGCCCAGCGCGCTACGGAGTGGGACTGCGACTTGGAGCACGCCCAGGCCAGCCTGGCGCTGGCGCTGCTCGAAGCCCGCTACGGTCGGCATCCCGAGGCGGCGACACATTACTCGAACGCGGCGGAGGCCGCTCTGCGCGCGAGCGCGACCGGGTTGGCGGTCGAGAGCTGGCGCTTGGCCGGGCAGATGGCGGCCGAGGCGCAGCTTGAAGAGCGCGCGGCCGAGTGCTTCCACCGAGCGATGGAGCTGGCCGAGGACGCGGAGCCAGATGTCGCCAAGAGCTCGAGCGCGCCGGCGGCCGCGCGGCAGCTCGCTGCGCGGCTGCGCAAGCAAGGGTTGAGCCCGCAGGCCGACTCGCTGGAGCACACCGCGAACCGCATCGAGGCCGGCATGCCTCGGTCGGTGGAGGCGCTGCTCTGATGCTGGCGAGCACCCACCTCGATCCGGTCGTCGGCATCGACATCCACTGGGAGATGGTCCCGATGCCGGCCCCCGTGCCCACGCCGCTGCCGAACCCCTTCGTCGGCATGGTGTGGGATCCGATGGGGCTCGCGGTCGGCCTCGTGATCAGCCAGGTGGTGGACAGACTGACGGGCTCGCCGCCTACCGGGGGCGGTGATCGTCAACATGCTCCCGGCGACCAACACCGGGACGGAAGCGACCGGGTTTGGCGCACATCCTGATCCCACCCGGGACGTCGTGGGCGCCGATGCCGAGCATCCTGCCGGTGATCATCCCGAGGATTCCGCCGACCGAGCCCGACAACCCCGCATGTCCGGATGACGACGCCATCGTCGTCTACGGGCTCGAAAACCGTGCACGTGATGGGCGCGAACTTCGCCCGTTCGGCGACATGGCCATGAGCTGCTCGGAGCCGGTGCGGCTGCCGAGCTCGATTGACGATGGCGGTGCCCAAGGGCCCTCTCAGTGCCGGTGGGCGGCCCGCCGACGTTGGACGCGATGGCCGCGCTCGGTGCGTTCATCCGCACCAAGTGGGTGAGCCATCAGCTCAACAATGCGCTGAGCCACCTGCGCTCGACGCGCCTGCGAAACCTGCTCAGTCGCGTGGTTTGCTTTTTCACGGGGCACCCGGTCGACGTCGCGTCGGGCCGGGTGTTCACGGACCACGTCGATTTCGAGCTGTCTGGGCCGCTGCCGCTGCGCTTCGAGCGCGTGTACAACTCTGGGCTCGCGGAGCGCGATGGGCCACTCGGATACGGGCGGCAGCCACAGCCTCGACCAGCGTGTGTGGGAGGAGCGCGGGAAGGTCGTGTACCTCGCCGAGGACGGTCGGGAGCTCGAGCTCGACGCGTTCCATCTGCCCGGCCACCGCGTGCAGGCCGGTGATGAGCTCTACCACCCGATTCAATTGGCTCACGCTGAAGTGCCTCGGGCAGGGGCGGTGGGAAATCTGGACCGCGGCCGGGGTCGGTCACGAGTTCGCTCCGGTCGACGGCGTCGACCCCGCGGTCTCGCGGCTGGTCGCGAAGAAGACGCGGGACGGACACCGCATCGAGCTGCACTACGACGAGCGCGGCACGTTGAGCTGGGTCCGCGACTCGGGGGGGCGCCAGATCGGCTTCGTGCACGACGACGCGGGGCGGCTGACCAGCGTGAAGCTGCCCGTCCCTCGGGGGGAGGGCCACTACGAGCACGCCCGCTACGCGTACGACGCGCAGGGGGACCTGGTCACGGTCACCGATCCGGCGGGGAACTTCTGGGAATTCGAGTACGCCGGGCACCTGCTCACACGCGAGACCGATCGCGAACGCCTCTCGTTCTACTTCGGCTACGACGGCATCGGCCAAGACGCGTGGTGCGTGCGGACTTGGGGCGACGGCGGCATCTACGACCACGAGCTCACGTACGACAAGAAGAGCAAGGTGACGTGCGTCACCAACTCGCTCGGCCAGACCACCACCTACCGGATGGACATCATGGGGATGGTGGTCGAGATCCTCGACCCGCACGGGGCGTCGACCAAGTACGAGTACGACCCCGACACGCTGCAGAAGACGGCTGAGAATCGACGAGCTCGGGAATGCAACGCGATACGCGTACGACCACCGGGGTAACCGTGTACGGGCCGAGGGGCCCGAGGGAGTGAACAGCACCTTCGAGCACGATCCGCGCTTCCAGGACGCGCCAGTCCGCGCGGTCGATCCGAACGGTGGCGAGTGGCGATGGGAGTACGACGCGTTCGGCCGGATGACGGGGCGCGCGAACCCCTTCGGCCACTGGACCCGCTTCGAGTACGAGGAGCGAGCTCTTCGGCGCGTCACGACGCCCGGCGGCGCGGCGACGACGTTCGCGTACGACGAGTCGTTCAACCTGACTCGAGTCGTGACGGCGAACGGGGCGGAGTGGCGCTTCGAGCACGACCGCCTTGGCCGCGCGATCAAGAGCGTGAACCCGCGTGGCGGTGTCGAGCGCCGTCAGCACGACGCGGTGGGGAACCTCGTTCGGGTGGAGGAGCCGCACGGCGTGGTGCGGCGCTTCGAGTACGATCGCGAGCAGAACCTGCTGCGGGCGCAGGACGAGCTGCGGAGGTGGCGTTCACGTACGCCGGCTACCACCGGTTGCACGAACGCCTGGAGGCGGGGACCACGATCCGCTTTCACTACGACACCGAGGACCAGCTCGTCGCGGTCGAGAACGAGGCGGGCGAGCGCTACGGGTTCGAGCTGGACGCGTGCGGGCGGGTGTCGGTGGAGAGGGGCTTCGACGGGTTCGCGCGGACCTACGTGCGAGACGCGGCGGGTCGAGTGACACGCGTCGAAAAAGCGAGCCGCCGAACGAGCGACCTCAGCTACGACACGGCAGGTCGGATCACGGACGTGGTGCACTCGGACGGGAGCTTCGAGCGGTATCGCTACCGCGCGGACGGCGCGCTCGTCGAGGCGAGCAACGACGCTGCCGAGGTGTACTTCGAGCGCGACCCGATGGGGCGGGTGGTCCGGGAGACGACGCGTCAGCCCGACGGTAGCGAGCACTGGGTGCGCAGCGGGTACGGCCCCGACGGACACCGCGTGCGGGTGGAATCGAGCGATGGGCACCTGCACCACGTCGAGCGCGACCTGGTGGGCGACGTGCGCCGGGTCGAGCTCGATGGAGCGCGCTGGGGCGTCGACTTCGAGCGTGACCCGGCGGGGCTCGAGCTCTCGCGCAGCTTCCCGAACGGGATCACGAGCCGCTGGCAGCGCGACGTCGTGGGCCGGCCGATGCGCCGCACGGTGACGTGGCGCAAAGAGGAGGGCGATCTCCGCACGCTCAACGACAAGCGCTACGAGTGGCAGGGCGACGACCAGATCCGCGCCATCCTCGACGACCAACTGGGGCACGCGCACTACAAACACGACGCGCGGGGGCGGCTCGTCTGGGCGCGCCTGCCGTGGGGGGAAGAGCAGCATCGCGCCATGGACGCGGTGGGCAACATCTACCGCACCCCCGATCTGAGCGATCACAATACGGTGCCGGTGGCCGCATCGAGGAAGCGGACGGCACCACCTATCGCCACGACGACGACGGCAACCTGGTCGAGAAGACCGACGTCCTAGGCGACATGACGCGGTACCGCTGGAACGGCGCCGGGATGCTCTCCTCGGTCGAGCTCCCCGACGGCCGGGAGGTGCACTTCGCCTACGACGTGATGGCGCGCCGCCTACGCAAGCGCGTCCTCGAGCGACAGGGCGACGAGCTCCACCCGACCAAGGAGGTCCGCTGGTCCTGGGACGGCCACAATCCGCTCGTCGAGCTGGACAGCGAGGAGGGCAAGAGCACGTGGGTCTTCGAACCGGAGACGTTCAACCCGCTGGCGAAGTTGGCACGTGGCGACGTGTGGGGTGCCCTCACTGATCAGATCGGAACGCCGACTGAGTTGGTAGGCCACGACGGGAGCGTCCGATGGCGGGTGACTGCGGATCTCAATGGACGGCAGGGGGGTGGGGCGCCTGCTGTGGGTTGTGAGTTCGGATGGCCAGGACAGTGTCGCGATGTCGAGGTTGGGTTTTCCTATAACCGTTTTCGGTATTTCGATCATGACGTCGGGTCCTATGTTAGCAAAGATCCGATTCGTCTGCATGGTGGACCACGTGCATACGCATACCCGAATGATCCACTTTACGCGTTTGATCCTCTTGCGCTTGCCGCTGCCTACTGTCAGAGCGCGCAGCGTTGGCGTGATACGAATACGGGTCGCTTCCGCGGTCGCCCGAGTGATCTGTCAGAACTCGTTGACAACGGGCGTGTCGATTTTCCGTCGCTGATGGAGTGGAAGACTGCCCATGTCGACTGGAATCCGGCGCTGCCACACAACCAATGGGTGCACAGCCCGGGCAAGTTTCCGAGTGGAGGGTTCAGTCATGATCTCCGCGCGTCGAACGGCGAGCGGATCCGCATGCACGGCCATGGCGCGAATCCGAGTCCAGCGCTACCGCCCACATCCAATGCTGCACGTGGCCCGACAACTTCAATCTCGCGGGTGCACGGTGGCCAAGGGCAACAGTTGACAACATCTGGATCCTGGGCCCCGAAGGGTACCCCGCATCCCAACGATGTCCACATACCTTTGGACAACTCTCCGTTCTAGTGGGGTTTGTCTTCATGTCCACGTTCGACCGTATAGTGGAGGAGTTTTCTGAGATCCGGTTTCAGTATGACTCGGAGCTCTATCTCAAGGTGCTGCAGGAGCTCCTGGGGGCGCCAGAACCTCGGGGTCGCACCGAAGAGTACTATGGTCTTGTTGAGTTGGTGCTGTTTGGTATTTATGAATCCTACGGGGGGGGGGACTGTGCCGGATTCGGTGGCTAGTGAGCTGGTAGCGCGGATTCGGCGGGATTGGCCGACCCGCTCCGGCGCCCAACAGCAAGCGTCGATGGTGGCGATCGCGACAGTGCTGTTGCCGCGGGAGAATGCGAGGCGGTGGCTCGAGGATGCCGCTGATAGCGAGACGGATCAGGAGCTCGCTGGTTTCTTGCGGCAGTGCGCGGACACGGAGAGAGCGGAACCGGTGGTGTAGCCCGGAGCTCCCTGGTCGGAGAGCTCACATCGATCGGATGTCGCGGACCGAGAGCTTGGGGCCGAAGCGGGGGGCGCCGGGGCCGGCGCGCAGGATCGCGGCCAGGACTCGACCTCGGTAGGGGCGGAAGGGCTCCAGGAGCGCCAGCATCTCGTCGTCGTCACCGCGGGCGCGGCCGGTGAGGGTGAAGACCACGTGGTTCGGGAAGTGGTAGTCGCCGACCGGGACGGCGTCTGGGTCGCCGTGCGCGGCGGAGACGACGTGCGCGGCCGTCCAGGGGCCGATGCCGGGGAAGGCGAGTAGGCGCTCGTACGCTTCGCTCGGCGGGAGCGTGGCGAAGCCTTCGATGCGGCGGCTGCGGCGCGCGGCGAAGAGGAGGGTGTCCGCTCGCCGGCGCTCGACGCCCACCGGGTGCAGGTCGTAGTAGGCGAGCTTGCGCAGATCCTCGCCGGTCGGCGGCAGCCAGAGCTTCACCGGTCCCGGCGCGCGCTCGCCCGGTGACGGTCGGATCCTCTTCGACGCGCGCTTCGTAGCAGCCGCGGAGCTCGGCCATCTGCGCGCCGACGCCGTGCCCGAGCCCAATGGGTCTGCTCGCTCCCCCTCCGTCGAGCAGTTCGTCGTGGCGTCACCGCGGATCGGCGGACCATCCGCCAATCGTCCGCCACCTTCGCCGATTTGGTCGCGTCACCCCGCGAAGTCATTGACCTGCGGAGCCGGCATGCGGCCTGCCAGGGCTCGCCGAGGCTCGGCGGAGCGGTCGCGCGCTCTGGGATCTGCTGCACCGGGCCGCTCACCTCGGCGAGGGGATGGAGGCCGAGCTGGAGCCCCTGATCGACGAGGCGCGGCACGCGATCGAGGGTTCCGAAGAGGGCCGGCCGGTCGACGTCGGCGCCTGGCGGGAGCGCCTCGCGGCGCGGCTCTCGGAGGAAGAAGCGGCGCTGGTGCTGGCCGACGGCTCCGACGAGGGGCGGGCGCTGGACCGGTTGGCGGAGGGCATCGCTTCGGTGGCGCCCTGCACGGCCGAGCTGCTCGAGCCCGAGGCGCTGGCCGACTTCGCCCGGTCGGAGGCCATCTGGGATCGAGCGCCTTTGGCGCTGCGCCTCGACCGTTTCCTCGAAGGGCGCGCGCTGGCCGAGCTGGCGCGCTTCGAGCACGCGATCGCCCGCGCGGCGCGCGACAATCAGGTCGAGCGCCTGTGTGTGCCTCTCGAAGCGTTGCCAGACGTGCTCGAGGAGGGTGTCCTGGTCCGCAACGAGGCTTTCGAGCGGCTCGCGTTCGAGCACGACGTCGTCGGTGTGCACGCGGCGCTCTCGGCGGGTGAGCCGCTGCCGCCCCTCGAGCCCGCGCCGGCAATCTGGCTGGTGGGCGCGTTCTTCGACCAGGTCTCCGTGCTGCCCTGCCCGAGCGGGGTCGACGCTGCCTGGGAGCGGCTGGGGCGCGGGGCCTGCAATCCGCTCGAGCTGGCCGAGATCATCGACGGCGCGCTCGAAGAGACGCCGGAGGGCTGGCCCGAGGACGGCGCGGCGTGGATCGCCGAGCTGCTGGAGGAGGGCGCCATCGGCTGGAGTGGACCGGAGGGCTGAGCGTTCGCCAGGCCACCTCGATGCGGCCGCTCCGTTACGAGCGAGGAGGGCGAGCGTCGGGACCGGCGGGCGTTCTTCCTCGAAGCTCGTCGAAAGCGTCGGAGCGCGAAGATCGGCGGAAGGTTCGCCGCTCGTCCGCCACGTCCGCCAATCTGGGCGCGTAACTTCCCGAAGTCATTGACCGCCGAGCCGGCATGCGACCTGCGCTGGCCCAGCGGCCGTGGAAGGGAGCCGTCGTCGTCGCGCGGTAGGAGAAGCGTGAGCGTGCCCGGGCCGGTAGCTCGGTTCGCGCGTGCGGACGGCTACGAGCGTCGGAGCCCGGAAGAGACGCTGCTCTACCAGCTCCAGACCGCACGCTGCGGCTGACCACAGGCCTTCCGCGACGACCGTGGCGACTGCGACGGGCGCATCGGTGCAGTTCGCGGGCGCGCGGACACGGCAGCAGTCGCACCATCGCACCGTCCGTAAATAGGGGCATCGCCGCAGCGCTGGCTCGCGCGAGCCGCCACGCGCGAATTCGGGGCTCGCGGGCGCCATTCCCGTCTGGGAATTGCCCGATCGGGCCCCTCGGACGCGATCTCCAGGCGGGAAACGGGCTCGCACGCCCTGCGAGCGCGATCTGCAGGCGGGGAACGCGCCCGTTCGCCGTTCGAGCGCGATCCCCACGTGGGGGAGGCGGCCGCACGCCGCGCGGGTGCGAGGCCGACGGATGAGCGAGCGTTCGCGGGCCGCGCGGCCGCGAGCGCGCGCCGTGATCGCGCGTTCGCACACCAGGATCGTGCGATCCCCGACCGCGGATCGCGTTTGCATGCCTCGCGATCGGCGGGGTGGCGCGAGGATCGCGCGTCCGCGACCCGCGCGATCGCGTTCCCCACGCCGAGGTCGCCTTCACCAATGATCCCAGGATCGGTTGATCCTCGTGGCAGCGGCCGATAGGGTCGACCCCGACCATTGAAAGGGAGGGGCGGATGGCGCCGACGGTGAGCAAGACGACGAGCGAACAACTCGAGTACAGCGCCGCGGTCGAGAGCGCGACCGCCGAGCACGGAGAGCGCATCGCACAGAAGGTGATGAAGCTCGTTTGGGGCGCGGAGACACCGCCGGTGAGTCTGGTGGTCGTGGTTCGAGCGCTGCTCGCGCTCTTGCAGGTCGCGTCGCGCACCCTGCGCACCGGCAACGCCGCCGGCGACCCCAACCCGAACAATCCGCTCGTGAACGGGCCGACCGGTTCGAACGGCTGATCCCGAGCCACCCCCTGTCGCGCACGCAACGAGGGCCGGGTCGCCGAGCAATCCGGCCCCTTCTTGATTCGGCGAGCGGCGACGGACGTCGACCTCGCCGCGTGCCACCCACCTACTCGGTGTCGCCCTCGCAGTGTGCGGGCGCGCCCGCCTCGCTGGCGCGCTCGAGCGGCTTTGCCGCTACATCGCCCGGTCATCGAGGGAGACGGATCCGGCGGATGAGCTCACCGATCGTGCTCGGCAATCCGCGGTCCACGCTCGTCCGATGTGCTCTACCATGCGCGGACTGCGATGCCCTTGCTGAAGTCGCGTCCGAAGATCCGACTCCAGGTCCCGAACGAGATCCGCGTCGGGCAGACCTTCGAGGCGCTGGTCCTTCTCGACTGCCGGCGCGAGGTTCGGATCGAGGAGCTGAATGTGGTGCTCGAGGGCACCGAGGGCTGGCGGATCGGCTCGAGCAACCACGCCGTCTCGCGCCGCTACAGCCTGCTCCGGCTCGCCGCCCGCCTGAGTGGGCAGCGCGTGCTCCCGGTCGGGCAGTCCCGTTTTCCGGTCCGCATTCCGCTGCCCGGAGAGCTCCCGCCCAGCATCCACGGCACCGCCGTCCGCATCGAGTACGAGCTGGCGGTGCACGCCTCGATCGACTGGTGGCCCGACGCCCGCGCGGCGTTCGAGATCAAGGTCGTGCCCGGAGAGGCTCCCAGCCCCGAAACGGCCACGCGCGTCTACTCTTCCGACCCGGCGGGGCCGCGCGGGCGCGAGCCTCACGTCGAGCTCGGGTTGGCGTCGACGTGGACCCGCGTCGGCGACGTGGTCAGTGGCTCCTTCGCCCTCGCGAACGTGGCCTTCAATCGCTACTCCGAGGTCAAGGTCGGCCTCACCGGCACCGAGCAGGCGTACGACGCACGCTCCCTGCGCGCCGAGCGACGGCATGCCTCGTACGCGGTTCGCATCGGGGCCGAACAGGTCGAGGAAGGCGAGATGGTGCCCTTCCGCTTCCGACTGCCGAGCGACGTGGTGTCGGGCTACGAGCGCGAGCCACGGCCCGGCGGGTCCGCGGGGTTGAGCGCGCTCCGGTGGAGCTTCGAGAATCGTGGTGGGCATCCGCTGGGGCAGCGACATCACCTTGCAGGTCCCCTTCTCGGTGCTGCCGGCTTCGGCGCGGCCCTGCCGACGCGCCGCTCCGGTTGGCGCCGCCCACGGTCGGCTCCGACCGCCTGCGCACGCTCTGGGAGTCGGTCGGCGAGGAGCTCGGGCTGCGCTACGAGGCGCAGTCGCTCACGGGACACTTCGGCGAGACGAAGCTCGCGATACGCCGCGATCATCTCGGCCGGGATGGGGTCTACGTGATCGCGGAGCTGACCTATCCGGAGCTCTTCCTCGATCTGACGGTCGAGCCGGCGTCTGCGGCGCGAAAGATGGTCGGCGGCGGCGTCCTGGTGGGGGACAGGGAGTGGGATCGCGATCACTACGTGCTCGCCCGCGACGAGGCGCAGTCCTCGCAGGTGCTGCGGCGGCTCTTGCCGGCGCTGGCCGGCGCGCGGTTGAGACGCCTCGGCGACCACGAGCTGGTGGTCGAGCTCCGGGACGCGGGGCAGAGCCGCGCTCGCCTGAAGCGTTTCGCGCGCGGCGCGGTGGCGCTGGCCCGTCTCATGGAGACGACGCGGCAGGAGCTGCCGCCTCCGAGCGGCATGCACGAGGTGCTGGAGGACTGGCGCGCGCTGGCGCGGACGCTCGGCGCGCCACTGGAGACGGCGCGGATGCGCGTCGAGGGCCAGCTCGGCGCCCATCCGGTCGAGGTGCGGCTGGCGTTCGATGCCGAGGGGCGCCCGCTGCACACCTGGCTCTCGGTGAGGCCGGCGGCGCCCTTCGACGCGTCGCAGTGCGTGACGTGGAGCGTCGCGAGCGAGTCCGCGGTCGACTTCGTCGCGCGCCAGTTCCGGGGCTCCCTCGGCGAGCTGGCGACGATCGTCTGCGACGGCGCCCGCGAGGTGAGCATCGAGCCCGAACGGATGATGGTCTGCCTGCCCGCGCCGCTCGGCCTCGCACATCGAGACGCCGGCGACGGAGAGCGCATCCCGGTCGTGAGCGCCGAGCGCCGCCTCGAGCGGATGGCGCAGCTCACCACGCTCCTGCGGGGCAACGCCGGCCCCTACCGCTGAGCCGCCTCAGCCGAGCTCGGCCAGCTCGCGCTCGGCGCTGACGGCGGCGTGCAGGTCGTCGCCGAGCTCGGCGAGGAGATCCTCGACGCCGGCGGCGCGGGAGGCGTCGGCGCGGCGGGAGGCGAGCGAGGTGGCCGTCACCTCGAGGCGGGCGACGATCTCGCTCAGCTCGCGGCGCGCGGCCTCGGCCTTCTCGTGCATGCGAGCTCGCTCGCCGCCCGCGGCGCTGGCCCAGGCGGTGCGCTCGATGGCGCGCTCGACCTCGCGTCGGTGAGCGTCGGTGCGCTCCGCGGCCTCGACCAGCCGCGCCGCGGAGGCGGAGACGGGATCGAACGCCGGACCGAGCGCCGCGCACTCGCGGGCGATGGCGCCGTGCGCCCGCTTCGCTCGCCCGAGCAGGACGAAGCTGGGATCACGCCGCCGCCGCGCGCGGAAGACGCCGAAGCCGAGCGCGCCCGACAGCCCGATCAATCCGGCCAGCCACGCGCTCGCCGGCACGCCTTCCGCCTCCCGCACCACCACCGTCGCGGTCGACGGTGGCGGCGGCGGCGGGACGAGGTGCTCGAGCTCGATGGCCCCGACCAGGTTGGCCCGCACCTCGCTCGCCGTGACCAGCCTCTGCATGGCCAGCGGCATCACGTTCAGTGAGATGGGCATCGAGGGCGCGCGGGGCACGTCGATGAGGTAGCGATGTGTCTCGGGATCCGACTCGACGATCCGCGAGCCGGGCGGGAGGGTCACGTAGTTGCCGGCGCTCACGTCGCGTCGGCCGGCGGCCTGGCGACCGAAGGCGTCCACGTCGGAGCCGTCCATGCGGAAGCGGTAGTGACCGGAGAGCGCGACGCGGACGGTGTCCTCGCCGGGCCGGGCCAGCGTCGCGAGATCGAATCGGTTGGCCGCTCAGCGGAAGGGCGATCCGCTCCTCGACTCGCCAGTCGGCACGCGCGGATGCGGCGCCGATGGATGCGAGCGCGAAGCAGAGCGCGGCCGCGAAGACACAGCGTCGAACGACGGCGTGGCCGACCGTAAGCCCGACCGCAAGCCCGACGAAGCCACGCGAGGGGCCGACCGTGAGCCTCGGGGACACCGCGGTGCTCGCGCAGCGTGAGCGGCTCGGGGCGTCGCCGAACGTGGCTTCGGCGAGGCGGACCGGGGCCCTCACTGCATCCTCCGGTCGCCGTAGAAGCTCATCGCCAAGACCATCGTGCGGCGTGAGGTGTCGTCCCAGCTCGGCCAGGCGTGCTGGAGCACGCGGTCGTAGCGGCTGATGAGCTGGGCGTCGCGGGCCAGCGAGCGGTCGTTCCACAGATCGCTGGCGGCGGCGAGCAGGCGCTGGCGCTCCTCGAGCTGCTGGCGGGCGCCGGCGAGGTCGCCTTGCTCCAGTGCGCGCGGCGGCCGAACGGAGGGAGTCGCCGGCCGAGAACGCGAGGACGGTCCGCTTCACGCTCGGCTCGGTGGACGCCAGCGCGGCCTCGCGATCGCGGGTCCGCGTGGCCCGCACGTCGACCTCGTCGGTGCGGTTGCGGCGGGCGATCGAGATCCTTGTACTCGAGGCTGACGTGGGCGATGTCGCTGGCGCGGGTCCCGCGCGGCACCTGAAGCTCCATCAGCACGACGTGCTGGTCGCCGCGGCGGAAGGTCGGCACATGGATGCGCAGCCCGCGCTCCTCGTCGTGCTGGCGATTGCGCGTGATGCCGAGCTCGTGGGCGAGGCGCTGGTCGGTGGCGATCTCCGTGCGGCGGACGCGCGCCGCCTGCTCCTCGTCGAGCACCTGCGAGCCGTACACGCGGGTGGCGACCACACCCTCGCCGAGCTCGATCCGCAGCCGGAGCGCCTGCGCGACCGCCTGGGCGCGCTCCTCGAGCTCGTCGGTGAGGATGGTGCCCACGTCGCTTGCGCGTCGGACGAAGTGGTAGCTGCCGCTCCCCTCGCGGGCGATGGAGAGCATGGTGTCCTCGTCGAAGTCGCTCCCGAGGCCGATGGTGGTGGTCAGCACGCCGCCGCGGTCGAAGGTGCCGCGCGCGAGCTCGGCGAGCTGGCTCGCGTTGGTCTGTCCGATGGTGGCCACGCCGTCCGAGACGAGCACGACCAGGAGCACGTCGTTCATCGCGTGGCGGGTCGGCGCGTGAGCGGCGGCCATGCGGAGCGCCGCCTCGATGTTGGTGCCGCCGCCCGGATAGAGCGCGTCGACCGCCGTGTGCGCGGCGTGCCGATCGCCGACCCGCGCCGGCGGGAGATCGAGCGACGCGTCGTCCGAGTAGCTGACCAGCCCGAAGGTGTCGCCCGGCTGCAGGCGGTCGACGAGCTGATGGGCGGCGGCGACGGCCTGCTGCCACTTGTCACCCATCATCGAGCCGCTGCGATCGAGCACCAGCCGTACGTCCATCCGCGGCCTCGGCGGCGCCTCGCCCTGCCGGGCCATGAGGGCGATCTGGAGGTGCACCCGCTCGCCGTCGGCCAGGAGCTGGCCGCGCTCGAGCTCGGCGTGCAGGCCGACCGCTTCGTCGGAAGGCACCGGGTAGGGAAGCCGGCCCAGCTCCTCGAACGCCTGCAGCCGCACGTTCTGGCCATCGACCATCACGCCCCGGTCCATGAGGTCGTCGAGGCGGGCGGCGGCGCCGTTGCCGCCGACGAAGCTCGAAGAGAGGACGGCGTTCTGCGGGAGCGCGCCGAGCGATGCCTGCTGGCGAGCCATGGCGCCGCCGCCGGCCGCCCCGAAGCCGGCCAAGCTCGGGCCTCGGGTCGCCGTTCGATGCGGAAGGGCGGGCCGCGCCCGGCCACGGGCCTCGCGTCCTGCGCCATGCGCCGGAGCGGCAGCGGGCAAAGGAGCGCTCGGAGCCATGAGGTTCTGGGCCATGAGGTCCTCGACAGGCGCGGCCTCCGCGGCGCCCCCGGGCTCGTGCGCCGCGACCTGGTAGTCCGCTGCCGCGGTGGCCGTCCGCTCGTCCGCGGGCTCCGCCTCCGAAGGCACCTCGGCGAGGGGTCGCGTCGGCTGCGCGTTCGGACCGGCGCCGAGCGTTTCCTCCTCGGGCTCCCGCGAGAGCCCCACGACCGAGACCAGCGCCGCCAGCGCCAACAGCGAGATCCCGCCGACCGTCACCACCACGGCGGCCGGACGCAGCTTTCCCTTCGGAGATGAACCTTCCCCGTCCATGCGTTCCTCCCTTCGCGGGCCGGTCGCTCTCGCCGCCGGCCAATCGCGCGTTGCGGCAGGTCGGAAACGGGTTACCGGCGCCACCTTGGGGAGGGAGCGAGAAAAAGAGTCCGCGCCGCTCAGCGCCGCGAGCGCACGAAGAAGTGCACTGCGCCGAGCCCCAGCACGAAGACGAGCGCCACCGTGAAGTGGCCGAGCATCAAATGAGGCGCGTCGGTCCGCGGGCAGTGCAGCTCGAGCACGAGGTTGCCGATCAGCCCGGCCGCGCAGGCCGCCAGGAGCGGCGCGTGGCTGGTGCCGCGGTCGAGCAGACGGAGCACCAGATACACGGGCAACCCCATCAGGAGCCCGAAGAAGAGGCAGGGGCTGACGTGCAACCCTTCGCCGATCGGCGCGGCGTGGGTGTCCGGCATGGGGAGGATCGCCAGCGTGAACGTCGCCACGAGCGTGAGGGCGCCCATCCCGATGCGCGCCCAGCGCGGCAGCGGCGGCCGCTGCAGAGGGCGCAACGCCTGGTGGAGGCTGGCGCCGAGCAGGACGCCGAGCGCGCCGAAGGCGACGCCGAGATGCAGCGGCGAGATCGCGCTCCAGTCGCGGTGCGTCATCACCACGCCGCCGAGCACCAGCACCGTCATCGTCGCGATGGAGGCGATCAGCCGCCGCATCCAGGTCGGGCGGCTCTCGAGCCAGAACGAGGGCTTGGACTCGGCGCGGGCGATGTCCTGCTCGACCTCGCGGAGCATCGAGGCGTAGTCGGCGCTCGGCGCCGCCTCGTCGAGCGCGCGCGCATCCGCCAGCCACTCCGAAAGCTCCGGGTCGAGCTCGCCGTTCGGGCTCTTCGTGGTGTCGCTCATCGAACCACCTCGCCCCTCATGACAGCTCCCCCGCCAAGAGCTCCTTGAGCCGCTTGTACGCCCGGTGCGCCCGTACGCGGACGGCGCCTTCCGTGGATCCCAGGATCTCCGCGACCTCCGCGAAGGGACGCTCTTCGAACCAATGTAGCTCGACAACCTCTCGTTGCCCGTCGGGCAGCCGCGCCACCGCGGCCCGGAGGAGCGCCACCCTCTGCTTGCCCTCGATGGGACCCCGCTCGCGCTCGACGATTGGGACCCGAGCTTCGTCGAAGTCGATCTCCTTGCGCCTGCCGGCCCGCCGGTAGTGCTCGCGCACGAGGTTCATCGCGATGGTGAACACCCACGGACGCAGCCGCGCGCCCTGCCGAAAGTCGCGGCGGGCGGCGTGGAGCTTGAAGAAGGTCTGCTGCACGACCTCCCGCGCCAGCTCGTCGGAGCGCAGGTGGCGCGCGGTGAGGCGCATCAACACCGGCGCGTAGCGCTCGAAGAGCGCACGGAACGCCTCGTGGTCGCCCTCCACATAGCGCTGCATCAGCGCCTCGTCGGTGTCTTCGCGACCGTCGCCGGTCATGGGTCGCGCATCCTAGCAGGCCCGACCTGCCGCGGCTCGCGCGCGCCGACCGACGTCAGTCGCGGAAGTTCAGGAACTGCAGAGGGAGGGGCATGTCCTGCTCCTTGAGCAGCGCGATGGCCTCCTGCAGCGCGTCGCGCTTCTTGTGCGACACGCGGACCACGTCGCCCTGGACGGCGGCCTGGACCTTCAGCTTGCTCTCCTTGAGCAGCTTCACGAGCTTGCGCGCGTTGTCCTGGTCGATGCCTTCCTTGAGCTTCACCAGCATGCGGTGGGTGCTGCCGCCGGCCGGCTTGGGCTCGCCGGGATCGAGCGACTTGAGGCTCACCTTGCGCCTCACCATCTTGTCGGTGAGCACCTCGTAGGCCGCCGTGCAACGCCCCTCGCTGTTCGCGCGCAGGACGATGCCCTCCTCGGTCTTCTCAATCTCGGCGCCGGTGTTCTTGAAGTCGAAGCGCTGCGTCAGCTCACGGCGCGCCTGATCGATGGCGTTGTCCACCTCGTGGTGGTCGAGCTTCGAGACGACGTCGAACGAAGGCATCCAATCCTCCCCGTCAAAGAGCCGCGACAGTAGAGAGCGCCGCCCACGTTCGCAAGCCCAAGGCGGGCTCCTCGCGGCTCAGGTAGCGGTCGTCGCTCGGGAGCACGCCGTGGCAGCCGTAGTGGAGGTGGACGACGCAGAGCTGCTCGGCACCGATGTCGCTGTCGTGATGGACCCAGCGGACGGTGTCGTCGTCGACGCCTCCGCGCGGGCGGCAGTAGACCGCCGCTCGCTCGAGGGCCTTGTGGTCGAGGTGCTCCCAGAGCTGCCGGTCGCAGCTCGGGTGCTGTTGCCGCAGCGTGACGCTCGCTTCGTCGGCGCCTGCGCGCTGCGGTGCCGGGACGAGCCAGAAGAACGCGAGCGCGAACGCCGTGGCGGCGAGCGCGCTCAGCGCGAGCTTGGCGTGCTTCCTCATGACTGTACCTCCGCCGAGGAGAGTGCAGCCGGCGTACCGCGCCGCTGCCGCTCGCTTGCGAGGTCGCGAGGGTGGCGCCGAGGGGGCTCTCGCGCGCCGTGTCACGCACGCCCGGGACGAGGACGTCCGCCGTCGCGAATGGGCGCGGATCGCAGGCGCGAGCTGCGACGGAGGAGCGTGTTCGCCGGTCCGGCTCCGCAAGACGGAGCTCCGAGGATGTCCGCCGTCGTCGCGTGGCGCGCTCGGTTCGAGGGCTGTCGATGAGTCGAGCCGAGCCCCGCCATCGACCGAACGCTCGAAACGCCGTGAGGCGTCGTGCGAGCGCGCCGACGTTCGGCAACGCCGCGGATGGACTCGTCTCGGCCGCGGGGCGACCGAAGATGTCTCGCCCGTCAGCCCGCTTTCGCCGACGAGCGCGGCGGCGGTCCGGGCGGGTTCTTCCACGGCGGCTCGGGGCTGCGACCCTGTCGCCCGCGCTGGAGCGCCAACCAGCCGATGCCGGCGATGAGCGCTCCGAACGCGGCCAGGAAGAGGGCGCCCACGCCGCTGAAGGGCAGACCCAGCGCGGGCCCGTGGACCCGGCCGCCGGTCGCCGCGGGCAGCGACCACAGCACGACGCCCACAATCGCGAAGGCCACCGCCATCGTGCCGCCGCAGCCGACGGCCCACTTCGACTTCTTGTCGTCGTCTTCGAGGTCGACGCTCACGCTGCCTCCGATCAGGCCGTTTGCTCGTGGTCGTGGTCGTGGCGCGACCGCGCGAGCTGCACCAGGCCGTAGAGGATCACGACGAGCCCGATGAACCCGATTCCGAGTGAGCCGCCCACGACAATCCAGTCGAAGTCGCTCCCGAGAGGCGACATTCGTCCGCCCGTCGCGGCCGGGACGAACATCAGCATCATCCCGAGAACCATGAACCCGAGGACGATCCCCGCGCCCCAGCCGATGGCGCGTCGCGCCTTGTGCTCTCGCTCTTCGCGGTCGGTCATCTCTCGTCGCCTCCGCTGACGGAGCGATATGCCCTGCCCGGGGGGCGGCAAGCAGGGACGCTGGCGCGTGGCGAGGCGCCCCGAGTCGGCCCGACTCGCGTGGTGGCGGCTCGCCTCGCCGCGGCCCGCGTCATCGGTGGCTCCGACCCCTTCGCGCCGGTCTTCCTCGAGCTTCCTCGAGCGCTCAACGTGCCTGCCCGCCGGCCGGAGCGATGTTCTGGTTCATTCGGAAGAGGTTGTCGCGATCGTACTTCCGCTTGATCGCGCGCAGCTTCTCGTAGTTGTCGGGGTAGGTCGCGCGGACGCGTTCCTGACCTTCGTCCATCATGAAGTTCACGTACGCGCCGCCTTCGGAGAAGGGGTGCAGCGCCTGCCAGTAGTCGCGGGTCCAGCCGATGATCCGCCGGTCGTCGGCCGCGTCCGGACTGACGCCAGGAAGCCGCTGAGATCATCCGTCGCGGCGGGCAGGCGCTCCCGATAGGCGCGCATCACCTCCGGCGCGTCGTCGAGCGACCAGAGCATGGGGCCGGCGTTCACCGTGCTCACCGGGTGGAGCCGGAAGAGGAACGAGGTGACCACGCCGAAGTTCCCGCCCCCGCCGCGCAGCGCCCAGAAGAGCTCGGGGTGCGAGCTCGAGCTCGCCGTCACGATGCGCCCGTCGGCCAACACGACGTCCGCCTCGAGGAGGCTGTCGATGGTCAGCCCGTACTTGCGCGTCAGGTGCCCGTGCCCGCCGCCGAGGGTCAGCCCGGCCACGCCCGTCGTCGAGATGATCCGCTCACGGTCGCCAGGCCGAAGACGTGGGTCGCGTGGTCGACCTCGCCCCAGCGGCAACCGCCGCCGACCCGCGCCGTGCGCGCCTCCGGATCGACCCGCACGCCACGCAGATCCTGGAGATCGATCACCAGTCCGTCTTCGCAGAGAGAGAGGCCCGGCCCGTTGTGCCCGCCGCCGCGGACCGCGACGAGCAACCCGTGCTCACGCGCGAAGCCCACCGCGCGAACCACGTCCGCGACGTCCGTGCAGCGCGCGATCAGCGCCGGACGGCGGTCGATCATCGCGTTGTAGATGGTGCGGGCCTCGTCGTAGCCCGCTGACTCGGGTGTGATCAGGCGCCCTCGCAGGGTTGCGCGAAACGCCTCCAGCGCGCTCTCGTCGATCGCCCGTGTTTCGCCCGTCAGGGCTCGAACCGCCGTCACATCGTCCCCCTCGGTTTCTGCGCCTGCATTCGGAGGCTGCAAGCCACGGGCCCCGTCCCGGGACGGGGAGCGCCCGGCGTATTGGTTCGCCACCCGGAGCCGCAACACGTCACCGTTTGCCCCGGGACGGCGAGTTGGAGACTCCGGTGCGCTCCGTGCTCGCGAGTGTGCCGTGGCAGGACGCCTCGACCGTTGCCGCGTGGCCTCACGCGCGGACCTCGCCGATCGCGGAAGCGCGTCCTGCCGCCCCTCGGAATGGGTTTCGCTTCGAGGACGGCCATGTCCATCGTTGCTGTGGTGACCGGCGCGAGCGCCGGCGTCGGACGCGCCATCACCCGGGAGCTCGCCTCCCGAGGCGCGAGGCTGGCGTTGCTCGCGCGGAACGAAGAGCGGTTGAGCGCAGCCGTCGACGAGGTGCGCGCCCTGGGGAGCGAGGCGATCGCCATTCCTTGTGACGTCGCCGACGCCGAGCAGGTCGAGCGCGCGGCCAATCGGGTCGAGACCGAGCTCGGTCCGATCGACGTGTCGGATCAACGACGCGATGGTGACGGTCTTCGGGCCGGTGGACGAGATCGGGGCGGACGAGTACCGACGCGTGACCGAGGTCTCCTATCTCGGCACCGTGTACGGGACGATGGCCGCGTTGCGCCGGATGCTGCCGCGCGACCGCGGGCACATCATCCAGGTCGGCTCCGCGCTGGCCTACCGCGGGATCCCGCTCCAGTCCGCGTACTGCGGCGCCAAGCACGCCATCCGCGCGTTCAGCGACTCGCTACGGGCGGAGCTCTTGCACGAGAAGAGCGCGGTCTACGTGACCATGGCCCAGCTCCCGGCGATGAACACGCCGCAGTTCTCGTGGTCTCGCTCGTACATGAGCGAGCACCCGCAGCCGGTTCCGCCCATCTTCGAGCCGGAGGTCGCGGCCCGCGCGATCGTCGACGTGATCGGCCATCGCCGCCGCGAGATCTTCGTCGGCTGGCCCACCTGGAAGGCGGTGCTCGGCCAGAAGCTGGTTCCCGGCTTCCTCGATCACTACCTCGGGTGGACGGGATACCGCTCGCAGGTCACGAACGACATCGCCTACGACCCCGACCGGCCGACCAATCTCTTCGAGACGGTCGACGGCGCGTGGGCGGCGCACGGCGTGTTCGGAGACCGCGCGCGTCACACCAGCAAACAGAGCCTGATCTCGCGTCTATGGACACGTGTTCGAGGCGGCCTGGAGTCGCTCCTCGGGATCACCCGTCCGAGCGAAGTGCTTCCGTCGAGGGCGCGCGCCGCTTTGCCCGCCAGCGCGGGTTGAGGCGAGCGCCCGCGCACGTTGCGCAAAGGGCTGCGGTTCCTAGGGCTACCCCGACCAGGGCACGCCGTTCGGAAACCCTGCAAAAACATCGAGATTTCGTCGAGGCTGTTTGCCTCGTCGCCAAGAGGAGGAGAATGTGGCCGAAAGTGTCAGCGATTTCCTGATCGAGCGTCTACACCCATGGGGCGTGAATCGCATCTACGGATACCCAGGAGACGGGATCAACGGGCTCATGGGCGCGCTCGAACACGCGGCGACGAGCAAGTCCGGAATTCATCCAGACGCGGCACGAGGAGCTGGCCGCCTTCATGGCCTGCGCCCACGCGAAGTTCAGCGGTACGGTCGGCGTGTGCATGGCGACCTCGGGCCCCGGCGCCATGCACCTCCTGAACGGCCTGTACGACGCCGCCAAGGACCACCAGCCGGTGCGTGGCCATCGTCGGCCAGCAGGCGTCGCGTCGTCGATCGGCGGCGACTACCAGCAGGAGGTCGACCTCACCGAGCCTGTTCAAGGACGTGGCGCGCCAGTACTGTCGCGACTGGCGAGCGTGCCCGCCGCAGATCCGCCACCTGGTCGATCGCGCGATGCGAATCGCCCTGGCGGAGCGCACCGTCACCTGCATCATCATTCCGCAACGACGTGCAGGACATGGACTGCGTCGAGACCCGCCCGGAGCCACGGCGCCGTTACACGGGTCCGTCGGCTGGCTCGCCGCCGCGCGTCGTGCCCGCAGGAGGAAGACCTCCACGGGCGGCCGAGGTCCTGAACGCGGGCGAGCGCGTCGCCATGCTCGTCGGCGCCGGGTGCGCACGGCGCGGCCGGAGGAGGTCGCGAGATCGCCGATCTACTCGGCGCGCGGCGTCGCCAAGGCGCTGCTCGGCAAGGCGGTGCTGCCCGACGACCTGCCCTTCGTCACCGGCTCGATCGGGCTGCTCGGCACCGAGCCGAGCAGACGACATGATGACGGACTGCGACACGCTGCTGATGGTCGGGACTCAGCTTCCCGTACTGCCGAGTGGCTGCCCGAAGGAGGGCCAGGCCCGCGGCGTCCAGATCGACATCAAGCGGCGCATGCTCGAGCCTGCGCTACCCGATGGAGGTCAACCTCGTCGGCGACGCCGCGCGAGACGCTGCGCGCGCTCGCTGCCCGCTGCTCGAAGCGCAAGAAGAACCGCGAGCTGGCGCGAGAAGATCGAGAAGCGGGCGTCGAAGTGGTGGAAGGTCATGGAGGCGCGGGCCATGCACGAGCGCCGATCCGATCAACCCGCAGCGCATGTTCATCGAGCTGTCGCCGCGCCTGCCCGACCGGGCCATCGTGACCTCCGACTCCGGCTCCGCGGCCAACTGGTGCGCCCGCGACCTGAAGTTGCGGCGAGGGCATGATGGCGTCGCTGTCCGGCAACCTGGCCACGATGGGCGCCGGGCGTGCCCTACGCCATCGCGGCCAAGTTCGTGCACCCGGATCGCCCGGTCGATCGCCTGCGTCGGCGACGGCGCGATGCAGATGAACGGCATCAACGGCCTCATCACGGCGGCCAAGTACTGGCAGCGAGTGGAACAACCCGCAGCTCGTCGTGCTGGTGCTCAACAACCACGACCTCAACCAGGTCACCTGGGAGCAGCGGGTCATGGAGGGCGATCCCAAGTTCGACGGCCTCGCAGGAGCTGCCCGACTTCCCGTACGCGCGCTTCGCCGAGATGCTCGGGCTGAGCGGCATCCGCGTCGACCGACCCGAGGAGATCGTGCCGGGCATGGGCGAGCGCTGTCCGCAGCGACCGGCCGGTCGTGATCGAGGCGATCACCGATCCCGAGGTCCCGCCGCTGCCGCCGCACATCACCTTCGACCAGGCGCGCTAGTTCATGTCGGCGATCACTCGGAGGGCGATCCCGCATCGCGGCCGGAGATCGACGGCAGGCGGTCAAGGGCAATGGTCGAGCGCCGTGCCCGGCACGAAGACGGCGACCGCAGATGCGCGCCCGAGGCCGCGATCGAGCCGGCTGAGGGCGCGCGCGTACCGGATTCCGACCGACGGCCCGAGTCCGACGGCACCTTCGCCTGGGATGCCACGACCCTCGTGGTCGTGAGGCCGACCGGCGGACGGCACGACGGGCCTGGGCTACACCTACGCCTCCGCGCCGCCGCCGTGCTCGTCAGCGGGAAGCTCGAGCCGCAGATCGTCCGGGGCAGGACGCGTTCGGCGCCAGGCGCGCGTGGCGAGGCCATGGTCGGCAAGCGGTCCGCAATCTCGGCCGGCCCGGGATCGGTCGCCATGGCGATCGTCGGCCGTGGACGTCGCGCTCTGGGATCTGAAGGCGACGCTGCTCGGTGTACCGCTGGTCGATCTGCTCGGCGCCGTCGCGCGACGCCGTCCCCGTCTACGGCAGCGGCGGCTTCACCTCCTACGTCGACGGCCGCGCTGCGCGAGCAGCTCGCCGGCTGGGCCGAGCCAGGGCATCGCACGAGGTCAAGATGAAGATCGGCCGCGACCCGGTCGGCCGATCCGCGCGCGGGTCGCCGCCGCGCGCGACGCCATCGGCGACGAACGTCGAGCTGTTCGTGGACGCCAACGGCGCCTACGCGCGGCGCGAGGCGCTCGCACATGGCGCGAATGCCTTCGGCGAGCACGGCGTGCAGCTGGTTCGAGGAGCCGGTGTCGAGCGACGACCTCGCGGGCCTGCGGCTGGTGCGCGATCGCGCGCCGGCCGGGATGGCCGTCGACCGCCGGCGAGTACGGCTACGATCCCTGGTATTTCCGCCGCATGCTGGAGGCCGGCGCCGTCGACGTGCTGCAGGCCGACGCCACGCGCTGCCACGGGATCAGCGGCTTCCTGGCCGCGGCGCGCTGTGCGAGGCGGCACGTGCCGCTCTCGGGCACACTGCGCGCCGGCGTTCACCTGCCACCTCGCGTGCGCCGCTCCGCCGGTGGTGCACCTGGAGTACTTCCATGACCACGCCCGGATCGAGCGGCTGGTCTTCGACGGCGCGGTGCCGCTCGGAAGGGCGCGCTCGCGGCCCGACCGCTCGCGCCCGGGCCACGGCCTGGCGTTCAAGGCGAGCGGACGCCGAGCGGTACGCGTCGATTGAGCAGAGGAGCCAGGACGAGCCTGACGCCCGGAGCTTGCGTCCAGGTGCGGCAGAAGGGTCCCGTGCCGACGCACCCGGACAGGAGATGCGACGACTTCGCGCCGACGCGCTCGGAGCTCTCGCGTGCGCTCGCCGAGACGATCGAGCGGCGAGGTGCGCTTCGACGCCGGGAGCCGCGCGCTCTACGCCGCGGACTGCGTCGAACTACCGCGCAGCTGCCGATCGGCGTGGTCGTGCCGCGCGACGCCGATGACGTGGTAGACAGCGCTCGCGAGCGTGCCGCCGCTACGGGTCGCCGGTGCTCTCGCGCGGCGGCGGCACGAGCCTCGGCGGGCAAGGCTGCAACACGGCCGTCGTCTTCGACTTCAGCAAGTACATGCAACCAGGTGCTCGAGATCGACGCCGCGCATCGCCTCGCGCGGGTGCAGCCCGGCACGCGTGCTCGACGATCTGACGACAGGCGGCCGAGAAGCAGGGCCTCACCTTCGGCCCCGACCCGGCCACGCACGACCACTGCACGCTGGGCGGCATGATCGGCAACAACTCGTGCGGCGTGCACTCGGTGCAGTCCGAGTTCTACGGGCCCGGCGTCCGGACCGAGGACAACGTCCACGAGCTCGAGATCCTCACCTACGACGGCGTGCGGATGCGCGTCGGCGAGACCAGCGACGACGGCTCGAGCGCATCCTCGGCGCGAGGGCGGCCGGCAGGCCGAGATCTACCGCGCGCCTGCGCGATCTCCGGGACCGCTACGCGGACGCGATCCGCGCAGCGGCTTCCCCAGATCCCGCGCCGCGTGTCGGGCTACAACCTGCCGGAGCTGCTGCCGGAGAACGGCTTCCACGTCGCGCGGGCGCTGGTCGGCACCGAGTCGACCTGCGTGACCATTCTGGAGGCCACGGTCACGCTGGCCCGCGCCTTCCCCGGCCGCGCGCTGCTGATGCTCGGCTACGAGGACATCGTCGGCCGCGGGCGACGACGTGATGCGGGTGCGCGAGCTCAGCCCGCGGCCGATCGCGATCGAGGGCATCGACGACACCTCGCCGAGTTCATGCCGCCGAAAGCACCTCCACCAGCAGTACCTGCACGAGCTGCCGGAAGGGCAGGGCTGGCTGCTGGTCGAGTTCGGCGGCGACACGCAAGAAGAGGCGAACGAGGCGGCCCGCTCGGCCGAGAAGCAGATGCGCCGCGGCGGCAAGCTGGCCGTCGAGCGGCCGTGCACACCGACCGCGAGCGCAGCGCGAGCGTCTGGCAGGTCCGCGAGTCCGGCCTCGGCGCGACCGCGTTCATCCCCGGCCGCCAGCGACGAGCTGGCCGGGCTGGGAGGACTCCGCCGTCCCGCCCGAGAAGGTCGGACGATTATCTGCGCGAGCTGCGCCGGCTCTTCGACCGATACGACTACGACGACCGCCCTCTACGGTCACTTCGGCCAGGGCTGCATCCACTGCCGGATCGACTTCGACCTCAGCCAGCCGAGAGGGCATCGACAAGTACATGCGCTTCACCCGCGAGCGCGGCCGACCTGGTGGTGCGCTACGGCGGTTCGCTGTCAGCGGCGAGCACGGCGACGGCCAGGCGCGGGGCGAACTGCTGCCGATCATGTACGGCGAGCGAGCTGGTGCAGGCGTTCCGCGAGTTCAAGGCCATCTGGGATCCCGACGGAGCAAGATGAACCCGGGCGCAGGTCGTCGATCCGATGGCGCGCGACGCGAACCTGCGGCTCGGCGCCGACTACCACCCCTGGAAGCCGAAGACGCGGCTTCGCGTATCCGCGAGGACGACGGCGACTTCAGCCACGCGGCCTTGCGCTGCGTCGGCGTCGGGCAAGTGCCGCCGCGAGAGCAGCGACGGCGTGATGTGCCCGAGCTACATGGTCGACGCTCGAGGAGAAGCACTCGACCCGCGGCCGCGCGCACATGCTCTTCGAGATGCTGCGCGGCGACGAGATGGAGGCGACGGCTGGAAGAGCGAGGCGGTCAAGGACGCGCTCGACCTCTGCCTCGCGTGCAAGGGCTGCAAGTCGCGACTGCCCGGTCAACGTCGACATGGCGCTCTACAAGAGCGAGTTCCTCTACCACTACTACGAGGGCGCGAAGCTGCGCCCGCGACACGCGCTCGCGTTCGGTCTCATCGATCAGTGGGCCCGCATCGGCTCGATCGCGCCCGGGTTGCTCAACTGGGCGGCGCACGCGCCGGGGCTCGAGTGGCTGGCCAAGAAGACGGTCGACATGGCCGAGGCGCGCAGCGTCCCGACCTTCGCCGAGACCACGTTCCGTGACTGGTTCGGGAAGCGCGAAACGCCGCGCGACGCGAAGCCCACCCGGCGCGTCCTCCTCTGGCCGGACACCTTCAACAACCACTTCTTCCCGCGCACGCTGGCGGCGGCGGTCGACGTGCTGGAGAGCGCGGGCGCCCGGGTCGACATCCCGAAGCGGGTGCTCTGCTGCGGCCGCGCGCTCTACGACTACGGCATGCTCGACCGCGCCGAGCGCTACTGGAGGACCATCCTCGACACGCTGGCGGACGAGATCCGTGCCGGCACCATCCTCGTCGGCGTGGAGCCGAGCTGCGTGGCGGCGTTCCGCGACGAGCTGCTGGAGATGCTGCCGAACGACGAGCTGGCGGCGAAGCTCTCCTCGCAGACCAAGACGCTCGGCGAGTACCTCGAGTCGCTCGAGGACTGGGAGCCGCCGAAGCTGGAGGGCCAGAAGGCGCTCTACCACCCTCACTGCCATCACCACGCCGTGATGGGCACCGACCCCGAGCAGCGGCTGCTCGCGCGGATGGGGCTGGAGGTCGAGCGGCCGGCGGCCGGCTGCTGCGGGATGGCGGGAGCGTTCGGGTTCGAGCGCGAGCACTACGACGTCTCGGTCGCGGCGGGGGAGCGCGTGCTCCTGCCGGCCGTGCGCGCGCAAGGGGACGACGTGATCGTCGTCGCCGACGGCTTCAGCTGCCGGCAGCAGATCTTGCAGCTCAGTGACCGGCAAGCGCTTCACCTGGCCGAGGTCGTGCAGCTCGCCCTGCACCAGCAGGAGCTGGAGAAGTCGAAGGGCGAGCGGCCGGAAGCGCAGCTGATCCATCACCTGCGGCCCGACGCGCTGCGTCCCGCCGGTTTCCGCCCCAGCCGGGCGGCGGCGGCCTTCGTCGGCGCAGTCGCGCTCGGCTCGGCCGCCTACTTCCTGCTCGCGCCCCTCTTGGCGGCGCCCTGAACGGAGGATGAGAATGTCGGAGAAGTTGGGATCGACCCGCTGGGCCATCGCCGAGGGCTACATTCCGGGCGAGAGCCACGGGCCTCAGCCCGCGATGACCAGCCACGAGACGGCCTGCCTGCTCAACGCGGGCGACGAGGACGCCGAGGTGAAGATCACCATCTACTTCGCGGACCGGGATCCGGTCGGCCCCTACCGCGTCACCGTGCCCGCCAAGCGGACCAAGCACCTGCGCTTCAACGAGCTGAAGGATCCAGCGCCTATCCCGCGCGATACCGACTACGCGTCGGTCATCGAGTCGACCCAGCCCATCGTGGTCCAGCACACCCGTCTCGACAGCCGCCAGGCCGAGAACGCGCTGATCAGCACCATCGCCTACGCGGCCGCTTGAATCCGCACTTCCACACCATCGCGTTCGACGGCGCGTACGTCTGCGAGAGCGAGGGCGAGCTCGCCTTCCATGCGCTGCCTGAAGCGTGTGTTCGCGGTCGACATCGAGAGCTGCCCCGTGGCCGGCTGCGGCGGCCGCATGCGTCTGGTCGAGATTGCGACCGAGCCCGATGACATCGCGCGCATAATGCCTGGAGGGGGAGGTGGGCCCTCTCCGCGGTGGTCGCGGAGCCTCGAGCGGCCCCGTCGAGGCGGCGGCCGACGGTGGCGGACCGCCGAGAGGACCCTCGAACCCCCCCGATCGCTGCCTCGACCCCCCGCCGGAGCGCACCCGGACCGTCCAAAATTGGCTCTCCTGACGTAGTCGTGGGTCGGTTGGGGGCCTGAAAGCAGCGCGCACCTCTCGCGGGCCTCAAGGTTGGGTTGTCGAGACCGAGCCAAGAGGGAGCGAGAAGTGCGCAACGCGAGGATGCTGGTTCGTGCGCTCGGAGTCGAGCGGGCGGTGGTGGAGGACGTGAGGTGGGAGGGGGTGCCGGGACTTCAGGCGCTCGTCATCCGGGTGCGTCCGCGAAAGAAGGAGATGGCTCGGTGCCCACACTGCCGGCGTCGCTGCCCGCGCTACGATCGGGGTTCCGGGCCGCGACGATGGAGGGGGCCCGACGTCGGTCTGTGCCCGGCGTACATCGTCGCCGAGGCGCCGCGGGTCCATTGCCGTGAGCACGGGGTGGTGGTGCAGGCGGTGCCCTGGGCGCGGCCGGGCTCGCGGTTCACGACGGCGTTCGAGGACCAGGTCGCGTGGCTCGCGGTGCGCACCGACAAGTCGACGCTCGCGAGCCTGCTGAGGGTGGCCTGGCGCACGGTCGGCCGGATCCTCGAGCGCGTCGCACAGAGCATGAGCAAGCTCCGCAACCCCCTGAAGAACGTGACCCGCATCGGAATCGACGAAATCTCCTACCGCAAGGGTCACCGCTACCTGACCATCGTCGTCGACCACGACACGGGCCGGCTGCTCTTCGCGAGCCCGGGCAAGGACGAGGCGACGCTCGACAAGTTCTTCGACCTGCTCGGTCCCGAACGGTGCGCCCGCATCAAGCTCGTGAGCGCCGACGCGGCGGCGGCCTTCCACAATGTCGTGAAGAGGCGCTGCCCGAACGCGACCCTCTGCCTCGACCCGTTCCACATCGTGCAGTGGGCGACGAAGGCCCTCGACACCGTTCGCCGCGAGGTCTGGAACAAGCTCCGAAAGAGCGGGCAGAAGAAGCGCGCGAAGGCCCTGAAGGGAGAGCGATGGGCACTCTGGAAGAACCCCGGCGACCTGAACGACAAGCAGAAGGCGACGCTCGCGGCCATCGAGCGCGACAACAAACCGCTCTTCCGCGCGTACCTGCTGAAGGAGGAGCTGCGCAGCGTGTTTCAGGACCCGGACCCCGAACTCGCCAAGCTCACTCTCGCCGACTGGCTGGCCTGGGCGTCTCGCTCTCGACTGCCCGCATTCGTCAAGCTCGCCCGCTCGATCCGCGCACACCTCCCGGCGATCCACGCCGTGCTCGAACACGGCCTCTCGAACGCCCGGCTCGAGGCCGCCAACACCAAGCTCCGCCTCATCACCCGCCTCGCCTTCGGCTTCCACTCGCACAAGCCTCTGATTGCCCTCGCCATGCTGCGGCTCGGCGGTCTTTGTCCCCCGCTCCCGACCCGACCCTGACCCACGAAAAGGGCAGGAGAGCCCCAAAATTCGCCTCGACACCCCGCTCGAGCGGTCCCGCATGCCAAAACCTCGGCCTCGACCCCCTGCTCCGAGGGTCCGTGACCTCGACCGAGCGGCCTCGACCCCCTGCTCGAGACCTCACGGACCTCGCCGACAGGGCGTCGACACCCCGCCTTGGAGGTCCGGGAGCCTCGCTCGGCGGCCTCGAATTTGTTTTGGAAGGCTCCGACTGCATTTCCGAGGGGTGTCGACGCCCGTTTGGACCGGTCGCGGTGGTGTCCGGTTGGGGGTCGAGGCGCGATCGGAGGGCTCGCGAGCGGTCGAGCCGGGGGTCGAGACCCGGTCCCTTGGCTCCGGCCTCACGGACGACGCGCCGTGACATCGGTCGCGGCCCGGCACCGATCCCGGCGTCGTAGCGGGACCGGAATCGCGCACCCAGCTGGCCCCGCCTCGGGCGCGAGACCCGTCACCGACGCGCCGCCGGCTGTCGTCAATGCTGCCGCTGACTGCGTTGCATCTGCATCCAAACGCCTGCCACGGCGGCCGCGACGCCGCCTGCGCTCTGGCTGCCATCGGCGGCACTCGACCCGTTGGGCCGACACATGCACGCCGTCTAATACTGGCCCATGTAGATGTAGGCGCCCATATGGCCGCCGATGTCGCTGCACCGCGAAGTGCACTTCGAGACGGAGATGTTCGCGTTGCCTTGGAAGCTGGTCGCGCAGGCCGGAAGACAGGTGAGCAGAAACACCGCCGCAGCGTATTTCGTTTTCGTCATCGCGGTAGGATCCTGAAAAACCGCGTCGACGGCAACGAACATCGGTATTCCATTCGTCGCGTCGATGCCGGTCTTCCTCGTCTACGGTCTCCCGAGCAGCCCTGCCCAGGTCCGTTTTGGAGGTGCGGGTACGACAGCCGGCAGGCGGAGAACGCGCTGATCAGCACCATCGCCTACGCGGCGGCATGAGGCACCGCACTCGCGCACGACTGCGGCTCAGTTGGAGGTGCAGGGGAGACACTCGAAGGGCTGATCGGGCGCCCTCTTGGCGCAGATCTCCCCGACCTCGCAGGATCGTGTGGAGCCGCACTGCGCGTCGCCGAAGTACCCGTGGTCAGCGCGCTCGCAGTATTCATACCCAGGATCACCGACAAGAGAGAAGGTGGCGACGCACAGAGCCGTCGGCTCGACCCAGCCGGCCCCGACACGGGCGGCCCAGTCCGCGCATCGCGCCAGAAACGCGTCGTCACACGATGCCTCTGTGACCGCGCCGCCGCCGACCCCGCCCCGCGCTTCCGGCGCAGGGCACGCCGCCGGACCCGCGTCCGCATCGGGTCGCCTGGCGTCGGCCGAGCCGCCGTCGAGTCGGGCGGCGTCCGCCGAGCCCGCATCGCCGCCGGCCCGCGACGTCGAGCACGAACAACCCGCGATGGCAGCTCCGGCGACGCTGGCCAAGAGACCGAGCAGCAAGAATCCGCAGCCCGACCGGCGCTCGCGCGACGCGTCCTCTCAATGGTAGTCGGCGCGGCATGGCAAGCACTCCATGGGTTCGCAGGGAGAGCGTCGCGCGCAGACTTGTCCGGGCCCGCAGGCCGGCCCGCGCCCGCAGAGACAGCTACCCAGGTCGTCGTACTGCCCGCAGAAGTCCGCCCTGGCGCAGACGGCGCCCGGTTGGGCACCCGGACTCCCACCGTCGGGTAGAGGAATGGTCACGCAAATGGAACTCGGATCGGTGAGCCCGGCGCCGACCTGCTGGGCCCAATCCCAGCACCGGGCGACGACGGGAGCATCGCACTGCAAATCGGTCACCGTCGGGCACGCGAAGACCGCGGCGTCGGACGGCGCCCCGTCGCGCACGATGCCGGCATCGGGGCAGACGGACGACGCCGCCGAATCGCGCGACGCATCCGCCCTCACCGAGCCGTCCATGGCGGCACCATCCATGGCGGCGTCCGCCCGGGACGACGCATCGACGGACGCGTCGGAGCCGTTCGAGCTCGAGCACGCCGCTGCGAACATCGCAACGAGCGAGATCCACCTGCTAGAGAGACGACGAGGGGAGGTAGGCATCCGGGCTCCAAAGGTAACCGATACCGTTGCGGGTACCGTCCGGCGTGAGCTGGCGCGCGATGAACGCGTGCTGCGGGCTCAACGCCGTCGTATCGATGTCGCCATAAAACGCATCACCGTTTCCCGGGTCCCACCACCCCGTGGAGCTGCTCGGCGGCGCCTCTTCCCATCGCCACCAGCTTCCTGTGTCCGCCAGCTCAACGAATGATTCCATGATCTGGTAGTTTGCAGCACCTACCGGATCATTGCGAAAATCATACCAGCTGTTCGCTACTATTCCGTAGTTGAAGATCATCGTGGCCGGTACCGTATGGTCAACCCACTGGGAAAACGAATCCCGGTTCGCGCGGTACATCTGTGTCTGGTTCACCGGCGCGCTGTTCGAACAGCCCCCGCTGGGCAAGCACCACCCAGTCCCTGGCGAGTAGATCGCGGTGAAGACATCCAACCGGCACTGAGAATACGAAGATGTGCATGGGGAGTCGTTGCCGTTGATGTTGACGCCCGTGAGAGCCTGGAGCGTGACAGCGAGATTTCCATCTTGGGACACCTGTAGCCGGCTCGACCATCGGCGATAGTTGCCGGGGCTCGCAGTTACGCCGGCGTCCGGAACTGGGCTCTCCGGATGATACTGACTGCCAGAAGCCTGGTTGACGCGATAATACAGGCACTGCACGGGCTCCGAGCTCCAATCCGGTGTGGTGCACGAGGCTCCAAGGTCCTGCCAGTTACTGATCTTTCGAATGCCGACCGATGCGTCGTAGGGGCTCGGGATCGGATCGCACGCAGTGTCGTAGCCGAGCGCCAGCCAAACCGCTCCAGCGCCGGACTCCACGAGATACGTGGAAACGCGATCATAGGGCTGCGGAGGTAGGCGGACTGGCAAAGCCCACGGCGTGCACCACGCGCTGTCGTTGTCGCACGTCGTCGTGCCGTTTGGTCCGCCGTGGCAGTACGTGAAGTAGCCGAGACTGGTATGTTGGGACGTTGCCCCATGCCAGGCAGCGTAGAGAAAATTAGGGCGAGACTTGTCTGCCGTCATCCACGGCCGGTCAGTGAGATAATTCGCGATTGGACCAACATAGTGCGGGGCAGTGAACGTCGTAAGTCCCGTCGCGCGAGCGATCACCAAACCACATGTGAGTCCACCACAGCTTGAAATCTGCGAAGGGGTGATCCCTCCGGACATGTTGGTGATGTACAGAGTACCGTTTGAGTCATATGCGATGTTGGTGTCATCCCGATCTGTTACGATGAAATCCTTGGGCACGGTCCAGGTGCTCCCATCGTCGACCGACCGCACGACGTTTCCGTAGATATCGATGAGAGCGATATCTCCCCAGAACGCCGCACCAGACACCTCTCCGTCAAGTTTGGCGGACCCGTCACCCCAGCCAACAACATCGCGCGCGGTGAGCATGCTTCGCCATCGGTAGACAAAGTCCGAAAAGTGGCGCTCTCACCTCCATATCAAAGAGGTAGTCCATGCGGCTGCTCGTCACGCTGATGTTTCGCATCTGTCCAACAGTGTATCCGTTGCTGCCCGACTGATCGACGGAACCAACGATCGACGGGCCTATGATGTCGCGACCGGGCTTTAGGTCAGGAGGCAGCCCGCCGTTATAGCCCCAGCAGGTGGCTGTCCCTCCGCTCACGCTACTCGGCTCGTGACACGCCCAACCTTCGACCATGTAAGCGTTCGTGAAGAACGCCGTGAAGCCAGTCCAGCCATCGTAAGTGCCATACACCTGGTCGATCGCGGGCCCTTGCCAGTTCACGCCGCTGTTCGGGCTCAGCCATGTATAACTGTCTACCGCCGCGAGTTGGGTCCACGTCCACGTGCTTCCTCCGTTCGAAGAGCTCGCGACGAACAGCACGTCTCCGACGGAGTATTGGTCCCAGGCGGTTACCAGGACCCGAAAGTCATTAGCTGGTCCCGCAGCCGAGATGCTTCCGTCGAGAACATAGGAATATGGGGAGGTTGGCAATGCCGGCAAGTTCTGCCACTGGTCCGCCCTCCACGAGTAGCGCTGCAGTACATTGCTGGTACCGGACGCTACAGAAAACACATCGACATCAGCCGTGTAGGGATTGTATGCGATCTCGATAGAGTTCCCAGATGCCAGGTGAGTCCCCCGCCGGATCGATTCATCTTCCCAGATGCACGAGCTCGCCGAGCTCCCCAGATGACAGGTCCAAATGTGGCCATTCGAAAGGCGAACGGCGACCGCGACGTAACCGTTGCTGCCGGGCGCTGCGGCGGCCGCGAATGGCGCACCGGCCAGCGAGACGCCTGGATTGCCGAGCGATCTCCAGGTCCCGTCGTCGGCGCGTAGCTCTCGCAAGGTCCCGTCCGTTGCGGAGATCGCGAACACGCGACTATAGCCCCACGCTGAATCTGGCACCGCGCCCGCCACGCCGCTGACCAGATAGAAGCTACTTCCATCCGCTGGAGGGGACACTCGGGTCCACGTGCGCGTGGCGCTGCTGCGCCAAACCACGTTCCCAGCCGCCGTGAGGGCATACGCTCGCGTCTCGGTGGGCAGCTGTAGAAGAGTCATGGGGCTGGTGGGCGAGAGGTCATCGCTCACAGCCAGGGCCAACGACGAGCTGAGCCAGAGCGCAAGGCCCAGCGTAGTGCCGAACATGCGCCGCGTCATCGCGCGCTCCTTCCCGCGAACCGCGGGACGGTCGCGAGCGGACCGCTGAGGCAATGCCCTTGGATACAGGTTGTCCCGACGTCGCAGACGCTGCCGCAGCCGCCGCAGTTGTTCGGGTCGCCGACGGTGTCGAGGCAGGCGCCGTCACAGTAGGACTCCCACGGGAGACAGCGCGCGGCCGGGACTACTGCTTCCGCCGAGCCGGTCGGACCACCAGTCGAGCGCACCATGCAGCGCCCGGAGCGGCACGACGCACCCGGAGGGCACACTGCGTTGCAGCCGCCGCAGTTCTGGGCGTCGTGGCGGATGTCAACGCATCGTCTCGAGCAGAGGACCTCGTCGAAGGCGCAGGCGATGATGTCGGAGCCGGTGGCGGCGACCACCGCGCTGCGCGTGCTCTCGACATCATCGTCGAGCGGGTCCGCAGCCGCGCATCCCGACAGGCCGACCAGGAGGCTAAAGAGGCATCCCATGAGCGAGCGAGCGAGCAATGCAGATGCCATGTGTCCTCCTAGCCAGGCGCGCATAACGCGCCGTTGCAGCCTATAGACTGTCTTGATGGAGGAACTTGCGCGTGAGAGAAATGTCCCAATTCGTGGTGGAACTCATCCGCTCTCAGCGGATCGGACTGTGCCGCCGCGGCCGGCTCTTGGCGTTGACCCTCTGGCGCAGCCAGTGCGCACGTTTCCCTGTGCCACCACATTTGGCGAGGATCTGCGTCATGTGGTTGGCTACCGTCTTCTCGGACACCCCGAGCTCTTCAGCGACCTCTTTGCGGGTGAAGTCAGCCACGACGAGCTCGGCGACCCGCATCTCGGCGCGCGTCAGGTCGCCGTCCGAGAGGTCGAAGAGCGAAGCCCAGACACCCACCGTTCGCTGCTCGTGGTCCAGCGCGTCCTCGACGAAGCCATCGATGAGCCGCCCGAACCGCTGGGGTCTCGCGGATACCGTCGACCGGAGGATCACGCGGACGCGAGAAGACGCCGGGAGAGAGGCGTGATCGAGCTGACGCCGTGTCTGCGGCGCAACCAAGAGAATGGGCATGGCGTCCGCAATCAGATTCTCCAGCGCTCGTACCCCGTGCCCGTGTGGCAGGTCGACAACGAGACCGATCCGGGGGTACGGTCCGGCGAGCGTCGCCTGCACCTGTTCGACGCTCTCCACGCGGTCTACCGGCCGAACTTCGGACAACCGCGTCACCAGATCTGCGCAACCGACTGGATCGGCGTGGACGACGATAAACCGGCCGATGAGGGCAAGCTGGTCGATCTGACCCGACGCACCGCCGGCGAAGGTGATGTCACCCTGAGACTTGGGGACGCGACGTCGTGAGGCTCGGTCCATGGCGCACTCCGGCTTCTCAGCATGACGCACCGTTCGACGGTTGGGAACCGCGAGTGGACCGAAATCCGCCAGAGTCCGGGCGGTCGATCGTCAACATGTGTTGACATGAGGACCAAGATGACGCGCGTTTCAGGCGCGCTCCCCGACACTTGTCATCCGTATCGCGGCGCCATCGAAGCCATCGGACGTCGGCCCGCTCGCTCACCACAAGGGCGACGGCGTCGACTCGCGTTCGGCTGACTCGACAGTCGCCCACCGTCGCCGCAACCCTGGCCAGGTTCGTCTTGGGAGATGCGCTCCTCCACGATCCACCCTCGCAAAACTGGCGAGGCTCGCCGCCTCGCGCCGACTCTTTGGCTGAGGAGAGAGCATGAGCACGATCCGCACCGCCCTCGTGAGCAGCTGCGTGCAGGCCGACTGGCGCTCGACCGCGCCGCGCTGAAGACGCGCGTCCCGCAAAATGACCTCTGGCGCGTCGCGCCCGAGGACCTCGCGGAGGCCAAGGACGACGCGGTGCGGGAGGTGCACCCATGATCGAGCAGGCGCCGACCGACCTGGTCCAGATACTCGGGGCGGAGCACCGCGGTCGCGACCAGCCCCTCCCTGCGGGAGGTTGGCTGCGGAAGGGCCTGCTGCGCCACGCGCCCCGATATTTCACCAGCTAAGACATTGACACGTAAACACGCGCAAATTCGACCACAAGAGCCCCAAACAGCGCAAAAAACGCGCTCCTCGCGACAATTTGTCTTAGTTGGTAAAACATCTACCCGCCGACCTCACCGATCGCCCGCGATCGCGAGGCGAAACGCGCCTCGCCTCATCGGTGATCCGCTGCCCGGAAGGGCTGGACCTGGATCCCCCTTCGAGTAAGGTCGAGCCCCATCGTGGGCACTCAGACCTTCCTCGCGCTCGACGAGCCGTTCATCCCCGTTCCAGTGCGCACCGAGCCGCGCGTTTGGCTGGAGCACGTGCGCATCTTTGCGGCGCCCGACCGCGAGCTGCGCCGCATGCGGCTGACGCCGGGGCTCAACATCGTGTGGGCGCCCGACGCGGGGCCGGAGGAGAAGGTCGGCTCGCGCATCGGTCACGGCGCCGGCAAGACCTTGCTCTGTCGCATGCTCCGCCACGCGCTCGGCGAGCCGGACCTGGCCAGCCCCGACGACGCGACGGCGCTGGCGCGCATGTTCCCGGAGGGCTTCATCGAGGCCGAGGTCCACGTCGACCGCGTGCGCTGGGCGGTGCGTCGCTCGTTCGATCCCGAGCGCGGGAGCGTGGCGCTCGCCGGCGATCTCGCGGCGCTCGACGCCTGCGAAGAGGCGCTGGCCTACGACGATTTCCTGGCCGCCGCGCGAGCGAGCCTCGGTGCCAGCGCGGCCACCATCGCGGCGGGCGATCCCTGGCTCGCGACCTTGGCCTGGATGAGCCGCGATCAGGAGCGGCGCTTCGGCGGCGCGCTCCGCTGGCGCGACCGGCTGGCCAGCCCCGGCAGCAAGATGGCGCGGGTGGCCAACCTCGAGCGTATCCGTGTGATCCGTTCGCTGCTCCGGCTCCGCGGCGAAGACGACGTGGCGGCCGAGCGCTCGGTCACCGAGCTCGAGATGGACGAGAAGCTCTGCATTCGCCAGCTCGCCGAGTGCGAGCGCGAGGTGACCTGGCTCTCCATGCGGCTGGCCCGCGAGGGCGTCGGCGACGTCAGCGAGCTCGCCGGGCAGCCGCTCGTGCTGCGGGCCGCGGTGAAGACGCTGGAGGCGGACGTCGACGCGCTCGAGGCCGACGGCGGCGAGCCGAAGTCGCTGGCCAAGGCGCGCGCCGCGCACGAGCGAGCCCTGCGCGAAGAGGCCATCCGGTCGGTGGAGGTGCAGCAGCGCGAGGCCACGCTGGCCGCCCTGCGCGCGCACGAGGCGGGCGACGATCACGGCGCGAGCTGCACGGCCTGCCACGTGCCGGTGGCGGCGGCGTTCGAGCGCTCGCGCCGGCGCAGCCCGGTCGAGCAGGCCGAGCGAGAGCTGGCCCGCGCGAAGAAGCTGCACGACAAGGCGCTGGCGCAGTCGACGCGCGCTCGCACCAAGCTGGACACCGAGCTGGAGCGCCACCGGGTGGCCCAGCGCGGCGCCTGGAGCCGCTGGGCCGACGCGCGCGACCGGCTGAACCGCGCCCGCGAGCTGGAGCGGCAGCGTCAGCGCAAAGACGAGCTGGCGGCGCGTCTGATCCACGTCCAGAACGAGCTGGCCGAGGCCCGCGGCGAGCGGGAGCGCACGCTGCGCGAGCACGGCAAGCGGGTGGGCCGCGTCTCGGACGTCTACGACTTCGTGGTGCGGCGCCTGGCCGGTCAGGACGTCTCCGGCCGCTTCGCGCTCAACGCGACCGCGCTCGAGGCGGCCATCCGTATGCCCGACGGCCGCTCGGCCACCAGCCCCGCCTTCCGCGTGCTGGAGACCCTGGCGCTCGAATCTCACGGCTCTGATCCTGGCCGCCGAGGACCGCGCGGACCTGCCGGGGCTCTTGATCCACGACAGCCCGCGCGAGGCGGACCTGGCGCGCTCCCACTACGACGCCCTCTACCGGCTGGTGGGCTGGATCGAGGACGCCACCTCGACGCCCGGTTTCCAGTACATCGTCACCACGACGACGAACCCGCCGCGCTCGTCCGCCTTCCGCGCCATCCGCCTCGGCGCGGCGCAGAACGACGATCTGCTGCTGCGCACCGCGCTCCGGCGCTGAAGGCTCGGCCTACCAGCGCACCTCGAGGAGGGACCGCCCCTCCGCCAGCGCCTCGTCGCGGCGGAGCACCGTTCCGCCCGTCTTCAGGTAGGCGAGGATCGCCTCGCAGGTGGCTCCGTAGCTGGTCAGAAACGAGCGCCGTTCACAGAGGATCGGCGGCAGCTCGTCCAGGAGCACGTCCACCGCGCCTTCGTCGAGGCGCCCGAGCGTGAGCGTCCCCGCGTCGCGTGAGATCAGCTCGTGGATGCGTGGCGCCATGCGCATCATCGACGCCGGCGAACGCCCGTAGAGCCTCAGCGCGCCCGCCACGATGGGCCGGAGCAGCACGCTCTCGAACGCCTGCAGGAGGACCTCGCGGTGCAGGTCCCGTGCGTAGAGCGTGCCCAGCAGTTCATCCATCGTCTCGCCCACCTCGAGGTGCAGCTCCGCGGGCGCCCACGCCGTGATCCCGAGCTGGCGCAGCTCCTTGCGCACGTCTTTCAGCGCTTCCAGCACCGGCTCACGCTTGCCCTCCGGGAGCTGCCTCTTGAGCGTCCCGATGGTGAGCTTGGTCCAGCTCGCGCGAATCTCTGGGGCTCGGCTCACGATGTCTCCGTGGGTCTCGCGATCTCGCGCCGCGGGTGGAGCTCGTCGACCATCCGTCGCTCTCCGCACGCGGTCGGCACTCGTTCGTGGCGTGTCATGACGGGGCTCTCATCGGGCGAGGCTGGGGAGCGAGGTTCAAGGCTGCCTCAGGCCGCGCCGCGCGCTTCCTCGCTGGGGGTGACCTCGCGGACGAAGGCGCCGAAGCGCTTCACCGCCTCGCGCGTCTGCGGTAGCGAAGGGAAGACCTGGAAGACGTGGATCATGTCGGGGAAGGTCTGCAGCGTCGTCCGCACGCCGGCGCGCTCGGCCTGCTCGGCCACCATCCGAGCGTCGTCGAAGAGGGCCTCCGCCTCACCGGCCTGGATCAAGAGCGGCGGCAGCCCGCGCAGGTCCGCCCGCGCCGGCGAGACGCCCGGGTCGCGCGGGTTCGGCGCGTAGCGGCGCACGTAGACCTCGAGCACCGACCGCGCGAGGTAGTCGTAGCGAGCGTTGGTGTCGATGGAGGCTCCCGTCAGCGTCAGGTCGGCCCAGGGCGAGAGGACCGCCGCGCCGGCCGGGAGCGGCTCCCCTGCATCGCGCAGCGCCACGCTCGTCGAGAGCGTCAGTCCGCCGCCCGCGCTCTCACCGGCGATCACCGCCCGCGCCGGATCCACGCCGCGCTCGAGCAGCCAGCGCCAGCCGGTCAACGCGTCCTCGCGCGCTGCCGGGAAGGGGTGCTCGGGCGCGAGTCGGTAGTCGATGGCGAACGCGTTGGCACCGGCGGCGCGCGCCAGCCGGGCGATCAGCATCCGGTGCGTGTCGACGCTGCCGATCGAGTAGCCCCCGCCGTGCAGGTAGTAGATCCAGCGATCCCCTGCGCCCTTCAGATGGAAGAGCCGGCCGGGCACGCCGCCCGCATCGACGTGCTCCTCGCGCACGCTGGAGGGAAGGGGCGGCCGCGGCATCGACGCCAGCGCGCGCCGCTGGAAATCTAGCGGTAGCAAGTGCGATCGCTTCGCGTAGTGGTGGAGGAAGCGGGCCCACGTCTCGAATTCGAGGCCCCAGCTCGGCCGCATCGGCCCGCGCATTTGCCGCCGCAGCCGAACCGCGTTCCGCGCGGCCTGCATCACCCATCGCATCTGCATGGCGGCAGTCTAGATGTCCGAGTGGCGAGCCGCATGGGGCACCCGCGAGGGGCGACGCGCGTGCGCCGACGCGCAGGGGCGCACGCGGCGGGCACACGAGGGAGCCGACGCGGCCGCCCACGAGCGGTCTCACGGTCGCCTCGGCGTGGTCCGCGGCGCGTGCGTCCCGAGCCGTTCAGTGGATCGCGAAGCCGGTGTCGATGACCTCGCAGCTGCCCGTGTCGAGCGCGGTTTGGAAGCAGTGCGCGACCATCGCCTCGGCGTAGTCGGCGAGCACGAGCGCGCCGTGGCGCTGGCTCGGCGTGACCTCCGCCATCGGGTTGTGGACGAGCACGCGTGTCGCCGCTTCGCCGCCCGCCGACCAGCCGAACGTGTCGGAGACCGGCAGGTCCACCGCGTTCATCCCGTCGACCTGGTGATCGAAGGGTCGGGCCAGCGAGGCGCCGAACGCGCGGGCCCACTGATCGCTGGCACCCGGCGCGATCAGCGGATCCTCGAATCGCTTGCAGGAACAGAATCGGCAGCGGTCGCGAGCTCCGATCCTCGGCCGCCTGCGCATAGGCGAGCGGATCGGCGGCGTCGCCGATGGTCTCGACGACCCCCAGCCGGACGCTGGGTCGCGGCTCGTTGCCGCGCACGATGGAGCTCGCCGCGACCGCGAAGAGGCCGTAGCGCAGGAGCTCCGGGTAGCCCGCGCCGCCGACGAAGAGCGCCGAGCCGGTCAGGTCGCGCGCCACCGAGCTGGTCATGCTGCCGCTGACGGCGCCGAGCGACATGCCCATGTAGAAGGTCCGGCTCCGATCGAGCGCGCCGTCGACCCCGACCGCGCTCGACACGGCCGCGTTCAGCGCGTCGAAGCCGGCCAGCACCGCGAGGTGATCGGCGACCGTCTGCCGGAAGTTCTCGCGGGTGTGCTCGGGGCTGGCGAGGTCGAGGAACGCGGAATCGCCGCCTCCGCCGGGCGGCGCGCGCAGGCCGTGCTCGGGCAGATCGATGGCCACGAATGCGAAGCCGGCCTCGGCCAGTGTGCTGCCGAAGCCGAAGATGTCGGTCGGCGAGCCGCCGCCGCCGTGCTGGTAGAACACCACCGGATAGGGCGCGCTTCCGGTCGCCGGCAGCGCGACCACGAAGCCGGGCGCGGTCACTCCCTGCGCGCGCGGCGCGCCGTCGTCGTCGAGGGTCATCGGGCCGCCGCCGTCCGGACGGTACTCCGGCAGCTCGAGCTGTCCGCGCACCACGGGGAACGAGAAATGAGGTGCCATGTCGGCGTTCGGCGCCGCGTCGCCGAGAATCCGCGAGCGCGGCGGCCTCGCTCGAGCGGACGGTGAGCACGGGGCTGCTCGCCAGGCGCTCGCGGAGGTGCGCCAGCGGCGCGGTGGAGTCGGCGATCGCGAGGTGTACGACCAGGTCGAGCGTCTCGCTGCCGGGCCAGTCGCCCGCGGCGGTAGCGTAGGCCGGATCCGGATCGGAGCCCGCGCAGGCGCCGATCACGTGTGCATCTCCCGCGACGCCCGTCTCCATGGCGATCAGCACCTCGCGCACGTCGGGCGGGAAGGGATCGCGCGGCTGGATCGAGACGTAGCCGTCGGCGACTGCGCTCACCGTGAAAGGTTGGTCCTGCTCGCGCCAGTTGCCTCCGTCGAGGATCGCGAGGTGGACGCGGGTCGGATCGACGGCGTCGCTGCTCCGATCGAGCGGCAGCACCAGCGTCGGGCGGCGGGGCCAGGCATCGACGCCGGCCACCTCGTCCTCCCAGCTCAGCGTGCGGATCAAGTCGCCGGCCGCGTCGGCGTCCGGCACCTGCAGCCCGCTGCTCGTCTCCCAGCGCGGCGAGGGAAAGACGAATGTGGTCCGAGGATCGGCGCAGCGCGGCGGGGGCCCCGCGTCGCTCTGGGAGGGTCCGGAGTCAGCCGGCAATCCGCCGTCGGCCGGCGAGGGGCCGGAGCCACAGCCGATGGCGAGCACGAGCACGAGCGACCAAGAGAGCGAGCGGAGCGAGGGCACGGCGACCTCCACGAGAGCGAAGGCGCGAGCTTCGCCGCTGTCCGTCGCGCGATCAAATCAGCTTCGCTCGGAGGAGATTCGCGCCGGTCGCCCGCTTGCGAGGTGAGCCCTTCGATCAGGGCGCGAAGCGGTCCAGCGCTCTGCGTCGGTCGCGCGGCGGTGGATGTGAGCTGCGCCCTCAGCGCGCGACGCGGTCCAGCGCTCCGCGCATCGCCGCGGGCGCGTGGCTCACGCCTCCGATCATGGCGTCCGGCGCCGCGGCGCGGACGCGATCGAGAACGGCCGGCGGCACGTCGAGCTCGGGGGCGAGCGCGGCGGGGACCTCGTCCGAGCGAAGGCGCGCGCTCACGGTGTAGGAGTCCCACTCTCCGTCGCCGCACGCGTAGCAGGTCTCGGCGGTGAGCTGATGCTCGATGGCGATCCCCTCCGGGTCGAAGACCGGCAGGAACAGGCTTTGGGTCAGACCGTCCCGCCCGTCGGTGAAGAGATCCTCGTTCTGGAGCACACGCCACGCGTCCTCGCGCATCGCCTGACTCGGCGACGCCTCGATCGCCGCCGGGGCGCCGGTGCGCGCGTCGAACACGAAGAAGCCGTCCGAGGTCGAGCCGTGGGCACCGCAGGCGAAGCTCCAGGTGGTGCGCTGCACGAAGAGGTAGGGGCCGGCCGAGGCCATCAGACGCACGTGCTCCCGCCACTCGTTGGACTCCCGCGCGGCGGCGCGCTCGGGGGTGAGCAGCTCCCGCGAGCCTTCGCCGTCGAGCCGGGTCAGTGAGACGTTCGCGCCGGTACCGCCCGCGGCGGGCAGATCGATCCACTCGCAGTCCTGGTCCGTCGGCAGCTCCTCTTCGCTGACCGACCAACGCCACGGCGCGCCGTCCACCGCGAGGACGATGCCGTCGATCGATCGCAGCTCCGTGCCCCGCACCCAGAACGTGCGCGCCACGCCCTCCGCGTCCCGCGTCCACACCAGCCAGCCGTCCGGCTCCGACTCCGCCGCCTCGGTCGGGGGCGTTTCGGTCGCGCGCCCCTTCTGCCCGGCGTCGGGCGCCTGTGCGGCATCGGGCGCCGGGGAGGCGTCGATCGACGGCTCGGAGAGCGGCGCGCTCGCTCGGGGAGTGGGATCGCAGGCGAAGAGAAGCGTGGCGGTGAGGCAGATGAGGACGCGGGTCATGACCACGCTCGGAGCAGCTCTCGTTCCAACGCCACACGAGCCCGAGATCACGAGGGAAACGGCTCGGCACTCCACGCCCGTCGTGGCCGAGCGCACACGGGATCCGCGTCAGTCGAGCCGCGCTCGCCCGATGGTCTGCGAGGCCCGCCGCGCCCGGGACGTGTCGCCGCGCACGCCGCGGCGCTGGCCGCGCGCCTCGTGCTTCTTACGTTTCGGTAACGCGACCGAAACAGGGCGCGTGCCACCCTTCATCATGGCCACCGACCGCGCACCGAAGCTGGTCATCCGGCCGCTCCGGCCCGACGACCAAGACCTCTTCCTGGAGGGGTTCGACCGTCTCTCGGAGGACTCGCGTTACCTGCGCTTCTTCACCCCGAAGCCGCAGCTCACGCCGGGCGAGGTGCGCTATCTGACCCACCCCGACGGCGTCGACCACTACGCGCTCGCCGCCGCGGCGCAGCGTCCCGACGGTTCGTTGAGAGGCGTGGGTGTGGCTCGCTTCGTGCGCGCTCACGACGATCCGCGCGTCGCCCACGTCGCCATCACCATCGTCGACGACGCGCAGCGTCTCGGGCTCGCCACTCAGCTCATCGGCGCGCTCGCCTACGTGGCGCGGATGCGGGAGATCGAGCGCTTTCGATTCGTCCTCCTGCCCGAGAACGTGGCGATGCGCTCGTTCCTCGTCCGCCATCGCGTGCCGATGGTGGTGGAGGACGGCCTCCTGGTGGCCGAGTGGGACACCGAGCGCGCGTCGCACATCCGCTCGTCCAGGCGCTGGCGCGAGCTGCTCGAGCGCTCCGGCTGAGGGTCCGCCGAAAGAGCTCCATCCGCCGAGGTCGCCGCCGTGCGCGCCGCGACTCCTCACAGCGCCTGGATCCTTTCGATGGTGGAGCTCGGTCCGATGCCGTGACGCCGTCCGGCTGCCTCCGCTCAGGGCGGGTAGAAGCCCATCGTCGAGCACGCCCAGTGCGAGCGGTCGGGGAACCACGTGCAGGCCGCGTCGGGGCCACCGTCGGTCCCGCAGTTGGCGTCGTCGACTCTGCGAGAGGCTGCCGACAAATCGGACCGAGCAGTCGAGGCGGTTCCCAGGCGCAACGCGGCGTGAGCAGTCGCGGCGTTCGCACGGCGACTCCAACGCCGCGGATGGGGCCGGATCGGCAGCAGGCGACGAGAGACTTCGACAGACCTTCAGTAATGGCCGGGCGCGAGGATCTCGAGCCACCGCTCCGGGCGGGCGACGCCGGTCTCGCCAATCCAGTCGACGACCTCCTGCCGCTCTTGGTCGCGGCCTTCGAGCTGCGCGCGTCGCGCCCGGGCGATCTGCGCGTGCAGCTCCATGTCCGAGGTCCGGAGCTCTTCCTCTGCCCGCTGGAATCGCCGCCGCGCGACCCGGTGCCGTCCCTCCGCCGCGCTCACGCCCGCCCGCAGCATCGAGCTCAGCCCCCGGCCCCACACCGCGCCGTTGCGCTCGACCCGCTTCGCCGCCAACTCCGCACGCCCGAGCAGCCGCGCCCTCTCGCGCCCACCGGCCCCGGCCGCACACGCCAGCGCGACCCGACCGACCAGGTCGTGCATGGTGACGGAGTACATCTCCAGCCGGAGCAGCTGGGAGCGCCGGAGCGTGCCCCACGTGCGAGCCAGCCAATCCCGCGCATCCCATGGCCGATCCGCGTAGAGCTCGCTCTCCACCGCGACGAAGAGCTCCCAGAAGTGGAGCAGGGTGAACTCCGACTGCGACCACCGCGCAAGCGCCTCGCGAGCCTCGCGCATGGCCTCGTCGGGCCGGTCCGCGGCGAGCTGACTGGCCGCTCGGAACTTGATCCGCAGGTGCAGCTCGAGGAGCAGGTCACCGCGCGAGACCGCGTCGGCGAGGAACGCGGGGTAGCGCTCGAAGAGCTCCGGCCAACGTCCCATGCGCCAGAGCACCTCGCAGAGCACGATGGTGCCCGAGGTCGTCTCCCAGGCGACGCCACTGCAGCGCGTGCGGTGAAGCGTGATACCTCGCTCCTCGAGCTCGAGGGCCGCCTTCCACCGCCCCTCCAACCAGGCCGCACCGCCGCTCGTCTCGTAGAGCAGGCCGTACGTGTAGTCGTGGCCCGTGCGCTGGGCGAGCTCGAGACCGAGGCGCTCCAGCTCGGCCGTGCGGCTTCGGTTGCGCGCGCCGCCGGTGGCGCTGAACGGGATCTCGACTGCGATGGCGCGCGTGATACGTGAGAGCTCGCCCGCGTCGAGCGCGAGCAGGAGGTGCCGCGCCTGGAAGATGCCGCCCCGCACGGGGTCGATCAGCGCCAGGCCTCCCGCCGCCGCCCAGCAGGTGTCGATCGCCAGGCGCTGGTCCTCGCTGAGCGAGTCCGCGGGGCGCTCTCGGAAACGGAGGCCCCTCATCCGCACCTGGATCCGGCGCATGACGAACTCCGCGAGGATGCGGGCCGGGTGCTCGGGCATGGACATGCCCACCTCGCGGAGCACGCTGTCGAGGACGGCGCGTCCCTCCTCGTGGTGTCCGCTCAGGAGGTACTGCTCCCCCGCGAGCCGGCGCATGGACAGCGCTCGCCGTCGCGGACTGGCGGAGGCGGCATCGAGATACGCCCGCGCCGCCTCGGCTCCCCGTCCCGCGTTGCGGAGCGCGTCCCCCTCCGCCGTCCTCAACCCCACGCGGTCGATCGGTGGTGTCACCTGCGGCACGGTCGGGAGCTGCGACGCCAGCTCGCTTCCCACCCGGTAGAGGTCCGCCGCCCGCTCGAACGCGAGGGCCTTCTCGGCGCGCCTCGCAGCGTCCACGGTGAATCGGAACGCTTCGGTGAGCTGACCCGCGCCTCGGTAGTGATACGCGAGCGCCTCGGGATCCGCGTCGCCTCGATCGCGGATCGTCTGGGCGAGCTTGGCGTGAAGCTCCCGTTCGTGCGCGTCGGAGAGCTGACCGCCCAGCGTCTCTCGAATCCGGTCATGATAGAGCTCGAGCTCCTGCCCCTCCTCGCCCTCCCGAATTCGCAGCAATCGACTGTTTCGGAGCTGGGTCAGCGCCGTCACGTCCAGTGAGCTCACGCCGGTCACGGTGGCAGCCAGCGTGGCGTCCAAGGGACGGCCGCGAACCGCGAGCACCTCGAGCAGCCGCCGCGCCTCCGGCGCCAGCTCCTCCATCCGCTCACGAATGATCCCGGCGAGGTCGAGGCCCTCCTCGGCCGCCGCCTCCGGATCTCGCGCCCGTCGAACCAAGAGATCGATGAAAAGCGGGCTTCCCCCGGCCTCCCGAGCCAGCCTGGTCACCAAGCGGTCGTCGCGGCTTCGGGCCGAGAGCCGCGCTGCCAAGAGCGCGCGGGCGTCTTCCTCGGCCAGCTCTCGAAGCTGCAGCGTCACGGTCCGCTCGTTCTTCACGGCGGGCACACCGAGATAGGTCAGATAGGGGCTGCTCGCCGCCTCGTCGCTGCGGAAGGTGCCCAGCCAGAGGACGGGTGCGTCCTGGACCTCGAGGAGCCGCGCCACGACCGTCGCGCTGTCGCGGTCCCCCCACTGCAGATCGTCGATGAAGACGATCACCTCGCGGTCCTTCGAGAGCCGGCGCAGGAGCCCGCCGAGTCCCTCGATGGCGCGCCGTCGCTGCTCCTGCGGGTCCGGCACATCGGACGAGGGGCGGGCGGCCTTCTCGAACGTCGGCACGCGGGAGAGCGCGGGAAACGCGCGTACCAGGTCGCCTACCTGCTCCGGCACGAGCTCCTCGCAGCGCTTGGGCGGCAGCCGCCTCAGGTGGGTGACCAGGCTGTCGATCACCCGATCGAGCGCTTTGTAGGGCAGAGTCTCACGCTCGAAACAACGTCCCTCGAGGATCAGCGGCCCTCCCGACGCCCCGCTCCGCGCTCGGGCCAGGAACGAGTGCACGAGCGAGGTCTTCCCGATCCCGCTCATGCCGTGCACGTAGACCGCCAGGGGGCCCGTCCGCCGCACCGAAGCCCGGGCCTGCTCGATCGCGCGCAGCTCGCTCCGCCGCCCCACGAAGATCTCGGCCGGCCGAGGCGGATAGGCCACCGTCGGCCCGCCTGAGATGCCGAGGGCCGCGAGGATGTCCGATCCGCTCGGGCGAGCATCGGGCGTCCGGGTCAGGAGGCCGGCGCAGAGTGTATCGAGATCGTCCCGTACCCCTTCCACGAACGCCGAGGGGCGCTCCGCCTCGCCGGTCTGCTTGCGCGCCATGACCTCGAACATCCGCCCCTCGAACGGAAAGCGGCCCGTCAGCGCCCGGAAGAGCATCACGCCGAGGGCGTACCAGTCCGCCGGCGGCCCACTCAGCGTGCCGGCGCACTGCTCCGGGGCCATGTAGAGGGGGGTCCCCGCGATGTCGACGTCGTCGGTGCTTCGCGCCGGGTCGACCTCCCGGACCAGGCCGAAGTCCAGCAGGACCGCTCTCCGCTCCGGCGTCACCAGCACGTTCTGGCACTTGAGATCACGATGCAGCTTTCCCGCCTCGTGCAGCGCCTGGACGCCCTGCGCGAGCTGGGAGAACACCCGGACGATCTCGTCCTGGTCCACGTCGATCGGAGCTCGCGCACGCCGCGGCGCCCGGATTCTGGTGTCTTTGGAGATACTGGCGCGGGAGGTTTCCGTCCCGCGCGCCCGCATCGTGTCGAGACCGGGCGGGAGCTCGTCGGGCCTCAGATGCTCGGGCAGCGAGGCGCCGTCGATGAGCTCCATGGTGAAGAACCAGCGGTCGCCCTCGCAGGCCAAGTCGTAGAGCTGGACCAGCGATGGATGGCTGATTTCGGCCAAGCTCCTGAATTCGTTCTTGAAACGGTGGATGGTCTCGGCGTCGACGTAGCTCAGCCACTTGAGCGCAACGGACGCCTCCTGGACACGATCCCAGCCCTCGTAGACGACGCCGAACGACCCCGACCCGAGGCGCCTGCGGATACTCGTACCAATCCGTCCCGGGGAACTCCCCGACGGCTCCACGCACGACGCTGTCGATGTCCTCGGGACCCATTCGGTGACTCTCGAGGATACCCGAAAATGGTGACTATCAGCGGAGCGATTCTACGAAGAACGCCAGAATGCCTCGACCTCGTCGTACCTGTGGCACCGCGTCGCGGTCGGCAAGCTGCGCAAGAAGATCGCACCGTATCCCTTCGTCCGAATTCGAGTATCCAGGATAGATACGACGCCACGGTCACGACGGGTACGGATCAAGCGACCGAAACCCTGTTTCAGGGTCAGGGCGGCGGCCGGCACCAGATAGCGGATGAAGGAGGGCTCACCTTCCTCCTCCAGCCGGCGGCAGCGGGCCCCGACCAGGGGATCGGAGGGGACGTCGAAGGGGAGCTTGTCGATCACGACCAGCCTGAGCGCGTCCCCAGGAACGTCTACGCCCTCCCAGAAGCTCATGGTCGCGAAGAGCACGGCGTCGCCGGCGGCTCGAAAACGTGTGAGGAGCGCGCCTTTGGGCGCCTCGCCCTGCATCAGGGTCGGGTTCTGCAGGTGCGGCCGGCAGCGTGCCGCCAGCGCGCTCATCATCCGGAACGACGTGCAGAGGACGAACGCGCCTCCGCCCGTGAGCGACACCAGCCGCAGGATCTCCTCCACCGCCCGCTCGGGATACTCGGGCGCCCGCGGGTCCGGCATGTCCGGCAGGTAGAGCGCGGCTTGTTTCGCGTGGTCGAAAGGCGACTCGAGGGAGACCTCGTCGACCTCGAAGTCGATACCGATCCGGCGCTTCACGAAGTCGAAGGAGCCACCCGTCGTCAGGGTCGCGCTGGTCAGGATCACCGCCGGCACGCGCTGGAGGACCGAGCGGCGAAAGAGCCCGCTGACGTCCACGGGGCTGGCACCCACCGTTCGCCGCTCGCCGCGCCGCTCGCAGAAGACCACGTCGCTGTGGGCGCCCTCGACGATGCGCGCGAGCTCTTCCCGGACCTGAGCGGCTCGCCGCGCGAGCTGGGCGATCGCTTCTCCGGCGCCGGCCTCGCGGATGCACCCGAGCTCGATGGCTTCCAGCGCCGCGTCTAATGCGTGATACGTTTCGGCCGAGGAGCCGAACGCGCTCTCGCCGGAGAGCTCGACGCGCCCGGACTCGCCCGCGAGCGGAAGGTTGGCGAAGAACGCGTCCGCGGCGGCGGCGAGGCTGCTCAGGCAGCGGTCCGTGTCGGTCCCCCACACGCCGAGGGCGAGAAAGGTCCGTTCGTAGTCCCGGGCGAGCGCCGCGAGCCGGCCCTCCGACACCTGCGCGCCGAAGAAGAGCGTCGCCACATCCTCGAGCTGGTGGGCCTCGTCGAAGATCACCGCGTCGTAGGGAGGCAGCACTCCGCCGCCATGCGGTCCGCGCGTGGCCAGATCGGCGAAGAAGAGGTGATGGTTGACCACCACGAGCTGAGCCTCGTCGGCGCGCCGCCGCATCGCGGTGACGAAACACTCCTCGAAGTGGGAGCAGCGCGAGCCGATCCGCGTCTCCGAGCTCGACATCACGGCCGCCCACACGGGATCGTCGTCGGCCAGCTCGCCCAGCTCGGCGCGGTCTCCGTATCGAGTGTGGCTCACCCAGTCCATCAGCATGGGTAGGCGGCGGGCAATCTCGGGGCGGTGGGTCTCGGCGCTGACCATGAGCTCGCGGTAGCGGCGGCGACACAGATAGTTGGTCAGCCCCTTCATGCAGGCGGCGCGCACGGGCAGCCCGAGATGGCGGGCGATGGCCGGCAGGTCGTGCTCCATGATCTGGTCCTGGAGCGTGCGGGTGCCGGTGGAGACCACCACCTTTTTGCCCGAGCGGAGGGCGGGCACGAGGTAGGCGAGGGTCTTCCCGGTGCCGGTGCCGGCCTCGATCAACGCGACGCCGTCGTGCGCCAGGGCGTCTTCGACCATCGTCGCCATCGCGAGCTGAGACTCGCGAAGCTCGTACCCCTCGAGCGCGTGGGCCAGAGGTCCATCGGCGCCCAGCAGCTCGGCCGCTCGCACCTGCACCATGTAGCACGCATCCACCGGCGGATACGCGTCACGATTCGACGGGATCCCGTGGGACCTGCGGGCTCGCAGACGTGATCAGGGGTGGCCGAAGTACCAGACGTTCCCGAACGCATCGCGGACCCCCGCGCGCCGCCCGCCGTCGGCCGCGGCCTTGGGCTCTTCGAGGCTCTCGGCGCCCGCCGCCACCGCGCGGGCGTGCCACGCGTCCGGGTCGTCCACGTAGAGAAAGAGCATGGCCGTGGTGGTGTGAGGCGCGCCGCCGACCATCAGCATCGAGTCGCCGATCCGCATTTCCACGTGCTCCCCGCCGCCGCCTCCCCGCTCCCGACGGGTCTCGGTGGCGCCGAAGGCCTCCTTCAGAAATGCGACCAGTCCATCGAGGTCCGGCGTCGTCAGATAGGGCGTGATGGTGTGGAAACCGTCGCGGATCGTCACGTCGCAGCTCCGAGCTGGGCATTTGACTGCTAGTTACGCGGTCTTACGTTTGGGCGGTGATACCCATCCGGGATCTCAACCCCACGCGGGGCAGGCCCATCGTCACGTGGACGATCATCGCGATCAACGTGGTGGTGTGGCTTTACGAGGGCTCGCTGGGCGACGCGGCGCAGGAGCTCTTCGTGCGCCGCTGGGGGCTGATCCCCTTCTATCTCACCCAGACCCACTACCTGTCGAGCTGGCTCACGCCCCTGACGAGCATGTTCATGCACGGCGGGTTGGCGCACTTGGCCGGAAACATGTGGTTCCTCTACATCTTCGGCGACAACGTCGAGGACGACCTCGGGCACGGCCGCTACGCGCTCTTCTACCTGGTGTCCGGCTTCGGCGCGGCGGCCCTGCAGGTGGCGATGGACCCCGCCAGCCAAGTGCCGATGGTCGGCGCGTCGGGCGCCATCGCCGGCGTGCTGGGCGGCTACATGATGCTGCACCCGCGGGCTCGGGTGCTGGCGCTGGCGATCGTCTTCTTCATCGAGCTGCCGGCGTTCCTCTTCATCGTGGCGTGGTTCGGGCTGCAGCTCCTCTACGCGCTCACCTCGCTCGGGATGCCGGAGCAGGTGGGTGGTGTGGCGTTCTTCGCCCACGTCGGTGGCTTCGTGATGGGGCTCCTCTTGGTCCGCGTGCTGCGGCTGCCGCCCGACCGGCGAAGACCGATCGAGCCCGAGGTGAGACGCCCGACGTACTCCGAGCGCGGTCCCGGTGTCTGAGGCGGTGCCGTTCCGCGCCGGCGGAGAACAGCGGTAGGCGTGGACGAAGCTCGGAGCGCTATGCTTCGCACCGTCGTGTCGACCGCCGCCGAAGTGCCCGCCGGGGAGCGGCTCATCGAGCCGCCACCGGACGCAGCGCCCCGCATCTTCCGCGGCGTCGGATTGGAGCGCGCGGCGGCCCGGATCGCGGCGCTGGTCACCCTCTACGCCGGCGCGTTCGGCGTGCTCTGGGGGCTCGGGCTCGTCGTCCGCGGCTGGCAGGGCTGGGCCATCCTGACCACCCCGCTGGTCGGGATGATCGGTGTCCGCCTGTGGGCGTGGAGCCGCGTCTCGGTCGAAGTGACCGGCGGCAGGCTCCACTACGAAGGCGCCCTCCCGCAGCGCGACTTCGAGCTGGCGCTCGACGACATCGTCGCCGCGTACTTCGACGCCATGCTCCCGAGCCGCCCCCTCGTGCTCGCGTTGCGGGACGGAGACGAGCGCTTCGTCGGCGAGCTCTCGCCCGAGAGCGCGCGGGCGCTGCAGCGTCACCTCGCCGAGCGCGGCATCCCGGCGTCCCGCGCCGAGCGCTGACCCGCAGCAAAGCTCGCTGACGCCCCTTACGCCCGCGCGAAGCAACTCGAAGCAGTACTCGTCCACGCGGATGTGTTGACCGTCGCCCGAGTAGACCCGCGTTCCGGGTGATTCCGCCGCGTCCGTGGTGCGAGCCGACCTCGACGCGGGCGTCCGCGGACCGTGCAGCTGGCTCGATCGTCCCAGGGCACCTCGGGCTCGGCATGCATTGGCCTCCCTCCGGATCGCGCTGCGCCGCGTCGCGGGCCGGCCGGCATAGTAGGCTGCCGCGCATGCTGGGATACATCGCACGGAGCCTGCCGGTGGCGTTGCGCGCTCGCGTCGGACGGGACGGGCGCAAGGTGTCGCGCATCACGCGGCGGGTGCGACTGTCCGAGGTCGACCTCAACGGTCACATGAACCAGGCGGCGTATGCGCAGGTGATGGAGCTCGGGCGCCTCGACTGGGTGATCCGCAGCGGCGCCTGGGCCCGATGGCAGCGGCAGAAGATCGGGCCCGTGGTGGCCGAGCAGAAGATCGTCTACCGCCGCGAGATGAAGCCGCTCCGCCGCTACGCGATCGACACCCGCGCCGTCGGTCTGGAAGGGCGCTTGCTCGCGTTCGAGTCGCTGATGATCGTGGGCGACAGGGTGCACGCCAAGGCCGACGTAAAGCTGATCTTCGTGGGCCCCTCCGGCGTCCTCTCGCCCGACGACACGCGCGCGATCTGCGATGGCTACGTCACCGAGCCGCTGGCGGTGCGCGACTGGCGCGTCGAGGTCTGAGGCAGATACGCGAGGCGAGAGAGCAGCGCTCTGGCGCGCTCCGCGCATGATGCCGCCCGGGAGCTCGCGCTGTCGTCAGCGGATGGCCGTGTGCGACGGGCGGCCACGCGCGGCAGGCGTTCCGGGCGGTGAAACGGGATTGCCATGGCGATGCGCTTCGACATCGGGCCGAGCCACGGCCGCATCCGTGGCGCGCCACGCACGACCGGTCACGTGCCGCGGACACCGTGTGACGTTGCGGCCGAGCCGCGGTGACGGGCGCGCTCACGTGTGCCGGTCACGTGCCGGGTACCTGCAAGCGTGTCCGAATCTGTCCGAATGGTGTCGTTTCAGACGGACCCGCGGCGCGCTATCACTGTCGATGTGAGCGGGCGAACGAAAACGCGCGAGCGACGGGTGGTGCTCTTCGCGTTCGACGGCGCGCAGCTCCTCGATCTGGTCGGTCCGGTCGAAGTGTTCAGCGCCGCGACCCGAATTGCCGCGCAGCGGGACCAGCTCGGCTACGCGATCGAAGTGGTCTCTCCCGACGGGAACGCCATCCGCGGGACGAGCGGGCTCTCGGTCGGCGCCGAGGGCGCGCTGGCCCGAGTCCGCGGCGCGGTGGACACGCTGGTGGTCTGCGGCGGGATGGGTACGCGGGAGCTGTGCAGCGATCCCTCGGTGCTGCGCGCCCTGACTCGCGTCGCGTCTCGCGCGAGGCGGGTGACCTCCGTGTGCACGGGCGCGTGGCTCTTGGCGGAAGCGGGGCTGCTCGACGGACGGCGCGCGACCACGCACTGGGCCTCGTGCGATGAGCTCGCAGCGCGCTTTCCGCGGGTGAGCGTGGAGCCGGACGCGATCTACGTGCGCGACGAGCAGGTGTGGACCTCGGCCGGCGTGACGGCGGGCATGGACCTCGCGCTCGCGCTGGTGGAGGAGGATCTCGGGCGCGACGTGAGCTTGGAGGTGGCGCGTTGGCTGGTGATCTACGTGCGTCGGCCGGGTGGTCAGTCGCAGTTCTCGGCTCAGCTCGCCTCGCAGCTGGCCGAGCGGGACGCGCTCCGCGAGCTGCAACAGCACATCCTCGAGAACGTCGCCGCCGATCTCTCGATCGAGCGCCTGGCGGCGCGGGTCGCCATGTCACCGCGCAACTTCGCGCGCACCTTTCGCCGCGAGGTGGGCGTCACGCCGGGCGTGTTCGTGGAGCGGGCGCGCGTCGAGGTAGCCCGGCGGCTGCTGGAGACCACCCGTCTCGATCTGAACCGCGTCGCCGAAGCCTCCGGCCTCGGCACCGACCGCACCCTGCGCCGGGCGTTCGGCCGCCAGCTCGGCGTGGCACCGACGGACTACCGCGCGCGCTTCGCGGGGCCGTGAGGGCATTCGGCTCCGCGCGGAGGGAACGAACTTCACGACTCGCGTCGGGTGTTCGCGCCCTCCGTCGCGGTGTCTCCAAAGCCGAGGCGCGCTTCGATGGGAGGCAGAGTATGGACATCGTCTTCTTCGTGTTCGACGGAATCACAGCGCTCGATGCGGTCGGGCCCTACGAGGTGCTCTCGCGACTGCCGGGCGCCCGAGCGCGCTTCGTCGGTGAACGAGAGGGTGCCGTCACGACGGACAACGGCGCATTGAGCCTGCTGGCGAATGCGTCGATCGAGGAGATCGCCACGGCCGACGTGCTGGTCATGCCGGGCGGACCGGGCACCCGGCGGCTGGAGAAGAGCTCGCGCGTGCTCGAGTGGGTGCGGACCGTTCACGAGAGCGCGCGCTTCACGACCTCCGTCTGCACCGGCTCGATGGTCCTGGCGGCCGCGGGCCTCTTGGAGGGCAAGCGGGCCACCACCCACTGGGCGTGGCTGTCGAAGCTGGCCGACTACGGGGCCGTGCCGACCTCGGAGCGGGTCGTCGACGAAGGCGCCATCGTCACTCGGCGGGCGTCTCGAGCGGCATCGACATGGCGCTGACTCTCGCCGCCCGCATCGCCGGCCCCGAGACGGCCCAGGCAATCCAGCTCGGCATCGAGTACGACCCGGAGCCGCCCTTCGACGCCGGCTCCGTCGACAAAGCGCCGCCCGCGGTCGTCTCCGCCGTGCGAGCCGCGCTCGCCGCGCACGGGTGAAGCGACCGGGTGGCCTTCGTCCGCGTGAGGCGGTGCCGCGAGCTGGGCGCCGGGTTGCGCCTCGCCTTCCGAGGACCATGACGGGGACCGGGTTGAAGCTCGGCCGGGCTGGTTCGTCCAACGTCTCGAGCACCCAACACGAATGGAGGTTGCTCGGATGAGGATTCCGAAGCTCGCGATGTTCTTCTCGCTCTTCTCGCTCGCCGGATGCGGCGGCCCGATGGGCGCCCACACGACCGTGCTCCGGCAGGGCGACGAAGGCATATCCGTCGTCGGTGAGGGGAAGGTCGACGCGCACCCGGACCGCGCTCGCTTCGACGTCGGCATCCAGCTCCGGCGGCCGACGGTGGCGGAGGCGCGCGAGGCCGCGGCGGCGGCGCAGACGCGCGTCGACGAGGCGCTGCGCGGGGCGGGCGTCGAGGAAGATCGCATTCAGACCAGCCAGCTCACGATTCAGCCCGACTACGAGTACACGCAGGCCGGTCAGCGGCTGCTCGGCTACTCCGCGCGGAGCTCGGTGTCGGTTCGCGTCGACGACCTCGATCACCTCTCCGAGATCGTCGACGGCGCCGTCCAGGCCGGCGGGGACGACGTGCGCCTCTCGGGCATCCGCTTCGAGCTCTCCGATCCGGAGGCGGCCCGGGCCGAGGCGCGGGAGCAGGCGATGACCCGCGCGCGGCAATCCGCCGAGCAGCTCGCGCGCTTGGCAGGTGTCGATCTCGGCGAGCCCGTCGCCATCGACGAGAGCCACCAAGAGGGCGGCGGTCCGCCGGTGCCGATGATGATGGCCCGCGCCGAATCGGCGGCGGGGCCGACGCCCACGCCGATCCAGTCGGGCACCCTCGAGGTCCGCGTCCAGCTCCAGGTCCGCTACGCCATCCAGTGACGCGCTCGCCGGGCTTGGAGCGCGTCCCGAAACCGGCGGCGCGGTCGATCGTGACCGCCCGCGTCGCTGGCGCGCTCGCTACTGCTCGCCGGCCGTGGAGCGGATCTTGAGGTCGCGCATGTGCCGCTCGTCGGTCGGGCCGGGCGCGCCGGTCATCAGATCGTTGCCGCGCGCCGTCTTCGGGAAGGCGATGACGTCGCGGAGCGACTCGGCGCCGGTCATCAGCATCACCAGCCGGTCGAGGCCGAAGGCGATGCCGCCGTGCGGGGGCGCGCCGTAGCGCAGCGCGTCGAGCAGGAACGAGAACTTCTCGCGCGCCTCCTCGTCGCTCAACCCGAGCGCGGCGAACACGCGCTTCTGCACCGCCGAGTCGTGCAGGCGGATGGAACCGCCGGCGATCTCGACGCCGTTGAGCACGAGGTCGTAGCGGTAGCAGAGGACCTTGCCCGGATCGTTCTCGATGAGATCGATGCTGTCGTCGTGCGGCCGCGTGAAGGGATGGTGGGCCGCGACCCAGCCGCCTTCCTCGCCGCGCTCGAAGAGGGGCGGATCGACCACCCAGAGGAGCTCCCACTCTCCGCCGGAGCCGGTCTCCGGGATGTAGCCGAGCTTCTTGCCGAGGTGGACGCGCAGGTTGGCCATGGTCGTGTGGACCATCGCCTCTTCGCCGAACATCAACAGAAGCAGGTCGCCTTCTTCGACACCGACGGCGGCGTTGATCGCCTCGCGGAACGAGTCGCTGATCTGCTTGGCGAAGGGGCTCTGCGTCCACGCGCCGCCTTCGCCGATCTTGGCCCGGCCGAGGGCCTTGGCGCCCATCTGCTTCACGAAGCCTTCGAGCTCGTCCACCTGCTTGCGGCTGAGCGCGTGCTTGGCCGGCACCCGCATCGCCTTGACGATCTCCTCCGGCAGATCGAGCCGGTAGGTGCCTTCGGTGAACTTCCGAGCGAGCGGCTCGAGCAGACCGATCCCGCCGCCGCCGTGCTCGACCGCGAGCTCGGTGAGATCCACGTGCGGCAGGCCGAAGCGGAGGTCCGGCTTGTCGTTGCCGTAGAGGCGCATCGACTCGTCGAAGCGCATCCGCGGGAAGGTGCCGTCCGGGTACTTCTCGCGCAGATCGACGCCGAGCACCTCTTTCCAGAGGCGCATGATCAGCCCCTCGCAGATGCGGAAGACGTCGTCCTGGGTGACGAAGCTCATCTCCACGTCGATCTGCGTGAACTCGGGCTGCCGGTCGCCGCGCAGGTCCTCGTCGCGGAAGCAGCGGGTGATCTGGAAGTAGCGGTCGTAGCCCGCGACCATCAGGAGCTGCTTGAAGAGCTGCGGGCTCTCCGCCAGCGCGTAGAACTTCCCGGGGTGGAAGCGCGAGGGGACCAGGAAGTTCCGCGCGCCGCCCGGCGTGTACTTGACCATGAACGGCGTCTCGACCTCGAGGAAACCGTTCTCGGCCAAGTGGTTGCGCACGTGGTGGTACGTCTTGGCGCGCAGCTTGAGGTTGCGCTGAAGGTGCGGGCGGCGGAGGTCGAGGTAGCGGTGCGACAGCCGAGTCTCCTCGAGCGCGTTGGTCTCCTCGGCGATGGGGAAGACGGGCGGCTCGGCCTCGTTCAGGACCTCGAGCTCGAGCCCGAGCACCTCGATGGCGCCGGTGGGGATCTTGTCGTTGCGCTTGTCGCCGCGGTCGCGGACCCGGCCGCGCACGCCGATCACCCATTCGCTGCGCGTCCGGGAGGCCGCCTCGAACGCCTCGGGCGCCTCGGAGCGGTCGAAGGTGATCTGGGTGACGCCGTCGCGGTCGCGCAGATCGATGAACGCGACGCCGCCCTTGCCGTGCTGGCGCTGCACCCAGCCCATCAGCACGACCTCGGAGTCGACGTCGTCCAGCCGCAGCTCGCCGCAGGTGTGCGTCCGCTTCAGCTCGTCGACAAATCGGGCCACGTTCCGTCCTCCAGCTGCTCTTCACGGCGCGCCCGACACGGAACGCGCGGAGGGCGGTTCTAGCAGCTCCCGCCGACGGACGCCCGCTGCCGGTGGCGTGTCGGCGAGAGGCCGACGAGCGAACGTTTCCGCACTCGCGAGGAGGAACCGGTGACTCTCAGGGGCGCGTGCCGAAGAGGATGCGGCTGCCCCCGCAGGCGCCGGCCATCGGGCCGACCAGGGCCAGCACGCTGCCGAGGACGGTCTCGGGCGGCGGCCAGAAGGGCAGGCTGGCGATGAGGAAGACGCCGAAGGGCGCCAGCATCGACGAGATCCAGGCGCGTCCTCCCGTGGGGAGCTTCCGCATCTTCAGGCGCAAGAGGAGCACGTCGACGCCGACCAGCAGCACGCCGAGCGCGGAGCCGAAGAAGCTCCCGAAGAGCATCCCGACCAGCCAGCTGTCGAAGCGACCGCCGCTGAGCACGGCCATCCCGACCAGGAGCGAGCCGAGCGTCGTCACGCCCCACACGGACAGGAGCGGGCCGAGGAGGGTGGGCTTGAGCCATTCGCGGAAGGACATGCCCCCTATTACGACGCCGATGAGGCGGATCTGCCAGACCTCCGGGGCCGATTTCTGGTGAAACGCCCCGGTGGGCTCAGCTGCCCTTGACGTACTGGGCGAAGATGGCCGCCAGCCGTAGCGCTTCGGCCATGCTCTCGGCGTCCTCGAAGCGGTCGTCCGGGTTCTTGGCGAGCGCGGAGAGGATGACGCGGTCCACGTCCGCCGGAAGCTCGGGGCGCCAGCGGCTCGGCGGAATCCGGCGCCTTCTCGACAATCTCCATCAGCAGCGTCGGCCCCTTGCCGTCGAAGGGCATCCGGCCGGTGAGCAGCTCGTAGAGGAGCACGCCGGTCGCGTAGAGGTCGGTGCGGTGGTCGATGACCCCGTCCTCGTAGAGCTGCTCGGGCGCGAGGTAGCCGACGCCGCCGAGGAGGGTCCCCGGCGCGGTCAGCGTCGAGTCGTTGCCTCCGAACTGCCGCGACACCCCGAAATCGAGGATCTTCAGCACCTCTTCGCCACGGATCTCGGTCAGGAAGAGGTTCTGCGGCCGCAGGTCGCGGTGCACGATCTGGTTCTCGTGCGCGATGGTCAGCCCGGCGAGCACGGCCTGCCCGATGGCCATGGCCTCGTCGATGCCGAAGAGCCCGCGGAGTCGCATCCGCTGCTCGACCGTCTCGCCCTCGAGGTACTCCATGGCGATGAAGGGCCGCCCGTCCTCGAGGCGGCCGACTTCGTAGAATCTCGACGATGTTCTCGTGCTTGAGCGAGCCGCCGTGCCGCGCCTCGCGGGCGAAGCGGCGCTCGCCGGTGGAGTCCGTCGGGGCGAGAATCTTCACGGCCGCTTTTCGCTGCAGCAGGCGATGGAGCGCGACGTAGACCACGCTGTGCTCGCCCAAGCCGATGGGCGGGCCGAGCTCGTACTTGCCGGCGATGCGGGTCCCCGGCGGGAGCGAGTGCGGATCGAAAGGAGGTCGCGACACCGAGGGGAGAGCATACGCGAACGTGTGGCCGGCCGGCCAGGCACGCGTTCACAGCCGACGCGGGGCGATCGAGCTCCCTTGATCCGCGGTGAGGCCGCCTCCATCCTGCCGGGCGCACGTGCGGCACGCGGCGATCACCTCGATGCTCTTCGTGCTGGCGATCGCGCCGGCGGTCGCGGCACAGACGCCGCAGCGCCAGGACGGGCCGGGACCTGGGCGCGGCGCCGAGAGCGGTCGCTCGCCGCTTCTTCCCAATCCGCCGGACACGAACCTCACCGACCCGGGCGAGTCACTCTCCCCTCCGGGCGACGAGGAGGTGTCCGCGCCGTCCTCCGATACGGCGGAGGAGCTTCCGTCCGAGCGCGGCTCCGCCGCCGAGCCTACCCCCGAGCCCGGCTCCGAGACGGTCCCGGAGCCTCCCACCGAGGCTGTTCCCGAGACCGTACCCGAGCCGCCGGCGCCCGTTCCCGGCGCGAACGAGCTGCGCGGTGACGAGCTCATCCGGTGGGCCGCCAATCAGGTTCGGATCTACGAGGGGCGCCCTCTTCCACCACCACGCCCGCCCGTCCCGCCGGACAACTACATCGGCGGCGAAGACGGGCCGCTGGTGCTGCCGGACCAGACCGAGAACGACGTGAAGCGCTTCTTCGCCGAGCTCGGCGGCGGCGCGCTGGGAGTCCTGGTGGGAGGCGGGCTGGGCGCGCTGATCGTGTGGGCGGCCGTCAACGACCGCGCCGCGCCCCAGTGGCAAGGCGTCGCGGTCGGCACGGCAGTGGCGATCGGCACCTTCTCCGTGGCGGGCGGGGTCGTGCTGGGCGCCGACCTCACCGGCGGCTACGGCAATTTCGGCGTCACCTTCATCGGGGAGATGATCGGCTGCGCCGCCGCGCTCCCGCTGGTGACCCTCGCCCTGGCCAACGGCTCGCCCGCGGTGGCGATGGTCTCGGCCGGCGTCCTCCCGCTCGCCGGCGCCATCCTCGCCTACGAAATCAGCCACGCCAACTCGTCCGGCCTGCCCACCTCGCGGCAGGTCGCCTTCCTCAGCCCCGTCTACGGCGGCGCGATCGCGGGCGTCCGCGGCTCGATGCCCTGAGCTCGGCGCGGCGCTGCGCGCGGGCAAAGCGATTGCCCGAAAAACCGGGGCCGCATACCCTCGGCCGTCTGGCTGTACTCTGCGTGGGGGATTCGAGTTGTCGTTTCCGGACCGGCTGATCGGGGGTCGCTACCGCATCGAGCGCAAGATCGCCGAGGGCGGGATGGGCGAGGTCTACGAGGCGACGCACAACCTCAGCAAGAAGAGCGTCGCGCTCAAGATCCTCTTCCCGCACATCGGCAAGGACGAGGCGGCGAGGCAGCGCTTCTTGCGCGAGGTGAGCGCGCCGGCGCAGATCGGCCACGACGGCATCGTCGAGGTCTACGACGCGGGCTTCGACACCGAGGACGGCTTGCTCTTCGTGGCGATGGAGCTGCTCCACGGCGAGCCGCTGCGCGATCGCTTGGCCAAGGGCGGCATCTCGCTCGATCTCGTGCTCGACTACTTCGAGCGCATCCTCGAGCCGCTGGCGGCCGCGCACGAGAAGGGCATCGTCCACCGCGACCTCAAGCCCGAGAACATCTTCATGTCGAAGAAGCGCGACGGGAGCGAGGTCATCAAGATCCTCGACTTCGGCATCGCGCGCGATCTCGACAGCTCGAACAACAACGTCACCCACACCGGCATCGCCATGGGGACGCCGCACTACATGGCGCCCGAGCAGGCGATGAGCGCCAAGGGCGTGAGCGCCGCGGCCGACGTGTGGGCGCTCGGCGTGATGCTCTACGAGGCGCTGGCCGGCCGTCCTCCCTTCGACGGCGAGACCCCGAGCGCGATCGTGGTCCACGCCTGCACCCAGGCCCACGCGTCGCTCGCGCAGGTCGCCCCGCAGGTGCCGGCGCCGCTGGCCGCGTTCGTCGATCGCTGTCTGGAGAAGGATCCCAAGGACCGCCCGCAGAACGCCGGGCAGATGCTGCGTGAGCTGCGCACCGTGCGGCAGCAGAATCGGCTCGGCGTCCGGCGTGGCTGCGGCGGCGGCCGGGATGGCGATGCCGACGAGCGCTCCCGGGCCGGGACCGATGTCCGGTTTCACGCCCAACGGCACGGCGATGCTCCCTCAGGCAGGCGGTTTCGGTGCGCAGCCGGGATCGGGCGTGGCCCCCCCCGGCTCGCAGCCCGGTTTCGGTGGCTCGCAGCCCGGTTTCGGTGGCTCGCAGCCCGGTTTCGGTGGCTCGCAGCCCGGTTTCGGTGGCTCGCAGCCCGGTTTCGGTGGCTCGCAGCCCGGTTTCGGTGGCTCGCAGCCCGGTTTCGGCACCTCGCCGGCCGGTTTCGGCGCGCCGCAATCCGGTTTCGGGACCCCACCGCCGGGGAGCGGACCGGTCACCGCGGTCCCACAAGCCAAGCGCTCGGGGGGAGGGCTGGCCATCGGCATCGTCCTCGTCGTGCTCTTCGGCGGCCTGCTCCTGGTCGGCGGGCTGGGCGTCGGCGCGTACCTCTTGCTGGCGCCGCAGTCCGAGGCCGACTCGGACACCGCCAACGTCCGCATCCAGACCGACGTGCAGACGGGCGAGCTCCTGGTGGACGGCGTCTCGCGCGGTCCGGTCACGCCGAATCAGCAGATCCACGTCGATCCGGGCAGCCACACCCTCGAGCTGCGCGAGAACGGCGAGGCGGTGGCGACCGCCTCGGTCGACGTCGTCGACGGTAGCGACGAGACGGTGGTGATGAACCGTCCCGTCGAGCAGAACACGAACAACGGTGGGAACGGCGGCGCCATCGTCCCGGCGGACCAGAACACCATGGTTCCGGGCCAGACGCGCACCTTCAACGGCTCGCTCCGGCCGAGCGACGCGCAGCTCACGTCGGGCGAGTACATGGACACCTACGAGTTCCAGTGGACCGCCGGAACCGTCGTTCAGCTCGACATGCACTCGAGCGACTTCGACTCCTACCTGATCCTCAAGGCGCCCTCGGGCGCGCAGCAGGACAACGACGACCGCGCGGCGGGCAACCTCGATGCCGGGATGACCGTCACGCTGAACGAGACCGGCACCTGGCAGATCGTCTGCACGAGCTACGAGGCCAGCACGACCGGCGACTACACGCTGACCGTCCGCGGCCCCTGACCGCCCGGCGCGCTGACCCGGCGGAGGGGCCTCCAGGACGGCGGGAGTGCTCTGCCAGCGACCTCGCGGGGCCCTCGAGCGTGGTCCTCCGCCCGCACGACAGTCATCGGCGGGGTATGCTCCAGCTCGATGCGTACGGTCGTGCTTTCGTTCGCGATCTTCACCGCCGCCTGTGGTGCGTCCGTCGCGCCCGCGCCCAGGACGGCGGCGGACCAGACGGGTCAGGCGGCATCGGACCCGTGCTGGGATTTGACCCACGACGGCGAGCGCGCGCGGCTCTGCGTGATCGCAGAGGCGCAGGACGACACGGGGCGGCCGAGCCGCGGTCGCGTTCGCGTGTCGGGCGCGCGCACGATCGACGCGCCCTTCGTTCGCGTCGCGCGGGAGGGCGCGGCGGGCACGCACTACGAGACGCTCTACGGCGCGCAGGACGAGCCCTTGTTGATCATGGTGACCTGCGCGGCGTGCGGCTGCGGCGGGTGCGTGAGCGAGGTGCGGGTCGGCGCGGACGAGGAGGTGTGGACGAACCCGTCCTGCCCCAGCGTCACGCTCGAGGACTGCCCATGACGCGTCGCGTCGCGCTCGCTCTCACGCTCGCGCTCATGGCCGGATGCGGAGAGGACCGAGCGTCGAGCGCGGTGAACGAGGAGTCGGTGCAGGGGGCAGAGACGCAGCGGCGCCCCGACCCGCCGGAGCCGGCCCAGCCGACCGCGGCGAGCGCCGAAGCCGAGCCGAGCGAGTCGGCGAGCGCCGAAGCCGAGCCGAGTGAGCCGGTTGCGAGCGGTGAGCCGAGCGAGCCGGCCGCGAGCGACGATACGGAGACGAGCCCCGGGGCGGGCGCGCCGCCCGAGTCAGGCTGCGTGTTCGCGGCGCCGGTCCGCGTTTACGACGCGCCCGGCTGGGTGAGCATCGCGCCTCTCGGCGACGGCTTCGTCGTGGCCGGCGTGGCGCGCGACGGCGACGGCGAGCGAGTGATCGTCTCGCGCGTCGGCGCGGATCCGTTGGCGAGCGCCGTCCTCGAGCGCGGCGCGCCGGATCACCGCCGGGCAGGACCGGCTCTCGCCACGTCCGGCGATCGCCTCGCCGTCGCGCTGGTGGACGGCCGGCGCCGCTTGATGGTGGGCGAGCTCGCCGGAGGAACGATCCGCTGGCGCGCGCTGGCGGAGAACGCATCGCTCCGCTTCGCGCCCTCGCTGGCGGCCGACGGCGACGGGTGGGTGATCGCCTGGACCGAAGAAGGCGCGGAGTCGCTGGTCGCGCACGGCGCCCGCCTCTCCGGCGGACAGCTCCGCGACGCGCGCGAGCTCCGGCCGGCGGCGGGCGGATCGGCGGCGACGCGCTTCCTCGCGGGCGCCTCGCCGCCCGAGGTCGTCTTCCTCGACCCACGGACGGGGCTCTCGGTCGCCCTCCGCTCCGGCCTCGGCTCGCACGGCTTCGCGGAGCCTCGCGTCGCGCGGCCGATCAACCTCGTGACCGAGCCGCCGGAGATCGCCGCCGTGCGCGCTGGCGACACGGACTGGCTCGCCTACACCGCGGTCGGCAGCCTGGCGACCACGGCCGTCGGCCTCGTGCGGCTCGAGGGCGAGGCCCCGCCGGTCGCGCTCGTCCCCGGCACCGGCTACGGCGTCCTGCACGTCGATGCGGCGCCGCTCTCGGGAGGCCGCGCCGTCTTCGTCGCCGACGCACCGCGTGCAGCCGCGCGGGACGCACCTCGTGAGCTGCACGTGCGCGTGCTGAGCACCGACGGCACCCTGAGCGATCCGACCGTGATCGTCGGACCTTCCGGCGCCGCGTCGCGCGGCCACATCGCGGTCGCCGGCGACGCGGTGGCCGTCGCGTTCGCGGACGCCGACGCGCTCTACACGGCCCTCGGTCGCTGTCGCTGAGCCGCGCCGAATCGCTGCTGCGAGCGGTCTGGCCCCGCCAGGACGGGCTCACGTCCGCGCGACCTCGGTCGCTCGTACGAGCTTGCGCCGCCTTCGATTCGCTCCACGATTGTTCGGCGGCGGACGGGCGCGCTCGCGAGCACTTTTCTTCGCCCCACATCGCGGAGCCATGCGGGACATCGAGACCGACGTCGTCATCATCGGAGCCGGCTCCGCCGGGTTCAACGCCTGCCGCGAAGCCATCAAGGCGAAGAAACGCTTCGTGCTGATCGAGAGCGGCCCCTACGGCACGACCTGCGCGCGGGTGGGCTGCATGCCCTCGAAGCTCTTGATCGCGGCGGCGGACGCGGCAGACGCGGTCCGGCGGGCGCCCGTGTTCGGCGTCCACCCGGAAGGCTGCCGCGTCGACGGAGCCGCCGTGATGAAGCGCGTCTCGGACGAGCGCGATCGCTTCGCCGGCGGGATGGTTCAGGCCACCGAGCGCTTCCCGGCCGAGAGCCGCCTCCACGGCCAGGCGCGCTTCGTCGACCGCACGACGCTCGCGGTCGGTGACGACGTCCTTGTGCACGGCGACGCGGTGGTGATCGCGACCGGCAGCGCGCCCTGGATCCCGCCGCCCTTCGACTCCCTCGAGGGCGTCGAGACGAGCGACGACGTCTTCGCGTGGGAGGATCTGCCGCGCAGCTTGGCGGTGATCGGGACCGGCATCATCGCGCTCGAGCTCGGTCAGGCCCTCCATCGCCTCGGCGTCCAGGTCGCCTTCTTCAACCCCTTCGACGAGCTCGGCCCTTTCACCGATCCGTCGTTGATCGCCGAGACGCATTCCGTCTTCCGGAAGGAGCTGGATCTCCACCTCGGGATCTCCGAGCCGAGCGCGAAGCGTGTCGAAGGTGGTGTCCGCATCGAGTGGACCGAAGGCGGGGAGCGACATCAACGGACCTTCGAGCGGGTGTTGGTGGCGGCGGGCCGACGGCCGCGTCTGAGCGGGCTCGATCTCGAGAAGACCGGTCTCTCGCTCGACGCGCGCGGCCGCCCCGAGTGGGATCCCGAGACGTGTCAGTGCGGCGACGCGCCGATCTTCCTGGCCGGCGACGCCAGCGGGCACCACGCCGTGCTCCACGAGGCCTCCGACGAAGGCCACATCGCCGGCGCCAACGCGGCGTCGTACCCGGACGTCGAGTCGCACGTTCGACGAACGCCGCTCGCCATCGCCTTCACCGAGCCGGCCATGGCGCTGATCGGATGCACCCACGCCGAGCTCGGCGACGACATCGAGATTGGCGAGGTCTCGTTTCGCACCCAGGCGCGTGCGCGGATGATGGCGAAGAACGCAGGGCTCGGCCGGCTCTACGCGCGCCGCGGCTCGTGCCTCCTCGTCGGCGCGGAGCTCCTCGGACCGGACGTCGAGCACCTCGCGCATCTCCTGGCGTGGTCGATCCAGAGCGGGCGTACGGTGCAGGACTGCCTGTCGATGCCCTACTACCACCCGACGCTCGAGGAAGGCCTCCGGGGCGCGTTTCAGCAGCTCGCGCGGAAGCTGAAGGTGGAGCCACACTGCCGCGGCGAGGATCTGCCGAAGAACGCCGGCACCTGACGGGACCAGCGCGCGCGAGGAGCTCGCGCTCGCGTTTTGCCGCCTCGTCGTCGGTCTGGCCCTGGGTGCCCGTCGCGCGACGATCTGCTCGGTTGCCCGAGTCGATGTTGACGTCTTTGATATCCGTCTGCGGACGTCAGGTGTCCCCGAAGTACGCCCGAGCGTGAGCAAGCGCAGAGGACGGACAAAGCCGCGATTCATTTTTCGGTAGCCTGCGGCATGCGACTCATCGCGTTCCGTCCTCGCGCTGCTCCTCCTGCCCCTGGCTGCCGCTGCCCAGACCGAGGGGGACGCGCCGCCTTTCGACTTCCGCACAGGCACCATCACGCTCGGTGACGGCCTCGCCACCGTCGAGCTCGGCGACGATCTCCGCTACCTGTCGCCGGCGGATACCGACCGGCTCGTCCAGGCGTGGGGGAACCCGCCCAGCCCGAACACGCTCGGCATGCTCGTGCCCGCCGATCGAGATCTCTTCTCCGACCAGGGCTGGGCGATCATCATCACGTACGCTGCGGACGGCTACGTCGACGACGACGACGCGGACGATTCTCGACTACGACGAGCTGCTCGGAGAGCTGCAGGAGCAGACGGTCGAGGGGAACGCGGAGCGCCGGCGGCTCGGGCTCACCGAGCTCCGGCTGGTGGGCTGGGCGGAGCCGCCGCACTACGCCGCCGACACGCACCGGCTCTACTGGGCGCAGGATCTCGAGTCGACCCTCGACGACGGTTCGAAGCACCGCGACTTGAACTACGCGATCCGTGTGCTCGGCCGCCGCGGCGTCCTCGAGCTCAATGCGATCGCCTCGCTCGCGCAGCTTCCCGAGGTGCGCGCGCGGATGCGCGAGATCCTGCCGCGGGTCCACTACGAGGTCGGGCACCGCTACGCCGACTTCGACCCCGACCTCGACGAGGTCGCGGCCTACGGCATCGGCGCGCTCATCCTCGGCAAGATCGCGGCGAAGACGGGGATCCTCGCGGGGCTCGGCGTGTTCTTCCTCAAGGCGTGGAAGCTGTTGATAGTGCTGGCCGGTGGGGGGCTCGCGTTCTTCAAGCGACTGTTCCGGCGGGGGCGGAAGGACGAGGGCGGCGGAGATGACGACACCGGAGCGGCGGGCGAGGCGTGACCCGCTTTCGCCTCTCGCCCGGAGGCTGAGCGCGATCGCGGCCTCTTCCGTCTGGCTCGCGAAGCGGCGCGAGGCTCGCGTCGGGCGGTCTCTACTCCGCGTCGGCGTGGGTGCGCGTCGTGAGCGGCGGGTGCTTCGGCCGGACGGCGCCGCTGGTGCGGTGCCCGAAGAGCACGCTCGGGCGCAGACCGGGGGCGACCGGTGACGGCGTGACCTCGCTCGAGGGGAACATCTGCACGAACGCCGGCGCCTTCGGGACGCGGTCGACCACCGTCCGCTCCAGGACCATCGAGATGTACTGCTCGGAGCCCGTCTCGGGCGTGTTCGAGTTGAGCACCACCTCGACGTCGTAGTTGCGGACGTGGGCGCGCAGGCCCGGCAGGCGCGACTCGTAGGGGCTCCAGTTGTCGGCGCTCGTCCCGTTCTCGCTGCAGCCGAAGACGCCGTCGTCCGCGTGCACGAAGAGGGTCTGGTTGCCGCTGGTGTGCCCCGGCGTGCGGAGCAGGAGGCAGCCGGCGCCGAGCGCGAGATCGCCGTCCGTCAGGACCACCCGGTCCATGCGCACGTCGCGCTTTCCGTCCTCGATGAACCACGCGCGCTGCATCGGGTGGAGCCGATCCCAGTCTTCCCACTCGACGCGCGGCGCGAGGAGGCGGGCGTTCGGGAAGCGCGCCGGCAGCGGCCCGGCGATGCCGTCGCCACGTTCGGTGCCGAGGGTCGGCCGCAAATCCTGGGTGTGGAAGTGATCGAACGCGATCAGATCGATCTCGTCCGGCGTCACGCCCAGCTTGCGCAGCCCTTCCTCCACCGTCTCGAAGGGCTTGCCGATCAGCTGCTCCGCCCAGCCGTAGCGGTCCAGGAGATGCTTGAAGAAGGGCGTCTCCCGCGAGGTCTGCCGGTCGGTCGGGTTGAAGAGGATGTTGCGCACGGCGCCTTCGGCCTGGACCTGCACCAGCAGGCAGCGATGACGCATCGTGACGTAGGGGAAGGGCAACCGGAGCGCGGTCTGGAACGCGAACTTCGTCGGGTAGATCAGATCGCTGACCGGCAGCGTGCGGACGGAGATCGCCCGCTCGCCCTCGCGAAGCTCGTCGCCGACGCGCTCGGCCGCGCGACGGACCGCGTCCAGGCGGCGGCCGGCGCTCCGAATGCTGCGCGCCTCGTCCAGGTGATGGACGCGCCGCACCCAGGGGATGTCTTCGTGGATCGGATCGCCGAGCTGCATCGCGCTACCTCCACGCCGTTCAGGCGTTCGCACGTAGCGGGAGCGTTGCCGCGCGGGTCCGCCGGATCAAGTCGAGAGCGCGTCCCAGGAGCGGCCCTCTTCCGGCTCGGTCGAGGTCGGCAGGCCGGCCGCCTCCCAGCCTTTCTCCGAGAGCTGCCCGAACGCGTCGCGCGCGCCGCCCCAACCGGCCCTCTGATCCACCAGGTTGGTGTAGCCGGCCGCGCGCAGCATCTCGGCCGCCCTCAACGAGCGCCCGCCCGAGCGGCAGCCGAGCACCAGCCTGGTGTCCTTCGGGAAGTGGCGCCCGACGACGTCCATGAAGTCCGGGTTCGGCTGCATGCCGGCCGGCCCCATGTGCATGAGCGGCACGTTGTAGGCGCCGCTCGGGTGGCCCTGCTCGAACTCGGGGACGGAGCGGACGTCCAGGTACGTCCAGCCCTGGTCCATCCGCTGCTTTGCTTCGTCGGGAGAGATGCGCTCGATCATGGCGCGACGGAAGTGGGTCACGTCTCGACCCGCGTCAAGTGGGTGCGGCGGCCTTCTCGCTCAGCGCGTCGCGCACGAAGAGGTCCTCGAGCGTCTCGCGCGCCGGGGTGACCGCGATGACCTCTGCGCCTTCGGCCAGCGCGCGCTCCAGCACCGGCTGCGCGCCTTCGTCGCCGCTCACCACCAAGTGGAGGTGCCCTTCCGCTTCGTTCAGCTCGTCCGCCAACGGACGCAGGGCCTCGCGGAGGGTGTCGGAGACGTTCGCCAGCTCGACCTCGACCCGGCGGGTCTCCGCGCGCAGCAGCTCGTCGAGCCGGCCGTAGTGGCTCATCCGGCCGCGCCGCACGATGCCCACTCGATCGCAGAGCAGCTCCACGTCGCTGAGGATGTGGCTGGTGAAGACGATCGTCTTGCCGCGCTGGCGCTGCTCGACCACCAGATCGCGCACCTCCTTGCGGCCGATCGGATCGAGCCCGCTCATCGGCTCGTCGAGGATCAAGAGCTCCGGGTCGTGGAGCAGCGCCTGGGCGATCCCGATCCGCTGCATCATGCCTTTGGAGAACTTGCCGATCGGTCGCTCCATGGCGTGCCCGAGGCCGACCCTTTCCACCAGCTCGCGAGAGCGCTTCGCCCGCTCCGCGCGTCGCATCCCGGTCAGTCGCCCGCAGAGATCGAGGAACTCCAGCGGTCGCAGGTACTGATAGACGTAGGGGTTCTCGGGCATGTACCCGACGCGCGCCATCGCCGCGGGGCCGGGGTTTCGTTCCCCGAAGAGCTCGATGGTGCCGCGCATCGGGAAGATCAGCCGCAGCACCATCTTGATGGTGGTCGTCTTGCCGGCGCCGTTCGGTCCGAGCAGGCCGAAGATCTCGCCGCGCTTCACCTCGAACCCGATCCCGCGGACGGCCTCCACCTTCTTGCGGAAGAAGCCGATCCGGAAGGTCTTGTGCAGATCGTCGACCCGCAGCACCGGCTTCTCCTCGCTCACGGGGCAACCTCCAACTCCGAGACGGCCGTGTGGAAGGCGGCGAGCACCCGCTCCGGGTCACTTTCTTCCATCAGAGGATGGAGCGGGAGCGCGAGGCCCAGATCCTCGACCCGTTCGGCGACCGGGAAGGGGCCGCCGCCGTGCCTTTCCCGCAGGCTCCCGATCCGATGGAGCGCGTAGGAGAGGCGGCCCGCTTCCACGCCATGCGCGCGCAGATGGGCGATCAGCGCGTCGCGATCCTCGCGCGTGCAGGTCTCGGGCAGCGTGACGCCGAAGGTCTGCCAGTTGCTCGTGCTGCCTTCCGGCGCGCGCTGCACGCCGAAGCCGGCCGGGAGCGCGGCCAGATAGCGCTCCGCCAGCGCGCGGCGGCGCTCGACGATCGCGTCCAGCCTCGCCATCTGCGCCGAGCCGATCGCGGCGGCCATCTCCGTCATTCGCTGATTGCCGGCGGCGCGCGTGAACTCGCCCGGCCCGCGTTGGCCGTGGTTTCGCAGCGTGCGGAGCGCGACCGCCAGCGCGTCGTCGTCGGTCAGGCAGACACCGCCTTCGCCGGTCGTGATCAGCTTGCGCGGGTGGAAGCTGGAGCAGGCGATGACGCCGAACGACGCGCTCGGCCGATCGCCGACGGTGGCGCCGAGCGAGCAGGCCGCGTCGACGAGGATGGGCAGCTCCGGCAGCGCGGCGGCGATCGCCGGGTGGTCGGCCGGCGTGCCGAACTGATCGATGACCACCGCCGCCACCGTGGCGTCGGTTCGCGCGCGGGCGAACGCCTCGGCGCCGGCGTTCCAGCTCGAAGGATCGATGTCGACGAGGACCGGGCGGGCGCCGGCGCGAACGATCGCGTGCGCGGGGCTCGGCCAGCTCAGATCCGGGCAGAGCACGTCGCCGCCCGAGACGCCGATCGCCGAGAGCGCCATCTCCAGCGCCGCCGTGCCCGACCCGCAGGCGACGGCGTGGGCGCGCTGGGATCGCTCGGCCAAGGCCTGCTCGAATGCCGCCACCCGCGCGCCTTGCACGAGCATTCCGCTCTCGAGCGCCTCGGTCGCCGCGGCGACCTCTTCCTCACCGATCCACGGTCGGGCCAGTCGGATCACGGCGCGGAGGATAGCAGTCCGTCGACGAACCTCACTCTCCTCGTAGCGGGTCCGGCTCTGCACGGTCGCGCTCCCGAGCCCTCTCCGGTCGGAGCCCCGAGTCGGCCGACATGGCACAGCGTCGTTTCCGCCGCGATCCGCTGTTGTTATCCTTCGCGCGCGTTGCCGGTCCCCACCGCACCTCCGCCCGAGAGCCCTCGGGCGCTATCGCGTCGTTCGCCGCCTGGGCGCAGGTGGCATGGCCGAGGTGTTCCTGGCGAAGACGACGACCGGCGCCGAGGGCATCGAGAAGGTCTTGGTGGTCAAGCGCGTGCTGCCCACCTTCGCCCGCAGCCAGAAGTTCCTGTCCATGTTCGTGGACGAGGCGAAGGTCGCGATGCGCCTCAACCACCCGAACATCGTGCAGGTGTACGCGTTCGAACAGGTTCGGGACGAGCCCGTGCTCGCCATGGAGTTCGTCGACGGGCTGGATCTCGGCCGCCTGCTCTCCACCGCCCGGCGCCAGGGCCGGCGGATCCCCATCGCCCTCTGCGCGTTCGTGGTCATGGAGGCCGCCAAGGGCCTCGACTACGCCCACAACCGCAAGGACGAGAGCGGCGTGGCGATGGAGATCGTGCACCGCGACGTCAGCCCGCAGAACGTCCTCGTCAGCTACGAGGGCGTGGTGAAGATCGCCGACTTCGGCATCGCGCGGGCGCGACTGGTCAGCGAGGAGACGGGCGTCATCAAGGGGAAGTTCTCCTACATGTCGCCGGAGCAGGCCCGCGGGCAGCGGGTGGACCGCCGGAGCGACGTCTACTCGCTCGGGGTCCTCTTGGCCGAGCTCCTGATGAACCGAAACATGTACCCCGGCCAGCAGGGCATGGAGGTGCTCGAGCAGGTGCGGGACGGGAAGCTCACCCTGCCGCGACAGGTCGATCCGAGCATCCCGGCCGATCTGGAGCAGGTGGTCCGCCGCGCCACCGCGTTCGATCGCGAGGAGCGCTTCCAGACCGCCCGCTCGCTGGCCGGCGCACTCTCCCGCTGGCTCCACGCGCAGGAAGAGGTGCTCGACGCCGTCGACTTGGAGCGTTTCATCGGTGATATCGCTCCGCGCGAGGTGACCAGCCCGGAGAATACCGCCCGAACGCCCGGCAGCGCCGACACCCAGGCTTCGCTCGCACACGCGCGCCGTGAGCTGCGCGAGCGCCGAAACGTGGTGGTGGTCCACGGTCGGCTGCGGGGCGAAGAAGAGCAAGAAGAGGTCACCGGTGTCGAGCGAGCAGGCCGCTCGGTCGGCGCGCAGGCGGTGCGAGTGCTCGAGGACATCGCCTACAAGTACGACGCGATCCTCGACTGGCCGGACGGACGAGGAAAGGGCTCGTTCCGCATCCTGATCGGGATCGGCCGCGTCTCCGTGGACGATCCGCTCCACGCGACCCGCCTCGGGATGGACGTGCTCGACGCGCTGGCAGGCCTCTCGGCCGACCTGGTGGTGCCCCTGACGGCGTCGATCGGGCTCTCGCGAGGCGTCGTGGCGACCGTCCGCTCGACCAGCGGCCGCTTGCGCTACGAGCCGATCGAGGGCGTGTTCGAGGTGGCCCGCCAGCTCGGCGACGCGGGCGACCCGGGTGAGGTGCTGGCGAGCGGCGAGGTCTTCCGGCTCGCCCGGCGCGCCTTCGCGTTCGACGAGACGGATGTTCGTGAGGTCGACGTCTCGACCACGCAGGTCGGTCCCCGCCGGATCCGTGCGTATCGCCTTCGAGGCGCTCGCACTCGGGAGGAGCGCGCGGCCGAGGCGCTCGCGGTCAGCGGCGAGGCCGGCCTCTTCGGCCGCTCCATGGAGATCCAGGCCCTCGTCGACGCCTACAAGGAGGTCTCCGCCTCCAAGAAGAGCTCGTATCTCGCGCTCTTCGGCGAGCTCGGCGTCGGAAAGAGCGCGACGGTGGCGGCGGCGCTCGGCAGCTTCCACCCCGATCCTCGCCTCCTGCGCGTCGAGTGCATCTTCGGCGCGTCGGAGGTCCCCTACGCGGCGGTGGCGGAGCTCGTCCGCGAGGCGTGTGGAATCAATGAAGATATGGCTGCCGACGAGGCCCGGCGCCTGGTCGACGCGACGCTGAGCGAGGTCCTGCCCCCGAAGCTGAGCGGTCCCGCCTCCGACGCGCTCGAGCCCTTGATCGCGCCGGTCGCGGGCGGCGGCGACGACGTCGATCGCAGCGCCGGGCTGACCCGCGCGGTTCGTCACCTTCTGGGCGGACTGGCGAGCAAGCGCCCCTTGGTGGTGTGGATCGACGCTCTCCAGTTCGTCGACATGCCGAGCCTGCAGCTCATGTCGCGCCTCTTGGCCCACACCTACGAAGTGCCCCTGATGGTCGTCGTCTGCAGCCGCGCGGACGAGCGGGTCGAGGAGCTGCTGGGCGGTGTGCCGCGTATCGATCTCGACGAGCTCGACCAAGACGAGCGCCGCGAGCTCATCGCCGCTCGTTTCGGCGACGCGCGGGTCCCGCACGAGATCCAGCAGGCCATCGTCCACCGCGCGGGCGGCAATCCATTCTTCCTGATCGAGCTGATCGACGCGCTCCTCGACCGAGACGTCCTCCGGGTCGACGGTGAGGGCGAGACCAAGCAGGTGGTTCGCCGACAGGGCGCGGCGTTCGCGCTTCCGACGACCCTCGAGGACGTGATCGCGGCCCGCCTGGGTGAGCTCCCGGAGCAGCAACGACACGCCTTGCGCTGGTTGGCGGTGGCGGGCCCCGGCCTGCGGGTGGCCGAGCTCCGAGCTCTGAGCGGTGAGGAGCTGGACGAGCAGCTCTCCGCCCTCGAGGAGCGCGGGCTCGTTCAGCGGCGCGCCGGCGGTGGTCTCTTCTTCCCGAGCGCGGTCGTGCGCCACGTGGCCTACGAGAGCCTCGACGCCGGGGATCGGGTGCGCATGCATCGCCTGGTCGCCGACTACCTGAGCAAGCTCGACGTTCCGCTGCCGCCCGCGCGACTGGCCCACCACCGCGAGCAGGCCGGTGACCGGCAAGGTGCGGCGGAGGCCTACCTCGCGGCAGGACACTCGGCGCAAGCGATGTACTCGCACCACGAAGCGATGCGCTTCTTCGGCAGGGTGCTGGCGCTGGTCACGCCGCATACGCAGCTCGCCTTCGACGCGCACGAGGCCCGCGAGCACATCCTCCGTGCGATGGGTCGGCGCCAGGAGCAGCGGCTCGAGCTCGAAGCGCTGCGCGCGATGGCGGAGCGCACCCGCGATCCCCGTCAGATCGCCGTCGCGTTCAGCCGGATGGCGCGCTTCGATCTCGACGCCGCGCGTCCGACCGGCGTCGACGCGATGCTGCGGAGGGCGCTCGACGCCGCCATCGAGGGCGACGACAAGAGCTCCGAGATCGAAGCGCTGCGGCTCCTCGGCCAGCTCCGGCGCGAGCAGGGGGATACCAGCGGCGCCGTCGAAGCGCTCGACCGGGCGTTGGCGAGGGCCGGTCTCGACCCCGAGTTCCTCTCGGCGCGCGGGCAGACCCTGGTCCAGAAGGCCATCCTCCTCTGGCGAGCGGGTCGGCTCGAGGAGTCGCTGGAGGCCGGCGCCGAGGCGGTCGTGATCTTCCGCCGGCTCGGGCTCAAGGCGCATGAAGCCCACGCGCTCAGCTCGCTCGGCGTCGCGCTGGCCCACCGAGGCTCGTTCGAGGACGCGATCCAGATGATGCGATCGTCGATCCTGCTCGATCGTGAAGTCGGTGACAGGCTGCATCTGGGCCGAAAAGTGTCGAACGTGGGACAGCTCTATGCCGAGCTGGGCGACGTGGACAACGCGCTCGCGTTCATGCGCCGGGCGCTCGATCTCTTCGCCACCGTCGACGACCAATCCGGGCTCTCCGACACGCTCTGCGCGATGGGTGAGCTCCTGGCGGAGCAGGTGGGCGACCTGGAGACGGCCGAGACCAACCTCTTCGAGGCGCGCGCGATCGCCGAGCGGATCCAGGATGCCTACGATCCTCGCGCATGTGTGCCTGGCGGAGACCTCCATGCGGCTCGAGCGGGGAGATGCGAGGACCGCCGAGCGCCTGGCCCGCGACGCGTTCGCGCACGCCAAGGCCGCGGGGGCGCGGGGCTACGAGCTGCTCGCGCTGGCCACGCGCGCCGAAGCGCTGGCGCGGATCGGTCAGCTCGACGAGGCTCTCCGCCTGGCCCGGCAGGTGAGCGCAGCCGTCGATGGCCGCCGAGACGTGGAGCGGGCGGAGCGAGTCCACCTGCGGATCGCCACCGCGCTCGCGTTGGCCGAAGAGCACGAGCTCTCGGCCGCCGCCCTGTCGGACGCGCGGGCGGTCGTGGACAGTCGCCTCGAGCAGATCCGGAGCCCCGAGCTGCGGCGTCGCTATCTCGAATCGAAGTTGGTCCAGTCCATCCGGGATGGAGGCTGAGTGAGCCTGGCCCTGGTTCTCTCCGGGGGCGGTGCGCGGGGCGCGTACGAGGTGGGCGTCCTCTCGTACGTGTTCGGCGATCTGGCCGCCGAGCGGGGGGTGCCGGCGCTCGACTTCATCTGCGGGACCAGCGTGGGTGCCATCAACGGTACCTACCTGGCGTCGGTGATGAACGATCCCGCGGCGGGCATCTCCCGTCTCTCCGAGCTGTGGAGGGGTCTCTCGCTCGGCGACATTCTAGGGTTCGGCGTGGGCCAGGCTCGGCGCCTCCACCGGGTGCTCCTCGGCGGCCGCCGAGGCTCCGGGCTCTTCGACGCCGCTCCGATGAGCGAGATCATCCGCAACGGCATCAACTACCGTCAGCTCGCGCGCAATCTTCGCCGGGGCCGTCTCACGGCGCTGACGGTGACGACCACGCACGTTCCGACGGGGAGGCCGTGGTGCTTCGTGGACCGCACTCCGGGTGGTCCGTTGCCGACCGGGTTGCCGCGCGGGATGGAGGTCTGTCCGGCCCACATCCTGCCGCACCACGTGCTTGCATCGGCTGCGATACCTGTCGTGTTCCCGCCGGTCTTCATCCAGAACGACCTCTTCTGCGATGGTGGACTGCGGTTGAACACGCCGCTGGCGCCCGCCATCCACCTGGGCGCCGACCGGGTGTTGGTCATCGGGATGAGCCACGTCGATACGGGTGCGCGCGAGATCGTCGGCGGCCGATATCCCGGATTGCCCTTCCTGCTCGGCAAAGTGCTCGACGCCTTTCTACTCGATCACGTCCGACTCGATCTCGAGGAGCTGGAGCGCGTCAACGCGCTCTTGGCGGACGGCATCGCCGCGTTCGGGCCGGACTTCGTCGACAAGACCAACGCCGTCGCGGCGAGCCGGGGTGCGCCGCCGAGGAGACTCGTTCGACCGATGCTGGTGCGTCCGAGCGAGGATCTCGGCGGTATCGCAGCGGATCTTCTGCATCGTGAGCGCGCCGCGTTGGGCCGACAGCTCGGCCGGACGCTCCTGCGGCTGATGGACGTCGGCGAAGGCGCCGACACGGCCGATCTCGCGAGCTACCTGCTCTTCGACGGACAGTACGCCGGCGAGCTCATCGCCCTCGGCCGGGCCGACGCCAGGGCGCAGCGAGACGAGCTCGAGGCGTTCCTCTTCGGCGCCGAGGGATCGACCTGGACGCGCGCCGACACGCGATCGTAGAAGGATCGTCTGCGATCCGTCAGTCCGCCGGGAGCATCCGCGTCATGGTGCCCGCCGGGCCGGAATTCGCTTGACGGCTCGATGATCCCCAGCGGCGGTGAGCCGCCTGGGACAAATTGTGGACAAATCTTCGTAACAGCTCGGATCCAGAAGGGATTCGACAGGATTTCGAGCTGTGCTATCGTTGTGGATAGACGTATCAATGGCACCGCTCAAAGAGGTCTCATCTTCGGGAGGTCCCGAGGCGTATCTGAGGATGGCTCTCGAGGCGGAGAGTCCACGGGATCGGGCACGTTTTGCCCGTCGCGGCCTGGAGACGTCGCCCGAAGACCTCGATCCTGATACGCACGTCCTGCTCCTCCGGCAGGTCTACACGGCCTACCTGGAGTCCAGACGGTTCCGCCGCGCGGCGGACGTGGCGATGGAGATGGCGGGCATCGGCCCGCTCCGGGACATCGCCCACCACGACGCCTCCCGCGCGCTCGGTGCTTTGGGCGACGTCCCCGGCGCCATCGCGCAGCAGAGGCTCGCCACGCGCGCGGCTCCGCCGGACCGGCGCTCCTTCCAGTGCTGGTCGCTGGGCACCCTGCTCCACTTCGCGGGTGACCTGGAGGGCGCCGTCGCCGCCATGCAGCGCGGTGAGCGCTGGGCGAGCGTCGACCGGCCGCTCCTGCGCGCGCACCGCGCGTGGATCCGTCTCGAGGCCAACCAGGCCGTCCGCGGCTTGGCCGGCGTCATGGACGACCTCGAGCAGGGGAAGTGTCGAGAGGGCTACGGCCGGCTCGTGCTGGGGATGCTCGCTCATCAGGTCGGTGACGAGAGACGCGCCGCCGTGCACTTGAGAGCCTTCCTCCGCCGCAACGCGGACGCCGACGTCGGCAAGGCGATCACGCTGCGCGAGGAGATGCGGCGCGCCCGCCTGGTCCTGGCCGAGATCGAGTCGGACTGAGCTCGAGACGCCGCCGGTCGCTCCGCTTGGACGACGCGGCCCGCGTCGTACGCCGGAGCCGCCACCCATCGCCCCGGAGGACGAAGCGCCGCCCGGATCGCCCGTCGTCGCAGGTCCGCTCGCCACACGAGCCATGAATCACCCGCGCGGGCTCCTTCGTCAACGCGCTGGTGATTGATCCGGGCCGGCCGGTTCCGCACGGCCGAGCCTTCTCAGCGCGCTGGCACTGCGGTAGATTGCCCGCGCCGCGCGCCGGAGGGGATCGGCGTCGGCGAGGGAGGTAGCGCATGAGGCGACTTGGCTTGATCGCGATTCCGCTCGCGCTCGTGGGTGCGGGCGTCGGTTGCAGCGGATCGCACACCGTGGGTGGCGGCGAGGACGCAGGTATCGTCGTCCCGGATGGGGCGATCCAGGTCGACTCGGGGCCGCCGACCCCGACCGATCTCTGCGGCAACGGCCGCCTCGACGTCGGCGAGATGTGCGACGACGGCAACACCACGGCGGGCGACGGCTGCGACGGCAGCTGCCAGCGCGAGCCCTACTGCGGCGACGGGGTCGTGACCCCGCCCGAGGTCTGCGACGACGGGAACAACGCGTCCGGCGATGGCTGCCGCTCCGACTGCATGTCCGACGAGAGCTGCGGGAACGGCATCGTCGACTACGCGGCCGGCGAGGTCTGCGACGGCTCGGCGAACTGCGACTCCGACTGCCACGGCGTCACCGGCTGCGGCGACGGGACGATCACCGCGCCCGAGACCTGCGACGACGGCAACATGTCCTCGTTCGACGGCTGCGACGCGACCTGCCAGGACGAGACGGCGCTGGTGATCGACAGCCTCGCGCTCGGCTCCCGCAGCCAGGGCTGCGACCTCAACGGCGACGGAAACGTCGACAACGCGTTCGCGCGAGCCCTCGGCGCGCTCGGCGCCGGCCTCGGGCCGCTGATCTCGCAGAGCATCACCAACGGGAACCTCATCCTGTTGATGGACTTCCTCGGCCTCGACGATCCGCTGGGCGCCAACGATCCGGACCTGCGCGTGGCGTGGCTGCAGGGCATGGACACCGACGGAGACCCGAGCAACAACCTCAGCGGTTCGGGCGTGTTCTCGGTCGATCCGGCGTCGATCGACTCGAGCGGTGGCCCGATCACGTCGATCCAGAGCGAGATCGCCTCCAACATGCTCACCGGCGGACCCGAGGACATTCCGCTCCCGCTTCCGATCCCGATCGAGCTGCAGCAGGGCCACGTCGTGGGTACCACGGTGGCCGACGCGGGCCGTCTCTATCAGATGCAGGACGGTCTGCTCTGCGGTGGCGTCCCCGTCAGCCTGCTCGCGCTCTTCGGCAGCTTCATCGGCGGAGGTGGCGCCGGTGGGATGCTCATGACCGACCCGCCCTGCGACGGCGGTGACGCCGCCACACTCGTGGACCTGATCATCGGCGGCGGGACCGCCACGGTCAGCTTCGGCGGGCGTTCGCTGCCCCTGAGCTTCCGCGCCACCACTCCGGATCTCGACCTGGACGGCGACGGCCTCGAGGGCTTCGACGTGCAGGACACCGGGCCCTCCGGCTGCCAGCCGGTCGTCGTCGGCTGCATCGACGGTGACGGGAGTCGGATCGACGGGCGCAACTGCTACGCCGATCCGGCCATCGCGGACGGGTACTCGGCGGCGTTCACGTTCACCGCCATCCAGGCCACTCTGGCACCCGCGCCCTGATCTGTGCCGCGACTGTGAACCGCCGTTGGGGGCTCACCCACGCCATGGTGCGTCGGTGGGCCCCTCCCGCGTCGGCCCGCTACGTGCTAGCCTCGCCCGCCGCATGGGGTCTCACGAAAGGTCGGCGCTCGACGAGGCGTGGTCAGCTTGGCTGGCGGGCGATACGGCCGGATCGCTGCGCCTCTGCGTGGCGCTCGTGGAGAGCGACCCCGCTCAGCTCCCGGCGCTCGCCTTGATCGCAAACGCGCTGGCGTCGAAGGACCGGGACGCGGCAGGTCGCGCCGCCGTGAAGCTCTCGGAGTCCTACCTGCGCCGCGGAGACTTGCCCGAGGCGCTCGCGGCGGCCCACGTGGCCGAGCGGACGGGACGCGACCCGAAGCCGTTGCGGCATGCCATCGCGCTCGCGTTCGGTCAGGGCAGCAAGCGCGCGAAGGACGTCGCGCGCCGCCGCCGCTGCCGCCGAAGTCGCTGGACGTCCCGAGCTCGCTCGCTTCGCTCGACGAGAGCGCGCTGGTGAAACGGGCCGCGGGGCTGCTGGCAGAGTTCTGCGAGCGTGAGGACGAGGTGTCGGACCGCGCACCGGTCCCGCGACTGCCCTTCTTCGGCGCCCTTTCGCCACCCGCCCTCGAGCAGCTCTTGGGCGCGTGGGAGCTGCGCGAGCTGCAGCCGGGAGAGGCGGCCATCGAAGAGGGCGCGGAGGGCCGCGACGCGTTCGTGGTGGTCCGCGGCAGCCTTCGCGCCGAACGGCAGCGTGGGGATGAGCGCGTCCTCCTCGCGGTGCTGGGGCCGGGCGCGCTCTTCGGCGAGATGGCGCTCGTCAGCGACGCACCTCGAGCGGCCTCGGTCGTGGCCGAAGGGCCGGTGCAGCTCCTCGCGGCTTCTCGCGAGGCTCTGGAGCGGCTGGCGGAGAAGACGCCGAAGATCGGGCGGGAGCTCAGCGAGTTCTGCCGGGCGCGGATGGTGTCGAATCTGATGCGACACAGCCCAGTCCTCGGCGCCGTCGCCGCCTCCGAGCGCGCGTCGCTGATGGGCCTCTTCGATGCTCGCTCGTTCCGCGCGGGCGAGCGCCTGGTCACGACGGGGGACGAGACCGAGGGGCTCTACCTCATCGCGAGCGGTGGCGTGCGTGTGGTCGGCCGCGACGCGGACGGCGAGGAGCTGCAGGTCGCCGTGCTGGGGCCCGGTGACGTCGTCGGCGAGATCAGCCTCGTCCTGCGGAGGCCGGCGACCGCCGACGTCGTGGCGACGCACCGCACGGTCGCGCTCCAGCTCCGCCGCGAGCGTTTTCACGAGGCCATCAAGGAGCACCCGACCCTGCTGGGTGAACTCTACGAGCTGGCCACGAAACGGGAAGACGAGATGCGGAGCGTCGTGGCGCAGGAGGCGCTCGACGTGGAAGAGTTGGTGTTGCTTTGACGAACCCCCTTGCCATGCGCGAGCCCGGCGCGGCACCGAGCGACAGGCCCGCGGCCGAGTCCGATCCTGCTTGCTTCGTGTTCGGCGGCGTCGCGTTCGAGATTTGCGCGGCTCCCGATCTGCGCTGGTCGGTCGGCGAAGAGCACCGGCTCTTCACCGGCGCGTATGCCACTTCTCCGGTCGCCGGCCTCGTCCACTGCGTGGTCTCCCCGGTTCCCGAGCTCGAGCAGCAGAGCTTCTCGCGGGACATCCTCTGGAGCTGGAACGACGACGTCGCCCACGTCGAGACCGGCCGCGTGCGCGCCGAGCTTCGCCGGCTCAGCGCCGGACGCTATGCGGCGACCGCCATGGTCGCGCCGAGCGAAGCGGGCTGCAGCAGCCTCGTGACCGCGCTCTCCGCCGCCGTCGTCAACCGCGAGGGCGGGTTCGTGCTGCACTCCGCCGGCGTCGAGCTCGACGGCCGGGCGATGCTCTTCATCGGACCGAGCGGCGCCGGCAAGACGACCGCCGCGAACCACTGCGACGGCGCGCGCTGGGTCGCGCGGGACCGCTCCGCGGTCTACCCGACCCGGCTCGGCTGGTACGTCGCGGGCATGGCGGGAGGTGATCCGATCGACCTGCCCCGCGCGGCGAGCACGCTGGCGCCTCTCGGTGGCGTGTTCCGGGTGAGGCATGCGACCGAGCGCGCCGAAGTGCTGGCCGGCTCGGCGCTACGGAGCCTCACCAACCTCCGCGAATCGGTGATGTTCGTGTCTGCGGACCCCAACCGAGAGCTCGAGCTGTTGGAGCGGATCACACGCTTCGTGGAGACGGCCCGGGTGGCGGAGCTGGCGGTTGTCCTGGGGTCGCCCCTGACCGACGTCCTCCGCGCAACGAAAGGAGCTCGCTGATGACGGGCTTGAGCGCGGAAGCGCACGTTCGTCAGTCGCCTCGCACGGCCTCCCGGGTCGTCGAGGGCCGCGCCGTGGTCGTGGTGATCGACACGCAGGCCTTGCACACGCTGAACGACGTCGGCACCTACGTCTGGTCGCGCGCCGATGGCCGCGCCCTCTCCTCGATCGTCGACGAGCTCGTCGACGAGTACGAGGTGGAAGCACCGCGCGCGACCGAAGACGTTCTCCATTTCGCCGAGGAGCTCGTACGGCTGGGCGCGCTAGACGTCGTGGAGGTCCCGTGAAGGTCAAGCCCTTCCGGCACAAGCTCAGCGCCGCGGGGCTCGTCGCCCAAATGCGATCGGATCCCCACGCGCCCTTCAGCGCGATGATCGAGGTCGCGGACCGGTGCAACGAGGTCTGCGTTCATTGCTACCAGATTCAGGGGCAAAAGGGAGAGCTGTCACTCGACGAGTGGAAGCGCATCATCGACGAGCTGGCCGAGATGGGCGTCCTCTTCCTGACCATTTCGGGCGGTGAGGCCACGCTGAGGAAGGACTTCCTCGACATCGTCGCCTACGCCCGTGAGAAGGCGTTCGCGGTCAAGCTCTACACCAACGGGCTGTCGATGACCGACGCGTTGGCCGCGTCGTTGGCGGACCTCGCGGTCCAGGAAGTGCAAATCAGCCTCTACTCCCACCGCGCCGAAGTGCACGACTGGGTCACCCGCGTCCCGGGTTCCTGGCAGAAGACGGTCGATGGGGCCAAAGCGCTGATCGCCCGCGGCGTTCACGTGGTGTTGAAGTCGCCGCTGATGAGCTTCAACGCCGACGAATATCGCGAGTACATCGACTTCGTGACCTCAGTCGGCGCGGACTTCAGCCTCGATCCTCAGCTCGACTATCGGGAGGACGGTGATCGGTCGACCCAGCGGCTCCAGATGGATGACCGCACCTATCTGAAGGTGCTCAGCGATCCCATTCTCGGGCGCGAGAGGAGCGGCACGCCGAAGAAGAGCCTCGACCGCAGCGTGTGCGGTGCGTGCAGCGGCAACGTCCACATCGAAGCCAACGGCGAGATGCGCCCTTGCACGCTCTTGAACGTCCCGGTCGGGAACGCGGTCGAGGACGGCGTGCGCAAGGCGTGGACCGAGAACGCGGACGCGGCGATGATCCGAGAGCTGACCTGGCGGGACCTTCACGGCTGTCGGGACTGTGACCTCCAGCCCTACTGCGGGCGCTGCTTCGCGAACGCGCAGACCGAGACCGGCGACGCGACCGCGCCCTACGCGTCGGCTTGCGCACGAGCGAAGCTCGGGTGGGAACGGGCTCACGGCGCGCCGCCCGAGGTGCAGGCGACAGCCGGTCGAGACCCGAAGGTCGGCCCCTACCGGGAAGTCGAGCCGGGGGTGTTCAGGACGATGGTCGATGTGCGTACGGCGGAGGACGAAGAGCGCGCCGGTGCGTTCGGATGGGTGCGCCGGGAACCGGGCGAACAGGTGTCCGGGGAGACCATTCGACCGGGTGGACTGGTTCAGATTCGGCGTCCCGGAGCCAAGCGCGCGCGCACGGAACGGGTGCCCGGATCGGACCGGCAAGGGCCGAGCACCGCGACGTCGCGCTCACCGCGGGATTGATTGATTCGCTCATTCCGGCCAACATGACCCGAGAGCTTGAGTTACGTGGCCGGTGGGGCCGTAGGGAGGCACATGGTGTCTAGCAACGGAATTGGGCGACTCGCAGCGCGCGTCGTGATCTGCGCAGCCGTCCTCGGGGGCGCGGTGGCATGCGGCCCGGGCGACCAGGCGACGCTCACCATCACGGATCCGGCGGACGGCGCGGTCCTGACGCTGGCGACCGATACGCAGCCGGACGTCGCTGGCGTCCAGGCGAATGTCGTCGTCGCAGTGCATCTCCTGGCCGTCGGCGAGCAGGTGACGCTCTCGGCCGACAACAGCGTCATCGGCACCCAGATGGTTCCCGACTCGGACACGATGACGTTCGACAACGTGACCATTCCGTCCGGCACCCACACGCTGGCCGCGTTCACCAGCAGCGGTGTTCGCTCCAACGAGGTCTCCGTCACGGTGAACGACGGGTGCGCGACCATCGACTACGTCACGCCGATGCCGGGCAGCGACCGCGTCACGCTCGGGCCGAACGACGACACCGACGGCACCGCGTGCGGCGAGAGCTTCCAGACGACGGTCACCCTCTCGACGGACGCGGGTGACGGCGCGCAGGCGCAGGTGTTCGTCAACGGCAATCCTCAGGGGACGGCGAACGTCTCCGGCACCACCCTCCGCTTCCAGGGCGTCTCGTTCGACATCGGCAGCACGGCCAACCAGCTCGAGGTCAAAGTCACCAACTCGGACGGCGTGGTCTGCCCCGCACCCTTCCCGGTGCCGATCTACGTCGACTGCGCGGGAGTGAGCTGCCGCTTCACGATGCCGAGTTCGGACACTGGCTTCCTGAACTCGAACGACGCGTCTCCCGACATGCCGGGCTTCCAGGGCAACTTCGAGGTCACCACCGACGCCGACGGAGCCGGTCAGCCCATCCAGCTCATCATCGATGGCAACGAGACCGACGCGATGTCCCAGACGCCGATGGCGACCGGGATGGAGGGCGTCGCCACGTTCGGCAACGTCTCGCTCAGCGAGGGCGTGCACCGCATCCAGGCCGTCTGCAGCGACGCGGCCGGCAACAAGACCCGGACCTCGGCCGAGTGGACGGTCGACACCATCCCCTGCGACGTCACGGTCGCTGCGCCGACCGACGGACAGCTCTTCATCGACAGCGACGACATCGACACGTCGACCGATGGGATCCAGATCGACATGAACGGGAGCGCATCGGGCGATGCGTGCACGATGTACCGCGAGGGCACCTGCGGTTCGCTGCCCGACTTCCAGACCCTGACCGGGAACAGCTTCGACGGCACCGTGACGCTCGGCACGAGCGCAAGCCAGGATCTCTGCGCCGAGGTGCAGGACCAGGCGGGCAACGTGGGATCCGGCATGGTGACGGTCCGCGTTCGCAGCAACGCGCCGCAGCTCCAGATCGTCACGCCCGCGACGGGCGCCGCGTTCAACGCGGCTGGCACGGGCGGCCGGACCGCGGACCTCGACGCGAGCTCCACGACCTGCGAGGCCGCTTTCTCCGTGTACTGTACGGACGTCGGCTCGGCCGTGACGCTGATCGACGACAGCGGGACGATGTTCGGCGGTGGTTCGGCCACCTGCACGGCGGATTCCACGGCGCCGTCGCCGTACATGGGGACCGCGACCTTCGCGTCGGTCAGCCTGCCGAGCGAGCCCGCCCTGGCCGAGGTTCACGTCCGAGCTCGCCAGGCCGTCGACGGCCTGGTCGGTCTCTCCGATCCGATCACGGTCCTGAGCGACTGTGACGCCCCGGTACTGACGCTCTCGCAGCCGACGTGCGGGAGCATTCTGCGCCCCATCGACGATGAGGACGCGAGTACACCCGGCATCCAGTACACCGTCATTGCGGTCAACACAAACGTCCCCAAGCCGCCAGTCTCAATGGAGCTGCGCGATGGGTCGGGGGCGACTATCTTCGGTCCGGTAGTGAGCTCCATCCCCGCGAGCGGCGTTCAAACGACTTTCGCTGGGACGACCTTCATGGTCGGCGGAAACGTCGTCGTCCACGCATGCGCCACCGACGCTGCCGGGAATCTGGGATGCGCCCCGGATTGCATGGTGAGCGTTCAGGATATCCCGACGCTCAGCATCTCCCAGCCGGCTCCGGGAGCGATCCTGACCGTCTCCGACGACTGCGACTCGACGACCGCTGGCTTGCAGGTGAGCGTCCGGGCCACCACCGACGCCGCCGACGGCAGCGCGGGCACGATGCAGATCGGCACCGGAACCGTCAGCGACGTGACCGTCAGCGGCGGCACTATGAGCGCCTGCGTGGACGCACCTGACGGGCGCAACCTCGTGGTGGCGGTCTCGGTGACCGACTCCGCGCGGGGAACCGCCACGGCGAGCCTCCGGGTCAACGTGGACACGATGCCCCCGACCGACGCGATCAGTGACCTCACGGTCACCGAGGCGGATCGCCGGCGTGGTACCGCCACCTTCAGCTGGACAGCGGTCAACGACGCGGGAGGGACGGTGCTCGATCACTACGTGGCCCACTGCTCCAGTGCGCCGATCACGACCGAGTCGGATTGGACCGCAGCAACGTCGGTCACCATCATGGCGACGCCGGCAATGGGGGGTGCGACCCAGTCGGCTGGTGTAAGCGGGTTCCGCCCAGGGCAGCCTCGGTATTGTGTCCTCCGAGGAGCGGACATCGCCGGAGCGCTGACCCCCCTACCCGGCACTCCCGCGATGCCGTTTGCTCCCACCCTTTTGCAGGAGGAAATCACGGGCGTCGGAAATCTCGGCGTCGCCGTCGAACCCGTGGGAGACATAAATGACGACGGGATCGACGACGTTCTCGTGGGCGCGCTCGACGGCCACGTCTATCTGTATTTCGGCTCATCCAGTTCCACGCCGCTGTCGGGCACGCCCGATGTCACTATCAGTGGTCCCACGTCCGGTGCATACGGTCGAATCCTTGGCACACTGGGCGACGTCAACGGCGACGGTAGGCCCGACTTCGCCATCAGCGCTCCCATTGCGACGGTAAGTGGCGTCAGTTCTGCCGGCACCGTCTGGGTTCTCTTCGGCCGCTCCTCCACTTCCCCCTGGCCGAGCTCGCTATCGCTGGGCCTGACGAGCGCCAGCTGCGGGGCTGACCTCTGCTTCTTCGGCACGGTTGCCAGTGCGCTCTTGGGCAACTCGCCGAGTTCCGCCGGCGATTTCGATGGTGACGGCTTTGGAGACTTTTCGTTCGGTGCTCTTCGAGCGAACGGCGGCGCCGGTCGACTCTACGTCTTCCTGGGCGGCAGCTTCACGAGTGGCACGACCTACTCGATTCCCGGCTCGATGCCGTCGTCAGAGCCGGACGGGTTTGTCGTCGATGCGCCGGCCGATGCGGCTGGCATGGGGAACTCCGCGGCAACACCGGGCGACTTCCTCGGGGCCGACGGGCGCAGCGATCTCGTGCTGAGTGCGAGTGGAAACGCCGTTTCAAGCACTCCAGGTCGCGTCTACACACTGGCAGGACGAGGATATCCGACCACATCGTCGGGGCTCGTGAGCATCGTTGCCTCCGACTTGAGGACCATGTCCTCGGGGTCCGCCGGGACCTATGGCCGGCGTGTCCGCGCAATCGGAGATTACGACGGCAACGGACGGGTCGACATCGCCGTCTACAACGCCACCAGCGCCGGGCAAGTCACAATCTTCCGTCAGACGGCCTCCGGCTTTTCGTCTTCGAACAGCTTCACCCTGAGCAACGACGCCGCGAGTGCCGGTTCGGACCTGATGGGGAACAGCATCGGCATTGGATACGATCCGTTCCTCGGCCGGATTGGCGACCTGGACGGAGACTCGATGACCGATCTGCTCATCGGTTCACAGCAGGATGGCACCATGGTTGGTGATGTCGCTCTTTTCTACGGGACCTCGACACCGACGGCCCTCGCTCGTAACAGTGCGGCGATGGTATTCGGGCGGACGGACCCGGCACCGACGACGCTGCCTACCGATGGCGTTGCAGCCTACGTCGGCGATCTGAACGGGGACGGCTTCAACGACATCATGATGGGTGATCCATCCTATATGTCCGGTGCGGGTCGTTTTCTGGTTTTCTACTGATTCACATCCGATGGAATACGTGATGAAAAATTCCAAGGGCGAGTCGAAGAAGGACGCGAAGCGGCGCTACGAGGCTCCCGCGATCGACGACACAGCTGCGTTCGAGACCCTGGCGCTTGCTTGCACGAAGCAGAGCGGCGACGCCGTCTACTGTGGGGGGGGTACGGCGCGTCGTAGTCTCCAGGGCAGACTCGCGCCCGCGTCTCGCCGTCTCCCTGCCCACCGCCGAACGGCCGCTGCGAGGCTGTCCGTCAGGGCTTGAGCGGCGTCCCGAGTCGTTCGAGCGCGGCGGCCCGCGCATCACGCCAGGCGACATCGACTCGTGCCGCGGTCCGGTGGGCGAGCCGATGGATTTCCCAGCGGAGCCGCTCGGCGCGTGGTATGAGCGGACCGCGTGGGTAACCCATCAGGGAGAGCTCATGACGGCACGCCCATGTGGCGTATCGCACGATGGGCGAATCCTGATTCTCGCGCCATCTACCGGCAACGCTTGGATTGAATGTGCGCTCCGGTGGGGCGAAGCTCGCGTTCCCCTTCCAAGGCACACGCCCCGCCGGTCCACGGTCGAACGAGAGCGCGGTGCGTCGGACGTCGAGGGGAAGAGCGAGCGCGCCGAAGAGCGGAGACAGTGTCGATTCTGGGGAGCCGATCAGATTCTCGTAGCGGATTGGAAACAGACGCGAGTCATGAGAGCGATGCATCAGCGCGATCGCCTCGCGCCAGTCGCGGAGATATGCCTCGACGCCGCCGCCGGTGCGGAGGTAGTAGGAGAGCGCGGCGTCTCTCGGATTGCGGTACATGACGACGATGTTGAGGTCCGTCTCGGCGAGGGTGGCGCGGATGTCCTCTGCGCTCAGCAGGAGCTTGTGGCCGACGACGAGGTCGTCCGGCTGAGCGAGCTCGTCGAGGACGGCGAGGTGCAGCTCGGTCAACGTGCGGAAGCTGTCGACGCCGACGAGGACTGGGTGCCGGAAGCGCAGGAGCTGGTCGCGGACGATGGCCAGCGCGATGCGTCGCTGGGTCTGTGTCAACGGCGTGTTCCAGCGGACACGCAGGTGCTCCCGGGCTTCGCTGAACGAGGGCAGGTAGTCGGTGATGAACGTGCAGCGGGCCTGCGACGCCAGGAACGTCGACAGAAGGGTCGTGCCCGACCGTGGGAGGCCGGCGATGATGAGGGGACGCCACGTTCGCTCGGGCATGGAGGCCTTTTGCCCTCGTTTCCGCACGTGTCAATCTGAGCACGCCGATGCGTAGCGCTCTCGACGAGGCCCCTGACGACGAGCGCGCTATCGCCGCGATCCGCTCGGCGTTCGGCGCGGGGGCCGCGGTCACGCTCCGCCTGTGGGGGCAGAGTATGTTTCCGGCGATCTTGGCCGGCACGCGCGTGCGCTTCGCTCCCGCCGACTTCGCGTCGGTCGAGGTGGGGGATGTGGTGCTGGCCGCACTGGGGCCCGGGGTCGTGGCGCATCGGGTGGTCGCGCGAGACGCTGAGTCACTTCGGATGCGAGGCGACGCTTCGCTCGCGGACGACGCGCCGCTTCCAGCCGAGGCGGTGCTCGGAATCGCCGAGGGTGTGCTGGTCGGTGTGCAGGTGCCAGCGCCGAGGATGCTCGCACGGCCGGTCAATCGAATCGTCGGCGGCGCAGCGCACGCGTTCACCGCGCTCCGGCCACTCTCCAGCCCCTTGCTCGGCGCGACGTGGGGGGCGCTCCGTCGAGTGCCTCCCGTTCTCCGCGCAAGGAAGGCGCTCCAACCCTTCGATGTGCATCCAATCGACGACGCGTGGGCGCGCCGCGCTCGGGAGCTGGTTCTCGCCTCCGGGAACCGGCCGACCCGCGGCGCGCTCGAGCGTTGGGCGGCCGCTGCGCAAACGGGCTCCGGGCATCATGGCTGGGTCGCCGCCGACGGGCGACGGCCGATCGGGTGGTTGCTGGCGTACCCGGAACACGGACGAACGATCTTCGAGCTCTGGGTCGACCGATTTCGTCGCGGGATTGGGGTCGGCTCGGCGCTGCTCGACACGGCGTCGGAAACCGCTGCCGAAGAGGGGTGGGCGGACATCTCGCTCACGGTGCCACGACGCGCGGCGAGGTGGTTCACGCCCCGAGGTTTTGTCCCAACCTCGACCGGGGGATCGCGCGTGACGCTCCGCCGCTTCGTTCAGCCGGGAGCCAGCCACGTCAGGTGCGGGTAGAACGCGCCCGTGCCCCAGCGGGTGTCGCGCCCGACCGAGCGACCCAGCGCTTCCACTTCGTCGCGGGTCGGTGCGTGAACGAAGCCGGCGCTGCGGAGGAAGCCGGTGGTCGGCGGCGGGGCATCGCCGCCGGCGATCCGAGCGCCCATCGTTCCGACGCGTCCCAGTCCTCGGGGTGGTCCGGTTCGGAGCGCGAGGCTCGTGAGGATCGGGCCCCGCGGCGCCAGCGCGTCGCAGACGGGAAGGAGCGCGCGCGCGTCCTCGGGCGGGATGTAGCCGAGGCTCCCCCAACCGAGGATCACCGCGTCGTAGCTGCCGGGCTCGGGACCGCGCCCTCCCTCGACCGCTTCCGTGAGCTCTTGATAGCGGAGCTGCCAGATGGATGCGCGGCCCTCCACGTTGGCGCGCAGAGCTGAGAACGAGTCCGGCGCGGGCTCGAAGGCGTCCACCGTGTAGCCCGCCTCGAGCAGCGCCAACACCTCGCGGCCCGAGCCCGCGGCGCCCACCAGCAGTCGCGCGCCCGGCGGCGGAAGCGAGTCCGCGTACCAGCGGCGCTCCCACTCGAAGAGCCCGGCCGTGGCCTTGGTGGTGGTGTGTTCGAGCGCGTCGTGCAGCGCGAGCCCGAGCCGGATCCGCTCGTCCGGTGTGGACGCGGCCCACGAGGCTCCGCTCAGCACGCGGGTCACGCGATCCAGCGCTCGGTGCGCCTTCCGCTCCGCGACGCACCAGCGGACCAAGAGCGGCCTGACCGCCGCGCCCACCCAACGCCTCATGTGCGGAAGGGTAGCGCGAGAGACGGGCTCGCTCCGCGCTTTCCTGCTCTCGGCTTCGGTGGCGCCCGACGAGCGAATCGATTGACGCGCTTGGACGGGAGCGTCGTTCCGAGACTCACGACGCGTCGACTCGAACCCGAAGCGCGGCTCGCTCGACCCGAGGCGCGCCAAGGCGGTCCCATCCGAAGGCCCGGCGGGGGATTTGCCGGAGCGCATCGCGAGCGCTGCGAGCGCCGCGCGAGAGCGGAGCCCCCGCCCGGCGGCCGCACTGACGAAGCGACTGAGCCCGAGCGCCGCGGAAGGGCGGAGCCCCCGACGAACCGCCGCGCTGAGGAGGCCTCAGGCGCCGCTACCGAAGATGAACGGGAAGTTGACGTCGACCTCGCCGCCATCCGGCTGCGGGAAGCGCCAGCGGCGGACCTGCCGGACGATGCAGCCCTCCACGCGTGCGTTGTGCATCGTGGAGCTGCCGACCCGCGCGCTCGTGACGCTGCCGCTGCGGGCGATGCGCCACTGAATCTCGATGCGGCCGTGGAGGTTCGGCTGGCGCTGCAGCTCGTTCTCGTAGCAGTAGCGAACCGCGGCCTGGTTCTGCCGCACGACGCGCATGATCTGCTCCGGCGAGAGGTAGCCGCTCACCCGCGGCCGCGCCGTCTGCATGCGGACGCGCACCTCCTCGCGAGGACGGCCGCGGGCGCCGGGCCCACCGTGACCGCGACCTCCCCCGGCCCCACGACCCGCGCCGACCCCCGTGCCCATCCGGCCCGCGCCGAAGAGCGTCCCCGGCCCGGTGCCGCCTCCGCCGCCTCCCGAGCCGCGCAGGCCGGTACCGCCGGAGCCGCGGCCCATCACCGTCCGCGACGAGCCGAGCCCGCCGAGCAGATCGCCGATGCTCGGTCCCTCGAGCGCCTCTGCCAGTGCGTTGGTCTCGCCTTCGCCACCGCGGAGCGCGCCGAGCACGCCGAGGTTGGCCACCCGCTCGGCCGCGCCTCCCCCGTTGACGGGGCCTTCCATCTCGGTGTCTTCCTGCGGTGCGTCTTCACGACCGACGCGGCCTTCTTCCTCGGGCGCCGCCGCACCGCCGGCTTCCTCGCGATCGCGGATGCCGGGATCTTCCGTGTCGGTCCCGCTGCTGGTCTCGGGCTCGAGGATGTCCTCGGGCGGCGGCGTGACCATGAAGCGGCGCACCAGGTCGGGCGAGAGCTCGAGCTCGTCGGCCGCCGGTCCCGCCTCCTCGAGCGCGAGGAGCATCAAGAGGAAGAACGCGGCGTGCAGGAACCCCGAGAGCAAGAGCGACATCATCCGCGCCGGGTCGGTGATGAACGCAGGCCAGCCGCGGCCGATGCGCGAGGCCGGCCGCACCATCTGGAAGAAGAGCGCGACGGTGCCGATGGTGACGACGCCGTAGTCGTCCGGACCGAGCATGACCGGGTGGCCATCCCGCAGGGCCGACACTTCCTGGCGCGCGCCGTTCACCCACACGGAGCCGCCCATCGAAGGGTGGAAGAGCAGCTCGTAGCCGTGGCTGGCCGGGCGCAACACCTCCAGCCGGTCGCCCTCCACGTTGCCGGCCGGGAGCGGCAGGAGCGCGTCCTGGCCGGCGCCGAGCACGACCGGCTTGGGTCGCTCGAGCACCTCCTCGGCCTCGATGGTCTCACCGAAGACGAGCGCGACGCGAAGCTGCCGTTGCGTGTGGCTGACCTGGTTGTGGCTGACCTTGGCCATGAGCCTTCGATTCTAGCGGAACGCCTTGCCTTGGGCGGAGCGTTGCAGCTCGGGTATGAACGAACGGTGCGGGAGGCGCGGCCGATCGAACTCGGCGCGCAAGCGGTTCAGGAAGTAGAGGAGCTGGGGAGACTTGAGGCGGCCTTCGACGTCGAGCCCGCTGAAGCGGAAGACCTTCACCTTCTCGCCACCCTCGCTGCGCACGTCGGCGTCGACGTCCTGGTCGAGCGCTTCCTCTTCGGCCTCGTCGCCTTCGAGGATCGCCGCCTCTTCGCGGGCGCCCGGCGGCGGGTCCTGGCCGAGCGCCGTGTCGGCCAGCATGGCGACCGGCGCGCTGGCCAACGCGGAGGCCAGCGCGAGCGCGAGCAGCCGGTTCGGCGAAGTGCGCATCAGGCCTCGCCCTCCGAAGGCGGAGGCGCGGGCGCGGGAATCTCTCGCAGGTATCGCTCGGCCATCTCGCGGTGCTCCCCGCTAGAGGGTGCCACACGGAGGAAGCGCTCGAACAGCTCTCGGGCCTGCGGGCGCTCGTCGAGGAACTCCGCCAGCAGGACCCCGAGGTTGAAGAGCGCCGCCGGGTGGTTCGGGTTCTCGCGCAGGACGCGCTCGTACTCGCGGCGGGCTGCGCGGTTGTCGCCCTGACCACGCAGGGCCGCGCCGAGCGCGGCGCGCGCGTCGAGGTGATCGGGATCGCGCTCCAGCACGGCGCGGTACTCGGTGGCGGCCCCTTCGTAGTCGCCGGCGGCCAGGAGCACCGAGCCCTGGTTCAGGTGCGCCTGCGAGAAGCTCGGATCGATCTGGATGGCCTGTCCGAACTGCTCGAACGCCGCCTGCGTATCGCCGCGGGCCAGCTGGAGTAGACCCATCTCGTCGTGCAGCTCGGCGCTCTCGGTGTCGATGTCCATGGCCTTGCGGAAGACCAGCTCGGCCACGTCGTACTGCTCGCGGGAGCGGTAGATGCGACCGATCTCGGTCAGCGCACCCACGTTCCGCGGCTCGCGGATGAGCACCTCGCGCGCCTGGGCCAGCGCCGCGTCGTGGTTCCCGCGCTGGCGCTCCACCGCGGTGAGCGCGAGGCGGACCGGGACGCTGTCCGGGTGACCCTGCAGGTAGTCGCTGAGCAGCGAGGCCGCCTGATCGCGCTCACCGAGCGCGTAGCGGGCCTCGGCCAGGCCGACCAGCACCTCACCCGCCGCCGGCTGCACGGCGCGGGCGGCCTCGAAGTGCTCGATGGCCTCGCGGATCTCACCGTGACGGCGCCGGATGACGCCGAGGTCGTACTGGGCCTCCCAGACGTTCGGGTCGAGCTCCAGCGCACGCTCGAAGTGCTCGATGGCCCTCCTCTCGCGACCGGCTCCGCCGCGCGCGAGGAGGCGGGCGCCCGCGTTGAACTCGCGCACCGCGGCCGGATTGACCGGCGGCAGCTCCGTCAGGTGGGCCACCGGCGGCGGTCCGCCGCAGGCCGCGAGGCCGCCGCAGGCCGCGAGTAGGGCGCCGAGCGCGACGGCTCGGAACGCGGGAACGCTCATCGGCGCCTCCTTCGGCGGCCGTGACGACGGCCCCGGCGACGACGCGCCGGTTGCTCTTCGTGCGTCTCGGGCGCGGACGTGGACGGCGCGGACGTGGACGGCGCGGACGTGGACGGCGCGGACGGCTCGCTCTCGTCGCCGGCGGAGTCGCCGTCGTCGTCCTCGGGCTCGCTTCGGTGCAGGCTCTCGAGCGGGCCCGGGATCGGGATCGGCGCCGACTCGCTGATCGCGCCGCCCATCTCGCGGAGCGGTGGGTACTGCACGTCGTTGAGGCGGGTCAGCCCCTCGCGCAGACGCGCGGTCCAGCGGTTGAAGATGCGCAGCTCGAGCGCGGTCTGGTAGCCGCCTTCGTAGGCCTCGAGCGCCCGCTCCTCGATCGGGATGATGAACGAGGAGAGCTGGTCCCGATAGGCCATCTCCTCTTCTTCGCTCAGCCCCTCCGGGATCGGCGCGTCGCGGAGGCCCTCGGCGTAGAGCTCGTAGCTGCGGCCGATCTGGAAGAGCGCCGCCGTCACCCACTCGGCCACGTGCAGCTCGACCACCTCGGCGAAGGCCTCGGCGGCGCGCCGGAGCAGCTCGCTCTTGCGCTCGAGGCGCTGGCGCAGCCCCTCCATGGGGCCGGCGATCTCGGATCTCCTCGTACTGGTGGAGGAGGTCCTCGGCCTGGATGAAGCGGGCCTGGGCGGCGTAGTAGAGGCCGCCGTCGCCCACCCGCGAGCGGGAGCGACGTGCCAGCCGCACCGCCGCCGTCAGCGCGCGGTCCGCGCCTTGCCGGTCGCCGGCCGCGATGAGCACCTGGGCCAGCCGGGTGTCGGCCTCGATCTGCCGGTCGACGTCGTGCGAGCGCCGGATGAAGCGCCGGTACACGTCGGCCGCCTCGGTGTTGCGCCCCGCCGCGGCCTGCGCGCGGCCGATGAGGAAGGTGACCTCGTCCGCCTGCGCGTTTTGATCGAAGCGGGAGAGGAACTGCTCTCCGTCGGTCACGGCGCGGTCGTTGTCACCCGCGGTCACGCGGAGCAGCGTCGCGTTGTAGAGCGAGTCGGCCGCCTTCTCGCCCTGCGGGAAGTGCTCGCCGTAGGCCTCGTAGAAGCGCGCCGCGTCGGCGAACTGCGCGATCGACTCGTACATCTGGGCGCCGGCCCAGGCGCCGCGCGCGCCGATCTCGGTGCCCGGGTGATGGGCGATCAGCTGATCGTAGGCGCCCGCCGCGCCGCCGAGGTTGCCCGCTTGCTGGTACTCGACGCCCGCGTTGAAGTAGGCCTGTGGCGCGCGCTCGTCGTTCGGGAACTCCTGCGCCGCCCGGAGGTAGGCCTCGGCGGCCTGGGTGTGCTCGCCGCGGCCCGCGAGCTGCTCGCCGGTCGCGAACACCGCCTGCAGGATCAGCGCGTCGAGGCGCCGCTGGCTCTCCTCGGTCTGGAACGCCGGCGAGCTCTTCAGGCGCCGCGCCCACGCTTCGATGTTCTGGTAGTCGTGCGCGCGGTTGAAGCTGTCGAGGATCAGCTCGCCCGCGGTGACCGCGTAGGGGCTGTTCGGGAAGCGCTCGAGGAGCTGGCCGAAGAGACGGACGGCCGGATCGGTCGAATCTGCCGGTCGTAGTAGAGCCGACCCTGCCGGAAGAGGATCTCGGGCAGATCCGGATCGTCCGGGAACTGCTGGACGTAGAGCTCGATCGCGGAGGCGAAACGGCGGTCGTTGCCGGTCTCGCCGCAGGGATCCTGATCGGCCTCGTCGGACGTCTCCCCGTCCTCGGGGCCCTCCGTATCGGCCTCGGCGGTGGTCTCTTCGCTCTCGTCGCTCGCCTCGTCGCCCTCGGGCGCGCTCTCTTCGCTCGTCTCCGGTGCGCTCGTCTCCTCTGCCGCCGGGGTGCCGCCTTGGTTGCGCTGCTCGGTGCAGCGGGCGAGCTGGGCCTCGCGCACGCGCTCGAACGCGCCGATCGCGTTGTAGAGCGCGTCGTGGGTGTAGCGACCGCTCGGATCCTGCTGCGCCGCCGCCAGGTAGGTCTGGCCGGCGTCGTCCCAGCGATCGAGGTGGTGGAAGAGGATCTCCGCCCGGTAGAAGCGCAGATCGTAGGACTGCTCGGACTCCGGGAAGTGGTCGAGGTAGATGGCGTAGAGCCGCTCGGCTTGCTCGAAGAGGCGCGTCTGGTTCTCGCGCTGGGCGAGATCGTGCCAGCGCATGGCGCGAACGCGAAGCGCCCGCTCGATCATCTCGCGGGTGTCGGAGACGACCTCCGGGTCGCTCTGCGCGCGCGCCCAATCGCTCCCGTCCAGATAGTCGTCGGCGAGCTGCTCGAGCGAGTCGATCGTCTCGACGACCTGGCCCATGGCGCCGTAGCCGCGGGTGACGGCCAGCGCCCAGCGCGGCGCCCGCTCGTCGTTGCTCATCCGCTCGAGCAGGAGCCGATAGGCCTCGATGCCGCGGTCCCAGCGGTCCTGCTCGTAGAAGCGCGAGGCCAGACGGACGAGGACGCGGTCGGCGTAGCGCTCGCCGCCGATCTCCTCCAGGAACGCGAAGACGTCGGCGGCCGTGTTGTTCTCGTCCTCGGTGAAGACTTGGATGAGATACTCGAGCGCTTCGCTCTGCAGCTCTCTCAGGCGCTGGCGCTGAGTGGCGCTGACGTGACCTCGGCCGCGGCCGAGATCGAGCACCTGCCGGAAGCGCCGCGCCGCCTCTGTGGTGCGGTCCAGGCGCCACATGCACCACGCGCTCTTGAAGAGCGCCATTCCGTAGAGCTCGCTGTCGCGATAGCGCAGGACCTGATCGAAGCGGGTCAGCGCGCCGGCGAAGTCGGCCTGCGCGAAGCGGGCCTCGGCCAGCGCCATGTGCGAGTCGGGGACGAAGCGGCTGTCCGGGAACTCGTCGAGGATGCGCCGGTAGAGCGCGAGCGCGTCGTCGAGCCGGCCGGCCTCCGTCATCGAGAAGGCCTTCATGTAGAGCACCAGATCGTAGCGATCGTAGTCGCGGTGGTGCTCCAGGATGCGGTCGTAGAGCTGTACCGAGCTGCCGTAGTCCGGGCGGGGCGGCTCGGCCGAGCGGTTGGCCTCCGGCACCTGCTGCCAGGCGGCGAAGCCCTCCAGGTAGCGCGCGCGGGCTTCCTCCCAGCGGAGCTCGGCGAGCCGCAAGAGCGCGTCGGGCATCTCCGCCGCGTCCTCCGGCTCCTCTTGGATGAACTCCTCGAGCAAGCGGATGGCGGTCTCGCGACGCTGGACCAAGAGCTGCTCGCGCTCGTGGAGCAGGCGCTCGAGCTGGGCGTCGTGGAACTCGCGAGCCGCGGCACCGAGCGAGTCCGGGCGCTCGCGCAGGTAGAGGTGGTCCTCCAGATCGCTGGCACCGCCGCGGGACCGGCCGTGACGGGCGGGGCTCGCCTCGTCGGGCGCGCCCTCGTCGACGTCGATGCGTCGCTCGTCGGCCGGCTCCTGGAAGCGCGTGCTCACGTTCGCGCCCTGGCCGTCCTGGGCCGCCGCGCTCGCGCCGCCACCGAGGACCAGCACGATCGCCAGGATCCCAGCGCGCTTCACTGCCCCTCCTCGACGGCCGCCGCCTCGGAGTCCATGGCCTCGGCTGACGCGTCCTCTTCGACCGGATCCTCCTGGAGCGCGTCTTCCTCGTCGAGCTGGCCCGCGTCCTCCTCGAACTCGTCCGCCCAGTACTCGCCTTCGAAGGGCCAGTACTCCTCGTCGTCGCGGAGCAGCCCCTGGATCGAGAGGGGATCCTGGAGCTCGGGCGGGAAGCGACCGGCGGCCAGGCTCTCGATCTGGATCTCGATCCGCCGCTTGCTGCCCATCACCGCGTCGATGCGACCGATCCGCGAGCGCCGCAGGTACCCGCCGAGGTTGCTCCGCAGTCCGCCGAGCGCCCGGATCGCCGCGTCGTTCGCCGCCGACACCATCCGCGCCCGCACCGACGAGACGCGCGCGGCGAACTGCGATGCCGCCTGGCGATCCCTCTGGAGCAACGCGTCCACGCCCTCACCGCTCGGCTCTCCTTGCGTCGCCGGCGTGTTGCTCGCCGCCTCGTTCAGCCGCCGCTCCAGCTCGCCGACCCGGCCACCGAGCGCCGAGAGCTCTTCCTGCAAGGGCTGGATGCGCGCGGCGTCGGCTCCCTCGTGGCGCATCGCCTGGAGCTGGTCGGTCAGCGCCCGGACCACGGCGCGCGCCCCGTCCAGATCGCGCCGGAGCGCCGTCACCTCGTCGAGCGCCTCGACCTGATCGGCGGCGGCTCGGGGCGCGTCGCTCCCGGCCAGCCGGCCCAGGATGGCGCCGAGCTGCTCGGGCACGCGTCCCGCTCGCGCCGCCTCGGCGTCGAGCGTCCGCACCTCGCGGTAGAGCCGGTAGAAGTCCGGGTTCACACGCAGGAGCGACATCAAGAGCGCGTGGACGTCGACCGGCGCCTCGCCGCCTTCGCCGGGCGCCTGACCTTCGGCCGTGGGCGCGCTCTGGCCGCGATCCTCGACCGCGAGCAGCTCCTCGAAGAGCCGGTCCTGCCGGGACGGGCTGGCCAGGATGGCGTCGATCTCGCGCACCACCGGGGTGAAGCGGGTCTGGAACTCCGTGAAGAGCCGGTCGGCGTCCTCGAAGTCGCAGCGAGCCAGGTGGATGTAGCCGCGCAGGAGCGAGGCCTCGTGGACGTAGGGCGAGTCCGGGAAGCGCGCCTCGAGCTGGTCGAGGAGATCGATCGCCGTGTCGTGCTCGTCGCCTTCGTACATCGCCCACGCCGACTCGAAGAGCGCCTCGGCGACGCGATCGGAGTCCTGCGGGACCTGGAAGTAGTAGTAGAAGGCGTCGTCGGCGCGACGGCCTTCGTGCGCCACCCGGCCCAGCGCCAGCCAGGTCAGGTCGCGGATTCTCGAAGTAGCGTCGGTCCGCGTAGAAGGAGAGCTGGTCGGTGTCCGCCGTCGTCGCGATGGAGCAGAAGTGGTCCTCGGCGGTGTCGAGCTCGCCGGCCTGCGCCGCGATGACGCCCTGCAGGTAGCGCGCGTTGGCGTAGAAGCGGCTCTGGCGGCCGATCTGCTCCAAAAAGCGCAGCGCGCCCTCCCAGTCGTGGGCGTCGTAGCGGGCGCGTCCCTGCAGGTAGAGCAGCTCGTTCTGCGCGTCACGGTCGAGCGTGTCCGCGGGCGCGGTGGCGACCAGCTCCTGCGCTGCCGCGTCGAGATCGGCGCCCTCGAGCGCCACGTCGACCGCGCGCCGGTAGGCCGGGCCGAAGTAGGGATCCTGCGGGCCGCGCTCCAGGATGCGGATCAGGTAGCGCCACGCGCTCCTTTGCGCGCCGAGCCTCGCCAGCGAGCTGGCCAGCATGAGCTCGGCGCTCCGGTACTCGTCGGCGGTGTCGAAGTCGCGGAAGCGCGGGCTCTCCACGGCCTCGTAGAGGACGCTCTGGGCCTCCTCGTAGCGATCGTCGAGGTAGAGCTGCTCGCCTTGGCGGACCAGCGCTCGGAGCGCGTCGACCGAGCCCGTCTCCGGCGCGATCAGCCGGCGCTCCGCCATCGCGTCGTAGTAGTCGGCCAGGCGCGTCGGCTCGCCATCCTGCGCCCACGCCGGAGCGGGCGCGCCGAGGAGCGCGAGCGCGAGCAGAGCCCCGCGCCTCATCCGGCGCTCCTCTGGACAGAAGGCATGGGGTCGCAGCTCACGTCGTCCTCATTGCGCGGGCAGGGCGCGGGTGGCGACGCGCATGCGCGTTCGGACCTCGTAGTGGCCTTCGCCGGAGCTCGGGAACGCGCTGGCCATGTCGGAGCCGTCCTCGAGGATCAGCGAGACCTCGCTCAGCCGCTCGCGCACCACCTGGAAGCGGTAGCTCTCGCGCAGCGTGTACCGATAGGCGTCATCCTCCTGCGCGCGCTCCTCGACCTCCAGCGTCAGCACGTGCGGGCCGGGCGCGAGGGCGCCGGCGAAGACCTCTCGGCCATCGGCGGCGTGCTCGACCGGCCCATCGGACTGGAACACCGGCGCGCCGTCGAGGTGCACCACCAGGCGGGCCAGCGATACGCGGTCGCCCGTCCGGTCCTGCAGCATCACGCGGATGCGGGTGTGGAAGAGCTCGTTCCCGAGCGCGTGGACGCGCATCCGGGCCTGGACCAGGTCGTCCATCAGCGTGACGTAGTCGGCGCGGATCGGCGCCACGTCCACCGCCTCACCGGGATCGTACTCGGGGGCGGGCGCGCTGCTCGGCGCGGCCGGCGGCGCGGCCACTTCTTCGGCCTGCGCCTCCGCCGGCGGCTCCTCGGTCGGCGCGGCGGGCGGCGCCTCTTCCTCGGTCGCGGCCGCAGCTTCCTCGGCGGGCGGCGTCTCGTCGGCCGGCGGGCGTCTCCTGCACCTGCTCGGTGGTCTGCCGGGTATGACGGCGCCGCCGACGGCGCCTGCGCTGCGCGTCGGCGCCGTCGACCAGCAGGCCTACGACCAGCGTGGCGATGAGCACCGAGAGGAGGGTTCGTCGCAGGGACATGGCGGACCGAGCTACCCCGAAGGGCTAGGGGGTGAAGGGCAGGAATGCGGACAATCCGAGCGTGGCGGTGAGGTTGTTGACGATCCTCGACTGGCCGAGGAGCTGCTGCTCCATGACCTGGTCGCGCACGTCGATGCGGATGGCGAACCAGGTGTCGAAGAAGAACTTCACGCCCATGCCTCCGCTGAACATCAGCCCGCGCGAGCTCTGGTTGTCGGTCACGCCACCGCCGATGGCGATGTTGAAGTCGAAGCGGCCGATGTCGCCGCCGAACCAGCGCAGCTTCCCGTACGCGAGCGTCCAGATGAGGTGCGCCTGGGGGATGAACACCGGCGCGTCGAGGCGGATCAGCGAGACGCCGCGGTCCTGCTCGATGATGCGGACCAGCTCCGAGTTGGCTCGGCTGTAGGCGAAGCTCGCCTCGAGCGCGATGTCCTCGGTGACGTGGAACGTGAGGGCCGCCTGCAGGAGGTAGCTCGCGCTCAAGAGATCGGCCGCGTAGAGGCCACCCATCGCGCTGATCTCGAAACGGAGCGCCTTCTGGAAGAGCCGCTCGCGCACGCCGCGGTAGCGCCGGCGGGCGTTGAGCTCGTCCCGGATGGCCTCGTCGATGCACTGGGCGTGGACGACGCTCGGGAGCAGGACGGCGACGGCCAGCGTCGGAGCCAGCAGCACCGAGAGCTGCAGCGCGAGACCGAGGAGGGGGCTGCGACGCGAGACGCGGCCTCCGCCCGGAACCCGGAGCGATCGAGGGGCCTGGAGCCCCGCGTCCGAACACGGCACCGGCTCGGACGAGTCGAGCTCCGGCGCCGAGGACGAGCGCGGAAACCCACGCGGGCCCCGCAGGGACGAACGGGTTCCCATCGCCGCCTTTGGTACCCGTCCGCAGCGCTCGCTGTCAATCGTGTCGCGCGCGAGGGGACCGATTCTCCACCTTTCGGGAGGCGCGGCGGTGGGGGCCCGGGAGGCGGTGCCGATCGCGCGAATGTCGCTTCGACCCCTGCGAATCACGGGCAAAAGCACCGAGGGGCGGCCCGAGGAGCCGAGCTCTTCGAATGGAGTGCCAGCCTTCCCTCGAAGCACCCGAGTCGGCCCGGGACGGTCCGGATGTGCGTTCGAACCGACGAGCATCAGTTCCTTCAACGGCAGAGACACGGACGGACAGGGCCTCCCGCCCGAAAGCCGAGGAGCGGGGTGCTCCGACGGACTGCTACGATGAGCGCGTGGAATTCGCTCTCGCATCGAGCCGCCTCCGTCCCTGGCGCCATAGCGATCTGGAGTCGCTGGTCCGGCACGCCGACGATCCGCGGGTGGCGAGCACCGTCCGCGACCGCTTTCCTCGGCCGTACACACGCGAAGACGGCGAAGATTGGCTCTCTCATGCGGCCGCCCAGGGCCGCGCGAACAACCTCGCCATCGAGGTCGACGGCCAGGCGGTCGGCGGCATCGGGATGATCCCGGGCGACGACGTCAGCCGGCTCACGGCCGAGGTCGGCTATTGGCTCGGCCACGCGTATTGGGGTCGCGGGATCATGACCGACGCGGTCCGAGCCTACAGCGACCACCTCCTCGACGAGCGCGAGTTCATCCGGCTGGAGGCGCCCGTCTTCGAGTCGAACCCCGCCTCGGCGCGGGTGCTGGAGAAGGCCGGCTACACGCTCGAGTGCCGCCAGCGGCGCGCCGCCATCAAGGCCGAGCGCATCATGGACATCCTCATGTACGTCCGCCTGGCGGAGTGATCGCCGGGGACCTCGATCCGATTCGGCCGCGCCCGCATACTCTTCGGTCGGAGGGCGCGATGGGCGAACGAACGTTCTGCCGGATCTGCGAGGCGGCCTGTGGGCTGACGGTCGAGCGCGACGGCGAGGGGCTGCGCATCCGGCCGGATTCGAGCGCACCCGGTCAGCCGCGGGTTCGTGTGCGCGAAAGGGACGCGCTTCGGCGAGGTCGCGCTGCACCCCTCCCGTCTGAAGGCGCCGCACGTCCGCTCCGGCGGCGTCTTGCGCGAGGTGTCCTGGGAGGTGGCGCTGGCGGAGGTGCGGGCTCGCGTCGCGCCCATCCTCGAGCGGCACGGGCCGAACGCGGTCGGGCTCTACTTCGGCAACCCGCTGGCGTTCAACGCCCTCGGCCAGCTCGCCGCCGTGCTCTTCGGTCGGGCGCTCGGCACGCGCAACGTCTTCAGCGCCGGCAGCCAGGACTGCAACAACAAGTTCGCCGCCGCTCAGATCCTCTACGGCAGCCCGGTCATCCACCCGATCCCGGACTTCGAGCGCGCCGAGCTGGCCGTCCTCTTCGGCACCAATCCGGCCGTCAGCCAGTCGAGCTTCGTCCACCTCGAAGGCGGCGCCGGCATCTTCGATTGGATGACGCGGCGCGGCGCTCGCATCGTCTTCGTGGACGTGCGCCGGACCGAGAGCGCCAAGCGCTGGGGCGAGCTGCTCACCGTCCGGCCGGGCACCGACGTCTGGCTCATCCTGGCGCTCCTCGGGCTCTTCTCCGACGGTGCGCTCTACGACCGGCGGGTGGAGGGGCTGGATCGGCTGCTGGCCCTGGCCCGCGAGATCACGCCCGAGCGGGCGGCGGCGCTGACCGGTCTGCCCGAAGCGCGCATCCACGCGCTGGCCGACGCCATCCGCGCGGCGAAGTCGACGGCGCTGCACATGTCGGTCGGCGTGAACCAAGGGCCCTTCGGGACGCTGAGCTACATCGCCCTTCAGGCGCTGGCCTTCGTGAGCGGCAACTACGACCGGCGCGGCGGCTCGCTCTTCAGCCCGCTCGGCGTGGTCGGCGCGCGGCTGGCGCGCGCGGGCGGCATCTTCACGTCCACCGCGAAGAGCCGCATCGGCGGTTTCCCCTCCGTCTTCGACACGCTCCCGGGCGGCGTGCTGGCGGACGAGATCCTCGAAGAGGGCAGAGAACGGATCCGAGCGCTCTTCGTCGTCGCCGGCGATCCCATCCGCTCCATCCCCGGCGCTGGCTCGCTCACCCGCGCGTTCGATCACCTCGACGCGCTGGTCACGATCGATCTCTTCGAGAGCGCCACCGGGCGCCACGCCGACGTGCTCTTGCCGGCCACGAGCTGGCTCGAGCGGGCGGATCTGGCGTTGCCCGGCCTCCCGCTGCAGACGACGGATCTGGCCCAGACGACGCGCCGGGTGATGGATCCGGTCGGCGACGCCAGGAACGATCACCGCATCCTCGCCGCGTTGGCGCTGGCGCTGGACCGACCGCTCGCAGGCAGCCGGATGCTGACCCGCTGGTTGGCCGAGCACGACGTCGACGGCGGCATCGAAGCGCTGACCGAGCTGAGCTGGCGGCTCTTCGATCGCGACCCGGCGCGGCGCGGCCTCGGCCTGCGCGTCCCGACCCCGAAGCCCGGCACCTTCCTCGGCCGCGGACCCATGACGCCCGGCCGGCGCGTGCGCTTCTGGGATGGCAGGTTGGAGGCCGAGCGGGACCGGCTCTTCGAGCAGGAGCGGGCGCTCTCGAGCCGCGACGGCTTCGTGCTGGTCGGGCGGCGGCGGCGCATCGGGCACAACAGCTGGCTCCACGCCGCCGTCCGGGAGGGCGCGAGCGAGGCGGAAGCGTGGCTGGCCGCCGAGGATATGCGCGCGCTCGGGCTCGAGGACGGGGCCACGGTGGAGGTCGCGACCCAGTCGGCGCGGCTCCGGCTCCCGGCGCGGACGCGCGAGGGTGTGGCGCCCGGCACCGTGGTCGTACCCCACGGCGAGTGGGACGTGAACGTCAACGAGCTCTTGCCGAGCGGCGCGGCCCACGTCGAGCCGCTCAGCGGCACGCTGCACATGACCGGGATCCCCGTCGAGGTTCGCCCCGGCTGAGCTACTCGCGGGGCCCGAAGCGCCAGGCGACGACGCGGTCCCAGGACGGATCGCGGAAGAGGCAGGCGATCTCTCCGTCCTGCGAGGCGACGAAGACGACGCAGCCCGGATGGGTGCGGGAATAGGTCGCGGCCGCCCGGTGGCGGGTGCCGCGCGTACCGAGATCGAAGGGACGCACCACCTGCCCCTCGGGGTCGCGCGCCTCCATCACGAACCCCGGCGTCGTCACCGGCAGCACCACCCCGAAGCCGAGCAGCGCCAGGCTGCGGTCGAGCACGGTCGCGCCGTCGGTGGCGGTCAGCGCGCCGAGCTCCTCCACCGTCCGCTCCGCCTCGCTCAAGAACGCGCCGCGCAGCACCTCGCCCAGGCTCACCGCCGCTCGAAAGCCGGCCCCGCGCTGCCTGGGACCGTAGCCGTGGAGCTGCCGCAGGATGGCCGCCAGCGACACGTCCGGCTCGGTCTTGTAGCCCGCCAGCTCCTCCAGCTCGAGCTGCTCCTCGGGGCCGACCACGACGATCCCGCCGCGCCCGTGGGCGGCCATCTCCCGCACCACCGCGCGGATCATGTCGAGGTAGTCGACGATGGCCTCGCCGCGGAGCGCCTCTTCCCTCGCGTAGCCTTCCAGCGCCCGGCGCACCGGCCCGGCCGAGAACACGACGTCCTCGCCGCCGGTCAGGATCCCGCCCCGCTCGTAGTCGAGGATGCGGTCGTGACCGCTGCGGATGGAGAGCGTGCCCGGCTTGGTGGACAAGACTTTGAGGAAAGGGTCACCTTCGTAATTGAACCCCTCCCGTGCCAGACCGGTGATTTGGAGCTCGCCGTCGTCGAGCCGCACCTTGGTGAACATGCGATCGCCGGCGGTGACCACGGCCAGCTTCACCAGCTCCGGCACCGTACACGGCCGCGGCGCGCCGAAGCGCATGGTGCTCCAGCGGTAGATCGGTCCGCCGGCGCCCGTGGACTCGCCGGGTGCGACCCATTCCTGCGGGCTCTTGCCGACGAAGACGACGCGGATGGGGTAGTGCTCGCCCTCTTCCATCTCGAATCCGGCGAAGAAGACCACGGTCAGGAGCTCGGCCAGCGTCTCGTCGCCGACGTCGAGGCAGCACGCGTGGTCGTCCCCGATCCGCTTGCGCAGGATTGGCACGAGCGAAGGAGGGAAAATGTGCGCGGCGCGGCCGTGGGCCGGGGCGGTCACCTGCTCTGGCTGCTCGGTCATCCCTCTCGCGCCTCAGCTCGGTTCCCCACAGTGCTGGCGTACGACCTCCATCAGAGCGTGGATGTCGACCGGCTTCTTCAACACTTGCTCGGCGCGGGCCAACGATACCGCTTTGTCGGTGTAGGCCGACACGATCACGATGGGTAGGTGCGCCAGGCGCTCGTCCTGATCGAGCGCCGTGAGGAACGCCCAGCCGTCCATCACCGGCATCATCAGGTCGAGCAGGATGAGGCAGGGCCGCTCGGTCGAGGCGAGAAGGTCCAGTGCCTCCTGACCGTTGCCGGCGGCCGGCGCGCGGTATCCGGCGCTCTCCAGAAGGTGCTGGAGCGTCTCCCGGATATCGGGGTCGTCCTCCACGATGAGGATGCTGTGACGATCGTCGGAGCTGACCATACGACCTCCGCGCGTCCGACTCGCGCGCCCGCGCCGAGCCTCGCGCCCGAAGAGGAAGCTGGTCACCCGATGTCCCTCGACAAGGGCGGTTTCGGGATGCGCGAGCAGTCTCTCGTCGCCCCTGCGCGGCACGGAGTGGCGGCAGCGCACGTCCGCGTCTGGAAGCGGACGACGCCCGGAACGTGAGGATCGTCCCGTTAAGCCATTGAACACGCCGTCGGACGCCTTCGCGCGCCGAAGCGCCGATGCTATGGAGCACGCGATGCAGATCCAGTCGATCGTCGATCGCGCCCTCCGCCGTCCCGAGCCCGCTCCCACGCCCGCGGGCCTGAAGCCGCCACCTCGCCTCGATGGCGGGCTCCCGGTGCTCGGCCACACGGTGGACTTCGTCCGCGGCACCATCGAGCTGCTCCTCAAGGCGCAGCGCGAGATGGGTGAGATCGCGGCGTTCGAGGTCGCCGGCAAGTCGATGGTCGCCCTCTTCGGGCCCGAAGCCCACGAGGCGGTCTTCCGCGCGTCCGACGACGTCCTCAACCCGTCCGAGGCGTACGCGATCATGACGCCGGTCTTCGGCGAGGGAATCGTCTACGACGCGCCGCCCGACAAGATGGGCGAGCAGCTCAAGATGCTCTTGCCGGCGCTCAAGGACGCGCGCATGCGCACCTACGGCGAGACCATCCTCGACGAGGTCTCGGCCAGCATCGAGGATTGGGGCGACGAGGGCGAGATCGACATCGTCGACTACTGCCGCGTGCTCACGAACTTCACCTCCTCGCACTGCCTGATCGGCAAGGAGTTCCGCGAGGGGATGACCGACGAGTTCGCGCGCATCTACCACGACCTCGAGCGCGGCATCACGCCGCTCGCCTACATCAACTCGCGCCTGCCCATCCCGGCGTTCCGCCGCCGTGACAAGGCGCGCGTCCGGCTGGTGGAGCTGATCACCGGCATCGTGGAGCAGCGCAAGCGCTCGGGCCGGGTCGGCGAGGACTTCCTCCAGACCCTGATGGACGCGACCTACAAGAACGGGACGCCGCTCACCCACGACGAGATCACCGGTCTCTTGCTGGCGGCGATGTTCGCCGGCCACCACACCAGCTCGGTCACCACCGCCTGGACGCTGATCGAGCTCTGCCGCACGCCCGAGTACATGGCGCGGATGGTCGGCGAGCTCGACGCGATCTACGGCGACGACGGGCCGACCACCTACCAGTCGCTGCGGAGCATTTCGCTCACCGAGTACGCGGTGAAAGAGACGCTGCGCCTCCACCCTCCGCTCTTCATGCTCGTGCGGGTGGCGCGGCAGGACTTCGCGTTCAAGGGCTACCACCTGCCCAAGGGCACCTGGTGCCTGGTCTCGCCGACGGTCGCCCACCTGATGCCCGAGGTGTTCGACAACCCGGCCCGCTTCGATCCCGACCGCTTCGCGCCGCCGCGCCACGAGGACAAGCGCGATTGGGCGTACATCCCCTTCGGCGGCGGTCGCCACAAGTGCATGGGCAACGCGTTCGCGCTCCTGCAGGTGAAGGCCATCCTGGCCACGCTGCTGCGACGCTACGAGTTCGAGCTGGTCGACCCGAACGTCGGCTCGGACTTCCACGGCCTGGTCGTGGGCCCCGCCGAGCCCTGCCGGCTGCGCTATCGACGCCGCACGACGATCGGAAAGAAGCGCCCGCTGCCGGAGCCCGCGAGGACGCCGGAGCCGAAGGTGGACGACGCGCCGCTCACCATCGCGCTCGACACGGACCTGTGTCAGGGCCACGCCGTCTGCGTCTCGGAGGTACCCGAGGTCTTCGCCATCGGCGACGACGGCAAGGTGAAGCTGCTCGACGAGCACCCGGATCCGACGCTGAATGCCCGCATCCGCGCCGCCTCCCGTTACTGCCCGACGCGCACGATCCGCGTCATCGAGAAGACGAACGGCTGCCCCGTCGCACACTGAATCCTCTTCGGCGTTGACGCTCGCGCGCATCATCGGCATGATCGCCAGCATTCAAATGCCGGACTCCATTCTCTCCATTCAAAAGACGATCCGCGCGATCGGTTTGTCCGTGACCCTGACCGCGCTCGCCGCTTGCGGCGGACCGAGCCAGCCCACCGAGAACGACTGCGCGGACGCTCCGAACTGCGGCCAGTGCGCGTCGATGGGCAACGCCAGCGGGAGCTGCGGCTGGTGCGTCGACGACCAAGGTGAGCGCTGCCTCCCCGGCACGTCCGGCACGGCACCGCAGAACTGCGGCGGCGAGTGGGCGTGGACGCCGGACCAGTGCACCGCAGCGCAGGGAGCGAGCGGCGACACCGCGGCGAGCGACACCAGCGGCGAGAGCATGTCCAGCGACACCAGCGGCGGCGACACCAGCGGCGGCGACGTGGGCGCGGGTGACGGAGCCGCCACCGGCGGCTGAGCCGGGCCTGTCGCGAACAACGACGGAAGAGCCCTCTCGGGCTCACGAACCCAGCAAGGGGGCGAGATGGCGTCGATGCAGAACGAAGTCGGTAGCGAGACCTACGAGCGGATCCGCGCGTTGATCCAAGGCGCGTTCCCCGGTCCGAGCGAGAACGCGTCGGACGCGATCGTCGACGGCGTCATCCGCGAGATGCGCTCGAATTGGAATCCCGCGTACGAGCAGCTCGGCTTGACGCGCGGCGACGGCGCGCCGCGCGCCCAGGCGTTGCAGGCGGAGGCGGCCCCGTCGCCCGAGGTCATCAGCTACTACGTCGGCAACGCGACCCACGCCCGCAAGGCGGCGCCGTGGTCGCAGTTCGTCGGACACCTCCCGCTGGTCCGCGTCGCCCTGCGCGCGACCGACAAGTCCACCATCCAGACCGCCATCGGTCAGGTGGAGTCGGGCGATCACCTCATGTTCTCCGTCGCGGATGTGAACGCGAAGTGGAGCGATCACCTCGGCTACGACGCGGAACGTGTGGAGCTGATCACCCCGCCACGCGCGGGCGGAAGCCGTTTCGGCGCCATCGCCGTCTATCTCGGCTACCGCAGCGCCAGCGACACGTCTCCGTGCTTCTACGTGCTGGAAGCGGGCATGGCGACCGGCCAGGCCAAGATGCTCTACTTCTCGCCGGCGATGGGCGAGACCATCTTCCAGCAGAGCTGGTACAAGCCGACGCAGTTCTCCGAGCCGACCCACTGGTACCGGGGCACGCTGACCATGCAGGCCGACGCGCCGAACGAGCCGGAGACGCTCGACGTGCAGGCGTTGGTCGACCAGACCGCGCCGCTCCCCTACGTCGAGGTCACGGTGCAGTACGCGCCCGCGGATCCCCCCAAGGGCGTGTGGCCGGAGGCGCTGACCGTCGACGCGGCCCTGCGCATCGCCGCCATCTGCGATGCGCTCGGCATGCAAATGGACGGCATCGGCATCCTCACGCCCATTCTGGCGGCGCTCGGACGCCAGCTCCCGTGGCTCGAGGAGCCGGTGAAGGGCTCGTCGACCTGAGCCCGCGCGGCGACGCGCGCCGGCGCTTCGAGAGCGCGCGCTGCCGCCACCAAAGCGCGCAGGCCAAGAGCGCCGCCATCCACGCGGGCGATCCTCCGCGCCCGGGCGAGGCGCTGCAGCTGCTGGAGAGCGGCGGCGTCTGCATCGGCGGCGCGCCCGGCGTCGCCAAGCGTTCCGGATAGATGTAACAGAGCCCGTCGACGTCGTCCTGCGCGAGCGTGCGCTTGTCGAGGTCACCCGGCGGGCTCTCGTAGTACATCGTCGCGTCCATCTCCGGCGAGTGTGCGAGCCCGAGCACGTGCCCCAGCTCGTGCGTCATCGCGTTCTGGACATCGGTTTGGACCATGCTCGGATCGGTCGTATCCGTCCACGTGTACTGGGCCCCATTGACGTCGATGTCGGCGTCCAGGATCTGGCCGGTCGAGACGCGATAGAGCGTGGTCGTGACGGCGAGGACGTCGCCGCCCGTGAGATCCGCGGGCCAGTCGTTCTCGTGCCACACGATGCGGTTCTCGCCATCGCGCTCGCCACCGAAGCCGTTCGTCGTCAGACCGGTCGGCTGCCCGCCGTCGCCGAAGCGGAAGTCACTGCACCCGTCCGCGGCCCCGTTCCAGGTGGCCATGGAGCGATCGATGGCGGCGCGGATCACATCCGGCGGGAGATCGGCGCTGGTGTCGTACGCCGGCCGCATGATCACCGTCCGATAGCGCCAGAAGAGTGGCTTCGACGGATCACTCTCGACGGTGGAGCGAACGAACGCGCGCGCGGTGGGCAGCGGCATCGCGAGGCTCACCACGACGACCAGCGCGAGTATGGCCGCTCCGAGCTCCGTTCCGGGTTTTCGTGCAGGCAGCACCAACCCTGCATTTCGTTCGGAGCTCGAGCCGCACCACCACCGCATTCGCGGCAGAGCATAGTACCGAAACGGTGCGCGGAGCGGATCGTGCTCGATTCGGTGGGTAGAAGCCCATGTCGCTGCCCGGTGGACGAGGGCGGCAGAGGTGGTAGCATCGGCCCGATGGTCCGTTCGCGGATCCCGGCGCCGGCGATCGCCGCCGAGACCGACGCACTCCCCCGGACGGACCGGAGGGCGGCGTCTCTCGCTGTCGATGCGCCGTCTACGACTTGCCCGCGCGCCGACGCGAGCGAGCGCGGCCGCTTCGCGTTCATCCTCGAGGTCGTCGCGCCCTGGTTCGGCAAGACCGTGCGCACCGTGGCGCTCGGCGCGATGGTCGCCCTCGGCGGCTGCGACGGTCAATCCGTCGAGCTCGACGGGGTCGTGCGCGACGGACGAAGCGGCGCGCCCGTGGCCGGAGCGCGGATCACCACCGACGACGGCGGCGCTGCGGAGACCGGCGCGGAGGGCAGCTTCGCGCTGTCGACGCGCCCGCGGATGGATGGCGAGGGCGCGCCGCAGGTCACGCTCAGCCTGGTCGAGGGCGGCGAGACCGACACCGAGGTGCGGATCGCCGTTCACACGCCCGGAAACGACGGGCCGATCACCTGGCAGCACGTGGCCGGGCCCGCCCTCGACCCTGGTCGGTTCTCGGTCGAGGAGAACGGCCGCCTGCTGGTGATTCGAACGCGGACGGCCGAGCTCGGAAGCGGGCGCAGCCGGCCCTGCGTCGGCGAGGCGCCGCTCGAGTGCGGAAGCTGCCACGCCGGCGCTGGCGACCACGAGTCGCCCCTGCTGGAAGAGTGGACGGCCGGCGCCCACACCGAGCTCGGCTGTACGGGCTGCCACGACGTGCAGGCGCCGTCGGCGCTTCGCCGCTACGACACCGCGACGGTCGGGGGCGCTCCCTTCGAGCACCTCGGTAGCGGCGCCCTCTGTGTGACCTGCCACCAGGACGGCGAGACGGACATCGACGTCGCGCCCCGCAGCCCACAAGCGGACGTCCTGCTCGGACGCGGAGCCCGCTCGACGCCACCGCGCGAGAGCGGCCCCCATCGCTTCATCGTGGACACCTGCGTGCGCTGCCACGTGACGCGTCCGGCGGCGGACGATCCGCTCTTCACGCGGGTCGGCGGCCATACGTTCTCGACGCGCGAGCTCGACGGAACCATCGCGCAAGCGGCGTGCGCGCCCTGTCATGGCGAGGTGGCGCCGGATGCGATCGGCGTGCGCGATTGGGACGGAGACGGGAGGGCCGGCAGCGTGGGCGCCGAGCTCGCGCGCGCCCTCGACGCTGCGGAGCGGAGGTTGAGCGCGCGGATCGCGCGGCTCTCGCTCCTCGACGCGTGCCCCGCGCCCCACCGCGCGGCGGGCGTCACGACCGACGGTGATCGACTCGTCCTCACCGACGCGGGCGGCGAGCTCCTCGGCGACTGTGACGGCGACGGCCGCTTCGATGCCGGCGAAGAGAGGCTCACCACACAGGCCCTCCCCGCCGAGCTGGCTCACGCCGCGCGGGACATCGCGTTGCTCCGCGCCGACGGCTCGTTTGGCGCTCACAACCCCGGCTACGCGTTCGGCGTGCTGCGCGCTCTTCTCCAATGATGGCGCTCGACCCGCTCGAAGACTTCGACGAACCCGCCGTCCCGCTTCGAGGGGTCGGCACGAAGCGCCCGGAAGCCATGCTGGGAAGAGCCGCCGGTCGGCAGACGTAGAGATGACGAGCCCATGCCCCTTCTGATGATCCTCGCCGTCGCTCTCATCGCGATCGTCGCCATCATGGTCGTGTCGCGGGCGAACGAGCTCTTCTACATCTCGATCCGCGAGGGTCGCTGCATGATCGTGCGCGGCAACGTGCCGCCCTCCATCTGGAGCGAGGTGCGCGAGGTGGTGCGGATCAGCGGCGTGCGGCGCGGCAGCATCCGCGCGGTGAAAGACGGCGGTCAGCCGCGGCTGCTCTTCGAGGGCCTCGACGAGCGCGTGGCGCAGCGCCTCCGCAACTCGGTCGGCAACCGCGGGTTCGGGCGCATGCGGGCGAGCGCCAGCGCGCAGTCCGGCTGCAGCTCCTCGCGCAATCTCGGACAGCTCCTCGGCGTCGCCTGGCTGGCCTGGCTCCTCACGCGCCACGACTGAGCGTCGCGAGGAACGCTCGACTCAATCGCGGTCTTGCAGCGAGCCGCAGTCGCGCTGGCAGAAGCGCCGGAGAGCCGCGTCCTCGATCGCACCGCAGCGGCCGTCGCAGAGGGCGGCCAGGTCCGGATCGACGATCGCGCTGCACTCGCCGGCGCAGAGCTGGCGGAGGTTCGGATCGGAGAGCGCGTCACAGTCACCGCGGCAGGCCGCACCGAGATCCGGATCCGCGATGCCGACGCAGCGGCCGCGACAGTACGCCCGCAGATCGGCCCGCCGGACGGAGTCGCAATCGCTCCAGCAGAGCGCGCTCAGATCCGCGCTCGATGCCCCGGCCCGCACCCCAACCGCCGCCGTCAGCGCGGGATCTGCGCTCTGGCCCCACGATCGCCCCGCCGCGAGCGCGAAGACGAGCGCGACGAGCGTCAGCGCCACGATCGCGATGGACTTCCCCCGCATGACGCCGTTCAGAGTACGCACGCCGCAGCGTCGCGCACCACCCCGGCGCGTCGCCGCGGCAGCGCCCGCGGGCCCGTGCTATGCCGTCGCGCCGTGTCGCAGCACGCCGTCCCCGCCGAGACCACGCCCGAGGCCGTCGCGCCCCGCGCCTCGACGGCGCTGTCGCAGCAGGCCGGCGCTCCTGCGAAGTCCCGCCGCGCCGTGTTCATCGACGTGCTGCGGCTCGTGGCCTCGGTGCAGATGGTCATGGGCCACACGGTGGACGGGCTCATGCTCGAGGAGCTGCGCGCAGGGCCCGTCTTCGACGCCTGGACGTGGGGCCGCGGGCTGACCTCGGTCGCGTTCATGGTGGCGGCGGGGATGAGCTATCACCTCTCCACGATCGCACGCTTCGAGCGGCACAAGCGCGACCCCGCCAACGGAAGGAGGCGGATCCGGCGCGGGCTGATGCTGATCGCCGTCGGCTATCTGCTGCACCTACCTCTGGGCGCGCTCTCGGGTGATCCGGCGACGGCGGCCGCGGCCTGGCGCGCCTTCGCCACGCCCGACGTCCTGCAGTGCATCGGCATCTCGCTGCTCGCGCTCGAAGGGATGACGACGCTGGCGCGCCGGCCGGGTCAGGTGGTCGCCGGTTGCGCCGTGGCCGCGGTCGCGATGCTCACCCTGGCGCCGCTGACCGAGCAGATCAATCCCTCGGGGCCCTTCTTCCCTCTCCTGACCTACCTCGGCCATCAGGGCGGCGCGCTCTTCCCGCTCCTGCCTTGGTCGGGCTTCGTCTTCGCCGGCGTGGTCGCCGCGCACGTGGTGGTACCGAGGAGCGTGGACCGCAGCACGACGTGGCGCGCGTTGGCCTGCGCGAGCGTCGCGTTCTCCATCGCGTGGTGCGTCGAAGCGGCGCCGGCGCTCATCAGCAACGCGGAGACGAGCTACAGCGCCACGCCGGCGCTGACCACGCTCAAGCTGGCGGTGGTGCTGGCCATCGTCGCGCTGATCGCGACCGTGACCGTCCGCGTGCACCGCCTGCCGCGCCCGCTCGAGGCGCTCGCCGGCGAGAGCCTGGTCGTCTACGTGTCGCACCTCTTGGTGCTCTACTCGGCGGGGATCGGCATCTACAGCCTCTTCGGCCACAGCCTCGCGCTGCCGGCCGCGGTCTCCGTCGGCGTCGTGCTCGCGGCAGGCTCCGCGCTCTTCGCGCTCGCCTGGCACCGCTTCAAGCAGCGGCGTGCGGTCGCGGTCCGCACCGGCTGACACGTCCAGCGGACGCGCGAAGAGAGCTCCGAGTGGAGAGCGCGACAGGGCGGGCCGGACGGCATCGGGGCGGCCGGCCCGCGCAACGCGCGTCCGGTCTCCGACCGGGGCGCCAGCGGATTCAGGCGTGAGCCCGCGCGGGCACCGTAGCGGGTCTCGGCAGGGGCTCGTCAATCCAGTAGGCGCGCGGATCGAAGCGCGCGAGGACCCGCCGGAACGGAGATCGTGGTGGCGGGCCAGAGCGTGGAGTTGCGGCCCGTCGGGTCGAGGTACCAGCTCGCGCAGCCGCCCGCCGTCCACACGCTGCCCTCCATCTCGCGGTCGACCCGCTCCACGAACGCCGCCTGCGCCTCCGGCCGCGGCTCGATGGTCCGCGCGCCGCGCCGCTCGAGGTACGAGAGCGCCCGCAGCACGTGCTCAATCTGCGCCTCGATCATGAGCACCACCGAGGTGTGCCCGAGGCCGGTGTTCGGGCCTTGGAGCAGGAAGAGGTTGGGAAAGCCGGACACGGTCGTACCCAGGTAGGCCTGCGGGCTGCCCTTCCACGCCTCCGCCAGCGTGCGTCCGTCCGGCCCGTACAGCCACGAGGCGATGGGCATGTCGGTGACCCGGAAGCCGGTGGCGAAGACGATCACGTCGACGGGATGCTCGGCGCCGCTCTCGGTGACGATCGAGCGCGGGCGTACCTCGGCGATGGGATCGGTGACGACCTCCACGTTCGGCCGGGTCAGCGCGGGCAAGTACGCGTCCGAGACCAGAATGCGCTTGCAGCCGATGCGGTAGCGCGGCGTCAGCTTCGCCCGCAGCTCCGGATCGGTCACCGTACGTTCCAAATAGCGGCGCGCCTGACGCTCGAAGAGCCGCGATGCCACTCCATCTCGGAACCCGACGTGCAGCGCCTCACGGCCGAGCTCGATCGCGCCCCGCAGGAGCGCGTGTGCGCCGGGGACCGTCTCCAGTGTGCGGCGGGCCCAATCGGGGATCGGCTCGTTCCGCCGCGGGACGACCCAAGGCGCGGTCCGCTGGAAGAGCACCAGCGCGTCGACCTCCGGCTGGATCTCCGGCACGAGCTGGATCGCCGAGGCTCCCGTGCCGATCACCGCCACCCGCGCGCCTTCCAGCGACACGTCGTCACGCCAGCGCGCCGAGTGGAACGCCTCCCCCTCGAACGTGTCGAGCCCCGGCAGCGAAGGGATGGCCGGATCGCTGAGCGCGCCCGTCGCCGCGATCAGGAAGTCACAGGTGATCGTCTCGGACGACGTCTCGACGCGCCAACGGCCGGGCGCCGCCTCGAAGCGCGCGGCCTTCACCTCCCGGCCGAAGCGCACGTGCGGCAGTACGCCGAAGCGGGCAGCGCACCCGCGCAGGTAGTCGAGGATCTCGCCCTGCGGCGAGTACGCGTGACTCCACGACGGGTTGGGCGCGAAGGAGAAGGAGTAGAGGTGCGACTGCACATCGCAGGCGCAGCCCGGGTAGGTGTTGTCGCGCCACACGCCGCCCACTTCGTCGCCTCGCTCGAGCAAGACGAAGTCGTCGATCCCCTCCTGCTTCAGGCGGATGGCGGCGCCGAGGCCGGCGAACCCGCTGCCGATGACGACGATCCGGTGGTGTTCTCTTCGCGCGCCCATGACCCCTCCTGGTACGTTGTCGTACCAACGTGGTACGCGAACGTACCAGGCGCAAGAGGCGATCGCGCAGGTCGCTGTGGTACGTTCGGGTACCATGATGCGGATCGAACGAGCGGACGACGCCTCGGAGGGCAACCGAGCGCGCCTCCTCGAAGGCTTCTCGGCGTCGGTGGCGGAGAAGGGCTACGCCGCCACGACCATCGCGGACATCGTCCGTCTCGCTCGGGTCAGCAAGCGCACCTTCTACGAACACTTCGCCGACAAGGACGCCTGTTTCTTGGCCTCCTACCGAGCTGCCAGCGACGAAATGCTGGCCGCCATCGCGAGCGCGGTGGACCCGACGGCGCCCTGGGAGACGCAGATGCGCGTCGCCATGCGCGCGTACCTCGCGGCGCTCGAAGAAAACCCTGCCCTGACCCGGACCTTCCTCCTGGAGATCCACGCCGCTGGGCCGGCGGCGCTCGAGGCCCGCCGGGGAATCCACCAGCGCTTCGCGGAGCTCTTGCGCGCGCTGACGGGCGCGGCGCGAAAGACGAACCCGGAGCTCGGCACCTTGAGCCGCGCCATGGCCACCGCGCTGGTCGGCGGCATCAACGAGCTCGTGCTCGCGGCGCTGGCGGGCGATCTCCAACTCCGCACCGTCGAGAAGACCGCCACGGCGTTGGTCCACGCCGTCCTGCTGGCTCCGCGCTGACGGCGCGTCCGCGCCCTCACGGGTGTCGGGGAAAAACACACCCACGGTCTGGCGGCGCCGCGCCGCCGGCCTCGACGTAGCGTAGGCGTCGTCGTGGGAGTCCTGCCCCTCGGCGGTGGTCCGCGCGAAGCTCACCGAGTCGGAGTTGGTGGCGGTGATCGCCACGCTGCACCGATGCACTGTTCCATCGAAGACGTGCGCACGACCGACCACCCGCCCTGACACGAAGCCCTCGTGAGCCTGCCTCGGCTGGACGACAGTCCCGGCCACGAACACGACCTTGTACCTGCGCCCGGAAGTCCGATCCCGGGCTTCCTTGCCGCGACCGGCGACCGACCCGCAAGCTGGCGGTTGGGCGCCGGTCCTCGAATGTTGGTCGAGGGGGCAGCGCCCCCTCCCCCGCAAGCGGGGCCCCCACCCCACGCCGTACGACGGACCGAACTTCCGGTCCGTCGTACTAGCCCCCGTATCCGTAGTGAGTGCCCAATATCGGCGAGCCATCGGCGTGCGAATCAAGGAACGACGACGAGGCGATGCCACAGCATCGTCGAGGAGGAGTGACGCTGAGTCGCGCGGCGAGAGCCGCCGAGATTGGGTAGGAATCACGGATACGGGGGACTAGCTCGGCGCCGCGTCGAGGCGTGCGAGCACGGGACGCGCTCGGCGAGGAGCCGGGCGAAGACGGCTCATCGACCCGACTCGGCGCCCTGGGTGCATCCGGTCCATCGAGGCGCCGTCGCGTCGAGGTGAAGGACGCCGCGACCACAGCTCGCGCCAAGTTCCGACACCTCACGACATCCGCGGACTGGGGGACCGAAGACCGTGCAAGGTTCCCTCCGTTCCGAGCCGCTGGCAGAAGGAGAAACCACATGGCCCCCATTTGCGTCTCGAATCGACTCGTCCAGCGAGGTGCGAGATGACCGCCCCTTTCCGGGAGCGCCTCGAAGCGCATTTCCGATATGCCGACGAATGCGAGCTGCTGCACGACGTCGAGCACGAGCTGGGACTCCCCGTCACCGAGGAGGAGATCGCGCGGGTACACGAGCGGCTCGGCTTCGAGCTCGCGGACTCGTTCCTCGAGTACTTCCGGCAGGCAAACGGGTGGCGTCTCGCCTGGAAGAGTCGGACCGAGAGCGTATCGGCCGGTCGTGCCGTGGGCGGACGAGTCTTTTGCGCCCAAGCCGCGGTTGTCGATGGACGCGGTCATCGCCGCGCTCGAAGCGTTGAACGTCTTCGAGGAGACAGAGCGATTGACTCCAACCCTCGTGACCCTCAACCGCCCCGGCGTGGAGGTCATGCTCACGTTGCCGAGGGGGAGGAAGTCCCCGGAAGCGTTGCTGAGCTACCGGCCCGACGCTGACCGCGAGGTGATCGACCGCGCCCGCACGGCCATCGTCGAGCTCGGGATGAAGCCGCAGCCGAGCTGAGGAGAGCGCGCCTCCCGCTCGGTGTGCTCGCCCCCCGCTGACACGGCAGTCTCTCCGCTGGATCGCCCAACGTCGTTGGAGGGGCGGCCCAAGCCGACGCAGAGCACGGGCAGCCGGGCGCGCGGGGCGAGCGATGGGTCACAGCGCGGCGGCTCGCGAGCGCCCGGCGCGCAGTAGACTCCGGACGTGATCGCGCACGATCTCACGCTCCCGGAGTCGACGGACACCATGCGCCGCGTCCTCTCCTCGGTGCTGCGCCGGCTGGCCGAAGACCTGGCTCGCCTGCGACCCGCCGCTTCGGCGGACGTGGGCGCGAGCCTGGCCGCGGTGCAATCGGCGTTCGTGCGCGAGCTGAAGCGGGCACCCGGCCGCGCGTTCAGCGTGCTCCGCCGCCCGGGTGTCGGGACGCTCACCCGGGTCCTGAGAATCGTCCCCCCAGGACACGCCGAGCGCGCAGATCGACGAGCTGGCGGCCAGCCTGGCCTGCACGCTGGCGCTGGAGCTGGCGGCCAGCGGCGCCGAGCTCGGGCCGCTGCGCTTCTCGCGTACGCCGGCAACGATCGTCTGCCACGGCGCGCGCGCGCTCGTTCCGGGCGGCGGGCCCGCGACGCTTCGCGACGGCCGATGGACGGTGCAGGACCGCACTTACGCGCTGGACGACGAGGCGCTCGAGCGGCCCTTCCATTCGCTCGCCGGTCCCTTCGTCCTCGCGACCGCCGACGACAACCCGCTGGCCATGTTCGAGGCCCACCCGGACAAAGAAGGCAACGCCGTCGATCTCGGCGAGCGCGCGGTCGAGGACTGGCTCGCCTCGCTGAGGGACGCGGTTCAGCGCATCGAGCGCTACCTGCCGGTCGTGCGCGAGGAGATGGACCTGATCCTCCAGCAGCTCGTCCCGGTCGGCGCCGACGACCACCGTCACCTCTCGGCCAGCTACGCCGAGGCGATCGGCACCATCTACCTCACCCTGCATCCGAGCCCGATGACGATGACCGAGGCCGTCGTCCACGAGCTCTCCCACAACAAGCTGAACGCGATGCTGGAGCTCGAGCCCCTGCTCGAGAACGCCTTCTCACCGCTCTTCAGCTCGCCGGTGCGCCCCGATCCGCGCCCGCTCCACGGCGTGCTCCTGGCAGTGCATGCGTTCTTGCCCGTAGCGACCCTCTACCGCGCGATGATCGAGCAGGGCGACCCGCTGGCGCGCTCCAGCGCCTTCCACGAGCGCCTCCGCCAGATCGCGGCCGGCAACCACGAAGGCACCACCGTCCTCCTCGAGAACGCCCGACCGACCGAGGCCGGGCGCCCCTTGCTCGACGAGCTCGCCCGCATCGACGCCGGCTTCGCGGACGTGCGCTGATCGGCGCTGCCGCGACCTCTACCGAGGTGGAGCGAGGACCAACCGTGGCCGCTCGGTCGACGGGCTCGCCCGCCGCCTTCGCCGACGTGCGCTGATCGACCGCCGCGGCTTGCCGGGCGGGGTGGAGCGAGGCACGAAACGGATGGTGATCCGCCGCCTGTGGCATGCGCTGGTGCGCTCGATCCTGATCGCGGTGGTGCTCTACCCGATGTGGCTGGCCTACGCCTGGCCCTGGGTCCGCATGCGTCGCTTCGGCGCGACCATCCCGGACGAGGTGTGGCGCAGGAAGCACCAGCGTCACGCCAAGCGCTTCTATTGGCTGGCGACCCGCATGCGCGGAGGGCTGATCAAGGTCGGTCAGATCCTCAGCACGCGCGTGGACCTGCTCCCGCCCGAGTGGACGGCCGAGCTCGCCGGGCTCCAGGACCGCGTCGCCCCCTCGCCCTGGCACATGATCGAGCCGCACCTGCGCCGCACCTACGCCGGGCGCTCGCTCGAGCTCCTCTTCGCGCGCCTCGATCACGACGCCGTCGCCGCCGCCAGCTTCGGTCAGGTGCACCGCGGCCTGCTCGACGACGGCACGGAGGTGGCGCTCAAGATCAAGTACCCCGACGTCGAGATGAAGCTCGCCATCGACATGGCGCTCTTCCGGATCGCGGTGAGGCTCTTCAACGTCTTCATCCCGCAGATCGATCTGAAGCCGATCTACGAGGAGGTCCGCCGCGCGCTGACCACCGAGCTCGACTACGAGCAGGAGGCGCGCTTCACCCGGACCATCCACGACAACTTCGAGGGTCGCGAGTGCGCGGTGATCCCGCGCGTGATCGACGAGCTCACCACCCGCGACGTGATCTGCACCACCTGGTTCGACGGCAAGAAGATCACCGACCCGGCGATCCGCGACGACCCGGCGCTCGACCGGGCGCAGCTCCTCGAGCGGCTGCTCTCGACGTGGATCCAGATGATGTACGTCGACGGCGTCTTCCAGAGCGATCCGCACCCGGGCAACCTGCTGGTGCGGATCGAGGACGGCGAAGCGATCCTCTGCGTGGTCGACTTCGGGCAGGTGAAGATCCTGCCCCGCGCGTTCCATCAGAAGCTGGTCTCCAGCGTGATGGCGTTCGCGATGGGGAACGTGGACATGTTCCTCGGCTCGCTGAGCGGTCTCGGCCTCTTCCCGGAGTCGGAGCAGGAGCGGATGCGACCGATCGTGGCGGAGCTGATGACCCGGCTGCGAAGCGAGCGGCCTACGTCGACGGAGCAGCTCGACTTCGGGCGGCTGCGGGCGGAGGTCAAGCGCGCGCTCGACGAGATGGAGGGCGTCGCCGTCCCGCAAGAGCTCGTGCTCTACGGGCGCACGTTTGCGCTCCTGGCCGGCGTGACGCGCGCCGTGGCGCCGGAGATCAACGCGCTGGCCATCGCGCGGCCGCTTCTGACCCAGGCGCTCCTCTCCGGCGGCCCACCCGAGGAGCCCATCCCGGGCTGACGGACCGCCGGGGCCCTCGTCGAAGCCGCCTCGGGAACCGGTCCCGGGCGCTTCGCAGCAGACTCTCCGCCTCGCGGACGTCTCGTCTCCCGACGTTCAGGCGCCGAGCGGGTCGAGCCAGCGGTCTCGCTCTTCGGGGTGCTCGCCCACGCGAGGAGAGCGCTCGCGGTCGTCGCAGCGCTATACCTGTCCTCGTGAGGAAGCACTTCGTCTTGGTCGCGCTCTTCGCCCTCGCCGGCTGTGGCTCGGAGGTCGGCCCCGCGGGAGCGCAGGTCGGCGGACCCTGCGTGGACACCTTGAGCTGCGCGTCGGGCTCGTATTGCTTGGAGGGGCCCTCGTATCCCGCCGGCGTCTGCACGGTCGCGTGCAACACCGACGCGGAGTGTCCCGGAGACTCGGTCTGCGTCGCGCAGGGCTCGGGGAGCTGCTTGCTCGTCTGCACGGTCGACGCCGACTGCGGTCGCGACGGCTACCGGTGTCGCACCACCTCCCGCCACGACGCCAGCGGCAGCGTGGACGTCTGCCTCGGCAACTGACTCAGCGCGCGGGCGGCACGACCTCGACCGGGGCGTCGGGATCGAGAGTCTTGGCCGTCACCAACGTGCCGACCAGCGATCCGAGCAGGAGCTGCACCAGCGCCTCGCGCGCGACCTCCCGCCGCTCGAGCCAGTCGAGACAGGCGGCCTCGACCTGTCCGACCCACGCACGCGCGGCGAGCCGGAACACCGGCCGCGGCTCGTCCAGTCCCATCCCGACCAGCATCCGATCCACGATCTTCGAGCGCGCCTCGTCCAGCACGGCCTGCACCTCGGGATCGTGGCCGATGCCGCTCCGCATGAGCGCGGTGTAGGCACCCTCGCGCTCCTCCACGTAGGCGAGGTACGCCTCGAGCCCGGCCCGCGCCCGCTCCTCGTCCGGCAGCGAGACATCGGGCGCCGTCCGCTCGACGAGCTGCTCCGCCGCCTGCCGCACGCAGGCCACGTAGAAGTCCCGCTTGCCGCCGAAGTAGTGGTAGAGCAGCCCCTTGCTGACGCCCGCCGCGCGCGCGATGTCGTCGATGGCGATCTCGTCGTAAGCGCGCTCCGAGAAGAGCTTCAGCCCGAGCTCGAGGAGCTGCGCCCGCCGCTCGTCCACCTGCAGGCGGGATCTCGGTGCGCTGCCGATCATCACCTTCAGCATGGCTCGCCATTGACCTCTGTTCAATAGGGTCCATACTGCTGTTGAACTCGATTCAACGGAAGAGGCCATGATGACCGCTGTTCAAGACGCCCCGCGGACGATCCGGGTGCGCAAGATCGAGCTTCCCTTCGGCGACGCGGCGATCCCTCGCTGGTGGATGCACGGAAATCCGGTGCTGACCCACTTCTCGAATGGGCTGAACCTGCTCTTCCCGCCGGGCGAGCGCTTCTTCATCCGCAGCGTCAAGCACTACCTCGACGAGATCGAGGATCCGGAGCTGCGCGCGAAGGTGAAGGCGTTCTTCGGCCAGGAGGGCCGCCACGGCCACGAGCACGAGCGCTACAATCGCGTGCTGCGCGAGCAGGGCTTCGAGCTCGACCGCTTCCTTCGGCTCTACGAAAAGGTCGCGTTCGGCATCTTCGAGCCGAGCTTCCCTCCCGTCCTGCGGCTGAGCGCGACGGCGGCGCTCGAGCACTTCACGGCCAGCATGGCGGAGACGGCGCTGACGACGCCTTTCCTCGACGGCGCGCACCCCTTGATGGCCAAGCTCCTGCGCTGGCATGCGGCGGAGGAGATTCGAGCACAAGGCGGTCGCGTTCGACGTGCTGCAGCAGGTCGACCCGCGCTACTGGGTGCGCGTGGCCGGGCTGGCGGTCGCCGTCTCCCAGCTCCTCGGCTGGTGGATGGTGGCCACGGCGATGCTGATGGCGCAGGAAGACTTCTCGCGCGAGGAGCGAGAGAAGTGGAAGGCGGAAGCCGAGCGAATCCACGTCGCGCACGAAGGACGCGCCCGCGCCGACCTCTTCAAGCGAGCCATCCTCGACTACCTGCGGCGCGACTTCCACCCGGACGATCGCGACGACTACGCGCTCGCCCGCGAGTACCTCGAGAGCATCGGCGCCGCCGCCTGAGGGACGCGCCGGTCTCCCTCCATCCAGGCCCGTTCGCAGCGTCGCCGTTTCGCCCCCGCGCGATCGGCGCGCATCGGCTGGTCCCGCTTCGATGGCGCGGTTCGCGAGCCGCCATTGCACGGCGCTACCGACCGGCGGCATCTTTACAGAATGCGCTTACTTTGCTTTTGGGCGGTCGCCCTCCCGCTGGTGCTCGGCGGGTGTGGCCTGACACTCGACCTCCAGCCTCCCGACGACGGCGGCGGGATCGGGTTCGATGCCAAGGTGCGATCGGACGGATCCACGGCGCGGGCCTGCGGGACCAGCGCCGACTGCGACGACGGCAACCGCTGCAACGGCGCCGAGGTGTGTGTCTCCGGCCGCTGCGCGAGCGGGACGCCTCTCGTCTGCGACGACGGCACCGCGTGCACCAACGACTCCTGCTCGCCCGACCAGGGCTGTGTCCACGCGCCCGACGACACGCTCTGCGCCGACGACGGAATCGCCTGCACGATCGAGCGCTGCGATCCCAGCGGCGGCTGCCAGCGCGACCTGAGCCACGCCGCCTGTAACGACGGCATCGCCTGCACGAGCGACGTCTGTGATCCCACGGCAGGCTGCGGGCACGAGGCGGTCGACACGAGCTGCGGGATGGGCGTCTGCGACCCGAGCACCGGCTGCATGGGGACCGAGTGCGTGACGGACGGCGACTGCACGGCCGATCCCTGCGACATGGCGGTCCACTGTGTTCGGGGGATCTGCGTCCACACGTCGATGGCCGACGGAGCCACCTGCGACGACGGGAACCCCTGCACGGACGTGAGCACCTGCAGCGGCGGCACGTGCGCGGGGACGGAGGTGACCACCTGTGCCGGGCAGCCTTGCTGGGTCTGCGATCCGGCCGGCCCCGGCTGTGACGGGAGCTCGCTGCAGCCGCGGGGAACGACCTGCAGCGACGGCAACCTCTGCACCCAGGGCGATGCGTGCACCGAGGCCGGAGTGTGCGAGGGAACGCACATCTCCTGTATCGACACGAACCCCTGCACCATGGACTCGTGCGATCCGACGGCGGGCTGCGTCTACGTCCCGGCGACGGGGAGGATGTGCAACGACGACGACCCGTGCACGCACAACGACATGTGCCGCCCGGACGGAACCTGCGCCGGCGTCTCGCCGTGTGACGACGGGAACCCCTGCACCCACGACTGCGGCTATCCCCCTACCTACTGCACCCACATGCCGGTCACGAACGGCACCCTTTGCAACGACGGCGATCCGTGCACGACCGGGGAGACCTGTCAGATTGGCGACTGCCGGGGCGAGCCCACATGCCCGAGCTCGACCTGCGCACCGCAGGCGTGCACCGGCGGCACCTGCACGATGCTCCCACCACCCAGCACCTGCAGCCACGTGATCTGCACGGGCACGCCGGGCACGTGCACCTGTGTCAGCGGATGGAGCGACTGCGACGGGGACGGGATCTGCGAGTGTGCCGTGGGGACTGGCCTGGTGATGTGCAGCCCAGCGGGCAGCGGCACCGCGCGGACCTGCAACGCAATCGTCGACTGCACCGTCGGAGCAACGGATTGCCCCCCGCTGGCCTCGGAGTGCTGTCCCTGCACGGGGGTCTGCTACGACCCCGCGGTTCCCGAAGCCTGCACGTGCCCGTAGAGCGCGTCGTCGTGACACGCGTCGCGCTTCGGTCGGCCGAACCGCGCGCCCGGCGCGGTGAAAGCTAGTCGATCGGACGCTGCTTGTCCGTTCAGCATGTGGTAGCGTCCGGCCGTGATCGGACGGCTGCGAGGTGTGATCGCGGACCGCTCGCCGGACGGCTCCTGCATCGTCGACGTCTCTGGCGTCGGCTACGAGGTCTTCGTCCCGCTGGGCACGCTCGGGAGGCTCCCGGAAGACCCGGAAGCCGTGACGCTGCACGTGCACACCCACGTGCGGGAAGACGCGCTGATGCTCTACGGCTTCGCGCGGCCCGAGGACCGCACCGCCTTCCGCACGCTCCTCGGGATCTCCAACGTCGGCCCCAAGCTGGCGCTGGCCATCCTCGGCGCGATGGACGCGCGCCAGCTCGCCGCCGCCATCGCCGCCCAGGACGAGAAGCGCTTCAAGGGCATCCCGGGCGTCGGCAAGCGCACGGCCGAGCGCATCCTGCTCGAGCTGCGCGACAAGCTCGGGTTCGTGAGCCTCGGGGCGCCTGCGCCGGCCAAGAAGCGCGGCGCCAGCCCGGCACCGGCCATCGACGCGAGCGCACCCTTGATCGAGCTCGCCAACGTGCTCGTCGGCATGGGCTTCAAGTCGACCGAGGCGGATCGCGCCGTCGCCGCCATCGCCGAGACGGCCGAGGGAAAGCCGATGGAGACCCTCCTCAAAGACGCGCTCGCGCAGCTGAGCTGAGATGTCCGAGGTGGAGGTCGTGACCGGTATGGCCGAGCAATCGGCGTCGAGATTGGGGGCGCGCCCCCGCAGGAAGTGCAAAGCACGTTCGAGGAGGCTCGCCCCCGAGATCGGCGTCGAGGGCCGGCCAGAACGTGTTGCGACTTCCGCGGAGGACATCTAGGCCATGCCGATCAAGCGACCGACCCAGCCGGCCGAGGAGGACGTGCTCGACCCCACCGAGGAGGAAAACGAGAGCCGCGAGGACGCGAGCCTGCGCCCGAAGCTCCTCGACGACTTCGTCGGCCAGCCGCAGCTCGTCTCCAACCTGAAGGTCTACGTGCAGGCCGCGACCGCCCGCGGCGGCGCGCTCGACCACGTGCTCCTCTACGGCCCGCCCGGCCTCGGCAAGACCACCCTCGGCTTCATCCTGGCCGAGGAGCTCGGCGTGAAGATCCACGTCGCCCACGCTCCGGGCATCGAGCACAAGGGTCAGCTCGCGGCGCTCTTGACCAAGATCGAGCCGAACGACGTCCTCTTCATCGACGAGATCCACCGCCTGAGCAGCGTCGTCGAGGAGAACCTCTACACGGCGATGGAGGACTACCGGATCGACGTCGTGCAGGGCGACGGCCCGATGGCCACGGCGTGGACCATCCGGCTCTCGCCCTTCACGCTGGTCGGCGCCACCACCCGGACCGGTCTCCTCACCGGCCCCATGCTCTCCCGCTTCGGCATCGAAGCGCGCCTCGACTACTACGCGCCCGAGGACCTCTCACGGATCGTCCACCGCAGCGCGTCGATCCTCGAGGTGGAGATCACCGACGACGCCTGCGTCGAGATCGCCCGCCGGGCTCGGGGCACACCCCGCATCGCCAACCGGCTGCTCCGCCGGGCGCGCGACTTCGCGGAGGTGCTCGGCGACGGCCGGCTCGACGCGCAGGCGGCCAAGGAAGCGCTGACCCGGCTGGAGGTCGACGAGGCCGGCCTCGACGAGATGAACCGGCGCTTTCTGCGCGTGATCATCGAGACCTACAACGGCGGCCCGGTCGGCATCGAGGCGCTCGCGGCCACCCTGAGCGAGCCGCGCGACACCCTCGAGGACGTGATCGAGCCCTTCCTGCTCCAGCACGGCTTCCTGGCCCGCACCGCTCGCGGCCGGATGGCCACCGAGCGGGCGTACCTCCACCTCGGCATCCCGATCGGGATCAAGCAGCGGACCCTCTTCTGACGTGAGCGCCCTCGACACCGACACGCGCGGCGAACGCTTGCGAGCACGCGCGCGACTCACTGGACGCGCCGGCGCGCGGGCGGTACCCCGGAGAGGTCGAGGACGACATTTCCGACTCAACCGGTCGGGAATTGCTAGAATCGAATCGATGCGCTAAGGAATCGCAGACCCATGGCCACCTACCAGCTCACACACCTCAGGGCGCTCGAGGACGAGGCCATTCACATACTTAGGGAGGTCGCGGCCGAGCGGGAGCGGCCGGTCCTGCTCTTCTCCGGCGGCAAGGACTCGATCGTCATCCTGCACCTCGCGTGAAGGCGTTCCGTCCGGCCCGCTTCCCGTTCCCGCTGATCCACGTGGACACCGGGCACAACTTCCCGGAGACCCTCGACTTTCGCGACCGCAAGGTGGAAGAGCTGGGCGAGCGGCTCGATGGTCGCCAGCGTGCAGCGACTCCATCGACGCCGGGCGCGCGGTCGAGGACAAGGGCCCGCGCGCGTCGCGCAACCGCTTGCAGACCGTGACGCTGCTCGACGCTATCGAGGAGAACGGTTCGATGCCGCGATCGGCGGGGCGCGCCGGGACGAGGAGCGCGCGCGCGCGAAGGAGCGCATCTTCAGCCACCGCGACGAGTTCGGGCAGTGGGATCCGAAGAAGCAGCGGCCGGAGCTGTGGAGCCTGTACAACGGCCGCGTGCGCGAGGGCGAGCACTTGCGCGTGTTCCCGCTGTAGAACTGGACCGAGCTCGACGTGTGGCAGTACATCCGCCACGAGGCGATCGCGCTGCCCGAGCTGTACTTCGCGCACGAGCGGCCGTGTTCGAGCGCGACGGGATGTTCTACGCGGCGAACCCCACATCACGATGCTGCCGGGCGAGACGATCACGCCGCGAGGTGGTCCGGTTCCGCACCATCGGCGACATGACGTGCACCGGCGCGGTCGCGGTCGAAGCGGCCGCACACTCGACGAGGTGATCGAGGAGGTCGCCGCCGCACGCGTGACCGAGCGCGGCGCGACCCGCGCGGACGATCGGTTCACCGAGGCGGCGATGGAAGACCGCAAGCGCGAGGGCTACTTCTGAGCCCGACGGGTCGAGATATCTCACCAACTGAGATATCTGGGTCGTTTTTGGCGTCCCAGGGACTGAAAACGGCCTCTGGGGCGCTTTTCGACTCCGATTCGACGCTGATTATCTTAGGAACTGAGAGAACTCGTTACGCGAGACGGGACTACTGAGATGGGCGAGATCGTCACGACGGGCAGCGGCCGGGGATCCACGAGGATAGCGATCTGTTGCGGTTCTCACCGCGGGCAGGGTGGACGACGGCAAGTCGACGCTGATCGGCCGGCTCCTCTACGACACGAAGACCGCGTTCGAGGATCAGCTCCAGCACGTGGAGGACGTGGCCGGCGGCGCGGCGACGAGAGCACCAACCTGGCGCTGCTCACCGACGGCCTGCGCGCCGAGCGCGAGCAGGGCATCACCATCGACGTCGCGTACCGCTACTTCGCCACCCAGCGGCGCAAGTTCATCATCGCCGACACGCCGGGCCACATCCAGTACACGCGCAACATGGTGACCGGCGCCTCGACGGCGAACCTGGCCATCATCCTCGTCGACGCGCGCAAGGGCCTGGTCGAGCAGTCGCGCCGGCACACCTTCCTCGCCTCGCTGCTGCGCATCCCGCACATCTTGTTCGCGGTGAACAAGATGGATCTGGTCGACTGCGACGAGGCGAGTCTTCGGCGGATCAAGGCCGAGTTCACGGACTGGTCGGCGCAAGCTCCAGGTCCGGGACTCTCGTTCATCCCGATCAGCGCCCTGACACGGCGCAACGTGGTCGAGCGCGGCCGAGATGCCGTGGTGCCACGGCACGCCGCTGCTCTATCACCTCGAGACGGTGCACATCGCTCGGACCGCAACCTGATCGACGTGCGCTTCCCGGTGCAATGGGTGATCCGGCCGCAGTCGGAGTCGCCGAGCACCACGACTATCGCGGCTACGCCGGGCAGGTCGTCCGGCGGCGTGCTCAAGCCCGGCGACGACGTGATCGTCCTGCCGAGCGGTTTCTCGACCAAGATCGCGCAGATCGAGACCCAGGGCGGCCGGCTCGACGAAGCGTATCGCGCCGATGAGCGTGACGGTCCACCTCGAGGACGACCTCGACGTCAGCCGCGGCGACATGATCTGCCGGCCGAACAACCAGCCGATCGTCGGCCAGGATCTCGACGCGATGATCTGCTGGATGACCGACCGGCCGCTGCAGCCGAAGGGCCGCTACGCGCTCAAGCACACCACGCGGTGGGTGCGCGCGATGGTCACCGATCTGCAGTACAAGCTGGACGTGAACACGCGTCCACCGCGATCGAAGGGCCGGAGCAGCTCGGGCTGAACGACATCGGCCGCGTCCGGCTGCGCACCACGGCGCCCATCTTCTACGACGCCTACTCGCCGCAACCGCACGACCGGCTCGTTCATCCTCGTCGACGAGGCCACGAACGACGACCGTCGGCGCGGGCATGCTCAACCAGTAGTAGGGCGACTGCTCTTCAGGCCAGCCGGAGCTGCAGCACCGAGGGCGAGAGCGCGCCGGCTCGGTCGCAGAGGCGGCGCGGATCCATGTCGCAGCGCGAGAGCGTGAACGTCGGCGCGCGGGGACCGTTCGTGCCCGCGCGGGTGGTGACGGCGCGCTGGTATCCCGCCCGCCGCACAGCCGCGACCACGCGCGCGTCACTGTCGCCGTTCGGATAGCAGAAGGACTCGACCGGGCGTTCAATCCGCTCCTCGATGATCGCCTTGGAGCGCGCCGCCTCGTGGTCCAACGTGCCCTCGTCGCACTGCGGCAAGAGGACGTGGCTCATCGAGTGCGAGCCGATCTCGTGCCCCTCCGCCGCCAGCGCGCGCACCTCGCTCCAGGACATCATCCCCGCCCACGCGGGCACTTCGGCGCCCGTGCGCACCTTCAACGCGCGGACGAGCCGCTCGCGGTCGGTCGGCGACAACGTCTTGGCGACCTCCGCCAGCGCGGGCGCCAGCGCCTTCGTTCGCCGCCGCGCGCGGAAGAGCCCCGACAGCACGCCTCGCTCACCCGCCGAGCGCACCGCGAAGCCCAGCTCGTCGTGCCAGAGCGGGCGCTGCGACTCAATCGCATCGACAGGGACGAAGAAGGTGGCTCGCACGCCGTGCCGCGTCAGCACCGGGCGGGCGTGGACGGAGTTGTCGCGCTGGCCGTCGTCGAAGGTGAGCGCCAACAGAGGGCGCTCCGGCCGCTCGCCCGCCGCGTGCCGCCGATGGAGCTCCGCGAGCGGCCCGAGCGTGTAGCGCGGCGCGAGCGCGCAGAGGAGCCACGAGAGCTCGCCGGGCGTGATCGTCAGCCCGGGATAGGGATAGCGAGCCCGCTGCTCCGCCGGCAGCACGCGGTGAAAGGTGAGCACGACGAGCTTGCCGCGGGTCGGCGCGAGCCAGCCGGTCCGCGCGCCGGCGTGAGCGATGGCGTCGCGCGCGAAGTGGCGCATCGGTCGAGCGAAGGGAGCGAGCACGTGGGTAGCCATCCGCTCCGAAACACCGCTCCGAGCTCGCGCGAATTAGCACGAACCCTGCGCTTCGTTCGGAGCTCGAGCGTGCCGTCGTCCCGAAGCTCGAGGCCGGACCGAGCTTCGGGGCGCCGGTACGGTACTGGGCCCCATAGGACCGCGCCCTCGCTCGAAAAGTCTCGACAATCCGCCTCGAATTTCGAGACGCCGGTACTAGCTGTCACGTCCGTGCGGCGTCCCTCGCCCCAGCATGAACACGGAGAACGGATGCGGATTGCGTATTTGATTAGCCAGTATCCGGCGCCCTCTCACACATTCATCCGGCGCGAGATCGAGGCCCTTCGGGCGGCGGGCATCGACGTCCACACCTTCAGCGTCCGCCCGCCGCACGCCTCGGAGCTCGCCTGCATCGACACCGAGGAGCACGCGCGCACCTACTATCTGCTCGAGCACGAAGCGGATTCTCGTCCGCGCCAACGCCCGGGCCTTCGTCCGCGGCCCGCGTCGCTACCTGCGGACGTTCTGGGACGCGCTCCGCCACCGCGGCGCCGGGAGCCGCGCCGCGCTCTGGTCGATCTTCCACTTCGGTGAATCGATGCTCCTGGCCGAAGAGCTCGAGGCACGGGGCATCACCCACCTCCACAATCACTTCGCCAACGCGAGCGCCACGGTCGGATACCTGGCGAGCCGTCACCTCTCGCTGCCGTGGAGCCTGACCCTGCACGGGAGCGTCGAATTCGATCACCCCTCGCGAGAGCTGCTGCCGGAGAAGATTGAGCACGCGACGTTCGTGGCCTGCGCCAGCCACTACGTCCGGTCCCAGGCGATGCGCACCGTCCCGATGGCGCTCTGGAACAAGCTCGCCCTGGTCCGCTGCGGCGTCCCGCTCGATCGTTGCCCCACCCGGCAAGCACCACCGCGCCGGGGACGGCTGCGCATCGTGTCGGTCGGCCGGCTCGCCCCCGAGAAGGGTCAGCTCGGGCTGCTGGAGGCGCTCCGCGGGGCGCTGGACGCGGGCGTGGACGCCGAGCTCAGCCTGGTCGGCGACGGGCCGATGCGCGCGGCGCTGGAGGCACGAGCCGACGCGTTCGGGCTGCGCGACCGTTGCGACTTCGTGGGACGCTGCAGCGAGGACGAGGTGCTGCGGCGGGTCGCCCGCGCGGACGTCTTCGCCCTCGCGAGCTTCATGGAGGGGCTGCCGGTCGCCCTGATGGAAGCCATGGCGCTCGGTGTGCCGGTGGTGGCGCCGTCCGTGGCGGGCATCCCCGAGCTGGTCGAGCCCAACGAGACCGGGCTGCTCTTCCCGACCGGTGACTTCGACGCGCTCGCGCGCTGTCTGATCCGGCTCTGGCGAGACCCGGCCCTCGGCGCGCAGCTGGCCCAGGCGGGACGCGAGCGCGTGCTGGAGGAGTTCACCGCGCCCTCCGTGGCCGCGCCGCTGATCCGGCTCCTGCGCCGCTCGCACGGCGCACCGGAGAGCCCCGCGTTCGAGACCCTGCACGCGCCGCCGATGCCCCCGGTCGAGGAGGCGCCGCGGGAGGTGGTGCGGCCGCCCGCGAGACCGAGCCGTCCCCCGCTGCGGATCGAGGAGCCGAGCGCCGACGTTCGGCCGTGAGCCCACGTCGACCTGCGATGCCTGCGGTCGTCGAGGAGCGAGCGCCGACGTACGTCCTCGAGCCCACATCGACCCGCGACGCCTGCGGTCGAGGAACGCGTCGAGGAGCCGCGGGCCGACGTTCGGCCCCGAGCCGCGGGGGGCGTCAGCCGCGGGCGAAGAAGCGGCTCGTCTCTGCCGCCTCCCTCGAGACCAGGCGGCCGTAGTAGGGCTCGACAGCATCACGATCGACCAGCTCGCAGCCGATCGCGAGCCGCAGCACGTAGCCCGCGAGGATGTCTGCGACGGTGAAGCGATCGCCCGCGAGGTAGCCCTCCTTCGGAAGCATCGACGCGAGCGCCTCGAGCTTCGAGCGCAGCCTCCGCTCGTGCAGCGCGAAGTACTCCGGACCGAGGATCCCGGCGCGGCTGACCGCACACTCCACCAGCCGGCCCTCGAGGTTCTCGCCGAGCAGCCCGAGCCAGAAGAGGTACGAAGCGCGCTCCGGCTCGCGCGGGCCCACCCACAGCTTCGGCTCGTCGAACGCCTCGGCCAGAAGCTGGCAGATCGCCGTGCTCTCGAGCAAGGTCTCGCCGCGGAACTCCACGGTGGGGATCTGCCCCAGCGGGTTCTTCTCCAGATAGGGTCCCGCCCGGTGCTCGCCGGGCTTCACCCGGCGCTCCTCGACGTCCAGACCGAGCTCGGCGGCCAGCCAGCGGACCTTCCCGCTGCGATCGAAGTCGCCGAACGAATAGAGGACGATCGTTTCGCTCATTCGCGCCTCCCGAGACGAGAGCGCGCAGCATACGCGACGCGCCTCGCCCCACGAGAGGCCATCACGAAAAAACCTCCCCCATCACGAGCGGACGGGGGAGGTCTTCACGGATCGCCGTCGGTCTCAGCGTCGGCGACGGCGCGCGATCCACAAGGGCGCGAGCGCGGCCAGCCACAGGAGGTGGGTCGGAGCGCTACGGCCCGGCGCCGAGCAGCCACAGCCGGTGCGGCTCGCGGCGCCGGTGCCGGCGTCGACCGTCGGGTTGGGCGTGGGCGTGCTGGCGTCGTTCTGCACGGGCGGCGGCGGAGTGGAGCCGGCGTCGGACGTGACCGGCGGAGGCGTGGTGCCGGCGTCCACGCGCCGCGGCGGAGGAGGCGGCGTGCCAGCGTCGATCGGCGTAGGCGGCGGCGCCGTGCACATGCGCGTGCCGGGAGCGCACACCTTCAGTGTCGGATCGGTCGTCGCGAAGCAGGAGTAGCCGTCGGGACACCCGCAGTCGTCGGTGCAGGCGCGGGTGCAGAAGCCGTGGCCGCTCCCGTCACCCACACAGAGGCTGCTGCTGCAGTCCGTGGCCATCGTACAAGGTGCCCCCAGCCGACCCATGCCGGGCCCTGCGGCCGGGCACATGTCACCCGTCCACGCCCACCCGGAGCAGCTCCCCGTCCGCGGCCCCGAGGCGCTGCCGCTGACGCAGCTCGAGGTCCCGGGGCAGAAGCCGCAAGGGCTGTACATCGTGCAGGTCGCGCAGTCCCCGTTGTAGACGCTGCAGGCGTCGGACGAGGGTGGGGGCGTGCCGGCGTCCGTCGTCGGGGGCGGCGTCGAGCCGGACGGATAGATGGCGCAGACGCCCATGGTGTCGTCACTCGCCAGCGTCCGCTTGATGCCGCCGGAGTACGACGCGTACATGATCGCCGAGGACACCGGCGGGTGATCGAGGCCGAGGAAGTGGCCCTCTTCGTGGGTCGCGATCGACTGTGCGTCGACCGTGCCGCCGGCGCCGGTGGTGCTCCAGGTGAAGCCGACGTTGTTGAAGCGGATGTCGGCGTCGCTGAAGTAGCCGCCGCTGTACCAGACCGGCGTGGTCACACCGATCACGCTTCGGACGTCGCCGAGCTCGGACGGCCAGCTTCCGCTGACCCAGAGGATGTTGTTCTGGCGGTCGCCCGAGTTCGCGCCGCCCGAGGTGTCGCCGGCGTTGGTCGCCTGCCACGCCGTGCAAGACGGCCCGGACCAGGTCGTGAAGCCGGCGTCGACCGCGGAGCGCGCCGTGCTCGCGCCGAGCGACGAAGGCGCGCTGCTGGTGTTGACGTGATAGGGGATTGGCAGCGTGCTCGGATCCCAGTTCGACGACTCCCGGACGTAGGCCTGCGCGGGGGACGCGAGGGCGAGGGCCAAGAGCGGCAGCAGCCAGGACGCCCGCTTCATCGCGCACCTCCGAGGAGCTCGCGGATCCGAGCGCGGAGCGCGTCGACGCCGGTCAGCGGATCGGGCGCCGGCGCCTGGAGCTGCGTTCCGTTCTGACCGAGGACGGCGAAGGTGAGGCTCCGGAGGTCCCGGTACACCGTGCCGTGCTCGGCGTCGACGAAGTAGCAGGACTGCGCGAGCGCGAAGAGGAAGACCGTGTCCCCCTCACCGTGGCGCAGGAAGAGCACCACGTCCTGACCGGGGCGGAGCTCGGCGTCGCCGGGGACGCGCTGCTGCATGCCGTTGGCGCTGCCGCCCATCTGGCGCAGCGTGAGCGTTCGCGGGACCTGCCCTTTGAGCACCTCGGTCACCTCGAGCGAGGTCCAGGTGAGGATGGCACCGCGCTCGGGCACGAACGCGCTGTGCTGAGCGCCGACGGTCGCGCGGACGATCATGTCCGCTTGGTCGACCTGGTCGGCGAGGGTGAGAGGGACCACGACGGTCGCGCGCGCAGTACCCGTGACCATCACGAGCCCGAGCGCCACGGCCAGCACGGTGAGCCAAGAAGATGCGCGATGCATGCAGGCCTCCTTGCGGGAGTGGGGCGCGCGGCATTTCACTCCCGCTTTGGCGCGATGTCAAACGTCAGCGGCTTTTTTGGGGGCGTTCTCGTGTCGCGACCCGCATGTTGCGGCGTGTATCGCGCCGCGCCGCCGTGAGAACGAGGCGGCCATGGCGAACGAGCCGGACGGCACACGCCTCGCCGGCGAGCACGCGTTGCAAAGAGTTTCATCGGGCGCGGCCGTGGGCACGTCGGCCGCTGGCACGCGCCGTGCGAAAGCCCCGCAGCGGAGGTTCCCACCATGAGTCTGTTCGGAAGCATGTTCAATCAGTCCCAAGGCGCCCGTCGCATCGACGGGCCCGAAGCCTGGCGCCTCGTCCGCGAGGAAAACGCGGTCCTGCTCGACGTCCGCACGCCGGCCGAGTTCCGGGGCGGCCACGCGGAGGGCGCCGTCAACATCCCGGTGCAGGAGCTCGGGCGGCGGCTCGGGGAAATCCCGGCCGGGGTGCCGGTGGTCGTGTACTGCGCCTCCGGCGGGCGGAGCGCGAGCGCCAGCCACCTGCTCCACGGCGCGGGCCACCAGGTCTACGACGCGGGCGGCCTCGGCAACCTTCATTGCTGATCCGCTGACCCCCGGCGGCCGGATGATCTACAGTCCGGCCACCGTGGCGAGCATCGCGGCCATCCCGAGCGACCGAGACGTCTACGCGAACCTGCTGCGCGACACCCGCGCGCTCAGGCGCGATCAGGCCAACGCGCGCGACGGTTGGTATGCCTCGCTCGCGTGGGAGAAGAAGGAGGACACGCTCTTCGAGCTGGAGATGCTGCTCAAGGGCGTGACCTGCTTCGGCAACCCACGGAACCATCCGGGCACGCCGCGCTCGAGCGCGGCGGTGGCCCACGACTACCTCGAGGAGCTGCGCATCGTCCGCGAGGGCATGAACCGCATCAACACGCTGGTGCGGGTGCTCCTCGGCGACAAAGAGAAGGCCTACACCTTCACCCGCTACCTCGAGACGGTGCTGCCCGAGGACTCGGCGCGCGGAAGGCTGCTCCAAGAGCAGCTCACCCAGGACACGCCCGAGGAGTCGCTGCTGGTCATGCGCAACGCCTTCGGCGGCTTCCAGGACCTCGCCGACGGCCTCTTGCGCCTCGGTCGGGTCAACCACCGGCTCTACTCGGCGCTGCACGGCACCATCACCCGCGAGGTCGGGCGCAATGTCTACTTCAACCCGCTGATGGCGCTCGAGTTCCGGCCGGAGTTCGACCGCATCCAGAACGGCGAGGTGCTCGACGCGCTGCACGCCGTTCGCTCCGAGGCGACCCACCGCGTGCTCGCGCTGACGATGCTCGCGCTCTTCCGCGCGCTCCGGTATCTGGACCTGGTCGATCGCTACGCCGCCGACGCGTCCTCGGCCCGGCGCGCCTACGTGATCTTGGCGGTGCTGCGGAGCGATCTGCGGGCGCTGACGCACTACCTCGGCCAGAACGCCGCCGACACCATCGCGGACGGGCTGGAGCGCGAGCTGCTCGCGGTGCACGCGGTCCACATCGTGGAGCGGGCCGGCCAGCTCGAGCAGGAGGCGCACTGGCTGGCGACCTTGCGGAGCGCGCTCGAGACCGTCGCCAACGGGCTGCGGGTCGACGTGCGCAAGGTGTTCATCCACGACCTGCCTTCACCGACGGAGGGGGTGGCCGGGGCCGAGCTCGGCCCGGCGCTGGTGGTCGCGGCGGCCAGCGTTCGCGCGTCCGTGCACTACTCCGTCTCGTCGCTCTGCCGCGTGCTCGCACCCGGCCGGCCGACGCCTCAGCTCGCGCGCGATAGCGACGCGCGGCGGGCCGTGAGCGAACGGCTGCGGCGTGAGATCTGGATGTTCATGCAGATCCTCCGCGCGTTCATCGCCAAGGCCCAGGCGACGGACGGAGACACCGACCGCTGGGCGGGCGCGGCGAGCTTCCAATTCGTGCGCGACTTCCTCGGGCACTTCCGCGCCATCGGCTATCAGCTCTTGCGCAGCAACGACTACGAGCGGCTCGACGTCTTCCTGGCCGCGCTGACGGCACTGCGCGACGTGGATCTCCTCGATCCGGCGCGCCTGGATGCCGCGGTCGACGAATGCCGCCGCTTCTACACCTTCCTCGAGGAGCTCTTCGGCGAGGTCTCGAACCGGCGGGCGATCGCCGGCGTCGCGTTCGATCGCAAGGACGCCACCGAGACGCTCAAGATCTACCTCGGTCACGCTTGATCCGCGCACTCGCGTTTCCCACACGGCGCGCGCGGAACGACGGGCCAGATCGATCGACTCGGGACGGCTACGAGATCGAGGTCGAGCGAGTCGCCTGACCCACAGTCGCCGTTTCTCGTCAGACCGTGGCGCTCTCGCGGCCCGCGCGGCGGCGGAACTCGCCGGGCGTCAGTCCGGTCCAGCGCTTGAACGCGCGGTGGAACGCGGTGACGTCCGAGTAGCCGAGCTCCAGCGCGGTGCCGGCCAAGCTGACGCGGGGCTGCAACAGACAGCGCTTCGCCTGCCCCTCGCGCACGCGGTCGAGCAGCTCCTGGAAGGAGGTGTTGGCCTGCTGGAGCCGCTTCTGGAGCACGCGGGACGAGAGGCTCACGCGCTCGGCGATCGTCTCGAGATCCGCGTTCTGCTCGGGCAAGGCACGCGCGATCGCCGACCGCACCGCGTCCTCGAGCGACTGCGCGGGATCGATCGCCTCCAGCTCGCTGCGGAGGTACTGCTCGAGCACGGTGCAGAGGATCGGATCGGCCTCGCGCATCGGCGCGTCGAGCCGCGCGGGCTCGATGACGAGGGCGTTCTCCGGCGCGTCGAACTGCATCGGTGCCTGGAAGAAGCCGCGGTAGCGGTCCAGCTCGACCGAAGGACGATGACGCAAACAAACCATGCTCGGAGCCCAGAGCGGGTGGGCCGCATCGCGGCAAATCGCCACGACGAGGGCGAGCGCGAAGTCCGTGATCATCGAGCCCACAGGAACGCTGTGAGGAGACTCGTAAACCAGCGTCGCGCTCCCATCCACCTCGTGACGCACGCCGTAGCGACGCTCGCGGTGGAGCAGGCGGGAGAAGCGCGGGAGAAGCCCGAGCGCGTCCCCGACGGTGGCGCTCGAGCGCATCGCGTACTCGACGCCGCGCAGCGCACCGCGCTCCATGGAGCGAGCGGCGCGCAGCCCGAACGCCGAGTCGTCCGTGTGACGGGCGAGCGTTCTCCAGAGCGCCTCCTCGGACGTATAGGGAAGCGGCTCGATCGAGCTCGCGAGGCGCTCGGGCGTGACGCCGACCTCACGCGCCAAGCGGGTCCCATCCACGCCGCTCTTCGCGGCGGCATTCATCACGGCTCGAAATATCAGCACGTTGCTGGCTCTAAACGCCCCCGGGTGACCGCACCCACGCTCTCTCCAGGATTACGTCGCGGGCGAAACTGCTCTCGCGCGTGCGAGCGTGCCAACCGATTTTCGTGAAATGCCTACGTTCCGGCGCGCTTCGCAAATGCCCGGGGGGGGTTCTCGATGATCGTACGAGCCGCCCGGAGCAAGATGCATTGTGGTCCTCGGTCCGCCGTTGTCGAGGGTCGGCCCGCACAAATCGATCAGGTCGCGACACTCAGCGGTGAGACGAGAAGGACCACGGAGTAGGCGACGGCCGCTCGGTCTCCCTGGTTGGCGTAGGAATGTCGTTGATCTCCTCGAAACGCGACCACGTCGCCCGCCACGAGTCGATAGCGCTCGCCCGAAGCGACGAGCTCAATCCGTCCGAGCTCGCAGGCGAGGTACTCTCGCGTACCAGCCGTGTGTGGCGTTCCGGTCATGCGCGCTCCGGGCGGGAGCTCGAAGCGCTCGAATCTCCATCCCCGGCACGGGATCGGGGAGCAGCCGGCGGATCCGCACATGACCGCGTTGTCGCGTGGGAAGCGCTTCCTTCGGCCAGAGCCGCGCCGCCGACCGAGGCGGCCCGAGGAGCTCTTCGAGGGACACGCCGAGCGCCACCGCGACGGCGTGGAGCACCGCGAGCGTGGGGTTCGCGCCGCCCGTCTCGAGGTTGGCCCACGTGGCGCGCGGCACCCCCGCCAGCGACGCCATCTGCTGTTGCGTCTTGCCCCGCGCTTGGCGGAGCTGACGCACGTTCTGCCCGAGTCGATCCGAGAGCTGCTCGATCACGTTCGCCTCCATGACAACTCGTTGACTGCAGTGTCATCCCATTGGAGCACAGCGCTTCTCCAGGCGATGGGACCGACGCCAATATATTAGCAGGGTTGCTCGCCAGATGGCCGACCGGCGCCACGTTCTCTTCACGGACGATGGAGGACGCGATGGAGCTGAAGGAAGCGAAAGTGCTGGTGACGGGCGCGAGCCGTGGGCTGGGTCGGGCGCTGGCTCGGGCGGTCGCGGCGCGAGGTGCCGAGGTGGTGCTGGTGGCGCGGGACGAGGAGATGTTGGAGCGGGTGGTGAAGTCGATCCGCGCGGAGGGAGGGAGCGCGCACGCGATCGCCGCAGACGTGGGAGTTGCCGACGCCGCCGCACGGATCGCGGGCGCGGCGAACGCGATGGTGGGGCCGCTCGACGTGGTGGTGCACAACGCGAGCAGCCTCGGACCGGTGCCGCTGAGGCTGCTCGCCGACACACCGGACGCGCTCTTCGAGGAGGCGCTGCGGGTCAACGTGCTCGCGCCCTTTCGCCTTACGCGCGCGGTGGTCGGCTCGATGGTCCGTCGAGGGCGCGGCGTGATCGTCCACGTGAGCTCCGACGCCGCGGTCGAGGCCTATCCGAGCTGGGGCGCCTACGGCGCGTCGAAGGCGGCCCTCGACCATCTCTCTCGCACCTGGGCGGCGGAGCTCTCGGAGAGCGGGGTGCGGGTCTTCTCGGTCGATCCGGGCGAGATGGACACGGACATGCACGCCGACGCCATCCCGGACGCCAATCGCGCCGCGCTCGGGCGCCCCGAGGACGTGGCCGCACGGATCGTGCGGGCGATCGAGGATCCCGCGCTCGGACCTTCCGGCGCCCGCGTGATCGCCGACGAGGTGCCGTCGTGATGGGCTCGGCGGGGCTGCGGGCCGCGACCGAACCCCGGCTCGATCCGCGCGCGCAGAGACTCCTCGTCGTCGACGCGACCCGCGAGACGCTGGTCGACGCGCCCTTCGAGGCGCTCTCCGGCTGGGTCCGCGAGGGAGACGTCTGGGTGCTCAACGACGCGGCGACCCTGCCGGCTTCGCTGGCGGGGACGGCGGCCGGACGCGCGGTGGAGCTCCGGCTGGCGGGCGAGCGCGAGGACGGCCGCTGGCGGGCGGTGCTCTTCGGCGAGGGGAGCTGGCGCGACGACACCGACCGCCGGCCTCCGCCGCCGCCGCTGAGAGAAGGGGACGTGATCGCGCTCGGCGCAGGGCTGAGGGCGATCGTCGTCGGCGTCGACGCGAGCGCGCCGCGGCTGCTGGACGTCGAGCTGCGACCGAGCGGAGACGCGCTCTGGCGTGCCCTCTACGCGGTCGGCCGGCCGATCCAGTACCGCTATCACCGGCGGCCGCTCGCGCTGGGTGAGCTCTCGACCGGATACGCGGCGAGGCCGTGGTCGGTGGAGCTGCCCTCCGCCGGCCGGCCGTTGAGCGCCGCGCTGCTCTCGGCGATCTCGGGAGCCGGGGCGGAGGTGGTCACCCTCACCCACGCGGCCGGTCTGAGCGCGACCGGCGATCCGGCGCTCGACGCGCGCCTGCCGCTGCCGGAGCGCTACGAGATCCCGCTCGGGACCGCAGAAGCGATCCAGCGAGCGCGCGCGCGAGGCGGACGGATCGTCGCGGTGGGCACCTCGGTCACGCGCGCGCTCGAAGGAAGCGCGCTCGAAGACGGGCTGGTTCGCGCGGGACGCGCCGAGACCGACTTGCGCATCGGGCGCTCCACTCGGCGCCGCGTGGTCGACGCGCTCCTCACTGGCGCCCACGATCCGGCGAGCTCGCACTACGCCCTGCTCGGCGCGTTCGCGCCCGCGCCACTCCTGCGAGAGGCCGTGACCCGCTCGGTGGAGGCCGGTTACCTCGGGCACGAGCTGGGCGACAGCTGGCTGGTCTTCGGCCGCTGCAATGATCCGGGCCGGGCCGGATGACGGTGCGCGTTCCGCCGGCCGCTGCTATGCGTCGGCCATGCAAGGCGCCGGAGCAGGGCTCACCGGGCTCTCCACCACCGATCTCGAGCGGATCTTGCGCGCGCTCCATCGCGGGCAGCTCGAATGCCCGATCGGACACGCCGAGCTGCACATGGCGGGGCTGAGCTACCTGGTCGATCGCATCGGAGCGCTGCGCGGGCTCGACGAGCGCGCGGTCCGCGCCGTGGTCGTCGCCGTCCTGGCCGAGCGCAAGCGTCGCTGAGCGGTCCTGGCAGTGCCAGAGCGACCGCAAGCAGCGGAGTCCACGCTCAGCCTTCGTAGGGCGTCACCGCGGCGTCGAAGACGGCCGGATCGGCGTTGAGCTTGGCCAGCGTCTCCGCGTTCGGCTCGCCGGCGATCTCGATCCGCGCGCACGCGGCCTCGCCACCGGAGAAGACGATGTTCTGCATCTCCTGCACGTTGTGGCCGGCGTCGCGCAGGAGATCGAGCACGGTGGCCAGAACGCCGACCCGATCCGCGTGGCGTACCACCAAGAGATGCGTCGCCTCGTTCTCGGAGGCGAGGTTCACGCAGTTCGGGATGACCCTGCCGCGCGCGTAGGCGTCGACGATGCGCACGACCTCCTCGCCGACGGCCTCTTCGGCCTCGACGGTGCTCGCGCCGATGTGGTGGGTCCCGTACACGCTCGGGTGAACGGCGATCGGATCGTCGAACTCGCCCTTTCCGCCCGCCGGCTCGTTCGCGAACACGTCCAGGCCCGCGCGCAGGCCTTTCTCCTCCAGCGCGCGCATCAACGCCGGCTGATCCACGATCTCGCCGCGCGACGTGTTCACGAAGTACGCGCCCGGCTTCATCGCGCCGAAGATGCCCTCGCCGATCCGGCCGCGCGTCTCCGGCGTGAGCGCGAGGTGCACCGTCACCGCGTCGGCGCCTTCGACGGCCTTCTCCGGTGTCTCCGCCCGCTCGACCTCCATCGCCTCCGCCTGCTCGTCGGTGAGGCTCCGCGACCAGGCGCGGATCCGCATCCCGAGCGCCTGCGCCCGGTGGATGACCTCGCAGCCGATGGTGCCGGTGCCGAGCACCGCCAGCGTGCGGCCGTTGAGCCCGCGCGCGCCGCCGAATCCCTTCTTGTCCCAGGTGCGTCGACGCAGCGCGGCGACGTTGTCGGCGATGCGCCGGTCGAGGTTGATCAGGTGCCCGATGGCGAGCTCGGCGACTGCGGAGGCGTTCTTGCCCGGACAGTTCGCGACGTAGACACCTCGGCCCGAGGCCGCCGCGAGGTCGATGGTGTTCACGCCCGCGCCGGCGCGAATGACCAGCGAGAGCGAGCGCGCCGCGTCCACGTCGGCCGCAGTGACCCGCGTGCTGCGGACCACCAGCACGGCCGGGTCGAGCGACTTCAGACGCTCCGTCAGCGCATCGCCCGAGAGCTCGGGCTGGACCGTGACCTCGGCCCCCAGAATCCTGCAGGTGGCCGGCGACGAGAGGGGCGAGCTTGTCAGCGATCAGGACGCGCATGGCGCCGATGATAGCAGCTCGCCCACACCTTCCGGGGACCGGCGCCGGCGCCTATTCTGCCACCGAATGATCCTCGACCCGCCCATCCGCGTCGCCTACCGGGTCGCGCACCGCCTGCTGCGCGGCTGGTGGCGCGTGAGGCGGCCGCACACCAGTGGCGCGCTGGCTGCGATCTGGTTCGAAGGGCGGCTCTTGCTCGTGAAGAGCTCGTACCGAACGCGCTACTCGCTGCCCGGCGGCTATGTGAAGCCGGGCGAGGACCCGCGCGAGGCCGCCAGCCGCGAGCTCTTCGAAGAGGTCGGGGTCGCCCTCCCACCCGAGGCGCTCGAGCTCGTCTACCACGGCTCCAAGGCGTTCGAGTCCCGGCGCGACACGCTCGACATCTTCGAGGCCACGCTCGAGCGCGAGCCTCGCATCCGCATCGACCACCGCGAGATCGTGTGGGCGGAGCTGGCCACCCCCGAGGAAGCGCGGGCGCTTCCGATCGTCCCGCACCTGGCCGAGTACCTCGAGGATCGCTGACGGGCGGGCGGACTGCTCGGCGCGACCCGATCAGTAGGTGTACTCGCGGTACACGAAGCTGCCCCGATCGAGGTTGTCGCCGATCGCGACGGCGAGGTCACCGGCGGGCGTGCGCTCGAGGTCGACCGAGAGCCAGCTCGACGTCATCGGGAAGGGGACGAAGATCGACTCCGGGCTGGTGGCGGCCAGGGCATAGCCGCCGAGCGGCATGCGGACGAGGAGACCGACCTCGTGGTTCGTCTCGGTGTGGAGGAAGAGAGCGGGATCGCCGTAACAATCGATGGCCATGTCGATGTCCGAGCGCGAGCCCGTGAGCGAGGTCGGGAACCGAACCAGGTCCGAGACGCTGTCATCACTCGTACCGAGCCGGCCCGTGGTGAACGTGTAGAGCACTCCATCCTCGGTCATGGCGCCGGCGTTGTTGCCGTACCCAGTCACGGTGCCGGTCGTGCCCGAGACGTACATCGAGCTCGAGCCCATCGTGTCGAAGCTCCAGTACTTCGATGCGTAGCCGAGAATCGTCGGCGCCGATGAAGAAGCCGTCGTCGCGCGCGAAGAGCTCGCTCCCGTCGAAGCCGTGATAGCTCAGGATCGTAGGGAGCGCGGACCACACGCCGAGCGACGCGTCGAAGCGCGCGACGTACATGCCCATCGTGCCGTCGCCGCTCCGCTGCGTGAGCGAGGCGTAGATGTCGCCTCCGCTCGCACGCGAAAGGCCAATCGCCGCGTCGTATGCGAAGCCGGGACGGCTCGTGGTGGTGAGCCCCATCGTCGTGAACGTCGTCGCGCCGGGCGCGCGTGTGTGGAGGACCAGGTCGCCGCTGCGCGAGCCGAGAATCGACGTGGATGCCGACGTAGACGGTTCCGTCGGGCGCGACCGCGAGAATCGTAGGCGTCGCGCTCACCCGACGAGGTTCCGACGGGCGTGATGGTCGTCGTGTCGTCGGGCGCGATCTGCGCGAGCCGCACCGACGTGCTGCCGACGACGTAGAGGACGTACACGTTGCCGGCGGCGTCGAAGCCGAGCTCGGGTGCGTGGCCGTTCTCGGGCAGGGTCACCTCGCGAGCCAGGCTCACCTCGCAGCAACCGCTCGCGCAGGGCGCGTGACCGGCGTCGCAGACGCAGCGCGCGGGGGTGAGCGTCGTATCGCAGCTCGCCGTGGCCCCGCACTCGCCCGAGCTCGTGCACGTGTCGGGAAGCGGGGGCCCCGCGTCCGGCGTGCCCGCGTCCGGCGTGCCCGCGTCCGGCGCACCCGCGTCCGGCGTGCTCGCGTCCGGCGTGCCCGCGTCCGGCGTGCTCGCGTCCGGCGCACCCGCGTCCGGCGTGCCCGCGTCCGGCGCACCCGCGTCCGGCGTGTCGGCGTCGGGCGCACCCGCATCGGTGGTGACCGAGGCGTCCACGCCCTGCGACGAGCCGTCGAAGCCGGCATCCACGGGCGGGCGCGCATCTCGGGGAACGCTCGCGTCGACGGCGCCATCCGGGAGCCCCGGCGCTCCGTTCGAGCAACCCAGGAGGGCGATGATCGAGAGCGTGACGGTCCAACGGCGAGCCGAATGCATGATGCAGCGGAAATGCACTGACGCGAGCCGCGTGTCGAGCCGACGGCGGTCCGGCCGCGATGTCGTCGCCCTCTCGACTCCGACCGCGTCCGGGTCAGCTCAGACAGACCGTGACGCGGCCGGAGAACACGTGGCGCGCCGGGCCGGTCATCCGCACGTTGTCGCCCGGCTCGCCGACCACGATGGTGAGCTCGCCACCCGGAAGCCGCACCGCGATCCGCGCGCCCCGCTCCGCGCGGCCGGTCTCCACGGCCGCCACCGCCGCCGCGCAGGCACCGGTACCGCAGGCCATGGTCCAGCCGACGCCGCGTTCCCACACCGCCAGGTCGAGCCCATCCTCCGTGCGGTTCGCGAAGCCGACGTTCACCCGCTCCGGAAAGCGCGGATTCCGCTCGAGCGCGGGACCGAGCGCCTCCCGCTCCGCCGACTCCTCGAAAAGGACGACGTGCGGGTTGCCCATCGACACGGCCGTGGCCCGAACCAATCGGCCCGCCACCTCGATGGCCTCGTTCACCCACGGCTGCGGCGACGCCAGCGGCAAATCGGCCGGACGGAGCGAGGGCGCGCGCATCCACACCTCGACCCGCCCCTCGTCGCCGGAGTCGTGGACTCGCACCCGATGCGGTCCGGCGTCGGTGTCGATCTCGAAGGGCAATCCGTCGGCGCGGCCGGTCCGCGAAAGGTGCAACGCCACGCAGCGGAGGCCGTTGCCGCACATCTGAGGGGTGCTGCCGTCCGCGTTGCGCACGCGCATGAAGGGCCGGCCGTCCTCCACGCCCGTCAGCAAGACACCGTCGCCTCCCACGCCTCGGTGCCGGTCGCAGAGGGCCATGACGGAGGCAGGATCGAGCCGATCGCGGGTCTCGGGATCATCCACGACCAAGAAGTCGTTGCCGATGCCCTCGTACTTCTCGAACGCCAAGTCCACGACGGGACCGTGGCGCGGACCGAGAAGGGTGTAAAGTCGCGGGCGAAAGGGAGGCTGATGGAACCGGTCACGCTCATCGCCGGCTCGCTGGCGGTCGTCTTCGCACTCTTCGCGCTCCTCCAGTGGCGTCGTGCCGCCAATCTCGAAACGCGGGTGCGCGAGCTCGAGGCGCAGCTCGCGGACGCCCGGCAGGCGGACGAGATCGTCCCTCCGCCGGAGCCGGAAATGGAGGCGCGGGCCGAGCCGGCACCGGCCGAGCCGGCGGAGGAAGAACCCGCCGAGGCCGAGGACGCCGACGAGGCGGAAGAGGAAGCCGAGCCCGAAGAGCCCGAAGAGCCCGAAGAGCCCGAAGAGGAGCTCGCCGAGCCCGAGCCGCCGAAGGTGGTCACGCCTCCCAAGCCGGCCGAGCCCGATCCGCTCCGCATCCCGGCGCTCAAGGCGGTCACCGAAGCCTTCGAGCTCGCCCGCTACCTCGACTTCGACGCCATCGTGAGAAAGCCCAGCACCTACCGCGTGCCGGTCCCCATGACCGCCGCCAACGCGGCGGCCCTCCGCTATCTCGAGGACGGCATGTTCGCGTGTCTCGAGGAGGTCCACATCGAGGGCAACGAGGCCATCCTCCACATCGACACCTCCAAGGGCCCGCCCTGACCTCGGCCGAAGGAGCGCCTCCGGAGCGCCCGCTCCCTGCTCGCCTCGGGCTGCTCGGCGCGCTCTATCTCGTTCAAGGCCTCCCCTTCGGCGTGCAGGCGACGGCGCTGCCCGTCCTGCTGCGCCAGCAGGGCACCTCGCTGGCGGCGATCGGTCTCGCGGGCGCGCTGGCCTTGCCGTGGATGCTGAAGATCGTCTTCGCGCCCTTCGTCGATGCGCGTTGGTCGGCGCGGATCGGACGGCGGAGGAGCTGGATCCTGCCGTTGCAGCTCGGGCTCGCGATCGCCTGCACGGCCGCAGCGTTCGTCGATCCGAGCCGATCGCTGGTCCCGCTCCTGGCGCTCCTCTTCGTGATGAACCTCTTCGCCGCCACGATGGACGTGGCCGTGGACGGGCTGGCCATCGATCTCTTGCGCGCCGACGAGCTCGGGCCGGGCAACGCGGCGCAGGTGGTCGGGTTCAAGCTCGGCATGATCACCACCGGCGGATTGCTGCTGGCGGCGGTGGGCACCATCGGCTGGCGTGGCCTCTTCGCCAGCGCGGCCGGCATCGTCGCGCTCGTGTTCGTGGTCACGCTGCGCTGGCGCGAGCCGGAAGCGAGCGAGCAGGCGGCGCCCACGCGGATCGGCGAGGTGGTGCGGGCGCTGGTGAAGACCGCGCGCCGTCCTGGCGCGGGATGGCTCTTCGCGTTCATCGCGACCTACAAGCTCGGCGAGTCGGCCGCGGACGCCATGTTCAAGCCCTTCCTGGTCGACTCCGGCTTCGACGACGCCCAGATCGGGCTCTGGGTCGGCACCTACGGCATGATCGCGTCGCTGATCGGCTCGCTGGCCGGTGGCTTCGCAGCGCGGCGCACGTCGGTCCTGAACGCGGTGGCCGGCCTGGCGCTCCTTCGCGCCGCACCGATGGCCGGTCAATGCGCTCTCGCGCTCTGGGGAGCGACCGGGAGCGGCGTCATCGCCGTCACCCTCGGCGAGCACTTCGCCGGCGGCGCGGTCACCACCGCGATGTTCGCGTTCATGATGAGCCAGGTCGACCGCCGCATCGGCGCCACCCACTACACGGCGCTGGCGACCGTCGAGGTGCTCGGCAAGACGCCGGCCAGCCTTCTCTCCGGCGTGCTCACCGGCTGGCTCGGCTACGCGGGCGTCTTCGGCACCGCGGCCGGACTCTCGGTCGCGTTCCTCGGGCTCCTCGTCCCCCTCCGTCGCCTGCCGGCTGCCGGCGCCGCACCTCGCTGATGTCGTCCTCCCACCGAGGCGCGCGACGAGCAGGTCAGGCTTCCGCGACCCGGTAGCCCGTCGGCGACCGGTCATAGAGCGACCGAAAGACCCCCACGTACGCCGCCTCCTCCGTGAACCGCATGGACAGGTAGCCGCTCTTCGGAACCCGGCGTTCGAGCATGATCGTGGTTCCGCGCCCGACCCGCCCTTCGGTGTCGAAGGGGAAAAGCCGGAGGCGACGGCTGCTCACGTCGACGACGCTCCGCGAGCGAGGGATTCGCGCCGGTGGACGGGTTCGTCGTGCGCGAGCGCGCCAACGCAGAGGCGATCGTCGTGGCGCGCCCGGACGGGCGCGTGCGGCTCACCCCCGCCGCGGCACCCGGTGCTTGCTCTACGGGGGTGAGTGGTTCCGCCCGGATCCATCTGGCCTCCCCGCACCGGCGACGCGCTCGATCGTCCGATAGCCCCATCACGACACCCCGTTCTACGCCAGCGCGAAGGCCGGTGCAGAGCCACAGCAAGGCGAGCGCCTCGGCGACCGCTCCAAGCGTCCTCATCCGCGCCGCGATGAGAACGGGAAGCTGGGGGCCATTCACGGTCCGCAGATACCGCTGGTGCAGTGCGCTCCGTCCGGGCAGTCGCTGTCCGTGTTGCAGGTTCCCGTGGCGCCGTCGCGGACGCACTCATCGACCCGTTCTTCGCCATGACGTCGGGCGAAGGCCTCGACGATGCCAGGCCCCATCAGCTGCACAGGCGGTAGAACCACCGTCGAGACTCCTCGCGGTCGCGAAAACAACCGAGGAAGTCAGGGGGCCGTTCAACGAGAAGAGGGCGGAGTGCGTGTGCCACCTCGGCGTATGCCGACGGGGCTTCGAACCGGTTCGCATCGCCTACCGTGGGCGCCTCGCCAGCCACGATCAACAGGTTCGCGTCAGTAGCCTCGCTCGCAATGAATGGATCGACCCACGAATGTCGCAGCGCGCCCCCGACATCGACGCCGCGAACCTTGGCGAGGCTCGACCCCAGGATGGTGATCCAGTTCACGCCTGGCAGCCCCTCCGGTGCGCGCCATGCCATGCGCTCCGTGTCCTGGATGTCGATGCCGCGATAGCGCTGTGCCCATGCCCATGCCACATCGAACGCGTCGGCGCGGAACCGTTCACCAAGGCGTACGGCGTACCCGCCGATACCGGACCACAGCGGGCCGGCCCCCAACGCGGCCCGCGCGATCGGGAGCAAGTACCCCGCGTCGAATTCCTGCGGCAGCGTGATCTCGATCACCGCCGCGCGCTCCGCACGAGCGGGATCAATCTCCCGATATCGGAACCCGCACGACGGAGCCTCGACGTCGTCCGTGACGCTGAACTCGAAGAGGTGACGCGCCCGGCCATCGGTCCAGCTCGCAAGGAGCATGCGCGCCAGCTCGGTCATGGCCGAGGTGTCGAGCTTTTTCCAGCCGCCAGTACGCGATGTCGAGTACCACGAGAGCAACGTGGGGGGCACTACCGCGAGGAACGAGGACAGCACGCGAGCGGCGCCCTCGTGGTGCCACGGCCCGCGCGGGTCGAGGTAGAGGGTGAGACCGAGCTCGACGCGCGCGATCGTGACGTCGGGATGGTCCGGGTTGACCACGCTGGCGATGGGCGACATGGAGGTCCGACTCCTTAGCTCGGGTCCGCGATGGGCTACGGCTCCCAGAGGGGCGCCTCCGCTTCCCGCTCCTGGAGAAGCACGTCGCGACACGTCACTGTGAACTCCGACCCGTCGCTGGACGAAGCAAGGCAGTCCTCAGAGAGCGCAAGCAGATCTCCCCGCGTGTCGAGCGCGATGGCGCCGATGTCCGGGGCCACCGGTGCGAGCTCATCGCGTCTGTCGACCAATCGAAAGAGCCCTCGACGCCCCGCGGCCACCCAGACCGCTCCGCGCCACCGGCCCACGTCATAGAGCGGTGCGTCGAGCTGCAGCCTGAGCGCCCATCCGTGGCTCGTTCCTTCGAAGAGCTTCCCGTTGTCCGTGGTCAGCCAAACGTCGTCGATATTCCCGACGTACAAGCCCGTCACGGGTCTGGACAGCGGAAGCCGTATCCGGGCCCAGGTGCTTCCGTCCCACCGCGCAACGAAACCGCCATCGCCGGCGGCATACAAGAGCTCCGGCCCGAGCCCGCGTACAATCGTCGTGCGACCCGGCGGCGCGGGCATCGCCGTAATCGCGCCGCGGCTGAGATGCCACATCAACGGGCGCCAAGCGTCGCGGCCCCAGACGTACACGTCGTTGTCGTCGATGCCCCAGATCCCGTGGAGCTCGACCTCCCGACCGAAGTCGACTCGACGCCATCCACCGTACGCTGCCTCCTCGGCCGGACCCCGTGTGTAGAGCGTCCCGTCGAACGTCACGACATACGTGGCCCCGGTAGGCGAGAACCAGACACCTGTGATGTATCCCTGGAGGCCCAGGTCGAGGTGGATGCTCCGATCAGCCACTGGCCGACACGTCTTCCATCGGAGAAACGACCCACGATTCCATGTGGCGCGGAATCGACGACGTGCTCGGCCGCCCGGCGATAGGCGAGAAACGCGCGAACGACCAACCGAAAACCCAGAGACAGAGTCGAACGCATACTCGGTCGCGTGTTCGTCGTACCGCATGCTCTACCCGTCGCCGACCGTCCGGGAACGCGCGCCAGCCGCGAGCCGTTGCGAAGCGAGCTCCGGCACCCGCCCCTCGCCCTCGACGGGTCGCGCCGACGCACCCAGATCGAGCGCGCTGAGGCGGAGCGTGGCGGAGTGCAGCGACGAGTGAGGCCGCACGTCGCTGAGCAACGAGTGCTCGGACGAGCGCTTGCGCCGCTCGCCGCTCTGACACTGCCGTCCGCCGTGTCGCGCCGCGATCACCCTCTGCGATGGCGTCCTCCCACTCGAGCAGCGCCTCGTCGTGCGCGATTCGGCAGCGATCGACCTCGCGCCGCGTGCCGCGCTCCCGACTCTGCGCCTCTTCTCGAGATGCCGCGTAGCCTCCGTCGTAGTCCTGCTCCACCCGGCGCCGCATCGCAGACTCCTGCGCTGCCGCCGTCGAGCCGACACATCCCCGGGCCTCTCGCTGGACGCTCGTCTCCGCGCTGCTCTCGTCATCATCGCTCGCTGCATCTGCGCCCGACGCTTCCGCCGAAGCAGCGGAGCTAAGCTGAGGCGGGCTCGGAAGCACCTGCTCGATCGCGCGGCGCTCGGACTCGAGCTGGCGGGGCCTGGTCGACGACGTCAGCTCGGTCGATTGAAGCCGCGGCTGGTCCTCGTCCGCGGCGTCGCGCAGGATCTCCGCAATCCGTCGGTCTCGGATGCCTCGCAGACGCTCGGCGTCGAGCGCCGCCCCCGGTGGGAAGGCGCGGCCGTCAGCGCTGCGGAGTTCGGGGCGCAGCGTGCTCGAGGCGTGATGCACGCCCAGCCGGGGAGTAAGCCCGCACGTTCTGGGGCCCGATGGTGCGGCGGGCAGCAGATAGCCCGCGGGCCCCACAATGCCCGAGCGGAGGATGACCTCAGAATCGCATAGCGGCGCAGCCACGCAGCCGCTGAGATGCCGCTCGCGCGGAGTTGGCCTCCGCGGCAGACGGCTCTCGTCGCTCTCGGAGCGCTCCGCGCCCGTCGCGTGGTGATCGAACTCGCGCGCTTGCTCCACGAGCCAACACGCATCGTCGTACTCGGCGCACCGCTCCTGCGCGGCGCGCACGACGGCGACGACCTGCTCAAACGCCGCGAAGTCCACCGCCGAGAGCCCGCAGTCCGCCGTGGCCGCGGCACACGCGCCGCTCAGGCTCGTCCCGGATCCGCCGCCGCCGACGAACATGCCCGGCGTTTGCGCGGGAAGTGAGGGTGCGTCGCTCATCGGATCACCTCATCGTCCTCCTGCGCGGTGCGTGCTCCGCAGTCGCTCCCGGAGTGCATCATCAATCCGTCCGGTGACTTCCATGTCGTTGTCGGCCTGGAAGTCGGCGATCGCCGTGCCGAGCGACGCGCCGTCCGTTCCGTAGCCTAGGTTCTGCAGGCTGGCCACGACGCCGCTCTCGGTCTCGACGGGGTCGAGGCGTCCCACCTGAAGGCTCCGGCTGTAGGCGTGCTCGCGTTCGCCGCCGCTCGGCCAATACGTTACTTCGACGCTCAGGACCGCGAGCGGCAACGTCGCGCGCAAGATACCCGAACCGTCGAAGCTCGTCGCCAACGACCCGCCGGGGTAACTGAGCTCGCACTCCCAGTTGGCCATCGGCTCGTTCTCTTCGTTTCTGAACTGCACAGCGACTTCGTGCGTCTGTGGTAGGGACAGGGTGTACGAACTGCCGGTGCGCAACGGTATGGGCCGCCCGTCGACCTCGATGATAGCGGAGTGATCTTCGCCCGGAATCCACACGCGGTCGCCCTCGCAGAGGTGATCGGGCGTGCGAACGCGACGGAGCTCGGCGTTCTGGCCGGCATTCCAGATCTGCGACGGGGCTGCGCCGTAGAGCGCGGCGATGCGGCGCAGCGTCTCGTAACCGGTGACGAGGTGGTAGTGGGGCATGCCTCAGAACCGTTTGGGTGGACTCGACAGCTTGTATAGTGCGCGCATGTCCGGGCGCCGCAGCAAGACTAAAAGCACAATTGATAAACCAAAGCGAACCGCGTCTACGGCCAGCGACACGCTCAGGATGAGCGCCATCGCCTGCTGGTTCCATTCGCGCCCGTAGTCTTGACTGAGAACGATCCCTCGCACTACCAACACCGCATAGCACAGAGAAAAAAACGCAATAGGCCACAGCATAGCTGACAAAAGTCGGTGAACCATTGGGCTATGTTTGTGCCTAAGGAGTGCCAAAAGAAAAGGGATGACACCGAGCAGCACATAGATGACAAAAGCAGCGACCCTGCCACCTGTGGTCGGCTCCATAGGAGCCACGAGGCGATCGGGTTCGAGCGACAACAGAGACGTAAGATAGCAGCAGGGAGAAAAGGCGGCCGGAACAGACAGAAAGAAAAACGCGCCGAACAACAGACGCACAGCCCTTGCGTTCTTCGGGGGGCTCACAAATCGGCCGTTCTCAAGCGAGCCTGCGGGGCGATTGCGCAGCTCAAAAATGCGCCTCATGCACGTGTTCTCCGGTCGACGTGATAATCGTGTGAGCGACGCTTACGAACCTTGTATCTGACCAGTCTACCGTAGCCAAACTCACGTTGTTGTCAACTACCAACGCGGAGGTGTTCAGCAGGTCTACCGCGGCATTCCAGACCCGGTCGCCCACGCTATCTCCGTGGAAACCATCGCCTACCCGAGAAGGAGTGATAAAGTCATAGGAGACCCTGGTTCCCGCAAGCAAATTGCCAGACTCTGAGCCTCCCCCACCAGGGTCCGTAGCTCGCGTAAATGATCTCTCGACATCAAATGACCCCGCAGGGCGGTTTTTCATGGCGCTACCGGTCATCTGTACAAATGGCATAGGAGTGGAGTGCCAATGGGATTGGTAATAACCCTTCGCCGTATATGCGAAGTGTACGTCACCCGAAACAAACACGAGCTTACGTACGAACCGACGAAGAGACTCAAGAAAGGCAAAAAGACTGCTTTCGTTGAGACTCCATTGTTCGCAGTCCTCCGTGTACCGCAACCCGAGCGGTCCCACCACCCGCTGCCCGCCCTCGAGTGTTGGGTTCCCCACGACGGGCGCCGGCGAGACGATGAGGAGAGGCTCGTAGCTCGGACCAGGCATCGACGAGAACTGTCTCCGAATCCAATCGCGGGCGGCCGCGTTGAGAAGGCCCGGTGGATCACTTTCGCTGAGCTCGCGCTGCGTCCGGGTGTCTAGAAGCATAACCTCCGGCACAGTCGGCGTGACGGCGTGAAGACCCCGTATGCTTTCCGCGGCCTGCACGTACTGTTCGCGCGCGGTGAGGAACTCCATGTAGGCGGCGTCCATCGCGCGGTGCAGCGTCTCGTCGTGCCAGTTGCGGTCGTACGCGTCGTACGCTCGCTCGAATGCGATTCCCTTCGTCGAGTAGTCGGTCAGAAGACCGGCCAAGGCGGGATAGCGGTTTCGGTGCCGACGGGCGTAGTTGCCCTGGAGCTGGAAGAAGTATGCGCAGGCCGTCCCGTTGGCGATGATCCAGCTGCCGTACGGACTCTGCCCTACGTTGCGCTTCATCGCGTTGTCGAGCGGCCAGTCGTCGGTGACCTCGTGGTCGTCCCACATCATGTAGGTGGGAGCGTTCGCCATCGCACGCCGCATCCAGACGGAGTCTTGGTAGTTGCCGTGCTCGTGTGCCGAAGACGGGATGGCGTCGCGCACTGCGGCGCAATCCCAGATGGCCGGCGACCAAGCGAAGAGATACGTCGCCACGTACTCGCCGAAGCCCATCATGTGTTGTTCCGCTGCGGTCGAAGTGAGACCTCCGTCCCTTGTTACGAGCTCCTGGCGACTGCGCCTCGAGTCCAGCGTATCGCTTGTATTAGGAAGCCGATCCCGGAAGCCGAGCAGCTTTAGCGACGTGCGTAGAACCGCGGGGAACAGGTCCGCCGGCGTGTCGTCCGCGTATATCTGGTCTCCTGTTAGAAGTATGTAACGCGGCCGGTGGTAGATGTCGCCGTGGGTCGTGTTGAGCCGGTCATCGAGCTTCCCCGCCATGTCCGGCACAGGTCCACACAGCTTGCGACACGAACCGTGCATGAAGACGGTCCGCCGCACGGGATTGGTGTCGTGTCGGTCGGTTTCGTCCAGCATGAACGACGGTAGCGTGAGGTCGCCGTAGGTCAGCTGCTCCTTGGAGACCAGGCCTCTGCCTCCTACGAAGCGGTAGCCGGGCGGGGCGAAGAATGTGAGATCGTAGGAGAGAATCCTGCGCTTCGGGAAAGGCCCCGGGATCGACACGTGCGTTACGAAGAGGTTCGTCGCGAGTTGCACTGGACGCGTGCGACCGCGGCGGAGCTCCACGGGTGATCCGGACGGCCGACCGTGGGAGTCCACGTGCTCATCCATCACACGGCCGACCACGGTGACCGGAACACTGGTCGCCACCCAAACGACGACTTCGTCGTCCGCGGCGTAGCGCAGGATCGGACCCGCCAGTAGGACCGGCAAGGAAGACAGCGTGATGCGGTTGCCGTCTTCGCCCGGTGCGACGTCCGCCTCGGTCGCGGTTCGCTCCAGCGTTGCGACGCGATCGAGCCCCTCTGGGAGCAATAGCGGCACCTGTCTCATCTGCAGTTTCCAAACCCAGGGCTGGTCGACGTGACGACGGGCGCACCCTCGAACAGTACGGTCGGCGGGCCGACGAGGGCCCACGCGGTTCCGCGGTTCAGGCCGGTGATGATGTCGCCTCCGGTGCCGGCCTCGTTGCCACGTACCGCTTGTACCTTCGAGTGCGTGTTCATGGTCTTCTTGCCGTTGTGCAGCACGGTCTCGCAGCCGACGGCGAGCTGGCTCGTGTCGGCCATGATCGGATACGGCACCGGCATCGGGCTTGGTGCAGCTGGGGTGAGGCACACGTTCGGCGCGTTCGGCACGAAGGAGAGCTTGCTCTCCTCGGAAGCGACTTCGTTGCCCAGGGCGGTGAGCTTGGCCATGACGATGCGGTCCTTCAGTTGAGCTTGATGAGCTGGGCCAGGGCCCGGAACGCGTCGCGCGCACGAACCACCGTCTCCCGCGCGAAGAGCTCGAGCCGCTCGTCGTCGAGCTGCAGGAACGACCTCGGCGTCTTGAGGAGCGCGCCCTCAGCCGTGCTGATCTCCAGTCGGCGCACGTCGGCTCGCACGTCACCATCGCGATCGATGTGCAGCGCGCGGCGGGTCATCAGCACGCCACAGATACTGTTCGTCGACGGATCGACGATGACGCGAGCCTTGGTCGCGATGGCCTCATCGATCAACGCGGGGTCGACCGCGGCGTCGAGCTCGAAGAGCGCCTCACTCACGCCGACTCGGACTCGGTATCCCGCCTCCTCGCGCGCCAGCACGAGAGCGAGCGTGATGGGCGGCTGAACGTATGCGACTCGCGCCGGGGTGTCTTTCCGCGCGGCCCCCCGCGATGTCGTGGTCTTCCTTCGCTGCGCTGTGGCGTTGGCCATGCCTTCTCCTATCCGAGCGCCGGGGTGTCGACGCCGATGGTACTCCCGCGGATCACGATCTCGGTTCCCTCGATCGCGATCCCGTCCCCGCTGATGCTCACCCGCGCGGAACCGCACTCGAACACGACCGTATCCGTCGCGTCGAAGCGCAGCTCGTCCGCGCGCAGCTCGACCGTCGATCCGCCCTCGAGGGTGTGGGCTCCCGCAATCGTCAGGATCGCGTCCCCACTGACCGCCGTGCGCAAGGTCGCGCCGCTGGTGATGGTGAGCCCTTCGGTCGCGACGACGACGTACCGCCCCGTCGACTCGGTCTTGTTCCCGTCCGTCTGCTCGAGCCGGTTCCCGCCGACCTGCTCCAGACGAGCGAGGCCGGCGACCTCGCGCACGGAACCGCCGACTTCGATCCGCAGCCCGGCACCCGCCCCGAGCACCTGAGTGCCTGCGACGTTCTCTTGGTCACTCCCACCGACGACGAAGCTCCACGTGCCGGTACCGCGGGCAGGATGCTCCGGTTCGTCCTCCTCGGGCTGACGGTCCGACCGTTCGTCGCCACCGTCGGACTGGGCTGACTCCTCCGAGCGAGCGTCTGTCGAGGACGAATCGTCGTCGTCGCCTTCCGGTTCCTGCTCCCCGAGGCGCCCGCCCAGGATTGCGCTCGCGAAGGCCGCCGCGAACGGAACGGGGTCGTGCTCGTACGGGTGTGCTCCACCGTCGGCCTCCGCGAGCGTTTCGATCGCGTCGGTCTGCCCGGACACAGCCGAGAGGATCGACCCGACCGAGCCCACGACGGCGTTCGCGGCGCCCCACACCGTTTGCAGCGCAGGGCCGCCCGTCAGATCGTCCAGGAACGCGAGCGGATGGCGTCCGGTGGCGCCCTCCTCTAGGCCACCTCGCGCACTATCGTCGTGACCCTCGGACGCGATCCGCAGGAGCGCGGCGGCACTGTCCGCGCTCGGATTCTCGACGACCTCGCCCGCACCCGCCGCGAGGGCTGCCGCTTCGCTCGCCACCTTCGCGACATGCAGCACTTGGTCCCCGAGCCGCCGAACGACGCTCGCCCCCTCGCCGAGCTCGGAGGCGAAGGAGGACAATTTCGCCGAGGGAGCCGGTACCGTCGATCTCGCCGATGTCGCTCGCGCCCCCAGCGATCGCCCCGAGGCCCTGCATCGCGTCGCCGAAGCCGTCCTCTCCATCGGCGAGCCTCTCCATCCCACCGGCGCTCTCCTCGACTCCCGCGACCATCTCGCCGGCGCCTTCCGCGCTGTCATCGACGCGATCCACGATATCCGCGAGGTCGCCGGCGTCCTCGCCCGCCCCGCGGGCTACGTCTCCGGTGGGGTCGGGCGAAGAATCGCTCGGCGCTTGGGTGGCCGCCATTTCGGGACCCCGCGTGAGCCCGCCGAGGACTGGCCCGAGCACGTACGTCGGCGGCAGGTCCGTCTCCTCGAACAGCTGCTGTGCCCTGCCCGCGTCGCTCGCGTCCTCACCAGCGGCGTCGCGGACGCTCTCGAGCAGCGGCTCGAGGCTCTCGAGCATGACGTGCGCCGGTCCCTCCTCGCTTTGCTGCAGCAGAGTCTGCACTCGCCCGGGCACGCCGGCGCCGACCTGCACGAATGCGAGGCTCCCCACCGTGTGGCTCAGGTCGTTCTGGATCTGCTCCGACGCGCTGCGCCGGACCATGCTGACGCGGTTGTTCCCGACGAAGACCGTCTGCGTCAGCCCGACCCTATCGCTGAGGTTGCGCGCCGCGCGTACGCGCTGAAGCACACCGACGGTCTCGGCGCGGTTCGCACCGACCTCGCGGTTCTCGTGGCGATGGACCGTCACGCGTCGGTCCACGACCGTCACCTCGCGCAGATCGTAGCCCGCCGTGACCGCGATGTGCTCATCGCCGGCCAGATCTTCGAACCGGATCTCGTTGATCCGCTCGCGGCCGGGCAGCGAATCGGATCGATGGGCGGTCACCGTCTTCCGCTCGGGCAACGCGTGCGGGGGTGGGAAGAACGGGTTGTACACGCGGCCCGTGACGATCGGGCGGTCGGGGTTCTCTTCGCGGAACTCGACCACGACCTCCCAGCCAACGCGCGGATGCATGATCGCACCCGTCGTCTGGCCCTGGGCCACCGGCACCCAGCACGAGGTGTGCTCGTCGAGCTGCGCATCGCGATCCCAGTGGAACTGGACCTTCACCCGCCCGTACTCGTCGACGTGGACCTCTTCGCCCGCGGGCCCGGTCACCCGCGCCGTCTGCACGCCGGTGGCGCGCGGTCGGGGCGTGCGGCGCGGTGGACGAAACGGCTGCGTCTCGGGGATCAACGTGAGCGTGGAATGCACGCCCCACTGCTCCTCGTCGGCGCCGCGCCCAACGGCCAGCCGGCTCTCGACGATGAAACCGTCGGGCACGTCCATCGGAGCGCCCACGACGACGACGCGCTTGCCCGCGACGGCGTCGAACGCCGTCGTCTCGATGTCGATCGTGTGGTGGCGCGCTCGGATCTCATCGAGCCGGGTTCGCGCGAGGCGTCGTCCGGTGGCCACGTCGGCGTAGTCGCCCGGGTACTCGTACCACTCGCGCTCGGAGTCGGAGTCCGCATGCGCCTCCGCGGCGAGGTCCTGGCTCGGGCGTAGACGGTCGTAGTCGTCGAGCGAAACGTGATCCTCCACCGACACGAGCCCGTCGTGGGCGGCGTACGCCCGTGCCCCGAGCGCAGCCGTGTGTGCAAACGCGAACGGCAACGGGCTCGACTCGATACGCGGTGTCCGTGCGCTGTCGTCGCCGAACACCATGGTGTGACCGTCCGCGCGGTGCTCGAAGCGGTACCAGATGCCCTCGGCCTCGCAAAGACGCGAGACGAAGTCCCACTCGGACTCGTCGTACTGCACGCACAGCTCACGCGGGGCGTAGCTCGCGGAGAGCCGCCACTCGAATCGTTCGGAGGGAAGGCCGGCACCCTCGAACACACGGCGGCAGATGTCGGGGACGGAGAGCGCCTGGAATATCCGAAAGCCGTGCCGGTGGCGGAGCAGGTAGGGCTCGGGCACCAAGACCAACCGATAGAGGTTGCGATCCTCCCACTCGGTCGGGGACACGCTGATCTCCTCGATGACCCCATGGACGATGCGCTCTCGTCCGTCGACGTCCGTGAGCTCCAGCAAGGCCTCCGAGGCGCGCGCAGCGTCGAGGTCGATGTCCTCGGCGAGGACTTCGAGCTCGTATTGGAACGGACGCGACACCGCCTCGGTGCCGACGATGCTCCGGAACCAGCACTCGCCCCGCGCGGCGGCGAGATGGACTCGAGCCCTGAGCGCCAGGAGGTCTTGTGCCATCTCAGTTCACCCGCACCTGGCTGCCGATCGAGTCGGCATTTCTCAAGTTCACGCGCGGGGCGTGCAGGGTCACGGTGCCCGAGCTCGCGAGGCTGATCGTGCACGACCCCGCGCACAGCGTGAGGCTGCTGGTCGCGGTCACGGAGATGTTCGACGCGGTAGCGTGCAGCGCCTCCCCCGAGGCAATGCGCGCAAGCTCATCCGCGGCTTCGCTGCGATCCCCTCCGACTTCGACCTCCATCTCCGAGAACGTCGTCTGAACGCTGCCCTGCGCGTTCAGTCGAAACGTGCCCGCCTCGATGTGCTTCAGTGCAGCGACCGATTCGGTGCGATTCCCGCGGACGCGTGAGGTGCGATCGCCAGCGACGATCTCGGCCCAGAGCGCGCCGACACGCGTCACGGAGTCGCCGAGGGTGCGATGTGCGTAGTCACCGAACGCGCCGACGACGTGAAGCGGGCCAACCGTCGAGGTGCGATCGAGCCGCACGTTCTCGGTCAGGTCGCCGCCCGTCTCGAGGCGACGGCGGCCGCAGGTGACGCGCTCGTCTTGGCCCACGCTGTCCGAATAGCTCTCCTCGACACGCAGCGCGTGGTTGCGACCGATCGCCGTCGTACGGTGGCCGCCGACCACCGCGACGAAGTCCTCCGTCACCGTGAGCGCCTGATGGATACCGACCATGACGCGCTCGTCATTCGTGACCCGCCGGACCGCGTCGTGGAGCACGAGCGCGCGCAGGTTCATGGAGGCGTGCATGAAGAGCTCCTCGACGCCGGCCGTATCGTCGAAGCGGACCTCGTTCGAGCCCGGTCCACCGTAGAGCGTTCGGCTCTGCCACGAGCTCGTCGCCGCGCTCTCCGGCAACGGATAGGGCACGAGCTGCTCGGCGTTGTACCGGTGCGCGGTGACGAGGTGCCGGTCCCAGTCGCCTTGTTCGCACGCGACGTCGACCTCGAAGCCGACCCGGGGCAGGACCATCGGTCCGGGGAGCTGAAGCTGGCCCACACGACACCAAGTCGAGCTCTCCGCATCCATGATTCCCGAACGATCCCACGGAAACCGAACCTTGAAGCGCCCAAGCTCGTCCGAGTGATGCTCGAGACCCGCCGGAACGGTCACGAACGCAGTCTGGAGGCCGGTCGCACGCGGGCGGCCGGCAATCGGGCTCGGGCGGTACGGCGTCGGAGCGGGGATCGCCACGAGACTCGTTCTCGAACGCGTAGGGACCGGATTCCGCCTCGTCTCGAGAGCAACGATGGCTCACCGACACGACGACGTACTCGTCGTTCACGTCCATGCGCTCGTGACCCTCGACGTGGAAGCGACGCCCCGACTCGAGCCACGGAACATGGCTACGCGCCCGCAGCGTGCGGCGCTCGCACCGCAGCGCTTCCAGGTAGCGCTGCGCCCGGCGCTCACCGTCGCGCTCGTGATGGAATCCCCCCGGGTGCAAGTACACCTCGCGTGCGGCGTCGCCGCCAGCGCTCGCGCGCGGCGGGTGATCGGGGCGCCGCAAATCGTGGTCGCGGAGGGCGGTCCCCCGTGACGTCGACACGTGTCGCTCACGGACGTCGAAGATGCGGTCGAGATCGTGAGCCGCGTCCAGGCCGCAACGCAGAGTGTCCACCTCGTGTGCCAGCTCGAGCGCGCGGGGCGAGTCGAAGAAGAGCACGCGCTCGTCCATGTCGCCGTTCTGGATCGCGAACGCGATCCCTTCCTCGGCGAGGAGGCGCTGGCAGAACGCCAGGTCACTCTCCGCGTACTGGACGATGTTGTCATGGACCGGCAGCGGCTCGCCCGAGCTGCCACGACCACCCATCCTCCGGCAGACCGCCGCGCCGGAGCACATCGTCGATCACGGCAGGAACGTTCTGATCGCGGAACAGGCGCGCGTCCCTTCCGAGCTCGAGCTTGCGAAGCCTCGGGACCACCACCACGCGAAGGAGCACGTCGTGCGCTGATCGCGGCGTCGCGCGCGCGGACCACACGATGCCGTGCCACGCTCGGCGGCGCCCTCGTGTCGTCGTGAGCTCCACCGACGCCCGATGTCCGAGCAGGTCGCGCAGCAGCGGAGCCTCGTCGAGCCGGAGATCGATCTCGACCTCGTAGGGCTCGAACAGGCGCTCGCGCGCCGTCACGCTCAGCACACGACGCACGACACCGTCGAGAGCGTTC